>NZ_CP176427.1:0-4800000 GCF_046250085.1 Mycobacterium sp. SMC-16
TTGACCGCTAACCCCAGTTCATCGTTCACCGACATCTGGAAAAGCGTGGTCGCCGAACTCAACGGTGACCTCGGCGGCACCACGACGCTGACCGCCCAACAACGAGCCTGGTTGCGCATGGTTCAGCCGCTGGTGCTGACCGAGGGTTTCGCGTTGCTGTCGGTCCCCACTCAGTTCGTCCAGAACGAAATTGAACGCCACCTGCGCGAACCGATCATCGCCGCGCTCAGCCGGCACCTCGGACAGCGTGTCGACCTGGGCGTGCGCATCGCGGTTCCGGAGACCGACGAACGGCCGGCGGCCACCGAGACCGCAGAAACCGCCGAGATTCCGGACCCCGAGCCGGTCACCGCGGCCGACGACCTGGACGAGGACGCCGAAGAGCTGTCCAGCGCCGACGAGACCTGGCCCCGGTATTTCAACCGGCCGCCCGCCGACGAATCGGCCGACCTGAGCCTCAACCGGCGCTACACCTTCGACACCTTCGTGATCGGCGCGTCCAACCGGTTCGCGCACGCCGCGACGCTGGCCATCGCCGAAGCGCCGGCCCGGGCCTACAACCCGCTGTTCATCTGGGGTGAATCAGGACTGGGCAAGACCCACCTGCTTCACGCCGCCGGTAACTACGCGCAGAAGCTGTTCCCGGGCATGCGGGTCAAGTACGTCTCGACCGAGCAGTTCACCAACGACTTCATCAACTCGCTGCGTGACGACCGCACCGCATCGTTCAAGCGCAGCTTCCGCGACATCGACGTCCTGCTGGTCGACGACATCCAGTTCATCGAAGGCAAGGAAAGCACTCAGGAAGAGTTCTTCCATACCTTCAATACGCTGCACAACGCGAACAAACAGATCGTCATCTCGTCGGACCGCCCGCCGAAACAGCTTGCGACACTGGAGGACCGGCTGCGGACCCGCTTCGAGTGGGGTCTGATCACCGATGTTCAGCCGCCCGAGCTGGAGACCCGCATCGCGATCCTGCGCAAGAAGGCGCAGATGGATCGCCTGGATGTGCCGGACGACGTGCTCGAACTCATCGCCAGCCGCATCGATCGCAACATCCGCGAGCTCGAGGGTGCGCTGATCCGCGTGACGGCGTTCGCGTCGCTGAACAAGACGATGATCGACAAGTCTCTGGCCGAGATCGTGCTGCGAGATCTCATCGCCGACGCCGGCACCACCCAGATCAGCATTGCCACGATCATGGCGGCCACGGCCGAGTACTTCGAGACCACCGTCGAGGAGCTGCGCGGGCCCGGTAAGACCCGCGCGGTGGCCCTCTCCCGGCAGATCGCCATGTATCTCTGCCGCGAGCTCACAGACTTGTCCTTGCCCCGCATCGGGCAGGCCTTCGGCCGCGACCACACCACGGTGATGTACGCCGAACGCAAGATCAAGAAGGAAATGGCCTCGCGGCGTGAGGTTTTCGATCACGTCAAGGAGCTCACCACCCGGATCCGGCAGCGATCCAAGCACTGAAACTGTCTTCTTCCACACCGGCCCGCAGGCGTGATCGCCTCGGGCCGGTGTTGTTTTGGCGGGACCGACAGTGGGTACCCGAGCCGCGGATCCCCCGGATCCAGCGTGATTTGTGCCCCTCCGACCCGAATCTCAAAAAAGATTTTTTGGCATCAGCAGCACCTCCAGTCACACCGTGGGGGTGTGCACAGCACTGTGTATTACTTGGGACAAACCCTGGGATTTTGCTCAGAACAATCCACATGGCCGGATCGCTCCACAAATACACGGATTGGATTAACGGCGCGTGCACAGTCCGCTCACAGGCCGGGATCCCGCCGGTGAGGCCCCGACCAGCAACTCCGTGCATCCATCCACAGCGTGCACAACCCCTATTACTAATACTTTTAGATCTCCCTAGATCTTCTTCTAAAAGCAGTCTGTTGGGGAAACTCCCGGTGGACTACCGGATCCCGACGGGATTCCGGGGGCCGTCACGCGCTGTCCGGGCTGATCGTTTAGCTTTCAACTTCACGCAGAACGCTCTACGGTGTTCTTCGATAGCCGGAACCAACGCCGATGCACACGCACGGGCCCAGCGCCCATGCGACCTGCGTCCACTGGATCCGGCAGGCAAGCGTGGTGGGGTTACAGCGAAGGGACGCTATGGACGTGGCGACGACAGCCGGTCTGACCGATTTGAAGTTCCGTCTCGTTCGGGAAGACTTCGCCGACGCCGTGGCATGGGTCGCCCGGATCCTGCCGTCCCGGCCCCTGAACCCGGTTCTGGCCGGTGTGCTGCTGACCGGCTCCGACGACGGTCTGACCATCTCCGGTTACGACTACGAGGTGTCGGCCGAGGTCCGTGTTGCGGCTGAAATCGCTTCTCCCGGAAGCGTTTTGGTGTCTGGCAAGCTGCTCTCGGACATCACCCGCGCGCTGCCGGCCAAGCCGGTGGAGCTCAGCGTCGAAGGCACCCGCGTGGCGCTGAGCTGCGGTAGCGCCCGCTTCTCGCTGCCCACCATGGCGGTCGAGGACTACCCGGCGCTGCCCGCGCTGCCGGATGAGACCGGCATCGTGCCCGCCAACGTCTTTGCCGAGGCCATCGGTCAGGTGGCCGTCGCCGCCGGCCGCGACGACACGCTGCCGATGCTCACCGGTGTGCGCGTCGAGATCTCGGGTGAGAAGGTCGTGCTGGCCGCCACCGACCGATTCCGGCTCGCGGTCCGTGAGCTGACCTGGAATTCGGCGGTGCCGGATCTCGAAGCCGCCGTGCTGGTTCCGGCCAAGACGTTGGCCGAGTCGGCCAAGTCGGGCGCCGACGGCACCGAGGTGCACCTGTCGCTGGGTGCCGGTCAGGCCGTCGGCAAGGACGGCATGCTGGGTATCCGGAGCAATGGCAAGCGCACCACCACGCGCCTGCTCGACGCAGAGTTCCCGAAATTCCGGCAGCTGCTGCCGGCCGAGCACACCGCGGTCGCCACCATCGGTGTCGCCGAGCTCGCCGAGGCCATCAAGCGTGTCGCGCTGGTCGCCGATCGCGGCGCCCAGGTCCGGATGGAGTTCGCCGACGACATCCTGCGCCTGTCGGCCGGCGCCGACGACGTCGGCCGCGCCGAGGAAGACCTGCCGGTGGAGTTCTACGGTGAGCCGCTGACCATCGCGTTCAACCCCACCTACTTGACCGACGGTCTGGGCTCGTTGCATGCCGATCGCGTGACATTCGGGTTTACGACACCCAGCAAGCCTGCAGTGTTGCGGCCCGCCGGGGAGAATCAGTACTCGGGATCCGGTCCGTTCCCCGCCGGGGACACCGACTACGTGTACTTGCTGATGCCGGTGCGCCTGCCGGGCTGACCGGAACAGAACAGCGGAGGACGCACTGATGCAACTGGGGTTGATCGGCCTCGGAAAAATGGGCTTCAACATGCGCGAGCGTCTGCGCGGTGGCGGCCACGAGGTCGTCGGGTACGACCCGAGACCGGAAGTCAGCGACGTCCCGTCGCTCGCTGCGCTCGCCGAGCAACTCGAGGCCCCGCGCGTGGTGTGGGTCATGGTGCCCTCGGGTGAGATCACCCGCGAGACCATCGAGGATCTCGCCGGCGTGCTCAACTCCGGCGACCTGGTGATCGACGGTGGCAACTCCCGCTACACCGAAGACGCTGTACACGCAAAGCTGTTGGCAGACAAGGGAATCGGCTTCATCGATGCCGGCGTGTCCGGTGGCGTCTGGGGCCTGACCGAAGGCTACGGCCTGATGGTCGGCGGCAGCGACGACGACGTCGCGCGCGTCATGCCGATCTTCGACACGTTGCGGCCCGAGGGAGATATCGCCGACGGTTTCGTCCACGCGGGCCCGGTCGGTGCCGGCCATTTCGCCAAGATGGTGCACAACGGTGTGGAGTACGCGTTGATGACCGCCTACGGCGAGGGCTACGAGATGCTGGCCGCCGAGCCGCTGATCAAGAGCCCGCAAGCGGTCTATCAAGCCTGGACCAACGGCACCGTCGTGCGGTCCTGGTTGCAGCAGCTGCTGGCCAAGGCGCTGAAGGAAGACCCCGAGCTGGCCGATATCAGCGGGTACACCGAGGATTCCGGTGAAGGCCGGTGGACGGTCGAGGAAGCGATCCGGCTGCGGGTCCCGGTGCCCGGTATCGCGGCCTCGCTGTTCGCCCGGTTCCTGTCCCGGCAGGAGGACTCGCCGACGATGAAAGCCGTTGCAGCACTTCGTAATCAGTTCGGTGGGCACGCCGTGCAGAGGGTCAGTAAGTCGGGTTAGGTGTTTGTTCGACAGCTCAGTCTGACCGACTTCCGGTCGTGGCCGCGGCTCGACCTGGAATTGGCGCCGGGTCGGACCGTGTTCGTCGGCCAGAACGGTTTCGGCAAGACCAATATCGTCGAGGCGCTGTGGTACACCGCCACGCTCGGTTCCCACCGTGTCGCCTCGGACGCCCCGCTCATCCGGTCCGGATGTGACCGCGCCGTCGTGTCCACCATCGTCGTCAACGACGGCCGCGAACTGGCGGTGGATCTCGACATCACCGCCGGACGGGCCAACAAGGCTCGGCTCAACCGCTCCCCCGTCCGGTCGGCGCGCGAAATTCTCGGCGCCCTTCGGGCGGTGTTGTTCGCCCCCGAGGATTTGTCGTTGGTGCGTGGGGATCCCGGGGAACGCCGGCGCTACCTCGACGAACTGGCGAGCACCCGGCGGCCCCGGCTGGGCGGCGTGCGTGCGGATTACGAGAAAGTGGTGCGTCAGCGCACCGCGCTGCTGAAGTCCGCGGGCGCCAGTCGTTTTCGTGGAGGCGACGCGGGTGCGCTCGAAACCCTCGACGTCTGGGACGGTCACCTGGCGAGCCACGGCGCAGAGCTCATCGCCGCCCGCGTGAACCTGATCAACGAGCTGCATCCGGAGATCACGAAGGCCTACCACCTGCTGGCGCCCGCGTCGCGGCCCGCATCGGTGCGCTACCGCAGTTCGGTCGAGGCCGTGGAAGAACAGGCCGGCACCGGATCGGTCGATGTTGCGGCCTACGAGACCGCACTACTGGACGAACTGGCCCGGCGCCGCTCGGCGGAACTCGAGCGCGGTGTCTGCCTCGTCGGCCCACACCGTGATGACCTCGAACTGCGCCTCGGTGACCAGCTCGCGAAAGGTTTTGCCAGCCACGGCGAATCGTGGTCGATGGCGCTGGCGCTGCGCCTGGGTGCGTACGAACTACTGCGGACCGACGGCACAGACCCGGTGCTGCTCCTCGATGACGTGTTTGCCGAACTCGATTCGGCACGCCGGCGGGCGCTGGCCGACGTGGCACAATCGGCGGAGCAGGTTTTGGTCACCGCGGCGGTGCCTGACGACATTCCCCAGGACTGGGACGGCACCCGGGTCAATGTGGTGATGCGCGACGACGACGGCGGGCGGATTTCGGTGGTGGACGCATGAGCGAGGTTGGCCCAGCCGATCAACCGGATCGGGCAGCCGATGCTGCGCAGCCCGACCTGCCGGAAAGTGCTTTCCCGCCAGCGCATCTCGCGCATCTCAAGGGCATGGATCTGGTGCGCCGCACGTTGGAGGAAGCCCGCGGCGCCGCCCGCAGCCAAGGAAAAGATGTCGGTCGCGGCCGCAGCGCCCCGGTGTCCAAGGCCAAGCGTGGCGGTGGCCGGCGTACCTGGTCCGGGCCGGGGCCCGACCGCCGGGACCCCCAGTTGCTGGGCTCGGCGACCATGGATCTGGCCCGCAACCGCGGGTGGTCCGGCCGGATGGCCGAAGGATCGGTGTTCGGTCAGTGGTCGACGGTGGTCGGCGAGCAGATCGCGGAGCACGCCTCCCCCACATCGTTGCGCGACGGCGTCCTGACGGTGACCGCCGAGTCGACGGCCTGGGCGACGCAACTGCGCATGGTGCAGTCGCAGATCTTGGCGAAGATCGCAGCGTCGGTCGGTGACGGGGTCGTCACGTCGCTGAAGATCCTGGGGCCGTCGGGCCCGACGTGGCAGAAAGGCCCGCGGAATTTCGGCGCCCGCGGACCGCGCGACACCTTCGGCTGAGGCCGGTTGCGGGCGTCGCTCAGCGCGCCGATGAGTCTCAGATGACGCCCCTGGAGCGTCCGGACGCGACATCACCCGAGAAATTCCCCGCACGGCGCGGACAGACGTGTCAAAACGCTGTCAGAAAGTCAGTGCCGCCGGGTCCTACCGGTAGACTGTCGACAGATCTGAGAGCGGTGTCCTCACCGCCCCCGCGAACCCCAAGGAGACGCGTCCGACGTGGCTGCCCAAAAGAAGGATGCGCCGGCTGAGTACGGTGCCGATTCGATCAAGGTCCTCGAAGGTCTGGAAGCGGTCCGCAAGCGTCCCGGTATGTACATCGGTTCCACCGGCGAGCGCGGTCTGCACCACCTGATCTGGGAAGTTGTGGACAACGCGGTCGACGAGGCGATGGCCGGTTTCGCGACCAAGGTCGACGTCCGCATCCTCGAGGACGGCGGTGTCCAGGTCACCGACGACGGCCGCGGTATCCCCGTCGCGATGCACGCCACCGGTATCCCGACCGTCGACGTCGTCATGACGGTGCTGCACGCCGGCGGCAAGTTCGAAGAGGGCGCCTACCAGGTGTCCGGTGGTCTGCACGGTGTCGGCGTCTCGGTCGTGAACGCCCTGTCGACGCGGCTCGAGGCCGACATCCACAAGGACGGCTTCGAATGGCACCAGACCTATGACAAGTCCGTCCCCGGCACACTGCGCAAGGGCGAGCCGTCCAAGAAGACCGGTACGACCATCCGCTTCTGGGCCGACCCGGACATCTTCGAGACGACGGTCTACGACTTCGAGACCATCGCCCGCCGCCTGCAGGAGATGGCATTCCTGAACAAGGGCCTGACCATCGAGCTGACCGACGAGCGCGTCGCCCCGGCCGCGGTCGTCGACGAGGTCGTCAGCGACCATGCCGAAGCGCCCAAGTCCGCTGAGGAACAGGCCGCCGAAGCCGCGGCCCCGCAGAAGGTGAAGCACCGGGTCTTCCACTACCCCGACGGTCTGGTCGACTTCGTCAAGCACATCAACCGGACCAAGAGCGCCATCCAGCAGAGCATCATCGATTTCGGTGGCAAGGGTGACGGCCACGAGGTCGAGATCGCCATGCAGTGGAACGCCGGCTACTCGGAGTCGGTGCACACCTTCGCGAACACCATCAACACGCACGAAGGTGGTACCCACGAAGAAGGTTTCCGCGCCGCGCTGACCACGGTCGTCAACAAGTACGCGCGCGACAAGAAGCTGCTGAAGGAGAAGGAAGCCAACCTCACCGGCGATGACATCCGGGAAGGTCTGGCGGCCGTCGTCTCGGTGAAGGTCCACCAGCCCCAGTTCGAGGGCCAGACCAAGACCAAGCTGGGCAACACCGAGGTCAAGTCGTTCGTGCAGAAGATCTGCAACGAACAGCTGACCCACTGGTTCGAGGCCAACCCCGCCGAAGCCAAAACGGTTGTCAACAAGGCGGTTTCGTCGGCGCAGGCCCGTGTCGCCGCCCGTAAGGCGCGTGAGCTGGTGCGCCGCAAGAGCGCGACCGACATCGGTGGTCTACCGGGCAAGCTTGCCGACTGCCGCTCCACCGACCCGACGAAGTCGGAACTGTATGTGGTGGAGGGTGATTCGGCCGGTGGCTCGGCCAAGAGTGGTCGCGACTCGATGTTCCAGGCGATCCTGCCGCTGCGCGGCAAGATCATCAACGTCGAGAAGGCCCGCATCGACCGCGTGCTGAAGAACAACGAAGTCCAGGCCATCATCACGGCGCTGGGCACCGGTATCCACGACGAGTTCGACCTGTCGAAGCTGCGGTATCACAAGATCGTGCTGATGGCCGACGCCGACGTCGACGGCCAGCACATCTCGACGCTGCTGCTCACCTTGTTGTTCCGGTTCATGAAGCCGCTGGTGGAAAACGGCCACATCTTCCTGGCGCAGCCGCCGCTGTACAAGCTGAAATGGCAACGCAGCGAACCGGAATTCGCCTACTCGGACCGCGAGCGCGACGGCCTGCTCGAGGCCGGCAAGAAGGCCGGCAAGCGCATCAACACCGATGACGGAATCCAGCGCTACAAGGGTCTGGGTGAGATGGACGCCAAGGAACTGTGGGAGACCACGATGGATCCGTCCGTCCGCGTCCTGCGTCAGGTCACGCTCGATGACGCCGCGGCCGCCGACGAACTGTTCTCGATCCTGATGGGCGAGGACGTCGAAGCGCGGCGCAGCTTCATCACCCGGAACGCGAAAGATGTTCGTTTCCTTGATGTTTAGCCACCATCGCACGCCGAAGCGCTGTGAGTCCGGTCCCGGCGACCACCGAAAAAGCAATGTTTAACGTGAAACAATCCGCAGAAGGAACCCGATGACCGACACCATGCCGCCCGAGGGCGACCGCATCGAACCGGTTGACATCCAGCAGGAGATGCAGCGCAGCTACATCGATTACGCCATGAGCGTCATCGTCGGCCGCGCGCTCCCCGAAGTCCGCGACGGCCTCAAGCCGGTGCACCGACGGGTGCTCTACGCCATGTACGACTCGGGATTCCGGCCGGACCGCTCGCACGCCAAGTCGGCACGCTCGGTCGCCGAGACCATGGGTAATTACCACCCGCACGGTGACTCGTCGATCTACGACACCCTGGTCCGTATGGCCCAGCCGTGGTCGCTGCGCTACCCGTTGGTCGACGGCCAGGGCAACTTCGGTTCGCCGGGTAACGACCCCGCCGCTGCCATGCGTTACACCGAGGCCCGGCTCACCCCGCTGGCGATGGAAATGCTGCGCGAAATCGACGAGGAGACAGTCGATTTCATCCCCAACTACGACGGCCGCGTCCAAGAGCCGACCGTCCTGCCCAGCCGGTTCCCGAACCTGCTGGCCAACGGCTCCGGCGGTATCGCCGTCGGTATGGCCACCAACATCCCGCCGCACAACCTGCGCGAACTCGCCGAGGCCGTGTACTGGTGCCTGGAGAACCACGAAGCCGACGAGGAGACCACCCTCGAAGCGGTGATGGAGCGGGTCAAGGGTCCGGACTTCCCGACCCACGGCCTGATCGTCGGGACGCAGGGCATCTCCGACACCTACCGCACCGGCCGCGGCTCGGTGCGCATGCGCGGTGTCGTCGAGATCGAGGAAGACGCCAAGGGCCGCACCTCGCTCGTCATCACCGAGCTGCCGTACCAGGTCAACCACGACAACTTCATCACCTCGATCGCCGAGCAGGTGCGCGACGGCCGGATCGCCGGCATCTCCAACATCGAGGACCAGTCCAGTGACCGCGTGGGTCTGCGCATCGTCGTCGACCTCAAGCGTGACGCCGTCGCCAAGGTGGTGCTGAACAACCTCTACAAGCACACCCAGCTGCAGACCAGCTTCGGTGCCAACATGCTGTCGATCGTCGACGGCGTGCCGCGCACCCTGCGGCTGGACCAGATGATCCGGTACTACGTCGCGCACCAGCTCGACGTCATCATCCGCCGCACGCGGTACCGGTTGCGCAAGGCCAACGAGCGCGCCCACATCTTGCGCGGCCTGGTGAAAGCCCTTGACGCCCTTGATGAAGTCATCGCGCTGATCCGTGCGTCGGCCAACGCCGATGCGGCCCGGACCGGCTTGATGGAGCTGCTCGAGGTCGACGAGATCCAGGCCCAGGCCATCCTCGACATGCAGCTGCGTCGTCTGGCCGCCCTGGAACGGCAGCGCATCGTCGACGACCTGGCCAAGATCGAAGCCGAGATCGCGGACCTCGAGGACATCCTGGCCAAGCCCGAGCGGCAGCGCGCCATCGTCCACGACGAGCTCAAGGAGCTCGCCGACAAGTACGGCGACGACCGTCGTACCCGCATCATCGCGGCCGACGGTGACGTCACCGACGAGGACCTCATCCAGCGCGAGGACGTCGTCGTCACCATCACCGAGACCGGCTACGCCAAGCGCACCAAGACCGACCTCTACCGCAGCCAGAAGCGCGGCGGTAAGGGCGTGCAGGGCGCAGGGCTCAAGCAGGACGACATCGTCAACCACTTCTTCGTGTGCTCGACGCACGACTGGATCCTGTTCTTCACCACGCAGGGCCGGGTGTACCGGGCCAAGGCGTACGACCTGCCCGAGGCCTCGCGGACCGCGCGCGGCCAGCACGTGGCGAACCTGCTGGCCTTCCAGCCGGAAGAGCGCATCGCTCAGGTCATCCAGATCAAGAGCTACGAGGACGCGCCCTACCTGGTGCTCGCCACCCGCAATGGTCTGGTGAAGAAGTCCAAGCTGGCCGACTTCGACTCGAACCGCTCGGGCGGCATCGTTGCGATCAACCTGCGCGACGGCGACGAACTGGTCGGCGCCGTGCTGTGCTCCGCCGAAGAGGACCTGCTGCTGGTGTCCGCCAACGGCCAGTCCATCCGGTTCTCCGCGACCGATGAGGCGCTGCGCCCGATGGGCCGCGCCACCTCCGGTGTGCAAGGCATGCGGTTCAACGAAGACGACCGATTGCTGTCGCTCAACGTCGTGGTGCCGGACACCTACCTGTTGGTCGCGACCGCGGGCGGTTACGCCAAGCGGACGGCCATCGACGAGTACACGGCACAGGGCCGCGGCGGCAAGGGCATCCTCACGATCCAGTACGACCCCAAGCGTGGCAGTCTGGTCGGTGCGTTGATCGTCGATGACGACACCGAGCTGTACGCCATCACTTCCGGCGGTGGTGTCATCCGGACCGCGGCACGTCAGGTGCGCAAGGCCGGACGGCAGACCAAGGGTGTGCGGTTGATGAACCTGGGTGAGGGCGACACACTGATTGCCGTCGCGCGCAACGCCGAAGAGGCCGAAGGTGGCGACGAAACCGACACCGAGGTCGTCGACACCGCGACCGAGACCGAGACCGACGAAACGTAGTGCTGCGACTGTCCCCAGCCGCCCTGATTGAAGGAGCCGCCAGGTGAGTTCCCCGAACGAGCCGGGATACACCCGTACCGGTGACGGACCCGCGAGCAACAACGGGCCCGCCACCGGATCGGGTGGCGGCGCCCACGCGGCCGACCAGAGCGGGGACACCCCGCCCTGGCAGCGGACCCGCGGTGGGGCCCAGGCGGACGCTCCCGCGGCCGGTGGACAGAGCCTCGACGAGCGGCTGAACCGCTTCGTCAGCGGCAGTGGATCGGGATCGGGGTTGTCCAGCAGTTCGCCGTCCGAGGCGGAGACGACCATCACGCCGGCCATCACTCCTGACACGCCGCCGGTCCCCCCGGTGCCGGCTGCCCCGTCGTCCCCGGCGGTCACTCCGCAGGGCAATGTGCCGCCGAAGCCGGTCCGGACGGCTGAGACCGTCCGGACGGAAACCCGGCCCGAGGCCGCCTACGCCAGCGAGATCCCGGACCTGTCCCGCCAGCCGCAGCGCCGCGCGGGCGAGCCGCGGGAGCCCCGGAGCACCGTCGCCACGGTGTCGCCGGCCCCCGCACGTTCGGCAGCGCCGCGCAGCCGTGCGGGTGCCCGGCAGGACGGCCCCGTGCGGGCCAGCATGCAGGTGCGCCGCGTCGACCCGTGGAGTGTGCTGAAGGTCTCGCTGGTGCTGTCGGTGGCGTTGTTCTTCGTCTGGATGATCGCCGTCGCGTTCCTGTACCTCGTCCTGGGCGGCATGGGGGTGTGGAGCAAGCTCAACAGCAACGTCGGTGATCTGCTCACCAGCGGTGGCGGCAGCGGCGGCGAATTGGTTTCTGCCAGTACGATTTTCGGCGGCGCGACCCTGATCGGTTTGGTCAACATCGTGCTGCTGACGGCCATGGCCACGGCGGCGGCGTTCGTCTACAACCTGACCACCGATCTGGTCGGCGGCGTCGAGGTGACGCTCGCGGACCGCGACTGACGTCGCGTTTTGGGCGCAGAGGTACCCATACGGTAATCTCATCGCTCGGCCGCAAGGCCACTTTCGGGCCTATAGCTCAGGCGGTTAGAGCGCTTCGCTGATAACGAAGAGGTCGGAGGTTCGAGTCCTCCTAGGCCCACGGAAGTCGGTATCACCGACTCCCCCACCGGAAGGGTGCACCGTGAGATTGGTTCTGCTGGTGCTCGGTGCCATGGTCGCGATCGCAGCCGGCTTTGTTTGGCGGACCCGGCATGGCGCGGAGGTCTGGCACTCCATTCAATCGGACCTCGTCGAGGGGCCTTAGCTCAGTTGGTAGAGCGCTGCCTTTGCAAGGCAGATGTCAGGAGTTCGAATCTCCTAGGCTCCACAAACAAACAAGCAGGTCAAAGCGGTTCTGGCACTACTCGCCAGGGCCGCTTTCTTCGTTCGCGGACACACTTTGGACACACTTTCGAGTAATCCCCACGGTGAGTAGGTCATTTATCGCGATTCCAACGGCTTCGACGTCGGACGGGTACAGGTGTCCGTACCGGTCCAGCGTCAGTGCCGCGGACTCATGGCCCAACATGTTCTGCACCGACTTGATGTTGGCGCCGGACAAGATCGCCAAGCTCGCCGCCGTGTGCCGCAACTCGTGCAACTTGAAGTCGTGCACCGTCTCGTCATCCCCGGCTGCGTTCCGTACCAGCTTCGGATGAATACCCGCCGCGGCAATGGCGTCGGCCCACCACCTGCGCCGCACATTCGAGCCCCGCATATGCCCACCCTGGCTGTCCGGGAACACGAGCTCATCGACTTTCCCGGCGCCGGGAAAAAGGTCGGCCACGAACGCCGGCAGCGGCACCGTGCGGCCCTTGCCGCCCTTCGGCGGCCCGATCTCGAATTCGCCGTCGACCAACGCCACCGACCGAGTGACCTTCAACTTGAGGGTCTCAAGATCGACGTCCTTCCAACGAAGCTCCGCGGCCTCACCGAATCGGATGCCGCATGTCCCTAGCACGTACACCAGCGGCCGATGCTCCCCCGCCGCGTCCGCGAGCGCGTGCAGTTGCTCCAGCGTCAGGAACCGTTGCTCCACCGCCTGCACCGTGGGCAGCTCCACGCCGTCCACGGGATTGATCGCCAGCCGGTTCTCGGCCACTGCCATCGCCAGCACCTGGCGTAGCACGCCGACCGTCTTATGCACCGACGCCGGGGCCAGGTCGACACTCAGGTCCACTACCCACTCACGAACCCACCGTCGCGTGATGTCCCCGAGGGGGATGCGTCCGTACTTCGCCAACTCACCCTCGACCACGATCCGGTACCGGGCGCGCGTCGAGGGCTTCAACTTGTGCTTCGACTCCAGCCACTCGCGTGAGAACTCGCCCAGTGTGATTCGGCCGGCCGCCGGGGCCACGTAAACGCCCTGGCGCTTGTCCACCTCGAGCTGATCGGCCCACGCCTGCGCATCACGCTTCGTCTTGAAGCCGCGCTTGCGTGTCGTCCGCCGATCCGGCGTGCGATAGCGAACCGCGTAAAACGCTGCGCCTGTAGTCGTCTCGTACTTCTCAATGGTCGCCATCGCCGAGGCTTTCTCCTGGGAACATGATCGGCCTCATGCGCTCCTCGCGCTCCCACGACGGCAGGCCCCGGGCCATGAAGTACGCGTCCTCGCCGTAGACCAGCGGCGCCGCCGCGGACAGCCACCGCCATACGACCGTGGCAGTTATCTCCTTGTGCCAGCCGGTGATAGGTACCAGGTCATCCTTCGCAACCTCCGCCAAATTCGGCATCAACAACGATGCTGGCGAAACACCAAGTGCCACAGCAAGAGCCGCCAGATCGTCAGCATCGACACGGCGTTCGTAGCTCTCGATCTTGCGCAGCCCCAGCGTCGGAATCGGTCGTCCGAGCACCTCCAATTGCGCCGCAAGTTTCACGTACTGCATATCTCCGCGCAGCAGCTTGATGTTGTCGGCAACTGCCTTGCCGGTTGCCCCAAGTGGGTTCTTCTTCTGTGGCTCTGACATGACACGAGGCTAAGCGATGAAAATCATCTCCACAACGGTGGTATTGACAGGTACACCGCTCATAACGCAAGATCACTGTTGGAGCGATGGAAATCATCGCTCAATCGATCTAAGACAACGCCATAAAGGGCACGGATGCAGATACGGGCGGGTCGCAACCGCCCACACCCCAGTGATTGCCGCCCGACCGCAAATGCGGATGCGCGGGCCGGAACTGCGGAGGGAACCGAATTCGGGCCTGAATTTCAGAAAGGAAGTTATCCACAGACCTATCCACAGAGGTGGTTTCAGCTGTCGCGGGCCTTGCGTACGCTTCGCAGCCATCCCCCACACGGGACATCACCAAAATCTAACGGAGACAACAACTCATGCTCGAAACACTCAGTCCGAAGCAAGTCGCAGAAATCCTGCACACCACCGAAGCTGGCCTCGCCCAGATGCGATACCGCGGTATCGGCCCGAAATTTTGCCGGGTCGCCGCCCGCAAGGTGATCTACACGAAGGCCGACGTCGAGGCGTACATCACGGCGAACACCCTGCAGCGCACCGATGACGTGCCGCGGGGCGCCGCGTGAACCACCCCGGAAACAGTGACGCCGCCAGGGCTGCAACCCCGACGGCGTCTGAACTCACATCTCAGCAGACAGGAAGTTCAATGACCATCGTATCCACCCCCGCAACCTGCACCGGCGACGTGTGGTGCGGCTGCACCTGCCACGCCTGCACCGTCACCTTCGAGCACTGCGACCAGATCGAGGCCGCCCGTCGCGTGCTCGACAAGGTCCACGCAGCGCTGCGGGTGCCCGCCCTGCTCGACGAGGCAGACAGGCTGTTGCCCACGCTGTTGGCCTCGCGGCTGGCGTCGGCTTCGGCGTGCTTTCCCGCGCCCGACGGCGGCACCGTCTACGTCCAGTCCAACGGCAACCGCATCACCATCGCAGTCACCGAGAAGGACTTCGAGACCCAACAGTTGGTCAGCCGGGAATTCACCGCCACGATCACGGAGGTGACCGCATCATGAGCGATCGCAACCCGTTCTCCGGCGCCCGCACCGACCGCCGACAGTCCGCCTACCTGGGCGACGTCGGCGGCGGCCTCGAAAGCTACGCGGTGACAACCGAAATTAGTTCCGACGGGTGCACCATCGGGTTCTGGATCGAAGACCGCTCCACCCCCGATTTTCGCTGCACCGACGGATGGAATGTCACCCCCGAGCACGAACGGGTCGGCCCGCTGCCCGACAGGTGGAAGTACCGCATCGAGTTGGCCCAAACCAGACTCAGGATCAAGGCTTTGCGAGCGATCACGCCCCGGTGCGGACGGCCGACGGCACACGGCACCAAATGCCTCAATCGGGTTCGGGAGGACGGCCAGCCGTGCCACCGTCACGCAGAGGCAGTCAGGTGAAAGATGCGACGGGAGGCCGGCCCTTCGGGGCCGGTTTCCCGGCGTCCCAACAAATCTCATGGTGGGACGTCCACCAGTTCGTGCAGGCGCTCGACCTGCCACCGCTGCCGTTCCCCGGCACACCCGCCTGGTGCGCACTCGACGACGAGAACAAGACGTTGGCGTGCATCGCGGCCGCACCGCACTACGCGCTGGCCCTGGACACCCGACAGGAACACCTTGCCGAGGCATCCAAACAGATTGCGGGCGCGGAGAACTGGGCCGCAGTCGCCCGCAACATCACTCGCCGGGAGTCCGGCCTGTACGTCCCACGAAGGAAAGCATCATGACAGAACCGCGCCCGGACGCCGCGCCGGCCGTCACCCGAGAGGTCGTCATGGGCGGCCAGCTGGTGACCCGCAGCCTGACCGTTACACGCGGATCCGACGTCAAGGCCAAGCGGCTGATCTGGTGGGAGGTCGGCCTGATCCTTCAGTACGCCATCAACCTGCTGGCTGCCCGTGAAGGCAAGGGCAAGTCCACCGTCGCCTCATCCTGGGCGGCACGCGAGACCCGCAACGGTGGCGTAGTGCTCTGGATCGGCACGGAGGAATCCCGCGAGCACGCCATCGTGCCCAGGTTGATCGCCGCAGGCGCCGACATGGAGAAGGTCATCTTCGTCGACGTCCAGACCGACCTCGGCACCGGCGCACTGATGTTTCCGCTCGACCTCGCCGGCATCGAGGATGTCATCCGTCAGCACGGCGTCACCATGATCTTCCTCGACCCCGCCAAGGCCGTCGTTCCGCCCGGATTCTCCGGCAACGACGACATCGCGGTACGCCAGTACCTCGAACCGATCGCCGCACTGGCAGACCGCTGCAAGGTCACCATCATCGGCCTAGCGCACTTCGGCAAGCGCGTCGGCAACGACTCCGGGCAACTCATGCTCGGCTCGGTCGCGTGGTCCCAGGTCGCCCGCTGCGTCCTGTCGATCGCAGAAGACCCGGACTCCGGCACCCGCGTGCTGACCAACACCAAAGCCAACTACGCCGGCACCGACCGCTCCGTCGAGTTCCGCATCGTCTCGACCACCGTCCAGCTCGACGACGGCACCACCGAGATCGGATCCGTGGAATGGCTCGGCGACACCAGCACCGACGCCCGCGATCTTCTGGCCGGCGACGAGGCGGAGGACGCGGGAGAGCGGACAGCGGCCGAACACTGGCTACAGGACTACCTGAAAGCTAACGGCCCACTGCCATCCAAAACGATCAAAACCGAGGCCGCCAAAGAGAAGATCAGCGAGCGAACACTGCAGCGAGCAAAGAAGAAGGCCGGCATTCTCGACACGTCGATCGGATTCCCAAGGCGATCGACGTGGTACCTGCCGAGCCAGGCCGAGAAGATCGAGGCCATGCGCGATGATGGCGCGACTGAGGGTGTCGCACAGGACGGTGGCGCGACTGGCGCGACTGAGTCCGACCAGGGAAAATTAGATGGCGCGACTGAGCTCGAAGATCAGTCGCGCCACGGTTCTACGCCTGGCGCGACTGATGGCGTCACTGAGCCCACTGGGCCATCGCCCGCCTCTATGCCCGCTAGGCAGTTCCACAAACCGGCCCGCAACCGACGCCGCACCATCGGCGGCAAACCCGCATCCAGCTACCCCGCCTGCCGCGTCTGCGCCGAACCAGTCACATGCGGACAAGGCGACACGCACCTGTCCTGCAGCAAACAACAGGCAGCCTCATGAAGCGCCGCGTCATCTTCCCCGACCCATCCATCTGGACCCGAAAGGACACCACCATGACCGACCAGCCCACACCCATCAACCGGCCACTCACCGACGACGAGCGGTTCCTGCTCGCCGACCTGACCGTCTGGTGCATCGCCGAACAGAAGGGCATCACCGACGACCAAGCACGAGACGCACTCGCCGAACTGAGCGCCAAAGGCGGACTCTCCACCACCGGCGACGCCATCAACGCCTACGTCCGCTACACCAACAGCGGCAAGGTGATCGTCCACGTCACCAGAGAATGGCTGGCCTACTGGGCCCACACCGACGAACAACTCACCAGCGACGAGCTACGCCGCGTCGTGCGGTACGACATCCCCGAGCCCAACGACACCATGGCGATGGACTGGCCCTGGCGGTGCATCCGCTGCCACCGAGGCAGCGACACCCTCAACGAGCACAAGGTGTGTGCCCAGTGCGCTGCCAAGGAGAAGCCGTGACGCCTCGTCCCTGCTTGGACTGCGGTGCGCCCAGTGCCTCTACCCGCTGCACCGGCTGCCGCGGATACGACAGTGAATGGGAGCGACTGAGCAGGAAGGCCCGCAAGCTGCAGCCCTTCTGCTCAGACTGCGGCGCCACCGAGAACCTGCAGGCAGACCACTCGCCCGAGGCCTGGGCACGACGAGCGGCAGGCAAGCCCATCCGCCTCAAAGATGTCGACGTGGTGTGCGGACCATGCAACACCGACCGAGGCCAAGCGCGACCCAATCCCCAAGGGCCGCAACAATATTCGCGAACCGAGGGTGGGGAGAAGCCCCGAGCAAACGCCCTGGTCGGACGGCCCAGCCTTGTTCCCAGTTACACACCGGAGGTGATGACCGATGCGCGCGGGGCCTAAAGCTGCGCCGAAGGGTGACCCACTGCCGCTGTGGGAGCTGCCAGAGGGTGGTTCGGGGCGGGTGGCGGCGTTCATCGAGACGTATTGCCGGGTGGTCAAGGGCGGGACCGGCAATCCGGCGGGCGAGTTGATCCGGCTGCGGCAGTGGCAGCGGGACTTCCTGGCTGATGTCTATGACCCGGATCCGCGTCCCCGTCAGGGTTTGTTGTCGGTGGCTCGGAAGAACGGTAAGAGCCTGCTGGGAGCGTCGATTGCCCTGTATCACCTGTACGCGGACGGGGAGGAGTCCGCCGAGGTGCTGCTGGCGTCGTCGGACCAGCGGACTGCCGAGGTGATCTTCAAGGTGGCCCGCCGGATGGTGGAGCTGGACGACCGTCTGGCCGGTGTCACGCAGATATTCCAGGACCGGATTTATGTGCCCGAAACGGATTCGGTGCTGGAGCCGTTGCCGGCGAACGCGAAGAATTTGCAGGGCCGCAACCCGTCGTGCTCGCTGATCGATGAGGTGCACGTCAGTGACGCCGACACGTGGGATGCGTTGGCTCTGGCCGGCGGCACCCGCGCTCGGCCGTTGACGCTGGGCCTGTCGACGGAGTGCGGTGATGATCCCGACAATCTGATGGCCCGCCTGGTCGAGCATGGTCGGTTTGGTGGCGATCGGTCGTTCGCGTTCCGCGAGTACACCGCGCCGATCGGCTGCGCGCTGACGGACCGGGATGCGTGGGCGGCGGCCAATCCGATGTTGGGCGACACTCTGGACCCGGACCACTTGGCCACCGTGCTGGGTACGACACGCGAGGCGGCGTTTCGGCGGTACCACTTGAATCAGCGGGTGTCGGCGGCCGGATCGTGGCTGCCGCCCGGTGTCTGGGATGGCCTGTCCACCGGCCGGCCGGTCCCGGCGGGTGCCGAGGTGGTCATCAGTTGCGACGGCTCGTACAACTCGGACGGCACGGGCCTGGTCGTCGCCACCGTCAGCAAGCAACCGCATATCGACGTGTTGAACTACTGGGAGCCGCCCGAGCGGGCCGAGGACTGGTCGGTGCCGCTGCACGACGTGATGGCCGAGATTCGCGCGGCGTGCCGCAAGTACCGGGTGACCGAGGTGGTGTTCGATCCGTTCCGCTACGCGCTGGTGATGCAGAGCCTTGAGGCTGAGCGGATTCCGGTGGTGGCGTTCCCGTGGAGCCCTGCACGGATCACCCCGGCGACCACTGAGCTGTTCCGGGCTGCGGTCAGTGGCGAGCTGAGCCATTCCGGTGACCCGCGGTTGGCGCGCCACGTCGCCAACGCGGTGCTACGCGAGGACGCCAAGGGTGTGCGTCTGGACAAGGCCAAGCGTGGTTCTAAAGCCCGCATCGACCTGGCAGCGGCGATGCTGCAGGCACATTCGCGTGCCACCTGGTGCGCGACCAAATCCCGTAAACGAGCTAGGAGTTTCGCATCATGACACTGTTGATTGATCTACTGCAGCGGCTCAACGAGCCGTTGGCCCGGTACGCAGACCTCGACCGGTATTACGAGGGCCGGCAACCGTTGGCGTTCCTATCCCCGGAAGCACGGACGGCGCTGGGCAACAGGTTCGGCATCATGTCCTCGAACATCCCCCGCCTGGCGGTCACGGCGCTGGCCGAGCGGCTGCGGATCACCGGATTCACGGGAGACGCGACGGTATGGGCGGATTGGCTGCGCAATGACCTCGACCAGCAGGCCGGGGTGGCACACCGCGAAGCACTGCTGCTCGGCGATTCGTACGTGATCGTGTGGGCCGACAGTCAAGGTCGGCCGCAGGTGACGGTGGAGTCTGCGAAACAGGTTGCCACGCTGAATGATCCGGGCACCCGTAAGCCGTACGCCGGGGTGAAGCGGTGGGAGGACAAGGCGCGCAAGACAACCGAGCTGATGATGTATCTGCCGGATGTCATCGTGCACAAGCGGGCCGACCAGCTCGGTGCCGTCGCGAGCGGGTTCAAGACGGTCGAGGAGTTCCCGAATCCGCTCGGCGTGGTCCCGGTGGTGAACCTGCGGAATACCGACCGCATCGTGAACTTCAACTACTCGTCGTTGTTCGACTACGGGCTCAGTGAGGTCGAGGACCTGAAGCCACTTGTGGACGCCCTTAACAAGTCGTTGGCGGACATGATGGTCACCTCGGAATACGTTGGGCGCCCGCGTCGTTGGGCTACCGGCATCGAACTGACAGAGGCACCCGAGCTGGACAACGAGGGCAACCCGGTCCTCGATGACGACGACCAGCCGGTGATGACCGAGGTCAACCCGATCCCCGAGGGTCACCGCGCGATGATCTCGGAGAACAACGAGGCCAAGTTCGGGCAGCTCGCCGCCGCGGACCTCACCGGGTACGAGGCATCGGTGCGGGTCATCCTCGGCCAGATCATGGCGGTGTCAACGCTTCCCGCGCACTACGTCGGTGTGTTCACCGATAACCCGGCTTCGGCGGATGCGCTGCGAGCCTCTGAGTCGTCGCTGACAGCAAGGGCCGAGGCACGGCAACAGACGTTCGGTCGAGCATGGGAGCAGGTGGCCCGCTTGATGATTGCGGTACGGGATGGCTTCGACCCCAACGGTATTGACGGCATCCGAGTGCAGTGGGCCGACGCGGCAACACGTTCGGTTGCACAGGAGGCCGACGCGGTCGTGAAGCTGTTCCAAGCGGGTCTGTTGCCGCAGGCGTACGCGCTGGGCAAGCTCGGCTACTCGGACGATGAGATTGCCAAGGTGGCCGCAGTCACCCCAGTCCCAGGGGTGGCGTAATGCGCTTAGCTGCACGCAATCTCGAACCAACTGTCGTCGTAGCACCAGGGACTGAGCGTCCGATCCGGCTGCGCACAGGCGCCATTACGTACATGCTCACCGACGATGAAGCAATTGACCTGGCCACCAAGTTGGCCGACGCAGTAGACGAAAACAGAAGGAGCACAACATGAGTGAGAACATTCCCGGCGCCGAGGAAGTTTCGGACGTGACCACCGCCGAGGGTGACATTCCAGATGTAACCCCTGAGGGGTCCGATTTGGAATCGGAACCTACCGAGGATGCGGAGACCTTCCCGCGTGAATACGTCGAGAAACTGCGCCAGGAGAACGGCAAGTACCGGCAGCGTGCGAGTGAGGCAGACTCCCTCGCAAACCGGTTGCACACCGAACTCGTCCGGGCCACAGGCAGATTGGCCGATCCGACTGACCTGCCGTTCGATGCCGACCATGTTGCCGACGCCGGCAAGATGTCCGCCGCGATCGACGCCTTACTCGAAGCGAAAC
Organism: Mycobacterium sp. SMC-16; assembly: GCF_046250085.1. Taxonomy (NCBI): domain Bacteria; kingdom Bacillati; phylum Actinomycetota; class Actinomycetes; order Mycobacteriales; family Mycobacteriaceae; genus Mycobacterium; species Mycobacterium sp. SMC-16. Next base: position 21,156 of record NZ_CP176427.1, read on the forward strand.
CGCACCTGGCGTCCCGCCGGCCCACCGGTGATATCGGCCAGGGCAACCGGGGCCAGGGCGGCGGATCGTTCTCCCTGCTGCAGATGCTCAAAGATCGAACCTGAGCGAGGTACACTCAACTCACCGGGCCTGGCGCCCGATTCGCGGCTGACGTCCTGGCGACGTGTCGAACCAATCCGACACGTCTCTAGGAGTCAACCGTGGCCATCGAAGTCACAAGCGGCAATTCAACTCTCATCCAGTCGCAGGTATCCAGCCTGCTCGTCCAGCCCCTCGAACAGGCATCCACGTTCCTCGCGGCCGGCCCCGTCATTCTCGACAGCTCCAGCCCGGTCCGTGTCCCGCGCATCGTCAACGGCGTCACCGCCGGGTTCGTCGCGGAAGGCGCCCAGATCACCGACGGCGACGTCGCGTTCGACGAAGTCACCCTGCTACCAAGCACTTTGAAGTCGTTAAAGACACTCGTGAAAATGTCGAACGAACTCATCCGCACATCGGTGGTCGGCCTCGAAGCGGTGCTGCGCACCCGACTTGTCACCGACGTCGCCAATGGCCTCGACGCGGCACTGTGGGACGGCGCCGGCACCTCGAACACCATCAAGGGCATCTTTAAGCAGACCGGCATCGCCACCGGTGTGCTCAACCTGTCCGACCCCGACAGCCTCATCGACGGACTGGCCACCGCGCAGGGCAACAAGGTCAGCCCGACCCACTGGGTCATGACGTCCAGCTCGTGGGCGACGCTGCGCAAGAACAAGATCGCCGCCACCGGTAGCAAGCAGTACCTGTTCGACCCCAACGGCGGCATTGCCGGCGGGACCGAGCTGCGGCTGTTCGGTCTGCCGGTGATCGTCACCGACAACATCCCGGCGGTGTCCACCAAGAACCGCGTCGGCCTGGTCGACTTCTCCAAGGTGGTCGTCGCCCGCGACGTGGACGCCGAAGTGAAGATCCTCGACCAGACATGGGGCGACTACGACAGCATCGGCATCCGCGTCGTCTCCCGCTGGGACACCGCGCTGCTGCAGGCCAAGGCCGTCACGCTGCTGACCGAGGCGTAACCAGTGCCGGTCACTGGCCAAGACGTGGCCGACTTCCTCGGCCAGGGCACCGACGTCTCCCTCGTCGCCCTGGCCGGGGAGGTCGTGCCCGTAATCACTGCAATGGTGAAGGCCTACACCCGCGCACGAGGATTCACCACCAACGAGCCCAACGAGGAGCTGTCCGCGGTCATCACCTCCGCCTCGGCCCGCATGGTGGCCAACCCCGAGCAGATTCCGAGCAAGGTGGGCTCAGTCGAGTTCGGAGGCGGCTTCCAGGGCTTCACGTTGGCCGAGACGTTTGTGCTCAACCGCTACCGAAGGACCGCGTTGTGATCCTGCATGACGAGGTGACCGTGCAGTTCCAGGTGGCGTTCGACCCGCGGCGGTTCACCGATTACGGCGAGGAACTATTCGACACCGTCGACCAGACGGTCCGCGCCGAGGTGTTCCCATTGGGCACCGAGGTAGTCGTGCGCGACGCCATCGTGTCCAGCCGCTACCGCATGGTCCTCGCGCCGTCCGTCGACATTCCGCCGGCGGTCGGCGACAGCCTGCGCCTGGGATGGGGACCGTTCGTCATCGACCCCGCGCGCAGCGAGACCGGCCTACGCGTCGACGGCACCGTCGAACGGCACACGGTCCGCGGTCGGCTTCATCACTACGAGCTGATCACCAAGACCGTCGAGTAGGTGCGCCTGCGCCGGGGACCGCCTGTGGGCGCAACGTGGGCGCATTCTGGACACAGTTACAGATAACTACCGTGAACCACCGTCATGTATTTATGCACTTCGAGCTGCCCGTAACCCGTTGTACTGCAGCCTGTTTCGCCTTTGCAAGGCAGATGTCAGGAGTTCGAATCTCCTAGGCTCCACAAGAACTCACAGCAGTGCAGAAGCGGTTCCGATGTCCATCGGGGCCGCTTTTCTCGTTGGCGGCCACGCGGCCGTGGGAGAGTGGCGTCAGCGTTCCAAAGGCGCTCCAACGGCGCGGTCCTACGCTGCCCCCATGACGACAGAGATCAGCTACGCGAAGTGGATGTTGCCACTGTCGGTGCCGTTCGGTCTCGGACCGAAGCACAGCGAGGTACAGGTGCGCGACGGTGCGCTGCACGTGGCCATGGGGTGGGGTTTCGCCGCCGAGATCCCGCTGGCGTCGATCACGGAGGCCCGCCGCTGGGAGGGCCGCATCACCTCGTGGGGCGTGCACGGCTTCCGCGGCCGCTGGCTCGTCAACGGGTCGTCGGACGGCGGCGTGGCGCTGACAATCGATCCGCCGGTGAAGGCCAAGGTGTGTGGGGTGCCGGTGACGCTGCGTCAGCTGGGGGTCAGTGTGACCGATCCCGATGCGCTGATTGCGGCGGTGAATCGTTGAGCGGCGCCCGCAATCAGGGCTGCGGCGTCACATCCACGCTCGGGGGCAGCGGGGACGGCTCCGGCTGCATCGAGCGCCGCACGATCGAGAACGTGATGCCACCGAGCGCCAGGACCGCGACGGTCGCGCCGGCGATCAACAAGGGCCGGCGACGCTTGGCGCCCGACTCCACCACCAAAGCCAGATCGCCCGCGGAGTCCTCGCTACGGTGGCACCGACGTCCGACCCAACGAGCGGTCCCCAGCGTCGAGCCGACGCCCAGACCGAGGAGCCCGCGCAGCATCAGCAGCGGCCCGACGATGGTGTACTTCAGCCCGCGACCCAGGCGGGCACCGGAGCTGGGGCGGCTGACCTCGGGGACGTTCTCGGTGACAGTGCTCATCAACCAACCTCTCTGCCGGACGATTTGTGGAGAGAACCGAAGCGGTGGCCCGGTCCTGTGCTCGGACATCCACGTTATTCGGTGGGGGCGACTTCGGGGTCTTAAATGTGAGTGGCAGACTGACTTTCCGTGACGAGCCCCATTCAGACTGCGACCGCGACGCTGCACACCAACCGCGGCGACATCAAGATTGCTTTGTTCGGTAACCACGCGCCCAAGACCGTCGCCAACTTCGTTGGACTGGCGCAGGGCACCAAGGATTACTCCACCGAGAACGCCTCGGGCGGCACCTCCGGCCCGTTCTATGACGGCGTCATCTTCCACCGTGTCATCGACGGCTTCATGATCCAGGGCGGCGACCCGACCGGTACCGGCCGCGGCGGCCCGGGCTACCAGTTCGCCGACGAGTTCCACCCGGAGCTGCAGTTCGACAAGCCGTACCTGCTGGCCATGGCGAACGCCGGACCGGGCACCAACGGTTCGCAGTTCTTCATCACCGTCGGACCGACCCCGCACCTGAACCGTCGCCACACCATCTTCGGTGAGGTCGTCGACGAGGCGTCGCAGAAGGTGGTGGACGCCATCGCCACCACCTCCGTCGACCGCGGTGACCGCCCGACCGAGCCGGTCGTCGTCGACTCGATCACCATTTCCTGATTTCAGCCTGACGCACGGCGCGGCAGTCCCCTACCGGGGCTGTCGCGCCGTTTGCGTTGAGCCTGCGATGCTGGCGGAAAAGTGCGAGTGCGGTGCGCCCAGGGCGCAGGATCAACGCTGTGGAATGAGGCCGGCGTCGGTCAGGGCATCGAGGACGTTGATGGGGTCGGTGCCGACGTCCCACCGGGTGAAGACCAGGAGCCGGTCGTCGGCGGTGTCGAGCTCCAGCAGCCGCACCTTGCGGGTCAGCCGGCGGAACTCGGTGATACGCACACTCTTGAGGTCGGCCTGTGTATAAGTCTGGGTGCTGAACCATCCGCGCACGACGAGCCCCGCCGGCGTGATCGCGAGCTTCGGCCGCGCGCGCCAGGACATCACGGCGAACACCAGCAGACCGACGGCAGCGATGCCGCCGAGAACGCGTCCGGGCAGGTCAGTGAAGGAAGTCAGGGCCACCGCGGCGAGTACGACGCCGAATGCTCCACAAGCCGCGATGCCGGCTGTCGGCGGGCTCCATTGAGTTTGTTCCACGAGATGTCCACACCCTTGGGGGCAAGTTATCCACAGGCACTATCCCCAATGGGGATGAATCACATCGATGTGATTGGGTGTCCGTCAGGTTGCAAGTTGGGTTACGTCACGAGACCTGGATGTAACGAACTGGGTCGGTTGACGCAGCTCAGCGCCACCGCATGGTCAGCAGCAGACCGGTGATCATGAACGCGAAGGCGATTGCGTAGTTCCACTGGGCGAGATCGGCCATCCACTGCAGCAGGTGCGGAGTACCGGCCGGGTTCAGCGCGGCGAGCTGGAACACCGCCAGCCAGATCAGACCGATCAGCATGAGCGAGCAGAAGAACACCACGAACCACACGCTCGACGGCCCGGCCTTGACCTTCACCGGCGTCCGACTCACCGGGTTGATGGTGAAGTCGTTCTTCTTGCGAACCTTGGACTTGGGCATTGGTACCTTCGCGGACAGTCGGTGCCGCACTCCCGCGCCGGTGGAGAAAAACCGGCAATTCGGTGCGACGATGGAGCGGTATGCACTCAGAGCCTAACGCAGAAGACGTGTCGCCTCGCAGGCCCTGGTTGACGGCCGGGACCTCGGAACCTGACCAACCGGCCCGCCACTCGGCCTGGCGATTCGGCGTGCCGGTGGTCTGTGTGCTCGCCGGCCTCCTGCTCGCCACCACCCACAGTGTCTCCGGGGGCAGCGAGATCCGGCGCAGCGACGCGCCCCGCCTCGTGGACATGGTCAAGGAGGCCCAGCGCACCGTCGCCACCCGGGCCGCCGAGCGCGACAACCTCCAGCATCAGCTCGAGAATCACCACGGCGGTACCCCCGGCGCCGATGCCGCGCTCGGCGCCATCACCAGCCGGGCCAACGAACTCGGCCTGGAGCTGGGCCTCGACCCCATGCGGGGACCGGGCCTGGTGATCACCCTCAACGACGCGCAGCGCAACGCGCAGGGCCAGTACCCGCGCGACGCCACCCCTGACGACCTCGTCGTGCATCAGCAGGACGTCCAGGCGGTGCTCAACGCGCTGTGGCTGGGCGGTGCCGAGGCCGTCCAGATGCAGGACCAGCGGATCCTGGCCACCTCGGCCCCGCGCTGCGTCGGGAACACCCTGTTGCTCAACGGCCGCACCTACAGTCCGCCGTACGTCATCACCGTGATCGGCAACGTCGAAGGTATGCGGGCCGCACTCGCCGCCGCGCCGCTGGTGACGCTCTACAAGCAGTACGTGGTGCGGTTCGGGCTCGGTTACACCGAGGAGCCGCGGGCATCGGTGGACGTCGTCGGCCATCGGATGCCGCTGAAGCTCCGGTACGCCAAACCGGCTGGACCGGTCACATATTGAGTGCTCGGCTCGGCGGGTGACCCAGTAGCCTGGCGGCATGCAGGTTCTCGTCCTCGACAACTACGACAGCTTCGTGTTCAACCTGGTCCAGTACCTGGGTCAGCTCGGGGTGCACGCGCAGGTCTGGCGTAGCGACGACGAGCGCGTCTCCACTCCCGACGGCGTCGCCGCCGTGGCCGAGGAGTTCGACGGCATCCTGGTGAGCCCCGGCCCGGGCACCCCGGAGCGGGCCGGTGCGTCCATTCCGTTGGTCCGCGCGTGCGCCGAGAACGGCACTCCCCTACTCGGGGTGTGCCTCGGACACCAGGCGATCGGCGTCGCTTTCGGTGGCACGGTCGACCGCGCGCCGGAGCTGCTGCACGGCAAGACCAGTCAGGTCCATCACGCAAACAGTGGTGTGCTGCAAGGACTTCCGGACCCGTTCACGGCGACCCGCTATCACTCGCTGACCATCCTGCCCGAGACGCTGCCGGCTGAGCTGGAGGCCATCGGCCAGACCGACAGCGGCGTCATCATGGCCGTCCGGCACCGCGAACTGCCGATCCACGGTGTGCAGTTCCACCCGGAGAGCATTCTGACCCAGGGCGGCCACCGGATGCTGGCCAACTGGCTCGCCTTCTGCGGCCAGGCTCCCGACGAGGGACTGGTCAGCCGGCTCGAGCAGGAAGTCGCCGACGCGGTTTCCGCTGCCACCCGCACCGCGTAGTTCGGCGCGGGTCGCGCGAATTTACGAGGCGAAGCTCAGCGTGATCGACGCGTTGAAGTTGACCCCGCTGCCGGCCGCCGGCACCTGGCTCACGACCGCGTTGCTGCGCTGACCGCTGTTCTGCACGTCGGCGCCCTTGATCAGCACGCCGGTCCAGCCCAGCGCGCGCAGATTCGGTTCGGCGTCGGTCCAGAACTGGCCGCTCAGGTTCGGCATGACGAACTGGTTGCCCTGCGACACCTTGAGCGTGATCGGCGCGTCCTTGGCCGTCGGCGTGCCGGCCGGCGGGTCGGTGCCGATGATCTCGCCGGCCGGTTTCGGGCTGTCGACCGGGGCCGTCAGGATCGTCGTGAAGCCGACGGTGTTCAGATTCTTGGTCGCGATGTCGACGGTCTGCCCGTTGACATCGGGGATCGGGACCAGGCCCGGGCCGGAGCCGACGATGATCGTGATGACGTTGGTGATCGCGGAGGTCTGGTGCGCCGGCGGGTTGGTCGCGATGACCCGGTCCTTCTGCTCCGGCAGCGACTGCGACACCGTCTGCTGGATGTTCCGGAAGCCGGCGGACTGCAGCTTGGCCATCGCGTCGGCGGGTGACAGCTTCGACACGTCCGGGACCTCGCGCTGCTCCGGTCCGGTGGAGATGTTGATGGTGATCTCGTCACCGGCGGCGACGGAGGTGTTGGCCGCCGGCTCGGTGCCGATGACGTGGTCCGGCGCCACCGTCGAGTCGGGCCGCTGTTGCGTGCGGGTCTTGAAGCCGCGGTTCTGCAGGTTGGCGACGGCGTCGGCCTGAGCCAGCCCACGGACGTCCGGAATCTGCTGGTCGTGCGGCTTGCCACCGATCAGGTTGATGGCCACCGTGACGACGACGGTCAGCACCGCCAGGATGGCCGCGGCGATGAGCCAGCGACCGATGGGCGTCGAGGCGCGTTCCGTCGACCGGTACGGCTGGGGGTTGACGCTGATCGGCTCCGGCATCATGCTGCGCGGCCCACCGAAGCCGCCGGTGCCCATCATCGCGGTGCGCTCGGCGTCGGTGAGCACCTTGGGCGCATCCGGCGCCTCGCCGGCGTGCACGCGGATCAGATCGTTCCGCATGTCCGCGGCGCTCTGGTAACGGTTGTCCGGGTTCTTCGCCAGCGCCTTGAGCACGACGGCGTCCAGGCCGGGGCTGATGCCGGCGTGCCGCTGCGACGGCGGCACGGGATCCTCGCGCACGTGCTGGTACGCCACGGCGACGGGCGAATCGCCGACGAAGGGCGGCTCACCGGTGATGAGTTCGTAGAGCACGCAGCCCAGCGAGTACACGTCCGAGCGGGCGTCGACGTTCTGCCCGCTGGCCTGCTCGGGCGACAGGTACTGCGCGGTGCCGATGACCGCGGCGGTCTGCGTCATCCGGTTGCTGCTGTCGGCGATGGCGCGGGCGATACCGAAGTCCATGACCTTGACCGCGTTGGACTTGCTGATCATGATGTTCGCCGGCTTGATGTCCCGGTGCACGATGCCGTGCTGGTGGCTGAAGTTCAGGGCCTGGCAGGCGTCGGCGATGATCTCGATGGCGCGCTGCTGCGGCAGCGGGCCCTCGGTGTGCACGATGTCGCGCAGCGTCACGCCGTCGACGTACTCCATGACGATGTACGGCAGCGGCCCGTTGGGCGTCTCTGCTTCGCCGGTGTCATAGACCGCGACAATCGCCGGGTGGTTCAGTGCCGCGGCGTTCTGCGCCTCCCGGCGGAAGCGCAGGTAGAAGCTGGGGTCCCGAGCGAGGTCGGCGCGCAGCACCTTGACCGCCACGTCGCGGTGCAGGCGCAGATCCCGTCCGAGGTGAACCTCGGACATGCCGCCGAAGCCGAGGATGTCCCCCAGTTCGTAGCGGTCGGAGAGGTGCTGGGGCGTGGTCATGAGATGGCCGGTCCTGACAGATCCGGGAGACGAATCGACTGGCCCGCCGGTGCGCCTGGAGTCTTGGTGGTCTCGGTGATGGTGTTGGTGACCGTCGACTGCTGCTGGTTCTTCTGGTCCTGGCGGTCCTGCGCGTTGAGCACGATCAGGATCGCGATGACGATCGCCAGCGCACCGAGGACACCCGCCGCCCACAGCAGCGCGCGCTGCCCGGGCGAGAACGTGCGCCGGGCCGGCGGGGCCGGCCGGTGGCTACCGGTGGCGGGCCGGGGCCGCGGCGTCGCGGGTGCCGGGCGGGCGGGCTCGATGGCAGCCCGTGCCTGTGTGCTCGACGGAATGGCCGCGGGAGCGGCCCGTCCGATGGTCGGGGCCTGGTTGGGCCGCGGGGGGCGGCGGCCGGCCCGGACCGCGGCGACGGCGTCGGCGAACGGACCGCCGCTGCGGTAGCGATGGATCGCGTCCTTGGCGAGGCTGATCTCGATCAGCTCGCGGACGTTCGGGGGCAGGTCGGCCGGCAGCGGTGGCGGCGCTTCCTTGATGTGCTTCATTGCGACGGTCAGCGCGCCGTCGCCGGTGAACGGTCGTCGCCCGGACACGGATTCGTAGCCGACGACACCGAGCGAGTAGACGTCGCTGGCCGCGGTGGCGTCGTGGCCAAGGGCCTGCTCGGGCGCGATGTACTGGGCGGTGCCCATGACCATGCCGGTCTGGGTGACAGGCGCCGCGTCGACGGCCTTGGCGATGCCGAAGTCGGTGAGCTTCACCTGGCCCGTCGGGGTGATCATGATGTTGCCGGGCTTGACGTCACGGTGCACCAGGCCGGCGCTGTGCGCGACCTGCAGGGCCCGGCCCGTCTGCTCCAGCATGTCCAGCGAGTGCCGCAGTGACAGCCGGCCGGTGCGCTTGATCACCGAGTTCAGCGGCTCGCCGTTGACGAGTTCCATCACCAGGTAGGCGGTGCGGCCGGAATCGTCGAGTTCGGTCTCGCCGTAGTCGTAGACGCTGGCGATGCCGGGGTGGTTCAGCATCGCGACCGTGCGCGCCTCGGCGCGGAACCGCTCGACGAATTCGGGGTCGGTCGAGTATTCGGCCTTGAGTACCTTGATGGCGACCTGTCGGCCGAGCCTGCTGTCGACGCCTTCCCAGACCTGACCCATGCCGCCTGTGGCGATGAGTCGCTGAAGTCGATAGCGGCCGGAAAGTGTGACTCCGACCCGCGCGCTCATGATCCCTCCCGTAGCGCCGCGGCGATGGTGGCCCGCCCGATGGGTGCGGCCAGCGCACCGCCGGTCGCGGACAAACGGTCTCCACCATTCTCCACTAGGACGGCGACGGCGACCTTCGGGGATTTCGCCGGGGCAAAAGCGATGTACCACGCATGTGGTGGGGTGTTACGTGGATCGGTGCCGTGTTCGGCCGTGCCCGTCTTGGATGCGATCTGCACGCCGGCTATGGCTCCCTTCTGCTGCGTCACCTGCTCGGCGCCGACCATCAGATCCGTAAGTGTAGCCGCGACCTGGGATGAGATGGCCCGCCGCTGTTGGTGCGGTGAGGTGGCCGCGATGTTGGAAAGGTCGGGTCCCTTGAGGTCGTCGACCAGGTAGGGGGCCATGCTGACGCCACCGTTGGCGACGGTCGCGGCGATCATCGCGTTCTGCAGCGGGGTCAGGGCGACGTCCTTCTGACCGATGCTGGAGATACCCAGGGCCGGGGCGTCGGAGATCGGCCCGACGGTCGATTCCGCGACCTGCAGCGGGATCGACGGCGGCGGGGTGTCCAGGCCGAACTGCTTGGCCATGGTCCGCATCGCATCGGCCCCGTTCCGCAGTCCGAGTTCGACGAAGGCGGTGTTGCAGGACTTGGCGAACGCCTCACGCAGGGACACCGTCGGGCTGCCGCCGCAGGCCGAGCCCCCGTAGTTCTCCAGCGTTGCGGTGCTGTCCGGCAACGTGATTCGTGCTGCCGATGTCAGCTGGGTGTCCGGCGTGGCGCCGGCCTGCAGCGCGGCTGCGGTCGTCAGCACCTTGAACGTCGACCCCGGCGGGTAGGTCTCGGAGATCGCCCGGTTCTGCAGCGGTGAGTCGGGGTTGTCGCGCAACTCCTGCCAGGCGGCGGACTGCCGGTCGCCTTCGTGCGAGGCCAGCAGATTGGGGTCGTACGACGGGGACGACACCATGGCCAGAATCTTGCCGGTCGACGGATCCAGCGCCACCACCGAGCCCTTGCACGGGTTGCCGCCGCAGCCCTGCTGCATGGCGTCCCACGCGGCCTGCTGCACCCGCGGCACGATGGTGGTGTCGACGTTGCCGCCGCGGGGGTCGCGGCCGGTGAAGAAGTCGGCGATCCGGTTGCCGAACAGCCGCTCGTCGGAGCCGTTGAGGATGCTGTCCTCGGCGCGCTCGAGTCCGGCGCTCGAGTACTGCAGCGAGTAGAAGCCGGTGACCGGCGCGTAGACCAGCGGGTTGGGGTAGATGCGCAGGTACCGGAACCGGCCGTTGGTCGGCATCGAGTACGCCAGCAGCTGGCCGCCTGCGGTGATCTGGCCGCGCTGGCGGGAGTATTCGTCGAGCAGCACGCGCTGGTTCCGCGGGTCGGCACGCAGGCCGTCGGCGGCGAACACCTGGGTGGTGGTGGCGTTGAGCAGCAGCAGCACGACCAGTGCCATCACCAGTCCGGAGACGCGACGAAGTGAGGTGTTCATTGCTTCTCGATCACCTCGGTGTTGGCCGCCGCGATCGGTGCTTGGTTGGGGCCGCGGGTCGACAGCGGCCGGCGCGCGACGTGCGAGACCCGCAGCAGCAGGGCCAGCAGCACGTAGTTGGACAACAGAGACGAGCCGCCGTACGACATCCACGGTGTCGTCAGGCCCGTCTGCGGGATCAGTTTGGTGACGCCGCCGACGACGATGAACAGCTGCAGCGCCAGCGCGGCCGACAGGCCCGCGGCGAGCAGCTTGCCGAAGCTGTCACGAACGGCGATGGCGGTGCGCAGCCCGCGGATGATGACGATCGTGTAGAGCATCAGCACCGCGGCCAGACCGACGAGCCCGAGCTCTTCGCCCACCGCCGCGATGATGAAGTCGGTCGAGGCGTCGGGCACGGTGCCGGGCTGCCCGTTGCCCAGTCCGGTGCCGAAGATGCCGCCGGTCGCGAAGCTGAACAGCGACTGGACCATCTGGTACCCGGCGCCGTCGGGGTCGGCGAACGGGTCCAGCCAGTTCTGCACCCGCACCCGCACGTGGTCGAAGAGTTGGTACGCCAGCAGGCTTCCCACGCAGAACAGGCTCAGCCCGATGATCACCCAACTGAGCTTCTCGGTGGCGACGTACAGCAGGACCAGGAACGTCGCGTAGAGCAGGAGGGAGGCGCCGAGGTCCTTCTCGAACACCATGACGCCGATCGAGCCGATCCAGGCCACCAGCAGCGGCGCCAGGTCGCGCGGCCGCGGCAGGTCCATCCCGAACATGTGCTTGCCGGCGCTGGTGAACAGGCTGCGCTTGGTGACCAGCACGCTCGCGAAGAAGATCAGCAGCAGGATCTTGGAGAACTCGGCGGGCTGAATCGAGAAGCCCGGCAACCGGATCCAGATCTTGGCGCCGTACTGCTCGGCCACCGAGTCCGGCAGCACGGCCGGAATCGCCAGCAGCACCAGGCCGGCGAGGCCGCAGATATAGCCGTAGCGGGCCAGCATCCGGTGGTCGTGCACGAACATCAGCACCGCGGTGAACACCAGGATGCCCAGCAGAGTCCACAGCATCTGCTGGTTGGCGTTGCCGCCCGGCAGGATCCCGGCGGGCCGGGTGTGCGCCGACAGGTCCAGCCGGTAGATCAGCACCAGGCCCAGACCATTCAGCAGCGCGACCACGGGAAGCAGCAGCGGGTCGGCATACGGCGCATACCGGCGCACCGCCAGGTGAGCGCCACCGAACAGCACGACAAAGCCGAGTGTGAACTGGATGAGGTCCAGCCGCAGGCCGCTCTCCTGATTGGCCTCGACGATGAGCAGTGCCACCGTGGTGATCACGGCGGCGAAACCCAGCAGCACCAACTCGGAATTACGCCGATTGGGTAGTGGCGGGGCGATCGCGACCGGAGACTGCGGCTGGGTGTCTTCCCGTCGCTGCGCTCGCCCGGACGTGTCTTCCCGTCGCTGCGCCGGCACCGGGGTGTCTTCGCGCCCCTTCTCTTGCCCCGGCGTCGTCATGCCGGGGCTCCCGCTCGCTCTCGGGCCGTCATGACGCGTTCCGGCAGTTGGTGCCCGGCTCCTGAGGTGGCGGAGGGAGTGCCGTGGCCGTCGGGGACGGAGCCGCGGGCGAGGTCGGGGCCGGTGCGGGGCTCGAAGGGTTGGGGGCGGGCGCCGGGCTGGGTGCCGGTGCCGGGGTCGGAACGGCTGTCGTCGGCGCCGGGGCCTCGGGACCGGGGGCCGGGCCGCGCGGCGGCTGCGGCACCACCGACAGCGACGGCGCCGGTGCAGGGTTCGGAGCGGGCGCCGGCGGGGTGACGGGCGGCGCGCACAGTGGCAGCAGCGAGGCGCGGCTGAGTTCCTTGAGCTGACGGATCGCGTCGTCGACGGTGCCGGTCGGCAAGCCGGCGGTGACCTGGGCGCGGCCGGACTCGCGCAGATCGGCCACCTTCATGGGCTGGCAGCCCGCCCGGGTGTCGTCGACGCCGATGATCGTCATGTCCGAGTGGCTGTCCAGACACGCCAGCAGGTAGGGCTCCTGCAGCGGCAGCCCGAGCAGCGAGCCCGGCACGCCGCGCATGATGTAGACCGAGCCGTTGTGGCCGGAGACGTAGTAGTTGCTGCGGATCAGGTAGCGCCCGATGGCCAGTCCGCTCACGAGCAGCAGGATCAGCAGGATCGCGCCGATGATCAGATTGCGCCGGGTGTGCTTCTTGCGCTGCGGTGGATCAAGTTGTGCCGCAGGCTTTTTCGCGGCCGCTGCCACACGCTTGGGGTTGAAGGCGGAGGCGCGTCCGGCCGCGGTGTTGGGCGGCAGGGCGTCGTCGTCCTGACCTGACACCGCGCCCGCCAGGATGGGCGCGGTCTGGCCGTACTCGTAGTCGACGACGTCGGCCACCACGACCGTCACGTTGTCGGGGCCGCCGCCGCGCAGCGCCAGCTCGATGAGCCGGTCGGCGCAGTCCACGACGTCCGGGATCTGCATGGCGGTCTGGATGGTCTCGTGGCTGACCGGATCGGACAGGCCGTCCGAGCACAGCAGGTAGCGGTCACCGGCGCGGACCTCGCGCATCGTCAGCGTCGGCTCGACCTCGTGACCGGTCAGCGCCTTCATGATGAGCGAGCGCTGCGGGTGACTGTGGGCCTCTTCGGCCGTGATGCGGCCGTCGTCGACCAGGGTCTGGACGAAGGTGTCGTCCTTGGTGATCTGGGTCAGCTCGCCGTCGCGCATCAGGTAGCCGCGGGAGTCGCCGATGTGCACCATGCCCAGCCGCGTCCCGGCGAACAGGATGGCGCTCAGCGTGGTGCCCATGCCCTCGAGCTCGGGGTCGGCCTCGACGTGCGCCGCGATGGCCGCGTTGCCGTCGTGGACGGCGTCGTTCAGCTTGGCCAGCAGATCGCCGCCGGGTTCGTCGTCGTCGAGGTGCGCCAGCGCGGCGATCACCAGCTGCGAGGCGACCTCGCCCGCGGCGTGGCCGCCCATGCCGTCCGCCAAGGCCAGGAGGCGGGCCCCGGCGTAGACGGAGTCCTCATTGTTGGCGCGGACCAGGCCGCGGTCGCTGCGCGCGGCATATCGGAGTACGAGTGTCACGGGCGCAGCTCAATTACCGTCTTGCCGATTCGAACCGGCGTTCCCATTGGAACCCTTACCGCCGTCGTCACTTTCGCCCTGTCCAGGTATGTACCGTTGGTCGATCCTAGGTCTTCGACGTACCACTCGGAGCCTCTCGGCGACAGCCGGGCGTGCCGTGTCGAGGCGTAGTCGTCGGTGAGCACCAGGGTGGAGTCGTCGGCCCGGCCGATCAGAACGGGCTGGCTGGTCAGGGTGATCCGGGTGCCAGCGAGGGCGCCTTCGGTCACCACCAACTGGCGCGCGTACCGGCGTCGGTCCCGGTTGGGCAGCAGGGTGCCACGGAACGCCAGGCCGCGCCGCACCATGACGGCTCCGGTGGGTGCGTAGATGTCGGTGCGCAGCACGCGCAGAACCGACCAGATGAAAAGCCAGAGCAACAGGAGGAAACCGACCCGCGTCAGCTGCAGAACTAACCCCTGCATCCGACGTCCTCTCCGTTGCCGCGTCGAGGCTGGGCCCGGTGCCCGGTAGCCGTCGGCATCGTCACGATACTTTGGCGCTCACCGGCCGGTGCGAACATCATCCGGCCGGTGACAGAAACCGGGCTCAGTGAACGCGGACCACGATCTCGGAGTGACCCACCCGGATGACGTCGCCGTCGGCCAGCTGCCACTCCTGCACCGGGGCGTTGTTGACGGTGGTGCCGTTGGTCGAGTTCAGATCCGAGAGCAGCGCGGTGTGGCCGTCCCAGCGGATTTCGAGGTGCCGGCGCGAAACGCCGGTGTCGGGCAGACGGAACTGCGCGTCCTGGCCGCGGCCGATGACGTTCGCGCCTTCGCGCAGCTGGTAGGTGCGGCCGCTGCCGTCGTCGAGCTGGAGGGTGACGTTCGCGCCCGCGGCGCCGTAGCCACCGCCGTAGCCGCCGGCCGGCTGACCGTAGTCGGGCTCGGCGTAGCCGGCGCCAGCGCCGCCACCGTAACCCTGGTCGCCGTAGCCACCCGGCGCCGGCGCCTGACCGTATCCCTGATCAGCGGGGGCATGACCGTAGCCCTGATCGGCCGGCGCCTGGCCGTAGCCCTGCTGCTGCGGCTGGCCGTAGTTCTGCTCGCCGTAGCCGCCCTGGCCGTAGCCACCCTGCTGGGGCTGGCCGTAGCCGCCCTGCTGGCCGCCGTAGCCCTGTTCGGGCTGGCCGTAACCGCCCTGCTGGGGCTGGCCGTAGCCGCCCTGGCCGTAGCCACCTTGCTCGGGCTGCCCATAACCGCCCTGCGGGGGCTGGCCGTAGCCGCCCTGCTGGCCGCCGTAGCCCTGTTCGGGCTGCTGGCCGTAGCTCTGCTGGCCGTAACCCTGCTCGGGCTGGCCGTAACCATGCTGAGGACCGACCGGCGGCGGTCCGGGAGGACCACCCTGCGGGCCGCCGAAGCCGCCCTGGCCGTACCCCGACGGGCCGGCGCCGTAACCGGCCTGCTCGGGCTGGCCATAGCCACCCTGCTGGCCGTATCCGGGGCCACCCTGCGGCGCGCCGTAGCCGCCCTGCTGGCCGTAACCCTGCGGTGGCTGGCCGTAGCCCTGGCTCGGGTCCTGCGGGTACTGCTGACCGCGCTGCTCGTCGGGCTGCCGTCCGTAGTCGTACTCGTCGCCTGGCTGGCCCTGTCCCGGGCCGGGACGGTGGGTCGGGTTGTCAGTCATCGTTGGTACTCCTGGTTCTGCGGTGTGCACGCGGTCGCTGGGTGCCGGCCGCGGTGGCCCGGCGGTTGAGTCGGGGTTGACCGCGCCGTGGGCGCGGAATTGGCCGGTATGAAGGCCAGGTGACGGCTCAAACCTGACGACCACCTCACCATACGTTTGCCATCCCCGCTCATGGACGAATCCCTCAAGGTGTTTGGCAAAAGCACTGGGTGTGAGGTCAGGATCGGCGTTCACCTTCTCGAAATCGGTGTTACTGAGCGTAATGACGTATTCGTTCGGTGCCAAAATACGGCCGCCACCGACATCACGGGCACCGGATTCGGCTTCCCGCTGGAGGGCGGCCTCGACTTCCGGGGGTGCGATCGACCCCCCGAAGACGCGGGCAAAAGCGTCTCCGACCGTGGTCTCGAGCTTGCGCTCGATCCGGTCGACCAGACCCATGTCCCCCTGCCTCGCTTCGTCTCGGTGGTCCAGATGTGATGTGCGCGATAACCGCGGACACCACTGTTACGCATGGTATCGGCCTGACCTTGCAATACGTGACCAACAGAATCGTGAGAATTCGAAAGCCGCAGGTCAGGACGTGGCCGGCCGGCACGCGGACCGGCCGATCGCTGGATTTCGCGGTCGCGGCGGACCAAATTGGGCCGTATCCGGTGGTCAGGCGCGGATTTGGAGCCGGGGGTGGGGGTGGTGATACTCTCTCCCAGTTGTTTGGGGCGAGTGGCGGAATGGCAGACGCGCTGGCTTCAGGTGCCAGTGTCCTTCGGGACGTGGGGGTTCAAGTCCCCCTTCGCCCACACAACAAAAGCCGCGAATCCGGTTCGGATTCGCGGCTTTTGCATTTATCGGGTGTTGTGGTGAGGCCCGTGTAGGCGATCCAGCCGAAACAGGAGGGTGGCCTGCCGGGCGGTACCGATCGATAGGATCGCGCCATGAAGGGTTCGGTTACCGTCCACATGAGCGCGCGGGCCGATCAGGTCTGGAACCTGATCGCCGATATTCGGAACACCCCGAAGTACTCGCCCGAAGTATTCGAGTCGGAATGGCTGGACGGAGCCACCGGACCCGCACTCGGCGCGCTGTTCCGCGGCCACGTCAAGCGCAACGAGATCGGGCCGATCTACTGGACGACGTGCCGTGTCACGGCCTGCGAACCCGGGCGCGAGTTCGGCTTCGCGGTGCTTGCCGGCGACAAGGCGGTGAACAATTGGCACTACGCCCTGGCGCCCGCCGGCGATGGCACGGATGTCACCGAGACGTTCTGGATGACGCCCGGCCTGCTCGACACCGTGTTCGGCATTTTCGGCGGCCAGCTGCGCACCCGGCGCAACATCCGGGACATGAGGACCACTCTCAACCGCATCAAGGCCGAGGTCGAGTCCGTCTGATCCGCCTGCGCGCAGGAAGGTGAACAGCGCGCTCCGCCCCCGGTATGAGGACGGAGCCGTCCCCAGCACGATGCCCGACGGTGGTCTCGGCTCATAGGGTTCGTCGATGACTGCATTCTCCTGCCGGCCGAGCCTGGCCGCGGTCGTCCTCGTACCGCGAACTCGATTCCGGCGCAACATAATTGGAAATCCCGCCTGGGCGGCCCGGATCGCCGCCGCGCGGGCGCACACCGCGCATCGGGGACGGCCCGACCTGCTTTTCGACGAAGCGGCCACCGAGCGCGAGATGTACCGGCTGTAGCCCACGCTGGCGGGCCAATCTGTGATTCGTGCGAGGAAACGGCCCGCTGGCGTAGGAAGCACTTCCCCGACCGCGTCGCCCGCGCTCACACTCGGTGCACGAGCTGCGGAAGGGGATCGGCATGAGGACAGAGATCGTCCGCGAAATCCCGGCGCCCTTCTGGATCGCGCCCGGGACCGGTGTCGACTGGCGGACGGCCGTAGAGGCGACGGCGACGGCGGCGGCGCGGCACGTGCCGTCGGCACTGCGGTGGACAGCCGAGGTCGATGATTGCGGGACGCACCACCGCAGCGAGCGATACGACATCTCGGAGCAGTCGTTGCCGGGCCTGCCCACGTATGTACTGACCGGCTACGGTCTGGATTACCTGAGCGAAAGTGTGGACTTTCTGAAGTCGGTCGCCGCCGGACACTACGACCGGATGACGCGCCGTCAGCGCTGGCGCGGGTTGGTCCCGCATACCGCGGCCGGTGATCACTGCGAACCGCCGCTGTGGATGGGCGGCTCGGGCATCACCGGCCGAGGCTGAAGTAACCGAGTGGTAATATCGGCGACGTCCCGGTGAGAACACCGTGTGGGAGGAAACCATGTTCATTCGTAATGCCGTGATGGATCTCGTCCAGCGCCGCACCCTGTTGCCCGAGCGACTCGACGCCGCGCTGGCCGGCCCGGGACGTGACGTCAGCGACCTGACGATCGTCGTGACGGGCGCCTCGGCCGGTATCGGCCGGCAGGCCGTCACCCAGCTCCGCGCGCGCGGTGCCACCGTCATCGCCGTCGCCCGCCGGGAGGACGAACTACGGACGCTCGCCGCCGAGACCGGATGCTCTTGGCGCACTTGCGATCTGGCCGACCAGGCGGCCACGGCCCGGCTGCTGGCCGACCTCGCCGACGAACGCGTGGACGTGCTGGTGAACAACGCCGGACATTCGATCCGCCGCAGCATCGCCGACGCCACCGACCGGCTGCACGACTATCAGCGCACGATGTCCCTCAACTACCTGGCTGCTGTCCAGCTGAGCCTGGGGCTGCTGCCGGGCATGATCGAGCGCGGCCGCGGTCAGGTCGTCAACGTCTGTACCTGGGGCCTGCACGCCAACACGTTCCCGCGCTTCTCCGCGTATGCCGCTTCCAAGAGTGCGCTGGCGATCTTCGGCCGCAGCCTCAATGCCGAACGGCCCCACCCAGGCATCAGTGCCACCAATGTCTACTTCCCGCTGGTCCGCACCGAAATGATCGCGCCCACAGCCGAATACGAGGATGCCCCGGCACTGTCGGCGGAAGAGGCCGGACGCTGGATCGTGCGGGCGGTCACCCATCAGCCGGTCGAGGTCAGCCCCGCGGTGCTGCGCGCGGTCCTGCCGACCATCGACCTCATCTCCCCCGCCACGGCGGACCGTGCTCTCGCCGCCCTCACCTAGTCGCCGATCCCACGCCAGACAAGGACTCCATGAAGACGCACCCGATCTCCCGCGCGCTGTCGCGTGTCGTCATCGACGGCCTGCTGCCGCTGGTCGACAGTCGCCTGCCGGCGTCGCGCCTGCCGTTCGACGCCCCGGAGATTCTCCGGCCGCATGACCTCTCACGTGCCTGGGGCGTCACGCATTTCGGTGTGTTCGTGCCGGACCTGCCCGAGCCCTACCGCTATCTCAACACCATGACGCTGCTGGGTGCGTCGGGCGCCGAACTGTTCGATCTCGACCACCTGGCCGCCGCCGACGCGCGCGACACCACCACGGTCTTCTCGTCGACCGCGCATGCGGATCAGCGGTTCTATCGGGCCTACGACATGAGCGCGGACTGCTGGTTCACCGCCGATGCCCGCCGGCTGCACTGGGCCGAAGACCTGGCCATCAACGTGGCCCTGCCGCACGTCGTCGTCCGCGGCCGCTATCCGCAGTTCGACGTAGACCTCAAACTGAATGTCACAGCACAGGTTTCGTACTTCGTGAAGTCGCCGATCTATGACCACCTGAGCCTGCTCGCGCCCTACACCGGCACGGTCGACGGCGTCGCAGTCAGCGGTCTGGGTACCTTCGAGTACGCGAGAATCCGTACGCACCAAGCACTTACGCGCCGGCCGATACCGGCCCAGCTGAAACTGCCGCTGGATTTCTTCACCTACCAGATCATCAACCTCGACGAGCGAACGCAGGTGTTGCTGACCGACGTCCGGGCGCGGGGCCGCACCGCCTGCAAGCTGGCCCACGTGCGGGTGCTCGGCGGCGAGACCGAGGTCTACACCGACGTCCACTTCGCGGTCACCGAATACGGCGAGCCGCTCGTCGACGATCGGGGCAACAAGATGCGGAGGCCCCGCAAGTTCAAGTGGTCGGTGCGTGATGGCGACCGGGAAATTCTGGCGCTGATCGGCACCGTTGACGCGCCGTGGCGCCTCGGGCACGGACCGGGATACGTGACGGCGTACTCCTATACCGGTACCTGGGGTACCGGATCGGTCTCGGGCAGTGCATATCTGGAGTGGATCGACGTTCAGCCGGACTGAATTGCCTGTTCGTCCCAGGCAACGGTCAACTCCGGGGCAGAGGTGCTGCGGGGCTGATTAGGCTGTCCCGATGACCACGCGCCCCGTCACCGGCAGGACCGGTACCAAAGGTGTGCCGCGCGGTGAGCGTGAGCAGCTGATCGTCGAGGCCGCCATCGCCGAGTTCAGCCGTGCCACGTACGCGGGCGCGTCCCTGGCCGCCATTGCCGCGCAGGCCGACGTCTCCAAGACCCTGATCATCAGTTACTTCGGGTCGAAAGAGGCGGTCTACGCCGCCTGCGTGACCAAGATCGGCACCCAGATCGAGCAGGCCGTCGCCGACGCGCTCACCTCGCCCGACCACCTGGCCGGGGCCGGCGCCGCCGCCGGCGAGCCCGTGCTGGCCGCCATCTTCACGACGTTCGAGGGGCACCCGGGCGACTGGCATGTGCTGTTCGACCGGTCGGTCCCCCATGGCCCGGCGCGGGATGCCGCACGCGAGCAGCGGACGATCTTGCGGCAGCAGGCGTTCGCCGGGGTATCGCGGTCCCTCGGCAGTGTCGGCCTGACCGATCCCGTCGACCTGGTGGCCGCCACCGGCGTCTGGGAACACATGGTGTCGGCGCTGATGCTGTTCTGGCGCAATCATCCCGAGGAGTCCGCCGCGGCCATGGTCGCCCGGGCCCACCGCGTCCTGGCGGCCATGGCCGGGCACACACTGGACCGGGTGCGCGGCTAGGCCGGGAGCCGTCCGGCGATACCGTCCGACAGCAACCTGCGGGGCCGCTCGGTTCCGTCGAGCAGTCGCGTGACGCGTTTGACGATCTGCCAGCCGTGCGGCGCCCCGGTGGCCCGGCGAAGGTGGAAGTGGCTGACGCCGGCCCGGATGGGTTCGTAAGTCGTTGTGCGCCTGAGCAACAGCGTCGACTCGCAGACGGCGACCGCCTCATCGCCGTCGACGGTGACGACGGCGGGACTCAGGAAGTGGGTGCAACCGGTGGTGATGAAATCCTGGTGACCGGGTGAGCGCACCATGGCCGCGACGTCGGCGGGCCCGGTCATGAGCCAGTTCTCGACATCGTAGACACCGTCGGGCGCCCACATCGCGGCGACGGCGTCGGCCTCGCCGGCGTCGACGAGCGGACCGTAGGAAGCGATCATCCGCTCGATGGCGCGTTCGTCCTCGATGCGGCGCAACCGCGCTTCGAGCTCGGCCAGTCGCTGGTCGGTCATCTCGCCTCCGTGGTCAGCAGGTTCGTCAGATCTGCCAGGGCGCCGAGTTGTTCGCAGCAGTGCGCCGCGGATCGGGAGGCGATCACGCAGGTCGCGGCCGTCGCACCGGCGTCCTCGAGCGCGCCGAGTGCATCGAGTGTCTGTTGCGGTGCACCCATGGGATCCAGCGGCCTCGTGGCGAGCACGATGTCGAAATCCGTCGGAAGTTCCACGGTGGCAAGCATTGTCGAGATCTCGGCCGCCGCGAGGCCGAAGGGCATCCAGCCGTCGCCGAGCTCGACGGCCCGGCGCAGCGAACGGCGGGTCCGGCCGCCCACCCAGATCGGTACGCGCGGTTGCAGCGCACAGGGGTCCATCACGAACGAGTCGTAGTTGTAGTGATCACCCTGGTGCACTGGATGATTGGTGGGCAATGCCGCGCGCAGCGCGGTCATCGCCTCGTCCGCGCGGGCACCCCGGTCGTCCCAGGCCGCGCCCAGCAGGTCGAACTCCTCCCGCAGCGACCCGACGCCCACGCCCAGGATCAACCGGCCACCGCTGACCTGGTCGAGGGTGCCGTAACGCTTGGCGATCTCGAGCGGATGGTGGTAGCCCAGCACCAGCACCGAGGTGGCCAGCCGGATGCGCGATGTGCGCCCGGCGATGAAAGCCAAGGTGGCCAGCGGATCCCAGTACGTCGCGCCCCGGGTGGCCGCCACATCGGTCGGCACGACGACATGTTCGGAACACGTCAGGTAGTCGATGCCGAGCAGGTCGGCGACGGCGGCGATCTCCCCGATCTCGGCGGCGCCGGCCGTCGCTTCCCACGCCGACGCGGTGGCGGGTACCTGGATCACCACTGGCGTCTGCAGACCTATCCGCATTTATGCGCCCTTCCGATCTGGCGTCTGGATCGGCTACCCTCGGACGCTGAAAACTAAAATGAATTTTAGATATGGGGCGTGAACTTGTCTAGTGAGGACGCATTGCAGTTGCAGCAATACGGGCCGTGGGCCGTCATCGCGGGTGGCTCGGAAGGCGTCGGGGCCGAGTTCGCGGCACTGCTCGCGCGGGCCGGTGTCAACCTGGTGCTGATCGCGCGCAAGCCGGGGCCGCTGCAGGCCACCGCCACTCGCTGTCGCGAGTTGGGCGTGACGGTGCGCGAGCTCACCGTCGACCTGACCACCGATGACGGTGTGGATCAGATCATCAGTGCCACAACCGATCTGGAGGTCGGACTCCTCATCTACAACGCCGGCGCCAACACCCACAGCGCCGAGTTCCTCGACGGCGACCTGACGGAGTTCCAGCGCGTCATCGACCTGAACGTCACCACCCCGCTGCGGCTGGTCCACCACTTCGGCGCGCCGATGAGCGAGCGTCGCCGGGGCGGGCTGATGTTGGTCGGATCGCTCTCCGGGCACCTCGGCTCGGCGCGGCACACCGTGTACGGCGGGGTGAAGGCATTCAGCCGGATCTACGCCGAGGGTCTGTGGCTGGAGCTGCGCGAGCACAACGTGCACGTCCTCGAACTCGTCCTCGGCCTCACCAGGACACCGGCGATGGAGCGCGTCGGCCTCAATTTCGACGTCCCCGGCATGCCCGCGTCCGATCCGGCCGACGTCGCCCGTGAAGGCCTCGCGAATCTCGCGAACGGACCCGTGCACGTCATCTCGATGCACGCCGCCAGTCCGGCGGTCCACGCCACCACCGATCGCGACAAGGTGCTGCTGGCGTCACACGCGATGATCCAGAAGATGTTGCAGGGCACGCCGTCTGGGCCGGCGGTTTAGCCATGCCCCGCGCACCGCTCGACAGGGAACCGGCGACTCCCAGGACCCCCGCGCAAATCGACCGCTGCGACCGCATCCTCGCGACCGCCGCGCTCCTGGGGGCGCGGTACGGCCTCGAAGAGGTCCGGATGCAGGACGTGGCGGATCAGTCGGCGGTCTCGATCACCACCGTCTACCGCTACTACCCCACGAAGCATCACCTGTTCGCGGCGTTGCTGTTCCACCTCACCCAGACCGCAGCTCCGCCGGGTCCGACGACCGGGCACCCGGTCGCCGACGTCACCGAGTTCATGGCCGGCATCATCCGGAACATGCTGGCCCGTCCGCTACTGGCGCGCGCGATGATCACGTCGGTCAATGCCCGCCGCGCCGAGTCGACGGTCCGCGGCGACTACAACCTGCGGCGCAACATTCTCGGCGTCGCCGGGATCGCGGCGCCCACCGCCGACCAGACGCAGATCGCGCTGCTGCTCGAGCAGTGCGCGTACGGCATCCTGTCGTGGGCCATCACCGGGGAGACGACGCCCGAGCAGGCCGAGCGCGACATGCGCCGGGCCTGCGAACTGCTGCTGGCGCCCTGGCGCCGGCGAAACCGCACATCCTGAAAAGAGATCGAATGACCACCGACATCACCCTCAGCACCGGCGACCAGGCCTGCGCCATCGAGGCAATCAAGCGCACCTTCGCCCGCCGGCTGCGGTGCATGGATACCAAGCAGTGGGAGGTCTACCCGACACTGCACACCGACGACGTCGTCTCCGAGACCTGGGATGGGTTGCCCGACAACGACAATTGGACGCCCAAAGAGGCGGCCGGCAACCGGGTGGTCGGTAAGGAGCCGCTGACGCGCGCCATTCGGTCACTGCTCGACGGCGGCACCACCGTCACCACCGTCCACCACGGTCACACCCCCGAGATCGAGCTGACCAGCGACACCACGGCCACCGGAATCTGGGCCATGGAGGACAAGTTGTGGTGGACCAACGGCGAAGCCGAAGAGCATCTCCACGGCTACGGCCACTATCACGAGCAGTACCGCCTGGAACACGGCCTGCGGCTCATCAGCTACCGCAAGCTGACGCGGCTGCGGGTCGACACCACGCCGCACTTCTTCGACTTCCTGAAGCGATAGGACGCCCGCTCACTTGAGCTGACTGGCGGCATACTCCTCGGGCCGGTTCTTCTTCATCCACGCGCGCAACGGCCAGAACAGGACCCACAGGACCCCGTACCCCGTGAAATAGATGGCCGCGCACAAGGGCGCCGCGAGCAGCCAGCCCGGATAGATCAGCAGCAGGCAGAACTGCAGAAACTGTTTGACCCCAACGGGATAGCCGTCGGCCATGGCGAAGAACGCCTTCGGGTGCATCGAATTCAGCAGGCCGCGCCCGGCCGAGGTCTGCTGTCCGGCCGGCGTCTCGTCCGCGGCGACGCTGGTCTGGTCGGGCTGGGTCATCGAGCACGCTCCTTGAGCGACGAGGTGGCTGTGGTCAACGGGCGAGGCACGGCTTCGCGCCCTCGTAGACGCCCTTGCGGTAGGCGTCGATCCGGTCGCTGCCTTGACCTTGGCGTTCGACGTCACCCTCACCCCGGAACAGCAGGAGTGCGGACACCGCCTTGTCGAGGTCACCCGGCGACAGGCTGTAACGGCTGTCGGCGCGTTCGTGCAGCAGCAGGCTCGCGGCCCAGGCGCCGGCGAGGCAGTCGGCCTGCAGAGACGTCTGCTTGTCGCTGCTGTCCTGCCCGAGGCGGGTCAGCAGCGCGAGCCCGTACTGCGTCGCGATCAGCGTCGCCACCGCGAAATCCCCCGCCTCCTCATAGATTTGGGGCATGGCCTCGACGTTGTCGAATCCGACATAGTCCTCGGGGACACAGTAGAACAGCACGTAGCCCTTGGTCGATTCGTTGCCGCAGTCCGGTTGGTTGCGCGGGTCGAGCTTCTGCGCGGGCTTCATCGGGGTCCACGGTTTGCCGGTGCCCTGCTGGTAGAGCTTCGCGAAGTAGTCCTCGGCGTCCTCGGGGACACCGTCCACGATCGACTCGTACGGGGCGTTGCCGCCGGCCGCGGCATCCTCCGCGTTGTTGAACGGCAGCTCGACCACGACCGGGTCACCGCGCCGGTAGTCGGCGCAGGCTTGCGGGCCCTGATCGTATCCGTTGCGGAAGGAACTCACCCGGTCGAAACCACTGCCGTGCGCGCTCAATTCATGCTGCCCGGTGCCCGGCTCGTCGCGCAGGAACAGCACGCCGGCGAGGGCGCGGTCGAGATCGTTGGGGCTGGGCTTGAAGGTCTCGGCGCTGTGTTTGGCCCAGGCCCCGGCGAAGCAGTCGGCCTGGATCTCCTTGGTGACGGTCTCGCCCTGGAAGTTCGCGCGGGCCTGGATCGCGTGCCCCCACTCGTGGGCCATCACCACGGGAATGACGAAGTCGCCGAACCGCTTTCGCAGACTCGGCAGCAGACCTGCGGCGTCCCAGGCGACGTTGTCGGCCTTGGCGCAGTAGAACGCGTTGCCGGCGATGTCGGCGGCCGCCTGGGCGCACGGCGGCAGCGGTCCCTGCTCGGGATCCACCGCGTAGAACCCACCCTTGACCGGGGTGTAGTCCTTCTTGTAGAGCTTGGGAAACTCGGTCTGCCAATAGCTTTCGATGTCGCCGATCGCTTTGATGACGATCTTGTTCACCGGGTCCGAGGCGTCGCCGTGAATCTCCACCGGAGGGCCCGCCGGCGTCGTCGACGATGGTGGCTCGGCCTGTGGTTTCAGGTGCTTCTCGCCGCAGCCGGCGACGGTCAGGGTGCAGACCGCCAGGAGCGCAGATGCCCGCCAGAGGGCCCGGTGAATTCCCATCGGTTACGACGTCGGCTTGTCGTCGACCTTGAACCCGTAGTTCACGTCGGAGCCGTCGACCTTGTTGACGGTGACCGTGACGCCGTAGGTCTGGCCGCTGTCCTTGAGCTCACAGCGCAGCGTGGCGCCGGGCGTGCCTTTGAGGTTCTCCGGGCAGGTCAGAGTTTCGGGCTTGGTGCCGAACTGCTGTCCCAGCTCCTCGCTGATCTGTTTGGCGACCTGGTCCTTGTCGATCGTCTGGACCATGTCGAACTTGACATTCTCACCCTCGACGCTGGTGACCGTGACGTTGACGGTGCTGGTCTTGTCGCCGACCTTCATGGTGCAGTTGACCTCGGCGCCCTTCTGGCCCGCGAGGTTGTCGGGGCACGTCACCGAATCGGCCTTCTTGCCGTCGGCGCCGGTCATCTTTTCGACAATCTGGCTCTCGACGTCTTTCTTGCTCACCGACGGCGTCCCGCTGGAGCAGGCAGCGGCGCCGAACACGGCAGCCGTGATCGCAGATGCCAGAACGATTCTCTGACACATCGTGTTGGTCATGTCGCCAACCCCTTCCGAGTTCGGGCGCCAGCCACCGGCGCCGCACTGATCGAGCGGACGGCAAAAGTTAGCGCTGCGGTGTTGGAATCCGGTTGGAAGTCCATGGAGGTCCGGTTGGTGGCCGCCGTTCCAACCGCGTCCGCCGCCGGGTTCAACGGAATTCCAATCGGCCGTCCATATCGTGGCGCCGAGGACGTGACCGGCGTCCGTCGTCTACCCCTGAGGAGTCACGATGCAGATGTCGCATCGGCCTGTCATCGCCGTTGCCGCCGCGGTCTGCCTGAGCATCACGCTGGGCGCTTGCGGAGGAGGCGGCGACAAGGGCAAGAGCTCGACCAGCTCCAGTTCCAGCTCGTCGAGTTCGAGCAGCAGCTCGAGCGCGACGTCATCGACCAAGGCGGCGCCGAAGCTGAAGCCGCGTACGGCCGATGAATCCGGCACGAATCCCACGATCGCCGACTACATCAAGGAAGAGAAGATCCAGGAGACGTCGATCCATCCCGGGGATCCGGGCGCGCCGGCTGTCGACATCGACCGCCCGACCGGATGGGACAGCGCCGGCGAAGACACTCCCGACTACGCGTACGGCGCGCTCGTCTACACCGGGCCCGGCGCCCAGAGCACCGACTACACCGCGAACATCATCGCGCTGGTGTCCCGTCTCGACGGTCCGGCAGACCCCGACAAGCTGCTCAAGCTCGCGGGCGGCGAGGTGAAGAACCTCCCCGGCTTCGAGTCCGTCGGTGAGGAACCGGGCACCTCGGCAGGCTTCCCGGCGTTCCGCATCGCCGGCACCTACAACCTCAAGAGCGGTGGCAAGGCCGCGTTCGGGCAGGAGACGGTGGTCTTCAAGGGGCCCGACGGCCTGTACGTGCTGCAGATCAACGCGACCAGCGATGAGAGCCAGGGCCACGAGCTGTTCGAGGCGCTGGACGCGGTGGACAAGTCTTTGAAGATCACCTTCTGACGAAATGGCGACGGCGCCACCCCGAAGCAAGGCGTATCTGCTCAAGAGCCGTACCAACACCTGGTGGGTGAACGTCGAACTCGAGCTGACCGACACCCAGGTGCGGTGCCTTGCGTCCGAGTATTCGAAGTGGGTCGACGACCAGTTGGGCCTGACCGATTACCAGGCGAAGCTGTCCGCGGGTGAGGAGGTGGTGATCTTCGACTTCCCGCGGGACGCCGTGACGGTCACCTGGTTACGTCAGTTGTACCGGGGCGGCTGCGAGGTCAGCCGCGGGGACTCCCGCAAATGGGTTGTCTCCCTGGTGTATCCGTCCGGGTTCGGCAGTGTGCTCGACATGATGACGGATCGGGCCATCTGGCGGCAGTGGCGCGAGGAACTGCCCGACTGGACCGCCAAGGCCTGATTCACACGGGCTCGACGGACTGGGCCGCCAGCCGTTCGGCGATGCCGCGGGCGAATGCCTGTTCGCCCGTGGCATCGGCGAGGCGGCCGGCCCGGTGCACCAGGGCACGGGCACTGTCGGGACGGCCCTGGTGCAACTCGATGTCGGAGAGCAGGCACAGGAACATCGTGTTCATCACGGTGGTCCCGTCGCAGGTGTATTCGTCGAACGCCTGGAAGGCGACGGCCGCGTCGCCCTCACCCGAGCCGATGACCTGCGCCCAGACCCGGACGATGCGCGCGCACGCAGCCCATTGCGGGCTGCCGGCCGCGGTGAACTCGACGTCGACCTGGTCTGCCAGTTCGACGATGCCGTCGGTGACACCGAGGACTGCCGCGCACTCGACGTACGTCAGCCGGGCGGCCAGGATGTTGAACACGTCGCCGCGACTCTGCGCGAGATGCAATGCGCGGCGGTGGTATTCGCGCATGGCCTGCACGTCGCCGCGGACCGCCTCGGCAATCGCCATCCAGCAGTAGACGCGGGGATGGAAGAAGTGCAGCGGATCGATGACCGTCTCGGGCGGCGGGAAGGTGTCCATCATGTGCAGCCCGGTGCTGATCAACATGTCGGTGTTGCCGCGCAGGGTGTACAGCAGGATGTGCACGAAGTCGTTGACGAGACCGATCACCGGGTCACCGGACTTGTCGTACTGGTCCTGCAGGCCGATGGCGATGATCTCGACCTCGTCGATGCGGCCGTGCGCGCACAGCAGCATGGACTGCAGTGCGATGGCGCCGTAGAAGGCCCGGCCCTTGACTTCCTGACCGATCTCGAAGGCCCGCTGGACGGCCGCGGCGGCCGACTCACTGGCCTGCCCCTCGAGGATGTTCTTCGCCCCGGCCAGGTGCAGCCACAAGGTGGCCTGCCGGTCCAGGTGTTCGGGTTTGGCCGGCAGTCGGTCACCGATCTGCAGGGCGTGCTCGGCCAGCCCGGCGACGTCGTGGTAGGCGGACCGGTTCAGGGCCCGCTGGATGGCGATCTCGAGAATGCCAAGGGCCACATCGGGATTCAACTCGGCGCCGGCCCGCCAGGCATGGTCGGCGGTTGCGATGACGTGTTCGTACGCGGCGGTCGCGAGCGTTGCCGTCCGCGTGGTGGCGATCGCGGCATGCACGCTGGTGCGGTCGGTGGTGGCGAGCTGGGCGATGAGCGCGTCGCGCACCAGGCCGTGGCTGAACCGGTAGGCGCCGGGACGGGCGGGCAGTTCGTCGAGCAGGCCGGTCTGATACGCCGGACGTAGCCGGCTCTGCACCGTCGAGACCGACAGGTCGACGATGTCGGCCAGGTCGGCGACGTTGAATTCGGGCCCGACGACGGCGGCTGCGCAGAGCACCCGACGGCAGGGCCGGTCCAGGACGCCGAGCCGGCGGCCGACGACGCCGACCACGGCATCCGACAGCGCGGGATGGCCGCGCTGCGGTGCACCGTCGGTGTCCAGCGCCCGCGCCAGTTCCTTGATGTAGAAGGGGTTTCCGCCGGCTTGCTCCCAGACCTGTGCCGAGATGGCCGGCGGGATCGTGCCGCCCACCACCGCGTCGACGAGGTCTGCGGCGGCCGCGCGGTCGATGCCGTCCAGATGCAGGGTGACGGTGTCGTTCGACCGGACGATGCGCTCGAACGAGGACCGGTTCATGGGCCGGTCGTCCCCGAAGAAGGTCCAGTTGCCGATGACCTGGATGGGGACGCGCGGGAACTCTTCGGCCAGCAGGACGAGGGTGTTGATCGAGGCGGGGTCCGCCCGTTGCAGATCGTCGATGACGAGCACCATCGGGGCCAGGGTCGACAGCTCGCGCAGTGCCGCGACGATGCGCTCGACCAGGGCGAATCCCGTTGGCGCGAACCGGCTGCCGGCGTTGAGGTCGTCATCGCCGTGCCATTCGGGAACCAGGGCGTTGACGACGCCGGGGGCCTCCCGCAGCACGGCCTTGCGGCCGGTGGTGCCGAGCTCGCCACCCAGTTGGCGCAGCAGCTGGATCCAGGTCCACAGCAGGGGCAGCTTCACCCCGCTCGGGTGGCCGGCCCAGGCCACGGCGATGCCCGCCGCCCGGGCGCGGTCGACGGCGGCCTGCGCCAGGGTGGTCTTGCCGATGCCGCTGTCGCCGGTCACGAGCGTCAGCCCGCCGGCGCCGCCGTCGGCCCGGCGCACCGCCGCGGTGACGGCGCCCAGTTCGGCGTCCCGGCCGACGAACGGGGGCGGCGCCGCCGGGTCCGGATCGGGATTCAGCACGTGCGGTGCGGGTGCGACGCGCAGTTCCGCGGCGCCGTCGCGAATCTTCTCGAACAGGGTCTGCAGGCCTTCGCCGGGCCGGGTCCCGACCTCGCGGTCGAGTGTCGTGCGGGCCCGGTCGAATGCTTGGATGGCGTCGGCGGTCCGGTTGGACCGGTGTAATGCCAGCATCAGATGACCCCACAAGCGTTCCTGCAGTGGGTGTTCCGCAAGGGCCGCCTCGATCTCGGGTACGAGTTCGCCGCCACCGCCGAGTTGCAGTGCGGCGTCGAAACGGGCCTCGATGGCGGTGGTCCGCAGGGCTGCGAAGCGGATGGCCTCGGGTGCGGCGAACTCGTGATAGGCGAACTCGCCGAACGGATCTCCGTGCCAGAGTGCCAGCGCCTCGGTCAGCATCTCCACGGCGGCACCGGCCGAGTGGCGGATCAGCGCCGTCCGGCCTTTCGAGACAAGGCTTTCGAAGCTGACGAGGTCGATCGTGTCGCCGCTGAGCAGATTCAGCTGGTAGCCGTGGGGGTGGGAGGCGAGCCGTTGTCGCTGCGCGTCGCCCCGGCGGGCATCGGCGGTCTGGTCGGGCCCGACGTCGGCGCCCGGGTCGAGAACCCGGCGGAGGTTGGCCACATACGAGCGCACCGACGCGAGCGCCTTCGGCGGGGGCTCGTCACCCCAGACGGCGTCGATCAGGCGGTCGATGCTGACCACCGTGCCGTGATTGGCCAGCAAGACGGCCAGTACACACCGCTGCTTCGGTCCGCCGAGCGCTGCCGGCGTGCCGTCGACCCGGGCCGCTACTGCACCCGAGAGGTAGTACTGGGCCATTTCCCCCGATTCACAGCAAATTTGGAACTGGAGAGACGATACATCCGCGCATGACCTGCGGCAGCGCAGATGAACCTGGCAATCTGCTGGCGGTCCGGCCAGTTCAGAGGCGTTCCGGCCCGCGGCGACGGCCGGCCCGGCTCACGATCCCGAATCCGGCGCCCACCAGCAGGAACGGGGCGCCGATGATGGCGAGCAGGGTCGGCAGGAACCACACCTGCCAATAGCTGTCGATGGTGGCGTCGTGCGGGTCGTCGGGGTCGTACCGGACGTCGACGTGTTCGCCCAGCTTGGCGGGAGGCGGATTGCTGCTGATCGAACTGAGAAAGCGGACGTGGGTTCCCGTGGAGGTGGCGAATTCGACACGCGCCCGGTAGCGCGGGCTGCTGCCGCCGCCGCTGGGCACCAGCTCGACGACAGTCCCGTCAGCGTGCCTGTCTGACGAATTCGATTGGGCGACAATCGCCGCGCAGACACCGGCCGCGACGGCCAACGACAGCCCGACGGCAAGGAACGCCTTCGCCAGGACGGGCGCCGCGGATGTCTTGGGTACGTCGGTGGTGCCGAGTTCCGTTGCGCCGGTGGTCGCCGGATGGGCGGGCGCGGTCCGGGCGCGGTGCTTGCGCAGCAGCGCAATGAGGACGGCGATATCCACGATCACGATCACGGCGATCAGCGCCACGATGTACTCGACGCGCATGGCCCCTCCGGAGATGTCGACACGGAGAGGGTAGGACGGCGCGATTGGAATCCGGTTGGCGCGGCGATGCCCGGAAACGCCTGTGAGGGTTGTGTACGCGTATCTCGGGTTCGGCGTACACAACCCTCACAGGGATTGCGGGACAGGACGTGCGGGCGGTCTAGGCCTCCGTCTGTCCCAAGGTCACCTGCACGGAGCGCTCCGCTCCGGAGGGGTCGGCGTAGGTCACGGTGACGTTGTCACCGGGCGCCTTGGACCGGATGGCCGCGACGAGCGCTTCGGGACTGTCGATCGGCTGGTTGTCGACCTTGGTGATCACGGCGCCCTTGTCCAGGCCGGCCGCGGCGGCGGGACCGTCGGCGACGACGCCGGCCACGGCCGCGCCCTGGGCGCTGTTGTTGGCGGCCAGCTTGACGCCCAGCGAGGCGTGCTGCACCGTGCCGGTCGAGATCAGTTGGTCGGCAATGCGCTTGGCCTGGTCGACCGGGATGGCGAAGCCGAGGCCGATCGAGCCCGGCTGGGAGCCACCGGATTCCGGACCACCACCCAGCGAGGCGATCGCTGAGTTCACCCCGATCAGATTGCCGTTCATATCGACCAGCGCGCCACCGGAGTTGCCGGGATTGATCGCGGCGTCGGTCTGGATGGCGCTCATCACCGACTGCTGGCCGGTCTGCTCGTCACCGGTGCTCACCGGACGGTTCAACGAACTGATGATGCCGGTGGTCACGGTGCCCTGCAGGCCCAGCGGCGAGCCGATGGCCACCACGTTCTGTCCGACGCGCAGGTCCTTGGAGGAGCCGATGCTGATCGGGGTCAGGTCGGACACGCCCTGCGCCTTCACAACAGCGATGTCGTCGGCCGGGTCCGCGCCCACGACCGCGAAGGGCACGGTGCGGCCGTCCGCCAGCGTGACGGTCGCCTTGGTCTGGCCGCCGCCCATCATGCCGCGGGGCAGCCGGCCACTCGGGCTCAGCCCGCTGGGCAGCGAATCCTGTTCGGCAGCAGACTGATTGGCCTCTGCGATGACATGGTTGTTGGTCAGAATGAGGCCATCCGCGGTGAGGACGATGCCGGAACCCTCGCCGCCCTGCTGGCCGGTCTGCACCTGCAGTTTCACGACGCTCGGCAACACCTTCGCCGACACCGCCTCGACGGAGCCGGCCGGCGCCGCTGGGGCGGGTGCGGAAGCCGTTGGCAGCGTACGGTTCTGAATACCGGTGGCGAGCGGAACCTGCGCCGACGACGCCACGCTGCCGTAGTGATCGACCGCGGCCATGGTGCCGGCTGCGCCCGCCGCGATGGCTACCGCGGCGACACCGAAAGCCAGCAGCCCGGAACGCGAGCGCTTAGCTGGCGCCGGCGGAACGGGTGCGGCGGGATACTGCTGCGGCGCCAGGTACGGAGTCCGAATCGGTTGGGTGTGCGCGTCCGATGCGTGGGGACGCTGGTAGCGGTCATTGCTCCACTGGACCAGTTTCTCCTGCTCAGCGGCGTACTGCCGCGACCAGAGGTGCTGGTTGTCGGGGGTCGGCTGTTCTGACGGGTGTCTCATTGGCGTTGACTACTTTCTCGAAACGTCGGTAAGACAGGCGTGCTCGCGCTTGATGTCTCCACCGTGCCGCCGCCAACTGAGGCGTTGCTGAGAAAGAGTTCGGGACAGCCCAAGACTTTTCAGATCACAAAAAGTGTCATTTCGGGTCGGTCGCGCGGATCCACGTGAGGTGTCCTGGCACCCGCGATCCATGGCTTCAGCGTATGGCGTACTCGTGCTGACCTCGATACCGTCACCGCATGTTCCGGCGAGTGGTCGTGGTGCTGCTGACGGTGTCGCTGTCGATCCTGATCGGTGCCGCGCGGGCCGGGGCGGACCCGGGCGTCGACCCGGGTTCGCCGACTGGAGCGGCCATCGTGGCGCCGGCCGTCGCGGCGCTGAGGGCCGAACTCGGCAAGCCCGCAACGCTCGCGGTCGAGGCCATCAACGTCTCCGGGCCGTGGGCGTTCGTATACGGCGGTATCCGCGGCGCCGACGGCCGGCAGTTCGACTTCCGCGGGACACCGCTTGCCGACGGCGCCGCCGAAGGGTTCGTCTCGCGGGCCTACGCGGCGCTGTTGAACCAACACGGCGGCGAGTGGACGGTATCGGAGCAGGCCGTCGGCCCGACGGACGTCGCATGGCAGGACTGGCCACAGCGGTACGGCGCCCCGGCGTCGTTGATCGCGATTCCGTGAACCCCGGCTGAACTTCGGCCGTGATTCCGGTGTCGGACTCGCCAGACGCTCCGGGCTGAGCCACGATCGACTGGTGCGTCCGACCCGACTGACCGCTGCCGACGAAATCCCGGACACGGGCATCCCCGACAACTTGTCGACGACCATGACCATCGCCGAGCAGTACGACTGGCACCAGCAGTACCTGCGCCGGCACCGGGTATCGCGGCGGAATTTCCTGCGCGGGTCGGCGGCCGCCGCGGCGGTGGCGGCCCTGGGCCTGGCGCCGTTCGGGCGCCGCGCCTACGCGCAGGACGCGCCGCTGAGCGTCGCCAACCGCCGGGTCGGCTTCGGCGGTGACGCCGACAGCCAGCTGCGGCTGGCCGCGCAGTTGTCGCGAAACCCCGGTAGCACCAGGGTGTTCGTCGACCACGGGCCCACCGATCAGTTGGGCGCGACCATCGAAGCCGAGGTGCGCAACCTCGTCACCCAGATCCCGACCAGCGACCGTGGTGTCCTGGCGGCCGAGCAGTTCTACGCCCATGTGCCGGTCGACGGGCTGCCCGGTGGCAGCGCGCATTTCTACCGGTGGCGCACCGAGGACGGTTTCGTCAGCGACGTGCGGTCGGCCAAGACGGCGCTGCCCAGTGTGCGAAAGTCGTTGGCGCCGTTTCGGTTCACGATGATGGGCGACCAGGGCACCGATGAGGTGCCCCGCCAACCTGCGGGGCTCAAGCGCGGCGACTACGACGACAGCTACTACAAGCCGGACAACGAGCCGGACGTCCCGCACACGGCCAACGTGTTCAGCCAGATCGTCGCGTCGAACCCCGAATTCCATTTGCTGGCCGGGGATATCGCATACGCCGACCCGTCCGGCGGCGGCCGGCCGCTGTCGTTCGTGCCGTCCGGGGGCAAGGTCGCCAACGGCTTCGACAAGTACAACCCGTTCGTCTGGGACGTCTATCTGGGCTCGATCGAGGCCAGCGCGGCGAGCACGCCGTGGATGTTCGCGACCGGTAACCACGACATGGAGGCCTCGTATCCGAGTCACGGCTACGGCGGTCACCTGGCGCGCATGGAC
This sequence comes from Mycobacterium sp. SMC-16, assembly GCF_046250085.1. Taxonomy (NCBI): domain Bacteria; kingdom Bacillati; phylum Actinomycetota; class Actinomycetes; order Mycobacteriales; family Mycobacteriaceae; genus Mycobacterium; species Mycobacterium sp. SMC-16. The sequence goes on from NZ_CP176427.1 coordinate 55,551, forward strand.
TTTCCGGACAACGGCCCGGCGGCCTGCCCGTCGGTCTATTCGTTCACGTACGGCAACGTCGCGGTGCTGTCGCTCGACGCCAACGATGTCAGCTTCGAAATCCGTTCCAACACCGGCTATTCCGACGGAACCCAGAACTCCTGGGTCGAGCGCACCCTGGCGGCCTACCGCGCCGACCCCAACATCGATTTCATCGTCTGCTTCTTCCATCACTGCGCGTACTCGACCACCGACTCGCACGCCAGCGACGGTGGCGTGCGGGCGGCCTGGTGCGAGCTGTTCGACCGTTATCAGGTCGATCTCGTGCTGCAGGGACACAACCACGTGTACGAACGCACGGACCCGATCCGCGGCGACCGCCCCACCAAGGTCGCCGGGGACAACTCGACCGTCGACGCGGAAACCGACGGCACCGTGTACTACACCGTGGGCTGCGCCGGCCGGCCACGGTACGGCTTCCAGCCGGGCGAGCCCGAGAGCTACCGCGGCCACGAAGCGCCCGACACCTTCGTTCCGAACAGCTATGTGTGGACTGCGGACGGCAAGAAGAAGGCGGAGGCAGTCGGCTGGTCGCGGGTGCGTTTCCGCAATTACGCCTTCATCCGCGTCGACGTCCGGCCCGGGCAGCTGCTGAGCGAGATGGACGTGACCGCGGTCGACGAACACGGCCGGGAATTCGACAAGGTCACCTATCGCCGCAGGGTGCGTGCGTAACCACGCATCAGCCGGGTACGGCGGTCATGCCTGTCTTATGGTTAGCCGGTGGAAGGGACACCGTTCGGCCGGTACCGGCTGATTGAGCTGCTCGGTCGTGGCGGCATGGGTGAGGTGTGGAAGGCCTACGACACCACCATGAAGCGCGTCGTCGCGATGAAGGTGCTGCCGCCGACCTTCGCCGACGACGAGCAGTACCAGGTGCGTTTCCGCCGGGAGGCCCACGCCGCGGCCGGGCTCGATGAACCGCACATCGTGCCGATCCACGATTTCGGTGAGATCGACGACCGGCTGTTCGTGACGATGCGGCTGATCGACGGCAAGACCGTTCAGCAGCTGTTGGCCGACGGCCCGCTGGCACCCGAGCGCGCCGTCTCGATCGTCGAGCAGATCGCTGCCGCGCTCGGCGCCGCGCACGGTGTCGGGCTGGTGCACCGCGACGTGAAACCCGCCAACATCCTGGTCACGCCAGACGATTTCGCATACCTCATCGACTTCGGCATCGCCCGCGCCGCCGGCGAGACGAAACTGACCCACACCGGCGCCACCATCGGCACCGTCGCATACATGGCGCCCGAACGCTTCACCAGCGACCGGTGCGACGCGCGGTCCGACATCTATGCGCTGACGTGCGTACTGCACGAATGTCTCACCGGCGGCCCGCCATTTCCGGGCGACAGCATGGAGCGGCAGATCACCAGCCACCTCTACTCGGATCCGCCACGGCCGTCGACCATGCGGCCGGGGATTACCGCATACATGGATCAGGTCATCGCCACCGGCATGGCCAAAGATCCCGAACTGCGTTACGCCACAACCAAAGACCTGGCCGGCGCCGCCCGCGCCGCGCTGACCGGGCCGGCGCAGAATGCGCAACCCGCTCAGCAGACACCGCCGCCGGCGTGGGCCGCGCCGGCGGTCCCGTACCCCACGACCGGCCCCGAGTCCTACCCCGCGCACGCGCACACGCAGTACGCGACCCCGGCACACGGTCCGGGTGCCGGGTCCGCGCAGTGGTCGCCGCCCCAGATGACGAATGCCCAACCCGCACAGTCATGGTGGCGCAACTCGGCGGTGGTGATCGTCGCGGCGTTGGTCACGGTGGTGATCCTCGGGGGCGCCGGCGTGGCCTATGTGATGTGGTCCGACAGCGGTTCGGGCGACCAGCCTCAGGCAACCAATGACCCCAGCGCACAACTGTTTCCGTCGCGGCCCACCGGCACCGGCGGGACGGGCGCGTACCCGACCGGTGGCATGTCCACGCCGGCGTCGACCGCCGCGTCGACGCCGGCGGGACCGAGCCAGCTGCAGACTGCTGACGGTCTGACCGACCTGATCGGGACCATCAAGGCGAAGTTCGGGGACGCCATGGGATTCAAGCTGGTGGTCTACCCGGATTACGCGATCATGGATCGCGTCTCTCCCACGAACAAGCACGTCGACCAGAGCTTCATGTACCGCGGCGGCAGCTGGAACAAGTGGGGCTCGGACACCTCCACCAGTTCGTTCGATGTGCTGGCCGACCTAAGCGCCATCAACGCCCAGGCCGTGGCGGCCACCATGGCCGGCGCGCCGCCGCAACTGGGCGCGGAGCCCGGCTCGCAGATGTACCTCATCATCGAGGGTGAAGAGGGCGGCGGTCTGGGTCTGGCGATCCACTCCACGGCGCCGGGGACCGGATACATGCAGGTCAATGCCGACGGGACCATCAAGCAGATCTATCCGCCGTAACGGGCCGCGCCCCCGCTGCGCAGTAACGGAGCGATTGCTCTGTTATGGTGTGCCGGTGCCCCGGCCTCGTGTGTATGACCTCGACTCGGTGCTCGACGCCGCCGAATCGGTGGCCGTCGAGGCCGGGCCGGCCGGTGTCACCACCCGTTCGGTGGCGGCCGCGGCGGGCGTCTCCAACGGCGCGATCTATCACAACTTCGGTTCGCGAACCGAGCTCGTCGCCCGCACGTGGCTGCGCGCCGCACGCCGATTCCTCGATGTACAAACGGAATTGGTCGACGCCGCGCTCGCTGACATCGCAGCAGACCCCGTGGACGCCGTCGTCGCCGCCGCCCAAGCACCCGCGGTGTTCTACGAACGTCAGCGGCAGTCGGCCCAACTGGTGTGGCGGGTGCAGCGCGACCAGCTGCTGGGCCCCGACCTACCGGCGCCCCTGGCAGCCGAACTCCAAGACCTCGACCGTCAGCTGATCGACCTGATGGTCCGGCTGTCATCGCGTCTGTGGGACCGGCGCGACGGCGCGGCGGTCGATGCCATCACGGTCTGCATCGTCGACCTGCCGACCGCAATCATCTTGTCCCGCAACAGGATCAGCAACAGCTGGGCGCGTGATCGGCTGGCCGCAGCCGTGCGTGCCGTCCTTGCCGCCGAACCCACCCCAACCAGGAGGAAACAACCATGACCATCACTGTCACCTACCAGGACAAGATCGCCATCCTGAACCTCGGCGACGACGAGAACCGCTTTTCGCTCGGTTTCCTCGACGACATCAACGGCGCCATCGACGATCTCGTCGCGGGTGGCGCTCAGGCTCTGGTAACGACCGGCGCCGGGAAGTTCTACTCCAACGGGCTGGATCTCGACTGGCTGATGGCGCACGGCGACCAGATGCAGTCGTACGTCGGGCGGGTCCATGCGCTGTTCGCGCGCGTGCTGACCCTGCCGATCCCGACGGCGGCCGCGGTCAACGGGCACGCCTTCGGCGCCGGCGCCATGCTGGCGATGGCGCACGACTACCGGACCATGCGCTCCGACCGCGGGTTCTTCTGTTTCCCCGAGGTCGACATCCGGATTCCCTTCACCCCCGGCATGGCCGCACTGATCCAGGCCAAGCTGACGCCGCAGGCGGCCATCGCGTCGATGACCACCGGCCGGCGTTTCGGCGGTGACGACGCCGCCAAGTACGGGCTCGTGGAACTCGCCGCGGCCGAGGACGCGGTGGTCCCCGCCGCGGTGGAGCTCGTGATTCCGGTGGCGGGCAAGGATTCCCAGACCATGGCCGCCATCAAGTCGACGATGTTCGGCCCGGCGATCGCGGCGCTGCGGGGCGAGTAAACGCCGACCGGCGGGGCCTGATAGGCATAGAGCGTGGGACAGAACGAGCGCAAGAAGATCGTCATGACCGACGACGAGATCGTCGAGTTCATCGATCGCAGCCGGACCGCGACCATGGCCACCGTCCTGGCTGACGGCCGGCCGCACCTGGTGGCCATGTGGTACGCCGTGCTCGACGGCGAAATCTGGTTCGAGACCAAGGCCAAGTCGCAGAAGGCCGTCAACCTGCGCCGCGACCCGACCATCACCGTGATGATCGAGGACGGTGACACCTACGGCACCCTGCGCGGCGTGTCGATCGACGGCACCGCCGAGATCGTCGACGATCCCGACACGTGCCTGCGTGTCGGGATCAGCGTGTGGGAGCGCTACACCGGTCCCTACACCGACGAGGTGCGCCCGTTCGTCGACCAGATGATGAACAACCGCGTCGCGGTCCGCGTGGTGCCGAGCCGCATGCGCAGCTGGGACCACCGCAAGCTGGGCATGCCGGACATGCCGATCAGCGGCTCGACCGCGCAGTACCTGGACCGGCAGTGATCTCGGCGCGCCCCGTATCACTCTCCGATACGGAGCGCGCCCAAACCACTCAGGCCGGGTCGACCAGCGGCGCGTACTCCGGATGCTTGTCGATGTATCCGCTGACCATCGAGCACGCCGGGACGATGCGCAGCCCGGCGGCGCGGGTCGCGTCCAGTGCCTCGGCGACAAGGATCGTCGCCAGCCCGCGGCCGCCGTACTCGGGCTGAACTTCGGTGTGCGGGAAGATGCGTCGGCCGTCGCGGTCGATGTAGTCGATCAGCCCGACCGTCTTGCCCTCGACGGCGATGGTGAATCGTCCGTCTTCGGCGGTGACGGTGGTGGGTGCTCCGGTCTTGTCGGTGGTGCTCACAGTGGCCATACGAGCCACGGTAACCCTCGTGCGTAAAACCGCTGCCCGCGCTGCCGCCCCCTCAAACGGCAGCGTGGGCAGCGGGTACTACGCGACTTCGAGGAAGATGCGGCGCTGGCGGCGGACCGGGTAGCCATTGGCTTCGGCCAGGGATCGCAGCTGCTTCAGCGCGAACGTCCGGCCGCGGCCCTCTTCGGCCGGGATGACGATGCCGGCCCAGAGCCCTTCGGCACGGGGCAGTTCGACGGCGTCACGCGCGCAGGCCCAGCGGCGCGGGCACTGGCGGCAGAGGCTCTTCGCCTCTTCGCTGGCGATCGTCGTCCACTGCTCCGGGCTCCGGGTGCACTCGCCGAGCGGCAGGCCGTCCATGGCAATTGCGGTCATCGGAGTACTCCTTTGTTGTTGCGCTGCGACTGTTCCGTCGCGGTTGAGAAGAATCTATAGCACCAGACTGCAGTAACGCAACAGTTAAACCGTAGCGTTACGAATAATCGCAGGTCAGCGGGCTGTAACGAGACCCAAATCATCCGAATGGTCCGGAATAACATTGGTGAAAGTCGGTGTTTGGGGAGGGTGTACGGTCTAACTGAAGCGCTTGGCGCCACACCGATACGGTTCAGTGACTGTCAACGCAATAGTTATGCGGGACTGAACGGGCTAAGCTGTATCGGGCTGCCGACGGTGCTCCGGATTTCGTGTTGAGCGCGGGCCGCAAGGGATGGAGGTGACATCGGGTGCCGAACATCGATCCCGATGACGTCACCGAATACATCGCCCTGCCCGCAGTCGATCCCGGAATGGAGCGCGCCGGCGCGGCCGCTGCCGCTCGGCGCCGTGAACTGGACATCAGCCAGCGCAGTCTGGCAGCCGACGGCATCATCAACGCCGGAGCGCTGATCTCCTTCGAGAAAGGCCGGAGCTGGCCGCGGGAGAGAACGCGCTTGCGCCTCGAAGAGGTGTTGCAGTGGCCACCGGGAACCATCGCACGGATCCGTAGCGGCGAGCCGGTCCCTACGCAGATGCCGGCCGTGCCCCAGGTGCAGGCCGCTCCTGCCCCGCCGTTGACCAACGCCGGCGAGGTGCCGCTGATCGCGCAGGCCGTCGTCGCGGCGGTGAACACGTTGGGCGCCACGGCCGATGCCCTGCCGGCGATCGAGGATTCCGAATTCACGCCGTGGGTCACGCAGATCCTGTCCGACCTGCGGCAACTCGAAGCCGTCGCCGCCAGCGCCGCCCGGCTCGGGCCGGTGTCGCCGCCGCTGATCAAGGCATTGGGACTGGTGCGCGCCCGGATCGACGAACTGACGTTGCTCGGCGCGAAAGCGCCTACCGCGACGCTCGGACAGCGGCTGTACGCAGCCCGCCGCGGTGCCAATCTGACCATTCAGGAGACGGCGCTTGCGGCCGGGGTCCCGGAGTCTGTCGTGGTGGGTGCCGAGGCCGAAGCGGCGGTGTCCGACCAGGACAAGGAATTGGTCGAAAAGCTGCTAGTGCAGCTCGTCTAGCCACCCCAGGCGTCAGGATCGCTCGCGATGCCGGTCGTCACTGGTCGGGAAGTTCGCCGCGAGCGCGGCGGCGATCTCGATGAACTTGCGCCGCGTCGCCGGTGCCATCTCCCGCGTGCCGGCGATGACGCCGCCCGGCCGCAGGTGCCCGTCGAACGGCACCTCGACGACGGCCTGTCCCTGCCCAGCGAACTGCTGGGCCAGCACCGAACGCGTGCGTTTGTCGGCGTGACCGTCGGAATCGTTGAGTACCACCACGGTTCGCTGCAGCAGGCCATTGAGGCCGTGTGCCGCCAGCCAGTCGAGCGTCTGCCCCGCGGCGCCGGCACCGTCGACCCACGGTGACGACACCACGATGAGCGCGTCCAGATCCCGCAGCACCTCCTGCGTGACGGGGCTGTCCATGGTGGAACTGCAGTCGATGATCGAGATGGTGAAATGGCGGTCCAGCCGGGACGCGGCCTCCCGGTAGACGGCGGGATCCAGCACCCTCCGGCGGGCTGGGCTCGCCTCGCCGGCCAGCACGAACAGCCCGGCGGCGTTGCTGCCGACGCGGTTGCGGATGTCGGCGAAACTCTCCAGGTGCTGGTCGGAAGCCAACTCCCAGTACGAGCTCAGGGCCTTGGGGTCGACGCGGCTGCCGAGCTTGCCGAACGCGGTGTCGGCATCGACGGCCACCACCCGATCCTCCTGCCGGAGCTCGGCGAACAGCGACCCGATCGAGGCCGACACCGTCGTCTTGCCGACGCCACGCTTGCCCATCACGCCGACCTTGTAATGGCCCGACAGCGCCGACCGGATCCGGTTGATCTGCTGCGCCTCCTGGATCTCGTCGGGTGACGGACCCAGGTTGACCAGCCCGAACGTCGCCTTGAACAACGTCTTGCGCCAGCCGCGACCGGGCTCGGGCTTGCGGGTCCGGAGCAGGTCGTCGCGGCGGATGGCATCGGCGTACGACCCTGGCGGCACGAACTGACCCTGGGGACCGTGGGGCCACGGCTGCTGTGGTGGCGGTCCGGGCTGGACCGGGCCGGGCTGTGGTGGGTAGCCGGTCCTGCGCTGCAGCGGTTCCGTGTGCTGCATACCGGTGTTGTGCGCTGCCGGATTCACGCGCGGCCAGGCCGGCGGCGTGTTGACGGGATGTCCGGCGAAAGCGCTTTCCGGGGGGCCCGGCTGCGGTTCGAAGTGGTCAGTCACCGAATACGCGCTTTCTCTCCTGAAGTTCGCTCGACGCAGGTGCCAAGACGCGGATGCCATCCCAGTATCGACCACGCCGGCGTCGACGGCGGGATGGCCGGGCCCAATCGCGTCGCCGCCCGTTCGATGGGCGGTTCGGGTGCAACTGCGGTGGCACCGCTGATCAGCTTGTCCGCCAACGTTTTTCGCGATACGGCGGCCGTGTCGGCGGGGCGGGCGGCGCCGGCGAATTGGTGCGGATCCGGCGGCGGACCCGCTGGTAGGCTCGATGCGGGTTGTGGGGAAGCGCTGTGGGGGTGGTGTGGGGCCGCCCGCGCAGGTCAGATGCCGTGACTCGCGTAGGAGTTTGGCCATCGGCCTGCCGTCCGTCAGGTGGCGTACCAAGATGGTCACGGAGGACAGCGATGCCCGGCGCCTGGCGCCGGGAACAGGGGGTAGAGCCGAGATGCAGCGGGTGGACACATGCGCCGGGCGTGATGCCGGGTCGTCTGGTTCGGCTATGTCGTCGGGGTGGTTGTCGTGACCGGCCCGTACACCGCCGCCGGCACCGCCTCGGGCGGCATCGACGACGTCATCGCGGTCGAGGTCACCATCGACGGCATGCTGGTCATCGCCGACAAGCTCGGTCTCATGGATTTTCCGACGAGCCTCGGCATCCGGCCCAACATCCCGCAACTGGACCTGCGGGACATCGTCTGGGAGCAGGTGCGCCGCGATCTGTCGGCGCAGGGCGTACTCGACATCTACGGGAACCCGCATCCGGAAGTGGCCGCGATGGTCGACACCCTCAGCCGCGCCGACCGCACGATCGAGGGCCGTTGGTGGCGCCGCGATGTCGGCGGGAAGATGCTGCGGTTCGTGGTCTGTCGCAAGGGCGAACGGCACGTGGTCGCGGCCCGCGACGGCGAGATGCTGGTCGTGCAGCGGGTCGCCCCGCAGGTGGGCCTGGCCGGCATGGTCAATGCCGTGCTCGGATCGGCCAACCCCGCGAACGTCGAGCCCCTCACCGCGTCGACCAGCCGTCTCACCGACGCCCGCACGCCCGACCAGCTCACCCAGTTCGGCATCAGCCTGAGCTCGGCGCGGACCTACTCCGAACTCATCGCCAACCCCGATTCGTGGGTCGAGCTCACCGCCAACGAGCGGCACGCCGGCGGCACGTACAGCCAGGCCGACGTGGCTGCCGGTGTCCTCGACTCCCGGCTGGGCCGCATCGTCTCCCTGCCGCGGAAGGTCAGCGGCGAGCTGTACGGCAGCTTCCTCGCCGGCACCGACGAGAACCTGGAACGCGCCCTGCAAGGGCTGTTGGAGTTCCTGCCGTCGCGGTCCTGGTTCGACACGCCCGCTGCGGGCGCCGCCGGCGACGACTACCAGGACTGACGTTGGCGGCCCACCATGATGACGGGTTCGATGACGAGCCGTCGGGCGATGATCCGGACGACGGCTCGGACGACGACCTCGGCGGCGCTCTCGACTACCTCTACGCCGACGACGATGTGGTCACCTCCGATGCCGGGGGCGCCGAGGACGACGTGCCGGACCGCGATGACGAACCGTCCCAGTTCGGGTACACGGTCACGAACCCGCCTCAGACGGTGACGGTCACGGCCCTCATGGACGGCCGGATCCACCGGGTCCGGCTCGCCCCGGGCGTCACCAACATGACGGAAGTCGAACTGGCGGAGGAAGTTCTCGTGATCGCCGGCCTGGCCCGCCAGGATGGCAGGTCGGCGCAGTACGACGTCATGTACTCGGGACTCCGGGACCTGGGCCACGACCGCGCCGAGGCCAAGGATTTCCTGTCCCGCAGTCTCGACCTCCCGTCGCCGGAAGACGCCGCCGCGACCCGCGCCCACATCTTTGCCACCAGATATTCAGGGGAAGTAGACGCCAATGAGTGACCAACTCGCCGCCATGTTCAACAACGCCGTCGGCATGCTGGACACCGCGCCGGCGCGCTCGATGCAGCTGTTCACCGAGATCACCTCGGTCGACGACACCGCGTGTGACGCGTGGATCGGGCGCATCCGGTGCGGTGACGCCGACCGGACCACGCTGTTCCGCGCCTGGTACTCGCGCGGCAACCTCGGCATGCTCGCCGGGCAGGCCGAGGTGTCACTGGCTCAGGTCAACGCGCGCGTGCGGATCGGCGGAGAGCTCGGCGACATCACCTACCCGGTGAACTCGCCCCTGGCGCTCACGCTGGCGTTCGCCGTCAACGAGGCCGCCGAAGGCAACTACGCCGATGCGCTGGAGGCCGTCGAGAGCGCGGCGGTCGGTGGTTCGGAGCATCTGGTGGCGTGGGTCAAGGCCGTCATCTACACCGGTGGCCAGCGCTGGACCGACGTCATGGAGGTGCTCCGCGGTTCGGAGAGCTGGCCGGACGCCTTCCTGGCCGGCGCGGCGGGCGTGGCGCGCGGCGTCGCTGCGGCCAACCTCGGACTGTTCACCGAGGCCAAGGACAAGCTGACCGAGGCCAACGAGTCGCCGGCCGGTACGGCGTGCGGCCGGCCGATCGCCTGGTACCTGGCCATGACCTTCCGGGATCAGGGCAACGAAGAGGGCGCCCGGCGCCTGCTGGAGTGGCTGCAGGCCAACTTCCCCGAACCGAAAGTCGCTGAGGCGCTTCGTGATCCGAACTACCGGCTGCAGACCACCACGCCGGAGAAGATCGCCGCCCGGTCGGACAAGTGGGATCCGAACAGCGTCGTGGCGGACACCTCGGCGCGCGACAAGATGCTCAGCGACGCGCAGGCCGAACTCGACCGGCAGATCGGCCTGGCCAAGGTCAAAGAACAGATCGAGACCTACCGCGCCGCAACGCAAATGGCGAAAATCCGGGCCGCGCGCGGCATGAAGGTCGCGCAGCAGTCCAAGCACATGATCTTCACCGGGCCGCCGGGAACCGGTAAGACCACCATCGCCCGGGTGGTCGCGAACATCCTGGCCGGCCTCGGCGTCATCGCCGAACCCAAGCTGGTCGAGACGTCCCGCAAGGACTTCGTCGGTGAGTACCTCGGCCACACCGCCGTGAAGACGTCGAAGGTCATCGACCGGGCCCTCGGCGGCGTGCTGTTCATCGACGAGGCCTACACGCTGATCCAGGACGGGCTGCAGGGCGGCGACGCCTTCGGTTCGGAGGCCATCGACACCCTGCTGGCCCGCATGGAGAACGACCGCGACCGACTGGTCGTCATCATCGCCGGCTACAGCTCGGACATCGACCGGCTGCTGGAAGCCAACGACGGTCTCCGGTCCCGGTTCGCCACCCGCATCGAGTTCGAGTCGTACTCGCCCGAAGAGATCGTCGAGATCGCGAAAGTCATTGCCAAGAGCAACGATTCGGCGATCGACGACGAAGCGGCCAAACACGTCCTGGAAGCGGCGACGACGTTGTATCAGCACGAGCTCAACGGCAAGCCGGCCATCGACATCGCGGGTAACGGCCGCTACGCGCGCCAGCTGGTCGAAGCCGGCGAGCAGGCCCGCGACATGCGACTCGCCCGGTCGATGGACATCGAGAGCCTCAGCGTCGAAGCGCTGGGCGAGATCACGGGCGACGACATGGCTTCCGCGATCAGCGGGGTGCACCGGCGACTGAACATCGGCGAATAACCGATGGCAGATTTCCGGCTCACCACCAAGGTTCAGGTCAGCGGCTGGCGCTTCCTGCTCCGTCGGGTCGAGCACGCCATCGTGCGGCGCGACACCCGCATGTTCGACGACCCGTTGCAGTTCTACAGCCGATCGGTGTCGGCGGGCATCGTCGTCGCGGTCATCGTCTGCCTCGGTGCGGCGATGCTGGCCTACTTCAAACCTCAGGGCAAGCGGGGCGAGGATGCGCTGCTCGTCGACCGCAGCACCAACCAGCTGTACGTCGTCATGCCCGGGACGCAGCAGATCCGTCCGGTGTACAACCTCACCTCGGCGCGGCTGGTCCTCGGCCACACCGGCGAGCCGCAAGTGGTCAAGCCGGCCGAGCTGGCGAAGATGCCGAAGGGCCAACCGATCGGCATTCCCGGTGCGCCCTACGCGACGGCGGTCAACGGCACCTCCGGTACGTGGTCGGTGTGCGACACCGTCACCAAGCCCGAGAGCGTCACCCCGACCGTCGAGACGTCGGTGCTCGTCGAACCCGTTGTCCTGGGCGGCGGCGTCGGCCCCATCCGTCCGGACCAGGGCGTGCTGGTCAAGTACCAGGACAAGACCTGGCTCATCACCAAGGACGGTCGGCATTCGATCGACCTGGCCGATCGTGCCCTGACCTCCGCCGTGGGAATCCCGGTCGGCTCGAAGTCGGCGCCCATCTCGTCGGGCCTGTTCAACGCACTGCCGAACGTCGGGCCCTGGGCCTTGGCCCCGATCCCGGCCGCGGGGGCGCCCAACACCGTCGGCCTGCCGCCGAATCTCGTGAACGGCACGGTGTTCCAGACCATCACCGACAACAGCAAGCAGCAGTACGTCGTGCTGCCGGACGGCGTCGCGAAGGTCAACGACACCACGGCGGCCGCGCTGCGGGCCACGAACTCGTACGGCCTGATCTCGCCGCCGTCGGTGGAATCCAGTGTCGTCGCGAAGATCCCCGAGCAGACCTACACTTCACCGCTGCCCGCCAAGCCCATGACGATGCTGCTGCCGCAGGACGATCCGACGGTGTGCTGGTCGTGGCAGCGCGAAGCCGGTGACCAGGGTGCCAAGACCACCGTGATCGTCGGCCGGCACCTGCCCATCCCGGCGAGCTCGATGGGCAACGGCATCAAGCAGATCAGCGGCGACGCCACCGTCTACATCGACGGTGGGCAGTACATCCGGCTGCAGTCGCCCGACCCGCGCTACGGCGAGGCCCGGTACTACGTCGACGCCCAAGGCGTCCGGTACGGGATAGCCAATGACGACACGGCCAAGGCCCTCGGCCTCAGCGGCGCCACCACGGCGCCGTGGCAGGTGGTCGGCCTGCTGATGGAAGGCCCGGTCCTGTCGAAGGAGGCGGCGTTGCTCGAACACGACACGCTGCCGGCGGATCCGAAACCGCGGAGGGTGGGTGGCGGCAACGACGAGGCCGCGGCTCAGCCGCATCCGGGAGGTGCGTCATGACGACCAAGAAATTCACCCCGTCGATGAAGCGCGGCCCGCGTCTGACGCCGGGCGAGATCAACTTGACGCCGCCCGACGACCTGGGCATCGAAATCCCCGCGTCCGGCATGCAGAAGGCGATGCCGTATGTCATGGGTGGCGGCATGCTCGGAATGATCGCGATCATGATCTTCACCGGCGTCCGCCAGCTGTCGCCGTACATGCTGATGATGCCGCTGATGATGATCATGGGCACCGTCGGCTACATGGCCAGCGGCGGTGGCGGCGGCAAGAAGGTGCCGGAGATCAACGAGGATCGCAAGGAGTATCTGCGGTACCTGGCCGGCCTGCGGACGCGCGTGACATCGTCTGCCGACGCTCAGGTCACGTTCTTCAGTTACCACGCACCGCATCCCGAGGACCTGCTGTCCATCGTCGGGACACAACGACAGTGGTCCCGCAGTGTCAGCGGCAACAACGCCGATTTCTTCATGGGCGCCCGCATCGGTATCGGCGCGCAGGCGGCGGTCGACCGGCTGCTCAAGCCGAACATCGGGTCGGACCTGGCGGGCCCGATGGCCGCACCCCAGGCTCACCTGGAACCGGTCAGCCACATGTGGGTGACGAAGTTCCTGCGCACCCACGGTCTCGTGCACGACTGCCCGAAGCTGGTGATCCTCAAGAGCTACCCGACCATCGCGATCGGTGGTGATCCGGAAGGGTCGCGCGGTCTGCTCGCCGCCATGATCTGCCACCTGGCGGTCTTCCATCCGCCGGACCTGCTGCAGATCCGGGTGTTGATGGAGGATCTCGACGATCCCGACTGGGCGTGGCTCAAGTGGCTGCCACATGTGCAGAGCCAGACCGAGTTCGACGACGCCGGACCCAAGCGCCTGGTATTCACCAAGCCCGACGGGTTGGCCGACCTGACGGCGCGTGGTCCGCACAGCGCCGACGCGCCGCCTTCCGGTCCCTATGTGCTGGTGGTCGACCTGACCGGCGGCAAGGCCGGCTTCCCGGTCGACGGCCGGGCCGGCGTCACCGTCATAACGAAGGGCAACCACCGGTCGGGCTACCGCATCAAGGTGAATCCGGATGGCTCGTGCGAGGACCGTACGGCGTCCCAGCCTTGGCGTGAGGTGACCACCGTGACCGACTCGGTGACCCCGACGTCGGCGGGCCGGTTGGCGCGCAAGCTTGCGGGATGGTCCATCACCGGCACGATCATCGACAAGGGCACCCGTGTCCAGAAGAAGGTGTCGAGCGAGTGGCACCACCTGGTCGGCGCGCGCAGCGTCGAGGAGGTCACGCCGCGACGTTGGCGGATGTACTCGGATACGGATCAGGATCGGTTGCGGATTCCGTTCGGCCACCAGCTCAAGAATGGCGAGATCATGTATCTCGACATCAAGGAAGGCGCCGAGTTCGGTGCCGGTCCGCACGGCATGCTGATCGGTACGACGGGTTCCGGTAAATCGGAATTCCTTCGCACGCTGATCCTTTCGCTGGTTGCGACGCACCATCCGGATCAGATCAACCTGCTGCTTACCGACTTCAAGGGTGGTTCGACGTTCCTCGGTATGGAGAAGCTGCCGCACACGGCGGCCGTTGTCACCAACATGGAAGAGGAAGCCGAACTCGTCGGTCGTATGGGTGAGGTGCTCACCGGTGAACTGGACCGCCGGCAGAACATCCTGCGACAGGCCGGTATGCAGGTCGGCGCGGCCGGCGCGCTGTCGGGCGTCGCCGAGTACGAGAAGTACCGCGAGCGCGGGGCCGATCTGCCGCCGCTCCCAACGCTTTTCGTCGTCGTCGACGAGTTCGCGGAGTTGCTGCAGAATCACCCGGACTTCATCGCACTGTTCGACCGCATCTGCCGCGTGGGCCGGTCGCTGCGCGTGCACCTGCTGCTGGCGACGCAGTCACTCAACACCGGTGGCGCCCGCATCGACAAACTGGAGCCCAACCTGACGTACCGAATCGCGTTGCGTACCACCAGCTCCGCCGAATCCAAGGCGGTGATCGGTACGCCCGAGGCGCAGTACATCACCAACAAGGAGAGCGGCGTCGGCTTCCTCCGGGTCGGCATGGAGGATCCGGTCAAGTTCAAGAGCATCTACACCGGCGGCACCTATGTGCCGACGGCAGCGGAGAACGACGACGGTGACGACGCGCCACGAGTGGTGGCGCAGAACAACTTCCGGATTCGGCCGTTCACCGCCGCGCCGATGGCAGATTCGGGGATCGGGCGATGACGAATACCGAGCAGCGCGCGCTGCGTGAAGTGGTGCTGAACCAGCTGACGACCGGTGAGAGCCGGGCGTACAAGATGTGGCTGCCGCCGCTGCTGGATCCACTGCCGGTCAATGAACTGGTGGAGCGTGACCAGCGTGCCCCGTTGCGGTTCGGCCTGGGCATCATGGATGAGCCGCGTCGCCACAAGCAGGAAGTGTGGGGTATCGACACGTCGGCGGCCGGTGGCAACATCGCGGTCGGCGGTGCGCCGCAGACCGGGAAGTCGACCTTCCTGCAGACGCTGGTGCTGTCGGCGGCCGCGACCCACTCCCCCAGGCAGGTGCAGTTCTACTGCGTCGACCTCGGCGGTGGTGGCCTGATGTATCTCGAGGACCTGCCGCACGTCGGCGGCGTCGCCACCCGTTCCGAACCGGACCGGGTGCAGCGCGTCGTCGCGGAAATGAAAGCCGTTCTACGGCAACGGGAGTTGACCTTCAAAGAGCTTCGTATCGGGTCGATCGCCAGTTATCGGCAGTTGCGTGAAGATCCGAATCATCCGGCGTCGCAGGATCCGTTCGGTGACGTCTACCTGATCATCGACGGCTGGCCGGCATTCATCGGTGAGTTCCCGGACCTGGAGCCGGTGGTGCAGGACCTTGCCGGTCAGGGCCTGGCGTTCGGGGTGCACGTCATCATCTCGACGCCGCGCTGGACGGAACTGAAATCCCGTGTCCGTGACTACCTGGGCACCAAGGTCGAGTTCCGGCTCGGTGATGTCAACGAGACGCAGATCGACCGCATCACCCGGGACATCCCGCCGAATCGCCCCGGCCGCGCGGTGTCGATGGAGAAGCACCACCTGATGATCGGCGTGCCCCGGATGGACGGGGTGCACAGCGCCGACGACCTCGTGCCGGCCATCACCGCGGCTGTCGACCACATCGCGTCGCTGCACACGGATATGGCTCCGCGGGTTCGCGTGCTGCCCGAGCGGATCTACCTGAACGAACTCGATCCGACCCCGCCGGGACCGGAGAACGACTACCGGACCCGCTGGACGGTGCCGGTGGGCGTGCGCGAATCCGACCTCTCGGTGGCGTACAACCACATGTACAACACGCCACACCAGCTCATCTTCGGTGCGCCGAAGTCGGGCAAGACCACCATCGCGCATGCGGTGGCGGAGGCGATCTGCAAGCGCAACAGCCCCGATCAGGTGCGGTTCATGTTGGCCGACTTCCGCTCGGGCCTGCTCGACGCGGTGCCGGAGACGCATCTGCTCGCGGCGGGTGCGATCAACCGCAACATCGCCGCGTTGGAGGAGTCCATCAAGGCGCTGGCGGTCAACCTGAAGAAGCGGTTGCCACCGCCGGACCTCACGACGTCGCAGTTGCGCACCCGCTCCTGGTGGAGCGGTCCGGACGTGGTGCTGCTGGTCGACGACTGGCACATGATCGTCGCGGCGAGCGGTATGGGGTCGCCGATGGCGCCGTTGGCACCGCTATTGCCGGCCGCCGCGGACATCGGGCTGCACATCATCGTGACGTGTCAGATGAGCCAGGCGCACCGTTCCACGATGGACAAGTTCGTCGGTACGGCGTATGGCGCCGGAACGCCGACGATGTTCCTGTCGGGCGAGAAATCGGAGTTCCCGTCGAGTGAGTTCAAACTGCGCCGTAGGCCCCCTGGCCAGGCACTTTTGGTCTCACCGGACGGTAAGGAGGTCATCCAGGCGGCCTACGTTGATCCTCCCGCGGAATAAGTGTAGGTGACCCCCCAAAACCCTCGGTAGTATCTGTTTCAGACGTTCAGCAACGCTAAACGCCCGCTGATCGGCAAAGGGGGAACGGGGGTTCCGTGGGGATCTTCAATTCGTTTCTGTGCCGTTCGCACAATTCCATACCGCGATCTTGAATTTGGTAAGGAGAAATGAAATGCAGCCTTTGCAGCACGAAGAGGGCGCAATTGGCGTCGGCACCCAGGTTGTCGCCAACGGAGCCCGTGGAGTTGCGACCGGTACTGCCACCATGACGGAGGCCAGCACTCTGGTTCCGGCCGGTGCGGATGAGGTGTCGATGCAGGCCGCCATGGCCTTCGCCGTCGAGGGCGTCGAGGTCATGGGCATCAACGCCTTCGCGCAGGAAGAGCTGGCGCGTGCCGGCGCCGCGTACGTCGAGGCGGGTGCCATGTATGAGGCCACCGACGTGGCCACGTCAGCGACCCTGATCTAGCCACCGCGTGCGACGAGCCCACACAGAGCCTGAGGACAGCTAATTATGGTGGCACTTCCCGCCATGCCGGCGATGTTCTATGGAGCATTCCCGCCGGAGATGAACACCGGCCGACTCATGGCCGGTGCAGGCCCTGCGCCGATGCTGCAAGCAGCCGCCGGGTGGGAAGCGTTGGCCGTCGCCCTGGAGACGCAGGCGGTGGAGCTCGCCGCCAGCTTGGCGGAGCTGAGCGCGAACTGGTCCGGTATGGGCAGTGAACGAGCCGTCACCGCCACCACACCGATGGTGACCTGGCTACACACCACTGCCATGCAGGCACAGAAGCGCGCGATGCAGGCGTTGGCACAGGCCGAGTCTTACAGCTTGGCTTTGGCCACCACTCCGCAGCTGCCGGAAATCGAGATGAACCACGTCACGCACGGCGTCCTCGAGGCCACGAATTTCCTGGGTATCAATACGGTGCCCATCGGCTTCAACGAGGCGGACTACGCGCGAATGTGGGCGCTGGCGGGCTCGGTGATGGAGACATATCAGGCCGAGACCACGATGAACACGTTGTTCGAACCCATTCTGCCGCCAAAGCCCATCGTGATGCCTGGTGTCGGCGAGGCAACGGAAGCGGCCATCGTCGCGCGAGCCGCGATGGGGGTTTCGGAGGCGGTGGCGCGCAATTTGGTCATCTCGCAGGTGGCCAGCCAGTCGGCAATCGAAGATGCGGCGTTGATGGTGGGCAATGCTGCGGCGCAGGCGAATTTCGCGGGACAACGTGCCCAGGGGCAGGCGTCCAAGGTGGAATCGGCGGCGCAGCGTGCCAGCGAGCAGCAGGACAAAGGCCAGCAGGGCTCGCAGATGATGATGCAGGTGGTGTCGCAGGTCGGTTCGCAGGTCGCGCAGCTTCCGCAGCAGCTCGGTCAGCTCATCACGCAGCCGGTTCAGCAGTTGAGCCAGCCGATGCAGCAGGCGACACAGATTTTCAGTCAGCTGGGAAGCAGCTTCGGTCAGAACAACGGGCCGCAGATCGGCCTCATGGGCGCCAGCCCTTTCTCCAACCATCCGCTGGCGGGTGGTTCGGGCGCGACATCGGGCGCGGGGCTGGTGCGCGCAGCGTCACTGCCGGGCATGGGCGGTTCCGCACCGCGGACGCCGCTGATGGCCTCGCTGGTCGGTGGCCCCGATGGTGCCTCGACCGCTTCGTTGGAGACCGGCGCGGCGGCGGGCGCTTCCGGCGCCGGAAAGGCGCCGGTGAGCAGTGCCGGCGGGGCGGGGGCCGGAATGGGTCCCGGCAGTAAAGCAGAGAAGGGCGGAGGGACGAGGGAGGCCCTCAAAGCACCTGGGGTACTGGTACAGGACCTCGACGACGATGACGACGATTGGTGAATTGTCGTTTCACACAAGGCTTTCCGGCCCAGGGGGGTCGGCAAGGACTCGCCATTCCCGTGGTGAGGACACAGGAAACAGAAAAGGTGATCCAGCATGACGAGCATGAATACAGATGCCGAAGTCCTCGCCTCAGAGGCAGGAAATTTCGATCGCATCGCGGGCGAGCTGACCGGCGTGAAGACCCACGTCGATGCGGTAGCGGGCCAGCTCGCGGCGCACATGAAGACCCCGGAAGCGGGTATGGCCGCGCAGGCCGCTCTGGCGCGCTTCGACGAGGCCATGACGCAGCAGCTCAAGGAGCTGGCTGACATCTCCGCCAACATCCAGACCGCCGGCGTGCAGTACACCGCGGCCGACTCCGACGCCGGGTCGTCGCTGTCGAGCCAGATGCAGATCTAGTTAGACATCGACCACCACGTACAACGATTTAGAAGCGGAGAAGACAAATGGCACAGGATTGGAATTTCGCGGGCATCGAAGGAAGTGCCGGCGACTTGGCTGGTGCGGTGAACACGACGCACGGCCTGCTGGACGAGGGCAAGGCCTCGCTGGCGAAGCTGGCTTCCGTCTGGGGCGGCTCGGGTTCCGAGGCCTACCAGGCCGTCCAGCAGCGTTGGGACAACACTGCGATGGAGCTCAACAACGCGCTGCAGAGCCTCGGGCATGCCGTCAGCGAGGCCGGCGGCAACATGCAGTCGACCGAGCACGGCGTCACCGGAATGTTCGGCTAGGCGATACACGCGACGCAACACAGGAGGTGGGCAGGTCGGCGTAGGGTCGACTCTGCCCACCTCATGTGCGTTCCCGGGTAACCAACACACAATCGAGAGGTACTCATGTCCGCCGACTACGACCGGCTTTTCAACAACTCGCCGGGCCAGGCCGACAACGAGGAAGCCACGCGCACCGTCGACCATGCGACCCTTGCTGCCGCCGCGCAGATGTCGGCCTCAGCGGCCGCTGCCTCGGCTGCAGGGGCCGAATCGCCGTCCGGTCTGCCCATTGCTGGGCAAGCGCAGCAGCCGCCGGGCATGGTCCCGCCGCCGCGGCCGTCTGAAGTGACGACTCAAATGCCGCCTACGCCACCGCAATTCATGCAGAACGGCCTGATGCGCTCGCCGCAGGGCGCCCCCATGGCCGGCGCGCAGTACGAGCAGCCGCAGCACGCTCCGATGATGATGCCGCCCCCACCGCGGCACATGCAGCCGCCGCCACAGCACTACGCCATGGATCATCCCCAGGCCGACATGCAGTGGACCGAGCAGCACATGCCGGACCAGACGTCGGCCGCCACCATCGGCGACCACCGCGCCATCGACGCGCTGTCCCACGTGGGTGTGCGGGCCGGGGTGAAGATGCCGTCGCAGCGCGGCTGGCGCCACGTGCTCTATCTGCTGACGCGCATCAACCTGGGCCTGTCGCCCGATGAGCTCTACGAGTTGGACCTCTACACCCGGATTCGCCGGAACGCCCGCGACTCGTACCAGATCGGTGTGCTGGGACTGAAGGGCGGCGTCGGCAAGACGGCCGTCACCGTCACCCTGGGCTCTGTCATGGCGAAGGTCCGCGGCGACCGGATCCTGGCTGTCGACGCCGATCCGGACGGCGGCAACCTGGCCGACCGCGCCGGCCGGCAGTCGGCCGCGACCATCTCGGACCTGTTGTCCGACAAGGAACTTGCTCGCTACAACGACATCCGCGCCTACACCAGCATGAACGCCTCAAACCTCGAGGTGCTGTCGTCGGCCGAGTACAGCGTCGCCCGCCGTGACTTCAACGAAGAGGACTGGGCCGCTGCGGTCAAGATCGTCTCGCAGTACTACAACCTGGTGCTCGCCGACTGCGGCGCAGGCTTGTTCCACCAGGCCTCGCGTGCCGTGCTGTCGACCGTATCCGGTCTGGTGATCGTGGCCAGCGCCTCGATCGACGGTGCCCGCCAGGCCGCGGTGACCATGGACTGGTTGCGGCAGAACGGATATCAGGACCTGCTGGGCCGGGCATGTGTGGTCATCAATCACGTGACCCCGGGCAAGACCAACATCGACGTCGACGACCTGGTGCAGCAGTTCGAGCGGCATGTGCCGGCGGGCCGCGTCGTCGTGCTGCCGTGGGACAAGCACATCGCCGCCGGTTCGGACATCCAGTTCGATCTGCTGGGCAAGACGTACCAGCGCCGCATCACCGAGCTCGCCGCGGCGCTGTCGGACGACTTCGACAGGCTCGAGCGTCGGTGACCGCATCGGCCGGCCCCGCAACCGCTGCGCCTACCGCGGCAGCTGACAGTCCGACAAGGCAGTCGACCACCCGGGTCACCATCCTGACCGGTCGACGCATGACCGACCTGGTCCTCCCGGCGTCCACGGCGATCGAGACTTATATCGACGAGACAGTGAACGTCCTTGCCGATCTGCTCGACGACACCCCGGCGGATGTACTGGCCGGATTCGACTTCAAAGCGCAGGGCGTGTGGGCTTTCGCGCGCCCGGGCTCACCGCCGCTGAAGTCCACCGAGTCGCTCGATGACGCCGGCGTGGTCGACGGGGCCTTGCTGACCTTGGTGTCGGTGAGCCGCACCGAGCGGTACCGGCCGCTGGTCGAGGACGTGATCGACGCCATGGCGGTGCTCGAGGAGTCTCCTGAGTTCGACGGTCAAGCGCTGAAAAAGCTGGTCGGACTTGCTATCCCAGTCGCAACGTTCGCGACGACCGGGGCATCGTTGTGGGCGTGGTCGCAGTCCGGCCACGGTTGGTGGTGGCCGGTCGCCCTCGGGCTGCTCGGTGCCTTGGTATTGGCCGGCAGCTTCATCGCCAAGGGGCGGTACGACAACGCCGATCTGTCCGAGAGTCTTCTCGTGGCGTCGTTGCCGCTGTTGGGCGGCGCCGCGGCACTGGCGGTTCCGCTGCCGTACGGGATCAACGACATGGGTGCGCCCCAGCTCGCGGGTGCGGCGGCGGTGATCCTGATCGTCGTACTGGCAACCCGCGGCGGGCCGCGGAAACGCGCCGCGGTGGCGGCTTTCCTGGCGGTCATCGCGGCCGCGGTGACGGGCGCGGCCATCGCGTATGGATACGGCGGAGCGTCGTGGGTTCCGGCGGGCGCCATCGCCGTCGGTCTCATCGTCATCACCAACGCGGCGAAGCTCACGGTCGCGGTGGCGCGGATCGCGCTGCCGCCGATTCCCGCGCCGGGTGAGGTGATCGCGAACGAGGAACTCCTGGATCCTGTTGCTGCGCACAGTGATGTCACCGACGAGGAGTCGGCGACATGGCGCGCGATCATCGACTCGGTGCCTGATTCCGCGGCGCGGCTGACCGAACGCAGCACGCTCGCGCGGCAGCTGCTGATCGGCTTCCTGAGCGCAGGTGTCACGGTGCTGACCTACGGTGCCATCGCGATCGTGGTGCAGGGACACTTCTTCGTGCACTCGCTGATCGTCGCGGGACTGGTGACAGTTGTGTGCGGCTTCCGGTCGCGACTGTATGCCGAGCGGTGGTGCGGCTGGGCACTGCTGGCTGCAACGGTGTCCATCCCGACCGGCGTGATGATCAAGTTGGTCTCTTGGGACGCTGATAGCGCCTGGCTGGCGATCGTGCTGTATGTGGGGCTCGCGGTCGTCGCGCTGATCACGGTCGGCGCGACCGACGGTGTCGGCCGTGTGTCACCGGTGACCAAGCGGATCCTGGAGCTGACCGACGGTGCGGCGATTGCCGCGGTGATTCCGTTGCTGCTGTGGATCGCCGGCGTTTACGACAGCATCCGGAACATCCGGTTCTGACGGGTTCGTGCGGCGCGCAGCGCGTGTGACACCGCTGCGCGATTGCGCTGTCGGCGCCCGTACGGTGTCTTGAGTAGTCAATTTTTAGGGAGACCACGATATGTCCGAAAATCACGAGGCCGGCTCGGTGAGTGAGCAGCCACCGGCGGCTGGTGATCTCGAGGAGAAGACCCAGTTCGTCGACCGGTCGGCGTTGCAGCCGACGGCCGCAGCCGCTCCGGAGGCGGGCGACCAGACGCAGGTCGTTCCGCCGACCGTCGCGACCCCACAGTGGCAGCCGCCGCAGCCTCCCGCCGCGCCGAATCCCTATGGCCAGCAGGTGCCGCCCGCTGCTCCGCAGTGGCAGCCGCCGCAGCCCGGCTATCAGCCGCCGGCTCCGCAGCCGCAGTTCGGTCAGCCCGCAGCGCCGGTGCCACCGCAGCCCGAGCAGTCGTGGAATCCGGCGGGTGCGCCCGTGCCGCCGCCCCCGCCGGGGTTCGGCGCGCCGACCTACGGCGCCCCTGGCTTCGGTGCCCCGGGTTTCGGTGCGTCGGTGCCGCCGCCAGGCTTCGGTCCGGGTGGTGCCCAGCCTGGCTTCGGCTCACCCCAGCCGGGTGGATACCCCGGTCCGGGCGGGCAGCAGTTCGGCGGACCGGCGGGTCCGCAGCAAACGCCCGTCGACATGGCGAAGTCGCTGCTCACGAAGGGTGATTCGTTCATCTTCCGGTTGATGACGCGCGGTGTCCGCGGCGAGCTGATCCAACAGCCGTGGTTCCAGAACATGCGGAACAACCCCCAGGGCTCCAACCAGTTCGTCTACCTCGGCTACGGCGGAGCGGTGCTCATCGGGTTGTTCCTGAGCCTGTTCGGCGGGATCGGTTCGCTCATCGCAAGCGTGATCTGGCTCGGATTGGCCTACTGCTTCCTGGCCTTGGGCACGAAGCTGGCTGCGCAGTTCGTGGCCTACGGGATCTGCGGTGTGGGCGCGGTGGCCAGCCTGCTGGGTCTGTTGTTCGGCATCATCGGCCTGGCGGGTGTCAGCAGCAGCCCCTACGTCAGCGGTAGCCTCACGGCAATGCTGATCCTGGCTGTGGTGATCAACGGTGTCATCGCAGTTGTGCTGGGCTACATCGGAATTCAGGTCCACAAGGGTATTCAGAAGATCGCTACCGGTCAGTTCTGACAGCCCGACCGATGAACGGTGCACCCTGAAATCGGGGTGCGCCGTTCGCTGTTCTGAAGCTGCCGGCAGGCCATAGTCTGAACCGAACGTCAGGGGGCACGATGACAGGCGATTTCGGATTGCGGGTGAGAAGCGGAACGGCGCTGCGACGTTCGGTGGCGCTGTGCGCGGTGGCGATGCTGGCCGGCTGCGCGCCGACCGTCACCGGTACCGCGGTGTCGCCGGTCAACGACCCCTTCCATGTCGCCGACCTCCCGGCCAAGGACGGGCCGAGCGGGTTGCGGGACAACGCACCGGCCGCGGTCGGCAAGGTGCAGAACACCAACAACAGCGACGTCGACCGACTGGCGTTGCAGGCGATCAATGACATCGCCGAGTACTGGCAACACGACTTCAGCGCGTCGGGTTTGAAGGGTTCGTTCAAGCCCATCGAGAAGTTCCTGTCGTACGACGCCCGCGATCGGAACAGTCCGGAAGCGTGTGACGAGGACACCGCCGGTCTGGTGAACGCCTTCTACTGCCCGAGCGAGAAGCTGATGGCCTGGGACCGCGGCATCATGGTCCCGACGGGGCGCAAGTACTTCGGTGACGTCTCCGTCGCGGGGCTGATCGGGCATGAATACGGCCACGCGATCCAGTACATGGCGAAACTGGTGACTCGTAGTACACCTGTCATCGTCCGTGAACAGCAGGCCGACTGCTTCGCCGGCGCGTATCTGCACTACGTCGCGGCGGGTGATTCCAAGCGGTTCATGATGAGCACCGGCGACGGCCTCAACCATGTGCTCGCCGGGCTGATCACCGTCCGAGATCCAACGCTGGGACCGCACGACGACGACATGCTCACCGACGGACACGGCACGGCGCTGGACCGCGTGAGCGCGTTCCAGCAGGGCTTCACGGTCGGACCGCAGGCGTGCGCGGCCATCGATCTGAACGACATCAAGCAGCGCCGCAAGGGCCTGCCGATGGAGCTCGAAGATGAGCCGATGGACGACGAGCACCGGTCGGCCGACCTGCCCGTCGACAAGGACACGATCGGCACCCTGGTTGAGTTGCTCGGGGTGATCTACTCGCCGAAGCAGCCGCCGAAGTTGACGTACGGTGCAGCGAAATGTGATATCTCCCAGGGTGATTCACCTGCTTCGTACTGTCCGTCGACCAACACGATCTCCGTGAATCTGCCGGCACTTGCGCAGATCGGCACGCCGGCGGACATGGCCGAGAAGAGTCTCATTCAGGGCGACAACACGGCGTTCTCGATTGTGGTGTCGCGGTACATGATGGCGCTCGAGAGCCAGCGCGGGGTGAAGCTCGACGACCCGACGGCCGCCTTACGCACGGCCTGCTTGACCGCACAGGCCCAGCGTCAGATGGCCAAGCCGCACGACCTGCCCAGTGGGGCCAGCCTGCAGCTGACCGCCGGCGACTTGGACAAGGCCGTCGCCGGGCTGCTCACCAACGGCTACGTCGCCACGGCCGTCGACGGACAGGGTGTTCCGGCTGCGTTCACCCGGATCGCGGCGTTCCGGGCCGGGCTGTCCACCGACGACGAGGGCTGCTACAAGCGCTACCAGTGAGGAGAGTGCATTCGTGAGCTCCGTCCCGCCGCTCATCGTGACGCTCGGCGGCGCAATGTTCACCTTCCCGCCCGGCAAGGAGGTCACCGTCGGTCGTGGCGAGGCCTCGGACGTCAGGATCCCTGACGCCGGCCCCGGCGCCAAGCACGTGGTGTCCCGGTTGCATCTGATCATCCGGGTGGATCCCGGAGTCGGTCAGTGGGTGGCAATCGACAAGTCCCGCAACGGAATCTTCGCCAACCGGACGCGTGTGCCGTCGGCTGTCATCAGTGACGACCTCGTCCTGGCTGTCGGTGCTCCGGACGGACCGCAGTTGCATTTCCGGACCGCCACACAGGTCATCCCGGTCGCCAAGTACCGGCAGCCGCCGCCACAGACGGCGGCCCCGCGTCCTTCGCAGCCGGCTCCTCCATTGCCGCCACGGCCGGTTCAGCGGCAGTCGCCGCCTCCACCGCCGCGCCAGCCCGCCCCCGCGCCACAACGCTCGTCGGGTCCGCCCCCTGGGGCCGTCACCATCGGGCGACACTCGACTGCGACCATCAAGGTCGAAGATTCGCTGGCCTCCCGAATTCACGCCTACCTGGTGCCCGCCCCGACCGGAACGCAGTTGTACGACAACGGTTCGGGCAATGGCACTTTCGTCAACGGGCACCGGGTCGAGGCCGTCACCCTGCGTCCCGGTGACGTCATCACCGTCGGCAACACGGATCTGGTGTTCACCGGCGGTACCGCGGTCCAGTCGCGGCAGGCAGTCGCGACCGGTGGCATCGAGGTACGCCAGGTCGGACTCGCCATCGACGGCCACCAACTGCTCACCAACGTCTCGTTCGACGCCCGGCCCGGCACCCTCACGGCGGTGATCGGACCGTCGGGCGCGGGCAAGTCGACGTTGATCAGGCTGCTCGGCGGTGTCACCAAACCGACGTCCGGGCAGGTCACCTTCGACGGACACGACGTGCACGCGCACTATGCGTCGCTCCGGTCGCGGATCGGCATGGTGCCGCAGGACGACGTTGTACACCGCCAACTGACGGTCAGCCAGGCGCTGAACTATGCCGCCGAACTTCGGTTGCCGCCGGATACGAGCAAGGACGATCGAAGCGCGGTGGTGGAACGGGTGCTCGCCGAGTTGGAACTCACCCAGCACCGCGACAAGCGCGTGGACAAGCTGTCGGGCGGGCAGCGCAAGCGCGCATCGGTGGCGCTCGAACTACTTACCGGCCCTTCGCTTTTGATCCTCGACGAGCCCACTTCCGGTTTGGACCCGGCGCTGGACCGCCAGGTCATGCAGATGTTGCGGCGGCTGGCCGATGCCGGGCGCACGGTGCTGGTGGTGACGCACTCCCTCACTTACCTGAACATGTGTGACCAGGTGCTGCTCCTGGCGCCCGGCGGCAAGACCGTCTACGCGGGACCGCCGCAAGCGGTCGGATCGGCGATGGGAACGCAGGACTGGGCGGACATCTTCGCCTGGGTATCGGCCAATCCCGATGCGGCGCATGCCGTCTTCCTGCAGAACAACCCCGCTGCCAACCAACCGCCGGCACCGCCGGAACCTGCCGGCCCGCTCGGCGCACCGGCGCGCACCAGCACCGGTCGCCAGATGCTTACCGTCGCGCGCCGGCAGTTGCAGCTGATCTTCGCCGATCGGATCTACACCAGCTTCTTGTTGCTGCTGCCGTTCATCCTGGGGGCGATGTCGCTGATTGTGCCGGGGGACACCGGATTCGGGGTGGCGACTGTGGGCCACTCCCCCAACGAGCCGAACCAGTTGCTCATCGTCGCGAATATCGCGGCAGTGTTCATGGGAACCGCACTGACGATCCGTGATCTGGTTGGCGAGCGCACCATCTTCCGCAGGGAGCAGGCGGTCGGGCTGTCGGCCGCCGCGTACCTTTCCGCCAAAATCGTTGTGTACAGCGCGTTCACCGCGATTCAGACTGCGATCGTCGTGGCGATCGTGGTGATCGGCAAGGGCGCGCCCACGCAAGGCGCATTGTTGCTGGGCAGCGCGACCCTGGACTTCTACGTGAGTCTGACTGTGGCAGCAATTGTTTCGGCGATCCTGGGCCTGCTGCTGTCCTCGCTGGCGCGGTCCAGCGAGCAGATCCTGCCGATGCTCGTCGTCGTCATCATGCTGTCGATCGTGTTCTCCGGCGGCATGATCCCCGTGACGGGACGCGTCGGCCTGGACCAGGCGTCGTGGTTCCTGCCAGGGCGATGGGGATTCGCGGCGTCGGCGAGCGTGGTCGACCTGCTCAAGATTGCTCCGCTGATGTCCGTCGACGACCAGCTGTGGCACCACGAATTGCGCTGGTGGGCGCTGGATATCGGTGTCCTGTTGCTGCTGGGCGCGGTTGCCGGTTTCGTGGTGTACCGACGACTTCGGCTGCCGGGCGGCACGAAAGCGGGTCCCCCGAAAGCTGCGATGATCGCGGTCGCCGTAGTGCTTGCGGCAGGATTTGTGGCCGGCATGACCTACCTGACCCGCGACTCCGGAAACCGGCCGACGCAGCCGACGGCACCCGCGGCACCGCCCAAGGCGGCGGTCCCCACCCACCGCATCGATCTGGCGAACCTGCTCCCTGACGGAAAAGCGGTGAGCGCCGTCATGCAGTCGCCGCCGATGGCGAACGCGACCATCGTCACCGCGGAAACTCCACGGGGTGGTACGGCCACTCCCCCGCCGTGTGCCGGTGTCGCGGACGCGGGCAGCTCCGGGACCTTCGCGCCCGGATTCACGGGAATGTCGGGAATGGAACTGCACAATCCGGCGGATCCGAATGTGTGGATGGTGGCGTACACCGTAGGCTACCCGGCACCTCAAGCGGCAGAGCGGATTCCGGCCGCGGCGACGTGGCCCGGCTGCGCGAACACGGCCGTCACGTTCACGGCCGACGGCCAGCCGCCGCGGCAACTGGCGGTCGGTGCGGTCACGTCCGGCGCGGGCACACTCACTGCGGTGTTCACCGAGCCGGGACGCAGTTGTCAGCACGTGCTGACGACCAAGGTTGATGTGGTGATCGACGTATTGGCGTGCAGTTCGGGTGGCGGCGCTCAGGCCACGGACCTGGCCAAGCAGATCGCTGACAAAGTCAGCTGACGGAAGGACCAGATGAACCCCAGGCGTACTGGAATGCTCATCGGAGCGGTGGTCGTCGTGGCGGCGGGTTGTTCGGTCACCGACCGGAAGGTCTCGGGCACGGCCACGACAGCCACGGCTGTCGCTTCTCCGACGACGTCGACGTCAGCTGTCGCCAAACCTGTTGATGATGCCGGCCTGCCGAAGTTGTTGGGCTCTCCCTCTGAGATCAGCGATCTGGTGGGCGTCGCCATGACGCCGGAGGCGATCTTCAGGAAGCCGGATACCAAGCTGAGGGTGGAACCTATTCGGTGCCTCGAAGCTGTCATGCCGGCTCTCGACACTATTGGGTACTACGGCCGAACAGGTTTCGCGGGGCAGCTGCTCCACGGTGATCAACATGCTCAAGTCGTGCAGGTGGTTGCCGCGTTTCCCACAGATGCGGAGGCGGCGGACTTTCGTGACAGGACCGCCCGACACTGGCGGTCATGCCAGAACCAGCAGGCGACGGTCACGGGCGGTCAGGTGCCCCTCACGTATGCGCTGGAGAAAGTTGAATCGGTCGATTCCGTTGCGAGCGTTCCGGTGTCGGGCATGGCCGGCGATGGCACCCGAGTTCCTTGTCAGCACTCATTGGGTGCACGAAGGAACGTGATCATCGATGTGCGGGTGTGTGCTCCGAACGTCGGGAACAAGGGGCGCGACCTGGTGGCGAAGATTGCGGCAGGCCTGTGACTCAGCGGATGACGCTCATCAGCGGAACAAAGTTGGCGTTGAGATACTCAGTAGCCAGGTAACCACCGGGATCGGCAAGTGCTGCAACACTATTAGGGTCATCCACGATGATCATCGATCCGCGGTAGGCGGCCAATTGGTAAGGAAGCCCTGCTGCCCCACCGTTGCCGGCCGCTTTGTCGGTGCGCACGACGACCAGCACTTCGCTGTGAATCAAGAACAATTTCCCAAGGTCTGGCATCGACCGGGTTGAACTACTGTCGCCTGACTTGCGACGCAATTCGGCGTCGTAGTTCAAACCGAGCGAACTGAGATAGTCCGCCGCGTTGGATGGTGTCAGCGTCTGGCTGACGCCGTCGTCCGACACGTGGATCACCTGGACGCTCTTCCCTGCGGCTCGCGGATTCTGATTCTTCAGGTCGGTCTGCTGGGACGACACCTGATCGATGAGGTTGTCGGCGTCCTTGTCGCGGCCGAGAATCTTGCCAACCCATTTGAGCTGGGTCTGCCAGTTCCATGCCCGGCTGGTGTCTTTCGGCTGAGTCACGGTCGGGGCGATAGCAGCGAGGCGCTGGTAGGTCGCGTCGTCGATCTCGCCGGTCGCGATGATGACGTCGGGTTTGGCGGCCTGGATGGCGCTGGTGTCGATGAAACCGACGGTGTCCTTGACCGACGGGTTCCCGGTGATCTTGGACTGCAACCACGAAGGCAGGGACGTGCCTGCGCCGGCGATGGCCACCGGTTGTAGGCCGAGAGACAGCACTGCATCGGCGTCGCCGGGGCCAAGGGCGGCGACAGCTGTTGGTGCCTTGGTGATTTCGGTGCTGCCGTGGGCGTGGGTGAACGACTGCGCGGTGTAAGCCGGGGCACCGGGCTTGCCGATGAGCAGTATCGAGGCGACGACCACGATGACGGTGACCACGGCAGCTGCCGCGGCGCCGATGACCAGTCGACGTTTGCGCGAACTCTTCTGTTGCGGGGCTGGAGAATGGGGTGCCGCCATCTGGCGAGGCATCGGGCCGCGTGGTGGTCCGGGTGGGTAGGGACCGCTGAACTGCCCGCTCGGATATGTCAGCACGCCGCTGGGCGGCGTCGGCTGATGCGGCGGCCATGATTGCGGTCCCGGAGGTGGCAGTTGGCCGGGTGGCTGTGGCGCGGGCCCGGTGTTCGCAATGGCGGCCGTGGCCGCGGCGGCGAATTCGCGCGCGGTCTGGAATCGAGCGTTGGGATCTTTTGCCATCCCCCGGGCGATCACTTCGTTCAGTGCCCACGGCAGGTGGGGCACGCGGTCAGTGACACGCGGTATCTCTCCTGTCACGTGTGCCGCGGCGATCGCGGCTATGCCGCCGGGCAGACCACCGTACGGCGTCCGGCCGGTGAGCAGCACGAAGAAGCTGCAGGCCAGCGAATAGACATCTGCTCGAGAATCGACGTGCTGCCCGCTCAGTGCTTCGGGCGGGGCGTAGGCGATGGACGCCATGACCGAACCATCGGTGGTCAGGTGCGCGGCATCGTCGAATGCACGAGCAATTCCGAAGTCCGCCAGGAAGACCCGTTCGTCATCGCCGGGATCCTCTGGATTGGCCAGCAGGAAATTGGCGGGCTTGACGTCGCGGTGCATGATGCCGCGGCGGTGTGCGTAGTCGAGAGCCTTGGCAACTTCGGTGATGATGCGGGCCGCCCGCGCGGGTGACATTCGCCCGGACCGGACTTCCTGGTCGGCGTCGGTGCCCGCGACGTATTGCATGGCGATCCACAGCTGGCCCGCCTCGGTTTCGCCGCGCGAGTAGACCGCGACGATGTTGGGGTGGTCGAGGGTGGCGGCGACGTTGGCTTCGCGGAGGAAGCGCTCACGGAACTGGCCGTCCCCTTGAATGGAGGTGGTGAGAACCTTCAGGGCATCGCTGCGAGGCAGCTGGGGGTTCTTGGCCTTATAGACCACACCCATGCCGCCGACACCGAGGACGGATTCGATGGTGTAGCCGGCCACGATGTCGCCGGGATTGAAGGTCGAGGTCATTGTCGTCCGATTATTTCGCAGTCAGCAGCAGATATTGGGAGGCCATCCGCTGGGTGGCGTCGAATGGTTGCAACGATGCTGCGGTATAGACCCACCGGTCCAGTGCTGCAGCGCAGGAGTAGACCCGCGCCTTTATCTCGGCGGCGTCGGTTGCCTGGCACTTCGCGGAGGGGAGACCGGCTACGGCGGGGCCCGGTTCGGTGGGATTCTTAGCGTCGGGCTCGGCGAACTTCTGCGCGAGCTGCGTCGCGGCCGCGGCGTCCTTGGCACGGTAGATGTGGGTGCCGCGTACCGAAACGACGTCTACGCCGGCTGCCGTCAGGTCGGTACCCGTTTGCAGTGGGTCGTCACTGAAATGAAGTATGCCGCGCGGCCCCCATAGGCCCTGATTGCCCGTGTGTTCCTTCGTGGGAACCGTCCGGCTGAGCAGGCCTTCAGGATCGGTCTGCATGGTGGCGAACTGTGCTGGATCGGTTGGCTGGAACTTGTCGATGCGCGAAGTCTGCAGGTCCAACGCCTTGGCAACGAACTGTGTTGCGGTGTCGACGTTTACGTCACTCAACGCGTATTGATAGAGCACGTATGGCCCGTGCGGCGTATACGCACTGACCGTGAAACTACGGTCTGCTGTTGTGGACTCATGAGCGAGCGCTTCCGGGTGTCCGGGAATTGGTATCGGTTGATTGGGTGCGGCCCGATCGATGACCGGCGCCTGCTCTGAGAATTGGCGGGCGGCATCGTTGGCCAAGTCAGCAGTTGGGAAGCGCAGCACCAGAATCACCAATTGGTTGTCGTGATCCGCGCCGCGGTTGGTTCCGCGACCGGAACCGAACCCATTGA
The DNA here is from genome assembly GCF_046250085.1 of Mycobacterium sp. SMC-16. Taxonomy (NCBI): domain Bacteria; kingdom Bacillati; phylum Actinomycetota; class Actinomycetes; order Mycobacteriales; family Mycobacteriaceae; genus Mycobacterium; species Mycobacterium sp. SMC-16. The sequence continues at coordinate 87,038 of NZ_CP176427.1, forward strand.
TCAGTTGATGATCTTTCGCGATCTGCTTCATGGGACCGGGTTCGACGCTGTTCAGACGGTCGGCATCGAGAAACAGGCCCGTCACGTTCACCCCGATGCTGATCAGGGTGGGATCCACTTCCCACGGTCCGACGACGAATTCGCCGAGCCGTTCGGCATCGATGAGGCGTCCAGATTCGGCGCCTGGTTTCATCGCGGGCCCGGGCTTGGGTGCCGTCGGATAGTTTCCGGGATTGAGGAGGCTCACGATGGCGTCGCCTGACTTGAATGACGGGTCTTTGGCCGCGTCACCCGTCGTCACCGTTGTGCAGCCCGCCAGCACTGACACTGCGGCAGTCGCTGCGGTCAACCTGGCGATCTTCATGACGCTCCCCATCGTCTCCCCGGACTGCGCAACGCCGAGGCAGTGCGCAGTTACTCTCCGCGAACTGTACGCATTCGAGTGTTTGAGTGCCTCAGTCGCCGTGGCTCGGTGGTCGGAGCGCGTTGAACCGAGGTGGCGCTATTTCGCAGTCAGCAGCAGGTATTGGGATGCCATTCGTTGTGTGGCGTCGAATGGCTGCAACGAGGACGCCGTATACACCCATCGGTCGAACGACGTGACGCAGTCGTAGACGAGCGCCTTCACGTCGGCATAATTGATCGCCCGGCACTTGGCCGAGGGCAGGCCGGGTACGACGGGGCCCGGTTCACTGGGGTTTTTGCCGCCAGGCTGGGCCAACTTCTGAGCCAGCTGCGTCGCAGCCGCGGCGTCCTTGGCTCGATAGAGGTAGGCGCCGCGCACCGAGATGACGTCTACGCCGGCCGCCGTCAACGCCGCTGCGGTTTGGACCGGGTCGTCATCAAAATGAAGCAGGCCACGTGGCCCCCACAAGCCTTGATTTCCCTTGTGTTCCTTGGTGGGCACCGTCCGCGTGAGCAATCCTTCAGGATCGGTCTGCATGGTCGCGAACTGGCTGGGATCAGTTGGCTTGAAGTCATCGATCCTGGGCGCCTGCATATCGAGCGCTTTGAGGGCCAATTGCAGGGAGACGTCGGCGCTTTCCTGTGCCATGCCGCTTTGGATCAAGACATATGGGCCATGCGGCGAAATGATCGAAGTGGCGTACGTCCCGTCCGGCATGGTGGTTTGGAGCATCCGCGACTCCGGGTGTCCAGGTACCGGAATGTTGGGTTTCGTCGAGGGGTCGTGGATGCCCGGGTGCTGCGTGTAGAGATCAGATGCTGCGGCAGCCGCTTCGTCGGGATTTGGAAAGCGCAAAACGGTGTTCTGTAGTTTGCGGAGGTGGTCGGCGTTGGCGTCCGTGTGGCGGCCAGAGCCGAATCCGTAGATCAAGTGATGCTGTTGGGCCAGTTGGTCTAGCTCTGGCGACAGGAGCGATACGACACTGAACAACAAGCCGGTCGAAATGAAGCCGACGTGCAGCAGCTGCGGATCAACCTCCCACGGCCCAACGACGTACTCGCCCATGCGTTCGCCGTCGATGATCCGGCCGCTCTCGGCTCCCGGTTTCATCGCAGGCCCTGGCTTCGGTGCCGTCGGGTAGTTGCCCGGGTTCAGCAGGCTGACAATGGCGTCACCCGGTTTGAACGACGGATCTTTTGTCGCATCGCCGGTCGTCACCGTCGTGCAGCCGGCCAGCAGTGCAACGGCCGCAGTCGCCGCGGCCAGTTTGGCGGTCGTCATCCAGTGACCGCTACGGCTGCGCGGGCGGATTACTGGCCGTGATCTCGGCGACCAGCTCGTTGAGACGGGCCCGGTCGGCGTCAATGGACTCGGTGGCCTTCGCGGTCGCGTTACCCAGGGCCTCGTTGATCCGGGCTTCCACGGTGTCCGCGCCGAGGCGGAGCAGGCCGTCCTCGATGAACAGATCCGTCAGCCAGTGGTGCCCGTTGAGGGTGACCTCGACGGTCTTGGCTTCGTCGGTCGCGGTGAACGACTCGGTGTTCATCTTGGCGAGCTGCTCGTCCATGACCGACTGCAGGCGCTGGGCCTGCTGGAGAACCGCAGCGACCTCGGGATGCATCTCGATCATTTGTTGTCCTTCTTGTCATCGATCTTGGTGCGGCGCCGGTGCCCGATGACGCCGTCCGTGAACGCGCGGTCCTCCTTGTACAGGACCTCGTCGGGAGAAAGATTCGCGTTGCGCTTCTTCTCCTTGCCGCCTTCGCGGCCGCCGGCGCCGTGGCCCATGCCGCCCATGCCGCCGCCCATACCGCCGCCGACAGGGGGACGACCCGCAGCCTGGCTCGCGCCGCCTGCTGCCGCACCGCCGGCTGAACCCAACGCGGGTGCGACGGCCGCCGGCTGCATGGGCTGGCCGCCCAGTCCACCGCCACCGCCGCCGGATCCCCCGCCCGCGCCGCCGCCGGCGGAGGCCGGGCTCACGCTCGGGCCGTCGGGCAGGCTCGGCATCTCGGGCTTGTCGCCGCCCAAGCCGCCGGGCATCCCGCCGCTCGGTGAACCCTGTCCGGATCCGCCTGACGGTGAGCCGCCGCCGGAAGGTGAACCGCCAGAAGGTGATCCGCCGCCCTCGGGCTTCTGGGCACCGGCGCTGGCTGGGCTGACGCTCGGCGATTCCGGCATCGACGGCGCTCCACCGCTCGGCGTCCCACCGCCGCCGCCGGACGGGCTGCCCCCGCCAGGCGCTTGGGGCGTGCCCGTGCCATTGCCGTCTTTCTTCGCCACATCCCCAGGCTTTACGGCGGGCCACGCGGTCGACCCGAAGTTGGGTGGTGGCGGTGTGACGAGAGAACGAATGGTCGCCTGTTGGGCGTACCTGGCCCGCACAGTGTCGGATTCCTGCTGCTTGGTCGCGTGGCCGGTGAAGAAGTCGTATGCCGCCTGACCCACCGTCGCGAGCACGCTGGCGTTCTCGTAGTCCGCCACGTCCTGCATGCTGGGGTGCTCAGGTCGCCTGCCGCCATGGATCGTGGATAGTTCGATGGCCTGGACGGCCAGGTTGTTTGCTGCCGCGGTCATCGCCGTCAACCAGGTCGAATAATCCTTGAGCGCATTTTCTGCGGCTTCGGCGGCGTCGCCTTCCCACTCGACGCCGGACATATTGAACTTGCTGTTCAGTTCGGCCAGTTTCGCTGCCACTGCGGTCATTTTCGCGCCGAACTCGATCATCGAGGCCCCTTGGTCGCCGCCGTTGATCTCCTTGGCGGCCACCTCCCAGTCCATGCCGGGATTACTGGGATGCGATTCGGCTCCGCCAAGCGATTCGAGCATCCAGGGCAAGCTGCCGACCGGGTCAGCGGGGGCCGGAGCCGGCGGCAGGTTGGGGGTGATCGGTGCACCCCCGCCGGCGCCCAGCTTGGTGGCGTCGATGCCGGATTTCCCGGCCGCGTCGGCGGCGTCGTAGGCCGCGGCAGCCGCCCGCAGGCAGGCGGCCAGTCGCCGATTCTGAGCTCGCCCAGCCTTGAGTGCAGCGTCGAGCTGCTGCAGGTTGTTCATGAGGAAACCGGTGGCCTCTTGCGCGATTGCCAACTCACATGGCGCTTTGGGCGCCGGCGGCAAAGTCGGCAGGTCCACGTCGACTTCAGCGGCCTTTGCGTTCAGCGTCTCCGAGGAGACTTTCAGTTTTCCAGCCATCTACTTGCTCCCCCTTACTTCTCCAGCGCCATCTGGAACCGGCTCTCCTCGCGCGGGTTGATCAGCTGGATGGGCAGCTGACGGTGGCGAGGCGTGTCGATAAAGTTGTGGCGCAACAGAATTCGTGAAATACCCGGGTGTGGACCCAGATAGGTGGTGGCGTTGGGCCACACCACCTTCGGAACATTCCCGATCCGGGCGTTGATGAACCCCGCAAATTCCTTGAACTGCGGCGCCAAGGTGACGACGGCGCCCGCAGCCGCCGAGCGGACGACGAACTGCGTGAACACGTGCGCGTCGCCCAGGTTGATCGTGGAGTCCACGTTGTCGAACGGCATGTAGACCGGGTACCGGTCGGCCGTCTCCCCCACCAGCACGCCGGCCGAGCCGATCGGCAGCTCGTAGTGCCGGTCGGTGATCGGGCTCAGCCCCTCGAGCGCGGCGCGCTGCCCACCGAACAGACACGAGAAGCCGCGGGGTGTCGTCGGCGTGGCCAGCGTCGTCAGCAGCACGGTCGCCGTCGGCGCGTGTCCCGGCTTCACCCGGACCCTGGTGATCGTGTGGTCGGCGCGGGCCGACCACCACATGTTGGGGCCGCCGGGTGCCGAGTAGGCCGCGGTAAATGTGCTGCGGCCCTTGATGGTTGACCATGTCTCGCGCTCGAAGCTGATCGCGGTCGCGCGGTCGTACTCCTCGAAGCTGCGGGCGGGGCGGGCGTCGATGCCGTGGCTGGCCAACTGGTCGGCGATGCGGGTGGTGGTCGCCACCAGGTAGCTGGCCAGGCCGGAGATCCCGGTGCCGCGGCGCAGGGCCGACCGGCGGGTCTCGTCGGGGTTGGCGCGCAACACGATCCAGGTCCGCCGATTGGCCGGGGCGGCGTAGGGGCCGACCACCTGCTCGTACAGCGCGACGACGCTCGACGGGGCGGTCTTTCCGACGCGGTAGCCGGCCGAGACGATGTCCGCCTCGAGGTCCGGTCCGTGTGCCGCGAGTAACTGCTCCACCAGTCGGGTGTCGAGGTTGTCGTCGGTGAATGCCTCGCCGTTGACGATCACCGTGGGGGTGAACGAGCGCGGCACCAGTTCGACCACCGAGATCAGGTGGTCACCCAGCCAGCGCACCGCGACGTGGTCGCCGGGCATGACGGTCGCTCCGACGGCCGGCTCCGAGGGCGCCGGTGGGGCCACCTTGTGCCGGCGCCGCCAGGCGAACATCGCGGCGATCCAGCCCGTCAGCCGCCGTCCGCGGATGGCGAGGACCGAGAACAGCGCGATCAGGACACCGAGGGTGATGCCGAGCCACAGCAGGTTGAAATGCATGCACAGCAGCACGACGGCCGGCACCAGCGTGGCCGCCCACAGCAGGTGCCCCGTGGTGAAGCGGAGCCCGAAGTGTCTCATCGGCGCCTCAGCGCACGGCGGGTCACCGCGCCCAGGCCGAGCAGTACGATCAGCGCGGCACCGGCCACGACGACCATGGTGATGGGTCCGCGGTCGGGCGGCGGGATGTACACCGGCGGCGGAATGCTCTTGACCTGGTAGGGCGCCTGCTTGGGGCCGGCGGGAACGTCCCAGGTCAGCGCCGCCACCGGGTCGATGACACCGGCGCCGACGTAGTTGTCCACTCCCCCACCGGGATGCCGCGCCGTCGCGGTGATGCGGGTGACGATCTGCGCGGCCGTCAGGTCGGGGAACCGCTGCCGCAGCAGTGCCGCCAGGCCCGAGACGTACGCGGCCGCGAACGACGTGCCGTTGATCGGGATCGGGCCGTCTTGGCCGGTCAGCGCGTTGACGGGATTGCCGTCGTAGCCCAGCGCGGTGTCGCCTTCGGCGGGCGCGGCCGCGCCGACCCAGGGGCCGGACATCGAGAAGTTGCTCGGCTGGCCCTGCGGTCCGATGCCGCCGACGGTCAGCACCAGCGGCGAGTACCAGGCAGGCGAGACGATGGTCTGCACCTGCTTCCAGCCCCGCGGGTCCGACGGCACGGCGGCGTCCGGCGGCGGGTTCTGGCTGCAGTCCTGGCCGGTGTTGCCGGCCGCGACGACCACCACGGCGTTCTTGACGTTGACCGCATACGCGATGGCCGACCCGACGGTGGTCTCGTTGATGGCCCGGGTCACCTTGTAGCAGGCGGCTTCCGAGATGTTGATGACCTGGGCGCCGAGGTTCGCGGCGTGCACGATGGCGCGGGCCAGGCTGCGCAGCGACCCGGCGGTCTGCGTGGTGTTCGGGTCATTGGGGTCACTGCGGGAGTCCTTGGGCTGGAACGCCTCGGAAGTCTGGCGCAGCGACAGGATGCGGGCTTCGGGGGCGACGCCGACGAACGCGTCCGTCGGCGCCGGGCGGCCGGCGATGATCGACGCGGTCAGCGTGCCGTGGGCGTCGCAGTCCGACAGGCCGTTGCCGCCCTTGTCGACGAAATCGCCGCCGGGCTCGGCCGGAACCCGCGGCGAGGCGTTCACACCGGTGTCGATGACGGCGACGGTGACGCCCGCTCCGGTGGCGAACTTCTGTGCCTCGGCGAGGTGCAGATAGTCGGCCGCCCAGGGCTTGTCGGCGAAGTTCGTGTTCGGCAGCACGGTCGGCGCGGAGCAGATCTTGCGCTGCTCCATCGGCTGATCGGGGCCGGTGTCGTCGGGCGGGACGGCGCCCGGGTCGATGGCCGGCGGTTCGATGGCCAGCGCGGGCGGTGCGCTGGCGACAGCCAGCAGCAGCGCCGCAGCCAGGGCGGCTAGACGGCGCACGAGCTACCGCCCCCACCATGGGGACGGCCGCTCGTGATCTTCCGAGTCCCCCGTGACATTTTCCCCGCTACGACACCGCCGTGTTCCGCGATGCCCTCCCCGTACGCATCTAGCACGAATTCATACTAGTGGTGCGTAGCGGGGGCTCTGTGCGCTTTCTGTGGCTGCCGGGAGCGACCCCGAGCGACGCGCGTCAGGCGTCGAGGTCCTGCGACACCAGGTCAGCGATGGTCGCCACGGCGGTTTCGTCGTCGGACGCCACCGTCACCTGCGCTCCGTTGCCTGCGCCGAGCGTCATGATCATCAGGGCCGAGCCGGCGTCCACGGGTTCCCCGCCGTCGACCGCCAGGGTGACCTGCGCTCCGGAATTGATGACGGCCTCGGAGATGACGGCTGCCGGACGGGCATGCAGGCCGACGGCGGATCCGACGGTGACGGTCTTGCTGGGCATGGCTTCTCCTTGTGTTGTTGGGTTGGTTCCTTGATCGGGAAGTTTCAGCTGGCGGCGGGCTGCAGGGCCGCGGTCGTGTCGACCGGCGGAAGCGACCTGCCGGCGCTCTTGGCGGCGATGACCGCAACTGCACTGCAGACGGCGCCGACGAGCACCGCCACCACGAACCAGATGAGGTTTCCGATGGCGAAGAAGACGAAGATGCCGCCGTGCGGTGCCTTGGACGTCACGTCGAACGCCATCACCATGGCGCCGGTGACGGCGCCGCCGAACATCATCGACGGGATGACGCGCAGCGGGTCGGCGGCGGCGAACGGGATGGCGCCCTCACTGATGAAGCAGGCGCCGAGAAGCCATGCGGCCCGGCCGTTCTCGCGTTCGGGTTCGGTGAACAGGCGGGGCCGGAGGGCGGAGGCCAACGCCATGGCCAGCGGCGGCACCATGCCGGCCGCCATGACGGCGGCCATGATCCGCAGCGATGCGACGTCGGTGATGTTGAGCCCGGCGGCGGCGAAGGAGTAAGCGGCCTTGTTGACCGGTCCGCCCAGGTCGAAGCACATCATGAGGCCCAGGATGACGCCGAGCAGGATCAGCGAACTGCCGGACATGCTGCCGAGCCAATGGGTCAGACCCGAGGTGACGGCCGCCAGCGGACGGCCCAGCAGCAGGAACATCGACAGGCCGACGATCAGCGAGGCGCCGAGCGGGATCACCACCACCGGCATGAGGCCGCGGAACCACTGGGGCACCTTGAACGACGCGATCCACAGTGCGGCGAAGCCGGCGATGAGGCCGCCGACGATGCCACCGATGAATCCGCCGCCGACGGTGACGGCCACCGCGCCCGCGGTGAAACCCGGTGCGATGCCGGGGCGGTCGGCGATGGCGAAGGAGATGTACCCGGCGAGCGCCGGGACGAGGAAGCCGAAGGCCAGCCCGCCCAGGGTGAACAGCACCGCGCCGAGGTACTGCATCAGGCCGCCCGCGGGCAGGTTGGTCAGCGAGTTGGTGGTCGCGATGATGTGCGCGAGCGAATCCGATTGTCCGGCAGGCTTGTTGGCGATCTCGTAGCCCCCGAACAGGAAGCCCAGCGCGATCAGCAGGCCGCCGGCCGCCACGAACGGGATCATGTAGCTGACGCCCGTCAGCAGGATCTGGCGCAGTCGGGTGCCCCAGCCCAGCCCGCCGCGGTTCTCGGTGGCGGGCGCCGCGGCGTCGCCCTGGACTCGGGCGGCCTGCGGATCCTTCGCCGCCGCAACGGCTTCGGCGATCATGGTGTCGGGTTCGTTGATGGCCCGCTTGACCCCGGAGGCGATGACGGGCTTGCCGACGAAGCGCTGCTTGTCCTTGACCCCGACATCGGTGGCGAAGATGACGGCGTCGGCGGCGGCGATGGTCTCGGCCGACAACGGGGTGGAGCCGGACGAGCCCTGGGTTTCGACGGTGAAGTGCACACCGGCGCGGTCGGCGGCCAGTTTCAGGGCGTCGGCGGCCATGTATGTGTGGGCAATTCCGGTGGGGCACGCCGTGATCGCGATGATCGAGGCCTTGGGTGCGGGCTCGGCGGCGGGAGCGACCGGAGCCGGCGTCGCGGATGCGGCCGTGGCTGCCGGTACCGGGCTGACCACACCCTCGACGAGTGCGACCACTTCATCGGCGGTGCCCGCGGCACGCAGCTGTTCGACGAAATCCTTGCGGACCAGGGCCCGGGCCAGGCTCGACAGCAGCTTCATGTGCTCGGCGCCGCCGGATTCCGGTGCGGCGATGAGGAACGCGAGGTCGGCGGGACCGTCGGGGGCGCCGAACGGGACCGCGGGCGCCAGGCGGGCGAAGCCGATGGTCGGTTCGTCGACATGGGGCGATCGGCAGTGCGGGATCGCGATGCCGCCGGGAAGCCCGGTGGCCGACTGGGATTCACGCGCCAGGGCGGCCTCGACGAGTCCGTCTCCGTTGGTGGCACGGCCCGTTTCGGCCATCCGGGCGGCCAGTAGTTCGATCACATTCTGCTTGTCGGGACCGGCGTCGACGTCGAGTGCGACGAGTTCCGAGGTGATGATCGGCATGGGTGTTCCTTTTGGATCAGACGGATCAGAGGTGGGCGGAGGCGGACGTGACAGCCTGGACCCGAACGGCTTTCACGTCGATCTGGTCTGGGCTGGGCAGTGCTGAGCCCGGCAGGGACGCGGCGGCGCTGCCGTAGGCGACGGCGGTCTGGAGCCGCTGCTCCGGCGCGGCGCCGGCGATGGTGGCGGCGAGGTATCCCGCCAGTGACGCGTCACCGGCGCCGACGGTGCTGCGCGGCACGATCGACGGGGCCGTGGCCGCCCACGTCCCGTCCCGGTCGACCAGGACGGCGCCCGCGCCGCCGAGCGTGACGAGCACGGTGCCGGCCCCGCGGTCGACGAGCTGACGGGCCGCGGCTACGACGGGCAGCGGATCACCTTGCGCGGCGGCGTCTTCCAGTTCCTGCGCGGAACGGCCGGTCAGCCAGGCCAGTTCCTCGGAGTTGGGCTTGATGAGGTCAGGGGCGGCGGTGGCGAAGGCTTCGGCCAGGGCGGTGAGCGGACGCTCGGAGGTGTCCACCGCGACGCGGCACGGCAGTGCCGCCAGCCGGGCTGCGACGTCGGCGTACCAGTCGTCGGGAACCCCGGGCGGCAGCGATCCGGACAGCACCACCCAGGAGGCTTCCGCGGCGCGGTCGCAGACGACCGCGGTCAGGGCTGCCAGCGCGGCGGCGTCCAGATGTGCCCCTGGTTCGTTGAGTTTGGTTGTGGTGCCATCTTTTTCGGTGATGGTCAGGTTGCTGCGGACGACGCCCGGGATGGCGATGTTGTGGAACGGCACGCCGCGGGCCGCCAGCCCCGCCAGGATCGGATCGTGGTCGGCGGCCGGCAGCAGCGCGACGGTGTCCACACCGTTCTGGGTCAGCGCGCGAGATACGTTGACGCCCTTGCCTCCCGGCTCGGTGGAGACGGGTGTGAGGCGGTGTACCGCTCCCCTGGTCAGCGGCTCGTCGAGCGACAGGGTGCGGTCGAGGCTCGGGTTCAGGGTGACGGTGACGATCATGCGCCGGCCTCCGCGCAGATGACGTCGACGCCGGCGTCGATGAGTTGTTGACGCTCGTGGGCGCGGATCTCGGTGTCGGTGACGACGGTTCGCACCGCCGACAGTGGCGCGAAACTGACCAGGTCTTCCCGGCCGAACTTGCTCGAATCCGCCGTCACGACAACGTGGTTGGCGCAGTGGACCATGGCGCGTTTGATGGCGGCCTCGTCGCTGTCCGGGGTGGAGAAGCCGTGCCGGACGCTGATGCCGTTGGTGCCGAGGAAGGCGACGTCGACGCGCAGGGAGTCGAGTGTGCGCAGGGCCTGCTCCCCCACCACGGCCTGGGTGATGCTGCGGACGCGGCCGCCCAGCAACTGCAGGGACGCCGTCGGGTTGGACGTCAGCTTCGCGGCCGCCGGGATGGAGTTCGTGATGACGACGAGGTCGCGGTCGGTGGGGATGAGGTCGGCGATGCGCGCGGTGGTGGTGCCGGCGTCGATCAGCACCGTTCCGCCGGTGGCGGGAAGCAGGGCGACGGCTGCCGCCGCGATGGCGGCCTTCTGCTGGGTCTGGGTGGAGTCCCGCTGGACGACACCCTGCTCGACGAGGTGCAGGGTGCGGGCGGGTACCGCTCCCCCGTGCACCCGCCGGATGACGCCGGCCTTGTCGAGGACGTCGAGGTCCCGGCGCACGGTTTCGGTGGTGACGTCGTAGGTCTCGGCGAGTTCGTTGACGGAGGCGCGACCGTCGGCGAGGACTCGCGCGGCGATGGCTTGCTGCCGTTCTTCCGCGTACATGACCCTCCAGTGGTGTGGGAACGCATCCGATTCGATCTTTGTATTGTTTGTTTTACGCTTGGATGTGTTGACTTGTCAACGGTTCGGAGTAATCTACATCACATGAGTCAGACATCTGTGAGCCCGTCGCCTTTGGTGGTCGACGTGGAAACCGATCGTTCGCCCAGCGGTGCACCTGTGGTGCTGCACGGGGTTCCCGCCGTCGGCGGAGTGCGGTACGCGCCGGTGCTGTGGCCGGGGGCGCGACCGAAGCCGGACGCCGACGGCATCGCCGCTGAACTGGGAGAGCCGGAGCGGCCGGGGGAGCGGGAGCGCTTCGCGGCAGCCTCGGTGACGGTCGCGGACCGGCTTCGCAGCCGCGCCGCGCGAGCCACCGGAGCCGCTGCCGAGGTACTGGCCACCACCGCGACCCTTGCGCAGGACCGCGCTTGGGCGTCGGCGACGGACAAGCGCATCGCCGACGGCATGACCGCGGTGCGTGCGGTCGTCGCGACGGCGGACCAGTTCGTCGAGATGTTCACGCGCATGGGCGGACTCATGGCCGAACGCGTCGCGGACCTCAGGGATATCCGGGACCGGGTGATCGCCGAACTGCGCGGGCTGCCCGAGCCCGGCGTGCCGGTGCCGGACGTGCCGTCGGTGCTGTGCGCCGAGGATCTGGCGCCCGCCGACACCGCCGGGCTGGACCCGAATCTGGTGGTGGCGTTGGTGACCAGCCTGGGCGGGCCGACCAGCCACACCGCGATCATCGCCCGGCAACTGGGCATTCCGTGTGTCGTGGCGGTCGCCGGACTCGAGCAGGTGCAGTCCGGAACGATGGTGCTGGTGGACGGCACCAACGGCACCGTGGAGATCGAGCCCGACGCGACGTCGGCCGCCGCTGCCGTGGCCCGGGCGCGCCGTGAGGCCGACCTCGCCGACAGCTGGCGCGGCCCCGGTGCCACCGCTGACGGACATCAGGTCGCGGTGCTCGCCAACGTGCAGGACGGTGCCGCAGCGCACGCGGCGGCCGAGACCCCGGCGGAGGGCATCGGTCTGTTCCGGACCGAATTGTGCTTCCTGAACCGGGATCTCGAACCGACCGTCGACGAGCAGGCGCAGATCTACGGCGACGTACTCGCCGCGTTCCCCAATCGCAAAGTGGTGGTGCGGACGCTCGACGCGGGTTCGGACAAGCCACTGCGCTTCGCCGGGCATGTCGATGAGGCGAATCCGGCGCTTGGCGTCCGCGGCATCCGCATCGCCCAGGGCAATCCGGAGTTGCTGACCCGCCAACTCGAGGCCATCGCGGCTGCGGCAACCGCGACCGGCCAGCGTCCGTGGGTGATGGCGCCGATGATCGCGACGCCCGCGGAAGCCAAAGCCTTTGCGGCACAGGTACGGTCCTTCGGCCTGACGCCCGGCGTGATGATCGAGGTGCCCGCCGCGGCATTGTTGGCCGATCGGATTCTGCGCCACGTCGACTTCTTGTCGATCGGTACCAACGATCTGACGCAGTACACGATGGCCGCGGACCGGATGTCGGCCGATCTGGCCACGCTGAGCGATCCCTGGCAGCCGGCGGTGCTGGCTCTGGTGGGCACGGCCGCCAAGGCGGGTGCCGAACAGGGCAAGCCGGTCGGGGTGTGCGGGGAGGCTGCGGCCGATCCGGCGCTGGCGTGCGTGCTGGTCGGATTGGGCGTGACGTCGCTGTCGACGGCAGCAGCCGCGGTGCGTGCGGTCGGCGCCGCCCTGTCCGGGGTGACGCTCGAGCAGTGCCGGGCAGCCGCCGACGCGGCGTTGGCCGCTGAGTCGTCTGCGGACGCCCGCAGCGCGGCGTTGGCCGCGCTGTCGACCCCCTGACCGGCGGATTTCGGGTGCAGTAGCATCTGGAATTAATCGGACCGCAGTCCGGTTATACGTGACATGCCTGCTATCACTGCTGACACGATCAGCTTGCCGCGTATTGCTTCCGCTGCGCCGAGCGACACAGAACGCCCGGTGCGGTCCATCACCACCGGCCCCCGTGGCTATGAGGGCGAGGGTTTCCCGGTGGTCCGAGCCTTCGCCGGGGTCAGCCCGGCCGACCTCGACCCGTTCGTCCACCTGGACCAGATGGGTGAGGTCGAGTACGAACCCGGTGAACCGAAGGGCACCGACTGGCACCCGCACCGCGGGTTCGAGACCGTGACCTACATGATCGACGGCCGCTTCGCGCACCAGGATTCCCATGGTGGCGGCGGCCTGATCACCGACGGCGCCACGCAGTGGATGACCGCTGGGTCGGGCATCCTGCACATCGAGACGCCGCCGGCCGAACTGGTCGAGAGCGGTGGCCTGTTCCACGGCCTGCAGCTGTGGGTGAACCTGCCCAAGAAGGACAAGTTCGCCGCCCCCAGGTACCAGGCCATCGAGGGCACCGATGTGACGCTGCTGTCGTCGGACGACGGTGGCGCGCTCGTGCGCGTCATCGACGGCGAGATCGGCGACGCCAAGGGCCCGGGTGGGACGCACACGCCAATCACCATGGCGCACGCGACAATTGCGCCCGGAGCGCGACTCGATCTGCCGTGGAACCGCAAGTTCAACGCGCTCGTCTACATCCTCTCCGGACGTGGCACCGTCGGACCCGTCGGCCACCCCATCCACCAGGGTCAGCTCGCGGTGCTGGGGCCGGGGGACCGGATCACCGTCGCTGCCGACGAGGGCCAGGACTCCAACCGGCCTGCGCTCGAGGTGCTGCTGCTCGGCGGCCAGCCCATCCGGGAACCGGTCTTCCACTACGGCCCGTTCGTGATGAACTCCAAATCGGAGCTCATCGAGGCGTTCGAGGACTTCCAGTCCGGCAAGTTCGGCAACATCCCGCCGAACGCGTTGCAGCCGCACCGGCCCGGGCACTGATCACGCGGGCGCTGCATCCGGATAGAGCAGTTCCAGCTCGCCGAGGCTGGCGGCGACGGTCACCAGAGGCAGCGCGGCCTCGACCGACAGGTTTCCGCCGCCGGTCTCGGCACGCAGGGCGAGCACGAAGTCGTCACTGATGGGTGTGCGCCCTGCGGCGCCGGGGTCTTCTGTGCCCGCGATCCGGGCGCAGATCGAGGCGGTGTGCGCTTCGAGGACATCGCGGGCAGCGCGGTACGGGGCAAGTGGCGGCGGCACGACATCAGCGATGAGGTCGGCCGCCGCCCGCAACCGGACCGTCTGATTGGCGGCCCGGACCACCGGTGCCCGCAGTTCCGTGGCCCCGCTGCTCTCCGAAAGGAAGTGGCGCACCGCATCATCCACGGTCCGCGAGGCCGTCAGGGCGTCGAAGCTCAGCGCGTGCACCCGGTCGGTGGCGGCTTCGGAGGCACCGCGTGTCACCCGCCGCACGGCCGCGGTCAGATACCGTGTGCCGGCGCTGCGGGCCGCCTCCAGCGTGCGCTGGACGACCGCAGCGGATCCGCGCGGCCACAGCAGCAGCGACACCACCACACCCACGGCGGCGCCGACCAAGACATTCTCGAGCCTGATCAGCCCGACGCGCCAACCGGCCGGGCTGATGAGGTTGTAGATGGTGAGCACCAGCATCGTGAACATCGCCTGGCCCGCGACGAACGAAAACACATCGGGCACATAGGCAGAACCGAACGCCACGATCGGAAGGACGAACCACAGCAGCACGGGGTTCGCGCCGATCAGATGGATCACCACCGTGCCGAGGAGGAATCCGATCGCGGTGCCACCCACGGCGCGCAACACGCGGGTCCCGGTGGTCAAAGCGCTGCTGCGCAGCACCGACAGCGATGCCATGGCGATCCAGAATCCGTGCTGCAGCGGAAACAGATGCACGACGGCTACGGCTACAGCCAGTCCGATTCCAGTGCGAAGACTGTTCTGTACCACCACCGCTCGCGTGGCCACGAAACCCGACGGGATGGCCGACACGGCCTGGGATTCGGACAGCACCCGGTCGAGGTTCCCGTGCGCAGGCAGCCGCCGACCCAGCACGCGGGCCCATACCGGCCGGGCGTCGGCGTCGGCCGCCAGTCCGATGACGCGGCCCGTGGCCCCGATACAGGCCGAGAAGGTGCGCAGCCGCAACAGTTTCCGGCCCGTCGCGACGGCCAGCAGATCGTCGTGCTCGGCCCGGATCTGCTCGATGTCTTCGCGGTAACGCCCGCGGGTCGCGGCCCGATGCGCGGTCAGGGCGTCGGCCAGGTCGGCGCGGTAGCGATCGCGGCCCGCGGCGCGCGGCGTGCTGAGCACCTGGGCACAGTCGTTCAGCACCCGGATCGCCGGCCCACGCGTCTCCGCGAGCAGGGAGCCGGTGGCGTCCGTGGCGCGGTCACACAGCCAGCGCAGGTCGTCGACGACCCGCACCAGGGCGCGGCTGCCGGCGGTCAGTCCGACGGGCCGGAAGTCGGCGCCGAGGAAGTTGTCGGCCAGGGCCTCCATCGCATCGGAGAGCTCCTGCGCCGTGGCGGACCCTTCCAGCCGGGCCGCCAGCAGGCGGCACACCTGCGCGGCGTGCTTGCGCAGGTCGTCGTGGTGGGTGGGCGGCAACAGGAACAGTGCGGCCGGGACGGCGATCGCCCAGGCGACGGCCCAGCCGAGCAGTCGATCAGGGACCGGCCCCGCCGGCGTGCACACCGGCAGCACGAACGTCATGAGGGTGGAGCGCTGCCCGGCGGCGATGATCTCGCTGAGAACGCCGGAAAAAGTCACCAGAAATCCGACGGCGAACATCGCCGGCACCGCCAGCCACGGATGTGGGGACAGCAACGTGCCCAGGGTGATCAGGACCGTGCCGTTCAAGCCGAGCCCGGCGTAGGCCAGCGCCCGCGCCGGGCGGTTCCCGGGGAAATCCACCACCACCAGCAGCGCGACCGCGCCGAAGATGGCGAACATGGTCGTCTGCGACCTGCTCCCGACGGCGGTGCCCACGGCCAGTCCGGCGATCGCGACGACCGGGAGCACCACACCGGCACGGGTCGCTCGCCGGAGGGCGTCGTACTCCGGATCCTTGTCGCGCAGCCGGGTGACAAGCCGCTGCCGGCGCAACGTCGGCGACTCTCGCGACACCACGCCCGTCATGGCGCCCAACATTAATTTGGCTGACGCCGCCATGCGTCGGCAACAACACGCCTGTGGTCCCGGTCTCCCGCGGCCGCCGGCCGCCCCGGGGTCGTTCCTGGCCCGGCTACCGATCGGGACCGGGCGGGGGCCGGGAACCGCGCGCCGCACAGCAATCGGTTGTTGACAGAACTGCAAGTTTGCTGGAAGAGGCGATTTTGACGAGCGTGCGTCGCATACGAGCAGGGTCGGGCCGAGATCTATGGCACAATTTGACGATGCCGTACATCGCCACCCGAGGCCCGGGTCGCCCTCCCGCGGCGAAGGCGGCCGAAACTCGTGAGCGCATCCTGCGCGCCGCACGCGAGGTTTTCAGTGAACTTGGTTATGACGCAGCAACATTCCAAGCCATTGCGATCCGCGCAGATCTCACGCGCCCAGCGATCAATCACTACTTCGCGAACAAGCGCGTGCTCTATGGCGAGGTCCTCGATCAGACCAATGCCATGGTCGTCGCTGCGGGTCGTCGCCGGGCCGAGGAGGAGACCACCTTCATCCGGCGCATCTCATCGTTTTTCGTCGCCGCCATCCAGGCCGACTCCGAGGACCGGTCCGCCGCGGCGTTCCTTGTGACCTCGATCCTCGAGGCACAGCGGCATCCCGAATTGCGCCAGGAGGAGCACGACGCGCTCGTGGCCTCCCGCGACTTCGTGACCTGGGCCGTCACCGACGCCATCGAACGTGGTGAGCTGGCCGTCGACACCGACGTCTCCACCGTGGTGGAGATGCTCATCGCCGTGATGTGGGGCATGGGTTTCTACGCCGGGTATGTGGGCAGCCACCAGGAGTTGACCGCCGTCATCGAGCGGCTCGAACTCTTGCTGGCCAACAAGCTGTGGCAGGTCACCGAATAGACCGGCCTCAGCTGGTACATCTGATACATGGGTAGCGAACGCTCCGACGACGACACCTGGGATATCGCTAGCAGTGTGGGCGCGACGGCGGTGATGGTGGCTGCCGCCCGTGCCGGGGAAACCGAACGCGATGACGCGCTGATCCGCGATCCGTTCGCGAAAATCCTGGTGGCCGGCGCCGGAACAGGTGTGTGGGAGACGATCCTCGACGCCGACTTCAACAACCGGATGGCCGGCGCCGACCCCGAGGTGGCCGCGGTCCTCGAGCACATGGGCAACTACCAGGCGGTGCGTACGCATTTCTTCGACGCCTACTTCGCCGACGCCGCCGCGGCCGGCATCCGCCAGGTGGTGATCCTGGCGTCCGGGCTGGATTCGCGCGCCTACCGATTGGACTGGCCGGCCGGGACGACGGTCTTCGAGATCGATCAGCCGAAGGTGCTCGAGTACAAGGACGAGACCCTCAGGGCGCACGGCGCTACGCCGGCGGCAGCACTGCATCAGCTGCCGATCGACCTGCGCAATGACTGGCCGAAAGCGTTGCGGGAAGCGGGATTCGACGACTCGACACCGGCCGCGTGGCTGGCGGAAGGGCTACTGATGTACCTGCCCGCCGAGGCGCAGGACCGCCTCTTCGAGAACATCACGGCGCTGAGCGCGCCGGGTAGCCGCATCTCGGTCGAGACGGTCGGCGAGCACGCCGCAGAACGCCGCCAGCGGATGCGGGACCGGTTCGACAAGCTCGCCGGGCAGTTCGGCATGGGTCAGGTCATGAACGTGCAGGATTTGATGTACGAAGACCCCGACCGCGCCGATGTGGCTGAGTGGCTGGATTCGCATGGCTGGACGTCGACGTCGGTCACCTCGCAGGAGGAGATGCGCCGGCTGAATCGTTGGGTGCAGGTCGATACCACCGATGACAAGGCGTTTTCCACCTTCGTGACCGCGCACAAGGGCTGATCCCGAGGACTTGACCCTTCAAACCAACCGGCTGGTTGGTTAGGATTCCGGTGTTGCCTGGCTCACGTAAGGACGTATGTCATGACCCTTGATTCAGCTGTATCTGTCGGCCACACAGCTGCTGACATCCCGGCGGTTGTCGCCGGACTCCGCAAGACCTACGCGACCGGGCGCACCCGTGACCTGCAGTGGCGCAAGCGCCAGCTACTGGCGCTGGCCCAGGCGATGGAGGAGAACGAAACGGCCATCGCCAAGGCGCTGGAGGCCGATCTCGGCCGCAAGCCCTTCGAGGCGTGGCTCGCCGACAGCGTGGGCACCATCGCCGAGGCCAAGGACGCCGCCAAGAACCTGAACAAGTGGGCGAAACGTCGCTACCGGCTGTTGGAGCGCTCGCAGCTGCCCGGCCGTGGCTGGGTGGAATACGAGCCCTACGGCACGGTTCTGATCATCGGCGCCTGGAACTTCCCGTTCTACCTCACGCTGGGCCCGCTGGTCGGTGCCATCGCCGCGGGAAACACGGTGGTGCTCAAGCCGTCTGAGTTCGCCCCGGCCTCGTCGCGGCTGATGGTCGAGCTGGTCGAGAAGTACCTGGACACCTCGGCCGTCGCCGTAATCGAGGGCGACGGCATGGTCAGCCAGGAGCTGATCGCGCAGGGTCTGGACCGGATCATGTTCACCGGTGGCACCGAGATCGGCAAGAAGATCATGGCGGCCGCGGCGGAGCACCTGACGCCGGTCACGCTGGAACTCGGCGGCAAGAGCCCGGTGATCGTCGCGGCCGACGCCGACATCGACGTCGCCGCCAAGCGCATCGCCTTCGCCAAGGTCGTCAACTCCGGCCAGATCTGCGTCGCGCCGGACTATGTGGTGGCCGAGAAGCCCATCCGCGACGAGTTGGTCGCCAAGATCCGGGACGCTGTCGTGGCGTTCACCGCCGACGACGCCGACGGCCTGCCGATCGTCAGCGAGCGGCAGTTCAACCGGCTCAGCAGCTACCTCGGCACCGGCGGGGACGTCGTCACCGGCGGCGGCACGAACCCGGCCCGGCTCACCATGCAGCCGACCGTCGTGGTCGATCCGCCGCTCGACGCACCGGTCATGACCGAGGAGATCTTCGGGCCCATCCTGCCGGTGATCACGGTCGACTCGCTCGACGACGCCATCGCGTTCGTCAACGCCCGGCCCAAGCCGCTGGCCGCGTACCTGTTCACCAAGGCGAAGGCCGTCCGCGAGCGGTTCATCCGCGAGGTCCCGGCCGGCGGCATGCTGATCAACCACCTGATTTTCCAGGTCTCGACCGCGCGGCTGCCGTTCGGCGGCGTCGGGCCGTCCGGCATGGGCGCCTACCACGGTCGCTACGGCTTCCTGGAGTTCAGCCACGCGAAGTCGGTGATGACCAAGCCGACGCGGCCCGACCTGGGCAAGCTCATCTACCCGCCCTACACCGACAAGGCGTGGAAGATCGCGCGCAAGTTCTTCTAGACCCGACCCGACGACGCGGCGGCCGATCGGTCGCCGTATACACAAGGGGTGGCCCCACCCGAAATAGATGGGGCGGGCTGTCCAATTTCTGTTCCATGAGAGGAAACCCATGCCCGGAGTGCAGGATCGCGTCATCGTCGTCACCGGAGCCGGTGGCGGCCTGGGTCGTGAATACGCGCTGACGCTGGCCCGCGAAGGCGCCTGCGTCGTGGTCAACGACCTCGGCGGCGCCCGCGACGGCACCGGCGCCGGCCACAACATGGCCGACACGGTCGTCGAGGAGATCAAGGCCGCGGGCGGCCGCGCCGTCGCCAACTACGACAGCGTCGCCGAGCCCGAGGGGGGCGAGAACATCGTCAAGACCGCGATCGACGCGTTCGGCAAGATCGACGGTGTGGTGTCCAACGCGGGCATCCTGCGTGACGGCACCTTCCACAAGATGACCGCCGAGCAGTGGGACATCGTGCTCAAAGTGCACCTGTACGGCGGGTACAACGTGATCCGCGCCGCGTGGCCGCATTTCCGCGAGCAGAGCTTCGGCCGCGTTGTCGTCGCCACCTCGACCAGCGGTCTGTTCGGCAACTTCGGCCAGGCGAACTACGGCGCGGCCAAGCTGGGTCTGGTCGGCTTGATCAACACGCTTGCCCAGGAAGGCGCCAAGTACAACATCAAGCTGAATGCCATCGCGCCGATCGCCGCGACCCGCATGACGCAGGACATCGTGCCGCCGGAGGTCTTCGCGAAACTGTCTCCCGAGTATGTGGCGCCGGTGGTGGCTTACCTGATGACCGAGGAACTGCCCGACACCGATTCGATCTTCATCGTCGGCGGCGGCAAGGTGCAGCGCACCGCGCTGTTCCAGAACGAGGGCATCACCTTCGGTGATGTGCCTTCGGTCGATGACGTCGCCGCCAAGTGGGGCGAGATCACCGATCTGTCCGCTGCCAAGGCCGCCAGCTTCTCGCTCGGCTGATAGGTGAAAGCGCTTGTCGCGCAGTCGCTGACGGGCCCATCGGGCCTGGCCTACACCGACGTCGATGACGTCGCAGACCCCTCGGGCAATGCGGTCGTCATCGATGTCGGTGCAGCCGGCGTCTGCTTTCCCGACCTGCTGCTGATCCGCGGCGAGTACCAGCTCAAGCTGCCGCCCGGGTTCACCCCGGGTATGGAGGTCGCGGGTACCGTCCGGTCGGCGCCCGAGAGCTCGGGTTTCGTTGCCGGTCAGCGGGTTTCGGCGTTCACCATGATGGGCGGCTATGCGGAACGTGCGCTGGCGCTGCCGGATTCGGTGATCCCGACACCCGATGGCCTGGACGACGCCGCCGCGGTCTGCCTGCTGGGCAACTACTACACCATGTACTTCGCGCTGGCCCGCCGCGGCCGGCTGCTGGCGGGGGAGACGGTGCTGGTGCTCGGCTCGGCGGGCGGTGTCGGGGTCGCGGCCATCCAGGTCGCAAAGGCCATGGGCGCCAAGGTGGTTGCCATGGTGCACCGTGCCGAGGCGCTGGACTTCGTCGCGTCCGTCGGTGCCGACGTGGTGCTGCCGCTGACCGACGGCTGGCGCGATACCGCGCTGGCGGCGACCGATGGTCGGGGAGTGGACCTGGTGGTCGACCCGGTCGGCGGAGACGCGTTCGACGACGCGATCCGGGTGCTGGCCCCCGAGGGCCGGCTGCTGGTGCTGGGTTTCGCTGCGGGCCAAGGCATCCCGTCGGTGAAGGTGAACCGTCTGCTGCTGCGCAACGTCAGCGTGGTGGGTGTCGGGTACGGCGAGTTCATCCGCCAGGTACCCGGTGCGGACGCCGAGGTGGGTGCGGGCCTGGCGAAGCTGGTGCAAGCCGGCTTGCGGCCACCGGAGCCGATGCGCTTCGCGTTGTCCGACGGTGCCGCCGCGCTGCAGGCGTTGGCAGACGGGAAGATTCACGGCAAGGCAGTGCTGGAGCCGTAATTGAACACCTTGGGAACAGTGCTGGTGGCGCTGGTCATCGCGATCGGCCTCGTCGGCATCGTGGTACCGGTACTGCCCGGTGGCTTGCTGGTGTTCCTGGCGATCGCGGTGTGGGCGGTGGCCGTCCACACCGCGACGTCCTGGGTCGTGCTCGGCGTCGCGGCGGCACTGTTCCTGGCGGGCGAGGTCATCAAATATCTCTGGCCGATGCGCCGGATGCGCCGGGCCGACGTGTCGACCCGCAGCCTCGTCATCGGTGGAATCCTCGGCGTCATCGGGTTTTTCGTGATCCCGGTGCTGGGCCTGGCCCTGGGCTTTGTGCTCGGCGTCTACCTGTCCGAGTACTCGGCGTTGCGGGACACGAGCCGGGCCTGGACATCGACCAAACACGCCATCAAGGGCGTCGCCCTGGCAATGGGGGTGGAGTTGACGGCCGCCCTGCTGGCGACCGTCGCATGGGTGGCGGGGCTGGTGGTCGGGAGTTGACCGCGGCGAAACGTACTCTCGACGGATCATCCGGCGAACTGCTTCTGCACACCGGCGTCACCGGCAGCGCAGCCCGGATGGGACACCGGTTGACCATCGTGATGCGATCGTGGCGGGCGACCGTCGACCTCGACGGAGACGAACCCATCGCCGTCGAGGTGACCGTCGACCTGGACTCGCTGGACGTGCTGGCGGGTGAGGGCGGCATGACACCGTTGTCCGGCGCAGAAAAGACACTGGTCCGAAACAATGCGCTGAAGTCATTGCAGGCCAAGCGGTTTCCGCAGGCGATATTCCGTTCCTCGTCGATCGAACGGGGCGAAGACTCGTGGCGGCTTGCCGGGACGCTGGACCTCAGCGGTCAGAGCCGTGAGCAGACCGTCGTCGTCCACGTGGTGGGGGACGACGCCGACCTGCGGATCACCGGTGAGGCGCTGGTACGCCATAGCGACCATCGGATCAAGCAGTTCTCGATGCTGATGGGCGCGATGAAAGTCGCTGACGAAGTCCGGGTGACACTCACCGCGCAACTGGGGGACCCGACCTAGCCCCTGAGCACGGTCTGCAACCGCGTGACCTGCTCCTCGGTAACGCCAATGGCGGCAAGGTAATTCGGCAGCGAGCCGTACTCGGCACCGACGACCTCCAGGGCCGCGTCCAGATACTCCTCGCGGACGCCGAGCACCTCTTCGGTGAGCCGGGCCTCGGCGAACGTGACGACCTCGGCCGTCTCGCCGGCCCGGGTCCGGAGGGTCTCGAGGATGCCCTCGCGCAGCTGCGGCACGGCGTCGTTGCTCCGCAGGAAATCGGTGAGGATCGCGTCGCGATCGATGCCCACGGCACCCAACACCGTCGCTACCGTGAAGCCGGTGCGGTCCTTGCCGGCGAAGCAGTGTGCGATCACCGGCCGCGAGTCGGCGAGCATCGAAATGACCTGGCGTATCGCAAGATGCGCACCGGGCAGAGTGGGGAAGCGGCGGTACTCCTCGACCATGAAGCGGCCGGCGGCGACTGCGACGTCCTCGTCGTCGGGCTTCGCGGTCATCATCTTCTCGAAGGCGTTCTCGTGCGGCGCCTCGGCGGTGTCGGTCCCGGCCGCGGCCAGCTCGTGGAACGGCAGCAGGTGGATCGCGACGCCGTCGGGCACCTGGCCGGGACCGCGGCGCTCGACCTCGCGCAACGACCGGAGGTCCGCGACGTCGGTGATGCCATAGTGCTGCAACGCTTTACGGCCGTCTTCGACGAGCCCGCTGAGCTCGCTGGAGCGGAACAGCCGGCCGGGGGCGATGCCCGTCTCCTCGGCGACGTCGCGGAAGTTCCAGGCGCCTGCCAGCTCGAGACCGGTGGACCGCATCACTGCCCCAACGCCGCGGCCGCCAGTGCCGATTTCTCGCGACCGAGTTCGGCCCGCGCGATGGTGCGCATGTGCACCTCGTCGGGCCCGTCGAACAGGCGCATGGCGCGGTGCCAGGCATAGAGCCGGGCCAGCGGTACGTCGTCGCAGATACCGGCGGCGCCGTGCACCTGGATGGCGCGGTCGATCACGTCGCACGCGACCTGCGGGGCCACCGACTTGATCTGCGACACCAGCACATGGGCGGCCTTGTTGCCCTGCTGGTCGATGGTCCAGGCGGCCTTCTCGCACAGCAGCCGGGCCTGGTCGATCTCGTTGCGGGACTTGGCAATCGACTCGCGCACCACGCCCTGCTCGGCCAGCGGCTTGCCGAACGCCACGCGCGTGGACACCCGCTCGATCATCAGGGCCAGCGCGCGCTCGGCGGCACCGAGTGCACGCATGCAGTGATGGATGCGACCCGGCCCCAGCCGCGCCTGCGCGATGGCGAAACCGGAACCCTCCTCATGCAGCAGGTTCTCGGCCGGCACGCGGACGTTGTCGAAGACGATCTCGCAATGCCCGTGTTGGTCCTGCCACCCGAACACCGGCAGCGAGCGCTGGATGTCCACGCCGGGGGTGTCGGCCGGGACCAGGATCATCGACTGCTGTTGGTGCGAGGCCGCGTCAGGGTTGGTGCGGCCCATGACGATCAGGATCTTGCAGCGCGGGTCCGCGGCCCCGGTGATCCACCACTTGCGGCCGTTGATGACGTAGTCGCCACCGTCGCGCAGCATCGTCGTCTCGATATTACGGGCGTCGGACGACGCCACCGCGGGCTCGGTCATGGCGAAGGCGCTCCGGATTTCACCACCCAGCAGCGGATCGAGCCACTGCTTGCGCTGCTGCTCGTTGGCGAACAGGTGCAAGGTCTCCATGTTGCCGGTGTCCGGCGCCGCGCAGTTGATGGCCTCGGGCGCGATCTCCATGCTCCAACCGGAAATCTCGGCCAGCGGGGCGTACTCCAGGTTGGTCAGCCCCGACTCCGACGGCAGGAACAGATTCCACAGACCGCGCTTGCGCGCCTCGATCTTGAGCTCCTCCACCACCGGCGGCACCGTGTGGTCCTTCGGGCCCTTCTCCTCGCGATACGCGTGGTAGGACGCCTCGGCCGGCAGTACGAGCTCGGTCATGAACTCGGTGAGCCTGTGCTGGTAATCCTGCGCTTTTGCCGACAACGCGAAGTCCATGCCCGCCACGATATGCCACTTGTCTAACGATGTGACGGGCGGTCGACGTCCGGTCCACGGCAACGGATTCCCTCCCCGCGACGACTTCGGGGAGGGAATCCGGGTTCGGGGCGGTCAGCGGCCCTGCAGGGCCGCGACGCGGTAGACGCCGCGGTGCCAGATCGCGCCGGGCAGTGGCATGCTCGCCGGCGGTGCGGTGATCGACGGGGTGGCGACGATGGCCGGCGGCCGGACATCGGGTCCGAGGGTGGTGGCGCCGGCGGCGCCGGCCAGGCCGAGGGCCGAGCCACCCAGGATGCCGGCGGCGACGATCGAGAGGCCGAAGGTGCGGGCAGTGATGCTCATGTGAATTCTCCTGTGTCAGTTGGTCTTTGGTGTCCTGCTCCGGTGTGTTCCGGTGATGACTCAAGAGTGCCCGGGCGCGGGCTCGGCGGGTATCGGGCAATCGGCCGGTAGGCCGGTGGAATCGGGCGTCCCCTGATCGGGGGACACGCGGCCGTCAATTTGCGATCGGAGTTACTTTTCGCTGGTCGCCGTGCGACGCTGACGGCATGACCGACGAACGGGTTCGCGTGGTGGTGGGTGACGACCACCCGATGTTCCGCGACGGCGTCGTCCGCGCGCTGACGGCGAGTGGCGCCATCGAGGTACTGGCCGAGGCCGACGACGGCACGTCGGCGTTGGAGGCGATCCGCGTGCACAAACCTCAGGTCGCGCTGCTGGACTACCGGATGCCCGGCATGGACGGCGCCGAGGTGGCGGCAGCGGTGGTGCGCGACGGTCTGCCCACCCGGGTGCTGCTGCTCTCTGCCCATGACGAGGCCGAGATCGTGTACCGGGCCCTGCAGGACGGCGCGGCCGGCTTTCTGCCGAAAGAGTCGACGCGCAGCGAGCTCGTACACGCGATCCTCGAATGCGCGAAGGGCCGCGACGTCGTCGCACCGAGCCTGGCCGCGGGCCTCGCGGGCGAGATTCGGCGCCGAGCCGAGCCGGACGCCCCGGTGCTCAGCCCGCGCGAACGCGAGGTGCTGCAGCTGATCGCCAAGGGCGCGACCATCCCGGCCATGGCCAAGGAGCTCTACCTGGCGCCGTCGACGGTCAAGACCCATGTGCAGCGGCTCTACGAGAAGCTGGGGGTCGGGGACCGCGCGGCGGCCGTGGCCGAGGCGATGCGTCGGAAGCTCCTGGACTGACGTGAGGCCGATGCTCAGCCGGATCGGGGAGTACCTGGCCGCCGAACCGGTGCGGATCTCCGCCGGGCTGCGGCTCCCGCTGATCGCGCTGATCGGTGTCCTGGTGTGGATCTGGGAAGTCGACCACTGGCTGCCCGAGTTGTACGCCGTGATCCTGGGCCTGTACGCCGTCGCCGCGGTGATCTGGCTGGTGGCGGTGCTGCGCGGACCCGTGCCGCGGTGGGCGGACTGGGCATCCACCGGCATCGACCTGGTCGTGATCCTGGCGCTGTGCCTGGTGTCCGGCGGCGCGACCGCGGCGCTGCTGCCCGTCTTCTTCCTGCTGCCGATCTCGGTGGCATTCCAGGACCGTCCGTTGATGACCGCGGCCATCGGCACGTTGACGGCCGCGGGCTATCTGGCGGTGTGGATCTTCTACTCCAAGCACGACGACCGCATGGGCCTGCCGAACATGGTCTACACGCACTTCGGGTTCCTCGTGTGGCTGGCGGTGGCCACCACCGTGTTGTGCTTCGTGTTGGTGCGCCGCCAGGAGCGGGTGCAGGCGCTGCAGGAGGTGCGCCGCCAGTTGGTGTCCGAGGCCATGCAGTCCGACGAGCGGCACAACCAGGAAGTCGCCGAAGGGTTGCACGACGGTCCGTTGCAGACGCTGCTGGCGGCCAGGCTGCAGCTCGACGAGGTCCGGGAGCGGACCCCCGGGCCCGAACTCGACGCGGTCTACGCCGCGTTGGAGGACACGGCGACGGCGCTGCGCTCGACGGTCACCGAACTGCACCCGCAGGTGCTCGCCCAGCTCGGGCTGACGCCGGCGGTACGGGAACTGTTGCGGCAGTTCGAGTCTCGTAGCCGGGTCGCGGTGCGGGCCGACCTCGAGGAAGTGGGCAAGCCGGATGCGCAGCAGCTGGTGTACCGGGCGGCACGTGAGCTGCTGACAAACATCGGCAAGCATGCGCAGGCCACGACGGTGTCGGTGCGGTTGGGCCGCATCGGCAATCGCGTCGTCCTGTCCGTCGCCGACGACGGCATCGGCTTCGACCCGGCGGTGGTGGCTCAATATGTGGCCGACGGGCACATCGGGCTGGGCTCGCTGCTGGCCAGGTTCGATGCGATGGGTGGCTCGATGCTCGTCGACTCCGCGGTCGGCGGCGGCACTCGGGTGACCGTCACCTCACCCCCGGAGCGGGCAGAGTCCTCCCGCGAGCTGGGGGTACCTCCCGCTTGCGGGGGAACGTAAAGCTGTCTCTTGGGCATGCCAAAACGACAGTTTTGCGCCTTCTCGCCAGAAAATGGAGCGCCTGCGGCCCATCGGCGGCGGTAGCGTCGCGCCATGAAACTGCGCATTCTGGTCGGCCTGCTGGTCGCGGCGGTCGTGGCGTTGGTGGTGAACGCCGCCGTGGTGGAGCACACCAGCCGCGCGGCAGCACCGTTCGCCGGCGGCCACGTCCTGAAACTCGATGGACCTGACCTGAACATCCGCGAGTACGGGCCACCCGGTGACCGCGCAATCGTTCTGCTGCACGGGTATTCGGCCTCCATCGAGTGGTGGGAGAAGGTCGCCCCGGCGCTCGCCGCGCATCAGCGCGTGATCGCCGTCGACCTCGTCGGCCACGGTGGTTCCGAGGCCCCCACTGATGCGGCGCCGTACCACGCCGACGGTCAGGCCGAGGCCGTGCACCGCGCGCTGGCGGCGCTGGGGGTACGGCATGCCGAGCTGGTAGGGCATTCGATGGGCGGCAAGGTGGCTGCCGAATTCGCCACCCGGTACCCGGAAATGGTTGAGCGCGTGGCGGTTTCGGATACTCCCGCGGCGGAGGGTCTGGTGTCCATGCCGTTGCTCGGCAAGATGCTGTGCTGGCCGCTCATCGGGCCTGCGCTGGATCGCTTCCGCGGCGTCGATGCGATCAGTGAGAGCTCGCTGCAGACCGGGTTCGCCGCGGACTATCCCGTCCCGCCGCTGGCGTACCGCTCTCTGAAGCAACTGAACTACGCGGGCGTGTGTGATTCGAAGGACGCCGGACGTCCCGTCGTCGACACGCTGAAGGGGCTGGGCAAGCCGGTGTTGGTGCTGTGGGGCGACAAGGACGTCCTGACCCCGACTGCTCCCAACGTCGCGCGTTACACCGAAGCCGGGCTGCCGCCGCACCTCATCGCAGGCTCAGGACACAGCCCAATGGTCGAGAAGCCGGACCAATTCCTTGCGGCGATAGGCGATTTCGTCCGCTGAGATAAAAAACTGCCCCTCACCCGACGGTGAGGGGCAGTTCGTGTGCTGAGAACTACAGCGCAGCCAGGATGTCGTTGACGCGGTCGCGGGCGTCGCCGAACAGCATCTGGCTGTTGTCGCGGAAGAACAGCGGGTTCTGCACGCCCGCGTAGCCCGAGGCCATGGAGCGCTTGAACACGATGACGTTGTTCGCGTTCCACACCGTGAGCACCGGCATGCCAGCAATCGGGCTGCCCGGGTCTTCGGACGCCGCCGGGTTGACGGTGTCATTGGCGCCGATGACGAGCACGACGTCGGTGTCGTCGAAGTCGTCGTTGATCTCGTCCATCTCGAGCACGATGTCGTAGGGCACCTTGGCCTCGGCCAGGAGCACGTTCATGTGGCCGGGCAGACGGCCGGCGACGGGATGGATGCCGAAGCGGACATTGACGCCCTTGTCGCGCAGCTTGCGGGTCAGGTCGGCGACGCCGTACTGGGCCTGGGCCACCGCCATGCCGTAGCCGGGTGTGATGATGACCGAGCTGGCAGAGGCGAGCATCTCGGCGGCGCCTTCGGCGGTGATCTCGCGGTGCTCGCCGTAGTCCTTGTCCTCGGCGGGGCCGGCCTCGATACCGAAGCCACCGGCGATGACGGAGATGAACGACCGGTTCATGGCCTTGCACATGATGTAGGACAGGTAGGCACCGGAGGAGCCCACGAGCGCGCCGGTGATGATCAGCAGGTCGTTGGACAGCAGGAAGCCCGAGGCGGCCGCGGCCCAACCGGAGTAGCTGTTGAGCATCGAGACGACGACGGGCATGTCGCCACCGCCGATGGAGGCGACCAGGTGCCAGCCCAGCAGCAGCGCCAGGACGGTGACACCGACCAGCAGCCACAGGTTCGGGGAGATGACGAACCACACGGTCAGGGCGACGAACAGCACCAGCGAGCCGACGTTGAGGAAGTTCTTGCCGGGCAGCATCAGCGGCGCGGACTTGATCTTGGCCGACAGCTTCAGGTTGGCCACGATCGAACCGGTGAAGGTCACCGCGCCGATGAACACGCCGATGAACACCTCGGCCGAGTGGATGCCGAGCATGCCTTCCTTGGCCAGCTCGAGGGCGCCCTGGCTGTTGGCGTCGAACTCGGCGTGCAGGTAGCCGCTCCAGCCGACCAGCACGGCGGCCAGACCCACGAAACTGTGCAGCAGCGCGATCAGCTCGGGCATGCCGGTCATCTCGACGATGCGGGCGCGCCACAGACCGATGGCGGCACCGACGGCCATGGCGCCGATCAGCAGCGCCAGGCCCAGGGGCTCGATCTGCTTGTTGATTGCCAGGACGATGGTGGCGACCAGGGCGACGCCCATGCCGGCCATGCCGAAGGCATTACCGGCCTTGGAGGTCTCGTGCTTGGACAGGCCGGCCAGAGCGAGGATGAACAACAGGGCGGCGACGACGTACGCCGCGTTCGCCACGTTGGTGATGGTTTCTGCGTTGAACATGAATCCGTTCCAAAGGTTCTGAGGTCAGCAGGCTCTAGCTGCGGGAGAACATGGCCAGCATGCGGCGGGTCACCGCGAAGCCACCGAAGACGTTGATGCTGGCGAGCAGGATCGCGACGCCGGCCAGGGCGGTGATCGGGGTGTTGTGATGCCCGATCTGCAGCAGCGCGCCGACCACGATGATTCCGGAGATCGCGTTGGTCACCGACATCAGCGGGGTGTGCAGGGCGTGGTGCACGTGCCCGATCACGTAGTAGCCGATCACGATCGCCAGGGCGAACACCGTCAGGTGGACCTGCAGGGCGGCCGGCGAAGCGGCGATGAGCAAGAAGAGCACCGCGGCGGCACCGAAGGTGATGCCCAGACGACGCTGCGTCGACATCGGCTCCTTGGCCTGAGACACCGCGGGCGCGGCGGCAGGCTGGGCGGCGGGGGCGGCGGAGACCTGCACCGGCGGCGGGGGCCAGGTGATCTCGCCGTCGCGCACGACGGTCACGCCGCGCTGCACCACGTCGTCGAAGTCGAGGACGACCTGGCCGTCCTTCTCCGGGGTGAGCAGCTTGAGCAGGTTGACCAGGTTGGTGCCGTACAGCTGGGAGGCCTGCGCGGGCAGGCGGCCGGCCAGGTCGGTGTAGCCGATGATCGTCACGCCGTTGTCGGTGACGATGGCCTGGTCCTTGACGGTGCCCTCGACGTTGCCGCCGTTGGCCGCGGCCATGTCGACGATCACCGAGCCGGGCTTCATCGAGGCGACCATGTCGGCGGTGATGATCCGCGGCGCCGGACGGCCCGGGATCAGCGCGGTGGTGATGATGATGTCGACATCTTTGGCCAGCTCGGCGTACAGCTCGGCCTCGCGGGCCTTGTAGTCGTCGCCCATTTCCTTGGCGTAGCCGGTGGCCGACACCTCGCCGGCGTTGGGGTCGACGGACACGTACTCGCCGCCGAGGGAGGCGACCTGGTCGGCGACCTCGGGGCGGGGGTCGGTGGCCCGCACGACGGCACCGAGCGAGCCGGCGGCGCCGATCGCGGCCAGGCCGGCCACACCGGCACCGACGACCAGCACCTTGGCCGGCGGGACCTTGCCGGCGGCGGTGACCTGCCCGGTGAAGAACCGGCCGAAGGCGTGCGCGGCCTCGACGACGGCGCGGTAGCCGGCGATGTTGGCCATCGACGACAGCACGTCCAGGGACTGGGCGCGGGAGATACGCGGCACCGCGTCCATGGCCAGCACCGTGATCGGGCGGGTGGCGAGCTTCTCGACCAGCTCGGGCTTGAGCCCGGGGGAGATGAGCGAGACCAGGGTGGCGCCGTCCTTGAGGGCGGCGATCTCGCCGTCGTCGGGCGCGTTGACCTTGAGCACGATGTCGGCGGCCCAGGGGGAGCCGATGTCGGCGCCGGCCTCTACATAGGCGGCGTCGGCGAAGCTGGACAAGTCGCCGGCGCCGGACTCAACCACTACTGAATAGCCGAGCTTGATCAGCTGCCCGACAGTTGCAGGAGTGGCGGCAACCCGCGTCTCACCAGCCAGAGACTCGCGGGGAATCCCGATGATCATCGAATCCGATCCGATCTGTGTTGGTTTGCTTGCAAGAGTCTCCCCCATCCACGTCGGGACGGTGCTCTTGCCCCCCTATACCAGTTAGCAATCGCTTATAAATTAGCAGTCGCTCATAATGCGGCCAAAAATCCACTGGCCAGCATTGCCTGGATATGTCTACGTCATCGGCACGGATTTGGGTACAGCAATTCCGACCGGTGGGACGCTGCGCGCCAACACACCGGTCGGAATGGTGGAATTCTCGGGTGGTTACACCGGGGGGTACGCCGGGGGTGGGTATACGCCGCGCAGGCCCCACGGGACCCAGTTGAAGAAGTACTCGACCTCGTCGCTCGCGTCGTAGTCCGGGCTCGGATCCATCAGTACCTCCAACCGACAAGCTTGTTACTCGCAAGTTTAGCTGCTGGGTCCCCGTTGCGAGTGGCAGATCCGCCGACGAGATGCCACGGCATAGACTGGCCAACCAGTTGATTGGGTCCCGGGCCGCGCGCCCGGCTGCATAGAGTGAGCTGACATGTCCACAGAGTCGTCGACAAAAGGTTCTGCCACGGGACCGCCCGCGGGCGCGTCGGCTGCGTCGAACGGGTCGAACGGCACGTCGCGGCGCGAGGAGTTGCTGGCGGTCGCCGCCAAGTTGTTCGCGGCCCGCGGCTACCACGGGACCCGCATGGACGACGTCGCCGACGCCGTCGGGCTGAACAAGGCGACCGTCTACCACTACTACGCCAGCAAGTCGCTGATCCTCTGGGACATCTACAAGTCGACCGCCGACTTCACCGTCGATGCCCTGCATGACGACCCGACCGCCTCGGCGCGCGAGACCATCTTCAACTTCACCCGGCGCTTGCTGACCGGCATCGCCACCGACCTGGAATCCGCGGCCGTGTACTTCCAGGAGGGGCCGTACATCACCGAGTGGTTCACCGAGGAGCAGGTCGCGTACATCCGCAAGGCGGAGACGACCGTCTACGAGCACGTCCGCGACGTCATCGACCGCGGCATCGCCAGTGGCGAGTTCAACGACTGTGACTCGCACGTGCTGGCGCTGGGCTACATCGGAATGACGCTGGGCGCCTACCGGTGGCTGCGGCCGCACGGCCGGCGCACGGCCTCCGAGATCGCCGTCGAATTCAGCACGGCGCTGCTGCGCGGTCTGATCCGCGACGAAACCATCCGCACCGAGGACCCTCTCGGCGGCGGCGCCTGACACAGACCAGCGCGATCGAGAGGTGACCGAGGTCCGATGAAATCTCTGCTGCTGTCCCGACGGGACCTCGACTTCCTGCTGTACGAGTGGCTGAAGGTCGACGAACTGACCAGCCGCAAGCGGTTCGCCGATCACTCGCGCGAGACCTTCGACGGGGTGCTGGATCTCAGCGAGCAACTGGCCGAACGTTACTTCGCGCCGCACAACAAGAAGAGCGACGCCAACGAGCCGACCTTCGACGGGCAGACCGTGAGGATGGTCCCGGAGGTCAAAGAGGCCTGGGATGCCTTCGTCGAAGCCGACCTGATCGGCATGTCCATGGACGAGTCGGTCGGCGGAGCACAGCTGCCGGCCGTAGTCGCACAGGCGGCATTCGCCTGGATCGCCGCCGCCAACGTGTCGACGTCGGGCTACCTGATGCTGACCATCGCCAATGCCAACCTGCTGACCAAGTTCGGCACGCCCGAGCAGATCGAGACCTACGTCAAACCGATGCTGGCGGGGCGCTTTTCGGGCACCATGGCGCTGTCGGAGACGCAGGCCGGATCGTCGCTCGCCGACGTGGCCACCCGCGCTGAACCGCGCGCGGACGGCACCTACCGGCTGTTCGGCTCGAAGATGTGGATTTCGGGCGCCGAGCACGAAATAACCGACAACATCGTCAACCTCGTGCTGGCCAAGCTCCCGGGCGGGCCGCCCGGCACCAAGGGCATCTCGCTGTTCATCGTGCCCAAATACCTCGTGAACGCCGACGGATCGATCGGCGAGCGCAACGACGTCGCCATCGCCGGTCTGAACCACAAGATGGGGCAGCGCGGCGTCACCAACACGGTACTGAATTTCGGTGACACGCAATTCAATCCGGGCGGCGAGAACGGCGCGGTCGGTTACCTGGTCGGTGAGCCGCACCGCGGCATCGTCTACATGTTCCAGATGATGAACGAGGCCCGGATGGCCGTCGGCATGGGTGCGGTGGCACTCGGCTACACCGGTTATCTCAAGTCGGTGCAGTACGCGCGGGAGCGGCCGCAGGGTCGTCCGCTGGATGTCAAGGACCCGACGACGCCGCAGGTGCCCATCGTCGAACATCCTGATGTTCGACGAATGCTGTTGGCGCAGAAGGCCTATGCCGAAGGCGGCCTGGCGCTGGGTCTGTACTGTGCCCGGCTGGTGGACGTGCAGCACAGCGCGGAGTCGGATGCCGAAGCCGAAGCCGCGGGCCTGCTGATCGACATCCTGACCCCCGTTGCCAAGAGCTGGCCGTCGCAGTGGTGCCTGGAGGCCAACAACCTGGCGATCCAGGTGCACGGCGGGTACGGCTACACCCGCGAATACGACGTCGAGCAGCATTACCGGGACAACCGGCTGAACCCGATCCACGAGGGCACCAACGGCATCCAGAGTCTGGACCTGTTGGGCCGCAAGGTGACTCAGCGGGGCGGGGCCAGCCTCGCGGCGCTGGGGCAGGTCATCGCGGAGACGGTCCGTGCGGGCGGCGAACTGGGCGGCGAGGGCGCCGAGTTGGCGGGCGCACTCGATGCGTCGTGGCAGCGGCTGGTCGCCGTGACCGGTGGGATGTTCGGTTCCGGCGACGTTCCTGCGGTGATGGCCAACAGCCACGTCTACCTGGAAGCGTTCGGGCACATCGCGGTGGCGTGGCTGTGGCTGGAGCAGTTCGTCGCCGCCGCCGGTAAAGACGGCGACTTCTACGACGGCAAGCGGCAGGCGACCCGCTACTTCTTCCGGTTCGAATTGCCCAAGACCGCACCGCAATTGGACCTGCTCGAGTCACTGGACCGCACGACGCTGGAGATGCGGGACGCCTGGTTCTAGCGCGAGCAGTTGAGCGTGCGTCTACGCTGCCCGCCACTCGGGCGGATTCAAGGGATCGATGCAACACCCTTCTGATTGAGGAGTGTTGTGGGAACTGGACCGGTGTTGCGTACGCAGATGCGGCAGTTCTGGGGGTTTGTCCGTCAGGGGCTTACTCCGACGGAGGCCGGTCCGGCGGCGGGTGTGTCGGAGGGCTCTGGGCAGCGGTGGTTCCGTGATGCTGGCGGGGTGAAACCGCGTGCGTATCAACCGCATACATCGGGTCCTCGGCCGCGGCTGACGTTGGATGACCGGATTGAGATTCAGGCTGGGGTGCATGCCGGGGAGTCGATCCGCTCGATCGCGGGTCGGTTGGGGCGGGCGCCCTCGACGATCAAACGGGAGATCGACAACAACTGCGAGCTGCGTAACCGCTACACCGGGTGCAAATCGGGGTATCGACGCAAGCACGCCTTCGGGGCCCGTCAAAGCGGCCGCAGCGCCACCGTCACCTACAAGGCGCGGTCCGCTCATGACCGCAGCGCCGAGTCCGCCCGGCGCCCTAAGGCGCGCAAGCTGGCCCTCGATGACAGGCTGCGCGGCGAGGTGCAGACTCGGTTGCAGCTGCGGCACAGCCCGTGGCAGATCGCGCGGCGGCTGCGCGAGGATTTTCCCGACGACCTGGAGATGCGGGTGTCACACGAGGCCATCTACCAGGCTCTTTACGTGCAAGGGCGCGGTTCGCTGCGCCGAGAGTTGGCCCAGTGCCTGCGCACCGGACGAGCGATCCGCCGCTCCCAGCGCAAGAGCGAGGAACGCCGCGGCCGGATCCCGGACAAGGTCATGATCAGCGACCGCCCCGCCGAATTCGCCGACCGCGCGGTACCTGGCAGCTGGGAAGGGGACCTGATCATCGGGGCCGTCGGCTCGGGGTCGGCGATCGGCACCCTGGTCGAGCGCACCACCCGTTTCGTGATGCTGCTGCACCTACCCCATGGGCATGGGGCGTTGGCGGTGCAGGAAGCCATCATCGCCAAAATGGCTGAGCTGCCCGAACATCTGTGTCGGGCGTTGACCTGGGATCAGGGCATGGAGATGGCCAACCACGCCCAGATCGCTGAGGCCACCGGGTTGAAGATCTATTTCTGCGACCCGCATTCACCCTGGCAGCGCGGCACCAACGAAAACACCAACGGTCTACTGCGCCAGTACTTCCCGAAAGGCACCGACCTCTCACTGCACGGCCCGGGCATCCTGGACAACGTCGCAGCCGAACTCAACGGCCGCCCCCGCCAAACCCTGAACTGGCGCACACCAGCCGAAGCGCTCGACGCACTACTGTTGAATCCGCCAACTGTTGCATCGACCCCTTGAAACCGCCTCGGGTTTTCTCTGCGCTGACGCACGTTCAACCGGTTCAAAACTCAACGATCTGCCGCACCGCGCGGCCGTCGGCGAGGGCGTCCATGCCGGTGTTGATGTCGTCCAGGCTGATGGTGTCGGACACCAGCTTCTCGACCGGGAGGCGCCCCGACCGCCACAGCTCGACGAAACGCGGGATGTCCCGCGCCGGCACGGCCGACCCGAGATAGCTGCCGATCAGGGACCTACCGTCGGCGACCAAAGCCAAGGGCGACACCGAGATTCGGGCATCAGGGTGCGGCAGCCCGACCGTGATGGTCTTGCCGCCCGGGGCCGTCATGCCGATGGCGGTCTCCAGGGCGGCCGGGTGGCCGGCGGCCTCGATCACCACATCGGCCTTGACGTCGCCGGGATCGCTGACGGCATCGTGCGCGCCGAGCGCGCGGGCCTGCTCGAGTTTGTCCGGCAACCGGTCGACGGCAACGACGTGGACGTCGTCATGCGCCAGCGCGGTGAGCATCGCGGCCATCCCGACGCCGCCCATGCCGACGATCGCCACCGTCTGACCGGGTTTCGGTTGTCCGGCGTTGAGCACCGCGCCGCCGCCGGTCAGCACCGCGCAGCCGAGCAGCGAGGCGACGACGGGTGGCACATCGGCGTCGACGGGCACCACCGAACGGCGGTCCACCACCGCGTGCGTCGCAAAGGCCGACACCCCCAGGTGATGGAGAACCGTTGCACCGCTTCGGGATAACCGCGTGTCGCCGCCGAGCAACGTGCCCGCGCCGTTGGCGGCGCTGCCCGGAATGCAGGGTGCCAGGCCGTCCGTCGCGCAGGACCGGCACTGGCCGCAGCGTGGCAGGAACGTCATGACGACGCGCTGCCCCACCGCCAAATCCGAAGTGCCGCCGACCTGTTCGACGATTCCGGCCGCTTCGTGACCGAGCAGCATCGGCACCGGGCGGACCCGGTTGCCGTCGACGACAGAAAGATCGGAATGACACAGCCCGGCCGCTTCGATACGCACCAGCAGCTCGCCGTCGCCCGGGCCGTCGAGGTCCAGCTCGCTGATGGTGAGCGGCTTCGATTCGGCGTAGGGGCGGGCGCGCCCGATCTCTTCGAGTACGGCACCGCGAATCAACATGGCACCAGCCTGACAGACTGGCCGACATGGAGCAGGCACTGACCACCGCGGAATTCCCGGTGCACTGGCCCGTGCAGACCCGGTGGACCGACAATGACATGTTCGGGCACCTCAACAACGCGGTCTATTACGAGCTCTTCGACACCGCGATCAACGCGTGGATCAACACCACGCGCGACGTCGACCCCGTGGCCGCGCCGTGGCTCGGGGTCGTCGCGGAATCGGGCTGCCGGTACTTCGCGGAACTGAAGTTCCCGTCGCAGCTGGTCGTCGGGCTCGCGGTGACCCGGCTGGGCAACAGCAGCGTCACCTACCGCACCGGGCTGTGGGCCGACGGTGACAGCACACCCGCGGCAGTCGGCAGCTGGGTGCACGTCTACGTCGACCGCGACACCCGTCGTCCCGTGCCGATCCCG
Organism: Mycobacterium sp. SMC-16; assembly: GCF_046250085.1. Classification (NCBI taxonomy): domain Bacteria; kingdom Bacillati; phylum Actinomycetota; class Actinomycetes; order Mycobacteriales; family Mycobacteriaceae; genus Mycobacterium; species Mycobacterium sp. SMC-16. The sequence goes on from NZ_CP176427.1 coordinate 123,481, forward strand.
GCGCCGATCCGGGAACTGCTGGAGACCGCCGTCGTCAGCTGACTCTGCACTGATGGCGAAGAATCTCGAGTAGCGGAGTGCGCCGGCTCAGGGTCAACGGCCGGACGGGCACCGGATGCGTTGAGCCGGTATCCAGGGCGGGATGTATCGAGAGACATCCGCCGTCAGCTCGGGATGAACGGACATACGCGCAAGACGTGCGGGACAGCGACCTCGATATGCTCTGGGCCATGCCGATCGTGAGCAAGACCGTCGAGGTCGCCGCACCTGCAGCGCAGATCCTGGGGATCGTCGCCGACTTCGAGGCCTACCCGCAGTGGAACGAAGAGGTCACCGGCTGCTGGATCCTGCACCGCTACGACGATGGCCGGCCCAGCCAGCTCCGCCTGGACACCAAGATTCAGGGCATGGACGGCTCCTACATCCAGGCCGTCTACTACCCGGGTGACGGCCAGATCCAGACCGTCATGCAGCAGGGCAACCTGTTCTCCAAGCAGGAGCAGCTGTTCTCCGTGGTCGACCTCGGGGCGAGCGCCCTGCTGACCGTCGACATGGACGTCGAGGTCGACATGCCGGGTATCCCGGCCATGATGGTCAAGAAGGTCGTCAATGACGCGCTGGATCACCTGGCCGGCAACCTGAAGACGCGCGCCGAGCAGCTCGCCGCCAACTAAGCAGGCCACAACCCGAGTTCGTCGAGACGCCCCGTCAGGCGTTCGGCGGCGTCATCGAACTGCTGGCGCGTCTGTCGCACGACTTCGTCGATGTTCTTGTCCCGCAAGGCCGCAATCAGTTCGCGGTGATTGGCCACGGCCGCCTCACCCCACTGCGGGTCGGCGGCGTAGATGCGCACCGGTAGATACCGCGCCGCGTTGAGTAGGAACCAGGCCAGCTTGGTCCGGCCCGCGGCGCGGTTGAACTCCCGGTGGAACAGGAACTCCGCCAGGGCGATCGCGTCGGCGTCGCCGGTCGCGACGGCCTCCGCCAGTTGGTCGGTGAGCCGGTCGAGTTCGACGATGACGGGTTCGGTGATCCGCCGGGCCGCATTTGCGGCGATCTCCGTGACGATGGTCGCCTGCAGCCAGAAGATGTCGGCGATGTCGTCGCGGGTGAACGCGGACACCACGTGGCCGCGGTTGGGTTCGAGCTCGACCATGCCCTCACCGCGCAGGGTGCGCAGTGCCTCGCGGACCGGCGTGATGCTCACGCCGAGCGCGGCCGCGGTCTCGTCGAGCCGGACGAACGTGCCCGGCCGCAGGGTGCCCGACATGATCGCCGCCCGGAGATGGGCCGCCACCTCGTCGGACAGCTGTTCGCGCCGGCGCAGGCCGGGCAGCGGTTTCGCCGAGACGTTCACGGCAGTCCTCTTGTCGACGGGTTGGGGCCACCCGGCGGTTGTCCGGATGGTGCGGGCGTCCTATTGTGACGGCGGCAACACTATATTTGATCAAATATCAGCATCGTTTGTCGCGATCAGTGCAACTCCGCCGCGATGCCGATCGAGACACAGGAGCAGACCGTGTCACCCGCAGCACTCGAGCAGCCGTATCTGGCCCGTCGGCAGAACTGGACCACCCACCTCGCCCGGCACGCCCTCATGCAACCCGACGGGACCGCGCTGCGTTTCGTCGGCCACACGGTCACCTGGGGAGAACTGCAGCAACGCGTCACCAAGCTCGCGGGAGCGCTGAGCCGTCGAGGGGTCGGCTTCGGCGATCGTGTGCTGATCCTGATGCTGAACCGCACCGAATACGTCGAGTCGTTTCTGGCCGCCAACCTCCTCGGCGCCATCGCGGTCCCGGTCAACTTCCGCATGACGCCGCCCGAGATCGCCTACCTGGTCCGGGATTGCGACCCGAGAGCCGTGATCACCGAACAAGTGCTGGCTCCGGTCGCCACCGCGGTGCGGGAGCTGGAGCCGTCGCTGGTGACGGTGATCGTCGCCGGCGGCGCCACCGAGGGAACCGTGCTGGGCTACGAGGACGTCCTCGCCGAGGACGGCGACCCGCCGGCCCCTGTCGACATCCCCGAGGACTCACCCGCGCTGATCATGTACACCTCGGGCACCACCGGGTATCCCAAAGGCGCCGTTCTGACGCACGTCAACATCATGGGCCAGGCCATGACGAACCTTTTCACCATCGCGCCGGACATCAACAACGACGTCGCTTCATCGGTGTCCCCTTCTTCCACATCGCCGGTATCGGCAACATGATCGGTGGCCTGCTCCTGGGTCTGCCGACGGTCATCTACCCGCTCGGCGCGTTCGACCCCGGTGCCCTGCTCGACGTGCTGGAGGCCGAGGGCGTCTCGTCGATCTTCCTGGTCCCGGCACAGTGGCAGGCGGTCTGCGCGGCGCAACAGGCCAAGCCACGCGACGTGAAACTGCGGGTGCTCTCCTGGGGTGCGGCACCCGCGTCGGACACCCTGTTGAGGGAGATGGCGACGACATTCCCCGGCACCCAGATCTTTGCTGCGTTCGGTCAGACCGAGATGTCACCGGTGACGTGCATGCTGCTGAGCCAGGACGCGCTGCGGAAGCTCGGTTCGGTCGGCCGGGTCATCCCGACCGTGGCCGCCCGCGTCGTCGACGACAACATGAACGACGTGCCGGTGGGCGAGGTCGGGGAGATCGTTTACCGTGCGCCCACTCTGATGGCCGGGTATTGGAACAACCCGAAAGCGACAGCGGAGGCATTCGCCGACGGCTGGTTCCATTCCGGTGACTTGGTTCGCCAGGACGAGGAGGGTTACATCTGGGTCGTCGACCGTAAAAAGGACATGATTATTTCCGGTGGCGAAAATATTTGCTGTGCGGAAGTAGAGAACATTCTGGCCGCGCATCCCTCGATTACCGAAGTCGCGGTGATCGGACGGCCGCATGAAAAATGGGGCGAGGTGCCGGTGGCGGTGGTTGCGGTGGCTCCGAATGTGAAGGCCGAGAGCGAAAGTGCCCTGACGCTGGCAGATCTCGATGATTTCCTGACCGAACGACTGGCGCGATACAAGCGCCCGAAAGCACTCGAAATTGTCGACGCACTGCCCCGAAATCCTTCTGGCAAGGTCCTTAAAACGGAACTACGCGAGCGGTTCGGTGATACAAGTGTGTCGTGAGCGCGGCAAGTGACGTCGCGCTGAGAAATTCGACCACCTGAGTGGAGGGCGGATGGGCCCATGTCGCGTTTGCTGAAACTGAACGCAATTATCCCTCAGTTGGGTCACCGGGTACGCGGTGTATCGGGTACAGTCCTGTGGTCCGTCTTACTACTCGGGAGTAGCGAGACGGAAATCACTCAGTTTGTGCTAGTGGCTAAGGAGGGGACGTGCCACGCGTGACGCCGCGGAACGGCCGCTTTCCGGAAGGGAAGGCTGATCGGTGACAGCCTCTGACAACTCCCTGGTCGGGTATCTCAAGGACCAGCTCGACAAGCCATTCACCAAGGTGGGTGGCTTCGTCAAGATGTGCATCCTCACCTTCAAGGCGCTGGTTTCGCGGCCATTCCAGTGGAAGGAGTTCATCCTTCAGTGCTGGTTCCTGATCCGGGTGGCATTCCTGCCCACCCTGGCGGTCTCCATCCCGCTGACGGTGCTCATCATCTTCACGCTGAACATCCTGCTCGGTGAGTTCGGCGCGGCCGACATCTCCGGCGCCGGTGCGGCCCTCGGTGCTGTCACCCAGCTGGGGCCACTGGTGACGGTGCTGGTGGTGGCCGGCGCCGGGTCGACGGCCATCTGCGCTGACCTCGGTGCCCGGACCGTGCGTGAAGAGATCGATGCCATGGAAGTGCTGGGCATCGACCCCATCGAGCGCCTGGTCGTGCCCCGTGTGGTCGCCTCCACGTTCGTGGCCTTCATGCTCAACGGCGCGGTGATCATCATCGGCCTGGTCGGTGGCTACTTCTTCGGCGTGTACATCCAGAACGTCAACGCCGGCGCCTACGTCTCGACTCTCACCCTGCTGACGGGCTTCCCCGAAGTGGTCATCTCCGTCCTCAAGGCCACAATCTTCGGCCTGATCGCCGGTCTGGTCGGCTGCTACCGCGGGCTGACCGTGGCGGGTGGTTCGAAGGGTGTGGGCACGGCGGTGAACGAAACGCTGGTGCTCTGCGTCATCGCTCTTTTCGCGGTCAACGTGGTTCTCACCACGATCGGTATCAAATTCGGAACGCAGGCCGGGTAGCGCATGAGTACAGCGACAGTTTTGCAGGGTCGGTTCCCCCGCGTCTTCTCCCGTGTCAAGGACTTCGGCGCTGCGCCGAGCCGGATGCTCGCCAGCATGGGCCACGTCGGTGTCTTCGTGGTTACGGCCGTCGGGCATATCCCGCATTGCCTGCGGCACTACCGCAAAGAGGTGCTGCGGCTGATCGCCGAGGTCGGCATGGGCACCGGCGCCATGGCCGTCATCGGCGGCACCGTCGCCATCATCGGCTTCGTCACCCTGGCGGCGGGCTCCCTGATCGCGATCCAGGGCTTCGCCTCGCTGGGCAACATCGGTGTCGCCGCCTTCACCGGCTTCTTCGCCGCACTGGCCAACATCCGCGTCGTCGCGCCGGTGGTCAGCGGCACCGCGCTGGCAGCCACAGTCGGTGCAGGTGCCACCGCCGAGCTCGGCGCCATGCGCATCAGCGAAGAGGTCGACGCCCTGGAGGTCATGGGGGTCAAGTCCCTGTCCTTCCTGGTTTCGACCCGCCTGGTCGCCGGCATGGTCGTCATCATCCCGCTATACGCCTTGGCCCTGCTGCTGTCGTTCCTGTCGGCGCAGCTGGTCACCACGCTCTTCTACGGGCAGTCGGTGGGTACTTACGAGCACTACTTCCATACCTTCCTGCGCGTCGACGACGTCATGTGGTCGTTCCTCGAGGTCATCATCATGTCGATGGTGGTGCTGCTCAACCACGCGTACTTCGGCTACTACGCCAGTGGCGGCGCCGTCGGCGTGGGTGAAGCCGTGGGCCGGTCAATGCGTACGTCGCTGATCTCCAATGTCGTTGTGGTCTTGCTCTTCTCGTTGGCGCTGTACGGCACCGACCCGAACTTCAACCTGACGGTGTGACGCGATGACGAATCCACAAGCAACGCCACCTGTCGCCGAGGGTCAGGTCCACGCACCGCTCAACAAGGACCGCACCCCGCCGTACCTGATCGTCGGCGTCATCTTCGCGGTAATCTCCGCCCTCGTTCTCGTGATGGTCTGGTTCCAGTTCCGCGGTTACTTCGACACCAAGGCCAAGCTGTACGTGGTGTCGCCCCGGTCCGGACTGTCCATGGACCCCGGTTCGAAGGTCACCTACAACGGCGTGCCCATCGGCCGCGTGAAGGAGATCGACGTCGTCGGCAAGGAAGACGACACGAAAGCTCGACTGCAGCTCGACGTCGACCCGAAGTACCTCCCTCTGCTGCCCAAGAACGTCAACACCAAGCTGCTGGCCACCACGGTCTTCGGTAGCAAGTACGTCTCGTTCACCTCGCCGTCGGATCCCGAGAGCGCGCGGATCAAGAACGGCGACACCATCGACGTCTCCAAGTGCTCGCCGCCGACGCCGGCCACGGCCTGCGTCACCACGGAGCTCAACACCCTGTTCGAGACGATCACCGCGATCTCCGAGCAGGTCGACCCGATCAAGCTGAACGCCACCCTGACCGCTGCCGCGCAGGCGCTCGACGGCCTCGGTGACAAGTTCGGGCAATCGCTGGTCAACGGCAACACCATCCTGGCCGACCTGAACCAGCGGATGCCGAACATCCGGCACGACACCAAGGCCCTCGCCGATCTGACAGAGGTCTACTCGAAGGCTTCGCCGGATCTGTGGGACGGCCTGAAGAACGCCGTGACCACCGAGCGCACCTTGAATGATCAGCGCGGCACCATCGACCAGGCGCTGATGTCGGCCGTCGGTCTCGGCAACACTGGCGGCGACATCCTCGAGCGCGGCGGCCCCTACCTGGTCCGCGGTGCCGAGGACCTGCTGCCGACCTCCCGGGTGCTCGACAAGTACGCCCCCGAGCTCGACTGCCTGTTCCGCGGATTCGCCGCCGGTGCGCCGGCCGCGGCCAAGGGCCTGGGCGGTAACGGCTACTCGCTGGTGACCCACACCGAGCTCGTCGGTGCGGCCAACCAGTACGTGTATCCGGACAACCTCCCGCGGATCAACGCCTCCGGCGGTCCGATGGGGCGCCCGGGCTGCTGGACGGTCACCAAGGACATCTGGCCGATGCCCTACATGGTGATGGACACCGGCGCATCGATCGCGCCGTACAACCACTTCGGTCTCGGATCGCCGTTCGCATCGGAGTACGTCTGGGGTCGTCAAGACGGGGAGAACACGATCAACCCATGAGCATCAAGGGCACGGCGATCAAACTCGCCATCTTCTCCGCGGTCCTGCTGGCCTTCACAGCAGGCATCTTCATCGTCTTCGGTCAGTTCCGGTTCAGCCGGACCAATGAGTTCTCGGCGATCTTCACCAACAGCAGCGGTCTGAAGGCCGATCAGTTCGTGCGCGCCAACGGCGTCGAGGTCGGCAAGGTCACCGACGTCGAATTGATCGACGGTGGCAGCAAATCCCGGGTGAAGTTCAGCGTCGACAAGTCCCTGTCGCTGTACCAGGGGACCACGGCGCACATCCGCTACCTGGATCTGATCGGCAACCGGTACCTGGACCTGCGCCGCGGTGACAGCAACCAGGTACTGGCCCCAGGGGGGACCATCCCGGTCGACCGCACCGAGCCGGCCCTGGATCTCGATGCACTTGTCGGTGGCTTCCGGCCCCTGTTCCGGTCGCTGGATCCGCAGAAGGTCAACACCATCGCCTCGTCGCTGGTCACGATCTTCCAGGGCGAGGGCGGCACCATCAACAACATCCTCGATCAGACGGCCTCGTTCTCGTCGACCATCGGGGAGCAGGACCAGGCCATCGGTGAGGTCGTCAAGAACCTCAACACGGTCCTCGACACCACGGTCAAGCACCAGAAGCAGTTCGACGACACGTTGAAGAACTTCGAGTCGCTCGTGACGGGGTTGAAGAACCGCGCCGACCCGATCGCCGACTCGGTCGCCAGCATCAGCAATGGCGCCGGCTCGCTCGCCGATCTGTTGGGCGACAACCGCGAGCTGCTGCACAGCACGCTCGGCTACCTCGAGACCACGCAGCAGTCGCTTGTCGACCAGAAGGAACAGCTCAACGACACGTTGCAGAAGGTGCCCCAGGCGCTGAAGATCCTGGGTCGTTCCGGTGGTGTCTACGGCGACTTCTTCAACTTCTACCTCTGCGACATCGAGTTGAAGATGAACGGTCTGCAGCCGGGTGGACCCGTGCGCACAGTCAAGCTCACCAACCAGCCGTCCGGAAGGTGCACGCCGAAGTGAGGTCCATAGAAGGGTCCGACCGGGTCCGCAGAGGCGCGATGGGTCTGGCGGCCGTCGTGCTCGTCACGGCAGTGGGTGCGTCAGTCACCAAGGTGCCGATGCTGTTCGCGTCGCCCACGTACTACGGCCAGTTCAGCGACACCGGCGGTCTGATGGTCGGCGACTACGTCCGCATCGACGGTGTCAACGTCGGCACGGTCAAGGACATGGACATCGACCGTGACAAGGTGATCATCGGTTTCGACATCGGCACCAACACCATCGGCACGGACAGCCGGGCGCTGATCAAGACCGAGACCATCCTGGGCCGCAAGGCCATCGAGATCGAGGCCAAGGGCACCCACAAGCTGCCGCCGCGCGGCACCTTGCCACTGAGCCAGACCTCGACGCCGTACCAGATCTACGACGCGATCTTCGACGTCACCCGGGCCTCGCAAGGCTGGGACACCAAAGTGGTCAAGGAATCGCTGAACGTGCTGTCCGAGACAGTCGATCAAACGTCGCCGCACCTGACTGCTGCGCTGGAAGGCGTACAGAAGCTGTCCGAGACCATCGGCAAGCGTGATGACCAGATCCGGTCACTGCTCGGCAACGCCAACAAGATCGCCACCATTCTCGGCGACCGTAGCGGCCAGATCAACGCGTTGCTGGTCAACGCCCAGACCCTGCTGCACGCCCTGAACCAGCGCGGCGAGGCCATCGGCGTGCTGCTGGAGCGAATCTCGCGGGTGTCGCACCAGCTGAAGGCGACCATCGACGAGAACCCGAACATCAACCACGTCCTGGAGCAGCTGCGGACCATCAGCGACATCCTCGTCGCCCGCAAGCAGGACCTGTCGGACACGCTGGTCTCGGCCGGTAAGTTCGTGGCCTCGCTGTCGGAGGCCGTCGCTTCGGGCCCGTACTTCAAGATCATGGTCGCGAACATCCTGCCGCCGCAGCTGGTGCAGCCGTTCGTGGACGCCGCGTTCAAGAAGCGCGGACTGAACCCCGAAGACTTCTGGCGCAGCGCCGGTCTGCCGGAGGCGCAGTGGCCGGACCCCAACGGCACGCGTTTCGCCAACGGTGCGCCGCCGCCGGCCCCGCCGAAGCTCGAAGGCACGCCGGAGCACCCCGGCCCCGCGGTGCCTCCCGGATCGCCGTGCTCGTACACCCCGGGCGCTGGTGCCGATCCGTCGCCGGCCGATCCGCTGCCGTGCTCGCACCTCAGCGTCGGTCCGTTCGGTGGACCCGACTACGCCCCGCCGAACGTCGTCTCGTCGGCGCCCAACCCGGCCGGGGTTCCCACCGGCCCGGGTGTGCCGTCGGCCGCCTTCCCGGGACAACCGGCGGAGAACGTGCCCGGTACGCCGGTGCCGTTGCCGCCGGCACCCGTCGGTGCCCGGACGGTTCCGCTGACGCCGCAGCCCGGTGACAGCGACATCGCGCCCGGATTCGCTCCGATCCCCGGGCCGCTGATCGCGCCGCCGGCGCCGCCGGGACCAGGTCCCAGCGCCGGTCCGGCCGGCACCGCGCCGCTGCCGGGTAACCCGCCGTTCCTCCCGCCAGGGTCGCAAGGATAGGGCCGCCACGATGTCGACTGTTTTCAGCATCCGAAACATCAAGAAGCCGAACCTGTCCAAGGGGACGGTCATCGGTGGTGCGCTCGCGCTCGTGGCGATCGTGCTGCTCGGTTTCTTCGGTCTGCAGCTGTACCGCAAGATGACCACCACCACGGTGACGGCCTACTTCCCTGAGGTACTCGCGCTGTACCCGGGTGACAAGGTTCAGATCATGGGCGTCGAGGTCGGTGCCATCGACACCACCGAGCCGCACGGCGATCAGATGAAGGTCGTCTTCCACTACTCGAATCACTTCAAGGTGCCGCAGAACGCGTCGGCGTCGGTGTTGAACCCGAGCCTCGTCGCGTCCCGCGTAGTTCAGCTCTCTCCGCCGTACACCGGTGGGCCGACGATGGCTGACGGCGCCGTGATTCCGAAGGAACGCACCCAGATTCCGATCGAGTACGACGAGCTGCGCAATCAGCTGACGCGCATCCTCGCCGAACTGGGTCCGACCAAGGAGCAACCGAAGGGCCCGTTCGGCGACATCATCGAGTCGTTCGCCGACGGCTTCGAGGGCAAGGGCGCGCAGTTCAACAAGACCCTCAAGGGTCTGTCGGATGCGGTGAACACCCTGAACCAGGGCCGCGGCGACTTCTTCCAGGTGATCAAGAGTCTGGCGGTGTTCGTCAACGCGCTGCACCAGAGCGATCAGCAGTTCGTGTCGCTGAACAACGACCTGGCGTCGTTCACGAACAAGTTCACCAACACCGACCAGGAGCTGGCGTCGGCGCTCAAGGATTTGAACCAGGTCATGGCGACGACCCGGAGCTTCCTGGACAAGAACGGCAGCGTCCTGGCCCACGACATCAACAACGTGTCCGAGGCGACGACGGCCATCCTGCAGCCGGAGCCGCGGGACGGCCTGGAACGTGCGTTGCACGCCTACCCGAACTTCCTGGCCAACCTCGAGAACATCTACTCGCCGGCGACCGGCGGTGTGATCGCCTCCGGTGTGCTGCCGGGCGTGACCAACTTCTCGAACCCGTTGCAGTTCATCTGCAGCTCGATCCAGGCCGGTAGCCGATTGGGTTACCAGGATTCTGCGGAGCTGTGCGCGCAGTACCTGGCCCCGGTGATGGACGCCATCAAGTTCAACTATCTGCCGTTCGGTATCAACATGGCGACCACCGCCATGACGCTGCCGAAGTTGGTCACGTACTCGGAGCCGCGCCTGCAGCCCCCGGGCGGATACAAGGACACGACCGTGCCGGGCGTGTTCTCGCCTGACACCCCGTGGTCACACGGCCAGCACGAGGCGGGCTGGATCACCGCACCGGGCATGCAGGGACTCAAGGTCGGACAGTCGACCCAGGACCTGCTGACGCCGGAGTCGCTGGACGAGCTCATGGGCGGCCCGGACATCATTCCGCCGACCGGTGGCGTGAACATGTCGGGTCCGCCGAATGCCTACAACGAGAGCAGCCCGCTGCCCCCGCCGTGGTACCCGCAGCCGGGACCGGTCTCGCCGCCGCGACCGGGTAATGATCCGAGCCCGATGAGTGCCATGGCACCTGGGCCCGCCCCAGGACCGGCTCCGGCGCCCGCGCCGGCCGGACCCGCACTTCCTGCCGAAGTTGGAGGCCAATGATGACCGGGTCCATGGGGCCGAAGTCACCCTCGGCATCGCGGCACCGCGGTGGGTGGGCGCGTAACGCCCGCCGGGTCGGTGTGTTGTCGGCGGCGGCGCTGATCCTCAGCTCCTGCGGCTGGCGGGGTATCGCCAACGTGCCGTTGCCCGGTGGTCCGGGCACGGTGGACGGCCACTCGACGATCTACATCCAGATGCCGGAAACGTTGGGCCTCAACGCCAACAGCCGGGTCCGGGTGGCCGACGTGTTCGTCGGCCGGGTGCGTGCGATCGAGCTGAAGAACTGGGTGCCCACCCTCACGGTGGATCTGAACCCCGGTATCAACCTGCCGCGCAACGTGCAGGCCAAGATCGGGCAGACCAGCCTGCTGGGTGCCCAGCACCTCGAGCTGGACCCGCCGGCCGACCCGTCGTCCCAACCGCTGCGCAACGGCGACACCATCGAGTTGAAGAACTCGTCGGCGTACCCGACCATCGAGCGGACGTTGGCCGGTATCTCCGGAATCCTCAACGGCGGCGGTGTGCCCAACGTCGAGAAGATCCAGTCCGAGGTCTACAACATCCTCAACGGGCGCGCGGATCAGATCAAAGAGTTCCTGCACCGGTTGGACACGTTCACCGACGAGATCAATCAGCAGCGCGAGGACATCACGCGGGCCATTCGCTCCAGTGACACATTGCTGAAGGTCGTCGCGGATCGCAACGACACCCTTGATCGGGTGCTGACCGAGACGCCGCCGCTGATCGAGCACTTCAACAAGACCCAGGACCTGTTCTCGAACGCCGTGCTGGCGCTGGGCCGGTTGTCGAAGGCCGCGGACACCACGCTGTCGAACAGCAACGCGAACCTGCACACCAACCTCGCGACGTTGCAGCGGGCGCTCAAGCAGATCGCCAAGACGTCACCGAACCTGGTGCCGGCCATGAAGCTGCTGTTCACGCTGCCGTTCCCGATCGACAACATCCCGAAGGTCATCCGCGGCGACTACATGAACCTCTCGCTGCACCTGGACCTGACGCTGAGTGCCATCGACAACGGCATCCTGACCGGCACCGGTCTGTCGGGGATGGCTCGGGCTCTGGAACAGTCGTGGGGCCGTGACCCGGCGACGATGATCCCGGACGTCCGATTCACCCCGAACCCGGCCAACGCACCGGGCGGCCCGCGAATCGAAAGGGGCGAGTGACCGATGCTTACCCGTTTTCTGAAGATTCAGCTGATCATCTTCAGCATCGTGACCGTGACGGCTCTCGTCGGGCTGTCCCTGGTGTACCTCAAGCTGCCGACCTACCTCGGTGTGGGCATGCATCGGCTGTACGCCGAACTGCCCAACTCGGGCGGCCTGTACAAGACCGCCAACGTCACCTACCTGGGTAACCAGGTGGGCAAGGTGCTGGCCGTCGAGCCGACGGCCACCGGCGCGCGGGTGACCATGGACGTCAACAACGATGTGGACATCCCGGACAACGTGCAGGCGAACGTGCACTCGGTGTCCGCGGTCGGTGAGCAGTTCATCGATCTGGTGCCACCGGAGAACCCGTCCAAGCGTTACCTCACGTCTGGTCAGACGATCACCAAGGGTTCCGTCCCCAAGGAGGTCGGTCCGGCTCTCGACGCGACGCAGAACGCGCTCGCCTCGCTGCCGAAGGAGAAGATCGGCGCGCTGCTCGACTACACCACGGAGGCGGTCGGTGGGCTCGGCCCGTCACTGCAGCACCTGGTCGACGGCACCCAGGCGCTGGCGGGGGACTTCAAGGACAACCTCGGCTCGGTCGACGACATCATCCAGAACTCGGCGCCGATCATCGACAGCCAGGTCAAGTCCGGCGACGCCATCTCGCGGTGGGCCCGGAACCTGAACGTGCTGGCCTCGCAGTCGGCCCAGCAGGACGCGGCGCTGCGCGGCGCCATCCAGCAGGGTGCCCCGACAGCTGACCAGCTGAACGCGGTGTTCAGCGAGGTCCGCGATGCGCTCCCGCAGTCGCTGGCCAACGTCGAGATCGTCCTGGACATGCTGAAGCGGTACAACAAGGGCCTCGAGCAGGTGCTCGTGGTGCTGCCGATGGCCGGTCCCCTCGTCGACTCGCTGACCGCGGTGTACGAGAAGGAACTGCCGATCAACGTGGCGCTGGGTATCAACCAGCCGCCGCCATGCCTCACCGGCTTCCTGCCGGCGTCGCAGTGGCGGTCCCCGGCGGACACGTCGACCGCCCCGCTGGAGTCGGGCCTGTACTGCAAGATCCCGAAGGACGCCCAGAACACGGTCCGCGGTTCCCGCAACCTGCCGTGTGTGGACAACCCGGCGAAACGCGCGGCAAGCCCCATGGAGTGCCGCGACAACAAGCCGTACGAGCCGCTCGGTACCAACCCGTGGTACGGCACCCCGGACCAGATCGTGAACTGCCCGGCCCCGGCCGCGCGTTGTGATCAGCCGGTCGACCCGGGCAAGGTGATCCCGGCGCCGTCGATCAACAACGGGTTGAACCCGCTGCCGGCCAACATGCTGCCGCCGCCGGAGCGTGCGTCGGCGCCGTCCAGCGACCCGATCAGCGCACCGGGGCAGGGCACGGTGGAGTGCAGCGGGCAGCAACCCAACAAGTGCCTCTACACTCCGGCAGCAGGACCAGAGGCCACCTACAACCCACAGAGCGGTCAGGTGGTCGGACCGAATGGTGTGAAGTATTCGGTCAGTAACTCGAGCAACCCAGGAGACGACGGATGGAAGGAGATGCTGGCACCAGCCAGCTGAACCCCACCGATGAGCAGGACGTCACGTCCCAGGACGTGGTGACGACCGAGCCGTCTGCCGAAGAATCGATCGAGGCGCACGCGAGGAGCAGTTCGGGATTGGCGCCGGGCGAAACCGGTGAATCAGAGGGTGCGCAGCGCCCCGCCCGGATCGGGCGGGGCATTGCCCTGACGGTGTGCCTTGCGCTCGTCGTGCTGGCCGCCGCGGTCGGCACGGGCGGTTGGTTCGCGCTGAAATCGCATCGTGAGAGTCAGGCGCTCGCGGCGAACGAGACGGCCGCCATCGCGGCCGCCAAGGACTGCGTCACGGCGACCCAGGCACCCGACACGTCGGCCATGATCGCCGCGCAGACGAAGATCATCGAATGCGCCACCGGCGCGTACCAGACGCAGGCGTCGTTCATGAGCGGCATCACGCTCGAGGCGTACAAGGCCGCCAACGTGCAGGTGCAGATCTCGCAGATGCGGGCGGCCGTCGAGAAGCACAACGATGACGGGTCCATCGACGTCCTGGTCGCGGTGCGCGTGAAGATCAACAACAGCGCCGAGAAGGACAAGGAAGTCGGTTACCGGATGCGGGCGCAGATGGCACCGGTGGACGGGAAGTTCAAGGTGGCCAAGCTCGACCAGGTCACCTCGTGACGGTTGGTCAGGAGACGACGAGCGCCGAGGCAGTGAGCACGGGGTCCGAGTTGGAAGCGGCACCGGCGTTGGCCTCGTGGCCGGCGCGGGCCGGCGCTTTCGCGCTGGACGTGGTGCTGGGCGTGGCGATCATCGCCGTCATGGCCCTGCTGGGCTATGCCGCCCGGGCCGACTGGACGCTGTGGGTGTACGCCGCGGTGGCGACGGTGGCCGCGGCCGCGGTCCTGGTGAACCGGTGGCTGCTGCCGTCGATCACCGGATGGAGCGTGGGCCGCTCGCTGTTCGCCATCCGGGTGGAGCGGGTGCCCGCCGGCGTTCCCGCCGGTATGGGCCGACTGATCCTGCGTGACCTCGCGCATCTGTTGGATACCGTCGCGGTGCTGCTGGGCTGGCTGTGGCCGCTCTGGGACCCGCGGCACCGTACTTTCGCAGATCTGTTGCTGCACACCGAAGTTCGCGTCGTCCCGGCGCCCGAGGGAGACCCCGCCCGGCGGGCCGGGCAGGTGCTCGTGGCCGGTGCCCTGGTCTGTGTGGCGGCGGTGGGGCTGAGTTATGGCGTGCAGTTCCGGCACGACCGCGCGGTCGACGAGGCGCGGAACCAGATTTCCGAGCAGGGTCCCAAGATCGTCGAGCACGTCCTGAGCTACGGCATCGACACGTATCAGAACGACTTCAAGACCGCCCAGGCGCTGGTCACCGACGGTTACCGCGATCAGCTGATCAAGCAGCAGCAGGCGGTGAGCAAGAAACCGACGACCAACCAGTACTACGCGGTGAGCAGCGCGATCCTCAGCGCCGGCACCGATCAGGCCACGATGCTGCTGGCGCTGCAGGGGCAGCGCGGCGTCGACGCCAACACCCTCCGGTTCATCACCGCCACCGTCCGGGTCGACTTCGTGAAGTCATCCGACGGCAAGTGGCAGTTGTCGAATCTGACGGTGCTCAAGAGCCCGCGGGGAGGACGCTGATGAGTCCGCGTCGCAAGATCGATGCTGCCGAGCGTTTCGTCGCCGGTGACTACTTCAAGGCTGTGGCGGCGGTACCCCGCCGCGTGGCGTTGGTGGTGATCGCCTGCGTCACAACGGTTTTGGTGATCGCCGCGATCGCGGCCAGCACCTACCTGCTGGTCCAGCACGAGAAGGACGTGGCGAGTCAGGCCAAGTCGGCGGCCGTGCTGGGCTATGTCAAAGAGTTCATGACGGGCTTCACCGCGGTCGACCCGTTCCACGCCAACGCCTACGTCGAGAAGATCGCGGGGCAGTCCGCCGGCGAGTTCGCCAAACAGTTCAAGGACAAGCACGACCAGATCCTCATGCAGGTGGCGCGTGCACAACCGGCGGAGGGATCCGTCGAAGACGCGGGCGTACAACGGTGGAATGACGACGGCAGCGCCGACGTGCTGATCGCGATGAAGCTGACGACGACGACGCCGGACGGCAACGCGACCGTGGAAAGCGGCTCGCGTTGGGTGGTAACGGCTACGCAGGAAGGGCAGCAGTGGAAGATCAGCCGCATGAATCCGGTGATGTGACCCCCGGGGAGTCTGTGGCCGATTCTCCGCAGGGGACGGCCGACGCCCCGCAGGGCAAGGCGGCCCGGCGCCGGCACCGGCTGCCCCGGCAGAAGGCCGTCGACACCGCGGCGGCCGAGGACGCTACCGATGGCGCTGCGCCGGCTGATGAGGCTTCCGAGGCTTCCGAGGCTGCCGACGACGCCGTCGCGGCAGACGAGAAGCCGGAAGATGCTGCCGCACCGGAAGAGTCGGACAGCGCAGCGGCTGACGAGGTAGCCGACGAGGAGCCCGGAACTGCGCCCGTGGTGCTGGTGCCGCATCGCCCCGCGGGCCGCAGGCTGCTGGCCGCGGGTGTCGTGGCGGCGGCCCTGTTCGTCGGTGCTGCCGCGTTCGCGGGTGCCGCCGCGCAGCCTTATCTGGCGGATCGCGCCCTGGTCCAGAGCAAGTTCGAGGTCGCCAAGACCGCTGCTGCGGCGGTGACGACGTTGTGGTCGTACTCGCCCAACGACATGGACAAGTTGGCGGACCGCTCACAGCAGTATCTGGCCGGCGGTTTCGCCGAGGAGTACCGCAAGTTCGTCGATTCGATCGTCGCCAGCAACAAGCAGGCCCAGGTCACCAACCAGACCAAGGTGATGGGCACAGCGGTGGAAAGTATCAGTGCAAATGAGGCCACCGCGATCGTCTACACCAACTCCGTCGCGACCAGCCCGCTGACCAAGGGCATCCCCTCGCTGCGCTACCTGTCGTACCGGCTGACCCTGAAGCGTGCCGGCGCTGATTGGAAGGTCAGCCAGATGAGTGCCCTGACCAAATTGGATCTGACGCCCCAGCTGTAGCCGATGGGTCTGTGCAGCGCGTTTGCCTGAATTGATGCGTACTGCCTGTCAGCACACTGTGAATACCGGGCCTTTGCCTATGTTGCGAAGCTGCCGGCGACGGTCGGCGGCTGTCAACTATGGCCTGAATCACGTTTGGACCTGCATGAGTACGACGTCACAGCAACTGTCGCGTCAATATATGCCAAGGCGTGGAACTGCTGGGCGAGGGAAGTTTGAGCCGTCCAGCAAACTATATTTACGCGGCAAAAATTTGCTGCTGATGCGGCGACCCAAGGCCGATGTGAGCCTCCGGGAGCCGATTGCCAAATCTGGGAAAGCGGCTGGTCAAGATGCATGTTGGAGCTGCGATGCATTAATGTTACCGTCCGGCGGACGACGGTGCCGCCGGCCCGGCGGCGGTGGCCTTGACCAGATCGGCCGCTCCGAATCCGGTGCCGCTGCAATTCAACTCGGCCGGCGTCACCGGCCCGCGCGCGAAGCCCCAGGGCCCTCACCAGTCGGCCGGTGACAACGACGACGCCGACGAGCAGCCGGCCCACGAGCCACAGGCACAGCCCGACACAGACCCCGACGCCGAGCCCGAGGCAGAAGAGCCCGAGACCGATACGGAGGCCGATCTTCAATCCGATCCGCAGGCACGCGGGGAAGCGTTCGATCTCCAGACCGGTGGCGGTGGGCCGCTGTGGGCGTCGCATGGCGAGGAGGACGAGCCGCGCCAGGCCGCGGGCGGATGCGGAACGTCCCCGGCGGGCTGCTCCGAGATCGAGCAGGAGTCGAAAAGCGCTGGCGCCAAGGCTGATTCCGGTGCCTGCGGCACCGGGGGAGCGGCGGCCTGGCGCCTGACGCATCAGGCGAAGCCGAGCCAGCCGGGGAGTGCGCGTTCTCTGGAGTCGCACAGCACTGCCGGGGTGTCGCAGGAACCGCGCGGCGTACCGGATCCGGCCCAGCGGCCGCCGGTGTCGCGGCGCAGCACGATGGCGGAGGAACCGCCGCCGTCCAGGAGGATGGCGGCGTCGCTGCCGAGCGCCCGGAACAGGTCCTGGACTTGATCGGGCGTGTAGCTGCCGCCCTGGAAGATGTACATCTCGTCGCGGCTCCGCACGTATGCCAGCGCGGTGCGGGCGGCGCTGGGGCCACCGTCGTTCAACTGGCTGGTGTCGCCAGGTGCCAGCAGGCCGATGCCGCTGACCGCGACGAACCGGGCGCCCTGGTTCACCAGGTTGTTGATCGCGCCGGTTGCGGCATTGAAATCGCTTGTGCTGCTTGGCGTTATCATGTACGGCGCGCCATCGGACGGAATGACCATGGTGCTCAGCGCAGTCCACACCTCGTTACCGCCGGACAGTCCCTGCTTGCCGGCGTAGGGGATGGTGCCGGTGACGGCGGCGTTGGCGCGGCCCTGGCCGCGGGTGTTGTCGACGTAGGCGCCCAGCGGCGAACTGCACCCTGTCGAGGTCCACGACCCGCCCTGCTGGCCACGGATGTCGAAGAAATTGGCGTTCACCGCGATGGTGGGCCGGCCCAGCGCCTGCCACGCCTCCAGCGGTGTGAAGACCTCGGAGGCCTGCCACAGTCCCTCGGCGGTGCGGGCGCGGGGATCGCGTTCGCAGCGGGATTGGATGCCGCGGTGGGAGTCGACGAGCAGGCGCGGGTTCATGCGCTGCGACGCTGCTTTGATGACGAGCAGATGGCCGCCGTTGCCCGACTCGTACCAGTTGCCCGCGGCGTTGAGCAAAGGCGCGGGGTGGTCGCCGCCGAAGTTGTACACCAGGAAGCTGCCGCGGTAGTTCGTGATGGCGTTGACCAGCAGCGAGCGGCCGTCGGCGGCGTGCGCTGCCGGTGCTCCGGCTGTGCCGGCGAGACCGGCGGCCAGGGTCAGAACCGTTGTGTGCGTGAGCAATTGCCGCAGACGGTGGACGACGCCGCGTCGGGAAGTCGACCCGAGAAACGACATTGTGGCCCTTCCTCCGGTCCGATACAACGACCTTCAGCGTAGCCACAGCAAACACTCTGTCAACTTTGGTCACGCCCGCATCACGGGGCGGTGACGGATGAATCACCTTGGTGGACACAGCAATTGGCCCCGCTGCCGACCGGAGTCGGAGCGGGGCCATGAGGGCAGGGTTACGAGCCGAGCAGATCGGTGTGCATTTCCCACACCAGAATCTCGGCCGGTGTGGTGGCGGTGACGCGTTGCCCGCCCGACGCCGTCAGCCGCACGGCATCGCCTTCCTGCAGTGGCCCGGCGCCCTCGAGCGCCACCTCTCCACGTGCCACGAACAGGTGCAGGTACTTCGCCGACGGCAGCTCGACGCTGTCGCCGGGCTCCAGCCGCGCGCCGTGCAGCGCCGCGTTGCGCTGGCCGATGGTGATGGCGGTGTCGTTGGAATGGCCGGGCATGCCCGAGGCGATGGTGACCAGCTTGCCGCGCAACAGCTCGTCGTCGATCTCCAGCTGTTGGTAGCCCGGCGTCTTGCCGGACTCGTCGGGCACCACCCACATCTGCACGAAATGCACCGGCTCGCTGTGTGATTCGGCGCCGGTCAGGCGCCAGGAGTCGTTCTTCTCCGAGTGCAGGATGCCGCGTCCGGCGGACATCCGTTGGGCCAGCCCGGGGTAGATGACGCCCGAGTTGCCGGTGGAGTCCTGGTGCACGAGCGATCCGCGCAGCACCCACGTGACGATCTCCATGTCGCGGTGCGGATGGGTCTCGAAACCCGAACCGGGGGCGACGCGGTCGTCGTTGTTCACCAGCAGCAGGCCGTGGTGGGTGTTGGCCGGGTCGTAGTGGCCGCCGAATGAGAACGAATGTTTCGAGTCCAGCCACGAGATGCGGGTGGCGTCGCGGTCGGCCGCGCGACGGATGTCGACTGTTTCGGTCATGTCGTCCCCTGTCGTTGTCGGTGAGCTTAGGTGTCGCTACTGGACGGCACAACATAAATGATGTGTCATATATTTCATGTGGCTGACCGACGACCAACAGCACCTCTGGCGGGCCTATCTGGCAATGAGCGGCCGCCTGCAGCTGACGCTGAACCGGCAGCTGCAGCGCGACCACGGGTTGTCGCTGGCGGACTACGACGTGCTGGTCGCCCTCAGCGAGTTACCGGACTGCCGCATGGGTCAGCTCGGTACCCATCTGGGGTGGGAGCAGAGCCGGGTGTCGCATCAGCTGGCGCGCATGCGCTCGCGGGGGCTGATCGAGCGATCCGGGTCGACCGATGACCGGCGCGCGGCCGTCGTCACCCTCACCGCCGAGGGGCGGGACGCGCTCGAGGCCGCCGCGCCCGGGCACGCCGAGTTGGTGCGCTCGGTGGTGTTCGACGGCATGAATCGGTCGCGGGCGGACGCGTTGCGGCGGTGGACGGCGACGGTGCTGCAGCGACTGGACTGAACGGACCCGGGGAGCCGAGGCGAATTCGCGGCTACAGTAGGGACCGTCGGGTTTGCGGGGAGGATTCACGTGAAACATTCGGTCGCCACGATTGCGACAGCGGGCGCGCTTGTCGCCGGGTTGGCATGGCTGCCGGCCCCCCAGGCGCACGCGGAACGCTGCATTCCGCTGGACGGTACCCCGATGGTGCTCAAGCGGGAGAAAAGCTTCGGCATCGGAAAAGACCTCGATATCAACCGGACCTACACCTATGCCGATGGCATGGTGAATTGGACCATCGAGCAGTCCGGCGGCGTCAAATACAACACCGGTTTCGGTTTCGGTGCACGGATCAACGCGGTCTACATCCCCGAACTGAATTCGAGCGGATCCGTTCCGGGCGCCCCGGGCGAGCACGTGAACATCGACAGCTTCCATTTCCACGAGACCGTGCTGGTCTGCCCGCAGTAGTCATGCGCCAGCGCGTTTGCTGGCCCGTCGGCAGCCCGTGCCGGCATATGACACAACCGTCAATTCGCCGGAAATTGGCTGGTACGGCGGTGTTAGCGTCCTGTCGTCGCAGTCAATATTGCGGGATGGGGCGGGGCACATGGGTGGCAGGCAACCAGCATCACCAGCGGTCTGACCGGCGGCCTGTCCGGCGGCGCGCTGGCCAACGGCCTCGGCGGCACGCTCACCGGTGCATTGAGCGGCATCGTCACCGGCAACCTCGGCGATCTGGTGAACCCACTGCTGCAGGCCGCGGGTTTCCAGGACGCCGCGGGCAACATCGGCGTCGGCACGCTGCTCGACCTCGCCGGGTTGAACCTCGGCAGCCTCGTCGACAGCAACGCCATCTCCGTGACCACCGCAGGCCCGGCCTTCACGCTGGCCAGGCTGCTGGGCGTCGACGTCGGCTGGACCCCGGGCACCGAAACGGCCATCGCAGACCGCGTCAACAACACGGCGTACCTCACGCTCGGCACCGACACCCTGAAGGACGCGCTGGCGACCAACCTCACCAACGCACTCAATACCGGTGCACTGGCGACGAGCCTGACGCCCATCCTGACCACCGCACTCACCAGCACTCTGACGAGCTCACTCACCACCTCGCTGACGACTGCGCTGACCAGCGCCCTGACCAGCACCGTGGACGGCACGGTCGGCAGCACCAGCACTCTGACCACGGCACTGACGACCGCCATCAGCACCGCCGTCGGCGACCTGGGCCTGAGCTACGTGCCGATCCCCTCATCGGCGGTCTGGTCACCGGCCTCACCGATGGGACGAGTATCAGCACTTTGGTCAACAGCACCGTGAGCAGCACGGTCACGAGCGTCGTCGGGACCGTGGTCACCGGCGCCACCAGCGGACTGTCCGGCACGGTGTCCGGGGCGTTGACGGGCGTGCTGAGCAGCGCGGTGCTCGGCGTCGTCGACGCCATCCCGTCGCTGGACGTCGGGTCGGTCCGAGTGCCCATCGTGGTGGCCAGCGGCCTGGGCGCGTTCTCGGCCGGCGCGGCCTACCGGGACGTGCTGGCCAAGTTGTCGTCGCAGCCGGGCGGGCTCAACTACACGGGTGCCACGTCGATCGCCGGCAGCCTGACCCTGTTGCCGGAGATTCTGCTCAACAACGCGGGCCGCGCCAATGGCGGTGTGCTGGCGCGATTCTCGTCATTCCTGCGGATGCTGGGCATCAACGCCGTCACCCCGGACGTCGCGATCACCAGCAGCGGCGGCACCGCGCTCGGCGGTACCGGGCTGGCTCTCGGCGGTGCGAACCTGGTGCCCGTCAAGATCGACGCGACCGTCGAGTACCAGCCGCTGTCCGACTTCGCGGCCTGGGCGAACCCGGTGACGCTGTTGAACAACCTGGCCGCGGGGCTGATGCCGACGTACATCCTGCGCGGCGTCGACCAGGCCACGGCGGCCGGTCAGCTGATCACGCAGCTCGAGTCGATGGTCACGAATCTGGCGGGCGGCGGTTCGGCCAACACCAACATCTACCTGACGGCCGCGGCGAACCAGCTGCCACTGCTGGAGCCGGTCTACCTCGCCGGTGATGCGTTGAACCTCGTCGGCCTGACGCCTGTCGGGAACGTCGCCTACCGGTTGGGCAACGCGCTGTCGCCGGTCCTGACCAGTCTGGTGAATCTGGGCTACTCGGACGCGTACTGGGATGCCGCTTCGGGTCAGTACCTGCGCACCCTGAACACCGCGGCCACCCCGGTGCAGTTCGGGACCCTGCCGCACATCGACTGGTCGAAGGTGGTTCCCCGCCTGATGACGTCACTGGTCACGGGATTCGAGAAAGCGTTCACCGGCCCGGTCTCGATGCCGAACGCCATCTCGCAGGCGATCTCGGTGATCAGCAAGGGCGGCAACCTGTTGAGTCTGGGTGCGCTGCCGTCGTCGGTCGCCGCAACCCCGACGCCCACCGCGGTCGCGGCCTCCGCCCCGGCTGCGACGACCAACAAGTCCAAGCCATCGACGCCCACGGCCATCGCCGCGACGCCCACCACCGCGGCGACCGGCACGCAGACGACGGGCACGACAGCGACCGAGCCGGCATCCACGACGCCCGCCGAGTCCCCGTCGGCTGAACCGACGACGAAGGACCTCACGAAACCCAAACATGCCAAGGACGCTGCCGCCGGGCCGACGGCGGCGACGGGTGCGGCGAACGACAAGGCGGCGCCGGACGACAGCAAGCCCGTCGACGCGACCAAGGGGACGGACAAGGGCGAAGGCAAGGCGGGCAAGCCCAAGACCACCAAGACCACCAAGGCGCCGAAGCCCAAAGGCAATGCAGAGAGCGCGGATTCGTCCGCGACGAAAGCCGACGCCGACAACGCGGGAACAGGCCGGCACCGGGCCCCGTCGTCGACCGGCGGCAAGCACCGCGCGCCGGAATCGGGTAGCGGCAAGCACGCCGCCTGAGCTTTGCCAGGTCCGTCCCGGTGAGCGGACGGCCTCGCATACGCTGTCGGCGTGGATATCAATGGAGCTAGCGCGGTCGTCACCGGCGGCGCGTCAGGAATCGGTGCGGCTGTTGCCCGTCAGTTGGCCGCCAAGGGTGCCCGGGTCGTCATTGCCGACCTCCAGGCCGAGAAGGGCGAGGCGCTCGCCAAGGAGATCGGCGGCGTCTTCGTCACCGTCGACGTCACCAACACCGAGCAGATCATCGACGCGGTCAAGACCGCCGCTGACCTCGGCCCGCTGCGTGCCCTGGTGAACTCGGCCGGTGTCGGCTGGGCCCAGCGCACCATCGGCAAGGACGGCGAGTTCGAGTCGGCGCACAACCTGGACCTGTACAAGAAGGTTCTCGACATCAACCTGGTCGGCACCTTCGACTGCATCCGCATCGCCGCCACCCAGATGAGCAAGAACGACTTCACCGAGGCCGGTGAGCGTGGTGCCATCGTCAACATGACCAGCGTCGCGGCGTTCGACGGCCAGATCGGCCAGGCCGCGTACTCGTCGTCCAAGGGTGGCGTCGTGGGCCTGACCCTGCCGGTCGCGCGCGACCTGTCGGCTGTCGGCATCCGCGTGAACACCGTGGCCCCCGGCCTGATCGACACCCCGATCTACGGCGAGGGCGAAGCCTCGGAGGCCTTCAAGGCCAAGCTCGGCGAGTCGGTGCTGTTCCCGCACCGCCTGGGCAAGCCCGAAGAGCTGGCCTCCATGGTCGTCGAGCTGCTGACCAACTCGTACATGAACGCCGAGGTCGTCCGCGTCGACGGTGGCATCCGGATGCCTCCGAAGTAGTAGTCCCTCAGCCGGTTTCGAAAACCCCCAATCCCCAACGGGATTGGGGGTTTTCGGTGTTTTGGGACGGGAGCGCCGACGCGATCCGATGAAACCTTCGCAGCGGCGGCCAACGCAACTGGACGGCGGAGAAACCGGCCTCGTGGCGCCGTGCAGTTGCGTTCGGCGCAACCCGTGGCTGGACATTCCCCACCGAATTCCTGTGAAACCGTCGGTACGCTGGGCAGGCATGAGTCGCATGCGGTTCCGGCCGATCGCTTTTCTCGCGTTGTTGATCGCCTCATTGTGGTTGGTGGCCGGGTGTAGCGGCGGCAACTCGACGCGGCATTCCGAGTCGGCGCCGGCGGCGGCGCCGCTGAAGGGCGGGGCCGGTGCGGACTTCAAAGGCGGCGCCCCGGAGGCGCCCGCGCCGCCGGTCGATCCGGCGCGCGATGTCGTCAAGACCGCGTCACTGATCCTCGTTGCCGCCGACCCGGCAGCCGCGGCGGACAAAGCCACCGCGATCGTCGACAAGGCGGCTGGTCGAGTCGACGAGCGCTCGGACGACGCCGGGTCGACGTCCGGCCGCGCGAGCGTTCACCTGGTGCTGAGAGTCCCCGCCAACGGGCTCGACGCCGCCCTGGCCTCCCTCAAGGGACTCGGGACTGTTCAGACACTCGAGGTCAAGACCGACGACGTCACCGCACGCCGCGTCGACCTCGACGCCCGGATCACCGCGCTGAAGACGTCGGTGGACCGGTTACTCGGAATCATGCGGGACTCGAAAGACCCCGATGCGCTGATCAAGGCCGAGGACGCACTGTCGTCGCGGCAGGCCGAGCTGCAGAGCCTGCAGGCGCAGCGTGACACCCTCCGCGACCAGATCACCTACAGCTCCGTCGATGTCCAGATCACCGCTGAGCGCACCGGCGGTCCCGCGCCGGAGCGCTATCACGGCTTCTTCGGACAGGTCGAGCGAGGCTGGGATACGTTGTGGGCCTTCGGTTCTCACCTGGTCCTGGCTTTCGGCTTCCTGCTGCCGTGGCTGATTCCGCTCGCGGTCCTCGGCGGGGCGCTCTACGTCTTCGTCAAGTGGACCGGCTCGCGTCACAAGAGCAGCGCACCGGCAGAGCCCGATACGCCGTCGGAGCCCACTGTGGACTCACCGCAGTAGCTATTAGTCGAGTGCCCGCAACCGCGCGTTGACCGCGAACCTACGCACATGCTCACTCGAACTTCTACGCGCTCAGTTCGCACTCAACGCCCACGCGAGATGAAAGCCGGGGCGGAGAAATCCGTGGGTTCAGTCAATTCGCACTGGCGGCCATTGTGATTGAAGTCAGGTAACGCTCCAGGCTGCCAGAGGTCCATGAATGCACTGACCATCGGCAGATCGCCACTTCGATTGCATTCAGGTACTTTTCCGGCCGAGCCGGGGGGACGTCCTGACGGCGGCGGAAACGCGAAAACCCCCAATTTCCAGGAAAATTGGGGGTTTTGCGACTGTTCGCGAGAAACAGTTACCAGTCGGACTCGTCGAAGGTGACGACGCCGCGAATGTTGTTGCCGTCCAGCATGTCCTGGTAGCCCTGGTTGATGTTCTCGAGCTTGTAGGTCCGCGTGATCATGTCATCGATGTTCAGCAGCCCGGACTTGTACAGCGCGGCCAGGCGCGGGGTCTCGATGTGCGAGCTGCCGCCACCGAAGATGTTGCCCTTCAACGTCTTCTGCAACATGGTGAACAGGAACAGGTTCAGCTTGACGTCGGCGTCCATCATCGAGCCCATGCCGGTGACGACGCAGGTGCCGGTCTTGGCCGTCAGGATCATGGCCTCTTCGATGTACTCGCCCTTCATCTCGCCGACGGCGATGATGACCTTGTCGGCCATCAGGCCCCAGGTGAGGTCGATCATCGGCGCGATGGCCTCGGTCATCGAGGCGTACACGTGCGTCGCACCGAACTTGATGGCCTGCTCGCGCTTCCACGGGTTGGGGTCGATGGCGATGACGTGCTTGGCGCCCGAGATCACGGCGCCCTGCAGTGCGCTCATGCCGATGCCGCCGACGCCGACGATGGCGACGGTCTCACCGGGCTGGACCTGGGCCACGTTGGTGGCCGAGCCGAAGCCGGTCGGCACGGCGCAGCCCATGATGGCGGCCGACTCGAACGGGATGTCCTTGTCGATTTTGACGACAGAGTCCTTGTGGACCGTCATGTACGGCGCGAAGGTGCCCAGCAGGTTCATTGCCGCGACCTCTTTGCCGCCGGCGGTGTGAATGCGGTTGGTGCCGTCGGCGATCGCCTTGCCACCCAGCAGGACGGCGCCGCGGTCGCACAGCGAGCGGAAGCCCTTCATGCACGGCGGGCAGGAGCCGCAGGCCGGGATGAAGGCGAGGATGACGTGGTCGCCCTCTTCGATGCCGGTGACGTTCTTGCCGACCTTGGTGACGACGCCCGCGCCCTCGTGCCCACCGAGACAGGGCAGCGGCATCGGGGTCGCGCCGGTGGTCAGGTGGTAGTCGGAGTGGCACATGCCGGCGGCATGCATCTGGATCTGTACTTCGTCGGCAACAGGGTCACCGAGGTCGATCTCCTCGACCTGGAACGGGGAGTTCACTTCCCACAGCAGAGCGCCTTTGGTCTTCATGACGAAGATCATAGCCACAAAGTAGGAACACGTTCCAGAATGATGGTATAGAGGCGCTCTGAACTGCGTAGATGGTAACTAAGAACCTACTCGCCAGTCACCTGCAGACTAGGGTGGCTAGTGTCCCGCGGCGCTCGTCGCCCGGCCGGCGTCGACGCCGCGCCCGGGCTGAACTACCCGGCCGCGAAGTCGGGGCACAGGTGCGTCGTCGAGGCGCTGACGAACAGCGCGCCCTGGTTGAAGGCGTACGCCTTCTCGACCACTGTCATCTCGTCGAGAACCGTGACGCCGCCGCGCAGGTCTTTGCAGACGCCCTGGCCGGCCGCCACCATCTGGTCGGGCGTCTTGCCCGGCAGGGTGGCCCCGTTGATGCTGATTTCCTCCAGGAACGAGCCGGGGCTCGCGGTCGCCGCCGGGGCCGCCAGAACGGCAGTGGCTGCGGTGAGCACGGCGGCACCGAGCAACACGATTTTCATGATCGATCCCTTTCGTCAGCAGGTCACGAGGCTGTGCCACTGAACGTATCGGCGATCGACACGTGGAGATATAAGGGAGATCCCTACCGTTTGGGTAGCGGTCAGAGGCTGGGCGCGAGCCCGAACTTCTCGAACAGCGTCGGGTCCATGAACGCGACGACGTGCGAGATACCGTCGGCCTTGATGTCCAGCACGTGCAGCTGGAACGCCTCGTGCCGGCCGGTCTCGGGGTTGCGCATGTACATGCCCGCGGCGGACTGCCCGTTGGCGGTGGTGACGACGAACCGCATGTCGCCCGGGTGCTCGGCAGGGCATTTGAACCGGGACAGCTCGACGATGTCCCGCGGGCCGGAGTACCAGGTGTCGAACGGCGGCATCTCCCACACCGAATCGGCGGTGAACAGCTTGACCAGCGCATCCATGTCGTACGACTCGAAGGCATTGACGTACTTGGCCAGCAGGTCCTTGGCTTCGTCGGACTCCGGGGCGACCAGGACGTCGTCCTGGCTGGGGCCGACGGCGTCGAGCTGGGCGCGCGCCCGTTGCAGCAGGCTGTTGACGGCGGCGGTGGACGTGCCGACGGCCTCGCCGACCTCGGCGGCCTTCCACTGCAGCACGTCGCGCAGCACCAGAACGGCGCGCTGCCGCGGCGAAAGATGTTGCAGCGCAGCGATGAACGCCAGCCGCACCGACTCGCGGGAGCCGACGATGGTCTGCGGATCACCCGGTGCGTCATGCACGTCGGGCAGCGGCTCGAGCCAGGCGGTGTCGGTGCGCTCGGTGATCTCGGCCTGCGGGTCGGCCGCGGGCTGGCCGAGCCCCGACGGCAACGGCCGGCGCTGACGGCCCTCCAATGAAGTCAGGCAGGTGTTGGTGGCGATGCGGTACAGCCACGTCCGCACCGACGACTTGCCCTCGAAGTTGTCGTAGGCCTTCCAGGCGCGCAGGTAGGTCTCCTGCACCAGGTCCTCGGCGTCGTGCAGAGAACCGGTCATGCGGTAACAGTGGGCCAGCAGCTCGCGCCGGTGCCGTTGGGCGTCGGCCAGGAACGCGTCCCTGGACAGTGCCGGTGCGGCTGCCGCGTCTTCTCTGAGGACATTCACGTGACCCAGGGTACGCAGGGGGTGTGACATCCGGCGGGCGTCACGGCGGCGACGGACGCGCCCGGGCCGGACCCCGGATATTGTCTCTCCATGGCCACGACCCGCAGCGAACGTAGCTTCGACGGTATCGGCGGCACCAAGATCGTCTACGACGTCTGGGTGCCCGAGACCGACCCGACGGGCGTGGTGGTGCTATCCCACGGTTTCGGTGAGCACGCGCGTCGTTACGACCATGTCGCGCAACGGTTCGGTGAGGCCGGTCTGATCACCTTCGCGCTCGACCACCGCGGCCATGGCCGCTCGGGCGGCAAGCGCGTGCTGGTCCGCGACATCTCCGAGTACACCGGCGACTTTCACCACCTGGTCGGCATCGCGACCGCCGAATACCCCGAGCTGAAGCGCGTCGTACTCGGCCACAGCATGGGCGGCGGCATCGTGTTCGCGTACGGCGTCGAGCACCCCGACGACTATCACCTCATGGTGCTGTCCGGTCCCGCGGTCGACGCCCGGTCCCAGGTCGGCCTGCCGTTGGCGCTGGCGGCCAAGCTGCTGGGCTCCATCCTGCCCGGGCTGCCCGCGCAGAGCCTGCCGTTCGACGCGGTGTCGCGTGATCCCGAGGTGGTCGCGGCCTACAACGCCGACCCGCTCGTCTACCACGGCAAGGTGCCCGCCGGGGTGGGCAAGGTGCTGATCGGGGTCGGCGAGACCATGCCGCAGCGCGCCGCCGCGCTCACCGCACCGCTGCTGGTGGTGCACGGCGAGGAGGACAAGCTCGTCCCGGTGGCCGGCAGCCGCAAGCTGGTGGAGTGCGTCGGCTCGTCCGACGTGGCGCTGAAGGTCTACCCGGAGCTGTACCACGAGGTGTTCAACGAGCCCGAGAAGGCAGTGGTGCTCGACGACGTCGTGAGCTGGATCGAAGTGCGACTGTGACCGGGGTGTTCGCGTGAAATGGGCTGTGCGCCTGCTGGTTTGGCTGGCGGTGCTGGCGCTGGCGGCGTGCGGTTCGGACAAGCCCGGCGGCGGCGGTGACTGGGTCGACGAGGACGTCAGCTTCGTCGCCGACGGCCTGACCATCCACGGCAGCTACCGCCATGTGCCCGGCGCCGCCGCGGCGCCGACGGTGTTGCTGATCTCCGAGAGCGGCCAGACCGACCGCAACGGTGACAACGCCGTCGCCGGCAAGGTCGGCAACATGCGGCAGCTCGCCGAGTACCTGTCCGACAAGAAGGTCGACAGCCTGCGGTACGACAAGGTCGGCACCGGCAAGACCGGCGTCGGCCCGCACGCCCAGAACCTGCGCGACGTGGGCAGCGCGGTGTACACCGCCGGCGCGAAGGCGGCCGTGAAGTTCCTGTCCGAGCAGAAGGGCACCGACACCGCCCGAATCTCGGTGTACGGGTTGGGCGAGGGCACCGTCCACGCGCTGGCGCTCGCGACCGACACCAGTCCGGATGCCCCGAAGATCCACTCGCTCGCGCTGCTGCAGCCACTGGCCGGCCGGTATCTGGACGTCATCACCAACCGGGTGCGGTCGTCGGTCGACGCCGATGTGAAGGCCGGCGCCAAGACGCGGCAGCAGGCCGACCAGGTGCTGAAGGAATGGACCGACGCCGTCGCGTCGACGCGCGCCACCGGGACCCCGCCGGCCAAGCTGCCCGAAGGTCTGAGCGCCATCCTCAACCCTGCCAACGCCAAGGCGGTGCTGGAGGCCGACGCCATCGACCCGCTCGCCCTGGCGGCGAAGCTGCCGAACGGCACTCCGGTGCTGCTGACCTGTTCGGATTCGGACGTCCAGGCGTTCTGCGATGCGGAGCAGCCGCTGATCGCCGCGCTGGCGCACACCGCGCTGACGGTGGTTCCGCTGAAGGGCGTCAGTCACGTGCTGCGCGACGATCCGACCGACAACGTCGCCAACTACGCCAACAAGGCGCCGCTGTCGCCGCAGCTGACCGGCGCGCTGGACGGATTCGTCGGCAAGTAGTCGTCACCACGGTTCAGTCGTGGCGGACAACAGCCCGCGCACCTTGGACTGCGCACCTGTAGGAGGTGTTCAACCCTCATCGGTGGGTATACCTGCAGCACGACGGCTGCCCGGTGCGGTGCCTCGTGGCGCCGTAGGACCGACGAACAGGACGGACTGCCATGACCAAGGATGATCCCGGCTCGCGGGGTACGTACACCGACGCCGACGTCGAGACCGGCGAGGCCAAGCGACCGACCAGCGCCGTCGACGAACTTCGCCGCGCCAGCGCCACCGGCCGTGACGAAACGCCCGACGTCGAAGAGGAACCGGCCGAAGCGCAGGAGCCGCCCGACTGACAGCGGTTGCAAGGACGCCGACGACACGTCGCGCGCGCAGAAACGTCGTATCCGTCCCATAATGTCGCGAGCATGAGTGACGACAAGATGCTGGCGCGGATCGCGGCGCTGCTGCGGCAGGCCGAGAACACCGACAACCCGCACGAGGCCGAGGCGTTCATGGCGACCGCCCAGCGGCTGGCCACCACGACGTCGATCGATCTGGCGGTGGCGCGGGCGCATTCGGCGACCCGGACCGCGGCGCAGGAGCCGGTGCAGCGCACCGTCACCATCGGGGAGGCCGGCACCCGGGGCCTGCGCACGTTCGTGCAGTTGTTCGTGCTGATCGCACGGGCCAACGACGTGAAATGCGACATCGCGTCCAACTCGACGTTCGTCTACGCCTACGGGTTCGCCGAGGACATCGACGCCACCCACGCGCTGTACGCCAGCGTGGTGGTGCAGATGGTCAAGTCGTCGGATGCCTACATCTCGACGGGTGCGCACCGGCCGACGCCGACCATCACCGCCCGGCTCAATTTCCAGCTGGCATTCGGCGCGCGCGTCGGGCAGCGGCTGGTCGACGCGCGCGAGGAGGCCCGGCAGGCGGCGACGGCCGAGAGTGCCGACCAGCCCGGGACAGCGCTTGCGTTGCGCAACAAGGATCTCGAGCTGGTGTCGTTCTACAAGAAGACGTCGCAGGCGCGGGGGAGCTGGCGGGCGACGAGCGCGTCGGCCGGTTACTCGTCGGCGGCGCGGCGGGCCGGGGACCGGGCCGGGCGCCGGGCGCGGCTGGGCCCCAGCCCCGAATTGTCCGGTGCGCGTACGGCTCTGGAGCGATGACCCGGGACGTTCAACGGTCCGCGGTGTATGCCGCTGAGCAGTTCGTGCGTACGTTGTTCGACCGTGCCGGGGAACGCGGCAACCGGGCCGTCGAGTTCTTCGGGACGCAGCTGACGTTGCCGCCCGAGGCGCGCTTCGGATCCGTCGACGCGGTGCGGCGCTACGTCGACCAGGTGTTGGCCATGCCGGCGGTGGCGGCTCGGTGGCCGGACGCCGGTGTGGTGGCGGTACGAGCGCGCCGGGGAGTGACGGCCGCACACTACGAATCCGGTGACGGCGGCGCGGTCATCGCCGTGCCCGAACGCCAATCCACTTGGGCGCTGCGGGAATTGGTCGTCCTGCACGAGGTGGCACACCACCTGTCCGCCGCGGTGCCGCCGCACGGTCCGGCGTTCACCGCGGCGTTCTGCGACCTGGCCGACATGGTGATGGGACCCGAAGTAGGGCATGTGCTGAGGGTGGTCTACGCCAAAGAGGGTGTGCGCTGACCCTTTTCCCCGCGTGCGCTACCCCTTTCCCCGTGCGCTACCCCTTTCCCGCGAGCGTCCGTGTTTGTACCTGGACACGCCGCATTTGGCGTGCACTTTGCGCACGCTCGCGGCCGTCGAGCGTCCCTCTGGTGATCGTCTAATGCGGCGGCCCCAGATACGGGAAGACCTGCAGGGTGTCGGTGTGCGGGCGCAAGCCGGACGGCGGGCAGTCGCCCTTGGTCAGCGAGGCCAGCCGGTAGTCGATGACGTCGTCGGTGAACACCCGCCCGTTCGGGTACTTGGCCGGCAGTGCCGGGTTGAACGTCAGCATGTCGGGCAGGATGCCCTTGGCGTCGACTGCGGCAACCGCCTCCTCGTCGGTGTAACCACCGGTGTGCCCGAGGAGGTGCACGAACATCGGCATCCAGCGGTCCCGGTCGTGCTCCGGCTCGCTCGCGTTGTACTCCTCTTTGGTGTCATCGGTGTTGAAGAAGCTGCTGACCGACGGATGCCCGGCGCGGTCGACGTGCAGCAGCGTGCCGTCGCGGCGGACGCTGCAGCGGCCCCAGATCCGGATGTCGGGCGTGGTGCCCAGCAGCTGCGCGGTCGGCAGTTCCAGGACCATCGAGCACACGTTGGCCTGGGTGTTGGAATCCACTCCGGTCCAAGGGAATTCGCCGCTGAGGTGCAGGGCGGTGAAGTTGCGGCCACCCCTGATGTCGAACAGGTTCTTGATGCCGTCGAAGTCGAAGAAGAAGGCGTCGCTGCGGGCGCCGGCGAAGAACGTGTAGTCGCCGGACTCCGCGATCGCCGGCTCCTTGCCGAACGCCACCTCGACGCCCTCGAAGATCTTGTCGCCCACCGCTTCCGGTGACTCAGCGGCCTCTCCGGTTGCCAGGTAGACATCGACGGTCTGCCGTCCCGAGTCCGGCTCCGAGAAGACATAGCTGAATGCGATGTCGTTGCGCAGGTCGCCGTCGTTGTCGATGGCGAGACGGTAGATCGCATCGGGATGCAGCGTGTCGGCGTTGGGGTTGGCGTTGAGGATCAGCACCGTGCGCGCCGGGTCGGCCGGCGATTGGAACGCGTACAGATCGCAGAGGTCCAGGCGCTGGTCGCCCAGCGGCGGGCCGAGGCTGAGGCCCGTGAAATGATTTGACATAGCCGTCATTCAAGTGGTCGGCGGGCCCCGCCGACGGGGAATCGGCCAATCTGGGGACCTGATTCTCCCGCGCTAACCTGGGGCCATGACGCAACCCGAACCGCAGGCTGTCGACGAGATGTTCAACCGGGTGCTGCACACCGAGGATGACGTACTCGCCGCGGCCCGTCAGTCGGCCGTGACGGCCGGTATGCCGGCCATCGAGGTGTCTGCCCAGCACGGAAAGTTGTTGTCGCTGTTGGCGACCATCAGTGGCGCAACCCGGGTGCTGGAGATCGGCACACTCGCGGGCTACAGCACCATCAACCTCGCGCGCGGTATCGGCGCCGAGGGCCGCGTGACGACGTTGGAGTACTCCCCGGAACACGCCGCCGTCGCGCGCGCCAACTTCGAGCGGGCCGGCGTCGCGGATCAGGTGGAGGTGCTGGTCGGAGCGGCGCTGGACACCCTGCCGCAGCTGGCGGAGCGCGGCGAGCAGTTCGACTTCTTCTTCATCGACGCCGACAAGGAGAACAACACTGCCTACGTCGACTGGGCGGTGCGACTGGCGGCGCCCGGCGCGGTGATCGTCGTCGACAATGTCACGCGCATGGGCCGGGTGCTCGATCCGGCCGCCGATGATCTGCAGGCGCAAGGCGTGCGCAACATGCTCGAGCTGGTGGGCAACCACCCGCGTCTCGAGGCTGCCGCCATCCAGACGGTCGGCGCCAAGGGCTGGGACGGCTTCGCCGTGGCGCGGGTAGGAAAGTAGTGCTCAGGGTCGTCGCCGCGGGACTCGCGCTGGCCGTCGGCCTCGCGCCGACGGCCTCGGCCGACGCGACGCCGCTACCGGAGGTGCCAGTCTCGGCGGGGACGACGTTCGTCGACGATCCGGCGATCGTCGACCCCCATCCGTTGGCCGCGGAGTCCTGGAGCCGGCTGGACCCGGAACCAGCCGTGGCGCTGAATATTTCGCTCGGATCGCCCGACTGCTACGGGGTGCACGCCACCGCGGTGGAGACAGACCGGGCCGTGACGGTCACATTGACGGCCGGCCGGCGGTCGGATCGCGAACGCATGGTCTGCACCATGATGATCATGCCCGGCACGATCGTCGTGCCGCTGGCCAATCCTGTCGGTGGTCGGGCGGTGCTCACGACCGCATAGGTCCGCAACGCGAATTTGACGCAACCGCCGATTCCCGGTGTTACGTTTCGCTGGGGCGTCGAGGCGTGAGGAGTCGCGGTGACAGCTTTGGCCGAGGTCCGACATTTCCGCCGCGGCGACGCGGGCTACGACGAGGCGCGCTGCGAGACGGTGTGGAATGCCCTTGTGCCGCAGCGCTTTCCGGACGTCATCGTGCAGGCATCGTGCACGGCAGACGTTGTGGTGGCGGTCCGGTACGCCGGTGCGAACAATTTGGCGGTCGGTGTCCGGTCCGGCGGGCACAGTTGGTCGGCCAACCACCTGCGCGACGGCGGCATGCTGCTCGACGTGAGCCGGCTGGACACCTGCCGGGTGGATCGCGATGCGATGACCGCCGTGGTGGGGCCCGGAAAAGGCGGCAGCGTGCTGGCGACCGAACTGGAGCAGCAGGGCCTGTTCTTCCCGTCGGGCCACTGCCGGGGCGTGCGGCTCGGCGGTTACCTGCTGCAAGGCGGCTACGGGTGGAACAGCCGCGTGCTGGGGCCGGCCTGCGAAAGCGTGCTGGCGCTCGAAGTGGTCACCGCTGACGGTGAGCAGATTCGCTGCGACGCCGCGCGTCACCGCGATTTATATTGGGCGGCAAGGGGATCCGGTCCCGGGTTCTTCGGCGTCGTGACGGCGTTCCACCTGCGTCTCTACCCGAAGCCTCCGGTGTGCGGCAGCAGCCTGTACGTCTACCCTTTCGAGGCCGCCGACGACATATACGCGTGGGCCCGCGCCATCAGCGCCGACGTGGACCGCCGGGTGGAGCTGCAGATCGTCGCCTCCCGGGCCATGCCGAGTTCGGGCCTGGATACGCCGGGCATCGTGCTGGCCTCACCGGTGTTCGCCGACAGCGACGACGACGCGAAAGATGCGGTGGCACTGCTGGATACGTGCCCGGCCCGGCCACACGCCCTGATGGCGGTGCCGTACGCGCCGACGAACCTGCCCACCTGGTACGACGCGGTGATGAGCAACTACCTGAATGACCACCGCTACGCCGCGGACAACATGTGGACGTCGGCGTCGACGGCCGAGTTGCTGCCGGGCGTGCGGAACATCCTCGAGACCATGCCGCCGCACCCGTCACATTTCCTCTGGCTGAACTGGGGGCCGTCGCCGGCGCGGCAGGACATGGCCTACAGCCTCGAGGACGAGGTCTACCTGGCGCTCTACGCGGGCTGGTCGGACGCCGCCGACGACGAGAAGTACGGCGACTGGGCCCGCTCCAACATGTCGGCGATGTCCCACCTGGCCACCGGCATACAGCTGGCCGACGAGAATCTGGGGGCCCGCCCGGCCCGGTTCGCCACCGACGCGGCGATGGCGCGACTGGACGCGGTGCGCGCACAATATGACCCGGAAGGTCGGTTCTACGCCTGGATGGGACGGAGATGAGCTACCTGGGTTACCGCGGCGACGACGCGGACACACCGTTCGGCAGGTTCTTCAATCCGGAGATGGCGGCGCTGCCACGTCATGTGGTCGAGGCGCTTGAGCATGGGCCGCAGGCCGGTCCGGTGTTGCCCGACTTCGACGATCCGTTGGCCGCGGACGGTTACCAGCAGACCGAGAACGGCTACGGCACGCTGTCCGACGGCGGCTACACCGTCGCCGTCCGCACCGACATGCCTGGTGTGACGCCCGAGATGTGGGACTGGTGGTTCGGCTGGCACGGCTGCGACGCGCGCCGCTACAAGCTGTGGCATCCGCGGGCGCACGTATCGGCGCAGTGGCGCGACGGCCGCGACGATCTGGCCTACGTCGGCCGGACCTCACTGGTCGAGGAGTACCTCGGCTCGTCGCTGAGCTCGGTGGCGATCCAGTTCGTCGATCCCGCTTCGCAAGGGCACGCCGGGCTGGCCATCGTCGCTCGCCTCGGCTCGGCGGACATCCCGGTCGACATCGGCTGGCTCGTCCATCAAGTGCGGCCGACGGCCGACGGCGCCGAGATGCGCTCCAGGTTCTGGATGGGCGGGCAGCACGTCAGCTTCCGTGCGGGTAAGTCCTTGGCAGATCACGCTTTTCGGGTTCTCGCCGCGCGTCAGCTGCCGCACCCGCGCGATCTGCTGGTGCACTGCGCGCAGGAGATGAACCACCTCGCCGGCTTCCTGCCGCAGCTCCACGCGCAGTTCAGCTAGCCGCTGGGATCTACCGCGAGCGGGGTGTGGCCGACGCCACCGACATAAAACTATCAATCACGCTACGATCGTGACATGAGTGATAGTTCTGCGTCGACTCGTCGACTGCCCGGCTGGGTGCGTCGCACGCTGATCGCCTTGGGCGCTGTTGTCGCGGTGGCGCTGTCGGCGGGCGGTTGGGTGCTGTACGCCAACGACTTCGCGATCCGCGAGCAGCGCGTCACGATCCCGGCGCCGGCGCAGCCGCTCGACGGAGTCCTTGCCCTGCCGAAGACGGGGAACGGGCCGTTCGGCCTGGTGGTGTTCGTCCACGGTGACGGTCCCGCCGATGCCGGCCGCGACGGGTTCTACCGGCCCATCTGGGAGTCCTTCGCGAAAGCCGGCTATGCGTCGTTGTCGTGGAACAAGCCCGGCATCGGCGGCGCTCCCGGCAACTGGCTGAACCAGAGCATGGCCGACCGGGCCGACGAGACGAGCGCCGCGATCGACTGGGCTCGAAGCCGGGCGGACATCGATCCACGCCGGATCGGCATCTGGGCAATCAGCCAGGGCGGCTGGGTGGCGCCCGAGGTGGCGGTGCGCAAGCCGGACCTGCAGTTCATGATTCTCGTTGGCCCAGCGATCAATTGGCTGCGACAGGGCGAATACGACCTGCGCGCCGAACTGCGGGCGCGTGCGGCGCCGCAGGACGAACTGACGGCGGCCCTGGCTCGGCGGGAGCGGACGAACCAGCTGCTGCAGGGCGGCGCCACCTACCACCAGTACCGCCTGGCCGGCATCGACGCGTCGCCGATGTCCGCGGACCGCTGGGGTTTCGTCGCGCGCAACTACCGCGCCGACGTCAGCGCGACGCTGCCGCGTCTCTCCGTCCCGGTGCTGC
The DNA here is from genome assembly GCF_046250085.1 of Mycobacterium sp. SMC-16. Lineage (NCBI taxonomy): Bacteria > Bacillati > Actinomycetota > Actinomycetes > Mycobacteriales > Mycobacteriaceae > Mycobacterium > Mycobacterium sp. SMC-16. The sequence continues at coordinate 160,095 of NZ_CP176427.1, forward strand.
TCGAGCTCGGCGAGGCTGATCGGAATGTCGACGTGGCCGAGACCGAGCGTGTCTACCGTGCACTGGTACGTCCCGATCTGCTGACGGTCCAGACCTACCCGCACGCGTCGCACAGCCTCGCCAAGGAAGACCTGGAGAACAATCCCGACAGCGTAAAGGCCTACGTGATAGGAACTTTCGCACTTCGGCAGATCTACGCACCCAGCTATCTCGACAATCTCCGGCGTTACGTGCAGGAACTGCCGGCCGCCAAGGAGGCCCGATGAGGATCCTCGCGTTGGGCGGCCCGGGCGCGATGGGCACGGTCGCCGTTCGGCTCGCCGCGCAGCTGCCCGGGGTCGACGAGATCGTCGTCGCGGACCGCGATGGCGCCGCCGCCGACCGGTTGTGCGGCCAACTCGCCGAAGCCCGGGTTCCGGTCAGCGCCGCCCAGATCGACGTCACCGACGGCCCGGCGCTACGTGAAGCGCTCGAGCGGGCCGACCTCGTCGTCAACACCGTCGGGCCGTACTACCGCTTCGGGGTCCCCGTGCTGCGCGCGGCGATCGCGGCGGGCACGCACTACGTCGACATCTGCGACGACTGGGAACCGACGGTGGAGATGCTCGAACTGGACGAAAGCGCCCGTGCCGCAGGCGTTTGCGCCGTCATCGGGATGGGAGCCAGCCCGGGCGTGAGCAATCTGCTCGCCGCAACCGCGGCCGCCGAACTCGACACCGTGCGCGACGCCTACACCGCATGGCCGGTGGATGTGCCCGGGTCGGGCGGTGACGGCGGTGAGGTGCTGTTGGGGCCCGACGGCCGGCCCTCGGCGGCGGCCGTGCACTGGATGCTGCAGAGCAGCGGCAAGATCTGCACCGTCCGTGGCGGACAGCTGACGTTCGAGCGCCCGTTGCGGCCGGTGCAGCTGACCTTGCCGCGCGGTCGCCGCGGCACCGCGTACACGGTGGGTCATCCCGAGCCCATCACGTTGCGGCGCACGCTCGGACTCAGCGGCGATGCCGTCAACCTCATGGTGATCCGGCCGCCGACGCTGGCGTATCTCGACGTGCTGCGCCGCGACACCGACGGGCGCCGGTTGACGCACGAGACGGCGGCCCTGCAATTCGCGAAACCGAACCTGTTGCGCTACTTGCGATCTGTCCCGTCGTCCCTACGCAGCAGAGGGCCGGGAACGCTGCCGCCGTTCTTCGCCGCGGTATCCGGTAGCCGCGCTGGACGCGACCACATGGTGCTGGCCCACCTCGACCTGTCCGGTGCGGGGGCAGGGTTGTTCGGCGACATGGCCCGGGCCACCGGCATCCCGCTGGCGGTGGGCCTGGCGCAGATCGTCGACGGCACCGTCCGGCACCCGGGAGTGCACCCGCCCGACGCCGTCATCGACGCGCCGCGGTTCTTCGCCGACCTTGCCCGCCGGCTCGATCAGCCCGCCGACCGGCCGCTGGTCGTCGTGGAACGGGACGAGCGTGCCTAGACTTGGGAGCCCCGCCCGTCGTGCCGCGGGCGCAAGGAGCTGACCGTTGGAAGACGCACCCATCGAAGTGCCGACCCGCACGCTCGTCGAGAGCATGCTGCGGGACGACGCGACCATCGACGCCGGGGCGCTGTACGACGTCGCGGGCGAGCTCGGCATGACGGACCAGCAGGTGCGGTTGTGCATCAAACGACTGGTCGCCGACGGGCAGTTCGTCCAGGACGGGCGTGGCCGAAAAGCTGTGCTGCGTGCAACGGATGAGCTGCGCAGCACCATCACGCCGGACCTGGACTATCTGCGGCTCATGTATGCCCAGGACCGGGGCGACGCGCCATGGGACGGTCGCTGGCACGTGGTGGCGTTCGCGGTCCCGGAGTCTGTCCGGCCGGCGCGTGACGCCATGCGTGATGCGATCGTGCGTCTTGGCGGCGCCGCCATCCAAGGTGGTCTCTACGTCTCCCCGAACGACTGGGGCAGCGAGATAGCCGATGCAGCAGGACAATTGGCGATTGCCGAGCACGTCACCACATTGACGACCACCGATTTGACCGTCGGTGGCACCGTCGAGCCACGTGCCGCCGCCGGCCTCCTCTGGCCCCTGGACGACATTGCCGAACGGCACCGCCGCCTGCTCACCGTCGCCGAACGTGCACTGTCCGCATTGCCGGATGCCGCCCCGACCGCGCAGCTCACCATCGCGATCGAACTGGCGGCCGAGTTCAGCCGTGCGGTCGAGCCCGACCCACTGCTGCCGCCGGAGTTGTTGCCACAACCGTGGATCGGCGTGGCAGCCCGTGCGAGGGTCGCGGACTGCTGGACGGAGCTGCTTAAAAGCGATGCCCCGCAACGCATCAAGCTGTTTCAGTGGTACTCGGAAGTGGTGGCGGAAGTCGCGGCGCGCAGCAGGTCCGCAGCCTCGGTCTGATAGGCGTGCTGGGCCCACTGCAACGGGGTCGAGCCGAACCGGCCGTCGGTGAGCGACGGGTCGGCGCCCGCCTTCAGCAGCCGCCGGATCAGCTCCAGGTCGCCCTCCCAGGCGGCCTGGTGCAGCGGCGTCGCGTCCTCGTCGTCGCGGGCGTTCGGATCGTCGGGAAAGGCCCGCGTGATGAGTTCGGCGCCGGAGACGTCGATGCCCTGCCGCTCGAGCAGCGCGAGGCGGTCACTGAATCCGTGCGCCGCCGCCCACTGAATCTGCCGCTGCCACATCTGTTCTCGGGTCTCCATGGCCTCGCCCAGGCGGCTCTCCCACGGACTGGGACCGGCGTCGGCGAGCCCGTGGGCGAACAGCAGTTCCAGGTGCGAATTGTCGGGGCGGAACATCCGGTTGTAGAGCGTCTGCTGGTCGACCGGGTGGGCGCCGCGGCGCAGGAGCAGTGTCGCGAGTTCGGCGGCGTGCGGATGCCGGGGCTGCCGCCGCGGCCCTTGCTCGCCTTCGCCGAACACCCCGGTCAACAGCGTGAACGGCGTCGACATGCCGCACCACAGGTATCCGCCGTTCGGGTCGGCACCGGCGTCCAGTAGCAGCGTCGCGGCCGTCACGACGTCAGTTGCACTGCGGCCCAGGGGAATACGGGAGTAGCAGAGGTGCATCAGGGGGACCCAGCCGAACGGTCCGCCAGCGGTGTTGGCCAGTGCCGGCTGCCTGGCGAGGTGATCGGAAATCGCGATCGGATCCGAGGCGGCGGCCGCGGCCCAGATGCTGCGGGTGACCACCTCGGGCTCGGCGGCGAGCAGGTCGGCGGCCGACTGCCAGCGGGGCGGGGCATCGGATTCGTCGTAGCGCAGGGATGCCCACGAGCAGAACCGGTCGGCCGGGTCGAGGGTGTCGTCGTCGACGGCTCCCGGATCGACGCTCAGATCGGCGGCGAGCCGCAGGTAGTGCACGAGCGCCGGCCATCCGGTGAAGCCATAACGACGGGCGACGGTGAGCTGGGCGGCGTGCAGTGCGATGCCGTTGGCCCGTTGCAGCTTTCGGGCTTCGACGCGCAGCTTGTCCAGGGACGGATTGGTGGGCAGTGTGCTGGCCATGACGGCCTCCTCTCATGCGCCCACAGAGTGATTTGTGCACGATTTTCCGCGTCTACCGCGGAAAATCGTGCACAAATCCCGGTTAGGTGCAGACGGCGCCGACGGCGGCGGACTGGACCAGCTTGGTGTACTTGGCCAGCACGCCGGTCTTGTAGCGCGGCGGCAGCGGCTCGAATCCCTCACGGCGCGAAGCCAGTTCGGCCTCGTCGACCAGCAGGTCCAGCTTGCCGTTGGCGACGTCGAGGCGGATGCGGTCACCGTCGCGCACGAAGGCGATGGGGCCGCCGTCGACGGCCTCCGGCGCGATGTGCCCGACGCACAGGCCCGTCGTGCCGCCCGAGAAGCGGCCGTCGGTCATCAGCAGCACGTCCTTGCCCAGGCCGGCGCCCTTGATGGCGCCGGTGATGGCCAGCATCTCGCGCATGCCCGGGCCGCCCTTGGGGCCCTCGTAGCGGATGACGACGACGTCGCCGTGCGTGATGGTGCCGTCCTCCAGTGCATCCAGGGCGGCGCGCTCGCGCTCGAAAACCCTTGCGGTGCCCTCGAATACGTCGGAATCGAAGCCGGCCGACTTCACGACGGCGCCTTCGGGAGCCAGCGAGCCGTGCAGGATGGTGATGCCGCCCGTCGGGTGGATCGGGTTGTTCATCGCGCGCAGCACCTTGCCGTCCGGGTCGGGCGGCGCGATGTGGGCGAGGTTCTCGGCCATGGTCTTGCCGGTCACGGTGAGGCAATCACCGTGCAGCAGACCGGCATCCAGCAGTGCGCGCATGACGACGGGCACGCCGCCGATCTCGTCGACGTCCTTCATCACGTGGCGGCCGAAGGGCTTCACGTCGGCCAGGTGCGGCACCTTGTTGCCGATGCGGGTGAAGTCGGCAAGGGTCAGCTCGACCTCGGCCTCGCGGGCGATGGCCAGCAGATGCAGCACCGCATTGGTGGAACCACCGAAGGCCATGACGACGGCGATGGCGTTCTCGAACGCTTCCTTGGTCAGGATGTCGCGGGCGGTGATGCCGCGGCGCAGCATCTCGACGACGGCCTCACCGGATTTGCGGGCGAACTCGTCGCGGCGCTTGTCGATGGCGACGGGAGAAGCGCTGCCCGGCAACGACATACCGAGGGCCTCAGCCGCCGAGGCCATGGTGTTGGCGGTGTACATACCGCCACAGGCACCCTCACCCGGACAGATCGCGCGCTCGATGATGTCGACGTCCTCGCGGGACATCAGCCCGCGGGCGCACGCGCCGACCGCTTCGAAGGCGTCGATGATGGTGACTTCCTTCTCGGTGCCGTCGGTCAGCTTCGCGACGCCGGGCATGATCGAGCCGTTGTAGAAGAAGACGCTGGCCAGGTTCAGCCGGGCGGCGGCCATCAGCATGCCGGGGATCGACTTGTCGCAGCCGGCGAGCAGCACCGAGCCGTCCAGGCGCTCGGCCTGCATGACGGTCTCGACGCTGTCGGCGATGACCTCACGCGACACCAGCGAGAAGTGCATGCCCTCGTGGCCCATCGAGATGCCGTCGGAGACGGAGATGGTGCCGAACTCCAGCGGGTAACCGCCGGCGGCGTGCACGCCCTCCTTGACCGACTGCGCCAGCCGCTGCAGCGACATGTTGCAGGGGGTGATCTCGTTCCACGACGATCCGACGCCGATCTGCGGCTTGACCCAGTCGTCGTCACCCATCCCTACCGCGCGCAGCATGCCGCGGGCTGCGGTTTTCTCCAGGCCGTCGGTGACGTCGCGGCTGCGGGGCTTGATATCGGGCTGGTCAGAAGACATGCAGGTAAGTATGCCAATCGCCGGCAAACCGAATTTCATTGGATACCCCTAAGGGGTATGCGGTACGCTGGGCTCATGACGGCAGAAGAGTCGGGCGCACCTGAGGCAGGCCACGCCGAGCCCCAGCACGGCTACTCGCCCAACAAGGATAACTACGCCAAGCGGCTGCGGCGGGTCGAGGGACAGGTCCGCGGCATCGCGAAGATGATCGACGAGGACAAGTACTGCATCGACGTGTTGACGCAGATCAGCGCGGTGAACAGCGCGCTGCAGTCGGTCGCGCTGGCGCTGCTCGACGACCACCTGGGGCATTGCGTGAGCCATGCGGTGGCGGTCGGCGGCGACGAGGCCGAGCAGAAGCTGGCCGAGGCCTCCGCGGCGATCGCGCGGTTGGTCCGTTCCTGACTCCGAGCCCGACGTTGTGATCGTGCCGCGGGGCTAATGCCCGGCACGGCGTCCGACTCGCCGCGTCCAGCCACGACCGCGCTACGTGCCGAGTTCGTCCTCGATGCGCTGGACCTTCGCGGTCAGCTGGCCGGTGTAGCCGGGGCGGATGTCGGCTTTGAGGACCAGGCTGACGCGAGGGGACGCCGCCGCCACCGCGTCCACGGCCCGTTTGACCACGGCCATCACCTCGTCCCACTCGCCTTCGATGTTCGTGAACATCGCGTTGGTCTCGTTGGGCAGACCCGACTCGCGCACCACCCGCACGGCCGCGGCGACGGCCGCACCGACGCCGCCGGACTCGTCACCACCCATCGGGCTGACGCTGAAGGCAACAATCACACGGTCGATTGTGCGCGGATCCGTGGGGCTTGGACACCCGCCCGTGGCGTTTCCGGGGTCTCCACCGCGGCCGGTGGGAGTAACGCCCGACATATCTGGGGCGATCAACAGTGCAGTTCAGCGGCCTTCGACAGGGCCGTGATCGGGGTGTGACGGGCTTTCGCGGCAGGGGCCGGTCAGCGCGCTATGAGAGACTGGGGACGTTGTGAACTGGAGGTGGCGGATGCCGCAGTGGAACAAGAGCAAGCTTCTGACCGCGGTCGTGGCGGCCGGACTGGTCGCCGGAATGACCGTCGCAACCCCGTCGGCGCTGGCCGACCCGGATGCGCCGGACCCCGGTGTGGCGGCCGCGCCGATCGACCCGGGTCTCCCCACGGAGGCTCCCTTGCCGCCGCCGATCCCGCCGGTCGGTGACCCGCTGGCTCCGGGCGCGCCCGTCGCGCCCGCTCCCGTCATCCCGGGTGCCCCGATCCCGGGCGAACCCCAGCCGATCCCGGCGGGTACCCCGGCCGGCCAGAACCCGACGCCGTTCGTCGGCCAGCCGCCGTTCAACCCGCCGACCTTCAACCCGGTGAACGGGTCCATGGTGGGGGTGGCCAAGCCGATCTACATCAACTTCCCGCGGCCCATCGCCAACAAGCAGATGGCGCAGGATGCGGTGCACATCTCGTCCAACCCGCCGGTGCCCGGCATGTTCTATTGGGTGACCGACACGCAGCTGCGCTGGCGGCCCATCGCCTTCTGGCCGGCCAACACCGTCGTGAACATCGACGCCGCAGGCACCAAGTCCAGCTTCCGCACCGGTGACTCGCTGGTCGCCACCGCGGACAACGCGACGCACCAGATGACCATCAGCCGCAACGGCGTCGTGGAGAAGACCTTCCCGATGTCGATGGGCAAGACCGGCGACGAGACCAAGAACGGCACCTACTACGTGCTGGAGAAGTTCCCGGACATCGTGATGGACTCGTCGACCTACGGCGTCCCCGTCGACTCGCCGCAGGGTTACAAGCTGAAGGTCAACTGGGCGGTCCGTATCGACAACAGCGGCGCGTTCGTGCACAGCGCCCCGTGGTCGGTCTCCGACCAGGGCAAGCGCAACGTCAGCCACGGCTGCATCAACCTCTCGCCCGACAACGCGAAGTGGTTCTACGACCAGTTCGGCAGTGGTGACCCGATCGTCGTGAAGAACTCGGTCGGCCTGTACAACTACTCCGACGGTGCGGGCGACTGGCAGTGGGGCATGCAGACGCCGGCCGCGACGCCGTCCACGGGCAGCGGCTCGGGTTCGGGCGCCGGCACGCGCTGATCCGTCGACAACGCGAAAACCCCCTATTTCCAACGAAATAGGGGGTTTTCGCGTGGTATGGCTAATTCCAGATGCGCACGCGCTCGGCGGGATCCAGGTACAGCTCGTCGGACGTGCTGACATCGAACGCCTCGTAGAACGAGTCGATGTTCCGGATCACGCCGTTGCACCGGAACTCCGGCGGCGAGTGCGGGTCGACGGCGAGGCGCCGAATGGCTTCGGCGTCACGGGATTTGGTGCGCCACACCTGGGCCCAGCCGAAGTAGACGCGCTGGACGCCGGTCAGCCCGTCGATGACGGGCGCCTCCTTGCCGCCCAGTGACAGCTCGTAGGCGAGCAGCGCGATGGACAGCCCGCCCAGGTCGCCGATGTTCTCGCCGACGGTGAACGCGCCGTTCACATGGTGGCCCGCATCCAGTGCCCGCGGCGTGAAGGCCTCGTACTGCTCGATGAGAGCTTTTGTCCGCAAACCGAATTCGGCGCGGTCGGTATCGGTCCACCAGTCGACCAGATTGCCGTCGCCGTCGTACTTGGCGCCCTGGTCGTCGAAGCCGTGCCCGATCTCGTGCCCGATCACCGCGCCGATCCCGCCGTAGTTGGCGGCGTCGTCGGCCTCGGCGTCGAAGAACGGCGGCTGCAGGATCGCTGCGGGGAAGACGATCTCGTTCATGCCCGGGTTGTAGTAGGCATTCACCGTCTGCGGCGTCATGAACCACTCGTCGCGGTCCACTTCACTGTCCAGCTTCGCCAGCTCCCGGTCGTGCTCGACGGCCTGGCCGCGCAGGTAGTTGCCGTACAGGTCGCCGGCGTCGATCACCAGGTTCGAGTAGTCCCGCCAGCGCGCCGGGTAGCCGATCTTCGGGGTGAACTTGTCCAGCTTGGCCAGCGCGCGTTGCCGCGTCTCGGGCGTCATCCACTCCAGGTTGGTGATGCTGACGCGGTAGGCCTCGCGCAGGTTGGCCACCAGTTCGTCCATCCGCGCCTTGTGCGACGGCGGGAAGTGCCGCTCCACGTACAGCTTTCCGACGGCGTCGCCCATCAGACCCTCGACGAGGCCGACGCCACGCTTCCAGCGGTCCCGGATTTCCTCGGTGCCCGACAGGGTGCGGCCGTAGAAATCGAAGTTCTCCGCGACCAGGTCGTCGGTCAGGATCGGGGCGCGGCCGCTGATCAGGCGCCAGCTCAGCCAGGCCTTCCAGTCCTCGAGCGGCTCGGACGCCCACAGCGCGCCGAACGCGACCAGGAAATCGGGTTGCCGCACCACGACTTCGGCGACCACGTCGGCCGGCGCGCCCACCGCCGCCAGCCAGCCGGCCCAGTCGAAGCCGGGTGCCTCGTCGGCGAGGTCGGCGAACCGGCGCAGGTTGTAGCTCAGGTCGGCGTCGCGGCGCTTGACCACGTCCCAGTGCGCGGCGGCCAGCTTGGTCTCCAGCGCGACGATCCGGGCGGCGGTCTCGGCCTGATCGCCGCCGAAGACCAGACTCAGCATGCGGGCGATGTGCTGCGGGTAGGCCGCGAGCACCGCCGCGTGTGCCGGTTCGCGGTAGTAGGACTCGTCGGGCAGGCCGAGGCCGGACTGCGTGAAGTGCAGCAGGTACCGCGTCGAGTCCTTGGAATCGGTGTCGACGTAGGCGCCGGCGCCACCGCCGACGCCGGTGCGCTGCAACGCGCCGAGCACCGTGGCCAAAGCGGCGGAGTCGGCCGCATCGGAAATCAGGGCAAGCTCCGCCAACAGCGGCGCGAGGCCGACGGCGGCCACCCGCTCGGTGTCCATGAAGCTCGCGTAGAGGTCGCCGATGCGCTGGGCATCAGAGCCCACCGGGCCCGAGGCCGTCGTGATGAGGTCACGCACCTGCTCCTCGGCGCGGTCGGCCAGCAGGCGGAAGGCGCCGTCGGTGGCGCGGTCGGCCGGGATGTCGTAGTCGGTGAGCCAGCGGCCGTTGACGTGACCGAACAGGTCGTCCTGCGGGCGGGCGCCGGGGTCGAGGTAGCTCAGGTCGATACCGGATCGGGGAGAGGTAGCTTCGAGACTCACCTCGCCATCCTGCCATCGCCGCTGCAGTGCGCGACGGCGCTGCGGGTAGCCTCACGCCCATGCCCGACGAGCGCAGCGAAGACTCCGCCGAAAAAGACGCTGCCAAAGACACAGCGAAAGACGCCGGATCGGCCGGCGCGGCCACTGCCGCCAAGCCCGCCACCAAGGCCGCCGCACCGAGTGATCAGGCTGAGGGAATCTTCAGCCGTTACGGCATCGCCTCGGCCGTGCTGGGTGTCGTCGCGGCGGTCGCCGTCGTCGTCGCGACCTGGGTCTACCTGGGCCACCGGGCCGACGACGCGGAGCGCGCGCACGAGGCGCAGGCCATGAAAGCCGCCGCCGAGTGGTCCAACCTGCTGATCAACATGACCAAGGACAACGTCGCCGTCAACGTGCCGAAGCTGCACGAGGGCACCGTCGGCCAGCTCAACGCCGATTTCGACGCCACCGTCGCGCCGTTCACCCAGCTGGTGCAGAAGCTGCAGAGCCAGACCAGTGGTCAGATCGAGTCCGTCGCGCTGGAGACGCTGCATCACGCGCCGCCGGGGGACCAGGGCAAACCGGCGGTCCAGCCCGAGCTGGCGGCGATCGCCTCGGATACGACGACGGTGCTGGTGATCGCGACGTCGGTGAGCCAGAACGCCGGTGCCAAGCCGCAGACCGTGCGCTGGCGGCTGCGCCTCGGGGTGTCCGACGTCGACGGCAAGATGCTGATCTCGCGATTGGAGACGCTGCGATGAGGAACGCGTGGCGGGTACTGGTCTTCGACATCCTGGCGCCGCTCGCGGTGCTGGCGAGTCTCGTCTACATCGGGCTGGCCCTGGAGCGGCCGCTGTGGTGGGTCGTGGTGGGCACCATCGTCGGTCTGCTGGTGTTGCAGGCGTCGGTGGTCAACTTCGTGCTGTTCCGCCGTGACGGCGTCACCATGGGCACCGATGACGACGCGCCCAGGCTGCGGCTCGCGGTCGTGGGGCTGACGGCGGTCGCGGTGGTCGCGGCCGCCATCGTCGGCTACACCAAGTGGACGGTGCCCGACCGCACCACCGAGAACGACATGTCCACGGTCGTGGGGATCGCCAGCAGCGTCGCGGAGGCGTCGGCGACCTTCACCCCCGGCGCGCCGAACGTGTCGATCGACCGGGCCACGTCGTTGATGGCGCCGCAGCGCGCGGAGGCCTACCGCAACGAGTTCAACGCGGTCGCCAAGGACCTGACCAGCCGTGGGGTGGCCGGGCAGGCCAGCACCATCTCGGCCGGTATCGAGACCATCGGCCCGAATTTCGCCAGTGTCGCGGTGGTCATGCGGGCCACTCAGAACACCCCGAACAAGCCGGCGCAGGCGACGGTGTTGGGGCTGCGGGTCACGCTGACGAAGCAGGACGGCCGCTGGCTGGTCATGGACGTGACGCCGATCGCGTCGCGGTAGGACGGCTCGGGCGCCGGCTCAGGACCGGGCGGAGCGCATCCGGGCGAACCGGTCCGACAGCCGCCGCATGCGCACCAGCAGCGCGGCCGACGGGCTGGTGGTGCCCGCGACGTAGGCCGAAAGTTCTTGTGCGCCAACACCGATGCGGGACGCGAATTCCGTCTCGCTGAGGCCGGAACGCTCCATCAGCAGCCGGATCTGACGCGCCACCTCGGCGCATTCGTTGGCCTCGAGCTGGGTGCGGGCACGGGCCAGCACCTCGGCCAAGGCCTTGGAGATGCCGTACGGGTTGGTGGTCGCCAGGATCTCTTCGACCTGACGAGCGGTGCGGCCGAAGGGGTCGCGCTTGATGGCGACGACGATGCGCTGCCACACCGCGAGGTCGTCGTTCTCCAGCGCGGCGCGGATGGCGGACGTCGACCAGAACTCGACGGGCTTCTCGCCGGGGGCCTGCGCCGGGAACGCGACGGTGGGTGCGCCGTTGGTGCCGGCTGCGGTGGCGTCACCGGGATCGTCGGCACCAGAAGGGGTGTCCCTCACTTCGGATGTCAACGTCACCTCGCCTCCTCCAACATGGCCACTGCCACCGCCAGACAACGCTGTTTGACGTCGGGCCAATCTGCCGTTTCGTGGTCGTCGAACGGGTGCGGGTCGGCCAACCTGCGGACCAACTGGGTGGCCACCCACTGGTTCTTCGACCGTTCTCCACAGTAATACCCGTCAATTCCCGCGAGAACCGCGGCTGCGGTCCGGATGTCCATGCAGGACACCAGGTCGACGAAGTCGGCGTAGTCCTGGACGCTGTTGCGGGACATGATCAGGTAGCCCTTGAGCCGCAGCGTTTCGGCGCCCGTCGGGATCTCGAGCCGGTCGCCGGTGGGCAGCAGCACCGTCGTCGTCTCCACGGGGCTGCGGCGCTCGATGGCGGGGCCGTCGGTGTCGCTGAGCGACAGCGCGTCGAGCGCGACCGACAGCCGGCCACCCCACATGGTGACGGGGTGCACGTCGGGGTTGTCCGACGCGGACCGGGACAGGCCGTGCGCACGCCGGCGCAGCAGCGCGAGGCCGGTGCGGGACCGGTCTTTGCGCGGGGGCGCCGCCGCGATCCGGCGGGGTACGGCCCGGGGCACGTACTGCTGCTCGCCCGGCTCGCAGCCGCTGAACGCCAGCGGATCGGCGACCGTAACAGTCTGTTCGGCAAGGTTTTTCAGCTTGGCGGCGGACTTCACGACGCTGCGCAGTTCGGCGCCGGACGGGCCCAGCGCGGAGATGTCGTCGGGGATGATGACGAGGCTGCCGGTATCGGTGGTGGGCAACGGCTTGTCGAAATCCACCGACGGCAGCAGGCGGTCCAGCCACTTGGGCAGCCACCAGTTCCACTGGTCGAACATCGCCATCAGCGCCGGCACCAGGACCAGGCGGACCACCGTCGCGTCGACCGCGATGGCCACGGCGCAGGCCACGCCCATCTGGGCCACCAGCGGCATACCGGCGAACGCGAATCCGATGAAGACGGCGATCATGATGAGCGCGGCACTGGTGATGGTGCGGGCGCTGGTGCTGACGCCGTACGCGACAGCGTCGCGGGTGTTGCCGGTCTGCAGGAAGCGTTCCCGGATGCGTGTCAGCAGGAAGATCTCGTAGTCCATGGACAGGCCGAACGTCATCGCCAGCACCAGCGGCGGGATGGTGGTGTCCAGCGATTCCAGTGGCTTGAACCCGAGCGCCTTGAACCAGCCCCATTCGAAGACGATCACCAGGCTGCCGTAGGCCGCGGCGACCGACAGCACCGTCATGAGGACGCCCTTGAGCGCCAGCACGATCGAGCGGATCGAGATCAGCAGCATCACGAACGCGATGAGCGACACGAAGACGAAGACCAGGATCTCGGTGTTCGCGACGCGGTGGTCGAAGTCCATGATCAGCGCCGTCGGCCCACCGACCGCGATGGCGACGTTCGGGCCGGCGACACCCGGTAGGTGTTGTCGCAGCCAGGTGATGGAGTCCCGCGCGACGAGGTCTTCGGGGTCCACCGCGAGCACCACCGAGAACAGGGCGCTGCGGTTGTCGTTGCTGAACACCGGCGGTGCCACCTGGGCGACGTCCGGCGCCTGCGTCATGGTCTGGTGCAGGGCGTCGAGCGTCGCGGTGTTCTGCGGGTCGGACGCCGTCGCGTCGGGGAACGTCGCCAGCACCCGGATCGGGCCGAGCGCGCCGGGGCCCAGCGCTTCCGCCGCCGCGGCCACGCCGCTGCGGATTTCGTGGGACGGCTCGAACTGGCGCAGCATGCTGTTGCCCAGTTGCATGCCGAACGATGGTGCGGCCAGGGCGACCAGGAAGACGGTGGCCAGCAGCGCCGACAGCCACGGGCACCGCATGGTCCGTTCGGTCCACTGGGTCCAGAACGGTGACTGCGTGGCGTCCGGGCGGCGCGAGACGTGCAGCCACGACGAGCGTTTGGCGACCCGCTTGCCGAACGTGGCCAGCACCGCCGGGATCAGCGTGGTCGACGTCAGCACCGCGACGGCGACGGCCAGGATGGCGCCGGTGGCCATCGACGACAGCACCGGCGTGCCGATCAGGTAGATGCCGGTGATCGACGCGATCACCGTCAGCCCGGACAGCAGCACCGCCAGACCGGACGTCGCCATCGACGCGTCGACGGCCTGCTCGGGATCGCGGCCGGCCCGCAGCTCCTCGCGGAATCTCATGAGGATGAACAGCGAATAGTCGACGGCCAGCGCGATGCCGAACATCGACAGCGTCGTCGTCACGAAGACACTCATGGTGACCCAGATGGACAGGAGATAGACCACCCCCATCGTCACGATCACCGTGCAGGCGCCGAGCAGCATCGGCATGGCCGCGGCCGCGAGGGAGCCGAATACCGCCAGCAGCACGATCAGCACGATCGGCAGGTTCCACTTCTCGGCCTCGGCGACGTCGTGCTTGGTGGTCTCGCTGGCGGCCGCGCCGAGTGCGCCCTGCCCGATGACGTACAGCCGGACCTTGCCGTCGGCGGTCTGACCGGCCTTGCCGCCCTCGATGCCGACCGCCTTACGCAGCTTCTTGGCGATGTCGACGGCGCCACTGTTGTTGAAGTCGAGGCGCAACGTCACGACGTAGGGTTTGCCGGCCTGCGGCTCGGCCTGCGTGGGGTCGGGGACGACCTTGACGTTGGAGACGCTCGCCGCGATGCGTTTGAGCTCGTCGACGGCGGCGGTCATGTCTTCCTGCGACGCGTTGGCGTTCGGGGCCGCAACCAGGGCCAGTGGTGAGGCGCCCTCGTCGGGGAAATGGTCCTCGAGCTCGTACTGGACGTGCAGCGATTGGGAGCCGGCGACGTCGAACCCGCCGCCGCTGAGGTTGCTGGACTGGGTCGCAGCGAGATACAGAGACGGCACCATGAGCAGCAGCCAGGTGGCGAAAACCGCCCAGCGCCAACGCCGGAGCAGACCGCTCAGCCGCATCATCAACTGCTGGATGGCGAACCCTCTTCCTGCGGTCGTCCCGGTTGCCACCGGAGTCTTCTGATCGGCGTTTCGTGCGGCCGACCCTACCCCAGTATGGGGTAGGGTGACCGGCTCGCGAGCGCCGTTGCGGCGCCAGGTGGGAACCTTGATCCAACTGCAACCGGGCCGCTCCCGGCCCCGCCGGCAACGCCGTCCGATGCCATAGGGGGCCTTCGGCGCAGTCCGCGAACCCCGCGGTGACCTGGATGTTTGCTGTGTGGATTGGTCACCGGCCTCGCCGCGATGGCAAGATGGCAGGAGCCGAATCCCGGATGCGGCCGGCGCAGCCATCGGCGCCACCCCGGGAAAACAGTGTTTGCCGAGTGTTTACACGGCCGTAGTTGGCCCGTAAACCGGTGAGGAGATTTGCCATGAAGACGACCAGTGTGGCGGTTCGCCGCGGACTCGCCGGGACGTTCGCTGTAACTGCACTCGGCGGTGTGATGGTGACGTCGGTCGGCGCTCCGTCGGCCGGTGCGGGCCAGGATCCGTGTGCCGCCAGCCAGGTCGCCAAGACCATCGGCATGGTCGCCACCTCGACGGGCACGTACCTGGACGCGCACCCCACTGCGAACCAGACGCTGACCAACATCTCGCAGCAGCAGCCCGGCCCGCAGTCGTTGGCAGCGCTGAAGACCTACTTCGATGCCAACCCGCAGGAGGGCGCCGCGCTGCAGAACCTGCAGGCGCCGCTGGTGACGCTGTCGTCGCAGTGCAAGCTGCCGTTGACGCTGCCGCAGCTGATGGGCCTGATGCAGTCGGCGCAGCAGGGCGGCGGATTGCCGGCCACGCTGCCCGCGATGCCCGCCGTGCCTAGCGTGCCCGGCGCCGTGCCGTTCACGCCCACCCTGCCTGGCGTGACGACGGCGACGGGGTCCATCCCGGCGGCCCAGGCCGTGTCGGCGGCGCAACCCGCCGGGCGCTAGACAGGCGGTTATCCGGCTCTTCTGCTTATCTTTGAGGGGCCGGTAGCCCCGTCGGGGTTCCGCTACCGGAACTCTCGACGAAGGGGTTTGACCACATGATGCTCACCGCTCTGGCCAAGCGACGCGTTGTTGCCGGTTTCATCGGCGCCGGCGCAGTCGCCGGCAGCATGTTGTTCGGTGCCGTCCCGTCGGCCCTCGCCGACGACCTGCCGCCCAACTGCTCCGCTGCGGACATCGCCGGTGTCAAGTCCGGTGTCGAGGCATCGACCTCTGCCTACCTGTTCACCCACCCGGACGTGAACGACTTCTTCACCAGTCTGCGGGGTCTGTCGAAGGACCAGGCGCACGCCAAGGTCAAGCAGTACCTGATCGCCAACCCGCAGACGAAGGCGGAGCTGCAGGGCATCCGGCAGCCGCTCAAGGACATCCGCGACCGATGCGGCCTGCCCGGCCCAGCCGCCCGCTAGTCAGGGATTTGTGCACGAAAATCCGCGGCTAGCGCGGATTTTCGTGCACAAATCACTTGCGGAGTCGAGCCAGGCCGCGCCAGCCGAGCAGGAAGACGGCCGTGACGGTCGAGGCGACGATCACGAAACTCACTGCGACGCCCTGGGCTGAGGCCTTGCGCAGCAGCATGCCGATGACGACGGTGCTGATCCACACCACCAACCCGGTCGGGTTCAGCGCCGTCGGGCGGTGCCAACCCCGCGACAGCGCCCAGCCCGCCACGGTTCCGGTCAGGAACGGCCAGCTCGTGTGCGCCACGCCGGCCAGGGTGATGCCCTCGGCGTGACTGCGCCGGCCGATGGCGCAGAAGATCACCACCAGCACCACGTCGGTGACGAAAGCCAGTGCGGCGCTGCGGTTTCCGGTGGTCTGCTCAGTTGTCATAGGTCATCACGTCCAGATTCAGTGGGCTGACATCGGTTTCGGCCCGGACGGTGAAGCCGGGGACCGGCCGCGCGGGACCGCCGGCCTCCACCGCGTCGACGGCGGCCATGTCGGCCAGTCGGTCGGTGAGCCGGAACGAGCGGAAGACGAAGGGCAGGCCGTCGGCGCGCAGCGGATCGGGCGTGCTCATCACGTGGAAATGTAGATGCGGCGCACTGGAATTGCCGGTGTTGCCGACGTTGCCCAGCACCTGCCCGGCAGTCAGCCGGTCACCGGGCTTGACCTTGACACTGCCGGTCTTCAGGTGCGCGTAGAACGCGAAGTTCCCGTTCCCGAGGTCCTGGACGACGTGGTTGCCGCCGTACTGCGCCAGCGTCAGGCCGGTCGGGTCGACGCCGGGCACCTGCTCGGGCAGTCCGTCGAGGACCGCGACCACGGGGCCGTCCGCGACGGCGTGCACGTCGGAGCCGAAGTAGAGGTAGCTGTCCGTCTTCGCGCGGTCCCCGCCGAACAGCTGTCCGTCGGCCCGGAGCTGCTCGTAGTCGATGGCGAATCGCTCTGCGGCCCAGAGCTTTCCGTCGATCGGGTTGAGGGCCATCCGGTGCGGCGTCATGTCGCAGCAGCCGTTGGCGTCGAGCCAGCCGGAGCCGCGCAGCGGTGGGTCGAGTACGACGGGCTTGCGGTCGGACACCGGCACGGGTGCGACGTTCTCCGTCACCACCGGCGGCACGAGCGGTGGCATGGGTTTAGGGACCTTGACCACCACGCGGTGGGAAAGCTGCTGCGGCACCGCACTTCCCGCGTCCAGTTTGACGTCGAGCCACACGATGGAACGCTGTCCCGGGGCCAGGTCGTTGGTGCTGACCCGGGTGCCCATGGTCCGCGTCCAGTAGCCGAGGCCGGCGCCGGACAGCTGCAGCAGTGGCCCGACGGGTCCCATGACCGCGACCGAATCCACCGTCACGGGTTCGGGTGAGGTGTTGGTGAGCAGCAGCTCGTACGCGAGATGGACCCGACCGTCGGTGGCCGGCATCGGGACGGGTTCGGCCACGACGTCGACCAGGACGGGTGTGACGATCGGCGTGGCGGCATCCGCGGAACCGGTTGGAGTAGTGGAAGATCGGCCCGGTTGTGGTACGGACGTACACGATGTCAGCGCGGCGGTGAGCAGGACTGCCGCCGCCAGCCGGCTACCCGGAGTCATGGCGAGTCCTCGGGGCTGTCGGGCCGCGGCCCGGGAGCGGTGCCAGGGCTGCCAGCCGTATCGGGCGCATCCGGGTCGATGTCCTTCTCCGTGCGGAACAGGAAGAAGAACACCACCCAGCCGATGGCCGAGATGAAGATCCAGCTGACCAGCCGATAGATCAGCATCGTCGAGATGGCCCCCGCCAGCGTCATCCCGCTGGAGACCAGACCGGGCACCAGCACCGCCTCGACCACGAGCAGTCCGCCGGGCATCAGGGGAATCGCCCCGACCGCGCGGGCCGCGGCGTAGGCGACCGTCAGCCCGGCCAGCGAAGGATGCCCGCCGGTGGCGTACGCCGCGCAGGCCAGGCATGCGACATCGGCGATCCAGTTGAACAGCGACCAGCTGAACGCCACGGTCAAGGTCCGGCGGCTCAGGCTCACCGACTCCAGCTGGCTCAGGGTGCGGCGCCAGCCGTCCAGCCCGGTGTCGGCGGGCTTACCGCGCAGCGAGTTGACCCACGACAGCAGCCGCACGCCGATGCCGTCGATCTGCTGCGGATTGGCGGCGACGGCCTGGGCGAGCAGCAGCAGCGCCACGAAGCCGCCGATCGTGAAGATCAGCGACAGGGGGTTCTTGCTCGCGCCGAGCAGGAACGCACCACCCAGACCCAGCAGCGCCAGCCCGACCACCTGCAGCGCCCCGGACATCACCAGCTGCCACGACGCCACCAGCGGCGACGCGCCCCACAGCCGCTGCTGGCGGTAGACGAAAGTGGCCGAGAGCACCGGGCCGCCCGGCAGCGTGGTGGACAGCGCGTTGCCGGCGTAGAAGGCGGCCTCGGATCGCCACTGCTTGACCTGGACCCCGGCGGACCGCAGCAGGGTGCGCTGGATCTGCGCGAAGCTGTGCATCGAGGCCAGGGCCGCGACGGCCGCGGCGGCCACCCACCACCACGTCGCCGACAGCAGGCTGCGCCAGGCCTTGGCCAGCTGCTCCCAGACCATCACGACCTCGACGGTCAGCACGGCGACGGCGATGCCGATGAGAACCCAGCGCAGCCACCAGTACTTGCCGCGCGTCCGAGCCGGCCGGGCATCGCCACGACGGCACGCCATCCAGAGGCCGCGACGGCGGGCCGTCATCGGTCCTGGCGCAGCCTCGTTCGACACGCGCTTAGCGTATCCGGCGTGTCGCGCCCGGCGTGCCGAGCGCGGCCGCATCGTGCAACGTCGTCACGGCGCTACGCTGGCGCCCATGTCACATGCCCACGAAGCGGTCGATCCGGTGGTACGCAAGGCAGCAGCCTGGTCATGGCGGTTGTTGGCGATCTTCGGCGCGATGCTCGCCGCGTTGTGGGTGGTGATCAAGCTCGAGGTCATCGTGGTGCCCGTGCTGCTGGCGACGCTGGCCACGGCGTTCCTGCTGCCGGCAGTGGACCTGTTGACCCGGCGGGGACTGCCGCGCGGCGCGGCCGTCGCGGTCATGCTGCTGAGCTCCATCGTGGTGATGGGCGGCATCCTGACGTTCGTCGTCTCCCAATTCATCGACGGCGCACCGGCTTTGGTGGAGCAGGTCACCAGGAGCATCGACGGCGCCCGCAGGTGGTTGACCGAGGGGCCGATCCTGCATCTGAGCGCCGAACAGATCAACAGCGTCGGCCAGACCGCCATCGATGCTCTCAAGAACAATCAGTCCAAACTGACCAGTGGCGTCTTCTCCACCGCCGGCGCGCTGACCGAGATCATCACCGGAATGCTGCTGGTCCTGTTCACCCTGATCTTCCTGCTGCATGGTGGGCGAGACATCTACGCCTTCGTCACCAAGATCGTCCCGGCCTCGGTCCGCGAGCGGGTGCGCGACGCCGGCCGCGCCGGCTTCGGCTCCCTGATCGGGTACGTGCGGGCGACGTTCGTGGTGGCGCTCGTCGACGCCGTCGGCATCGGCACCGGCTTGGCCATCATGGGGGTGCCGCTGGCGCTCCCGCTGGCGTCCCTGGTGTTCCTGGGCGCGTTCGTCCCGCTGGTCGGTGCCGTGCTGACCGGTTTCGTGGCCGTGGTGGTGGCGCTGATCGCCAAGGGCTGGATCTGCGCGCTGATCGCGCTCGGCCTCATCATCGCGGTGCAGCAGTTGGAAGCCCATGTGCTGCAGCCGATCGTGATGGGCCGTGCGGTGTCGGTGCATCCGCTCGCCGTCGTGCTGGCCATCGCCGGTGGCGGTGTCATGGCGGGCGTCATCGGCGCGCTGATCGCGGTGCCGATCGTCGCGTTCCTCAACAGCGCCATCCGGGTGCTGGTTGCCAGCGACCCGGACGCCGAGCAGGCCGAGCTACTCGCCGAAGCCGGCTCGGTCGCCGCCGAGACCGTCTCGCAAGGGGCTGACGCCCCTGCTACAGACGGCCCTCGCGGCGCAGCAGATCCTGCGCGCTGACCCCGCCGCCGGTACCGCGACGCTGGGTTTCGGCGGTATCGATCTTCTCGGTAGCGTCGGGTGCGTCGGCCGGCTGGGCGCGGAACGCCGTGGTCGGCTCGTTGCCCTGGTCGCCAGGGCCGTCTGACGGCGTCTGGATCTGCGGCCCCGAGGCACTGATGTTGCCCCGCAGCTGTCCGAGCCACGACTCGATCTCGCGGTTGCCGGTGGCGCCCTGGCCCTGGCCCGGGTCGGCAGACCGGCCCGCGCCGGGCGCACGGAACGCCGTGGTGGCGGGCTCGGAGGACTGACCGAAGGCGGTGGTCGCCGGGTCGCCGATCGCGGTGGTCGGCGGCGTCGGATCCCCGTTCTGCGGCGTGACGGCGCGCGTCACGTTCGACACCACATTGCGGAACGCGCCCTTGGCGGCGCTGAACCGCGTGGTCGCGGGCTCAGATGCCGGAGCCGACGGCGGTGCGGGCGGGGCCTGCGGTGCCGGTGGCTGCGGGGGAGCGCTCGGCATCCGGTTGGTCGGGGCCTGACTCGGCGGCTGCGGCTGGCCGGGGTTGATCCGGGTCGGGACGGCGCGTTGGCCGGCAGCCGGATGGGTCGGATCGTGCGGCGCCCGGACCGGGGCACCGGAACCGACCAGGGCACGCGGGTCCTCGGGTTCGCGGACGGTGGGACGCTTGCGCTCGTCGGGCAGCTCGGTTTCGCCGAGGCCCAGCTTCTGCTGGATGCGCTTCATCCACAGCGGTGCCCACCAGCAGTCGTCGCCGAGGAGCTTCATGACGGCCGGCACCAGGAACATGCGGATGACGGTGGCGTCGAGCAGCAGCGCCATCAGCAGACCGAACGCCAGGTACTTCATCATCACCAGGTCGGAGAACGCGAAGGCGCCGACCACGACGGCCAGCACCAGCGCGGCACCGGTGATGAGGCGGCCCGTGGTGGCGGTACCGATGCGGATGGCCTCGGCGGTGGACATGCCGCGCTCGCGGGCCTCCACCATGCGGGACACCAGGAACACCTCGTAGTCGGTCGACAGACCCCAGATGACCGCGATGATCAGGCCGATCATCGGCGCCATCAGTGGCTGGGCGGTGTAGTTCATCAGCCCGGAGCCATGCCCGTTCTCGACGAACATCCAGGTCAGGATGCCCATCGTCGAGCCGAGGGTCAGGGCGCTCATCAGTGCGGCCTTGATGGGCAGCACCAGCGAGCCGAACGCCAGGAACATCAAGACGGTCGTCGTGACCACCAGGATCACCACCATCAGTGGCAGCTTCTCGAACAGGGTGCTGATGCTGTCCTGCTCGAGGGCAGGGGTGCCGCCGACCATGACGTGGACGCCGTGCGGTTCCTGCAGGCCGCGCAGTTCGTCGATCTTCTGGGCGGCATCACCGCTGTTGATGAGACCGTTGGACAGCACCCGGACGGCCGGGTCCTTGGTCCCGCCCTCCTGGTAGGTCCGCTCGGCCCACATCTTCGACTTGTCGTTGTCGTCCGGGGTGACGAAACCGCTGACGGTGCCGGCGTTGGCTCGCACCTGGGCGATCTGCTGATCGGTGACGGGCTGGCCGTTGTCGCTCTTGATCACGAGGGTCAGCGCGTTGGTGCGGAAGCCGGGGAAGATCTTGTCGAACTCCTCCTGGGCCACGCGAACCGAGTTGTCCGGCGGCAGGTACTTCTCGCTCATACCGGCCAGGGCCAGCTGTCCGAGCGGGATGACCAGCAGGATCATGCCGATGGTGATCGGCACGGCGAACGCCAGCGGCCGCTTCATCACGACGTTGACCAGCTTGCCCCAGAAGCCCTTCTCGACTTCTTCGCGGGTCTTGGTCTTCTGCGTCTTCTCGGCGAACCAGTCGATGATCTTGCGCGAGAACGGCCAATTGGCCAGGAACGGCACCTTCAGCAGGGTGCGGACACCGAGCGCGTCGACGTTGGTGCCCAGGATGCCGAGGACGGCGGGCAGCACGGTGTTCGACAGGAAGGCGGCCAGCAGCACCGAGGCGATGATCGCGTACGTGATCGAGCGCAGGAAGCCCAGCGGGATCAGCAGCAGCGGCAGCGACGAGGCGACGATGATCACGGCGGAGAACGCGACGGTCCGCCCCGAGGTCATGACGGATCTTCGTACCGCGGCCTCGACGTCGTAGCCTTCGGCGAGCTCTTCTCGGAACCGGCTCACGATGAACAGGCCGTAGTCGATGGCGATACCGAAGCCCATCATGGTCACTACGGGCTGGGCGAAGAAGTGCACCGGCCCGAATTCGGCGGTGAACCGCAGGATGCCGAGCCCGCCGCCGATGGTCAGACCACCGATGATGGCGGGCAGCGCGGCGGCGACCGCGCCGCCGAACACGAAGAACAGCACGACCGCGACCAGCGGCACGATCGCGAGCTCGGCGCGCTTCTGGTCGGTGCCGATGGTGCCGGTCAGCTCGCTCGCGAGCGGTTCGAGGCCGGCCAGCTTGATGTTGCCGCCGTTGACCTTGTACAGGTCGGGCGCGACGGACTGGTAGTTCTTCAGGATCGCGTCGTCGTTGTCGCCCTTGAGCGGGACGGTGATGAAGGTGTGCCGCAGGTCCGGCGTCGTCATCTTCTTCAGGCCGTCACTGGGCGCTTTCAGCCAGCCGACCCAGGCGACCACCTTGTCCTTGTGGTCGTTGACGAAGGTGTCCAGCTCGCCGCTGACCTTCTTCTGCCACGCCGGATCGGTGATCTTCTTGTCGTCGGGCGGCGTCAGGATGGCCACCACGAGGCTGGTCCGATCGCGGCCGTACACCTCGTCACCGAGCACCGAGGCGGCGACGGACTCGCTGCCCTCGTTGTAGAAGCCACTCTGGGTGACATGCTCGCCGAGGCTGGACCCGTATACGGCGCCACCAAGGCACAGTGCGACCATGACACCGATCACTATGTATCGGAATCGGTACACCGTTCGACCCCACCAGGCGAACACGTCAGCTCCTCACGATTATCTGCAAAAAATATTGCTCAAAGGCACCCTCTAAGAGGTTGCCATTTTCAGCCACCGCACACGTCATCTGTAGTTTTTCCTAAACGCGCGAGCTCAGCAGCGCGGACAACGGCCGGAAGGGCTGCAGCCAGGCGCCCTGATCAGGCAGCGAATCCAGGCCGATTCGCGGCAGCGGCTCCCGGAAGACACCAGGGATGTCTTCCAGGTCGACGAAGTCCAAGGTATCCGACGCTAACGCCCAACTGGCATGTTCGCGAAATCCGACCACGGTCGCGGGAGTGCCGTCGCGGGCGATGTCTTCGAGCGGCTGCCGGAACGCCTGACCGTCGGCGGAGGCCACATAGATGCCGGCCAGACCCTCGCTGCGGCGCAGCGCGATGTGCGCCAGCATGTCGCTGTCGACGTCGCTGTCCTCGTCCGTCTTCGGTTTGGCGAAGACCGCGAAACCGACGTTACGCAGGGCCTCCACCCACGGGCGGACGACGTCGGCGCTACCGGGGGCGATGTTGGTGAAGACGGTCGCCTCGGGCTCCAGGGACACCGGTGCCTGGTCGGGCCTGCGGCCGTTGGCGATCTCGCTGGTGCGCGCCAGCAGCCAGCGGCCCAGGGCGTCGAAGCGGGGCCGGTGGGCGGCGGTCGGCCGGCCGCCGAGGATCGACCCGAGGCCCATGTCCAGGTTCGGCGCGTCCCAGACCAGCAGCACCCTGTGCGGCCGTGGTCCCGGCGGCGGAGCCGGCGGGAAGGGCTTCGGTCCGGGGACGGGCTGCGGGATGGCCTGCGGGAAGGCCTCAGTGGTGGTCACCTACGGCTTCTCCCAGATGAGCTCGGTGATGGGACTGCCCATCCGCATACCCCGGGCCTCGTATTTGGTGGTGGGCCGCTGGACCGAGATCGGCAGGTCGGCGTCGGCCGAGGTGCGCTTCAGCGTGGGCTCGGCGTCACCCACCTCGGCGATCTGCACCGCGTAGTCGGCGTGGTCGGTGGCCGCATGCAGGATGCCGCCGGACTTGAGGCGGCTGGAGATCAGGGCCACGGTCTCGGCCTGCAGCAGCCGGCGCTTGTGGTGGCGGGCCTTGGGCCACGGATCCGGGAAGAACACCCGCACGGCGGTCAAAGTGCCCGGCGCGATCATGTGTTCCAGCACATCGACGCCGTCACCGCGGACGAATCTCACATTCGTCAGTCCGGCCCGGTCGACGCCGCCGAGCAGCTGCGCCAGGCCCTTGCGGTAGACCTCGACCGCGATGACGTCCAGGTGTGGTTCCTCCTGCGCCATGGCCAGCGTCGAGATGCCGGTGCCGCTGCCGATCTCCAGCACGACGGGGGCGGTGCGGCCGAACCAGGCGGCGGTGTCGATCAGCGGGGCGGGTTCGCCGTCGTCGGAACGGGCGACTTTGCCCAGCTCAGGCCAGCGCCGGTCCCAGGTGCTCTGCTGCTTGGTGGACAGGCTCGACCGGCGGGACCGGAAGCTGGTGACGCGCCGGTGCTGGTGGGTGGGCGCGGCGGTGGTTTCGGTTGCGGACTCGTTTTCGGCCGCCGAGGCGCCGGCCGACGAGGCAGCGTCGTCCTCGCGCTGGGCATACATCCGTCCATCGTCTCTCATTCGGCGGTGAGAGCCCGCATCGTGGTGCAGATTGATACCCAACAGTTGCCTGGAAAACGGCGTCGGCCGGACCCGTGCCGAGGTGCGACGATGGCATCCGGGGGTACGTGGTGTCGGGGGATCTTTGGCAGCGGTTCACGGCCGAGCTGCAGCGGTTGACGGCCGAGGTGCCGGGGCTGGCGGACGTCGCCGCGGGCCCCGACGTCGGTGACGCCGCCGGCCGGTACCGGTCGATGTGTGCCGTGTTGAGTGAAATCGCCTGCACAGCAAGCGAATTGGATGATGGCCGCGTGTGGACGTGGTTGGCGTCCGATGCGGTGGCGGCAGTGCGCACCGCCGCGGCGACGGCAGCGCTGGAAGCGGACGGCCTGGCCGTCGACGCCGCCATGGACCCCGACGCCCATCTGCGACGGGCGCTGCACTGGCGCCGCTATGGCCGTCGCACCACCGCCGACCTGCAGCGTCGCTGTGCGGCGGACGTCAGCCGCGGTTCGCTGCGGCTGCTCGCGGGTGCCGCGCCGCGGCGGGTGATGTCCCGGCTGGAACTGCAGCGCGTCCGGTTGGACCTCGTCCGCGATTCCCGTCGTCGATACGGCGACCTGCGTGCCGATCTGCTCGCCCGGGTGCCGTCCGGGCGGGGCGCGGCCGTGGGTTTCGAAGCCGGCGTCCGCGAGCGGCTGGTCGAGGTCGCCGACCAGATGCGCGATGCAACCGCCGTTGAGCTGGGCAGTTCCGGGCCGGCTGAGCGGTGGCCGGTGCCCGAGGTCGCCGGTCCGGTGCTGGTCCAGCGTCCCGACGAGCTGTGGCTGGGCGTCGTCCTGGGCGCGGGTTTCGGTCTGGGGGCGGCGTTGGGGCTGGCCAGGATGGCGACGGGGCTGGCCGGCGTGCCCGACGGCATCGGCGCGGTGGTCGGACTGGTGCTGGGTCTGGCGCTCACCGTGGCGGTCGTCGGCGGCCGTGCCCGGTTGCATCGGCGGGCGGTGCTGGACCGGTGGGTCGGGTCCGTCATCGCGGCGGCACGGCAGGCGAGTGAAGAGGAACTGGCGTACCGGTTACTGGAGGCGCAGACGGACATGGCGCCCGCACATCACAAAACGAAAAATTGACCGCTTTACGAATTGTGCCCATCGGGGCTGCCGCGCTACTGGCAAGTAACCGCCCGTCGGTGTCACCAAACGCGTTACCAGCGGGTTCGGGAGCGGCGATCGGGCTTTCTGAATCGTTCTTGTGAGAGATCGGACAGCAGCCCGATTGTCCACTTGTATGTCACTCACGTTAACCTCTAAAGAGGTATAGCTGCGATTTGCGAGCAGGAGAATTTGATGACCTCAGCGACCATTCCCGGTCTCGACGCCGCTCCGACCAATCACGCCGGGCTGCTCGCCTGGGTGCGTGAAGTTGCGGAGCTGACTCAGCCCGACCGGGTGATGTTCGCCGACGGCTCCGAAGAGGAGTACGACCGCCTCGCCGCTCAACTCGTCGCCGCCGGCACGTTCCAGAAGCTGAACGACGAGAAGCAGCCGAATTCGTATCTCGCACTGTCGGATCCGTCTGACGTCGCCCGTGTCGAGTCGCGCACCTTCATCTGCTCGGAGCGCGAAGAGGACGCCGGCCCCACCAACAACTGGATGGACCCGGCCGAGATGCGCGGCATCATGACCGACCTCTACCGCGGTTGCATGCGCGGCCGCACCATGTGGGTCGTGCCCTTCTGCATGGGCCCGCTGGACGCCGAGGATCCCAAGCTCGGTGTCGAGATCACCGACTCGGAGTACGTCGTCGTCTCGATGCGCACCATGACGCGCATGGGCGCCAAGGCGCTCGCCAAGATCGGTGACGACGGCTTCTTCGTCAAGGCGCTGCACTCGATCGGTGCGCCGCTGGAGCCGGGCCAGGCCGACGTGCCGTGGCCCTGCAACGAGACCAAGTACATCACCCACTTCCCCGAGACCCGCGAGATCATGAGCTACGGCTCGGGTTACGGCGGCAACGCGCTGCTGGGCAAGAAGTGCTACTCGCTGCGCATCGCCTCGGCCATGGCGCACGACGAGGGCTGGCTCGCCGAGCACATGCTGATCCTCAAGCTCATCTCGCCGGAGAACAAGGCGTACTACATCGCCGCGGCGTTCCCGTCGGCCTGTGGCAAGACCAACCTCGCGATGCTGCAGCCCACCATCCCGGGCTGGCGCGCCGAGACCGTCGGCGACGACATCGCCTGGATGCGCTTCGGCAAGGACGGCCGCCTGTACGCCGTCAACCCCGAGTTCGGCTTCTTCGGCGTCGCGCCGGGCACCAACTGGTCCTCGAACCCCAACGCCATGAAGACCATCGCCGCCGGCAACACCGTCTTCACCAACGTCGCCAAGACCGACGACGGTGACGTCTGGTGGGAGGGCCTCGAGGGCGAGCCGGAGCACCTCATCGACTGGAAGGGCCAGGACTGGATCCTGCGGGAGACGGAGACCAAGGCGGCGCACCCGAACTCGCGCTACTGCACCCCGATCTCGCAGTGCCCGTCGGTCGCCCCCGAGTGGGACGACCCGCAGGGGGTGCCGATCTCGGCGATCCTGTTCGGCGGCCGCCGCAAGACGACCGTGCCGCTGATCACGCAGGCCCGCGACTGGCAGCACGGTGTGTTCATCGGCGCCACCCTGGGCTCCGAGCAGACCGCTGCCGCCGAGGGCAAGGTCGGCACCGTGCGCCGCGACCCGATGGCCATGCTGCCGTTCCTCGGCTACCACGTCGGTGACTACTTCCAGCACTGGATCAACATCGGCAAGAACGCCGACGAGTCCAAGATGCCGAAGATCTTCTTCGTCAACTGGTTCCGCCGCGGCGACGACGGTCGCTTCCTGTGGCCGGGCTTCGGTGAGAACAGCCGCGTGCTGAAGTGGGCCATCGAGCGCATCGAGCACCAGGCCGAGGGCAAGAGCACCCCGATCGGCATCGTGCCGACCGCCGCTGACCTGGACCTGGAGGGTCTGGACGTGAAGGCCGCCGACGTCGATGAGGCGCTGGCTGTGCGCGTCGACGAGTGGCGCAACGAGCTGCCGCTGATCGAAGAGTGGTTCGAGTTCGTCGGCGAGAAGCTGCCGACCGGCATCAAGGACGAGTTCGACGCCCTCAAGCACCGCCTGGCCGAAGAGGCCTAGGTCCTCCTCACGCAAACACGCAACCCCCGTCTCCGCCGGAGATCGGGGGTTGTGTGTATTCGGGGGTGTTCCGCCACGAATGTGCGGCCAGACCGCGGATCGGGTGGCGGAGACGCGCTACGAGCGCGCACGTGGCGCGACGGGCGAATGCGATGCCTGCGACGCGACGGCTTCCCCGCCGGGCCGGGGGAATCCGGTCCGGGCATAGCCAGGGAAGTGCGTAACTTCAATCACCGACGTACAGGGCTGCCCGTGATGGAAGCCAGGTACTTCTTCTGGACGCCGGCGGTCCCTGGGTTCAATAACCACAGCCTCTCGCGGCCGCGATTGAGCCCACGTACTTTGCGCCGGGACCCAGCACTGACGCCACGCCCGAAATCGGCGGCCGAGCTCGATCCGGGCTCGGGCTGGGCCCACGACTGCCGGTGCCGACGGCGTTCGGCGTGGTTCCACACACCCGGGGCTCGCCGACATCGCCAGACGTGGTTAGCCACAAAATCAAGTTAGGGTAGCCGAACTCAAAAGATTCGCGACTCTGAGCAGCAAATTCAGCATCGCAAGCTCAACTAATTCGTAGCAACACTAAGTTGCTGGCGTGGTTTTGGGCGGCTAACGTCAGCGGCGTGACCAGCACCAGATCCGTCGGCCCGACCACGCGTCGGCCGCTCGCGCGATCCCTGCTGCTGGCCGCCGCGTTCGTTCTCCCGGCGGTGGCGCTGCGTGTCACCGGTGTGCACCCCGAACCCGTCGTCTCGCTACTGGCGTTCGGCGCGGCCGTCGTCGCCGCCAGCTTCGTGCTGGCCTGGGCGGCCGAAGCGGCGCAGGTCGACGTGTCGGGCGGCCTCGCCGTCGCCGTCCTGGCGCTGATCGCGGTGCTGCCCGAGTACGCCGTCGACCTCTATTACGCCTACGTCGCCGGTCACGACGCCGAGTACGTGCAATACGCCGCCGCCAACATGACCGGCTCCAACCGGCTGCTCATGGGCATCGGCTGGCCGGTCGTGGTGATCGTCGGCCTGTACGTCGTACGGCGCATGTCGGCCGAGAACAGCAAACCGATGCTGGCGCTGGAACCCGGCAACCGGGTCGAGCTGGGATTCCTGCTCATCGCCGGGCTCGTTGCGTTCGTCATCCCGACGACGGGTCGCATCCACCTGGTGCTCGGCGTGGCAATGCTGGCCTGGTTCGGCTTCTACCTGTACAAACTGACCCGCGGGGAGCCCGAGGAGCCCGAGCTCGTCGGTACCGCCGCGGCCATCGGCGCGCTGCCGGACCGGGCCCGCCGGATCACCGTCGTGACGCTGTTCCTGGTGTCCGGCGCGGTCATCCTGATGTGTGCGGAGCCGTTCGCGAACAGCCTGATCGACGCCGGCACCGAACTGGGCGTCGACCGCTTCCTGCTGGTGCAGTGGCTGGCGCCGCTGGCCTCGGAGGCGCCGGAGTTCATCATCGCGACCATTTTCGCCGCGCGGGGCAAGAGCACCGCGGCGATCGCGACCCTGATCTCATCCAAGGTCAACCAGTGGACGCTGCTGATGGGCTCGCTGCCCATCGCCTACCTCGCCGGTGGCGGCGGAACCGCGCTGGTTCTCGACGGCCGGCAGGTCGAGGAGGTGCTGCTGACCGCCACCCAGACCATGATGGGTGTGGCGCTGATCCTGTCGCTGCGGTTCCACCGGGCGACGGCGTGGCTGCTGTTGGCGCTGTTCGTCGTGCAGTTCCCGATCACCTCGACCACCGGCCGGCTGGTGCTGTGCGGTGTCTACGGTGCGCTGACGGTGGTGGGCTTGATCATCAACCGCGGTCACATCGTCGCGACGCTGCGGGCGCCGTTCCGCGCGGACGACCGCGACGGTGACGGAGTCAGGTTCGACGGCCGGGAGCTGTCGATCGTCGGTCGGTGACCGCGGTGGCGGCCGGCGCGCACCGGCGTGTCCAGGATGAGATCTGCGGCCCGCGCGGCCATCGCCATGGCCGGCGCATTTGTGTTGCCGGACAACATGATCGGCATGATCGACAGGTCGGCGACCCGTAGTCCGTCGATGCCGCGCACCCGTAACTGGTCGTCGACGATGTCGTCGTCGTCGGGTCCCATGCCACACGTTCCGATGGCGTGGAACCCGGTCAGCCCCTGCGCCATCGCGGCGTGCAGGAGCTCGTCGTCGGATTGGGCGTCGGGGCCGGGTGTCAGCTCCGTGGCGATGAGGTCGGCGATGGGCGACTGCTGGAACACCTCGCGCATGGTGCGTAGGACGCCGATGGCAGCGGTCCGGTCGTGGGCGGTCGCCAGGTAGTTGGGGTCGATCATCAAGGGGTGGTCGGGGTCGGGTGAGCTGATCCAGACGCTGCCCTCCGACGTCGGGCGCAGAATCTCACCCATACAGGACACGCCCGGCAGACGCTCGACGGTGCCGCCGACGCCGGCCAGTGTCAGCGCGGTGACGAGCATCTGACCGTCGACGCGGGGCTGGTCGGGGGCGGTCTTGAAGAACGCGAGCACGTCGCCGGTCGGTGCGGCCAGTGGTCCCCGGCCGGTGGCGGCGTATCTGACGGTGGACCGGACCTTGCCGCACGTGGTCGACAGGTGCCGGTTGTGCCCGATGTTCCGATTGAGTCGGTAGGTGTTCACCAGGGTCCGGTGGTCGCGCATGCGCCGCCCGACGTTCGCGCGCTCGAGGTAACGCGGCACGCCTGCGGCCGCGAGTACGTCGCCGGGCCCGATTCCGGAGAGCTGCAACAGTTTTGGTGATCCCAGTGCGCCCAGCGTGAGCACCACTTCGCGCTTGGCCCGGACCACCATCGACAGGCTGCCCATTCGGAGGACCACGCCCGTGGCCCGGCCCCGCGTGAATTCCAGCCGCTCTGCCGTGGCGCCGGTGAGCACCTGCAGGTTGGGGCGGAGGCGCACCGGGTCCAGGAATGCCGTGGCGGCGCTGACGCGTCTGCCGTTGTGGATGGTCGCGGGCGACAGGCCGATGCGGGGCTCGTCCGACTCGTTCAGATCGGCGAGTGGGCGCATGCCCAGGTTGGTGCCGGCGGCGATCGTGGTGAGCGCGAGCGGATCGGGGTCGGGAACGACGCTGATCGCCAGTTCGCCGCCGAACCCTCGCGTCGACGACTGGCCGATGGTGTTGTGTTCGAAGCTCCGGTATGCGGCGAGGATGTTGTCCCAACCCCAGCCGCGGTTGCCCAGCTGTTCGAGTTCGTCGAAGTCGGCTTTCTGGCCGCGGTTGTAGACCATGCCGTTGACCGAGCTGGATCCGCCGAGAACCTTGCCGCGCGGCCAGAACTCGGTGGTGCCGTCGTGGCCCAGCGGAATGGTCTGGTGCTGCCAGATGTACCGCGGGTTGCCGAACAAGCGACTGCCGAGCTTGGGTACGCGCAGGTAGGGGCTACGCGCGTGACCGCCGGCCTCGATGAGCAGTACCCGGTTGCGGGGATCGGCGGACAGGCGATTGGCCAGTACGCACCCTGCCGTCCCGGCGCCCACCACGAGGTAATCGAATGTGGCCATCGCGACCTCCGGTCGGCGTAACTAGAAATTTGCCAAAACTACAGTCGCAAGCACACGACATCGAGAGATAGTGACATAGATATGCAAAAAATGTCGATTAGATACTGCTCTGGCGATTAGCTGAGAGTTTGCCAAAATTGCAGGAAAAGCAGAATATTGGCTGCTTGCCCAGTGGTGGCAGGGTGTCGTCATCGGCTGTGGCACGCCGAGGAGCCTCGGACACGGCCTTCTTGACAGGTGTCAAGTCACCTGTCGTAGAGTGCCGTCATGCAGATTCGCCAGCACGTGGGCAATGGGAAACCGGCCGTGATCTTGCACCCGTCCGGCACGGTGGTGACCTTCGACGAGCTCGAGGCCCGCGCCAACCACCTGGCGCATCACTTCCGGGCCAATGGCCTGGTCGAGGGTGACGTCGTTGCCATCCTGATGGAGAACAACGAGCACATGCACGCGGCGATGTGGGGCGCGCGGCGCAGCGGCCTGTACTACGTGCCGATCAACATCCACCTGACGCCGGCCGAAGCCGCCTACATCATCGAGAACAGCGGAGCGTCTGCGGTGATCGGCTCTGCGGCCCTGAGCCAGACCTGCGCCGGCCTGGCCGAGCACCTCACTGCCGGGCTGCCCAAGCTGCTCATGATCGCCGACGGTGAGTTGCCGGGCTGGGACCGATACCCGGAATGCGTTGCGGCCCAACCCGACACGCCGATCGAGGACGAGATCGAAGGTGACCTGCTGCAGTACTCGTCGGGCACGACGGGTCGTCCGAAGGGCATCAAGCGCGAGCTGACGCATCTGCCGCCGGCCGAGGTGCCCGGCCTGATGAAGATGCTGATGAGCTTCTGGCTCCCCAAGGATGCCGTCTACCTGAGCCCGGCGCCGCTGTACCACACCGCGCCGTCGGTGTGGTCGATGCAGATTCAGGCCGAGGGCATCACGACGGTCGTGATGGAGAAGTTCGACGCCGAGGGCTGTCTGGACGCCATCGCGCGTTACGGCATCACGCACGGCCAGTTCGTGCCGGTGATGTTCACCCGCATGCTGAAACTGCCGCAGTCCGTGCGGGATTCGTACGATCTGTCGTCGCTCAAGCGCGTCATGCACGCCGCCGCCCCGTGTGCGGTGGAGATCAAGAAGCAGATGATCGACTGGTGGGGTCCGATCGTCGACGAGTACTACGCGTCGTCCGAGGCCATCGGTTCCACCCTCATCACCGCCGAAGATTGGCTGACCCATCCCGGGTCGGTCGGCAAGCCGATGCTGGGCGTCCTGCACATCCTCGACGAGGAGGGCAACGAGCAGCCGCAGGGTGTGCCCGGCGAAATCTACTTCGAGGGCGGCAACACCTTCGAGTATCTGGACGACGCCGAAAAGACCGCGGCCTCAAGGGATGCGCACGGCTGGCCCACCGTCGGAGACATCGGCTACCTCGACGAGGACGGCTACCTCTACCTCACCGATCGCCGACATCACATGATCATCAGCGGCGGTGTGAACATCTACCCCCAGGAAGCGGAGAACGTCCTCGTCACGCATCCCAAGGTGATGGATGCCGCGGTGTTCGGTATTCCGGACGCCGAGATGGGCCAGAGTGTGAAAGCGGTTGTGCAGACGGTGGATCCGGCCGACGGCACCGAGGAGTTCGGCTCCGAGCTGCTGAGCTGGCTGCGGGACCGGCTGACGCACTACAAGTGCCCGCGGTCCATCTCGTTCGAAGAGCAATTGCCACGGACCGACACGGGCAAGCTGTACAAGCAATCGCTGATCGACAAGTACTCTGTGTGACGTGCCCTCTGGCGGACCGTTTTTCGAGGACCTCAGGATAGGTCTGGTCTTCGACTGGGCGCCCGGCATGACGCTCACCGACGGCACCGCTGCGGTACACCAGGCCATTCTGGGCGACCGAATGCGGCTGCCGCTCGATGCCGCACTGGCTGCCGCGGTCACCGGATCGCCGCGGGCGTTGGTGCATCCGGCGCTCGTGTGTGACGTCGCGATCGGTCAGTCGACCTTGGTGACCCGGCGGGTCAAGGCGAATCTGTTCTACCGCGGACTGCGGTTCCACCGCTTCCCGCACATCGGCGACACCATCACCACCCGTACCGAAGTGGTTGGACTCAAACAGAATTCGGCCAAGCCCGGCCGGCCGCGCACCGGGCTGGCGGCGCTGCGCATGATCACCATCGACCAGGATGGCCGCACGGTGCTCGACTTCCACCGGTGCGCCATGCTGCCGCTGCGCGACGACGCCGACGACACCGGCCACGCCGACGACCTCAGCACCATCGGCACTGCCGTGCCGGGCCTCCCGGACCCGGCCGCGGGATGGAGCGCCGATGCGTGGCGCTCCGCGGTGCCCGGCGAGAATTTCGATCCGGAGCTGGCCGGCCAGGTGTTCACCAGCACGGCCGACGTCGTCAGCAGCGCTCCGGAGCTGGCCCGGCTGACGCTCAACGTCGCTGCCACGCATCATGATTCGCGCGTGGCCGGGAGGCGCCTGGTGTACGGTGGGCACACCATCGGCCTGGCATTGGCGCAAGCCACCCGGCTCCTGCCGAACATCGTCGCCGTCCTGGGTTGGGAGTCCTGCGACCACACCGGTCCGGTGCACGAGGGCGACACCCTCTACAGCGAGCTGCACGTGGAGGCTGCCCACGAGACGTCGGGCCGCGGCGGCACGCTGGACCTCCGGTCCGTGGTGTTCGCGGTCGACGCCGACGGGCCCGACCGGCAGGTACTGGACTGGCGGTTCAGCGTCCTGCAGTTCTGAGCATTGCCAGAATGACGGCGTGAGCGCGTTGCGGTTGTCTGAGCTGGGCAGTGACCCCGAGTCGGTACTGCGGCTGGTCCGGTTCTTCGACGACCTGGACGCCACGGGCGCCGACGCGGTGCTGCAGGCGGCACAGGCTGTCGCCGGGTGTCCCGTCCATGTGCGCTGGGACGGTTCCGAGCCGGAGGTCTGGTTGGAGCGAGACGGCCCAGCCCACCCCTTGGACGCTGTCCTGCTGGATCGGGTGCGACACACGTTGGGCGACATCGGCGCCCGGGTACCGCCCAGCTTCGGCGACCCGGCGCTGGTCGAGGTGGTGCTGTCGAGCCGGGAGCGCGCCGAGGACCGGGCGCGGGCGATCAGGCTGCTGGGGCTCGACGAGTCCCGCGAGGTCAGGGTGCTGGCGGTGTCGGCGCAGTCGTCGCCGGAAGCGCTGCGGGTCATCACGTCGGCGCTGGCCTCGGTGTCGGTGCGGACCGCGGACCTGGGTACCGCGACGGCCGTGGTGTGCCAGGGCCGGACCAACACGCGCGCGCTGTCGGACGAGCTGGACGAGGCGATCGTCACCGCGTTCCCGGCGCCGCTGCCGATCGGTGCCGATCGGGGTCCGTGGGTCGGGCTCGGGGCGGCCGGCGGCGTGTTCGCGGCGCCGACCTCGTGGGCGCAGGCACTGCGGGCGCTGCGGTTCGCGTCGTCGACCGGCTTCGGGCGCCGCGCCGTCGCCTACGAGCGGCTGAGCGCGCTGGAGCTGCTGGCCGAGTTGCCGCCCGAGGCCACGCGCGGCAGTCACGCCCTGACCCGCCTCAACGAGATCGCGGCGACGCCCGCGGGCCTCCTGCAGGTCGAGACGGCCGAGGCGTTCTGCGTGTTCGGTTCGCTGCGGCGGACGGCCGAGGAACTGCACGTGCACCACAGCACGGTGGCCGCGCGGCTGGCGCGCATCGAAACCCAGTTGGGTTGGGACATGGACGATCCCCTGGATCGCTTCTCGGCGACCCTGGTGCTGATGATCCGGCGCATTGCGCTGTCGTCGGCGGAGCTGACGGACTGACCGGACCGGAGTCGTCAGCCGCCGAACGGAACGATCATGAACGTGGCGGTGGACCGGGCCAACACCCGCTCCCCGGCATCGACGATCGAGCATTCGCAACTGAGCAATCGGCGACCGACATTGACCACCTGGGCTTCGGCGACCAGCGGCCCGCCGTGCGGCTGCCGGTAGTACCGGACGTGCATGTCGGTTGTCACGGGGATCTCTGAGCCGAGCTCGAAGAGGCCTTCGAGGCAAAAGCCGGAAGCGGCATCCGCGAGTGTCGCCAGCATCCCGCCGTGGATGCTCCCGGCTGCGAGCCCCTCGAGGTCTGGCGCGAGCGGCATCGACAGAATCGCGACGCCCTGTTCCTGCC
Organism: Mycobacterium sp. SMC-16; assembly: GCF_046250085.1. Lineage (NCBI taxonomy): Bacteria > Bacillati > Actinomycetota > Actinomycetes > Mycobacteriales > Mycobacteriaceae > Mycobacterium > Mycobacterium sp. SMC-16. Next base: position 195,291 of record NZ_CP176427.1, read on the forward strand.
ACACCACGCTGAGCTGCAGGTGCCGGTGTACCGGGGACCGTCGCAGGTCTTCGGTCGCTTCGAGCGGATCGCGGAACGCGTGCACCATCGCCGGCATCTCCTGTCGCGCGGGAGATCCGCATGTTATCGCCCTCAGCAACGCCCGGGACTGTTACACGCAATCCGACGAACGTCGGGAAATCTGGGCGCAAAACCCGACGTATGTCGGATGACCAAACCTGACTGGGTTCGTGATGATTGCCACACCAAGCCTGAACCGTCACGCTCAGCCACAGACTCAAGGAGTACCCACATGGCCGTCATCGACCCCACCAAGACCTGGGAACTGGTGGAAGAACGCCTGTCGCGCACCACGAACGAGCGCCACCGTCAGGTGCTGGGCATCGTGCTCGAGCACATGAAGGCCGAGGCCGTGCCGGACATGGACCGCCTGATGGCCACGTTGTCGCCCAACCCGGACTACCACTTCTGGTACGCCAACACCGATATGGGCCCGAAGACCACCGAAGGTGTGCGCGCCTACTACGAGGCGTTCGTGGCCAGTGGTGCCAATCATCTCGTCTTCGAGATCGATCGCCTCGCCGTCGACGATGATCTGGTGATGACCGAGGGCTGGATGAAGATGATCTACCCGGGCGCGGCCGCGCAGGCCATCGGCGTCGACGTCGACGACCCGAACGGCGATTACCTGCTGGTGTTCCGCCAGCTGATCAACTGGCCGATCGACGCCGACGGCCTGATCATCGGCGAAGACGCTTACCAGACCGGCCCGGTCAGCGTCACCAAGCTCGGCGTGGCCGACCTGCCGCAGGAATACATCGACCAGAAGGCCGCCGCCGCCAATGCCTGAGCCGCGCGAGGACATCGCGTCCCTGCTGCTCGATCGCCTCGGCGACGAGCGGCTGGGGCTGCGTACCCGGGACCAGGACTGGACCTGGGACGAGGTGGTTCGCGAGTCCGCTGCCCGCGGCACACTGGCTGCCGAGCTACGCAACGACGGTCCCTTCCACATCGGTGTGTTGCTGGACAACGTGCCCGACTTCCTCTTCTGGCTGGGCGGCGCCGCCCTGTCCGGGGCGACGATCGTCGGGATCAACCCGACGCGCGGCAACCAGGAGCTGGCCGGCGAAGTCCGCCATGCGGACTGCCAGTTGATCGTCACGGATTCGGCTGGGCGGGAACGACTTTCGGGACTCGACCTCGGCCTGACGCCGGACCGCGTCCTCGTCGTCGACGATCCCGCCTACCAAGACGCGATTCGTGCACGAAAATCCGCGGCCGGCGCGGAAAATCGTGCACAAATCGCTCCGGCGGAGGGCGTCGGGGCCGAGTCTCTGTTGCTGCTGCTGTTCACCTCCGGCACCACCGGCGCGTCGAAGGCCGTCAAGTGCAGCCAAGGCCGTCTGGCGTGGATCGCCTACTCGGCGGTGGACAAGTTCCACCACGTCCGGGAGGACGTCGACTACTGCTGCATGCCGTTGTTCCACGGCAACGCCATCATGGCGCTGTGGGCGCCGGCGCTGGCCGTCGGCGCGACCGTTTGCCTGACCCCGAGCTTCTCGGCGTCCGGGTTCCTGCCCGACGTGCGGTATTTCGGCGCGACGTTCTTCACCTACGTGGGCAAGGCGCTCGGCTACCTGCTGGCCACGCCGGAACAGCCCGACGATGCCGACAACCAGCTCAATCGTGGGTTCGGTACCGAGGCCTCGCCGGAGGACCAGGCCTACTTCAAGCGCCGCTTCGGCGCGGAGCTGTACGAGGGGTACGGCTCCAGCGAAGGCGGCGGCGCCGTCGTCCTCGACCCGAACCAGCCCGAGGGGGCGCTCGGCCGCCCCGCCCATCCGGGCGTCGCGATCGTCAACCCGGAAACCATGATCGATTGTGTCCCAGCGGTTTTGGACCGGCACGGCCGCATCCTCAATCCGGACGAATCCGTCGGCGAGATCGTGGACAAGCTCGGCACCAAGAAGTTCGAGGGCTACTACAAGAACGACGCCGCCGACGCCGACCGCATCCGGGGCGGTTGGTACTGGACCGGCGACCTCGGGTACCTCGACGCGAACGGTTTCATCTACTTCGCCGGGCGGCGCGGTGACTGGATCCGCGTCGACGGCGAGAACACCTCGGCGCTGTCCATCGAGCGCGTGCTGCGGCGTCATCCCGAGGTGATCGCCGCCGGGGTGTATGCGGTGCCGGACCCCCGCTCGGGCGATCAGGTGATGGCGGCCATCGAGGTCGCCGATCCGATCCTGTTCGACGTCGACAAGTTCGTGCAGTATCTCAACGACCAGGACGACCTGGGCAAGAAGGGCACGCCGCGGTTCCTGCGGATCTCCGACTCGCTGCCGGTCACGGGCTCCAACAAGGTGCTCAAGCGCGAGCTCCAGGCAGACAAGTGGCACACCGACGAGCTGGTGTACCGCTGGGTGGGTAGGGGGGTACCGGTGTACGGCCTCATGTCGGAAGATGCCAAGCGCGCGTTGGACGACGAGTTCACGCAGTACGGACGGCAGCGATACCTGTAGGGGAGTTTGGGCATGACGGACTGGGACGCGACGGTTGACGTGCTGGTGGCGGGCTCTGGTGGCGGTGGCGTCACCGGCGCCTACACCGCCGCGCGTGAGGGACTCGAGGTGCTGCTCATCGAGGCCACCGACAAGTTCGGTGGCACGACGGCCTACTCCGGCGGCGGAGGCGTGTGGTTCCCCTGCAACCCCGTACTGCAGCGGGCCGGCACCGACGACACCATCGAGGACGCGCTCGAGTACTACCACGCCGTCGTCGGTGACCGAACGCCCCGCGAGCTGCAGGACACCTACGTCCGCGGGGGCGCGCCGTTGATGGAGTATCTGGAAGCCGACCCCAACATCAAGTTCGACATGCTGCCGTGGCCGGACTACTTCGGGAAGATGCCGAAAGCCCGGCTGGACGGTCAGCGGCACGTCGCGGCCCGCCCGCTGAAGATCGAAAAGGCGCCTGAATTCAAGGAATTGGTGCGTGGCCCGCTCGACAATGACCGGCTCGGTGTTCCGCAGCCCGATGACTATTTCATCGGCGGCCGGGCGCTGATCGCCCGCTTCCTGGTGGCGCTGAAGCAATACCCCTCGGCGGCAACGCAACTCAATACCGCGCTGGTCGAGCTGGTGACGGAAGAGGGCAAGGTCGTGGGCGCCGTCGTCGAAACGGACGGCGTCCGCAAGACCATCAAGGCGCGCAAGGGTGTGCTGCTGGCGGCCGGTGGCTTCGAGGGCAACGACGAGCTGCGCCAGAAGTACGGCGTGCCCGGCGAAGCGCGAGACACCATGGGGCCCTGGGGAAATCTGGGTCAGGCGCATGAAGCCGGCATCGCCGTCGGTGCCGACACCGACCTGATGGAGCAGGCCTGGTGGTCACCCGGCCTGACCCATCCGGACGGCCGCAGCGCGTTCGCGCTGTGGTTCACCGGCGGCATCTTCGTCGACCAGGACGGCAAGCGGTTCGTCAACGAGTCCGCGGCGTACGACCGCATCGGCCGTGTCGTCGTGGACCGGCTGGCCAAGGGCGAGATGACGCTGCCGTTCTGGATGATCTACGACGACACCGATGGCGGAGTACCCCCGATCAAAGCCACCAACGTCTCGATGGTGGAGACCGAGAAGTACGTCGACGCCGGGCTGTGGCACACCGCCGACACCCTCGAGGAGCTGGCCGCCAAGATCGGCGTGCCCGCCGAGCAGCTCGCCGCGACCGTCAAGCAGTTCAACGAGTACGCCGACGCAGGCTCCGATCCCGACTTCGGCCGCGGCGACGAGGCCTACGACCGCGCCTTCTCCGGCGGCGCGTGCCCGATGGTCCGCATCGACAAGGCGCCGTTCCACGCCGCCCGGTTCGGCATCTCGGACCTGGGCACCAAGGGCGGCCTGCGCACCGACACCGCCGGGCAGGTGCTCGACACCGCCGGCCACCCGATACCCGGGCTGTACGCCGCCGGCAACACCATGGCCGCGCCGAGCGGCTACGCCTACCCGGGCGGCGGCAACCCGATCGGCACCAGCATGGTCTTCTCCCACCTGGCGGTGCTCGATATGGTCAAACGAGAGGCTTCGTGAGCGTCCTGGGTCCAGGGCTCGGCGAATTCGAAAGGGGCACAAGATGACTGAGGCTGAGGTCCGGCACATCGATGCCGGCGTGGAGATGACGCGGTTCGCGCGGGGCTGGCACTGCATCGGGTTGGCCGAGTCGTTCCGCGACGGCAAGCCCCACGCCATCCAGGCGTTCGGCACCAAGCTCGTGGTGTTCGCCGACTCCACCGGTGCGATCAAGGTGCTGGACGGCTACTGCCGGCACATGGGTGGTGACCTGTCGCAGGGCACCGTCAAAGGCGATGCGGTGGCGTGCCCGTTCCATGACTGGCGCTGGGGTGGCGACGGCAAATGCCAGCTGGTGCCGTACGCGAAGCGCACGCCGCGGCTGGCCCGCACCCGCGCCTGGCTGACCACCGAGGTCAACGGGCAGCTGTTGATCTGGCACGACCCGGAGGGGTCGACGCCCGCCGCGGAGCTGACCCCGCCGACCATCGAGGGCTACGAGGAAGGCCAGTGGTCGCCGTGGCAGTGGAACTCGCTGCTGATCGAGGGGTCGCACTGCCGTGAGATCGTCGACAACAACGTCGACATGGCGCACTTCTTCTACATCCACCACGCCTACCCGACGTACTTCAAGAACGTCATCGAGGGCCACACCGCCAGCCAGTTCATGGAGTCCAAGCCGCGCCCGGACTACGCGACGCGCGAGCTGTGGGATGGCACCTACCTGCGGTCAGAGGCCACCTATTTCGGGCCGGCATACATGATCAACTGGCTGCACAACGATCTGGCGCCGAACTTCACGGTCGAGATCGCGCTGATCAACTGCCACTACCCGGTGACGCATGACTCGTTCGTGCTGCAGTGGGGGGTGGCGGTGCAGAACAATCCGGCGCTGCCGGCCGACAAGGCCGAGAAGCTGGCGGCGTCGTTGAGCCGCAGTTTCGGGGACGGCTTCATGGAGGACGTCGAGATCTGGAAGAACAAGACCCGGATCGAGAACCCGCTGCTGACCGAGGAGGACGGCCCGGTCTACCAGCATCGCCGCTGGTACGAGCAGTTCTATGTCGACGCCTCCGACATCAAACCCGATATGGTCGCCCGCTTCGAGCAGGAAGTGGACACCACGCACGCCAACGACCTCTGGCACGAAGAGGTCGCCCAGAACCTGGCCAACCGCACCACCGTCGGTCAGGCGCACGCCGTTCAGTAGGCACCGAACAGCACTGAGCCGCCCTCGATTCCGAGGGCGGCTCAGTGGTCAGATCGGGGCGTTGGAGCCTAGCGGGCCGGGTGTGCCTGCGGGCCTTGCACGATGGCGGCGAGCTGGCCCAGGTTCTGCAGCTTGTCCATGTCCGGAGCGGACGGGACCGGGACCGCGGAGAACGTCGGCAGCACCGGGTCGGCCGGCTTGTCCTGCAGCATGCCGAGGGCCATGTAGCCGGCCACGCCCAAGCCTGCCGCCGTCAGCACCACCACAGCGGTGGAACGCCGGAACAGCTGCCGCAGCGGGCCGATGTTTTCGGTCGTCTGATGGGTCAGGGTGGTCATTGCCGTGCCTCTTCTCGGTGAAGATCACGACCGAGGTGGTCGTTGGTCTGTTCAACAACCATGCGCCCCGAAATGCTTCCCCGCAAGGGTTTATTTGATTGGCTAATATTTCGAAAAGCGCCATTGACCTGCGTAAACATCAATTAGATAGTATGAACTAAGTAACGAAGATCACGCTCTCTCCGACGCTGCGGCCCGGGATCGGCTCTGCCGCAGCGGGCTTGCGGCGGCCGGGAACCGGCATGGCGGGCCGTTGAGTTAGCCGATGGTCAGCCGACGACGGCCGGGTTCAGCAGCGGCCGCAGGAACGCCACCTGGCTGGCGAAGAACGCGCGGGCCACCTGCGTCTTGGCGGCGACGCCGTCGAACCCGTGATAGGCGCCCGGCACCACTTCCAGTTCGCACGGCACGCCCGCCGCGCGCAACCGCTCGGCGTACTCGACGTCCTCGTCGTGGAAGACGTCGAAGGTCCCGACCCCGACCCAGGCCGGCGGCAGCCCGGACAGGTCGGCCCGCCGGGCGGGCACGGCCACCGCCGGATCAGCGCCGCCGAGGTACGCGCGCCAGCCGAAGCGGTTCGACTTCTGGGACCACAACCGCTGCCCAGGGTGGTCCAGCCCGGGCCGACTGCCCGACCTGTCGTCGATCATGGGATACACCAGAAGCTGTGCTGCCAAGGGGATTTCGCCGCGGTCGTACGTCAGCTGCGCCAGTGCCGCCGTAAGTCCGCCACCGGCGCTCGCACCGCCGATCGCCACGCGGGCGGGGTCCACGGCCGGCAGCTCGACCAGCCAGCGCAACGCCGTGTAGCAGTCCTCCAGCCCCGCCGGATATGGATTGTCGGGCGCCAGGCGGTACTTGACCGCCGCCACGGTGATGCCCAGTTCGTCGGCGAAGCGGCGGCACAACTTGTCGTCCTGGGCCGGCGAGCCGATGAGGTAACCGCCGCCGTGGATCCACAGCAGCGCACCGCCGCTCCCGGTTCCGGTCGACGGCCGGTGCAGCCGGATGCCGACTCCGGACGGGAGCGTCAGCACCTCGACCCCCTCCGGGACCCGGCGTTCCTGCAGGAGGGTGAGCTTGCGGACCAAGCGCAAGTTCAGCGGATTGACCGCGCTGCGCGGCATGAACCGTGCGGCCCGCGCCAGCTCGGGGTGGAAGTCGACTGTTTGGGAGAGGCCCGACATCCGACCGACATTACCGACCTGAGCCGTCTCGGTGGGTTCACACACAGGAAACTCGTTGCCCTGCGCGAAGCTGCGCATCAGTGTTCACTGAAACGCTATGACCTCTACGCCGCATACGCATGTCGAGCCGCCCGGTCTGACGGCCGAGGACGCGGGCTACCACCACACCCTCAAACCGCGCCAGTTGCAGATGATCGCGATCGGCGGCGCCATCGGCACCGGCCTGTTCCTCGGTGCCGGCGGTCGCCTGCACAACGCGGGGCCAGGCCTGTTCCTCGTCTACCTGATCTGCGGCGGGTTCGTCTTCCTGATCCTGCGGGCCCTCGGCGAACTGGTGCTGCACCGGCCGTCGTCGGGATCGTTCGTGTCGTATGCGCGTGAATTCCTCGGGGAGAAGGCGGCTTACGTCGCCGGCTGGATGTACTTCCTGAACTGGGCCATGACGTCGATCGTCGACTCGACCGCCATCGCCACCTACTTCCACTACTGGAAGGCATTCGACGCCATCCCGCAGTGGCTGATCGCGCTGATCGCCCTGGCGATCGTGCTGAGCATGAACCTGATCTCCGTGACGCTGTTCGGCGAGCTCGAGTTCTGGGCGGCGCTGATCAAAGTCGTTGCGCTGGTGACCTTCCTCGTCGTCGGCACGGTGTTCCTGGCCGGCCGGTTCAAGGTCGACGGTCAGTCCACCGGCTTCAGCGTCATCGCGGACCACGGTGGCCTGTTCCCGACCGGCCTGCTACCGCTGGTGGTGGTGACCTCGGGCGTCGTCTTCGCTTATGCCGCAGTCGAACTCGTCGGCACGGCGGCGGGCGAGACCGCCGAACCGCACAAGATCATGCCGCGTGCCATCAACTCGGTGATCTTCCGCATCGCGCTCTTCTACGTCGGCTCGCTGGTGCTGCTCGGCCTGCTGCTGCCGTACTCCGCGTACAAGCCGGGGGAGAGCCCGTTCGTCACGTTCTTCTCGAAGATCGGTTTCGAGGGCGCCGGCACCCTGATGAACGTCGTCGTGCTCACCGCGGCGTTCTCGAGCCTGAACGCCGGGCTGTACTCGACGGGCCGCATCCTGCGCTCGATGGCGATGAACGGCAGCGCCCCGAAGTTCACGGGCGTCATGTCCAAACGCGGTGTGCCCTATGGCGGTATCTGTCTCACCGCCAGCATCGGCCTGCTGGGTGTCGTGCTCAACGGCGTCGTGCCGGCGCAGGCATTCGAGATCGTGCTGAACATGGCGGCACTGGGCATCATCGCGTCGTGGGCCACCATCGTGATCTGTCAGCTGCAGCTGTTCCGCTGGTCTCAGCGCGGCGAGATGGTCCGGCCGGCGTTCCGGATGTGGGGCGCGCCGTACACCGGATACGCGACGCTGGCCTTCCTGGCCGCCGTGCTGGTGCTGATGGCGTTCGACAAGCCGGTGGGCACCTGGACGGTGGCGACGCTGGTGCTCATCATTCCCGCGCTGATCCTCGGCTGGTACGCGGCGCGGGGCCGGGTGCTCGAGATCGCCAAGCAGCGCCAGGGTTTCACCGGCCAGTTCCCGGTGGTCGCCAACCCGCCGCCACCGGGCGAACGCCAACCTTGACGCGTTGACGTTTACCGCCCGCCGATTCGGGGTTTACTTGGCGGGTGGAGATCATGTCGCCAACCGATGCCATGTTCCTGCTCGGTGAATCGCGGGAGCATCCGATGCACGTCGGCGGCCTGCAGCTGTTCACCCCGCCCGAGGGATCCGGCCCCGAGTTCATCCATGACCTGTACCGGGACATGTTGGCGCACACCAACTTCAACCCCACCTATCGCAAACGCCCGGCGCGGATCCTGGGCGGCATCGCCAGCTTCGGCTGGGCGTATGACGACGACGTCGATGTCGACTACCACCTGCGCCGCTCGGCGCTGCCGTCACCGGGCCGGGTTCGCGAGCTGCTCGACCTGTGCGGGCGGCTGCACACCAGCCTGTTGGACCGGCACCGCCCGCTGTGGGAGACGTACCTGGTCGAGGGTCTCGAGGACGGCCGGTTCGCCATCTACTCGAAGGCCCACCACGCGCTGCTCGACGGCGTCTCCGCGCTGCGGATGGCGATGCGCACACTGTCCGACGACCCGGCCGAGCAGGAGGTGCGGGTGCCGTGGGACCTGCCGTCCCGCAAGCGCACGCCGAAACAGGGCTCATCCCTGATCGGTTCGGCGGTGGGCGCCGTCGGTGCGGCGGCGGGTCTCGCGCCGTCGACCTTCCGGGTGGCCCGCGCCGTGCTGCTCGAGCAGAACCTGACCCGGACTTTCAGTGCGCCGAAGACGATGTTCAACGTCAAGATCGGCGGCGCCCGACGGGTGGCGGCTCAATCCTGGCCGATCGCCCGCATCAAGGCCGTCAAGCAGGCTGCCGGCGGTGTCACTGTCAACGACGTCGTGCTGGCCATGTGCTCCGGCGCGCTGCGCGCCTATCTGCTCGAGCAGGGTGCCCTGCCCGACGCGCCGCTGATCGCGATGGTCCCGGTGAGCCTGCGGTCCGAGGCCGACGCCGACGCCGGCGGCAACCAGGTCGGCGCGATCCTGTGCAACCTGGCCACCGACGTCAAGGATCCGGCGACGCGGCTGCAGACCATCGCCGACTCGATGCGCGGCAACAAGCAGGTGTTCTCCGGGCTGTCGAAGACGGAGTCGATGGCCCTGTCGGCGCTGTTGCTGTCCCCGATCGCGCTGTCCGCGGTACCGGGTTTCGTCGATGCCACCCCGCCGCCGTTCAACATCGTCATCTCGAACGTGCCGGGACCACGCGTGCCGATGTACTGGAAGGGCGCCCGGCTCGACGGGAATTACCCACTGTCGATCGCCCTGGACGGCCAGGCGCTCAACATCACGCTGGTCAACAACGGCGACAACCTCGACTTCGGACTCGTCGGCTGCCGGCACAGCGTGCCGCACCTGCAGCGCCTGCTGGGCCACCTCGAAGACTCGCTGACGGACCTGGAGGCCGCGGTGCGCTAGCTGCCCTGGCCATCAACGGCCGCGAAACTGACTGGGTGGCGGAAAACCTGCCCGGAAATCGCCCTGTGGTCAGTCTCGGCGCGGATCGGCTCACGAGGCGGACCGCCACGAAGGCTCCGCCCCGCCCGTCCTGAGTTCTACGTGGTCCACCGCTCCTCGTGACTTGCGGGCATGGGCAATTCTGCGGAGCACCACACCGGCGGAATCACGCGAAGTGACGCGGATGACGAGCCAGTCCATCTCGATCATCTCCTCGATCCGGGTGATGTCTTTGCGGACCTGATCTGGGTCCATGTGGTGCCGGCCCTCGTATTCGACCGCGACCTTCAACTCCGGCCAGGCGAAATCGACAACTCCGATCAGCACGGAGAATTCGTTGCAGACCGGATGCTGACTTTCGGGCGGTGGGAATCCAGCGCGAACAATCAGCAGTCGCAAGGCGGTTTCCCGGGGCGACTCTGCTTTCGGGTCAACCAGTGCGATGGCCTTCCGCGCCTGCCGGATCCCGCGCTGACCGGCTCGACGCTGCGCGGCCAGTTCGATATCAGCGACCGTCAGTTTCGTCGCACGCGCCAGTGCATCGATGGCGGTGACCGCGACGTCTTCAGGGAACTTGCGTGCCAGGTCGACCGCGGTGCGGGCGGCAGTGGTCAGTCGCAGTTCGCCGATATGGCACACCTCATCGGCCTCGGTGCTGTCGGCCCACACCACGATGCCGCGCGTCGGTCGACAGGGACTGCCAATGATGTTGGCGGGCAGGGACGGATCGATATACCTGGCTCCGTGCATTGCCGCCGCTGAGAATCCCGCGAGAACGCCCGTGCGGTGGGAGCGCAGCCATGCGGCCTTCGCTCGGATGATCGCGGTTGGTCGTGTTCCCCTCGGGACGTAAACATCCTTGTGGACTGCAACGAAATTCATCCGCAGTTGATGACGGGTCAGGCGACCCGCCGCCACTGCTTCACTGCCGATGAATGGCTCCCCCACGTCGGCAGTGTGCCCGGTGATTCTGCGGCGACGCCACCGTCAGTCGACGCACCCTGTGGATAACCTTCGCGAAACTGACCGGGTGGCGGAAAACCTGCCCGAAAATCGCCCTGTGGTCAGTCTCGGCGCGGGCCTTACAGCGGGGGCGGGGCCCAGGGCAGGGTGATCGGGGCCATGCCCGGGATCTCGAGCACGTGCGACGGCGGGGCCGGCTCGGCGGGTGGTGCCGGTTCGGCCGGGGGCGCCTGCGGTACGGCCGGGTTGTCGACCGGCGACGCCGGGGCCGCCGGCGGTGCGGTGGTATCGGTGACGGAAGCGCTTGGCGCCTCGGCGGTTTGGGCCACCGACGCCGCTGACGACGCCGCCGACGTCGACGTCGGAGACGATGAAGACGGTGCCGCTGCCGTACTCGGGGCCGCGGCGGTGGTCGGCGCGCTGCTCGTCGGCGCGACGGTCGTCGTCGTAGCCGGCGGGGGCGGTGCGACCGGATGCGCGGCCACGGGAGCGGGTACTGCGGTGGCGCCGCCGGGGGCCTTGACGCTTCCGGTCATCGGGCCGGGTGTGCGCGGCGCCAGGGCGCAGAGCACCTGGTGGCTGCCGGCGGACCAGCTGGCCGCCCCGATCGGTCGGTGGCTCAGGGTCAATGCGCTGCCGGACAAGGTCTTCGGCGCCAGATACGCGGTGGCCATCGTGACGCAGGCGGGCCGCAGCACCTCCTCCTGCTCGGTATCCGAGGGTGGCGGACCGTCGTGGAAGTGCGCGCCGAGGTCGATGGGGCCGACGGCCTCGACCGAGTGCGGCTCGGCGCAGTCCACGGGCACCAGACCCGTCTGCCCGCCCTTCATGTCGGCGCCCAGGCAGGTGCCGGGCGGCCACACCCGTGACTGGTCCTGTTCGGCGACGAGCCCGCGGAACGGCAGCTGCGCGCCGTTCGGGCCGGGCAGTTGCAATCCGCACAGCGAGATGCGCGACCCGGCACCCTCGCCCACCGAGCGCAGCAGGCCGTACGCGAACCGGCCGTTCGGGTCGTAGTGCGATCCGAGGTACCGGCGTCCCGACACCGCGCAGGATTCCTGGTCACCGTCGCCCTGGACCGAGTTGACGACCTCGAACAGGTGCGGGCTGCTGCACTGGACGAAGGCGGGGCGCTGTGGCGGCTCAGGTTGCCAGGTCAGGCAGCTGCCGGCGTGCGCGCTGCGGAAGACGGCGTCGGTGTGGTCGTCGTCGGTCGCGCCGCCCGCGGACGGGCCGACAGCGGCCACGGTGACCACACCGGCGATCAGCTGGGCGCACAGCAAAGCCGCTAGCAAAGCGCGGCGCTGCACCCATGACTTGACCGATAGCACACTCATCGGTGCCTAGCGTGACATATCTGGCCGATCGGCGCAGCTTGGCGGATCGATTGCGACCGAGTCGGGGCCGACTCGTGACAGGCGACGGGCTACTTGAGCAAAGGGTCGCGGGGCAGCCCGAGAATGCGTTCGGCGATGGTGTTGCGGGTGATCTCCGAGGTGCCGCCGGCGATGGTCATGGCGCGGTAGCCCAGGTAGGCCTGGGTGAGCGCGGGAGTTTGCCCGGTCACGGCCGCGACGCCGGCGAGCTTCATGCCCAGCTCGGTCTGCCGCTGCCCCTGTTCGGCGACCACCAGTTTGGTGACGTTGCCCTCTGGCCCCGGGCCGGTGCCGGCGATGGCCCGGCTGATCCGGCGCAGATTCAGCAGCCGCAGGGTGTGTCCTTCGGCGATCACAGCGCCGGCCCGGTCGCGCTGCGCGGCCGCCAGGTCCGGCGGGGCTGCGTCCAGCAGGGCGATCAGGTCGTCGGCGCTGAATCCGGATTGTGCGCCGGAGCCACCGCCGATCGACAGGCGCTCGTTCCCCAGCGTCGCGCGCGCCACCAGCCAGCCCTTGTTGACGTCACCGATGACGTCGGCGTCCGGGACGAACACCTCGTCGAAGAACACCTCGTTGAAGTGTGCGTTGCCGGTCAGCCCCTTGAGGGGGTTGACGGTCACGCCGGGCGCCTTCATGTCGATCGCCATCATCGTGACGCCGGCGTGTTTGGGAGCGTCCGGATCGGTGCGCACGGTGGCCAGGCCCCACTGGCAGTACTGGGCCAGGCTGGTCCACACCTTCTGCCCGGTCACCAGCCAGCCGCCGTCGACCTTCTTGGCGCTGGTGCGCACCGCCGCCGCGTCCGAGCCGGCCTCGGGTTCGGAGAACAGCTGGCACCACATGATCTCGCCGCGCAGTACCGGGTATACCCAGCGCTCACGCTGGTCGTCGGTGCCGGCCTGGGCGATGGTCAACGTCACCCAGCCCGTGATGCCGAGGTCGGGCCGTTCCACATCGCGGAACTCCTCCTCGATCGCCAACTGCTCCAGCACGCCCGCGTCGCGGCCCCACGGCTTGGGCCAGTGCGGCACCAGATAGCCGGAATCGACGAGAAAGTCGCGCTTCTTGTCTTCCGCCAGCGACCGCAGGGTGGCGACGGCGTCGCGGGCGGCGGTGCGATATTCGGCCGCTTCCTCGGGCAGCGCGAACGACGCGCCGTGGGCCCGGCCGGTGCGCTGCCCGTCCACCACATCGGCCAGCGAGTCGGCGCCGTCGCCCGTCACCGCGGACAGTGTGAGGGCGCGGCGCAGATACAGATGCGCGTCGTGTTCCCAGGTGAAGCCGATGCCGCCGTGCAGCTGAATGTTGTTCTCCGCGTTGAAGACCTGGCTGTGCATCGCCTGGGTGGCGGCCACGGCCGCGCCGAACCAGGCGTCGTCCAGATTGTCGGCGCGGGCCGCGTCCCACGCTGCGGCGGTGGTGAGTTCGGCCGCCACCAGCATGTTGGCGGCATGGTGTTTGACGGCCTGGAACGTGCCGATGGTGCGGCCGAACTGCTCGCGCACCTTGGCGTACTCGACGGCCATCTCCAGCGCCGCCCAGCTGATCCCGACGGCTTCGGCGGCGGCCAGAATGCGAAATGCGGTGTGCGCCTTGGTAGCTGCATCGCGGATGACGGCGATGGCCGCGGCCTGGTCCAGCGTCACCGAGCCGATGCTGCGGGTGGTGTCCGCGCCGTCCAATGGCGTGACGGTGACGCCGGTGGCCCGGGCGTCGACGACCACCACGTCGTCACCGGCGACGAGGACCAGAAGCGCGGCGTCGGGGGCGCCCAGCACCGTCGGGCTCTCGCCGAACACGGTGTGGCCGGTGATGTGAACGTGGCCCGACAATCCCAGGGCGGCGACGGTGCTGCCGTCGGCCAGCCCGGGCAGCAGCGCGGCACGCAGCTCTTCGGTTCCGCACCGGTCGATGACGACGCCGGCGGCGACGGTCGGCAGGAACGGCCCGGGGCACAGTTCGCGGCCCTGCGCCTCGAGCACCACGGCCAGCTCGGGCAGCCCGAAACCGGAGCCGCCGTACGCTTCGGGGATCGCCAGGCCCTGCCACCCCAGATCGGCCGCGGCCGTCCAGAAACCGGCCGGATGCGACGGCCCACCCTCGAGCGTGGCGCGGGCGGCGGCCCTGCTGCCGAGCCGGTGCAGCAGTCCCGCCGCTGAGTCCGCGAGGTCGTTGTGGTCGTCGGTGATCGCCAGCGCTGAGGTACCCATCGCTCGACTGTAAGCACGACGGTACGACTTCGAATAGGCCCTGATCAGCTGTGATGCACTTCACAAATGAACAGTCGCCGAAATGTGACCACTAACTTGCCTTGCCCCCGAAACCGCGTGGTCAGGCCGGTGTACGCTCGCGAAATGACTGCTCAACAGGTCAACGTCGACCACAGTCCGTCCTTGGCGACCCGGCTCCGCTGGTTTATGGCTGCCAAGCCCTCCGATCATCTGTTGGCGATGGCCACGGCTGCCGCGTCGCTGCCGGTGATCGGCAAGAGTCTCGAGCCGCTCGGCGGCGCCACCGCGATGACCCTCTGGGGCATGCGGCACGTGCCGAGCTTCTGGGCGCCGACGTCGAAGGCGCTGTTCACTCCCAGCGTCGCCGAGATCCGCAAGGCCGAGCGCGACTGCACCAATGAGGTCGTCCGGGCCGCGCTGACGGGCGTCGTGCCGCCCAAGGAACTCGACATCGAATGGCCGGCGCCCGAGCGCACGCCGCCGTTCTGGCGGGCGCGCGAACACCGGCGCCAGGTGCACCGCACGTCGGTGCGCTATGGCGACAGCCCGTCACAGCTGCTGGACGTCTGGCGCGCCGACGACCTGCCCAGCGAGCCGGCCCCGGTCCTGATCTACCTGCCCGGCGGGGCGTGGGTGCACGGCAGCCGGCTGTTGCAGGGCTACGCCCTGATGAGCCACCTGGCCCAGCAGGGCTGGGTCTGTCTGTCCATCGACTACCGCGTGGCCCCGAATCACCGTTGGCCGCAACACATCACCGACGTCAAGACCGCGATCGCGTGGGCCCGGGCCAACGTCGACAAATTCGGCGGCGACCGCGAATTCATCGCGATCTCCGGTGGCTCGGCCGGTGGGCACCTCGCCGCGCTGGCGGGTCTGACGGCGGGCGATCCCGAACTGCAGGCCGAGCTGCCCGAGGGCGCCGACACTTCGGTCGACGCCGTCGTCGGCATCTACGGCCGGTACGACTGGGAGGACCGGTCCACCAAGGAACGCGAGGAGTTCGTCGACTTCCTGGAGCGCGTAGTGGTCCGGCGCCGCATCGACAAGCACCCGGAGATCTACCGGCAGGCCTCGCCGATCGCGCGCGTGCACCGCGACGCACCGCCGTTCCTGGTCATTCACGGCAGCGGCGACAGCGTCATCCCGGTGGCGCAGGCGCGGGACTTCGTGCACGAGCTGCGCGCGGTGTCCGCGTCGATGGTCAGTTACATCGAATTGCCCGGTGCCGGACACGGTTTCGACATGACGGACGGTGCCCGCACGGGGTCGATGGCCACTGCCATAGGGTTGTTCCTCGACGAGGTTCGCCGGAACCAGAACCAGCATCGCGTCGAAGAGGTCGTCTAGACCGATCGACCGGCCGAGGTTCCGACCCGAAGCGCAGGAGAGGTCGAGTGAAACGACTGAGTGGGTGGGACGCGTTCCTGCTGTATTCGGAAACGCCCAACGTGCACATGCACACCCTCAAGATCGCCGTCATCGACCTGGCCGGCCTCGGTGACCGCACCTTCGGGATCGACGAATTCCGGCGCGTGCTCCGCGAACGGCTGTACAAGCTGGAGCCTTTCGGCTACCAACTCGTCGACATCCCCTTCAAGTTCCACCACCCCATGTGGCGCGAGCACGCCGAGGTCGACCTCGAGTACCACGTGCGGCCGTGGCGGGTTGCCGCTCCGGGTGGTCGCCGCGAACTGGACGAGGCCATCGGCGAAATCGCCAGTACCCCACTGGATCGCAGCCGGCCGCTGTGGGAGATGTACCTCGTCGAAGGCCTGGCAAAGGGGCGGGTTGCCGTGGTCGGCAAGATCCATCACGCGTTGGCCGACGGGGTGGCCTCGGCCAACCTGCTGGCCCTCGGTATGGACATCACCGAGGGTCCGCAACGCGACAACGATCTGTATGTGACCGATCCGGCGCCGTCGCGCGGTCAGCTCGTCCGGTCGGCGTTCGCGGATCACCTTCGGCAGATCGCGCGCTTTCCCGGCGTCGTGAAGTACACCGCCGACGGCATGGCGCGGGTACGCAAGAGCAGCCGCAAGCTGTCGCCCGAACTGACCCGGCCGTTCACGCCACCCCCGAGCTTCATGAACCACGTGATCACGCCCCAGCGGCGTTTCGCCACAGCCACTTTGGCGCTCGCGGACGTCAAGGAGACCAGCAAGAAGCTCGGCGTCACCATCAACGACCTGGTGCTGGCCATGTCGTCGGGTGCGTTGCGTGAGCTGCTGCTGAAGTACGACGGCAAGGCCGATCACCCGCTCCTGGCGTCGGTGCCGATGAGCTACGACTTCTCGCCGGATCGCATCTCGGGCAACCGATTCAGTGGCGTGCTGATCGCACTGCCGGTCGATGTCGACGACGCTGCGCAGCGCGTCCAGCAGGCCCGTGAGGCCGCCCTGCTGGCCAAGGAGAGTCACCAGCTGGTCGGCCCGGAGCTCGTCGCCCGGTGGGCGGCCTACATGCCGCCGGCGCCGATGGAGTCCATGTTCCGCCGGCTGTCCAACAAGGACGGGCAGAACAAGGTGCTGAACCTCAACATCTCGAACGTCCCCGGACCCCGGGAAGTCGGCAAGGTGGGCGGCGCGACCGTCACCGAGATCTATTCGGTCGGACCGCTCACCGCGGGCAGCGGCCTGAACATCACGGTGTGGAGCTACGTCGACCAGCTCAACATCTCGGTGCTCGCCGACGGCTCGACCACCGACGATCCGCACGAGGTGACCGCGGGCATGGTCGACGACTTCAAGCAGATCCGCAGGGCCGCAGGGCTTTCCGAGGAGCTGACGGTCGTCGAGACCGCCATGGCGCAGTAGGCTTCTGGTCTGTGAGGGCGCCCAGTCAATGTGGGCCGGCGTTGAGTGTGCGTGGGCGCAGACAAAGGTCGAGTGGCGATCTGCTGGGGTGCACGGTCAAACCCGGCCTTGTTTGAGTGTGCGTGGGCGCAGACAAAGGTCGAGTGGCGATCTGCTGGGGTGCACGGCCAACTATGCGCACCGTTGCCCGCCGCGCCGACCGGCAGGACCGTCGGCTAACCCACGCCGTCCGCGGGGACCGTGGCATGCCCCTTCTCGGCCCGCACCCACTCCAGGAACCGCGTGATCGCCTCGGCGGTGTAGTGACCGTGTGCGGATCCGAAGATGTCGAATGCGTGCTGCGCGTTGGGGATTTCGGCGTACGCCACCGGCGCCGGCGACTGCTCCCGGAGCGCGGCGACGAAATCCCGTCCCTCCTGGACATCGATCAACGTGTCGTTGGTGCCGTGCAGCACGAAGAACGGTGGGGCGTCGGGGCCGATCCGCTTGATGGGCGAGGCATCGAGGAACACCTGCGAATCGTTGGCGTACCGCTTCTTGATGATCAGCTGCTCCAGGGCCCGCATCATTTCGGCGCGCCCGGGGCCCTCGAAGCCGAACCAGTCGTACCGGCCGTACACCGGGACTGCGGCCACCACCGAGGTGTCGGCGTCCTCGAAACCCGGCTGCCACTGGGGATCTCCGGGAGTAAGAGCCGCGAGTGAGGACAGGTGACCGCCCGCCGAGCCGCCGCTGATGGCGACGAAGTCGGGGTCGCCGCCGTACTCGGCGATGTGTTCCTTGACCCAGGCCAGGGCCTGCTTCACGTCGATGATGTGCGCCGGCCACTGATGCTTCGGGCTGACACGGTAGCCGATCGACACGCAGATCCAGCCGCGGTCGGCCAGCGCGCCCATCAGCGGGTACGCCTGCGGCCGGCGATCGCCGAGCATCCATCCACCACCCGGAACCTGGAGCAGCACAGGGGCTTTGCCGTTGCTCGGCAGGTCGGGGCGGCGCCAGATGTCGGCCAGGTTGGCGCGGTGCGGGCCGTACTTGACGGTGTCCTTGTTGTATTTGCGGCGCGACAACATGGTGCGCCCGATGCCGGGCAGGCGCGGGACGCCCGGATCGGCCGGGTTGCGCGGACCGATCACGTCGGTCAGCGGCTCCTCGAACGCCGGCTGCGAGCTCCGGCTGCGGGCGAAAATGTAGCCCAGGATGGCCCACGTGATCGCGTTGATGCCCAACGCGATTCGGCCGCTCGTGCCCGAGAAATCGCCGCGTCGGCCACGGCGGATCGCGGGCAGTACCGAGGAACTGAGCACGAAGCCGGCCGCTTCGCTCGAGGGCCAGCTGTAGGCGAACGCGACGATGCCGGGGTTCCCGGACCGGGCGAGCGGGCGGGCGGCGTTGGTGGCGTTGACGAGTCCGAGGACGGCCCGCAGCAGGGTCACCGGTTTACGCGCCATCGACCAGTGCCTTCAGTTCGCGGCGGTCGATCTTGCCGGTGCTGTTGCGGGGCAGTTCGCCCAGGACCGTAATCGACCGTGGCACTTTGTAATTGGCCAGGTTGTCGCGCACATGCTGCTTGAGCGCATCCTCGGTGACGGCTGAACCGTCGGTCAGCACGACGAACGCCACCAGGCGCTGGCCGTACTGCTCGTCGTCGACACCCAGCACGGTGGCCTCAGCCACCTCGGGATGGGTGGACAGCGTCTTCTCCACCTCGATCGGGTAGACGTTCTCGCCGCCCGACACGATCATTTCGTCGTCGCGGCCCACCACGAACAGGCGGCCCGCGGCATCGAGATAGCCGACATCGCCCGAAGACATGTAGTCCTGATGGAAATCCTTTGTGGCACCGGAGGTGTAGCCGTCGAACTGGGTGGAGTTACGGACGTAGATGGTGCCCACCTCGCCCGTCGGCAACTCCTTGAAGTCGGCGTCCAGGATCTTGATCTCGGTGCCCTCGGCCGGGCGGCCGGCGGTGTCGGGGGCGGCGCGCAGGTCGGCCGGCGTCGCGGTGGCGATCATGCCCGCCTCGGTGGCGTTGTAGTTGTTGTAGATGACGTCACCGAACTGGTCCATGAACGACGTGACGACGTCGGGGCGCATGCGCGAGCCGGAGGCCGCGGCGAACCGCAGCGAGCGGCCGCTGTAGCGGTTGCGGATGTGATCAGGCAGTTCCATGATGCGGTCGAACATCACTGGGACAACACACAATCCGGTCGCCTGGTACTTGTCGACCAGGGCCAGGGTGGCCTGCGGGTCGAACTTGCGGCGGGTGACGACGGTGCAGGCCATCGACGCCGCGAACACCAATTGTGAGAAGCCCCAGGCGTGGAACATCGGCGCGACGACGACGGTCGTCTCCTCGGTGCGCCAGGGCGTGCGGTCCAGGATCGCCTTCAGCGCGTCCACGCCGCCGCCGGAATGCTTGGCGCCCTTGGGAGTTCCGGTGGTTCCCGAGGTCAGCAGGATCACCCGGCTCTTCTCGCCGGTGCGCCGCGGCTGCAACCCCAGATGGTCGATGATGAGCGACTCGACGGTCAGCGGGTGGTCGTCGGTGTCGGTCCACGCCACGATCCGCGTGGTGCCGGTCCGGCCCTCGAGCGCGCGATCGACCGTCGCAGTGAACTCTTCGTCGTAGATGATGACGTCGACGTTCTCGCGGGCCACGACCTCGGCCATCGCCGGACCGGCAAAAGAAGTGTTGAGCAGCAACACATCTGCGCCGATGCGGTTCGCGCCGATCAAGGCGTCGACGAAGCCGCGGTGGTTTCGCGCCATGATGCCCACGACCTTGGCCGACGACAGCATCTGCAGGGCGGCGGCGAACGCGTCACCGCGCTTGTCGAGCTCACTGAAGGTCAGCGTGCCAAGTTCGTCGATGAGGCCGGGACGGTTCCCGCAGCGCTGCGCGGAGCTCGCGAAACCCGAAGTGACGCTCATGTTTTCGCGCGCCATGGCGCCGGCGATCCGGACGTACTTGTCGGGACGGAGCGGGGCGATGACACCGGCCCGGACCATGGTGTTGACCAGGCCGGCTGTCGCGGCCAGCTTGTCGGTGATACCCACGGCCGGTCAGCCTAGTACCGGGAAGCGCCGCTCTTCGGCGAGTTCGTCGAGAGCGTCCTGCATGACCTTGCGGACGCGAGCGTCGACCGCGTCGATGTCGGGCTCTTCACCGAACTCGGCCTCGATGTTGATGGGCGGCAGCACCTGCATGACGATCTTCGACGGCAGTGGCACGTTGAAGGGCAGCACGGCGGACAGGCCGAACGGCAGGCCGACGGACAGCGGCACCACCTTGGCGCGGGCGGCACGCGCGATGGGGCCGAGTGCCTTGGCGATCTTCTCGCCGCGGGTGAGGAAGATCTGCGTCTCCTGGCCGCCGATGCCGACCATCGGCACGATCGGCACGCCCGCGTTGATCGCCGCCTTGACGTACCCCTTACGGCCGTCGAAGTCGATCTTGTTGGCGTCGGTCGACGGCCGGTAGACGTCGTAGTCACCGCCGGGGAAGACGACGACGAGGCCGCCTGAGCGCAGTGCCTCGTCGGCGTTCTCGTGGCTGGCCAGGATGTAGCCGGTCTTCTTGAAGAAGTCCGCGGTCGGGCCGACCATGAGCATGGCGTGGCTGAGGGTGTAGACGGGACGGTCGTAGCCGTACTTGTCGTAGAAGTGCGACGAGAAGATTGGCACGTCCATGGGCAGCATGCCGCCCGAGTGGTTGCTCACGACGAGCGCGCCGCCGAGGGGAATGTTCTCCAATCCGCGGACCTCGGATCGGTGATACACCTTCAGCAGCGGGCGGAGAATCCCCATGACCTTCTCGGTCAGCTCCGGGTCGAATTTGGTGATTTCGGGCAGCTTGGCCACGGTTTCTCCTCTGACTGCGGCAAAAACTAGAACGCGTTCTAATTTTCGATTATTCACTGGTTGACCGCCGGACGCCAATCCCCTGTGGCTAGCATCACCGTCGTGACCGAAGAAGCCACCAGCGAAGATGCCGTCCTGCTCGAACAGCGCGACCGCATACTGATCATCACCATCAATCGGCCCCAAGCCAAGAACGCTGTCAACTCAGCGGTCAGCAATGGCTTGGCAGCTGCCGCGGACCGCCTCGACGAGGACCCCGGACTGTCGGTCGGCGTGCTGACCGGTGCGGGCGGCTCGTTCTGTGCCGGCATGGATCTCAAGGCCTTCGCCAAAGGCGAGAACATCATCTCGAGCCGCGGCTTCGGCCTGACCCAGCGCCCGCCGGCCAAGCCGCTGATCGCGGCGGTCGAGGGTTACGCCCTGGCGGGCGGCACCGAGCTGGCGCTGTCGGCCGACCTGATCGTCGCCTCCAACGCGTCGGCGTTCGGTATCCCCGAGGTGAAGCGCGGTCTGGTCGCCGGTGGTGGCGGGCTGCTGCGGCTGCCGCAGCGCATCCCCTACGCCATCGCCATGGAGCTCGCGCTCACGGGTGACAACCTCACCGCGACGCGCGCGCACGAATTGGGCCTGGTCAACGAGCTGACCGAGCCGGGTGGCGCACTGGAGGCCGCGCTGGCGCTGGCCGAGCGCATCACCGCCAACGGCCCGCTGGCCGTCGCCGCGACCAAGCGCATCATCGTCGAGTCGCCGGACTGGTCCGACGCGGAGAAGTGGGAGAAGCAGGGCGCCATCCTGGGCCCGATCTTCATGTCGAAGGACGCGCGTGAGGGCGCGGTGGCCTTCGCCGAGAAGCGCGCGCCGCAGTGGACCGGTAGCTGACCCTCGCTACTTGGGTTTCTTCTCCGGCTGCTGCACCGGGCACTGCTGCTCAACCCAGTTGTTGAGCGTGCGGCTGAACTGGCTGCGGTCGGGATCGCTGCTGTGCAGGCCGTTGGTCTTGACGAAGTGCGTCACGGCGGCCTGCACATCGGCCGGCGGGTGGAAGCCGTTGATGGTGTCGCCGGCGGCCTTCGCATCGTCGGGGGACGCCCCGGACATCAGGTTCACCACGGCGCCGGTGAGCTGTAGGCAGGTGCCGCCGTCGAGCTGACGGCTGGTGGGGGACGGCGGCGCACCGGCTTCGGGTGTGCTGGGGGCCGCTGCCGACGAACTCGGCGCCGGAGCGCTGGACGTCGAGGTGGTCGGCGGCGCCGGCTGCTTGTCAGCCGAACATCCGGCCAGCAGCAGCGCGGCTGCCAGCACCGCGGCCTGACGGCCACCGAATCGCCGCGACGTCATGTTCTCCCGGTAGCGCATGTGTTTGTTCTACCGGGAAGATCGTTCGCGTCGGCCGCTGGGGTCGAACAAATGTCAGACCGAGGCGACGAAGTCGCTGCTGTAGAACTCGGCCGGGCTCTGCGAGTGCGGCTGGGGCAGATCGACCGCGACCCAGACGCCGGTGGTGCCACGGGCGACGGGCAGCTGGACGGTGGCGCTGCCGTTGCCCCAGCCGTCGGTGCTCAGCGGGGCGGTGCCGATGCTCGGGTCGCCCGGCAGGCAGCCGAGGGTGGCATGCGGTGCCGGGATCACGCGGACCGTGTACTGCGCGTTGCGCGCACCGTCGAGCATCTCGATGTGGGCGGTGGCGGTGCGCCCGTCGGAGGTGATCTCCGCCGTCGGGACGGCCGGGAAGCGGAACTTCATGTAGTTGATCGGCTGCCGGTCGCAGGTGTAGGCCCGCGACATCAGGGTCTGACGATGCGTGCCGGCGGCCTGGGCGGGCGCGGCGACGACGGCCGCGGCGGGCAGG
The DNA here is from genome assembly GCF_046250085.1 of Mycobacterium sp. SMC-16. Taxonomy (NCBI): domain Bacteria; kingdom Bacillati; phylum Actinomycetota; class Actinomycetes; order Mycobacteriales; family Mycobacteriaceae; genus Mycobacterium; species Mycobacterium sp. SMC-16. Next base: position 218,216 of record NZ_CP176427.1, read on the forward strand.
GCGGCACAGACGGCCAACGCGGCGAAAGCGCCACTCTTCTTGGACATGTGTCGAGTTTTTACCGGGACCGCCGGTAGCGCTATGGCCGCCGTCACAAGCGGATCGAACCCACTTTCGGCGTGATAATGACTTAGGTCACAACAGGATTCGGCTGCGCCCTACGGTCACATCCCATGGGCCGGTTGTCGCTGTGCGGCCGGCCAGTCGCCGGGCGTGCCAGCTGGCGCTGCCGAACTCGTCGGCCCAACTGCGGGCCCGCATCGTCGCGCGCCACAGCGGATGTTCCGCCGTGGTGCCGATGGCACCGTGCAGCTGGTGGGCGATGGTCGTCACCGGGCCGACGGCCCGGCCGACGGCGACCTTCGCCACCGTCGTGGCGTAGACGGTGCGGTCGTCGCCGAAACCGTATTGCGCAGCGGCCGTGACCGCCAGAGTGGTTGCGGCCCGGGCTCGCTCGATCTCGCCGAGCATCGTGGCCAGCGAGTGCTGCACGGCCTGGAATGCCGCGAGCGGGCGGCCGAACTGCACGCGTGTCTCGGTGTGCGCGACGGTCAGTTGTGCGGCGGCGTCGAACGCGCCGACGATCTGCACGCAGCGACACCACGCGCCGCGGATGGTCAGCTCGTCGGCGATCGCGAGCGGAAGCCGGACGACATCGGCTGCTGCGGTGTCGAATTCGATGGCGGCCCGGGGCTCGCCGGCGAAGTTGTGTCCGCCGTCGATGAGTGCCGGTGTGTCGCGCAGCGCGACGTAGAGGGCGTCCGGCTTGCGCGCCGCCACCACCACGGGTCCGCAGTGCGGCCAGGTGGCGACGCCGTCCGGCGCCAGTGCGAGCGGTCCCGATTGCGGCACGCTCAAGCCGGCTTCGGCGGCCAACCATGTTGCCAGCACATCGGTTTCGGCGATCGGCACCGCGGCGGCATGGCGGGCCAGGGTGCCCAGCACGACGGCCGCGGCGGCGGGTCCGGCGTCGGCGTCACTGCTGAGCCGGGTCAGTCCCGAACCCTCGGCGGTGCGCCACAGGGCGTCGTCGAACGTCAGCGGCAGTGTCCGGGCGGGCGCGGCCGTCCGGCCGATCTGCTCGGCCAGTTCCCGCAATTCGGCGTACTCATCCGAATGCTGCTCGGCCGCAGACTGTTTGGTCCAGTTCTTGGCGACGATGCCGCGCAGCACCTCGTTGGTGCCGCCGCGCAGTGTGAACAGCGGTGCGTGCACGCGGGCGGTGTCCAGCATCGCCTGTAGCCGCGGCCGGTCGGGGCCGTCGTACCGATCCAGCAACTCCGCGGCGATCTCGACGGAATCCTGTTCGAACCGCGTGCCGAGGTCTGTCACCAGCGCGGCGGACACCGCGGCGTCCCGGCCGGCGGTCAGTGCCCGGGCGACCGAGATGGACAGCTGACGCAGCGAGATCATCCGCGCCATCAGGTCACCCACATCGGTGCGCGGGTCAAGGGCCGCGATGAGCGCGAAAAGCAGTGTGGCCGTGGACAGGAAGCGCTCAGGGCCGCTGCGCTCGAAACCCAGCTCGGACGTCACCTGATGCCAGCCGGCGCCGACGGTGCCGAGTAGATCGGCATCCGTCAGCACGACGTCGTCGAACAGCACCTCGTTGAAGTGGTGCTCGCCGTTCATCTGGACGATCGGCTCGATGGTGACGCCCGGGGCATCGGTCGGCACGATGAACTGGCTGAATCCTGCGTGCCGATGTTTCGGGTCCAGCGGGCTGGTACGGGCGAGCACCACGATCTGGTGTGCCAGGTGCGCGCCGCTGGTCCACACCTTGCTGCCGCTGAGCAGCCAGCCGCTGTCGGTGTGCGTGGCCTTGGTCGTGACGGCGGCGAGATCGGAACCCGCCTCGTGCTCACTCATGCCGATGGCGGAATGCAGAGTGCCGGAGGCGATTCGGGGCAGGAGGCGGCGGCGCTGGTCCTCGCTGCCGTAGGTGAGGAGGGCGGGCGCCACCTGTCGGTCGGCGATCCAGTGTGCGGCGACCGGGGCGCCGTGGGCCAGGAGTTCCTCGGTGACGACGTACCGGTGCATGTGGCTGCGCCCGCGGCCGCCGTACTCGACGGGGATGGTCAGCCCGACGAAGCCGGCCGCAGCCAGCCGCACGCTGAAGTCGGCGTCCCACTTCGACAGCCAGCAGTCGACGCCGGGTTGCCAGCCGAACTGCGCCGCGTCCGCCGCCAGGAAGCGGCGCAGGTCGTCGCGTAGTTTGGCCAGGTCACCGTCGTCGGCGCGGAGAGCGTCGAAATCGTCCATCGGGCAACAGTAATCGCGGCGCGCCGGAATGTCGGTGGGTCACGGCATACTCGGTGCGATGGCGACCATTTACTACACCGCGTCGAGCTTGGACGGCTTCATCGTCGATTCCGCCGGCAGTCTCGACTGGCTGCTCTCGCGTGACATCGACGTCGACGGCCCGTTCGGCTACAAGGCCTTCGAGAAGTCGGTGGGTGCCCTGGTCATGGGGTCGACGACGTACCGCTGGGTCGTCGAGCACGAGCCGGGTGCCTGGCCGTATCCCCAACCGACGTGGGTGCTCACCTCCCGGTCGGACGTCGTCGTCGATGGCCATCCGGTACAGGCGGTGAGCGGTGATGTGGCGCAACTGCTTCCGACCCTGGTGGCGACGGCGGGCGAGCGTGACGTGTGGATCGTCGGGGGCGGTGACGTCGCGGCGCAGTTCGTGACGGCCGGTCTGGTCGACGAACTCATCGTGTCCTACGCGCCGTGCTCGTTGGGCGAAGGAGCACCCGTGCTGCCGGTGCGCTCGGAGTGGAAGCTGTTGGAGTCCGCGGTGAACGGGGACTTCGTGTGCGCGCGCTGGGCTCGCGCGGAAGGCTAACTGCCGGCGGTCGGCAGGCCGTTGTTCTTGACGAAAGCCTTTGCCTTGATGAGGAATTCGAGTTGAGTGGCGACGTCGTGCAGCGGTTCGACGCTCTGTGACGAGCGGCTCAGGACCACGGCGCCCTCGAGCGCGGCCAGGCAGGTGACCGCCAGCGCTGACGCGTCACTGTCGCTGAAGCCTTCGGCAGTGAAGGCGTGTCCGAGCGCGGTGCGCCACCGATCGAAGATCTCGGCGGCGATGGGCGTCAGGGTCGGCGCTTCGTCGCCCGACCCGACTGCTGCCGCGACCACCGGGCACCCGGCGGTGAAGTCGCTGTCGGCGAGGATGCGATCCCAGAACGTGACGAATCCGCGCACGAGGGCGATGCCGCCGTACGCGGCGGACGCGTCGATATGTGCGGCGATCGCATCACCGGCGAACTGCAGCGCCTCGATCAGCAGCTGGCTGCGGCCCTCGGGAAAGTGGTGGTAGACCGAGCCGCGCGGGGCACCGCTGCGGACCAGCACCTCGTCGATGGTCACGCCTGCGGCGCCGCGTTCACGCAGCACGGCGGCGGCGCTGCGCACCATGCGTTCCCGCGTGGCGCCCCGCTTGTTGACCGTCTTGGCGACGGGCTCAGCTGACGTCAATGCGTGACCCGGTTCCGCAGCCGCGTCATCCGATCCTGCATGCCGCGCGCAGCTTCACGCAGCCGCTCGTTGGCACCCAGGACGGTATGCGTGAAGCGATGGCCCTTCACGTTGACCTCGACCACCCACATGGCGCCTCCTTGATATGGGACTCAGCATAAAACGCCGACCGCACGAGGCCAAAGAATGTATTCCAGGTCACTATTGGGTGGCTACAGCGGCCAAATGCCATCAAAACTATGGTCTCTTGCATAATTTGTGAATCGAGAGTTCACTGCTGACATGACGACCGAACCCGTATTGCAGACCGTCACCATCGAACGGGACGGACGTGTTCTGGTGATGGGACTCGATCGGCCCGACAAGCGCAACGCGTTCGACCGCACGATGCTGGCTGACCTCTCCCGGGCATACGGGCTGTTGGAGCGCGACGAGAGCCTTCGTGCCGGCGTGCTCGTCGCTCACGGCGACCACTTCACCGCGGGCCTGGACCTGCTCGACGTCGCGCCGTCCATTGCTGCGGGGGAAAGTCCTTTTCCCGCCGACGGCCGCGATCCCTGGCGGCTCGACGGTCCGTGGACCAAGCCGGTCGTCGCGGCGGTCCAGGGCCGGTGCCTGACGCTGGGCATCGAACTGCTGCTCGCCGCAGACATTCGGGTCGCTGCCGCCGACGCCCGCTTCGCCCAGATCGAGGTGCTGCGCGGCATCTACCCGTTCGGCGGCGCCAGCGTGCGGTTACCGCGCGACGCAGGATGGGGCAACGCCATGCGTTGGCTGCTCACGGGTGACGAGTTCGACGCGGCCGAGGCGCACCGCATCGGCCTGGTGCAGGAGGTGGTCGAGAACGCTGCGGCCGCGCACGCGCGGGCGCTCGAGATCGCGCACGCCCTCTCCGACCGTGCTGCTCCACTGGGTGTGCGCGCGACGCTGGCCTCGGCGCAGCTGGCCCGCAGTTCCGGCGAGGCCGCGGCGTTCGAGCGACTGCAACCCGAAGTCGCCCGATTGTTCACCACCCGGGACGCCGCCGAGGGCGTGCAGTCCTTCGTCGAGCGTCGCCCCGCTCAGTTCCAGGGGGCGTAGCCACGGTCCAACTCGAAGGCCGGCCTCGCGACTGAGAAATGGCGTTGACTGCGAACCTACGCACCTGCCCACGCGTACTTTTGCGACCTCAGTTCGCACTCAACTCCCGCGATCCGGCCGGTTGCTGCTGGCTCGGCGCGAAAACCTCCCGACAAGTACGTCGCGTCAATCACCCTGCGCATTTAGCCGCCGTGATTGAACCCAGGGACCATTTAGGGGCTTGAGCCGTCCCTGAATGCAGAAACCGTCGGCAGATCCCGACCGCGATTGCACCCAGGTACTTTCCGCTAGCATCCGCTAAACCGAGCCGAGGCTGACACAGCGCTCAGCCGGACTCGGCGCGTGGCCCTCAGCATTACTGACGAACTCCCGCTCGGGGGAACGCAAAACTGCCCCTTCTCCGAGGAAAAGGGGCAGTTTTGCGTCAGTTCGCAGAGAAAACTAGCCGGCGTTCTCCAGCGCGACGAGCGCGGCAGCGACGGCGAAGTACTTGCTGGAACCGAGCTGACGCACGGTCTTGATGTTGAACGCCGCGGCGAGGTGCTCGGCGTCGGCGTCGCTGACCCCGGCCAGCGCGGCGGGCGATGCGTCGAGGATTTCCTTGAGGGACTTGCCCTCGTACGCCTTGTCGAGTGCCTTGTCGAGATCTACAGAGACAGCCATACGTTTCCTCCCAGATTGTTTGCCAGACCTTCGGACGGGCGTGACGGTATCAGCGATTGCTGGGGTTCGCCTGGGATAAAAAACCGGTGCTGAAAAAGCCGAATGGCCACCCGGCCGAGTCCCCCGAGGGGCGAAGGACAAAGCGCGGGTGGCCATCCGGACGAAGGTGGTATTACTCCGGGGTGTAGCCGAATGGCATCAGGACGCTCTTGGCCTGGCAGTAGGCCTCGATGCCCTCGGGGCCGTTCTCGCGGCCGATGCCGGAGTTCTTGTAGCCGCCGAACGGCGCACCCGGGTCGAACGCGTACATGTTGACCGCGTAGGTGCCGGTGCGAATCTGCGAGGCGATCTTCATGGCCCGCGGGATGTCGGTGGTGTAGACGCTGCCGGCCAGGCCGTAGTCCGAGTCGTTGGCGATCCGGATGGCGTCTTCTTCGCTGTCGAAGGGGATGATCGCCAACACCGGGCCGAAGATCTCCTCCTGGGCGATGGTCATCGAGTTGTCGACATCGGCGAACACCGTCGGCTGCACGAACCAACCGGAATCGAGGCCGTCGGGACGGCCACCGCCGGTGGCGATGCGGGCGCCTTCTTCGACACCCTTCTTGATGTAGCTCTCGACGCGCTCGCGCTGCTTCTCGCTGATCAGCGGACCGATCATGGCGGCCGGATTATCGGGGAGGCCGACCTGCATGGCGGCCGCGCCGGCGGCCACCTTCTCGACGACCTCGTCGTACCGCGACCGCGGGGCCAGGATGCGGGTCTGGCCGACGCAGGCCTGGCCGGTGTTCATCAGGCCCGAGAACAGCAGCATCGGAAGGGTGGAGTCCAGGTCGGCGTCCTCGAGGATGATCGCCGCGGACTTGCCGCCGAGTTCCAGGGTGCAGGGCTTGAGGCGCTCAGCGGCGACCTTGCCGATCTCCTTGCCGACAGCCGAGCTGCCGGTGAATGTGAACTTGTCGATCTCGGGGTTGGCGGTCAGCGCGCGGCCGGTCTCGGGGCCACCCGGCACGATCGACAGCACGCCCTCGGGCAGGCCGGCGTCGGCGAAGGCCTGCGCCATCGCGAACACCGACAGCGGCGTCTCGGCTGCGGGCTTGAGCACGACGGTGCAGCCGGCGAGCAGTGCCGGACCCAGCTTGTTGGCGGCCAGGAAGAAGGGGACGTTCCACGCGGCGACGGCGGCGACGACCCCGATGGGCTCGCGGGTCACCAGGGTCTGGCCGTAGATGCCGTCGCGGATGTCGCTCCACTGGAACTTGTCGGCGGCGCCGGCGTAGTAGTTGAACGACGACATGGCGGCGCCGTACTGCATCATGTCGACGATGCTCGGCGGCTGGCCGGTCTCGGCGGCGAGCAGGAACTTCAGCTCATCGGCGCGCTCGGTCATGATGCGCGACGCCTCGGCGATCACCGCGGCGCGCTCGGCCGGCGACATCTTGGGCCACGGGCCCTCGTCGAACGCCTTGCGGGCGGCGGCACAGGCGGCATCCACATCGGCCTTCGAGGCCAGCGGCACCTTGCCGACGAGCTCGCCGGTGGCCGGGGAGTGCACCGCGATGACGTCCGACGTCGCGGGTGCGGTCCACTGACCGCCGATGAACAGCTGATCCCACTCGGTTTTGAAAGCCGTGCTCTGTGTCATGGCCGTCACACTACCGAGTTTTCGGCCAAACGAGAACATGTTCCAATTAGGTCATTCAGCTGGGCCGGAGCACCAACACCAGGTTGCTCGTCAAGAACTCCTGTAACACCGGTACAGAAGTCGCACGCCAGGCCCATTGCGGGTGGTAGCGGGGGAATGCGGCGACCAGCGCCCCCGTGCTGCGCGCCCACTCCAGCCCAGCTGCGGCAGACACCGCGAACAACGACGATCCGTAGTCGTTCTTCGGCCGGCGGCCGTGTTTGCGGGTGTACATCTCGGCGGCCCGCCGGCCGCCGAGGTAGTGCGTCAGCCCCATCTCGTGCCCACCGAAGGGCCCGAGCCACACCGTGTACGACAGGATCACCAGCCCGCCCGGCCGGGTGACCCGCAGCATCTCCCGGCCCATCAGCCACGGTTCGGGGACGTGTTCGGCGACGTTCGACGACAAACAGACATCGACGCTGTCGTCGGCGAACGGCAGCGCCATGCCCGAGGCGCGCACGAAGCTACCGGCGCCATCGGGTTGCGCGGCCGGACCCGCGTGCATCTCGCGAGGGTCGGGCTCGACGCCGATGTATGTCATTCCGGCGCTGGAGAATTCGGTGGCGAAGTAGCCCGGGCCGCCGCCGACGTCGAGCACCGTCATGCCGTCGGGGGCGGTGCCGTTGAGGTCGCGCCACAGACCGTCCACGAGCGCGACGGTGTCGCTGGCGAGGCCGCCGTAGAAGCGGGCCGGGTCGCTCTGCTCGAAACGGAACTCGCCGAGCAGTCGGATCGAGCGCGCGAGGGTGGCCCGCTTACGCGTGGTGACCAGTCGTTTGGCTGCCCGGCGATTCACTCCGCAACCCTACTGACCGGTACCCTTCATTCGATGCCAGACCACCCCCAGCAGCCTGCTGGATCTCCTGACGAGATCCGGTCGGTGCTGCTGCTCTGCTGGCGCGACACCGGCCATCCCCAGGGTGGCGGGAGCGAGACGTATCTGCAGCGCATCGGCGCACAGCTGGCGGAGTCCGGCGTGCGGGTGACGCTGCGGACCGCCCGCTATCGCGGGGCGTCGCGCACCGAGGTCGTCGACGGCATCCGGATCAGCCGCGGCGGTGGCCGGCTGTCGGTCTACATCTGGGCCGGGCTGGCGATGGTGCTGGCCCGCGTCGGGCTGGGCCCGCTGCGCGGCGTCCGGCCGGATGTGGTGATCGATTCGCAGAACGGCATCCCCTTCCTGGCTCGCCTGGCCTACGGCCGGCGCGCGATGGTGCTGGTACATCACTGCCACCGCGACCAGTGGCCGGTAGCTGGGCGCGTGATGAGCAAGTTCGGGTGGTTCGTGGAGTCGCGGCTCTCGCCCCGGCTGCACCGCAACAACCAGTACGTGACGGTGTCGCTGCCGTCGGCCCGGGACCTCGTGGATCTGGGCGTCGACGCTTCGCGGATCGCTGTCGTGCGCAACGGCGTCGACCTCGCTCCGGCGGCGTCCCTGTCGCTGCCCCGGGCGACGGAGCCGCGCATCGTCGTGCTGTCGAGGTTGGTGCCGCACAAACAGATCGAGGACGTGCTCGACGCCGTCGCGCTGCTGGCGCCCCTGGTGCCGGGGCTGCGTCTGGATGTCGTCGGCGGCGGCTGGTGGGACGAGCGCCTGGTCGCGCACGCCCGGCGGCTCGGCATCAGTGCCGCGGTGACGTTCCACGGCCATGTCGACGAGGACACCAAACACGAAGTGCTGCAACAGGCTTGGGTTCACGCACTGCCGTCGCGCAAGGAAGGCTGGGCGCTGGCCGTCATCGAGGCCGCGCAGCACGGCGTGCCCACGGTGGGCTACCGGTCCTCGGGCGGCCTGACCGATTCGATCGTCGACGGCGTCACGGGCCTGCTGGTCGACGACCACCGCGGCCTGGTCACCGCGCTCGAGACCTTGCTGACCGACGCCGTCCTGCGCGATCAGCTGGGCGCCAAGGCGCAGGTGCGGGCCGCCGAATTCTCGTGGCCGCAAAGCGCTTCCGCGATGCTGACGGTTGCCGAGGCCGTCCGGGACGGCAAGTTCGTCAACGGGATCGTCTGAACCGAGTCGCGAGCGAGCCTGGCTTGAGCTGGGAAATTACCGTCCGGAAGGTTGTCGACTCCGAATAGACTAGGGCGGTATGGGGGATGCGCTCGATGCGTTTGATTCGGTGTGGCAGCGGGCGCACGCCACATTCGGTACGGGTACGCCGCAGACCGGCGAGCATTTCGACAAGAGCGCCCAATTGCGTGGCATGCAGGCCACCGTGCAGTCCGCTGCGCCGGGGGATAACTGGCGCGGTACTGCATCCAGCGCTTATGGCACCGCCAACACCAGTCAAGGACGTGCCCTCGGCGGACTGGCGGACCTGGACCAACAGTTGCGTACTGCTGTCGATCGATCAGCCGAGATCGTCACCAAGGGGCGGCAGGGCCTTGATGAGACCCGTAAGTGGGTCCAGGACATGGCAGCCCAGGTTCCGGCGGGACGTAACCCCGATATGCAGTTGCAGCCCATCGCCAGCCAGGGACTCAAGCAGGTTAGTGATCTCCTGACGTCGACTGTGACGCAGCAGAACGCCGTCGCCGGTGACATCAAGGTGCTCACTACGCGGTATAACGCCATCAAAGGCGATCTGCCGCTGTCGCCGAAGGACGACAGAAAGGACGATCAGGACAAAAAGGATGGCAAGGACTCGGTCGTCGGCGATGACAAGAAGGATGGCAAGGACGACAAGAAATCTCCGGCTCAAACGGGCGCTGACGATGCCAATGCCCTGCAGAACGGACAGCTGACCCCCGAACAGCGCGAGCGCCTGACGCAGAACACCACCCTGAGTCCCGAACAACAGGCCGCGCTGCACAACGGAAAACTGAATATGCCGCCCGACCAGATGGCGTATCTCCAGGGATTCTCGCGTGCCTTCGGCGACAAGACGCCGGCCGAGATCAAAGCGATCATGGACAAATCCGGCCCCGACGGCAAGAGCGTTGCCGATGTCTTTCAGCTCGCATCGAACCCCAACATCAAGACGGGACTGCCGGAGACACAACCTCCGTCAATTGACCATCCGTCCAGCGGTGGAAAGTACGCACTGCCGGACGGCATCCAAAAGGTGCTCGACGGACCTGTCCTGACTCCGCTGGTCTACGGCGAACCAGTGCACAAGCCTGACGGCTCGATCGGCCCGCCGCCGCTCATAGGTCCATCCCAGCCGACTGCGGGCCTCAATGACCTCGCCAACATCATCCAGAGTGGCAACCGAGATTTGCAGGTCGGGTCTGCCCTCGACTCCGGCATGATGACGCAGAGTCAACGACTGCTCGAGCAGTCCAATGGTTGGGCTGTCCCGAATGCCCACGATTTACAGGCCGACCGTGCCCATTGGTATCAGGCCGCTGTCGATCCGACACTGCAAAACATGTTCAACGCCCTGAACAAGGACGACATGGTGATCCATGGCGCCGTTGCCGGGCCCGGCGGGGATAAGTTTCTCGACAATCTCACCAATCATCAGTGGCAGGACAACGGGTTGGCCGCGGGCGGCCTCTTTGACTGGGTTGGGGATACTGCCGCACACGATTCCACTGGCCGTGCCGCGCAGACGGCGCATGCTCTCGCCCAGTACATGAGTGATCCCGACAAGCATCATTTGCTCAACTTGGAAAGCGCGCCGGGCCAATCCCTCGGCCAAGTCAATCCCGAACTGACCCGAGATTGGGCGCGGGCCCTATCTCCCTATCTTGACGACATGGTGGGCAACAACGTCAGTGGCAACAACGGATTGTTCCCACCGCTTGATCCGCCTGACGGCAGTAAGACTGAACCGACGAACACCCGCCACGTCATGAGCGTGCTGATGTCCGACCACCCGCCGGCCGATCAGAAAGTGGACGCCAACGCGCCAAAGACGGCCAGCCAGATTGTCTTCGAAGCCACTCAGCACGACGTCAATCAGATGTTCGACAAGGCGGCATTGTCCGCAGTGGACCCAAGCGGCGCGAAAGATGATTTCTCGGCTCAGGCTGCAGGTCGGCTACAGGCAGCACTGAATCTCGGGAGCTTCGACGAAGCGAATTCCCGACTGCACAACACATTTCAAGCCCAGCACGACGCGTGGCAACTGCGTGGGAAGTTGTACGACATTGTGGGGGCGGGTGTCGACCAATTCGGTGCTCCCGGCGGTGCCGCGAAGGACGTGATGGATCTCGGCAAGGAATACATCATCGGTCCGGAGCCGAAAGAGGTAAAAGCGGCGAATGTCACCATTCCGGGAACGTTCCCCACGCAGCAGCACATGGCCGAGGTGCTGGCGCAGTCGCACGCCGGTGATATGTCGAAGTTGCAAGAATATTTCAGAGACGGTGAGTTGCATCCACCGAAGAATGATGGAGGCCCTGCGTATTCCCGGTACCACAATCAGGTAGTGGCGTATCTCAATTCCATTGGGGAATCCGGCTCGATCAACGATCTTTTGCAGTCGTACTGGACCACCTACACGGGTTCGGTCTACGGGGCGACATAGATGACACGGGGCACAAAACTCATTGTTGTGATGCTCGCGGTCGTCACGTTGATTTCCGGCTGTGTTGATTACCAGAAACCTAAGGCTGACTCAACCGCGCCGACAGAGAAGCGCCTGTTTCAATACTGGCCCACCTTGCTCAACAATTTTCGATTTCGGTGGAGTTCTGAATTGGGTATTGATGTGACGACTGGTCCGGCGATGGTGGTTCGCGCGTATTTGGAGGCCCACGACATCGCGACATTCACCCTGGACGCGAACAATGTGTATCCCGGTTTCATGCGGGCGACGCCGGAGAATTTGACATTCAAACAAGCAGAGTTGTTGCAACAGACGTATGTACGTCCCCTTGGCGAGGGGTACCCGACCACTCCGAAGGACGCCCGTGCGCACTTCGGATACACCATCAGTCATTTTCTGGAGCTTGTTCCTAGCGGAGATGGCTGGGCGGCGCTCGTGTGCGAAGGGACCTATCCCCACTTCACGGCTAGTCGTGTGCATCCGGGCAAGTATGTGTCGGTGAACGCGGACGAAGTGACCGCGCAGCCGAATAATGGTGTAGTCAAGGATGAAGATCTCGGCGTTGAGCCTATTAGAGTGACGCTGACTCAACATGATCCGCGCGTCGGACCGGGTGCTCCTGCTGATGTCACCACTCCGCAGAAGGGGCCTGCGTTCTCGCCCGACCGCGACGTTTTCGGCAACTGGTTTATTACTGCGGCGAGTTTTGGCGGGTGGGGTCCAAAAGACGTCACCCAGTCGTTGCGGTGGGACCAGCCCGAACCGCAGAATCGCTGCAACTCCGTCATGCCGCAGAACGCCGCTGAGCGTCGAGCCATCATTACCGGGTTCAGAGACGCGCCACCTCCACACGGCGACGCCGTCCCAGGATGGCCGCTACCAGCGGGTGACCGACCATGACCCCGCCACCGGAGGACGTCGCCCACCAATCTGGAGATAGATAATGACCGAACCACTACGAGTAGACCCCGCAGGCCTGTTGAACTACGCCCAGCAGCACGCCGATGTCTCCTCGGGTATGTCAGGTCTGTTCGGTGCTGGGGCGCCTGACGGCAAGGGCGTCGACACCAGCCACGGGGTCGTGTCGTCGGCGGTTTCCACCGCACTGTCGAGTGCGCTGGAGGGCCGCGGTGAGGTCTTCGGCGCCGTCTCGGAGACTGCTGACAAGTTTTCGGAGCGCCTGCAGCGCGCGTCGAAGGCATATGCCGACGGCGATCGGCAGGCGGCGGATCGAATCAAGGCCGCAACGGGCGGGATGGAAGGAAATGGTTCCGGTGGCCAGGCGGGCGGACCGGCTGGCGGCGCTCCTGGCGCTCAGACGGGCCAACAGATGATGGGCCAAATGAGCCAGATTTTGGGGCAGGTCGGCCAGCAGGTCGGTCAGCTTGCGCAGTCGGTCACCCAGCCTTTGCAGGGCTTGACGCAAGGCCTGCAGCAGATCCCCCAGCAGATCGCCCAAGCTGCCCAGCAAGCATCGCAGTCTGCTTCCGCCGGCAGCGCCGGTCAAGGCAAGGACCTCAAAGCGCGCGACGCTGAACGGGACGAGCGCGAGCGCAATGACGCGGAACGCAAGCGGGCTGCGCGCGCAGAGCGCGACGGAGCCGGCGGCCCCCCAACGCAACAAGAACAAGCCGGACAAGGCAATTCGAGCGGCGCGGGGCGGGCTCCCGTCGAGCCGAGCGCGCCCACGGTTCGCCCTGCGCCGACGCGCGTGCCTGTTGACTGAGGTCGTCTTGCAAACTCGGCGACCCGTTCGCGGGCCCCAACTCTGGACGCCGTATGTACGGCGATCGGCAACCCGCGCGGATATCGCGGATCTTTCGGATCCAAATCTGCCGTTTTGCTGTTGGACACCGCCTCGCCGCATAAACTGACGGCCAGGTCAAATTTAATAGCAATGAGGGCCGCCTTCGGGTTCCGGCTTTCGGGTGTCCCTCTCATTTTGCGGATCCAGGCAACTGGGCCCGGTGATGCAGTGCGTTCGAACTCCGTTCTCATTCAATGTAATTGGATATTCCGCTCCATCGATGTACCACCGGGTCTGAGGAGTTGAGCATGTGGAGTTGCCGATGACGCTTTCGACGTTCGGGCTCACCCGGCTTTCGAATTCACGCACGGTCTGGCAGCCGCATTACGCGCGTCGCGTGCTGATCACCGACGCCGCGGCCATCGTCCTGGCGATGCTGTTCGCGCAATGGGTCCGATTCGGCGGAGCGGGCTACGGTCCGTCGGCCTCCATGCTCTATACCGGGTACTCGCTGGCGCTGGCCTGCCTGTGGCTGGGCGTCCTGACCCTGCATCACGCCCGCTCCGCGTCGATCCTCGGCTGCGGCATCGAGGAGTATCGCCGCGTCGTCGCCGCGTCGTTCTGGACGTTCGGGGTCATCGCGATCGTGGCGCTGCTGGCGCGGCTCGAGATCGCGCGCGGCTACCTGGCCCTGGCATTCCCGCTGGGCACGATCGGCCTGCTCATCGGACGCAAGCTGTGGCGGCGCCGGGTTCGTGCGCGCCGGCATGCGGGTGAATGCCTGACATCTGTTCTCGCCATTGGTGATCGGGACGCCATCGCGGTCCTGGCGACCGAGCTCATGAACGATCCGGGCGACGGTTACGTGGTGGTCGGCGCCGGCATCCCGGGCGATCCGGACGCGCGCGGTGACGTCATCAGGATCGGTGATCGGGTGATCCCGATCTTCGGCGACGAGAACGACGCCCTCGGTGCCCTCGGCGACCGCTGCGCCGCCGATACCGTGGCGCTGACCGACGCCGAACATTTCGGTGTCGCCGGAATTCAGCGGCTCACCTGGCGACTCGAGGCGTCCGACGTCGACCTGGTGGTGTCGCCGGGCCTGCTGGACGTGGCCGGTGCGCGGCTGGCGATGCGGCCGGTGGCCGGCATGCCGCTGCTGCACGTGGAGAAGCCGCAGTACCACGGCGCCAAGAGTTTCCTGAAGAAGGCGTTCGACTTCGGATTCGCGCTGGCGGCGCTGATCGGGACGGCGCCGCTGCTCGTGCTCGCAGCCATCGCCATCAAGATGACGAGCCGAGGCCCGGTGTTCTACCGCTCGGAACGTATCGGGCTGGACGGCGAGCCGTTCACCATGATCAAGTTCCGCAGCATGGTGGTCGATGCCGAGGAGCGTCTCGACGAACTGCTGCCGTCGAACGAGATGGCCGGCGGCGTCATGTTCAAGATGCGTGAGGACCCGCGGGTGACGATGGTCGGAAAGGTCCTGCGCCGCTACAGCATCGACGAACTCCCGCAGTTCATCAACGTGCTCAAGCAGGACATGAGCGTCGTCGGCCCCCGGCCGCCACTGCGCCGGGAGGTCGAGACCTACAACGGTGACATCAGGCGCAAGCTGCTCGTCAAACCGGGTGTGACGGGGTTGTGGCAGATCAGCGGACGGTCCGACCTCACGTGGGACAAGGCTGTGCGCCTTGATCTTTCGTACGTCGACAACTGGTCGATGCTCACCGATGTGGGGATCATCCTGAAGACCATCAGCGTGGTGGCACGCGGCGACGGGGCGTACTGAGGCCCCGCCACCGCTGAACGGCCATCGCGGCGGGGGCGCCGATCAGCATGCCCAGCCACACCACGTGTGCGGCGATCAGCAGCGCGCGTCCCGATGCCGCGGGCGTCGTCCCACCGACGCGGTACAACGCAATGTCGTTGTCCCGATAGGCAATCGGCAGGGACAGCGGGGGAGCCGCGCCCTCCACCACCACCCAGCCGACCCCGGCCGCGGCCAACTGATGCACGTCGGCGCCCCGCAGCAGCAGGTCCTGCACCCGCCGGGCCCGCACGCCTTCCCCGGGCACGGTCCGGCCGCCGATCACCAGGTCTCCGGTTGCCAGCACGTCGGCGGAAACCCACCGGGGCAGCGGGTCCAGTACTGCCGAGGGTCCGGCCCACGGGAACTGCCGGATCACGTCGGGCGGCAGCACCGCGACGGGCTTCCGGTCGGAATTGATCTGGGCTGCAACCGAATACCAGCCGGCCGGGTATTGCACCGCCCGCAGCTGGCCGCCGACGCCCCAGGCAAGGTCGGGCAGCGCCGCCAGCACCACCACACAGCAGCCCGCCGCCGCGAAAGCCGTTGGCAGCCAGCGCCGCAGCACCGCCACCGCGGCGGCCCCGGCCAGGGCATAGCCCGGCATCGCCAGCGCCACCCACTTCTGCCCGTCGCGCAGTACACCGGTGCTGGGCACGGTCCGGATCAGCCAGTCGAGGAACGCGGACCCGGCATCGGTCGCCAGCAGCGCGGGCACCACCACGGCGACGACCGCGAGCACCAGCAGCGGCCGCGCCGCGGCGACGGACCATGCCTTCCGGGCACCGCAGGCCACCACGGCCAGCAGCACCACCGTCCCGACCAGCGCCCACAGCGTCGTGCGGGACGCCGGTACCGCAGATGCGTTCCAGATGCCGCCGAGCCCGGCCAGGCTGCCCAGCGTCCCGAGTCCCGGCTCCGCCCGCGCCGCGAACGCCGGCACACCCGCGCTCGCCACCGGCAGTACCGCGCGCGCCACCAACGTCGCCACCAGCCACGGCAGCGCGGCTCCGACGGCGGCAGCCAGCGTCACCCAGACGCCGCGCCAGGTCCGCGAACACACCAGCGCCACCACCAACGCGAGCAGCAGACCCGTCGGCGTCAGCCCGGCCAGAGCGATCCAGAACGCCAGGCTCCAGCGATTTGTGCACGATTGTTCGCGCTCACCGCGGATAATCGTGCACAAATCACTCGAGAGGGCGACCCAGGGCAGGCAGCCGTAGCCGACCAGCAGGCTCCAGTGCCCCTGCAGCAGCCGCTCGGCGACGTAGGGGTTCCACACCGCGATGGTGACGGCCACCAGTTGCCCGCCGAGACCGGCGTCCAGAACGGCAGCGGCCAGCTTCGCCGCGCCCCAGCCGGCGAACCATAGCCCCAGGATCAGCAGTGCCTTGACCAGCAACCCGCCGTCGACGACGGGCGAGAGCACGGCCAGGAAGAAGTCCTGCGGCAGAGCCCGGGGCGCGGCCTCGGACAAGCCCAGGGCCGCGTCGGACAGGTAGGACCGCGGCGTCGAGACCGCGTCACGTAGCAGAAGATAACCGGGCGCCAGCAGCGGCGCGGTGACAGCGAGCGTCAGCCCCAGCGCGTACAGCGCCGGCAGGGCACGACGAAAAGCGATCAGATCCGGTCCGGTGGCAGATCGGTCGGCCGCTGGGTGGGCAGCTTCTCGGTCATGGCCTCAGCGGCGGGCATCGGTCCGGAATCGGTGTCGCGCCGGCCGAAGAAGCCATGCCCGGCGGCGTCGAGGCCCGGATCGATCAGCGCGGCCTGCGACCGCAGGCTGTAGCCGGCGAGCAGCACGCCACCGACGAGGAACACCAGGCCCAGGCCACCGAACGTGATGGGCAGGATGCGGTCCCACAGGGCCAGCTTGTCGCGCTCGTCGTGGGCCGCGGCGACCTGCGACTCGACCGTCTGCTCGTTGGAAGTGACGGTGAAGTCGGCGAACGTCACCTCAGGCTTGAGGGCGTCACGCGAGTAGTAGTGGAAGCCGCGGTCCTTCTCTTTGACGATGGTGCCGGAGACCGGGTCCACCCAGAAGGTGCGCGCAGCGGCGTAGTAGCGCTGCATGGTGATCGGGTCGGTCGGCTCGGCCGACGGCACGCCCCACAGTTCGGCGCGCGCGGTCACCGAACCGTCTTCGTCCTTGTCATACAGCGACGAGAACTTGATCGGCTCGACCAGCTTGCCGTCGGCGTCGAAGCCGACGTTCTGGGTGAACTTGTAGACCGAGAGGCCGTTGACGTCTTCTTCGCCCTCGTAGTTGGCGTCGTACGCCTTCTGCGCGATCGGGTCGAACACCTGGTAGGTCTTCTTCTCCGTGCTGAACGGGAAGCGGTAGCTCAGCCCGGTGTGGGGCAGCGCGATGTTGGTCGGCGGGTTCTGGTCCTCGATGGTGCGCGGCTTCTGCACGGAACCGGCCGCACCCGTCACCGCGGCAGCGGTGGTGCGGTTGAGCGTCACGGTGTCGACGAGCGCCAGCAGCAGGCCGTTGTCCTGCTGCTTGTCGGTGCGGCGCACGGTGCTGCCAACCTGCAGCGTCACCACGTCGGCGTTCGCCGGGTTCTCGACGCTGACCTGGCGCTGCAGCACCAGCGGCACGTTCTTGTTGACGACGAACTTCTCGCCCAGCAGCGACGCGGGGTCCAGCGCGGTCCCGGTGCCGTTACTGACCAGCGTGGTGTCGATGTCGAGCGGAATCTTGGCGATTTTGCCCGACGTATAAGTAGTCAACAGCAGAGCAGCAATCAGCAGGGCGGCGCCGAGCCCCATCAACACGCATGCCGCGATTCGCAACCCCACAGCGCGGTTCAACCCGTGCTCCTTACTTTGTCTGCCAGCCACACAGCAACCCGACTGACCCTAACAGCCCTTACTAAGGCACACCCTCAGAGTGGTCTGCGGGCGTCGGTGAGATTCGCCGCCGAGCCCGGGCACCCGGCACACTGGGGTCGTGGGCGACCAGGGACACGACACCGCGGACAGTGCTGAGGTGAGGGGCACCCGCAGTTTCCTGCCCGCTGTCGAGGGCATGCGTGCCTGTGCCGCCATGGGAGTCGTCCTCACGCACGTGGCGTTCCAGACCGCCAACAGCAGCGGCTGGTACGGCCGGTTGTTCACCCGTTTCGATCTGGCGGTGGCGGTGTTCTTCGCGCTGTCGGGCTTCCTGCTGTGGCGCGGCCACGCCGCGGCCGCGCGGGGTTTGCGGCACCGACCACCGACGGGTCACTACCTGCGCTCGCGCATCGTCCGCATCATGCCGGGCTACCTGGTCGCGGTCGTGGTGATCCTGACGCTGCTGCCCGACGCCCACGCCGACCTCACGGTGTGGCTCGCCAATCTCACGCTCACCCAGGTCTATGTGCCCCTGACGCTGACGGCCGGGCTCACCCAGATGTGGAGCCTGGCCGTCGAGGTCAGCTTCTATCTGGTCCTGCCGCTGCTGGCACTGCTGGCGCGCCGGCTGCCGGTGGACTGGCGCGTGCCCGCGATCGCGGCGCTGGCGGTGGCCAGCTTCGCGTGGCCCGCGCTGCCGTGGCACCTGCCCTTCGGCGTCAACCAGATGAACTGGCTGCCGGCGTTGTTCTCGTGGTTCGCCGCCGGCATGCTGCTGGCCGAGCTGACGGTCATGCCCGTCGGGCGCATGCATCAGCTGGCCCGCCGCCGCTGGGTGATGGCGGCCATCGCCGGGGTGGCGTTCGTCATCGCCGCGACGCCGCTGGCCGGCAACATCGGACTCGCACCGGGCGCCGTCAGCCAGGTCGTGGTCAAGACGGCGATGGGCGCCGTGGTCGCCGGGGCACTGCTGGCGCCGCTGGTGCTGGACGCACCGGGAACGCCGCACCGCATCCTCGGCAGCACCACGATGGTGACGCTCGGCCGCTGGTCCTACGGTCTGTTCATCTGGCACCTGGCGGCGCTGGCCATGGTGTTCCCGGTGATCGGCGAGTTCCCGTTCAACGGCCACATGCCGATCGTGCTGATCCTGACCTGGGTTTTCGGTTTCGCGATCGCCGCCGTGAGCTACGGGCTGATCGAGTCGCCCTGCCGCGAGCTGCTGCGCCGCTGGGAATCCCGGCATGCCCCGTCACCGCGGGACAGCGCGATCACGGACGCTCCGGAGCCCGCCGCGGTCGGATAGCCGCTGCTACGCGCCGCCGGTGCGGCCACGGTCCCACGGATCGGGCCGTGTCGGTCGGGTGCGCCATGCTCGCGCCATGACGCAATACACCTACCGGGCGGAGTGGTCGCCGGAGCGTGGCCGCTATCTGGCCGGATGCCTGGAGTTCCCGCGGCTCTGGGCGACGGGCATGACCGCCGCGACCGCGATTGCCGCAATGGAACAGACGGTGGCCGACGAGGTCCGCGATCTGCTGGCGAGTGAAATGTCGCCGCCTGAATCCATCACGGACCGCAAGTACAGCGGCAAGTTCCTGTTGCGGATGCCGACGGCCATGCACGCCAAGCTCAGTGTCGAAGCGGCTGAGCAGGGCGTCTCACTGAATCAATGGGTGGTCCAGAAGCTGGCTGCCCGGCCACCGTCATTCGACGATTTCTAGCAGTGTGCGGCCGGGGGTTCGGTGTGCCGGCGTGTCGAGTTGTCAGTTGGCCCAACCGATTCCGGAACTCGGTATCGCCCGCGATACCACCTGCCAATCTGTCCTGGTCAGGCCGCGCCTGATACTGCCGGCGATACCGAGTTCCAGATGCGTGTGGCGACCGACAGATCGGTGCGTGTGATGCAGGTGTGACTCGTGAATCACTCGTCGAGCTGGCGCGTCCATCTGGCCGGTGCCTCCCACAACGACGCGGCCAGCGCGGCCACCGAGATGAGCGCCAGGAACTGCACCCACGGCGAATGCCCGACGTAGCCGTCCACCGAGCGCCACGGGTACGCGCTGAGCACCGCGCCGGCACCGATGAGGCCGCTCGCCGAGGCGATGACGGTCCAGCCGTCGAGCCACCGCTCCTGCGACCGCAGCAGGTATCGGATGCCGATGGCTGCCCCGACGGTCGCCAGACCCGCGAATCCGGCCGCCAGGAAACCGAATCCGACGAGGGCCACGCCGACGAGCGCGGGCCCCGGCTGCCAGGTCTGCGTCGGCTCGTCATCGACGCGGCGCCGCATCGGTAGCAGCGCCAGGAGCGCCAGGAGCGGTAGCAGTGCGAGCCCGCCGAACAACCCGATGCGGTACGGGGTGTTCAGCCCGAATGTCAGTGTGACGATGCCCGCGGTGCCGGCCGGCAGCACCCAGCCCTGCTGCCAGCCGTTGATGGTCACCGGCGTGAGGACGGCGCCGTTGGCGGTGTGGGCGGTCCAGCCGGGGTTGACGCTCTCGGGCACGACGAGCACCCGCTGCAGCGGAGACGGCGTCACGTCCACCTCGCGGTGATCGGAGGTCCATGTCTTCAGCTGCGCGGGAGTTGTTGGGGCACTGTGGATGTGGGCGGCGAGCGGGCCCGTCAGGCGGGCGCCGACGACGGTGAAGAACGGGCCGGGGCTGATCAGCAGCTCCTGTTTCCCGGCGGGCAGTTGCAGCGGCGCGGATTGGCAGGGCTGGGCCGCGATGGGCTCGCTGTCCAGGAGCGCGCCGACGGTGGTGTGCACCGAGGTCTGCAGGAACTGGCCGGCGATCGCGACGATCGGTCCGCGGCCACACGGCAGCGTGATGGCGCGGCGTCGGTTGGCGGCCGCGTCGGCGGGGGCGATCGGCGCGCCGCGGTCGTCGAGGGCGGTGACCTCGGCGAGGCCGGGCGGCTTCACCTGGTCGAATCCCAGTGACGTGCGGTCGATCAGGTCGTGCCAGTCGAGGATCGACAGCTTGATGGTGTCGGTCTTCGTGGGGTTGAGCTTGATGGTCTGCGGGCCGTCGCCGATGCGTTGCACCTGCGGTCCGTTGCCGAGGTCGACGGCGACGACGGTCGGATGCGCCGGCAGCTCGGAGGCGCTGGGCGTGAGTCGCAGGGCGCTGACGGTCGTCGGCGCCGGCAGGTGCACGGTCAGGTTGGCACCGTTGCGGAACTGGACGATGCCCTGCGGCGCGACCCAGGCGGTCCGCGAATCGCCGTCGGTGGCGGCGTAGGCCGATCCCGCGACGTCGATGACGTCCGAGTCGCCGGACGCCCGGGTGGTGCCGGGCTGGCTCACCAGGTCGGCCAGGTGCGGTCCCTGCCGGGCCTGCACCCAGATCGTCGGGACGACGGCCGTCGGCGTCGGCACGGTGAGGGTGCGGCTCATGTTGACGGGTTCTTCGGGCGACTGCGCCATGGTGGCGGCGCACCGGACCCCGTTCGGGCCCTCGGCGCAGCCGGGCCGGCCCAGCTGGTCATTGCCCAAATCCCATTGCGCGACTGCCGATCCCGCCGGCGGGCCGGGCACGTCCACGGTGTGGCGCAGGCTCACGGCGTGGGCGAAGCCGGACGCGTCGTACTGCGTCACGGAGAAGTCGGTGATGCCGAACTGCACGCCGGGGGAGCCGTCGTCGGTGCCGGTCGCGGTGAACCGGACCCAGGACGTCTCGCCGTAGGGCAAGGCGGCGGTCAATGGCTTGCCGGGCTGATCGAAGCGAATTGTGCTGGTGCCGTTGGCGGTTGCGACTTCGATGCGGCGCACCTGGGCGCCGACGGCGGTGGCGCTGGGCGTCAGGGTGATGGTCGCGTTGGTCACCGGATGGTCGAAGTCGACCTGAAGCCATTGCCCCACAGCGGTTTGCAGCGAGCTCGACACCCAGCTGGTAGAGGTGTCGCCGTCGATCGCGGCGGCCGGGCCGGCCGCCGTCGCCACGTTGGGCAGCGCGGTGGAATCGGACGACGAACTCGACGTGGTGATCCGTCCACCCGGCCACTGGCCGTAGGCGGTGGTGGCGCCGGGGCTGGGGTAGTCCATGACGCGGTTGTAGGTGCGCCGCGGGTCGTCGGGGGCCCGGACTGCCGACGAGTGGTCGTCGACGCGTCCGTAGTCGGTCTCGCGGGCCAGCGGGGTGTCGGTGACGGTCACCTCGGGCACCGGCAATCCGGCGCGCTGCGCATCCTGCGTCAAGATCATGGGGCCCAGCGGGTTTCGCGCCATCAGGCGGCGGCGCTCGTCGATGCGCAGCAGCGATTCGGGTCCGCCGTCGACGCGCGGCATGGTGTCGGTGGCGGCGAGGTACGGCTGGGTGGGCACGGTGCCCGTCACGCGGTAGATCTCGACGGCTGGGTAGCGCGGCCGCAGGCCACTGTCGGAGACGAACCCGTCCAGCGTGCCCGGGCCGACGGGATCGCCGAACTGCGCGACTTTCGTGAGCCCCCGGGAACCTTCCAAGGCCCGGTGCACCAGCAGCGGTCGCGCCGACCGCGAGTTGTCGGGGTCCAGGTCGTTGCGCACCACGACGAACGAAATGCCTTGGCGGGCCAGGGTATCGGCCAATCCGGCGGACGGCCGCCCGGTGGCGAACAGGCGTTGCACGGAGTCCAGCGCCCGGATGGTCTCGGGCGGCGTCAGCGGAATCGAGTCCCGCACACCCCACGCGCCGCGTTCGAGGACCTGCAGCGGCTCGTCGTGCGTGTTCCCCCAGACCTGGTTGGCGAAAGGCGCGCCCGGCGCGACAAGCACGCGGCCCGGGGTCTCGGCGTTGTGCGCGTCGAGCCAGTCCGCGGTCTGGTGCCAGTACTGCGGGATGGCGCGGTAGGCACCCGGAGCGGCGAGCCGGCCCGTCCACGCCAGCGACGTCCCGGCCACCAGTGCCGTCAGCAGCACGACGGCCACGGCCATCCGCTTGTCCCGCTCGAGGTGCGCGAACGCGTTGATCCACTCTCGCCGCGGCGCGGTGCCCGGCAGGGGAATGCGGCCCAGCACGTGGGCCAGGCCCAGCGCCAGCGGCAGTCGCAGCACGGGTTCGAGTTTGTGCACGTTGCGCAGCGGGGTGCCGCCGGCATCGAGGAAGGCCCGCACCTGGTGCGCGATGGGCGAGCCCAGCCCGCCCGCGTACGCGACCGCGAGCAGCAGCAGCCCGAACAGCAGCATCGAGATGAGCCGGCCGCGGGCCGGCATGCTGCGCATCGCCAGGCCTGCCATGCCACCGGCGGCCACCAGCGTGGTGGCCAGTACCGCGACCGAACCGGTCACCAGCGACGAACCGGCCGTCGCGTTGGTCGCGACGAATGCCGTCCAGCCGTAGGTGCCGCGCAGCACCTCGGTCAGTGACAGCCACTGCGTCGTGACGCCCGACGATTCGATGAAGTCCAGGAACGGCGGGCTGATCCGGCCGAGCAGCAGCAGCGCGACGGCCCACCACAGGATCGCGAGCAGCGTGCAGCCGAACCACCAGGCCGTGAACCGCCACCAACGCCGGTTGGGCCGGTGCGCGGCCCACCAGATGATCGCGGCCAGGCAGCCCGTCAGCGTCGCGACGGCGTTCACGGCGCCCATCAGCGCGACGGCGACGGCCGAGCGCGCGGCCAGCTGACGGATTCGCGGGTCGCCGCGCAGCGCCAGGATCACCGGCAGCAGCACCCACGGCGCCAGCATCATGGGCAGCGTCTCGGAGGAGATGGCGCCCAGCGTCGTCAGCGCCCGCGGGGACAGGGCGAACGCCACGGCGGCGAGGACGCGGGACGACCGGCTGCCGATGCCGAGCGCCTCGGCGACCCTGATGACGCCCCAGAAGCCGACGACCAGCAGCAGGGCCCACCACAACCGCTGCGTCACCCAGCCGGGCAGGCCGATGACGTCACCGGCGAGGAAGAACGTGCCGTGCGGGAACAGGTAGCCGTAGGCCTGGTTCTGCGACTGGCCGAAGGGGAGGTCGCTGCTCCACAGGTTCGCTGCCCGCGCCAGGAAACGTGCGGGGTTGGCGGTGAGATCGAGTTTGGTGTCGGGCGAGACCCGGCCCGGTGACTGGGCGAACGTCAGGACCAGTGCGGCCGCGCTGACGACCCATAGGCAGCGCCGCGAGAGGGGCGCTACGGGATCAGCTGCGGTTGCCGTATTCGACCCGGTTGAGCACCGATGACGCTGGATCGCCCGATTGCAGCGTCGGCTTGGTGTCCTGCTCCAGCATCAGCGTGGTGCCGAAGACCGCTGCAGCGCCGAGCAACAGACCGACCACGATGCTGGCTCCGGCGGGCACGAGGAAGCGGTCCATGGGCCCCAAACTAGCATGGCGACCTGCCCGCTTCTGTGTTCGCCGGCCTGCGCGCAGGTCATCGCCGGACCAACGTGCCCCGGCTGCTCGACTCGTCACGCGGCTAGGCTCGGACCCCATGTCCCTGACCCGAACCCTCGGCGCGCTGGCACTGGTGTCCGGATTGATCGCCGGTTGCTCGTCGTCGTCCGACAAGCCGGCCGCCTCCAGCACGACCGGCACGGCAACCAGCACCGCGTCGTCGAGCAAACCGATGGACGCGCCCGCACCGACCGCCCCGCCATGCGATCCGCACGCGCTGCTGAGCACGCTCACGCTGCGGCAGAAGCTCGCGCAGCTGCTGATGGTCGGCGTCAAGGACGCCGCCGATGCCCGTGCCGCGGTGACGCAGCAGCAGGTCGGCGGCATCTTCATCGGTAGCTGGACGGACCTGTCGATGCTGTCGGACGGTTCGATCCCCGCGCTGCAGGCCGCATCCGGCGCTCTGCCGCTGGCAGTCAGCATCGACGAGGAGGGCGGCCGGGTGTCCCGGCTGAAGAAGCTGATCGGCCCGCAGGAGTCGGCACGCGTGCTCGCCGCGACCAAGACCCCGGCCGAGGTGCAGGCCATCGCCAAGGACCGCGGGCAGCAGATGAAGGACAAGTTCGGCATCACCGTCGACTTCGCGCCCGACGCCGACGTCACCGAAGAACCCGACGACGAGGTCATCGGCGACCGCTCCTTCGGCGCGGACCCGCAGAAGGTGACCGAGTACGCCGGCGCCTACGCCGCGGGCCTGCGCGAGGCGGGGCTCGTCCCGGTGCTCAAGCACTTCCCGGGACACGGGCACGGCTCGGGCGACTCGCACACCGGTGGCGTGAAGACGCCGCCGCTGGACGCGCTCAAGGACAACGACCTGGTGCCGTACCGGACCCTGACGACGCAGCAGCCCGTCGCCGTCATGGTCGGTCACCTGCAGGTGCCGGGCCTGACGCTCGGGGACGACCCGGCGAGCCTGAGCAAGCCGGCCTACGACCTGCTGCGCAGCGGTGACTACGGCGGCCCGCCGTTCGACGGTGTCGTGTTCACCGACGACCTGACCGGCATGGCCGCCATCACCCAGCACTTCGGCGTGGCCGACGCGGCTTTGAAGGCCATCCAGGCCGGCGCCGACGTCGCGCTGTGGATCACCACCGACGGCATCCCCGACGTGCTGGACAAGCTGGAGGCGGCCGCGAAGGCCGGGCAGCTGGACCAGGCGCAGATCGACAAGTCGGTGCTGCGGGTGGCGGCCATGAAGGGGCCGGGCGCGAAATGCGTGAAGTGAGCTGCTCGTTGCATACCCTGTTCTGATGGCAGGTGGAACCAAGCGGCTGCCGCGGGCCGTCCGCGAACAGCAGATGCTCGACGCCGCCGTGCAGATGTTCTCGGTGAACGGCTATCACGAGACCTCGATGGACGCGATCGCCGCGCAGGCCGAGATCTCGAAACCGATGCTGTACCTCTACTACGGCTCGAAGGAAGAGCTGTTCGCCGCCTGTCTGGACCGCGAGCT
Source organism: Mycobacterium sp. SMC-16 (assembly GCF_046250085.1). NCBI lineage: Bacteria > Bacillati > Actinomycetota > Actinomycetes > Mycobacteriales > Mycobacteriaceae > Mycobacterium > Mycobacterium sp. SMC-16. The sequence continues at coordinate 243,847 of NZ_CP176427.1, forward strand.
CACGCGGTTCGTCGACACCGTCCGGGCCGACATCAACTTCGCCCAGAGCCCGCGCGACCTGCTGCGCAACGCGGTGCTGTCGTTCATGACGTACATCGACCGCAACCGCGCGTCGTGGATCGTGCTCTACACGCAGGCCACCAGCTCGCAGGCGTTCGCCCACACCGTGCGCGAGGGCCGCGAGAAGATCATCGACCTGGTGGCGCGGCTGCTCAGCGCCGGTACCCGAAACCCGGAGCCCGACAGCGACTTCGAGATGATGGCCGTGGCCCTGGTGGGTGCCGGTGAGGCCATCGCGTCCCGCGTCAGCGCCGGCGACACCGACGTCAACGACGCCACCGAGCTGATGATCAACCTGTTCTGGCGCGGCCTGAAGGGTAAGCGCGCCGAGTCCTGACTTCCGCGGCGGGCGCGGTCACCTCCCCCTCGCGAGCAGACGCAAAACTGTCGATTTCGGCAGGAAAACGACAGTTTTGCGTCTGGTCGCGAGGCAGCGCCGGATCCGCGCGTTGTGGGATGCCTTGCAGGATCCCGATCGCAAGTCATGGATTGCGGTTAAGGAGCGCGCAGCGCGCGGGCATGCTGCTTTGCGTGTGTTGCTGGATGTTCCGCAAGCGTGACTGCATATTGCCGACGGCTAGCACCACTTCGGTCACTTAATCTGGAAGACGTGCACAAACGCGCATGGCGCCTCTCGCTGGTGGTCGCCGCCTTGGTGATTGCGGGTGTCGCAGCCTTGGCCGGGTATCGCGGCCACCGCGAACACGTTGCCCGGCCGGGCTTCCCGGCAGTCGACACCTCGCAACTCAGCCCCGGGCGGGCGGCCCTCGTGCATGTCCTGGCTCAGGAGTACGCGGCGCAAGCGGGCATGTCGAAGTACTCCGAGGGCAACGACGAGCCCTGGTGCGCGGACTTCACCAGTTGGGTGATGCGGGAATCCGGAAAACCCTTCACCAACCCCAACTCCGGGCACTGGCGCATCCCGGGTGTCATGACGCTCACCGACTATCTGCACACCGAGGGACGTTGGGAGTCAACGGATTACTCGCCACTGCCCGGCGACATGGTGCTCTATGACAAGCCGAGTCCAAAGGGCCAGCACGTCAACATAGTGCTGATCAACGACAACGGAACCCTCACCACGGTCGGCGGGGGTGAGGGGGCAAATGTGGGCCTGTCGACCTACAAGATCGCCGACGACCCCGGCATCCGCGGATTTGGTCGTTACGAATGATGCTGTGCCGGAAGGATGTTAGGTGACTGATCTGCCGAAGCCTGACGGCTGGAAAGACAGAACTCTGCTGTTCGGGTTCGCGCTGGTGATGGTGGGATCACTGGGGCTGTTCTTCGCGGTCAAAACCGTTCGCGCTGTGCAGCACATGCATTGGCTGGCGGCGACCATTTGCCTTGCGGTGGTGGTGGTTTCGTTGATCGCCGTGGTGGGCACGGCGTGGGTGCTGGTGGGCCGGGTCAAGTTGCGGGCGAGTTTCGATGCGGCCGGCACGACGTTGCGATCGGCTTCCGCGGCGAAATACCTTGTCGCGGTGTTGGTCGCGCTCGTTGTGGGGGGCGGCCTGTTTCTGATGTTCAATTCGCAGGTACGTGACGACCTACCCAGCGACGCAAGGGATCGCGGCAAGGTCACTGTCCTGCTGGTCATCAGTTTGATCGGCTTGGGTTTCATGGCCCGCACCCGTGGGCGTCCAGCGCCAGGATTGAGACTGTCCGCCGATGGTGTCGATTACACCGATTGCTACGCCCCTTTCACGCTGGCGTGGGATGAGATCAGCGACATCACCGGGCTCGCTCCGAAAGGCAAGACCTACTACCGCCCTGTGGTTTTAGAGCTGCATGGTGATCGGCCGCCAGCGGTGATCAACAACGCGTCGGCATGGGCGCCCGACGGTGTGGTCCTCTTCTGGCTGATCCGCCACTACTGGCGGTACCGCCAGGACCGCGGCGAATTATCCAATGATGTTGCGATAGAACGACTCAGGGACGGTCGGGTCACCGCCGAGCAGACGTAAAACTGTCGATTTCGGCAGGAAAACGACAGTTTTGCGTCTGCTCGCGAGGGGGTGGTGACCCCTACAAACCAGCGACCGTCGCCGTCAGGTGCGGGTAGCCCTTCGAGAGATTGCGCAGTGCCAGCTCCCAGCCGCCGTCGATGGGTTCGACGTACAGTCCCACCTTGGCCGGCAGCAGCACGGGCTTGCCGAACTTCACGGAGTACTTCACCGCATCCGGCAGCTGACCCTCGATGTTGGCCAGTACCGCTGCGGCACTGAACATTCCGTGCGCGATCGCGGTAGGGAAGCCGAACAGCTTGGCGCCGATCGAGCTCGTGTGGATCGGGTTGTGGTCGCCGCCGATATCGGCGTAGTGCCGAATCTGACCGGGCGTGATGCTGATGACCGCGTTGGGCGGCGGCAGCTTCGGCTGCTTCACCGGCTCCGGCTTCGGCCCACCCGACAGGCTGGTCCGCTGCTGGTGCAGGAACGTGGTGACCTGGTCCCAGACGAGGTCATTGCCGACCTTGATCTCCGTGATGATGTCGACCAGCAGACCCTTGCGATGCTCGCGCAGGTTCTCCGCACGCACCGCGACGTCCAGCTTGTCGGTCACCTTGATGGGCCGGTGTTGCGTGATGTGGTTCTCGATGTGCACCGAACCCATTGCGGCGAAAGGGAAATCGAAGCCGGTGACCAGCGACATCATGGTCGGGAACGTCAGCGCGAACGGGTAGGTCAGCGGCACGGTGTCGCCGAACCGCAGCCCGGTCACCGCGGCGTACTCGGCGACGTTCTTCGGGTCGATGGTCAAGCCCGACACCGTCACGGTACGGGCCGGCAAGGTGGAACCCCGCGACACGAACGGCAGCGCACCCGCCACCGCCCGCGCCATGTTCACAAGACCGTTGGGCTGCGACATCTCAGGCTCCCAACAGGGCCTGGCCGCAAACCCGAATCGTGTTGCCGGTGACGGCATTCGAGGCGGGGCTGGCGAAGTAGGCGATCAGCTCGGCGACGTCGACCGGCAGGCCGCCCTGGAACAGCGAGTTGAGGCGACGACCCACCTCGCGGGTGGCCAGCGGAATGGCGTCGGTCATCTTGGTCTCGATGAATCCCGGCGCGACGGCGTTGATGGTGACGCCCTTCTCGCCGAACACCTCTGCGTACGCGTCGGTCATGCCGATCATGCCGGCCTTGGTGGCGGCGTAGTTGGTCTGGCCGCGGTTACCGGCGATACCGGCCATCGACGACAGGCCCACGATGCGACCACCCTCACCGATGGTGCCGTTCTCGACCAGCCCCTGCGCAAGACGTTGCGGCGCAAGCAGGTTCACGGCGATCACCGAGTCCCAGCGGGCGTCGTCCATGTTGGCGAGCAGCTTGTCGCGCGTGATGCCGGCGTTGTTGACCAGTACGTCGGCCTTGCCGCCGTGGTGCTCGGTCAGGTGCGCGACGATCTGCGCGACGGCGTCGTCGGCCGTCACGTCCAGGGCCAGCGCGGTGCCACCGACGGCGGCGGCGGTCTCGGCGAGTGCGTCGGCGGCCTGCGGGACGTCGATGGCGACGACGGACGCACCGTCGCGCGCGAACACGCGGGCGATCTCGGCGCCGATGCCGCGGGCGGCACCGGTCACGAGCGCGACCTTGCCGGCCAGCGGCTTGTCCCAGTCGGCGGGGGCGACGGAGTCGGCGGCACCGACGTAGAACACCTGGCCGTCGACGTACGCCGACTTACCCGAGAGCAGGAAGCGGACGGTCGACTCGATGCCCGACGCGGCGGGCGACGCCGCGGAAGACAGGTAGACCAGGCCGATGGTGGCGCCGCGCTGCAGCTCCTTGCCGAGCGAGCGGGTGAAGCCTTCGAGGGCACGCTGGGCGATGCGCTCGTCGATGCTGTCGGTCTCGTCGGGCGTGGTGCCGACGACGACGACGCGGCTGTTGGCGGCCAGGTTGCGCAGCACCGGGGTGAAGAACTGGTGGAGCTGCTTGAGCTGCTCGGGCTTGGTGATGCCGGTGGCGTCGAACAGCAGGCCACCGAACGAGTCGGCCCAGCGGCCGCCGACGTTGTTGCCGACCAGGTCGTAGTCGTCGGCGAGGGCGGCGCGCAGCGGCTCGGCCACGCGGCCTTCGCCGCCGATCAGGAGCGGACCGGCCAGGGCGGGCTCGCCGGCCTTGTAGCGGCGCAGCGGCTGTGGCTGCGGCACGCCCAGCTGCTTGGCCAGGAACGAACCCGGACCAGAGGTGAGGACTTGGGAGAGGACGTCAGCCATTGCGGACCTTTCTGCGGACGTGTGTCGTATAGACGGAACCGTCTTGTCAGAGACGAACTTACTCCAGAGTAAGAACGGTGGGTAATATAGGCGTCAAGCAACATCTTGCCTCAGTCATCGAACGTCAAGGAACTGGAGAAAAACCGTGGCCGAGACCAACAGCCGCCGCCGTGTGGCCGTCCTGGGTGGTAACCGCATTCCCTTCGCACGATCCGACGGTGCGTACGCAAACGCCTCCAACCAGGACATGTTCACCGCGGCCCTGGACGGCCTGATCGACCGCTTCAACCTCAAGGGCGAGAAGCTCGACATGGTCATCGGCGGCGCCGTCCTCAAGCACAGCCGTGATTTCAATCTCATGCGCGAATGTGTGCTCGGCACCTCGCTGTCGCCGTACACGCCGGCCTTCGACCTGCAGCAGGCCTGTGGCACCGGCCTGCAGTCGGCCATCGCGGCCGCTGACGGCATCGCTGCCGGCCGCTACCAGGTGGCCGCTGCCGGCGGTGTGGACACCGCGTCGGACGCGCCGATCGCCCTCGGCAACGACCTGCGCCGCGTGCTGCTGAGCCTGCGCCGCGCCAAGTCGAACGTCGACCGCCTGAAGCTCGTCGGCAAGCTGCCCGCCGCCGTCGGCGTCGAGATCCCCGTCAACAGCGAGGCCCGCACCGGTCTGTCGATGGGCGAGCATGCCGCCCAGACCGCCAAGGAGATGGGCGTCAAGCGCACCGACCAGGACGCCCTGGCCGCCGCCAGCCACCAGAACATGGCCGCCGCCTACGACCGTGGCTTCTTCGATGACCTGGTCAGCCCGTTCCTGGGTCTGTACCGCGACAACAACCTGCGCGCCGACTCGTCGACCGAGAAGCTGGCCAAGCTCAAGCCCGTCTTCGGCGTGAAGCTGGGCGACGCCACCATGACCGCAGGCAACTCGACCCCGCTGACCGACGGCGCCTCGGTGGCGCTGCTGTCGACCGATGAGTGGGCTGCTGAGCACAACATCCCGGTGCTGGCCTACTTCGTCGACTCCGAGACCGCCGCCGTCGACTACGTCAACGGCACGGACGGCCTGCTCATGGCCCCGACCTACGCCGTGCCGCGCCTGCTGGCCCGCAACGGCCTGACGCTGCAGGACTTCGACTTCTACGAGATCCACGAGGCTTTCGCCTCCGTGGTGCTGGCCACGCTGGCGGCCTGGGAATCGCCGGAGTACTGCAAGGGCCGCCTCGGCCTGGATGCGCCGCTCGGCTCCATCGACCGGTCCAAGCTCAACGTCAACGGCTCGTCGCTGGCCGCGGGCCACCCGTTCGCCGCGACCGGCGGCCGTATCGTGGCCCAGTTGGCCAAGCAGCTCGCGGAGAAGAAGAAGGAGACCGGCAAGCCGGTTCGTGGCCTGATCTCCATCTGCGCCGCGGGTGGACAGGGCGTCACGGCAATCCTGGAAGCCTGAGCGATGTAGGAATGGCCGCCGAACCAGCGGTTTTGCGGCCATTTCCATTATTTTCCGCGGGCCTGTAACGCCCCGCGAAGTCGTAGCGATACCCCTAGTGCCTCGTGTTTCCGTCCGACCCCCGACCTGACGGAGGCACGGGGCACTCTCGTTTCCCGTGGGGATTTGTGCACGATTTTCCGCGCCGGCCGCGGATTTTCGTGCACAAATCCCTCGGCAGGCTTGCGTTCGAGCGCGCTCAAACTCTTAGCGTCGCGGCCATGACAGCTTCTACGTCACCGCAGACCTGGGTCATCACCGGCGCCTCGAAGGGGCTGGGACGCGCACTGGCCGAGGCCGCCCTGGTCGCCGGCGATCACGTCGTCGCCGCAGTCCGAAACCCGGACAGCGTTGCGGAGCTGAGCGCCACCTACGGCGACCGCTTCGCCGCCGTCGCGTTCGATGTCCGAGACGTGAGCGGAGCCGCCGGGCTCATCCAGGCGGCCGTCGACCGCTACCGTCGGCTCGACGTCCTGGTGAACAACGCCGGGCGGGCCATCGTCGGCGCCGCCGAGGAAGTCACCGACGCGCAACTGCGCGACCTGATGGACCTGCATCTGTTCGGTCCCGCGGCCCTGGTGCGCGCCGCGTTGCCGGTCATGCGGGCACAGGGGAGCGGGACGATCATCCAGATGAGCAGCCAGGGCGGCCGGATGTCGTTCCCCGGCGTCTCGACGTACTCGGCGTCGAAGTTCGCATTGGAGGGCTGGTCGGAGGCCGTGGCCGGAGAGGTCGCGCCGTTCGGGATCCGGGTGATGCTGGTCGAGCCGAGCCGGTTCCGCACGGCCTTCAACGCCGCCGAGGTGCTCGACTTCACCGCCGCCTCGCCGACGTACCGGGACGTCCTGGCCGAGGTGCGAGCCGACATGGCCGGTGCGGACGGGAAGCAGGAAGGCGACCCCGTTGCGGCCGCACAGATCATCGTCTCGATGGTCCGCGCCGACGACGTGCCGCTGCGGCTGCCGCTGGGTGCCGAGGCTGTCGAGCGGCTCACGGCGACCTACCAACGCGGTCTGGACGAGGTCGGCCGGTGGGCAGAGCTGGCCCGCAGTGCCGACTTCGCGGACGTCTCCGCGTCAGCGCGGCCGATCTAGGATCGAGTATGTCCTCCACCGACGACCTGATGAACAGGGCGCTCGCCGCGCTCGGCGAGATGGACGGCCCGATGTCGATCGAGGTGATCCACCGGCTCGCGGACACCGACGGGCTCGACGAGCCGATGACCATTGCCGAAGTTGCCGACCTGCTCGACGTCTCCGCGCACACCTTGCGCTATTACGAACGTGCCGGCCTGGTCGAGGTCGACCGCGACAGCAGCGGGCACCGCAGCTACCCACCCGAGGCGGTACGTCGGCTTGTCTTCCTCACCCGGATGCGGTTGTCCGGCATGGCTATTCGCGATCTGCAGCACTACATCGCACTCGTGGACAGTGGCGAACAGACCGTGCCCGAACGACTGGACATGCTGTTGGAACATCGCGACACCATCCGCCGCCAGATCCGCGAACTCACCCTCTCGCTGGCCGCCACCGAGTACAAGATCGCCACCTACGGGGGCACCACCGGCGACACCTGCTGACCGCGGCGCGAAAGGCTCAGAGGAGCGCCGCCAAGATCGGCACATGGCTGATGGCGACGTCCTTGGCAGCGGTCGTCAGCGTGACGGGTCCCATCGCGCGGAGCTTGGCCAAGTCCTCTGAGTCGGCGAGTTCCTCGCGGTAGCGGGCCGCGAAGTCGTCGTACTGGTCCAGATGCGCGTGGTACCACTTGCGCAGTTCGTTCGAGGGTGCGACGTGCGGCATCCAGGTGCCGACCCGCGGGTCTTCCTTGTGAATGCCCCGGGGCCACAATCGGTCCACCGTCACCCGGGGCGGCTGGGCGGGATCAACCGGGTCGTACACCCGAGCAGTGTCGATCATTTCGGGTCCTTGTGGATGGCTGCCGGGGCAGGTGGCGGGGTGAACAGGCTGCCTCCGACACTGCCACGCAGCGTCCGCACCGCGACCAGTGCCCAGGTACACAGTAGGAAGACGTACGCCAGGACCGCGGCGACGCGGAAGGCCGGCAGCCCGGTGTGTGCGGCGAGCTGCGAGGTGCCGGTGACGAACGTGCCGACGGGGAAGGTCAGGCTCCACCACGTCAGGGCGAAGGGCATGCCGCGCCGCATGGTCCGCACCGTTAAGGCGCTGGCCAGGCTGATCCACAGCACCGCGAATCCCCACACCGGGACGCCGAACAGCACCGCGAAGATGTTCATGCCCGACGCCAGCTCCGGGCTGATGGCCGAAGCCGCCGCCGTCCCCAGCAGCCCCGCCGCGGTGATGCCCTGCCCCAGCGGGCCCAGCACGATCCACAGCGTCGGCACTCGCGCCGATCCCGAGGTGCCGTAGTGCGCGAGCCGGCTCCAGATCATCGTGATGATGATCAGCGCCGCGATCAGTGACAGCCCGAACATCGCGAAGCAGCCGTAGAACATCGTCGTACGGGCCGTGCCCGGCGGCAGGTGCGGCAGCAGCAGCGCACCCGACGCCGCCGACACCATCGGCGGCACGACGGGCATCAGCCAGCCGCCGAACGCGGCGTCCGGCCCGACTTCCAGCTGCGTGAACATCAGGAACGGGATGGTCATCGCGGTGAACAGGCCGCCGATGGTGCCCGCGGTCCACAGGATCCAGTCGAGGTCGACGGCGAAGCGCGTGCCGATCAGGTCCTTGCCGATCAACAGCGCGCCGAGGCCGACGGTCATCAGCGCCATCGGCGCCGCGCCGTAGAAGTGCGTCATCTGCGGGTTGCGCACCTGGCTGCGCGCCACCGTCGGGTGGCGCACCCACTGCACCGACACCGCGACGATCAGCAGCACCAGCAGAGCGGTGGCGATCACCCAGACGCCTTCGGCAAAGCCCCGGAGTCCCGGCAGGTGCACGGGCAGGGACGCGGCAGCGGTCGCGACGATGCCGGTGCCCATGACCGAGGCGAACCAGTTGGGCCCGAAATATTGCAGCCGGGCAGTCTCGGGCGCATCTGTACTCATGCGCGATCCGCCTTCACTACTCGCTGGGAAGTCATGGTTCGATACAAACAGGTGACCCAATCCGGCCTCAAGGAGCATCCCGTGCAGATCAGCATTTTCGGTTCGTTGAGTGGTCTCAAATCGCCCGTCGATGACACCGTCGCGTACCTCGCCCAGCTGCGTGACGAGGGATTTCGCCGGGCCTGGTTCGCTCAGATGCCTTACGAGCCAGACCTTCTCACCGTGCTGACGGTCGGCCTGCGGGAGGTCGACGGCATCGAGGTCGGCACCGGCGTGCTGCCCATCCAGAATCAGCTTCCGATGCTGCTGGCACAGCGGGCGCTGACCATCAGCCAGATGGCGGGCGGCCGTCTGCTGCTCGGGCTCGGCATGACGCACCAGGCCGTCACGGAGGGCATGTGGGGCATCCCGTGGGACAAGCCGGTGCGCCGGCTCAACGAATACCTGGACGGTCTGCTGCCGCTGCTGAACGGCGAGAAGGCCGACGCCACCGGTGAGACGGTCACCACGCGCGGCGCGCTGATCATCCCCGGCGCACCGACGCCGCCGGTGTACATCGCCGCGCTCGGACCGAAGCTGCTGCAGATCGCCGGACGTCGGTCGTCGGGCACCGTCACGTGGATGACCGGGCCGAAAACCCTTGCGGGCCATGTCGGTCCGACGTTGCGCCAAGCCGCTGCCGACGCCGGCCGCGCCGACGCGGTCCGGGTTGTCGCGGCCATTCCGGTCGCCGTGACCGACGACGTCGACGGCGCCCGTAAGCAGGCCGCCGAGCAGTTCGCGATCTACGGTCACCTGCCGTCGTACCGCGCCATGCTCGACCGCGAGGGCTACGCCGGTCCGGAGGACATCGCGATCATCGGCGACGAGCAGACGGTGCGCGACCGGCTGGCCGAACTCGAAGCCGCCGGGGTCGACGAGTACGTCGGCGTGACGTTCGATCCGTCGGCCGAAGGCCGGGCCCGCACCCGCGCGGTGCTCAAAAAACTGGAATCCTGAGCAGGTTTGGCAAGGCTTCATTGGCTGGCGGATCGCCGCGCGCCCGCATAGCGTTGCAGGAATGGCGATCTCGTCCCATGATGCCGAGCCCCACGCGGGTTCGGTTGCGTCGAAGCTGAACTGGTTGCGCGCCGGCGTGCTCGGCGCCAATGACGGCATCGTGTCGACCGCCGGCATCGTCGTCGGCGTCGCGGCCGCGACGGCCGAGCGCGGACCGATCTTCACCGCCGGCATGGCCGGGTTGGTGGCCGGCGCGATATCGATGGCGTTGGGCGAGTACGTGTCGGTGAGCTCGCAGCGCGACACCGAGCAGGCCCTGCTGGCCAAGGAGAAGCGCGAGCTCAGGGAAGACCCCGCCGCGGAACTCGACGAACTGGCCGGCCTGTTGGAGGGGCGCGGCCTATCGGTGTCGACCGCCCGGACCGCGGCGGAGGAACTGACCGACCACAACGCGTTCGCGGCGCACGCGGTCGTCGAGTTGGGCATCACGCCAGGCGAATTGGCCAACCCGTGGGCGGCCGCGTTCTCGTCGGCGGTGTCGTTCACCATTGGCGCGTTGCTGCCGTTGGTGGCGATCTTGCTGCCCCCGACGACGCTCCGCGTCCCGGTCACGATGTTCGCGGTACTGCTGGCATTGGCGATCACCGGCGTGGTGTCGGCCCGGCTCGGTGGTGCGCCGGTCGGCAAGGCCGTGGCACGCAACGTCATCGGCGGCGCCCTGGCGTTGAGTGCCACCTACCTCGTCGGCCATCTCGTCGGCGGCGTCGTCGCCTGAGTTCGGCTCACCCTGCCGAGCAGACGCAAAACTGTCGCAAATCACGGGATTTTGACAGTTTTACGTCTGCTCGCGGTTAGGGGCGTTCCCCGGGCTCGTTGAGGAACTGTGCGATCACGGGCGCCAACTCGCCGGCATTGGTGATGAGGTCGACGTGCCCGCCGGAATGCAGATGCAGATGCGAGTGCGGCAGTAGAAAGTTCATGATGCGCGCGTTGGCCACCGGGATGATGGGGTCGTCGGTGCCAGCCACGATCAGGCTCTCCTGCCGGACCGCCGGCAGCGCGTGGATGCTCGTCCACACCGCCCCGGCCAGCAGCTGGTGTACGTAGCCGACCTTAGAACCGGCGTGCAGCTGCTGCAGGAACAGCTTGGCGATGTCGTCGCCATGCTGCCGGACCGTGCCGCCATACAGTTCCCCGGCGATCGAGGCGGCGTACGAAGCGTTCGAGAACCGTTTCGGCGTCACCATTTTCGCGAGCACCCGCGGGTGTCCGGGAATCATCACAGCGCCGGTCCCGGTGGCCACCAGCACCAGCCGTCGGCAGCGCCGGGGATTCTGGAACGCGAACTGCTGCGCCAGCGCCCCACCCCACGACAGACCGAGGATGTCGACGACCGTGAACCCCAGCTTGTTCAGCAGCCGGCCCAGCACCCACGCCAGGTAGGGAAAGCCATAGGGCGCAAACGACGTTGGTGACCCGCCGGTGCCGGGGACGTCGAACCGGATCACGGTGCCCGGCATCCGCTCGACGAAGGGGTCGAGCACCTCCAGGCTGGCGCCGATGCCATTGCACAGCACCAGCGGAACCGCGCTCGGATCGGTCCCATGGTCGATGCGCACCCGCAGCCGCTGGCCGCCGACCGACACGTACCGCTCGGTGACGGTCATTTCTGCAGCACGTACGTGCCGGGTGCGGGGCCGACGGCGATGAAGCCCTCGGCGCCCAGCGTCGTCGGGGCGTCGATGTCGTCGCCGCTGCGTTCGGCCAGCCACGCGACGTAGTCGGGCCACCAGGAGTCACTGGACTTTTCGGCCTCGGTCAGCCATTCCTCCGGCGTTCCATCGGTCACCTGGGCGATCCGGTACGACGCCTTCGGGTTCCCGGGCGGGTTGACCAGTGCCGCGATGTGGCCGCTGGTGGACAGCACGTAGCGGTTGTCCTTGCTGCCCAACAACTTCGCGCTGCGGTAGGTGGCCTGCCACGGCGAGATGTGGTCGGCGATGCCGCCGATGACGTAGGCGTCGCACGTGATCTTGGACAGGTCGACGGGTGTGCCGAGCATGCTCACCGCACCGGGCGTGACCAGTGAATTGTGCAGGCCCATCAGCACCATGTCGCGGTGCAGCGCCGCCGCCATGCGGGTGGTGTCGGCGTTCCAGAACAAGACGTCGAACGCCGCCGGGCTACGGCCCTGCACGTAGTTGTTCACCCAGTAGCGCCACACGAGATCGGTCGGCCGCAGCCAGGCGAACATCTCGGCCATGGCCTTGCCGTCCAGATAGCCCTTCTTCGCCGAGGTCGCGATCGCGGCCTGCGCTGCCCGATCACTCATTGCGGCAGAAGCGAATCCGGCCCGGTCCTGATCCAGCACCGTCACCGCGAGGGTGAGGCTCGCAACCTTGTCGCCGTCGCCGGTCTCGGCCAGGTGCGCGGCCGTCATGGCGGTGATGATGCCGCCCGAGCAGCTCGCCATGAGGTGGGCGCCGGCCGCGCCGGTGATGGCCCGCACCGCGTCGATGGCCTCGATGATCGCCGCCCCGTAGGCATTGATGTCCCAATCCTTGTGCCGGGCTTGCGGATTGCGCCACGAGATGGCGAACACCTGCTGGCCCTGCTGCACGAAGTACTCGATCATGCTGCGGCCGGGCGCGATGTCCATGATGTAGTACTTGTTGATCACCGGCGGCACCATCAGCAGCGGTACCGCGTGCACCGTCGGGGTCTGCGGCGCGTACTGGATCAGCTCGAACATCCGGGTCTGCAGCACCACAGCGCCTTTGGTGACGGCAACCGTCTCGCCCACGGTGTAAGCGTCGGGCTCGACCATGGCTGGCACCCGCGGCGACGACATGATGTCGCGGGCAAAGGCTTTCAGGCCGCGGACGGCGCTCAGGCCGCCGGTGTCGATCATGGCTTTCCAGCCCAGCGGGCTGATCAACGGGTTGTTGGTGGGGGCCAGGCCTTCGATGGCGTTGTCGAACACGAACCGCATCTGGGCTTCGTCGCGCCAGTCCAGGTCGGCGTCGGCGAAGAGCTTCTCGGCGGTGTCCGACGCGGCCAGGTAGCCCTGCATGATGCGATGCAGTAGTGGGTTCTGTTGCCAGGCAACATCACTGAAGCGTTTGTCGGCGCGTTGCGGGGCCCTGTCCGAGTCGCCGGTGGCGATGTCGCCGAGCTCGCGGGCCAGTTCCTTGCCGCGGTCGAGAACGGTGCCCGGCTGCTTGGCGAGGCTGACGGCCATCCGCGCCCAGGCCTGGCCGGGCATCATGCGGCGGGCAAACGGCTTGGTGGCGCTGGTCAGCAGCAGGTCCAGCGGTGCGGCGAGCTCATCGGGGTGCAGGGTTGCCATGTCAGTTGTCGCTTTCCGTTGTGGGGATGGTGATTTCGCGACGGAGCAGCTTCCCGGTCGGGCCTTTGGGCAGGTCGTCGAGGAACCAGATGCGTCGCGGATACTTGTAGGCGGCCACCTGGCTCTTGACGAACTCGCGGAGTTCGTCGGCGGCGACCTCGAGGCCCGGCTTGAGGCTGACGGCAGCGCCGACCTCCTCGCCGAGCGAGTCATGCGGGATGCCCACGACAGCCGCCTCGGCGACGGCCGGGTGGGTGTAGAGCACCTCTTCGATCTCGCGGGGGTAGACGTTGAAGCCGCCGCGGATGATGAGCGCCTTCTTGCGGTCGACGATGTAGTAGTAGCCGTCCTCGTCGGTGCGGGCGATGTCGCCGGTGGCGAACCAGCCGTCGGCGTTGATGGCTTCGGCGGTGGCCTCGGGCAGGTTCCAGTAGCCCGTCATGACGTTGTGCCCGCGGATCTCGATTTCGCCGGGCTCACCCTGCGGCACCTCGGCGCCGTCGTTGTCGACGATGCGCATCTCGACGCCCTCGACGGGCGTACCGATCGAACCGGGCTTGCGCGGGCGGTCCGGGTGGTTGAACGCCGCGACAGGCGACGTCTCGGACAGGCCGTAGCCCTCCAGAACCAGGCAGTCGAAGGTCTTCTCGAAGTCCTGCAGCACCTGTACCGGAATCGCGGCACCGCCCGACACAGCGATCCGCAGCGTGTCCGTCGACGCCGTACCGGCCGCGGCCAAGAGGGCCGAGTACATCGTCGGCACACCCTCGAAGATGGTGACGCCGTCGCGCTCGATCAGCTCCAGCGTGCGGGCCGGATCGAAGCGGGGCAGCAGGCTGAGCGCCGCGCCGGCCAGCACCGCCGAGTTCAGGCCGCAGGTCAGGCCGAACACGTGGAACAGCGGCAGGCAGCCCATCACCACGTCGTCGGGTCTGATGTTCAGCAGCGTCCGCACGCACACGTCGGCGTTGCGGCCCAGGCCGCCGTGGGTCAGCTCGGCACCCTTGGGCTTGCCCGTCGTACCCGAGGTGTGGAGGACGACGGCGGTGTCGTCGTCCGCGCGCTCGACCGGCACCGGTTGGGCCGGGAGCCCGTCGATCAGCGCCACCAACCCGGCGTCGTCGACGACCCAGCAGCCCGCCCCGGCGGCCTCGGCGCCGGCCTGCGCCTCGCCGGCGAACGCCGGTGGCGCGAACAGCGCCTTGGCCGTCGTATTGGCGAGGTAGAACTCGATCTCCGGCGCCTTGAGCAGTGGGTTCATCGGCACCGCGACGGCGCCGGCGTACAGGATTCCGTAGAACGCGGCGGCGAAAGCCGGACCGTTCGGCAGCATGACACCCACCCGGTCACCCGGCTCGATGCCGGCCTGCCGCAGCAGCGTCGCGACGCGGGAGGCAGCGTCGTCGAACTGGGCGTAGGTGTAGGTCTGGTCGTCGCAGCGGAGGGCCACGCTGTCGGGGCGACGGGTGCGGCTGGCGACGAGGTTCTGGGCGAGGTTGGTCATGCCTTCAAGCGTGATTCGGCGCGGCCCCAGAGGCGATGGTGGCGGGAACAACAGTGGCCACCGCCAAATGTGACCGGCCACAATCGGCGCCTCACCTAAGGTTGGCTGATGGCCGGGGTCGACGAGCACATGCGGGAACTCAGCCGGATCATGCTGACGCGTGTGGAGGCGCTCGGCGAGCAACTGGCCGACCGCATCTACAGCCGCATCGACGGCTACCGCGCCACCCCCGAGGCGCGCGACAATGTGCGCGAAAGTTGCGTCGCCAACATGACTTTCGTGTTCCACACGCTCTGCGGCGACGGCGAGGCGGACCTGTCGCCGGCCGAGGCGACCGGCCGGCAGCGGGCCGTCGAGGGCATTCCGCTGGCCGCGGTGATGACCGCCTATCGCATCGGTTTTCGCTTCATGTGGGAGAGCAGCGTCGCCGCGGCGCGGGAGGCCGGCATCCCGACCGAATCCATCCTGGAGGCCAGCGCGCGCATCTTCCTGAGCCAGGACGAGTTCACCCAGGCGATGACCGGCGCCTACCGGGAGCAACTCACCAGCCAGATCATGGACCGCGAAGAGGAGCGGTCGGCTCTGGTCGAGGCGGTGCTGCTCGGCCGCATCACCGACAACCAGAGCCTGTGGGAGGCGGCCGATCTGCTGGGCCTACCGACGACGGGCCCGTATGTGGTTGCGGCGGCCGAGATTCCGGCCATCGGCAAGCTGGGGCTACCCGAGATCGCGAGCAAGCTCGCGGCCCGTGACATCCGGTCGGCCTGGCGTCTGCTGCCCGATCTGCAGGTCGGCGTCGTGCACCTGCGACAGGACGCGACGTACGACGTGCTGGTCGAGGTGCTGCGCAAGATCGCGACGGCGCGCGTCGGCCTCAGCCCGGCGTTCACGAGCCTGGCGGAGACGGGTGAGGGCCTGCGTCTGGCCCGGCTGGCGGTGGCCGGCCGGCCGAGCCGTGATGGCTTCGTCTGCGCCTTCGACGACGCGCCACTGGCGTTCGCCGCCGTCAGTGCGCCGGAGGTGATGAACCGGATCGAGGAATCGGTACTCGGCGGGCTGCGTGGGCTGCCCGCCGAGGAGCGGGCCGTGCTGTCCCAGACCTTCCAGGCGTGGCTCGACGCCGGCGGCTCCGCCAATGAAGCCGCCGCCGCAATCTTCTGTCACCCCAACACTATTCGGCACCGGCTGCATCGCATCGAGGAGCGGACGGGACGGTCCCTGTCCCGTCCCCGCGACGTCGCCGAGCTGTGCCTGGCGTTCGAGATCAGTCAGCGCCTGCCGGACTAGGTGGGGCTCGCGGGCCGGGCAGGGCGGGGCTCGGGTCGCGGCTCGGCTCGCGGGGCGCCGAGGCGTTGATCGTGCGTCATGGCAGACGGCTACTCGCAGAGATTCTGCTGTGGCGCACGGTCAATGATCCCGGGAGTTCACCGTGCGTCTTGGCAGGCCTCCACTCGCAGAAAGTCGGCTGTGGCGCACAGTCAACCGGTGCAGAGATGGCCGGGGATCGAGTGTGCGTCCGGCATCACGCGGGCGCAGGCTATCCACAGTTCGCGATCCGTCCACAAGCGCCGCCTCCGGTGTGGCTGACACTGCAGTAGATGTCTGCGGCCGCGGAGACGGTGTCGCTATGACCGAACCATTCGTCGGCAGCGAGGCCCTGGCCTCCGGCATGCTCAACCGCTACGAGCTCAGCCGCTATTACCGGCTGCTCATGCCGAAGATCTACGTGGACAAGCGGACAGAGCTGTCGCTCCAGCAGCGCACGAAAGCCGCGTGGTTGTGGACGGGTCGGGAAGGCGTCGTCGCGGGAGCCGCTGCGTCAGCTCTTCATGGCGCGAGTTGGGTGGCCGACGACATTCGCATTGAACTGATCAGCGCCAAAATCCGCGCACCTCGCGGCGTGGTCACTCGCCGCGACCTGGTCTACGACGACGAGGTCACCCGCGTCGACGGGTTGCTCGTCACCAGCGTGGAGCGGACCGCGTTCGACCTTGGCCGTCGGGAGCTGATCGGATCTGCTGTGGCGCGCCTCGACGCCCTGGCTCGAGCTACCGGATTCACGGCCGACGATGTTCTGACGCTGGCTACGCGCCACCCTCATGCCAGGGGCTTGAGGCAACTGGAGCCGGCGCTGGGCTTGTTCGACCCCGGCGGCCATTCGCCGCAGGAAACTCGATTGCGATTGACGTTGATCGGCGCGGGGTTTCCCAAGCCTCACACTCAGATTCCGGTACCTGGGCCCGACGGCAACCCGAAGTACTTCCTCGACATGGGCTGGGAGGAACTGATGCTTGCGGTCGAGTACGACGGTGCGCAACATGCTGAGTCGCTCGCCTACGACATCGAGCGTGCTGACTACATCGCGCAAGTCGGGTGGACCCATGTCAGGGTTGCCGCAGGGCATCGCAAGGCGTCCGTGATTGCGCGGGTGGAGCGCGAGTGGAATCGCCTCTGGCGGCCAGGACTCGGAGTTGCCGGGCGCACGCCGCCCCTTCCAGGGCCTCCGCTGGACCTGATGCGTTGACTGTGCGTCTTGGCAGACGGCTACTCATAGAAGTTCTGCTGTGGCGCACGATCGACGGGACGAGGGGACGGCCGGGAGTTCACTGTGCGTCTACGCAGGCGCCTACTCGCAAGAGCTCCGCGCTGGCGCACAGCCAAAAACAGCAGCCCCCGGCGAATGCCGAGGGCTGCTGTTCTAGATGCGGATCAGAAGGACGCTTCGTCCAGCTCCATGGCCTCGTTGTCGATGGACTCGACGACGCCGCGGACGCTGGTGAGCAGCGGCAGCATGTTCTTGGCGAAGAACGAAGCCGACGCGATCTTGCCCTCGTAGAACGCCCGGTCGTCGCCGGTGGCGCCCTCGTCGAGCGCCTTGATGGCGACCGCGGCCTGCTTCAGCAGCAGCCAGCCGATGACCAGGTCACCGACGGCCAGCAGGAAGCGCACCGAGCCCAGGCCCACCTTGTAGATGGACTTCGGGTCTTCCTGAGCGGCCATCAGGTAGCCGGTCAGGCTGGCGGCCATGCTCTGGACGTCGCCCAGGGCGGTGGCGAGCAGCTCGCGCTCGGCCTTCAGGCGGCCGTTGCCGTCCTGGTTCTTGATCAGCGACTCGATCTCGCCGGCGACGAACGCCAGGGCCTGGCCCTTGTCGCGGATGATCTTGCGGAAGAAGAAGTCCTGCGCCTGGATGGCGGTGGTGCCTTCGTACAGCGAGTCGATCTTGGCGTCACGGATGTACTGCTCGACCGGGTAGTCCTGCAGGAAGCCGGAACCACCGAAGGTCTGCAGCGACTCGGTCAGCTTCTCGTAGGCGCGCTCGGAGCCGACACCCTTGACGATCGGGAGCATCAGGTCGTTGACCTTGAAGGCCAGCTCGGCGTCGACGCCGTGGACGGCCTTGGCGACCTCGGGGTCCTGGAACGACGCGGTGTACAGGTACACGGCGCGCAGGCCCTCGGCGTAGGACTTCTGGGTCAGCAGCGCCCGACGAACGTCCGGGTGGTGCATGATCGTGACGCGCGGAGCGGTCTTGTCCATCATCTGGGTCAGGTCAGCACCCTGGATGCGGGTCTTGGCGTACTCGAGAGCGTTCAGGTAGCCGGTCGACAGGGTCGCGATGGCCTTGGTGCCGACCATCATGCGGGCCTGCTCGATGACATCGAACATCTGCGCGATGCCGTTGTGCACCTCGCCGACGAGCCAACCGACGGCGGGGGTGCCGTGCTGGCCGAGGGTCAGCTCACAGGTGGCCGAAACCTTCAGGCCCATCTTGTGCTCGACGTTGGTGACGAAGGCGCCGTTGCGCTCGCCGGGCTCACCGGTCTCGGGGTCGAAGTGGAACTTCGGCACGAAGAACAGCGACAGACCCTTGGTGCCCGGGCCGGCGCCCTCGGGGCGGGCCAGGACCAGGTGCATGATGTTTTCGAACAGGTCGTCCGAGTCGGCCGAGGTGATGAATCGCTTCACACCGTCGATGTGCCAGGTGCCGTCGGCCTGCTGGACAGCCTTGGTGCGGCCGGCGCCCACGTCAGAGCCGGCGTCGGGCTCGGTCAGCACCATGGTGGCGCCCCAGCCGCGCTCGGCAGCCAGGATGGCCCACTTCTTCTGCTCGTCAGTGCCGTTGTTGTAGAAGATTTCGCACATGCCCGAGCCCATGGCGTACATGTAGGCGGCCGGGTTGGCGCCGAGCACGTGCTCGATGAGCGCCCACTGCAGTGCGCGGGGCATCGGCATGCCGCCGAGCTCTTCCTTCAGACCGACCTTGTCCCAGCCACCGTCGAGCAGTGCGCGCATCGACTTCTTGAAGGGCTCGGGCAGCGTGACGGTGTGAGTCGCGGGATCGAAGACCGGCGGGTTGCGGTCGCCGTCGGCGAACGAATCGGCGATCGGGCCCTCAGCGAGGCGCGCGATCTCGTTGAGCATTTCCCCGGCGGTGTCGGCATCCAGATCGGCGAACTTGCCTTCGCCGAGTGCCTTGTCTACGCCGAAGACCTCGAACAGGTTGAACACCTGGTCACGGACGTTGCTCTTGTAGTGGCCCACGATTTCTCCTCGATGAGATGGAACTGTCGGTTGGGTACTCAGGGCTAAGTTACCCACCAGTAACTGGGCCTAACTATACCGCCGGGTAACTTCATCGCAAAGCACTTGCGAGCAATTCGTCCGCAACCACCAACCCAGTAGTTGATAGAAGTCCCATCGGAACCGTCAAAAACTCCCTGACCTGCTGTTTCTGTGGGGTGTGAGGATGGTCACTCGGGGGTGAAGTACGGTGCACAAATGCGGCGAATTGTGGTGTGGGGAACAGGAAATATGGGTGCCACGGCGATCCGATCGGCGGTGGCGTTCCCGGGACTCGAGCTGGCGGCAGTCATCACCTCGAGTGCGGACAAAGCAGGCCGAGATGCGGCGACGTTCGCGAACCTGGACACCCTGACCGGGAAGGTCGCCACCACCGACATCGACGCGGCTCTCGCGGACTGCGACGCGGTGGCCTATATGTCTTCCGGAGACATCCGCCCGGAGGAGGCCATCGCCGAGATCGAGCGCTGCCTGCGGGCCGGCAGGCACGTCGTCACCCCATCGCTGTACTCGCTGTACGACCCGGCCTCGGCGCCGGCCGAGTGGGTCGAACGCCTCACCGACGCCGCGGCCGCCGGCAATGCCTCACTGTTGGTCAGCGGTGTCGACCCCGGGTGGGGCAACGACGCGCTCGCCGTCACGGCGGCCGGGCTGTGCACCCGGATCAAGACCATCCGGTGCCAGGAGATCTTCGACTACTCGACCTACAACCAGCCCGAAGCGGTGCGGGTGCGCTGCGGTTTCGGCGGCTCGATGGAGGAGACGCCGCTGATGCTGATCCCGACCATCCCGACCATGGTGTGGGGCGGCAACGTCCGGCTCATCGGCCGCGGGCTCGGCATCGAGATCGACGACATCACCGAGACCTGCGAGCGGCTGCCGCTGACCGAGGCCGTCGAGAACATCATGGGTCGCTTCGAAGCCGGCACCCAGGGCGCCTTCAGACTGGAGGTCATCGGGTGGTCGCAGGGTGTGCAGCGCGTCATCATCGAACACATCACCCGCATCGACCCGTCGTGCGCGCCCGATTGGCCGCAGCCCGACGAGGGTGTGGGCGATCACCGGGTGATCATCGACGGTGATCCGCAGCTGACCATCGTGGTGCGCGCCGACGTGCCGGGCGGCACTCGGGCCGACGGTGGCAACACCACCGCCGCGAACCGGCTGCTCGGGGCCATCGAGTGGCTGGCCACGCAGAAGCCGGGTATCTACGACGGATTGGATGTGCCCCTCCACGCGCCGCTGCCGGCTGAGGTTGAGGCGACGCGCTGGGCGTGAGCGTTTGCAGTAGAGGTAGACGCGGTCCATCGGCAGATTGGCCGGTGGGCGGCGCTCCTCGAAGGGATTAGCCGACCAGAACGCCGATCGGGGTTAGCTGCACCGAGTGACGCGCGGAGACCGGTTCCGGCCACCAATCGAGCTCGGTGATGCGGTTGCGTTCCATGGCATCGGATCGAGCCTCGTAGTCCGCGATTGCCGCCGAGATTCCGGTTACGCGCATCAGGCCTTTTCGAGCGGCCAAAAGCATCGACGTAGAAACTGCGATCTTCTTCACTCGTAGCACTCCTGTACCCTGGTCAGAAATTCAGAGCCGCTTCACGCTCTGCAACGTCCGTCGGTGGGTCCGGCGTCCATGGGATGGCTGCCAGCTTAGCTGAAATTGACGTCAGCAACCACCCAGTTGACGGAATTTCTTGTTTGCCAGCGCAGCGCAACGTCCTAGTTGAGCGGCGTTTTATATGGACCTGCGGTGTAGCAGCGATGGATATGCGATGGATCTGCAGCGACCCTGTGCAATGACCCTGGTCGTCGGGTCAATTTGCTGACGGTGGAGTTGCGCCCGTCGGCCTCGAGGTGTTTGCGGCGACGGCCCGCCCGCCCGGACTGATCTGTGAGCGGGTGTTGAGACCGGCTCGGATCTGACTCCGCCAGGGCCTGAGACTTCGGCCGCGACCAGCGGGTGTTACGAGTATTTGAAATTTACGACTACGTCACTGAAGTCTGGCTACGCTCCCAATCCAGAGACCCGGCGGCCGCAATCAATGCCTGGCCTCCCTCAACTCGCGCTCTTGGAACCGATGGGAAGTCCGACGTGACGAAAAAGGCATTGATCACTGGTATCACGGGCCAGGACGGGTCGTACCTGGCGGAATTGCTGCTGCAGAAGGGCTATGAAGTCCACGGGCTGATCCGGCGGGCATCGACCTTCAACACGGTCCGGCTCGAGCACCTGTACCGCGACCCACACGATCCTGAAGCCCGGTTGTTCCTGCATTACGGAGACCTCACCGAAGGCAGCCGATTGGCCACGCTGTTGCAGGACATCCGGCCCGACGAGGTCTACAACCTCGGGTCGCAGTCCCACGTGCGGGTGAGTTTCGACGACCCCGAATACACGGGCAACACGACCGGCCTCGGCGCGATGAGGCTCTTGGAAGCCGTCCGGAAAGTCGGCTTGGACTGCCGGTACTACCAGGCTTCCAGCTCGGAGATGTTCGGTGCGGCCCCGCCGCCCCAGAACGAAGAGACGCCGTTCTATCCGCGGTCACCGTATGGCGCAGCGAAGGTGTACTCGTACTGGGTGACCCGCAACTACCGCGAGGCGTACGGCATGTTCGCGGTCAACGGCATCCTGTTCAACCATGAATCTCCCCGGCGGGGCGAAACATTCGTCACCCGCAAGATCACCCGTGCGGTCGCGAACATCAAAGCCGGCAGGCAGCGTCACCTGTATCTGGGGAACATGGACGCGGTGCGTGACTGGGGTTATGCACCGGAATTCGTCGAAGGCATGTGGCTGATGCTGCAGGCCGATGAGCCCGAAGACTTCGTTCTTGCCACCGGCACCGACTACACGGTGCGTGATTTCGTTGAATTCGCTTTTGCGCATGCGGGATTGGACTGGCAGGAACACGTCGAATTCGACGATCGCTATCTGCGGCCGACCGAGGTCGACTCACTGATCGGCTGTGCGGACAAGGCGAACAAGGTGCTTGGCTGGAGCCCGAAGATCAAGACGCCCGAGCTGGCCCAGATAATGGTGGACGCCGACATCGAATCGGTCGCACACAGTGGCACTCCGTGGGTCGACCGGGTGAAACTTGACGGGTGGGGAGCCTAGGAGTGGCAGGTGGGTTCGCGCCGGCAGAGCTGGACCGCGATGTGCCGCTGTTCGTGGCCGGACACCGCGGCTTGGTCGGTTCGGCGCTGTGGCGGGCACTCGAGAGTCGGGGATTCACGAATCTGATCGGCAGACGCTCCGACGAGCTCGATCTCCGGGAACGTGATGGCGTGTTCGACTTTTTTGCCGACACCAAGCCGGAAGTCGTCATTCTCGCGGCGGCCAAGGTGGGCGGCATCCTCGCGAACAGCACCTACCCCGTCGACTTTCTGTCCGACAACGTGCGCATCCAGGTCAATGTGCTGGATGCGGCGGCTGCCTGTGGAACGCAGCGTTTGTTGTTTCTCGGCTCATCGTGCATCTACCCGCGAATGGCTCCCCAGCCCATCCGCGAGGACTGCCTGCTCACCGGGGCTCTCGAGGCAACGAACGACGCGTACGCGATCGCAAAGATCGCCGGCATCATCCAAGTCCAATCGGTCCGGCGTCAGTACGGCCTGCCGTGGATCTCGGCAATGCCGACGAATCTTTATGGGCCAGAAGACAATTTCTCCCCGCAGGGTTCCCATGTGCTGCCCGCATTGATCCGTCGGTATGACGAGGCCGTCCGGAATGGCACGGAAACGGTAACCAACTGGGGCACCGGGTCACCGCGCCGGGAGTTCCTCCATGTCGACGACATGGCGGCCGCGTGCCTGCATCTGTTGGAGAACTACGACGGCGACATGCAGGTGAACATCGGGACTGGTGAGGACTGCACGATCGCGGAGATCGCGTCGATCGTCGCCGAGACCGTCGGCTACACCGGTGAAACCCGCTGGGACACAAGCAAGCCCGACGGTACACCGCAGAAGCTGCTCGACGTCAGCTTGCTGCGCCAGACGGGGTGGACGTCGCAGATCGGCCTTCGCGCGGGCATCTCCTCCACCGTCGACTGGTACCGCGAGAACCTGCAGCAGTTGCGGCGCTGAGAGCGACGCGAAGACCCGCGATTCTCTTGGCCAAAACCGGCCGCGACGTGGTAAATGACGCTAAGGTCAATACATTGGAGACGCGGATGGCGCCCCCGCGGATCGGGGGTTGCCACCGGTTCTGCAGGGAGGAGGTCAAGCCGGCTAGTGGCTGTGGCCTGTGGGTGACGACACAGTGCAGGGAACTCACGTTTGAGTCGCGGGTGACGCCGTCGGCGTTCTGGCTCACGCGGAGCCTCGGCGCGCGCTAAGCGTGGCAGCCATTTCATTCGAGTCGTGATCGTCGACGGGGCAACGATGACTCGGATCGGCGTTCGCGCACTGGCCCCGTTGCGCAGCGAAGCGACTGTGACGCTGCGTATTACGAATACGCGTGGCATTCTCCGGTGTCGTGATGCTCTGAAAGTGGCTCATATGAAAATTCTCATCGTCGGTCTCAACTACTGGCCCGAAACGACCGGCATTGCGCCGTACACAACGGGTCTGGCAGAGGGGCTTGCGTCCAGGGGCCATAGCGTGAGGGTATTGACTGGGCTTCCGCACTACCCCGCTTGGCGAATCGCCGATGAGTACCGCGGCAGTCGCGGTGAGACCGCAATCATCAGGAACGTCACCGTCAAGCGGGTGCCGCATTACGTGCCCAGCCATCCAAGCGCCGGCGCGCGGGTGCACATGGAACTGTCGTTCTCGCGCATGGCCATGGCGAGCCATTGGGGCCACCCCGATGTCGTCATCGCCGTCAGCCCCGCGCTGTTGTCCGCAGCTGCCGTCGTGGCGAAAGCGCGCGCCGCGCGGATTCCCGTCGGCGTGATCGTCCAGGACATCTATAGCCACGCAGTCGTCGAAACCGCTCAGATGGGCGGTCGCGGAGCTAAGCTCACCACGGATCTCGAAGCATCGGTGCTGCGAAATGCCAGCGGTGTCAGTGTGATTCATGACCGGTTTGTCGCATCGATAAGGAAGCTGGGTGTCCGCGAGGACAAGATCACGGTGATCCGCAACTGGAGCCACGTGGACAACAGCCCCACGGCCTATCGCGGTGCCGACATTCGACGCGAATTCGGTTGGTGTGACGACAAGGTCATCGTCATGCACGCCGGAAACATGGGGGTCAAGCAGGGTCTGGAGTCGGTCATCTCGGCCGGACGGCTGGCTCATCGGCAAGCGGCCGAAAGATCACCGCACTTTGTCCTTGTCGGCGATGGAAATCGTCGGGCGGCGTTGCAGGAGTTGGCATGTGATGTGCCCACCGTGCAGTTCATCCCGCCGGTAGCCGACGACAAATTCGGTGCAATGTTGAGCGCGGCGGACATCCTGTTGGTAAACGAGTTGCCGGGGATCGCCGAGATGGCGGTACCGAGCAAGTTGACGTCATATTTTGCTGCGGGAAAGCCTGTCTTGGCGGCGACAGAGTCGCGAAGCGCGACCGCGTGCGAGGTGACTACGTCCCTGGGCGGGGTGGTGGTCAGCGGAGGCGATCCGGAGGCGCTGGTGCACGGAGTCGAGATGCTGGCAGCGGATCCTGCACTTCGGGCGCGACTCGGGGCGGCGGGCCAGGAGTTCGCGCGCCGCACCTTGCAGCCGGAAGTGGCCATCGATGCGTATGAAGCATGGTGTGGCGCCCTGATGGGGGAACCGCGGCGCCGGCGTCTCATCAGTCTGGCCGCCGGCTGAGGATTGGGCGTTCATCTTGCTGCAGTACCAACGGGCATCTGGGGTTGAATATGGGGGGTTGTCGATGACGCTGCCATCATTCGCGCTCACGCGACTGCCCAATTACCTTACGCGACTACCGAATTCGCGAGCGCGACTGCTGAACGCACGTGCAGTGTGGCAACCGTCATTCGCTCGCCGCGTGTTGGTGACCGACATGGCGACGGTGATTCTGGCCGTGATGTTCGCCCAATGGGCCCGATTCGGGCGGGAGAGCAGCTACTCGTATGCCCCGGCGACTGCTGTGTATTTCACTGCGTACTCGGTGCTGCTGGCGAGTCTGTGGCTCGGTGCGTTGAGCCTGTATCACGCCCGTTCGGCACCAATTCTGGGAAGTGGGATCGAGGAGTACCGGCGAGTCATCGCGGCGTCATTCTGGACGTTCGGCGCCGTTGCGATCGTCGCGTTGCTTTCGCGGGTGGATATTGCCCGGGGCTACCTCGCGTTGGCGTTCCCGTTGGGCACATGTGGGCTGCTGGCAGGGCGCAAGTTGTGGCGGCGGACAGTACGCGCGAGTCGGCTTGCGGGCAATTGCCAAACCCTCGTACTCGCCATCGGCGATCGGGAAGCGGTAGCTGTCCTGGCCGGCGCGCTCATGAACGATCCCGGCGACGGATACGTGGTGATCGGTGCAGGCATACCCGGTGACCCTGGTGCGCGCGGTGGTGTCATCACTGTCGGTGACACGGCGATCCCGATTCTTGGTGACGAGAACGACGCACTGGATGCGTTGGGTGACAAGTGCGTTGCCGACACAGTCGCCCTGACTGACGCCGAGCATTTCGGGTGCTCGGGAATCCAGAAGCTCACCTGGCGGCTGGAAGCATCGGACGTTGATCTGGTGGTGTCGCCCGGATTGCTCGACGTGGCCGGAGCGCGGCTGGCGATGACACCAGTGGCGGGTATGCCGCTGCTTCATGTCGAGAAGCCGCAGTATCGGGGCGCCAAGCGTTTCCAGAAAAAGGCGTTCGACTTTGGATTCGCGCTCGCCGCGTTGATCGGCACCGCGCCGGTGCTCTTGCTCGCTGCGATAGCCATCAAACTGACAAGCCGCGGTCCGGTCTTCTACCGAGCCGAACGCATCGGCTTGGACGGCAAGCCGTTCACGATGATCAAGTTCCGCACCATGGTGGTCGACGCCGAGGCGCGACTGGCGGACTACCTCTCGTCCAATGAGATCGACGGCGGAGTGATGTTCAAGATGCGCGAAGACCCGCGCGTGACTCCGGTCGGTAAGGTGTTGCGCCGCTACAGCATCGACGAGCTGCCGCAGTTCATCAACGTGCTGAAACGGGACATGAGTGTCGTTGGCCCGAGGCCGCCGCTGCGGCGTGAGGTCGAGAACTACAACGGGGACATCAAGCGGAAGCTGCTCGTCAAACCGGGTGTGACCGGGCTCTGGCAGATCAGTGGGCGATCGAACCTCTCGTGGGAGAAGTCGGTGCGCCTCGACCTCTCCTACGTCGACAACTGGTCGATGATCACCGACGTCGGAATCATCTTCAAGACCGTGAGCGCGGTTGCCCGTGCCGAAGGGGCGTATTGATGGTTGCTGCGATAGCCGATATGAGAGGAGTGACTCGGCCGGGCAGGTTGAAATCGAGCAGTTTCAACGCAGCCCGCTCGGCTCCGTGCTGTTGGGCAATAAGTGCTGCCGCACGACACTTTTGGAGTAGTCGCACGCAGCTATCATTCGTTCATGTGACGTACGCAGGTAGCCTTGCTGCGGTCCGCCTCCACTGAAATACGTTCGCGTTGCCGCGAATTGAATACGCGGCACCGCGGACTGCGGGCGTCACTATCGATCTTCTCCTGCATCGCACTCGGGTATTCGGTGGTAGTGCTATTGGCTCGCGCCTTGCCCCTGTCCAGTGTGGCCGCACTGGTGGTCGCGATCAGCTCGCCCTACGCCCCAGTTTTGGTGTTGTCGGGTGTCGCGTTCGCGGTCCTCTCACGTCGACCCATTCTGTCGACAAGCAGTGCGGTAATGGTGTTAGTGCTCCTCGCGTTTCAAGTTCCCTGGTACTACTTGGGCCGGCCGGAGAACATTGCTCGAAATGTCACCTTAAAAGTGGTGGCTTCGAATCTCCGCAATGGCGAGGCGGATGCATCCGCATTCGTGGGTATGGTGCGAGATGCAGCCGATGTGATCTGCGTATCGGAACTGACGCCCGAAGAGGTCGTTCGGTTTCGGCTAGCGGGGATCGAGAATCAGTTCCCGTATTTTGTGCTGAAGCCGGCGCCAGATGCCGCTGGTGTCGGTCTCTGGAGTCGTTTCCCGCTCAAGGAGTTTGTTTGGGCCGATGGTCGAACAACGGGATCGGCAGCGCGGCTGCGGGTTCCCGGCGTGAGATTCGACGTTGTTGTCGCCAGTGTGCACGTGATTTCGCCGATCGCGTTCGGCTTGACCTCATTCGGAGAGTGGCAAGCGCACATGACCGCGACCAAGGCGCAACTCGAAAGCCTGAGCCGCAGTGACGAACCGGCCGCGGTAATCGTCGCCGGAGACTTCAACAGCACAGTCGACATGCGCCAGTTCCGCGACTTGCTGGGCAGTGGCTATCGCGATGCCGTCGAACAGACCGGTGCGGGTTTCGCTCCTACCTATCCGGCCAGCCGCCTGGTGCCACCGTTGATCACGATCGATCACGTCCTAACGGAACGCGCGTCCGCAGTGTCGGTGAAGACGTTGAGCGTTGGTGGCTCCGATCATCGAGCATTAGCGGCCGCCGTCGACGTGCCGAGCGATCCGACGGCACCGTGAGTTCAGCGATGTGGTTCGTGGGCTTGACGTTGAAGAGCGCATGCGATCCGATCACTCGCGCTCGTACACGAAATCGCCCTGCAGCCAGCGACCCGACGAGTCGAATGTCGAAATGTGCCCGGCGACAATATGAAAGCCGCGGTCTTCGAGATAGCGGGATACTTCTGGGAACAGTGACTGCCCCTCGTAGAGCTCCACGAACGATGCTTCGATCAAGATCTGGTCGAGATGTTGGAGCGTCTTTTCGGCCCCTCGAAGAACCGGCAATTCGAAACCCTGCACATCGATCTTGAGAAGCGCGGGACGGGCGATCTCGCGGTCAGCCAACGCGTCGTCGAGGGTCCGAATCGACGCGCGAATCGTTCCAACTTCTTCGGTGCCCGGAAATATCGATGTCTGGCGTCCGCCGATCGGGAGCAGCGAGGACGAGTCGTCTCTGGCGCTGAGATGGATGTCCATCTCTCCGTTGGCCTCTCCCAAGGCGAACGGAGCGACAGTTACGCGGTCCTCCTTGTCGAAAAGTCGCAGCATCTGACCTCTCGCCACCGGAAGAGGCTCGAACGCAACGACTTCTGCTGTTGGAAATCGAGTACACGCGTACAGGGTGAACTGCCCCCGATTTGCACCGACGTCGATGACGGTGCGCAGATCGGGGCGCAGAGGTAGGGCATCGTGCTCTACGGTCGCCGCGACGCCGGATCGCATGCCACGCCGCCACTCTGGCTGCTGGATGAGTTTTGCGAACTTTCGCGCTTTGCGCACGGCTTCGAGGATGCGACGCCGGGCACTCCGTGCCGGCATCACAGGCCATCCAGGCAGCAGACGCCGAGGGGCGACGTGGCGTTGCGCGTGCGCGAACGTGGAGGGGAGGCTGGGCAACCCCAGCATCGGGTTTTCAAGTGCTTGAAAATCCTTCCGTGCGGGCCGATGTAACGCCTTTGGCGGTCTGGCGACGCTTGTTCGGTTCTCCAGCGTGTCCGCATAATATGGTGCGAGAATACGTGTTGTGGGTGGCATCGGAGACGAAATCAGCTGTGAATTAACAACAATGCCCGACAAATCTCCAGCTTTCACCACCTGCCGCGCGTTACCCCGTGGCGCAATGATCGACCGAACAAGCGAATGGAACGACATGACCAATGGTTCAATTTCATGAGCCGCGCGCGTGTTGTGATGATAGGCGCGTTCCCGCCACCAGTCGGCGGAGCAGCGTTCGTCAACGCCGCGGTCGAAGCCGAACTCACCGTGGCTGGCGTTGAGGTGACTCGGGTGAACCTGGCCGGCCCGTCGCTGGCCCACAACCGGGGCGTTACTTACCACGCTCGCCGATTAATGGCCAACGCGCACGGGCTTTTGCGAGCGCGAGCTACGGCAGATCGCCAGAAGACCCTGTACATCGTCCCCGACGCGGGGCTCGGTGCCTGGTATACGCGTGCCCACATGACGGCCGCTGCACGTCGATACGGCGCCGTCGTGATTCACCATCATTCCTGCCGCTATGTCGAGGAGCACGATCGGGCAATCGCTGCGGTAGCGCGTATCGCCCGCGGCACAGCAACTCATGTGTTCCTTACCGAAGGCATGGCAGAAGCCTTTCAACGCCAGTACGGAGACGTCTCTTTTCGGGTCGCAACGAACGCGAGCTTCGTCAGACAGGAAGCGGAGTGTCAGCCCCTTTCTCGGGGTGCAGGGCCGCTACGGATTGGGCATCTGAGCAACTTGTGCGCCGACAAAGGGTTCTTCGCAGTTGCCGACGCGTTTGAGGCTGTGCGAGCTGCCGGTATCGATGCAACGCTTGTACTAGCGGGGCCGATCCTCGAGCAAGCCGTAGCTGATCGCCTTACAAATCTTGTTGCTAGTCACGGCAACTCAGTACGCCATGCTGGGCCACTCGCTGGTGACGACAAGCTCAAATTCTATCGGGAGATCGACGTCTTCCTTTTCCCCACTGAGTTCAAACAGGAGGCGGCGCCACTTGTGGTGTACGAGGCGCTCGCCGCCGGAGTTCCGGTAGTCGCGACTGACCGCGGGCTGATCGCCGAAATCGTTCGAGAAGATGTTGGCGGCGCCGTGTGTGAGCGCAATGCGGATTTCACCGCCTTCGTGACGAACTATCTCCGCAACCAGACATGGTCGGAGCCAGAGCATAATCGGCGAGCGATCGCGATCAAGGAGTGGCTGCGTGATGAATGCGCCCGATCGGCGGCCCAGCATGAGGCGCTCGTAGCGCAGCTCGCAGCGTCCCCGGCCGCCAGATAGACGAAGTAGATCGACGGCCCTGCGGGTTCACCCTCGATGAGATCGAAGCCAATCAATCGTGAGAACCGTGCCCTGATCGAGTGAGAACGGCAAGGGGCCGGCTACAGCCTCTGTTCCGGACATGTCGAATGTCATGTCCGTCGTCAGATTGTTCAGCCGAAAGCTCGTCATCGGGAACCTGACCCCAATTCGTGCCAAAGCGTCCCCCGCGGCAGCGGCGACCCGAAGCGCCGCGTATGGCACTCTGCGGATTGGGCGAGACCCGAACGCCTCCGCGATTTGCGATGCCCACTCCGCAACCACCACGGGTTGATAATCGGCCAGCCAGAATGTCTTTTCATGCACGAGTTCCTTCGGCGCTTCGAGGAGCCGGTGTAGCTGATGCACGGAATTCCCAACGTAGCCGTAGCCCTTGTGCACGGCACGACTGGAGGGATTGACGTACATGCCTCGCTCGACCATCTCGAAGAACGATCGGTATGGTTCACCAAACCAAGGACCCCAAATGCCAGTCGGCCGAACTATCGTCCAGACGTCGAGATCATCAGACGCGGCTCGAACGATGTCCTCGCCCCTTGCCTTGCTCACTCCATACAGCGTCGAGGCGCTGTAGTCCGTTTCGTGACGGGGCTCGTAGCCAAGGTCGAAGACCAAACGGGTAGACGCAAATATCGTGCGGCGTACGCCACCAGTGGCGCGAACAGCATCGATGATGTTCCGTACCCCAGTGATGTTCGTGTCGAAGTGCTCCAACCCCTTGTGCTCCTCCAAAACCGCACGAGCTGCGAAGTGAAGCACTGCCTCTGGGCGGAAGTCGTCAAAGACAATCCCGAGCGACTGTCGGTCCATGATGTCCACCTCGCGGTAGACGGCAATGTGATCGACATTTCTGGGTGCCGCTATGTCGATACTGAGAACACTGTCGCCGCGTTCCAGAAATCCTTCGACGATGTTCGTGCCAATGAACCCAGATCCTCCTGTTACGAGCACCCGCATGACGGCACCGTACCGTAGTGCGCACCGACCTGAGCGCGTGTCGCGTCAAGTTCCCATCGGAAACTTCAACGGTCCGTTCGTGCTCGGCCGGCCGCGCGATCACTCAGGCCCCTTCCGTCGTCGATGCGTCGATTGCGGCGTTCGCCCCACTTGTGATTGTCACCACGAAAATCGCTAGCTATCAACACAATTCAACGCCAGACCAACGCAGCGCCAAGTCGCATGAAATGAAGGGCCAGGCAAGTCCAACTATCCCCTGCAACACAGGTACATTCGCGAATCTATAGACCCCGCGTACGGCGTTCCGCGAAAAACCGGGCTGGCTAGCGGTTGTCGGAGACGACCAATTCGGGGATCGGGCCGCGGGCGCCGTTCGCGAGCAGCAGGGGACCGAATCTATTACTTTCGCCGCCGTCTCGCAGCGGTACCATTGTGGACATGATGGGCGCTCCCGAGCTGCCGCTTTGGGTGATCGGACCGTAGTATCCACCAACGATATTCGATGTGGTCGACCGTATCAGTGGAATGTGTGCGAGATCGCCTATCCCATTTGACAGGACCTCGGATATGGTGTGGCCGCCGATCCAGCCTGTGGATGGTTTTTCGAGAACAGGCCATCTCTCGTTCTGTGCTGGCCCCGCGGATTCGTCGGCGTAGACGATACGTAGATCTATTCTGTCGAGGTACTCATTGCCAAATTTGCATCGATTCAACACCATCCCCGCGCCCGCGTTGACATCCGTCTCTGCGGGAACGAACCATACATCTATACGTGGAGGCCCATCTGGTGGTCCGAAGCGGAGAAAGTCGTTGTTGGTGATGTAGGTATTGTTGCCGCCAGCTGAGAGTTTAATGTGAATCCGATTGACGCGGAACGAGTTGTCGCTGATGCTCGTGCCGTCAGTCAGGCCCGATAATGCGATACCCATCGAAGCCCGGCAATCAGCCGCGTGGAAAATGTTGCGCGTAATTTTCCAGTAGGGATTGTCGCTGCTGTTGGTTGAAATGCTGCAGCTTTTGTAGTTTACGAACGCGCAGTCACTAACCACGTACAAATCGTTGACATTCGACCCTCGGAATCTATTTCGTATGTGCCCTAACCCGCCGTCGAAACGGATTCCGGTGAGGCTTAAGCGCAGCCAAGGCTGGTCGGAGTCGATGAAAAACGCATCTGGTGCGAGGGAGACGGTCGTAGCTCCCTGTCCGGCACCGGCTATTGTTGGCGCGCTGTGATTGATTCCGGGACCGTAATATAGGTACTGCCCGGGTGGCAGATAGACCGGTCGTCCCGACGCGACAGCGGCACGGATCGCGGGGCCGGAATCTCGCTTTGCAGTTGGGTCGGCCCCTCCTTCAAACTGCGCGTCCGTGGCAACTGCATGCCCTGCGAAGTGTGGATCTGTCGGCGGACCGGTGGGGGTGGCGTTCGTGCCGACTGGCTGCGGGGATGCCGGCGACCGTGAGGTTGTTCCGCAACTTGCCAGGGCTGAGCCAGCGACTAACCCGAGTCCGGCAATCATCGTCGCTCGCCGCGAGAACACCGAGTCGCGAGCATGTGGGTCGTGGGCGCTGTCGCGTGCCACCGGAACCTCCTCAAGCGGAGGCTGCGGCCTCACTGCGCGGAAGTCTCGATTGTATTGAGGAGATCGAATCACCTTGGCGGTATTGGGGTTAATCGCTGCTGACCGGAGAGCGATCTATGCGCGTAGCTCACCTGGTTCGAGCGCGTCGGGGATTGCGGACCCGGGGGCTTCAGTGACGATGCCAGGGCGGTGCTGGACGATGCCGGGGTCCAGATGGGGATGCCGCGCGGCACTTACCTGGTGGTGATGCCCGGCCAGTCGCTGCCGCTGCTGGATGCCGCCGGGCATCTGGACAAGTAGTTCGCGACCGGTAGGGAGATCGCCGAGCTGCGGGGATGCGCGCAGCGACGGTCGACCGGTACCTCAAATCGGCCCGCGACCAGCGCGAACATCAGTATTCTCAATTTACGACGGCGTCACTAAACTCCCGTTACGCTGCGAAACCAGAGACCTGACAGCGGCAACAAGTGCAGGGCCTCAGTCGAGAGCGCTCCTGGAACCGATGGGAAGTCCGACGTGACGAAAAGGGCATTGATCACCGGTGTCACCCTCGCCGCGCGCTGGCTCAGGACCGGCGCGGAGGATATGGAGTGAGCGCTCGAGGTATGTGTGTGACGGCGGCCGTGCTGTTCGTTGTCGCATCGCTCGGCAGCGGCTGCACATCCGACGACGCTGGCTTCGCAGCGTCCGGATTGACATACGACGAGCCGCTTCCGTCTCCGGTGCCGACGATCGCGACTGAGGTTCGCGAGAGTCGTGGCCAAATCATTTCACAATCGCAGTTGGATCCCCTGTCGGAGAGAATCGGCGCACACGCTGCGGCGGCGAAACAAGCTGATTACCAGTCAACTTCAGGAGTTACTGGCGCACGCACGGAGGTATCCGGAGCCTTCTTCATTCCTCTGGGTGAACCACCGCAGGGCGGCTGGCCGGTCGTTGCTCTCGCGCACGGGACCTCCGGAACACAGCATGGTTGCGCACCTTCGCAGACGGCTGATCTGCGGGGGGAGGCAGGGCTCGTTGTTGCACTGCTCTCGAAGGGGTATGCGGTTGCGGCTACTGACTACCAAGGACTTCGCGAACAGGGGCTGCATCCCTATCTAGAGCCGCGTACCTCAGCGTTCAATGTCATCGATTCGGTGAGGGCGTTGCGTGCTCTCTTTGGCTCAGTGTCGGACCGGTGGGTGGCATTCGGGCCATCCCAAGGGGGGCAAGCCGCCTGGGCGGTCAACGAGTTGAACGGCACGTATGGCGACGGTTTGCAATTGCAGGGGACTGTGGCGTTGTCACCCGCAGTGAATATCAGCGATTTGGCAGACCGCGCTTTCAGCGGTGCGCTGACAGGGTGGCAGAGCGCGTTGATGCCACTGGTGGTCGATGGATTGGCTCGATATGACCGAACCATAGTGGTCAGTCATTACCTGCGAGGTGAGACGGCCAAGGAGTTGAACACCATCACCGGCTGCGGTCCTGAGGCACTGCACACTCGAGCACGTCTCGCAAAATCTGACGACGTCAAGCCGACTACTGTCGCCGATGCGACGGCGCTCAGGGACGCTCTCAGGCGCATCGCATTGCCTCAGGGCCCTCTGACCGTGCCAATGCTGGTGATGAACGGATCGAAGGACGAGTCCATCATGCCCAGTTGGGTGAGCGGGGCGGTCGAGCGCGCCTGCAACCTCGGCGGGCGTGTTCAGCACATGGAGATACAAGGAGTTGGCCAGTCCAACCTTGGCCATGACGCCGTAACGTTGCACTGGATCAGTGAGCGATTCGCTGGGCTGCCCGTTCCGCAAGGGTGCGGCGATCTACCGTGATGCCCGATGATGCGACGACAGAACGTGTGACTGTCAGCCGCTATGACCGCCGTAATGCGGGCCAGACGGCTCGGTACTTGGTCGGGCCCCTCGCCAACATGGACGATTCGCGCGCAATACGAAACCGCTTGCAGGTCATTGCTTCTCAAGGACCGCAGAATCGGATTGGGTTGATTCCTGATCCGTCGGACACACGTTGGGAATTCGACCGTACTACGGAGGCATTCGTGGTGACGGAAGGGCCGGCACCTGACATGACCGATCCCGCAAGAGTGATTGTGGACTTCCCGTTTCCAAGATCACGACCTGCGCCGATGCACATTCACTTGGCCGCGCCGTGGCTCTTACTTGAATTCGACCATGGCCTCGGAGGTGGCCGCCTCATCTCTAAGCTGATTGCAGCGATCACGTCGGACTCACCGGGATACGCGGAGCCGCGGGCCTCGACAGTCTGCACCCGACCTGGGTTGCGCGCATTCGTTCACGAGGTGCGAGAGAACCCAGTAGCGATGTTGCACGCACTGAGTGAAATGGGGCGGCGCCCAAACCGGCCCGTTGCGAACGGCAGTTTCACCGAGTCTCGGCAGCTCGTATACGCGCGCAGCGATGTTCATTTTTTGGACAAGCTCCGCGCTCGGCGCGATACGACATCGCCGACAGTCACCACCCTGGCGTGCGTAGTGTCATCGGCGCTGAAA
The DNA here is from genome assembly GCF_046250085.1 of Mycobacterium sp. SMC-16. NCBI lineage: Bacteria > Bacillati > Actinomycetota > Actinomycetes > Mycobacteriales > Mycobacteriaceae > Mycobacterium > Mycobacterium sp. SMC-16. The sequence continues at coordinate 279,004 of NZ_CP176427.1, forward strand.
TCGCTAGAGTCGGTTGGAATACGCGCAGAGCCATACGTCGGTGTATTGGTCGACTTGAACCGCCATTTGCCACCGGAAGTAGAAGCACTGTCGAACTTTCAGGGGGTCGCTCCGATCGCTGTTTCGCCGCCATTCGGCGCTGTGCCAATCGCTACTGCATTGGCGGAGTACACAAGCGGGTGTCGGACGCTGGTCAGATTTGGTTTGGCTAACGGCCGCGATATGTTGCGATCGGGTATCTCACATGATGTCCAACGGTGTGAGAATCGAACGGCCACGCTTACGGTCTCAGACCACGGTGAGTCAGCGTCGCGAACGATCCAATGGCGATCCGCCAGCGATGGTCTGTTTCTGGGGCTGGCGCCGCTGGGGTCTTCGAACCAAATCAGTCTGGTCATGGGTCGCGTGGGATCGCAATTGCACTTGAGCGCTTCATTCTTCGGGTCACAATTCGACCGAACGCTGGTTGAATCAGCGTTGTCGCGCGTGGTTGACATCGCCGATGAGGTATCTGCGATCGGATGCTGCGAATGATGAGACAACTCGCCACTCGGCACACTGATGGCGCGCAACCGCGTGAGGGCAGGTCTCCGTCGTCTCGCGCAATAGATCCGAAGGGGCGCGGGAGGGCGAAGTCTCCGAAGTGGTCCGTACGCGACTTGACCGTCGGCTATGTATTCGGAGTGGTAACAGTCGTTGCAGTGCTGGCGGCCGTTTGGGGAATCAACCGGCTACCTGTCCACCGAGTAACCCCAACGCTGATTGCAAACTTCGCGGCGATGTCCAACGGCGCCGTACCAAAGGCAACCAGCGGCCAAACTTGGTCCAATTCGAGTAATGGAGCAGCGGGTTCCGAACTCTCAGTGGTAGACGGGAGATTGACCAACAATGCCGTGACCGACGGTGCTGCGGCCGGCATTCTGTCCGCGGATCTTCCATCAGCGGTAACTATGATCACCGCAAAGTTCGGGTTCGTCGGTGCGGGCTCGACGGGCAACGGTGCGGCCGTCATTCTGGTGAGTGCTGATCCTGCGCCAAAGTCCGAGAATTTGATGGCCCACCTTACGTCTCCGTGTTACCTCATCGTATCTCCCACGCAGGTCGCATTTGGCGTGGTGAATGATGGTCGGCTGAGTTTTTTGGATACCTCGAAATTCGATGCGCCGCTTTCTGACAACACAGAGCATGAGGTCCAGATGGAAGTCAATTACGAAACGGGTATAGCAAAAATCAAGGGACCTGACGGTCGGGTGCGAGTGCACAGTGATCCTCGGATCACGGCCAACAGAGGAAGTATCGCGAATTTCGAGGCCTACCAGAAGAACGCCGCGACCGATGACCGCGCATATTTCACTTATGTCGAGGCCGGATGACGGCGCAACTCCACGACAACACGGTTTCACAGTAAGGCAAGTCAATGGAAATCCAGGAGATCTTGCGGGTCGCAGGCGAGCGGTGGCGAGTGATCGCTTCCGCGATGCTGTTGGGTGTCTCGCTCGCGCTTGCTTGGACTCTCGCAGGACCTGTCGACTATCAGGCGCAGGCGCGCGTCATGATCGCGACGTATGGCAGCTTGGGATCCGCGATGGATGCGTACAACGGGGAACGAATCTCGCAGCTCCGGGCGCCCACCTATGCCCAAATATTACGGGGACCTGAGGTTGCAAGGCGCGCAGCAACGGCCCTGGGGGGACGCTTCACACCTGAAATGATCGAGAGGTCGTTGGATGCGCGCATCTCGGCTGCCATGCCGATGGTGGTTGTGACGGCCAAAGCCAGAACTCCGGACGATGCCGCACGGATCGTGACCATGGTCGAGCAGGTATTTGAGGAGTACGTCAAAGAAATCGAGCAGCCCGGACGGGACGGGTCACGCACGGCTGTGCGGTTGACTGGTGATCCACCGGAAGTTACCAGGGTCAACAATCCGATTACTACCGCGGTATTGGCAGCTATAGCGGGTTTGGTATCGGGGATCGCGATCGCACTCTACCGGGATAGGACGGACGAGGTGCTGCGCAGTCCGGGTCAGCTGGCCCGAGTCGGCCTGACATATCGCGGAATCGCCACGATAGGCGACAACGGTCGGCAGAATTCGCAGGAGGGATTTAGAAAGCTGGCTGTCGAATGCCTCATGAGCGACGATCGCGGAGGAACCCGCCTGATGGTGAGTGGAGTCGGCGCAGAAGCTCCGACCTTCGACGTCGCGCACGGCCTTGCAGTCGGCTTCGCCTCATATGGTCGCGCGACCGTGTTATTGGATACCGGCACCGACGAAGATTCGTCGCGTCCGGGGTTGTCGGATTTCCTAGCTGGACTAGCACCTTGGCAGGCCTGCACGGAATTGCCGCAGGCCGGCAGCGTGGCAACTGTTTCTGCCGGTTCTCAGCGTGGGCGGCTCGACGAGTTGCTGATACGTGCCAATAGGAACGGTCTGGAGTTGCCAGTGGATGCAGATGGCCAGATGGTTGTGGTGGCGCCATCGATTCTGGCATCGCCGGTTGGTGCTGCGTTGAGCGGCTTCGTCGATGCCTGTCTACTGGTAGCAACGCTGCACGTATCGCTGCTCTCAGATCTTGTCGAAGCCGCGCTGACGCTCGAGGCGCTCGAATGTCGCCTGGTCGGAATCGTGGTGGTGTCCGAGGACGGCCAGCGAGCCGTTCGAAAAGCCGGCAGGGAGTCGGTGCCTACCGATCTCGCCCCTGCCACGGTTGCCAGCTCGGAACCATGAGCACGTCAATCGGTAGCTTGGCTGTCGGTGGGCCAGAGAAGGGAAGCAACGCACCGGTTGGCACCGGTGGTCGGTCCGTGATTCTCACCGCCACCGACCAATTGCTGTCGAGTGCCAGTAACGCCCTGATGCTTTTTGCGCTCGGTCAGGTCTCGAGTGTGGACGAATTCGCAACTATCGGAATTCTCGTGGCGGTGGCTTTGACTTTCCTCGGATTCAATCGAGGAGGCCTCGGAACACCGGTGCTGTTGGTGAGCAACCTACCTAGATCCGCGATCCTCGCCGAATCGGGGTACGCACTGTCCTGGGCTTTTCTTGTGGCGGTTGTTGGTGCTGCTCCGGCTTTGCTGGTAGCTGGCGGAGTTATGGGCGACTGGACGGTCGGCGTCGCGTTTGCTCTCGCCATCCCCTTCGTTCTGGCGCAGGACGTACTCAGGATGGCTTGCATCGCCTTGAACCGGCCGGTTGTGGCGGTGTTGTCAGATGGCTTCTGGACGGCGTGTATGGCGGGCTTGTTCGTCGCGAACCTGATCGGGGTCGGCGCGTTACCGCTTTCTGTGGTCGGCTGTTGGGGTGTCGGCGCGGTTGTTGCTTGCGCGATTCCACTCGCAGTAACGGGCGTTCTTCCTCGATCCGCGGATCTTATGGGTTGGTGGTTGACCTACTGGCGGGCCCGCGTTCGATTCGGGGGTTTGTGGTCCGTCAACCAGCTTGGCGTCGTGTTGGTCCTATCGATTGCGGCTACCCTCGTGGGCTCTGCTGCTGCCGCCGGCTTGCGTGGCGCATATGCACTGTTTGGACCCATTACGATTCTGATCAGTGCTGTGCCACTGGTCTTCGTGCCGCATGCGCGGCGTGCCGCCGGTTCTGTTGACGACGAGTGGCATCTACTGGTGAAGTCGTCGCTCGCAATGTCAGTTCTAACCCTCGTCGCTACAACGGTGTTGATGGTGACGCCGTCGTCGATGGGTGCGGCTCTGATCGGATCCAGCTGGAAACCTGCCGCGGAATTGGTGCCGTACGTGGGACTTGAGTCAGCCATGTTGTGCTGGTTGGTCAGTGTCTATAGCTATCTGCAAGCGTGCGGTCTCAGCAAACTGCTGATTAGGTTCAAACTAATACAATTGGGTATCCAATTGTGCGCGTGCACGGCAGCGGGCATAGTCTTCGTGACATCGGCTGCAATCGGTTTGGCGCTTGCCGCCAGCGCCATGTTCACCACAGTTTGTGGACTTCAGATTGTGAGGCGACGTCAGCCGCGGAGTGCCCGCAACCGACTGAGGTTCGGCGGGCTCGTACATGCGGGAGGTCGGGGGTGATGTCGAAAGTTCTTGGCAATGTGGTTGTGGCACTGCTGGTCGTCACGGTTGCGATCCTCGCGGTCGCAGTGAATCACTGGAATGCGGCAACGACTCCGCCCGATCACTTTCGAGGCGTTCACGTCAGTACGTCAAAAACATCGTCTCCAGCGGCGGACGCGGTGCCGGCAACGGCGGTGTTTATCGGAGATTTCACGGCCGGATCCGATCAAGGTGGCGAGGGCGACAGAAATTGGACAGCCCAAGTAGCGGCCTTGGTCGGACCAGATCATCCCATTCGCGTGGTGGCCGACAATTCCGGAGGGTCCGGCTATGTCATCAGGGGTGCACTGACAACGTTTCCTGACCGGGTTCAATCGATTGTGACATCCGACGCAAACGTGGTTGTCATTGCGGGAAGCCGAGACGACATGGTCGCGGAGCCGCGGGACGTCCTCGCGGCGGCAGCGCAAACCTACGCAACCGTGCACCAAACGGCGCCTGGCGCGGTGCTCTTGGTGGTGGGACCATCGTGGATCGATGACAATCCGCCACCACGATTGTTACAGACGCGGGACGCGGTCAAGGCCGCAGCGCAAGCTGCCGGCGCCATTTTCATCGACCCCTTGGGCGATCACTGGTTCAGCGAACCCGGACTTGTGGCTCCGGACGGAATCCATCCGACCGATGAGGGCCACCACAAGATGGCCGTGTTGATGGCGCCGCTGGTATCGGACGCGCTGGACCGGTCCGCGTCCGGAACTCAATCACCGGCACGCGGAGATGTGTCAGTTCCGAGCGAAACGGTGACGCCGAATGCATTCCACGCTGGATAGCGAATCCCAGATTGCGAACGATCGGATTAGGGGAGCGGCCCGAATGAGGAACAAATTTCGCCAGCTGATGGGGCGGACCTCGCTGGTGTTGTTGGCGGCGTTGGCAATTGGATTTGCCGTCGGAATCGCGATTGTTGTCTTCCCTAAAGACAAGTTTGTTGCACGGGCGACATACTATGCCGCCCCCCCGAGGGCAAGCAGTCTTTCGGACGCGGTCATGGGAACCCAATATGCGGAAAACCGGGCTAAGTTGTACCTCTCGTTGATCGAAAGCGAACCGCTGGCGCGAGCCGTCGCAGCTGCGCTGAATGAACCGGATGGTGCACAGGCAATCAAGCGCCGAGTGAAAGCGACAGGCGTACATCAGACATCGCTCATAGAACTGGAAGCGAGTGGCCCGACTGCCGAGGCGGCGGTGGCTGTGGCTCGGGGATACGCACTCGTGCTGCCCGAGTTCGCGAAATCAGTTGAGGACCAGAGTGGCCTTCGTCAGGGACCTGCGCTGACATTGCTCGGACCGCCGGACGGTATTACAGCCAAACGAAAGGGTCTGCCGCCCTGGCAGCTCGTGAGCGCCACCACGCTCAGCGGTGGACTGATCGGACTCGCATTGTGTGGTTGGTATAGGCGGCGAAATCCAGTTGTGACTGGTCCGCGGGCCGCCCGCAGGCTCCTTGGTATTCGTTATATCCAAGCTGCCGCGTCGAATGACCTCCGCCGACTGGCGGCGTTGCTTCACCGGCGAAGCCGCAAAGATGGCGCCCTGTTGCTCGTTTCAGCCACACGCGCGGATCAATGCCATGAGTTCGTTGAGAAGTTGGCAGCAGAATTGCGAAACGAGCATCTTCCGGTGAGTGTGCTTCGATTAGTTGATATAGGCGCGGAACCATTCGCTCCCAACAGCAACGGAATGACGTTGATCGAGGCGTCGGAGTTGTTGGACGACTCAGTTGGCGCTGCGGCACTTCGAGGCCATGATTTCGAAACCGTCATAGTCACCCGCCGCAATTTCACCCGTATCCAGTCCGTTGTTGAACTCAATCGACTTCTCGAACTGAACGGTCGAGCCGCCGACGGGGTCTTCATCGTCCGCAGCCCCCGGCCCGGCAGAATGAAGCAGTCCGGGTCCGACGTTGCCACGAGCAGTGTGCCCGCGAACCCGTGGCCGATTATCGATGTCCTCGAGGAGGAAAAGGCATCGACCACGCAACGTTCTGCAGCGGGGGCTGGTCAAGCGCAGGAATCCACTGAATATGGGCCGCGTTACTTGTCCGAACGGGTGGGCGGCAAACACGATGCCTAATGGCCTGCTGCTATTGATCGCGGCAGTGTCTGTTGGCGCTGCCGGATGGTCGATGATCAACCGAACGTCTGCGGCTGCGCCGGCGGTGGCGTTATCACTCGTTATGTTGATCGCGGCTCTCGGCGGGCCGGTGTGGGAGTGGGCGAAGTTCGTTGGTGGTGCAGGCCTACCGCCGAATATCAGTGCAGCACCGTTCGGCGAATCACTGGCGGTGAAGGCTTTCCTGTGGGCGTGTATTGGTAGTGCCGTATCGACGTTTCTGATTCCTCGAGTACCGGATGCATTTCGTCAGTCCGCGGTTGATTGGCGTCCCTCGCAGCGTATGACGACCATTACGTTGGCGGCACTGGCGGTGACGTTTGTGCTATTTGTTGTTGGCAGCGGCCCCAGCTTCTTCAATCGTCAGTTGTACCTTGAGCATGATGGCAACCTATTTCTGCTGCGAGCTACGTTTCCGGTGGGAATCACCTTGGGCCTGGTATCACTGGTGCAGTCGACGGCCGAACGTCGCCGCGGAGTGCGTATCGCAATTTACTGTATGTCGATTGTCTGGTTCATTGGCTTGGCCGGTATTGGCAGCCGTTCTTCCCTGGCTTTTCCGCTGCTGGGCGTGGTACTTCTCATCGGTCGAAGTATCAAATCGCGCCGCATCCGTCCGGCGTCTCTGGCACTCGCTGCCGCATTGATTGCATTGTCGATTTTCACTTTTGGGGTCGTATTGAAAGCCCGAGAAGTCCCGCACGGATTGTTGAACCTGCCAACGTTGGCCGCAACATTTGTACACGATTCATCGACCTCCGCCGTTTCGCTGCTGACGCCGGTGAAACAACTATTGGCGTCAATATTCGTGTCATATCCGTTGGCTGAGCAGTCGGTCATTTACGACGTCGGCCTGCCGGTGCTGATTGCGAACGCCAATATCCTTCCGGGCACCAGTCAGCCAATGGAACTTGAGCGCTATTGGCCGTATGAATGGGCGCCGTTGTCATTTGCGGGAAGTTGGTATGGCGCAACGGGTGCACTCGGGCAATTTGCACTATTCGCCGTTTTTGGTTGGGTGTGTTGTTATACCTCCTACAACCTCCAGCGCAGTAGGTTTCGTGCTATGGAATACGTGCCACTGGCGCTGGCCCTATTAATTGCTGTCCTATCAATTGAGTATTCATCGCGGGGGGTATGGCGGACGTTCTCGCTGGCTGAATTCGGAATGATTGCATCATTCCTAGTGCGTGATCGTGTCGTGGGTTCTGCGCTAGACGTCGGCAACGTCAGCGGCCGTGTGGCCGCTGACGGTTTCGTGGGTCTACGATGACCTTTGCCTTCAGGTCTTCCATCTGCGCCTGATCGTGCGCCGGTCGGCCCGCGATGTTCTTCACATGCCTGCGAGGTGCCGTACCGTTCCGCGAGAATAGTGAACCGCCGAAAAGTTCGCTCGCCCATTGCAGGACAGGCACTTTCGCGTAGCTACATGCTCTCGCACACGGTGTTTCGCGAAAAATCTTGGGGTTTGGTCAGGGTGAGTCAGTCGCGGGTTCGTCAGCGTCGACTTTCTGCGGCGCTGGCGCGACCGTTTGCGAAGCGGACTCGACCGTTTGCGAAGCGGACTCAACTGGCGGCGGACTGGAACTGACGGTCTGGGGGGCGGGCTCGACAGTCTGGGATGGGGAAGTGGCCGCCTGGGACGTGAAGGCGTCCTCGCATCCTTCAACGGGCTGCTTGAACCACTCGGGATGCTGCTCTTTCGCTTGGCGACAGTCCTCTGGGTGTTGTTGACGCCATCTGACGGTTTCGTCGTGCTTCTTTGCGGCGTTACCCTCTGGGCTTGCGGCTGAGCGCCCGGGATTGCCGGCTGTCGCGACCTTTTCCTCGCAGTACAGAGACAAATAGATCCTTGCTGTCTTCGCTTCTTTCCGCCACGAAGTAACGATGCACTTTTTCATGTCGGCGGGGTCGCCGATAATGGTCGAATAGACAGGATGCATCTTCCACTTGTTGATCTGCGCGGACGCATCCCCATAAGTCAGCCCGACGAGCGGGTCTCCGGCTGAAGCGATTCCACCATTGTTGAGCGAGGCTGCGGAAGCTGCCAGCAGCACTCCAAGTGTCGCCGCGAAGCGTCCAAATGGAAGTGTCATAGCGCCACCTTCGGGCTCATAACGGATACGACCACCTGATGCCTGCCGGGCACGGCCGATGTGCATCAATAGTTGTCGGCCGAGGCTCGAGCATGAGCCGATGCTACGTTCCCGCAACGGCCCAGGGACGCGAATCGCCAAAATATTTGTCGGCGACGTCAATACCGCCAGTTCATCGACGAGGCCGTATCCACCGCAAGCGCAAGTCCCTCAAGCCTCACGTGAGCAGCGTGCACGCTGCGGTGGCCGTGAGTTACTGGATCGAAGCCCAAACGGGTTGGAGCATTAAGGAATTCGTAGATACCCTGCGCCGCTACCTTGCCGTCCAGGTTCAAGCCGGCACGCAGGTCCTGACTGCCATCATCGATGTCTGGATCTGGCAGCAATCGGCGACCGTACAGTGGACGTCTCAGCTACCGCAGCACTCAGGACGATTAGCTTGCGTTGTCGCGCTTCTTTATGTAGATGAACAGCATCGGCTGGAAGGCGGCTGGTAGATGTTTGTCGAGCCATCGAACGCTTCGGTATACGATCGGGCTCCCGAAATGATATGCGGGTTCTGAGGAACCGTACGTGATGAACACCTCAGAGGAATGGCCGAACGCTTTCCGCAATGTCGAGCGAGTGTTCAGTTGGTAGCGCGTTGGAAAGACGTCTTGAGGTTTACGTCCAGGTTGCACCGATGCCAGCATTCGCGTGTGCAACCCGTTCGGAACTGATCTGGCCGCGAGTGCAATGTGTCCGAACTTGTTGGGTGTAATCGCCGCGATCAGTCCACCGGGCTTGAGGACTCGAAGCAATTCATGAGCAGTAGCCTGTGGATCGTCGACGTGTTCGAACACCCAACGCGCGACGATCAGGTCAAATCGAGCGTCCGGGTATGGAAGCGGCGCACCAGGTTCGATGACGGTGGCGGCGTCCAGGAAGGGGTTTTCGAGGATTGCTTCATCGATGTCGCACCCGTCTAGGTGCGCGCATTTCCCCTGCAGGTTCGACAGGTTACGGCGAAAGTCAACATCATCGTCCTGCAGCGGCTCGCCTCGGCCAGCCCCGAAATCGAGGACGATATCGCTTGACCGAAGGGCTGAAGTAATTTGGGTATAAAAGCTAACCATGCCATCGACATGGCTGAATCCGCTTACATTGGATTCGGGGTAAAACCGGTGAAGCAATTCGCGGCTGTTCACCTTACTCATGGTACGTATGCGACTCCCCGAATTGCCCGGCACGCGAATATTGGCTATCGACATTCCGGCACACTGACGTCAGGCGTAACCTTGTCCACCAGCGGCTGAATCGGAACCCGTGCGGCGCCGGGGGATGTCGGCTCGGTTAGGTGAAAGGTGAGGACCCCAGACTGCTTGGGAGGGATGACTACTTGAAGTTCGAACACTGGATGCCCGCGCTCGACGCCTGCGAAGACCGGCGCCAATTGGCCGTTCGCGAATGCGGTCTCCAACTTGGAACCTTTTGTCGCTATCAGTTTGATAGAAGTCAGCATTGAGCCCCTTGGCATCGTCAGCTTGACGTTAGAGCTCAGACCTCCAACGCCTGCAACGTAATCCGGTAATTCCGTGTCGGGGGCGTCATTTGTCAATTTGAGTGTTACGGTGGAGTTTCGCGTGGGCCCTCCGCATTGATCGGCCGTGTAGGTGATCTCTCTCTTCAGGTAGTAGTCCATCTTGTTGCCGGCCAGGTTGTTGGCAACGAACTCAGCGTAGGGTGCTGCGTCATCGGGAATCTGGTGTGCCAGGGGCGTCTGCTCTAGGAGTGCCTGAGAGATCTCGGAGGAACTCCAGACTGCGATCCGCCGTTCGCCCACCGCTTTTCCGAGAGCGGCGAGCAGCTGGTGTGGCGATTGTATGGAAGAAGTCATCTTCTTCACGATTTCGGCGGCGATGTCCTGCAGGTACTGCTTGCGCGCGCTCTGGTCCAAAGGAAAGCGGCTGTAGGCGGTCGACTCCGTCAACTGGACCACGTTGTCTTTCGTTATTTCTTCGCCGTCAGGCATCGTGACGTGGCCGATGGCGCCGAGGATGTAACTCAATGCGACGGGGTCAATCGCGATTGCGCCGTCAACGTTCGATCCCGACTTCTGTGCCCACATCGACCGCCAAATCTGCGCCGCGTATGGAAAGTGCGAGCTCATATTGCTATTGCGGATGTCAGTGCCGGCATTGGCCCACGCATATTCGGCCGAGTACTCGGGCCCTAGGTCGACTGGCTGGAATAGGCCGGAAAGATCGTTGTCAGGGCCGAGTGTGCTGACGCTTGGTGCGCCGTCGTCGAAGTGCAAGATGCCAAAACCGCCTGTAATGCCGCCCGTGCCACGGGCCTCAGCGTTCGTCTGGAATCCCATGAAATAGGTGGTAGGACCATCTGCGCCCATCATCGCCGGTGCTATACGTGCAGCGAGCGCGGCGGTATCCAGAATCCTCGCAACCGTGGAGATTTGACTTTGTAGTTTGTCTCGGGCGTCGGCGACTTCGGAGAGATATGCGGGCTTGGTGACTGCCTTTGCCTCCGCGTCAAATCGTTTGGCTTCCAACGATAATCTGGCAAGCGTGGGCTCTTCGTTCCGCAGCGTGTGTACGTCCAGACGACTGCCTGCAAATAGCTTGTCCGGTGCCAGGGCCAGCCCGATGTGTGAGGCGGGTGTCAACACGTCATTGGCAAATCCGAGGATGACTTTCGACATCTGCTGGCCGGTTTCGAAAGGGCTGCCCAACCACGGCAGTTTGGCGGCCAACGCCCACGGAATGGACTCTGTGGCATCGCTGGCTTTCCGGGCGTGAGCCTGTACGGCGTTGGCATGCTGCACAGCTGCGTCGGCATGCCCCTTCGACAGGGCGTCTTTAGCCTGCATTGCTTCCGACCGCGCTTGCTGCAAATTCTGTTTTGCCGAGAAGGCTTCCACTGCCAACCAGCTCACGAGGCCCAACAACAAGCCGAGTGTCAACACCGTCAAGACGACCGAGCGGCGATGTCGCTGCAACCATTTCCTGTGGTTGGGGGTTTCCGGGGCGTCAGCCACCGCGGAGTCAGCGTTGTCCGGCACTCATTGGCACTTTCCTCAGCGGGGCGCAGGCGAACAGTCGCAGGAGGTATTTAGGGTGAATCACCGTTATCTGGCGTCCCCGCTGCGTCTAGCAGCCTCGTGTCAGGGAAAGAGTGACCGTGCCGTAGGGCCCGACTTTCAATCCCGCGCCGAGGAAGCACGCCGAGAAATTGATGTTCTGCGTCAGCCGCTTCCACGGATCCTGCAGGAAACCGGGGATGATCGAGAGCGGGGTAAATGTCCCCACCAGGATGGGTGCCCCTGGGCTCGGGTTCGACCCGGGTCCAATCCACCACCACGGATCGTTCTGCCACCACGTGTTGAGGGGTGCGAACGCCAGCGGTGACTGGGCGATGTTGTCCAGGATGTGTGTCACTGGCGCGAGCGGCGCCGGCGCGGAGATATCCGCTTGCGCTACCGGAGTCAGGACGGCGGCCCCAGCGACCGCGCAAGCGGCAGCGCCGACCTGCAGCTTGGTCTTGGTGTTCGAAACATGCATCGCGAGAACAGACATGGTCCGAGCCTTCCGCCGATGAGATCGATCCTCATAGGAGTGTGACAGAATTGGCGGTGCACGTCAATAACTTATTGACGCGGGTGTGGACAATTTCTGACCAGGTCTGGCGGGGCTAACGGCGCGGCCGGAGGGCGTGCACGCGGCCGGGTCAGACCGCGTGCACACCCGTCACAGTTGTCACTCCTGTGCGGCAGGCGCCTCGGGCTCGGCCTCGCCGACGGCCTCGGCAGGCGCCGCAACCTCCGCGGTCGAATCCGCCTCAGCCGACGCCTCAACCGCAACCTCCGGCGCATCCGACGGCGGCAACTGCGACGCCAGGTGCCCGGCGAGTTCGCCGAGGGTCGGGTAGTCGAAGATCGCCGTCGGACTGATGTCGAACTTGCCGCCGAATTGACCGAACAACCGGTTGCGGAGCTCGACCGCCATCAGCGAGTCGGTGCCCAGATCGAGGAACCGGCTTGTCGCCGCGGGCGGCTGCGCCAGGCGCAGGAAGCCCTGCACCTCCTTCTGCAGGAATTCGGTGATGAACCCGGCGCGCTGGGCGTCGGGAATCTCCTGCAGTTGGCGGAGCAGCTCGCTGTCGCCGGTCGCTGCCGCGTCGCTGGTCGGCAACACCTGGTCGAGCAGCGGCGGACGGATGCCGCCGAGCATCTTGGCGGCCCGTTGCCAATTGGCCTTGAGGACCGTCGCCTGCGCGGCGCCGTGCCGGATCACCTCGCCGAGGGCGGCCAGGGCCGCCGACGGCTCAAGCGGCATCATGCCCTGCGCGCTGAGGTTCGCGGTGGCCGCCTGCGAGCTGGCCATGCCGCCCCGGCCCCACGGACCGAAATTCACGGCCGTAGCCGGCAGACCCAGCGCCCGGCGGTGCGCGACGAGGCCGTCGAGCAGCGCGTTGGCCGTGGCGTAGTTGCCCTGCGCCGGTGAACCGAGCACTGCCGAAGCCGACGAGTAGACGATGAAGAAGTCGAGATCGTCGTCCTGCGTCAACTTGTGCAGGTGCAGCGCGCCATAGGCCTTGGGGCCCAGTGTCTTCCGGAAGCGCTCCAGATCCTGCTGGGGGAGCAGCGCGTCGTCGAGCACACCCGCCAGGTGCGCCACACCGGCCAGCGGTGGCAGTTCCGTGCGAATCCGGTCGAGCAACGCCGTAACCGAGGCCTCGTCGCCGACATCGCCGGAGAAGACGTGCACCCGGCAGTGGAAGCGCTCCATCATCGCGTCGATGGCGCGCTGCGCCTCGCCATCGGGCTCGCGGCGGCTCGTCAGCACGATGTCGCCGGCACCCAGCTGGGCCAGGTACGCCGCGGTGTGCAGACCGAGCGCGCCGAGACCGCCGGTGACCAGGTAGGTCCGATCGCCGTGCGGCTGTAGCGGTTTCGGCATCTGCACCACGATCTTGCCGATGTGCCGGGCCTGCTGCATGCGGCGGAACGCGGTCTTGGCCTCGGTCAGCGGGTAGACCTCGGCAGGCACCGGAGTCCACTCACCCTTGGCCAGTCCGTCGGCGACCTCTTCCATGAGCCGCTGGATGTGCGCCGGATCGGTCATCATCGTGACGTCGAGCGCGACGATCTCGTAGTTGATGTCCGGCCGGACCTCAGCCATGCGCTCGGGGGTCCAGATGTCGCGCTTGGCGATCTCGGCGAACCGGCCGCCCTGGGCGGTCGCGCGCACCGTGGCCTCGACGAAGCCCTCGTTGGTGAGGCTGTTGAGCACCACGTCGACGCCCTCGCCGTTGGTGTCGGCGAGAATCTGATCCGCGAAATCGGTTGTGCGCGAGTCGTAGACGTGCTCCACACCCATCTTGCGTAGCGTCGCGCGCTTGTAGGTGCTGGCGGTGGCGAAGACGATCGCGCCCTTCTGGCGCGCCATCTGCACCGCGGCCAACCCGACACCACCGCTGGCGGCGTGGATCAGCACGCGGTCGCCCGGCTTGAGCTGCGCCCAGTCGAACGCCAACCGGACCGTCAGTGCAGCCGCCGGCAGGGTCGCCGCATCGACGGGGCTGATGCCCTCGGGGACCACGGCGAGCAACTGCTCCGGCACGTTGAGCCGGCTGGAGAAGGCGCCCTGCATGGAGCCGAAGACGCGCTGCCCGACCTCGAATCGGGTGACCTCCGAACCCAATTCGGTGATGACACCACACAGGTCGCCACCGATGGGTCCCGGATCGCCGGGGTAGAGACCCAGCACGTTGAGCACATCGCGGAAGTTGAGGCCGGCGGCCTCGATCCGGACCTGCACCTCGTGCGGCGCCGGCGGCGTCACGTCTTTCTCGGTCAGCCGCAGGTTGTCGATCGCGCCGCGCTCGGTGGGGGCCAGCACGTAGTCGTCGGACCGTGGCATCGGCAGGTGGCCGCTGCGCGCCCAGTGCATGAGCCGCGGCACGAGGAACTTTCCTTGCCGCAGCGCGAATTCCGACTCGGTCACCGGAGTGCCCAGCACACCGGTCAGCCAGTTGGTGGCGTTGTCGTCGGCGCCGTCGAGGTCGACGAGCTTCAGCCGCAGCGTCGGCTGCTCGTTGATGACGGTGCGTCCCAGGCCCCACAGCGCGGCCTGCACGGGGTCGACGGGCTCGCCGGGTTCGGTGGCCACCGCGCGCTCGGTGACGATCCAGAGGCCGCCCGTGAGGTTCAGCTTCTCCTCGGCGAGCGCGGTCTTTATCGCGCTGAGCACGGTGCCGACCTCGGTCTCCAGGCGTGCCGCGACGTCGGCGTCCTCGTAGCCTGAAGCGCGCCAGACGATTCCGGTGACGGGTGCGCCGCTTTCGGCGGCCGTGGTGATCGCCTGCTGCCAGGCGGCGGCGTCCAGCGTCTGGTCGAGCTTGACGGCGCCGGGGAGGCCGGCGGCCAACTCGTCGAAGCCGGCCACCAGCCAGGTGCCCGCGGGCTTGGCCTCGGCCTCGTCCGCCGCGGCCGGCGCGGCACCTTCCTGCCAGCCCAGCGTGTAGAGCAGGCGGGTGGTGTCGCCACCGAGTCCGCGCAGCAGCGCCTCACGGGGTGCCCGCTTCACGGTGAACTCGGTGATACCGCCGAGACGTTTGCCGTCGCGATCGAGGAAGTCGATGTCGAAGACCTGCGTCTCGTTGGTCAGCTCACTGGTGTGCCAGCGGGCCCGGGCGTAGAAGCGCCGTGGCATCTTCTCGCGCAACTCGACCTGGCCGTACCGCAGCGGCAGGAACAGGTCGTGCATGCCGTGCTCGGCGGCCAGCAGCGCCGGGAAGGCCGGGAAGGCCACACCGGTGCAGAGGTCCAGCAGGACGGGATGGATGGGCTCGGTGCTGAGGTGCTCGGCGAGCTCGTCACCGACCGACACGTCACCGATGGCCATGCCGTCACGCACCCACAGCGACTTGAGCGACGTGGACCACGTTGGGCCCCAGGCCAATTCCATGTCGTTGAAGGTCTCGAACAGCTGCTGCGGACGCAGCCGCTCCATGCGCTCGACGACGTCCTCCATCGAACCCGGGATGTTGTCCGCCGCATCTTCTTCAGAGGCGCCGGCGAGCAGGGTGCCGTCGGCGTTGAGCGACCACTCGGCCTCCCGGACGCCGTTCGGCCGGCTGTGGACCTGGAACTTCCAGCCTTCGCCGTCATCGAGGGTCCGGATGGTCAGCTGTGTCTCGCGAGACGCCTTGTCGGGCAGGATGATCGGCTCGTAGAAGAAAACTTCCTTCACCCGCGCCGGCGCTCCGACCGACGCCAGGGCCATGGCCGCGTACGTCGCGCCCGGCACCACGACGGTGCCGTAGATGACGTGATGCGACAGCCACGGCTGCGTCTTGACCGACAGCACATTGCTGTAGATCGTGTCGCCGGTGGCCAGATCCTTGGCACTGCCCAGGATTCCGGACGTGGCGGCGGCCCCGCCGGAGCTCATTCCCACGACGTTGGCGGTCTTGGGCCAGAAGCGGCGCCGCTGGAACGGGTACGTCGGCAGCTCGACACGGTGTCCGCGGTTCTTGACCGAGAAGTCCGGCCGGTGCCCGCAGATGTACGTCGTGGCAAGCGCTTCGGTGATCTGCCGCTGCGCGTTGGCGCCCTTGCGCAGGGACACGATGGCCCGCGGGGTCTCGGCGCCCTCGGGCCAGCACTGCAGCGCGGCCGCAGTCAGGATCGGCTGCGGACCGATCTCCATCAGCACCGAGCACCCCAGCGCCGCCACGGTCTTGACGCTCTCGGTGAACTGCACGGGCTGACGGGAATGCCGCCGCCAGTACAGCGCGTCGATCGGCGTCTCGGCGTTGAGGACGGCGCCGGTGCGGTTGCAGATCAGCGGCAGCGTGGGCGTCGCGAACTGGAACTGCGTTGCGAAGGACTCGAATTCGTCGAGCACCGGGTCCAGCAGCTCCGAGTGGAACGCGTGGCTGGTCTCGAGCCAGGTGCAGCGCGTGGCGTCCTCGCTGCAGGCGGTGACGATCTGCTCCAGATCCTCGGCCGGGCCCGACAGCACGGTGTTGCGGCCGTTGTACGCACCGACCGACACTCGCGGGTACGCCTCGGCGGCGCGTTCCACGTATTCGGGATCGGCGAACACCGCCACCATGCGACCACCGGCCGGCAGGCTGGCGAACAGCCGGCCGCGCTCGGCGATCAGCCGGGCGCCGTCCTCGAGGCTGAACACGCCGGCCACACAGGCCGCCGCGTACTGACCGACGCTGTGGCCCAGCACCGCGTCGGGCTCGATGCCCCACGACTGCCACAACCGGGCCAGGCCCATCTCGACGGCGAAGATCGCGGGTTGCGCGAACGCGGTGTTGCGCAGCGTCTCTGCCGCTTCCCGATCGTTGCCGAACATGACCTCCAGCAGCGGGCGCGGCAGGATCGGATCGACCGCCTGCGCGCACCGGCGCACCACGTCGGCGAAAACGGGTTCGGTGTCGAACAATTCGCGGGCCATGCCCGGGTACTGGCTGCCCTGGCCGGGGAAGAACCACGCGGTGGTCGGCGGGTCGGTGCACTCGCCCTTGAGCACGCCCGGCCGCAGCTTGTTCGCCACCAGGTCTTCCAGCAGGTTCTTGGCGTCGTGGACGGTGTTGGCGACCACCGCGGCGCGGTGCTCGAAGTGCGAACGTCCCGAGCCGGCGGTGAAGCACACGTCGGCGATCGAGGCGTCGGGGTGTGCTTCGAGCCAGTCGCGGTACTTCTGCGCCAGGGCCGTCAGGCCCTGGGCCGAGCGGGCCGACAGCGGCAGCACGCTGATCGGTTCGGCGGCAGGGGTTTCCGGAGTGACGTCGTCGGCGGCATCCTCGTCAGACACCACGACCGGCGCCTCTTCCAACAGCACGTGTGCGTTGGTGCCGGTGAACCCGAAGGAGCTCACGCCGGCGCGACGCGGACGGCCGTCGGTGTGCCACGGGGTGGGCTTGTCGACGACCTGGACGGGCAGCGAGTCCCAGGGGATGTGCGGCGACGGCTTGTTGAAATGCAGCGTCTGCGGGAGCATCTCGTGCTCGAGCGACAACACCACCTTGACCAGACCGGCGACGCCGGCCGCGGACTCGAGGTGTCCGATGTTGGTCTTCGCGGTGCCCATGAGCAGCGGCCGGTTCGCATCCCGGCCCGCGCCGTACGCGGCCGCCGCGGCCTGCACCTCGATCGGGTCGCCGAGCGGCGTGCCGGTGCCGTGCGCTTCCAGGTAGTCGACGTCGCCGCCGCTGAGGCCGGCCCGGGCCAGCGCGGTGTTGATGAGTCGTTGCTGCGCACCACCATTGGGGACGGTGAGGCCGCTGGACGCGCCGTCCTGGTTGACCGCGGTGCTCCGGATGACGGCGGCGATGCGGTCACCGTCGCGCTGCGCGTCGCTGAGCCGCTTGAGGACCAGGACGCCGCAGCCTTCACCGCGGACGTAGCCGTCGGCACTGGCATCGAACGTCTTGCAGCGGCCGTCGGGCGCCAGCATCCGCGCGCGGGACGCCGCGACGATGGACGCCGGGCTCAGCAGCACGTTGACGCCACCGGCCAGCGCCATGTCGCAGTCGCCCGCGTGCAGCGCCTGCACGGCCTGGTGGACCGCGACCAGCGACGAGCTGCAGGCGGTGTCGACCGCCATGGCCGGCCCTTCCAGGCCCAGCGTGAACGACACACGACCGGCGATGGCGTTGAGCGCGTTACCGGTGATGAAGTGCGGTTCGAGATTCTCGACCGAACCGCCCGAGAGCAGATGCGAGTATTCGTTGGCGCCGACGCCGATGAACACGCCGGTTCGGCTGCCGCGCAACGCCGCCGGGGCGTAGCCGGCCCGCTCCAGGCCCTCCCACGCGATCTCGAGCATCAGCCGCTGCTGCGGGTCGATCCACACGGCCTCGCGCGGCGAGATGCCGAAGAACTCCGGATCGAAGGTGTCGACGCTGTCGAGGTAACCACCGGAGCGCGTGTAGATCTTGCCCGGCGTCATGGCGTCGGGGTCGTAGAACTCGTCGACGTCGAAGCGGTCCTCGGGAATCTCGCTGATCGCGTCGACACCCTGAGAAAGCACCTGCCAGAACGCATCCGGATCGGGCGAACCCGGGAAACGGCACGCCACCGAGACGATGGCGATGGGCTCGTCGGCAGCGGCGAGCGACTTGAGCTCGGTGACGGCCTTGGTGCCGGCCTTCTCGCTGAGGTTGAGGATGTCGCTGAGCAGGTAGTCCGCGACGTCGGTGAGGCGCGGGTGGTCCATGGCGAGGGTCGCCGGAAGTTCCTTGCCGACACCCTGTTCCAGGCGGCGACGCAGTTCGACAGCCATCAGGGAGTCCATGCCGAGGTCGAAGAACCCGGTCTCCTCGCGGATCTCGGAGGCCTCGATGCGCGTCACCTCGGCGACGGCGTCCCGCAGGTATTCCAGGACCAGCTTCTTGCGCTGCTGCACCGGCGCGGCGATGAGCTGCTCGACCAGTCGCGTGTTGCCGGACGCACCGACAGCACCTGCGGCGCCGGCGGATTCGGGTACCTCGCGGGCGACCTCGGCCAGCAGGGCCCGGGACCCGGCCTGCGAGTAAATGGGCAGGAACTTGGCCCAATCCATGCGCGCCACAACGGCTTCCGCGGGGTCGCCACCGGACACCATGACGTCGGCCATGCCGGTCAGGGCATCAGCGGGGGAGAGGGTGCGGACACCGCGGCGCTCCAGCTGAGCGCGGGCGTCCGGGTCGGCCATACCGGCGGACCAGGGCCCGAAGTTGACGCTCATGCCGGGCACACCCTGCTCACGCAGGCGCCAGGTCAGGCCGTCGAGGAACGCGTTGGCCGCGCTGTATGCCGTTTGGCCGTAGCTGCCCCACACCGCCGAGATCGACGACGTCGACAGGAAGAAGTCGAGGTTCTGGTCGGCGACCGCCTCGCTGAGGTACCAAGCACCCCAGACCTTTCCGGAGAACACCCGCTCCAGTTCGGCCTCTTCCAGCGTGGCCAGCGGCGTCGTGCTGTTCTCGCCGGCGGCGTGCACGACACCGGCCAGCGGCGGCAGTTCGGAACGCAGGGTCGACATCAGGCGGGCGACGTCGTGCGGATTGGCGACATCGGCGGTGATGACCCGGGTCTCGCAGCCGTGCTGCTCGCGCAGCGCGTCGATGCGCTGCTGAACTGCCTCATTCGGCGTGCGGCGGCTGGTCAGCACCAGGTTCCGGGCGCCGTGCTGGGCCAGGTAGCCGGCGATCTCCAGGCCGAGCGAGCCCAGGCCGCCGGTCACCAGATACGTGGCGTCAGTGCGCAATTCCAGTTGCGTCGGGTTCGGCTGCCCGGTGCGGCGGACCAACCGCGGCACGTACACACCTTCGGCGCGCAGCGCGATCTGGTCCTCACCGCGCGGCGCGGCGATCACCTGGGTCAGCAACCGCGACCATTCGTCGCTGCCGGCATCGGAGAGGTCGGCCAGACCGCCCCACACCTGCGGGTACTCCAGCGCAGCCGAGCGGCCGAAGCCCCACAGGCCGGTCTGCTCGGGTGCGACGGCATCCGTGCCGGTAACCCGTTGTGCGCCACGGGTGATCACCCAGATCGGCGCCCGCAGCTCGGCGGCGGCCGCGGCGCGGAACAGGCGCTGCGTGCCGCTGAGGACGCGGTGCTGGACCCGCAGCAACGATTGCATCGTTGCCCGGGCCGTGCTGTCACTGTCGAGCCCGGCGACGTGCAGGATGCGCAGCGCCGGCTCCTCCTCGACGGCCGCGCGCAGGTCGGCCTCCAGCTGTTGCTCGTCGGCGTCGGACCCCGGCAACCCGAGCACGCGGTGCCGGTGGCCGAGCCGGGTCAGGGCCTCGGTCAGCGGCGCGAGCACCGTCGCGTCCGCACCGATGAGGACCCACGCCGAGCCTTCTCCGACTTCAGCGGACGTCGCGGCGGTCGACTTGTCCCAGCGGATCTCGTAGCGGGCGTCCGATACGGACTGCGCGGTGCGCTGCCGGTTATGTTGTGCCGCAAGCTTGTTCAGTACCGCGGTGGTCGACTCGTCGGTGCCACCCAGCAGGGTGGCGAGCTCGTCGATGCGGCCGTCTTCGAGTAGCCGGACGGCTTCTGTCGTCGCCCCGCCCATGTGCGACGTGGCGGACGGTGCGACGCGCTCGTCGCGGAACCAGTAGGCCTTGCGCTGGAACGGGTACGTCGGTAGATCGACCTTGTGCGCCGAGCCGGGCCGGACGGCTGCGAAGTCCGGCAGGTGGCCGGCGGTGTAGGTGGTGGCCAGCGCCTCGGTGATCTGCCGGTGGTCAGCGCCCTTGCGGCGCAACGACGCAATGGCCCGCGGCGCGGTCGCCGGGTCGGGCCAGGCGCGCAGAGCCGCCGCGGTCAGGATCGGCTGCGGGCCGACCTCGAGCAGCACCGCGCAACCGAGCTTCGCGAGCGTCTCGACGCCCTTGGAGAACTCGACGGGCTGACGTGCGTGCCGGCGCCAGTACTGGCCGTCGAGCTTGGCGGTGCGCCCCAGGGTGTCACCGGTGCGGTTGCACACCAGGATGCGCTGCGGCGCGTTGAACGTGAATTGGTTTGCGTACGACTCGAATTCGTCGAGTGCCGGGTCCAGCAGCGCCGAGTGGAAGGCGTGGCTGGTCTCCAGCCAGTCGCACCGCACACCGTCGCCCGTCAGCCCGGCGACAGCGCGTTCCAGGTCGGCGCCCGGACCGGACAACACGGTGTTGGCGCCGTTGTACGCGGCGACCGACAGGCTCGGGTATTCGTCGGTCAGCCGCTCGACGCGCTCGGGTGCGGCGAAGATCGCGGCCATCCGGCCGCCCGCGGGCAGGTTCCCGAAGAGGCGTCCGCGCTCGGCGAGCAGGCGCATGCCGTCTTCGAGGCTGAACACGCCCGCGACGCACGCCGCGGTGTACTGGCCGACGCTGTGGCCGAGCATCACGTCGGGCTCGAAACCCCACGACTGCCAGAGGCGCGCCAGGCCCATCTCGACGGCGAAGATCGCAGGCTGGGCGTAGCTGGTGAGCCGCAGCGTCTCATCCGGACCTTCGAAAATGACGTCCAGCAACGGCTTTTCGAGCACATCGGCGACCGCGGCAGCGCACTGCTTCACCGTCTCGGCGAACGCCGGCTCGGTCTCGAACAGCTCCTTGGCCATGCCGGCGAACTGGCTGCCCTGACCGGGGAACAGCCAGGCGGTCTTCGGCTTGTCCGCGGACGTGCCGCGCACCAGGCCCGGTGCCGGACGGTCGTCGGCCAGCGCGCCGAGCAATTCCCGCGCGGACTCCAGGGAATTCACCACGAGCGCGGCGCGGTGCTCGAAGTGGGCGCGGCCCGCGCCCGCCGTGATGCAGACGTCCGAGAGGGTGGCCTCGGGGTGCGCGGTCAGCCAGGTGCGGTAGTCCTCGGCCGACTGCAGCAGCGCGGCCGGGGTTCGGGCCGACAGCGGCAGCACCATGAAGCGCCGGTCGTCAGGCTCCTCGGCCGGTGCCTGCGCCGGCGCGGCGGCGGGTGCTTCCTCAAGCAGGACATGGGCATTGGTGCCGGAGAAGCCGAACGAGCTGATGCCCGCGACGCGCGGCCGGTCGCCGCGTTCCCAGGTGGTGGCCTCGTCGACGACCTTCACCGGGATGCGGTCCCACGGGATGTGCGGCGACGGGTTCTTGAAGTGCAGGTGCTTGGGCAGTTCCTGATGCTCGAGCGACAGGATGACCTTGATGATGCCGGCGACGCCCGCGGCGGCCTCCAGGTGCCCGATGTTCGTCTTCACCGAGCCGATCAGCAGCGGGTTGTCGGCGTCGTGCCCGGTGCCGTAGGCCGCGGCCGCGGCCTGCACCTCGATCGGGTCACCCAGCGACGTGCCGGTGCCGTGCGCCTCCAAGTAGCCGACGTCGGCAGGCGACAGGCCCGCGCGCTCCAGCGCTTCGGCGATAACACGTTGCTGCGCAACACCATTGGGGACGGTCAGGCCACCCGAGGCGCCGTCCTGGTTGATGGCGCTGCCGCGGATGACGGCCCGGATCCGGTCGCCGTCGCGCACCGCGTCTTCCAGTCGCTTCACGACGATGACGCCACAGCCCTCGCCGCGCACATAGCCGTCGGCGGAGGCGTCGAACGTCTTGCACTTGCCGTCCGGGGCCAGCATGCGCGACTGCGAGAAGGTGATCATGGTCGCCGGGCTCAGGATGACGTTGGCGCCACCGGCCAGCGCGAGATCGCACTCACCGAGCTGCAGCGCCTGGCACGCCTGGTGGACGGCCACCAGCGACGAACTGCAGGCGGTGTCGACGGTGACGGCCGGACCCTGCAGGCCCAGCCGGTAGCTGATGCGGCCGGCTGCCGCGGCGCCTGAGGTACCGATGGCCATGTAGGCCTCGATCTCCGGGTAGGTCAGCTCGCCCGAGGCCATGCCCAGGTAGTCGTGCGTTGCCAGACCGATGAACACGCCCGTCTGCGTGTTGGCCAGGGCGGACGGCGCCGTGCCTGAGTGTTCGACGGCGCGCCACGCCATCTCCAGCAGCAACCGCTGCTGCGGGTCCATCATCTTGGCTTCGCGGGTGGACACCCCGAAGAAGGGAGCGTCGAACCCGACGGCGTCATCGAGGAAGCCGGCGCGGCGCGTGATGATCTTGCCGCGGGCGTCCGGGTCGGCATCGAAGAACTCGTCGACGTCCCACCGGTCTTGTGGCACCTCGGATACGGCGTCCCGGCCTTCGCGCAGCATCTCCCAGAAGGATTCGGCGTCGGTGGCTCCGGGGAAGCGGGCGGCGTACCCGACGATCGCGAAGCTGGACGTTTCCGGACCTTCGATCGTTGCCATGAAAAAGCTGTCCTCCGCGTTTTGCCGGTGACGTCCGATCCCGCGCAGGA
Source organism: Mycobacterium sp. SMC-16 (assembly GCF_046250085.1). Taxonomy (NCBI): domain Bacteria; kingdom Bacillati; phylum Actinomycetota; class Actinomycetes; order Mycobacteriales; family Mycobacteriaceae; genus Mycobacterium; species Mycobacterium sp. SMC-16. Next base: position 302,134 of record NZ_CP176427.1, read on the forward strand.
GACCGTGTTCAGCGCCAGAATTTATGTTGCGAACGGCCGGCCTCGACGATTGGTCGGCAGATCTACTTGACGGCCGGCTCAGTCATGAATGGCCAGTTGATCTTCCGAACGGCCACGGCCAGCTCATCTTCTGCGGGCCAGTATTACATGTAGGTTGCTGAAGCACGAGGATTATGTGCGCCGGTGGTGGTTGGTCAGCGCGGACCGCCCCACCAGGCGTAACGGCGCCGGCAAAGGTTGCCGGGGTATGTTGATGGCGCCAACAGTGTTGCCGGGCCTCTGTGTGCCCAAACCTGGGAGGAAAGTAATTGCGAATCGGGAAGATCACGATCGGAAAGATCGATGATTGGACGCCGATCCCAGGTGTTCTGACCTCCTGGCACCCCACCGAGGCGGCTCGCGAAGTGGCCCGGCGGGCACCTGTGAGTTCGGTGCCGGTCAGCTACATGCAGGGCCAGCACATCCGCGGTGTCGTCGAGCGCACGGGCTCGGGCCTGGAGTACTCCCGGCAGATCATCGCGACGTGCGAAGTCCCTGGTCAGTGCGACATCGCGGCCATGAACGAAGCGCTGAACTCCTATCTGCGCAGGCACGACACCTACCGCAGCTGGTTCGAGTACACCGGCGACGGCGACATCCTCCGGCACACCCTCACCGACCCCGATGACCTCGAGTTCGAGCCCGTCAACCACGGTGAACTGGCGGTCGAGGACGTCCGCAAGCACCTCGTGGACATCCCGACACCGCTCGAGTGGGGCTGCTTCTCCTTCGGCATCGTCCAGAGCGAAGACAGCTTCAACTTCTACGCGGCCATCGACCACGTCCACGGCGACGCGGCGCTCATCGGCATCACGATGCTGGAGGCTCATGGCCGGTACACAGCATTGACAACAGGTGGCTCAGCGTTTGCTCTGCCCGACGCCGGCAGCTTCGACGAATGGTGCGTCCAGGAGCACGAGCGCACCTCGGCGCTGACCGTCGACTCTCCCGAGGTGCAGGCCTGGATCGAGTTTGCTGAGAACAACAACAACAGCATGCCGGAGTTCCCGTTGCCGTTGGGGAACGCCATGGAGCCGTCGGTCGGCGACATGGTCGGCGAATCGCTCATGGACCCCGAGCAGACGGCACGGTTCGAGTCTGCCTGTGAGGCGGCCGGTGCCCGCTTCGTCGGCGGCCTGTTCGCCTGCATGGCCCAGGTCGAGCACGAATTGACCGGTGCTGCAACGTATTACGGGCTCACCCCGCGTGACACCCGGCGCACGTCGGACAACTTCATGACGCAGGGCTGGTTCACCGGACTGGTGCCCATCACCGTGCCGATCGCCGCGGCGACCTTCAACGAAGCCGCCTGGGCGGCGCAGGAGTCGTTCGACGGCAACCTCAACATGGCGCGGGTTCCGTACTACCGCGTCCTGGAGCTCGCACCGTGGCTGGACTGGCCGCGGCCCAACTTCCCGGTGTCGAACTTCCTGCACGGCGGCGCGGCGCCACTCAACACCATCCTGGCCGCCACCGAGATGGGATACGCCAACAACATCGGCATCTACTCCGATGGCCGGTACTCCTACCAGCTGACCATCTACGTCTTCCGCTACGAGGGCGGCACGGTCATGGAGGTCATGTACCCGGACAACCCCATCGCCAAAAAGTCCGTGACCCGGTACCTGGAGGCGATGAAGTCGGTCTGCACGCGGATCGCCGACGGCGGGAACTGGTGACCTGACTTGCGACGGCTAGCCGATTTTGTGGTGCGGTGGCCTTGGGCGGTGATCGGCCTGTGGATCACGCTGGCGGTGGCCCTGCCCCTGGCTGTCCCCAGTCTCAACGAGATGGCCCAGAAGCATCCGCTGGCGATGCTGCCCGCCGATGCGCCGTCGAACGTCGCCGCCCGGCACATGACCGAGGCCTTCAAGGAACCCGGTACCGACGACCTGCTGCTCGTGGTCCTGATCAACGACCGCGGCCTGGATCGCAACGACGAAGCCACCTACCGCAAGTTGGTGGACGCCCTGCGCGACGACCCGCACGACGTCGTCATGATGCAGGACTTCATCAGCACCCCGCCGCTGCGCAACTTCATGACCAGCAAGGACAAGAAGGCCTGGGTGTTGCCCGTCGGCCTGGCCGGCGCGCTGGGCACGCCGCAGTCGTACGCCGCCTACAACCGGGTGGCCGACATCGTGCGGCACAGCACCGCCGGCAGCCCGCTGAAGATCCACCTGTCCGGCCCCGCGGCCACCGTCGCCGACCTCACCGTTGCCGGTGAGAAGGACCGGATGCCCATCGAGATCGCCATCGCGGTCCTGGTGCTCCTCGTGCTGCTGGTCGTCTACCGAAATCCCGTGACCATGATGTTGCCGCTCGCGGGCATCGGCATGTCGTTGGTGATCGCGCAGGCGACGGTCGCCGGGTTGTCGCAGCTGACCGGGCTGGGGGTGTCGAACCAGGCCATAATCCTGTTGAGCGCCATGATCTTCGGCGCAGGCACCGACTACGCGGTGTTCCTGATCAGCCGCTACCACGACTATGTGCGGCAGGGCCTGGGATCCACCGACGCCGTCCGGCGCGCGCTGGGTTCCGTCGGCAAGGTCATCACGGCGTCGGCCGCGACCGTCGGCGTCACCTTCCTCGGCATCAGCTTCGCCAAGATGGGCGTCTTCTCCACGGTTGGCGTCTCGTCGGCCATCGGCATCCTGGTGGCGTTCCTCGCCGCGGTCACGCTGCTGCCCGCGATCATCACGCTCGTCGGGCCGCGGGGCTGGATCAAGCCGCGCAACGAGATCACCGCGCAGCTGTGGCGCCGGTCCGGCGCGCGCATCGTCCGCCGACCGAAGCTGCACTTGGTGGCCAGCCTGCTCGTGCTGCTCCTGCTGGCCAGCGCCGCGGGCTTCGCGAAGTTCAACTACGACGACCGCAAGGCCGTCGCAGCGTCGGCCCCGAGCTCCATCGGGTACGCCGCGCTCGAGAGCCACTTCAACGTCAACCAGTCGGTGCCGTCCTACGTCCTCGTCCAATCGCCGCGCGACCTGCGCTCCCCGCAGGCCCTCGCGGACCTCGAGCAGATGGCGTCGCGCATCAGCCAGTTGCCGGACGTCGCCATGGTCAGCGGCATCACCCGTCCCCTCGGCGAAGTGCCGCCGGAGTTCCGCGCCACCTTCCAGGCCGGCCTGGTCGGTGACCGGCTGACAGAAGGCGCGGGCATGATCGGCCAGCGCACCAACGACATCAACCGGCTGGCCAAGGGCGCCGACACGCTCGCGACCAACCTCGCCGACGTACGCGGCCAGGTCGGCCAGATCGCCACGCAACTCCAGACGACGCTCGACGCCTTCACCGCGATCCGCAGTCAGTACGGCGGCAACAAGCTGGTGCAGAACGTGGAAGTCGCGGCCAAGCTCGTCAACAGCGTGAGCAAGCTGGGCAACACCCTGGGGCTGAATTACACGGCGGCCAAAGACATGTTCGGCTGGGTCGGCCCCGTGCTGGCGGCGCTGCAGAACAACGCGGTGTGCGACCTCGACCTGTCGTGCGCCGAAACCCGCGGCCACTTCCAGCGTCTGGAAGAAGCGCGCCAGGACGGCACCATCGACGAGATCAACAAGCTCGCCGGGCAGCTGCAGACGATGCAGGACCAGAAGACGCTCAACGCGTCGGTGCAGCAACTCCAGAGTGCGATGACCAACCTGACCAAGGTGATGCGCACCATGGGGATGGACAGTCCCGCGGGCGCGCAGGCCAATCTGACCAAGCTCCGCCAGGGTGCCGATCGGTCGGCGAGCGGCAGCCGCGAAGTCGCCAACGGGGTCGACGAGGTCGTCGAACAGATCCAACTGATGCGGTCGGGCCTCGACCAGGCCGGCGCCTTCCTGCTGTCGATGAAACAGAACGCGGGCGGCCCGACCCAGGCGGGCTTCAACATCCCGCCCGAGGTGCTGCAGCTCGAGGCCTTCAAGTCGGCGTCCAAGATGTTCATCTCGCCCGACGGGCACTCGGTGCGCTACCTCGTGCTCACCAAACTCGACCCGTTCAGCGCCGCGGCGATGGACCAGGTCAACACCATCCGCGACACCGCCCGCGGCGCCCAGCCGAACACGTCGCTGTCGGATGCCACGGTGTCGATGGGCGGCTATCCCGTGGCGCTCAAGGACACCCGCGACTACTACCAGAACGACATCCGGTTCATCATCATCGTCACCGTCGCGGTGGTGCTGCTGATTCTGATGCTGTTGCTGCGGTCGCTGATCGCGCCGCTGTATCTGGTTGGCTCCGTGGTGCTTTCGTACTTCGCGGCGCTCGGCATCGGCGTCGTGGTGTTCCAGTACCTGTTCCACCAGCCGCTGCACTGGACCGTTCCACCACTGGCTTTCGTGGTGCTCGTCGCGGTCGGCGCCGACTACAACATGCTGTTCGTCTCGCGCATGCGTGACGAATCGCCACACGGCATGCGGTACGGCATCATCCGCACGCTGTCGTCGACCGGCGGCGTCATCACCGCGGCCGGCCTGATCTTCGCGGCCTCCATGTGGGGTCTGCTGTTCTCCAGCATCGGTACCGTGATCCAGGGCGGCTTCGTCATCGGCGCCGGCATCCTGCTGGACACCTTCCTGGTGCGGACCATCACCGTGCCTGCCATGGCCACGCTCGTCGGAGAAGCGAACTGGTGGCCGTCCCGCCCGAAACCGCAGGGGAGCAACGTATGAACAAGCGACTTGCCAGCTCGTTGGCGATTGCCACCACGCTGTTGACGGTCGGTGCTTCCGGGCCCCTCGCCGACTGGATCGCGACGGCCGACGAGCCCTGGACCGGTCCCGGTTCCAGCTCTGACGCCGGCTCCGGCGGCCCGCTCGTGCCGGCCATCCCGCCGATCGGCACCCCCGGCCGTGGGTACGCGCTCGGCGGCGCGCACGTCATGGGCATCCCGTACGACGAGTACATCCGTCGCACCGGCGCCGACTGGTTCCCCGGTCTCAATCGAGAAATCGTCGACTACCCCGCCGGCCAGGTACAGGGCCACGTGCTCAGCGTCATCCCGGGCATCGACGAGCTACATCAGAAGATGCCCGAGATCGGCTTGAACGGACCCAGCATCGGTGAGTCCGTCGAGGTCGGTAAGAACAACGTCATCAACCGCGTTCAGGCCGGCGGCCCCGGCACGGTGATCGGCCTGTCCGAAGGCGCCATGGTCGTGCACGCCGTGCAGGACCGGCTCGCGTACGACCCGGCCGCGCCGCCACCGAACGAGCTGTCGTTCGCCACCTACGGTGACCCGCTCGCCATCAACCCGTGGACGCAGAGCTTCCTGCGGCAGACCTACCCCGTCGGCAGCACCGTCCCCGCGCTCGACTTCCTGATGCCGCCGGTGGTCGACAGTCAGTACGACACTTACCAATTCATCTCCGCGTACGACAGCATCGCCGACTGGCCGGACCGCCCGGACAACCTGATGGCGCTCGCGAACGCCGTCGTCGGCCTGGCCACCGGCCACACCGCGGTGGCGTTCACCAACCCGAAGAACGTGCCGCCGCAGAACATCATCAAGACCGTCAACTCCCGCGGCGCGACGACCACGACGTACATGATCCCCGAGCAGCACCTGCCGCTCGTCGTGCCGTTCAAGTACCTCGGCATGTCCGAAGCGGACATGAATCACCTCGACGCCGTGATGAAACCCATGGTGGATGCCGGATATTCGCGCAACGACGACCCGGCGACCGCACCGGTCACCGTTGATCCCGTCAACGGCTACGACCCCGCCGCCGCCACCGCCCCGGCGACGCAGGCCGCCTTCGGTGGCGCCGCCGACCCGGTGTCACAGCTGATGTCGGGTATCAACTACGTGCTGAGCCACGGGCCGAGCGCGCACTAGATCCCCAGCGCACCCGCCGCGACCAGTACGACACCCACCACCGCCAGCAGGCCGGCGACTTCGTGCCGCTGCCGGGCGCGAATCCAGTTGTGCAGGTTGCTCATTGCGGTGCGCGTGCGTTGCGGGGCGATCAGGTAGGCCAGCAGGGGTATCTCGACCAACGAGAACGCCACGACGTTGAAGGTCACCAGCGCACCCATCCGAACCCCGGCCTCGAGGTGTGCGGCGGCGATCACGGCCAGCGCCGCGAGATAGTCGACCGAGGGCAGCGCGATGCCCAGGCCCGCGACGCCGGCGACCCACAGCGACCGGCCGGTGAGCAGCCGGGTCAGCCAGGCCGGGACGGTCCGCTCGCGCCCCTTCGTGACGGCCAGCAGCACGGCCGCAACCAACGCCAGTACGCCGATCACGATCTGGACCGTCGGCAGATTGAAATGTGCTGAGGCCCAAGCGGGTAGCCGCGACTCGAGGAAGAACAGCACCACCGCGCCGACGGAGAGGCCCATCAGGAAACCGCCGCACAGGAACGCGGCCAGCTGCAGGTGCGGGCGCGGGCGGTTCAGCATGACGACGGACATGCCGATGCGGAACGGCTCCAGGCTGACCGCGACCGCCATCACCAGCAGGGTGATCCACATAGGGGGTGCGGGCTAGCCGTCCAACCGGACGAACTGCCCTTGCCGGTACTGCTCGGCACAAGCCGACCGGCGCATCTTGCCGCTCGTGGTGGTCGGGATGGACCCGGCTTCCACCAGCACGACGTCGGCGACCTGCAACCCGTGCGCCCGCGAAATCGCCGCGACCACATCGTTTTTCAGCCCATCGAGCTCAGCGGCGTCGGCGCGCGACTTGAGTTCGATGATGGTGACCAGCTGGTCGGTGTGGTCGTCGGTCACGGCGATCGCCGCCACCCGGCCGCGGCTGATCTTCTGCACCGTCGCTTCGATGTCGTCGGAGTAGTGGTTGCGGCCGCGCACGATCAGCATGTCCTTGATGCGGCCGACGATGAACAGGTCGCCGTCGGAGAGGAAGCCCTGGTCCCCGGTTCGGAGCCAGCCCGTCTCGGGCGTGCCCTCGGGGGCGTCCACCAGGGTCGCGCCGAAGGCGGACCCGGTCTGCTCGGGCTTGCGCCAATACCCGGCGGAGACGTTGTCGCCACGGACCCAGATTTCGCCGACGACGCCGTCGGGGCACGGCTGGCAGGTGTCGGCGTCGACGATCTCCAGCAGCGGCGACGGCGCCCGGCCGTACCGCATGAGCGGCGTCCCACCCGCTTTGCGCAACGCGATTCCCTGCGTGAGTTCGTCTGCGGCGAACTCGACGACCTCTGGCGGCCGGCCGTGCGCACCGCTGGCCACGTAGAGCGTCGCCTCGGCCAGGCCGTACGACGGCACCATCATCTCGGGCCGGAAGCCGACGGAGGCGAAGCGTTCGTCGAACTTGATCAGGGTGGGTGGGTGGATGCGTTCGGCGCCGTTGTTGATGCCGATGACGCCGCTGAGATCGAGCTCGGCCATCTCCTCGTCGGTGACGCGGCGCGTCGCGAGGTCGAACGCGAAGTTCGGGGCTGCCGACCATGCGGGGTTGTTCCGCGACAGCGCCTGCAGCCAGCGGACCGGGCGCGTGAGGAAGGCGATCGGGCTCATGAGGTCGCCCTTGTGGCCGGAGAAGATCGGGACCGCGATCCCGAGCACCAGGCCCATGTCGTGGTAGAAGGGCAGCCACGAGACCAGCGTCGACCCCGGCGGCAGCTCTCCACCGTGCTGCGACAGCAGGTCGGCCAGCAACTGCTCGACGTTCACCCGCAGGTTCCGGTGCGAGATCATCACGCCGGCCGGCAGCCGCGTCGACCCGGAGGTGTACTGCAGGTAAGCGATGTCGGGACCCGGCGGGACCTCTTCGTCGAAGTCGCGGTCGGCGTCCAGGTCGAGGGTGTCGACGGCGATCACGGCGACCATGGAGGCGCCGTCGTCCACGTTCTGCGCGGCGATGTCGAACGCGGCCGCGGTGGTCAGCACGACCGTCGGCGACGTGTCGGTGATGACGGCGCTGACCCGCTCGTCATGCGAGCCGGGTAGCGGGACCGACAGCGGCACCGCGATGAAACCCGCCTGCATGGCGCCCAGGAACCCGACGATGTAGGCCAGCCCTTGTGGCGCGATGATCAGCGCGCGGTCGCCGGGAACGCCGTGCATGCGGAGCTCGTGTGCCACGTTGAGCGTGCGCCGGTACAGCTGGGCCCAGGTCAGGCTCTCGGTGACGCCGTCCCAGTCGTGGTCGTAGTCGGTAAAGGTGTAGGCCACGTCGTCGGGAGTCAGGCCGGCGCGCTCGCGCAGCACGGACAGGATCGACGCATCGGGCATGGCGCCAGGTTACTCAACTCACATGTGACCGGTGGTACCTGGTTTGCCGGTCAGGTGCTGCATGCGATGCGCGGTGCTATGACGAGTGTGCAGGTTTGGCCCGCAAAACCGTGAAATCTCAATCCGAACATGCACATTCGTCGTAGCAACGCGGTCCGGATGGTTGTGGAGACCGGCAGCGCCAGGGGGCGACAGCGCCTGCCCTGTGGATAACCACTGGTCGAAGAATCGGATCTGTCGGTGGTCACAGCGATGCTCGCCGCATGAACAGACCGTTTCTCGGCAGCGCCGCCGTGCAGACCGGACTCCTGACCAGACAAGCGCTCCGCACCGGCTACCGTGCCGTCTACCGGGGTGTCTACCTTGCGAACGAGGTGGCATTGACGGCGAGGCTGCGCGCCGAGGCGGCGTGGTTGTTCGCCGGGCCGGATGCGGTGGTGTGCGGATTGTCAGCGGCGGCCGTCTACGGGACCGAATGGCTCGACGCGGACGCGCCGGCAGAGGTCGTGCGGTCCAACCGGCACTCGCCGGCCGGACTCACGGTGCATTCATATGCGCTCGCTCCCGACGACGTCTGCATGGCCGGCGGCATGCGGGTGACATCTGCGGCGCGGACGGCATTCGACCTGGGCCGGCTCCTACCCGAAAACCAGGCGATACCGACGCTGGATGCATTGTTGAACGTGACCGGCTTGGACCCGGCACACGTGTGGGCGCTGGCCGAAGCCAATCGGGGTATTCGGGGTGTGGATCGACTGCGGATTGCGCTGGGACAGGCCGACGGCGGTTCTGAGTCTCCGTTGCAGACGCAGACCCGGCTGTTGCTGCGCCGCACGGGCATTCCAGGACTGCGAACGCAGATCCCGTTCTACGACGAGTGGGGATTGGTCTGCACTCGGGCGGCATTGGGTTGGCCGCGGTGGCAGGTAGCCGTCGAGTGTGACGAGGACGCCGATATGCCGGGATATCGCGAATGGGTGCACAGCCACACCGCCGAGCTCGAATCGCGGGGATGGAGCGTCATCTGGGTGACGAAGTCGACGGCGGAGGGTCGAGGAAGCCCCGGAACCGTGGTGCTGCGGGCACAGGAGAAGTTGTGGGCCGCCCAGCGGAGGCGAGCGAGCCGAGCGGTGCGTGTCCCCCGATCGGGGGACGCCGATTTCGTCCGGTCGAGAGCCCGATCAGCGGACTGACCTGGGCCGTCGTTTCCGCGAAGGTTGTTTCAACGCCAAAACGGCCCACAACCTTCAGGAGACGATATGACCACCACGACCGTGACCACCCGCTCCCGCTTCACCCGCCGTATCGCGGCCGCCGCCGCCCTGGTGGTAGCGCCGGCGCTGGCGTTCGGTCTCTCACCCGCAGCCCACGCAGAGACGGGCACGCAGCATTTCAAGGAGTGCGACATCACCCACAAGGACGACAAGATCTGGGACGGCGTGAAGCCGCCGGCGCACGGCGTGGGAGAGCACTCGCCGACGCACCCCGGTCACAACTTGCAGGTCCAGTGGCCGGGCAATGACTCGACCCGGGGCTTCGCTGTGCACCCGGGCAAGCAGGACATCAAGGCGGTCCAGGATCTGCTGGTGGTGCCGACGGTCCGGGAGACCGGGATCGAATGCCCCAACCTGCTGCGCTCGGACGCCCCGAACTACTTCAAGGACGCCTACGACTCGATCCACTTCGGGAGCTCGCCGGACTGGGCCCTCGGCATCAACTCGAAGGACGGCCGCGGATACGACCAGCTGCACATCCATCTCACCCGGCTCTACGGCGCCGCCCGCGAAGACATCGACCGGGCCGTCAAGGCCGGCAAGGTCAGCAAGGACGAGCACAAGTGGGTCGACCAGGTCATCGAGGTCACCGACCACGACAAGACCTTCGTCCAGACCAGCAAGCACGCGTACCGGGCATGGAACGCGAACAGCATCGACACCAACTTCTTCGCCAAGCTGCAGGACAACGTCATCACGCCGCTGGTGAAGCAGGGCAACAAGCAGGCCGACATGGCCCACGAGACCATGCTGGTCACGCTCAACCACGAGGGCAATGGGCTCATCGTCCTGGCCAGCGACACCAACAGCGGCATCCACGGTGTCAATCAGATCGAAGGAATCATGGACAAGAGGTAGGGCCCGCGTCGAAAAGGCGGCCATCCGAGATCGTCTCGGGTGGCCGCTCTTTCGCGTTCGGGCCGTTACGATCCGACCATGTCGCTGCCCGATGGTTCGGTCTTCGCCGGATTCACCGTGGTCAGGAAACTGGGCGCCGGCGGTATGGGCGAGGTCTACCTGGTGCAGCACCCGCGGCTGCCCCGCACCGACGCACTGAAGGTCCTGCCGGCGTCGTTGTCGGCCGACGCCGAATACCGGCGCCGTTTCGAGCGTGAGGCCGATGCAGCCGCGACGTTGTGGCACCAGCACATCGTCGGGGTTCACGACCGCGGCGAATACGACGGGCGACTGTGGATCTCGATGGACTACGTCGACGGTTCAGATGCCGGAAACGTGCTCCGGACGCAGTGCCCCGGCGGCATGCCGCGGGACCAGGTGCTCGCGATCGTCAGCGCGATAGCCGACGCGCTGGACCATGCGCACAGCCGCGGCCTGCTGCACCGTGACGTCAAGCCCGCGAACATCCTGCTGGGCTCCGGAGGCCCGGGCCGTGGCCGGGTGCTGCTGGCCGATTTCGGGATCGCCCGACGTGTGGACGATTTCGACGCATTGACGTCGACCAACATGACGCTCGGCACACCGAACTACGCGGCGCCGGAGCAGTTGCTCGGTGAGAAGCTGGATGGCCGCTCCGATCAATACGCCTTGGCCGCCACCGCTTTTCAGCTGCTGACCGGCCGGCCACCGGGTGGCGATTCGACGCCTGTGGTGCTCATCAGTCAACGCGTGAGCGGGGTAGTGCCGCGGCTGGCGGAGCTCCGCCCGGATCTCGCCGACCTGGACCCCGTGATGGCGATCGCGATGGCCCGCCGGCCTGCCGACCGCTTCGCGTCGTGTTCGGATTTCGCCGCGGCGCTGGCACGCGGGGCGGCGGCGACGCTGCCTCCGGTCGCTGCGGCCCCTGCGGTACCCGGTGCGCCGACGCAGCGGTCGGCGCCGCCCGTCGCGCCCATGGGCCTTGTGCGCCAACCGGATCCGCCGACGGCGGCACGATCCGGCATGAGCCCGACGGCCTGGGCACTGACCGGAGTGGGCATCCTGCTGGTGGTGGCGCTGGTCTTCGTCGGCGTGATGCTGATGCGCGGGCATGACGGACGCAGCGGCCCAACGACTTCGGCGGAGGCCACGACGACCGCGCCCGAGACGACGGGTGTGACCGTGACGTCGGTCGAGTCCACCGAGCCGGAGACGTCCACCTCGCTGGTGCCCACCACAGCACGAATGGTGCTGCCCGACGCCGACACCCACGGCTTCACCACCTACAACGGCGCCGCCCGGTGCACCGGAGCCGACGAGGCCGCGATGATCCTGCGTACCGCCCAGTCGGCCGTCGTGATCTGCCGCAGCAGCGTCGGGGTGCTGTATTACCTGGGCTATCGGCTGTCCGATGACGCGACGATCCGACTGGGAACCGTGAACGAGTCCGGCGACGGCTTCGTCGCGTTCAACGATCCCGATTCGGCGGAGTACCACGTCTCGTCGTCAGGCCTGGAAATCGTGCAGAACGGCAAGACACTGGCGTCCGAGCCCGCGGTGGAGTCTGCTCGGTGAGCACCTGACGCGGTGCGCGTATGTCAGGATGGCCGGGTGAAAGGCATCATCCTGGCAGGGGGCGCGGGCACGCGACTACACCCCGTCACCGCCGGGGTGTCCAAGCAGCTCATCCCGGTCTATGACAAGCCGATGATCTATTACCCGTTGTCCACGTTGATGCTGGCGGGGATCACCGACATCCTGGTCATCACGACGCCGCTCGACGCGCCGAGTTTCGAGCGGCTGCTCGGCGACGGATCGCAGTATGGCGTCTCGATCAGCTACGCCCAGCAGCCCTCGCCGGACGGACTGGCGCAGGCCTTCACCATCGGCGCGGACTTCCTCGGCGGCGACAGTGTGGCGCTCGTCCTCGGCGACAACCTGCTGTACGGCCCGGGCCTGGGCACGCAGCTGCAGCGGTTCAACAGCGTCGACGGCGGCGCGATCTTCGGCTACTGGGTCGCCGAACCCTCGGCCTACGGCGTCATCGAATTCGACGATGCCGGGCAGGCGGTTTCGCTCGAGGAGAAGCCGGCGGTGCCCAAGAGCAATTACGCCGTGCCGGGTCTGTACTTCTACAGCAACGACGTGGTGTCGATCGCGCGTGAGCTGAAGCCCAGTGCCCGCGGCGAGTACGAGATCACCGATATCAACCGAACGTACCTGGCGCAGAACCGGTTACGGGTGCAGGTGCTGCCTCGCGGCACGGCATGGCTCGACACCGGGACGTTCGACCAGATGACGGACGCCGCCGAGTTCGTGCGGACCATCGAACGCCGTACCGGTCTGAAGATCGGCGTGCCCGAGGAAATCGCTTGGCGGCGTGGCTATCTCAGCGGTGACGAGCTGCGGGCACGCGCCGAGCCGTTGGTGAAGTCCGGCTACGGCACGTACCTGCTGGACCTGCTGGACAGGGGATACTGATGGCACGCCTGCTGGTCACCGGGGGCGCGGGGTTCATCGGGGCCAACTTCGTCCGCTACGTCCTGGACCACACCGACCATCACGTGACGGTGCTGGACAAGCTGACCTACGCGGGCAACCGGGAATCCCTTGCGGGCCTGCCCGAACAGCGGATGACGTTCGTCCTGGGGGATATCGCCGACGCCGCGTTGGTCGACGAGCTGATGGCGACGACCGACGTCGTGGTGCATTTCGCCGCAGAATCGCACAACGACAACTCTCTGCGTGACCCGGAACCGTTCCTGCACACCAACGTGGTCGGGACGTTCACGCTGCTGGAGTCGGTGCGCAAGCACGGCACCCGGCTGCACCACATCTCGACCGACGAGGTCTACGGTGACCTCGAACTCGAAGACTCCGCCAAGTTCACCGAACGCACGGCCTACAACCCGTCGTCGCCGTACTCGTCGACCAAGGCCGGCAGTGACCTGCTGGTGCGGGCGTGGGTGCGCTCGTTCGGCGTCCGCGCCACAATCTCCAACTGTTCCAACAACTATGGGTCCTATCAGCACGTCGAGAAGTTCATCCCCCGGCAGATCACCAACGTGCTGTGCGGCATCCGGCCGAAGCTCTACGGCGCCGGCCGCAATGTGCGCGACTGGATTCACGTGGACGATCACTCGTCCGCCGTGCTGACGATCATCGAGCGGGGCCGCCTCGGCGAGACGTACCTGATCGGTGCCAACGGCGAAAAGGACAACAAGACCGTCATCGAGATGATCCTGACGCAGATGGGGCAGCCGGCCGACGCCTACGACCACGTCGCCGACCGAGCCGGTCACGACCTGCGCTACGCCATCGACTCGACCAAGCTGCGCACCGAACTCGGTTGGCGGCCAAAGTATGTCGACTTCGCCGACGGGTTGAGTGCCACCATCGCCTGGTACCGCGACAACGAAGCCTGGTGGCGTCCGGTCAAGGATGCCACCGAGGCGCGCTACGCCAACCAGGGTCAGTGAGCGGTGGGCAACCCGTGACCGAATACGGAAAACCGTTGTCCGCCAATGCCACACCGATTCCCGGCCTGACCATCTGGGACCTGCCGGTGCATGGCGACAACCGCGGCTGGTTCAAGGAGAACTGGCAGCGCGAGAAGATGACGGCGCTCGGACTGCCGGATTTCGGGCCCGTGCAGAACAACATTTCGTTCAACGACGCGGCGGGCACCACCCGCGGCATCCACGCCGAACCGTGGGACAAGTTCGTCTCGGTGGCGACCGGCCGGATCTTCGGTGCCTGGGTCGACCTGCGCGACGGCCCGACGTTCGGGGCGGTGTTTACCGCCGAGCTGGATCCGTCGCGGGCGGTGTTCGTGCCCCGTGGGGTCGGCAACGCGTTTCAGACCCTGGCGCCCGACACCGCGTACGTCTACCTGGTCAACGACCACTATTCGCCTGACGCGCAGTATGTTTCGGTGAACCTGGCCGACGAGACGCTGGCCATCGACTGGCCGATTCCGCTCGAGCGCGCCGAGCTCTCGGCCAAGGACCGGACGCATCCGCGGCTGGCGGACATCCAACCGGTCGCACCGCGAAAGACGTTGGTATTAGGCGCCAATGGCCAAGTCGGCCGGGCCCTGCGCGCTGAATACGGTGACGACCCCAGCTTCGAGTTCGTCAACCGCGAGCAGGTGGACCTGTCCGGTGACCTCGAGTCGGGGTTGCGGTGGCAGGACTACGACACCGTCATCAACGCCGCCGCGTACACCGCCGTGGATGCGGCCGAAACCCCGGCCGGGCGAGCCGACGCTTGGGCCGTCAACGTCACCGCCGTTGCGGCGCTGGCCCGTATCGCGACGGCCCGCGGCCTCACTCTGGTGCACATCTCCAGCGACTACGTCTTCGACGGAACCTCCGACTCCCCGTACCGGGAGGACGACCCGATCGCCCCGCTCGGGGTGTACGGCCAGACCAAGGCCGCCGGCGACCAGATCGTCGCGACGGTGCCGCGGCACTACATCCTGCGGACGTCGTGGGTGATCGGGGACGGCCGCAACTTCGTCCGGACCATGGCGTCGCTGGCCGAGCGCGGCGTGGACCCGTCCGTGGTCGACGACCAGGTCGGGCGGCTGACGTTCACTTCCGAGCTGGCTCGGGCGATCCGGCACCTGACCACAACCGGCGCCCCCTATGGGACGTACAACGTCACCGGCTCGGGTCCGGCGACGTCATGGGCGGACATCGCCCGCCGGGTTTTCGAGCTCACCGGCCACGATCCGGCGCGGGTCACGGGCGTCAGCACCGAGGCCTATTTCGCCTCGGCGACCAGCGCGGTGGCCCCCCGGCCGCGCAACAGCGTGCTCGACAACCAGAAGCTGGAATCAGCGGGATTCATATCCGAGGCGGTCGAAGACTCGCTGGCGCGCTACCTGAGCCACTAGCAGCGCGTTCCCGCCAAGCGGACGCTTGCTCGGGTGTCTCGGGGAGTGCCGTGTGAAGATGGACGGACTATGAGCTCTACAGATCTCAGCCCGGCATCCCTGCGCGCGGCGTTCGGCCACTTCCCGATCGGCGTCGTCGCCATCGCAGCCCACGTCAACGGCGAGAAGGTCGGCCTGGCCGCCAGCACCTTCGTGCCCGTGTCGCTGGAGCCGCCGCTGGTGTCGTTCTGTGTGCAGAACACGTCGACCACCTGGCCGAAGCTCAAGGACCTGCCGGCCCTGGGCATCAGCGTGCTGGGCCAGCAGCACGACGCCGCGGCGCGCACCCTGGCAGCCAAGACCGGCGACCGGTTCGCGGGCATGGAAACCGAGTTGCGCGACAACGGCGCACTGTTCATCCACGGCACCAGCGTGTGGCTGGAGACGTCGATCGATCAGCTGGTCCCCGCCGGCGATCACACCATCGTGGTGCTGGCGATCAGCGACATCGTCATCAACCCCGATGTCGAGCCGATGGTGTTCCACCGCAGCGCGTTCCGCCGCCTGGAGGCCTGAGTCAGGGCTTGGCGGCCAGCTCCTGCCGATACTTCGCGACCCGCGCCTCGAGTTCGGCGGCATCGTCAGGCCGCCCTTCCTTACGGGCCAGTTCGGCGCGCAAGGAAAGCTCGCGGATGGCGGTCCGAATGTCGTTGACGCTGTGCGTTTCTGATTGGCCCATCTGGCTGCCTTTCGTCACGGATTGGCTGCCCTTCCGAGCCTACGCTGAAACCTAGCGCCGGAAGAGCTTGTTCCCCAACCAGACGATCGGGTCGTACTTGCGGTCGGCGACGCGCTCCTTCATCGGGATCAGCGCGTTGTCGGTGATCTTGATGTGCTCGGGGCAGACCTCGGTGCAGCACTTGGTGATGTTGCAGTAGCCCAGGCCGAACTCGTCCTGCGCCATGTCCTTGCGGTCCAGGGTGTCGAGCGGGTGCATGTCCAGCTCGGCCACCCGCATCAGGAAGCGCGGCCCGGCGAACGCCTGCTTGTTCTCCTCGTGATCGCGCACCACGTGGCAGGTGTTCTGGCACAGGAAGCACTCGATGCACTTGCGGAACTCCTGCGACCGCTCGACATCCTCCTGCTGCATCCGGTACTCGCCGGGCTTGAGGTCCTTCGGCGGCGCGAAAGACGGGATCTGGCGCGCCTTTTCGTAGTTGAACGACACATCGGTCACCAGGTCGCGCATGATCGGGAACGCCCGCAGCGGCGTGATGGTGACGGTCTCGGCCGGATCGAACGTCGACATCCGCGTCATGCACATCAGCCGGGGACGGCCGTTGACCTCCGCCGAACACGAGCCGCACTTGCCGGCCTTGCAGTTCCACCGCACCGCGAGGTCCGGGGCCTGCGTGGCCTGGATGCGGTGGATGATGTCGAGCACCACCTCACCGTCGTTGACCTCGACCTTGAAGTCGTCGAGACCGCCGCCGGTGTCGTCCCCGCGCCAGACCCGCAGATTGGCTTGGTAGCTGTTGCTCATCGCTAGCTCCGTTCCGGATGGGCGGCCAGTTCGGCGTCGGTGTAGTACTTCTCGAGCTCGGACAGCTCGAAGCAGGCGAGCAGTTCGGCGGGCATGGGCACCTGCTGCTCGGGGGTGACGGTGACGTTCGGAACAAGGGAGTCGCCGGCCCCGTCCATTTGGGCGCTGCACACCAGCAGGATGTTGCGCCAGTCGGCGCTCATCTCCGGGTAGTCGTCACGGGTGTGGCCGCCGCGGCTCTCGGTGCGGGCCAGGGCGGCCTTGGCGACACACTCGCTGACGAGCAGCATGTTGCGCATGTCGATGGCCAGGTGCCAACCGGGGTTGAACTGCCGGTGGCCCTCGACGGTGACGTTGTGCATCCGGCGCTTGAGGTCGTCGAGCTTGAGCAGCGCCTGCTCGATTTCTTCCTTGGTGCGGATGATGCCGACCAGGTCGTTCATCGACTGCTGCAACTCGGTGTGCAGGGTGTACGGGTTCTCGGCGCCGACGTGCTCGTCGAACGGCTCCAGCGCCTCCCGCGCGGCGGTGGTCAGCGCCTCATCGGAGACGACGGGCCGCGCGGGCAATGACTTGACGTACTGCGCGGCCCCGAGGCCCGCCCGTCGGCCGAACACCAGCAGGTCGCTCAGGGAGTTACCGCCGAGCCGGTTGGAGCCGTGCATACCGCCCGAGCACTCGCCCGCGGCGAACAGGCCGGGCGTCCGGGCCGCGCCGGTGTCGGGGTCGACCTCGATGCCACCCATGACGTAGTGGCAGGTCGGACCGACCTCCATTTCGTCCTTGGTGATGTCGACCTCGGCCAGCTCCATGAACTGGTGGTACATCGACGGCAGGCGCTTCTTGATCTCCTCGGTCGGGATGCGCGAGGCGATGTCGAGGTAGACGCCACCGTGCGGGGTGCCGCGACCGGCCTTGACCTCGGAGTTGATGGCGCGCGCCACCTCGTCGCGCGGCAGCAGGTCAGGGGTGCGCCGGGCGGAGTCGTTGTCCTTGAGCCACTGGTCGGCTTCTTCCTCGGTCTCGGCGTACTGGCCTTTGAACACCGAGGGGATGTAGTCGAACATGAACCGCTTGCCCTCGGAGTTCTTGAGCACTCCGCCGTCGCCGCGCACACCCTCGGTGACGAGGATGCCCTTCACCGACGGCGGCCAGACCATGCCGGTCGGGTGGAACTGGATGAACTCCATGTTGATCAGCGTCGCGCCGGCCCGCAGTGCGAGGGCGTGCCCGTCGCCGGTGTACTCCCAGGAGTTCGACGACACCTTGAACGACTTACCGATGCCGCCGGTGGCCAGCACCACGGCGGGCGCTTCGAACAGCACGAACCGGCCCGACTCGCGCCAGTAGCCGAACGCGCCGGCGATGCGGTCCCCGTCCTTCACCAGCTCGGTGATGGTGCACTCGTGGAAGACCTTGATGCGGGCCTCGTAGTCACCCGTCTCGGCGAAATCCTCCTGCTGCAGCGAGACGATCTTCTGCTGCATGGTGCGGATGATCTCCAGGCCGGTGCGGTCACCGACGTGCGCCAGCCGCGGGTAGGTGTGGCCACCGAAGTTGCGCTGGCTGATGCGGCCGTCCTTGGTGCGGTCGAACAGCGCGCCGTAGGTCTCCAGCTCCCACACCCGGTCCGGTGCTTCCCGGGCGTGCAGCTCGGCCATGCGCCAGTTGTTGAGGAACTTGCCGCCGCGCATGGTGTCACCGAAGTGCACCTGCCAGCTGTCCTTGGAGTTCGCGTTGCGCATCGAGGCGGCGCAGCCGCCTTCGGCCATGACGGTGTGGGCCTTGCCGAACAACGACTTACACACCACCGCGACCCGCAGGCCCTGCTCCCGGGCCTCGATGACCGCACGCAACCCCGCCCCGCCGGCTCCGATTACGACGACGTCGTATTCGTGCCGTTCGAGTTCAGCCATGAAATAACTCCAAATTGTCGTGAATAGCGTTGAAAATCAGAACGTTTCGTTGACCACGAAGCTCATCCCACAAACCTGAGGTCGCCCCACCACCCGGCCGACACCGCCATCACGTAGAAGTCCGTGAACATCAGGGTGCCGAGGGTGATCCACGCGTACAGCTTGTGGCGGGTGTTGAGCTTGCTGACCTGGGTCCAGATCCAGTAGCGCACAGGGTGTTTAGAGAAGTGCTTGAGCCGGCCGCCGGTGACGTGCCGGCAGGAGTGGCAGGAGACCGTGTAGACCCACAGCATGATGACGTTGCCCAGCAGGATGATGTTGCCGAGCCCGAAGCCGAAACCGCTGGGCGAGTGGAACGCGACGATGGCGTCGTAGGTGTTGATCACCGAGATGATGACCGCGATGTAGAAGAAGTAGCGGTGCGTGTTCTGGATGATCAGCGGGAACCGCGTCTCACCGGTGTACTTGGCATGCGGCTCGGCGACGGCGCAGGCGGTGGGGGACTGCCACACCGTGCGGTAGTAGGCGCCGCGGTAGTAGTAGCACGTCAGCCGGAACAGCAGCAGGAACGGCAGGGACAGCGCCGCAAAGGGAATCAGTGACAGCGGTCCGTCGGCCGGCAGGATCTGGGGCCAGAACTCGCTGGCCGCACCGCACTTGACGCTCAGGCACGGCGAGTAGAACGGCGTCAGGTAGTGGTAGTCCGCGACGTAGAAGTGGTCCCGCTGGAAGGCGCGCACCGTCGCGTAGATGACGAACGCGGCGAACCCCAGGTCGATGAGAATCGGGGATTTGAGCCAGTTATCGGTCCGCAGGGTGCGCTGCGGTATCTGCGCACGCGTGGGGGAGAAGACGCCGGTCCCGGGACGGTTGGCGGCGGGTGCGCTCACGAAGACAGCCTCGATTTCGGTTGGGGGCAGGGTCTACCTATGAAGTTGTGGGTATGGGCCGGTGATGGGCACGACGGACCGCCGTGCCCATGTCGGTCAGCCGCCGACGCCACCGTCGTGGTCGTGCCAGAACTCGCTGGAGTAGTCGTGATCAGGGATCACGATCTTTTCCTTGGCCGGGCCCTGCTGCTTGATGCCGCGGCTGAATTCCAGCTCTTCGATGTCGATGTCCAGCCGCTCGATGTCGACGGCCAGGCGCTCGGCGTCATTCGCGATGCGGCGGGTGGCGGGGGAGTCCCCGTATTTGGCGGCCAGCGAGCTGACGGACCGACGCAAATTGCCGATCAACTCGTGCAGTTCGGTGAGCTCAGTGGTGGTGGACATCGGGCGACCTCCTTGGGCTGAAGGGTGTCATAAATCACAGTACGACACCGGATGCTAGTCAGATCCGGAGATGAAAGTGAGACAGGTCACGTTTGTGGGGACGGTGTCGGCATGTCGTCGCAGTGGTGGTCGGTACGGTATGACCATGTCCGACGCGGTTCTGGCGCAGCGCGCCGAAGCACTATTGGCCCTGCACCAGCCGGGGAACCCGGTCGTCCTGCCGACCGTGTGGGACGCCTGGTCGGCGAAGCTGGCGGTGTCCGCCGGGTTCGTCGCGCTGACGGTCGGTAGCCACCCCGTCGCCGACTCGGTCGGCAAGCCCGACGGTGAGGGCATGTCGTTCGACGACCTCACCACGCGCGTCAGCCAGATCACCGCGGCCGTCGACGTGCCGGTGTCCGTCGACATCGAATCCGGTTACGGCGAGGCCCCGAGCCGTCTGATCTCCGGACTGCTGGCCGCGGGCGCCGTCGGCCTGAACATCGAGGACACCGTGCACAAGGACGGGGGCCGCATCCGCGACGCGCAGGAGCACGCCGACCTGGTCGGTGAATTGCGCAGGGCGGCAGACGCTTCCGGCGTCCACGTGGTGATCAACGCCCGCACCGACCTGTTCCTGCGCCAGATCGGCGACGAAGCCGACCGGTACGAGCGCGCTGTCCAGCGACTGAAGCTGTGTGCCGATGCCGGGGCCGACTCGCTGTATCCGGTGGGCCGCCACGACGACGACACCTACCGCCGCCTGGCCGCCGACCTGCCGTTGCCCATCAACGCCATCGCGATCCCCGAGTCCGACGACCCCGCGTCGTTCGGTCCGTTGGGGGTCGGCCGCATCAGCTTCGGGCCGTTCCTGCAGCGGGCTCTGGGCACGGTGGCCGCCGACATGCTGGCGCGGTGGCAGTGAGCGACTCCGAGCACGAGCGCGGTGCCGACGAGAACTACGGATTGTGGTGGGCCGCCGGCGTTGCCGCCGCGATCCTGCTGATCATCCTCATCTATCAGGTGGTCCAGACCTCCGAGGAGTCCGAGCAGCCGTCGGGTCCCGTCGGTGACTCCACCGTGCTGACGACGTATCCGACCACCAAGCGGACGACGACCCGAACCACCACCACGACGACCACCACAACCACGACGACGACAACGACGACGACGGAAAGCACGTCGGAGACGTCGACGACGGACGAGACGTCGACGACCACCAGCACGTACACGCCGTCGAGCACCTCCGGTTACGGGACGACGACCACCACGACGACGATCTACAACCCGTACACGACGGCGACCACGGCCCCGCCCGCCGGCGTCGGATAGCTTTCCGCAGGTCTGTGACCCGGACCACTCACTTCACGGGCGTTTGCCGAGGCCTGTGAGAAGAGCGTGACGGTCGATTCACACGCGGCAACACAATTCGCAATATCGGCTCCCTACCTTTTGGGGCATGGACGCGAAGAACCTTGTGGTCGTGGGCCACGGAATGGTCGGCCACCGCCTCGTCGAGGCGCTGCGCTCGCGGGATGCCGCGGGCCAATGGCGCATCACAGTGCTGTCCGAAGAAGCGGACGCCGCGTATGACCGGGTGGGGCTCACGGGTTACACCGAGCACTGGGACCGGTCGAAGCTGGCGCTGCCGGGCAACGGGTATGACGGCGACGGGCTCGTGGACCTCGTGCTGGCCGACAAGGTCGGCGGTATCGACCGCGCCACCAAGACGGTGGTGACTGAGTCGGGCCGCGGCATCGCGTACGACAAACTGGTGTTGGCCACGGGCTCTTACGCTTTCGTGCCGCCGGTGCCTGGTCACCAGCTCGACGGCTGCTTCGTCTACCGCACCCTGGACGACCTCGACGGCATCCGCGCCGCCATGCAGCGATCGGCCGACCACGGCAACAACACCGGTGTCGTCATCGGTGGTGGTCTGCTGGGCCTGGAAGCGGCGAATGCATTGCGCCAGTTCGGCATGCAGGCCCACATCGTCGAGCGGGCGCCCCGTCCGATGAACCAGCAGCTCGACGACGCCGGCGGTGCGCTGCTGGCCCGCATGATCGGCAAGCTGGGCATCTCGGTGCACCTGGATGTCGGCACCGACGCCATCGAGCCGCTCGACGAGGGCATCCGCGTGCTGCTCAGCGACGGCACCCTGATCGACGCCGGCCTGGTCATCTTCGCCGCCGGTGTGCGTCCGCGCGACGAGCTGGCCCGTGACGCCGGCCTGGAGCTGGCCGAGCGCGGCGGCGTCCTGACGGACCTGTCCTGTGTGACAAGCGATCCCGACATCTACGCAATCGGTGAGGTCGCGGCGGTCGAGGGCCGGTGCTACGGCCTGGTCGGCCCCGGTTACACCACCGCCGAGGTGGTCGCCGACCGCCTGCTCGGTGGCGCTGCCGAATTCCCCGAGGCCGACATGTCGACCAAGCTGAAGCTACTCGGCGTCGACGTCGCGAGTTTCGGTGACGCGCAGGGCGTTACGCCCGACTGCCTGCAGGTCGTGGTCAACGACCCGGTGAAGCAGACCTACGCCAAGCTGGTGCTGTCCGACGATGCCCAGACCCTGCTGGGTGGCATCCTGGTCGGCGACGCGTCGGCGTACGGTGTGCTGCGCCCGATGGTCGGTGAGGCGCTGCCCGGCGACCCGCTGGCGCTCATCGCCCCGGCCGGCTCCGGTGACGGCGCAAGCGCTCTCGGTGTGGGCGCCCTGCCCGACGCCGCCCAGATCTGCTCCTGCAACAACGTCACCAAGGGCGACCTGTGCGGTGCGATCGAAGGCGGTTGCTCCGACGTCGCCGGCCTGAAGGCCTGCACCAAGGCCGGAACGTCCTGCGGCTCTTGTGTTCCGCTGCTCAAGCAGCTGCTGGAAGCGCAGGGCGTCGAGCAGTCCAAGGCACTGTGCGAGCACTTCCCGCAGTCGCGGGCCGAGCTCTTCGAGATCATCTCGGCCACCGAGATCCGGAAGTTCTCCGGCCTGATCGAGAAGTTCGGCACCGGAAAGGGTTGCGACATCTGCAAACCCGCCATCGCCTCGATCCTGGCGTCGACCAGCAGCGGCCACATCCTCGACGGCGAACAGGCCGCCCTGCAGGACTCCAACGACCACTTCCTGGCCAACATCCAGAAGAACGGCAGCTACTCGGTGGTGCCGCGCGTCCCGGGCGGTGACATCACGCCGGAGCAGTTGATCCTGATCGGCGAGATCGCCAGGGACTTCGGGCTTTACACCAAGATCACCGGTGGCCAGCGAATCGACATGTTCGGTGCCCGGGTGGACCAGCTGCCGGAAATCTGGCGGCGGCTGGTCGACGGCGGCATGGAGTCCGGGCAGGCGTACGGCAAGTCGCTGCGCACCGTCAAGAGCTGCGTCGGTAGCGACTGGTGCCGCTACGGCCAGCAGGATTCGGTGCAGATGGCCATCGATCTGGAGCTGCGCTACCGCGGCCTGCGGTCGCCGCACAAGATCAAGATGGGTGTCTCCGGCTGCGCCCGGGAATGCGCCGAGGCCCGCGGCAAGGACGTCGGCGTCATCGCCACCGAGACCGGCTGGAACCTGTACGTCGGCGGCAACGGCGGTATGACGCCCGCCCACGCGCAGCTGCTGGCCGGCGACCTCGACGACGAGACCCTCGTCCGCTACATCGACCGGTTCCTGATGTTCTACATCCGCACCGCGGACCGGCTGCAGCGCACCGCCCCCTGGGTCGACCAGATGGGCCTCGACCACGTCCGCGACGTCGTGTGCAACGACTCTCTCGGTCTGGCAAGCGAATTCGAAGCCGCCATGGAACGGCACGTCGACGGCTACTCCTGCGAGTGGAAGGGCGTGCTGGACGACCGCGCGAAGCTGTCGCAGTTCGTCTCGTTCGTCAACGCCCCCGATGTCGCCGACCCGACCATCGAGTTCACCGAACGCAACGGCCGCAAGGTGCCGATCGGCATGCCCACCGTCCCGCCCGCCAAGAGTTGATCAGGAGGACACGATGACGCTCAACGACCTTTCCGAAGTTACGCAGTACCAGGACCGTTCGGAGTGGACCGCGGTCTGCTCGTACCACCGGCTGGTGCCGGGGCGCGGCGCCGGTGTCCTGCTGCCGGACGGCACGCAGGCGGCTCTGTTCCGCCTGCACGACGGCTCGCTGTACGCCGTCGGCAACATCGACCCGTTCTCCGGTGCTGCCGTGATGTCCCGTGGACTCGTCGG
Organism: Mycobacterium sp. SMC-16; assembly: GCF_046250085.1. Classification (NCBI taxonomy): domain Bacteria; kingdom Bacillati; phylum Actinomycetota; class Actinomycetes; order Mycobacteriales; family Mycobacteriaceae; genus Mycobacterium; species Mycobacterium sp. SMC-16. The sequence continues at coordinate 326,314 of NZ_CP176427.1, forward strand.
TGACCGCGCGGGCCGGGCCTGCGTGCAGAGCCCCATCAAGAAGCAGGCCTTCGCGCTGGATGACGGTGTCTGCCTTGATGATCCTTCGGTGAGCCTGCCCGTCTACCCGATCCGGGTGTGGGCCGGGCTGGTCGAGATCGGCCCGCTGGGCGTCGACGTGGCGGCATAAGTATCGAATGTTGGCTTGTGTTCGAGGATTCGCGAGATTCTCGAACACAAGCCAACATTCGTCAGCAAGTCGATACGAGCTTGTGCACAGCGGACATCTTCATCACCAGGCGACGATCGTTTGGCAGCCGACGAAAGCCGAATTGCTCGTAGTACGGCACGAGGCGTTCGCTCTCCGCGTCGACGACCAAGAGCTGGAAGGATGCCTGGGCGTGAACAGTGGCTGCGACGTCAAAGACCTGCTGTACTACCTGCTTTCCGACTCCATTCCCCTGGAGGTTGGAGCGCACACCCATTTGGGCGAGCAATAGCCCTGTTGCCTGGCCGTTGGCATCCCCTGATTGGCGCAGTCTCGACGAAGTTCCTTCGAGACTGACGATGATGTGCTTGAGGGCGAAGAACGCCACAATATCCCCGTTGTCGGAGACGCATAGGTGGGTACGAACTCGCCCGGCGTTTTGCTCGTCTAAGGCATTCGCGCCAAACCACTTGTCAACTGAAAGCAGACCGGTTGTGAACGTCGACACGTTGTGGCGTCCGGCTAGAAGCTCTACGCGCGACCATGCTGGTGTCGTCAACGCAGCGCTTCAACCGCCCGCGCAACGATCTCGTCCTCATCCTTGTCGAGTTCGTCAAGGATCGCTGGGTTCATGACCACAACATTGGGGTGCAAGACACGTTCATTGACAGCAACTTCGGCTCGGAAATATTCGGCCATCGCTTCGTCTGGAATGGCCTTGCGGAACGCGCCGGGCTCGTAGTGGTCCATCCATGGACGCTGGGAGTGTGTCAGATTCCAGAGCTCGGTGCTTGACCAGTCTTTGTACCGGTCCCACACGGCGTCGAGAAACGCGCGCGCATCACGCGGCACGGTGGTGAAGTTGCACTCCGTACTGGCCGGAGCAATCACAGAATCTGCGAAGGCTGAGTATGCCTTTAAGACTCGGTACACCACAGGCCCGTTATCAAAAGCCTCCACCGACGCAGAAAAGAGCCGATGACCGGTTGAAGCCAGATAGTTGGCCTGCGCCAGATACAGCAATTTCTGGAGCTTAAGTTGCGTCACGTCGGGCTTGGGTCGGGCGGCATCGAGCGTGAGGATGTAGCGCGCGACTTGCGTCGCGTCCAGGTCATATGAAAATTCTGGCTTCGCTATTGCATCGGCCACGGCTGCACCTCCTTCTCGGCCGTCGTATCGATTGTACTCAGCGGCTCTGACAGCGGCTCCCGGTTATTCATGCGTGTGTCGGCCGGCCGCTCATCGCGAGCAGCTGTTGTCCTCGATGGTCTGCAATACCCAGTACGCCGTGAACTCGAAGATCAGCGCGATCTCCGCGATCAGCACCGCATGATTGAAGCCGTCGAGGACCAGGTGCAGCACCACGGCGGTCACCAAGGTGGCGGCCATCAGCAGTGAGATCGCCTGGTATGCGCCACGGTAACGACTTCCACAAGCCGGCGCGGTGCCGAACGCCGAGCTGAACACCGTCAGCACGATCGCGGCGAACATGACGGCCGCGGCGATGCTGTGGGCGTTGATCCGGAACCAGTCGGGCGCCACGATCAGCACCGCCACGCCGGTCCCGAGCACCGCACGCTGCAGCCACTTCGCGGCGGCACCCAGCATGGTGCCGGCCGGGCTGGGCCGGAACAACAACCACGACGCGGCGCGTGAACCGGCAAGCACCACCGCGACCGTCCAGGCGTTGAAGAGCACGGCCGATCCGGTCGTGACGGCCACGGGATCAGCTGTGCCGCACTGCAGTACGGGCCGCGTCGTGGGGACGACGGCGATCACGAAGGCCAGCACGCCGGCCAGGTTGAGCAGGGTGTTCTCGGTATCGCTGGCACCCTGGTAAACGATGAGCATGGCACCGATGGCGAACAGCACTCCGATGAACACGGCATGCGCGGTGGTGAAGTAGTAGGCGCTGATCGAGGTCTGCCAGCACGTGGCGTTCGCGCGCTCGACGGCGAGCGCCGCGCCCAACAGGACGGCCATGACCACCATGCCGCCACGGAGAAACCGGTAGGTGTCCAGCGCTACGTCGTTGCCCGTCCGCTTGGCCATGTCTCCAGTATGGGCCGCGATATCCCCCACGAATGGGCGGTACCCGTTGAGTTTCGGCGGAAAACCTACGCAGCCAGTGACAACCGGGCTGTCCGGAACCGGTGCGCCACCAGCTTTGCGACGCCCGGGTGCCGGCCCAGCGGGTCGGTCACCACGTCGGCGCCGCACGTGTACAGCCGGTCCTGAAAGAGGCCGTCGGCCAACAGGTACGACGCCACGGCCACCCGCTCGGCACCGCGCCGACGCAACCGGGCCACGACATCGCCCACCCAGTACGTGCCACTGATCGCGAACGCGAGCTCGACACGGCTGCCCAGCGTCGCGGACAGCATGGCGCACGTCCGGCGCAGGTCGCCGGCGGCGCGCGGGTCCGAGGTCCCGGCAGCGGCCAGCACCACGGAATCCGATGGACGCCAGCCCGATTCGATCAGCCGGTCGGCAAGGACGCGGACCATTGCGGTCGAGGGCCCGAGCGCCGGTGTCACCGTGACATCCCGGTGGCCGCTTTCGGCGATACCGGCGGGGATGTCCTGGTGGACGTGGTACCCCGACGACAAGAAGGCCGGAACGACCACGGCCGGGCCGTGCGGCAGCCCCGACAGCACCTCGGCCGGTGTGGGTCCGAGGACGTCCACGAACGCGGTGTGCACGCGACGGTCCAGCAACTGGCTGACCTGCTCTGCCAGGTCACCGATCATCGCGACACCTGAACCCTTGCGGGTGCCGTGCGCGACCAGGACGGGGTTCACAGCGCACCCACCGAGTAGTCGTCGACCGCGAGCCGGTAGCCGCGTTTCACCACTGTCGCGACGATCTCCTTGTCGCCCAAGGTGGTTCGCAGGCGCAGCACCGCTGTCTCGACGGCATGGGTGTCCGAACCGCTACCCGGCAGCGCGGCCAGCAGTTCCTGCCGTGACACCACCGCGCCGGGCCGCAGCGCCAGCGCACGCACGATGGACATCCCGGCCGGAGACAGATCTTTGACCACACCGTCGACCACGACGCAGGTGCCCCGGATCTCGAGATCGTGGCCGGCAGCCCGCAGCTTCCGGGTCTGCAACACCGGCAGCTCGTCGGCGATGTGGCGAGCCAGCGCGCCCAGGCGCATGCGCTCGGGGGCGGAGGTCGGCACACCCAGCCGAGCCAGCGGCCGCGCCGTCACCGGGCCGACGCACATGGCGTGCACCTGGCTCCGGAACGCTTCCAGCACTTGATCATTGATGCCGAGTTCGGTCGCGCGCATGAGGGTCGCCGCCACCGCGGGCGCCGAGGTGAAGCTGACGGCGTCGAGCCGGCGCTCCGCGATATCGCTGACCAGTGAGTCGAAAGCACCGCCGGACGGCACCGGCTGCCACCGGTAAACCCTGATCGGGACGACGTCGGCGCCGGCGCGGCGCAGTTCGTCGAGAAACTCGGGAAACGGGTCCCACTCATCCGTGGCACCGTGCAGCTGAACGGCGATCCGCATGCCGGAAATGCCACCCTGCAACAGGTAGCCCAGCACCTCGCGCGACGACTCGGAGTCGGGTGACCACTCCTCGGGCAGGCCGGCTGCCCGCAGCGCGCCGGTGGCCTTGGGGCCGCGCGACACGATGCGGGCGCGGCTGAGCGCCTCGGTCAGCTCGCCCGATACGCCCCAGTCGTCGGCGGCGGACATCCAGCCGCGGAATCCGATGCCGGTCGTGGCGATCAGGACGTCGGGCGGCACTTCGAGCAGCGCCTGGGTATTGGTGCGGAGCTCGTCATCGTCGGGCAGCGGCACCATCGAGATGGCAGGGGCGGCAATCACCGTCGCGCCACGGCGGCGCAGCAGGGTGCACAGCTCATCGGCACGTCGTGCGGAGGTCACCGCCACCCGAAATCCGGTGAGCGGGGCCCGTTCGGGATCACTCATGCGTTCAGTGAAGGGACAACGTGTTTCCGGCTGGTTACCCAGCCATTGCTCAGCGGTGTCGCCAACCCGGAAATGGTGACGTTTGCGTCACATGCCGCGCTGAGCTGGGCATTTGCGATCCAAAACCTCACAAGCCCTCACCAGACGTCGCCCTCACGCCAGTCGCAGGTGATATCGGCGGTGGTGTCGACCTCCACCGAGACCGGCAGCACGAACAGCGAATGATCGTCTTCGGGCGTGCGATTGAGACCGGCCGGCGCCAGCACGGACGTCGTACCCCGCCACGGCAACCAGCCGCGCGCGGTGTAGATCGGGCGTCCCGCATCCGAGGAACTCAGCGCGCCGATCTCGTAGGCACCGCGGATCACCTGCTCGACGGCATCCAGGACCGCCGTGGCCAGCCCCTGGCCCCGCCAGTCCTCGCGGACCGCAACGGCTTCCACGTAGCCGCAGCGCAGTGCGGTGTTGCGGTACATGAGCCGGCGCTGCACGACGGCGCCGTGCGCGATGATCGCGCCGTGGCGGCAGATCAACGCGTGCATGCCACCCAGTGAGTGCTCCCAGTCGGCATCCGAGAAATCGCCGTCGTAGGCGTCGATGACCATCTGCCGCGCACCCTCGCGGGTCTCGGCATCGAGATCAGCGGTGTGGACCAGTCGCGCCGTGTGAACGTTGTGTACGCGGGTGAGATCCGTGGGGTGCACCCCCTCGTTCTACCAGGATTGCGCAGCCCGCGCTGGTGCCTGTGCGGGTTCAGGCGCCGAACGGTTGACGCGGCCTGGACCAGTGCATGCGCACGTGCTGTCCGGGCCGGATCTGCCCCACCTTGTCGATGTCGTGGTCGGCGACGACACCGATCACCGGGTAGCCACCGGTGACCGGATGGTCAGGTCCGAGGATCACCGGTAAACCGTTGGGCGGCACCTGAATTGCGCCCCTTGTCGCGCCCTCGCTGGGCAGCTGACGGTCGGGCCAGCGGTGTTGCAGTGGCCGCCCGTTCAGCCGCATGCCGACGCGGTCGCTGCGATCGGTGACGATCCACTCCGTGTGCACCAGGGCATCGGGGTCGACGAACCAGTCGTCACGCGGACCGGGGACCACCAGCAGTTCCAACAGGTCCTCTGCGATGGCCGCCACGGGCGCCTGATCCAGCTCAGGGAACTCGGCGGTGTGCTCACCGATGGTCAGCATGTCTCCGACCTGCAGCGGCCGCGGGCCGATCGCGGACATCACGTCGTAGCTGCAGGATCCGAGCACGCGGTCCACTTTGAAACCGCCGCGGACCGCCACATAGCTGCGCATGCCGGTGTGGGGTGCACCCAGCGAGATGACGTCACCGTCATGGGCGTAGTGGATGCTGTTGGTGCCGAAGAGCTTTCCGTTCGCAGACGGGTCGGCGTCGGCGCCCGTGACGGCAACCGCCACGCCCTCTTTCCCGCCACCGTGGACCCGGGCGGAGAAACCGCCGAACGTCACCTCGATGGTGGCGCGATCGTTCGGGTTGGCCACCAGCCGGTTGGCCAGCGCGTGCGAGCGGCGATCGGCGGCGCCCGAGCGGCTGACGCCCATGTGGGCCAGGCCGGGCCGGCCCAGATCCTCGACCAGCGCGAGCGGGCCGGTCTTCAGGATTTCGAGTGTTGCGGTCATGGTCGCGCTCCTAACCGATCGCCCGGAATTGCACGTGCATACCCGGAATCAGCAACGCCGGCTGCTCCCGCTCGAGGTCCCACAGCGTGGCGTCGGTGCGGCCGATCAACTGCCAGCCGCCCGGGGTCTCCCGCGGGTACACGCCGGCGAACTCTCCGGCCAGCGCGACCGAGCCGGCCGGGACCCGGGTGCGCGGTTCACTGCGCCGCGGCACCTGCAGTCGCTCGTCGCCACCGACCAGATAGGCGAATCCGGGCGTGAAGCCGCCGAACGCGACGCGCCACAGCGATCCGGTGTGGGCGGCGATAACCTCGTCGGGAGCCAGCCCGATCAGCTTGGCGACTTCCTCGAGGTCCATCCCGTCGTACACGACGTCGATGGTCACGTCGGGTTGCTGCGGGGCGCTGGCCTCGGAGTTGTCGAGCTCCTTGAGGTGCAGCTTCGACAGCCGCTGTGCGGTCGGAATCTGATATCGCGGTGCGGCGAGCTTGATCAAAATGGTCCGGGACGCCGGGACGATGTCGAGCACGCCGGGCAAACCCGCGGTGCGCAGCGTGTCGGTCCACGCCAGCACCTCGGCGGTGCTGTTGAATTCCAGGAGCAGCGCCTGGTCGCCGTAGTCGCGGATACTGCCGAGCGTTGGCGATGTTGCCGTGTCAACGTCTTGAACTGTGACCGTCATCACCCTAACCTACCCGCGGGTAGCCGCTAATTAACGCGTCCTTAAGCACTCGCCAGAAGAGCCTTAACGAGCGCTCAGACAGCAAATTCGTACGTCGGTTCATGGCGCTTGATGTAGCTGATCACCCGGTACGTCACCGGCAGGAAGATCACCTCGACGGCGGTCTTGTACAGCCAGCCCTGTCCGGTGTAGATGACGAAGTCGTGGACGGTGCTGATGCCGATGGCGTTGGCGGCGATGGCGCAGAACACCAGCGTGTCACCGAGTTGCCCGGCGAACGTCGAGCCCACCAGCCGCGCCCACAGGTGCTTCTCCTTGGTGCGCTCCTTGATGGCCACCACGACCCACGCGTTGATGGTCTGCCCCACGATGAAGCCGGCGAGCCCGGCGATGATCAGCTGCGTGTACGAGTGCACGACGTTCTCGAAGTGCGCCTGGTTCGGGTAGAAGTCGGCGGCCGGCAGATAGATCGTCGCCCAGAAGGTCAGGGCGGCAAGGATGTTCATGGCGAAGCCGAGATAGATCGCGCGCCGCGCGGCCTTGAAGCCGTACACCTCCGACAGCACATCGCCGATGATGTAGGTGAGCGGAAAGACGATGAAGCCGCCGTCGGTGATGATCGGACCGAAGGCCACACCCTTGGTGGCGGTGACATTGGAGATGATCACCAGCGCCGTGAACACCGCGATCAGGACCGGATAGTAGGCCGATCCGACCTGCGCGAAGCGGGCGTGCTGTTCGGGGCGCTCGGCGACGGTCACGTCGAACATCTTGGCAGGCAGGGCAGCGAGTGCAACCTCAGGCCAGCGCCGCGGTCAGCAAGGGCGGCAGCTGATCGGCCACGGCGGGGTAGGACAGCACCGAGGCGAACGTGATCGCCGCGGACAGGTCCTTGTTGGGGAAGACGATCCGGTTGGCCTTGGCCTGGCTCAATTGTGCGACCGTCGGGTCGGCCAGCACCGCGGGCCGCTGTTCGTCGGCATCGAGCGTCCAGATCAGTACGTCCGCGTCGCGGAGCGCCGTGGCGATCTGGTCGCGGGGCACGAAAGCGTGTTGCCCCTTGGTGAACGAATCCAGGCCGCCCGGGATCGAAATGCCCATCTCGGTCAGGAAGTCGGTGCGCCAGCCCGCCGGTGTGATCTCGATGCCGTCCGCGGTCGGAAGACCGTTGACGATCAACATCTTTCGGCCGTTGAGTCTCGGGTTGGCCTGGCCTGCGCCGGTGAACTTCGCATCGACGCCGTCGATGAGCCGCTTCATGTCGTCGGCCTTGAAGACGGCCTGGCCGATGACGGTGGCCTGCTCTTTCCAGGGTTCGAAGAAGGCGTCCTGGCCGGACTGGGCGATTGTCGGGGCAATCGCCGACAGCTTCTTGTAGGTGTCGGCGTCCAGTCCGGCGTTGGTGGCGATGATGAGATCGGGCTTCAGTGCGGAGATTTTGTCCACCTGGATGCCGTCGTTGAGGTTCAGGACGGCAGGCTGGGCCGGCCCCAGCGCAGGCTGGGCCCACGGCCACACCGCGAATGGCTGGTTTCCGAACCATTCGGTCACGGCGATCGGCACGACGCCGACGGCAAGGAGTTCGTCCTGCCCGGTGAGGCCGGCGCACACCACGCTCTTCGGTGGTGCCGGAACCCGTGTGGAGCCGAACGCGTGATTGATCGTGACCGACCCGTCGCCGGCGACGGTGCCCGAGGCCGGCGGCTTGGAGCACGCGGCGACGACCGCGGCGCCGGCCGCACCGGCGGCCAGTGCCAGGAAGCTGCGGCGCGAACGGATCGGGTGCACGTCGTGAGTCTCGCATCTGCCCCGGGGAAAGGCGCTGCCAACACGCAAACGCACGCGGCGGTGCTCGTGTGCGCCGTGACGCGGTGCCGTTTGCGCCGGTGTCCCGGACGTGGTTTGCCGACAACGTAAATATCGGTGGCGGGCGAGTGGTGAGATGATCGGCGACGCGCAGCATACCTTGGGTATGTACTTTCTTGGACTATTAGCTGAGTGCCAGCGCGTCACCGACGGGATCAATTGCGTCGTGCTGGGCAATTACGTGTAGTGATGGTCAATAATGCCTGGTAAACGCTTACGTGTTACCCGCGTTTCCCGTGGGGCGGACGTTTCAGGCGGTACGTAAGAGCAGGCCTATGAGATTAGCGAGAACTGCCCAATGTCAGTCGTTTGACGTATCGTCCGGCCACCTTCGCCCGTGCTCTAATGGGGGTGGACGTCGTTCTTTGGCGGACAAGAGGGATTTGCTGGGAGGTTGCTATGACGATGGATTCCAGTGGACTGCGCACCCCGCGCCGACATACTCGGGCCGAGATACGTCAGGGGCTCGGTCCGAAGCGGCCGGAGCGCGTCGTGACTCGGCATCTCCCCGAACTGCTCGTCGGTATGCGGTGGTTGTTCGACACGGCCCAACCGGACGGCGCGATGGTGAGCGCGGGCGGTCAGGTCATGCGGTCCGGCCGACGGACATTGCGGTTCCGGCCGATGGACTGGCAGGGCCACGCGGTGATCGAAATCGTCGGCCCTGCCGCCGCCGGTGACCCGACGCCCCGGGCCGAGTTGGAGGCGTACGTCCAGGCCCTCGACGACATGGGTGAAGACGTGGTGGCCAGCTGGATCGGCCGCCGCGGCCAGGTGCGCAGCATCGCGTTGGCCCGTCCTGTCCATCCGACGCTTCGCGCCGCCGTCGATCGTTATGTGGCCGGCTGCGCCGAGCACCCTGGTCAGCAGTGCGCGTGTGGCCGTCGGGCCCGCGACTGCAGTGTGTCGTTGCGCGCGGTGGAGCGGGCGGTGGGGCGTCATCAAGTGGAGTTCGATGCGCTTTCGGGGCCGTGGCCCGACGCGCTCGACCCGTCGGGGGAACTGGGTATGGTCGCCGCCGGGCTGGTGCCCCAGCTCGCCGAGCAGATTGTCGCCCCGAGCGCGGTCTGACCGTTTCGCCGGTATTACGGCCATAGGTCGTTAAAGCTTCATTTCCCGTTCGGTTATCGCAATGCCCGAACAATCTTTACTATTCCGTTACGGACACTGCGGGGGCAGTGCCGGGCATTAATTGACGGAAGCGTCTTATATGGCGGTCGGGAGGTGTCGTTGCGATGACTGCGCGTGTGATCACCGGTCAGTTGTTGGCGGCTCTGGCGGTGGCTGTTCTAGGCATTTCTGCCCCCGCGTCGGCTGATGTCGGAACGGGCCAGATGGCGGCGTGCGCCGAACGGGGCAACCCGCTCGACTGCGTGCCGACGAATGCCGCTGCCAACGCCGCGGAGCTCGCCTATCTGACCGAGCTGCACGGCCGGATGCAGAGCAGCGATGCCGATCTGCTCAAGACCGGGCGCTTGACCTGCAACATGTTCGTGTACGCCGGTCAGCCGACGGGCGATGCCGTGAACGACATCTCCAAGTCCCTGAAGGTGAACAAGGCCTCCGCCACTTTTGTGATGGACATGGCGATGGTGCACCTGTGCCCCGGCCTGAACATCGGCGCGGACGGAGTGCCCCGCCCCCGCTATTGACATGGCACCTGAATTCACGCTGAACCCGCGTGAAATCGGTGTAGGTAAGCGGGCCAGTCCCAGGTATTCAGGAATTCGTTTGCGGCGGCGTAGCCGTTGTCATAAAGCCGCTTCCGATCGGCCTGGGAAATGTCGAAATTCAGATACCCGATGCCGGCCGCGTCGACCACTATCGTGCGCGCCGCGACCGATGGCTGTCGGAGATAAGTCTGGTCGTGACCGAGCAATGCGGTGTTGATGAGATTCTCCAGGAGGCGCGGAGCGCCGGGCAGATCGATCACCGGCGCCAGCCCTGGGCTCGGGTCGCCGTCACCCTGAGCCGGTCGCTGGGCCGTCACGGTGATGCCGAAGCTGGGCCAGCGCGGGACCTTGCCGTCGGTGCGGTCCAGCGAGTACATCGGGAAATTCGACAGCAGTCCGCCGTCGATCAGCGTCGACGTCGTGCCCGAGGCGCTGGTGATGGTGACGGGGCGGAAGAAGAACGGGATGGCCATGGACGCGCTGACCGCGTCCGCGACGGACTGCTCGTCGGGGTCGAGGCCGTACATCCGGCGGTAGTCCCACGGCAGCCGGACGAGTGTGCCGCGGGTGATGTCGGCGACCGTGACGACCAGGCGATAGCGCTGCTCCGGCGGCAGCTCGCGGTCGTCGAACGCCAGATCGCCGAAGGTACGCACGCCCAGGTTCCGCAGCTCGCCGTCGACCCAGTCGTGAATGGCGTCGCCCCGGTACATCCCCTGGCCGTGGAAGGCGGTCCAGTACTTGCCCAGCACCGGGATTCGGGTGGTGCCAACGGGATCCAGGAATGTGCGGTAGGGCAGGGACATCGCCAGCTCCCGGAGCTGGTCACCACTGAGTTGGCATCCGGCCGGCTGACGCCGGTTCGCGGCGGCGATGACGGCGCCCACCAGGGAGCCGGCCGATGTGCCGGAGACCCGGCCGACGTGGTAACCCGCGTCGCCGAGCGCGACGACGGAGCCGACCAATCCGATGGCCTTGACGCCGCCTCCCGACAGCACCAGATCGGCGGTCTTGACCGGGACCGCGGGGGAGTCGTCGGGCCTGTGCGCCATTGGTGACGATGCTAGGGGAACGCCCACGGTTCGCATTGAACCGCAACGGATTGTGACGGTCGGTGCGGCCCTGGCGGCGGTGTGGCGCGCGTTACCGGCGCACTCAGCCGATTCTTAGGCGCAGACTAAGCCGCCCTCAGTACCCGTCCCTAATGTTGCTGGCACATCGAAGGATTCACCGGAGAGGGGGTGACGAATGGAGCATCGGTACTGTGACCGCATGTTGGCGGCACGCGCACTGGTAATAGCAATGTCCACGGTCCTTCTCGTCCCCACCGCGGTGGCATCCGCAGACGACGATGCGCCCCCGCCGGGGCCGCCGCCGGTCTCGTTCACCATGACCTCCGGGGCGCCCATCCGTGACGGCGCCACCTACGGCGTCGGCACGGTGATCGTCGCGCACTTCGCCGCGCCGGTCGACGAGGCTGCCGCCGCGCGGGATCTGGTGGTGACGGCGAACCCGCCGGTGACCGGGTCCTGGCACTGGGTGAACAACACGACCGCGCACTGGCGTCCGCCGCAGTACTGGGCACCGGGCACCGTGGTGTCGGTGGCCGGAGGCCCGACGTTCACCATCGGCGCCTCCCATGTGTCGATCGCCGACGACGCGACCAAGAAGGTCAGCGTGTACGACGGTGGCGCGCTGGTGAAGACGATGCCGACCTCGATGGGGCGCGGCGGCACCGAAACCGTCAACGGCAAGACGCTGAGCTTCTGGACCCAACCGGGGGTTTACACCGTGCTCGACAAGAGCAATCCGGTCGTCATGGATTCGTCGACGTACGGTCTGCCGATCAACAACCACCTCGGGTACAAGGAGACCATCCCGTACGCCGTGCGCGTCAGTACCGATGGCGTGTACCTGCATCAGCTCGACGCGACGGTGTGGGCCCAGGGCAACACCAACACCAGTCACGGCTGCCTGAACCTGAACCACGACAACGCGCAGTGGTTCTACAACTTCTCCGTGCCGGGCGACGTGGTCGAGGTGCGGAACACCGGCGGCAAGCCCCTGCAGTTGTGGCAGAACGGCGACTGGAGTGTGCCGTGGGACCAATGGTGATAACGATGCGATCAATCTTGAATCTCGGTCGCGTCGATGTGACGCACACCACAGTGCATTAGGTACACTGGTCAGTGTCACGGCAAAAGGCCTAGTCACGACCGGTACTTAGCCGATAAAATTAGATAGCTGGAAATATCAGTTTGAGGTCAGGAGTGGTCGTGGGAGCAGTAGCGCATTTGCCGAACCAGTTCGAGTCGGCACAGCCGCCGGCGGCGGACGCATCGTTGATGGAGTTGCTGTCGACGTGTTCGGGCATCATCGAGTCGACCTTCGCCGACCGCATCCGCGAACTCGGTGGCACGGAGGCCGAAATCCACCAGCTGGCCGGTTCGGCGGCCTACGCGGTGTTCGCGTGGTCCACGGGCCGCGGCTTCGGCGCCTGACTCCGTAGCCCGGTAGCGCCCGCGCGGCGCTGCCAGGGGCTCGGCCGGCCCCGCCATTCCAACCCCTACTCACGCTTGTGCCCGCCTCGGTGCGACAACCTCGTCGCACCGAGGCGGGCATTTTGCGTCCACGGGGCGGGTGGGCCGCGTGTGCTGCGTCGCGCCCACAATCGGTACGCCCCCGCGATGTGTGGACGCGGAGTGCGTGAGTTCAATCGTGACGGCAATCTGACGCCGGCGATTGAACCCAGGGACCGCTGGGGTTCTGGAAAGGTCCCTGGCTTCAACCGGGACCACGCCGGCGCTCGGTGATTGAAACGGCGTACCCCGCCATGCATGTGACGGGTCGCGTGCGCCGAGCACGTGGTCGGAATTCCCTGGCGCAGTTGAGATTGCGTTGATGCAGAAGGTCGAGGCCTACGCGCAGACGAAAACGCCGCGCTGAGAGACGATCTCAGCGCGGCGCTTTCGGTTACGACGGGTCAGACGGTCGCGTCGACCTTCTCGGCGGGGGTCGGCCACGGTACCGGCTTCGGCCGCTGACGCACGATCTGCGGCCACCAGAACCACTTGCCCATGAGGGCGGCGATCGACGGCATCATGAACGACCGGACGACCAGAGTGTCGAACAGCAGGCCCAGGCCGATCGTGGTGCCCACCTGGCCGATGATGCGCAGCTCGCTGATGATCATCGACGACATGGTGAAGGCGAAGACCAGGCCGGCGTTGGTGACCACCGAGCCGGTGCTGCCCATGGCGCGGATGATGCCGGTGTTGAGGCCTGCCTGGATCTCCTCCTTGAACCGGGCCACCAGGAGCAGGTTGTAGTCCGCACCGACGGCCAGCAGGATGATCACCGACATCGGTATCACCATCCAGTGCAGTGGCAGGCCGATCAGGTACTGCCAGATGAGGATCGACATACCCAGCGACGCACCCAGGGATATCGCCACCGTCGCCACGATCACCGCGGCGGCCACCACGGCTCGCGTGATGATCAGCATGATGACGAAAATCAGTGCGAGAGCAGAGATTCCGGCGATCATCAGGTCGTAGTCCGAACCCTCGGCCATATCGCGGAACGTCGCTGCGCTACCGGCCAGGTAGATCTTGGAGCCCTCCAGCGGGGTGCCCTTGATCGCCTCCTTGGCGGCCAGCTTGATCGAGTCGATGTGCGAGATGCCTTCGGGCGTAAGCGGATTGCCCTCGTGCTGCACGATGAACCGCACCGACTTGCCGTCGGGCGAGATGAAGTTCTTCATGCCGCGCTTGAAGTCCGCACTGTCGAAGGCCTCCGGCGGCAGGTAGAACGAGTCGTCGTTCTTCGACTTGTCGAAGGCCTCACCCATGGCGCTGGAGTTCTTCTGGCCCTCGGCCTGCTGATCCAGCTGCCCCTTCTGGGTGGCGTACATCATCTGCATGTACTTCTTCATGTTCTTCATGGTCTCGATCTGCGGGGGCATGACCTGAACCATCTGCTTCGTCAGCGCGGACATCTTGTCCATGTCGGGGATGACGGTCTGGAAGTCGTCCGTCATGGTGTCGATGCCGTCGAGGGTGTCGAACACCGACCGCATCGACCAGCAGACCGGGATGTCGTAGCAGTGCGGTTCCCAGTACAGGTAGTTGCGGATCGGCCGGAAGAAGTCGTCGAAATCGGAGATGTGGTTACGCAGATCTTCGATGTCGTACAACATGCCGTGCATCTTGCCGACCATGCTGTCCATGACGGTCGACATCTGGACCGTGATGGCCTGCATCTTGGTCATGGTGTCGATGCTCACCTGAATGTCGTTGACCTGCTTGAGCATGTTGGCCATCATGTCCTGCTGGTACTTCTGGTTCATCACCTGCGTGGTGCTCTGCATGCCCAGCTGGAACGGGATGGTCGAGTGCTCGATGGGCGTGCCCTCGGGCCGGGTGATGGCCTGCACCTGAGCGATACCGGGAACGGCCACAACGGCTTTCGCGATCTTGTTGATCACGAGGAAGTCCGCCGGGTTACGCAGGTCGTGGTCGGTCTGGACCAGCAGCAGATCAGGGTTCATGCGGGCCGGCGAGAAGTGCCGGGTGGCGGCCGCATAGCCCTCGTTGGACGTGAGGTCCGCGGGCATGTACTGGCGATCGTCGTAGCTCGTCTTGTAGCCGGGGATCGCCAGCAGGCCGACCAGTGCCACCGCGATGGTGGCGACCAGGATCGGGCCCGGCCAGCGCGTGATCGCCGCGCCGATCTTGCGCCAGCCGCGCACGCGCATCGCGCGCTTCGGCTCGAGCGTCTTGCCCCACTTGGTGACCACGGTGATGAGGGCCGGGCCGAGCGACAGCGCGGCCAACACCACGGTGACCATGCCGATGGCCAGCGGGATGCCCAGCGTCTGGAAGTACGGCAGCCGCGTGAAGTGCAGGCAGTACGTCGCGCCGGCGATCGTCAGACCCGAACCGAGAATGACGTGCGCCGTGCCGTGATACATGTCGTAGTAGGCGTCGTCTTTGTCCATCCCCGCGGTGCGCGCCTCCTGATACCGCCCGATCAGGAAGATGGCGTAGTCGGTGGCCGCAGCGATGGCCAGCATCGGCAACAGGTTGGTGGCGAACGTCGAGAGGCCGATGACCTTGTAGTAACCGAGCACGGCGACCAGGCCGCGCGCCGCGCCCACCAGCACCATCACGATGAACAGCTCGATCAGCACCGTGACGATCGACCGGTACACCAGCAGCAGCATGATGATGATGACCGCGAACGAAACGGCCTCCATGATCTTCAAACTGCGGTCGCCGGCGACGTTCATGTCGGACGCCTGGGCGGCCGCGCCGGTGACGTAGCTCTTGACGCCCGGGGGAGCGGGGATGCTCTTGAGGATCTTGTCGACGGTCTCGACGGACTCGTTGGCGAGCGATTCGCCCTGGTTACCGCGCAGGTAGACCTGCACGTAGGCGGACTTGCCGTCCGCGCTCTGGGAGCCCGACGCGGTCAGCGGGTCGCTCCAGAAGTCCTGCACGTGCTCGACGTGCGCGGTGTCGGCCTGGAGCTTGGCGACCATCTGGTCGTAATACGCGTGGGCGGCGGCGTCGAGCGGCTCCTGCCCTTCCAGCACCACCATGGCCGAGCTGTCGGAGTCGAATTCCTTGAAGTCGGAACCGACCTGCTTCATCGCGATCATCGAGGGCGCGTCGTGCGGCGACATCGAGACCGATCGCATCTTGCCGACCTCATCGAGCCCCGGCACGATCGTGCTGAGCATGACGACGATGCCGATCCAGGCCAGGATGACCGGGATCGCGAGCGTGCGGATCAGACGGGGGATCAGCGGCCGGTGCGGCGGCTGCCCGGCCTTGGGGAACGAGTCCGTCGGAGTGTCGAGGCTGTGGTTGCTCATGCAGATTTCACCAGGCAGAAGGTCTGGGCGTGGACGCCCGTGGAGGTTCGGGTGTCTTTGAGTTCGTCGTCGACGTGGACGGTGCAGGTGATGGAGTCACCGTCGCCCTGGGCGACGATGTTGGGGGAGGCCGCCGGTGCGGTGGTGGACAGGACGAGTTTCCAGGGCAGCATCGCGTGATCGACGCGCTGGGGTTTGGCGTCCAGGTCGAGGTAGTTGATGTCGGCGTAGGCGCCGGGTTCGCCGGTGATCTCGTAGGTGACGACCTTGGGTTTGAACGGTTTGGCGTCGTCGGCGAAGTTGCGCGGGGTGACGATGACGGGGTTCTGGCCGAAGTAGGTGCGCACGCGCTGCACGGTGAAACCGGCGACGAGGGCCACGGCGAGGATCAGCAACGGGATCCACGCCTTCTTGAGCGCATTGCCGATCACGCGGCGATCTCCTTGGTCATGCTGACCTCCCCGTCCTTCGATTGCTCGACATACCTCGGCGGACCCTGTGACCTGGGACGCTGCGTACCGTTTGTGCGGCGCCCACAGGTGTGTCACATTTCAATCTGCCGATCGGCAGACTCAGCGTATCCACCAAGGTAAACTTAGACAAGTTAAGCGAATTGATTGATGCAGGTCGGTGCCCACATCGGGGCCTTGCCTGTGACGCACGTGACGTCGCTGCGACAGCGGTGACCGCGGCTACACGACGACCGCCAGGGGTGGTCGGCGAACAGGGAGCGAGGATTGGCCAAATCGGTGGGGCCACGCGGATCGGCGCGTGCGCGGGTGATCGACGCCGCCCTGGCGTTGTTTGCGGACCACGGCGTGAACGGCACATCGCTGCAGATGATCGCCGATCATCTCGGGGTCAGCAAGGCTTCCGTGTACTACCAGTTCCACTCGAAGGACGACATCGTCCTGGCCGTGATCCGGCCGGTGTTCGCAGACCTCGATCAGCTGGCCACCGCGATCGAGGCCGAGGGGAGCGGGCCGGCCCGCCAGGAAGCCGCGATCGCCGGGTTCGTCGAGCTCGCGGTTCGGCACCGGCGGGTGACGGCGGTGTTCTATCGCGACCCGGCCATCGACACCCTGGTGAACTCGCACGAAGAGTGCAGCGCCATCAACCAGCGCCTGCGCCGGGTGCTCGGAATGGACGGCGCAGATACCGAAACCCGGGTGACCATGTCGCTGGTCACCTCGGGCGTCTACGGCAGCGCGATGGATCCCGACCTACAGGACATCCCCGACGGCGAACTCCACCGCATCTTGTTGCAGTCCGCGCGGCGGCTGCTTCCGGCGGTGGAGCCGGACGCTATTCGGCGATGAAGACCGGGATCAGGCGGTCGGTCTTGGTCTGGTATTCGGCGTAGGGCGGGTAGGCCTCGACGGCCCGGTCCCACCACTCCTGCCGTTCGTCACCCTCGAGCTCACGTGTCGTCAGCTCCATGACCTTGTCGCCATCCTGCGCTGTGATCTGCGGGTTGGCCTTGACGTTGTGGTACCACGACGGGTGCTCGGGGGCACCGCCCTTGGAGGCCACCAGGGCGTAACGACCGTTGTGCTCGACGCGCATCAGCGGCACGAGACGCTTCTTGCCGGACTTGGCTCCGGTGGTGGTGAACAGGACCACCGGCCGATCGAGGATCTGCACACCATCGGTGGTGCCCTGCGCCAGAATCTGTTCGGTCTGCTTGCGCACCCAGTCGGTGGGGCTCAGTTCATGTTCGGTCACGTCGATTCCCAACGGATTGAGGAAGCCGGGTTATTCCGGTCGAGCCCAATTCTTCCCGTTCGGCGGCCATCCGGGGGAGCGCTCGGCCGAAATCTTGTGCTGCCGGCAGGTACAGACCTAGTTGACGAATCGTCGGGCGCGCGTGGGTGCCGACGAGGTGGCCCGCGCCTGCCGGAATCCGATCAGCCCGCCGGCGGCGGTGAGGGTGATGATGCCGGCGAATCCGGGGACGGCGACCGCCGCGACCTCGCGGAGGCCGGCGGCCCGCAGGTAGTCCGGATAGCCCGGCCGGAAGTCCTTCGAGGCGACGAGAAGCGTCTCGGCGGCGAAGACGTCCCGGGGCCGGACCGGCGGGACCGGCTTGTCGGGGGTGCCCGGAGCGCCCGGCGAGATGTCCCGCGGCATCGAATCAGTGCTTTCGCCAAAGGTTTTCGGCAGCTGGGGAGCGTTCAGCTGCAGGGCCCGGTTGTCCGGTGGCAACGCGATGGCGGGCATACCCGGCGTGTACTGGAGGAACGGCAGGTTGGAGGCGGCCGTCGCCAAATCCCGGACGGTGGTCTCGATGGGGTTGATCAGGGCGTCGGCGAAGACGGGCAGTGCGGCGAGACCCGGGATCGGCACCGCTTCGACGACCGTCGGGATCGTGGTCTTGACGAGGTCCAGCGCGGTCAGCGGAACCTGGGCCACGGCCAGCGGGAGCTGCGCCAGCGGGGGTTTCGGCGTGGCCGCGGCAGTGGGGCCCGGGGTGGTCACCGTCGAGTCCGGCGTCACGGCAGCCGACGGCTGCGGCGCTGTGCTCTTGACGGGGGTAGGTGCGCTGAATGTCGGTGCGGCGCCGGGGATGAGCGCAGGGACGCCCTGGCTGGGTTTGACGCCCGGAACGAGGCCGGTCAGCGGTGCACCGCCGATGATGCTGGTCGGGTGCTGGATGATGCGGGTGAACTGGCCGACCATGCCCCCGAGGGTGGTCTGCAGGTTCGGTGACGAACTGCCCGTGGTCGAGCCGGTGGTGGTCGACGATCCGGTGGTCGTGGAGCCGGTGGTGGTGCTGCCGCCGGTGGTGGTCGACGTGTCCGAGCCCGTGGTCGTGCCACCGGTCGTCGTACCCGTCGTGGTTCCTGTGGTGCCCGAGGTGCCAGTGGTCGAGCCGCCCGAGGTGCCTGTGCTGGAACTGCCGGTGTCGGTGTCGGCCAACGCCACGACGGCTTCGGGGCCCAGCACCAGCAAGCCTGCTGTGACGAGGCTGGAGGCGGCGAGGAGCCGCGCGTGGGGCATCACGCGGAGATCACCTCCCCTTTTCTGACCAAAGTGCAGTATGTCACACCCGTCTGACCATTAGCTATGAACAACGGAAGGCCTACTCCGGCGTCAATTGATGGGGGCTTGGTCGGGGCTCGCCGGCGGGTGGAGCCGGCCGCGGCGCACCTTGAAAACGGCCGGAAATCGACCAGATATTGACGCCTCTTCCCAATTGTGTCGCAAGGTGTTAATGAGGCAAATGTGACTACTGGTGTTATTGAGTTGAAGCTCCGGTAAGAAAAAGAGACAGAATTTCAGTCCGGTCTCAGAGATCAAGATAGCGACTCGCATAGGGTTCGAACGGTTATCGCTCCGTGTTGTATTTGTGACTTTTGTAGCCCACCGTTACCCAAGTGAAATCAGTGCCCAGTGTGGCGCCGAGCACTCAGGAACAGGGAGCGTGCTGATGACCGCAACTACTGAAGTGACGTACCGCAGACCGGTGGCCGCCCGCCCGGGCCGGCCGAAGACCGGAAGGACACAGGTCGGCTCGGTGGATGTCATCGCGACATCAGCCGCGGTGCTGCGACCTGTCGTGGTGGCCGGGGCCATCGTGGCCGCCGCCCTCATGTGGGGACCGCGCGCCCAGGCCGACGTCGTCCATGACGCGCTCAATGATGTCGGTATCGGCAACAACGGGCCCGTCAGCAGCGCCATCGCCGAGGTGGGTACCTCGATCTGCCCGCTGCTGGTGCAGCCGGGCAGCCAGATGGCCAGCACGGCAACGCAGATGAGCGGCAACGGCGGCATCGCGCCGCCGCTGGCCGGGTTCGCCACGCAGGTCGCGATCCAGACGCAGTGCCCCGCCTTCATGACGGCGCTGGCCAACGGGAACATCCCGGCCCTGATGAACGGTGGCCTGCCGGTGACACCGCCGGGGCTGCCTTCCGTCGGGGTGCCGAACCTGTCGGGCGTCACCGGCGCGGTGCCGGGCACGCTGGGCGCCGCTACAACCCCTGTGTCGAGCGTCCTGGGGGCGGCAACGGCTCCGGTACCCGGCACGTTGGGTGCGGCGACGGCACCGCTGCCCGGCACGTTGGGTGCAGTGACGGCACCGTTGCCGGGCACGCTCGGGGCCGCGACGGCTCCGGTTCCCGGTGCGCTGGGCGCGGCGACTGCGCCGTTGACTGCGACGCCGGGCCTGACTGCACCTTCGGTCGCGGTGCCCGCACCGGGTCTGCTGGCGCCCACGGCGCAGGCGCCACTGCAGTTGGCGTCCTCGCCGCTGGTCCCGGCGATTCCCGGTTACTGAGGTCTGACCCCGCCGGCGGGATGCCGGCGGGAATGCATTGAGGGCTGTGGCTTTTCGAAGCCACAGCCCTCAATGTTGTTGCGCTACTTGTCAGCTGTCGTGGCTGCTGCTGCTGCTCGAGGCGTGCGACGCGCCGCCGCCCTCGGGGGCACGGTGCTTGCCGCCGGTCGAACCCGCGGGCACGGAGACCGAACCGCGGGCGCCGTCGGGAGCGCTGTGCTTGCCGCTCTTGGCGGGCTTGTCGGCCTTCGTCGACTTGCCCGACTCCGCCTTCGTCGACTTGTCGGCACCGGCCTTGTCGTCAGACTTGCTGCTGGACTTGGTGTCCGGCTTGTCGGAGCTCTTGGTCTCGGAGTCCTTGGCGCCCGAGTCCTTGGCGTCGGTGGTCTTGGTGCTCGAGTCCTTGGCGTCGGTGGTCTTCGTCTCGGTGGTGGCCTTGGTGTCGGCGTCCTTGGTCGCGGCCTTCTCGTCGGTTTTGCCGGCGGGCGTGCTGGTGTCCTTGGCGTCGGTCTGGCCGGCCGTGGTGGCGCCGGTGCTCTCGGTCGTCTTCCCCGAGTCGGTGGCGGTGGGCGTCGTGCCGGTTTCGGGCGACGTCGCACCGGTGGCCTTCGGCGTGTCCGTCTCCGTGGCGGCGGCGGGCTTGGCCGTCAGCGACAGCGTCTGGGTGGTCGGCAGCGTCGTCGCCGAGGCCAGCGTCTTCAGCGACGTGGTGGCGGCCAACGGCGTTGCGGCCAGCGGGAATCCGGACAGGATCGCGCCCGGCAGGGCCTGCAGTCCGGCGATGAGGGCACCCGGCAGGGTGCTGATCCCCTTGATGATGGTGGCGGGCAGCGTGCTGAGGTTCTGCAACGCGGCGATCGCGGTGTTGATCGCGGTGGTGATGAGCACCGGGATTTTCGCGGTCGTGCCGTTGAAGAAGGTGGCGTTGATCGCGTTGATGCCCTTGATGATGGCGTTCGGCGCCGCGATCAGGGTGTTGACGATCGGCAGCAGCGTCTGGTTGTAGATCGCCTTGTTGATGTTGTTGAGGCCGGTGATGATCGCGTTCGGGCCCTGGATCAACTGCGCGACGAACGGCCCGACGGTCTGGGCGTAGATGGCGGCGTTGAGCGTGTTGATGGCCTTGATGAACTCATTGGGGCCGGCGATGAGGTTGTTCAGGAAGGTCTGGTACGCCGTGAACGGCAGTGAGACCAGCTGGAGCAGATCCTCCGGGAAGGCCGTCAGGTAGTACTTCTCCGCATAGGTGGACACGGTGGCCACGGCGGAATGTGCCGCTTGCACGGAGTGCGGCGCGGGCAACGGTGCGGCGGCTCCTACCGAGGCGACGACGCACACCGAGCACATTCCGGCAACGAGAGACGAGGGCAGTGCGTTGTGCCGAACAGCGATTTGCATGATGGACCCCGGATTCAGTGAGGCAGAGCGGAATTAGGCGGTCTGAAAGTAGCGGAAACCGCCAGGTGCCTCTAGCTGAGCAAAATCGCCCATCGGCCGCCTGACCAGGCGATACGTGCACAATTTCCCTGCCCGGGTAAATAAATCAAGCTGAAGTTTTCCAAGAATTCATCCACGGACCGGCGGCTGTGATGTCCAGACGATTTGCCAGGGGTGCGGTGTGGGCGCTCGCCGAACCGGTCGCGGTGTGATGTGGTGGTGACGATGTCCGACTTCACATTCCGTGCGGCACGGCTGGCGGTTGCGACCCTGACGGGTGCGGGGCTGGCACTGGCCGGAAGCTGGCCGGCCGCGGCCGATCCCGCGACGGACGCTCAGGGGTTCGTCGACTCGACGGCGCGCTGCCCGACCGGCGATACCGCGGTGGCCTTCGGCAGCACCGCCTCGTCGCGGGTCGCGATCTGCAAGAGCGCCGGGGGTGCCTATCAGTATCGCGGCGTCCGGATCAGCGACGGCGCGAAGCTGATCGTCGCCGCCGGCGCGGACGGCCAGGGCGGCTACACCGCGACGAGCGACGGCATCACCTATACCGTCAGCGCGAAATCGCTTGACATCAGCGCGGGTTCGCAGCCCATCCGGTCCGAGCCCATGACCTTCTTCCGCAGCGGCGGGCCGTTGTCCGGAACCGCGGCTGCGCCTGCGCCCGCTGCTGGACCGGTGGGCACGCCGTCGACACCGGTCACCGGAGCTCCCGCGCCCGTACCGACCACGCCGCTGCCGCCACCCTTGCCGGCAGAGGTCGGCGGGGCCCGTCAGGGCGGGCACTGACAGCAGGCGACGGGTCGGCGGTCAGGCCGTCTGGGTGTCCCCGGGCTTGGGAGGATGGATACCGCAGCTGCATGCGCTTATCGACGGGCACGTGCATTGCATGCCCCACTCGACGATCGCGCGCGCGAGGTGCAGTTCGGCGATCTTGGCGTCGATCTCGTCGAGCTTGGTCTGAGCCAGCGCGCGGGTGGCGCTGCGGCCGGGGGCATCGTCGGCGAACAGCAGCTGGATCTCATCGAGAGAGAATCCGGCGGTCTTGCATACCCGGATGACGTTGAGGCGATCGATGACGGTGTCGTCGTAGCGGCGCTGGCCACCGACGCGGGCCGGTGCCGGGATGAGGCCGATCTGCTCGTAGTACCGCAGGGTCGTCGCGGCGACGTCGGTGCGCGCCGACACTTCGCCGATGGTGAACGTGGCCATGACACTCCTGATTCGGCCTTGACTTGAAGCCAACTCTAAGTCGTTGACTGTACGCATGGCTACCAACACACAGCGATCAGATATCAGTGAACTGAGCCGGACCCGCTACGCGCTGCTCCGGAGCTACCGGCGCGACGGCCGGCCGGTCGATACCCCGATCTGGTTCGCCGTCGAGCCGGATTCGATCGTGTTCCGGACCAAGCGCGGTCCGAAAACCGCACGGATGCGGGCACATCCGCGAGTCGAACTGACGGCGTGTGATTACCGCGGCCGAAAACTAAGCGGCGCAACCCTATTCACGGGCACGGCGACGATTCTCGAGGGTGTCGCCGCGACCGATGCCAACCGCGTGTTGCACCGGCGCTACGGGTGGCAGTGGAATCTGGTGCCGCTGATCAGGATTCCGGGCGTGACCCAGGTGCACGCCGGGCTGCCGTGGCGCGAGAAGTGGCACAAGGCGCGGAACCGTGATGTCTGGGACGACAGCGCCATCGTGCGCATCGACTTCAGCTCTTGACGTTCGACGTCAAACAAAAGCACGGTGCCGACACCAGATTGGTGTCGGCACCGTGTTTGGAGGTTGTAGATGGTCAGAAAGCCGGCGTCGCCAGATGCGTCTTACGACGGTGGTGGAGCAGGGCACTCAGCCAGCGGAGATCGATCAACATGTTCAGTTCCTGTCTTACGCGGACTTCTTGGTGAGGAACGGCAGCAACCGACGGCGCTCGTACATGCTGTCCGAGAAGTGGTGCAGCGCTTCGGAGACGGAGGTTGCGGTCGGGAAGGCGGACTCTGCGCCGCAGGCCAGCAGCGCGGTCGAAACCGGCTGGGATGCGATGAGAGACCACTCGTTACCTGCTGCGATGCAGCTGTCGTTGACCTTGTCGAGCAGTTCGACGCAGGACACTGCGAACGAGGTGACCCCGCTCAGGTCCAGGATGAACGGCTTCTCGGGAAGGACGCAGCGCCGTGCCTGCGCTGCAACCAGGTCCACATCGGTTTCGTCGATGACTCCGGTGACGGTGAGTACCGTCGCCAGTTGGCGGCACTGGGCGCGCACCTCGGCGTCGCCGCAGGCGACCGCCGGATTGCCATAGCGGAAAGCGGTGGTCGGAGCTGAGTCGCTGGTGACCGTAGCCATGTGATGCCTCCCTTCGATGTTGCCGAACGCCCGACAGCTGTGTCGTTTCTCCGGCTCGAGATCGAAGTTATGTGGCCAAGTTAAGGTACCGGGGAGTAAGTCCTAAATCATCGCTAAGAAGTGTGATAGCTCCAGCTAGCAAACATGGTCTCAGCGGGGTAACGGTCACCGACGGCGGCCCTGATGGCCCTGATACCCCACCCACGGCGAATAGTCGGCGATGAGAGGCTCCCGCGGCGGCCGCAATTCCTCCGGCACGTGCTGCAAATTGATCCGGATGCGGTACCAGATCGAGCTGGGCCCGCGCATGCCGTCGACCAGAACATCTATGGCTTCCAGGGCAGACGCCGCCTCCGGATGCTTCGATCGCCACTCGTCGAGGGCGGCCATCGCCTCGTCGCGCGTCTTCGTGCGGGCAATCTCGATGAGCGGCATCTGTGACGCCCGCCGGCCGTCGGCGGCCGCGCCGCCCCCGGGTTTCTCCGCCTTGGGCATCGGGCCCAGTTCTTCGGCCAGTGCCAGCAACCCCTCCAGGCCACCCGCGGCGTCGTCCATCCCGGCCCACGGGTCGCCGAATCGCGCGTACCGGGCGGGCACCGTCGCCACCGTGAATTCCTCGGGACGGCAGCCCGGGACCTCGTCCCAGAACAGCGGTGTCGAGACCCGGGCGTCGGGCCGTGACCGTACCGAGTAGGCCGATGCCACCGTCCGGTCCTTGGCGTTCTGGTTGAAGTCGACGAAGACGCCCTGGCGTTCCTCTTTCCACCAGCGGCTGGTCGCCAACTCCGGTGCGCGCCGCTCCACCTCGCGGGCCACGGTCTGGGCGGCCAGCCGCACCTGCGTGTACGGCCAGTTCCGCTCGATCCGGGCGTAGATGTGGAAACCCCGCGAGCCGGACGTCTTGGGCCAGGCCGTCAGCCCGTAGTCGGTGAGCACGTCCCGCACCACGATGGCGACGTCGACGATCTGCGGCCACTCGACACCCGGCATCGGATCGAGGTCCACGCGCAGTTCATCCGGATGTTCCAGGTCGTCGGCCCGGACCGGATGTGGATTGAAGTCGATGCAGCCCAGGCTCACCGCCCACACCAGCCCGGCGGCCTCGTCGATGACGGCTTCCTTCGCGGAGGTGCCCGAGGCGTACTTCAGCTCGGCGACGTCGATCCAGTCCGGGCGTTTCTCCGGCGCCCGCTTCTGAAATATCGCCTCCTGGGCAATGCCTTTCACGAACCGCTTCAGGATCATGGGCCGTCGTGCCACGCCGCGCAGCGCGCCGTCGGCGACGGCGAGGTAGTAGTTGACCAGGTCCAGCTTGGTCACGCCCGGTTCGGGAAAGATCACCTTGTCCGGGTTGCTCACGACAACCTCGCGCCCGCCCACCTCGAGGGACCGCGAGTCACCCATGAAGTCATCGTAATTGGCGCGAGAGTTCCGGCCGCGTTACCCGTGGTGTCACCTATGGTTGGCTCATGGCGAAGCTGACTGACCTCCCGTCGCAGGTGGCAAACAAGGTTCAGGAAACTTTGGAGAAGTCGGTCGGGAAATACGTCGACCGCGGCGCCGCCGAACTGCACTACGCCAAGAAGATGTTCGAGGCGGGCGCGCTCAAACTCGAGTCGCCGCAGCACATCGCGGCGATGCTGGCCGACATTGCCCGCTGGGGTGAGATCGGCATGGTCCCGGCGCTCAACGCGCGGCGTACCCCGCACCGCACGGCCGTCATCGACGACGACGGTGACATCACCTTCCAGGAGTTCGACGACGCCGTGAACGCGACGGCCAACGCGTTGCGCGCCAAGGGGGTTCAGGCCGGGGAAGGTGTGGCGATCCTGGCCCGCAACCACCGGTGGTTCCTGATCGCGGTGTACGGCGCGGCGCGGGTGGGCGCGCGCATCATCCTGATGAACACCGAATTCTCGGGTCCGCAGATCAAAGAGGTCTCCGAGCGCGAGGGCGCGCAGCTCATCATCTACGACGACGAATACGCCGACGCCGTCGCGCTGTCCGAGCCACCCTTGGGCAAGCTGCGGGCACTGGGGCACAACCCGGACAAGCCGGAACCGTCGGACAGCACCGACGAATCGCTGGCAGAGGTCATCGCCCGGACCAGCAGCCTGGCGCCGCCGAAGGCCGCCAAATCGGCGTCCATCATCATCTTGACCAGCGGCACCACGGGAACTCCCAAGGGCGCCAACCGAAGTGCCCCGCCGTCGCTGGCCCCGGTGGGTGGCGTGCTGTCGTCGGTGCCGTTCAAATCCGGTGAGGTGACCAGCCTGCCCGCGCCGATGTTCCACGCGCTGGGGTACCTGCACTCGACCATCGCCATGCTGCTCGGCAGCACGCTGGTGCTGCGGCGCCGGTTCAAGCCGGCCACCGTGCTCGCCGACATCGAGCGGCACCGGGTCACCGCCATGGTGGTGGTGCCGGTGATGTTGTCGCGCATCCTCGACGAGCTGGACAAGGCGTCACCGAAGCCGAACCTGTCGAGCCTGCGGATCGTCTTCGTGTCGGGTTCGCAGTTGGGATCCGAACTGGCGACACGGGCGCTCAAGGATCTGGGCCCGGTGATCTACAACCTGTACGGGTCGACCGAGATCTCGTTCGCCACCATCGCCCGTCCGCAGGACCTGTCGATCAACCCGGCGACGGTCGGCCCGGTGGTCAAGGGCGTCCGCGTGAAGATCTTCGACGACAACGGCAAGGAACTGCCGCAGGGCAGCGTCGGGCGCATCTTCGTCGGCACCACTTTCCCGTTCGAGGGGTACACCGGCGGCGGTGGCAAGGAGATCATCGACGGCATGCTGTCGTCGGGCGACGTCGGCTACTTCGACGAGCGCGGATTGCTGTACGTCAGTGGCCGTGACGACGAGATGATCGTCTCCGGCGGCGAGAACGTCTTCCCCGCCGAGGTCGAGGACCTGATCAGCGGACACCCCGAGGTGGTGGAGGCGACCGCGATCGGTGTCGACGACAAGGACTTCGGCGCGCGGCTGCGGGCCTTCGTGGTCAGAACCGAGGGGGCGACGGTCAGCGAGGACGACATCAAGTCCTACGTGCGAGATCACTTGGCGCGCTACAAGGTTCCGCGCGAGGTCGTGTTCCTCGACGAGCTGCCGCGTAACCCCACGGGCAAGATCCTCAAGCGCGCGCTACGGGAGATGGACCTCTAGTACCCGTTGACGTACCAGGACAGGCAGGCCGGCCTGCCGCGGCACGCGATGATGGCGCCGGCGTCGGGAGCCGCGCCGCGCACCCTGGGCGTATTGCGATCGGGCAGGTTGCAGTTCACGACGTAGGGGTTCCACGGGACGATGCCGTTGACGCACGGATCGCCGGTTGCCTGCAGCGTGACGGTCGGGCTGCGCAGGGCCGTCGGCAGGATCGTGAACGCGAGCGCAACGGCTGCTATCAAGACCGGCCGCAGGATGCGTGACGCGCGTGTGGCCGGCTCTGTTGTGGTCATGACCATCACCACCAAACATGTTTCCGCCTACGTCAACGGTACACCTGGCCGACCAGCCTCGGACAATAGGGAAAACCCCCATTTCTGCACTGAAATGAGGGTTTCCCGGCCGTTGGTGGGCAGCGGTTACGGGTCGCGGGGCAGGCCCAGCAGCCGCTCGGCGATGATGTTCAGCTGCACCTCGGAGGTGCCGCCGTAGATGGTCGTCGCGCGGCCGGCCAACAGGTATTCGTCCCACCGGCCGGAGGGTTGTTGCGGGTCACCGACAACCGCGTCGCTGCCGAACGACGCGACCCCGAATTCGGCATAGCCCTGGCCGGTCTTCATGGACAACAGCTTGGATATCGCGGCGGCCGGCATCGGGTCGCCACCGGCGAGGGTCAGCAGCGTCGAGCGCATGTTGAGCAGCTTCGCGGCGTGGCCCTCGGCGATCAGCTTGCCGGCCTCGTGGCGCTGCAGTTCGTCGAATTCGCCGTCCCGCAGGAACTCCACGAACTGATCGAGGCTGGCCAGGAACGGCGGCTCGCTGCTGCCGATCGATACCCGCTCGTTGGTCAGGGTGTTGCGGCTGACCTCCCAGCCGCGGTTCACCTCGCCGAGCACCATGTCGTCGGGGACGAAGACGTCGTCGATGAAGACGGTGTTGAACATCGCGTTGCCGGTGAGCTCGCGCAGCGGTTTCACCTCGACGCCGGGGCTCTTCATGTCGAGCAGGAAATACGTGATGCCTTGATGTTTCGGCGCGTTGGGGTCGGTCCGGGCCAGGAGCGCACCCCACGCGGAGAACTGGGCTCCCGTCGTCCAGATCTTCTGGCCGGTGATGCGCCAGCCGCCGTCGACCTTGACGGCCTTGGTGGTCAGGCTGGCGAGGTCGCTGCCGGCACCGGGCTCGGAGAACAGCTGGCACCAGATCATGTCGCCGCGGAACGTCGGCGGCAGGAAGTCCTGCTGCTGCTTGTGGGTGCCGAACGCGACGATCGACGGGATGATCCACGCCGCGATGCCCATCTGTGGCCTGCGCACCTTTCCGGTGCTGAACTCCTGAGCGATGATGATCTGCTCGATCGGCTCTGCGGCCCGGCCCCAGGGCGTCGGCAGGTGCGGCTGCACCCAGCCGCCTTCGGCGATCGCGGCGTTGCGCTCCGGTCCGCTCGGAAGTGCTTTCAGCGCAGCCACTTCCGCCCGGATCTCGGCGCGCAGCTTCTCGGTGTCCGGGTCCAGGTCGATGTCGATGGACCGCATGCCGGACGTCGTGGCGAGGTCCACGACCTGGCGCGGGTGGTCCGCGGCCCGGCCGAATCCGGCGACCAGCGCGATGGCGTGCCGGTAGTACACGTTGGTGTCGTGTTCCCAGGTGAAGCCGATGCCGCCGTGCACCTGGATGCAGTCCTGCGCACAGTGCTGCGCGGCGACGGGCGCCAGGGTCGCGGCCACCGCGGCGGCGAACAGGTAGTCGGATTCGGCGTCACCGGACGCGTGCTCGTCGAGCGCGCGGGCGGCATCCCAGACGGCGCCCGTGGCCCGCTCGGTCTCGGCAATCATGTTGGCGCACTTGTGCTTGATGGCCTGGAACTGACCGATGGGGCGGCCGAACTGCTCCCGGATCTTGGCGTACGCGGCGGCGGTGTCGGTGGCCCACCGCGCGACGCCGACACATGCGGCCGACAGCAGCGTCGTGATCAGGGCCCGGGCGTGCGACTGGTCCAGGCCGGTGAGGATGCGGTCGGCGGCGACCGGTACGGCGTCGGCGCGGACGTGGGCGACGGGGTGCAGCGGGTCGACGCTCTGGACCGGGTCGATCTGCAGGCTCGCGGTGTCGAGGGCCACCCACCGGCCGTCGATGGGCACCACCAGGAGCTCGGCTTGCGCGGCCGCGGGGACGGCGCGGATCTCACCGCTGACGACGAGTCCGTCGCCCTGGGTGGTGGCGGTCAGGCCCGAGTTCAAGGCGTACGCGGCGATGATCTCGCCGGAGGCCAGGCCGGGCAGCAGGGCCGACTTGGGGTCGTGCGCGGCGATCAGCGCACTGGCGATGGCCGACGGGACGAACGGGCCGGGGACGGCGCCGTAGCCGAACTCGGCCAGGGTGATCGCGAGTTCGAGGATGCCGAAGCCTTGTCCGCCAACGGCTTCCGACAGGTGCAGGCCCTGCAGGCCTTGGTCGGCGGCCGCGGCCCAATACGGCGGCGGGTTGCTGATCGGGGTCTCGAGGGCCTCGTGCAAGACCTCGGACGGCGCGACCCGCGCCACCAGGGATCGGACCGAATCGGCCAGATCGTTGTGCTCGGACGTGATCGCGATGGGCATCGTTGCCTCCTGTGACCGGCTGTGGGCTGTGCAGGGCGCACCCAACCAAATAACTGGTCGGTTGGTTCCGAGAGTAACCCACTTGACGGGTGTTTAGAGGTTCACTTCGTTCACTACGTTGGCCAGCTGCTGTCCAGCGGCGAGTCGCTCGCAGTTACCGACCGCTTCGGCCAGGTAGCGGTGCATGGTGTCGGCGGTGTACCACGTGGTGTGCGGGCTGACGACGACGTTGTCGAGCTTGAGCAGTGGATTGGCGGCGTCGACGGGCTCGGTGGCGAAGACGTCGAGGCCCGCGGCCTGTAGGGGTCCGTGCTGTAGTGCGGAGACCAGCGCGGGTTCGTCGATGACGGCGCCGCGTGAGGTGTTGACCAGGACCGCACCGGGTTTCATGAGGCCCAGCGCCTCGGCGTCGAGCAGCCCTTCGGTGTGTTCGGTGAGCGGCAGGTGCAGCGAGACGACGTCGCTGGCGGCGAGCAGGTCGGGGAGCGTCCGCCAGCCGGGGTGGCCCTGCGCGCCAAGGGTATTGGTGTGCACGACGGTGGCGCCCATGGCGGTGACGATGGTCTCGACCCGCTTGGCGATGTTGCCGTACCCGATGAGGCCGACGGTGCAGCTGCCGATGTCCCGGACCGTTTCGCCGAGTGTCGGGTCGGTGGGCCAGCCGGCGCCGGCGCGCGTGGCGCGGTCGAGTTCCGGCAGCCGTCGCAACGCGGCCAGCATCAGCATGACGGCGCCCTCGGCGACCGACGGCGCGTTGGCGCCCGGCATGTTGGCGACCGCGATGCCGAGCCGCGTCGCGGCGGCGACGTCGATGGTGTTGACGCCCGCTCCCATCTTGTGGACCAGCTTGAGGCGCCCGCCCGATTCCAGATCCGCGGCGCTGACCGGCCGCAGGACGTGCCACAGCACCTCGGCGTCCGGCAGCTCCCGGTAGAACGTCGTGTCGTCGTCCGCCGCGCAGAACCGCACATCGACCAGATCCTGCAGCGGAGCAAGGAATTCGATGACCCGCGGGCCGGGCGTGAAATGCGCCAACACCCGCACGGGCCGGCTCACCGCCACCGCTTGGCGATCCATTTGGCGATCAGATCGGCCTGCTCGCTGCGGGCGCCCGGGGTGGTGAAGTAGTGGTCGGAGTCGATGGCGTGCAGCGTCTTGTCGGTGGTGGCCAGCGCGTCGTAGATGCGTTGCGCGTCAGAGGGATACACGCCCGAATCCTGTTCGGCGTTGATCACCAGCGCCGGGTTGTCGATGAGGGCCAGGTGCGGCTCGGCCCGGGTCTGGGCGTGCCGCAGGCTCCACATCGTCAGCCAGCTGCGCAGTGTGCAGGCCGCGGCAATGCCGTTGGCCGAGCGGTTGGCCTGCACGGGGGATCCTGCATAGCACTGATTGGCGGGGCGCTTGGTGGGTTCGAGCGTGGGGTCGATCATGCGCAGGTCGGCCCAGGTGCGCATGACGGTGAACGGGCGGTCCCGGAAGCCCGCGGCACGGACGCGCGCATATTCGGCCTCCACCCAGTCGGTGATCGCGTGGTTGCGGGCGACCTGCGCGTCGCGGTACCGCTGGACGAATTCCGGCGAGAAGGGCGGGCCGTTGTGCTCGGCGAACGGGTCGAGATCGGGATCGGTTGCCAGTGCGTCGGTTTCATCGGTCACCGAGCCGTCCATCCAATTGGTCAGCACATCCGGTCGGCCCGGGTGGGCGGCGCTGGAGACGTAGCCGTCCGCCGGGAGCAGGTCGTAGACACCGGCCGCCGGGCGCATCCCTTCCAGCGGCGTGATATTTGGTGACAGCGCCTGGGCCTGGTAGGCGGCCATCAGGGAGCCGCCCCCCGAATTGCCCAGCAGAATAACGGTTTCCACACCGGCGACCTCGCGCAGCCAGCGCACCCCGACGCCGATGTCCACGAGCGCGTGATCGAGCAGAAAGCTGGATTCGTAACCGCGGAATCGGGTGTTCCAGCCGAGGAACCCGATACCGCGGGTTGCCATGTAGTCGGCGAGATAGTGCTCGGCGAAATCGATCTGGTAGTGCGTGGCGATCATCGCCACCTTGGGCTTCCGGCCCATGCCGCGGTAGTAGATGCCCTGGCAGGGGTGACCACCAGACCCGGCACGCAGCGCGGTCGGCGAGTCCATCCCGATGAACTCTCGGGTGACTCCCGCGGCAGACGAACTTCCAGGTCTATTCATGTACGCGGATTCCCCTCGTGGTAGATGGTCCGGTAGAAGATGTTGGCCAGGGTGGTGACGCAGGCGTCGTCGTCTGCGGTGGTGGCGCCATCACCTGACAATTGGGTATAGCAGAACTGGTTCAGCATCGATACCAATGCCACGGCAACTAGCCGTGGATTGTCATCCGGGCAGAAGCCTTGCTGCTGAGCGTGTTTGACCATCGACACGATCAGTGAGATCGGTAGCTCGCAGATTTCGGACCAATACTGCGCGAAATCGTCGTTGATCATTGCCAACTGGGAAATGGCGATGACCTCGGCAAGCCGGTGCCGGTAGGTCTCCCAGTGCGCGGCGGCGGCCTGGTGGGAGCGCTCCCAGTTGGTCAGCTCGGCGCTGATGGCCGGCAGGGCCCGCTCCCGGGCTTCGTCGCGGAAGCGTTGCGCCCATTCATGGACCATCGCCTCCTTGGAGTCGTAGTAGTTGTAGAACGACGCCGTGGACCGGCCGGCCTCGGCTGCGATGTCCGAAATGGTGGTCGCCAGAATGCCTTTGCGGGCAATGACGGCGCGGGCGGCGCTGTCGATCGCCGCTTGCGTCTGGCGCCCCCGCACGGTGGGCAGCTGCTCGCGGGGCGCGACAGTCACAGTGGCGTCCTTTCGAGGTGTCATTGATCAAACCTGAACCTGATGTTAGATTCAGATTAGGTGATTGACCAGACCCTGTCGTCAGGAGTGGCACGATGATCAAGCCCGACAACCGCAACGCCGAATTCGAGCTGGGCGGCATCAACCACGTCGCCCTGGTCTGTGCGGACATGGCGCGGACCGTCGACTTCTACTCGGGCGTGCTGGGCATGCCGCTGGTGAAGTCGCTGGACCTGCCAGGCGGCATGGGGCAGCACTTCTTCTTCGACGCCGGCAACGGCGACTGCGTGGCGTTCTTCTGGTTCGCCCAGGCTCCCGACGGAGCGCCCGGTATCTCGCAACCGGCGGCATTGCCCGGTATCGGGGAGTTCATGAGCGCCGTCGGGTCGTTGAACCACTTGGCCTTTCACGTACCCGCTGAGAAGTTCGACGAGTACCGCAAGCGGCTCAAGGAAAAGGGCGTGCGGGTCGGGCCGGTGCTGAACCACGACGAGAGCCCCATGCAGGCGTCGCCGACGGTGCACCCCGGCGTGTACGTCCGGTCGTTCTACTTCCAGGACCCTGACGGCATCACGCTGGAGTTCGCCTGCTGGACCAAGGAATTCACCGAGGCCGACACCGTGACGGAGCCGCGTACCGCGGCCGACCGGCGGCCCGCGGTGGCTTCTGTCTGACGGCTGGAATGCCGGGTTTGTCTCGAGCGTGCAATCAGACCGCTTGAATCTGCCGCGAAATCGACGATCTGGTGGCACGGTCGCGAGCCTCCGCGTGCTGGGCACTTGACAAGCAAATGTCTTGCGGACGTCGACCCTGCGCTGACGCTCACAAAGCTCGAGTGATGGGGACCCGGGCTGCAGGATCAACGTGAGACTGTCATTGATTCCGCGGCTACGGCGCAAAAAGCTGAGTGCGCGAGACCATGAGTGCAGGATCAATACCCGCCACGCTCGGCGCCAACCTATTTCGTCGCTTCGACGAAGTAACCGCGCGGGACGTCGGGCACATCCATCGGCACCGCGGGGGCGAACCAACGGCCCCACTCGTTGCCCGGCACAGCCACGTCGGTGACCACCGCCGACCAGCCGTGGCGCTCTGCGAGCTCACCCGGCTGGTCGGTGCCGAACAACCACGGCGCGCCGTTGCGTGCCATCGACTGGCGTACCGCCGCAAGCAGTTGCGCGTCGAGCAGCGTCTTGCCGACGATGTCGTACAGCAGCACCGAACCGGCCGCCGACAGCGCGTCGACCCGCTGGAAGACCGTGCCGACAGCGGCCTCATCGAGGTATTGCAGTAGTCCTTCGATCAACCAGACTGTCGGCTTCCGGTCGTCAAAACCGTTGCACTGCAGTGCTTCTGTCCAGTCGCCGGTGAGATCGACGCCGACGGCCACCCGGGTGCACAACGGATCTTCGCCCTCCAGCGCCGCGGCCTTGGCGGCGATCACCTCGGGCTGGTCCAATTCGTACACCGTGGTGCCGTCCGGCCAGGACAGCCGGTAGGCGCGGGCATCCATACCCGCGGCGAGAATCACGACCTGACGGACGGACCGGGTGGCGCGCAGCAGGGCCTCGTCCCAGAACCGGGTGCGCACCACGATCTGCCGGGTCGGGCGGTCCCCGGCTTCGGCGACGGCTTCGGCGAGCAGCCGGCGGCCCGTCTCCCCGGCAAGGCGGTCGGCGAACGGATCGGTGAAAAGGCGGTCAGGGCGGCGTGATTCGTCGGCGCGGATGGCGGCGACCAGAAGGCCGGTGTTCGCGACGGCCTGTGCTCCTTGGTGCATGTCCCCATGGTGCCGGTCTGATGCGCGCGACGCTTGGATATTTTTGCCCGTTGACTGATTACCCCGGCAGCCCCACATGGCTGGGCAGCGCGCTGCGCCGCTGGGCATATTGGGTCGGCGTGACCGAGGTGAAGCCGCGGAACTCGCGCACGAAGTGCGGTTGATCGAAGTACCCGAGAGTGGCCGCGACGTCGGCGCCGTCGCGGCTGCCGGCATCGAGCAGGCGCAGAGCCGCCTGGAGCCGCCGCACGCGCAGATAGGCCTTCGGGGTGAGTCCGATCTCGTTGCGGAACGTCGCGATCAAGCGCTTGGGGGACAGGCCCGTCAGCTCGACGGCCTCGGAAACCCGGAGTGACGGTTGGTGTTCGGCGGTGTGCAGAACCGGCATGAGGGTGTGGGAAATCGGCCGCAACCGGGCGAGGAGGAAGTCCTGCACGATCTCGATGCGTCGCGGCCAGTCTGGTGTCCCGATCAGTTGCTCGCGCAGCAGGGCGGCGTCGGCGCCCCAGAGATCGGTCAGGTTGACGCAGGAATTCTCCAAGTCCGCCAACGGAATTCCGAAGAAGGGCAGTGCGCCGCCGGGCCGGAAATGAATGGTGAGCACCGCTTCGCCCGGATCGATCCGGGTGACGTACGACAGCGTGCCCGGTCCGGTGAGGAATGCCGGCTCCACCGGCATCCGGGTGGCGCCGTCGGCGGAGAAGAAGTCGACGCGATCCCGGCCGCCCACGTCGATCACCACGGTTGCGGCTCCGCGCGGCAGTGCTCGGCTCCGATCGGTGGCCACGCCACCGTGCGCCCAGTAGCCGAAGAAGTCGATGTGCTGGTGCAGCGGCGACCGGGGCCGGCGCAGCCGGGGTCCGTTCACCGGCGGACGGCCCGCTTGCCGAGCGTGTCCAGCAACAACGCCAGATGATCGATCAATTCGTCTGGGGTGAAGGTGATTTCGCCCGACAGCCAGGCGCTCAGCGTCTGTCCGACGCCGCCCACCGCGAAATGGGTGCTGGCCCGGCGACGGTCGCCGGCGGGCAACTGCAGGGCATCGCCTGCATGCTGGCCGAGCAGCATGGCGAAGAAGACGGTCGATTCGTTGCGCTTGCGTGCCACCACTTCGTTGGACAGTTGGGCGCTGAACAGCAGCCGCCCGACCCTGGGGTCGTCGGCGATGGCGTGCACGATGTTGGCCATACCGGCGCGGCTCTGCTCGTCGAGCGGCGCGGCAGCGACCGCGGCCTGCGTCGTGGTGGCGAGGTCGGCTATCACGTGGTCGAACACCGCCTCGACGAAAACGTCCTTGTCGGAGAAGCTTTCGTAGAAGTAGCGCATCGCCACGCCGGCTCCGCCGCAGATGGTCCGCACCGTGAGTTCCGGTGCCGGCGGCGCGGCTCCCAATATCTCCAGTCCGGCGTCGATCAGCCGGGCCCGTCGTTGGGCCAGGCGTTCTGCCGCGTCGATCCCGCGGTACGGGCGTACCTGAGGCACCCCGCCATCTTGACACCTGCACCGCGCCCCGGGCAATATCAGGAATCAATCGTTCTCACTTTTGCTAGGAGGACCAATGACGGTCGATCTCGTCGAGATGCCGGTCAACGCCTGCGCGCCCGGCCGCCGGGTGCGGCGCGACGTCCAGTACGCCGACGGGCTGATCGGTGCGGCACTGCTGGCGGGCCCGGCCAACGTGATCATGCAGCTGGCCCGGCCGGGCGTCGGCTACGGCGTCGTCGAGAGCCGGGTGGAAGGTGGCCGGACCGACCTGCACCCGATCAAGCGCGCCCGGACCACATTCACGTACCTCGCGGTCGCGATCCTCGGCTCCGACGAACAGAAGGCGGCGTACCGCAGCGCGGTGAACACGGCGCACCGGCAGGTGTACTCCACCGCGGACAGCCCGGTGAAGTACAGCGCCATGGACAAGAACCTGCAGCTCTGGGTTGCCGCCTGTCTGTTCAAAGGCGCACTCGACGTGTACCGCCTGGTGGTCGGCGAGCTGGACGACGAGACTGCCGAGGAGTTCTACCGGCAGGGCATGACGATGGGCACCACATTGCAGGTGACGCCCGAGATGTGGCCGGCCGACCGCGCCGCCTTCGACAAGTACTGGCAAGAGTCGCTGGACCAGGTGCACATCGACGACACGGTGCGCGAGTACCTGTTTCCGATTGCGGCGGCGCGGTTGAAGGGGCTGCAGCTCCCTGGCCTGCTGCAACGCCGGTCCGAGGCGCTTGCGCTGCTGATCACGACGGGTTTCCTGCCGCAGCGCTTCCGCGACGAGATGCAGCTGCCGTGGGATGCCAAGCGGCAGAAGCGCTTCAACTCGCTGATGAAACTCGTCAAGGCGGTCAACCGCGTG
Organism: Mycobacterium sp. SMC-16; assembly: GCF_046250085.1. Taxonomy (NCBI): domain Bacteria; kingdom Bacillati; phylum Actinomycetota; class Actinomycetes; order Mycobacteriales; family Mycobacteriaceae; genus Mycobacterium; species Mycobacterium sp. SMC-16. Next base: position 362,977 of record NZ_CP176427.1, read on the forward strand.
CTGCCCGGGCCGCTGCGGCGGTTCCCCTTCAACTGGATGCTCATGGATCTGAACTGGCGCATCCGCACGGGGCGTCCGCTGGTCTGAGTCTCGTCCCAGTCGGCGTCCACGTTGTCGGCGTACCCTCGCGCGGGTGCGGACCGACAATGACAGCTGGGACATCAATACGAGTGTTGGATCGACTGCGGTGATGGTTGCCGCGGCGCGAGCATTGGAAGCGGCGAAGCCCAATCCGCTTGCCGTGGACCAATATGCCGAGGTGTTCACCCGCGCCGTCGGTGGCGTCTGGGCCGACGTGTTGGACGGTGAGGCGCCGGAACATCCGTTGGCGACGCCCGAATTCGGCGAACCGTTCATCAACTTTCAGGCGTCGCGGACCAAGTACTTCGACACCTACTTCCAGCGCGCCGCGGCGGCCGGCGTGCGCCAGATCGTGGTGCTGGCCGCAGGGCTCGACTCGCGCGCCTACCGCCTGGACTGGCCCGACGGCACCGTCATCTACGAGCTCGATCAACCGCAGGTACTCGAGTTCAAGCGGGAAGTGTTGGCCGGCAACGAAGCCGAACCGAAGGTCCAGCGCCGGGAGATCGCCGTCGACCTGCGCGATGACTGGCGGACGGCACTCACGGCTGCCGGTTTCGATCCCGCCCGCCCGTCGGCGTGGATCGCCGAGGGGCTGCTGATCTATCTGCCCGCGACGGCACAGGACGACTTGTTCACCGGTATCGATGCCCTGGCGGCACCCGGCAGCTGGGTGGCGGTCGAAGAGGGCAAGCCCGTGCCGGCTGAGGTGTTCGCGGCCAAGCGTGCCGCCGGGGATGACATGGCGGAAGGCTTCTTCAAGCTGATCTACAACGAGCAGATCGCCCCCGCGGCGGACTGGTTCGGCGCGCGCGGCTGGAGCGCGGAGGCCACAGGGCTGGCCGACTACTTCCGGTCGGTGGGCCGTCCGGTGCCGACGAATCCGGAAGCGGCGACCATGATCGCATCGAACACCCTGGTCACTGCCGTTAAGGAGTGAGCGTCGTCACCTGCTCCGACGGAGGGGTGCGTCTCGACAACTTAAGTTATGCAATGCTAACTTCGCAGGGGTTAGCTTAGGCATACTTAAGGAGATATGCGGGGACTCTAATATCCCGCGAACATCAACATGGGCACTGACACATTTGCGGTATCCGCCGCGGCGCACTTCCAGCAAGGCGCGCCCGCGCGGCGGCACAGTGCCCGTTCCTCGGCCCGTCGGGAACCAACCCGTTCCGGATGCCGACTCCTTCTTAGGACGGCCGCCAGATGAGCGGTGGTTCGTCCTCTGGCGTGTCGACGACGGAAAGGACCCACGTGCGACCGAGCACCGCGGGCAGTAACACAGTGGTCGCCGATGTCGATGCGGCGCAGCGGGTATCGCGGGTCGACCGTGATGTGCTGACCCGGTTCGCCACCGGCTGCCTGGCGCTCGGCCTGAGCGTCGACGGTCGCCGTCGCCCGGCTGACCTCGACGCGGCCCTGGGTGGCTTCCTGACGTTGACGCGCATCGCCGGCGAGCACTGCGACGCCTGGACCGGGTTGGCCGCCGCTGGTGCGACAACGCCCGACGTGGTGGAGGCGATCTGGCGGACGGTGGCTTCGGCCGGCGTGTTGCAGCGGGCGCTCGAACTCGCCGACGGCGACCTGGGCTTCACCTACGACAGTGGTCTGTACCTGCAGTTCCGCGCCGCCGACCGGGACGGCTTCCAACTCGCTTACGCCGCAACACTCGCCGGCGCCGGGGCGTACGAAGAGGCCGATCAGCTGGTGGGCGAGCTGCTCGACCGCAAGCCGGGCTGGCTGCCGGCGCGCTGGGTGCGAGTGGCCATGCACCACCGCACCCGCCGTTGGTCCGACGTGGTCCGGCAGCTGACCCCGATCGTCAACGACCCCAACCTGGATCCGAACTACGCGCACGCCGCGCGGGTCGCGCTGGGTATCGCCCTGGCACACCTGGGGATGTTCGCGCCGGCGCTGTCGCACCTCGAGGACCCCGAGGGACCGGTCGCGGTCGCCGCCGTGGACGGCACGTTCGTCAAGGCGTTGTCGCTGCGGGCGCAGGGCGAGGACGACGAAGCCACCGACGTGCTGGCCGAGCTGTACGCCGCCCACCCCGACAACACCGCCGCCGAGCATGCGTTGACCGACACCAGCTTCGGTATCGATCCGACGACCGCGGCCCGGATCGAGGCCCGGCACAACCCCTGGGATCCCGAGACCGAGCCGACCGAGGCCGACTTCTTCGACCCGGATGCCAAGTCGCGCAAGGCCCATCTGCTCGTCGAAGCGGAGGCCGAGCTGGCCGAGTTCATCGGCCTGGAAGAGGTCAAGTACCAGGTGGCCCGGCTGAAAAGCTCTGTGGCCATGTCGATTCGGCGCCAGGAGCGCGGCCTGGCCGTGGCCCAGCGCACCAATCACCTGGTCTTCGCCGGACCTCCCGGAACGGGTAAGACGACCATCGCCCGCGTCGTCGCCAAGATCTACTGCGGCCTCGGCCTGCTGCGCAAAGAGACGGTGCGCGAGGTGCATCGTGCCGACCTGATCGGCCAGCACATCGGTGAAACCGAAGCCAAGACCAACGCGATCATCGACAGCGCGCTCGACGGCGTGCTGTTCCTCGACGAGGCCTACGCGCTGGTGTCCACCGGCGCCAAGAACGACTTCGGTCTGGTCGCCATCGACACTCTGCTGGCCCGCATGGAGAACGACCGCAGCCGTCTGGTCGTGATCATCGCCGGCTACCGCAAAGACCTGGACATGTTCCTGGACACCAACGAAGGTTTGCGCTCGCGGTTCACCCGCAGCATCGACTTCCCGTCCTACTCGGCGACCGAACTCACCGAGATCGCCATGCGCATGGCCGAAAAGCGCGACAGCGTCTTCGAACCCGCGGCGCAGCAGGAGATGGAGCAGCTGTTCGGCCACCTCGCGACGGCGACGACGCCCGACGCGGCGGGTGTCGCGCGCCGCAGCCTGGACATCGCGGGTAACGGCCGCTTCGTCCGCAACCTCGTGGAGCGCTCCGAAGAAGAACGTGAGTACCGGCTGGATCACCTTGCCGCGCACGACTTCACCGACGATGAACTCATGACGATCACCGCGAGTGACGTCAGCAACTCGGCCGCGCCGCTGCTGCGGGGCCTCGGACTGGTGGTGCCCCAGTGACCGACCGTAAGAGCTTCAGTTCGCGTACCCCGGTCAACGAGAACCCGGATCAGATCCACTACCGCCGCGGATTCGTCACGCGGCACCAGGTGTCGGGTTGGCGATTCCTCATGCGGCGCATCGCATCTGGTGTGGCCATGCACGACACCCGGATGCTGGTCGACCCGTTGCGAACCCAGAGCCGCTCCGTTCTGGTCGGTGGCCTGGTGCTCGTCACCGCGCTGGCGGGCTGCTTCGTCTTCTCCCTGATCCGGCCCGCCGGCGTCGCGGGTAACGACGTGATCCTGGCCGACCGGGAGACGTCCGCGCTGTACGCCCGGGTGGGCGACCAACTGCACCCCGTCCTGAATCTGACCTCGGCCCGGCTCATCGCCGGGCGCCCGGACAACCCCACCATGGTCCCGAGCGCGGAGCTGGACAAGTTCGCGCGCGGCAGTCTCATCGGCATCCCTGGTGCCCCGGAACGTATGGTGCCCAACACCTCTCGTGATGCCGACTGGACCGTGTGCGACGCGGCCACCGGCGAGGTCGTCGGTGTCACCGTGATCACCGGTCCGCTGACCGAAGGCGGCTCCCGCGCGGGCGCGCTCGGTCCCCACGACGCGGTGCTGGTGCGCAACGATGGCGTCGGCTCGGCCGGTGTCAACGGGGGCAGCTGGCTGCTGTGGGACGGCAGGCGCAGCGCCGTCGACCTGAACAACCGGGCGGTGACGGCCGCACTCGGCTTGGGCGCCAACGGAACTGCCCTGCCCACGCCCCGCGCAGTCGCCGACGGCCTGTTCAACGCGATCCCGGAGTCGGCCCCGCTGGCCGCGCCGCCGATCGTCAACGCGGGCCAGCCCACGCCGTACCCCATGCCGGTCGCGGCCCCTGTCGGCGCCGTGGTCACCGCGGTCACCACGGAGGCCGCCACCGATAACGCCGTGCGCTACTACGCGGTGCTCGATGATGGCCTGCAACCGATTTCACAGGTTGTCGCGGCGATCCTGCGCAACACCGACTCGTACGGTCTGGAGCAGCCACCGCGCCTGTCGGCCGACCAGGTCGCCCGCATCCCGGTCTCCACGGCGATCAACACCGCGGCATACCCGGAGCGCCCGCTGGCCGTCGTCGATGCCACCAAGGCGCCGCTGACGTGTGCTCGCTGGACCAAACACGATGGCGCCACGACCAATTCGCTCACCCTACTGGCGGGAGCCACGCTGCCGCTGCCCGCCGACGAGCACACCGTGGCCCTGGCCGGACCGGCCGGCACCGCGCAGCGCGTCGCGGTGACCCCGGGCATCGGGTACTACGTCCAGGCCACCGGCCAGGGCGGTACCCCGGCGCTGTCCGGCTACTGGATCAGCGACACCGGCGTCCGCTACGGCATCTCCACCGAAGGCGATGCCAGCAATGCCAACCGGAAAACCCCTGCCGCGCTGGGACTCACCGCAGCACCGCTGCCGGTGCCGTGGTCGATCCTCAGCCAGTTCGCGCCCGGCCCGACGTTGTCGCGGAGTGACGCGTTGCAGATCCCGGCGCTCGTGCCCACCCGGACGAGCCCGGCAGTCGAAATCGCCGTGAGGGAGAACCCGTGAGCCGTCTGATCTTCGAAGCGCGGCGCCGGCTGCCCGTCCCGGCAACCCGTGCGAGCGTCATCACCATCGAGCCGCCGCCGGAGCTGCCGCGGCTGGTGCCGCCGTCGTTGCTGCGCCGGGTGCTGCCCTACCTCATCGTCATCCTGATCGTCGGCATGGTCGTGGCCCTGGTGGCCACCGGCATGCGCGTCATCTCGCCGCAGACGCTGTTCTTCCCGTTCGTGCTCCTGTTGGCCGCCACCGCGTTCTACCGCGGCTCGGACAACAAGACCCGGACCGAGGAGGTCGACGCCGAGCGCGCCGACTACCTGCGCTACCTGTCGGTGGTTCGGGACAACGTGCGCGCCCAGGCTGCCGAGCAGCGTGCCGCGCGCGAGTGGTCCCACCCCGCGCCCGACCAGCTGGCCGCCATCGCGGGTACCCGCCGCCAGTGGGAGCGCGACCCGCACGACGCCGACTACCTGGTGGTGCGTGCAGGCTTGCACGACGCCCGCCTGGAGACGGTGCTGCAGGTCAAGGACACCGCGGCCGAGATCGATCTGGAGCCGGTGTCGCACAGCGCATTACGCGGACTGCTCGATGTGCAGCGGACGGTGCCCGCGGTGCCCGGCGGCATCGACCTGGCCAAGGTCTCGCGCATCACCGTGCTCGGCGATGCCGATGAGGTGCGGGGCGCGCTGCGGGCCTGGATCGCGCAAGCGGTGACGTGGCACGACCCGGCCCTGCTCGGGGTCGGCCTGGCCGCGGCGGACGCCGAGGCGCTGGAATCGGAGTCGTGGTCGTGGCTGAAGTGGCTGCCGCACAGCGATATTCCGGGCCAGATCGACGGTGTCGGCCCGGCGCGCTACCTCGCCGCCGGCGTCGCCGAGCTCGCCACCCTGCTGGCCGGTGAACTCAGTGACCGGCAGCCGTTCGGCGCCGCGGACACCACACCGCTGCGGCACCTGCTGATCGTCGTGGACGACCCGGACGCCGACCTCGGTGAGCTGCTGCCGCGGGCCGGCCTGGCCGGTGTCACGGTGCTGCAGCGCGGCACGGAACAGCCGGAGTACCCGGACCCCGACCGCCCCGTGCTGCGCGTGGCCAACGGCCGTATCGAGCGGTGGGCGGCGGCCGGCTGGCAGCCGTATTTCGATGTCGCCGATGACTTCTCGCCGCATGCCGCGGCACACCTGGCCCGCGGTCTCGCGCGCTGGGACTCCAACCCGAACCGGGCCCGGAGCACCGGTGCCGGACTGGCCACCTTCGGCACCCTGCTGGGCATCCCGGATGCGGCCGCGCTGGACGTCGCCGGTCTGTGGGCGCCGCGCTCGCGCGCCGAAGAGCTCCGGGTGCCCATCGGTGTCACCGCCACCGGTGAGCCGCTGATGTTCGACCTGAAGGACGAGGCCGAAGGCGGCATGGGCCCGCACGGCCTGATGATCGGTATGACGGGCTCAGGCAAGTCGCAGACCCTGATGTCGATCCTGTTGTCGCTGTTGACGACTCACTCGGCCGAGCGCCTCATCGTCATCTACGCCGACTTCAAGGGCGAGGCCGGCGCCGACATCTTCCGGGACTTCCCGCAGGTCGTCGCCGTCATCTCGAACATGGCAGAGAAGCGCTCGCTGGCTGACCGGTTCGCGGACACCCTCCGCGGTGAGGTGGCCCGGCGTGAGCAGCTGCTGATGGAGGCCGGCCGCCGCGTGCAGGGCAGCGCCTTCAACTCGGTCCTCGAGTACGAGGCGGCGCAGGCTGCCGGGCACGACCTGCCGCCGATCCCGACGCTGCTGGTGGTCGCCGACGAGTTCTCCCTCATGCTCGCCGACCATCCCGAGTATGCCGAGCTGTTCGATTACGTTGCCCGTAAGGGCCGTTCGTTCCGCATCCACATCCTGTTCGCATCGCAGACGCTGGACGTGGGCCGGATCAAGGACATCGACAAAAACACCTCCTACCGCATCGGTCTGAAGGTCGCGAGCCCGTCGATCAGCCGGCAGATCATCGGCGTCGAGGACGCGTACCACATCGAGGCCGGTCCGGAGCACAAGGGCGAGGGCTTCCTGGTCCCCACGCCGGGCGCGGTGCCGGTCAAGTTCCGCAGCACCTACGTGGACGGCATCTATGACCCGCCACGCACCGAGAAAGCGGTTGTCGTGCATGCGGTTCCGCAGCCACAGCTGTTTCCGGCGGGCCACGTCACCCCGGCTCCCGACACCGTGATCGTCACCGATACGGCGCCGGATCTGCGTCCGCCCCGTAAGCTTGTCGCCACCATCGGCGAGCAGCTGGCGCAGTACGGCCCGCAGGCACCGCGCCTCTGGCTGGCCCCGCTGGACGAGCCGATCGCGCTGCCGGAGCTGTTGGCCGGCACCGAGATTCCCGCCGGCCACGGCCGGTGGCCGCTGGGCGAGATCGACCGGCCGTTCCAGATGCGCCGCGATCCGCTGGTCTTCGACGCCACGTCGGCGGCGGCCAACCTCGTCATCCACGGTGGACCGAAGTCCGGGAAATCGACTGCACTGCAGACGTTCGTCCTGTCGGCGGCCGCGACGCACTCGCCGCGTGCGGTCACGTTCTACTGCCTCGACTACGGCGGCGGCGGGCTGCGCTCGCTCAAGCCGCTGGCCCATGTCGGCAGTGTCGCCTCGCCGCTGGAGCCCGAGCGCATCCGTCGCACCTTCGGTGAACTGGAGCAGCTGCTGGCGTCCCGCCAGGCCCGCGCCGCCGCCGGTGACGGCGATCTGCGCGACGACGGCTACGGCGACGTGTTCCTGGTGATCGACAACCTGTATGCGTTCAGCCGGGACAACACCGACATGTTCAACACCCGTAACCCGTTGCTGTCCAAGGTGACCGAACTGGTCAACACCGGTATGGCCTACGGCATCCACGTGGTCATCACGACGCCGAACTGGCTCGAGGTGCCGCTGGCGATGCGCGATGGCCTGGGTCTGCGGCTCGAGCTCAAGCTGGCCGACTCGCGCGACAGCAATGTGCGGTCCACGGGAACCCCGGGCGTGACGGCACTGACTCGCCCCGCCGATGGCGTCCCCGCCGACCAGCCGGGCCGCGGCCTGACCATGGCAGCCGAGCACTTCCTGTTCGCCGAACCGGATCTCGGTGCGATCGCCGCCATCAACGCCCGGTACCCCGGGCAGACGGCGCCGCCCGTGCGCCTGCTGCCGACGGACCTGGCCCCGGAAACCCTTGCGCCCCTGTATCACAGCCCCGAGACGGTCGTCATCGGTCAGCGCGAGCAGGACCTGGCACCGGTCACGGTCGACTTCGCGGCCAACCCGCTGCTGATGGTGCTGGGCGATGCCAAGTCCGGCAAGACCACGTTGCTGCGGCACCTGATCCGCACGGTGCGGGACAACTCGACGCCGGAGTCGGTGGCGTTCACCGTGATCGACCGCAGGCTGCACCTGGTGGACGAGCCGTTGTTCCCGGACAACGAGTACACGCCCAACGTCGACAGGGTCACCCCGGCGATGCTCGGTCTGGCGGCACTGCTCGAAAAGCGCAGGCCCCCAGCTGGTCTGACGGCCGCCGAACTCAGCGGGTGGACCTACCGGAACGGTCAGGGCAACCACCTGCACTACCTGATCATCGACGACGTCGACCAGATCCCGGACGCCCCGGCGGTCAGTGGTCCGTTCGTCGGCCAGCGGCCCTGGACGGCACTGCTGGGGCTGCTGTCCCAGGCGTCCGAGCTGGGTCTGCGCGTGATCGTCACCGCCCGGGCCGCCGGCTCCGCCCATGCGGTGATGACGGCTCCGTTGCTGCGCAGGCTCAACGAGCTGCAGGCCACCACCGTCATGCTGTCCGGCAACCCGCAGGACAGCGGCCGCATCCGCGGCCACCGGTTCAACCGGCTGCCTGCCGGTCGGGCCATGGTGCTCGGCGACAGCGACGAGGCCACGTACGTCCAGTTGATCAATCCGCTGGTGGCCGACCCGATCACGGGCCGGCCCACCGGAACACAACGAGGGGAGTTCCACTGATGACCTTGCGCGTCGTTCCCGAAGGACTGACCGCAGCCGGTGCCGCCGTCGAGGCGCTCACCGCTCGGCTCGCCGCCGCCCACGCCGCGGCCGCGCCCGCGGTCACCGCGGTGATCCCGCCTGCCGCGGACCCGGTTTCGCTGCAGACGGCGATCAGCCTGAGCGCCCACGGCGCCGAGCACGAGGCGGTCGCGGCACAGGGCGTCACCGAACTGGGCCGTGCCGGTGGCGGTGTCACCGAAGCCGGCATCAGCTACGCGACGGGCGACGCCGAAGCCGCCGCCACGTACGTGACGGTCCTGGGCTGACATGACCGCCCCCATGGGGATAGGCCTGCCAACCGCCCCCATCTGGGCGGCGCTGCCGCCCGAAGTCCATTCGACGCTGCTGTCCAGTGGACCCGGTCCGGGCTCCCTGCTGGCCGCGGCGGCTGCCTGGCAGTCGCTGAGCACCGAATATGCCTCGGCCGCAGCCGAACTCACCGCATTGTTGGGTGAGGTCCAGGCGGGGGCGTGGGAGGGTCCGAGCGCCGAGCAGTACCTCGCCTCCCACGCGCCGTATCTGACCTGGCTGGCCCAGGCCAGCGCCAACAGTGCGGCCAACGCGGTCCAGCACGAGACGGCCGCGGCCGCCTACAGCACCGCTCTGGCTGCGATGCCGACGCTTCCCGAACTGGCTCTCAACCACGTCGTGAACGCGGCTCTGGTCGCGACGAATTTCTTCGGTATCAACACTATTCCGATCGCGTTGAACGAAGCCGACTACGCCCGCATGTGGCTGCAGGCCGCGACCGTGATGGGTACGTACCAGGCGGTGTCGGGCGCTGCGGTGGCGGCGGCCCCGACGACCACGCCGGCACCGATGATGCTGGCGGCGGGCGTCGGCGAGGCGGGCACCGCGTCGGCGAGCGCGACGCAGGCCGGTGCCCAGCTGCAGGCCGCGGATGCCGGTACCTCGCTGGATGCCTCGAACGCGATCACCGACTATCTGTACAACTACATCAAGACGCTGCCCGGTGGCGATCTGATCTGGAAGTTCCTGCAGGATCCGCTGGGCCAGATCCAGCAGATGATCTTCGACTTCCTGACCAACCCTTCGCAAGCGTTGACCACCTGGGGCCCTTTGCTTTTCGCGCTGGGCTATCAGGCGTTCTTCCAGCCCGTCGGCTGGGGCACCTGGGGCGCGATGCTGTCGGCACCGTTGTGGGGGCCGGCACTGATCGCCGTCGGTCTGTCCAGCCTGGGCCTGCTGGCGCTGCTGGAGCCCGACTACGTGCCGGATCCCGAAGTCGCAGATGCATTTCCGCCGCCGCCGCAGTTGCAGGCTGCCGACCACCAGATGCCGGTCGTCAGCGTCGCCCCGACGGTGCCGGCCACCCCGGCCTCCCCGGCAAGCGCGCCTGCGCCCGCACCGACTTCGGTCGCGGCCCCCGCCCCGGCGGCGCCGGCACCGTTGATGGCGTACGCGGTGGCGGTCGACGATCCGGGCCCGGGCTTCACCCCGACCCTGCGGGACGGCGCCACCGCGCCGGCGCCGGCATCCGGGATCGCTGCCGCTGCCGCGGCGGCAGCCGCAGCGGCCGCGACCGAGCGGCGGCGTGCCCGTCGCCGTCGTGCGGCGAAAGAGCGTGGTGTCCGCGACGAGTACATGGACATGAACTCCGAGGTCGATCCGGACTTCGGGGACGACGCCGGCGCGGACAGAGCGCCACGCGCCGATGTGCTCGCCTCGGCCCGCGGCGCCGGCCCGATCGGGTTCAGCGGCACGCTGACCCGCCAGGACCAGCAGGCGACAGGCCTGAACCGCCTGACCGGCAACGGTTTCGAGGGCGGTGTCACCGAACCCATGCTGCCCGGCAGCTGGGACACGGAAGGCGGTGCCAACCGCTGAGCCTGCGGACCAAGAGATTTGACCACCAACAGAATTCGGACGAACCCCGAGAGGAATCACCATGAGCATGCTCGACGCACACATCCCCCAGCTGATCGCTTCCGAGTCGACCTTCTCCGCCAAGGCCGCACTGATGCGCAGCACCATCGGCCAGGCCGAGCAGGCCGCGCAGTCGGCCCAGGGCTTCCACCAGGGTGACTCGGCGGCTGCCTTCCAGGCTGCACACGTCCGCTTCATGGCGGTCGCTGCCAAGGTCAACGCCCTGCTGGACATCGCACAGGCCAACCTGGGCGACGCGGCCGGCACCTACGTCGCGCAGGACACCGCCGCGGCCGGCACCTACACCTCGGTCTAGCCGCCGCACCCCGACCCAGACACCGAGCAGCGAGGAGATCCCATGTCCCAGATCATGTACAACTACCCGGCGATGCTGGCCCACTCCGGCGAGATGACCGCCTACGCGGGTGCCCTGCACGCCGTCGGCCTCGACATCGCCAGCGAGCAGGCCGCCCTGGCCGGCGCCTGGCAGGGTGACACCGGAACCAGCTACCAGGCGTGGCAGGCCCAGTGGAACACCGCGATGGAAGAACTCGTCCACGCCTACCGCGCGATGGCGAGCACCCACGAGACCAACACGCTCTCGATGAGTGCGCGCGACAGCGCCGAAGGCGCCAAGTGGGTTTAGGTCCAACGGTTCCGGCGCGTTCCGTGTCGCATGACACGGAGCGCGCCGGAGTCCCGGTCTCCGCGGTCGAACTCACCGCGGAGCAAGCCTGGTTCCTCGCGGACCGTCTGGGCGCCGGGGGCTTTCCGTGGGTGCTGGCCATCACGCAGCCCTACAGCGACCCCGCCGCCAAGAACGGCTTCGATGCCGACCAGGTCACCGCGCTGACGCGGATGGGGGTGCTGTCCGCAGACGGCTCCGTGCATCCCGCTGTCGCGCAATGGATTCGGGCCGTGTGCCGGCCCCGGCGCTGGCTGGAACTGCGATGGGTGTCCGGATCGGGCGCCATGCTGCGCGGGATTCTCGTGCGCAGCGGCGACCTGACGGTCGCGGTCCTGCGCAGTGAGCACCTGATGACCTGCACCGCGCTGACCGTCGCGTCCCCCGATGCGCTGGTGCCGGTGCTCACGGCAGGCTTGTCCGGCCGCCCGCCCGCCCGGTTCGACGAATTCGCCATGCCCGCGCACATCGGTGCCAAGGCCGACGAACGGCTGCGCCGCGGCGACTCGCTGGACGACGTGATGGACCACCTCGGCATCCCGCCTTCGGCGCATGCCGTCGTGCGGGCCGCGTTCGCGCCCGGGCGCAGCTACGTGGAGATCGTCGCGGGCGATCATCGCGACGGTCACCGGATCAGCACCGACGTGGGCGTCAGCATCGTCGACACCGCCGCGGGCCGCGTCGTCGTGGCGCCGGTGAAAGCCGCTGACGGCACCTGGATTTCAAACTTCACCCCGGGCACCGACCTCGCCGTCACCGCTGCGGTGCAGCGGTTGACCGCGACACTGCCCGACGGTCCCTGGTTCCCCACGGCGAACCTGACCCGAGACTTCGAGACCTCGACTGGAGAACGGAAAGAACATGTCCCCCAACACGTCTGGTAGTACTGCGATGCCGATTGTGCGGGTCGCGGTGCTCGCCGCGGGCGACGAGCAGGGTGGTCGCGGGCGACTCACCGACGTCGCCCTGCCGGCGGGCCTGCCCCTGCGCGAGATCGTGCCCGCGGTGCGCCGCATCATCGCACCAGAGGCCGCCTCCGGCGCCGAGCTGTCACTCGCCCCGCTGGGCGGTGCGGCGTACAGCCTCGACGCGACCCTCGACACGGTCGGTGTGGTCGACGGTGACCTGCTGGCGTTGCAGCCGGTACCTGCCGGTCCGCCGGCGCCGCGCATCGTCGAGGACATCGCCGATGCCGCCGCCATCTTCTCCGCAGCCCGCGAAAACCCTTGGGGCAATGCGCATATCCGGCGTCTCGCGGCGTGGGCCGTCGTGGCCTTGACGGTGCTCGCCACCGTGCTGGCGACGCTGGTGCGGGTCCGCACCGGTCAGCCGGCCGGGCTGTTCACCGTGGTCGGTTTGGCGGTGCTGACAGTCGCGGTGGCCCTGCTGACCCGGCCCGCCATGCCGCGGCTTGCGACAGCCCTGAGCCTGGCGGCGCTGCTGCCCGTCGGCGCGGCCTTCGCGCTGGCGGTCCCCGGCCCGTCCGGCCCGGCCACCTTGCTGCTGGGCGCGGCAGCGGTCGCGGCCTGGTCGATCGTCAGCATCACCGTCGGCGGACAGGCCATCGCGGCCTTCACCGCCACGACCGTGCTCGGCATCGCGGGCGTGATCGTCGGTGGCGCCGCTTCGCTCTGGCAACTGAACAACACCGTGATCGGCGCTGTGCTCATCGTTTTCGCGCTGCTCGTCATGGTCCAGGCCGCGCAGTTGTCGACGCTGTGGGCGCGTTTCCCGGTGCCGAACATCCCGGCGCCGGGTGACCCGACGCCGTCGGCCCTGCCGCGGTCGGTGCTCGCGGATCTGCCGCGCCGAGTCCGGGTGTGCGACGCGCACCAGACCGGCTTCCTCGCCGGTGCGGTGCTGACCCTGACCGCCGGTTCGGTGGTCCTGGTGGCGGGGGCGCACCCGTCGCCGTGGGCGTGGTACGTGGTCGTGGCCGCCGCGTTGGCGACGGCGCTGCGGGCCCGCATCTGGGACTCGGTGCCGTGCAAGGTGTGGCTGCTGAGCCAGCCGTATCTGCTTGCGGCCGTGCTGCTCACGCTGTTCGCCGGCGGCGGCCACTACGCCAACGCCTGGTGGTCGCTGGGTGTGCTCGCTGCGCTCGTGACGGTCGGTGTGGTGGCTGCCCTGAATCCCCAGGTGGCCGACCCACAGACCTACTCGCTGCCGATGCGTCGCCTCGTCGGCTTCGCGGCAACGGCATTGGACGCTTCACTGATCCCGGTGCTGGCCTACCTGGTGGGTCTGTTCGCCTGGGTCATCAACCGGTGATGGTGCGCATCCGGCGCGGAATCTCCGTCCTGACAGCCGCTTTCGCCGCCACCGCCGCAGTGGTGCCGACGGCACTGGTACCGGCCGCCGGTGCCATCGTGCCGCCGCACGTCGACGAGCATGCGGCGCCGCCGTCGGGCAGCGTTGGCCCTGTCGCGGCGATGGGGCAGCGCGGACAGTGCGTCACCGCCGGCGTGCTGCCCGGCACCGATCCGGGCGCACCGGGTCCGGGTCATACCCTGCTCAACGTGCCGGGCGCCTGGGCCTTCAGCCGCGGCGACGGACAGACGGTGGCGGTCATCGACACCGGCGTACATCCCGGTCCGCGGTTGCCCAACGTGCAGGCGGGCGGTGATTTCGTGGAGAACACCGACGGACTGACCGATTGCGACGGCCACGGCACCCTGGTCGCCGGCCTGATCGCCGGTCAGCCGGGCGCCGACGGGTTCTCCGGCGTCGCGCCGGGTGCCCGCATCCTTGCCATCCGTCAGACGTCCGAGCGCTACGCCCCGCGCGGCAACGGGGGAGACCCGGCAGCGGCACACGCGACCATCGCGGTCGCGACGCTGGCCCGCGCCGTCGTGCATGCCGCCGACCTGGGCGCCAAGGTCATCGCCATCACGGCGGTCACGTGCCTGCCCGCCGACCGGCCCGTCGACCAGACCGAACTGGGCGCGGCACTGAAATACGCTGCGCAGGAGAAGGATGCGGTGATCGTCGCCGCCGCAGGCAACGATCGGGCCGGCCTCGCCGGTGGCCCATCCTGCGAGGCGAACCCCCTGGACAACCCCGGCAACGCGGCCGACCCGCGCAACTGGGCCGGGGTGAAGTCGGTGTCCATCCCGTCGTGGTGGCAGCCGTACGTGCTGTCGGTCGGATCGCTCGACGCCGCCGGACAACCGTCGGACTTCACCACGCCCGGGCCCTGGGTCGGCATCGCGGCACCAGGTGAGAACCTCGCGTCGACCGGGGCGAACGGTTTGGCCAACGCACTGCCCAACGAGCGTGGCGACCTGTTCCCGTTGCGCAGCAGCAGCTACGCCGCGGCCTACGTCGCCGGTGTTGCCGCCTTGGTACGCAGTCGATTTCCCGCACTGAACGCGGCCGACGTGACGCACCGGCTGACCGCCACCGCGCACGGCGCCGCGCGGTCGCCGTCGAATCTCGTGGGTGCCGGCGTCGTGGACCCGGTTGCGGCCCTGACGTGGGATCTGCCGGCGACAACCCCGGCGCCGAAATCCGTTGCGGTGGCCATGCCGCCCGAACCGGCGCCCAAGGACACCACGCCCCGGACCATCGCGTTCACCGGTGCGGCAGTGCTGGCGATCGCCGCGCTGATCGCCCTGGTCGCGTACCGAAGAAAGGACGGCGCCCGATGACGGCCCGAATCACGTTGGCATTGCTGGCGATCATCCCGGCGGCCATGACGTACCCGTGGCACACGACGCCGCAGAAGTGGATCCTGGGCATCGCGGTCGCCGTGGTGCTGCTGGTGTTCGCCTGGTGGCGCGGACTGTTCTTCACCACCATGGTGTCCCGTCGCTTCGCGGTGTGGCGCCGGAACCGTCGCGGCGCCACACGGCCGGCGGCCGGTCAGGTCACCGTGGTGCTGGAAGCCGACGAATTTCCTTACGACGCACTGCCTCTCGTCGCTTCCTACGTGGACCGCTACGGCGTGCGGTGTGACTCGGTGCGCGTCACGGAGCGGCGGCTCGACGGCACGCGCAGCGCGTGGGTCAGCGTCACGGTGGCGGCTGCGTCGAATCTTGCTGCGCTGCAGGCGCGGTCGTCGGAGCTGCCGCTCGCGGACACGGCGGAGAAGGTGGCCCGCCGGCTTGCCGACCAGCTTCGCGAGGCCGGCGTCCCCGTCATGGTTACCGAGGATGCGGCTGCCCCCATGTCGGCCGACGCGCGCGAGAAGTGGCGCGCCGTCGTCGACGGCGACGGCTACCTGACCGCCTACGGGTTGCCCGCCGATCAGCGACTGCCGGAATGCCTGGGCGAGCTGGCGGCGACAACCGAACTGTGGACGGTGCTCGAGTTCGCCCCTGGCGCAACCATTTCCGCGGCCTGCGCGGTGCGCACGGCCAACGCTCCCGCCGCGGCGGCAGTCGCGGGTCTGGCGCGCGAGTCGGGCCGGCAGGGACCGCTGCTCGCGGCGATGGCCCCGGCGTCGGCCGGCGGCCTCGGCACGCGCCCGGGTGTGCTGACCGCGGAGCTGCTCGAGGAGCTGTCCGGACTCGGCGCCGGCACCGCCGTTGAGTCTGCGGCTGGGGCGCAGACGGCCGAGTAGGGAGGGCCGTACCCGCAGGGTCAACGGGGGGCGGTGTTGAGTCTGCGACCAGGGCCTGAAAGGCCGAGTAGGGAGGGCCCTGCCCGCAGGGTCAGCGGGCGGGGCGTACCCGGCCGTCCTGACGCTCGCTGCTGTCGAACATGAACGGGCTCATGAACTTGGTCATGCGGCGCAGATAGTCGGGCTGGCTGACGTGCAGGATGTGATTGCCGGGGAACCAGTGGAACGCGCAGCGATCCCAGTGTTCCCACAGCATTTCGGCCTGCTGCGGCGGCGCCAGGCGGTCGCCCAGACCGGCGATGATCAGCCGTCGATCCTTCGGCACCAGCGGCTTGTAGTTCAGCGGTGAGTGGTAAAGCCCGGCTGTGGCGATCAGGTCCTCGTCGGTGTGGGCCAGCCGGTTGCTCAGCTTGACCAGCAGGTTGGCCGGGAACCATTCGTCGACCGTGCGGTCCGGTGTCACCACCGGAACGTTCGGGATGACGGCCTGGATGCGGTCGTCGACCGAGGCGATCAGCGACGACGTGTAGCCGCCCAGCGACATCCCGGTCAGGGCAACGCGATCGACGCCGGTGTGCTCCAGATGGTCGAGCACGGAACGGAAGTCGTGCACCGCCTGCGCCATGGCCTCGGCGAAGCCGGGGACGCCGTCCATGAAGAAGCCGTAGCCGCTGTAGGGAGAGCCCTTCTCGGCCCGCGGCCCGTGGAACGGGAGGGTGTAGAGCAGGACGTCATACCCGGACCGGAAGAACCACGGCAGCGAGAAGAACAAGCCGTTGAACAGGTAGGGCGAGCCCATGAACCCGTGGATCACGCACAGCGTGGGGCGCGGACCGTCGTCGTGCCGCCAGTGCTGCGCATGCACGACGTTGTTGCGGGTGTAGCCACTTCGACGGTCCCGTAGGCCGGGATACACGGCGTCGTAACTGCTCTGGAACCAGATGTTCTCCACCCGGCCGCGCGCCACCCACTGCGCGACCTGGCCGGCGGGACGAGTGGACACCCGCGGCGGACGGCTGGGTGCAGGGAAGCACTGTTGCGGGTCCTTGGTGGTCGCGAGCTCGGCGTAGAACCGCAGGGCGTCGGGGTCGTCGCCGGCGCGGCTGCGCACCGCCGATGCCGCCATTCGCGGAATCATGCCGGCGCCGATCACCGAGGCCAGCGCCGTGCGAAGGCCCAGGTCAGCCACCGCTGAGGAGTCGACGATCAGCTTCTGTTGCCAGGTCAGGTCGGCCCGGCGCGGCAGTCCGCGTGCGGTGGCATCCGCACCCGGCACGTCGGGGACCGGGACGGGCGGGTTGAACGCATCGCCGTGCGGACTGTTCACGTTCGGATGCTAACCCCGATTCTCGGCGCCCGTCCGCCGATCGTCGATATCGAACAGCCTGGCGGCGTTGTGGTACAGCACTTTTCGCAGCCAGTCGTCGTCTGGGGCGACCTTGGCCAGGACGTTCAGCGACTCGGCATACGGGTACGGGATATTGGGGAAATCGCTGCCGAACAGGATTCGGTCACCGAACTCACCCAGGCGCGGCAATTCAGCAGGCGGGAACGGCATGGTCTCCTCGATGAACGGGGTGAACGCCATGGTGGTGTCCAGGTGGACGCTGTCGAATCGTTCGCAGAGGTCCAGGAATTCGCTGTACTCGGGCATACCCAGGTGCGCGATGATCAGCTTCAGGTTCGGGTGGCGGTCCAGAACCGTGCGGACGTGGTCGGGGCCGGTATGGCTACCGGGCGCCGGACCGGAACCGCAGTGGATGATCACCGGGACGCCGGCGTCGGCGATGGTGCCCCACACGTCGTCGAGCAGCGGGTCGGCCGGGCTGTAGTCCCCGACCTGCACGTGCGCCTTGAAGACCCGGGTACCGCCGGCGATGGCGTCGGCGACGTAGTCAGGTGCGCCGGGCTCGGGGTAGAACGTCGCGGTCGAGAGACAATCGGGAGTCTCGGCGGCGAACTGCGCGGCCCACTGGTTCAGCCAGGCCGCCATATCGGGCTTGTGTGGATAGACCAGCGAGGTGAACGCCAGCACCCCGAAACCGCGCAGCGTCTCCAGCCGGTGCTGCTCCTCGGTGCGGTACGTGATCGGCCACGTGCGGCCCGTCAGCGGCCCGGCGCTGTCGAAGTACTTCCACACCTTGTCCATCACGTTCTTGGGCATGAAATGGGTGTGCACATCGATCAGGCCGGGAAGGCCCAGCGACTGCCAGAGGTCGCGTACTGACTCGTCCATCACCCATCAGAATGTCAGGCACGTATCAGGCGCCGGCGGCAGGATGGGGATGTGTGGAATCCAGACACCTACCTCGCCTTCGCTGACCACCGCGGCCGGCCCTTCTACGACCTGCTCGCGCGGGTCGGTGCCCAAAGTCCCCGACGGGTGGCGGACGTCGGCTGCGGCCCCGGCAATCTGACCGTCACGCTGTCGGAGCGGTGGCCCGACGCGGTCATCGAAGCGGTGGACAACTCACCGGAGATGGTCGAGGCGGCACGCGCCCGCGGTGTCGATGCCCGGGTGGTCGCCGCCGCCGACTGGTCGCCCGCGCCGGACACCGACGTGATGGTGAGTAACGCTGTGCTGCAATGGGTTCCGGAGCACCGCGAACTGTTGCGCCGGTGGGTCACGCAACTACCGAAGGGCGCCTGGCTGGCGTTCCAGGTACCCGGCAACTTCGACTCGCCGTCACACCAGGCGGTGCGGGAGGTGGCTCGGTATCCGGAGTTCGCCGAAGCGCTGGCCGACATCCGGTTCCGCGAGACCAACGTCGTCGACGACCCGGCGGGATACGCCGCGCTGCTGACCGCCGCCGGCTGCACCGTCGACGCCTGGGAGACCACGTATCTGCACCAGTTGACCGGAGACACCCCGGTGCTGGACTGGATCACCGGTACCGCGCTGACGGACGTCCGCTCCCGGCTCACCGACGACGCCTGGGAGCGGTACCGCCAGGCGATCATCCCGCTGCTGGCGCAGGCCTATCCACCCCAGCCCGACGGGACGACGTTCTTCCCGTTCCGCCGGATTTTCGTGGTCGCCCAGACGTGAATCAGTGGAGCTGCTGGTACTGGTGCTGAATCGGGGTCCCGGGCTGGGGCGCGCTGTTCTGGTGCGCGACGATCTGGTGCACTGCGCTCGAGCCGGTGTTCGGTGCGGCATGGGCGGACGTCGCCAGGCCGATCGCGATCAGTCCGGGCGCGACGGTCAGGCCGACGACGATGATGAAGTAGCTGACCCAGCGGGTGACGATGCTCATCTGAATTCTCCTGCTGCTGTGGGCTTTTGATGTCGGGTCCGGAGTGATCCGGTGTTGACTCAAGAGTCCCGCAGCAGGCCCGCGGTGTCTGTCCACCAGCCGGGCCCTCAACAGGATGAATTCCGTGTCCCCCAATCGGGGGACGCGGGCGTTCTCGTGATGGGCGCCGCGCACCGGAGCTGATCACAGGAGAGCCCCGGAAGGCGCAGAAGTCCCTGGATGCAATGTGGTCGGCGGTCTGCCGATGGTTACTGCACTCAGGGACTTTTGACGACCCGAAAAAGTGCCTGGCTTCAGTCGTGACCGCCGCCAGCTCTCGGCGACTGAAGCCAGGGATATCTCCGGTCCCTGGTCAGCGGATGCTGTTGAGCGCCCCCAGCACCTGAGCCACCAGTTTGTCGATGTCGGCGCCCGTGGTGTCGACGACGAGGTCGGGGTTCTCCGGCGGCTCGTAGGGGGCGTCCACGCCGGTCAGGCCGCGCAGCTCACCGGCCTTGGCCCGGGCGTACAGGCCCTTGGGGTCGCGGCGCTCGCACTCGCTGCGCGGGGTGGACACGTAGACCTCGATGAACGGCAACTTGGCGACGGTGCTCAGCTCGCGTGCGGTGTCGCGGTCCGACTTCAGCGGCGACACCAGCGACGCCAGTGCCACCACACCCGAGTCGGCCAACAGGCGTGCCAGGTGGCCCACCCGGCGGATGTTCTCGGCCCGGTCTCCCGCGGAGAACCCCAGGTCGTCGGACAGCCCGTGCCGGATGTTGTCGCCGTCGAGCAGGTAGGCCACCTGCCCACTTTCGACCAGCGCCCGCTCGACCGCGACGGCCAGCGTCGACTTACCCGACGCCGGCAGCCCGGTGAACCAGATGGTCGCGCCCCGCTGCCCGGTCCGTGCCCACCGGTAGGACCGGTCCAATGACGAATGGTGCCAACGGATGTCGCTGCGCGAGTGGGTGCCGAGCTTCACCTCGCGCGGCTCGGTGATGGTGCCGGCGCCGACGGTGTCGTTGGACGTCTCGTCGATCAGGATGAAGGCGCCGCTCTCCCGGTTGTCGCGGTACGGGTCGGCGATGACGGTCGAGCTGGTGCGCAGTGTGACGGCGCCGATGTCGTTGAGTACCAACTCGACCGGCTGATCGATGTCGTCCAGCGTCTCGGGATCGAGCCGCGTGTGCAGCGCCTGCACCGTGGCGCGGACGGTGCGGGTGCCCTGCTTGAGTGCCAGACGGTCACCGGCGCGCAGCGGGGTCTCGGCGAACCAGCACACCGTGGCGTCGAGCTCGCGGGCCAGCACCGGGATCGACGCGTTCTCGGCACTGCTGACCAGCACGTCGCCGCGGCCGACATCGATGTCGTCGGCCAGCTCGATCGAAACCGACAGTGGGGCAACGGCTGTGGTGCGGTCGTCGTCGAGGGTGTCCACGGCGGTGACGGTCGAGCTGGTACCCGCAGGCAGGCTCAGCACGGTGTCGCCGACCTGCAGGGTGCCCGCGGTCAGCCGGCCGGTGTAGCGGCGGCGCTGTTCCGCGGTGGGTCGGGACACCCACTGGATGGGCAGCCGCAGCTTGGCCGGTTCGGGTTGCGGCGCACTGAGTTCGATGCCCTCGAGGTACTCCAGTAGTGTCGGCCCCTCGTACCACGGGGTGTTCTCCGAACGGTGCACGACGTTGTCGCCGAGCTTGGCCGCGAGCGGGATCACGGTGAGGTCCACCGCACCCAGTCGGGCGGCAACCTTACCGAGCTCGTCGTGTACCGCATCGAAGCGCGCCTGGTCGAAGTCGACCAGATCGATCTTGTTGACCGCGGCCACGAAGTGCTTGATACCCAACAGCTTTGCGATCCGCGCGTGGCGCAGGGTCTGGCGCAGCACACCGGCGCGGGCGTCGACCAGCAGGATGGCCACGTGCGCGTTGGAGGCGCCGGTGAACATGTTGCGGGTGTAGCGCTCATGGCCCGGGGTGTCGGCCAGGATGTAGCTGCGGGACTCGGTGGAGAAGAAGCGGTAGGCCACATCGATGGTGATGCCCTGTTCGCGTTCGGCGCGCAGGCCGTCGGACAGGGCCGCCAGGTCGGCCACCCCGTCGTCGTCGGTGACGGCGTCCAGGTGGTCCAGCGGCAGGCTGTCGGTGTCGTGCAGCAGCCGGCCGATCAGGGTGCTCTTGCCGTCGTCGACTGAGCCCGCGGTGGCAATGCGCAGAAGTTGCCTGGTGCTCATCAGAGGTAGCCCTCTCGCTTACGGTCTTCCATCGCCGCCACCGACGTGCGGTCGTCGGCGCGGGTCTCGCCGCGTTCCGACACGGTGGCAGCGGAGATCTCGGCGATGACGCTCGCGATGTCGACGGCCTTCGAGCGCACCGCACCGGTGATGGTCAGGTCGCCGACGGTGCGGTAGCGCACCCACTCCACCGCGGCCGATTCGCCAGGACCCGGCTGGGTGTACTCCGACACGGCGAGCAGGATGCCATCGCGTTCGAACACCTCGCGCTCATGCGCGAAGTAAATCGACGGCAGCTCAAGGTTTTCCAGCTCGATGTAGCGCCAGATGTCCAGTTCGGTCCAGTTGGACAACGGGAACACGCGCACCTGTTCGCCCTTGCGGATGCGGCCGTTGTAGAGCGACCAGGGCTCGGGCCGCTGGGCGCGCGGGTCCCACTGGCCGAACTCGTCGCGGAAGCTCAGGATGCGTTCTTTGGCGCGGGCGCGTTCCTCGTCGCGGCGGGCGCCGCCGAACGCTGCGTCGAAGCCGCCGGCCTCCAAGGCATCGAGCAGGGTGCGGGTCTGCTGCCTGTTGCGCGACGCCCCCGGACCCGGGTCGGCCACCCGGCCGGTGTCGATGCTCTCCTGCACCGACCCGACGAGCAGCTTGTGCCCGACGCCGGTGGTGCGGCGATCCCGGAAGTCGATGACCTCGGGGAAGTTGTGGCCGGTGTCGACATGCAGTACCGGGAACGGCAATGGTCCGGGCCGGAAAGCCTTCTCGGCCAACCGAAGTAGCACTATCGAGTCCTTGCCCGCGGAGAACAGCAGGACCGGGCGCTCCAGCTCGGCCACGACCTCGCGGATGATGTGCACGGCTTCGGCTTCGAGCAGCCGGAGCTCGTCGACGTGAATACTCATACCGGCAGCCCTTCCTTTTCGGCTTCGGCGCGGTAGCGCTCCACCCATTCGTCCGAACGCTGATCGGCCTGACGCTCCAGCACCGGCGTCGGTGCCAACCTGCGGTCCTGACCGAGCGCCTCGAGCACATCGCCGACGACCTCGGTCAGGTTGCGCCACAACACCGGATACGGCACTTCGATCCGGTTGACGTTCTCGTCGAGGAACCACTTCTGCCAGCCCTCCTCCTGGGCCCGCAGCATCCGCACGACGTGTGCGATGGCGCCGGCGTGGTACTCGGCGCGGGCGTCGCGCACCGGGTCCGGACGGCCCCGCCACACGCGGGTCTGCACCGCGCGCCAGAACGAAACCGCTTGTGACACCACGTCGGGCCGGTGAATGTGGATGAGCACCGGATCGGAGCCGATGACGTCGCGGATGGCGGCCAGCAGTCCGTCACCGGAGCGGTCCGGCAGGCCCTGGGCCCGGCGCTGCAACTGCGCGGTCTGGTTCCACATGAGCTTGCCGCCCCAGATGCCGTTGGGCGTGCGTCCGGCGGTCTGGATGTAGTCGCGCCAGATGGTGGCCGGGGCCAGCTCGGGCCTGCCGTCGATCAGCGGGTCCAGCAGCCGCAGGATCGATTCGTCTTCCGTGTCGGCGAACCATTCGCGCGGCTGCGGGGACATGCTGGTGTGTGGCAGGTACTGGAAGAACTCCTGGGGTTCGCCGGCCACACCGGTGGCGCGCAGCGACTCGACGAGAAGCGTGCTGCCGCTGCGCTGTGATGCGAGGACCAGATAGGCCGTCCGTGCTGTCATGGCGCAAGAGCCTAGCCTGCGCTGAAATCCCTTGCAGAAGGGGATTTTTCGCACAATGAGTATTAGTCTTGCGACGTCGAATCCGGGTTGATTCCGCGGTCGGAGGCCACCGCTGAGCGGCTCGTCGCAGGGCGTCCGTGGATGCTCAGATATGTCCGGGTATAGCGGTCGGAGATCTGCGTCCCGGTGAAGTCCGACGGTATGACATCGCCCGTCTGCTGCCGCCAGGTGTTGAGCTTGAGCGCCAATTGTGCTGCCACTGCATGGTATTCGGGTTGCACGTCGAGCAGGAGATTGTGCCGCTCGGTGGGGTCGGCGTGCAGGTCATAGAGTTCGCGGGCCGGGCGTGGGTCACTGATGGCCGGCTGCACGGCCCGGCCGGGCGGGCTGTCGGCGATGTCCCATGGCAGGTCCAGCAGCGGGCGCGAAGCATAGTTCTCGATGTAACTGAAGTCTTTTGTTCGCACTGCGCGAATAGGGTCGAACGAGTCGTGATAGGTCTTCGCGGTGTAGACCTCCTCGCGTACCGCGGACCCCGCCTCGCTGCGCGTCAGAGCCTGCGCGTGCGAAAAACCCTCCACCTCAACTGGAACGGGCACCCCGAGCAACTCCAACAGCGTCGGCAGCAGGTCCACCCCGCTGAAGAGTTCGTCGTACACGTGTGGCTCGATCCCGGCGTCGCGTGGTGGCCGCACGACCATCGCGATGCCCGTGCCGGCGTCGTACAGCGTCGACTTCGCCCGTGGCAGGGCCGGTCCGTGATCGGTGAGGAACACCACCCACGTGTTGCGGTCCAGCCCACGGGCTTCCAGCGCGTCCAGCAGCTGCCCCACCGCCGCATCGGCGACCGCGATGGACCCGTAGAACTCCGCCAGGTCTTCCCGTACGGAGTCGGTGTCAGGCAGGTAATCGGGGACGGTGACGGTCTCGCCGGCGGCGGGTTCGTAGCGTTCCCGCGGGTACGGCCGGTGCGTCTCGAAGAATCCAGTGGTGAGCAGGAACGGCTTCTGTGGTGGTTCCTCGAGCCACCGCAGGGCCTGCTCGACGACGTATTCACAGTAGGAGTTCGAGACGTCGTATTCGTCGAACCCCAGCCGGGACGGGAACGACGTCTCGTGCTGCATACCGAACAGTGCGGTGTGCCAACCGGATTCGGAGAGCAGCTGGGGAAGCGTCTGCACGCCGGCGTGGTACTCCCAGCCGTGGTGCGCCAGCCCGACGAGCCCGTTGCTCTGCGGGTAGCGCCCGGTGAAGATCGAACCGCGCGACGGCGAGCACAGCGGGGCGGTGGCGTGTGCCCGGGTGAACAGGGTGCCTTCGGCGGCCAGCTGGTCCAGCCGGGGACTGCGGACGTCGCGGTGGCCGTACGCCCCGAGGTAGCGCCCGAGGTCGTGCCAGTGCACGAACAGCACGTTCTGGCCCGGCGTGTGGGGCATGGGTCGGCTACCTCCTGGCGGTCATGGTCACGAAATCAGCCATGAAACCGCGAATTGCCTTACTCTTCAACGGTTTCGTGCGTCATGATTCGTGCCCGCCTCACCGCCACGCGAAAACCGGCTGCTCCAGTTCGTCGACGGGGTCCGGCCGGCCCTCCAGTCCGAGCCAGCGCATCTGAAGCAGGACCGCACCCGTGGGCGCGTGGATGAGGTCGTTGCCCAGCGGAATCTGGACCACCGGACGGTCACTCTCGGGAATCGAGATGAACCGCGGCGAGTCCGGCCGCTGCAACTGGTGCAGCCCGACGCGGTACACGGCCAGCACCTCGTCGGGCGACGGCTGCGGGTCGAGCCGGCCGCCGCCCCACATCACCACCGGTGTGATGACGTATCCGGAGCGCGTCGCGTAGTCGTCGAGCAGGCCCAGCACCGACTCGTCGGGCAACTTGATGCCGACCTCCTCGTGCAGTTCGCGCAGCGCGGCATCCACGACGGTCTCGCCGGGATCGAGGCGCCCGCCGGGCAGTGCCCACTGCGCGGCATGCGAGTTCAGCCGGGACGTCCGGCGGCACAGCAGGAACGCGGCGCCGCCGGCGACGTCGACCATGCGGCCGTCAAGATTCTGGTCGGGCAGCGGTCGCCCGCCGATCCATTCGTCGACCGGGGCCGGATCGATGCGATCTTCGCCGCGCTCCGAGTCCACCAGCACGATGGCCACCGCGGCGTGCCGCTTGCTCGGGTCGTCGGCCACCCGGCGGCGATGACCGGCCAGGTGCGTCCCGATCTGCGCGCGCAGGGTTTCGTCGTACGGGATCGTCATCGGGCCGACGCTACGCCCCGGCGGAGTCAGGTGGTGGGGGGCATCCCACAGGCCATATACACGTATTTGTTGGGGACGTCGAAGGTGAAGGCCCGGGCCGGCAGCGCGGCCAGCAGGTCGGCGGGCAGCGGCGTCTTGTAGCGCAGCGACATCGAGCCCTCGAAGCTCGGGTCGACGGCGGAGAGGTCGGGGGCGTCCAGCAGCAGACCGGACTCGTCCAGCTCGGCGCGCACCATGGTGCCGTCGGGCTCGTCCCACATGTGGTTGACGGTCTTGGCGCCCTTCTTCGGCACCGACGACAGCGTCCCGATGAGCCGCTTTTCGGTGATCACCAGGGCGCCGACGAGGCTGCGGAGGGTGCCTTTGGCGACCTTGCCGGGTACGTGGCCGGAGAACCGGAACGTCACCGGGACGAACTCGGCCACGTGCAGCAGCCCTTCGGCCTGGAGCTGCTCGCGGATGTCATCGGGCAGGTTGCCGATGCCGAGCAGCTTGCGCAGCAGAACAGCCATGCCCTCAGCGTAGGCCCCGAGTGTGGATGCACCACAAAAACGGCGCCGAGTGTGACTGTGGTGTCACACCCGGCGCCGTCTGCTGTCAGTTCTGTGCGGGCAGGACGTGCTCGCCGGTCTTGTCCGTCGCCAGGCACAGCGAGCAGATGTAGCCGCCCTCGGCCGAGGCCAGCATGTCCGGCCGCTCGTACTCGTGGTGGCACTTCTGGCACAGCAGGTGCGCGTCGGACGGGTTGCCGTACTCGTCGTACATCGGCAGGTCGATGCCGTCGTCGGTGCGGCGCAGGTAGTACTTGCCCTTGGTCGCGATGGCGATGATGGGCGGCAGCACCACGCCGAGGCCGATCGCCACCAGCGGCGAGTAGGGCGTGAGAGCCGAGCCGAGCCCACCGAAGAACGCGATCACCGACAGGCCCGCCGCGATCAGCATGGAGCCGAAGCCCACCGGATTGAAGGCGTACAGCATGCCGCGACGGAACTCGGGCTCCTTGGGCGACAGCTTCAGCAGGTACTTGTTGAAGACGATGTCGCTCGCCACGACCACAACCCAGGCCATGCCGCAGTTGGCGTAGAAACCCAGGATGGTGCTGAGGAAGTCGAACATGTTGGCTTCCATCAGGATCAGCGCGATCAGTAGGTTCACGCCGAGGAACACCAGGCGGCCGGGGTAGTGGTTGGTGACGCGGGTGTAGGAGTTGGTCCAGGCCAGCGAGCCCGAGTAGGCGTTGGTGACGTTGATCTTGATCTGGCTGATCACCACGAGCACCACGGCCAAGGTCATGGCGAGCCAGCCCGGCAGGAAGTTCTCGTAGATCGACAGGAACTGGTGCACCGGCTGATTGGCGATGCCCGCGCTGTCGGCGACATTGGCGATCAGGTAGACGGCGAGGAACAGGCCGACGACCTGCTTGATCGCGCCGAAGAACACCCAGCCCGGGCCGGCCAGGAACATCCAGGTCCACCAGGAGCGCTTGTTCTCAGGCGTCTTCGGCGGCATGAACCGCAGGTAGTCGTTCTGCTCGGCGATCTGCGCGATCAGTGACAGACACACGCCGGCGGCCAGCAGAGTCGAGCCCATGTCGAAGCCCTGGATGTGGTCTTTGCCCTGGTAGGCGAAGAACTGGCCGACTGATTCGGGATGGCTGATCAGCAGATAGACGAACGGTGCGACCATCAGGATCAGCCACAGCGGGGTCGTCCAGACCTGCAGCGTCGAGAGCACCTTCATGCCGTAGATGACCAGCGGGAAGATGATGAGCGTCGACACCGCGTAGCCGAGCCACAACGGCAGTCCCAGGCCCAATTTGAGGCCCTGGGCCATGATCGACCCCTCCAACGCGAAGAAGATGAAGGTGAACGTCGCGAAGATGACGTTCGTGACCACCGAGCCGTAGTAACCGAAGCCGCTGCCGCGGGTCACCAGGTCGAGGTCGATGTTGTACCGGGCCGAGTAGTACGCCACCGGAAACCCGGTCAGCAGGATGACGACCGCGAAGATCGCGATGCCCGCCAGCGCGTTGGTGGTGCCGTACGAGATGCCGATGTTCGCGCCGATCGCGAAATCGGCCAGGTAGGCGATGCCGCCCAGTGCCGAGATACCGACCACGCGCGTCGACCATTTCCGGTAACTGCGTGGCGCGAAGCGGAGGGTGTAGTCCTCCAGGGTTTCTCGCGTCGCGGTCAACCGGTCCTGATCATCCGGTGCCACTGCAGGCGACAGCTGCTCCTGGCTGAGGTCTTGGGTCATGGTTAGCGAAGCTATGGTCAGTTTGTTTCGTGCCCGTGACAGTTATGTTCCGGGCGGTAGCGAATTTCTGGCGCGCGAGCGTACCCCGAAAGGAGACCGGTGACGAACCGCAACCGCTGGCTGTTGGGAGCCGCGGCCGCGATCGGTTACGCCCTGCTGTGGGTGGGCTGGGTCGCACAGTGGTCCTGGGTGACGACGCTCGACACGTCGCTGCTCGCGCCCGCCCACCGGTACGGCGTCGCACACCCCGGCTGGGTGGTGGGCTGGCGCTGGCTGTCGTTCGTTTTCGGCCCGTGGACCTTTCAGATCACCGCTGTGGTGGTCGCCTTCGTCGCGCTCGCCCGGCGGCAGCGGCGCACCGCGCTCTTCCTCTTGGTCGGGGTCGTGTCGTCGGGTCTGGTCACCGAGGTCGCCAAGGACATCGCGCAACGGGCGCGGCCATTGACCGCGCTGGCGCACGAACCGTCGTGGTCCTTCCCGTCGGGACACGCGCTCGGCACCATGGCCGGTGCACTCGGATTGTGTGCGGTGTTCCGGATGGCTCAGGTGGCGCGCGCCCGGCTGATCGAGGTGCTCTGCGCGGTGATCGTGGTGTTCGTCGGGGTGAGCCGCGTGGTGCTCAACGTGCACAACCCGACCGATGTGCTCGCGGGTTGGTTGCTGGGCAGCCTGTGGTTCCTGGTGTGCCTACCACTATTGAGTCACAGCGGGTCTCGAAGCCGAAGCGTTATCGTGCCCAAACCTTGACCCGCCCTGGCTTGACCTTCCAGAGGGCGGTTCTCGACCATGGACGGGTGCGCCGACTGTTCGCTTTGCTGTGTGCTGCCGCGCTGGCGGTGGCACTGGCGCCCGTCGGCAATGCGGTGGTCACGCCCTGGTTCGCCAACTCGGTTGGATCGGCCACGCAGGTGATTTCGGTTGTGGGCGTTGGTGGTTCGTCGGCCAAGATGGACGTGTACCAGCGTGGGCCCGCGGGGTGGGACGCCGTTGCTGTCGGTATCCCGGCGCATGTCGGCTCCAGGGGCATGGTCCCGCAGAGTCATGACGGCAACCTGCAGACCCCGATGGGCATCTTCACGTTGCCGTTCGCGTTCGGGACCGCCGCCAATCCCGGGACGGGTCTGCAGTACGTCCAGACCACACCCGATCACTGGTGGGACGGCGACATGAAGAGCCCCACCTACAACACCATGCAGGTGTGCAAGAAGGCGCAGTGCCGCTTCGACACCGATCCCGCAAGTGGCACCGAGAATCTCGACATCACGGCCTACAAGTACGCCGTCGTGATGGGCGTCAACCCGCAACGGACGCCCGGTAACGGTGGCGCGTTCTTCGTCCACATCGGTGACGGCCCGACGGCGGGGTGCGTGGCGATCGATGAAGGCACCCTGGTGAAAATCATGCGATGGCTGCAACCGGGAGCGCTGATCGCCGTTGCCAAGTAATCAGATATGAAGGGCAGCAACGGGTTTAACCGCGGAACCGGACTGAACGCCGGCCCGTTTTCTTCCACAGCGCGGACACAGCGGACGAAAAGCAATCTGCGAGAACGTAGTTCGCACGTGTCCCGAGCTGCGGTAACGCGTTCGCGCGTTAGGGTGGTTGGGTTATGAGCCACCAGCTGGGGTTGTCGATCGGGACGACCAACCTGGTCGCAGCGCGCGTCGGTGAACCACCCATGGTGCGGCGCGCGGTGTTGCGCCTGTTCCGTGACCGCGCGCCCGAGATCGGGTTGTCCGCGGATACCGTCGACGACGGCGTGACGCTGCGCGGTTTCGTCGAACGCGTCGGCGATCCGGTTCCGATGGTGGCGACCGACGGCACGGCATATCACGCCGACCAGTTGGTGGCCGAGGCGCTGGACGCCCTCATCGAGGCAGCCGGCGGCGAGCCACCGACGGGGCAGCTGGCGATTTCCGTTCCTGCGCACTGGGATACCGCGACGCTGCGGGCCATGCGGACCGTGATGCGGTCCAACCCCAGTCTGGCGCCCAACGGGGTCCCGGCGCGGCTGGTGTCCGATGCGGTGGCGGCCCTGACCGCACTGCACGCCAATCCGGGTCTGCCTGCCACCGGTACTGCCGCGCTGCTCGATTTCGGTGGTGGCGGCACCAGTATCACGATCGCCGCGGCGGACGCGTCGTTCGAGCCCATCGAGACCGTGCGGTACGCAGAGTTCTCCGGCGAGGCCGTCGATCAGGCCCTGCTGTCGCACGTGCTCGACCGGGTCGGTGGCACCGGCGGAGTGGACACCGCGGGCACTGCCGCTGTGAGTTCGCTGGAGAAACTCCGTGAATCCTGCTGTGCGGCAAAGGAACAACTGTCAGGGTCCGAAACGGCGACGGTGCCGGTGGATATTCCGGGTCACCAGGGTGACGTCGAGGTCACCCGCGCCGAGTTGTCCGATCTGCTCGACGAACCGCTGACCGGCGTACTGGCAGAGCTCGACGAGCTGTTGCAGCGCAACGACATTGCGTGGCGGTCCGTCAGCTCGGTGGTCGCGGTCGGTGGCGGCGCCCGCATTCCGATGATCAGCGCGCGGCTGGCCGAACACCTCGAGGCGCGTGGCGCCGCGGGCGTGCTGGTGACGACCCCGCAGCCGGCGCTGGATGCCGCCGTGGGCGCGGCGCTGTTCGCGGTGTACGGCGCCGACTCGGCAGCCAAGACCGGCATGGCTCCCGCCGTGCTGCTGACCGGGACCGCGCCGACCGCTGCGGTCGACGGCGGGTCGGCCACCGAACCCGCCCCGGTCTCCGACCTCGACGTGCTCACCGACACCGCCGCCGCCCGCGTGGTGAAGGCCACCGGCCCGTCACTGGCCTGGTCCGAGGACTCCGACGGGGGCGGCGATCTGCTGCCCTACACCGGCGAGGACGTCTTCGGTGACACCACGACCACCCGCGCCATCGCGCAGTATGTGCCGCCGGCCGGAGTGGTGGCCCCCGAGCCGTCCAAGGCCTGGCAGCGACTCCCGCTGGTGGTGTTCGGCGTCGCGATCTTCGCCGTCATCGCGGCCGTGGGCGGCGTGACCATCGCGCTGACCGGCGACCGCAAACCCGCGGCGCCGTCGACCACACCGCCGCCGCCGGCGACGAGCGAATCACCAACGCCACCACCGTCGCCGGCCGAACCGCCGCCACCCAGCACCGTCACCGTCACCAACGAGGTGCCCGCGCCGCCGCCCCCGCAGCCGAGCCCGACGTACCAGCCGCCGGTCACCCACGCACCGGCGCCGCCGCACACCACCACGACGCACGCCCAGACGACGACTCCGCCCCCGGCGACCACCACCGCCACCACGACCGAGCCGCCACCGCCGCCTCCGCCGCCACCCACGACGGAGACGCCGACGTCCACGACGCCGACCATGACCACGAGCTATATCCGGCTGCCGTTCGTCCCGGTGCCGATCCCGATTCAGGTGCCCAAGGGCCCGGACCAGCCGGTGGAATCCCAGCCGCCGGCCAATCCGTACTACCCCGGACAGCAGCAGTACCCGTACGGGCAGTACCCACAGCAATATCCGCAGCAATACCCCTATTGACGGGTGGAATTGCAAACGAACTGGCTGATTTAAACCCAAAAATGCCTATTGACGTGGGCGTCACAACATCATTGTGAACTCGAAATTAACTTGATCGCATACCACAGATGCGGCAATCTTGTTCTATGAATTCGACAAGAACACGCGTCGGGTTGGCGGCCGCTGCGGCCATGGTTGCGCTGGGCACTCTGGGGGCGATCTCCGCTGGAGTGACCGATGGCGGCACCGTCGCCGGCTCGGACCACGCTCCGATCAACACCGTTTTCAACAGCCCTGAGGTCCCCGATTTCAACAACGGTGCCACGCAGACCTGGTCTCCGGCGGCATCAACGGCGTCAACGATGAGCGCAGCGCCGGGAGTTAAGGCAGGATAGGGCCCCATGAAGACTGCATGGGGTGTTGCTGCGGCAACTTCGCTGGGTGCTGTGGCTTTGATCTGCAGTGGTGTGGCTTCCGCCGGTAGCGCACCCAATGTGGTCGGCCAGAAGTTCAGTGACGCGCGATCGGCACTGGCCAACGCTGGTTTCAAGCCGTTGGTGTCGACGACTGTGGGCGACCAGCTCCAGTGGCCGAACTGCGTGGTGACCAACCAGGTCGCCCGCACGGTCTCGGCGCCGGCCAACAGTGGCGGTTCGAGCAGCAGCCAGGTTTTGCTGTCGCTGAACTGTGAGGCCGCGTTCGCGACCCCCGGCAGCCCTGGCAACTCGCTGGGCAGCCCGGCGGGCTCGCAGGCCTACGCGTCGGCATCGGCGTCGGCCGCAGCGGCTTCCGCGTCGGCGTCCGCCGCAGCTGAGGCGGCTGCGGCTGCCGATGCGGGCCAGGTCTGGGAGGGCCAGAACTCCGGACGCTGAGCCGGAACCGGTTGTTACTGGGCGGTTTCGGTTTTCGGCGGTGTCGAATACCCGGCTGTCCGCAGGTCTGGGTATTCGGTATTGCTGATCTTGGCTTTTTGGTCGGGATTCGCTGGCTGACGCCGATATCTGGCTGGCATCAGGTTTTGCTGACCGCTGATTCGTGGTTGCCCGCCGACGATGAGAATGCCGCTCTTGCAGGTGATTTCAAGCGTGTCGCAAGTTGCGCCAAGTCTGTCTGAGCGGCTTGTATATGGCACTGTGCCGGAAATGGATCGTCGAAACATGATGCGCGCATCGGGGCTGGGCCTGCTGGCCGCCGCCGCGATGCCGTCCCCCGCCGCTCTCGCGGATTCCCAACCGGGCAGCTCGCCCACTCCGCCGCTGGCTCCCCAGCCGGCTGCGCAAACACAGTCCTACATCTTCCACGACGAGTTCGACGGCCCTGCCGGTTCGCGGCCCGACCCGGCCAAATGGAACATCTCCCCGCAGCGCGAGACCATCAAGAACCCGGTGTTCTGGGACCGCCCGGAGAACATGGGCCAGTACCGCGACGACCGGGAACACGTCTTCCTGGACGGCAAGGGCAACCTCGTCATCCGCGCCACGCGCGACGGAAACGGGAAATACACCAGTGGCAAGGTCTTCGGCACCTTCTGGGGTGGCATCAACAGCACCTGGGAAGCCCGGATCAAGTTCAACTGCCTGACCAACGGTTGCTGGCCGGCCTGGTGGCTGTCCAACGACCACCCCGTCGTCGGCGGTGAGATCGACCTCGCCGAGTGGTACGGCAACGGTGAATGGCCGTCGGGCACCACGGTGCACGCGCGGTCGGACGGCACGTCGTTCGACACGCACCCGCACCCGATCGACGGTGGCTGGCACACCTGGCGTGTCACCTGGAACGACGGCGGTATGTCGTTCTGGCAGGACTACGCCGAGGGCATGCAGCCCTACTTCTACGTGCCTGCCAACTCGCTGGACGACTGGCCGTTCAACCTGCCCGGCTACTCGGTGTTCCCGGTCCTGAACCTGGCGGTGTCCGGTTCCGGTGGCGGCGACCCGAAGGGTGGCAGCTACCCGGCCGAGATGCTCGTCGACTACGTGCGAGTCTGGTAAACCTCCAACAACTGTCAATGGGCCCCGCTTCGGCGGGGCCCATTCTCATTGGGGCCCGCGCCCGCGGAACGTCGTGCCGGCCCGCTCCAGCAGCCCGCGCACCCGGGTGATGCCGTAGCCGGTCTCCTCGGCGAGCTGGCGGATGCTCTCGCCGTTCTCGTACCGGATGCGGAGTTCCTTGCCGATGCGTTCGGCCGTCGTCGGGTCCAGCCGGACGTGCTTGGTCACGGGCGGCACGTCGATCGCCCCACCGGCATAGCCCTTGTGCACCTGGCCGCGCGGCGTGACGTCGGCGGCCGACTCGTCGCCCCACGCGGTCCAGCCCGGCTGCGGATGCCGCGCGAACAGTTCCAGGTACGGACCGGGGGAGCAGGCCTCGATGAACCCGTACTGCTCGTCGGGCTTGCGGGAATGCTCGCGCTTGCGGGTCTCGATCATGTTGACCTGGCTGCGCGCGTGCGGCAGCGTGCGCATGCTGCCGCGTACCCCGAACAGGATGATCTCGGTGACGTTGCGGAAGTAGAAGCCGACACCGCGGCCGTCGGGCCCGCCGTCCTTGCGTCGCTTGGCCCAGATGACGTTGGAGACGTAGCGGTAGCCCCATGCCTCCATGACGCGCAGCCCCTCGGGCAGGAGCGCGTTGGGCACCCACAGGTACAGGTGCGAGTCGCGCGCGGCGACGGTGGACACCGGGATGTCGCAGATGGCGTCGAGGTCGAGGGTGGAGTAGCGGTCCAGGCGCCGGTGCTCGGGCGCGACCTTGCCGGTTCGGTTGGTGAAACGCCAAGGGGGATCGGCCAATACGGTCTTCCAGCCGCCGTCTACGGTGGGCAGCGGCGGCGGCGCGGCGATATCGCGCAGGGGGGCGGCCTTCGACTCGGCGCCGGCCTGGTCGCTGCGTTTCGCCACGGTGTCACTCCTACCTTCGAATTAGATCTTTTCGAACGGAGAAGATCTTCACGGAATCGTAGGCGATGGCACCGACAGGTCAGGCCTCCCAGAGGCCGATGTCGTCCGCGGGTTCCTGTTCGCCCCGATCCGGGGCGTGGTCGGCCCAGGTGCGGGCGCAGATCGCGACGGCCAGCAACGGGCAGCCGCCACTGTCACCGCGCTGCATCCGCGGCCGCAGCTTCTCGGTGTTGGTGGTGGTCGTGGTGGCCAGGATGCGACGGGCGCGCTCGTCGTCCATGCCGGCCTCGATGCCGAGCCGGTAGCCCAGGGTGCGCAGGTCGGTCTGGGTGCGGGTGATGATGACGGCGACGTCGATCAGCGCCGCGTCGTACAGCGCGCGGTAGGCGCTCAGGTCGCGATCGAGGTTGCCGTCCTTGGCGTTCCATTCCACGTCGAGGGCCAGCCGGTCGACGAAGTTGTCGACCTTGTAGCCCTCGTTGAAGACCTCGGTGTCTTCCAGCGTGGGGTGCGATTCACCGGCCGGCTTGTGCGGCATCTTGCGCAGTTCCAGGCGGATTCGCGTGTCGACGCGCGCCTCACGCCAGCCTTTGTTGCGGAAGGCGGTGTTGAGCCGGGCCGCGAGCTCGGTTTCCTGGCCGCCGGGCTGGACGAGATCGTCGGTGCGGAGCTGGAATTCGTGTAGCGCGGTGAGGAGCTCGTCGAACCGCTGCGGGTTGGTGGCGGACAGGATCGCCGCGGCGTTGCGGGTTTCGATGAACTCGTATCGGTCGCGGATGTGCGCCGGCAGCACGCGGGTGTACGAGTCCGTCAGATCCACGGGGCGACGGTAGCAGTGGACACGATGTGCGGTGGTATCGCGAGCCGGGCCCTACGCCGAACGTGGCCGTTGTTGGGGCGACCCGCGGCGAGGCATCACGACAGACGCCACGTTCGACGGAGCACCAGGCGGACGGGTGCTGGTCAGAGTCCCTCAGTTCGTCGGTTCATCGCTCGGAATAGATCGCGGGAGTCGGCCGTTGCATCGTGCGTCCATCAAAACTAAACTGATCGTACAGTTCAGTTGAGCCTCAAAGAGGGGTCACATCATGAGCGTTTGGTTCATCACCGGAGCGTCCCGCGGATTCGGCCTGGAGATCGCCCGCGAAGCGGTGTCCCGCGGTCACGACGTCGTCGCCACCGCCCGCGATGCCGCCGCCATCACCGCGGCCCTGTCCGACGCCGGCGAACATCTGCTGGCCGTCACGTTGGATGTCACCGATGAGACGCAGGCGCGTGCCGCCGCTCAAGCCGCGGTCGAGCGGTTCGGCCGCATCGATGTGCTGATCAACAACGCCGGTCGCGGCCTGTTGGGCGCGGTGGAAGAAGCCAGCGACGCCGAGGTGCGCGCGGTGTACGAGACCAACGTCTTCGGTCTGCTCACCGTGACCCGGGCCGTGACGCCGGTGCTGCGGGCGCAACGGTCCGGCACCGTCGTCAACATCTCCTCGCTCGGCGGCTTCGTCGGCTCGCCGGGGTGGGGCGTCTACGCATCGACCAAGTTCGCCGTCGAGGCGCTCTCGGAAGCGCTGCATGCCGAACTGAAACCGCTTGGCGTGCATGCGATGGTGGTCGAGCCCGGCTACTTCCGCACCGACTTCCTCGACTCGTCGAGCCTGCAGACGCAGCAGCACGTCATCGACGACTACGCCGACGGTCCCGCCGGTCAGATGCGCATCGCCGCCGGCGAGCGCAACCACGACCAGCCCGGCGATCCGGTGAAGGCGGCAAACGCGATCATCGACGTCGTCGAGTCGGAACAGCCTCCGGTCCGTCTGCAACTGGGTAAAGACACGATCGCCGCGGTCGAGGCCAAGATCGCCCACGTGCAGGCCGAAATGGCGCAGTGGCGCGCCGTCGCGGAATCCACGGACCATGACGATGTTGCCTGAGACCCGTTCCGGGGCGGACGAAACCACCTTCGTCCGCCCCACCGGCGCGCGCAGCGACCGCATCCACCAGGCCATCCTGGACGCGACATCGGAACTGCTCGATGAGGGCGGCTTCCCCGCTGCGACGGTCGACGCGATCGCCGCCCGGTCCGGCGCCAGCAAGGCCACCATCTACAAGCACTGGCCGTCGCGGACCGCGGTGGCCGCCGAGTCGTTCGGCGCCATGATGGCCCAGGCTCTACCGTTGCCCGATACCGGTAGTGCGGCAGGTGATCTCACTGAACAGGTCGTGCGTGTGTCGGCGTTCTATGCGAGTGCGCGCGGCGCGGTTTTCGCCCAGCTTCTCGCCGCCTGCGTCGACGATCCCGCCGGCGCAATGTATTTCCGCGACTACTTCCTCAGCGGCCGGCGTGCGGCGATCACCACGCTGTGGCAGCGGGCCGTGGATCGAGGCGAGGTCGACGCGCGCCTGGATGTCAACGACGTCATCGACATTCTGTTCGGGCCCTTGATCTTTCGCCGCATGACGGGTCACTGTGCGCTGACCGAGGAACATGCCCGCCGATTGGCCGAGACTGCGCTCCGCGGGCTGTCGATGTCTTAACCGCGGCCGCACCGAGAGCGCAGCACCGTCTCCAGCTGTTCGGCGGTGAGTGCCCAGCCGTTGTGGAAGTTGTCGCGCTCGTGAGCCGGAAGCAGCGAGTGCTCGATCTCCATCAGCGTCTCGCCCTCGCCGTGGGGTTCGAAGGTGACGTTGACGACGCTGGCCATCGTCGGGTCGGGCCAGTTCGAATTGCTCCACGTGAAACGCAGCAGGCGCGGGCGGTCGATCTCCAGGAAGTGCCCGATGATCAGCACGATGGTGCCGGTGGCGTCGTGATCGACGTCGAATTGCAGCTTGCCGCCGACGCGCGGCTCGACGGTGATGGCGACGCACCGGGACGGGCGTGGGCACATCCAGTCCGCCAGCGACTCGACATCGAGCCACTCGCCGAACACCACGTCGGGTACTGCCGGCATCACGCGCTGCACGCGCACGGTCACAGGTTCTGTCATTGGCCATTTCCTTTGCGACGCAACCGGTCTGCGAGAGCATCCGCCCGCACCGACCAGAAGTTGGACTGCTCGTTGATCCACTGCTGCGCCATGGTCAACCCCTCGGGGCGCAGGGACACCCACCGTTCCCGGCCGCGGACATCGCGTTGCACCAGGCCGGCCGATTCCAGCACGCCGATATGCCGGGAGACGCCGGCGAACGTCATCGGCAGCGGCGCAGCGAGGTCGGTGATGCGCGCATCGCCTTGGCGCAGCGTCTCCAGTAGCCGGCGGCGCGTCGGATCGGCCAGGGCGGCGTAAGCCCGGTCCAGCACCTGATCTTCAACCATCTTGTTGACTATAGCGACGGATCATGCTCTGCTGGAACACAGACATTCAACAAAATTGTTTAATGATTCTGTGGAGGAGGAACACCATGCAGAAACCTGACATCGTGTCCGCGGCCGAATGGGATGCCGCCTGGCAGAAGATGCTGGTCGCTGAGAAGGAATGGACCCGTCAACGCGACCAGTTGGCGGCGATGCGGCGCCGCATGCCGTGGACGCCGGTCACCAAGGACTACAGGTTCGTCGGCCCCGACGGTGAGCTGAGCCTGACCGACATGTTCGGTGGGCGAAGGCAACTCGTCATCTACCGCGCGTTCTTCGAGGAAGGGGTGCAGGGCTGGCCTGAGCATGCGTGCCGCGGTTGTTCGATGATCGCCGACAACGTCGGGCACGTCGCGCACCTCAACGCCCGCGATACCACCCTGGCGTTCGCCTCACGCGCGCCGCAACCCGACATCGCGCGGATGACGGCGCGGATGGGTTGGGAAATGCCCTGGTACACCATCACCGACGACTTCGACGTCGACTTCGGTGTCCACGAGTGGCACGGCACCAACGCCTTCATCCGCGACGGGGACACCGTCTACCGCACGTACTTCATCAACAACCGCGGTGACGAAGCACTGGGTACGTCGTGGAGCTATCTCGACATGACGGCGCTCGGTCGCCAGGAGACGTGGGAGGACTCCCCGCCCGGGTACCCGCAGGACCCGCCGTACGAATGGTGGGACTGGCACGACACCTACGGTGAGCATCAGCCGTCGCGCTGGTTCGGTGACCCTGACCCCAGCAAGCCGGACGATCCGCGTCCGCCGCGCAAGGAAGGGTGCGCCTCCTGTGAGCGATGAACCTGATCTCGCGAATCTCTACCGGCAGACGATGGACCGCATCACCGAATTGGTCAGTGCACCAGATGTTTCAGTGGACACCGCGGTTGCCGCCTGCCCCGGCTGGTCGGTGCGGGATGTGCTGGCCCATATGGCCGCCGTCGCGCAGGACTGGGCGGCGGGCCGACGGGCCGCGCCACCGAACGATGAGCAGACGGCGGCGCAGGTGGCCCGGTTCGACGGGCGTGGCCTGAACGACATCCTGACCGCGTGGGCCGAGGCGGCGACCGAAATCCCGCGGCTCGCTCGGGAGGGCATCGCGCCGCCGCTCGGCGACATCGTCGTTCACGAGCACGACATCCGTGACGCGCTCGGCCGGCCAGGCGCGCGGGATTCGGCTGCGCTGCAGCGTGTTTCCGATCAACTGCTGCGCATGCTGGTCACGCCCGCACCGGTGCGGGTCATCGTCGAGGACGGTGAGTACCGCTGCGGTCCGGACGGGAACTCCGTGATCGATCTGAAGACCACGCGATTCGAAGCTGTCCGCTGGCGCACGGGCCGACGCAGCCGCAGTCAGATGGCCACCATGGCCTGGTCCGGTGATCCGGGGCCGGTGCTCGACTCCCTCTACATGTTCGGACCCGCAGCCGCCGATCTCATCGAGTGACTACGGCCGCGGCTGACTCAACAATGCGACGACGGCATCGGTCAGCGCCGCGCGGGCGACGTCGAGGTCGGAGGTGAAACCGATCTGCCGTTCGTTGCTGAGACCACGGATCGCGGCGGGAAGCAGGCACCGCACTCGGTGCAGCTGTTCGGGGTCGACGTCGAGCCCCTCCATCAGATAATCGAAACCCTGAATCCAGTCGAGTTCGCGGGCGGCGAAAGCTGCTGCGGTGCGTGGATATTCGGCGGCGATGTCGGAGCGTCGCGCCGGCAGTGACGTGCGCAGCGCGGTCAGGGCCCGGCCCTCGGTGGTATCCAGGTAGCGCCAGACGGATTCGATGGCCCCTTCCACCCGGTCCCGTAGGCTGCCGCTGCGCGGCGTGTCCGGTCCGGAAGACCAACTCCGTGAGTGGATTTCGGTGATGACCGCGACCCAGAGCCCGTCCAGGTCAGCAAACTGGTGCTGCACCGTGCCCCAGGTGACGCCGGCATCCTTGGCGATACGGTTGGCCGACACGGGCTCGCCACCGCTGTCGGCGAGGCAGCGGATGGCGACGTCGAGCAGGCGGGCCCTGGTTTCCAGGCCACGCTTGTTCAGCTTGGTGCCGGCACCCGACTCCGTGACGACGGCCTGCCACTGCTCCCGGGCAAGGGCGGCCTGCGGGGAGTCCCGGGCGGCGGGCTCAGGCAAATCGGCCCGGATTCGCCGCGACGGCCCGGTGCAGCGTCGGCCGGTCGGCGCGGTATGCCTCGACCACGGGCGCCAGTTCATGCGGGCTGGCGCCGTGCATGATCACCGAGTGCACGCCCAGATCATACTGGCGGGCAATGGTTTTCGCGCAGTCCTGCGGTGAGCCCTTGGCGACCGCGTCCAGCCATTCGGTGGGGATCAGCTCGGCGATCCGCTGCAGCGTCTCGAACGAAGCGCTGGCATCGATGGGTCCGGCGGTCGCCGCATCGGTGAACAGGTCGGACTGCCGGATGCGATCCCACGTCGTCCGATCCCAGCCGTTGGCCGAGACCAGGACATCCGGATATGCCTGCAGGTAGGTCGCAAGCCGGCCGACGCCACGCCGGATCCGGTCGTCCTCGGACAACGCGTCGGGCACTGTGGCCAGACAGGCCCAGATGCGGACGCTGTCGGGGTCGCGGCCGGCCTTCTCGGCGCCCCGGCGCACCGCCGCGACCGACTTCTCCGTCGCCTCGTCGGAGAAGAACGTATGCAGCACAACGAAATCGGCGATCTCGCCGGCGAGCTCCATGGTCTTGGGGCCTACCGCGACCAGGCCGATCGGCGGACCGTCCGCCAGACCGTTGACGTGGCGCAGCATGGGCCACTTACCGGCCGGGCCGTCGTGATCGAGGATCATCTCGCCGGCCCAGAGCCGGCGCAGGATGCCGAAGAAGTCACGCAACCGCGCCTCAGTGACGACGGGCAGGCCGATCGCCTGCCAGTATGGCCCCATCCCGCGGCCGAACGCCATGGCGAACCGGCCCTCGGTCATGGCGTGCATCGTCGACCCGATGGTCGCGGTGACGGTGGGGTGTCGCGTGTGGTGATTGGTCGACGGCGCGATGCCCAGGGTCGTGC
Source organism: Mycobacterium sp. SMC-16 (assembly GCF_046250085.1). NCBI lineage: Bacteria > Bacillati > Actinomycetota > Actinomycetes > Mycobacteriales > Mycobacteriaceae > Mycobacterium > Mycobacterium sp. SMC-16. Next base: position 403,413 of record NZ_CP176427.1, read on the forward strand.
TGGCACCCGCCACCGCGCCGCTGAGCACCCCGGCGTCCTTCATCGTGAAGCGCTCACCGATGTGGCACGAGCCCAAACCGAGCGCTTCGGCGTCCCGAGCCTCGGGCAGCACCACCCGGGCGTCCGCGGGATGCCGGGTGACGGCGTAGTAGCCGAGCTCGTTGAGCTGGTCCTGCGTGCTCATGGGTGCGCCTTTCATCGGAGACGCTTAGCACTGTTAACCATCTGGGGAGCAATTGTCAATGAGGGTTCTCAATAACTTGGGGCATCCGCCGATGTGCCCGCCGCATCGATGCTCGGGAACCTGGCGTGTAGGCGATCGATCAGGAACCGGGCCTCATCGAGGTCGCGCCGGAGCTCCCGGGCACGCCGGCGCATGGACCGCGCCCGCTCCGACCATGCGGTCGCATCGGGCAGCGACTCAACCCGGGCAAGTCGGGAGGCGAGGTCCCAGGCATGCCTGCGCAGCTCTGCGCGCAGCGCTCGGGCCTGTGCCACATCGGCGTCTTCGGTCACGCCGCTCATATTTACACGACGGTCAATTGGGTGCATGGCCAATTGGTTAGTTCGGCTTCGAATCGTGTCCTGGAGCGCGCGGATCACGCAGGGTTGGGGGACACCTTCTTGTGGCTTGATATCGACACCGTCAGGACGATGTCGACGATGGCGTCGAGGAACGTGTCGTCTATCGGTTCGCCCGTCACGATCACCCGATGGTGAATCGGGCCGACGAGCCACTCGGCCAGTGCGGCCACGTCGGTATCGGGGGGCAGCTCGTTGCGTTCGATCGCGCGAAGGAACGGTTTCTGGTCGCGAGTGCGCTGGTCGTCGAGGTAGCGGGAACGAAATGTCCGCGCCAATTCCGAATCGTGCTGGGCTTGTCCGATGAGCGCGCGGTAGACGACGCCCGCGTCGTCAGTGGTGAGGAAGTGCGCGGTGGCGCGCAGATGTGCGCGCAGATCGGAGCCCAGGTGGCCGGTATCGGGTGGCTCCAAGGCTGCGGCGGCATCTTCGAGGAACGCGTCCATGAGGACTTCCGTCTTGGAGCTCCACCAGCGATAGACGGTCTGCTTGGCGACCCCTGCCGCTTTGGCGATGCCTTCGATGGTGACGCCGGAAAAGCCCTTTTCGGCCAGCAGGTCATCAGCGGCGCGCAGGATGGCCTCCCGCGCAGCTTCGCTGCGACCGTGCCGGTTCCCGTGGTGTGGTTGCGCACCTGCCATGGCTCGATTGAACACCATCGTAGACCTACGGTAGACGCAACGGTGCGTCTACCGTAGGTCGCATGACCACAACTTTGAACCGACCGGAATACGCCGCGATCATCGATCGCCTGTTCGCCGATGCGCAGCTGGATGACCAACGGCGGCAAGGGCTTTCACCCGTCGACTACGACATTGCCGAACGTGCCGACATCTGCCAGGACTTCTACCTCTCGGTGGCTCCTGATTCGGGCCGGCTGCTTTACAGCCTGGTTCGCGCGCTGAAGCCCTCGACCATCGTGGAGTACGGGATGTCCTATGGCATCTCGACCCTGCACCTGGCTGCGGCAGTCCGGGACAACGGGGCCGGGCGGATCATCACCACGGAGATGAGTTCGCAGAAGATATCGGCCGCCCGCGCGACGTTCGCCGAGGCGGGAGTTGCTGATTTGATCACGATCCTCGAAGGGGACGCCCGCGAAACCCTGGAGACCGTCACGGGCCCAGTGCAATTCGTGCTGCTCGACGGCTGGCCCGATCTGGACTTGCCGGTGCTGAAGATCCTGGAGCCGGTGTTGGCGCCGGGCGCACTGATTCTCGGCGACAACGTCAGGCTCGACCCTGAACACGTCTACCGCGACTACGTCAACGCGCCGGCGAGCGGGTACGTCAGTGTCCCGATTCCCCTCGACAAGGGTATGGAATTGACCGTTCGGGTGTAGCAACGTGCCTGCCGCCGCGGCGAACCGTTTGACGTCCACCCCGACCTACAGCGCGCGGATCACCCGGGCCGGGGAGCCGACGGCCAGCACGCGCGGCGGCAGGTCGCGAGTGACAACCGAACCCGCACCTACGACGGTGTCGGCGCCGATCGTGATGCCGGGGCGCACGATGACGCCGCCGCCCAGCCACACGTTGTCGCCGATCGTGATCGGCTCGGCCGCTTCCCACTTGTCTCGGCGGGGGCCAGGCTCCAATGGGTGCGTGGCCGTCAACAACTGCACGTTGGGGCCGATCTGGACGTCGTCACCGATGGTGATCCGCGCGACGTCGAGCAGGATGAGCCCCCAGTTCGCGAACGTGCGTGCACCGATGGTGGTTTGGTAACCGTAGTCGCACTGCAGGGGCGGACGGATCTCACTCCCGTCGCCGAACGCGCCGAGGAGTTCGCGGAGCAATCGGTTTCGTTCCCCGATGTCGGTGGGGTCGAGCGCGTTGATCCGGTGGGTGAGCTGCTGCGCACGCTTCGAGTCGCGGATCAGTTCGGGGTCATCGGCGAGGTACAGGTCACCGGCGAGCATACGGTCGCGCATTGAACGAGCCATGACACCACGTTAGGTGCGTCCGGCTACATGAACCTTTTTGACGGCTGATTCGTTCAATTGATATGAGCATCATCGACTTCCGCCGCCGGCGCCCCACCGCGCCGACATTCGTGGTGGTCGACCGTCTGCACGGCCGGCGTGCCGAAGAGGTACCCGGGGAACAGATCGCCGCCACGGTGTCGTCGTGGCTCGCCGAAATGGGCGTGGAGAGCCCGCTGATCGATGCGCTGGAATCGGCCGCACAGAGTCAGGATTGGCCGACCGTCTATGCGCTCGGGGAGCGGCTGTCGGTCGACGTCATGGTCGCTTAGCTGAAATCGGCCCGCAGTCGTCCGCCGTCGCGCACAGTGGGTGCATGACAAAGTTGCGCATCGGGAATGCCTGTGCCGCACTCGGCTTGGCGATGTTGTCGGCGCCCGTCGCGGCGGCGACGCCGCCCGAGGGTGACGTCGTGCGGACCGACCTGGCGCGCGGCGACACCACGGCACCGGTTGAGATCGTCACCGGCGGCGCACCGTCGACCCTGATCGTGCAGGGCTTGAAACTGGCCCCGGGCGCGAGCAGTGGCTGGCACACCCATCCCGGGACCGAGTATTCGGCGATCAACACCGGTGGTGTCGTGCTGCAGACCGCCGACAACTGCGCGGGGGCCGAATTCGGCAGTGGCCAAGCAGTTTTCATTCCGGCCGGCGTACCGCACCGGGTTGCCAACGAGGACGCCGGTGCCGCCGAAATCGTCGTCACCTACACGGTGCCGGCGGACGTACCGCTGCGGATGGATGCCCCCGACGCCTGCGCCGGCTGAGGTCAGCCCAACGCCAGCTTCGTCGGCGCGCCGTCGATGCTCGACAGGTTCTTCTGCTGCCAGTACTCGGCGACGCCCTCGGCCCCCTTCTTCTCGGCCCAGGTGTCGAGCAGGACGCGCTCGGACTCGACCGACGTGAGGGGCACCCCGAAACCGCATGAGGTTTGGACGATGTCCACGCTCAGGTCATAGATCTGACGAGAGCTGATGTGGGGTGGGAACTGGCGGTAGAGCTCGTCCCAGTCCGCATCGCCGGGTGCGACCTCGCGGGCGGTGCCGTACAGGCGCAAGATCATGGGTTCGCGGTCGAACGAGCAGAACATCAACGTCATCCGCGGGTTGTCGAGCAGATGCGCCGACGTCTCGTTCCCGCTGCCGGTCAGGTTCAGCCAGGCCACGCGATGCGGCCCGAGGACGCGTAGCGAGTCCAACCCCTTCGGGGAGAGGTTCACCCGGCCGTCGCGCGCCGCCGTCGCCACGAAGTACATGCTCTGCGCGGCGATGAAGGTGCGGAACCGATCGTTGATCTCCGGGAACTGCTTGGCCATGTGGGCATGCTTGCACGCCGGAGAGGCCGCGGGCGAGCGAGTTTCAGATGCCGGGACGGCCAGCGGTCCTCGGCTACGGAGCTGTGTTGGCGGCTGAGTCGTGATGCATCTGGACCGCGGGCGCGACCCAGCGGCGGAGGAAGGCCCGTAGCTCCGCGCCGTGTCGATCGGGACCGCCGGGATCCAGGATGAACGACTGCAGGGTGCGCAGCATGAACTCGACGAGTTCGTCGAGTTGCCGGCCGCTGAATCCGGCTGCGGGCCAATCGACTTGGAAACGTTCGAGGATCGATCGACCGAATGAGATCGCCGTCTCGGAGGTGACGCCCGCAGCGAACGCGCTCGCCCTGCCGGGCTGCATGACCAAGCTCAGGTAGCGGTCGTTCGGGAGCTGTTCCAAGGTGTAGGCGATGCCTTCGATCACGGCGTCGGTGGGGTCCGTGATCGACTGCAGGTCGTCGGCCAAGCGGTCCAGGAAACCTTCGACTGCCGACAAGGCGGTGCCCGCCATCAGTGCGTCGAGCGTCGGGAAATAGCGATACACGGTCTGCCGGGTGACCCCGAGTTCACTGGCCACATCGGACACGCTCACCGAACCGCGCGCGTCGATCGATGAGCGCGCGGCACTGACGATGCGGCGAACCGCCTCCTCGTCGTCGACGGGGATGTCACCAGACCAGCCATGTCTGCGCATCACCGCATACTTCCATCCCGCTGCGATACGGAGGGCGCCACCAACTCTTGACCATACATAGCACCACTGATGTATGGTCCGAATATTCCCGAACGTGAAATGAGGTCAGCATGACGGCGATCGCCGAAGGACCGGTCAGCAATCAGGACGTGGAACTGACCAGGCGCGCCTTGCGTCACGCCGTCGACAAGACGACGGACATGGCCGACCGTGAGCTGCGGGTACCGCTGCACTACTACCGCGATCCGAAGATCACCGAGATCGAGGAGTCGCAGGTGCTGCGCCGCGTTCCGCTGGCGATCCTGCCGTCGGCCCAAATCCCCAACGTCAACGACTATGTCGTGCGCTCGGTGCTGGGTGATTCGCTACTGGTGACCCGCGACCGTGACGGCATCAGTCACGTGTTGCTCAACTACTGCCGGCATCGCGGCGCGAAGCCGGCCTGCGGGGCCGGTAACGCGGCCCGGTTCACGTGCCCGTACCACGCGTGGAGCTACAAGAACACCGGCGAACTGTTCACCGTTCCCGGCAAGGCGGGATTCGATTCGATGAACAAGGCCGACTACGGACTGGTCGAGCTGCCGAGTCAGGAACGGCATGGCTTCATCTGGGCCGTGCTGACTGCCGGCGCCGACATCGACGTCGATGGCCATCTCGGGGCGATCGGGCCGGAACTCAAGCTGATGAACTACGCCTCGTACGGCTATCACACGGAGAAGGAGTTCCAGTCCCAGGTGTCGTGGAAGGGTGCCCTGGAAGCGTTCGCCGAGGGCTATCACTTCCCATTTGTCCACGGCGAGAGCGTGATCGGGCAGAACACCCTGTCCAACACCGGGGTTTACGACGAGTATGGCAAGCACCATCGCATCGGCTTCCCCTTCAACTGGGTCGCCAATCTCGCGGACGACCCGACGGGGTCGTGGGACCCGCACCAGAACATGGGCGTCATCTACTGGATCTATCCCAACCTCATCCTGGCGAACAGCCCGATCGGGGTGGAGATCATCGACATCCTGCCGGCCGGCGCACCGACCCGATGCTCGGTGCGGCACAGTTGGATGGGACGGGTGCCGGCCACCGACGACGAGATGCGTGCGGTCTATGACCAGGTGTACGACAACGTCCACGCCGCAGTTGTCGACGAGGACTTCGCCATGCTGCCTCAGTGCGGCGAAGGTGTCAGGCGCGGCCAGCACGACCACATGATCATCGGCCGCAACGAGATTGGTGTGCAGCACATGATCAGGGTGTTCGCCGATGAGCTCGGTGTGGCGCTCGGATAAGTACGCGCAATCCGCCGTCCTGCGCGCTTCCGAGCGCTAGATTCGGTGCCAAACCCGGACCGAAGAAGGTGCCCATGCCGAACTCTCGCGGCCTGCTGCTCAACCCGAACGACTTCGACCCCCAGAAATTCGACCCCGAGACGCGGCGTCAGCTACGGGCGCTGATCGAGTGGTTCGAGGATCGCGGCAAAGTGCGCTTGCTGCGCGACGACCTGGATGCGACGTGGGTCGCCGACTTTCTCGAATTCATCAAGCGGGAGCGCGTTTTCGCGACGTTCCTGACGCCGTCCGAGTTCGCCGACGGTGACTCGAACAAGCGCTGGGACACCTCACGCAACGCCGTGCTGAGCGAGATTCTCGGGTTCTACGGGCTCGCGTACTGGTACGCCGAACAGGTCACCATCCTCGGCCTCGGCCCCATCTGGCAGAGCGACAACATCAAGGCCAAGGAGCGGGCTGCCGCGCAGCTCGAGGCCGGCGGCGTCATGGCGTTCGCCCTGTCCGAGCGTGAGCACGGCGCCGACATCTACAACACCGACATGCTGCTGACACCGACCACCGACGAGGGGGTGGTGTTCCGGGCATCGGGGGAGAAGTACTACATCGGCAACGGCAACGTGGCGGGCATGGTGTCGGTGTTCTCGCGCCGCACCGACGTCGACGGACCCGAGGGCTACGTCTGGTTCGTCGCGGACAGCGGCCATGAGAACTACGAACTGATCGACAACGTCGTGCACGGCCAGATGTTCGTCAGCACCTTCCGGCTCAACGACTATCCCGTGCACGAGGAAGACATTCTCTGCACCGGTCCCGAGGCGTTCTCGGCGGCGCTCAACACCGTCAACGTCGGCAAGTTCAACCTGTGCAGCGGCTCGATCGGGATGTGCGAGCACGCGTTCTACGAGGCGATCACGCACGCCAACAACCGGATTCTCTACGGCAACCCCGTCACCGACTTCCCGCACGTGCGTGCGTCATTCGTCGACGTCTACGCCCGGTTGATCGCGATGAAGCTGTTCAGCGACCGCGCCATCGACTACTTCCGCAGCGCCGGCCTCGAAGACCGCCGCTACCTGCTGTTCAACCCCGTGACCAAGTCGAAGGTCACCTCCGAGGGTGAACGGGTCATCACCCTGCTGTGGGATGTGCTGGCCGCCAAGGGGTTTGAGAAGAACACCTACTTCAACGAGGTCAACCGGCTGATCGGCGCGCTGCCCCGGCTCGAGGGCACGGTGCACGTCAACGTCGCGCAGATCCTGAAGTTCATGCCGAACTACATGTTCAACCCGGCGAGCTACCCCGAGATCGGCACCCGCGACGACGCGGCCGACGACGTCTTCTTCTGGGCACAGGGGCCCGCGCGAGGCGCATCGAAAGTGCAGTTCGCGGACTGGGCGCCGGTCTACGAGCGGAACCTCGAGGTCCCGAACGTGGCTCGCTTCTACGAACAGGTGCAGGCCTTCAAGGACCTGTTGCTGACCGCGGCACCCGACGCCGACCAGCAGCGCGACCTCGACTTCGTTCTCGTCGTCGGGCACCTGTTCACGCTCGTCGTCTACGGACAGTTGATCCTCGAGCAGGCCGAACTGACCGGGCTCGACCACGACCTGCTGGATCAGATCTTCGACTTCCAGATCCGTGACTTCTCGTCGTATGCCGTTGCGCTGCACGGCAAGCCGAGCTCGACGGTGGCGCAACAGGAGTGGGCGTTGTCGGCGATCCGCAAGCCGGTTGCCGACGTGGGACGGTTCGACCGGGTCTGGGAACAGGTGGCGGCCTACGACGGTGCTTACGAGATGCGGCCTTAAGGCAGCGGGCGGAACACTGGCAGCGCCCGGTACCGCACGGTGAAGCTGGCCTCGCTGAGCGCCTCACCGACCTCGCCGTCGTAGGCGACGGTGGTCGGTCCGTCGACGGCGGTGAAGCGGAACTCCGGCACCTGCAGCTCGTGATACAGGGGGCTGCGCTCGAGCCGTCCCAAGAGGACGGCTGTCGCGATGCGCAGCCGGCTGAACCGTCGCCCGGTTTCCAGGATGCGCACGTCGATCAGGCCGTCGTCGAGGCGCGGCCGCACCGACGGGGCGAACCCGGACGGGAAGTACGTCGAGTTGCCGAGGAAGAAGAGTTCGGTCTCAAGTGTCTTGTCGTCGTAGTTGATTCGCACGGGCGCTTCCTTGCGCAACGTCAGGTACAGCGCGTACATCCCGGCCAGGCGTTTGCCCATCCGGCGCTCGAGCTTCTCGCGCGTCCGCACGTAGTTCGGGTAGGCGCCGATGCTGGCGGTGTTGATCACCATGCGTTTCTCGTTGAGGCACACCAGATCTACGTAGGCCGCGGAGCCTTGGGCGATCGCCTCGACGGTTCGGGCCACCGAATCACAGCCGATGTCCTTGGCGAAATGGTTGAACGTGCCGCCCGGGAACACCGCCAGCGGCACACCCTTCTCGACGGCGATGGCCGCCGCGCATGCCACCGTCCCGTCGCCGCCACCGACCGCGAGAACGTCGGCGCGTTCGGCCGTCTGCCGCAACACCGCCTCGATGTCGTCGTCGTCGCCGAGCTCGACGATCTCCATGCGCGGCAATGCTTTTCGGGCCGCATCGATGATCCGTTGGCCCGTCCCGTCAGCGGAGGCCGGGTTGATCACCAGCGCCACGCCTTCGCCCTCTGGCCGGGGCTCGGTCCGGTACCGCAGTGGATCCGACGTCGGCAGCGTGGTGGCCGGAATGGTCGGGACGATGCCGGCGCCCAGGACGGCGATCGCGGCACCGATGCCGAAGCCGGCGAACACGTCGCCGGGGTAGTGCGCTCCGGTGGCCACCCGCGACAGCCCGACCAGTCCGGCGAGCAGCGCCAGCGGCAGACCGGCCGGCGCGGATTCGAGGCCGACGCCCACGGCGAACGCTGCGGCGCTCGCGGAGTGTCCTGATGGGAGGGAATTGGAGGTGGGCACGCGCTTGCTCCGCCGGACAAGCGGGATGAGGGTGCGGTCCGGGCGCGGCCGGACCCAGATTCGTTTGGCGAGCTGGTTGGTGACCAGGCTGGTGACCGCGAGGCTGACGACGCCGCGTGCGGCGCCGCGGCGTACTGACTGGCTGCCGAACGCACCCATGCCGGCGGCGATGGCGAACCACAGCTTGGAATGGTCGGCAGCCCTGGTCAGCCGCGGCATCGCGGCGTCCAGCAGCGGGCTCGGTGACTCGGCGACCGCCTCGAAGACCTCTCGGTCCAGACTGCCCAGGCCCTTGCCGATCGCGCGCACATCCATGGGGCCCAAAGTATCCGTTGTGGCGGAGATTCAACCTTCGTGGAGCCGATGACGGGAATCGAACCCGCGTATTCAGCTTGGGAAGCTGATGTTCTGCCATTGAACTACATCGGCATGGTGCCGCTGCAGGATATCAACCCGGGCCGATAGGCTCCCCACGTGCTCCTCTCAGATCGCGATCTTCGGGCTGAAATCGCTGCTGGACGTCTCGGCATCGACCCGTTCGATGACTCGATGGTGCAGCCCTCCAGCGTCGACGTCCGGCTGGACAGCCTGTTCCGGGTCTTCAACAACACCCGCTACACGCACATCGACCCGGCGCAGCAGCAGGACGAGCTGACCACCCTGGTCGAGCCCGCCGAAGGCGAGCCCTTCGTCCTGCACCCGGGTGAGTTCGTGCTGGGCTCGACCCTCGAAACCTGCACGCTCCCACACGATCTGGCGGGCCGCCTCGAAGGTAAGAGCTCATTGGGCCGGCTCGGCCTGCTGACGCATTCGACCGCGGGCTTCATCGACCCGGGCTTCTCCGGCCACATCACGCTGGAGCTGTCGAACGTCGCCAACCTGCCGATCACGCTGTGGCCCGGCATGAAGATCGGCCAGCTGTGCTTGCTCCGCCTCACCAGCCCGGCCGAGCACCCCTACGGCAGCGACAAGGTCGGCTCCAAGTACCAGGGCCAGCGCGGGCCGACGCCCTCGCGGTCGTACCTCAACTTCGTCAAGCCCTGAGCGCAGGCTCAATTCGCTCTGCGGTGAGGGTGCCGGCTACTCGGCCTTTGTCGCCCTGGTTGCAGGCTCAACGCCCGCGGGCCGCTTGCGGACGTTGACCCTGTAACCAGGGCCCTGGTTACTCGCAATTTTGCGCCACCAGCGCAGCGTCAACGGGAACTGGGGATTGGGTCTGCGGTAGCGACGCTCGCTACTCGGTGTTTCCCGCCGCAGGCGCAGGATCAACGCACACGGGCTGCTCGCCGACGTTGACCCTGTATCCAGGGCGCCGCCTACTCGGCCTTTTGCGCCCTCGTTGCAGGGTCAACGGAAACCCAGACTCAGCCACCCGGCATCGGGTTCACCGGCGCGACCGGGCTGGTGGGGATCGTGGTGGTCGTCGTCGCCACAGTGGTCGAGGTCGTGGTCGTCGACGGAGTAGTGGACGACGGCGTCGTGGAAGTCGGCGACACCGTGGTCGAAGACGTCACCGGCGGCGCCACCGGCACGCCCGTCGTCTCGGTGACCGTGGCGGTCGACGTCGAAGTAGACGGAGACGACGTAGAAGAAGCACCAGCCGGGGCAAGCACCGCACAGGCCACGCGCCCGCCGGCGTCACCGGTCGCGAGGGTCTCGGCGTCCGGGCCCGGCGTCCCGTTGTGGGTGTAGCGCGGCGGGATGTTGGCGAAGTTGTCCGGCCCCTGGTGGATGATCAGCGCACTGCCTTCGGGCCCCTTCAGACCCGCTTCGGTGAATGCGTCGGTCGTCGCGACGACCTTCCCGGTGCCATCGCCGCGGATGTTCAGCGGCGTCAGGTCACCGCTCGACGGATGCCCGGTGTGCCCAGCGACCTGCAGATGGCCGCCGGCTGAGGTGAAGTCGCCCTCGCACTTGCCGACGGAGTGAATGTGCATGCCGTGGCTACCCGGGGCGAGGATGCCGCCGCCAGTGGTCTCCACGGTCACGGTGGCGTAGCCGTCGGTGAAGTCGATCGAGGCATTGGCGACGGGCCTGCCGTCGGACGTCTTCAGCACGACGTTCAGCGCGGACGGGTTGGCCTGGGTCCAGGTCGTCGGCGGCGCAGACGTCGACGGCTTCGAGCCGTTCTGGTTGGAATTGCAGGCGGCCAGCACAAAGACCGGTGCGGTGAGCAGAGCAGCAGCTGCAGTGGCGCGATTCAACATGAACACCCTGATACCCGGAACCACCAGCGTCTAACCGCCACTTGTTTCACGGGGAACCAAGCCCGAACACGCATGTGAGGCTGGTGTAACACGTCGGAAACGCAGTCGCCGCGCGCCGGAAACGCCGCCGATACATCCTCGTCAAGATTGTCGAAGGAGTCCCACGTGCAAGGCATCGATCCCGCCGCCACCGCCTGGCTGCTCGCCAGCACCGCCCTCGTCCTGCTGATGACCCCGGGCCTGGCCATCTTCTACGGCGGCATGGTCCGCACGACCGGCGTGCTCAACATGATCATGATGAGCTTCATCTCGATTCCGCTGGTCACGGTGGCGTGGCTGGTGCTCGGGTACACGCTGGCCTTCTCGGATGGCGACGGCTTCCTCGGCAACCTCGAACACATCGGCATGCTCGGCATCAGCCCCAGCACCACGCACGGCACCGTCCCTGAGCTGCTCTTCGCCACGTTCCAGCTGACGTTCGCCATCATCACCGCGGCCCTGATCAGCGGCGCGATCGCCGACCGCGCCAAGTTCTCGGCCTGGATGGTCTTCGTGCCGATCTGGGCGATCGTGGTCTACAGCGTCATCGCGCACTGGGTCTGGGGTCCGGACGGCTGGCTCGCCAAGCTGGGCGCGCTGGACTACGCGGGTGGTCTGGTCGTCGAGATCGCATCGGGCGCCTCGGCGCTGGCGCTCGCCATCGTGCTGGGCCCGCGCATCGGCTTCAAGCAGGACGCCATGCGCCCGCACAATCTGCCGTTCGTTCTCCTCGGTGTGGGTCTGCTGTGGTTCGGCTGGTTCGGCTTCAACGCCGGCTCGGCGCTCGCAGCCAACGGCACCGCCGCCGCGATCTTCCTGAACACCCTGGTCGCCGGCTGTCTCGGCATGCTCGGCTGGCTCACCGTCGAGCAGGTGCGTGACGGCAAGCCGACGACGTTCGGTGCGGCGTCCGGCGTCGTCGCCGGCCTGGTCGCGATCACGCCGTCGTGCGGCACGGTCAACACGCTGGGCGCGCTCGTCGTCGGGCTGCTGGCCGGTGTCATCTGCTCCTTCGCGGTCGGTCTGAAGTTCAAGCTCAACTACGACGACTCGCTCGACGTCGTCGGCGTGCACTTCGTCGGCGGCGTCGTCGGCGTCGTGCTGATCGGCCTGCTCGCGACGGACGTCATGACGGGCGGCGCGCGCGGCCTGTTCTACGGCGGCGGATTCGCCCAGCTCGGCAAGCAGCTGCTGGCCATGGCCGTCGTCGCGGTATACGCCTTCACCGCGACGTTCGTGCTCGGCAAGATCATCGACAAGGTGATGGGCTTCCGGCTCAGCGCCGAGGACGAGACTGCCGGCGTCGACTTCACGCAGCACGCCGAAACTGCCTACGCGGAGGGCGTGCACGGTCACCTGGGCACCCGCCGGCCGTCGGGTTCGACCTCACTGACCGACCTGTTGAAGCAGCCCCGCCCGGACGCCGAGGACGCCTGAAACTGCTTAGGTCATCTACGCCGAACGCGGGTAGGGTTGAACCACCGGCATTGGCGGGACTGTGTCAGCCAGCGCCGCGGCAAGAACTGCATCGCGGCTCGATGAGCTGGGGGAATCGGTAACGACTCCACCGTTCGCTGCGATGAAGTATCTGGTTGTGGCCTGCTCGGCAGGGGTTTCCCGGTGGCGGCCTAGATAGCGTAGCGAACACTATTGGAGGGTCAGTGGACATCGTTCTGGGTGTGTCTATGACGCCAACCACGGTGCGTATGGCGCTGGTTGAGGGTGACAAGGCCGACGGTGAAATCGTCGACCACGATATTTTCGAAACGCAGACGGCGGACGATTCAGCAACGCCGGTCGAGCAGGTCGTCAGCGCCATCCTGGGCACCCGGGAGAGCGCCGAGGAAGGCGGCCACCACCTGAAATCGGTGGGCGTCGCCTGGAGCGACCACGACGCTGCCGCGCGGTTGCGCGACGCGCTGGACGCCGCCGGCGTCAAGGACGTCATGATGGTCTCCGAGCTGCACGCCGCGGGATCGCTGGCGCAGGCCGCCGGCCAGGCGGTCGGCTACTCGAGCACCGGTCTGCTGTTCGTCGACCGCGACACCGCCACCATGTCCGTCGTCGATTCCGACGGCGCCATCTCGAAGGTCCTGAGCCGCAGCCTGCACAGCACCGACGCCATGGCCGTCCTCGGCGACATGGCCGCCGCCGTCGCCAGTGCCGATACGTCGCCGCAGGGCATGTTCGTCGTCGGCTCCGGTGTCGACGTCACGGCCGTGCAGGCCCACCTGGCCGAACTGCTCGACATCCCCGTGAACGCCCCGGGCGATGCCGAGCTGGCGCTGGCCCGTGGTGCCGCCCTCGCGTCCGCGACTGCACCGATGTTCGACGCCGCCACCGCCGGCCTGGCGTACTCGGCCGCGCCGGGTGGTGCCGTTGCCGCGGCGCCGCTGGCGGCCCCGCTGCTGACGGCCGACGAGTTCGGTTTCGACGAGCTGGGCGACGCCCCCGTGGTCGCCGATCAGGGCCGCAAGCCCTTCCTGCTGGTCGGTAGCGCGCTCACCTCGATCTTCGTCGTCGGTGTTGTGGCCCTTGCCATTTCGCTTGCGGTGAGCATCCGGCCGACGGTCGATCAACGGCCGGCGCCCGCGCAGGCCGCCGCCGCACCGGCCGCCGCCCCGGCGCCGCCGCCGGCTGCCGTCCCGCCGCCCGCCGCACCGGCCGCCGCCCCGGAACCGGCGCCCGAAGCTGTCGCCCCGGCGCCGCGTCACGTCGAAGCGCCGCAGGTCGTCAAGGAATCGGCACCGCAGGTGCACGTCCCCGCGCCCGCCCCGGAGGCCCCCGCGCCGGCTCCGGCACCCGTCCCGGTATCGATGCCCGACGTGCCGGCCGCACCGGTCGAGCCCCCGCCCGCGGCGGTACCGGCCCCGGCGCCGGTGGTGCTGCCGCCGCCGGTCATCGCGATCCCCGGCCCGCAGCCGCCCGCCTGGAATCCCTGGGTGCCGCGTCCGCAGCAGCCGCAGTGGAACCCGGGCAACAACTACCCGGACTACCCGAGTCGCGGCGGCCGCGGTCACGACGACGATGGCTACCCGGGCAACTACCCCGGCAACGGCTACCCCGGAAACCAGTACCCCGGCAACGGATACCCGGGCAGCCAGTACCCGGGCGGCTCGAACGGGTACCCGGGCGACTACCCCGGTGACTCCGGCAAGAAGCCGAAGCAGCCCAAGCAGACCTGCTTCCTGATCTTCTGCCAGAAGAACTGACGCCCGTCAGGCCGGCGGCTGTTTGTCATCTGCCGTTGGCCTGACGCTCAGTGTCGCGTAGCGATGCGCTCATCGCGGCTGCCTATCAAGGCAGTATGAGATGCACCGTGTTCGGTACCGGCTACCTCGGAGCGACGCATGCCGCCGGCATGGCGGAGCTCGGCCATGAGGTCCTCGGCGTCGACATCGACCCCGGCAAGATCGCGAAGCTGGCGGCCGGTGACATCCCGTTCTACGAGCCAGGGCTGCGGAAGATGCTGCGCGACAACATCGAAGCCGGGCGGCTGCACTTCACCACCGACTATGACGAGGCCGCCGAATTCGGTGACGTGCACTTCCTCGGCGTGGGCACCCCGCAGAAGAAGGGGGAGTACGCCGCCGACCTGCGGTACGTGCGGTCCGTCATCGACACCCTGGTGCCGCGGCTGCGCCGGCCCACGGTGATCGTCGGCAAGTCCACCGTCCCGGTGGGCACCGCGGCCGAACTCGGGGCCCGGGCCCGCGAGCTCGCGCCGGCGGGCATCGACGTCGAGGTGGCGTGGAATCCGGAGTTCCTGCGCGAAGGGTTCGCCGTCAAGGACACCCTGCACCCGGACCGCATCGTCCTTGGCGTGCAAGCGGATTCGCAGCGCGCCGAGGCGGCGATCCGGGAGCTGTACGCGCGCATCCTGGAGCGCGGCGTGCCGTTCCTGCTGACCGACCTACAGACCGCGGAACTGGTCAAGGTCTCCGCGAACGCCTTCCTGGCCACCAAGATCTCGTTCATCAACGCCATCGCCGAGGTGTGCGAAGCGACCAACGCCGACGTCACCGTCCTGGCCGACGCACTGGGCTATGACCCCCGCATCGGCCGGCGATTCCTCAACGCCGGCTTGGGTTTTGGTGGTGGCTGCCTGCCCAAGGACATCCGCGCCTTCATGGCCCGCGCCGGTGAACTCGGCGCCGACCCCGCGCTGACCTTCCTGCGTGAGGTGGACAGCATCAATATGCGCCGGCGCACCCGCATGGTGGAGCTGACCACCAAGGCGTGCGGCGGCACGCTGTTGGGCGCCAACATCGCGGTGCTGGGTGCGGCGTTCAAGCCCGAGTCCGACGACGTGCGTGACTCGCCCGCACTGAACGTGGCCGGCATGCTGCAGCTCAACGGCGCCGCCGTCAACGTCTACGACCCCAAGGCGATGGACAACTCCCGCCGGGTCTTCCCGACGCTGAACTACTCCACGTCCGTCATCGAGGCCTGTGATCGCGCCGACGCCGTGCTGGTCCTGACCGAATGGCAGGAGTTCCTGGACCTGGACCCCGAACAGCTCGCGACCACCGTCCGCGTGAAAGTGATTGTCGACGGCCGCAATTGCCTCGACGTCGCGAAGTGGCAGGCCGCGGGCTGGCGGGTGCACGCGCTGGGCCGCAATCTGACCCCCTGATTTCCGACTGCAGTATGTAGCCCGACGCTGCCGGGCGTGCCTAAGCTCGGCGTCATGACGCTGAGGCAACGTCTCAACTGGTTCGCACTGCACGCCGTCATCCGCAAGCTCGCCGCATACGGCGCGCGGCATGGCGACCTCCAAGGCCGGCTCATCGCCGACCCGTCGGTGCGCGCCGACCCCGGCGCGTTCGCCGACGAACTGCGCAGCCGAGGCCGGATGTACCGCGGCCGGGCAGCCTGGATCACCGCGGATCACGCTCTCGTGCACCAGATTCTGCGGTCCGATGATTTCACCGTCACGCAGATCGGCGGGACGCTGCCCGGCGCACTCGGTTGGCTGGAGGGCAAGACCACCGTCAAGGGCCGGTTGCATCCCCTGCTGCCGCCCTCGCTGCTGTCGGTCGACGGCGAGCAGCACACGCGCTACCGCAAGACCGTCTCGGCGGTGTTCACCACGCGGGCCGTCGCGGCATTGCGGGAACGCGTACAGCAGGCCGCGACCGGGCTCATCGACGACCTGACGGCGGGTGCCACCGTCGATGTCGTGCAGAGCTACTGCTCGCAACTGCCCGTCACGGTGATCGCGGACATCCTCGGGGTGCCCGAGCATGACCGGTCGCGCATCCTCGAATTCGGCGAACTGGCCGCACCCAGCCTGGACATCGGGCTGACGTGGCAGCAGTACCTCAGCGTCGAAGACGGGCTGGACGGTTTCAACACCTGGCTGAGCACCCACATCCGCGAGCTGCGGGCCAATCCCGGCGACAACCTGATGAGCCAGTTGATCGAGGCCAGCGACGGGGGCGCCCGGCTCAACGACGAAGAACTGCGCGCCACCGCGGGACTGGTTCTGGCGGCCGGGTTCGAGACCACGGTGAATCTGCTGGGCAACGGCATCCGAATGTTGTTGCAGCATCCCGATCAACTGGCCCTGTTGCTGGCACAGCCCGACCTCTGGCCCACCGCCGTCGAAGAGATTCTGCGGCTCGACTCGCCGGTCCAGCTGTCGGCCCGCATCGCCAAGGTCGACGTCGACCTCGCGGGGTACCACGTGCAGGCGGGCGAGCCCGTCGTCGTCTACCTGGCGGGCGCCAACCGCGACCCGGCCGTCTTCCCCGACCCGCACCGCTTCGACGTCGCCAGGGACAACGCGGGCAAGCACCATTCGTTCTCCGGCGGACGGCACTTCTGCCTCGGTGCGGCGCTGGCCCGATCGGAGGGCGAAGTGGGCCTGCGGACGTTCTTCGAGCGGTTCCCCGACGCGCAGCTGGCGGGTCCCGGCACCCGCCGCGACACCAGGGTGCTGCGCGGCTGGGCGGCATTGCCGATCGCACTCGGGCAGGCGCGCGCAGCGGTACCGTCGTGAAATGGCCTTCCGCGCAGCCCTGATCGAGGAAACCGCCGCTTTCGGCGACATCATCCGCACTGCCGATCTCGACACCCCGGTGCCCGCCTGTCCGGGGTGGACGCTCAAGCAGCTGTTGAAGCACGTCGGTCGCGGTAACCGCTGGTGCGCCCAGATCGTCGCCGAACACCGTAGGGAACCGCTCGATCCTCGCGAGGTGCGCGACGGGAAACCGCCGGAGGACCTCGACGGCGCCATCGACTGGCTCAACGCCGGTGCACAGGCCCTCATCGATGCCGTCGAACACGTCGGCTCGGATGCGAAGGTGTGGACGTTCATCGGGCCGAAGCCCGCCGGCTGGTGGATCCGGCGCCGGCTCCACGAGCAGACCGTGCACCGTGCCGATGCGCTTCTGGCGCTGGGCCTTCCGTTCGTGCTCGATCCCGAGCTGGCCGCCGACGGGGTGACCGAGACGCTGGAACGCGTCGCGATGATGGCCCCGGCCGGCGATCCGCCGCTGGAGCGCGGCCGGTCGCTGCACCTGCACGCCGCGGAATCCGAGCTGGGCCCCACCGGTGAGTGGCTGGTGGTCAACGACGAGGA
The DNA here is from genome assembly GCF_046250085.1 of Mycobacterium sp. SMC-16. NCBI lineage: Bacteria > Bacillati > Actinomycetota > Actinomycetes > Mycobacteriales > Mycobacteriaceae > Mycobacterium > Mycobacterium sp. SMC-16. The sequence continues at coordinate 421,055 of NZ_CP176427.1, forward strand.
CGGCCTCGGCTGGTCACATCAGCACGCCAAAGGCGATGCGGCAGTGCGAGGTCCGGCGACCGGGCTGCTGCTCGCGGTCAATCGCCGGCAGACGGTCGAGGAGGCCGGCCTGGAGCTGATCGGCGACGCGGCCGTGTGGCAGCGCTGGGTGGATCACTCGGCTTTCTGAGGGGGTAGGTTTCAGTCATGACGACTTCCGAGATCGCCACGGTTCTGGCGTGGATCGACGCCCTCAACGACCGGGACCTGGACACCCTGGACAAGCTGTCGAGCGGTGACATCGAGATCGGTGACGCGAACGGCGCCACCCAGGGGCGGAATGCGTTGCGGGCCTGGGCAACCGATCTCGACGAGAAGTCGACGCCCGGCCGGATGTTCGTGCACGACGGTGTTGTGGTGGTGGAGCAGACGATCACGGGCGGCGGTGCCGATCGCGCGGCCGCGACGGCGTTCCGCGTGGTGCACGACCACGTCACCTCGGCGTTCCGGCACGACGACCTGGCCTCGGCGCTGGCGGCTACGGAGTTGATCGAGTCGGACGCGGTGTAGCCAGCACCGCCGCGATCGCGGTGGTCAGCGGGACCGACAGCGCCAGCGCGATACCGCCGACCGCCGACCGGGCGATCTCGATCGCCACGCTCTCGCTGGTCAGCACGTCGCCCAGCGACCGGTTGGCCACGCTGAACAACAGCAGCAGTGGCAGCGCGCTGCCGGCGTAGGCGAGGACCAGCGTGTAGACGGTGCTGGCGATGTGGTCGCGCCCCACCCGCATGGCGCCGGTGAAGATGGCGCGCCGGGACGCGCCGTGTTCGGCCAGTTCGAAAGCTGTCGCCGCCTGCGTGACGGTGACGTCGTTGAGCACGCCCAGCGAGCCGATGATGAAGCCCGCGAGCAACAGCCCGGTGATCGACACCGACCCCATATAGGCCGCGATCTCGTTGTTCTGGTCTTCGGACAGCCCGGTGAGGTGCGCCAATTCGATTGCACCCCAGGACAACACCGAAGACAGCAGCAGCGCGCTCAGGGTGCCGAGCAGGGCGGCGCTGGTACGCAGGCTGACGCCGTGCGCCAGGTAGATCACCGCGTACAGGATCACCGACGACGCGACGAGCGCCACCGGGATGGCCGGGCCGCCGTCGCGCAGTGCCGGAAGCAGGAACACCGTCAGCACGACGAACGCCACGGCGATGCCGACCAGCGCCCGCAACCCGCGCCAGCGGGCGACTGCGACGACCACGACGGCGAAGACGGCAGCCAGCGCGACGAGCGGCCACGTGCGCTCGAAGTCGAAGAAGGCATAGGTGGTGGTGCCGGAGTCGTCGACCTGCCGCGTCACCCGGATGTGGTCACCGGCGGCAAGGTGCGGCTGACCGGGGCCGGTGCTGAACTCCAGCAGGGTGTTGGCGCCGGAATTGGGCCCGGAGTCGATGCCGATCAACGACTGCACGCAGCTGCCCGCGCCGGGCGCCGCGGCGACGGGGGCGGAGGTCAGCACCGCGCCCACCGACGGGCTGCCGCAGTTGTTCATGCCGGTCGACACGACGTGCCCGGCCTCGGTGCTGACGGCACCGCCGTGGGCGTTCTGGAACGGCAGGGGGATGTCGACGGCCTTGCCGTGCGGCCACAGCAGGACGGCGCCGATCACGGTCGTCAGCCCGATCACCGCCAGGAGTCCGACGACGATCTTCGCGGCCAGCGGGCTGAGCGGAGCCGGGCCGGAACTGTGCGAGTGGGTATGGGAGTGCGCCACCCGAGCCAGCCTAGGGGGTCGGCCTGAGAGCTTCCCCGCCGTTCCGCCTCGATCACCAGCTTGGCCGACAACGTCGTCAGCACGTACTTGACCACCGCGCGGTAACCCAGACCGACGACGCGCCAAGGGCTTTCGAAGGTGCCGTGCCAGTCGACGCGGGTGCCGTCCGGCTCGGGCGTGAAGGTGACCTGGGCCTGGTAGTTCCGCACGGGAGTCTTCGAGATGATGGTGTAGCCGTGCCGCCGGCCGGGCTCGTGGATCGTCGTCTGCTCGCGCGCGGGAAATCGTGGCGTACCGACGGCGCGGATTGCCCCGACGCCGCCGTCGTCGGCGGGCCCGCGGGTCTCCCAGGTCGAGTAGTTGATCAGGGGCCGCGCCCACTCCGACCAGCGGGACCCGTCGGCCACCACGTCGAACAGCGTGCTCGGCGTGGCCCGCGCATGGCGGGTGACCAGGACTTCGTAGTGGTGTGTCATATTGACCAAGCTAACGGAACGGTGTTCTATTAAGCAATGGATCGGTCGGATTCCCCAGCGGCGCTGTCGTTTGCGCGGGCCCGCAGCCCGCAGCAGCGGGAGGACCGCCTGCGTCGTCTGACGGAGGTCACCCGGGCGCTGTTGGACGACACCCGGGCCAGTGAGCTGACGCTGGGGGAGATCGCCGCCGCGGCGGGCCTGGCCAAATCGGGCGTGCTGCGGTACGCCGGTTCGCGGGAGGCGCTGCTGCTCTCGGTGATGTACCACGAGCACCTGGGCTGGCTGGCGGACCTGCGGACCCAGCTCTACGACGAACGGCGCACGCCGGCAAAGGCTTTGGCGCACACCCTCGCACAGCGCCAGGTGCTCTGCGACCTGATCAGTGCCGCGCCGGTGCTGATGAATCGGCTGACTCCCGAAGCAGCCGAGACTGTGCGTACTCAGGCACGTGACGTCGAGGACCGGCTACGCGAGACCCTCGAGCCCCGGCTGGCGCTGGACCGTCAGCACCTGGTGCTGCTGACCGCCGCGATCCACGCCTTCGTCGGCGCGGTATGGGGTTGGGCGGCAATCGATTCCGTCAAGCAGCCCGAACCCGGCACCGAGCTCGAGAACACCCTCGCCGCGCTGCTACGGACCTTCATCGCGGGTCTGAAGGAGTGATTCGTGCACGATTTTCCGCGGTAGCCGCGGAAAATCGTGCACAAATCCCGAGGGATTACTGGCGGTAGCTCGCCAGGAAGTTGCCGAGGCGCTCGATGGCGGCGGCCAGGTCGCGGGCCCACGGCAGCGTCACGATGCGCAGGTGATCCGGTGTGGGCCAATTGAATCCGGTGCCCTGCGTGAGCAGGATCTTCTCCTGCAGCAGCAGGTCGAGAACCAGCTGCTCGTCGTCCCGGATCTCGTGCACCTCGGGGTCCAGCCGCGGGAACGCGTACAGCGCACCCTCGGGCTTGACGCAGGAGACGCCGGGAATCTCGTTCAGCTTCTGCCACGCGACGTCGCGCTGCTCGAGCAGCCGGCCGCCGGGCAGGATCAGGTCCTCGATGCTCTGGTGTCCGCCGAGCGCCACCTGAATGGCATGCTGCGCAGGCACATTCGGGCACAGCCGCATGTTCGACAGCAGGCTGATGCCCTCCAGGAAGCTGGATGCATGCTCTTTGGGGCCGGTGATGGCGAGCCAGCCGGACCGGTAGCCCGCCACGCGGTACGCCTTGGACAGGCCGTTGAACGTCAGGCACAGCATGTCGGGCGCCACCGAGGCCATCGGGATGTGCTTGGCCTCGTCGTAGAGGATCTTGTCGTAGATCTCGTCGGCCAGCAGCAGCAGCTGGTGCTTGCGCGCCAGGTTCGCGATGGACTCCAGCGTCTCGCGGCTGTACACCGCGCCGGTGGGGTTGTTCGGGTTGATCACGACGATCGCCTTGGTGCGGTCGGTGATCTTCGACTCGAGGTCGGCGATGTCAGGGTTCCAGCCCTGCGTCTCGTCGCACAGGTAGTGCACCGGGGTACCGCCGGCCAGCGCCGTCGACGCCGTCCACAGCGGGTAGTCCGGGGCCGGGATCAGCACCTGGTCGCCGTTGTCGAGCAGTGCCTGCAGCGTCATCGTGATGAGCTCGGAGACGCCGTTGCCCAGGAAGACGTCGTCGACGTCGAACCGGGGGAAGCCCTCGACCAGCTCGTAGCGGGTGACCACCGCGCGGCGCGCGGACACGATGCCCTTGGAGTCGGAGTAGCCCTGGGCGTGGGGGAGGGCGGCGATCATGTCGCGCATGATCACGTCGGGCGCCTCGAAGCCGAACGGCGCCGGGTTACCGATGTTGAGCTTGAGGATCCGGTGGCCCTCGGCCTCGAGCCGGGAGGCCTGCTCGTGTACCGGGCCGCGGATCTCGTAGAGGACGTCCTGCAGTTTGGTCGACTGCGCAAACGTCCGCTGATTACGCGGATGGCCGCTGTGCCATGTGCGGTCAGCGGGTACCTGGTGGGTGGTCACGGGTTCCATGCTCTCATCGGTGTCGAATTCTTTTGCCCATCTGCGATCAGGGCCACATATGCCAATGGCCAGCTACGACGCTCCTCGCGGCGGTCGTAGCTGGCCATTGCGGTGTACTTCGCGTTACCGCTTACCGGGGCGCTTCGCGCCCGGACGCATGCCCAGTCCGACGACCGGCGGTTCCGGCTTGGCCTCTGCCGCCGGAGCAGCGGGTGCCTCTGCGGCGGGTGCCTCGGCGGCCGGCTCAGCCGCCGGAGCCTCAGCAGCCGGAGCGGCGGGGGCCGCCGGAGCTGCCGGAGCAGCCGCCTTCTTGGCGCCGGGGCGACGCGCGCCCGCGGCCAGGCCCAGACCCTTCACCGGAGCCGCGGGAGCGGCCGGTGCGGCGGGAGCCTCGGCGGCGGGAGCAGCCTCGGCGGCCGGGGCCGGAGCGGCAGCGGCAGCCGGAGCGGCAGCCTTCTTGGCACCCGGACGCTTGGCGCCCGCAGCCAGACCCAGACCCTTGGCCGGGGCCGCGGCAGCCGGAGCCTCAGCGGCGGGAGCAGCCTCGGCGGCCGGAGCGGCAGCAGCCGGGGCGGCAGCCTTCTTCGCGCCCGGACGCTTGGCAGCCATACCCAGGCCGGTGACCGGCTTGGCGGCGGCGGGAGCGGCAGCAGGTGCCTCGGCGGCCGGAGCGGCCTCGGCAGCGGGAGCCGGAGCGGCCGGAGCCGGCTTCGGGGCCTCCTTGGCCTTCTTTTCCGCGAGTGCCGCGGAAGCCTTTGCCGCCGTGCCCTTTTCGGGCAGCGTCACCTTGCTGGTGTCGAGCGAGTTCAGCAGCAGCTGCGCGACGTCGAGCACCTCGGTCTTGTCGATGCTGCGGGTCGCGGCCACGTCGTCGACGCCGTCGCTCATCATCACGCGGCAGAACGGGCAGCCGGTCGCGATCGCCGAGGCGCCGGTGTCGACGGCCTCTTCGGCACGCTCGGTGTTGATGCGCTTACCGATGTGCTCTTCCATCCACATGCGGGCACCACCGGCGCCACAGCACAGGCCGCGGTCGGCGTGGCGGGGCATCTCGGTGAGCTTCGCGCCGGCAGCGCCGACCAGCTCACGCGGGGCCTCGTACTCCTTGTTGTGGCGACCGAGGAAGCAGGGGTCGTGGTAGGTGACCTCTTGGCTGGCCGACGACACCGGGATCAGCTTCTTGTCCCGCACCAGGCGGTTCAGCAGCTGCGTGTGGTGCACGACGGTGTAGTTGGCGCCCAGCTGCGGGTACTCGCGGCCGATGGTGTTGAAGCAGTGCGGGCAGGTGACGACGATCTTGCGCTTGTCGGGGTCCACACCCTCGAACAGCTCGTTGATGGTCTCGACGTTCTGCGCGGCGAGCTGCTGGAACAGGAACTCGTTACCGGCGCGGCGGGCCGAGTCACCGGTACAGGTCTCGCCGGTGCCCAGCACCAGGAACTTCACACCCGCGGTGGCGAGCAGTTCGGCGACGGCCTTGGTGGTCTTCTTGGCGCGGTCCTCGTAGGCGCCGGCGCAGCCGACCCAGAACAGGTACTCGAAGCCGTCGAAGCTCTCGACGTCCTGGCCGTAGACCGGGATGTCGAAGTCCAGCTCGTCGATCCAGGTGGTGCGTTCCTTGGCGTTCTGGCCCCAGGGGTTGCCCTTGAGTTCCAGGTTCTTGAACAGCACGCCGAGCTCGCCGGGGAAGTCGGACTCGACCATGACCTGGTAGCGGCGCATGTCGACGATGTGGTCGATGTGCTCGATGTCCACCGGGCACTGCTCGACGCAGGCACCACAGTTGGTGCAGGACCACAGCACGTCGGGGTCGATGACGCCGCCCTGCTCAGCGGTGCCGACCAGCGGGCGGAGCGCCTGCTCGGGGCCGGAACCCTCGATGCGCGCGAAGCCGTCCTCGGGGACGCCGTGTCCGTGCAGGCTGTCACCCAGCTTGGCGAAGTCGACCGAGCCCTCCTCGGGCATCGGCTTGCCCTCGATGATGTAGGGCGCCTTGGCGAACAGGTGGTCGCGCAGGTTCATCATCACGAGCTTGGGGGACAACGGCTTACCGGTGTTCCAGGCGGGGCACTGCGACTGGCAACGACCGCACTCGGTGCAGGTCGCCATGTCGAGGTTGGCCTTCCAGGTGAAGTCCTCGATCTTGCCGCGGCCGAACACCGCGTCCTCGGCCGGATCGTCGAAGTCGATCTTCTCGCCCTTGTACTCCATGGGCAGCAGCGGGCCGAGGCCGTCGGGCAGCCGCTTGAAGGTGACGTTGATCGGGGCCAGACCGATGTGCAGGTGCTTGGAGTGCAGCACGATCAGCAGGAAGACCAGCATGACGCCGATGTGCGACAGCAGCGCGATGGTCTCGATCCAGACGTTGGCGGTGTGGCCCAGCGGAGCCAGCAGCGCGGCCATGCCGTCGGAGAAGAAGGCGCCGTTCTGGTACGGGAAGTGCTCGCCCAGGACGTTGACGGCGGCACCGCGGAAGATCGCGTAGGTCAGGATGACCAGGAAGATCATGATGAGGATCTCCCACGCGCCACCGTTGTGCGATCCGTAGAACCGCGACTCACGACCGATGTTGTCGGGGTTCTTGGTCAGGCGGATGATCGCGAAGACGACGATGCCGGCCAGCACGGCCAGGGCGAAGAAGTCCTGCAGGAAGCCCAGGATGGCCCAGTGTCCGACGAACGGGATGGCGAACTTCGGATCGAACAGGACGCCATAGGCTTCCAGGTACACCGATGCGAGGACGAAGAAGCCCCACATGGTGAAGAAGTGCGCGATGCCGGGGATGGACCACTTGAGGAGCTTCGACTGGGCGAAGACTTCCTTGTTCTGGTTCAGGAAGCGGCGGACGAGATCGTCCTTGCGGCCACGTTCGTCACCGAGCTTCTGCCCGGAGCTGATCAGCTTGGTCAGCCACAGGATGCGCTTGGCGGCGAACCCCAGGACGACGACCGTTGCCAACAGCCCGATGACCAGTCTGGCCACGTCGAGCGTGTGTTCGAGATTCTCCACCGCGCCTCTCCCAGTTATGTAGCTACCGGCTGGTAACTTATTGAGGTTACCAACGGGTAACTTAAGCTAGATGCCTGCTCATAGTCGCATCCTGGGCAGAACGCACGCTAGCAAGGCTGTCCTAACTTGAGCTGCGACTACGCGCTCGCTTCCTTACCCAGAATCGGCCCCGTTCAAGCGCCGGCCACGCGCTTCCTTATATAAGGACGCGTTCAGGCTTTCTCGACGAGCAGCGCCCGCAGCATCGACAACATCTCCGACCGTGATTCGGCCCCCAACCTGCGGCGAATGCGGGCGACGTGGTGTTCGACGGTCTTCGCTGAGATGAGCAGCCGGGCTCCGATATCGCGGTACGGCATGCCCTGCAGCACCAACTCGGCGACCTCACGTTCGCGGTCGGACAGCCGGGTCCAGGCGGGCGTTGCGGCAGCTGTGGCCCGAGCGTCACCCGAGGCAGGAGGTGGTGTGGTGTTGCGCACATCCGTGCCGGAAACGGGCTCACGCGGAATAGCGGGAGCCGCGGGCCCGATGGGATCAGCCGCGGCTTCGAGGGCCGCGTCCTGCTTGAGGTCGCGCGCCAGCTGCAGCATGGCACCGGAGATCCGGCCGTCCGCCGAATGCAACGCGGCCTGACTGGCCAGGCGGGTGGCATCCCATGTCAGCCCGAAGCGGGCCAGCCCGCGGGCGGCCGCCGTCACCTCCGCGGCGTCGACGCCGTCGGCCAGCACCCGCAGCCAGGCGCGGCCCGCGGCGGCGAGCGCGGTGGCGTAGGCGCCGTGTGCGCCCTCGGCCCGGCTGGCGGCGGCCAGGGCCTGCCCGTGTGGTGCGACGGCCTCGGGCGCATTGGCCAGGATGCCGGCGTGCACGCCCGCCCAGTGCAGCGGCACCGCCCAGAGGGCCGGGTTGCCGGCGGTCCGCAACAGCCCGAACGCCTCGGCCAGCGGTTGGCGGAGCTGGTCCAGCTGCTGCAACCGGGCGGCCGCGACCCACAACTCGCCGAGCGGCAGCAGTGCGAACAGGTCCAGGGAGTATTCGGCCAGCACCTCCATGGCCGCGTACCAATGTTTCTGCAGCGCGCCGGTGTCGCCGCTGCGCCGTGCGACCGCGGTCTGCAGCGCGGTGAACCACAGCGCGTCGCGGCGGTGCAGGTCGGCGATCTCGGGGGCGCCCAAAGCCGGCACCGCGGAATCGAGTTGGCCATCGAGCATGCGGATCCAGCCGAGCAGCAGCCGGTGGCGCAGACCGGTGAAACCCGCGTCGCCGCCACCGGTGCGGATGGCCCGGCCGATGACGCTGCGCGCGCGGACGGCGTCACCGCCGTGCAGGGCCACAAGGCCCAGTAGTGCGGCGGGGCTGTCCGGTGCGACCGAGTGGACACCGTTGGTGGACCCGAGGGCCTGCGTGAGGCGTGCCATCGCGACGGCGAACGGCTGGTCGAGCGTCAGCAGCATGCCTTCTGCCATGCCGCGCGCCGCACGCGCGGAAGACGTTGGCGGATTTGAGTTCTCGGCCTGCAGGCAAGCCCGGGCCAGGTCCGCGTCGGCGGTGGCGACACCGACCACGGCGCCCGCGGCGGCGACGAACGGATCGGCATCCGGGCCGAGCCAGCGGAACAGGTCCGCGGCGTGTGCGGCGGCACCGTCGTGCATGGCGACACTGGCGGCGATACGCACGGCCTGGGCGCGGACGGCGGCGTCGTCGGCGGTGAGCAGTTCGTCGGCCAGGGTGCCGGCGGTGGTGCAGTCGCCGGTGACGGCGAGGGCGTCGGCGAGGTGGACGTCGGCCGGGGCGGTGCCGGCGCGGGCCGCGGCGCGGTACAGGCGCGCTGCCTGACGCGGCGCGGCGGACCCGGCGCGGTGGATGAGATCGGCCGCCAGCAGATCATCGACGGTGCCGTGCTCGGCCAGCTTCAGTGCCAATTCGGTTGACAGCGTGGCAGATTCGATCTGCGAGCGCAGCAGTCGGCATTCGGTCTCGCGATGCCGCGCGGCACCGACCAGTCGGGTGAGGCTGCGGTGCAGCGTGTCGATGAATCGCGGATGCAGCGACGCGGACAGCAGGCCACTGGCGCGGGCCCGGTCCATCAGCACGGCCGCGTCGTCGCCGGGCAGCTGCAGGGCGGCGGCGATGTCGTCGGGCCCCAGTTCGGGGCTGAGCGAACACAACAACAACGTGTCCAGCAGGTGTTCGTCCAGCCGGCGCAGCCGCTCGCTCAATGCGACGGACGCGGCCCGGACCGGATCCGCGCCCGAGGCCAGGGCCGACAGCGCCGAGTACACCAGCAGCGGGATGCCGCCGGTCCCGGCGATCAGGGCGGGCACCTGGGTGCCGGGGACATCGGCGCGGGCCAGCGCCTCGTTGATGTCGCGGGGCGTCATCGGCGCCAGCTGGATCGGCGGGTGCTGCCGGCTCAGCGTGGTGGTGAGGGCGTTGAGCGCGGGCTCGTGCGCCCACGGCTCGGCGCTGACCACAACGGTGCGGGCCGGGTCGCCGGCCAGCTCGGTCAGCGTGTCCAGCTCTGCCGGGGACAGCAGCTGGGCATCGTCGATGACGATGGCCGCATCCGGCGCCTCACCGGGCTTGGGTACCCGCGCGAGCATCGTCGTGCCATTGGCCCGCAACGTCTTTCGTACCGCTTCCAGAGCGGTGGTCTTGCCGCTGCCGATTCCGCCGAGCACCAGCGACGTGCCGGCCGCTGCGGTCATTGGCTGGTCGATGCCGAGGGTTGCGCAGTGATGGGCGCCGACGCGGTGGCCACCGATGCCGATGGGGCCGACGCGGTTTCCGCCGACACCGACGCCGTCTTGGGGGGCTGCTCCACCGTGGGCTGCGAACTTGGCGCCTGGGTCGACGGCGCAGCCGTCGGAGTCTGCGTGCTGGGCGGCTGCGTCGTCGGCGGCTTCGTCGTGGTCGGCGGCGCCTGCGTGGTGGTGGGCGGTTGCGTCGTCGTCGGCGGTTGCGTGGTGGTGGGCGGCTGCGTGGTGGTCGTGGTCGGCGGTGGCGTCGTGGTCGTGGTGGTCGTCGTCGACGGCGTGGTCGTGGTCGTGGTGGTCGTGGCGGTGGTGGTCGTGGTGGTCGTCGTCGAGCTGGTGGTCGACGGATCGGTGGTGGTCGTGGTGACCGGTGCGTCGGTGGTGGTGACCGGGTTGGTCACGGTCGAGGTCTCCACCTGGCCGTTCGGATTCGTCTGTGTGACAACGGACTTGGTGGCCTTGTAGGTGCTCGTGGTGATGGAGCCGTCGGGGCCGGTGATGGTGGTGGTGACGTCGACGGTCACGGGGCCGGACGGGGTGTCGTTGCTGGTGAGCCCGACCGCGGCCCAGCTGCCACCGGCGACCAGGAACGCCGCGGCGGCCGCGCCGAAGATCAGCGGTGGGCGCCGGTACCAGGGGACCGGCGCCACGTCGGGCAGGTTGTCCTCTTCTTCGTGGGCGAAGTCCATCACCGGACGCGCGGTGGTCTCGCCGTAGGGCGCTGCCTCGGCGTAGCCGGTGGAGAAATCGGTGGGATATTCGCCGCCGACCGCGGCGCCCGGGTCCTCGTCGTCGGACCAGGCCAGCGACGGCCCGACGGTCGAAGACGGGTTCGCGTCCACGGGCGGCACCGGTGCCGCCATGGTTTCGGGACCGCCTGCCCAGCCTGCCGGGCCGGCGGCCCAGCCCATGGTGGGGGCCATGCCTGTTGGGGCGTCGGCGCTCATGGTGCGCTGATCAACGAGCGGGGCGCCGCCGGCGGCGGTGAGCGCCGGTTGCGGCGAGGTCACGACCGGAACCCGGAAGTGCTCGGAAAGTCGTTGGGTGACAATCGGAATCGATGCACCGCCACCGGCAGTGGCCACGGCGGTCAGGACGCCGGCCGGAATCTGGTTGCGCTGCAGGGATTCCTGCACGACGGCGAGCAGCCCCGCCAGTGCCGGTTCGAGCAGCCGCTCCAACTCGGGACGGGTGATGCGCAGCGCCGATGCGAAGCCGGGCAGGTTGGCGCTGACCGACGTTGCCGTCTCTGACGAGAGGCGCTCCTTGGCCTGCCGGCACTGGTCGCGCAGCTGGGACAGCGAGCCGACGGCCGCGGTGCCGGCCGGATCCGCGTCGGACGACTCGCTGATGCCGGCGATGACGTGGTTCAGCAGGGCCTGGTCCACCAGGTCGCCGGAGAACTCCGGGTAACGGACGGTCTCGCCGATCTGGCTGAGTGTCGCGGCGTCGGCGATGGTCACGCTGGTGCCGCTGCCACCGAAATCGCAGAGTGCCACCACGCCGTGATCGGGCAGTCCGGACCCGGCCTTGAGGCCGGCCAGGGCCGCGGCGGCGTCGGAGACCACGGGTGCGGCGGCCAAACCCGGTTTTCCGCGCAGCGCCGCGGACAGTGCGCCGATGGTGGACATGCCCCAGTGCGCGGGGGCGGCGATGACGATCGGGGCGCCGCCACCGGCGGTGCGGGCCATGGAGTCGAGAGCCTCGGCCAGGACGGCTTCGCCGCGATGCGCCGAACCGTCCGGGGCGATCAGGGGGATCGGGTCGCCGACGCGCTCGACGAACCCGGTCAGCACCAGGCCGCCCGGCTGGGTGGGGATGCCGACTTCGGCGGGCCGGTCCGGGTACAGGGCCAGGATCGCGCGACGGCTCAGCGGCGGTCGCCCGGCCGGCACGGCCACCAGATTGGTCTGGCCGATCGACAAACCGAGGCTCATAAACGTCCACTCCTTTGATGCGCTACCGGACTCAGGCCACCCTATGCGCTGGCGGCCTGGGGGTGGGACACAATCCCCTAACGATTGGCGAATCCCTAATGGGAGTGCCCCTAACGGATGACGTCGGGTGTTGGGGTCAGCACCGATCTCCAGGTGCTTTATCGGCGATAGCATCGAAATAGTTATCAACGGGTCCCCAGAAAGGAGCAGGTGCCATGGCAAATCCGCTACTGGATTTCGTCATGTCGGTCGTCCGTGACCCCGACGTGGCTGCCCACTACGCCGCCGACCCCGCGGGTGCCATCGCCGACGCCAACCTTACTGGCGTCACCACGGCGGATGTCGCGCACCTGATCCCGGTGGTGTCCGAATCTCTGGGCACGGTGTCGTCCGCAGCGGGTGGCGTGCCGACCGCCGGTTTCGACGATCCCGGCGTCAACGTCTGGACCAGCGGTGCCGCCACCGCGGCGTTCGATGCGTTCGACGCCTTCGACACACATGTGCCGACAGTGGTGTCGCCGCAGGTGATTTCCGACCCTGACCTGGGTGGATTCGATAGCGGCCCGGTCCTGCCGGCCCGCGACGCCGTGCCGGACCTGGCGGTGTCCGACGATCTGGGCCTGCACAGCGACGTCCCGGTCGTCGATGCCGGGCAGCTCTCGGATCCGGGTGCGCTCGACTGGCACCCCGTCGATACCGCAGACCCGTCGGCCGGTGTCGAGCATCATCAGGACTTCGACTTCTTCAGCTGACCAGCTCATCCCCGAAACGCCGGTGGCCGCCATGGCCACCGGCGTTTTGTGTTCTCGCACCGCATATTCAGCAAACGCCCTAGCCATCCCCTAATCCCCTAATAGGGGGAGCGTGGATACCCCACTACGTTTCGTTGGGGGTAGGGGTGGTTGCCCCGTTTGCACGGCTCTCGACGGCCCCTAACGTTGTTCTCAGTTCGCCGGACAGCGGCGAGAGAACTTCCCCAGAGCAACACCCAACGAAAGGGACTCCAATGACCAGCCTGATCGAATTCATCATCGACCTGTTCCGCTTCCCGACCGTCGCGAGCTCGTTCGTCGCGAACCCCGAGCAGACCATGCGCGACGCCGGCCTCGCCGGTGTCACCTCCGCGCAGCTCGCCTCGGTCGCCGCGAGTGCCGTCCCCGCCGGCGTCGTGCTCGGTGGCGGCGACCCGGTCGTCGGCCTGCAGAACGCGGTCTCGGACTACTACAGCATGTCCTCGCCGTTCTCCCCGCAGACCGCCTTCGCCCCGAACACCGAGTTCGCCAGCCGCAACCAGACCGACTTCGCCAGCCACAACAACGTGCCGATCGCCAGCGGCAACGACATCCCGGTGCTGAGCCCCGACCAGCACGCCGGCGCCAACGCCCAGCAGGGTGCCTTCAACCTGGGCTTCGGTGACATCACCCTCGGTGGCAGCCACGTCCAGCAGGGCGACGGCGGCGTCAACATCGCGGGCAACAACCACGGTGACATCGCCAGCGGCAAGGGCGCCGTGCAGGGTGACGGCAACACCGTCACCAACGGCGACATCCTGACCGGCAGCCACTCCCCGGTGATCGTCGGCACGGGCAACCACGCGACCGACAACTCGCAGACCGCGGGCGGCCACATCATCCAGGGCAACTCGGGTCCGGTGGTCAACGACGTCAACACCGGTGGCGGCAACGGCGGCGGCGCCAGCGCCGGCGGCGGCCTGATCGGTGGCGGCCACGCCAGCGGCGGCAGCGGTGGCAGCGGCGGCAACATCGTCATCAACGACGGCAACACCTCGTCGACGCACGTCGGTGGCAACCAGACCACGGTCGGTGGCGACCTGGGCAGCGGCAACAAGAGCGTCATCGACGACTCGTCGCACTCCTCGACGGTGAACACCAGCCTGAACAGCGGGAACACGGCCAACACCAGCATCGGTAGCGGCAACAGCACCCACACCAACATCGGCAGCGGGAACACCACCCACACCGACCTGAGCGCCGACAACTCGGTGCACAGCACGGTTGCCGACAGCTCGGTGCACGAGGCCAGCATGAACACCTACGCACCGACCGAAACCCACACCACCACCGACATGAGCCACACCACCCACATCGATCCGCACATGCACTGATCGATCGCGACAAACTCCTCCGGCGGGGCCACCTACAGGCCCCGCCGGATGTTTGCGCATACCGTTAGACAGTGACAATGCAGTCGAGGAGAGCCCAGTGACGCAGCCGAACGAGGCGAACCCGCGCCCGGTCGCGGTGATCGTCGAGTTGATCGACCACACCAGCCGGATCGCAGGCCTCAACGACCGCGAAGACCTGGCGCAGCGGTTGCTGGCGGCCAAGACCCGGATCAGCGATCCGCAGATCCGGGTGGTGATCGCCGGGCAGCTCAAGCAGGGCAAGAGCCAGTTGCTGAACTCGTTGCTGAACATGCCGGTCGCGCGCGTCGGCGATGACGAGAGCACGGTGCTCACCACCGTCGTCCACTACGGGGACGCGGCGGCCGCCGAACTCGTCCTCGCCCCGGCCCAGGAAGGGGGCGATCCGTCCGTCGTCGCCATCCCGCCCAACCAGCTGTCGACCGATCTGCGCCACGCCCCGCAGGCCCAGGGTCGCCAGGTGCTGCGCGTCGAGGTGGCGGCGCCGAGCCCGATGCTCAAGGGCGGCCTCACCTTTGTCGACACCCCCGGCGTGGGCGGGCTGGGGCAGCCGCACCTGTCGGCCACTCTCGGCCTGCTGCCCGACGCCGACGCCCTCCTGATGATCAGTGACACCAGCCAGGAGTTCACCGAGCCGGAGCTCACGTTCATCCGGCAGGCCCTCGAAATCTGCCCGGTGGCAACGATTGTCGCCACCAAGACCGACCTCTATCCGCACTGGCGCGAGATCGTCGCGGCCAATGGCGCGCATCTGCAGCGCGCGCGGCTGAACGTCCCCGTGGTTCCCGTTTCTTCCGCGCTGCGCACCCACGCGCTGGCACTGAACGACAAGGAACTCAACGACGAGTCGAACTTCCCGGCGATCATCAAGTTCCTCACCGACAAGGTGCTCAGTCGGGAGAACGACCGCATCAAGGATCAGGTGGTCACCGAAATCCACGCGGCCGCCGAACATCTCACCCTGGCCGTGTCCACCGAGCTGGCCGCGATCAACGACCCCGAGAAGATCGAGCGCATCAAGGCCGAGCTGGAGCAGAAGAAGGAAGACGCCCAGAATGCGTTGCAGCAGACCGCATTGTGGCAACAGGTGCTCAACGACGGCATCGCCGACCTGACCGCCGACGTCGACCACGACCTGCGTAACCGGTTCCGCAACATCACCGCGCACACCGAGCGCGTCATCGACGGCTGCGATCCCACGCAGCATTGGGCCGAGATCGGCGCCGAGTTGGAGAACGTCGTCGCGACCGCGGTCGGCGACAACTTCGTCTGGGCGCATCAGCGCGCCGAGGCGCTCGCCGCGGAGGTGGCCCGCACGTTCGTCGAGGCCGGGCTGGATTCGGTCGAACTGGCCGAGGTCAGGGCCCGCGACATGGGCGCGGGCCTGGGCGAGTTCAACCCTGTGGCGCGATTGGAGTCCGAGCCGATCCGGGCCGGGCACAAGGTGATCACCGGGATGCGCGGGTCCTACGGTGGTGTGCTGATGTTCGGCATGCTGACCTCGTTCGCCGGGCTGGGCATGTTCAACCCGCTGTCGTTGGGCGCCGGACTTGTGCTGGGCCGCAAGGCCTACAAGGAAGACATGGAGAATCGCATGCTGCGGGTGCGCGGCGAGGCGAAGATGAACGTCCGCCGGTTCGTCGACGACGTGTCGTTCGCCGTCGGCAAGGAGTCGCGTGACCGGCTGCGAAACATCCAGCGCCACTTGCGCGATCACTACCGGGGCATCGCCAACCAGACCACCCGCTCGCTCAACGAGTCGCTGCAGGCGACACTCGCCGCGGCGCAGATCGAAGCCGGCGAGCGCGACAACCGCGTGCGGGAACTGGAGCGGCAGTTGAACATTCTGCGCCAGGTCATCGACAACGCGGTGAAACTCACTCCGGCCCTGGCGCAGTGAGCACAAGCGCACGCGTCCGCGCCATCCTGGGCGGCGTCATCTCGGCCTACCGGTCCGACCCCGTCTACCAGCACCGGCCGCAGGCCCTGGCCGAACTGGACTGGATCGGCCGCCGGCTCGATCAGCCGATCCGCATCGCCCTCGCCGGCACCCTCAAGGCCGGCAAGTCGACGCTCGTGAATGCGCTTGTGGGCGAAGAGATTGCGCCCACCGACGCCACCGAGGCCACCCGCCTGGTCACCTGGTTCCGGCATGGCATGACGCCCCGCGTCACCGCCAACCATCGGGACGGCCGCCGTACCGACGTGCCGATCACCCGCGGTGACGGCCTGACCTTCGACCTCGCGCGGTATTCCGGCGCGCCCGCAAACGACATCGTCGACCTCGATGTGCAGTGGCCCGCAGCCGAATTGGAACAGACGACCATCATCGACACACCGGGGACGTCGTCGCTGTCGCGTGACGTCTCCGACCGCACGCTCCAACTCCTGGTGCCACGAGACGGCGTGCCGCGCGTGGACGCCGTGGTGTTCCTGCTGCGCACCCTCAACGCGCCGGACATCGCGCTGCTCAAGCAGATCGGGGAACTCGTCGGCAGTGGCTCGGGTGCCCTCGGCGTCATCGGGGTCGCGTCGCGCGCCGACGAGATCGGGGCCGGACGCATCGACGCGATGATGTCGGCCCGTGAAGTGGCCACGCGTTTCACCGCAGAGCTGGACCGCACCGGCGTCTGCCAGGCCGTCGTCCCGGTGTCGGGGCTGCTGGCGCTGACCGCGCGCACCTTGCAGCAGAGTGAGTTCACGGCCCTGCAGAAGCTCGCGGCCCTCGACGGTGACGGCGCCACCGCCCTGACCAAGGCCATGTTGTCGGCGGATCGCTTTGCCCGGCAGGATGATTCGCTGCCGGTGGACGCCATCACCCGGGCCGCGCTGCTGGACCGGTTCGGCATGTTCGGCATCCGGATCGCGATCGCGGTGCTGCGCGCCGGCGTCACCGACTCACAGGGTCTGGCCGACGAACTGCTGGACCGCAGCGGGCTGGTGGCCCTGCGCGACGTCATCGATCAGCAGTTCGCGCAGCGCGCCGACATGCTCAAGGCACACACCGCACTGCGCTCGCTGCGGCGCTTCGTGGAGGCCAATCCCATCTACGCGACGCCGTTCATCCTGGCGGACATCGACCCGCTGCTGGCCGACACGCACGCGTTCGAGGAATTGCGGTTGCTCGGTCAATTACGTTCCCGGCCAACCACATTGAACGACGACGAGATGGCCTCCCTGCGCCGCATCATCGGCGGCTCCGGAACCGACGCGGCGAGCCGGCTGGGGCTGAGCAGCGACGCGCCGTACGACGGTCCGCGGGCGGCCTTCGCGGCGGTGCAGCGGTGGCGCCGCCGGGCCGATCACCCGCTCAACGACCCCTTCACCGCACGCGCCTGCCGGGCCGCCGTGCGCAGCGCCGAGGCCCTGGTCGCGGACTATGCCGCGCAGGGAAGGTGAGATATTCGAGATCGTTGGCAATTGGTGCCCCGCGCGGCTACCGTTTGCGGGTGGCTCAATCGTTTGATCCCTTCGGCCTGGTAGGACGCGCGGTGGACGCCGCTCGACTCGGTCTGGACGTCTACAGCTGGACCGAGCAGCAGATCGTCGGCGCCCTGCGCAAAGGCCTCAACGAACTGGAACCCGAGGACGGTGCCGACGACGTCGTCGCCGCCGCCGACGCGCCGAAACCGGCCGCCGGCGACGAGACGCTCAACTCCAAGATGAGCCAGCTGCTCAACCGGGCGCTCGACCAGAACACCGCGGGCAGCCAGACCGAGCTGTACCACCATCTGCTCGATCAGTTGGTGGCCGACGAGGCCCGCATCGTCGGCGCGCTGTCCGACGGCTCCGTCTCACCCTTGGTCAACGTGTACGACCGGACCCGCAAGGCGGTCCTGGAGAACGCGGCACTGGTCGGCCGGACCGCCAACGTCGCGCTCCCACAGATGACGCCGCAGTACGTCGGGCATTTGCTGGCGCTGCGCCTCGTGGAGATCGGTCCGGAGGATTCTGCGCTGAAAACCGAGTACGAGGTGTTGATGGCTGAGACCATCGTCCTCAACGCGATCAAGGCCGCGTCGAAGGGTCCGCTGCCCGCCAAGGTGGAGAAGCTGACGTTGACGCTGTCGCCGCTGGGCCGATCGCTGTGGGCCGCCGCCACCGCGGAGGACGACCAGAACGGGTGGCGCTGATGTCCTTGACCGAGATCCTTCTCGACTTCCGCGCGCACTGGGTCATCTACTTCTCCATGCCGCTGGTGGCCGCCTTCGTCGGCTGGAGCACCAAGATCGTCGCGATGGAGATGATCTACCGGCCGCTTGAGTTCAAGGGCATCGGTCCCATCGGCTGGCAGGGCATCATCCCGCGCCGGGCCGGCAAGGTCGGCTCCACGACGATCGAGCTGCTCACCGCGAATCTGCTCAAACCCGAGGAGCTGCTGTCGCGGATCGACGCCAAAGAGGCCGTCGAGGTGCTGCGCGAGCCGTTGGCGGCGTCGATCAACGACATCGCCCGCGACGTCGCCGAGGAGATCCGCCCGGGCCTGTGGGACTCCCTGCCCGAGGCCGGCCGCCAGGCCATCCTGAACCGCATCCATTCCCAGGCGCCCCGCATCACCGAGAAGATGCTGGGTGAGATGCAGTCGGACCTGAGCCGGTTCGTCGACCTGCAGTTCCTCTCGGTCACCACGCTGGTGCGCAACAAGGAGAAGCTCAACAAGCTCATGCGCGGCCTGTCCGACGACGCCATGGCGTTCGTCCGGCGCAGCGGCATCTACTTCGGCTTGATCATCGGTACCGCGCAGATGTTCGTCTGGGCCATCTTCAAACTGCCGTGGATCATGCCGGCCTTCGGTTTCGGTATCGGCCTGGTCAGCGACTACATCGCGCTCAACATGCTGTTCCGGCCCATCAAGCCCACGAAGTACCTGGGCTTCATCAAGTTCCAGGGGCTACTACACGCGCAGCGCGAGAAGATCACCGCGGACTACGCCCGCATCCTGGCGGAGGACCTGTTCGCGCCGGACATCCTGTTCGACGGCATCCTCAAGGGCCCGGGTGCCGACAAGCTCTTCTCGATGGTCGCCCGTGAGGTCGAGCTCGCGATCGACAACGAGGTCGGTGGCTTCACCGGCACGGTCGTGAAGTTCGCGGTCGGCACGTCGAAGTACAACGCGCTGAAGGACAGAGTCGTCGACCTGGTGGTCGAGCGGCTGCCCGCCACGCTGCTGGACGCGCAGGACTACGCCATGAGCAAGATCGACCTCGAGCGCACGATCATCGACAAGATGAATCAGCTCTCCAATGAGGAGTACGAGTCGATTCTGCGGCCGGTGTTCAAGGACGACGAACCGTTGATGATCGCCATCGGCGCCATCCTCGGTGGCTGCGTCGGTGAACTCCAGGTGCTGATGATCGAGTTCTTCACGCACTAGTGCGGTCGCGGCCCCGGCGGGTGGGTGCGCCTCGACTGCGTGATCGACGTCGACGTCGGCGGGGTACGGCTGGTCGTCGTGCTGTCGCCCCGCGGGGTGGATGTCTCGGACGTGGTGTCCGTCGTCTGCGTCGGGGGCGGCACCTCGATGTCGGTCGTCGACGGGGTCACCGACGTGTAGCTGGTCGACGTCGTGGTGGTCGTGACCGCCGCGGTCGACGAGTGGACCGGGTCATTCACGATGACGGGCACCGGCGGCGGCTGTGGCTGGTTGTAGTGCCGCGTCAACCATGCCCCGGCGAAGTACAGCAACGCGATGGCCGCGAGCGCCGCGATGCTGGCACCCACGAGATGAGGGGTGCGCTCATGCCACGGCCGCTCGGTCATGGCCGGTCAGCGTAGCTGTGGAATGACTTCCGTGCTGAAGAACTCGAGGTGGTCGAGATCGGCCATGTCCAGCACCTGCAGGTAGATGCGCTCGACGCCGGCCGCGATGAACGGCGCCAGCTTGTCGACGATCTCGGCCGGGGTGCCGACGGTGGGGGAGTTGCCGCGCATCTCGTCGACCTCGCGGCCGATGGCGGCGGCCCGCCGGGCGATCTCCGCCTCATCTTTGCCCGCGCACAGCACGAAAGCCGCCGAGTACGTGATGCTTTCGGGTGCACGGCCGGCTGCGTCGACGGCCGCCCGAACCCGGCCGAACTGAGTGGTCAGGGTGTCGATGTCGACGAACGGGATGTTGAACTCGGCGGCGAACTTGGCGGCCAGCGCCGGGGTCCGCTTGGCGCCGCCGCCACCGATGATCACCGGCGGGTGGGCCTGCGCCGGCTTGGGCAGGGCCGGGGAGTTCTTGACGGTGTAGTGCTTGCCCGCGAAGTCGAAGTGCTCGCCGAGCGGGGTGTCCCAGAAGCCCGTGATGATCTGCAGTTGTTCTTCCAGCCGGTCGAAGCGTTCGCCCAGGGCCGGGAACGGGATGGCGTACGCTTCGTGCTCTTCGGCGAACCACCCGGCGCCGAGGCCCAATTCCACACGGCCACCGCTCATTTCGTCGACCTGCGCGACGGCGATGGCGAGCGGCCCGGGGTACCGGAACGTCGCCGAGGTGACCATGGTGCCGAGCCGGATGGTGCTGGTCTCGCGGGCGATGCCGCCGAGCGTCACCCACGAGTCGGTGGGCCCGGGCAGCCCGTCGCCGGCCATGGCCAGGTAGTGGTCGGATCGGAAAAACGCTGAGTAGCCGAGCCTTTCGGCGGCCTGAGCGACGGCGAGCTGGTCGGCGTAGGTGGCACCCTGTTGCGGTTCGACGAATACCCGGAAGTCCATGCCGCCCAGCCTAATGAATCAGAAGGCCTTCACGCCCGCCGTCGAGACGAACATCCCGTGGCCGGTGCCGGCATTGGTGAAGCGTGTGCCCTCGGCGCCGGCGAGGATCGTCCAACCCACCGCCGAGTAGGTCTGGTAGTCGATCGTCACGGTCGGGATCGCGCCGAGATTGCCCAGGCCCCAGGACAATTTGCCATCGGCGGTGACCCGTACGCCGCGCGCGGTCTCCCCGTTCACCTGCGGCGCGTTGGCGAAGTCCGACTCGCAGTCGACGGCGGCCGCGTTGAGCTGGCACCGCGTCTGGCCGGACTTGGTCGCAATGAAGACGTAGCCGTTCTGCGGGGCGAGGGCCTGTGCGGTCGGCGGCACGGCGCTCGGTACCGGGATGGGGCTGACGGGAACCGGGCGGATCGCCTTCTCGCTCGGCGTCGGTGTGCTCGCCGCGGACGTTTCCCCGCTGGGCAGTCCCGACTTCGGGCTTCCTGGGGTGGTGCTGTCGCAGCCGGCGAGCAGTGCCACCGCCAGCGCGGCGGTGGCAGACATGGTGAGCCGTGTGTGGTTCATCGGCAATCAGGCTACGGGAGATCTGATCGCGCTGATCCAGACCGCTGCCCCGGCGCGTCCTCCTGCCTAACGTCGAACTTCCGTAGTGAACAGAGGTGGCGATGAGCAGAAAACACATATCCCCGCTCGGTGTGGTCGGCGTCGTCGCCATCGCGGTGGCCGGAGTTCTGATCGGGTTCAAGAACATTCACGGTCCGTCGCCGGATGCCCTGCTGAACGTGTCGTACGACCCGACACGCGAGCTGTATGCCGCGCTGGACCCGCAGTTCGTCGCGCAGTACCGCAAGCAGACCGGCGTCACCGTCGACATCAGCCAGTCGCACGGCGGGTCCGGCCGACAGGCGCGCAACGTCATCGACGGGACGTCGAAAGCCGGTGTGGTGTCACTGGCCTTGGTCAGTGACGTCGACAGGCTGGCCAAGCGCGGGCTGATCGCCAAGGACTGGCAGCACCGGCTGCCCAACAACTCGGTCCCCTATACGTCGACCATCGTGTTCGTGGTCCGCAAGGACAACCCGAAGAACATCCACGACTGGCCCGACCTGGTGAAGGGCGACGTCTCGGTGGTGACCCCGGACCCGCGGACGTCGGGCAACGGCAAGCTCAGCGTGCTGGCCGGGTGGGGATCGGTGACCACTCGCGGCGGCACCGAGGCAGCGGCCCACGACTACCTGGCGGCGTTGTTCAAGCACGTCGCCGTCGCCGACGAGGGCGCGCGCGGCGCGGCCACCAGCTTCGCCGTGCAGAAGATCGGCGATGTGCACCTGACGTGGGAGAACGAAGCCATCCGGGAAGTGGCCGCGGCGCCGGGCGAGCTGCAGATCGTGTATCCGCCAGTGAGTATCAAGGCCGAGCCCGCGGTGGCCTGGGTCGATGCGAACGTGGCCGGCAAGAAGACCGAGGCCTACGCGAAGGCCTACCTGAACTACCTGTTCACCGACCCGGCCCAGGATGTCATCGCGAAGTACGGGTACCGCTCGATCAACCCGCAGATCCAGGCCAGGTATCGGGCTCAGTTGCCGGATATCTCGCTGTTCCCGGTGACCGCGATCGCCAAGGACTGGGACGACGCCGCCGAAAAGTTCTTCGGCGACAACGGAATCGTCGACACCATTCATATCCCTGCGCAGCGAACGGTGGTGGGATCGTGAGCCTGCTTTCGAACCTGAAACTCAACTACGACCGCACCCTCGCCCGGCGTGATCTCATCGCCGGCCTGACGGTGGCCGCCATCGCGCTGCCGCAGGGCATGGCCTATGCCCTGATCGCCGGTGTCGACCCCAAATACGGCGTCTTCTCCGCCATCGTGGTGACGCTCGTCGCTTCAATATTCGGTTCGTCGTCACACCTGATCAACGGACCCACCAGCGCCATCTCGCTGTTGGTGTTCAGCTCATTGGCGTTCATCGATCCGGAGAACCGCACCGAACTGTTCGAGGCGCTGTTCGTACTCGGGGTGCTGGTGGGCACCATTCAGATCCTGATCTCGGTGTTCAAACTGGGTGACCTGACCCGCTACATATCGGAGTCGGTGATCGTCGGGTTCATGGCGGCAGCCGCGTTCCTACTTGCCTTGGGCCAGTTGGGAAATGCGGTCGGGGTCAAGGACCGGGGCAACGGCAACATGCAGGTGCTGTACCGCACCTACCTCACGCTGTTCCACGGCGACGCGATCAACTACCGAGCCGTCGTCCTGAGTGGCACCGCTGTCGTCGCCGCCGTCGTGCTCCGAAAGTTGGTGCAGCGCTATGGCTTGCCGCAGCTCGACATGCTTGCCGTGCTGGTCCTCGCGGCTCTGATCGCCTACTTCTCGGGCTGGTCGACGCCCGGCCACGGGGGTAAGACCGCGGTGTCGATCACCGGGAAGATTCCCGCCAGCCTGCCCGACTTCCACATTCCGGTGGTGCATTGGGAGTGGCTGCCGCATCTGTCGGAGGGCGCGTTGGCGGTCGCTTTCATCGGCTTGATCGAGGCGCTGTCGATCGCGAAAGCCATTGCGCACCAGACGCAGCAGAAGATCGACTACAACCGGCAGATCGTGGCGGAAGGGCTGGCCAACCTCGCCGGCGGCTTCTTCCAGAGCCTGCCCGGTTCGGGTTCGCTGTCGCGGTCGGCGATCAACTTCCAGGCGGGCGCGGCCACCCGGTTCTCCGGCGTCATCGCGTCGGCGGCGGTGGCCGGCGCACTGCTGTTGTTCGCGCCCCTGCTGAGCTACATCCCGAAGGCGGCGCTGGCCGGCTTGTTGCTCGTCACCGCAGTGCGTCTGGTCGATTTCCATCGACTGGTGCGCACGGTCAAAGCATCTCGCTACGACGCCGGTCTGGTGATCGTCACGGCGATCACCGGTGTGGTCATCGACCTGGACAAGGCAGTGCTGCTCGGCGTTGCGCTGTCGATCCTGCTGTTCGTGCCGCGGGCCTCGAAGCTCAAGATCGCCGAGTTGGTGGTCACGCCCGAACGCGTGGTCCGGGAGCGGGTCGGCGATGAGCCCGACAACCCGGCGGTGTTGATCTACGACATCGAAGGCGAGCTGTTCTTCGGTGCCGCACCGGAAATCGAGCACGCCCTGGACGCACTCACCGAGCGGGTCAAGGCCGAAGGCACCCAGTTCGTCGTGCTCCGTCTCAAACGGGCCCGCAACCCCGACGCGGTCGGCATCGAGCGGGTCGAGCGGTTCCTGCATGACCTGGCGGAGCTGGGCGTCACCGTCCTGCTGGCCGGCGTCCGGCCCGACATCCTGGACCTCCTCAGCAATGTCGGGCTGCGTGAGTGGTTCCCGGACGAGCGCATCTTCCCCGAAGAGGACAAGGAGTTCTCGGCAACGCTCAAGGCAGTCCGCTACGCGGAGTCACGGCTGGTTCCCGGTGGCGTCCGCAGCGGCGACGAGCTGTACTACCTCGTCTGAGGCGACTACTGCGGCAGCAGCGGCGGACGGCAGATGTTGTTGATCGGGTCCCACCACGCGCCGTCGCGGCAGTCGAGCGGCGTCGTCGAGACCGGCGGCCGGCAGCTGTTGATGTTCGGGTCCCACCAGCCGCCTGGGCAGTTCTGCACCAGCGGGGCCTGGCACCGGTTCTGCACCGGGTCCCACCAGGTGCCGTTGTCGCAGTCGGCATTGCTCACGGCCGGAGCGATCGCGGCGGTGATGGCCATGGGCGCCAAGGCGGCCGCGGCGATGACGGCGGCACGCTGCAGTGACTTGTGCATGCCGCCAGCCTAAAGGGCCTCAGTTACAAGGCAAGTCGCCCGGCGTGTAGTAGGGGACCCCGGCCGGGGTGTAGCACGGCGGCCGGCCTGCGGCGGCCTGCGCGGCGGCGTCCTCGGGAGCCGCCGCGGCCACCGCCGCGTCGCCGGCGATGTTCGTGCAGCCACCGGCACTGACGTGGCGGCCGCCGACGCTGCCGCACACATCGGCGTGCGCGGCCGGGGCGCCGACGGCCGGCACGGCCGCGGACACCAGCAGGAACAGCACTGCAGCAACGGATTTCTTCATGAGAAGAGTATTGACGACTTCGTCAGTGCGGCGTCAGCTTTCCTTGTAACTGCCGTCGTCTGTCCGGGTGAAGTAGCGACCGGGCGGGGGCAGCGGGTCGCGGCGCAGCGGCCCGGCGACCGGGCGGTGCCACGGCGTCATCGGCACCTCGTCGACGACGCGGACGAACGCCGGCCGTTGCGCGGCCGGCAGGCTCGCGAGCGCCTCGTCCAGGTCGGCGGCAGAGACGTCCTGCCCGTCGACCAGGGACAGTGCCGCGACCGCCACTTCCGCGTCGTCGGCAGCGACGCCGTAGGTGTGCACCAGGTCGACGGCCGGCAGCTTGCCGATGGCCGCGGTGATGGGCAGGGACGCCACCACACCGTCGGCGGTGCGGATCTGGGTGTCGACGGAGTCGATCAGCCAGTAGTCGCCGTCGGCGTCCCGGTTGACCAGGCTGCCGCTGGAGAACCAGGCGTCGCCGGCCTCGAACAGGTTGCGTAACGGCGGCGCCGACGCGGTCGTGGCCGAACTGATCTTCACCAGCAGCAGGCCGGTCTCGTCGGCCGCACACCGGATGGCGTAGCCGTCGGCGCCCGAAACGACTTGCTGCGCTTCGGGATCCCATCGGACCACAGCCACCGTCGCGCTGCCGGGCAGTGGCCGGCCCAGCGACCCGGGCTTTGTCGGGTTGATGTTGGCCAGGATGGCCTCGCCCTCACTGGTGGTCCAGAAGTCCAGGACACCGGCGGGTGCGAAACGATCCAGCACTCGGCGCCACAGACCGCGCGGCATGCCGGAGCCGACGAACAGTCGTACGGAGTGATTGCGTTCGGCGGGCTGCGGCGCGGCATTGACCAGCGGTCGCAGTTGCGCCCACGTGTAGCAGACGATGGTGACGCCATAGCGGCGTACTTCGGTCCAGAACGTCGCCGGGTCGAGGTCGGTTGCCATGGCCAGGCGGCTGCCACCAGCGACCGCACCGCCGATACCGGTGAGCAGGCCGGACGTGTGGTAGATCGGGTTGATGCAGTAGACGGTGTCGGAGTTGGTCAACTCCGCAGAGGTTGCGGTGCCGTAAGCCGATAATCCGAAGCGGCCGTTGGTGACTCGGATGGGTCGGGGGTCGCCGTCGGGGCCGCCGAAGAAGATGAAAGCGAGCTCACCGGCGCGGCCCGGGTTGGGGCGGTACCAGTCCGGGATGCGCACGGCGTTGGTCTCGCCGATCTCGAGTGCGGTGAGGGTGCGGTCGCGATGCAGGTAGGGCGTATCGAGCAGGAAGGTGTGCAGCGGGCGCCCGGCGAAGTCGGCCTCGGAATGTTCGGGGTCGGCAATCACCCTGTTCACCTTGCCGAGCTCGACTTCCCGCGCGGTGTCGGCGTCGGGCCGCAGCATCACCACGACGGCACCGATGCGGTTCAGTGCGACCACCACGGCCAGTGCAGAGGGGCGGGTGCCCATCATGACGCCCACATGCTCGCCGGCCCGCACTCCCGCTGCGAGCAGTCCACGAACCACGGCGTCGATGCGGACCTTGTTCTCACCGTAGGTGTAGCTGCGGTCCTCGTACATGAAGCTGACGTCGTTGGGCGCATGCTGGGCCTGCTCATCGAACAAGAGCGCCAACGAGATTCGCGAATGGGCCTCGAGGCTGCGAATGCGCGCCAAGCGTGGCATCTGGCGTGACACCGTGCCGAACACGCCGCGCATGTTGTCCACCGAGCGGGCCACCGAACCGGCAACCGTGCGGCCGACATCGATCAGGGCCTGGACGCCCTCACCCGGCCCTGCGGGTGCGGTCTCGGGGATGGCGGTGGAGGTGTCGACCTTGACGACATGCTCGGGCAACGGGCCGAGGCCCTCTGCGTACCGCATCCAGTCGGCCACCAACGGCCAGGTGTGGTTGGTTGCGGTGCTACCCACTACCAGCCCGAAATGCCCTGCGTGCAAGGTGCTTTCGAAAATCTCGGTGCGCGGTGCGGCGCCCACGATCCCACGGACCGATGCGGGAGGGGCGATTTCGTCGACTTCCCCGACGAACGCGAGGATCGGCGAGGTGATGTCTGCGAGCGTGACCGGGCGTCCCGCGATGCTGAATCCACCCGTCAACATCCGGTTGTGGACCAGGAACTGCTGCAAGAACTCAGCGAGGGCAGGCCCGGGCCACGCCACCCAGCCGTCGTTCATCAAATAGCGACGCTGGCCCTCACGGGGCAACAGCGCGTCGCGGTCGTGCAATGCCAACAGGAACTGCAGCTGCCCGGTCACGGCCTTCACCGGGTCGAGCATCTGGAAACCCAACCGGGTCGCCCAGCCCGGCACCGACCGGCCGCGCAGCACGTTCTCCATGATGAACCCCATCCCGGGGATGGCGACTTCCGCGGGTACCCCCATCGGGGCCGTTTTGCTCAGATCCACCGGGCTGCCGAACGTCACTACGCTGCCGATGCCAACGCTCCGCCGGTACGCCGAAGTCTGGTAGCAGAACATGCCACCCTGCGAATAGCCGGCGAGGTGCACCTTGGTTCCGGTGGTGGCGACGATCTCGTCGATGGCCGCGTCGATGGCCAGAACGTGATCGGCCAGCGTGCGCTTGAGCCCGCCGGGTTCCTGTTCCGGCGAACCGAAGTCGATGACCCACGGATCGATGCCGTGCTCGATCAAGGTGCGTACGCCGCTGGCCTGCGGTGACACGTCGAACACGTCGGCGGTGAGCATCAGGGGAGGCACCAGCAGCACCTGGGGACGGCCCGCCTCACCCGCGGTGCGGTACCGCCGCAGCTTGTGGATCCGGCCCTGGGCGACGACGTCGAACGGCGCCGGTTCTTCACCCGTCTCCAACCCGCCGTAGCGGGCCACTTCCAGCCAGTTACGAGTCGTTGCTACAACCCTGTCGAAGATCACGGTCCGCCCTTTCGATCAACACTCGGTGCAGATCATGCCAAGCGGACGCGTTCACCACGGCAGTTTGACCGCCAGTCGCGGTGCCGGCGGGTTGGTCGACCGCAAATGCACGTCGGTCGAACGGATCGGATCGAGGACGCGGGTCAGGAAGGTGACTTCGTCGGCGAGGGCCGCCTCGAAGCTGGGGCCGTCGTAGAAATCGAAATGGTCGGCGGGGTATGCGACCAGATGGGCCAGGTAGCCGGCCTTCTTCGCGGCTTTCTTGGCCGCATCCGGCGGAGCGATGCGGTCGTTTGTCCCGATCTGCATCAGCAACGGGCACTCCAGCTGACTGGCGTGGACGGTCGGCCGGTTGAATGCGATTTCCAGCACCGTGCGGGCGGCGAACTCGTTGCGCCAGGTGGGGCCGGCGAGCGCGAGGTAGGACTCCTCGGAACCGGGAGTGCTGAGCGGCGCGGCGCTGCCCGGCTGTCCGGCGAGTGGCAGGTAGTGCGGGCTGCGGCCGAGCCGTGCCCCCGCGGCATCGAACAGGCCGTGCGCCACCAGGCGCGCCATGTGTCCGGCGCTCGCCTCCCGAACTCCTTGCACCAGGGCGGCCAGCCCGTCGGTGGCGGGACA
The DNA here is from genome assembly GCF_046250085.1 of Mycobacterium sp. SMC-16. NCBI lineage: Bacteria > Bacillati > Actinomycetota > Actinomycetes > Mycobacteriales > Mycobacteriaceae > Mycobacterium > Mycobacterium sp. SMC-16. The sequence continues at coordinate 449,391 of NZ_CP176427.1, forward strand.
TACGGATACCACCGCGGCCACTCGCTGGTCCGTGGCGGCGACGGCGATGACGTGTCCGCCCGAGTACGACGTGCCCCACAGCGCGATGCGGTCGCGGTCGACGCCCGGCAGATTCCTCGCGGCGTCGATGGCGGCGTGGTAGTCCTGCCGCTGCTTCTTGACCGAAACATCCTGGCGCGGCTCACCTTCGGAATCGCCGAAGCCCCGGTAGTCGAACAGCACCACGTCCATCCCGGCGGCCGCGAACGGCTCGGCGAACGCCATCAGTCCGGAGTCGCGGGTGCCGCCGAAGCCGTGGGCCATGACCACACACGGCCGACCGCTCTGTCCGGTCAGCGCGTCACTGTCTGCGGTCAGATGCCAGGCGGCGCAACGCTCGCCGTGGCTGATGAAAACGAACTCGGTTGTCATGATCGCTCCTTCGGTCAGACCACGGACAGCGGTGCGGCGGCGGGCGTGAAGACGAGGGCGGGATCCTCGATGGGGCCGTTGCGCAGCCGCTCCTGATCCATTTCGTAGGCATGCTTGAACGCCCACGGGCCGTAGGTGCCGCCACGGGGGAACTTCGCGACGGCCCGCTGGACGTAGCCGGAGGTCATGTCCAACAACGGAACTCGCTCCATGGTCCCGTCTTCCAGGATCGGGACCACCTTGCCGTAGCCGTGCTCGTCCATGTAGTCGAGCATGCGGCAGAAGTGCTCGCACACCAGGTCGACCTTGAGGGTCCAGGCGATGTTGGTGTAACCGACGGCGAACGCGAAATTGGGCACGCCCGACAGCATCATGGCCTTGTAGACCGTGAGGTCGGGGAGATGGAGCAGGTGCCCGTCGACGCTCAGCTCGATCTTGCCGAAGGGGATCATGTTCAATCCGGTCGCCGAGATGATGATGTCGGCGGCCAGCTCCTGCCCGGATTTCAGCAGGATGCCGTGCTTGGTGAACCGCTCGATATGGTCGGTGACGATCGAGGCCTTGCCTGACGAGACCATCTTGAACAGGTCGCCGTCGGGCACCATGGCCAGGCGCTGCTGCCACGGGTTGTACTTGGGCGTGAAGTGCGTGTCGACATCGAAATTCTTGGGCAGCTGCCGAGCCACATTGGCGATCAACAACTTTCGCATCACCTTCGGGTAGCGCATGCACATCTTGAACAGCCCGCGATTGAGCGAGATGTTCTTGCGCCGCACGATCTTGTACGCCCGCTCATGGCCCAGCACCTTGTTCAGCACGTTGGCGATCGGGTCGGACGCCGGTATCGAGAACACGTAACTCGGCGACCGCTGCAGCATGGTGACGTGCGCGGCCTTGTCGGCCATGTTCGGGATCAGCGTGACGGCGGTGGCGCCACTGCCGATGACGACGACGTTCTTACCGGTGTAGTCCAGATCCTTCGGCCACAGTTGGGGGTGGATCACCGGACCCTCGAAATCGTCGCGGCCGGGGAAGTCGGGGATATACGGGTTCTCGTAGTCGTAGTACCCGGTGCCCAGGAACAGGAAGCGCGAGGTGAAGGTCTCGGGGTGTCCGTCGTGGGTGGTGTTGACGGTCCAAAGTCCTTGCCGGGAATCGAAATTCGCCGAGTCCACGTGGTGGCCGAACCGGATGTGGCCGGCCAGGTCGTTCTCCTCGACGGTCTGTTGCAGGTAGTCGAGGATGATGTGCCCGTCGGCGATGGACTTGCGATGCGTCCACGGCTTGAAGCCGAAGCCGAAGGTCGGCATGTCCGAGTCCGAGCGGATGCCCGGGTACTGGTGCAGGCTCCAGGTGCCGCCGATCGCGTCTCGTCCCTCGAGCACCGCAAACGACGTGTCCGGGCGAAGAGTCTTGAGGTGATACGCCATTCCGATGCCGGAGATCCCGGCGCCGATGACCAGGACGTCGATGGGAGCGGTGGTTGTCATGGGCACTCCTTTGCCGGTCCGGCGGGTGTACCTGCGACGTTAGTAGCGCGGCGACGCGTCCACGCCGGGTTTTGCAGACTTGCCGCGCTTACCGCGTCCACTGCGAGTTTCGGCCCGGCCGGCGTCACCGGGCGGGGTCGCTGTCCATTGACGCCGGCACGGATCGTCGACGGTTAGGTGTGCTCGTAGTTCTTGCCGATCTGACCCGACGAGGGGCACTCGCTCCCTTCGATCCTCGCTGCGATCCTCAACGGTTAGGTCGCCTAATCACTGTCGGTCGCCTGACCGTCGCGGGCCGGGGAGTGGTCGGCCGGCGCGTCGCGCCGGCGCCGGCTTCACCTGCCGGGTGGATAGCCGAGCTAAGCGTCGACGATCCCCGCTCGCGCTGCCTGCCCCTTCCAATCCCGCTGCGGCCCTTGTGTTTAGCTGCCCTAACCGTCGACGATACCCAGTGGTCGCGATCGCCGATTCTTGTCAGTGGGCGAGCGTATGTTCGAACGTATGAGCGAATCAGATAGTGATCCCCACGCCGCGGCCGCGGCGGTCGACGCGATCACCCTGGCCACCCGGGAAGAGAACGCCGCCGGCGCCCGCCGCCTGGATGCGATCGGTGACCTGTGGGCGCTGCGAGCCCCCGACGACGACATCGAGAAACGCTATTGGGCGATCGACGGCTATGCCGGCCTGGTCGTCGAGGTCGCCGCCGCCCTGGGGGTGTCCCGCAAGCGGGCCCAAGCGCAGGTGGACCGGGCGGTGATGCTGCGCACCCGCCTGCCCAAGGTAGCGGCCATCTACGCCAAAGGCCTGATCGACGCGGTGATGGTCGCGATGATCGTCGCCCGCACCGACCTGATCATCGACGACGACGTCGCCGGCCAGGTCGACGCCGACCTGGCCGCCAAGATCGTGGCCTGGGGCCGGTTGTCGAAACCGAAAATGGAACAACGCATCGACGCCATCATCGCCGCGTCCGATCAGGCCGGGGTCCACCCACCCAAGCCCCCGTCGCAGGCCCGCTACCTGGATGTTCGTGCGTCCGGCCCGGGGTGCGCGAGCATCTGCGGCACCGTGGACGCGGCGACCGCGGCCGTGCTGGACGCCGCCATCGACGACCTCGCCAAGGGGGTGTGCCGTAACGATCCGCGCAGCCATGATCAGCGCCGCGCCGCCGCTATCGATGCCCTGGCCCGCGGGCAGCGCCTGGCATGCCGATGCGGACAGGACGACTGCCCAGCGGACACCGGCGAGCTGCCGGCCCAGACCGTCGGGACCCGCGCGGTCATCCACGTCATCGCCACACCGGAGGCAGTGAACGGGCAGGCCCCAGGATTCCTGCCCGGGTACGGACAGATCCCCGCCGAGCAGGTCGCCCACCTCGCCGAGGGCGCGATCATCCGTCAGGTGGAGATCCCGCCCGATGCGGCCGAGTCGCGGTACCGGCCCTCGGCCAAACTGGCCGAGTTCGTCCGCTGCCGGGATTTGACCTGCCGGTTCCCGGGCTGTGACCGGCCTGCGCAGGCGTGCGACCTCGACCACACCGTGCCGTACCCGGCCGGGCCGACGCACCCGTCAGACCTCAAATGCCTGTGCCGGTTCCACCACCTACTCAAAACATTCCACGGCTGGACCGACCACCAATACCCCGACGGCACCGTCGTCTGGGTGGCCCCCACCGGGCACACCTACATCACCAAACCCGAAGGCGCCCACTGGTATCCCCAACTGGCCACACCCACCGGCACACCCGAGATCAGCGAGGAACCGCCACGAACCCCTGGCCGCGGTCACTGCATGCCCAAACGCAAACGCACCCGCGCCCAAGAACGCCAACAACTCGTCAACCAAGCACGCATGCTCAACGAAGAAACCATCGCAGCCGAGGAATGGCGCCGCTGCCGCGAACTCGAAATGGCCCTCGCGGCAGAAGCCTGGGATGAACCCGCACCGTTCTAGACGGCCATCGCGGCATACCCGTCGGCGAGGGCTCGCAATTGAGCAGCACCATCGCCGGTATAGGACGAACCGTGCATGAGGGCAAGCGTCGAGGGGTTCAACGCTGCGAGTTGCTCGAGCGTCGGAGCGAGGTTCGTCGTCAGCCCGGTGGCGTGGAAGATGGCTTCTGCCTCGAGCGCCGGGGCCACGCAATCGGATTCGGTCAGCGCCGGGCAGTGTCCGGTGTGGGTGAAGAGGTCACCGGCGAGCAGGGTGGAGGTCGTTTCGTCGAACCACAGCCCGGCCTCCCAATTATGCGGAACATGCGGTGTGGCAATGAATCTGAGTCGGTGGCCGCCGATGTCCAGTGCCGTGTCCGGGGCGGGGACGGGAGGGCGGTCGCACATGTCGACCAACGACAGCATCAGAGCCAAGCCGCCGTGCACGACCTCGGCATGCGGTGCCGCTGCCAGCATGAGGTTCATCGCGCCGCACTCGTCGGCTTCGAGGTGTCCGAACGAGATCCAGCGCAGCGTGGGCAGTGGGATGACCCGGCTGATGGCGTCCGAGACGAGTGGGAACAGTTGTCGCTGCCCGCAATGGAAGAGGAACGGCTCATCGCCGGTCAGGAGGAACTGGTTGAACGTGAAGCCGTTCTCGGTGATGTCCGGAATCCAGGTGGAGAGCCGGTAGATGTCGGGGGCAATCTCGTCGACTGCCGTTTGCGGGTCGGCATTCATCTCACCATGGTGCGCCCTGGGTGAGAGCCGCAGCAGTGCATTCGGCGAAGAGCCTCGCGGTCGAGCGGTCGATCTGCGCGAAATTGACTGCGATGCCGTTTATCTCGGAACGCGGTTGCTGAGGAAAGTTCGACAGTGGCGAGACGAGCAGGCCATCGGCGCGGAGCAATTCGGCAACGTCGAGATCGGGGCGGCTATCGGGCAGCAGGATGGCGACGTGCAACCCCGCCTGGACGCCGAGCACTCCCAGTCCGGGGCAGTGCGCTTCGAGTTCGGTGATGAGAATGTCTCGGCGGCAACGGTATTCGCGGCTTGCGCGCGCCAGGTGCCGCTGCAGCTCGCCGCCCGTGATCAGGGCGGTGAGGGCGATGCGTGTGATGGTGGAGACCGCGATGCGGTGCTCGCGAAGGTAAGTCTGGACGGCGTCGTGCAGGGGCAGTGGCGGCACCAGCCAGGCGGCGCCCAGGCTCGGCGCCAGCATCTTGGACGCGGTGCCGACGTAGGCGACGTGTTCTCCGGCGCCCGGAATCGACCGGATGGCGGGCAGTGGCGCGACGCCGTAGCGGAACTCTCCGTCGTAGTCGTCTTCGATGACGATCGACCCGGTCCGCTTGGCCCACGCAACGAGTTCGGCCCGCCGGTTCACCGAGAGCCGGTGTCCGAGCGGGTACTGGTGCGCCGGTGTGGTGTAGACGATGCCGGGTTCGTCACCGAGGCTGTCGACGCACAGCCCGTCGTGGTCGACGGGGACGAAAACCAGATCCAAGCCGGCGCGGCTGAATTCGTCAGCGGCGGCGGGGTAGCAGGGCGATTCGAGATAACAGCGCGTGAGGCCACTGACGGCCGCCAGTGTCTGAAAGGCCGCGGTCGATCCGGGAACGTCGAAAACCGTGTCGGTGTCGATACCCCGATTGGTGCGCAGGTGGCGCGACATGGCGGCGGTGAAGGCGTCGTCGGTGTCCTGCCACGGTGAGAGCGTCGTCGGTCGGGTCGACGCCGCGGCCCGCCACGCGCGGGCCCATGCCCGCATGTCGATCAGGCCGGTGTCCGGGGTGCCCGGACGGAGATCGACGGCATCAGTTTGGTGCGCCGTGACATGCGCTGCCGGTACGACGTTCGTCTTCTCCAGGCGCGGTGCGCGGCTGGATAGCCCGGCGCGGGCGGCTGCGGTGGCTCCGACGGTTGTCCGGGTTCCAGCACCGGGCACGCCCTCGAGAAATCCGGCGGCGACCAATTCGTCGTAGGCGGACGCGACCATCGTTCGCGAGGCGCCGAGTTCGTGGGCGAGCGCGCGAGTCGACGGCAGCCAGTCGCCGTCGCCGACCTGCCCGGCGGCGATCAGCCCCACCAGTTGGCTCGCGATCGCTCTGGCACTGAGTTCGGTGGTGTCGAGGGGCAGGTGTACTGCCCGTGTGTGCCGCGCCACCCAGTCAGAATACTGGCCTGTCAAAATACGGTATTTCTGGCTATTTCAACCAGGCCGCAATCATGGTGATCTTGAAGCATGGAAAAGGTCACCCGTAAGTACGGTCGGCAGTCCACGGTGCGCGCCGCTCTGGATGAGTTCCTCGATGGGCAGTGGTGGGGTGTGCTCAGCGTCGGCGATGTGGCCCGTCCGAACGGCAAGGTTCGGCCCCTTGCGGTGCCGACGCTGTTCGTCCGTCACAAGGATCGGATTCTCATCCACGGCTCGACCGGCGCGGGCACGCTGGGTGTCAAGGGGGCGGGGAGGCAGGTTGCCTTCTGCGTGACGGCCATGGATGCACTTGTGTTGGCGCACAGCACTTTTGACTCCTCGGTGCACTACCGTTCCGCAGTTGTCTACGGCGAAGTGCAACCCGCCGAACGCGAGGATCGGGCAGCGCTGCTCGAGCGCTTCAGTGAGTTGCTGATCCCCGGCCGTACCGCCGAGGTGCGCGCGATGCTGCCGAAGGAGGTCGCGGCGACCAACGTCATCTCCCTGCCGATCGTCGACGGCGACTGGGTGTACAAGGTCAACGGCGGTCCGCTGGCCGAACCGGACGAGGAAACCACCGCCTGGGCGGGCATCGTGCCCTTCTCGGTCACCTACGGGGAGCCGCGGCGGGCGGAGTGGTCGACGGCCGAATTGCCGGACTCGGTGCGGGCAATGGTCGCTGCGGGAGGTGCCTGACCAGCGTTGATGGCCCCTGATGGACATTTTTGGGGAATCGGGAATAGATCGCGAACTGCCCAGGTTGGACTCACCGACAACAAGTTGAGTGCAACAGACTCAAGTTCGGCTTGACAGACGGCCTCGTCCGGTAGCAAGCTTGAGCGCAGTTCGCTCAGATCACCCATCAATGTCTATCAGGAGGCATCACTATGGCTCGTGCGGTCGGTATCGACCTCGGGACCACCAACTCTTGCGTCGCGGTGCTGGAGGGCGGCGACCCCGTAGTCGTTGCAAACTCAGAGGGCTCCCGGACCACCCCGTCGGTCGTCGCGTTCGCGCGTAACGGCGAGGTGCTGGTCGGCCAGCCCGCCAAGAACCAGGCAGTGACCAACGTCGACCGGACCATCCGTTCGGTGAAGCGGCACATCGGCACTGACTGGACCATCGACATCGACGGCAAGCAGTACACCTCGCAGGAGATCAGCGCGCGCACGCTGCAGAAGCTGAAGCGCGACGCGGAGGCGTACCTCGGTGAGGACATCACCGACGCCGTGATCACCGTCCCGGCCTACTTCAACGACGCTCAGCGTCAGGCCACCAAGGAAGCCGGCCAGATCGCCGGCCTCAACGTGCTCCGCATCGTCAACGAGCCGACCGCGGCCGCCCTGGCCTACGGCCTGGACAAGGGCGAGAAGGAACAGACCATCCTGGTCTTCGACCTCGGTGGCGGCACCTTCGACGTCTCGCTGCTGGAAATCGGTGAGGGCGTCGTCGAGGTCAAGGCGACCTCCGGTGACAACCACCTCGGTGGCGACGACTGGGACGAGCGCATCGTGCAGTGGCTGGTCGACAAGTTCAAGGGCACCAGCGGCATCGACCTGACCAAGGACAAGATGGCGATGCAGCGTCTGCGTGAGGCTGCGGAGAAGGCCAAGATCGAACTGAGCTCGAGCCAGAGCACCTCGATCAACCTGCCGTACATCACCGTCGACGCCGACAAGAACCCGCTGTTCCTCGACGAGCAGCTGACCCGTGCCGAGTTCCAGCGCATCACGCAGGACCTGCTGGACCGGACCCGTCAGCCGTTCCAGTCGGTGATCAAGGACGCCGGCATCTCGGTCTCCGACATCGACCACGTGGTCCTCGTCGGTGGCTCGACCCGTATGCCCGCCGTCACCGAACTGGTCAAGGAACTGACCGGTGGCAAGGAGCCCAACAAGGGCGTCAACCCGGACGAGGTCGTGGCCGTCGGCGCCGCGCTGCAGGCCGGTGTGCTCAAGGGTGAGGTGAAAGACGTTCTGCTGCTTGACGTCACCCCGCTGTCCCTCGGTATCGAGACCAAGGGTGGCGTGATGACCAAGCTGATCGAGCGCAACACCACCATCCCGACCAAGCGGTCCGAGACCTTCACCACGGCCGACGACAACCAGCCGTCGGTGCAGATTCAGGTCTTCCAGGGTGAGCGTGAGATCGCGGCGCACAACAAGCTGCTCGGCAGCTTCGAGCTGACCGGCATCCCGCCGGCCCCGCGTGGCGTGCCGCAGATCGAGGTCACCTTCGACATCGACGTCAACGGCATCGTGCACGTCACCGCCAAGGACAAGGGCACGGGCAAGGAGAACACGATCAAGATCCAGGAAGGCTCGGGCCTGTCGCAGGACGAGATCGACCGGATGATCAAGGACGCCGAGGCACACGCCGAAGAGGACAAGAAGCGTCGCGAAGAGGCGGACGTCCGCAACCAGGCCGAGTCGCTGGTCTACCAGACGGAGAAGTTCGTCAAGGACCAGCGCGAAGCCGAGGGTGGCTCGAAGGTCCCCGAGGAGACCCTGACCAAGGTCGACGGTGCCATCGCCGAGGCCAAGACCGCGCTCGCCGGCACCGACATCGCCGCCATCAAGACGGCCATGGAGAAGCTGGGCGTCGAGAGCCAGGCCCTGGGCCAGGCGATCTACGAGGCCACTCAGGCCGAGCAGGCCGCCGGTGCGGGTGCGGGTGCTCCCAGTGGCGCTGCCGCAGATGACAACGTCGTGGACGCCGAGGTTGTCGAGGACGATCAGGAGAACAAGTGAGCCAGGACGATTCGCACGAGCCGGTGACCATCACCGACAAGCGGCGCATCGATCCGGAAACCGGCGAACCACGTGAGGGCGCTCCGGCGTCGGCCCCTGAGGGGTCGGCGCCGGGCTCCCCGGCCTCCGGTGAGGCCGCCGAGTCTCCGGTGTCCGACGAAGCCGCCGAGCTCAAGGCAGACCTGCAGCGGCTCAAGGCCGAGTACGACAACTACCGCAAGCGTGCGGGCCGTCAAGAGCATGCCGCGGTAGAGCGGACCAAAGGTCTTGTCGTGCAGCACTTCTTGCCGGTGCTCGACGATCTAGAACGGGCCCGCACGCACGGCGATCTGGAATCCGGACCGCTGAAGTCCGTCGCGGACAAGCTTTCCGGAGTATTGGAGGGCCTCGGCCTGACGTCGTTCGGTGAAGAGGGCGACGCGTTCGACCCGTCGCTGCACGAAGCCGTTCAGCACGAAGGCGACGGCTCCAACCCGGTGTTGGGGGCCGTCATGCGTCGCGGCTACAAGCTCGGTGAGCAGGTGCTGCGGCACGCGATGGTCGGTGTCGTCGACGCCGAACCCGCAGCTGATACGCCCGACACGCCCATCAATACCGACGCTGCGACCGAACAGAAATCAGAATCAAACGAGTAACCGAGCGACGCTGAGGAGGTGACGCGACATGGCTCAACGTGAATGGGTCGAGAAGGACTTCTACAAGGAACTCGGCGTCACCTCTGACGCCACCAAGGATGAGATCAAGCGCGCCGCGCGCAAGGTGCTGGCCGACAACCATCCGGACCGCAATCCGAACAACCCGGCGGCCGAGGAACGCTACAAAGCGGCGACCGAGGCCAAGGAAATTCTGACCGACGACACCAAGCGTGCCGAATACGACGAAACCCGGCGGCTTTTCGCCAGCGGTGGATTCGGCCGCCGGTTCAGCGGCGGCGGAGGCGGCTTCGGTGGTTTCGGCGGCGACGCTTCGGAGTTCAACCTGGGCGACCTGTTCGACCAGGCGGGGCAGACCGGCGGCGCCAACATCGGTGACCTGTTCGGCGGCCTGTTCGGCCGGGGCGCGCAGCAGCCGCGCCCCAGCCGTCCGCGCCGCGGCAACGACCTGGAAACCGAAACCGAGCTGAGCTTCCTGGAAGCGACCAAGGGCGTGGCCATGCCGCTGCGCCTGACCAGCCCGGCACCCTGCACCAACTGCCACGGCAGTGGCGCGCGTCCGGGCACCAGCCCGAAGGTGTGTCCCAACTGCAACGGCGCCGGTGTCATCAACCGCAACCAGGGTGCGTTCGGCTTCTCGGAGCCGTGCACCGAATGCCGCGGCACGGGCTCGATCATCGAGCACCCGTGTGACGAGTGCAAAGGCACCGGCGTCTCCACCCGGACGCGCACCATCAACGTGCGCATCCCTCCGGGTGTCACCGACGGTCAGCGCATCCGGCTGGCCGGGCAGGGCGAAGCGGGTCTACGCGGGGCGCCCTCGGGCGACCTGTACGTCACCGTGCACGTCCGGCCCGACAAGGTGTTCGGCCGTGACGGCGACGATCTCACCGTCACCGTTCCGGTGAGCTTCCATGAATTGGCATTGGGGACAACGCTTTCTGTGCCGACGCTGGAAGGCAAGGTTGGCGTCAGGGTGCCCAAGGGCACGTCCGACGGCCGCATCCTGCGCGTGCGTGGGCGCGGTGTGCCCAAGCGCGGCAGCGACGGCGGTCATGGCGACCTGCTGGTCACCGTCAAGGTGGCTGTGCCGCCGAACCTCGAGGGTGAAGCGGCGGAGGCGCTTGAGGCGTACGCAAAAGCAGAGCGGGCCAGTGGATTTGATCCGCGGGCCGGTTGGGCGGGGTCGCTTTGAGTGCCCGGCGTAAGACAGAGGAAGCGCGGACCGTCCTGATTTCGGTGGCCGCCGAGCTGGCCGGTATGCACGCACAGACGTTGCGGACATACGACCGGCTCGGCCTGGTCAGCCCGCAGCGCACTTCGGGCGGCGGTCGACGGTATTCGCAGCACGATGTCGACCTGCTGCGCGAGGTGCAGCGGCTGTCCCAGGACGAGGGCGTCAACCTGGCCGGCATCAAGCGCATCATCGAGCTGACCAATCAGGTCGAGGCGCTGCAGGCCAGGCTCGCCGAGGTCACCGCCGAGCTCGAACGCGTCCGCAAGCCCAGCACCGCACTGGTGCTGTGGGAACCGCGGCGGCGGGGGAATCCGCAGCGCGGCTGAACCCCAACGGTTCAACGGGTTTGGCGGTCCACCTCGTCAGGTGTGTAGAAGAACTCGCGGTCGTCGTCCTCACGATCATCATCGAACATGCCAGCGTGTTCCAAGAGCTGGAAAAACACTCGATATAGCCGGCGGTAGGTCACTAGTTCTTGATCGATGAGCGCTGCCACCCACGGGTTGTGCTCGGGTGCAGCAGCCAGCCCTCCGACGGAATCGAGCTGCATCCGGAGCGGATTCTGATCCCGATGAGTCGTGAAAATCTCGCCAACGGCTAACAGCAACCCATAGGACGGGTCATCGGGCATTGGTGGGTCAGCGCCAAAGTCGATGTCCAAGAACGCAAATGTGGCCCGCCGGATGCAGTCGGCAGAGGCGATGATGACCCGGTTCAGATCATCATCGCCAGCCCTGGCGACGACGTCGACCGTTAGGTTGAACCAGGACCGCTGCCGCCGCCAATGACCGAGAATGCGCTGGACCCATTCTCCGATCTCTGGCGCACCGCGCTCGAACAGCTTCACCGCGTGCCGGTCGATCGACTCGATCGTGGCATCGGCGTCGATGTTCAAAACCCATGGTTCACGTAGATGTGCGATCCGCTCGACTACCTCGCGACTGCCGGCACCGATCGCGGCCGCTCGGCTGGCGTCGTCGCCGCTAGCGATGGCCGACAGCAATTGCGTGTCCATGTGCTGATATAGCTCGGGAAAGACCTCGAACGGCCGGACCGCAGTGCGCTCCCATGCGTCACCGGAATCGTTCACGCCTGAACGCTGCCAAGAACGGGATTCGTGGCGTCCTGGCAGATCGACGAAACATGTTGCCAGTAGATCCAATCCGACATCGCCGCACGCTGCGCAGCCACATGCGGCGCGGTGTACGCCTTGTACAGCTCGACACTTTGCATGTGATCGGCGTATGCGATGAGCTTCGTCAGATGGTCAACCGGACCGTTGGTGCCAGTCGTACGTAGCAGCGGCTTGATCGTCTCTACCCAGAGCTTCATGGTCTGCTTGGCGTCGGGTGGGGCATCTTGCACCGGTCGAGGCGGCAGTGCCTCGTACAGCGTGACGTCAGACCATTCCTCAAGTCGCGCAGCGGCTTCCGGTGCAATCACTTGCAGGCGAGACCGACCTTGCATCGTGCCGTCGGCGGGGATGTCGTCAGGTGCCAATTCCTCGGCATGCATGCTCGATTTGTATGGCTTCACTTCTTCAGGCGTGCCGATGATCGCGCGCAGCGTCTTGCCGTGGAACTGCGCCCAGCCTTGTATCGCCAGGAATGGAAAATTCACCCAGCGGCCGCGTTCAGCCGGCGAGATCGCCTCGTCGGCGCTGACGAGGGTCACCTGTCCCGGAAGTTTCACTCCGTCCGGGATGTAGCCGATTCCGTATGAATTGGCCGCCAGTATCTGGCCCTCAGACGTGACGCCGACCGCCCACACGAACTGGTAGCTCGCTGCCGGTATAGACGGCGGCGCGTGCAATGCCGCGGAAATTCGTCGCGCGATCTCGATATCCGCGTCGGTGTTTCCAGCCGACTTGCGTTGTAGGAGACCGGCTTTGGCTGCGGCCGCCATGGCGTCGCGCTCCGCGCGCGCCGGGCTGACCGGGATTGGCGCGGCAGCGGCGGCAGCCTGCTGGTTGTTCGTGCCGGCCGCGGCGACACCTGGACCCGCGGGTCCGACGGGGCCGCCTTGCCCGGGTTGTGCGACTGGTGCAGCCGGAGACGGCGTCGGGGCAGGGCCCAACGGTGCTGCCGGTGCAGTCGGTGCTGCAGCCGCTGGGCCACCGACAGACCCGCCGCCTGCTGCCGACGCGGCACCGACGGGTGCGGCGCTTGTCGCCGAGGTACCGCTGGCTGCACCAGTCGGTGTCGCCGGAGGTGGCGTGGTGGGCTGTTGCGTGGCCGGCTGGGCTGCGGCCAGCGGCTGCGAAGCATTACCCGCCCCGCTCTGCAGACCCTGGTTGAGCTGCTGTAACCCCTGCTGCAGCGGATTATTCGGTTGGCCGCCCGGGGTTTGAGCTCCAGTTGGCTGGCCTGTCGGGTTCCCAGACTGCTGGGTACCGGAGCCGCCGGATCCTCCAGTCAAGCCACTCGTAGGGCTGCTGCTTCCTGCGCTTGTCGGCGTGGTTGCGCCACCGCCTGCGGACGTGGAGTTCGCCGGCCTGGGCGCCGCCGGGGGCGGTTGTGTGACCAAGCCGCCGCCGGAAGGAGTGCCGTTGGCCGCCGGAGTCGCGGGAGCGGCAGGTTGGGGTGGAACTGATGCGGCCGGTGCCTCGGGGGCGCCGGCCTTTATCGGGCCCGGTGCGTCGACGGCGGGTCCGCCCGGCGACCCTCCTGGTGGTGGCGGCGTGTTTGCCGATTTTGATTCAGGAGTGGCCGCTTTTCCTCCGGGAGGATCAACGGGAGACGGTGCGCCGCCGGGGGATGCGGTCGGAGGTGGCGGTGGCGGCGCGCCCGAGGTGGTCGATTCTGGAGACACTGTCTTGCCTGCGGGTGGCAAGTTCGGCTGTGGCGCTCCCGCTGGCGGTGTAGCCGCACCCCCTGTTGGTGCAGTTGCACCCGCTGGTGGTCGCGGCGGCAAGCCGTTGGTTTCAAGGTTCTCTGGCGTCAAGCTCGGTCGATAGGTCGCCGCGTCGATGCTAGCCGCATGTCGGCTGATCGCACCGATGTTCAGTTGGTAGCATTCATTGATTCGTGTGGTCTGATCGTCACTGGAGAGTTCGTCAAACCCTGACATCGCATTGCCAACATTCCTCACAATTTCGCTCTTGGTGGAGGAAATTGCGTTGCTGACATCGAAATTCCAGTTCGCGGCAGATGCAAGCTGCGTCTTTATTTCCGAGAAGCTTTTCAGTGCGGCGTTGCCCTTGCTGTTCGCCGCGCCGGATGCATCGCCAGCCCAGATTCCGCCGCCATTTTGAAAGATATCACGAAGCTGACGTTCCCAGGGCGTAGCGGATTGAGTTATGAGATTCTGAAGTGCTGTCACGCAATCTTGTGCTACTTGGTAGAAACGACCTTCGCTTACTTCAGGCCATGCACCTGGTTCAAGCATGCCGCTTGGGCAACTTGGTCTCTGTATGTCACCGTTCATTAGCTCGTACCAGCTGCTCGGCATGACGCAGTGATGATGCCCGGCGCCTTCTGGAAAACGTTGAATAGATACAGGTCGGCGCTCGTGTACGTAGGAATACCCTGTACGAATGCGCGTCCGTACTGAGCCGCTAGCACTCCAAAGTCCTCTACCACGGCGTTCGAGCTTTGCCGAGCGAGGGATTCGTATGTATCAGCGAATCGGCTAAAAATGGGTTTCACCGCATCATTTTGGGCCTTGTAATCGGGCGACCAACTACTTGCCGGCACCGTGGGATCTTCCTTGCTCCAAGCGGAAACAGCAGGATCTGCGGTCATTTGGCCAACCGCATCCTTCCAGTCTTGGCACTGGGAATCCGGTTTCGGCATGAATCGCGCAGGATTCGAGGTATCCCCGATTTGCGATTTATGGGATGGCGGACTACCTGCGGCGACCAAGGGAGATCGGGCTGCTGCCGATCCATTTGCAATAGATTGGCATACGCCGGTGATTACATCGCTAATCGTGGACTCAACTATCGCCAGGTCGTTGTCGGACGCGGAGTAATCAGAAATCCGGTCGGCATAGGAATGGGAGTATGCGATAAATTGTTCATATAGCTCGCGCATTACCCTATGAGTAGTGAGCTTCACGAGGGCTGACGTCTGACTTGCGGCATTGCGCATCGCCTCGCCCACAGCTTGATACTGGCTTCGAACGTCGGGAGTCCACGAATTCGTCGCGATGGACGGATCTCGGCGATCCCATCCGTTCTTCTCGACATTGGCCAGTGTCGTGATGATCGGATTCCACGGCGCACAAGACGGGTCCTCGGTAATAACTGAAACCGGTCCGGTGTCGTTAGCGCTAGCGATGTCGGATTTCGAACCCGATGAAACCGTACCGCCGCCACCGTTGTTGGAACCATTGCCACCGGCGCATGACACCGCCACCACGGCGGTAACCGCGATGACAGCGATCAGGGCAATAGCACCGAGGACCCACTTCAGCGGGCCCTTCTTCTGAGGGGCGGTCGCGGGATTCGGCCACTGTTGCTGCTGCTGCGGGTTCCATTGCCCCTGCGGACCCGGCCCCTGCTGTGCACTGGGATACCCCTGCCAATTCCCGGGCTGCTGCGGGGGCTGAGCGCCCCACGGGCCGGATGGCGGTGGCTGGGTCACAGTTGTTCCTCCACATTGGGTCGGGTCGGTGCCGCGTGTCGTGGTGCAGACGAAGACGGGGGGACGGGGGCAGCGTTTGAACCATGGATCGGCGCTGCAGCATGCTTGCCCTCGACCGGCGCCTTGGGCTGCGCTTTCTCGGACTGCGCCTGCGACTTGTCCTTGTCGTCTGCCGACTTCTTTTCGTCGTCGGCTTTCTTGTCGTCAGCAG
Source organism: Mycobacterium sp. SMC-16 (assembly GCF_046250085.1). Lineage (NCBI taxonomy): Bacteria > Bacillati > Actinomycetota > Actinomycetes > Mycobacteriales > Mycobacteriaceae > Mycobacterium > Mycobacterium sp. SMC-16. The sequence continues at coordinate 464,857 of NZ_CP176427.1, forward strand.
CTTTCTGCGCAGCGTCTTCCGGCTTGTCCTTGTCGGACTCGCCCTTCTTGCCGGCCATTTGGCCGATCTGCTGGCCCACTTGCTGGGCCATCTGCATCGCCGCTTGCGGGATTGCTCCGGCCGCCTGGGCCATCTGCATAGGCATCTGCAGCATCTGGCCGCCCATCTGGCCGAGTTGGCTCAGCTGGCTCATCGGATCTCCGCCAGCGCCTGGCGCGGCCGATGCTGCCGCGGACGCTGCGCCGGCCTTGGCCGAACTGGGGGCGCCGCCAGATGATCCCGCCCCGCCGCCACCGCCTGACACGGCACCGCCGCCACCGCCGGCCCCTTGGCCTGCCGGATCATCGAGCTTTTGCTTCAGCACGTCTGCCGCCGCTTGTTGATCAGTCGTCGCGTACGTCGATGCCGCATCCTTGATATTCGCTGCGTAGGCAGCAGTCTCGGTTTTCAGCCTGGGCAAGCCGGTCGTAATCGGATCTGCGAACTTTGGGGCATTGGTTGCCGCTGCAGTCGAGAGCGCATCCGCAGCAGGCGGAATATAAAAGGCTGGAGCAGCCGGCACGGCGTCCGACGCTGCTTGAAACGCTTGACCGGCAGCCGCAAGCTGGGCCGTGTCAACCTTCAACGTAGGCGTCATCTGATGGTCGCCTCGCGGTGCGCCGCCCCTACTGAACGGTGACTACTCGACACTGAATTCCCCTCCCTGCGTCGGTCAGCCGAACTTGCCCTTGAGCTTCCCCTCGGCAGATTCCATCGAATCATGACCACCCTGAATGGCGCCTATCAGCTTGTTCAAGGACTCCAGCGCAGCGTCAGCCTTCTCGCCCCACGAGCGTTCGGCAGCTTGCCAACCCTCACGTGCAGTGCCGTGCCAGATGTCGCTGCTGACCATTTGAATCCGAGCGCGCTCCTCGACCAGAATGTCGTTCAGCCGCTTGTGCTCATCCTTGAGGTCGCCGATCGTCTGCTCGATCTTTGCAAAGTGCCATTCCTGCTCGGCCATTGATGTCCCCCTACAGATGCATTGCTTGGGTCAGGCCTGCGGCGGCGTTGGTGTCAGTCGAGTCGTAGGCCGCAACCGCGGACTGCAGCTTTTCAGTAATCCCGTGTTGCTCTGTGCGGAGCGCAGCCATCGCCTTCTGGTAGCTGGTCAACGCCTCCGCGACGGCCTTGCCGGTGTCGCCCTTCAGCGCTTCACCAAATGAGTCGATGGTGTGCCCGACTGTCTTCTCGTGTGACTCGAGGTGACCGATCGTCTCCTCGAGCTTCGCGACCTGATGTCGCAGCATCTGTGTATCGACCTTGACTACGTCCACCACGCCGGCCCCCCTTCGCACGACGACCCCGAACCAATTTTACGCCCGAGGGCGTATCAGTCGTCCCAACAAGGATAGTCGGCTAGCGTAGGGCGCACTTGCACCAATTTGTCCCGCCGCCGGCAATTGTTGGCGGCTAGTGCCATGACGCTTTAGCTGGCGCGTCGCGGCGTCGATAGGATTTGTTGACCGCGGACGATCGGCGTTGACCCGAGTATGGTCTTGCAGCCGCCGCCTCGTCAGACCACGCCGATGAACGATTTGTACCAATGACCTCGACTCATACCGCCGCCCGATTGTGGCCCGCCGACGACGTTCGGTTGGGGCAGCTGGTCGCCGGATTGGACGCTCTTGGGACTCAGCCCATTCCGTATGGAACGTTGCCTGCTCGTGCACGAAATGCATACGAACGTACCTATGTGACGTGGTCCGACATGATCGATGTGACAGTCGGCGACCTCTTAGGGCACCGGTCGACTGGCGTGCGAACCGTCGAGTCGATCGTGCTGGCTGCTCGAAGAGCGGTGGCTCGGCGCGACGAGCCAGCCGACACATCTCAGGCAAGCGCTACAGATGCGGTCAACCGATTGCTGGAGTGTCTCGACTGGCGCGACCGAAAGGTCCTGTTGGCGCGCGAATGGGCACCGGCGAAGGTCAGGCAGGAGCGCCTCGCGGCCGAACTGGGTGTGCATCCCACCTGGCTGTGGCGAAACGAGAGCCGAATTCGGTCGCGGTTCGCCGAACGGCTCGGTGAGCCAGCTCATTCGCAGGTACGGCAGTTCGCCGAGGATTTGGGCGGTTGTTTAGGCGTCTACGTTCCGCGATCAACCGTCGAATCTGAGATTCGTCGGTTTGGTATGGAGCCGACGACCGAGGCGGCTTGGCTATTGCTCTACGTGGCCGGTCCATACCGGGAGCGTGACGGCTGGTTCGAGCAGATTCCAGAAGATGGACGCCAGCGAGTCGGTACCGCAGTGCGCGATCTCTATCGCACGGAGCCTATGCCGACTGCGAGAATGTTGACCGACGTTTTGACGGCCGCAGGCATGCGGCGCGAAGTGGTGCCGACCTATCTGGACTCACACGCGTTGCAAGGGATCGCCGGGGTCTACGTCCGGTCGGCTGCTGGCCTGCGTGACAAGGTCGCTGCAGTGCTCAAAGCGAACGCTGAACCCATGACTGCCGACGAGATCAGTGCCGTTGTGGGCGAAAATACGTCCGCACGCGCGGTATTGAAGGCCTTGCACGGCAACGCTGCATTCGTTCGAGCGAGTCGGACCAGATGGACTCTGGCCGACCGGGAGGTTTTTGCCTACGGCGGCATCGCGCAAGAGCTGAAAAACCGTGTCGCAGATGCCGGCGGGCGGGTGTCGGTACGGGCATTGCTTGACGACATGCTCGACGCATTCCCGGACATCAAGGAAAGCTCGATTCGTACCTATCTGGCGACACTCGCGTTCGTGGTCGAAGGTGGCACGGTGCGTTGTCGCCGACCTGAAGACCCTTGGCCGGCCATACCTTCGTTGGATACGGTGCGCGGCGCGTCTCATCGATCTGACGGCTGTGTCCGCATCGCCATCCCCGTTACAACACAGGTTCTGCGCGGTTCTGGACTCTCCATCGAACCGCCTGTCGCACAGGCGATTGGCGTGGCACCGGGCCTCAGCCGCGATTTCGAAACGGCCCACGGACCCGTGCCTGTTGCATGGGATCCTGCCGAGCCGGCTGCACCCAATATGGGTTCTGTCCGGCAACTTGCCCGTGCAGTCGATGCTGAACTCGGCGATTTGTTGGTGCTGATCTTCGACCCCGTGGCAGGCACTCTTCGCGCGGACGGCATCGAAGGCAAAATGATCGGCTGAGGGCGCAGCAAGTCAGTTGGCGGTCACATCGCTACTCACCTTGTCGCGCAACAACTCCCGCAGCTGCGCGATCTCGCCGCGCAGGTCCTCGATGTGCGCGGCGGTCACCGCGTCCTGTTTCTGATCGTCGATCGACACGGTCTGCACGATCCATGACGCGATGGTCGCCGTGATCGAACCGACCAGGCTGATGCCGCCGATCATCATGAGGCTGGCCATGACCCGGCCGGTCGTGGTGACGGGATACATGTCGCCGTAGCCGACGGTGGTGATCGTGGTCATCGCCCACCACACGGCCAGGCCGAAGCTCGTGATGTGGGCGTCCGGCGCACCCCGCTCGGCTTCGTACACCGCCAGCGCCCCGACGTACACCAGCAGCACCGCGCCCGAGATGGTGTAGATGATCACTTTGCCGCGGATGGCATTGCCGATGGCCTTCTGCAGGGCGCCGACCAGCACGACCAGCCGGAGCAGGCGCAGTGGCCGCAACAGCGGCAGCAGCACGACGGCAAGGTCGACCAGATGCCGGAAGAACCACTGCTTGCGGTCGGGGGCCAGGTAGAGCCGGGCCGCGTAGTCCGCGGTGAATACCGCCCACGCCAACCAGGTCACCAGGGTCAGCAGCCGCGCGACGAGTCCGTGCGGCTGGGCGAGGACCTCGATGCTGTAGGCGGCCAGGAACAGCGCGGCGACGGCGGCCAGCGGCCACTCCGCGCGATGCTCCCACCTGTCGAGGCGGTCTTGCGTGTCCACGTCAGAAAGTGTGCGGCACCGGCCGCGATTTCGGAACTCAGTTGACCTTGATAGAGAACCGCGCTGTCGCTGGCCGGCCGGGGGAGGCGAGGCGGTAGCCACCGCGACGCAGCGCGTCGGTGGGCGCGGCCATGGGTTCGATCGCGACCAGCGCGTCGCCGGGCGGTGCGAACAGTTGTGCGGCGGGGTAGCCGGTTTCGAAGGTCACGGTGATCCGGTGGTCGCCGCCGTGAAGGACGAACTGCGCGCCGTCGGGCACCTCGTCGAAGCCGTCGTCGTAGGCGGTGTCGCCGAGCGGCGCAGACCGTGCTGGCCACGCCTCGGCAGCGCCGGAAGGCAACCCGCGATCATCGGTCGGGAGGTGCCGCATCGTCGGCGTCTCCAGTATCCAATCCTCCCGAGGCACACCGGGAATGGTCACGTACGGGTGATACCCGAAGCACAGCGGTACTGCCGCCGAGGCGGATGGTCGAACAACAGTCTCGACGGTCAGAACACGGGCCACCAACGTCACGCGCTGCGTCAGCACATGCGGGAACGGAAACGACGCCAACAGGCCGGGCCGGTTGAAATCGACTGCGGCGGTGAGTGAATTCGCAGACTGCTCGGTGATCAGCCAGCCCGGGTAGGCGGCGAGCGTGCCATGCATGGGTGAGCCATTCGGGTCGGCACGTACCCCACCCGCTCCTGGTGTCAACGTGACGACTCCGCCGTCGACGTCATAGGTGTTGCCGTCCAACCGGTTCGCCCAGGGATAGAGCAGCGGGATGCCCATGGTCTTGGCGTTGGTCAGGTACGCGTCCAGCCCGCGCCGCTGGCCGAGAAACTCCAGATCTCCATCGGCGAGCGAGGTGCCGATCATGCCTGCGCCGGGCACGAACGTTGCTGTCATCGCGGACTCGGGGTCGCGCAGTACGACGGTGTCGAGTTCGGCCATCGGTTCCTCCAGGGTCAGTGGGCCAACGGGTCGTGCTGAATGCGTTCTGCTGGTGCGCCTTTGGCGATCAGCGCGGCTTTGGTGGCGGTCACCATCCCGGGTCCGCCGCACAGCAGGATCTGCCGGTCACCCCAGCTGCCGTAGCTCGTCACGACGTCGGGGAGCAGCCCGGTCTGCCGGACGTGCAGTCCGCGCGGTGGCGTCACGTCGGGATAGTCGGCGGCCCATGGCGGGTCGGTGGAGTACTCGGACACCGGGGTGACGGACAGCCAGGGGTTGGTGGCCGCGATCTCCCAGAGGATGCGCAGGTCGTACAGATCGCACGGGTAGCGCCCGCCGAAGAACAGGTGCACGCGTGGATTCTCGGCCTCGCGGCACAGATTCATCAGCAGGGCCCGCAGCGGAGCCAGGCCGGTGCTGCCGGCGACCATCAGTACATCACCGTCGGAACGTGAAACATGCATTCCGCCATGGGGATTGGACAGTCGCCAGCGGTCGCCGGGTGCGGTCTGGTTGACGATGGCGGTGCTCACCATGCCTCCGCTGACAGAGCGGACGTGAAACTCGATGGCACCGCTGGCATCCGAGGGCATCGACGGACTCAGGTGCCGCCAGCGTCGCGGCCACTGCGGCACCTGCACCGCGACGTACTGACCGGCGTAATACGGCAGTGCCTGGTCGAGCTGCAGTCGCACCACCGAGACGTCGCGGGTGACGCGGAGGTGCTCGACGACGGTGCCGTCGACGTAGGGCGGTCTCTGTTCGGAGTCGGCGGCGCCGCGCATGACGCCGACGATCAGATCGACGGCGTGCGTGGTGGCCTCGGCGACCCGCGCGTCCCAGCGGTCGCCGAGTTCGTCGCGCAGGGTCGTCAGCAGTGCGTCCTGCAGCGCCGCGTAATGGAGATGTCCCACACCGTATTTGCGGTGATCGCGGCCGAGCTGCGCGAGGAATGCCACGGGCTCTTCGGCGCGCTGCTCGATGAATTCGCCCAGCACCCAGTACAGCGCCTGGCTGAAGGCAGTGCGCTGGGCGGCCAGGTCCGGTGGGAAGAGGTCGCGCGCCGACAGGTCGCGGGCGAACCACCGGGTGTAGAAGCGGCCGACCACGTCGTCCCCGCCGTGCGCGGGGTCTACCAGGGCCCGCACCGTCATCAGCGCTTCGCGGTCGTCAAGTCCCATCAGGCATCGGCGAGGTGGTGTCGAAGTGGTTCTGCCCCAACGTGTTGACGAAGGTGGGGCCCAGCAGGTCGAGTTCGCGCCGGTGCGCGTCGGCCCACGTGCCGTACGGCTGGTGGGCCAGATACTCGTTGCGGAACCGGTCGTCCTCGGATACCTCGGTGACGCAGAACGTCGGGATCGCCAGGTCGACGACCGGTCCGCCGCGCTCGACTTCGGCGAGCAGCAGTGGGGTATTGCCGCCCGTGAAGCGGTCGATGATCCAGCCGTCTTCACCCAGCCACACCGAGTACCGCACCTTGGTCACCACGTGCTCGGCGCGACGCACGATTTCGCCGGCCACCAGCGGATCGAGTTCCCGTTCGGCCTCGTAGCGGGTGCCGCCGGCGGCCGGTCCCTTCGCGGTCATGGTGCCGATGGAGTCACTGCCGATGGCGTCGATGAGGTCCAGCGACGGATCGCTCAGATCTGCAGGCGCGGGGCCCTGGACACGCACGCGGACGGCATAGCCGTCGGACGCGAACAGGTACGCCTGCACGATGAGCGCAGGGCTCGGGTCGGACGCTGTGACAGCGGGCAGGTCGCGGACGAGGAACTTTCGTTCGAACTCGAAATCGCCGAAGCCGGAGTCGGACATGCTTAGACGGTAGTCCTAGAGGTGGCTCAGGCCCTTGTATGCCACGAGAAGTCCGATGACGATCAGGATCCCGGCGACCAGCACCGCGTGCTGGCGGTGCAGCCAGGCGCCGAGCCGGGCCATGGCCGGGTCCAGCCGCTCACCGGCGGCGACGTACGTCAGCACGGGGATGGCGACCGAACTGCCTGCGACCACCGCGAAAACCAGTACCGACGCCCAGGTGGCGGCGCGCGAGAGTTCGTCGGTACTGATGGCGAGGCCGGCAGCGACGCACATGAACAGCACCTTGGGGTTCACCACCGCGAGCACCAAGGCGGTCACGAAACCGCGGGCGGGGGTGACGCTGGTCAGCTTCCGCATCCAGGCCGGCTCGGGCGCGTCGTGATTGCGGTTGGCCCAGCGGTAGATGCCGAAGACGACCAGCAGCACGCCGATCACGATGCGCACCCACGACGCCGTGGTCGACGGGTGGCCGGCCTGGGGCATGAGGCCGGACAGCTGGACGAACACCCCGGTGAGGACCGCGATGGCCACCAGCCAGCCGGCGAGAAAAGTCAGGCCGGTGATGCGGGCGTGGGGGGATTGCAGCACCAGGACGGCGGGAATGATCGACAGTGGAGAAAGGGCGATCACCAAGGCGAGGGGAATCAGTTCGGTCAGGACCGAAGCCCAATCTGTCATGCCGTCATTGTTGCTTACGTTTGCGTCGATCTTGTCGGTTGGGCGCGGCAGTATTTACGGGGTGAGCCAGATCATAGGCAGTCGGGAAATTTTCCAGACTTGAGCGGAACAGACTCAATCTTGACGACGTTGAATTCAGCGACAAGCATTTTTCTGTAGACGAAAGGGAGGTGTCGTGGACTCGTTCAACCCGACCACGAAGACTCAGGCGGCGCTGACCTCAGCGTTGCAGGCGGCGACCGCCGCCGGAAACCCGGAGATCCGTCCGGCGCACTTGTTGATGGCTCTGCTGACCCAGAATGACGGCATCGCCGCGCCTCTGCTGGAGGCCGTCGGTGTCGAGCCCGCTGCCATCCGGGCCGACGCCCAGCGGCTGATCGATCAGCTGCCGAGCGCCAGCGGCGCCAACTCGACGCCGCAACTGTCTCGTGAGTCGGTGGCGGCCCTGACTGCTGCCCAGCATCTGGCCACCGAGATGGACGACGAGTACGTCTCCACCGAGCACCTGCTGTACGGCCTGGCCAGTGGCGACTCCGACGTCGCCAAGATCCTGGTCAACCACGGCGCCGCGCCGCAGACGCTGCGTGAGGCGTTCGTGAAGGTCCGCGGCAGTGCGCGTGTCACCAGCCCCGATCCCGAGGGCAGCTACCAGGCGCTGGAGAAGTACTCCACCGACCTGACCGCCCGCGCCCGCGAAGGCAAGCTCGACCCGGTCATCGGCCGCGACAACGAGATTCGTCGCGTGGTCCAGGTGCTGAGTCGGCGTACCAAGAACAACCCGGTGCTGATCGGTGAGCCCGGCGTCGGCAAGACCGCGATCGTCGAGGGCCTCGCCCAGCGCATCGTCGCCGGTGACGTACCGGAGAGCCTGCGGGACAAGACCGTCGTCAGCCTGGACCTCGGGTCCATGGTCGCCGGCGCCAAGTACCGGGGTGAGTTCGAGGAGCGGCTCAAGGCCGTCCTCGACGACATCAAGAACTCGGCCGGCCAGGTCATCACCTTCATCGACGAGTTGCACACCATCGTGGGCGCCGGCGCCACCGGCGAATCCGCGATGGACGCCGGCAACATGATCAAGCCGATGCTGGCCCGTGGCGAGCTGCGGCTGGTCGGTGCGACCACGCTCGACGAGTACCGCAAGTACATCGAGAAGGACGCGGCCCTGGAGCGCCGGTTCCAGCAGGTGCTGGTCGGCGAACCGTCGGTCGACGACACCGTCGGCATCCTGCGCGGCCTCAAGGACCGCTACGAGGTGCACCACGGTGTGCGCATCACCGACTCCGCGCTGGTTGCGGCGGCCACGTTGTCGGATCGCTACATCACCAGCCGGTTCCTGCCGGACAAGGCCATCGACCTGGTCGACGAGGCCGCATCCCGGCTGCGCATGGAGATCGACTCCCGGCCCGTCGAGATCGACGAGGTCGAGCGGCTGGTCCGTCGCCTCGAGATCGAGGAGATGGCGCTGTCCAAGGAAGAGGACGACGCCTCCAAGGAGCGGCTGGAGAAGCTGCGCTCGGAGCTGGCCGATCAGAAGGAGAAGCTGACCGAGCTGACCACGCGGTGGCAGAACGAGAAGAACGCCATCGACATCGTGCGCGAGCTCAAGGAACAGCTGGAGGCGCTGCGCGGTGAGGCCGATCGGGCCGAGCGTGACGGCGACCTGGCCAAGGCCGCCGAGCTGCGGTACGGCCGGATTCCGTCGATCGAGAAGCAACTCGACGCCGCGTTGCCGGTTGCCGAAGCGCGCGAGAACGTCATGCTCAAGGAGGAGGTCAGCCCCGACGACATCGCGGACGTGGTGTCGGCGTGGACGGGCATCCCGGCCGGCCGAATGATGGAGGGCGAGACCGCCAAGCTGCTGCGCATGGAGGAGGAGCTCGGCAAGCGCGTCATCGGCCAGAAGCAGGCTGTCGAGGCGGTGTCCGACGCGGTCCGTCGTGCCCGCGCCGGTGTGGCCGACCCGAACCGTCCCACCGGATCGTTCATGTTCCTCGGACCGACCGGTGTCGGTAAGACGGAGCTGGCAAAGGCGTTGGCGGACTTCCTGTTCGACGATGAACGCGCCATGGTCCGCATCGACATGAGCGAGTACGGCGAGAAGCACTCGGTGGCTCGTCTGGTCGGTGCCCCTCCGGGCTACGTCGGTTACGACGCCGGTGGTCAGCTGACCGAGGCCGTGCGGCGCCGCCCGTACACGGTGGTGCTTTTCGACGAGGTCGAAAAGGCGCATCCGGACGTGTTCGACGTGTTGCTGCAGGTGCTCGACGAGGGCCGCCTGACCGACGGTCAGGGCCGCACGGTCGACTTCCGCAACACCATCCTGATCTTGACCTCCAACCTCGGCGCCGGTGGCACCGAGGAGCAGGTGATGGCGGCGGTGCGCGCGAAGTTCAAGCCGGAGTTCATCAACCGTCTGGACGACGTGCTGATGTTCCACGCGCTCGATCCCAGTGAGCTGGTGCGGATCGTCGACATCCAGCTGGCGCAGCTTCAGAAGCGGCTGTCGCAGCGGCGCCTGCAGCTCGAGGTTTCGCTGGAGGCCAAGAAGTGGCTGGGCGACCGCGGTTTCGACCCGCTGTACGGTGCCCGTCCGCTGCGCCGGTTGGTGCAGCAGGCCATCGGCGACCAGCTGGCCAAGATGCTGCTGGCGGGCGAGGTGCACGACGGCGACGTCGTTCCGGTCCACGTCAGCGCGGACGGCGAGAGCCTGGTCCTCGGCTGAGCTAGTTCGCCGAGTGGATGCGGAAACCCCCTATTTCTCTGGAGATAGGGGGTTTTCGCTTGGGGCTGCCGCAATGAATGTGATCGGAAAGTCCCTGAGTTCAATCGGTACAACCGTTTGCAGTGGAGATTGAACTGAGGCACCTCCGACGTCCCAAAGATGTACCTGGCTTCAGCCACGATGACTGCCAGTGCCTCGTGATTGAAGCTATGTACTTCTCGCGTCAGATGTTGAACCGTCCCGCGAAACCGCGCAGCGGCACGTCGGCGCTCGTCAGCAGTCCGGGCGGCGCCTCGACCACCGAGGCGATGACGTTGAGCGCGGGCAGCCCCGTCACCGTCATGCCGATCGAGGCGAAGTTGTCCGGATTCGACAGGTCCACACCGGGTTTCGGGTAGATCATGTGCTTGTTGTAGACGCAGGGGTCACCCTTGATCTGAGTGATGTAGCAGCCCTTGATGTTCCAGCTCGGGTCGGTGTGCGGCGTCATCTGCCACTCCAGGTGCGTCTCGATGCGCGGCACGCCGTCGACCATGCCCTGGTACTTGATGTAGTTGCCGCCGAGGGAACCCTTGGGCAGCGTGTACCAGCCCAGGTCGACATCCTTGGTGCAGGCGCCGAGTTCAGCACTGAACTTCACCTCGTCGAGCTCCAGCCCGAAGCAATCGGCCATCATCAGCACACTGTCGGCGAACACCCGGGTGTACTTCTCGAGCTTCGCCGGGATCGACGGATCATCAACGGGCAGGCCGTATCCCACCTCGATCCAGGTGTCCCTGCTGTGATGGCAGGACACGTCGACGGATTCGATGGTGGTGACGTTCTCGATCTCGGCGACGTCGGCCGAACACACCACGCCCAGGATCTGATTGACGCCGGGGTTCATCCCGGTGCCGTAGAACGTCGACCCGCCCTTGGCGCACGCCTCGGCCAGCAACTCGCTGACCGGTCGACCGGAGGGGTGCGGATGGTTGGTGTCGCGGTGCCAGCCGGTGATCCAGTCGGCTGTCGTGACGATATTGATCCCCGCTCCAAGGACTTTCACGTACAGGTCTTCGTCGGGGAAGACGCCGTGGAAGGTGAGGACATCGGGTTTCGCGGCGATGATGTCGTCGACCGAGCCCGTGGCGATGACGCCGACCGGCCCGATCCCGGCGATCTCGCCGGCGTCGCGTCCGACCTTTTCCGTTGTGTAGCAATGCAATCCGATCAATTCGAGATCGGGACGCTTGCTGATGCGCTTGATCATCTCGGTGCCGACGTTGCCGGTCGCCACCTGGAAGACGCGAATCTTGGACATCTGGTCAGCCCTTCGGGGTTTCGGGATAGAACTGCATGGCCCACTTGCGGATTGCCGTGAAGCCCTCGTACTCGGCGGTCGCCAGCGCCGGCGGATCGGAGTAGCGCTGGTGCGACCAGATGTGGATGTCCTGGGTGAACTGGCGGATCACCTCGTCGCCGAAGGCGGTGGCGTGCTCGGCGCTCCAGGGCGTCCGTCCGATATAGACCATGAACCGCACGTCCGAGGTGGACTCGTCGACGGGTGTGACGGCCGAGATGGTGCGGTTGTCGATCATGCCCCAGCTCTTGGTGACGGCGATGCCCAAACCGCCGTTGATCGCCTCGACGCCACTGCGCACGTCGTCGATCGACTGCTGATCGCTGCCCTCGAACGTGATGGTGAAGTCGACGTAGGAGATCGGCGCCGCGAAGTCATGCCGGGTGAACACCGGGACGATCGGGGTCTGGTGCACGAACTTGAAGTGTGCGAAGTCGACGCCGTTCTCCAGGACGTACTGCGGATGCAGTTCGAGGGTTTCGCGGAACAGCCGCTGCTGCGGGTAGTAGTCGGCGGCGCTGCTGCCGTCGTTGAATGACGCGAACACATCGGGCGCCTCGAAGTACGGCTCCCGGCCCTCGACGTCGTGCCAGATGTAGATGGCCTCGTTGCGCTCGGTGACGGGGTAGGTCCGGATCCGGCGGCCGCGGTTGGGCCGGTCCTGGTACGGGATGCAGACGTTGTGGCCGGCGGCGTTCCACTGCCAGCCGTGGAACGGGCACTGGATCGTCTCACCGACGACGTGGCCGCCGAAGCCGAGGTGCGCGCCGAGGTGCTCGCAGTAGGCATTCATGACGGTGACGGCGCCGGATTCTGCGCGCCAGGCGACCATCTCCTCGCCGAAGTACTTCATGGCGTGCACCGCGCCGACTTGGACCTCGTCCGACCAGGCGACCTGGAACCATCCCGTCGGCTTCATCGGCAACTGGGGTTTGGCCATGACCCGAATCGTAGGGGGTTCTGTGAAACTTTGAAAGAGGGTTCGTTGAAACTGCGCTAATCTCGGACGATGACCGCCGCGGCACGACGAACCAACAAGCGCGGTGACGCCACCCGGGAGAGCATGTTGGAGGCCGCGCGCAAGGCGCTGGCCACCGGCGACCCGGGCGCGGTATCGGCCAACCGGATCGCCAAGGAGATCGGCGCCACCTGGGGCGCGGTGAAGTACCAGTTCGGCGACATCGACGGCTTCTGGGCCGCAGTCCTGCGCCGCACCGCCGAGCGCCGCGCGGGCATGCTCAGTCATCACGACACCGGTGCCACGCTGCGGCAACGCGTCGCGACCATCATCGATCTGCTCTATGACGGCCTGACCATCGGCGACTCGCGGGCCATCGAGAATCTGCGCGCCGCGCTGCCGCGGGACCATGCCGAACTGGAGCGGCTCTATCCGAAGACCGCCGCGGAGCTGTCGTCATGGGGCCGGAGCTGGCTGCAGACCTGCCGGCAGGCCTTCGCCGACCTGGACGTCGACCCCGAGCGGGTGCGTGAGGTCGCCGCGTTCATCCCGGGCGCCATGCGAGGCATCGCCTCCGAGCGTCAGCTCGGCACCTACACCGACCTCGACGTGGCCCGACGGGGGCTCACGAACGCGATCGTCGCGTACCTCAAATAGCATGTGACCAGCTTGTGACCAATTCGAGTTCGAGCATTTCGGGTACCAACCAGTAGGCTTGGCCCGATGGTCCCGCTCTGGTTCACACTTTCTGCACTCTGCTTCGTGGGTGCGGCGGTGCTGCTGTACGTCGACATCGACCGTCGACGTGGCCTCGGCAGGCGCCGCAAGTCATGGGCTAAGTCGCACGGGTTCGACTACGAACACGAGACTCCCGACCTGGTCAAGCGGTGGAGCCGCGGCATCATGTCGACCGTCGGTGAGAACGTCCACGCCCGCAATGTCGTGCTCGGGCAGATCCGCGGCGAGGCCGTGTTCATCTTCGACCTCGACGATGTGGCCACCGTCATCGCCCTGCACCGCAAGGTCGGCACCAACGTGGCCGTGGACGTCCGCCTCAAGGACATCCCGGAGCCGCGCGAAAACGACATCTGGCTGCTCGGCGCCATCGGTCCCCGCATGGTCTACTCCACGAACCTCGATGCCGCCCGTCGCGCCTGCGACCGCCGCATGGTGACGTTCTCGCACACCGCCCCGGATTGCGCCGAGGTCATGTGGAACGAGCAGAACTGGACGCTGGTGTCCATGCCGATCACCAGCACCCGCGCTCAGTGGGACGAGGGTCTGCGCACCGTCCGCCAGTTCAACGACCTGCTGCGGGTGCTGCCGCCGGTGCCGTCCGGCCAGAACAGCGTCGCCGGTCAGGCCGTCGCCCGCCGTAGCGGTTCGCCGAGCCGTCCGCTCAGCGCCGGCCCGATGCGGCAGAACGAACTGCCTGCCGGCCGCAGCAACCAGGCCCCCGGCCGCGCCGACATCGGCCGCTACACGCAGTTCGCTCCGGCCCGGAACGGCCGCCCCGCGCCGAATTATCAGCGCTGATTCGCCTGCGGCTAACCTTGGCCGCATGTCTTTTCGCAGGTTGGCCTCGCGGCTGCTGATTGTGCTGCTGGCCGGTGTGCTGGTCGCATGTTCCGGCGACGGTGCCGCCAACTCCGTCATCTTCGGTGCGCCCAGCGTCAAGGTCGGTGAGTCGCAGACCCTGCTGGGCTGGAACGTCTCGGTGTCCAACCTGCGCTTCCAGGATGATCAGGTGCTGATCGACGTCGACCTGGCCGCGGCGAAAGCCGGCGGCGAACACGCCAAGCCCGAGACGCTGCGCTTCGGCCTGTACGGCGCACTGGCGCACCCCCTCGAATCGAACCTGATCGGCGGCTGCGCCGGCGTCCCCAGCCTCAAGATCAATCCGGCCGTGGTGCAGAACCCGGACAAGGTAACGGGCACAGTCTGTTTGGGGCCGATGCGCGACCAGACCCAGGTGCGTGGCGTCTACCTCTACTCGCCTGCCGACCGGATCAAGGACACCACCGTCGCCTACGGTGCGGCGTATCCCGTTGGCCTGACCCCGACCAACGAGGCCGACACCGGGCTCACCCTCAAGGCCACGAGCGTCGACGGGTTCCGCGCCGACGGCGGGCAGCTGATCCCCGCGGCGCTGGGCGATCCGGCGGCGTTCACCGGCAAGGGCTACATGCTGCTCGGCCTCGAGATCGGTGGTCTGGCAAGCAGGTACAAAGATGACTCGGCCAAGCGCGGCGGGCCGTTGATGATCGCGGTGGCGCCGACGCTGCCGCCGCCCGGGCTGTCGCACCTGTGTGACGTCTACGGTGCGACGCTGCTGGTGCTGCCGGATTCGAAGGTCGGGGCCATCAACACCCGCGCCTCGCTGTGCACGCAGGGCGACATCAACCAGGCGCTGCTGTACGCCACCGTCACCGTGGTGGGAACCCGTGCGGCGGTGTGGATTTCGCGTGAGTGATCACGTCGCCGACCACCCCGATCACACCGACGTGCCAGGGCCCACCGAGTGGGGCGCCGGGCCCGGCGTCGGCCCCTGGCCCGGTGAGCTGCCCGACGACCCGCGTTATGACCCGGAGTTGTTGCGCGAGGGCGACACTCGCAACGTCGTCGACGCCTACCGCTATTGGACACGTGAGGCGATCATCGCGGACATCGACCAGCGCCGGCACCCGCTGCACATCGCGATCGAGAACTTCGGCAACGACGCCAACATCGGTGCGGTGGTGCGGACCGCCAACGCGTTTGCGGTGGACACCGTGCACATCGTCGGCCGCCGGCGGTGGAATCGCCGGGGCGCCATGGTGACCGACCGCTACCAGCGGCTCCTGCACCATGCCACCACGGCGGAATTGCTGGCCTTCGCCGACGAGAAGGGCCTGACTCCGGTGGCCGTCGACAACGTGCCCGGCTCGGTGCGGCTGGAAGAGACGACGCTGCCGCGCGAATGCCTGTTGATCTTCGGGCAGGAGGGACCGGGCATCACCGACGACGCCAAGACGGGGTCGATGATGACGGTGTCCATCGCGCAATTCGGCTCGACGCGGAGCATCAATGCCGGCGTGGCCGCCGGCATCGTGATGCACACCTGGATCACGCAACATGCCGGACTGGATCGGGCCTGGTAGGGCAGGATAGAACGCATGGATCAGCGTCCGGTGGAGCGCAGCGACGGGGATGCAGTCTGGGCCAACCGTGCGGCCAGCGCCGAAACGGCTGTGTTCAACCGGCATATCCGGCGGCTCTGGGGGATACCCGGAACCCAGCTGGGCGTCGTGGCCTGGCCGTCGACGCGTGCCGACCGGCTTTTCAAGAGCTGGGACTACTGGTGGCAGGCGCACCTGCTGGACTGCATGGTCGACGCGCAGTTGCGCGACCCGCAGGAGTACCGCGTCGCCCGCATCAGTCGGCAGATCCGTGGACATCGACTGCGCAACAACGGATCCTGGACCAACAACTACTACGACGACATGGCCTGGCTGGCACTCGCGCTGGAGCGTTCCGGCCGGCTGGTCGGCGTGGGCCGGCCCAAGGCGCTCAAGACGTTTGCCGACCAGTTCCTCAATGCCTGGGTGCCCGAGGACGGCGGCGGCATCCCGTGGCGCAAGCAGGACCAGTTCTTCAACGCCCCGGCGAACGGCCCGGCCGGCATCTTCCTGGCCCGCCACGACCGCCTGCGGCGGGCGCAGCAGATGGCCGACTGGATCGACGGCACGCTGATCGACCCCGATACGCACCTGGTGTTCGACGGCATCAAGGGCGGCTCGATGGTGCGCGCCCAGTACACCTACTGCCAGGGCGTGGTGCTGGGCCTGGAAGTGGAGCTGGCGGTGCGCACCGGCGATCCGCGGCACGCCGAGCGGGTGCATCGCCTGGTGGCCGCCGTCAAGGACCACATGCTCGACGACGGCGTCATCAGGGGTGCCGGCGGCGGCGACGGTGGCCTGTTCGGCGCCATCCTGGCCCGGTACCTGACGCTGGTCGCCACCACCTTGCCCGGGGACACCGAGGACGACGACACCGCCAGGACGACGGCCCGCGAGTTGGTGCTGAAGTCCGCGCAGTCTGCGTGGGACTACCGGCAGTCCGTCAACGGCATCCCGCTGTTCGGCGCCTTCTGGGACCGCGCGGCCGAGCTGCCGAAGGACACCGGCGAGACGGCGAAATCGGTTGACGGCGCGGTGAATTCATCCGATATCGCGGAACGCGACCTGTCGGTGCAGGTGGCCGGCTGGATGCTGATGGAAGCGGCGCACGCCCTGACCGCCGAGACAGAGACAGAGGCAGCGGCCGAGGGGCCCTGACCTACTGTCCCTTCGGCGTCAGCTCGCGGCAGTACGCGTAGATGGCCAGCCCGCCGAACTTGACGGCGTCGTCGTTGGACAGGTTGCCGGCGTTCTTCTTCAGGTAGCTCAGCGCCGAGTTGACGCCCCCGCTGCGCATCGCGCTACAGGTGCCGTGCGCGAGCTTGATGGCGGTGCTGTTCGGCATCAGGATGCCCTTGTCGTGCACCGCTTGCAGGAACATGGGGTCGACGTCGTCGGCGTGGGCGGGAACGGCCATCACGATGGCGACTGCCGACGAGGCCGCCGCGAGGAGAGCTGCGGTGCGAGTGCGTTTCATCCGGATCTCCCATGCAAGATCGATTTGCTGACAGGCTACGCGAGGCCCGCCGATCCGGGGCGGAGTCGCTTGCCGACGAACCCAGGAATTTCTTCAGCAACGTCAGCGTCATATACTTAGATCGCATATTGCATTTTGATTTTTTGCTTATTTCGGAGGATGGCTATGGCCACGATGAAGAAGATTGCGTCGACTACAGCACTTGCAGCAAGCCTGGGAGCTGCGTTTTTGGGTTTCGGTGCGGGTATTTCCGCAGCTGCGCCGGTGACTGACCCGGCCATCATCCCGCTGGACCGCGGCCACGGCCACGGCCATGACGACTGGGATGGTCACCCGGGCCGTGGCTGGGGTGCCCCGGGCTGGCGCGGGGGCGGCTGGGATGGCCCAGAGGTGTACGTCAACCTGCCTTGCGTGACCGGCCCTGCCGGAATCGTCACCGTCTGCCCGTAGCTCGCCGCCGCCGACGATTGATCTCCTCCACTCCGGGGAACCCTGGCGTTGTACCGCCAGACATCCCGGACGTGAAGGAGGAGAAACGTTGGTACGCAAGAGTGTCGTGATCGGTGTGGTCGCCCTGGGGCTGGCCGGTTGTTCCACGCAGAACTCCCAATCGGGGGCCGGCTCGCCAAATGTGGGCATGCGCGCGCCGCAGGTCATCGTCGACGGACAACAACGTGCCGTGAGCGGCGGAGTGACCTGCCACCAGGCGGGTGACAACGTCACGATCGGGATCGGCGACGTGTCCAGCGGCGTGGGTGCCGTGGTGACGACGAGCGATCCGCCACAGGTTCGTACCGTCGGGCTCGGCACCGTCGACGGTGTCGCGCTGGGATTCACGAGCTCCGAGCCCGGCGAGGCCGACAATGCCGTAGCCGCCGTGCGGGGCAAGTCGTACGCGATCAAGGGCACCGCCAGCGGCAGCGACCTGAGCAATCCGCGATCGCCGCAGCAGGTGAACAAGAGCTTCGAGATGGACGTCGCCTGCCCGTAAGGTGCGCGCTGCGGCGTGACCTGCCAGGATGATTGGTCGTGACCACGCCCGCAGAGGATTCACCGCCCCGAGTGCCATTGGGCACCGTCCTGCGGGAGTGGGGCATCATCGGCTGTATCGGTTTCGGTGGCCCGCCCACGCACATCAGGTTGTTACGCAGCCTGTGCGTGGAGCGGCGCCGCTGGATCGGTGCCACCGAGTTCGAAGACGCGATCGCCACCTGCAACCTGTTGCCGGGGCCGGCGTCGACGCAGCTGTCGATCTACTGCGCCTGGCGCGTCCGCGGCAGGCTGGGTGCGCTGGTCGGCGGCGCCGCCTTCATCATTCCCGGGCTCATCGTCATCCTCGGGCTGGCGGCGTTGTTCCTGGCCGGTTCGCCGCCGCGGTGGGTGCTGGCGGCAGGTGCCGGCGCGGGCGCGGCAGTGGCTGCCGTGGCCGTGCACGCGGGCGCCGCATTGATCCCCGCCAGTTGGCAGCGGCGCACCAGTTCGGTCTGGTGGCCGGTGTACCTCGCGGCCGGTGCGATCGCCGCCGCGTTGCTGGGACCGTGGCTGGTTGTGGTGCTGTTGGCCTGTGGCGCAATCGAATTGGCGCGGACGACGACGCTGCCCCGGTCCGGTGCGCGCAGCATGCCGGTCATGGCGTTCCAGTCCCTGACGCTGGGCACGTTGGGTTCGCTGTGCTGGGTGGCGCTGAAGGTCGGTGCGCTGTCGTATGGCGGCGGCTTCGTCATCATTCCGCTCATGCAGGCCGACGCCGTCGACCACTACCACTGGATGACCGGGGCGCAGTTCCTCAATGCCGTTGCGCTGGGCCAGATCACGCCGGGACCGGTGGTGCAGACCGTCGCTGTCGTCGGCTATGCCGCCGCCGGATTGCTCGGCGGGGTGCTGGCCTCGGTGGTGGCGTTCAGCCCGTCGTTCCTGTTCATCCTGTTGGGCGCCAAGCACTTCGACAGGATTCGCAGCAACAGCTATGTGCGCGCCTTCCTGGACGGCGCGGGTCCGGCCGCCATCGGCGCGATTCTGGGTTCGGCCGTGCCGCTGGCCATGTCGATCAGCCAGACCTGGCAGTACGTCGTCCTGGCGGTGGCGGTGGTTGCGGTGTTCAGCCGGGTAAACGTCGTGATCACGTTGCTGCTGGCCGCCGTGGCGGGCGTCCTCGCCACCTCTCTGGGCCTGCCGCTGCCGAGCTGATCGGCGGTCAGCAGCAATTCGGGTCGAGCACCCGGCATAGCGCGGCGAGCGCGTCGCGTCGCGGGGTGTGGTGCACGTTCATGCCCTGACGTTCGGAGATGACGAACCCGGCGGCCCGCAGTTGGCCGAGGTGGTGACTGACCGTCGATTCGGCCAGGCCCACCACGGCCGCAAGGGAGCCGGTGGTGCAGGGCTCGCCACAGGTGAACAGCAGCGACATCAGTTTCACGCGCGCGGGGTCGGCGAGTGCCTTGAGCCGCATGGCGAGGTCGAGTGCGGCGGCGTCGTCGGTCGGGCTCGCGGCCACCGGGGCGCAACACAACGGTTCCGACATGTCGATCACGGGCAGTGCCTTGGGCATGCCACCGATGCTACCTCAGCTTGTTGACATATATCGAAAAGGTGCGGTAGAACTGTGCTACGGATTTCGATATACGTCACATACCTCAGGAGGTCTGCCATGTCTCGTGTCCAGCTCGCTCTGAACGTCGACAACCTCGACGAGTCGATCGCCTTCTACCGCAACCTCTTTGGCGCCGAGCCGGCCAAGGTGAAGCCCGGCTACGCGAACTTCGCGATCGCGAATCCGCCGCTCAAACTGGTGCTGCTCGAGAACCCGGGACACGGCGGGTCGATCAACCATCTGGGTGTGGAGGTCGAATCAAGCGACGCCGTGCACACCGAGATCGCCCGCCTGGCCGAGGCAGGAATGTTCACCGAAGAGGAGATCGGCACCACCTGCTGCTTCGCCACGCAGGACAAGGTGTGGGCGACCGCCCCCGGCGGGGAACGCTGGGAGGTCTACACCGTGCTGGCCGACAGTGAAACCTTCGGCGCTGCGCCGAGCGGATCGGATGATGCGGTGTGCTGCGGGGCGCAGGCATGACGCAGAGCGCTGACGCCGCTCAGGCGACAGCTCGACTCTCGACGCTCGACCGGTATCTGCCGGTCTGGATCGGGTTGGCGATGGCGGCCGGGCTCTTGCTCGGCCGCTGGGTCCCCGGACTGGACGTCGTGCTGGAAAAGGTTCAGGTGGATGGCATTTCGTTGCCGATCGCGCTGGGCCTGCTGGTCATGATGTACCCGGTGCTGGCCAAGGTCCGGTACGACCGACTCGAGACCGTCACGTCCGACCGTAAGCTGCTGCTGTCGTCACTGATGCTGAACTGGGTGCTCGGGCCGGCGCTGATGTTCGCGCTGGCCTGGCTGTTCCTCGCGGACCTGCCCGAGTATCGGACCGGGCTTATCGTCGTCGGCCTGGCTCGCTGCATCGCCATGGTGATCATCTGGAATGACCTGGCGTGCGGCGACCGGGAGGCTGCAGCTGTTCTGGTGGCGCTCAATTCGGTGTTCCAGGTGCTGATGTTCGCGGTGCTCGGCTGGTTCTACCTCTCGGTGCTGCCGGGCTGGCTGCATCTGCCGCAGACCTCGATTGCGACGTCCCCGTGGCAGATCGCGAAGTCGGTGCTGATCTTCCTCGGCATCCCGCTGGCTGCCGGCTACCTGTCGCGCCGGCTCGGCGAAAAGGCCAAGGGCCGGGCCTGGTACGAGTCGACGTTCCTGCCCCGGATCGGGCCGTGGGCACTGTACGGCCTGCTGTTCACCATCGTGATTCTCTTTGCGCTGCAGGGCCATCAGATCACGACGCGCCCGTGGGACGTCGCCCGCATCGCGTTGCCGCTGCTGGCGTACTTCGCCGTCATGTGGGGTGGCGGTTATGCGCTGGGTGCGGCTCTCGGCCTCGGCTACGAACGCACCACGACACTGGCTTTCACCGCGGCGGGCAACAATTTCGAACTGGCCATCGCTGTGGCCATCGCGACGTGGGGTGCGACCTCCGGGCAGGCCCTGGCCGGCGTCGTCGGGCCGCTGGTCGAAGTGCCGGTTCTGGTCGCGCTGGTTTACCTGTCACTCGCATTGCGACCGAGGTTGAGGAGCATTGCCGCATGAGTGCCAAACCCAGCGTCCTGTTCGTCTGCGTCCACAACGCCGGCCGGTCGCAGATGGCGGCCGCGCTGTTGGCTCAGCTGTCCGACGGGCAGATCGAAGTTCGTTCTGCGGGAACGGCACCCGCTGATGCGATCAACCCCGTCGCAGTCGCGGCCATGGCGGAACTCGGCATCGACATCACCGCAGAAGCCCCGAAGGTGCTCACCGCCGACACCGTGCAAACCAGTGACGTGGTGATCACCATGGGGTGCGGCGACACCTGCCCGTACTTTCCGGGGGTCTCCTACCGGGACTGGAAACTCGATGACCCGGCGGGGCAACCCATCGAGGCCGTGCGGCCCATCCGCGATGCCATCGCAGACCGCGTGCGGGACCTGGTCGACGAACTGCTGCCCGGCTAGGCCAGGCTCCCGAGGTACGCCTGCGACTCGATCAGCCCTTCGTCGCTGGGCGCCTGGCCCTCACCGAAGACCCGCTGCTGTTGCTTGGCGCGCAGATCATGGTGCGCATCAGCGGGTTTCGCGTACCCGTAGCGGCTACGTGCCTCCTGCGGGGTGAGCACCTCGCCGGAGACCGGTGGGATGCCGAGGATGTACGGCGCGGCCACCGGGGTGACCGACGGTGCGATCAGTTGCGCGACAGCGAGTTTCAGTCGGGGGCTCCGATCGACGATGCCGTAGGCCAGCTTGAGTACCGGGCGCACGGCGACGTCGACTGCGCGGGGCTGGTCGAAACCGCTGAGCTTGCGCATCCAGCGGGGCATGGTGGCGATGGTGCCCGCGCGCGGGACGAGGTTGATGAGCTCGACGACGGGCTTCAGCGGCAGCGGCGCCGGCGGCAGCACGACTTTGGCGTTGAGGAGATGGTCCATCATGGCGCGGGCGGCTTCGCTGACCGCCAGGTGCGGGCGCATCTCGTCGAAGTACGCGCGGACGCCGGCGCTGGTGCGCGGCACGTCGGCCGGGTCGCAGGTCTGGAACTCCGCCGCGATGGCGCACTCTTCCCAGTACTGGTTCTCTTCCTCCGGCGTGAGCTTGCCGCCGCCGTACATCTCGTAGGCGGTCAGCACCGAATGCCATCCGGTCAGCAGGATCCACAGCTGGGAGTGCGGGTTGTTCGCGTCGTACTTGTTGCCGCTGACGGGCTCGGTCCCGATCGCCTTGGAGTGAACCTTGACCAGCACGTCGGCGGCCTTGATGACCGACTCGCTGTCGCCGAACGCGACGGTCGCGAAATAGCGCACGGTGCGGTCGTAGCGGGTGCGGGGCCGGTCGTAGTTGGCGCCGGTGGCATCGACCGCGGCGATCAGCGACGGGTCGAGTTCTTCCACCACGACGGCGCGCTGCAGGCCGGTCACAGGAGTGGTGGTGTGTCCCCACACCTTCCAGGTGACGGTGCCGGGCCCGAAGTATCCGTAGTCGGCAAGGGGCTGCACTGGCTGGGTCACGATTGGCTCCTTGGTTGTCAGGCCGCGGCGAATGCGCGGCACATCAGTCGTCCGTAAAACTCACCGAGACTGTCAGCGTCCCAGTCATTTTCGGGGTCGAGTAGGGACCGGACCGCGGCCTCGCTGGAGGACACGAACAGTTCGGTCAGAATCGGCATCTTGCGATTGAGGTCGGTGGTCTGCCACCACGTCGTCAACGCCGGCGCGATCCAGCGCGAAGAACTTCTCGCGAGCGCGCGGCGGGTCTCGGCGACCATGTCGGCGACCGCCGGATCGGCGTGCGCCAGGTAGACGAAACGCCAGGTGTTCGGTTGGTCCTCGACGGCATGCAGCAGCGCGCGGTACCCGTCGATGAATGCGGCCTCCGGATCGTCGCCGCGGCCGGTGTGGAGAGCGGCCAGCAGGGTCTCGCGAAGCGAGTCGCCCTCTCGATCCAGCAGCGCGGCAAGGAGTTCCACCCGGTCCTTGAAGCAGGAGTAGATGACCGGCCGGGTGACGCCGAGGTGGCCGGCGACCGCCCCGATGGTCACGGCCGCGGTGCCGGATTCCGCGGCGATCTGGAGCGCGGCGTCGAGAATCTGCGGCCGCCGGCGCTCCGGGCCCAGATGGGCTGCCCGTTCCCGGGTCTTCGTTGCGGCGTCGTTGGCCATGAACCGAATGTAGCAGAATTATTCTTGTTTGAATAATGTTTCTTCATCCTTGTAGGATTACTCGGCATGACCATGCTCAACCCGCACAAGCCGGACTTCGCCGACTTCGACGAGCGGACCCAGCAGATCTTCATCGCGACCATCGAGTTCTTCGAGAGCCACGGCAAGGCCTGGCTGACGCAGCAGGACCGCGATCGCGTCTGGTACGCGGAGTTCATCGAATTCCTCAAGAAGGAAAAGGTTTTCGCGACGTTCCTGACGCCGGCATCGGAGGCGGACGGTGACCCCGACAAGCGCTGGGACACCGCACGCAACGCGATGTTCAGCGAGATCCTGGGCTTCTACGGCATGCAGTACTGGTACGTCTGGCAGGTCACGATCCTGGGGCTCGGCCCCATCTGGCAGTCGTCCAACACCGCGGCCCGTAGGCGCGCTGCCGCGCTTCTCGAGGCCGGTGAGATCTTCGCGTTCGGACTGTCGGAGAAGGAGCACGGCGCGGACGTGTACTCCACGGACATGGTGTTGACTCCGGTCGACGACGGCTACCGCGCGAACGGCGGCAAGTACTACATCGGGAACGGCAACCTGGCGCGGATGGTGTCGGTGTTCGGCCGCCGTGCCGACAAGCCGATCCTGGACAGCTCGACAGCGCTGGACGGCGGTAAGCCCGACGAGGATTTCGAGGGGTATCTCTTCTTCGCGGCCGACAGCCGGCACGACGACTACAAGCTGCGCAAGAACGTCGTCAACGGCCAGATGTACGTCGCCGCATTCGATCTCGAGGACTACCCGGTCGCCGCCGACGACATCCTGCACGCCGGCAAGGGCGCATTCCATGCCGCGATCAACACCGTCAACATCGGCAAGTTCAACCTGGGATTCGGCGCGATCGGCACCTGTGAACACGCGATGTACGAAGCGATCACGCACGCAGAGAACCGAATCCTGTTCGGGCAGCACGTCACCGAGTTCCCGCAGATCCGCCGCATGCTCACCGAGGCGTATGTCCGGCTGGCCGGGATGAAGCTCTACAGCGAGCGGGCCATCGACTACATGCGGTCGGCGTCCGCATCCGATCGTCGCTATCTGCTGTTCAACGCCATCGAGAAGATGACCGTCACCCGCGAGGGCGAGAAGATCGTGACGCTGTTGTCGGACACCATCGCCGCCCGCGGTTTCGAGAACGACATGTTCTTCCCGATGGCGCTGCTCGGTTCGGTCGGCCTGCCCCGCCTCGAGGGCACCGTCCACGTCAACATGGCACTGTCGCTGAAGTTCATGCAGAACTTCATGTTCCGTCCCGCCGACGCCGGACTTCTTGCACTGCAGCAGCTGCCCGTCGAATACGCGCCCAACGCGGCTACCCGGGCCGTGGCGGGCAGTCTGCGGGCCGCGGGTTCGGCCCTGGTGCCACGGATCGCGCGGATTCCCAAGGCTCCGAAGGCATTGCGCACCGAAGAGTTGCCGCACGTGCGTCGTCGCAGAGACTTCACAAACGATGACTTCCTGTTCGCGCAAGGTCCCAGCCGCGGCCTGGGCCGGGTCGGCTTCGCAGACTGGCGCGGCATCCTTCAGGAGTTCGCTCATCTACCGAACGTCGCGGTCTTCCTCAAGCAGGCCAACGGTTTCCAGACGCTGCTCGCGGCGGCCACGCCGACCGCCGCGCAGCAGGACGACGTCGACTTCCTGTTCGCGATCGGTGAGCTGTTCACCCTGTTGCCCTATGCGCAGCTGATCCTCGAGCAGGCCGCCATCGAGGGCACCCGCGACGACATGCTGGACCAGCTGTTCGAAGTGCTCGTCACCGACTTCTCCCGGCACGCCACCACGCTGCACTGCAAACCGACCGCGACCGCGGCGCAGAAGAAACTCGCGCTGGATCTGATCGCGGAACCCGTGGGCGACCCGGCACGCCTGGAGCGCATGGTCGGTACGGTGCGGGACCTGGCTGGTCGTTACGAGATGGCGCCCTAGTCGGGCACGAACTGAGTTACGTAGGCACTCAACGGAACCAGCGAAATCCGGTCCAGCAGCTCTTGCGCCGCGGCGCGGTCCTCCGCCGTGTTCGTGCACTCGACACGGCCCAGCAGCCAGATGATCGGCGCGAGTGAACGATGTTCGGTGACACCGGTGGGCAGTTCGCCGTTCCAGCTCGGGCCGGTGATGGCATACGTCTGCGGCGTCGTCCAGGCGACGTGCTCGTCGGCGTCGTCGAAGACATCGGCCCGGCCGGAGAGCACCTGGAACAGATAGCTGCGGTCGGCGGCGTCGGGGAGAGTCAGCACCCAGGGCTCGGTGTTCACGTCAAGGAAGCGGTCGACATACATGGCGTCGGTTGGGCTCGATCGCATGAGCTGCTGCAGCGGGCAGCGGCGTGATGCGGTCTCGCCCTCGGCGCGGTAGGCGCGGCGTCCTGCCGGTCCGGCCAGGATCACCAGTGCGGCGACGGCGATGGACAACGTGCCGCACCACGGCAGGACATCGGCTGCTGACATGACGGCCGTAGCTCCAATCCGGGTGGGGCCCATGGTTTGTCGCGGGCCGGGTTCGGTCCGCACATCCACTGTGCAGGACGGCGCTGCCCGAAGTCTTGACACCTAGAGACTGATTCTTGACAGTTCGGGACAGCGCCGTCCGCGACGACGGCGGGGATTCAGCAGGGGGCGCCGGGCGGCGTGTAATACGGCACGCCTTCGTTTGTGTAGCAGGGAACTTCACCGGCGACATACGGGACGTGGGCCGCCGCGATGGCGGTGCCCACGGCGACGTCGCCCGCGATGTTGGTGCAGCCGCCGGCGGAGAAGTGACGGCCACCCGCGCTGGCGCAGACGTCGGCGGCGGCGGTGGGGGCCACCGCCAGCGGCGCCACGGCCAGGGCGGCGCCCATCAGTGGGACGGATACCAGCGCGGTGATGCGGGGGGTCATGGTGTTCCTCGGATTGTTGGAGATGAAACGGTCGCGCTTTGCTGAATGTGCGACGTGCGGGCGATGCAGTCGTCGATGGGCCGGCGCGACGCTGCGCCGGCCCATCGTGAAGCTCGACTGTGCTGCACCGTACCGGTTTGTGTCTTGACATTTCGCGACAAATTTTTGACAGTTAGGGACATGTCGGTCATCCGCGGCACGGCGCTCACGAGCTTCCACGAGTTGGTTGCTGAACTGGGCGGCGACAGTGATGCGCTTCTTGCCGCGGCGAACATCGCGAGCGGCGACATCGGCCGTCACGATCGCTTCATCTCGCTGCCCAGCGGTACCCAGGCGCTCGAGTTCGCGGCAGTGGCCCTGCGCACGCCCGATTTCGGACGCCGACTTGCGTTGCGCCAGAACATCGACATCCTCGGCCCCGTCGGGCTGGCGGCGCGCAATGCTGAAACGGTCGCCGACGCGTTCGTCATCTTCGACAAGTTCATGGCCGCCTACAGTCCCGCGATCAGCGCCCGCATCACCGTCCCCGTGGGTACGGACCTGCGCCGCTTCGAATTCGAGTACCTCCTGGACCCGGCGCCGCCGCAGGCGCAGGCCATCGAGCTCTCACTCGGTGTCACGCTGCAGGTGTTACGACTGTTCCTCGGGCCGGACTACCGCCCGCTCTCGGTGCACCTGCCGCACTCGGCACGCACCCCGGCCGACGAGTACCAGTCCTACTTCGGCTGCGCGCCGTCGTTCGGTGAACCGGTCGCCGGGTTCACGCTGCGCGCCGCCGACCTGGAGCGGCCGTTGCGCACCGACCGGATCGCGCATCAGACGGCCTTGGACTACCTCATCAGCACCATCGGCGAATCCGAGCCTGCCACAACCCAATTGGTTCGCACCTTGGTTCGTCAGCTGCTACCCGGTGGGGCCGTGGGACTGCAGGACATCGCCCGCCATGTCGGGCTGCATCCGAAGACGCTGCAGCGGCGGCTCTCGGCCGAGGGCGCGACGTTCGGCGACCTGGTCGACCAGACCCGCCGGGATACGGCGCAGCGGCTATTGCTCGATACCGAGCTGACCCTCGACCAGCTCTGCCGGAATCTCGGCTATGCCGAGCAGAGCGTGCTCACGCGGTCGTGCAAGCGGTGGTTCGGCACGACCCCCACTGCCTACCGGAACGGTCGGCGCTGACAACTCAGCCGAGCCGCGTCCAGAGGCAGTAGCCGGAGAACTCGACCGAGGACGCCGTGGGCGCGACGTCGAAGTGCAGGGTCTGGTCGGGTGCGCCATCGATGGCCGTCGGCGCGCTGACCACGCCGGCGCTGATCACCGCGCGCTGATCGACGTGGCAACGGTTCCCGGGTGCGAGCGGCGTGCCACTCCACTTGCCGGACATGAGGTTTGGATTACGCATGCCCTGCCCGCGCAGGGCGATGACGGGGCCCGTGCTCCACCAGCGGTCACTGGGGTCGGCAGGTAGTGCGACGGCCTGCCAACGCCCTTGGTGGCACTGCAGCGGGGTGTTGGCCCCCGCTGTGGGCGCCGGCGTCGTCGGCATGGTGGTGGCTTCGTCGGCTGTCGGCGGACATGGCTGATCCTGTTGGGGCGCAACGGGATCGGCAGCGCACAGCGGCGCCATCGCGGTCGCCAGGGCGACTGCGGCCAGCACGACGGTGGTGCGGATCATGGCTACAGCTTCGTGAGGTCGGTCTTCATCAGCATGACGTTGTACTCGCTCCACAATGACAGGTTCCAGTACAGATCGGTACCGGTGCCCAGGGTCGACGGCGACCACGGCTGCATCATGGGCGCGTAGATGCCGCCGTTCTGTTGCGGCATCAGCACGGTGGCGGCGGACCACGTGCCTTCGGGCCTGTCGGCGGTGCGCAGCACGATGTTGTTGAACTGGTCGCCGTAGAGCGTCACGTACTTGCCCAAAGTCGGGTTGTACTGCACCGACATCTCGCTGACCTGGTTGCCGGGCTTGCCGATCCCGCACGCCCCGGTGTCCCTGCCGAACACCACGCCGGCCTTCGCCGGATCCTTGTACCAGCCCTGCTTGATCGCACCGATGCCGAACCAGCCACCCGCACTGCCCTTGTTGTAGTACTCGTACTTCGACGCGTCGAGGATGTCGGCCTCGGCCACCCGCGAGATGTACGCGGCGCCGCCGCGCCCGTTCGGGGTGCCGTACGAGTAGACGTAGCCATCGCCGGGACGAACCAGGGCCGCCTGCTGGAAATTGGCGTTGCCGCCCCAGTTCTGGCGGACGCTCTGCGGTGCGATGGTCCAGTTCTCGCCGTTGTCGGTCGAGTACGCCATCGCCGAATAGTTCGTCGTCCACTGGCCCGGGGCGCCCCACTGCTTGACCGACATGAAGCTCAGGTACTGGGTGGCGCCGTACTGGGTGCCCGGTGTCGGCACCGAGATGCCCGACGTCGGGATCAGCGTCACTCCCGACGGCAGGCCCGCGGGGAGTTTGGCGGGCAGGATGATCTGGCGCGCCGTCGTCGGCGACGACAGCGGTGTACCGCCGAACATGTTGCCGTTGAACCACTGACCGGCGGGTATCGAGATGCCGTCGGCGAGATTGGCATCCGACGAGCGGAACAGGATGTTGTTCAGCCAGTTTCCGGTCATGTTGGGGCCGCTGAAGGTGTCGCCGAACGCCATCAGCACCTGGTGCTCGTTGATCGGGGTGCTGGGATCGTCGGCGATTCCGTTGTCCCACGCGGTGCCGACGTCGGTACCCCAGACGCCGAACCGCGTGTAGGTGTCGTTGGGGGCGAAGTTGCCCGTCACCCAGTCGACGAAACTCGTTGACGGACTGAGCTGTAGACCCGGCGTGGGCCAGGCCGGCCGGGGGTTCATGATCGTGGTGAGTGCGGCCATGGGGTTGCTCAGCACCTGGCCGGTGGTGGTGAGTGCGCTGACGACGTTCTGCGGCTTGATGGCCGTCAGAAGGTTGTCGATCTCCTTGCGGGCAAAGGCCAGCACCGTCCACGCCAGCGTCGGCTGGGCGGGGCTGCCCATCGGGTTGAAGGCCCAATTCAGCGCGCCGGAAACGGCTTTCATCACGGCGGCCACCGGGTTCAGTGGCTTGGCCGTGGGGGCGGTGACGTTCGGAGTCAGCAGGTTCGTCGTCGCGGACACCGAGCTCGGCGCCGCCGTGACCGCGCTGGTGGTGACCTTCATGACCGTCGGTGCGACGGCCGCCACGCCGGCCGGTTTGGGTGCGGCGGTCTGCTGCTGGTTGGCGAGCGCCTTGGTGCCGGCGGGCTTGTCCGGCGTCAGCCGTGGGCGTTTCGGGGTTTTCGGGACCGCGGCGGCCGGTGCGGCGTCGTTGGCGTTGTTGTTCTTCTGCTGGTTCGCGCGATCACGACCCTTGCCGGGCGCTTTGGCCGGCTTGTCGGTCTTGGGGTCGGACGGGGTCTCGGTCTTGGGGTCGGACGAGCTGTCGTCGGCGGAGCCCGCGGCCGGCGTTTCGGTCTTGTCGTCGCCCTTCTTGGGCCGGGGCTTGTCGCGACGCGTTTTGGCGGGGGTTCCCGAAGTGCCGGACGCACCGGCGCTTTCGCCTGTCGCGGACGCCGCGGGTGGGCCGGCGGCCGCTCCGGTTTCGGTCTGGTCGGCCCACGCGGCGCCCTGGCCGGATGCGATCGCGGTGCCGATGCCGAGTGCGACGGCGAGCCTTCCGACCCGGCCGACGTAGCGTGCGGCGCTCATCGTGTCTCCCTGCAGTTCCAGCTAATTAACCTATGGAACAACATCGGCTCGCACCGCGGGAGAGTTTCGACGGGTTGTTTCCGTCTCGATACCGTCAGCGCAGCAGGCCGGCTTCCCGCAGCGCGTCCTCGTACAACTCGATGGCGTGATCGATGCCGCGATCGACCCAACTGTCCACGAAGGCCACGCGGTCCGCGATCAGCTGGATGCCGGTGGCCCAGCGCTCGAAATCCCCAGCGCGGCGCAGCATGTCGATCTGGACACGGGTGCCCTTGACGTGGATGAAGCCGCCCAGTTCCGTCGTCTGCGGGCGCAGCACCGTGACGTCGAAACTGTCGATCCGGCCGTCGTCGGCGAGTGCCTGCAGGTAGCCGCGGGCATCGCGCAGCGCCGCGAGGGCCTGCAGTTCGCGTCCCGGGGTCGGCAATCCCCAGGCAATCCAGATTCCGGTCTCGGACATGGCGCCTTACGCTACGCGCGAGCCGAGCAGTCGGCGGGGAAGACGCGGGCGGCGCATGGTGCGCGCCACCCATTCGCCGAGGGTCACCCCGGCCGCCAGCGTGCAGCCCACCATGACGGCGGTGAAGAGGTTGGAGATGGCCGCCAGGGTCTGGCCGGCCATGATCTGGGACAGTCCGCGGTAGACCGCGAGACCGGGCACCAATGGCGTGATGCCGGCGACGGCGACGATGATCGGCGGGACGACGGCGCGCCGGGCCAGCAGGCCACCGGCCAGACCGACAACGGTGGCGGCGACCGCGGAGGCCACGATCGGACCCAGCCCCGCGTTCAAGATGGACCCGACCAGTCCCGCGCCGACGGCACCCGACGCGAGACCGCCGGTGAGCACCATGATCGGCAGCGGCGCGTAGGGGAGCACCTCCTGCTGCATCGGCGGCAGGCCGGCGCCGAGGGTGGCGGTGAGTCGCAGCGCGATGCCCACGCCACCGACCAGTCCGGCGGTGTAGACCATCACCTCGATGAACCGGCCGGCCGCCGTGACGGGCGCACCGGTGATGGCGTCCTGCACCGAACCTACGAGCGACAGCCCGGCCATGAGCACGATGATGCCGGAGACGATGATGCGGTACGGCGCGACGACGGCGCTGTGTTCGATGGCCAGCTTGTAGATGAACGCTGCCGGGACCGTTGCCATGAAACCGCCCATGACCTGCTGGAAGAAGTAGGGCAGGCCGAGCTTGCCGAGTGCGACGTTGGTGCCGTAGATCGCGGCGGTGGTGATGAACGAGACGACGGCGAGTGTCGGGCTGCCGCCCAGCATCAGCGTCACCGCGGCCGCCATCAGTGCCCAGCCGGACAGCGCGACCTTGCGTGAATACGGGTGGTCGGCGGCGACGATGTGGTCCAGCGCCGCGCGGGCGGGCTTGAGGCCGAGGTGTCCGCGGCCGATCTGCCGGCAGCGTGTCGACCTGTTCGAGTCGCGTGTAGTCCAGCGAGCGGTATTTCACCGTGCGCATGTAGTTGGTCGGCGGCAGGCCGGGACCGCGCCGGGCCGAGACGTGGATGGCGTTGTAGGTGACGTCGACGGCGCAGTCCGGCAGCCCGTAGGTGGCGGCGACGAAGGCGATCTGCTTACTGGTGTCGATGGCGCCGTGCCGGAGTCCAGCAGCACCTCGCCCACGTTCATCGCCAGTTCGACGACCTCGGTGACGGCACGTTCGTCGCTCAGGTCGATGGGTCGTGCCGGCGCGATGACGGGCAGGCCCGCGGTATCGGCGGTGGACGGCCGGTCACCGAGGATGCGGCGTCGAGCGGCGGCGACGCGGTCGCGCAGTGTCACAACAGAATCGTAGGTCCCATGACTGGCCACTCTCCGCCGTGTGCCAGATCACTGCCGGGCGGCGTTCGGTTGGCCGAGTGCCTGCCGACTACACCTTGCGGAACGTTTTCAGAGGGAGTCGTGCGTTGGGGGACCTTGGGCCGGGTGACCGGCTGTGGCGTCGTGCTGCCCGCTGGTGGCCGGTGCTGGTGGCGTTGGCCGTCACCGTCGCGCTCGCGATCGGTGGGCACTACTGGATCGCTGCCGGCTGGTCCGGGCCTCGGTGACCGGGCAGCTGCCGGTACTGCCGACTTAGGATTGAAGTCGGCTCGGGGGCGAGGGGGATGGAAATGACCGACGATCCGGTGATCGCACAGTTGGTGCAGGCCGTCGAGCAGAGCCCGGACGCGCTGGCTCTGCGCCTGCACCTGGCCGCACTGCTGGCCGATCGGGGCAGGCACGCCGAGGCACTGGCGCACTGTGGTGCGGTACTGGCCGCCGACCCGACCGACACCACGGCGCAGAACTTGTTGCAGCAGTGCACCGCGGCACTTGCCGCCCCGGTACCCGTAGCTGAACCCGAAGTGCCGCAACCGAAGTCGTCGTTCGACTGGGATGCGGCCGAAGATCAGGTGTCCGACATCGTCAAGCCCGCTTTTGTCGACGAACCGGCGCAGGCGGTGGGAGCGGACGACTTCGA
Source organism: Mycobacterium sp. SMC-16 (assembly GCF_046250085.1). NCBI lineage: Bacteria > Bacillati > Actinomycetota > Actinomycetes > Mycobacteriales > Mycobacteriaceae > Mycobacterium > Mycobacterium sp. SMC-16. The sequence goes on from NZ_CP176427.1 coordinate 497,226, forward strand.
GGCCGTCACGCGCAGTGGGGTGCGGCTTGCCGACGTCGGCGGCATGGACGCCGTCAAGAAGCAGCTCGAACTCTCGCTACTCGGGCCACTGCGCAACCCCGAGCTGATGAAGGCCTTCAAGATGTCGGCCCGCGGCGGGCTGCTGCTCTACGGGCCGCCCGGGTGCGGGAAGTCGTTCATCGCCAAGGCGGTGTCGGGCGAGCTGGGTGCGAACTTCTACCAGGTCGGCATCGCGGACGTGTTGCACCGCTGGTTCGGGGAGAGCGAACGCAGCATCCGCGCGGTCTTCGACACCGCGCGGCGGAACGCGCCGTGTGTGCTGTTCTTCGACGAGGTTGACGCACTGGGCCACCGCCGGTCCGCCCTGAGTGGGACGTCCGGCATCCGGACCATCGTCAATACCCTTCTCGAGGAACTGGATTCGGCCTCGGCGAGCAATGACGGCGTGTACATCCTGGGCGCCACCAACGCGCCGTGGGATGTCGATGCGGCGCTGCGCCGGCCGGGCCGGTTCGACCGGATGGTCTTCGTCGGGTTGCCCGACACCGCGGCCCGGGCCAGCATCGGGCGGTTGCACCTGCAGGATCGTCCGATCGAGGGCATCGACCTGTCCGCACTGGCGGCTCGCACGTCGGGCTTCTCGGGTGCGGATCTGGCGCACGTCTGTGACACCGCAACGCAATTGGCGATGGCCGACTCACTGCACACCGGGCAGGTCCGGCCGGTGCGGATGTCCGATGTGGAGGCGGCGCTGCGGCAGGTTCGCCCGTCGACCGGTCCGTGGTTCGATACGGCGCGCAACGTCGTCGAATTCGGCAATCGCGACGGCACCTACGACGAACTGGCGAAGTACCTGCGTCGCAACAAGATTCGGTGACGGCAGAGGCTGTCGATGCCGCGCTGCAGCAGGCGCGGATGTACCTCGACGTCGACAATCATCAGCGCGCCCGCGAAGTGCTGGCCCATGCGCTGTCGATGGCGCCGGACCATCCGGCCCTGCTGATCTTCGATGCCCAGGCCGCCATCGGGCTCGGCGACTACATCGGCGCCGAGCGCAGGCTGTATGCGGCGCTGAAATCGGCGCCTGACAACGAGCACGCGATTCGGTTGTACGCGCTGGCGCTTCGCGGACAAGGCCGGTGGCACGAGGCGAAATGGATGGCCTGGCGCGCGGTATCCGCTGACCCGAACGAGTATCGCACCCACCTGGTGTATGCCCACATCCTCTCCGATGAAGGCTGGCTGGATGCCGCGCTCACCGAGGTGACCGAAGCGATCCGGCTCGAACCCTCGGATCCCGATCTTTTCGTGTTGCGCGGAAACATCTTTCGGAAGCTGTCGCGCACCGCCGAATCGGATGCCGAATACACTGCCGCGCTGCGGCTGCAACCCGATCACGCCATCGCGACGCACAACTTGGCAGTCAACCGGATGGCGCGGGGACGGCTACTGGGCGCGCTGCGGGGCTTCCTCGGCGCCGGCACGCTCGACCCCACCCTCGGCGGTCTGGCACGCAGCAACATCGCACTCGCGATGGCCCGGTGGCTGCGGTGGTGTACCGCGGGAGTGCTGTTCCTGGTGTGGCTGCTGCTCGTCACGGCGGCCCCGGGCAACACCCTGGGTGTCGGACCCCGGCTCGGGATCGCGGCGGCGACCATCGGCCTTGGCGCTGCACTCGGAAAGCTGGTGGTCACCGTCGGGCGCCGGACCTTGGCGTCGGCGCTGAAAAGCCGCCCACTGCTGGCGATGCGCCTTTTGGTCGTTGTCGTCGCGGTGGTCCTGGGGGCCTTGACGGTCGTCAGCCCCCGGCAGTTGGAGGTGGTGCAGATCGGCGCTCCGATGCTGCTCATCGTCACCCTCGTGCTGGCCTGGGTAGGCCGCTTCACGCGGCAGTAGGCGGGCACGAAGTCGCGCCGTCGTCCTCCCTAGTACGACTGCCCGTTGGCGTATCGCTCGCGACGGAAGTGGCGGCCGTTGCCACGGTTGCGGCTCTTGTACGTCGGCAGCTGTGAGTCACAGTTCGGGCAGACCAGCCGCAGGTTCTCCCGGCTGTTGTTCGTCGGGTCGCCGTCGATGTGGTCCAGTACCAACGCCAGCGGCAGGTCTTGCCAGGTCGTGTCTCCGCCGCAGATCGCGCAGCAGCCGGATTGGACGCCGAGAAGATAGTCCCGGATGTAATGGCCTTGGTGGCTGTCGATACGCCCGACACCGGTCTCGAGCCACAGTTTCGTGCTGGCGTCGCGGCGAGCCACTGCCTGGCAGGCATTGCCGCAGTAGACCTTCTGGCTGCGCTTCACAAGCGGAGTGCCACAACCAAGGCATGACCTCATGGGCCGACGTTACGACGGGCCACCGACAAGTGGTCGCTTCCTTTTGGAGCCTCCCGTCGGGATTGAACCGACGACATCCGCTTTACAAGAACGGCGCTCTACCACTGAGCTAGGGAGGCATGCGGTTCGAGAAACCTCGAACCGCCCCGAATCCTAACCCGTCAGCTTCACTGGCCGGATATCGGCGGGTCCTGCCCATTCTGGTCGACGACTTGCCGCGCGGCTGCGGCCTTGGCGGCTCGCTTGCCGCGTTGGCGGCTCAGGGGGATGCGTCCGGCGATGTTGCTCAGCGGATTCACCGCGTCGTTGAGGACGAGCACCGCGTCGTACAGCTTGTCGACGGTCGGGGCGAGCCCGGCGAGCACGGGCGCCAGCTGGTTGAGATTGTCGACGACGTCGTTCAACTTCATCAGGGCGCCGTCGGGTGCGGTGAGGACGTCGATGGCGCCGCCCTCGTCGAGCAGCCGTTCGGCGATGCCGCCCTCGCTCAGCAGGCGGTCCACCAGGCCGCCGTCGGAGAGCATCTTGTCGACCGGCCCGCCATCGCCGAGGAGGCGGTCGGCGATGCCGTCGGCACGCAGCACCCGGTCGACGACGCCGTTGTCGGCCAACAGCCGGTCGGCGATACCGCCTTCGCCGACCAATCGGTCCGCGATGCCCTCCGGGCGAAGGACCCGGTCCACGATGCCGCCATCGGCGAGCATCTGTTCCACGACGCCGCCCTCGGCGAGCCCGCGGTCGGCCACCCCACCCGGGGCGAGCACGCGGTCGAGGATGCCGTCGGTGGACAGCACACGGTCGACGACGCCGCCGTCGGCCAGGACGCGGTCGGCGGGGCCGCCCGGTTCGAGCAGCCGGTCGACGATGCCGCCCGAACTCAGCAGCCGGTCGACCACACCACCGTCGGCGAGGACGCGGTCGGCCGGTCCGTCCTTGGCGATCAGGCGGGCGGCGATGCCGTCCTCGCTGAGTACCCGGTCGACGACACCGTCGGGCGCGAGCACCTGTTCGGCGAAGCCGCCGGGTGCGAGCACGCGGGACAACGCCCCTTCGTCGGATGTCAGTTGGTCCAGCAGGCCGCCGTCGAGGGTCAGCTGGTCGATGATGCCGCCGGGTGCCAGGGCCCGTGTCACGGCGCCGCCCTCGGCGGTCAGGCGGTCGAGGAGGCCGCCGTCCTGGCTGATCTGATCGACCAGGCCACCCGGGCGGAGCAACCGGTCGAGCACACCGCCCGGTGCCAGCGCCCGGCCCAGCGGAGCGTCGTCGTCGACCAGGCGGGTGAGGCGGCCGGCCCGGCTCAGCGTGTCGTCGAGGCCGAGCATGGACATGACGGGCGAACCCACGCTGGTGTCGCCGAGCGCGTGTTGCACGGTGGACAGCGTGCCGCTGGCGATCTCCAGACCGGCGCTGGCGATCTTCAGCGGCGCCGCGGCCAGGTCTGACAGGGCTTTACCCAGATCCATCGGCCAAGTGTATGGCGCCGGTCACATCTGATGTGTCGAGGTGCGGGAGGTCTGGCAAATGGCTGTACGACTCACAGCATCTTCACAGCCACCAGGCAGGGAGGATTTAAGGCCTGCGAGGACCATGGCTGCATGGCCATGGCTGCAGTTCCTGAGGCGACCCCCGAAGCGCGGATTCTCGTCGTGGACGACGAGACCAATATCGTCGAGCTGCTGTCGGTCAGTCTGAAGTTCCAAGGCTTCGAGGTGCACTCCGCCTCCAACGGCCCCGCCGCGCTCGACAAGGCCCGCGAGGTCAAGCCCGATGCGGTGATCCTCGACGTGATGATGCCCGGTATGGACGGGTTCGGCGTGCTGCGCCGGATGCGCGCCGACGGTATCGACGCGCCCGCGCTCTTCCTCACCGCCCGCGACAGCCTGCAGGACAAGGTGGCCGGCCTGACGCTCGGCGGCGACGACTACGTCACCAAGCCGTTCAGCCTGGAAGAGGTCGTGGCCCGGCTGCGGGTGATCCTGCGTCGCACCGGCCGCGGGGTCGAAGAGCCGCGCAGCGCCCGGCTGACGTTCGCCGACATCGAGCTCGACGAGGACACCCACGAGGTGTGGAAGGCCGGCGAACCGGTCTCGCTGTCGCCGACGGAGTTCACGCTGCTGCGCTACTTCATCATCAACGCGGGCACGGTGCTGTCGAAGCCCAAGATCCTCGACCACGTGTGGCGCTACGACTTCGGTGGCGATGTGAACGTCGTCGAGTCCTATGTGTCGTACCTGCGCCGCAAGATCGACACCGGTGAGAAGCGCCTGCTGCACACGTTGCGGGGTGTCGGTTACGTGCTCCGCGAGCCGCGCTGAGACATTTTTGGCGGGGCATCACCAACAATGGAGTGATGACACGCCACCTGGGCGAGCGCAGCGACGGGACATGGCGCGGTACACGCGGCATTCCGCTGCGGGTCGGGCTGGTCGCTGCGACCGTGCTGCTGGCGGCCCTCGGCCTGCTGGCTTCCGGCGTCGCCGTCACCTCGATCATGCAGCACAGCCTGATCAACCGCGTCGACGAGACACTGCTCGACGCGTCGCGGAGCTGGGCGCAGGAACCGCGGCGCATCCCGGCCACCCCGATCGAGGGCCCGAACCCGGCGCGGCCGCCGTCGAACTTCTACGTCCGCGGCATCGACCCCGACGGCCGGGTGTGGATCGCCGTCAACGACAACGACGCGCAGCCGGCGCTGCCGGACAGCAATGACGTCGGCCCGGTGCCGACGACGGTGGGCTCGATCCACCACTCCGACGTGAAATGGCGCGCCATGACGGTGCGCGGCCCGGCCGGGGAGTTGACGACGGTCGCGATCGACCTCTCCGACGTGGCGTCGACAGTGCGGGCGCTGGCGTGGTCGCAGGTCGGCATCGGCGCTGCGGTGCTGCTGATCCTGGGGATCGCCGGGTACGTCGCGGTGCACCGCAGCCTGCGGCCCCTCGTCGAGGTGGAGCGGACGGCGGCCGAGATCGCGGCGGGCCAGCTCGACCGTCGTGTTCCCGAGCGCGACTCACGCACCGAGGTCGGCCGATTGTCGTTGGCGCTCAACGGAATGCTCGCGCAGATCCAGAGCGCGGTGGCCTCGTCGGAGCAATCGGCGGAAACCGCGCGCACGTCCGAGGAGCGGATGCGGCGCTTCATCACCGACGCCAGCCACGAGCTGCGGACGCCGCTGACCACTATTCGCGGATTCGCCGAGTTGTACCGGCAGGGTGCCGCCAGCGACGTCGAAATGCTGATGAGCCGCATCGAGAGCGAGGCCCGGCGCATGGGTCTGCTGGTCGAGGACCTGCTGCTGCTCGCGCGGCTGGACCAGCAGCGGCCGCTCGAGCAGCGGCCCGTCGACCTGCTGATCCTGGCGACCGACGCGGTGCACGACGCGCGGTCCATCGCGCCGCGGCGGACCGTGTCGCTGGAATTGTTGGACGGGCCCGGGACACCGGAAGTCCTGGGCGACGAAGCGCGGCTGCGCCAGGTGCTCGGCAATCTGGTGATGAACGCAGTGCAGCACACTCCCGAGACCGGCGGGATCACGGTGCGCGTCGGGACGGTGGGCGCCGACGCGGTGCTCGAGGTCTGCGATCAAGGTCCGGGTCTGTCGGCCGAGGACGCGCACCGGATCTTCGAGCGCTTCTATCGGACCGATTCGTCACGTACCCGGACCAGTGGCGGCACGGGTCTCGGCCTGTCGATCGTCGACTCGCTGGTGCGGGCGCACGGCGGCGTCGTCACGGTGACGACCGCGCCGGGGCAGGGCTGTCGTTTCACGGTCCGGCTGCCGCGGGTCGGCGGCGCCGCTGACCCTGCCGAATCAGCCGACGGTGCCGAGGGCAGCGATGATCTTGGCCTGAGCTTCGTCGAGTGATTCCGGCGACGGGTTGCGGTCGACGTTGGCGAACCCGAAGTCGGACAGGTTGCGGGCCGGGAACACGTGCACATGCAGGTGCGGCACCTCGAGTCCGGCGATGATGACGCCGGCCCGCTCGGTGTCGAACGCGCTGCACACCGCGCGCCCGATCTTCTGCGACACGGCCATCACCTTGCCCCACAGCTCGGGGTCCACGTCCTGCCAGTTGTCCACCTCGGCCCGGGGCACGACCAGGGTGTGACCCTGCGTCATGGGCTCGATGGTGAGGAACGCGACGACGTCGTCGTCCTCGTAGACGAATCGGCCCGGCAGGTCGCGGTTGATGATCATGGTGAAGACGGACGGCATGGGTCCAGCCTATTGCTCGACGCGGGTGCCGGATAGCCAGGGCTCGATGTGGCCGGCGAAGGGACTGTCGCCGATGGTCTCGTAATCCTGCTGAAAAGCGTCCGCCGTCAAGTGCTTTCGCGGATTGCGGCCGGTCCCGACGAATCCCGCGAGCTCGAAGTCGAGTGCCGCGGACAACGACCTGTTCCCGCCGAAGTAGACGGCGCGTTTGACGGCCGCGATGGCGTAGGGCGACCGGCGGGACAGGCGCTGCGCGGAGGCCTGCACGTCGTCGAGCAATTCCTCGGCTGGGGCGAGCCGGTGCACGATGCCGGCCTCGAGCGCCTCGCGCGCGGTGAGCGGGCGGCCTTCCAGCATGTGCTCCAGCGCGGCGGACATGCCGAGCATTGCCGGAAGCCGTTGGCTCCCACCGCCTCCCGGTACCAGGCCGGCCAGAATCTCGATCAGGCCGATGCGGACCCGGTCGGCGGCGGCGGCGATGCGCAGGTCGCAGAACAGCGCGAGTTCGAACCCACCGCCGAGGGCCGTGCCGTTGATGGCCGCGAGGTAGACGACGCCCGACCGGTTCATCCGGGTGATGGTGCGCTTGAGGATGGCGCTGTAGACGATGCCGGTGCCCCAGTCGCCGCCCCGGGTCTCGGTGGCCCTGAGCAGGGCGGGCACGCGCATGGCGGCGTTGTTGAGCTTGATGGACCAGGTCACCGCGCGCGACGGCAGCGGCGGCGTCGCCATCTGGAAGAACAGCTGCACCTGTTCGGGTTCGGAGTGCGAGATGAACTTGTCGCCGGTGCCGGTCAGGATGACCGCCCCGACCGACGGGTCCTGATCCGCAGCGCGGGTCAGCCGGTCCATGTCCTTGACCAGCCGCAGCGACAGGAAGTGGTTGGGCGGGTCGTCGAACCGCGCGGTCAGGACGCGGCCGTCCTGGTGCAGCGTCAGGGTTTCCAGGTTCAGCTCGGCGGTGCGTACCGGGGCTCGTCGTGGCACGGCGGCGTCTTCCTAGGCGTTGACGGTCTGGACCAGGGCGGGGATGGGCCCGTCCGGCACGATGGTGAGCGGCGCGGTGATCGGGAACGTCGCGCTGCGCGACGTCAGCCGGCAGTGCCGGACGATCGACGCGAGTTCCAGGGTCGCGGCGGTCAGCGCGAAGAACTCGCCGATGCACGACCGCGGCCCACCGCCGAACGGCAGGAACTGCCACTGCATCCGGGAGCGCCCCGCGGTGAACCGATCGGGATCGAATTCCAGTGGCCGCTCCCATAATTGGGGGTCGCGGTGCATCGCGTAGACGCCGACCATGAGCATGCTGCCCGCCTCGACGCGGAAGCCGTCGACGGCCATGTCCTGCCGGGCGATCCGCATCACCGCGGGTGTCGGGCCGCCCAGGCGCAGGGCCTCCTGAATGACGCTGACGGTGTACGGCAGATGGCTGCGCGGATTCGTCCGCAGCGCGGCTTCGTCGACCGCGGCGACCTCGGCCGCCACCCGGTCGAAGATCTCGGGATGACGGCCCAGCGCCCACAGCGCGTAGGCGAGCGTCGTCGCGGTGGTCTCCAGTCCCGAGGCCAGGAAGATGACGAGTTCGTGGCAGATTTCCTCGTCCGTCAACGGTTCTGACGTCTCGGGGTCGCGGGCCTCCATCATGGCGCGGACCAGGGGAGCGCTCAGCTGCGGATCGGTGCGGCAGTCCTGCAGGATCTGGGCGGCGAGATCGTGTGCGACCTTGTTGAACCTGACCGCGAAGCGGCGCTCCCTGGTCGGCACCCAGCTCGGCAGCTTCACCGGGGCGCGGCCCCGGTCGGCGATGTACTTGCTGATCCGGCGCAGTGGATCGACCAATTCGTCTGTGTACGAACCGGGTTCGAAGCCCATGATGGTGCGGCCGAGCACCCGCATGGTGATGCGCCGGCTCTCCCGGTCGAGGTCGATCTCGGACCCGTCCCGCCACGAGGTCGCGGCGTCGGTGGCGATGTCGTACATCTGCTCATTGAGTTCGGCGATGCGCGCGGTGGTGAACACCGGTTGCAGCATGCGGCGTCGCCCGACCCATTCCTTGTGGCTGAAGTTCAGCAGCGAGCCGCCGTTGAGCTTCTGCTGTTCGGTCATGAACGGGAAGTCGCGGTCGACGGCCGGGTAGGTGGCGGTCAGGACGTCGCGGGCACCCTGCGGCGAGGTGACGACGACGATCGGCGGCATCATCCACTTCGCCGCGATGCGCACCGTGGTGACGGGGCCGCCGGCGTCGCGGAACGTCTCGCATCCGCTGTGCGCGACCTGGATCGCGGCAATGCGCTCGCGCAGACTCAAGGGCACGTCGGGCGCCGGCGGCAGCCGGTCGACGTCAGTTGCGTCGGTTGACACGGTCGGCTCCTGTCGTCAGATGTCGTACCGGACACCGGTGTGGTGTTCGGCGGCAACCCAATTCGCGGTCATCAGCGCCTGGTCGGTGGCCGCACGTCCGGCCTTCGCCGGCGCCGGTAGCCCGCGCATCCCGAAGAACCGGTCGGGCCCGTAGTAGCCGCCGCCGACGACGTCGTCCGCGGCGGCGGCGTAGGTGATCGACAACGCGGCGATGTCCGCCGGCTGGCCGATCGCCCGGCACGAGGCGCGCCACGAGACGTCGCCCCACTTGCGGCCCGAGTGCATGCCGGCGTCGGTGTCGGCCCAACCGGGTTGTGCGGATACCGATTTCACGGTGCTGCCGGCAGCCGTCAGCCGGCGCTGCAGTTCATTGGCGAACAACAGGTTGGCGAGCTTGGCCTGGCAGTACCCGTCGAACGCGGAGTAGCGGCGGGTGCGCCAGCCCGGATCGGCCGGCGCGAGCTTGCCGAATCCCGGTCGACCGACGAACTCGTGGGCGCGGCTGGTGACCACCACGACCCGGTCGGTGATCCGGTCCAGCAGGTGACCGATCAACGCGAAGTGCCCGAGATGGTTGATGCCGGTGTGCAATTCGAAGCCGTCGACGGTCAGGCCGTACGGCACGTGGCACACCCCGGCCAGCGCGACCACGGTGTCGACGGGTCCGCATGCGGCCGCCGCGGCCTTCACGGAGTCCAGGTCTGCCAGATCGAGGTGCAGAGTCTGTGCGGCAGGACCGATTTCGGCGGCCAGGGCCGCGGCCTGCTCGGGGCGGCGGCAGGCCAGGATCACCTGGGCTCGGGCGGCCGCCAGATGCCGCGCGGTGGCGGCACCGAGACCGCCGTTGGCGCCGGTGATCAGGACCGTGCGGCCCGTCTGGTCAGGGACATGTGCGTCGAGCCAGTCTTTCGCGACTTTGGTGGCACTGGCGCCGATCGACCGCGCCATCTAGCCGCGGGCCCACTTGGGCTGGATGAAGACGCCTTCGGCCTCGATGGTCACGCCCTGGTCGTCGGCGATATGGGCGACGCCGTAGGCCTTGAAGCCCTCGGTGCGCACAATGCGGGCCTCGGCCCGCAGCTTGCCCAGCGGGGTGGGACGCACGTACTTCACGTTGATCGTGCCGGTGAACCGGGTGGTGCCGTCGTTCGACGCGACCTCACCCAGCACGTGGTCCAGGATCATGGCGCAGACGCCGCCGTGCGCGTGGTTGGGCGGGCCCTCATAGGCAGCGCCGAGGGAGAACTCGGACCACACATAGTCGGTCGCCTCGAGCACGACCGTCAGCGGCGGCGCGACCGGGTTGCGCAGGCCCACAACGGCATTGGTCCACGGCAGCCACTCGCCTTCGGTGGTGAAGCGCAGACCCCAGGTCTTCTCCAGTTGCTTGGAGCGCAACCGCGCGGTGGCCGACTCGATTTCGGCTTTCGCGGCCGCGATGGTGTCGGCATCGGCATCGCTGCGGGCGGTCGCGTCCATCAGTTCGCGGACGGACTGGGTCAGCGGCTCGAATACGGAACGGAGGCGTTCGGCTTCCTCCGGGCTGAGGGTGTCGGTGCTGAAGTCGAGCATGCCGCTACTAGAACATGTTCTACCGGATGCTGTCGAGCCCAGAGTTTGCTGCGATGGCAGTCGGTGGTTTGCCACAGCGGCGGGGCCCGCCGAACTGACTGCGCGGTCAATGGCCTGAATCGCCGTCTCGGCAAATGGTGTTCGAAACGCTGTTATCGGTTGTGCGCCAACGCCGTTCCGGCTGTGACGGGGGTTACATCGGCATGTGCCATATGCAATTATTGAAACAAGTTCTAACTAGTTCGCTAAATCCATAATTAACGCTCCTGACGTGGATATTTACGTTGATGGAATATAGACCGCGGTTGATTTGCGTGCTAGAAACTATTGCCGTTAGTCGCTGAAATCAGCACAACGAAGAACAGCCATGCCGTTATGTCCGCGCGCACACGACAGTTCTGGGCAGTCCGCGGATTGCGCGGTGCCACAAGCGGACGTCGTTGCCGAGGAGGGCAAGAACCTTGACCAATCCCGTAGTCGTTGCGTATGCGCGAACCCCGTTCACGCGTTCGCTGGTAGGTGGACTGGCCAACGTTTCCGAGTTCGACCTCGCGAGCACCGTGATCCGCGAGGTCATCAACCGCTCGGGTGTCGACCCCGAACTGATCGACAACATCGTGCTCGGTGAGGTGCTGCAGGGCGGCGGCTGTATCGCCCGCTACTCGGCCCTGGACATGGGTCTGCCGCTGGACACCCCCGCGGTCGCGGTCGGCGGCTGGTGTGCGTCGGGAATGATGGCGATGCACCAGGCGGTCGCGACCATCAAGGCCGGCATGGGCAAGTGCGTCATCGCCGGCGGTCTGAACACGCCCTCGGCGTCACCGCTGGCGGGTCCGCACTTCGCGGCCACCGGCATCACCGACACCCAGATCGCCCCGATGCATCCCGGCATCGGTGAGATGCCCGCACTCGACCTGGCCCGGACCCTCGGCGAAGGCACCGCGCGGCAGTTCGGGCTGACGCGCCAAGAGGTCGACGAATGGTCAGCCCGCGCGCACACGCTGGCCTCGGACGCCATCGAGGGCGGTGTCCTGGATACCGAGAAGGTTGCCGTAACCGTGAACGGCACAGAGGTTTTCGCCGACGAGCTGCCGTGCCGCGAATTCAACATGACCAACCTGTCGGCACTGACGTCGTTCCTCGGCGAGGACTGCACGGTGACGCCCGGCAACCAGACGGGCCTCACCGACGGCGCCGCCGCGATGATGATCTGCGACCCCGAGTTCGCGAGCCTCCACGGCCTGACTCCGCTGGCCGAGATCATCGGCTGGTCGGTCGTCGGCTCGGAGCCCGAGCGGGCCACCGACGCGGCGATCACCGCCACCCGGCGGGCGCTCGACGGTGCCGGCATCAGCACCGAGGCCGTCGACCTGTACGACGTCCACGACTCCTATGCCTCGATCGGCATCGCCTACGAGCGCTCGCTGAACATCAGCCGCGACCGGCTCAACGTGCACGGCGGCGGCCTGGCGCTCGGCCACCCGTACGGCGCCTCCGGTACCCGCGTGGCCGGCACCCTGATCAACGAACTGCAGCGTCGCGGCGGCGGCATCGGCGCAGGCGCGATCGTCAGCGCGGGTGGCCTGGGGGCCGCCGTCGTGCTCAACGTCTTCCCGCCGGCGGCGTGACGCGGCGATGCTCGAGCTGATCTCGCGCGTGGTGATCGCCGCGCCCAAACGGATTCTTGTCGCCACTGTTCTGTTGATGTCGGTCTTCGGCATCCTGTCCGCGCCCGTGGCGGATCTGCTCGGCGCCGGTGGCTTCACCGACCCCGACGCCCAGTCGAACCGGGCGAACAAGGTGCTCACCGAAGAGTTCCACCGCGGCTTCGTGAACCTGAACCTGTTGGTGCAGGCGAAGGAACCGGTGACGTCGGCCCCGGTGCGGGCGCAGGTCGACCGGTTGGTCACCGAGTTGCGTGGCACCGAACACGTCGCGCGGGTGCTGTCGCCGTTCGAGGCGCCCGATCCGGTCGCGGCCGGTCTGGTGAGCAAGGACGGGCGCTCGGCCCTGGTGATCGCCTTCATGGACGGCAACGAGACCACCGGCATCGCGTCCTCCACCACGTTGGTGGAACGCTATGTCGGGCAACGCGATCCAGGCCTGACGATCTCGGCGGGCGGTCCCGGTGCCGTGTACTCCGCGGTCAACGAGCAGAGCCGGCACGACCTGACCCTCAGTGAGGCCATCGTGCTGCCACTGACGTTCCTGGTCCTGGTGTGGGTCTTCGGCGGCGTGGTCGCGGCCCTGGTGCCGCTGGCAGTCGGGGCCTTTGCGATCTCGGGTTCCGTTGCGATTCTTCGGGTTCTGGCCGAGTTCGTCGACGTCTCGGTGTTCGCGCTCAACCTCGCGGTGGCGCTCGGCCTGGCCCTGGCGATCGACTACTCACTGCTGTTGGTGAGCAGATATCGCGAAGAGATCGGTGACGGCTCCCATCCCGACGAGGCGTTGCGGCGCACCATGCGCACCGCCGGCCGGACGGTGGTGTTCTCGGCGGCCACCGTCGCACTGTGCCTGGCGACCATGGCGGTCTTCCCGATGTACTTCCTGCGGTCGTTCGCGTACGGCGCGGTGTCGGTCGTGGCCATGGCCGCGCTCGCGGCCCTCGTCATCACGCCGGCCGCCATCCGGGTCGCCGGCAAGCGGATCGGCAAGCCGGGCCGGCGCGGACCGCTCACCGAATCACGTTGGTACACGTGGACGCACGCCGTGATGCGTCGCCCCAGGATCGCCGCGGCCGTCACCCTGATTCCGCTCGTCATCGTCGGACTGCCGTTCCTCAACATCAAGTTCGGCTTCCCCGACGACCGCATCCTGCCGACCACATCGTCGGCCCGGCAGGTGGGCGACCACATGCGCAGCGACTTCACGCAGGACGCCGGGCTGCCGGTGCACATCGTGCTGTTGCACGGCAACGGGTCACGTGACAACGCCGCCATCGATGCCTACGCCGCCGAGCTGTCCAAGGTGCCGACCGTGGTGGCCGCGGCCGGACCGGGTGCCACCTATGCCGGTGGCCGTGCGATCGGGCCCGCCGGGCACGAAGCCGGCACCGCTAAAGACGCCAGCTTCCTGACCGTCACCACCACGACGCTGCCGTTCAGCGCGGCGTCCGACGAAGCGCTGGACCGGTTGCACGCCGTGCCGCCGCCGGCCGGGATGACGCCGCTGTTCACGGGAGCCGCGCAGTCGAACCGCGACGGCGTCGAGGCCATCGCGAGTCGGGTGCCGACGATGCTCGGGTTGATCGCCGTGGTGATGTTCGTCCTGCTGTTCCTGCTGAGCGGCAGCGTGATCATCCCGCTGAAGGCGTTGGTGCTCAACGCTTTGTCGCTCACCGCGACGTTCGGGGCGCTGGTGTGGATCTTCCAGGAGGGACACCTCGGCGGGCTGGGCACCACCGTGGTGGGCACCCTGGTGTCCACCATGCCGGTGCTGATGTTCTGCGTCGCGTTCGGGTTGTCGATGGACTACGAGGTGTTCATCATCGCGCGCATCCGCGAATTCTGGCTCGCCTCAGATCGTTCCGATGCGGCCGGCCGAGAGTCGGTGGCTCTCGGTCTGGCCGGCACCGGCCGGATCGTCACCGCCGCGGCACTCGTCATGGCGATCACGTTCGCCGGTTTGGTCGCATCGCAGGTGTCGTTCCTGCGCATCTTCGGGTTCGGGCTGGCGGTCGCGATCCTGGTCGACGCCATCGTGATTCGGACAGTCCTGCTCCCGGCCGTCATGGTGCTGCTGGGCAAGGCCAACTGGTGGGCGCCCGCCCCGCTGGCACGGCTGCACGCCCGCATCGGCCTGAATGAGGGTGCACCGTCCAGCAATTCGTCGGTTAGAGCGGAAGTCGGGTGATGAATCAGATGGCCACACGCAGTCTGCTGTTGACGGGCGCCACCTCCGGGCTGGGGCTCGGACTGGCGCAGCGGATCGTGGGAACGCCGGGCTGGCACTGCGTGCTGCCGGTCCGGAACGCCAAGCGGGGCGAGGAACTCACGGCACTGCTCGGTGACCGCGCCGCCGATGGCACCACCCACATCGTGGTGTGCGACCAGGGTTCGCAGGACAGCGTGCGCCGCGCCGCCGCGGACATCGCGCGTCTGGTGGCCGACGGCGTCATCCCGCCGCTCAGCACGGTCGTGCTCAACGCCGCGGTGCTGCGCAACGACGCCCAGGAACTCAGCCCCGACGGCATCGAATTGACCGTCGCCACCAACCTTTTCGGTCCGCATGCGCTACTGGCGCGCATCAGCCCGCAACTGGCCGCCGATGCCCGCGTCATGATCGTCGGGTCCCCGACGATCCGCCAGACGCTGTTCCAGCGGCTGGCGCGGGTGAAGACTGCGGAATGGAAGCCGCTCGCCGAGCAATGTCTGCCCAGCGATGACGGTGTGCAGGCATACGCGCGCACCAAGCTCGGCTTGTTCTACCTGTCGCGCGCGACGGGACGCCTGGTGCCCGAGGGTATGTCCGCGGCGTACTTCGACCCGGGCGTGATGCCGGGCACGAACATCCTGCGGGAGCGCGGTCAGTTCAGTCAGGTGTACTGGCGCCGGGTGCTGCCGTACATCGCGTGGACGTTCGGCGGGGTCACCGTCGGCCGCGGTGCGCGCTCGATGTCTCCCTACGTGCTGCACCAGAAATCGATGGGGGACAGCGGTTTCCTGTCGGTGAAGTGGGGCAAGCGCGCACCGGCCGTCGACCCCGAGCGGGTGCACGAGTACTTCGTCGAGGCCAACGACATCACCGGTATCGGTGAGTCCGACGCCGCGCCGTGGTGGTCGCAGCCGGACCGCCTGCTCGGCCGGCCGGTCGGGCCGCGCGCCTGATGGCGCCGCGCAAGTCACTGGTCATGGGAGCCAGTGGTTTCCTCGGCTCCCACGTGACGCGCCAGCTCGTCGAACGCGGCGACGACGTCCGGGTGCTGCTGCGGGAGACCAGCTCGACCCGGGGCATCGATGACCTCGACGTCGAGCGTTGCTACGGAGACATTTTCGACGACGACGCGGTGCGGGCCGCGATGGCTGATCGGGACGTCGTCTTCTACTGTGTCGTCGACGCCCGGGCCATGCTGCCCGACCCGGCGCCGTTGTTCCGGACCAATGTCGACGGACTGCGGCAGGTGTTGGACATCGCGGTGGACGCCGGCCTCGACAAGTTCGTGTTCGTCAGCACCATCTGCACCATCGCCGTCAGCGGTGACGGGTCGGTCGTCGATGAGGACACCCCGTTCAACTGGGCGGACAAGGGCGGCGACTACGTCCGATCACGGCGTGCGGCAGAACAACTCGTGCTGGATGCTGCGACGCAGCGCGGACTGCCGGCCGTGGCGATGTGTGTGTCGAACACCTATGGTCCACGGGACTGGCAGCCCACGCCGCACGGTGAGATCGTGGCGCGCACCGCCGCCGGCCGGATGCGGTTCTATGCCTCGGACGCGGCCGCGGAAGTGGTCGGTATCGAGGACGGCGCCCGCGCCCTGCTCCTGGCGGCCGAGCACGGTCGCGTCGGGGAGCGCTACATCATCTCGGAGAGCTACCTGCCACTGCGCACCATCCTGGAGACGGCGGCCGACGAAACCGGCGTGCCGCCACCACGATTCGGGGTACCCAAGGCCGCGATGTACGCCGGTGCCTACGCCACGCAGCCGCTGCGCGCGCTGCGCCCGGGCAAGATTCCGCCGCTGGTCACCATCACGCGGCTGCTGCACATGACATCACCGGCCGACAACAGCAAGGCGCGGCGGGAGCTGGGCTGGGAACCGGAGCCGACGGTGAATGCCATTCGCCGCGCGGCCCGGTTCTACGCCGACAATCAGTTGGCCTGATCGGCGGGCTGCTCGAACGTCATGGCCTCGAGGTTCCAGTACCCGCGCAGGTTGGTGATGAGACCCTCGGCGTTGACCTTGTAGGTGAAGACGCCGCGGACGCTGGCCACGAAACCGTTCGGAAACTCGGTGCGCAGCACCAGGATGTAGGCGATCTCGTCGGGTGAACTCGACGGGAACGTCTCCTCGCACGTGACCGTCAGCTGGTTGGGCCCGATGTTGGTGTCGTAGAAGGCGGCCAGGGCCTCCTTGCCCTTCACACCGGTGCCGTCCGGGTTGGTGACGGCCTCGCCGATGGGGTCTTCGACGACGATGTCGTCGGCCATCAGGGCCAGCCAGCCCTCACGGTCATGGCTCTGCACGCAACGCCACGACGACTGCGAGGCGGTGACAACGGGATTGTCGGACACGGGATTTCCTTCCATTTCATGCCGAAACGGCATTCCAGCAGGTGGAATGCCGTTTCGGGTTGGTGCGTCTCGCTCAGCGGTCGGCGTCGGTGTACCGGATGACACCGCGGATGTTGCGGCCCTCCAGCATGTCCCGGTAGCCGTCGTTGATCTGCTCCAGCTTGTACTGGCGGGTGACCATGTCGTCGAGGTTGAGGCGGCCGGCCTTGTACATGGCCAGCAGTGACGGGATGTCGTGGTGCGGGTTGCCGCCACCGAAGATGGTGCCCTGCAGGCGCTTCTGCATCAGCGTCAGCATCGACAGGTTCAGCTTCACGTCCAGGCTGGCCATGTTCGCGACGGCGGTCACCACGCAGGTGCCGCCCTTGCTGGTGATGTTGAGGTAGTTGTCGATGTCCTCGCCGTGCAGCTCGCCGACGGTGACGATGGTCTTGGTGGCCATGCGGCCCTCGGTGACCTCCGCGACGCCGGCCATGGCGCTGAAGATGTCGGGGTAGGCGTGTGTGGCGCCGAACTTCAGGGCGTTGTCGCGTTTGAACTCAACGGGATCCACGACGAACACGTTGCGGGCGCCGGCGTTGAGCGCACCCTGGAGGGCACCCGTGCCGACGCCGCCGACGCCGACGATGCAGACGTCGTCACCGGGGCGCACGTCGCCGCTGCGGACCGCCGAGCCGTAGCCGGTGGTGACGCCGCAGCCGACGAGGCAGGCGACCTCGAACGGGATGGTGGGGTCGATCTTCACGACGGAGCTCTTGTGCACCACCATGTACGGGCTGAAGGTGCCCAGCAGGGTCATCGGGATCACCGGCGTGCCGTCGGCGGCGTGTACGCGGTTGGTGCCGTCGGACACCGCGGTGCCGGTCAACAGGTACATGCCCAGGTCGCACAGGTTGCGCATACCGGCCTGACACGACGGACATTCACCACACGACGGGATGAAGGACAGCACGACGTGGTCGCCGACGGCGATGTGGTCCACGCCCGGGCCGACCTCGACCACGATGCCGGCGCCCTCGTGGCCGCCGAGGACGGGGAATCCGGCCATCGGGATGTCGCCGGTCACCAGGTGGTGGTCGGAGTGGCACATGCCCGAGGCTTCCATCTGGATCTTGACCTCGTCCTTGACAGGGTCACCGATCTCGATCTCCTCGATCGACCACGGCTGGTTGAACTCCCAGATGAGAGCACCTTTTGTCTTCACCGCACGTGCCTTCCACTAGAACCTGTTTCAGTTAGCGTAGAGGTAAAAGTTACGTTCGTCACACCCCACCCCCCAACCAATCGCTCGGCTGGTTTCACCAGATCGGGACGGGAGCCTCGCCCAGCGGGTAGTAGCCCGGCAGCTGCTCGCCGGCCAGGCTGCGCTGGATGCGCTGCTGCATGCCTTTCGACAGCTTGCCGGCCGTCATCAGGTCCAGGTAGAGCTTCTGCACGTGGCCGAAGTCGAAGAAATCGCGCTGCCAGGCGATCTTCGGTTCCCCGTCGACGTTCTCCAGCCGGAACCAGCTGCCGCCGATGCCGTAGATCTCCCGCTCCGGGGCCGAGGCATCCTCCGGATCGGTGACGACCTGCTTCCAGAAGCCGACCACCTCACCTTGCTTGTCGTCGATCACCACGCGTTGGTAGGGGTACTTCCAGCCTTCGAGGCCCTCCATCTCCAAACCCAGAGCGATGTCGCGGATTTCGGCCTTGCCGAGGCACATCACGTCTTCCTTGGGGCCGATGTTCCAGCCGTACGTGGCGTCCTCGGTGTAGAAGTCGGCCATGGGCTTCCAGTCGCCGGCCGCCTCGGCGTCACGGTTGACCTGCAGCCACCGCTCGACCCACTCTTCGAGTTGTGCGCGGGGGAATGACGTCATTGTCTTGTCCTTTGTTTTCAGCTGGTTTCGCGAATGAACAGGGCTTGGGTGGGGCACTCGGCGACAGCGCGCTCGATCTCGTCGCGCGCGTCGTCGGGCGGGGTCTCGTCGAGAATCTCGACGGTGCCGCGCTTGGGGACGTTGAAGTAGTCCGGCGCTTCCAGAGCGCACATGGCGTGGCCCTGGCACAGGTCGCGGTCGACTTCAACGCGGTAGCTGCCCATCTCAGGCCCGCTTCCGATAGCGGACCGTGGCGGGCCGAGCCAACTGGACGACCATCTTGGAGTGGTCGTTCTGGTAGCTCTCCGGAGGCTGGGCCATCTCGAACTCATACTCGCGCAACAGAACCGAGAAGATCGCCTTGATCTGCATCTGCGCGAAAGCCGCGCCCACGCAGCGGTGCTTGCCGGCGCCGAACGGAATCCAGGTCCACCGGTTCAGCAGGTCTTCCTGACGCGGCTTCTCGTACCGGTTGGGGTTGAAGGCGTCGGGGTCCGGGAAGTCCTCCGGAATCCGGTTGGAGATCGCCGGTGACGCGGCCACCATCTGGCCCTTGTGGATGGGGTGCTCGGCCACCTCGAACTCGTCCTGCGCGACGCGCATCAGGATGATCAGCGGCGGGTGCAGGCGAAGCGTCTCCTTGAGTGCGTTGTCCAGGTTCGGAATCTGGCGCAGCGCATGGAAACTCACCTCCTGGCCGTCGCTGTAGAGGTCATCCAGCTCCTGCTGGACCTTGGCGTAGAAGTCGGGGTGGCGCAGCAGTTCGATCAGCGTCCACGACGACGTGCCCGAGCTGGTGTGGTGCCCGGCGAACATCAGGGAGATGAACATGCCGGTGACCTCGTTGGCGCTGAAGCGGTGGTTGCCCTCTTCGTCCTTGATCGAGACCAGGACGTCGAGCAGGTCGCGATCGCTCTTGTCGGTGGGCGGGTTGGCAATGCGCCCGTTCATGACCTCCTGCACCAGCTCCACCAGATTGGCCCGCGCCTCGTCGCGGATGCGGAAGCTCTCGATGGGCAGGTAAGGATCGACGTAGCAGAGCGGATCGGTGCCGCGCTCGAGCAGGTGGTAGTAGTTCGCGAAGCGAGAGTCGAGCTGGTTGCGGAACTTCGGGCCGATGAGGCAGGCCGTCGAGGTGTAGATGGTGAGCTCGGAGAAGAACTCCAGCAGGTCGATTTCGCCGGACTCGCCCCAGTTTTCGGTCATCCGCCGGACCTCGCGCTCGATGGTCGCGGCGTGGCCCTTCATCTGCTCACCGCGCAGCGCGGTGTTGTGCAGCATCTCGGCCCGGCGCTCCGGATCGGCGTCGAACACCACGCCCTCGCCGAAGATCGGGGTCATGAACGGGTAGGCCTCGGCCTGGTTGAGCTCGCTGTCGCTGGAGCGGAAGAAGAACTCGTTGGCTTCGGAACCCGTCAGCAGCACCACCTGCTTGTCGGCGAGCTGGAACCAGCCGACGTCACCGCACTCGTCGCGCACGCGCTGCATCAGTCCGATCGGGTCGGTCCGGAACTCCTCCAGGTGGCCGTGCTCCTCCTCGCCACCCGAAACCCGCTGTACCTCTTTGGTAATGGTCATTGGTTCGGCATCCCTTCCTCGCCGAGAGCGAGCGACTGGCGTTCCTTGGCTTCGGCGAGCGGCGCCTCGGGCTGAAGCTCCATGTTGGCGATGAATCCGCCGCGCGGGGTCTCGGCGACGAACGTGATGGCGCGCGCCAGGTCTGCCGCGCGCAGGAAGTAGCTGTGCCGGGCCTGGCCCCACTTGGCCCAATCCTCAAGAGCCGGGCCGATTTTCTCGGCCGGCAGGCTCCAGCCCATGGACGTCATGGTCGGACCGGGGTGCACCACCGAGGCACGCACACCGGTGCCTTCCAGCTCCATCTGCAGGTTGGTCACCATCGCGACCAGGCCGGCTTTCGCGGCGCCGTAGGCGCCCATGTGCGGACGCTGCCGCAGCGCCACGTCGGAGCCGACGAAGATCAGGTCGCCGCGCCGGCGCTCGACCATGCCGTCGAGCACAGCGCGGGCCATGCGGTTGGCGCCGACCAGGTGAATCTGCAGCTGCTGGGCGAACTCGTCGGTGCTCATCTCGTGCAACCGGCCGAAGTTGGTGTCACCGGCACCGGTGACCAGAACCTCGATGTCGCCGAGCGCGGCCGTCGCCTTGGCGACGAAGTTCTCGACGGATGCGTTGTCGGTGACGTCCAGCGGCAGCGCGATCGCCTCTCCGCCTTCGGCTTTGATCTGGTCGACGAGTTCCTGACACTTCTCCACGCGGCGGGCGCCGAGGGCGACCGGGAAGCCGTGCGCGGCGAGCGCGGTCGCCGTCGCGGCGCCGATGCCCGACGAGGCCCCGGCCACGATGGCGGGCCTGCGGGTGGGGTGTGGTTCGAAACGGGCCATTTAGCGTGCCTTCACTGTCATTGGGAGGTGGGCAAATCCGCGTACGGAACTCGAGTGGACGCGGACGGAGTTGTCCTCGTCCACCTCGTAACTCCGGATGCGTTTGAACAATTCGGTCAGGGCGACCCGGGCTTCCATCCGGGCCAGGTGGGCGCCCAGGCAGAAGTGAGCGCCGCTGCCGAAACTCACGAGCTTCGAACCGATGTCGCGGCCGATGCGGTATTCGTCGGGCTGGTCGAACACCCGCTCGTCGCGGTTGGCCGATCCGGCCAGCAGCACCAGCACGTCACCCGCCGGGACGGTGGTGCCGTAGAACTCGAGGTCCTCGACGACGGCCCGGGCCAGCAGCTGGCTCGACGTGTCGTAGCGCAGCGTCTCCTCGATCCACGGCGAGATCAGCTCATGGTCGTCGAACACCGGAGCCAGTTGGTCGGGGTTCTTGGCTCCCCAATACGCCGCATTGGCAAGCAGTTTCGTGGTGGTCTCGTTACCGGCGATGACCATCAGGAACAGGAATGCCATGATCTCGTCATCGGTGAGCTTGTCGCCGTCGATCTCGGCCTCCACCAGCGCCGAGGTGAGATCATCGGACAGGCTCTTGCGGCGCTGCTTGACCATGTCGGCGTAATACATCAGCAGCTCACCCGATGCGGCCATGGCCGACGGCGGGACATCGGCCGTCCCGTCCTCGCGGTGCATCACACCGTCGGCGAGCGCGCGGATGCGCACGCGGTCTTCTTGCGGCACGCCCATCAGCTCACTGATGACGTCCATGGGCAGTTTGCCCGCGAAATCGTCGACGTAGTCGAAGCTGTTGTTCTGCAACGCCTCGTCGAGATGCTGGACGGCGATCTCGGTGACCCGTCCCTCCAGTTCCCGGATGCGCCGGGGTGTGAAGCCCTTGGAGACCAGGGTGCGCAGCCGCAGGTGCGCCGGATCATCAAGGGCCAGAAAGGACATCACGCGGTGGGCCTCGGCGTTGCGGGAGATCGGATCCAGCGAGACGCCGTGCTTGTTGGACAGGGCGGTGCTGTTCCGGAAGCCGCGCAGCACGTCCTCGTGGCGGGACAGCGCCCAGAAGTTGAGCTTGTCGTTCCGGTAGATCGGCGCCTCGTCCCGCAGCCGCCGGTAGTACGGGTACGGATCCTCGTGGAAGTCGTAGCTGTACGGATCGATCAGCAGTTCAACATTGGCTGTCATGCGTTGTCTCCCAAGATGAGTCCGACGACGTAGGCCAGCCGGTCGGCGATCTGGTGATAGGTGTAGGCGCCGCTACCGGCGTTGACGAGCGCGCCGAAGTACGTCATCTCCAGGGCCGAGAGCAGGCGCGGATCGGCGTCGGGGCCGACGGCCGAGCGGATGCGCTTGTGGATTTCGGCACCGATGCGGTCGCGCACCTTGCGGACGGTCTCGTCGTCGCCCGACAGCAGGGCCGTCGTGCACGCCGCGGCCACCCCGGGTTCGTCTGCGACGACCAGTGCCAGGCTGCGCAGTGCCTGCTCGACCCGGCTCGCCATCGTCTGGTTGACGTCGGTGAAGTAGGGCACCTGCCGAACCATGTCCAGGTACACCTCGGCGATGAGGTGGTTCTTGGACGAGAAGTAGGTGTAGGCGGTTGCCGGCGCGACCTTGGCGCGCGCGGCGACGGCCCGCACCGTCAGGTCGGCGTAGGAGGACTCTCGCAGCATTTCGCGACCGGCGGCCAGAACCTTCTGGAAGGTTTCCTCCTGGCGGCGGTTGCGCGGCTGGTCGTCCGCTTCTTGGCTGGCGCTCGTGAGCGCGGCCACTGCATCGCTGGACACGTGTCCAAGCTAGCCGATGGCCCGCCGTGGAGGCAAGATGTGCTCATGAAATGCCAGTTAAAAGTCTATTTATGCGAGAAAATCGACGGCCGACGCCACCCGACTCTTGCTACTCGACGGCGCGTGAGGTTATGGTTCGACTGAACGTTGTCGGACAGTTGTCCAACGAAATTTCACATCACTGGACATCGTCCAGTGGGCAGGAGTGCAGATGACCTTGCTGGGTGATCGCGAAAGTCGCCTTCTCATCGACGGAAAATTGGTGCCGGGTTCGCGAGGCACGTTCCCGACCGTCAATCCCGCGACCGAGGAAGTCATCGGCGTGGCGGCCGACGCCACGGTGGGCGACACGGTCGACGCCATCGATGCCGCCCGTCGGACTTTCGACGAAACCGACTGGTCCACCAACGTCGAGCTCCGCGTGCGGTGCCTGCGGCAGCTGCAGCAGGCCATGCGCGACCACAGCGACGAATTGCGTGAACTGACGATCTCCGAGGTCGGCGCGCCCCGAATGCTCACCGCCGGAGCGCATTTGGACGGTCCGATCGAAGACCTGAGCTTCGCCGCCGACACCGCGGAGAGCTACCAGTGGACCACCGACCTGGGACATGCCACGCCGCAGGGCATTCCGACCAACCGCACCATCGCGCGCGAGGCCGTCGGCGTC
The DNA here is from genome assembly GCF_046250085.1 of Mycobacterium sp. SMC-16. Lineage (NCBI taxonomy): Bacteria > Bacillati > Actinomycetota > Actinomycetes > Mycobacteriales > Mycobacteriaceae > Mycobacterium > Mycobacterium sp. SMC-16. Next base: position 520,672 of record NZ_CP176427.1, read on the forward strand.
GTCGGTGCCATCACGCCGTGGAACTTCCCGCACCAGATCAACCTGGCCAAGATCGGCCCGGCACTCGCGGCGGGCAACACCCTGATCCTCAAGCCCGCGCCGGATACCCCATGGGTCGCCGCGGTGCTCGGCGAACTGATCACCCAGCACACCGATTTCCCGGCGGGCGCCATCAACATCGTCACCTCCCGGGATCATGGCGTCGGGGCCATGCTGTCGAAACATGCTGACGTGGACATGGTTTCGTTCACCGGCTCGACCGTCACCGGCCGCGCCGTGATGACCGACGCCGCCGAGACCATCAAGAAGGTGTTCCTGGAACTCGGTGGCAAGTCGGCGTTCCTGGTTCTCGACGACGCCGACGTGGCGGGCGCCTGCGCCATGGCGGCGTTCACGGCGTCGATGCACGCCGGTCAGGGCTGCGCGATCACCACCCGGCTGGTCGTGCCGCGGGCCCGCTACGACGAGGCCGTCGCGGCCGCGGCGGGCACCATGGGCGGCATCAAGCCCGGCGATCCGTCCAGCCCGCGCACCGTGTGCGGCCCGGTGATCTCGGCCCGCCAGCGTGATCGGGTGCAGAGCTACCTTGACCTCGCCATCGAGGAAGGTGGCACGTTCGCGTGCGGTGGCGGCCGGCCGGCCGACCGCGACACCGGTTTCTTCATCGAGCCGACCGTCATTGCCGGACTGGACAACTCGGCCCGCGTCGCCCGCGAGGAGATCTTCGGGCCGGTACTCACCGTGATCGCCCATGACGGGGACGACGACGCCGTCCGCATCGCCAACGACTCGCCGTACGGCCTGTCCGGCACGGTGTTCTCGGCCGACCCGCAGCGGGCGGCCGGCGTGGCGGCGCGGCTGCGCGTCGGCACCGTCAACGTCAACGGCGGTGTCTGGTACTCCGCCGACGCACCGTTCGGCGGCTACAAGCAGTCCGGCAACGGCCGGGAGATGGGCATCGCCGGGTTCGAGGAATACCTGGAGACCAAGTGCATCGCCACGCTGGCGACGTAGGCCTGGTCACCGAGAACTGTTGACCGACAAGCGTTATTCGAGAGGAAATCATGAGCAGGTTTGAGAACAAGGTCGCCATCGTGACCGGGGCGGGCGGCGGCATCGGCCAGGTCTACGCCGAGGCGCTGGCCCGGGAAGGCGCCGCGGTCGTCATCGCCGACATCAACGTCGAAGGCGCCGAGAAGGTGGCCGCCGGCATCAAGGCCGACGGTGGCAAGGCGCTGGCCGTGCGGGTCGACGTCTCCGACATCGAGTCGGCCAATGACATGGCCGCGCAGGCGGTCGCCGAGTTCGGCGGCATCGACTACCTGGTGAACAACGCCGCGATCTTCGGTGGCATGAAGCTCGACGGTCTGCTGACCGTGGACTGGGACTACTACCGCAAGTTCATGAGCGTCAACCTCGACGGCGCGCTGGTGTGTACCCGCGCGGTGTTCCCGCACATGGAGAAGCGGGGCGGCGGCTCGATCGTCAACCAGTCCTCCACCGCGGCATGGGTTTACGCCAACTTCTACGGTCTGGCCAAGGTCGGGGTCAACGGCCTGACGCAGCAGCTGTCGCGCGAGCTGGGGTGGCGCAACATCCGGATCAACGCCATCGCGCCAGGCCCGATCGACACCGAGGCCAACCGCAGCACCACGCCGCAGGCCATCGTCAAACAGATCGTGCAGACCCTGCCGCTGGCGCGCATGGGCACGCCTGAAGACCTCGCCGGCATGTGCCTGTTCCTGCTGTCCGACGAGGCCAGCTGGATCACCGGTCAGATCTTCAACGTCGACGGCGGACAGATCATCCGGTCATGAGTTCTGAGGTGAAACTGGGGTATATCGGGTTGGGCAACCAGGGCGCCCCGATGGCCAAGCGCCTGGCCGAATGGCCCGGCGGGCTCATCGTTTTCGACGTTCGTGCCGAGTCCATGGCGCCGTTCGCCGAGCTCGGCGCCACCCTGGCCGGCAGCGTCGCCGAGGTGGCCAAGGCCGACGTCATCAGCGTCACGGTGCTCAACGACGAGCAGGTCCGTGACGTCGTGACGCAGCTCGCCGAGCACGCCGCGCCCGGCACGGTGATCGCGATCCACTCCACCATCGAGCCGACGACAGCCGTCGAACTGGCCGAGCAGCTGCGGCCCAAGGGGATTCACATCGTCGATGCCCCCGTCAGCGGCGGTGCCCATGCGGCGAGCAAGGGTGAGCTGGCGGTCATGGTCGGCGCCGACGACGAGGCCTATGACAAGGTCAAGCCCGTCTTCAAGCAGTGGGCGTCATTGGTCGTGCGGGCCGGCGAGCCCGGCGCCGGGACCAAGATGAAGCTGGCGCGGAACATGCTGACGTTCATCGGTTTTGCCGCCGCGTGTGAGGCGCAGAAGCTCGCCGAGGCATCGGGCATCGACCTGCAGAAGCTAGGACGTGTGGTGCGGCACAGTGACGCGCAGTCGGGTGGCCCCGGCGCCATCATGGCGCGCGACGACACCAAACCCCTGGCGCCCGACCACTTCCTCTACAACATGTTCGTCCACACCCGCGGGCTGGCGGAGAAGGACCTGTCACTGGCGCTGGGGCTGGGTTCGGCTGTGGGAGTCGACCTTCCGCTTGCCGAGCTGGCACTGGCCAACCTCGCCGAGGGCCTCGGCGTACCGCATTCCAAGGAGAATTGATGGACGAGCTGCGCGCCAGGGGCCTGGCGAAGATGAACGAGGTCTACGGCTGGGAGATGCCCAACATCGAGGGCGACCCGTACTTCGACCTCACCGTGGATCACCTGTTCGGCACCATCTGGAGCAAGCCCGGACTGTCCATGCGGGAGAAGCGCCTGATGACGTTCACGTGCGTCACCGCCGTCGGCTCGCAGGACCTCGCCGAGATTCAGATCAACGCGGCCCTGCTCAACGAGGAGTTCACCGAGGCCGAACTCAAGGACATCGGCATCTTCCTGACGCAGTACCTCGGCTTCCCGCTCGGTTCGGCGTTCAACGGCGCCGTGTCCAAGGTGGTCGCCAGGCGGCGCAAGGCCGCGGAGAAGGGCCAGGACGAGGACCGCAAGGCCAACGTCAATGCCGCCGTCAAGATGAACACCGGGAGCGAGCTCGATGACAAGTAGGTACGCGTCGCTGTCGCGTGCTGAGCTCGCGGCACTGATGCCCGAGCTGCTGCTGATCGGCCAGCTCATCGATCGCGCCGGAATGGCCTGGTGCATCGTCGAATTCGGCCGGGAAGAGATGCTGCAGGTCGCCATCGAGGAGTGGGCCGGGTCCAGTCCGCTCTACACCAAACGGATGCAGAAGGCGCTGAAATACGAAGGCGTGGATGTCATCACGATCTTCAAGGGCCTGCAGCTCGACATCGGCGCGCCGCCGCAGTTCATGGACTTCCGGTACACCGTGCACGACCGGTGGCACGGTGAGTTCCACCTGGACCACTGCGGCGCTCTCATGGACGTCGAGCCGATGGGTCCCGACTACGTGCGCGGCATGTGCCATGACATCGAGGACCCGACGTTCGACGCGACGGCGCTCGCGACCAACCGGCGCTGCCAGGTTCGGCCCATCCACCGGCCGCCGCGGGTCCCCGCGGACCGGACCCCGGCGTGCGCGTGGACCGTCATCATCGACGAGTCCTACCCCGAGGTCGATTTCATCCCGCAGCTCGACATCATCGGCGCCACCAACGCCTACCGATGCGAACTCGACGACATCGACTCCGCGGACGACGGCCAGGCCGACTACTCCGGGCCGCTGGTGAGTGACGTCGACTTCTCGGCGTTCTCGCACTCGGCGCTGGTGCGCATCGCCGACGAGGTGTGCCTGCAGATGCACCTGCTGGTGCTGTCTTTCGCGCTGGCCGTGCGGGCCCGCTGCGATGGCGACGTCGACAAGGAACGGTCCATCCGGACCAAGTCCCTGATCGGCATCTCCGGCGTGGCGGCCGAGCGCATCCGTCAGGTGCTCGGGTTGCCGGCCGATGCCGCCGGCGCCCTGCGGGTATTGGAGCTGCATCCGCTGCTCAACCCGGCCGCATATGTCTCCGTTGACGTTTCGGCCGACGAGGTGCATGTGCACCCGTCGCCCGCACACGAGGACGGCGCCTGGATCACGCTGGTCTCCCCGGAGTCCGCTCTGCCGCTGCAGGCGATCGCAACAGCCGTCAATCCCTTGCTGCGGGCCGAGGTGTCCGGCGATGCCACCGACTGGACCGTCAGGTTCATCGAAACCGACACGCCGGCAAAGGAACTCGGCGAGGTCTCGGTGTGCAAGGTCAGCAGCGGTGCGGCATGGGTTTTCGAGGAACGCAAGTCCCTGCCGCTGACGGTGGTGTAGGGGTCGCTCAGAAGTCGTCGAACTCGCTGTCGAGGCTCTGGATTCGGCCGGCGACTCCCGACAGGTCGGTGTGGGAGCGCTGGATGATGTCGGCGACGTCGCCGCTGGCCTTGCCGATCGCCGACCACAGCGCGTGGTCGGCGGCAGCGGTCGGCGTCTTCTTCGATTCGTCGGCGAGGTCGGTCACCCACCGCTTGAGCGCGTCGAGTTCGCGCCGTCCGCCGTTGACCACGTCCGCGGACCGCTCGAGTTCGTCGCCCACACGCTTGTCGAGGTCGGCCAGCCGGCCGAGGGTCTGGGCGTGCTTGGCGTTGGCGTCGGCATAGCGGTCGGCCGCGCCGCCGGTCCAGTGCGAACCGGGACCCGCGGCCTTCACCTGATCCTGCAGCTCACGCAACTGCTCGCTCTTGTCGAACTCGGAGCGGTCGTGCGGAACGCCCTCGCCGAAGGTCGCGCGGGCCCGCTCCCACATCAGCAGGAAGGCATCCAGCGGCTCCACCGGTGCGGACCTCCTCGCGTGCGTCGGGCCTGCCCAGTTTAGGACGAGCCGACCAGCTACTAGGGTGTGGCTGTGCGCGTCCTCGTGATCGGCTCCGGTGCCCGTGAACATGCCCTGCTGCTCGCCCTGAGCCGCGACCCCCAGGTGGACTACCTGGCCGTCGCTCCCGGCAATGCCGGTACCTCCGCCGTCGCCGAGCAGCACGACGTCGACATCACCGCCGCCGACGAGGTCGTCGCGCTGGCCAAGAAGCTGACGGCCGACCTGGTCGTGATCGGACCCGAGGTTCCGCTGGTGCTCGGTGTCGCCGACGCGCTGCGGGCAGCCGGCATCGCAACCTTCGGGCCGTCCAAGGACGCCGCCCGCATCGAAGGCTCCAAGGCGTTCGCCAAGGACGTCATGTCCGCCGCCGGCGTTCGCACCGCGACGAGCGAGATCGTCGACAACCCCGCCCACCTCGATGCCGCCCTGGACCGCTTCGGCCCGCCCGCCGGCCAGCAGGCCTGGGTCGTCAAGGACGACGGTCTGGCCGCAGGCAAGGGCGTCGTCGTCTCCGCCGACCGGGAGGCCGCCCGCGCCCACGCCGCCGAACTGCTCGAATCCGGCCACCCGGTGCTGCTCGAGTCGTTCCTCGACGGGCCCGAGGTGTCGCTGTTCTGCGTCGTCGACGGCGAGACCGTGGTGCCGCTGCTGCCCGCGCAGGATTTCAAGCGCGTCGGCGACAACGACAGCGGACCCAACACCGGCGGCATGGGCGCCTACACGCCGTTGCCGTGGCTGCCCGCCGCGGTCGTCGACCAGATCGTCGACGAGGTCGTCAAACCCGTTGCCGCGGAACTGGTCCGGCGTGACAGCTCCTTCTCCGGGCTGCTGTACGCGGGCCTGGCCATCACGTCGAACGGTCCGGCCGTCGTCGAATTCAACTGCCGCTTCGGCGATCCCGAGACCCAGGCGGTTCTGGCGCTGCTGCAGACGCCGCTCGGCACGCTGCTGAACGCTGCCGCCACCGGAACCCTGGACGCCGTCGGTCCGCTGCAGTGGCAGGACGGATCGGCCGTGACGGTCGTCGTCGCCGCCGAGAACTACCCGGGACGCCCCCGCGTCGGCGACGTCATCACCGGATCGGAGACCGCGGGCGTGCTGCACGCGGGCACCACGCGCCGCGACGACGGCAGCGTCGTCTCCTCCGGCGGCCGGGTGCTGTCGGTGGTCGGTACCGGTGCGGACCTGGCGGCCGCGCGCGCCGAGGCCTACCGGATCATCGAGTCGATCCGCTTGCCGGGCAGCCACTTCCGCACCGACATCGGCCTCGCCGCCGCCGAAGGCCGCATCTCCCTCTAGGGATTCGTGCACGATTTTCCGCGGTGCGCGCGGAAAATCGTGCACAAATCACTGGACGAGGAGCGGGGCGAGCCAGGAAATCTCGGCCGGCAGCTGCGCGCTCCAGAACGACGCGTCGTGTCCGCCGGGGGAGAAGCCGCCCGCTGCGCCGCCCGGCAGCTGGGCGATGAACTGCTTGGTGGCCGAGTAGAACGGGTCGCTGTCGCCGCAGTCGATGCGGATCGGGATGCCTGCCAGCCCGGGCAGGCCCCACACCGAGTTGGCGGCGTAGTCGGCCGCGCCGTCGAACGCGCCCGGGGCCGTCGCGCCCGATGACGTCCACAACGCGGGGCTGACGGCGCAGATCGCCGCGGTCCGGGCCGCGCCCAACCGAGCGCCCAGTAGCAGCGCGCCGTAGCCGCCCATCGACCAGCCGAGGAAGCCCACCCGCGAGGTGTCGAGGCCCTGGCCGGCCAGCATCGGGATCAGCTCGTCGAGCACCATGGCGCCCGAATCCTCGCCCGAAGCCCGCTTGTGCCAGTAGCCGCCACCGCCGTCGACGGCCACGACCGCGAACGGCGGCAGTCCCGCGGCGACGGCCTGCGCCAGCCCCTGTTCGACGCCGCCGGCCATCACCGTCGCGGCGTCGCTGCCTTTGCCGTGCAGCGCGATCACGGGCCTCAGCGGGGCCGTCTGGCCCGGCGGGCGGGCGATGGCCCAGTTGGTGGAGATGCCGCCGCGGGCCTGCGAGACGAAGGAACCCGTCACGTAGGTCGGTGCCGGATCCGCGACGGCCGGGGGTGGCGCCAGCGGCACCCCGACGCTCGTCATGGTCACCGGGGTCGCGGTGACCGTCGGGCGGCCCGACGTCGACCCCAACGCGAATGCGCCGGCGGCCCCTGCGGCGGCGCCGGCTCCGAGACGGAGGACGGCGCGTCGGCTCAGCTCTGCCATGGCCGCCATCATGCCATCGGCCGCAGCCCGTCATTCCTGAGTAATGCCTAATGGATTACGTGAAATCGTGATCGCCGCGTGACCATTCCTGGCAGCATTTACAGGGTGATGACAGCAGTCACCCCAAAGGGGGAACGGCGACGGTATGCGCTGGTCAGCGCTGCCGCCGAGCTGCTGTGTGAGGGCGGCTTCGACGCCGTCCGGCACCGCGCCGTGGCGCAGCGGGCCGGGCTGCCGCTGGCCTCCACGACGTACTACTTCTCGTCCCTCGACGACCTGATCGAAAAGGCGGTCGAGCACGTCGGAGAATCGGAATCTCAGCAGCTGCGCATGCGCGTCTCGGCGTTGTCGCGACGCCGCCGCGGCGCGGACGCGACGGCGGATCTACTGGTCGACCTGCTGGTCGGTGACGGTAACCGGGCGTCCGACCAGTTGATTTCCCGCTACGAGCGGTACATCGCCTGCGCCCGCCAGCCCGGGCTGCGTGACGTGCAGCGACGCATCCTCAAGCAGCGGTCCGATGCCGTCATCGAGGTGGTGGAACGGTCCGGGCGCTCGGTGCGGGCCGAACTGCTCACGGCCCTGGTCTGTGCCGTCGACGGCGCGGTGGTGGCGTCGATGGTGAGTGACGGCGACGGCCCGCGCGCGACGGCCCGGGCGACCCTCGTGGACGTCATCGACGTCTTGGCGCCCTTCGACCAAGAACGCCGGGTCGCCCTATAAGCGGGCTTAGTAGGCTGTAGTCCCGTGAGCATCCCCAACGTGCTGGCCAATCGTTACGCCAGCGACGAGATGGTGGCCATCTGGTCGCCGGAGAACAAGATCGTCGCCGAACGCCGGCTGTGGCTGGCCGTGCTGCGCGCGCAGTCCGAACTGGGCGTGGCCGTGCCGTCCGGCGTCGTTGAGGACTACGAGCGGGTGCTGGACCAGGTCGACCTGGATTCCATCGCCGCGCGCGAACGCGTCACCCGGCACGACGTCAAGGCGCGCATCGAAGAGTTCAACGCGCTGGCCGGCCACGAGCACGTCCACAAGGGCATGACGAGCCGCGACCTCACCGAGAACGTCGAGCAGCTGCAGATCCGGCAGTCGCTGGAGCTGGTGTTCTCGCACGGCGTCGCGGTGGTGGCCCGGCTGGCCGAACGCGCCGCGCTGTACCGCGACCTGGTGATGGCCGGCCGCTCGCACAACGTGGCGGCGCAGGCCACCACCCTGGGCAAGCGGTTCGCCTCGGCCGCCGAGGAGACGCTGATCGCGCTGACCCGGCTGCGGGAACTGATCGACCGGTACCCGCTGCGCGGCATCAAGGGCCCGATGGGCACGTCGCAGGACATGTTGGACCTGTTCGACGGTGACGCCTCGCGGCTGGCGGACCTGGAGCGCCGGGTGGCCGAATTCCTGGGATTCACCGAGGTTTTCACGTCCGTCGGCCAGGTGTACCCGCGGTCGCTGGACCACGACGTGCTGTCCGCGCTGGTGCAGCTGGGCGCCGGTCCGTCATCGTTCGCGCACACCATCCGGCTGATGGCCGGCCACGAACTGGCCACCGAGGGCTTCGCGCCCGGGCAGGTCGGCTCGTCGGCCATGCCGCACAAGATGAACACCCGCTCGTGCGAGCGCGTCAACGGCCTGCAGGTCGTGCTGCGCGGCTACGGCTCGATGGCCGCGGAACTGGCTGGCGCGCAATGGAATGAGGGTGACGTCTTCTGCTCGGTGGTGCGCCGCGTCGCGCTGCCCGACGCATTCTTCGCGATCGACGGGCAGACCGAGACGTTCCTGACGGTGCTCGACGAGTTCGGCGCCTACCCGGCCGTGATCCAGCGCGAGCTGGACCGCTACCTGCCCTTCCTGGCGACGACCCGCATTCTGATAGCCGCGGTGCGCGCCGGCGTCGGCCGCGAGACCGCGCACGAGGTCATCAAGGAGCATGCCGTCGCGGTCGCGCTCGCGATGCGCGAAAAGGGTTTGGAGCCCGACCTTCTGGACCGGCTGGCCGCCGATCCGCGGCTGCCGCTGGACCGCGTCGAGCTCGACGCGGCACTGGCCGACAAGCAGGCGTTCAGCGGTGCGGCCGGCGACCAGGTCGACGCCGTCGTCGCCGCGGTGGACCGCCTGGTGGCGCAGTACCCGGAGGCGGCCAAGTACACCTCGGGCGCCATCCTGTGACCTTGGCGGGAAGCTTGGCCGGGGTTGACCTGACCGACCTCGACAACTTCGCGTCGGGCTTCCCACACGAGCTGTTCGCGCGGCACCGCGCGGAAGCTCCGGTGTACTGGCACGAGCCGACCGAGAACACCCCCGACGGCGAGGGCTTCTGGTCGGTGGCCACTCACGCGGAAACCCTTGCGGTGCTGCGTGATCCGGTGACCTACTCGTCGGTGACGGGCGGTACGCGGCAGTTTGGCGGGACCCTGATCCAGGACCTGTCGATCGCCGGCCAGGTGCTGAACATGATGGACGATCCGCGGCACGCGGAGATCCGGCGGCTGGTGTCGTCGGGGCTGACGCCGCGGATGATCGCGCGGGTCGAGGATGACCTGCGTGCCCGCAGCCGGGCGCTGCTGGATGCGGTGTCGCCGGGGGTTCCGTTCGACTTCCTGGTCGACATCGCGGCCGAGCTGCCCATGCAGATGATCTGCATCCTGATGGGTATCCCGGAGTCGCAACGGCATTGGCTGTTCGAGGCCATCGAGCCGAGTTTCGATTTCGGCGGTTCCCGCAAGGCCGCCATCACCCGGTTGTCCGTGGAGGAAGCCGGCTCCCGGATGTACAACTTCGGCATGGAGCTGATCGCATCCAAGCGGGCCGAGCCCACCGACGACATGCTGTCGGTGGTGGCCAACGCCGAAGGCGTGTCAGACCTCGAGGTGTACCTGTTCTTCAACCTGCTGTTCAGCGCGGGCGCCGAGACCACCCGAAACTCGGTGGCCGGCGGGCTGCTGGCGTTGTGCGAGAACCCCTCTCAGCTGGCGCGGCTGCGCGCCGACCTGTCGCTGCTGCCGTCCGCGATCGAGGAGATGGTGCGCTGGACCTCGCCGTCGCCGTCGAAGCGGCGCACCGCCACGCGGGCGGTGTCGCTGGGCGGTTGCGATATCGAGGCGGGGCAGAAGGTGGTCGTCTGGGAAGGTTCGGCCAACCGCGACGAGCTGGTGTTCGCCGACCCCATGACGTTCGATGTGGCGCGCAAACCCAACCCGCACTTGGGATTCGGGCAGGGGCTGCACTACTGCCTGGGCGCCAACCTGGCTCGTCTGGAGCTGCGGGTGCTGTTCGAGGAGCTGCTCACCCGGTTCCCGGACATCCAGGTGGTCGAGCCGCCCGAATGGACCCGCAGCAACCGGCACACAGGGCTCCGGCACCTCTGGGTTTCCCTGTCGTGATGTGTGCACGAAAATCCGCGGGTGGCGCGGAAAATCGTGCACAAATCACGACTTTTCGAGGGTGAATTGATTGACGTCGACCTGGCGCAGCCGGAACAACTTCGCACACCCGGTCAGGTATTTCATATACCGGTCGTAGACCTCGACCGATTGCACTGCGATGGCTTCGTCGCGGTGTGATTCCAGGGCTTCGGCCCAGAGGTCGAGGGTTTTCGCGTAGTGCGGCTGCAATGACTGGACACGAGTCACCTTGAATCCGGCCGCCGCGGCGTGCTGACGGACCATCGGGGCGGACGGCAGTCGGCCGCCCGGGAAAATCTCGGTCATGATGAACTTGACGAACCGCAGGAGGTCAATCGTCACGGGCAGGTTCGTGTAACGCGGATCGGTGGTGCAGATGGTGTGCAGCAGCATGACGCCGTCGGGCGGGAGGGCGTCGTATGCCATCTGGAAGAACGCCGGATAGCGTTCGTGACCGAAATGTTCGAAGGCGCCGATCGACACGATCCGGTCGACTGTTCCGTCGTATTGCTCCCAGCCTCCGAGGAGGACGCGACGGGAGCGGGTGGTGTCCATGTCGTCGAAGAGCCGCTCGACGTGGGTGGCCTGGTTTCTGGACAAGGTGAGGCCGACGACGTTCACGTCGTACTTCTCGATGGCGCGGCACATGGTGGCACCCCAGCCGCAGCCGACGTCGAGCAGCGTCATTCCCGGTGTGAGGCCGAGTTTTCCGAGGGCGAGGTCGATCTTGGCTGTTTGGGCTTGTTCGAGCGTCATGTCGTCGCGCTCGAAGTATGCGCAGCTGTAGGTCTGGCTGGGGTCCAGGAACAGTCTGAAGAAGTCGTCGGATAGGTCGTAGTGGGCTTGGACGTCCGCGAAATGGGGTTGAAGTTTCGGCGCCATGAGGTTCCTTCCTGGCGGTGGGACTGGATTCAGTCGATTATGAAAAGCCTTGAAGTGCAACGGATATCGATTTAATGGCTGCGGCTTCGGCTGATCAGTACCGAATCGCGGTGTGATTCCGTCAGGTCGGCGGCATCAGGACCGAATCGATCATGTACACCGTGGCATTCGCGGTCTTGACTCCGCCGCACACCAGCGCGGCGTCATTGACTTTCAGACCTGCGCCGTCGCCGGTGACGCTCACCGGCGAGCTCTCGAGGGTGGTGTGGGTTCCGGCCACCGCCGCAGGCGAGAGTTGGCCTTGCACAACGTGATACGTGAGGATCCTGGTCAGGGTGGCGGAGTCCGTCTTGAGTGTGTCCAGAGTCGCTGCCGGCAGCTTCTTGAAGGCATCGTCGGTGGGCGCGAAAACGGTGTATTCGCCATTGTTCAGAGTCGCGACCAGGTTGACGTTCGGGTTCAGCTTGCCCGACAGTGCCGCCGTCAGCGTGGTCAGCATCGGATTGTCGGAGGCTGCCGTCGCGACCGGGTGCAACCCCATCCCGGCGACCGAACCCGGCCCAGTGGGGACCTGCTGTGCGTAAGCCTGGCAACCAGTGCCCACGAGTGCCGTGTCGGGTGGGGCCGATGTCACTGCCGAGGCAGCACTTGGCATAGAAGCCATGTTCGTACTCGGCGCAGCTGAGGATGCCGACTTGGTGCCGGCGTCCGAACACGCTGATAGGCCGATGACGGCGACAATCGACAGGCCGGCGGCCGCGATGTGTGGATAGCGAGGGTGTTGCATCCGGGTCTCCTCAGTGCGGACGACTGCCGCGGTGGTTTGTTCTTTGTTTACTGATTCGGAGCCCCGGTGCTTTTGGATGGGTCCGCGGGCGGATGGAATCAGGATTGTCCGCCAACGTGATTCGACTGAAGGGAGGGAACGGCCAGACTCGTGTACCCGAAGACACCGAATTCGCTGCCGCACCCATCCGGGCCGCCCCTGGCTCCGAACCCCTCCTGCGACCCGCAGCGTGGTGGCTCGGGCGTCGGACGAGAGTGAAACCAGATGACGCAGCGATTTGACGTGGCGATAGTGGGCGGCGGCCCGGCAGGGTCGGCGGCCGTATGGCAGGCGGCGCAGGCAGGGGCTCGCGTGCTGTTGCTGGACAAGGCTGAGTTCCCCCGAGACAAGCCGTGTGGTGATGGCCTGACACCGCGGGCGGTCAGCTACATCCAGAAGATGGGACTCGCTGAGCAGGTCGCGAAGTTCCACCGCGTGAATCGGGCCACCGTCTACAGTCCGAGCCGCTGGGACCTGGCATTCCCGGACCGCCCGGGGATGCCTGATCACGGTCACGTGGCGCGCCGACTGGATCTCGACTTGATGCTGCTCGACCGGGCCGAGTTCTGCGGCGCCGAGGTGCGCCGCGGCACCGAGGTCGCCGGACCGATTCTCGATGACGGTGGGCGCGTGGCAGGAGTGGTGCTCAAAAGCGGCGAACGGGTCGCAGCTGATGCGGTGATTGCCGCAGACGGCGCCCATTCGCCGATCAAGCGGGCCCTGAATCTCGTCTCGCAGCACAACGGTTACGCCGCGATCGCGATCCGGGCCGAGATGTCCGCCAATCGACCGGATGTCGACTCGCTCGATGTGCACTTACAACTGAGATTCCGCGGCGATCAACTGCCGGGTTATGGCTGGGTTTTCCCACTCGGCGGGGGCCGGGTGAACATCGGTCTCGGGTATGTGAACAGCTACAAGAAGTGGCAGCAGATCAACGCGACGCAGTTGCTTGGTGAGTTCCTGGCGGGACTACCCCAAGAGTGGCAGCTACCGTCGATCGGCGAGTTGATGAAAGCGAAGGCCGTACGGGCGTGGCGGCTACCGATGGGATTCACGGCGTGGCCGCCGTGGCGACCCGGTGTCCTGTTCGCCGGCGACGCGCTCGGCGCGGCGCGGCCGGCTTCAGGCGCAGGGATCTCCAAGGGGTTGCAATCCGGACTGGCGGCCGGTGAATGCGCAATCGCGGCGCTGACCAACGGTGGGCCAGACGATTTCACCAACTACACCCAGCGAGTGGAAGCGGCATGGGGCAAGGAATATCGCCGCGGTCGATGGTTCCACCGGCTGGTCGGTGTGCCTGCGATCGCGGCTGCCGGGGTGCGAACGCTCGATGCCGTCAGCAATCCGTCGGTGCGGGCGAGGCTGCTGTTCTGGGAGCAATGGTCCGACCCTGAAACCTCGCCGCATTCGGCGGGGTCGGGTCCCGAATCGTAGAATGGGCAAAAGCGCCGTGCGTCAACGTATTTGACGTGCGACCGGCCCGCCCGGGGCCGGTCGCACGTTTACCTAACCCGGATTTTTCGTGGAATGTTGACTGTGGGGGTGTGTAGATAAGCGAAAGTGCCTGTCCTGCAAGGAATAATTGGACTTCTCTACGGTTCAAAAACCCTGACGGGAAGGCACTTCGCAGGTGAAGAATATCGCGGCGGCATCGCCGGTGAAAGTTTCCGCCGACGGCCATGGCGTTGTGTCGCATGCCGGGATGGGCATGCTGCGTGAGCTTGCCGACCGGACCGGCTTATCGGCGCAGGTCACGGCCGCGTTGGCCGACACCTACCGCGGCCCGTGGGTGTATGCGCCTGGGGAGGTGTTCGCTGATCTGGCGGCCGCGGTCGCCGACGGCGCGGACTGCATCGACGCGGTCGGTCAGCTGTGCGGTGACCGGGAGCACGTCCTGGGGGCCAAGGCCTCAACGACCACCATGTGGCGGCTGATCGATGAGCGGATCGATGCCGCGCATCTACCCGGGGTGCGCGCAGCCCGAGCCGCGGCGCGGGCAGCGGCCTGGGCTGTCGGAGCCGCCCCCACCACCGGCGGCTGGCTGCATATCGACATCGATGCCACGCTGGTGATCGATCACTCCGACAACAAGGCCGGGGCTGCGCCGACCTGGAAGAAAACGTTCGGGCTGCACCCGCTGCTGGCGTTTCTGGACCGCCCCGACATCGCCGGCGGCGAAGCCCTGGCCGGGTTGCTGCGCAACGGTAACGCCGGCTCCAACACCGCCTCCGACCACATCATCGTCCTGCACCAGGCTTTGGCATCGCTGCCAGCGGCGTGGCGGCCCAACCCCGACGATCCCGACAACCCCGAGGCCCCGAAGGTGTTGGTGCGCTGCGATACCGCCGGATCCACCCACAAATTCGCCGCAGCGTGCCGGGCCGCCGGGGCCGGGTTCTCCTTCGGGTACCCCGTCGATACCCGCGTCCAGGACGCCGTGGACACCCTCAACCTCGGCGATTGCTGGTATCCAGCGATCGACACCGACGGCGGGATCCGCGACGGCGCGTGGGTCGCTGAAGCCACCGACCTGGTCAACCTGGCCTCCTGGCCCGAAGGGACCCGGCTGATCCTGCGTAAAGAACGCCCCCACCCCGGCGCGCAGTTGCGGTTCACCGACGCCGACGGCATGCGGGTCACCGCGTTCATCACCGACACACCACCGGGTGTCGTACCCGGTCAGGTCGCCGGTCTGGAACTACGGCACCGCCAGCACGCCCGCGTCGAGGACCGTATCCGCGAACTCAAAGCCACCGGGCTGCGTAACCTGCCCTGCCACTCCTTCTGGGCCAATGCTGCCTGGCTCGAAATCGTCCTGGCCGCCGCTGACCTGGTCACCTGGACCCGCCTCATCGGGTTCGCCAGCGATCGCGCTCTGGCCCGCGTCGAGATCACCACGTTCCGCTACCGGGTCCTGCACGTGGCCGCCCGTATCACCCGCGGCGCCCGCCAACTGCGGCTACGCATCGATGCCACCTGGCGCTGGGCGGCGGCGATCGCCGCCGCCTGGCACCGCGTCCGCACCGCCTTCGGATAACACCCCACCCCATCGGACCCATCAACGATGAAGGACCCACAGGCCCCAGGAAAGCCCGCCCCACCCGGCGACACGGGACAGCACCTCTACGCCACCACACGAAAACCACTACCCAACAACACAACTCGGCATCACACCGAACCCACACCAATTACCACGCAAAATCCGGGCTAAGCGCTGCGCTTGTGATAACTGGCGAGCGTGACGTCGAGCAGGCCTTCGGTGAAGTATCGTTCGCACCCGCGCAGATATCTCATGAAGCGCTGGTACACCTCTTCTGATTGGACCTCAACAGCTTTCGCGTGGTTGGCCTCGAGCGCGTCGCCCCATGTCTTGAGCGTCCGGATGTAGTGCGGCCGAAGGGATATGGCCTCGGGGACGACGAAACCGGCCCGTTCGCCGTGCTCGATCATCATGTCCGTCGTCGGAATCCGCCCGCCGGGGAAGATTTCGGTGACGATGAATTTGATGAAGCGTGCGGTTTCGAAGGTGACTTTCTTACCGTCCGCGTTCAACTGGTACGGATGGAAGCCGACGCTGCTCTGGATCGTCATCCGACCGTCGGCCGGAAGGATGTCGAAACACTTCTTGAAGAAATCCGGATAGCGCTCGAACCCGAAATGCTCGAAGGCTTCTATGGACACGATCCGGTCGACGGGCTCGTCGAATTGTTCCCACCCCTGCAGCAGCACCCGGCGGGTTCGCTCGGTGTCGATATCGTCTAGAAGTTGTTGAGTGAACGCCCTCTGGTTCTTCGACAGGGTCAATCCGATGACATTGACGTCGTACTTCTCGACAGCGCGTTTCGCGGTGGCGCCCCAGCCACAACCGATGTCCAACAACGTCATTCCCGGTTTGAGGTTGAGTTTGTCGAGGTTGAGATCGATCTTGGCGAGCTGCGCTTGTTCGAGGTCCAGGGTCGGCGGTTCGAAGTATGCGCAACTGTAGGTGCGCGACGGGTCTTGGAACAGGGCGAAGAAATCGTCGGACAGGTCGTAGTGGGCTTGGATCTCTTCGAAATGCGGACGCATTTCTTCTTGGGAACCAGCAGGCATGGATCCGTGCTTTCCAACGCAGCGCTATGCCACGTCTTTGTGATAGCGGTCTGGTGACAGGCTGTTGTGGTCGGTTACTTCTGCAGAGTGAACTGATTGACGTCCACCTGGCGGCGGTGGAACATGTCGGCGCAGCCGGTCAGATATTTCATGTACCGGTCGTAGACCTCTACGGACTGGATCGCGATGGCCTCGTCGCGGTGCGCCTCCAGTGCCTCGGCCCAGTGGTCGAGGGTTTTCGCATAGTGCGGCTGCAGTGATTGCACGCGGGTGACGCGGAATCCGGCTGCGGTGGAGAGGTTTTCGACCATCTCGATGGACGGCAGACGGCCACCGGGGAAGATCTCGGTCACGATGAACTTCACAAACCTGGCCAACGCGAACGTCAGCGGGATGCCCATTTCCGCGGCCCGGCGCGGGTCGATGCCGCAGATGGTGTGCAGCAGCATGACGCCGTCGGACGGCAACGCGTCATAGGCCATCTGGAAGAACGCCGGATAGCGGTCGTGGCCGAAATGCTCGAACGCGCCGATGGACACGATCCGGTCGACCGGTTCGTCGAACTGTTCCCACCCTTCCAGGTACACGCGGCGCGAACGCTTGGTGTCCACGCCGTCGAGCAGGTGATTGACGTATGCGGCTTGGTTTTTCGACAGTGTCAGCCCGACGACGTCGACGTCGTACTTCTCGATTGCGCGCCGCATCGTCGCGCCCCAGCCGCAGCCGACGTCGAGCAGCGTCATGCCGGGCTCGAGGCCCAGCTTGCCCAACGCGAGGTCGATCTTCGCCAATTGGGCCTGTTCCAGCGTCATGTCGTCGCGCTCGAAATATGCACAACTGTAGGTCTGGCTCGGATCCAGAAACAGTCTGAAGAAATCATCTGACAGGTCGTAATGCGCCTGGACGTCCGCAAAATGCGGTTTGAGTTTTTCTGCCATGGCTTCCTCTCCAGGCCGACGGCCTGAGAATGCTGATCGCGCGCACACCTCGCTCAGCCGGCGACGTCGACGGCTCGTTGGGAGGTGCTGTGCCCTGTACACGTGTGTGGTGCCCGCACGGTTCACGAGCACGACAACTGGGATTCGTTGCCAGGTTTCAGTTGGATGGGTCCGGCGCCGAAATTGATGGATTTGCCCGGTTGCTGGAGCGACATCGGCGCAGCGATCAGCAGCGCAGGAATTCGCGGTCTGGCGGCGCCCGCGCTGCTGGAGCGATCAGCCAGAGAAGCCCTGAAACATGTTGCCGACGGCTTACCAGTGAAGCAACGACTCAGCGGCAATGCAAGAGCAAACGCCCACGAAACGTCGGGTGTCGTCCGTCAGGACGAGGTGTTGCGTGCCGGGCGGAGGCCGGCCGACCGCAACTCGAGCGCCGCCAGCTTACGGATCGCGATGGTGTCGTGGGTGCGCCAGGCGTTGACGGGGTCATCGGAAACCTCGGTCAGCTTTGCCAACGGCCGGTTGGCCAGCGCCCGGAACGCCAGCAGCTGCTCGCCGGCGTCGGTCGAGGCCAGCGTCACCGCGGTCCACTTGCGGCGGAAGAACCGGATCCGCAGTGCCAGCCACGGCATCGCCACGGCGAGGATCGGCGGTAGCGCCACTGCCAGTGCGAGCACCCAGGCCAGCCAGCTCGCGGTGCTGTTCAGGCTGTCGCCCGCGCCCGCGATGTCGACCGCCGCGTTGCCGGCCGACCGCAGCGGGGCCCCGAACGCCTTCCCGATCAGGGGAATGCCGTCGGCGTTGTGGCCGGCAGAGGCCAGGCTGTCCGCAACACCGTCGGCGCCGTCGTGCACCTGACGCCCGACGTCGGCGATGGTGGCGATCGCGCTGTGCACCGCGACGCCGACGGAGATCCAGATGACGAACCACACCAGCGCGACGATGTCGCTGGTCAGCTGGGCGAGCAACCGGCCCGGCGTCCGGGCGTAGGGCACATAGCGCGAACTCATGCCAACCATCCCAACAGATAGGGTGGTCCGATGCGCCCAGCTTTGTCCGACTACCGGCATCTGACCAGCGGCAAGGTTCGCGACCTGTACCGCATCGACGACGACCACCTGCTGTTCGTCGCATCGGACCGGATCTCGGCTTTCGACTACGTCCTCGACAGCGAGATCCCGGACAAGGGCCGCGTACTCACCGCCATGAGCGTCTTCTTCTTCGACTATCTGGCCGAGCAGCTGGGCACCGCCAGCCACCTCGCCGGCCCGGCCGACGACGAGCGCATCCCCGCCGAGGTGCTGGGCCGTGCCCTGGTGGTGCGCAGCCTGGAAATGATGCCGGTCGAGTGCGTGGCGCGCGGCTACCTGACCGGTTCGGGGCTCATCGACTACCGCAAGACGGGCCAGGTGTGCGGCATCGCGCTACCCGAGGGCCTGACAGAGGCCAGTCGGTTCGGTGAGCCGCTGTTCACGCCGGCGACCAAGGCCGAGATCGGGGCACACGACGAGAACATCGCGTTCGATGCCGTCGTGAAGCTCGTCGGCGCCGAGCGGGCCGAGCAGCTGCGTGACGAGACCCTGAAGGTTTACAGCGCCGCCGCCGCGCACGCGCTGACCAAGGGAATCATCTTGGCGGACACCAAGTTCGAGTTCGGAGTCGATGCCGACGGCGGGCTGGTGCTGGCCGATGAGGTGCTGACGCCGGACTCGTCGCGGTACTGGCCGGTCGAGGGCTACACCGAAGGTGTGGTGCAGCCCAGCTTCGACAAGCAGTTCGTCCGGAACTGGCTGACCGGCCCGGACTCCGGCTGGGACCGCGCCGGTGACACCCCGCCCCCGCCGTTGCCCGACGACATCGTCGAGGCCACCCGGGCGCGATACATCGAAGCGTACGAACGGATTTCGGGCCGCCGCTTTGCCGATTGGGTCGGCGCGTGAGCACCCCGCCGATCGCCAAGAAGGTCGAGCATCGCCGCGAACACCACGGCGACGTGTTCATCGACCCGTACGAGTGGATGCGCGACAAGAACGATCCCGAGGTGCTCGCACTCCTGAACGCGGAGAACGCCTACACCGAGGAGATCACCGCACCACTGGAACCGTTGCGGCAGAAGATCTTCGACGAGATCAAGGCCCGTACCAAAGAGACCGACCTGTCGGTGCCGACCCGTCGCGGCGACTGGTGGTACTACGCCCGCAGCTTCGAGGGCAAGCAGTACAGCGTGCACTGCCGGTGCCCCATCAGCGATCCCGACGACTGGACCCCGCCGCAGCTCGACGAGCACACCGAGGTCCCTGGCGAGCAGGTGTTGCTGGACGAGAACGTCGAGGCCGAGGGGCATGACTTCTTCTCTCTCGGCGCGGCCACCGTCAGTGTCGACGCCAACATCCTGGCGTACTCCGTCGACACCGTCGGCGACGAGCGATACACGTTGAAGTTCAAGGACTTACGCACGGGCGAGCTGTACGACGACCGGATCACCGGCATCGGCGCGGGCGGCACCTGGGCGGCCGACAACCGGACGCTCTACTACGTCACGGTCGACGAGGCCTGGCGGCCCGACACCGTCTGGCGGCATCGCCTGGGCTCCGGACTGCCCGGTGAAAAGGTGCACCACGAATCCGACGAGCGGTTCTGGGTGGGCGTGGGCCGCACCCGCAGTGACAAGTACATCTTCATCGCGGCCGGCAGCGCGGTCACCTCCGAGGTGCGCTACGCCGACGCGCGCGATTCCAAGGCCGAGTTCACGGTCGTGTTGCCGCGCAAGGATTCCGTGGAGTACTCGGTCGAGCACGCGGTGGTCGGCGGCGAGGATCGGTTCCTGATCCTGCACAACGACGGCGCCGAGAACTTCACCCTCGTGGATGTGCCGGTGTCCGCTGCCCCGCTGGCCGGCCTCGAGGGCGCCCGCACGCTCATCGAGCACCGCGACGACGTGCGCCTCGACGGCGTAGATGCGTTCGCCGACCAGTTGGTGGTCAGTTATCGCCGCGAAGCCTTGCCGCGGATTCAGCTGTGGCCCTTCGATTCCGACGGCAACTACGGCGACACCCAGGAGATCGCCTTCGAGTCGGAACTGATGTCGGTCGGCCTGTCGGGCAACCCGAACTGGTCGTCGCCGCGGCTGCGGGTGGGGGCGACGTCGTTCGTCATCCCGGTGCGGATCTATGACCTGGACCTGGCCACCGGGGAACGAATCCTGTTGCGCGAGCAGCCGGTTCTCGGTGACTACCGGCCGCAGGACTATCTCGAGCGCCGGGACTGGGCCGTGGCGGCCGACGGCACGAAGGTGCCGCTGTCGATCATCCAGCGGGCGGGCGCGCCGACGCCGGCGCCGGCGCCGGCGCTGCTGTACGGCTACGGCGCCTACGAGTCCTGCGAGGACCCGCGCTTCTCGATCGCGCGACTGTCGCTGCTGGACCGCGGCGTGGTGTTCGTCATCGCGCATGTGCGTGGCGGCGGCGAGTTGGGACGCGGTTGGTACGAGCACGGCAAGCTGCTGGAGAAGAAGAACTCCTTCACCGACTTCATCAGTGCCGCAGAGCATCTCATCGCCACCGGCGTCACCCGGCCGGAGAATCTCGTGGCCCTCGGCGGCAGTGCCGGTGGCCTGCTGATGGGTGCGGTCGCCAACATGGCGCCGCAGCTGTTCGCCGGGATCCTGGCGCAGGTGCCCTTCGTCGACGCCCTGACCACCATCCTCGATCCGTCGTTGCCGCTCACCGTCACCGAGTGGGACGAGTGGGGTAATCCGTTGGCGGACAAGGACGTCTACGACTACATGAAGTCCTACACGCCATACGAGAACGTGACGGCCCAGGACTACCCGGCGATCCTGGCGATGACGTCGCTCAACGACACCCGCGTGTACTACGTCGAACCGGCGAAATGGGTTGCCGCGCTGCGCAGCACCAAGACCGACGACCATCCCGTCCTGCTCAAGACCGAGATGGCCGCCGGGCACGGCGGCACCAGTGGGCGTTACGAACGCTGGAAAGAAGCCGCGTTCCAGTACGCCTGGGTGCTAGCCACCGCGGACCGCGACAAATATGGCAGCGGCCAGGTAGACGACCTCCTGGACGGAGCGCACACCTAGATTCGCCGTCATGGACGGCGGGGTGTCGGGCATCTGCGCGGCGTAGATGTTGGCCGGGAACATGGCCAGCATCAGCAGGAACAGGCAGATCGCGGCCGCGACGCGAGTGGGCGGAAACAGGAGGCCGACGGCGCCGAGCAGTTCGAGCACGCCGGTGATGGCCACCAGACGTTCCGGCGACGGCAGCTGCGGTGGGACGATCGCGATCATGTCGCGCCGCATGCCCGGGGTGAAGTGCGCGACGCCGGTCATGGAGAACATCAGGGCCAAGCCGACCGCGATGGCGCTCGGCCAGCTGTCCACGTAACCAACCCCGAGCCAGCCGGCTACGCGCGCGGCCAAACTGCCCAGCACGAGAGCGAGAAGAACGGCCATGGGCTGCGCCTCCATAATCTAGTCGACGTCTAGATTGAAGGATATCCTGGAACTTGACACTGTCAAGATAGGATGCGGACATGGCCAGGCAGAGCTATCACCACGGCGACCTCAAGGCCGTCATCCTGGTGCAGGCGGCTGCGCTCGTCGCCGAACGCGGCGCCGACAGCATCTCGTTGCGTGAGTTGGCCCGCGCCGCCGGTGTCTCACACGCGGCGCCGGCGCACCACTTCACCGATCGGCGGGGATTGTTCACCGCCCTCGCGACGGAGGGCTTCACCCTGCTGGCCGCGGCACTCCGTGAGACCAAACCTGAATTCGCCTACGCGGCAAGGGCCTATGTGCAGTTCGCCCTCGACCACCCCGGCCACTACGCCGTCATGTTCGACAAGATGCTCTACGACGCGGCCGACCCGGCCCTGTGTGCCGCCGAAGCCGAGGCCGCCGCCGAGCTCACGGGCGGCGTCGCGACCCTGGCCGATCCGAATGCCCAGAGCGACCCCGACGGCTCGGCCTTGGCCGCGTGGTCGCTGGTCCACGGCTTCGCCCTGCTGACCCTCAACGGCGCCGTCACCGACGCCGATCCCGTCGACACCGCCGAACGCCTCGCCCGCATCCTCTTCTCCGGCTAGCCCAACGTCCCGCGCCCCACCTCCCGCGAGCGACCGTGTCTGTACGGCAACACGCCGGGTTCCGCGCGCAGAAAGGTCTCACTCACAACTGCCGAGCGCCCGTGTCTGTACGGCAACACGCCGCAATCTGCGTGCGGAAACGTGTCGCTCACGGCTGCCGAGTGGCCCCATTTTGCACACATGCGTCGGCGTGTTGGCGTACAAACGCGGCCGCTCGCGGCAAAGGCGGGGTGCTCTGGGGTGCGAGAAAACGGCCAGTGTTCAGGCGGCACCAATGTCACGGCAACCGACGGGACACCTGACGTTGTCACACTGCTTACATGGCTGGCCAATTGATCGTCTCGATCTCGGGTATCCGGGACCGCACGCTGGGTGACGTCGCGGACTTCTGTGCCGAGCTCGACGCCCGCCAGATTCCCGCGTCGCTGCTGGTCGCCCCGCGGCTCAAGGGTGGGTACCGGCTGGACCGTGACGCCACGACCGTGGACTGGCTGACGGCCCGTCGCACCGGCGGTGCCGCCGTCGTCCTGCACGGGTTCGACGAGGCGGCCAGCAAGAAGCGCCGCGGCGAGTTCGCGGCCCTGCCCGCGCACGAGGCCAACCTGCGGCTGATGGGCGCCGACCGGGTGCTCGAGCACCTCGGCCTGCGCACCCGCCTGTTCGCCGCGCCCGGTTGGACGGCATCGCAGGGCACCGTGACGGCGTTGCCGCGCAACGGCTTCCGGCTCTTGGCGGGCGACAGTGGCATCACCGATCTGGTGCGCTCGACGACCCTTCGGTCGCGCGTCTTCGGCATCGGCGAGGGCTTCCTCACCGAACCCTGGTGGTGTCGCACCCTGGTGCTGGCCGCCGAGCGCACGGCCCGGCGCGGCGGCACCGTCCGGCTCGCGGTGGCCGCCGGCCAGCTGCGCCGGATCGGGCCGCGGCAGGCCATGCTCGACGCCATCGACCTCGCGCTCATGCACGGTTGCGTCCCCGCGGCCTACGAGTGGACGCCAGACCCGGCATTGAACGCGGCAGCCTGAACCTGAGCCATCTGGCTCGTCAACCGCGTGGGGACGCTAGCGTGGCCCCATGGACGCTGACGTCATCGTCGTGGGAGCCGGGCTGGCCGGACTGGTCGCCGCCGCCGAACTGCTCGAGCGGGGCCGCTCGGTCCTGATCGTGGATCAGGAGAACGAGGCCAACATCGGCGGCCAGGCGTTCTGGTCGTTCGGGGGACTGTTCTTCGTTGACAGCGCCGAGCAGCGCCGTGTCGGGATCCGCGACAGCTACGAGCGGGCGCTGGAAGATTGGCTGCGCACAGCAGGTTTCGACCGCGACGAAGACCATTGGCCCGAGCAGTGGGCACGCGCCTACGTCGACTTCGCGTCGGGCGAGAAGCGCAGCTGGCTGCGCGAGCGGGGCCTGCAGACCTTCGCGTTGGTCGGCTGGGCCGAACGCGGCGGCTGGGACGGCAAGGGGCCGGGCAACTCGGTGCCGCGTTTCCATATCACCTGGGGCACCGGTCCCGCACTGGTCGACATCTTCGCGCGGCGCGTCGTCGGACACCCGAAAGTGCGGTTCGCGCACCGGCATCGGGTCGACGAGCTCATCGTCGACGGCGGCGCCGTCACCGGCGTGCGCGGTGCGGTGCTGGAGCCGTCGGCCACGGCTCGTGGCGAGGCATCGTCGCGTAACACAGTGGGAGACTTCGAGTTCCGGGCGCAGGTGGTGATCGTCGCCAGTGGCGGCATCGGCGGTAACCACGACCTGGTGCGCCAGAACTGGCCCAAGCGCATGGGCCGGGTGCCCGGGCAGCTGCTGTCCGGTGTGCCCGCGCACGTCGACGGCCGGATGCTCGGAATCAGCCAGGCCGCCGGCGCCGGCGTCATCAACAACGACCGGATGTGGCACTACACCGAGGGCATCACCAACTACGACCCGATCTGGCCGCTGCACGGCATCCGCATCCTGCCCGGCCCGTCGTCGCTGTGGCTGGACGCCACCGGCAAGCGGCTGCCCGACCCGCTGTACCCGGGTTACGACACCCTGGGCACGCTGGAGTACATCTGCCAAACCGGTTACGACTACACGTGGTTCGTGCTCGACCAGAGCATCATCGCCAAGGAGTTCGGGCTGTCCGGACAGGAGCAGAATCCCGACCTCACCGGCAAGAACCTGCGGGAAGTGCTGGGACGCAGTCGGGGTGGTGGCCCCGCCCCGGTCCGCGCGTTCGTCGACAAGGGCGTGGACTTCGTGGCGGCGAACACGTTGCGCGACTTGGTTTCTGCCATGAACAAGGTGCCCGACGTCGAACCGCTGGACTACGCGACCGTCGAGGCCGAGGTCGCCGCCCGCGACAAGGAGATGACCAGCAAGCTCACCAGCGACGGCCAGACCGTCGCCTACCGGGCCGCGCGCTCCTACCTGCCGGACCGGCTGGCCCGCATCGCCGGACCGCACAAACTGACCGACCCCAAGGCCGGCCCGATGATCGCCGTCAAGCTGCACATCCTGACCCGAAAGTCGTTGGGTGGCTTGCACACCGACCTCGACTCCCGGGTGCTGACGCCCGAGGGCGCGGTGCTCGACGGGCTGTACGCGGCGGGTGAGGCGGCCGGCTTCGGTGGCGGCGGCGTGCACGGCTACCGGGCGCTTGAAGGCACCTTCCTGGGCGGCTGCATCTTCTCCGGCCGCGCCGCCGGACGTGCCGCCGCCCGCGCTGTCGGCTGAGTCCTACCCGCGAGCAGACGAGCGCAGGCGGGGTGCGCCTCCAGCTCGCGGAGAGCGGCGCAGTGACTGCGGGCCGGCGGCCAGCACCGCCAGGCACACCATCGACGTGGCATAGAGCGCGCCACCGATGATGTCGGTGAAGTAGTGGAAGCCGTTGCTGGCCATGCCGATAGAAGGGATGGCGGCGCCGATCGCGGCGATCGAGACACTCCACGCGTGCACCCCGATCCCGAGCACCAGCATGGCCGCGACAGTGATCGCCACGGTCGTGTGACCGCTGGGATAGGCCAGATTCTCGCCGTACCAGGGCCGGCCGAACAGCACCTTCAGCACCTTGGCGCCGATGATCGAGATGATCGGGCACAACGCGGCAACGGTGGCCAGCCGCCATTCGCGTCGCCACAGCGGGATGCCCACCGCCACCAGGTAGAGCGGCACCAGCACCTTGACGCGGTTCAGCAGCAGCATCCAGTACGGGTGGTCACCGAGCAGTGCGCGCGACGTCTGCATGAACCAGTGATCCACGGCCGAGTCGCCCGACCGGACGACGATGCCCAGCGCGATCATCGCGGTGAATCCGACCAGCGGCCACCACACCAAGAACCGTCGCGTGTTCAGAACCGCATCTCCTGCTCGGGCGTCAGCACCCGGAAGTCGGTGTCGGTCATCTCGTCGAGCCGGCCGTAGTAGATGCCCTTGGCCTGCTCGGCGACGACGCCCTGATGGATCGGCACCGCATGCTGCGGCGCGACGGCCCGCAGGAAGTCGACGGCCTCGGCGATCTTCATCCACGGCGCGGCGGCCGGCGCCGCCAGCACCTCGACGGGCTCGTCCGGCACGAACAGCGCGTCGCCCGGATGCATCAGACGGGCGGCGTGACCAGCATCACCGACCAGGTACGAGATGTTGTCGATGATCGGGATGTCCGGGTGGATGACGGCGTGCGTGCCGCCCGCGCCGCGCACCGTCAGGTGACCGATCGACAGGGTGTCGCCGACGTGCACGGCCTGCCACGCACCACCCAGTTGCGCCGCGGTCATGGGGTCGGCGTATAGCTTGGCCTGCGGATTCGCCTCGACAAGGGCGGGGAGCCGGGCCGGGTCGGCGTGGTCGGGGTGCTGATGGGTGATGAGGATCGCGTCCAGTCCGGTGATGCCCTCGAACCCGTGCGAGAAGTTGCCGGGGTCGAACAGGACGGTGGTCGCCTGGCTACCGGCGGCGCCGTCACCCACAAATCGGGCCAACAGGCAGGAATGTCCGAAGTGCGTCAGCTCCATCAGTCCATTGTGCGGGCAACGCCGCGAACAGGGGCGCCGGTAGAGTGAGCGCGAGCAATCCGACCCGAACAAAGGAGCGCGCGTGGCCCGCGTCGTTGTGCACGTGATGCCCAAGGCCGAGATCCTGGACCCGCAAGGCCAGGCGATCGTGGGAGCGCTGGGGCGCCTCGGGATCACCGGAGTGTCCGACGTCCGCCAGGGCAAGCGTTTCGAGCTCGAGGTCGACGACACGGTGTCCGACGAGACGCTGGAGCACGTCGCCGAGACGCTGCTGGCCAACACCGTCATCGAGGACTTCTCGGTGCACCGGGAGAACGCATGACCACGAAGGTCGGTGTCATCACCTTCCCCGGCACGCTCGACGACGTCGACGCGGCGCGGGCGGTCCGGGCCGTCGGCGGCGAGGCCGTCAGCCTCTGGCACGCCGATCCCGACCTCAAGGGCGTCGACGCCGTCATCGTCCCCGGCGGCTTCTCCTACGGCGACTACCTGCGCTGCGGCGCCATCGCGAAGTTCGCGCCCGTGATGACCTCGGTCGTCGAAGCGGCCGGCAAGGGCATGCCCGTGCTGGGCATCTGCAATGGCTTCCAGGTGCTGTGCGAGGCCGGGCTGCTGCCGGGCGCGCTGACCCGCAACGAGGGCCTGCACTTCATCTGCCGCGACGTGTGGCTCGAGGTCACCGCGACGTCGACCGCGTGGAGCAGCCGCTACGACGCCGGCGCCGACATCCTGATCCCCCTCAAGTCGGGTGAAGGACGGTACGTCGCGTCGGAGAACGTGCTCGACGAGCTCGAAGGCGAAGGCCGCGTGGTCTTCCGCTACCGCGACAACATGAACGGCTCGATGCGCTCGATCGCCGGGATCAGCTCGGCCAACGGCCGCGTCGTCGGTCTGATGCCGCATCCCGAGCACGCCACCGAGGCGCTCACCGGTCCGTCCGACGACGGGCTCGGCATCTTCTTCTCGGCGCTCGACGCGGTCCTGAGCGCCTGATCCGTTCTGACTTGCCCGCGAGGGTGCATACAGATCGCGAAAATCGCACGCGAGACGCGCTGGGCGCACCCTCGTTGGTGTGGCCGACGCAGCTGCGCCCAGGCTTCAGGGTCAACTCGGTTTGAGCGTCCCGACCCGTTGACCCTGACCTGAGGGCGCACCTCACTCGAACAAGTGCGCCCTGGGTACAGGATCAAACGCGGCGTGGGGGGAACTACCGATGCGTCAGCTGTCGAGCGCGACGGACGCCTCGGCGGTGTACACCAGGAACGTCAGCGTCTCCTGCAGGTACAGCTGCACCGTCTCGGCATCGTGGGACAGGTAGCCGATGGTCACATCGGTGCCCAGCTGCAGATCGAAATCGCCTCCGCGCGTGGACAATACGAACGCGCCGTCGATCGCCGGCGCCCAGATGATCTCACCGTCGACCAGTCGGTTGAGGTGCTCGAGCAGGGGGTAGCCGTGCTCGGTGGTCTCGCTGACCTTGGTGTAGGCCTCCGCCGACAACAGCACCGAATACGGCCCGTCCACACCGGCCAGGCGCAGTTCCGACAGGGCCTGCGAGATGACGTCCGGGTAGCCGCGCGGGTCGCTCGGCAGCGCCAGCGCCGGGTTGGAGCTGGCGGCCCGGATGCCCTCGATCTGCGCGGCGGGGTAGCCCTCGAAGATCGCCCGGTCCTCGGAGAACGCCAGCTTCTTGGCGGCCTCCTTCACCGGGTCCCAGTCGGAGTCCTGTGCGCCGCGCTCGACGTCATCGACGGCCGTGCGAGTCACCGTGAACGGCACGCGAAGGCGGACCAGCTGGCGTGCCTCGCGAAGGTGCGCCACCACACCGTCGGCCGGTGACGTGACGTCGACGAGGTGGCCGGTGCTGACCGCGGCCGTCTTCGGCCCACCCGGTTCGCTGACGTCGACGACGCGACGGCCGGCGATGTGCCGCTTGAACGTCCGGGCGGCCTCCTCCTCGATCTGGGCCCACGCGGCCGCGGTGATCGGAGCGAGATCGCGGTACAGGTTGTTCATTGCGGTTGACCTTTCAGACTGCCGATGGACAGGGTGCCGGTGGACTTGGGTTGGGCTTCGGGTTCGGCCGGTGGTGCGACGGGCAGGGGTGGTGGGGCATCGAGGAAATCCACTGTGGGCGTGAAGAACAACACTCCGGTGACCGCGGTGGAGAAATCCAGGATGCGATCGGTGTTGCCCGGCGGATCGCCGATGAACATATTGCGCAGCATGCGTTCGGTGACGGCCGGGTCGGCCGAGTACGCGATGTAGTACGTGCCGAATTCCCCTGCGCCGACGCGGCCGAACGGCATGTTGGCCCGCACGATCTGCAGTTGATTGCCGTCGTCGTCTTCGATCACGTTGAGCGCAAGGTGCGAGTTGGGCGGCTTGACGTCGTCGGCCATCTCGATGTCCTCGAGCTTGCTGCGGCCGATCACCCGTTCCTGCTCGGTGACGCTGAGCGACTCCCACGACGCCATGTCGTGCAGGTACTTCTGCACGTGAACGTAACTGCCACCGGCGAATTCGGGATCGTCGTCACCGACCAGTGCCGCGACCACGGCGTCCGGACCATCCGGGTTCTCGGTGCCGTCGACGAAGCCCAGCAGATCGCGGTTCTCGAAGAACTTGAATCCGTGCACCTCGTCGATCACCGTCACGGCGCCGTCGAGTGACTTCAGAATCTGGCTGGCCAGCTCGAAGCACACGTCCATGGCGTTGGCCCGGATGTGGAACAGCAGATCGCCCGGCGTCGACGGTGCGTGGTGACGCGCACCCTGCAATTCCGGGAACGGGTGCAGCCCGGCCGGCCGCGGTCCGCTGAACAAGCGATCCCAGGCGTCCGAGCTGATGCCGGTCACCAGGCTCAGACGGCTTGCGGGCGTGCGGAATCCGACTGCCCGAACAAGTCCCGACAACCCGGTGAGCGCATCGTGCACTTCGGGCTCGGCGCCCTCATCGATGGTGGCGATGAGGAAGATCGCGGCAGACGTCAAAGTCGTGAGTACGGGCTGAGGCCGTGCGGGACACACGAATCCGACCCTAGCGGCAACCGTCACGGATTTCCGGGTGATGATGGCCTCATGACCGGAGCTACTGCCGCGGGCCTCTGCGGGTTCATCGACGCGTCGCCCTCGCCATTCCATGTGTGCGAGACAGTGGCCGCGCGGCTGACCGCCGCCGGCTTCACCGAGCTCGCCGAGACCGACGCCTGGCCCGCCACCGAGGGCAACTACTTCACGGTGCGGGCCGGCTCCCTGGTGGCGTGGAAAGCGACCGCCGCGGCCAACCCGTTCCGCATCGTCGGCGGCCACACCGACAGCCCCAACCTGCGGGTCAAGCAGTACCCCGACCGGTTCGTCAGCGGCTGGCAGGTGGTGGCGCTCCAGCCGTACGGTGGCGCCTGGCTCAACTCCTGGCTCGACCGGGATCTCGGTATCAGCGGCCGGCTCTCGGTGCGGCGCGGCAACACCGTCGAGGACGTCCTGGTCCGGATCGACGACCCGATCCTGCGGGTGCCGCAGCTGGCCATCCACCTGTCCGAGGACCGCAAGGGCGTCACCCTCGACCCGCAGCGGCACGTCAACGCGGTGTGGGGCGTGGGCACGGGTACCCGCGACTTCCTCGGTTACGTCGCCGCGCACGCGGGGGTCGACGGTGCCGATGTCCTGGCCGCCGACCTCATGACGCACGACCTCGCGCCGTCGCGCCTGATCGGCGTCGACAGCGATCTGATCAGCGCACCCCGGCTCGACAACCAGGGCACCTGCTACGCCGGGCTGGAGGCGTTCCTGGCCGCCGACGCCCACCGGCACGTGCCGGTACTGGCGCTGTTCGACCACGAAGAGGTCGGGTCGACGTCCGACCACGGCGCGCAGTCCGATCTCCTGCCGACGGTGCTCGAGCGCATCGTCCTGGCGGCCGGCGGCACCCGGGAAGACCTGCTGCGCCGGCTTTCCGGATCCATGGTGGCCTCGGGCGACATGGCGCACGCCACCCACCCGAACTACCCCGAGCGACACGAGCCGGGCCACCTCATCCAGGTCAACGCCGGCCCGGTGCTCAAGGTGCAGCCCAACCTGCGGTACGCCACCGACGGCCGGACCGCCGCGGCGTTCGCGCTCGCGTGCGCCCAGGCCGGCGTGCCGATGCAGCGCTATGAGCACCGCGCCGACCTGCCGTGCGGATCGACGATCGGCCCGATGACGGCCGCGCGCACCGGCATCCCGACCGTCGACGTCGGCGCCGCACAGCTGGCCATGCACTCGGCGCGCGAGGTGATGGGCGCGCTCGACGTGCCGGCCTACGCCGCCGCGCTGCAGGCGTTCCTGTCACCGGCCTGACCTACAGTCGGGCCATGGCACTCAAAGTGGAGATGGTCACATTCGACTGCACCGACGCGCAGGCGCTCGCCGACTGGTGGGCCGCACAATTCGGCGGCAAGGTGCACACCCTGATGCCGGGGGAGTTCTTCGTCGTCAACCTGGCCGAAGGGCCGAACCTGGGTTTCCAGCAGGTCGACGATCCGACGCCCGGCAAGAACCGGCTGCACCTGGACTTCCACCTCGAAGGCGACATCGAGCCAGAACTCGAGCGCCTCAAGGCCGCGGGTGCGACAGAAACCGAACGCCATGCCTTCGGCGAGGTGGCCCGCTGGGTGGTGCTGGCCGACCCGGAGGGCAACGCGTTCTGCGTCGCGGGCGCGGCCTGACGAGCTAGGGACCGGCCTCGTCGACCAGTTCGACACTGGTGGAGACCAACGGCTCAGACGCGGCATGCCACGCCTTGGACGCGACGACGATCGCGCCGGCACAGATACACACCAGGGTCGCGATCACGGCAAACAGCGCGAGCGCACCCCGGTTGAGGCCAAGGTGGAGTCTCATCCGGCCACGCTAAAACCGCCGGATGAGGCCCCGATGGGTCCTACTTATCAGCCCGCTATGAGTGCCGTCGCGATGAGTTCCCGCGCTCGCCCGAGTCGACTTAGTGTTGAACCGTCGATCGAGAAACGGAGTCCGCCATGGCCGACGCCAAGGATGCATCGAAGTCGCGGGCCGCACTGGCCGGCCGCACCACACCGCAGAAGGCCGGCCTCGCGCTGAGCGCCTTCCTGCTGCTGTTCCTGCTGGCCGATGCCGTCCCGAAGATCCTCGGGGTGGAGTTCGCGCGCACCGCGACCGAGGGTCTCGGCTTCCCGCCGTATCAGACGTACGTCATCGGCTGGGTCCTGCTGGCCTGTGTCATCGCCTGGGTGATCCCGCGCACGGCAGTGCTGGGCGCGGTCGGGCTGACGGCCTATCTCGGCGGCGCCGTGACCATCGACATGCACCATGAGGCGTGGTTCCCGGTCGTCTTCGCGGTGGCCTTCGGCCTGCTGATCTGGGGGGCTCTCATTCTGCGGCGTCCGGCGCTGCTCAACGTGCTGGTCGCCGGCGACGAGTAGCCGGCGTTCGCCGTGGCGGGCGGGCCAGTTCGGCAACGGTAGACTCTCTGCGTGACGTCCTCGGTCGATACCGTCAATAACGCGACTACCACGCCCGATCAGCCGCAGCCGTATCGCGAGCTCGGTCTCAAGGATGACGAGTACCAGCGCATCCGCGAGATCCTCGGCCGTCGGCCCACCGATGCCGAGCTGGCGATGTACTCGGTGATGTGGAGCGAGCACTGCTCGTACAAGTCCTCCAAGGTGCATCTGCGCTACTTCGGCGAGACCACCACCGACGAGATGCGCGCCGGCATGCTGGCCGGTATCGGCGAGAACGCCGGCGTCGTCGACATCGGTGACGGCTGGGCCGTCACCTTCAAGGTCGAATCGCACAACCACCCGTCGTACGTCGAGCCGTACCAGGGCGCGGCCACCGGTGTCGGCGGCATCGTCCGCGACATCATGGCCATGGGCGCCCGCCCGGTCGCCGTCATGGACCAGCTGCGCTTCGGCGCGGCCGACGCGCCCGACACCCGCCGCGTGCTCGACGGCGTCGTCCGCGGCGTCGGTGGCTACGGCAACTCGCTGGGCCTGCCGAACATCGGCGGCGAGACCATCTTCGACCCGTCCTACGCCGGTAACCCGCTGGTGAACGCCCTCTGCGTCGGCGCGCTGCGTGTCGAGGACCTGCACCTGGCCTTCGCGTCCGGCACCGGCAACAAAATCATCCTGTTCGGCGCCCGCACGGGCCTCGACGGCATCGGCGGCGTCTCGGTCCTCGCGTCGGACACCTTCTCCGGCGACGAGTCCGGCGCCGGCCGCAAGAAGCTGCCGAGCGTCCAGGTGGGCGACCCCTTCACCGAAAAGGTGCTCATCGAGTGCTGCCTCGAGCTGTACGCCGCGCACCTCGTGGTCGGCATCCAGGACCTCGGCGGCGCCGGATTGTCCTGTGCCACATCGGAACTGGCCTCGGCCGGCGACGGCGGCATGCACATCGACCTCGACAAGGTGCCGCTGCGCGCTGCCAACATGACCCCGGCCGAGGTGCTCTCCAGTGAGTCGCAGGAGCGCATGTGCGCCGTCGTGACGCCGGAGAACGTCGACGCCTTCATGGCCGTCTGCCGCAAGTGGGACGTGCTTGCCACCGTCATCGGTGAGGTCACCGACGGCGACCGGCTGAAGATCAACTGGCACGGCGAGACCGTCGTCGACGTGCCGCCGCGCACCGTCGCCCACGAGGGCCCGGTGTACAACCGGCCCGTCCAGCGCCCCGACACCCAGGACGCGCTGATCGCCGACACCTCCGCCACCCTGCCCCGGCCCAAGACCGGCGACGAGCTGCGCGCCACCCTGCTGCAGCTGCTCGGCAGCCCGCATCTGTGCAGCCGCGCCTTCATCACCGAGCAGTACGACCGCTACGTCCGCGGCAACACCGTCCTGGCCGAGCACGCCGACGGCGGCGTGCTGCGCATCGACGAGGCCACCGGCCGCGGCATCGCGGTGTCGACCGACGCGTCGGGTCGCTACACGCAGCTGGACCCGTACACCGGCGCGCAGCTGGCACTGGCCGAGGCCTTCCGCAACGTCGCCGTCACCGGCGCCACCCCGGTGGCCGTCACCAACTGTCTCAACTTCGGCTCGCCGGAGGACCCGGGCGTCATGTGGCAGTTCTCGCAGGCCGTCCGCGGCCTCGCGGACGGCTGTGCGGCCCTTGGCATTCCGGTCACCGGCGGCAACGTCAGCTTCTACAACCAGACCGGTTCGACGGCGATCCTGCCTACCCCGGTGGTCGGCGTGCTCGGCGTCATCGACGACGTGCACCGCCGCATCCCGACCGGCATCGGCCTGGAGCCCGGCGAGACCCTGATCCTGCTGGGCGACACCCACGACGAGTTCGACGGCTCGGTCTGGGCGCAGGTCACCGCCGACCACCTCGGTGGCGTGCCGCCGCGCGTGGACCTGGGGCGCGAGCAGCTGCTGTCCGAGGTGCTGACCGCAGGATCCCGCGACGGACTGATCTCGGCCGCGCACGACCTGTCCGAGGGCGGGCTCATCCAGGCCGTCGTCGAGGCCGCCCTGGCCGGCGAAACCGGTTGCCGCGTCCTGCTTCCCGAGGATGCGGACCCGTTCGTGCAGCTGTTCTCCGAGTCGTCGGGCCGCGTGCTGGTCGCGGTGCCGCGTACCGAGGAGAGCCGCTTCATGGCGATGTGCGAGGCCCGCGAGCTGCCGGCCGTCCGCATCGGCGTGGTCGATCCGGGCAGCGACTCGATGGAGGTGCAGGGTCAGTTCAGCGTCACGCTCGACGAACTGCGCACAACTTCCGAGAGCGTGCTGCCCGCCCTGTTCTCCCATGAGTGATCTGTGCACGAAAATCCGCGCCCAGCGCGGAAAATCGTGCACAAATCCCTGAGATGGTGACGCGTAAGGCGCCCGACCCGGCGGCGACGCGGGCGGCGGTGCTGCTCATCGCCGACTGGCTGCGTGACGATCACGCCGGAACGCCGCCGCGCGCCGCGATCGCGGAGGCCGTGCGGCTGACGGCGCGCACCCTGGCGGCCGTCGCGCCCGGCGCCAGCGTCGAGGTGCGGGTG
Organism: Mycobacterium sp. SMC-16; assembly: GCF_046250085.1. Taxonomy (NCBI): domain Bacteria; kingdom Bacillati; phylum Actinomycetota; class Actinomycetes; order Mycobacteriales; family Mycobacteriaceae; genus Mycobacterium; species Mycobacterium sp. SMC-16. Next base: position 555,028 of record NZ_CP176427.1, read on the forward strand.
CCGCCTTTCGTTGCCGTGCAGTGCATTTCGGGCCTCAGTCACACCCGCGGCAACCCGCCCAACGTCGTGGAGACCGACCCGCGGACCTGGCTGCTGCTGGCGACCGGACTGCTGTCGCTCGACGACGCCGCGGGCGCCGTCGAGCTGTCGGGGTCGCGGGCACCGGAGATCGGCCCGTGGCTGCCGCTGGTCGACCTGTAGCGCTCACTTGAAGAACGGGTACTCCTGCACCCAGTGGAAGCCCCTGTTGCGCAACGTGAATTGATCGAGGTCGACCTGATCGAGGGTGATCTGCACCGGTCGGCCCTGCAGCGTGCCGGTCAGTTGCAGCTGCCGGGCCGCCGGCCGCGACACCTTCAGCTCGGCCAGTGCCGCGCCGCCGGGGCCGGTCGCGGTGACGGTGTCGGACTTGATGGTGGCGGGGGCGTCGACCAGCTCGCCGTTCATCCGCTGATACGTCAGGGCGCCGTCCGTCTCGAAAACCAGCCGTTGCCAACGGGTTTGATCGGTCGTCAGCGGCGGCAGCCGCTTGCCGTCCACGCTGAACTCCCGGACCGACCAGATCCCGTACAGCTCGGGCTTGGCCTTGCCGCCGCCGTAGGCGTGCCAGGCCTGCCAGCTGGCGAGGATGCATCCGGCCAGTACCCAGAGCCCGAGCACGGCCTGCACGGTGGCGGCTCTGCGATTGGCCCGCGCGGAGCTGAACAGGGCGGGTTGGCTCACCGGCTCCGACGGGCGTTGCAGCACGAACAGGTCCGTCAGCCGACGCAGCTGCGGCGCGAGCAGCACCAGGCTCATCAGCAGCAGATGTCCGGACAGGATCTTGACCGGCACGTCGAACGTCATGTTCAACAGGAACACCTGGGCCATGCTGGCCAGCCCGAGCAGCGTGCCCAGGGTCGCGGTGCGCGGCAGGAACATCAGCAATCCAGCCAGTACCTCCACGGCGCCGAGCGTCATCTCGTACGGGTGTGAGCTGCCCACCTGCAGCCACAGCACAGAGGCCGGACTCAAGTCGCCGAAGGACCGCAGCAGCGCGGACGGCGGCGGAGACGGCATCTGGGTGGGCACCAGTTTGGCGAACCCGTAGAAGAGCATCTGGCCGGCGACGCACAACCGCAGGAAGGTCAGGAACCACGCCGACAGCCGCGCGTAGTCGGGCCGCCGTCGGTCAATGAGCGTCCACACCGCGGTGCCGACGGCCGCGACGACCGCCAGGGTGAAGACCATCACCCAGACGACGGTCTGATCGCCGCTGCCGGAGTCCTGATGGAGCACCGCGTCGACGCCGAAGACCTCGCGACCGACCCACCTCAGTGGCGGGCCCAGCAGCGTCATCTGCCACATCACCGCCAGCTTGGGCAGCCACTCGCCGACGATCCCGAAGAAGGCAAAGGTGATCTGCGCGAACAACACACAGAACAGACCGAAGTACAGAAAGCAGAATCTGAATGCGATCTTCGTCACGGTCGACCATGGCCGGGTGGGGTCGGCGGCGACGGGATCGGCGACAACGGAACCGGAACTCTCGGATAATTGACTGGCCATGAAATCCATATAAACAGCCGGATTGAAGTGGGCTGATGAGACGGCTGACGCCCCCGCGCGAAGCCGTCCGCGGCGCGGCGGCCGAGCCGGAAACCGGCCCGGCCGACACGCCTACGGTGTACGACGCGCCAACAGAAGGAAGATTCGATTCCGTTTCGCGCCCAACGGGACCGTAGACTCGAACCCGTCACCAACCGCCTCCCCGGGAGCAGCCCTATCGTGACCGAACAGACCGAGAACGAGCCACGCGAGGAATGCGGCGTATTCGGGGTCTGGGCCCCTGGCGAGGATGTGGCAAAGCTCACTTACTACGGTCTCTATGCCCTGCAACACAGAGGGCAGGAAGCGGCAGGTATCGCTGTCGCTGACGGATCGCAGATTCTGGTCTTCAAGGACCTCGGTCTGGTCAGTCAGGTGTTCGACGAGCAGACCCTGGCCGCCATGCACGGCCACGTCGCCGTCGGGCACTGCCGCTACTCCACCACCGGCTCCACGACGTGGGAGAACGCCCAGCCGGTGTTCCGCAACACCGCCGCCGGCACCGGCGTCGCGCTCGGTCACAACGGCAACCTGGTCAACACCGCCGAACTGGCGGCCCGGGCCCGCGAAGCCGGACTGATCAACGCGCGTGGCCATGTCGCCGCCACCACCGACTCGGACATCCTGGGCGCCCTGCTGGCGCACGGCGCGGCCGACTCGACGCTGGAACAGTCCGCCCTGGAATTGCTGCCGACGGTCCGTGGCGCGTTCTGCCTGACCTTCATGGACGAGAACACCCTGTACGCCGCGCGCGACCCGCACGGCGTCCGTCCGCTGTCCCTGGGCCGGCTGGACCGCGGCTGGGTCGTCGCCTCCGAGACGGCGGCGCTGGACATCGTCGGCGCCTCGTTCGTCCGCGACATCGAGCCCGGTGAGCTGCTGGCCATCGACGCCGACGGCGTGCGCTCGACCCGGTTCGCCAACCCCGAGCCCAAGAGCTGCGTCTTCGAGTACGTCTACCTGGCCCGCCCGGACAGCACCATCGCCGGCCGCTCGGTCCACGCCGCGCGCGTCGACATCGGCCGCCGGCTCGCCCAGGAGAAGCCCGTTGACGCCGACCTGGTGATCGGGGTGCCCGAATCGGGCGTACCCGCGGCCGTCGGCTACGCGCAGGGCTCGGGTATCCCGTTCGGCCAGGGCCTCATGAAGAACGCCTACGTCGGGCGCACGTTCATCCAGCCGTCGCAGACCATCCGTCAGCTCGGTATCCGGCTCAAGCTCAACCCGCTGAAGGAAGTCATCCGCGGCAAGCGGCTGATCGTCGTCGACGACTCGATCGTCCGCGGCAACACCCAGCGCGCCCTGGTCCGCATGCTGCGCGAGGCCGGTGCTGTCGAGGTGCACGCACGCATCGCGTCGCCGCCGGTGAAGTGGCCATGCTTCTACGGCATCGACTTCGCCACCCCCGCCGAGCTGATCGCCAACGCCAAGAGCACCGAGGCGAGCGAAGACGAGATGCTCGAAGCGGTCCGCCACGCGATCGGCGCCGATTCATTGGGCTACATCAGCCGCCAGGGCATGATCGCCGCCACCGAGCAGCCCGCCACCAGGCTGTGCGCGGCCTGCTTCGACGGCAACTACCCGATCGAACTGCCAGGTGAAGCCGCCCTCGGCAAGAACGTCGTCGAGCACATGTTGGCATCGGCGGCCCGCACCGGGCTCCCGCTGACTGTCGACAACGACAACGCCTCGGCCCTGCGTCGTCCCTGACCTGACGGCCGTCAACAGGCGCGACGTGCATCCGCGAGGGTGCGACCGGTAGCCTTGGGGCCGATGACTAGCCAGGATGAGCGAGCTGAATCGATTGGCGCCTCCTACGCTTCGGCGGGGGTTGACATCGAGGCAGGCGATCGCGCCGTCGAATTGTTCAAGCCCCACGCCAAGAAGGCCACCCGCCCCGAGGTCCGGGGTGGCCTCGGAGGTTTTGCCGGGCTGTTCGGCCTGAAAGCCGGGTACCGCGAGCCGCTGCTGGCTTCGTCGACCGACGGTGTGGGCACCAAGCTCGCCGTGGCGCAGGCCATGGACAAGCACGACACCGTCGGCATCGACCTCGTCGCGATGGTCGTGGACGACCTCGTGGTGTGTGGCGCCGAGCCGCTGTTCCTGCAGGACTACATCGCCGTGGGCCGTACCGTGCCCGAGCGGGTGGCCGAGATCGTCTCGGGCATCGCCGAAGGCTGTGTGCAGGCCGGCTGTGCGCTGCTGGGTGGTGAGACCGCCGAGCACCCGGGCCTCATGGAGCCCGACCACTACGACATCTCCGCGACCGGCGTCGGCGTCGTCGAGGCCGACGACCTGCTTGGCCCCGAGAACGTCCGCCCCGGCGATGTGATCATCGCCATGGCCGCCACCGGCCTGCACTCCAACGGCTACTCGCTGGCCCGCAAGGTGCTGCTCGAGATCGACCGCATGAGCCTGTCCGGGCACGTCGAGGAGTTCGGCCGCACGCTCGGCGAAGAGCTGCTGGAGCCGACACGGATCTACGCCAAGGACTGCCTCGCGCTGGCCGCGGAGACCCAGGTACGCACCTTCTGCCACGTCACCGGCGGCGGACTGGCCGGAAACCTGGAACGCGTCATCCCGCACGGCCTGACCGCAGAGATGGACCGCGGTACCTGGACGCCGGCACCGGTGTTCCAGATGATCGCCCAGCGCGGCCGCGTGGAGCGTGCCGAAATGGAGAAGACGTTCAACATGGGTGTCGGCATGGTCGCCGTTGTCGCGCCGGAGGACACCGACCGCGCACTGGCGATTCTGACTGCCCGGCACCTGGACTGCTGGACTCTGGGCACCGTCAACAAGGGTGGCAAGAGCAGCGTTCGCGCCGAGCTGGTGGGCCAGCACCCGCGCTTCTGACCTTCGGGTCGCGCGCGGGGCTGGGCCTGCGGCCCTGGGACTCAGGGCCGCTCGTGGGGTCTAGTGACGCCAGTCGTCTTCGGGTACGGCCCAGCGACCGGCGGGCTCGTCGCCCGAGTCGTCGTCCAGGTCGTCATCCATGGCACTGGAGCTGTAACCAACGGAGTCGTTCGAGAGCTCTCGCTGCAACCGAGTGAAATCGGTCTGCGGTGAGCTGTACTTAAGGTCTCGAGCAACCTTGGTCTGCTTTGCCTTTGCCCGGCCGCGGCCCATAAGGGACCCCCTCGCGCAATAACGGAGCGGCCCGATGTGCAGGCGGCTCCGATCTGAGTGTGTTTATTGTCCTGCCGTTAGCTTACCGTGCCCGGCGGTCTCATGCTGGCAGGCCACCCTCACCGGGCGTCCGGGGAACGAATCAGGCGGAAGACGCCAGTTCCGTGGCCTAGCGGGCGCCGCCGCGAAGCCGGTCCACCGCTGCCCGGCCCGCGCCGGCGGACGTATCGGCCTCCGGCAGTGAGTCCGCGTCGATCGCCGCAGGTACCTGGGCGTCGCCGCCGGTGGTCAGTTCGGTGTCCGCGGGCACGCCGCGCTTGAGCAGTGCCAGCGCGATCGGGCCCAGGTCGACATGCTCGGCGACGGTCCCCACCCGGCCGATCGCCCGGCCACCGGCGAGCACCGGATCACCCGTCGCGGGACGGTCGTCGCCGCCGTCCAGATGCAGCAGCACCAGCATGCGGGGCGGCTTGCCCAGATTGTGGACCCGCGCGACGGTCTCCTGGCCGCGGTAGCAGCCCTTGTCCAGATGCACGGCGCCGACGCCCGGCCCGCCGATCCAGCCGACCTCATGCGGGATGGTGCGCTCATCGGTGTCCACGCCCAGCCGCGGCCGCAGCGCCGCGACCCGAAGCGCCTCATAGGCCCACAGCCCGGCGGGCCGGACGCCCGCGTCGAGCAGCCGCTGCCGCCACGCCGCAGCGTCGGCCCGCGGCACCACCAGCTCGATCTCCTGCGGGCTGACGCGGCGCACGAAACCACCACCGGGCAGCGGGGCCGCGGTCCATTCGGTGTCCGGCGTCGGCAGGTCGAGGGCGTTGACGGCGGGCCCGAGCAGCGACAGCACCGCGAGATCGGCCGGGTTCACCTCGACCTTGGACCAGAACACCATCTTGCGCAGGAAGTCGGCGAGCGGCTGCCCGCGCCACGACTCGGTGTCCAGCGTGGTGACGCCGCCGAGTTCGGTCTGCAGCCAGTGGTCCTCGACGCGGCCCTGACCGTCCAGGCTCAGGTTCTGCACGACGGACCCCTCCGGCAAAGAGCTGACGTGCTGGCTCGAGATGGTGTGCAGCCAGCTCTGGCGGTCGTCGCCGGTGAGCTCGATGGTCGCACGGTGGCCGCGGTCCACCACGATGGCCTCGGTGGCGGCGGCACGCTGCTCCCCGAGCGGGTCGCCGTAGTGCCAGACGGCGCCGGCGTCGGGTCCGGATTCGGGGGCGGGAACTGCGCTCATGCTTCGAGCGTAGTTGGCCTCCCGACTAGCCTTCAGGCCGTGACCACCCCGCCGCCCATCGTCGTCGCGGTCGACGGCTGCCGGGCCGTGATTCGTGCCGACGACCCGGTGTTCTGTCGCGGTGACGGGGTCTTCGAGACGGCACTGGTGCGTGACGGCGTCGTCCGCCTGCTCGACGAGCACCTGACGCGGCTCGCGGGATCGGCGACGCTGGCGGGCCTGCCGTGCCCTGACGCCGTCAGTTGGCTGGCGGCGGTGGCGACCGCGATCGGCCAGTGGCCCGACGGGGAGGCCGTGCTGCGGCTGGTCCTCGGCCGCGGCGTCGACGGTGTGGTGGCCTTCGTGATGGCATCCGCCGTGCCGGCTCGCGTCGCCGCGGCCCGTCGCGACGGCGTCGCGGCGGTGACGCTGGTGCGTCCGCATTGGCCGCTCGCCGCCGCGAAATCGCTGTCCTATGCGGCGAACGTGGCCGCGTTGCGCCACGCCGAGCAGGCCGGCGCCGGCGACGCCGTCTTCGTCGACGCGACGGGCGCGGTCCTCGAAGGCCCGCGGTCGGCCGTCGTACTGGCGGTTCGCGGCGCGGCCGGCGAACCCGTTCTGGTGACGCCCGATGCGTCGTCGATCCTGCCGTCGACCACGCAGCGCGCGCTGTTCGCGGCCGCCGCGGCACAGGGCACCGAGTGTGTGTACCGGCGGGTGACCGTGCCGGATTTGCTTGCCGCACAAGGCGTTTGGCTGTTGTCTGCCATCACGCTGGCGGCGCGGGTGCATACCTTGGACGGGCGGGCGCTGGCGGAGTCGCCCTTTGCGCCGCTGATCGCCGAGCTGATCGACGGCCAGATCTGAGGCCGGAAAAATCGGTTGTCGAGGCTCCGAGGCGGGAGTACGGTCGCACGTACACAGGGAAGGAGGTGGTCCGACAAATTGATTGATTCTTTGAGGACATGTGAGGTGGCTGCCCGCTAGTAGCGCCGGGTAATTCCCGAGCGCACTCGCGAATTCCCGCAGCCACCCGGCCCCCGAGCCTCCCGGTCTTGTCCAACCAGGAACCTTGGCTCGGGGGCCGCCTCATGTCCGGGGTAGGTCAGCCGGCATCAATTGCGCCGAGGTCGACGAAATGGTCGTGATCCGAGGGGTATCGCAGCCAATCGGTCCATCTCGGCACGAAGCCGCAGGAATCGAAGCCGCAGAAACGTCAGCCGACGAAACGCGACAGGCGCGCGGAGAGATGCGGGGTCAGGCCGCCGTCGGCGTCCACGCGCTCCTCGACGTACGCCAGATCGCCGTTCTCGATGATCCCGTAGAGCCGCTTCGCGCCGCCGACCAGCATGCCGGACTTGCTGCGAGCCAGGGCGTCGGTCGCCAGTTCCCAGGAGGCCTGGTTCAGCGGGGTGCCGTAGAACAGCTCGACGTAGCCGGCCGAATGCGCCAGCAGCAACTCGATGGCCTGGGACTCGTCCTGCCCGTGGGGATCGGTCGGGTCGTTCACGAACCGCCAGTAGCCGGTCTCGCGCAGGCCCGGACCGGCGTATTCGCCGTTCTCGTCGAGCCGCCAGGAGCGGGCATCCCAGTTGAGGTAGTCGCCGCCGTTGTGCGACACGATGATCTGCTGACCGAACCGGTAGTCGCCGGCGGAATCGCGGCCTTCGCCTTCGCCGCGCCAGACGCCGACGAGCGGCAGCAGGGCCAGCAGGGCGTCGTTGAAGTCCGCGCCTTCGCGCAGGTTGGCGGTGTCCGCGGGCAGCGGCAGATCGTCGAACCCGGGTACGTTGCGCGCGGCCGTGGCCTTGGCGCGATCGGCAGCCGCGGCGATGGCACGGTCGCCGGAACCGGCCAGTGCGCCGAGCTCGCCCAAGCCGTCAGGATCCTGGTCGGACGTCACGACTCGTCGGTGATCAGGCGGTACAGCGCGTAGAGCGCGAACCAGGTGATGGCCAGCGAGGCCGCGACCAGCAGGATCTCGAAGAAAAGCACCACGGACAGATAGGTTACTCGCGATGCCGGTGTGACGTGCGCCGCACCGGCCGGGAAATGCGACGAGCGGCCGCATCGGCACACCAGGGCATGAAGTCCGGGTACCGATACGGCCGCTCGCGGCCAAAGAAACTAGGCGACCTTGACGTCGACCTCGTGGATACCGGCACCGGTCGGCGCCACCACGGCGTCGCCGTTGCCGACCTTGGACAGCGCACGCAGCGTCCAGGTGCCGGGCGCGGCGAAGAACCGGAAGTCACCGGTGGCCGACGCGACGACCTCGGCGGTGAATTCGTCGGTGCTGTCCAGCAGCCGCACGAACGCGCCACCGACCGGCTGGCCCGAGCCGTCGACGACGCGGCCGGTGATGACGGTTTCCTTCTCCAGGTCAACGCTGGCCGGCAGCGTCAGGCCTTGCTTGGGTGCAGAGCACATAATCAGTTTCCCAACTCGATCGGGGCACCCACCAGGGAGCCGTATTCGGTCCAACTGCCGTCGTAGTTCTTTACATTCCGGTGGCCCAGCAATTCCTGCAGCACGAACCAGGTGTGCGACGAACGCTCACCGATGCGGCAGTAGGCGATGGTCTCCTTCTCGCCGTCGAGGCCGGCGTCGGCGTAGATCTTGGCCAGCTCCTCGTCGGACTTGAAGGTGCCGTCGTCGTTGGCGGCCCGGCTCCACGGCACGTTGATGGCGCTCGGCACGTGGCCGGGGCGCTGGCTCTGCTCCTGCGGCAGGTGCGCCGGAGCCAGAATCTTGCCGGAGAACTCGTCGGGCGAACGCACGTCGACCAGGTTCTTGGTGTTGATCGCGGCGATCACCTCGTCGCGGAACGCGCGGATGCTGTTGTCGATCGGCTTGGCCTCGTACGAGGTCGCCGGGCGGACGGTGGCGTCCTTGACCAGTGGGCGGTCGTCGAGCTCCCAGCGCTTGCGGCCACCGTCGAGCAGCTTGACGTCGCCATGGCCGTACAGCTTGAAGTACCAGTAGGCGTAGGCCGCGAACCAGTTGTTGTTGCCGCCGTACAGGACGACGGTGTCGTCGTTGCTGATGCCCTTGTCGGACAACAGCTTCGAGAACTGCTGCTGGTCGACGAAGTCACGCTTGACCGAGTCCTGCAGATCATCGCGCCAGTCCAGCTTGACGGCGCCGGGGATGTGCCCCTCGTCGTCGTAGGCGCTGGTGTTCTCGTCGACCTCGACGAACACCACGCCGGCGGTGTCGAGGTTGTTCTCGGCCCATTCGGTCGAGACCAGGACGTCGGAACGTGCCATGTACGAATTCCTTTCGGTTGCTTATCAGCTCTAGCGGGTCAGGAGGTGGCGGGGATGCCGGTGCGGCGCAGGCGCGCCACCAGGGGGTAGATCTGGCAGCCGAGGCAGATGCCGAAGGCAGCGTTGAGGAAAGCGGCGATCAACGCGAACGCGGTGGCACCCAGGCCCAGCGCGGGGATACCCGCTGCGAAGCCGGCGAATCCGGCGATCGCGAACAGCAGCCCGACGAGTTGGGCGAACTTCAGCGGCGCGACCGGTTCCTTCTCGGTCACCGGCGCCAGCCGCGGCGCGATGAAGGTGGCGAAGATGCGGCCGTACGGGTGCTTGCGCGGTCCGCCGATGGCGCCGATCGCGAACACCACGGCCTGCACGCCGAGAATCACGGCCGCGGCGATCGGGCTCGCGGCCGAGACCAGCAGCGCAGCGATCAGCACGCCGGTGGTGACCCAGGCTGCGAAGCGGGGTCCACGCACGTCGACCTGCGGGGTTTCGATGGAATTGTCTGACATGGGAAAGCTCCTGTTGTTGGGAAGACGTGGACCTGCCACGGAAAGCTGCTCGGAGCGCAACACGAAACGACGGCGCGGCTACTCAGCAGCTACAACAACAACAGCAACAACCCGCGACGCGGCACAGATCTACTGCGCGACGTTTGGTGAGCAGGAGCTCGCGGGGGGATAACACGGCAGACAGCTTACCCAACAACGGGGTGCTCAGGCCAACAGCGGTAGCAGGGCCTCGCGCAGATCAGCGGATTTCGGGACGCCCGCGGTGCGGTACCGCTGCTGCCCCGAGGCGTCGAAGATGAACGTCGTCGGCAGCGACAGTACCGACAGGCGGCGGGCCGCAACGGGATTGGCGTCCAGGTCCAGCTCGACGTGCGCGACCCCGAGGTCGTCACACACCTGGCCGACGACGCGGCGGACGGCCGCGCAGGGTCCGCACCACGTTGCGCTGAAATGGACGACGGTCGGGCCGGTGGTGGACAGGCCGAGATCGGCGTTGTCGTTTTCGGCGGACGGTTCGGCCGGCGTCACTTCCTTCATCAGGCCGGCACGCAAGGTCAGCAGCCGGCCGATGATGTACGCGATCCCGAGGGCGGCGACCAGGACCGTCAGCACCACGACTGTGGAGTTCATGACTGTCTGAACCCATCGAGGGGCACGGTTACTCCCGTGGCGATGCCTTCGATGATGACGTCGGAGCCGCGCGCGCCCTCACTGGTCGGGGTCAGCCCGAACGGCAGCTTCATCCCCGGCATCGTGGTGGAGAAGGCCCGCAGCACCGCGGCCTTCTTGTCGTCGGGCACCTTTTCTTCCGCAGTGCCCGGGCCGGTGAGCACCTCGGTCGCGGTGAACACCAGGTTCGTGTGGTCGGCGCCGGTGATGGACAGGTCCACCGAGACGCTGACGCGCTTGTCCAGGCCGGCGGCGGTCGGGGTCCCGGTGAACACGAGGCCGTGGCTTTCGGAGATGCCGGACTCGGTGGTGCCGCCGGTGGCGTCGTTCGAATCGTTGGTGGGCGCTTCCACCAGCAGGTCCTTGATGCCCATGAAACGGCCGACGTGGGTCGAGTCCACGATGATGCGGCTCTCCAGCTTGGTCGAGGTCAACTTGGCGTCGGGCCCGATCAACCAGGACTTGGGTGTCGCGACCATGTCGTACAGCGTCGCCTCGATGGACGCCTTGCCCACGACGGGGTGCGCGACGGCGGCGGCTTTGACCTCGACCTGCTGGTAGCGGCCCCGCGCCGCCTGGGTGCCGAAGGGGAAACCGAGGATCGACACCCACGGATCGAAGTGCAGGTGTGCGGCGGTCCGGACACTGCGCGACATGCGGTATTCGGCGAAGATCGCGAAGCCGAAATCGGTGCCCACGACCGCGAGGATCAGCACGACCGCTGGGATCAGCAGCCGGGTCAGCACCTTACGCATCCGGACATTCTGGCGTACGCCCAGGCACGCAGCGTCGCGACCGGCCGTTCCAAGCCGCTAAATCGCAGGTGGCAAGCTATCGTTAGATGATCTTGGCCGGTAACGGCCATGTGTCAGCCATGATTCTCCGGAGTTGAATCGGATTGAACTGCGACAGCGTCGTCGCGGGGGAACGTCCGGTGCGGCCCCGGACGTACTGGAGGACCCGTTGGATCTTCTGCTACTGACCGTCGACCCGCACCCGGAGTCTGTACTCCCGGCGCTGGCGCTGCTGCCGCACAGCGTGCGGCCGGCACCCACCGAGGTGTCGTCGTTGCTGGAAGCCGGCAACGCCGATGTGGCGATCGTCGACGCGCGCACTGATCTCGCGGCCGCCCGCGGACTCTGTCGTCTGCTGGGCAGCACCGGTGCCTCCGTCCCCGTGGTGGCCGTGGTCAACGAAGGCGGCCTGGTCGCCGTCAACGTCGAATGGGGCATCGACGAAATCCTGCTGCCCGGCACCGGGCCCGCCGAGATCGACGCGCGGCTGCGGCTGCTGGTGGGACGCCGTAACGGCGTCGCCGACCAACAGAGCGCCGGCAAGATCACGCTCGGCGAGCTCGTCATCGACGAGGGCACCTACACCGCCCGGCTGCGTGGCAAGCCTCTTGACCTGACCTACAAGGAATTCGAGCTGCTGAAGTACCTGGCGCAGCACGCCGGCCGGGTGTTCACCCGCGCCCAGCTGCTCCAGGAGGTGTGGGGCTACGACTTCTTCGGTGGCACCCGCACCGTCGACGTGCACGTCCGGCGCTTGCGCGCCAAGCTCGGCCCGGACTACGAATCGTTGATCGGCACCGTCCGCAACGTCGGTTACAAGGCCGTTCGGCCCGCGCGCGGCCGCACCAACGGTGCCGCCGAGTCGGTCGATGACGTCGACGACGAGGACGACGGCGACTCCGGTGACGTCGAGAACGGCGCTCGGCAGACCCAGCCCGCGCAGTGACGGAACTGACCTGGCACACCGCATTGAGTGCTGCCGACCAGACGGCCATCCGTGAACTCGTCGCGGCGGCGACTGCCGCGGACGGGGTTGCCCCTGTCGGCGACCAGGTGCTGCGCGAACTCCCGCTGGAGCGCACCCGCCATCTGCTGGCGCACGACTCGGGTGCGTTGATCGGCTATCTGAACCTCGCACCGGACATGGCGGAGGCCGTCGTCGCCGTCGAGGCACGACGCCGGGGCATCGGCAGCGACCTGATCCGTGCCGGCCTCGCCGCCGGTGGCGCGGCGACCCGTATCTGGGCGCACGGCAACCTCGATGCCGCGCGTGCCACCGCTGTGGCACTCGGCCTGACCGCGGTGCGCGAACTCTGGCAGATGCGTCGCTCGCTGTCCGACTTGCCTCCTTTGCTGGGTGAACCCGGTGTCCGGCTGACCACGTATCCGGGGCCCGAGGTCGACGCCGAACTGCTGCGCGTCAACAACGCGGCGTTCCACTGGCACCCCGAACAGGGCGGCTGGACGCAGGCCGAGGTGGACGAGCGCCGGGCTGAATCGTGGTTCGATCCGGCGGGGCTGTTCCTGGCATATGACGCCGACGATGCGGCCGGGGAACGGTTGCTCGGCTTCCACTGGACGAAAGTTCATCGGACTCCGGACACCGAGTCTTCTGACGCCTCCGGCGTCGGCGAGGTGTACGTCGTCGGTGTGGGGCCGGACGCGCAGGGCCGCGGTCTCGGAGCGTTGCTGACGCTGGCCGGTCTGCACCACCTGGCGGACCGGCTGGGTGCGGGCGGGACCGTACTGCTGTATGTCGAGGCAGACAATGCCGCGGCGGTGAAGACCTACCGACGTCTCGGGTTCGAGCTGTACAGCGCCGATGTCGCCTACGCGGCAGCCCCGACCGTTAGCTGAAACGACGAGTTGCCTGAAAAGTCGCTGATCGAGTTCACCCGGTGTTCATTCGGCATCAGTGATTCGTCCATTACGGCCGCATACGTTGCGCGGGAGTCGGAAGCCGACCCTTGAAAGCCGACCATCGGCCGACACCGAAAGTAGGACCCGTGAAGTTCACCAGCATCGGTAAAGCATTCGTCGTCACCGCAGCGGCCGCATCGCTTGCCGTCGGCATGACCGCGTGTGGCAACGACAACACCTCCGGCACTTCGTCGTCGTCGGCGTCCGGTTCGTCTGCCGAGTGTGGCGGCAAGAACGCGCTGACCGCCGAGGGCTCGACCGCGCAGCAGAACGCGATCGCCGAGTTCAACAAGGCCTGGGGCCAGGTGTGCGCCGGCAAGAACCTGTCCTACAACGGCACCGGCTCGGGTGCCGGCCGCCAGCAGTTCATCGCCAAGCAGGTCGACTTCGCCGGTTCCGACTCGGCGCTGGCCAAGGAGCAGATCGAGAAGGCCGCCGAGCGCTGCGGTGGCAACCCGGCGTGGAACCTGCCGCTGGTCTTCGGCCCCGTCGCGATGGCCTACCACCTCGAAGGCGTGAGCAAGCTCGTCGTCAACGCCGACGTGCTGGCCAAGATCTTCCAGGGTGAGATCAAGAAGTGGAACGACCCGGCCATCGCCGCGCTGAACGCCGGCACCACCCTGCCGGACACCGACATCAAGCCGGTCTACCGCTCGGACTCGTCGGGCACCACCGACAACTTCCAGAAGTACCTGGCCGCCGCGGCTCCCGAGAGCTGGAAGAAGGGCGCCGGTAGCGAGTTCCAGGGCGGCGCCGGTGAAGGCGCGCAGAAGTCGGCCGGCGTCGTGCAGGCCGTCCAGGCCACCCCGGGCGCCATCGGTTACGTCGAGAAGAGCCCGGCCGCAGCCGCCGGGCTGCCGTTCGCGCAGATCGACAACGGTTCGGGCGCAGTCGAACTGACCGACGACAACGCCAAGAAGGCCATCGCCGCCGCCAAGTTCGCCAAGGACGGCAACGACCTGGCTCTCGACCTGAAGTCGCTGTACTCGACCAAGGAAGCCGGCGCCTACCCGCTGGTGCTGGCCACCTACGAGATCGTCTGCTCGAAGGGCTACGACGCCGACACCGCCGCCGCGGTGAAGTCGTTCCTGAAGGTCGCCGCCAACCAGGGCCAGGCCAACCTGTCGAAGGCGGGCTACATCCCGCTGCCCGACGCCTTCAAGGCGCGTCTGCTGCAGTCGGTCGACGCAATCGCTTAAGCAGTGCTGGCGCTCCGGTTCCATCGCAGTAAGGATGGAACCGGAGCCCACGACCGTTAGGTTCCTGACAGGATGACAGTGACAACACCGAATCCAGCCGACGCGGGGTCGGGGGAGGCAATTGCCGCACACTTCCCCGAGCCGACGCCGGTGTCTCTCGACCCGTCGAAGGGCTCGAAAGTTCGCCTGGGCGACCGGATTTTCCGCCTACTCGCCGAGGGTTCCGGCGTACTGATCGTCGCGCTCATCGCGGCCATCGGTGTGTTCCTGCTGTGGCGCGCCATCCCGGCGCTGGCCCGCAACAAGGAGAACTTCTTCACCTTCGGCGGCAACTGGGTCACCACCGACACCTCCGCGATGCACTTCGGCATCCTCGATCTGCTGCAGGTCACCGTCTTCGTGTCGGTGTTCGCGCTGCTGATCGCGATGCCGGTCGCACTGGGTATCGCGATCTTCGTCACGCAGTACGCGCCGCGCCGGCTGTCCGGCCCGCTGTCGTACATGGTGGACCTGCTGGCCGCGGTGCCGTCGATCGTCTACGGCGTCTGGGGTCTGTACGTGCTGGCCCCGGTGCTCAAGCCGTTTGCGTTGTGGCTCAACAAGGATCTGGGCTGGCTGTTCCTGTTCAAGACCGGTAATGCCTCGGTAGCCGGTGGCGGCACCATCTTCACCGCCGGCATCGTGCTCGCGGTGATGATCCTGCCGATCATCACCGCGGTGACCCGCGAGGTCTTCGTGCAGACGCCGCGCGGCCAGATCGAAGCCGCGCTGGCGCTGGGCGCCACCCGCTGGGAAGTCGTGCGCACCACCGTGCTGCCCTTCGGCCTCTCTGGCTACATCAGCGGCGCCATGCTCGGCCTCGGCCGAGCACTCGGTGAGACCATCGCGCTGCTGATCATCCTGCGCGGTACGCAGACCCACTTCAGCTGGACCCTGTTCGACGGCGGCTACACGTTCGCCAGCAAGATCGCTGCCACCGCAAGCGAATTCAACGACCAGTTCAAGGCCGGCGCGTACATCGCCGCCGGCCTGGTGCTGTTCATCCTCACGTTCGTGGTGAACTCCGCGGCGCGGGCGACGGTGGCCGGTAGGGGAGCGAAATGAACGCCAAGATGGCCGCGATGCTCGAGCGGCCCGTCAAGCACCAGTCGTTCGAAGGCGTCAGCCTGCGTCGCAAGGTGACCAACTGGGTGGCCACTGTGCTGGTCAGTCTGTCGGTGCTGGTGGCGCTGATCCCGCTGGTGTGGGTGCTGTATTCCGTTGTGACCAAGGGCTACAAGGCGATCACGTCGGCGGATTGGTTCACCAACTCGCAGTCCGGCATGACCGCGTTCGTGGAGGGCGGCGGTGCGTATCACGCCATCGTCGGCACCGTGCTGCAGGCGCTTGTCTGTGCTGTCATCTCGATCCCGATCGGTGTGATGGTTGCGGTGTACCTCGTCGAATACGGCGGCGGCACCCGGCTGGGCAAGGTCACCACCTTCATGGTCGACATCCTCACCGGTGTCCCGTCGATCGTCGCCGCGCTGTTCGTCTACGCGCTGTGGGTGGCCACGCTGGGCTTCCAGCGCACCGGTTTCGCGGTGTCGCTGTCGCTGGTGCTGCTGATGATCCCGGTCATCGTGCGGTCCACCGAGGAGATGCTGCGCATCGTCCCGATGGACCTGCGGGAGGCCAGCTACGCACTCGGCATCCCCAAGTGGAAAACGATTGTGCGCATTGTCATTCCGACAGCGCGGACAGTTCTATAGCCACCGTTTCTGTTGTGGTTGAATGACCCGACTTTCTGATGGGAGCGGGCGGTTGGATTCTGGTAGCTGGTCTGTGCATCGGTTCGACTTTCGTCGATCGAACGGTGTGGTTGTAGAGGGGCTTGAACAGCAGGGGTTGGATCTGAGTGCCTGGGCGGCGCGGCTCGGCGTTCGGGATGGGCAGCGCTATCTGTTGGGGCCCAACGGATTTCCTGATGTTCGCGTGAATGCTTTTCTGGCCTCGGCGCGGATGCGCAACTTGGCCGAGACCACACAGCGCGATTACGCGCACGCGTTGGCGCTGTGGCTCAACTTCCTGGAGACCCGAGGAATCTCGTGGTGGGATGCTGCCGTCGACGATGCCGAGGAGTTCGAGTTCTGGCGGTTGATCGATCCGGCCAACGCCGCGCCGGTGGGGACATCGACGTTCGCCAAGGATGTGGCGGCGTGTAAGAAGTTCTACCGGTGGACGGCGGCTCGGTTCCCCGACGTCGTCGACGTGTTCGCGGAGGTGAGCTTTCCGCGGGCGAAACGCCAAGCGGGCGTGAAGTGGTTGGACCCGGCCGCCATCGTACGTTGGCGCGACGTGGGGCTGCGGGGCAGGGACTTGTCCGGACGGCGCGACCGGTCATGGAAGGGACGAAATGAGCAGCGGGACAGCGCTTTTGTCGACGGCCTCTACGGGACGGGTCTGCGCCTGACAGAGTGGGCCAGCGTGGTTTTGCCGGAGTTGCCGACGCTGGAGGCGGACCGGGGTTTTTTCACCTGCCAGCTGGCGGATGCGTGTGCAAAGGGCGGGTACGGGCATACGTATTGGATGCCGCGTGCGGCGCTGAGCGAGGTGCGTGCCTATATCGAGGGGGCGCGTGCGCGCGCGGTCCGCGACGCGCAGTGCGCCGGCCGCTATCAGCAGATGGCGGGGATCTGCGTTGTCGCCGAGACCGGGCGCCGGCGCTCGGTCTCGCTGCCCGACGGGGATGCGATGGTGGAGCGCAACTGGAATCTCATTGGTCCGCGCGTGCGGCGCACGCTGTTTCGCCGGACGCCGTCGGGCTTGGAGCCGCTGGCGCTGTGGCTCAATGAGGATGGCACGCCCCGCGATCCGCATGGTTGGCACCACACATTTGAGACGGGGAACCAGCGGATCGCCGATCTTGGGTTGGCGGATTTCAGCTGTACACCGCATATGTGTCGACATTCTTTTGCACTGAAATGGTTTTCGATCGCCAGGCTGGTCCAGTTGGCACAGCTGGGCCACCTGAGTACTCAGGAGGCCAGTGACTTTCGCGCCCAGTTCGGCGACACCTGGCATCTTGTGCAGACGATGCTCGGTCATGCCCGGGTGGAGACCACCAAGAACGTGTATTTGGAGCCGTTCCGCAACCTGGACGTCGAGGTGCTGCTGACCCACGCAGACGGGTTTCCGATCGCGGAGTTCATGGCCGCTGCGTTCGCCACGCACCCGAAGGTCGCCGGTGACCCGCTCATGGCGGTGCAATGACACGGCGGGGTCGCAAGGCTGCATTGCCCAAGAGTGGTCATGGCACTGATCGTGGCCTGGTGCCGGGAAGCTTGACTGTGCGCTGTTTTTCCCAAAAGTCCGGCACTGTAATCGATTTCGATTTCTCGGCGCTCTCGACGGCGCCGGATGTGCAACGCGCTCTGGCCCTCGCGTTCGCGCGGCGCACCGCTCCAGGTGGCGGCCTGAACGCGGTGCAGTCGTTTCGTATCAGCTTCCGCGTGGCGCGGCTGTTCAGCGATTATGTGTCCGCCCTGCCATCCCCGCCGCTGCACATGGCCGACGTGACGGCTCAACACATCGACGGGTTTCACGCGTCGCGAGGCCACATCTCGTGTGCTCCGATGGAGCTGGGTGCGCTCAAGGCGCTGTTGTTGCGTGCCGATGGCATCGGCGAGGCGTTGCGGGCCAAGCTGCATGAAGCCAACCCGCCGTTCGTGGCCAGCGGAGAGGGCAAATCAAGCTACAGCCGTGCGGAGTTCAAACGAATCGCCGACGCAGCGCGATCGGACCTGAGGGCCGCGGCAGCGCGCATTCGTTCCAATCGGGCGTTGCTGGCGCGGTTCCGCGCCGGGGAGTTGGCCGACCCCGATCGGCGTTTGGAACTGCTCGATTGGGTAGACCGTACCGGCGATGTTCCGCGGTATGAACGAAAGTACCGGCAAGGCACCAACATCAAGGCCTGGGTACAGCAGGGGCGTTACGGCAGCGTGGCCGATGTCATTCGGTGGGCGCACCTGGATGGCTTTGAGGCCAGTGCCGGTGCGGTGTTACTGGCGGTGATGACCGGGGAGAACATGAGCGTCATCTTGGACACCCCGGCGGCCCATCACCGCGCCGACGGGTACACCGGGGACGCGGCGACGGCAATCCTGGACACCTACAAGGCGCGTCGCGGCGCCCGGGCGTACATGAATCTGGTGCTGTCGCAGGTTCCCGACTGGATCAGCATCCCCGCTGAGCCCCAGGCGCTGTCGGTTCGCGACGAGTTGCACACCCCGTTCGGTCTGTACGCGCTGCTGCTGGAGCTGACGGCGCGTTCGCGTGAGATCACCGGCAGTGACCGGCTGCTGCTCGGTTATCACTGGACCGGTGGGCACAGCGGTTTAGGGCGGGGGTTTCGGGTTCCCCCGGGGCACAAGTGTTTCGCCACGTGGGCCGACAGGCACAATCTGCGCAGCGATGCGCTCGACAGCCAGGGCCGCGCGGTACCGCTGGCGGTGGCGGCGGGCCGGATCAGACTGACGTACCTTCAACTGCACCAGAAGCCGGTGGCGCACACCGAGACCACGCTGGTACGCGACTACCTGGGCCGTGATCGAGGCAATCTGCAGGAGTATCGCGGCGTGGTCGCCGCGGCGCTGGCTGATCAGGTGGACACCGCCCGTACCCGCGCCGCCATGGACGTGATCTCCCCCGCCGAACTCGAACAAGCCAGCTCCGACCCCGAGGCGATCGCCGCCAGTCACGGGGTGGACGCCGCGACCCTGCAACAGCTGGCGCGCGGGGAGCTCGACACGGTCATGAATGCGTGTATCGACCACGAGAACAGTCCGCACGCCCCGGCGGGGCAACCCTGCCGGGCGTCGTTCATGACGTGTTTGGAGTGTCCGTGTGCGCGGGCGCTGCCACGCCACCTACCGATTCAGGTGCTGGTTCATGACCGCCTGGCGGCCCGCCGGGCCGTCATGCCGCCGCTGGCGTGGGTGCAGCGTTTCTCGGTGCCGTACGCGCAGCTCGCCGACCTGCTGGCCCGCCAGGACCCGCTGGACGTAGCGGAGGCACGCGCCAATCCCACACCGGCGCAACGTGATCTGGTGGAGCGGTTCGTCAATCGGGAATTGGATCTACGGTGACGACGCTCGCGGCAACGGACTGCTGGCCCGAGGGCCCGCCGGCGGGGGTGTCCTGGCCAACCCCTGACACGGTGGTGTTGCTGGACCGCGAACTGGTACCCGGAACCGATGTGAGCACGTTGTGCCGTTTCGGCGCGGACCGCTGGCGGCTCTCGGAGGCGATCTTCGAAGAGCACGAGACTGCGGCGAGCCTGAACTTCGCGGCACTGCCCGCTCCGCTGCGACTGGCGGCCAAACACTATGTGTGGCAGCTGATTAACCACGACGCGCCGACACCACTGTATCGGGTGGGCGCCGAACGGGCTTCGATCCGCACCATCTTGTCGGCGTGGTCGGGGTTCAAAGATTTCCTCACCTGGCTGCATCGCCGCCAGATCACCCAGTTCTGCGACGTGACCCACGATCTGCTCGATGACTACCTCAGTCATGTCGGCGATCAGGACATCACCCTGGAGGCCAAATTCCGCCGCACCGTCGAGGTCCGGCGGCTGTGGAGCTATCGCAGCATTCTGCCCGCATCGATGCGCCTGCCCGTGTTGCCGCCGTGGGCAGGCGATCCGGCGGGCGAGCTGTTCGGGCGCGCGCGAACCAGCCGGGAAAACCGCACCCCACGTATCGCCGAAGCGACCATGGCGGCGCTGCTGTCATGGTCGCTGCGCTTCGTGGAGGATTTTGCCGCCGATATCGTGGCCGCCCACACCGAGTACGTGCGGCTCAAGGCGCGCACGCCGGAGGGGCGGCGCCGACACGGGCCGGTGCCGTTTCGGCCTCCGCCCGGCACCGTCGAGCGGCAAATGCGCGCCTACCTCGACGACGTGAAACGACGTGGCGCTTGCCTGCCAGGCAAGACAAGCGCCGACGGTCAGGTCGAGGTGGACTGGCGCCACGTCGGCATGATTCTGGAGCGCTCGTTTAACTCCAAGACTGCCTCCAGCCCGGCCGGGCAGCTGCTGCTGGCTGCCGGCGTGCCCGTCGCCGATGACGCCTACCTCGATACCGCGATCACCGCGCAGCTCGACGGCCAGCCATGGCATGCCGGCCCGATCGCCTACCGCGACGCCAAAGTCCTTGCCCGGCACCTGAGTACGGCGTGTTTGGTGGTGATCGCCTATCTGTCCGGGGCCCGCCCGGGCGAGGTGCTCAACCTGCGCCGCGACTGCATCAGTCACGATGACGCGGCCGACATGTGGTTGATGTCAGGGGTGTTCTTCAAAAACGCCGTGGATGTCAGCGGCAACAAGATCCCCGCGGGGGCACCACGGCGTGACCCCTGGGTGGTGGTGGCACCGGTGGCCGACGCGGTGGCGGTACTGCAGCGCCTGCACGACGATGACTTGTTGTTTCCGGTCACCCTCGAGGTGGGGCGAAGCCGGCCCCGCAATATCACGCGCAGCGGGCGGGCCCGTACCGAATCGACTCCCGACATTGCCGCGTTCATCGACTGGGTCAACGACTACTGCCGCCCCCGCGGACTACCGCCGATCCCACCCGATCCGCGTGGCGGGCTGAGCATTTCGCGGTTTCGCCGCACACTGGCGTGGTTTATCCGACGCCGCCCACGCGGCCTGGTCGCCGGTGCGATCCAATACGGACATGTGCACACTCGGCTGATTCAGGGTTACGCCGGCGACTACAACTCCGGCTTTCCCGACGAATACGCCTTCGAAGACTTCTTGGCCCGCATGGAAGAACTGGCCGCCGACGAACAAGCCCTGGCCGGTGGCGAGCATGTATCGGGACCGGCTGCGCACACCTACCGCTCCCGTGTCAGCGCAGCGAGCAAGCAGTTCGGCGGCCACGTGATCACCAGCGCCAAACAGGCACGTGATCTGCTGGGCAATCCGCTGCTGCAGATCTTTCACGGCGACGGGATGACGTGTGTGTTCGAACCGGCCCAGGCACGGTGCCAGATCCGCGGCAGCGCCGAGGATCCTATGGTGACCCCGGATATCGATGACTGTCAGCCGCGGTGTCGTAACATCGCGCGCACCGACCGTGACATCATGGCCGTGCGCGCCCGTCACGATGAGCTGGCCGACATCGTCAACGACAGTTTGGCGCCACCGTTGCGCCATGCACGTGAGCGCCAAGAGCTTTCGCGCTTGGCGGCGATTCTGCAGGAGCACCAATGAGTGGCAGTGTTGCACAACGAGACAACGACCCGGTGCGCCAGAAGATCATGGCCGCGATGGATCGACTGCTGGCGGGCGAGCCGCTGCGGTCGAGCGGGCGGCTCAGCGTGTCCCAGCTGGCGGTGGAGGCCGATGTCGGCCGCTGGCAGCTGACGCATCAGCACGTCGATCTCAAAGAGCAGTTCCAGGCCCGGGTCCGCAACGCTGACGGGGCGCCGGCCGCCTTCGCCCGTCAACTCAGCGACCACGCGAAACTCCAACGCGACCACACCGCGCTGCTCGCGCACTGCGTCGAGTTGGAGGAACGCCTCGCCACCTATGCCAGTGTCATTCAGCTGCTGGTCCTGGAACGCGAAGCCGCTGCGCGGAAAGCTCCTGTCGCCGATATTGCGTCACGACGCATCACTGGCCAGGGCCGCTAACCGACCACGCGGCCCTGCTGCACGCCGCGGTACGCCGTGGCGTGCAGCCGGGCTGCTGGGGCCTCAGCAGCAGGAGGCGGCGCTGGGCTGACCAGCTTCAGCGGCCGCGGTGCCGCCGCAGCAGACACCGCCTTCGCCGGAGTCGTCGAGAAGGTTGGGGCTGGAGCCAAAGGTGTCCGAATCGGCGAGCACGGTGTAGACCTCCCACTTCTCGCCGGCCGGGCCGGTCACCCACACTTTGTCCTGGGTGGCGAAACAGCACGTGGTGCCGATTTCCTCGTCGGTGAATAAGCCTTCGCCGGTCAACCGGGCGATCTCGCTGTGGACCTGCTCGCTGGAGGCCACCTCGACGCCGAGATGGTTGATGGTGCCGCCCTTGCCGGGGTTCTCCAGCAGCACCAACTTGAGGGGCGGCTCGGCCACCGCGAAGTTGGCGTAACCCGGCTTCACCTTGGCCGGGCTGATGCCAAACAGCTTGGAGTAGAACGTGATTGCCTCGTCGAGGTTGTCGACGTTAAGGGCGAGCTGGACACGGGACATGGTCGAGACCTCCAGTATTGGATGTGACATATATCGAATTGGCGCCGACCTCAGCTTGCCACCTTTTTGATATATGTCAAGATCGCTGGCACGATGGTGTCATGCCCAAGGCGTTACCGATGATCGACATGTCCGAGCCGGTGTGTTGCAACCCGGTGGCCTCGGGCCCGATGGGCGATGAGGATGCGCTGGCGGTGGCCATGCGGCTCAAGGCAATCGCCGACCCGGTGCGCATCAAGATCTTGTCGTCCCTGTTCAGCGCGGCCGATGGCGAGCAGACCAGCGGGGACCTGTCCGAAGCGCTCGGCGTAGGAGAGTCCACGATCAGTCATCACATCGGGCAGCTGCGCACCGCGGGGCTGGTGTTGTCCGATCGCCGCGGCATGAGGGTGTTCCACCGGGTGAAACCTGATGCGCTGCAAGCGTTGTGTGTGGTACTCGATCCCCGCTGCTGCCAATAGCGGGGCGGCCTCTAGGCGCGCCCGGGGTATGCGCGCAGCAGCCGCTCGATGGTGCGCCGCTGCCCAGGATGGGGCAGCCGGCCGGTGACACCGACAATCGCCACCGCGACCTCCACCGGATCGGCCGGGCGGTCCACCAAGTGCTCGACCACCTGCTGGGCCTGCTTCGGCGTCAGCGACGGCGGGCCCGCCAACGCCATGAGCGGTGAATACCCCAGGCCCGGAGCCTCATTCGGGTAGCCCGCCCGGAACCGATCGCGCAACGCCCGCAGGCGGCGCGTGAGCGGGACGGAGGCTGTGCCGGCCACCGTGACCACCGGACCTCAGCCCGCCCGCAGCCGCGGGGCGACGTGATCGATGCGTTCGACAAGCGTGTCGACCACGATGTCGAAGGCATCGGGCGTCGCCGCGCGGACCGGATCGGGGATCGACCAGTGGATCCGTTGCGGGTCGGCGGGCAGTTCCTCGTGCGCGTTGTCACACACCGCGATCACCAGGTCGCTGGGCTGCAGCACGTCGTCGAGGCGCTGGGGTGTGCGCGCCGGCATCGGCACCTGCCGACGCTGCGCGGCCGCCAGTGCCAAGGGATGAATGTGCTCGGCGGGATGGGTGCCGGCCGAGGTGGCCGGCACGGCGCTCATACGGTTCCAGATCGCCGCCGCGAGCTGACTGCGCGCAGAATTCTGCGTGCAGACGAAAACCACCCGGCGCGCCCGCCGCCCCGCCACGGGCACCATGGCATCCAACGCGCGGCGGTCCAAATGCAAGTACGTACGGCGCCCGTCGGCTTCGGAGCGGCGGCGGGTGATGAGCCCGGCCTCGGCCAGCACCCGCAGATGATGGGCCAACAGATTCGACCCGACACTCAGCAGCTCTTGAAGTTCCGACGGGGAGGCGTCTGCCAGCAACAAATGGTCAACGATGGTGAGGCGGCCCGGATCGGCCAGTGCGGCGTGGATGGCCGCCCGGTGGTGCACGGTGTCACTCGACTCCATAGGCATTGACTCAATGTTCATTGAGTTATCACGATACGTCAAGGTAGGGCATACCGCTGCAGCGGACACCCTCCCAGCGTGGTTCATCTTCCGTTCATCGTGATTGGGCCGGACGTTCATGGGGGACGCCTAGGTTCTGTTGCCGGACGGAGACAGAACCGTCTAGCGGAGCGACATTTTCGTGCTCGGCCCAACCCGGTGACGCAAATTTTTGCGGACGTCACCCCAATGCTGTGAGGGAGTTCTGTGAAGCTCAACCGATTTGGCGTCTCCGTGAGCTTGGTGGCCGCCGGAGCGCTGGCGCTGTCGGCGTGCGGCAGCGACAACAACGCGTCCTCGGGTGGCTCGAGCGCCAACGGCGGTTCGTCCAACGTGTCCTGCGGCGGCAAGAAGGCACTCAAGGCCAGCGGCTCGACCGCGCAGGCCAACGCGATGACCCGCTTCGTCAAGGCCTACGAGGAGGCCTGCTCGGGCTACACCCTGAACTACACCTCCAACGGTTCGGGCGCCGGCGTGAGCGAATTCCTCGGCAAGCAGACCGATTTCGGTGGCTCGGACTCCCCGCTGAACGCCAAGAAGGGCGAGATCGACAAGGCCAAGGACCGCTGCGGCTCGGAAGCCTGGAACCTGCCGGTCGTCTTCGGCCCGATCGCCATCACCTACAACGTCCCCGGCGTGACCTCCCTGTCGCTCGACGGCCCCACCGCCGCCAAGATCTTCAACGGTGAGATCAAGACCTGGAACGACCCGGCCATCGCCGCACTGAACAACGGCGTCGCCCTGCCGGCCGACCCGATCCACGTGGTCTTCCGCAGCGACGAATCCGGCACCACCGACAACTTCCAGAAGTACCTGGACGCGGCCTCTGACGGCGCCTGGGGCAAGGGCGCCGGCAAGGCCTTCGCCGGCGGCGTCGGCGAAGGTGCCAAGGGCAACGAGGGCACCTCGGCCGCCATCAAGAACACCCCCGGATCGATCACCTACAACGAGTGGTCCTTCGCCAAGACCCAGGGCCTGACCACCGCCAAGGTCGTCACCTCGGCCGGACCGGAGCCCGTCGACATCAGCACCGAGACCGTGGGTAAGACCATCGCCGGCGCCAAGGTCAAGGGCCAGGGCAACGACCTGGTGCTCGACACCGCCACCTTCTACAAGCCGACTCAGGCCGGCTCGTACCCGATCGTGTTGGCCACCTACGAGATCGTGTGCTCGAAGTACGCCGACGCCGACACCGGCAAGGCGGTCAAGGCGTTCCTGCAGTCGACGATCACCGGTGGGCAGAAGGGCCTGGACAGCAACGGCTACATCCCGATCCCGGCCGAGTTCCAGTCGAAGTTGACCACCGCCGTCAACGCGATCTCCTGATTTGAGTTCTCATGGCGTTACAACCCGATATTTCGGGAACCCCGCGGGTGCCGTCGTCGACGGCACCCGCGCCGGGGGACAATTCACGGATGTCTGATCCGATCACGCCCCCGAAACCGGCCGCCCCGAAACGGACCAGCACCGGCGCCCTCGGCGACCGGATTTTCAAGGCCATTGCCGTCGCCGCCGGGGCCACGATCGTCATCGCCATCGCGCTGATCGCCGTGTTCCTGTTGATCCAGGCGATCCCGTCGTTGATGGCCAACCACGACAACTTCTTCACCAGCAGCGAGTTCAAGACCTCCGACGGTGACCACCTGGCGTTCGGTATCGCCGACCTGTTCATGGTCACGGTGCTCAGCGCAGGATTCGCACTGGTCTTGGCGGTACCAGTGGCGATCGGCATCGCCCTGTTCCTGACGCACTACGCCCCGGCCCGACTGTCCCGGCCGTTCGGCATCGCGGTCGACCTGCTGGCCGCGGTCCCCTCCATCGTCTTCGGCTTGTGGGGCATCTTCGTGCTGGCACCCCAGCTCTCGCCGGTGGCCGAGTTCCTCAACCGCAACCTGGGCTGGCTGTTCCTGTTCAAAGAGGGCAACGTGTCGCTAGTTGGTGGCGGCACCATCTTCACCGCGGGCATCGTCCTGGCGGTGATGATCTTGCCGATCATCACCTCGGTGAGCCGGGAAGTGTTCCGCCAGACCCCGATTCCGCACATCGAAGCCGCCCAGGCCCTGGGCGCGACGAAGTGGGAAGTGGTGCGCATGACGGTGCTGCCGTTCGGCCGCAGCGGCGTGGTGGCCGCGTCCATGCTGGGCCTGGGTCGTGCCCTCGGTGAGACCGTCGCGGTCCTGATCATCCTGCGGTCGGCGGCCAAGGCCGGTAACTGGTCGCTGTTCGACGGTGGCTACACCTTCGCATCGAAGATCGCTTCGGCCGCAGCCGAATTCAGCGCCCCGCTACCTACGGGCGCCTACATCGCTGCGGGCTTCGTCCTGTTCGCGCTGACCTTCGCGGTCAACGCTGCCGCACGCGCCATCGCCGGATCGAAGGTGAACTGAGATGAACGTCGCCACACTGGATGAGCCGATCAAGAGCCCGACTTTTCACCCGACCGCGCGCGGTCGGCGCATCAAGAACGCGGTGGCCACCACGCTGGTGGGTAGCGCCTTCGGGGTCGCACTGATCCCGCTGGTCTGGGTGCTCTACATCGTCATCGAGCGAGGCTGGCGCGCCATCGTCAGCTCCACCTGGTGGACCCGGTCGCTGCAAGGCGTGCTTCCTGAAGAGTTCGCCGGCGGTGTGTACCACGCGCTGTACGGCACCATCGTGCAGGCGAGTATCGCTGCGGTGCTGGCGATCCCGCTCGGGGTGATGGCCGCAATCTTCCTCGTCGAGTACGGCGGTGGCCGTCTGGCCCGCACCACTACCTTCATGGTGGACGTGCTGGCCGGTGTGCCGTCGATCGTCGCGGCGCTGTTCATCTTCAGCTTGTGGATCACCACCCTGGGCTTCACCCAGAGCGCGTTCGCGGTCTCGCTGGCGCTGGTGCTGCTGATGCTGCCAGTGGTGGTCCGATCCACCGAGGAAATGCTCAAGCTCGTCCCCAATGATCTGCGGGAAGCCAGCTACGCCTTGGGCATTCCGAAGTGGAAGACCATCGCACGCATCGTGGTGCCCACGGCCCTTCCCGGCATCATCACCGGCGTGCTGCTCTCGATCGCCCGCATCATCGGCGAGACCGCGCCGGTGCTGGTCTTGGTCGGCTATGCCCGTTCGATCAACTTCGACATTTTCGACGGCAACATGGCCTCGCTGCCGCTGTTGATCTACACCGAGCTGATCAACCCGCAGCCCGCAGGCCAACTACGGGTGTGGGGCGCGGCACTGACGCTCATCATCGTGGTCGCCATTTTGATCCTCGCCGCCGCGGCCACGACCCGGCTGCTCACTCGCAAACGCTGAATCGACAGGAACTTTCGTCATGGCCAAACGTATCGACCTCAAAGACGTCAACATCTTCTACGGCGCGTTCCACGCCGTAGCGGATGTCTCGCTGTCGGTGCAGCCGCGTAGCGTCACCGCGTTCATCGGGCCCTCGGGTTGCGGCAAGTCCACGGTGCTGCGCTCGCTGAACCGCATGCACGAGGTCACCCCCGGTGCCCGCGTTCAGGGCTCGGTGCTGCTCGACGGCGAGGACATCTACGCCGCCGGTGTGGACCCCGTCGGGGTGCGCCGCACCATCGGCATGGTGTTCCAGCGGCCGAACCCGTTCCCCACCATGTCCATTCGCGACAACGTCATCGCGGGGTTGAAGCTGCAGGGTGTGCGCAACAAGAAGACCCTCGATGAGGTCGTCGAGCGCTCGCTCAAAGGCGCCAACCTGTGGAACGAGGTCAAAGACCGCCTCGACAAGCCGGGGTCGGGCCTTTCGGGTGGTCAGCAGCAGCGGCTGTGCATCGCTCGGGCGATCGCGGTGCAGCCCGATGTGCTGCTGATGGACGAGCCATGCTCGGCGCTGGACCCGATCTCCACGTTGGCGATCGAGGACCTGGTCGCCGAGCTCAAGCAGGACTACACCATCGTGATCGTCACGCACAACATGCAGCAGGCTGCCCGGGTCAGCGATCAGACGGCGTTCTTCAACCTGGAAGCCACCGGTAAGCCGGGCCGGCTGATCGAGATCGACGACACCGAGAAGATGTTCTCCAATCCCGGCAAAAAGGCGACAGAGGATTACATTTCCGGACGGTTCGGTTAGCGTCAGCGTGCCGCTCACGGTAGGGGCATGAGCGGCATCAGCGGCACAGGAAGGGTGGGCGGCACGCGTTGACCATCGAGGTGCGGCGAACGAACGCGCCGATGGAGCCGGGGACCTACCGCGCGGCACTGGGTGCGCCGCGCGGCAGCCTGGTGTTGTGTGAAGTCGACTCCCGCATCGCCGCGGACCTGATGGATGAGGCCGCACGAGCGGGGATCGACACCACCTGGTGCCGCAACGGCGCTGAGACCCTGCTGGCGGTCGGCGCCGGCGCTCCGGATGTGTTGATCATGGCCGCCCGCACCGCCACCGTCGCCGCCGCCAGCATCACCTCGGCGGTGCGCGCGACCTCCGATCTGCCAATCCTGGTGGGTGCCGCGCCCGGCGAGGAAGACCTGGCGCGTCCGGTGCTGGCGGCCGGCGCGTCAGCGGTGATCGCTCGGCCCTATGCCATCGCCGCGATTACCCCCTTCGCCCTCACCGGCGAACCCGGGCCGGCGATCCTGGTCGCCGGACCGATCCACGTCGACCGGCACGGCTACGAAACCCAGGTTCGGGGCCGCGAAGTGCAGCTCACCCACCGTGAACTGGAGCTGCTGGTGTTTCTCATCGAGCGGCGCGGCAAAGTCGCCAGCAGCGAAGAGATCAGCCGCGCGGTGTGGGGGCACCCGTCGGACACCAATACTGTTGCGGTGCATGTCAAACGACTCCGCCGGAAACTGGGCGACGATCCCGAACATGGCGAGTTCATCCGCACCGTCCGCGGGGTTGGCTACCGGCTGGCACCGTCTGTGTGCGCGTGAGCGTCCCGGACACCGCGCCGCACTGGAACGATGCCCTGGCCGCCCTGCAGCGCTATCAGAGCCAGCGCGGCACCACCGACGTCGGCCCGAACATCCGCGCCTACGGCATCGATCTGGGCAAGTGGGTCGCCCGCTGCCGTGACGAGTACTGGGACGGGATCCTGGACCTCGATCACCTCGCTGCGCTGGAGGCGGTCACCGGCTGGCACTGGGGGCCGCCGCGTCCGGGCAGTTGGCGCCACGGGCACGATGCGCTCGCGACCTTCGCGCGCCAATCCGGCACGACGAGGATGCTGGCCGGCACCGTCGTCGACGGCGTCGACCTGCACGCCTGGGTGACCGCACAGCGCCAGGCCTTCACCGGCCTGGAACTGTCCGCGCCGCAAATCCGGCTGCTGGCGGCGCTGCCGGAGTGGGACTGGGACATCGAGACAGCCCGCTGGGACCACGGTATCGCCGCCGCGACCGCCTGGATCGCCGAGCACCACACGCTCGCCTCGGTGCAGCGCGACACCCGACTGGCGGACTATCCGCTGGGCCAATGGCTGCACCGCTGTCGCGAAGATTTTCGGGCCGGCACGCTGCTCGCTGACCGCGTCGCCGAGCTCGAAGCGCTGCCCGGTTGGAGCTGGGGCCGCCACCATGACAGCTGGGAGGAAGGGCTGCGGGTGTTGCGTGCCTACCTCGCCGAGACCGGCCACGCGTGCCCGCCGCAAAAGACGGTCTTTGACGGCCACCCCATCGGCTGGTGGGTCACCCACCGCCGTCGCGAGCATCGCAACGGCACCTTGCCCGTCGACCGCGCCGAACTGCTCGCCGCCCTGCCGGGGTGGCGATGGACACCGACGCAGGACCGCTGGCAGGAGGGTCTCGATGCCCTCACCACCTACGTCAGCCGGCACGGCGCCGCCACCCCTGGTCGCGGCGACACCGTCGACGGCTACCCACTCGGTGCGTGGGTGAACACCCAAAAGAGCGCGCACAAGGCGGGCCGGCTGCCTGCCGATCGGGCCGCCAAACTTGCGGCCCTACCGGGCTGGCGCTGGCGAACCTGACTCGGTTGCCACGCACCGTCTCGATCAGGCTGTCGCCGACGTGCCCAGGGCGCTGCGCTGGTGACGGGTCCAGGTTTGAGCGGCCACCTGCACCGCATCCCAGGGCGAGCCCAGCGGTGGGGTGTAGGACAAGTCGAGTTCGCTGAGCCCGTCGATAGTCATCCCGTGAAACAGGGCGGTGGCATAGGTGTCGACGCGTTTGGCGACCTCGGCGCTGCGGTGCCCGACCAGCTGAGCGCCCAGCAACGCGCCGCTGGCGGTGTCACCGGTAATCCGGATGTGGATCGGGGTGGCGCCCGGGTAGTACGCCTTGTGATCGTCGGGACTGGCCGCGACGGTGGCCGGGGTCCAACCCCGTTGCGCGGCAATGACTTCATGTTCCCGTAGCCCGGTGCGGGCGGCGACCAGATCAAACACCTTGACCACCTGGGTGCCCAGGCTGCCTGCGTAGCGGGCGTTGCCGCCGATGGCGTTCTCGCCGGCGACCCGGCCCTGCTTGTGAGCGGTGGTGCCCAGCGGGAGCCACGTCAGGCCCAACAGCCTGTGGTGCGTGTGGACGCAGTCCCCGGCGGCGTACACGTCGGGCAGATTGGTGCGCATCGCCTCGTCGACCACGATCGCGCCTTTGGTTCCGAGTTCGGCGCCGGCGTCGGCTGCCAGTTCGACATCCGGGCGCACGCCCACCACGACCAGCACGAAATCAACAGTGCGGGCGATGGTTTCGCCATCGTGGGTGCCGGTCACCGTCAGGGCGCCGGCATCGATGCGGCCGATCGCTTGCACGGTGGTGCTGGTGAGCACCTCAACCCCATGGCGCTCGAGCTCGGTGTGGACCAGGGCGCCCAACTCGGCGTCCACGGTGGGCAGCACTTCGGGCAAGGCTTCGATCTGGGTGACCGCGATACCGCGGGTGGTGAGCGCTTCGGCCATTTCCAGGCCGATGTATCCGGCACCGATGATCACCGCGCGTTTCGGGTCGCGCTTGTGCAGGGATTCCATCACCGCGAAGGTGTCGCCCATGGAATGCAGCAGGTGCACACCCTCGGCGGGGCCGAGGGCATCCGGACCGGTCAGACCGGCGATAGGAGGCCGGGCCGACACCGCGCCGGTACCGACCACCAGGGCGTCGTAGGCCAACTGCTGGGGTGTGCCGTCGGCGCCCAGGACATCGAGGGTGTGCTCGGTGACGTTGATCCGGGTGGCGGTGGTGTCGGTGAGCACCCGCATCCCGGTGGCGGCGAGGTCGGCCGCGGTGCGGTGTGCCAGGTTGCTCCAGTGGGTGACTTCACCGGAGACGTAGTAAGGGATGCCGCAGATGGAGAAGTTCGGGAAAGCGTCGGCGACTACGACGGTGACGTCGGTGGTGGGGTCGAGTTCGCGGATACGTAGGGCGGCGCTGATTCCGGCATCACTGCCACCAATGGCGACAACTCGGCGGTCAGACATCAGGGTGCTCCTCACAGGAGTGGGCGTGCGATCAAGGGATTGCCAGACGGCGGCTGCCGCGATGAAGCACCGTCCATGTCAACAATTTTCGTGATCAATGGCCCGATCGGGCCTAGTGGCCGGTGAGTCGGGAAGCCAACTCCGTGACGCGGGCGGCGATGTCGTCGCGGACCAGCCGCATCCGTTCGATGCCGTCGATGCCGCGGTCGGACGGTTCGTCGGTGTCCCAATTCTCGATCGGGGTGCCCGGTACCGGTTCGACGACGGCTTCGCGACCCAGCGTCACGACCAGATCAACCTGGCTCAGCAGATCAGGGTCGATCGGTTTGGGCTTCTCGCCGGTGATATCCACGCCGATCTCGGTCAGCACCTGTGCCGACAGCGCGTTGATTGCACCGCCGGGTTTGGTGCCGGCCGAGTAGACGGCGACAGTGTCGCCGGCCGTATGGCGCATGAGGCCTGCGGCCATTTGGGACTTTCCGCCGTTCTTCACACAGACGAAAAGCACGGCGGGTGTTTGGGGTTGGGTCATGTCGGGTCCTGTGGTGTGGGTGAGAGGCCGGTGCGGGTGCTGCGCCGTTCGAGCAGGGTGACGTCGCGCCAGCGGCCGTGGTGTTGGCCGAGGTGGTGTTGGGTGCCAACGACGCGGAAGCCGGCCGTTTCGTGCAGGGCCAGGCTGGCGGTGTTCTCGGGGAAGATGCCGCACTGCAGCGTCCAGATGCCGGCGTTCTCGCTGGAGGAGATCAGGGTCTGCAGCAGACGGGTGCCCAGGCGCTGGCCGCGGGCGGCGGCGGTGACGTAGACGCTGTGCTCGATAACACCGGCGTAGACGCATCGCGATGAGATCGGCGCGGCGGCAACCCATCCCAGGACAGTGCTGGTGTCGTCACAGGCGACGTATCGGTGCTCGGATAGGTGGCCTGCGTCGAACGCGGCCCAGTCGCCGGCGGTGCTGGCGAAGGTGGCGTCCGCAGTATCGATCCCCTCCTGGTAGATGGCCAGCACCGCGTCGGCATGAGCTGCCGTCATCGCCGCGATGTGCGGGGTCGGGTTCATGCGGTCAGCCCGTGGTGGTGACGTTGAGGTCGGCGAGCAGCCGACGGACGAGTCCTTCGATATCGTCGCGGATCGGACGCACCGCATCAACGCCTTGGCCGGCCGGGTCGGGCAGTTCCCAGTTCAGGTACCGCTTCCCGGGGAACACCGGGCAGGCGTCCCCGCAGCCCATCGTGATGACGACGTCGGCGGCCTGCACGATCTCCTCGGTCCACGGCTTGGGGTACTCACCGGTGATGTCGATACCGACCTCGGCCATCGCGTCGATCGCCGCGGGGTTGATCGCGTTGCCGGGCTCGGATCCCCCCGACCAGGCGACCGCCCGGTCACCGGCCAGGTAGGTGAAGTACCCCAACGCCATCTGAGAGCGTCCGGCGTTGTGGGTGCACAGGAACAGGACCGTGGGTTTGCCGTCGACGATCTTGCCTTCCACGCGGGCTAGAGCGTGCAGGCGCTGGCGGGCGAATCGCTCGGCCAGCAGCGGCAGAAAGTTGGGAATGGTTGCCCGGCCGGCGAATTGGTCATAGGACGTGTGCAGGAACCGTTCGATGGTCTCCACCCCGAAGGTGTCCTCGAACTCGGTCCGCAGCCGGGTCGCCGCGGTCTTGAGGGCGAGCTTCTGGTCGATGGACAGGTCGTCGCGCAGTTGGTGGGTGACAGGGGTGCCGGTCATGATGCGGATTCCGTAATCGTCGCTGAGTCGGTGGGCAGATGCTGGGACGTGTGGTGGCTGAACCGCTTTCGCAAGGCCAGGGAGACGTAAACCAGCGCGACCAGAACCGGTACCTCAATCAGTGGCCCGACGACACCGGCGAGGGCTTGGCCGGAGGTGGCGCCGTAGGTGGCGATCGCCACAGCGATGGCCAGCTCGAAGTTGTTGCCCGCGGCAGTGAACGCCAGCGTGGTGGTGCGCTCATAGCCCAGCCCCGCCGCGGCGCCGAGCACGTACCCGCCGCCCCACATGATCGCGAAGTACGCCAGCAGCGGCAGCGCGATCCGGGCGACATCCCACGGGCGGTTGATGATCTGGTCGCCCTGCAGCGCGAACAGGATCACGATCGTGAACAGCAGCCCGTACAGCGCCCACGGTCCGACGGTCGGGAGGAACTTGGTCTCGTACCATTGCCGGCCCTTGGCGCGTTCGCCCAGACGCCGCGACAGGTAGCCGGCCAACAGCGGAATCCCCAGGAAGATCAGCACCGACTTGGCGATCTGCCACGGGGAGGTGTCGATCGTGGTTTGTTCCAGCCCGAGCCAGCCCGGCAGCACCGACAGGTAGAACCAGCCCAGGACGGCGAACATGACGACCTGGAAGATCGAATTCAAGGCCACGAGCACGGCGGCGGCTTCGCGGTCGCCGCAGGCCAGGTCATTCCAGATGATCACCATCGCGATACAGCGGGCGAGGCCGACAATGATGAGGCCGGTGCGGTACTCGGGCAGGTCGGGCAGCAGCAGCCAGGCCAGGGCGAACATCAGCGCCGGGCCGAGTACCCAGTTCAGCAGCAGTGAACTGATCAACAGTTTGCGGTCACCGGTGACGGTGTCGAGGCGGTCGTAGCGGACCTTGGCCAGCACCGGGTACATCATGATCAACAGACCCAACGCGATGGGCAGGGAGATACCGTCCACCTGAATCGCTTCGAGCGCGGTGTTCATGCCCGGAATCCAATGGCCCAGCAGCAGGCCGGCAGCCATCGCGATACCGATCCACAGCGGCAGGAATCGGTCCAGGGTGGAAAGTTTGCCCATCACATGCGCGTCGGCGGGGCTGGGGGCGGTATCGGTCACAGGGTCACCTCGGTGGAAACGTCGATGTCGATGGGGGCGAAGAAAGCGGACAGGCCGATCAGGGCTTCGGGGACCACGGAGTAGTACACCCATGACGCCCGGCGTTGCGATGTGAGCAGGCCGGCGTCGCGGAGGACCTTCAGATGATGCGAAATCGTGGGTTGGCCGACGTCAAGGCCGTCGGAGACATCGCACACGCACGCCTCGCCGCCAGCGCGGGTGGCGACTGCACTGAACAGACGCAGTCGTACCGGATCGGCCAATGCCTTGAGTTTGACTGCCATCTCCGTGGCAGCCGCTGTGGTCAGCGGCTCGCGAAGAAGTGATGTGGTTTCGCAGCAGGCGTCAGCGTCGACCCCTGCCGGTGAATTCGACATTCATCGATATTGACAGAGATCGATACCGCCTGCCAAGCGAACAGTTCATGAACGCCTGCGACGTGGACCTCGGCAAGGACGACGTTGAGGCCGGCCTTCCTGGCGGGCACCCGGCCTTAGTAGGACCACGGCTCACTGTTGCGGTATCGATCGGCAATAGTCGCTGGGGCGACATCAGCGAGTTTGTATGGACCGGGCCCGGTATTGAGACCACCCTTGGTCTCCACCGTCTTGGTCATGCGGAGGCCGTCTGCCAACGGTTTGAGAGTTGGGTCGTTGAGCGCCAGGCGATTCCACAACAGGCCGATGAAGTTGGTCAACGGCGACAGGGTCGTCTGCTCATAGTCGTGCCGCATACCCGACAAGACAAGCGATTGAGCCTGGGCGCTTCCCGTGAAAGCGATCATTGCTTCTTCCGGCCATTTCTGCCGCGCGATAAATCGCTCAGGCAGTACCGCAGTTGTCCGGCCCCAGGTCGCTAGGTCGGCTACGCACAGAAGATCGAGCCCCTCGCGCGGCGACAGCACCAGGTCTCGATCGAACTCGTTGGTGATGTCTTTGACGTTGTCTTTCGGTGTGCTGCCTGGGTTCTTCCAGTTATGGGATTCGGCGAGCAGTCCGTAGAACACAGGCGGTATCAGATAGGACTGCAGGCCGTCTCCACGTATCCGTATCCCCCGACGGAGCGCGATGCCCTCTTTGTAGGCCTCTTCAATGTCGTTTCGCCCGATGGTGCGCCTGACGCTAAAAGCCGCAGCTACACCCGAGGCAAGAATGTAGTTCTTCTTTCGCATCTTCTCCGGATAGTGAGGGTGATAGACAACGACGTCGGTTTCCTTGGGGAGCGACGTACCCTCGTCGTTTTCGAGCAAGATGTACTTCCGCTTCGCAACCTCGTACTGCGGCGGCAGCCAATCGGTGAGTACGACGTCCCAGAGTGACTCGACTACGTGCCCCGTCTCCTGGGTGCGCCCCTTGGTCTGGGCCATCTTCTGCTCGCGCTCGTAATCCCTGACGATCGAGTCGTTCACATCGGTCAGCCACTCGTGGTGTTTGTGGATCATGTCCCGAGCGTAGTGAGATGCTCCGACGCTTTTGACGAGCTTGACAATATCCATCTATTTTCAACGTTCGTAGTCAATCGCGTAGCTTGCGCACACGAGATTCGACGTCCAGGGAAGTGAACCTGCGGATCGCTCGAAGTGGTTCTATGGCGAAATGCTCTCGGGCACTTAGTGATTGATGGGCGCGCGTCGCGAGATGTGCCCAATCTCGCCCTTGGTGGTCCGCGCTCCAGATCTGTTCGCAGCGGCCGGAGCCTAACCACGCGCAGCGACAACCACGGCGTTCTTGCTGCGGACATTCAACCGAGCGCGGCTGATGCGTCGCGGCAGGTCGGCTGCTGGTGACGACCGAGGGTATGCGTGATGAACGCTGCATGACACTGTCGGGTGCGCACCTGCTGCGTCTTGACCCGGTAGCTATGTCAGTGAATATTGACTCAATGATGGTTGAGCAATTATCGGGGTGGTGCAGCGGCACGGGGGCTGCGGGCCGTTCATGGGTGATCGGGGCAGCGGGCAGCATCGCATTGGCCGGCCTGTGTGCTCGACGTTGTTCACTCGCAGGCCTTAATCCCGTTAGGCGGCTGCACCGGCCACGCGTCACCCGCCCCGTTCACCGCGATGCCCACCGCGATGCCCACCGACGCGGTGCCGCGCGCTCGGCGCGTCAATCCACCAACCGGTACCTGATCGAGGAGTCGACATGTTGATGAACCCCGCCAAAGCTGGTGCTATCGCCAGCCTGATCGCCGTCTCTGCCCTCGGCTTGTCCTCATGCGCCAGGACGCCGGTCCAGCCTTACGCGCAGAACGCCACCATTGACTGCGGAGGCAAACAGGGCCTGGTGGCCAGCGGTTCCACGGCGCAAGCCAACGCGATGACCCGCTTCATCGCCAGCTACCAGAAGGCGTGCCCCGGCCAGACATTGACCTACACCTCCAACGGATCAGGCGCTGGCGTCCGCGAATTCGTTGCCGGGAAAACCGATTTCGGCGCATCCGACTCTCCGCTTCGCGACCAGGAATACACTACTGCCAAAGGGCGGTGCAACGGCGCGGACGCGTGGAACCTGCCCGTGGTCTTCGGGCCTCTGGCGGTGACGTTCAACCTCAAGGACGTCAACGTGCTGACCCTCGATGCGCCCACCATCGCCAGGATCTTCATCGGTGCTATCACCCGCTGGAACGATCCGGCCATCACCGCGCTCAACGGGCAGATGCCCGCCGAAGACATCCACGTGGTCTACCGCAGTGATGACTCGGGCACCACCGACAACTTCCAGCAGTACCTGCAGGCCGCTTCCGGCGGCGTGTGGAACCGGGGCGCGGGCAAGGCATTTCACGGCGGCACCGGCCAGGGGGCAGCCGGGAACGAAGGCACCTCAGCGGCGGTCGCCAAAACCGAAGGCGCCATCAGCTACAACGAATGGTCCTATGCCCTCAACCAGAACATGGCCGCCGCCGACATCAAAACACCTGCCGGCATCGTCCACATCGGCGACGACTGGGTCGGCAAGACCCTCGCCGACGCCAAGATCACCGGCAACGGCGACGACCTGACCGTCGACCTCTCGGCGATCTACAACACCACGACAAAGGGCGTGTACCCGATCATGTTGGCCAGCTACGAAATCGTCTGCTCCAAGAACCCCGACGCCCAGGTCGGCAAGGCCGTCAAGGCGTTCCTGCAGTCCACCACGACCGTCGGGCAGACCGACCTGACCAAGAGTGGCTACATCCCGCTGCCCCCGGAATTTCAATCCAAAGTGGCTGCCGCCGTGAACAAACTCACCTAACGCCAAACCCGAGCAGCGCGACCCACACGAACGGCCAACGCCTCCCGGGCATGCGCTCGACCGTGTGCGGCCGTGGCGATGGATCAGCACCGAAGGCCACCGGGGCGACCGCGATGGAGAACTAGAATGCGTCAGCATCGAGACGTCATGGGGCCTGGAGTGTGAGCCATGCACGAAAATTGCCTGCGATCGCACGAAACTCGTCGCGTCAGGCGAGTTTCGTGACGCCGGCCGAGGCCATCGAGCAGCGTGCCGCCGGCATCATCAGCACCGACGAGATGATGCAGAGTCTGTTGAGCTGGTCTTACACCTTCGGTGACGTCGCTCGTGTCGATGGCGTTGCCACCGACGCCTGGATCCGTGGTGACTGGGACTGCGTGGAAATGGCCTTCTATGTCGATAAGCTGACCGACGACGAGTTCGAGCGCGTGGCCGAGTATGCCCGCCTTCAGTTGCCGGCGGCTGGGCACGAGCAGCGGCTCACGGGTAGCGCCTTTACCGCGCAGGACGTCGCGGCAGGACTGGAGCTCAACTATGCCCAGGTCCACCACATGCGGATGGCACGCCAGCTCTGGGCGGTCTCGGATGGGCAGTCGTGGCGATTCCCGGCAGCCCAATTCGATATCGACATCGTGGCCTGGCGGCCGATCCGTCAGATCAGCGGCCTCGCTGACGTGCTGGCCGCGCTGCCAGCTGACCTACGTCCGGTAGCGATCGAAGGCTTTCTGTACACGCCGCAACCGGACCTTGTCCGTGGCCGGGCTCAATCGACTCTGGCCTGGCTGCGCGGCGGCGGTGATATCGACGCGGCGGTACGCGCCGCGCGGGCTTATCCGTGGTACGGCCGCTGAGTACCGAACCGACGGGCGTCGTTTTCTACCTCGCCAAGGACGGTGACCGCACCATCGCTCTGGTCGCCGAGCGCGACGGCAGACTGTTCTGCTACATCCCCAACGTCGACGCCTTCGTCTACAACAAGCCGATGAGCGTCGACTTCCTGATCGACCGCAGCCGCCGATACGACCAGATCAACACCGCCGACGCCGCACGGATCATCGGTGAGGGCCGCATCGGCAGAATCGACGGCGGCGAGTACGTCACGCTATGGGAGTGGGCAACATCTGAGCCACTGCGGATGAATCCGGAGGCGGTGCTCGGCGCGCCGGATCCCGAAGAACCGAGAAAGCGCCCGCACCGATGACCAACGCACGTTGAGCTTGCCGCGGGCGGCGGTCTTCGCAGGGGCGCAGCCGCCCTCCGACACGGCCGTTGGATACCCCAAGAGTCCGAGAAGCCGGAGTGCGTCCTGATATGAAATCTGGGTGCCGCAGCGTCGCAAACCGCCCACCGAACGGGACTGGATGCAGGCCCCCGTCAACGCGTGGCCACAGGTGCTGGTCCCGTGAAGATCGATGTGCCCGCTCAGATGTTTGGCGGCGACCCGGCGGGGTTCATTGAGCACTTGGGCTTGCGCATCACCGGTCGCCCATCGCCCTCTGAGACCGTCTGGGACATCGCCGCACCTGCGGCAACGCTGGTCGCGGGACAGACGCTGCACGGTCCGGCGCTCAAGCGCAGCAGATTCGATGTCTCAACGGCACCGGAGCCTTCGGTGCCGGGCGGCGTGCCGGCCGAACTGGCCGGCAGATTCGAACAGCTCGCCGCACTCCTTGACGAACACCCAACGCTGCCTTCGCGATTCGACCGGATCGTCCAGACACTCATTGCAGTACCCGACGACCAAGTACCCACCGCGATCAGATGGGGCAGCAACATGCTCGCGGCCATGCCGCTGCAGAACGAGGACGGCACGACCGAGCCGCTGTTTCCTCGGCATTCGGTCCACGACATTCGCATCAGCGAGAGCGTCTACCGCTGGACCAAACTCCCCCAGGTGTTCCTCCTCCTCAAGCGCCACAGTCTGTCCGAGGTGATCGCCGCTTCCCGAACGAATTCGTTCGAGCAGGTCTTCCAGTCCTCCGGAGCCCTGCTGGAGGGCAGCGTATTTGGCGGCCTCTACTTCGCCCCGCTGCTGGGCAACCAATCCCCGCTGATGTGGGGCATCGGAGCCCCGCGCATCGGCCAGGTCATCATCTACACCTTCGGACGGCTGATCGGTGGACGAAGCGACGGCGCCAGCCGCGACGGCCTGGATTCTCTTCAACCCCTTACCCACTTCACCGCCAGCCGCGAGTTCGCAACCGGACTCCAACACGAAACCACCATGCACAAGGCAGTGTTCTCAGAGGCGGTGGACTGGTGGACCTCACGAATCAACAACGCCATCGTCGACCTCTACTCACCGACCACCTACGTCAACAGTAACGGCTTCTACGTGCCCGAAGCGCACCAACGATGGATGCTCAACTTCGAACAGCTCCTGGTGCGTATCGCGGCAATACTGCGTCACCCTCGCGATCAAGCGGCCCAACTGACCTTGCTGTTCCCGGCGATGGACATGCTCGCAGACAGCTTGATCAGGAGCAGCGGCATCGGCCAGCTCATGACTCCCACCCGCATCCGCAAGCGTATCGTTGCCATAGAACAGCATGTGCCCCAACGTATTAGGCAACTCATCATGGAGCCCGCCCACCGTGCTCTGGCCGCGGCAGAACACGTCGCCGACGAGTTCTTCGTCGAAAGCCTCAACGCGGACGCCACTACCGAGTCGCGGCTCACCACGCTGTGGAACGCCAGGCGCAACGCCACCCACGGCTTCAACAGCAACGCGGAAATCCTCGCCGAGCACAGTGGGCGACTGCCCTCCGACATCGTGCTGGTGCCGATGGTGTACCTGTTGGACATCCTGACCGACCGGCAGTATCTGCTCAGGCACATCGAGAGCAGTTGCGCACGGAATCCGGCATAGCCACCGGACAACCGCGGACGACCCACCCACGCCGCGGCTGCCCGAGTCGGCCGACTGCCGGAGCATCGAAGCGCGAGTTATTCCGCCGGGGGCAGTTCCAGTTCAACAACGGCGCCGTCGCCGACCATCAGAAACTCATGGGGCGAGACTTCAAGGGCGGCGGCTAGATCGAACAAGCGCTCATAGAGCAGGCCGCTCTTGCCGAGTTCCACGTCGACCAGCAGGTTTCGCGAAAACCCGGAGCGTAGTGCCAGAGCTTCCTGAGTTAGACCGCGACGGGTACGCACTTGGCGGATCCGCTGTCCCACAAGGGCGCGAGCCCGGGCCCACTCTGCAACGCGTTCTGGGTCGGACTGATCTCGCGGTTTCGGCACCCAACCAAGTAGCAGCATCGCACCACCAAAGGTCTGCCAAGCTAGCTTGGCATGAGATCTATACTTTGCCGGGTCGCGAATGAGAGGGAAGTAACGAATGCCGGATAGTGCCAGTGCAAAGAGGGGTCGCAGTGGATCGGAAACGCGACAGCGCACCGATACCGTGACCCTTCGGCTTCTACCGGCGGAAGGTGCTGCGCTCAGCATCTTGGCGAAGAAGCATGGACACGCGAGCCGCCAAGCGCTAATACTTGCTGCGCTGCAGCCGCTCATTTCTGATTCTTCGCAAACGCCGTCGTAATCGGCTGTACCATGCGCTATTCCGGCGGCGTGCCCTCCACGATCATCGCGGGACGGGCGTATTCCATCGCTTCGGCTAGGGTGCGACGATGATGAAAGCACATGAAACGTCAGCTGTTTCGGTATTTCGATGAGGAGAACGTTGCCACGTAACGTGCAGTATCCAGTCGCCGAGCCGTCGTCGATGTGGCCAGATACGTGATACTGCGCCACATCTGCGAAGTGTGCGGTATCGAAGAACACCTCACGCCCGAAGCGGCCCACGAAGCCGGCTGGGACTACCCGCCGAAAATGGGCACATTCGGCGTGATCAGCCCACG
The DNA here is from genome assembly GCF_046250085.1 of Mycobacterium sp. SMC-16. Lineage (NCBI taxonomy): Bacteria > Bacillati > Actinomycetota > Actinomycetes > Mycobacteriales > Mycobacteriaceae > Mycobacterium > Mycobacterium sp. SMC-16. Next base: position 596,369 of record NZ_CP176427.1, read on the forward strand.
AACCTGCCCCAATTGCGTGGTCAACCAGACTCTGTGGTGGGCGGTCGTGGTTGAGAAATGCACAGTCGACATGCTCACTACGCGCCAGCGAGAAACGTTCGTCCGGATCACCGGCGAGCCTGGCAACATCACAGTCCCGTAGATCGGTCGGACGCATTCATTCGTTGTGTCCCAACGCTTCACGGCGCTCCTCGTCCGGGAGTAAGCCGCCCATCGGTGACGCTTCACGCATTTCGATTGCGTGGCGATGCAGGCCAATCAATGCGAGGCGCAGTGCCGCCAGATCGTTGCTCTCCACGATGCGTTGCCGACAGTCGAGGTTCGCAATGTGAGGCTGGCCGTGAACACCGGTGCGCAAGCGTGCGATGTTGGCGAGGATGGTCAATGCCCAATCGCCGAGTGACGATTCGGTTAGGTCTGTAGCGAGCTGGCGATGGACAAGCCACGAGCGCCGCTCGGATCGGGTCAGTTCGACATCGTCAACGTGGCGCATCGGCTCGCTGGCCTCGACCATAAGTTCCTCCAGATGAACGTCCCGAGCTGAACGCCTCACCATGCTGGCGCTCAACGGGTTTCACGGCTGAATCGGCGTTCACTGACGAGCTGAAGGTGAAGGCTGGCCCTCGGTCATAGACGGCGCTGCTCGCCGCCTCAGTCAAACGGTCTTGCTTGAAGCGGTGCTCAAGGAGCGACACACGTCGCCCCTGGTGCTGTTGTAGACGGATCAAGGCACGATATAGCTGTTGAAGTGTACGTTCGATGCTACAAGCGATGATGTGTACAACAGAAAAAAGTAGCGAAAGAATATCGGGCATCGTGACCGGCATCATGTTGTCGCTGGCCCGCGTCATGGGCGAGACGGCCCCGCTGCTGGTCCTGGTGGGCTACGCGCAGGCCATGAATTTCGACATGTTCGGCGGCTTCATGGGTTCGCTGCCGGGCATGATGTACGACCAGATCGGCGCCGGTGCCGGCGCCAACGAGGTCCCCACCGACCGGATGTGGGGCGCGGCGCTGACCCTGGTGCTGCTCATCGCGTTGCTGAATGTGGCAGCGCGGCTGGGCGCCAAGTTCTTTGCCCCGAAGAAAGTTTGAGCAGGAGTACGGGATAATGGCCAAGCGTCTGGATCTCAAAGATCTCAACATCTACTACGGTTCGTTCCACGCCGTGCAGAGCGTCAGCCTGTCGGTGGAGCCGCGCAGCGTGACTGCGTTCATCGGGCCGTCGGGCTGCGGAAAGTCGACGGTGCTGCGCACCCTCAACCGCATGCACGAGGTGATCCCGTGCGCTCGCGCCACGGGCTCGGTCCTGCTCGACGGTGACGACATCTACGCCCCCGGCGTCGACCCCGTCGGCGTGCGCAAGACCATCGGCATGGTGTTCCAGCGCCCGAACCCGTTCCCCACCATGTCCATTCGCGACAACGTGGTGGCCGGCCTGAAGCTGCAGGGCGTGCGCAACAAGAAGACGCTCGACGAGGTCGCCGAGCGGTCACTCAAGGGCGCCAACCTCTGGAATGAGGTCAAGGACCGGCTGGAAAAGCCCGGTGGTGGCCTCTCCGGCGGTCAGCAGCAGCGGCTGTGCATCGCGCGGGCCATCGCTGTGCAGCCCGACGTGCTGCTGATGGATGAGCCGTGCTCGGCGCTGGATCCGATCTCGACGCTCGCCATCGAGGACCTGATCGCAGAACTGAAGCAGGACTTCACGATTGTGATCGTCACGCACAACATGCAGCAGGCGGCGCGCGTCAGCGACCAGACCGCGTTCTTCAATCTCGAGGCCACCGGTAAGCCGGGGCAGCTCATCGAGATCGACGACACCGAGAAGATCTTCTCCAACCCGTCCAAGAAGGCCACCGAGGACTACATCTCCGGCCGCTTCGGTTAGGTCGCCTTTTTCGCGGGCAGACGCCCGCAAATGAAGTGCTCCCCACGAGCTGGACTGAAAGTTGGTTCTGGGGAGCACTTTTGAATCGTGCTCACGTCCCAACGGGCAGCGGCGCGACAGCTCGACGGGAGCCCAGTGACAGAAGTACGTGGCTTCAATCACCATGCGGCCCAGCGGCCCTGATTGAACACAAGTACGTTTTCAGGCTGGCAGAGGTGCCTGAGTTCAATCACCGCCGGCATCTTCCCGCCGCGATTGAACTCAGGGACTTGTCCGCCCTATCCGGCAAGTCGAACGACCTCTACGGCGTGATGACGACTCGGGTGCCGGAGGGTTCCTTTGCCGCCCAGACGTTTTCGATGTCGGCGAGCGGGCGGGCAACGGTGGTCAGATGCAGTTCGCCGGAGTCGAGCATCGCGAACATCCGGGGCAGACCTTCGGTGCGGGCGCGCTGCAGCGCCTCGGGCGGGACGCTGCCGATACCCACGCCTTGGAGCGTGATTCCGGTGCTGCGCAAGTTCGCAGCGTCGATCTGGATGCTCGCACCGGTCATGGAACCGACCTGGATGAACCGCGTGGCGTGGAAATGGGCCGACGGATGCGCGGCGGCCAGGGCGTCGAGCGTCTGCTGTGCGGACGTGCCCCACAGGTAGTCGATGACGGCGTCGAACGGCCGCGCCGAGTGTTGGGCGACAACGCTTTCCGTGAGATCGTCGGTTCCGAGCGCGATGACGTCGTCGGCCCCGACGGTGCGGAGCCACTCCAGTCGCTCAGGGTTGCGGCCGGCGACCACGACGTGTCCCGCCCCGAACACGAACTTGGCCAACTGCACGGCAATCGATCCCGTGACGCCGGTGGCGCCGAGGACCAGCACGTGGTCGCCGGGTTTGGTCTGGGCGGCGTAGTCGAGGCTCATCCACGCCGACATGCCGGGATTGGGCACCGCGGCGGCGGTGACCGAGTCGACGTGTTCGGGAACCGGGACCGCGTCGCCGGGGTCGACGAGGGTGCGTTCGGCCATCAGTCCGTACGGGGCGAGCGACGCGGTGTAGACGCGGGAGCCGTCATCGAGGCGGGCGACACCGTCGACCCCTGCGATGGCGGGGAGCTGAATTTCCTTGCTGCTGTAGTGCTTTCCCATGATCAGCATGCGGCTGAGGTTGGTCAGCGCCGACGCCTCCACGTCGGCGACGACGGCGCCCTCGCGTGGCTGGGGTTCGGGGAAGTCCAGATACCGGGGCTCCTGGCCCCACTCGTGCACGACCGCTGCCTTCATGTGCGCTCCTCAAAATAGTTTCTTCGGAAACTATATGCCGCGTGCCGGCGGGATGGCAAGATGGTTTCCGTGAAAACCAAGTCGGCGCTGATCACCGAGATCAGTGCACTGGTGACGGCGGTCGGGGACAAGTTCGACACCGACGAGAGCGATGCCGAACGGGACTTCCTCGCCGAACACTGCCCTGCGCGGCTGGAACGCACCGTGCGTGAGCTGCCCACCCTCAGCCTGCACCTGCTGGCGGAGCTCGCCGAAGGGCCGATCAGCGTGGTGGGCCTGGCGGCGCGCGCCGATCAGCTCAAGGGCACGGTGTCCAAGCATGTGCAGCGCCTGGTCGACGCCGGTCTGGTCAGCCGCTCACCGGTGCCGGGCAACCGCAAAGAACTGCAGCTGAGCCCCACTGAGGACGGAAAAACCCTCATCGAGGTACACCAGCGCATGCACGACGAGATAGACGCCGGCCGACACCACTTCCTGTCGCGCTATCCGGCGGCGGAACTGTCGGTACTGGCGAAGATGCTGCAGGACCTGCTGGCGGCCGATCGGGACGGGGTGCGGCTGGTACCCGCCGAGCAGGGCTAGTGGATGGTCGGCAGGCCGTCGTCGTCGGAGAAACGGCCGGTGACCTGGAAGATCACCCGGCGCGCGACCTCGACGGCGTGGTCGGCGAAGCGCTCGTAGAAGCGGCTCAGCAGCGTCACGTCGACCGCCGCGGTCACGCCGTGCTTCCACTCGCGGTCCATCATCACGCTGAACAGATGACGGTGCAGGTCATCCATCGCGTCGTCTTCTTCCTGGATGCGGGCCGCGCGCTCGGGGTCCTGGGTGAGCAGTACCTCTTGCGCGGTGTTGCCCAATTCGACTGCCAGGCGGCCCATTTCGGCGAAGTAGCCGTTGACCTCCTCGGGCAGCGCGTGCTGCGGGTGCCGGCGCCGGGCGATCTTGGCGACGTGCAGCGCCAGCGCGCCCATGCGGTCGACGTCGGCGACGATCTGGATGGAGCCGACGACGGACCGCAGGTCACCGGCAACCGGGGATTGCAGGGCCAGCAGGACGAAGGCCTGCTCCTCGGCGTGGGCGCTCAGGGTGGCGATCTGCTCGTGATCGGAGATGACCTGCTCGGCCAGCACCAGGTCGGCCTGCAGCAGGGCCTGGGTCGCGCGCTCCATGGCAACGCCGGCCAGTCCGCACATCTCGCCCAGGCGGTTGGTCAGGCCTTCAAGCTGCTCGTGGTACGCGGTACGCATGGGCTCCAGACTACTTTCTGGCCCTTGGACATGCCGTGATCTGGCAATGAACGGCCGGTGAATGGGACAGGTCAGATGCTATTTGCACGTGGTGTCGGCTGCATTGGTGATGCTGAGGTCTTCCGGCAGCTTGGTGGGCTCTCCGGACAGGCTGCCGTGGGTCACCCGCATCTGTGCTGCTGAGCCGCTGGCCGCCGGGGTTCCCACCGCGGTGAAATCGGTCCCCAGCACCACCCGCACCACGTCTCCCAGGCCAGACACCCGTTCGACGTGGGCGCCCGGCAAGGTGGACGCCACGGTCGCGGCGGCCTGTTCGTGCCCTGCCGAGAAGAACACCGTCGTCGACGTCACCTGGCCCTGGTAGTCGTCCGGCGAGTTGACGGTGAAGCCCTGCTGCTCGAGTTCCTTGGTCGCGGTCGCGGCCAGGCCGTCCTGACCGGTCGAGTTGGATACCCGGACCGTCACCTGGCTCGGGTCGGTCGTCGTGGTGTTGACGTCTTCGCCGTCCGGTGCGGCTGCGTTGGTGCTGGGCGCGGCCGACGTGGACGGCACCGGGGTCTTGTCGGCGTTGCGCTCCTCGGGCAGTGGATCGTCGTTGATGATCGCGTCGAACAGTGCGCGCATGTCGTCGACCCGCGGCGGTTCGTTGCCCTCGGAGTCGGTGACGCCGGTGGGCACCGTCACGAAGGTGACGCGGCCGGCGCTGACGCCCTGGATGGACTGGCCGAGCTGCACCAGGTCCTTGGTGGTGACGTTGTCCACAGAGGAGTCGTTGATGAACAGGTTGACGACGTTGTTGAGCTTGCCGATGTTGAAGAACGTGTCCTTGGAGATCATCGACCGCAGCAGCGACGACAGGAACATCTGCTGGCGCTTGATCCGGCCGTAGTCGCCGTTGACCTCGGTGGTGACCTGGCGGGCGCGGACATACTGCAGCGCGGTGTGGCCGTCGATGACCTGACGCCCGGAGTGCTCCAGCACGGTGCCCAGCTCGTAGTCCTCGAGCGGCGTGCTGCTGCAGACCTCGACGCCGCCGACGGCGTCGACGAGTTTGGAGAAGCCGGCGAAATCGACTGCCATGAACCGGTTCACCGACAGGCCGGACAACTTCTGGATCACCTTCACCAGGCACTTCGGCCCGCCGAACGAGTACGCCGAATTCAGCTTGGTCTCGGTGTAAACCTGGTCTGGCCCATAGCTTTTGGTGTCTTCGTCGTAGATGGGGCCGTAGCCGCCGGTCTTCGGATCCCAGGCTTCGCACTGCGTTGACTTGATGGCCAGGTCGCGCGGGAACGACACTGCCACAACACGTTTGCGGTTGGCCGGGATGTTGACCAGCATGATCGTGTCGGAGCGCGTGCCGCCCGCGTCTTCGGTGGTACCTGCGCCCATGTCGGCGTTCTGGCCGTAGCGGCTGTCCACGCCGACGATCAGGAAGTTCTCGTCACCGAACTGCGCGTTGGGGTCGACGATGTCGCGGGAGTTGAGGTCCAGCGCCGAGACCCGGTTCATGTTGTTGTTCTTGATGTTCTGCCACTGCCAGGCGGCGCCGGTCATCGACAGTGCGATGACGGCCGCCAACGCCATGAGAATGCGGCCGGCCACCGCGAACCGGTGACGGGTGTGATGATCGACAGGTGGGGGAGCGTCGGCATGCGTCGGCCGTTCCGGATTGTCGATGTAGTTCCGGACGTCGGTGCGCACCACGGCTCGCGGCCGTTCGGGCAGTTCGACGGGTTCGGCCAGCGGCGCGCCGAAAACCTCTGTGACGGGATCGGATTCGGGCCGAAGGCGGGCGGTTCGCACCGGCTCCTCGGCCGCCGGTTCCGGGATCGGCGCCGGGGCGACGGGCTCGGGCTTCGGTGCGGACCGCGGCGGCTGCGGACGCTTGACTGGCGCCGCCGGCGCCGAGGGCGCGGGTGCCTCGATGGCCGTCGCCGGCGGGACCGCGCCACCGGAGAGCCGGGCGATGAGTTCGGCGACGGTGACGCCGCCGCCGCCGTGGCTGCCGGTGATCTCGTCGTCGGGCTGTTCCGCTAAGCGACTGGCCCGTTCCCATGGCGCCCGGACCGGACCCGAGGCGCGCGTTGTGCGCGTTACCCAGGGGTTGTCGCCGTCACCCTCACCGGGGGTGGTCCGGTCGCGGTCGCTCACGTCTACCCGCCAGAGTTGACCACGTCGGCGCCGAACGGCACCGTGCAGTCGTCGGGGTCGTCCAGCCAGCCTTCGGGCAGCACCACGGAACCCGGCGACCCCTGCCGGCCTCGCGGGCCCTCTGCGCAGTCCGGGAACGGCACATCGGAATCCAGTTGGGTGAGCAGTTCGTCGAGCTCGGCCAGGGTTTTCACCAGGGCCAGGGCGCGGCGCAGATCGGCGCCGGCGGGCAGCCCGTGCAGGTACCAGGCGACGTGCTTGCGGATGTCGCGCATGCCCTTGTCCTCGCCGAAGTGGTCGGCGAGGAGTTGGCCGTGCCGGCGGATGATGTCCGCGATCTCGCCGAGCGTCGGCGGGGTGGGGCGCGGCTGGCCGTTGAAGGCCGCCGAAAGTTCGGCGAACAGCCAGGGCCGGCCCAGGCAGCCGCGGCCGATGACGACGCCGTCGCAGCCGGTCTCGGCCATCATTCGCAGGGCGTCATCGGCGTCGAAGATGTCGCCGTTGCCGAGCACGGGAACGCCGCTGACGTGGGCTTTCAGCGCGGCGATCTGGTCCCAGTCGGCGGTGCCGGAGTAACGCTGCGCGGCGGTGCGGGCATGCAGCGCGACGGCCGCCGCGCCCTCCTCGGCGGCGATACGGCCGGCATCGAGGTGGGTGTGGTGGGCGTCGTCGATCCCGACCCGGAATTTCACGGTGACCGGGATATCAGTGTTTTCGGTCGCGCGCACGGCGGCCGCGACGATCTGGCCGAACAGCTTGCGTTTGTAGGGCAGGGCCGAACCGCCGCCGCGGCGCGTCACCTTGGGCACCGGGCAGCCGAAGTTCATGTCGATGTGGTCGGCCATGTTCTCGTCGACGATCATCTTGGCCGCAGCGTACGTGGTGGCCGGGTCGACGGTGTAAAGCTGCAGCGAGCGGGGCGACTCCTCGGGCGCGAACGTCGTCATGTGCATGGTCGCGGCATTGCGCTCGACGAGGGCGCGCGCGGTGACCATCTCGCAGACGTACAGGCCGCTGACCGTGCCCACCCGGGCCAGTTCCTGCTCGCGGCACAACGTCCGGAAGGCTACGTTCGTCACACCCGCCATGGGGGCGAGGACGACCGGAGAGCGCAACGAGATCGGCCCGATCCGCAGGGATCGGGCCGTGTCTCGTTCCGGACTTACGACGCTGATGTCGACACCAGTAGGTTCTTCATCGCCTTCTTCTCGGCGACCTTGCGCTCGCGCTCCAGGCGACGTTCCTTGGCCACCTCGAACTTCGCGCAGGTGTCCTCGAGCTCGTTGATGATCCGGCCCAGGTCGTCGCGCAGTCGTGCGCCTTCACCGGTGAAGTCTTCGCGCTCGAAGATGCGCCACTTCTTGAGCACCGGCATGAGGACGTCGTCGAGGTGGATGCGCGGGTCGTAGACGCCGCCGACGGCGATGATGACGGCCTTGCGGCGGAAGTCGGGCACGGTGTACCCGGGCATCTTGAAGTTCTCGACGATGCGGTGCAGCGAGGCCATCGCCTGGTTCGGGTTGATGTCCAGGCCGGCGGCCGAGACGTCGCGGTAGAAGATCATGTGCAGGTTCTCGTCGCCGGAGATGCGCTGCAGCAGCTGGTCGGCGACGGGGTCGTTGCAGGCCTTGCCGGTGTTGCGGTGCGAGACGCGGGTGGCCAGCTCCTGGAACGAGACGTACATGACCGAGTCGAACAGGCTCTCGGCGAACAGGTCGCCCTGCAGGTTCTGGCCGGGCGAGAAGCCGCGGGTGACCTGCTCGACGCGCAGTTCCTCGAGCTCGACGGGGTCGCAGTTGCGGGTGACGACGAGGTAGTCGCGCAGGGCGATGCCGTGGCGGTTCTCCTCGGCGGTCCACCGGTTCACCCAGTAGCCCCAGGCGCCGTCCATGCCCATGTTCATCGCGATCTCGCGGTGGTAGGACGGCAGGTTGTCCTCGGTCAGCAGGTTCTGGACCATGGCGGTCTGGGCGACCTCGGAGAGCTTGGCCTGATCCGGATCCCAGTCCTGGCCGCCGAGGGCGTAGTAGTTCTTGCCCTCTTTCCAGGGGATGTAGTCGTGCGGGTTCCAGTCTTTCCGCATGCTCATGTGGCGGTCGACGAGCGTCTCGACGACCGGCTCCAGCTCGTGTAGGAGCTGCAGGTCGGTGTAGTCGGCTGTCATGGCGCCTCCCGGTGCGATGTATCTGTACCTGTTGGTAGCAGTCAGAGTATCTGTGTCGGGTAGTGACATCAAGTTGCTGTGACGCATGTCCGACCGGTGATTCTGAACTGTGATGTCGGCGCTCGTTAGGTGTTACCGGTGTGAGGGCACCCGGCTCATCAGCATGTCGACGCAGTAATCGACGAACTGCTCGCGGGTGACCGGCAGCTTGCCGCCCAGGTACCCGGTGAACAGTGCGGTGAGGGCGCCGATCAGGCTGGTGGCCTCGAGCGCCCGCCGCGCGGGATCGCCGCCGGGGAACATCTTGTGCTGCAGCAGTTCGATGAAGCTCGGCATCCAGTCCGCGCCCGAGCGGGTGAGTACGGGTTCCTGCGCCGGCGCGATGAGCAGGACGCGGCCGCGCGTGGGGTCGTCGACCATCATCGTGACGAACCGTTCGACGGCGTCGCGGGGGCTTTGCGATGTGGTCAGCGCCGCCATGGCCGTCGTGCACACCTCGTCGTACACGGCGCGGACGAAATCCTCACGGTCGGTGAAGCTCTCGTAGAAGTAGCGCTCGGTCAGGCCGGCGGTGCGGCACACCGCCCGCACCGTCGCCGCGGGGCCGTCGGCATGGCCGAGCGCGGCGATGCCGGCTTCGATGAGCGCCTCGCGACGCCGCGTCGGGCGGTCCGCCAGTGGGACGGCGGACCAGCGGCCCTGTCGTTGACCGGAAGGCACGTGACTCCTAAGCTGTGGCTGACAACGCGTGTAGTCAGGATACCCGCTGACATCCAGGAAAGAATGCCGGTGACCCAAAATACTTCCGACACATGCCCAGTGACCAGCGAATCTGCCCCCGTGGCGGCGGTCGGCTGCCCGGCTTCGCCCGGCGGCTACGACGCGGTGCCGCTGGGCCCTGACTCGCTGACGTGGAAGTACTTCGGCCAGTGGACCGGGCTGTTCCAGGGCACGTGGGCCGGCTCCATGCAGAACATGCATCCGCAGCTCGGCGCGGCGGTGGAGGAACATTCGATCTTCTTCATGGAGCGGATTCCGCGGCTCCTGCGGTCGATCTATCCGATCGGCGGCGTCGTCTTCGACGGTGACCGTGCGCCCAAGACCGGCGCCGAGGTGCGGGACTATCACATCGGGATCAAGGGCGTCGACAAGCAGGGTCGCCGCTACAGCGCGCTGAACCCCGACGTCTTCTATTGGGCCCACTCGACGTTCTTCAAATCCACTCTGCTGGCTGCCGAGAAATTCGGCGGCGGCATCTCCGAGGCCGACAAGCGACAGCTGTTCGACGAGCACGTGCAGTGGTACCGCATGTACGGCATGAGCATGCGGCCCGTGCCGAAGAGTTGGGAGGACTTCGAGGTCTACTGGGATCACATGTGCCGCAACGTCCTGGAGAACAACTATGCGGCGCGCGAGGTCATGGATTTGTCGACCATGCCCAAACATCCGTCGCTGCAATGGATTCCGGACTGGCTGTGGTCGCAGAACCTCAAGGTGATGCAGCGCTTCCTGACTTTCATGACGGTGGCCCTCTACGACCCGCCGGTGCGCGAGCTGATGGGTTACTCGTGGTCCGCGCGGCAGCAGTGGGTGCACGACCGGCTGTGCCAGGTGATCACGTTGGTCTCGAAGTACGGCCCGAAGCGCAGGCTGATGCATCCGCGCAAGCGGTCGGCGATGGACCGCGCCTCCGGCCGGCTTCCCGTCGACTCGCCGCTGGTGGAGACGCCCGCGCGTAACCTGCCGCCGCTCGAATATCGGGGTCAGCCGCAGTTCTACTGCCCAATTGTGGACTGACCCAGGCACTTTCCGTACTCGCAGCAATTCGAGGGGTCTGTGAGGCCGATTTAGTCGCTGGGTCACCGTCGAGCAATGGATAGGCAACACGGCGGGTGTTGGCTCGGTGCATGACGAGCATCTATGAGCAGATCGGAGGAGCCGAAGCGCTCGAACAGGTGGTGGCGGACTTCTACGAGCGCGTACTGGCCGACCCCGAACTCGCCGGCTTCTTCGCCGGCGCCAACATGTCACGGCTCAAAGGCCGGCAGGTCGAGTTCTTCGCCGCGGCCCTGGGTGGTCCCGAGCCCTATACCGGCGCTTCCATGCGGGACATCCACCGCGGGCGCGGCATTTCCCGGCAGCACTTCAACCTGGTGGCCGCGTATCTGAGTGAAAGCCTAGCCGCGGCGGGCGTTCCGGCACGGACCGTGCAGCGGATCATGGCCGCCATCGCGCCGCTGGCCGGCGACATCGTCACCGCCAAGAGCGCCTGACGGACCCTGCCCGCACCAGACTCGGCGGGTCGGTCGAGGCGGGCTAGCGTGGAGTCATGCCTTATCCCGGGGTTCTCGCCAACCGCTACCAATTGCGGGGGACGCTGGGCCACGGCGGTATGGCGGAGGTCCGCGACGCGTGGGACGCCCAATTGCAGCGTCCGGTGGCCGTCAAACTGCTTCATGCGCCGCTGAGTGCACAGCCAGACTTCCGGCGCCGCTTCGAGGTCGAGGCCCGCGCCGCGGCCGGCCTGAACCATCCGCACGTTGTCGCCGTCCACGACTACGGCGAGCAGGACGGCACCCCGTACATCGTCATGGAGCGGCTACCGGGACGCACCCTGGCGGACGCGATCGCCGCGGGTCCGCTGCCGCTGCCGCAGGTTCGGTCGGTGCTCGACGACGTGCTCTCGGCACTGGCGATGGCCCACGCGGCCGGCATCCTGCATCGCGACATCAAGCCGGGCAACATTCTGCTGGCCGATTCGGGAGCGGCGAAGATCGCCGACTTCGGCATCGCCAAGAGCGCCGAATCCAGCCACACCACCGCCGGCCAGGTCGTGGGGACGATGGGTTATCTCAGCGCCGATCGCCTCTCTGGGCATCCGGCGACCGTCGCCGACGATCTGTACGCCGTCGGTGTCGTCGGGTACGAGGCGCTCACCGGCCGGCGGCCTTTTCCGCAGGACAATCTGGTGGCGCTCGCCCGCGCTGTCTCGGAGGGACATCCGGTACCGCTGCGCGTGTTGCGGCCCGACGTCGACCCGGCCCTGGCGGTGGTCGTCGAACGCGCGATGGCGCGTGACCCGCGGGTGCGCTTCGGCGGTGCCGACGAGATGCGTGCGGCGTTGCACGGTGCTGTGCCCGCCGGTCGTCCTCCGACGCTGGTGCTGGGGCAGCCGCTGCCGGACCCGACGACGTCGTTGCTGCCGGTCGCCGCGCCGCGGCGCCGCTCGCGACTGCTGCTCTGGGGTGCGGCCGCCATCGTGGTGCTGGTGACGGTCGTCGCGGTGATCGTCGACGCCGCGTCACGGCCGTCGACGCCGGCGCCGGTCGGGACGAGCACGCCTGAGCCGACCCCGACGTCCACGTCGGCCCCGGTTTCGACTCCGCCACAGCCGGTCGATGACGCACCGCCGCCCAACGGTCATGGCAACGGAAAAGGCAAGGGCCACAACAAACATTGACGACGCGGTGATTGGCGGCGGGATGAGTCCGACGGTACATTGGTTCCTGAATACAGAAAATGATGTACCGTCAACCGTATGGCGACACTGCAGCACACTGACGCCCTGGCGCGGTTCGGCCATGCCCTGTCCGATCCGACGCGCACCCGAATCCTCCTGAGCCTGAACAAGGTTCCCGGGTACCCGTCGGACCTGGCCGACCAGCTGGGCGTCTCCCGGCAGATCCTCTCCAACCACCTCACCTGCCTGCGGGGCTGCGGTCTGGTGGTGACGGTGCCGGAAGGCCGTCGGATGCGATACGAGCTGGCGGACCGCCGGATCGGCCGGGCCCTGGACGACCTCATGGGACTGGTGCTCGCGGTCGACCCCGACTGCGTGTGCGTCGGCGCCGACGGCGAGCCGTGCGGGTGCACCTGATGACACTCACCGACGTGCGCCGCGGTCAGCTGGCGCGGCGCATCAGGTGGCTGGTCGCGGCGACCATCTCCTACAACGTCATCGAGGCCGTCGTGGCGCTGTCGGAAGGCACACGGGTGTCGTCGGCGGCGTTGGTCGGCTTCGGCCTGGATTCGGTGATCGAGGTGTCCTCGGCCGCCGCGGTCGCCTGGCAATTCGCGGGCGCCGACCCGGAAGCCCGCGAGAAGACCGCACTGCGCGTCATCGCGTTCTCGTTCTTCGCGCTGGCCGCCTACGTGACGATCGACGCGATCCGTGCCCTGCTGGGCTTCGGTGAAGCCCAGCACTCGACCATCGGCATCGTGCTGGCGGTGGCGAGCCTCATCGTCATGCCGGTGCTGTCTTATACGCAGCGCCGGGCCGGCCGGGAGCTCGGATCTCGTTCGGCGGTGGCCGATTCCAAGCAGACGCTGCTGTGCACCTACCTGTCGGCCGTGCTGTTGATCGGCCTACTGGTGAATTCCATCCTCGGCTGGTCCTGGGCCGACCCGATCGCCGCACTGGTGATCGCGGGCATTGCGGTCAAAGAAGGCGTCAATGCGTGGCGGGGCGACGCCTGCTGTGCCTCGTGCGGATGACGCTCAGTCGTCGTGTACTGCCAGATCCCGCTTGAGCACCTTGCCGGTGGGGTTGCGCGGCAGCTCGTCGAGGAACACCACCTCGCGCGGCACCTTGTAGCGGGCGAGGTTGTCCTTGACGAACTGTTTGACCTCCGCCTCCGACACCTCGGTGCCCTTGACGGTGACGACGAAGGCGCGCAGGCGTTTTCCGAATTCCTCGTCGTCGACGCCGATCGCAGAGGCTTCCACGATGGCGGGGTGGGTGACCAGCAGTTCCTCGACCTCGGCCGGGAAGACGTTCTCTCCGCCGGAGACGATCATGTCGTCGTCGCGGCCGTCGATGTACAGCCGACCCTCGTCGTCGAAGTGCCCGACGTCGCCGCTGGCCATCAGGCCGTCGATGAACTCCTTGGTGCCGCCGCCGGTGTAGCCCTCGAATTGTGTTGCCGCGCCGACGAATATCCGGCCCGTTCCGGGGGTGGGCACCTCGTGGCCGTTGTCATCGAAGATTTTGATCCGGCAACCGAGCATCGGCTTGCCGACCGAGGTGGGTGCTTCGCGGATGTCGGACGGCGTCGCCATGGTCGCGAGCGCCACTTCCGTTGAGCCGTAGAGGTTGTAGACCACCTCACCGAGCAGGTCCTGTGCCGCGGTGGCGACGGCGGCCGGCAGCTGGGAGCCGGCGCAGAAGATCGCGCGCAGGCTGGTGGTGTCGTAGCTGCGGACGGCGTCGTCGCCGAGGCCCATCACCCGCTGCAGCATTACCGGCACGACGCACACCGTGGTGGCCTTGTGTCGCTCGATGTCGGCGACCAGCTGCTCGGCCTCGAACTTGCGGCGCAGCACCAACTTCGAGCCGAGGGCGATCGTCATGATCGCGATCAGCAGGCCGGTGCCGTGGAACAGCGGCGGCCCGATGATGGTGGCTTCGCGAGCCCGCATCGGCAGCCGCTCCAACAGTCCGCCCGGCAGGATGAAGCTGCGCGGCTCGGCGCGCGGTGCACCCTTGGGCGTGCCCGTCGTCCCGCTGGTCAGCAGGATGATCCGGCCCTGCTTGGCCGGCGCCGGCGGCGCCTTGGGTGATGCATCGGCCGCCAGGGCGTCGAGATCGTCACTCGCGCTGTCGATATCGGCGACGAACGTGCCGTGCCTGGCTTCGATGTCCGCGACGAGATCGGTGAATTCGACGTCGTGCACCAGCAGGTCGACGGCTTCGCGGTTCGCGACCTCGGCCGCCTGGCGGGCCGAGAACGCCGTGTTGAGCCATACCGCGTTGACGCCGGCGCGGGATGCGGCGAACGCCACGATCAGCGGACCGCGGTGATTGCGACAGAGGATGCCGACGGTGTCGCCGGGGGCCAGGCGAGCGCGAAATGCGTTGGCGATCCGGTTGACTGCCTCGTCGAACTCGGCGTAGGTGAGTTCGCCTCGTTCGTCGGCGATCGCCGGAAACGCGCCGTGCCGGATCGCGGCGATGCGCGGTGCGGCCCCGAACGGCCCGTAGGTGTCGAGTGCCGCCAGGACCTGCACCAACCGGTGCGGCAGATCGACGCCGATGGCGCCGGCCCGCACCAATGCCACGAGGGCGCGGGTTTCGAGGCCGGCGCGCCGGGCGGGCTCGGCAAGCAGTGAGTTCATGTCCATCAGAGTCCTCTTCTATTCGGCCACAACGGATTCGGGCGCCTCAGCCGGTGCCGCCTGGGCAGCGGCGGACTCGCCGAACATCGAGTAGACCTTGTTCCGCACCAGGTCGAACGGACGCGGGCTGAGGGCGTCGGTGAGGGCCGTCAGCTGTCCGGACGGCGGGCTCAGCCGGCGCGGCCGGTGCATGATCGCGTCGCACAGCGTGGCCGCGGCCTGCTCGGGCGTCAGGGTGGGGAAGCGGTCGTACATCTTGGTCGGGGCGATCATCGCAGTGCGCACCAACGGCATGTGCACCGTGGTGAACGTGATGTTCTCCGACACCGTCTCACCTTGCAACGTGTCGCACAGTCCGTCCAGTGCCGACTTGCTGGCGATGTAGGCGCCGAAACGCGGCAGCTTCGTCTGCACGCCGATGGAGGACACATTGATGATGTGCCCGAAGCCGCGCTCACGCATGCCCGGCGTGAACTTCAGGATCAGCTGGACCGGCGCGAAGTAGTTCAGCTGCATGGTCCGCTGGTAGTCGTGCATCCGGTCGTGCGACAGCTCCAGTGAGCGGCGGATGGAGCGGCCGGCGTTGTTGATCAGGATGTCGACGTGACCCAGGTCGGCCAGCACCTGGTCGGCCATGGCGCCGATGGCGTCGAGGTCGCTCAGGTCGCAGGGGTAGACGTGCGCGGTGCCGCCGTCGGCGCGGATGTCGTCGGCGACGCGCTCCAGGTTCTCCCGGGTCCGGGCCACCAGCACGACCTCGCCGCCGGCCGCGCCGATGCGGCGGGCGGTGGTCTCACCGATACCGGCCGAGGCGCCGGTGATCACGACGACCTTGCCCGCGACGGCGTCTTCGAGGGTGTAGCCGGTGAGGGCGTCGACCACGGTCTGCAGATAGATCGGGCGGGTCTTGATGGGCGTGTTCATGACACTTGCGAACACGGCGAGCGGCTTGGCGCTGACGGCGGCGACGGGCTTGGTCGCCAGTGCGGTGATGTCGGAGAGGTTCATGGCAGGGGTCCGTTCTCGGGTTTCGGTTGGTTTCAGCCCAGGGCCCGGCGGGCCAGGCGCAGGGCGGGCAGCAGCAGGGCGTGGGGAGTGATGGAGCCGGTGATGGCCATGAGCTTCACGACGGTGCCGGGGATCACCTGGCGGGCGCCGGCCTGCATGCCGTCGACGGCCTGGGTCGCAACGTCTGCGGGGGAGACCTGAGCGGGCCGCAGGCTGAACTCATGTGCGGAGGCGACCTCGGCCCATTCGGTCGGGACCGGCCCGGGGCACAGCGCGGTGCAGGAGACGCCGGTGCCGCGCAGCTCCTCGTGGACGGCTTCCGAGAACGAGTTGACGAACGCCTTCGATGCGCCGTAGGTCGCCATCGACGGCATGGGCTGGAACGCGACGACGGAGGCGACGTTGAGGACGGCGCCGGCGCCGCGCTCGACCATGCCGGGCAGTACGGCGTGCGTGAGTTCCTGCACCGCAACAACATTGACCTCGACCTGCTCGCGCTCGCGGTCCATCGGCAGGGTGTGGAAGGCGCCGCTGGTGCCGAAACCCGCGTTGTTGATGAGGCCGGCGACGGGCCGGGTGCGCAGTTCCTCGGTGAGCGTCTGACGCTGCGTGGCGTCGGCCAGGTCGCACGGCCGCACCGTCACGCCGACGCCGTGGTCGGCGCGCAGCTCGTCGGCAAGGGCGTCGAGCCGGTCCAGGCGACGGGCGACGAGGAGGAGGGCGTAGCCGCGGGCGGCGAGCACGCGGGCCAGTTCGGTTCCGATTCCGGAGGAGGCGCCAGTGATGACGACCTCGGTGGTGCCATCGGGCTTCGGCAGGGTCATGTGGCTCTCATTTCCTAGTGACGTGTGACTGTGCCAGTAACACTGGCACAGTGTGAATGTTGGTGTCTATACTTCGTGGAATGACAGATGTCACAGTCGAGGAATTCACCATCGACGAACTGGCCGCTCGCACCGGCACGACCGTGCGCACCATTCGCTTCTACAACGAGAGCGGCCTGCTGCCGCCCGCCGAGCGGCGCGGTCGTCTCGCGTATTACGGTGCGCCGCATCGCATTCGGCTTGAGCTGGTGCAACAGCTGCAACAGCACGGCTACACGCTGGCCGCCATCACCAAGGTGCTGGCGCGGCTACCCGAAGGCGCGACGGCCCATGACCTCGCGGTGCGTGCGGCACTTCTCACACCGTGGAGCCCCGCCGAGGACGAGACCGTCGACCTACGCGAACTCGAGCAGCGCGCCGGTCTGTCGCTGGATGACCGGGCCCTCGACACGCTCGAAGCTTTGGGGGCGATTCGACGATTGGATGACGGCCGTTTCAGCGTCCGGCAGTCGGTCTTGGGCGCCGCCATGAACCTGCGCGACACCAACGTGCCGGCCGAGGATGTCCGGCGCCTGGCCGGCGTCGTCGACAGGCACATCGACGCCCTCGCCAATGAGGTGACGGACGTCGTGTTCAGCCGGATTCGCGAGGCCGACGACCCCAACGTGTACCTCGCGCGGATCGCCAAGGTGGTGCCCAACCTGCGGCCGCTGGCCGCGCAGATGATGGCCGACCGGTTCACCGCGGCGATCAGTCAGGCGGTGCAGGAACGCGTGGTGGAACTGGAGATCCCGGCGAAGTAGGCGTTACTTCCGCCGGAGCTGGCAGGTCGCCTGGGTAGTGGCGACGACGGTGCCGTCCGCGTCGGTCACGACCGCTTCCACGACGTACTCCGACTTACCGTTCTGCGTGGCCTCGGCTTCGATCCGCGCGATGTCCTCGTCGCTGAGCTCTGCTTGTGCCCGCACATCGGATTTCGCCGGTGCTTTGTACTTGATCGACATGTCCTTGACCAGGGGATAGAACTGGCTCTGGTCGAATGCGATGAGGGCGAGAATCCCGCCGAGTACCTCGGCGACGGTGAACAGCACTCCGGCGTACATCACGCCAAAGTGGTTGCCGTTCCCCGCGATTGGGGCCGTCGTCGCGGCGAAGCCCGGGCGGACCTCGACGACTCGGACGCCCAGGCCGTGGGCGGAGGGGATGGTGGTCGCGAACATCGAGTTCATGAACTCGAGCTGGGCGGCGTCGGCGTTGTTCGTCACGTCGCCAGACTATCCATCACGCTTAGTACGGCTACTGATTTTGTGGGTTTGTGGTGCCCCCACCAGGGCTCGAACCTGGGACCTGCGGATTCGCGGACGCGGTTCAGTCACGCAACCGACCGCTGCGTCGCCGATCGTTTGAGAACACGTTTCGAGTAGCCCTCTACTCATACTCGTGAGCCGGATCTGCGTGAGTCTTACGTCAGGCCAGAGCTCCTGCAGAGAGGCGCCGACATGTCCGAGCTCCTTGATGAACTTTCCACGACGTGCCGGCTTTGTCGCCGGTTGCATATCGACTGCGATGTCTGCCCTTGCGTTCAGCGCCTTGGACATTGGGTCATCGAAGGATGCGATCACTGCAGAACCCGAGACGACACGTCAGGGGCCAACTCCGCGATGGCGGCCGGTTGAGAGGTTGGGCGCCCGGCCGAGCGCCTCAAGGATCAGGATTCTTGAGCACCCACCGCCGCAAGACATATAGGGGCCGCGGGATGGTGCACTCGCAGGTAGCGGCGGTGCGGGACGGCGTGATTTCCGAACGAATTAACGTCGATTGGTTGACACTTTGGTGCCCCCACCAGGGCTCGAACCTGGGACCTGCGGATTAAAAGTCCGTAGCTCTACCGACTGAGCTATAGGGGCGTGGGAGAAAGGATACTGCGTCCCGCGCGGCCGCTTCGCCGGGTAGGTGGTTGAGCGGCGGTTGGTGGTCTGAAGTGCCGATTTGGGCCGTGGGGCGGTCGTGCCCTAAGCTATCGAAGCTCCCAACGGAAACGTTGAGAGTGCCCCCGAAGAGATTCGGATTGGCCCCCATCGTTTAGTGGCCTAGGACGCCGCCCTTTCACGGCGGTAGCACGGGTTCGAATCCCGTTGGGGGTACGCAACGCGAAAGCGAAGCAATGCAGTACGTAAGGCCCTGTGGCGCAGTTGGTTAGCGCGCCGCCCTGTCACGGCGGAGGTCGCGGGTTCGAGTCCCGTCAGGGTCGCCAGAACGGCGAGGCAACTTGCCCTTCCGGCCAGGTAGCTCAGTTGGTACGAGCGTCCGCCTGAAAAGCGGAAGGTCGCCGGTTCGATCCCGGCCCTGGCCACTTCAAGAAACCCCAGCTAGTTGGTGGTTTCGTTACCCTGTTCCAGCTCATCGTCAAGGGTTGGTTGCCCACCCAAGTGGGCCAATGGTGGGCCATCTTGCTGCGTGTTAGCGGTATTCGTTCGATGTGCAAGCGTGTCGAGTGCGTCGGCTACGGCGTCGAGGTCATGGTCGTACAGGTCTGCGTAAGTGTGTGCGGTGACGGTGATGGAAGCGTGCCCGAGAGTCTTCTGCAAGAGACGTAGGTCTGCGCCAGCGGAGCGTGCCAGCGACGCATATGTGTGGCGGAGATCGTGGATGCGTAAGTCCGGGCGGTTGATCTGCTTCTTAGCCTTCGCCCAAGCCACGTCGCGGACCCAGTTCTCCCGACGTAAAAGCGAGCCGTTGGGCGAAGTGAACGCCGGCTCCTCGCCGGCACGGCCACCGATGCGTGTTTTCAACAGATCGATGACCTTGTTTGGGATCGGGACCGTTCGTGTGCCGGCTTTCGACTTCGGCGCACCCTCTACCAGCTTGCCGCCGACGGCCGTGATGGAACGGCGGACTCGGATACGCCGCGCTGCCAGATCGACGTCCGACACACGCAGGCCGGTCAGCTCACCCCACCGCAGCCCGGTGTAGGCCAAGACGGTCACTATGTCGCCCTGCGGGCCGCAGAGCGTGGCGAGCTGGTCGACTTCATTGGCAGTCAGGTACACATGCTCGCGTTCTCGGAGCGCCGGGAAAGTCGTCCCAGCGCACGGGTTGCGGACGATCCAGCTCTCATCGAGTGCGTAGGCCAGAACCATCCGCAGTACAGAGTGCCGCCAGCGCAGCGTCCGCGGGCCCACTTCATCGGCCATTCCATTCACCCATGCCTGCACCGAATGCCTGTCCACCTGGGTTACCGACCACACACCGAAATGGGGCTGCACCGCAAGGCGGTAACAATCCATGTAGCCACGGCGAACCTTCGCCGTCAGATCAGCACGTGAGGCCAGCCAGCGCTGGTAGGCGTACTCGACAGTGATCGCCGCGCCCCGTTTCGGATCGACGACGATTCCACGTGAATGGGACGCGATGACCTCAGCTTCGAACGTGCGTGCCTCGGCTGCCGAGCGGAACACTTTCCGACGTTTGAGCCGGCCTGATAGCGTCCCGGGGAGTGGTGGACTTCGGATCTGGCGTGGTTCACGCGTTGTGATCAACGAGTCATGGTGAACGCTAGGCGATTTGGTGTTGTTTGGCAAGTGCTGCCGCGGCGTGTTTGGCGGCGATCACGGCGCGTAGTTCGTCCATGGAGACATCGGAGAGGTAGCGGCGGGTGACCTGCCACTCGTCGTGGGATTCGATGACCACCGCGGTGGCCAGGCGAAGGAACGCCGCCGGATTGGGGAAGATCTCCACGACATCGGCCCGACGCTTGATCTCTTTATTCAGACGCTCTATCGGATTATTCGACCAGATCTTCTGCCAATGCGCCTTCGGGAACGCAGTGAACGCCAACACGTCGGTCTTGGCCTCGCCCATCATCGCGGCCACCTTCGGGAACGACGCGGCCAGGGTGTCGGCGACCCGGTCCCACTGCGCGGCGACCTCGTCGGGTTCGGTGTGAGCGAAGATGGTCTTGACCGCCGCGGTAACCGCCGGGGCGTGTTTGGCCGATACCGCGGTATGCAGGTTCCGCATGAAATGCACCCGGCACCGCTGCCACGATGAGTTCGTGAACTGCTGTGCCACAGCGACTTTCAACCCAGCGTGCGCATCGGAGATGACCAGGTGCACCCCCGATAGGCCGCGCGCCTTAAGCGAGGCGAGGAACTCGCGCCAGAACTCGAACGACTCGCTGTCACCGACCGCGGTGCCCAGCACCTCACGGGTGCCGTCGATCGACACGCCGGTCGCGACCACCAGGGCCTGGGAGACCACGTGCGCCCCCACGCGGACCTTGCAGAAGGTGGCATCGCAGAACACGTAGGGGAAGCTGGTGTGGGTCAGCGAGCGTTCCCGAAACGCTGTGATCTCGCGGTCCAGGCCGGCGCAGATCCGCGACACCTCCGACTTGGACACCCCGGTCTGCACGCCCATCGCCGTCACCAGGTCATCGACGCTGCGGGTGGACACCCCGTGCACGTAGGCCTCCATGATGACCGCGTGCAGCGCCTTGTCGATACGCCGGCGGGGTTCCAGCAGCGACGGGAAGAACGATCCCGCCCGTAGCTTGGGGATCTGCACCTCGATGTCCCCGGCGGTCGTGGAGACGGTCTTGGGGCGGTGCCCGTTGCGGTGCACCGTGCGGCCGTCGCTGCGTTCGTAACGGCCCGCGCCGATCGCCGCGGTGGCCTCGGCCTCGATGAGCTGCTGCAACCCGGAACGGATCAACTCGGCGAACACCGCACCCGAGTCAGCGGACTTCAGTGCATCGAGCTGAGCGAGCAGGGCAGAATGGTCAAGGGTCATCGCGCGGTTTCCTTCGGTGAGTCACTTTGGTACGTAACTCACTGACCACTACGCGATGGCCCACCCCAACACCGGCACCGACACGGCCTGAACATCTCCGCCCACCTCAGCCCCGTCCCCGAATTCCCACCACCCCAGGGGACTTAGCCGCCGGCCTGGAACCCGCCACTCGACGCGCCATCGCGGCTCACCATGTGAGGTCAAATATTTGGTGACAGACAAGACCAGCCCCCTACCGCTGCCCACTCACGCGGCAGGCCTCAATCCAGGCCAAGACGTCGCGGCGCAGCCACCGACGTCGGCGCGGACCAAGCTGAACATGCTGCGGACCGTACGACGGCAAACCGAGTTCACGGCGCTGCGCATATTCGTGCAGCGTTGAGACGGAATATGGCACCAAGACGCTGACCTGGTGCGCAGTCAGGAACTCGAAGTCGTCAGCATCACTGGATACTTCACGAATGACACGCATCTACGCGCTCCCTCTTGGCTCCCGCGGGCCCGCTGACGCGGTCCCTTGCGTCTGAACGACGTGGTCCCAAACGAACTCGACAGTCAGAGCGTCGGTAACCCGGCGGTCGATGAAATCTGCCGCGCGATGAAGACTCTCTTCATCGTCGAACGCCAACCGCGCCGTCAGCATGAATTTCCCTATCGTCACTACGTTCTCCTCAACCTGGCGTCGCACAACTGCACGTCGACACGTCTTCTCAGGTCATCTGCGGTATCAGCCAGGGCATGCAGGAACTCAGCGTTCGGGTCGTCCTCGGCTCGCCAGCGCTGGGTGTCCGCATACTCGGCAAGTGCATCGGTGATCACGAATGCCTCGTGGCTGTCACGGTGATTGGCGCTGATGGCCAGTTCGACATGGAACACCTCTTCGTAACCGGTCACTGGTCGTGTCCTCCGCAACGTGGATCGGCAACCAGGCTCGCGTAGAGCGAGGACCACTCGGCGACTGCGCCGTCCGGAACAAACGGAGAACGGATACGTGCAAGGTGACCCATCCCATCGGCGTAGACGGCGAGTCCCTGTGGTGCCGCGACGGGTGTGACGGGCGATTCAGCGGCCGACCACGCGTCGCCCAGCACTGCTTCGGCAGCCTGTCGTGTCGGCACCGAATAGCACAGCTTGATGCCGGCGGAATCTCGGAGCGATGTCGGCAGGTTGTCAGCCGTCGGCTTCTGCGTGGCGAGAATGCATACCAGTCCGGCCGACCGGCCTTGCGACACCAATCTCAGTAGCAGACCGATGATTTCGTCGACGAGTTCACGAGCACATTTACTCGGGTGATAGGCCTTCGACACGAATGCTTGAACCTCGTCGATGCATAGCACGATCAGCGGCATGTCCACTCCCGGGCCCAGGTCCCAAAAGTTCGATGAGCCACGGTGATTCATCATTGTCGCAACTCTGCGTGATCGTTCGGACTCAAGAGAGCGCAGGAGCGTGATCACCGCGTCGAGATCATCGACCGTGCTGATGTACTCGAAGCACCTCGCGGCCAATGGGTTCCAATCGGACCCGCCCTTTCCGTCCACGACGGCAAACTGGACATGTGGCAGTGACGCCCACGCGGCCAGCATCGAACGCAGCGACCCGGTCTTGCCGGACCCCGGCTGGCCACCGACGACGACGCCGGCCCGATTGGCAAGGGGCACGTCCACCCAGAGTCCACCCTCAGCAACCCCAACTCTGAGTGACCAGTCAACAGGTGGCACCGGTCGTGCTAGCACGAGTGAGCCGTGCAGCGGATCGACGGCGGGAGCTGCCTCCGTATGGCGGTGGCTCAGGTCGAGCACGCCAGGTTGAGGTGACGAGAGAATCAGGTCCACGCCGAACAGATGCGGTAGTTCGCCCATCGCCGCTTTCCACGCCATCGCGGTCCCAGGCAGCGGGCGAAACCGGACAGTGTCGACTGTGTCCCCGGAGCGCGCCTCGATCGCGGTCGGTCGCTGGACCGTGCCATCGTTCAACCGGAAGAAGAGGCCTCGACTGATCAGCACATCATCGAAGTCGGTCCGTCGACCGGTCAGTGATTGATGGAGGAGCCTTAGTTGGTGGATTTTGTTGAAAGTGTTTGATGCACTTGACTTTTTGCGCGAAGTCGCGGCGACGGCGAACGCGGTCCCCACGAGTAGCACTATGGGCCAGATGCTGGCGATCAATTTGATGGACATCCATCCAACTCCGACGAGCGCGGGCACGATGAGCAGCGAACCCAGGACTTTGCCGCTGTTCTTCGCGACTGCGAGCGTCAGCGCGCCGATGATGATGCCGACACCGATCATGAGAATGGCAGGTGCTGTTGCGTGGAGTCCAAACCACGAGATGACGCCGAGGGCGATGAGCCCTGTCGACCACAGGACCCCGCTACCGATGTCTGACACCGTTCGTTGCTGATCGTGAGCTGTACGGGCGATCACGATGCGGCTCGCTGCTCACGCACGGCCGATTTCGCGGCCGCGAGCAAATCGGTAGCGGAGCCGATATCGCTCACACCGGTAATGCCCGTGATCGTCGCCCGAGTCGCACCAAAATCACCGCCGCGCACCGTCATTCGCAAGGAACCGGTGATTTCGATCAAGGTCCCAGCCGGCGGAAGGGCACTGGTGAGGGGCTCGGGCGCGATGACCGTCGCACCTTCTACCCATCCCACCAGGCTGCCAGCGACAGTTGCGGGGAATCCGGCCAGCTCCGTGCCGGACGCGTCGGTTTCTACGCCGACGGCGACTCGGGTGCCATCGGCGCGTGTGCTGTAGCGCGACCGCGCCCGGGCAGGTCCCGCCACGACAACTCGAAGCGAATTGCCAAGTGCCAAATCCATTTTCGAACCTTCCTGTGTGGATTCGTGCCGGTTGATCCGGTACTGATCCAACATTTCCAGTCGGTTGGCCCACCGACTAGAGGAAGATGCAAATGTTCGAAACTGCAGTTCAGGGGGTATAAGTCTGCCGTTTCCGGCCAATGACCGGCGTTCCTGGCGGTGCGGATGACAACCAGACCGTGCCGCGATCCGCGGATTCGATCAATTCGGCGATCGTGCGAGTCATGTTGTGAAACGTGGCGAACAAGGTGTTCGTGTCATCGAGCAGTTTGGGAAGTCTTGATGAAACGCCGTTCGAGGCAGCCCACGGTTCCGTGAATCGGCGCCACGACGCCAACGTTGATTGGCGACCGTACTGGCTGCCCCATCGGCCGAGGACCTTCCCGATTTCGGTGGGGGTGGCGCCCGAGGTCGCAAGTCTTCGTGCAAGGCGAGTTCGGTCGCGAGTGGTCAACACCCCGCCGGCCAGTCGCCGCAGTTCTTTCCATGCCGTGTCGGTATCGGAGAAAGCGTAAACGGCGGCCCCTTCCGGGATATGTGCGGTGATCTCGAGCTGGGCTCCGAGTTCGTCGGTCAGCGTGTCGATGTGTGTCTGGACTTGTAAGAGCCAGGGGATATGCACGTCGAGCAGTGATTTGATCTGGCCTCGCGCCGCGTCAAGCGAGTCATCGACGACTTGCCCGCGAAACTGCATGGCCGCCTGCTCGACACATTCGGCCAAAGCCTGGCGGCCAGCCGTTGTTATCGTTTCTGGCTCGCCGCGGAGTGACGGCCCGGCGAAGACCAATCGGCGCAGCATCCCGCGATCTTGAGACTGCCCGAGAGCACTGTCGATGCGCTTGGCGGCGACGCCAGCTCGCAAAGCTTTCGATGTTGCAGTTCGAACTGTCTGGAGACCGCCGGATAGTGTTTCGGAACTCGCGACCACCTGGGCAAGATTGTCGTCCACAGACTGGCCCATGATCGCAGCCTAGCTGCATTCTGCGGGTAGCCGCAGTGAGTGGCGGTCATAAATCGGCACCACCCGGACTTGGTACGTGATAGCGACCGGTGCCGACATCCGCGAGAAGGCTTGCGGTGGAAAGGCCATACGCGCCGAGCGCCAAACGGAGGCTCGATCCATTTTGGCAGTGTCGCAGAATTGATAGTCATTCGCCACGCCATATTCGGTGATATCTGAATATTTCTGAGGTAAGCATGTATAGCGCTGCTAGCGGCGCTATACATGGGAGCATCGCTATAAAGTAAAGGGTCGATTGCTCTGATTTCGTTGCTATGCGTTATGTGAAAGCTATGTGTGCTTGCAGGGCTATCTTTGTCAATTTGATGGGGTCATATGTCAACGTTTAGTTGACCGTTCCGAAATTCCGGTTTGGAGCGCTATTCTCGCGATGCGTAGTGCAAAACATCAGTTACGGAGTGTCGAGAGTGAAATACATTTCGGGCGAGAACGGCACGGCTGTGCTCGAACTCAGTCGGAGGAACCTGACCGTTCTGCTGGCGAAGTT
Source organism: Mycobacterium sp. SMC-16 (assembly GCF_046250085.1). Taxonomy (NCBI): domain Bacteria; kingdom Bacillati; phylum Actinomycetota; class Actinomycetes; order Mycobacteriales; family Mycobacteriaceae; genus Mycobacterium; species Mycobacterium sp. SMC-16. Next base: position 622,170 of record NZ_CP176427.1, read on the forward strand.
GGACGACCCGCTTTCCGCGCGCGCGTTGGTCGCGCCGGATGGTCAGCTCATGGTCAGAGCTGTTGAAGAAGAGGGGTATGCAGCAGGCCGCCATGCCCAGTTGAGCGAGGGCGTAGTCCAGCTGACGCGCCGTGAAATCCTCTGTCTATTAACGAGTTTGGACCGTGGCTGCGGAACGCCCAGAGCGAAGCGCATCGGAAACGTATCGATTAGGGCGGTGGAGGACGCCGAGCATTACCGCGATCGGCGGCCAGGACAGGTGTGGATGCCATCGTCAGGGGAGCTGTTGTGAGCAGAGTGCCTGAGTGCCACCCCTACCCCCGACGTTGGCGACATGTCTAGCGACGACATCGTCCCGTCGGAACTCACCGAGAACGAGAAGGCGCGGCACCGCGCTGCGCATGCTGCATCCGCTGACCTACGCGCGGCGTTCGAGAGCGGCGACGACGACGAGCGTTACGCGGCCGCAGGGCAGTTCTTGCAGGCTATTTCGAAGCTTGATCCCACGACCCGCGACAAGCTGCACGTCCCCGATGACGCAGGGGAATACCGCTACGACCTCATCCGAATGATGCTGCGCATCCCCGATCGTTGGGGCCGCTGGATTAGATGCGCAGCCGGCTGGTATCCGCTGATCACGCAACTCGACCAGCAGTTGGCGGAACTCGACCCCGCCTATGAGCTATATCAGTGCAAGGAGAAGTTCGGCGAGCTGCGCTACTACGCGCACACCGAGCTCGAGGACATACGCAGTGCGTTCGACGACGCGATCAGCGCCGCGGAACGCCGCAGTGCCGTCACTTGCGAACTTTGCGGCCAGCCCGGAGCCTTGCATGTCGGGAGCTTCAGCTGGCTACGGACGCTGTGCTCGGCATGTGCGGTCACGCACAACTTCGGCTTGGTCGGAGAAACTGTCGAGGAACTCACTCCGGAGATGCGTGGCGTCTGGCGTGTGACCACGCGCGGCAGCGAGCACATTTGGGATCTGAACCGTGGTCGATATACACGTTTACCAGGCCCGACCAGTGGGTCCGGCGCCATGCTTGGCGACGGCGAATCCAATCGGATTACGCAGGTCGTTCGATGGCCGCGGGTCGGCGAACGATCACATGTCGTCTTCGACTGGGATGACGCGAGTGACCAGTGGAGGATAAGTAGCCCCATCTCGAAAATAGAGCGAATCCATTAACCGCGACACGACAATTGGCGCACGAGCAGTTCGCGACCCCTACGTCAGACGAGCAAATATCCGAGGCGTTGGGCGGCGCCGGCGATCCGCGTCGTCAGCCCAGGGTGAGTCAGCGGCAGGGACAGGACCGGCCGCATCGGCATGGCGGGTGCGGCCGGCGCGAACAATGCTATGCACCCTTGACCTGAGAAGCGGCTGTCATAGTGCACGCCATCCAGATCGGGGAAGGCCTCGACCATCCGGCGGGCCCAGCGTTGTGTGATCGAGTGCGGGCCGGTCGACAAGGCGTACGTTCCGCCGGCTCGGGTGGCCCACGATCCGGCACTGTGCACCGACACGTCCAGTAGGCGTAGCTCGCGACTGAACCGCAGCCCGGTCAGATAGGGAAGCTGGCGGAAGCGGTCGATGGTGCGGTCACCTTGGAAGGCCTCGGCGAGAGCATCGAGTGGGGACGCGGCGCCGTACCAGATCCCGTCGGCGGCGTGGTCGCGTCGCGGCGGAGGATGCGGGTCGAACCGCAGAACCGGCCCATAGGTGCGAAAAGTGTTCCATCCCAACACATGAGCGCCTTGGGTGCGGTGAACGCGCCACCACAAGGCGGCCGGCGTGATGAGACGGTATTCCTCGCTGCGGATGCCAATTACCTGCAATTGGGCTGCGGTGGGTGGGCCGGGTAGGCCGGAACTCACCGGCCGTACCAGTCAGAGGCCAGCGCAGCAGCCACGACGTTGCTGGCATCGCCGCCATCGCGCAGCCAGCTCAGCGGGGCCTGCGCGTGGCCGTCGAGCTCGAGTTCGGGCTGCGGGGTATGCAGGAAGCCGTCGACCGCTACCGGATGCAGATCTTCGGGCATCGCCTTGAACACTTCGGCCAGGCCGCGGACCTGCCGGAATGGCAGACCTGTCTTCGGGTCGCTCTCGAACTGAGAGATTGGGAACAGCCAGGTCTGACCGTCAGGGATCGCCCACAGTTCGCGGGCCAACCGCTTCTGCCGAACTCGGGAGTCGCTGAGACCCAACGCGGTTTTGACCTCAGTGCTGGTCAGTGCCTTCACTGCGAGCCGTCCTGCGTGGCCGGCGATTTCAGTACCGGCGGCGATGTAGGCCTCCGGGTCTTCGCCGAAGTCGGCGTCGTCGAGCAGCCGGGCTTCTTCCTCGGTGAGTGTGGTAGCCCAGGGTCGCACCGACGGCAGCGTTCTGAGGGCCGCTACGAAGTCGTCGCGGGTGATATCGAAGCGCTCGTGGAGCAGCTGGTCGAGCTCGCCGATTGTGCTCATCTCACGTACTCCTAACGAATTCTAACACCATGCTAGATACGTTAATCACGGTCCGCAAGGGAGTGGCCGGCGAAATGGTCAAGCAAGTCGACCCCGAGGAGATGCTGGCCTATCGGCGTGCGATACGTCACGTATCGTCCGGCGATACACTACGTATCAAGGTGGGAGGAGGTCATGATGGCCCTCGTTGTTGAAGAGATCGCATGCAAGGCCCTAATCCGCCAGGCTCGGGAACGACTGGGTGGCATCGAAGAGATGCGCGACGCCGCACAACTGAGCTTGGCCGGCATGAGTCAGAGAGAAATCGCCGAAGTCCTTAACACCACCCAACCGCGTGTGCATCGGATGCTGCGCGGCGCCAAGACGTTAGGCAAATCCACAACGCCCGAGGAAGTGATCCTTCGAGCCACCCTCGACGGGACCGCGCGGGAGCTGCTGGTCAAGGACCTCAGCAGCATGCATTACACCTTCGCGACGTACGCGCCGTCTCCGCACGAGGGGGCAATCCCGGGAACCTGGACCCAGGTTGGCGCCGCGCATGTGCGGGGCTTGCTCAGCGACGCGGAATACGAAGAAATCTGTGCCGCTGTCGGACCACCAACTCCGTAACTAGGTCCACGCTTTGAACTCGCTGCCTCCAAGACGGAGGGCAGCTTGACCGTCGTACCCCAACCTCGTCGAGACTGTCGGCACCTCCACCTACGATCCGAAGCAGCACCGTCAAGACCGCAGGGGAGCGCCGTGAAGCTCGAAGCATTCCGAGTCCAGAACTACAAGCGGGTCGAGGACACCGACTGGGTCTCCTGTGGCGACCTCACGGTCCTCGTCGGGAAGAACGAAGCAGGCAAATCCGCGATCCTGCGGGGCCTGTCCAAGCTCAACCCCTCCGATGGTGAAAAGTATGACGGCCTCCGCGAGTTTCCCCGCCGGCGCTACACCGACGAATTCGACCCGGACGACCCCGCTGAGGTCGCCAGTGCCCGGTTCTCGCTGACGGACGACGAGCGCGCCGAGTTGGCTGAGATCTCGCCACTGATAGCCGACGCGAAGACGGTCGTGATCACCAAGAACTACGGCAACACGTTCACGGTGGGGTTCGACCCGCACCCTGGTTCCGAACGGATGAGTGCGAGCGCAGTCAAGAAGACAGTCACCGCTGCGCTGGACACGTTCGCTGAGTCCGTCGCTCCGGACGGACACGGCGAGGAGTTCGGGCCACTCAAGTCGGAACTCACCGAGCAACTAACTGCGCTCGCCAATGCGCTGCCTTCGCCACTGAAACGAGCAACGGCGGAATCGGTCGAAGCGTTCTACTCCGCTGTCTCGGCGAAGGTCACCGAGGAGTGGCACAGGACAGCTCTCGCCAGTCTGCTCGACGCCTTCCGACCGCTGCGGGACGAAGCACGCAGCCGCGCGGCACTCGGGAACGCCCGCAACTGGGCCGTCGAGAACATGCCTCAGTTCATCTACTTCGACCGCTACGACGTGCTCGACAGCGCGGTCCACATCCCGACGTTCATGACTCAGCTCCGAGAGAACCCGCACGCCCCGCGCGTGCGGACTACGCGCGCACTGTTCCGCCACGTGAACCTGGACCCCCAACAACTGCATGAGCTCAACGGTGACGACACGCAGATCTCTCAGGAGGACATGAGGCGTCGAGTCGACGAGCGAGCCATTCTCACGTCCTCCGCCGGCCAGGCGATGACGGACAAGTTCTCCAAGTGGTGGCTCCAGCGACGCCACACCTTCCGCTACGACCTCGACGGCAACTTCTTCCGGGTCTGGGTCTCCGACGATCTCGACCCCAGCGAGATCGAACTCGACCAGCGGAGCCAGGGGATGCAGTACTTCTTCTCCTTCTTTCTGATCTTCCTCGTCGAGGCGGTTGACACCCACCGCAACAGCATCCTGCTCCTCGACGAGCCGGGGAACTCTCTGCACGGCACCGCGCAGGCCAAGATCATCGAGTTCCTGCGCACCATCTCCGACGACAACCAGGTGATCTACACGACGCACTCGCCGTTCATGATCGACGGCGACCACCTCGAAGAGATCCGGCCGGTGTGGGAGGACCGTGAAACCGGGTCCACCAAGATTTCCGAAGACGTCTGGCCGAAGGACAAGGACGCGCTCTTCCCGCTGCAGGCCGCGCTCGGGTACCAGTTGGCGCAGTCGCTCTTCATCTCTCGTTACCAGGTACTGGTCGAGGGGATCACCGACATGTGGATCGTCAAAGCCCTCGACGCCGCACTGCCCGCCACCGGACGCACGGGGCTTCGCGACGGGATCATCATCACTCCCGGCGGTGGTGCGGGGCGGGTGCTGCCGCTCGCTAGCATGCTCGTCGGCCACGAGGTACGGGCCGCGGCTCTACTCGACGGCGACGAGCCGGGCCGCAAGGAGGGCAGCAAGGTCGAGCGCGTGCTCGGCTACGACAACCGCGTCCTGTTCGTCGGGGACTTCACTCCCGACGGCAACGCCACCGGCGAGATCGAGGACCTGTTCCCTGACGACTACTTCATGGCCGCGGTGAAGGAGGCGTACCCCGGAAAGGACCTTCGCTTCAACGCCGACGAGAAGGGGATCCCGAACATCGTCGACCGGGTTGAAGCTCTGTTCGAGCGCAAGGGGCACGGTGGCTTCGAGAAGTGGAAGGTTGCCCGGATCCTCGCGGACGGCATCATGGCGGACCGGTCGAAGGTTCCGAGTGAGACCCTCGACGCTTTCGCGAACGTCGCGGTCGAGCTGAACAAGCTCGTCGAGGTCACGTCCTAATGCGGCTGTGACCCCGAGTGGTGTCGGCACTGCGAGAGCGGCACCCGAATCGTCGGCTGTTCGCGTACTACGAGGAGGCGCACGGATTCTGGGCATCGCTCGGCTGGGAGCGGTTTGACCACCCGGACGGTGAGCAGCTCCACCGGCCGCTGTTCATCAAGTAGAGGTAGCCGAGTGCTGGATCGTCTGATCGAGCAGCGTTTCGGGCCAGTCGGACGCGCCCCATCGGCGCACATGGTCCTGGGAAGGTGGCCATGTCGACCGGTTGGCCATCTTGTCAGTTGCAGGTGGACGGCGTCTGTGACGCGAGTAGTGTCCGGAGTCGGGCCGTCGAGCCAGCCACCCCACCGCCGGGGTTCCCCCTGCGCAAGCGCTTGTTCGCGAACGGCTAGCCGGCCTAGGGCTGAGGGGACTTGTATGAATCCATCTTCTGTCGGACCCAATCATTCAGCCTCCGCGTCTGCACTGGGGTACCTCCACCAAACTCGCTGGGGCCTTCTTGAACTCCTCCGGTCGAGGTCGGACGATCCCACTCGCAGCCTGACGATGGAGATGTACGACGACGTCGCCTGGGAGGAAGCGGGAACGCCAACGGACCTCAAGCAGCTGAAGCTGCATATCGGGTCTGCTTCTCCGAACCTCACCGACGCGTCGACCGATCTGTGGCGCACGCTACGAGTGTGGATGGACGACGCCTCGCCGGGCGATCCCTACGGTCCGGTGTTGAGCTTGATCACGACCAGCAGCGTGGGTGTGGACTCGGCCGCCTCATACCTTCGTACGGTCAACAGAGACCCCAAGATGGCACTGACCAAGTTGGAAGAGACAGCCCGCACGTCGACGTCGAAGGAAACCGAGACCTCGCGTAAACAGTTCCTGTCGCTGGGCGCCGCTGACCGTGCGGCGTTCATTGAACGAGTATTCGTAATTGATCAGTCGCCGGATTTGGATGGCGTTGACGAAGAGGTCGCCCTCACGCTGAGGTGGTTAGCGCCCAGCGAGCACTTTGACACGTTCATGGACCAGGTGTGGGGGTGGTGGAGCCGCACGTCCCTGAGGTTGCTTCAGGGACAGCGTGGACCCGTAACTGTCGCGGAGGCGCAATCGGCACTCGAACGCATTCGCGACGGCTACTCGAGGGAAAACCTCCCCATGCTGGTCGAAGTCGACGAACTACAAACTGACCCGTCGTCGCATCATGACCGGACGTACGTCAAGCAGCTGAAGTTGCTGCAGGTGAGCCCTCGGCCGATCGAGAAGGCGATCATCGACTACCAACGTGCCTACCTTCAGGAAACGCGGTGGTTGGACCGGCACCTGGTCGACCTCGAAGAGCTGGACCGGTTCACCGAGCGCCTCGTAGACGAGTGGGAGCGTGCTTATGACCACATGTGCGATCAGCTCCCCGGTGACGCCAGCGAGGACGATAAACGAGCCGCCGGACGTGCACTGTTGCACTCGCTATGCAACGAGTCTGCGCTCACTATCCGGGTGCGCTTTCAAGAACAGTTTCATGCTCGCGGCCGGAGACACGCGCTCGCTGACAACCGGACAATCGGCTGGTATCCGAACTTTGAAGAACATCTTGAAGAGGTGCTCCTCAAGACCAGCTAGTCAGAGTCGATAGGAGGATCCGCCGGCCGACACGCGTTCGGGTCCATCAACTTGGCGGGAGCGGCGACTCCGCATGACAGGATCGTCAGTTATGGAGCAGTGGAGCAGGCGAAACCCCGCGGTGGCAGATTTGCTGAACCCCGCACTTGTGGCGACGGTGGTCGCATCCGCAGCGGACCAGTACGAGCGCAACGTCGCCTTGCAGATGCCCTTCGAGCTGTCATTTCTGCTCACCCCGCTTGTCTTGCACCGAGACACCCGTCTATCGCTTCCTCGGAGCACCAACTCTCATCTCACCAAGTGGGTCTCAGACCACGCGGTGCTTGCCGCAGGGTTCGGTGCCCGCGCTAAGTCCCTCGCCGAGCCGACTAGGGAAGGCCTGCGCTTCGGAGTCCGAGAAGGTGCCATCGTGTTCGATGGCGCAACGATCACCGGCCACATGGGTTCGAAGCGCCCGGCACGAATCGGGGACGTTGCCGATGTCGTGAAGAAGGCCGGATTCGTCGGTAGGTGGTTCACGAAGCTTGATTCGCCGGCGACTGCGTTCGCTCTTCTCGGCGTCACGGTCTAGAGCCATGCAGTTACTCGGATTGGCGCTCTACGCACATGACGGACGTCGTCGAGACGTTCGATTCCGCCCAGGCCGGTTGAACATCGTGACGGGAGAGTCGAAGACCGGAAAGAGTGCGCTTCTGACCATCACCGAGTTCTGCCTCGGGCGAGCGAAGTTCCTGGTGCCCGCCGGTCCAATCACCGACCATGTTGCGTGGTACGGATCGCTGTGGCAGATCACTGACGACCCGCACGGGCCCCGCGCGTTCGCGGGCCGACCAGCTCCCCCGAAAGGGCAGGCGTCGGTGAGCCGAGCCATGCTGGCATTTGGAGGGCGCGAACTCGACTTTTTCGATTTCGCCGATCTCATTGAGAACACAGATGCCGATGGTCTCCGCCGAGAACTCGGTCGCCGGATCGGGATCTTGGAAAACGTGATCGAGTCTCGTGGACCGGGCGTCAGTCAGACGCCATTCGAGGCTGGTCTTGGGCACGCCGCGCTGCTGTGCTTCCAAGATCAGGGAGAGATCGCGAGCCAGAGCCTGCTGTTTCATCGACAAGGCGAGCACCCCATCGCGCAGCACCTCAAAGACACCATCCCCTACTTCCTTGGGGCGCTACCCGCCGACGCCGCGGCGTTGAAGGCTGCACTTCGTGACGCGATCCGTGCCCATCGACGTGCAGAGCAGCGACTGTTGGCTGCCGAGCAAGAGGCTGAGACAGCTGACGCTACCCTGCGTGGACTCCTGGCCGAGGCGTACGCGGCGGGCCTCACCACGGAGAATGAACTCATGGAGGGTGCACACATCGTTGCCGCCTTACGCGAGGCGCTCCACGCAGCGCGGACCGAGCCCGAGACCGCGGCCCAAGCGGCAGGCGCGGACGTCGACGATGTCGCGCTCCAAGACCGCCGGCGAGACCTGCTACGCCGACGTGGTGAGATCCGCGATGATCTAGAAACAGTGATGGACAGCAGAGCGCTGCTGCTTGAGCGGGCCGAATCCGAACGCGACTTCGAGACGGCGGTTGAACTGCACGCCGGACGCTTGACGAGTCTTGAATTGCTACCGCAGCAAGACCGCACGGGCGGTGACACGGATCAGTCGGCGGGAGTTTGCCCGCTGTGTTCCAGCGAGCTGGTTCACCCTGACCCGACGTCGTCGGCCCTCACTGAACGTCTGCAGGCCCTCCGCAGAGAGCTGGACCTTCTTGATGCTGCCCCAGAATCCCGCCGCCGGGTCCTCACCGAGCTTGAAGCCGAGGCGAACCGACTACGTCAGGAACTGATAGCGGTGGGGGGCGCGGTCGAGGCACTCAACTCGGCTGACGAAGCGATGCGTGCGCAACGCAACGCAATCGCGACCAGAAACTACACGCGCGGTCGTATCGAGGCGTTGTTGGGCGTGGTGACTTCCAGCACCGGTGAATCGCTGGATCGGCTGCGGAGGAGTGTTGAAGGGGCCGCGGAACGGGTTGACCAACTCCAGGCGGAACTCGACCCCGAAGCTGACCGCGAACAGCTCACTTCGCGCCTCAACATTGTCGGCAGGACGATGACTGAACTGGCCGAGCGGCTGGCGCTGGAGCACGTGGAGGAAGGTGTAAGACTCGACCTTGCGAACCTCACGGTCGTGACAGATACCAACACTGGACCGCTACCGCTTGTACGAATCGGAAGCGGAGCAAACTGGGTCGGATACCACCTTGCAACCCACCTTGCGCTGCACAAGTACTTCACCGAGAACAATCGGCCGGTGCCGCGATTCTTGATGATCGATCAGCCGACCCAGGCGTTCTACCCGTCGGACGTCGAGAAGAACGCAGGAACGGTCAACGACGCGGACCGCGAAGCCGTGCTGGCAATGTTCAGGGCGATGAGGGACGTTGCGGAAGAGTTGGCCCCCAGGATGCAGATCATCGTCAGCGACCATGCGAATCTCGTTGACGAGGATTGGTTCCAGGATTCGGTCGAGCACATCTGGCGCGGGGGCGAGGCTTTGGTGCCGGCGGAGTGGATACAGGACACCGAGCTGTGACGTCGGTACGAATGACGACGCCGAGCGGCACCTGCTTGACCTCGGGTGATTGTGGTTCGACTCTTTACCAGCTGAGATCGGCGATGGCATCCGTCCAATCGGAAGTGATTGGCTGGATCGGCGCGAGTCGGTCAGGGAAGTCCTTGTGCCGAGCCATCCGTGAGGTAGCCCCGTATCGAAACTTCCACTCGCCAGTCGGTGAAAACAAGCACGCGGCAACGACATCGAATCCGTCAGCCGGGTAGAACCGTGAAGCGGGGTCGCCCTTAGACGCGCGCGTTTTCTGCACCTCGACCCTGAATTCGCCTGCGGCCGTTGTCTTTGGGCTCGCGTTCTTGCACTCAACCCGTAGGCGTCGACCATCGGCCAACGTGACATTGAAGTCGTGCATCGCGTCGACATCCAAGCGCTCGACGTCGGAGATGCTGGGTGCTTCTAGAAGTAGCCGCTCTAAGTGGTACTCAGCCACTCCACCGCGTACTGCGACCGAAAGTCGATTGCGGCCGCCGATGATGTCGAGGATCTGCTCACTTGTAAGAGCAAACTGGTCTTCCAGGACATGTCGGCGCAGGGGTTCGTCGCCGGGCGTCTTGTCGGCAAGCGCGAGGGCTGCCGAGTAGCGCAGGGGCGGATCGAGTCGGAGAGAGGCCGCTCGGCGTTCCAATCGGGCGTAATCGACGAGACGATCGGGGGCAAATGCGACGACGGTCTCCAGATTCGTCGGGGAACGAGCTTCGGCCCTCTTGTTGCCGGGCCGGTTAACCTTCTCCCAAACATGCCATCCAGATTTCTGAGCCTGCCTGACCGCGGCCTCCTTGGCGTAGAAGGAGATGCCCATCGGCAACGGATCCCACAGGTTCGCGTCAAGCCCTAGAAACACGCCATCAGCAAGGTCTATCCCGAGAATCATTGTCACATCTACCCCAGCGACATCGCGACCGACTGGATGGTCGCGCAGCCACGTCTCCTCCGACCCATAGCGAAGCTGGCCGCGAACTTCGTCCGCCGGTCGGTTTCTAATGGTGTTCCGGGTGATCCGAAATGGATAGATGAGCATGCCGATCCGCTCATCGGAATCCATCTGCACACCAAGGTAGACGGGTGCACGATTCGGGTCGCTCGCGTACAGAACGCGACCGCCGCTTTTGCGAATCGCGTCGACGAGGAATGCGTGCAAGTCCGCACGACCCTGAACACGGTAGACCTCACCGAAGGCGCGGCCTGCAACCGACGCGTGTTCCAATCGCTGTCCCCTCAGCTTGACTGCGCAAGCTCGGCTCGTCCCGATTGCGCGTGTTCTCGGCAGATTGAGTCGACCTTACTGGCCTGATGCGCAATGGACCCGGAGGCGTGAGAACGACGTCAAAACGCGTCAGGAACGAGACATGACCAGGCAATACGCCGACTTGTGGGTGGCTCGTGGGAAGCTGAGCGCATGGCAGGCACGAATGACGTCGCGATCTCCCTTTTCTCGGGTGCAGGCGGACTCGACCTCGGAGCCGAACAGGCTGGATTTAAGGTGCGCGCCGCCGTTGAACGTGACAAAGACGCGGCGCTCACGATGGAGAAGAACTTCGATTCGCTTGCATCGCCAGTCATCCAGAACGACATCCTCGATACACCGACAAGCGACATCTTGAAAGCCGCCGGCCTGCGAAAGGGACAACGTCCCGACTTGTTGCTCGGCGGGCCGCCGTGCACGCCGTTCTCGAAGAGCGGGTTCTGGTTGGAATGGAAGCGAGCTGGGCTTGACCCAGACGCTTCCCTGCTTCAGGCATATACGCGAGTGCTAAGAGAGGCACGTCCCCGGGCGTTCGTGCTGGAAAACGTGTACGCGCTGACGTACAACAACACGGCCAGCCGCCCTGCCCTCACCAGGCTGCTGCGCGAAATCGACGAGGCTGGCTATGACTGCAATCTCGAAGTCTTGAACGCCGCAGACTTCGGCGTTCCGCAAGCCCGTCCGCGGCTCTTCATAGTTGGAGCGCCGAAGGGTAACCCAACACCGACGCATCCAGACCCCACTCATGGGGGGAGATGGGAACGCCGTCATACAGGCCGTGCCGATCGTCCGCATGTCACTGCCGGGGAGGCGCTCCAAGGATTAGTCAGCGACCCTGAGCGGGAGGAGGTGCACCGCGGGCAGTACGGGCACCTGCTTGCTGAGATTCCTCCGGGAGGGAACTACCTCCACTACACGGAAGAGCGTGGGCACCGAGACCCTCAGTTCGCCTGGCGCAGTCGATACTGGTCCTTTCTGCTCAAGCTGGACCCCAACAAGCCCTCGCCGACGATTCAGGCGCGGCCAGGTCCCAACGTCGGGCCGTTCCACTGGGAAAATCGCCGGTTGCGTGTGGCTGAGGTGAAGCGGCTCTTTACCTTTCCTGACAGTTTTGAATTGGTCGGGACAAGGGCAAGTGTCCAGGCCCAGCTGGGTAATTCTGTGCCTCCACTTCTATCCCAGCACGTTGTAGCATCCGTTAAAAAGTGTGTCGTCAGGTGAGCCTTCGCACCCAGCGGGAAGATAAGCAGTGCATCAAACAATGGCACGTGCGAGCTGGGCTGCGAAGCCTGGTCCGCTGTTCACCAGTACATAACCGCCACCCAAGCCACCCTGATTGCAGAACGTTCGTCGTCGTCGCACCTTCCGGTGTGTCACCACCCCAGTCTCTTCGTCGACACGCGGGACCATGCGGACAACCGTGCGTGGGATCACGGAGGTGGGGAACCGGTTGTCTGAATCTCCGTACGCGGCCTGACTGCGTGACCATCGCCGCACGATCCGACGAGCAGTCAGGTACGCGACTTGGGCGACCTCGACCACTGCGATGGCCTTTTTGAGTCCGTACACGCCCCAGAACCGTCCGGGGCCGCGCCCCGGTTGTCGCCACGGTTCGGGAACGATGTGTTGATACTCCTTATCTCCGTTCATGTTTGGTGATGAGTGCTTGGTGAAGTAGATTGCCAACCGCTTCGGATCGCAGGCTTTCAAACCGCTGAGAACGTCGATGGCGATGCCGGCCGACCGGTGGCGGGCTTTCTGTACAGGGTCGGGATGGTCGACAATCTCAGCCCACACGGCGGACAACCACTGAGCAAAACTGAGCCCCGAGCGGCCCGGTGACATCGGTGGTGCCATCCAGAGGTGAATGTGCGGAGCACCGCGCCGTTGGAACTCAAGCTTCCAGATGTAGCGAGCCGGCTCTCCGTACTCCCGTTGAAAGCGTTTGCGCCACAACACCATATGTCGCTTCACGCTTGCTCCGTCCGGTGCGGTGACCTCCCAGTCGCCGGGATAAGTCAACGTCACCATGGCCGGGATGTGGCCGGACTCGACCATTGGGCTGTAGTCGAGTTCGGCGAAGGTGCGGCACATCATTGAGCGTGACTTGCGTGACCACTCGCTGATCGTCGCGCCGTGGCCAGGTTCGGATGGTGGCAACGAATCACGTTGCGCCAGTGCAATTACAGCTTCGGGCTCGAGCTGACGCGCTCGTTCGTAGGTGTCTTTGACCCGGACCTCGTATTCATCGACTTCGGCCGCATGCCGTCCCACGCTCCGTTCGGCGGCTCTCTCGGCTCGAACGGGATTGGTCCAACCGAGCCGGACGACACCGGGACCGACCGTGATGCGGAACCGTCCGGATTCAGGTTCGGTACCTCGTCGGCTGCGACCACGTGCCCATGGTGCTGCGGGTTCGAACAATGCCGCTGCCGCGGTGACCATTTCGGGGCTCGGGAAGCGCAGCCCTAACGCGTCGATCGCTCGCAGCTCGCCGGTCGCGATTTCGTCGCCGACCGACTCGCGGACATTTTTGGCACATATAACAAGCCCGTGCGCGCGGGTCCCGAACGCGCTTGCTGCTACCGCTGGGCTCTCGCTCCCGCCGCCGCGCTCCGGCGATCGGCTGACGCTGCGCTGGCCTGCGCGCGGCGCTGGCGCGCCGTGCTCGGCCCACCCCTCTCCGCCTCCGCGCTCTGGCGTCCGCTCGTTCGCATTGCTATCGGTACTCGGGTAAGGCACGCTGGATGCCGACGTGGGCATGTGCCGTGCTCCGTCCTGGGAGCCTCCGACACCATCCGCCTGCGAAACGAGAGCGGTGCTGGGGGCTTTTCCCGTTCAGGAGTTGGATCAGTGAAACGGAACAGCCCGGGAGTGGGCCTCTAGTGGGCCGAATACCCAGAGTGGGCCGGTATAGCTGGTCTGGTCACACCGGCAATGTCCGGTGTGACCAGTACGGAAGCTTCAGTGGCGTAACCTCAACCGCCTGAAAAGCGGAAGGTCGCCGGTTCGATCCCGGCCCTGGCCACTTCAAGAACCACCTGCTGACGGGTGGTTTTTCTCGTTTCTAGGGTGCTGCCGCGCGGACTCGAATCTGACACACCCAACGCGCCCTTCTTCTTGCCCGTCGTGATCGACCCGAGCAAGCGTGATCGTCAGCAGCCCCCGCCACAGCCGCCCCCACCGCCGCAACCGCCACCCCCGCAGCCGCTGTGCCCACCACCGCAGCCTGAGTGCGCCCCGTGGCCTCCGTCGCCGCAGCCGGAGAAGTCGGCACCGACCGCCCAGCCGGCAGCTCCGGCGTCGGCGCCAGGCCCGAAGCTTCCGCCGCGGGTAGTTCCAAGGCGCTGAAGCCCCCGTCGCTTGACGGCTGCGAAGAACAAAATGATCGCCGCGTCGAACGCGATGACCACCACCGGAATCGTCCACCACATGATCGCGTCCTTCCGCACGTGTACGTCTTACGGGACGAAGCGGACCATCACCGCGGCGCTACCGATCCCAACTCCGGTGTCGTGGCCGCCGCGTACCTTCATCGCCGTCAGCCGGCGGACATGGCTCGCGCATCACCACCCAGAGCGAGCCCGAACCAGATGCGGTACTGCCACTCCTCAGGCTCACCGTGGCGATCGACGTACATGCCCCGGATTCGCTCGGCGCTGGCGTCAGCGGATAGACCCCAGTCCGGGGTCTCGGCTCCGTCGCCCGGCAGATCCCCCACGCTGACCAGACCCTCTTCGAGTAGCGCGCGCACCACACTCGTCACCAAGTCGAACCGTTCGCCGTCGTTCGCCGCGAGCTGCTGTTGGGTCACGATCTGATCGACCTCGATCATGGGCACCCAGTCGTACGCTGCGGCGTCCAGGATCTCGCCGCGCAACGTGTCCTGCGCTCCGCGCCCGGGCTCTCCAGATGAGGTCATTCGGCCCGGGTCGGGCGAGGCGCCCACACCCGGCTCCACAATTCACGAATCGCAATGCCGACCAGCACCAGCGCGAACACGATCAGCAAGTTCAACTTGAGACCACCGCCGAATCCGGTGCCGTGGTAGAGCGCACTGAGGATGATGGCCCCGCCGGTGATCGGCGCGAGAATCGTGGCAATGCCTGTCGGCCATCTCGCGACGGATATCGCTTCGACCACGGCGGCTATCGCGGTGATGGCCAGCGCCACGACCGCGACGGTCGAGAGGACGTTCATGATGAAGAACCCATCGTTCAGCGACGAGGGCGGATGGCCGGTCAGCGGCTCGTACGCTGTCCAGCCAAAGTCTTTGTGCCCCAACCCGACTCCGAATATCGACTCGTCGTAGTCGGCGTACCGCCGCGGCAGGCCGAAGTTCATTGGCGCTGAATTCATCTCTGTCATGAGACGAGCGACGACGAACACCCACCACGACACAGCCCCGGTGACGTGAGCGATCCGAGCCGTAACGAAGCGCCGACCGTGGAGTTCAACGCAGCTCATCCGAATACCGGCGCGCCGTTCGGGCCGATCTGTGGCGCCGGCATGAAGCAGCGAGTCATAGTTCGTCGTCTTCGTCTTCAAGCCGCGGGCGTGGCTTGAGCATCACGACCACTGCCCAGATCACGCCGCCGATCAGCCCCGCGACGATCGCCAAGAAAACCAGCTGTCCCGCCAAGTAGTCCATCGCATCCCCCTGCCCCCGAAACCAAGGATAAGGCGATCACCGGCATGGTTCCCGCGGACATTTGGGCGTCTCCCGCTGCGGTGATCGCGGGACGGAACACGCGCACTCACTCCGCCAACTCGCGGGTGTACTTCTAACCGCGGGCATCGGGCTATGTTGGCCATTGAACGGGTGAAAGCGTGGCGATGATGGCCGGTCTCCTTCGGATGGACACGTACCTGGCGGCGTGCGGGGCTATGGCCATCGGCCTGTCGCCGGCAGCCGGCGCCGACGCTGCTTTCGACCCGACCGGGAACCGATCAGGTGGGCCGGTACCGACGGTCAATGGGGTGCCCTGTGTCGGCGGCGGCCTGGGTGCTTGCCTGAGCATGACGCAGAACCGTCCGCCCACGTCGGTGCCGCAGTCCGGTGTGGGCCACAGTCCGACGGTGCGCCGCTGAGCTGCGAGCTGCCCAAACGCACAGCCCGCGGCCGATGAGTCCCGCTGGGTAAGGTGCTCGCAATGACCAATTTCCCGGAGCCGGCCGACGACCTCGAGCCGCAGCTCGAACCGGTCGCCGCCCGGCTCCTCGATGCGCAGGTGGCGTTCGCCATGCAGCAGCTGCGCGGCGAGAACTACCACAGCCTGGTCCTCGATGAGATCGAGCACGCGCTGCTGGAGGCGTCGGAGATCACGCTGTCCGACGCGGTGACCCCCACCATGATCAAGAACGTCGCCGCGAAGTACGCCGTGCAGGTGCCGGTGGAGGGCGGCATCGCGGAACTGGTCAGTGAGATCGCCACCCGGCTGTTTCGGCTCACCGCCGCCTCGGATACCCGTTTCGGCGACGTCATCGACGGCCGGCGGTTCAGCGAGCTCAGTGCGATGGTGGTCGAGATGGGCGTCACCCAGCGGCTCCTGGAACGCATTCTGAACAGCGAGGCGTTCACCGAATTCTGCGTGACTCTGGTGCAGCACTCGCTCGCCGAATCCGTCACGCAGGGAGGCAGGTCGCTGGCTCGCGGCCGACTGGGCCGCGTGTTTGGCGCAGTCGGTGCCCGGATGCCGCAGGGCCCGGTCGAACGGTTGGAGCTGCGCGCCGAAGTTCTGGCGCGCCGTGGCGCCCGCTTTCTGCTCGCCCACACGCACGCGGACGAAGACGTGCTCGCCGCGGCGCTCAACGAGCTGTGGCGCAGCAACCTCGACAGCCCGCTGTCGTCGGCGGTTTCGGTGATCTCAGCCGACGATGTCGAGGACGCCGTCGTGCCGATCTACGAGTTCTGGCGTACTTTCCGCGACACCGATTACTTCCGCACGCTCCTCGATGAGGGCATCGACCACGTCTTCGAAAAGTACGGGGATGTCAGCCTTTACGATCTGCTGCTCGATCTCGGCGTGGGTCGTGAGGACATGATCGAGGAAGCACTGCGCTTCGGCCCACCGGTGATCGCGCTGCTCGACGAGCGCGGCTATCTGGAGTCTGTTTTGCGGCGCCGCCTCATCCCGTTCTATGTCTCGGATCAGTTCCGGGAGGCTTTGGCGGGCCACTGAGCCGTTTGGCCGCGCAGCACCCGGGTAACCACCCGTCATGGCTTCTGACAGACAGCCGAACCAGGCACCTCCGGACCCGGATCCGACGTTGACGCCGGGCCTGGCACCTGGCGGCGGCACTGAACCCGGTGATACGCCGCCCGATTCCGGGCAGGAATCGGCGACGAGCAACCCCGATCCGACCCCACCGGCCGGCGGCCCCAAAAAGCTGATCGCGCCGACAGTGGTGATCGCGATCTACGTCCTCGTCTTCCTCACCATCGCGATCCTGTTCATCCTGAAGCTCGTCGGCGTCTTCAACTGACTACTTGTACGGCGGATACGGCGCCGAGTGCAGCACGCGGGCCAGGTGTGCGGCGTTGCGGGCCGCGGCCGCGGTGGCCGACGCCACGGCTTCGGGTACCTCGTCGAGGTCGTTGTAGTCCGTCGACTCCATCGCGGCGCCGTTCCAGTACGTGCACCCCTGGGCGGGGATGTTGAAGCCAATGTCGTTGAGCCCCTGGAAGATGTTGAGCCCCTGGAAGATATCGGCGACGGTCTTGTGGGCGCCGTCCTCGTTGCCGACGACGCTGACGATCGCGACTTTCTGCGAGACGGCCGGTCGGCCCTGATCGTCCTTGTTGGACAGCTCAGCGTCGAGGCGCTCGAGAACCCGCTGCGCGACCGATGACGGGTGCCCCAGCCAGATGGGCGTGCTGATCAGCAGGATGTCGGACTCGAGGACCTGGGCCCGGATCTGTGGCCACTGATCGCTGTCGCCCATGTCGGCCTCGACTCCGGGAGCGATGTTGAAGTCGACGCACCGGACGGTTTCGCACGCGACGCCCTGATCCCGCAACACGGCCAGGACATTCTCGGCGATGAGGTCACTGCTCGACGGTGCCGGGCCCGGCTTGAGAGTGCAGATCAGTGCGGTCGCGCGGAGGGGCGTTGGTTGGGTCATGACGAGCGGGTACCCGGGCTCCGAGTAGACAAACGGAAATGACCCCGTCAGCGCCTCTCCAACTCCGCCACCCGTGCCTTGAGTGCGTCGATCTCGGCCTGCAGCTCGGCCTCGCGGCCGTCGAACTTGGCCTGGTACGCCTCGCCGAGTTCGCGCAGGTACTCGCGGTCGAAGCGCGGAATGATGGAGCGCGAGCAGTTCCAGTCGAAGGCCTCGACCGCGATCTCGATCTCGCGCTGCGGCCCGTCCTCGATGACAGTCCCGCGGCCGAAGACCTTGAGGCGCGTGCGTCGCGGGTAGTCGACGAAGAACATCGCCAGCCGGTCGTCGGCGGCCAGATTGCCCAGGGTGACGAACTGGTTGTTGCCCGGCAGATCGATGAACCGCAGCCGGTCGGTCTCGGGTAGGTATCGGACGAATCCGGCTGGGCCGCTGCGGTATTGGAGGTAGGGCCAACCGTTGGGCGTGACCGTGGCCAGGCAGAACTGATCGGCGCGTCGGATCATCAGCAGCTCGCGGTCGTCGAGGCGCTGCGGGCCGTCGTCGGCCCGTTCGGTGTGCCGACCGTAGGCCAGGTAGCTGCCGTTGCGCTGCTGACGATTCAGTGCGTCAGGGCCGAATGCCAGGTGGTGATAGTGGTTGTTCGGCTCGTTCGACACGTCGATCACGCTACGCCCGGCCTCGGGCTACGGCGCGGCGGTCACCACGACCTGAACGACGCCGGTGTCGGTGTCTGATGCGATCACCAATGTCGGTGCGTTCGCGGCCGAGACCACGTGGCCGCCGGTGACGGTCACCGTGTACCCGTTCGGGTAGGCGACGGCGGGCACCGACACGCTGCTCAACGAACCGGCCGCGAAGTTGCCCGAACCGTCGGCCTTGGCCGTCGAGTAGTTGAAGGTGAAGGCGCCGTCGGTATTTGAGAGTTTGAGTGGTGTGCCCGATACCGCCTGTGGGTACGGCCCGGCCAGCACCTGAAGGTTCCCGGTGTTGACGTTGTCGCCAGTGGGCGGCAGGGCCGGGTCGTAGACGACGGACTCGCCGTCGGTGCTGCCGCTGGTGGTGATGTCACCGACACCGGAGTAGGCCCATACGGACCAGCTCATCAGGTACCGGTCTGCGGCGTTCATCTCGGCTCTCAGATCCGAGGGCAGGTGGGAGGCGCCGAACTCGTCCATGAACACCGGGATGTTGTTGGCCTTGCCGTAGGCGTGTGCCGTGCTGGCCTGCTGCATGGCCAGCCAGCCACAGATGCTGCTGGTGGCCGAGCCGGCGCAGTAATCATGAAACGCCAGAACGACATTCGCATCGTCGATGGTGCCCAGCTGGATGGGCAGGCCGAGGATCGCGGGAACTTCGGACACGGCGGGGTTGGCCGGTTCGACGAACAGCGCGGTGTTCGGATCGACGGCCCGGATGGCAGCCGCCACCTGGTTGTACATCGGCGTCAGCTGTTGCGTCGCGTAGAACGGGCTGCCCAGCAGCGTCGGCAACCACGAGGTGCCCGGGAAGGGTTCGTTCATGATGTCGTAGCCGATGACGCTGTTGTTGCCAGCGACCGCGGCGGCGACCGTCTCCCAGGCCTTGGCGTAGTTGTCCTCGAGCCCGATTCCGTTGGCGGCCTCGGCGTTGTTCCAGAAGCCATCCCACGCCGCGGTTTCGGCGGGGTTCAGGTAGTAGCTGCCGGGGAAGCCGAAGCTGCGGTTGGGCAGCCCGCCGGTCTTGGTGGCCCACTCGGGCGCGCCCTCGCCGCCGAGCGATGCGCTGTACAGGTCCTGGTGCATGTCGATGATGGTGTAGATGCCGTGCGCCGCAAGCATGTCGACGGTCTGCCGGATCGAGTCGACATAGGCGGCGTCGCACACACCGGGCTGCGGCTCGACGCCGGCCCAGATCACCCCGAGCCGCACCACATTGAAACCGTTGGCCGCCAGGAATGCGGCGTCGTCCTCGCTGAATCCGCTCGCCGACGGTTCATACGGCGCCAGCTTGTACACCTCGTTGAAGCCATGCAGCAGGACGACCTGTCCTTCGCTGTTGGTGAGCCAGACGCCGGTCGGCGTGACGGACAGCATGGAGGTGTTCGCGCCGGTCTGGATGAGAGTGGCGCCGGTGCCGGACTTACCGACCGCGCCGTGATTGCCCAGCAGACCCGCGTTGCCGCCCGCGCCAGCGAGCGCGGGCAGTCCGGTGGAGCCGCCGCCCACTCCGCTGTTGCCGGCATCCCCGCCGGCGCCGCCGATGCCCATGATGAAAGCGCCGGAACCACCGTTCCCGCCGCGGCCGCCGTCGGCCCCGTCGCCGCCGCGGCCCCCACCGCCGCCGGCGCCGAACAGCAGACCGCGCCCGTTTCCGCACTTGCCGCCCGGCCCTCCGGTGCCGCCGGCCTGGGCACCGCCCGCACCGCCATGGCCGCCGATACCCATCAGCATGCCGCCGGGGCCACCGGCGCCGCCCGATGCTCCGGCGCCCCCGGAACCGCCGCGCCCGCCATTGCCGACCATGCCCGCCGCGCCGCCGTTGCCGCCGCGGACCAAGGCCTCGGTGCTGTCCCAGCCGGCGCCGCCGTCGCCGAACAGCCACCCGCCCGCGGTGCCATTGGGTGCGGTCGCGGTGCCGATGCGGCCGTTGCCGATCACGTAGGTGCCGGCCAGCCTGTTGATGACGCCGTCCACGCCCTGCCCGAGCGGACTGTTGATCCAGCCTTGGATGCCGGTGTGCAGCGGGTTGTAGATCACTGCCTGGAACCACCCGGCCGCATTGTTGGGTAGGGCGGCCGGCACGGCGCTCGGCGCCGCCTGTGTCGCCGCGGAGGGGAGCGTCGCGGCGACAGTCGTGGCACTGGCGCTGGTGGCTCGCGGGGTCACCGCAGGCGCTGCGGCCGCCGCACTGGCTGCTGACTTCGGCTTGGGGACAACGGGATTCGCCAGGATCTGGGGTCGCGATGACGTCGCGCCGGTGGTCGGTGCGGCTGTGCGGTGCGACCGTTCACCAGCCGAACTCGCCGCAGGTTTGGTGCGGGCGGGGGAGCGGGTGCCGCTCGAGCGGGGCGGTGCGGAACGCGCCGGCCGGCCGGTGGGCGGGGCTGAACTGTCGCTACCCGCGTGCGCCGCGGCACTGGCCGCCGAGGCGGCGGGACTGCCGGCAGCGTTGTGGCCGGGTTCATTGTCCGCCCATGCGACGGCGGTCCCGGTGGTGAGTGCTGCCCCGATGATGGCCGCCGCGAGTCCGCCGACGCCGTACCAGCCGGCGCTTACCGTCATTGCTTGTGTATACGTGACGGGCCCATGCGCTGCGGCCAAAATGGCGCGGCTGTCTGAATTCAGCATGACCGGCGACCAACCGGCGCAGACGATTCGGGCCCGCCAACCGGAGTTGACGGGCCTGAATCAGGTGTTCAGTTGGCGGGTGCCGGCGGTACCGGCGGAACCGGTGCCCCCGGCGGGGGCGGGACATCGGCGGGGTCCGGACGGAACTCCACCAGGCCCGGCGGGATGTTGGTCCCGGGAGGCGGTGCCGTGCCGGGTAGGGATTCGCCGAGCTGTTCGCGCGGCATCTGCCCGAGCAGTCCGCCCTTCAGACGACCGTCGCGGTACATGTCGATGTAGCGACCCAGCCACGTACGCCCGTTGACGTCGGCGTTCTCCTCACCGGGTTCGACATCGAACTGCTCGCACTTACCGGGAGCCGACGGCTTGATGCACTGCTGCGGGCCGTAGGCGTTGTTGAAGGCCCGGAGATTCGGTGTCGTGACGGGCGATGGCCCGCCGGGAGCCGAGGGCACGGCGTACTGGCCCAGGACGCTGCCGCGGTCGAGGCCGGTCAGGTCCGAGGGTGCACCGAGCGCGGCGCCCAGGGGATTCACCCCGTCGCTCTGGGCGAGGACGTTGAGCCCCTGGGGACCCAGGTTGGCGCCCGCGACCGGGACCGCGAGGTTGCCGCCGGGGCCTTCGGGTGCGACGGGCGCCGGTGGTGGCAGGGCGGGGCCAGGCGCGGGAATCGGCGTGGGCACGACCGGATCGGCGGATGCGATGTCAGTTTGCGTCATTGCCGCCGCCGCAGCGAAAACCGCTGCGGCGGTGACAATTCCGCGGGTAACCCGATGCATCAGACCGACTTGGTGATGCCGTAGTAGGCCACGATGTCGTCGGTGTCGGTGGTGGAGCTGGTCAGCACCGCGTACGACCGCAGGAAGGACTGGCCGACGCAACCGTCGATCTTGATGTGGGTGTCCTTGAGCGTCACGCGGACCGGAGCCGACTTGAAGGTCTTCTTGTCGACCGGCACCTGGGTCACGGTGCCCGGCTTGGCGTGGATTTCCAGGGTGCCCGACATCGGCATGCTGACACCGGTCGGGATCAGGCCGGCCAGGGTGGAGCCCGAGGTGCTCAGACCGATCTGGCCGATCAGACGCACCTGGCCGAGCTCGATGCCGCAACCGATCTGGTAGCCGGCCTCCAGCGTGCCGCCGTTCAGCTTGGTCTTGCCGTTGCCGGTGACCGTGCCGGTGAACGTGCCGCCCACCAGGTATTCGCGGGAGCTGACCGCGGTGGTCAGCGGGGCGACGGGCAGCTGGGTCTCGTTCTTGGCCACGACCTCGAGGACCCACCCGTCCGGGCTGGTGATGCGGGCCGGCTCGTCGGAGGCCACGACGCCGTTGTCCGGCGGCGGGCCGTCGAAGCCGGCGGGATCGACCGGGTCGGCCAGGGCGAGCGGCGTAACGGTCGCCGACAGCAGCACGCCCGCTGCGGCAGCCAATGTGGCAAGTCGGTTCAACATGGGGTTACGGCGCCTCTCGTGGGTTGGAATGCGAGAACGAGACTGTTTTCGATTCTCGGAGCATTCAATATTCGGATTTCGAATTGGTGAACGGCTGGCCAATTACTCGGAACTGGCTCTGTTTTGTGGATGGATCAAATTCTTTAATCAGTGACAATATTTTTCGTCTGACTGATTAAATTCACGGCCGGTGTCCGTGGCCGGTGCGGGCGGGCTCGGGGAGAGCTTGCTCGCCCGCACCGGGCATCAGGTCAGACGGACTTCGTCACACCCAGGTAGGTGATGACGTCGTCGGTGTTGTCGGTCGAGCTGGTCAAGGTGGCGTACGACCGGATGAAGGACTGACCGGCGCACTGATCGGTCTTGATCCGGACGCCCGTGATGGTCACGCGGGCGGTGGTGCCCTTGAACGACTTCTTGTCGATCGCGACCGTGGTCACCGTGCCGGGCTTCAGGTAGACCTTGCCCTGGAGGCTGATGCCGGTACCGAGGCTGGGGTCAGTGCCCGCGAACGGGATCTTGATACCCGGCGTGAAGCTGATACCGGGGTTGATCTCGGCCTCGTCGGAGATGATGCCGCAGCCGATCTGCTCGCCGGCTTCCAGCGTTCCACCAGCCAGTTTGGTCTTTCCGCCACCGGTGATCTTGCCGGTGAAGGTACCGGCGACCCAGTACTCACGCGAGGAGATCGCGGTGGTCAGGGGCGCGACGGGCAGCTGGGTCTCGTTGCTGCCGGTGACCTCGATGTGCCAGCCGTCCGGGGTGTCCAGAACGCCGGCGGGGCCCGACGGCACGGCGCCCTCGCCCGGAGGCGGCGGGGCCGGGTTGCCGGCCGGCTGCACAGCCGGATCGGCGGGAGGGTCAGCGAGTGCCAGCGGCGCGGTGCCGACCGGGAGCACCACGCAAAGGGCTGCCAACATGGCATAACGGTTCGACATGGTGATGAGCGCGCCTCTCGTATCGGGTAATCAGCAGTGCTGCGGATCGCTGTGCGTTGCTGAATTTGTGTCGCTGCGGAGCATCTACTGTGAACCGCCCCAGGTTTGATGCCGCTGCTGTTTGAGTCCGGAAGGATGAGCAGCATGCCGAAGAAAATCGATCCTGCCTTGCGTGAGCGGGCGGTGCGGCTGGTGACCGAGCATCAGCAGGAGTACTCGTCGTTGACCGCCGCTTCGGAAGCGGTGGCCCGTCAGCTTGGGGTGGGTAAGGAATCGGTGCGGCGCTGGGTGGTGCAGGCCCAGATCGATGATGGTCAACGACCCGGTGTCACCACGGAGGAGAACGAGGAAATCAAGCGGCTGAGGGCTGAAAACCGAAGGCTACGTGAGGATGTCGCGATTCTGAAAGCGGCGACAACTTTCTTCGCGGGGGAGCTGTGCGCCACGAGGCGCTGGGTATATCGAGAGGCGGTGAGAGACCGTCTCCTTCGGGTCGTCGCAGCGGCCTGAGGAAGCATCGGGGCAGCCGATCGCCGGGAACGACGGTGATCGGTGGCAAGCGGTCCCGAGAAGGCAAGCCGTGCCGGCACTGCCAGACGGTGCGGGCTTGTCGAGCAAGGTCAGAAGGTGCAGCGTAAGCGAACCAGTGTCAGACGCTCCGTAACCGCGAAGCCGGCTCCAATCTGGTGGATATGGGCCGGTGTGCAGTGCACGAACCCGAGCGGGTGGGGTTTGACTCCGAAGCCGTTTAGTTCCAGCGGTGGGGAGGCCACGGTGAAGGCCTGCGGCGTAGCCGTGGCGATGCTGCCGGAGTAGAGCTGGGCGCCTCCCTGACCAATCGATGACCTGGTGAACGTGGGAACCACCCTGCGGGACCGCTCATTTCGTTTCCGGCAGCCAGTCGGGGCGGGTGTGACGACTCGGGTTCGGAGTCAAGGAACCGCATTTCAGGGTGGGGCGGAGGCCTCGTAGTAGTCGCGGGCGGTGACGTGCCCGTCGTGGAGACCGAGAAAGGCGGTCACAGGGCGAAGGGGGCCAGCAAGACATGCAGTGCGGAAACTGGAAGGTCAGGAGAGGAAGTTATGTCGCCGGTGAATACCGACGAGCTGGAGTTGGCGCTGATGCTGGCGCGGCAACGGGTACTGAAGATCCAGACCAAGCTGCACCGTTGGGCACGCGATGATCTTGATCGCCGGTTCGACGATCTGTTCAACCTCGTCGCCGATCCCGCGTTCGTGTTGGTGGCGTGGGATCGGGTCAGCGGGAATAAGGGTGCCGCCACGGCCGGGGTGGATCGGCGCACCGCGTCGTCCATCACTGCCGGGCAGGGCATCGAGGTGTTCCTCGATGAACTGCGGTCGCAGTTGAAGGACCGCAGTTTCCGCCCGTTGCCGGTGCGCGAGCGGATGATCCCCAAGACCGGTGGTGCGTTGCGCCGCTTGGGGATTCCCACCGTGGCCGATCGGGTGGTCCAGGCATCGTTGAAGTTGGTGTTGGAGCCGATCTTTGAGGCGGATTTCCTGCCGTGTTCCTACGGTTTCCGTCCGAAGCGCCGCGCTCATGATGCGGTGGCCGAAGTGCGTTATCTCGCAACACGTCCCCGGTGTTATGACTGGGTTGTTGAGGGAGACATCAAGGCCTGTTTCGATGAGATCGACCACACCGCTCTGATGGGGCGGGTGCGTCGACGCGTCGGTGACAACCGTGTCTTGGGGTTGGTGAAGGCGTTCCTCAAGGCGGGCATCCTCACCGAGGACGGCCTGCTGGCGGACAGCACCGCCGGAACTCCGCAGGGTGGGATTCTTTCGCCGCTGTTGGCCAATGTGGCGTTGTCGGTGCTCGATGAACACATTGCCGGGTTGCCGGGTGGTCCGGCTACCGGCTCGGTTGAGCGCGCTCGACGACTTCGTCACGGGCAGCCGAACTTTCGGCTGGTCCGCTATGCCGACGACTGGTGTCTGATGGTGCGGGGCACCAGAGCCCACGCCGAAGCACTACAGGAGGACATCGCCGCCGTGTTGGCGACGATGGGGTTGCGTCTGGCACCGGACAAGACCCTGATCACCCATATCGACGAGGGGCTGGACTTCCTCGGGTGGCGCATCCAGCGTCGCCGCAAGCGGGGCACCAGCTGCAGCTACGTCTATGTTCATCCGTCCACGAAGGCCGTGTTGGCGGTCAAACGGAAGATCAAGACGCTGCGCCGAACAGTTGAACTCAACCAGCCGCTCGATGACCTGCTGCGCCGCATCAACGCGACGCTGCAGGGATGGGCGGGCTATTTCCGGGCCGGGGTGTCCTCGGCGACCTTCTCCTACCTCAGTCACTACACGTGGCAGACGGTGTGGCGCTGGCTCCGACGAAAACACCGCAAGTCGACCTGGAAAGACCTGCGCCGCCAATATTGCGGCGGCGGCTGGTGGCCAGCCACCGAGGACCGTGTGCTGATCGATCTGGAGAAGATCGGCACGACCCGCTACCGCTACCGCGGTGCGGTCATTCCCTCGCCCTGGCCGACCGACGAGGAGGACACCACAGCAGCCTGACCGGGTCTTGTGGAGAGCCCGGTGCATTGAAAGGTGCACGCCGGGTTCGGGAAGCGGCCCGGGAAAACGGAACAGCCCCAACGGTTGTCACCGCGTCCCGGGCCGACTTTCACCGACCCCCGCAACCGGTGATCTTCGCGTTCATCGACGATCAACGCGCCGCTGGGCACGCGGTCGAGTCGATCTGCCGAGTCTTGTGTGAGCAGGGCTGTCAGATCGCCGCGCGCACCTACCGGTCCTGGAAACAACCAGGCCGGACGGTAGCGGCCCGCACCATCACCGACGCCCAGGTCATCGACGCTGTGCGTGGCCTGGCGTGGACCACCAACGCCGCCGGCAAGCGCGTTCTGGCCCCCGAGGGGCTCTACGGGCGGCGCAAGATGACGGCCCTGATCCGCCGTGCCGCGCTGCCAGAGGCCTCGGCGGGCTCGGTGCACCGGGCGATGTGCACGTTGGGTCTGCAGGGCATACGGCGGTCAAAGAAGGTGCGCACCACGATCCCGGACACCGACGGGCGCCGCGCCCCGGATCTGCTCAACCGCAACTTCCATGCGAGCGTCCCGAACCGGGTATGGGTCACCGACTTCACTTACGTGCGGTCCTGGGCGGGCTTTGTCTACGTGGCCTTCATCGTCGACGTGTTCGCTCAGCGGATCGTGGCCTGGCACGCGGCCACCACCAAGACCACCGATCTGGTGATGGTCCCGTTGCGGATGGCCGTGTGGCAGCGCCGTCACGAAGGTCATCCCACCGCAGCCGGCGAGCTCATCCACCACAGCGACGCCGGAAGCCAATACACGTCGGTCCGTTTCACCGAACACCTTGAACTGGAAGGGATTTCACCTTCCATTGGCAGCGTCGGGGATGCCTACGACAACGCTCTGATGGAAACGATCAACGGCTTGTACAAGACCGAATGCATCCGAACCACAGTGTTCCACCCGGGGCCGTTTAGGACCATCGCCGACGTCGAGTACGCGACAGCAGCCTGGGTCGAGTGGTACAACAACCGAAGGCTGCACTCCAGTCTCGGCATGGTCAGCCCAACCGAGTACGAGCACGCCCACTACAGCGCCCTCGACCGAGAGCGTCAACCCGTATAGCAGCGGCGGAAAACCTGGGGCGGTTCAACTGGCTGGGTTGCCAGACGGTTAACGGGCTCTTCATGATTGACGGTGTAGTTGGGGTCTGAATCCGCCGGTTTCGAGTAGGGATCGGGCGATGTAGTGGGTGAGGTTGCGAAAGCCCAGGGCGGAGCCACGGAGGTGTTCGAGACGGCCGTTGATCGCTTCGGTCGGTCCGTTGCTGGTGCCGGGCCGGTCGAAATAGGCCAGCACATCGACAGCCCGCTTGGTCAGTGTGCGTCCGAGGGTGATCAGCTCGGTCAGCGGTTTGGGAACGCCGGCGCTCAGCGTGTCGATCAGCGCCGCCATCATGGCTCGGCCTTTCGTGCGGTCGGGTTCGCGGTAGGCGGCCACGGCGCGTTGGTACATGTGCCAGGTCGCTTCGACCTCCACATGAATGTCGCCGGTGAACAAGGCTGCCAGCCGGGCTTTCTGGCGGTCGGTGAGCAGATCGACGCCGGTGTGCAGGGTGCGTCGGCAGGCATAGAGCGGGTCGGTCTTGCGGCCGCGGTGCCCACACGTGGCCACCTGGATACGGCGGCGGCAGTCGTCGAGAGCGTTGCCGGACAACCTCACCACGTGGAAGGGATCCATCACCGTGGCTGCCTCAGGAAGTTCTTCGGTGGTGGCGGTCTTGAACCCGGAGAAGCCGTCCATGGCAACAACTTCGACACCGTCGCGCCAGGGCTGGGGTCGCTCGGACAGCCAGTCGGCGAACGCCTTCTTGGAGCGGCCTTCGACCATGTCGAGCAGCCGGGCAGGGCCGGTCTGGTCGTGGACCGGGGTGAGGTCGATGATCACGGTGACGTACTTGTCGCCGCGACGGGTGTGCCGCCACACGTGCTCATCGACGCCGATCACCCGCACGCCGTTGAAGCGGGCCGGATCGGCGATCAGCACTCGCTGCCCTTCGGCCAGGACGGCGTTGTTGGCGGTGTTCCACGACACCGCCAGCGCTTCGGCGACGCGAGCCACGGTCAGGTGTTGGCAGACAATCGCTTTCAAGGCCCACTGCAACGCACGCCGGGACAGCTTGGCGCGTGGTTCGGCGGCGTTGCCGAGGTCTTGGCGCCACACATGGGCACAGCCGGCGCAGCGGTAGCGGCGGAGGGTGACCAGCAAGGTGGTGGGCCGCCACCCGAATGGTTCGTGGGCAAGCTCGCGTGTCACGCTGTCGCGGCTGACGCCTCGCTCGCCGCAGCGGCGGCACCACGAGTCGTCGTCGCTGACCCGGCATGCCAATACCGCACGATCGGGGTGCAGTTGCTGGCCGGTCACCTCCAACCCGAGGTCGTCGAGGCGGCAGAAAGTAGTCAGGTCAGCGCGGGCGAAGCCCGCCCGACCGGTAGCGTCAGGCACGTCGAGGTCTTTCGGATGAGGCGTGTAGGAACCTTCATCTTCGAGAGACCTCGACCCCTATCCCGGCAACGACGCGCCGATGACCTCTACACCCTCAACTGCGAAGAGCCGGTTAACGGACTGCAAAAACTTGCCCTTGCGTTATCAACCAGTGGGCAACACCGGAATATGCGTGTATTGCTGGAGTCATTTGTCGTGGTAGCCGGCTATTGAATGCCCAGTTCGGCGAGTGTGATCTGGGTCATTGGTCCAGTAGTGAAATACAACCGACGGAGATTGGAAATCGCCGGTTTGTCTTGTGTTAACCAACTGGCCATGTACACGCCTGACCGTGAGAGGGTCGAACGCCGAGCGTCCGTCATTGCCGGGTGACTCATGTCCGGTGGACGCGGCAATCGCACCGAATGACTTGGAGGAAAACGGTGAAGTCTTCACGCACCTGGGTACGTCTGGTTGTCGCATCTGCTGCCGTCTTCGGCGCAGGGGCGATGTACCTGCCCACCGCTGCGGCCGACGATGAAGCCGGGCCGGTCGGCCCGATCGATGCCGGCGCCGGGGTGCAGTCGACGGGCGTGACGTCGTCGAACGCCGACCCGGCCGCGGTCGCCGCGTGCTCGCAGTTCGCGACCGCGCTCGACAGTGCGGCCTCGGGCTACGAGGGCTTCGCCGACAGCCTCGACGCCAACGACCCCTACGTCCACCAGAGCAATGTGGCCGGCCGGACCACTCTGCGGCAGTCCTCGGCGGTCGCGATGGATGCCGCGAACACCCCGGGCCTGAACCCGGCAATCGCCGACCCCATGCGGTCCTGGTCGTACGGCGCCGCCAAGCTGCTCGTGAAGATGGGCATCGGCATGACGGGCGGCAGCCTCGACGACACGGCAACCCAGGTCAACACCAACGCCGAGGCCGTCCAGCGCGAGTGCGCCGCGGCCGGTACCCACGCCTGAGCGCGCCGGTATATAAGGAATACGTGAAGCGACACGCCTTCGGCGTCGCCGTGCTGTGCCTGGCGCTGGCCGCCTGCGGTGGCAAGACCGGTACGCCGACACCCGCGACCCCGTCCGTCGTTGCCGAGTCCAGCATGGACAGCCTGCTGCTGACGCCGGACGAGATGAACAAGACGATGGGCACGACCGGGATGGTGGGCCGTCCGCCGAAAGACGGGATGGACGACCACCGCAACCTGCTGCCGAACCTGAACTGCCTCGGCGTCTGGCAGATCGACGAGTCCGTCATCTACTCCAAGGACGGCAAGGATCTCAAGAGCGGCCAGGACTGGAAGGCCGTGCGGCAGCAGACGTTGCAGGTCCCTGACAGTGACCAATGGGACTACCTGGCAGCGCAGTCGGTCGTCTACTACCCGACATCCGACGCGGCCCGAAACTTCTTCAACCTGTCGGCCGCGCGGTGGGCCAAGTGCACCAACCACCATGTCAACATCCGGCTCAACGACAAGCCGTTGCCGAAGTGGCTGTCGGGCGACCTGGAGCGCACCGACACCAAACTGGCGATGCCCATCACGCGTGGCACCGGGCCCGAAACCCGTTGGTGCCAACACGTTCTCCAGCGCGTCGAGAACCTGATCATCGATGTCGAAGCATGCACGCCCAAGGCGCCGGTGACGGCGGCCGCCGACATCGCCACGAAGATCCAGTCGAACATCCACTGACGGTCGTCCCGCTGGTTGCACCATCTGGTCACGGCGCGTGGTCCCGTGGTCTATGGTCGCGCCATGGCAGTCAGCGCGTCGCACGAAGTGACCATCGAGGCAACCCCTGAAGAGATCATGGATGTCATCGCAGATCTTGCGCAGACACCCGTGTGGTCGCCGCAGTACACCAAGGCCGAGGTCCTGGACACCTACGAGAACGGCCGGCCGAAGCAGGCCAAGATGACCATCAAGGCCGCCGGCATGGCCGACGACCAGATCCTCGAATACACCTGGACCGACCTGACGGGCAGCTGGGTGCTGATCAGGTCGTCGTCGCTGAAGAAGCAGGAAGCCAAGTACACGCTGACCCCGGCCGGCAACAAGACCAAGGTGAAGTTCGAGATCACCGTCGACCCGGTGGTGCCGATCCCCGGCTTCCTGCTCAAGCGCAGTGTCAGCGGTGGTGCCGAGACCGCCACCGAGGGGCTGAAAAAGTTCATGGCCAAGAACAAGAAGGGCTGACGCACACCGGGATTCAGCCGCGTCAACCCATGGGCTAACGTCGCGGGATGACGAATGCGGGGCCACTGGCCGGAGTCAAGGTGATCGAACTCGGCGGAATCGGCCCCGGGCCGCACACCGCCATGATGCTGGCGGACCTCGGCGCCGACGTGGTTCGGGTGCGTCGTCCCGGCGGGCTGACGATGCCCGCCGAGAACGTCGACCTGCTGCACCGCGGCAAGCGAATCGTCGACCTGGACGTCAAGTCCGACCCGGCAGCGCTGCTCGCGCTGGCCGCGAAAGCCGATGTGCTGCTTGACTGTTTCCGTCCCGGCACCTGCGAGCGCCTCGGCATCGGGCCGGCCGAGTGCGAGGCCGTCAACCCGCGGC
Organism: Mycobacterium sp. SMC-16; assembly: GCF_046250085.1. NCBI lineage: Bacteria > Bacillati > Actinomycetota > Actinomycetes > Mycobacteriales > Mycobacteriaceae > Mycobacterium > Mycobacterium sp. SMC-16. Next base: position 653,313 of record NZ_CP176427.1, read on the forward strand.
TGATCTTCGCCCGGATCACCGGCTGGGGCCAGGACGGGCCGCTCGCCCAGACCGCGGGCCATGACATCAACTACCTGTCGCAGACCGGTGCGCTGTCGGCCATCGGCTACCGCGACCGGCCGCCGGTGGCGCCGCTGAACCTGGTCGCCGACTTCGGCGGCGGGTCGATGCTGACGCTCATCGGCATCGTCACCGCGCTGTACGAACGCGAACAGTCCGGCCGCGGCCAGGTGGTCGACGCGGCGATGGTCGACGGTGTCAGCATGCTCGCCCAGATGATGTGGACCATGAAGTCCACCGGCGTGATGAAGGACCAGCGCGAGTCGTTCCTCCTGGACGGCGGCGCCCCGTATTACCGCGTCTACGAGACCTCCGACGGCGGCTACATGGCGGTCGGCTCGATCGAACCGCAGTTCTTCGCTCAGCTACTTGTGGGCCTTGGCCTGGATCCTGCCGAGGTGCCCAACCAGTTCGACCTCGCGCGCTACGACGAGATGCGCGACATCTTTGCTGCCCGGTTCGCGAGCCGGACCCGTGCCGAGTGGACCGAGACGTTCGCCGGCACCGACGCCTGCGTCACTCCCGTGCTCACCTGGACCGAGGCCGCCGCGGGCGAACACCTCCGGGCCAGGTCGACGATCGTCACCGTCGACGGCGTCGACCAGGCGTCGCCCGCACCGCGCTTCTCACGGACCCCGTCGGGCCCCGTCGGCGCTCCGCCGCAGCAGACCACGCCGATCGAAGAAGTCGGTTGGTAGCGGGTTTTGAAAGTTAGCTGACGCATTCTCTACCCGAGGCCGGTAGAGAGGACTAAATTTGCCCTTATGGCAGTTATGGCGTCCCGAGAGCTGGTGATCGACGCCTCGCCCGAAGCCATCATGGATGCGCTGGCCGACATGGACGAGGCGTCGCAATGGCGCAGCTTGCACCGGGAATTACAGGTAGTGGATCGGTATCCCGACGGTCGTCCGCACCATGTCAAAGCGACCGTGAAGATCATGGGCATCACCGACAAGGAGCTCTTGGAGTACCACTGGGGTGATGACTGGATGGTGTGGGATGCGGCCGACACCTTCCAACAGCGTGGGCAACATGCCGAGTACAAACTGACTCGCGAGGGCGACCGGACCCGGGTGCGATTCGACATCATCGTGGACCTCGTCGCCCCCATTCCCGAGTTCCTGTTGCGCCGAGCCCGCAAACTGGTGCTCGATGCTGCGGTCGACCGGCTGCGGGCCCGGGTGACTCGTCTCTACGGCTAGTCCACACTCTGTCGATAGGGAGTTCGTATGACCGACCGCCCACCTTCTCCGCTGTTGGAGAAGCTGGTGGTGGTGCGGAACGGTGGGCCGCAGCAGACGGTGGTGACCGAGCTGCGCCGGGTGATCCTGCGCGGTGATGCGCCGCCCGGAACCCCGGTGCCGCTGACCGATGTCGCCGAACTGTTCGGCGTGAGCCATATTCCCGTCCGCGAGGCACTCAAGACGCTCATCAGCGAGGGCTTGGTGACGCACCGGCCCAACTCGGGATACACCGTCGCCCGGATGACGAAGCAGGAACTGCACGAGATGTATCTCGTGCGCGCGGCGCTGGAGGGCGCGGCGCTCACGATCGCCGCGGAGAAGGCCACCGACTATGAGCGGGCCGTCGCGATCGAGGCCAGTGACCGGATGGCGCAAGCGATCGACGACGGTGACGGCGCGGCGTTCCAGCGGGAGAGCCGCAACTTCCACATGTCTCTGGTGCGCCCGTCCGGCATGCATCGGCTGCTGCACATTCTCGAGATGTCCTGGAACATGATCGAACCCGTGCAGGCGATGATGCATGTGACGCCGGACGACCGGGCCAAGCTCAACGGCGATCACGAAGAGATGCTCGAGGCCTTCCTGGCCCGCGACACCGCGCGTCTCGACGCGGTGGCGCAGCGGCACAACGACAGCGTCGACGCCGCGATCGGGACCCTGCCCACCGACACCGGCCTGCTCCACGACGAGTAGCCAGCGATTTGTGCACGTTTTTCCGCGCCCGCCGCGGAAAAACGTGCACAAATCACAGGGTGCGGAGCCGGGTGATGGCCTCATCGAGGGTGTCGTCGCGCTTGCAGAAGGCGAAGCGCACCAGGTGATTCCAGCCCGCCGAGTCGGGGGAGCTCGGATCGAGGAAGGCGGACATCGGGATGGCCGCGACGCCGACCCGCTCGGGCAGCCCGGCGCAGAACGCGGTGCTGTCGTCATATCCCAGCGGGCGGGGATCGGCGCACAGGAAGTAGGTGCCGAAGCTGTCGTGCACGTCGAAGCCGATGTCGGTCAGGGCGCCGGCCAACCGATCCCGCTTGCCGCGGTAGGACTTTCGTAGCGCCGCGACCCAGGCGTCCTCGTGGTCCAGCGCGTGCGCGACGGCCGGCTGGAACGGCGCGCCACCGACGTACGTCAGGTACTGCTTGGCGGCGCGCACCCCGGCGATCAGGTCAGCCGGCCCACATGCCCAACCGATCTTCCAGCCGGTGCAGTTGAACATCTTGGCGGCGCTGGAGATGGTGACGGTGCGCTCGGCCATGCCGGGGTACCCGGCGAGCGGCCGGTGCTGATGACCGTCGAACGTCAGCTGCTCGTAGACCTCGTCGGTGATGACCAGCAGGTCATGCTCGATGGCGAGGGCGGCGATGGCCGTCAGCTCGTCGTGGCTCGCGACCATGCCGGTCGGGTTCTGCGGCGAGTTGAGGATCAGCGCACGGGTCTGCGGCGTGATGGCGGCACGGAGCCGGTCGATGTCGATGGCGAAGCCGTGGTTGTCGGGTGCCAATGGAACGACGACGCGCCGGCAGCCGGCCATGGCGATCACCGGGGAGTAGGAGTCGTAGAACGGCGCGATGATCAGGACGTCGGATCCTGGCTCGACCAGGCCGATCACGGCCGCGGCGATGGCCTCGGTGCCGCCGACGGTGACGAGCACCTCGGTGTCCGGGTCGTAGTCGATGCCGTAGTGCCGTGTGCGCTGGGCCGCGATGGCCTGGCGCAGCGCGGGGATGCCCGGGCCGGGCGGGTACTGGTTCACGCCGTCCGCGATGGCCTGCTGCGCCACCGCCAGCATCGGTGCCGGGCCGTCCTCGTCGGGAAAGCCCTGGCCGAGGTTGACGGCGCCGACCCGTGCGGCCAGCGCCGACATCTCGGCGAAGATGGTGGAGGCGTAGGGCCGCAGGCGGGCGACCATCCCCGGTGGCGTCACCCCTGGATTGTCGCAGAACTCCTGACGTGGTCGACGGCGCGCTCGTGCCGCTGCTGCCGGGCGACGACGGCGAAGTAGAACGCCAGCGCGAAAGCACAACTGGTGAACAGGCTGCTGACGAAGAACAGCCAGGGGTGCCGGATGCCGCGTCGCAGCCCGTCGGCGATGCTGAACAGCGGTAGCAGGATGACGTTGATGATGGTGTAGTCCTGGCCCGCCGACGACGCCGCGGGGTTGACGAACATCAGGCGGATGTAGTCCGACCAGCTGCCCGGCCCGGTGATCGGATTGCCGCCCGGCGGTTGGTAATCCATGACGAATTTGGTGTTGAAGTAGTAGCCCAGCGCTATCGAGGCGATGCCGATCACGTAGTACGCCGACTCGAGTGCCGAGAACGCGGGTCCGTCGGCCGGCTTGCGGAAGACCGCGGGATTGAGCTTGACGATGAACGCAATGGTGATCAGTCCGAGGAGCGCGTGGACGATGAGCGAGACCATGTCAGCGGAGTCTGCTCGCCGCAGAATGTTTTGTCAATCATGACAAAACATTCTGCGGTACCGTACTGGGATGCCCCGGCCGCCGCAGACCGTACGTAGTGAGCGCACGCGCGAGGCGCTGCAACAGGCGGCGTTGGTCCGTTTCCTGGCGCAGGGTGTCGAGGGCACCACGGCCGAGGAGATCGCCGCCGACGCAGGTGTTTCGCTGCGCACGTTCTACCGGCACTTCACGTCCAAGCACGAGCTGCTGTTCGCCGACTACGACGCGGGTCTGCACTGGTTCCGCACCGCGCTGGCCGGACGGCCCGCCGACGAACCGGTGCTGGCGGCGGTACAGGCCGCGATCTTCGCCTTTCCGTACGACTTTGGTGCGGTCACCAAGATCGCCGCGCTGCGCGAACAGGAACTCGACGCCGAGCGGATCGTCAGTCATATCCGGCAGGTCGAGGCCGACTTCGCCGATGCCATCGCCGAGTATCTCGAGCGGCGGGGCGGGCCAGACGACCGGTTGCGCGTCGCGGTGACGTCGCGGACCATCGCCGCCGCGGTGTTCGGCGCCATGGAGGTGTGGATGCTGGGCGCCGAGCGGTCGCTGGCCGATCTCGCGCGCATGTGCCACCAGGCGCTGGACCAGCTGGCGGCCGGACCCGTCTGATCCTCGTCGTATAAAGTTTTGTCACTATTGACAAAACTTTATACGGGTGCGACTCTGCGGAAATGGCGCAATTCGACGCGATCGTGGTGGGAGCAGGGCACAACGGGCTGGCTTCGGCGGTGATGCTGCAGAAGGCCGGCCTGCGCACGCTGTGTCTGGAGGCCAAGCTCTACTCCGGCGGCATGGCCTCCACCGTCGAGCTGTTCGACGGGTTCAAGTTCGAGATCGCCGGGTCCGAGCAGTTCCCGACGGCGCTCAAGGTGAGTCAGGAGTTGGGCCTCGACGAGGTGCCGAGTGTCGAGCAGGAAGTCATGTCGGTCAACATGCGGGGGATCGGCGACGAGCCGTTGCTCTTCTACTCGGACCCCATGAAGCTGCTCACCCACATGAACGAGGTGCATGGTGCCGAGGCCGTCAATGGCATGGCCGGGCTGATGGCCTGGAGCATGGCGCCGGCGCGGGCCCTCGGCCGGTTCGACGCGGGGCTGCCGCCCAAGACCTACGACGAGATGTATGCATGCGCCACAAACGAATTCGAGCGGTCGGCCATCACCGACATGCTCTTCGGCTCGGTGACCGACGTCCTCGACCGCTACCTGCCGGACAAGGACAAGCACGGCGCCATCCGCGGCATGCTGTCGGTGCTGGCGTGCAACTCCACCTACCGCGGCCCCGCCACCCCGGGCAGCGCCGCCGCGCTGGCCTTCGGCCTCGCCGTCCCGACCGACGGCGCGTCGTTGATGCGAAAGCTCAAGGACGGCATCGGCGCACTGGGCAAGCACCTCGAGGACACTTTCGTCGCTCATGGCGGTGAGGTCCGGTTGCGCAGTGCGGTCGCGGCCATCACGGTCGCCGACGGCCGGGTCACCGGCGTACGCCTGGACGACGGCACCGAAATCGCTGCACCCGTGGTGGTTTCGTCACTCGCACCGTCATTGACGGTCGACCGGCTCCTTGGCAGCGCCGTGCCCGACGACGTCCGGTCCCGCTACACCCGCGTCGACCACCGCGGCAGCTACCTGCAGATGCACTTCGCGCTCGACGGCAACCCGGAGTTCGCCGAACCCTACGAAATCCTGAACAACCCCGAATTACAGGGAACCATCGGTCTTTTCAGCACGCCCGAGGAATTGCAGCAGCAGTGGGAGGACAGCCGCCGGGGCATCGTGCCGGCCGATCCGTCCATCGCCTGGCAGATTCCGTCGGTGCTGGATCCCGAGCTGGCACCGCCCGGCAAGCACGCGTCGTCGGCGTTCGCGCTGTGGTTCCCGGTCGAAGGTGACGGCGACTACGGCTCGATGAAACGTGAGATGGGGCAACGGGTCATCGACAAGATCACCCGGGTGGCACCCAACTTCGAGAAGCTCATCCTGCGGCACACGACGTTCACGCCGCGGCACATGGACCGGATGTTCGGCGCTCCCGGCGGTGACTACTGCCACGGGCTGATCCACCCCGAACAGATGGGGCCCAACCGGCCCGGTCCGCGCGGGTATCTCGACCAGGAGCTGCCCGTCGAGGGCGTCTACCTGGGTGGCGCCGGCTGCCACGGCGGCCCGGCCGTCAACTTCATCCCGGGCTACAACGCCGCGCACGCGGTGCTGAACGCGTGATTCGCTAACCGGGCCGAAACGTCGCCGAAACGGGTTCGGCAACAACGCCGACCTACTGTGCGGGTATGCGGCCCCACCGGCGTTCCGTCCTGCTCGGGCAGCTGGTGGCGGATCGGGCCGCGCCGTCACAGCAAGGGGTGCTCAATGAACTGCGCCGTGCTGTCCTCGACGGCGGCGTGCCGCCCGGTACGCCGATCCCCTTGGCCGACGTGGCGGACGTGTTCGGCGTCAGCCAGATTCCGGTACGGGAGGCGCTGAAGACGCTCATCGGGGAGGGGCTGGTGGAGCACCGGCTCAACTTCGGTTACACCGTGGCCCTGCTGACGCCGCAGGAGCTCCGCGAAATGTACATCGTGCGTGAGGCTTTGGAGTCGGCGTCGCTGGGCGTCGCCGTGGCCAACGCCACCGATGCCGACCGCGCGGCCGCGGTCGCGGTCAATGTCAGGCTGCAGCAGGCGATTCGCGACGATGACGCGGGCGCTTACCACCGGCAGAGCCGGGAACTGCATGCCGCGCTCACCCGACCGTCGCGCATGTATCGGCTGCTGCACATGCTGGAGGCGGCATGGAATGTCACCGAACCCGTGCAGCCGATGCTGCATGTCAGCCGCGACGACCGGGCGGACCTGCATGCCGACCATTGCGCGATGGTCGACGCCTTCGTCGCCGGTGACGCCGAGCGCCTGATCGCCGTCGCGGAAAACCATGCCGTCCGGCTCAACGCGGCGATCGCCAAACTGCCCACGGACACCGGGCTGCTGGCGTAGCGGCGAACATATATCTTTTCCGCAATTGCGGCATATCTCAGGGGAAACAGCAGGGAAACGTTGCTTTTTTAGCGTTTTCGAGCATGACTGACACCCTCGTTCCCAAGGACCTGACCCCACCGGGCGCGGTGATCGGCGCAGGTGACATCGTCGAGGCCGCCGGCCACCCCGTCGGCGGCGGCGTCATCAAACCGGATTACGACCCCAGACTGACCAATGAGGACCTGGCCCCGCTGGGCAAGCAGAGCTGGGGCTCGTACAACATCTTCGCGTTCTGGATGTCCGACGTGCACAGCGTCGGTGGCTATGTGACCGCGGGCAGCCTCTTCGCCCTCGGCCTGGCCAGTTGGCAGGTGCTTGTGGCACTGCTGATCGGCATCACCCTCGTCTACTTCTTGTGCAACCTGGTCGCCAAGCCCAGCCAGGTTGCCGGCGTGCCGTATCCGGTGATCTGTCGTACCGCATTCGGTGTGCTGGGGGCGAACATCCCGGCCGTCATCCGTGGACTGATCGCGGTGGCCTGGTACGGCATCCAGACCTACCTGGCGTCGGCCGCCCTGGATGTCGTGCTGCTCAAGCTGTTTCCGGAACTGGCCCCGTACGCCGACCTCGCCACCCACGGCTTCCTCGGTCTGCCGGTGCTGGGCTGGGCCAGCTTCCTGCTGCTGTGGGTGTTGCAGGCCTGCGTCTTCTGGCGCGGTATGGAGGCGATCCGCAGGTTCATCGACTTCTGCGGACCCGCCGTCTACGTCGTCATGTTCGTCCTGTGCGGTTACCTCATCTACAAAGCCGGCTGGGGCGCAATCGATCTCAACCTCGGCGAGGTCAAGTACACCGGCCTGGATTCGATTCCGGTGATGCTCGGCGCCATCGCGCTGGTGGTGTCCTACTTCTCCGGTCCGATGCTGAACTTCGGCGACTTCTCCCGCTACGGCAAGTCGTTCGCCGCGGTCAAGAAGGGCAACTTCCTCGGGCTGCCGGTCAACTTCCTGGTGTTCTCCGTGCTGGTCGTGGTCACCGCGTCGCTGACGCTGCCGGTGTTCGGCGAACTGCTCACCGACCCCGTGCAGACCGTGGCCCGCATCGACAGCACCTTCGCAATAGTGTTGGGCGCGTTGACCTTCACCATCGCCACCATCGGCATCAACATCGTCGCCAACTTCATCAGCCCGGCGTTCGACTTCTCCAACGTCAGCCCGCAGCGCATCAGCTGGCGTGCCGGCGGCATGATCGCCGCGGTGGGCTCGGTTCTGATCACGCCGTGGAACCTCTACAACAACCCGGAGGTGATCCACTACACGCTGGAGATCCTGGGCGCCTTCATCGGCCCACTGTTCGGCGTGCTGCTCGCCGACTACTACCTGGTGCGCAAGCAGAAGGTAGTAGTCGACGAACTGTTCACCATGTCGGAGTCCGGAAAGTACTGGTACACCGGCGGATACAACAAGGTCGCGGTCATCGCCACCGTGGCCGGCGCGGTGCTCGCGGCGCTTCCGGTGCTGCTGGCGGGCAGTGTGTACGGCATGCACACCGCGGCCCAGTACAGCTGGTTCATCGGCTGCGGTGTCGCACTCGGCATCTACCGGGTGCTGGCCGTCCGCGACCGGTTCGTCGCCGAGTCGGTGGCGTGACCGCACGGGAGTCCTTGGGATGAGCCGGATTTGGGTCATCAACCCCAATACCACCACATCGATGACCGCTGGGATCGGCCGCTGCGCACAGGCAGTGGCCGGTTCCGGTGTCGAGATCGTCGCCGTGACATCCGAGTTCGGTCCGCCCTCGATCGAAAGCCACTACGACGAGGCCATGAGCGTGCCGGGTCTGCTCGAGGCGATCCGGCGCGGCGAACAGGCCGGGGTCGACGGATATGTGATCGCGTGCTTCGGCGATCCGGGACTGGACGCGGCGCGGGAGGTCGCGGCCGGGCCCGTCATCGGCATCGCCGAGGCCGCCATGCAGACGGCCAGCCACCTCGGCCGGGGTTTCTCGGTGGTGACGACGTTGTCGCGCACCATGGGCCGCGCCGCCGATCTGGCGGAACGCTATGGGATGCAACGGTTCTGCCTGGGTATCCATGCCTGCGACATTCCGGTGCTCGACCTCGAGGCAGACCCGACGGCACGCAAGGTCATCACCGAGGCATGCCGCGATGCGTTGGAGTCAGACGGCTCCGACGCCATCGTCCTGGGGTGCGCGGGCATGGCCGAGATGTGCGCGGCCATCACGGCAGAACTCGGGGTGCCGGTGGTCGACGGGGTGAGCGCGGCGACGTTGACGGTGCAGGCATTGGTGCGGATGGGTCTGCGCACCGGCAAACGTGGCGAGTTCGCGACGCCGCCCGCCAAGCAGTACACCGCGCGGCGCGACGGCTAACCGGCCGGGTGCACGGCGCGCCAATGCTCGGCGATGTCGATGCGCCGGGCCAGCCACACCCGGTCATGACGCTGCACGTGGTCCAGGAATCGTTCCAGCGCCGCACTGCGGGCCGGGCGGCCGACCAGTCTGCAGTGCAACCCGACCGAGAGCATCTTCGGGCTGCCGCCCAGACCCTCGGCATAGAGGACGTCGAACGCGTCACGCAGATGGGCGAAGTACTCCTCGCCGTTGGAAAAGCCTGCGGGAGAAGCGAATCGCATGTCGTTGGTGTCGAGCGTGTACGGCACCACCAGATGGTCGGTATCGGCCACCTGCACCCAATACGGCAGATCGTCGGCGTAAGAGTCCGAGTCGTACACGAACCCGCCATGCTCGACCACCAGCTCCCGCGTGTGCGGTGAGTCCCGGCCGGTGTACCAGCCCAGCGGCGCGGCACCGGTGAGCTCGGTCAGGATCCGTACCGCCTCCGCCATGTGCTCGCGTTCGGTGTCGCGGTCGATCAGCTGGTAGGACTTCCACCGCAGTCCGTGACAGGCGATCTCGTGCCCGAGTTCACCGAACGCGGCCAGTGCCTCCGGGTTGCGCTGCAGTGCCCGCGCCACCGCGAAGATGGTCAGCGGGATACCTCGTCGCTCGAAAATCCTGAGTATCCGCCACAATCCGGCGCGCGAGCCGTACTCGTAGAGCGACTCCATGCTCATGTGCCGGTTGGGGAACGCCTCGGCCGGCGTCATCTCGGACAGGAACGTCTCCGAGGCCGGATCCCCGTCGAGCACGTTGTTCTCGCCGCCCTCTTCATAATTGAGGACGAACTGCACGGCAATGGCGGCGCCGCCCGGCCACTGCGGGTCCGGCGGGGTGCGGCCATAACCCACCAGGTCGCGTGGGTAACTCACGCGAGGTCCCCGAACAGCCGCAGCCGGGCCAGCCCGCCGTCCGGGTAGATGTCCAGTCGGGCCTCGGACACCACGTCAGCGGTGTCGATGAGGAAACGGTGCCGCGTGTCGGGCAGCAGGTCGGTGCGGGGCAGCAGATCGATCCACTGCCCGTCGGCGCGCAATCCGGTCAGCGCCGCGGCCCCGGGGCTGTTGCCGATGAAGTACGACGTGTCGATCTCGGCGAGCCGCACCCAGCCCGGTCCGGCCAGCCGGATGCGTACCCAGTCGTTGGCGTCGTCGCGACGGCGGGCGGTCTCCCAGCCGTCGCCCATCACCTGTGCCTGCCCGGGGAAGATCAGATTCTGCGGCGAACTGTAGAACCGATTCGAGGCGTCGAGCACCAGACCGCCGTTCTCCAGCGCCGCCAGGTCCACGGGGCCGACGCCGAGGAATCGCTTGCCCGGGCGGCCTTCCCCGTGCACGCGGAGTCGCGCCACCCCGCCGTCGGGAAAGATGTTGAGCCGCAAATGCGTCCAGCGCTGTTCCGAGGACACCTCGAAATTGTTGCGGGTGTCGCCATACACGCGCGAGCGCTCGATGAGTGGAACCCAGCCGGGGTCCGCGGCCAGTTGTTCGGCTGTGGGGTAGCCGTCGACCTCGATGGCGTCGACCGAGACGGCCGGCGGGTAGTTGCCCTTGAACCATGCGGTGTCGACGACGACGCCGCGGATGACACCCGGCACCCCGAGCCGCACGATGGCCGCGTCGTGGCCGGCGTCGCGGCGTCGCCGGGTCTCCCACCCGTCGTAGATCTGGCCCTTGTGTCCGAACGATGCCGGCCGATATTGCGAGGGGCCGGGGGAGATGAGGTTCTCCTTCTCGGCGAACACTTCGTCGTTCGCCCAGATGACCGCGCCGCCGAGGCTCCGCAGCGCGAGGTCCGGCAACCAGGTGAAATCGGGCAGTGATTCAGTCATGACAGCTTTCGGTTCTTGAGGTTTCGTAGTACGTCGATGGTGGCACCAGGCGCGCCGTCAAGGACGTCGTCGGCGCCGAACGCGCCGCAGTCCAGCCCACGCAGCACCACGGCTGCCAACGCCTCTGCGGTCGCGGGTTCGTCGACGATCGGACCGCCGGTGCGGTCGAGGTAGGCCTGCAGCCGTGGCGCCGCGGCGGCCATGGCGGCACGGAAGAAGGTGAATGTGGCCAGCCAGCGCGTCACGAGATGGCCGGGGTGCATGTCCCAACCCTGGTAGAAACCGCGCTGGAGGGACCGGGTGACGAGCCGGTGATGGCGCCGGATCGCCTGCACCACTTGATCTTCGGTGCCGATCGGGGCCACCTGCGTCGAGCCGTCGGCGATCCAGACGCCGGTTTGCGCGGCGGCTGCCTGCATCACCGACTTGGCGTGGTCGGCCACCGGGTGATCGAGTGCCTGATGCTGCGGCGCGATACCGCAGGCGGCGCTGTAATCGTAGGTACCGTAATGCAATCCGCTGCATCGACCGTCGGCCAGGTGGATCGCGCGGGCGAGGGTCGCCGTGCCGTCGGGGCCCAGTACCGCCTGCGGGCTCTCGATCTGCAGCTCGAAGCGCAGTGCGTGATCGGCCAGGCCGTGTGCGGCCTCCAACGCCTCGCACAGCCAGACCGCCGCCGTGACCTGTTCTGCCGCACGCAGTTTGGGCACGGTGAAGACGAATCCGTCGATGGCGCCGGCGTCGAGTACCAATTCGAGGGTGCGCAGGGCGCGACGGCGCTCGGCGGTGGTCAGCCCCTTGATCCGAATCCCACTGTGGCTCAACCCGAGTGCGGGCAGTGTCACCGCGGCCCGCGCTGCGTCGTCGTCCTCCACGTCGTCACCGCGGTGGCCGTAGCCGTCCTCGAAATCCAGCCGCAGGTCGGCTATCGGAGCGGCGGTGAGCTGGTCGCGCACCAACGCCACCGTGGTCGGGTCGCCCAGTTCGGCGAAGACCTCCGGGTGCCGGTCCAGCAGTTCGAGCGCCGCCTGCCCCCACTGTGCAGGAGTATCGGGCGTCGCGTCGGCGGCGCTGACATAGACGGTGTGGATCGGCTGGGCGGCTGGGCCGACCCCAGGAAACCGTGCCGCGAGGTCGGCTTCGACGCGGGACAACAGGGTGTCGATGCGCTCGAGGGCATCTGCCGGGATGCGATGGTGGGGGTCCGACACCTGCCTATCGTGCCGTGCTGACTCGATCTCAGCACGTCGAGCCTGAGCCGGTTTTGGTTAGCTGATCTAGTGTTGGCACTGCAACGTCGCAAAAGGAGTCCCGATGACCAGTGCCGAACGGATCGACGATCCCACCGAGAGCTCTGTGCCCGAGCCCGTCACCTACGCGGGTCCGGAATGGATGGGTAAGGCCAACTGGCACTCGGTCGCCGAGTCCTACCTGCTGCGGGCCGTGAAGCCTCTGCTGTACCTGCTGACCAAACTCATGCTGGCCATCAACACGCGATTCCCGCAGGTCCTGCTGGGCCGCGCGTACGACGGCTCCGAGCGGGTGACGAACTGGATGCCCGCGGTGCGTGGATCGCGCACCGAGAAGGTCGAGCTGCCCAATTGCCCGGCGGAATGGGTCTGGAACGAGACCACCCCGCCGGTCGACGGCCGCGTCATCATCTACTTCCACGGTTCGGCGTTCATCGCGCTCGGCATCAACAGCCACCGGCCGCTCGTCAGCCACATCGCCCGCGACAGCCGCGCGCGGGCCCTGAGCGTCGGGTACCGGCTCTGCCCCCGCAACCTCGTCGAGGATGCGGTCGAGGACGGCGTCGACGCCTACCGCTACGTGCTCGCACAGGGCGTGAAGCCCGAGAACATCGTGCTGGCCGGCGATTCGGCCGGCGGCTTCATCGCGGCCATGACGGCCGTGACGGTGCGCGACCTGGGCATGGCGCCGCCCGCCGGCTGCGTGCTCCTGTCCGCTGCCACCGACAGCGACATGGCGCCGAAATACGAAGCAGCCGCACGCGTTCCAGATGCCATGTTCCCCGTCGACTTCCTCCGGATGATCAACGAGGTCTTCCTCCTGCGTAACGGCGGGCGCGAAGCCACCCCGTCTCCCGTCGACGCCGACCTGCGCGGCCTCGGCCCGTTCCTGCTGCAGGTCGGGTCGGAAGAGGCGCTGCGCCCCGACTCGGAGCTGCTGGCCGAGCGGCTCGCGGCAGCGGGAGTGCCGGCGCGGCTGCAGGTCTTCGACCGCGCCGTCCACGTCTTCCAGGCCTTCGCCTTCTCGAACCCCGACGCCCGACGCGCGGTCGGTGAGGTCGCGGAGTTCGTGAAGGCCGTCGCCTGACTCAGGCGTTGACTCCGGTGTTGATCAGTCGCCGGCGTTGACGTGTCGGCGCCTTTGACTCTGTGGCGAGGGCGCTCTCTACTCGCGAAAGTTCGCCGTGGGTTCAGGATGAACGGGATTCGGGTCGCGGGTGGCGTTGAGCCTGTGGTGAGGGCGCTGTCCTCTCGCACAAATGCGCCCTGGTTTCAGGGTGAACGAGTGCCCGGTTGGCGGTGGCGTTGACTCTGCAATCTGGGCGGTACCTACTCGCGAAAGTTCGCCCTGGTTTCAGGGTGAACGGCCAAGGGTGTTGACCCTGTCGTGAGGGCGCGGTGTTCTCGCACAAATGCGCCCTGGTTTCAGGGTCAACGAGTTCCCGGTCGGCGCCGGCGTTGACTCTGCCCTGAGGGCGCTGTTCGGACGCTGGTTTGCGTCGACACTCGGCGACAGACCTGGCGCTGAACTGGCGCGGGCGTACCGGTCGACGCCGGCCGAAACGGAAGAATTACCAGTTCAACGCACCTTCGCGGCCGGCGAGAGTGCGCGTTCTGCACGCCTCAGACGGCGTGTTGCCGTACAGACGCGGCCGCTCGCGAGTGATGGGCCGCACTCTCCCAACCACCTGGTTGGGAGGGCCTGTTACGCTTCCGGGCAGGGGACCGTCTACCTGCCGGTGGATGCACCCACAACCCCATCTCAATAGGACCTGGAGCAAACACATGTCCGAAGAAGCCTTCATCTATGAGGCCATTCGCACGCCCCGTGGCAAGCAGCGCAACGGTGCACTGAACGAGGTCAAGCCGGTCAACCTGATCGTCGGCCTGATCGACGAAATGCGTCGTCGCAATCCCGATCTGGACGAGAACCTGATCAGCGACGTCATCATGGGCGTCGTCTCGCCCGTCGGTGACCAGGGCGGCGACATCGCCCGCACCGCCGCGCTCGTGGCCAAGCTGCCCGAGACCACCGGTGGTTTCCAGCTCAACCGTTTCTGCGCTTCCGGCCTGGAGGCCGTGAATCTGGCGGCCCAGAAGGTCCGTTCCGGCTGGGACGACCTGGTGTACGCCGGTGGTGTCGAGTCCATGAGCCGCGTCCCGATGGGTTCGGACGGCGGCGCGTGGGCCGGTGACCCCGAGACGAACTACCGCATCGGCTTCGTCCCGCAGGGCATCGGCGCCGACCTGATCGCCACCATCGAGGGCTTCTCGCGCGAGGACGTCGACGCCTACGCCGTGCGCTCGCAGGAGAAGGCCGCCGCAGCGTGGTCGGGCGGCTACTTCGCCAAGTCGGTCATCCCGGTCAAGGACCAGAACGGCCTGACCATCCTGGACCACGACGAGCACATGCGTCCGGGCACCACCCTGGAGAGCCTGGGCAAGCTGAACTCCGCGTTCGCGGGCCTGGGCGCCATGGGCGGCTTCGACGACGTGGCGCTGCAGAAGTACCACTACGTCGAGAAGATCGACCACGTCCACCACGGTGGCAACAGCTCGGGCATCGTCGACGGCGCCGCCCTGGTGCTGATCGGTTCCGAGGCTGCCGGCAAGTCGCAGGGCCTGACCCCGCGCGCCCGCATCGTGGCCACCGCCACCAGCGGTGCCGACCCGGTCATCATGCTGACCGGCCCGACCCCGGCCACCAAGAAGGTGCTGGACCGCGCCGGCCTGACGGTCGACGACATCGACCTGTTCGAGATCAACGAGGCCTTCGCCTCGGTCGTCCTGAAGTTCCAGAAGGACCTGAACATCCCGGACGAGAAGCTGAACGTCAACGGTGGCGCCATCGCGATGGGCCACCCGCTGGGCGCCACCGGCGCCATGATCACCGGAACCATGGTCGACGAGCTCGAGCGCCGCGGCGCCAAGCGTGCCCTCATCACGCTGTGTATCGGCGGCGGCATGGGCGTGGCCACCATCATCGAGCGCGTCTAGGGAGATTGAAAGAACATGGCTGAGAAGACAATTCAGTGGGACAAGGATGCCGACGGCATCGTCACCCTGACCATGGACGACCCCACGGGTTCGGCCAACGTGATGAACGAGCACTACAAGGAGTCGATGCACTACGCGGTGCAGAGCCTGCTCGCCGAGAAGGACTCCATCACCGGTGTCGTCATCACCAGCGCGAAGAAGACCTTCTTCGCCGGCGGTGACCTCAAGGGCATGATGCAGATCGGCCCCGACGACGCCGGCGAGGCGTTC
This sequence comes from Mycobacterium sp. SMC-16, assembly GCF_046250085.1. Lineage (NCBI taxonomy): Bacteria > Bacillati > Actinomycetota > Actinomycetes > Mycobacteriales > Mycobacteriaceae > Mycobacterium > Mycobacterium sp. SMC-16. Next base: position 668,818 of record NZ_CP176427.1, read on the forward strand.
GCCATGGTCGAGGACATCAAGGCCGACCTGCGCGCCCTGGAGACCCTGGGCAAGCCCGTCGTGGCCGCCATCAACGGCGCCGCCCTCGGTGGCGGCCTGGAGATCGCCCTCGCGTGCCACCACCGCATCGCCGCCGACGTCCGCGGCAGCCAGATCGGCCTGCCCGAGGTCACCCTAGGTCTGCTGCCCGGTGGCGGCGGCGTCGCCCGCACCGTGCGCATGTTTGGCATCCAGAAGGCCTTCATGGAGGTCCTGAGCCAGGGCACCCGCTTCACCCCGGCCAAGGCGCAGGCCACCGGCCTGGTCGACGAGCTCGTCGACACCGTCGAGGAACTGATCCCGGCCGCCAAGGCCTGGATCAAGGCCAACCCCGAGGGTGGCGTGCAGCCGTGGGACGTCAAGGGCTACAAGATGCCCGGTGGCACCCCGTCGAGCCCGGGCCTGGCCGGCATCCTGCCGTCGTTCCCGGCGCTGCTGAAGAAGCAGCTCAAGGGCGCCCCGATGCCCGCGCCGCGCGCCATCCTGGATGCCGCTGTCGAGGGTGCGCAGGTCGACTTCGACACCGCGTCGCGCATCGAGAGCCGCTACTTCACCAGCCTGGTCACCGGCCAGACCGCGAAGAACATGATCCAGGCGTTCTTCCTGGACCTGCAGGCCATCAACGGTGGCGCCTCGCGTCCCGAGGGCATCGCCAAGCAGGACATCAAGAAGATCGGTGTGCTGGGCGCGGGCATGATGGGCGCCGGTATCGCCTACGTCTCGGCCAAGGCCGGCTACGAGGTCGTCCTCAAGGACGTCACGCAGGAAGCCGCCGACAAGGGCAAGAACTACTCCGAGAAGATCGAGGCCAAGGCCCTCGAGCGTGGCAAGACCACGCAGGAGAAGTCCGACGCGCTGCTGGCCCGGATCACCCCGACGGCCGATCCGCAGGACCTCAAGGGCGTCGACTTCGTCATCGAGGCCGTGTTCGAGAACCAGGAACTCAAGCACAAGGTGTTCCAGGAGATCGAGGACATCGTCGAACCCAACGCGCTGCTCGGCTCGAACACCTCCACACTGCCGATCACCGGTCTGGCGACCGGCGTGAAGCGCCAGGAGGACTTCATCGGTATCCACTTCTTCTCGCCTGTCGACAAGATGCCGCTGGTGGAGATCATCAAGGGCGAGAAGACCTCTGACGAGGCGCTGGCCCGGGTGTTCGACTACACCCTGGCCATCAAGAAGACCCCGATCGTTGTCAACGACAGCCGTGGCTTCTTCACCTCGCGCGTGATCGGCACCTTCGTCAACGAGGCGCTGGCCATGCTGGGCGAGGGCGTTGCGCCCGCGTCCATCGAGCAGGCCGGTTCGCAGGCCGGTTACCCGGCTGCGCCGCTGCAGCTTTCGGATGAGCTCAACCTCGAGCTCATGCACAAGATCGCTGTCGCCACCAAGGAAGGCGTCGAGGCTGCCGGTGGCACCCACGTCGCGCACCCGGCCGAGGCTGTCGTCGAGAAGATGATCGAGCTCGGTCGCCCGTCGCGTCTGAAGGGCGCGGGCTTCTACGAGTACGTCGACGGCAAGCGCACCCAGCTGTGGCCGGGGCTGAAGGACGCCTTCAACTCGGGTACGACCGAACTGCCGCTGCAGGACATGATCGACCGCATGCTGTTCGCTGAGGCGCTCGAGACGCAGAAGTGCCTCGACGAGGGCGTGCTGACCTCGACCGCGGACGCGAACATCGGCTCGATCATGGGTATCGGCTTCCCGCCGTACACCGGTGGTTCGGCGCAGTTCATCGTTGGTTACCAGGGCGAGCTCGGCGTCGGCAAGGAGGCCTTCGTGGCCCGTGCCAAGGAACTGGCCGCCAAGTACGGCGACCGCTTCCTGCCGCCGGCCTCGCTGGAGAGCTGACCTTCTAGCGTCAACAAAAACCCCCAAATCCCAAGGGATTTGGGGGTTTTTGCGTTGGTGGGTGACGCGCGTTCTTGACACCGTGCCTTCAGTCGGGGCATAGTTACGCCTGCCTGATAGTAAGGCAGACATACTAAAACTGATATGGAGTGACCCGATGGCTGTCCAGATCCGCGAACTGCACCACATCGGCCTCGGCATGGGTAGTGCCAAGGCCGACGAGGCCAAGGACTACTACCGCGATGTGCTCAACCTGACCCAGGACGGCGGCCGGTGGCACATCCCGGGCATCCACGGCTACTTCCTGGATATCCCGAGCGACGTCCAGATTCACCTGCTGGGGAGCGACGGCCCGTCGCCCTACAGCCAGGGGCCTGGCAAGGATCCCGTCGAGAACCACATCGCCCTCGCGGTGGACGACGTCGCCGAAGCCGAGACGGAGCTGAACCGTTTGGGCGTGGACTATTTCGTGCTCGACAACGTCGCCGCCCCTGAGCTCAAGCAGCTCTTCCCGCGCGACTCGGCGAACAACCTCGTGGAGATCCATCAGATCGGCCACTGCCGGTGCCGTAAGAGTCAGCGGTAGCAAGTCCGGTTGGGCGCCAAAGGATTACGAGACAGGTCAGGAGACCGACATGCTGTTCGACATCGACGCCATGGACGTGAAGCCGCGGTACAACCTACTGTCGTCGCTGATCGTCCCGCGTCCGATCGCCTGGGTCACCACTGTCGACGCCGCCGGCCGCGTCAACGCCGCGCCGTTCTCGTTCTTCAATCTCATGGCCGGAACGCCGCCGGTGGTGGTACTCGGCATCGGCAATCGGGACGGCGCACCGAAGGACACCGCCCGGAACATCGTCGACACAGGTGAATTCGTGATCAATCTCGTGACCGCGGGACTGCTCGATGCCATGAACGTCACCGCCGTCGACTTCGACGCCGACGTCGACGAAATCAGCGAGGCCGGTCTGGAAACGGTGGCGTCGCATGCTGTGGCGCCACCCCGGATCGCGGCGAGCCCGGTTGCGTTGGAGTGCACCTTCACTCAAACGGTGGCCCTGGGGCAGGGCCGAAATATGGTGGTCGGCGCCGTTTCCCACGCGCACGTCCGCGACGACATCGTCATCGACGAACGCCGCGGGCATGTCGACGCGAGCCGGCTGGACGTCGTCGCACGCATGCACGGCGGCGGCTGGTACACCACGGTCTCCCCGTTCCGCCTCGACCGGATCACCTTGGCGGACAGCAAGTCTCAGTCTTCGGATGCCGCGGGCGCCTTCACGTGAATCCAGAGTTTGTCGAGGATGCGCTGAAGGTCCCGGCGGTCACGCTCGCTGAGCACGTCGACCAGCTCGCCGCACGCCTGCTCGAAAACCGGGACCGCCTCGGCCACCAGCTTTTCGCCTTCGGGGGTGATCCGCACCGGCGTGCTGCGGCGGTCGGTGGCATGGCGGGTTCTGGTGACGAGCTTCCGGTTCTCCAGCCAGTCGATGAGACCGGTGGCGCTGGCCTTCGTGATGCCGAAGTACTCGGAAAGTCCGCTGGGAGTTTGACGGACACTCCATTCCTCTTCGGGCCGGCCGAGCTGCGCCGCGAAGATCATCAGGACATCGAGTTTGGCTTCCGAGATGTTGACGCGCTCGAGCTTGCGGTTCACCGCGGCGATGACGTCGTCGGCCAACCACAGCAGCGACAGTCCCAGGCGTGCCGCACTGACGTCCTTCGACGGATCGCCACCCTTCATGAGTCCGAGCACGGGCCGCATGGCCTCGGGCGCAGTGAGTTTGACGCGGGCCGCCGAGAGGGTGCGACGAACGTTGGACGTGCTGATCTGCGGCCGGCTCATGACGACAGTCTAGGAGCCTGACAGTAAGGCAGCCGAACCGAATCGCCGGACCGTCACCCCCGACTACCGACCAGAGGAATTCCACGCATGACGTACATCGCGCAGCGGCAACATGTTTGGCCGTCCGTGCCCAGCGGGACCGGAGCCGGCCCGTGCTGAGCGCGGACACGGTGGCGGCCGTGGCCGCGCAGCTCGAGGCCGCGCAGCGGAACCGCCGGCAGATGCCGCAGGTGTCGCGCGCCTACCCGCAGATGACCATCGACGACGCCTATGCGGTGCAACAAGAATGGGTGCGGCACCTGATCGCCGGCGGGCGCCGGGTGCGCGGGCACAAGATCGGTCTGACCTCGCGGGCCATGCAACGCGCGTCGAATATCGACGAGCCCGACTATGGTGTGCTGCTCGACGACATGTTCTTCGACGACGGTTCCGAGCTGCCGGCCGACCGCTTCATCGTTCCCCGCGTCGAGGTGGAACTCGCCTTCATCCTCGACCGCGCGCTCTCCGGGCCGCACTGCACCGTCGTCGACGTGCTGGACGCCACCCGCTACGTCGTGCCGGCGTTGGAGATCATCGACGCCCGCATCGAACAGGTCGACCGGGCAACCGGCGGCACCCGGACCGTCCTCGACACCATCTCAGACAACGCCGCCAATGCGGCCGTCGTCCTCGGTGGAAAGCCGCTGCGCCCCAACGCCATCGACCTGCGCTGGGTCAGCGCCCTGTGCTACCGCAACGCGGTCATCGAGGAGAGCGGTGTTGCGGCGGCCGTCCTGAACCACCCGGCCGTGGGGGTGGCGTGGCTGGCCAACCGGCTGGGTGCCCGCGGCGTCACGCTCCGGCCCGGCGATGTCATCCTGTCGGGTTCGTTCACCCGTCCGGTGCAGGCCCGTCCCGGCGACACCTTCCACGTCGACTATGGGCCGCTCGGATCGATCTCTTGCCGCTTCAGCGATGGCGAAAGTGCAAGCCATGCCTGCTGATTGGTTCACCGGCGGTGCCGACGGGGGCCCGGCCATCGGGTTGTGGCTGGGGCTGGCCAACGCGTACAGCGCCGAGCTGTGCGCAACCCTCGGTTTCGACTGGCTGCTCATCGACGCGGAGCACGCGCCCAACACCGTGCGGACCGTCCTGCACCAGTTGCAGGCGATCTCCGGTACCGCGAGCACCGCCGTGGTGCGTCCACCGACCACCGACGCCGACACCATCAAGCGCTACCTCGACATCGGCGCGCGGCACCTGCTGCTGCCGATGATCGACAATGCCGAGCAGGCGCGGGACGCCGTCGCCGCCTCGCGGTACCCGCCGCACGGAATACGTGGTGTCGGAAGCGCTCTCGCCCGTGCATCTGAATGGGGCGGGCAGACCGACTATCTCGCGACGGCGAACACTCGCATGCGCCTCATCGCGCAGATCGAGACGCCCGCCGCGGTCGCGGCCGTCGATGACATCGCCGGGACCGACGGCATCGACGCGGTCTTCGTCGGCCTGTCGGACCTCGCGGCCACCATGGGGCATCTCGGTCAGCCCGCGCATCCCGAGGTGGAGAGTGCGTTCGCCCACGTGGTGACGCGCGCTCGCAGTGCGGGCAAACCCGTTGGGACACTTGCCGCGAATCCGGCGCTCGCCCGGTCCGCCGAGGACTACGGTTGCCGTTTCATCGCCGTCGGTACCGATGTCGGACTTCTTGCCGGCGGTGGTCGGCGGCTGCTGGCCCAGGCGCGGGGCATGGCCGACGTGCCGCCGACGGCGGGTGGGTACTGAACGCCTCAGCGTGCGGGGTTCGAGTACGCCCGCGTCGGTGAGATCAGCACCGCGGCACGCCCCTCTTCCCGCCTGCCGCGGTCGTAGGTGTCCCAGTCGTCGTGAGTGCCGCCGGCGGCGGTGAAGACGTCGCGCAGCAACACCCGCAGCGTCTCGGGATCAGTGTCGTCCGGGCCGATGATCTCGGCTGCGCCCTCGATCGTCAGCCACTGCCAGCCCGCGTGCGCGACGACCGAGGTGCGCGGGTCCGCGCGTAGGTTGCGCAACTTGCGGGCGGAGCCGATGGCGACGAGCGCGACGACCGGGTCCCCGGTTGTCGGGTGCGGCATCACGCCGGCATTGACCACCGAGGACTGGATGCTGCCGTCACCGCGCAGGGTGTTCAGCACGACCAGCCCGTGATCGCGGGCGGACAACTCGGCGAATGCGGAAAGGTCGGTCATGGTGTCCTCACTCCGCCACATCAAATGCGGCAATGACTTTCGTCGGTTTCACCCGGACCACGAGTTCGCCGGGAACGCCGTTGCGGCGACCGTATTCCTCGGCGCGGTCGGCGCCCATGTAGCGGCCGCCGGTGCGGGTGGCGATGTCGAGCAGCTCGTCGGGATCCTCGCTGATGGCCGCGACACCCTGAACCTGGACGAACGCATAGGGCGGCGACGTGTCGTCGACGCACAACACCACCCGCGGGTCGCGGGCCAGCGCGCGGCCCTTGGCCGTGTCCTTGCCGGTGTTGAACACGAGCGCGCCGTCATCCACCACGAACCATATGGGTGCGGCGAGCGGTCGCCCATCGGTGGCGACCCAGCCCAGCACCGCGGTGCGCGTGCCCTCGGACAGAAACGCGATCACATCGTCGGAAAGTTCGGCCATGCGGCCACGCTACGCCCGGCGGCGTGGACCTTGCCCGCCATTGACCCTGCGCCTACACACACGTGTACTCGGGTTTTGTGTGCGTAGCCGCACGATCGATGTGCGGCCCTCGTTGACTGTGCAACCACGCACTTGTCTACTCGCACTTTGTGTGCGCAGACGCAATGTCAACGCGCGCAAGGTGATTGCTTGTCAAGTGCCCAGCAGAGGACGGTCAGTGACCGCGACGCCTCAGGTACGCCGCCGCGCGAACAGGTAGTACCGCGCCGGGTTCTTGCCATTGTGGTCGAGGCCCGGTTCGTCGCCGCTGTCGAGCAGCGTCCACCCGAGTGCGAAGCGACGTTCCACCTCGGCCGGGTCGATCCCGGGCACCCCGAACGACGCACCTGGCACGAACGCGACGATCAGCAGGCGCGCGTCCGCGGCCGCGACCGCCGTCACCTCGCCCACGTAGGCGTCGCGGTCGTCGGCGCTCATGCCGTGCAGGCACCCGTTGTCGACGATCAGCGCGAAATCAGCGCCGATGCCCTGGCCGGTGAGCCGGGTGGCATCGGCGTGGTCGAACCGCACCGAGCCCGGCGCCGCGGTGTCCCGCTTGGCGGCTTTGGCGCGCGCCTTTTCGACCGCCTTCGCGACGTAGTCGATGCCGGTGACGTCCCAGCCGAGCCCGGCCAGGTACAACGCGTTGTCGCCGGTGCCGCAACCGATGTCGAGCGCGGTGCCCGGGGGCAGGGCACCGTCACCCTCGACCAGCTCACGCAGGCTGGTGGCTAGCGGATGCCCGTCCCACGGTGTGAAGCCGAGCCGGTAGAAGACCCGGAACAGGCGTTGTCGGGACGACATGGCATCACAGCGCCCCGAGGTCGGCCGACAGCCAGTGCTTCGGGTCGACGGTGACGGTCACGCTGGGGCCGTGCTCGCGCCGGGCCATCTCGAGATAGGCCGGGGCCTTCTCTTTACCGAGGTACCGTTCGGCCATCTCGACCAGCTGCTCGTCGGTGCCCGTCTCGATGCTGAGCACCGGACCGTCGACGGCGACGTAGCGGACCGACGGCTCCAGCCGCTCGGCCATCAGCGACAGGTGTCCGGCCGCCTCGATCAGCTTGTGTTTACGGGAGCCGAGACCGGTCAGCAGCCACAGTTTGCCGCCGGGGGTGTACTGGTACCAGATCGGCAGCGTCAGGGGACCGCGGTCCGGCCCGGCGTTGACGGACAGTGCCCCGATGTGTGGTTCGGCCAGAAATTGTTCGCGTTCATCCTTGGAAAGGGCCATGAATCCAACGTAGCGAAAAAGGGTGACACCGCAGCGGCTTCGGCCACACGCGCAGACGTCAGTCGGGCAGCGGCATGGTGTCGTAGAGCCGGACGCCCTTCGCGTTGAGCCGCGCCAGTCGCCCGGTCAGGCCACGTGGCAACACCGATATGGCCCGCCCGACGCCGAGAAGTGTTCTTGCGCCCCAAGCAGACTCGGGCACGATGGTCTTGGCGTTGAACCGTGCCATGGCGCGGCTGCCGTCCACCGGCGCGGCCATGGTCCGTTCGTAGGCGGCGAACGCGGCAGTGTGATCGCCGCGGTGCGTAGTCAAGGCATGCGCCAGCACGTAGGCGCCGTATACCGCCAGGCTGGTGCTGCCGCCGACGCCGGGGCCAGGGCAGTACCCGGCGTCACCGACCAGCGTCACCCGGCCCCGGGACCACGTGCGCATCTCCAGCTGGGTGATGGCGTCGAAATAGAACGACGGGGTGCTGTCGAGTTCCCCGAGCCAGTGGTCGATCTCGGGACCGACGCCCTCGAACGCCGCGCGCAGATGGCGCTTTTGCGCGTCGATGTCGCGGTAGTGGTAGTCGAGGGGCTCATCGGTGCGGAACATGAACACCGCGCGGGCATCGTCGAGGTGGTCGGCGCTGTACACCATGGCGATCTTCCGCGGTGCCAGGTATCCGCTCATCTCACCTTTGGGCGCAAGCATTTTCGGCACCGACACCACCGCCAGGTAGCCACCGAGGAAATGTTCCCGGGCCTGGTCGCCGAAGGTCAGTTGCCGGACCCCCGAGTGCAGGCCGTCGGCGCCGATCACCAGGTCGTAGCGCTCTGGGGCGCCGGTCTCGAATGTCACCTCACCGGCGTCGGTGATCGACGTGAGTTGGTTCCCGAAGCGGAACTCGGCGTCGTCGCGCACGGCGTCGTAGTACGCCTGGCTGAGGTCGTCACGCATGATCTCGACGTGCCGGTCGGACATGGCCCCGATGAGCTTGACGTAGTCGATGTGGGTCCATCGGGTGCGGGGCGGACGGTTGAGGGTGAGGGCGGTCGTTCCGGTGGCCCGGGCCTCGATGCGGTCCAACACGCCCATGCGTTCGGAGATCTCCATGGCTGGACGGAACAGGTCGACGGCATGGCCGCCGGTCTTGCGCAGGGCCGGCGCGCGTTCGACCACCGTCACGTCGAATCCATTGCGGGACAGCCAGTAGGCCAGGACCGGGCCGGCGATGCTGGCGCCGGAGATGAGCACCTTCATGGATTCCTCCGCGTTTACTTAACGGTCGGTAAGTGGATGTGCGGTCAGCTTACCGTCCGTTAAGTAAGTTAGGGTGGCTACGTGGCGAGAACCCCGTCCGAGACTCGATCGCGCATACAGAATGTGGCGCGCGAGCTCTTCAGCCAGAAGGGCGTGCAGCGGACCAGCCTGCAGGACATCGCTGATGAGCTCGGCATCAGTAAACCCGCGCTCTACTACCACTTCAGCTCGCGTGAAGACCTCGTGCGCAGCATCCTGCAGCCGTTGATCGACGAAGGCGAGGAATTCGTCGCAGCCCAGGAACGGTTGCGCGGCGGGGCGCGAGCCACTCCGCGCGAGCTGCTGCAGGGCTACTTCGACTTCCACTACCGGCACCGCGCCGACCTGCTGCTGATCGTCACCGAGCTGACCACGCTGGCAGACCTGGGGCTGATCGACAGGATGCTGGCCTGGCGTGAGCGGCTCGGCAAGCTGGTCTTCGGGCGCGGGCCCACCCTCGAACAGTCCACCCGGGCCGTCATCGCGTTCGGTGGTCTGCAGGACTGCTGCCTGCAGTTCCCGGACGTGCCGGTCGACCAACTGAGACGCGCGACGGTCGACGGTGCGATGGCCGCGCTCGGGCTGCCGGAGTGACGGGCCGTTCGCGTCTCGAACCAGCCGCATCCGGTGCCGCACTCGTCCGCGTCGGTACGATTGCCGCATATCGGTCTGAGCGCCAGACGCCGAACGCAACGGAGAGTGCCTGTTGGAGATCCCCTTTATCGGGCCACTGACGCTGTCCGGGTTCTCGAGCGGTTGGTTCTTCCTGTATCTGATTGCCGTCGTCGGCGCCGTCGCGATCTATCTGCTGCTGCGCAAGGCCCGTCGCAAGCGGGTGCTGCGGTTCGCCAACACCGAGCTCCTGGAGCAGGTCGTCGCGGCACGGCCGAAGACCCGGTCGCGGTGGCGGCACCTGCCGGCGGTGCTGCTGGTGGTCTCGCTGGTCTTTCTCACCACCGCCATGGCCGGACCGACCCACGACATCCGGATTCCGCGTAACCGCGCCGTCGTCATGCTCGTCATCGACGTCTCCGAATCGATGATCGCCACCGACGTCAAACCCAGCCGCATCGAGGCGGCGAAGAGCGCCGGCAAGACGTTCGTCAAAGGCCTGACCAACGGGATCAGCGTCGGCCTCGTCCAATTCTCTTCCAGCGCAACGATGCTGGTGGCACCTACCAGCGACCACGACGTCGTCGCGCGGACAATCGACACCCTGGAGCCGTCCCCCCGTACCGCGACCGGCGAAGGCATCTTCACGGCGTTGCAGGCCATTGCCACCCTCGACGCCGTCATGGGCGGCGGTGACGGTCCGCCGCCCGCGCACATCGTGCTGATGTCGGACGGTAAGGAAACCGTGCCTGCGGATCCGAACGATCCTCGCGGCGCACTGACGGCGGCGCGCGCGGCCAAGGACCAGGACGTCGTGATCTCGACCATCTCGTTCGGTACGCCGTCCGGTGTCATCACCTACGAGGGCCAGGAAGTGCCGGTCCCGACCGATGACCTTTCGCTGCAGAAGATCGCGAAGGTGACCGGCGGTGAGTCCTTCCGTGCCGAGACTCTCGACCAGCTGACCCGCGTTTACGCCAACCTGCAGGAACAGATCGGCTACCAGACCATCCGCGGCGACGCCAGCGGCAGCTGGACGCGCGTCGGATTCTTCGTGCTGGTCCTGGCGCTGTTCGCGGGCCTGAAGATCAACAACCGCCTGCCGGGCTGACGCATGTCCCGGCGGCACATCGCGGTAGTACTCGCAGCGGTGGTCGTGGGCGGCTGTGCCAATTCCGAGCCGGGACAGGCCGAGAAGCCGGCCGGTGGGCCGCCGTCGTCCGTCGTTGACGCGAGCCTGCTCGGCAGCGGGAACTTCCCGGTGACTCCGACGCCGCCCTTGGGCACGGCGGGTGTCATGTCGACCGGGGCCTTGATCGATGCGCGCCGGTTGGCCGACGACGTCGTGGGGCCCTGGGAGATCGATCCGCAGATGGTGGTGCCCGGCCAATCCCGGGCCGTCGTGATCCCCGGCGCGCCGGCCCTCGGCACGATCCTGCCCGCCGCGGTGGCGAGCACCGCCGGCGCCCACAACATGCTCTACGGCTTCGCGTCCGACCGGCAGGACCCCGACCGGTGGCGGTTGATGAACGCCGTCCTACGGTTCCCCGACGCAGCCGCGGCAGGCGCGGCCGCCGCGGATCTGGCAGGCGCGGTCGCCGGGCTGACGCCGACCTTGGATCACCCGGTGCCGATCAGTGGGCACCCGGACGCGCGAGCCGTCACGCTCGGCTCGAACCTTGACGCCGGGCCGGATCAGCCGGTCACGCTCTACGCGTTCACGCCGCACGGTCCGTATGTGCTGACACAGTTGGTCTACGCGCCGGACCAGGACGCCGCGGCAACGGCTGTCGCCGCCACGCTGACCGCCCAGATGCCGCGCATCGACCAGTTCGTGCCGACCGATCCGGCGAAATTCGCGGCGCTGGCGATGGATCCGTCGGGCATGTTGTCGCACACCATGCCGCCCCCGACTTTTCCCGATCCGCCGTCTTCCCGGCTGCCCGACGCCAAGGTCGGCAGTTACCTGCCGCGGGCCGCGCTCCATTTTCAGGACGATCCGGCCGGGGCCGCACCGCTGTTGGAGGCCGCAGGGCTGCGGGAGATGACGTATGACCAGACGATCCTCTATCGCGTGAAAGACGCGGCGGCCGCCAAGAAGTTGGTTGACGACCTGGCCGATCTCACCGGGCGCACCGAGGTGTCGACGCGGCCGGCCAATGCCGTCGACTTCCTGCCGGGCAGCCGCTGCGTCCAATCCGAGATGGATCCGACGATGACCAACGGTTCGATGTTCTATTGCTTTGCGGCGCTGAACGACACCGTCATCGCAGTGCACAACGCCGATGCCACCGGTGCACGCCAGGAGACGGCGGCGCAGTACAAGATGCTGTTGACGCCTTAGCGTCCCGGCATGGTCTTGCCGATGGCGTTGCCCGCCGCGGCGTCGGTGCTCTGGTACTTGGTGGCCGCGGTGCGCAGTGAGTCGGCGAAGCCCGTGATGGCCTTGCCCAGGTTCTGGCAGTCGGTGTTCAGCACCGGGGCGACGCGCTGGCAGGCGGCGCCGGAGGCGAGCCCCGACATGCCGGCCGCGGCCGAGTTCAGGGGTTCTCCCGGCTTGGCTTCGCCGACGGCCGAGCCGCACGAGGTCATGGTGCTCGCCGCGGCAGTCAGCACCTGCGGATCGACGTGCAATTCGGGGGCCATGGACTTCAGCCTAAGCCCGTACCGCGACGGTTCCCGACGCTGTTTCGTGGAGCGGCGTGCTCGGGCCTGGCCGTGCGATCGCCGTTCGGCCTAAAGTCGGGGCCATGCGCTTCGGATTGTTCATCCCGCAAGGTTGGCGTCTCGATCTGGTGGGGATCGCCCCGCAGGACCACTGGCAGGTGATGCGCGATCTGGCCGCGCACGCCGACGGCGGACCCTGGGATTCGCTGTGGGTCTACGACCATTTCCACACCGTGCCGATGCCGACCGCGGAGGCCACGCACGAGGCGTGGACGCTGATGGCGGCCTACGCGGCGACGACCTCGCGGATCAAGCTCGGTCAGATGTGTACCGCGATCAGCTACCGCAACCCCGCGTATCTGGCGAAGGTCGCGGCGACCACCGACATCATCTCCGGTGGCCGGGTCCAGATGGGCATCGGTGGCGGCTGGTACGAACACGAATGGCGCGCTTACGGTTACGGCTTCCCGTCGGCCGGTGTGCGGCTGGCCCGGCTCGACGAAGGCGTACAGATCATGCGCACCGCCTGGCGCGACGGGGTGGTGAGCTTCGACGGCAGGCACTACCAGGTCGACGGCGCCATCGTGCAACCGAGGCCGTTGCAGGACAACGGCATTCCGCTGTGGATCGCGGGCGGCGGCGAGAAGGTGACGCTGAAGATCGCCGCGAAGTACGCGCAGTACACCAACTTCACCTCTGAGCCCGACGGCTTCGCGCACAAATCCGAAGTGCTGCAACAGCACTGCCGTGAGGTCGGCACCGACTACGACGGCATCGTCCGCTCGGCCAACTTCAACGTGGTGATCGGTGAGTCCGAGGACGACGTCGCGGCCCGCATCGCGCGCATCCGGGATCGCCAGGTCACCGTCGCGCACGAAGCCGCCGTCGACGCGATGGTGAAAAACCTGACATCGCCCGATTCTGCTTGCGGCACAACCGAACAGGTCATCGCGAAGCTGCAGAAGATCAAGGATCTCGGCTGCGCGTACGCGATCCTGTACTTCCCTGAGGCCGCATACGACAGGTCGAGCATCGAGGCTTTCGAGCGCGAGGTCATTCCCGCGCTCAGTGACTAGCCACCGTGGACGGATTTCTGGTCGACGCACCGCCGCTGCGGCCGCCGGTGTGGGTGCAGCAGTTCTGGGGTGACCTCACGTTCCTGCACTGGCCCGTCGACCCGGCGAGCGTCGCGCACCTGTATCCGCCCGGCACCGCGCCGGACATCTTCTCCGACGGGCTGACGTACGTCGGCCTGGTGCCGTTCGTCATGCACCGCTCGGCGGTGGCCGGCGGTGTGCCGTTGCCGTACTTCGGCACCTTCGCCGAAACCAACGTGCGGCTGTACTCGGTCGACGCCGCCGGCCGGCACGGCGTGCTGTTCCGGTCGCTGGAGACGACGCGGCTGGCGGTCGTGGGGGCGACGCGGCTCGGCATGGGTGTGCCCTACACCTGGGCCAAACTGCGCGTCACCCGCACCGGTGACCGGATCACCTACTCGGGCACGCGCCGGTGGCCCGAGCGGGGCCTGCGCACCCTGGCCGACGTCGCGATCGGTGCGCCCGTCGAACCCTCGCCCTTGGAGGTGTGGCTGACGGCTCGGTGGGGCGCGCACACCCGCAAGGCCGGCCGGACGTGGTGGGTGCCCAACGAACATCCCACCTGGCCGCTGCAACAGGCCGAGGTGGTCGAGCTGACCGACGATCTGGTGCCGGCCAGCGGGGTGGTGCCGGTGGGTCCGCCGTTGCGCGCGCTGTTCTCGCCGGGCGTGCTGGCCCGTTTCGGGCGGCCGACCGCGCTTCGTTGAGCCTTTACTCGAAGGTGTCCGATTCCGGTCCGGAAGATGAACGGCTGGTAGCGCAAAGGTGCAGTCTCGCTGATCATTGCGCCATGTTGCCGACGATGCGTGATTCCGGACTCCGAGCCGGTGCGGTGCCGATCCCTTCCAACGCCGTGTCCAGTCGGCGCACGGTGCGCCCCGGCGTCGTGAGTGGCCGGCCGCGGGTCAGTGCCGGTCCCGCTCCCGCGCACCGGGCCGACCTGGCGCAATCGCGCCTGTTCGCGGCCCTGCTGCTGGACGAGATCGCCGATCTGGAGGACCAGATGACGTTGGCGGAGCGGCGATCCCGGCGCGCCCAAGCCGCCACGGGGTCGGCGGCCGAACTCCCGTCGGAGACGCTGCTGGCGCTGCGCCGCAGGGTCCTGGAGGTGCAGCGGATGCTCGACGCACTGCGTCGTCGCTTCCCGGGCGAGGGGGATTCGCTGCGCGTGATTTAAACCGCCAAAGGGTCGCCACGGGCATTGCTGAGGCGGATAGTCAGATCATGGAGAAGATCTCTTTGACCGCGCTCGCCCGTCAGCATCTGGACGCCGCGAAGAACGGGAATGGCGGGCGCAGCGCGCACACGGTCTTCGGCGGCCACGAGCACGCGTTGCGGCAGACGCTGATCGCTCTCGCCGACGGCAATGAGTTGGGCGAACACGAGAGCCCCGGCGAGGCCACGCTTCAGGTGCTGCAGGGGCGGGTGCGCCTCGTCGCCGAACAGGCCAGCTGGGACGGCATGGCCGGCGACCACATCATCATCCCGCCCACTCGGCACAGCCTGAAGGCGCTCGCCGACTCGGTGGTGCTGCTGACGGTGGTCAAACAGCCGGCGCGTTAGCCGGAATGAAGCTCATCGCGCGCTCGGCGAGCGCGGTGATCGTCAGGCTCGGATTGGCTCCGACGTTGGCCGGGACTGCCGCGCCATCGGTGACCAGCAGGTTCTCGTAGCCGAAGACGTGGCTCCGGCTGTCGACGACACCGGTCTCAGGAGAGGCGCCGATCACCGCGCCGCCGAGGATGTGCGCCGTCGACGGGATCGCGAAAATGCCTTCTGTCACACCGGAATAGGCGACGCCGCCCATGCGGCGCGCGAACCATTTCGCCGCGTCGTAGGCGGCGGGCACGAAGTCCGGGTTGGGGTTGTCGGGATCCTGCTCGGTGGTCAGGGCGACGTTGCCGTTCGGGAGCCGCATCTTGACCTTCAGGCGCATCGCATTGTCGATGGACTGCATGACCAGCAGGATGATCACGCGGCGCGAAGTGTCCTTGATCTTCCAGGCCGCCAGCGCTGCCTTCGGGTTCTTCGCGGCGGCGGCCAGGAAGTGCAGCGGCCGGGTGCCGCGCTTGCCCGCCTCGATCATCAGGTTGAACAGCAGCGACTGGCTGTCGCCGCCCTTGCCGTATGTGACGACCTCGATGTGGGTGGCGGGGTCGGTGTAGATGCTCGACGTGATCGCGATCGAGTGGGTGAAGTCGTCGGGGTAGTCCTTGGGTGCCATCACCGCCATGATCGATTCGCTGTTGGTGCGCACCACGTACCCGAGGCGGTCGGAGATGTTCGGTAGCGAACCGCCGAGCTTGCAGCGCTGCAGGAGGCGGTTGGTGCCCAGCGCCCCGGCTGCGACGACGACCCCGCGGGCGCGCAGTTTCTCGGCCGACCGCTTGCCGAGCGCGCCGCTCTTCTGGTGTGTCACTTCGTATCCCGTGGCACCACGGGCGTCGAGCGGCTTGATGTCGGTCACCGACCGTTCGCTGAAAATCTTCACGCCGAGCTTCTCGGCGAACCACAGGTAGTTCTTGCGCAGGGTGTTTTTGGCGCCGTGGCGGCAGCCGACCATGCACGACCCGCACTTGATGCAGCCCGTTCGGTCGGGTCCGTCGCCGTCGAAGTACGGGTCGGCCACCGTCTTGCCGGGCTGGCCGAGGAACACCCCCACCCGCGTACGGCGGTAGGTGTCGCCGACGCCGATCGACTCGCTGTACTCCTTCAACAGCAGGTCCGCGGGGCCGTCGTCGTCGTACTCGGTGACGCCGAGCATCCGTTCGGCTTCGTCGTAGTGCGGCGCTAGTTCGGTCTCCCAGTCGGCCAGCCCCTTCCACTGCGGGCTCTCGTAGAAATTCGGGAACGCCCGGTACAGCGTGTTCGCATAGCCCAGGCTGCCACCGCCGACACCGCAGCCGGAGCCGATGAAGATGTCCTTGAACAGCGTCAGCCGGAGGATGCCGCGCATCCCGACCTGCGGTGCCCAGTAGTAGTTCTTGGCATCCTTGGTCTCATCCGCGAAGTCGGCGTCTTCGAATCGGCGGCCGCATTCGAGAACCGCTACGCGATAACCCTTTTCGGCCAGCCGCAGCGCCGAGACGCTGCCGCCGAAGCCGGAGCCGATGACCAGCCAGTCATAGTCGTACGTCATCAGTGACCTCCGCAGGTGGGCGAACTGCGAAGAGCGTATGTCCCGGCGGTCACGGCCGCATCCGATTGCTGGGACTGGCTAAATAGCCGGCCCCAACAGGTCGTCGGCGTCCTTGATGACGTAGCCGTAGCCTTGCTCGGCCAGGAAGCGCTGCCGGTGCGCGGCGTACTCGGCGTCGAGGCTGTCGCGCGAGACCACCGAGTAGAACACCGCGCCGCCACCGTCGGCCTTCGGGCGCAGCAGCCGGCCCAGGCGCTGGGCCTCTTCCTGACGCGATCCGAATGTGCCCGAAACCTGAACGGCAACAGAGGCTTCCGGCAGGTCGATGGAGAAGTTGGCGACCTTCGACACCACCAGGGTGCGGATCTCGCCCGACCGGAACTGGTCGAACAGTGCCTCGCGTTCGGCGTTCTTGGTCGAGCCCTGGATCACCGGGGCGTCCAACTCCTGGCCGAGCTCTTCCAGCTGGTCCAGGTAGGCGCCGATCACCAGCGTCGGCTCGTCGGGATGCCGGGCCAGGATCGACTTCACCACCGCGATCTTGGTGTGCGCCGTCGAGCACAGCTTGTAGCGCTCCTCGGGCTCGGCCGTCGCGTACGTCATGCGCTCGTTCTCGGTCATGGTGACCCGGACCTCGACGCACTCGGCCGGCGCGATCCAGCCCTGTGCCTCGATGTCCTTCCACGGGGCGTCGTACCGCTTTGGCCCGATGAGTGAGAACACGTCGCCCTCGCGACCGTCTTCGCGAATCAGTGTGGCGGTCAAGCCGAGTCGGCGGCGGGACTGCAGATCGGCCGTCATCCGGAACACCGGGGCGGGCAGCAGGTGCACCTCGTCGTAGATGATCAGCCCCCAGTCGCGGCTGTCGAACAGCTCCAGGTGCTTGTACTCACCCTTGGTGCGCCGGGTGATCACCTGATACGTCGCGATGGTGACGGGCCGAATCTCCTTGCGCTCGCCGGAGTATTCGCCGATCTCCTCTTCGGTCAACGAGGTGCGCGCGATCAGCTCGCGCTTCCACTGGCGTCCGGCGACGGTGTTGGTCACCAGGATCAGCGTCGTCGCACCCGCCTTGGCCATGGCCGCAGCGCCGACCATCGTCTTGCCCGCGCCACAGGGGAGCACCACGACGCCCGACCCACCGGCCCAGAACGAATCCGCGGCCAGCTCCTGGTAGTCGCGCAGCTTCCAGGTGTCCTGCTCCAGCATGATCGGGTGCGCCTCGCCGTTGACGTAACCCGCCAAATCCTCTGCGGGCCAACCGATCTTGAGCAGCATCTGCTTGACGCGGCCGCGCTCGGACGGGTGGACGATGACGGTGTCGTCGTCGATCTGGGCGCCCAGCATCGGGGTGATCTTCTTGTTGCGCAGCACCTCGGCCAGCACGGCCCGGTCCAGGCTCACGAGCGTCAACCCGTGCGCCGGGTGCTTCACCAGCTGCAGCCGCCCGTAGCGGCCCATGGTGTCGACGATGTCGACCAGCAGCGGCTGCGGCACCGCGTACCGCGAGTGCGACACCAGCGCGTCGACCACCTGCTCGGCGTCGTGGCCCGCGGCGCGCGCGTTCCACAGCGCCAGCGGCGTGATGCGGTAGGTGTGCACGTGCTCGGGCGCACGCTCCAGTTCGGCGAACGGCGCGATCGCCGCCCGCGCCGCCCCGGCCTGCTCGTGGTCGACCTCGAGCAGCACGGTCTTGTCCGACTGGACGATCAGGGGTCCGTCAGTCATGCGCCATCCACTCCATCAATTGCTCGCAGGCCATCCGATCCATTATCCAGACGCGCGCGAGTGGTCACGTTTCCACCGCGAGCGGGAGGTACCCCCAGCTTGCGAGGAGAACGTGACCCCGCAGCGTCCTATTCCGGCGCGACGACCGAGGTCACCCGGTGGATCGCGAATTCGCGGACCCGGCCGGCGGCCGGGTCGTAGGCGGTCAGCTGGCCGCCACGCACGTTCACCGGCGCCACCACGCGCTGCGTGGCAACCCCGGCGGCGTCGACGTACCCGATCACCACCGACGACTGGGTCACCGCGGCGTCGGTCAGCAGCGAGATCGCGGCCGCCGGGTCCAGTCGCTCCCCGTTGCCGCCGCGGCCGGTCTGGCGCAGGACGGCGACGATGGCGCCGAGAGTCTTCTCGTTCGGTGCCTGCGGGTGCCGGAAGGTGCGCCGGTGGATCGGCGTGGACACCCGCGCGCCGAGCGGGCGCAGGTCGACGATGGTGCCCGACCAGTCCTCGGCGGCCGGGGCGAAGCCCGCGGTGCGCAGGCCGGCCAGCACGTCGGCGATCGGCGCTGGTGACACCGCGACGGTGGGGGCCAGGGCCCGCAGGCTCAACTGCTCGAGCGTGGGGGAGGCCAGCGCCTGTGCCAGCAGCGCCGGGTCCTCGCACCGGATGAACGACGACGCCATGCCGACCCGCAGCTGTCCGTGCCGGCGGGCGACGTCGTCGATCAGATAGGTGAGGCCCTGCGGCACCGGCGTCTTGGAGTGCCGGGCGAACAGGGTGTGGATCTCGCTGGCGGTCCTGCCGGTATCGAGGGCACGCCGGATGGACTGCTCGCTGATGCGGTAAACCGTTGCGGCCCCGGCGGATTCGATGTCGGCGACGGTCGCCAGCTGGTCGGCGAGGTCGCGTTCCAGCGGCCCGGGGACGACGACCGTCAGATCGGCCTGCAGCAGGAAATGGTCGATCGGATCGGGCAGTGCCGCCGCCATCGCGGCGACGACGTCTTCTTCGGGTGCGCCGGCCAACAACATCCGGATCGGCCCGGCGAGCGCGCCGCGGCCGACCATGCCCAAAGCGTGTGCCTCGGTGAGCAATTCGTCGGTGGGCTCGGGCTGCAGGCGGGCGGTCCAGCGCGGCCGGCGCCACAGCATCGCCGCCGAGGCGGTGGCGGTGTCCATGGTGCCGCCCGGCGGCAGTTCGGCGAGCACCGTCAGCAGCAGCCGGCGGTCCAGCGGGGCGGCCGACGAATACAGCGCATTGGTCAGGGCGGCATACGGCTTGCCGTCGGGCCCGCGCTTACCCACCAGGCCGGGGCGGCACGGCAGGTCCAGCCAGGTGGTGGCCAGCAGGTGCCAGCGCGTCGCGGCGCTCGACTCGATGAATCGGTCCGCGGCCACGGTCGGTGCCCAGTACGGGCCGTCGTCGTAGTCGTCCGAGTCGGGGATGCCCGACGCGATCAGCGTCGCCGACGCGCACAGTTCCAGGATCAGCGACAGCCGACTCTCGTCGATCCCGGTGACCTTGGTCAGCCGCTTGGCGTCGCGCACGCCGAGGCCGCCGCTGCGCAGCTCGGGAACCGGTGTCGCCGAGAGGGTTTCGAGAACCAGTTCGACTTCACGCAGCAGGTCGATGGCCGAGCCGGCCGCGGCCGCGTCGACATCCTTCTCGGCCAAGACCGGAGTCGAGGGTGTCGGCGGCGTCAGCGTCGTCGGCCCCGGCGTCTGTCCCCGCAGGACCTGGCCGACGAGCCGTGGCAGGATCACCGTCTCGTCGTCGATCGGGCGCAGCAGTCCGGCCGCGATCAGCTGCGGCACCGGACGGTCGGGTGCGGTCCCCGGCGCCGCATCCTTGGTCCGGCCGATCGGCGACCCGTCGGCCAGCCGCTCGAGCAGGTCCCGCTGCGGCGTATCGATGGCGGCCAGCTTCGCGGCGATGCCGTCGGCGTCTGGGTCCTCGACGGTGACCTGCCCCGGATACCAGGGCAGCACCGACGCCGCCTCCGAGACCACCCGCACCGTGTCGGCGCCCCACACCAGCCCGCGGGTGCGCAGCTCGTCGAGCGCCGAGGTGACGACCTTCTTGTTGGCGCGCCCAGCCAGCAACTTGAACAGCGCGCCGGTCGGCACGGCGATGGTGGTGGCCTGCAGCGTCAGCAGCGCGTCCAGCACGGCGAGCTGCAGAAAATCGAGATCGTCGGTCGCGGCCTTGACCGATTGCCGGGACTGGGCGCGGGCCGCCAGCGCGGACAGGGTCGCCGGCGGCGGATGCGTGAGGTCGGGCCGGACGCTGAGCAGCTGCACCAGCTGCGCGTCCGACATGTCGGCCAGCCAGGAGCCCAGCGGCACACCCGGGGAATCGTCGATCATTGCTGACCAGCGTAAAGCAGCCTCCCGGCCTCGCCAGCGGGCGCGGGGCCTGCCACAATGTCTCCGTGGCTGAGAAGAAGAAGAACCAGTACGTCGACAATGGCTGGCCCGAGGTGTCCGGCGACGACCACGCCGTGAGCGAGCTGGCAACCGACCGTACCGGCGCGCTCTCGCCGTTCGGCGACCTGGAGTTCCCGCTGCCGGCCGAGAAGCTGCCGTACATGCACCCGGTCACCGTCGTCAACAAGTAGCCGTGGAGCTCTCGCACCTGGACGAATCGGGTGCGGCCCACATGGTGGACGTGTCCGCCAAGGACGCCACCCGGCGCACCGCCGTCGCGGCGGGCGTCCTGCACACCCGCGCTGACGTCGTCGACCTCATCACCAGCGGTGGACTGCCCAAAGGTGACGCACTCGCGACCGCCCGCGTCGCCGGCATCATGGCGGCCAAGCGCACCAGCGACCTGATCCCGCTGTGCCACCAGCTGGCACTGACGAAGGTCGACGTGTCGTTCGAGGCCGGGTCGGCTGACATTGCCATCACCGCGACCGTGCGCACCACCGACCGCACCGGCGTCGAGATGGAAGCCCTCACGGCGGTCAGCGTCGCGGCCCTGACGCTGTACGACATGATCAAGGCCGTCGACCCGGCCGCGCGCATCGACGACATCCGGGTGCTGCGCAAGGAAGGCGGCAAGACCGGCCTCTGGGAGCGGGAACAGTCGTGAGCCGCACCGCCCGCGTCGTCATCGCCTCCACCCGCGCCGCTGCCGGCGTCTACGCGGACCGCACCGGCCCGCTCATCGTCGCCTGGTTCGCGGAACGCGGGTTCGACGTGCCCGCACCGGTCGTCGTCACCGACGGCGAGCCGGTCGGCGCCGAACTGCGCCGCGCCATCGCCGACGACGTGGACGTCGTCCTCACCTCGGGCGGTACGGGAATCTCCCCGACCGACGCCACGCCGCAGGCGACGCTCGAGGTGCTGGACTACCAGATCCCCGGGCTCGCCGACGCGATCCGTCGGTCCGGGCTGCCGCACGTCCCGACCTCGGTGCTGTCCCGCGGGGTGTGCGGCGTCGCCGGCCGGACGCTGATCGTCAACCTGCCGGGTTCGTCCGGGGGAGTGAAGGACGGGCTGGGGGTGCTGGCCGGGGTACTGGACCACGCGCTCGACCAGCTCGGCGGAAAGGACCATGCCGGATGAGCGTGCTGCGCGCCGACCTCAGTGAATCGCCGATCGACGTCGCGTCCCACGAGGCCCTGGTCGACCACAGCGCCGCGGGAGCCGTCGTGAGCTTCGCGGGTGTCGTGCGCAACCACGACGGCGGCCGCGGGGTGACGCGGCTGGAGTACTCGGCGCACCCGTCGGCCGCGGCGGTGCTGGCCGAGGTCGCCGCCGACGTCGCCGCCGCCTCCGAAGGCGTGCGCGCCATCGCGGTCAGCCACCGGATCGGGGTGCTCAACATCGGCGACGCCGCCCTTGTCGCGGCGGTATCGGCCGATCACCGCGCCGCGGCATTCCGTACCTGCGCGCTGCTGGTCGACACCGTCAAGGAGCGGCTGCCCGTCTGGAAGCACCAGTTCTTCACCGACGGCACCGACGAATGGGTCGGCTCGGCCTGAGCCCCGAGGCCTGCTCTTCGCTCGCCGAGGAAAGGCTGGCGCGCAAGTACCTGGCTTCAATCACCAGGCGCGCGCAGCTGCCGTGACTGAAGTCAGGTACGTGTTTCGGCCGTCGGCGGTCCCTGAGCGCAATGACCGCCGTCTGACCGCTCCCCGATTGCACTCACGTACTTTCGCCGGCGCCCTGCACTGACTGGCCACGAAAAAAATCGCCCCGGTCGAATGACCGGGGCGATTTCTCTATGTACGTATTACGGAGCCGGAGGGGCGTCGACGATCGGGGCCGGGCCGGGCGCCGGAGCGTTCGGCGGGGCCGAGATGCTGCCGCCCGGTGCGCCGGTCCGCGTCGAGGCGACGGCGAGCAGGGCGTCACGACCGGAGATGTCGTTGTTCTGGACCGCGTGCCACAGCTGCTTCAGGTAGCTCATGTTGGCGCTGTCACCCGTCTCGGGCGCATCCATGGTCGAACCCGGGGGCAGGTTGGTCGGGCTGGCGAGGTGCGGCGTGCCGTCCGGCGGGGTCTGCAGCGCGACCGGGGCGGGAGCCGCGGCATCGGCAACCGGAGCGGGGGCCGGCGCCGGGGCGTCGACGACGGGGGCCGGGTCGGCCGGCAGGTCCTGCTTCGCGTGCAGGGCCCACGCGCCGTTCTCGGCGGGGGCCTCGCTGGTGTCCCAGTTGGCGGCCTGGATCACGGGCGCCGGGGCCTCGACCGGAGCTTCCGGGGCGGGCGCTTCGACGACGGGTGCCTCGGGAGCCGGGGCAGGAGCCTCAGGGGCCGGGGCGGGGGCCTCGGGGGCGGGCGCGGGAGCCTCGGGCGCGTCCAGGACGGGGGCCTCGGGGGCGGGGATCTCGTTGGAGACGTTGACGATCGCGGGGCCCTCGGGGGCCTCCGGCAGCGGCGCGTCGAGCGGAGCGGCGGCCTCTTGCACCGGAGCCGGATCGGCCGGGGCGTTGAGCTCGGGGTTGTCCAGCGTGGCGGCCGGGGCCGGCGCCGGGTTGTTCTTCACGGCGTTGCGCGGGGTGGAACCGGACAGGCCGGTGCCGCAGACCGGCCAGGCGCCGCGGCCCTGGCTGGCCAGAACGCGCTCGGCGACGGCGATCTGCTGGTCCTTGCTGGCCATGTTGGCGGCGGGCGCGTACTCGCCACCGCCGTGGGCACTCCAGGTGCTGGGCGAGAACTGCAGCCCGCCCTGGTAGCCGTTGCCGGTGTTGATGGCCCAGTTACCGCCGGATTCGCAGCGGGCTACCTTGTCCCATTCGCCGTCGGTCGCGGCGGTGGCCTGGGCGGCGAGGGCGATGCTGCCGCCACCAAGAACCGCGCCGGTGAAGGCGATCTTGGCGACAGAGACGCTGGACGTGGTCGGTTTGCGGTGGCGTCCACTCATGAAAAAGCAGTCCTCTCGTCAACGCCTGCGAGGTCAGCTGTCGGGTTCGGGCTGGAGAGGTTGCCCGGCCTGCAGAGCAGGCTTCACCCCAAGGAGCCGAGGCTCCTGGTCCTGATTTCTCGGTGGACCGGTTGGGTCCCCCGCCTCCATCCACGGGTTGTCGTCGGCCGCACCTGATGGATGGAGCTAGGCGTTTCAAGTGCGGGTGCCAAAGGGTCGCTCTGGCTTGAGAGACGACGGTATCGGGTCAGGTGGGTTCCGTCACCTCGACCGATTTCGGGCGTTTCGGGCCCGAGCAAATTATGAGAGGACTTTAAAGCCGCTGGCTGATTCGGCGTTTTCGCAGGTATCGATGCCGGTCAGAGGCGCCGCAGCCAGGTCGTTACCGTTTCGTTATGTGAGGCATTTCACAATTAGCCGCCGGCGAAGGGGGGTAGGACATCGAGCGTCCCGCCCGTGGCGAGCGCGGTGTCCAGATCGCGCACGGCGACGCCGTCGCGCAGAAATGAGCAGCGTGAGAGCACTTTTGCCACATCTGCCCCAC
The DNA here is from genome assembly GCF_046250085.1 of Mycobacterium sp. SMC-16. NCBI lineage: Bacteria > Bacillati > Actinomycetota > Actinomycetes > Mycobacteriales > Mycobacteriaceae > Mycobacterium > Mycobacterium sp. SMC-16. Next base: position 692,912 of record NZ_CP176427.1, read on the forward strand.
GTGTACCAATGGAGTTCACCAGATCGCGGACGGTTACACCCTCATTGAGCTGCAACGTTTCGGTCTCGATTCCGGTTGCGGCCTTCGCGGCGGCGAAATAGCGCACCGTCACCACCAAATCCGCCACCGTCAGCCGCCGATCGCGCTCATCGGGCGGTCCGGCTGGACGAAACCCGGATCGTTTATTCCATGGCCCGCCGGCTTGGCCCACATCGCGGCCCGCCAGGCGGCCTCCACCGCATCGTCGTCCGCGCCGCCGCGCAGCAACGCCCGCAGATCCGTCTCCTGCTGTGAGAACAGACAGCTGCGCACCTGACCGTCGGCCGTGAGCCGGGTGCGGTCGCACGTGCCGCAGAACGCGGCCGAGACGGACGCGATGACGCCGACGGTGCCGAGCACCGCGCCGTCGTCGTGCACCTGCCACAGCTCGGCCGGGGCGGAACCCCGCGGCGCCGGGTCCGGGCGCAGGCTGAATTCGCGGCGCAGCGCCGCCAGAATCTGGTCGGCCTGCAGGACCGAACCCCGCTGCCAGTGATGCCCGGCGTCGAGTGGCATCTGCTCGATGATGCGCAGCTGGTACCCGTGCTCGAGGCAGAAGCGCAACAGCGCCGGGGCGTCGTCCAAGCCGGTTTCCGGGTCGAGCACAGCGTTGACCTTGACCGGACTCAGCCCCGCCGCCTTTGCGGCGGCCAGGCCGTCGAGCACCTCGGGCAGTCGCCGACGCCGCGTGATGGCCGCGAAGCGGTCCGGGTCCAGGGTGTCGAGCGAGACGTTGACGCGATTCAGGCCGGCCTTCTTGAGCGCTGCCGCGCGCTTGGCGAGTCCGATGCCGTTGGTCGTCACGGCCATGGCCGGCCGCGGCTGCAACGCGGCGGTCGCCGCGACCACTTCCTCCAGATGTGGAACCAGCAGCGGCTCACCGCCGGTGAACCGCACACCCGTGATGCCCAACCGCGTCACGGCCACCCGGATCAGCCGGGTGAGCTCTTCGGGAGTGAGCAGGTCGGCGCCGGGCAGCCAGTCCAGGCCCTCGGCCGGCATGCAATAGGTACAACGCAGATTGCAGCGGTCGGTGAGCGACACCCGCAGATCGGCGGCGACACGGCCGTACGTGTCGATCAGCGGCCCGGATGCCGGGGCCGGACCGACAGGGCGCGCGATGGTCGGGAGGCCGAGTGGCGTGAGTGTCATTGCTGCCAGGCTGGTGCGGGGTGGGTCTGGTCGACCGGGACGATCTGCTTGCCCAGCGGCAGCAGCGACACCGGGATCAGCTTGAGGTTGGCCAGCGCCAGCGGGATACCGACGATGGTGATGGCCTGCGCGATGGCGGTGGCGATATGGCCGAGCACCAGCCACCAGCCGCACAGCACCAGCCAGATCACGTTGCCGACCAGCGCCCCCGGGCGCGGTCCGGGCTTGTCGACGACCGTCTGGCCGAACGGCCACAGGGCGTAGACGCCGATGCGGGCCGCCGCGACGCCGAACGGGATGGTGACGATGAGGACGAAGCAGATCAGGGCTGCGAGGAAGTAGCCGAGCGCCAGCCAGAAGCCGCCGAAAACCAGCCAGATGATGTTCAGGATCAGGCGCATGTCACCTCCTCTACATAGAACCTTCAGCCTACCGAGTAATGGGGATGCTGCGATCTGAGGTGGCCGAGTAGGATCAACGGCAACGCGTCCTGCGGAGGTGGGGCGCTTTCGTTATGTAACCGTATGTTGAGAACGAGCAGGTGAGACCAGTGCCAAGCGGCCGGGTTAAGTGGTACGACACGGAGAAGGGCTTCGGCTTCCTCTCCCAGGAAGAGGGCGAGGACGTCTACGTCCGGTCTTCGGCGCTGCCCGCCGGGGTTGAAGGTCTCAAGGCCGGTCAGCGCGTCGAGTTCGGTGTCGCGGCCGGACGTCGCGGTCCGCAGGCGCTGAGCCTCAAGCTGATCGACCCGCCGCCGAGCCTGTCGCGCACCCGTCGCGAGGCCGCGGCCCCCGAGCACAAGCACACGCCCGACGAGCTGCACGGCATGGTGTCGGACATGATCACCCTCCTCGAGGACGTCGTTCAGTCCGAGCTGCGCCGGGGGCGTTACCCCGACCGCAAGACGGCCCGCAAGGTGTCCGAGGTGGTCAAGGCCGTCGCCCGCGAGCTCGACGCCTGATTCACACGCCGAAGGTTGGCTTGTGTTCGAGAGTCGGCTGATTTCTCGCACACAAGCCAACTTTGGGCGGGCAGACTGGGGATGTGACCTACGTCAACCCCGGATCTGAGTTCACCCGCGACACCAACTACATCAGCACCCGGATCACGGCCGACGGTCGTGACGGGTATCCCGTCGAACCCGGGCGGTATCGGCTGATCGTCGCCAGGGCCTGTCCCTGGGCGAACCGCGCCATCATCGTCCGCCGGCTGCTGGGCCTGGAAGATGTTCTCTCCATTGGTTTTTGCGGTCCGACGCACGATCAGCGCAGCTGGACATTCGACCTGGATCCCGGCGGCGTCGACCCGGTGCTGAAAATCCCGCGGCTGCAGGACGCGTACTTCAAGCGCGACCCGGACTACCCCAAGGGCATCACGGTGCCCGCGATCGTCGACGTGCCCACCGGTGCCGTCGTGACCAACGACTTCGCGCAAATGACGCTGGACCTGTCCACCGAATGGACGGCGTACCACCGCTACGGTGCGCCGCAGCTGTACCCCGAGCATCTGCGCGACGAGATCGACAGCGTCGCCAAGCGCGTCTACACCGAGGTCAACAACGGCGTCTACCGCTGCGGGTTCGCGGGATCACAGGAGGCGTACGACGCCGCCTACGACCGGCTGTTCACCGCGCTGGACTGGCTGAGCGAAAGGCTCAGCGGCCAAAGGTATCTCGTGGGGGACACCATCACCGAGGCCGACGTGCGGCTGTTCACCACGCTGGCCCGGTTCGACCCGGTCTATCACGGGCACTTCAAGTGCAATCGGTCCAAGCTCGCCGAGATGCCGGTGCTGTGGGCGTACGCCCGGGACCTGTTCCAGACCCCCGGCTTCGGCGACACTGTCGACTTCGTGCAGATCAAGCAGCACTACTACATCGTGCACGCCGACATCAATCCGACGCAGATCGTGCCGAAAGGTCCCGACCTGGCCAATTGGCTGACGCCGCACGGCCGGGAAGCGTTGGGCGGCAGGCCTTTCGGTGACGGCACGCCGCCCGGGCCGGTTCGCGACGGTGAACAGGTGCCGGCCGGCCACGGCGCTGGGTAGGTCAGGGCCAGGCGGTCCGTACCGACCATTCGGCGTGCGGCAGGGGGAACTCGTTGCCGTCGGAATCCCTTGCCAGAGTGGGCAGTTGGACGGCGAGCCCGAGCAGCTTGCCGTGATGCGGGTCGACGGTCGGGATGGTCACGGCCAGCCGCTGGTTCGGCCGGAACTCGCTGACGGTGGAACCGCCGTCCTCGTAGGCGAGCAGCAGCACCCACGGCGCCCGCGCCACGGGCTGCGGCACGGACAGCTGAATGGGGTGCCGCGCCGTGACGTGCAGTTCGCCCGTCGTCGCGGGGACGTCGCACGCCTTCAGGTGGACGTCGCAGTAGCGGTACGGCCCGATGCGGGTCAGCTGGCCGTCGGTGAAGGCGCTGATCTCGGGGAAGTCGGGACCCTGGTGCCGCGTCAGCCGCCAGACCAGGACACCTGTAGCCGTCGCCGACAGCACCGCGACCACTGCCAACAGCGCGAGAACTCGTTTCATATCCATCCTTGACGCGCCCCGGGCATTGCCGCGGGATCGGGCCGTGGTCCTTCCTGCTCGGCGAGTACGGGCCGGTTGCCGCCGAAGCCCGGGATCAGTGAGCCACCGTTGTAGCTCACGAGGGTCTGGGCGAGCCCGGGGATCAGCAGGGCGCTGACCGCGGTGAACCCGACCCAGAGGTCGGTATAGATCAGCACACCGACGGCGCCGCCGACCACCCAGGCCAACTGCAGCACCGACTCGGACCGGCCGAAGGCCGACGCCCGGGACGCCTCGGGCAGGTCGTGCTGCAGCGAGGCGTCCAGCGACGCCTTGGAGATCGCCGTGGCGGCCGAGGTGATCAGCGCGGCGGCCGCGGCCACCATCAGGTTGCCGGCCACCGCGGCGGCGATTGCCGCAGCAGTGACGATGACAGTTGCGCGCACGACCACCTGCGCGGGATGCCCCAATTTGAGGCGGGCACTGGCGATGTTGCCGGCGAAGTTCCCGATGCCGGCGGCGGCGCCGATGAGGCCGAGGATCTTCAGCTGTTCCCACGCACCCGCGTCGTGCGACTTGGCGACGAACGCGGGGTAGAGGAACAGAAAGCCGACGAGCACCTTGATGGTGCAGTTGCCCCACAGTGACGTGATGATGTTGCGGCCCAACGGCTGTCGCGGGGACTTGTCGTGATGCGGATGTCGCAGCTGCTCGGTCGGCGCGTGATACGACAGCGTCGCCGGCACCTCACCCTCGGTGACCTCGACCCACTTGGGGATGCGCATCGTCAGGACGGCGCCCGCGACCGCCACGACGGCGACGACGTAGAGCGCGCCCGGCAGATGCATCAGGCCGAAGGTGTACTCGAACGCGGCTGCGACGCCACCGCCCAGACCGGTGCCACCGAGCAGCCCGAACATGGTGAGCCGGGAATTGACCCGGACCAGGTCGATCGTCGGTGGCAGCACACGTGGCGTCACGGCGCTGCGCAGCACGCTGAACGACTTGGACAGCACCATCATCCCCAGCGCGCACGGGTAGAGCACCCACGGGGGATAGCTGCCCGTGGCGCCGTCGTAGTTGCCGATCAGCACCAGCGCCAGCACCACGCGCAGCGCGAACGACACCGCAAGGGCGACGCGCCGGCCGTGCTGCACGCGGTCCAGCGCCGGCCCGATGAGCGGGGCGATCACCGCGAACGGCGCGATGGTGATGAGCAGGTACAGGGCCACCTTGCTCTTGGACTCACCTGAGGCCGCCGCGAAGAACAGCGTGTTGGCGAGCGCGATGCCCATCGCCGCGTCGAGCGCGTTGTTCGCGACGACGGGCCACGTCAGCGCCGTCAGACCGGATTTGTCGGCGCCGTCGGCCGTCGCGGCCCGGTGCACCAGGCCATACACCTTGGTGCCCATCTCACGGCTGCGCTGCGCGGCGGCCCGGGTGACGGTGATCTTCTCGCCGCCCGCGGGGCCGCGGCGCCGGTCGTCGTCATCGCGGCGCCGGTCGTCGTAGCCGTCGTCGTATCCACGGTCGTAGCCATGGCCGTCGTGGTGATCGTCGTCGAGCGGCGGCAGCCAGCGGTTGTCGCTGTGCGACGACGACCCCCGCGGCGGCGGCCGGCGGCGGGCCTGACCAGGATCGCTCGGGTAATTGGCCATGCCCGGATGCCCTTCGTCATCGCGGCGCGGTGGGCGCGGCGGGTAGTAACGGGGATCCCCCGACCTCCCGGCATCCCGCGGTCCACTCATGAGCACGATTGTTCCCCATGCTGCCGACGGCGGCGCGCAGGCAGGCGGTGTGGCCTTGTCCTTGGTGGTCAGGCAGTATTGATCACGATGGACATGCCCAATGACACCGAATCGGCAGCCGTGACGCCGGACGAGTCGACGCCGACCGAGGCGCCGGTCGAGGTGCCGACCCCTGAAGCCGCCGTGGAATCCGTCGACGCCGTCGAAGCTCCCGCCGCGGCACCGGAATCGGCCGAAGTGCCCGAGACCGTCGATGAGCCGCAGGCCGCCGACGCTGCTGTCGGCGAGGCGCCGGTTGCGGAGACCGCTGACGCGCCCGCGACCGAAGCGGCCCCCGAGGCCGCGGCGGCTGTCGAAGAAGAGGCCGAGCTGCCCGACCTGACCCCGATCCTGATGGGCGCGGTCGACCAGGCCCGCGCCGCGATCATCGAGTTCAGTGGCGAGGGCGTCGTCGGTGACTACCTGGGCGCCAGCTTCGACGACCCGGCGTCGGTGACCCATCGATTCCTCGCGTCGATGTCCGGCTACCACGGCTGGCAGTGGGCAGTGGTGCTGGCGACCTACCCGGGCGCCGACCACACCACCGTCAGCGAAGTGGTCCTGGTGCCGGGACCTGATGCGCTGCTGGCCCCGCAGTGGGTGCCGTGGAACGAGCGCGTGCAGCCGGGCGATCTGAGCCCGGGCGATCTGCTGGCGCCGCCGCCCAACGATCCCCGGCTGGTGCCCGGTTACCTGGCCTCCGGTGACCCCGAGTGGGACGAGGTGGCTGCCGAGGTCGGTTTCGGCCGCAAGCAGGTGCTCAGCGACTGGGGCCGGACGGATGCCGCGCAGCGCTGGCAGGACGGCGACTACGGGCCGAACGCCGCCATGGCCCGGGCCACCCGCCGGACCTGCCGTGGCTGCGGTTTCTACGTGCCGCTGTCCGGGTCACTCGGCCTGGTGTTCGGCGTGTGCGCCAATGAACTGTCCGCCGACGGACGTGTGGTGTCCGCGGAGTACGGCTGTGGCGCGCACTCGGACACGCCGCCGCCGGAGCCCATCGGCTCACCGGCCTTCGAGCCTTTCGACGACGGCGTGCTCGACCTCGGCTAAGCGCCTTCGGCCGCGGCCTTGATCCGGCCGAGCGAGGTCTTCATGCCCTCGACCAGTTCCACCTCGAAGTTGGGCACGCCGCCCATGAAGCGGTTGATCAGCGTGCTCGAGATCGGCTTGACGGCTTCCGCACGCCGGCTCACGGTCACCTTGGTGCCGGTGCCCGCAGGCTCGAGGTCATAGGTCCACTCGGTGTTGTTGGTGTTGACCCGGAACGACAGCTTCTTCTGCGCGTCGAGCGCGGTGATGGTCGAGGTCGTGGGCCAGAACATCGCGCCACGGCGGTTGACGTTGACGGTCTTGGTGCCGACCTTGACGGCGCCGACCGCCTTCATCACCCGACACTGCGGGCTCCACTTGGGCATGTTGTCGAGGTCGGAGATCAAGGCCCAGACCTTGGCCACCGGCGCGTTGATGGTGATGTCTGCCTGCAGCAGAGGTGTTTCGCCAGCCATCGGACTTCTCCCTTGTCGAGATGAGAATGGTCAGCGCAGGCCGCGTTGGGCACCTCGTGCGCCGCGACGGGCCGCGCTGCGTTGCCACAGAAATATAGATGTGCCGAGTACGCCGACACCGAGGCCCGCGACGGTCACCGGCCGCCAGGTGTGCAGGGCCGTGACGGTGAAGGCCAGCGCCACCGCCACCAGCCAGCCGACGGCGATCACCACGATCACCGGAACCGGGTCGAGGAGGCGGTCGGGGAGAGCCGGCGGAACGGGTTCCGCCGGATGTTCGTGCGCGGGCGTGGCCATCTCCTCTAACGCTAGTCGATCGATCGGTACGCTATCTGCTCGTGACGGACGCCGATGACCGCTTGGCCAATGACCTGTCGCTGGCCGTTGTGCGGCTGGCACGGCAGTTGCGATTCCGTCGTCCCGATTCCCCGGTGTCCCTGACGCAGTTGTCGGCCCTCGCCACACTCGCGAAGGACGGCCCGATGACGCCGGGCACGCTGGCCACCCGGGAGCGGGTACGGCCGCCGTCGATGACGCGCGTCATCGCGTCGCTGGTCGAGCTGGGGCTGGTGGAGCGCAGTTCGCATCCGGATGACCGGCGCCAGGTGCTGGTGGTGGTGTCCAAGGCCGGCGAGGAGCTGTTCGAGGCCGAGCGCCGGGCCGGCATGGAGTGGCTGCAGGGCCGGCTCGAGAAGCTCAAGCAGGAGGACCGCGCGACCTTGCTGGCCGCGGCGGACCTGATGTTCGCGATCATCGACGAAGCCCAGTGAGTGCCGCGACGGACCTCGACGCGATGGACGACGTCATCGTTGTCGACGTCACCGACCCCGCCGACCCGCGGCTCGACGATTTTCGCGATCTCAACAGCGTGGACCGCCGGCCCGACCTGCCGTCGGGCAAGGGACTGGTGATCGCCGAAGGCGTATTGGTGGCGCAGCGCATGCTGGCCTCGCGGTTCAGCCCCCGAGCGTTCCTCGGCACCGATCGCCGGCTCCGTGAGTTGTCCGACGACCTGGCCGGCTGCGGCGTGCCGTACTACCGCGCCAGTGCCGAGGTGATGGCCGAGGTCGTCGGCTTCCACCTCAACCGCGGCGTACTCGCCGCGGCACCCCGGCCCGTCGAACTCTCGATGCCCGAGGTCCTGCGGGGTGCACGGACCGTCGCGGTGCTCGAGGGCGTCAACGACCACGAGAACCTCGGCTCGATCTTCCGCAACGCCGCGGGCCTCGACGTCGACGCGGTGGTGTTCGGCGCCGGGTGCGCCGACCCGTTGTACCGGCGCGCGGTCCGGGTGTCGATGGGCCACGCACTGCTGGTGCCCTATGCCCGCGCGGAGTCCTGGCCCGGCGATCTGAAGTTGATGCAGGACAACGGCTTTCACTTGATCGCCATGACGCCGGGGGACGGCTCCGTGCCGCTGGCCGACGCGCTTGCGCCCCTGGCGGGCCAGAAGGTCGGCGTGCTCGTCGGCGCGGAAGGCCCGGGGCTCACCGAACACACCATGCGGGCCTGCGAGGTGCGGGCACGCATCCCGATGTCCCGAGGCACCGACTCGCTGAACGTCGCTACGGCCGCCGCGCTGGCGTTCTACGAACGCGCCCGATCGGCGGGCTAGATTGGCTCAGATGACGACACCGGCGCAGACGCCCTGGGGCACCGGACTGACGGTGTCGGGGTTCGTCGCCGCCGTGACGGCCGCCGCCATCATCGTCCTGTCCCTCGGGCTGCTGCGGGTGCATCCGCTGCTGGCGGTCGGGTTGAATGCCGTCGCGGTCGGCGGTCTGGCCCCGACGGTGTGGGCCTGGCGCGTACGCCCGGTGTGGCGCTGGTTCGTCTGGGGTGCCGGTGCCGGCGTGGCGCTGGGCTGGATCGCGACGCTCGCGATTGCCCTGGGCCGCTAGCCTCGCTCGGCGTTGATCCTGCGGCTGGGGCCTAGAAGTGCGAGTAACGAGGACCCTGAGCGCAGGGTGAACGTGGCATTGGCTGACTCTGCGGCTGGGGCGCAAAAGTGCGAGTAGCGAGGACCCTGAGCGCAGGGTGAACGTGGCATTGGCTGACTCTGCGGCTGGGGCGCAAAAGTGCGAGTACGGCAGACCCTGGGCGCAGGGTGAACTCGAGAACTGTCCAGAACTACAGAGTCAGCGCTGGCCGTTGGCCCGCACGCCGAGCAGGACGTCTTCCCACGCCGGAATCTCGGGCTTCTTCTTGCGCGGGCGCGCTGCGGGAGCCGCCGGCTCGGGCGTCTCGACGACTGCTGCCGGCTCCGGCGCAGGGATGGGCTCGGGTGCCGGCGGGGCAACCGGTGCCGCCGGCACCGGGGGAGCGACAGGCGCCGGCGTCATGACGACGATCGGGGCCGGCGTGGGCTCCGGGGCGGGCTCGGGCTCCGGCTGGTAAGCGGGCATCGGGATCTCGGCGACTGATTCCTCGAAGTGCAGCTGCGCGAGCGGCGCGACCGACCGCAGCGCCGGACGGGTGTAATTCGGATCGATCAGTTCGGTCGCGGCGTCGTCGAAGGCCGTGGTGGTGCCGCCATGGGCGCCGGGGCTGAACCGGAAGTGCGCGACGTTGTCCGAACGTCCGGCCTTCCAGCCGAACTGCACGGTCCACCGGCTGTCCTCGTTGCGCCAGGCGTCCCACTTGGTGGCCTCGGGGTCGAGGCCACGGGAGATCAGGGCGCCGGTCACCGTCTCGAGCAGGGTCAGCACCGACGGGCCGTCGGGCAGGATCGGGTGCGACGCGCTGGCGAGCTCGGCGGCGCGGGACCGCTCCAGCAGCACCGGGTGGGCGAAGCGCATGATGCGCTCCGGGCTCACGCCCGACGCTGCGGCGAGCTGCTCGACGGAGGCGCCGGCCCGGATGCGGGACTGGATGTCACGGGGGCGCAAAGAGTTGGGCACCTCGACCTCGACTTCGATCTGGGTCTGGTTGCTGGCGGCCCGATCCCCGCGGACGGCGGCCTTCAGTCGATTGTCGACGCGCACCGCGAATTTCTCGGCGGTGTCGGCGGTTTCGCAGATGATGCGCTTGCCGTCGGCGTCGAGTCCGACGACCTTGAGTTCCCTCATTGGTGACCTCCTAGGACGCGGCTTAACGGCTCACCCTAGCGCGTTATCGACTCGTAACCCTTCTGACACACCGAGGCGCGCAGCTCGTTGTGAGCTGCACGCCTCGGATCGTGTTCTTGATTGTGCGGAGAGGCGTGCTACAGCTTTTCCACGACCCAATCGACACAGGCCGTCAGCGCGCTGATGTCGTCGGGGTCGACGGCCGGGAACATGGCCACGCGCAGCTGGTTGCGGCCCAGCTTGCGGTACGGCTCGGTGTCGACGATGCCGTTGGTGCGCAACACCTTTGCGACGGCCGCGGCGTCCACGTCGTCGTTGAAGTCGATGGTGCCGACCACCTGGGACCGCAGCGCCGGATCGGCGACGAACGGCGTGGTGAACGGACGCGACTCGGCCCACGAGTACAGCCGCTGCGACGAGTCGGCGGTGCGCTTGACGGCCCAGTCCAGGCCGCCGTTGCCGTTGAGCCAGTCCAGCTGCTCGGCGAGCAGGATCAGGGTCGCGATCGCCGGGGTGTTGTAGGTCTGGTTCTTGAGGCTGTTCTCGACCGCGATGGGCAGCGACAGGAAGTCGGGCACCCAGCGGTCGGTGGCGGCGATCTGCTCGACGCGGGCCAGTGCGGCGGGGCTCATCACGGCGAGCCAGAGGCCACCGTCGGAGGCGAAGTTCTTCTGCGGCGCGAAGTAGTAGGCGTCGGTGTCGGCGATGTTGACGGGCAGACCGCCGGCGGCCGAGGTGGCGTCGATCGCGACCAGAGCGTCACCGGCGGGACGCTGGATCGGCACCGCGACACCCGTCGACGTCTCGTTGTGGGCCCAGGCCACGACGTCGACGTCGGGGTCCGACTGCACGGCGGGGGCGCTGCCGGCGTCGGCCTTGATGATGATGGGGTCGCCGACGAACGGGTTCTTGGCGACGCACGACGCGAACTTGCTGCTGAACTCGCCGTAGGTGAGGTGCAGCGAGCGCTTGTCGATGAGGCCGAACGCGGCGGCGTCCCAGAAAGCGGTCGAGCCGCCGTTGCCGAGGATGACCTCGTAGCCGTCCGGAGTGGAGAACAGTTGCTTGACGCCGTCGCGCACGCGGCCGACCAGATTCTTGACCGGGGCCTGGCGATGCGAGGTGCCGAAAAGGTCGCCGGCGGCGGCCAGCGCGGTCAGCTGCTCGGGGCGAACCTTGGACGGGCCGCAGCCGAAGCGTCCGTCGGCGGGCTTGATGTCGGCGGGGATGGTGAGCTCAGCCATGGGTGTCAGCGTAGTTGCAGGTCGACGGCCGGTGTCGTGGGGATCCGGCTGCTCGCCCGACGGTTCTGCACGTAGGTGTGATCACGGTCACAATAGGTGTGCAGATGTGTGACGGCGGGCACTAGTTTTTAGGTGGTACCTCCGGTACCGTTCGACACAAGACAGCCGAATGTAAAGCTGACAGAAAAGCCTTGGGAGGCTCGAAAATGGCTCGTACCCGGATGATCCGTCGTTGGCGCCGGAACATGGACGTGCTGGATGACACTGTCTACGTGGAGAAGCTTGCCACGCTGTCCGAGGGGTCGGTGCGGCGCAACTTCAACCCGTATCAGGACATCGCCTGGGACTCTCCCGAGTTCGCGGTCGTGCCCAATGACGAGCGCTGGATCCTCCCCGACACCGATCCGCTCGGTGGCCACCCGTGGTACCAGGCGCAGTCGCAGGAACGCAAGATCGAGATCGGTATGTGGCGCCAGGCCAACGTCGCCAAGGTCGGCCTGCACTTCGAGAACATCCTGATCCGCGGCCTGATGGAGTATGCGTTCTGGGTTCCGAACGGTTCGCCCGAGTTCCGCTACTGCACCCACGAGGCCATCGAAGAGGGCAACCACACCCTGATGTTCCAGGAGATGGTCAACCACATGGGGGTTGACGTCCCGGGCATGCCCAAGCTGCTCAAGTGGATTCAGCCGCTGATCCCGCTGGCCGCCGGCCCGGCGCCCATCCCGTTCTTCTTCGGCGTGCTCGCCGGCGAGGAGCCCATCGACCACACCCAGAAGAACATCCTGCGTGAGGGCTCGGAACTGCATCCGATCATGGAGAGGGTCATGGCCATCCACGTGGCCGAGGAAGCCCGGCACATCTCGTTCGCCCACGAGTACCTGCACAAGCGCGTTCCGGAGCTGAGCCGCTGGAAGAAGTTCTGGCTGTCGCTGTTCGTGCCGCTGACCATGCGCATCCTGTGCTCGGCGATCATCGTGCCGCCGCGGGTCTTCTGGAAGACCTTCGACATCCCGCGCTCGGTGCGCGACGAACTGTTCTTCGACGCTCCCGAGTCGCGCATGTTCCTGCGCAACATGTTCTCCGACGTCCGCATGCTGGCGTACGACACCGGTCTGATGAACCCGCTGGCCAAGCTCATGTGGAAGATCTGCAAGATCGACGGCCCGCCGAGCCGGTACCGCAGCGAGCCGCAGCGTCAGCACGTCGTGGTCGCCGCCTGAGCATTTAGGTAACTCATGCCGCACGTCATCACCCAGTCGTGCTGTAGCGATGGTTCATGCGTCTTCGCATGCCCGGTGAACTGTATTCACCCGTCCCCGGACGAGCCGGGTTTCGCTACCGCCGAAATGCTGTTCATCGATCCCGCCGCCTGCGTGGACTGTGGTGCCTGCATCACGGCCTGCCCGGTCGGCGCGATCAAGCCGGACACCAAGCTGACCGAAGCGCAGCTGCCGTTCATCGAGCTCAACGCGTCCTTCTACCCGAAGTACGAGGGCAAGCTGCCGCCGACGTCCAAGCTGGCGCCGGTGCCCGACGCCCCGGCGGTCGACCAACGGCCGCACGGTCCGCTGCGCGTCGCGATCGTCGGCTCCGGGCCGGCCGCCATGTATGCCGCTGACGAGTTGCTGACCCAGCGCGGGGTCCGGGTCAACATCTTCGAGAAGCTGCCGACGCCCTACGGGCTGGTGCGTGCCGGGGTCGCCCCCGACCACCAGAGCACCAAGGGCGTGACGCGGTTGTTCGACCAGATCACCAAGCGCCGCGGGCTCGACTTCTACCTCAACGTCGAGGTGGGTCGGGACGTCACGCACGCCGAGCTGTTGGAGCACCACCACGCCGTGCTGTACGCGGTCGGTGCGCCGAACGACAAGCGCCTCGACATCGAGGGCATGGGGCTGCCCGGAACCGGAACCGCGACCGAGGTGGTGGCCTGGTACAACGGGCACCCCGAGTTCTCGCATCTGCCTGTCGACCTGAGCCACGAGCGGGCGGTGATCATCGGAAACGGCAACGTCGCGTTCGACGTGGCCCGCATCCTGACCGCCGATCCGGATGCGTTGGCGCGCACCGACATTTCGGATCACGCGCTGGCCGCCTTGCGCGACTCGAAGGTGCGTGAGGTCGTCATCGTGGCGCGCCGCGGCCCGATCCATTCGGCGTTCACCCTGCCGGAGCTGATCGGCCTGACCTCGACGTGCGACGTGGTGCTCGACGCAGCCGACCACGAGCTGGTCCGCCGCGATCTCGAAGCCGAGACGGACGCGTTGACGCGCCACAAGCTCGAGATCCTCGCCAAGCTGCCCGACAGCTCGGCACCGGCGACCCGGCCGCGGATCCGGTTGGCCTACGAGCTGACCCCGGCCCGCGTGCTCGGCTCGGACAAGGTCACCGGCATCGAGTTGACCGTGACCGGCACCGACGAGGTCCGGCAGCTCGACGCGGGCCTGGTGCTGACGTCAATCGGCTACCACGGCAAGGCAATTCGTGGTCTGCCGTTCGACGATGCGGCCGGCGTGGTCCCCAACGACGAGGGCCGCGTCATCGATCCGGCCACCGGCAAGCCGGTCCGCGGCAGTTATGTCGCGGGCTGGATCAAGCGCGGTCCGACGGGCTTCATCGGCACCAACAAGTCGTGCGCCGCGCACACCGTCGACCGGCTGGTCGCCGACTACAACGCCAGCCGGCTCAGTGAGCCGACCGCGAAAACCGGTGCGCTGCAACAGCTCATCCGCGACCGCCGGCCCGACGTCGTCGACATGGCGGGGTGGCGGGCCATCGACGCGGCCGAGATCGCGCGCGGTGGCGCCGACCGGCCGAGGGACAAGTTCATCGACGTGTTCGACATGTTGGCCGCAGCCGCGAACGCCCCCAAGCCGACGCTGCGTCAGCGCCTCTTTTCCTGGTGATTTGTGCACGATTTTCCGCGCTCACCGCGGAAAATCGTGCACAAATCCCGGTCCGGTCAAGGGTTCTCCGAACGTCATCCGGTGTTTGAGCAGCGCGTCGACGGTGCGGACTGCGATGTCGACCCGCGCATCGAGTGGGCCGGTGAGTAGCACCCAGGAGTGGCCGGCGGTCGTGAGTGCGTCCGCGAACCATCCGGTCATTTCCTCACGCACGGTCAGGTCGCCCTCGCGCATGCCGTCGTCATGCCAGGGCACCCCGGCATGGTCGGTGAGAAGGTAGACAGCACGGGGCGGCACGCTGGTCCAGGGCTGGGCGGTGCGAGCCGCATCGCCGAGATAGCGACGTTCCCAAATCGCCGTGGCGAACGCATCGGTGTCGCAGATCAGAATCGGCGATCCCGATGCCGCCGCAGCCTCTTCCAGCCTGGTCTGCTCGGCCGCGACTGCATCGAAATCCTCGGCAGTCCAGGTCAATTCGTCGAGTGGTAGCTCGGGATCGCGCGCCCATTTCAGCGAGGTGTAATCGCGCCCGTATTCGGGCACGACCGCGGTTGCCGGCCAGCGCTGCGCATAGTGCTCCGCAAGCAGGGTGGAAACCGTTGTCGTGCCAGTCGATTCGGCACCCAGCACGACGACTCGAGTGGTCAGCCCAGCGCGGGTTGCGGGCGCAAGCCAGTCCCAGTGCGCCGCCAAGTCCTGTCGGATCGCAGTGGAGTTGAATCCGTCCCGTGCCGTCCGGACATGTTTCGCATCGAACCACCGGGCCAGTTCGGAGCCGTAGTCGTCGTTGGAGAACACCACGTCGACGCCGGATGGTGCACCGGCAGCGCGAATGCCGGCACGCATCGCCGCGACCTGGGCGGCCCATACGTTGTGGTCGTTCAGGTCCATCGGTGCGTCGCAACGGATTCCGGCGACCACGACGTTCTCGTCGGCCGCATGCTCGGCCTGCAGCCAGCCGACACGATCGTCCAGTGACAGCGTCTCCACCGCGGCGGCCATCACCAGAACGGTGACTTGCTCGCACTGTGTGGCCGCGCTCCGGATGACCGAATGATGACCCCGGTGCGGTGGATAGAACTTGCCGATGAACAGTCCGTGCTTGTTCACACGGCCGCCAGTGCAGGCGTCTCGGGTGCGAGACTGCGCCGCCACGAACGCCAGCCGGCCACGCACAAGCCCAGGAACAACACTTAGACGATGGCGGTGAGGTTCAGTCCCTTGCTGAAGTACATCGGTATGTAGATGCAATCGGCCACGATCCAGAAGTACCAATTCTCAAGACGTTTGGCGTTGAGCAGCCATTGCGCCGCGAGCGACAGGCAGGTGGTGAGCGCATCGAGGAACGGTGCCGAGTCGTGCGTGACGCGCAGCAACGCGAACAGGGCTCCGGTACCGACGACCACGAACACCAGACAACCGGCGATCTCGCGGTGCCCAGCCCGCGTGACTGTCAGCGGAGTGCGCCCGGCATTCCCGTACAGCCACTGCCACCACCCGATGAAGCCCAGCGTGATGAACAGGACCTGTAGCCCGGCGTCCGCCCACAGCCGACTGGACACAAAGAGCACCAGGAAGAAGGCGGAATTCGCGATCCCGACGGGGAAGTTGGCCACGTGCCGGCGAACGGTGAGAAAGACGCACAGCCCGCCGGTGATGAACCCGAGCAGCTCGGCCCAGGTGACGGCGTCGTTGCCCAGCGTGAACAGCGGCGTCGTCAGCGATTGCAGCATGCGGTTCCCCCGGATCGTGTCGTCGACATTCTGGTCGATGACACCATCCGGGGCTCAGTAGGCCGCTAAATCGTCAGCCCTGCTGCGCCGCCATCGCCTCGGCGATCTCCTCCGGGCTGACCACGCGCACGGTCTGTGCCAGCGACCAGTGGTGGCCGAACGGGTCCTCTACCTGGCTGTAGCGGTCACCCCAGAACATGTCCTGGGGGGCCATCAGTTCGCGCGCGCCGGCGTCGATGGCGCGCTGGTAGGCGGCATCGACGTCGGGCACCTGCAGGTGGATGGTCACCGGGGTGCCGCCGAAGGCCGTCGGGGTCTGGGACTTGCCGCCACACATCTCCGGGAAGTCGTCGTTGAGGTAGACGTTGGACCCGTTGATGGTCAGCGCGGCGTGCATGAGCTTGCCGTCGGGGCCGGGCACCCGGCCGAGCTCGGTGGCGCCAAAAGCTTTGACGTAGAAGTCGATTGCCGCGGCGCCGTCGCCGACGACGAGGTGCGGGGCGAGGAAGGTCTGGGACTCGGTCATCGTGTTCTCCTCAGAGCGGTACTGCATGGATTGGGGTCATTCGTTATGACCATCTCCAACGCTACTTCTCATCGGTGACAAGAAATCGAGCCCGAAGTGTCAGCTGTGCGCGATGCTGTCCCAGCCGGCCACCGAGTCCGCGCTACGGGGCTGCGGGCCGACGTAGATGGCCGCCGGTCGGACCAGCTTGCCGAGGCGCTTCTGCTCCAGGATGTGGGCGCACCAGCCCGCGGTGCGGCCGCAGGTGAACATCGCGGGCATCATCGCGCTGGGCACCTGGGCGAAGTCCAGGATCACCGCGGCCCAGAACTCGACGTTGGTCTCGATGGCCCGGTCGGGACGGCGCTCGCGCAGCTCGGCGAGGGCGGCCTGCTCCAGCGCGGCGGCGGCCTCGAAGCGCGGGGCGTCCAGGCGCTTGGCGGTGGCGCGCAGCACGCGGGCCCGCGGGTCCTCGGCGCGGTACACCCGGTGCCCGAAGCCCATCAGCTTTTCCTTGCGGTCCAGGATGCCCTTGACGACGGCGCGGGCATCGCCGGTGCGCTCGGTCTCCTCGATCATCGGCAGCACGCGGGCGGGGGCGCCGCCGTGCAGCGGGCCGCTCATGGCGCCGATCGCGCCGGACAATGACGCGGGCACGTCGGCGCCGGTGGACGCGATGACGCGCGCGGTGAAGGTGGACGCATTCATGCCGTGCTCGGCGGCGCTGACCCAGTAGGCGTCGATGGCCTCGATGTGCCGCGGGTCCGGCTCACCCTGCCAGCGAGTCATGAAACGCGCTGTCACAGTGGGGCATTCGTCGACGATGCGCTGCGGCACGGCGGGCCGGTAGATGCCGCGGGCCGACTGGGCGACGAACGACAGCGCCGTCACCGACGTCTGGGCCAGCTGATCGCGCGCGGTGTCGTCGTCGATGTCGAGCAGCGGCTGGAAACCCCACAGCGGGGCGAGGGTGGGCAGTGCGGCCTGGACGTCGACGCGGACGTCGCCCGAGTGCACGTGCAGCGGGAAGGGTTCGGCGGCCGGCAGACCCCGGCCGAACTCGCCGTCCACCAGCAGGGCCCAGACGTCACCGAACGTGACGCGGTGGCTCACCAGATCCTCGATGTCGACGCCGCGGTAGCGCAGGGCACCGCCGTCCTTGTCGGGTTCGGCGATCTCGGTCGTGAAGGCCACGACGCCTTCGAGGCCTGCGACGAAGTTCTCGGGGACCTGCGGCGTCGACACTGACGTTGCCTCTGTCATGCCGAAATTGTTCCACTAGCCGATGAGCCGGGGCCTACCGGCCGGTAACAAGCGGTCAGACGACGGAGAAACCGGCAGGTAGACCACCGCGTCCAGTGAGCGCCGGCAGCACCGCCGCGGCCTGACCGGTCAGTGCCGCGATCTGCGCGGCCAGGACGGTCGCATCGTGCAGCGCCTCCTCGGGCAGCGTGAGGTCGATTCCGGCGGCGCGTGCGATGTCGAGGCTGTGCACCGTCAGCTCGAACACGCGGGTCGGCAGGTAATTGCTCAGCCGGATGCCCAGGCCGCCGATCACGGCGATCAGCGGGTCGCCCGCCCCGTCCAGGTCGGTCAGCACCTGGCGGAGCAGTTCGGCGACCGTGGCGGCGGGGTCCGTCCCGAGATTGCGTCCGGCTTCCCGGCCGCGCTCGACGATGTCAGGGCTGCCGGCGGCGTAGCCGCGCATCAGCGCGTAGTAGTGCGCCGGTCCGGTCACGTCCTCCCGGACGGCGGGCGTGCGCAGGTAGCTGCTGACGGTGATCAGTGACCGCGAGGTGTGCCCGACCAGCGCCCGCAGGTCCCAGTCTCCCAGCCCGGGGCCGTCCCATGCCGTGGCCGGGATCAGTGCCACCAGGTCCGCGAAAGCTGTTGCCGCCGAGACGAATACTGAATGGTCCCGCGGTGCGTCCGACGCCATGTCTGCATTGTGTCACCGTATGGGCGTACCGTCGCCGATCATGGTGTCCGACCACAGTGATCATCTCGCCCGGATGCGGGTCGAATACGGCTCGACGGAGAAGGACGGCAGCATCGACCTCGACGTCGACTGGCTGAGCCGGGGCTGGCTGGCGCTGTTCCGCGACTGGATGGCCGAGGCCGTGCAGGCCGGCGTCTCCGAACCCAACGCCATGGTGCTGGGCACCGTCGATGCGCAGGGCCATCCCGTCACGCGCTCGGTGCTGTGCAAATCGATCGAAGAGACGGGCGTCTCCTTCTACACCAACTACGACTCCGACAAGGGCGAGCAGCTGGCGGCGGTGCCCTACGCGTCGGCGACGTTCCCCTGGTACCGGCTGGGCCGTCAGATCCATATCCGCGGCGCGGTGACCAGGGTCGACGCCGAGCACACTGCCGAGTACTGGTCCAAGCGGCCGCGGGGTTCGCAGCTGGGGGCATGGGCGTCACACCAGTCAAAATCGATTGCCTCGCGGTCGGCGCTGCTGGAACAGTTGCGTGACGTGACCGAGCGATTCGCCGACGTGCCGGAGGTACCGGTGCCGCCGAACTGGGGCGGCTACCTCATCGCCCCCGAAGTGATCGAGTTCTGGCAGGGCCGAGAGAACCGGGTGCACAACAGGATTCGCATCACGGGCGACCGCATCGAACGGCTCCAACCGTGAACTTCCCCGTCGCTTCGCTCGCCCGCCGATGAAAGGCCTCATCGCCGACACCACACCGCTGCGCAACCCCGACTACCGCCGCCTGTGGGGGTCCAGCGTCGTCACGGTGATCGGGGCCAACCTGACGATCTTCGCGGTGCCGGTGCAGCTGTACGCGCTTACGCAGAACTCGGCCTACGTCGGGCTGGCAGGTGTGTTCAGCGTGGTGCCGCTCATCGTGTTCGGCCTCTGGGGCGGCGCCTGGGCCGACGCGATGGACCGCCGGCGGCTGCTGATCATCGCGTCCTGCGGGCTGGCGGTCGCGTCGGTGCTGTTGTGGGTGCAGGCCGCGGCCGGGCTCAACAATGTCTGGCTGGTGCTGTGCCTGCTGTCGGTGCAGCAGGCGTTCTACGCGATCAACTCACCCACGCGTTCGGCTGCGATCCCCCGGATGCTGCCGGCCGAGCAACTGCCCGCCGCCAACTCGCTCAACATGACGGTGTTCCAGGCAGGCGCGATCATCGGCCCACTGCTCGCCGGTGTGCTGCTGCGGTGGGTCGACCTGTCGACGCTGTATTTCATCGACGCCCTCACCACGATCGCGCCGATCTGGGCCACGTTCCGGCTCACGCCGATGCCACCCGAGCACTCGCCCGACGACGACACCTCACGCTGGGGCTTCGCGGCCGTGCTGGACGGTTTTCGCTATCTGTCGGGTAACCGCGTCGTCCTCATGTCCTTTGTGGTCGACCTCATCGCGATGATCCTCGGCATGCCGCGGGCGCTGTTCCCGCAGATGGCCCACGAGAACTTCGGCGGGCCGGTCGCGGGCGGCACGGCGATGGCGTTGCTGTCGGCGGCCATGGCGGTCGGCGCGGTGGCCGGCGGGGTGTTCTCGGGGTGGCTGCCCCGGGTCCGCAAGCAGGGTCTGGCGGTGGTGGTCTCGATCGTGGTGTGGGGCGCCGCCATGGCCGGTTTCGGGCTCGCTGTCGGCCACGCCACCGGCCGGCCCGACGGGTTCCTCTGGATCGCGCTGGTGCTGTTGGCCGTCGGCGGCGCCGCGGACATGGTCTCGGCGGTATTCCGCAGCACGATCCTGCAGGAAGCCGCGTCCGACGAACTGCGTGGCCGTTTGCAGGGCGTGTTCACCGTGGTGGTCGCGGGCGGGCCGCGGATTGCTGACGCGGTGCACGGCGCGGCGGCCGCGGTGGTGGGGACGACGGTGGCCGCAGCCGGCGGCGGTGTCCTGGTGGTGGTCGGCGTCGTCGTCTCGGTTCTGGTGGTACCGGCGTTCGTGCGCTATCAGGTGGCTCGCAAATGATGCTTGACAGCGGGGTTATGGCGACCCGAGCAAGCACATAGTTCTCTTAACGACTACCGTCTAGTCCCGGACGTTTCACCTGCCGACACTGCAAGTCGACACCGCAAAAGGGGTTCAAGTGGCCGACACCTCCAGCTCTGACGACGTAGCCAACCTCCGGTATCCCGGGGGCGAGGTCGATCTCAAGATCGTGCGCGCCACCGAGGGCTCGGACGGCATCGAGCTCGGCTCGCTGCTGGCCAAGACCGGCTACACCACGTACGACGGTGGTTTCGTCAATACCTCGGCCACCAAGAGCGCCATCACCTACATCGACGGTGACGCCGGCATCCTGCGCTACCGCGGGTACCCGATCGAGCAGCTCGCCGAGAAGTCGAACTTCATCGAGGTCAGCTACCTGCTGATCTACGGTGAGCTGCCGACGGCCGCCGAACTCGAGGCATTCACCACCAAGATTCAGCGGCACACCCTGCTGCACGAGGACCTGAAGCGGTTCTTCGACGGCTTCCCGCGCAACGCGCACCCGATGCCGGTGCTGTCGTCGGCGGCCAACGCGCTGAGCGCCTACTACCAGGACTCGCTCGATCCGAAGGATCCCGAGCAGGTCGAGCTGTCGACCATCCGCCTGCTGGCCAAGCTGCCGACCATCGCGGCCTACGCCTACAAGAAGTCGGTCGGGCAGCCGTTCCTGTACCCGGACAACTCGCTGAACCTGGTCGAGAACTTCCTGCGCATGACGTTCGGCCTGCCGGCCGAGCCGTACCAGGTGGACCCCGAGCTGGTCCGCGCCCTGGACATGCTGTTCATCCTGCACGCCGACCACGAGCAGAACTGCTCGACGTCGACGGTGCGCCTGGTCGGCTCGTCGCAGGCCAACCTGTTCACCTCGATCTCCGGTGGCATCAACGCGCTGTGGGGCCCGCTGCACGGCGGCGCCAACCAGGCCGTGCTGGAGATGCTGGAGAAGATCCGCACCGAGCACAGCGACGTCCGCGACTTCGTCAAGAAGGTCAAGAACCGCGAAGACGGCGTGAAGCTCATGGGCTTCGGCCACCGGGTCTACAAGAACTACGACCCGCGGGCGCGCATCGTCAAGGAGCAGGCCGACAAGATCCTCGGCAAGCTCGGCGGCGACGACGAGCTGCTGGACATCGCGAAGTCGCTGGAGGAGATCGCCCTCACCGACGACTTCTTCGTCGAGCGCAAGCTGTACCCGAACGTCGACTACTACACCGGCGTGATCTACCGGGCCATGGGCTTCCCGACCCGCATGTTCACAGTGCTGTTCGCGCTCGGCCGGCTGCCGGGCTGGATCGCGCACTGGCGCGAGATGAGCGCCGACCCGAGCACCAAGATCGGCCGCCCGCGCCAGATCTACACCGGCTACACCGAGCGCGATTACCCCAACCACTGAGTTTCACCGAGACGGCCCCTTGCGCACTGCGCGCGAGGGGCTGTCTCTTTTCCCGCGAGTGGCCGTGTCTGTACGGCAACACGCCGCTTTTCACGTGCACTTCGGGGCCGCTCGCGGGCGCCGAGCGCGCGCGTTCTGCTCATGTCGCCAATGTCACTCCGGAACGACGTTGCGTCAAAGACAGTTGTAGTTTCACAATGGTTGTGTGAATACAACTATCGGCGCGCTCGACTCGCGGCGCAAGACGATCATCCTGATCTCCTGCTGCCTGAGTCTGCTGATCGTGTCGATGGACTCCACCATCGTGAACGTCGCCATCCCCTCGATCCGCCGTGACCTCGGCGCGAGCGCCGCCCAGATGCAGTGGGTCGTCGACGTCTACACGCTGGTACTGGCCTCGCTGCTGATGCTCTCGGGCGCCGCCGGTGACCGGTTCGGCCGTCGGCGGGTGTTCCAGATCGGCCTGACGATCTTCGCGTGCGGGTCCCTGCTGTGCAGCCTCGCGCCGACCGCGGACGCGTTGATCGCTGCCCGCCTGGTTCAGGGCATCGGCGGCTCGATGCTCAATCCTGTTGCCCTGTCGATCATTTCGCAGGTCTTCACCGACCGGGTTGAGCGGGCGCGGGCGCTCGGTTTCTGGGGTGCTGTCGTCGGTATCTCGATGGCGCTGGGCCCGACCGTCGGTGGCCTGCTGATCCACGCCGTCGGCTGGCGGTCCGTGTTCTGGATCAACCTGCCGATCTGTCTGGCCGCCATCGTGCTGACCGCGATCTTCGTCCCGGAGAGCAAGTCGGGCACCATGCGCGACGTCGACCCGGTCGGCCAGGGACTGGCGGTGCTGTTCCTTTTCGGTCTGGTCTTCATCCTCATCGAGGGGCCGGGCATGGGCTGGAGCCACCCGCGCACCGTGGCCATCGCGGTCATGGCGGCGGTCGCCCTCGTCGCGTTCCTGCGCTACGAGCGCCGGCGTCGCGACCCGTTCATCGATCTGCGCTTCTTCCGCAGCATCCCCTTCGCCGGCGCGACCGTCACAGCCGTGATGGCGCTGACCGGCTGGGGCGCCTTCCTGTTCATGATGTCGTTCTACCTGCAGAATGAGCGGCACTACTCGGCGATGCACACCGGCATCATCTATTTGCCCATTGCCATTGGTGCCCTTGTCTTTTCACCGTTGTCCGGACGAATCGTCGGGCGCTACGGCGCCCGGCCGTCACTGATGGCCGCCGGCATCTTGATGGCGTCCGCGGCACTGATGCTGACGACGCTGACTGCGACGACGCCGATGTGGCGGGTAGTCGTCATATTCGCGGTGTACGGCATAGGGTTCGCGATGATGAATGCGCCAGTGACCAACGCCGCCGTGAGCGGCATGCCGGTGGACCGTGCCGGCGCCGCGGCGGCTGTGACCTCCACCAGCCGCCAGGTCGGCGTGAGTATCGGTGTGGCACTGTGCGGTTCGATCGCCGGCTCGGCACTGGCCGGCAGCGGTGTCGACTTCGCCGCGCAGGCCCGGCCGCTGTGGTGGATGTGTGTCGGCGTGGGTGTGGCGGTCACCGTGCTCGGATTCGTCTCGACCTCGCCACGGGCGCTGCGCTCCGCGGAGCGGCTGGCGCCACTGATCGAGGGGCCACGCGAGCCGGAGCCGGCCGGTGTCCACTGATCCGCTGGCCGACGAGGTCTGGCAGACCATGGCCGCCGTCGTGGTCGAGAACCGCGACAGCTGGAAACGCGCGGTGGTCGAGCAGACGGGGTTGCCCTTCAGCCGTGCCCGGATTCTGCGCCGGCTCGATGCCAAGGCCATGACGGCCAAAGAGATCGCCGCCGCGACCGGCATGGACGCGCCAGCCACCACCGTCGCGATCAATGATCTGGAAGAGCGCGGATTGGTTGTGCGCCAACCGGATCCGGAGAACCGGCGTTGCAAACTGGTGTCCCTGACGGACGCCGGTGGCGCAGTGCTGCGCGGCATCGGCCAGCTCGACGACCCGGCCCCGCCCGTGTTTGCCACGTTGGACGCCGACGAGCTCGCCACGCTCCGTGACCTGTTGAGCCGGCTGCGCCGCCACTAGGGGTGCGGTTCCTGTCCGCCCGCGTCGGGTGCCCGACTACGGTGGTCCCCGTGGCTAACACCAAACCTGAGATCGAATTTCCGGACGGCCCGGCACCTGACTCGCTGGTGATCGAGGACGTCATCGTCGGCGACGGTGCCGAGGCAGTGCCGGGCGGCAACGTCACGGTCCACTACGTCGGCGTCGAGTACGACACCGGTGAGGAGTTCGACAGCTCCTGGAACCGCGGCGAGACCATCGAATTCCCCCTGCGCGGCCTGATCCAGGGCTGGCAGGACGGCATCCCCGGGATGCGTGTGGGCGGCCGGCGCAAGCTGACCATCCCGCCCACACAGGCCTACGGCCCCGCCGGTGGCGGGCATCGCCTGTCCGGCAAGACGCTGATCTTCGTCATCGACCTCGTCGGCGTCCGCTGACCTGATCGACTTTCTGTCGGGCTTAGAGCCCGGCGGTTGTGGCGTGTCATGGCGGCAACGTGCCGTCTCCACAGCTGCCGGGCTCTAGGCTCGAACGTGTTTCAGGGAGGGTTTTGCAATGCCGGACACAGCTGACGTCATCGAGCCGTCCGGCAGCGTTCGTCGCCTCGGCACGCGCGGCAGGGTGGCGGTGCTGGCGGTCGTGGTGGCCGTCGTCGCCGCCGTCGGCTGGGTGGTGTTCGGCACCTCGGACGAGCACCGGGCCCCGAGCTCCATTGCGGCCTCGGCGGTACCGACACAGGCACAGCCCGAGCTGACCTCCGCGCCATTCGCGCTGACCCGCGACGGCAACACCGTCACCCTGACGGGCAGCCTGGCCAACACCCGGTCGAAGTCCGAACTGGCCGCCGCCGTCAAGGCGCAGTGGCTGAATGCCACCCTCAACGACAAGACGACCGTCGTCGACGGTGCCGGCACTCCGGACATGGCGGCCATCGGCAACGTGTTCTCGGCGGCCGATGCCATCGCGGATTTCGGGCTGGCCATCGACGGCGCCACCGTCACGCTGATGGGCACGGCGCCCAACCTCGACGTGGCCGGTGATGTGCAGAGCGCCGCGGCCCTGTCGTTCCCGGGTGCGAAGCTGGCCAACAACATTCAGATCCCGGCGCCTGGTGGTCCCGTGGCGCCGCCCGCGCCGGAACCGTCGTCAGCTCCGGCTCCCGGACCCGCACCCGCTCCGGCCGGTGGCCCCTGCGCCAAGGTGCAGGCCGACGTCACCGAGCTGCTGCGGACCCCGATCAGTTTCGTCACCGGCGGCTCGCAGATGACGGGGGAGTCCCGCCGGCTGCTGGTGCAGATCGCCGACAAGATCAAGGGCTGCCCGAACGGTGCGGTCACCGTGATCGGCTACACCGACAACCAGGGCAGCGACGCCGTCAACCTCAGGCTGAGCGACACAAGGGCGAAAGCCGTTGCCGCCGCCCTGGTTTCGAACGGCGTGCTGGCGTCGAAGATGACGGCCCGCGGTGCCGGCTCGGCCAACCCGATCGCCGACAACAACACCGAGGAAGGCCGCGCGAAGAACCGCCGGGTCGAGATCACCGTCGGCTGAGCAGGTGGCGCGATCGAGGCTGCCGGACCAGGAAGTACCTGGCTTCAATCAGCAGGCGCGCCCGGCAGCAGTGATTGAACCCAGGTACTTTTCTGGGCCATCGGACGTCCCTGAGCTCAAGAACCACCGGTGGATCACCACCACGAGTGAGCTCACGTACTTTCTGCCCTCGCCGCAACAGCGGAGTGACAGACCCAGAACGGGATTCGGCTGGTAACTCTCAGCGATGCCCCGGCAGACGCAGCAGCAGCCGCGTCCCGCCGAGGGGACTGGTCTCCAATGTCGCGGTGCCGCCGTGCAATTCGGCTTGCTGGGCCACCAGCGCGAGGCCCAGCCCGGAGCCCGAGTGCGATGCGGTGGAGCCCCGGTTGAATCGGCCGAAGACCTTCAGCCGTTCGTCTTCGGGAACGCCGCAGCCGTCGTCGTCGACGGCGATCTCGACCCCGGCGCGCGAACTGACCGCTGACAGCTGAACTTTCGACGCACCACCGTGCTTGACGGCGTTGGCGATCGCGTTGTCGACCGAAAGCCGCAGCCCGGCAGGCAGTCCGACGATGATGATGGTCGGCGCCGGTACCAGTGAAACCTCCAGGTCCGGGTACACGCGCATGGCGTCGTGCGCGGCGCGATCCAGGAGTTCGGTGATGTCCACGGGCACATGGTCATCGACGGTGGACAGCTCACCCTGTGCCAGGCGCTCCAGTGCCCATAGCGTGGTCTCGATGCGCGACTGGGTGCGCACCACGTCGCTCAGCACTTCCTTGCGCTGCTCATCGGGAAGGTCGAGCGTGCTCAGGATTTCGACGTTGGTGCGCATCGCCGTCAGCGGCGTGCGCAGCTCGTGCGCCGACACCGCCGCGAAGTCACGCGCCGACGCCAGCGCGGCCTTCGTCCGGCCCTTCTCTTCCCACACGCGGTCCACCAGACCTTTGACCGCGTCGGCGATTTCGACGGCCTCGGTGGCACCGCGGACGTCGATGTGCGGGGCGTCGCCTTCGGGGTCGATATCGCGCGTCTGCTGCGCCAGCCGTTTGAGTGGACGCACCGCGAACGCGGCCAGCGCCCAGCCCGCGACGGCGGCCGCGCCAATGGCGAACGCGCACAACGCGATCACCCGGCGATGCAGGTTGTTGGTGTCGATGATCGTCGCGTCGTACGTGGCGCCGACCGCCACCAGCATCGGGTCCGGCATGTGGATCTGCACCGTGCGCACCCGATAGCGGACGCCGTTGACGTCGGTGTCGGCGTAACCGACCGGCAACTCGGGCAGCACGACGTTCGAGTTCGAGCTGACCTGGCCGCTGCGGCGGGCGGTGATGACGACGTTCTCGTCGTGCGGTGGCCGCGGAATCTCGTCCAGCCCGCGCGGCAGGAACGGGATCGCGAAGCCGGCGGCCTCGTCGAGGCGGCGGTCCAGCCGTTCCTTGCGGTCGTTGGTGATGCCGATCCACACGATGGTGCCGACGATCCCGACCACGATGGCCGCGGCGATACCGGTGGCGAACGCGACGCGCGACTGCAGCGACGGGGTGCGACGGAAGACGCGCGCCAGGATGTTCACGGTGGCTTACTGCTGCCTGAGTACGAACCCCACACCGCGGACCGTGTGCAACAGTCGCGGCGCCCCGTTGGCCTCCAGCTTGCGGCGCAGGTAGCCGATGAACACGTCGACGACGTTGGTGTCGGCGGCGAAGTCGTAGCCCCAGACCAGCTCGAGCAGCTGGGCGCGGGACAGCACGGCGGTCTTGTGCTCGGCCAGCACGGCCAGCAGGTCGAACTCGCGCTTGGTGAGGTCGACGTCGGCGCCGTTGACGCGGGCCCGCCGGCCCGGGATGTCGACTTCGAGCGGCCCGACGGAGATGGTCTCCGACGAGAACGTCGCCGTCGCGCCGCGGCGGCGCAACAGCGCCTTGACGCGCGCCACCAGCTCGGCCAGCACGAATGGCTTGACCAGGTAGTCGTCGGCGCCGGCTTCCAGGCCCGCCACCCGGTCGTCGACCGAGCTGCGGGCCGAGAGCACACACACCGGCACGTCGTTGTCCATGGCGCGTAGCGCGGTGACGACGCTGACGCCGTCGAGCACCGGCATGTTGATGTCCAGAATGATGGCGTCCGGCCGGAATTCGGTGGCACTGCGCAGGGCTTCGGCGCCGTCGACCGCGGTCGAGACCTCGAAGCCGGACAGCCGCAGGCCACGCTCCAGTGAGGCCAGCACGTCCGGGTCGTCGTCGACTACGAGCAGGCGGGGGGAGGCGCTTCCGCTATCCATGTGCCTCATCTTGCCCGATGGCCCACTGTTATTGACGGAGGCACGTCTGGCAGCCACTATTCGGTGCTAGCATCCGGCGCTTATGGGGCCTGTGTCGCCGCGAGTCATCGTCCAACCCGATGATGGCGTGCAGCCGGTGCGGGATTTCCTCGCATCGGCGCAGAAGTCGTTGCTCATCAAGCAATTCACGTTCACCGAGCCGTCCCTCGTGGCGGCGGTGATCGACCGGCATCGGGCGGGCGTCGCGGTGCGGGTGATGCTGAACCCGGCCCGCTCGGGCGGGGACCGCGCCAATGACGAGACGTTCGAACAGTTCTCGGATGCCGGCGTGAACGTCCAGTGGTCCAATCCGACGTTCTATGTGACGCATGAGAAGTCGATCGTGGTCGACGAGACGGCGGCGCTCGTGGCGACGTTCAACCTGTGCGAGAAGTACTTCACCCTGACCCGGGACTACGGCTTCATCACCACCGAGCCGGACCACGTCGCGCAGATCGTCGAGGTGTTCGACGCCGACTGGTCCCACACCGACTGGGAGCCGTCGCAGTATCACGGGCTGCTGTGGAGCAATTCGAATTCCCGCTACCACATGGCGAAATTCATCGACACTGCCGAACACCGGCTGCGCATCCAGCACCCGAAGTACGTCGACGCCGTCATCCTCGACCACATCGCGGCGGCGGTGGGCCGGGGCGTGAACGTCCATGTGCTGTGCGGTGGCAAGCACGGCATCAGCGACTGGGACATCCTCGACACGTTCGCCTCGCTGCGGACCCTGCGCCGGTTCGGCGCGAAGGTGCGCAAGCAGAAGAACCTGCGGGTGCACGCCAAGCTGGTCATCGTCGATGACCATGAGGCCCTCGTGGGCTCGATGAACATCGACCGCAGCGCCTTCGACCTGCGCCGCGAACTGGGCGTGATGGTCAAGGACCCGGACGCCGTCGCGCAGCTGTCGCAGGTGTTCGACGCCGACTGGGAGACCTCGCACCACTACGAGCCGCCGGATCCGCTGGATTCGTCGCAGCATCACGAAGACGACTTCCCGCATGACCCCGAGCTCGTCCATGAGTGAGCAGATCGACTCGACGGCCCAACGGGTTTCGTTGTTCGAGTTGGTCCTGACGTTCAACCACATCGCGCTGGCGTCGTTCGGCGGCGGGCTGTCGGCCTGGTCGCGCGAGGTGCTGGTCGTCGAGAAGGGCTGGCTCGGGGACGCCGAGTTCCTCTCGGCCACAACGATGTGCCGCATCCTGCCCGGCGCCAACCAGGTGAACATGGCGGTGTTCGCCGGCACCAAGATGCGTGGCTTTCCCGGTGCCGCCGCCGCGGTATTCGGCTTGTGCGCCATGCCTCTGGTCATCGTGCTGGCACTGTCGTTCGCCTACTTCCGGTTCAAGGAAGTGCCCGCGGTCAAGGGTGTGTTGCACGGCGCGTCGGCGGCCGCGGTGGCCCTGACGCTGACGATGGTGCTCAAGACGGGCCAGAAGTGCCTGACGGGCGTCGTGCCGGTGCTGCTGTTCGCCGGCGCCTTCGTGCTGAACGGCGTGCTGCGGTTCCCACTGCTGGGGACGCTCGCGATCCTGGCCCCGCTCAGTCTGATCTGGGCGTGGCCGCGGGAGCGCACCGCGGCGTCGACATGAGCGTCAGCGAGAAGCCGGAGGCGGATCGCGCATGAGCACAGCGGCGCTCTCGACGTACATCCAACTCATCGGGCTGTTCGGCATGCTGTCGCTGCTGTCCATCGGCGGCGGCAACGTGGTGCTGCCGGAGATGCACATCAATGCCGTCAACGGCAGGCACTGGCTCACCGACAACCAGTTCGCCGACCTGTTCTCGATCTCGCAGACCGCGCCGGGGCCGAGCATCCTCATCGTGTCGATGGTCGGCTACGGCGCCGGGCTGAAAGAGGGCGGCATTCCCGGCGCGATCATCGGCGGCGTCGTCTCGATGGTCGCGATGGTGGTGCCGGCCGCGGGCTTCGTCTACGTCATCACGCTGATCTGGCAGAAGGCCGAACGCTCCAAACTCCGCCGCGCCGTCGAAAAGGGTTTCGCCCCGCTGACGGTGGGCCTGATCCTGGCGGCCTCGCTGGTCATGAGCCGCGCCGCCGACCACGACTGGCGGGCCTACACCGTCACGGCGGTCTGCACGGTGATCTTCATGCTCACCAAGCTCAACCCGCTGATCGTGGTCGCCGCGGCGGGCCTCGTCGGGTACCTGGGCTTCATCTGACCTGGTCGCGCCGACGCGCCGGGTGATTGTCGGTGGCACGTGCGAGCATTGAAGTTGTTGTGTCTGATGTAGCCCAGCCCCTGCACTCGGCCCCGGCGATCGCTCCGGTGCCGCAGCGTCGGCGTGCGTCGACGGACCTGCTGCGCCTGCTGCCGTACCTCGGCCCCTACCGCGGTCGCTGGGGCGCCATGCTGCTCACCGCGTTCGCCGGTCTGGGCGTGACGGTCGCGATTCCGCTGATGACCAAGGCCGTGATCGACGGTCCGGTGCGGCATCAGGATCAGCACGGCCTGTGGGTTCTCGGTTCGGCGGCGCTCGCATTGGGCCTCCTCGAGGCGGTGCTGTGGTTCATCCGGCGCTGGCTCGGGGCGCGGGCGACCATGGGCGTCGAGGCCGACATCCGCAAAGAGCTCTACGCGCGCCTGCAGATCCTGCCCATGTCGTTCCACCGGCAGTGGCAGTCCGGGCAATTGCTGTCCCGGGTGATGAACGACCTTGGCACCATTCGCCAATTTCTCGGGTTCGGCCTGCTGTTCCTGGTGCTCAACTCGATTCAGATCGTCGTGGTCACGGCCATCCTGCTCGCCATGTACTGGCCGCTGGGTGTGGTGGTCCTGGCCTCTGTGGTGCCGGTGTCGGTGACGGTCTTCAGATTCGAGCGGCAGTTCAGCCGGCTGTCGCGGCTAGCGCAGGACCAATCCGGCCATGTCGCAACGCATGTCGAGGAGTCGGCGCTGGGCCTGCGGGTGATCAAGTCGTTCGGCCGGGAGGACTACGTCTATCAGCGGTTCGACGAGCGGGCGACGGACCTCTACGACGCCGAGGTCGGCAAGGTGGCGGTATCGGCCCGGTTCTGGACGCTGCTCGAGGTCATCCCGAATCTCACGCTCATCCTGGTGCTCGGATTCGGCGCGTACGCGGTCGGCCACGACCTGGTCACCATGGGCACGCTCGTCGCGTTCATCACCATGATGCTGTCGCTGGTGTGGCCCATCGCGTCGCTGGGCTTCCTGCTGTCGATGATGCAGGAGTCGATGACCGCGGCCGACCGCGTCGCCGAGATCTTCGACGCGCCAGTGGATGTCACCGACGGCCCGGTCACCACAGTGCCGCGCGGCGGACACCTCGAATTGCGTGACGTCGGCTTCCGGTTCCCCGACGCCGCACCCGACGACTGGGCGTTGCGCCACGTGTCGGTGACGGTCGAATCCGGGCAGACGCTGGCTCTGGTCGGTGCCACCGGTTCCGGGAAATCGGTTCTGGCCGCGTTGTTCTCACGGCTGTACGACGTCACCGAGGGCGCGATCCTGCTCGACGGCCGGGACATCCGCGAGCTGTCGCTACCCGCCCTGCGGACCGCCGTGGCCACCGCGTTCGAAGACCCGACGCTGTTCTCGATGTCCGTCGCCGAGAACCTCGCCCTCGGTCGTGGCGCCGACAATCCCGCCACCGACGACGAGATTCGCGCAGCCGTCGACATCGCCGCCGCCCAGTTCGTCTACGACTTGCCGTTCGGGCTGGACACCCGCATCGGCGAGCAGGGGATGAGCCTGTCCGGCGGTCAGCGGCAACGCCTTTCGCTGGCCCGCGCGATCCTCGCCGCGCCGTCGCTGCTGGTGCTCGATGACACCCTGTCGGCCCTGGACATGCACACCGAAGCGGAGGTCACCGTCGCGCTCCGGCGGGTGCTGACGTCGGTGACGGGCATCGTGGTGGCGCACCGGGCGTCGACTGTCCTGCTGGCCGATCGGGTGGCACTGCTCCAGGACGGCACGATCACCCGCATCGGCACGCACGCCGAGTTGCTGGCGGAGGCACCCGAATACCGCTATCTGTTGTCGGCCGACGACGAGCTCGACGACGGCTGCGAGCGCAGCTGCGATTGGGAGCAGGACGCCGAACGCGAGCGGCTCGAGCAGCTGTATCTCGAGCAGACCGATGAGTCCGAAGAGGTGCGCCGCCGATGAGCACCGAGAGCTGGCGCGGCCAGACGGTCGACAAGGCCGAGGACCTGCCCATCGACGAGAGCGTCTCGCGTCGCCGTGAAGCGCGGGCGCTGCTGGGTTCATTGTTGAAGCCGTACCGGCTCGCGGTCCTGCTGCTGGGCCTGGTCGTGGTGGTGGAAAACGGTGCGCGGCTGTCCGTTCCGCTGCTCGTCCAGCGCGGCATCGACCACGGCATCCCGCCGATCGTGCAGGGCGGGCCCGCCCGTGAACTGTTGCAGATCGTCGCCGCCCTGTGCGGCGTCGTGGTGCTACAGGCCACCTTCCGGTTGTTCTTCCTGAACCGCTCGGGCCGGATCGGGCAGAAGGTGCTGCTCGAACTGCGCCGCCGGGTTTATCGACAGTTCCAGCGGCTCGACGTCGCCTTCCACGACCGCTACACCTCGGGTCGCGTGGTGAGCCGGTCCACCAACGACATCGAAGCCATCCAGACCATGCTGTCGACGGGTTTCGACAGCCTCATCACCGCGGTGCTCACCCTCGGCGGCACCGCGGTCCTGCTCGTCACACTCGACGTGCGGCTGGGCCTGATGTGCCTGGCCGCCTTCCCGCTCCTGGTGCTGCTGGTCGCCTGGTTCCGCCGCGAGTCGTCCAGGACGTACCGCACCGTCCGCGAACGCGCGGCCCTGGTGATCGTGCAGTTCGTCGAGACCATGACGGGTATCAAGGCCGTTCAGGCCTACCGGCGCGAGCCGCGCAACCAGGAGATCTTCGACGACGTCGTCGACGACTACCGCGTCATCAACGAACGCACCATGACGCTGCTCGCCGTGTTCATGCCCGGCGTCAAACTCGTCGGCAACGTCACCACCGCCCTGGTGCTGCTGTACGGCGGAAACCTGGTGCTGCACGGGCAGATGACGATCGGCACGCTGACGGCCTTCCTGCTGTACCTGCGCATGTTCTTCGAACCGATGCAGGAGATTTCGCAGTTCTTCAACAGCTTCCAGTCCGCCGCGTCGGCGTTGGAGAAGCTGGCCGGCGTGCTCGGGCAGCGGCCGGCGATCATGGACCCCGCCGACCCTGCCGCGCTGACGACGGTCAAGGGGGACATCGCTTTTCGGGGCGTCAGCTTCGGCTACACCCCGGATCGTCCGGTGCTGCCCGAACTGAATCTGACGGTGCCCGCGGGGCAGACCGTCGCCCTCGTCGGTGCCACCGGCGCGGGCAAGACGACCATCGCCAAGCTCATCGCGCGCTTCTACGACCCGGTCACCGGCACGGTCACCCTCGACGGCATCGACCTGCGGTCCATCGCCCAAAGCGAGTTGCGCCAGCACGTCGTGATGGTGACGCAGGAGAACTTCATGTTCGCCGGCACCGTCGCCGACAACATCCGGTTCGGGCGGCCCGACGCCACCGACGCCGAGATCCGCGCGGCCGCGGAAGCCGTTGGCGCGGACCGGTTCATCGACAATCTGCCGGAGGGCTACGACACCGATGTCGCGAACCGGGGCGGACGGTTGTCGGCGGGGCAACGCCAGTTGGTCGCGTTCGCCCGGGCGTTCCTGGCCGATCCCAAGGTGCTGATCCTGGACGAGGCGACGTCGTCGCTGGACATCCCGACCGAGCGGCTGGTGCAGCGCGCGCTGGCCACCGTGCTGGCCGGGCGGACCGCGCTCGTGATCGCGCACCGACTCTCCACGGTGCAGTCCGCGGACCGGGTCCTGGTGCTCGACGGCGGGCGCATCGTCGAGGACGGCGCGCCCGACGATCTGGTCGCGCAGAACGGTCGGTATGCGGCGCTGCACCGCGCCTGGGTCGACTCGCTGGCCTGACGGGTCAGGGGATAATCCGCAGCTGCCGTGCCTTCGACACGGCCTCGTGCCGGCTGTGGGTGCCGAGTTTCATTGCGGCACTGCGCAGATAGCTCTTGACGGTCTCGGGTTTCAGCGAAAGCCGCTGGGCGGCTTCGGTATTGGTGCACCCCAGCGCGATCTGCGCGAGGACGTCGACTTCGCGCGGGCTCAGCGGACCGGCCGGCGCGGGACCGCCGGCCAGGGCCTCTGCCAGCCGGTCGGCGAGGCCGCCCAGATCGCCGGGCGCGACGGGCGAGCCCCCGGCCGCCAGCCGGCGCAGCTCGGCGTGCACCTGGCGGATGTGTTCGGCGTTCACCGCGGTGTCGGCGGCGGGGGCCTGTTGCAGCCGCAGCCGGCGGTCCACCTCGTCGCGGATCGTCAGCTCGTCCGACAGCCGTTGCGCCGAGGCCAGCATCAGGTCCACGGCCCGGCCGCCGAACGGTGCGCTGGACCGGTAGGCGCCGTACAACACGGCCCGGGCGCGGCCGTCGACCACGACGGGCACCGCCAGCACCGACCGGATGCCTTCAGAGAGCACAGGCATGTCGTAGTCGTGCGTGATGGACGGCGCGTGCCGGTAGTCGGCCACCGCGAGCGGCTGACCCGAGACCATGCTGGCGCCGCCGAGCCCGCACATCGAGCGCACCGTCAGCCCCCGGAGGCCACCGCCGCGGGTGCCGTAGAACTCGGTGATCAGCAGCGCGTCGTCGTGCACCTCGCCGCCGAACATCACGGGTACCGCACCCTCGGAGCCCAGACGGCGCAGCTCAGCGCGCACCGCGTCGGTGTCGCGCGGGCGCAGCACGGATGGGCCGGTGGTCACGGTCAGTACCCTCTTTCGGGGGTAGCGGGCGGAGGGGTGTGACGTAGATCCTACGTTCATGGCGACAGACGCTGGGATCACCACCAACACCGAGCAGTACCGAGCGGCGCGGGACCGCCTCGTGGCATCGATCGGTGACTACGCGCAGGCCGTCGATTCGTTCAGCTGGCCGCGGCTGACCGGGGCCTTCAACTGGGCCACCGACTGGTTCGACGTCATCGCCCGCAGCCCCGAACGGGCCGGGCAGACGGCGCTCTGGATCACCCAAGAAGGCGGTGACGAGCAGCGCTACACCTTCGCCGAGATGGCCGACCGGTCCGACCAGGTCGCGACGTGGCTGCAGTCGCTGGGCGTGGGAAAGGGCGACCGCGTCATCGTCATGCTGGGCAACCAGGTCGAGCTGTGGGAGTCGATGCTGGCGGTGGCCAAGCTCGGCGCAGTGGTGATGCCGACGACCGGGGCACTGGGCCCGGCCGACCTGGCCGACCGGATCACCCGTGGCGGGGCGGGCTTCGTGGTGACCAATGCGGCCGATGCGGACAAGTTCGCGTCCGTGGACGGGCAGTACGTCGGGATCGTCGTCGGGCATCCGGTACCGGGCTGGCACCGCTACGCCGACGCGTACGACGTGGTTTCGGCGGGACCGTTCGCCGCGGTCACCGAGGTAGACGACCCGCTGCTGGTCTACTTCACCTCGGGCACCACCAGCAAGCCCAAACTCGTTGAGCACTCGCAGATTTCGTACCCCGTCGGCCATCTGTCCACGATGGCCTGGATCGGGGTGACGCCCGGCGACGTCCATCTGGCGATCAGCTCGCCGGGCTGGGCCAAGCACGCCTGGAGTTGTGTGTTCGCGCCGTGGATCGCCGAGGCGACGATCTTCGTCTACAACTACAGCCGCTTCGACGCCGCTGCGCTGCTGGGCCAATTGCGTCGCGCCGGCGTCAACACGTTCTGCGCGCCACCGACCGTGTGGCGGATGCTGATCCAGGCCGACCTCGGCGCCAAACCCGAAGGGCTGCGCGAGATTCTGGGCGCCGGCGAACCCCTGAACCCCGATGTCATCGCCAAGGTGCAGGACGCCTGGGGGCTGACCATCCGCGACGGCTTCGGCCAGACCGAGACCACCCTGCTGGTCGGCAACGCCCCGGGGCAGCCCGTCAAGGCCGGCTCGATGGGCCGGCCCATGCCGGGCGTGCCGGTGGTGCTGGTCGACCCGGTGACCGGTGAGCTCACCGACGAGGGCGAGATCTGCCTGGACCTCAGGTCCGAGCCGCTCAACCTGATGACTGGTTATCTTGCTGACCCGCAACGCAATGCGGCCATCATGGCGGGTGGTTACTACCACACCGGCGACGTGGCCTCCCGTGACAGCGACGGCTACATCACGTACATCGGCCGCACCGATGACGTGTTCAAGTCGTCGGATTACAAGGTGTCGCCGTTCGAGCTGGAGAGCGTGCTCATCGAGCATCCCGCGGTGGTGGAAGCCGCGGTGGTGCCGCAGCCCGACGACACCCGGCTCGCCGTGCCGAAGGCGTACGTCTGTCTGGCCACGGGCTGGGACGCCGACGCGGACACGGCGCGGTCCATCATGGAATTCGCCCGTGACCACCTGGCGCCGTACCTCAAGGTGCGCCGGGTGGAGTTCGGTGACCTCCCCAAGACGATTTCCGGCAAGATCCGGCGCGTTGACCTGCGCAAGCGCGAAGATCAAGCGCATGCGGCCGGCACCCCGATCGCATCGGAATACCGCTATGAGGACCTGGTGAACTGATGCTGAGCTACGACGCGGGGCCCACCGACACCCCGATCCTGGAAGAGACCATCGGGGCCAACTTCGAGCGCACCGTCGCGGCCCATCCGGACACTCTCGCGTTGGTCGACCGCGGGCAGGGACTGCGGTACACGTACGCCGAGTTGAACACCGAGGTCGACCTGATCGCGCGCGGCCTGATGGCCCGCGGCATCGAGAAGGGTGACCGCGTCGGCGTCTGGTCGCCGAACTGCGCGCAGTGGATCGTGACGCAGCTCGCGACGGCCAAGATCGGCGCCATCCTGGTCAACGTGAATCCGGCGTACCGGGTGCACGAACTTGTCTACGCGCTCAACCAATCCGGGATGCGCGTGCTGGTCTCGGCGACGTCGTTCAAGACATCCGACTATGCGGCGATGATCGCCGAGGTGCGTCCGCAGGTTCCCAGCCTGAGTGACGTCGTCTTCCTGGACGGCGCGGACTGGGACCGGTTGCGAGCGGACAGTGCGGCCGTCGGTGCCGATGCCCTGGCGACCCGGCAGGCCACGCTGGCCAACACCGACCCGATCAACATCCAATACACCTCGGGCACAACCGGATTCCCGAAAGGTGCGACGCTGTCGCACCGCAACATCCTGAACAACGGCTACTTCACGACGGAAGGCATCAACCTCCGAGCGGGCGAGCGGTTGTGTGTTCCGGTGCCGTTCTACCACTGCTTCGGCATGGTCATGGGGGTGCTCGGCTGCATGGCTCATGGTGCGGCCGTGGTGATTCCGGCCCCCGGCTTCGACCCGGCGGCGACGCTCGACGCCATCGAAGCCGAGCAGTGCGCCGGCGTCTACGGGGTGCCGACGATGTTCATCGCGATGCAGCACCACCCGTCGTTCGCCGGGCGGGATCTGTCGAGCCTGCGCACCGGCATCATGGCCGGCTCGGTATGCCCCGTCGAGGTGATGAAGCACTGCGTCTCCGACATGCACATGGCCGAGGTGGCCATCGCGTACGGCATGACGGAGACGTCGCCGGTGTCCTGCCAGACGCTGATCGATGACGATCTGGACCGCCGCACCGCGACGATCGGGCGGGCGCATCCGCACCTGGAGGTCAAGGTCATCAACCCGGAGACCGGCGAGACGGTGGAGCGCGGCGAGCCGGGGGAGTTCTGTACTCGTGGTTACTCGGTGATGTTGGGTTACTGGGACAACGACGAAAAGACCCGGGAGGCCATCGATTCCGAGGGCTGGATGCATACCGGCGATCTCGCGGTGATGCGGTCGGACGGTTACTGCGCCATCGTCGGCCGCATCAAGGACATGGTGATCCGCGGTGGGGAGAACGTGTACCCGCGCGAGATCGAGGAGTTCCTCTACACCCACCCGGACATCGAAGACGCCCAGGTGATCGGCGTGCCCGACGCCCGCTACGGCGAAGAGATCTGCGCCTGGTTGCGGATGCGGCCGGGTGCGGCACCGCTGGACGCCGCCGCTATCCGGGAATTCACCGCGGATCGGCTGGCGCACTTCAAGATCCCGCGCTACGTGCACATCGTCGACGAGTTCCCGATGACCATCACCGGCAAGGTCCGCAAGGTCGACATGCGAGCCGAGAGCATCCGGATCTTCGGGCTGGAGTGAGCGCACTCCTGCGCCGCGGCCGGGCTACAGAGTCGACGCGATTTCCGCGT
Source organism: Mycobacterium sp. SMC-16 (assembly GCF_046250085.1). Classification (NCBI taxonomy): domain Bacteria; kingdom Bacillati; phylum Actinomycetota; class Actinomycetes; order Mycobacteriales; family Mycobacteriaceae; genus Mycobacterium; species Mycobacterium sp. SMC-16. The sequence goes on from NZ_CP176427.1 coordinate 730,893, forward strand.
AATCCGTGCTCGCGATGACCCCAATGTCGGCGATGGGAGCGAGAATCCCCTGGTGAGCGGCTGTCCATCAGGCGAAATTCTTAACACGGTTTTGACAGTTTGATCACCTGTCATGTTTACGTTTGCGTGCTGTCATTGTGGGTAAAGGTCTGTCTATCCGGCCCCCTGACACTCTCGGGCCGGCGGGGCAGACGTCGACAGGAGCGCATCATGACCGTTTTTCGTACCGCCGCTGTCCGCCGGGTAGCCAAGTTGGTGCGCCGGCGCGCCCATCTGACCCCGCAGGAACGCCACAATCTCGAGCTGTCGCATACGCCCCTTGCGGTGATCTCGGCGTCGCTCGGAGCGCACCTGGAGCGCTGATCCGGGGCTGTAACCCGATCGCCGGAGCACTTATTCAACTTGACGGGCCCCAATTGCCGGGTCTATCTTCCAAAAGTCAGCACCTCGCTAGGCGAGGCTCCTGAACGAACAGAAGCCACTGATCCCACGACGTCGAGAGACGCCCAGGGTCAGGACAGGTCTCCCCGGATTAAGGGGTTACCCAAAGTGGCTATCCGCCCAGCGGATTACGTCGTCCAGTGCCGAAGCTCTGACGAGAGGGGTGTGAGCGGTGCCGAATCGTGACAGGTTCTTGACGGCCTGGCGGGCACTCGCCTTCTCCCTTTTGTGTTGTCATGTACAGCAGATGCCTCTGCGGAGGCTCGGCGGCAAGGAGGTGAGGGGCACAGATGTTACCCGGCGATAGTCCGAGTTCCAGTCCGGAACGAGAACGTATTCATTCCAAGCACATTCAGCATTTTGTGAAATCCCTGCTGCCCTGCCGACGTATCAGCGGTTCAGCTGTCTGAACGACGCTGCTCGAGGCAGGCTCGCGGGTTGACCCGACAGGAGCACTGTCATGACCGTATTCCGCGCTAATCCAGTTCGTCGTCTCGCCCGGCTGGTGCACACCCGCACGCACCTGACGCCGCAGGAACGGCACAACCTTCAGATGTCGCAGACGCCGCTCGCGGTGATCTCGGCTTCTCTCGGGGCGCACCCCCACTTCTGACCCGTTCGGCCGCACGGTCCGTCCACCGGTTCCGGTGGACGGACCCCTGCTGTGCTGCCTTTCCCGAGAGGAATCTCGACATGGCCCTGTTCGCTCGTACCCCGCGCCCCACCGGCGATACGTCAGTGCGGCAACGTGATTCACCAAGCACCGCGGTGCTCGACACCGCGCACGTCGGCGACATCGTCGGCGCGCTCGGCACCATCCGTACCGACGAGACCACCACCGGCCGCAGCCGCCGGCAGCGACTGAAGATGCTGCTGGTGGTGATGGGGCCCGGCCTCATCGTCATGGTCGGAGACAACGACGCCGGCGGCGTCGCGACCTACGCCCAGGCCGGCCAGAACTACGGCACGGCGCTCATGTGGACACTGGCGCTGCTGATTCCGGTGCTCTACGTCAACCAGGAGATGGTGGTCCGGCTCGGCGCCGTCGCCGGGGTAGGGCACGCCCGGCTGATCTTCGCGCGATTCGGCAAGTTCTGGGGTGCCTTCAGCGTCGGCGACCTGTTCATCGTCAACGCGCTGACCATCGTCACCGAATTCGTCGGGGTGTCCATGGCGTTGAACTACTTCGGGCTGCCCAAGGCCATCTCGGTGCCGCTCGCGGCGGTCCTGCTGTTCGCCGTGGTGGCCGGTGGTTCGTTCCGCCGTTGGGAGCGTTTCATTTTCGCGCTGATCGCCATCAACATCGTGATCTTCCCGCTGGCGTTCATCGTCCACCCGTCGGTGTCGGAAACCGCGCACGGGTTGATCCCGTCCTTCCCGGGTGGCCTGAACTCGACGCTGTTGCTGCTGATCGTTGCCATCGTCGGCACCACGGTGGCGCCGTGGCAGTTGTTCTTCCAGCAGTCCAACATCGTCGACAAGCGCTTGACCCCCAAGTGGATTCGTTACGAGCGGGTCGATCTGTGGATCGGCATCGTCGTGGTGATGGTCGGCGCGGTCGCGATCATGGCCGCCGCGGCGTTCGGGCTGGGCGGCAGTGCCGCGGCCGGCAACTTCACCGACGCCGGTGACGTGGCAACCCAGCTGGGCCGGCATGTGTCGCACACGGCGGGTGCACTGTTCGCGATCCTGCTGCTGGACGCGTCGCTCATCGGGGCCAACGCCGTCGGCCTCGCCACCACGTACGCGCTGGGTGACACCATGGGTAAGCGGCACTCGTTGCACTGGAAGGTCAGTGAGGCGCCCGCCTTCTACCTGGGTTACGCCGCGTTGTTGGCGGTGGCCGCCGCGGTGTCGTTCAGCCCGGACCACGTGCTGGGGCTGCTCACCCAGGGCGTGCAGGCGCTGGCCGGGGTGCTGCTGCCGTCGGCGACGGTGTTCCTGGTGCTGCTGTGCAACGACAAGGCGGTGTTGGGGCCGTGGGTCAACACCATGCGGCAGAACATCATGGCGGGCGTGATCGTCTGGGCGTTGGTGCTGTTGTCACTGGCGCTGACGGCGGCGACGTTCTTCCCGAATCTGACTGCCGGACAGCTGGAATGGGGCTTTGGGGCCGGGGTTGCCGTCGGCGTGCTCGGTGGCGGCGCCATCGCGGGGGTGACGCTGCGGTCTCGGCGGCGGGAGCGGAAGCAGGACGCTGTCCAGGTGGCCGCCGAGTTGGGTGGCCTGGATCCCGAGCAGGTGGAGGATCTGGATGAAGAGCCAGACGACCGCAAGGTCCGCAAGGCACTGCGGAGCCAGGAGCGCGACAGCTTCCGCACGCCTGCGCTGGAGACGCTCGATCGGCCCGCCTGGTCACCGCTGCGGGTAGCCGGGATGGTCGCGCTACGCGGCTATCTGCTGGTGGCAGTGGTGCTGGTCGGGGTGAAGGTCGCCGAAGCCATCAGCGGTTGACTGTGGTGGGGCGCGGTGCCGGTGGCGCCGCGCCCCGGCTCACAGGGAGTCACGTGCCGGACAGTTCGAAGGGTCGCCGTCCCCGCAGGTGCACAGGTCCGTGTGCCGGCGCTCCGGATCGATGCCAGCAACGTCAGCTGCCGAACTCCGCACAGCGGTGACGATCGAGGCCGTCCCGGCCGCCGCGGTGAGCAGCAACTCGAATTGATTTGCCGACTGCAGCAGAACGACCAAATCATGCACTGTGAGCAGCCGATTTACCATGCTGACCGTCCGATGCATTGCATTGCTGTGCGTACCTGGATTCGTTCCCGACGACTGTCGCACAGTACCGACGTGGGCGTCAATTCCGCAAACGGTGTGTCCCGGGTCGAGGAACCTGGCGACAGCTGATCGCCAGCGCCGGAGGCCCCGCCGACGGGCGAAGCGTGACGCCGGCAGTGGCACCAATTGTGTTGCGTCGTCCAGCGATACGGGACGTACGCTGCCGCCGGTCCAGGCGTCCCGGACGGCAGATTCGTGCCCCTCGGCATGCCGGGCGACGTAGGCTGAGTGTCCGACTCTCGGGTCGGCGTGGCGACGACGAAAGGTGTTGGCACAGTGAAGGTGACAGTCATGGGGGCCAGTGGCCTCATCGGGAAACTGCTGGTCGACCTCTTGACCCGGGAGGGCGAGGACGTGGTCGCCGCGTCCCGGCGCTCCGGTGTCGATGTGCTCAGCGGCGTGGGCCTCGCCAAAGCCCTGGCGGGCGCAGACGCCCTTGTTGACGTCACCAACTCGCCGTCCTTCGAAGAGGACGAGGTGATGGATTTCTTCGTCAGGGCGACCACCAATCTGGTGGCCGCGGCCCGGGCGGCCGGGGTGGGCCATTACGTCGCACTGTCGATCGTGGGCGTCGACGGACTGCCCGACAGCGGCTACCTGCGGGCCAAGGCCGCGCAAGAGCGGATCATCTCGTCGTCGGGGTTGCCCTACACGATCGTGCGTGCCACGCAGTTCCACGAGTTCGCAAGGGCCATAGTCGATTCGATGGTGGTCGAGGCCGACACCGATGAAGGTGACGAGCACGATGTGCGGGTGCCGGATGCCTTGATCCAGCCGATCGCGGCCGACGAAGTGGCGGCGTACCTGGCCGAGGTCGCGATTGAGCCACCGCGCAACCACGTCATCAACATCGGCGGGCCCGAGAAGTTCCCGTTCTCGAGGCTGGCTCGGGAGGTGCTGGCGCTCCGCCACGACGATCAGCGGGTGGTGATCGACCCGCACGCGAAGTACTTCGGCACGACGCTGAAGAAGGAGAGTCTGGTCACCGGGGCCGGGGCGATGATCGCGTCGATTCCCTTCTGAGCGCCATCACGCCAGCAGCGGCGCCAACTGGGTCGCGCAGTCCTGCAACGCCGGAACCTGCTTCCGCAGAAGCTGTTCCTGTTCGGCCCGTCCGGACATCGCCACCGCGGCCACCAGGGTCGCGGTGGCGGACCGGACCGGCACCGCGACGCACGCCGAATCGGCCCGCAGTTCCCCGGTCTGCGCGGCGTATCCACACTCCCGGATCTCGGCGAGCTGTTCGGCCAGAGCGGATTTCGAGGTGATGGTGCGGTCGGTGAGCGCCGCCGGGGTCAGGGCCAGCAGCGTGTCGGCATCACGCTTCTCGGCGAGCAGCAGCTTTCCGACGGCACTGGCGTGCAGGTGGCGGTTGAGCACCGATTCGTCTGCGGGCGGCGGATATTCGCTGTCGGCGTCGGCAAGTCGCACCGAGGTGTTGGTGAAGTAGAACAGGTGCACCCCGAACCGCACCGACAGCCGCAGTTCGGCCAGCGTCTCGCGGGCCTTGGTGCAAACGGTGGGGGAGACCGCGGCGTCGATCAGCAGGCCCATCCGCGGGCCCAGCGCGAACCCCGACAGGTCCGGCAGCCGCACGATGTAGCCGTCGGCGACAAGGAGATTCAGCAGCCGGTAGGTGGTGGCCGACGGCATGGACAGGTGCTCGGCGATGTCTTTCGCGGTGACACCCGTGCCGGCCAGCGCCACGGCCTCGAGCACCTGGAGGGCGCTCTGGACGGCTTTGGGCTGGCGGCCGGACAGCGCGCCGTCGGCGGGGCTCACCGGCGCACCTCCCACGGGTTGTAGTCGGCGAAAACGTCACCGGCGACGGTCTCGTCGAACACCCCGACCCGTTCGGCGAGGTCGGGCACCCGGCGGCGGCGAACCAGGAATGCCGCCAACCCCAGTGCCAGCAGCGCGGAGTAGACCGCGGTGGCGATCCATACCGGCGACGCCACCGACAGTGCAGCCCAGATGATGATGGCGATCATGGTGACGGCCGTGGCCAGCCCGACGATCAGCGGCACCGTGGTGAGCTCGCCGATCCGGCGCAGAAATGCCGGAGTGGCCAGGCACACCAGCAGATACGCCACGATGTAGCCGTGGGCAGACACCGCCAGCAGCCCGATGAGGACGTCGCGGCTGGAGTCCGCGGCGAACAGGTAGGCGACCGGCACCGCGACGATCACCGGCATCGCGACGCTGAGTGCGACGTGCGGTGTGCGATAGCGCGGATGGGCATGGCCCAGTGCATCCGGCAGTAGCCCCTCGCGGCCCATCGCGAACAGGGTCCGGGACAACGCGGTGGTGGAACCGATCACGCACGCGATCCAGGACGCGGTGATGCCGACTTCCATTGCCACGGACAGTGCGCCGGCCAAGGTGTCGGCCGAGTCGGGGAGTGAGAGCACGATCGGCGTCGACCCGGTTCGGGTCTGGATCGTGCCCGTGGTCTGCAGGACGGCGGCGAAGGTGTACAGCGCTCCCAGCGCCAGTGGCGTCCAGCGGATGGCCCGGGTGACGGTGACGAACGGGCGTTGCGCCTCGCGGGCCACAGTGCTGGCGCTCTCGAAGCCCACGTACGAGGTGATGGCGAGCAGCAGAGCGAAGCCCAGCGCGGAATGTGGCGCATCGGCGACGGTTTTCGATGATGCGGCGCTGCCGGTCACGGCTCCGCCGAAGGCGATCATCAGCACCACCCCGGCCACCACGATCGCGAACAGTTCGACGGCCAGCGAGATGCGCGCCGACAGCCTGATGCCGCGCGTCATGAGGATCAGCGCCGCGGCGCCGACCAATACGGTCAGGCCGGCGATGACGGGTTTGCCTGCCGGTACCCCGACGCGGCCCAACAGCGTCGCCAGGTAGCTGGCCGCGCCGAGCGCGCTCGCCATCGCGGCCGCGGCGTAGCCGACGACCAGCGACCAGCCCGCCGCGATACCGGGAACCGGGCCGAGGCCTTTGACGGTATAGCTGTACAGCCCGCTCACCGCGACCATGCGGGTGGAGAACTGCGTGATGCAGTAGCCGACCGCGGTCATCATGAGCGCGGTCAGGATGAACACCGCGATCGTGGTGTGGCCGGCCGCCGGCAGGACCAGCGCGGGCAGGGTGACCATCACCGCCGACGGCGCCACCGCCGAGACCGACTGCCCCAGAACCTGCGTGAACGTCAGCTGTGCGCGCTGAAGCCCGGCGACCGGCGAGCGGCTCCGGATGGTTCTGGTGGGGCCCATTTGTCGGAAGGTAGCCGATCGCCGATGGTCCCGACAGCGTTGTCGGGTAAACATCCAAAATCTTCAAATGAGAATCGGGGCGCCGCACCGTCCCGAAAGACCCCGTGACCGCATCTCATGGTGGACGCGAACTGCGATTATCGGCCGGCTCGAATGGGAATTCCGGAGCCATTTCAAATGAGAATCGGAATTCGCGAGATACCCATTCGGAATTAGTGGTGACGCGCACCACATCGGGGCGTAAACATGATTCCCATGACAGCCACGCTCAGCACGAATCTGGACCCGCGGACCGTCGAATTCATTTCCCGTCCGCAGCAGATGTACGTCGACGGACAGTGGGTCGAATCGGTGTCCGGTCGGCGGTTCGACACCGTCGACCCGGCTACCGAGCAGGTCATCACGACGGTCCCGCACAGCGGCGCCGAAGACGTCGAGCGGGCGGTGCGGGTAGCGCGCCGGGCGTTCGAGGACGGCCCGTGGCCGGCGATGACGCCCGCCGAGCGGCAGCGCATGATCTGGCGCATCGCCGAGGGCATCACGGCCCGGGCCGATCAGTTCGCCGAAGTCGAGAGCATCGACAACGGCAAGTCCGTCGCGGTCGCCAAGGCCGTCGACGTCACCTGGGCCGCGGAGATCTTCTACTACTACGCGGGCTGGGCCACCAAGATCGAGGGCCGCACCGTCCCGGTGTCGGTGCCCTGGGCGCCGGGCGCCAAGTTCCACGCCTTCACGCTGCGTGAGCCCGTCGGCGTCTGCGCCCAGATCACCCCATGGAACTTCCCGCTGGTCATGGCCGCGTTCAAAGTCGCACCGGCCCTGGCCTGCGGGAACACCGTCATCCTCAAGCCTGCCGAGCAGACCCCGCTGACCGCGGTGCTGCTCGCCGAGGTCATCGCCGAGGCCGGCGTCCCGGCCGGGGTGTTCAACCTGCTGACCGGCTTCGGTGACGTCGGCGCGGCACTGTCGGCGCACGACGGCGTCGACAAGGTCGCCTTCACCGGGTCCACCGAGGTGGGCAAGAAGATCGTCAACGCCGCCTCCGGCAACCTCAAGAAGGTCTCGCTGGAACTGGGTGGCAAGAGCCCGCAGGTGGTCTTCGCCGACGCCGATCTCGAGGCCGCGATCCCCGGCGTGGCCAGCGGATTCCTGTTCAACCACGGTCAGACGTGCACGGCCGGCACCCGACTGCTGGTCGAGGACGCCATCTTCGACGAGTTCACCCAGGGCGTCGCCGAGCACGCCGCCCGCCTGCGGATCGGGCCCGGACTCGACCCCACCAACGACATCGGCCCGCTGGTCTCGCGTGAGCAGCTCACCAAGGTCACCGGCTATCTCGACGACGGCATCGCGCAGGGCGCGCGGCCCCTGGCCGGTGGCGGTCGGCACGGCGACAGCGGCTTCTACGTGCAGCCCACGCTGCTGGTCGACGTGCACCGCGACTTCAACGTCTACCAGGAGGAGATCTTCGGCCCGGTCGCCGTCGCGGTGCCGTTCAACCGCGACCGCGGTGTGCGCGAAGCCGCCAACGACACGCCCTACGGGCTGGCCGCCAGCGTGTGGACGCGCGACGTCTCGACCGCGCACCGGGTGGCGCAGCAGATCAAGGCCGGCACGGTGTGGGTCAACTGCCACAACGCGTTCGATACCGCCCTGCCGTTCGGCGGATACAAACAATCGGGCTGGGGCCGCGAACTCGGCGAGGGCGCCATCGCCGAATACACCCAGACGAAAGCCATCAACATCGCGCTGTGAATTTCGGCGTCAAATGAGAATTTGCCCATTCGGCAATTCTCATTTGAACTCACTCAAGCCTTACCGCACCGCAACCAATTTACATTCAATTCCAGCGAAGGTGCTGTCATGACAACTGACGCAGTTCTCGATGCCGGTCGAAGCACCGGCGCTCAGCCCAACCGGTTGACGGGCCGCCTAGGTCCGGTGGCGATCGTGTTCATGGTCGTCGCGGCCGCCGCCCCGCTGACCGTCGTCGCCGGCACCTTCCCGATCGGCATCTCCGCCGGCAACGGGGCGGCCTACCCGGGGTCGTACGTGATCTGTACCGCGGTGCTGCTGCTGTTCGCGGTCGGCTTCACCGCCATGGCCCGGCACATCACGGGTGCCGGCGCGTTCTACACCTACATCGCCCACGGCTTCGGCCGGCATGCCGGGCTCGGCGCCGCGTTCCTGGCGCTGCTGTCGTACACCGCCGTCCAGGTCGGGGTGTACGGCTACATCGGTGCGTCCATCAACGAGCTCGTCACCGCCCATGGCGGACCCGCCGTGCCGTGGTATCTCTACGCGCTGTTGATGATGGCGGTCACTGGGTTCCTGGGTTACCGGCACATCGAGCTGTCGGGCAAGGTGCTCGGTGTCCTGCTGGTGTGCGAGGTCGGCATCGTGCTGGTGATCAACGCCGCCGTCATCGGACATGGCGGCGCACAAGGGCTTTCGACGGCGGTGCTGTACTCGGGCAACTTCTTCTCCGGGGCGCCGGGCATCGCCCTGATCTTCGCGCTGGCCGGCTACATCGGTTTCGAGGCGACGGCGGTGTTCCGCGACGAGGCCCGCGACCCGGTGCGGACCATCCCGCGGGCGACGTACGCCGCGCTGCTGCTGATCGGTGGCTTCTACGCGCTGAGCAGCTGGGCGCTCGTCAGCGCGTGGGGTGACGCCGGTGCGGTCGACGAGGCGACGAAGAACCCCGCGACAATGCTCACCGAGACCGCGACCCACTACGTCGGTGCGGTGGCCGGCGACCTGGTCCAGATCTTCTTGATCACAAGCCTTTTCGCGGCGCTGCTGTCCTTTCACAATGTGCTGGCCCGCTACATCTTCTCGCTCGGCAACAGCCGGGCGCTGCCCGAGCGCTGCGGCCGCTCGCACCCGCGGCACGACTCCCCGCACATCGCCTCGTTCGCGCAGACCCTCTCGGCGCTGGTGCTGGTCGCGGCGTCGGTCCTGGCCGGGCTGGACCCGGTGACGCAGGTGTTCACCTGGTTCGTCGGCGCCGCCTCGGTGGGCATCGTGGTGCTGATGACGCTGACGTCCGCGGCCGTCGTCGTCTACTTCCGCCGCACCCGGCTGGACACCCGGCCGTGGCACACCGTCGCCGCACCGAGCCTCGGATTCGCCGGTCTGGCAGTCCTTTCGGTGCTGACGGCGATCAACCTGCCGCTGCTGGTCGGCGGCTCCGGAACCTTGGCCGCGATCATCGGCGTCCTGCTGGTCGGTGCCTTCGCCGGCGGCATCGTGGTCGCGCTGATGCGGCCGCACGCCGGAACTCAACACAACGAAAACCCTGATATCGCAAAGGAGATCGCACGATGACTGCCACTATTGAACCTCAGGTGACCACAGTTCCGGACCACCCGCTCACCCCGCTGAGCGCCGACGAAATCCGCGCGGCACGCCGCATCGTCGACGCGCACGGCCTGCTCGGCGACAGCGTCCGCTTCGTGTTCGTCGCACTGGAGGAGCCGCACAAGAGCGAGGTGCTGGCCTTCCGCCCCGGCGACGCCATGGACCGGCGCGCCCGGGTGCTGCTGCTCGACCGGGCCACCGGCCAGGGCTCCGATCTGGTGGTGTCGGTGACCGAGGGCCGCGTCGTCAGCGAGGTAGCGATCGACAGCACCCGCGACGGCCACGTGCCGATCCTGGATCAGGAGTTCGAGGACATCGAGGCGTTCCTGCTCGACTGCCCCGAATGGATCGAGGCCATGACCAAACGCAAGCTGAATCCGGCTGACGTGCGGGCGGTTCCGCTGTCGGCCGGCGTCTTCGGCCACGAGGACGAGGTCGGCCGGCGCATCGTCCGGGTGCTGGCGTTCTACCAGTACGACGCGGCCGACCTGCCCTGGGCGCACCCGATCGACGGCGTCGTCGCCTACGTCGACCTGACGGGCCGCAAGGTGGTCAAGGTGATCGACGAGATCGAGCTGCCGCTGCCCACCGAACGCGGCGAGTGGGATGCCGCGCCACACGCCGTCCCGGCCCGCACCGACCTCAAGCCCATCGAGATCACCCAGCCCGAGGGCGCGAGCTTCACGGTCGACGGCAACCAGATCACCTGGGCCGATTGGTCTTTCCGCTTCGGCTTCGACGTCCGCGAGGGCCTGACCCTGCATCAGCTGTCGATCGACGGGCGGCCGGTGGTGTACCGCGCGTCCATCGCCGAGATGGTGGTGCCCTATGCCGATCCGTCGCCGGTGCGCTACTGGCAGAACTACTTCGATCAGGGGGAGTACCTGTTCGGCCGGTACACCAACGCCCTCGAACTGGGTTGTGACTGCCTCGGCGAGATCAAGTACTTCGACGTCACCATCGCCGACGAGAACGGCGAGCCCAAGCTGATGAAGAACGCAATCTGCCTGCACGAGGAGGACTTCGGCGTGCTGTGGAAGCACACCGACATGTTCAACGGCATGGCCGAGGTCCGTCGTTCGCGCCGTCTGGTGATCTCGTTCTTCCTGACCATCGGCAACTACGACTACGGCTTCTACTGGTACCTCTACCTCGACGGCACCATCGAGCTGGAGGCCAAGGCCACCGGCATCGTGTTCGCCTCGGCCTACCGTGGGCCGGAAGGTTTTTCCACCGAGATGGCACCGGGCCTGGGCGCGCCGTTCCACCAGCACATGTTCTCCGCGCGGCTGGACATGGCGGTCGACGGGCTGACCAACACCGTCGAGGAAGTCGACGCCGTCGGTGTTCCGATGGGCCCGGAAAACCCGTGGGGCAACGCGTTCCGCCCGCAGAAGACCAAGCTGACCCACGAGCTCGAGGCCATGCGCACCGCCGACAACCTCAAAGCCCGGGTCTGGCACATCACCAACCCCACCAAGCAGAACCGGCTGGGGCAGAACGTCGGCTACGCGTTGCACCCGGAAGGTCAGCCCACGCTGCTGGCCGACCCGTCGAGCTCCATCGCCAAGCGCGCCGCCTTCGCGACCAAGCACCTGTGGGTGACGAAATACGATCCGGCCGAACGGTATCCGGCCGGGCAGTTCGTCAACCAGCACCCGGGTGACGCCGGACTGCCGTCGTACGTCGCGCAGGACCGCAACATCGAGGGCGAGGACATCGTGGTGTGGCACACCTTCGGGCTGACGCACTTCCCGCGGCCCGAGGACTGGCCCGTGATGCCGGTGGACTACGCCGGATTCAAGCTCAAGCCCGTGAGCTTCTTCGATCGCAACCCGGCGCTGAATGTGCCACCGTCGCCGAAGAAGTCGCACTGCTGCAACGGCTGAGCGGAAATTGAGCTGCCGGGCCTGGTCACCCCCGAAGACCGGGCTCGGCTTTTCCGTTGTCCGGACCGCTCAGCGGTTGGACAGCCCGGACAACCGCCACGCGAGCTGGTGCTGCACGGCAGGGAGTCGGCCGGCCAGGCCGATCAACAGGTTCCGGAGCGGGCGGACCGGCGCGGGCAAGGTGGCCAGCCGGGTCAGCCGGTCCGTCAGGGCCACCACTTGCTGTGCCAGGGGACGTCGGGTCGCGCTGTATTCGTCGAGCACGCCGTCGCGTCCCGTCGTCAAAGCCGTTGCCAGCGCCTGACTCAACGCGAGGGCGTCTTGGATGCCCAGGTTCATGCCCTGTCCGCCGGCGGGGCTGTGGACATGGGCGGCGTCGCCGGCGAGTAGTACCCGTCCGGCGCGATAGCTGTCGGCGACCCGGTGGTGAACCCGGAACCGGGAGCCCCACTCGACGCCGGTCACCGTCACCCGGCCGGGCCCGAAGGCGCGTGTGTCGAGCAGATTCTGGACGAAGGCGGCGGACGGCTCCTCGGGCGCCGAGTCGACGGGTGCCACGATCCGGTAGGTGCCGCCGGGTAGGGGCGCGACGACCGTCAGCCCGGTGGCCGCCCAGAACAGGATCACCTCGTCATCGGTGACGTCGCCACTGAGGCGGACATCGGCGAGCGCGAACGACTGCCCGTACTGCCCGCCGCTGAACCCGATGCCGGCCTGCTCCCGCACGACGCTGTGCATGCCGTCGGCGCCGACAAGGTACCGCGCCCGAATGACCTCACCATCCTCGAACTGGGCCGTGACGCCGTGGTCGTCCTGCGTGACGCCGGTCAGGGTCTTCGGCCGGATGACCTTGCCGCCGAGCTCGGCCAGGCGGTCGAGCAGCACCTGCTCAGTGGTGCACTGCGGCACCATCAGGCTGTAGGGGTAGCGGGTCGGCAGCGTGCTGAAGTCGACCGGGATCAGGGTCCTGTGGCCATCGCGGATGGTGAATCGGGGCGCCTCGATGCCGAGTTCCACCAGGCGTTCGGACACGCCCAGTTCTTCCAGCACCTCCAGCGTGCGGGCGTTCACCACCGCCGCGCGTGAGGTGTTGGCGCCCGCGGCCAGGCGGTCGACCACCAGGGCGTCGACGCCGCGGGCCTGTAGCGCGGCGGCGAGGGCCAATCCGGTGGGGCCTGCTCCGACGATCAGGACATCGGTGTCGGTCATCTGCGTCTCCTTCCGCGTATGCCAACAGTTGTTGGCATAACAATGGTTGCGCCTTTCGGCGCTGAAGTCAACAAGTGTTGGCATACAGTTGTTGGCATGCGTAGATCGTCAGAAGAGACCAAGGCCGTGATCCTCGCCGCCGCCCGGGAGCGGTTCGCGACGACCGGCTACCAGGCGGCCACCATCAGGGCCATCGCCGCGGACGCGCACATCGACCCGTCGATGGTGATGCGGTACTTCGGCAACAAGGACCAATTGTTCGCCGCGGCAGCCGAATTCGACCTGCGCTTCCCCGACCTGTCAGGCGTCCCGAAGGCCGAACTCGGCGCTGCGCTGGTCACGCATTTCCTCGACCGCTGGACGCAGGACGAGGGGCTGATCGTACTGCTGCGCTCGTCGACCACGAATGCCGATGCGGCGCAGCGCATGCAGAGCATCTTCGCCGACCAGCTGCGGCCCGCCATCGCGCGGCTCGAACCCACCGATCCCGCACGCTGCGCCGGGCTGATCGCCACTCAGGTGCTCGGGATGGCGATGTGCCGGTTCGTGCTCAAGCTGCCGCCCATCGTCGCGATGAGCGACGGCGACCTCGTCCACTGGCTCGCGCCGACGCTGCAGCGCTATCTCGACGAGGCCTGATCAGCTGTCGGGGACGCCGATCCGCCGGTAGCGCTGCAGCCGCACCCCGAGCCGCTGTGCCGCGGGCACGGTGTGCAGCGCGTGCAGCTCGGCAGCGATGGCGGCAGACATCCGCGCGGTGAACCCGGCCGGGTCGTCGGCGGCGTCGGTTTCCTCGGGCACGATCACGTCGACGATGCCGGCCGTCAACAGATCCGCGGACCGAACACCTTGCGCGGCAGCAAGTTCCGGGGCATGGTCGACGTCGCGGTAGACGATGGCGCTCGCGCCTTCCGGCGGCAGCGGAGCCAGCCAGCCATTCTGCGCGGCGAGCACCCGGTCGGCCGGGACCATCGCCAGGGCCGGCCCACCGCTGCCCTGACCCAGCAGCACCGACACCGTCGGCGTATCGAGCGTGACGAGTTCGGCGAGGCACAACGCGATCTCGCCGGCCAGCCCGTCCTCCTCGGCCTGCCGAGACAGCGCGGGCCCGGCGGTGTCGATCACCAGCACCAGCGGCAGCTGCAAGCCGGCCGCAAGTGCCATGCCGCGGCGGGCCTCCCGCAGCGCGCGCGGCCCGACGAGACCACCGATCACCCGCCGCTGACCGACCACCACCGCGGGCTGCCCGCCGAACCGGGCCAGCGCCAGCAGCGTCGTCCCCGATTCGCCGCGCCCGGTCCCGGACAGCAGCACCCGGTCGGTCGCCCCGTGCGCCAGCAGGTAGTCCACGCCCGGCCGGTCCGCGCGCCGCGACGCCTCCACCGACTCCCACGCCGGCACCTCAGCGATTTGTGCACGATTTTCCGCGCCCACCGCGGATTTTCGTGCACAAATCCCTGGGTCGGGCGGGTCCGCGACCACCGTCAAAACCCGATTCACGACGCCGCGCAGCTTGTCGAGCGGGACGACGCTGTCGATCACGCCATGGGCGAACAGGTGCTCGGCGGTCTGCACGCCGTCAGGGAACGGCTCGCCGTACAGGTGCTCGTAGACACGCGGCCCGAGGAACCCGATCAGCGCGCCCGGTTCGGCCGCGGTGAGGTGCCCGAGCGATCCCCACGACGCAAACACCCCGCCGGTTGTCGGATGCCGCAGATACACCAGGTACGGCAGGTGCGCCTTCTTGTGCAGCTCGACGGCCGCGGCGATCTTCACCATCTGCAGGAACGCGACGGTGCCCTCCTGCATGCGCGTCCCGCCCGAGGATGGCGACGCGATCAGCGGCAAGCCGAGGGCCGTCGCGCGCTGCACGGAAGCGGTGATCCGCTCGGCGGCGGCCACCCCGATCGAGCCGGCCAGGAAGTCGAACTCGCAGGCCAGCACGGCCACGCGCCGACCGGAGACGGTGCCCTCACCGGTCAGGACCGACTCGTCCAGCCCGGTGCGCAACGTCGCGTCGGCCAGCTCGGCGCGGTAATCGTCGCTGACGGCCACCTCCAGTGGCGGGCCGTCCCAGCTGCGGAACGATCCGTCGTCGAGGATGGCGTCGAAGAACTGACGGGCTCCGGTCCGACTCACCCGGACAGGCTAATCGGCTACCGCCCCGCCCCGGTCCACACTTCGTCGTTTCGCGTCCGGCGTCTGACCTCGGCGGCCTGATCCTTCACCCACATGTCTTCGAACCGCTGCCCCTCCGGCTCGCGGCGAATGCGGTTCATCGCCCGGCTCAGCCACTTCGGCGGGGTGGCCGGCTCGTACATCGGCAGCGCCGAGGCGAGGGAGTACAGCGTCTTGAGCACGACGAACACTCCGAACATCCGGGCGGGTGAGTTGGTCACCGCGGCGGCGAAGATGCCGAAGATCAGCGCGAGATGCACCACCCCGACCCGCCCGAAGCTGCGGTTGGCGGTCTGCTCGAGCACGCCGAATGACCAGCGGCGCAGGTACGGCACGTCGACGAGGAAGTCGACGGCGACGATGACGAGCATCTGGAGGCAGCCGATGCCCGCACTGCGCCAGTTGAGACCGACGAGCTCGGCGTTGCCATTGTGCGTCAGGATCAGCAGGATCACCGCGATGAAGACGCCGTGCGCCGCGCAGAACACCGCGTTGATGAAGAAGAACCCCTTGATGAAGGAACCGGGCTTGCCTTGGGGCCCCTTCGACTGCGGCGCTTCGTACCGGAAATGCCCGCGGCGCGGGTTCCACCGCTGCTGCAGGACGCCGCGGGCGTAGATGAACAGCAATCCGGCGACGGTCTCGAACCAGTAGACGATCAACGTCGTCGCCGCGGACCACTCCTGCGTGAACCAGCCGACCGCGGGGATCGCGTTGGCCGCGACCAGCGTCAACAGATGGGCGAACTGATTCGCCCGGGGTTGCTCGGGTGGACTGGGCGGCACGCGCCAATCGTCGCACCTGAACACCGGCGCTACTCCGCAACGCGGCTCGGCGCTCGATCGGCGCACCGCCTAGGCTGGCCCAATGATCGGAGTGACCCGGGACGGCAATGTCCTGACCCTGGAAATGCAGCGCCCCGAGCGGCGCAACGCGCTCAACGCCGCGCTCGTCGACGGCGTACGTGAAGAAATCGAGAAGGCCTCGCCGTCGGACACCCGCGCGATCGTGCTGACCGGGCAGGGCACCGTGTTCAGCGCCGGCGCCGACCTGTCCGACGCCGAGGGTGTGGCCAAGGAACTGCCGGACAAGGCGCTGGCCCTGAACCTGGCGATCGACGCCAGCCCGATCCCGATCATCGCGGCACTCAACGGCCCCGCGATCGGCGCCGGCGTCATCCTGGCCATGATCTGCGACCTGCGGGTCGCCGCGCCGGGCGTGTTCTTCCAGTTCCCCATCGCCAAATACGGCCTGGCGCTGGACAACTGGAGCATCCGCCGGCTGACGTCCCTCGTCGGCCACGGCCGCGCCCGCGCCATGCTGCTCGCCGCCGAGCGTCTCGAGCTGGAGACCGCCCTGCAGACCGGCATGGTCAACCGCACCGGCTCGCTGGCCGACGCGCAGGCCTGGGCCGCCGAGATCGCCGGCTACGCGCCGCTGTCGCTGGCACACTCCAAGCGCGTGCTCAACGACGACGGTGCCTACGACACCGTCCGCGGCGAACACACCCGCATGTTCAACAAGGCCTGGGCCAGCCCGGACGTGATCGAGGCGCAGGTGGCCCGGTTCGAGAAGCGGGCGCCGAGGTTCCAGGGCGCCTGATGCTGCGACGGGCACTGCGGCTGATGTGGGGAACGGCGGCGCTGGCAGCCGGAGGCTGGGTGTTGCGGGCGCTCAATGGGGCGCCCGCCGCGCTCGGCGCCGGCCCCGTGGACATCAACGCGGTGGCGGCCAACTCGCCCAACTATCACGACGGGGTGTTCGTCAACCTCGAGCCGCCGTCCGGCACCGAGCTGAGCCGGGAGCAGCAGGCCGGGCTGGTGCGCGAACTGCTGACCAGCAGCGCCGTGCAGCGCCCGCCCATGCCCATCCCGCTGGTGGTGCCCGATCCGGGCCTCCCGGCGGGCGACCTGGCGGTCACCTGGTTCGGGCACTCCTCGGCGCTCATCGAGATCGACGGCTACCGCGTGCTGGCCGACCCGGTGTGGAGCCGACGATGCTCCCCGTCCCGGCGGGTCGGACCGCAGCGGCTCCACGAGGTGCCGGCGCCGCTGGAGGCGCTGCCGGCCGTCGACGCGGTGATCATCAGCCACGATCACTACGACCACCTCGACATCGACACCGTCACGCAGCTGGCGGGTATGCAGCGGGCCAAGTTCTTCGTGCCGCTGGGTATCGGCGCGCACCTGCGGTGGTGGGGCATCCCGGCCGAGCGGATCGTCGAACTCGACTGGAACCAGAGCGCCGCGCTCGGCGAGCTGACCCTGGTCTGCACCCCGGCCCGGCACTTCTCGGGACGCTTCCTGACCCGCAACACCACCCTGTGGGCGTCGTGGGCCTTGATCGGCCCGCAGCATCGCGCCTTCTTCGGCGGCGACACCGGCTACACCAAGAGCTTCGCGGACATCGGCGCCGACCACGGCCCGTTCGACCTGACCCTCATGCCCATCGGGGCGTACCACCCGGGCTGGCCGGACATCCACATGAACCCGGAGTTCGCGGTACGGGCGCACCGCGATGTGACCGACAGCGGCCTGCTGGTGCCGATCCACTGGGCGACGTTCCGGCTGGCGCCACACCCGTGGTCCGAGCCGGTCGAGCGGATGATCGCCGCCGCGCGCGACGAATCGGTGGACGTGGCCGTGCCCATGCCGGGTCAACGGCTGGAACCGGCGCGGCTGCCGGGGCTGGATGAGTGGTGGCGGCCGTCTCAATAGCGATTTGTGCACGATTTTCCGCGCCTGCCGCGGATTTTCGTGCACAAATCCCGACTCGGTGGGGGGATGACGGGTGACTGTCGGTGATCGGGAACGTACGACGGATCTCAGCGGACTGTCGGATGACGAGGTCGCCCAGCGCGTCGCCGCCGGCCACACCAACGACGTCCCGACGCGGGCGGCCCGCAGCGTCTCGGAGATCATCCGCGCCAACGTCTTCACGCGGATCAACGCGATCCTCGGGACGCTGTTCCTGATCGTGCTGGCGACGGGATCGGTGATCAACGGGCTGTTCGGGTTGCTGATCGTCGCCAACAGCGCCATCGGCATCATCCAGGAGCTGCGGGCCAAGCAGACCCTCGACCGGCTGGCCATCGTCGGACAGGCAAAACCGTTGGTGCGCAGACAGTCCGGTACCCAGGAACGGCCCGCCGGCGAGGTCGTGCTCGACGATGTCATCGAGCTCGGCCCAGGCGACCAGATCGTGGTCGACGGCGTCGTGCTGGAAGCCGCCAACCTCGAGGTCGACGAGTCCCTGCTCACCGGTGAGGCCGACCCCATCGACAAGGGCGCCGGCGACACCGTCATGTCGGGCAGCTTCGTCGTCGCCGGTAGCGGTTCCTACCGCGCCACAAAAGTGGGTCGCGCGGCATACGCAGCCCAATTGGCCGCCGAGGCAAGCAAATTCACCCTCGTCAAGTCCGAGCTGCGCAGCGGTATCAACACCATTCTGCGGTTCATCACCTACCTGCTCTGGCCGGCCGGTGCGCTCATCATCTACACCCAGCTGTTCACCGTCACCGGTGTGGGCTGGAAAGAGTCGGTTCTGCGGACGGTCGGTGCCCTGGTGCCGATGGTGCCCGAAGGTCTGGTGCTGATGACGTCGCTGGCATTCGCGGTCGGGGTGGTCCGGCTGGGCCGGCGGCAATGCCTGGTGCAGGAACTGCCCGCCATCGAGGGGCTGGCCCGCGTCGACGTGGTGTGCGCCGACAAGACCGGCACCCTGACCGAAAACGGTATGCGGGTCAGCGATCTGAGCACTTTCACCACGGATGACGCCGCGTCCGTACTGGCCCAGATGGCGGCCGACGACGTCCGGCCCAATGCCAGCATGGCCGCCATCGCCGAGGCCTACAAGCTGCCACCGGGCTGGACCCAGACCGCGAACGCGCCGTTCAAATCGGCGACCAAGTGGAGCGGGGTGTCCTACGGCGAGCACGGCAACTGGGTGCTCGGTGCGCCCGACGTCCTGCTCGCGGCCGGTTCTCCCGAGGCCGAGCAAGCCGAACAGATCGGCGCCCAGGGCCTGCGGGTGCTGCTGCTCGGCTCCTCGGACCGCCCCGTCGACGCCCCCGACGCACCCGGGGAAGTGACCCCCGCGGCACTGGTGACCCTTGAGCAGCGCGTCCGCCCGGATGCCGGCGAGACGCTGGACTACTTTGCGCAGCAACATGTCTCGGTCAAGGTGATCTCCGGTGACAACGCGGTGTCAGTGGGTGCGGTGGCCGGGTCGCTCGGCCTGGGCGGCGAGACGCTCGACGCCCGCCGGCTCCCGGACGATCCCGAGCAGCTGGCCGAAACCGTCAGCGAATACACCACTTTCGGCCGCGTCCGGCCGGACCAGAAGCGCGCCATGGTGCATGCCCTGCAGTCCCGCGGCCACACAGTCGCGATGACCGGCGACGGCGTCAACGACGTGCTGGCGCTCAAGGACGCCGACATCGGCGTCGCGATGGGGTCGGGCAGCTCGGCGACGCGGGCCGTCGCGCAGATCGTCCTGCTGGACAACAAGTTCGCGACCCTGCCGTACGTGGTGGGGGAGGGCCGCCGGGTCATCGGCAACATCGAGCGGGTCTCGAACCTGTTCCTCACCAAGACGGTCTACTCGGTGCTGCTGGCCGTGCTCGTGGGCCTGGCAGGCCTGTCCGCGAGGTTCTTCGGCACCGAGCCGGTGCTGTATCCGTTCCAGCCCATTCACGTCACCATCGCGGCGTGGTTCACCATCGGCATTCCGGCGTTCGTGCTGTCGCTGGCACCGAACAACGAACGGGCACACCACGGTTTCGTGCGCCGGGTGATGACGGCCGCGCTGCCGTCGGGCCTGGTGGTGGGTGCCGCGACGTTCGTCTCGTACCTGCTGGCCTACCACGGGAAGTACGCCGACACCGTCGAGCAGAACCAGGCATCCACCGCCGCGCTGATCACACTGCTGGTGTCGGCGGTGTGGGTGCTGGCGGTGGTGGCACGGCCGTACCAGTGGTGGCGCATCGCGCTGGTCGCCGCGTCGGCGTTGGCATACGTGGTGATTTTTTCGATTCCCTGGGCGCAGCAACAGTTCATGCTCGATCCGTCGAACCTGGCGCTGACCTCGGCGGCCGTCGGAATCGGGCTGGTGGGCGCCGGTGCGATCGAGGTGTTGTGGTGGCTGCAGGGCCGCTGGCTGGGCGAGCGACGCCGGTTGTGGCGAACCGACGACCAATGAAGAATGAGCACGTTCACCGGACAATCCGGCAATAGATAGGGTGGGAATCATGGGATTTCTGGACAAGGTGAAGGACCTGGCGGCGCAGAACGCCGACAAGGTCGAGGCCGCCATCGAGAAGGTCGGCGACATCGTCGACGAGAAGACCGAAGGCAAGTTCAAGGGCGTTGTCGACAGCGCCCAGGAAGCGGCGAAGAAGGCCGTCGCAGGGGACCAGCCTGCCGCTGAGGCTCCTGCCGAGGGGACGCAAGAACAGCAGTAGCCATGGCAAAACTCGCAAGTTCCATCGAAGTACCGCTGTCGCCCGAAAAGGCCTGGGAGGCAGCGTCGGACCTCTCCCGGTATGACGACTGGCTGTCCATCCACCGGATGTGGCGCAGCCCGTTGCCCGAGACCTTGGGGAAGGGCACGCAGATCTCGTCCGTCGTCGAGGTCAAGGGCATGCTGAACCGGGTCGACTGGACCATCGTGCACTACAACCCGCCGGGATCGTTGACTCTCAACGGTGTCGGCAAGGGTGGGGTCCGGGTCAAGTTGATGGCCAAGATCACGCCGGCCGAAGCGGGTTCGAACGTGGCGTTCGACATCCACCTCGGCGGTCCGGCCCTGTTCGGGCCCATCGGCATGGTGGTGGCGGCCGCGCTGCGGTCCGACATCCACCGCTCGCTGGACAAGTTCAAGGAGCTGTTCGCGTCGGTGTAGACCCGTCAGAAAAGGTGGCGAGAATCTTCGGATTCTCGCCACCTTTTTCCTGTCGACCAAGCCGCGATGAGTTTTCGGCCGCGCCGTTGTCTGTACCGGTGACCACTCCGTCACTCGTCTAGGGAGAACATCATGGCCACTCGTACCGCAACCCCGCTGGGCGCGCCCGTCTGGATCGACCTCGCCACCTCGGATGTGGCCGGCGCCCAGGCGTTTTACCGCACAGTCCTGGGCTGGGACTACGAAAACCCCGGGCCCGGTTACGGCGGCTACCTCAACGCCCGGCGCGACGGCCGCTACGTAGGCGGCATGATGGCGAGCGACCCGGCGTGGAACGCCCCCGACGCCTGGACCGTGTATCTGCACACCGCTGACATCCAGGCCACCATCGACGCCGCGGTCGCCGCCGGCGCCACCACCTGCATTCCGGCCATGGAGGTGCCCGACAAGGGCTGGATGGCCATGCTGACCGACCCGACGGGCGCGTTCTTCGGCCTGTGGCAGCCGACCGGCCACCAGGGCTTCGAGGCGTACGAAGAGGCGGGTGCCCCGGTGTGGTTCCAGCTGACCACAACCGACTTCGCCAAGGCCACCGAGTTCTACACGACGGTGTTCGGCTGGCAGCTGCAGGTCGAGGCCGACAGCCCCGAGTTCCGCTACAGCAACGCCATCTTCGACGGCGAGCCGCTGATCGGCGTGATGGACGGCTCCGTCATCCCCGGCCTGGACCGTTCCACGTGGAACGTCTTCCTCGGCAGCGACGATGTCGACAAGACCATCGAACTGATCACCGCCAACGGCGGCTCTGTCGTGCGCGCCGCCGAGGACACGCCCTACGGCCGGCTGGCGGCCGTCACCGATCCGACGGGCGCCGCGTTCAACCTGTCGTCGATCAAGGACTGACCGCCGACCCGAGCTTGTGGCCGAACGTCGCGCGGGGTTTCGGCCACAAGCTCATTTTCGATCCCGAAAAAGTGTCCCGATCAGACCGGCGCGGTGCTCCTACCGATATGAACATCCATTGGCGGCACCAGCACCGGGCAACGACGACCTACGAGATCGTCGACCAGCTCCACGATCGCCACGCCGTGGGCGTCACGGCAGACCGCGTGGCGGCGACGGTCGCGGGCTGGCTCGCCGAACTGGATGTGCAGAGTCCGTTGACCGACGAACTCGCCCGCGCGACGCAGCGCGGCGACTGGCCCGCCACCCACACCATCTGCGACCAGTTGTCCATCGACCTGATGATCGCGGCCTGACGGTGTGGCTACACCGGTTGCCGGCCGGTCAGCAGCGTCTCGATCAGTTCCCGGTACGGGCCGACCAGATACGCGGTGTCGCCCGCGCAGAGCTGGGTGTCGCGGCGGGGTCTGCGATGCGTGGTGCCGGCCCGGGTGATGGCGATGACCCGGATCTGCGTCGGCACCTCCGCCATGCGCATGCCGTCGAGCGCGCTACCCGCGTCGACCTGGACGCCACCCACCGTGAACGACCGCTGGCCCACCGAGAACGTGCCCAGCACCTGTAGTCCCATCGCCGCGCCGACGAACCACGGCGCCGCCAGCTCGACCGTCGACCGGACGTGGGCGAAGCCGAAGCGCTGCGCCACTGCGGCCCCCAGCGTGCGGTCGTAGATCCGCAACACCAGCGGCACGTCGGGCCGGTCGATCTCGGGCAGCACACGCGGACTGAGCATCTCGCGCAGCACGATGCCGGTCTCGATGTTGACCATGTCGTCCTGGGTCAGCACCGCGACGGCGCGGGCCCGGTCCAGCCGGGCCAGTTCCAGCGTCTGCCGCAGGGTGGCGTCGCCGAAGATCACCGGCACGTCCAGTTGCGCGGCCTGTGCCAGGAACCGGTTGGACTCGTCGCGTTCGATGACGGCGACGTCGTAGCCGGCCGCGGTCAGGTCGCTGACCACCCGGATACCGAACGAGCCGAGGCCCACCACCACGATGTGGTTGCGCAGATGCTGCACCCGTCGGCGCCCCGAGGAATTGCCCAGACGACGGGACAGCAGCGCGTCGGCGACGAACGCGACCAGGATCGCGGTGGTGGTGACCCCGGCGAACATGAGCCCGATGCCCCACAGCCGCAACCAGGTTGGTTGATGCATGAAGCTGAAGTCGCCGTAGCCGACGGTCGCGATGGTCTCGGTGGAGAAGTACAGCGCATCGATCCAGCTCATGCCGGCCGGGTTGTGATACGCGAAGCGCAGCAGCACCGTCGAGCCCAGCAGCAGTGATGCCGACGTGCCGAGGGCCCACCAGAAAATGGGATTGATGTCGTCGCGGATGACGCGCAGCGTGTCGATCACTCGGCGTGGCCACGGGCGGTGCGTCCGGCTGGACAGCGGGCGCGGCACCGTGATGCCGGCGTCCGCCAATTCGTCGGCGGTGCCGATCATGGCCGTCCAGTCGCCGGCATGCACCCCGAAATCCCTTCCAGGACAAGGCGTGACCTCACCGGGTGATTCCGCGTTCTCGCCGCGGATGACGGCGACGGGCGCCAGGTCGCCGAACATCTCCCGCAGCGTGGCGTCGCGCGGGGCCTCGGTGCCGGAGATGACGAAGTCGATGCCGGCCGCCGAGATGGTGTGTGTGGTGCGGGCCAGACAGGCTTCGACGACCGACGGCGCGGCCAGGTCGGCGACGTCCAGGACCGCGCCGGGGCCGTTGTCCTCGGCTACCGCAGCGCGCAGCACACTGTTGGCCAGCCGGGTCACCACCCGGACGGTCGGGTTGAGCTCCCTTGCCAACAGGGCGATTTCGAGGTTGACGGCATCGTCGTCACCGGCACACACGATGGCCGCGGCGCTGGTGACGATGGCCGCCTTGAGGCCGGCCGGTTCATGGATCGTCACCACCGTCGCACCCGCCGTCTGCAGCCCCTCGGTGATCCGGTTGGCCAACGCGTCGGTGCCGCAGACGATGACGTGTCCCTGCATGTGCCCTACTGCCCGGTCAGCGCGAAGTCGGCGAAGTCGAAGCCTGGCACCACAACACAACTGACCAGGGTGGGTTCCTCGTCCCCGGGCCGGGCGCGCTGCCAGTGCCCCGGCGGCACCAGCGCCTGCGGCCGCGCGCCCGCCGCGACGTCCGCGCCCAGCAGCACGGTGTCCGCGGTCGCCGGCTCCGGCCCGACCTCCAGCAGCAGCGGACTGCCGCGGTGGAAGAACCACAGTTCGGCGCTGTGCACGGTGTGCCAGGCGGACTGCTGCCCGAGCATCAGCAGGAACAGGATCGCGGTCCCGGCGCTGCGCGGGCCGGAATACTGCGCGGGCAGCGCGGATTGGGGGACGGTCAGGTCGCTGCGCCAGGTCTCGCGGTACCAGCCGCCTTCCGGATGCGGCGACAGGTCCAGCTGCTGTGCCCAATCAGGGAGATCGGTCATGGCACTTGAGGCTACGGCTGATCAGCTGTGTCGGCCTGCCGGACGGTCTATACGCTCGTGGCATGGAACGGTTGCGGCCCGCCTGGATCGTCGCGCTGTGCGCGCTGGTGCTGTTGGTCAGTGCCTGGTTGCCGTGGCTGTCGAGCCCGGCGGGGCATGCGAACGCCATCGGCGGCAAGGTCGGGCATATCACTGTTCCGCCACCGGGTTTCGGGGTGGGGCAGCTGATGGTGCTGCTGGCCTCATGCCTGCTCGTGGCGGCCACGATGGCCGCGCGCCGGCTCTCGTCGCGCGTCGCTTCCGTTGTGGCCCTGGTGCTTTCGGCCGGGCTGACGGCGCTCGGCGTCTGGTATCACGTGCTGTACGTGCACAGCCCGGTGGTCGCGTCGTACGGGTTGTATGTCGGGCTGGTGGCGGCTGCGCTGGCGATCGTGCTGTCGGTGCTGGCCTCCGTCGTCGCCTGGCGGTCGTGATGGGGTTCGTCGAACCCGTCGTGCTGACGGGGCAGCGGTGGGTGACGCTGGAACCGCTGACCACCGATCACATTCCAGAGATCGCCGAGGCGGCGGCCGACGGTGACCCGGGCCGGTTGTGGTTCACCTCCGCGCCCTCGCCGACGACGGCGGCAGAGTGGGTGCAGGCCCGGTTGGCGGTGCAGCGCCCGGATACCGGGTTGACGTTCGTCGTGCGCGCGCTCGACGGCCGGCTCATCGGCTCGTCCAGCTACCTCAATGTGGACGGTCCCAACCGGCGCCTGGAGATCGGCGCCACCTGGTATGTGGAGTCGGTTCGGCGCACCGGGGTGAATACCGAAGCCAAGCTTTTGCTGCTCGGGCACGCTTTTGAAGCGCTCGACTGTATAGCAGTCGAGTTCAGAACCCACTTCTTCAACTCGGCGAGTCGCGCGGCAATTGAGCGGCTCGGAGCCAAGCTCGACGGGGTGCTGCGCTCGCATCAGTTGCTCAGTGACGGTTCTCGCCGGGACACCGTGGTGTATTCGATCCTCGACGTCGAATGGCCCGCAGTGCGCAACAACCTGCAATTCCGTCTGAACCGGTAACTTCGCCCACCCCGGTGATGAGCATCTCTTGAGCAAAACTTGACAGTTTGCCAAGCTATGTTTTTGAATTCGTGTCTAATCGTGACCGAATTGTGATTTGATCCAAGCATCGGTTCGTTCGCTTGATCGCGGGGACGGATGTACGCAATGAGCTTCAAGTCGTATGCGGGTGTCGCGCTCGCGGCCGCGTTGATCGCCGCCGGCGGGATGATGACGGCGCCCGCGAGCAACGCTGATTCGGCGTCGTACGTCGACCCGATGTCCTACGGGCAGCAGACCGGTCAGCCTGCCGGTCAGCAGTACGCCGGCCCCGCGCGGACCATGGGCGCGGTCCAGGCCTCGAACTCCGGCTGGCCGGGTCAGTGCACGTGGGGTGCGCTGCAGATGGCCTTCCAGAATGTGGGTTATTACCCGGACATCCACGGCAATGCCAGGGTCTGGGCTGACGCCGCACGGTCCCGTGGCTGGACCGTCGTGGACGAACCGCAGGCCCGGTCCATCGCGGTGTACCCGGCCGAACTGCCCGGGGTGAGCCAGTACGGCCATGTGGCCTGGGTGAATTCGGTGTCCGGCCGGTGGATCAACATCACCGAGATGAACAACGAGTCCCACGGCGGGCCGTTCGCCTGGTGGACCCGCGACACCCAGCACATCCCCGGGATGAGCTACATCCTGATTCCCTGACGCCGTTACGGCCGCGCTTCGAAGACGAGGTTGAACGGCGTCTCGGTGGCGCGCCGGAACCGGGTGAAACCGCCTTCGTCGACGACGACGTCGCGCAGCCTGGCCTCCCCGGCCTGCGCGCCGAGCGCCGGCCCGTTGCGGGCGAGTGACACCGGCACGCAGATCTGCGACGAGGCGCCGTACATCATGCGGCCGATCGGATTCAGGTTGTCCTGCAACCCATCCCCGGCGAAAGGCTCGACGATCATCGCGATGCCGTCGGGTGTGAGCGCCGTGCGGGTGTGCTGCATGACGCCGACGGGATCAGCCATGTCGTGCAGGCAGTCGAAGAACGCGATCAGGTCGAAATCCTTGTCCGCGTAGCTTGTCGCGTCGGCAACCTCGAACTTGGCGTTGGGCACGCCCGCCTCCGCAGCCCGTTCTGCGGCGACGCGGACCGACTCTGCGTGATAGTCGTAGCCGATGAACGTCGAGTTCGGGTAGGTCTGGGCCATCAGGACGGTGCTGGCACCGTGGCCGCAGCCGACATCGGCGACCTTGGCTCCGGCTTCGAGTCGCTCGACCGCGCCGTCGAGTGCCGGTAGCCACGAGCTGACGAGGTTGGCGTTGTAGCCGGCGCGGAAGAACCGCTCGGTGCCGGCGAACAGACACGGGTGGTGGTCGCCCCATTCCAGGCCGGCGCCGGTTCTGAAGTTCTCGGTCGTGCGGTCGAGGACGTGGAACACCGCCTCGATGATGTTGTAGGCGCCGGGGACGTCGACGGGCCCGTTCGGGTCGGCCAGGCACGCGGCCTGTTCCGGGCTCAGGGACCAGGCGCCGTCGTCCGCGTCGAACTGGACGTAGCCGCCGGCCGCCTGGTTGGCCAGCCACTCGCGGACGTAGCGCTCCACCGTGCCGGTCTTCTCGGCCAGCTGCGTGGACGTGAGCGGTTGGGCTGCCAAGGCTTTGTACAGGCCCAGGCGGTCGCCCAACAGGATCAGACTGGCGCTCATCGCGGCACCCATGTCCCCGATCGCCATGCCGAGAAAGTCGTTGAGCTTGTCTTCATCCACAGGCATGTCTGGACCTCCAGAAACGTGGTTGCCAGATTGACTGTACGACTGCGGAAATTCCTGAACAATGCGTAGTTTTTCGACGGTTGAACGCGTGCTGCGGCAATCGGCGCACGGGCGACGTGCGCTCCGGATTCGGGGCATCTCCGACCGATTCACGGCGCCGAATGTTATTGATCAAGGGTGCTCGTATCGGTCGGCGTCGTTCAGGTTCGCCAGTGACTCATCAGATGTGGATCGTCGCCGGCATCCTGGCCGGCGCCATCGGCCTGTTCGTGTGGGGACGTCCGCGCGCTGACATCGTCGGGGTGCTGGTGGTCGTCGCGTTGATGAGCACCGGAGTGCTGACCCCCACCGAAGCGCTGGCGGGCTTCGGCTCGCCGGTGGTGATTCTGCTGGCCGGCATATTCATCGTCAGCGCGGGTCTGGTCAACACCGGGATCACGCAGCGGCTCGGTGAATTCGTCGTCAAGGTCGGTGGCCGTAGCGAAGCGCGGCTCGTCGCGTTGGTCATGGTGCTGTCGGCCGGCATCGGCTCGGTCATGAACTCGTCGGCGATCGTCTCGATGCTCATTCCGGTGGTGCTCACCGTCACGGCCGCAACGGGTTTGAACCGTAAGCGCATGCTGATGCCGTTGTGCGTAGCGGTGATGATCAGCGGCATGATGACGTCGATCGCGTCGTCGCCGAACATCATCATCGAGGGCATCCTCAGCGAACGCGGCATCACACCGACGCTCGGCTTCTTCGGCTTCACCCCGTTCGGCGTCGTCACGCTTGCGGTGAGCGTCGTGTTCATGCTCGTGATCGGACGTAACCTGTTGAGCCGCAACCGGACCGGTGCGGCCGATGCGCAGGAACCCTCAACCTTCGATGTCATCGCGTCCTACGGTTTGCGGCCCCGCTGGCACCTGCTGCACGTGTCCGCCGATTCGCCACTGGTCGGGCAATCGGTTGCCGCGCAACGCCAACCGCTGCGCGACCGCTACGGCCTCGATCTCCTCGGCTTCGAGAAGCACACCCGCGGCGCAGCTCAGTATCTGTCGGCGCGGCCGGAAACCGTATTCGAGGCAGGCGATCTGGTTTTCACGCTCGTCGATGAACAGCAGGCGGCGGCAGTCGCGGCGGACCTGCGGTCTCAGGTGACCGGCCCGCGCGCCGACGACGAGCGCCGCGAAGTGCTGCAGAACGTCGGGGTGGCCGAGGTGATGCCGGCGCCGGAGTCGAAGTCCATCGGCATGACGCTCGGCGACCTCGATCTGGCCACCGCCCACAACGTGACCGTGCTGGCGGTCCGGCACCGCGGTCAGAACATCACCGAGAATCTTTCGAGCCGCACGCTCGACTTCGGCGACGCGATGCTGGTGGGCGGCAACTGGGACGACATCGAGCGGCTCAGCGATTCGCGCCGGAACTTCATCCTGCTGAACCTGCCCGCCGAATACGCACAGCGGCTGGTGGCGCCGGGACGGGGCCGTGCCGCGGTGCTCATCCTCATCGCCATGGTCACGTGCATGGCGTTCGGCTGGCTGCCCAGCGCCGACGCGGCGCTGCTCGGTGCGCTCGCCATGGTCGGAGCGGGGTGCGTCCGCGTCGACAGCATCTACCGGCTGATCAGCTGGAGCACCCTGGTCCTGATCGCGGGGATGCTGCCGTTGGCCACGGCGCTGGCCAAGACCGGCACGACGACGCTGATCGCTCATCACCTGGTCGACACGCTGGGCGATCTCGGGCCGACCGGCATGCTCGCGGTGGTGTTCCTGGTGACCGCGGTGGTTGCCCTGTTCATCTCGAACTCGGCGACCGCCGTGCTCATCGCGCCGGTGGCCATCGAAGCGGCCCAGGCATTGCACGTCTCGCTGCAGGGGTTCGCGATGACGGTCGCGATCGCCTGCTCCGCCGCGTTCGTCACGCCCGTGTCGTCGCCGACCAACATGCTCGTGATGGAACCCGGCGGCTACCGGTTCTCGGACTACGCGAAAGTTGGCCTGCCCCTGCTGGCGCTGACCATGGTGATCACGGTGGTCATGGCTCGGCTGATCTACCTGCCGGGCTAGCGTCCTACGCCGAGCGTGGCGGCTGGCGAGGCGACACGCGACGTGGAATCTCGGCAAGCGACACGTTCGACGGGAAAATCCTGCGTCATCGTTGCATGCGGCTGGCCGCGCTCGGTCTGGCGTGAACCGCGCACATGCGATAGGGAATTCCCTTATTTCGCGCGATCCCCGACGTTCGTAGTGTTTGACGCACACGTTCACTTGCGTAGCGAACCGTCACACCAGCCATGCGAGACCGCTGAGAGGAATCGACATGTTCAGGTCAACGCACTCGGCGATTGCAGTTGCGCTCCTCGGCGCCACCGTATGCACCACGATGATCGGCCCGGCCGCCGCCGTACCGGTGATCAGGGTGCCGCTGAAGGAGTGGCCGGCGGGATGCGAGTGGGTTCTTCGCGATAAGTTCCGAATTGATCAGGACAACGAGGTCTATGTTGACGCGACTGGCGAGAATGGCCAGGCCCACCACGCCGAGTACAGGTCTTATCCCGGCCCCCGGCTGATAACCGGCAAGGCCTGGGGCGGGATGAACTCCGACGCGGTGCACTTCAAAATGACCGTTCATTGGAACGAAACCGGCGGGCGCAACACCTACGAGGGCCAGATTGTCGGAATGTACGGCGACATTGACGGGAAGACCGTCAACGAGCGGAATCTCACCAACAGCTTTCACATCAGCGGTGGTGCCGCCTGCAAGCCGGGCACGGTAACCGATGGCAACTTGCATTGGGCGGGGTGGTTCTGAACTCGCTCGACCCACCAGGGACTACCAACCCACCGGCGCACCCAAAGGCCCCAAAACGAAAAAATCCCGGACCTGAAGTAGGTCCGGGACTATTCGTATGTCCTGCGACATCACAAGAGTGCCCCCGGCAGGATTCGAACCTGCGACACCGGCTTTAGGAGAGCCGTGCTCTATCCCCTGAGCTACGGGGGCGGCACCTATCGAGATAGGGACCCATAGGGACGACTCATGCTAAACGCCGGGCGCCGCATCGGTGGCATCGGGATTCTGATGTCGCTCACGGTGTCGCGTGGGCTGACGGTGCTGTTTGGCTGTGCGGCGCGGTGTCGGGAGCGCCGAGCTGGTCTGCGACGGCGACCACCAAGCCGCCGAGCATGAAGGCAGTGATCGCTGCGGTCAGCGTCGGAGTGCTCAGCGACGGGATGAATCGTCGAACTCCGGCGACGTCGGGGCCGCCGCCCCCGTGGTACTTGTGCGTCAGTGCGTGGCCTTTGCCTTTTTGCAGCAGGTACCGGTTTACCGGGTAGGCGGCGAAGAAGGCGACAGTCAGCGCGATCATCATCCCGATCCAGAAGACCGGATTGACCAGGCCGGCGTTCATCGCACCCGGGATCAGCGCCATGACCAGGTTGTCGACGACCTCCATGGTGGCGATCGACAGCGTGTCGGCGGCCAGGACCACGCTGAGCGCCGTGCCGATCGCCAGACCGGACTTCAGGAGCGGCAGCGTCGACAGCGTGTAGCCGAAGACGAATGCCAGCGCGATGGCCAATCCGATGGTCGCCAGGTTGGTCAGGCCGAGCGCCGTGCCGATGATCAGGCCGACGATCTCGCCGATGGCGCAGCCGGTGAGGCAGTGCAGTGTCGCGCTGACGGCCATCGCGTTGATGTTGCCGCCGTGGTGCGCATGATCCATATGGGAGCTGTGGTCGTGTCCGGCGTGGTTGTCGTGGGACTCGCTGGCCATGGTGTCGTTCCTCGTCGTCCTAATCGATCGCGTATCGGAGTCGACATCAAACATACCCCCTGGGGGTATCGATGCCAAGGTGTTGGGAACTGACGGCATCACGCCGCTTGAGGCGGCACACATATTAACCTAGTTGACATTGGATGGCGTTGCCAGAACGATGAAGGCATGAGCACTTCTGGGGATGAGACGGATTTCCACAGCGACGTGATCAGGCAGATTCGCGAAACCGGTGCGGTCGGTGGCTGGTTCGCGCAATTCGACATGCTGATCCTGCATACCGTCGGCGCCAAGTCCGGCCAGCCGAGGCAGAACCCGATGGCCTATCAGAAATCTGACGGCGACGAGATCTATGTGTTCGCGTCCAACAACGGCAACGACACGAGCTCTGCCTGGTACCACAACGCGATGGCGCATTCCGAGCGGGTGGCGGTCGAAATCGGGCCCGAAAAGTACGCGGTTCGGGTCCGCGAGCTTCAGGGCGCCGAACGGGACCGTATCTACGAGACGCAGGCCGGCCGTTTCGAGAACTTCGCCGAGTACCAGCGCAAGACCACGCGGAGAATTCCGGTTCTGGGACTTACCCGCATCGAGGGATAGCGACTCGGTCGCGGAATGCCGGAACGGCAATACGCGAAGGGGGCCGGTTCTCTGCGCGTGAAGTGCGGAAATTCCGCCATATTTACGCAATTGCAGAATCCGCCTTGCGGCGGGCCGATTTGCGAGGTCATCGCCGGGCAAATGTCAAATCGCAGCAATCGTGGTAATGGCGTTCTCGGGTTGTCTAGACTTCCGTCCAAATGTGTGAATTTGACACGAAAGCGTGCGATCCCGTCGATGTGGCGCACCAGTTGGACGCCACCGGCGTCGCGCGGGTAGCAAACGCCGTGCAATGGGATTGGGTGATTGATTCCCGGGCGGAAATCGACCGTTGTTTGGCCGCGCACGGGGAGAAAGACCATTTCGTCCTATCTCCGCAGGACGGCCACTTGGAATCGATTCACGCGTTCATGGCCAGTGACTCGGTCCGCACATTTCTCGACAATGTCGTCCGCCAGCGGTTCCCGGACCGCGCGCATGACATGGCCGGCACGGCGGTGCGCATCGTCGCCGGGCCACATGCCGACGGCGATGCCTGGTGGTTCCACTACGACGCCAGTGTCGTGACGATGGTGGTCCCGCTGTTCATCCCTGATGCGGAACCGGGCCGGTCGGGAGAGTTGGTGGGGTACTTCAACAAGCGGCCGTTCCGCCGCTCGGTGCTGGTCAACATCTTCGACAAGATCGTCCATCAGAGCGCGAGGTTCCGGCAGCGGATCCTGGAGAGCCTGGGCCGCAGCCACGGACCGACCGTCGTCGATATGAATGTCGGTGACGTGTACCTGTTTTGGGGCTATCGGAGCCTGCACGCCAACATGCCGATCGCTTCGGGGCAGCGGCGCGTCACGTTGCTCATCCACTATGGCCAGCCGCACGCGCCCAGCGGTGCGCTGGCTGCGGCCAAACGGCTGCACTGGGCGCTGCGTGGCCGCACCGACGCCACGGACCAGCCAGCTGCCGCTGGGGCGTACTGACCGGCGCGGTCCGGGGCGGGTGCGGGCTCAGCGGCAGGTGTTGGCGCTGACCCAGCGACCGTTCCAGCCGACGCAGCCCTGAACCGGTGGCGGCGGTGGTGGCGGCGGCACGTCCTCGGGCAGCGGTGCGTAGTAGGCCGGCGGCGGCGCGTACGGCGCGACGGCGCCGAAGTCGGTGCACCCACTGACGGTGATGCGTCGCCCGGCACCGAAGCAGACATCGGCGGCGGCGGTGCCCGCGGGGACGACCGCGATCAAACCGGGTACGGCGGCTGCGGCCAGTGCGGCGGCGATCAGCCGGGGGCGTAGCGAGGCGGTACGCATCAGTCGCCCAACAGCGGACGGTCGGGCTGCTCGAGGCCGCAGCGGTCACGGAAATCCGTCATGGGCTGACGGATCGCCTGAAGTTCACTGTGCGCCTGCGGGTTTGCGTTGAAGAACGTGCGGACTTCGTTAGCGACCTCATCGCGCGGCTTGCCCTGCAGGCTGCCGTAGAAATCGTTGACGTCCGGGTGCGTGAACAGGTAGGCGGAGGCGGCAGCGGCGACACCCGAAGCCACCCCGGCCAGATCCGCGGGAGTGCAGTTGGGGGCTGTCGGAGCGGCCAGCGCCTGACCCGACGTCGGCAGGGCGACGGCCATGACGGCCATGGCGGCTCCTGCGGCAGCCACGACCGCCCGCTGGGCGACCGATTTGGTGAAGACCATTGCCGTATTCCTTTCCACAGTGCCAGCTCCGGGTCGATCGACCACCGGACACAGCCGGACTGTAGCAGGCGGATTGACCCCGCCGACATTTTCTGCGCCAGTGCGGTCCAGGGCTTTGCCTGGGGTCGGTCACCGTCGTCGTCGCTGTCTTCTCGAGGTTGCCGGTCGGTGGCGTACTGGGCGGCTCCGACTTCATTCTGGCTAATCAGCCCCTGTGGTGTTTTTCACTATGGGAAACAAGATTCGCCGTGAAATCGATGTACAGGCAAACCGGACGCACGTCCGGTGCCGATACGTCCTGTGGTGCAGCGGGCGTGACGCGCTGGCCGTTTGCCGAAGCATTCGCCAAACGCGGTGAGTTTCGAGGAGTGGCCCATGGACGCTGTGATCGGTATTGCGCTCACCGCAACCACGGCGGGCGTCACGCTCGCTTCCGGCGATGTGGCGCCCCACCTTGCGGTCGACGGCGTGACCGTCTCTCTCGACGAGGGGCGATCGTCCCGTGCCCAACTGGCCGCGGCGGTGCGCCGCATCTACGCACAGGGCGCCAAACGTGGCTGCCGTGCCCGCACGGTCGCCGTCACCTGGACCGCCGACGCCGATGATCACGCCGTCGGATTCAGTGGGCTGCCCGCAGAGTTGGATGTTGATCTGCTGCCGGTTCCGCTGGCGTCGGCCGGCTCGGCGCTGGTGTCCGACACCGGAAGTACCGACACCGTCGTCTGCGTATTGGAGCCCGATGTGGAGCGCGGGCTACGGGGGTGCGCCGTTGTCGCGGGTACCGACGAGCCGCGGGCCGTCGTCGCGTCGGGACTCTATGACGACGACGCGGCCGGCTGGCTGGCCGGCATCCTCGGTGGGCTCGATCGCCAACCTCAACGGCTCGTCCTCGTCGGCGCCGACGAGCACGCGCATCCCATTGCCGCGGAACTGCCGGACCACATTCGAGTGGACTCGGAGGCCGAATCGATCCTGGCACTCGCGCATGGTGCCGCGTTGGCCTCGCCTCGCGACGGCGCTCACGGAACTGCCGACGGGACCGGCCCCAAACGCCTTGCCAGGAAGCCGGCATGGCTGACGCCGGTGGTACTCGCAGTGATGGTGCTGGTTTCGGCTCTGGTTGCGACGATGCCTCTGGGCTCCGCCGGCCCGTCGCCGGCGCCCGC
This sequence comes from Mycobacterium sp. SMC-16, assembly GCF_046250085.1. Taxonomy (NCBI): domain Bacteria; kingdom Bacillati; phylum Actinomycetota; class Actinomycetes; order Mycobacteriales; family Mycobacteriaceae; genus Mycobacterium; species Mycobacterium sp. SMC-16. The sequence goes on from NZ_CP176427.1 coordinate 765,293, forward strand.
GCCGCCACCGGCTCACGTACCCGCGTCCCCTGTCGTGCAAGCTCCGCCGAGTTCGAGTCCGATTCCGCCGGCCCCGGCACCCGTGGTTGTGCCGGCGCCGGCATCGGATGCGCCTCCGGTCAACCAGAAGCAGAACCAGAGCGAGACGTCCGCCGGGTTGCCCGACGTCCGAGCGACGCACGTGCCGCCGATGGGCGTCGAGCCCGCAGATCCGGCACCGCCGCACATTGCCGAGGTGCCGGACAACTGCGTCGTATTGTGCGGTTTCGTGCTCTAGGCGGTTTTGCCGGATTGGCTGACGCCGCCTCGGGGCGATTGGCATGCTTGTTCCACTATGGGTGACCTCGGAGTGTTCGGCGCCTGGCTCCTGCTGGCCATGGTTGTCGGCGGGGCGGTCTGCGTGGCGGTCGGCTGCGTGTTCGTGACGCGACGCATGATCGCCCGCGATGCGCGCCCCGAACAGAACTCGTTCCTGTCGCCGTTCCTGACTGTTGTCGGTCTGGTCTACGGCGCGCTCCTGGGATTCACGGTCGTCGTCGGCTGGCAGCAGTTCCTCAGTGCCGAGACGAACGTCGCCAACGAAGCGTCGACGTTGACGACGCTGTACCGCCAGACCGTCGCGATGCCGCAACCTGAGCAGGCGCAGGTTCGCGAGCAACTGCGTAAGTACGCCGCCGCGGTGCAGGGGCCCGCCTGGGGCATGGACGAGTTCGCCGACATCGGCAACAACGGCCGCGCCGCGCTCAGCGAGATGTATCGCATTGTGGGAACGCATAGTTCGGGACCGACGGCGAGCCCGATCGATTCGCAGTTCCTCAGTGAGCTGACGGTGTTGGCCTCGGACCGCAGCGAGCGCATCCTCAATTCCCATCAGCGCATCCCGGCGCTCCTGTGGAGTGCCCTGATCTTCGGTGGGACGGTTCTGATCCTGTTGACCTGCTTCATGCGGCTGGAGAACGCCCGCGCGCACGCGGTCCTGGTCGGAGCGGTCGCCGTCCTGTTGTCGCTGCTGCTGTACGTCATCTACACCCTCGACCATCCCTTCGGTCCGATAGGTGTTACGCCGCAGCCGTTTTCGCATGCGGTCAAGGTGTTCGACATGGTGGACCGCGGCAGCTGATCGCCGCTCCCGGAATCGATCGGCGGTCGACGGTCTATTATCTGCGTATGAATGCAGATAACCAGGTGCCGGCGCCGCTCGCCGACGACCAGGTGCGTCTGGTGGTGGAAGTGTTCCGGATGCTCGCCGACCCGACGCGGGTCCAGCTGCTGTGGGCGTTGAGTGCGTGCGAGCTGTCGGTCAACGAACTGGCCGAGCGCGTCGGCAAGCCCGCGCCGTCGGTGTCACAGCATCTGGCGAAGTTACGCATGGCGCGGTTGGTCCAGACCCGCCGTGCCGGTACGACGATCTTCTACGGCCTTGAGAACGAGCACGTGCGTCAGCTTGTCGTCGACGCCGTGCACAACGCCGAACACGCGGGTCCCGGGGTGCCGGCCCACCATCGGCAGGACCCGGGCGTGCGGAGTCTCGATGCCGACACCGCCGTGCGCAGGGGCGGCCGGCGATGAGCGGGCACCACCCTCACGGCGACCACGATCATGTGCACGAGCACGGCCACCAGCACGATCACAGCCACTCCCACGGCGGCTGGGGCGCGGTCAGAGGGCTGTTCGCTCCCCATTCCCATGACGCGGCGGACAGCCTGGACAGCGCGCTCGAATCGAGCGCCGCCGGTATCCGGGCAGTGAAGATCAGCCTGCTGGTGCTGGGTCTCACCACGGTGGTGCAGATCGCCATCGTGGTGGTGTCCGGGTCGGTGGCCCTGGCGGCCGACACGATCCACAACTTCTCCGATGCCCTGACCGCGGTGCCACTGTGGATCGCATTTGCGTTGGGCGCCAAGGCCGCAACGCGCCGCTATACGTACGGCTTCGGCCGGGTGGAAGACCTGGCTGGGTTGTTCGTGGTCGGCATGATCACGCTGTCGGCGATCGTCGCCGGCTATGAGGCGGTACAGCGGTTGATCCACCCGCAGATGATCGATCACGTGGGATGGGTGGCGCTGGCCGGACTGGTCGGATTTCTCGGCAACGAAACGGTGGCGGTCTACCGCATCCGGGTGGGGCGGCAGATCGGGTCGGCAGCGCTGGTCGCGGACGGCATTCACGCGCGCACCGACGGGTTCACGTCCCTGGCGGTGTTGCTCGGCGCCGGCGGTGTGGCCCTTGGATACCCGCTCGCCGATCCGATCGTCGGGTTGATCATCACGGTGGCGATCCTGGCGGTGCTGCGCACCGCGGTGCGAGATGTGTTCCGTCGCTTGCTCGATGGCGTCGACCCCGCACTCGTCGACACTGCCGAGCAGTCGCTGGCAGCCGAACCGGGGGTGCGGTCGGTGCACAGCGTGCGCATGCGCTGGATGGGGCACCGCCTGCATGCCGACGTCGAACTCGACCTCGATCCCGAGCTGAGCCTGGCGCAGGCCCATCGGATCGCCCACGACGCCGAGCATCATCTGGTGCACGCGGTGCCCAAGCTCACGACCGCGTTGATCCACGCATATCCCGCGCGCTAGACCCTGCCCACTGCGCCGAGTTGCTGCAGCTGCGACAAGGTGTCGACCACGCCCCAGACTTCGGCGATCAACCCGTCGGAGAATCGGATGATGAACATCTCTTCGTACACAACGGTTTTGCCGGTCGGCGCCAGTCCGCGGTACTCGCCGAGATGTGTCCCGGTCACCGTCTGGCGGGAGGCCAGCTTGTCATGGTCGACGACCATGTCGTCGACCATGACGTGAATGTCGGGGAAGGCACGCAGGAGCAGCGTCCAGATGAGCTTCATGGTGTCCGGCCCGGAACCCGCCGCGAGCGGTGAGTGGACCACGGCGTCGGGGAGGAAGACGTCGTCGATCGTGCTCACGATGTCGTCGATGTCGCCGCTGTTGCAACTGCAGTGGAATCGTTCGAAGGTCGCGACATTGGTGCTTGTGGGTGTGGTGGACATGGACCCTCCTTGCGATGTGGCGCAACGCTTCACGAGACCACCCGGCGCTCAGCTCGCGTCGCCCGTGCGGTCCGCCAGCCCCAGTCGCAGGTGCTCGCTGTGATAGACGGCTTCGTCGAGCAGTTGCGCGACGTGGTTGTCGTACAGGCTGTAGACGATGCTGCGGCCGCTCCGGGTGCCGGTCACCAGCCCGAGATTGCGCAGCAGGCGGAGCTGGTGTGAGACGAGCGACTGCTCGAGTCCGATCGCGTCGGCGAGGTCGGTTACGGAGCGAGCGCCCTGGCGCAGTTCGGTGAGGATCATCAACCGGCTCGGAGTGGCGAGTGCCTGCAGAGTCGTGGCGACCTGAGCCGCGGCGTCAGCATCGAGCCGCCCGGTGGGGCGGTCACGCCCCTCGACACCATGTCCCACGGTTGTAGTGTACTCGGGCACACACATGAAGACATATTCATTTGTTCTGATAACGTTGGCCGCATGTGTTTGCGAGGTTCGCCATGGCGACGGTGACTCAGGACGCCCGGCCGGCGATGGCCGGTGCGGCGGTGGCTCCGGCGCGCCGCGGATGGTTCGACCTGTCTGAGATGCGCTGGGCAGCAGCGGCTTTGGCGTTGTTCCTCGCCGGTTTGGTGGTGCAGCTGGCCGGTGGCCCGGCATGGGTTTGGTGGGCTCTGTATCTCGCGTGCTACGTCACCGGCGGTTGGGAGCCGGCGCTGGCGGGGCTGCAGGCGCTGCGTGAGAAGACCCTCGACGTGGATCTGCTGATGGTCGTCGCCGCGATCGGTGCGGCCTCGATCGGCCAGGTCACCGACGGCGCGCTGTTGATCGTCATCTTCGCAACCTCCGGCGCGCTGGAAGCGCTCGCCACCGCGCGGACCGAGGACTCGGTGCGCGGCCTGCTGGACCTGGCGCCCGATACCGCGACCCGGTTGTCCGACGAGGGCGAGCACGTGGTGCCGGCCGCCGAACTCGAGGTGGGCGACGTGGTGCTCGTGCGGCCGGGGGAGCGCATCTCCGCGGACGCCACGGTGATCGACGGCGCCAGTGAGGTCGACCAGGCGACCATTACCGGTGAACCGCTGCCGGTCGCCAAGACCGTCGGCGACGAGGTCTTCGCCGGCACGCTGAACGGCACGGGAGCACTGCGGATCCGGGTGGACCGACGGGCCGCCGACTCGGTCGTGACGCGCATCGCAGCGTTGGTGGAAGAGGCCTCGCAGACCAAGGCCCGCACACAGCTTTTCATCGAGAAGGTCGAGCAGCGGTACTCGATCGGCATGGTGGCCGTCACCCTTGCGGTGTTCGTGATCCCACTGCTCGCGGGCGACTCCGTGCGGGAGGCGCTGCTGCGTGCCATGACTTTCATGATCGTCGCGTCGCCATGCGCGGTGGTGCTGGCCACGATGCCGCCGTTGTTGGCGGCGATCGCGAATGCCGGACGCCACGGCGTGCTCGTCAAGTCGGCCGTGGTGATGGAACAGCTCGGCGCCGCCAGCCGCGTGGCGTTCGACAAAACCGGAACATTGACCCGCGGGACGCCGGAACTCGCCGAGATCCGTCTGCTGACAGACGATTTCACAGAAGATCAGGCGCTGACGCTGGCCGCGGCCGCTGAGCACCCCAGCGAGCACCCCTTGGGCGCGGCCCTCGTCCGGGCGGCGCTGGCGCGTCGACTGTCACTGCCGCGCGTCGCCGATTTCGTCGCCCAACCGGGCCGCGGCGTGCGGGCCACTGTCGACGGACGCGTCGTCACCGTGGCCGCGCCGTCGACCGAGAGTGCGGAGGCCGCGGCTCAGCTGGAACGACGCGGTTGCACCGCGGTCGTCATGGCGGTCGACGGTCGCGCCGTCGCGGTGTTCGGCATGACCGACGAACTTCGTCCCGACGCACACAGCGCGGTTGCCGCCGTCGCCACGCTGACGGGGCAGGCGCCCGTCCTGCTCACGGGCGACAATGATGCTGCCGCAAGGCAATTGGCCGGCCAGGTGGGTATCACCGAGGTAGGCGCAAGCCTGCTGCCGCACGACAAGGTGGCTGCGGTCCGGGACCTGCAGGTCGATGGCGGTCGGCTGGTCATGGTCGGCGACGGCATCAACGACGCGCCCGCGTTGGCGGCCGCGCACCTGGGCATCGCGATGGGTGGCGCCGGTTCGGATCTCACGCTGCAGACCGCGGATGCCGTCGTCATCGGTGACGACCTGCGCACCATCCCCGCGGTGATCGCGCTGTCGCGACGGGCCCGCCGCGTGGTGCTGGCCAACCTGGCAATCGCGGCGACTTTCATTGCGGTGCTGGTGGTCTGGGACCTCGTCGGCACCTTGCCGCTGCCGTTGGGGGTGGCGGGCCACGAAGGTTCGACGATCATCGTCGGACTCAACGGGCTGCGGCTGCTACGGCGCGGTGCCTGGGGCGTGCCCAGCAATGACGCCACGAACCCGGGCCGATGACCCGGGTTCGCAGAGTGCTGCTCAGTCCTCGTAGGGGACGAACTCGTCCTTGCTGACGCCGCAGACGGGGCATACCCAGTTGTCGGGGATGTCCTCGAACGCGGTGCCGGGGGCGATTCCGCTGTCGGGGTCACCGTCGGCAGGGTCGTAGATCATGCCGCAGCGCACGCAGATCCACAGCTGGGCGGTTTGGGTCTCGTTCATGGTGTTTCCTCGGTAAGAAGTGGTGGGGTCAGGGCTCGACGTGTGCCGGGGCGAGGCTGAATCGGTTGGCCCGCTGGAAGGTGCCGAAATCGTTGAAGCGGACGCCGTTGTCGCGCAGCACTTTCTGGCAATCGTGCTTGATCGCTTCGCGGAGGTAGAACGGGTCGCGAACCAGGAAATGGTGGATCGCATGGGTCTCGCCGAAGTTGAAGCACAGGGCGTGGAAAGGCTTGAGCCACTTGGCCGTCCACACCTGCGTCTGCTGCATCACGTTGTGCTCCTCGACGTCGCCGTAGTAGTGCATGTTGGAGCTGACGAAGTGCAGGCAGAATGTGCGTACCGCGTTCGGCGCCAGCAGCGTGACGGCGACGAAGTTCAACGCGGTCACCCAGGAACCGGAAACAGTGTTACCGGAGACGAATTCGTACACGTGCAGGCCGATGAACAGATGCCACAACGCGTAGTGGATGGTCCCGAGCGGGAAGTACAGCGCCAGCGTCTTGGCGGCCAGTTGGCGGGCTTCTTCGGGTGAGCGGGCCTCGTGCTTGATGTAGGCGGTGACGATGGCGCGTTGCCGCAGCGGCTTGGAGTAGATGCCCAGCATGGAGTCCAGCAGGCTGAGCAACCGGTGGCTGCCCCAGCCTTCGCCGTTGGTGATGCCCCGTTCCTCGAGGTCGGAATCGGTGCCCGAGACCTCGTGGTGGTGCAGGTGCAGTGTCCGCCGGATCCAGGGGTTGATGGTGCTCGGCCGGAAGAACCAGACGCCGAACATCATCGCGTTGTGGACCACGCGGTTCTGCCGGAAGTACATCGAGTGGATGAGGTCGTGCTCCAGCTCGTGCAGCAATGACAGCCAGAACGCGGTGATCAGGATGGTCGCGTACCACGGCAGGATGCCGGCCGCGTAGAGCGCGGCGTCGACGACTACGCCGGCGATCGACATCAGGAAGACCGCCATCCCGATGCTGTCCTGGTGGGCGGCCAGGAACGGATGGCGCTCGCGCCAGTCGTTGCCGATGCGGATGAGTTCGCCCCGGACCGCAGCGATGCGGTTGCGGTCCTCCTCGGCCAGGTTGCGCTCACCCGGCAGGCGGGTTGCGATGCGTGCCATGATCTCTCCATTCAAGTTAGAGAACGAATGTTCCGTAAGATATGGTTGTCGATATGGCGAGGTCAATAGCTATAGTTGGTTTCGTGACAGGTAACACAGAGAACAAACGATCTCTATCTGTCGAGGCGGACTCCGGCACCGGGCGGGATCGGCATGGGCGCCGGACGCAGCAGGAGCGCCGTGAGCACACCCGCCGCGCGCTGATGACGGCGGCGCTGGATCTCACCGGCAGTGGTTCGAGCTTCGACGCGCTGAGTCTGCGGCAGCTCGCCAGCAAGGCCGGCGTCGCGCCGTCGGCGTTCTACCGCTACTTCCAGTCGCTCGATGACCTCGGCCTCGCCGTGATTCACGAGACGTTTCGCACGCTGCGCGAGATCATGGGCGAGATGGCCTCTCTCGACATCGATGCGTCCGGTGGCGCCATCCATGTCGGTGTGCAGGCCCTTCGTGGCGTGGTCGCGCGGGACCATGCGCACCTGGCGTTCCTGGCTCGCCAACGCGCAGCCGGTCATTCGGTACTCCGGCGCGAGATCCGATCCGAGATCCGCTTGTACGCCAGCCAATTGGCCACCTACATGGCCCGGTTCGAACCCATCCGGTCGTGGACCGTCGGTGACGTGGAGATGCTGTCGAGCATGTTGATGGCCACCATTCTCGCCGGTATCGACTCGATGCTCGAGGTCATCGCGCGCGGGCTCGACGACGAGACCACGGCGCGCGATCTGGACACGGCCGCCACGATGCTCGAGCGCCAGATTCGGTACCTGTACGTCGGTGCCACCGCGTGGCACAGCAGTTGATGGCCGGCAGAACTGAAACCCCCTTACTACCAACAGGAGTGGCATGACATTCTCACTACAACCCAGCGATGACGTCATCGAGGTGCGCGACTGGGTGCACCAGTTCGCCGCCGAGGTCATCCGCCCCGCCGCCGCGGAATGGGACGAACGCGAGCAGACCCCGTGGCCGATCATCCAGGAAGCGGCGAAGATCGGGCTGTACTCGCCAGAGCTGTTCGGCACTCAGGCCGCCGAGCCGAGCGGGCTCGGCATGCTCACCGTTTTCGAGGAACTGTTCTGGGGTGACGCCGGAATCGCGCTGTCCATCATGGGCACCGGTCTGGCCGCGGCGGCCCTGGCGGGCAACGGAACTCCGGAACAGATAGGTCGGTGGCTGCCGGAGATGTTCGGCTCTGCCGCCGATCCGAAGGTCGCGGCCTTCTGTTCGTCCGAGCCCGATGCCGGCTCCGACGTCGGCTCCATTCGGGCTCGGGCCCGCTACGACGAGGCCACCCGCGAATGGGTGCTCACCGGCACCAAGACCTGGGCCACCAACGGCGGCATCGCCAACGTGCACATCGTCGTCGCGTCGGTGTACCCCGAACTCGGATTGCGTGGCCAGGCCAGCTTCGTCATCGGGCCGGACACCAAGGGGCTGTCCCAGGGGCAGAAGTTCAAGAAGCACGGCATCCGGGCGTCGCACACCGCAGAGGTGGTGCTCGACAACGTGCGGCTGCCCGAGGACGCGATCCTGGGCGGCCGGGAGAAGTTCGAGGCCCGGGTGGCGCGGGTGAAGTCAGGTGCATCCGCGGGTGGCCAGGCCGCGATGAAGACGTTCGAGCGCACACGTCCGACGGTCGGCGCGATGGCGGTCGGCGTGGCCCGGGCCGCCTACGAGTACGCCCTCGAATATGCCTGCCAGCGTGAGCAATTCGGCAAGAAGATCGGTGAATTCCAAACCATCGCCTTCAAGCTGGCGGACATGAAGGCCCGCATCGACGCTGCCCGGCTGCTGGTGTGGCGGGCCGGGTGGATGGCACGTAACAACGTGCCGTTCGAGAACGCCGAGGGCTCGATGGCGAAGCTGGTGGCCAGCGAGACCGCCGTGTACGTGACCGACGAGGCGATTCAGATTCTCGGCGGCAACGGGTACACCCGTGACTACCCGGTCGAGCGGATGCACCGAGATGCCAAGATCTTCACCATTTTCGAAGGCACCAGCGAGATTCAGCGGCTGGTCATCTCACGGGCGGTGACGGGTCTGACGATCCGCTGAGTCACGTCTCGTCGATCCGGTGCTGGTAGGCCGCGCGCGCTTTCGGGTCGAAGTCGAGGAACGTGCGGTACGCGCCCAGTCGCCGGTTGACGACATCGCGTAGCCGGCGCCCCATCAACGGCTGGCTGCCCAGAATCGGCCCGATGATCCTGGGCACGAACACATCTGCGGTCGGGCGCGCGACTGCGGCCACGATCGCCTCAGCCACGTCATCGGGTTGCGCATTCGGGATGAACTTCAACCCGGCAGTCCCGGCGATGAGCTCGGTGTTCGTGAACGACGGCATCACGCAGGTGAACCCCACTCCCGTGCCGGCGTATTCGACGCGTGCGGTCTCGGTGAGCGCGATGACGGCGGCCTTGGTGCCGCAGTAGGTGAGGCCGCCCGGCACCGGAGTCTTCCCCGCGGACGAGGCGATGTTGATGATGTGGCCGGTCCCGCGCTCGACCATGGCGGGCAGTGCCAGATGCATGCCGTTGATGCAGCCCATGACATTGATCTCGACGGCGCGCCGGTGCCGGTCGGCCGACTGTTCGAGGAAACGGCCGATGGGCATGATCCCGGCGTTGTTGATGAGGACATCGAGCGGCGCGTGGGCGGTCGCCTCTTTGTGGAACGTGGCGAAAGACTCGTAGTCGGAGACGTCGACGGGGTAGCCCTCGGTGCCCGGGCCGACGCTGCCCGCGGCCGCGACGGCCGAGTCGCTGTCCAGGTCGCCGATCACGATCGTGGCGCCACGCCGGTACAACGCCTTGGCTGTGGCGAGGCCGATGCCGCGGCCGGCGCCGGTGATGGCGATGCGTCGTCCGCGTAGGGAAGTGGCGCTCATGGGCTGGCTCCTCCAGTTTGTCGTGATGATTCAAATGTAAATCAACCTACATTTGATACGCAAGAGGCCTTGACGCTCGAATGTAATGTAAGTTATGTTTCAAACCACACGCCGGCCTGGTCACCGAGGTAGACCGCTTGCGTGCACAGTCTCAGCGACCTTCGGCACACGAAAATTGGTGAAGCGGATGATTGGTTCAACGGAACAGGTAGCGCCCGTGGTCACCGGGCTGCGTGAAGTGTTCGCCACCGGCCGCACTCGCGACATCCTGTGGCGGCTCGAGCAACTGCGCGGCATCGAGCGGATGTGCGACGAATGCGAGCAGGAGATCGTCGACGCCCTCGCCGCCGACTTGGGGCGTCCCGCGTTCGACGGTTGGCTCGCCGACATCGCATCCACCAGGGCCGAAGCGGCGTATGCGCGCAAGCACCTCAAGAAGTGGATGCGCCGGCGTCGTGTCGGCCTGCCGATGAGTCAACTGCAGGGCAAGGGCTGGGTGCAGTACGACCCGCTGGGCGCGGTGTTGGTGATCGGGCCGTGGAACTATCCGTTCTACCTCACCGTCGGGCCGCTGGTCGCGGCCGTTGCGGCCGGCAACTGTGCAGTCGTCAAGCCGTCGGAGCTGGCCCCGGCGGTGTCCGCGGTGCTCGCGCGCCTGCTGCCGAAATACCTTGATGCGGAGGCGATCCGGGTCGTCGAAGGTGACGGTGCCACGACCCAGGCGCTGCTGGCGCAGGGATTCGATCACGCGCTGTTCACCGGCGGCACCGAGGTGGGCAAGAAGATCATGGCCGGCGCCGCTCCCACGCTGACGCCGGTCACGCTGGAGCTCGGCGGGAAGAGCCCGGTCATCGTGACCGCGGACGCCGACATCGATGTCGCGGCCCGGCGGATCGCCTGGGTGAAGCTCCTCAACTCCGGCCAGACCTGCATCGCACCGGACTACGTACTGGCTGAACGGCCGATCGCGGACGAATTGGTCAGAAAGATCATCGAAAACGTGCACCGGTTCCGATCGGCCGAGGCGAACCCGGCGCTGCGGATCGTCAACGGCCGTCAGTTCGACCGGCTGGCCGGATTGATCACTTCGACCACGGGCGCAGTTGTGACCGGCGGTGGGTCGGATCGGTCGGCACTGCGCATGGAGCCCACCGTCATCGTCGATCCCGCTGCGGACGACCCCGTCATGACCGAGGAGATCTTCGGCCCCATCTTGCCGGTACTGCGGGTCGGTTCGACCGACGCGGCGATCCGGTACATCAACGCCAAGCCGAAACCGTTGGCGCTCTATGTGTTCACGGAATCGGCGGCGCAGGCCCGCCGGGTCATCGATGCCGTCCCGTCCGGTGGCGCCGTCATCAATCACATCGCGATGCACGTGATGGTGCCGCAGTTGCCGTTCGGCGGTGTCGGGCCGAGCGGGATGGGTGCCTACCACGGCCGGTGGGGATTCGAAGCGATGAGTCACCGCCGGGCGGTACTGGCCAAGCACAGCAGCCCGGATCCCAAGCTGTTCTACCCGCCCTACGGCCGACTGGCCATGAAGCTCATGCGAAAGGTGTTCTGATGCGACGTCTTTCGAGCCTGGATGCCCAGTTCCTGGCAGCCGAGCATGACAAGTTCGCGGCGCACTACAGCGGCCTCGCGCTGTTCGAGACCGTCGACGCCACCACCATCACCGCCACGACGATGAAGAGCCGGGTGGCGGCATGCATCGACCGGCTGCCGCCGCTGCACTGGAAGATCGTGACGGTCCCGCTGGGCCTCGATCATCCGGTGTTCGTCGAGACCGACGTCGACCTGGATCATCACATCTTCGAGTCGGACCTACCCGCGCCGGCCACCGACGAAATGCTGGGAGACGCGGTGGCCCGCATCTTGTCGACCAGATTGGACCGGGACAAGCCGCTATGGCGCTTGGACGTCATCCATGGGCTTCCCGGCCGCACGGCCGTGGTCATCACGCTGCACCACGCGGCCGCTGACGGAATCGCGGCAAGTGAAGTCCTGGCGGCCATCATGGACGGCGACAACCAGCCGGCCACCGAGCCGCGACGGTTGGAAGCCGGGCCGAACTCGTTGGGGCTGGCCACTCGTGGGCTCGCGGCGCTCCCCATCCGCGGTGTTCAGGCACTGCTCTCCGCACGGCAGACGCTGGCGCACCTCGACCAGGTTCCGGCGATCCGCGCTCTGCCGGGAGTGCGCACCCTGACGCGAGTGATCCGGCGCGACGGCGATGCGGACCCCCTGCACTCTCCACGAACGCGGTTCAACGTGAAACTTTCCGGGAACCGCACGGTGGCTTTCGGGACGGTCCCGTTCAGTGAGATCAAGGCGCTGAAGGCGCATTTCGGGATCACCGTCAACGACGTGGTGATCGCCTTGTGTGCAGGTGCGCTGCGTCGGCGGCTCACCGCGACCGGTGAAGCACCGGCGCAGCCACTGGTCGCCTACATCCCGGTGTCGAAGCGGTCACCCGACGCGCAGGACCGCTTCGGCAATGCCATCAGCTCCATCATCGCGCCTGTCCCGGTTCATCTTTCCGAACCCGAAGGACGGCTGTCGTACGCGCACGAAACCATGACGAAGGCGAAGCATCGCACCCGCGAGGCCCCGGACACCCTGCTGAGCGATGTGAACGACCCGATTCCCGTGCCGCTGTTCGGCTTCGCGGCGCGCGCGCTGATGGACCTGGTCTCGTCACGATTCTCGCGCCCGCCGATCAACCTCGTCATCTCCAATGTGCCCGGATCACCGACGCGGATGACGTGCTCCGGCGCACCGCTACTGGCTGCTTACCCCGGCAGTGTCGTCTTCGACGGCTTCGCGCTCAACATCACCGTCGTCAGCTATCAGGACGGTCTCGACATCGGGATTGTCGGTGATGCAAAGGCTTTGCCGGATGCCTGGGAATTGCTGGCGGATATCCGCCGTGAACTGAATGACCTGACCGCCTTGGTGAACGCAGAAAGGGTTTCGGAGTGATGACTACAACTGTCGGCGAATTCACCGCCGAGCTGGTGGTGCGGCGACGGACGGCCGCGGCCGACGGGGTCGTGGCGCTGGAACTCGTCGATCCGCAGGGGCGCGCGCTGCCCGCATGGGAGCCCGGCTCCCACATCGATCTACTGCTCGACGAGGGCCTGGTGCGCCAGTACTCGCTCTGCGGTGATCCGCGCGACGCCGGCACGTGGCGGGTCGGTGTCCTGCTCGACCCGAACAGCCGGGGCGGCTCACAGCACGTCCACGCCCACCTGCAGGCGGGCGCTGTGGTGCGGGTTCGCGGTCCCCGCAACCACTTTCCACTCATCGCGTCTCCCAAATATCTCTTCATTGCCGGAGGCATCGGCATCACACCGGTGAAGGCAATGGCAGAAAGCGCGGAGCGCGCGGGCCTTGATTGGACCATGCTGTACCTCGGCCGCACTCGGTCCAGCATGGCTTTCCAGCAGGAATTGCAGGACACCTACGGCGACCGCGTCACAATATGGGCCGATGACGAGCGCGGCGGCTTCTGCGACGTGGCGGCCGTGCTGGCCGAGCCGGCCGCCGGCACGGTGATCTACAGCTGCGGTCCGGAGCCACTGCTCGCAGCCGTCGAAAAGCATTGCGCGCACTGGCCGGAAGGCAGCCTGCACGTCGAGCGGTTCGCGGCGAAGGCGCCGACCGCCGAAACACTGGCCGAAGCGCTGGACAGCTACCAGGTGGTGTGCCGGCAGTCGGGTGTCACCGTCGAGGTGTCCGACGGCGTGCCGATGCTGGAGGCATTGGAGGACGCCGGCGTTCCCATCATGTCCTCCTGCGGTGAAGGCGTCTGCGGCACGTGCCGGACCACCGTCCTGGAGGGGATCCCCGACCACCGCGACTCACTTCTGACCGCGGCCGAACGAGCCGCGGCCAACGTCATCCTGCCCTGCGTTTCGCATTCGCGCTCCGAGAAATTGATTCTCGACCTCTGACCTCGACGTCCGACCAACCATCAAGGAGTCCACCATGAGCACCGAGACCTTCACCGACATCGACCTCGCCACAGTCGATCTCACCGATCTGTCGTATTTCCAGGACGGGCCGCCGCACGAGTTGTTCGCCCGCATGCGCAAAGCACCCGGCCCGCACTGGAACGCGCTGACCGACGCCGACGAACCCGGCTTCTGGTCGTTCACCAAATACGATGACATTCAAGCGATCAGCAGCAATTCGCAGCTGTTCTCCTCGGCGCGGGGCGGGGTCTTCTTCACGGCGTCCAGGGGTGCCGCGCCCATCGAGGCACTGCGCGAAGTCATTCTCGGGATGGACCCGCCGCGGCACACCCAGCAGCGCATGGTGGTGCAGGCGGTGTTCACGCCCCGCATGATCCGCCAGATGGAGGCGGAGGTCCGCCAGACGGTGGCCACATTGATCGACAACGTCATCGAGAGGGGCACATGTGATTTCGTCGATGAAATCGCGGTCGAACTGCCCTTGATCGTGATCGCCGACATGCTCGGTGTGGCGCAGGACGACCGCCGACAGCTGTTCGAGTGGACCAACATGCTGTCGCGCGCGGCGGCCACCGGTGATGCCCAGATGGGCATGGGTGCCCTGATGCAGATCGGTGGCTACCTGGCGGGGTTGACGGCGGAGCGCAAGGAGAACCCCGGCGACGACCTGCTGTCACGGATGCTGGCGGCCGAGGTCGACGGTGAGCGACTGTCCGAGGCCGAGATCACGTTCTTCTTCGGGATCTTGATGTTCGCGGGCAACGACACCACCCGCAACACCGCCTCGGGCGGCATGCGCGCGCTCATCGAGAACCCCGCCGAACGCCAGAAGCTGCTCGACGATCCAGAATTGATCCCCGGTGCCGTCGAGGAGATGCTGCGCTGGGTGTCCCCCGTCATCTACTTCACCCGCACCGTCACCGCGGACACCGTCGTCGGCGGGCACCCGTTGAAAGAGGGTGAGCGCGTGTGTCTCTGGTACCCGGCAGGCTCGCGGGACCCGGAGAAGAACGAGGACCCCGAGGCGTTCAACGTGTCGCGGGGGAAGATGCCGCACATGGCGTTCGGCGGCGGTGGCGCTCACTTCTGTCTCGGTAATCAGTTGGCGCGCCTGGAATTGCGGGTGTTGTTCGAGGAGCTTCTCCGTCGCATTCCGGACATGCAGATCACCGGACCGGTGGGCCGCCTGGTCTCGAGTTTCTCCAATGAACTGACCTCGATGCCGGTGAGCTTCACGCCTGGCGAGCGGGAAGGCTGACCATGTTTCCGGGAACCCACGCGCTGACGACGCCGGACAAGGCCGCTGTCATCATGGCCGGATCAGGGCGCACCGTCAGCTATCGCGAACTCGACGACAGCTCAAGGCGACTCGCGGTGGCACTGGCCGACCTCGGGCTTGTCAAAGGTGACGTCATCGCAATGCTGAGCGACAACGCTGCCGAATGCTTCACCATCTACTGGGCCGCGCTGCGGTCCGGGCTGTACCTGACCGCGGTGAACTTCCATCTCACCGCTGAGGAAGCCGCCTACATCGTGGACGACTGCGCTGCCAAGGTATTGATCGCCGCCGGTGGACTCGGCGAATTGGCCGAGCGGGTGCGCGCCCTGGTCCCTGGAGTCGACCATGCGTACAGCTTCGGCGGAACCCTGGACGGATTCGATTCGTACACAGACCTTTTGGCCTCAGCGGGCGACAGGCTTCTGACCGACCAACCCCGGGGCAGCGACATGCTCTACTCGTCGGGCACCACGGGACGGCCGAAGGGGATCAAGCCGCCGCTGCTGCCGATCCAGGTCGACGAGCCGGGGGATCCCATCACCGGACTGCTGGGCACCGCGTTCGGTGTGACAGGAGACGACGTCTACCTCTCTCCGGCACCGATCTATCACGCCGCGCCGCTGCGCTGGTGTGGAGCGGTCCAGTCGCACGGCGGCACCGTCGTGGTGCTCGAGAGATTCAAGGCCGAGACGACGCTCGACGCCATTCAGCAGTACCGGGCCACGGTCATCCAGGTGGTGCCGACCATGTTCGTGCGGATGCTGCAGTTGGCGGACGAGACCCGGGCGTCCTACGACGTGTCGAGTCTGCGGTTGGCGGTGCATGCCGCAGCACCGTGCCCGCCGGAGGTCAAGCAAGCCATGATCGATTGGTGGGGACCGATTCTCGTCGAGTATTACTCGTCGACGGAGGCGTGCGGTTTCACCGTCATCAACTCGCAGGACTGGCTTGCCAAGCGGGGTTCCGTCGGCCTCAGCATGCTCGGTCCGGTGCACATCTGCGGCGACGACGGCTCGGAACTGCCCACTGGTGAGCCGGGATTGGTGTACTTCGAGCGCGATGTGCGGCCGTTCGAGTACCACAACGACCCGGCCAAGACCAAAGAGGCCGAGCATCCGGCGCACGACAACTGGACGACGGTGGGCGACATCGGCCACCTCGACGCCGACGGTTATCTCTTTCTGACAGACCGGAAGTCGTTCATGATCATCTCCGGCGGCGTGAACATCTATCCGCAGGAAGTCGAGGACGCCCTCGCGCTGCACCCCGCGGTGTTCGACGTCGCCGTCATCGGGGTGCCGGACCCGGCCATGGGACAACAGGTCAAGGCGGTCGTCCAGCTCCGTGCCGGCGTGGCGGCCAGTGACGCGCTGGCCGCCGCACTCATCGAGCATTCCCGGGCGAAGGTCGCGGCGTTCAAGACGCCCAAGACCGTCGACTTCGTCGAGAGCCTGCCCCGCACCCCGACCGGGAAACTGGTCAAGCGCACGCTGGTTCAGCAGTACACGGCACCGACGACAGGCTGACGGGATGAGGCGCATCGTCGGCGTCGAAGACTACTTCGACGCCGGCGTGGAACTGTTGGTCACGCAGGGCCCGGGCGGCATCAAAGTCGGCGCTCTCTGCACTGCGCTGGGGGTGACCACCGGTTCTTTCTACGGCTACTTCGCCAGTCTGGACGACTTCGTCGCCCGGCTCCTGACGAGTCGTCTGTCGCGGCCGAACCGGCGCCTCCTCGAGTTGGCCGCTTCCGATGACGCGCCGGAGGCGATCATGGCGCGGTTGCGCGAGCTTCTCGACGTCGTTCCGCACGACGCCGAGAAGGCGCTGCGGGCCTGGGCCCCGCGCCGTGCGGTCGCGGCTGCGCTTCAGCATCGACTGGACACCGAACGTGGCGCGGCCCTGGCGGCCATCCTGGGCAAGCTCGTGCCGGCGGATCGATGCGGTCAGCTTGCCGAGGTCACCATGGCGCTGTTGATCGGCTACCAGCACATGTATGCCGGCACTGGAGCTGCGGACCGCGACAGCCTGTTCGATCAGTTCGAAACCATGGTGCGGGCGCACCAAATGTAGGTTCCCTTACGATGGGCGCTGCGTGAGTGAAAGGTGTGGCGAGTGCGGCTGTCGGTGACGCGCGATGACTATTTCAACGCCGCGATGGAGATCCTGGCGTCGACCGGGGTGGCCGGCCTGAAGATCGCTCCGTTGTGCAAATCCCTCGGCGTCACGTCGGGCTCGTTCTATGGATACTTCGGCAGCATGGACGGCTTCGTCACCGAGTTCCTCGGGTACTGGGAGCGCGCCCAGACCGAGCGGATCGCCGAATTGTCCAATGTCCCAGAGGATCTTGCGACGCGGGTTCATCTGATGAAGACCTTGACGGCGAAACTGCCGCACGATGCCGAGGCGGCGATCCGCGGCTGGGCGCATGCGAATCCGCAAGTGGCCCAAGTTCAGAAGGCGGTCGACGCGCGGCGGGTGGAGATCCTGACCGACCTGTTTCGGCCGGCGGTGGATACCCGCCGGCAGGCCGAGACGCTCGCCATCATGGGAATCACCTTGCTGGTCGGATTGCAGCAGTGGCGCTCACCGGTTACGCGGAAGGACTTCAACCGGGTCTTCAACGAGTACGAACAGATGGTGTATCACGCGATCGGGCACGCCGCCGCGCCGTGAGCGCGCGGCCGGTCGTGCGTCAGACGAGTTCCGGCACCCGCAGATGAGCGATGGCCAACTCGAATTCACAGATGTCGACGAGGCTGCCACCCAACTGCGCGAGCTTTTCGGTGCGCAGCGCGCTGGCCTGTTCGCGGTTGTGGTCGAGCGCCGCCGCGTTGTCGAACGTCACCGATGACACGGCGCGTCCGGACGGCTTGTCGAGCAGCAGGCTGGCACTGCAGAACCCCTCGAGCTTCTCCACCGCCGGCAGCACCAACGTGCGGTAGAAGTCGGTGAGGAGGTCCGCCTGATGGGGTTCGACCGAGAACCACGCAACCCGCAGGCAGGCGCCCTCCGGTGAACGGTGGTCGCGGTGCAGGGCCGTGACCTCCCACTCGTTGATCTCTTTGCGGGTGCCGTTCAGCAGCTCCGCCGCCCGCGGCCCGAGTGGTCGCGCGGCGTGTGCCGTCAGGTGCATCACCGCCTCGGACTCCCAGGCGCTGGTGGCGATGCACCGTCCCAGGCGCCGGTCCACCATCAGCGACATTCCCGCCGCCCCTAGCTCTTCCAGGGCGGGCAGCACGGTGTCGCGCATGTACGCAATGCCGGCGTCGATCGACGCCGGCTCGGCCTGAAACGTGGTTGAGCGTGCGTACACCAAGCGCTCCTCGGTTACAGCAGCGCCGGGTCGCGCTACTGGTTCTCCCCACAGCGTCCCTTGTCGACCCCGCTGGTGTACGGACTTTGCCGGAATCCACAGGTTGCGTTAAGGAGCGAGAACTGCGGCCCCGAACCAATGGCAAAGCAGCAGTGCGACTTCCACGTCGATGCGATCTTCTTCGATCGGTCTGCCGCGCCGCTCGATGGCGCGCTGGACGCGGTACTTCACCGAGTTGACGTGCAGGTGCAGCTCGTCGGCACTGGCTTTGAAGCTGGAACTGTTGCGCAAGAACCCGCGCAGGGTCTCTCGTAACCGTTCATCGCTGTCGGTGTCGGCGGCGAGCGGGCCGAGGACGTGGCAAACCCATGATCGGGCGTTGTCCAGGTCGGAGCTGAACTGTGCTGCGACCATGAGTCCGGGTTCGTCGGCGGCCGTGACAGGTCGTGGCGGCGCGCCCGGCGCCATCGCGACCGCCCTGGCGGCGACGGCCTGGCGGTGTGAGTCGCGGAACCCGGCCAGCCCGGTGAGGGGATTGCCCACGGTCGCCCACGGCGCGTCCGGGCGTGACCGGACGAACGCGCGGATGCGGTCCACCGCATCGTCGACGTCGGCCGGTAGCGGAATCCAGGCCCAGCCGGTGACCTGATCCGACGCGACGAACA
This sequence comes from Mycobacterium sp. SMC-16, assembly GCF_046250085.1. Lineage (NCBI taxonomy): Bacteria > Bacillati > Actinomycetota > Actinomycetes > Mycobacteriales > Mycobacteriaceae > Mycobacterium > Mycobacterium sp. SMC-16. The sequence continues at coordinate 784,183 of NZ_CP176427.1, forward strand.
GTGGGCGCTCCCGGGCCCCGAGGGCGGCGGCCAGGTCGGTGACGAACCGTTCCATGACGTCGAGTTCGTTGCCGTCGGGGTGCTCCACGCACCACACGATGAGCGCGAGATGGACCCGGTGCAGTGGATAGCGGATGAGGTCGGTCGTCTCATCGATATCGAGATCACCGCCGTCGAGCACCTCGCGCACCCGCAGTGCCCGCATCTGGTTCCGGTTGGCCAGCCACCGATCACGTTCGACCTGATAGGCACTCACCACCTGGTGCGACACCTGGTCGATGTACACGAATGAGCCGGCGGCGATCTCTTCGAAGACCTGCCAGCCCAGATCGGCGTCGAGCCGCGCTGACCGCACTTCGTCGAGGATCAACTTGAGGACACTGTGGTGACCGAGGCGGTAAGCCCGCACCAGTTCGTCGACATCGGTGCCGCGCTGGGCCATCCGGCGCGCGTGCTCCAGCGCTGCCGTGGGTGGCGCGATGCGATCGATGGGGATGCCGTGGCGGATAGCGGGGAAGAACGCTTCGAGATTGCCCTGCACCGCGTCGTAGAGCAGCGCCATCAACTCGCCGTCGCCGGCCATTTCCGACCGCTCCTGGGCCAGCTCCTCCTGGATGGAGCGGGTCATGGCGGGCAGCTTGTCGCTCAATCGGTCCATGATCATCGCCGCGGTTTCGGCGGCGAGTGTCCCGGTGTCGTGGCTGCGCGACATCGCCCGACTCTATGGCTTCGCGGGCGTGCCTATCGGTGAATGCGCAGTGCGAGCCGCGACTGACCGAATTGTCAATCGGCTACTGGCCGGCGGCATAGGCCAGGGTGCGCGCGCGTGCCGGCGCGGCGACGTGCGGCAGCGCGGCGGAGTGGACGGCGGCAGCGGCTGCGCTGCGGCGGGCGTTGAACCAGCGGACGCCGGCGGCGGTGACGACCAGCAGCAGCGGCCACAGGCCGATGGCGAAGAGAACGACGGCGTCGATGATGAAGGTGGGTTCGAGCATGGCAGTACTCCCGAGGTTGGTGGAATGTATTTGATCCGTTGGTATTTGGCGGTTCCCAACGGGGAAGCTGATACAAGAACGGTACGGCGCGGGCGCACGGCGACCCAGGTACCGCCGAGACAATCTTTTGGCGATCTCGCCCGAATCGTTGTCCGGAAGGAACAAAGGGACATCAATTTCCGCGGGTGGCCCCCATTCCGGCCTGCCGCGCCGACAATTGATGGTGACGACAGCAACCGAACCGAAGGCCTCCGACGTGTCAGAACCCGACGAAACGCAACGTGGCGTCGCGACCGGCATCGTCGCGGAGCTCGAAGCCGAGGGCTTCTACGGCGCCGAGCCCGTCGGGCGCGGTGGGTTCGGCGTCGTCTACCGGTGCCGCCAGCCGGCGCTGGACCGGGTCGTCGCGATCAAGGTCCTGGGCGCCGACTCGGACGACGTCGACCTCGAGAATTTCGAACGTGAGCAGCGGGCCATGGGCCGGGTGTCAGGTCACCCGAACATCGTGCCGGTGCTGCACAGCGGGCTGACGTTCACGGGGCGCCCGTTCATCGTCATGCCGTACCTGGGCCGGAACACGCTGTCGGCCTGGATCCGGCGGCACGGCCCGCTGGCCGTCGGGGAGGCGCTGACGGTCGGGGTCCGGCTGGCCGGGGCGCTGGAAACCGCGCACCGCGCCGGCGTGCTGCACCGAGATGTCAAGCCGCCCAACGTACTTCTCTCGGCGTACGGGGAGCCGCAGCTGTGCGACTTCGGCATCGCCCGCATCGCGGGCGGCCGTGAAGCGACCATGAACGTGTTCGTCGGATCGCCGTCGTACACCGCGCCGGAGCTGTTCGAGGGTGCGACGCCGACGGCCGCCGTCGACATCTACGGGCTCGCCGCCACCGTCTTCACCTTGATCAAGGGGGAGCCGCCGTTCCAGTTCCAGAAGGGGGAGAATCCCATCGCGTTCGCCCGGCGCGTTCTCGCCGGGCCGGTGCCCGACCTGCGCGGGAGCGGCGTCGCCGATCCCGTCTGCGCTGCGCTCGAGCAGGGACTGAATGTCGATCCCGCACAGCGCCCCGCAACGGTCGCGGAGTTCGGCGAGTTGTTGCGGGCCGCGGGTGCGCGCGTCGGACTGAGCATCGCTGACGTCCCGCTGGAGCTGCCGGAAGTCGCGTACGACGCGGTGGAATCGTCGCCGGACACCGGCGGGCGCTCCACCGGAGGGATCGGACTACGGACCGACGGTTCCGGCCGGTCGACCTATCCGCCCAGTTCACCGGCCAGGTTCCGGCCGCCGACGTTCAGCCGCCCGCCGGTGCCGCGCCGAAACATCCTGGACCGGCTGGGTGCCGGGCGCAGGCCGAAGCTGGTGCTCATCCACGGACCGGCCGGCTACGGCAAGACCGTGCTGGCGACGCAGTGGGGCGAGGCGCTGGTCCGCGCGGGCCTGCCGACGGCCTGGCTGACGGTCGATGCCGACGACAACAACGCCTTCTGGTTCGTGGCGCACCTGATCGAGGCGGTGCGTGTCGCGCTGCCCGAGCTCGCGGACGCGTTGCAACAGGAATTCGATGAACGGCCGGACTCCGCGCTGCGGCAGGTGCCCAACCTGTTGATCGACTGGCTGCACTCCCGCAAGCAGACGCTGGCTCTGCTGATCGACGAGTGGCATCGCGTCACCAGCGCCGACAGTCTGGACACACTGGCTTACCTGCTCGAGAAGGGCTGCCACCACCTGCACCTGGTCGTGGCCGGCCGAAGCGGCACCGGACTGCCGTTGGGCACCCTGGGTGTGCAGGGTGAACTGGCCGAGATCGACGCGTCGCTGCTCCGGTTCGATGTCGAAGAGGCCCGGGCCCTCCTGGTCGACCGGTGCGGCCTGGATTTGTCGGGGGCCATCGTGGCCGACCTCGAAGAGTCGACCGACGGCTGGCCGGCCGCCCTGCAACTGGCGTCGCTGAGCCTGCGTGACGGCGGTGATGCCGCCGCGCTCGTCGGTCGGCTCTCCGGCTCGGACAAGGTCATCGGCGATTACCTGACGTCCAATGTGCTGGACAGCCTGGAGCCCGAGCTCGTCGAGTTCCTGTCGGCGACGTGCATCACGAAACAGATCTGCAGCGGTTTGGCGACCGCGCTCACGGGCCGTCCACACAGCCGGGAAATACTCGAGGACATCGAGCGGCGGGACCTGTTCCTGCGGCGGACCGACGCGGACGGGACCTGGTTCCGTTACTCCAATCTGTTCGCCGACCACCTCCGGCACCGGTTGAAGCGTGCGGACGAAGACCGCGTCGTGGCGTTGAACCGAACGGCCGCACAGTGGTTCATGAAGCACCGGATGTACAACGACGCCGTCGATCACTGGATGGCGGCGGGCGACGACGACAAGGCGGTCGACGCCGTCGAGCAGGTGTCGCCGGATCTCCTCGAACAATGCGAACTCATGGCACTCATCGGTCTGGCAGCCAAGTTGCCGCCGCACCTGGCCGAGGAGCGGCCAAGGCTGCAGACCAACCTGGCATGGGCCAACGTCATTCTCCGCCGGCCTGCGGCCGTGGCCGACGCGCTGCAATTGGCCGAGGACAACATCGACCTGCTCAGCGACGACGAAAGCGACGACGTCCGTTGCGAATTGGACCTGCTGCGCGTGGTGATGGCCGGCCACGCCGACCACATCGATGCGTTCACCGAAACGGCGGCGCAGGCATGTGTGGCCCGGGCCGACACCCTGGCCCCGTTCGTGCTGTGCCGCGCGGCGTACACCCTCTCCTACGTCGCGCTGCGCAAGTTCGACTTCGACGGGGCGCTGCGCTGGCACCGGTGGGGACACAAATATCGCCGATCCATCGCGGGGCCGATGACCGTCGGCTACGGGTATCTCATCGCCGCCCTGGCCGCGAACGAGCAACTCGATGTCGCCGGTGCCGAGGCACATCTGCGGCATGCGATCAGGATCGCCCTGTCGCCGTCGGGGCGGCCGACCTACATCGCCAAACTCGCCGGGGCGCTGCTGGGTGAATTGCTCTACGAGCGTGGGCAACTCGACGAGGCAGAGGTCCTGCTCGACGAGGCGTACGCCCTCGGGGCGGAGGGCGGCATCGTGGACGTGATGCTCGCCACCTACCGCGCGGGCGCCCACGTGAAGAGTGCCCGCGGTGACACGTCCGGTGCCGAGCGCAGACTGTCGGAAGGGATGGGGCAGGCCCGGGCGCTGGGATTGCCCCGGCTGGAGGCGGGACTGAAGCTGGCCCTGATTCGCGTCGCGACCTTGTCCGGGAACGAGATCGACAAGACGCTGGCGCGGCGCGTCATGGCGCACGGCGTGCAGGACTTCGGTGAAAGCGGCGATCTGACAGCAGAATTCAGAGAGGACGCACAGATCAGACTGCTACTGCTCGACGGGCAGCCGGCGGCATCAACCTCGGCGTGCGAACGGGCTCGGGTCCGGCTCGACCACACCGACAGGCTGCGGCGGCCACGAGCGCATCTGCAGGCCAGGATTCAGTATGCCCGGTGCCTCGCGGTGGCCGGGCTGGACGAAAAAGCTCGATGGGTGCTGGCCCCGGCGCTGAAAACCTGTGCTGCGCTTGGCTTGAGCAGGCTCCTCGTCGACGAGGGATCGGTAATGCTGCGCGTCGCACGTGACGTGGCGGCCGGCTGGGAAACGGTCGACGTAGCGACTGCGGCCGACATCAGCGACTTCGTCCACAAGCTCGAGGCGGCATCTTTGCATCACACGGGTTGATGGCGCCGGTGGCCCACTGTCACTGCAGACCGGCCACCGACGCCTGTTCACCGCCTGGCGGACCGGCGGCATCGTCTATCCCGAGAACTTTTTGCACGACAGCATCGATGCTGGGGATGTCATCGAAGGTCTCGTTCGCGGGAGATGCGGTGTCGCTCAGCGCCGTTGCGATGACGTCCCAGGTGTGGCCGGCGGCATGTGCCGACTCGACAGCCGCACGCAGTTCGGTCTGTGCGGCACGCAGCGCCTGATGAGCCGCGCTGATGCGTTCGATGTACGCGAGGTGCAACTCCTGCTTCTCTGTCGACATCTCCCGTGCTCCAAGCGTTCTTGAGGCTGATGACCGATTCGGCTGCCGAGACTGAGCTTGTATGCCAAATCCAGCTCAGATCTGGCACACCGGCTCACGTCGTCAGCTCCGCCTATACCTGTGCATATCCGATAGTTTATCTGTGTCAACTGGCATAGATTTCTATATAGCACTGTGCCATGATTCAATGCAAGTAGTGGAACAGGAAATCTCATGAACGATGCAGATCGCCGGCTGATGCCGCCGAACGCAGGACCCGCTGCCGGGGGTCCTGCATCTGATCATGCGGTGTACGGGATCACGGTAGCTGCCGAACTTTCCGGCGCGCCAACACAATCACTGCGGCTGTGGGAACGCCACGGGCTTCTCACGCCGGCGCGCACCGATGGCGGTACCCGCCGCTACAGCGCAGACGACGTGGCCCGGATCGGGCGCATCGTTGCCCTGGTCGCCTCCGGCGTCAACATCGCGGGAATCGGCAGGATCCTCGAATTGGAGGATGACAACAGCGCGCTGCGCAGCGCTGCCGACCGGCGCTACCGGTCGAAGTGACAGCCGGCTGACCAGTTCTCGCGGTTGACGAGGTCAGGTTTTCTCCGAGAGACCGCGGGTCGCAGGCCCCTCCAGGAGTCGCCCGTCAGGCGCGAACCGCGAGCCGTGTAGCGGGCACTCCCAGGCCCGGTCCGCATCGTTCCAGCGCACCACGCCGCCCAGGTGCGGGCAGATCGCCGACACGGTGCATTGCCGTCCGTCGACCAGGCTGTCGGCGCGCAACTGCCACGGGGGACCGCTGACCACTCCGGCACCTTCGGCGAGCCCATCCGGCGACGTGGTGATCGGGGTGATCCAGCCTTTGGACAGGTTCAGTCCGACCTCGAGATTCGCGCGCAACGCGGCAGTCACGCCGCGCAGTTCGTGCGGGCTCCAACTCGCGAACGCGCGCGCCCACTCGATGTGGCCGCCGAGCAGCTGCGCCGACAGGGCCAGCGCCGCCGCAACGCCGTTGGTCAGACCCCACTTGTCGAAACCCGTTGCCACCCGGATTTTTTCATAACCCGGAAGCAGTGGACCGACGTACGGCAACTCATCGACGGGCGAATAGTCCTGTGCCGACCAGAAGTGTGTCGGATGGGCGCCCGGATAGTGCAGCTCCGCCCACTTGGCGAGTTCGGCCACGTCATGTGCGGGCGCGTGCCCACGGCCCACCGGATGGCCGGCACCACCGACGATGAGCTTCTCGCCGGCCGCGGTGGGTGCGTAACGCACCGACCGGGTGGGTGAATCGACCGAGATGAACATGCCGCCCGTCGCCTCGCGAGCGACGTCAAATGCCATGCAGTAGGAGCGTTTTGCCGTCAGCCGGGCGAAGAATCCGCCGCGATCCAGGATCGGCGTCCCGGTTGCCAGGATGCACCGGTGTGCGGTGACCGACATCTCGGATCCGGCGGTATCGACGGTGGGGTGTGTTGCTCGCAACGCCACGCGTAACAGTCCGTCGTCGGCCACCGACACGGCGCGCACGCCCTGCAACAGCGTGCCGCCGTGTGTTTCGAGTTCGACCGCCAGACTGTTCAGCAGGGGCATCGGGTCGAGCTGCGCTTGATCACGCAGCCGTACGCCGCCGTGGAAGGGAAATGGGACATCGGCGGTGTCGATCCACTCGGCTCGCGTCAATCCCGCTTCCTGGCAGGCGCTGAACGTATCGCGCGCGGTGGCGATGCCGGAGACCGTCTGGGCGTAGGCATGGTCGGGTTCGGCCTGCCACGGGATCGCGTGATTCTCGCAATGCCGCACCAGCCAGTCACGGCCCTCGGCGTTACCGCGGACATAGTCGCGCAGCACATCCGCGTTGTGCTTGGCGGCGATGCGCGCCAGCTTGCTGCCCTGCAGCACGCTCAATTTACCGGAGGTGTTGCCCGTTGTGCCGGCACCCACATGCCGTGCCTCGACGACCGTGACGTTCTTGCCCGCCCGGGCCAGTAGCACCGCGGTGGTCAGCCCGGCGATGCCGGCGCCGATCACGACCACGTCGGCGGGTGACGCCATATCCGTCGACTCCGGCGACGGCGGCGAAGTCGGCGACATCTCGCGGTCGGCCAACCACAACGAGGTCAGGTGGCAACCTTCTGGAGGTCCGGTCTCCGCCATGCCTAGCCGGCCATGAATTCGGCGTAGGCGGAGGCCAATTCGGGTGGTAGCACCGTCACGTTGCACCGCTGCTGGGTGTCACCGATGGGCGCCAGAATTCCGCGCAGGTCCTGATACTGCTGGGGGTGGGCCGTGAAGTAGGCCCGGAGATTGGCCGACGCCGTCGGCCGCGGCTGCGAATATGACGCCACCACAACCTGATTGGCCTCGGGGTGTGCCGTCAGGTAATTGCTCGCCGCGCCGGTGGCCGAACTGACGGTATTCGCAACAGATTCCGGGCTGCAGTCGGTTTCTGCGCCGGCGGTCGCGGGCGTGGCCAGACTCAGGCACACCGGTACGACGGCCAGTGCCGGGATCAGGCCCGTGATTCGAGTTGAAAGCGTCATGGCATGTCCTCCTCTGTGTTTCGTTGCCGACTGGACGCAGCTCAGCCGCTTCGGCTGTACGGCATCCGCCAGGCGTCGGTCGTCATATACCCCCGGTGGCGAATCTGAACCCACCGGCTTTTGCTGTCTCTCCCACAGCGCGTGTTTCAAAGCAGTGGAGCGGGTATTCAGCCACCGTCAGGCGGATCCCGAACTCGACGTCCGCTGGAGTGGCTCCGACATCGCCGTCGCTTCTCTCCGGTTCCACAGATCCGGGCGTCCGGTCGGTCCGCACTGGCACCGCCGGGACGGTCCAGCCGCAAACAGGACCGTCCCGGCCACCATGTCAGCCGCGCGGGAGTGTGGCGTGCGGGCGGAACGGTCGAGTCGGGGGCTCTTCGTGCCGCACCGCGCGCATCCGGGTGGTGGGTTGCTCGGCGACAAACTGATGCGGGGGGCCGAGTTTGGTGGTCCGCCTCTCGCGCCGGGCGGACTCCCGCTCGATCAGCAGACCGCTGGCGATGCGGTCGAACGCGCTCTGGACATGAATGCGCTCGGGCACGCCCTGGAATTCGTCTGACTGCGTGAGGGTTTCGGTGATCCAGCTGGAGATCACATTGCGTGCCCTGCCGACCTCGGCGGAGCCCGCGGCCGTCAGTGCGTATTCGCTTCCGGAGCGCGTTGCGAATCCGGTGGCCACCAAACGACCGAAGGTCGGTTCGAGCACCTGATGTGGCACCCGTCGATCATCCGCAATGTCGAGCAGGTCGGCTGCCCCTGTCACCGCGGCGTACCGGTAGATCAGCATCAGCGCCCACAGTTGCGCGGTCCCCAGTCGGCTGTTCGAGGTGCGCGCCACGGCTTCGAGGTCAATGCCGTTGCTGCGCTGCAACAGCCGTCCGACGGCAACTTCGATGAGCTTCTCCGGCGACTCGGTGGTCGGCATGCCGAAGCCCTCGCCCATGTCGGTGCTGCCACTGGCGGCAGCATCACGCAGCGGCACTTGTTTGAGGAAGAGCGCCAGGACGAAGCCGACGACCGCGACGGGCGCCGCCAACAGGAACACCTGGCTCAGAGAATCGGCGTAGGCGTTGATGATCGGGGCGGCGGTGTCGTGCGGAAGGCTGTGCAGCACTTTCGGAGACGTTGCCGCCTCGGGTGGCGCGCCGCCCGACCTCATGGCCGACGGGATGCGGTCGCCCAGGAAGTTCGCGAACATCGAGCCGAAAATCGCGGCACCGAAAGAACTTCCGATGGTACGGAAGAACGTAACGCCTGACGTGGCGACTCCGAGATCGGCGAAGTCGACGGTGTTCTGCACCACCAGAATCAGCACCTGCATGCTGAGCCCGATCCCGGTACCGAGGATCAGCAGGAACAACGATTGGGTCAGCGTCGAGGTGTCGGCGTCCATCCGGGACAGCAGCACGAACCCCAGCGCCATGATGGCCGTGCCGGCGATCGGGAAAATCCGGTATTTCCCTGTGCGGCCGACGATCGCGCCGCTGCCCAGTGAGGTGACGAGCAGACCGGCGACCATCGGCAAGGTGCGCAGCCCGGACGCGGTTGCCGAGACGCCGTCGACGAACTGCATGTAGGTCGGTAGGAACGTCAGCGCACCCAGCATCGCGAAACCGACGACGAACGACAGCACACAGCACACCGTGAATACCGGGTTCGCGAACAAGCGGATCGGCAGAATCGGTTCAGGCGCACGACGTTCCACCACGACGAAGCCGACGAGTGCCAGCGCCGACGCGACGAACAACCCGATGATCGTCGCCGAACCCCAGGCATAGGTGGTGCCGCCCCAGCTGGTCGCCAGCGTCAGGCCGGCGGCCCCGAGCCCGACCAGGACGATGCCCGCATAGTCGACGACGGGTCGTCCGGCGCGCGTCAGCTCCGGAATGGCCACTGCCGCAATCCCGATGACCACCACCGCCACCGGCACGTTGACCCAGAATGCCCAACGCCACCCCAGGTGGTCGGTGAACAGCCCGCCTAGCAGCGGCCCGACGACGGTCGTGACGCCGAACACGGCGCCCAAAGCGCCCTGGTACTTGCCTCTTTCGCGCAACGGGATGACCTCGCCGATCACCGCGACGGCCGTCACGGTGATCGCGCCACCACCCAGGCCCTGCAGCGCCCGCGATGCGACGAGCATCCCCATCGATTCCGAGAGTCCACACAGGACCGAGCCGGCCAGGAACAGCAGGATCGCGACCTGAAAGACCTTCTTGCGGCCGAAGATGTCACCGAGCTTGCCGACCACCGCGGTCACGATCGTCGAGGCGAGCAGGTAACTGGTGACGACCCAGGACTGATGGCCGGCGCCGCCGAGGTCGGCGACGACGGTCGGCAGGGCCGTCGCCACGATGGTCTGGTCGAGTGCCGCCAGCAGCATCCCGAGGACGACGGCCAGGAAGACGAAGTTGCGCTGCCGGATGCTGGGGGCCGCGTCCGCGACATCAGCAGGCGGATGAGTGGTCATGGTTGCCACGGTCCGGCCGATGTCAGGTCTGGGCCGGACTGCTCGCCAATGCCTCGGTGATGGCCTCGCAGAACGCCGGTAGATCGGAGGGCGAACGGCTGGTGATGAGATTGCCGTCGATACACACTGCTTCATCGACGACGGTCGCCCCGGCGTTACGCAGATCGGTGCGAACACTCGGATAGCTCGTCACCTTGCGGTCGCGCACGACGTCCGCCTCGACGAGGGTCCACGGGCCGTGACAGATGGCGGCGACGGGCTTGCCGGAGCGCACGAAGTCGCCGACGAACGCCACCGCGGTGTCGTCGACCCGCAACTTGTCGGGGTTCACCGTGCCGCCCGGCAGGATCAGCGCGTCGAAGGCGTCGACCCGCACTTCACCGACGGTGCGGTCCACGGCAATGCTGCCCGCTGGTTCGAGGTCGTGATTGCGGGCCTGGATTTCACCGGCCTTGATCGACAACACCTCGACGGCGCCGCCGGCCTCCTCGACCGCGGCGCGCGGTTCCTCGAGCTCGACTCTCTCGACCCCGTCGGCGGCGAGAATGGCGATCCGGCGGCCTTGCAGTTCCTTGAGCACCTGGGTGGGCTACCCGGGTCGGCTACTCCGGAAACACGCGCGTCGCCGGTGGGGGACTGGCGACAATGGCCGGCAACACGAAGGTCCGGAGATAGTTCCGCGCCACCGTCGGATCGCTGCTGCCGGGCACCACGTCCAGCAGCAGGCTCAGTGCCGTCGAGATGAGGAACTGCGCTAGGTCATGCGGATGCAGCCCGGGCCGGAACTGGCCCGTCGTGCTGTTGGCGAGCATGCCCTCGACCATCGACTGGACCGTCCTGGTCAGCGAGCCGTCGTTGGCGATGAGCGTGGCGACGGCGCCGTCGGGCGTCTGGTCGGCGATGGTTTGCAGCAGCGGATCGTGCACCAGCTGTGTCGCGACGATGACGAGGCTGTCGATCAGCAGGTCGACCGGCGTGGCGTCGGCGGCCACCTGCTGCAGCATCGCCAGCATGTGCCGTTGGGTGGTGCGTTGCACCAACGCTGCGATCAGTTCTTTCCGGGTGGCGAACTGCCGGTAGATCGCGCTGCGCGAGTAGCCGGCCTCGGCGGCGATGACCTCCATCGTGAAGGTCCCGCTGCCACCGTCGATGAAGAACTGCTCCGCGGCGTCGAGCAGTACCTGCCGGGCCTGCTCGGTGTTGTTGCCGCCACCGACCGGACGCCCACGGGGCCTGCGCTGCGGAGCTGACACTCGACGGTCCTACCGGGGATGGGCCAATGGGACCATCAGTATGCCGTAGCCCTGACTGGTCGCCGGGCCGCACTTTAATGACACATGCAAACCAATTTGTTCATTTTCCCGCGGCGGGCAGCGACGCGGGCTAGCGTGCGGTTGATGACGAGGTTGTCCGCACAAGCGTGGGTACTGCTGGCCTCGGGATGTCTGGCGCTATGGCTGCCGCTCGCGCCGGCGTTGGCCGACGACGCGACCGGTTCCCAACCCGGCGCAGCGGGTCCCTCGTCGCAGACAACGACGTCGGGGGCCACGACATCGCAGAAGTCCACGTCGCAGAAGTCCACGTCGCAGACCGGCAAGTCGCAGCCCGCGACCGACGCGCATGCGCGTAAGTCCGCCGGGCATTCCCCGCGCAACAAGAAGGCCGACGACCCGCCCAAGGTCGACAAGAGAAAGCCCGATGAGGGCAAGTCCGAGCGCGGCACGGCGCCGGCCGGCCCCATCCGCCCGGAGAAAGTGGTTCGGGCGCAGACGGTTCGGCTCAGGCCGACAGTGCCGCCGGTGAGGCTTCCGAACGCAATGGCGGTCGAGCAGCCCCAGTCCCCGGGCGTCGCCGCGCTGCCAGCCTCGGCGATGGCATCGCAGCCGAGCGCCACGACCGCCACCAGCGCCACGACCACCGCCGGCGCCACGACCGCCACCAGCGCCACGACCACCGCCGGCGCCACGACCGCCACCAGCGCCACGACCACCGCCGGCGCCACGACCACGGCCGTCAAAACCGCGCGGCCCAGCCTGATCAACGCCATCGGATCGTTCGTGTTCAACGTCATCGGCGGCGCCATGCTTGCGTTCGCCGGCCCGCCGGCACTGCCGCGGGGGAGCACGGTCACGGTCAAGGTGTCCAGCCTGACCATGCCGGACACCGGGCAAAAGGTTCAGGCGAACTGGTACTTCCCGCAGAACGCCGATACGACGACCCGGATGATCTACTTCCAGCACGGCTTCATGGCCGTCGCCCCGATGTACAGCTACACCCTCGCTGCGCTGGCGCAGAGCACCAACAGCATTGTGGTTGCTCCGACATTGTCCTCCAATGCATTTGATCCGAAAGCCCGATGGCTCGGTGGTTCGGCAGATCAGCAGGCCGTGGCGGACCTGTTCGCCGGTGACCGTTCGGCGTTGACCGAAAGCGCAAGTGCCGCAGCCGGACACCAGGTGACGTTGCCCACGAGTTTCGTCCTCGTCGGGCATTCGCTCGGCGGCGCGCTGGTCACCGGCGCCGCCGGCCGCATGGTGGACAACGGCGCCGTCGCGAACCTGCAGGGCGTGGTGTTGATGGACTCGGTCGACCTGAACAACGTGGTGCCCACCGCGCTGCAGAAGTTGACCGGCGCCGATTACCGCCCGGTCTACGACATTTCATCCGAGCCGTACGTATGGAACCGGGACGGTCTGGTCGGCCGGGAACTCGAAGCGGCGCGACCCGGCCAGTTCAACGGGGTCATGCTTGTCGGCGGCCGGCATATCGACGCGCTGCAGGGTGCCAATCCGGTGCTGCAGTTCGCCGAGTACGCAGTCGCCGGGTTCTCGAAACCGTCGAACGTGGAAGCGGTGAAGATCCTCGCCGGCGGATGGATCAACGACATGTTCGCCGGTACCCACACCGGCAGCTACGGATCGCCGCAGCAGGCCATCGAGATCGGTACCAAGGCGGGCACGGCCACCGCGGTGACATTGCCTTTCGCTTCCGAGCAGCCGGTGCGGGCCACGCCGTGGGACGGCATCGCGCAACTGATCCTGAACGCCGTGATGCAGGTGGCTGTCTACGAGCCCATGGCGCAGACGACCACCAGTCGCGCCGTCAGCGCAGTTCTGCGATGACCTTCGCGAAGGCTTCCGAATGCTGTTGCTGGACAATGAAGTAACTCACCCCGTAGCGATCCCGTAGGTCGCGAATCCGGTCGGCCATGTCGGTGGTGCTGCCGCTGAGCACACCAGGGGTCGTCATCAGTTCGGCGTCGCTGAGTTCCGGCTGGAAGTGGCGGGTCATCGACAGGTTCGGAATGCCGGATTCATCGGTCGGCACCGCGGTGATGGCCAGGTTCAGCTCCAGCTCAGCGAAACGGTCGCCAGCGGCGTTGCGCACGAAAGAAATACGCTCGGCGAGGGGATCGTGCGCTTCGGTGCGCGGCCCGCCACCGGTCAGTCCGATGATCTGGGCCTGCTGGGCGGCGACCGTCAGCAGCTTGTCGCCGGCACCGGCGATCATCACCGGCACATCGGGCAGGTGGGTGCGCAGATACGAGGTGACGTGCGCGGTGTACTCGACCCGTTTCCCGGCGCTGGGGAACGGCAGCTCGGCGGCATCGAATTCTTCCTTGACGTACCCGGCGCCGAGGCCCGTCTCGAAGCGTCCCTCGGTCAGGTCGCGCATGGCCGCGATATCGCGGGCCAGCAGCGCGGGCTTGTAGAAGCACGCGTTGAACACGAAGGTGCCCAGGTGCAGCGTGCTGGTCGCGGTCGCGGCCGTCGCCAGCACCGGAAACGGGGCCGGAGCGCCCAGATGGTCGGGCACCAGCAGGACGTCGTAGCCGAGGTCCTCAGCGCGGCGCGCCGCGTCCTGGACCGCTGACCCACTGTCGGTGTGCCGCAGGCCCACGCCGAACCGGAAATCTCTCGTCATGTGTTCGACCTTACGGACGCGCGGGCCGCGCCCGCCGGTGCAAACTTCAGGTGTGAGCGCCAGACTGACCCTGACCGCGGTCTGCGTCGTGGTGTTCATGCTGCTGCTCGACATGACGATCGTCGCCGCGGCACTGGCCGACATCCAGGCGTCATTGCACGCGCCGCTGTCCGGTTTGCAGTGGGTGGTGGACGCCTACGCCCTGCCGATGGCCGGATTGCTACTGACCGCGGCGACGGTGGGGGACCGGTTGGGCCGGCGGCGGTTGTACCTCGGTGGCCTGGTGGTGTTCATGTTCGCGTCGGCCGGGTGCGCGCTGGCCCGCAACATCGATGCGCTCAACGGGCTGCGGGCCGTGCAGGGCTCGGCCGGGGCGGTGCTGCTCGGGGCGTCGCTGCCGATGCTTGCGGCCGCGTTCCCCGATGTGCGGCAGCGGGCGGGCGCCATCGCGGCCTACGGCGCGGCGATGGGCGCGGGCGGTGCCGTCGGGCCGCTGCTGGGCGGTGCGCTGGTCACTGCGTACGGGTGGCCGTCGATCTTTCTGATCAACCTGCCGGTCGGGGTGCTCGCGCTGTACATCGTCATCTTCGCCGTCCCCGAGAGCGTCGTCCCGAGGTCCCGGCCGGTCGACATCTGGGGCACGGTGGTGTTGACGGCGGCGCTGTTCGCGGGCGTGTACGTGCTCATCGAAGGTAACCACTTGGGCTGGGATAGTCCGATCACGTTGGGGCTGAGCGCTTTCTGTGTGGTTGCTCTGAGCGCCTTCGGGCTCCGCGAGTCCCGGCTGTCCGAGCCCATGCTGGATGTGCGGCTGCTCGCCGGCCCCGGCTTCGCGGGTGTCTCCCTGGCCGCGTTCGCCGCAACCGGGACGTTGATCGCGTCGACGAACTACCTCGCGTTGTATTTCATGAACACGTTGGGATTCAGCCCCTTCGGTGCCGGGCTGCGGTCGCTGCCGCTCACGCTGGCGATCGTGCTGGGTGCCCCGGTGGCGATGGTCGCGGCGCGGCGGATACCCGTGGTCGCGACCGTCCCGGCCGGCGTCGCGTTGATTGCCGTGGGGATGTGGATGATGACCGCAGTAAACGCGAACACGACATGGACGCACTTCATCTCGGGCTCGGTCGTCGCCGGACTGGGGCTCGGCGGGCTGTCCGCGCTGACCTCTGACGCGGCGTTGCGCTTCGTGCCTGTCGCCGACGCCGGGATGGCGACGGGAACGGTCAGCACGGCGCGCCAGATCGGCATCCTGGCCGGCGTCGCCGGGCTCGGTGCGTTGTTCAGCCGGCACGCGGGCGACGTTGCCACGTCCCGTCTTTCCGCAGTGCCGGGCCTGGGCGCCGAAGCGGGGCGGCAGCTCAGTGACGGGCTGGCCGCCGGGGCCGGGCTGCGGGCGCTCGAGGTCGTGCCCGAACGGCTGCGTCCCGCGCTTGCGACGGTAGCGCGGGAAGCGAGTGCGGCCGGCATGCAGTCCGCGTTGACCGCCGCCGCGCTGGCGGCCACCACGGCCACGTTGTTCGTGGCGCTGCTCATCCGGACAGGTTCCCGGCAAACAAACCGAACAGAGTCTGTGGATTAGCCGAAGTTGCTACGGCCGCGCCGCGATGCGGATATTTTCAGACCTTATGGTCGGCGCTGCTGTTCTCATCCCAGCGACCGATTCCGGCCGCTACAGCATCGTCATCTCCGACGACCCCGATGAGATCGAAGCAGCGCAGCGCCTGCGGTATCAGACGTTCGCCGAAGAGCTGGGTGCCGCACTCCCACAAGCGATTCGCGGACCACGCACCGGCGAGATGATCGACGTCGACCGCTTCGACGCATTCAGCGATCACCTGTTGGCCCGAGACGAACAGACCGGGGCGATCGTCGGGTGCTACCGGCTGCTGCCCCCGGACGGCGCCCGGGCGGCCGGCGGCATCTTCACCGACACCAACTTCGAGATGAGTGCCGGCATCGACGCGTTGCGGCCGTCGCTGGTCGAATTGGGCCGTGCCAGCGTGCATCCCGACCATCGCAGCGGCACCGTCATGGCGATGCTGTGGGCCGGCATCCTGCGCTATCAGGAACTGACCGGTTACCGGTGGGCGATCGGGAGTCTCTCGGTGCGCATGGCGGACGGCGGATCGCGCGGTGCGCTGGTGCGCGGCGTTCTCGACCGGGCCTACCGGCAGCATCCGGCGCCGCCGGAGTTCCTGGTGACACCGCGAAACCCGGTGCAGGTCAACGGCATACCCCTCGCTGAGCTGCCCGATCCCGGTCGCGTGCGGATTCCGCCGATGGTGGCGGGCAGCCTGCGGATCGGCGGCGTCATCTGTGGGGAACCGTCGTACGACCCGGAATTCGACATGGCCGATTTCGTGGTGCTGATCAATCGGGACATGGTGCATCAGCTCTACCTTGCTCGGCTCACCCGCAACCATGTCCAGACCTGAGCCCGCCGACATGCTGGGGGTCGGGTTCGGGCCGTCGAACCTGGCGCTGGCGGTGGCCCTGGCCGAGCGCGGCGTGCGCGGCCGCTTCGTCGACGCCCAGCCGCGGTTCGGCTGGCACCGCGACATGTTGTTACCTGGCACCCGGATGCAGATCCCGTTCCTCAAAGACCTGGCGACGCTGCGCAATCCGCAGAGCGCATTCACGTTCGTGAACTACCTGAGCGCGCGGGGCAGGCTCGTCGACTTCATCGGTCGCCATGACGTGTTTCCCAGCCGGCACGAGTTCCATGACTACCTGCAGTGGGCCGCGGACCAGTTCGCCGCCGACGTGCGCTACGGCCACCGCGTGGTCGGGGTGAGGGGAAAGGACGACGGTTTCGGGGTGCGGCTGGAACCCGGCGAGGTCATCTCGACACGCACTCTGGTGCTGGGTACGGGCCTGCACCCGGTGTTGCCGCCGGACACGCACCCGAGTCTGCGGCAATGGCACAGCCACCAGCTGCTCAGTGCCGTGGCCGCGCTCGGTCCGGTGGAGCACGGCCGGTTCGCCGTGGTGGGCGCGGGCCAGAGCGCCGCCGAGGTGGTTTCCCACCTCCACCGCACCTACCCGCGCGCCGAGGTGCACGCGGTATTCGGCCGGTACGGGTACAGCCTCGCCGACGACAGCGCCTTCGTGAACCGCATCTTCGATCCCGCCGCGGTCGACGAGTTCTACGGCGCGGACAGCGTGGAGCGTCAGCGGCTGCTCGACTATCACCGGTCGGCCAACTACTCCGCCGTCGATGTCGACCTCATTGCCGACCTGTACGAGCGCGAGTACGACGAACGCGTGAGCGGGGCCCGCCGGCTGTTCCTGCACCGCGCCTGCCGTGTCACCGGCGCCGACGAAGACGACGCGGAGGTCCGGCTCGGCGTGCGCAACCTCATCGACAACTCGACCGAGACCGTGCGCTGCGATGCCGTGGTCTACGCGACCGGTTATGCGCCGATGGATGTGCCGGCGTTCCTGGGCGACCTCGCGTCCTGCTATCAGTTCGATGAGCAGGGCCGCCCACTGGCCACCCGTGACTACAAGTTGGTGGCCCGGCCGGGCGCGCCCGGTGACATCTACCTCAACGGCGCGACCGTCGAACACAGCCACGGGCTCGGTGCGACGCTGCTGTCGAACGTCGCCGTCCGCAGCGGCGAGATCGCGGCGGCGCTCAGCCCCTGACGGTCAGGTAGATCAGCACCACGTTCAGCACCGAAATCAGCACGGCCACAGCCCATCCCAGTGTCGTGACAATGCGGTGGTTGATGTTCTCGCCCATCACGGCACGGTTGCTGGTCAGGCGGACCAACGGGATGAGCGCGAACGGGATGCCGAACGACAGCACCACCTGGGAGATGACCAGCGCGCGTGTCGGGTCGAATCCGATGGCCAACACCACCAACGCCGGAATGACCGTGACGGCGCGCCGCAGCAACAGCGGGTACGACCGGTTCAGCAGGCCTTGCATGATCATCGCGCCGGCGTACGCGCCGACCGACGAGGACGCCAGGCCCGAAGCCAGCAGGCCGACCGCGAAGCACAGCGCGACCGCCGGGCCCAGGGCATGGCCGACGGCGGCGTGCGCGCCGGCGATGGTGTCGGTGCCTTCGACGCCCTGCAGGTGTGTTGCCGCGACCAGCAGCATCGACAGGTTCACCGCGCCCGCGACCACCATCGCCAGGCCGACGTCGAAGCGCGTGACGCGCAGCATGCGGCGCAGCGGGGCGCCGGACTCGGGCTTCCCGTGCCGGTCACGAGCCAGGCCGGAGTGCAGGTAGACGACGTGCGGCATGACCGTCGCACCCAGGATCGCGGTGGCCAGCAGGAGGCTCTCGGGTCCGGCGAAGTGCGGCACCACGCCGCCGAGCACGGCGCCGGGCGCGGGCGGGTCGACGATCAGGCTGGTGAGGAAGCCGATGGTGATGATCATCAGCAGTCCCGCGATGATGCGTTCGAACGCCCGCTGGCTGCCCCGGTTCTGTACCGACAGCAGGCACATGGAGACCACGCCGGTGATCACGCCGCCCACCAGCATGGGCAGCCCGAACAACAGCTGCAGCGCGATGGCACCGCCCACCACTTCGGCGAGATCGGTTGCCACGGCCACCATTTCGGCCTGTACCCAGAACGCCAGCCGGGTTGGGGTGCGGCAGTTCTCGGCGACCAGCTCCGGCAGGGAACGGCCGGTCGTCAAGCCGAGCTTGGCCGACAGGTACTGCACCAGGCCGGCCATGACGTTGGCCAGCAGGATCACCCACACCAGCAGGAAGCCGAACTTCGCGCCGGCGCTGATGTTGGCCGCGACGTTGCCCGGATCCACATAGGCGATGGCAGCGACGAACGCCGGGCCCAGCAGAGACCAGGTCGGGCGCGACGAGCGCGACGGTGCGCGGGTGTCGGTCAGCATGCACTCACTCTCTATCCGGGTTTGCGAATAGAAAAGTTAGGTTAGCCGAAATCTAGCGATGTGGAAACCTGGTCAGCCCGCGCTCGAGCGCCCGTCAGGCGGCGGCGGGATGTCGCGGATCTGATGCCGGCTGGTCACGCCCAGCTTCGGAAATGACCGGTAGAGGTATCCGGAAACCGTGCGCGTCGAGAGTTGGAGTCGCGCCGCGATCTGCGGGTTGGTCAAACCGCGGCCGGCCAGATAGACGACCTGATGCTCCTGGGGACTCAACCGCCCGGTGGCTGGCAGCGCCGGTGTCGTCGTCGGGACGCCGGACGCGCGCAGCTCCCGGGCGCAGATGTCCAGCCACGGTCTGGCACCGAGCGTTTCGAAGGTCGCCAGTGCGGCGGAGATGTGCCGGCGCGCCTCCTTGCGTCGTCGGCTGCGCCGAAGCCACCCCGAGTAGCTCAGCCGCACCCGCGCCCGTTCGAACGGCCACCGTTCACCCGCGGTGTCGGCCAGGGTCCGGGCCAGGATGTCGCCGGGGTCGCCGATGCCGAGCAGGGCCGAGGCATGGTTCACCAACTGGTCGACGCGCGTGGAGTGCGGCTGTGGGAGGTGGTCCAGTGCTGCGGTGAATCGGCGCCGCGCGTCCTCGGCCATACCCGTCCGCACGGCCGCCTCTGCGTAGTCGACGAGAGCGGGGAAGGAGACGTGCGGGTGCAGCGGTGCACCAGTGTCGGTGAACAACTCGGCCAGATGGCCGTAGGCCCCGAGATCGTTGCCGTCGACGAGATTGATCAACCCGAGGACGTGGTGTGCCCGCGCCGAGTGCAAGCGGTTGTCGTGGAAATCCAGCACATCGAGCGCCGCGGTCAGGTGTCCACGCGCCGGTGTCGTGTCGCCGCGGCGCGCTGCCACCACCGCTCTGATCAGGTCCCCGGTGGCGCCGACCAACGGCTGATCGCTGACGGCCCCGAGCGTGCGCAGCTGGCCGGTAATACGCAGCGCCTCATCCCAGCGCCCGGTGTCGACGCATGACCACGCCAGCATCGCGGTCGTGAGCGCGTGCCCGTCCGTCGAATCATGTTGCGTCATCAGGGATTGGGCGGCGCGCAGCGCACGGATGCCGAGTTCCGATTCGTCCGTGACCCCGGCGGCGAGCCCAATCAGGCTCAGGTCCAGCACTCCCAGGCCGCCGATCGGCCGGGTGCTGAGTGACGTCAACTCGGCGCGCGCACGCGGGGCGTCGGCCACCGCGCGCACCCACAGCCGCGATGTCGACGCGCTGTCCTGGACTGCCGGCATCGAGTCATCAAGTCGCTGAAGCGTTTTCGCCGTGTCCTGATACACGGCCGGATCACCGGACAGGAAGGCCGCGGCGGCCGCCACACGCAGCGGCTCCCAGGCCAGTGCGGGTTCCAGCTGGAGCGCGTCGTCCGCCGCGGCCAGCAGCGACGCGGCCGCGGCCCGCCCGTCGTTCCACATCATCGCCATCCCGTGGGCGGTCAGTGCGCGAATCCGGTCATGCGGACTGCGCGAGGCGGCGGACGCGGCATGGGCCTGGTGCCAAGTCTTGCGCTGCGGCAACGCATTCAGCGCATCGGCCAGAAGTTGGTGTGCGTCCTGCCGGGCGGTCAGCGGCGCGCCGTAGTACGCCGCGGAGCGGATGAGCGGATTGACGGGGTCGATCCGCGCAGACGCGATCCGCACGATGCCCGCGGTTTCCGCCGGTGCCAGGACCGCCGGATCGGTCAGTGCGCCAGGGGGCAGCACGCGCAGATCCGTGGCGGACGCCGCGGCGACGACGAGCGCGGCGCGCGTGGCCGCGGGCAGGTGTGCCAGATGCTGCGCGTAGATCGCGTGGACGCTGATCGGCAGGGGCAACGGGTCCGGCGCGTAGCCCGCCATGGCCGCCGGGCCGGCGGTCGCGCTGGAAAAGTGGATCATCGCCGCGGCGTTACCCGCGGATTGCTTCACGATCTGCTCGCGCAGGACTCCGTTCGGCGGTGTGGGTTGCGCCTCCAGCAGCTCGAGCGATTGATCGATGGTCATTGGCCGGAGCGGGATCTCGACGGCAGACCGGCCCGCCAAACCCGTTGCCGCCACGGTGTCGGGCAGCGTCAGCACCACGGTTATCGGGCGGCCGGCGCTGCGTCGGGCGGCGAACAACAGGACGCTGCGGGATTGGTCATCGAGCCAGTGGGCGTCGTCGACCGTGACCAGGACCGGCTGTCGCCGCGGCACCGCGTCGAGGAGTTCGAGCAGTGCCGTGGCCAGTCGGGCGGTGTGGATCTGGTCGCCGAACAGCGGTGTGCTGAAAAGGGTCTCGATGATGTCGGCGCGGCCGTACGGGTTGGCCTCGGCATCGTCCAGCGCCCGCAGCAGCCGGTGCAGGCCGCCCAGCGGAGTGCCGGTCTCTCCGGGCAGTCCGGCGATCCCGAGGACGCGCTGGCCCAACGCTTCTGCTTGCTGCTGGGCGGTGGTGAGCAGGGACGTCTTTCCCGAGCCCAGGGCGCCGGCGATCACGATCACCTGCCCGTGCGGTGGTGACGCGATGGCGTCTCGTAGGACCGCCAGTTCCGCGTCGCGCCCGATGAGCTGCGTCGACGCCGTGTTCACACGATCCATGAGACATCCGATCGGTCAGCACGTCTAATGACAGATATTGATATGTCCCATCTATGACGTAGATAATCTCGGGCGTGGAGCTACGGCAGGTCGAACACTTCGTGGCGGTCGCCATCGAGCGGAGCTTCACCCGCGCGGCACGCCGCGTCCACGTCGTGCAGTCCGCGGTCTCGACATCGGTCGCGAAGCTGGAGCGTGAGCTCGGTGTGCAGTTGTTCGATCGTTCCCGTCAGCAGATCGAGCTCACCGTCGCCGGCGAACGCTTTCTCGCCCAGGCGCACGAACTGTTGCGCGTCGCGGGTTCGGCCGCGGAATCGGTGGCGTCCAGTCGCGGCCGGCTGATGGGTAGCGTCGAGTTCGGGTCATTGATCTCCTACGGGCCGATGAACGTCGCCCAGGTACTCGGCGAGTTCCACCGCGCGCACCCGCTCGTTCGACTTCGGTTGCAACTCAACCAATCTGGCGCCTCGGCGTACCTTTCCGCGCTCGTCGACGGCGCATTGGATCTGGCGCTCGTCTCGGTACCCAACCGATTGCCGCCGCAGCTCGAGATGCGGCTCATGTTCGAGGAGCCGATGTTGTTCGTGTGCCGCGACGATCACCCCATGGCTGCGGAGAAGGTCGTCGGCCTGCTCGATCTGGCAGCGGAGGACCTGATCGGATTCCCGCCCGATTGGGGTTTTCGGTCCTTGCTGGACAACGCCTTTCTGTCCGCGGGCGTCCAGTCGCGGCCCGTCCATGTGATCCCTGCCGGCTTCTCGGTTATCGGTGAACTGGTTCGCCAAGGCCTCGGGACCACTTTCATGCCGGCGTCGGAGTGCGCCGAATTCGAGGACCTGCGCGCCATCGAATTGCGGCAGACCGTCACATGGCAGGTCTATCTGGCATCGCAGCCCCGGGATCGCCTGACACCGGCCACGGCGGCCCTGGCGGACATGTTGATCCAGGCGGCGCCGAGCTAGCTCACGATGAGTGTCGGCCTGTGGTCGAGAATCATCGAGATCCTCGACCACAAGCCGACATTCGACTGCTACTTGGCGTGGCTGCTCTTGCCTTCCTTGGTCTGCCCGGCGCCGTGGAGAGCCTTGGCGGGCTTGGCGCCGGTCTTGGCCGGTTTGGTTTCGGTCTTGGTGCCGCCCTTGGTTTCACCGCTGTCGCCGGACTTCGAGTCGCCGCCCGTGGCGTGGTCAGCGCCCTTGCCCTGCCCCTTGGTGGGCGTCTTCCCGGTGCCGGTGGTGCCGGTGTCGGTGCCGGCGGTGTCGGTGTCGGTGCCGGTGCTGCCCGACGTGCTGCCGGTGCTGCCCGACGTGCTGCCGGTGTCCGCGGGCTTGGTCGCGCCGCTTGTGTCTGTCGCGGTGTCCGTGCCGGTGCCCGTCGACGAATCCGGTTTGGTCACTGGAGTTTTCGTGGGAGCGTCCGTCGGGCTCGTCGGGTCCGTCTTTGTGGTGTCCGTCTTCGTCGTGGTCTGGTCGGCCGGCTTTGTGGTGTCCGTTGCCGTCTTGGCAGGCAGGGCTTTGACGACGGTCGCAGCCGGCAGCGCGACGGTCGTCGCATCGGTGGCGGGCACCGCGTTGGCCGCGACGGGCGCGTTGGTGGCGGCAGCCGCCGTCTTGGCGGTCGTGATCGGCGGCGGCTTGAGCGCGTCGGCGACGAGCTTCTGCAGCAACTGCAGCGCGGCCACCGGACCCGGCAGGTTGACAGTGAAGCCGAGCGGCCCGCCGCCGATGTTGATGCCGAACGAGGTCAGCAGCCCGCCGGCATACAGCGGCACGCCGGGGAGCCCGGTGTCGATCACCGTCGACAGGTCGGGACCGTAGCCACCGTTGAGGACGCCGTTGATGACCGTCGCCGGAATCGAGACGAGTGCGGTGGCCACCTTGCCGAGATCGCCGGTGCGCGTGGCGTCGATGACGTCCTGTACCGCGGCGCCCAGGGCCGCGGGCGCCTGGATCAGCGGGCCGAGCAGACCACCGACGATGACGAGGGCGTTCGACGGCTGCAGCCCACCGAAGCCCTGGTTGAGCGTGTTGAGCACGTTGACGGCGTTCTGCAGCGGGTTGGCTGCGATCACGCCGAGCGGGCCGAGCTTGTCGATCGCGCTGACAAGACCCTGCAGCGGATGGGCGATGGAGTTGATACCGGGGCCGAGCAGATTGGTCAGCGGGATCAGCGCGTTCAATCCGACCAGCAGCAGCTGATTGGTCGCGTCTTCGACGTTGCCCTTCGCCAGATCATTGACGGCGGCGGCCAGCAGCGGCGGCACCGCGGTGGTGAGGTTGGTCCCGATCTGGCCGAGCGTGCTGCCCAGCGCGTTCAGCAGCGGCGGGGCAGAAGCGAACGGAACAGCGGGTTGCGGGCTGGGATCGACCTTCACCGAACCAGGTGACGTCACCAGCTTCAGCAGGTCCTGCAGCGCGGCGAGCTGATTGTTGAGCGCTGCCGTGAGAATCGGCGTCGGCCCGTTGGTCTGGGCCGTGCTCACGATGGTCTGCAGGCTGGCGACGGTGTTGTTGAACGCCTGGGCATACGCCTCGAACGGATTGACGGCGGCGGTCAGATGTACGGCGGCGCGCTCGATCTGCGCTTCCACGTGGTGAATCTGGGTACTGACGGTCGGCGCCATGACCGGGGCGACGGCGATAGCCGCGGCCCCGGCCAGGGACACGCCGACGGAAGCGAACGGTCGAGCGGCGGTGTGCATAGCGGGCCCTTTCAAAAGGCTCAGAATCGGACAATCGGCGAACTGACTTCGGCGTAAGTTCGCCCTGATTCTGGCTTTGACAGGTGGGTCGCCCGCTAGCGACGAATGACTCTATTTTCGACGGCGTCAGACGCCGCGGTACAGGCCTTTCCCGGTGACGAGCGGCAGATCCAGCGTGGTACGGATGCCGGGCTCGGCGGCAACGACCGCCGGGATCGCGTTCACGACACGTGCCGCGGTGGCAACGAGTCCGGCGTGGTTGTGGTCGCCCTTGCGGCTGCTCAGGCACAGGTCCAGGGCGTACGACGGCTCGCCGGTCACCTCGACGCGGTACGAGCCGCCCTCCTGTGCGGGCTGCGGCCAGTCGGGGCACAGATCGTCGCGCAGGCGGGTGATGTGCTCGAGCACGACGGCCGGGTGGCCGTCCTTCATGCCGCGCACCTCGAACCGCATGGCTGCCGTCGTGCCCGCCGGGATGTGGCCCGATGCGATGTCGAAGTCCTCGGGCGCCGGCACCCGGGTGTGCGTCTCGGTCACCTCGTCGAGTTCTATGCCCAGGCCCGCGGCCAGCTGCCGCACGACCGAACCCCAGGCCAGGCTCAGCACACCGGGCTGCAGCAGCATCGGCAACTCGTCGATGGGCTTGCCGAAGCCCATCACATCGAACATCACCGTCGCGCTGTCGTAGGTGGCGTAGTCGACGATCTCCATGCACCGGACCTGCTCGACGCTCTGACAGGTGCCCATGAGGGCAAGGGGCAGAAGGTCATTGGCGAAGCCGGGGTCGATGCCGTTGACGAACAGCGACGAATTGCCCTCTTTGGCGGCATCTTCGAGCGGCGCGATCAGTTCGGCGGGCAGCACCTGCCACGGATACTGCAGGAACACCGCCGCGCTGGCGACCACGTTGACGCCGGCGGCGAGTATCCGCCGGTAGTCCTCCAGCGCCTCGGGCAGCCGGTTGTCGGCCATGGCGGTGTAGACGACACAGTCGGGCTTGGCGGCCAAGATGGTGTCGAGGTCGTCGGTCGCCGTGACGCCCGTCGAAACATCAAGGCCGGCAAGCTCGCCGGCGTCCTTGCCGGCCTTGGCGGCCGAGGAGACCCAGACGCCGGTCAGTTCATAGGCGGGGTCATCGATGAGCTGAGTCAGGGCATGGCGGCCTACGTTGCCAGTGCCGACTGCGGCGACTTTGATGGGCATGTCGATGTTCCTCACAGGTCCGGGATGGGGAGATCAAGGTTGGGAAACGTGAGGCCGCCGTCGACCTCCAGCACCTTGCCGGTGACGTAGGCGCCGGCCGGTGAGGCCAGGTACAGCGCGGCGGCGGCGATGTCCTCCGGGTCGCCGAGGCGGCGCATCGGGGTGGCCTTCTCCATGGGGTCGCGCAATGCCTCGTTGGAGGCGACGATGTCCAGCGCGGAGGTCAGGATCGAACCCGGCGCGATGCCGTTGACCCGGATCTTCGGGCACAGATCCATGGCCGCGAGCTTCGTGTAGTGCGCCAGTGCCGCCTTGGCGGTGCCGTACGCGGCGAAGCCGCGACCCGCGAGCCGGCCGACGGCCGAGGTGATGTTGATGACGCTGCCGCCACCGGCGTGCTCGAGCATCAACGGGACCGCCGCCTGGGTCAGCGCGTGCGCGGTGGCGACGTTGAACGTGAAGGCGTCCTTGAGGTCCTGCGGCGAGGTGTACATCAGCGGGCCGGGCATGGTGCCGCCGACGTTGTTGACGACGACATCTAGTCGCCCGAACGCCTCCACTGCCGCGGACGCGAGCTTCGCGGTCTCGTCCGGATGGGCGAGGTCGGCGGCGATGACGTGCGCCTTGCGGCCCGCGGCCTCGACCTGCGCGGCGACCTCCTGCAGCTGGGACTCGGTGCGCGAGGCAATCACCACGTCAGCACCGGCTTCGGCGAATGCGACGGCGATGGCGGCGCCCAGCCCGCGGCCCGCGCCGGTCACTACCGCTACCTGGTCGTCGAGCCGGAATCTGTCCAGAATCACGTGTGCCTCACTCGCGTCGTCGTGGTCGTTGTTAGGCACGCTAGCAAGTTTGGGGCGCGGCGGGAACGGATTTCTAGAACACGTTTCAATCGCCCTCGGGGGGCGTCGACCTTGCCCGTGGCTGTGTGCAGCCCGCGGTGCTACGGCGAGTGTGTGGGTTTGGCGCCGATTCTGCGGAGAATGCGCACAGAACCGACACGTTCGTCGTAGGGCCGTGGGACACCCCTATCGACAGGCCTACAGCAGCTCAGGACTTCCGGGACTTCGCGGTGGATTTCGTGGGGGACTTCGCGTTGGACTTGCGTGACTTCACGCTGGCCTCCAGCTTGGCCAGCAGGTCGGAGACGTCCTCGGTCGCGTCCAGTTCCGTCGCCGCTTCCTCGGTGGTGAACGCCTCGCCGCCCGCGATCTTGGCTTCGATGAGCTCTTCCATCTGCTCGCGATAGGTGTCGTGGAACTGTTCGGGCTTGAAGTCCTCGGTCATCGAGTCCACGACCTGGCCGGCCATCGTCAGCTCGGCCTTCTTGATCTCGACTTCCTTGTCCAGCACCGGGAAGTCGGGATCGCGGATTTCGTCGGGCCACAGCAGCGTGTGCACGACCATCACGTTGCGCTTACCGAAATCCTTGACCCGCAACGCCGCAAGCCGCGTCTTGTTGCGCAGCGAGAAGTGCACGATCGCCACGCGGTCGGTCTGCGCCAGCGTCTGGGCCAACAGCACGTACGACTTCGACGACTTCGAGTCGGGCTCCAGGAAATAACTTCGGTCGTACATGAGCGGATCGATCTGCTCGGCCGGGACGAACTCGACGACCTCGATCTCGCGGCTGCGTTCTTCCGGCAGCGTGGCGATGTCCTCGTCGGTGATGATGACGGTCTGGCCGTCCTCCGATTCGAAAGACTTGGCGATATCCCGAAACTCGACGACCTCGCCGCAGACCTCGCACACCCGCTTGTATCGGATGCGGCCATTGTCCTTGGCGTGCACCTGATGAAACTTGATGTCGTGATCCTCAGTGGCGCTGTACACCTTCACTGGCACATTGACCAGTCCGAAGGCGACTGACCCCTTCCAGATGGACCGCATAAATCCAGTATGGCCCATGATCGCGCTGCGGCTTGGATACTTGAGGTGTGGAGCAATTCGGGCGGGTGCGGCTGACCAATCCCGACAAGGTGCTCTATCCGGCGACCGGCACGACCAAGGCCGATGTTTTCGACTATTACCTCGCCGTCGCCGACGCCATGTTGCCGCACATCGCGGGCCGTCCCGTGACCCGCAAACGCTGGCCCAATGGTGTTGCGCAGCAGTCGTTCTTCGAGAAGCAGCTGGCGTCGTCGGCGCCGGAGTGGCTCGAGCGCGGCGCCATCACGCATCGCAGCGGGACCACCATGTACCCGGTCATCGACACCCCCGAGGGGCTGGCCTGGATCGCCCAGCAAGCGTCGTTGGAAGTGCATGTGCCGCAATGGCGCTTTATTGAGGCGACGGTGGGACCCGCCACCCGAATCGTGTTCGACCTCGACCCGGGCGAGGGCGTCACCATGGCCCAGCTGTGCGAGGTGGCGCGGGCCGTCCGTGAACTCGTCGCCGGTATGGATCTGGAGGCCCATCCGGTGACCAGCGGCAGCAAGGGTTTGCACCTCTATGTGCCGCTGGCCTCGCCCGTCAGTTCGCGGGGTGCGTCGGCCGTCGCCAAACGTGTTGCCCAGCAACTCGAATCATCGATGGGTGGGCTGGTCACCGCGACCATGACCCGCAGTCTGCGGGCCGGCAAGGTGTTCCTGGACTGGAGCCAGAACTCCGCGGCCAAGACGACCGTGGCGCCGTACTCGTTACGCGGCCGCGACGAGCCGACGGTCGCCGCACCCCGCACCTGGGAGGAACTCGACGATCCGGAGTTGCACCAACTGCGGTTCGACGAGGTGCTGGCCCGCCTGGCTCGCGACGGCGATCTGCTCGCGGGAATGGATGGCGACGCGCCGGTGGCCGACCGGCTCACCACCTACCGCAGCATGCGAGACCCGGGCCGGACGCCGGAGCCGGTGCCGGCGGCCCAGCCGACGTCGGGGCAGAACAACCGCTTCGTCATCCAAGAGCATCACGCCCGCCGGCTGCACTACGACTTCCGGCTGGAACGCGACGGTGTGCTGGTCAGTTGGGCTGTGCCGAAAAACCTTCCGGACACCTCGACCGTCAACCACCTGGCGGTGCACACCGAAGACCACCCACTGGAATACGCCACCTTCGAAGGTGACATCCCCAAGGGTGAATACGGCGGCGGCCACGTCACGATCTGGGACTCGGGCACCTACGACACCGAAAAGTTCCGGGACCCAGGCGAAAACGGCGAGGTGATCGTCAACCTCCACGGCAACCGGGTCTCCGGGCGGTACGTGCTGATCCAGACCGACGGCAAGAACTGGCTGGTGCGCCGGATGAAAGAGCAACGGCTGCAACCCATGCTGGCCACCCACGGATCGGTCGACCGACTCTCTCCGGAGCACTGGGCGTTCGAGGGAAAGTGGGATGGCTACCGGCTGCTGGTCGACGCCGACCACGGCCGCATCCGGCTCACCGCACGCAGCGGCCGCGACGTCACCGGGGAGTATCCGCAATTGCAGTCGCTGGCAGCCGATCTCGCCGATCACCACGTGATCCTGGACGGTGAAGTGGTGGCCCTGCAGGACGGCGTGCCGAGTTTTCAGGCCATGCAGAACCGCGGCTCCGGCAGTCGCATCGAGTTCTGGTGTTTCGACATCCTGGCCCTCGACGGGCGCGACCTGACACGCGCGAAGTACCGGGATCGACGAAAGCTGCTGGAAACGCTGGCCTCTGACGGTGCGTTGACGGTGCCCCCACTGTTGCCGACGGACGACCCGCTGAAGTTCGCCGATGAGCGCGGCTTCGAAGGTGTGGTCGCGAAGAAGTGGGACTCCGGATACCGGCCGGGGCGGTCGGAGGCCTGGGTGAAGGACAAGTTCTGGCGCACCCAGGAAGTGGTCATCGGCGGCTGGCGTGCCGGGGAGGGCGGTCGCACCAGCGGCATCGGCGCGCTGCTGATCGGGGTTCCCGAGGGGGACGGCCTGCAGTTCGTCGGCCGCGTCGGCACCGGGTTCACCGACAAGATGCTGGCTGATCTGAAGGCGATGCTGAAGCCGCTCGAAACCGGCGAATCTCCTTTTACCGCACCGCTTTCCACAGTGGATGCCAAAGGGTTGACATACGTGCGACCCGAGCTGGTGGGCGAGGTGCGCTACAGCGAGCGCACGACCGACAACCGGCTGCGTCAGCCCAGCTGGCGGGGCCTTCGCCCCGACAAGACGCCAGCGGAGGTCACCTGGGAGTGATTTGTGCACGATTTTCCGCGGCAGGCGCGGATTTTCGTGCACAAATCACGGCAGGCAGAGAGCTCCGGCGACGGCTTCTTCCAGCCCGCGGGTCGCCAGCTGATCAGCCAACTCGTTGTCGGCGACGCCGTTGTGCCCCTTCACCCAGAACCACTCGACCTCATGCCGGGCGCACGCGGCCTGCAGCCGCTTCCACAGGTCGACGTTCTTCACCGGCTGCTTCGACGCCGTCATCCAGCCGTTGCGTTCCCAGCCGTACACCCACTTGGTGATGCCGTTGCGGACGTAGGTGCTGTCGGTGTGCAGGTGCACCACGACGGGCCGCGTCAGCGCCTCGAGCGCCATGATGGGCGCCGTCAGCTCCATGCGGTTGTTGCTGGTTTCGCCGGGCTCACCGCCGAACATTTCCCGCACGTGGTGGCGCATGCGCAGCACGGCGCCCCAGCCGCCGGGGCCGGGGTTGGGACGGCAGCCGCCGTCGGTGTGGATGACCACGACGTCGTCGCTCATGACTGGCGTGCCTCCTGGAGCAGTCGTACAGCCTTCGGTCCGACACCATGCAGGGCGAGAAGCTCGTTGAGATCAGCCGGCAGGTCCGCGACAGAGTGGTAACCGGCGTCGATGAGTGCGCCGGTAGCGGGTCGGCCGATCGAGATGCCGTCGAAGACGGGGCCGCGGTCGGTCATGGAGTGAGGTTAGCGTTCCGGGCCGGCTCGATCACAACGTCAGGCTGAGCGCGTCGCTAACCGCATATACGTTTATCGGCGCGCTCAGAAGGACATTGCGTCGGCGCTCAGTGCCCGGAGATCATCGCCGTGCGGACCGACATCCCGAATTCCTGATGTCGCAGCGTGGTGATCCGGCGTCCGGGTTGCACCGCCGGTTTGACCGGCGCGGTGCGCTCGCCGAAGAACGCGGCGGTCGCGTCGATGTCCTGCACGACGTACGTCAGCCCCCACAACGCGGACGGGCCGTCTCCCGTGGCGTCGGGCGAGCCGACGACTTCGAGGATCACCTCACCCAGCCGGAAGAAGATTTGCCGCATCGGCCGGCCGCCGAGTTGGCCGTCCCGTTCCCGGCGCGGGTGGACATCGACGGCCGCCAGCGCTGCGACGGTCCGCTTCAGATCGGGGGACAGCAGCACGACGTGGTCGACCGAGACGGCGCCGTTGCCGTGCTCGGCAGGCGTCGGCGGCGGCGCGTCCGATGAGGTGGTGGGGATGCCGTCGAGCGGCTGGTCGGACGGCACGCCGCGCAGCGACCATCCGACGATGCCCGTGCCGCGCTCGCGTCCGGCCAGCCGGATGCGGACGCCGCCGATCCGGCACACGCCACCGGGGTCGACGGTGAAGCCGGCGGCGGTCCACGAATCGGCGGTGTCCGCGACCTCGAACTCGTCGACCGTGACCGTCATCGGCCGGCCTCGTCGACCGTCACCCGAAGCCGCGGCGGTTTCGTATCCGGCGCCACCCGTGCCCACACCGCGTCGACCATGGGTGCCAACAGTAGTTCGCCCATCTGCCGGGCCAGCACCGCGACGACCTGTGTGTTCTCCCGGCGGGTGGTCGAGGCGCGACCGGTCTTGCGGGCCGCACTGACCTCGCGCTGGGTCAGGTCGACGAGCACGTCGACCAGGTGGCTGTCGGCGGCGTTGGGTTGCAACAGGGCCCGCCGCACATAGTCGACGACCGCTGGATTGGCCTGCAGCATGTCGCGGACGGCGTCGTCGCGTACCGCAGTGGAGGCGTCCTCGGGCACCTCGGCCAGGGCGCCCGCGAAGTAGTCGACCACCAACTGGTCCACCGCGTTGCGGAGGCCCGCCTTGGTCTTGAAGTGGTGCTGCACGAGACCGACCGCGACGCCCGCCTCGGCGGCGATGGCACGCAACGAGATTCGGTCTTCGCCGTGAGTGGCGTACAGGTCCAGGGCGGTGTTGCGAATGCGCGCCTTGGCGGTCAGGTCGTCGACAGTTGCCCTCGGATCAACCATCAGACCTCCCGTCGGCAACCAGATCAATGTACTGTACACATGAACAGGGGCCTATACAGTTGTATAGGCGCGCGGAAATCTAGCGAGGTGGACCAATGTCAGAGCTCTTCCCGAAGTACCGGGCCAGCTGGGAGACCGATCAGCATCGTGAGCTGCGCCAGCACGCGGCGGCGTTCCTGGCCAAGGAGGCCACGCCCAACCAGGAGCGCTGGGCGAAGAACCATCAGGTCGACCGCGAATTCTGGAACAAGCTCGGCGACGCCGGCCTGCTCGGCCTGGACCTGCCCGAGGAGTACGGCGGTGCCGGCGGCGACTTCGGATTCTCGGCCGTGGTGGCCGAAGAGTTTGCGCTGGCGCATGATTCGGCCTCGGGCTGGTCGGTGCACTCGCCGATCGTGGCGCACTACATCGACACCTACGGCAACGCGGAGCAGAAGGCCCGCTGGATGCCGAAGATCATCAGCGGCGAGACGGTGCTGGCCATCGCGATGACCGAGCCCGGGACCGGCTCGGATCTGCAGGCCGTCCGCACCACCGCCATCCGCGATGGCGACCACTACGTCATCAACGGTTCAAAGACCTTCATCTCCAACGGATCTCTGTGCGACATGGTGGTGATCGTCGCCAAGACCGATCCCACGCAGGGCGCGGCCGGAGTATCGCTCATCGTCGCCGAGGTCAACGACCTGCCGGGCTTCGAGCGCGGCCGGGTGCTGGAGAAGGTCGGCCAACACGGCCAGGACACCCGCGAGCTGTTCTTCACCGACATGCGGGTTCCCGTCGCCAACCTGCTCGGTGAGCAGGAGGGGCTGGGCTTCTACCAACTGATGTCGCAGCTGGCCCGTGAGCGGCTGGTCATCGGGTCGATCTGTGCCGGCATGGCCGAGGCTGCGGTGCTGGAGGCCATCAAGTACACCAAGCAGCGCGAGGCCTTCGGTAAACCGCTGATCAACTTCCAGCACAACCGATTCCAGCTCGCCGAGCTCAAGGCCGAGGTGCTGTCCATCAAGACCACGGTGGACTACTGCGTGCAGGCGCTGATCGACGGCGACAACGATCCGGCCGTCGCGTCCATGGGCAAGCTCATCGCGGCCGACCGGGCCGTGGCGGTCGTCGACCGCTGTGTGCAGTTCTTCGGCGGGTACGGCTACATGATGGAATACCCCATCGGCCGGGCCTACGCCGCGGCGCGCGTCAACAAGATCTATGGCGGCACAAGCGAAATCATGAAGGAAATCATCAGCCGCACGCTCTAGCGGTTGCGGTGACCGTGTCGAAAACCCCCAGAACCGTCAGGTTTTGGGGGTTTTCAGGCGTACTCGCCAGACTCGGCGATCCGTGGCAAGGTGATGACATGAGCGACTCGGATGAGTACAGCATCGACGACGAGGATCAGCTGCCTCAGGAGGACATGCTGATCGACCGCGGCGTCGACGACCTGCTGGACGAGGGCTATGTGCCGCCGGATAAATGGCGTGAGCCCCGGGACAACGAGACCCTCGACGAACTCCTCGCCGAGGAAGAGCCAGACCCGGCGATGCAGCTGGACCCGCCGGAAGACCCCGATGAGCAGTGGGGCGAGGACGAGGTCGGTGACCAGCGGTCCGGTCGGCTCGTGGCCGGCGAGCAGGACGGTGAGCTGCTCGCGGGGGACGTCGGCATCGACGGGAGCGCGGCCTCCGCTGAAGAGGCCGCGGTCCACATCGTCGACGAGTAGCGCCGAAACTAGACCTTCGCGATGACGTTCTCGGCGAACATCTCCAGGTGCTTGATCTTCTCATCGAGCGGCTGCGTGTCTTCGCCCATGATGTAGGGCACGCGGAAGCCGACGATGACGTCGGTGACGCCCTTGTCCTCGAGGCGCTTCACGCCGTCGACGGTGAAGCCGTCGATCGAGATGACGTGAATCTGGAACTCGTCGCACAGCCCGATGCGCTCTTCGGATTCGCGGTACTGCGCGAGCTTCTTCAGCAGCGGGTCGAGCTCGGCCGGGTCGCCGCCGCCGTGCATCCAGCCATCGTTGCGCGCGGCGCGCTTGAGAGCGGCGTCGGCGTGGCCACCGACGAGGATCGGCACCGGCTTGGTCGGCGCGGGCGTCATCTTGGTCTTGGGGATGTCGTAGAACTCGCCGTGGTACTCGAAGTAGTCGCCCGAGGTCAGGCCGCGGATGACGTCGATGCACTCATCCATGCGCTTGCCGCGGCGGGCGAACGGCACGCCCATGACCTCGTAGTCCTCCGGCCACGGGCTGGTGCCGACGCCCAGGCCCAGGCGGTTGTCGAACAGTGCGGCCAATGACCCGGCCTGCTTGGCGACCAGGGCCGGCGGCCGGATGGGCAGCTTCAGCACGAAGATGTTGAAGTGCAGCTTGGTCGTGACGGCCGACAGGGCGCCGATCAGCGAGAACGACTCGATGAACGACTTGCCGTCGAGGAATTCGCGGCTGCCGTCGGCGGTGTACGGGTAGGACGAGTCGGACTCGAAGGGGTACGCGATGCTGTCCGGAATGGTCATTGCGTGGTAGCCGGCTTCGTCAGCCGCCTTGGCCAGCGGGATGTAGTACTTCGGATCGGTCATCGCTTCGGCGTAGGTGAACCTCATGAAGCGATGCTAGAACGTGTTCTAGTTTTGTGGAATGGGTACCGCCCATTCAGTGGTTGTCAGGTCAGCGGGAACGGCGGCAAACCGGCGCCGCTGATGGCGTAGCCGCCCTGCTGGCTGCGCTCGGTGACGCGCGCCGTCGCGGTTCGTTCGCCGACCGCCACGGTGACGGCCGTGCGCGGCAGCTCGTCGAGCGTCTCGAAAACCGTTCCACGCCAGTGGTACTGGCCGTCGATCGGATCGAGGTGCCCGGCCAGCCGGACCCGGACGTCGCGGCCGTCGATGGTGGCGGGTCCGTCGTACAGGTCCTCGGGTTCGGCGATCTCGGCGCGCGTCGCCGGCGCAATCTTGCCGCCGGGCAGGAAGCCGCTCCGCCGCCACATCCGCCGTGCGATGGGGCCGAGGAGTCCAACTTCCTCCAGGAACGACGCGAGCGGCGCGAACCCGGCGATCTGTGTCTCGATCCGGTGCGGCGACGTCCGCGCCATCCGGCGCGCGGCGCGCGCGTCCAGTCCGACGCGGCGGTACTGCACCTTGTTGGTGAACAGGAACCGGAAGAACAGGCCGCCGATACCGTTGAGGTTGCCGATCCAGAAGCGCTTCGGCCACGACATCTCCGGTGCGCGCTTGCGCAGGCCGTCGCGGGCGAACTGGATGTGGCGGGCCTCTTCGGTTACGTGAATTCGCATGAGCCGCTGCACCATTGGTTGCAGCTCGGGATCGTCCATCATCTGGCGTTGCAGTGAATCGAAGATCTCCTCGCCGATCAGTGCGGCCACCCACAGCACCGAACCCTGGAAGGCGAACGGCAGCATGTTGATGATCGTGCGCTGGTACCACTTGGGCCGCACCGGGTCGGCGCCCACCTTCTCGATGGCCTTGCCGAACATCACCATGTGCCGGGTCTCGTCGCCGAGTTCGGTCAGCTCGTAGTGCGTGGCGCTCGCGGTCGGATCCTGATGCATCGCCTTGCGGAGCAGGGCCTGGTTGAGGATGTTCTCGAACCAGATGCCGGCCGACAGGGTGTTCACCAGTTCCTGGCGGGAGAGCTCGATCCGCTCGGCCCGGCTCATCGCTTCCCAGATCGGGGTGCCGTACAGCGAGACGACCTTCGGTGGCAGGAAGTACTTGTCCGGGTCGATCGGCGCGTCCCAGTCGATGTCGACGATCGGCGCGTATGACTTACGTACAGAGCCCTTGAGCAGGCGCTCGGCGAATTCCTCGCGAGTCGCCTGACCCTTGACCGAAGCTGTCATCGTTGACATCCCTTCGAAAGTGTCCGTAATCCGAAGTTACGTCCGATACCAGAGGTAGTCAATACCTGCGGTACTGGATAAATGTGTGCCTGCCGCGGGCGGCTAGCCTTCGCGGATGCGCACCATCCACGTCATCGGTATCGGCGCCGGCGACCCGGACTACGTCACCGCCCAGGCCGTCACGGCGCTCAACGACACTCAGGTGTTCTTCGCCATGGATAAAGGCGATACCAAGGATGACCTCGTCGCGCTGCGCCGGCTGATCTGTGAGCGCTTCATCGAGAAGCCCGGCTACCGGTTCGTGGAGCTGCCGGATCCCAAGCGGGCCAAAGATCGTGAGTACCACGAGGCGGTGGCCGAATGGCATGCCGCGCGGGCCCAGCTGTGGGCCGCGGCCATCGAGACCGAACTCGGGCCCGACGGCGTCGGCGCGTTCCTGGCGTGGGGCGACCCGTCGCTCTACGACAGCACCCTGCGCATCCTGGACCGCGTTGCCGAGCACGTCGAGTTCGAGTTCGACGTCATCCCGGGCATCACCGCCATCCAGGCCCTCACCGCCCGACATCGCATCCCGCTCAACGACATTGGCGAGCCGGTGCTGATCACGACGGGCCGTCAGTTGCGTGAGCACGGGCTGGCCGGGGCCGCAGTGGTGATGCTCGACGGCGAATGCTCGTTCCTGGAATGCCCGCCGCAGACCCGGATTTGGTGGGGTGCCTACCTCGGCACGCCGGACGAGATGCTCATCGCCGGCACCGTCGGAGCGGTCGGGGAGCGCATCGCCCGGGAGCGCGCCGAGGCCCGGGCGCGGCACGGCTGGATCATGGACACCTATCTGTTGCGGGCAGAATCGACAGCATGAAATCGTTGCTGCTGCGGGCCGCGGTGACCGGCCTGGCGTTGTGGGTGGTCACTCGCATGGTGTCGGGGATCTATTTCGTCTTCCCGGTGGGCGCCGATCAGCTCGAGCGGGCCGGCATCATCCTGGTCGTGGCGTTCGTCTTCGGACTGGTCAATGCCATCATCAAGCCGATCGTGCAGTTGTTCGCGATTCCGCTGTACATCCTCACCCTCGGCCTGATCCACGTCGTCATCAACGCGTGGATGCTGTGGATCACGTCGTGGATCACCGAGAACACCACGCACTGGGGCCTGGGGATCGACCAGTTCTGGTTCACCGCGATCTGGGCGGCGATCCTGCTGTCGATTGTCGGCTGGGCCCTGGGTCTGGTGCAGCGCGCCTTCGAAAAGTAGGGATTTGTGCACGATTTTCCGCGGTCGGCGCGGAAAAACGTGCACAAATCCCTACGCCAGCGACGCCCGGATCGCGCGTAATTCGTTGGCGCCGAAGGCCGGTGGCTCGGCGATGTCGGCAGCCGGGCGCCCGGTGCGGACCGCGTCGGCCAGGTCGCTGATCGTCGCGGTCAGGGGCTGGGCGTCATCGGGGGTGAACGGCGCTTCGGATCGTTCAGCGGCCCAGGCCGCGGCGAGCGTCCGGTACGTGAGCTGCTCGGTCGCGACGATGGCCGGCCAAAGTCGTTCTGCCGCAACCCGGCTCCGGGTCGAGCCGCCGATCGCGGTGTCGTACACCGGAAGCATGGCCATCGCGCGCAGCTGCAGATCGCGGCGGTCGCCTCGCGCTTGATCAGTGGTGACCGCGCCCGCGGCCAGATGGCCGACGACGACGGCGACGGCGTCCAGCGTCGCCGCGATCGACTCGGCGGGGCGCGCCGCGGGATGGCCGCGTCGTGTCAGCCACAGCACGAGAAGTGCCACCGCACAACCGATCACGGTGTCGACGCCTCGAGCGAGCAGCATGGCGGGCACGTCGGCGATGTGATGGCCGCCCGACGCGATGGTCAATGCCGCAGGCGTGATGAAGATGACCGCGACGGTGTAGTTGCGCACCACGAACATCTCGATGAGGAACTGCAGCGTGCCGACGATGACGGCGAGCCACGGTCCACCCGGCGCGGCGAGCAGGACGCCGCCCGCCAGCAGCAGGCCGAGCCACGTGCCCAAAGTGCGTTCGATGCCGCGTTGTACGGTGCGCCGCCAATCGAAACCCTGGTGCAGCATCAGCACCGCCGCCGCCATGGCCCAGTACGCGTGGTCGATGTTCAGGCCGACGGTGACGGTGCCGGCGATCGCGACGGCGACCGCGGTGCGCAGTGCCGCGGTCAGTGGGGGAGCCCCCGGCGTCACCGCCCGGCGCAGCAGCGTCCCCACCGAGGGGCGTCCCAGTGGGATCAGGCCCTCGAAACTGCCGCCGATGTCGTCGGGCACGGTGCCCAGGTGCCGAGCCAGTGCGGCGCTGTCGACAGACATCGGTTGGCCGTGGTCGGCGGCAGCCATCGCTTCCGCGAACAACACGTGTAGCCGGCGGTTCGTCATCCGCAGTCGATACAGGGTGTCGTCGGGCTTGGGCCGTACGGGCTGGAACGTGACCAGCGTGATCCAGGCTTCGTGCAGGAGCTGTGCGGCGCGGTGCCGGGCGTCGGGTGACGAGGTTTCGATGTAGGTGGCCACCGCTTCGGCGGCGCCGGCGACCGTGGCGCGTTCCGGCGCACGCGGACGGACCAGTACGCCGGCCATGTGCACCACCCATGCGAACGCGCCGCCGGCCAGCACCAGCGCGCCCAGGCGCCACGGGCTGAGGTGCTCGGCCGCGATTCCGACTGCCGCCGCGCACGCCAGCACTGGCATGTAGGCACCGGGTGGTCCGACCGAAAGGGCCTGGCAGATCAGGACGGCGGCCATCGCGATGACGCTCACCACGAGCACGGCCGACCACGGGGTGGCAGCTGCCCAATCGCCGAGTGCCACGACCATCGCGAAGGAGACGGCGATGGCGCCGAGATACATCGCCCGGTTGAGATACGGCCGGCCGCTGCCGTACAGCGAGGTGAAGCCGCCGATGGTGGCGATCAGCCCAGCCGACACGTCCCCTGCTGCCCAACCGACGAGAATCGGCACCACCATGCAGATCGACGCCCGCAGCGCGAACGGCCAGCGGCGCGGTACGGCATTCATGACCAGCATGCGTCGCAGCGGATTGGTGGCCGGGGCGGGTGCCGAGCGGTCTGCCATGTGTACAGCATGCGGTACATCCAGTCGCTAGCCTGAACCCATGCCGGAACTTCCCGAGGTCGAGGCGCTCGCCGATCACCTGCGTCGTCATGCGGTCGGACTGCCGGTGGGCCGTGTCGACGTCTCCGCTCTGTCGGTGCTCAAGACCTTCGACCCGCCGCCGACGGCCCTGTACGGCAAGGAAGTGACGGGTGCCAACCGCTGGGGCAAGTACCTGGGGCTGCAGGTCGGCGACCTACACCTGATCACCCACCTGTCCCGGGCGGGCTGGCTGCGTTGGTCGGAGAAACTGACGGCCGCGCCGCTGAAACCGGGCAAGGGGCCCATCGCACTGCGTGTGCATCTCGGAAAGCCTGGTGAGGCACCGGGTTTCGACCTCACGGAGGCGGGAACGCAGAAGCGGTTGGCGGTCTGGCTGGTGAACGACCCGCTGGCCGTGCCGCAGATCGCCACGTTGGGACCCGACGCGCTGTCGCTCGGCCCGGCGGAACTGGGCGCGGTGCTGGCCGGGAACACCGGGCGGATCAAGAACGTCATCACCGACCAACGGACCATTGCCGGGATCGGCAACGCCTACAGCGACGAAATCCTGCATGTGGCCAAGCTTTCGCCGTTCGCGACCGCGGGCAAGCTGACCGCGGAGCAGTTGGCGACTCTGCATGACGCGATGATCTCGGTGCTCACCGATGCCGTGACCCGTTCGGTCGGACAAGGAGCGGCAACCCTCAAGGGGGAGAAGCGCTCTGGGCTTCGGGTCCATGCTCGCACCGGATTGCCGTGCCCGGTCTGCGGCGACACGGTCCGTGAGGTGTCCTTCGCGGACAAGTCTTTTCAGTACTGTGCGACGTGTCAGACCGGTGGCAAGGTGCTGGCCGACCGGCGCATGTCGAAGCTGCTCAAGTGATTCAGTTGCAGTAGTTCCTGGTCGCTGCTGTGAGCGCCTGCTGGTAGAGCGGGTCGAGGTGCTGGTTCGTCACCACCTGTGCTCGGGCGGCGTCGAGTGCGATGGCGCAGCCTGGGCCGCGCAGTACGCCCTGCTGCGAGGCCAGCTCGGCGACCATGGTGCGATTGAAACCGTCTATCGCAGTGCGTGATTCGGACAGGTCAGGCGCCGTCGTGGGAGCCGTCGCCGGATCGAACTTCCACTGGCTGAACCGCAGGTACTCGATGCCCTCGGTGGCGTGAATCTGGTCGGTGAACACCTGCCGCACGAACGCCGGGTCGGCACCGGACGCGGTGGCCTGGGCGCCGACCGCATTCAGCACCTGTTCCACTCGCGCGGGGTCCTCGATCGAGCCGCCGCTGATCCACTTCACGGCGGCCACCGGATCGGCGGTCTGCAGCCGCTGGACGGCGGTGTCAACCAGCCGGAACAGCTGATCGTCGTCGGCGTGGGCGAGGGGCAGCC
The DNA here is from genome assembly GCF_046250085.1 of Mycobacterium sp. SMC-16. NCBI lineage: Bacteria > Bacillati > Actinomycetota > Actinomycetes > Mycobacteriales > Mycobacteriaceae > Mycobacterium > Mycobacterium sp. SMC-16. Next base: position 824,034 of record NZ_CP176427.1, read on the forward strand.
ACGTCATGCCCATGGCGGCAACCAACAGGGTGGCGAGCTTCATACCTCGATCTTGCACCCGCGGCCTTTCTTGACACGTGTCGAGTTGGTTACGCTGCAGGGCATGACTCGGCAGAAGATTCTCATCACCGGAGCGAGCTCGGGCCTGGGCGCCGGTATGGCCCGGCAGTTCGCCGCCAAGGGCCGCGACCTGGCACTGTGTGCCCGCCGGCTGGACAACCTCGAAGAACTCAAGGCCGAACTGACGGCGCAGTATCCCGGCGTGACCGTCGCCATCGCGGCGCTGGACGTCAACGACCACGATCAGGTGCCCAAGGTTTTCGAGGAGCTGTCCGACCAGCTCGGCGGCATCGACTGCGTCATCGTCAACGCCGGCATCGGCAAGGGCTACCCGCTCGGTGGCGGCAAGTTGTGGGCCAACAAGGCGACCATCGAGACGAATCTCGTTGCGGCGCTGGTGCAGATCGAGACGGCGCTGGAAATGTTCAAGGCCGCGGGGCGGGGCCACCTGGTTCTGGTGTCGTCGGTGCTCGGCAACGTCGGCGTGCCCGGGCACAAGGCGGCCTACGCCGCGAGCAAGGCCGGCGTCACGTCGCTGGGTGAGTCGCTGCGCGCCGAGTATCCGTCCGGTCCGATCAAGGTCACCGTTCTGGAGCCCGGTTACATCGAGTCCGAGATGACCGCCAAATCCAACTCCACCATGCTCATGGTCGACAACGAGACCGGCGTGAAGGCCATGGTCGACGCCATCGAGAAGGAGAAGGGGCGCGCCGTCGTCCCCGGCTGGCCGTGGTGGCCGCTGGTCGAGGTGATGAAGTTGGTGCCGCCGCGCTTCACCAAGTACTTCGCCTAGGGATTTGTGCACGATTTTCCGCGCCGGCCGCGGAAAATCGTGCACAAATCCCTAGGAAACGCGGCCGCGTTCGGCGCGGTAGCGACGCACCAGGGCATCGGTCGAGCTGTCGGACTGCGGGGCCGGCGCGGCCTCGGACGTGATAACCGGCAGCAGGGCCTTGGCCTGGGTCTTGCCGAGTTCGACGCCCCACTGATCGAACGAGTCGATGCCCCAGATGACGCCTTCGGTGAAGACCTGGTGCTCGTACAGCGCGATCAGCTGACCGACCACCGACGGCGTCAGCTTGGTCGCCAAAATTGAAGTGGTGGGCCGGTTTCCGGGCATCACCTTGTGGGGGACAACGTCGGCCGGCGTCCCTTCGGCGGCGATCTCTTCGGCGGTCTTGCCGAAGGCGAGCACCTGAGTCTGGGCGAAGAAGTTGCTCATCAGCAGGTCGTGCATGCTGCCGGTGCCGTCGGCGGTGGGCAGGTCGTCGGTCGGCTCGCTGAAGCCGATGAAGTCGGCCGGCACGAGCCGGGTGCCCTGGTGCAGCAGTTGGTAGAAGGCGTGCTGGCCGTTGGTTCCCGGCTCGCCCCAGAAGATTTCGCCGGTGTCGGTGCTCACCGGCGTGCCGTCGGCGCGCACCGACTTGCCATTGGACTCCATGGTCAGCTGCTGCAGGTAGGCCGCGAAGCGGGCCATGTCATTGGAGTAGGGGAGCACCGCACGCGCCTGTGCCCCAAAGAAATCCGAGTACCACAGGCCGATGAGGCCGAGCAGCGCCGGCGCGTTCGCCTCCAGCGGCGCGGTGCGGAAGTGCTCGTCGACCAGATGGAAGCCGGCCAGGAATTCGCCGAACCGTTCCTTGCCGATGACGGCCATCACCGAGAGCCCGATGGCGCTGTCCACCGAGTAGCGGCCACCGACCCAGTCCCAGAAGCCGAACATGTTCGCGGTGTCGATGCCGAACTCGGACACCAGCTTTGCGTTGGTCGACACGGCGACGAAGTGCTTGGCGACCGCGTCGTCACCCAGCGCGGCGACGAGCCAGCGCCGCGCGGCAGTGGCGTTCGTCAGCGTCTCCAACGTCGAGAACGTCTTGGAGGCGACGATGAAAAGCGTTGTGGCAGGGTCGAGTCCGTCGAGCTTGGCCACCAGGTCGGCCGGGTCGACGTTCGACACGAACCGCGCCGTGATGCCCGCATCGGCGTAGTGGCGCAGGGCCTGATCGACCATCACGGGCCCTAGGTCGGAACCACCGATACCGATGTTGACGACGGTCGTGATGCGCTGCCCGGTGGCCCCGGTCCACTCACCGCTGCGCAGCCGGTCGGTGAAGGTACCCATCTCGTCGAGGACCGAGTGCACGTCGGCGACGACGTCCTGGCCGTCGACCACCAACGAGGCGCCGCGCGGCAGCCGCAGCGCGGTGTGCAGCACGGCGCGGTCCTCGGAGGTGTTGATGTGCTGACCGGCGAACATGGCGTCGCGCCGCTCCTCGAGGCCGGCCGCACGGGCCAGATCGAGCAGCAGTGCAAGGGTTTCCCTGGTCACCCGGTGCTTGCTGTAGTCGATGTACAGGTCGCCGACGGTCAGCGTCAGCTCGCGGCCGCGGTCCGGGTCGTCGGCAAATAGCTCGCGCAGCGTGGTCGCCTCGACTGCGGCGTGGTGCGCGGTGAGCGCCTCCCAGGCTGAGGTGGTCGAGATGTCGGCAGCGGGAGAGTGATCAGCCATGCCCCAAACCCTAGTGTGACGTAGGAAACGCCGCCGTACATGATGGGTGTATGGACATCGCCGCGCTGTTGTCGTCTGTCCCAACTGGCCTCTGGATCGGCGGTGAGGAGCGCGCCGGTCAATCCACATTCGAAGTGCTCAACCCGGCTACCGAGGACGTCATCGCCCACGTCGCCGACGCCACGCCGCAGGACGGCGTCGCCGCACTCGATGCCGCGGCGGCCGTCGAAAAGGAGTGGGCGGCAACCCCCGCGCGTGAGCGCGGCGAGATCCTGCGCTCGGTGTTCGAGACCATCACCGCCCGCGCCGAGGAGGTGGCCACGCTGATGACGCTCGAGATGGGCAAGGTGCTGGCCGAGAGCCGCGGCGAAGTGAAATACGGCGCCGAGTTCTTCCGCTGGTTCGCCGAGGAGGCCGTCCGCATCGGCGGCCGCTACACCCCGAGCCCGGCCGGCACCGGGCGCATCGTCGTCACGAAGTCGCCCGTCGGCCCGTGCTATGCCGTGACACCGTGGAACTTCCCACTGGCCATGGGCACCCGCAAGATCGGCCCCGCCCTGGCGGCCGGCTGCACCATGCTGGTCAAGCCCGCCGCCGAAACGCCGCTGACCATGTTGCTGCTGGCCAAGCTGATGGCCGATGCCGGCCTGCCCAAGGGCGTCCTGTCCGTGCTGCCCACCACCAGCCCGGGTGAACTGACCAAGGCGCTCATGGACGACGGCCGGCTGCGGAAGCTGACCTTCACCGGGTCGACGGGCGTCGGCCGGGCGCTGGCGCAGCAGGGCGGCGAGAAGCTGCTGCGCATGTCGATGGAACTCGGCGGCAACGCGCCGTTCGTGGTGTTCGACGACGCCGACATCGATGCGGCGGTCGACGGCGCGATCCTCGCCAAGATGCGCAACGGCGGCGAGGCCTGCACCGCGGCCAACCGCTTCCACGTCGCCAACTCGGTGCGCGAAGAGTTCACCACGAAGCTGGTGCAGCGCATGAGCGAGTTCACGCTCGGCAACGGGCTGGACGAGAACGCGACACTCGGCCCGCTGATCAACGCCAAACAGGTCGGCACCGTCACCGAGCTGGTGTCCGACGCGGTGTCCCGCGGGGCGACGGTGGCCGTCGGCGGCACCGCTCCGGGCGGGCCGGGTTACTTCTATCCCGCGACGGTCCTGGCGGACGTCCCTGCCGATGCCCGCATCCTCAAGGAAGAGGTGTTCGGCCCCGTCGCTCCGGTGACCGGTTTCGACACCGAGGACGAGGCGATCGCCGCGGCCAACGACACCGAGTACGGCCTGGCGGCGTACATCTACACGCAGTCGCTGGATCGGGCGCTGCGGGTGTCCGAGGCGCTGGAGTCCGGCATGGTCGGCGTCAACCGGGGTGTCATCTCCGACCCGGCGGCGCCGTTCGGCGGGGTGAAGTCGTCAGGATTCGGCCGCGAAGGCGGCACCGAGGGCATCGAGGAGTACCTCGACACCAAGTACATCGCCCTGACCTCCTAGGGATTTGTGCACGAAAATCCGCGCTGACCGCGGAAAATCGTGCACAAATCGCTAGTGGCCGAGGCGGCCGCGGCCCAGACGCAGGAGCAGCATGGCGAGGTCTTTGCCCTCGGGGCCCAGCTCGCTGTAGCGCTCGATGACCTTCATCTCGCGGCTGTGCACCAGCCGGGTGCCGCCGGAGGCCATGCGGGCCTTGCCGATCATCTTGGAGACCTCGGTGCGACGGGCGACGGCCGCCAGGATGGTGGCGTCCAGCTCGTCGATCTCCAGGCGGAGCGCATCGATGTTGGGGAGTTCAGTTTCGGTCGACATGGTTTCCTCGCTGTTGGTGGATTCTGGTGTCATCCGAATTCAGGCCTCACACAACAAACGAGCCCCGGATCCGGATGCGGACCACGGGGCTGAAGGGAAGCAGCTAAACCCCGGGTACCGGCGTCCGGTACCCGTAGAAAAATCGCTGCTGCGCATTGAGCACGTTCCGAGTGTGCCATCCCGGCCGGTGCCAGCGCAAAGAGGCGACCGAAGCGACCGGGGAAATGCGTGGGTTGTCGCACCCCGGCGGTAAGTTTGAGCTGATATGACGAGCACAGCCCCCGACATCGATCAGCTCCTGGATGGCCTCAACCCGCAGCAGCGTGCAGCAGTGCTGCACGAGGGTTCGCCGCTGCTGATCGTGGCCGGCGCGGGCTCGGGCAAGACCGCGGTCCTGACCCGGCGCATCGCCTACCTGCTGGCCAACCGCGACGTCGGCGTCGGCCAGATCCTGGCCATCACGTTCACGAACAAGGCTGCCGCCGAGATGCGTGAGCGCGTGGTCCAGTTGATCGGTCCGCGGGCCAAGTCGATGTGGGTGTCGACGTTCCACTCCACCTGCGTCCGGATCCTCCGGAACCAGGCCTCGCTGCTGCCGGGGCTGAACTCCAACTTCTCGATCTACGACGCCGACGACTCGCGCCGGCTGCTGATGATGGTCGGCAAGGACCTCAACCTCGACGTCAAGCGGTACTCGCCGCGCATGCTGGCGACCGCGATCTCGAACCTGAAGAACGAACTGATCGACCCGCTGCAGGCCGCCGCGGAGGCGTCGGAGGCCGACGAGGATCTGCCGAAGATCGTCGCCGAGGTGTACGGCGAATACCAGCGCCGGCTGCGGGCCGCGAACGCCATGGACTTCGACGACCTGATCGGCGAGACCGTCGCTGTGCTGCAGAGCTTTCCGCAGATCGCGCAGTACTACCGGCGACGGTTCCGGCACATCCTGGTCGACGAATACCAGGACACCAACCACGCCCAGTACGTCCTCGTGCGCGAGCTCGTCGGACACCACGCGCCCGAAGGCGCCGACGACGTCCCGCCCGCTGAGCTGTGTGTCGTGGGTGACGCCGACCAGTCCATCTACGCCTTCCGCGGCGCGACCATCCGCAACATCGAGGATTTCGAGCGCGACTTCCCGAACGCGAAAACCATTCTGCTGGAACAGAACTACCGGTCCACGCAGAACATCCTGTCAGCCGCCAACGGCGTCATCAGCCGCAACGCCGGACGTCGCGACAAGAAGCTGTGGACCGACACGGGCGAGGGCGAGCTGATCGTCGGCTACGTCGCCGACAACGAGCACGACGAGGCGCGGTTCATCGCCGAGGAGATCGACACGCTGACCACGAAGGGCAGCGGGATCGACACCAAGTTCAGCTACGGCGACGTCGCGGTGTTCTACCGCACCAACAACTCGTCACGGTCGGTGGAAGACATCTTCATCCGGGCCGGTATCCCGTACAAAGTCGTTGGGGGCATGCGCTTTTACGAGCGCAAGGAGATTCGGGACATCGTCGCGTACCTGCGGGTGCTGGACAACCCGGGCGACGCGGTGAGCCTGCGCCGCATTCTCAACACCCCACGCCGGGGCATCGGCGACCGTGCTGAAGCATGCGTCGCCGTGTACGCCGAGAACACCGGCGCCAGCTTCAGTGACGCGCTGCAGGCCGCGGCCGAGGGCCGGGTGCCGATGCTGAACTCCCGCTCGGAGAAGGCGATCGCCAGCTTCGTCGAGCTCATGGACAGCCTGCGCGGCGGGCTCGACGGCGAATTGGGCGACCTGGTCGAGACGGTCCTGGACCGCACGGGCTACCGCCGCGAGCTGGAAGCGTCCAGTGACCCGCAGGACCAGGCGCGGTTGGACAACTTGAACGAATTGGTCAGCGTCGCACACGAATTCAGCACCGACCTGGCCAACGCGCAGGCGCTGCAGGAAGAGGAACTCGACGAGGACATCCCCGACACCGGAGCGCTGGCCGCGTTCCTGGAACGGGTCTCGCTGGTTGCCGACGCCGACGAAATCCCCGAAGACGGCGACGGCGTCGTCACCATGATGACGCTGCACACCGCCAAGGGCCTCGAGTTTCCGGTGGTCTTCGTGACCGGCTGGGAAGACGGCATGTTCCCGCACATGCGCGCCCTGGGCGATCCCACCGAGCTGTCCGAGGAACGCCGGCTGGCGTACGTCGGTATCACCCGGGCCCGCCAGCGGCTGTACCTCAGCCGCGCCAAGGTGCGGTCGTCGTGGGGACAGCCCATGCTCAACCCGGAATCACGTTTCCTGCAGGAGATTCCGCAAGAGCTGATCGACTGGCGCCGGGTCGAGCCGCCGCCATCGTTGTCGGCGCCCAGCCGCTACGGGTCCGGCGGATCGGGTGGCGGTCTGGGTGGTGGACGGCCGTCGCCCATGCGACCGGCGCCGAACCGCAACAAGCCGCTGGTGGTGCTCTCGCCGGGCGACCGCGTCACGCACGACAAGTACGGGTTGGGGCGTGTCGAAGAGGTCAGTGGCGTCGGTGAATCGGCCATGTCGCTCATCGACTTCGGCAGCTCCGGCCGGGTCAAGCTGATGCACAACCACGCGCCGGTGCAGAAGCTTTAACGTCGTCGCGCGCGGAAATCAGACGGTGCGATCTCGCTGATTTTTAACCGGATTCGCCTGTGCGCGTCAGATTTTGGTGCACCAGCGTCCGGTAACGGGCAGCATCGCGAGCACCATGCTCGTGATGGGCAGCACCGGGATGCCGTAGACGATCGGCGGCAGTTGCGCCCCCGCCACGAACAAACTGGCGAAGATCACCAGTGTCACCAGGGCGCCGACCACCACCAGCATCCGGCCGGTGCGATGACGCAGTAGCACCGCGATCTGGCCGCCGATGGTCGCGCCGGCGGACACCGCGGCGAGGAAACCGATGGCGACACAGAACAGCGGATCGGTGCGCCACCACCCGGCGATCAGTGAGGTGGCGATGACCGCGGTGGCCCAGCCGCTCAAGATGCAGGCCGTTGCGGTGGCGCAGGCGGCAAATGGGCCGGGTGGCGGCTTCGGTGCCGGCGTCGGAGCGGATGCGGGACCGGGAGCCGCTGCCGGAGTGGGGGTCGAGGCCGGGATGAACGTGGTCGCGGGCGCATCTTCGGCCGCGATGAGGCCGGTGGCCGGCTCGGCGGGGATGAGGCCGGTTGCGGGTTCGATGACACTCGTTTGAGGAGCGTCGACGATGGGAATAGAACCAGTGGGAGTGCGGCGGATGATGCTGGTTGGCGGTGCGTCGGCGACGGGGATCGCGGCCGTCGGAGTGCGACGGATCAGCCCCGTCCTGGGTTCGTCGTCAGATTGGCGCGCGAACGTCTGGGTGGGGTCGGACAACGGCCCGTCGGCGTTGTTGTCGTCCGTCACGGATCAGCCGACGTAATTACCCGGGCTCAGGCCACGCTGTGCCAGCCACGGCACGGGGTCGATGCGCTGGCTGCCGCCCATGAGCACCTCGAAGTGGCAGTGCGGGCCGGTCGAGTTGCCGCGGTTGCCGATGGTGGCGATCTGGTCGCCGGCGAAGACCCGCTGGCCGACCGAGACGACCCAGGTGTTGACGTGGCCATACAGCGTGACGGTCCCGTCCGAGTGGCGGACCTTGACCCACGCGCCGTAACCCGCGGTCGGGCCTGCGGCGACGACGACGCCGTCGGACACGGCGACGATCGGGGTGCCGATCGGGCCGGCGATGTCGATGCCGCCGTGCAGCGCGCCCCAGCGGTAACCGAAGCCAGAGGTGAACACGCCCTTGGTCGGCATCACGAACAGCGGGCGGGCCAGCCGGGCTTCGCGCTCGGCGCGCTCCTGCGCGAACGCTGCGCCGTTGGCGAGCTCCTGGGCGTGCACCGCGCCGGACGAGGCGGCGGGCTCGACGTTGACGATCTGGATGCCATCAGATGATCCGTCCGCCCGGACAACCTGGTCTGCGGCCAGCTTCGTGCTGGTCGGCTGGTCGGCGCTGGTCATCATCGAGTACCCGGCGGCGGCGGTGGCGCCGACGGCCATCGCGGCGGCGACCAGGCGGCCCTTCACGCCATTGACGGGCTCAGGCTTGCGGTGGGTGCCGCGGCTCGCGCGCAGATCGATGATGTCGGTGTCGTCGAGACCGTTGCTGGTATCGGTGTGGCTGTCGCGATAGGCGCTCGCGGAGAGCCGTCGGGCGCCCTCGGGCTGCTGGAATTCGGCCGGGACGGTCAGCGTCAGAGGCGTCTCGTCGTCGGTGTCGTTCAGATCATCGAGTTCAGGGGCGGCGTTGACGCGGGAATCGCGGTCGAAGGCGCTCTCGGACAGGTCCAGATCGTGCAGGTCGCCGAACTCGTTGAACGGGATGATGTCGGTCACTTCGGCAGGGCTCACAGCGCGGGAAAGCTTGACGGTGGTGCGGGTAGCGTTCTCGGTGATGCCGGCGTCCGTCGCCTCTCCGAGGGGAGTGCCAGACGAATCGTGCTCAGTCAACCGAAAATTCCTTTGCTCCGTGACCGTACCGTTACCGAGACCGCCCATGACGGTACTGAAAATCAGAACCGATTGGCAACCTATAGGTGTCATTGGCCGGGAACTGTGATTTGCCTCACTGGTTGCTCTCAGGTGAGATGTACCACATGGGTAGTAGGCGGTGCTGGCTACTCATTAGTACGTGGCTAAAGTGCCGAGCGAGCCAGTGCGGCCCAATGCTGAAGTGAATTCAACCGTCAACGCAGACAGAACGGGATTTCTCAGAGCTCATGGATCTCTTCGAGTACCAGGCGAAAGAGCTGTTCGCCAAGCACAACGTCCCTACTACACCGGGCCGGGTCACCGAGTCCGCCGATGACGCCAAGGCGATCGCCGAGGAGATCGGCAAGCCCGTCATGATCAAGGCACAGGTCAAGGTCGGCGGCCGCGGCAAGGCGGGTGGCGTGAAGTACGCCGCCACCCCGGAGGACGCCCTCACCCACGCGCAGAACATCCTCGGTCTGGACATCAAGGGCCACATCGTCAAGAAGCTGCTCGTCGCCGAAGCCAGCGACATCGCGGAGGAGTACTACATCTCCTTCCTGCTCGATCGCGCCAACCGCACTTACCTGGCCATGTGCTCGGTTGAGGGTGGCATGGAGATCGAAGAGGTCGCCGCCACCAAGCCGGAGCGTCTCGCCAAGGTTCCCGTCGACGCCGTCAAGGGTGTTGACCTGGCCTTCGCCCGTGAGATCGCCGAGAAGGGCCACCTGCCCGCCGAGGTGCTCGACGCCGCGGCCGTGACCATCCAGAAGCTGTGGGAGGTCTTCGTCGCCGAGGACGCCACCCTGGTCGAGGTCAACCCGCTGGTTCGCACCCCCGACGACCAGATCCTCGCCCTCGACGGCAAGGTCACCCTGGACGCCAACGCCGACTTCCGTCAGCCCGGCCACGCCGAGTTCGAGGACAAGGAAGCCACCGACCCGCTCGAGCTCAAGGCCAAGGAGCACGACCTCAACTACGTCAAGCTCGACGGCGCCGTCGGCATCATCGGTAACGGTGCCGGTCTGGTCATGTCGACGCTGGACGTTGTCGCGTACGCCGGCGAGAACCACGGCGGCGTGAAGCCCGCCAACTTCCTGGACATCGGTGGTGGCGCCTCGGCCGAGGTCATGGCCGCCGGTCTGGACGTCATCCTGGGCGACAGTCAGGTCAAGAGCGTCTTCGTGAACGTCTTCGGTGGCATCACCGCGTGCGACGCCGTCGCCAACGGCATCGTCAAGGCGCTGGAAATGCTGGGCGACGAGGCCAACAAGCCGCTGGTCGTCCGCCTCGACGGCAACAACGTCGAAGAGGGCCGCCGCATTCTGGCCGAGGCCAACCACCCGCTGGTGATCCAGGCCGAGACCATGGACTCCGGTGCCGACAAAGCCGCCGAGCTGGCGAACAAGTAAGGGAGCCAACAACTTATGTCTATCTTCCTGAACAAGGATTCCAAGGTCATCGTCCAGGGCATCACCGGCGGTGAGGGCACCAAGCACACCAAGCTGATGCTGAAGGCCGGCACCCAGGTTGTCGGTGGCGTCAACGCGCGCAAGGCTGGCACCAAGGTCTCGCATGTGGACAAGGACGGCAACCCCGTAGAGCTGCCCGTGTTCGCCACGGTGGCCGAGGCCATGAAGGAGACCGGCGCCGACGTGTCGATCGCCTTCGTCCCGCCGGCGTTCTCGAAGGACGCCATCATCGAGGCCATCGACGCCGAGATCCCGCTGCTGGTCGTCATCACCGAGGGCATCCCGGTGCAGGACAGCGCCTACGCGTGGGCCTACAACGTCGAGAAGGGTCAGAAGACCCGCATCATCGGCCCCAACTGCCCGGGCATCATCACCCCCGGTGAGGCGCTGGTCGGCATCACGCCGAACAACATCACCGGCAAGGGCCCGATCGGTCTGGTCTCCAAGTCCGGCACCCTGACCTACCAGATGATGTACGAGCTGCGTGACTTCGGCTTCTCGACCGCCATCGGCATCGGCGGCGACCCGGTCATCGGCACCACCCACATCGACGCCATCGAGGCGTTCGAGAAGGACCCGGAGACCAAGGTCATCGTGATGATCGGCGAGATCGGTGGCGACGCCGAAGAGCGTGCCGCCGACTACATCAAGGCCAACGTCACCAAGCCGGTCGTCGGCTACGTCGCGGGCTTCACCGCTCCGGAGGGCAAGACCATGGGCCACGCCGGCGCCATCGTCTCGGGCTCGTCGGGCACCGCCGCCGCCAAGCAGGAAGCCCTCGAGGCTGCCGGTGTGAAGGTCGGCAAGACCCCGTCGGCCACCGCTGCGCTGGCTCGCGAGATCCTGCAGTCGCTGTAATTTCGTTCTGCGCAACAGGCCCCCACCGTTTGGTGGGGGCCTGTTGTGTTCTGCGGCGAACGTGCAGTCAGACCCGACCGCCGAGATGCTGGGCGAGGAAGCGCTCGACGGCGTGGTTCATGTCGATCTGGTTGTCGGGGTTGACGAATCCGTGGCCTTCGTCGGCCTTGACCATGTACTCGACCTCGACTCCGCGGGCGCGCAGTGCCTCGACGAGGTTGTCTGATTCTGCTTGCACGACGCGAGAGTCGTTGGCGCCCTGGATAACTAACAGTGGTGTGCGGATCTGATCCACCTTGGTGATGGGAGAGCGGGCCAGCATGTCACTTTCCTGTGCGGGGTCACGGGGGTCGCCCACGTACTTGTGCCAGTTGGTCGCAAGAAACGGTCGGGCCACATTGGGCAGGGTGCGCATGAAGTTCGCGAGACTCGAGATCCCGACGTAGTCGATGGCCGCCGCGAACACGTCCGGGGTGAACGTCACGCCGACCAGCGCGGCATAACCACCGTACGAGCCGCCGTAGATCGCGACCTTGTCCCGATCCGCGTAGCCCTGCTTGACAGCCCAGTCCACGGCGTCGATCAGGTCGTCGTGCATCTTGCCCGCGAATTCCCCGATCGCGGCCTTGGTGAAGGCCTTGCCGTAGCCCGTCGAGCCGCGAAAGTTCACCTGCAGCACCGCATATCCGCGATTGGCCAGCAGCTGCACATCGGGTTGGAAGCCCCGGCAGTCACGCGCCCACGGACCGCCGTGGACCAGTAGGACCAACGGTAGATCACGGGGTTCGATCCCGACCGGCAGCGTCAGGTACGCATGCAGATCCAGCCCGTCGCGCGACGTGATGGTCACCGGTGTCATCGGGGCGAGCTTTTCGGGATCCAGACGCGCGTAGGGCCGGAACAACAGCCGGCTTTCGCCGGTCGAGTGGTCGTAGAGATAGGTGGCCCATGGATCGCGGTCATGGGTGAAGCTGACCACCCACCGCTGCCCACGGTCGTCGGCCGACACGCTGGCGAGGTCGCCGTCCGAGAGTTTGACCAGATTGTCCAGTACCGCAGCGAAATTCGAGTCCAGCGGGTGGATGACCTGGCGTTCGCCGTAGTAGCGCACGCCGATCAGCTCACCGGTCCGCGGGCAGAGGATGAACGGTGACGGAAGGACCATCTGGTTGCCCACATCGAATGTCGGGTGGCTGTCGATTTCGGTCTCGGTACCGGCGGCCACGTCGACCACGACCAGTCGAGACCGGTCGCTGTTCTCATAAGACGGGAGCCAGATGCCCTTGCCGTCCGGCGTGACGGTGACCGGGAAGATGCCCAGGGGGTAGTCGCTGCCGTCGTAGACCTTGACCGGACGCAGGCTGCGCGTTGCCGGGTCCCAATAGGAGATTTCGACGTCGCCTTCCGCGGTCAGCGTGTTGGTGAACAGGTCACCGCTCGGCCCGCTCAGCCAGGTGACGACATTGCCTGGATTTTCCGCGCGAAGCGTGAGTTCGCCTGTGGCGATGTCGAGTTCGTAGACATCGAACAGTTCGGGGTTGCGTTTGTTGATCTGGACGATGGCCTTTCCCGGCAGCCTCTTGGGCAGTTCGAAGCTCGCACGCGTCCCGGGAAACGGGGTCAGGTCGACTGCGGGGGTGTCCGGGTTCTCCAGGTCGACGCGGTAGACATGCCAGTTCTCGTCACCGCCCGAGTCCTGCATGTAGAGCATCCATCGTGGATTGTCGGTCCACCGGTAGATGTACACACTGCGCGTTTCGTCGGCCGTGACGCACCGTGCGGTCGCGTCGTCGTCGACGTCCTGCACCCAGACGTTCAGGCGGTTCTGCCACGGTGCGAGGTACGCGATCCTGGTTCCGTCCGGCGAGATCGTCGCCGCCGTGCGCTCGGGTGCGCTGAAAAGGTCTTCGACCGAGATGAGTTCGGGTAGCGCCATGGGAAATCCTTTCTTGGACAAGCTTGTTCGCCGGGCCGGCGTCGCCGGCTCGTGAGAGATATGGAATTTTCAGTGTTTGACGGGGCCGCCCAGCCTGCCGTTCGTGGCCTCGCGAATCGCCCGGTCCATGAGGGTCAGCGCCTCCTCCTGGTTGACCTGCTTGCCGTCGACGATGATTGCCCTACTCACGTCTTCGTCGACGACGCGGAAGGCGCCGGTGACTGCGGCCGCGCATAGGCGGACGGTCAGGTCGTCTTCGGGTAAGCCCAGGCGGTCGGCGATGACCGGGATGAGTCCCCGTTCCATGCGGTCGTGGACCATCAGGTACGCGGTGCGTAGGGCGGGGTCGGATTCCGTCATGGTCGCGAGCCGGATCGCGCTGAGCTCGTCCTCGATGTCCTGCGGTGACAGCGGATGCGCAATGGCATCTGCCGCAAGGTGTTCCGACAACGACAGTTCGTGCGGCCAGCGCCGGGCGCTCGCCAGGAACCGGTCTGCCGACTTGGCGAGCAGCGGTTCGACGCAACTCTCCTTACTGCGGAAATAGCGCCAGATGGTGCGGGTGGACAGCCCTGCGGCCGCGGCGATGTCGTCACCGCTGGTGCCGGCGACGCCTCGTTCCCAGAACAGGGCACAGGCAATGCGTGACACCGCAATTCGCGCCTGTTCCTGCTTGTCGTTCATCGCCCTCCCTCCTGTCACTTAGTGACAGCTCAACTGTGTCACTAAGTGACAGCCTCGTCAAGGAGTCGCTTCGTATCCGCTCAACGGAGGGGGCGTACTGCGGCGTCACCGTTGGCGGCGCTCGCGGTAGTGCAAGTAGTTCCGGAGTAGCGGGTCGCTGAGGTCGTACCACGTGGCGCGACGGTCGCCCGAGTCCGCTTTCCCGGGGTGCACCCAGCCGCCGGTCGTGAGGCGGCCCAGGGCCGCCGACGCCGACTGATTCGAAATGCCCACGGCGGCAGCAAGATCGGTGACAGTTCGGGCGCCGTCGGCACGGGCCAGTTCGACGATGAGGCGCTGTTCACCGGCGGGCAGCTGCCAGAGGAGTTGCTGGTAGTGGGGTGTGAGCTGTTCCAGTACCGCGTCGGCAGCGGGTGTGACGCCTTCCAGGGCGGCCCGGTCGGCGGTGTCCGCGATGATCTGCCAAACCCGCGGCGACCAGCCGACGAGCTGGGCGACGGCGTCGATGTGGGCCAGACCCTCGGAAGTCTGGACGTACGAAGCCAATTCGTGGTCGCGGGCATGCTGCTTGAGAAGCTCAGCGATGTCAGCGTCGGCGAGGTCGGGGAGTTCCTCGATGATGAACGACCCGTACCACGGGTGGGTGCGAGAGGAGACGGCCGGGAACAACGCCGGCGCCGTGGCGAAAACCAATACCGCGGTGGATGTTTCGACCCAGGCGCGGAAACTGCCTTGCCCTGCTTCGCCGATCGCATCGAAAATCCTGTCGGCGTTCTCGATCGCGACCAGCACCATGCGGCCCGCGGCCAAGTCGAGGATCTCTCGTTCCAGCTCCAGCGCGTCGCCGCGAAGTTCCTTGGCTCGTTCGTGTGTGTCCGGTCCCTGCGTGCGCAGCAGTTCGACGAGCAGGTCCGGGTAGCTGCCGATGGCCAGGGCGTCCTCTGGAAGTGCCAGCAGCAGTGTGGCTTTCGCGGCCTTGCGCTGTTTCAGAGCCCGGTGGATCGCCACCTGAAGGGTGTGCGTCTTGCCGGCGCCGCGCGGCGCGACGAGCAAGGTGTGCGGACGCGAACCGTCCTGTGCCGAGCTGACGATGCGGTCCGCCAGCCGCTTGAGAAGTGGCGCGCGGCCGACGGTGCGGGCGTCGAGTTCGGCGGCGTCGACGGTGCTGGGGGAGAAGGCGGGGTGCGTCATGGCCTACCGCCTCATGGCTCGCCATGCGGACTGCACCAGGCCCGAGGCGAAGCAGTCGTCATCTCCGACGCGGCGCAGGTAGTGGTCCTGTTCGAGGCGCTCGATGAAGGACACCAGCTCGTCGCGGTCGGTGATGGGGGAGCCCTCGGTCTTCAGGAACTGAAGTGTTGCGTTGACGCTCAACGGGGTTGGGGCATGGGCGTAGATGTCGAGTAGCCCGGCGATGGCGGGGGCGTCGTCGCCGTAGTAGTTGCGCAGGCGGTCGCGGTAGTGCCGCAGATCCCAGGGGTCATGCGGATCGGTGATGGCGGCGGCCAGCAGCTCCGCGATACGGTCCGGCTTGACGGACCCTTCACGTGCCGCACCCGCGACCAGATGCTGGATGTAGTACGGCACGTTCTCTGCCGCCGCCGCAATGGATTCCGCGACCTGATGCCGGTCCGTGGTCGGGACGTTCACGCCGAGCAGCAGGCACTCGGCCAGGTACGTGGCGTGGTCGTGACGGATCGGGCCGACCGTGACCTTGCGGATGTCGTTGACCGAACTGAGCGCGTCCTCCGAAACATGGTGGAAGCCAATGGAACCGGACAGGACAGTGGCCAGCCGTCCGGAGTGCTCCTGCCGGAAGCGGCGCAGCAGGTGCAGGAACGCGTCTCCGCCGCCGGGCTTTTCGCGTTCGAGGTTCCGGGCGAGCACGGTGACCTCGTCGATGAACAGCACCAATGGACCGTCCTTGGTGCGGGCGACGGCGCGCTGCAGCAGATCGTCGAGAGCGGCGTCGGCGCGGACCCGCTCGAACTTGAACGGCCCGGTGCCCACCGCGACCTTCCAGCGGTCGACCTCCTGGCGAAGGGCGTTGTCGACGCGGCCGAGCTCGGCGGCGAGAGCCGTGACGAACTCGGCGTAGGTCTGCCGCTCCGCACTGACCGAGACGACGGTCAGGCCCTGCAGGCGGGCGGTGTGCGCGACGAGTCGGGCCAGGGACGTCTTGCCGTGCCGGCGATCGCCGACCAGGGCAGCGCCACCGTCGGGCAGGCTGGCCAGGATTTCCTGCTGCTCGCGTACCCGGCCCACCACGTTCTCGGGCGGGACGACGCCGCCGACCACGAGGGACATGGGTCTGATGGGCCAGTTCATGACGGCAATTGTACGTCGAATTAGATGTACGTCTAGATAGTTGTACGTTGAAATTGTCGTGGATCAGAAGGTCCAGCTGCCGGTGGGTGAGATGACGAAACCATGGTGTTGGCTGGTTACGCAGGCAATGTAGTGGTCGTCACCGACAGCGCAGCCCGTCTCGCCGACCGTGAGCTTCATGCCCGCGGGTAGAAGGCGGTAGCCCTTCTCTTCTGTGTACGTGCCCAGCGAGGACGTGAACTTGAATGCGCCGTCAGATGATTCTGCGACGGTGAACACCGTCGGTCGATCCTTGAGCTTGGGGTTGAGAGCATCAGCGGGAAATCCCGGCATCGATCGTCCGTGACACTCGATCAGTCCCATGACGCCGCTGTAGATGTAGGCAAAGCAGCCGATTTCACCTGGCGTCTGAAAGAGGACGTAGGTGTCCTCATGCCAGTTCTTGGCGGAGTACAACGCGAGATCGGCTGGCGCGAAAGTGGCGAAGTCTGGGAAGACTCCTCTTGGTGGCGGCGGGTGCGGGGGACCGCCGGGCGGTGCGGTGGGTGGAGCTTCGGGAACCGGCTGACCTGGCGACGAGACGTCACATGCGCTGACGATTGACGCCGCCAACGCCAGCGCTGTCAGCCGGCGCATCAGAACGTCCAGCTGCCCGAGGGCTGGAGGACGAAGCCGTGGTTGTGCCAGCTGTCGATGCAGGCGGTCAGTCGGTCCTGCCCGACAACACAGGTAGTGCCTCGCGCCTCGAAGGTCAACTTGTATCCGGGGTTCAGTACAGCGTCGGTGGCTGGAACACATTGCTGGTCGGACCGATTGAATCTGAATGGTGTTGAAGGGTCGTCTTGCATGACCGAACTGCATGCACTTGTTTCGGCGGGCGCGAGCCCAGGCAGGTTGCCGTAACAGGTCTTGGTAGCGCCGATCATGCAGTTCACACCATCCGCCGTCCGGAAGAACATGTAGCCGTTGGCCCATTTGTCTGGGCGGGAGAATTGATTTGGCGTAGGTGACTCGGCGAAGGCGCTCAAATCGGGGAATTGTTGCGGCTGCGCGAATGCCTGCGGCGGGGCCAGCGTGGTTGCAGCGAGGCACCCGGCGAAGAGCAGTGGTGCCACGTTTCTCTGAAAATTCACAGCCTGTAACTCCATCGGCTAGTGCTGGACTGTCACGGATGTTCGGTATGTCTGCGGGTTGTACGGCATGTCTTTTTGTTTGGTGGGGTCCCAATCTTTTGGCGCTTCCCACGTGCTGACTCGAACGTCGACGGTTTCGCGGCCGGTGACCGGGTCGTACGTAGTGTCTACAACGGTTGGGCCATATGGCGGAGCCCCGCCCGGCCAATTCTGTTGTGGTCCAGGCGGAAATAGAGCCGTAGGTTTGGCAGTCAGCAAGCCTTCAGGTGTTGCCGCCGTGATCGCGCTCATAGGTTGTTGGTTGCCATTGGGGACGACGTTGTCTGAGCCCAGCAGCATGAAGCCCCCGCCTTTGAGTGCAACGAGCTGGTTTTCTCGATCACCTGGCAAGCCAGGGATCACACCGGCTGGATGAAGCGTATTCATCCAACCATCGGGGTTCGCCGGGTCGATTGGGTCGGACACCCACAGCATCCTCGTCCGATCGCCGCGGTCGGGGCCAGTGTTTCCGACGATCACCATCCTGTTTGTCGTCTTGTCGTATGCGCCGCTGGCCTGTGAAATTCCCGGTAGAACCCCGATGCTCTTCGCCGGGTTCGCTAGATCAACGACCGTGGTGTCCTTTGTGGCGTAGTTGGGGTTTGGTGTCGTCGGTCACGTAATTCCCCAGGGGTTGCTGTCACGTAATTCCCCAGGTGTGGGCCTCGTGTTGGTCTTACCGGTCGGGGCGGGCGTTGTCTAGGTGGTGGTGCGGCCGGGTCGTTTCCGGGGTCGGTAGCTGGGTCCGTCCATGAGGACTTGGTGGCTGGTGTTGATCAGTCGGTCGAGTAGGGATTCGGCCACGACGGGGTTGGGGAACAGCGGGTACCAGTCTTTGGGGGCGCGGTTGCTGGTCAGGATGAGGGGTTTGCCAGCGATGGCCCGGTCGGAGACCAGATCGTAGAGATCGTCGGATTGGGTGGTGGTGTGCTCACGCATCGCGAAGTCATCGACGATCAGTACCAGGGGCCGGGTGTACTCGCGCATGCGCTGGCCGATGGTGCGGTCGGCGTGTCCGCCGGCAAGGTCGGCGAGCATGCGGGCGCATTTGACGAAGCGGATGTCCCCGCCGCGGCGGGCTACGTGATGTCCGAGTGCTTGTGCCACATGGGTTTTGCCGACGCCGACGGGGCCGTAGAGGATGACTGATTCGCCGGCGTCGAGCCAGCGCAGGGCGGCCAGGTCGCGCAGCATCGCGGCGGGCAGTTTCGGGTTGGCGGTGAAGTCGAAGTCTTCGAAGGTGGCCTGTTCTTCGAACTTGGCGCGGCGCAATCGCCGTGTGAGAGCGGCGGATTCGCGGCGGGCGATCTCGTCTTGACAGAGGGCTTGCAGGAATTCGAGGTGGCCGAGGCCGCCGTCGCGGGTTTGGGCGAGCCGGGCATCGAGGGTGTCGAGCATGCCGGACAGTTTCAGGGTGCGCAGCGCGGTGCGTAGCGCCGGATCACAGATAGACATGGTGGGCTTCCTTTGAAGGTTGATTATGTTGCAGCAGTGTGGAATTGGTGACGATCAGGCGATGATGCCGGTATCGGTGCCGAACTGGTCGGGGCCACGCAGAAACGCCCCCGCCGCGCCGGTGCTGGCGGGCGGTTCGTCGCCGGCGTGTTCGGTGCCGGCGGCCAGGATGCCTTTGATGGTGCGGTAGGACGGGTCACCGACGGCGATGGCGCGGGCGCACGCGGCCTCCAACCGGTCGCAGCCGTGTTTGTCGCGCAGCCCGAGCACTCCTTGCGCGGCGCGCAGATGGTGGATGGCGTTGTCGGCCATGAACGCGGCGATCACCGCGACGCAGGCCGGGCCGACCAGTTCGGCGGTGCGCCGGCACCAGGTCGGGGTTTTCATCGCGAACGCGACCTTCTCCGGCGGGTAATGGGCGAAGTCGGTCGAGCGCCCCGATGGGCGGCGCACGTGGATGGCCACCACCGCATCGGCGTGAAAGACCTGTACCACGTCGCCGGCGGTGCGGGCATGCAGGCGTTGCCCGATCAGCCGCCACGGCACCGAGTACAACGCCTTGCCGACCTTGAGGTGCGCGTCGGTGCCGACGGTGCCGATCGACCAGGTGGACAGTTCAAATACTCTGGGCGGCAACCCGATCAACGCGCTGGCTTCGATCGCTTCAAACACCCGCAACGGCGGCGCGCCCTCCAGTGCCCGACACGACCTCGCCCCGGCCACCTCGATGCTCCAGCGCTGGGCGTCGGTTTGCATCGCGGGCAGCCCGTCGAACTGGCGGCCGCGCCAGAACGAATCCCGGATGTATTGCATGGGCCGTTCGACGCGGGGTTTGTCTTTGGGTTTGAACGCCCGCGCCGGGTCGATCAGGGTGCCGTAGTGGGTGGCCAGCTCGGCATAGGCGCGGTTGATCTTCGGGTCATACAGGTCGGGTTTGTCCACCCCGGTCTTGAGGTTGTCACACACCAACCGGGCCGGGACCCCGCCGAAGAACTCGAACGCCGCGACATGGCAAGCGCACCAGGTGGTTTGGTCCATCCGGATCACCGGGCGCACGAACAGGTGCCGCGAACACGCCAACACCATCACGAACGCCCACACCGCCACCCGGCGGCCCACCGCGGGATCGAACCACATGCCCAGGCGACCGTAGTCGATCTGCGCTTCACTGCCCGGCTCGACCGGCCCGCGCGGCACGGTCACCTTCGCTCGTGCCACCTCTTCCGCGAAATGTGTTGCGATCCAACGCCGAACCGAGGACTCCGACACCGCTACCGCATGCTCGTCCCGCAACCGCTGAGCGATCGTGGCGATCGTGACATCGGCATCGAGCCAGGTCTTGATCTGGTCCCGGTGCGGTTCGATCAGCGGCCAGGTCAGCGCCCGCGCCGCAGGATCGGACAGTTCCGGGAACCACCCGCCGATCAGCTCCGACCACTGTGGCGCGGTCAGCGGCTCCGTACCCGGGCCGATACCCGCCGCGACCGCCGGAGCCAAATATTTGCGGACGGTCTTGCGGTCAATGCCCAGCGACTCCGATAACTGGACCTGCGAACGGCCCGCGTGCCAGTGGGTGAACAACTCGACCAAATCGAGCATCACGATACTTCTCCTCGCCATCAGCGCCCTTCCATCCACCATCAGATGGATGCAGAGCGAACCGGTAAACGAGGCCCACACCAGGCAGACACACCGCCCAGGGTGGGGAATTACGTGACAGCCAGGGTGGGGAATTACGTGACGGACAACCCCTCAAACCTGGGGAAATACGTGACCGCTGACATTGGATCGCCGTTGGGCAAGTGGTAAGGCACCTTGCTGTACAACGCGTACTGCTTACCGTCCGGGCCGACGATTGTTCCGGTCGGCAAAGGCCTTGTGTCGTCAGGCATGTCCAGTGGGTTCCGTTTGCCATCGATCGTCGGATAGCCCAGACGGCGGTCTCCACTGATGGTGATATCGCTTCCGGGCAACGTCACGTTGAGATCGCCGCGGTTGCCCTTGCCGCCATCTGCTGTTGGATTCGGGTCGAACTTGTCAGGCTCGGGAGTGAGCGGCCCGGCTGGGCCTGTGATAGTTGGCTCTTTAGGCGCGCCGCCCGGCGCAGGCGCTCCGTTTCCAGGCTGATCCGTCTTGAATTCGCGCAGACTGGTCGCGATCGGTTTCAGTTGACTCGCGATCTGTTCATCGGCGGCCGCCAGGCTCAACGCCTTGCCTCGGATGTCCGCTTCGATAGCTGCGCGTGTGAGGTCTCGCACCAGGAGCAGTGGGCCGACTAGGACTTTCGGCATGCGGTCGGTGACACGGAGATTGTCGCTTACCGAAAAGAACTGGCGCTCTGCGTTGGATATCGCTTCGACGGCGGTGCGCTTCAAACCGGCCAGGAGATCCGCGCCGTTCTTGGCAATGCCGGCAGCCTTGCGGAGCATTTCCATAGCGGTCCGCACGCGGACGATGTCACTGAACATTCGGTCGTGGGCGCTGTCGGCGGCACTACCGTGCCACGTGGGTTCGGCAACTGCCTGTTGGGCGCGGCCGTAGATGTCCTCGACCGTGTGAGCTTGTCGAGTCCATGCGTCAGCCGCGCTCGCCAAGTGGTCTGATTTCCAATTCTCGACTTTGGTGCGCGTCGGCATCTCCACCATGTGTGGTGCGCTATCTGTCCATGTGCATCGTTGTCAGCACACGCTGTCCGCCATCGGAGTCCGTCGCGGAGTAGGACTTGGCAGCTTGCGCTAGTTTGTCGCCGAATGCCTTGAGATCACCTGCACAGACTCCGGCTACGTGATCAGCCGCGGCGGTTACGGCTGCTGCGGCTGCACCGCTGGCTTGGTTGTCAGCGGCCGGAAGCCCGCGGACGACTGCGCTATTTGTCAGGTCGCTGCTCAAGCTGGACAACTTGCGGGCTGCTGACTCCAGTTCAGCGGTGTCGACACGCAGGTTGGGTCCAGTCATCACTCAACCGTACTTCGCTCCGCGGGTACCTCCTGACGCAAATGTGCAGCTACCCGTAATGCAGGTTCGCATCCCAATCGGTTAGCCTGTCGAATTAACAGGTTTCTGGAGGTTTGTAATGGGTGTTGATCCGCGTACGCCGGTGATCGTGGGTGTCGGTCAGTTCACCGAACGCCTTGAAGACCCTGATTACCGCGGGATGTCCTCAGTAGATCTCGCGGCGGCCGCCGCGCAGGCGGCGCTGCAGGACACCGGAGCCGACGTCACGGCAGTTGCCGCGGCGATCGACACCGTCGCGGGCACCCGGCAGTTCGAGATCTCCGGCCACGTGCCGGCACCGCTCGGCAAGTCGAACAACTACCCGCGCTCCGTGGCGCAACGCATCGGCGCTGACCCGGCCCGCGCGGTGCTCGAAGTCATCGGCGGGCAGAGCCCTCAGCACCTGATCACCGAATTCGCCGGCGAGATCGTGGCAGGCAACGCCGACGTCGTGATGATCATGGGGTCGGAAAACACGTCCAGTATCCGGTACTTCAAGGGCCGGGACGACAAGCCCGATCACTCGGAGAACATCGACGGCCAGCTCGAAGACCGTGGCTACGGATACGACGGCATCTTCGACGAGTACACCGTCCGGCACGGGCTGATCGGTGCGCCCGTGCAGTACGGCCTGCTGGAGAACGCCCGTCGTGCGCGCCTCGGGCATTCTGTTCAGGACTACCGGCAGGCGATGGGGGAGCTGTTCGCCCCGATGTCGAAAGTCGCTGCCAAGAACCCTTATTCGTCGGCGCCGGTGGAACGTACCGTCGACGAGTTGGTGACTGTCACCGACAAGAACCGGATGATCTGTGACCCCTACCCGCGGCTCATGGTGGCTCGTGACCAGGTGAACATGGGAGCGGCCGCCGTGCTCATGTCGGTGGAGTCCGCACGCAAACTTGGCGTGCCGGAATCCAAGTGGGTCTACCTGCGTGGGCATGCGGATATGAAGGAGCAGAAGCTCCTCGGCCGTCCCGACGTCGGTGCCAGCCCGGCCTCGGTGCTGGCCGTGCGGGAAGCGTTGCGGGTAGCCGGAATTGGGATCGACGACATCTCGGCATTCGACCTCTACAGCTGCTTCCCGTTCCCGGTCTTCAACATCTGCGACGGCGTCGGTTTGGACGCCGATGATCCGCGAGGCCTGACGCTGACCGGCGGCCTGCCGTACTTCGGCGGCCCGGGAAACAACTACTCGCTGCACGGCATCGCTGAAGCTGTCACCCGAATGCGGGAAACCCCAGGCGAATTCGCGTTGGTCGGCGCAAACGGCGGCATCGCCAGCAAGTTTTCGGTCGGCATCTATTCGACCCAACCCGCCGATTGGGTCGCCGATAACAGTGCCGAACTGTACGCGGAGGTCGCGTCGTGGCCCACCGTTGCGGTGGTTGAACATGCGAACGGACCCGCGACCATCGAGACCTACACCGTCCGGTACGACTGGACTCCCAACGTCGGCATCATCATCGGCCGCCTCGACGCCGACGGGGGCCGGTTCCTGGCCACCACGACCGACGCCGATCTGATGGCGCTACTGTGCGACGGCGAACCGCTCGGCGCGAACATCGTTGTCACCTCAACCGACGAGGGTAATCGGGCAGTGCTGGCCTGATCTGGGTCGTCGAGATTGACGAAATGTGTCGTCGGTCACGTAATTCCCCAGGGGTTGCTGTCACGTAATTCCCCAGGTGTGGGCCTCGTGTTGGTCTTACCGGTCGGGGCGGGCGTTGTCTAGGTGGTGGTGCGGCCGGGTCGTTTCCGGGGTCGGTAGCTGGGTCCGTCCATGAGGACTTGGTGGCTGGTGTTGATCAGTCGGTCGAGTAGGGATTCGGCCACGACGGGGTTGGGGAACAGCGGGTACCAGTCTTTGGGGGCGCGGTTGCTGGTCAGGATGAGGGGTTTGCCAGCGATGGCCCGGTCGGAGACCAGATCGTAGAGATCGTCGGATTGGGTGGTGGTGTGCTCACGCATCGCGAAGTCATCGACGATCAGTACCAGGGGCCGGGTGTACTCGCGCATGCGCTGGCCGATGGTGCGGTCGGCGTGTCCGCCGGCAAGGTCGGCGAGCATGCGGGCGCATTTGACGAAGCGGATGTCCCCGCCGCGGCGGGCTACGTGATGTCCGAGTGCTTGTGCCACATGGGTTTTGCCGACGCCGACGGGGCCGTAGAGGATGACTGATTCGCCGGCGTCGAGCCAGCGCAGGGCGGCCAGGTCGCGCAGCATCGCGGCGGGCAGTTTCGGGTTGGCGGTGAAGTCGAAGTCTTCGAAGGTGGCCTGTTCTTCGAACTTGGCGCGGCGCAATCGCCGTGTGAGAGCGGCGGATTCGCGGCGGGCGATCTCGTCTTGACAGAGGGCTTGCAGGAATTCGAGGTGGCCGAGGCCGCCGTCGCGGGTTTGGGCGAGCCGGGCATCGAGGGTGTCGAGCATGCCGGACAGTTTCAGGGTGCGCAGCGCGGTGCGTAGCGCCGGATCACAGATAGACATGGTGGGCTTCCTTTGAAGGTTGATTATGTTGCAGCAGTGTGGAATTGGTGACGATCAGGCGATGATGCCGGTATCGGTGCCGAACTGGTCGGGGCCACGCAGAAACGCCCCCGCCGCGCCGGTGCTGGCGGGCGGTTCGTCGCCGGCGTGTTCGGTGCCGGCGGCCAGGATGCCTTTGATGGTGCGGTAGGACGGGTCACCGACGGCGATGGCGCGGGCGCACGCGGCCTCCAACCGGTCGCAGCCGTGTTTGTCGCGCAGCCCGAGCACTCCTTGCGCGGCGCGCAGATGGTGGATGGCGTTGTCGGCCATGAACGCGGCGATCACCGCGACGCAGGCCGGGCCGACCAGTTCGGCGGTGCGCCGGCACCAGGTCGGGGTTTTCATCGCGAACGCGACCTTCTCCGGCGGGTAATGGGCGAAGTCGGTCGAGCGCCCCGATGGGCGGCGCACGTGGATGGCCACCACCGCATCGGCGTGAAAGACCTGTACCACGTCGCCGGCGGTGCGGGCATGCAGGCGTTGCCCGATCAGCCGCCACGGCACCGAGTACAACGCCTTGCCGACCTTGAGGTGCGCGTCGGTGCCGACGGTGCCGATCGACCAGGTGGACAGTTCAAATACTCTGGGCGGCAACCCGATCAACGCGCTGGCTTCGATCGCTTCAAACACCCGCAACGGCGGCGCGCCCTCCAGTGCCCGACACGACCTCGCCCCGGCCACCTCGATGCTCCAGCGCTGGGCGTCGGTTTGCATCGCGGGCAGCCCGTCGAACTGGCGGCCGCGCCAGAACGAATCCCGGATGTATTGCATGGGCCGTTCGACGCGGGGTTTGTCTTTGGGTTTGAACGCCCGCGCCGGGTCGATCAGGGTGCCGTAGTGGGTGGCCAGCTCGGCATAGGCGCGGTTGATCTTCGGGTCATACAGGTCGGGTTTGTCCACCCCGGTCTTGAGGTTGTCACACACCAACCGGGCCGGGACCCCGCCGAAGAACTCGAACGCCGCGACATGGCAAGCGCACCAGGTGGTTTGGTCCATCCGGATCACCGGGCGCACGAACAGGTGCCGCGAACACGCCAACACCATCACGAACGCCCACACCGCCACCCGGCGGCCCACCGCGGGATCGAACCACATGCCCAGGCGACCGTAGTCGATCTGCGCTTCACTGCCCGGCTCGACCGGCCCGCGCGGCACGGTCACCTTCGCTCGTGCCACCTCTTCCGCGAAATGTGTTGCGATCCAACGCCGAACCGAGGACTCCGACACCGCTACCGCATGCTCGTCCCGCAACCGCTGAGCGATCGTGGCGATCGTGACATCGGCATCGAGCCAGGTCTTGATCTGGTCCCGGTGCGGTTCGATCAGCGGCCAGGTCAGCGCCCGCGCCGCAGGATCGGACAGTTCCGGGAACCACCCGCCGATCAGCTCCGACCACTGTGGCGCGGTCAGCGGCTCCGTACCCGGGCCGATACCCGCCGCGACCGCCGGAGCCAAATATTTGCGGACGGTCTTGCGGTCAATGCCCAGCGACTCCGATAACTGGACCTGCGAACGGCCCGCGTGCCAGTGGGTGAACAACTCGACCAAATCGAGCATCACGATACTTCTCCTCGCCATCAGCGCCCTTCCATCCACCATCAGATGGATGCAGAGCGAACCGGTAAACGAGGCCCACACCAGGCAGACACACCGCCCAGGGTGGGGAATTACGTGACAGCCAGGGTGGGGAATTACGTGACGGACAACCCCTCAAACCTGGGGAAATACGTGACCGCTGACAAATGGTCGTTGTTGCACGAGATTAGCGACCACTTCCTCAATCTCGACGCGTCAGAAGAGTAGGGGTTGATCGGTTGTAAGAGCGAATCCGTGATCGCCGATGCGGCATGCGGGCGTTCCGTTGTCGACGACGCCGCATACGAGGTCATTCTCGGTGCGCTTGACGACGTGACGAGTGGGTAGGAGAACCCTTGTTGGCTCAGATGTCCCAATTTCGGATGTTCCAACAGGGGCCCGGTGCGGTGATGTCCTTCATCGTGGCGGCGCTCCGCAGCTCTGCGACTATCTGCCATTGGCCGGGCTTGCCGGGCAGTGAGCCCGAGCAGTCGATTCGCGCATATTGTCGCTCGGAGTAATCGTTTGAGGCGCAGATCATTCCGCTCGGCGTCCGAAAGGAAATCCCTGCATAGCGTTGCCCGCTGCCGAAGTACGCGTACTGGTCGACCTCGATGAATTTCGAAAGGTCTGGAAACCCCGACCACTGTAGGAGGTGACGTGGTGCTTGGGGCGGTGCCCGTCGGCTGACCAGATCCGTCGGGAGTGCACGCGACCGCAGCAACGAGAATTGTTGCGGCGATGGCGTTTTCCGCCAGCGCTGACTGGCGCGGAAACCTCATCTGTTGGTCATCTCTAGAAGAGGGCCAGCTTGTCGCCCGCCGCCACGAATCCGTGCTCGCCGATGCGGCACGCAGCGGATCCGTTGTCGAGGATTCCGCATTGGACGTCGTCCTGGGCTGCATTGAGAACGTGTCGGACCGGCAATGTTGGTGGTGGAGGAGGAGGGAGTATCCCGGGGCCGGATTTGATGACGAGTTCGCCGACGCTAGCGGTGGTACCCCGCTTGATATGCAGTGCCCAGTCGTGTGCTCGTCCAGGGATGGGGCCACTGCACTCGATACGTGCCGGATCGGAACTGGTGTCTGCGTACATGGAGCAGCGCTGGCCGCTGGGGGTGCTGAATCCTAGGCCTGGATCATCATTGGTTCCAGGGGAATACATGGCGGGTCCGGCGGGCGCAAAGCTGCTGAGGTCGGGAAATGCGACGTCGCGCGGTACTGCTGGAGTGTGCGGACCTTCCTTAAACGATGAGCACCCCATAAGCGGAACTGACAGCGCAACTAGCACTGTGGCTACTCGCCTTACGCGCATGTTCAGTACGCCCCCAAATTCTTGGTGTCCGAGTTCTCGATTCGGTAGAGCGCCGTCCCGTACCGATTCCACAGTGACAGAGTGGAATCGATGGAGTCGCCGCCTGAGAAAGGCGATTGGAATGCGCCGTAGGGCCTTGCCCCCATGTAGTGGACACGGGATTTGTGGTTACGCGGCTACTGGCAGCGTAGCCGGTGTTAGGGTCCTTTCGTAGGTCGCAGGGCTGGAATAGCGGCACCGGGAGTGCCGTCGTTTGGTGTTGTAGCGAGCCAGCCAGCGGAACACTTCGCGGCGGCAGGTAGCAGCGTCGGGCCAGTGGCTGCGGTCCTGCAGGATCTCGCGTTTGAGGGCGGCGTTGAACGATTCGGCCAGCGCGTTATCGGCACTTGACCCGACGCCACCCATAGACTGGGTGACCTCCAAGTCACGGCAGAGGTTCGCGAAATCCCTTGAGGTGTACTGACTTCCGTGATCTGTGTGGAACACTGCACCGGTCAGGGAGCCGCGCAGCGCCGCAGCGGCTTTGAGGGCATCTTCGACCAGTTCGGTGCGCATGTGCTCGGCGATCGCCCACCCCGCCACCCGTCCGGAGAAGCAGTCGATCACGGTCGCCAGATACAGATTCGAACCGCTTGCCAATGGCAGGTAGGTGATGTCGCCGACGTACTTGACGTTGGGTGCCGCGGCGGTGAAGTCCCGGTTGAGCAGGTCCGGGACTTTCTGTTTGGCCGGATCCGGCGTGGTGGTCTTCACCCGTCGCCGGCGGCGGTAGCCGGCGATCCCGGCACTGCGCATGACCCGGGCCACCCGCTTGTGGTTGACCCGCTCACCGTCGGGTGCACCGTCGTTGAGTTCAGCGGTGATCCGCGGCGCCCCGTAGGTGTTGTCCTCATCGTGCACGGTGCGGATACGCGCGGCCAGCGCCTTGTCAGCGGCCTGGCGGGCGGCGCGTCCGTCGGCAGCGGCCAACCAGGCGTAGAACGATGAACGCGCAACCTCGACGACTGCGCACAGCCACTTCACCTCGAAGGTGTGCAGGTGGTCGGCGACGAACTGGAAGCGGCTCACCAGTTCGTCTCCCCGGCGAAATACTTGGCCGCCGACCGCAGAATGTCACGCTCGGTAGACAACCGAGCCTCCGTGGCGCGTAACGCCTTGTTCTCGGCCCGTAGCCGGGCCAGCTCCTGCTCTGGGGTCTCAACGCCGGGGCTCGGCTGTGCTGCTGCGGTGGGGTTGCGGTGCCTGATCGGCACCCCGGCGGCTTTGCACCACGCTGAGAGCGTCACACCGGAGATGCCGAGTTCGTCGGCGATCTGCGTGATCGTGGCGCCCTCGGTGTCTCGGTACAGCGCTACCGCGTCCCGTTTGAACTCGTCAGGGTAATTTTTCCTTGCCATCGTGGTGGATCATCTCGCTTCCCCCGCCAACCTTGCGGGATTCAGCGTGTCCAACACACGGGGTCAAGTCCCGTACGCCCCACCCTGCCGCACTACCTGAGAAGGCACAGTCCAATCTGTGCTTCCGTTGGCTGAGGAACTTGTATAGATACCGCCAGATGCGTCATTGAACGTAACCAGCACCTTGTTCTCGTAGAAGTGCACGTTTGGCTCGCCGATTCCGCTGACCCCTGGTGGCGTTTTGATGATGGGCGGACTGGCATTTGGGTCATGGCCAGTGAATGAGCTTCCGTCCCAATACTTGTATGCGGATCGGTCCGTGATTTTCTCTACGGGGACCTGGGCGGCGTGCAGCCCGTCGTTGGTACGGCCGTCCTGAGTGCCGTACATATAAACGGTCCGGCCATCTTGCGACAGGGCGAAGCTCTGTACCTGAAATGGGTTGTTGAACTTGTCGTTGTTGGGCCACGTGGCAGCTACTTTCCAGGTCTTCCCACCGTCTGTGGATTGCCAAAGATCGGCGCTACGTGTCTGCCAGGTGTTGTTGTTCCAGTTCTTCACATTCATCACAGAGGCGTACATGGTGTCTCCGACGTTGAATGTCGACGTCGGGATCGTCGAGATGTCGAGCGGATCGCCGTTCTTGTCGAGTTCCGGTGTGAATGGGTTTTTTACGACCTCATCGACGACCCATTTTCCGTGCTCGTCCATCTTCCAGTAAATGATGTTGTTGTTTCCTCCGCCACCTTCGTCTTTGGAGGGGCGTACTCCTGGCCCACCGTCCTTTGTGCCCTGGTTCATCCCCTTGCCTGTGTCGCCTTGGATCGTGAACATGCGGCCATCTGGCGTCATGCCCATGATCGACAGATCGGTATTTGGCACACCCACACCGCCCTCGCCGGTTCTTGGGTCACCAAAGCCAGCCATCGTCTGCTCGAACCCGATCTGGCCGTTGTTGAAGCTGTCTGGATCGATGCCTGGCGTGAAGCCCGGAACTGGCTTCGGGTTGTTGCCCGGAGTGTTGCCGTCCGCAATGGTTTTCAGGCTGTTGCCCAGGTTCTGATCCTGATCCATGAACGCCTTGATCATGTTCTGGGTGCATTTGGTGAAGGTAGCGGCGATGTTCTCCCAGGCCCCGCCGGTACGCGGCGGACGGGTGGTAACCACGCCGTCGTCGGCGACGTTGAACATCTGGGACACCGTGCTCACCCAGTTCAGCAGCACGTCGCGCAACGTCGCGAGGATCTGGCCGCCGGCAATCATGGCCGTCGCCATGGCGTCGGTGATCTCGTGAAAGCGGTGCTGTCGCTCGATATTTCGGTAGGTCTGCCCGCGGGCGGCGTTGGCCGCCTTGCCTTTCCAATCTTGTTCAAGTTCCTGGATGGCATGCACCTGCTTGCCGATCAACTCGTCGAGTGCTTCGGCTTTGCGCTTCAGATCTCGTCCGCCATCGACCAAAGTCAGTGGATTGGTGCCACGAATCTTCAGAATCGACACTGGCCCCACCCGTCAACCAGCCGCCCCATGACCCCCAGTCTATGGCCGCGGTCGTCTGCGACCTGACGCAAATCCAGCACCACCTCAGGGAGCTGTCGGGAAGCGAGATCGTCCGACGTCGAAGTCGCCGGCAACAAACCGTCGTTTCGCCCTGCACCAGGTCGCTAATGTGGCGACCCGCCCCGCCGATTCGGTTCGTACGATCTTCGAATTGCCTTAAGCGCGAGCCATTTCCGTCGAGAAATCTCGCGCTCTATTCGGCCTGCCGGTTCTGCAGTAGCACCACTGCCGAGTCGGACCGGGTGCAGCGCGTCTTGAACTTGCCGCTTTCGGCAAGGCATTTCCAGTTCTCGAACTCAAGGTAGTAGCCCGCAGCGCGTCCTTTTGGCGTGGCCCACCACAGTTCGCCCACCCTGCGCGCCTCGGCGCAGTCAATGTTCCTGCTGCCTCGAATGGCATGGGTTGTTTCGGTTCTGTATTGATGGACCACGCCGCAGTCCTCTTCGATCTCCGGTGGCCCCGGAGTCGTGTAGACGACCGATGGCGAGGTGCTTGTCGTGGAAGGAGCTGACACAGCCTCTTCCGTCGAACAACCGAGCAGCGGCGCACAACAAATGGCAACCACCAACACTCGTATCCGCATGGATCAATCCTGGCACGCCAGGGCGGCACTACCCGACGCCAAAGCGCCGGCGAAACCTCAGATCCCGAAGTCGCTCAGCTTCTTCGCCAGCTTCTCGACATACGCCGACACGGTCGCGTCGTCGCTGTCCGGCAACCCGAACAGCACCTCGGTCACGCCGAGCTTCTTCCAGTGCGCCAACTTGTCGGCGTCGGGCTTGAAGTCCAGCGCGACGATGGTCGGCGCACCCGAACGGCCGGCCGCGGCCCAGGTGTC
The DNA here is from genome assembly GCF_046250085.1 of Mycobacterium sp. SMC-16. Taxonomy (NCBI): domain Bacteria; kingdom Bacillati; phylum Actinomycetota; class Actinomycetes; order Mycobacteriales; family Mycobacteriaceae; genus Mycobacterium; species Mycobacterium sp. SMC-16. The sequence continues at coordinate 855,030 of NZ_CP176427.1, forward strand.
CTGCAGCAGCTTGACCGGCTCGTCGATGTCGAAGTCGCGCGGCGTCGTGATCCAGCCGTCGGCCGACTTGGCGATCCACTTGAAGTTCTTCTCGGTGCCGGCAGCGCCGACCAGGATCGGCACGTGCGACTGCACGGGCTTCGGCCAGGCCCACGACGGACCGAACTTCACGAATTCACCGTCGTACTCGGCTTCTTCCTGGGTCCACAGCGCGCGCATGGCCTCCAGGTACTCGCGCAGCATGGTGCGCCGCCGGGCCGGCGGGACGTTGTGGTCCTGGAGTTCGTCTGTGTTCCAACCGAATCCGACGCCGACCGACACCCGGCCACCAGACAGGTGATCCAGCGTCGCAATCGACTTCGCGAGGGTGATCGGGTCGTGCTCGACGGGCAATGCCACCGCGGTCGACAGCCGCACCCGCGACGTCACCGCTGCGGCCGAGCCGAGCGCGACCCACGGATCCAGCGTCCGCATGTAACGGTCGTCGGGCAGCGTCTCGTCACCGGTGGTGGGGTGGGCCGCCTGGCGCTTGATCGGGATGTGCGTGTGTTCGGGCACATAGAACGTGGTGAAGCCGTGGTCGTCGGCCAGTTTGGCGGCGGCGGCGGGCTTGATGCCGCGGTCGCTGGTGAAAAGTACGAGCCCGTAGTCCATACCGTGATTAGAACGTGTTTCAGTATCGGGGCGCAAGAGGGGGTGGCGAGAAACCTGAACAAGCCGGATTACCTGGCATTATGCCGCGAAGCTGAGCCGCGAGACGCCCGTGAACCGATCCGGAGATAACTTCATCGCGAACGTTACCCACGACGGTGAGGTGCCTTGCTTGTTGACATGGGCCCATGACGACCGAACGCATCGCCGACCACGTCAAGTTCGCCTACTGGGTGCCCAACGTCAGCGGCGGCCTGGTGACCAGTGATATCGAGCAGCGGACCGACTGGAACTACGAGTACAACAAGAAGCTCGCGCAGACCGCGGAGAACAACGGCTTCGAGTACGCCCTCAGCCAGGTCCGGTACGAGGCCAGCTACGGCGCCGAATACCAGCACGAGTCAACGAGTTTCAGCCTCGCGCTGCTGCTGGCGACCGAACGCTTGAAAGTCATTGCGGCCGTTCACCCCGGCCTCTGGCAGCCGGCCGTGCTGGCCAAACTGGGCGCCACGGCAGACCACCTCTCGGGCGGCCGCTTCGCAGTCAACGTCGTATCCGGTTGGTTCAAGGACGAATTCACGCACCTGGGGGAGCCCTGGCTGGAGCACGACGAGCGCTACCGCCGCAGCGCCGAATTCCTCCAGGTGCTGCGCAAGATCTGGACCGAGGACGACGTCGACTTCCGCGGCGACTTCTACCGCATCCATGACTTCACGCTGAAGCCCAAGCCGCTCAACACCGCCGAGCGCCCCAACCCCGAACTGTTCCAGGGCGGCAACTCGAGCGCGGCGCGTCGCAACGGCGGCTATTACGCCGACTGGTACTTCTCCAACGGCAAGGACTTCGACGGTGTGACCGAGCAAGTCGTCGACGTCCGCGACCACGCCCGTCAGGTTGCCCGGGAAGTCCGCTTCGGCCTCAATGGCTTCATCATCGCGCGCGATACGGAGAAAGAGGCGAAAGAAGTCCTCCGCGAGATCGTCGCGAAGGCGAACCGGCCGGCCGTCGAAGGGTTCCGCCAGGCCGTTCAGCAGGCCCGCAACTCCACGGGCGACAAGAAGGGCATGTGGGCGGATTCGAGCTTCGATGACCTCGTGCAGTACAACGACGGTTTTCGTACCAAGTTGATCGGAACTCCGGAACAGATCGCGGAGCGGATTGCTGCCTACCGCAAACGCGGCGTCGATCTGATCCTCGGCGGCTTCCTGCATTTCCAGGAGGAAATCGAGTACTTCGGCGCCAAGGTGCTGCCGTTGGTACGGGAAATCGAGGAGGCGGAACAGGACGCCGCAGAGGGGCCGATCCGCGTCCCGGCGTGACGGGTGGGCAAGTTTGCTCGGGGCCGTCGCGGCCGGTCAGGACGCTGCTCTGTGGGCCGAACTGATGCAGGGCACCCTCAATGAAGTGCGCTAGCGTGGTTGGTCGAGTCGACCAGTACAGGAGAGGTCATGACGTACCAGCCCGGTAACTCCGGCTACCCGCCCGCCCAGCAGCCCAGCCAGTACAGCAACCAGTACGGCGGGCCGACCCAGCAGTTCAATCGTCTGCCCGAGCAGATCCCGGCTGCGCCCGCTGCGCCGGCCGGCCCGAGCAAACTGCCTGAGTACCTGACCACCGCGGTCGCGGCGCTCGGCCTGCTCATCTTCGGCTTCAACTTCGCGCCCCAGTTGGGTGCGGGAGGCCTGGATGCAGGCACCGGCAGCATCCTGACCCAGGCGCCGATCGTCGTCGCCGTGCTGGCCGCGCTGCTCGCGGGCGTCAGCCTGCTGCCCAAGCAGAAGAGCTTCAAGTCGTGGGTCGCCATCCTCGCGGTGCTGGCCCTGCTGCTGGTGATCAACGAGATCGTGCAGGCGCCCAAGGGCATCGAGGTCGAGTGGGGCCTCTACGTCGTGCTCGCGCTGTCGGTGCTGCAGGCCGGTAGTGCCGTCGCGGCGCTGCTGCTGGACGCCGGTGTCATCCAGCCGCCGGCGCCGCGTCCTCAGTCCGATCCGTACAACTACGGCGGACCGGCGCAGGGCTACAACCCGCAGGCTCAGTACTACGGCCAGCAGCCACAGCAGCAGTACGGCCAGCAGACCGGTCAGCACTACGGTCAGCAAGGCGGCTACCAGCCGCAGTCCCAGAACGGTCCCATCGGCGGCTACACCGGTGCGCAGAGCGCGTCGCAGCACGGCGCCGACTCGGGTCCGCCGACCCCTCCGACCGGATTCCCGGCGTTCGGCCAGCCGCAGCAGTCGGGCGGCCAGTCGTCGGCCCCGCAGCAGTCGGCAGGCCAGGCGCCTTCGACGTCGGAGTCTGGCGCCGGATCGTCGTCGTACGGCACGACGCCGGGCACGACAGGGTCGGGCTCCGAGCCGACGACGACCTTCCAGCAACCCCCGGCTTCGCAGTAATCGGGCGCGGCTTCGTCATAATCGCTAGGGCACTCGCGGCAGGCGGGTGACGACCTCGCGAGGAGTGACCCAGCTAGTGGATAACCGACCAGTCGGTACGCGCCAGGCGCGTGACCTGCTTCGGGTTGCTTTCGGCCCGTCGGGCATCGCCCTGGCGATCATCGCCGCGCTGGTGCTGATCCAGTTGGTCATCGCCAACAGCGACCTGACCGGTGCGTTCGGCGCGATGGCCAGCATGTGGCTGGGCGTGCACGGCGTGCCGGTGTCGATCGGCGGTGCCGAGCTCGGCGTGATGCCCCTGGCCCCGCTGCTGGCGATGGTCTGGGGCACGGCCCGCACCACAGCGGCGGCGACGCGGCCGGGCGCGTCCTGGTTCGTGGTCCGGTGGGTCGTCGCCTCGGCGCTCGGTGGACCGTTGCTGATCGCGGCGATCTCGATCGCGGTGATCCACGATGCGTCGTCGGTGCTCACGGAACTGCAGACCCCGAGTGCCCTCCAGGCGTTCGGCTGCGTCCTGGCGGTGCATGCGGTCGGTGCGGTCATCGGTGTCGGCTCGCGCCTGCAGGGACGACTGCTGACCGATGCGCACCTGCCGTACTGGCTGCCGGAGGCGTTGCGCGGAGCGGTCGCCGGTGTGTTGGCGTTGCTCGGCCTGTCGGGCTTGGTCGCGGTCGCCTCGATGGTCGTGCACTGGTCGACGATGCACGACCTGTTCGGCATCACCGATTCGGTGTTCGGCCAGCTCAGCCTGACCGTGCTGTCCGCGTTGTACATCCCGAACGTCATGGTCGGGTCTGCCGCGGTGGCTGTCGGGTCGAGTGTGCACGTGGGGCTGGCCACGTTCAGTTCTTTCACCGTGCTCGGCGGCGACGTGCCCGCCGTGCCGGTACTGGCCGCGGTGCCGTCACCTCCATTGGGTCCGGTCTGGGTGGCACTACTGATCATCGCGGCGGCCTCGGCGGTGGCGGTGGGGCAGCAGTGCTCCCGCCGCCCGGCGCCGTGGCCGATCGCCTTCGCCAAGCTGGCGGTCGCCTCGCTACTGGCTGCCGTGATGATGGTCTTGCTCGCGATCGCCGGCAGCGGTCGCCTGGGCAACTTCGGTGAGCTCGGGGTCGATCAGACGACGTTCGGGCCTGCGGTTTTCCTGTGGTTCGTCTCGATCGGCGGTCTCACGGTGGCCATGGCGGGCGGCCTGACCCGCCGCCCGGCCCGGCCGGCGCCTGTCGCGCCGGCGGCGCCCGTGGACGAGGAACCGGCTGCAGATGAACCGGCAGAGTTCGTCGACGATGACGAACCCGTGACGGAGAAGCTGATCGGTGACGTGTCGGCGGCCGCGGACGACGGGGACGACGACTCGCATTTCGCCGGTGGTCCGGCGTTCGAGCAGGCCGCTGAGACAGTGCCAGCGCCGGAGCCAGTTTCTGAGCCGGCGGCCAAACCCGCCGCACCGCGCCGACCGGCGCGTCCGGAACCTGACATGACCCCGGCGCCGGCGGAGGCCTATCAGTCCGGAACTACCGATCGCATCGGCGAGCACGTCGCCTTCGACCCTGACGAGGACCCTGAGGCGCATTTCGTCGTCGACGACGACGGCCACTAGGCTGCTCCCGTGCAGCAACCGGTTCACGTGCCCCCGACTGCGCCGGCGCGGCTCGTCGTCCTGGCGTCCGGGACCGGCTCGCTGTTGGAATCGGTGCTGGCCGCGGCGGTCGGCGAGTACCCGGCCCGGGTAGTGGCAGTGGGTACGGATCGCGAATGCCGGGCGCTGGAGGTCGGCGCGGCAGCCGGCGCGGCGACGTTCACGACCCAGTTGCGCGACCATGCCGACCGGGCCGCCTGGGACGTCGCATTGACCGAAGCCGTCGCAGCCCACGAGCCGGATCTGGTGGTGTCGGCGGGGTTCATGAAGATCCTCGGCCCCACGTTTCTCGGGCGTTTTCAGGGACGGGTACTGAACACCCACCCGGCGCTGCTGCCGTCGTTTCCGGGAGCACATGCGGTGTCCGAAGCCCTCGCATACGGGGTGCGGGTCACCGGCAGCACGGTGCACCTGGTGGATGCCGGTACCGATACCGGGCCGATCCTGGCGCAGGAACCGGTTGCGGTGCTCGAAAGCGACGACGAATCGTCGCTGCATGAGCGGATCAAGGTCGTCGAACGACGGCTGCTGGTAGATGTGATCGCCGCGGTGGCCCTCCGCGGTGTGACGTGGAGTGGGCGAAAGGCGGCCATCGGGTGCCGCGAAGGTGAGGAGCAATAGGATGACGCGACGACCGATTCGGCGCGCGCTGATCAGCGTGTACGACAAGACCGGCCTGGCTGAGCTGGCTCGCGGGCTGCACGAGGCCGGCGTGACCCTGGTGTCGACCGGCTCGACAGCGAAAACCATTGCTGCCGAGGGAATTCCCGTGACTCCGGTCGAAGAGGTCACCGGTTTCCCGGAGGTGCTGGACGGCCGGGTCAAGACGCTGCACCCGCGCGTGCACGCCGGTCTGCTGGCCGACACCCGCAAGGCGGAGCACCTAGCCGCGCTCGATGAGCTCGGTGTCGAGGCATTCGAACTCGTTGTGGTGAACCTGTATCCGTTCACGCAGACCGTGGCGTCGGGCGCGTCGGAGGACGAGTGCGTCGAGCAGATCGACATCGGCGGTCCGTCGATGGTCCGCGCCGCGGCGAAGAACCACCCGAGCGTCGCCGTCGTCGTGGACCCGCTGGGGTACGACGGCGTGCTGGCGGCCGTCCGGGAGGGTGGCTTCACGCTCGACGAGCGGAAGAAGTTGGCGTCGTTGGCATTCCGGCACACCGCCGAGTACGACGTGGCCGTCGCATCCTGGATGGGCTCCGTGCTGGTGCCCGGCGACGACGAGGCATCGGCCGCCGGCATGCCGGCCTGGCTGGGTTCGACCTGGCGTCGCAGTGATGTGCTGCGCTACGGCGAGAACCCGCACCAGAAGGCCGCGCTCTACAGCGACGACGCCGGCTGGCCGGGGCTCGCTCAGGCTGAGCAGCTGCACGGAAAAGAGATGTCCTACAACAACTTCACCGATGCCGATGCGGCGTGGCGGGCGGCGTTCGACCACGAGGACATCTGTGTGGCGATCATCAAGCACGCCAACCCGTGTGGCATTGCGGTGTCGTCGATCTCGGTTGCCGATGCGCACCGCAAGGCGCACGAGTGCGACCCGCTGAGCGCGTTCGGTGGCGTCATCGCGGCCAACACCGCGGTGACCGAGGAGATGGCCGAGACGGTCGCGGACATCTTCACCGAGGTGATCGTCGCTCCTGCCTTCGAACCGGGCGCCGTCGAAATCCTGAGCCGTAAGAAGAACATTCGCATCCTGGTGGCGTCGGAGCCGCAGCCCGGCGGCACCGAGTTCCGTCAGGTCAGCGGTGGTCTGCTGGTGCAGCAGCGTGACGCGCTGGATGCCGCGGGCGACGACCCCGCCAACTGGACTCTCGCGACCGGCAGCCCGGCCGACCCGGAGACGTTGGCCGACTTGGTGTTTGCGTGGCGTGCGTGCCGCGCGGTGAAGTCGAACGCCATCGTGGTGGCCACCAATGGCGCCACCGTCGGTGTCGGCATGGGCCAGGTGAACCGCGTCGACGCGGCGCGGCTCGCGGTGGAGCGGGGCGGTGACCGGGTTCGCGGCGCTGTGGCTGCCTCCGATGCCTTCTTCCCGTTCCCCGACGGTCTGGAGACCCTGACCAATGCCGGTGTGAAAGCCATTGTGCACCCGGGTGGTTCGGTCCGAGACGACGAAGTGACCGCTGCCGCCGCTGCCGCGGGCATCACGCTGTACCTGACCGGGGCGCGACACTTCGCCCACTAGGTCTTGCCGGCTGAATGGCCAGGTCTGCGCGGAGGCGATCCGTGCAGACCTGGCCATCGGCTTTCAGAGGCTGAGCAGCGCGGCGGTGTCGCGCGCCGCCAGGGCGTCGTCCATGCGTGCCTGCCAGGACGTGCCCCAGCGCGCGGGGAAACACCGCTGCAGGAGCTCGAGCATGATCGGCACGGCGGTCGAGGCTCCCGGCGATGCGCCGAGCAGCCCCGCGATGGTGCCGTCGGCCGACGTGACCAGTTCGGTCCCGGACCGCAAGGCGCCGATACGTTCGGGGTCCGGGGTGACCAGCTGGGCCCGCTGTCCCGCCGGCACCAGCTCCCAGTCGCGGGGGTCGGCGTCCGGGTAGAACCGCTGCAGCTGTTTGATCTTGCCGCCGAACGGCGTGAGCAACTCACCGATCAGGTAGCGCACCAGCGACAGGCTCTGCGCGGCCGCGGCGGCCAGCACATGCAGGTTGTGCCACCGCAGCGTGGTGAAGAAGTCGGTGAGCTTGCCGCCCTTGAGTAGCTTGGTGCTGAATGTCGCATACGGACCGAACATGAGGTACTCGTCGCCGTCGACGACGCGTTTGTCCAAGTGCGGCACCGACATCGGCGGGGCTCCTATCGCGGCCTGGCCGTACACCTTGGCGTCGTGCCGTGCCACGACGTCGGGTTTCGCGCACCGCAGGAACGCGGCGCCGACGGGCAGCACGCCGTAGCCCCGGACTTCGGGGATGTGCGCGCGCTGCAGCAGGCGGAGGGCGAATCCGCCGGCTCCGACGAACACATGGCGTGCCCGCAGCTGAAACCTGTTGTGCGAGTCCGTACACCGGCCGCTGACCAACCAGGTGTTATCCGGGTCCTGGTGCAGTCGGCGCACGTCGTGGCCGAGCCGTACCTCGCCGCCATTCGAGGTGATGATGCGGGTCAGTCCGCGGGTGAGTGCCCCGAAATCGACGTCGGTACCGCCGGGGTGCCGGGTGGCCGCAATCGGTTGCGCCGGATCTCGGCCGGCCATCACCAGCGGGGCCCATTCGGCGACTTTGGCGGGATCGTCGCTGAACTCGAGATCGGCGAAAAGCGGATCGGCACTGAGGGTTTCGAAGCGTCGTCGTAGGTAGGCCACGTCGCGGTCGCCGAACACCACATCCATGTGCGGCGTGCCGTGGACGAAAGTCGCCGGGTCCAGCAGGCCCTGCTCGACCAGGTATGCCCACCAGCGGCGGGACACCTGGAATTGTGCGGCGATTTCGGCCGGCGCCGAGCCGTCTTCGGGGTCTGGCATGTAGTTGAGCTCGCAATAGCCGGAGTGGCCGGTGCCGGCGTTGTTCCACGGCCCACTGCTCTCCGTGGCGATGTCCGATGCCCGCTCCACCAACACGATGCGCCACTGCGGCTCCAGCGTGCTGATCATGGCGCCGAGGGTGGCGGACATGATGCCGCCACCGATGAGGACGACGTCGGCGACTTCGGGTTCAACGGTGTTCATGGTTGCTCCTTGTCTCGTTGACTCCAGCATCACTCGCGCCGATTCGATCCGTCCAATGAATGTTCTGGTGATTACCATCCGAATATGGATCAATGGATGAGCCTGCTGGCGCCACAGCTGCGGGCGCTCGAAGAGCTGGACTCGCAGGGCGGACACATGACCCGAGCTGCCGACAGCCTGGGGATTCCACAGTCGTCGATGAGTCGGCGCATCCACGCGTTGGAGAAGACACTCGGCGTCCGGCTGCTTACCCAGGAAGGGCGGACAGTACGCCTGACACCGGTGGCGGTGCAGCTGGCCGAGCAGGTGCGGCGCCCGTTGCATCAACTCGAGGCGACGGTCGAGATCATCGCCGGGGAAGCCGACCCCGAGCACGGCACCGTCCGGTTCGGCTTCCCTCTGACGATGGGGGCCGGCGCGGTGCCGAACCTGCTCACCGAATTCCACCGGCGCGCACCGGGAATCCGGCTGCAGATCAAACAGGCACACGGCAGTGAACTCACCGCGGACCTGAAAGCCGGGGCGCTTGACGTCGCGGTGGTGATCCCGCCGCCGGACGGTGTCGAGCATGTGGTGATCGGCGGCCAACCGATCCGGGCCGTGTTACCGGCGGCTCATCCGCTCGCTGCCCGTCGCCGTCTGCGGCTGGACGAACTGCGCGACGAGACCTTCATCGCCAACCCGGCCAGCTATCACTTGCGTCAGGCAACTGAAAGCTGGTGCCGCGATTCGGGATTCGTGCCCCACGTGCCAGTGGAGATCACGGAGTTCTCGACCATCCGCGAGTTGGTCGGCCGTGGCATGGGTATCGCGTTGCTACCGCACGACGAGCACACCTCACGTAAGGTCCGCGAAATCCCGTTGTCGCCCAACAGCTATCAGCGTCAGATCGCGCTGGCGTGGGCGCCGACCGCAGGCACTCCCGCCGCGCGCAGGTTGCTCACTTTCCTGCGTGCAGAATGGTCGACCACCGGTTAGGACGCGACCTCGCCGGGCTGGTGCTGCGTGGTGGCGTATTCGAAGAAGTCCACGATCTCGTCGACGGCCTTACGGGCATCCGGGTTGACGTCGAAGCTCAGCTGGAACATGTGCATCGCCTTGTCCCACACCTGAACCCAGGCGAGCGCCCCGGCGGCGCGCAAGGCGTCGGCGAGTGCGAACGAGTCGTTGCGCAGCATCTCGTTGTTGCCGACCTGCAGGAGCGTCGGTCCCAGGCCGTGCAGGTCGGCCTCGGTGGGCATCTCCGGTACCGGGTGGGTGCCGTTCTTGGTCGCGAAGACGTCGTAGAGGTACTTCACCGCCATGAACGGGAACAGCACGTCGCGGTGTTCGAGCATCGCGTTGTACTTCAGGTTCATGTCGGACGACGTCAGCGGTGACAGCAGAATCTGGCCGGCGGGCACCTGCAGGCCGGCGTCACGCACCGCGAGCGCGGTGCCGGTCGCGATCAGGCCGCCGGCGGAGTCGCCCGCGAACACGATCTTCTCCGCGTCGACGCCGGCGGCGAGCACCATGCGGTAGGCGCACACGCCGTCGGCGATGGCGTCCTCGATCAGGGCCTGCGGTGCCAGTCGGTAGCCGACGTTCAGGACCCGGGCGCCGGTCGCGGCCGACAGCTTGCTGGCCCAGCGCCGGTGTGAGTTCAGACCGAGGGTGATCAGCGCCGAACCGTGGAAGTAGATGATCACGCGATCGGAACCCTGTGCGCGCGGCGCGACGATCCATTCGGCGTCGCAGTCGTCCAGCCTGATCGGTGTCACCGTGGTGCCGGGCAGCGCGCGGAACGCGCGGAACGGCCCGTCGATGATGTCGTAGCGGCCCCGCTGCACCAGTTCCGGATGGAACCGGTTGACCACCATGCCGATGAGCGTGAGCAGGGCAATTACCGGTCGGACGAACACCGCGGTCAAACCGCCGAGCAGTCGGCTCTGCCACGCGGCGGGGCCGAACTCGAGGTCGGTGGGGCGGTGAGTCCAGTCGAGCGAGTTCACGATACCGAGGGTACTGGGTAAAGCTCCGGAGCCCAAGGGGCTGCCGCTCACCGTGCACCGTCGTAGCGTGGAGGTCGTGACATCACCTAACGACCTTCCAGCCGACCTGCCCAGGACCGTCGGCGAACTCAAGGCCTCGGGCCACCGCGAGCGGGGCATCAAGACCGAGATCCGCGAGAACCTGCTGGCAGCACTGGCTGACGGCGACGACGTCTGGCCCGGCATCTTCGGCTTCGAGGACACCGTCCTGCCGCAGCTGGAGCGCGCGCTGATCGCCGGGCACGACATCGTGCTGCTCGGCGAGCGCGGGCAGGGCAAGACCCGCCTGCTGCGCGGCCTGGTCGGTCTGCTGGACGAGTGGACGCCCGTCATCGCGGGCTCGGAGCTGGGCGAGCACCCCTACTCGCCGATCACGCCCGAGTCGATCCGCCGGGCCGCGGACTCCGGCGACGACCTGCCGATCACCTGGCAACACCGCAGCGAGCGCTACTTCGAGAAGCTGGCGACGCCCGACACCAGCGTCGCCGACCTCGTCGGCGACATCGACCCCATCAAGGTGGCCGAGGGACGCAGCCTGGGCGACCCGGAGACCATCGCCTACGGCCTCATCCCGCGCGCGCACCGCGGCATCGTCGCGATCAACGAGTTGCCCGACCTCGCCGAGCGCATCCAGGTCGCCATGCTCAACGTGATGGAGGAGCGCGACATCCAGGTGCGTGGCTACACCCTGCGACTGCCGCTGGATGTGCTCGTGGTGGCCAGCGCCAACCCCGAGGACTACACCAACCGTGGCCGCATCATCACGCCGCTGAAGGACCGCTTCGGCGCCGAGATCCGCACCCACTACCCGCTGGAGCTCGACGCCGAGGTCGGCGTCATCAAGCAGGAAGCGCACCTGGCCGCCGAGGTCCCGGAGTACCTGTTGCAGATCCTGGCCCGGTTCGCCCGGTACCTGCGCGAGTCGCAGTCGATCGATCAGCGCTCCGGCGTCTCGGCCCGTTTCGCGATCGCGGCGGCCGAAACCGTCGGCGCCGCGGCCCAGCACCGCTCCGCGATTCTGGGTGAACAGGATCCGGTCGCCCGGGTGGTCGATCTGCAGACCATCATCGGCGTGCTGCGCGGCAAGCTGGAATTCGAGTCGGGTGAGGAAGGCCGCGAGCAGGCCGTCCTGGAGCACCTGCTGCGGCGGGCCACCGCGGACACCGCGCAACGGCTGCTCGGCGGCATCGACGTCGGTTCCCTGGTCGTTGCGGTGGAAGGCGATTCGCCGGTCACGACGGGCGAGCGGGTGTCGGCCAAGGACGTGCTGGCCGCGCTGCCGGACCTGCCGGTGATCGACGCGATCGCCGACCGGTTGGGCGCGCAGTCCGACGGCGAGCGGGCGGCGGCCGTCGAGCTGGCGCTGGAAGCGCTGTACCTGGCCAAGCGCATCGACAAGACCTCCGACGACGGCGAAACGGTATATGGCTAAACACCTCTCGCGGTATTCGCGCTACACCGGCGGGCCCGACCCGCTGGCGCCTCCGGTCGACCTGCGGGAGGCACTGGAGCAGATCGGACAGGACGTCATGGAGGGCGCGTCGCCCCGACGCGCGCTGTCCGAGCTGCTGCGCCGGGGTACCCAGAACATGCGCGGCGCCGACCGGCTGGCCGCCGAGGCCAACCGGCGCCGTCGGGAGTTGCTGTCGCGCAACAACCTTGACGGCACGCTGCAGGAGATCAAGAAGCTGCTCGACGAGGCCGTGCTCGCCGAGCGCAAGGAACTGGCCCGCGCGCTCGACGACGACGCGCGGTTCGGTGAACTGCAGTTGGAGTCGCTGTCGCCGTCGCCGGCCAAGGCGGTGCAGGAACTATCCGAATACGACTGGCGCTCGGCGGAAGCCCGGCAGAAGTACGAGCAGATCAAGGATCTGCTGGGCCGGGAGATGCTGGACCAACGGTTCGCCGGCATGAAGGATGCGCTGCAGAACGCCACCGACGAGGATCGTCAGGCCGTCAACGACATGCTCGACGATCTGAACAACCTGCTGGAGAAGCACTCCAACGGTGAAGACACCCAGCAGGATTTCCAGGATTTCATGGCCAAGCACGGCCAGTTCTTCCCGGAGAACCCGCAGAACGTCGACGAGTTGCTCGACTCGCTGGCCAAGCGTGCCGCGGCCGCACAGCGGTTCCGCAACAGCCTGTCACCCGATCAGCGCGCCGAGTTGGATGCGTTGGCGCAGCAGGCATTCGGATCACCGTCACTGATGAACGCGCTCGATCGGCTCGATGCCAACCTGCAGGCCGCCCGCCCGGGGGAGGACTGGACCGGCGAGCGGAGTTTCACCGGAAACAACCCGCTCGGGATGGGCGAGGCCGCGCAGGCGATGGAAGACATCGCGGAGTTGGAACAACTGGCGGAACAGCTCTCGCAGAGCTACGCCGGTGCCCAGATGGACGACGTCGATCTGGACATGCTGGCCCGGCAACTGGGCGACGAGGCCGCCGTCGACGCTCGTGCCCTGGCGGAACTGGAACGCACCCTGATGAATCAGGGCTTCCTGGACCGCGGTTCCGACGGGCAGTGGCGGTTGTCGCCGAAGGCGATGCGGCAGCTGGGCCAGGCGGCGCTTCGCGATGTGGCACAACAGCTTTCGGGTCGCCACGGTGAGCGGGACACCCGTCGCGCCGGTGCCGCCGGTGAACTGACCGGCGCCACCCGGCCGTGGCAGTTCGGCGACACCGAGCCCTGGAACGTCACCCGTACCTTGACCAACGCGGTACTGCGGCAGGCTGGTACGCGCGAGGACGGGCCCCTGCGGATCACCGTCGATGACGTCGAGATCTCGGAAACCGAGACCCGCACCCAGGCCGTGGTGGCGCTGTTGGTGGACACCTCGTTCTCGATGGTCATGGAGAACCGGTGGCTGCCGATGAAGCGCACCGCGCTGGCGCTCAATCACCTGGTGAGTACCAGGTTCCGGTCAGATGCGTTGCAGATCATCGCATTTGGCCGGCATGCCCGCACGGTCTCGGCGGCTGAACTCACCGGACTGGAAGGCGTGTACGAGCAGGGCACCAACCTGCACCACGCGCTGTTGCTCGCCGGCCGGCATCTGCGGCGTCATCCCAACGCGCAGCCTGTGGTGCTCGTCGTCACCGACGGCGAGCCGACGGCCCACCTCGAGCAATACCGCAACGGGACCGAGACGTTCTTCGACTACCCGCCGCACCCGCGCACCATCGCCTTCACGGTGCGCAGCTTCGACGAGGTGGCCCGGCTGGGCGCGCAGACCACGATCTTCCGGTTGGGTAGCGATCCCGGCCTGGCGCGGTTCATCGACCAGGTGGCCCGGCGCGTCGAAGGTCGCGTCGTGGTGCCCGAGCTCGACGGGCTGGGTGCCGCGGTGGTCGGTGACTACCTGCGGTCGCGGCGTCGTCGTCGCTGACGCGCACTCGAACCTGTGCAGGACGCGCACGCTCGTCGCCCGCGAGTGGCCCGAAAATGTACGCCGATCACGGCGTGTCGCGGTACAAACACGGCCGCTCGCGGAAAGGGGCTAGCTCGCGGGAAGGGGCTAACTAGCGGGAAAAGGGGTTAGCTCGCGGAGAGATGGGTCAGTCGGCGGGCGGGGGCTTGCGCTTCTTGGACTTGATGCCGACGCGGCCCCACAGTGAGAAGCCGCGGATGGTGACGCGCGGGGCGCCGGGCGTGCCCTGCTGTCCGAGGTGGTCGAACGCGCCCATGACACCGACACCGTGCACGTCGACGTTGACCTCCGGCGGCAGCAGGATGGTCTGCCCGCCGAAGATCGAGTAGGAGTGGATCTCGACATCCGGTGACGTGAAATCGGCGTACCGCAGATCGATGACGCCACCGCCGAAGAGCGAGAACGACGTCAGCCGCTGCGGGACGTTCCAGCGTCCCCGTCGTTCGAATCCGCTCATGATCGCCAGCAACAGCGTCGAGGGCGCGGGATGGCATTCGCCGCCCGTTTCCCACGGCGCGGTGGTGATGTACGGCAGGTCTGCACTCAACTTCGACAGTTCGGCGTACGTCTGCGCCGAATAGGCGCGGTTGAGCCTGTCCTCGTACTCGGACATCGGGAGCCGTCCCTGGGCGGCCGCATCGCTGAGGAGGTGAGCGACCTGGATCCGGTCGGTATCGGCGGCGCGCATCTGTGCGCGCGAACCTGGGGTGCTCATCAACTCAAGCCTACGACGATCACAGCGACTTGCAAGGCTGTTGAGGCAAACTGTGGCCGCATCGACGTCCCATCCGTTACGGGATGTGGATCACTTATTCCAGTTCGGCTGCCGCTTCTGGAGGAAGGCCATCATGCCTTCGCGAGCCTCGTCGGAGACGAACAACTCCGCCGATTGCTTGGCCAGCTTCTCGGCATCGCGGTCGAAGTCAGCCAGTATCGCGGCCGTGGTCAGCGCCTTCGATGCGGCCAGGCCCTGCGGCGAGCCCTTGGTGATCTCGTCGGTCAGTTTCGCCACCGCGGCCGGCACGTCGTCGGTCGCCACCGTCACCAGACCGATCCGTTCGGCCTCCTCGGCGCCGAACTTCTCGCCGGTCACGAAGTAGCGGCCGGCCGCGCGGGCCGTCATCTTCGGCAGCAGCGTCAGCGAGATGATCGACGGCGCCACCCCGATCCGGGCCTCGGTCAACGCGAAGGTGCTGGCGGTGCCTGCGACCACCAGGTCGCACGCACCGATCAGCCCCATACCGCCGGCCCGGACGTGACCGTCGACCGCCGCGATCACCGGAATGGGCAACTCCAGGATCGAGCGCAGCAGCCGCGCCGCCTCCAGGGCGCGAGCGGTGGCCAGGTCGCCGGGGTCGCGCCCCGCGGCTTCACTCAGATCGGCCCCGGCGCAGAACGTGCCGCCGGTGTGGCCGAGCACCACGACCCGCACGCCCGGATCGTCCGCAGCATCGGTGAGGCCCTGCCGCAACTGGTCCACCAGCGCGGTCGACATCGCATTGCGGTTGTGCGGTGAGTCCAGCGTCAGCCGGGCGACACCGTTTTCGACGGAGTAGTGGACCAGTGCGGTCATGAGACTTTCCTGTCAGTACGAGCGCGGCAGACCCAGCGAGGTCTGCGCCACGAAGTTAAGCACCATCTCACGGCTGACCGGAGCGATGCGCGCCAGTCGCGACGCCGTGACCGCGGCGGCGATGCCGTACTCCTTCGTCAGGCCGTTGCCGCCGAGCGACTGCACGGCCTGGTCGACCGCGCGGACCGAGGCCTCGCCTGCGGCGTACTTGGCCATGTTGGCGGCTTCGGCGGCACCGAAGTCGTCACCGGCGTCGTACAGCGTGGCGGCCTTCTGCATCATCAGCTTGGCCAGCTCGAGCTCGATGTGGATCTGAGCCAGCGGGTGCGAGATGCCCTGGTGCGAACCGATCGGCACCTTCCAGACCTGACGGGTCTTGACGTACTCGGTCGCGGTGCGGATCGCGAGTCGACCGGTGCCGACGGCCATGGCCGCACCGATGATCCGCTCCGGGTTCAGGCCCGCGAACAGCTGCGCGATCGCGGCGTCCTCGGAGCCGACGAGCGCGTCGGCGGGCAGCCGCACCTCGTCCAGGAACACCTGGAACTGGCTCTCGGGGCTGATGATCTCCATCTCGATCTTGGTCCAGCTCAGGCCCGGTGCATCGGTTGGGACCACGAACAGTGCCGGCTTGAGGTTGCCGGTCTTGTGGTCCTCGGTGCGCCCGACGACCAGCACGGCGTCGGCCTGGTCGATACCGGAGATAAAGACCTTCTGGCCGGACAGGATCCAGTCGCCGCCGTCGCGGCGCGCCGTCGTGGTGATGCGGTGGCTGTTGGAGCCGGCATCGGGTTCGGTGATCGCGAACGCCATGGTGAACGAGCCGTCCGCGAGGCCCGGGACCCAGCGCTTCTTCTGCTCCTCGGTGCCGTACTTCGAGATGATGGTGCCGTTGATGGCCGACGAGACCACCATCATCAGCAGCGGACAGCCATTGGCAGCCATCTCTTCCATGACCAGGCTCAGCTCGTACATGCCGGCGCCACCGCCGCCGTACTCCTCGGGCATGTTGACGCCGAGGAAGCCCAATTTGCCTGCCTCGGACCACAATTCGTCGGTGTGCTGTCCGGCGCGGGCCTTCTCCAGGAAGTAGTCCTGGCCGAATTTCGACGCCATGGCGACGACGGCCTCACGAAGCGCCTTGCGCTCGTCGGTTTCGATGAAAGACACGGTCATTCTCCTTCGGGGGTTTCTACGCGGGCCAGCACAGCGCCGACATCGACCTGCTGGCCGGGTTGCACGTTGAGTTCGGTGAGCACACCGGAATCCGGTGCGGCGATCGTGTGTTCCATTTTCATGGCTTCCAGCCAGATCAGCGGCTGGCCGGCCGTGACCGCGTCGCCGACGGCCGCGCCGACCCGGACCACCAGCCCAGGCATCGGGGCCAGCAGGGAGCCTTGGGCCACCGCGGAGTCCGGGTCGGGGAACCTCGGCTGAGCGACGAGGTGCACAGCACCGGCGGGGGAGTCGACGAACACGTCGGCGTCGTAACGCGCGACGTCGAACGACCGCTCAACTCCGTTGACCGACAACACCACCCGAGCCGGGTCGGTGGTCACCACGGTGACGTCGTCCCGGTCGGGCAGGTCGACGCCGTCGCGGGTGAACCGGTACCGCACCTGGTGCTCCGCCCCGGCCGCGTCGGTGTACGAACGGTTCTGGTAGCCCGACGCGAGGTTCCGCCAGCCGCTCGGCGCGGCGGCGAAAACCGTTGCCGTGGCCCGGTTGTGCGCGGCGTCGGCAAGGGCCGCGGCGACAGCGGCCAGCGTGACGTCGGTGTCCGCCGGGGCCGCCAGCTCGGCCAGTCCGTGCGTGTCGAAGAACGCGGTGTCGGTGTCACCGGCCAGGAAAGCGGGGTGCCGCAACACGTTCACCAGCAGGTCGCGGTTGGTGCGCAGGCCGTGGATGCGGGCCCGGGACAGCGCGTCGGCGAGGATCGCCGCCGCCCGGTCGCGGGTCGGTGCGAACGAGATGACCTTGGCCAGCATCGGGTCGTAGAACACCGACACCACCGAACCGTCGACGATGCCGGAGTCGACGCGCGTGCCGGCTCGGCCCAAGAGACTGAACTCGGTCCGGACGCCCGGTACCTCGAAGCGGTGCACTGTGCCGGCCTGCGGCTGCCAGTCCTTGGCCGGGTCCTCGGCGTAGAGCCGGGCCTCGATCGAATGTCCTTGCGTTGCTGGCGGTTCCGCGGCGAGTGCACCACCGTCGGCCACGTCCAGCTGCAGTTCGACCAGATCGAGTCCGGTGGTCTCCTCGGTGACCGGGTGCTCGACCTGCAGGCGGGTGTTCATCTCCAGGAAGAAGAAGTCGCCATTGGCGTCGGACATGAACTCGACGGTGCCGGCGCCGGTGTACCCGATCGCCGTGGCCGCCAACCGGGCCGCCTCGAACAGCTTGGCGCGCATGCCCGGGGTCCGCTCCACGAGCGGGGACGGCGCCTCCTCGATGACCTTCTGGTGCCGCCGCTGGATGGAACACTCGCGTTCGCCGACGGCCCAGACGGTGCCGTGCGCGTCGGCCATGACCTGCACCTCGATGTGGTGGCCGCTGGCCAGGTAGCGCTCGCAGAACACCGTCGGGTCGCCGAACGCGGACTGTGCTTCGCGCTGCGCCGCCGCGACTTCCGCCGGCAGCGCCGACAATTCGCGGACCACACGCATGCCGCGACCGCCGCCGCCGGCTGACGCCTTGATCAGCACCGGCAGCTGGTCGGCGGTGACGGTGTCGGGGTCCAGCTCGGTCAGCACCGGAACACCGGCCGCCGACATCAGCTTCTTGGCCTCGATCTTCGAGCCCATGGCCTGCACGGCGGCCACCGGCGGGCCGATCCAGGTCAGCCCGGCATCCTGCACCGCGGCCGCGAAATCCGGGTTCTCCGAGAGGAATCCGTATCCGGGATGGATGGCGTCGGCGCCCGACGCCTTGGCCGCGGCGATCAGCTGGGCGGCGTCGAGATATCCGGTGCGGCCGTCCAGGCGCGCCCGGTCGTCGGCCTCGGCGACGTGCGGTGCGGCCGCGTCGGGATCGGTGTACACCGCGACGGTGCTGATACCGAGGCGGCGGCAGGTGGCGAATACCCGGCGAGCGATCTCGCCGCGGTTGGCGACAAGGACTTTCGTGATCATCTGGCTACTCAACTCACATCCGGAAGACGCCGAAGTTCGACGTCCCCTCGATCGGGGCATTGGCAATGGCGGACAAGCACATTCCCAGCACGGTGCGGGTGTCGCGGGGGTCGATGATGCCGTCGTCGTAGAGCCGGCCGGACAGGAATGCCGGCAGCGACTCGGCGTCGATCTGCGCTTCGACGGCGGCTCGCAGCGCGGCGTCGGCGGCTTCGTCGACCTGGCCGCCCCGGGCCACGGTGGCCGCCCGGCTGACGATCGAGAGCACACCGGCCAGCTGCGCACCGCCCATCACCGCGGATTTCGCACTGGGCCAGGCGAACAGGAATCGGGGGTCGTAGGCCCGCCCGCACATGCCGTAATGGCCGGCGCCGTACGAGGCACCGATGAGCAGCGAGATGTGCGGCACCTTCGAATTGGAGACGGCGTTGATCATCATCGAGCCGTGCTTGATCATGCCGCCTTCCTCATACGCCTTGCCGACCATGTAGCCGGTGGTGTTGTGCAGGAACAACAATGGCGTGTCGGAGCGGTTGGCCAGCTGGATGAACTGGGTGGCCTTCTGGGATTCCTCACTGAACAACACGCCACGCGCGTTGGCCAGGATGCCGACGGGGTAGCCCCAGAGGTTGGCCCAGCCGGTCACCAGCGACGAGCCGTACAGCGGCTTGAATTCGTCGAAGTCCGAGCCGTCGACGATGCGGGCGATGACGTCACGCGGATCGAACGGGATGCGCAGATCGGCACCGACGATGCCGAGCAGTTCGTCTTCTGGATACAGCGGCGGCACGACCGGTGCCGGCGTCGGGCCCTGCTTGCGCCAGTTCAGCCGGGCCACGATGCGCCGGCCGATGCGGATGGCGTCGAGCTCGTCCTGGGCCAGGTAGTCACCGAGACCCGATGTGCGGGAGTGCATTTCGGCGCCGCCGAGCGATTCGTCGTCGGACTCTTCGCCGGTGGCCATCTTGACCAGCGGTGGCCCGGCCAGGAACACCTTTGAGCGTTCTTTGATCATCACCACGTGGTCGGACATGCCGGGGATGTAGGCGCCGCCGGCCGTCGAGTTGCCGAACACCAGCGCGATGGTCGGGATGCCCTCTGCCGACAGCCGGGTCAGGTCGCGGAACATCGCGCCACCGGGAATGAAGATTTCCTTCTGCGTGGGCAGATCCGCGCCGCCCGACTCGACCATCGAGATCACCGGCAGCCGGTTCTCGCGGGCAATCTGGTTGGCGCGCAGGATCTTCTTGAGCGTCCACGGGTTGCTCGTGCCGCCCTTGACCGTCGGATCATTGGCGACGATCAGGCACTCGACGCCCTCGACCGTCCCGATGCCGGTGACCAGGCTGGCGCCGACGACAAAGTCGCTGCCCCAGGCGGCCAGGGGGCTCAGCTCCAGGAATGGCGAATCCTGGTCGACCAGCTGCTCGATGCGTTCACGTGCGGTGAGCTTGCCCCGGGCATGGTGGCGGTCAACGTATTTCGCGCCGCCTCCGGCCAGCGCCTTGGCGTGTTCGGCATCCAGCTCGGTGAGCTTGGCCGTCATCGCCGCGGCTGCTTCGGTGTAGCCCGCCGCCGCGGTGTCGAGCCGAGATTTGAGGGCGGTCATGACTGGAATCCCAACGTCTTGGCAGCCAGCGAGGTGAGAATCTCGGTGGTGCCGCCGCCGATGCCGATGATGCGCATGTCGCGGTACTGCCGTTCGATTTCCGACTCGGCCATGTAGCCCA
The DNA here is from genome assembly GCF_046250085.1 of Mycobacterium sp. SMC-16. NCBI lineage: Bacteria > Bacillati > Actinomycetota > Actinomycetes > Mycobacteriales > Mycobacteriaceae > Mycobacterium > Mycobacterium sp. SMC-16. Next base: position 875,284 of record NZ_CP176427.1, read on the forward strand.
TGCCGCCGAACAACTGGACGCCCGCATTGGCCACCCACTCACCGGCCTCGACGGCCGTGTTCTTCGCGAAACAGACCTCGGCGATCAGGTTCGTCTCACCGGCGAGCTCCCGCTCGACCAGGTGATGCGTGTACACCCGGGCGACGTCGATGCGCCGCGCCATCTCGGCGAGGGTGTTCTGCACCGACTGCCGCGTGATGAGCGGCCGGCCGAACGTCTCCCGGTCCCGGCACCACTGCACGGTCAGGTCCAGGCAGCGCTGCGCGCTCGCATACGCCTGCGCGGCAAGGCCGACCCGCTCGGAGACGAAGGCGCCGGCGATCTGTAGGAAGCCGGAGTTCTCGGGCCCGACCAGGTTGGCGGCCGGGACACGGACGTCGACGTAGGACAGCTCGGCGGTGTCCGACGAGCGCCAGCCCATCTTCTCCAGCTTGCGGCTGACGGTGAAGCCCGGCGTGTCCTTGTCCACCACGATCAGCGAAACACCCGCTGCGCCAGGGCCTCCGGTGCGCACCGCTGTCACCACATAGTCGGCACGCACACCCGAGGTGATGTAGGTCTTGGCGCCGTTGATGATGAAGTCGTCACCGTCGCGGTCGGCGCGGGTCGTCAGGTGCCCGACATCCGAGCCGCCGCCGGGTTCGGTGATGGCCAGGGAGCCGATCATCTTGCCCTGCAACGTCGGTCGCACGTAGGTGTCGATCAGTCGCTGGTCGCCCGAGGCGATCATGTGCGGGGTGGAGATGCCGCAGGTGAACAGCGACGCGAAGACGCCGCCGGGCACGCCGGCGTAATGCAGCTCCTCGCAGACGATCACGGCGTCGGCGCCGTCGCCGCCCCCGCCGCCAACGGACTCGGGCGCCTGGGCGCCCAACAGTCCGGCGGCACCGGCTGCCTCGTGCAGCGAACGGGGCAGCTCGCCGCTGCGCTCCCATTCGTCGACGTGGGGGAGGATCTCGCGTTCGGCGAACGCGCGCACGGTCTTTCGCAGTGCGTCACGTTCGGGCGTGGTCCAGATGCTCACGAAAACAGTTCCTCCGGGATGTCGAGATGGCGGGTTCGTAGCCATTCCCCGAGGCCCTTGGCCTGGGGATCGAATCGGGCCTGATACGCGACGCCTTCGCCGAGGATGCCCTCGATGACGAAGTTGATGGCGCGCAGGTTGGGCAGCAGGTGCCGGGTCACGGGCAGCTCGGCTGCCTCGGGCAGGAGCTCGCGCAGCTTCTCGACCGTCAATGCGTTTGCCAGCCAACGCCATTGGTCGTCCGTGCGGACCCAGACCCCGACATTGGCAGAGCCGCCCTTGTCGCCGCTGCGGGCCCCGGCGATGGTGCCCAGCGGTGCGCGACGGACCGGCCCGGCGGGCAGGGGTTCCGGCAGCGCCGGATCGTCGACCGGTCCCAGCGTCACCGTCTCGGCGGACGGCGCGATGTTGGTGCGGGTGCCATCGGCCAGTACCGCCACGTGCGGCACCAGGGCCGCGTCGACGTAGCCGGGCTTGAACAGGCCGTACACCTGGCCGTCGCCCGGGGGCGCGGTGGTGGTGAAGCCCGGGTAGCTGGCCAGCGCGAGTTCGACTGCCGCTGCGGAGAATTGGCGGCCGACCTTGGCCGGATCGGGGTCGCGCACCACGCAGTGCAGCAGCGCGCTGGCGCGCTCCTCGGTGTCGGCGTCGGGATGATCGGTCCGCGCCAGCGTCCACTGCAACTCGGCCGGGCGCTGCGTGATGCCGGCCTCCAGCTGGCGCTGCAGCAGATCGGCCTTCGCCTCGATGTCGAGGCCGGTGAGGATGAACGACGCGGCATTGCGGAAGCCGCCGATGCTGTTGAGGGACACCTTCAACGTGGGCGGCGGCGCCTCGCCGCGGACGCCGGAGATGCGGACCCGGTCCGCGCCGTCGGACGTCAGCTCCAGCGAGTCGACCCGCAGGGTCGCGTCGGGGTTGGCGTAACGCGCGCCGGTGATCTCATACAGCAGCTGCGCGGTGACGGTGTCGACGCTGACGCGTCCGCCGGTGCCGGGGTGCTTGGTGATCACCGACGACCCGTCGGCGGAGATCTCCGCCAGCGGGAAACCGGGGCGGATGAGGTCGGGAATCTCGGTGAAGAAGCTGAAGTTGCCACCGGTGGCCTGCATGCCGCATTCGATGACGTGGCCGGCGGCGATGGCGCCGGCGAGTGCGTCGTAGTCGGTTCGGGCCCAGCCGAAGTGGGCGGCGGCCGGTCCGACGATCACCGAGGCGTCGGTGACCCGGCCGGTGACGACGACGTCGGCGCCGGACTTCAGGCAGTCCACGATGCCCCAGGCGCCGAGGTAGGCGTTGGCCGACAGCGGGGTGCCGAAGCCGAGCTCGTCAGCGCGCGCCACGAGATCGTCGCCCTCGACGTGTGCCACGTTGACCGACAGCCCGAGCTTGTCGGCCAGGGCGCGTACCGCTGCTGCCAGGCCCGCCGGATTGAGGCCGCCGGCGTTGGCCACGATCTTCACGCCCTTGTCCAGGGCGAGGCCGAGGGACTGCTCCAGTTGGCGCAGGAAGGTCTTGGCGTACCCGAGGTCGGGGTTCTTGGCCCGGTCCCGCGCGAGGATCAGCATGGTCAGCTCGGCGAGGTAGTCGCCGGTCAGGTAGTCCAGCTCACCCCCGGCGAGCATCTCGTGCATCGCCGCCAGCCGGTCGCCATAGAACCCTGAGCAGTTACCGATCCGGACTGCTGGTGATGTCACACACACTCCCGTCGTTCAACCAACCGGTAGGGAGGTTAGTCGGTACTAGCGGTACCGAGTCAAGGGGGCTGGGGGTTGCGTGTTGCCCGGTTGGGGCGACGTTTTGGAGCCTACGCAGGTCGGCGGCTATCCTGAGGTGCAATCGCTGCGCACGCGAGGAGCAAGGTAGTTTCTGCCGGCCTTCGTACGTCGCGCGGCTGACCGCAAAGCAATTCCGTTTAGTTAGAGAGGTGCACATCATGGCTGTGCCCAAGCGCAGGATGTCGCGCTCGAACACCCGTAGCCGTCGCGCGCAGTGGAAGGCCGAGGCCACCGGCCTGGTCAGCGTGAACGTCGCCGGTCAGGCACACAAGGTGCCGCGTCGCCTGCTCAAGGCCGCGCGTCTGGGTCTCGTCGACCTCGACCGTCGCGCCTGAACCGACTGACGGTTTTTCTCGCGCCCGCGTGGCGCGTCTTCTCAGTCCGCTCTCAGATGGTGGGGTGAGACTGTGCCTGTGCGAATCCTTGTAGTCGACGATGACCGCGCTGTACGCGAATCACTGCGTCGGTCACTGACTTTCAACGGGTACTCGGTCGAACTGGCTCAAGACGGTGTCGAGGCGCTGGAGCGCATCTCCAGCGACCGGCCCGACGCTGTCGTGCTCGACGACATGATGCCCCGGCTGGATGGGCGCGGTGTCTGCCGTCAGCTGCGCAGCAGCGGTGACGACCTTCCGGTGCTGATGCTGACCGCCCGTGACTCGATCGATGAGCGGGTGGCCGGCCTCGACGCCGGTGCCGACGATTACCTGCCGAAGCCTTTCGCGCTCGAGGAGCTCCTGGCCCGGATGCGGGCCCTGCTCCGCCGTACCGGCCCCGCCGACGGCGCCGAGTCGGCGGCGTTGACGTTTTCCGACCTCAGCCTCGATCCGGTGACCCGCGAGGTCACCCGGGGGTCCCGGTCGATCAGCCTGACCCGCACCGAGTTCTCGCTGCTCGAGATGCTCATCCACAACCCGCGCCGGGTACTCAGCCGCAGCCGGATCCTCGAAGAGGTGTGGGGCTTCGATTTTCCGACGTCGGGCAATGCCCTCGAGGTCTACGTCGGGTACCTGCGCCGCAAGACCGAGGCCGAGGGAGAACCACGCCTGATCCATACCGTGCGCGGCGTGGGTTACGTGCTGCGTGAGACGCCGCCCTGATGCTCGACAAGCTTCGCGCAACCGTGGATCGGAAGATGCGGGAAGTGCCGCAGATGCCGGCGACGACGCCGGACGGCACGGTGCAACACGACGCCAGCTCGGTGTCGCTGAAATGGCGCGTCATGCTGCTCGCGATGTCGATGGTGGCGATGGTCGTCGTCCTCATGTCGGTCGCGGTGTACGTGGTGGTGTCCAAGGCGCTGTACGGCGACATCGACAACCAGTTGCACAGCCGCGCGCAACTGCTCATCGAGAGCGGTTCCCTGGCCGTCGACCCCGGCAAGGCCATCGAGGGCACCGCCTACTCGGACGTCAACGCGATGTACGTCATCCCGGGCCAGTCGATCTACACCGCGAATCAGCAGGGGCAGACGCTGCCGCTCGGGACGCCGGAGAAGGACGTCATCGCCGGCAAGCTGCTGATGTCGTTGCGTACCACCAACTATCAGCGCGTGCTGGCGGTGCATCTGCAGTCGGGTAACTCGCTGCTGATCTCGAAGAATCTCTGGCCCACCAGCCAGGTGCTCAAACGGCTGGGCACCATTTTGCTCATCGTGGGTGGAATCGGCATGGCCGTCGCCGCGATCGCCGGTGGCACGGTCGCGCGGACCGGGCTGAGACCCGTGGCCCGGTTGACCGAGGCCACCGAACGCGTGGCCCGCACCGATGATCTGCGCCCCATCCCGGTGTACGGCAATGACGAATTGGCCAGGCTGACAGAGGCTTTCAACATGATGTTGCGGGCGCTCGCCGAGTCGAGAGACCGGCAGGCCCGGTTGGTGTCGGATGCCGGGCATGAGTTGCGCACACCGCTGACGTCACTGCGGACCAATGTCGAACTGCTGATGGCGGCCATGGCACCCGGTGCGCCGCCGTTCCCCGAGGAGGAGATGGCGGGTCTGCAGTCCGACGTCATCGCCCAGATCGAGGAGCTGTCCACGCTCGTCGGCGACCTGGTCGACCTGACCCGCGACGACGCCGCGGTGACGGTCCACGAGCCCGTCGAGATGGCCGAGGTCGTCGAGCGTAGTCTGGAACGAGTTCGCCGCCGCCGCAACGACATTGACTTCGACGTCGACATCGCCGGCTGGCAGGTGTACGGCGACGGGGCCGGGTTGTCCCGGGCGGTGCTGAACCTGCTCGACAACGCCGCCAAGTGGAGTCCGGCCGGCTCGGTGGTGGTGGTCCGGCTCGGGCGCATCAATCCGACGCACGCCGAGCTCGTGGTGTCCGACTGGGGGCCGGGTATCCCGCCGCAGGAGCGGGCGCTGGTGTTCGAGCGCTTCTACCGGTCGACGACGGCACGGGCGATGCCCGGTTCCGGTCTCGGGCTGGCCATCGTCAAGCAGGTTGTGCTCAAACATGGTGGCGCACTGCGGATCGAGGACACCGTGCCGGGCGGGTCGCCGCCGGGCACGTCGATCCATCTCGTGTTGCCGGGACGGCCCTCGGGCGTGACCGCAACACACCGGCCCTCTGGGCTGGACGTAACGGGCGTGACCACGGAAAATGAACCTGCCCGGACGGGGGAGGAAGTCTAGGGTGCGGCCTGTGGTGTCTCAGTGGATTCTCAGCCCGAAAGGGCACCGTCGGGTCATGTCGTTCGTTGTCCCGGCAACGAAAGCGGAAATACAGGAAGAGTGTCGACCAGTAATGACGAATCACCCGAGGTACTCGCAGCAGCCCGAGTCCGGTCGGCGTCCTGATTCCTATCAGTCCGCACCTGGCTACGGCGCGTCGCCGCAGCAGGGGTCGTCGTACGACTGGCGCTACGCCGGCCAGCAACAGAACACCGGGCAGTACCCCACGGGCAGCTACTCGACCGGTCAGTACCAGACGGGGCAGCACCAGACCGGTTCGTACACCACCGGCCAGTACTCGACGGGCCAGTACGGCACGCAGCCGTACGACCCCTATCGCAACGGGTCGCCGAACGGCCGGCCTTCGATCGCGCCCCGGCCGCAAAACCGTTCCCGCACAGGGACTCTGATCGCCGGTATGGCGGCGGTGGCACTGGTGTCCGCGGGTATCGGCGGCGGCATCGTGATGCTGGCGCAGCCCGACTACTCGAGCAGCTCGACCTCGTTGGGCGGTTCGGCGCGCGGACAGCACGCCGGGAATGCGCCGATCGGTTCGGTGGAGCAGGTCGCCGCCAAGGTGGTGCCCAGTGTCGTGAAACTCGAGACCGACATGGGCCGGGCCTCCGAGGAGGGCTCGGGCATCATCCTGTCCGCCGACGGGCTCATCCTCACCAACAACCACGTGGTGGCCGGTGCCAAAGACGCCCCGCCGCCCGGGGCTCCGCCGGTGCAGACCAAGGTCACGTTCAACACCGGTAGCACCGCGACGTTCCAGATCGTCGGGACGGATCCGAGCAGTGACATCGCAGTCGTGCGGGCCAAGGGCGTCTCGGGCCTGACGCCCATCGCGCTGGGATCGTCGTCCAACCTGGTGGTGGGCCAGCAGGTGGTGGCCGTCGGTTCGCCGCTGGGTCTGCAGGGCACGGTGACCGAGGGCATCATCAGCTCGCTGAATCGCCCCGTCGCCGCCGGCGGCGATGCCAAGAACCAGAACACCGTGCTGGACGCCATCCAGACCGACGCCGCGATCAACCCCGGCAACTCCGGTGGCGCGCTCGTCAACATGAGCGGCGAGCTGGTCGGCATCAACTCGGCGATCGCGACGCTCGGCGGGGATTCCGGCCAGTCGCAGAGCGGTTCGATCGGCCTGGGCTTCGCCATTCCGGTGGACCAGGCCAAGCGCATCGCCGACGAGCTGATCAAGAACGGCATCGCGAGCCATGCGTCGCTCGGCGTGCAGGTTGGCAACGACAAGACCATCGACGGCGCCAAGATCGTCGACGTCACCAACGGCGGCGCGGCCCAGTCGGCCGGCCTGCCCAGCGGTGTGGTGGTGACCAAGGTGGACGACCGGGTGATCAGCAGCGCCGATGCGCTGGTGGCGGCGGTGCGCTCGAAGGCGCCCGGAGACAAGGTCACGTTGACCTACCTGGACACCGCGGGCAAACCGCAGACCGTTCAGGTGACCCTGGGTAGGGCGCAGCAGTGATGGGAACGGGGCGGAGTTCGATGTCAGAGGCGGGATATACGGTGACAGGCATGGAACAGGCAGGGGAATTGGCCGGGCGCGCACTCGTCGTGGTCGTGGATGACCGGACCGCGCACGGCGAAGAGGATCACAGCGGCCCGTTGGTCACCGAACTGCTCGGTGAGGCCGGCTTCCTCGTCGACGGCGTCGTCGTGGTCCCGGCCGATGAGATCGAGATTCGCAATGCCCTGAACACCGCGGTGATCGGTGGTGTCGACCTGGTCATCTCGGTTGGTGGCACCGGCGTCAGCCCGCGCGATGTCACGCCGGAAGCCACCCGCACCATGCTCGATCGGGAGTTGCTGGGTATCGCCGAGGCGCTGCGTTCCTCGGGCCTCGCCGCGGGCATTTCGGACGCTGGGCTCTCACGTGGCCTGGCCGGGGTCTCGGGAAGCACGCTGGTGGTCAACATCGCCGGCTCGCGTGCGTCGGTGCGCGACGGTATGGCGACGCTGGGGCCGTTGGCGGCGTACATCATCGCGCAGCTGTCCAGCCTGGACATCTGATAGCTGAGCTCCCATGGGGCTCGATGGTCGAACGGAGTGGTCATGGGCTCGTCCCACCTGAACCCTTCAATTTGGCAAAGGTGTGATCTTGATCATACTCGTGGTGGCTTGTGATGAGCGATACACAGCCCTCGCGCGACCTAGTTAACAAGGTGTTCGGCGACGTTTTGCCGGACGTTACCCGGGACGAATGTAACGATCAGCCAGATTCGGGGGATGGTGACCGGGATCGCTGGCTACGGGAAAACGTCCCGCCGCACCACAGCTGAACAACATTTCACCTCGCGTCGACGATCGGGACCGAGGTGTCGCACGAGACGATCTCCAAGATCGTCGACGAGATCTCCGATGAGGTGCTGGCCTGGCAGCGCCGGCCGTTGGAGCCGCTGTATCCGGTGATCTACCTCGACGCGATGATCGTGAAGGTCAAAGACGGTGGCCACACCCGCAACAAGGCCGCGCACATCGCCGTGGGCGTGGATATGGCCGGGGTCGAGAACGTTCTGGGGATCTGGGTCCAGCCCAATGAAGGTGCCTCGTTCTGGGCGTCGGTGTGCGCGGACCTGGCCAATCGGGGTGTCAAGGACGTGCTCATCGTGTGCTGCGACGGGCTCACGGGCTTTCCGGAGGCGATCGCCGCGACCTGGTCGCAGGCCGCGGTGCAGACCTGCGTGGTGCACCTGATCCGCAACGCGCTGCGGTTCGTGTCCTATGCCGATCGCAAGGCCGTGGCCGCGGCGCTCAAGCCGATCTACACCGCACCCGATGCCGACGCTGCCCGCGTCGAGTTGGACGCGTTCGCCGCCTCGGATCTTGGGAAGAAGAACCCAACGGTGACAATGGTTTTCGAACGGGCATGGGAGCAGTTCATCCCGTTTTTAGCGTTCCCGCCCGAGCTGCGCCGGGTGATCTACACAACCAACTCAATCGAATCGCTGAACTACCAGATGCGCAAGATCATCAAGAACCACGGCCAGTTCCCCAACGATGCCTCGGTCGTCAAATTGCTGTGGCTGGCGATCTGCAACATCGAAGACAAACGCGCCGCCGAGCGGGCCAAGGAACGCGGCCAGAAACAGGGCCGCACAGCCCCCGGACGCCTCGTGGAAGGGCAGGTGGTCACCAACTGGAAGGAAGCACTCGAACAACCCGCAGTGCTGCGGCCTGGGTGATTGTTGGCCGTCGTTGAAGATGACGATGTCGGCGTCATCGGTGTTGATGACGATGCACTGATGAGAACGCCCCGCTCGACTGTGGCGAGCGGGGCGTTTGTGATCTCGGTGACGGGATCCTCGTCGCGGTGACGTGGTCGTCGCCGTGGTGAAGCGGATCGGGTTCAGTCGGTTGCTGTTTCGCTGATGGCGATGCGGGCGGCTTTCTCCCCGACGATGGAGTGCCCGGCGGCGAACGCGGCCGTGAGCGCGTGCAGGGCGAGATTGTTGACCGCACGCGGATGTCCACGGGAGGCGTTGTGGATCAGGGTCATCGCGTCGTCGGCGAACAGCGCATCGGAGCGGCCGGCGATCTTGGTGTGATGCCCGATGTAGTCGGCGGTGTCGGCCGCTGTCATGCCGGGCAGGGTGTAGCGCACGGCGATGCGCTGATCCAACGCGGCCAGAACACCCAGACGCAGTCGGTGCCGCAGGGTGGGTTGCCCGACCAGGACCACGGCGAACGGTGAACCACTGTCCATGTCGTGGTTGGTCAGCAGCCGGATCGCTTCGAGTTGATGGTTGTCGAGCAGGTGGGCTTCATCGACGACTAACACGGGGTTGCGGCCACGTTCAGCGTGCTCGGCGGCCAAGGCGTCTGCGGCTTGGGGAGCCAGCCGGGCGGTGTGAAACGCCGGGGTGTGCCCGAGGGTGGCCACGATGTGGGTGAGCATGCCGCGCACCCCGATGGTGGGGTTGGCGAGGTAGATGATTACGTGCCGCGCCGGATCCAAGGAGGTGGCTGCCGCGCGGATCGCGACGGTTTTGCCAGCGCCGACTTCGCCGGTGATGACGCCGATGGCGCATTGGTCCACACACCAGCCGATGCGGGCGATCGCTTCGCTGTGGCCGGGGTGGCGGTGCAGCATCGACGGCGCCAGATCCCGCCCGAACGGCATCCGTGTGAAGCCCCAATGTGATTGCAACCGTTGAATACTCACGCCGACACCCCGTCCTCGAACTCGTCCTCGGTGGGAGCGAGGTCGGTGATCGAGAGCTGAGCGGCGACCTGGTCGCCGTCGGAGTCGGTTCCGTAGAGGGCGTGATAGCCGATACGTTCATCCTCACGCAGCTGCTCGTGATGGGCGGCAGCGGTCAACGCCAGGTAATCGATCCCCGTCGTTGCCGGCGGGGTCTCGACGGTCTCGGGTCGGGCTTTCGGGTGGGCATGGCGGCTGATGGTGTGCGGTGTCGCGGCACCGAAACTCTGGTCGCGGTGGCGGACCTCGACGGTCTGCAGGTCGAACGGGGAGAACACCAGCTCCACGCGGCGCCCGGCCAGGGCGGGGTCGACCTGGTAGGTGTTGGAATGCAGGGAGACGGTGGCGGTCTTGGTCACCACCCGAAATTCCGACCACAAGAACGCCTCGGTCAGATCCGCCGCCGTCGGCAACTCCGGAGTGTGACCAAGGCGGTCCCAGCCGGTGTCCCAGCGCTCCAGTGGGGATTGCCCGGTCTCGGTATGGGTGCGGCGGTGGTATTCGGTCTCGACCCAGGCCATGAACAGCCGGTTGAGCTCCAACAGCGCACCGGTGTGGTCGACCCCGGCGGCGGCGAGGTCCTCGGTGGTGGTGTCGGTGACCTCAACGAGGAACTGCCCACGCACGGTGCGGAAGAACCGTTCAATCTTGCCCCGTCCCTGCGGGCGCCCGGGCGCCGAATGTACCAGTCGGATACCGAGTTTCGCGCACGCCCGCAGCAGCCAGGCATCGACGAACGCCGAACCATTGTCGACATAAATCGAGGCTGGCACGCCGCGGGCGGCCAGCGCGGGTTTGAGCGCGGCCGCCAGACGCACGGTGTCCTCGGCGAACCCGAACCGGTGACCGACCACCAACCGAGAATGGTCGTCGAGGAAGGCGAACAGGTAGGTCTTGCGGTCACCGACCCGCGGACCGTGCAGAGCGTCGCCGACCCACAGTTCGTTGGGGTCGGCGGCTTCGAACCGGCCGAACACCTCCCTGGCGCCACCGGCGGCCGGGCCCATCAGCTCGCAGCGATGGAAATGGCGCAGCAGGGTCGATTCCGAGGGTGCCCATCCGGTCGCGGTGCGCAGGATGCGGGCCACCTGGGCGGTGGTGCGTGACGGATTCTCCCGCTTCAACGAGGCGGCCAGCTCCAGCACCCCGACATCGGTGCGGGTGGCCAGCCGGCGCGGCTCGGGCACCAACGCTTCGAACCCGCCGGCCCGGTAGCGACGGATCCAACGGTCCAGGGTGGCTCGCGCGATCTGGACCTGGGTGCCGAACGGGTCGATATGGCGACGTTCGGCGATCTCGCGGACCAGCCGACCCCGTTGGCGGGTCGATAACCCCTCGTCCAGCGCCGGGCAGATCAGCTGATACCGGAACAGTCCGATCGCTTGGGCCCGCTCCCGACGCTTGTGCTCCTCCAATGACACCGCAGTGCCCTCCTCGCAGTCGAAGGCCCTGCCCGAAACCAATGCCGGGCAGGTGCCTTCGCGAGGATCACCGATCACGCCGCGCCGCGTCAGAGGCAACTGGTGTTGCGTACCGGACCTACCGCATCCAGGACCAGCCCGGTGAGAGCAGCCGGCCGCCGCTGACCGCGACCAGCACCTGTGCCGGCGTCACCGCGCCCACCAATCCGGCCGGTCCGAACCGCTGCCGGATCGCCGCCGCCGCGGCGTTGACCGCCGCCACCACGTCACCCCAGGGACTGCTCCGCTCGTCGGGAATCGTCACATCGATCCCGACTCGAACCGCCACCATGAGGAACCGCGCCCGAACCGCCTCAAGTCGCCCGCCGGCCCGACGTAGCCAGCCGCGGACCGTGGCCGCCGGAACCCGCAACTGCTCAGCGATCTGCCGATACCCCTGCCCGTGGCCGCGCAGCGACAAAGACTCCCAAATCACCTGTGCCGCATAAGCCCTACGCAGCAACACCGTGACCGGCAACAACACATGGGTCACCAGACACGACCGGCACCGCGCCCGCCGCGGCCGAACCGCACCGGCCAGACCGACGACACGGCGAGTGCGGGCGAATCCCCAGCCGCCAAGAACACCCTGCGAGCACGCCGGGCAGCTGATCTGGCCAGCTGCCAACCGGGACTCGACGCAGACCAGATCAGCCTCTACCGTCACCATCAGTGCCTCCGTGCACTACAGCGCGGCACCCTGCGAGCCCGCCAAGACTTCGGCGGGGTGCCGCGCACCCATCAGTTCCTCATCACACTGATGGTGCACACCACCAAGCTCAAGCCGGCGGGCCACGCCACCGATCACATCGGCAAGATCAATGACGAATGGCCACCCCGTGATAGCCATCCAGAGAGACGGTCAACAGGTGATGGTGGTCCGCACCAATATGTCGGTGTTGCCGGTGGCGCATTCTCAGCCCACGATCCGCCCGGCGTAGGCGTCGATGGCGAACGCGGTGTCCACGAACGCCCCGCCAGCCAATCGGACGTAGACATCCCACGCGAGTGAGTTGTCAAGCAGCGGCCGGATTTTCCTGCTCTCGGTGTGGCCAGGCAGCGATGTCGTCCCACATCTGGCCGTTGGCCAAGCACCACCTCGGCCCAGTCGACCCCGCAGGTCAGCGTCATGTAGTTGTCTCCGTTCCAGTTGCCGCGTGTTCTCCTTCGTTGAGCTCGAGGCTGGTGCGGCGACCTAATGGACAGCGCTCGATGGCGCGGCATCTCACTAGTGTCCTGCGCCGGGAATCCGTTGAAGATATAGGGAGAGGCGTTCGAGGATATCGTCTGCGGTTCTGGTCCAGCTGAATGGCCGTGGATTTTCATTCCACACTCGGATCCAGTCACGAATATCGTTCTCCAGAGCCTGAATTGAGCGGTGTGTTCCGCGGCGCAACTTCTTGTCGGTCAGCAACCCGAACCAGCGTTCGACCTGATTGAGCCACGATGAGTAGGTCGGGGTGAAATGCATGTGGAAACGCGGATGTGCGGCAAGCCATTTCGCGACCGCTGGTGATTTGTGGGTGGCGTAGTTGTCACAGATCAAGTGGACGTCCAACTCGGCGGGGATCTGCTGGTCAAGTTTGGTGAGGAACTTCTTGAACTCCACCGCGCGGTGCCGGCGATGGATCGATCCGTAGATCTCGCCGGTGGCCACGTCTAAGGCGGCGAACAGCGTGGTGATGCCGTGACGTACATAGTCGTGGGTGCGGCGCTCCGGCATGCCGGGCATCATCGGCAGCACCGGAACTGACCGGTCCAACGCCTGGATCTGTGACTTTTCGTCCACACAGAGCACCAACGCCTTCTCCGGCGGGTCCAGATACAACCCGACCACATCGCGGACCTTGTCGACGAACTGCGGGTCGTTGCTGATCTTGAAGGTGTCGACCAAATGCGGTTTGAGTCCGAACGCTTTCCACACACGACCCACCGTGGACTTCGACAGTCCCGACTCCTTGGCCATCGACGCGCGCGACCAATGGGTGGCATCGGTCGGCGTGCGTTCCAATGTCGCCACGAGCACCGCCTCGATCTGCTCATCGGTGATGGTGCGCGGCCCACCCGGACGCGGATCGTCATCGAGGCCGTCAAGACGATCGGCCAGGAACCGCCGGCGCCACTTACCCACCGTCTGTGGCCACACGCCCTCCTCGGCCGCCACCTCCTTGTTGGATTTACCTGCCGCACAACCCAACACGATCCGAGACCGCTGCGCCAACGCCTGCGAGGACTTCGCCCGCCGCGCCCACCGCTGCAACGTCTCACGCTCGTCATCGGTCAACACCAACTCAACTACCGGCCTGCCCCTGCTCGCCACCAGCCAATTCTACAATTAATCAATGGATTCCCGGCGCAGGACACTAGCCGATCACGTACCTCGTGGCGGACCGGCAGGGTCACCGTCTACATAAGAGATCTCTGACGCGTCCGTGTCATCACATGCAGTGATCACCTGCCGGCAGCTCACCGGCCAGACTGCGCCCGGATCGGTGAAATCTCAGTGACCCCTGCCGGTTCGCCTCCTGCGTGTCGGAACGAAATCCGACTCTCCCATTAGGTGATATCGACCACCCGCAGCTGATTCGGTTGGGTGGCAACGAAATTGCGCTTCACCAGGTCCTTCGGTTTGGTCGGATCAGGATCGACGTGGGTGGTGAACACCCGCCGCCCGCGGTGCACTCCGCGTACCCCGGCCAGGCGCATCAGCCGGCGGGTCTGTTCACGGCCGACGGCGTAGCCTTCCCGCCGCAGCAGAGCATGCATTTTCTTCACCCCATACACCGAGAAATTCTGCTCGTGTAAGGTCCTGATGGTGTCGACCAGTTGCGCGTCGCTGATCGAACGTGCCGATACTGCACGGGATTTGGCGGCACGATAGCCACGCGAGGTGATCCAGCCCATGAGTGTGGCACCCAGGGTGCGGCAGATGAGCTCAACCCCGAACTGGCCGCGATAGGTGTCGATGAACGCGATCATTTCGTCGTGGGGCGGTCGAGCTCTGCGGCAAAAAACGCCGACGCGGCTTTGAGGATCTCGTTGGCCCGGCAGGCCTCGGCGAGCTCACGCTTGAGCCGACGGATCTCCGCATGCTCGGCGCTGGTGGTGCCCGTACGCTCGCCGGCGTCGACCTGAGCCTTACGCAACCACCGGCGCACGGTTTCCTCGGCCACATGCATCTTGGCCGCGACCCGGCGGATCGCCTCGTACTCGGTCAGCACCGAGTCTTCCTCCATGACCGCCGCCACCAAGCGGACCGCTTTGTGCCGGATCTCCGGCGGATACTGCTTCGGCATGATTCCAATCCTCCAATACGGATCGGAACAAAACCTGGGGTAGTTCAGGGGCGGATCAACTGGAGAAGAACCCCAGCGAGGCCAGTTCATCCGTCGCCGCTTCCGGCACGGTGGAAACGTTACCGGCGGACGGCATGCCACGTGAGGTCATTGAGGCGCCGCCTATTGGAAACGATTTTCGACAAGCCCTTGGGTGTCGGGTATCGTCGGCAGCCATTAATGAAAACAATTTTCACTTAGTTGACGGAGGTTCCATGGAAGCTGGCATTCACCCAGGCCACCACCACCCGGTCGCCTTCCGGGACGCCACCCCCGGCCGCACGTTCCTGACCCGCTCCACCGCCACCAGCTCGCGAACCGTGCATGAATTTCGTGTTCAATGATGTGGAATTGGCAAGAGCAACATGCGAATTCGCCCATCGGACACATATGGACATCTTGCGACCGTTGCACGGATGGCGTATTAGCGCCACCGGCTAGGTTGGGGAGAGCATGAGGGTGGTTGGTCGGGTGCTGTTGGCGATGGCAGCGGCGGTGTCGTCGCCGTTCCTGGGCGCGGGGGCAGGGACGTCCCATGCGGGTCTGGACAATGAGCTGAGCCTGGTCGATGGTCAGGATCGGACGTTGACGGTGCAGCAGTGGGACACGTTCCTCAACGGGGTGTTCCCTCTGGATCGCAACCGGTTGACGCGTGAGTGGTTCCATTCGGGCCGGGCCAAGTACAACTGCGCTGGTACGGGTTGTGATGGGTTCGCGGGCACGTTGGAGTTGGGTTATCAGATTGGTTTCCCATGGTCGCTGGGTGTGGGGATCAATTTCAGTTACACCACACCGAACATCCTGCTCGATGATGTGACGCCGGCGACGTTCTTCCCGGGCACCATCGGCAGCGGTTTCGGTGGCATCATCACGCCGAACCTATTCCCGGGTGTGTCGATTTCTGCTGACCTGGGCAATGGTCCGGGTATCCAGGAAGTCGCGACGTTCTCGGTGGACGTGTCCGGCCCGGCCGGTGCTGTTGCCGTCTCGAATGCCCATGGCACGGTCACTGGCGCCGCCGGCGGTGTTCTTCTGCGTCCCTTCGCCCGGCTGATCGCCAAGACCGGTGATAGCGTCACCACCTACGGCGAACCCTGGAACATGAACTGAATCGCCCCGACTTTCGTGCCACCTGGGGTTGACCCCTGACGGTGGACACCTAACTGGTGGGACTGAACCGCTGGGCTTGACCCTGTTTGGTGGACACAGGGTCAGGCGGCTTGTGCCGTCTGATTGATCCGGTTTTCAAACTCGACGGGGCTGATCATGCCCAGTGCGCTGTGACGCCGGCGGCGGTTGTAGACCCGCTCGATCCAGTCACCGACGGCGAGCCTAGCGGCAGCTTTCGTCGGCCACAACCGCCGGTCGTAAAACTCGACTTTCAGTGTCGCCCATAATGATTCAGTCGCAGCGTTATCCCAGCACACCCCGGTACGGCCCACCGACCGCAGCAGGTTGTTCTCCCGGGCGAACCGAGCCAGCTGCGCCGAGGTGTACTGACAGCCCCGATCGGCATGGAAAATCACCTTCTCCGGCAACGGGCCACGCAACGCGATCGCCATCGTCAACGCCGACTCGACAACATCGGTATGCAGGGTATCGGCGATCGCCCAACCGATCACCCGCCGCGAATGCCCGTCCCGTACCGCCGCCAGATACAACCAGCCTTCCCCAGTCCGCAGATAGGTGATGTCGCTGGTCCACACCGCGTTGAGCACACCGGTATCGAAACGACGTTTGACCAGGTCCGTGTCGCTTGCCAGGGTGATGGGACCACCTGATTGCCAGGGGGATGGGACCACCGTGGCGCGTTATTGAGGATGCTCGTCGGCGGGGTCTGGGTCAAGCTGAGGGCGGGTCCGTTGGCGGTAGGACGGTCCTTCGATGACCAGGGTGTGCGCGGCGGAGGTCAGTCGGTCGATGGCTGATTGGGCGAGCAGGGTGTCGGCGGTCATGGTCAGCCATTCGGCGGGCTCGCGGTTCGACGTCATGATCGTGGTCTTGGCGCGGTGGCGCTCGACGACGATTTCGTAGAAGTCGCTGGTTTCGGTGGCGTCGAGGGGGCGTAGCGCGAAGTCGTCGATGATCAGAACGTCGACGGCGGCCAGGCGGCGGATCTCGGCGTCGACGGTGTGGTCGAGGCGGGCGGCGCGCAGCCGGGTGAACAGTTTGTCGGCGCGGCCGAACACGACGGTGTGTCTGCGTCGAATAGCCATGTTTCCCAATGCTGTTGCCAGATGCGTCTTGCCAACGCCGACGGGCCCGAGGACGATCGCGGACTGGCCGGCATCGAGGAACCGTAGCGAGGTGAGATCACCGAGCAGGGTGCGGTCATAGCGCAGGTCGCCGTGGGCGGTCCAGGTATCAAACCGCATGCTCGGATCGAGTCCGGCTTTGGCCGCTCGTAGTGCCGCGGAGCGGGATTCGCGTCGGGAGACCTCGTCAGCCAGCAGTGTTTCCAGGAAGCCGATGTGGCTGAGTTTGTGTTGTCGGGCCAAGGCGGCGCGTTCGGGCAGGGTGTCAGCCAGTGCACCGAGCTTGAGGGCTTTGAGCAGTCGGAGCAGATCAGCGCCGATCGGGTCGGTAGCTCCACGGGCGGTGGTAGTCATGTCAGCGGTTCTCCTCGGAAACGATGGTCAATGATGTTGGGGTGGAGTTGAATTCGGAAGGATCACGGGCGAAGCGGGTCGCGGTGTGACCGACCGCTTTCGGCAGGGCCGGGGAGCTGGTCTCGGTGGCACGCTCGAGCATGGAGGCGATCTTGTTCACCGAGACGACATCGAGATCCAGCGACAATGAACAGGCCTGTTCGACCCGGTCGGCGCCGTAGCGGCGCACCAGACCCAGCAGCCGGTAGACGGTACGCATCTTCGTCCAGGGCAGCCGGTCATCGAGGATGCGTTCGGCGTAGATCCCGACGTTGGGGCCGTGCGCGGCGCAGGTGGCGATCAATGTCGTCACATCGCGCAGCGCGTAGCCGGTCTTGTGTTCGGGCAGATCAGCGGGGTCGGTGCTGCGCCCACCGGCCGGTTGGCGGGGATGGACCTTGACCAGCACGCCGCGGCGATAGAACTTCACCAGCTCGGTGTCGGCGCGCACGTCCAGGTACTGACCGATCCAGCATTCGGGCAGCGAATACAGGGCCTTGGCGACCTCGGCGTGGAAGTCGCGGTGGACCTTGACCGTCTTGAACACCGGCACGTCATAGACCTGCGGCACCGCCAACAGCCGGGGCTGCTCTTCGTCGGTGAACACCTCCAGCGGGCGTGCGCAGGTGGTGCCGTGGGTGCGGGTGCCCGCAGTGTCACGACACCACGCTGTGGCGGCGTCCTGCGCCTGCTGCAGACTGGTGAATGTTTCTCCGTCCCAGAAGTTTCGCCGCACGTACTGCACGGCGCGTTCCACCCGTGGCTTGTCTTTCGGCGAGGCCACCCTGGCGGGGTCGGTCAGAAACCCGCTATGCCCGGCGTAGTCCAGCCAGCCCTGGCTGAACTGCGGGTTGACCGCGTCCGCGGCGGCGATCACCGGTTTGAGGTTGTCGGGGATCAGCACGGCGAACACCCCGCCGAAGAACTCCCAGGCCGCCTCGCAGCCGGCGATCACCGCGGCCAGGGTCTGCGAGTACGACAACCACACGAACATGTGCCGGGAGTACACCGCGGTGAAGATCAGCGCGTGCACCTTGCGGCGGCGCCCGTCAGCAGCGTCGGTGAGCATCCCCAGGTAGCCGAAGTCGACCTGGCACTCCACTCCGGGATCGCCATCAGCGACCCGCACCGTGAGGTCTTTGCGGCCGAAACCGCAACGCTGGCTGGCGAATCGGTGCAACGTCCGATACGGCACCACACACCCCTGCCGGGCCAACAGGGTGTGGATCTTCGTGACCGTCAACGGCCGATGCTCACCGGTGCCGGCCACCCAGGCGGTGATCTGATCTTCGAAGCCCACCAGCTGCTCCCACGCCGCCCCGTGGCCATCGGGGCGCACCGGACGCACCGCCTCGGCAACCATCCCGATCAACGCATCATCGACCGCGCTGACGTCGTCGTCGCGACGCAAACCCGCCGCCTGGGCGGCCTCGACGTAGCGGCGCACCGTCTTGCGGTCCAGGCCGCAATGCGCGGCAATGCTGCGGTACCCCGGCGCCGGCAGTCCCACCACCCCCAGCCACACCCGCAGCACTTCCCTGATCTCATTCACACTGACCTCCCGAAAAGCCATGCCCGCCGACCTCCGTGACCTTGAGCCGTCACGGCGATCGAACGAACAAATGAAAAGACCACCGACGCGACGCGCCGGTGGTCCCATAACTGGCAATCCAGGTGGTCCCATCACCCTGGCAAAAATCAGGTCACACTGGTCCCATCCTCATGGCAGACGACAGTCCGGGATCGCTTCGGCATCCGGGTCCGCCACGGTGGTCGGCGGACCGAAAGTGCGCGGACTGATCCCGAACAAACCTTGGCGGCGCAGTGATGCCGCCACCGTCTTGCACGAGACCACCCAGCCATCCTCCCGTAGATCGGCCAGGATGCGCGGTGCGCCGTTCACCCCGTCGGAGTCGGCATGAAACCCCGCAACTGCGGTGTCGAGGCGCTTACGGCGCTGCTGGGCCGGCGTAGGACCGGCAGCGTCGGCCACACGCCACTTGTAGAACCCCGACCGCGATACCACCAGCAGTCGGCACATCCGCACAATGCTGAAGTTCGCCTTCTCCGCCTCGATGATCCGGTAAGCATCTACCGGTTCTGTTCGGAGGCGAAGAAGGCTGCCGCTTTTTTTAAAAACTCACGGTCCAAACGCAATTCAGCGTTCTCCTTGCGCAGCCGCTCCAACTCGGCGCGCTCATCAACATCAAGCACCCCGCCAGTATCCCCGGCCGACTCGCGGGCCTGGCGCACCCACCGACCCAACAACTGCTCACCCAGATTCATCTCCGCGGCCACATGCGCGATCGGACGTCCCGTCTCGATCACCAGGCGGGCAGCCTGCTCCCGAAACTCCGGGGTGTACTTCTTACGCTTGCCCGCCATACGGACATCCTTCCCGCAGGACCAGCAGTCCCACCAGTTAGGTGTCCACCATCAGGGGTCAAGCCCACCGCCCCAGGTTTGATGCCGCTGCTGTTTGAAGTCCGGAAGGATGACAGCATGCCGAAGAAGATCGATCCTGCCTTGCGTGAGCGGGTGGTGCGGCTGGTGACCGAGCGTCAGCAGGAGTACTCGTCGTCGACCGCCGCTTCGGAAGCGGTGGCCCGTCAGCTTGGGGTGGGTAAGGAATCGGTGCGGCGCTGGGTGGTGCAGGCCCAGATCGATGATGGTCAACGACCCGGTGTCACCACGGAGGAGAACGAGGAAATCAAGCGGCTGAGGGCTGAAAACCGAAGGCTACGTGAGGATGTCGCGATTCTGAAAGCGGCGACAACTTTCTTCGCGGGGGAGCTGTGCGCCACGAGGCGCTGGGTATATCGAGAGGCGGTGAGAGACCGTCTCCTTTGGGTCGTCGCAGCGGCCTGAGGAAGCATCGGGGCAGCCGATCGCCGGGAACGACGGTGAGCGGTGGCAAGCGGCCCCGAGAAGGCGAGCCGTGCCGGTACT
Source organism: Mycobacterium sp. SMC-16 (assembly GCF_046250085.1). Lineage (NCBI taxonomy): Bacteria > Bacillati > Actinomycetota > Actinomycetes > Mycobacteriales > Mycobacteriaceae > Mycobacterium > Mycobacterium sp. SMC-16. The sequence goes on from NZ_CP176427.1 coordinate 895,383, forward strand.
GCCAGACGGTGCGGGCTTGTCGAGCAAGGTCAGAAGGTGCAGCGCAAGCGAACCAGTGTCAGACGCTCCGTAACCGCGAAGCCGGCTCCAACCTGGTGGATATGGGCCGGTATGCAGTGCACGAACCCGAGCGGGTGGGGTTTGACTCCGAAGCCGTTTAGTTCCAGCGGTGGGGAGGCCACGGTGAAGGCCTGCGGCGTAACCATGGCGATGCTGCCGGAGTAGAGCTGGGCGCCTCCCTGACCAATCGATGACCTGGTGAACGTGGGAACCACCTTGCGGGACCGTTCATTTCGTTTCCGGCAGCCAGCCGGGGCGGGTGTGACGACTCGGGTTCGGAGTCAAGGAACCGCATTCGGGTGGGGCGGAGGCTTCGTAGTAGTCGCGGGCGGTGACGTGCCCGCCGTGGAGACCGAGAAAGGCGGTCACAGGGCGAAGGGGGCCAGCAAGACATGCAGTGCGGAAATTGGAAGATCAGGAGATGACGTTATGTCGCCGGTGAATACCGACGAGCTGGAGTTGGCGCTGATGCTGGCGCGGCAACGGGTACTGAAGATCCAGACCAAGCTGCACCGTTGGGCACGCGATGATCCTCATCGCCGGTTCGACGATCTGTTCAACCTCGTCACTGATCCCGCGTTCATGTTGGTGGCGTGGGATCGGGTCAGCGGGAACAAGGGTGCCGCCACGGCCGGGGTCGATCGACGCACCGCGTCGTCCATCACGGCTGGGCAGGGTATCGAGGCGTTCCTCGATGAACTGCGGTCGCAGGTAAGGGACCGCAGTTTCCGCCCGTTGCCGGTGCGCGAGCGGATGATCCCCAAAACCGGTGGTGCGTTGCGCCGCTTGGGGATTCCCACCGTGACCGATCGGGTGGTCCAGGCATCGTTGAAGTTGGTGTTGGAGCCGATCTTCGAGGCGGATTTCCTGCCGTGTTCCTACGGTTTCCGTCCGAAGCGCCGCGCTCATGATGCGGTGGCCGAAGTGCGTTACCTCGCAACACGTCCCCGGTGTTACGACTGGGTTGTTGAGGGAGACATCAAGGCCTGTTTCGATGAGATCGACCACACGGCCCTGATGGGCCGGGTGCGTCGACGCGTCGGGGACAACCGTGTCCTGGGATTGGTGAAGGCGTTCCTCAAGGCGGGCATCTTCACCGAGGACGGCCTGCTGGCGGACAGCACCGCCGGAACCCCGCAGGGTGGGATTCTTTCGCCGTTGTTGGCCAATGTGGCGTTGTCGGTGCTCGACGAACACATCGCCGGGTTGTCGGGTGGTCCGGCCACCGGCTCGGTGGAGCGTGCTCGACGACTTCGTCACGGGCAGCCGAACTTTCGGCTGGTCCGCTACGCCGATGACTGGTGTCTGATGGTGCGGGGCACCAGAGCCCAGGCCGAAGCACTACGGGAGGACATCGCCGCCGTGTTGGCGACGATGGGGTTGCGTCTGTCACCGGATAAGACCCTGATCACCCACATCGACGAGGGGCTGGACTTTCTCGGGTGGCACATCCAGCGTCGCCGCAAACGAGGCACCAGCTGCAGCTACGTCTACGTTCATCCGTCCACGAAGTCCGTGTTGGCGGTCAAACGGAAGATCAAGACGCTGCGCCGAACAGTCGAACCCAGCCAGCCGCTCGATGACCTGCTGCGCCGGATCAACTCGACGCTGCAGGGCTGGGCGGGATATTTCCGGGCCGGGGTGTCCTCGGCGACCTTCTCCTACCTGAGCCACTACACGTGGCAGACGGTGTGGCGTTGGCTGCGCCGAAAACACCGCAAATCGACCTGGAAACAGTTGCGCCGCCGCTACTGCGGCGGCGGCTGGTGGCCAACCACCGAGGACCGGATGCTGATCGATCTGGAGAAGATCGGCACCACCCGCTACCGCTACCGCGGCGCGGTCATCCCCTCGCCCTGGCCGACCCCCGAGGAGGACACCACAGCAGCCTGACCGGGTCTTGTGGAGAGCCCGGTGCATTGAAAGGTGCACGCCGGGTTCGGGAAGCGGCCCGGGAAAACGGAACAGCCCCAACGGTTGTCACCGCGTCCCGGGCCGACTTTCACCGACCCCCGCAACCGGTGATCTTCGCGTTCATCGACGATCAACGCGCCGCTGGGCACGCGGTCGAGTCGATCTGCCGAGTCTTGTGTGAGCAGGGCTCTCAGATCGCCGCGCGCACCTACCGGTCCTGGAAACAACCAGGCCGGACGGTAGCGGCCCGCACCATCACCGACGCCCAGGTCATCGACGCTGTGCGTGGCCTGGCGTGGACCACCAACGCCGCCGGCAAGCGCGTTCTGGCCCCCGAGGGGCTCTACGGGCGGCGCAAGATGACGGCCCTGATCCGCCGTGCCGCGCTGCCAGAGGCCTCGGCGGGCTTCGGTGCACCGGGCGATGTGCACGTTGGGTCTGCAGGGCATACGGCGGTCAAAGAAGGTACGCACCACGATCCCGGACACCGACGGGCGCCGCGCCCCGGATCTGCTCAACCGCAACTTCCATGCGAGCGCCCCGAACCGGGTATGGGTCACCGACTTCACTTACGTGCGGTCCTGGGCGGGTTTTGTCTACGTGGCCTTCATCGTCGACGTGTTCGCTCAGCGGATCGTGGCCTGGCACGCGGCCACCACCAAGACCACCGATCTGGTGATGGTCCCGTTGCGGATGGCCGTGTGGCAGCGCCGTCACGAAGGTCATCCCACCGCAGCCGGCGAGCTCATCCACCACAGCGACGCCGGAAGCCAATACACGTCGGTCCGTTTCACCGAACACCTTGAACTGGAATGGATTTCGCCAACCCATTGGCAGCGTCGGGGATGCCTACGACAACGCTCTGATGGAAACGATCAACGGCTTGTACAAGACCGAATGCATCCGAACCACAGTGTTCCACCCGGGGCCGTTTAGGACCATCGCCGACGTCGAGTACGCGACAGCAGCCTGGGTCGAGTGGTACAACAACCGAAGGCTGCACTGAACCGCCCCGGGTTTGATGCACACCGGTTTATTGGTGTGCAGCCTCTGATTGGGCTGTCGCTGCAGCGTAGTAGATGGTCTCGTATTCGATCGGCGGGATGCGTCCGAGACGGTGCATGAGCCGGTCGGTGTTGTACCAGTGCACCCAGTCGGCGGTGAGCAGTTCCACGTCGGTGAGCCTGTTCAGTGGCCCTCTCCGAAACGGTGAGTCATCACGGACAGCTTCGGTCTTGTACAGGCCGATGGTGGTCTCAGCCAAGGCGTTGTCGAAGGCATCGCCGACGGATCCGATCGACGGCAACAGCCCGGACAACGACAGCGTTTCACCGAACCGCACCGATGTGTACTGCGAGCCTGCATCGGAGTGATGAATAGTGTTGCCCGGCAATGGGTTACCTTCTCTTCGGCGGAGTTCAGCGGCGTGCCGGATCGCCTGGCGCACGAACAGATCTGCCTTGCTGGTCGAGCAGGTCCAGCCCACGATCCGGCCGGCGTACGCGTCGATGGCGAATGCGGTGTAGACGAACACCCCGGTGGCCAGCGGCACGTAGGTGAAATCAGCCACCAGCAGCATGTTGGGGGCGGGGACTCGGAATTGGCGGTCCACCAGATCCGGGGCACGCCCGGCGGCCGGATCGGCGATGGTGGTGCGGACCTTCTTGCGCCGACGCACGCCCTGCCAGCCGTTGGCGCGCATCAAGCCCACGGTGCAGCGTGCGACCGTGATGCCCTGGCGCTGCAGGTGCGCCCACATCTTGACCGCGCCGTACAACGACTCGGGCTTGCGGCGGCCGTGCTCATCTCGCTCGTAGTAGCCGGCCAACACCTCGGTGATGACGGTGTCCCACAAGGTCCGCGCCGACGGCGGTCGAGCCAGCCAGGCGTAGAAGGTTCTCGGGGCGATCTGACAGCCATGCTCAGTGAGCACGCGGCAGATCGGAACGACCCCGAACCGAGCGCGATGCTCGGCAATGAACCCGCAAATCAGCGGCGTCGCGGGTCGCTCTCCCGCGCGAAGAAACTTGTTGCCGCCTTGAGGATTTCGATGGTTTCCTCAAGCTCACGGTTCTTACGTTTGAGCTCCCGTAACTCCCGGGCGGTATCGGATGGGACACCGTCGCGGACCCCAGTATCGACCTCGCCCTGGTTGACCCACCGGCGCAGCGATTCGTAGGACACCCCCAACCGCTTGGCCACCGCGGTGATGCAGGCCGTACGGGTGTCGTACTCCTCGGCATGGTCGGCGACCAACCGCACCGCCCGGGCCGTGAACTCCTCGTCGTACTTCTTCGGCATGATGCGAACTACCTTCCCTCGAAAGAAGGTGTGCATCAAACCCAGGGTGATTCACACTCCAGTCTCGGCATGGTCAGCCCAACCGAGTACGAGCACGCCCACTACAGCGCCCTCGACCGAGAGCGCCAACCCGTATAGCAGCGGCGGAAAACCTGGGGCGGTTCACACGCTCGTCGTCGGTCAACGCCATGGGGTTCCCCAGACAGTGCGGACGAACCGACAGCGCTGGCCACACCGAAGGCCATCCGGTGCGAAAAGATACCGGGCTCAACGAAGGTTCACACGAACTTCGCTCAACGCGCGGTACTGCAGGCCATGGATGTGGCGTCAGCAGGAATGCATCCGAGGGCATTCGACCGCCGCACACGCCAACTGGTACTAATGTCCGTAGTATCCACGTAGATTTCGAGGAGAGGTGAATAGCCATGGTGCGTGCGATCCGGCAGCTGATCATGACGGCCGTAGCGCTGATTGCGGTGATGACGATCGGGTCGCCGCTTGCGGCGGCCGCCATGAAATGCCCGCACCAGCTTGGGTCACAGCAACAGCTAACCGACGCGAGCGGCGCAGCGACTGCCGAGTGGACTCTGACCGATCTTCGCCCGAGTGCCGACCCTGCTCCGGGATACCCCCTGGCCGGGCGACTGTGGGAAGCGACGGTGACGGTGCGCGCTGCATCCGGCGCGGTGACACCGGTGATCCCCAACTTCAGTGCGATGGGCGCCCGGCACACTCAATACCCAGTCCTGTGGCAGCTGGCGACCCCCACCGGTATCTCGCCAGCCACCCTTGCCGAGGGGCAATCGGCCACAGGCAAAATCTATTTCGATGTCACCGGGCCTGACCCGATGGTCGTGGCGTACACCACCGGAGGGTCTAAGCCGGCGATGATGTGGTGCAACATGGCCGCCATGGCGCCGATGATGTCCAAGTCGATGTCGATGCCGATGTCGATGGATGACTGCCCGTGCTGCGACGCTGGCTGCCCGTCCTGTCCCGAGCGGCGCTAACCGCCACCGCGAAATCGAAAGGTGCCAGGCGTCCGTGCTGCCGGCGACCGGGCTTGTGGGTGAACGCCAACGTGGCGCGTTGGGCCACGAGCGGCAACACGCAGCCGGCGACGGCGACGGCGACCAGAACCTCGTTGCGTTCACCCACCCCTACCAGCAGGGCGCCCTCCTCCGTCACTCACACCGGCAAAACGTCGGTGTGAGTGACCGTCATTGTGTGCCCGGCCAGCGCCACCCGAGGTGGCGTGTCCGATCCGGCATCGATGATTCGTAAACCCATACGCTGGCCATCGGATGGCCGATCATCGGTTTCGATGAACAGCTCCGCCAATATACCCCTAGGGGGTATATTGGCGGAGCGCATGACGAACCTGATTTCCAACCACGGAAGGATCTCAATATGAGCGCTGTGATGGGAGCGATCGGTCACGCACTGGCCCTGGCCGGTTCGATGACGTGGGAGATTCTCTGGGCGCTGATCCTCGGCTTCGCGCTGTCGGCGGTGGTGCAGGCCGTCGTCCGGAAGTCGACGATCGTCCGCCTCCTCGGCCTGGACCAGCACCAGGTGCGGACCTGGACCTCCTGGCACCGCTGGAGCATCCTGGTCCTGCTCGCCCATGCATTCCTGGCCGTGCAAGCCGCCATCCAACGCGACACCGAGTACCCGAACCCGACACTGATCCGATTGAGCGTCAACGAATTTCGACGACTATTCGTGGCACTACTGCTGACCCCACTGCACTGAAACGCCCTGGCAATGCCGGAGGCTCCTGACCTTGGAAACGAGGATGCAGGTATGCCGAAGGAACAGTCGCCAGGTAAGCCCATAACACGGCGTTACAGCCCGGAGGAGAAAGCCGCCGCGGTGCGGATGGTGCGGACGCTGCGGGAGGAGTTGGGCACCGAACAGGGCACGGTGGCGCGGGTGGCCCGCCAACTCGGCTATGGGGTGGAGTCGGTGCGCTCGTGGGTGCGCCAGGCCGATATCGACGACGGCCGCGCGCCCGGGGTGAGTTCAGTTGAGTCGCAACGGATTAAAGATCTGGAGCAGGAGAACCGAGAACTCAAGCGCGCCAACGAAATTCTGAAACGAGCGGCGAGTTTCTTCGGGGTGGAGCTGTGCGCCACGAGGCGCTGGGTATATCGAGAGGCGGTGAGAGACCGTCTCCTTTGGGTCGTCGCAGCGGCCTGAGGAAGCATCGGGGCAGCCGATCGCCGGGAACGACGGTGAGCGGTGGCAAGCGGCCCCGAGAAGGCGAGCCGTGCCGGTACTGCCAGACGGTGCGGGCTTGTCGAGCAAGGTCAGAAGGTGCAGCGCAAGCGAACCAGTGTCAGACGCTCCGTAACCGCGAAGCCGGCTCCAACCTGGTGGATATGGGCCGGTATGCAGTGCACGAACCCGAGCGGGTGGGGTTTGACTCCGAAGCCGTTTAGTTCCAGCGGTGGGGAGGCCACGGTGAAGGCCTGCGGCGTAACCATGGCGATGCTGCCGGAGTAGAGCTGGGCGCCTCCCTGACCAATCGATGACCTGGTGAACGTGGGAACCACCTTGCGGGACCGTTCATTTCGTTTCCGGCAGCCAGCCGGGGCGGGTGTGACGACTCGGGTTCGGAGTCAAGGAACCGCATTCGGGTGGGGCGGAGGCTTCGTAGTAGTCGCGGGCGGTGACGTGCCCGCCGTGGAGACCGAGAAAGGCGGTCACAGGGCGAAGGGGGCCAGCAAGACATGCAGTGCGGAAATTGGAAGATCAGGAGATGACGTTATGTCGCCGGTGAATACCGACGAGCTGGAGTTGGCGCTGATGCTGGCGCGGCAACGGGTACTGAAGATCCAGACCAAGCTGCACCGTTGGGCACGCGATGATCCTCATCGCCGGTTCGACGATCTGTTCAACCTCGTCACTGATCCCGCGTTCATGTTGGTGGCGTGGGATCGGGTCAGCGGGAACAAGGGTGCCGCCACGGCCGGGGTCGATCGACGCACCGCGTCGTCCATCACGGCTGGGCAGGGTATCGAGGCGTTCCTCGATGAACTGCGGTCGCAGGTAAGGGACCGCAGTTTCCGCCCGTTGCCGGTGCGCGAGCGGATGATCCCCAAAACCGGTGGTGCGTTGCGCCGCTTGGGGATTCCCACCGTGACCGATCGGGTGGTCCAGGCATCGTTGAAGTTGGTGTTGGAGCCGATCTTCGAGGCGGATTTCCTGCCGTGTTCCTACGGTTTCCGTCCGAAGCGCCGCGCTCATGATGCGGTGGCCGAAGTGCGTTACCTCGCAACACGTCCCCGGTGTTACGACTGGGTTGTTGAGGGAGACATCAAGGCCTGTTTCGATGAGATCGACCACACGGCCCTGATGGGCCGGGTGCGTCGACGCGTCGGGGACAACCGTGTCCTGGGATTGGTGAAGGCGTTCCTCAAGGCGGGCATCTTCACCGAGGACGGCCTGCTGGCGGACAGCACCGCCGGAACCCCGCAGGGTGGGATTCTTTCGCCGTTGTTGGCCAATGTGGCGTTGTCGGTGCTCGACGAACACATCGCCGGGTTGTCGGGTGGTCCGGCCACCGGCTCGGTGGAGCGTGCTCGACGACTTCGTCACGGGCAGCCGAACTTTCGGCTGGTCCGCTACGCCGATGACTGGTGTCTGATGGTGCGGGGCACCAGAGCCCAGGCCGAAGCACTACGGGAGGACATCGCCGCCGTGTTGGCGACGATGGGGTTGCGTCTGTCACCGGATAAGACCCTGATCACCCACATCGACGAGGGGCTGGACTTTCTCGGGTGGCACATCCAGCGTCGCCGCAAACGAGGCACCAGCTGCAGCTACGTCTACGTTCATCCGTCCACGAAGTCCGTGTTGGCGGTCAAACGGAAGATCAAGACGCTGCGCCGAACAGTCGAACCCAGCCAGCCGCTCGATGACCTGCTGCGCCGGATCAACTCGACGCTGCAGGGCTGGGCGGGATATTTCCGGGCCGGGGTGTCCTCGGCGACCTTCTCCTACCTGAGCCACTACACGTGGCAGACGGTGTGGCGTTGGCTGCGCCGAAAACACCGCAAATCGACCTGGAAACAGTTGCGCCGCCGCTACTGCGGCGGCGGCTGGTGGCCAACCACCGAGGACCGGATGCTGATCGATCTGGAGAAGATCGGCACCACCCGCTACCGCTACCGCGGCGCGGTCATCCCCTCGCCCTGGCCGACCCCCGAGGAGGACACCACAGCAGCCTGACCGGGTCTTGTGGAGAGCCCGGTGCATTGAAAGGTGCACGCCGGGTTCGGGAAGCGGCCCGGGAAAACGGAACAGCCCCAACGGTTGTCACCGCGTCCCGGGCCGACTTTCACCGACCGCCAACACCGCAAATAGTCGACTTCATCGACGCGAACCGCGAAGAGTTCGGGGTCGAGCCCATCTGCACGGTCCTGCGCACCGCAGGGGTGTCGGTGGCCCCGAGTACCTATTACGACACCAAAGCCCGCCCGCCGTCGCAGCGGGTCTGCCGCCACGCCGTGTTGGGCCCGGCTCTGGTGACGCTCTGGGAGGACAACTACCGGGTCTACGGGGCCCGCAAGCTGTGGAAAGCGGCCCGCAGGGCCGGCCACGACGTGGGTCGTGATCAGGTGGCCCGGCTGATGCGGGCGGCCGGGATCTGCGGGGCGCGGCGCGGTAAACGGGTGCGCACCACCAAGGCTGATCCGGCCGCGGTGCGCCACCCGGATCTGGTCAAGCGACAGTTCACCGCGACCGCCCCGAATCAGCTCTGGGTGACCGATCTGACGTTCGTCCCGACCTGGGTGTCAGCGGTCACGTATTTCCCCAGGTTTGAGGGGTTGTCCGTCACGTAATTCCCCACCCTGGCTGTCACGTAATTCCCCACCCTGGGCGGTGTGTCTGCCTGGTGTGGGCCTCGTTTACCGGTTCGCTCTGCATCCATCTGATGGTGGATGGAAGGGCGCTGATGGCGAGGAGAAGTATCGTGATGCTCGATTTGGTCGAGTTGTTCACCCACTGGCACGCGGGCCGTTCGCAGGTCCAGTTATCGGAGTCGCTGGGCATTGACCGCAAGACCGTCCGCAAATATTTGGCTCCGGCGGTCGCGGCGGGTATCGGCCCGGGTACGGAGCCGCTGACCGCGCCACAGTGGTCGGAGCTGATCGGCGGGTGGTTCCCGGAACTGTCCGATCCTGCGGCGCGGGCGCTGACCTGGCCGCTGATCGAACCGCACCGGGACCAGATCAAGACCTGGCTCGATGCCGATGTCACGATCGCCACGATCGCTCAGCGGTTGCGGGACGAGCATGCGGTAGCGGTGTCGGAGTCCTCGGTTCGGCGTTGGATCGCAACACATTTCGCGGAAGAGGTGGCACGAGCGAAGGTGACCGTGCCGCGCGGGCCGGTCGAGCCGGGCAGTGAAGCGCAGATCGACTACGGTCGCCTGGGCATGTGGTTCGATCCCGCGGTGGGCCGCCGGGTGGCGGTGTGGGCGTTCGTGATGGTGTTGGCGTGTTCGCGGCACCTGTTCGTGCGCCCGGTGATCCGGATGGACCAAACCACCTGGTGCGCTTGCCATGTCGCGGCGTTCGAGTTCTTCGGCGGGGTCCCGGCCCGGTTGGTGTGTGACAACCTCAAGACCGGGGTGGACAAACCCGACCTGTATGACCCGAAGATCAACCGCGCCTATGCCGAGCTGGCCACCCACTACGGCACCCTGATCGACCCGGCGCGGGCGTTCAAACCCAAAGACAAACCCCGCGTCGAACGGCCCATGCAATACATCCGGGATTCGTTCTGGCGCGGCCGCCAGTTCGACGGGCTGCCCGCGATGCAAACCGACGCCCAGCGCTGGAGCATCGAGGTGGCCGGGGCGAGGTCGTGTCGGGCACTGGAGGGCGCGCCGCCGTTGCGGGTGTTTGAAGCGATCGAAGCCAGCGCGTTGATCGGGTTGCCGCCCAGAGTATTTGAACTGTCCACCTGGTCGATCGGCACCGTCGGCACCGACGCGCACCTCAAGGTCGGCAAGGCGTTGTACTCGGTGCCGTGGCGGCTGATCGGGCAACGCCTGCATGCCCGCACCGCCGGCGACGTGGTACAGGTCTTTCACGCCGATGCGGTGGTGGCCATCCACGTGCGCCGCCCATCGGGGCGCTCGACCGACTTCGCCCATTACCCGCCGGAGAAGGTCGCGTTCGCGATGAAAACCCCGACCTGGTGCCGGCGCACCGCCGAACTGGTCGGCCCGGCCTGCGTCGCGGTGATCGCCGCGTTCATGGCCGACAACGCCATCCACCATCTGCGCGCCGCGCAAGGAGTGCTCGGGCTGCGCGACAAACACGGCTGCGACCGGTTGGAGGCCGCGTGCGCCCGCGCCATCGCCGTCGGTGACCCGTCCTACCGCACCATCAAAGGCATCCTGGCCGCCGGCACCGAACACGCCGGCGACGAACCGCCCGCCAGCACCGGCGCGGCGGGGGCGTTTCTGCGTGGCCCCGACCAGTTCGGCACCGATACCGGCATCATCGCCTGATCGTCACCAATTCCACACTGCTGCAACATAATCAACCTTCAAAGGAAGCCCACCATGTCTATCTGTGATCCGGCGCTACGCACCGCGCTGCGCACCCTGAAACTGTCCGGCATGCTCGACACCCTCGATGCCCGGCTCGCCCAAACCCGCGACGGCGGCCTCGGCCACCTCGAATTCCTGCAAGCCCTCTGTCAAGACGAGATCGCCCGCCGCGAATCCGCCGCTCTCACACGGCGATTGCGCCGCGCCAAGTTCGAAGAACAGGCCACCTTCGAAGACTTCGACTTCACCGCCAACCCGAAACTGCCCGCCGCGATGCTGCGCGACCTGGCCGCCCTGCGCTGGCTCGACGCCGGCGAATCAGTCATCCTCTACGGCCCCGTCGGCGTCGGCAAAACCCATGTGGCACAAGCACTCGGACATCACGTAGCCCGCCGCGGCGGGGACATCCGCTTCGTCAAATGCGCCCGCATGCTCGCCGACCTTGCCGGCGGACACGCCGACCGCACCATCGGCCAGCGCATGCGCGAGTACACCCGGCCCCTGGTACTGATCGTCGATGACTTCGCGATGCGTGAGCACACCACCACCCAATCCGACGATCTCTACGATCTGGTCTCCGACCGGGCCATCGCTGGCAAACCCCTCATCCTGACCAGCAACCGCGCCCCCAAAGACTGGTACCCGCTGTTCCCCAACCCCGTCGTGGCCGAATCCCTACTCGACCGACTGATCAACACCAGCCACCAAGTCCTCATGGACGGACCCAGCTACCGACCCCGGAAACGACCCGGCCGCACCACCACCTAGACAACGCCCGCCCCGACCGGTAAGACCAACACGAGGCCCACACCTGGGGAATTACGTGACAGCAACCCCTGGGGAATTACGTGACCGACGACACCTGGGCCGGGGTGGCCTATGTGTGCTTTCTGATCGATGCGTTCAGTCGGATGATCGTCGGGTGGCGGGTGGCGTCGCACATGCGGACCACGATGGTGCTCGATGCGATCGAGATGGCGCGGTGGTCACACGGAAAACTGTTGCCGGACTTGGTATGTCACTCCGACGCCGGGTCGCAGTTCACCTCCATCCGCTACGGTGAACGGCTCGCTGAGATCGGCGCGGTGCCCTCGATCGGCACGATTGGGGACAGCTTCGATAACGCGTTGGCCGAGACGGTGAACGGGTACTACAAGGCCGAACTGATCTACGGACCGGCCCGCTCGGGGCCGTGGAAGACCGTCGAGGATGTCGAGCTGGCCGCCCTGGGCTGGGTGCACTGGCACAACACCAGCCGCCTGCACGGCTACCTCGGTGACCTACCCCCGGCAGAGTTCGAAACCACGTTCTACGATGCCCAACGGAGCGACCAACACCTGGTCGAAATCCAATAGCCCGGGCCTCCGGCGAATCCAGGGCGTTTCACAGTGCGGGTGCGCGCAAGTCGGTAAGGATTTGCTCGACCAGCGCGGGGTGGTTGCCCCGGCCGGACCGCTTCAACAGTGCGACCACGCGTGCCCGGGTCAGCTTCTCGGCTGCTGTCAACGACGGTCGAAAATTGACCCCGTAGCGTCGGTTGAATTTTGACCCCCTTGGTTGTGGTTACTTGCTGGTTCTGACCAGTTCTCGGCGTGTTTTGGTCCGGTAGGAGTCGCCGTTGATGGTGATGACTTCGGCGTGGTGGACCAGTCGGTCGATCAGGGCGGCGGCGACGATCTCGTCGGCGAAGACTTCGCCCCAGCGGCCGAACGGCATGTTCGAGGTGATCAGGATCGATCCCTGTTCGTAGCGGCTGGCGATCAGTTGGAAGAACAGGTTGGCGGTGTCCGAATCGAACGGCAGGTAGCCGATCTCGTCGATGATCAGCAGTCGGTAGCGGCGCAGCCGTTTGAGCTCTTGTGGCAGGCGGCCGCTGTTGTGGGCGTCGGTGAGCCGGGCCGCCCAGCCGGTCGCGGTATCAAAGAGCACCGGGTAGCTGCTCTGGGCGGCCTTGATGCCCAGAGCGATGCCCAGATGAGTTTTGCCGACCCCGGGTGGTCCGAGCAGAATCACGTTGTCGCCCTTGGCGATCCATGTGCTTGTCGCCAAGTGTGCGATCACATCCCGCGGCAATGACGGTACATGGTCAAAGGTGAAGTCTTCCAACGTTTTTGTCGCCGGGAACCGGGCACCGGCAATACGTAATGCGGTGCCGTTGGCTTCGCGTTCGTTGACTTGGCGCTCCAGGACCGCGGCCAAATATTGTTCGTGGCTCCACGTTTCGGCGCGAGCCCGCTCAGCCAGCTCAGCCCACATCCGCCGGATCGTCGGGGTTTTCAACACCCGGGCCAGATACTCGATCTGTTTACCAATCTCGCTGTGGCCGTGCATGTTTGGGTCGTTCATGATGGTTCTCCCAGGACGGTGAAATCAACGCCGAACAGGTCGTCGTAATCGGGCAGGGAACGGATCGGCACCAGGTGCCCGTCACGGTGGGTGCGCACCCGACCGCTATCGCCGGTGGTGCGTTGTTGGTGGTAGTGGCGGCGCAGCAGCGCGGCGGCGGCCACGTGCTGCGGGTCGGTGAGCGTCATGTGCCGGGCCCAGCACCGCTGATGGGTGGCGACTACCTGCCCTTCGCAGGTGACGATCACGCGATCGAGGGTGGCGGTGATATCAACAAGCCGACCGATGACCGCCGGATGCACCGAGTAGTCGTTACCGGCGACCCGCACGTAGTAGTCCCGCGCCAGGCGCACCCGATGGCAGATGCCGGTCGCCGGGGGTACCGGCGGCAGCAGTGTCATCCCGGCCAGGTCCTCGGCCAGCAGATCGATCGGACGGGCCCGGATCGAACGCACCCGAGTGGTGTTGGCGTGCTCGGTCAGCCACGCCTCGAACTGGGTGTTGAAATCGGCCGGCGAACCGAACACCCTGCCTGGCAGGAACGAGGTCTCAAAGAACCTGTTGTTGCGTTCAACCATGCCCTTGTACTCAGGGTCCGCCGGTGGAGCCAGCTCCAGGCGGGTGCCCAACGTCCCAACAAACGACGTGGCCACCACCGTGGGCCGGCCCGTGCCGCCGATCGCAGACTCGCGGTCCCACACCAGTTTGGCGGTCACCGCGCCGATCCGGCTCAGCAGCTGCCACATCCCGGCCAGAATGTCGCCGCCCTGGCGCGAGGGGATCATCAACCCGGCCCGGAACCTCGAATACGCCAACGTCATCACCAACACCGGCAAGATCGCTAACTGGTTGTGGCCCAACGGGATACGGTAGTCGGGGAACCACAGGTCCCACTGCGAACAGGCCCCCGGCTCGTAGATCACTCGATCAGCCGGATCGAGGCCGCGGTACTCCGGGCGGATCACCCGCACCCGGTCTTTGAGCACCGTGATCGACCTGGTCCACCCGATCCGCTGTGCGATCACCGTCGCTGGCATCCGCGGATGGTCCTTGAGCAACGCCCGGATCTGCGGTTCGAACGCATCCACTGCCGAACCCCGCGGTGCCCGCGAGTACTGCGGCGGCGCATCGGCCGCCAACGCCGACCGCACCGTATTACGGGCCACACCGAGCTGACGCGCGATCTCCTTAATCGGCACCTGCTCCGTGCGATGCAAACGGCGGATCTCCGCCCACTGCTCCACTGAAATCACCCTCCTATCAATGACGGGGGTCAAAATTCACCCGTCGACAGGGGGTCAGTTTTCAGGCGTCGTCAACAGCTGCCGCCGAAGTCGTTGCCGCGGCCAGCACGGTCATCGCGGCACGGTGCTTGAGATTCGGAAATGCCTGCAGTGCTTGCGGATAGAACTCCAGCAGCACCGAGCGCAGCCGGCTGATGGTCTGGTGCAACGCCCAGATCGCCTCCTGATGCTGGCGGGCCAACGCCTCGATGGCGCGGCATCTCACTAGCCGATCACGTACCTCGTGGCGGACCGGCAGGGTCACCGTCTACATAAGAGATCTCTGACGCGTCCGTGTCATCACATGCAGTGATCACCTGCCGGCAGCTCACCGGCCAGACTGCGCCCGGATCGGTGAAATCTCAGTGACCCCTGCCGGTTCGCCTCCTGCGTGTCGGAACGAAATCCGACTCTCCCATTAAGTGAAGTCGGTGACCCTGCCCCGAACCGGGTATGGGTCACCGACTTCACTTACGTGCGGTCCTGGGCGGGTTTTGTCTACGTGGCCTTCATCGTCGACGTGTTCGCTCAGCGGATCGTGGCCTGGCACGCGGCCACCACCAAGACCACCGATCTGGTGATGGTCCCGTTGCGGATGGCCGTGTGGCAGCGCCGTCACGAAGGTCATCCCACCGCAGCCGGCGAGCTCATCCACCACAGCGACGCCGGAAGCCAATACACGTCGGTCCGTTTCACCGAACACCTTGAACTGGAAGGGATTTCGCCAACCCATTGGCAGCGTCGGGGATGCCTACGACAACGCTCTGATGGAAACGATCAACGGCTTGTACAAGACCGAATGCATCCGAACCACAGTGTTCCACCCGGGGCCGTTTAGGACCATCGCCGACGTCGAGTACGCGACAGCAGCCTGGGTCGAGTGGTACAACAACCGAAGGCTGCACTCCAGTCTCGGCATGGTCAGCCCAACCGAGTACGAGCACGCCCACTACAGCGCCCTCGACCGAGAGCGCCAACCCGTATAGCAGCGGCGGAAAACCTGGGGCGGTTCACTGCGCAGATCGGCCACCATCTGCACCGCCCGCGCCTTCAACTCCTCCGGATACCGCCGTCTCGACGTCCCTGCAGCCATGGACCCATCCTTCCCAAAAGAAGAACTCTCCAGACACGCCGGGGCGGATCAGACAGGCTCAGTTCATGTTCCAGGGTTCGCCGTAGGTGGTGACGCTATCACCGGTCTTGGCGATCAGCCGGGCGAAGGGACGCAGAAGAACACCGCCGGCGGCGCCAGTGACCGTGCCATGGGCATTCGAGACGGCAACAGCACCGGCCGGGCCGGACACGTCCACCGAGAACGTCGCGACTTCCTGGATACCCGGACCATTGCCCAGGTCAGCAGAAATCGACACACCCGGGAATAGGTTCGGCGTGATGATGCCACCGAAACCGCTGCCGATGGTGCCCGGGAAGAACGTCGCCGGCGTCACATTATCGAGCAGGATGTTCGGTGTGGTGTAACTGAAATTGATCCCCACACCCAGCGACCATGGGAAACCAATCTGATAACCCAACTCCAACGTGCCCGCGAACTCATCACAACCCGTACCAGCGCAGTTGTACTTGGCCCGGCCCGAATGGAACCACTCACGCGTCAACCGGTTGCGATCCAGAGGGAACACCCCGTTGAGGAACGTGTCCCACTGCTGCACCGTCAACGTCCGATCCTGACCATCGACCAGGCTCAGCTCATTGTCCAGACCCGCATGAGATGTTCCCGCCCCCAGGAACAACGACGACACGGCCGCCGCCGCCAACAGGACCCGACCAACCACCCTCATGGTCCCCACCTTCTGCGGATTGATGATGTGTCATATGAAGTTTGCGACGGACGACAGTTCATCTGCAGTGTCCAGGAGAGTCACTAGCACATGTCTAGTTCATGTTCCAGGGTTCGCCGTAGGTGGTGACGCTATCACCGGTCTTGGCGATCAGCCGGGCGAAGGGACGCAGAAGAACACCGCCGGCGGCGCCAGTGACCGTGCCATGGGCATTCGAGACGGCAACAGCACCGGCCGGGCCGGACACGTCCACCGAGAACGTCGCGACTTCCTGGATACCCGGACCATTGCCCAGGTCAGCAGAAATCGACACACCCGGGAATAGGTTCGGCGTGATGATGCCACCGAAACCGCTGCCGATGGTGCCCGGGAAGAACGTCGCCGGCGTCACATCATCGAGCAGGATGTTCGGTGTGGTGTAACTGAAATTGATCCCCACACCCAGCGACCATGGGAAACCAATCTGATAACCCAACTCCAACGTGCCCGCGAACCCGTCACAACCCGTACCAGCGCAGTTGTACTTGGCCCGGCCCGAATGGAACCACTCACGCGTCAACCGGTTGCGATCCAGAGGGAACACCCCGTTGAGGAACGTGTCCCACTGCTGCACCGTCAACGTCCGATCCTGACCATCGACCAGGCTCAGCTCATTGTCCAGACCCGCATGGGACGTCCCTGCCCCCGCGCCCAGGAACAACGACGACACCGCCGCTGCCATCGCCAACAGCACCCGACCAACCACCCTCATGGTCCCCACCTTTCCGAGTTTGATGTGCCGTATGAAGTTCCTTGCACACGGCGACGGCGCCGACAAGACCAGGAGACCCTGGTCTGCCGCCGCCGCCCCGAATTCGTTGCCGGCGCCAAGCATAAGCCCTAGCTGTACTCGGCCATCAGGTTGGTCGCGGTCGGCTGATGGGTGGTAGTCCGTCGAGTGCGCTGTGGCGGCGTTGAGTGTTGTAGAACTCGACCCAAGGTGCAAGGGCTCGGGCGCGGTCTGCGTTGGAGACGAAAACCCGGCGATAGGACCATTCGCATTGCAGCGTCCGGTTGTAGCGTTCGCTGCTCCTATGTTTGTCAAGCCGCGGCGGGTTGGCTGTTCGGGTCAGTGAGTTGTCTTGTGGTCGTGGGAGGTTGGCGTAGATCTCCCGGGCGATGTAGCGCTTGAGGCACCGGATGATCTCTCTTTTGCCGAGTCCTTCGTTGGTACGTCGTTCGACGTAAGCGCGGGTCGGCTCGTGATGGCGTAGTCGCACGATAGTGACGATGTAGAGGGCACTGTTGGCTTGGCGGTCGCCGCTGCGGCAGAGGCGATGGCGGCCGGTGGTTCGTCCGCTGCTGGCGGGCTGTGGGGCCACGCCACAGAGTTTTGCGAAGGCTTTCTCGTTGCGGATCCGTTCGGGGTTGTCCCCAGCGATAACGAGGAACTGACCGGCCAGCTCGACCCCGACGCCGAAGTGTGGTTCCCCCGAGATCGTGGAGGAAGAATCGGCTGAGATCGGTCCAGGGCCTGGATCTGGGATTTCTCATCGACGCTGACCACCACCGCTCCTTTGGGCGGGTCCAGATACAGCCCGACCACCTCACGCAACTTGGCCTCCAACTCCGGGTCGGTGGAGAACTTGAAGGTTTCCACCCGGTGCGGCTGGATGTTCCATTTGCGCCAGATGCGAGCCACGGAGGCGAATGAAATTCCCAACCGGGTGGCCATCAACCGTGCAGACCAGTGCGTGACCCCCAGATGGGCCGGCGGTTTGCCCCTGTCCGCCAATGTTTCCGACAACACCGCGATCTCGTCGATCACCGCCGCACGCCCCGGCCGGGGATCGTCATCGAGTCCTTCGATACCGCAATCCTGGTAGCGGCCACGCCATTCGAGCACCGTGCGCCGCGTGGTGCCCGTCCGGTCGGCGATATCGGTATTGGGCATACCGTCGGCGGCCAGCAGCACGATCCGCGCCCGGGTCGCCAGTCCTGCCTTCACCGTCGAAGCCCGTGTCAACGACTCCAGTCGAGCCCGGTCACCATCACGCAACTGCAATGCTGCGGCCGTATACATCCGCTAATTCTTGCGGCCAACCAAACGTAAATGAATTAACGACACGCAACACTAGCGATGGCCTCCCTGGCCGCCCTGGCCGCCGCCCCAGGCTCCGTGCGCGCCGCCCCAACCGCCGTGGCCGCTGTCGCAATTGCCGTGCGGTGGGATTAACCAGCACTTGTCGTGGTGGCCGGGACTGGGTCGCGTTGGAGCACTGAATGTGGCTGGCGGTGCCGCACCATGGCCTGCCGCTTGCGTGGTTGCCGGAGCGGAGAGGGCTAGTGCGGAGGCGGCCGCTGGTGCGGCGATCGCTACCGCGAAACGATGAACAGCCTTGATAGTCATAGGGATTCCTTGCGTGTGGGCCGCCGTTGAGGTGGCCGTGATGGATGATTGCCGGTACCAGCGGCCCCGGGATTGAGGGCCGTGGGTATCGTCAGTCAGTTCCGCATCACGCAGAAATGCCGCAGTCGCTCACGACCGCCATGCAGAAGCCAGATCGCAGTGCGTGACGGCGGGCCGCGGGTGTTCGGCGACCGCACTGCCCGCAATGCCATTGACAGGACGACCGCAAGCGCCGCCGGCACTCCCCATCCGCGCCCAACGCCTGCAGTAGCCATGATTGCTGAGGCGGCCACTGGCAGTTGACATTCCTGGTGAACATCGACGGTGTGGGCGGCGGCAATCTCGGTAGATAGCCCCTGCGCTGCGGGTATCAGCGACGCACGCGGAACATGCTGGCCCTCGAAATCGTGAGTCGGGGGGCATTGGAGCGCTGGGATCAGCGCGACAGCGAGCGCCAGCAGCACCCACACTGCGCCCGCGGCGAGTCTGCCACGGGCGCAGGCACGGTCACCTGTGAGCGCCATCGCCCTACCTTAACACCGCCACGCACACCCGTAGGGGGTATGCATGTCCGGTGTCGCCCGCCGCGACAGCGCCGGCCATGAAGCGCTGTGCTGGAAGGTTTGCGGGGGTGGGCCGAAACGGCTCGGTGCGTCGCGGCATTGCGTGACGATTTGATCACATACCCGCTAGGGGCATTGGGGCCATGGTAGTTTTGTGGCCGTGAGGATCTGGGGCCGCCGATGCTGTCGCAGTCGGGTGCGGCTGTGGTTGGTGGCGCTGGTGGTCGGCATTACTGTCAGTTTGCCGCTGGCGCACTGCATCGGTGACCGTGGACAGCACCTCCGCGCACCTCAGCATCATCAGGCACCGATCACGATCTCTGGAGCGCCGGCAATCAATGTCGCCGCAATGACGGCGCATCCGCATGTAGGCAGTACCTTGCATGCGGCGTGGTGCTCGGTTTTTGACGTACCTGCGTTGAGTGTCCGAACGGATGGTCCGTTGCGGGTGTTGGTCACCGTGGGTGTGATGCTGGGCGCTGGTGCTCTCGGGGCGCTGTGGTCTGGGCGTGAGTGTCGTGGATCGCCTCGGCGACGCCGCTGCCCGGGGATTCCGCGCTTCGGGCGGGTCCTTCTTACTGATTTGTGTGTGATTCGCTGCTGAGGGTCGGGTTCGGCTGCTGGAGCGATCGTGGTATCGCCGGTGCGGCTCAAGCGCCCGTTACTACCTTTCGGCCGTATCGTTGCGGCCCTCACACAGGGAATTTTTCATGAACAACAGTATTGCTCTGTCTTCTCGTCGTAGTTGCACTCACCTGGGACCGAAGTTCCACGACCCCAACACGTTGGTGGGTAACACCCCGGTGTTGTGGGTGTCGGAACCTTTTGCTACATCTGACACCGGATTTTGGGCCAAGCTGGAGGCGCACAACCCCAACGGTATGAAGGACCGGCCCGCTCTATATATGGTGGAGCAGGCCCGGGACCGTGGGGACCTCAAGCCTGGGGCGATGATCGTCGAATCAACCAGTGGAACGCTGGGGCTGGGGTTGGCGCTGGCTGGGATCATCTACCGGCACCCGGTAACCCTGGTCACTGATCCGGGGATGGAGCCGATCATCGTTCAGATGCTGACCGCCTACGGCGCGCAGGTCGACATCGTGACCGAACCGCACCCGATCGGCGGATGGCAACAAGCTCGCAAGGATCGTGTCGCTGAAATCCTTGCCGTTGAACCGGATTCGTGGTGTCCTGATCAGTACCAGAACCCCGATAATGTCGATGCCTACCGCGGCGTCGCCGAAGAGTTGATCGATCAGCTGGGCACCGTTGACACACTCGTGTGCTCGGTGGGCACCGGTGGGCACTCGGCGGGCGTGGGACGTGTGCTGCGGGAACACAATCCGAATCTGCGGCTGGTGGGGGTCGACACCATCGGTTCTACGATATTCGGGCAGCCCGCCAGCACGCGGCTGATGCGTGGCCTCGGGTCGAGCATCTACCCGGGTAACGTCGATTATCCCGCGTTCGACGAAGCCCATTGGGTCGCGCCGAATGAGGCCGTCTGGGCCGCACGAACCTTGGCCGCTAAATACCATGCCAGCGGTGGGTGGAGTGTGGGGGCGGTCGCATTGGTCGCGGGGTGGGTAGCCCGCACATCTGCTCCTGGTACGCGTGTCGCCGCCGTGTTTCCCGACGGTCCGATGCGCTACCACGGCACCATTTACGACGATGACTACTGCCGCAAACATGATTTGCTCGATCGTCCGCCGGCGCAGGAGCCCGATGTGATCGATGATCCGTCCGCGCGAGTGGTGGATCGATGGACCAGACTGACTCGGGTGATCGATCCGATCGGCCGGCAGGCATGATTCGGACTTTCCGTCAGTTCCGTTCTTTCGACCGGGCCAGCCAGATCCTGATGGTGAATCAATTCACCATCAACGTCGGCTTCTACATGCTGATGCCCTACCTCGCTGGATACCTGGCGGGGCCATTGGGTTTGGCGGCGTGGACGGTGGGTCTGGTCCTGGGGGTCCGGAACTTCTCCCAGCAGGGCATGTTCCTGGTGGGTGGCACCCTGGCCGACCGGTTCGGATACAAGCCGCTGATCGTTGCCGGCTGTTTTCTGCGCACAGCCGGATTCCTGATGCTGGCCTTCGTAGACTCGCTACCTGCGGTGTTGATTGCCTCAGCTGCAACAGGTTTCGCGGGTGCCCTGTTCAACCCCGCGGTGCGCGCCTACCTGGCGGCGGATTCGGGGAATCGCAGGGTGGAAGCCTTCGCCGTCTTCAACGTCTTCTACCAGGCAGGTATCCTGTTCGGACCGATCGTGGGTCTGGCATTGACGGCTTGGGACTTCCGGATCACCTGCGCCGTCGCCGCCGCGGTGTTCGCCGTCCTGACAGTGATCCAACTGACGGCGCTGCCGCCGAGCCGAGCCGAACAGAACCCGGACAAGCAGCCAGTGCTGGCCGACTGGCGGTCGGTGATGTCCAACAAGGCCTTCCTGCTGTTTTCGGGCGCAATGATCGGCTCGTACGTGCTGACCTTCCAGGTGTACCTCGCGCTGCCTTTCCAGGCGTCGCTGCTGACCGCCGACAAGAAATCCGAAACTGCGTTGGTGACAGGCATCTTTGTGGTGTCCGGGCTGGTGGCGATCGCCGGACAGGTGCGACTTACCGACTGGCTATCGGCACGGTTCGGACCAAGTCGCAGTTTGGTGATCGGGATGCTGGTTATCGCGGTTGCCTTCGTACCGCTGGCGCTGCTGCCATCGGCCGGCGCGGCCGGATCGATTCCCGCGACCGTTGCCCTGTTGCTGGCTGCGGCTCTGCTGGCTGTCGGCACCATCGCGACCTTCCCGTTTGAGATGGACACAGTGGTCAGGCTGGCGGGTAACCGTTTGGTAGCCACGCACTACGGGTTGTACAACACGATCGTCGGGGTCGGGATCCTCGCCGGAAACCTGTTGACCGGCTCGGTATTTGGTTACACCCGGCAGCACGGCCAACCTTCCCTGCTGTGGATGTCGCTGACCGCGGTAGGGCTCGTATGTACCGCAGCACTCTACGCATTACACCAAACCGGGCTCCTCGGCCAGGACGAACAGGTCGCATCGGCCACAGACAACGAGTCGTCGACTGATCGCCTTCCGTCACGGCGGTGACTGCCACCAATACACACGAACCGACCGAGCAGCCCGCATTAGAACAGGATCACTACTGGCCAGTAGCGCGCTCAAGTCGGCGGTGGCCACTTCGCCGCCGAAGACGATACCGATCGCTGTCGTGCTTGGCGTGCGACCACTTGAGCGGCACCGGGCCACGGTACAAGAGTGTTGTGGTACCCCCAAATCGGCCGACTTCAAGCACGGAGGGCCCGCAACGCAGTTGCGGGCCTCGGGCGGCAGATGCCAACTGGAGGAAAAACGCGCTCGAACAGCTCACCAGCGGGCAGAAGGCCGTATGTTGAGCGTCGGCGGCGCATTCGGGGCGGCGTCGACAGACTACGGTGTTGGTTTGTCGACGCCGCCCGTCGTCTGCGGGAGCTTTTGTGCAGGACATCGAGCCCAGAAAGTGGGGACTATGAAGGCATTCAACCGGGTGCTGGTAGCGGCGGCGGCCGTGTCGTCGTTGTTCCTGGGGGCGGGAACATCTCATGCGGGTCTGGACAATGAGCTGAGCCTGGTCGATGGTCAGGATCGGACGTTGACGGTGCAGCAGTGGGACACGTTCCTCAACGGGGTGTTCCCTCTGGATCGCAACCGGTTGACGCGTGAGTGGTTCCATTCGGGCCGGGCCAAGTACAACTGCGCTGGTACGGGTTGTGATGAGTTCGCGGGCACGTTGGAGTTGGGTTATCAGATTGGTTTCCCATGGTCGCTGGGTGTGGGGATCAATTTCAGTTACACCACACCGAACATCCTGCTCAATAATGTGACGCCGGCGACGTTCTTCCCGGGCACCATCGGCCGCGGTTTCGGTGGCATCATCACGCCGAACCTATTCCCGGGTGTGTCGATTTCTGCTGACCTGGGCAATGGTCCGGGTATCCAGGAAGTCGCGACGTTCTCGGTGGACGTGTCCGGCCCGGCCGGTGCTGTTGCCGTCTCGAATGCCCATGGCACGGTTACTGGCGCCGCCGGCGGTGTTCTTCTGCGTCCCTTCGCCCGGCTGATCGCCAAGACCGGTGATAGCGTCACCACCTACGGCGAACCCTGGAACATGAACTGACCCAAGCGGTTTCGAGCCGACTTACGACAAAGCCCCCGCCGAAGTGAAGTGCTCCCCGGAAGTTGGACTGAGAAATTCAGTTCCTTCTTCTGGGGAGTACTTTTTTGCATCCACGTAGTTCGTTGACTGAGGCGCAGCGTAGTGCGGCGGTAGCGTTGTTCGATCAGGGTTGGGGTGATAGGGCCACGGCGACGCATATGGGTGTGAGCCGGTGGGCGGTGCGCAGCTTGTACCGCCGGTGGCGTCTGCACGGGCAGCGAGCAATGATCAATACCTGTGGATGAGGCCCGGCGAGGTGGCCTGAAAGTGGGCGCACCTTCCCGAGGATGATCATCACGGAATCAGGTATTCGATCAAGACCGGCGTTGGCGCGCTGGTTGGGAAGGTACGCCCATGCTCACCGTAGTTCACGATGCCGAGGAGGCCAACGGCGGCGAGGCCGGCCGGTCGTTGTTGGACGAGATCGTCCGCGACGGAGCCCGGCAGATGTTGGCCGCTGCCCTGCAGGCCGAGGTCGCCGCGTACGTGGCCGCATTCGCTGATCAGCTCGACGAGAACGGTCACCGACTGGTGGTCCGCAACGGCTATCACCAGCCGCGTGAGGTGCTGACCGCGGCCGGTGCCGTGCAGGTGAAGGCGCCGCGGGTCAACGATCGCCGTGTCGACCCCGATTCTGGTGAGCGGCAGCGGTTCTCCTCGGCGATCCTGCCGGCCTGGGCACGCAAGTCCCCGCAGATGAGTGAGGTGCTGCCGCTGCTGTATCTGCACGGCCTATCGACCAGCGACTTCGGGCCCGCACTCGAGCAGTTCCTCGGCTCGGGTGCCGGGTTGTCGGCCACCACGATCACCCGTCTGACCGCGCAGTGGCAAGACGAAGCCCGTACGTTCGCTGCCCGGGACCTGTCCGGCAGCGACTACGTCTACCTGTGGGTCGACGGCATTCACCTCAAGGTCCGCCTGGACCAGGAGAAGCTGTGCCTGCTGGTGATGCTCGGCGTGCGCGCTGACGGCCGCAAAGAGCTCGTGGCGATCACCGACGGCTATCGGGAGTCATGCGAGTCGTGGGCGGATCTGCTGCGCGACTGCAAACGCCGCGGCATGACCGCCCCAGTGCTGGCCGTCGGCGATGGCGCGCTCGGGTTCTGGAAGGCGGTGCGGGAGGTATTCCCGAAGACCCGAGAGCAGCGCTGCTGGTTCCACAAGCAGGCCAACGTCCTTTCCGCACTGCCGAAGTCAGCGCATCCGGCCGCGCTGGCGGCCATCAAGGACATCTACAACGCCGAAGACATCGACAAAGCTCAGGTCGCGGTCAAGGCCTTCGCGGTTGCCTTCGGCGCGAAGTACCCGAAAGTGGTCGCCAAGATCGTCGACGACCTCGATGTCCTGCTGGAGTTCTACCACTACCCCGCCGAGCACTGGATCCATCTGCGTACCACGAATCCGATCGAATCCACCTTCGCCACAGTGCGTTTGAGAACGAAGGTCACCAAGGGTCCGGGATCGCGGGCCGCTGGATTGGCCATGGCCTACAAGCTGATCGACGCAGCCCAAGCCCGCTGGCGGGCCGTCAACGCCCCACATCTGGTCGCCCTCGTCCGCGCCGGAGCGGTCTTCCACAAAGGCAAACTGCTCGAACGGCCCACCGACATCACCCCACCGACACCACCGTCAGACGGCGATCAACACACCGAAACGGAGGTCGCCTGAAACACCCCGATCCACAGGTATTGACAATTGCTCGGCCCTCGCGGCTTAAGCTCCCTACGTCAGGGTCCAACTTTCGGGGACCACTTCAGGCCGGGGGCTTTGTCGTATCCGCTACTTGTTGCCGAGCAGGTCGCGGATTTCCTTCAGAAGTTCGACTTCCTCCTTGATGGCGTCTTCCTTGGCCGCGCGGAACTTGCTGTACGGCAGCACAACCACGAAGTAGATGACGGCGGCCACCAGGACGAAGTTGATCGTCGCGCTCAAGACCGCGTTCAGGTCCATGTAGTTGTCGCCGAGCAGGTGGATCCGCAGGACCCCGTACGAGTGGTCGCCGCCGGCACCGATGCTGGAGATCAACGGCTGGATCACCTGGTCGGTGAACGCCTTCACCAGCGTGGTGAACGCGGCGCCGATCACGACGGCGACCGCCAGATCGACGATGTTCCCCTGTGCGAGAAACTCTTTGAAGCCCTTAAGCATGACTGCCCTCCCTGTGATACGGCCTGTACCCACGAACGGTAAGACCGACCTGAGCATCGTGCAGGAGTCGGCGGCCGGACGATCGCAACAGATGCGTACTGGTGACGAAATCGAAATCAGCCGTGCGGCAAATTTCGCGGATCAGTGCAGAGTGACGGTGATGGCCCGGTGCAGCGCCGCGCCCGCGACGACATTGGCGCTGTGCCGCGGCAGGGCGACGAGTACGACGCGTTCGTCGGCGCTCGTCGGTGACTTGCGCCGTTCGGACACCAGCACCACCCGCGCGTCGGTGGCGATCACCTCGGCCGGCGATTGATCGGCTGTCGTGCCGGCGTTCTCCGGTCCGGCCAGGACGTCGACCACGTCGCCTGCGCGCAGCAGGTCCGGGAGCGCGGCGTCCGCCAGATGCAGTGGTACCATGCGCGCGTCGGGCCCGGCGGCGGCGACGGTGAGCCGGGAACCGAGTATCCGCACGTCGGTGATGACCTCGCCGCGTCGCGCTGGGGCGGCCAGCGTCGAGCCGACGACGGCGCTGGATTCGCGCAGTGCGCCGTCGGGAATGCCTGGCGCGGAACGGGATTCGACGACGACGTCGTCTGCCGTCAAGGCTGAGCCGGGGGACAGGTCATGCGCGGCGACGACGACGGCGACCTGTCCGTCCGCGGGGTCCGGCCGAAATTCGATGACGGCCGCGAGGACCACCAACATCCCTGCGGCGGCGCGGCGCGCGGCCGTGGTCCTGGTCCAGTCGGGCCGCAGCTTGTGTGTCAGTCGGCCGATCAACGGCGCATCGAGCGAATCCCCCATGCCGTAACGGTAGGGATTCTGTGCGGGAAACACAGGCCGGAACGCTTCCGGCCTGTGGATAACTCAGTTGGACGCGGCGGCGGCCGGCGCGGCCGACTTCGTGCTGCTGCTCGACGAGGACGACGAGGACGACGAAGACGAGTCCGACGAGCTGGAGCTCGACTCGCTCTTTGCGGGAGCGGCCGCGGTGCTGGAGCTCTTCGAATCGCGGTTGTCGGTGCGGTAGAAGCCGCTGCCCTTGAAGACCACGCCGACGGAGCCGAACAGCTTGCGCAGCCGGCCGTGGCACTTCGGGCATTCGGTCAGCGCGTCATCGCTGAATGCCTGCACCGCGTCGAACCGGTTGTCGCACTCGGTACACGCGTAGGAATAGGTCGGCACGTAAACCTCCGAGGTCGTCAAACTTGTTAGCACTCTACCGGCTCAAGTGCCAAAACAGCTATTCGGTGCCGGGCATTCCCAGGCCGACAGGCCCGGTGGCCAGGTGGCAGGGGCAATCACGTCCGGGATGGCGGCGGGACACATAGCATTGTGCGCATGACTCGCATCATGACCAAGGGCGGCTGTGACAACCCGGACTGCACCTGTGAAAACTGCAACTGCGGATCGGGATGTACCTGCGGCAAGGACTGATCGTCTCCCTCAGCTTCAAACTCCCAGCGTGACCAGGCCCGCCCGCGGGGTCAGGGCATGCGTCATCGCGACGTCGTGCGGTTCGGCAGGTAGCGCCGGCAGCAGATCGTCGTCGTACACCACCGCCACGAGCAGCGCGTCCGCCGCGGCCAGCGAGAGCGACCGGTCGTAGAAGCCGGCGCCGCGGCCGAGGCGCACGCCCGCACGGTCGACGGCGAGCGCAGGGACCAGCACCACGCCGGCCTGCCGGATCGCATCGGGTGCAAGATGCGGCCCCGCCGGTTCGAGTAGTCCGAAGGACGCCTTCGTGAGATGCCCGGCGCGATACCAGCCCCAGCTCAGCGGGGCGTCGGGGTGCGTCACCGGCAACAACACCCGGGCACCGGCGTCGATCAGGGCGTCCAGCATCGCCGGCGAACCCGGTTCGGTGCCGATCGGGACATACGCGCACACCACGACGCCGGGGCTCACCAATTCGGGCGCCCGTCGCGCCAGCGCTTCGGCGTCCGCCTGCCTCTGCTCCGGCGTCAGGGCCCGCCGTCGATTCAGGATGGCGCTGCGCAGCTCACGCTTTCCCTCAGGGGTCACGGTTACCACCGTGTCATATTTGCTCGCCCGGTGTTGTACACCTGTCCAGGTAACGGCCACTTCGGCGTTGCCGCTGACCCCTGGAAGGTGCACCTTGGTAGGGCAGATCGAGGCATTGCCGTTATCGTGTGAACAATGACGACACAGACTTCAGTGCCGATGCCGCGTACCGCGGTGGTCCCGGCGGCTGGTCTGGGCACGCGTTTCCTGCCTGCCACCAAGACCGTGCCCAAGGAGTTGCTGCCGGTCGTCGACACCCCCGGCATCGAGCTGGTTGCTGCGGAAGCTGCCGACGCCGGCGGCGAGCGACTGGTCATCGTGACCTCGGAGGGCAAGGACGGCGTCGTTGCGCATTTCGTCGAGGACCTCATCCTCGAAGGAACGCTCGAGGCGCGCGGCAAGCACGTGGTGCTCGAGAAGGTGCGGCGCGCACCCGCATTGATCAAGGTGGAGTCGGTCGTGCAGGCCGAGCCCCTGGGCCTGGGCCACGCCGTCAGCTGCGTCGAGCCGGTGCTGCTGCCCGACGAGGATGCCATCGCGGTCCTGCTGCCCGACGATCTGGTGCTGCCGACCGGCGTGCTCGAGACCATGGCGAAGGTACGCGCCAAGCGTGGCGGCTCGGTGTTGTGCGCCATCGAGGTGCCCGAGGACGAGATCAGCGCCTACGGCGTGTTCGACGTCGAGACGGTGCCCGACGCGGCCAACCCGAATGTGCTGCGCGTCAAGGGCATGGTGGAGAAGCCGAAGGCCGAGGACGCCCCGTCGCCGTTCGCCGCGGCCGGTCGGTACATCCTGGACCGCGCCATCTTCGACGCGTTGCGGCGCGTGCAGAAGGGTGTCGGCGGCGAGATCCAGTTGACGGACGCCATCGCGCTCCTCATCGAGGACGGCCACCCCGTGCATGTGGTGGTGCACCGCGGGTCCCGACACGACCTGGGAAATCCCGGCGGCTACCTTAAAGCTGCGGTTGACTTTGCGTTGGAACGCGACGACTACGGCCCGGAATTGCGGCGTTGGTTGGTCGAGCGATTGGGTCTTGCCGAGCGCTGAGCGCCTGACACCGGCGGTACGGTTGGCCCGCACGTGCGCGAGCATGTGGTCAGCCACGGTGTGCGAGGTATGCAGAAAGGCGAGCTGTGCGTTCGGTTGAGGACCAGCAGGCCCGGGTTGCGGCTGCGGCGGTGGCACCGCGGCCGGTGCGGGTGGCGATAGCCGAAGCGCAGGGCCTGATGTGCGCCGAAGAGGTGGTCACCGAACGCCCGTTGCCCGGGTTCGATCAAGCCGCCATCGACGGCTATGCGGTGCGCAGCGTCGACGTCATTGGCGCGGATTCCGGCGGCGACGCCGACGTCACGCTGCCCGTGGTCTCGACCATCGCCGCCGGCGAACGAACCCCCACTCGCCTGCAGCCGCGGCAGGCCGCCCGGGTGCAGACCGGTGCGCCGATGCCCACGCTCGCCGACGCGGTGCTGCCGCTGCGCTGGACCGACGGCGGCGAATCGCGCGTGCGGGTCCTGCGCGGGGTGCGGTCCGGCGCCTACGTCCGTCGTACCGGGGACGACGTGCAGCCCGGCGACGTCGCGGTGCGTGCCGGCACCATCATCGGGCCGGCCCAGGTCGGACTCCTGGCGGCGGTGGGCCGCGAACGCGTGCTGGTCCACCCGCGGCCGCGGCTGACGGTCATCTCCGTCGGCGGCGAGCTCGTCGACATCTCCCGCACGCCCGGCAACGGCCAGGTCTATGACGTCAACTCCTATGCCTTGGCCGCCGCCGGGCGCGACGCCGGCGCCGAGGTGAACCGCGTCGGCATCGTGGATGCCGACCCCAAGACCCTGCGCGATGTGATCGAGGGCCAGCTGAGCCGGTCGGAAGTCGTGGTGATCGCGGGCGCTGTCGGCGGCGCGGCGGCCGAGGGCGTGCGCGCGGTGCTCGCCGAGCTGGGGGAGATGGAGGTCGCCCGGATCGCGATGCACCCCGGATCGGTGCAGGGTTTCGGCACGCTCGGCCGCGACGGCGTCCCGGTTTTCCTGCTGCCCGCGAACCCGGTGAGTGCGCTGGTGGTCTTCGAGGTGATGGTCCGTCCGTTGATCCGGATGTCGCTGGGCAAGCGGCAGCCGATGCGGCGCGTGGTGCCGGCCCGGACGCTGTCGCCCATCTCATCGGTGGTGGGGCGCAAGGGATTTCTGCGCGGGCAGCTCATGCGCGATCAGGACACCGGCGAATATCTGGTGCAGGCGCTGGGTGGGGCGCCGGGCGCGTCGCACCTGCTGGCCACCCTCGCCGAGGCGAACTGCCTGGTGATCGTGCCCACCGAGGCCGAGCAGATTCGCACGGGCGAATCGGTCGATGTGGCCTTTCTTGCGCAGCGCGGCTGATTCGTGAACCTGTTGCGTTCGAGTGCGATGCATCCGGGCTGGCCGCTGTCGGTTGGCCCGATCCGCGTGCGGGCCGGGGTGGTGCGACTGCGGCCCGTGCGGTTGCGCGACGGTCCGGTGTGGAGCCGGATGCGGCTGACGGACCGTGCCCACCTGGAACCCTGGGAGCCCGTCGGTGAGGTGGATTGGACTGCGCGCCATGCTGTTTCGTCATGGCCGGCACTGTGCTCGGGGCTGCGGGGCGAGGCCCGGCGCGGTCGCATGTTGCCGTATGTCATCGAGCTGGACGGTGAGTTCTGCGGGCAGCTGACCATCGGCAACGTCACGCACGGAGCGCTGCGGTCGGCGTGGATCGGGTACTGGGTGGCAAGCCGGTTCACCGGCGGAGGGATCGCGACGGCCGCGCTGGCGCTGGGCGTCGACCATGCCTTCGGCCCGGTCGGCCTGCACCGGATCGAGGCGACGGTGCGGCCGGAGAACGGTCCGAGCCGGTCGGTGCTGGCGCGTGTGGGCTTCCGCGAAGAGGGCCTGCTGCAGCGGTACCTGGAAGTCGACGGAGCCTGGCGCGACCATTTGCTGGTTGCGAAGACGGTGGAGGAGATGACGCAGTCAGCGTCATCGGCGCTGGTCAGGGATGGTCGAGCCACCTGGGTCTGAGCAATTCGTACCGTCGGCGCCGTGAAATGTGCGCAAATCGCAAATGAGTCTGTGTTGCAGATGTGACATAAGTGACTGATGTGCTTGTAAGTAGCGAATTACAGGTGTGTAATTGAACCTGGCGCGTCGGCTTCGGATGCGCTGGTCACGGACCTAATCTGATGGGGAAAGGAGCCGGCGACATGCCAAGCATCCCCCAATCCCTACTGTGGATATCCCTCGTCGTGTTGTGGCTTTTCGTGTTGGTGCCGATGTTGATCAGCAAGCGCGAAAACGTCCGCCGTACGAGCGATGTCGCGTTGGCGACCCGCGTGCTCAACACGCAGGGCAACAGCCGGCTGCGGCGCCGCAGTGGACCCGCCTCGGGGCACTACAGCGACCCGCACTGGAAGCAGGACGAGGACTTCACCGCGTTCGAAGATGACTTCGCGCGCGGCGACGCGACGACCGATTCGATCCCGGTCGCCGACCCTGAAGCCGGTGCCCCGCGTGCGGTGGTACTGGCCGAACAGGTCGTCGTCGAGGAATCGGCGTATCTGGACGTCGAGGTCGTCGAGATGGACTCCGGTGCGCTGCCGATCGGTGCCTCGGGACGCATGAAAGCCGTGCCCGAGCCTGAAACTCAGGAACAGCCAACACTTTTCGACGACGTCGCGACGCCCACCATGGCGATCCGGACCATCTCCGAGGCCGACTTCGAGCCCGAGGAAGCGCTCACGGACGAGATGGCGGCGGCTGAGCCCGAGCCAGAAGCCGAGCCTGAAGTGGATGTCGAGCCGACCACCGACGTGCACGAGGCCATCGCCTCTGACGAGGAACAGGCCGAGGTAGCGCCCGAGCCCGAGCCCGCAGCGGAAGCCGAGGACGGCACCGAACACGACTACGAGTACGTCGACGACACCTCGGGCGTCGAGGCGGCATCCGAGGCCGAGCCGAAGCTGGCCGATTCGATGTCCAAGGCGCGCCGCGTCCGCCACGAATCGAAGGCCGCCGTCGCGGCCGCAGAGCGCAAGTACCGCTTCCGCAGCCGCATGCTCTCCGGCATGGCTGTGGCCATCCTCGTGACCGGCGTCGCGGCGTTCACGCTGGCATCGAGCACGTGGTGGTGGTTCTGCGGAGTGGTCAGCGCGGCCGCCGTGCTGTATCTGGCCTACCTGCGTCGTCAGACCCGGATCGAAGAACAGCTGCGGCGCCGGCGCGCCCAGCGGATGATGCGGTCGCGGCATGGCGTCGAGAACACCCAGGACGAGGAGTTCGACGTCGTCCCCTCCCGCCTGCGCCGTCCGGGTGCCGTCGTCCTAGACATCGACGACGAGGATCCGATCTTCGAGCACCTGGAATATGCCCGGATGGCGCGCGACTATGACCTGCCCCGAGCGGCCGGTCAGTAACTCGGTTTTTATGTGGCGGACCGGTACTGGTAGCCTTTGCTTCCGGTACAAGGGGCTATAGCGCAGTTGGTAGCGCGTCTCGTTCGCATCGAGAAGGTCAGGGGTTCGATTCCCCTTAGCTCCACAAAGATTCAAATGGGGTCGGTGTCCACCGGCCCCATTTCTGTTTCCGGAACTCGCGGGAGTTCACTCGCCCAGGCCCAGTGTCACCGACGGCCCGGCGAAGCGCTTCACCAGTTCGTATTCGACCTGTTTGTCCTTGAGCGGCCAGTACCACAGTGCGAATGTCACGCGGATCAGCCATTGCGCCGCCAACGGGTCGTGGCGCCCGATCATCTCGTCGGCGAACTTGGCAACCAGAGGTGAGGCGGTCACGGCCTCGCTGCCGTGATCGGGCCGGACATCTCCCATGATGAGTTTTCCCAGCGGTTCGGCCCGCATGCAGTCCAGCGCGACGACGATGGCAGCCACGACGCGCTCGGTGCCGTCCAGGCCGGTGATGGCCTCACGGATGGAGCCGACGATTCGTTCGGCGAACAGCGATACGAGTCGCTCGAGGATCGCGGCCTTGCCGCCGGCGCGGCGGTAGACGGTGGCCGGGGAACAGTGCAGTTCAGCGGCCACCGCTTCGACCGTGAACGCGTCGAAACCCTTGCGGGACACGAGTTCCGACGAGGCCGAGAGAATGCGGGCGAGCGCTTCGGCATTGCGGTCGGTTCCGAGCACCCAGTCATGTTGTGGCATGTGGTGGGGCCTCCTCGCGATAGAAGCAAAATCCGTTCTATCACCTTGAGACGTTCTGCGGTTTCTATCTCACAGGTATGGGCTGGTCCGGAATCACCCCGCGCCCGACCACCGGCGCCGCGCTGCTGGTGCGTCTTTCAACTTCGATGAGACGCATTGACCACCCGGGTGGCCGGCACGGACGCTGATCATGTGGCAACCAGGAAGGTCCGCTGACATGACAATCGCACAGGCGGTACGTGGCACCACCTCGGTGCTGTCCCCGCTGCTGGCGGCCGGCCAGCTGAACGTCGCGGCCACGGTGCGTGCCCGCCGCCTCGGCTACCGCAGCTGGACCGGCGCCATCAACACCGACTACGACCCACTGGACCCGCAGACGGCCGCCCATCCGCACGAGGCGTACGCGGCCCTGCATCGGGGTGGGCGCGTCCACTACAGCCCACAGCGGTCGACGTGGATTCTGCACCGGCTCGACGACGTCCGTGCCGCCCTGCGCGATACCGACCAGGTCACCAGCAGCCAGGGGGTGACGCGGATTCGGATGGTCGCCGACCTTGTCGTGGTGACCGACGGCGAACAGCACAGCCGGCTGCGCAAGCAGGTGCAGCCGGCGTTCACCAAAGGCGCGCTGGACAGTTGGCGCGCCACCATCGATGGGCTCGCCGCGGATCTCGTCGGCGATCTCATCGCCGACCCGGGTGCGGACGCCGTACAGCGACTGACGGTCCCGCTGCCGCTGCGGGTCATCGCCGCGCTGCTCGGCGTCCCCGAGCGTGACATCGCCGAGTTCCGCCGATGGTCCGACGAGAGCACCCGGCTCATCAACTTCACCCCGACCGTCCCCGGTCTCGTCGACGCCGCGAAGTCGATGCGTGCCGCAATGGCGTTGCGCCGGTACTTCTTACGGCATCTGGCGGCAGGAGAGCTGAAGGGCTCGGACACGGTGCTGGGGCGGCTGCTCGCCCACAGCTCCGACGGCGCGTTGTCGGACGAGGCGCTGTTCCAGATCGCCATCCTGCTGCTGATCGCCGGCAACGAGACGACCACCAATCTGCTGGGCGGGATGCTCCACACCTATGCGCTGCACCCGGATCAGTACGACATGATCCGGGAGAACCCGGACCTGATCCCGCAGGCCATAGAGGAACATATCCGGTACACCAGTCCCATTCAGAACCTCTACCGCTACACCCGCGCGCCCTACCGGGTCGGCGACGTCACCATTCCGACGGGTTCACGCGTCCTCCTGTCGTTCGGCGCCGCGAACCGCGATCCGCTCGCATTCGATGACCCCGACGTTTTCCGCACGGACCGCAACCCACGGACCCATGTCGGTTTCGGCTTCGGGGCGCACCTGTGTCTGGGCGCGCCGCTGGCGCGGATGGAAGCGCATGCCGTCCTGCGTGAGCTCGTCAACCGCGTTTCGAGAGTGGCCATCACCGGACCGCCGACATGGTCCACCAACAGTTCGCTGCGCGGACCCACGCGACTTCCGGTCGTGCTTCACCCCTGACGCACTCCTTCGCCGAGATTTCGACGGTTCCGTGATCGCCGGGAAGTTCGTAGGCTGGCCTTGTCGTCGCAATTCCCGCCAAGGTCAGGACGTCTCGTGAGCGAATCCGAACTGAGCAAGTCCCCGACACCCGATCCGGCCGAGGACAACGCCTTCTTTCCCTCGGCGTACTCGTTGAGCCAATACACCTCGGACAGAACAGATTTCGGCGGCGTCAAACATGCCGGCGCCTATGCCGGCGGCCGGTGGAAGATTCTGATGATCGCCACCGACGAGCGCTATCTGCTGATGGACAACGGCACCATGTTCTCCACCGGGAACCACCCCGTGGAGATGCTGCTGCCGCTGCATCACCTGATGGCCGCGGGCTTCGACGTCGACGTCGCCACCATCACCGGAAACCCGGCGAAGCTGGAGCTGTGGGCGATGCCGGGCAAGGACGACGCCGTGCAGCAGACCTACGCCGACCTCAAGCCCAAACTCAAGGAGCCGCTGAATCTTCGTGAGGTGATCGTCGACAGGCTGGGACCCGATTCCGACTATCTGGCGGTATTCATCCCGGGTGGCCACGGCGCCGAGGTCGGTATCCCGTTCAGCCCCGAGGTCGGTCAGGTACTCAATTGGGCACTCGAGAACGACAGGTTCGTCATCACGCTGTGTCACGGTCCGGCCTGCCTGCTGGCGGCCGCGATCGGCAAGACGGAGTCACCGTTCAAGGGCTACCGCATCTGCGTTTTTCCCGATGCGCTCGACAAGGGGCCCAACAAGGAGATGGGTTACATACCCGGCGGGCTGCGGCTCTTCATCGGGGAGGCGCTGGAGGATCAGGGTCTCAAGGTCGTCAACGACCAGATGACCGGTCAGGTCCATCAGGACCGGCGGCTGCTCACCGGCGACAGTCCGCTGGCCTCGAACAACCTTGGTCTGCTCGCCGCGGACGCGTTGGTCGAGGCGGTGACTGCCGAGGCGTAGCCGCTGGTGACGGGCTACGTCATCGTCACGGCCAGGACAACGCCGAAAACCACGGCGGGTGCGGTCATCCCGGCGAGAAACCGGAGCCCGAACCGGCGACCGCCGGCAGTGAATGCCAGCACGGTCTTCACGATCAGGTTGGAGCCGAGTGCGGCCGCTATCGCGAGCAGCGCGGTGTCGACGGTGATATCGCCCTTGGCGGCGAGGCTGGCGGCGGCGACGGAACCGGCGTGCGCGTCGGCCAGACCCGCGGCGAACGCGGCGAGCACGGTGCCGCCGGCACCGAGCACGTCCGCGCCCCACCGCCCGACAAGCAGGGCGAGGGTGAGTACCGCGGACAAGATCAAGGCCGGACGCAGGGCGAACGGTCGGCTTGCGGCTTTCGCGCCGGTGTCCTGCTCTGGTGACGGATTGTCCTCGGCGAGACCGGCTCCGCGGTAGACGACCCCGGCGATCACCACCAGCACCAACGCGCCGGCGGCCACGGGTGGCCACAGGCGCTGGAGGACGTGGGAGTCGACCACGCCGATCACGATCAGCAGCTGGACGAAGGTGGCCAGGCTGGCCAGCAGAGCGCTGGCCAGGGGCGCGCGCACACTCGGTGTCGTGCGGCTGAGCCGGGCCATGGACGCCGTCGTCGCGGTCGCCGAGACGAAGCCGCCGGCGATACCGGTGATCAGCAGGCCGCGTTCCGGGCCGAGCGCACGAACCCCGATGTAGCCCACCCACCCGATACCGGTGAGCAGCACGACGAGGAGCCAGACCTTCTCCGGATTCAGAATGCCGTACGGTCCCAGTCCGCGGTCCGGCAGCAGCGGCAGGATCACGAACGCGACGACGAGAAACTTGATCGCGTCTTCCAGCTCGACCTCGGTCATGATGTCGCGGGCGAACCGGTGGATGCGATTCTTCGAGACGAGCAGGCCCGCGACGACGACCGCGAGGCCGACCGCGAGTGCCGGACGCGAATAGGCGAGGGCGCCAAGGAGATACGCGACGAGGGCGGCTGTCGCGGTGGTCGTTCCCGGATCTTCCGCACTGGTTCGGAGATAGGCCAGTGCGATGAGCGCGCCGACAGCCAGAAATCCGGCGACGACAGCCCACTGACTGAAACCGGCCGCCACCGCACCGGCCAGTGACAGCAGCGCGAACGAACGCGAGCCGGCTGGCAGCTTGCGGGCATGGCTGCGTTCGCGCTCCAGGCCGAGCAACAGCCCGATGGCGAGTGCGACGAGGAAGGGCTCGATCTGCTGCCAGGTCATTTCGGTTGCCGCGTCTACTGCGCCGACGGAAACCGGGGCGGCCGCTTCTCGCGCAGCGCCGTATATCCCTCGACCACGTCCGGCCCGAGGAACGTCAACATCTCGTAGGCCGCGGACTGGTCGAAGATCGGGCCGGCGTGGCGCAGCCAGTTGTTGAGTGCGCGCTTGGTGAGCCGGATCGCCTGCTGGGCGCCGGTGGCCAGCACGTCGGCCACCCGCAGCGCTTCGTCCAGAACCTGTTCGCGGGGAAGGGCTTTGGCGACCATGCCGATGCGCTCGGCCTCGACGCCGTCGATCATCTCACCCGTCATCAGGTAGTACTTGGCCTTCGCGGTCCCGGCCAGCAACGGCCAGATGATCGCGGCGTGATCGCCCGCGGCCACACCGAGTTTGACGTGGCCATCGCCGATCCGGGCGTCCTCGGCGATGATCGCCACATCGGCCAGCAGCGCGGCGACGGCGCCCGCGCCGACCGCGACGCCGTTGATGGCCGACACGATCGGTTTGTCGCAGTTGATCATGTTGTAGACCAGGTCGCTCATCTCGCCGAGCATGTGCGAGACGCGGTCGTAGTCACCCGCCATGCGTTCGACCATGGCCAGATCCCCGCCGGCGCTGAATGCCTTTCCCGCGCCGGTGATCACGGCCACCCGGGTGTCCGGATCGGCCGCGACGTCCTTCCAGATGTTGGCCAGCTCGGCATGCATGCCCTCGTCGGCGGCGTTGTACTTCTCCGGCCGGTCGAGGGTGATCAGCAGGACGCCGTTGTCGCGGCGCGTCAGGGACAGCTGCTGGTAGTCGGTGAATGCCATCTCGCGAAGCCTTTCTGCCGCATGCGGGTGCATGAAGCGCTGCGCCCGACGGCAACCCACGTTACGGTCTCCCCACCGCCGTCGTGGTCAGCCCACGCGGATGGCGGCCTCGGGTGGCTGAGCGGCCCGGGACCAGGCCAGGGGATTCAGGCTGCGGTACGGATCGCTGGCCCGGACTTCCTGGAGGTCGGACAAGATCTGTTCCAGCGCTTGCTGAGTCGTGGACTTGACCGTCTCGACCCACCGAGCGTGATCGGTCGTACCGGCCGGCGCCGTGGTGCTGATCGGCTCGGCGAACTCCAGGTACATGCGCTGCGGACGGGGGATCAGCGTCGGGCCGATACCGCGCACCAGCGGCATCGCCATGTCGGACCGTCCGCCCAACCGCTCGCCGATGGACTGGCTCAGCCGGCCCAGCGTGCTGTCGCGCTCGAAGAGGGGCGCGTAGACGTCGTCGCTGCCGACCAGTCCGACCGGCACGATCGGGTAGCCGTTCTCGATGGCGATCCGAGCGAAACCGCTTCGCCCGTCCCATTTCAGCTGGTATTCCTCGCCTTTGAACTTGGGCATCTCACGTCCGCCGCCGGGGAAGAACAGCACGGTCTCGTTGTGCCGCATCAGTTCTCGCGCGGTGTCGGGATGGCCGACCACGCCGCCGTACGCCGCGACCAGGTCGCCACCGAAGCCCTTGGCCTGTGCCAGGGCGCGCTCGGCGAGCGGGCGCACCTGCACTCCGAGCTCGCGGCGGGTGTAATACGGCATCAGCAGGATCTCGGCGAAGCCGAACGCGGTGTGGTTGCCGACCAGCAGGAAACGGCCGTCGCGCGGCAGCCGGTCGAGGCCGGCGACGTACGGTCGATACAGATCGATCAACGGTTCGAGGGCATCGCCGGTGGCGTCCAACACATTTCGCAGGGTTCGGACGCGTTGCGGCGGTTCCATGATCGCAGTGATCTCGTCGTCGGTGACGGTCGGCCGGCCTTGTGGCGGTCCGAATCCCATCGGTGCTCCCGTCGGTGTCGTGATGTTGACACCAAGGTACCGAGAGTTTTGATAGATCAGCTAATAAAAGCCTGTGAACTTCGTATCGCGGCGCGCTCCTTCGGTGTCGTCGCACCCCAGATGCCGTAGGGCTCATCGGCTTCCAGGGCGTGGCCGAGGCAGGCGCGCAGTACCGGACAGCGCTGACAGATTTGTTTGGCACGCTCTTCGTGGGCGACCCGCCGGGCGCCACGATCGTCGTCACCGGTGTAGAACACCTCGGCCGGCAGCCCGCGGCAACGGGCATGCAGCTGCCAGTCCCAGGTTGCGGTGGTGGCCGCGCCCCGGGTGTGGGACCCGGGGCGCGGCCGGTGCCGGGTGGTGCGGGTCAGGCCCGGGGGAGAGGTGAATGTGTCGTCGTGGCAAGGGGATTCCCGCGCCAAGGTCAGCGTCCGTACTTGCGGTTGAACTTCTCGACGCGGCCCGCGGTGTCCAGGATTTGCCGCTTGCCGGTCCACACCGGGTGTGAGTCCGAGGTGACGTCGACCACGATCAGCGGGTAGGTGCGGACGCCGTCGGCGGTCTGCCATTCGATGGTTCGCGAGCTCGTGGCGGTGGATCGGGTCAGGAACGTGCGCCCGGTGGTGGCGTCCTGGAAGACGACGTGGTGGTAGTCGGGGTGAATGCCGGCCTTCATGGGAACCTCCGTCAACCAAGTGAAAATCGTTTTCATTAAGACGTGGCCGACCATACCCGACACTCGGAGGCTTGTCGAAAACAGTTTTCAATAGTGCCGGGTCTCAACGGCCCCACATGGCATGCCGTCCGCCGGTAACGTTTCCTGCGTGCCGGAAGCGACGACGGATGAACTGGCTTCGTTGGGGTTCTTCGCGAGCTGCCGTCGGGAGGACCTCGACCGGCTGGCGCCCCTGCTGCGTCCACTGACGGCCGAACCGGGCAAGGTGCTGATGAAGCAGGGCGAAGTCGCGTCGTCGTTCATTCTGATCAGCGCCGGCAGCGTCCGGGTGACGCACACCGCTCCCGACGGCGAACTGGTCGTCCACAACATCGGCCCGGGCCTGATCGTCGGTGAGATCGCCCTGTTGCGCGGCGGCACGCGCAACGCCACGGTGCTGGTCACCGAGCCACTGGCCGGGTGGATCGGCGGACATGACGCGCTGACCGCCATGCTCGACGTGCCCTGTATGGCCGAGCGGCTGGTGCGCACGGCGCGGCAGCGGCTCGCGGAGTTCATCACGCCGCTTCCGGTGAAGCTGAGCGACGGCAGTCAGATGTACCTGCGGCCCGTGCTGCCGGGCGACAACCCGCGGGTGCGTCAGGGGCCCGTCCATTTTTCGACCGAGACCATCTACCGCCGGTTCCAGACGGCCTACCAGCCCAGTCCGGCGCTGATGGCCTACCTTTTCGAGGTCGACTACGTCGACCACTTCGTCTGGGTGCTGACCGACGGCGTCGACGGGCCGGACGGGCCGATGGTCGCCGACGCGAGATTCGTTCGGCTGCATGAGAATCCGACGGTCGCCGAGGTGGCCTTCATGGTCGGTGACGACTATCAGGGCCGGGGCATCGGCACCTTTCTGATGGACGCGCTGGTACCCGCGGCCCGGGGCTCGGGCGTCGAGCGGTTCGCCGCGCGGGTGCTGTCCGACAACTTCCCGATGCGCAAGATCCTCGAGCATTACGGCGCCACCTGGGAGCGCGACGACCGCAACATGATCGTCACCGAATTCGACGTCCCGAAACCGGACCAATTGTCGTTGTCGCACAAGCAGTATCGCGAAATCCACAGGTTGGCGCAGCAAGTGATCAAGGCGGTCGGCTGATGACGGAATCGCTGTACTCGCGGCGGCCGCTGCTGAACAAGGACACCGCGGTGTGCATCTCGCTGGCGGCCCGGCCCAGCAACATCGGTACGCGTTTCCACAACTACCTCTAC
Organism: Mycobacterium sp. SMC-16; assembly: GCF_046250085.1. NCBI lineage: Bacteria > Bacillati > Actinomycetota > Actinomycetes > Mycobacteriales > Mycobacteriaceae > Mycobacterium > Mycobacterium sp. SMC-16. Next base: position 935,663 of record NZ_CP176427.1, read on the forward strand.
GACGAACTGGGCCTCGACTTCGTCTACAAGGCCTTCACCACAACCGACATTGCCGCGGCGATCGGCGGCGTCCGGGCGCTCGGAATCCGCGGCTGCTCGGTGTCCATGCCGTTCAAAGAAGACGTCATCGCGCTCGTCGACGAGTTGGAAGAGTCGGCGCGCGTGATCAATTCGGTGAACACGATCGTCAACGACGCGGGCCGGCTGACGGCCTGTAACACCGACTACCTGGCCATCGCCCGGCTCATCGACGAGTACCGCCTGGATCCGGCCGCGTCGCTGCTCATCCGCGGTAGCGGTGGCATGGCCAGCGCGGTGGCGGCGGCGTTCCGGGACAAGGGATTCGAGGCGGGCACCATCGTGGCCCGCAACCCGGACACCGGCGGCCGGCTGGCCGACCGGCTCGGGTACCGCTATGCGGCCGACGCGTCAGGCGGCGCGGACATCGTCGTCAACGTCACCCCGATCGGGATGGCCGGTGGCGCCGAAGTCGACGACCTGTCCTTCGATCCGGACGTTATTGCCAAGGCGCGCACCGTGTTCGACGTGGTCGCACTGCCGTCGGAGACCCCGCTGGTCCGGGCGGCGCGCGCGGCCGGGGTGCCGGTGATCACCGGCGCCGAGGTCATCGCCCTGCAGGCCGCCGAACAGTTCGAACGGTATACCGGGGTGCGGCCGACCGCCGAGCAGGTGGCCGCGGCATCGGCCTTCTCGCGCGCCTGACTTCAGGCCCGTCAGGGCACGGTGATCTTCAGCGACTTGTCGATCGACGACGTCGCATCCATCAGCGGCGCGATGGTCTCCTTGGTGCCGCTGGCGTTGATCTGCAGCACGATCACGCCGTCCTTGGTCGGGATGGCCGCCGTCTTCTGGGCCATCAACCGGTCCTTGCCGTCCTGGTTGTACATGCCGCCGACCTGACACGCCTTGAACCCGGCGAGCATGGCCTCGCAGTTGGTGCCGGCGTCCTGCCAGTTGTGCAGGTTCTGCAGCTCGCCGGGCGCGTACTGCAGCACCTCGTCGGCATTGGCGCCAGGTAACTTCGAGATCAGCACGATGATGGTCGGCGGGTCGGCCTTCATGGCCGGGTCGTCGAATTTGCTTGCGCTCCAGGCCCATTTCGGCGTCAGTGGACCGGCGTCCACCCAGCCTTGGGGGAGCGGCATGGTCAGCGTCGGGGCCCCGGGATCGCCGGGGTGCAGCTGCTGCTCGGTGATGTTCTTCTCGTGCAGGTAGTCCCGGATGGTCTTTTTCGGAACCGCCGGCGCGCTCGGTGCCGCGGAGGTCGGTGCCGCCGCGGCGCTGCTGCTCGCGGCGCTGCTCGATGTCGACGACGGCGCCGGCTTCGAATCCGAGTTGCAGGCACTCGCGCCCAGCGCAGTCACAGTCACGGCCAGCGCAACGCCGGCAACCCTCATCGGCAACATTTCCGTCTCCTGTCGTCGGTTGCAGACTACGGGGCGGACGAAGCCGCTTGGGTCAGCTTCCGGCGCAACGCCGTGTCCGCAAAAGTCGTATCGGCGTGGCGCCGGGCATCGGCCGGGGTCGGCGCGTTCGCCGTGCTATCAACAGCAAATGCGCGCACTCGCGTGGTCGGCAGCGGTTCTGCTGTGCGCCGCGTGCGGATCGACGACCCCGCCCACGCGGCCCACCACCCCGTTGGCCGCGAAACCCGCCGATCCCGCCGCGATCGGCCGGATGCGCCAACACCTCCCCAAAGACCTGCGGGGCTACGAGTTCGCGGCGTTGCCCGCGCCCGCCGCCCCGACGACGTTCTGGGGTATGTCCGCCGGCTCGGCCGCCGACCCGCCGGACTGTGCAGCGCTGGTGGCCGCACCGGCTGCCGGCGTTCGCGGCTGGTCGGCATCGGGACCCGGTGGCATCGTGTACGCGACCGCGGCGCCGGCCGTCGCCCCGGCGCCCGAGCTCGTCGGCGACTGCCACAGCTGGACGTTGAGCACAGACCGGGCGCGCGCGGCCGTCGACCTCACCGATGCGCCCCAGGTCGCGGACGGCCGCACGCTGGGCCTGACGGCGCACATCACCACGAGCGTCGAGAACGGCGCGCAAACCCATTCGCAGGCAACGACTCTGATCGCGTACGTCGACACCCTGGCGGTTTCGGTGACCATGGTGACCGACCCGGGTGCCGTCGCGCCGCCGCTGCCCGCCGAACTCCCGGCGACATTGTTGGACGCGGCGGTGCGGTCGGTGCGGGGCATCCCGGCCGCCGACGGGTTGGCCCGGTAGATTCGCCACAATGCGCAGAACGGTGCTCGCGGTGGCCTCCGCCGGTCTGGTGGCGGCATGCACGTCCCACTCCCAGGTGGTGGTCGCCGACCCCGACATCACCAAAATCCTTGACCTGAAGGGCACTTTCGGGCCGGATTACCAGGTCAAGACCGTCGCGCCGACGGGCATCGACCCGCGCGCGTTCGCCCCGCAGACCCTGCCGCCGGGCCTGAAATTCGAGCCACCGGACTGCGCGAAGTTCGCGTCCGGCATGGCCGTCTCCCCAGGTGCCAAGGGCAACATGACCGCCGTCACCGCGGAAGGGCAGGGCAACCGGTTCGTCATCCTGGCGGTGGAGACGTCCGAGCCGATCGCGCCGGCTGATCCGGGCGACAGCTGCAAGAAGGTGGCCTTCTCCGGCGCCGGGGTGCGGGGCCTGGTGGAAGAGGTGCCCGCCCCGCCCATCGATGGGGTGAAGACGCTGGGCACCCACCGCATTCTCGAGACGGTGGCGGCCGGCAAGCCGGCTGCCGGTCAGCTGTACAACTACGTCGGCGGGTTCGGCCGATTCCTGGTGATCGTGACCGCCAACTCGCTCGTCGTGCCGGACAAGCCAGTCGTGCCGGTCAACACGCAGAAGGCGACGGAGCTGCTGACCAAGTCGGTCACCGCGGTGCGGGGCCAGTAGTCAGCGCACGTTGCGCGGCCGGAACTGGATACTGATCCGCGGCCCTGTGGGGCGGGCGGTCTTGGGCACCGCATGCTCCCAGGTGCGCTGGCAGGAGCCGCCCATGACGAGCAGGTCGCCGTGGCCCTGCGGCAGCCGGACGCTGGTGCGCCTGCCGTCGGCGCCCGTGGTGCGGGGACGCAGCGCGAAAACCCTTGTCGCGCCGAGGCTCAGCACCGCGACCATGGTGTCCTCGGTGCTGCTGCGCCCGATGGTGTCGCCGTGCCAGGCGACGCTGTCGTTGCCGTCCCGGTACAGGCACAGGCCGACGGTGGTGAACGGCTCGCCGAGCTCGTGGGCGTAGGCGTCGTTGAGCCGGACCCGCAGCCGCGCCAGCCCGGGATGCGGCGCCCGGTCCTGCGCGAGGTCGTGGAAGCTGACGAGACGCGGCACATCGAGCACCTTGTCGTACATCTGGCGCTGCTCGGCACGCCAGGGAATGGCGGTCAGCAGCTCGTCGAAAAGCGTGTCGGCGCCCGTCAGCCAGCCGGCGCGGACGTCGACCCAGGCGCCGTCACCGAGCCAGCGCCGTTCGGCATGGTCGAACAGCGAACCCTGAACCGCCAAGGACACCCCGCGATCTTATCGCACAGGCGTTCGATGTGTCGGAAGCCTTCCGTTGACTCCGCGGTGGCGGCGTTCGCCACTCGCACTCTTGCGCCCTGGACGCAGGGTCAACGCCAGGACGGGAGCACGATCTCCAGGTTCCAGGTGGCCGGCGAGATCGGCAGTCCGGTCAGGATCGGGTACATCCACGCGAAGTTCGTGATCACCAGCGCCACGTAGAAGCACACGACCAGCAGCCCTAGTGTTCGTCGTTCCGGTTCCGTCGATCTCGGATACAGGATGTCGCCGAGGATCAGCGTGATCAGGATGATCAGGAACGGCGCCATGGGCGTCGCGTAGAAGAAGTACATCTGCCGGTCGATGTCGGCGAACCACGGCAGGTATCCCGCGGCGTAGCCGGTCAGCGCGGCGGCGTACCGCCAGTCGCGTTTGACGAACGTCCGCCACACCGCCCAGGCCAGCACCGGCACCGCGATGAACCACATGGCCGGCGTGCCGGCCAGCATGACGGCCTTGACGCACGACTGTGCGCCGCAGCCCGGCACATTGTTGTTGTCGATGGCGTACAGCACCGGACGCAGCGACATCGGCCACGTCCACGGCTTGGATTCCCAGGGGTGGTGATTGCCCGCGGCGTTGGTCAGCCCGGAGTGGAAGCGGTAGACGTCGTGCGTGTAGTACCAGAGCGAGCGCAGCGTCGCGAACGGCCCGTCGCCGATGTTCCGGCCCTCCATGTGCCGGTCGATCGCGGTCTCCGACGCGAACCACGGCGCGTACGACGCCAGGTACACCCCTACCGGGATCAACGTCAGCGCCCACACCCCCGGGGCGACATCGCGGCGCAGTGTGCCCAGCCAGGGCCGCTGTACGCGATACGCGCGCCGGGCCGCGACGTCGAACGCGACGGTCAGCAGGCCGAAGAACACCATGTAATAGAGGCCCGACCACTTCACCGCCAGCGCGAGCCCCAGCAGGACGCCGGCACCGAACCGCCACCACCGGACGCCGAGCCGGGGGCCCCACACCGTCTCGTTGATCCGGCCTTCGGTCATCGCGACGTGCATCCGAGCGCGCACCTGGTCGCGGTCCACGATGAGCGCGCCGAACGCCGCCACGATGAACACGGCCTGGTAGACGTCGAGCAGCGCGGTGCGGGCGGAGACGAAGCTGACACCGTCGGCGATGATCAGCAGCCCGGCGATACCGCCCAGCAGCGTCGAGCGCGTCATGCGCCGCGCGATCCGCGCCACCAGCAGCACCAGGATGACGCCGCACACCGCGCCGGAGAAGCGCCAGCCGACGCCGTTGTAGCCGAAGATCCATTCGCCGATGGCCATCAGCTGTTTGGCGACCGGCGGGTGTACCACCAAGCCGTAGCCGGGGTTGTCCTCGACGCCGTTGTTGTGCAGCACCTGCCAGGCCTGCGGCGCGTAGTGCTTCTCGTCGAAGATCGGGGTGCCGGCGTCGGTCGGGGAGCCCAGGTTCAGGAACCGGGTGATGACGGCCAGCGCGGTGATCACCGCGGTCATGGTCCAGCCGCGCAGCCGGTCGGTCGGGCCGAAATCGGCGGCAGGCGTCAGTGGCGCCGGACTGATCACGGGGACCTCGCGCTCGGCGTCGGAGGCGTCGAGAGCGGGGGCGGTCACGTCAGCGAGCTTAGGCTGTCCCGTGTGACATCAGTATCTGGTGCGCCCGCGGACGCTGGTCGACTGCTGCTCGCGGCCACTCCATTGGGCCAGCCCGGCGACGCTTCGGCCCGCCTCATCGAGGCGCTCGGCACCGCCGATGTGATCGCCGCCGAGGACACCCGACGGGTGCGGGCGCTGGCTGCGTCGCTGGATGTCCGTCCCGTCGGGCGCGTCGTCAGTTTCTTCGACCAGAACGAGGCCTCCCGGGTCGCGGGGCTCGTCGAATCGATCGCCGCGGGCGAGACCGTGCTGGTGGTCAGCGACGCCGGCATGCCGCTGATCAGCGATCCCGGGTACCGACTGGTGGCCGCCTGCGCCGAGGCCGGGCTGCCGGTGTCGTGTCTGCCGGGCCCGTCGGCGGTGACGACGGCGCTGGCGGTGTCCGGGCTGGCATCGGACCGGTTCTGCTTCGAAGGTTTCGCGCCGCGCAAGGGCCGGGCGGCGTGGCTGGCCGGGTTCGCGACCGAGCGGCGGACGTGTGTGTTCTTCGAGTCACCGCGCCGGCTGGCCGAGACCTTGGCCGAGGCAGTGACGGCGCTCGGGCCGGACCGGCGCGCGGTCGTGTGCCGTGAGCTGACCAAGACACACGAGGAGATTCGGCGGGGCACCCTCGCGGAATTGGCCGAGTGGGCCGCCGACGGCGTACTCGGCGAGATCACCGTGGTGCTGGCGGGAGCGACGCCGGTGGCGGACATCGACGCGCTGGTCGCGCTGGTTCAGGACCTGGTCGACGACGGCGCGCGCGTCAAAGACGCCTGCGCGCAGGTGATCGCGGACAACCCGGGCGCGCCTTCCCGCCGCGAGCTCTACGACGCGGTCCTCAAGTCCCGCGACTGACCTTGGTTCAGTTGCCCTCGCGGGACAGGGCGAGGCTGACGGTGGCGGCGGCCTTGTGGAGGCACTCCTCCCATTCGCGGTCGGGGTCGGAATCGGCGGTGATGCCGCCGCCCACGCCCAGGACCGCGGTGCCGTCGGCGTCGAATTCCACAGTGCGGATCGCGACGTTCAATTCGGTGCCCGCCAGCGGCGACGCCAAACCGACTGTTCCGCAATAGATTCCGCGGTCGTCGGGCTCCCATTCGGCGAGCAGTTCGCGGGCGCGGCACTTCGGTGTCCCGGTCACCGATGCGGGCGGGAAGGTGGCGTCCAGCACTGCCGCCATCGGGGTCTCGACCGGAACCTGCGCGGCCACGGTCGACACGAGATGCCAGACGCCCGGTGCGGGTTCGACCGTCAGCAGTTGCGGTACCCGGACCGAACCGGTCGTCGCGACGCGGCTCAGATCATTGCGGACGAGGTCGACGATCATGATGTTCTCGGCGACGTCCTTGGTCGAGGACGCCAGCTCCGACGGCGAACGGTCAAGGGGCAGAGTGCCTTTGATCGGACTCGAGGTGACGACCTCGCCGCGGCGGCTCAGGAAGAGCTCTGGGGACAGGGACGCCACGGCGCCCCACGTGCCTGCGACGTAAGCCGCCCGGGCGGGCGCGGTCCGTCTCACCGCGTCGACGAAGAAGTCGATGGGTGCACCGGACAGTCGGCCGGTGAAGCGGGTGCAGACGCAGGCCTGATACACCTCGCCTGCGGCGATCGCATCCAGGCAGGACAGCACGCCGGCGCGGTGGCTGGCGCGGTCGGGCGCAACCCAGTCGATGGCGTACGGTGCGGGCGCCGCCGGTTCCAGGTCGGCCAGCCAGTCGGGAAGCGTTGCCCCGGAGAGACTTTCGTACCACCAGTGCCCAGCGGCATCCTGCCGCAGTACCGAGTCCGACCAGCCGCCCGCGGCCGCCGGGATCCGGTGACCGCCGTCCGGGTACGACAGGTAGCCGAACCAGCCGCCGCCGATCGCTTCGCCGGAACCTGTTGGCGCGTCGAAGACTTCGGTGGCAGGCACCGGTTCGATGGCGACGCTCGGTGCGATGACGGCCGTCGCGCCGAACCAGTCACCCAGCAGCGCGGCCGGCGGTGGCAGGCCGCGGCGGCCGGCGGCGTCGGCGACAGCCCTCAAGACCCCCGGGGCGTCGCCCAGGTCGGCCAACCGCTCGACTCGCACGCCCCACAGCTTGTCAGACGGTCCGCCGGATCTCCCGCTCGACCAGCACCCCACCGAGCTTGTCGGGATTGCGCATGGCGTAGAAGTGGCTGATCTTGCCGTCTTCGACCTCGATCAGGATGACGCCCTCGAGCTTCTCGCCGAGGTACAGCACCAGTGCCGGGGCGTTGTTGTACGTCGCCAGGTCGGCGCGCGCCTCGGGGAATTCCGACACACCACGCATGAGCCCCAGCAGCAGCCGCGCGACCTTGTCCGGGCCGAACACCGGCCTGCGGGCGGCGCTGACCTTGCCGTCGCTGTCCGCGGTCCACGTGACGTTCGGGGCCAGCAGCGTCATCAGGCCGTCCAGGTCGCCGGTCGCCGCGGCCGTCAGGAACTGGGCTGTCACCTCTGCGGACTTCGCGGTGTCGGGCGTGAACCGCTTGCGCCGGGCCTGCACGTGTTCGCGCGCCCGGTGCGCCACCTGCCGGACCGCGGCGGCGGATTTGCCGACGGCGCCGGCGATTTCGTCGTAGTCGAAGCCGAAGACCTCGCGCAGGACGAACACGGCCCGCTCGTCGGGCGTCAGCGTTTCGAGAACCACGAGCATCGCCATCGAAACCGATTCGGCGAGAACGACATCCGATGACGCGTCGCGCTCGTCGAGCAGCAGCGGCTCGGGCAACCACGGGCCGACGTACTCCTCGCGGCGCCGCGCGCCGGCCCGCAAGGTGTTCAGCGCCTGCCGGGTGACCAACTGCGCCAGGTAGGACTTGGTGTCCCGCACCGTGTCGAGGTCGACCTCGGCCCACCGCAGGTAGCTGTCCTGCAGGACGTCGTCGGATTCCGTTGCCGAGCCCAGGATTTCGTAGGCGATGGTGAAGAGGAGTGGCCGCAGGTGGGTGAACCGCTCGGCGTGTTCACCCCCTGCGACACTGGCTGAGCCGGTCATGCGCTGACGGTCTCCGCGAGCTGTTCGGCACGCTTGCCGCCCGTCATGAGGAATACCGAGCTGGGCTTGCGGGCGGTCCGGCGGATGCCCCACAGCGTGCCCTTGCAGATGGCTTCCTTCAGCTTCGCCGCGACCCGCCCGCCGATGTAGTAGTTGGTCGGCGAATCGTCCTTGTGCGCGATCTGGATGGTCGCCGTGTGGCGGCCCAGGCTGACGCACGATCCGACGAACACCGGGTCGAGTGGCTTGGGCTCGGTGCCGGCGATGCGGCTCAGCACGGTCGCCACGGCCGTCGCGGTGAGCGGGCTCGACGCCTGGCAGCTCATCCGCAGCGGCTGACCCGACGGCGCGGCAGCGTCACCGGTGGCCACGATGCGCGGATCGTCGATGCTGGTGAGGGTTTCGTCGGTGAGCAGCCGGCCCACTTCGTCGGTGCGCAGTCCGCTGGCGGCGGCCAGTCCCGGGGTGCCGAAGCCCGCGGTCCACACCGTCACGGCGCTGCTGATGAAGCGTCCGTCGGCGAGGGTCACCCGGTGGGCGCTGACGGCGCTGACGTCGCCCTCGATCACCGTCACGCCCAGCTTGGTGAGGGCCTTGGCCACCGAGCGGCGGGCCGGGGCGCTCATCGCCGGTGCGAGCTTGTTGCCGACCAACACGACGTTGCGGCCGGCCTCGGCGAATTCGGAAGCCGCCTCGATGCCCGTCAGGCCGGCGCCGATGACCACCAACGGCGCGGACAGCGGCACGTCCTGCAGTCGCGCTGCCAGTCGCTCGGCCTGCTCGAATTCGGCCAGGGGATAGGCGAATTCGGCGGCGCCCGGCACCGACGCCGGTACCGTCCCGGTGCTGCCGACCGCGTAGATCAGGTAGTCGTAGTCGAGCGTGTCGCCAGACGCCAGCTCGACGGTGCGGGCGGCGGCGTCGATGCGGGTCGCGGTGTCGACCACCAGGCGCACATCGTCAGCGAGCAGCGTGTCGTAGCCGACGGTGGCGTTGTAGTTTCCGGCCGCGTGCTGGTGCAGACGGATGCGCTCGACGAACTTGGGCCGCGGGTTCACCAGGGTGACGGCCACGTCGTCGCGCATGAGGACGTGATTGGCCGCCAGCGCGCCGGCGTATCCGCCGCCGATGACGACGACGCGGTTGGGCTTCTGGTTTCCGGTCATCACTGCATCTCCTTCGGGGTTGGTTATGCCCTCAAGACACCGGCGGCGCCGAAAACGTGACACTGTGTGACACGGCTCACATTAAAGCGTCAGACGACCCCGAGGGCCGACATCGCGTCGGCGACCCGGATGAACCCGGCGATGTTGGCACCGGCCATGTAGTTGCCCGGCTGGCCGTACTCGTCGGCGGTACTCAGGCAGCGGTCGTGGATGCGGCCCATGATCTCGGCCAGCCGCTGCTCGGTCTCCTCGAACGTCCACGAGTCACGCGACGCGTTCTGCTGCATCTCCAGCGCGCTGGTGGCGACGCCGCCGGCGTTGGCTGCCTTGCCGGGCGCGAACGCGACCTTGGCGTCGGCGAACAGCTTCACCGCCTCCGGCGTGCACGGCATGTTGGCGCCCTCGGCGACGACCTGACAGCCGGACTCGATCAGCGCCTTCGCATCGTCGCCGTCCAGCTCGTTCTGCGTGGCGCAGGGCAGCGCGATGTCGCACGGCAACTGCCAGATCGAGTCGTTCTCGACGAATCGCGCTCCGCCGCCGCGCATGTCGGCGTACTCGGAGATCCGGCCGCGGCGCACTTCCTTGAGCTCCTTCAGCAGCTCGAGGTCGACGCCCTTCTCGTCCACGATGTACCCGCCGGAATCCGAACAGCCGATGACGGTGCCACCGAGCGCGTGCACCTTCTCGATGGCGTAGATCGCGACGTTGCCGGATCCGGACACCACCACCTGCTTGCCGTCGAACGATTGCCCGGAGCTGCGCAGGATTTCGTCGACGAAGAACACCGTGCCGTAGCCCGTGGCCTCGGTGCGGACCTGCGAGCCACCCCACGTCAGGCCCTTGCCGGTCAGGACGCCGGACTCGTAGCGGTTGGTGATGCGCTTGTACTGGCCGAACAGGTAGCCGATCTCGCGGCCGCCGACGCCGATGTCGCCGGCGGGGACGTCGGTGTACTCACCGATGTGCCGGTACAGCTCGGTCATGAACGACTGGCAGAACCGCATCACCTCGTTCTTGGAGCGGCCCTTGGGGTCGAAGTCCGACCCGCCCTTGCCGCCGCCGATGGGCAGACCGGTCAGCGAGTTCTTGAAGATCTGTTCGAAGCCAAGGAATTTCACGATGCCCAGGTACACCGACGGGTGGAACCGCAGGCCACCCTTGAACGGGCCCAGCGCGGAGTTGAACTCGACGCGGAAGCCCCGGTTGATCTGCTCGGCACCCGCGTCGTCGATCCACGGCACCCGGAAGATGATCTGCCGTTCCGGCTCGAACAACCGTCGGATGATGGCGGTGTCGGAGTACTCCGGGTGCTTGTCGACGACCGGGCCCAGACTCGTCAGAACCTCGTAGACGGCCTGGTGGAATTCGATCTCGCCGGCGTTGCGGCGGGTGACTTCCTCGTAGACGTCGTGCAGCCGCTCGTGTAAGCCGTCCTGCGCCATATCTTTTCGCTACTCCTTGGTCTCCGCTTGATAGCGGGGAAATACGCCTTCGGGTGTCGGTAGCACCGTGCCCGGTGCCAGCCTGGTGCCCAGGGCACGGAAATCCCGTGCCGAGGCGTCCTGCCCGAGCAGATCGAGCAGCTTCCCCCCGGACTCCGGCATCACCGGCTGCACCAGCAGCGCGGCGATCCGGACCGCCTCCAGCGTCGTGTACAGCACCGTGCCGAAGCGGGTCTGGTCCGACTCAGCGGGAGACTTGCGCAGCACCCACGGTTCCTCGGCCGAGAAATAGCGGTTGGCGGCACCCAGCATCAGCCAGATCGCCTCCAGTGCCAGATGCATGGCCGGCACGTCGTAGTGCGCCCGCACCTGCTCGAGGAGCGCGTCGGCCTGCTTCAGCAGCTCCAGGTCGGCAGCGGTGAATTCGCCTGGCTCCGGGACGATTCCGCCGAGGTTCTTGTTCACCATCGACAGCGAGCGCTGCGCCAGGTTGCCCAGTTCGTTGGCCAGGTCGGCGTTGATGCGGCCGATGATGGCTTCCTCGCTGTAGCTGCCGTCCTGGCCGAAGGACACCTCCCGCAGGAAGAAGTAGCGCACCTGATCCAGGCCGAAGGCATCGATCAGCGCGATGGGGTCCACCACGTTGCCCACCGACTTGCTCATCTTCTCGCCCTTGACGTTGATGAAGCCGTGCGCGAAAACCCGCTCCGGAAGGGCGATTCCGGCCGACATCAGGAACGCCGGCCAGTACACGCTGTGGAACCGGATGATGTCCTTGCCGATCATGTGCAGGTTCGCCGGCCAGTACTTCTCGAACGCCTCGGCGGCGGTGTCCGGAAAACCCACGCCCGTCAGGTAATTGGTCAACGCGTCCACCCACACGTACATGACGTGCTCGGGGTGATCGGGCACCGGGACGCCCCAGTCGAACGTGGTCCGCGAGATCGACAGATCCTTCAGCCCGCCCGAGACGAAGCTGACGATCTCGTTGCGCCGCACGTCCGGCCCGATGAACTCGGGGTGCGCTTCGTAGTGCGCCAGCAGCCGGTCGGTGTACGCCGACAGCTTGAAGAAGTAAGTCTGCTCCTCGGTCCACGTGACGGGGGTGCCCGTCTCGATGGCGAACCGGCCGGCCGTATCGCCTGAGCCGCGCACCTCGGTCTCGTCCTCGGCGAAGAAGCGCTCGTCGCGGATCGAGTACCAGCCGGCGTACGTGCCGAGGTAGATGTCCCCGGCCTCGTTCATGCGCCGCCAGATTTCCTTGGACGCCTCGTAGTGGTCGGCGTCGGAGGTCCGGATGAACCGGTCGAACGAGATGTTGAGCTTCTCCTGCAGCGCCTGGAACACGTCGGAGTTGCGCTTGGCCAGCTCCGCCGCGGTGATGCCCTCGGTCGCCGCGGCCTCGGCCATCTTCTGGCCGTGCACGTCGGTGCCGGTCAGGTAGCGGACGTCGTAGCCGTCGAGCCGCTTGAACCGGGCGATCGCGTCGGTGGCGATGTACTCGTAGGCGTGCCCGATGTGCGGTGCGCCGTTCGGGTACGCGATGGCGGTGGTGATGTAGAAAGGCTCACTCATTTGGGTCTCACTTTAGGGTGTCGCTGTGAGCGCCAAACGAGAGAAGCCGCCCGCCCCGGAACCACTGCCCGGCCTGATCGACGCCCACACCCACCTGGATGCGTGTGGCGCGACCGATGCCGAGAGCATCCGCGTGATCCTGGACCGGGCCGAAGCCGTCGGCGTCGAGAAGGTCGTGACCATCGCCGACGATCTCGAGGCCGCCGAGTGGGCCGTGGGCGCGGCGCACGCCGACCCGCGGGTCTACGCCGCCGTCGCGCTGCACCCCACGCGTGCCAACGCCCTCGATGACGAGGCCAAACGCACCCTGGAGAGGCTGGCGACCGACCCGCGCGTGGTCGCGGTGGGGGAGACCGGCATCGACATGTACTGGCCCGGCAAGCTCGACGGGTGCGCCGACGAAGCGACGCAGCGCGAGGCCTTCGCCTGGCACATCGACCTGGCCAAACGCGTCGGCAAGCCGCTGATGATCCACAACCGGGACGGCGACGCCGAGGTCCTCGACATGCTCAGGTCCGAGGGCGCTCCGGAGACGGTGATCTTCCACTGCTTCTCGTCGGACGCCGCGATGGCGCGGACCTGCGCCGACCACGGCTGGCTCATGAGCCTGTCCGGCACCGTCAGCTTCCGTAATGCGCATGCGCTGCGGGAGGCGGCCGCGATCATCCCGGCGGAGCTGCTGCTCGTCGAGACCGATGCGCCGTTCCTGACGCCGCACCCGTTCCGCGGGGCGCCGAACGAGTCGTACTGCCTGCCGTACACGGTCCGTGCGCTGGCCGAGATCCGAGATTCTTCAGCGGCCGAAATTGCCGCGGTGACCTCGGAAACCGCTTCGAAAAGCTATGGACTGTATCATTAGTCCAAGTTGCCGCCTCCCGGGGACGTTCGTTACCGTTCTGTGATCAACCCGGTCGAGGTGGCTTTTATGCGGTCACCGCGGCCGCTGCTCGGGGCCACCTCGGGCCCGAAAGACACGGGGATTGACGCCTTGAACGTTCTGAACAAACTGCATGATGCGCGCTCGCCGATGCTGCGTGGCGTGACCGGGGCCTTCCTCGCCACGCTGACCGTCGCCGGAGGGTTCGCCGTCGCGAACCACAAGACCGTCACCCTCACCATCGACGGCGCACCCATGACGGTGCAGACCATGAAGACCCGCATCGGCGATGTCCTGACCGAGAACGGCTTCTCGGTCGGCGAGCGCGACGACTTGTTCCCCGCAGCCGACCAGGACGTACACGACGCCGAGAACATCGTGCTGCGCCGCAGCCGCCCGCTCGAGATTTCGCTGGACGGCCAGGGCACGCGTCAGGTGTGGACCACCGCGGCCACCGTGCAGGACGCCCTCAAGCAGCTCTCCATGACCGACACCGCGCCCGTCGCGGCAGACCGCGCCACCCGCGTGCCGCTGGCCGGCATGTCGTTGCCCGTGGTCAGCGCCCGCAACGTGACCATCGTCGACGGCGGCGTGCCGCGTCAGGTGCACCTGGCCGCGGCGAACGTCGCCGGGCTGCTGGCCACCGCAGGCGTGCCACTGGAGCAGCGCGACACCGTCGTCCCCGCGGCGGCCACGCCGGTGACCGAGGGCATGACGATCGACGTGACCCGCATTCGGCTGCAGCAGGTGACCACGGAATCGCCGCTGCCCCCGACCATGAACACCGTGCCTGACCCGGCGCTGAACATGAGCCGCAAGGTGGTCGACGATCCGGGCCAGCCCGGCACGCAGAACGTCACGTTCGCTGTGGCCACGGTCAACGGTGTCGAAACCGGCCGCCTGCCGGTCTCCAACCAGGTGCTGACCCCGGCGCGCGACGGCGTCCTGCGCATTGGCGCCAAGCCCGGCACCGAGGTGCCGCCGGTGACGCAAGGCGCCGCCTGGGATGCCCTGGCGCGTTGCGAGTCCACCGGCAACTGGGCCATCAATACCGGCAACGGTTTTTACGGCGGAGTCCAATTTGATCAGAACACCTGGGAGCGCCAGGGTGGTCTGCGTTATGCTGCGAGAGCTGATCTTGCGACACGTGAAGAGCAGATCGCGATTGCTGAAGTGACGCGAGCCCGCCAAGGTTGGGGTGCCTGGCCAGTGTGTAGCGGGAGAATTGGGGCACGATGACGATCCGGCTACTCGGTCGAACCGAAATCCGGCATCTGGCAAAAGAGCTTGATTTCCGGCCGCGTAAGGCATTCGGACAGAACTTCGTGCATGACGCCAACACGGTGCGCCGCATCGTGTCGGCCTCCGGGGTGAACCGGCAGTCCCACGTGTTGGAGGTCGGCCCGGGTCTGGGCTCGCTGACACTGGCGCTGTTGGACCGCGGCGCGAAGGTGACGGCCGTCGAGATCGACCCCGTGCTGGCCCGCCAGCTGCCGACCACGGTCGCCGAGCACTCCCACAGCGAGATCGGCCGGTTGACCGTGCTGAACCGCGACGTGCTCGACCTGATGCCGTCCGACCTGGACGAGCAGCCGACCGCGCTGGTCGCCAACCTGCCGTACAACGTCGCGGTGCCGGCCATCCTGCACCTGCTCTCGGAATTCCCGACCATCCGTACCGTCATGGTGATGGTCCAGGCCGAGGTCGCCGAGCGGCTCGCCGCTGACCCGGGCACCAAGGACTACGGGGTGCCCAGTGCCAAGGTCCGGTTCTTCGGCAACGTGCGGCGCTACGGCATGGTCTCGCCGACGGTGTTCTGGCCGATTCCGCGGGTGTACTCGGGCCTGGTCCGGATCGACCGGCACGAGACGTCGCCGTGGCCGACCGACGACAGCTTCCGCACGCAGGTGTTCGGCCTGATCGACATCGCGTTCGCGCAGCGGCGCAAGACGTCGCGCAACGCGTTCGCCGAGTGGGCGGGTTCGGGCAATGCCTCGGCCGAGCGCCTGCTGGCCGCCAGCATCGATCCGGCACGTCGGGGCGAGACCCTGGCGATCGCCGACTTCGTGCGACTGCTGCAGCGTTCGGGTGAGCTGGATCGCGAGCAGCGCGCCGCCACTCCGGAACCTGAGCAGCAGGTCGACGCCACCCACTAGGGCTGGCGGGCGGGCCTTTTCAGCACTTGGTGTTGTGGCCCTCGCTGCGGGCGTTACTGTCGTGGCGTGTCTACGTCGGATGGAAACACTGCTTCTGAGTGGGTGCCCACCGGCTCGGTGACCGTCCGCGTGCCGGGCAAGGTGAATCTGTACCTCGGTGTCGGGGACTGCCGCGATGACGGCTATCACGAGCTCACCACGGTGTTCCACGCCGTCTCCCTGTTCGACGAGGTGACCGTCCGCAACGCCGACCTGCTGTCGGTGGAGATGTTCGGCGCCGGTGCCGAGGGCCTGCCGACCGACCACCGCAACCTCGCCTGGCGGGCCGCGGAACTGATGGCCGAGCATGTCGGCCGCGCGCCCGACGTCGCGATCTCGATCGACAAGTCCATTCCGGTGGCCGGCGGCATGGCCGGCGGTAGTGCCGACGCGGCCGCCGTGCTGGTCGCGATGAACAATCTCTGGGAGCTGGGCGTGCCGCGGCGGGACCTGCATGCGCTGGCCGCGCGGCTCGGCAGCGACGTGCCGTTCGCGCTGCACGGCGGCACCGCGCTGGGCACCGGCCGCGGCGAGCAGCTGGCCACGGTGTTGGCGCGGAGCACCTTCCATTGGGTGCTGGCATTTGCCGAGGGCGGGCTGTCCACGCCGAAAGTTTTTGCCGAGCTGGACAACCTGCGGGAAGACGCCCGCGCGGGCGGCCCGCCGGCGCTGGACGATCCCGAGCCGTTGCTGACCGCGTTGGCCTCCGGTGATCCGCGTGAGCTGGCGCCGCTGCTGGGCAACGATCTGCAGGCCGCGGCCGTCAGCCTGGACACCGGACTGCGGCGCACGTTGCGCGCGGGCGTCGAGGCGGGCGCCCTGGCGGGCATAGTGTCCGGTTCCGGGCCGACGTGCGCGTTCCTGTGTGCTTCCGCCGACGACGCCGTCGAGGTCGGTACCCAGCTTTCCGGCGCCGGAGTGTGCCGGACGGTACGTGTGGCCAGCGGCCCGGTGCACGGCGCCAGGGTGGTGCCGGCGCCCAGCAAGCAGGGCTGATCCGGGTGTGACCCAGCACTCAATTCGGCCAACAGTTTGTTAGCTACTTAAGAGTCTCTTAAGATGATCGATGGTGTATGCCAGCGGCCAGGCGTGGAACGCAATGGTTTCTCTCACCGGCGGTGTCGGTGAGCGGATGCGCAGCGCCGGAGTCATGGCAGTGCAGCCATCGATTCGAGATATAACCGCGGCCGAATTGTGCGTGCGCGCCTCTACATGTGCGCCTGGCACCGGACGGACTATGGAACGACGGGCAGTGGCGCCTGACCTCAGGAGGTTGTCGTGAGCCGATTTACCGACAAGATGTACTACAACGCTCGTACATCGCAGCGGGGCATGGTCACCGGTGAGCCGCACGAGCCAGTGCGCCACACCTGGGGTGAGGTCCACGAGCGGGCGCGCCGCGTCGCCGGCGGCCTGGCGGCCGCGGGCATCGGCCCCGGCGACAAGATCGGTGTGCTGGCCGGTTTCCCGGTCGAGATCGCCCCGACCGTGCAGGGCATCTGGATGCGCGGCGGCAGCCTCACCATGCTGCATCAGCCGACGCCCCGTACCGACCTGGCCGTCTGGGCCGAAGACACCATGAACGTCATCGGCATGATCGAGGCCAAGGCCGTCGTCGTCTCCGAGCCGTTCCTGGTCGCCGTCCCCGTGCTCGAGGAGAAGGGCCTGCAGGTCCTCAAGGTCGGCGACCTGCTCGCCGCCGAGCCCATCGACCCCGTCGAGACCGGCGAGGACGACCTCGCGCTGATGCAGCTGACGTCGGGTTCGACCGGATCGCCCAAAGCCGTGCAGATCACGCACCGCAACATCTACTCCAACGCCGAGGCCATGTTCATCGGCGCCGAGTACGACGTCGACAAGGACGTCATGGTCAGTTGGCTGCCGTGCTTCCACGACATGGGCATGGTCGGCTTCCTCACCATCCCGATGTACTTCGGCGCCGAGCTGGTCAAGGTCACGCCGATGGACTTCCTGCGCGACACCCTGCTGTGGGCCAAGCTCATCGACAAGTACAAGGGCACCATGACGGCGGCCCCGAACTTCGCCTACGCGCTGTTCGCCAAGCGGCTGCGCCGCCAGGCCAAGCCGGGCGAATACGACCTCTCCACCCTGCGGTTCGCGCTGTCCGGCGCCGAGCCCGTCGACCCCGCGGACGTCGAAGACCTGATCGACGCCGGTAAGCCGTTCGGGCTGAAGGCCTCGGCCATCCTGCCCGCCTACGGTATGGCCGAGACCTGCCTTGCCGTGTCGTTCTCGCCGTGCAACGCCGGCCTGGTCGTCGACGAGGTCGACGCCGATCTGTTGGCCGCGCTGCGGCGTGCCGTGCCCGCCTCGAAGGGCAACACGCGTCGCCTGGCCTCGCTGGGCCCGCTGCTGCGCGACCTCGAGGCCCGCGTCGTCGACGAGGACGGCAACGTCCTGCCCGAGCGCGGTGTCGGCGTCATCCAGCTGCGCGGTGAATCGGTGACCCCCGGCTACATCACCATGGCCGGCTTCCTGCCGACGCAGGACGAGAACGGTTGGTACGACACCGGTGACCTCGGGTACATCACCGAGGAGCAGAACGTCGTGGTGTGTGGCCGCGTGAAGGACGTCATCATCATGGCGGGCCGCAACATCTACCCGACCGACATCGAGCGGGCCGCGGGTCGTGTCGAGGGCGTGCGCCCGGGCTGCGCCGTCGCGGTGCGCCTCGACGCCGGCCATTCGCGCGAGACGTTCGCTGTCGCAGTCGAATCCAACGCCTGGCAGGACCCGGTGGAAGTGCGCCGGATCGAGCATCAGGTGGCACACGAGGTCGTGACCGAGGTCGACGTGCGGCCGCGCAACGTCGTCGTGCTGGGCCCCGGCACCATCCCCAAGACCCCGTCCGGCAAGCTCCGTCGCGCCAACTCGGTAGAACTCGTCACCGGATAACTTCGTGAAGACGTGAGATCCCCTGGTTTCCTTGGAAATCAGGGGTTTTTACGCTTTTCGTGCGGTGGTGATCGCTCGCTACGCTGAGCGAAAGCTGTGAACCCCGGGTAATCTCGCCAATTACGGACGAGAGGACCGGCGGATTCATAAGGCGTGTGGTGGCTGCCCTGGCGGCAGTGCTCGGCGTGAGCGCCATCGCCGCGGTGCCCGCGTGCGCTGACGGTTCAGCGGGCGTGATCGGGAAGCCGAACAACATTGCCGCCGCGGTCGGTTCCGGCGTGCGGGGCGGCACCATCGTCGGCTTCACCGCGACCGGGCCTGACCTCCACGCTGCTTCTGTGGCGGTGATCGCGGCCTGCAACCGGGCCGGCGCCGACCAGTGCACGAGTGATGAGGTCACCAACGACCGGTTGTGCATCGTCAACGTGCACGCCCCCGCGAGCGGTGTCGTGGCCGGCGGCGCGGGGCCGACGGTCGAGGACGCCCGCCGCGACGCTTTCAACCGGGCAGCGGCGAACAACACCCCTCTTGCTGCGGACTCGCCGACACTGGCGTCGTCCTGCCCGTGAGCTGAGGGCCCTCACGCAGCGGTCGTCACGAATTCCGTTGCATGGGAAAGTTCCTCGGCTGTTCGGTGACGTTCCTCACCGGTATTTCCAAGATCGCCAGGTCACCGCATTTCGGCTGCTCACGGACATGTGAGTTTGCCATGAGTTCATGGCACGGTCACATGGCTGAAACATATAGTCGAACTAACATGCGGGGACAGAAGGCAGGCTGAGAGACAGAAGGCCTTCCCCGGAAATGAGAAGGTGACATGACTCATCAAGGCAAGCGCACGATGGCAGCTCTGCTGGTGGGCCTGGCCTCGGTCAGCGGCATCATGGCGCCCGTCGCAGGTGCCCGCCCGACCTGTCAGGACTCCGGAGCTACTTCTACCTGTGAGACCAACGGCAGCGTGGCGATCAAGGCGACCCCGGGCATCCGTACCCAGGACACCACCCAGAGCTCGCGCGTGGGCGCGCAGGGCCGCCGTAACTGCTACACCGATGCCGTTGACCGGCAACACATCTGCGGATAATCTTCCCGCGACAATCGCGAAAGCCCCCAAATTCGGTGGAATTTGGGGGCTTTCGTGGTTTCACGCCGCGGACAGCTACCAGGCGTGGACGGTGTTCTGTGCCGCCTCGACGCCGTGCTGCAGCAGCAATTCCGTTGCGTCGGCGGCTTGTTCGAGGATGGTGCCCAACTCGGGCCGTTCCTTCGAATTGAAGTTCTCCAGCACGAACGCGGCCGGGTCCTGCCGTCCCGGCGGGCGGCCGACGCCGATGCGGACCCGCTGAAAGTCCTTGGTGCCCAAGGCGGAAGCGATCGAGCGCAGGCCATTGTGGCCGCCCTCGCCGCCACCGAACTTCAGCCGGATACGGCCGAAGTCGATGTCCAGCTCGTCGTGGAGCACCACGACATCAGCCGGTGCGACCGAGTAGAACTTCGCCAAAGGCCCCACGTGCCTACCGGATTCGTTCATGTAGGTGCGCGGCTTGGCGAGCACCACGGACCGGCCTCCCAGCCGGCCCGTGGTGACCTCAGCCCCGGACTTCTTGTGCACCTTGAACCCTGAGCCGATGCGCTCGGCCAGGATGTCGGCAACCAGAAATCCAACGTTGTGCCGCGTTGTTTCGTAGCGCGGCCCAGGATTGCCCAGGCCGACCACCAGCAGTGGCTCGGCCAAAGCGGACTACTCCGACTCGGCAGCGGCCTCTTCGGCCGCCTCGCCCTCGGCGGCGGCCTCTTCGCCCGAAGCGGCCTCTTCCTCGCCGGCGCCCTCGGCGTCCAGGTCCTCGGCAGTCGGCGCGGTGACGACGTTGACGACCAGGGTCTCGGCGTCGGTCACCAGGGTGACGCCCTTGGGCAGCTCGACCTGGCCGGCCAGGATCTGGGTGCCGGCCTCGACGCCCTCGACCGAAACGGTCAGCGACTCGGGGATCGACAGCGCCTCGGCCTCGATCTGGATGGTGTTGGCGTCCTGGGTGACCAGGGTGCCGGCGGCGGCGTCGCCCTCGACGAGGACGTTCACGTCGACGGTGACCTTCTCGCCACGCTTCACGACGATCAGGTCGGCGTGCTCGATGTTGCGCTTGATCGGGTGAACGACGACCTGCTTGGTCAGCGCGAGCTGCTCCTTGCCGGCGATGTCCAGGGTCAGCACCGCGTTGGTGCCCGAGTTACGCAGGACGGCGGCGAACTCGCGGGCGTTGATCTCGAGGTGCTGGGGGTCGGTGCCGTGGCCGTACAGCACGACGGGCACGCGGCCTTCGCGACGGGCCAGACGCGAGGCGCCCTTGCCGGTCCGGGTACGGACCGCAGCGGTCAGATTGTTCGAGGTGGGGGCCGCGTTCTTGGCCATGTGAATTGCTCCTGATGCCGTATCTACTGGGTGGCACGGCCAGGGCTGAGCACATTTGTGCTGTAGTTCCCGTCGATAACGGTGGCCTGAAAAACAGACCGACCCTCGCCGTGATCGTCAGCAAGACTAGCGGAAACGCCCCTTACAGCGGAAATTCAGTGGCAGTGAGCTGGGCGGACAGGTCCCAGAGGGCGGTCGCGGTGCGCGCCGAGCGGGCGGCCGGTTTGATCAGCTGGGTGGGGCCGGTCGGCCCGCGGAAGCCGAATTTCGGGCCGACGAACGTGTTGCCCGGCAGGTCCTGCGACGCCGCGAACAGCGTCTGGCGGGCGCCGAAGGCGGCGGGGGTGGCGATCTTGTTGGCGGCGAGCCAGAACTTGTCGCCGAACTCGTTGCCGGTGTGGCCCTGCAGGTTGGTGGCCGAGTAGCCCGGGTGCGCGGTCAGCGCCCGCACGGGAGAGCCGGCCACCGACAGCCGGCGCTGCAGGTCCTTGGTGAACAGCAGGTTCGCCAGCTTCGACTGGCCGTACGCCAGCCAGGCCGAGTACGGCCGCGACTTCCAGTTCAGATCCTTGAGGCTGATGTAGCCCAGCAGGTGCAGCTCGGACGACACCGTGACGACGCGGTCGGTGATCTTGGGCAGCAGCAGATTGGTCAGGGCGAAATGGCCGAGGTGGTTGGTGCCGATCTGGCTCTCGAAACCGTCCTCGGTCACCGAGAAGGGCACCGCCATGATGCCTGCGTTGTTGATGAGGACGTCGACCTTGTCGACACCGGCGGCGAACTTCCGCACCGAGGCCAGGCTCTGCAGATCCAGGGGCCGAACCTCGACGTCGCCCGTCATGCCCGCGGCCGCGGCGTCGCCCTTGGCGGTGTTGCGGCAGGCGAGGATGACCTTGGCGCCCACACGGGCCAGTTCACGGGCGGTGATCTCGCCGAGGCCACTGTTGGCGCCGGTGACGATGACGGTGCGGCCGGCGAAGGAAGGAAGGTCGGCGGCGGTCCATTCGCTCATGACGGCGAGCTTAGTGCGGAGCCGCTACTTGGGTCCGACCGAGAAGCCCTTGATGATCGCCTCGATGTCGCCCGCCTGCTCCTTGGCCTGCTCGGCGTACGTCGTGACGGTCAGCTGGATCAGGTAGTGGATCCCCGGTCGCGGCGGCGACGGCTGCGCGATGACGATGCGGTTGTACGACTGCATCCGGCGGTTGTGCAGGTCGTAGCTGCCCTCGATCATCGCCGACGGATAACCCTGGAAGTCCTCGGTCGAGCTGTAGAGCTTCTTGAAGTTCTCGGACAGCAGCGCGTCGGCGTCGGAGTGTTTGAGGGCGTCCTTGACGTCGAAGTCACCGGACAGCTGGAACACCATCAGCATCGCCAGGGGATAGGTGTCGTTCTTGGCGATCGTCACGGTGCCGGGCGAGTAGTTGAGGTTCTTGTAGCCCGTCCAGCCCTGCGGCCGTGGCAGTGTCACCTTGAGATCGGTGAGCTGATCGGGGACGACCTGCTTGCTCTGCACGCCGAGCTTGTTCAGGTAATCGGGGAACGGGATCAGGCTGGCCTTGTCCACCGGCGTCGTGCTGGTGGTCGGCGTCGTCGACCAGATCGACTTGTAGTCAGGCGTTTTCGCGTCGCATGCGGCGAGGGTGAGGGCGACGGCAGCCGCCGCGGCAACCCGCTGCAGGATCACAGAATCTCGCGGACCGCGTCGATCGGGCGGGCCAGCCGAGTGCCCTTGTCGGTGACGACGAACGGTCGCTCGATCAGGATCGGGTGTTCGGCCATGGCGTCGAGCAGCTGCTCGTCGGTGGCCTCGGCCAGATTGAGTTCGGTGTAGAGGGCCTCGCGCTTACGCACCGCGGTCCGGACGTCGATACCCGCAGCCTTGATCATCGCCGCGAGCTCGGCCCGGGTCGGCGGCGTCTTCAGGTACTGCACGACCTCGGGCTCGATGCCGTTCTCCCGCAACAGATCCAGCGTCTTGCGGGAGGTCGAGCATTTCGGGTTGTGGTAAATCCGCGACATTACGCAGAACCGTCGAAAAGGCCGGTGACCGAGCCGTTTTCGAACACCGCGCGGATGGTCGCGGCCACCAGCGGCGCGATCGACAGCACGGTCAGTGCCGGGAACTGCTTGTCCGGCGTGATGGGCAGCGTGTTGGTGACGATGACCTCGCGGGCGCCGCAGTCGGCGAGGCGCTGGGCCGCGGGGTCGGACAGCACGCCGTGGGTGGCGGCGATGATGACGTCCTTGGCACCGTCTTCGCGTAGCAGTTTGACGGCGCCGGCGATGGTGCCACCGGTGTCGATCATGTCGTCGGTCAGGATGCAGGTCTTGCCCTTGACCTCACCGACGACGCGGTTGGCCTTGACCTGGTTGGGGACCAGCGGGTCGCGGGTCTTGTGGATGAAGGCCAGCGGCACGCCGCCCAGGGAGTCGGCCCACTTCTCGGCGACGCGCACGCGACCGGAGTCGGGGGAGACGACGACGAGGTCGGAGTCGCCGTACTTGTCACCGATGTAGCCGCAAAGCAGCGACTGCCCGCGCATGTGGTCGACCGGACCGTCGAAGAAGCCCTGAATCTGGTCGGTGTGCAGGTCGACCGAGACGATGCGGTCCGCGCCGGCGGTCTTGAGCAGGTCGGCGACCAGGCGGGCCGAGATGGGCTCGCGGCCGCGGTGCTTCTTGTCCTGGCGCGCGTACGGGTAGAACGGCAGGATCGCGGTGATCCGCTTGGCCGACCCGCGCTTGAGCGCGTCGATCATGATGAGCTGTTCCATCAACCAGTGGTTCAGCGGCGCGGGGTGGCTCTGCAGCACGAAGGCGTCACTGCCGCGCACCGACTCGTCGAAACGGACGAAGATCTCGCCGTTCGCGAAGTCCCGGGATGTCTGCGGGGTGACCTCGACGCCGAGCTCTTTGGCCACCTGTTCGGCCAGTTCGGGGTGCGCGCGCCCCGAGAAGAGCATCAGATTTTTGCGGTTGTCGGTCCAGTCCGTGGCCACTGTGTGCTGCTTTCGCGGTGGGGGCTCGATACGTCGTAATCGTACTTACCGGTAACCCTGTCCCGTTGCCGGGTTACCGGTATACCAACATCAGATGTCGGGATCAGGCCTCGCCGCGTGCTTTCCTCGCGGCTTCGGCGGCCTTCGACTCGGGTCGCTTCCGTTCGACCCAGCCCTCGATATTGCGCTGTTCGCCCTTCGAAACGGCCAGCGCACCAGGGGGTACGTCCTCGCGGACCACGGTGCCGGCGCCGGTGTAGGCGCCGTCGCCGACGGTCACCGGTGCGACGAACATCGTGTCCGAGCCGGTGCGCACGTGGGAACCGATGGTGGTGCGGTTCTTGTTCTCACCGTCGTAGTTGACGAAGACGCTGGACGCGCCGATGTTGCTGTACTCGCCGATGTCGGCGTCCCCGACGTAGGTCAGGTGCGGCACCTTGGTGCCGGTGCCGATCTTCGAGTTCTTCACCTCGACGAACGCACCCAGCTTGCCGTCGGCGCCGAGTTCGGTGCCGGGCCGCAGATACGTGAAGGGGCCGACGGTGGCGCCCGCCCCGATGACCGCGAGCTGCCCGTGGGTGCGGATCACCTCGGCGCCGTCGCCGACCTCCATGTCGGTCAGCGTGGTGTCGGGGCCGATGACGCAGTTGGCGCCGACGTCGGTGGCGCCCAGCAGCTGGGTACACGGCCTCACGACGGTGTCGCGGCCGATGCTCACGTCGACGTCGATCCAGGTGGTGCTCGGGTCGATGACCGTGACGCCCGCGCGCTGGTGGCCGGCGATGATGCGGCGGTTCAGTTCGGCGGCCACCTCGGACAGCTGCACACGGTCGTTGACGCCGGAGACCTGCGCGCTGTCGTCGACATGGTGGGCCCGCACGATCTGGCCGTCGCCGCGCACGATCGAGATGGCGTCGGTGAGGTAGAGCTCCTGCTGCGCGTTGTCGGAGCGCAGCCGGCTCAGTGCCGAGCGCAGGGCGGCCGCGTCGAAGGCGTACACCCCGGAGTTCACCTCGCGGATGGCGCGCTGGGATTCGGTGGCATCGGCCTGCTCGACGATGCCGATCACCTCGTGGTCCTGCGTGCGCAGGATGCGGCCGTAGCCCGTCGGGTTGGTGACGGTCGTGGTCAGCACGGTGGCCGCCGCGGTCGCGGCGGCGTGGGTATCGACGAGATTGGCGAGGGTGTCGGCGTCGAGCAGCGGCACGTCACCCGCGGTGACGACGACGGTGCCGGCGAAGTCGCCGGGCAGTGCGGACAAGCCGCAGCTGACGGCGTGCCCGGTACCGAGCTGCTCGTCCTGGATGGCGACGGTGACGCTGCGCCCGAGGCCGCCCGCGATCTCGTGCACATGCGCGGTGACGCGCTCGCGCTCCTTGCCGACCACCACAACGAGGTGCGTCGGATTGACCTTGGCGACGGCATGCAGCGCGTGTGCCAGCATGCTGCGGCCGGCCAGCGTATGCAGGACCTTCGGGATGTCGGAGCGCATCCGGGTGCCCGACCCGGCCGCCAGGACGATGACAGCGGCTTCGCCTCGAGTCACGTACGCCTCTCTCTACGCGGATGGTCGCGCTTTACAGCTCCGTCGCCAGGACTCGAACCTGAACTATCTGAACCAAAATCAGAGGTGCTGCCGATTACACCACGACGGATTACTCGCCAGAGACTCTAATGCAAGCGGATAGGCTGGCGACCATGGCAGCGGCGGAGAACGGAGCGCGCAGCCCTCGTGCGCGCATGACCGGCAGTGAACGCCGTCAGCAGCTCATCGAGATCGCCAAGTCGCTTTTCGCCGAACGCGGCTACGACGGCACGTCCATCGAGGAGATCGCGCAGCGCGCCAACGTCTCCAAGCCTGTCGTCTACGAGCATTTCGGTGGTAAGGAAGGCCTCTACGCCGTCGTCGTCGACCGTGAGATGTCCGCGCTGCTCGACGGCATCACGTCGTCACTGACCAACAACCGGTCGCGGGTGCGCGTCGAGCGGGTGGCGCTGGCGCTGTTGACCTACGTCGAGGAGCACACCGACGGCTTCCGCATCCTGATCAGGGATTCGCCGGCGGCCATTACCTCGGGCACCTACTCGACGCTGCTCAACGACGCGGTCAACCAGGTCAGCTCGATCCTGGCCGGTGACTTCTCCCGCCGCGGGCTCGACCCGGAGCTGGCGCCGCTCTATGCGCAGGCGCTCGTGGGCTCAGTGTCGATGTCCGCGCAGTGGTGGCTGGACACCCGCGAACCGAAGAAGGAAGTGGTCGCCGCGCACCTGGTCAATCTGATGTGGAACGGCCTGACGCATCTCGAGTCGGATCCCGAGCTGCACGAGAACTGAGTTCACGTTCGGCTGACGGGGTCCTAGCCGCAGTCGCGCAGCAGCAGGTCCGCCGTGGTCTCCCGGCGGATCAGCGCCCGGACCCGGCGGTCGCACACGGCGATGACCGGTGGCCGGGTCGTCATGGTGAAGTTCGACGCCGTGCTGTGGTGGTAGGCGCCGGTGCACGCGGTGGCGAGCAGATCGCCGGGGTGGACGTCGTCGGGCAGGTCGAGGTCGTCGGCGATGACGGTGCCGTCGCGGCCGAGGACGGTGGCGGGTCGCGTGGGCCCGAGCGGGTGCCGATTGGCAAGGGTGACAGTGTAATTCGCGACCGGCGCCGAGTGCGGGTGGCTGCCGTCGACGGTGACGACGGCGCGGCCGTCGGTGCGGGCCGACACCGACTGCACGCGGTGCAGCGTCACGCCGGCCCGGCCGCTGATCGCGCGGCCGGGTTCGACGACGAGCCGGGGCCGGGGGAAGCGGTTGGCGGCGCAGGCGGCGTCGAGGGCGTCTTCCAGGAAATCGGCGAGGGCCGCCACGTCGAGTTCGGGTTCGCCGGTCCGGTAGGCGATGGCGTGGCCGCCGCCGATGTTCAGTTCGGTGAGCACGACGCCGTGGGCGGCGCGCACATCGGTCATGGTGTCGACGAGACCGCGCACGGCCTCGACGTACACCTCCGGTTCGGCGATCTGCGTGCCGAGGTGGCAGTACAGGCCGGCCAGCGGCAGTTGCGGGGTGGCGAGCGCCCGGCGGACGGTCGGCAGCACGTCGACACCGGGCCGGACCTGCAGCAGCACGGCCTGCCGCCGGCGCGCGACGCCCGCCAGGTAGGCCATCTCGATGGGGCAGTCCAGCACGATGCGGCCGACGCCGGCGCCCGCGGCGGTCGCCAGCTCGTCGACCGACTTGCCGCTGCCGTGGACGACGATGCGCGCCGGGTCCATGCCGCCGGCGAGGGCCGTGGCCAGCTCGGCCGTCGAACACACCGCCATGCCGAGGCCGGCCTCGTGCACCCAGCCGGCAACGGTCCTGGTCAGCAGGGACTGGGCGGCGTAGACGACCTCGACGCCGCGCAGCGTGGCGCGGTAGTGCTGGGCCCGCTTGCGGAAGTCCGCCTCATCCAGAACATATGCGGGCGTGCCGAACTCGTCGGCCACGTCGGTGAGCGCGACCGACCCGACGCAGAGTCGTCCCAAGGCGTCGACCTGGGTGGTCAGCGGCCAGATGGTGGTGTCGATGCGCGGACGCATGGCGCCCCGCAGGGACGGCAGGATGTCGAGCAGTGTCATGGATCCACCCTGCGCCCGGAATCGCCCGGTGAGCGCCCCGTTGACGATCCCTTGACGGGACGGTGCCCAATATTGACGAAGTCCTGCGAACTACAATCGGAGTCATCATGACCTCCCCGGGGCAGCAATCGATCCAAACCCCGTTGGCGGGGCTCGTCCAACTCGCACTCACCGATCCTGGCCTGCAGGAACTGACGCGGCAGGCCGCCGAGGGTGTCGCCGAGCAGGCTCTGGTGGGCCCGGTCAGCGCGCGGCTCCCGGTCGCGGCCGCGCTGGCCGCCGCCGGTCCGGTGCTGGTCGTCACGGCCACCGGTCGCGAGGCCGACGACCTCACCGCCGAACTGCGGGCCGTCCACGGCGACGCCGTGGCGCTGTTCCCGTCGTGGGAGACGCTGCCGCACGAGCGGCTCTCGCCCGGCGTGGACACCGTGGGTGCCCGGCTGACGGTGCTGCGCCGGCTGGCGCGGCCCGACGACGCCCGCCTCGGCCCGCCGCTGCGCGTGGTGGTCACCACGGCCCGGTCGCTGTTGCAACCGCTGGCCGGCGGGGTCACCGACGCCGAGCCGGTGACGTTGACCATCGGCGGTGAAGCCGACTTCGACGACACCGTGGCGCGGCTGGTCGAGCTGGCCTACACGCGCGTCGACATGGTGGGCAAGCGCGGCGAATTCGCCGTCCGCGGCGGCATTCTCGACGTCTTCACGCCGACCGCCGAGCACCCGGTGCGCGTCGAGTTCTGGGGCGACGAGGTCACCGAGATGCGGATGTTCTCGGTGGCCGACCAGCGGTCCATCCCCGAGATCGCGGTCGACACGGTGATCGCGATGCCCTGCCGCGAACTGCTGCTGACCGCGGATGTCCGCGAACGCGCCGCCGAGATCGGGGCGGGCCTGCCCAGCAGCGACAACCAGGTCACCGGCAGCATCGCCGACATGATGGCCAAGCTCGCCGAGGGCATCCCGGTCGACGGCATGGAGGCACTGCTTCCGGTGCTGCGCCCGGGCGAACTGGCATTGCTCACCGACCGGCTGCCCGCCGGTGCGCCGCTGCTGATCTGCGACCCGGAGAAGGTGCGCACCCGCGCCGCCGATCTGATCAAGACGGGCCGCGAGTTCCTGGAGGCCTCGTGGTCGGTGGCCGCCGTGGGCGGCGACGCGCCGATTGATGTTGAGCAGCTTGGTGGTTCGGGTTTCCGGGACTTCGTGGAGGTCCGTGAGGCCGCGGCCGCCGGTGGCCACCCGTGGTGGACGCTGAGCCAGCTGGCCAATGAGTCGGCCGCGGAGGTCGACATCCGGCCCGCGCCGTCGGCCCGCAGCCAGCAGAGCCTCGAGGAGATTTTCGCGATGCTCCGGGCCCACATCGCCACCGGCGGGCTCGCCGCGGTGGTGACCCCCGGTACCGGTACCGCGCACCGCGTTGTCGAGCAGCTCGGCGAATCCGACGTCGCCGCAACGATGTTGGAGCCCGGTGAGGTGCCAAAGCCCGGTGTCGTCGGCGTGCTCAAGGGCCCGCTGCACGACGGTCTGGTGCTGCCCGGCGTCAACCTGGTGATCATCACCGAGACCGACCTGACGGGTAACCGCGCCGGAGCTACCGAGGGCAAAAGGCTTGCCGCCAAACGGCGTAACGTCGTCGACCCGCTCGCCTTGACGGCCGGTGACCTGGTGGTGCACGACCAGCACGGCATCGGCAAGTTCGTCGAGATGACCGAGCGCGTGGTCGGTGGCGCCCGGCGCGAGTACCTGGTGCTCGAATACGCCTCGGCCAAACGTGGCGGTGGATCCGACCGGCTGTACGTGCCGATGGACTCGCTGGACCAGCTGTCCCGCTATGTCGGCGGCACCGAGCCCACGCTGAGCCGGCTCGGCGGTAGCGACTGGACCAACACGAAGACCAAGGCGCGCAAGGCCGTTCGCGAGATCGCGGGCGAGCTGGTGTCGCTGTACGCCAAGCGGCAGTCCGCCCCGGGGCACGCGTTCGCGCCGGACACCCCGTGGCAGGCCGAGATGGAGGACGCGTTCGGCTTCACCGAGACCATGGACCAGCTGACCGCCATCACCGAGGTCAAGTCCGACATGGAGAAGCCGGTCCCCATGGACCGCGTCATCTGCGGTGACGTCGGCTACGGCAAGACCGAGATCGCGGTCCGCGCGGCGTTCAAGGCCGTGCAGGACGGCAAGCAGGTCGCGGTGCTGGTGCCGACGACGCTGCTGGCCGACCAGCACCTGCAGACCTTCACCGCCCGCATGGCCGGGTTCCCGGTGACGGTCAAGGGCCTGTCCCGGTTCACCGATCCCGCCGAATCCCGTTTGGTGGTCGAGGGTTTGAAGGACGGCTCGGTCGACGTGGTGATCGGCACGCACCGACTGCTGGCGACCGGCGTCACCTGGAAAGACCTCGGCCTGGTGATCGTCGACGAGGAGCAGCGCTTCGGTGTCGAGCACAAGGAGCACATCAAGTCGATGCGCACCCACGTCGACGTGCTGACCATGAGCGCCACCCCGATCCCGCGCACGCTGGAGATGAGCCTCGCGGGTATCCGGGAGATGTCGACGATCCTGACGCCGCCCGAGGAACGCTTCCCGGTGCTGACTTACGTTGGGCCACACGACGACAAGCAGGTCGCCGCGGCGCTGCGGCGTGAACTGCTGCGCGACGGGCAGGCGTTCTACATCCACAACCGGGTGAAGTCGATCGACAACGCGGCCGCGCGGGTGCGTCAGATGGTGCCCGAGGCGCGGGTCGTCGTGGCGCACGGGCAGATGCCCGAGGAAATGCTGGAGAAGACCGTCGAGGGCTTCTGGAACCGCGAGTACGACATCCTGGTGTGCACCACGATCGTCGAGACGGGCCTTGACATTTCGAATGCCAACACGCTGATCGTGGAGCGGGCCGACACCTTCGGCCTGTCGCAGCTGCACCAGCTGCGGGGCCGCGTCGGCCGCAGCCGCGAACGTGGCTACGCGTACTTCCTGTACCCGCCCGAGGTTCCGCTCACCGAGACCGCGCACGACCGGCTGGCCACCATCGCGCAGAACAACGACCTGGGCGCCGGTATGGCCGTCGCGATGAAGGACCTCGAGATCCGCGGCGCCGGCAATGTGCTGGGTGTCGAGCAGTCCGGGCATGTCGCGGGCGTCGGCTTCGACCTGTACGTCCGGCTCGTCGGTGAGGCCGTCGAGGCCTACCGGGCCGCGGTTGACGGGAAAACCATTGCGGCCGTGGAGGAACCGAAGGAGGTGCGGGTCGACCTGCCGATCGACGCCCACCTGCCGCCGGACTACATCGCCAGCGACCGGCTGCGGCTCGAGGCCTACCGCCGGCTGGCTGCGGCGTCCGATCACGCGGCCGTGGCGGCTGTCGTCGAGGAGTTGGTGGACCGCTACGGACCGCTCCCCGAACCCGCGCAGCGCCTCGTCGCGGTGGCGCGCCTGCGGCTGTTGTGCCGTGAGTACGGCGTCACCGAGGTGTCCGCGATCTCGGACTCGACCATCCGTCTGACGCCGCTGACGCTCCTGGACTCGGGGCAGCTGCGGCTCAAGCGGATGTATCCCGGCGCGACGTACCGGGCCACCACGTCGACGGTCCAGATTCCCATTCCGCGGGCCGGTGCCGGGGTCGGCGCGCCCCGCATCCGTGATCTGGAGCTGGCCCGCGCGGTGGCCGGATTGCTGCTGGTGCTCGACGGGAAAGCGGCAGGTGAAGTCGACATCACTGACCTGGGAGGTAGCGCAGTGGGAGAATCGGGGCAGTCCAAGTGACGGTCGTCCTGGTCGATCCGCGCCGCCCCTCGCTGATGCCGATCGACGCTCTGGTCCTGCTCACCGGCGACGTGCAGTACACCGAGGAACTACCGGTCAAGGTGCCGTGGTCGTTGCCGGCCGGCCGGCCGGCGTACGGCGACGCCGACAATCCGGCACCGGTGCTGTTGTCCTCCGATCCGGAACATCCGCAGGTGCGGGCCCGGCTCGCGGCCGGCGAGAAACTGATTGCGGCGGACGGTTCGCAGCCCGGAGAGCGGCTCATCGACGCCGTCACGATGATGGACAAGCTGCGCACCAACGGTCCGTGGGAGAGCGAGCAGACGCACGACTCGCTGCGCCGGTACCTGTTGGAGGAGACCTACGAGCTGTTCGACGCGGTGCGGGGCGGCAACGCCGACGACGTCCGTGAGGAACTCGGAGATGTGTTGCTGCAGGTGCTGTTTCACGCCCGCATCGCCGAAGACGCGCCGCTACACCCGTTCGGCATCGACGACGTCGCCGACACCCTGATTCGTAAGCTGGGCAACCGGGTGCCGGCAGTACTTGCCGGACAAGAGATTTCGCTGGAAGACCAGATCGCCCAGTGGGAAGAGCGCAAGGCGCTGGAGAAGGCGGCACGGACGTCGTGCATGGACGAGGTGCCGACGGCGCTGCCGGCGCTGGCGCTGGCGCAGAAGCTGATCGAACGGACCGGCACGGCCGGTTTGCCGTCCGATCTGCTTCCGGCCGGGCTCACCTCGGTGACGCTGGAACCTGGCGTCGACGCCGAAAGTGCCTTGCGCACAGTGGCTCTGGAATTCATCGACACTGTGCGCGAGGCCGAGCGCCGCATCGTCGCCGCCCGCCGCGGCGACGAAGTGGCGGTGGAGTTGGATGCCGCACCGTTGGGCGCGGTGTCAGAGGACGAGTGGCGGGAGCACTGGCCGCCTCAGGACGTCTGAGTCGCGGCCTCGTCGATCAGGTCGGCCACGGCCACCGCCTGCGAAGCCAGCGACGCGTGGCTGGCGTCGAGTTCGATGATCTTGCGCGGGCTGATGCGCTCCGCCGAGGCCGGCTTCAGCCGGGCGTTCAGCCGGCGGTTCGGCGCCCCGCCGCTGCGCTGGCGAAACACCGTGGGCCGCGCCGGCTGAGACGGTGCGCTGCAGCGTCCGAACGCAACTGCACGGCGACTCTCGGGCTGGTTTTCCGCCACCCAGTTGCGTTCGAGCGACGGCGGATCCTGAGCGGGTTGTCGCACAGAGGGGGCGCATCGGTCCGTCTCCTGGCCGGCGACACAAGTGCCTGGTGTGGTGACAGTGACTGCAACAATGCGCCCGCCACCGCGAATGTGCAGCTAGAGCGCCCATTCGGCTGGATCTGCGATCTGTGCGCACGGTCGCGGCCCAACTACCGACACACCCGCAAGGCCCCAGAACTTGGGATCGGTAGCCGCCGGGCCCCGGTGTGATTGCTCCAACGACGCCGACCGACGAGCGTCGGAGAAACCTGAGGAAGGAATCACCATGAAGCTCCCCGCCGCCATCGAACAGCACGTCAACCGCTTCGACCGCCAGCAGAGCCTGATCATCGCGATCAGCACCGGCCTGTTGGCCTTCTGGTCGGGCTACCGCGTCGCCTGGTCGCTGTACCTGACCATGACCTACGACTTCCTGTTCGGTTCGCTGGTCTTCCAGATCGCACTGTGGGGTGTCATCGGTGCCGCCGCAGCGGTCGCGTCGCTCGCGTTCTACAACCGTTACCGCACCGCCGAGCAGCCCGAGTCTCAGCCGAGCAGCGTCGATCCCCAGTAGTCCGACGAACCATCACGCACACCCGGCGGGCAGGCAAAGATGCCGCTGCCGGTGTGCGTGATGTATTCGTTGAGGGCATCGTTGTCGGACAACGACTTCTGCATCGGGATGAACGATTCGGCCGGGTTGCGGACGAACGCGATGAAGAACAGGCCCGCGTCCAGGTGGCCGAAACCGTCTGAGCCGTCGGTGAAGTTGTACCCGCGGCGCAGGATCTTCGCGCCCTTGTTGGCCTCGGGTGAGGCCAACCGCACGTGCGAGTCGACGTCGATCAGCGGTGCGCCGTCGGCGCCCTTGCTCTCGAAGTCGAGCGGGGTGAACTCGTCGGTGTACCCGTTGGGTGCGCCGTTGCCCTTCTGCCGCCCGATAACCCGCTCCTGCTCCGCGAGCACCGTGCGGTCCCACGATTCGATGAGCATCCGGATGCGGCGGCTGATCAGATACGCGCCGCCGGTCATCCAGGCCGGTCCGTCGCCGGAGCCGACCCAGACGTGCTGGTCGATGGCCGCGGTGTCCTCGGCCTTCAGGTTGTTCGTTCCGTCCTTGAACCCGAACAGGTTTCGTGGCGTGGACTGTGTGACGGTGGTCGACGACGTGCGGCCGAACCCGAGCTGCGAGTACCGCACCGCGACCGTGCCGAAACCGACGCGGGCCAGGTTGCGGATGGCGTGCACCGCGACCTGCGGGTCGTTGGCGCAAGCCTGCACGACGATGTCGCCGCCGCAGCGCTTCGGGTCGAGCGTCTCGTTGCGGAACTTGGGCAGGTCGACCAGATGTGCCGGCCGCTGCCCGTCGATGCCGAACCGGTCCTTGCCGTCCTTGCGGAAGAACGTCGGGCCGAAGCCGATCGTGAGGGTCAGCGCAGAGGGTGAAAGCCCAAGGGCCTCACCGGTATCGGCCGGCGGGGCGTACGGATTGAGCCCGATGGCCCCGTGCGCGACGGCCTCCTCGCCGAGCGTCATGCGCTCGGCCATCTCGGTCCACTTCTTCAGCATCGCGACGACGTCGGCCTTCTTGTCCGTCGTGACGTCGAAAGTGGCGAAGTGCATCCGGTCCTGCGCGGCGGTGACGATGCCCGCCTGGTGGGTGCCGCGGAACGGCACCGGCTTGGTCAGGCTGTTGTCGACGACGGCCGCGGAGGAACGGCCGGCCAGCGCGCCGGTGGCGGCGGCGCCGACGACGGCGGCCGTCACCCCGGCAGCGCCGAAGAGCTTGCGCCGGCTGAGCCCACCGGACTCGGTCACGGTCGGCTCAGCGGTCGCCGGCTGGGGCTCACTGCTTGGCGACGACACCCTGCACCTCGCTGACCTCCTTGCTCAAGGCGTCGACGGCGCGCGAAAGTTCCTGCCGCTCAGGCTCGGTCACCTTGTCGTACGAGATGAAGCCGTCGCCCTGGCGCCACTTGTCCAGCAGCTTCTGGACATTCTCGAAGGCCGCGTCGACGTCCTTGCCCAGCTGCGGGTTGCGCTCGTCGAGGATGGGGTCCACCGAGCCGACCGCGGTGCGCGAGCCCTCGATGTTGGCCTGGATGTCCCACAGGTCGGTGTGGCTGAAGATGTCTTCTTCGCCGGTGATCTTGGTCTTGGCGATCTCGTCCAGCAGTTCCTGCGCGCCACCGGCGATCTTGGTGGAGTCGATGGTCCACTTCGGATCCTTGACGCCGGCCTCGAGCTCCTTGACGTCGGCGACCAGCTGGTCGGCCAGGGCGTTGGCGTCAGGCTGCAGGCCGGTGACCCACAGCTGCTTCTCCAGGACATGGAAGCCGGTCCACTTGTCGCCGGGCTTGACGTCGGCTTCGCGCAGGTCGATCCGCGGGTCCAGGTCATCCGGGAACGACTCGGCGACCGGCTCGATGCGCTCGTAGAAGGTACGGGCCTTCGGGTACTGCGCCTTGGCGCCGGCGACGTCACCCTTCTTCACGGCGGCGGCGAACGCCTCGGTGGCGGGCACCAGGGCGGTGGTCTGCTCGACGACGTACTTCTTGTAGAAGTCCGCGGCGTCCTTGAACTTGCCGGTGTCGTCGATCTTGACGGTGTCGCCGGTGACGGTGAAGTCACCGCGGATGCCGTCGCCGACCATGCCGGGCTTGCACGCGGTCTTGTAGGTGCCGGCTTCGGGCAGCTGCACGATCAGCTTGCGCTGCAGGCCGGGGGAGACGTTCTCGATCTCGCCCATGACCTTGTCGCCCGGGCCGTAGACGTAGAACTCGGTGACCTTGGTGCCGTTGTTGGTGACGACGAAGGTGCTGGTGCCCGTCTTCGCGGACGTCGCCGACAGCTTGCAGGCGTCGTCGGAGGCGGTCACGGTGATCTCGCCTGCGGCGGACTTGTTCTCGTCCGACTTGGAGGAGCACGCGGAAACCGCGGTCAGGCCGGCGAGCAGGGCGGCGGAGGCGGCCACGCCGGTCTTGACGTTCAGGGCAGCGAGTTTCACTTAGCGGACCTTTCGAGGGTTGCAGCGGGGGCGGGTTTGGCTGCGACGGGTCGCAGGAACAGCGTCAGGACGACCACGAGGTAGGCCAGCCAGCAGACGAACTGCAGGATCGAGGGGGCGGGGCTGATGTTGAAGACGCCCTGGATCACCTGGCCGTACCACGACGACCAGTTGAAGGCGCCGGTCATGTCGAAGGCCTTGGCGCCCAGGCCGGGCAGCCAGCCGACGGTCTGCAGCGCATGGATGGCGTACGACAGGATGCCCGCGGCGACGACGACGAGGAACGCGCCGGTGTACTTGAAGAACTTGGCCAGGTTGATCCGCACCGCGCCGGCGTACATGCCGTACGCGACGACGACGGCGATGAGCAGTCCGATCACGAGTCCGGCCAGCGGCCAGGCGGTGGACGCGTTGGCGTAGCCGACCATGAACAGCGCCGTTTCGACGCCCTCGCGGCCGACGGCCAGGAACGCGAGCGTGGCGACGGCCATGCCGCCGGTCTCCAGGGCGCGCGCCATGTCGCTGCGCAGCTCGCCGGAGATGGTGGCCGCGGCTTTGCGCATCCACAGCACCATGGTCGTCACGATGATCACCGCCACCAGGGAGGCGACGCCGGCGATGGCCTCGGCGGCCAGGCCGGAGATGGTGTTCTCGCTGAGCTGGATCGTCAGGAACACACCGATGGTCATCGCGATGGCTGCGGCGACGCCGAGCCAGACCCACTTGAGGGCGTCGCGGCGGTCGGATTTCACGAGGAAGGCGATGAGGATGGTGACGACGATCGCAGTTTCCAGGCCTTCGCGAAGCCCGATCAGCAAGCTGCCAAATAGCTGTGAGGAAACGCCGGGGCCGGCGGCGACCAGCGATGTCGAGACCGCGAAAGTGGTGGTCATCCGCAATCCTTAGATAGACTAAACGGCAACACAGGTTTGCCTTGCCAAAGGAAGGCAAGCCAACCTTATCAGCGGATGGGCGACCGTCGTACCTTCGTGCCGGAAAGCTTGCGCTTCGGGGTGCGCTCAGCCCGGCATGCGACGATGACGGGACGACGAATCCGTCGAAATCTCTGGGTATAGGGGAGTACCGGTGTTGCGAGCGCGATGGCTGCAGGCGAGCGCTGTTGTCGCCGCGACGGCGCTCCTGATGGCCTCGAGCTGCTCATTTCAGCCCGGCTACCTGCGCGGAGTGCCGCCGCCACCCGGGCCCGCCGTGCCCCCGATCAACACTCATGTGAAGGGTCGGGGCGCGGACCAGCTGCATGACTGGGCCGAGCATCTGGCACCGCCTCTCGGCATTCCGGTCATGGCGCTGGAGGCCTACGGGTACGCCGCGCGCGTGGCCGAGGTCGAGAACCCCAAGTGCCACATCGCGTGGACGACGCTCGCCGGCATCGGCATGGTCGAGAGCCATCACGGCACCTACCGCGGCGCGACCATCGCCCCGAACGGCGACGTCACGCCCCCGATCCGCGGTGTGCCACTCGACGGCACCATGAACAATCTGCGGATTCCGGACTCCGACTCGGGCAGCATGGACAGCGACGACGCCGTCGACCGCGCCATGGGGCCCATGCAGTTCATCCCGGACACCTGGCGGTTGTACGGCGTTGACGCCAACAACACCGGTTTCGCCAGCCCCGACAACATCGACGACGCCGCGCTGTCGGCGGCGGGTTACCTCTGCTACCGCGGCAAGGATCTGTCCAGTCCGCACGGCTGGATGGACGCGCTGCACGCCTACAACCTGTCCGACGACTACGCTCGCGCCGTGCGGGACTGGGCGACGGCGTACGCGAACGGGCACCAGAGATAGGTCTGCGAATAGCTACCGGTAGCTGACGCACTTCACACCCTGGCACCGTTTAGGCTGATGGGCGTTCGCACGAGTCCGTGACGCCAAAGGGAGACCCAAGTGCCAATCATCGAACAGGTCGGAGCCCGCGAGATTCTCGACTCTCGGGGAAATCCGACGGTCGAGGTCGAGGTCGCTCTGACCGATGGAACCTTCGCTCGCGCGGCGGTGCCGTCGGGTGCGTCGACCGGTGAGCACGAGGCTGTCGAGCTGCGCGACGGCGGCGCCCGTTACCTCGGCAAGGGTGTCGAGAAGGCTGTCGAGGCCGTGCTCGACGAGATCGCGCCCGCGGTCATCGGCCAGGCGGCCGACGACCAGCGCATCATCGACCAGGCGTTGCTGGACCTGGACGGCACCCCGGACAAGTCGCGCCTGGGCGCCAACGCCATCCTCGGCATCTCGCTGGCCGTGGCCAAGGCCGCTGCCGACTCCGCCGGCCTGCCGCTGTTCCGCTACATCGGTGGCCCGAACGCCCACATCCTGCCGGTGCCGATGATGAACATCCTCAACGGTGGCGCGCACGCCGACACCGGCGTCGACGTCCAGGAGTTCATGGTCGCCCCCATCGGTGCGCCGACCTTCAAGGAGTCGCTGCGCTGGGGCGCCGAGGTCTACCACTCGCTCAAGTCGGTGCTCAAGAAGCAGGGGCTGTCGACGGGTCTGGGTGACGAGGGCGGTTTCGCTCCCGACGTCGCCGGCACGCACGCCGCGCTCGAACTGATCAGCACCGCCATCGACGCCACCGGCCTCAAGCTGGGCAGTGACGTGGCGCTGGCCCTGGACGTCGCGGCCACCGAGTTCTACACGGACGGAACGGGTTACGCCTTCGAGAAGCAGACCCGCACCGCCGAGCAGATGGCCGAGTTCTACGCCTCACTGCTCGATGCGTTCCCGCTGGTGTCCATCGAAGACCCGCTGTCCGAGGACGACTGGGACGGCTGGGTCGCGCTGACCACCGCCATCGGTGACCGCGTGCAGCTCGTCGGCGACGACCTGTTCGTCACCAACCCGGAGCGTCTGGAAGAGGGCATCGAGAAGGGCGCCGCCAACGCGCTGCTGGTGAAGGTCAACCAGATCGGCACGCTCACCGAGACCTTGGACGCCGTCGCCCTGGCGCACGCCGCCGGCTACAAGTCGATGATGAGCCACCGCAGTGGCGAGACCGAGGACACCACCATCGCCGACCTGGCCGTGGCGTGCAGCTGTGGCCAGATCAAGACCGGTGCCCCGGCCCGCAGCGAGCGCGTCGCCAAGTACAACCAGCTGCTCCGCATCGAGGAGACCCTGGGCGACGCCGCGCGTTACGCCGGCGACCTGGCGTTCCAGCGTTTCGCGGTGGAAGCCAAGTAGTTTCGCGGGTCTGACCTACCGACATGGCCGATCCCAAACGGCGTACCCCCGCCTCTCGCCCCGCCAAACCCGGCGAGGCGAAGCGGGGGCGTGCCGGGGCCGGCACGTCGGCGGCCAAGGCGGGTAACCGGCCCAAGGCCGAGCCACGGCGCGTCCCGGACAACCTGCCGGTTCCGGTCACCGAGCCCATCCGGCAGGCCTATGCGGAGTCGGTCGAGCACCATGCCGAGCAGCGGCTGGGGTCGGCGGCGCGGCGCGCGGCGATCCTCGCCGTCGTGGTGTGCGTGCTGACCCTGACCATCGCCGGGCCGGTCCGCACCTTCTTCGCGCAGCGCACGGAGATGCAGCAGCTGGCCACCGCCGAGTCCCAATTACGTTCGCAGATAGCCAATTTGGAGCAACAGAAGGTGAAGCTGGCCGACCCGGTGTACATCGCCGCGCAGGCCCGTGAGCGGTTGGGCTTCGTGATGCCAGGCGATATCCCGTATCAGGTGCAACTGCCTCCCGGCGCCGTCACGACACCGGTCGCACCCGCGCCGTCGCCCACCGCGAAGAGCAACCAGCCCTGGTACACCGCGCTGTGGCACACCATCGCCGATCAGCCGCACGGGCTGACGCCGGCTCCGGCCGTCGTCCCGCCCGGCCCGGACGGCGTCACCCCGGACCCTGACGTGCCCCCGACCGATCTGCCCGCACCCCAGGCGCCGCCCGGTGGTTGACGCTGCTGATCTCGAAGCCGT
This sequence comes from Mycobacterium sp. SMC-16, assembly GCF_046250085.1. Classification (NCBI taxonomy): domain Bacteria; kingdom Bacillati; phylum Actinomycetota; class Actinomycetes; order Mycobacteriales; family Mycobacteriaceae; genus Mycobacterium; species Mycobacterium sp. SMC-16. The sequence continues at coordinate 974,977 of NZ_CP176427.1, forward strand.
TGCGGCCCAATTGGGGCGGGAACCGCGTGGCGTCCTGGAGATCGCCTACCGCTGCCCCAACGGCGAGCCCGGCGTGGTCAAGACCGCGCCGCGACTGCCCGACGGAACCCCTTTTCCCACTTTGTATTACCTGACGCACCCGGCGCTGACCGCGGCCGCCAGCCGACTGGAGTCGTCGGGCCTGATGCGGGACATGACCGAACGCCTGCAGGCTTCCGAAGAGCTGGCGGCGGCGTATCGGCGCGCGCACGAGTCGTTCCTGGCCGAGCGGGACGCCATCGAGTCGCTGGGCACGACCTTCTCCGGCGGCGGCATGCCCGACCGGGTCAAGTGCCTGCACGTGGTGATGGCACATTCGCTCGCAAAAGGACCGGGTCTCAACCCCTTTGGCGATGAGGCGTTGGCGTTGTTGGCGGTCGAACCGGCGATGGCCGGGATTCTGGATCCGAAGGTGTGGGTGTGAGTTCGCGGGTTGCGGCGGTCGACTGCGGTACGAACTCGATCCGGCTGCTCATCGCGGACGTGGCCGACGGCCGGTTGCGGGACGTCCACCGCGAGATGCGGATCGTCACCCTCGGTGAAGGTGTCGACGCCACAGGCGAATTCGCGCCTGCCGCGCTGGCCCGGACCGAAGCGGCGCTGACCGACTATGTCGAGACGATGCTGGCGCACGACGTGACCAAGGTGCGGATGGTCGCCACCTCCGCGGCTCGCGACGCCGGGAACCGCGACGAGTTCTTCGCCATGACCGCGCGCCAGCTGGGTCGGGTGATGCCGGGGGCCGTGGCCGAGGTGATCACCGGGACCGAGGAAGCGGCGCTGTCGTTCCGCGGCGCCGTCGGCGAATTGGACCCGGCCACAGGGCCTTTCGTGGTCGTCGACCTGGGTGGCGGCTCGACCGAAGTGGTGCTCGGCGGGACCGGTGCCGCGGTTGCGGATGTGGTCGCGAGCTTCTCGGCCAACATCGGCTGCGTCCGGCTCACCGAGCGCTGCCTGCAGACCGACCCGCCCACCGCCGACGAGGTCGCGGCCGCACGTGCCGTGGTGCGGGAGAAGCTGGACGAGGCTCTGGGCGTCGTGCCCATCGAAGGTGCCCGGACGTGGGTCGGTGTGGCCGGCACGTTCACCACGGTTGCCGCGCTGGCCCTGGGGCTACCGGAGTACGACTCCGAGGTGATTCACCTGTCCCGCATCGGAATTCCGGATGTCGTCAAGGTGTGCGATGAACTGATCGCGATGCCGCGGGCGCAACGCGCCGAACTCGGCCCCATGCACCCGGGCCGCGTGCCGGTGATCGGCGGCGGCTCCGTCGTCGTCGAGGAATTGGCCCGCGAATTCGGTCAGCGGGCGGGGATCACGGAATTGGTGGTCAGCGAGCACGACATCCTGGACGGCATCGCGCTGTCGGTCTGACGCCGAGCGTGGGGGCCTACGCGGAAAACCGAAGCGAATCCCTCGTCAACCCCCACGGTCGACGGTCGAGAATCCTGACTAGACCTTGCAGTTCGGGCGGTTGTGGCAGTGGTGTCCGTCGCGGCAGGCGTTGCACTGACAGCCACAGGTCGACACGTTCTTGGTGGAAACCTTCATTACTGATCACCCCTGTTTGTCTCGGCTTATCGAGATATGACTACCTCACCATAGTTCGATCGCGGGATGGAGTGAAGGTCACGGGAGCGACCGGCGCGACGGTGTCATGACAGACCGACGGCCGGAACCAGTCCTCGTGAGACTGGCTTCCGGCCGTCGGCAGGGGGTGATTCAGTTGGCTGAGTCGTCCGACGTCTGGACCATCGGGGCGGCGGGAGCGGCAGGCGCGCCCAGCTGGCGGGCGACGAAGTCCGCAGCCTGGTTGGCCATGCCGTTGAACTTGTAGGCGCTGTGAGCGGAACGGTCCATGCCGCCGCCACAGATCGGGTCGCCGGGGGCGCACAGCTGGATGGTCTTGCCGGCGTAGGCGCCGCCGATGTTGATGGCGGGCGCACTGCGGTCGGCGACGCTCAGCACGAACGGGCTCGGGGTGCCGAACAGGACGACAGCGGCGACGTGCGAGGCGACCGACGCGGGCATCGGGCCGGAGATGCCGGCGGGCAACGCGAATCCGGCGGGAACGCTGCTCATGGTGCTGTAGCCGGCGACGGCCGCGCCCTGCGAGTAGCCGCCGATGACGATCTTGGTGGCGGGGCACGAGGCGGCGATGGACTCGATGCGGTTGGTGGCGTCGGCGACGCCGTCAGCGGCGGCACCGAAGTCCAGGGAGGCCGGGTAGTTCACGCCGTAGGCGTCGATGTTGCGACCGGGCATCCGGGCGTTCAGTGCGTCGACGAAGGCTTGGCCGGTGGCTCCGACGCCGGGGGCTTCGAAGGTACCGCGGGCGAAGACGACCTCGACGTTCGCACAGGAGTCGTCAGCGGCGTTGGCGGTCGCGACCGGGCCGGCGATGGCGCCGGCGATGATCGTGAAAGCGGCCACGGCGGTCAATGCCACCTTGCCGGCCGCGTTACGAATGGCGCTCATGTTGTTTTCCCCGTCCTTGAAGTTCCAGTTGCCTGGTATAAGCCGAACGGGGGAGCTGCGATTCCGCGCGGTCGTGTGACGTACCGCATACCTAGGGTGACTAAGCACTGGGGATGACCAGGGGCCTCGAATGCGTTGGATTCGGGCCGGCGCTACTCCTGGAAGCGGTACCCCATCCCGGCCTCGGTCAGCAGGTGTTTGGGGTGTGACGGGTCGACCTCGAGCTTGCGGCGCAGTTGCGCGAGATACACCCGTAGATAGTGGGTCTCCTTGGCATAGGCCGGACCCCACACCTCTTTGAGCAGCTCCTCGCGGCCCACGAGCTTGCCGCGGTTGCGCACCAGCATCTCCAACATCCCCCACTCGGTGGGCGTCAGATGCACCTCGACTCCGCTGCGCGTCACGCGTTTGGCCGCCAGATCGACGGTGAACGACGATGTCTCGACGACGGGCTCGTCGGTCTCGGACGCGGCCGCACCCCGTCGCACCGCGGCGCGGAGCCGGGCCAGGAACTCGTCCATGCCGAATGGCTTGGTGACGTAGTCGTCGGCGCCGGCGTCGAGGGCCTCGACCTTGTCCATGGAGTCGGTGCGCGCCGACAGCACGATGACGGGCGCGGTGAGCCAGCCGCGCAGCCCGGCCAGCACGTCGATGCCGGACATGTCGGGCAGGCCGAGGTCCAGGATCACGACGTCGGGCTTGTGTTCGGCGGCCGACTTCAGGGCCTCGGCGCCGGTGGCGGCGACCGAGACGTCGTAGCCGCGCACCGACAGGTTGATGCGCAGCGCACGCAGAATCTGTGGTTCGTCGTCGATGACCAGAACCCGTGTCACACCCGATCCTTTCCCGCGGCTGCCAGGTCCACCACGACCGTCAGCCCGCCACCGGGAGTGTCGGTGGCAGAGATGGTGCCGCCCATTGCTTCGACAAAACCGCGCGCCACCGAAAGGCCAAGTCCCACACCGGTGCTGTTGTCGTGGTCGCCGAGGCGCTGGAACGGCGCGAACAGTTGTTCCTCGGCGCCGCGGGGGATGCCCGGCCCCTCGTCGACGATGGTGACCAGCACCCGCTCGCCGACCTGTCCGGCGTTCACCCGCACCACGCTGCCCGCGGAGTAGCGCAGCGCGTTGTCGATGAGGTTGACCAGCACCCGCTCCAGCAGTCCCGCATCGGCCAGCGCGACGGCGTCGCCCACTTCGACCTTGACCCGGTCGAGGCCGCGGTTCGCGTAACCGGTTGCTCCGCGGCTGATTCCGAGCAGCGCCCGCTGCACGACCTCTTCCATGTACACGCGGCGCAGCTCGGGCTTCACGACGCCGGCCGCCAGTCGCGACGAGTCGAGGAGGTTGCCCACCAGCGCGGTCAGCTGATCCACCGATTCCTCGATGGTGGCCAGCAGTTCGGCGGTGTCCTCGGGCGAGAATCCGACGTCCTCGCTGCGCAGGCTCGACACCGCGGCCTTGGCCGCGGCCAGCGGGGTGCGCAGGTCGTGGCTGACGGCGCTGAGCAGGGAGCGGCGCAGTTCGTCGGCCTTGGCGAGCGCCTCGGCGCGGCCGGCTTCCTCGGCCAGGGCGCGCTGGCGCACCAGCCCGGCCGCCTGCCGTGCGACGGCGCCGAGCACCCGGCGATCGCGCGCCTCGGTCTTGCGGCCCGCCATCAGCAGCCAGTATTCGTCGTCGCTGACCTCGATGGCGGTGTCGGCGGAATCGACTGTCACACAGGGGTCTTTGCCGACACAGGCGACGATGCCGTCCTCCTCGTGCAGCAAGCTGACGGCCCGTTGCGCGTACGTCTCGCGGACGCGTTCGAGCAGCGTGGTGAGGTCGGCGCCGCGCAGCACGCTGCCGGCGAACAGGGCCAGCAGCTCGGCTTCCTGGGAGGCGTGCCGGGCCTCCCTGGACCGTTTGGCGGCGCCGTCGACCAGCGCGGCGACGGCGACCGCGACGGCCAGCAGCACGACGATGGTCAAAGCGCTGTCGGGGTCGGCGATGGTGAAGCTGTAGCGCGGCGCGACGAAGAAGTAGTTGAGCAGCAGGCCGGACAGCACCGCCGACAACGCGGCCGGGGCGACACCGCCGAGCAGCGCGACGACCAGCACGCCGATGAAGAACACCGCGCTCTCGCCGCCGACGTGCAGGAACGGGTCCAGCAGGGAGGCGATGGCGGTGATGATGGCGGGCACGACGAGGGCGGCCAACCACGACGTCAGATGGCGCTGCCCGCGGGTTGCCGTCGACCACGACCAGCCCGGCTGGGACTGCTCATGGGTGACCATGTGCACGTCGATCTTGCCGGAGTTCTGGACGGTCTTGGCGCCGATGCCCTCGTCGAAGAGCCGGGCCCAGCGCGAGCGTCGTGACCTGCCCAGCACCAGCTGGGTGGCGTTCATCTCGCGCGCGAAATCCAATAGGGCACTGGGCACGTCACCGTCGCTGCCACCGACGACGGTGTGCAGCGTGGCGCCGAGGCTGGCGGTCAGTTCGCGCACCTTGCCCATCTGCGGGGCGGAGACGCCCGTCAGGCCGTCGCCGCGGACGACGTGCACCACCATCAGTTCGGCACTGGATTTCGAGGCGATGCGTGACGCGCGCCGTACCAGCGTCTCGGATTCGGGGCCGCCGGTGACCGCCACGACGACGCGTTCGCGGGCTTCCCAGGTATCCGAAATATTGTGCTCGGCGCGGTATTTCGCGAGCGCGGCGTCGACCTGGTCGGCCAGCCACAGCAGCGCCAGTTCGCGCAGGGCGGTGAGGTTGCCCTGCCGGAAGTAGTTGGACAGTGCCGCGTCGACGCGTTCCGGTGCGTACACGTTGCCGTGGGAGAGTCTGCGGCGCAACGCTTCCGGCGTGATGTCGACGAGTTCGATCTGGGCGGCACTGCGCACCACGGAGTCCGGCACGGTCTCCTGCTGCTCGATGCCGGTGATCTGGGCGACGACGTCGTTGAGGCTCTCCAGGTGCTGGACGTTGACGGTGGAGATGACAGTGATGCCGGCCGCGAGCAGTTCTTCGACGTCCTGCCAGCGTTTGGCGTTCTTGCTGCCGGGCGTATTGCTGTGCGCCAGTTCGTCGACCAGCACCACCTCGGGGTGGCGGGCCAGCACCGCGGGGACATCCAGTTCGGCGAACGTCCCGCCGCGGTAGTCGATGAACCGCGGCGGGATCCGTTCGATGCCTTCCAGCGCCTGGGCCGTCTTCTTGCGCCCGTGTGTCTCGACCACGGCCGCCACGACGTCGGTGCCGCGCTCGAGGCGGCGGTGCGCCTCGCCGAGCATCGAGAAGGTCTTGCCCACGCCGGGGGCCGCACCCAGGTAGATGCGTAGCTCGCCCCGCTTGTCCGGCGTTCCCATGTCTCCCATCATCCAATACGGGCTGGGTGCTTCTGGTCCAACGCGAGATTCAGCTGCAGGACGTTGACCCGCGGCTCACCCATGAAGCCCAGTACGCGGCCGGTGGTGTTGTCGCGCACCAGCGCCCGGACCTCGTCGGCGGAAAGGTGCCGCGCCTTTGCGACCCGGTCCACCTGCAGGTCGGCATAGTCTGCCGAGATGTCGGGATCCAGGCCGCTGCCGCTGGCGGTGACTGCATCGGCCGGCACCTGCGGATCGGCGGGCGCCGCGCCGCGGATCGCGACGATCTGGCCGGCGGTGTAATCCGCGCCGTCCGTGGCGCATTCGACCCGCACGCCCTCGTACGTCGCCAGGAACGGCACCTTGGTGGTGGCGCACGGCTGGTTGACGCTGACCACCTTGGAGGGGTGGGTGACGTTGCCGGTGGCGTCCCGCGGGCCGATCACCGACAGCACCGCGCCCACGCCGTCGGCGGTGCAGAACGGACGGGCTCCCGCGGCGCGGTCCAGCCCTTCGGCCTCGGCGACGGCGTAGCTGCGGGTGCACACCTGGGTCAGCAGGCTCGGCTTGCCGGCGGCGTCGACGATGCTCTCCGGTCCGAGATTGCCCGCACCGCTGGCCATCGGGTCGTACCCGGTGCCGGCATTGGACGGCCGGCTCTGGAAATACTGCGGCAGCGCATTGCCTTTGGCATCGGTGAACAGCTGGCCGATCAGGGAGCTGCCGACCACCTTGCCACCCGCCGTGACGAGCGAGCCGTCGGCCTTGTCCTTGAGCCCGGGCAGCTGGGCGATGGCCCAGACGAGCACCGGGTAGGCCAGACCGGTGATGACGGTCAGGACCAGTAGCGCCCGCAGGGCGGCGCTGTGTACGCGAATCAGGTTGCCAATGTTCATGATTAAGACATCCCCGGGATGAACTGGATGAGCAGGTCGATGAGTTTGATGCCGATGAACGGGGCGACGATGCCGCCCAGGCCATAGACGTACAGGTTGCGGCTCAAGAGCTTTGACGCACTGCTGGGGGTGTACCGGACACCGCGCAGCGACAGCGGGATCAGCGCGATGATGACCAGGGCGTTGAAGATCACCGCCGACAGGATCGCCGACTGCGGGCTGTGCAGCCGCACGATGTTCAGCAGATCCAGGCCGGGGAACAGCGCCACGAACATCGCCGGGATGATCGCGAAGTATTTCGCGATGTCGTTGGCGATGGAGAACGTGGTCAGGGCGCCGCGGGTGATGAGCAGCTGCTTGCCGATCTCGACGATCTCGATGAGCTTGGTCGGGTCGGAGTCGAGGTCGACCATGTTGCCGGCCTCTTTGGCCGCCGAGGTGCCGGTGTTCATCGCGACGCCGACGTCGGCCTGCGCCAGGGCGGGAGCGTCGTTCGTGCCGTCACCGGTCATCGCGACGAGTTTGCCGCCGGCCTGCTCCTTCTTGATCAGCGCGAGCTTGTCCTCGGGGGTGGCCTCGGCGAGGAAGTCGTCGACCCCGGCCTCGTCGGCAATCGCCTTGGCGGTCAACGGGTTGTCGCCGGTGATCATGACGGTGCGGATGCCCATCTTGCGCATCTCGTCGAACCGCTCGCGCATGCCTTGCTTGACGACGTCCTTGAGGTGGATGACGCCGAGGACTTCGGCTCGCCCGTCGACGACCCGACCCACCACCAGCGGGGTACCGCCTGCCGCGGAGATGCCGTCGACGATCTCGCCCAACTCAACGGGCACAGTGCCGCCGTTGGTCCGAATCCAGTCGGCGACCGAGTTGGCCGCACCCTTGCGCAGCTTCTGGCCGTCGTGCAGGTCGACACCGGACATGCGGGTCAGGGCGGTGAACTCGACCCACGTGGCGTCGGTCAGCTCTCCCGGGGTGCGGGCCCGCAGGCCGTGAGCCTGCTTGGCGTACACCACGATCGACCGGCCCTCGGGGGTCTCGTCGGCGAGGCTGGACAGCTGTGCCGCGTCGGCGAGTTGTTCGGCGGTGACGCCGGGCACCGGGAGGAAGCCCGCGGCCTGCCGGTTGCCGAGCGTGATGGTGCCGGTCTTGTCGAGCAGCAGGGTGTTGACGTCACCGGCGGCTTCGACGGCACGACCCGACATGGCGAGCACGTTGCGCTGCACCAGCCGGTCCATGCCGGCGATGCCGATGGCCGACAACAGTGCGCCGATCGTGGTGGGAATCAAGCACACGAGCAGCGAGACCATCACGATGCCGGTGACGCCGAAGCCGTCGAGCGCCTCGGTGTCCGGCACGCCGGGGTTGTTGGCCTTCGAATAGATGGCCAGCGGCTGCAGCGTCGCGACGGCGAACACGAAGATGATCGTCAGCGCGGCCAGCAGGATGTTGAGCGCGATCTCGTTGGGCGTCTTCTGTCGGTTGGCGCCCTCGACCAGCGCGATCATGCGGTCGACGAAGCTCTCGCCCGGCTTCTGGGTGATCTGTACGACGATCCGGTCGGACAGCACCGTGGTGCCGCCGGTGACAGCTGACCGGTCGCCACCGGACTCCCGGATGACGGGCGCCGACTCGCCGGTGATTGCCGATTCGTCCACGGAGGCAATGCCTTCCACGACGTCGCCGTCACCGGGGATGACCTGCCCGGCTTCGACGACGACGATGTCGCCCTGCTGCAGCAGGGGCGCGGCGATCTCTTCCTCGGTACCGGCGTTGCCCGGCGCCCACCCGACCAGCTTGCGGGCCATGGTGTCGGACTTGGTCTTTCGCAGGCTGGCGGCCTGCGCCTTGCCACGTCCCTCGGCGACCGCTTCGGCGAGGTTGGCGAAAACGACTGTGAGCCAGAGCCAGAACACGATCAGCCAGGCGAACCAGCTGGAGTTCAGGACGGCCAGGACCGTCGACCACACGGCGCCGACCTCGACGATGAACATCACCGGGTTGCGCCACAGGGTGCGGGGGTCCAGCTTGCGCAGCGCGTCCGGCATGGACTTCCACAACATCTTCGGGTCGAGCAGGCCGCCCTTTACAGCGGTATCGGACATCAGTGAATTCCTTCAGCAAGGGGGCCGAGCGCCAGCGCCGGCAGGAAGGTCAGGGCGACGAGAATCAGCGTCACGCCGGCGACCATGCCGACGAACTGGGGTCGGTGCGTCGGCAGCGTGCCGATGGACGGGGGAGTGCTGCCCTGCTTGGCCAGCGAGCCGGCCAGGGCCAGCACCAGGATCATCGGTAGGAAGCGGCCGATCAGCATCGCCAGGCCCAAAGCCGTGTTGTACCAGACCGTATTGACCGACAGGCCGGCGAACGCCGAGCCGTTGTTGTTGGCCGCGGAGGTGAAGGCGTACAGCACTTCGGACAGGCCGTGCGGGCCCGAGTTCAGCATCGCCGCGCGTTCACCCGGCAGGGCCATCGCAAATGCGGTGCCGGTCAACACGATCAGTGGCGTGACCAGAAAATAGCTTGCCGCGAGCTTGATCTCCCGCGGGGTGATCTTCTTGCCCAGGTATTCGGGGGTGCGTCCGACCATGAGGCCGGCGACGAACACCGTGATGACCGCGAGGATCAGCATGCCGTACAGGCCCGACCCGGTACCGCCGGGCGCGACCTCACCGAGCTGCATGTTGAACATCGTCATCATGCCGCCCAGCGATGTGTAGGAGTCGTGGAACGAGTTCACCGCCCCGGTGGAGGTCAGGGTGGTGGCAGTGGCGAATACCGCCGAATTGGCCACGCCGAAGCGCTGTTCCACGCCTTCCATGGATGCCCCGATGGCGGTGGGGACGGTGCCGTGATGCTGGGTCTGGAACACCAGCATGAGGCTGGTGCTGATGACGGCCAGCACTGCCATCACGGCGACGATCGCGTAGCCCTGCTTGCGGCTATCCACCATGCGGCCGAACGTGCGTGGCAGCGAGAACGAGATCACCAGCAGCAGGAAGATTTCCACCCAGTCGGTCCAGGCCGTCGGGTTCTCGAACGGGTGCGCCGAGTTGGCGTTGAAGAAGCCGCCGCCGTTGGTTCCCAGTTCCTTGATCACTTCCTGGCTGGCCACCGGACCGCCGGTGATGGTCTGCTGCGCGCCGGCCAGGGTATCGGCGATCTGGTCGTGCAGGTGGAAGTTCTGGATGGCGCCGCCGGCGATGAGAATCAGCGCGGCAATAACGGCCAGTGGCAACAGGATTCGGATGGTGCCGCGCACCAGGTCGACCCAGAAGTTGCCCAGTTCGGTGGCGTGCCGGCGGGCGAACCCGCGCACCAGGGCGACGGCCACGGCCATGCCGACGGCAGCCGAGACGAAGTTCTGCACCGACAGACCGGCCATCTGCACCAGGTGGCCCTGCGTCGTCTCACCCGAGTAGGCCTGCCAGTTGGTGTTGGTGACGAAGCTGACGGCGGTGTTCCACGCCAGATCGGCCGTCAGCGGGGTCGCGGGACTGTTGAGGTGCAGCGGCAGCACGCCCTGCACGAGCTGGAAGAGGAAGAGGAACAACAGGGAGACGGCCGAGAAGGCCAGCGCGCTGCGGGCGTAGGCGCCCCAGTTCTGCTCGGCCTCCGGGTCGGCGCCGATCACCTTGTAGATGAGACGTTCGGAGCGCGAATGCTTTTCGGATGTGTACACGCGGAACATGTAGTCGCCCAACGGCACATGCACGGCGGCGAGCGCGACGATCAGGGAGAGCAGGAACGCGATTCCTGCGGCGGTGGGACTCACTAGAACCGCTCCGGAAACAGCAAGGCGGCGACCAGGAACAGTGCGATCACCAGACACAGCACCAGGCCGATGGCGTTGGCGAGGTTCACAGGCGCTCGACCGCCTTCTGGATTACGCCGAGCAGCGCGAAAATCGCGACCGTCAGCAGCACGAACACCACTACAGACATGGGTTCTCCCACACGTAAACGGGTCGCCGGCCCTCGGCGACCTCGTCAGCATCGGCCCGCCGGAGGGGACATCCCGCGATCTTGACGCCTTCTTTACGGCCGGCCCGGCTTCCTTTACGGAATTCCGCCCCGAGCGCCGGGCCCGAGGTGCGCGCGGTGCGACAAATGCCTGGTCATGTGATGTTTTGCACAACGAACTGGGGCGGTGCCGGGACATTTACGGGCAGCGCGGCCGGTGGGAGTCGAAAGCAGGTGATGTCGCGTCAGCGCGCAACCGGCTAACGTGCCATGCGTGTGGGGCCGATCACCCCTCAAACCTCGGGAGGCATGTGGTGTTGGACGTCGTCGGTGGAATGCAGCAGAAGCTGGGCCGCATAGCGGAATCCGCAACCGCGGTACGCAGGCTGTTCGAGACGGGATTCCTGGATCTCGCCAACCCCGGGGCGATGATCGAGACCGCGAAGAATGCGCCGATATTCGGCCCGCAGGCCACCATGGCCATCCAGGGCGGCCGCAAGTATGCGGGTCTGCCGGCGCTGGTGGACGAACGCGGCACGCTGACCTACCGGCAGGTGAACGATCAGTCCTGGGCGCTCGCGCGCGGCCTGCAGAGCCTGGGCGTGACAGAGGGCTCAGTGGTCGGACTGCTGTGCCGCGACCATCGTGGCCTGATCCTGGCCATGGTGGCGTGCGGAAAGCTCGGGGCCCGGCTGGTGCTGATGAACACCGGCTTCGCCAAGCCGCAGTTCGCGCAGGTGTGTGAGCGCGAAGGCGTCAAGGTGGTGCTGCACGACAGCGAGTTCCTCGGGCTGCTCGACGCCCTGCCCGCCGACATGCCGCGCGTGTTGACCTGGGTGGACGAGGGCACTGAAATCCCCGATGGCGCACAGACCCTCGACGCGATCGTCGCGGCCAATTCCACCGAGCCGCTGCCGGCGCCGAGCAAGGCAGGCGGCTCGGTCATCCTCACCAGCGGGACGACGGGCCTGCCGAAGGGTGCGCCCCGCAGCTCGGTGTCGCCGTTGGCGACGGCGCAGATCATCGACCGAATCCCGTTCCCGCGCAAGGGCACCATGGTCATCGTCTCGCCGATCTTCCACAGCACCGGCTGGGCCACCTACACCGTCGGTGCCGCGCTGGGGAACAAGGTGGTGACGGCGCGGCGGTTCAACGCAGAGCGGACCCTGCAACTCATCGCCGAGCACAAGGCCGACATGCTCGTCGCGGTGCCGACGATGCTGCACCGGATCGTCGAACTGGGGCCCGAGGTCATCGGCAAGTACGACACCTCATCGCTGAAGACGATCCTGATCGCCGGCTCGGCGTTGAGTCCCGAACTGTCCAACCGGGTCCAGGACACCTTCGGCGACGTGCTCCACAACCTGTACGGCTCAACCGAATGTGCCATCGCCAGCGTCGCCACCCCGGCCGAACTGCGTCTCGCCCCTGGCACGGCCGGACGGGCACCGGTGACGTGCGAGGTGGTGTTGTACGACGAGAACGACCGGCGCATCACCGCCAAGAACCGGCGGGGCCGCATCTTCGTCCGCAACGGCGCACCGTTCGGCGGTTACACCGACGGCCGGAACAAACAGATCATCGACGGCTACATGTCCAGCGGCGACATGGGGCATTTCGACGACAATGGGCTGCTGTTCGTCGACGGCCGTGATGACGACATGATCGTCTCCGGCGGCGAGAATGTGTTTCCGCAAGAGATCGAAGAACTGCTCGCCGAGCGGGACGACATCTATGACGCGGCGGTCGTCGGCGTCGATGACGTGGAATGGGGAAAGCGCCTGCGCGCCTTCATCGTTTCGCAGCCGGGCGCGACCCAGGACGCCGATGAGATCAAGGCATTCGTCAAGAACAACCTGGCCCGGCACAAGGTGCCGCGCGACGTCGTGTTCATCGAAGAGCTGCCGCGCAACACCACCGGCAAGCTGCTGCGCCGCGTGCTGATCGAGATGGACGTCTAGGGCGGCGATGCCGACCGAACTCAGCGCCGAGCAGGCCGCTGCCCGGTTGGGGGCTGTCGACACGCTGGGCATCACCCTCGGCCCCGGCCAGCCGCCGGCGATACTGAGGGCGCTCGGCGCGCGCCAGGACTGGTCGAATCTGCGGGTGTTCGGCGCGTTGTTGGCCGTTGGTACCGAACTGTTTTCGCGCCCCGGCGTGCACTACGTCTCCGGCTTCTTCGGGCCGATCGAACGGGCGCTGCGGGACATGGGCGCCGACATCGAGTTCGCCGCCGCGGACTTCCGCCGGTTCGCACCACTGTTGGAGCGGCAGGCGCCGCGGGTGATGACGACCGTCGCCACCCCACCTGATGCCGACGGGTGGTGCTCGCTGTCGCTGCATGCCGGCGGGACGGTCACCGAATTGCGCCGGGCCGGGGCGGACCCGCAGCGACTCCTCATGGTCGAGGTATCCGACTCCTACCCAAGGACTTTCGGATACGGCTCCCGCCGTCACGCACTGCACGTCGACGAGATCGACATCCTCGTGCGCTCGACCGACGGCCCGCTGGCCCTGCCCGGCGGGGACGTGCCACCGACCGAGGTCGAGCGAGCGATCGCGCGGCACGCCGTCGGCTTCATCGGCTCGGGCGCGACGCTGCAGACCGGAATCGGCGCAATTCCCAACCAGATTGCCACCTTGCTGGCCGAGGGTGACGGCAGCGGCTACGGCTTGCACACCGAGATGTTCACCGAGGGCTGCATGCATCTGCACCGCGCGGGCAAGATCACCAACACCGGTAAGGGGCAGTACGACGGCGTCAGCGTCACGACGTTCGCATTCGGGTCGCAGGAGCTCTATGCGTGGCTCGACGGCAACCGTGATGTCGCGTTCCTGCCCGTCGACCTCGTCAACTCCCCGGAGGTGATCGCCGCGAACACGGACATGGTCTCCATCAATGGCGCACTCGCAGTGGACATTCAAGGACAGGTGATCGCCGACACCATCGACGGGGGACAGTTCAGCGGGATCGGTGGCGCCGAGGACTTCGTTGCCGGCGCCGGGCTGGAGTTGTCCGACCGTTCGCTCATCTGTCTGCCGTCTACTTTCGTGAAGGACGGCGAGCTGCGATCGCGAATCGTGCCGTGGTTCGGGCCCGGCGCGGTGATCACCACGCCGCGGCAGCAGGTCGACGTCATCGTCACCGAATACGGGGCCGCGGAACTGGAGGGCAAGACCGTCCTCGAACGCGGTGAGGCGCTGGCGGCAATCGCGCACCCGCAGTTCCGGGACGCCCTGCTGGCGGCGGCCCTACGCGCCGCGAAAGGGCGTTCGCCGGTCGGCTAGCGCAATTCGTGATTCACTGCCGCCATGACGACCAGCGATCAGCCGTGGTGGATCGCCGCGTCCGTTGCGGACCTGGCCGCGGCGATACTGCCGATGTTCGGGCAGTCGTCGTTCGACAGCGAGCGAGCGGCGATGGCGGACGTCGTGTCATGGCTCCGGACCGGCGCCCGCGCTCCCCGTGGCATGTTCTCCGCGGGCGTCTCCATCCGCGGTGATGTGTTCCAGAACCCCGACCTGCGCGCTGTCGCGGAGGCCATGCAGTTGCTCGAACGCTCGGGCCTGCTGCTGCGGGTCCTGGTTCCGTCGAGCCACTCGAGCTTTGACGTCGGTCTGACGCGGCTCGGCTGGCACGCCGTCCAGACCGGCACGGTCCGACAGCATCTCGGCCTCAGCGACCCTTGACAATCATATGGGACCGGAGGTCCCATATAACTGGGTGGGCAACGGTGCCCGCGTGGGAGGTTGATGTCATGGCAGCTACGAAGACGATCCGCCGGTGGCGTGCCGGTATGGATGTGCGCGACGACGTCGACTACTGCGCGAATCTGGAGACGCTCTCGGCGGGCTCTGTGCGCCGGAACTTCAACCCCTACCTGGATGTTTCGTGGGATTCGCCCGAATTCCGGGTGACGGAGAACGACCCGCGCTGGGTGCTGGCCAAGAGTGACCCGATCGGTATGAGCGCGTGGTACCAGGCGCAGCCGCTGGAGAAGCAGATCGCGATCGGCATGTGGCGCCAGGCGAACGTCGCCAAGGCCGGCCAGCAGTTCGAGAGCATGCTGATCCGTGGGTTGCTCGCCTACACGTTCTGGGTGCCCAACGGCAGCCCCGAATACCGGTATTGCCTGCACGAAGCGAACGAAGAGGGCAACCACACCCTGATGTTCCAGGAGATGGTGAACCACGTCGGTGTGGACGTCCCGGGTCTGCCACGCTGGATCAAGTGGCTCAACTGGACCTTCCCGCTTTTCGCCAGCCCGACGCCGGCATTCTTCTTCATGATGGTGCTGTGCGGCGAGGAGCCCATCGACCACATGCAGAAATCCATTCTGCGCGAAGGCAGTTCGATCCATCCGATCATGGAGCGCGTCATGGCGATCCATGTCGCCGAGGAAGCGCGACACATCTCGTTCGCCCACGAGTTCCTGCGCCGGCGCGTCCCGGAGATGCGGCCGTTCAACCGCTTCGTGCTGTCGCTGTTCTATCCATTGGGCTTCCGTGTGGCGGCGTCCCTCATCGCCAAGCCGCCCCGCATCTTCTGGCGTCAGTTCGGCATCCCCAAGTCCGTGAAGAATGAGATCTTCTGGCGGTCGCCCGAATCCCGGACGATGCTGCGCGAGTTCTACGGTGACGTGCGCATGCTCGCCGAGGACACCGGCCTGATGAACCCGGTTGCGAAGGTGTTGTGGCGGATCTTCCGGATCGACGGTCCGGCGTCGCGCTACCGCAGCGAGCCGGCGCGCCAGGCCGTCGTCCCTGTGGCCTGACCGAGGCCCGTCGCCGAGATCTTTTCTCGAGCCATGTCGAAATCCGCCCCACCCGTTCGACGTGTGTGTGAAGGATTGACACACCGACGAAAGGTCAGGCAATGCGCTACATGGGTTTGGTCATCATGGATCCCAACCAGGGTCCGCCGCCGCAGGCACTGATGGACGCGATGGAGGTCTACGTCGGCAAGAACGCTGCCGACGGCATCTATCTGGACGGCGGTGGTCTGGGACAGGGCGAGAACCGCATCGGCTACCAGGTCCGCGCCGGCCAGATGAGCGCGACCGACGGGCCTTTCACCGAGGCCAAAGAGATCATCGGTGGGTTCGCGATGCTGGAGTACCGCAATCACGCCGAGGCCGTCGAGGGCGCCCGGTCCTTCACCGAACTGCACCGGGAGCACTGGCCTGAGTGGGAAGGCCGGGTCGAGATGCATCTGATCGAAGGCGCACCTGACCAGGAACCGGGTGCTTGTCCCCGGTAACTACAACCGAGGCAGTGACCGCCGCCTGGCGTGCCGAATCGGCGCGCCTCGTGGCGGCGCTGGCCCGCATGACCCGCGATATCGAACTCGCGGAGGACGTCGCACAGGACGCGCTCGTCGCGGCGCTGGAGGAGTGGCCCGAGCGCGGAATTCCGGCCAACCCGGCCGCGTGGCTGATGACGGCGGCGAAGCGCCGCGCCATCGACCACATCCGTCGCGCCGAGACGCTGCGCCGCAAGACCGAGGAGATCGGACACCGCCTGGAGGAGGTCGATATGCCCGATTTCGCCGGGCAGGTCGACTTCATCGAGGACGACGTGCTCCGACTGATGTTCCTGACGTGCCATCCGCAGCTGGCCCCGGCGTCGCGGGCGGCGTTGACGCTGAGGTTGGTGTCAGGGTTGAGCACCGCCGAGATCGCCCGTGCCTTCCTGGTGCCGGAATCGACGATGGCACAACGGATCAGCCGGGCGAAGAAGACTCTCGTCGGCGCCGACATGGAACTGCCGGTGGGGGCCGAGCGCGTGGCACGCCTCGACGATGTGCTGGCCGCCATCTACCTCACCTTCAACGAGGGATATGTGGCGACCACCGGCACGGATTGGACGCGCCCCGACCTCTGTTTCGAAGCGATCCGGCTGGCCCGCATGGTGGCCGCGATGGTGCCGGACATCCCGGATTCGCTTGGGCTGCAGGCACTTGTCGAACTCCAAGCGTCGCGGATTCCCGCCCGTGTGGACCGTGACGGCGCGCCGGTGCTGCTGGACGATCAGGACCGGGCGCGGTGGGATCACCTGCTGCGCCGCCGTGGGTTGCAGGTGCTGGCCCGCGCCGAGCAGCTCGCCGAGGCTGGTGCGCCCGTCGGGACCTACTTCTTGCAGGCGGCCATCGCTGCGTGCCATGCGCGCGCGATCAGGGTCGAGGACACCGATTGGCAGCGGATCGCGGACCTGTACGACGTCCTGGCGGTCGCCGCGCCGGGCCCCGTCGTGGAGGTGAACCGCGCCGTGGCACATGGGCGTGCCTACGGGGCAGCGGCGGGGCTGGCGGTGCTCGACGCGCTCGGGCCCGATCCGCTGCCCCGATCACCGCTGCCGCATGCGGTGCGCGGCGATCTGTTGGAGCGTCTGGACCGAGTCGCCGAGGCGTCGGCGGCGTTCACACGTGCCGCCGAACTCAGCACCAATGACGCCGAGCGCGCGTTGCTGCGCCGTCGGGCTGAATGATCCAGGACTTGCTGCGATCAACCGGAGCAAAGCACTTGTCAGCGCCGATGGGGTCGGGTGTCGCAGACCGCTCGGCCCAGTGTCGTGATTGACCATCTTGAGACGTTGGGTCAGGATTGTTTCAAGCGACGGTCCTGAGGCGGTCGCGTGCTTCGATGCGGGGCGGGGGTGAGCAAGCCATCTCTGAACTTCTCATGGACCTTCGCCAGGCGATCGACCGAGACGAACTATCCCTGGTCTATCAGCCCAAATTCGACGCGCACACGGCCGGTGTCGTCGGGGTGGAGGCGTTGTTGCGATGGCGCCATCTCGACCGCGGTCTACTGCGGCCCGCCGATTTCCTGCCGTTGGTGCGTGAGCACGGCCTGATGGAACAGGCCACCGGTCTGGTCGTCAACATGGCGCTCGACGATGCGCTGCGGTGGTACGCCGCCGGGGCGGAAGTGCCTGTGGCCGTTAACCTTTTCGCGCCGCTACTGAGCGACTTGAACCTGCCGGACCACCTGTGCCAGGCGCTGGATGACCGCGGTTTGCCGCCCTCGGCGCTCGCGGTCGAGATCACCGAAGACCTGTTCGTCGACAACATGGAAGACACCCGGACGGTGCTGACGGGCCTGCTCGACCACGGCATCAGCGTCGCGCTCGACGATTTCGGCACGGGATACTCCGCACTCACCTACCTGTCCGATCTGCCGGTCGACGAGATCAAGCTGGACCACGACTTCATCGCGCGGGTCACGGCTGACGAGCGTGCCTCGTTGGTGGTGCGCACCATCATCGACCTCGCGCACCGGCTCGGTTTCGGGATTGTCGCCGAAGGCATCGAGAGTGCCGAATCAGCCTCGCAGTTAAGGGATTTCGGGTGCGATGTGCTGCAGGGATTCTTCCTCAGCCCGCCCCTACAGGCGTCCGAAGTCCTCGGTGTGGTGAGTGCCGGCGCTCGGGCGGCGTTCTGAGTTTGCATATTTTGCGGCGCTCGACTTGACGCCAGAGAGATTTCAACGGACAGTTGATTTGTTGCTCAATCTGATAACGGTCAGTTGAGTGATGCGCAGCGTCGCGCGCGGTTACGTCCGGCAGTGCTCACTGTGTTGGGAAGGCGCCCTCACTCATGTCCACGCTCACATCCACAGCCGTTCCTGTCGAAATGACGGCCACCGAAACAGGTTTCCTCCGGCGCAATGGTCCCGATGGTGCCCGAGTCGCGTATCAGACCTGGGGGCGGCGACGTCCGGGTGCGTCATGCGGCGATGTCCTGCTCGTTCACGGATCGTTGCAGTCCTCGAAAGTATGGTCCAAGCACGGCTACGTGGCGCAGTTGGCGCAGCGCTACCGGGTCATCACCATTGATGTGCGTGGCCACGGGCGCAGCGATAAGCCCGAACACCCCGCCGGGTACGACATTCAGGCTTCGGTGCGCGACGTGTGCGCACTGCTCGACCACCTCGAGATCGCCCAGACGCATTTCCTGGGCTACTCACTGGGAGGTCGCATCGGCTTGACCATGGCGGCCGCCGCCCCGGAGCGGCTCGCGTCCCTGGTGGTCGCCGGCTCGTCGTCCCGGCCGCAATGCGGTGCGGTCAACGTGGTGATGTTCCCCGATGCCATTGCGGTGACGGAGAAGTGGGGTGTCGAGGGATTCGTGCAGGGCTGGCAGGAGCATCGCGGTACGACGATGGGCTCGGGATTTCGCGCCACGGTCGATGCCCTCGGCGCGCGGGGTCTCGTCGCCTTGATGCGGCAGTGGGATGCCGAACCCGGGGTTGCCGAGGATGTGCTGGCACAGGTGCAGACGCCGTCGCTGTTCTTCGCTGGTTCCCGAGACATGTTGCGATTGGCTGATTCCCGTCATGCCGCGGCGCTGATGCCGCGCGCCTATTTCACGCTGCTCGAGGGCGCCGATCACGGTCAGACCATTGCAATGCGTGACCGCATTCTGGACCGGGCCGAGGCATTCTTCCGGTTGGCGGAGTTCCCCGACATCGAGAAGCTCAGCGCCGTCGGTTGATTTACTGTCGCGAGATCGCCGGTGCCCTCAGCTCACGGGACACTTCGAGGAGCCAGCTGAGTTCGTTGGTCTGCTCGGTTCCCCACGGTTCGCCGGCGATCTGGCCATGCGAATGGCCGGCCGGAAGCTGCCGTGCGCGCTGATGCTGAATGGCGCTGCGGATTTGTTGCGCCGCTGAGGTTTTTGCCGGGTCATCGCATACATACGGGCGGATGGCGCTGAGCCCGTCGCGGATCTCGACGATGCGGCGGTACAGCCGATAGTCGTGGTCGCCGATCGGTGCCCGCGGCGGCGCGAGAGCGATGTGCGAATTGCCTTCGTAGAGTGCGGTCCACAGCGGCTCCAGTTGTCGGTGCCACCGGTAGATCTGCGCGCGGCGGCCTGCTGCGCGGGCCAGCTGGGAAAAGGACGGGCCCGCAAGACCTATGACGATCAGTACCTGCCCCACTGCGGCGACGAATGGTGCCAGGTGCTGCCAGGACATGCTGCGGTTGGTGAGCAGGCCGTAAATGGCCGAGTCCGCGCGCAGCAGGCAGAAGACCAGACATAGCGTGGCTCCGGCAGCGGTGAGCAGCAGACTGCGCCGTAGCCAGGCCACCTCGTGGTAGCGGGCGTACTGCAGGCAACGCACGATAATGATCACTGCGCCAAGGGCATACGTGCCCAGGTACAGCAGCATGTAGGTGACCCAGACGGGTTCGCCGCCGTGCGCGGCGTAGAAATCGACTGGGAGTTCGGCCTCTGGCGCGGCGATCCAGCAGACGATCAACGCGACGGCGGCCAGGCAGGCCAGAACGATCCACAGGCGCAATTGGCGATAGGCGCGTCGGCCGGACTCGCCCCAGAACGTGATGACTGCGAGGACGCACGCAGTCCAGGCCATCCCCCCGGTCAGGCTCAGGATAAGTCGGCAGATGTTGTGCACGCCGATCGCGTGGTCTAACCATGCCGATACGCTCGGAATGGACAGCGTGACCGCAATTCCCTTGAACAGGAACGACATCAGCAGCGCTTTGGACGCGGGCGGCCGCACGGGGGACCGGCTGATGGCCAGGGCAACCACGACGACGGCGCCCCAGATGAACGCTGCGGAAACCACATAACTGAAGGCCATGTTCTCGAGCATTTGGGCCACCGAAGACATCACGGCGTCGCCGGATGGCCCTCGAGTCTCAGCGACGCGAGAACGCGTCCCAAGTTGGCATTTGAGATCGAGACGGTTTGCGGCGCACCGCGTCTGACCCGTTGCCCCATGATGGAGGCGAGAGTTTCAGCCTCGATCTCTTGATGGTCCATGTAGTTCTCCCGGCGCAGTACTTCGGCAGGGCCGGTTTGGCCGGCGGCGGAGTGGCCGCACAGCACGTGGCTGAGTTCGTGGAGGATGATGTGCTCGCGGTGCATTGTGGTGGTGTCGCTGTCGAAGACCACGTAGTCGGTGAGACCCGTTCGCACCAACATGCCGTGCACACCGCTTCCTGACAAGCGATACGGCAGCAGCTGGATGTCACGACCGCTGATCTGGCTGGCGACCGCGCGGATGTCGTCGACGGCGGTGAGCTTGTTCAGCCCCAAATCCACGAGCTTGCGTGTGCAGTCGCGGTGTATCGCCTTGAGCTCGCGCGTCGAGCGCAGAACTGGCGATGCGCCACACGACGCGTCCATGACTACCGTTCGGCTTTCGCGGGCGCGATGGTCGGCAGGCCCTGCAGTGCGCGCACATGATCCAGCACGGCAGCAACGGTTTCCAGGCTCTCCTTGTTGAGGCCGATGGCGCGCAACGCAATCAGTTCGACGTCGTCGCGGACAGATTCATCGAGTGCGCCGAGCCGCTCGTCGAGTGAATGTGACCGCGCCGGATCGGTGATGGTCGACAACGGCACCTGAAAGAAGTCAGCCAACGCCCCGAGCAGGTCGATGCCGGGGCGCGCCCGCTTGCCGGTCCGCAGCGCGGAAAGATAAGCGCCGCCGACCTTGATTTCGGGATGGGCCTTCTTGAGGGCGGTTGCGACTTCTTCGTTGGTCCACATCCGGCCGTCGGGACGTCGATGGGCGTCGAAGAGCGCGTTGATGCGCTCAGCCAGGCTGTCACCCGCGTCGCGCGCATCGGCTGCGGCGCCGGACTGGCTGGTCGGTGGGGTCGGCGAAGTCGCCATCTCCCCAGTGAAACACCGATACCCGGTCGTCTCAACTCGTAGACGAGTGTTCTCCTTCAATTCAACGTGTGGTTGATCTTGTGACTGCGGCCGGACCGCTGCGTCCGGTCGGACTGCCGGGCGCTACCGTCATTGCGGCGCCAGTTGAGTCGGTGCCCGCCCCTATAGCCCAATTGGCAGAGGCAGCGGACTTAAAATCCTCTGAACTGGGTGTTTGTTGTGTTTGACTCATTCGGCAGCTGCTGGATGAACGACCTCGACCTGCGAATATGTTGTTGGTTGCATTGGCGGCCGATGAGGGCGAATGAAAGCACTGCGGTATCTCCTGCGGTATCTCACGGGCGGCTCTCGGCCCGCCCGCCAACAGCGCGGCGCATCGCCTCCCACTGGGACGGCAGTCGTTACAGCGAAATAGCGGCCATAGGGACCAATTCCGCCACCGCAGCGTTGATCTTGGCGGCGATACCGGCGTCTTTCAGAGCTTTATCGACCAACTTCCGCGCAGCCTGGAACGTCCGAGCCGAGGACACATCGACCTCAGCGGCGAGTTTCTCGGCCGCGGCGCCGAGCTTCGCCAACTGCAGGTGCAGATCGATGGTGTTGTCGTACTCCGGGAACGGAACTAGGAATACATACTTATCGAAGTGCCGGGCTCCGTACAAGCCCAGGGCTTGCAGCGGCTTTACTCGCTCCAACACGGTCCCCGAGTTCAGAATGGCGCAGAGGTAGCTCGCTTCTGACTCAGTCGCGACGGCCGTCCAGTAGAGGGAGAAGTCGATAATGGCCCGTGAATCCCTTACGACCGCTGCGGCGAGTCTGTTCCCGGTCTTGGTGTAGACCACTCTGACCGCTGCGGGCGGCAGCTGCGCGGACAGTTGCCCGTGGAAATCGATGCGGTCCAGCAGCGTCCCTGCGTCGGACTCGGACTTATTCTCGGCCCACGCTTTCTCAGCTTGGTCCCACCACGACTTCAGTCCCGGGTGGTCAACGACTGCCGCTTCCTCCAACACCCCGTCGTCACTGATCGCGAGTAGTGTTCGGCGCGGCTCCAGAGTGCGGAACGGAAGCGTGGTCAGGCCCAGATACGTTGGCCGAACGAACCTCGTCTCGACTGTGGCGGTGATCGCCGGCAACTGTTTCCACCGTTCGGGCTCGTAGACGCTTCGGTTCGATGACACCGAAACGCGGCCCGCGCCCGCGCCCAGTGGACCTGCCGGAGCCTCGCGTACAAACAGTGCCATCTGGGGAGCGAGCACGGCGCCCTGCCGGAACTGCGACTTGTACGGGGACTCCGGGCGCACCGCTCCGGCATCGTGCGCAGCGACGGTGCCGGAGCCGACGGTGATCTTGTCCTTCGCTTCGTCCCACGGAATGTCTGGTCGTGCAAGGTATCCCGTCCACGTTACGGTCTCAGCGTCGATCGGAGTCGCTGATGAGGACCTCTCGCCGTGGATGACGCAAGACACCATGGGGAATCCGGTGGTTGCGCGTGCGAGGTCCCAGCTGAGCCCGAATTTGACGGCGAGGTGCTCGGAGTTCCTCGTCATCCACTTGCCAGTGCGGAATCCGGTATGTGGCTTGCGCGTCAGGATGCCGTAGGGCATCACAAACGAGAACGCGCCGCCGGGGCGGAGGTACAGCTCCACAGCCCGTACGACGAACAGCGTGGACAGGTCGCGGCTGGCCGCTCCTAGGCCGCCGGTGAGCAGATTGCGCGGCTTGGCGAGCTTCTTGTAGTTCTCCTGCATTGTGGCGGTCATCTTTGCGTACGCCAGCCACGGCGGATTTCCTACGAGTACGTCGACGCGGTTGTCCGGCTCGGCGAGCCACAGGGGGCGGATGAGGTTGCGGACGTAGTAACCCCAGATGTGGTCCTTGCCCGACTTGTGCAGCGCCCGCATGGTCGCGAAGGTGGCGCTGAGAACCTCTGCCTCCTCAGCGGTCACCTTAAAGCGCTTGAGGATCGGGTCGATCAGCGTCCCGTTCCTCTTGTTCGTTGAGTCGAGCGCGTTGTCGGCCATCTCCGACACCAGGCGGTCGAACCGGCCGGCGTCACCGAGGATGCTGCGCGGGAAGACCAGATCGTCACCGAACAGGACACCGCCTCCGCCGGCGATGATGGAGTCCCCCTCGGTACTGATGGTCACCCGGTCCACGCCTCCGATGAGGTCCCGGCTCTGCTCCCACTGCATCGAGTCACCCAGATACACAGGGATCGCGATGGGACCCCTGTCATCGTCTCGGAGCCGATTCAATCCGATCGCCAGGACGTAGGTGACCCTGGCGAGGGTCACCGCGACCGGGTGAACGTCCATGCCGATCACATTCGCAGTTACCTCGTGCACCGCTGTCGCCGTTGGCGTTCCCGACTTCTCCGCGGTCTCGAGGTAGCGCCGGATGGCGTGGAACAGGAATGTCCCGGAGCCGCAGCTCGGGTCTGCCACCCGAGAGCCTAGGGGGTCGGTCACGGTCGCTTCGACGACACGGTCGGCGAGCCAGTCCGGCGTGTAGTACTCGCCCAGCCGGCGGCGCTCGGTGGGGGCGATTACCGATTCGTAGAGGATCTTCAGCACGTCGTGTTCAACCTTTGTCCAGTCGAACCGTGCGATGCGCCTGCCGAGTTCGACGACGAACTCCTGCCCGCCCTTGACTTGCACCACCCAGTCGAAAAAGTCTGCCTCGACGACGCCGTGGATTTGAGCCTGTTGAAACTCCGACCCGGATGTCAGTTGCATGGGCGACAGGCCACCGCTGGGAGATACGTCCCAGCCGACCGCGGCGTGGGCGATCAACTCAGCGGTGATCACCAGCAGTGTGTGGTTGATGAATAGGTTCGGGTCGTCGACGAAGTTCTTGCCGAACGCGGTACGCAGCAGCTTTGCCCACAGTTCTCGCTTGAGCTTCACCTCCGGGTCGTCGACGTTAGCCTCGAAAAGCGCGGCCAGAGAAGCATGGTCGAGCCGGTGGCCCGGGGAGTCGGCACCCAACCGGTCCTGGATCTCCTGCGGGGTTGGTTTGATCTGCTCCCGTGTCGCCATCACCGATTCCAGCCAGACAAGAAGCTGAGCGACGTCGGGTGCGCTGGGGTTCAGGACCAGCTCGGAGACGAAGACGAGAGCGTCGCCTTCCAGGTTGTAGAGCATCCAACCGGTGCCGTCGGTGAGAATGCCGACGTAGCGTGTGCCCAGCTCTTTGTGCCGCTGTTGAACGTAGCCGGCGAGCTGCTGTTCGTAGTCAGCGAGGTTGCCGACGGTGAGGTCCTTCTTCACCTCGATCACGACGTGCCCGGCCTCGATATCGATACGCCGTCGTGTGCCGTCAGCGACCTGGGATTCGATCTTCACAACGTCGTCCGGATCGAGTCCGAGACCGGCGGTGGTCAGCAGCATGTAGATGTCCGCCTGGGTCTCGGCCTCCGCGCGGATCGGCTTGCGGCGGGCGAGGCGGCCGACGGTTTCGTTCACGAGTTCGCTGGGCACGTGACGACCATATGCAGTGGTACCGACACCCGTGTTGATAGTCGACTCCCGGCGTGGCACACCCCGGCGCGCCTTCTTTAAGCAATGCAGACTGCCGCACAGGCGGAAGGTCTGTTGCGTCGTATCTAAACCGGCCGGCAAGCAGGGAGATCCTCCCGAGGTTTGCTGTTAGCGAACACGCTGCATGTTTGCTGAAATTGACGCTACGGTGATCGAACCGCTGGGGAGGCGGGGTGAACCGTTGGCAGGGGGTCGAGTGTCTCGAATCGAGTCTGAGGTGCTGCGCACGTTTATGCAGCGCCTGAACGAGGTCGACGAGGTGGTGCCCGCGGCGGTAGCAGCACAGCTGGGCGCGTTACTCGGTGCCGACAAGTTGCCCAAGGCTGACGTACTGGTCGCGTTGTTTGCCGAAGAGACCGGCGACCGACGCGCGTGATCCAGATCAAAGCCATTCACGTTGAAGAGTTTCGCGGCATCCGGTTGCTGGATTTGCGACTAGATGGCCAGTCGTTCGTCGTTGCCGGGCCAAATGGCTCTGGCAAGAGTGGCGTCGTCGACGCGATCGACTTCGCGCTAACAGGCTCCGTTGCTCGACTGAGCGGCGCGGGCACCGGTGGAGTCAGCTTGGCCAAACACGGCCCGCACGTGCACCAACGCGACAACCCTGCCGCCGCATCGGTGGCACTGACGATCGTGGACAGCGCGAGTGGCCAGACCGGCGTGCTGACGAGGTGCGTGAAGACTGCCGCAACCTACAAGCTGGAGCCCGACACCCCCGAACTGCATTCCGCAGTGGATTGGGCTGCCCAGCATCCCGAGCTGATTTTGTCGCGGCGCGAGGTCATCAAGTACGTGTACACCGAGCCGGGTAAGCGCGCTCAGGAAGTGCAAGCGCTGCTGAAGCTCGACCGCATCGACGAGACTCGCCGGCTCTTGCGGACCGCGATGACTAGGTCCGCCAGTGACGAAAAACAGGCGACAACCGAGGTTGGCAACGCTGAGGACGCCTTGCGCCGTCATCTCGATCTCACAACGCTGCTGGAATCGCAGGTCCTCGGCGCAGTCAATCAGCATCGTCAGGTCCTCGGGATTGCGCCGCTGGACTCGCTGCAGCCCGACACCGACTTAATCGTCGGGGCTCAGGTTGCCGGTGAGCATTCCTCCTTCAACAAAGCTTCCGCACTCCAAGATGTCAACGAGCTGAGCGCCTTCGCTACGGATCACCCAGAGTTAGATAACGCCGCCCTGGACCTGGCGCAGGCTTTGGCCGAACTGGAGGACGACCCGAGCATTCTCCACGCCCTCACCCATCGCGAGCTCATCGAGGCTGGGCTGCCCCTGGTCACCGAGGCCGCGTGCCCATTGTGCGATCAGCCATGGGAGGACGCCGAGACGCTCCGGCTGCACCTGCAGGGCAAGCTGTCGCGCTCGGAGGCGGCCAAGACGCTGGAGCGTCGGATTCTGCTTGCGGCAGCGCGGTTGAAGGGGCAGGTGCAACGGGCAGAGGCGTTGATTCGCGCCGCCCAACCCCATGCGCTGAAGGTGGGACGTAACGACGACCAAGCTGTGCTTGTCGACTGGCTAGCCGATCTGGCCGCTTTCGCCGCCGTACTGGACCATCTAACGACCATCCGTGAACAGGCGACGCGAGTCGGCGCCAACCCATTAGCCCTTCCCCCTGGGTTGACGGCCCTGCTTGCCGGGGTGCGGCAAGATATCGAGGCGCTGCCGGACCAGAGCGCCACCGCCAACGCTCGCAGTGCCCTGACAGTCGCTCATGAACGGTGGACCCGGCTGCGCCAGGCCCGGGCCACACACATCAAAGCAAGCGCAGCCCACAGCACCGCCAAGGCGGTCTACGAGATTTACAACGACGTGGCAGACACCGAGCTGACCAGGCTTTACACCACCGTGGAACACGACTTCAGTGACTATTACCGCCGCATCAACGCAGACGATGAGTCGTCGTTCAAGGCTGGTTTGGCTCCGTCGGCTGGGAAGTTGGATCTAGAAGTCGATTTCTACGGACTGGGCATGTTTCCTCCAATGGCCTATCACAGCGAGGGCCATCAAGACGGTATGGGAGTGTGCCTCTATCTGGCGCTCATCAGGCAGCTCCTGCACGACGACTTCCGCTTAGCCGTGCTGGATGACGTCGTTACCTCCGTCGACACCAATCACCGACGGCAGTTCTGCAGTCTGCTCAAGGACGTCTTCCCTGACGTTCAGTTCATCCTGACCACCCACGACGAAGTCTGGGCCAGGCAAATGCAGTCCTCAGGGCTTATCGGGGCGAAGGCCCACGCCCGATTCCACGGCTGGACCGTCGATCGCGGTCCGGTGTATGGCCAGGGCGAGGATCTCTGGACGCAGATTGACGCTGACCTCGCGGACGATGATGTGCCCGGAGCAGCTCATAAGCTCCGTCGTAACCTCGAAGCGTCGATGGCAGATATCGTTGCCGCGCTGCAGGGCAAGGTGATCTACCGACCCGATAACAATTACGAACTTGGCGCCTTATTCTCGGCGGCCAAGGGCCGCCATGGAGACCTGCTCAAGAAAGCTGGTACTTCGGCCGAGAAATGGAACAACCAAGCTGGTAAGCAACAAGTTGAAGACCTCAAGACGGCCCGCCAACAGGCGATGCTTGCTCAGGATGGAGAGAATTGGGCGATTAACGCCCTTGTCCACAATAATGATTGGGCGTCGATGTCGAAGGCTGACTTCGCTCCGGTGGTCGCGGCATGCAAGGACTTCTTGGAGCTATTCAGATGTACGAACAGCGCCTGCGGTGGGTGGCTCTACGTCAATGGTTCCCCGGGGCGGGAAGACGCTCTGCGCTGCCCATGCGGGGCGTTGAACCTAAACCTGCGGACAAAATAGTGAATAGAGCTCGTGATTAAGAATCTAATTTCGCGGCGCGACGCCAGGTAGTGATGGTCTCGACAAAACTGGTTACCGGGAGGTCGCCGTCCCGAACCACCCAATTTCATTCGCGCAGTTGGGGTTACGCCAAATTAAGATTGCACGTATCACCGTCCTCGCCGCATCCCGGAGTGAACACGTCGATCCGTTGGCGGCGTGACATACCTAAGCCTCGATCCACCGGTGAGCTGTCGGTGTGAAGTCGATTTCGATTGTGTGAGTTGGGCCCGGGGTGTGCCGTGAGGTGGGTGTGTGTGATGGCCCGATCTCGGTATCGGCTTGTTCCTGTGGGTCTTTCGTCTCGTGCGGGCGGTTGGGGTTGCTCTGTTAGGCCAGCAGTGGCCGGTTTCGGCCAAACAGACTGTGGAACAGGGTGTTCCACGCGGTTTCCCAGGGCCAGTTGCGTGGCAGGTGCAGGGTCAGGCGTCGGGCCGAGGAGGCGATGCGTGCCGGCACGCTGATCAGGGTGCGGCGGATGGTGCCGGTGCGGGCTTTGGCCAGCGCTGGTCCGGTCAGGGTGGCCGCGGCGCGGGTGAGGTTGAACGCCATCGCTGCGCACACCAGCCAGGCGGCGTTGGCGCCGAATCGCCCCGAGGGCAGATGGGCCAGAGCAGAGTCTTTGAGGTCGGCGTGGACCTGCTCGATGAGCGCGTGGCCGCGGTGGGTCTTGTCGGCGGTGACGGTATCGAGGTCGGTGGTGGTGAAGAAGGCATGGAAGCGCCAGGTGTCGAACAGGGTGGTCTGCCCCTCGCCGCTGGCGGGGTTGAGGTCGGGGATGCGCCGCACCACCAGCCTGCCGGGGATCTGCTCGCTGGTTTTGCGGGAGCTGAACGCGGTGAAGTCGATCTCGGCGACCTCGGCGCGCGAGATCCAGCGCTGGGTGTTCTCGTCGTAGATCGCGTCGGTGTACTGGATCGAGATCCAGGCGTCCTCGGGTATGGCGGCGATGGCGGCTTTGACTTTTGGGTCTAGGCGCACGGTGATCGACACGTCGGCACCACCGCGCAGAGCAGCCGCCACGGTTGGGTAGCCGTAGAACGCCGAGTCGGCTCGCAGCAGCGGCCGGGTGGCTGCCGCCGAAGAGCGCAGTCGTGTCACGGTGGCCAGCGTGTCGCCGACGATGCGGGCAGCTCCACGTGCTGATCCGCAGGCGCCTTTGCGTAGGCGTTGGCCGCAGATGATCGGTGCACCATGCTCAGTGGTGAGCGTGGCGATCAGCGCATTTAACCCACGGACCCCGGAGTATCCGTAACCAGATCCCTGTTTGGTGTAGCCGTGCACTTCGATGATGGTGTCATCGAGATCAACACACACCGGACCGTCAACACCGGCCAGCACCGGAGTGCGTTCGTGCAGACCGGCCAGCAACCGCGCCGCCACGGCGTCGAGTTGGCGGACATGACCGAAGCTGAATTCGCGCAGGAACGATCCCAGCGTCGACGGGGCGTACGGGCGGTCGAACACGGTGCCCATCGCGCCGTGGCGCAGCAAGGCCATGTCATCGATGCTGTCAGCACCAGCTACCATGCCCGCGACCAGCGACAAGACTTTCGCCCCGGCGTTGGCGCCCTTGTCGGTCGGCACCGTGATGTGCTCATCAGCCAGGCTGCTCAACCCGCACTGATGAGCCAGAGCGGCCATCGGGACCAGCCCGGCACACGACACCAGATTGGGGTCATCAAAGCGGGCTGACGCCACAGGACGAGTGTGAGATAGTTGCATCTACGAGATGCCCTTCGTTCTGACCGAATGTGATCCTCGACAAATCCCATTCTTTCACCGCGACAGGGCATTTCGTTTTTACAACCCGCCCCAACTCCTATTCGATCGGTGGATCAAGGCTAAGGTCGCTCAGCGTCTAGCCCCTGCGCTGACGTCGACGACAAACCAGGAGAGGCCTTCGCCGAAGTAAGGATGGGCGCTCGGTGCCCGGACAGCAGGAGAACCTTCGATGGCCCCCATTGCGTCCTTCGGATCGTCTGGTGATTGCGCTCTCCTGGAGCCGGAATAAGGACCGCCGATACGACGCCGAATGCAGCGGCGCTTATGGCAAGCGCACGATGGGGGCGACAGACGGGCGAAGCTTTCAATTCAGGCAGGCGGACTCGCTCCTAGATTCAGCCGAACAACTCAGATCCCGACTTCACTGGCAACCACATCCCGGTTCCCAGGAGTGCGTCAACCAGGGCGACAGTCTTGCTCTCGTCTTGATCAAAGATGGATTTGTGCGCATTTGCAACGAGTCTCATCGTGTCTAGAAACGGAACTTTGCGCGCGATTGCTTCTGCCACAGCGGCGCGCTCGTCAATCACAGCAACGAGTTTGCGATGCTTCGCGCACGCAATCACCGCACATTCGCCCATGTGTTCTTTAGTGCCGCCTCCAAGCACTACTTTCACTTGCATCGCCGTCCACTCCTCATCTGAGGTTAGGAATATCCGACCGGCCCACGTCGTGGAACCCACGGTGGGCACGCCGACGTGCAGATTTCTAGCTGCATCGATTTCCAGTTCGACTTCACGCGGGATGAGCACCACACCCTGCGGCGCCAATGCTTGCAGGATGTGCCCGTATCCAGCCCGGCAGAAGTGAGTGAAAGTGCTGGTGTCCATCACCCACTGCGTGCCCTCAGTCACCGCCAACCGCGAATAGCTTTCGCACGCTATCGAGGGATTCTGCCTCCCGTTCCGGTAGGTCTTCGCGTTTCATTGTTCCGCGTAGCAACTCGATGGTTCGCGCTGCGGTCAGCCGGCCCGATGTGTAGCCCTCTACGCAAGCCGCTGCGAAACCCGGCGAGACGTAGGGACATTTTGGCTCGTCGTCCCATGACAACTTGAGTGCGACGTAATCGCCATGGCGAGGCTCTCGGTCGAGCAGGGACTGCCGCGTCTCGTACGAGATCAAACCTAGATTTCTCAGCTGGCTGACGACAGCTGACCAACTCAGCCTGAATATTGATCCCACCGCCAGGGCACGATCGCGAACACTCCACTCGTCGTGCTCGTTCCATATTTTTTGAACTCCCGCGCGTGGGGCGAGAAAATGGATGGCGAATGCGTTGATCATCTTCTCGTGATCGTCGCCAGTCGAGCCGTCGTACGCATCGCCACAAATCCAGTGGCCCAGTTCGTGTGCGAGCGTCATACGCCGTCTTCCGGATTTGGCTTCTCCGTTGACGACCGAAACCGCCAGCCCATCGCGAACCTCGACACACCCGCCATCTGGGCCGTTTTCCCCTAGCGCGGCGGCGTAGGTGACTAGGCCCACCCGCTCGCAAACGTCAGCTAGGTGGTAAATCGGGCCAGTGTCCAACTGAAGGCGATCGCGCACTCGCCGCGCTAGATCCTCAGCTTGAGAGAAGTCCTGAGGTGTCCGGACCTCTTGACTTCTGGTTACGGCCTGAAGCAAACCAAGATCGAACAACGTTTGCGCATCGCTGGCGAACACCTCTATCTCGTCGTCGAGGGCCTGTGAAGTCTCGTCTGAACGTGTGTTATCGGACCTGCGACTGACTACTGCCGGCAAGGGTTCGCTTACGAAAAAAGCTAGAGGTCGACGCAGGGCCTCTGCGATAGCCACCATCTCCGTCATAGCAAGCTTCCGCTCGCCTTTCTCGGCTCGACCCAGTGCCGTACGCTCCATTTTCACCATTTCGGCGAGCTTGCTCTGAGGTATACCGGCGTGTTCTCGCGCTCGGGCAACCCGTTGTCCAAGCGTCAGGTGGTCCATGTGTGGGATTTTCCCACACAAGGATCAAACTTGTCGAGGTTACGGGCCTTGACCTGGTTAAACACCCCGGGGAACGGCCCGGCCGGGCCGTGACTGTCTGAGCCGAAGGCCATCGCCAGCCTGAATGAGGATCCGCATCTGTGGGCCCGCACCCTCTACGACGAACTCAATGACCTCGGGTTCGAGCTTCGCGACGCTTAAATGAGTGTTTCCACCGAAGACGTCTAATCTCGGCGAGCCTCGCCATCCTCGCGGTGCGGAGGCCACCACGCGTCGCTTTCCTGGGGGGCAGAATATCGTCCGTCGACATTCGGTCCACCGCTTCCCGGAGTGCAAGAGGTGTGTGCTCGTCTGGTGCTGAATGTCAGCGGTCACGTATTTCCCCAGGTTTGAGGGGTTGTCCGTCACGTAATTCCCCACCCTGGCTGTCACGTAATTCCCCACCCTGGGCGGTGTGTCTGCCTGGTGTGGGCCTCGTTTACCGGTTCGCTCTGCATCCATCTGATGGTGGATGGAAGGGCGCTGATGGCGAGGAGAAGTATCGTGATGCTCGATTTGGTCGAGTTGTTCACCCACTGGCACGCGGGCCGTTCGCAGGTCCAGTTATCGGAGTCGCTGGGCATTGACCGCAAGACCGTCCGCAAATATTTGGCTCCGGCGGTCGCGGCGGGTATCGGCCCGGGTACGGAGCCGCTGACCGCGCCACAGTGGTCGGAGCTGATCGGCGGGTGGTTCCCGGAACTGTCCGATCCTGCGGCGCGGGCGCTGACCTGGCCGCTGATCGAACCGCACCGGGACCAGATCAAGACCTGGCTCGATGCCGATGTCACGATCGCCACGATCGCTCAGCGGTTGCGGGACGAGCATGCGGTAGCGGTGTCGGAGTCCTCGGTTCGGCGTTGGATCGCAACACATTTCGCGGAAGAGGTGGCACGAGCGAAGGTGACCGTGCCGCGCGGGCCGGTCGAGCCGGGCAGTGAAGCGCAGATCGACTACGGTCGCCTGGGCATGTGGTTCGATCCCGCGGTGGGCCGCCGGGTGGCGGTGTGGGCGTTCGTGATGGTGTTGGCGTGTTCGCGGCACCTGTTCGTGCGCCCGGTGATCCGGATGGACCAAACCACCTGGTGCGCTTGCCATGTCGCGGCGTTCGAGTTCTTCGGCGGGGTCCCGGCCCGGTTGGTGTGTGACAACCTCAAGACCGGGGTGGACAAACCCGACCTGTATGACCCGAAGATCAACCGCGCCTATGCCGAGCTGGCCACCCACTACGGCACCCTGATCGACCCGGCGCGGGCGTTCAAACCCAAAGACAAACCCCGCGTCGAACGGCCCATGCAATACATCCGGGATTCGTTCTGGCGCGGCCGCCAGTTCGACGGGCTGCCCGCGATGCAAACCGACGCCCAGCGCTGGAGCATCGAGGTGGCCGGGGCGAGGTCGTGTCGGGCACTGGAGGGCGCGCCGCCGTTGCGGGTGTTTGAAGCGATCGAAGCCAGCGCGTTGATCGGGTTGCCGCCCAGAGTATTTGAACTGTCCACCTGGTCGATCGGCACCGTCGGCACCGACGCGCACCTCAAGGTCGGCAAGGCGTTGTACTCGGTGCCGTGGCGGCTGATCGGGCAACGCCTGCATGCCCGCACCGCCGGCGACGTGGTACAGGTCTTTCACGCCGATGCGGTGGTGGCCATCCACGTGCGCCGCCCATCGGGGCGCTCGACCGACTTCGCCCATTACCCGCCGGAGAAGGTCGCGTTCGCGATGAAAACCCCGACCTGGTGCCGGCGCACCGCCGAACTGGTCGGCCCGGCCTGCGTCGCGGTGATCGCCGCGTTCATGGCCGACAACGCCATCCACCATCTGCGCGCCGCGCAAGGAGTGCTCGGGCTGCGCGACAAACACGGCTGCGACCGGTTGGAGGCCGCGTGCGCCCGCGCCATCGCCGTCGGTGACCCGTCCTACCGCACCATCAAAGGCATCCTGGCCGCCGGCACCGAACACGCCGGCGACGAACCGCCCGCCAGCACCGGCGCGGCGGGGGCGTTTCTGCGTGGCCCCGACCAGTTCGGCACCGATACCGGCATCATCGCCTGATCGTCACCAATTCCACACTGCTGCAACATAATCAACCTTCAAAGGAAGCCCACCATGTCTATCTGTGATCCGGCGCTACGCACCGCGCTGCGCACCCTGAAACTGTCCGGCATGCTCGACACCCTCGATGCCCGGCTCGCCCAAACCCGCGACGGCGGCCTCGGCCACCTCGAATTCCTGCAAGCCCTCTGTCAAGACGAGATCGCCCGCCGCGAATCCGCCGCTCTCACACGGCGATTGCGCCGCGCCAAGTTCGAAGAACAGGCCACCTTCGAAGACTTCGACTTCACCGCCAACCCGAAACTGCCCGCCGCGATGCTGCGCGACCTGGCCGCCCTGCGCTGGCTCGACGCCGGCGAATCAGTCATCCTCTACGGCCCCGTCGGCGTCGGCAAAACCCATGTGGCACAAGCACTCGGACATCACGTAGCCCGCCGCGGCGGGGACATCCGCTTCGTCAAATGCGCCCGCATGCTCGCCGACCTTGCCGGCGGACACGCCGACCGCACCATCGGCCAGCGCATGCGCGAGTACACCCGGCCCCTGGTACTGATCGTCGATGACTTCGCGATGCGTGAGCACACCACCACCCAATCCGACGATCTCTACGATCTGGTCTCCGACCGGGCCATCGCTGGCAAACCCCTCATCCTGACCAGCAACCGCGCCCCCAAAGACTGGTACCCGCTGTTCCCCAACCCCGTCGTGGCCGAATCCCTACTCGACCGACTGATCAACACCAGCCACCAAGTCCTCATGGACGGACCCAGCTACCGACCCCGGAAACGACCCGGCCGCACCACCACCTAGACAACGCCCGCCCCGACCGGTAAGACCAACACGAGGCCCACACCTGGGGAATTACGTGACAGCAACCCCTGGGGAATTACGTGACCGACGACAGCTGAAGCGTGGCGGTAGGCGACAGCCGCGATGTTCTTATGGGCGGGGAGAGGATGTCGGTCGGAGCCAAGTGCGCGCGACCGCGCGAGGTCAGCGTGTCGATGACTCGTTGGACTTTCGGGCGAATGTGCTTGCGGTGGTGGCCGCGAACCAGGGCGGGGTTCTATCGTTCGGCCATGGTTAAGAGAGCGCGAACCCGCCATTCGAACACCGAGCGAGAGCTGGCCAACATGGCCGATGGCGTGATTCTCACACGTGCACTGGCCGGTATTGCCGAGGTGAAGGTGTGGAAGCTTGAGACGCTATCGGCGGGTGGCGACGACATTGATGAGCTTGAGCGCGCCGAGGCTTCGGCGGAACTCACTAAGGCTCTGTGTACGTACGGCAAGCAGGTCGAGCGAATGCTCGAATATGGAAGCTCGTTGGAAGACATCGCCCACCTAACGAGCATGGAAGTCGATGAACTTCGGCTGGCCGTGTCGTACGCGCGTTGATCCGCGGTTCCAGAGGCATTTTTCGTAGCCGGTTGGTGTACGCGCCAAATTTCGGATATGCGCGAATATGATTGTGGTGGTGGACTATTTCGCCCGGAGCTTCGTACGTTCGAGGCATGAGCGCGAACGAGAAGCTGCGGGCGCGATACCGAGCGGTCGAACTGCAGCGCAAGAGGAACGAAGAGCGGGCTCGGCGTGATCGAGCCAATGCGGCTGGAGCCGAGGAGATTCGGGCAATTCTGCATCGCGTTGGTGCGGTCGATACCTGGGAGCGCAAGCGTTTCGACCACGCTGCCGAGAGCATCCGCACTGATGCGGTGAAGAGGCGGTCAGGTCACTTTCGTGGACTACAGACTGTCGTCGAGCAGATGCGGGGTCGCGGCCAAACCCTGGCGCGGATTGCAGAACTCGCGAGCATAGACGTGCGCGAGCTTCAGACCATGCTGCGGCGGGCGCGATCCGGTGATACCGGCAGGCAGGGTTCATCAGCTTCGCCGGAGGCGAGTGGACGACCCGATTCCAGCTCGATCGCCCTCGATCCGCGCTCAGAGGCTGCGGCGGACGGATCCCCAAGCTGCGGCGCTGGTGGTTACGATCCGACCCGGTGTGTCCGCTGCGATGCAGCGATGCTCGATGAGGACGCTGCTCCACGACGCGGCCGTCGCCGGCTGTACTGCTCGGATACCTGTCGTCGGGACGCATCGGCAGCACGTAACGCCGCACAGCGATATGGGGCGCCGATTCGAGTGATCGAAGTACCGAAAGCTGCTGCAGCGCAGAAGCAATCTGCAGAAACGCCCAAGCCGGACCAGCCGGGCGTGCCGATGGATGCTGTCAACAGCGTCCTGGGCGACGGCAAGGCCCTACGCGGGTTGCTTACTCGCGTGGCAGAGCAGGCTCGGCTCAAGAAGCTGGACCGCGCCACACTGACGGCTGCGCGGGAGCTGTCCAATGCCGTTCATCCGCATCGTGATTGGTGATTTTTACCTGATCCGGCGAGGCCGTCGTCTTGACTTTCTGCGGGCGCGTCGTGCGGCGGGACTGCACCCGGTCATGCTCGAGGCGGTACGGCCAGCGGCGTGGATCGCCTTCTGGGCGAGGTCTTCGGCAAGGTACGCGATGCTGGCCTCCAATTCGTAGACCGCTTCCTTGCGTTCTTCGGCGATCATCTCTCCAGCGTCCCCGGGGTGCGGCAGATATCCGTTCTGTCGGCCGAGCGTGTCAATCACGACGTCGATGGCATCGTCGAACTGGGTGTCCAACTGTTGGGCATCGGTATCGGCCCATTCCTCGATGTACTCTTCCCGCTCTTCTGGGGTCCAGAATTCTGGAAACGACAGATGTGTTCGGTAGAGGTCGCGGATTGCCGCATCGAGCTGGCCGGACTGGCGGATCTCGGGCCAATCGCTGATCGCGGCGGTGGCCAGGTTCTCCAGGTCGTCGTCCAGGCTCATCGCGGCTGCTCCCTCCAGGCTTGTCCAGATACTGCCTGCACGCACCGACAAGTCGTCGGATCTGGGACCCCCTTGCTATGCGGAGAGGTCGTCGCGGGCATCGTCGATGTGCGAGGGCGTGGGGTGCTCGGGGCCGGGCCGTAGCAGCGAGGGACGCGAGGGTTGCGAGGCTCGGTGGGCGGCCACGTCTTTGTGTGGGGGGTAGATGGTCCACAGCAGGACGTTGCGGTGGTTGCGTGCCCCGTCGTCCTCGATCAACCATCCGAGTTTCCGCAGCGCCGGCGCGTGCCTGCGGAGCAGGCTCGTGACGTCGCGGCCGTTCCTTGGCCATTCTTTGGGCCGTCGCCAGTCGCCACCCGTCGGCGTGATCAACGCGAGCAAGTCGACACCGGACTGCCCGCGCAACGGTTCGTGAGTGTGGAGGCGCAGACATTCGATGAAAGGGTCAGCGGACAGGCTGTCTTCCGACAGCTGATCCGAACGTGACATGTAGCGGCGCAAGCCATCGGACGACAGAACCTCGTCGACGCACGCCAGCACGCGACCGAAGTCAGCCATGCGTGGTGCGTCGTCGACCTCGATGGTGTCCAGGCGGTGATGCACGGTCGCAGCCAGGCTGAGCAGTCCACTCAAAATGCCCGGTAGAGCCTGGTGCCACAGTTGTCGCAGGCCGGCCTCCGGCTGTCGCATGTGGCGGTCGATGCGTCGCAGATCAATCATCGCCATGCGTTCGGCAAGGTCGGGGCGCACCGCGCCGACGTCGATGCCGTTGATGATGATGCAGCGGCGGAACTTCACCACGGCAAGATCGCCGTCGGTGTACAGCGCACGTTTGACGTTGCCGTCGCCGGTGGCGGCACGGCACAGCGAATCTGACAACCAGGGAGGAATCGCCGACAGATTGTCCAGAGCGACAAGCCAGGAGCCGGACGCGGCAGTTACCCAGGAGTCGGCGTCGCGTGGTGCCTGGCGCAGTGGAACGGGGGAGGGGTCGATGAGGTCGACCAGCATGCGCGTCGTCGTGGTCTTAGCGCTGCCCTGCTCGGCGAACAGTGCTACCACCGGGTGCGGCACATCGGTCTGGACGAGTGCCGCGATGAGTGCCGCGAGCAGCACGGGGCGGTCTGGGAGGGCGACGTTGATGAAGTCCCACAACCGGTAGAGGTCTCCGGTCCGGGGTGGTAGAGGCATTGCAGCCGTTAGCTTGGTGCGCAGGAACCGAACTGGGGCGGTGTCGATGACCGACCAGGTGCCTGCGCGGAGACGAATGACCTTGCCGTCGGTTCGTCCGGTGTCGATGTAACTGGTTCCGTCGAGCTCAGCGACGCGGAGATTCAGCTTTTCAGTTCTCTGCGCGGTGGCCAGGCCTTCGAGGACCAGGGTGGCGTCGGTGAGGGCCTGGCCACCGGCGACGGTGCCCGTCTCGGCAAAGTAGCGGGAGGCGAGTTCGGCGCGTAGACCGGCCTTGCCTGCACGCAGCAGAATCGCCAGATGCGGGCGGGCGCGGTCAGTGCCAAAGGGCTCTCCGTCCTCGGACACGCCGAGGAGATACCGTTCTTGAGCCATGGCTACCAGGCGCGCGGCAACTGACTTCTTGTCGCTTTCGTTGTTGGCGCTCATGGGTTTTCCTGCCAGCGGTGCTTCTGCAGGCGGGCATGACGGGCTATTCTCATGGGGAACTTCCGGTTGAGCGATCGGGTTGTTCGAACGAAAGGCCTCGGCTAGACCCCGAGGTCTTTCTCATGCCTGGGCATCACGCGGCGTCGCCGCCTCCGCGCCGGGTTGCGCACTCCCGCTCGGATATCCACCGCAGAACCTCATCGCGTCGATACACGACCCGGCGTCCCAGGGTGAAGCTTGCTGGACCGATATCCGAGTGACGCCAGTACCTCAGCGTTCCAACCGGAACACCGGTGATGTCCGAGACTTCCTTGGCTCCTAGCAATTCCATCAGATTCCTCCTGAATCTCAGTTGTCTTGGCTGAGCCAACATTGACTGGAAGAACGGCGACGTGTCCACCACCGCAGCCACATTCAAGGAAAAGTCGTTCGAGTCCCGCTGATGCGACCGAACAGGACACCGACAGACGGCTTGCAAAGCGGATGAACCCTACGGATTTCTGCGGTATGGTCCATTTGTGATCACCCGGAACGAACGGGCGGGTATCGATGACCGCTGGCACAAGCGTGTCAAAGGCCAGGATGGCGCCATGCGCACGGAGCGGTCTGCGGTGTACGGCAAGGTCTCGCGATGGCGTGTCAGATGGGTCGACAGCACAGGTGCTGAACGCACCAAGAGTTTCCAGCGCAAGCCGGATGCGCAGGCGTACCTCAACGGCCTGACCGCTGATTTTCAGCGCGGTGAGTATGTCGACCCGAGGAAGAGCGCGGAGACATTCGGGTCGGTGGCCGAGCAGTGGTTCGCCACCAAACAGCACCGAAAGCCGAAAACCGTTGCAGGATATCGCTCGTTGCTCGACACCGTGGTGCTGCCGAAGTGGGAAGGTGTTCCGCTGAAAAGGCTTGACTACGAGTCCTATTCGACGTGGCTGGGGTCGCTATCGGTCGATGGTGGGCAACGTGGAGCCGGCTTATCGGCAAGTCGGATCACCCAAGCGCATCAGCTGGTAGGTGCTGTCCTCAAGTACGCCCAACGGACTGGCAAGGTGGCGAAGAACGTCGCGTTGGAGATCAAGCGGGACGAGGATCTTCCCGAGCAAGCCGAGCGTGAACGGCGCTACCTGAGCCATACCGAGCTGTTGATGCTAGCCAAGGCTGCCGATCGGTTCGAGACGCTGACGCTGGTCCTGGGGTACTGCGGGCTGAGATTCGGCGAAGCCGTTGCGTTGCGCCGCCGGCATGTGGGGGATCGGGTGCTGACGGTTCGCTCGTCCGCAACCGCGGTCACCGGTAAGGGCATCGTGGAGTCGACGACCAAGACGAAGCGGGATCGTCACGTGCCAGTGCCCGAACCCGTGTGGAAGAAACTCAAGGCAGAGCTACCGGCCGACCCGAACGCGCTGGTGTTTCCCAGCCGCAAGGGTGGGTTCCTGCCACTCGGTGAGTACCGCTGGGCATTCGACAACGCGTGTGCAGACGTCGGCATCGAGGGGCTGGTACCGCACGGCCTCAGGCACACCACGGCCTCACTGGCGATCAGTGCAGGCGCTAACGTCAAGGTCGTGCAGAGACTCCTGGGGCATGCGACGGCGGCCATGACGCTCGACCGCTACGGCCACTTGCTCAACGACGATTTGAGCGGTGTGGCCGATGCGCTGGGCAAGGCCATCGATAGCACTGCGGTATCACTGCGGTACTTAGGACGTCAAGGGACGGCTGAGACGGCCTAAAGTATGCTCTGAGCTGCAAAGCCCCCATAGCCCAATTGGCAGAGGCAGCGGACTTAAAATCCGCCAA
The DNA here is from genome assembly GCF_046250085.1 of Mycobacterium sp. SMC-16. Lineage (NCBI taxonomy): Bacteria > Bacillati > Actinomycetota > Actinomycetes > Mycobacteriales > Mycobacteriaceae > Mycobacterium > Mycobacterium sp. SMC-16. The sequence goes on from NZ_CP176427.1 coordinate 1,014,840, forward strand.
GTGTCGGTTCGAGTCCGACTGGGGGCACCGTAATTCCCTGATCGGCGCCTTCCTGCCTGGGTTGGGTGAGGCCCGCCTCAGTGTCACGAGTTGTCGCAACCTGAACCGCCCCAGGTTTTCCGCCGCTGCTATACGGGTTGACGCTCTCGGTCGAGGGCGCTGTAGTGGGCGTGCTCGTACTCGGTTGGGCTGACCATGCCGAGACTGGAGTGCAGCCTTCGGTTGTTGTACCACTCGACCCAGGCTGCTGTCGCGTACTCGACGTCGGCGATGGTCCTAAACGGCCCCGGGTGGAACACTGTGGTTCGGATGCATTCGGTCTTGTACAAGCCGTTGATCGTTTCCATCAGAGCGTTGTCGTAGGCATCCCCGACGCTGCCAATGGAAGGTGAAATCCCTTCCAGTTCAAGGTGTTCGGTGAAACGGACCGACGTGTATTGGCTTCCGGCGTCGCTGTGGTGGATGAGCTCGCCGGCTGCGGTGGGATGACCTTCGTGACGGCGCTGCCACACGGCCATCCGCAACGGGACCATCACCAGATCGGTGGTCTTGGTGGTGGCCGCGTGCCAGGCCACGATCCGCTGAGCGAACACGTCGACGATGAAGGCCACGTAGACAAAGCCCGCCCAGGACCGCACGTAAGTGAAGTCGGTGACCCATACCCGGTTCGGGACGCTCGCATGGAAGTTGCGGTTGAGCAGATCCGGGGCGCGGCGCCCGTCGGTGTCCGGGATCGTGGTGCGCACCTTCTTTGACCGCCGTATGCCCTGCAGACCCAACGTGCACATCGCCCGGTGCACCGAGCCCGCCGAGGCCTCTGGCAGCGCGGCACGGCGGATCAGGGCCGTCATCTTGCGCCGCCCGTAGAGCCCCTCGGGGGCCAGAACGCGCTTGCCGGCGGCGTTGGTGGTCCACGCCAGGCCACGCACAGCGTCGATGACCTGGGCGTCGGTGATGGTGCGGGCCGCTACCGTCCGGCCTGGTTGTTTCCAGGACCGGTAGGTGCGCGCGGCGATCTGACAGCCCTGCTCACACAAGACTCGGCAGATCGACTCGACCGCGTGCCCAGCGGCGCGTTGATCGTCGATGAACGCGAAGATCACCGGTTGCGGGGGTCGGTGAAAGTCGGCCCGGGACGCGGTGACAACCGTTGGGGCTGTTCCGTTTTCCCGGGCCGCTTCCCGAACCCGGCGTGCACCTTTCAATGCACCGGGCTCTCCACAAGACCCGGTCAGGCTGCTGTGGTGTCCTCCTCGTCGGTCGGCCAGGGCGAGGGAATGACCGCACCGCGGTAGCGGTAGCGGGTCGTGCCGATCTTCTCCAGATCGATCAGCACACGGTCCTCGGTGGCTGGCCACCAGCCGCCGCCGCAATATTGGCGGCGCAGGTCTTTCCAGGTCGACTTGCGGTGTTTTCGTCGGAGCCAGCGCCACACCGTCTGCCACGTGTAGTGACTGAGGTAGGAGAAGGTCGCCGAGGACACCCCGGCCCGGAAATAGCCCGCCCATCCCTGCAGCGTCGCGTTGATGCGGCGCAGCAGGTCATCGAGCGGCTGGTTGAGTTCAACTGTTCGGCGCAGCGTCTTGATCTTCCGTTTGACCGCCAACACGGCCTTCGTGGACGGATGAACATAGACGTAGCTGCAGCTGGTGCCCCGCTTGCGGCGACGCTGGATGCGCCACCCGAGGAAGTCCAGCCCCTCGTCGATATGGGTGATCAGGGTCTTGTCCGGTGCCAGACGCAACCCCATCGTCGCCAACACGGCGGCGATGTCCTCCTGTAGTGCTTCGGCGTGGGCTCTGGTGCCCCGCACCATCAGACACCAGTCGTCGGCATAGCGGACCAGCCGAAAGTTCGGCTGCCCGTGACGAAGTCGTCGAGCGCGCTCAACCGAGCCGGTAGCCGGACCACCCGGCAACCCGGCAATGTGTTCATCGAGCACCGACAACGCCACATTGGCCAACAGCGGCGAAAGAATCCCACCCTGCGGAGTTCCGGCGGTGCTGTCCGCCAGCAGGCCGTCCTCGGTGAGGATGCCCGCCTTGAGGAACGCCTTCACCAACCCCAAGACACGGTTGTCACCGACGCGTCGACGCACCCGCCCCATCAGAGCGGTGTGGTCGATCTCATCGAAACAGGCCTTGATGTCTCCCTCAACAACCCAGTCATAACACCGGGGACGTGTTGCGAGATAACGCACTTCGGCCACCGCATCATGAGCGCGGCGCTTCGGACGGAAACCGTAGGAACACGGCAGGAAATCCGCCTCAAAGATCGGCTCCAACACCAACTTCAACGATGCCTGGACCACCCGATCGGCCACGGTGGGAATCCCCAAGCGGCGCAACGCACCACCGGTCTTGGGGATCATCCGCTCGCGCACCGGCAACGGGCGGAAACTGCGGTCCTTCAACTGCGACCGCAGTTCATCGAGGAACACCTCGATGCCCTGCCCGGCAGTGATGGACGACGCGGTGCGCCGATCCACCCCGGCCGTGGCGGCACCCTTATTCCCGCTGACCCGATCCCACGCCACCAACACGAACGCGGGATCGGCGACGAGGTTGAACAGATCGTCGAACCGGCGATCAAGATCATCGCGTGCCCAACGGTGCAGCTTGGTCTGGATCTTCAGTACCCGTTGCCGCGCCAGCATCAGCGCCAACTCCAGCTCGTCGGTATTCACCGGCGACATAACTTCCTCTCCTGACCTTCCAGTTTCCGCACTGCATGTCTTGCTGGCCCCCTTCGCCCTGTGACCGCCTTTCTCGGTCTCCACGACGGGCACGTCACCGCCCGCGACTACTACGAGGCCTCCGCCCCACCCTGAAATGCGGTTCCTTGACTCCGAACCCGAGTCGTCACACCCGCCCCGACTGGCTGCCGGAAACGAAATGAGCGGTCCCGCAGGGTGGTTCCCACGTTCACCAGGTCATCGATTGGTCAGGGAGGCGCCCAGCTCTACTCCGGCAGCATCGCCACGGCTACGCCGCAGGCCTTCACCGTGGCCTCCCCACCGCTGGAACTAAACGGCTTCGGAGTCAAACCCCACCCGCTCGGGTTCGTGCACTGCACACCGGCCCATATCCACCAGATTGGAGCCGGCTTCGCGGTTACGGAGCGTCTGACACTGGTTCGCTTACGCTGCACCTTCTGACCTTGCTCGACAAGCCCGCACCGTCTGGCAGTGCCGGCACGGCTTGCCTTCTCGGGACCGCTTGCCACCGATCACCGTCGTTCCCGGCGATCGGCTGCCCCGATGCTTCCTCAGGCCGCTGCGACGACCCGAAGGAGACGGTCTCTCACCGCCTCTCGATATACCCAGCGCCTCGTGGCGCACAGCTCCCCCGCGAAGAAAGTTGTCGCCGCTTTCAGAATCGCGACATCCTCACGTAGCCTTCGGTTTTCAGCCCTCAGCCGCTTGATTTCCTCGTTCTCCTCCGTGGTGACACCGGGTCGTTGACCATCATCGATCTGGGCCTGCACCACCCAGCGCCGCACCGATTCCTTACCCACCCCAAGCTGACGGGCCACCGCTTCCGAAGCGGCGGTCAACGACGAGTACTCCTGCTGATGCTCGGTCACCAGCCGCACCGCCCGCTCACGCAAGGCAGGATCGATTTTCTTCGGCATGCTGCTCATCCTTCCGGACTCAAACAGCAGCGGCATCAAACCTGGGGCGGTTCAACCCGGCTGAAACTCGTTCTGGCCGCCTGGAGGGCCAGTGCCAAGCGTTCGATGCTGCGAATCCGGAGAACGTGCCTCGTATGCGTCAAGGTTTGCGCAACGTACCGGGGCAGGGCTAGGGGGAATCGTGGGGCGGCGTGGGTTCCACACCGACCTCAACAGGCGCAATGCCCGTGTCGACCTCGAAGTAGATAGAGCTACCGGGCTCCTCGGTCCCAGGAAACCTGACGTTCACCTTGTAGAGGCCGACTTTCGTCACGGCAATCGGTGAGATGTCAACGACGATCGCCGCCGTCGCAGCCCTTAGATCGGCCCCCGGCCGTATTTGGGACGCGACCCCTCCCTCGACTCGACCGAAGACCTCGTCTTCGTCTGGGGACGTGATCGTAATCTCGATCGCTATCTCGGAGCCGCTCACGTAGTCAATGGGCAGTTCAATCATGGCGACGAGCGTCAGGCCGAGGGGGGCCGGGAAGATGGGGCGGCCGATGCGGTTTACGCCACCGTTGAGCATGCTCACCAAGCCGACACTGGATACCGTCGCGTGCTCACAAAGGGTCAGAACGATAACCCTCACTTTAGGTCCGCCTCAGTAACTAATTCGGGGTTGACCTCACCCATGGTCAGGGCATTAATTGGCGCGTTGCTAAGGAACGGGTCGTAGTGTCCTCCCGCTGCGTTTAAGGCGCGGGTGCCGGTGATCAGCTGGCCACCGTATTCGTTGAGCTGGCTGGTGCCCCACGACCTAGTCGATTCAGCGCTCTTGATAGCGTTGATGATAACGATCGCGTTTGCGGCGTTGATCACGGTCTGAGATGTGTTGCTCTGCGGTGTAACCCATTTGGCGCCGGGAGCGTACGGCGTTTCGCTGTCTTCAACAGTGAGTTTGGCGCGAACTCCGAGGGCCTCCATCATTGCGGCGAAGCTTCGTAGCGTCAGATTTCGACGGCCACTCAGTCTCTGGCTTATCTCGCTGGGACGAACGTCCAAGCGCGCGGCGAGTTGCTTCTTGTTGACCCCAGCACGCTCCATCGCCTCATGAACCGCTTCGCTTGCCTCGACGACCAATCGTTCGCCGGCAAGTAACGACCTGTACTCGCGTGAGTTCCGCGATCTCATAGTTCTCCCCGCTTATGCTGGCCGAAGATCTTCACTGCCTTCTTTATCTCCCGCTTCACCTTGCTATCGTCCGGTCGCTTGCGGCCGTGGGTTGCGGTGAAGTCCTTCCCGTCTCGGAGCATGTACAACCGGTAACCCGGTCCTGCATGGACTTTTATCTCGAAGACAGCTTCATCGAGGAATCGCCACTGTCCAGTTGCGCGAAGGTGCCCGATCGTGCATAGATGGGCGAACCTTGCTTCGAATCCGGCGAATGCGATGTCGTCCAGACCGTCCAGCCACTCCTCGACCTCACAGACGCCCTCCTTCGTCTCCACCGCGTACAACGTCAACGCTTCGCCCTCGAAGATTATTCGACGTTGTGAAGTCATATCTTCACTTTGCTCCAAGTGTAGATCGTGAACGGACGACCGTCACCGTGCCCCCAAGATTGAAACCGTAATCTACCTGCGGTTAGCCGGGCATCAGTAAGTATCGGGGTAAATCCGGCCGCGTGGGCTGCCGGTGTATCGCGAGGCGGACGTACCCAAGGCTTTTGTGCATTGTGCTCGCAGCGATTGCCGGATCCGCCCATGCAGAAAGAGTGCCCCGCTGCTAGCAGTTGTCGCGGTACACGTCGGCGACGTCCGGGCCCTCGGCACGCAATGCGAGAAGGATTCGCGACATGTCGCCGTGCCGCCTTCTCCGTGTCGCCCTCGACGTGTTGTTGCGGCCCGCGTGATCCACCCCGGCGTGTCTGGAGAGTTCTTCTTTTGGGAAGGATGGGTCCATGGCTGCAGGGACGTCGAGACGGCGGTATCCGGAGGAATTGAAGGCGCGGGCTGTGCAGATGGTGGCCGATCTGCGCAGTGATTCGGTCTCGGAGTGGGAGGCCATGGGTCGGGTCGCTGATCTGCTGGGTGTCGGTAGCGCCGAGACCGTGCGCAAGTGGGTGCGTCAGGCCGAGATCGACGGCGGTGCGCGGGCCGGACAGACCACAGAGGAATCCGAGACGGTGCGCAAGCTGCGCCGAGAGAACGCCGAACTCAAGCGAGCCAACGCGATCTTGAAGGCGGCGTCGGCTTTCTTCGCGGCCGAACTGTGCGCCACGAGGCGCTGGGTATATCGAGAGGCGGTGAGAGACCGTCTCCTTCGGGTCGTCGCAGCGGCCTGAGGAAGCATCGGGGCAGCCGATCGCCGGGAACGACGGTGATCGGTGGCAAGCGGTCCCGAGAAGGCAAGCCGTGCCGGCACTGCCAGACGGTGCGGGCTTGTCGAGCAAGGTCAGAAGGTGCAGCGTAAGCGAACCAGTGTCAGACGCTCCGTAACCGCGAAGCCGGCTCCAATCTGGTGGATATGGGCCGGTGTGCAGTGCACGAACCCGAGCGGGTGGGGTTTGACTCCGAAGCCGTTTAGTTCCAGCGGTGGGGAGGCCACGGTGAAGGCCTGCGGCGTAGCCGTGGCGATGCTGCCGGAGTAGAGCTGGGCGCCTCCCTGACCAATCGATGACCTGGTGAACGTGGGAACCACCCTGCGGGACCGCTCATTTCGTTTCCGGCAGCCAGTCGGGGCGGGTGTGACGACTCGGGTTCGGAGTCAAGGAACCGCATTTCAGGGTGGGGCGGAGGCCTCGTAGTAGTCGCGGGCGGTGACGTGCCCGTCGTGGAGACCGAGAAAGGCGGTCACAGGGCGAAGGGGGCCAGCAAGACATGCAGTGCGGAAACTGGAAGGTCAGGAGAGGAAGTTATGTCGCCGGTGAATACCGACGAGCTGGAGTTGGCGCTGATGCTGGCGCGGCAACGGGTACTGAAGATCCAGACCAAGCTGCACCGTTGGGCACGCGATGATCTTGATCGCCGGTTCGACGATCTGTTCAACCTCGTCGCCGATCCCGCGTTCGTGTTGGTGGCGTGGGATCGGGTCAGCGGGAATAAGGGTGCCGCCACGGCCGGGGTGGATCGGCGCACCGCGTCGTCCATCACTGCCGGGCAGGGCATCGAGGTGTTCCTCGATGAACTGCGGTCGCAGTTGAAGGACCGCAGTTTCCGCCCGTTGCCGGTGCGCGAGCGGATGATCCCCAAGACCGGTGGTGCGTTGCGCCGCTTGGGGATTCCCACCGTGGCCGATCGGGTGGTCCAGGCATCGTTGAAGTTGGTGTTGGAGCCGATCTTTGAGGCGGATTTCCTGCCGTGTTCCTACGGTTTCCGTCCGAAGCGCCGCGCTCATGATGCGGTGGCCGAAGTGCGTTATCTCGCAACACGTCCCCGGTGTTATGACTGGGTTGTTGAGGGAGACATCAAGGCCTGTTTCGATGAGATCGACCACACCGCTCTGATGGGGCGGGTGCGTCGACGCGTCGGTGACAACCGTGTCTTGGGGTTGGTGAAGGCGTTCCTCAAGGCGGGCATCCTCACCGAGGACGGCCTGCTGGCGGACAGCACCGCCGGAACTCCGCAGGGTGGGATTCTTTCGCCGCTGTTGGCCAATGTGGCGTTGTCGGTGCTCGATGAACACATTGCCGGGTTGCCGGGTGGTCCGGCTACCGGCTCGGTTGAGCGCGCTCGACGACTTCGTCACGGGCAGCCGAACTTTCGGCTGGTCCGCTATGCCGACGACTGGTGTCTGATGGTGCGGGGCACCAGAGCCCACGCCGAAGCACTACAGGAGGACATCGCCGCCGTGTTGGCGACGATGGGGTTGCGTCTGGCACCGGACAAGACCCTGATCACCCATATCGACGAGGGGCTGGACTTCCTCGGGTGGCGCATCCAGCGTCGCCGCAAGCGGGGCACCAGCTGCAGCTACGTCTATGTTCATCCGTCCACGAAGGCCGTGTTGGCGGTCAAACGGAAGATCAAGACGCTGCGCCGAACAGTTGAACTCAACCAGCCGCTCGATGACCTGCTGCGCCGCATCAACGCGACGCTGCAGGGATGGGCGGGCTATTTCCGGGCCGGGGTGTCCTCGGCGACCTTCTCCTACCTCAGTCACTACACGTGGCAGACGGTGTGGCGCTGGCTCCGACGAAAACACCGCAAGTCGACCTGGAAAGACCTGCGCCGCCAATATTGCGGCGGCGGCTGGTGGCCAGCCACCGAGGACCGTGTGCTGATCGATCTGGAGAAGATCGGCACGACCCGCTACCGCTACCGCGGTGCGGTCATTCCCTCGCCCTGGCCGACCGACGAGGAGGACACCACAGCAGCCTGACCGGGTCTTGTGGAGAGCCCGGTGCATTGAAAGGTGCACGCCGGGTTCGGGAAGCGGCCCGGGAAAACGGAACAGCCCCAACGGTTGTCACCGCGTCCCGGGCCGACTTTCACGGACCGGCCACATCAGTAGTCGTGGAGTTCATCAGCGCCCACCTGGGTCACCGGGTGGGCGCTGATGGTCTCAAGTGGGGTGTCGAGTCGATGTGTGCCGTGCTTACCGAGTACGGCATTGCTATCGCCCCGTCGACGTATTACGCACATCGAGTCGGTGACGGCCCGTCAACGGCCGATCTGGCGGACGCGCAGATCATCGACGCGATCTGGCGGCTACGTAAGTCATCGGCATTGTTTAAGGTACTGGGCGCGCGCAAGACATGGATTGTACTGCGCACCAACGGAATTGATGTTTCTCGGTGCGTGGTGGAGCGAGTGATGCGGGAAATGGGGTGGCGCGGGGCGTGCAAGCGGCGCCGGGTGCTAACCACCGTTGCTGACCCGGCTGCGATGCGGGCTCCGGATCGGGTGCAGCGGTGTTTCGTCGCCGCGGCGCCGGACCGGTTGTGGGTGGCCGATTTCACCTATTGCCGTACCCGTGCCGGCTGGGCCTACACGGCGTTCGTCACTGACGTCTACGCCCGCAAGATCGTGGGCTGGAAGGTGGCCACCGAGATGACTCAGAAGCTGGTCACCGACGCGATAAATCACGCTATTGATACCCGGAAGCGTTCTGGTGCAACAACTTTGGCAGATCTCGTCCATCATAGCGATGCGGGCTCACAATATACGGCGGTCGCGTTCACTGAACACCTTGCTGCCGAAGGGATCTTGCCGTCGATCGGGACCGTCGGTGACAGCTTCGATAATGCCCTGGCCGAATCAGTGAACAGCAGTTACAAGACCGAGCTCATCGACAACCAGCCGCTGTATCCGGGAGCTACCGAGCTGTCCCTGGCAACGGCCGAATGGGTCGCGTTCTACAACCGTCAGCGGCCCAACGGCTACTGCCAGGACCTGACACCGGACCGGGCCGAAGCGCTCTACTACCATCGCCTCCAGCACCCTCAAACCGAGGAGGCACTCACATAACAGAGCCTCCGAACACGCCGGGGCGGATCAGCGGCCCCGATGTTGTCCCACTCGACCCGCCATAGTTCGGTGCCGGCATGCGAGGTGGGCTTGACCCTGTTTGGTGGACACAGGGTCAGGCGGCTTGTGCCGTCTGATTGATCCGGTTTTCAAACTCGACGGGGCTGATCATGCCCAGTGCGCTGTGACGCCGGCGGCGGTTGTAGACCCGCTCGATCCAGTCACCGACGGCGAGCCTAGCGGCAGCTTTCGTCGGCCACAACCGCCGGTCGTAAAACTCGACTTTCAGTGTCGCCCATAATGATTCAGTCGCAGCGTTATCCCAGCACACCCCGGTACGGCCCACCGACCGCAGCAGGTTGTTCTCCCGGGCGAACCGAGCCAGCTGCGCCGAGGTGTACTGACAGCCCCGATCGGCATGGAAAATCACCTTCTCCGGCAACGGGCCACGCAACGCGATCGCCATCGTCAACGCCGACTCGACAACATCGGTATGCAGGGTATCGGCGATCGCCCAACCGATCACCCGCCGCGAATGCCCGTCCCGTACCGCCGCCAGATACAACCAGCCTTCCCCAGTCCGCAGATAGGTGATGTCGCTGGTCCACACCGCGTTGAGCACACCGGTATCGAAACGACGTTTGACCAGGTCCGGGATCGCTTCGGCATCCGGGTCCGCCACGGTGGTCGGCGGACCGAAAGTGCGCGGACTGATCCCGAACAAACCTTGGCGGCGCAGTGATGCCGCCACCGTCTTGCACGAGACCACCCAGCCATCCTCCCGTAGATCGGCCAGGATGCGCGGTGCGCCGTTCACCCCGTCGGAGTCGGCATGAAACCCCGCAACTGCGGTGTCGAGGCGCTTACGGCGCTGCTGGGCCGGCGTAGGACCGGCAGCGCCGGCCACACGCCACTTGTAGAACCCCGACCGCGATACCACCAGCAGTCGGCACATCCGCACAATGCTGAAGTTCGCCTTCTCCGCCTCGATGATCCGGTAAGCATCTACCGGTTCTGTTCGGAGGCGAAGAAGGCTGCCGCTTTTTTTAAAAACTCACGGTCCAAACGCAATTCAGCGTTCTCCTTGCGCAGCCGCTCCAACTCGGCGCGCTCATCAACATCAAGCACCCCGCCAGTATCCCCGGCCGACTCGCGGGCCTGGCGCACCCACCGACCCAACAACTGCTCACCCAGATTCATCTCCGCGGCCACATGCGCGATCGGACGTCCCGTCTCGATCACCAGGCGGGCAGCCTGCTCCCGAAACTCCGGGGTGTACTTCTTACGCTTGCCCGCCATACGGACATCCTTCCCGCAGGACCAGCAGTCCCACCAGTTAGGTGTCCACCATCAGGGGTCAAGCCCAGTCGTTCAACAACGACCACGCCCCGGTCAGTACGGATACTCCACCTGCCCCCAAAATGAGTTGCCACAGCTCCCATCGTCCCGCGTACTGAGTGGTTTCCGCTAACGAACGGCTTCGACCCGCGACCCGAGAGGGAGTGGCGGGCCGAAAGGCCAATTGTGTGGACTCGCCCTTAGTTAGATGCTGCTGCCGTTCAATCGGCTCCACCGTTTCTCGCCAGCCCATCATCTCGGCCTCGAACGTGTCTCGAGTGGCAGGGCTCGCTGACGCGACGGTGTCACAACTCGGGCGCGGCATCGGCGAACGCGGAGAAGCATCAGCCCACGAATAATATTGCGAGACAACAGCAAGAGCAATTCAGGAAACACCCGTGAACATGTGTTGGCGGAGTTGAAATTCGCCCAGAGTCGGTTCGAGTCCGACTGGGGGCACTCGACTGTGGCCCGTGTCAGCGGTACCCGCCCGCCGGCTCTAGCAAATCCCCACCACCGCGCGTTTACTGATTCCACGGGCATTTCGGTGGCATCAGCAAGAACCGGAGGGTTGCCATGGGCCTTCTCGACGGCAGGGTTGCGTTCGTGACCGGAACTGCGCGCGGCATGGGACGTAATCACGCGATACGGCTCGCTCGTGAAGGGGCGTCGGTGAGCTGGTCGAGGCCGCGGGTGGCAAGTGCCTGATGGCGGTCGCCGACGTCCGCAACTCCGCGGCCATGGACGAGATACTCAAAGACGGCGTCGACAGGTTCGGTGGACGTCTCGACATCGTCGTCGCCAACGCCGGTATCAGCACCTGGGCGCGGTTCTGGGAGATGCCGGACGACGAGTGGCAGGCAATGATCGACGTCAACCTCACCGGGGTCTGGCGCTCGATGAAAGCGGCCGTCCCACACATGATTTCCGCGGGCAACGGTGGCTCGATCATCAACATCAGTTCGGTCGCCGGCATCAAGTCGCTGCCGGGCCAAGCGCACTACAGCGCCGCCAAGCACGGCGTGGTCGGACTGACGAAGTCGGCAGCCATCGAACTCGCCGAGTACAAGATCCGGGTCAACTCAATCCACCCGTGGGGCGTCGACACTGTGCTCGCCGCAGACCCCACCGTTGGCACGTTGCTGACCGACCACCCGAGCTACCTGATGTCATCCGGCTGCATGCTCAGCGACCCGTTTCCCGCGAGCGTCGACGACATCTCCGACGCCGTGATCTACCTGGCGTCGGATCTATCGCGCGCGGTCACGGCAACACAGTTGACGGTCGATATGGGTGCCACGAAGGTCTGATCACCCTTCGCTGGAGCGTGCCCTCTGATACTCGACTGAATATCGCTATTCGGGCCATCACACTGCCTGGTCAGGCGGACGATCGTAGAAGGCATCAACCCACCCCATTCTCAGTCGGCCAAGGCCGAGGCAGTGCCGCCCTGACGGCGCGGAGAGAAGGCACCATCATGATGTACGCAGAGTACGAAATGGCGGCGGTGTTGGTGCTACTCGTTGGTGCCGGGTGTGAGGTGATGGCGACTCGTCTGCGCCGCGCCCACCCCACTCGGCTGCCGGATCGAAAAGCGGCGCCGCCGTTATCGAAAACTCCTGGAACCCGTTCGGCACCAATGGATTATCGGACCGGCAGCGCGGCCCCGCCCAAGGGACTGCGCCTGGCCCGCGAACGCTCGCATGCCCGACGGATGGACCGTCGCCGCGTAAAGAAGGAATTCCAGGCCTGGCTGGAGATCACCTCGCAACCGCTGTAGTGACGGACCAAACCCGTTGCGAACCTGTGCCACCGACCTACGATCGGTCGGTATGACCCGCAACCTCGCGTTGATCTTCGCCTTCGCTGCCGTGGCCCCCGTCGTCTCGGCCGTCGCACCCGTCGCAACCGCCGCACCGTGCCCCGATGTCCAGGTCGTGTTCGCCCGCGGCACCACCGAGGCGCCAGGCCTGGGCAGTGTCGGTCGCCCCTTCGTCGAGGATCTGCGTGCGCGGGTGGCGCCGCGCACCGTCGAGGCGACGCCGGTCGACTACCCGGCGAGCAACGACTTCGCCGTCAGCACCCCGGCGGGCATCGACGCCGCACGGGCGGTCATCGAGTCCACCGCGGCCAGCTGCCCGAAGACCAAGATGGTGCTCGGTGGCTACTCGCAGGGGGCGGCGGTCATCGAAGGCGCCACCAACGCGGCACCGCAGCTCGCCAGTCGCGTCGCCGCCACCGCACTCTTTGGTGCGCCGCGCACCGGTTTCTCTGCGATGCTCGCCGGCGGACCGCTGCCAGAGCTGGCGCCGCAGTACGTCGCCAATGCCATCGATCAATGCGCCGAGGGCGACCCGATCTGCTGGGTGGGCGGTGGCTTCGACGTCGGTGCCCACGGTTCCTATGTGCAGTCCGGAAAGGTCACGCAGGCTGCCGATTTCGCGGCCAGCAAGATTTAGGGGAGCGCCAAAATGAGTGAATTACCCGAGAAAGCCCTCGAACTGCGCTCCCTGGTCACCCCGGACGGCATGCTCGAACTCTCGCTGCAGGACGTCGACATCCCCGCCCCGGCGGCGGACGAAGTCGTCGTCCGCGTCGAGGCGTCGCCGGTCAACCCGTCGGATCTGGGCCTGCTGATCCCCGGCGCCGACATGTCGGCCGCGACGGTCACGGGCACCCCGGAGCGACCGGTTGTCACCGCGCCGCTGCCGCCCGGGGCGTTGGCTCATCTGTCCGTCCGCGTCGGTCAATCGCTTCCGGTCGGCAACGAAGGTGCCGGCACCGTCGTGGCGGCGGGCGAGTCGGACGCGGCGCAGGCGCTCCTGGGCAAGGTGGTGGGCATCGCGGGCGGCGCCATGTATGCGCAGTACCGCGTCGTCAAGGCCGCGGCCTGTCTGGTGCTGCCCGACGGTGCGACGGCGAAGGACGGGGCGTCGTCGTTCGTCAACCCGCTGACAGCGCTGGGCATGGTGGAAACCATGCGCCGCGAAGGACATTCGGCCCTGGTGCACACAGCGGCGGCGTCGAATCTGGGGCAGATGCTGGTCAAGATCTGCATCGCGGACGGCGTGCCGCTGGTCAACATCGTCCGCAAGGCCGAGCAGGAAGAAATCCTGCGGGACTTGGGTGCCGAGTACGTATGCAACTCAGCCGCAACGACTTTCGAGCAGGATCTGTTCGAAGCGCTCAAAGCCACCTCTGCGACCCTGGCCTTCGACGCCACCGGTGGGGGCACGCTGGCCAGTCAGATCCTCAACGCCATGGAGCAGGCGGCCAATGCGACCGCGACGCAGTACTCCCGCTACGGCTCGGCCGTGCACAAGCAGGTGTACATCTACGGCAGCCTCGACACCGGCCCGACGATCCTCAACCGAAGCTTCGGTATGTCGTGGGGCATCGGCGGCTGGCTGCTCACACCGTTCCTGGCCAGTGCGGGGGCCGAGGTCATCGGTCGGCTGCGGGCGCGCGTCGCCGCAGAACTCACCACGACCTTTGCGAGCACCTACACCCAGGAAGTCTCGCTGGCCGGCCTGCTCAAGCCCGAGGCGTTCAACAGCTACCTCAAGAAGGCCACCGGCGAGAAATTCCTGGTGACTCCGCAGGCGGTGCCGTAGGTCAAAGTACGTGGTCGCCGATCAATTTTCCGATCGTCCGGATATCGACCTGACCCTTGAAATCGAGGTGCACCTTACCGAGGCCGGAGAACCACAACTCGAGCTCGGCATCGAGGTCGAATTTCCCTGCGGTTTCGATGCTCCAGGCCTGAATCTTGTTGTAGGGCAGCGATGAATAGTCGCGCTTCTTTCCCGTCAAGCCCTGTACGTTGATCGCGATCATGCGTTTGTTGGTGAAGACGACGGAATCGCGCATACCTTTGAAGGCGAGGTAGACCTGCTCGCCGTCGACAAGCATGGGGGCCAGTTCGGCTGAGGCCTGCGCGGGATCGCTGGGGCCCAACTTGATGAAGCTGCCATTTTGGAAGTCGATCATGCTCATCCCGCCCGTCGTGTTCGCCAGTGCTGTGATGCCAGGTGCGCTACTCGATGCGTGGCCCCGGCGTTTGAGGATCGTACGGGACGCTGTTCAGCAAGTTCACAGCATTTGTTCCCGTCGCTCGGGCCTGCCAGACCCGCAATTTGCTGACAGTCGTCATCACATTGGTGGCACCTACTTTGTGATGGCGAGACGATGGTCATCGGCTGGCCCTCGCGTCAATTTACGCTTTGCTAGAGGTTTGTCATTTGCGTGCCGCCAGGGTGGCGACGGTCGTACCCTGCATTTCAGTCTCGATCAAGGCCGGACAACGGCGCCCGGCCACACCTCGATTCGACGCTGGAGTGCCATGACGAAACCGCGGCCGCCACTGCAGCCGTTACCGCCCGTCGCCGCGGGCCAGGTCCATGCGCCGCTCAACAGGGATCGCACCCCGCCGTACAAGATCGCCGGCCTGATCGTGGCTCTCGTTGCCGCCGCGGGGATGACGCTCACCTGGCTCCAGTTCCGTGGCGCCTTCGACAGCAAGGCTCAGGTGTATGTGCTGGCCAGTCGGGCCGGGCTGTCGATGGACAACGGCTCGAAGGTCACCTACAACGGTGTGCCGATCGGGCGGCTCAAGGGGAGCGAGGTGGTGGCCGCCCCCGGCGAGAAGGCCCAAGCCAAATTGATTCTCGACGTCGATCCGCGCTACCTCGACGTGCTCCCGCGCAACGTGGACGTCAAGCTGCTCGCCACAACGGTTTTCGGCAACAAGTACATCTCCATGACCTCCCCGCCGAATCAGACGCCGCAGCGGCTCAAAGGCGGCGACACCGTGAACGCCGTCAGCGTCACCACGGAATTCAACACGCTGTTCGAGACCATCACGGCGATCTCCGAACAGGTCGACCCGGTGAAGCTGAACGCCACCCTGGCCGCCGCGGCGCAGGCCCTCGACGGGTTGGGCGAGAAGTTCGGTCAGTCGCTGGTGAACGGCAACGTCATCCTGGCTGACCTCAACCAGCGGATGCCGACCATCCGGCATGACAACCGTGCACTCGCCGATCTCGCCGAGGTCTACGCCAACGCGTCGCCGGATTTGTGGGACGGCCTGAAGAATGCGGTGACCACCGAGCGCACCTTGAATGATCAGCGCGACAACATCGATCAGGCGTTGATGGCGTCGGTCGGGTTCGGCAACACCGGCGGCGACATCTTCGAGCGGGGTGGCCCGTACCTGGTGCGTGGCGCGCAAGATCTGCTACCGACGTCCCAGGTGCTGGACAAGTACAGTCCCGAGATCGATTGCGGCATAAGGGCTCTGCCGCGCGCCGTGGAGGCCACGTCCTTCGCCGTCGGCGGCAACGGCTACTCGCTGATCTCACATACCGCGCTCGTCGGCTCGGCGAACCAGTACGTCTACCCCGACAACCTGCCCCGGATCAATGCCCGGGGCGGACCCATGGGGAGGCCCGGTTGCTGGACCGTCACCCGCGACATCTGGCCCATGCCGTACATGGTGATGGACACCGGTGCGTCGATCGCTCCGTACAACCACTTCGGTCTCGGATCGCCGTTCGCATCCGAGTACGTCTGGGGTCGTCAGGACGGCGAGAACACCATCAATCCGTGAGCACCCGCGGGGCCCGCCGCGGCGTACGCTTGTGCAAGAGGTGTGCGGCGTGACAGGAACGTCTTTCGGTTCCAGCAGTGGGCGCGGCCAGCGGCTTGTTGATGCCGCCGGTGGTTCAGTCGCATGTCTCGGCACCCGTGAAGCGACATTGCAGCGAATGGTCGATCACGCCGTCCGCGAGATACCCGCCGCGAAGTACGCAGGTGTGACGACCGCCGGCTTTCCCGCCCAGCTGGATACGGTTGTCATGACGCATTCGTATGCCGCCGTGATGGATGCCATTCAGCAGTACCAACATCAAGGACCGTTCCTGAGCGCGGCATGGAAGCGCGACGTCCTACGGGTGAACGATCTGGAGGCCGACGATCGCTGGCCGGCCTATCGACGAGATGTGCTCAGGTCGACGCCCATCCGCGCGGTGCTGTCCTTCCGCCTCTTCACCACGGCCCGTTCGGTCGGCGCGCTGATGGTCTACGCGGACGAACCCAACGCATTCGACCGGCACGCCGAGGAGATCGGCTATGTGGTCGCGACGCATACCGCGTTGGCGGTCGGCGGTGCGCAGCCGCGCGATCTGGTTCGGCACGTGCTGGACAACTGGGACGTCGTGGGGCGGGCGAAAGCGCTTCTGATGGAACGGTTTCAGGTCGGTGATCCAGAGGCCTTCCAGATGTTGAAACGCCTGTCGCTGAGCAGCGGCACCGACCTGCTCAGGCTGTCGCGACGGGTGATCGACAAGGCCAGGCAGCTCTGATCGGCCTCGAGCCCTGACGGAGCTATAAGACGTTCTCATGGCCCATGACGGCCCACACGATCTTGCCCCTCGGCGTCGGGAGGTTTCCCCACACGCGAGCCAGCGCAGTCACCATTGCCAGGCCTGATAGGTGGCTGGTGCCGTAGTGAGCCTCTTCCCTGCGCTGCGCCAATGTGGCGCTGCCGTCCTCGACTGCTATCGCGACCACGCGGCCGTCGTACTCCGCCCGAAGCGTGGGCGCCGAATCCGTGTGCCGCAGTACATTTTCGACGAAGGCCGCGGCGACCGTCGCCGCGCCTGGGATGAAGGGGGCGCACGACCACCCGGACAGCCAGCCACCGATCAGCCGTTGTGCGTCGATGATGCTGCTGACGTGCGCAGGAAGTTCGGCTCGTGCCCGGCGCCGCGGTCGGGGCCACTCGTCGTCCATCGACTGCAGCGCATCCCGCATTGTGGCGAATGCCGGCACGTAGCGCGTGATACCGCCTTGGCGGATGAGCTGGCGGGCGGCATCGTTGGCGCACACCAGCAAGATCGGCACGTCGGGCCAGGTCCGCACGAGCCAACGGGCACTTGAAAACACCGACCAGGCTGACGCGTCAGGCACGTGCAACTCGTTGACATCGACGATCACCACGCGCGGTTCGTCCAGTGCGGCCTCGACCACGCTGTCGCGCAACGCCCGATATGACACCCCATCGAGTTCGCCGGTGCATCGCAACGTGTATTCGCCGCTCCGGCCGACGACAGGTGCACTGACTCGCAGCATCTCATTCATCGGATCCCCCAAGGACGCTGGGCATGTACAGGACGTCGAACGGCAGATCCCGCCATCGGACTGAGGGCTTCCGCGGTGTCGTGCGGAGGCGCGTGCAGTTGATCGTTCCATCGGGTTCCAACCGTTCTGAGCCAGGGCTTTTCAACCTCGTCAGTTGGCTACCCGATGGCGGGCAAGTGAAACAGTCGTTGACGGTGCCGTCACCTTGGCTGGATGCGTGGTAGAAACGGCTTTGCTGTGTGTCGCCTGTGGCGGCATGAACACTCGACGAGCGGGAGTTGTGCATGAAGTTCTGGGTTGCGGGATTGGCCGTCGTGCTGATGGGCGCGATGACCGGCTGCGGAAAGGGGACGGAATCACCCGGCGCCAGCTCGTCGACTCCTACCGCCGCCGGCCAGGACGACGTCCGCGCGATCGCGAAAGACGCCTACATCTACGGCTTTCCGATGGTGGACTCCTACCGCATCCAGTACGCCTACTTCGTCGACAAGGCCAACCCGCAGTACAAGGGCGAGTGGAACAGGCCCCACAGCATCGCCCGGGTGTTCACGCCCGAGGACACCGCGATTCAGACGCCCAACTCGGACACCCCGTACACGATGCTCGGGGCCGACCTGCGCGCCGAACCGCTGGTCCTGACGGTGCCGCCGATCGAGGCCAACCGCTACTTCTCGCTGCAGTTCATCGACGGCTACACCTACAACTTCGCCTATGTCGGCAGCCGGGCCACCGGTAACGGTGGCGGGAAATACCTTCTGGCAGGTCCGGATTGGCAGGGCGAGAAGCCCGCCGGCATCAACGAGGTGATCCGCTCGGACACCCAGTTCGCACAGGTCATCTACCGCACCCAGCTGTTCGACCCGGCAGACCTGGACAACGTCAAGAAGATTCAGGCCGGCTACACCGTCGAGCCGCTGTCGGCCTTCGAGCACCAGCCCGCAAAGGCCGCGCCGCCAGTCGATTTTGCCGTGCCACTCTCGGCCGAGGACGAGAAGACCTCGCCCAAGTTCTTCGAGACCCTCAACTTCGTGCTGAAGTACGCGCCGGTGCTGCCGGGCGAGCAGGACGTGCGTGCGCGTTTCGCCAAGATCGGCATCGGCCCCGACGGTGACTTCAATGCCGACAAGTTGAGCAAGGAGAAGCTGGAGGCGGTCAAGGCCGGTATCGCCGACGCATGGGCCGAAACCGATGCCTTCAAGAAGGACAAGCTCGCCACCGGACAGGTGACGTCGGCTCAGCTGTTCGGCACGCGTGAATTCCTCAACGGCAATTACCTGTACCGGATGGCCGCCGCGGTGCTCGGCATCTACGGCAACACGGCCGCCGAGGCCATCTACCCGGTGGTGTCGGTCGATTCGACCGGCGCCCCACTGACCGGTGCCGACAAGTACACGCTGCGCTTCGCGCCAGGGCAGCTGCCGCCGGTGAACTCGTTCTGGTCGCTGACGATGTACAAGATGCCGCAGAGCCTGCTGGTGGCCAACCCGATCAACCGCTACCTGATCAACTCGCCGATGCTGCCCAACCTGATCAAGGATGCCGACGGCGGCATCACGATCTACGTACAGAACCAGTCGCCAGGAGCGGACAAGGAAGCCAACTGGCTGCCGGCCCCCGAGGGTCCGTTCCAGATGATCATGCGGCTGTACTGGCCCAAGGAGGAAGCTCTCACCGGCACCTGGCAGGCGCCGAAGGCCGTCAAGAGCTAGTTCGATCGCGACGAGAGTGGGCGATATGGCCGAAAAATCGGTCAAAGCCTGGTCGTAGGCCCCACTCTCGGCGCGGTCAGCGCTTGCGGCTGCAGTTCGGCTGGGCCGGCTTGGCCGGCCATGCGCACACGTTGAGGTACGTCTCGGTGCCCATCCCGCCGCCGTCGAAGACGCCGTAGCTGTCGCCGTGCGTGCCGGTGTAGGTGGCACCGCCGCCGCCTCCCGGCCCGCCGTCGGACGACACGATGGTGGTGACGGCCCAGCCCTTGCCTTCGAGCGCGGTCTTGTACGCCGTGACGACCTCAGTGGGGGCGCCCGTCACCTTGAAGCTGAGATGAATCCCGTTGTCCGCGATCGAGTCTGGGCCCCAGGTCTGGGCGGTACCGCCGGGTGTCGGGACCAGCGCCTGCAGTTCGGCGGGACTGGCCGGCGCTGCGGCCGAGGTGCTGGTCGCCGTTGAGCTCGATGAGCCGTTGGCGCCGGAGTCGGCCTTGCCGCCACAGCCCGCCACGAGGCCGAGCACTGCTGCCGTGGCCGCCACGGCGCGGATTGTGTTGCCCATGGTCGCTCCCATCCTCGAGCGCACCGTATCAACGTATTCGACGCTATGGTCAAAAATGGCGTGGTTGGGTGGACGCGGGAGACGCACCTACGATGCCAAGGTGGCAGGGGAAGGCTGGGTAGCGCACGTCCCGACGGCCACCTACGGCCCGCCCCGGCTCGGCGGCGGCGTCATCGCGCGGCCGGCGATCACCGGATTGCTGTCCGATTCGGGCGCCGAACTGGTGGTGGTCACCGCGCCCGCGGGATACGGCAAGACGACGGCGGTGGCGCTCTGGGACCAGTCCGACGGCCGGCCCTTCGCCTGGGTGCGGCTCGATCATCTCGACAACGACCCCGCCCATCTGTTGCTGCACCTGATGACGGCGGTGGACCAGGTGGCCGCGGTCGATGCCGCGACGTTTCAGTACCTCCGCGGCGCCGGCCGGGCCGTGGAAACCCAACTGATTCCCGCGGCGATCGCGGCGCTGGAGTCCGCCGGACCGATTGTGTTGGTGCTGGACGATATTCACGAGCTGACGCACGAAGCGGCGGTGTCGGCGCTGCGGGCCCTGGTCCAGCTGGCTCCGGAGTCGACGACGCTGACGCTGATCGGCCGCACCGCGCCGCCGCTCGATCTGGCGCGGCGCAGGCTGCAGGGCAACGTCCTCGAGGTCGGCACGGCGGAGCTGAAACTCTCTGTCGCAGAGGCGGAATCGGCCCTCGGCGCGGTCGGTGGACCGGTCGGCCCGACGGCCGCGCTGGTGGTCGACCGCTGCGAGGGCTGGGCGGCCGGCGTGGTGATGGCGGCCATGGCGTTGCGGGACGGTTCGTCCGCCGACGTGATCACCGGACGTCACCGCCTGGTCGCCGACTATCTGGTCGAAGAAGTGCTGAGCCGGCTGGACCCGGCCGTCGAGGCGTTTCTTGTGGAATCGGCGGTGCTCGACCACTTCGCCGCCGACGATCTGAACAGTGTTCTGCAGCGCGATGATTCAGCCGACATGCTGAGCGCCATCCACGCCTCGGGCAACCTTTTCCTGGTCTCAGTCGATGAGCAGGGTGCCGAGTACCGCTACCACCGGTTGTTCGCCGACCTGCTCCGGGCGCGGCTTCGCAATCGCGATCCGGAGCGGTTCCGGGCCCTGGCGTCCCGGGCGGCAGAGCATCTCGAGCGCGCCGGCGACATCGACGGTGCCCTCCTGCAGGCGCTCGCGGCCGACGACCCGGCACACGCCGCGGCACTGGTGGAACGCGATGCCGTGCGTCTCGGCTTCGATGGCCGCGCAGGCATCTTGGAGCGGCGGCTGAGTTTGCTCGATGAGCACGTCTTCGCCGATCACCCCGATGCCGCGATCGCCCGGGCCTGGTTCGGGCTGACGCTGGGGGACGCCGATCTGATCCAGCGGTCCCTGCTGCTGGCCGCTGCCGCGGACCGTGGTGCGGCCCTGGCAGACGGCGCACCGTCGGTGAAAGTGGCTGCGGCCCTGGTCGGTTCGCTCGTCGGCATCGGCGGGGTACTCGAGGTGGTCCGGCACGCCGACACGGTCTGTGCTGCCGGCGATCACCTCGTCAATCCGTGGTGGGGCGCGGCCGCTTCGGTGAAGGGCGGCGCGCTGTCGATGGCCGGTGACGCCGAAAGTGCCAGGGCGACACTGGAATCTTCGCTCCCGGTCCTCGATGATCTGCCCGGATTCCGGGCCGTGGCGCTGGCGCATCTGGCGCTGCTGGATCTCGACGACGGCGCCCTGCAGTCCGCGGCGCAGCGCAGCGCGCAGGCCCGCGGCATCGTGGACTCCCGCGACCTGTGCGATCTGGTGCCCGTGGTGTTGGTGTACGCGGTGGACGGGTTGGTGCGTAGTCATCGCGGTGACGCGGCCGGGGCGCGAGATGCGGTGCGTGGTGCCGAGCGGCTGCTGGACCGGCTGGGGGACCTGGCGGCGCGCACGGCGGCACTGGGCCATGCGCTGACGGCGGCCACTGCCCTCGAGATCGACGACCCCGAACTGTGCCGTCGGCATCTGGACGCGGGGCTGCTGGCCGCCCGGCGGGAGCCCGACGCCGCCGCGGTGCACCTGCGGCTGGCTCGTGCGGGAATTGCTTGCGGCACATGCGCAGCACGGGCCGCGGCCATCGCTGACCGCGGCCGAGCTGCGTCTGCTCCCGCACCTGGCGACGCACCTGTCGCTGCAGAAGATCGCCGGTGAGCTGCACCTCGGGCGGGAGACCGTCAAGAGCCAGGCCAAGGCGATCTACCGCAAGCTGTCGGTGTCGTCGCGCGCCGAAGCCGTGGCCGAGGCGGCGCGCCTCGGCCTGCTCGACCAGTCCTGACGTCAGGCCTTGCGGGCCACGAACCGGGCGAACGGGATCAGCATCGTGAACTCGGCGATCAGCACGACCGTGATCATCACCGTGACCCGCGGATCATCGAAGTTCTGCCCGGCGACCACGAAAGCGGCCGCGGCATTGCGTTGCGCGGTACCCAACGCGAGCACGGGCCGCGCCGTGGCACTGAAAAACACCAGTGCCCAACCGATTCCGGCGCAGACGGCGGTGTAGACGACGGCAGCCAGGATGCCCCGCGTGCCGTACACCGACAGCACCTCCCGGAAGTTGGCGACGATGGTCAGGACGACCACCAGCACCATGCTGACGGTGCTGAGCAGACCGATGGCGGGCCTGACCTTGGACGCGAGCTCCGGGGCCCGGCTCCGGCAGAACAGGCCGATCGCCAGCGGGATCAGCATGAGGATCACCAGCGACGACGCGATGGCCAGCGGATCGACTGCCGAACCCTTGAGGAACACCGGCAGCACGATCGGCACGTATGCCACCGTGGTGATCATCAGCAGCGTCATCACGCCCACCGTCAGACCCGTGTCGGCCTTGGCGAACTCGGCGAGTTTGATCAGGAACGGTGCACCCGCGGCCAGCCCACACAACAGCAGCCCCACACCGAGAGGCTCATCGAGCCCGAGCAACCGCCAGAGTCCGAACGCAATCAGCGGCGCCGCAACGAAATTGGCCACCAGGGTCAGGCTCACCACCCGAACGTCCTTGAGCGGAGCCAGGATCTGGGCCGGAGTCAGACTCAGTCCGACGCCCAGAGTGCTGGCCACCACGAAGATGACGACCGCGATGTTGGAACCGCGAACCGCCAGCTCGGTTACCGTCACATCGTCACCAGGTTGCGCCAGAACGACTTCAAGCTCTCGCTGGCGCCGAACAGCGTCGTGAAATGTGTCGAGTCGACCAGCACGATGTCGCCGGCACGGTCCCCGGTCGGCGGCATGTGGATCAGCGCGTTGAACTCGGTGTTGCCTGCCAGGGTGAAGGGGTGCGGCCGGGTCTGGTCGATCAGCTGCCGGCCCAGCACCCGCAACTCCGGGCTCTCGGGGGCGGTCAACTGGTAGTGCGGCAGGTGCGGGTGCAGGGCCAGCGTCGTGACGTCACGCAGCAGGCCGGCAGAGTCCAGGTCGCGGAAAGCGGTAAGGGGCACAATCTGTTTGGTGCCCTCAACCGTCGCGGGTCGCAGACCCCACGTGTTGTGCACCGGGATGTTCAGCCCCGTAAGCAGCGACCGCGCGAATCCGCTGAAGTTCTGTACGCGCGGCGTCAGCGGGTCGCCGTGGTGCAGGTACTCCATCTGCTGCTGCTCTTTGTCGTCGGTGAAGCCGACGTCGTGGTGCGGGGCCAGCATCAGGCAGGTGCCCTCGCGCTTCAGCCACTGCTGGATAGCGGCGACCTCCTCCGGCGTGGCTTCCTCGTCGCCGAGCAGGTGGTCCAACCCGAAGATCATCAGGGTGTCGGTGTCGTTCAGGATGCGTTCGTCGATCGGCAGCCGGTAGCCGGCCTGATCGACGCGCTGGAACACCGCCACCGGATGCCCTGTCGCTTCACCGGCGACGTCCTGGAAGGACAACGAGGAGCGGTGGAACAGCTCGAGCGTGCCGTCGACGCCCTGCAGGAACTCCCGCGCGCTGTATTCGACACCTTCGTAGGCCGGCCACGTCGCCGCGCGTACCTCGGTCATGGTGGAGAACCGGTTGTACAGCAGCGCCGGGTCGCGCTGGGCCTCCCACGGGTAGCTCCACGACCAGTAGATGCTGACACGCCGGTTGCCGTTGTGGGGACGGGTGATGTGGGCCTGGTTGTAGGTGCGGGCGTACGAACTCATGATGCTCCTTGGTGTCCGAGTGTGGAGAGGTAGCGCAGTGCGGTCAGGCCGGGTAGGAAGAAGTATGCCCCGCCGCGCAGCGTGGTGAATGCCGGTAACCCCTTGTGCACCTGGCGGATCGGCCGTTTGGGGATCGTGAAGTCCAGCGTGCCGTCCTGGGTGCCGCAGATGGGGTCGTGTTCGTTGCCGAGCTCCTGGAACGCGGTGTCGTTGATCCAGACGTTCTGGGCGAACTCGAACTGCCGCACCAGGCTGGCGCAGATCAGGAACATCCCGACGCCCCGTTCGACACCGTCGTCGCGGGCGCCCTCGGGAAGCGCCGGCCCGTAGGTGCCGCTGCGCCGGATCATCCTGCGCCGATTGGGATTCGGCTCGGTATCGCGCGGGTTGAGCCGACGTGCGTGCGAGCCGACCGGACACTTGTAGCCGTGCGGATCCATCGTGGCGTAGTCGAAGTCGTTGTTGCGCATCGGATCCGCGCCGAGCTCGGGATCGTCGTGTTCGGGCGCCAGCACCAAGGGTGCGCCGCTGCGCCAGCGGCCCATGAACTTGGCGGCCAGCAACTCCTGGCCTTCGGTGTCCTCGGCGTGCTGCGTCAGGTAGTCGCGGAAGGTGCCGACATGCTCCTCCAGCCGGCGGTACGCCATGAAGCTGCCGTTGCGTGAAAGCACCTCGAGGGCAGGCTGATTCGACACCAGGCCTTCCTCGTCCGGATAGCCGAGCAGGAACTCGCCCGCGGCCAGCGCGCCACAGGCGCCGGGGATCAGCGTCTCGCCGGACCCGGCCATCTGGGGCTGCGACACCGGATCGCGGTATCCGAAGTGGTCGTGGTCATACTCGAACGGCGCAGTGGCCGCCAGATCGAGATGCGACAGCGACCGCACGCCGGGACACCGAGCCAACAGTGCGTCGTGCTCGCCGACGCAGCGCACCCGTTCGTCCTCGTCCCTTGCGAACAGGATGAGGATGGCATGCAGGTCGTCACCCGCGAGCCCGCCCACCCAGTGCTCCGGTGCGGCGGCGCCGGTATCGCCCAGGATATCGGCGCGGGCCGCCATGCCCTCGCGGAACTCGGCGGGAAAGGTGGCCAGCGTCTGCTCGTCAAGCCCCAACGCGCGCAAGCCGTTCCACGTGAACGCCAGGTTCACCCACCGCTTGAAGATGTTGACCGTCTTGCGCACGTCGGTCGCCGACTGCACGAGCGGAACCATCTCGGCCAGCCAGGCCTGCCCGGCTTCGGGGGTGTCGAACGACAGGAACTCGTACCGGCCGGTGAGGTGAGGCGTCCCGGTCAGCATGATGTGTTGGATATCGTCGAACTCGAGTGCTGTCACTGCATCTCGTCCAACATGTCGGAGAACGCGGCCTTGAGCCGCAGGGCCTTCTTGATCTCCACCGCCGTCACGTAGGGGTACTCGCCGTACTCCAGGAAGCTCGGCACCTGGTGCTCGCGGACGAACATGATGAACGCCTCGGGGTTGGTCTTCCAGTCGGCGGGGAAGCCCTCCAGATGGGTGAACGCCGTGGTGATCCCCGTCGAGCTGAACAGCTTGACGGCGTCCTCGGTGTACTTGTCGAAGTCGGTGTCGAAGATGCCCTGGTACTGGAAGTGCAGCCCGGA
Organism: Mycobacterium sp. SMC-16; assembly: GCF_046250085.1. Taxonomy (NCBI): domain Bacteria; kingdom Bacillati; phylum Actinomycetota; class Actinomycetes; order Mycobacteriales; family Mycobacteriaceae; genus Mycobacterium; species Mycobacterium sp. SMC-16. The sequence goes on from NZ_CP176427.1 coordinate 1,040,448, forward strand.
GCCGACGTCGAACAGATTCCACCGCAGATAGTGCAGCTTCAGCGGGGCCAGGACGTCGGGCTGTGCGGCGACGGCAGCCTCGAGTTGCTTGCCGTAGTCCCGGATCGCCTGCTCATGACCGTCGAGCACCTTGGCGATGATGTTGAAGCCGTAGCACGCCGGGGTGCGCGGGAAGACCGGCCCGTAGCGACCGCGGGTGAGTTCGAAGTAGCCCTCTTTCGGGATCGCCAGAGCTGCGGGTTGGGTCCAATCGTCATTTCCGTTGTGCGCCATGGCAACGAGATTATGAACGCCGCGGACTCCCGTCGTCCCCCGATTCGGGGGAAATTGACGCGCCGGCGTATCGGCCGCGTCAGCCGCGACTGACGGTGTTGGACCGGCCCGGATCAGGTATCTCCGGGTCCCCGGAGTGGTAGGTCACGTGGTTGTCCATGCCGGACGTGACGATCTTGTCGGCGGAGTCGACCGTCACGGTGTTCTCGATCCCGGAGACCTCGACGGTCGCGCAGTGCCCGGTGATGGTGACGCTGTTGGACACGCCGCTGATGCTGATCGGCCTGTCGTTGCACGCGACCGTGCGGTGGCCGCGCACGCCCGCGACCTGGATGGGCCGGGTGGGATCGTCGGACTGCGGCGGTAATTCGACGAGGCCGGGGCCGGACTGCACCGTGGTGCCGTTGACGACCACCGACGATTCGTCGCCCGGTTGCGGCGGGGTCGGGACGGCCACCGAGACGCTGGGCGGGTGGCTGGCGGAGGGCGGGAGAAACGTCAGGTGTTTCTTGCCGGTCAAGTTGGTGACGAAGACGATCGCGGCGACCACGGGGCCGACGATGACGGCGAGGACGACGACGCCCAGGATCATTCGGCGGGCCGCGGTGGTGGGCACCCCGGGCGGCCAGGGTTGCGACGGCGAGGTCTGCGGGGGCCGGGTGTACTGGGTGGGGTACGGCGTGCCGGCCGCGGGCGTGCGCGAGGACCACGCTTGGCCTGGCTCCGTCAGCTCCGAGGCCCGTGCCTGATCGGTCATCGCGCGTTCGAGCTCGCGGATGCGGGCTTCCGGATCGTCGTCGCGACTCATGATCCGATGCTGTCACACCCGGCGAAGTCAACGCCACAGGTAGCGGGTCTTGGGCCGGCCGGTCCCGCCGTATTCGCTTCGGCGCGTGACGGTTCCGTCGTCGGCCAGCCGCTCCAGATAGCGCCAGGCGGTCACCCGCGCCACCCCGACCGCCTTGGCGGCCTCGTCGGCCGTGAGCCCCTCGAGACTGTCCCGCACCGCGCGGGCGATGTCGTCGTTCGTCAGCGCCGACGCGCCTTTCGGGGCCGCGGATTTATCTGCGCTGGTGCGCAATTCGGCGAGCGCCCGGTCCACCTCGGCCTGGCTGGCGGCGTCCACCCCGGCGGGGAGGGCCGTCCGGTACCGCTGATAGCGGTCCAGCCGGTCCCGGAAGGCCGCGAAGGTGAACGGCTTCAACAGATACGCCAGTGCGCCGTGCGCGACGGCGGCGCGCACCATCTCCAGATCGCGCTCGGAGGTGATGGCGATGATGTCCGGCGCCGGCCGCAGCCCGGACAGTGCCGACGCCAGGCTGATGCCGCTGGCGTCGGGCAGTCCGAGGTCCAGCAGGACCAGGTCGATGGGCTCGTCGGTGGTGGTCGCCCGGGTCGCGGCCTGGATGGCCTCGCGTGCCGTGTGGGCCACCGCGGCGACGGAAAACCCTTCCAGCCGTTCGACATACGTGCGGTGCGCCTCGGCGATCAGGGGATCGTCGTCGACGATCAGCACGGTGGTCATGAGGCTGCCGCCGGAATCGTCACCGACACCACCGAACCGTAACTGACATCGGACGACAGCGTGCCGCCGTGTCGGTTGACCACCTGTGCCACCAGGGCGAGGCCCAGCCCGTGTCCCGGCGCCGATTTCGTCGAATAACCACGGCGCATGGCGTTTTCGAACGTCGCCGGGTCCATGCCGGTGCCGCTGTCGGCCACCCGCATGTGCAGTTCGGCGCCCGGCTCGCACCGCACCGTCACCTCGATCCACGGGTCGTCGCGATCGCACGCGTCCATGGCGTTGTCGATCAGGTTGCCCAGCACCGTCACCATTTCCGGCCCGCTCAGCGGTAGATGCGATGTGTCCGAAGGCAATTGCGAGTCCACGGTGACGGTGAAGTCGATGCCACGTTCGTGGGCCTGGGCGCTCTTGCCCAGCAGCAATGCCACCAGGGCGGGTTCGCGGACCTCGCTGGACAGCCGGTCGACGAGCCGCTGGGACAGCTCCAGTTCGTCGGTGGCGAACGCGACGGCGTCCGTCGGGCGGCCCATCTCGACCATGGTGATCACCGTGTGCAACTTGTTCGCCACTTCGTGCGCCTGCGCCCGCAACGAGTCGGTGAGGACCTTCAGCGAGCTGAGTTCGCCCAGGGTGCTTTGCAATTCGGTGCGGTCGCGGATCGTCACGACCTCCGAACCCGAGGCGCCGGCCACCGGTGACCGGCTGACCACCAGCACCCGGTCGTCGGTGACGTGCACCTCGTCGCGCACACCGGGACCGGCCGCGCGCAGGAACTCCGGCAGATCGGACAGGGCCACCGCACCGGGCGGCAGCGCCAGCAGGCGCCGCGCCTCGTCGTTGGCCAGCGCCACGCGCCCCTTCTCGAGCACCAGCAGGCCCTCGGACACCGAATGCAGGACGGCATCGTGGTGCTCGTACATCACGCGCAACTGGTCCGGCCGCAGCCCGTGGGTCTGGCGGAGCAGGCGGCGCCGGATCAGCCAGGTGCCGGCCAGTGAAAGGGCAAGGGCGGCAAGGCTGATCGCCGCGATCACCGGGATCTGGTGGCGCCACTGCGCCGTCAGCGTCGTCTCGGTGATGCCCGCGGCGACCAGGCCCACCACCCGTCCGGCACCGTCCCGCACCGGGGCGATGGTGCGCACCGAGCGGCCCAGCGTCCCGGTGTAGAACTCGGTGTGCGTCTGGCCTTTCAGGGCCTGCTCCGTGGTGCCCAGGTAGTGGCCGCCGATCTGGCGCGGGTCGGTATGGGTGAACCGGGTGCCGTCGGGCGCCATGACGGTGATGAAAGCGATGCCGGTCTGGGCCCGAACGGTTTCGGTCACCGGCTGCAGTACTTCCGTGGCGCTGCCCGTCTGGATGGCGGCAGCCGTCGACGGCGCGTCTGCCAGTGCCGTGACGACGCCGGTGAGCAGCTGTTTGGCCGCGACGTCGTTGGTTCGGCGGGACTGCACCACCGCCAGCGCGCTGCCGGCTGCCACCACGATGATGATGATCGCGATCTGCAGGGCGACGATCTGGCCGGCCAGGGACCAGCGCGGCGCGGCCGGCCAACTGCGCATCACTGCGTCCTTCTGTAATCCGCCTGCTCGTGGCGTGCGCGGTGAACTTCCGTGAACGAAATGAACATATGCGTGACGTGCCTCACGTTCTGGACCAACATCCTTGCAGAAGTTTTCGACATCGAGGCCGGAGGACTGCCCGACATGACTGATCAAGCGCCCCGTCGCGACCGCACCCATTGGCTGTACATCGCGGTGCTCGTCGCCGTCGTCGGCGGTGTGGCCGTCGGCCTCATCGCGCCCGGGGTGGGCAAGGACATCGCGGTCCTCGGCACCCTGTTCGTCAACCTGATCAAGATGATGATCACGCCGGTCATCTTCTGCACGATCGTGCTGGGCATCGGCTCGGTGCGCAAAGCCGCGACCGTCGGCAAGATCGGTGGCCTGTCGCTCGCCTACTTCCTGGTGATGTCGACGGTGGCGCTGGCGATCGGATTGGTCGTCGGCAACCTGCTGAGCCCCGGATCGGGCCTGCACCTGTCGGCGCAGGCGACCGGCCAGGGCGCGAAACTGGCCCAGAAGGCGCATGAGGCCGGCGGCCTCATGGACTTCGTCTCGCACATCATCCCCGAGACGCTGTTGTCCGCGCTGACCAGCGGAAACGTGCTGCAGGCGCTGTTCATCGCCCTGCTCGTCGGCTTCGCCGTGCAGGCGATGGGCACTGCCGGTGAACCCGTCCTGCGCGGCGTCGAGCACCTGCAGAAACTGGTGTTCCGGGTGCTGATCATGATCCTGTGGCTGGCGCCGATCGGCGCGTTCGGCGCCATGGCCGGCGTCGTCGGCCAGACCGGCTGGCGCGCGGTCACCCAGCTGCTGACCCTGATGCTCGGGTTCTACGTGACCTGCGTCGTGTTCGTCTTCGGTGTGCTCGGCGTGGTGCTGTGGTCGGTCACGCGGATGTCGATCTTCCGGCTGGTCCGCTACCTGGCGCGCGAGTACCTGCTGATCTTCTCGACGTCGTCGTCGGAGTCGGCGCTACCTCGGCTGATCGCCAAGATGGAGCACCTGGGTGTGGACCGCAGCACCGTCGGCGTCGTGGTGCCGACCGGCTACTCGTTCAACCTGGACGGGACCGCGATCTACCTGACCATGGCGGCGCTCTTCATCGCCGACGCCATGGGGCGGCCCATGGCGATCGGGGAGCAGTTGGCGCTGCTGGCCTTCATGATCGTCGCCTCCAAGGGCGCTGCCGGGGTCACGGGCGCGGGCCTTGCGACGCTGGCCGGCGGCCTGCAGAGTCACCGGCCCGACCTGCTCGACGGCGTCGGCCTGATCGTCGGCATCGACCGGTTCATGTCGGAGGCGCGGGCCGTCACCAACTTCTCGGGCAATGCCGTCGCCACAGTGCTGATCGGCTCGTGGACCGGGACGCTCGACCGGGCAAAGGCCGAAGCCGTGTTGCACGGCGCCGAGCCGTTCGACGAACTGACGATGCTCGATTCGGGTGTCGAGCAGCCGTCGGCAACGCCGGTGTGACGGCCCTCACATCGTGAACAAAATGTGAATTCATCGATAACAGCGAATCTCGAGGCCCGCTCAGGCGGGCCTCGAGGCTGTCACGATCTTGATGAACTGAAGTGCAACCTGGGTTCTATCGTGCAGGTGAGACTGATGGGATTGCATGCGTTCGTGTCGCGGTGTGATGTTTCGCTCACTTTGCCAGGGAATGCCGGGAAACGGTGCTTGGAAACCGTCAGAAATGAGGCCCGCCTATGTTTGCTCAATTTGAATTCATGCGTTGTTTACACAGGTCAAAGCACTGATCGCCATTGATAACAAGTCCATAACAATTCACAACATAAGTAACTCCTAAGAGCTTCTGATCAATTCGTGACGAGGCGTCGCTGAAGCCGTCCGGAATGTCGGTGGGGATCACTACACTTCTTGAAAGCAGCGCTCATCCGGGCGCACCCGGACGGGCAATCGACTACCGGCGCGTTGCGGCGCTGGCGGAGGTACCGAAGATCGTGGCAAATAATAACGCTCGTGCAAAAGCGAAGCGGGCAAGCGCCGAGGCGCTGCGCGGAACCATGGACATCGCGCGGGTTGGCCGCGGCGCCATCGCAGACATCGCCGAGAGCGCGGGTCAGTTGGTCGCGACCAGCTACGCCGACAACATGGTGTCGCTGATCGAGCCGCGCAGCCGCAGCATCCGCGATATCGCCGTCGACGGTGAGCCGTTCGCGGTCGTCGCCACCGCTGACCGCGCGTACGTCGCCGTGTCCGGTGCCGAGTTCGACGGTGTCGCCGTCATCGACGTCGCCACGGGTGCCGAGCTGGCCGCCTACCCGCTGGCCTCCGGCGTGAGCGCACTGGCTGTCAGCCCCGACGGCAAGCGCGTGTTCGCGGGCCGTGCCGGTGACACCTACATCGACGTCGCCGTCATCGACATCACCGCTGAGCGCGTCGGCACCATCGAGATCGCCACCGGTGCTGCCATCAGCATCGACGCCCTCGCGGTCGACCACACCGGTCGCCGGCTCTACGTCGCCACCACCGACGAGATGGGCAGCCAGCTGGTCGTCGTCGACACCGAGACCGCGCGTATCCGCAACACCATCGTCATCGGTGCCCCGATCCGCAGCCTGGCGCTCGGCCCGGACAACACCGCCTATGTACTGACCTCGGACCTGACCGCCCGCGGTGAGGTGCACGTCGTCGACCTGGCCGCCGGCCGCGTCACCGGCCGCTTCGCCGTCGGTGACGCCCCGACCCAGCTGGTGCTCGGCGCCGACGGCACCCGCGCCTACGTCGTCGACTACAACCGCGTCTCGGTGTTCTGCACCCAGACCAACGCGGTCGTCGACACCATCGCGGCCGACGTCCAGCCGTCGTGCGTCACCGTCAGCCGTGACGGTTCGCGGCTGTATGTCGCGGACGTGGTCGGTGACGTCACCGCGGTCGCCGTCGAGGCCCCCAAGCCTCTGCTCTACTCACAGTTCATGGCGACCAAGCCCGTCGCGATGAACGAGGTGCGCGCGCTGGAGCCCGCGACCGTCTGAGCACTCCACCAAGAACGCCCCCGCCGACCGGCGGGGGCGTTCTTGGCGTCTGGGGGGGCTAGCGCGTGCCCGTGCAGTCGAGCGACACCGAAATGGTCCTGCTGGTCTGCGGCAGCAGGATGGAATTGCTGTTGCGGCCCAGGCCGGGGCCGACCCACGGCACCAACTGCGTCGTCTGTTGCGGATTGCGCACACTGGTCACCGTGCACTCGGACACCGGTGCCGTCCCGAGCTTGTCGATCGTGACCACATAGCCCTCGGACTGCAGCCGGTTGATGGTGTCTTGCGCCGATTCGGCCATGGCCGATCCGGCCGGTGCCAGCATCGCGGCCACTCCGCCGGCCAGCGCCGCGGCGAGCGTCCAATTCGAGCGCATGATTTTCTCCTGTCGTGCCAACGTTAATCATCCTCCTACCTGGCAGGGTCGGCTAGCATCTCGACATCCCAGCGGCAGCAACCCAGAGGCGAAATTCACGATGCTCAGTACGATGCAGGACGCCCCGCTCACCATCACCACGATCATGCGGCATGCGACCGGTCAGAATTATCGCCGAACCGTCACCACGGCGCTCGGCGGCGGGCAGTACCGCACCATGACCTATGGCGACATCGGCCGGCAATCCGGGCGGCTGGCCAACGCGCTGCGCGGTCTCGGCATCACCGGGGACCAGCGGGTGGCGACGTTCATGTGGAACAACGCCGAACACACCGTGGCGTACCTGGCCATTCCGTCGATGGGCGCGGTGCTGCACACCCTCAACATCAGGTTGTCGCCGGAGCAGATCGCCTACATCGCCAACGAGGCCGAGGACCAGATCGTCATCGCGGACCTCTCGCTGACTGCCCAGCTTGCCCCGGTACTTCCGCAGATGAAGACGGTGCACACGGTAATCGCCATCGGCGCAGGGGATTTGGGTCCGCTGGAGGCCGCGGGCAAGACCGTGCTGCGGTACGACGAGCTGCTGGCTGCCCAATCCGAGGACTTCGACTGGCCGGAGATCGACGAGCGGTCCGCGGCAGCGATGTGTTACACCAGCGGCACCACCGGCAACCCGAAAGGCGTTGTCTACAGCCATCGTTCGAGCTTTCTGCATGCCATGGCGACGTGCACCAGCAACGCGCTGGATGTCGGCAGCGACGACGTGGCGCTCCCCATCGTGCCGATGTTCCACGCCAACGCCTGGGGGCTGCCGTACGCCGCGCTGATGGCGGGCGCCGACCTGGTCATGCCGGACCGGTTCCTGGACGGCACTTCGCTGATCAACCTCATCGAGACCTGTCACCCGACGATCGCCTGCGCCGTGCCGACGATCTGGAACGACGTGATGAACTGTCTGGAAAAGAACCCGGGGCATGACATCTCGTCGCTACGGATCGTGGGCTGCGGCGGATCGGCGGTGCCGCAGTCGATGATGCGTATCTTCCAGGAACGGTACGGCGTCCACATCCGCCAGGCCTGGGGGATGACCGAGACCTCGCCGCTGGCGACCACTGCCAAGCCGCTTCCGAACGTGTCCGAGGACGAGTACTGGAAGAGCCGGGCGACCGCCGGGCGGCCCATGTGTGGTGTCGAGATCCGGATCGTCGACGACGCCGGCGCCCCGCTGCCGCACGACGGAGAAGCCGTCGGGGAGATCGAGATTCGCGGACCATGGATCACCGGCAGCTACTACCTGGGCTACGACGCGAGCAAGTTCGACAGCGGCTGGCTGCGCACGGGCGACGTCGGACGCATCGACGACTGCGGGTTCGTCACCCTCACCGACCGGGCCAAGGACGTCATCAAGTCCGGCGGTGAGTGGATATCGTCGGTCGAGTTGGAGAACCATCTGGTCGCGCACCCCGCGGTGCTGGAAGCCGCCGTGGTCGCGGTGCCCGACGACCGCTGGCAGGAGCGACCGCTGGTCGCCGTGGTGCTGCACGAGGGTGCTTCGGCGACACCTGATGAACTTCGAGAGTTCCTGTCGGACAAGGTTGTTCGCTGGTGGCTGCCCGAGCGGTGGACGTTCATCGAGCAGGTGCCGCGCACCAGCGTCGGCAAGTACGACAAGAAGACCATTCGCGCCCGGTACGCCGATGGCGCCTACGACGTCGTCACCATCTAGCGGCAGCTCGCGGCTAGGCCCGCACCGCGAGCGTCGACATCAGGTCGGCGAGTCGGTCGGGGCGATCGAGCATCGAGAATGTCTTTGCGCCGTCGAGGATTTCGAGACGGGCGTTGGGGATGATGTCCGCCAGCTTCTCGCCGTCCTCGACTTCGAACAACTCGTCGTCGGCCGACCAGGCGATGAGCGTCGGCTTGTCGAATTCGTGCAGCCGCGCCGCGACTCCGGTGGTGACCTCGGTGCGCAGTGAGCTGGTGAACACGCGGAGATCCTCGGCGACAGCGGGTTTGGACTGCGTGTTGTGTACCCACTCCCGGGTCAGGGCGTCGAAGTCGGTGTACGCGAGCCCGGCGTAGGCGCGCTTGCGGACCATCGGGATGCGGAACACCTGTGCGCCCGCGCGGAACAGCGCTTTCGACTGCGACGCGGCGATCAGCGGCTTGAGGATCGGTGGCGGAAAGTGTTCGAACGCATCGCAACTCGTCAGCACCATGGCGCCGATGCGCTCCGGGTGGTGGACCGCGACCAGTTGCGTGACCACACCGCCGGTGTCGTTGCCGACGATGACGACGTCGTCGAGGTCCAGTGCGGCCATGGTGTCGGCGACGATGCGCGCGACGCCGTGGATGCTCCGGTCGGCGCCCGGGCGCAGCGGTTCGGGATGCGCGCCGAGCGGCCAGGTCGGGGCGATGCACCGCAGGCCGCGCTCGGCCAGTCGCGCGGCGACACCTCGCCACAGCTGGCCACCCATCATGTATCCGTGCACGAAGACGACGGGCCTGCCGTCCTTCGGTCCGAATTCCTCGAAATGGATGGTTCCGGCGTTAATCTCGATGATCGACATGGATCACTCCTAGCTCGATACTGATTTACAAACAGGCTGTCCGCAACTTACCAACAGGGTGTATGGAAAACAAGAGGCGTACTCAGGAGGAGCGCTCCGCGGCTACCCGCGAAGCGTTGATCGTCGCTGCGCGGCGACTGTGGGGCGAGCGTGGTTATGCCGAGGTGGGCACACCAGAGATCGCGACGACGGCCGGGGTGACCCGGGGCGCGATGTATCACCAATTCGCCGACAAGGCAGCGCTTTTCCTGGCGGTGGTGGAAGTGGTGGAAGAGGACGTCATGGCCCGGATGGGGGCGATGGTGGCGGCGTCGGGTGCGACGTCACCGGCCGACGCCATCCGCGCCGCGGTCGATGCCTGGCTGGAAGTCTCTGGCGACCCGGAGGTGCGCCAGCTGGTCCTGCTCGACGCCCCGAGTGTGCTCGGCTGGGCGGGCTTCCGTGACGTCGCCCAGCGCTACAGCCTGGGCATGACGGAACAACTGCTCAGTGAGGCCATGAAGGCCGGCCAGCTGGCGCGTCAGCCGGTCCGGGCGCTGGCGCACGTGTTGATTGGCGCCCTCGATGAGGCGGCCATGCTCATCGCCACCGCCGACGACCCGAAGAAGACGCGCCGCGAGACCCGTCAGGTGCTGCGCCGCCTGGTCGACGCCATGTTCGACGGCTGATTACTTCCGCGAGTTACTTCCGCGAGCAGGCGCAAAACTGTCGTTTTCGAAGCGAAAACGACAGTTTTACGTCTGCTCGCAAGCGGGAAGTACCCCCAGCTCGCGGGGGAGGTGACTAGCGCTCGGCGCGCTGGTAGGCCGTCACGACGGCGGCGCCGCCGAGCCCGATGTTGTGCTGCAGGGCCGCGGTGACGCCGTCGACCTGGCGCTTGTCGGCGGTGCCGCGCAGCTGCCACGTCAGCTCGGAGCACTGGGCCAGGCCCGTCGCGCCGAGCGGGTGGCCCTTGGAGATCAGGCCGCCCGACGGGTTGACGACCCAGCGTCCGCCGTAGGTGGTGTCGTTGTCGTCGATCAGCCGCGGCGCCTCACCCTCGCCGCACAGGCCCAGGGCTTCGTACAGCAGGAGCTCGTTGGCCGAGAAGCAGTCGTGCAGCTCGATGACCTGGAAGTCCTCGGGGCCGAGGCCCGACTGGTCGTAAACCTTCTGGGCGGCTTGGACATTCATGTCATAGCCGATGATGTTGGCGGCGCTGCCGTCGAACGTCGAGGCGAAGTCGGTGGTCATGGCCTGGCCGACGATCTCGACGGCCTGCGAGGCCAGCCCGTGCTTGTCGACGAACGCCTCGCTGGCCACGATCGCCGCGCCCGAACCGTCAGAGGTGGGGGAGCACTGCAGCTTGGTCAGCGGATCGGAGATCATCTTGGCGCCCAGGATGTCGTCGAGCGTGTACTCGTCCTGGAACTGCGCGTACGGGTTATTGACCGAATGCTTGTGGTTCTTGTAGCCGATCTTCGCGAAGTGCTCGGCGGTGGTGCCGTGCTTCTTCATGTGCTCGCGGCCGGCCGCGCCGAACATCCACGGCGCGACAGGGAAGGCGAACTCGTCGATCTCGGCCAGGGCCTTGACGTGCCGGCCCAGCGGCGATTCGCGGTCCTGCGCACCCGCCTGGAGCGAACCCGGCTGCATCTTCTCGAACCCCAGCGCGATGGTGCAGTCCGCGAGACCACCTCGGATCGCTTGTGCGGCAAGGTAAAGCGCCGTCGATCCCGTCGAACAGTTGTTGTTGACGTTGACGATCGGGATGCCCGTCATGCCCAGCTCGTACAGGGCGCGCTGGCCGGAGGTCGAGTCGCCGGAGCAGTAACCGACGTAGCCCTGCTCCACCTGGTCGTACGAGATGCCGGCATCGGCGAGGGCCTTGTTGCCGGACTCATTGGCCATCTGCGGGTAGTCCCAGCCCTCGCGGCTGCCGGGCTTCTCGAATTTGGTCATGCCGACGCCGACGACGAACACGCGATTCTTGGCCATGGTCTTCCTTAAGTTCGTAGTTGCAGTTACTTCGTATTGCTGAGCGTTACGTTGGGCTGTGACCCGGGTGGGTCGGGTATGGCTGCCATGGTGGTGCCGGCCCTGGTGGTGCGGCTTGAAAGGACTGGCCGCCCGGCCTGCCTGGACTTCCTCGGGCCGCTGATTGAGATCTGCGATGTGATCGCTTGTTTAAGGAAATGCCGGCGAGGTCGTCCTTGGGGATTCTGTTGGCAGACAAGCGAAAAGAGGTCCGGTGACCGAAAAGCAAATGTGGGCTGGGATCGACGTCGGCAAAGAACATCACTGGGTGTGCGTCGTGGACAGCAACGGCAACATGGTGTTCTCGCGCAAGGTGGTCAACGACGAGCGCACGATCGGCGACCTGGTCGCCGAAATCGACACGCTTGCCGGTGAGGTGTCCTGGACAGTGGACTTGAGCAACGTGTACGCCGCCCTGGTGCTCACGGTGCTGGCCGATGCAGGCAAGACGGTGCGATACCTTGCGGGCCGGCAGGTGTGGCAAGCATCGGCCACCTACCGCGGTGGTGAGTCCAAGACCGATGCCAAAGACGCCCGGGTGATTGCCGATCAATCCCGGATGCGCGGTGCGGACCTGCCGGTCCTGCGTCCCGGCGATGACCTGATCACCGAACTGCGCATGCTCACCGCCCACCGCGCCGATCTGGTGGCCGACCGCACCCGCACCATCAACCGCCTGCGCCAACAACTGCTGGCCGTATGCCCGGCACTCGAACGCGTCGCCGAACTGACCCAAGACCGGGGTTGGGCGGTACTGCTGGCGCACTACCAGCGGCCGAAAGCGATTCGCCGAACCGGTGTTTCGCGGCTGACCAAGGTGCTGGCGGCGGCCGGGGTGCGCAACGCCGCCACGATCGCGGCTGCCGCGGTAACTGCTGCCAAGGCCCAGACCGTCCGCCTGCCAGGTGAGGATGTGGGTGCCGGATTGGTCGCCGAGTTGGCCCAGGGGGTGATGAACCTCGATGAGCGCATCAAACACACCGACGCGGACATCGAGGAACGATTTCGCCGCCATCCGCTCGCTGAGGTGATCAACAGCCTGCCCGGCATGGGCTTTCGGCTCGGCGCCGAATTCCTTGCCGTGGTCGGCGATCCCGCATTGCTGGAATCGCCTGACCAACTCGCTGCCTGGGCCGGATTGGCGCCGGTATCCAAAGATTCCGGAAAACGCACCGGCCGGCTGCACACGCCCAAGCGCTACAGCCGACGGCTGCGCCGGGTGATGTACATGTCCGCGCTGACCGCGATCCGCTGCGATCCCACGTCGAAGGCGTACTACCAGCGCAAACGAGACCAAGGCAAACGCGCCATCCCTGCCACCATCTGCCTGGCCCGCCGACGCGTCAACGTCCTCTACGCCCTCATCCGTGACAACCGGACCTGGCACCCCGACACGCCCCAAATCGCCACGGCGGCGGCTTGACACGGTCATTGAGAGTCCTTTCGTTACTACCTGTAGTTCAGTCACGCGCGGCGCTTTTAGTCAAGACCCCGAAGGTCTGGTCTCCGGCGCCGGGGCAGTGGTATACAACCTAGAACGTGTTCTAGTTCTGGCGGTGCTCGGGAGGTTTCATGGCGTTGCGGGTCGTGCAGTGGGCAACCGGCGGCGTCGGCGTCGCTGCCATCAAAGGTGTGCTGGAACATCCGGACCTGGAACTCGTCGGGTGCTGGGTGCATTCGGAAGCCAAGAACGGCAAGGATGTTGGCGAGATCATCGGCGTCGAGCCGCTGGGCGTCACCGCGACCAACAGCATCGAAGGCATCCTGGCGCTCGAGGCCGACGCCGTCATCTACGCCCCGCTGATGGCCAACCCCGACGAGGTCGCCGCGCTGCTGCGGTCGGGCAAGAACGTGGTGACGCCGGTCGGCTGGGTATATCCGAGCGAGAAGCAGGGCGCGCCGATGCGGGAAGCCGCGCTGGCCGGTGGCGCCACCCTGCACGGCACCGGCATCGCGCCCGGCGGCATCAGTGAGAAGTTCCCGCTGCTGTTCTCGGTGATGTCCACCGGCGTGACTTTCGTTCGGGCCGAAGAGTTCTCGGACCTGCGGACCTACGACGCGCCCGACGTGCTGCGGCACGTGATGGGGTTCGGTGAAACGCCGGACAAGGCGCTCACCGGGCCGATGCAGAAGCTGCTCGACAGTGGCTTCATCCAAGCCGTCCGGATGTGCGTCGACGAGTTCGGGTTCAAGGCCGACCCGAAGATCGTTGCGCGCCAAGAGGTTGCGGTGGCTACCGCGCCGATCGACTCACCGTTGGGCCCCATCCAGCCCGGCCAGGTGGCCGCCCGCAAGTTCCACTGGGAGGCGGTAGTCGGCGACGAGGTGGTCGTACGCGTCACCGTCAACTGGTTCATGGGTGAGGAAAACCTCGACCCGGCATGGGATTTCGGCCCCGAAGGACAACGCTACGAGATGGAGGTCAAGGGAAATCCGGACTTCACCGTGTCGATCAAGGGCTTTCAGGGACTGGTCGGAGAGGACGGCCCCGAACCCGGCGTCGTCGGCACCGCCGCCCACTGCGTCAACTCCGTGCCGGCGGTGTGTGCCGCGGAACCGGGTATCGCCACCTATCTGGACCTGCCGCTCTTCAGCGCGAAAGCGGCGCCGCGACTGAGGTGAATACGCGCACGCTCGTCCGCCACGAGCGTGCGCGAAGTACACGCCGAATACGGCGTGTCGGCGTACAAACACGCACGCTCGCGGGAAAACCCCAGCTAGGGCTGGATGAGGATCCGGATCGGGTTGCCCTCGGCCCGGTCGAGTTTCGCGATGCCTTCGGCGACATCCTCGAGTGGCACGATCTCGCTGATCGACCGAGTGAGGTCCAGGCGGCCGCGGGACACCAGCGTGGCCAGCGTGCCGATGTCGGCGTTCTGATAGCCCAGGTGCCCGCGCACCTGCTTCTTGGTCAGGTTGAAGAACGACGTCGGGCCGATCGACGGGGCGTCGGCGCTCATCCCGACGCCGACGAACCGGCCGCCCACGGTCAGTGCCGCCAGTGCCTGGTCGAACGTCGACCCCTTGCCGACCGCGTCGAACGCGACGTCGAGCATCCGGCCGCCGGTGGCCTTACCGATCTGTGCCAACAGCTCCGGGTCGCGTGCGTCGAACGCGTAGTCCGCGCCGACCTCCAGCGCGCGCTCCAGCACTGCCGGGTTGACGTCGACGGCCACGATCGGCGCCGCCCCGACCAACCGGGCCAGCTGCACGATGTGCGTGCCGAGCCCACCGACACCCCAGACGCCGACGGACTCGCCGATACCCACTTGGCCGGTCCGCACGACGGCGCCGAACGGCGTCGACACCGCGTCGGCCAGGATCGCGGCCTGCTCCAGCGGCACGTTGTCGGGTACGCGCGTCAGCCCGAAGGCCTGCGCGACGGTGTATTCGGCCCAGCCTCCGTCGTACGCGAACGCCATGAGTCGGATCCGTAGACAGTTCGACATGTCGCCGCGAAGACAGTTCACGCAGTCCGTGCACGGCTTGCCGGCGGCGACAACAACGCGGTCGCCCTCGGCCCAGCCGGTGACGCCCGGTCCGAGCTTGGCGATGGTGCCCGACGTTTCGTGGCCCTGCGTCACCACCGGGAGCTGCGACGGGAACGTGCCGTTGATCAGGCTGAGGTCGGAGTGGCATATGCCGCAGTAGGCGACCTTGACCAGCACCTCGCCTGGGCCCGGTTCCGGAATCGGAACATCTTCCACCACAACCTTTTTGGTGTCGGCGTAGAACCGTTGGGCCCGCATCGTTGAGGTCATGACACTCCAGTGGTCAGCATCGATGGTTACGATCGCCATCATGGCGCAGGCATTGGTGGTCGAGCAATCACGAATAGTCCCCGTCGCGGTGGCCGACGCATTCAGCGGCACCGCACCGATTCCGTTGAACGAGCTGTTCTGTCGTTGGTACGGACCGATCCCGCCGATCAAGGCCGTGCGCAACCAGACCGGTATCTGGGACGCGGTGGGGCAGACCCGGACCATCCTGCTGACCGGTGGCGGCAGCATGGCCGAGACCCTGACCTCATACGACGAGCCGCACTCGTTCGGCTACACGCTGTCCGACATCAACGGACCGCTGGCGCCGCTGGTGGGCGGCGTGCAAGGGATGTGGCTGTTCCAGGACGTCTCCGGTGGGCAGAATCCCCGCACCAAGATCACCTGGCGATGGACCCTGCACCCGCGCAGCTCGCTGACCGCTCCGCTGTTGCCGGTTTTCGGCAAGCTGTGGAAGGGCTACGCCGGCCGATCGTTGGAGCATCTTTCTGACCTCCTGGTGGGATGACGGTCCCACGGCGCACGCCGAATCCTGTTAGATGAACTAATGGCTAAGCGTGCGCTCGTTCTGGCTGGTGGCGGCATCGCCGGCATCGCATGGGAGACCGGCATCCTGCAGGGAATCGCCGACGAGGCCCCCGAGATCGCCGCGGCGATCCGGAATTCGGATGTGGTGCTGGGCACATCGGCGGGCTCGGCGGTCGGTGCTCAGCTGGGCAGCGCGCTGAGCATTGCTGAGCTGTTCGAGCGCCAGGTCGCCGCCGAATCGGCGGAGATCAGCCCGGGCATCAACATCGAGGCCGTCCTGACCACGTTCATCGACGCGATGTCGTCGACCAACGGCGGCCGGGCCGAACAGTTGCAGCGCCTCGGGGCGGCAGCGGCTGCCGCCGAGACCGTCAGCCCGGCAGTCCGTCGCAACGTCATCGAACGCCGGTTGCCGTCGCACGAGTGGCCCGACCATGACCTGCGCATCACTGGCGTCGACATCGACACCGGCGAGCTGGTGGTGTTCACGCGGGAATCGGGGGTGTCCGTCGTCGACGCCGTCGAGGCCAGCTGCGCGGTACCGGCCGCCTGGCCGGTGGTGACCATCGGCGGCCGCCGGTACATGGACGGCGGCATGGGTAGCAGCGTCAACATGATCGCGGTCAAGGACTGTGACACCGCCGTCGTCCTGGTTCCGGCGCCATCGGACTCGCCGTCGCCGTTCGGGGCGGGCCCCGGTGCGGACGTCAAGAGCTTCGCCGGCCGTGCGTGCGGCATCTTCGCCGACGGCGAGTCCCTCGCCGCGTTCGGCGCCGACCCGCTGGATCCGGCCTGTCGCATTCCGGCGGCCCAGGCCGGCCGCGCACAGGGGCGCCGGGTGGCGGCTGAGGTCGCCGCGTTCCTGTCCTAATCCGGAAGATCGAGGGAATCGAGTGCGGCGCAAGCCAATTCGTGGCCGATCTCGATGACCTCGGAGGCCCGGTAGAACTCCAGGCTGCGGCACACCGTGCGCGGCACCTCGATCAACAGGTCGGGCGGGTAGGCGGCCAAGGTGTGCCGCATCAGCGCGGCCTGCGAGATTTCGATGGTGCGGTTCATCACCTCGAAACCGCCGAGCCGCGGCACGTGTGTGTCGTCTTCGGTCTCGACCTCGGATTCGGTGACGGCGTCGATGCCGTCGACGGCGTTGCTGAAGCGGCTCAACACCGAACGTGCGGTGGGGCCGTCGAGCAGGGTGCTTGCCGCGGCCCGGTCGATCAGTGACGTCGTGCTGCGCCGCATGCGGTTCAGCAGCTCCGCGGTGGGGCGCGGGGATTCCGGGGGCGTGGGATTCGGATCACTGGCGTTGAGGCTGACCGCGATGGTCAGATCGGCGTTGACGGCGGCGAGCGGCGCCATGGGCAGCGGGTCGAGGATGCCGCCGTCGGCCAGTAGCCGGCCGTCGAGCAGATAGGGCGCGATGACGCCCGGGATGGCGATGGAGGCCCGGACGGCCGAGTCGATGGGGCCGCGCTGCAACCAGACCGATTTTCCGGCGATCAGGTCGGTCGAGACGGCGGTGTAGGGAATCGGCAGGCTCTCGATGGTCCGCGGGCCGATGATCTCGCGGACGGTCGCCAGAATCTTCTCGGCGCGGAGCACGCCGGCGGCGGTCAAAGAGGGGTCGAGCAGGCGCAGCACCGCGCTCTGGGTGAGGGCGCTGGCCCAGGAGGAGAATTCGTCGAGTTTGTCGGCGGCCTGCAGCGCGCCGACGAGTGCGCCCATGGATGAACCGGAGATGCCGACGACGTCTAATCCGCGCTCGCGGAGCGCGTCGATGACGCCGATGTGTGCGTAACCCCGGGCGCCACCGCTGCCAAGGACCAGTGCGACCCGCATGGGCCTATTTTGGCGTGCGGATCAGACGGCGGCGAGACGAGGCCGCGTCAGCAGCGGATGCGCGAGAAGAACGCCGCCGAGACGAGCCCGATGATGAGGGCCACCTGCGGCTGCCCGCTGCTCATGGCGAAGAGGATGCCGCTGACGGCGGCAACCGCGATGAGCAGCAGGAGGATGCCCATGAAGAGCACCCGGCGCCCGTTGACCGCGCCACCGTGGGCCCGAGCGACCGGTACGTGCTGAGGAGCAACCATCGTGCTCATCCCTTCGGCAATGAGTGAGACACCCCATAGTGTGCACCATTGTGTGAGTCAAAGCACAATTACTGACCAGTAGTTGGGAAATACGTCGTATTCGTTAGCTGATCTCATTGCTTTTGCGACGTTTTGCCTGGTCGATGGGCAAATTTGTTAGACGTGCTTTGTGTTCTGGGAATGGCGTTTGCGTCCAATTTCAACGCCTTGAGGGCGGCGAATTTAGTTCGTTCTACTAAGCTAATTAATTGCGGGTGGCGCCGTGCGAGCGTTTGGTGAGTCGACAAACCGACGGCGGCAATGCCCGCGTGCAGTCGAGGGCGGTCGCTCGCTCGGAACAAGGTCCGGTCCGCCGAATACCTGGCTTCAGTCAACAGGAGCGCGCCGCCGCCGCGATTGCAGCCAGGGACTTTTCCGGGGCGGCTGCGGTCCCTGAGTGCAAAAACGCGCTCGTTCCACGCTCGCGGCGCGAAGCTGATGCGTCAGTTGACGCAGGGGAGCCCGTCGTTGGCGCGCACCGGCGGCCCGGATTCCGGGGTCGGCAACGTCGTGTCGTAGTTGGACGACTTGGCTGCGGCCAGGGAGACGCTGTCCAGGGTGTCGGGTACCTGGTAGCCCGGCCCCAGCGTGACGTGGATGCGGCCGGCCGGTACGGACGGGTCGGCACGGACCGCGTCGATGCCGAGCAGTTCGGCCAGGTGCTTGGCCTCGGCATCGGTGCCGACGCCGAAGTCGACGGCCGTCGAGCTGAGCTCGCCGTCCTGCGAGCTTCTGGTCTGGCCCATGGAGTACTCGAGATCGCCCAGGATCTCCGACATCTGCCGGCCCAGGCCCGTGACGTCGGAACCGTTGATGACGTCGATGACGGCGGTCTTGGCGTTCTTGGACGTCGTACCCGTGCTGTCCGCGGCCTTGTCCAGTGTCGACGGCTCGGTCGACGTGGTGGGTGTGGACGTCGGGGCGCCTGCCGGCGGCTTGAGACCGAAGGCCTTGGCGACCTCGACCTTGATGGCCATGGGGTCGACGATGTTCACGTCCTGGCCGTCGATGTTGTCGTAGCGCACCACGGGCAGCGTCCGGTACTGGACGTTGGCGCCGCCGGCGATCTCGCCCATGCGCTTGAACTGCTCCTGGCCCCAGCCGGCCGACAGCACGACGTCCTTCTGCGCGACCCCGATCAGCTGATTCAGCTTGCCGAGATCGCTGAACGATCCGTCGTTCTGCAGCTGGTGCATGACTGAGATCAGGAACGCCTGCTGGCGGTGGGTCCGGTCCAGGTCGCCGTTGTCCAGGCCATGCCGCTGCCGCACGAACGCGACGACCTGCGAGGCGTCGAGCATCTGCCGGCCGGCCGGGAAATCGGCGCCCGAGTAGTCGTCGTACACGGGGTGGTTCAGGCAGATCTCGACGCCGCCGAGGCTCTCGGCGATGTCGTAGAAGCCGGCGAGATTCACCTCGGCGAAGTAGTCGATGGGCGCACCGGTCAGGTTGCGGACCGCGGCCAGGGTCGCGGCACGGCCGGCCTCGCGGCTCTTGCGCTCCAGCTCGGCCTGGTCGGTGACGCCCTTGTCCATGAGGTGCTGCATGGCGTTGGCCTTGGTCAGGCCGTACGCCTCTTTGATCTTGATGTGGTCGTACCCGGGGATGCCGGTGACCCGCACATAGTCGTCGCGCGGGATCGAGAACGCGACCACATGGTTGTCAGCGGAGATGTGCGCCAGGATCAGCGTGTTGGTGTTGTAGCCGCCGTTGTCCGAATCGCCGGCGTGCAGCTTGTCGAGCAGCGCCTGCGGCAGGTCGTTGCCCTGCTGGTCTTTGCGCGAATCCAAGCCGATCAGCAGGATGTTCATCGCGCCGCCGGTGGACTTCGGCGCGTCTGCGCCGAGTGCGTCGCTGACCGTGATGCCGTGCAGCGCCCCGCGCACCGTCCACCAGCCGAGGCCCGTCGTCGCCACCGCCACCACGGTGACCAGCGCGAGAGCGACGCGGCCGACGGTGTCCCAGCCCACGCGGGCGCTGAGCAGGCTTTGCAGCCGGCTCCGGCGGTGCCGGGCTGGAAGACGATGGCGCGCGGAATCGCTGCGCTGGAGATCGGAGGTGCTCAGCTGCGACCCCACGGCGTGCTGGTCATGTCGTTCATCTCGGCGGGCCTCGCGGGTACGTGAGGACCGCCGGTCGGATCCGGCGGTCGGAAGTTCGCTGTCACCGCGGCCCGCGTATATGCGTCAGAGCGATCGGACGGCAGTGCGACCGATTTTAGGGCAACGCCGCAGACTCAGCGAATCCTCAGTGAACGGCGGTGATCAGCCGCATTCACCTTTGGAGGCGCTGGTCGCGGCCATGATCACACCGGCCTGCTGGCCTGCTGTGAGCTCGGTCCAGGGGGTGTTGAAGTTACCGGGATCACGTGTTTCCGGCCGTTGCATGAGGTTCAGGTACGGCTCGACGAGCGTCGCCGGGTCGGCGTGCTGCGCGTCCATCCACATTTTCGCGGCGTGACACGCCTGGCCGAATTCGGACTCGGTCGCCGCCGGCGGGGCGTCGACGGCGGTCGTCACACCGCCGGGGGAGACGGCCATGCCGCCAGGAGCGGGGTGCTCGTGCGACTGGGTGGGCAGCTCGGCGGGAGTTTGCGCGGGGGCCGCTTGTTTGTCCGGACCGCAGGCGGTGAGCACGGTCAGAGCGGTGGCGGTGAGCAGCGTTGCCCGGATGACGGTCTGCATGACAGCCAATCTATGCGGTACGGCATTCAGGATCACCCTGACGTTAACCATTCCCCGCCGGTCCGGGACTCGGCATCATCGGGGACATGGCAGTGCAGAACGTGCAGAACGCGACATGTTGTCGGGCTTGAGCCCGGCCTTGTGAGGGCGCCAAGCCCACCGTTCGTTTCTGCATTGGAGTTCCGTCATGTCCGTCCTGACAGATTTTTCTGTTTCTGGTCCCACCTCTCTGGCCCCGACCCGATTGCGGCTACCCGACCTGCTGCACGCCACCGATCGGTGCGCCGACGACGTGCTGAGCGGCCGCTACGACCGGCTGTTGCCGGCCGACGGCCTGCCGCTCGACGAACGCTGGTTCCGCCGGTTGTACGGCGACGACGAACTCGATCTCTGGCTGATCAGCTGGGTCCCCGAGCGCAGCACCGAGTTGCACGACCACGGCGGATCGCTCGGTGCGCTGACCGTGGTGTCCGGAGCCCTGGAGGAAACCCGGTGGGACGGTCGCGGGCTGCGGCAACGCACGCTGGAGGCGGGTGACCAGGCCGCGTTCCCGCTGGGCTGGGTGCACGACGTGGTGCGGGCGGGTCCGGACGTGGTCACGCCGGCGCATCCGACGCTGAGCGTGCACGCGTATTCGCCGCCGCTGACCGCCATGTCGTACTACGACGTCACCGAGAGCCAGAAGCTGCGTCGCGTCTACACCGAACTCACCGACAAGCCCGAGGGGGACTGATGACCGCGACGAGCGAAGCGACGGCAAGCAGGACCAGCCGGATCGACGCCATGCTGGACGCGGCTCGCGAGCGCCTGGTCCGGCTGTCCGCCGCCGAAATCCCCGCCGCGCTGGCCAGGGGCGCCGTGTTGGTGGACATCAGGCCGGCCGCGCAGCGCGCCATCGAGGGCGAGTTTCCCGGTGCCCTGGTGGTGGAACGCAACGTCCTGGAATGGCGCTGCGACCCGACCAGTGACGCCCGCCTGCCGCAGGCCACGAGCGTCGACGTCGAATGGGTCGTGCTGTGCTCGCAGGGCTACACCTCGAGCCTGGCCGCCGCGGCGCTGCAGGACCTGGGGCTGTACCGGGCCACCGATGTCATCGGCGGGTACCGGGCGCTGGTCGATGAAGGACTGCTGGGCGGGACGGCCGCCTCGGTGCTGCTACGTGCCGGCGCTTGGGTGTAGCAGCGGCCGCAACCGTTCCGTCTTCTCCTGGGTCCACTCCGGCGGCTGCAGCACGTCGGCCCAGGCGTTCGCGACGTCCTTGACGTAAACGTGGCCGTGCCCGTCGGGCACGTCGACCGCGACGGCCATGTCGGCCGACACCTGCAGGAACGTCACGACGGGAATCCACTCCATCCGCGGTGAGACGTCGCGGCCGCGTGGCTCTTCCAGCCAGTCCGGCCGGGCGAACAGCAGGTCGGGGTTCCACCAGGCGATCGGGTCGGACGCGTGCTGCAGGTACACCACCCGCGGGTGGCCCCAGGTGGCGTTGGCCGGGCGGTTCAAATCCTCAGGGCGCGAACCGAACCGGGCGTTGAGGCCGTCGTCGTAGATCGGGAGTTTCTCCGGGGAGCCGGCGTCGCGGTAGCGGGTCAGCTCGGTCCAGATGGGATTGTTGAACGTCGGCCCGGAGAACAGCGCGCCGTCGGTGCGGGCCACCAGGTTGTTCAACGACTGGAACGGGGCCTCGCCGCCGAACGACCCGAGGCTCTCGCCGAACACCACGAGCTTGGGGCGCTTGCCCTCGGGCATCTGTCGCACGAGCGCGTCGACTTCTTCGAAAAGGTCCTGGCCGGCTTCCTGGGCGTTGGCCTTGTCCACGAGGAACGAAATCCAGCTGGGCAGGAACGAATACTGCATCGACACGATCGCGGTGTTGCCGTTGTACATGTACTCCAGCGACGCGGCTTCGGCCTCGTTGATCCAGCCGGTGCCGGTCGTGGTCGCGACGGCGACGACGGCGCGTTCGAGTCCGCCGGTGCGCTTGAGTTCCTGCGCGGCCAGCTTGGCAGTCGCCCGGATGCCGTCCGCGGAGTGGAGGCCGGCGTAGGCGCGAATCGGTTCGATTGCCTTGCGGCCGTTGAACTTCGCGAGCTCGTCGACGCTCGGTCCGTTGCCTACGAAGATGCGGCCCTGCCGGCCCAGCGACGACCAGCTGGCCAGTGAGCCGGGTCCGCCCGAACGCAACGGTGAGGTGGGAGGCGAGTTGTCCGGATCGTCCTCGTCGTTGGCCGTGGCGAAGGTGTTGTTGATCCACGACATCGCGTAGTTGCCGACCACACCGTTGAACACTTCGACGAACACGGCGATGACCAGGAGCACCGCCACCACACCGGACACCCGCGGCGGTGCCACGCGCTCCAGCTGACGCATCAGGAAACGCACCAATTTGCGGATCAGCTGGCCGATTTCGACGAAGCCGAACAGGAAGACGATCGAATACACCGCCGTCAGCGGGTGGTCCCAGAACTTCATCCGGGGCACGCCCATCATGTCGCGGACCTCGTCCTGCCAGACGTGGAACCAGATGATCGCGAGGACCTGACCGATGATGCCGAGCCCGATCAGGACCAGCCACGCCCAGCGCGGGGCCGGGGGGCTGGTGTCCTTTGAGCGCATGTAGCGGACCAGGAAGACACCAAGAACCCCCAGGCCGTAGCCGCACGCGCCGGCGGCGCCGCTGACGATGCCCTGGAAGAGAGGTCCGCGCGGCAACAGCGACGGCGTCATCGACAGCCAGATGAAGGTGAGGCCGACCGCGGTGCCGAAGAACGTGTAGCGGCGCACCCACCAATCCGAGGGCGGCTCTTCCAGTTTCGCGACGAACGACCCCTCGTCCGACGGCTCGGCTACCGCGACGGCGGCGCCGTCGTCATCGGCAGGATCGGTCAGTTGTGCGGTGTCGGCCACCGATCGACTTTACCGATGCGTGAAGTTCGGCGCGCGCTTCTCGGTGAACGCCGCCATGCCCTCGGTCTGGTCGTCGGTGGCGAACGCCGAGTGGAACAGCCGGCGCTCGTACAGCAGGCCTTCGGCCAGCGTGCTCTCGAAGGCGCGGTTGACCGCTTCCTTCGCCATCCGCGATGCCGAAAGCGACATGCCGGCAATGGTTTTGGCGACGGCGTTGGCCTCTTCGAGCAACTTGTCGGCCGGGACCACGCGCGACACCAGGCCACAGCGCTCGGCTTCCTCGGCGTCCATGTTGCGGCCGGTGAGGATCAGGTCCATCGCCTTGGCCTTGCCCACGGCGCGCGTCAGGCGCTGGCTGCCACCCATGCCGGGGAGCACGCCCAGCTTGATCTCGGGCTGGCCGAATTTCGCGGTGTCGGCGGCGATCAGCAGGTCGCACATCATCGCCAGCTCACAACCGCCACCGAGCGCATAGCCGGCGACGGCGGCGATGGTGGGGGTACGCGTCGCGGCGAACTTGTTCCACAGCGCGAAGAAGTCCTGCGAGAACACGTCGGCGAACGTCAGGCTCGCCATCTCCTTGATGTCGGCCCCCGCGGCGAAGGCCTTCTCGCTGCCGGTGATGATGATGGCGCCGATGCCCGGGTCGGCGTCGAGTTCGGCTGCGGCGGTGGTGACTTCGGCCATCACCTGGCTGTTGAGGGCGTTGAGCGCCTTGGGCCGGTTCAGGGTGATGGTGGCGACGCGGTCATCGCGGGTGACCAGGATGGTTTCGAAAGTCTCAGATGTCACTGTGGAATCCTAGAACTAGAAGGTGAGGTCGGGGTCGGCGGAGACGAAGTAGGCGTCGACGTCGGCGGCGGTGACGTCCGCCAGGTTGGCCGGGGACCACCGCGGGTTGCGGTCCTTGTCGACGAGCTGGGCGCGGATGCCCTCCACGAAATCGTGAGACTTGTGCGACGCCATCGAGACTCGGAATTCCTGAACCAGGACATCCTCGAGGGTCGGCAGCTTCGCGGCGCGGCGCACGGCCTCGAGCGTGACCGTCAGCGCGATGGGGGACCGGGTGGCGATCAGGTCGGCCGCGGCGTTGGCCTCGGCCGCGGCGTGGCCGCGCAGGTTCGCCAGGATCTCGGCGACGGTGTCGGCGGCGTAGCACTCGTCGATCCAATGTTGTTGCGCCAGAAGCGCACTGGCGGGTGGCTCGACGGCGTATTGCTTGAGCGCCGCGTCGGGCCCATCGCTGATCACCAGGTCGCGGAACGCCGGGAGGTCGGCCTGTGGGACGAAGTGGTCGGCGAAGCCCAGGGCGATGGCGTCGGCGCCGGAGAACGGGGCGCCGGTGAGCGCGGCGTGCAGGCCGATCAGGCCCGGGGCGCGGGACAGCAGGTAGGTGCCGCCGACGTCGGGGATGAAGCCGATGCCGACCTCGGGCATGCCCAGCTTGGTCTTCTCGGTGACGACGCGGATGTTGCCATGCGCGCCGACCCCGACGCCGCCGCCCATCACGATGCCGTCCATCAGCGAGACGTAGGGCTTGGGGTAGCGGCCGATGTGGGCGTTGAGCACGTATTCGTCGTGCCAGAAGGTCCTGGCGTTGTCGTCTTGCGCCTTGGCGGAGTGGTACAGCGCGACGACGTCGCCGCCCGCGCACAGGCCACGCTCGCCGGCGCCGGTCAGCAGGACCGCGCGCACGCTGTCGTCGTGCTCCCACGCGGTGAGCGCCTCGGCCAGGCCCGTGACCATTGCTTGGTTGAGCGAGTTGATGGCCTTCGGACGGTTCAGCGTGACGACGCCGACGCCGTTTTCGACATTTACTAGGATATCCTCGTTTTCCGCCACGGTAAGCAATGTAGATCGTCGCGCAGCGCGTGCGCCGACCAGGTACCGTTTCACAGTAAGTTCCCAGTTTCTCCGTCTCGCCGGGAACCAACACCCGAAGTCGTACGTTGTGTGGGTGTTCGTCAGCAGACGGACCACAGCTTCAGGAGAGGAACCCGACGGTGCGCGAGAGCAGCAACCCGATATTTCGTTCCCTGCCCAAGTCGCAGGGCGGATACGCGCAATTCGGTAGTGGCGCCGCCGCATATGGTGCCCAGCAGACCATGGCTCAGCCATACACCCAGTACCCGCAGCAGCAGGCCGGCTTCTCGCGCCCGCTGACCATCGACGACGTCGTCACCAAGACCGGCATCACGCTGGCTGTGCTGACGGTCAGTGCGGTCGTTTCGTACTTCCTGATCATGTCGAACCTGGCGCTGGCCGGGCCCATCGCCATGATCGGTGCCATCGGCGGCCTGGTGATGGTCCTCATCGCCACGTTCGGCCGTAAGCAGGACAACCCGGGCATCGTCCTGACCTACGCGGTGCTCGAGGGCATGTTCCTCGGCGCCTTCTCGTTCGTCATGGCCAACTTCGCGGTGCAGGGCATCAGTGCAGGCGCCCTCATCAGCCAGGCGGTCCTCGGCACGTTCGGTGTGTTCTTCGGCATGCTCGTCGTCTACAAGACTGGCGCCATCCGCGTCACCCCGAAGTTCACCCGCATGATCGTCGCCGGCATGTTCGGCGTCCTCGCGCTGATGCTCGGCAACTTCATCATCGGCCTGTTCAACGGCGGCGCCGGCATGGGCCTGCGTAGCGGCGGCACCATCGCGATCATCTTCTCGCTGGTCTGCATCGCGCTGGCGGCGTTCAGCTTCCTGATCGACTTCGACGCGGCCGACCAGATGATCCGCGCCGGTGCGCCGGCGAAGGCGGCGTGGGGCGTCGCGCTCGGCCTGACCGTCACCCTGGTCTGGCTGTACGTGGAAATCCTGCGACTGCTGAGTTATTTCAACAACGACTAGCTCCGTTGACAGAGAAGGGGCGTCCGCTTCGGCGGGCGCCCCTTCTTCGTGTCGTGCTCAGACTTTGCGCGGCCTGACCCGGCCGGCAGCTTCGGCGGCGTTGCGGCGCGCGGTGTCGATGTCCTCGGCCCGCGCCAGCGCCACGCCCATGCGGCGGGTGCGGAAGCTCTCGGGCTTGCCGAACAGCCGAATATCGGTGCCCGGCACCTGCAGGGCCTCGTCGACGCCGTCGAAGACGATGCCCTCGGCCTCGACGCCGCCGTAGATCACCGCGCTGGCGCCTGGGGTCTTCAGCGACGTGTCCACCGGCAGACCGAGGATGGCGCGGGCGTGCAGCTCGAACTCGTTCTGCCACTGCGTGATCATGGTCGTCATACCGGTGTCGTGCGGCCGCGGGCTCACCTCGCTGAACCACACCTGGTCGCCCTTGACGAACAACTCGACGCCGAAAACGCCCTGCCCGCCAAGGTTTTCGGTGACCGTGTGCGCGATCTGCTGGGCGTTCGCCAGGGCGGCGGCCGACATCGGGTGCGGCTGCCAGCTCTCCACATAGTCGCCGGAGACCTGACGGTGCCCGATCGGCTCGCAGAACTGGGTGACGACGGTGCCGTCAGCGCCGTTGGCCCGGACGGTCAGCAGCGTGATCTCGTAATCGAAGTCGACGAAGCCCTCGACAATGATGCGGGTGTTGGTGACGCGGGCCCCGCCCATGGCGTAGTCCCAGGCCTTCGCGACGTCGTCCGGGCCGTCGAGCTTGCTCTGGCCCTTGCCAGAGCTGCTCATCACGGGTTTCACGACGCACGGGTAGCCGATGCCGCCGTCAATGGCGGCTTGGAGCTCCTCGAGCGAATCGCAGAATTGGTACGGGCTCGTCGGAACCCCGAGCTCCTCGGCGGCCAGCCGCCGGATGCCCTCGCGGTCCATGGTCAGGCGGGCGGCCCGTGCGGTCGGGATCACCCGCACGACACCGGCCTCCTCGAGTTCCTGCAGCGCCGGCGTCGCGATGGCCTCGATCTCCGGCACCACGAGGTCCGGCTTCTCGGCCGCGATCAGCGCCTTCAACTGGTCGGGGTCGGTCATCGAGATGGTGCGCGCGTGGTGGGCCACCTGCTGGCCCGGCGCGTTGTCGTAGCGGTCGACGGCAATGGTCTCGACGCCCAGTCGCTGCAACGCGATCAGCACTTCGCGACCGAGTTCGCCGGAGCCGAGCAGCATGACCCTGGTCGCGTTCGGCGACAGTGGGGTTCCGATGGTGATCATTGGGCGCAAAGTCTATGGGGTCGGGTTCGATTCGGGCTGCGCGAGGTCGGCGCAGTCGTGGTCCGCCGGCCCGTTGACCCTGCGGTGTGGGCGCGGGTTTCTCGCGCTCTTGCGCCGCTGCGGCAGGGTCAGTGGTGTGTGCTGGTTGAGTCTGTGCTGATGGCCTCGGCTACTCGCACTTTTGCGCCGCTGCCGCAGGACGAACGGCAGGAGCGTTGTGCACAGTGCGCGATTCGTCCACAAGCGAGGCTCGGCTGGCTGATTGCGCCGCAAATTGTGTCGGACGACGCCTGCACGGTTGCCGCTATGGACATCGACAACCAGCCGTTCATCGGCAGCGAGGCCCTGCAAGCGGGCGCCCTCAACCGTTACGAACTGCGCCGGTATTACCGCGCGATCATGCCGAACGTGTACTTGGACAAGCGGATTGATCCGTCTTTGCAGCAACGCGCTGCCGCCGCGTGGTTGTGGTCGCGGCGTGAAGCGGTGATCGCGGGCTCGACTGCATCAAGCCTGCTGGGCGCGAAGTGGATTCCGGACGACGCCGCGATCGAGCTGATCTGGCCGAATGCCCGATCGCCGCGCGGAGTCGTCACTCGCGACGACCTGATTTTTGCCGATGAGGTCCACGCCGTCGACGGATTGCCGGTCACCACCCCGGCACGTGCGGCATTCGACCTCGGACGCCGCGGGCGGCTCAATGATGCCGTCGCGCGGCTCGACGCGCTCTGCGTGGCAGCGGGATTCGTCACCGACGAAGTCTTGGCGCTGGCCGGGGAACATCGACACTGCCGGGGGCTTCGTCAACTGGAACGAGCCTTGGACCTCTGCGACCCGGGCGGGCAATCTCCCCAGGAAACAAGGATCCGACTGATGCTGATCGCCGAGGATTTCCCACGGCCACAGACGCAGATTCCTGTCCCCGGGCCCGATGGCAGTCCCAAGTACTTCCTCGATATGGGGTGGGAGGACCTGATGCTCGCGGTGGAATACGACGGGGAACAGCATGCAGATCAGCTCGGCTATGACATCGTGCGCAGTGAGTACATCGCCGGAATCGGGTGGACGGTTGTTCGGGTCGCGGCAGGCCACCGGAAGCCCGACGTGTTGGCACGAGTGAACCGCGCCTGAGACCTTGCGGTGCGCCGGCGAAATCCCGCGGCATTCAGCCTGCGGTGAGGGCCTACGCCACTTGCAACTTTGCGCCGCTGCCGCAGAGTCAACGGTGGTGACGTTGAGTCTGCGGTGAGGGCCCGCGTTTCTCGCAACTTTGCGCCGCTGCCGCAGGGTCAACGGTGGGGCTGGTTGAGTCTGCGGTGAGGGCCCACGCTTCTCGCAACTTTGCGCCGCCAGCGCAGAGCCAACTCCAGAAACACGTTGACCCTGTACCTGGGGCGCATTCCACTCGAACAAATGCGCCCTGAGTACAGGGTCAACTCAAAGCGGCGGGACGCCGCTTCAGAGACTGCTCCAGAGACTTACGAAAGCCGCTCGATGATCATGGCCATACCCTGGCCTCCACCGACACACATGGTCTCGATGCCGAACTGCTTGTCGTGGGTCTGCAGGTTGTTGATCAGCGTCGCGGTGATGCGGGCGCCGGTCATACCGAACGGGTGGCCGAGGGCGATGGCGCCACCGGACACGTTCAGGCGGTCCTCGTCCATGCCCAGGGCACGGGCCGAGCCCAGCACCTGCACGGCGAAGGCCTCGTTGATCTCGTAGAGGTCGACGTCACCGATGGCCATGTTGGCGCGGCCGAGGGCCTGCTTGACGGCCTCGATCGGGCCCAGGCCCATGATCTCCGGCGACAGACCCGACACACCGGTCGAGACGATGCGCGCGAGCGGGGTCAGGCCGAGGGCCTTGGCCTTCTCGTCGCTCATGATCACGAGGGCGGCAGCGCCGTCGTTCAGCGGGCAGGCGTTACCGGCGGTGATGGTGCCGTTCGGGCGGAACACCGGCTGCAGCTGGCTGATCTTCTCGTAGGTGGTGCCGGCGCGCGGGCCGTCATCCTTGGAGACGATGGTGCCGTCGGGCAGGGTGACGGGGACGATCTCGCGCTCGAAGAAGCCGGCGTTGATGGCTTCCTCGGCCTTGTTCTGCGAGCGGACGCCCCAGTGGTCCTGGTCCTCACGGCTGATGCCGGTGTGCAGGACGACGTTCTCGGCGGTCTGGCCCATGGCGATGTAGACGTCGGGCAGGACGCCGTCCTCGCGGGGGTCGTGCCACTCGGTGGCGCCTTCGGCCTGCTTCAGGGTGCGGGCCTGGGCCTCGTCGAACAGCGAGTTCTTGCTGTTCGGGGCGCCGTCGGCAGCGCCGACGCCGAAGCGGGACACGGTCTCGACACCGGCCGAGATGAACACGTCGCCCTCGCCGGCCTTGATGGCGTGGAACGCCATGCGGGTGGTCTGCAGCGACGACGAGCAGTAGCGGTTGACGGTGGTGCCCGGCATGAAGTCGTAGCCGAGCTCGACGGCCACGGCGCGGCCGATGTTGTAGGCGGCCTCACCACCGGGCTGTCCGCAACCGATCATCAGGTCGGCGACATCGCGCGGGTCGAGCGCGGGCACCTTGTCCAGCGCGGCGCGCACCATCTGGGCGGCCAGGTCGTCGGGCCGCATGGTGGCCAACGAGCCCTTGACGGCACGGCCGATGGGGGAGCGGGCGGTGGAGACGATGACGGCTTCGGGCATGACGGGCTCCTAAGGATCCAAAAATAGCTTCCTGGCGAATTTATCCCGTGACAGGAGCGACGATCGGCGCGGGTACGCCTGTCGTGCGCCGCCACAGGCGCGCCATGCCGGCCAGGCGGGCCAGCAGGCTCGTCACGTCCGCGGTCCGCGAGACCAGCGCGGATGCGGGCGGAGACTCAGTTGTCCACTCGCCCAACGCTTCACAGAGGGCCGGCAGCAGCTGCTGGGCGGCCAGGGAGTACCCGGCGGCCGACGGATGGAACATGTCCGGGGAGAAGAGCACCTCGGGCGCCTTGAGGAAATCGGGTGCCAGCAGGTCGGAGAACGGCACCGGTACGCCGCCGTTCGACCGCACCTGCCCGGCCTGGGCTCGGGCCAGCCGCAGGCCCCGGTTGCGGGCGACGAAGCGCAGCGGCTGCGGAATGGCCGCGATGGCGCCGAAGTCCGGACACGTGCCGACGACGACGACGGCGCCGCTGGCGCACAGGCGCTGCACCGCGTTGCCGAGGCGGCGGGCCGACTGCCCGATGCCGTTGACGGCGGTGATGTCGTTGGCGCCGATCATGATGACCGCGGCATCGGGCGGCGGACCGGCGACGAACATGGCATCGATCTGACCGGACAGGCCCTTGGACGTGGCCCCGACGATGGCCTTGGTGGACAACCGGATTCGCTTGCCGGACTGCTGTGCCAGCCCGCGGGCGAGCAGGACGCCGGGCACCTCGTCGGCGAGGCGGCAGCCGTATCCGGTGGCGGTGGAGTCACCGAAGATCATCAGGTGCAGGTCGAACGGTACGCCGCGCTGCCATTTCTCGACGGGTCCGCCCCCGGGGCTGTAGACGCCGTCGGCGCGGGGCGGGACTTCCCATGACTTGGGGATGACCCGGCGTGCCTTGGCGGCCTGGCCGCTCAGGAGGTTTCGGGCCCCGACGTAGAACGACCCTGTCGAGGCGATGGTGGCTGCGGTCGCCAGAGCGATGGTCTTCCGGCGCGGTGCACGTCTGCCCACGGCGTTCAGTCTAGGTCGGTTGCGGAGATTCGCAGGTCGATGAACCGCGGGCGGCCCGATCACGTAGTCATATCGACTGGGGCATCAATTTGGCGACTTTGATTGTTGATCTATGTAGCGGTGGCAAGCTAAGTTACGCGGGTTGCCTATTAAGTGACGTAAATAACGAAGTGCACCGGAACTACAAAGGCGTAGGAGTGGTGGCGATGACCGCACCGAGCAGGGTTGTCAGAACCCATAGTGTTGCTATAAGTGCTGCTAAGGGGCGGAAACCACGCCGCTATCCGGTCAGCGACGGCGCACCGGTAGAGATCGTCGAGGACGGTCCCAGCCTCGCCGGGCGCCTGATGTCGGTAGCCGCGACACTCGCCATCAAGTCAACTCTGACCATCGGCAGCTACGCACCCAAGGCCCCCTGGCCGTGGGGAATGGTGGACTTCGTCGCCCGGATCATGAGGCCTGAGCCGGGCACGGTCCGCGCCACGATCGGTTTGCCGAACTGTACGGCGCACCTGGTCCGCGCCAAGGGCGTGCTGCCCGCCGACGGCCGCCGCAGCGTCATCCTCTACATGCACGGCGGGGCGTTCCTGACGTGTGGCGTGCACACCCACGGCCGCGTGGTCGGCGCGTTGTCCAAGTACGCCGACGCCCCTGTCCTGGTCGTCGACTACCGGATGATTCCGAAGCACTCGATCGGCGAGGCCCTCGAGGACTGCCACGATGCCTACCGGTGGTTGCGCCTGAAGGGCTACGAGCCCGACCAGATCGTGCTGGCCGGGGATTCGGCGGGCGGCTACCTGTCGCTGGCACTGGCCGAGAAGCTGCAGGAGGAAGGCGAGCTGCCGGCGGCGGTGACGACGATGTCGCCGCTGTTCGAGATCGACAACGAGAGCCGGGCCCAGCACCCGAACATGAAGTCCGACGCCATGTTCCCGGCGCACGCCTTCGACGCGCTGATCGAGCTCATCGAGCACGCGGCGTCGCGTCACATCGTCGACGGAAAGCCCGAAGAGGTGTACGAGCCGCTCGATCACATCGAGCCGGGGCTGCCGCGCACCCTGATCCACGTGTCCGGGTCCGAGGTGCTGCTCAACGACGCCCGCAAGGCCGCGCACATGCTGGCCGCCAGCGGCGTGCCGGTCGAGGTACACGTCTGGCCCGGCCAGATGCACGTGTTCCAACTCGCTGCCCCGCTGGTCAAGGAGGCCGACCGCTCGCTGAAGCAGATCGGCGAGTACATCCGCGAGGCAACCTGGTAATCCCGCATGCGCAACCAGGGTGCGGCCTGACAACATGTACCCATGCGCATCGCCCGGCACGTCAGTGAGCTCATCGGCAATACGCCTCTGGTCCAACTGAACTCGGTTGTTCCAGCGGGGTCGGGGTTGGTGGCCGCCAAGATCGAATATCTCAACCCCGGCGGCAGCGCCAAGGACCGCATCGCGGTCAAGATGATCGACGCCGCCGAAGAGGCCGGACTGCTCAAGCCGGGCGGGACCATCGTCGAGCCCACGTCCGGCAACACCGGCGTCGGGCTCGCCATCGTGGCGCAGCAGCGCGGCTACAAGTGCATCTTCGTCTGCCCGGACAAGGTCAGCGAGGACAAGCAGAACGTGTTGCGCGCGTACGGCGCCGACGTCGTCGTCTGCCCGACGGCCGTTGCCCCCGACCATCCCGACAGCTACTACAGCGTCTCCAACCGGCTGGTCACCGAGATCGACGGCGCCTGGAAGCCGGACCAGTACTCCAACCCCAACGGTCCGGCCAGCCACTACGAGACCACCGGTCCGGAGATCTGGGCCGACACCGACGGTAAGGTCACGCATTTCGTGGCGGGAGTCGGTACCGGCGGCACGATCACCGGCACCGGCCGCTATCTCAAAGACGTCTCGGGCGGCCGGGTGAAGATCGTCGGCGTCGACCCCGAGGGCTCGGTGTACTCCGGCGGCACCGGTCGGCCATACCTGGTCGAGGGCGTCGGTGAGGACTTCTGGCCGTCGGCCTACGACCCGAGCATCCCCGACGAGATCATCGCCGTCTCCGACGCCGACTCGTTCGACATGACCCGGCGCCTGGCGCGCGAAGAGGCCCTGCTGGTCGGCGGTTCCTGCGGCATGGCCGCGGTCGCGGCGATCAAGGTGGCCGAGCGCGAGGGCCCGGACGCCGTCGTCGTCGTCCTGCTGCCGGACGGCGGAAGAGGTTATCTGTCAAAGATTTTCAACGACGAGTGGATGTCGTCGTACGGCTTCCTGCGCAGCCGGTTGGACGGCACGCCGGAGGAGCACACCGTCGGTGACGTCTTGCGCGGCAAGTCCGGCGGGCTGCCGGACCTGGTCCACACCCACCCGTCGGAGACGGTGCGTGACGCCATCAGCATCCTGCGCGAGTACGGCGTCTCACAGATGCCGGTCGTCGGGGCCGAGCCGCCGGTGATGGCCGGTGAAGTCGCGGGCAGTGTGTCCGAACGTGAGCTGCTCTCAGCGGTTTTCGAAGGCCGGGCGAAACTGGCCGACGCGGTGGCGCAGCACATGAGCCCGCCGCTGCCGCTGATCGGCGCCGGCGAGCTGGCGTCCGCGGCGGCCAAGGAATTGCGCGAGGTCGACGCCGTGATGGTCGTCGACGACGGCAAGCCCGTCGGCGTGCTGACCCGGCACGATCTGCTCGGGTTCCTGACGCAGGGCGGCTCGCGCAAATAGCCGCGTAATCGAGAGGAGATTGACTTATCTTCTCCGGTAGGGCGAGACCGCTCGCTTCTCGCTGTTCACCTTCGGAAAGGCCGCAATGACCGAGTACCCGCCACCGCCGCCCGGGAATTTCCCGCCGCCGCCTCCGGGCAATTTCCCGCCGCCCCCGCCCGGCGGTTACCCGCCGGCCGGTGGATATCCCGGTGTCGGTGGGCTCCCGGACAACAACCTGGTGTGGGGCATCCTCGTCACGATCTTCTGCTGCCTGCCCTTCGGCATCGTGTCGATCGTCAAGGCGACGCAGGTATCCGGACTGTGGGCGCAGGGCCGGCCCGATCTGGCACAGGCCGCCGCCGATGACGCCAAGAAGTGGGCCATGTGGGGTGCCATCGCCGGTGCTGTCGTGGCCGTGCTCTACATCATCTTCGTGGTTGTGCTCGGCGCGTTCTCCTTCTCGACGTCGTCCTATTCGGGATAGGTCGCACCCAAAATGCAACATCTGCAGCGGCCCAAGGCGGTTAGTCCGCTCCTTGGGCCGCTCGGTGTTGTGGCAGGCGCCGGCGTGGTGTGCTGCGCGATCTGGCTGAGCAATCCGACAGTGCCGGGTGGCCCGATGCCGGTCTGTCCCACCAAGGCGCTGCTGGGTATCGATTGCCCGGGCTGCGGCAGCATGCGAATGCTGTATTCGCTGATGCACGGCGACTTTTCGGCTGCGTTGCATTTCAACGCGGTTGGCCTGGTCGCATTGGTATTACTCGTCTGGTCCTATGGCGCCTGGACGTACGGCCGCGTCGTGGGCCGAAGAATAACCAGTTGGCAGCATCGGGGCTGGGCCGCTCCGGCCGTTTTGACGGTAATGTGCATTTGGTTTGTTATTCGCAATGTGCCGATAGCGCCGTTCATTTCGTTGTACGTGTAGTTCACGTTTGTAATCAGAAACGCCACATCCACATCGCTCGGAGGGACGAAAGATGACGGACCAACCGACGGACGGCACTCCGCCGGACGCCAATAAGCCGACGGAGTACATTCCGCAGCCACCGCCGGGTGGGTTCCCGCCGCCGCCACCTCCGGGAGGCGCTCCGACGGAATACATTCCGCAGGCACCGCAGGGTGGCTACCCGCCCCCGCCGCAGGGCGGCTACCCGCCGCCGCCTCCGCCGCCCGGAGGATTCCCGCCCCCGCCGCAGGGCGGCTACCCGCCGCCGCCGGGGCAAGGCGGATACGCCCCGCCGCCCCCGCCTCCGGGTGGTGCCTACCCGCCGCCCCCGCCGCCGCAGGGTGGCTTCGCGCCGCCGCCGCCAGGGGCATACCCGCCGGCCGGCTACCAGTACGGTGCGCCGGGCGGTGCCGCCCCGTTCAGCGTCGGCGACGCGCTGTCGTGGGCGTGGAACAAGTTCACCAAGAACCCGGCGCCGCTGATCGTGTCGGTGTTGGTCTACGGCCTCATCGTCGGTGTCATCGCCAGCATCGTGCAGTTCAGTGCACTGGGATTGGCTGACACTTCCGTGTCGAGCTACTCGGCGGACGACGCCGGCTTCAGCTACTCGTACAACGTCACCTCACTGGGACCGGCCAGCATCGCCATCCTGGTGCTCGGTTACCTCGTGTTGCTGGTGGTCGCGGCGGCCATCTCGTCGGCGCAGTACGTCGGCCTGCTCGGCATCGCCGACGGACAACCGACCACCATCGGGTCGTTCTTCAAGCCGCGCTACATCGGCCCGATGATCGTCCTGACGCTCATCGTCGGTGTGCTCGTCGGTATCGGGTACGTGTTGTGCGTGATCCCCGGTTTGATCGTCGCGCTGTTCGCGATGTTCGCGCATCCGATCCTGGTTGATCGCAACCTGTCGCCGATCGATTCGCTGAAGGCCAGCATCGAGATCGTGAAAGCCAATGTCGGACAGGTGATCCTGGTCTGGCTGGTGGCCGGCTTGATCGCCGCGGCCGGCATCCTCGCCTGTGGCGTCGGTGTCCTGGTCTCCGGTCCGGTCGCCTCACTGATGCTGGTGTACACCTACCGTCGCCTCAGCGGTGGTCAGGTCGCCCCGCTGACGCCGTAACGCCGTGGCCTGTTCGGGGGACGCCGGTCGCGGCCCCCGAACAGGCATGACGGCAGCACCCCATGAGACAGGACGACTTGAACTACACACCCTGGTGGGCCCGCGTGGTGGCCAGCCTGATCGACCGGGTCCCTCCGCTGTTCGTCATCATCGTCGGCGGCCTGGTCGAGCGCTCCCAGCGCGTGACGAAATGCCTTGCCGACCAAGCGGACTACAGCATCGGCCCGTACTGCGCCACCGGGAACTCTGTCGCCGGTGTGCTGATCTGGCTGGCCGGACTCGTCGTCGCCGTGTTGTTCATGGTGTGGAATCACGGGTATCTGCAGGGCACCACGGGCTCCAGCCTGGGTAAGCGGGTGTTGCATTTCCAGGTGATCGACGAAAAGACGGGGGAGCCCGTCGGTTTCGGTCGCTCGGTGGTGCGGCAGCTGGCGCACGTCGTCGACGCCGTCCCGGTGTTCGCCGGTTACCTGTTCCCGCTGTGGGACGCCAAGCGGCAGACCCTGGCCGACAAGATCATGTCGACCGTCTGCGTGTCGACGCGATGATGGCGTACGCCCCGTGGTGGCGGCGGGCCGCTGCCGCGGTCATCGACCTGCTGCCTCTGCTGGTACTCACCGCGGCCGGTGCGGCACTGGTGTGGTTCACGCGAGACCGGCTGTGCGACACCGATACTTCCGCGTTCGACGGCGGCGCCCAATGCGGTGACGGCTACTCGACGCTGGGCTACGTCAGCCTGGTTGTCACCTGGGCGCTCATGGTCGGTTATCTGGTCTGGAACTTCGGCTACCGCCAGGGACGCACCGGCGCCAGCCTCGGCAAGACGGCCCTGCGCGTCCGGGTCGTCGGTCAAACCTCGGGCACGCCAATAGGTTTCGGGCGTTCACTGCTCCGGCAGGCGGTACACCTGGCCGACCTGTCGATCGTCGGCTATCTGTGGCCGCTGTGGGACGCCAAGCGACAGACGTTCGCCGACATGGTGATGGAGACCGTCTGCGTGACGCCGCCGCGCACGCGCACCCCCGTCAGCGGAACGCACTGACCCCGGTCAGCGCCTGCCCGATCACCAGCTGGTGTACCTCGGACGTGCCCTCGTAGGTCAGCACCGACTCCAGGTTGTTGGCGTGCCGGATCACCGGGTACTCCAGGGTGATGCCGTTGGCGCCCAACAGGGTTCGGCACTGCCGGGCGATCTTGATGGCCTCGCGGACGTTGTTCAGCTTGCCGACGCTGACCTGCTCGGGCTGGATCTTCCCGGCGTCCTTGAGCCGGCCGAGCTGCAGGGCGAGCAGCTGCGCCTTGCCGAGTTCGACGGCCATGTCGGCGATCTTGGCCTGCGTCAGTTGGTATTCCGCGAGCGTCTTGTCGAAAACCGTGCGCGTGCCGACGTAGTCCAGCGTCGCCTGCAGACAGTCGCGCGCCGCGCCCACCGCGCCGAACACGATGCCGAACCGCGCCTCCGACAAACAGCTCAGCGGGCCGGACAGGCCGCGCGCGCCGGGCAGCCGCGCGGACTCGGGGAGCCGGACGTCGTCGAGGCTGAATTCGGAGGTGACCGAGGCCCGCAGCGACATCTTGCGCGTCATCTCCCGGGCGCTGAAACCCGGTGTGTCCGTGGGCACCGCGAATCCCAGCACACCTTCCTCGGCGCGCGCCCACACCACCGCGACATCGGCGACCGAGGCGTTGGTGATCCACATCTTCGAGCCGTTGAGGACCCAGTCGTCGCCGTCCCGTCGGGCGGTGGTGCGCATGCCGCCGGGGTTGGAGCCGAAGTCCGGTTCGGTGAGACCGAAGCAGCCGATCAGATCGCCCGCGGCCATGCCCGGCAGCCACTGCTCGCGCTGTTCCTCGCTGCCCCAGTGATGGATCGCGAACATCGCCAGCGAGCCCTGCACCGACACCAGTGACCGGATGCCGCTGTCCACGGCCTCCAGCTCCTGGCACACCAGCCCGTAGGCCGTCGCCGTCGACCCGCTGCAGCCGTACCCGGTGAGGTGCATGCCGAGCAGGCCAAGCTTGCCCACCTCGGTGGCGATCTCGCGTACCGGAACCGAACCGTTCTCGAACCACTCGGCGATGTAGGGACGCAGCCGTTGCTCGCCGAACTGGCGCACCATGGTGCGCAATTCGATGTCCTCGGCGCTCAACAGGTCGTCGGTGCCGAGCAGATTGTCGATCGAGGCTGTCATGGTGCAGTTCTACACCGGGAGTTCGGCGTAAAGCGAGAGCAGACCCCGGCTACGCTGGTCGCTCAGGGACAGACGGGGTGGACGATGACTGAGCAGGAACAGAACCAGGGTGCGGGCGAGCCGGAGGCTTCGACCCCGGCCTACGGTATGCCGCCGCTCCCGGCCTACGGCACGGAGCCGTACCCGTCGATGCCGGCGCCCGAGCCGTTTCCGCCGCCGGTCACCGGTTTCCCGGGTCCGGGCTACCCGCCGCCGGTCGCGCCGTATCCGCCTGTGGCCCAGGGATATCCGGGTATGCCGCCGATGCCCGGCATGATGCCGATGGGTTATGCGCCGGTGCCGAAGACGAACGGCCTGGCCATCGCGTCGTTGGTCTGTTCACTGCTGGGCTTGGCGACGTGTGCGGCCACCTCGATCCTCGGGGTGATCTTCGGGCACCTCGCCAAGTCGCAGATCAAGCAGAGCGGCGAGGAGGGCGAGGGCATGGCTCTCGCGGGTTTGATCGTCGGCTACATCGGGCTGGCGCTCTTCGCGCTGATCGCAATCTTCTATTTCGGCCTGATCGCGCTCATCGTGGGCAGCAGCGGCACCACCACCTACTAGACGGGACCTGACCAATGACGAATCCATACCAGCCCGCAGACGGGTCCGGTCCGCAACAGCCGGGCGAGCCGCCGTTCAGCGGCCACGAATACCCGGGGTACCCACAGCAGCCCGGTTTCCAACAGCCTGGTTACCCGCCGCCCGGGTACCCGCAGCAGCCGGGTTACCCGCCGCCGCCGGGCTACGGCTACGCGCCGCAGTTCGCGGCCGACCCGTCCGCGCCCTGGGGCCGTGATCCCCTGACGGGGCTGCCGTTGTCGGACAAGTCCAAGGTGACGGCCGGCCTGCTGCAGATCCTGTTGGGCACCTTCGGCGTCGGGCGATTTTATCTGGGCTACACGACCATCGGCGTGCTCCAGCTCGTCGTCTCGCTGGTGACCTGCGGCATCGGCGCCATCTGGCCGCTGATCGACGGCATCATGATTCTGATGGGGAACGTTCCCGACCCCCAAGGGCGCAAGCTCCGCGACTAGGCTGGCGCCTGTGAGTGAGCAGCGCAGCCAGGCAGACCACTACCGCGCCTACGGACCGTCGACCCGGGCCATTCATGCCGGGTTCCGGCCGGACCCGCAGACCGGTGCCGTCAACACCCCCATCTACGCCAGCTCGACGTTCGCGCAGGACGGCGTGGGCGGGCTGCGCGGCGGATTCGAGTACGCCCGCACGGGCAACCCGACCCGGGCGGCGCTGGAGACACTGCTGGCCGCGGTCGAGGGCGGGCACTACGGCCGGGCGTTCAGCTCCGGCATGGCGGCCACCGACTGCGCGCTGCGCGCCGTGCTGCGTCCGGGCGACCACATCGTCATCCCCGACGACGCCTACGGCGGCACCTTCCGGCTGATCGACAAGGTCTTCACGCAGTGGGGCATCACGCACACGCCGGCGCAGCTGTCGAACCTCGACGAGGTGCGCGCGGCGATCACCGCCAAGACCCGGCTGATCTGGGTGGAGACCCCGACCAACCCGCTGTTGTCCATCGCCGACATCGCGGCCATCGTGCAGATCGGCGCCACATCGGGCGTGAAGGTGTTGGTGGACAACACCTTTGCCTCGCCGGCGCTGCAGCAGCCGCTGGCCCTCGGGGCGGACATCGTGTTGCACTCGACCACCAAGTACATCGGCGGGCACTCGGACGTCGTCGGCGGCGCGCTGGTGACCAACGACGAAGAGCTCGACGCGAAATTCGCGTTCCTGCAGAACGGCGCCGGTGCGGTGCCGGGCCCGTTCGACGCCTACCTGACCTACCGTGGTCTCAAGACGCTGCCGCTGCGCATGCAGCGGCATTGCGAAAACGCCTTGCGGGTGGCCGAATTCCTCAACGACCACAAGGCCGTCGCGACGGTGCTGTACCCGGGTCTGTCGAGTCATCCGGGCTACGAGGTGGCGGCCAAGCAGATGAGCGGTTTCGGCGGCATGGTGTCGGTGCGGTTGCGCGGCGGTGAGCAGGCCGCCCGCGAGTTGTGCTCGCGCACAGAGATTTTCATTCTCGCGGAGTCGCTCGGTGGCGTGGAGTCGCTGATCGAGCATCCCGGCGCCATGACGCACGCATCCACCGCCGGCTCGCAGTTGGAGGTGCCGAACGACTTGGTCCGGCTGTCGGTCGGCATCGAGGACGTGGCTGACCTGATCGGGGACCTGGAGCAGGCGCTGGGTTAAACCAGCGCGCCCCGCACCGCGGCGGCCGTGACGGCGAGGTTCACCTCGGCGACGCCGGTCTCGTATTCGTTGACCCAGTGGCCGCTGGCGATGTCGCCGGCGCGGGCATGCACCCACCGCCAGCCGCGGTCGTTGAGGCTCATCAGGGAACCCAGGCCGTCGACGGTGTGCAGCAGCGTGACGATGGCTGCCGTCGCCGGCGCGGGCGGTCGGCGGTCGAACAATGCCGACAGCAGCGCCGCGCGCGCCTGCCCGACGCGCGCCCGGTCCGTCAACGGCAAGGCGTAGTGCGGCCGGAACCTGTTGCCGCCCAACGGCTGCCGACGCAGCTGCCCGGCACGCTCCAGCTGGTCGATGAGACGGTCCTCGGTGCCTTTGCGCAGTTTGGACAACACGGCGGCAGGCCGCCGCGGTCGCTGGCGAAGCAGGTCCAGTGCCGGCGCGGACACCGCGTCGACGGTGCCGTCGCCGGAGAGGGCCACCAGGTGGCCGTCGGGTGCGCCGTCACCTGGCGCGGCGGGCCGAATACGGCACGCCAGCGCCAGGTCCAGCAGGACGGCACCGGACAACACCCGGTGCCGACGTGGTTGATCCAGACCCGGCTGTGCGGACGAATTGTCCAGGAGCAGCAGATACAGGTCTTCGGCGATCTGAGCCATGAATGTCAGCTGGTGGCCGGACAAGTAGGGCCGGCCGTCGCAGGTCTAGGCGTGATAGGGCTCGGCCTTGACCAGCGTGACCTTGACGGTGGCGCCGCTGGGCACCGTGTAGCTGCGCTCCTCGCCGACCTTCGCGTCGATCAGCGCGTGGCCGAGCGGCGAGTTGGGGGAGTACACCTCGAGCTTGCCGTCGGTGACGCCTTCCTGACGGGTGGCGATGAGGAACGTCTCGGTGTCGTTCTGGTCGTCGTCGTAGTAGACGGTCACGACCGAGCCGGGCAGCGCCACACCGGACTTCTTCGGTGCCTCGCCGACCTTGGCGTTGTTGAGCAGTTCCTGCAGCTGACGGATGCGGGCTTCCTGCTGGCCCTGCTCTTCGCGGGCCGCGTGGTAGCCGCCGTTCTCGCGGAGGTCGCCCTCTTCGCGGCGGTCGTTGATCTCGGCAGCGATGACCGGGCGGTTGGCGATCAGCTGATCGAGCTCAGCCTTCAGGCGCTCGAATGCTTCTTCGGTGAGCCAGGTGACCTGGGTATCGGTCATGTCTGCTGCTCTCCTGTCGTTGTAAGCGTGCGTGTATGCCCGGGCGGTGTGTCCGGGGTTGCCCCGTTGCTTGGGGCCGGCGGTGCTGCGATCGCGACGGCAGGTCCAGGTCCCCCCAGAAGGTGCCAGCAGGTGCCCGCTAATGCAGCAATACACGGCCCCAGTCGGAACCGTGTACTGAGCAAGCGTACCACTTGGGCGTCTCCAAACGGTCATGATTTCGCAGTTCGGAGTTCGCCGGACGGTTGGTCACCCGGCCGGTGTTCAGGGCGCGACGAGGTACGACGGCACGTCGGTGCCACAGCCGTAGACGTCGCCGACGACCGGCGGTTTTGTGGACTTCACGACGGCCGTCACCTGGACCGTCTTGGCCTCTGCCGGCACGACGAGAATCTCGCGCCGCCCGGTTTCGCTGCCGTCGAGCGCCCTCGCCCGCACGATGCACACCGCCGGTTGGGCCGGGTCCTCGCGCGTGACCGAGATGGTCACCGCAACGGTTTCGTTGTCGATGAGTTTGTACGTGCTCAACTCACCCTTGACGGGGGACGTCCCCAGACGCTGGAAACCGACGAACGCGAGCGCCACACCAGCGACGACGATGAGGAGCGTGAGGCCGATCGCGATGCGGCGACGGGTCAGCCTGGACATGCGCTGGCGCCCGTAGCGGGCGGTCGGACGCTCGATCATGGCTACTTTGGGTGCCCCATCGGTCGGTTCGGAATGCTTGGACTGGAACTATAGGACCCAGCGACATGGTTGGACTGCAGCGAGTTGTCCCACCGAGTAGAGACAGTAGGTAAGGCACACGTGAGCGAACTGCGGTTGATGGCGGTGCACGCGCACCCCGACGACGAGTCGAGCAAGGGTGCGGCCACCATGGCCAAGTACGCGGCCAACGGCGCCCGGGTCATGGTCGTGACCCTGACCGGCGGCGAGCGCGGCGACATCCTGAATCCGGCGATGGACCTGCCCGAGGTGCACGGCCGCATCCATGAGGTCCGCCGTGACGAGATGGCCAGGGCCGCCGAGATCCTCGGCGTCGAGCACCACTGGCTGGGGTTCGTCGACTCCGGGCTGCCCGAGGGTGACCCGCTGCCGCCGCTGCCCGACGGCTGCTTCGCGGTGGTGCCGATCGAAGAGCCCGTCCGCCGGCTGGTGCGGGTGATCCGCGAGTTCCGGCCGCACGTGATCACCACGTACGACGAGAACGGCGGCTACCCGCACCCCGACCACATCCGCACTCACCAGGTGTCGATGGCGGCCTACGAAGCGGCCGCCGACCATGTGCAGTTCCCCGAAGAGGGCGAGCCCTGGAGCATCGCGAAGCTGTACTACGGCCACGGTTTCCTGCGCCGGCGCATGCAGCTGCTGCAGGACGAGTTCGCCAAGCACGGCGAGGTCGGGCCGTTCGAGAAGTGGCTGCAGCACTGGGACCCCGAGCACGATCCCTTCGCCAACCGGGTGACGACCCGCATCGAGTGTGCCGACTTCTTCGAGCAGCGGGACCGCGCGCTGCTGGCGCATGCCACGCAGATCGACCCGAACGGTGACTTCTTCCGCGCGCCCATCGAATGGCAGCAGCGGCTGTGGCCGACCGAGGAGTACGAATTGGCCCGATCCAGGGTTCCGGTGACGTTGCCCGAGACCGATCTGTTCACGGGAGTATCGCTGTGATTTCTGTTCCGCTCACCATCCTGCTGGCCGAAGGTCCGCGCCAGACGGGGCCCGACTTCGGCAAGGCCAGCCCGGCCGGGCTGGTGATCACGCTGATCCTGTTGATCGCCGTGGTGGCCCTGGTCTGGTCGATGAACCGGCACCTGCGCAAGCTGCCCGAATCCTTCGACCCCGCGCATCCCGAACCGGATCAGGCGGTCGACGACGGCACCGTCGGCGGCGTGCCGCACGAGGCGCCGACGGGTGACGCCGGCCCCGACGGCACTACAAAGCCAGAAACCGGGTAAGACTCCAGGTATGGCCAACACGCTCGGCTCCGCCACCAGCCCCTACCTCCGCCAGCACGCCGACAACCCGGTGCACTGGCAGCAGTGGACGCCGGAGGCCCTGGCCGAGGCCGCGGCCCGCGACGTGCCGATCCTGCTGTCCATCGGCTATGCCGCCTGCCACTGGTGCCATGTGATGGCGCACCAGTCCTTCGAGGACCACGACGTGGCTGCGGTGACGAACGAGAACTTCGTGTGCATCAAGGTCGACCGGGAGGAACGTCCCGACCTCGACGCCATCTACATGAACGCCACGGTCGCGATGACGGGCCAGGGCGGCTGGCCCATGACGTGCTTCCTGACGCCCGACGGCCGGCCCTTCTTCTGCGGCACGTACTACCCGAAAGACAGCTTCCTGCAGCTGCTTTCGGCGGTGACCGACACCTGGCAGAACCGGCGGGACGAGGTCGAGCAGGCATCCGACCAGATCGCCACGGAGCTGCGCAAGATGTCGTCCGCGCTGCCCTCAGGTGGCCCGGTCCCGTCACCCGAGCTGTGTGACCACGCCGTCGCCGCGGTGCTGCGCGACGAGGACCATGCCCGCGGTGGCTTCGGCCGGGCGCCGAAGTTCCCGCCGTCGGCATTGCTGGAAGCCCTGCTGCGGCACCATGAACGCACCGGTTCGGGCCTCGACGCCGTGGAACGCACAGGTGCCGCGATGGCGCGCGGCGGCATCTACGACCAACTG
This sequence comes from Mycobacterium sp. SMC-16, assembly GCF_046250085.1. Classification (NCBI taxonomy): domain Bacteria; kingdom Bacillati; phylum Actinomycetota; class Actinomycetes; order Mycobacteriales; family Mycobacteriaceae; genus Mycobacterium; species Mycobacterium sp. SMC-16. The sequence continues at coordinate 1,084,698 of NZ_CP176427.1, forward strand.
GCGGGCGGCTTCGCCCGGTACAGCGTCGACGCGTCGTGGGTGGTGCCGCACTTCGAAAAGATGTTGTACGACAACGGATTGCTGTTGCGGGTGTACGCCCACTGGGCACGGTTGACCGGAAACCCGTTGGCCCGCAAGGTGGCCGACGAGACGGCGCGGTTCATCATCGACGACCTCGGCGACGGCGGCATGTTCGTCTCGTCGCTGGACGCCGACACCGCCGGGCACGAGGGCCTGACATACGTGTGGACGCCGGCGGAGCTGGTGTCGGTGCTGGGCAACGACGACGGGCTTTGGGCCGCTGCGCTTTTCGAAGTCACCGAGGCCGGCACGTTCGAGCACGGCAGCTCGGTGCTGCAGCTGCTGACCGACCCCGACGACGCCGCCCGCTTCGAGCAGGTTCGCGCGAAGTTGATGGCAGCCAGGGCGCTGCGGCCGCAGCCGGGACGCGACGACAAGATCGTCACCGCCTGGAACGGCTTCGCCATCACGGCGCTCGCGGAGGCGTCCGTCGCACTCGGCAAGCCCGAATTCCTCGCTGCCGCAACGGGTTGCGCCCGCCGGCTGCTGGATCTGCATCTGGTCGACGGCCGGCTGCGCCGGGCCAGCCTCGGCGGCGTCGTCGGCGACAGCGTCGGGATCCTGGAGGACTACGCGGCGCTCGCGACGGGCCTGCTGACGCTGCATCAGGTGACCGGCGATGACAGCTGGCTGACGGCCGCGCACGGTCTGCTCGACACCGCGCTGACGCACTTCGCCGACCCGGACCGCGGTGGCCGCTGGTTCGACACCGCGGATGACGCCGAGGCCCTGCTGGTGCGCCCCGCCGACCCGGTCGACGGGGCGACGCCGTCGGGTGCGTCGTTGGTCGCCGAGGCGCTGCTGACGTTCGCGCACCTGGCCGCCGAACCCGAGCGGTACCTCGATGCGGCCGCCGCCACACTGGCGTCGGCAACCCCCATCCTGGCCCGCTCGCCACGCGGCGGTGGCCACTGGCTGGCGGTCACGGAAGCGGCCGTCCGCGGCCCCATTCAGATCGCGGTGGCCTGCACCGGTCCGGACTCGGAATTGCTCGGTGCGGCACGCAGATTCGCGCCCGGTGGCGCCATCGTCGTCGGTGGTGCCGAGGGGTCGTCGACGCTGCTCGACGGACGTGGCCGCGTGCACGGCCAGGACGCCGCGTACGTCTGCCGTGGCCAGGCGTGTGACCTTCCGGTGACGACGGCGGGGGATCTCGGCGCTGCCCTCGGCGCGGCCGTGTAGCGTGCGGCGCATGCCCAGCGCTGAGCAGATCACCGAAAACGTCAACCGCTATCTGGACCTCGTCGACGTCGCCGACGCCGACGGGATCGCGGAGCTGTACGCCGTCGATGCCGCCATCGAGGACCCGGTCGGCGGTGAGGTGCACGTCGGCCGCCAGACGATCCACGGCTTCTACTCGAACATCGCGGGCACCAAGAACTCCCACGAACTGCACACGCTGCGGGTCTGCGGCCACGAGGCCGCGTTCTACTGGACCCTGACCGTCAACAGCGCCATGCGCATCGACATCATCAGCACCATGAACTTCGACGCCGACGCCAAGATCACCTCGATGAAGGCGTACTGGGGCCCGGCGAACGTCACCCAGCTCTGAGCGATTTGTGCACGATTTTCCGCGGTGAGCGCGGAAAATCGTGCACAAATCACCCGGAAAAGACGGCGAACCACATCGCGATGTAGTGGCAGATGGCCGCCACCGCGGTGCAGGCGTGGAAGAACTCGTGGTGCCCGAACGTCCGCGGCCACGGGTTGGGCCACTTGAGCGCGTAGAGCACGCCGCCGATCGAGTACAGCGCGCCGCCGACGATCAACAGCACGACCGCCGTGACGCCCGCGCCCTCCAGGATGGGCCCGATGAACCAGGCCGCGACCCAGCCCAACAGGATGTACAGCGGCACGCCGAGCCAGCGCGGCGCCGTCGGCCACAGCATCTTGAGGGCCACGCCGGCCAGCGCCCCGCTCCAGACGATCCAGAACAACAGCCAGCCGTCGGTGCGCACCGCGAGCAGCGCGAAAGGCGTATAACTGCCGGCGATGAAGATGAAGATCATCGAGTGATCCATGCGCTTCATCCAGGTGCGCGATTTCTCCGACTTCCAGTTCACCCGGTGATAGGTGCCACTGACGGTGAACATCGCGACGATGGTGAAGGTGTAGAGCAACGTCGCCAAACCGGCGCGCGTGCCCTGCATGGCCCACGACACCGAAACCAGTGCGGCACCGGCAAAGAACGCGACCACCGCCGAATAGACGTGAATCCAGCCGCGGGCGCGCGGCTTGCCGAGGAATTCGACGACGCTTTCCACCACCACGTCGGGCAGTGAATCCGCCTGCCGGAGCACCGCGGCGGCGCGGTACGGCTTGGTCATGTTCGACGGTGCGTTAGCCGGGTCGGTGGCGGCCGGACCTGTATCGCTCGGAGCGGACAACGTTCCTCCACTAACAGCCATGGGATACCCAGGCGTCCACAGTAGTCTGGTTTCTCGTGGACATCATTCCCCCGCGTCTCAAGGAACCGGCGTACCGGCTCTATGAGCTGCGGCTGCGTCAGGAGCTTGCGCACTCGAAAGCGCAACTGCCACGCCACATTGCGGTGTTGTGCGACGGGAACCGGCGCTGGGCACGTGAGGCTGGTCACGACGACGTCAGCTACGGCTATCTCATGGGGGCGGCCAAGATCGCCGAGGTGCTGCGCTGGTGCCAGCAGGCCGGTATCGAGATGGCGACGATCTACCTGCTCTCCACCGAGAACCTGCAGCGCGACCCGCAGGAGCTGGCGCCGCTGATCGAGATCATCACCGACGTCGTCGAAGAGATCTGCGCGCCCGACAAGCACTGGACCGTGCGGACCGTCGGCGACCTGGAGCTGCTCGGCGAGGAGCCGGCCAAGCGGCTGCGCGACGCCGTGGAGTCGACGGCCGCGCGCACCGGTGCCGGGTCGTTCCACGTCAACGTCGCCGTCGGCTACGGCGGCCGGCAGGAGATCGCCGACGCCGTGCGCACCCTGCTGAGCAAGGAGCTCGCCAACGGCGCGACGGCCGAGGAACTCATCGAGGCCGTGACCGTCGACGGCATCTCCGAGAATCTCTACACCTCGGGCCAGCCCGACCCCGACCTCGTCATCCGCACGTCGGGGGAGCAGCGGCTCAGCGGATTCCTGTTGTGGCAGAGCGCCTATTCGGAGATGTGGTTCACCGACGCACACTGGCCCGCCTTCCGGCGGGTGGACTTCCTGCGCGCGCTGCGTGACTACACGCTGCGCAACCGCCGCTACGGCAAATAGCGTTCGTGCCAAACTGAAGACATGGCTGCGCTGTCGGCAGTGGTCTTCGCCCTGAGCTGGTGGCTGGGGCTGTACCTGCTCGCGCGGGATCCCCGCAAGCCCATGCTGGCGTGGACTGCGTTCGGGTTGTGCAGCTTCGCCGTGGTGGTCGCAGTCGACGCGATCCGGCTGGCCGGCGACGCTCCGACCGGCCCGCTCAGTCACATCGAGGCGTACCTGGCGGTGCTGCCCGGCATCGCCTGGCTCACCGTGCTGCTCGAGCTGTCCCGGCCCGTGGACTCGGCGCGGAGCCGGTGGGGTTTCGTGGCGGTGGCGACGGTGGCGGCCATCGCGCTGGTCGGGGCCGGGATTTCCGGGGGTGTGCACCCGCCGCTGCGGCCCGGGCACTGGGTCATGGTCGGGGCCATCGCGCTGTCGGCGTTCGGTGCGCTCGTGCTGGCGGTACGACGGCTGCGCCGTGGTGCGTCGTCGCGCAAGATCGTCCCGCCGGTGGTGGCGGCGACGTTGTTCTTCGGGCTCGGCAATGCGATCCTGCTCATTCCGCTGGGCTTGTTGCCCAGTTGGCTGGTACTGGCGTCCGCGGCCTTCGACGTGCTGCTGCTGGGCATCGCGGTGGCGTGGTGGGACGCCTTCGACGAAGGGCAGGCCCTGCGCGCGGGGATGCGCCGCTCGCTGGTCGGCAGCATGGCGGTGTCGGTGCTGTTCGGTGGCCAGGTGCTGATCGGCCTGGCGGTCACGGGCGAGCATCTGGCGCTGATGGTGTTGTTGTTCACCAGCCTCGCGGTGGCCATCGCCATCAACGTCCTGGCCGACCCGCTGTCCGGGCTGCTGGACCGGCTGGCCTTCGCGCGCGAGCCGGACCTGCGGGCCGACCGCGCCGCACTGCGTCGCACCGAAGCTGCACTGCCGCTGCGGGCTACGAACCCGCTGGACCACATCGATGACGAGACGTTCGTCCGCCTCACCCGGCGCGCACTCGGCCACTACGCCGACCTCTCCAAGCTCGTCGCCTCGCCGTTGACGACGCTGCCCGTCATCGATGACAGACTCGCCCGCCGCGGCGCACCCGACCAGCCGCTGGAGCGCGCCAACGAACTCAAGGATTTGCTGGCCGATCGCATCGCGGCGCTCAAACCCCGCGACGGCGGCGACTTCGGCACCACCGAGCAGTGGCGGCACTACAACTCGCTGTACTTCCCGTACGTCGTCGGGGTGCGGGCCTACGCGCAGAACGCCACGGCGGCCGGGCTCGACCCGGTGGCCCGGCAGGCGTGGCAATGGTTCGTCACCGAGGTGCCGCAGCGGTCGCTGCACAACTGGCAGAACGCGGCGGCCCGGGTGATCGCCGCCGACCTGCGCGGTACCCCGGTCTCTACGCTGACGTAGGCCGCAAGGGTCGCTGACCTGCGGTTGGCAGTGCCTGGCAGTAATCGGCAGCGTTTGGTGCAGACCGGGCAGCCCGGTTCGAGCAGTGTCATGGGTGTCCCCCAACCGGCACCGCAAGGAGCGACCGCCATGACCGCAATCAACCCAGGGCTCCACACCCGACCACTGTCCGACAGCTCCGATTCCCTGCTCCGTTTCGGCCTCCGCGTCGACGGCACGCTGTGCTCGCTCACCGGCCTGCTGATGGCGTTCACCGCCGATCCGCTGTCCCGGTTGTCGGGGCTGTCGGCGACGTCCGAATGGGTCATCGGCGCGGTGCTGGTCGTTTGGGGATTTGCTCTTTACGTCCTGGCCGCCGTGCCCAGGATTCGGCGCGTCGGGACCGGCGTGCTGATCGGCAATCTGATCGGCACCGTCGCGGTGCTGGGTGTGCTGGCCTCCGGAGTGCTGCCGCTGACCGCGGCGGGCAACGTCCTGGTGCTCGCGGTCATGGCCGTGGGCCTGGGCTGCGCCTGGCTGCAATACCTCGGAGTACGCCGTCTGGCGTGACTCCTTTCCCGCCGGGCGGGGGCGTCGCTGAAAGAGGTTGCAGTTGACGTCCCCGCGCCGGCCTTCACCACCCCCACCAACGAAAGGAAACTCCATGACCACCATCACCGCACCCGCCCGCGTCCGCTCTGACCGCCTGCTGCGGCTGGCACTGCGGGCCGACGCGCTCATCAGCGGCACCGGCGGCGTTATCCTGGCGGCCGCGGCCGGCGCCATCGCATCGGAGTCGGGCATCCCGCAGCCGGCCGTCTATGTGCTCGCCGCCGTGCTCGTCGTCTACGGCGTCGGCGTCTACGGACTCTCGACCATGGCGGCGGTGCGTCGTCCCGGTATCGCGGTGGCGATCGCCAACGTCGTCTTCACCATCGCCGCGGTGCTGGCCGTGGTCGACGATGTCTGGCCGCTGACGACGACGGGCGTGGCCATGATGATCGTCAGCGCCGTCTACACGCTCGCGATGGCGGAGTTGCAGTACCAGGGCGTCCGCCGCGCCTGATCACCCCGGGATTTGTGCACGATTTTCCGCGCCTACCGCGGAAAATCGTGCACAAATCCCTGTCTAGAGCTTGCGGAGGCGCAGCCGGTTGATGGCGTGGTCGGCGTCTTTGCGCAGCACGAGCGTGGCGCGGGGCCGGGTCGGCAGGATGTTGTGGATCAGGTTGGGCAGGTTGATGGACTGCCAGATGTCGCGGGCGGCGAAGATGGCCTGCTCGTCGGTCAGCGTCGAGTAGTGGTGGAAGTGCGACTGCGGGTTGGCGAAGGCGCCCGCCCGCATCGCGAGGAACCGCGACACGTACCACTGCTCGATGTCCTCGATGCGGGCGTCGACGTACACCGAGAAGTCGAACAGGTCCGAGATCATCAGCGCCGGCCCGGTCTGTAGGACGTTGAGGCCCTCGATGATCAGGATGTCGGGGTGCCGGACGACGACCTTCTCGCCGGGCACGATGTCGTAGATCAGGTGCGAGTACACCGGGGCCGACGCCTGGTCGGCGCCCGACTTGACCGCGGTGACGAACCGCATCAGCGCGCGGCGGTCGTAGCTCTCGGGAAAGCCCTTGCGGTGCATGATCTTTCGCCGCATCAGCTCGGCGTTCGGGTACAGGAAGCCGTCGGTGGTGACGAGGTCGACGCGCGGGTGGTGGCCGAACCGGGCGAGCAGCGCCTGCAGCACGCGCGCGGTGGTCGACTTGCCGACGGCGACGCTGCCGGCCACGCCGATGATGAACGGCACCGGACGGTCGGGGTTCTGCTGCGGTTCGCCGAGGAACTCGGCGGTCGCGGCGAAGAGGCGCTGCCGGGCGGCGACCTGCAGGTGGATCAGACGGGCCAGGGGCAGGTAGACCTCTTCGACTTCAAGCAGGTCGAGTTGCTCGCCCATACCGCGCAGGCCCAGCAGCTCATGAGCTGTGAGTTTGAGGGGAGTCGCCATACGCAGCGCGCGCCATTGGCGCCTGTCGAACTCGACGTAGGGACTCGGCTCGCTCGGCCGCGGCATGTGCCCAGTCTTGCAGTCATTGCCGGGCGATGAACGCGGGGGTACCGGCTAACGTGGGCGGGTATGAGCACTGGGCATACCTCGATGCCGGTTCCCGACACCGCCGCCGATGCCTTGATCCGTGAATACCTGCTGCTGGGTCTGCGGTTCGACCGCATCGAGGAGGGCTACGTCGACTCGTTCACGGGCGAGCCGGCACTGCGCAAGCAGGTCGCCGACGAACCCGCGCCGGACCCCGCGACGCTGGCCCGGCAGGCCCGCCGGTTGCACGGCGAGGTCGACGGCTCCGGGTTGGACGCGCAGCGTGCGGATTACCTGAAGGCACATCTGCGGGCCCTGGACTGCGCGGGGCGCAAGTTCGCGGGGGAGGACGTCGGCTTCGTCGACGAGGTCCGCGACTACTTCGATGTCGACATCACCAAGGGTGACGAGGACAAGTACCGCGAGGCGCATCGCCTGCTCGACGAGGCGCTCGGCGGCAGCGGCCCGCTGGTCGAGCGCATGCAGGCCCACCGCTCCGGTGAGGAGATTCCGCCCGAGCGCCTCGAGGAGTGCATCCACGCGTTCTCGTCCGCGCTGCGCGACCGGGTCCGCGCCGACTTCCCGCTGCCGGACGCCGAGACCATCAACTACGAGATCGTCACCGACAAGCCGTGGTCGGGCTTCAACTACTACGAGGGCAACTACCGGTCCACGGTCGCGGTCAACGCCGACCTCAAGCAGCAGATGTCGAACCTGCCGCGGCTGGTGGCGCACGAGTCGTACCCGGGCCACCACACCGAGCACTGCCGCAAAGAAGCCGGCCTCGTCGAGTTGGGCGGCCAGGCCGAGCAGACGATCTTCCTGGTCAACACGCCGCAGTGCCTGATGGCCGAGGGGCTGGCGGACCTGGCGCTGTACGCCGCCATCGGTCCGGATTGGGGGGCGTGGGCCTCGGAAATTTACGCCGACTTGGGCCTGCGCTTCGACGGCGAACGCGCCGAAGCGATCTCGACGGCGAGCGCCGCGCTGGCCGACGTCCGCCAGGACGCCGCACTGATGCTGCACGACGAACACCGCGACACCGACGACGTCGTCGCCTTCCTGCAGCGCTGGCTGCTGACCAGCCCGGAGCGGGCCCGGCAGTCCATGCGGTTCCTGTCGTCGCCGCTGTGGCGCGCGTACACGTCGACCTACGTCGAGGGGTACCGGTTGCTGCGGGGCTGGCTCGACGCCCGGCCCGCCGACGTCAGCCTCACCACGCGGTTCGGCCGCCTGCTCGACGAGCCGCTGATCCCGTCGTCACTGCGGAGTTAGCCGCCGGTGGCGACCCTGCGGCGCGACAGCGCCGGAAAGGCCATGCCGCTCAACGTCTTGTTGGTGGTGTGGATGGCGATCGGGCGGGGCGTGTTGGCGCCGCTGGGCTGGATGACGGTGTTCGTCGTCCTCGTCTCGCCGGCGCTGCTGATCTGTCTGACGATGACGACCAGGATGATCCGGCAGCTGCCCGGGCGGGAGCTGACCCCTGCCCAGACCCGCGCGCAGGTGACCGTGTGGTCGGCGATGTTCGGCTTCGGCGTGTTCTGCGCCGACGGCGGCGACAGCGGCACCACGTCGTCGATCCTGATGAAACTGCTCGGCGAGCCGTCTTGGTCGGAAACCGTGAGCCTGGCGCTGTGGTCGGCCTGCGTCATCGCCGGGCCCGTCGCGTGGTGTGTGCTGTTCGCCAAGCTCAGCGGTAGCCGTGCGCCCGCCCAGCCGCCGTTTCCGCACCCCGGCTAGGCATCACCCTGGGGCGGGAGCGATGCGACCAGCGGATTAGTCTGGGGGCATGACCTCTGACGCTTCCGTGTCCAACGCCGGCCTGGGTGCCGAGTACGCCGCCACCGCCAGCGAGGCCTACCAGGCGGCGCTGCGGGTCATCGAGCAGGTCGAGCCCCGGGTCGCCGCGGCCACCCGCAAAGAGCTTGAGGATCAACGCAGTTCGCTGAAGCTGATCGCCAGCGAGAACTACGCATCGCCGGCCGTGCTGCTGACCATGGGCACCTGGTTCTCCGACAAGTACGCCGAGGGCACCGTCGGGCACCGGTTCTACGCCGCCTGCCAGAACGTCGACACCGTCGAGGCCCTGGCCGCCGAGCATGCCCGCGAGCTGTTCGGCGCCCCGTACGCCTACGCGCAGCCGCACTCGGGCATCGATGCCAACCTGGTCGCCTTCTGGGCAATCCTGGCCACCCGCATCGAGGCTCCCGGCCTGGCCGAGCTCGGCGCCAAGCACGTCAACGACCTGTCCGAAGCGGACTGGGAGAAGCTGCGCAACAAGCTGGGCAACCAGCGTCTGCTGGGTATGTCGCTGGACACCGGCGGCCACCTCACGCACGGCTTCCGCCCCAACATCTCGGGCAAGATGTTCCACCAGCGCAGCTACGGCACCGACGCGCAGACCGGCCTCATCGACTACGACGCCGTCGCCGCCGCCGCCCGGGAGTTCAAGCCGCTGGTGCTCGTCGCCGGCTACTCGGCCTACCCACGCCGGGTGAACTTCGCCAAGATGCGCGAGATCGCCGACGAGGTCGGCGCCACCCTGATGGTCGACATGGCCCACTTCGCGGGCCTGGTGGCCGGCAAGGTGTTCACCGGCGACGAGGACCCGGTGCCGCACGCCCACGTCACCACCACGACGACCCACAAGTCGCTGCGCGGCCCGCGCGGTGGCCTGGTCCTGGCGACCGAGGAATACGCCCCGGCCGTCGACAAGGGTTGTCCGATGGTGCTCGGCGGCCCGCTGTCGCACGTGATGGCCGCCAAGGCCGTCGCGCTCGCCGAGGCCCGGCAGCCCGAGTTCCGGACCTACGCCCAGAACGTCGCCGACAACGCCAAGGCGCTGGCCGAGGGCTTCCTCAAGCGCGGCGCGACGCTGGTCACCGGCGGCACCGACAACCACCTGGTGCTGCTGGACGTGCAGTCGTTCGGTCTGACCGGCCGGCAGGCCGAGTCGGCACTGCTGGACGCCGGCGTCGTCACCAACCGCAACGCCATCCCGAACGACCCGAACGGCGCCTGGTACACCAGCGGTATCCGCTTCGGCACCCCGGCGCTCACCACGCGCGGCTTCGGCGCCGACGAGTTCGACAAGGTCGCCGAGCTGGTGGTCGATGTGCTCGAGAACGCTTCCGCCGACGCCGGCCCCAACGGCCCGTCGAAGGCGAAGTACACGCTGGCCGACGGCACCGCCGACCGCGTCCGCGCGGCCTCGGCCGAGATGCTGGACGCCAACCCGCTGTACCCGGGTCTGACGCTCTGAGCATCTGACGCCTGCACCTGGGACCTATGACCTCGAAGCAAGAGACTTTGGTCGTGGGTCCCTTGTGTATCCGGCGGGGCAGATTTCAAAAACATGTGAACTCGGGTTACAGTTACTTTCATGGCTGAGAAACCGGTTGCCAACGCACTGACCCTCGAGCTCGAGCCCGTGGTGGACACCGAGCTGTCCCGGCACCTCGCGACTGAGGAAGCCTGGTACGCCCACGACTACGTGCCGTTCGAGCAGGGTGAAAACTTCGCCTTCCTCGGCGGCACCGACTGGGATGCCTCCAGCGTCACGCTGCCCAAGCCGGTCACCGATGCGCTGGAAATCCTGCTCATCACCAAGGACAACCTCGCGGGCTACCACCGCGAACTGGTCGAGCACTTCATCCTCGAGGACAAGTGGGGCCGCTGGCTGGGTCGCTGGACCGCCGAAGAGCACCTGCACGCCATCGCGCTGCGCAACTACCTGGTCGTCACCCGTCAGATCGACCCGACCGCCAACGAGGACGTGCGCGTCGAGCACGTCATGAAGGGCTACCGCGCCGACAAGTACAGCCAGATCGAGACGCTGGTCTTCATGGCGTTCTTCGAGCGTGCGCACGCCGTCTTCACCCGCAACCTGCAGGCCCAGATCGAGGAACCCGTGCTTGCCGCCATGGCCGGCCGCATAGCCCGCGACGAAGAACGTCACGAGGAGTTCTTTGCCAACCTCGTCACGCACCTGCTGGAGACGCACCGCGACGAGACCATCGCCGCCATCGCGGCCCGGGCCGCCGGCCTCGAGGTCATCGGTGCGGACATCGACGCCTACCAGGACAAGGTCCAGGTCGTTGCTGACGCCGGCATCTTCGACGCCACGGCGCTGCGCACCGTCATCTCCGACCGCATCAAGGCGTGGGGGCTGAGCGACGAACCGTCGCTCGCTCAGTTCATCTAGACGTCACAAAAGAGTCACGGCGCGCCAGTGAGCGCGCGGCCGTTGCCGGGGGTAGCGTCGCCGGTGATGGCTAGCGAATTGCTCTGCTATCCGGGCGGTACCCGATTAGAGATTGGGACCGGCCCCGGTCCAGGTACCGCTGCGTCCACCGAAGTACTCGTGTGGGGCCGCACGGGCCGAGGAGCGCCACGTGTCTGATTCGCAGGTCCGTACCTACGTGCTCGATACCTCCGTGTTGCTGTCCGATCCCTGGGCATGCACGCGCTTCGCTGAGCACGAAGTGGTTGTCCCCCTGGTGGTCATCAGCGAGCTGGAGGGTAAACGCCACCATCACGAACTGGGCTGGTTCGCCCGGCAGGCCCTGCGCATGTTCGATGACTTGCGATTGGAACACGGTCGACTGGATCAGCCGATTCCTGTTGGGACGCAAGGTGGTTCGCTGCAGGTTGAGCTGAACCACGTCGACCAGTCGGTGCTGCCCTCGGGCTTCCGCACCGACACCAACGACCACCGGATCCTCGCGTGCGCCGCCAACCTCGCCGCCGAGGGCAAGCGAGTCACCTTGGTCAGCAAGGACATTCCGCTGCGTGTCAAGGCCGGCGCGGTGGGCCTGACTGCCGACGAGTACCACGCGCAGGACGTCGTCACGTCGGGCTGGACCGGCATGACCGAGATGGACGCCGCCCCGGAAGACATCGACACACTGTTCGCCGACGGCGAGGTCGACCTGCTGGAAGCGCGGGATCTGCCGTGCCACACCGGCATCCGGCTGCTCGGTGGCACATCGCACGCGCTCGGGCGGGTCAACGCCGAGAAGCGCGTGCAGGTAGTTCGTGGTGATCGCGAAGTGTTCGGCCTCCGGGGAAGGTCAGCCGAACAACGCGTCGCCCTCGATCTGCTGCTCGACGAGTCCGTCGGCATCGTCTCTCTCGGTGGCAAAGCCGGTACCGGCAAGTCGGCGCTGGCGCTGTGCGCCGGCCTGGAAGCGGTGCTCGAGCGCCGCACCCAGCGCAAGGTCGTCGTGTTCCGGCCGCTGTATGCCGTTGGCGGACAAGACCTCGGCTACCTGCCGGGCAGCGAGAGCGAGAAGATGGGCCCGTGGGCGCAGGCCGTCTTCGACACCCTCGAAGGCCTGGCCAGCCCGGCCGTGCTGGAAGAGGTGCTGTCCCGCGGAATGCTGGAAGTGTTGCCGCTCACGCATATTCGCGGCCGCTCGCTGCACGACTCGTTCGTCATCGTCGACGAGGCCCAGTCGCTGGAACGCAACGTGCTGCTGACGGTGCTCTCGCGCCTCGGCTCCGGTTCCCGCGTGGTGCTCACGCACGATGTCGCCCAGCGCGACAACCTGCGTGTCGGCCGGCACGACGGTGTCGCGGCGGTGATCGAGAAGCTCAAGGGCCACCCGCTGTTCGCGCACATCACCCTGATGCGCAGCGAACGCTCGCCGATTGCCGCGCTGGTCACCGAGATGCTCGAGGAGATCAGCCCCGGCACCCTGCCGTGACCTGAGCCGGACCGCGATTTGTGCACGATTTTCCGCGCTGAACACGGGTTTTCGTGCACAAATCGCGGCGTCGGTAAGGTGATTGGGTGCGACGCGAGAGCAAGGCCTGGCCCTACTGGCGAACCGTCCTCGGCGTGTGTGCCGGTGTGACGATCGTCGTGGTCGGGTGTCAGACCGGCAATGTCGCCAAGGCCGACGAAGTCGACTGCAGCAAGTACAAGTGCGTCGCGCTCACGTTCGACGACGGTCCCAGCCCGTACACCGACCGGCTGCTGAAAATCCTGCAGGACAACGACGCCAAGGCGACGTTCTTCGAGATCGGCAACAAGGTCGCCGCCAACCCCGACGGCGCCAAGCGCGTCGTCGAGGCCGGCATGGAGCTCGGTCAGCACACCTGGGAACACCCCAACATGACGACCATCCCGCCGGAGTTCATCGCGGGCCAGTTCAGCAAGGCCGGCGACGCCATCGAGAAGGCCACCGGGCAGCGGCCGAAGCTGGTGCGCACCGCCGGCGGCCTGATCAATGACCAGGTGCTCGCCGAGGCCAAGAAGCAGGGCCTGGCCGACATCAACTGGGACGTCATCCCGTTCGACTGGGCCAACGACTCCAACACCGCGGCCACCCGCTACATGCTGATGACGCAGATCAAGCCGAATTCGGTGGTCCTGTTCCACGACACCTACTCGTCGACGGTCGACCTGGTGCAGCAGTTCATCCCGGTGCTCAAGGCCAACGGCTATCACCTGGTGACGGTCAGCCACATGATCGGCCATCGCGAGCCGGGCACCAGCTACGGCAGCCGGGAGAACGGCCCGCCGGTCAACGATCTGACCGACATCCCGCCGGCCGAGATTCCGACGCTGCCCAACACCCCGTCGCCGCCGCCGATGCCGAACATCCCGATCACCGACATCCCGGGTGCCAATTCCGGCGGCTCGAACAACGGTCAGTAGTCACGCCGGGGCGGTTTCAGGTACGCGCTCGCATCGACAACCCGAAACGTTTTGAGTGGCCGCGACATATTCGTGGGTGCCTCGAGCATCAGATGTACGTGGCTTCAATCGTGGTGGGGCGTGGCTGCCCTGACTGAAGTCAGGTACCTTTTCCGGCCGCTGGACGTCCCTGGGTTCAATCACCACCGGTGGTTGGTCATCGCGATTGAACTCACGGACTTTTTCCGCCCGACTCGGGCGCCAACGCATCTGCTGAGCCACGATCTGACGAGCTGACTCGCGGCGGAGCTACGCGGTGGGGAAGCGGTCGACGATCGCGTCGACCATCGCCAGGAGATCGGCGATGCGCCCGCGTAGTACCTCGAGATGCTTGTCGGCGCCCTGCTTGGCCGCCCGGCGCTCCGTCACCGCCAGTTGCAGGTGCAACTCGGCCAGTTCGTCCTCGAGCAGTTCGATGAACAACTTGGCCTGCAGGACATCGGCATTCCGTTGACCCGGTGCTGTCGTCACGAGTTTGAGGACCTCGGCCTGGGGTTTGGGCAGCCGCTCGCCGGTGTGCGTGTGCGGCATGTGGAAGCGGCCGTGCGTCATGCACGGGACGGCATCCAGCCGGGCACCTCGGTGCGAATCGGTGAGCTCGGCCGTCATTGCAACACAATTGCAAACGCACGGGTCGAATCCCGTTTCCCGGCAGTATCTGTCCAGTAAGGAGCTGTTCACATTCGCTTCACCTGCGATGTGAGCTGGCGGCTGCCGAGCGGGCTGTTCTGTCCCATTGATCCTGCGCTCACGGTCATGTCCACTCGGGATTTTGCGCCGTAGCCGCGGAATCAATGTCGGCCTCGCGTTGATCGTGCGCTCAGGATCCGCGCTACTCGAACTTTGTCTGCATAACCGCAAAGTCAACGGGCACAGGGCATTTGCTTGTCGAGTGCCCAGCGGGCGGAGCCTCGCGACTGTGCCGCCAGCGCCTCCCGCCCGCGGATCTGACGATCTGTACGCACCCTGGACGTGAATTCCGGCGAAACACGAAGCCCCCAGAATCCAGGGATTCTGGGGGCTTCGCGGCTCAGCGCAGAAAACTACTCGCCGTCCTTGACCTTCGCCATGGCCAGCACGTCGAGACGCTTGTCCAGCTCGGCCAGGGAGAGGTTCTCGCCGATCAGGCCGCGGTCGATGACCGTCTGCCGGATGGTCTTCTTCTCCTTGAGGGCTTCCTTGGCGACCTTGGCGGCCTCCTCGTAGCCGATGGCCGAGTTCAGCGGCGTCACGATCGACGGCGACGACTCCGCCAGCGTGCGCAGGTGATCCTCGTTGGCGACGAGGCCGTCGATGCACTTGGACGCGAACAGTCGCGAGACGTTGGACAGCAGCGTGAAGGACTCCAGCACGTTGCGGGCCATCATCGGGATGTAGACGTTCAGCTCGAAGGCGCCCGACAGACCGCCGACGGTGACGGCCGCGTCGTTGCCGATGACCTGCGCGGCCACCTGGGTAACCGCTTCGGGCAGAACAGGATTCACCTTGCCCGGCATGATCGAGCTACCCGGCTGCAGGTCCGGCAGCTGGATTTCGCCGAGGCCGGTCAGCGGGCCCGAGCCCATCCAGCGCACGTCGTTGGCGATCTTGGTCAGCGACACCGCGATGGTCTTGAGCGCGCCGGACGCCTCGACGAGTCCGTCGCGGGCGGCCTGGGCTTCGAAAGAGTCTGCGGCGGTACGCAGTTCGGCGATGCCGGTCTGGTTCACCAGCACGTCGACGACCTTGGAGCCGAAGCCGTCAGGGGCGTTCAGGCCGGTGCCGACGGCGGTGCCGCCGATGGCCAGCTCACCCAGGCGGGGCAATGTCGCCTTGACGCGTTCGATGCCGGCCTCGATCTGGCGGGCGTAGCCGCCGAACTCCTGGCCCAGGGTGACGGGCACCGCGTCCATGAGGTGAGTACGGCCGGACTTGACGACGGTGCGCCACGCGCGGGCCTTGTTGGCCAGCGACTCGTGCAGCACCTCGAGGGCCGGAATCAGGTGGCGCACAGCGGCTTCCGTTGCCGCGATGTGTGTGGCGGTGGGGAAGGTGTCGTTGGAGCTCTGCGACATGTTGACGTGGTCGTTGGGGTGGACCTCGACGCCGTTGCGCGCCGCGATGGAGGCGATGACCTCGTTGGCGTTCATGTTCGAGCTGGTGCCCGAGCCGGTCTGGAACACGTCGATGGGGAACTGGTCATCGTGCAGACCGTCGGCGATCTCACCGGCGGCGGCGATTATGGCGTCGGCCTTGTCGGGGTCCAGCAGGCCCAGGTCCTTGTTGACCTGTGCGCAGGCGCCCTTCAGCAGACCCAGCGCGCGGATCTGGGTGCGCTCCAGGCCGCGGAACGAGATGGGGAAGTTCTCCACGGCGCGTTGTGTCTGCGCGCGCCACAGGGCGTTGACCGGAACCCGGACCTCGCCCATGGTGTCGTGCTCGATCCGGTACTCGACATCGTTGTCGGACATGTGCTCCCTTTGGTTGAGGTGAAACGAATTACGGCAGGGGGTGTGCGGCGGAAATATCCCCGGTGAAGTCCACCGCGGAGTATTCGTTGAGCTTGGACAGCCGGTGGTAGGCCTCGATCATCCGGACGGTGCCGGACTTCGAGCGCATCACGATCGACTGCGTGGTGCAACCGCCGGCGAAGTACCGCACACCGTTGAGCAGGTCACCATCGGTGACGCCCGTGGCGCAGAAGAAGACGTTGTCGCCGGCGACCAGGTCTTCGGTGGTCAGCACGCGCTCCAGGTCGTAGCCACGGTCCAGGGCCCGCTGCCGCTCGGCGTCGTCGGTCGGCGCGAGGACGGCCTGGATGGCGCCGCCCATGCAGCGGATGGCGGCCGCGGCGATGATGCCTTCGGGCGTGCCACCGATACCGGCCAGGATGTCGGTGCCGGACTCGGGGCGGCAGGCCGAGATGGCGCCGGCGACGTCGCCGTCGGAGATCAGGCGGATGCGGGCACCGGCCTCGCGAACCTCGCTGATCAGCTGGGCGTGCCGGGGCCGGTCCAGGATGCACACCGTGACATCGGCCACCGACTCGTTGAGGCGCTTGGCGACGCGGCGGATGTTCTCGCCGATGGGTGCGGTGATGTCGATGACGTCGGCGGCGTCCGGTCCGACGGCGATCTTGTTCATGTAGAACACGGCCGACGGGTCGAACATGGTGCCGCGCTCGGAGACCGCGAGCACCGAGATGGCGTTGGGCATGCCCTTGCTCATCAGGGTGGTGCCGTCGACCGGGTCGACGGCGAAGTCGCAGTCCGGACCGTCGCCGTTGCCGACCTCTTCGCCGTTGTAGAGCATCGGGGCGTGGTCCTTCTCGCCCTCGCCGATGACCACTACGCCGCGCATCGAGACCGAATTGACCAGCTCACGCATGGCATCGACGGCCGCACCGTCGCCGCCTTCCTTGTCACCGCGGCCGACCCAGCGGCCGGCGGCCATGGCCCCGGCTTCGGTCACGCGGACCAGTTCGAGGGCGAGGTTGCGGTCTGGGGCTTCTCGGCGCGAAGGCGTCATGCGCCGATTGTCCCATTAGCCATTTGTTGGTGTGCGGTCGGGAGTTGGGATACTGAGCCCTGTGACGTCTCAATCGCCGGAACCCGACGACCAGTCTGTCGCCGCATCTGATGGGCGGCCCGCCGCCGTGCCCAACGCGGTCGCCGAGGGGCAGTCGGTGCCGGTGCCGCGCCCGGCGAAGGACCGGCTGCTGCAGGACGGCCGCGACATGTTCTGGTCCATCGCCCCGCTGGTGGTGGCCTGTGTTGCGCTGGCCGGAATGCTCGGCATGTGTTCGTTCGCGCCGCAGGGGCCGGGTAAGGGCCCGGCGCCGCAGTACGACGCCCCGGCCGCGCTCAAGGCCGACGCCGCCGCGCTGCACATCCCGATCCGGATCCCGCAACTGCCGTCCGGCTGGCACGCCAATTCGGGGTCGCGCGGCGCCATCGAGGCGGGCCGCACCGATCCCGTCACCAAGCAACCCACGCGGGCGCTGATGTCCAGGGTCGGCTATCTGACCGCCTCCGGCATGTTCGTCGCGCTGACTCAGAGCAACGCTGACGAGGAGAAGCTGGTGTCCTCGATCCACAGCGGCATGTATCCGACGGGGGCGCAGGACCTGGGTGGCGTGCACTGGGTGGTGTACGAGGGGGCCGGCGAGGACCAGCAAGGTACCGAGCCGATCTGGACCGCCAAGCTCGACGGGCCGACGGGGCCGGCGCAGGTCGCGGTCAGCGGGTCGGCGAGTCCGGGGGACTATCGGACTCTGGCAGAGGCGACGCAGAAGGCGCAGCCACTGCCGTAGCGGGCTGCTTCCTGCGCATCACGGCGATCAGGCGGGCGAGGCGCCCCGGTGCGTGGGGTTCATCGGGCTCGGGTTCGCTCAACGGAACGCCTTTGTACACAGCGAGGTACACGCTGATGGTGGTGACGACGACGATCATCAGCACCGGGCCGATCACCAGGCCCAGGAAACCGAACATCGCGATGCCGGAGAACACCGACAGCAGCATCAGCGCGGAGTCCAACCGCGCCGCCTTGGGGACCAGGATCGGCCGGAGCACGTTGTCGATGTTGGTGACCACCAGGATGTGGAACAGGATCACGAACAGGCCGCCGCCGATGTTGCCGAACAGTGCCATGCCGATGCCGAACGGGATGCTGACGATGCCTCCACCGAGCGGAATCACCGACAGGGCGCTCAGCAGGATCGCAAAGATGAAGAAGCCGTCGTGGAAGCCGGCGATGTAGATCGAGATCGCGCCGGACACACCCTGCGCCAGTGCGATGACGAACTGGCCGAGTACCGTGCCGCGCACCATGGCGCCCATCTTGGCCAGGTACAGGTCGGTGACGTCCTCGCCGAGTGGGTTGAGCCGCCGGATCAGTAGGACCACGTCATCGCCGTTGACCAGCAGCGAGATGAACACATAGATGAAGATGACGGCACCGGCGAGCGCGCCGAAAAGTCCGCCCGCGGCGGTCTGCAGCACGTTCAGGCCCCACTCGCCCGCGCGCTGCGCAAACGTGATGATCCACTTCTGGACCGACTCGGGCGTCAGGGTCACGTGGTGCAGGTAGGGGATTTGTGCCAGCAGGTCGTTGGCGGCTTGCAGCGCCCGGGTGCCCAGCGCGCCCATGTCGTTACGACTCACCCACTGCGACACGTTGCGGATCATGGCGGTGATCTGGACGACGCCGATGGCGACGGCCCCGCTGATCGGCACAACCACGACCAGCAGCGCGGCCAGCAGGGTCAGGGTGGCCGACAGGCCGGTGCTCAGCCGCTTCGACAGCCGACGGAACAACGGGGTGAAAAGGTAGGCCACCACCCCGGCAACGACGACCAGCATGAACTGCCCGCGCAGGAAGTACGCGCCGAATCCGACCGCCAGGACCGTCGCGACGGCGAGGGCCCGTTTCTGGGTGACCGTGAATTCGGTGTCCATGACGGTGATTCTGACGGATTTGCCGCCGGTTGCTACCCCGACGCGAGCTTGAGGAGGTGGCTCATGATGTCGGGGTAGCGTTTGAGATGCGCGCCGCCGTTGAGGTCGAGAACCTCGCCCGTCATCCATGACGACTGCTCCGAGCACAGGAACAGCACGGCGTTCGCGATGTCCTCGGGGGTGCCGGCGCGGCCCAGCGCGGTGTTCTCGACGTACTCGTCGACGACGCCGGGGATCATCGCGGCGCCTTCGGTCAGAGGAGTGGTCACGAAACCGGGGGCGACGGCGTTGACGCGAATGCCCTTGGGGCCCAACTCCAATGCGGCCACCTCGGTCAGCATCGACAGGCCGGCCTTGGCGGCGCTGTAGGCGCTCATGCCGATGGCGGGCTGGCGGCCGTTGAGCGACGAGATGCACACCAGCGACCCACCCTCACGCAACTTCTGGCCGGCGTATTTGGTGACGATGAACGACCCCGTCAGGCAGCAGTCGACGACGGCGCGGAAGTCCTCGACCGGCATGTCGACGATGAGCCCGAAGGTCGAGAACCCGGCGCAGCTGACGACGGCGTCCAACTCCCCGGTCTGCTCGAAGACGGCAGCGACGGACGCTTCGTCGGTGACCTCGACGGCGACGGCGGTGTGCGGTGCGCCGAGTTCGGCGGCGCGGGCCTCGGCCAGCTCGGCGTTCCGGTCGGCGATGGTGACGCGGTAGCCCTGCGCGGCCAGGCCCTGAGCGGTGGCCCAGCCGATACCGGATGCCCCACCGACGATGACGGCGTTGCGCTGTGTGCTCACTGGTTTCTCCTGGCGTGATCGAAACCTGTCCCCGGGCCCGGACCACAGGTGTGAACAGATTACACAATCTGTTCACACCTGTGGGTGAAGTGTCTATGTGCTGTCGGCGAGCGGAAGCCGAACCTCGAAGCGTGCGCCCGTTTCGAGGTTGTGAGCCGACAACGTGCCGCGGTGGGCCTGCACCAGACCCGCTGCGATCGCCAGTCCCAAACCGGACCCACTCGGCAGCGACGAATCGGCGCGCGGCACGCGGCCGTTGGACCCCCGGTAGGCGACGTCGAACACCCTGGCCAGATCAGCCTCGTCGATGCCTACTCCCGTGTCGTCGACGCGGGCCCAGGCGCCGTCGGCATCGCGGCCCAGCGTCAGCTCGACGCGGCCCCCTTCCGGGGTATGGGCGATGGCGTTGGCGACCAAATTGGACAGCACCCGTACGAGGGCTCGGTCACTCCCCGTCACGCGGACGGGATACTCCGGCAGCTGAGCGGCCAGCTGCACTCCG
Source organism: Mycobacterium sp. SMC-16 (assembly GCF_046250085.1). Classification (NCBI taxonomy): domain Bacteria; kingdom Bacillati; phylum Actinomycetota; class Actinomycetes; order Mycobacteriales; family Mycobacteriaceae; genus Mycobacterium; species Mycobacterium sp. SMC-16. Next base: position 1,104,914 of record NZ_CP176427.1, read on the forward strand.
GCTCGCTCTGCGGCGATTCGGTGCGCAGCCAGCACGTCATCGACCACCTCATCGAGCGCGACGGTATCGTGGGCCGGCTGCACTGCACCGGCATTGATCTTCGACATCTCGAACAGGTCGTCGACCATCTCGGACAATCGAATCGATTCCTGCTCAATGTGTTTGGCGTGGGCGCGTACCTCGGCACTGTCCACGAGGCCGTCGGAGATCGCTTCCGACACCGCGCGAATGCCGGCCAGCGGGGTGCGCAAGTCGTGGCTGACAAACGCAACCAGCCGACGCCGGGATTGCTCTGCAGCGCGTTCGGACGCCCGAATCTCCTGTTCCCACACCGTCCTTCGCGCTTGGTAGCGGGCCAGCATCACTGCCGCGGGAATGGTCACCACGGCGACGATCACCAGCACCACTGCGATCCGCTCGAAAGTCTCGGTGATCATGAAGCCACTGGCGCCGAGCACGCCGGTGAAGGTCGCAAGGGTCGGAATCAGTACCAGGGCAACCATGCTGACCGCCAGCGACCAGGAGCGAGCCAGGTGGATCAACACGCCGCCGGCTACCACGACGGGAACCGAACAGGCCAGTGCCCAACCGATGATCTCCCACAGGTCAGTTGCCGGCATGGTCGTCGTCTCCCCACAGATAGCCGCGCCCCCATACCGTCTGAATCCGGTGGGCATCACCAAGTTTCGCGCGCAGCCGCTTGATATGCACCGTCACCGTCGACTGATCGCCAAAATCCCACTGCCACACCAGTTTCAAAAGCTGGTCGCGGGAGTACACAGTGCCGGGATGGGTGAGTAGGAACACCAACAGGTCAAATTCACGGTTGGTCAGGCTCACCGCGACGCCGTCGATGGTCACCGAATGCGCGGAAGTCGACACCTGCAGCGCACCGTTCGTGATCTCCAAGGGCCCAGCCAGATCTCGAGCGGGCACCCGCCGTAGCACCGAACGCACACGCAAGGCGAGCTCGCGGGGACTGAATGGTTTGGTGAGGTAGTCGTCGGCGCCGGCCTCCAAGCCGGCGATCCGGTCGTCCTCCTCGCCGAGCGCGGTCAACAGCATCACCGGCAGTCCGTAGCCGTCGCCGCGGCGCATGCTGCGGCACAACGTCAGCCCGTCGGGTCCGGGCATCATGACGTCCAGCACCGCCATGTCGATGCGCTCGGTCTTCAACAGCGCCAGCGCTTCATTGCCGTCACGCGCGATCGACACATCGTGTCCATCGCGCTCCAGATACCGGCGCACCACGTCACGCACGACGGGGTCGTCATCTGCGATCAGTACCGTCGTCACACCCGACAGCCTAGCCCGCCGACAGCTCCGGTCATGGTCTCTACCAGCACCTATGTCACAGTTTCGTCATCATTTGGCACTTGGCGACGGCGCACCGCCGCCTTACGGTCGGGTCATGTCCAGCAGTGCGATCACGGTGATCCTGCCGTGTCTGAACGAGGCCGAGTCGCTGCCCGCGATTCTGGCCGTCCTCCCAGACGGATACCGGGCTCTGGTGGTCGACAACAACAGCACCGACGGGACGGCGACCGTGGCGCGGGCCCACGGCGCCGACGTGATCACCGAACTGGAGCCCGGATACGGTGCGGCGGTTCATGCCGGCGTGCTGGCGGCGCAGACGTCGACGGTTGCGGTGCTCGACGCCGACGGGTCGCTGGACCCGCGGGCGTTGCCGTATCTGGTTGCGATGCTCGACCGTGGAGCCGACCTGGCCATCGGGCGGCGCCGCGCGGTTCCCGGGCTGCGTTGGCACTGGCATGCCCGCCTGGGCACCGCCGTGGTGTGTTGGCGGTTACGGACCCGATACGGACTGCCGGTGCACGACATCGCGCCCATACGGGTGGCCCGGCGCGAGGCGCTGCTGGGTCTCGGTATCGCGGATCGTCGATTCGGCTATCCGCTGGAACTGTTGGTGCGCGCGGGGCAGGCGGGCTGGCGGGTGGTGGAAACCGATGTCAGCTACGGTCCGCGCACGGGCGGCGAATCGAAGGTGAGCGGTTCGCTGCGGGGCAGTTTCTTTGCCGCACTCGACTTCTGGCGGGTGATTTCATGACTGTTCCCGTGACTGTGCTGGTGGTGGCCAAGGCTCCGGTACCCGGTCTGGCCAAGACCCGGTTGGCCCGCACGTTGGGTGCGGAGGCAGCCGCTGATCTCGCTGCTGCCGCGCTGCTGGACACCCTGGACGCGGTGGCCGAGGCGCCGGTCGCCGCGCGCGTGGTGGCGTTGACCGGAGATCTTGCCGCGGCGCGATGCGCCGCCGTGATCCGGGACCGGCTGGCAGATTTCACCGTTGTTCCGCAGCGTGGCAACGATTTTGGCGAGCGCCTGGCCAACGCGCACCACGATGCGGCGTGTCTCGGATACCCGGTGCTTCAGATCGGCATGGACACTCCGCAGGTTACTGCTGCGCTGCTGACGGCGTGCGCACTTCGATTGCTTCGCGCCGATTCGGTGCTGGGGCCGGCCAGCGACGGTGGCTGGTGGCTGCTGGGCCTGCACAACGGAGTAGGTGCCGACAGTCTGCGTACGGTTCCGATGTCGCAATCCGATACCGCGGCCCGGACACAGCACGCTTTGGCGAACGCCGGCCTGGCCGTGGATTTCGTGGCCGAACTGCGCGATGTCGACGTCATGGGCGACATCGCCGCCGTGCGCGCGTGCTGTCCACAGGGCAGTCGGTTCCGCAACCTGGCTGCTGCGATCGGGGTGTGACGTGTTCGGAAACCTGTATGAGCGCGCTCTGGCAGGGGAGCGGTGCTGGGTCCGCCAGGACGACGGCAGTCGGCAACGTCTGCCCGTGCACAACTGGCTGGGTGGTCGGCGGGCGGATCGGAGGTTCGATCGGGCAGTTCTGGCATTGTGCGACGGGCCGACCATCGACCTCGGGTGCGGACCAGGTCGGCTGGTGGCCGATCTGATCCGGCGCGGCGTGCCGGCGCTGGGCGTCGACCAGTCCGCGACCGCCGTCGAACTTGCCCGGCGCAGCGGCGCTCCGGCGTTGCGCCGCGATGTCTTCGATCCGCTCCCCGGCATGGGCCGCTGGCAGACCGTGCTGCTGGCGGACGGAAACGTCGGGCTGGGCGGTGACCCGACGCGCGTGCTGCGCCGAGCTGCTGATCTGCTGCGGCGCGGAGGCCTGTGCATCGCCGAATTCGACTCGGCCCCAACTGGAGTGATCACTCGATGGGTGCGACTGGAATCGGCGCGGACGGTTGGGCCGTGGTTTCGGTGGGCGACGGTCGGGGTCGACAGTGCGCCCAGGATCGCCGGCGACGCCGGCCTGAAGGTCGTCGATATGCATCCGGTCGGAAACCGGATGCTCGCGAGTCTGGCGTTGCAATGAGCGGCACGACATTGCGCAGCACCGCCGTCACCGCGCGGGTCGGGATGATGCTCGGCATCGCGGTCACGCTGTGTTTCGTCACCGGGTTGATCAGCCACCTCATTCAGCATCCGCAACCGTGGTTCTACTGGCCCGCGCATCCGGTCTGGCTGTACCGGCTGACGCAGGGCACGCACGTCGCCTCCGGTATCGCGGCGATACCGCTGACCGTGGTCAAGCTGTGGTCGGTGTGGCCCAAACTGTTTGAACGTCCCATCATTGGCGGTGTTGCCAAACAACTCGAGCGCGCCTCCATCCTGGTGCTGGTCGGGGCGATGTTGTTCGAGCTGTCCACCGGGCTGCTGAACATCGCGCAGTGGTACGTGTTCCGATTCTTTTTCACCACGTCGCATTACGCGGTGGCCTACCTCGCGGCGGGCGCGGTCCTGGTACACATCGCGGTGAAGCTGCCGGTCATCCGGCGGGTTCTTGGCGAACCGCTCGGCGATGTCGCGACCGGCGGTGCGGTTGGGCCGACGCGGCGCAGCGTGTTGTGGGGTACCGGGGTGGCCGTCGCAGTCGCGACATTGGCCACTGCCGGGCAGAGTGTCGGATGGTTGCGCGAGCTGTCGTTGCTGTCGCCACGCTCCGGTAAAGGGCCGCAAGGTATTCCGGTGAACCGCACCGCGATCGCGGCCGGCGTGCTGCAGGCTGCGGCGTCGCCGGCCTATCGGCTCACCATCGTCAACGGCGCCCGCAGTCGAGCGTTCTCGGTGGCGGAATTGAATGCCATGCCGCAGCGGACATTCCACCTGCCGATCGCCTGCGTCGAAGGCTGGAGCGCCGACGCCGAGTGGACCGGCGTCGTGCTCGCGGATCTGATCGCCATGGTGGGTGGGTCGCCGCAGGCCGACGTGCGGATGGTTTCGCTGGAGCCCCCCGGCCCCTATTCGCGCACCGTGCTGCCTGCGCGGCATGCCCGGGATGGTCAGACGTTGGTGGCGCTCAAGCTCAATGGGGAAACGCTGCATCCGGACCACGGATACCCATGCCGACTCATCGCGCCGTCGAGACCCGGTGTGTTGCAAACGAAATGGCTGTCCCGAATCGAGGTGATGCAATGAGGGCCACTCGGGTGCTGCTGATGCTCTCAGGGCTGGCGCTGGCCGGGTACGGCGCGACCCTGGTGTTCGAGAATCCGCCGGTGATCATGATGCGCATGGCGGTGTGGGCGTTGGTCGCGGTCGCCGTGCACGACGTGGTGTTCGCCCCGCTGTGTGTGGCACTGGGCTTCGCGGCAAGCCGGATACTTCCGGTGAGTTGGCAGGCGCCGGTCGCGGTGGCCGCTTTGTGTTCCGTGGTGCTTGGCCTGCTTGCGATCCCGGTCTTCGACAAGCCGGGCATGCATCTGGACAACATGACCGCACTGGATCGTGATTACCATGCCGGACTGTGGATTTCGCTGGCCGTGGTGTGGGTGTGTGTGCCCGGCTATCTGGTGGCCAGACGGCTGTTACCAGTTCGTCAGAATCAGGTGGTTGAGGGCCAGCGCGCCGATGACGTTGGCGGCCAGCCACCAGCGCCGTGACGGCGCCGGCAGTAGCGCGCCGGCGGCGGTCAGCCAGACCGTGAACGGCAGCCAGATCCGTTCGGTCTCAGCCTTGCTCAGCATGCTCAGGTCGGCACATATGATCGCCAACAGCGCGGCGAGCGTCAGTAGGTGGATGCCGCTTCGGCGGCGGAGCGCGGCGCGGTCGAATGCCAGGCTCAATCCGGCGACGCTGCCCAGGCCGATCGCGCATACCGCAGAAGCCAGGTTCCCCCACGACCAGTACTGGAATGGGCGGTTCATGGCGATGCCCTGCCAATACCGTTGCTGTACCAAGGTATAACCGTCGAACCACCAGAAACCCGTCGCGGCGAAGGCGCCGACCACGGCCAGCGCCGCCACCACCGCAGGCGCGAGTACCCGGACCGCTGTGCGGAGGTCCGGCGCCGTGATCAGCACCGCGACGGCCGGTATCGCCATGAGGCCGAGGCCGTAGTTTAGGAAGATGCCCCAGCCCAGCAGCAGGCCCGCGCCGGCGCCGGTGAGGGTCGGGTGTCGGTTACGCGTCGCGAGCCCCAGTAGAGCGATTCCCCAGGCGGCGACACCGGCGTAGTAACCGTCGGCGGACACGGCAATCCAGATGGCGGTCGGGGCGACTGCAACGAAGGGTGCGGCGGCTCGGGCCGTCGCCTCGCCGGACAGGACGCGCAGCGTCACGACGATGGCTGCCGCGGCACTGGACCCGATCAGCAGGCACCAGAGGCCGGCCCAGGCGCCGCCGCCCAGTCCGATGCGATCCAGCCACACAAAGGTCAGCAATGCACCGGGTGGGTGGCCCGAGATGTGGGTGATCCACGAATGTGGTTGGTAATCGAGAATTCTGGACGAGAAGGAGCGCAATGCTTCAGGGATGTCGGTGATGCTCGGCACCTGCCGGAGATATTCGTGCTGCGCCGTCAGGCGCCCTGCGAAACCCCGCTGCCAGCCGTCGACCATGGCCAACGAGAAGGCCCAGCCACACGACACCGCCCATGCGGTCAGTGGTACTGCGCGCCACGGTAATCGCGCGGCGACGGTCTGTCCCCACAGCACCGCGGCTGTTGCGATCAGCACTGCCGGTGCCGTACCCCAGCCGATGTGCGCGTGCCACCAGCCGAAGATGGGTGCAGTCTGTGCGAAACTGCGGATCTGGGCCGGGGTGCTGTTGATCAGTGGGGTGACGATCCCCAGGTGCAGTTGCGGTACCGCGAACGCGACGACCACGAGCGTCAGCCCCACGACGGCGGCCGTTGCTGTCCTTCGGCGAATGTTCACGGCTGCCAGCCTAAGAGTGGGCTGTCGGTGAAACGGTGACGATTCGATGACCCTTGAGGGGCGTAGCGCGGGTGATCTGCTTCTGCGCGGTGGCATGTTGTGGTCGTGGCTTCGATCAATGTCACGGTTGCCGATCAGTACTGTACTGTACGGTACGGTAAATGTACTAGAAAGTACAGTACTGGTTTGTCGCCTGAACTGGGCCTTCATCAGATCGTGAGAGGACGAGCCGTTGTCTGTTCAACCCGCGGAGGAATTGTCAATACCTGTGGATCGGCTTGTTTCAGGCGACCTCCGTTCCAGTTGATTCGGTCGGTGCCGAGTCCGCCGACGGGGTGATGTCGGTGGGTCGCTCGAGCAGTTTGCCTTTGTGGAAGATCGCGCCGGCCCGGACCAGAGCGACCAGGTGCGGTGCGTTGACGGCTCGCCAGCGGGCTTGCGCGGCGTCGATCAGCTTGTAAGCCATGGCCATTCCGGCGACGCGTGAACCCGGCCCCTTGGTCACCTTGGTCCTCAAACGTACCGTGGCAAACGTTGATTCGATCGGGTTGGTAGTGCGCAGATGGACCCAGTGCTCGGCCGGGTACTTATAGAACTCCAGCAGCACATCGGCGTCATCGACGATCTTGGCGACCGCCTTGGGGTACTTGGCGCCGTAGTCCACCTCGAACGCCTTGATCGCCACCTGCGCGTGGTCGATATCCTCGGCGTTGTAGATCTCCCGCATCGCCGCGATCGCCCCCGGATGAGCCGACTTTGGCAGGCAGGCAAGAACATTGGCCTGCTTGTGAAACCAGCACCGCTGCTCGCCGGTGGCCGGGAACACCTCACGCACGGCCTTCCAGAACCCCAGGGCCCCATCGCCGACGGCCAGCACCGGTGCGGTCATCCCGCGACGTCGGCACGACCGCAACAGATCAGCCCACGACTCGGCCGACTCCCGGTACCCGTCGGTGAGCGCGACCAGCTCCTTGCGGCCGTCAGCGCGCACACCGATCATCACCAGCAAACAGAGCTTCTCCTGCTCCAGGCGCACCTTGAGATGGATGCCGTCGACCCACAGGTAGACGTAGTCGGTGCCCGACAGATCACGGGCCTCGAAGGCCTTGGCCTCGTCCTGCCACTGCGTGGTGAGTCGGGTGATCGTCGTGGCCGACAAGCCGGCACCCGAGCCCAGGAACTGCTCCAACGCCGGACCGAAATCACTGGTCGACAAGCCATGCAGATACAGCAACGGCAACACCTCGGTCATCTGCGGCGACTTGCGCACCCACGCCGGCAGGATCGCCGAGGAAAACCGTTGCCGCTCACCAGTGTCCGGGTCAACACGTTTGTCATTGACCCGCGGCGCGGTCACACTCACCGCGCCCGCCGCGGTGAGCACCTCGCGCTCGCGGTGATAGCCATTGCGCACCACCAGCCGGTGCCCGTTCTCATCAAGCTCACCGGCATGAGCCTCGATGTAGGCGGCGACCTCAGCCCGCAACGCTGCGGCCAGCATCTGGCGGGCACCGTCGCGGACAATCTCATCGAGCAACGACCGCGACGAGCCAGCATCCTCGTTGGATGAATCCGCATCGTGAACTACCGTGAGCATGGGCGTACCTTCCCGAACCAGCGCGCCAACGCCGGCTCTTGATCAGACCTTCGACATTCAGATCATCCTCGGGAAGGTGCGCCCTTTCCTACGCCGCCTCGCCGAGGCTCATCCACAGGTTCTGATCATTGCTCCAACCCGCGGCCATATCGAGCCGTGTCAGCAGGTTGGGTCAGGCGGTGGCCCGGTACGGATTGGTCCTCGTCCTGGCGTGGATCGGTGTGGGCAAGTTCGTCAAGATGGAAGCCCACGTACTGATTGAGCACAACCCGCTGATGTCCTGGATCTACCTGGTGCTCAGTCACAGCGCTGTGGCCATGGCCCTAGGCACTGCCGAGATCCTCGCCGCGGTCCTGATCGCACTGCATCGGGTGTGGCCACTGCTGTCGGCCGTCGGCAGCGCGATGGCGGTGGTGCTGTTCGTCGGAACGCTGAGCTTCCTGTTCACCACGCCGGGTCTGGTGGTTGGGCATGCGGGCCCGATCCCGATTTTGGGCGCTCTACCAGGCCAGTTTCTGCTGAAGGATCTGGTGCTCATCGGAGTGGCAATCTGGACCTTGGGTGATGCGCTCGACGGTCGTCGGGTGCCACCCGCCGCGAAGCAGAGCTCGGGTGGCTGATCATGGACGGCAACACAGCATTGTTCTGCAGTACGTCTCTGGCCGGCCGAATCGAACACGCTGAAGCGCAGCTCATTGCACTCGCGAGTGCACCCGCCCGGCAGCGCGACAGATCGGGATTCGCCACTCCGCTGGGTGGCGGAATGGCATGTTTCGCTGAACCTGGCTCACCGATGAACAAAGTGGTCGGACTGGGTTTCGATGGTGCACTGGACCCGGCAGCTCTCGCCGCTATCGAGCTGGAATATGCGATACGCGAAACGCCCACGCAGATAGAACTTTCCAGTCTCGCCGACCGTGAGGTCGCGGTACTGTTGTCGCGCCGCGGCTATCAACTTGTGGCGCAAGAGAACGTGCTCGGCCGGCGCGTTGACCGTGCACTACCCGTGGCGACCTCACCGCGGATCGACGTACGGGTATGCAGCCCAGAAGAATTCGATGACTGGGTAGATGTCGTGGTAGCTGGCACGGCTCATCCTGACGACGAGGGTGTGGGTTTCCATGAGCAATTCTCCGACGGTGTCATCGAGCGGGACGAACGCGACTTCTACGATGCCGGCGCCACGATGTACATCGGTTTGTGTGACGGCGTGATTGCCGGTGGCGCGAGCATGGTGGTGACCGACGGCATTGCTCAATTCACCGGTGCAGCAACCGCTCCCGCGTATCGTCGCCGCGGAATACAGAACGCCCTATTGGCACGGCGCCTGGCCGATGCCGCGGAAGCCGGTTGCGATATCGCGGTTATCACCACGGCGCCCGGCTCCAAATCGCAAGAGAACGCCCAACGCCGCGGCTTCCAGCTGTTGTACACCCGCGCCATGTTGATAAAGCCGGTCGACAGCCCGATCCACGCGTCAGGCTCGGGTGAAAATGGGAGCGATGCTTGGAAGTTGGTGTCTGCGCAGGGAAGGTGCATCAGCAGCGAAACCGCGGGCACGAATTTTGCAGAGACGGTGAGGATCGTGCCGTTCGACGGAGACCGGCGGGATCTCGTCGATCTGTTCCGGTTGGCCGAAGATTCCGATTTCAAACTTGACGGATATCTTGATGCGGGATCCGTATGGGTCGCCATGCGCGGATCGGCCGAGATCGTGGGACACATCCAGGTCATTGTGCGTGGCCACGGCGAAACGTGGGAGGTGGCCAACATGGCCGTCGCTGTGTTGCATCGCGGTTCCGGTGTCGGGCGCCGTCTGCTCGAGCATGTGATCGATGAAGCCCGCGCCGGCGGCGTCCGTCGAGTCCAATTGGCCACTGCGACAGCAGATATTGGTAACCTGCGGTTCTACCAGCGGTGCGGATTCCGGCTCGGTCACATAGTGCATGACGCCTTTGGCCCGCACACAGGCTACCCGGCCGGTACGGCATCACACGGGATTGCGGTGCGCGACCAGGTGTGGTTCGAGCGCGTCATATAGCGGCGTATGAAGGTCGGCCGGATGCCGCAGTAGCGAGAGGGAGATGGCTAGACCAGCAACACACCCCAATCATGTCCAGCATCAACAGCGCACCGGGTGAGTCCAGAAAGCAGGTACGGTGAAAGCGTCCCAATCAAGCACGACCGCCGAGCAGATGGCGTTTTCCCGCGCCATCGAGAGCCGTAAATCGGCTCTTCATGATTGAGGGTGTAGAACGGTCAGCTGCTGTCGGCCTGTGATTGGGGTGTCTGGTTGGCTGGGTGTGTGCCGGAGGAGAAGCGGAAGAGTAAGAGGAAGAGCGCGGTGTCCGGGGGTGGTGTGGACCTGTCGATGCTGCAACAGCTGATGGCCGATGCTGGCCGGGATTTGTTCGCGGGAGTGTTCGATGAACCGACACCCGAGGTGGGAGCTGTGCCGGAGCGTGTGCGGGGTTTCCGGGTGCGGGTCGACCTGATGTACGCCAAGCCGCCGATCTGGCGTCGTCTGGTCCTGCCGGGTGACCTCGTGCTCGATGAGCTGCATGACGTGCTGCAGGTTGCGATGGGCTGGCAGGACGGTCATCTGCATAAGTTCGGTGTCGGGGCGGACCGGCGTACCCGTGTCTACTTCGTCACCAGATTTGATCTCAGCGAAGGCGACGACGGTCTCGTCGAGGACGGTGTGCGCCTGGATCAGGTGGTCTCCGGTAAGGGCGACCGGTTGTTCTATGACTACGACTTCGGCGACGGATGGGAGCACGTGCTGGTGGTCGAAGACGTTCTCGATGATCCACCTTCGGCTCCGGTGTGCCTGGCGGGCAAGATGGCCTGCCCGCCGGAGGATTGTGGTGGCTTGGGCGGCTATGAGGAATTGGCTGCGTGGGTTCGTGGCGGGTACGACCCGCGGGCAACACCGATGGGGCTGGGTGCGCAGGAGATGCGCGACTGGCTGCCCCGAGGCTGGCACCCCGATCGTTTCTCGGTGACCGAGACCAATGACGCTCTGGCCGCGTCGAATATGCGTTGAGGACTCTTCACTGCCGAGGTGCAAGGAGCTGAGTTCGGAAGCCTCCGGTCTCGAGCAGTGACCGGGCGATGTAGTTGGTGAGGTTGCGGAAGCCCAGCGCGGATCCGCGCAGGTGTTCGAGGCGGCCGTTGATCGCTTCGGTGGGCCCGTTGGAGGTGCCGGGGCGGTCGAAGTAGGCCAGCACGTCGGCGGCACGCTTCTTCAGGGTCCGTCCCAGGGTGATCAGTTCGGTCAGCGGCTTGGGAACGCCGGTGCTCAGCGTGGTGATCAGCGCCGCCATCATCGTGCGGCCTTTCGTGCGGTCGGGTTCACGATACGCGGCCACGGTGCGCTGATACATCTGCCAGGTGGCCTCGACTTCTGCGTGGGCGTCGGCGGCGAACAAGGCGGCCAGCCGGGTGCGCTGGCGGTCGGTGAGCAGATCGGCACCGGTGTGCAGGGTGCGTCGGCAGGTGTAGAGCGGGTCGGACTTGCGGCCGCGGTGCCCACATGTCGCCAGCTGCACCCGGCGGCGGCACTCATCGAGGGCGTTGCCAGCCAGGCGCACCACGTGGAAAGGGTCCATCACCGTCGCCGCCTCGGGCAGTTCCTCGGCGGTAGCGGTCTTGAACCCGGAGAAGCCATCCATAGCAACAACGTCCACGCCGTCACGCCAGTCCTGCGGCCGCTCGGCCAACCAGTCCTGAAACGCCTTTTTTGAGCGACCCTCGACCATGTCGAGCAGCCGAGCCGGACCGGTCCCGTCACGCACAGGGGTGAGATCGATGATGACGGTGACGTACCTGTCACCGCGACGGGTGTGCCGCCAGACGTGCTCATCGACGCCGATCACCGCCACGCCGTCGAAACGGGCCGGATCGGCGATCAGCACCCGTCGGCCTTCTGCCAGCACCGCGTTGTTGGCGGTGTTCCACGACACCGCGAGCGCTTCGGCGATGCGAGCCACGGATAGATGCTGGCAGACAATGGCTTCCAGCGCCCACCGCAGAGCACGCCGCGACAGCTTGGCACGTGGTTCGGCCATCCTGGTGGTGTCTTGTCGCCACACGTGGGCGCAGCCGGCGCACCGGTAGCGACGGATGGTCACCAGCAGTGTGGTGGGGCGCCACCCGAACGGCTCATGGGCCAGAGTACGGGTGAGGCTGTCGCGTGGGATGCCTTCTTCGCCGCAGCGACGACACCACCGGTCCTCGTCGGTCACCCGGCACGCCAGCACAGCACGGCCGGGCTCAAGGCGTTGTCCGGTCACCTGCAGCCCAAGTTCGTCGAGGCGGCAGAAAGTCGTCAGGTCAGCGCAGGCGAAGCCCGCCCGACCGGTAGCGTCAGGCACGTCGAGGTCTTTCGGATGAGGAGTGTAGGAACCCTCATTTTCGAGAGACCTCGACCTCTATCCCGGCAACGACGCGCCAACCACCTCTACACCCTCATCTGTGAAGAGCCCGTAAATCATCAGCAGAGCGAATCTGCTATGACCCGTTCGCCGAGCAATTACTGGGTGCCAGGTACAAAGCCGGCCTGTTCACACGATTCCTGCGCGACGGCATCGAGAAGCTGATTGAAGCGCGCTTTGCCGGACATCACTACTACGTCATCGCGCGCACCCGCTACATTGACGATTTCCTGCAAGACCAACTACTGGAGGCCGTCCAACAAGTCGTAATCCTCGGGGCGGGTTTTGACTCACGCGCCTACCGGTTTTCCGATCAGTTGGGCAATGTCGTGGTGTTTGAGGTCGACCATCCGGCGACATCTGCCGAGAAGCAGGTCAAGGTTCACAGGGCGTTGGCGAGCGCGAAAAATAGTGTCGTCTACGTCCCAGTCGATTTCAACACGGAAGTCCTGGCGGAGGAGCTGCGGAACCATGGCTACCAGGACGACAGCAGGACCGTCTTCCTTTGGGAAGGCGTTACGCCGTATCTGTCTGCGGACGCGGTCGATGATGTCCTGCAGTTCGTCCTGTCCAGTTCTGGGTCCGGCAGTCTTTTGATCTTTGACTACGTGGTGAAGTCGATCCTTGAGGGATCCTGCGATATGCGCGGCGCTCGGAATGAATTCGAGAAAATGAACCGCGGTAATGAACCTCTCGTGTTCGGAATCGAAGAGGGCGAAGCCGGTGCGTTCTTGTCCGCACGGGGATTTCGCGACGTCGTGGACGTAGGCTCAGCTGAATTGACGGAGAGATACTTCGCAAATAACCCAGGCAGATATATCAAGCCGTGGTGGCGCCTGGTGCACGCCACTGTGCCGTGATTACCGCAGCTGCCGCGTGGTGCCGGACAGGTGTGGCGGTGAACCGGTGACGACCACGGTTCACCGCCACACAACGCATGCTGGCATGTCCGGGAGACTGGCGCTATTTTGCGTTCGGGCAGGTGATATCGACGTAGGCGGTATCGAACCGCGCCGGTTCCATGAGTGTCATGCCGTCTGCCTGCATCGTCACGCGCAGGCCGGAGATGCTGGTGACCTTGCATTCGGACAACGGGACGTTGGGGTGCCCTTCGAGCCAGTTGATCGACACGTTGTAGCCGGCGGATTGCAACTCCTGGACAGCGGTGCTGGCAGGTCCGTCGCCGGGTGTGGGCAGGATCGGCGGGTTGGCCGAGGCATTCGGCGCGGCCGCGAAGGCCAGGGCGGCGCCGGCGATGACGGTCCAGCGGGCGGCTTTGCCCCAGCTCGGTGTGACGGTGTTGCTCATGATGTGCGCTCCTCGTTCGGTCGTTGGGGCCGTGGCCCATTCGCCGACTGAGTGTTGGCGAAGACCGAATCCGTTACGGATCGCCGCGCGACGGGACTTTCTGACGATTCTGTGACGCGCGGTTGCCGGCCGACTTTCCCCGTAACGACCGCGCTGTCGGGCGATACCCACGAACAGCTGATTCACGTCGCCGCTCTTGGCGGCCAGCCGAACGAAAGGTTCAACAAACATGGCAAAGCGCATCAGTGCATTACGAGCAGGATCGTCCGCGATCGTCGCGCTGGGATTGCTCACCGCGTGTTCGACCGGTGCCACGGAACAGCCCGCGTCCACTGGCACAGCCACCGCGATGCCGGCCTCGGTGACGTTCATGGCCGATGTCCACGAGGAGGGGGGCGACACGATGACGATGGCGGTGACCGTTGAAGGCGCAAAAGTGGTGGCGTACACAACCAACGGCAACAACGACGAGGCCTACTTTTTCGGTACGCAGAAGGACGACCACATGGATCTGATGTCCATGTATGGCGACAATCTGAAGGCATCGTTCGACGGCGGCAGGCTCACCGGCGAGGTGACGATGAACGAGCCCCGGGTGGCGTCGGTGAAGTTCGCCGCGTCGTCGGTGGCGGCTCCCGCGGGGTTGTACACCGCGACCCACGACGGTGCACGTGCCAGCTGGGTGGTACGTCCGGACCACACCATGACCGGCGTCATGGACAACAGTGCTCCCGGTAATCACAAGGTGACCGATGCGGTCATGGCGCGTAGTCAGGCATTCAAGGACAGCGTCCGTCAGATGCGGCTCGACCGGCAACTCCATCAGGCGCCGCCGATGGCATACGGGACGTGGTCGATGCCGATGGGTGGCTCGATGATGAAAGCGGTTCGCGTTACCGGAGATATGGCGTTCTAGGACGCCAGCGTTACGTGTGGGCCGCCGGATGTGGCTATCCGGCGGCCCACACGCCCGTAGTACGCGCGGCCAGAAGTCGCGCAGCCGTAACGTTCGGGCGCCGGCGACCCACTCAGTTCTGTGATCGTCGGCGGGCAGGCCGCCGCGAGACAGCCGAAAGAGGTAAACCAATGACCGCGACGAACATTCGGGCCCGGGTTGAATCATCGACAACAGAGGCCATGGTGAGTCGAATCGCCGGCCATCTCGCTCGCTACGGGCTTGTCATCGTGATCGGGTGGATCGGCTTACTGAAATTCACTTCGTATGAGGCGCAAGGTATTCAGCCGCTCGTCGCGCACAGCCCGTTCATGAGCTGGCTGTACGACATCTTCTCCGTGACGACGTTCTCGTCGCTGCTCGGCGTGCTCGAGGTCGGCACTGCGGTGTTGCTTGCCGTCAAGCCGTGGTGGCCGAAAGTGTCGGCTGTCGGCAGCGTGATCGCGGTCGGGCTGTTCGTTGCGACCATCAGTTTCCTGTTCACCACGCCCGGGATCGGCGAGTCGGCCGCCGGCGGCTTCCCGGCGCTGTCGATGACGGGCCAGTTCCTGATCAAAGACGTTGCACTGCTTGGCCTTGCGGCCTGGACATTGGCTGATGCGCTGGGTGCCGGGCGGGAGGGTGATCGTGTCTGATCGGCCTGCTGACTTCGACGGCCTGCGTGCGCTGTTCATCAACTGCACGCTCAAGAGATCGCCCGAGGTGAGCAATACCGAAGGTCTGATCGACATCAGCAGTCGCATCATGGCCGCCAATGGTGTTGCCGTCGAGGTGGTGCGCGCCGTCGACCACGACATCGCCACCGGCGTGTGGCCCGACATGCGCGAGCACGGGTGGGCGACCGACGACTGGCCGGCGATCTTCGACAAGGTGCTGGCCGCTGACATTCTGGTGCTCGCCGGCCCGATCTGGTTGGGCGACAACAGTTCTGTGATGAAGCAAGTACACGAACGGCTCTATGGCGGCTCGCATCTGCTCAACGACGCCGGGCAGTACCTCTACTACGGACGGGTCGGCGGTTGCCTGATCACCGGCAACGAGGACGGTGTCAAGCACTGCGCGCAGAACGTGCTCTACACCTTGCAACACATCGGGTACACCATTCCGCCGCAGGCCGACGCCGGCTGGATCGGTGAAGCAGGTCCGGGCCCGTCCTATCTGGACCCCGGCTCGGGCGGGCCGGAGAACGACTTCACCAACCGCAACACCACGTTCATGACGTGGAACCTGATGCACCTGGCACGGATGCTGCGCGCCGGCGGCGGCATCCCCGCCTACGGCAATGTGCGATCAGGATGGGACGCCGGTTGCCGGTACGACTTCACCAATCCGGAGTACCGCTGAGCGACTATGCTCCCGGTCATCATGACCAGGATCGCAGGTGACGAAGGTGCGCTCGTCGCCGCGTTGCAACGCGGCGACGAGTCGGCTTTCGCCGAACTGGTGGACCGGCATACGCCGGCGCTGCTACGGGTCGCACAGGGTTACGTACCGACCCGTGAGATCGCCGAAGACGTCGTGCAGGACACCTGGATCGCGTTGCTCAAGGGGATCGGTTCGTTCGAGGGCAGGTCGTCGTTGCGTACTTGGCTTTTCGCGATTCTGATCAATATCGCCAAGAACCGGGGTATCCGTGAGCGGCGGGATGCCGATCTTGCGGTGGCGGCGTTCACTGGTGGCACCGTCGACCCGGCGCGCTTTCGCGGCACCGACGACCCGCATCCCGGCCATTGGCTGCCGACCGCAGTGCCGGCGCCGTTTCCGGACACCCCTGAGAGTTCGGTCCTCGGCGAGGAATTGATCATGGTGGCGCGACGGGGACTCGACAATCTTCCCGAACGCCAGCGCGTCGTGGTGACGATGCGTGACATGCTGGGATTGGACTCCGACGAAGTCTGCGAACTGCTCGAGATCAGCGCTGCCAATCAGCGCGTCTTGCTCCACCGAGGCCGAGCCGCCGTCCGGCAGGTGCTCGAGGACTATCTGAGGGATACCGCATGACCACCAACCCGATGGACTGCAACGAACTCGTCGAGTTGGTGACGGCCTACCTCGACGGCAGCCTCGACCTGGAGGACCGGGCGCGCTTCGACATGCATCTGCTCGAATGCGACGGCCGCGAAAACTACCTCCAACAGTTCCGCAGCACCGTCGCCACCGTCGGCAAGATCGGCACCGACGAACTCGACCCGGAGTTCCGGCATCGGCTCATCAACGCATTTCGCAACTGGCGCTGAAGTGGCAGGCGCGCGGCTACCGGGATCGCTTGCGTTTGGGGGTGGCCCCAGAGCGGCTGCCAATGCCGTATCCAGCGCGTGTTGCAGCGGTGCGACATCGCCACTGACGTCCGCGAGCAACATGCCGCCCTGGTAGGCGGCGAGTAGACCGGCAGCCAGGACAGCGGGATCGGTGCCGGGCAGCAACCCGCCGTCGGCGGCCACCCGCTGGAAGGCGTCGCCGATCACCTGTTCCCAGCGGCCGAACCCGGCCCTGAGCGCTGCACGGGCCGGGCCATCGGCGGAGCGGTCGAGTTCGTAGACCAGCGATCCGATGGGGCAGCGGATGGGATCGTCAGAAGATGCGTGCGCGCGGAGTGCGTCGGCGCACCAGGCGCGGAGATCGGCGGCCGTGTTGACGTTGTCGAATGACGGCTCGACCGCCGACAGCACCCGGTCGACCTGGAACCGGACCACGTCGGAAACCAAGTCCGCCTTGTCGGCGAAAAAGTGGTACAGCTGGCTGCGCCCCGCACCGGCGGCGCCGCCGATCTCATCGAGAGTCGTCGCCCGCACTCCCTGACGGGCGAACAAGACACATGCCGCCTCCAAGATTCGGGCCACCGTCGCGCGGCCACGGTCGGTCGTCGGCTCGGTGATCACTCGATGACGCTATCAAGCGATCAACTTTGTACTGTAGAGTACAGAAATCTTGAGTGTGGCTGTCGCCGGTCATTCACTTGACATTCGTTTGGAGGGCGCGGTGAGTCTTTTTGTTGGAGAACGCTTTCCGGTCGATGTCGCCGTGACATCGGCGGACGGGGACGTCACGGTCGCGCAGTTGATTGCGACAGGACCTGCTGTGGTGGCGTTTCACCGGTTGTGGTGCCCGTTCTGTCAGCAGGCTGCCCGCGACCTCGAGCAGGCCGGCGATCAACTCGCGGCGGCAGGCGCCCGCGTGGCCATCGTCTATCGCGATGACATCGACACGGTATGTGCGTCCTGTGCGCAGCGCGGCATCACCGCCGACTGCCTCAGTGACCCGCAACAGGAGCTTGAGCGTGCCACGGAAGTCGAGCGCTTTTCGCTCGGGCGGTATGCCATGTTCTCTCCGATGCGCCTGATCCGCGTGCTGCGCTCGGGTAGCCGCGCAGGCAAGGTGACGTCGGATGTCCTGCAGGGCCGCGGCACCTTCGTCGTGGACCGTGACGGACGCATTGTTTACGCCCATCACGCCGTCACTGCGGCCGACATCCCGCTGATCGATGACATTGTCGCTGCGGTGAGGGCGGTTGCCGGCGGCGCGGGCGCTTGATCGACAGAGTGATCGCGGCCAGGCCGGGAACTCGTCGGGATGGTCACCAATCGGTAAGAATCTCACGAAAGTTACTGCATTACAGTGGTATTGCCGCCTTCGGCGGGCGGTTCTCGCCGGTGAGAACCGCGTTGATGCACACGAATTCTATTGGAAGACAACGAAAGAGTGCTGTGATGAAGTCAGTGATCATGGGCATGGGTGCAGCCGCTCTTGCGATGGTGGCGTTCGCTCCGGTCGCGTCGGCAGCGCCGGCGGACGCGGTGATCAACGATCTGCGAGCGGAAGGCTATCTCGTGCAGATCAACCAGACGCCGACGGCTCCGCTCACCGCGTGCTCGGTGAGCAATGTTCGAAAGCTGGACGGCGGAGCCGCGTCTGCCCTCGTTGATGTCGTCTGCCCGGACGGCTGCTGACAGCACCGTGCGGATACTCCTGACCGGCGCCGCCGGTTTCATCGGTTCGCGCATCTGGGCGGCGTTGACCGCCGCCGGGCACGAGGTTGTCGCCATTGACGCCATGCTCAGCGCTGCGCATGGCGACGGTGCCCTGCCGCCCGATGGCTGCCGGATACAGGACGTACGTGATGCCGAGGCGTTGGCCGGGCTGCTCAAGGGCATCGACATGGTCTGCCACCAGGCTGCCGTGGTCGGCGCGGGCGTCAATGCCGCCGACGCACCGTCCTACGGCAGTCACAACGACTTCGGCACGACGGTGCTCCTGGCCCAGATGTACGCCGCGGGGTGCCGGCGTCTGGTGCTGGCGTCGTCGATGGTGGTCTACGGCCAGGGGAGCTACGAATGTGCGCGACACGGGCTGGTTGAGCCGTTGCCGCGCCGCCAGTCGGACCTGGACGCGGGCGTATTCGAGCACCGCTGTCCGTTAGGTGGCGAAGAGTTGCATTGGCGCACGGTGGGGGAGGATGCCCCGCTGCGGCCGCGCAGCCTCTACGCGGCAAGTAAGGCGGCGCAGGAGCACTACGCGTTGGCCTGGGCCGACGCGGTGGGTGGGTCGGTCGTCGCACTGCGCTACCACAATGTTTACGGCCCGGGTATGCCCCGGGATACGCCGTACTCCGGGGTGGCGGCCATCTTCCGCTCAGCCTTGGAAAATGGTTCCGTCCCAGACGTTTACGAAGACGGCGGGCAGATGCGCGACTTCGTCCATGTTGACGACGTGGCCGCGGCCAACGTCGCCGCGACGACATACGACCACGGCGGCTTCACGGCCTTCAACGTGTGTTCCGGACACCCGATCACGATTCGTGAAGTGGCTGAGCAGTTATGCGCTGCCCGCAATGCCCCGCAGCCCAAGGTCACTGGTCAGTACCGCAGCGGCGACGTCCGCCATATCGTTGCCGATCCCGTATGCGCCACCCAGGAACTCGGTTTCACCGCCGCGATTCACCCACGAGACGGGCTGCGCGACTTCGCCTTTGCGCCACTGCGGGACTGACCTTCTCTCTCGCGGTCGGCATCGTCGTGCAACATCAGCAGCCGAAAACCCTTGGTGCTTGCAGCATTCAAATGTGGCCGCAGTCTCCGCAGGGTGGCATGGTAGCCGTCAGTGGTGGCGCTGGTAGTGCCGCGCCGCACGCATCCGATTGGCGCAGATGTTTTGCGTGCAGAATTTTCGGCGCGCGTCCTGCGCCACGAAAAGCATACTGCAAGCAGGGTTTTGGCAACGGCGAAGTCGCTGTGACGTCGGTCCGACCAGAAAGTCGATGAGGCTGTCTGCTACGAGCGCCACAGCAAGCTGGTGCGACTGGTCGGTGGTCGGGTGGTATTCGGTTTCCGATGCCCATCCAGCGGGGACGCGCACCAGCCTCCTCGTGCGGAGGACGCCGGCGGCGGATTGGTTCACGTGACTTACTGCGGCACGGCTCGGCGGTGTGCCGGCAATCTGGGCGTCGAGGATCTCGCGAATGGCCTCGCGTAGCTCGATGGTCTGTCGCAGCGGCGGAGCCGACGCGGTGTCTGGCAGGCGGTCGCGCTGGAGGTCCCACCAGAGTCGGCAGGCCGCTTCGTCGGCGAGCAGGTCGGTGGCCGGAGTGGTCACCGTGATGATCGTGTCGGCCAAATCCACGGCCAATGGCTCTCCTGCCACGGGAAAACCGGCGCGCTGCGCGCGCTCCAGTCTCGATGTGGCTGCCACCGAATTAACGGTAGCACTCCGTTGACAACGTTAGCCGCTGTCGCGTAGAACCATAACGGTAAATAGCAACTACTAACGTTAGGTGGCGTTGTGATGGGACCTGTTGAATTGCTCTCGGGGGCCGATGCCCGACTGGTCGGTCTCGTGTCGACGTTGACGGCGTCGGACCTCGACCTGTCGAGTCCGTGCGCGGGATGGGCGGTGCGGTCGCTGCTGAGCCACACCATCTCTTCGATCGATGCTTTTGCGGCCGCCGTCGATGGCGGCAGCGGGCCGACGGAAGCGGAATTGTTCAGTGGCGCTGATATTTTGGGGTCGGACCCGTTGGCGGTTGCTGAGCAGTCGATCGGCCGTTCCCAACGTGCGTGGGCCACCATCGGTGACTGGCAGCATCCGGTCACCACGGTGCTCGGATCGATGCCGGCGGCCGAGGCGATCAGCATCATCACCTACTCGACGCTCATCCACAGCTGGGATCTTGCGGTCGCCGTGGGACGAACGGTCGAATTCGATGACGCTGAGGCTGCGCTGGCAGAGGGCGTAGGTGCAGCACTTGTGCCCGCTCTACAACCCCAGGGCTTGTTCGGTCCGGGGGTTGAATTGGGTGGCGACGCCAGTCCGACGCAGCGGGTCATCGCCTTCGCCGGCCGCAATCCACTTTGATTCGGCTACCTCACCCGTTCCGCACACATCGGAAGCCGACATGACTCATCCCCGTATCGACGGCTTGTGGACGACGGGCTGCCGGCCGGTAGCGCAGGCAGTAACTGTCGGCGCACAGGAATGAGCCGCCCTTGATCACCCGGCGGGCTACCGGCGTCCCCGGTTGGTCAGGGTCGTAACTGTCTGCGGCGCAACAGGGCCGGGTGTCTCGGGTGTCCCCGTAGAAGTCGGTGGTCCATTCCCAGACGTTGCCGGCCATGTCGAACAGGCCGTAGTCGTTCGGCGGAAAGCTGCCCACCGGCGTGGTCTGTCCGTAGCCGGTGTCGGGCAGGTACGGGAATTCGCCGTGCCAGAAGTTGGCCAGCTGTTGCCCGGGCTGCTCGGCTTCGTCGCCCCAGGTGTAGATGGCGCGGTCCAGGCCTCCGCGGGCCGCGACCTCCCACTGCGCCTCGGTGGGCAGGGCCAGCCCGGCCCAGTCGGTGTACGCGGCGGCGTCCTCGAATGCCACGTGCACGACGGGGTGCTGCTCGCGGTTCCGCAGTGACGACTTCGGGCCGCGCGGATGGTTCCAGCAGGCGCCCGGCGTCCATGTCCACCACTGGCTGAGGTGACGCAGGTCGACGGGACCCGCGGTGCGGCGGAACACCATCGAGCCCGGCTGCAGATTCTCCGCCGGGGCGCCCGGATAGTCCGCCGGGTTCAGCGGGCGTTCGGCTACGGTGACGTAGCCCGTCGCCTCCACGAAGGCGGCGAAGTCCGCGTTGGTCACCTGATGGGGCTGCATCCAGAAGCCGTCGACCGTCACCTCGCGGGCCGGGGCTTCTTCGGCGTAGTGCGCGTCGGAGCCCAGCACCGTCGTCTGCCCCGGTACCCAGACCAGGGTCAACGGGGGAACACCTCGGCCCAGTCGGACTGCATGCTCGCGACGGTCCAGCCTTCGGTCTCTGCCAGAGTCAGTGCCTTCTCGGCGCCGGCTTCATAGGCGAACTCGCGGTCGGCGTCGTCATGCAACACCAATAGCTGAAAACCCTTGGTGTACTGCAGCATTTCGATGTCACCGTTGGAGTTGCCCGCCGCGAAGATCGGCCGCCGCCCAGTCCGTCCCCAGATCCGCACGGGCTTGACCGGCCCGTCGTTGAGGAACTCCGGCTGCGCCGTCGTCACCAGATCGCCATCGGCGAACGTGACACCCACTGAGCTGCCCACCACGCGTTCGGGCGGGATGCCGTACATGGCTTCGGTGACGGGCCGCATGAAGTCCCGCCCGCCGCCGGAGACGATGTAGCAGGTGAAACCGTGCGACTCCAGGTAACGCAGCAACTCGGTCATCGGCACATACCCGCACGCGGTATACGGACGGTCCAGCGTGGGGTGCCGGGCCGCGGCGAAGAATGCCGCCACCCGCGCGGCATGCTCCTCGACGGTGATCCCGGAGTGCGCCGAAAGAACGCCCCCGGCAAGCACTTTCAGATCACTGTCATCGCCCTGATAGTGCTTGGTGACGGCGTCGCCGAACCAGGTGAGGTCACCGGCGGCGGCCGCCGCATACGGCTGCCGGTCCGCCAGCGCCGGGTCGGCGGCAGCCTGCTCGGCCAGTCGACGCACCAGGAAATCCAGCTGGATATAGGCCGGCTTCTCGCACCACAGCGTGCCGTCGTTGTCGAAGACCGCGATCCGGTCTTGCGGCGCAACGAAATCCGGCCCGTCGGTGGTGACGCGCCCGACGAAGTCGACGATCGCCGACTTCGTCGGGCCGTTGTTCCAGGACTCCAACACCTAATCCGCCGCCAGGAACTCGTGGAGCTTCTCGACGATCTGATCGATGCTGAAGCTGGCCGGTGGGTGCCGGGGCGGGAACTCCTTGAAGGTGTCGAGGAACGCCGCGGCCATCGCCGTCGCGTAGAAGGCGAAGAAGTCGCGCCGCAGGAACCACTCGTAGTACGTGTTGGATGTGATGTCGGCGTACTCGTACGGGTCGGTGCGCAGGTTGAAGAGCTTGGGCACCCGCAACGGTGTGAACGGCTCGGCCCAAATCCGCAGGGTGCCCTGGCAGCGCTGTTCGGCGAAGACGATCTTCCAGTTTTCGAAACGCATCGCGACCAGCTCGGCGTCGTCGTTGAAGTAGAAGAAGCCGCGCCGCGGGCTGTGCTCGACCTCGCCCGTCAGGTACGGCAGGAGGTTGAACCCGTCGATATGAACTTTGTAGTCCGTGTTTCCATCAGCCCCCGCCTTGTGGCCCTTCTTGAGCTTCTCGGCGATATCGGGGTCGCCGGCGGCGGCCAGCAGCGTCGGCAGCCAGTCGTGGTGCTGGATGATGTCGTTGGAGACGCTGCCCGCCTTGATCTTTCCGGGCCAGCGGATCATTTCGGGCACCCGGAAGGCGCCCTCCCAGTTGGTGTTCTTCTCGCTGCGGAACGGGGTGGTGCCACCGTCGGGCCAGGTGTTGCGGTGCGGGCCGTTGTCGGTGGAGTAGATGACGATGGTGTCGTCGGCGATGCCCAATTCGTCCAGGACGTCCAGCACTGTGCCGACGTTCTTGTCGTGGTCGATCATCACGTCGTGGTACTCGGACTGCCACAACCCGGCTTGTCCGCGGCTCTCCGGCTTCACGTGCGTGTACAGGTGCATGTGGGTGAAGTTGCACCACACGAAGAACGGGTTGCCCGCCTCGTGCTGACGCTTGATGTAGTCGACGGTGCGGTCGGCGATGTCGTCGTCGATGGTCTCCATCCGCTTGGCGGTCAGCGGGCCGGTGTCCTCGATGGTCTGCTTGCCGACCGGACCGAACTTCGGGTCGTCAGGTTCGGTCGAGACCTCGGTGGTGGCCTTGCAGTTCATCACCCCGCGCGGCAATGCCTTCTCGTACAGCAGGGGGAACTGGTCCTTGTGCGGGTAGTCGAAGTTCTCGGGCTCTTCTTCGGCGTTCAGGTGGTAGAGGTTGCCGTAGAACTCGTCGAACCCGTGCACGGTCGGTAGGTACTTGTTCAGGTCGCCGAAGTGGTTTTTGCCGAACTGGCCGGTGGCGTAGCCCATGGGCTTGAGCAGTTCGGCGATGGTCGGATCCTCTGCGGCCCAACCGATGTCGACGCCCGGCACGCCGACTTTGCTCATGCCGGTGCGGTACACGCTCTGACCGCTGATGAAGGCCGCCCGTCCCGCGGTGCAGCTTTGCTCGCCGTAGGAGTCGGTGAAGCGCATGCCTTCGGCGGCGATGCGGTCGATGTTCGGGGTGCGGTAGCCCATCAGCCCGTCGCTGTAACAACTCAGGTTGCTGATGCCGATGTCGTCGCCCCAGATCACCAGGATGTTGGGTTTGCCGTCGGGCATGACAGAGCTCCTCGATCGAAACGGAAATTGCTGTGCCCGTTCGACTTTACGGGTGCGTCACCGATTCCGGCGGGGCTTCGGCAGGTGCGTGAAATCGGTACTGGTCAACGGGCGGCGGGAGGAGCACGCTTACTTAGGGAAGGTGATCGACATGTACGACAAGGATCTGACCAACAAGTGGCACGTCGAGATCGAGTTCTTCGAGGACGATGTCCACACCCACGCCAGCGCGCACGCCCGGCTCCGTGACGACACGCTCACGACGACGGGGGATGCCTACCGCAATCCCAAAGACCCGAGTGCGCCGTTGGTCGGTGAGGAGATCGCGGCGGCCCGCGCGCTCATCGCGCTCGGTACCGATCTGCTCATGGCGGCGTCGGCGAACATCGAGAAATCAACACAGCACCCGGTGCACCTGTACCGCTGACTACCGGGGCCGAGAAACCCGCGCAAGCGGGAGGTACCCCCAGCTCGCGAGTGGGTGGTGACCCCCTGCCCGCGGGAGAAAGCTACTTCGCGGCGTCGGCCGCTTCCATCTGGTGGAAGAGGTCGACGTAGTACGGCATGCATTCCTTCATGGCCTGTTCGGTGTTGAACAGCGGCTCGTAGCCGAGGTCGCGCTTGGCCTTGGCGATCGAGAAGTAGTTGTTCAGGTAGAGGCGCTCCACCGCCAGCGGCTCGATCAGCGGCTCGGACAGGGCGAACCGGAAATGCAGCCACTGCCACGCCATCATCACGCGGTGCACGAGCTTGCCGGTGACGTAGAAGGTGGGCAGCTTGCGGCCGCACGCGACGATGACCGGGCGGGCGAACTCGAACATGTTGAGCGGTTCGCCGTCGTTGATGAAGTACGCCTGCCCGGGTGAGGTACCGCCGGGCACCAGGTGCTCGCCCGCCAGGATGAAACCGTGGATCAGGTTGTGCACGTAGGAGTTGTCCAGCTTGATGTTCTTGTTGCCCACCAGCACCTTGACGTGGCCGGCGAGGATGTTCTCGAACACCTTGCGGAACATGGTCTGGTCGCCGCGGCCCCAGATGCCGCTGGGCCGGATGGAACAGGTGAGCATGCCGTCGACGCCGTTCTGTGACAGCACGAACTTCTCGGCGGCGACCTTGGTCTCGGTGTACAGGTCGTTGAAGCGGGCGGTGTACGGCATGGTCTCGTCGCCGTTCTGGATGTCCTGCCCGCCCATGACCACGCTGTTCGACGCGGTGTAGACGAAGCGCTTGACACCCGCGGCCCGGCCCAGCTTCACCAGGTTCTCGGTGCCGCCGACATTCACGCCGAAGCTGCGGTTGCGGTACTCGTCGGTGACGGACGCGCCGCCCATCAGGTCGATGATCGCCGCGGTGTGGATGATCGTGTCGATGCCCTGGACTGCGGCGTCGACGTCGTCAACGTTCGTGATGTCGCCGACCAGCGTCTCCAGGTTCGGGTTGGCCGGCAGCGGCGACGGCGCCCGGTCGAACGACCGGACGTGGTGGCCACGGCCGAGCAGTTCGGTCACCAGGTTGGCGCCGACGAAGCCAGACCCGCCGGTTACCAACACACGGCCGAGGTCTGTGGTCAGGGAAGCATCACGCATGGTGCAGGAGCATAACTGAAACGTGTTCCAGTTAACAGAGTGCGGGAGAAATTACCGCACTGATCAATTGTCGTCTTCGGCGCCCGAGGTGAGCGCGTCCTCGACTTTCTTGCGGGCGCCGGCCAGGTGCTCTTCGCAACGTTTTGCCAGTTGTTCGCCCCTTTCCCAGAGCTGGAGCGAGGTGTCGAGGTCGAGCCCGCCCGCTTCCAGTTTGCGGACGACCTCGATCAGTTCGTCGCGGGCAGCTTCGTAGCCGAGCTGACTAATGTTCGTCATATATTCCTTCGCTCACGGTCGTGACGGCACCGTCGGCCACCCGGATTCGGAGTCTGGTTCCCGCCGGGGCATCCTGCGCCGACCGCAGGACCGCACCGCCGGCTGACAGGTTCTGCACCACGGCATACCCGCGGGCCAGGGTCGCAGCCGGCCCGAGCGTGGCCAGCCGGGCCGAAAGGTGCCCGACATGGTCGGTCTCGGTGGCGATGAGCCGCCGGATGTCGCGGCGCGCGGCCGTCACCGCCCGGGTGATCTCCGCGGCGTGGGCGTCCAGCGCCTGCAGCGGCTGCGCCAGCACCGGGCGGCCGCGCAGCTGACCGATGAAGCGCTCCTCGCGGTGCACCCAGTTGCGCAGGGCCTGCGCACTGCGCCGCCGCAGGTCGGTCACCAGCGCCTGCTCGGCAGCGGCGTCGGGGACGACGCGTTTGGCCGCGTCGGTCGGCGTCGCCGCCCGCAGGTCGGCGACCAGGTCGCACAGCGGGTTGTCCGGTTCGTGCCCGACGGCGCTCACCACCGGCGTGGTGCAGGCCGCGATCTCGCGGCACAGCGTCTCGTCGGAGAACGGCAGCAGGTCCTCGACACTGCCGCCACCGCGCGCGATCACGATGACGTCGACGTGCGGCGCGGCGTCCAGCGCGCGCAGGGCCTCGACGATCTGCGGTACCGCATTGGCGCCCTGCACCGCAGCGTTGCGGATATCGAAGTGGACTGCGGGCCAACGACTTTGGGCGACGGTGACGACGTCATGCTCAGCGGCCGACGCGCGGCCGGTGATGAGCCCAATCGTGTTGGGCAGGAACGGGATCGGGCGCTTGAGTCGTGGGTCGAACAGGCCCTCGGCATCGAGCAGCCGGCGCAGGCGGTCGATGCGGGCCAGCAGCTCACCGATGCCGACGGCGCGAATCTGGCTGATCCGCAACGAGAATGAGCCGTTGCGGGTGTAGAACTGCGGCTTGCCCAGCATGATCACCTGGGTGCCCTCGGACAACGGCACGGGGGCGTCGTCGACCAGGGCGCGCGGGCAGCTGACAGACAATGACATGTCGGCAGCCGGGTCGCGCAGCACCATCCAGGCCGTCGACTGACGCAGCTTCAGCTCGGTGAGCTGGCCCTCGATCCAGATGGTGCCGAGCCGGTCGATGTACTTGGCCACGCGGGTGGACACCGCCCGGACCGGCCAGGGATTTTCGGCCGAGTTCTCGTTTCCGGCCGCTGCGGCAGCCGACGTCACCGCATCACTTCGCGGTCGCGCGGGTGATCCTGTTGGCCAGCAGCGTCTGGAACGGCGCGCGGGACTTGGTGTTGTTCTCGTAGGTCAGCAGCGCCTCGAGGTCGTCCACCTTGAGCTGGGGGAGCCGGGCCCGCAGCTGGGCCAGGGTCAGCTCGGCGTAGTCCAGGTCCTCGACGATCGCGGGGGTCACGACGCTCGCGCCGTTGGCGGCCGCACCGTTGGTCGTCGGCTTCGGGGCCTCGGCGGCACCGGTGCTGTACAGCGCGAACCGGCCCTCGGTCAGGCGGGCGCCGTCGAGCTTCTCTGTGGGGGCTGTCGCTGCGTCGGGTGTCGCGGGCTCCAGCAGATCCTCGTCGAAAGTGGCCCACTCCGGCTGCTCGTCCTTCGGCGGGAACCATTGCTCAAGGGTCTCGTCACCCTTGTTGACCAGTTCGGCCAGGTCCTGCTGCATCTTCATGATCAGCTGGGCGAGCTGACTGGCCAGCGTCATCGGGTAGGTCAGGATGGTGTGGGGGAGCCGAATCGTCTCCTCGAGCGCGGTCGCCGCCGCGCCGACCAGCAGCCGGACTCCGTAGGGCGCAGTAGACATGCCTGCCAGAGTACGGCTGGCTGTGGCCCAGCGGGGATCAGTACCCTTGTGCTATGCCACCGACGATCAATATGGGCATTCCCGGCGCCACCGTTTCGGTCGCCGGAGAAGCTATGAGCAAAACCGGCAAGCGCGTGCTGCTCGCCGAGCCGCGTGGCTACTGCGCCGGCGTGGACCGCGCCGTCGAGACCGTGGAGCGCGCGCTGGAGAAGCACGGCGCTCCCGTATACGTGCGCCACGAGATCGTGCACAACCGCTACGTGGTGGACACGCTGGCCAAGGCCGGTGCGGTGTTCGTCGAGCAGACCGAAGAGGTGCCCGAGGGCGCCATCGTGGTGTTCTCCGCCCACGGCGTCGCGCCGACGGTGCACGAGGAGGCCGCCGCCCGCAATCTGCGGACCATCGACGCCACCTGCCCGCTGGTCACCAAGGTGCACAACGAGGCCAAGCGCTTCGCCCGCGACGACTACGACATCCTGCTGGTCGGCCATGAGGGCCACGAAGAAGTCGTCGGCACCGCCGGTGAGGCCCCGGACCACGTGCAGGTCGTCGACAACCCCGACGCCGTCGACAAGGTGACCGTCCGCGACCCGAACAAGGTCATCTGGCTGTCCCAGACCACGCTGTCGGTCGACGAGACCATGGAGACCGTCCGACGGCTGCGGGAGAAGTTCCCGACGCTGCAGGACCCGCCCAGCGACGACATCTGCTACGCCACCCAGAACCGCCAGGTCGCGGTCAAGGCGATGGCTCCCGAGTGCGAACTCGTGATCGTCGTTGGCTCGCGGAACTCGTCCAACTCGGTTCGTCTGGTCGAGGTGGCCCTGAACGCCGGCTCCAACGCCGCGAAGCTCGTCGACTACGCCGAGGACATCGACCCGGTCTGGCTCGAGGGCGTCACGACGGTCGGCGTCACCTCAGGCGCGTCGGTACCGGAAATCCTGGTGCGCGGCGTGCTCGAGCGCCTCGCGGAATTCGGCTACGACACCGTCCAGCCGGTCACCACCGCCAACGAAACGCTGGTGTTCGCGCTGCCGCGCGAGATTCGTCCCGCCCGGCACTAGTTCTTCGAACGCAGACGCGGTCAGTCCCAGTTGTGGGGCTGACGCGGCCGGCGTTCGCGGGGCTCGGCTGCCGCATCGTCGTCGGCACCGCGGTACCGCACCCGGGAGACGGGGTGGT
The DNA here is from genome assembly GCF_046250085.1 of Mycobacterium sp. SMC-16. Classification (NCBI taxonomy): domain Bacteria; kingdom Bacillati; phylum Actinomycetota; class Actinomycetes; order Mycobacteriales; family Mycobacteriaceae; genus Mycobacterium; species Mycobacterium sp. SMC-16. Next base: position 1,133,949 of record NZ_CP176427.1, read on the forward strand.
GGGCGCCGCTGGGCGGTGCGTTGCGCGACGGGCGGGCCGGGGACTGGTAGCGGTCGCCGGGCTCGTACGGATCGTCGGCGTAGCGACGCCGCCGCGGCTCGGCTGCGGACGGACGCTGCGGTCGCTCGTAGCGGTCCCGCTCCCGCGGCTCCCGGTAGTCATAGCGCTCCTGCGCGGCGCGGCGCGGCTCACCGGCCGGACGCGGACGGCGCCGGGGCTCGTCGGGCACGGCATACGAATCGGTGGCGGCCGGGCGGGGACGTGCGGGCCGCGGCCGACGCATCTGGCCGGGCACCGGTTCGATCAGCTCGGTGTCGCCGGCCTGCGCCCGAGCGCGGGACGGACGCGGCGCGCGCTGCGGATCGGCAGCGCTGCGGCGCGGCGACTCCGCCGCCGAACGACGCGACGAGGTGGCACGGGTACGGGAGCTGCGGGGCGTCTGGCCTGTCGTCAGCTTGGTGAGCTTGGCCGACAGCGTCGCGGCGAGACCGGCGGGCGCGACGTCTTCGTCGTCGGCCTGACGGCGGCTGCGGCGCGGCTTGGGCTCGGCGACGGCCTCTTCCGTGTCGTCTTCCTCGTAGGTCAGGAACTGCGGCAGGACGAACCAGCGGATCAAACCGAGGATCAGAACCGTCGCCGCGGTGAAGAACATCGTCGGGAAACGCTCGATCAGCGGATAACCGCAATTGATCAACAGGTCCTTGATGCCGGCGATCTTGTCGCTGTGGAACATGAAATACGCGCCCGGCACGGCGACGAAAAGGATCAGCGGGGGCTGGATGACCGCGGTGAAAATCCCGGACCGCCGCACGCCGAGCACAGCGAGTACACAGCCGGCCACGTAGCAGAAAGTGAAGAAAGCGCTGAGTTCTTTGTCACCGGTGCCGGCGTCGTAGGCGAAGCCGATCGCGGTGGCTGTGACGGCCAGCACAATGGCTCCCCACCAGGGGATTCCCGGGATGCTGGGCAGCGCCGAGCGGCGATCGAGGGCGGCTTCGGGCCCATGATGCTCTGCTGACACTCCTAGACCGTACCGGCAATCTGGGCCACTGTGCCTGCAGGTGGGCGTTGGGACGGTGTGGCGTCTCCTAAACTAACGAACTCGTGGGTCTGAACCTGGGAATCGTCGGTCTGCCGAACGTCGGGAAGTCGACGTTGTTCAACGCGTTGACACGTAATGACGTGCTCGCGGCTAATTATCCGTTCGCAACGATCGAACCCAACGAGGGTGTCGTCCCGCTGCCCGACCCGCGGCTCGACAAGCTCGCCGAGATCTTCGGTTCCGAGAAGACCGTCCCGGCGCCCGTGACGTTCGTGGACATCGCCGGCATCGTCAAGGGCGCGTCCGAGGGCGCGGGCCTGGGCAACAAGTTCCTGGCCAACATCCGCGAGGCCGACGCCATCTGTCAGGTGGTGCGCGCCTTCGCCGACGACGACGTCGTCCACGTCGACGGCCGCGTCGACCCCAAGTCCGACATCGAGGTCATCGAGACCGAGCTGATCCTCGCCGACATGCAGACGCTCGAGAAGGCGCTGCCGCGGCTCGAGAAGGAAGCCCGGACCAACAAGGACCGCAAGCCGATCGTCGAGGCCGTGGCGGCGGCCCAGGCGGTGTTCGACGAGGGCAAGACCCTGTTCTCCACCGGCAAGGACTGGTCTGCCCTGCGTGAGCTCAACCTGATGACCGTCAAGCCGTTCCTGTACGTCTTCAACGCCGACGAGTCGGTGCTGACCGACGAGGCCCGCAAGGCCGAGCTGACTGCGATGGTCGCCCCGGCCGAGGCCGTGTTCCTGGACGCCAAGATCGAGGCCGAGCTGCTGGAGCTCGACGACGAGTCCGCCGCCGAGCTGCTGGAGTCCATCGGCCAGACCGAGCGCGGCCTGGATGCGTTGGCGCGCGCCGGTTTCCGGACGCTGAAGCTGCAGACCTACCTGACCGCGGGACCCAAGGAATCGCGGGCGTGGACCATCCACCAGGGCGACACCGCGCCTCGCGCAGCGGGCGTTATTCACACGGACTTCGAGAAGGGCTTCATCAAGGCCGAGGTCGTGGCGTTCGACGACCTGGTCGAAGCCGGCTCCATGGCCGCCGCCAAAGCCGCCGGAAAGGTGCGGATGGAAGGCAAGGACTACGTCATGGTCGACGGTGACGTGGTCGAATTTCGCCACGGACAACCATCTAAGTCAAAGTCGTGACCGGTCGGTCCTTCACGGCGCGGCTGCCGTGAGTCGGTAGGTGGTGGTGTAGGCCTCGGGCCGCCCGCCGCCACCCGGTGCGATGGCGGCCTCGGGATCAGACGCGGCGGCCAGGTTCAGGGCCAGCAGTTGCGCCAGCAGGTCTTCCTCTGGATTGAACCCGTACGCGCGGACAACGGCGGCATCGAGAACGTCGTGTAGCGCCCGCAGTTCCGACTTCCCAGGGGTACGCAGCGCGTCGTACTGCTCTCCCAGCGTGATGCCCTTGGCGAGCTTCGCTTCGCGGTAGTCGATGATGGCGGCCATCGCTTGCGCGACCTCAGCCACGGCCTCTCCTGGTGAGGTCGGCCACGGAAACGAATCCCATACCGTGGTCGACGTGTAGCGAAGGTCGGACTTCAATTTGGAGCACCGCTCCTCGAACCACGCTCTATGAAGCGCCGACGACACGACGCCGAGGGTGTAGTCGTCATCGAAGGCAATGACGGTCATCGAATCGTCGGGTCGGATCGACGTGTCCACGAATTGGAAGACGGAGACCCGCTGCTCTGCCGCCACCCGAGACGTCGCGATGTAGCGCTGCAACGGAGCGAACGCCTCGATCATGTCGTCGCGCCGATACGAATGCTGCCACCACTTGTTCAGGAAGTTCTTGTTGTGCCAACGCACCTGTGCTTTCGAATTGCGTTTGAGGATCGCGGCATTCGCGGTGGCCTCCTTCTCGGCAGCCGCTTCCCGGTCTGGCAGCACCAGCTTGCGCAGCCTCGCCAGGGCACCTGGAGCAGCGACCTTGACGTCCAGCGCGTCGTCGTGGGGGAGGTCGATGATGAAGTTCTGGGGTCCGAGGGAGTGGAGCAGCACCTTCCCACCGAGGACTGGGTGAATGAACGCCGCCGAACCGGGGTCTGTCTTGCCAAGGTCGGCGGCCTCGCCTCCGGTCAAACGGAAGGCATCGATTTTTCCCGTCGTCTGGCCTTGGAAGATCCGCTTCGGGGCCTTGTTTTGGGGCAGCGAGGCGGCAGTCCCGACGTCGGTGACCGGCCTCAGGCTGGCGGCGATGTCTTCGACTTCGAGTCGGAGTTGCCCATTGTTCAGCCAAAGGACCTTCTTCGCGGGTGCGTGGTTCGCGCCCTTCACCCAGTTGACGATGGACACGTGAACCACGGCGTCACCCGACCACGGGGTGACCGAGACGGCTTCGAAGATCACCCCATCGTTCTTGACGACGTAATCGAGTGACGCCTTCCGCGAGTCGCCGTCGCGTACCGCCTGCGTAGCGACAAACCCCGCTCGGCCGCCCTGGGGTAGTGCCTTGTGCGCCAGGGGAAACCAGTAGGTGACGAAGTCACTCACGCCGGGGTTCGGATACTTCCCGTCAAGGTCTGATACGTAATCGGCACCGAGTTCGGCTGCCATCTTCCGCCGACCCAGATAGGGCGGGTTGCCGATGAGCACGTCCGCGCTGGGCCACTCCGAGAAGAGAGCGTCGCGGCAGCGAATCGACTCGTCGAGGTTGTCCAGGGGGAGTGCGTCGACGTACTCCTCCAGCTCGTCGGCAGCCAGCTTCTTTGCCATCATCATGGTCACCTTTGCCACCTCGACGGCGAAGGCGTTGGTGTCGATTCCCATGAAGTGATCGGGCGTCACGTAGGAGATCGTCGCCTGGCCGGACTTGGTGCGGCGGCGAGCAGCGATGCGATTCTTGACCTCGACCTCAAGGCGGCGCATCTCCCGATAGGCCACGTACAAGAAGTTGCCCGACCCGCACGCCGGATCGAGCACTCGGTAGCTGGCCATTGCTAGCTGAATCTGCTCCAGGTCGCCGATCGTCTTGGCGGCTTCGATTCGCTCCATCCAGGGGTCCACGATGCAGGGGATCACCACTCGGGCGATGTCGGCCTGAGACGTGAAATGAGCGCCGTAGGCGTGACGTTCGTCCTTGTCCATCGAGGTCTCGAACAGAGTGCCGAAGATCTCGGGGCGGACGGCAGCCCAGTTCGTTGTGCACGCCCACCGAATGGCATTTAGCTCGTCTCGGTTCATCTCAATCGGCGTGATGTTCTCGAAGATGCCGCCGTTGAAGTAAGGCGTCCCGACGAACTGGCCACCCTTCGTCCGACCGGGCGTGTTCATCTCTCGGAACAGTGAGCCGAGCAAGTCGTAGGCGTCGCGGCCAGATTTGGCCTCTTCGACAACGCGGGTGAAGAACTTCTCGGGCAGCAGGCCGATGTCTTCGGCGAACATCGCCACGACCGACTGGAGAACGAAGTGCTGAGCATCCAGCCGAGGGACCCCGCGATCCTTCATCGAGCGAAACACGCTGGAGACTTGCGCCGCCGCCTCGCGCGTGACCTGAACGAGGTCGTTGCCGAATAGCGGTGTCTCGGGCTCCGGCAAGAGGAACGCGAGCACTTCTCTCCGGTTGACCAGATCATCGAGCTTCAGTACGTCCATTGGAGCGTCGAGTTGGAGGTCGAAATCGTAGACCCAGAACTCGTCAAAGTTGCAGAGCACCACGTAGTTCGGGCGGTGGGGCACCACCTGGATCCAATACTGGAAGGCCTGTCGGAAGTGCTTCGAGAGGTCGGTCCCGGCCTTCTTCATCTCGATGATGCAGCGCGACTCCCAGAGCAGATCGGCGAATGAGGTGCCCTTGGTCTCGGCCTTCCGAACGCGTGCCTCCAGGGTTGCCCCGGCCTCTCGGACGCCGCCGTTTCCGAACGCTTTGAACAGTCGGTCGAGGAAGACCTGAGCCTCGCCCTTCTCGTCACCCTTGAGGAGGTTATGCCGGTACGCGATGAACTCGGCGAGATCCTGCTGGAGCGTCTCAGGCTGCACGGCCCGGCCCCTGAGTCGGCGCGAACGCTTTCGATGGTGTCGAGGCCATGACAGGCACTGTAAAGCCGTCCACTGACGTCACCCGAGGGGACACGGCGACCGCTCCCGAGCGTCACTCGTCTTTGACGAGGCGCAGAACCGGGCGCTGATCTTCCTCTCCCAGGAGGTCGCGCAGCTGCCCAGGGCTGATCTTGAGGACATCCGCGAGAACGGGTACGCCCGCGCCGTGCTGACCAGCCAGCTCGACGCCCTTCCGCAGAAGCGTTGCTACCTCACCGGGGTACGCGCTGGTGGGGTCCGCCGACGGGTCGTACGTCATGGCCAATCGTTGGTAGGCCCGCCGTGCGGACGAATCAGTCGTGCGATGCCGCTCCACCATCCGACGGACCAACGACTTTGGCGAAACACCCCACGTTCGACCCAGTCGATGCAGGGCCGGTAGATCGAGCCTCTCGGGCAGTACCGCGTCCATAGACGCGGCAGGGGTTAGAAATGCCGCAGCAAACTCGTCTGCCTCACGCTCCACCGCCTGGCTCGACTCGCCGGAGTCTCCGTGAAGGAGCAAGTGGCCGACCTCGTGAGCGATCGAAAATCGATGTCCGAAGACGTTCTCGCTGCGCCGGGGCGTTGTGATGATGATAGGACGGTCCACGATCACTACCGAGAAGGCGTCGACCGCATCGATCTCGCCTAGCGGACGCACTGCTACCACGATGCCGTGAGATTCCACGGTGGCTACCAAGTGCTTCACCGGCCCATCGGGGAGGTTCCAGTGCCTGCGCAGCATCGCAGCGGCGTCCGCAGGCGCGGTGCCAGGCTCAATTTGCGGTAGGTCCGGTACCGGCAGCTTGACGTACCTCTCAAGCGCGAAGGTCAGTTCCCACATCAGTGTTGCCGTCGCGACTGCTCGTTGACGGTCGCTCGCGCGAGCGGATCTCAAGCTCCGAAAATGCGCATGGACGGTATCCATACGGGCGAGAGGGCGGCCCACCCCGAAGAACCCCGGTCGCACCCTCAAGGCCTTCGCCATTCGATCGATAACGTCAGGACGCGGCGAGTTAACGCCCGCCTCGTACTGGCCGATCGCGGCAGGCGAAACGCCCACTTCTGCGGCGAGGTCCGTCTTGCTTATCGCAAGGCGCACACGGGCCTGGGTCAGCCGCGCTGGGTCGAATCGACCATGCGTTTGACCGGCCTCGGGCCAGTCGAACAAGCTTGGCGGATCATCAGTCATCCGTGCTCGGGCGCTCCTGCGGCCGCGGCTCGACCGAGGGACCCTCGGGCGTGCCGCTGTCGAACGAGTCCGCACTCGACGTATCGCGATCGGTGTCGGAGGTGGGCTCCCAGATCGACTCGAGCCCACGAACTTCGACCTTGCCGGTGGCTTCGTCCAGAACGGCGACGCCCCAACTTATCGACTGCAACTGCCACGGCGACGATTCAACCATCACCAGCACCACCGGCATCTTGTCGCCTGCTGCCCGCAACGTGTGACCGAGTTCGCCGCCCGGAGGATCGTCGTCGTCAGCCCGGCCCTCGTCCACCAGGACGGGATCGAACAACATCGGCGGCGGGGGAGAAGCGGAGAAGCCATTCTTCCGCGTCGGACTCGAAGCGAAGAAGCTGACCGCATCCGCAGAGCCGGGGACCCGCCACACGTACACCAGGCAATCGTTGACCACCGGGATCTGTAGCCAGCCGGAGTGAGCTTCTGCGACTGGAAGCCGCGCCCCGTCAGCGCATCATTGGTGTCGTCCAGCAGGTCACGCCACTGACTTCCGAAGGCCATCGAGTATCGAGTGCCCGCGACTTGATGAGCGTCTGCGAAGCGATTATGTCGAGACCGTATGACCTCGACCAGCGCGTCACGGACTGTTTTCGCGTGCGGGCCGAGAGCATTGGTGGGGGAACTCGGAACCATGAAGGCGTCTCCTGTATCCGCGTCCGGGAGCGTGGATCGAACTGGACGCGACTTTAGTATTGCACACGTTTCGCGCGTAGCTGCTATATCTGCAATGTGAAAACGCGCATCGGCGAGCCGGGCTGGCGACCGCCGGGACGGTGAGCGGCCGAACAGGTTTTCTAACCGCCGATACGGCGGCGCATCCAGGTTGGCGGCGGCGGCATGGTGCCCTCGCGGACGCGGCGAGCGATGTCGAGCGGCGACGCGAAGCCCCAACCCTGGCCCATCGAGTGGACCAGCACGTCGTGGGAGACCACCAGGGCGCCCAGCCCGGGTCGTCGCCGTGCTCGTATGAGGGCTCGATGCCGAGAAGGTGTCCCCAGAACGTCGACATCCGGACCGGGTCGACACAGTCGATCGTCACTCCCGACCATTGGTTCGGCACCGCGGCACTCCCCTCCCTCTGTGGATCAATCATGCGCTTGGCGGGCGACCGCGGGAAGCGCTCGACGAGGCGAGCTTGATGCTCCTATTTCTGTTAATAGTCAAGCGGCGTGGTTGAGCTGGGTGTTTAACCATTGGCGGTAGGTAGCGGCGAGGGTGTCGTCGCGTTTGAGGCCGCGTTCGAGGCGGGAGATGTCGTTGGGCCATACGCCGAAGTGGTCGGCGACGGCGGTGAGAGTGATGTTTGTGGCTCGACGAGCCGGGCGGAGGTCGCTGTAGTCGTCGATCGGGCTGGGTGCGGTGAGGTGTTTGAACATCTCGCGGGCGATAGCGCGTTTGAGCATCCGCAGGATCTCTTTTTTGGACCGGCCGGCGGCGGTCTGGCGGGTGACGTAGTCGCGGGTGCGTTGGTCGTGGGCCATGCGGACCAGGGCGATGCGGTACAGGGCGTTGTTGGCGGCGCGGTCGCCGCCGCGGGAGAGTCGGTGGCGGCTGGTTTCCCGGACGAGGCCGGGATGGGAGCGACACCGGTGAGCATCGCAAAGGAGGCTTCGCTGCGGAGCCGTTGGGGGTTGGTGCCGGCGGTGATGATCAGTTGAGCGGCGGTGTCCGGGCCGACGCCGTGGGCGGCCCGGAGTGCAGGATTGAATGCAGCAGTGAGGGTGTCGAGCTCAGCAGTGATTTCGTCGGCCTGATCTTGCAGGAAGGTGACGCGGCGGGCCAGTGTTTTGCAGGCCGTCAGTACTGAGACCGTGACGGGATCGTTGTGTGTAGCGGGTCGGCATCTGGACAGCGCGGCCACGAGCGTCAGCGTGGTGGTGTAGCCGCGGTAGCGCTCGCGTATCTCGGCGGGAGCGGTGACGAGGAGGTCCTTGATCTGCTGGATGGCTGCGGTGCGGGCTTTGACGGCGCCGCGACGGGCGGTCAGCAGGGCTTTGAGTGCATTGGTGTGGGGGTCTTTGGGGACGGCTGGGCTGTTGCTGGCCAGCGCGGCGCGGGCGGCACTGTAGGCATCGAGCGGGTCGGATTTTCCTTGCCTGCGCCTGGCTGCCCGGTCGGGTCGGTTGACTTCAACGACGTGAATAGCGTTGGCCTGCAATGCTTGTGTGAGTCCGGCGCCGTAGCTGCTGGTGCCCTCGACTCCTGCGGTCACGATGTCACCAAAGCTGCGGGCCCAGCAGATCGCGGCCCAGTAGCCGGTGGGGTTGGTGCGGAATTCGGCGTCGCCGAGCGGTTGGCCGGTGTCGGTGATGGCGGCGACGTGGATGGTGTCCAGATGGGTGTCGGCGCCGATGACGACTCGGCGTGGGGATGTCACGATGGTGGTGTCCTCTCCGTAGTAATGAACCGTGCGGGTGGGTGACAACCCTGCGGGGCGGGCAGACAAGACATTGATGAGGAACGGCCAGGCTCCTGATTAGGTCATGTCCGCCCCGCTGGGCTCTCGGGGCAACGCTTGCTCGCGCGTCGCTGGTGAGACAGATCAAGTCGAAGACAACCCAGCAGGGCGTCAGTCGGTGGGAGGGTCATCACCAGCGGCGAACGAGCAAGGTCATCCTCGCCCGAACGGGTTGAACACAATCAATGTCGGTGGTCGCCGATATCGTGCGCAGCATGAAGCTTGTTTCCACCCGCATCATCACCGCCGACGTCCCGAGCCTGGTCGGCTTCTATGAATTGGTGACCGGGGCCGAGGCGGTCTGGGCCAATGAACTGTTCGCGGAGATCCCCACGCCGGTGGGCACTTTGGCGATCGGCAGCGACAAGACCGTGCCCTTGTTCGGGGCGGGTTCCGCCGAGCCGGCGGCCAACCGGAGCACCATCATCGAGTTCATCGTGGATGACGTCGACGCGGAGTACGAACGGCTGCGAAGCCGGTTGGACGAGGTCGTCACCGAGCCCACCACGATGCCGTGGGGTAACCGGTCGCTGTTGTTCCGCGATCCCGACGGCAACCTCGTCAACCTCTTCACGCCCGGTGAGAGACGATGCCAAGGCCAAATTCGGGGCGTAGTAGCTGATATGCGGCATAGCATCTGCTGGTGAGCTTCGTCGTCTCGCCGGACGCGTACGGCCGCTACATGGGCCGATACGCCGAGCCGCTCGCGGACGTCTTCGCCGCCTTCGCCGGGATCACGGCCGGAGCGAAGGTGCTCGACGTCGGCAGCGGACCCGGCGCGCTGACAGCGCGGCTGCTGGCGACGGGCGCCGAGGTTGCGGCCATCGATCCGTCGCCGCCGTTCGTCGATGCGATCCAGGCGCGGTTCCCCGGGCTCGACGCCCGCCTCGGGACCGCTGAGGAACTGCCTTACGACACTGCGACTTTCGACGCCGCGCTCGCCCAACTGGTGGTGCATTTCATGACCGATCCCGTCGCCGGCATCGGGCAGATGGCGCGGATGACCCGGCCCGGGGGCGTCGTCGCGGCGTGCGCGTGGGACGGCCCGACGGGTGCGCTGGCACCGTTCTGGGACGCCGTCCACGTGATCGACCCCGACGCACAGGACGAGGCGTTGCTATCTGGCGCGCACAGAGGCCACCTCACCGAGATCTTCGACGCCGCCGGGCTACGCAACGTGACAGAGGATGCCATCGCCATCGACGTGCTGCACCCGAGCTTCGAGGAGTGGTGGGAGCCGTACACGTTCGGTGTCGGACCGGCCGGGGACTACGTCCAGCGCCTCGATGACGAGAGGCGCGGCATGCTGAAAACCGTTGCGCGCGAACGTCTTGGCGACGGACCGTTCACCGTGACGGCCACGGCGTGGGCGGCGCGCGGCACCGTCTGATCCCGTCACGAAATGCCGAGTGTCGCGGCGACCAGATGCCAGAGCCGTTCGGCGGCAAGATCGGGATCGGCACGCGGTGTGGCCCGGAGCTGTTGGGCGATGCTGTGCCGCAGTCCGCCGATGACGAACGCCCCGGCGCTGTCCGCGTCGATGTCGTCGGGCAAGTCACCGTCGTGCTGCCCGCGGCGGATGTTGTCGGCCGCTGCCTCGCTCATCGTCTGCAGATGAACCGCTTCGAGTTCGGCGAGTTCGGGGTCCAGCGTCGCGCGGCCGAGCAGGATCGGCGCCAGCTCATCGTCGAAGTGGTAGACGACGAAACGGCGGGTGCGCTCGCGCTCCCGGACTCCCCAGTCGGCGTCGACGGGTAGGTGCACGTCGGCGATGGCATGGCGCAGCCCGTGATAGAAGTCGTCGTAAACCGCTGCGAGAAGCCCACTTTTGGAACCGAAGTGGTGATAGAGGGCGCCGGTGCTGAGCTGCGCCCGGCGGGTCAGTGCGCTCAGTTCGAGCACGCCGTTGCCGCGCACCAGTTCGTCGCGCGCGGCGGTCAGAAGTTGTTGACGTCCGATCGGGGCACGTGCCATAGTCCAAAACATAACAGAACTTGGTTATGTTTCGGCGGGAGTGGAGCAATGAGCACTGAAGTGTCATCGCTGGCGGACTTGAGCGGCGACCTGGCCGGCACCTATCGCCGGACCGAAAGCAGCGGCGCGACCGTCGACCCCGCGATCGTCGATGCCGATCTCGCCACGATGACGCGCGACGGCTACGTGATCCTGCCCGATCTGCTCAGTGCGACCCAGCTGGACGAGATCCGCGCCGCCGTGACGCCGATGCTGGATCGACACGGCCGCAACGGTTTTGAGGGACGGTCGACGCAGCGCATCTACAGCGTGCTCAACAAGACCGCGGCGTGCGACGTCATCGCCGACCACCCGCGCGTGCTCGCACTGCTGGACCGGATGTTCCTGCCCAACTATCTGCTGTCGATGCTCCAGGTGATCAACATCCTGCCGGGGGAACAGGCGCAGATGCTGCACACCGACGACGGCTTCTACCCGCTGCCGCGGCCCCGCGCCGCGTTGGGCGCGGCGACCATCTGGGCCATCGACGATTTCACCGCCGACAACGGCGCCACCGATGTGGTGCCCGGCAGCCAGCTCTGGGGTGACCGGTTGCCCGGCGACGACGTCGAGCGCAAGCCCGTCGTGATGAGCGCCGGGTCGTGTGTGTTCTTCCCCGGCACGCTGTGGCACGGCGGCGGGGCGAACCGCACCGACCTTCCGCGGCTGGCGGTCACCGCCCAATACTGCGAGCCGTGGCTCCGGCCTCAGGAGGCATTCACGTTGTCGATGACCCGCGACACCGTCCGCCGGGTATCGGAAGACATACGCCGCATGCTCGGCTACAGCATTCACCCGCCCTTCATCGGGCAGGTGGACGGCATGCACCCGAAGCGGCTGCTGGAGATCGCCGGCGATCAGTACGCCTGATCGTCGACGATCAGGCGGATCAGTACGGCACGTCGGTGGCGCCGGCGGAGGTGTCCTTCTCGTCGTGATTCGACTCGTGGAACCCGAAGTCGTACGGGTTCGGGCCCTGCTGCGGCAGGTCGAATTCGTCACCGCCGTAGGGGACGTCGGGGTCCGGGTCGGCTCCCGCCATCGGAGCGAGACTTACGGCGCCGCCGATCGCGGCCGCTGCAATCCATGGTGCAACCAGCGCGATTTTCTTTCGCATGCCGCCTCCTGTGAGCTGCCCGTTTGCTGGGAATTTGCGCACAAATGCTAGTCGCCTATTGACTTCATTGACGGCGATTGAGTTTATTGGCCGGCTTTCCGGGCGGACATGTCAGGCCAGGATTTCGATCTCGTCGCCCAAGTGGTAGCCCGGCGTCAACGACAGCGAATCACCACTCCAGAACGACCCCGGATCGAAATAGTTCTCGCGTTTCTCGGTGACCAGCAGACCCATTTCCTCGTAGGTGATGGCCACCGTCTCCGCGCAGTAGGCGGTCTCGAGCCCGGCCGACCGCCGGCGGTTCTTGTCGCGCTCGGCGGATTCGCGAACCTTGCGGTGCACCAAGGGAATTCCGCGTGTGTAGTCGCTGATCACCGGCGCCCGCCCGCGGAACCACCGACCCGTCAACCGGGCGGTGGTGGGAAACGCCGTGCCGTCCATGCGGGCCACCACTTTCAGGGCCAGGTCTTCCTGCTGGCGGGTGGCATACGGCGTGAGCTGGCGCAGCCAGCACCGCTGTCCGTACACGTACACCCACCGCTCGACGGCGGCGCGCAGATCGTTGAGTTGCACACCGCGGTGATGACTGCCGCTCCACAGGCATTCGAGTTTGTCGCCGAGTTCGGCGTGCCAGATCAGCGGCGGCAGGTCGTCGATGGCGACCGTCATGCCGACGTGGTTCACGGGGGCGTTGGTGAGCGTCTGAATGGCGCGGTCGGGCTTGGAAGCCCCACGGAACAACCAGATGTCGCCCGTCCGGGTCTCGGCCAGCGCCCGCTCCACTGTCACCGCGTTTCCAGTCATCTGGGCAGCTTAGACATTCCCCGGCGCTTCGCTCGTCCATAATCACTGCATGCGTGGCGTGTGGAAGTGGGTTGGCCTGGCCGGTGTCGCGGGCGTGGTCGCCGGTGGCGTGTTGGTCGCGCGCGATCAGCGCAAGCGCGAGTCATACACGGCCGACGATATTCGCGCCCGGTTGCATCAGCGGCTGGCCGAATCCGGCGGGAGCCAGCCCACGGCATAGAGCCGATGGTCCCCGGTGAAGCCCTTCAGCTCCGCCACCCGGCCGCTGTCGAAAGTGATGTCCGCGCAGGAAGCCGAGGCGGACAAGGTATCTCGGACGGCCTTGCTCACGAGCACTTCACCGCCGTCGGCCTGGCTCGCCACCCGCGCCGCCATGGCGACGTTGCGCCCGAACAGGTCATCGCCGCGGCGCACCGACTTGCCGGTGTGAATCCCGATGCGGACCCGGACGCCGCCGGGCGCCTTCGCCAACTGCTGCTGCATGTCGATGCTGCAGCGCACGGCCTGCTCGGGCTCGGCGAAGGCGATCATGAAACCGTCGCCCTGACTCTTCACGACCAACCCCGACTGCTTCTTGACACACCGGCCGACCAGCTTGTCGTGATGATCGATCAGCCGCACCCAGGCTCGGTCACCCATGCGCTCGTTGAGCGCCGTGGACCCTTCAATGTCGGAGAACATGATCGCCACGCGGCCCGTCGGCGCCAGCTTGGCCAGGTCCGGCCGCTCGACCTCGGCCCAGCCGGCGAGCTCCTCGATCGACGACCACATCGCACCGCCGAAGCCCTCTTTGTTGATGAGGTTGGCGGTCTGCCACATCGTCTTCACCGCCGCGCGGCCGCCGGCCAGAAGCAGATTCGTGCGGGGCTCGGACGGCGCGCGCAACTCCGCGATCTCCTGCCGCGCGGCCCGCAGCCGGCCTCGCGTTACCCGCAACGCGATGGTCTCGACGACGACCACCACGGCGAGCACACAGCTGGCGATCAGCGAGATCGTCGATACCGTCACCGCTCAAGTATCGAGGCGACGGGCCGCGATCGGGTCATTGACGGACGAACTGCACCACCGCGTCGGTGAACGCGTCGTTGTCGTCGCCTGCGGCGGTGTGCCCGGCGTCGGACAGCTCGACGAACTGCGCGCCCGGCACCTTCTGCAGAAAGTCCTGCACGCCTTCGGTGCTGACGACGTCGGAGAGCTTGCCGCGGATCAGCAGGATCGGGATCTCGAGGCTGATCGCCGCGTGCTCGAGCATCTCGGCGCGCTCGAACGGGTCGTCGCCGGGCGCGGTGAGGAATGCCGGGTCCCAGTGCCAGAACCACTTGCCGTCGTGCAGCCGCAGGTTCTTCTTGAGTCCCTCGACGCTGCGCGGCCGGGTGCGGTGCGGCAGGTACGCCGCGACGGCGTCGGCGGCCTCTTCCAGCGAGGCGAAGCCGTCGATGCCGCTGAACATGAAGTCGCGAATTCGCGCGCTGCCGCTCTTCTCGAACCGCGGCACGACGTCGACCAGGACCAGTTTGGTCACCAGTTCGGGACCGGCTTCGTGCGCGACGGGCAGGCTGGTCAGGCCGCCCATGCTGGCGCCGATCAGGGCTACCGGCCGGCCGATCTGATAGATCACCTGCAGCGTGTCGCCGGTCAGCGTCTCCAGTGAGTAGTTCGCCGTGGGGGAACGGTCGCTGTCACCGTGCCCGCGGCTGTCCAGTGCGACGACGTGGAAGCCGGCGTTCGCGAGAATCTGGCCGGTGTTCTTCCAGGAATGCCGGTTCTGGCCGCCGCCGTGCAACATCAGGATGGTGGGCTTGTCCGCGGCGGTGTCCGCGTCGCGGTTCCACTCGTCGGCGACCAGGGTCAGTTCGTCGATACCGCGGAATCGCACCGTCTGTGCATTGCTGCCGCCATCGGCCGGGGAAGTGCGTTCGTCGGTGCTCACTGGGAATCCTCTCGTCACTTCTCCTGCACGTTACCGAGCTGTGCTAACTGAACCGAACATGACCCTGGTCACCCCGCGGTCTCTAGACTCGGCCGAGGTGTCGCCGCCCGGCCGGGCGTGCGGCGAGAGGAAGGCATATGGCTGACGAGCACGGGCGGCACAGGAATCCAGACGAGGTGGACGACGACGACGCGGGCGCCCCGGACGTGACCCCGGATGCCGACGACGACACCCCGGCCGTTTCCGATGAGGAAGCCCTCGCTTTCCTGAAACATGCTGCACCCCAACGGGATAACCGGGTGTTCGCGGCCTTGGTCGTGGGCGTGCTGGTGGTGGGTGCGCTGGGCGCGTTGGTGGCCTGGCTCGGTCAGCGTGAGCTGCAATTGCGTCGCGACGACGCCCTGCACGACATGTACCTGACCGCCGGTAAACAGGTTGCGGTGAATCTCACGACCATCGACTACCGGCACGTCGACGACGACATCAAGCGGGCGCTGGACACCTCGACCGGCGCCTATTTCGACGACTTCAAACAGCGTTCGGTGGCTGTGGTGGACTCGGTGAAACAGCAGCAGTCGGCGTCGGTCGGCACGGTCACCGAGGCCGGCGTGGAGTCGGCGAACGACACCACTGGTGTGGTCCTGGTCGCGGTCAAGGTGCACACCGAGGTCGGCAGTGGGCCACCGCAACGCGACCGCTACTGGCGCGTGCGGTTGACGATGCAGAAGGTGGGCGACAGCGTCAAGGCGTCGAAGGTGGAGTCGATCCAATGAGCAAGCACGAGATGGACGAACCTGATGAGCCGGCCGACGCGGAGGTCGAGTCGACGGAGCCGGAACAGGATGTGGCCGAGGCGGTCGAGACGGAGTCGGCGGCGCCCAATGCTGCTGTGCGGCAAGTGAACCCGCACCGGGTCGGTGGCATCGAGTGGGCGCGGGTGACGGCGTACCGGGTCCTGCCGGTGCTGGCCCTGGTGCTCGTGATCGCGGCCGGCGGACTGTGGTATCTGACCACCAAGCACAGCAATGACGCCCAGCGGGCCGCCGTGATCAAGCTGGCCAGCGACGGCACGGTCACCCTGCTGTCGTACCAGCCGGACACGGTCCGTCAGCAACTGACGGACGCACGCAAGCTGCTCACCACACCGTTCCTGGACGAGTACACGACACTGACCAAGTCGGTGATCCCCGGCGCCGAACAGCGGCACATCGCGGCGGCGACGTCGGTGCCCGCCGCCGCCGCGGTCTCGGTCGAGGAGAACCATGCCGTGGTGCTGGTGTTCGTCAACCAGACGGTTCGCGTCGGTGACCAGCCGCCGACCAGCACCCCGACCAGCGCGCGAGTGACCCTGGAACGACTGGGGGGCCAGTGGCTGATCGCCAAGTTCGAGCCGGTGTGATGGTCGTGATTTGTGCACGATTTTCCGCGGTGGGCGCGGATTTTCGTGCACAAATCCCAGGGTGGTGGACGTGACCCGGATGGCGGCGGCCGACGCCCAGAGTTTCTGGATGTCGGCGAAAATCCCCAACGACATGTTTCTGGTGTGCGGGTTCGACGGTGTGCCCGCTGACCTGGACGCCGCGCTGGCAGCGGTCCGCCGCAACGTGGCGGCGTGCCCAGAGTTGTTGGTACGCATCGACGATTCGCGTCCCTGGCGCTATCCGTCCTGGGTGCGCTGCGATGTCCCCGAGATCGTCGTGCACGAACCCGGGGACCGCACGTGGTCCGGGTGCCTGAGCGCCGTGTGCGCGCTGGCTGCCAGTGACCAGCTCGACGCCACCGTGCGGGCATGGCGACTGCACGTCTTCGCGGGCGTCAACTGGATACCGGAGACGACACGGCCGGGCACCGTCGCCGTTGTGCAGATGTCGCACGCCCTCGCCGACGGGCGGCGCGCGACGGCACTCATGGGCCGGATCTTCGGCCGGGACCAGCCGGTGCCGGCGGTGGTCGAGTCGCGGCTGGGGACGTGGGCGCTGCCGTACCTGGCGTGGCGGGCCAGCGCTGCTCATCGCCGGCTCGTGCACGACACGGAGTCGGGTGCTGTTGCCGCACCGGCCGATTCGTGGCCGGTGCAGGCGACCAACAACGCGCCGGCGGGCCCCGACACCATGCGGACGGTGGTGCGTCACCGTACGGATCTGCCCGGGCCGACGGTGACGGTCGGCGTGCTGGCGGCCATCTCCGAGGCGCTGGCGGCCGAGCTGGGCGGGGTGACCGCGCTCGGGGCCGAGGTGCCGATGGCCAAGACGGGGGTCCGCCGGGCGTACAACCACTACGGCAACGTCGGCGTGGCCCTGCACCCGGATTTGCCTTTCCACGAGCGGGCGGCCCGCATCGAGTCGGAACTCGCCATGCGGCGGCAGCGGTTCGAGCATCCCGCGGCCGCGGCGAGCGGTGCCGCCACCGCGGCGGTGCCGGCCCGGCTGCTGCGTTGGGGCACTGAGCAATTCGATCCGCACGTGCGGTCGACGACGGCCACCGGCAACACCGTGGTGTCGAGCGTGCACCGCGGCGCGGCCGATCTGACATTCGGCGGCTGCCCGGTGGTGTTGACCACCGCGTGCCCGGCGTTGTCGCCGATGATGGGCCTGACGCACGGCGTGCACGGCATCGGGGACACCGTCACGATCAGCGTGCACGCGTCCCCGTCGGCCTTACCGGATGTCGATTCGTATGTGGAACGGTTGTCTGCGGTGCTGGACGCCGGGGGCTAAATTCATCGCGTGACTGCTTACGCGTTCTCGATCCTGCTGCTGCGGGTGGTGCTCGGTCTGACGATGGCTGCGCACGGATACAACAAGTTCTTCGGTGGCGGCCGCATCCCCGGTACGGCCGCCTGGTTCGACAGCATCGGCATGAAGCCCGGCATGCTGCACGCCCGGCTGGCTGCCGGCACCGAAATCCTGGCCGGCCTGGGCCTGGCTGCCGGCTTCCTGACGCCGATCCCCGCCGCGGGGTTCGTGGCGCTGATGGTGGTGGCCGCATGGACCGTGCACCGCGAAAACGGCTTCTTCATCGTGAAATCCGGCTGGGAGTACAACCTGGTGCTGGGCGTCGCGGCCGTGGCGATCGCGGGCACCGGTGCGGGCCGCTACAGCCTGGACTGCCTGCTCTTCCACAACACCGGCTTCTATCACCTGCTGCACGGCTGGTGCGGTCTGGCCATCGCGGTGGTGCTGGGCCTGGCCGGTGGCATCGGGCAGCTGCTGATCTTCTTCCGTCCGCCCGCCAAGGCCTGAGCACCTGTCGTCGGCCCGGGGCGCGGGTTTCTCGAATGCCGGCGACCTGGCTACCGGACGAACTGAGGGGATCTGATTCCGTCAGACTAGAACACGTTCTAGTCTGACGGGCATGGGTTTTCTCACGCAGGACACTCCTGTCATCGACTTCGAGGAGTGGAACAAGGGCAGCCGCGCGCAGAAGATCGTCCCGATGGCCCGGCACTGGGCCGAGACGGGCTTCGGCACCCCGGTGGCGCTGCACCTGTTCTACGTCGTCAAGATCGGCCTGTACATCCTGGGTGGCTGGCTGATCGCGTTGTCCACCAAGGGGATCGACGGATTCACGAACGTCGCCGCGTGGTGGACCGAGCCGATCGTGTTCGAGAAGGTCGTGCTCTACACGATGCTGTTCGAGGTGATCGGCCTCGGCTGCGGATTCGGCCCACTGAACAACCGCTTCTTCCCGCCGATGGGCTCGATCCTGTATTGGCTGCGGCCGAAGACCATTCGTCTGCCACCGTGGCCCGGCCGCATCCCGCTGACGCGCGGCGATGCCCGGACCCCCGTTGATGTGCTGCTCTACGCCGCGCTGCTGGTCCTGCTCGTCGTCGCGCTGTGCGCCGACGGCACCGGTCCCGTCCTGCCCGGCGCGCATGTCGGCGTGCTCCCGATGTGGCACATCTGGGCCATCCTCGGGGTACTGGCGCTGGCGGGCCTACGCGACAAGGTCATCTTCCTGGCCGCCCGCGGCGAGGTGTACGGCTCGTTCACCGTCGCCTTCCTGTTCGCCGGCTACGGTGTCGACCTGATCATCGCCGCCAAGCTCGTGTGCATGGTGATCTGGCTGGGCGCCGCGACGTCGAAACTCAACCACCACTTCCCGTTCGTCATCTCCACGATGATGAGCAACAACCCCGTCCTGCGGCCGAAGTTCATCAAGCGCGCGTTCTTCGAACACTTCCCGGACGACCTGCGCCCCGGTCGCCCGTCGCGCTTCATGGCGCACTTCAGCACCCTCATCGAAGGTGCGGTGCCGCTGGTGCTGTTCTTCAGCCACGGCGGCTGGCCGACGTACCTCGCCGCGTTCGTCATGCTGTGCTTCCACTTCGGCATCCTGTCCGCGATCCCCATGGGTGTGCCGCTGGAGTGGAACGTCTTCATGATGTTCTGCGTCGTGACGCTGTTCGTCGGGCACGCCGACATCGGCATCACAGACCTGACGTCGCCGTGGCCGCTGGTGCTGTTCGCGGTCGTCGCGGGCACCGTCGTCATCGGAAACCTGTTCCCGCGCAAGGTCTCTTTCCTGCCGGGCATGCGGTACTACGCCGGCAACTGGGACACGTCGCTGTGGTGCATCAAACCGTCCGCGTCGGAGAAGATCGAGAAGAACATCGTCGCGATCGCCAGCATGCCCGCGACCCAGATGGAGCGGTACTACGGCAGCCCCGAGAACGCGCAGATGTACCTGTACATGGGCTACGCGTTCCGCGCCTTCAATACCCACGGCCGCGCGCTGTTCACGCTCGCGCACCGCGCCATGGCCGGACAGAACGAGGACGGCTACACCCTGACCGACGGTGAGCGCATCGTCTCGACCGCCATCGGCTGGAACTTCGGCGACGGCCACATGTCGAACGAACAGCTCGTCGCGGCGCTGCAGGAGCGGTGCCACTTCGAGCCGGGCGAGGTGCGGATCGTCATGCTCGATGCCCAGCCCATCCATCAACAGACGCAGCAGTATCGCCTGGTCGACGCCGCCACCGGCGAGTTCGAGCGCGGCTACGTGAAGGTGCGCGACATGGTGACCCGCCAGCCGTGGGCCGACGATGTCCCCGTGTACGGCGTGACTAGCGCATGACGTCGCGGACCTTGAGGTCCTCCATGCCGGCGAACAGCAGGCTGTTCGCGACGTCGAGGTGCTTGCGCCAGTGCGCTTCGGCGGCCGCGGCGTTGCCCGAGCGCATGAGCGTCATGAGTCGGCGGTAGGACTTCATCAGAATGTCGTAGTCCGACTTGGACATCGGCCGGTTCTCGCGCATCGCGAACGCGATGTGGCGGACGGTGATCTCGTGCAGCATGCCGGCGACGATGGCCAGCGTCGCGTTGCCCGACAGCTCGACCATGCGCTGGTGGAAGTCGCCGGTGGTCTCGGCCATGCGGCCCGTCTCGAGCCCGGACGGAACGTACTCGGCCAGCATGGTGTCGAGTTCGTCGAAAGTGGCGGTGTTGCCCTGCTCGGTCAGCAGCCGCACGACGGTCGGTTCGATCCCGGCGCGCGCGGTGGTCACGTCGGCGATCGTCGCGCCGGACAGCTCCAGCAGCAGACCCGCTGGGCGCGCGACGATCTCGGGTCCGGGGACGCGGACACGGGCACCGGTGCGCGACCCGCGGCGTACCTCGACCAGGCGCTCGGATTCCAGGACCCGAACGGCTTCGCGCAGGGTCGGGCGGCTGACCCCGAAGTGGGCCATCAGCTCGGCCTCGTTGGGCAGGAAGTCGCCTTCCTTGAGCTGACCGTCGACGACCATCCGGCGCAGGGTGCCGGCCACCAGTTCCGCGGTTTTGGGGGAGCGGATGGGGCCGCTGGCCGAGGATGGCACAGTACGTGGGTCGATCATCGGCGACAACGGCGGAGTCTGCGCCATCTGGGCCCTCCTTGAACCGTTTGTGCTGGCCTCGTCTTAGGCAACTCAGTAAACCATGTGAGGCGGCGTGACCCCGTCATTCGCGGAAATGGCGCCGATCTACCAACTAGTAGGTTGACCTAGTAAACCTTCTGTTCTATGTTCGCATATGACCAGGTCTTTACGGGTGTCAATTCATGTTGAAGGAGAAGTCCGTGGCTGAAGCAGTCATCGTCGAGGCGGTCCGCTCGCCCATCGGGAAGCGCAACGGCGCCCTGTCGGGTGTGCACCCGGCAGAACTCTCGGCTCAGGTGCTGGGCGCCCTGGTGCAGCGCGCCGGCGTCGACCCGGCACTCGTTGACGACGTGATCTGGGGCTGCGTCATGCAGGCCGGCGAGCAGGCGCTCGACATCGCCCGCACCGCGGTCCTGACCGCCGGCTGGCCCGAGACCGTCCCCGGTGTCACCGTCGACCGCCAGTGCGGCTCCAGCCAGCAGTCGGTGCACTTCGCCGCCGCCGGCGTGGTCGCCGGCCACTACGACGTCGTCGTCGCCGGCGGTGTCGAGTCGATGTCGCGTACCCCGATGGGCTCGTCGCTCGCCAACGGTGGCCACCCGTACCCCGAGGCGTTCCGCGCCCGTTACGACCAGACCCCCAACCAGGGCACCGGCGCCGAGATGATGGCCGAGAAGTGGGGCCTGTCCCGCACTCAACTCGACGAGTTCTCGTTGCGGTCGCACGAAAAGGCCGCTGCCGCACAGGATGCCGGTGCGTTCAAGGACCAGATCGTCGCCATCAAGGACCAGGACGGCAATATCGTCACCGAAGACGGCGGCATCCGCCGCGGCGGCACCGTCGAATCCATGGCCGCCATCAAGCCGGCCTTCAAGGAGGACGGCGTCATCCACGCCGGCAACTCGTCGCAGATCTCCGACGGTTCGGCCGCGCTGCTGATCATGTCCGCCGAGAAGGCAAAAGAGCTGGGGCTCAAGCCTCTTGCCCGCCTGCACACCGGCGTGCTGGCCGGCGCCGACCCGGTGATGATGCTGAGCGCCCCGATCCCCGCCACGCAGAAGGCGCTGGCCAAGTCCGGCCTGAGCGTGGGTGACATCGGCGTGTTCGAGGTCAACGAGGCCTTCGCGCCCGTTCCGATGGCCTGGCTCAAGGACATCGGCGCCGACGAGAACCGGCTGAACCCGAACGGCGGCGCCATCGCCCTCGGCCACCCGCTCGGCGGCTCCGGTGCCCGCATCATGACCACGCTGCTGCACCACATGCGGGACAACAACATTCAGTACGGCTTCCAGACCATGTGTGAGGGCGGCGGTCAGGCCAACGCAACCATCCTGGAACTGCTGTGACCTCGGTGTCCGCCGAACCCGGCGCCCTCTCCGAGCGGCGCGGCAACGTCCTGCTGATCACGATCAACCGGCCCGATGCGCGCAATGCCGTCAACCAATCAGTCAGTGTTGGCGTCGGCGACGCGCTGCAGGCCGCGCAGGACGACCCGGAAATCCGGGCCGTGGTGATCACCGGCTCCGGCGACAAATCGTTCTGTGCCGGTGCGGATCTCAAGGCGCTCTCGCGCGGTGAGAATCTCTTCCACCCCGATCACACCGACTGGGGCTTCGCCGGCTACGTCAGCCACTTCATCGACAAGCCCACCATCGCGGCGGTCAACGGCACCGCCCTGGGTGGCGGCACCGAACTTGCGTTGGCCAGCGACCTCGTGATCGCCGAGGAAAGCGCGAAATTCGGCCTGCCAGAAGTGAAGCGGGGCCTGATCGCCGGTGCCGGCGGCGTGTTCCGGATCGTCGAGCAGCTGCCGCGCAAGGTCGCGCTGGAACTGCTGTTCACCGGTGAGCCCATGACGGCCGCGGACGCGCTGCGCTGGGGCCTGATCAATCAGGTGGTCCCCGACGGCACCGTCGTCGACGCGGCACTGGCTCTGGCGGAACGGATCACGTCCAACGCGCCGCTGGCCGTGCAGGCCAGCAAGCGGGTGGCGTACGGCGCCGACGACGGCGTGGTGACCGACGAGAAGGACGGCTGGAAGCGCACCAACCGCGAGTTCGTCACCCTGCTGCAGTCCGAGGACGCCAAAGAAGGCCCGCTGGCGTTCGCACAGAAACGTCAGCCTGTATGGAAAGCCAAGTGACGGAGAAGAAATCGTGAAGCGGACAGTATTCGAAGCGGAGCATGAGGCGCTCCGGGAATCCACCCGGCAGTACATCGAGCGTGAGCTCGTCCCCAATGCCGAGAAGTGGGAAGAGCAGCGCATGGTCGACCGGTCGGCGTTCGTCGCCGCCGGCAAGTATGGCCTGATCGGGTTCAACATGCCCGAGGAGTTCGGTGGTGGCGGGTCCGATGACTTCCGCTTCAATGCCGTCATCGACGAGGAGCTGGCTCGTTACGGCGGCCCGGCGCCGTCGCTGAGTCTCCAGAACGACGTCGTCGCACCGTATTTCAAGCACCTCGCGAACGACGAGCAGAAGGCGCGGTGGATGCCGGGCATTGCCAGCGGCGAGCTGATCCTCGCTGTCGCGATGACCGAGCCCGGCGCCGGCAGCGACCTGGCGGGCATCCGTACCTCGGCGGTGCGCGACGGCGACGACTGGATCATCAACGGCTCCAAGACCTTCATCTCGTCGGGCATCAACTGCGACCTCGTCGTGGTGGTGTGTCGCACCAATCCCGAAGCCGGGCACAAGGGCTTCACGCTGCTGGTCGTCGAGCGCGGGATGGCAGGCTTCGAGCGGGGTCGCAAGCTCGACAAGATGGGTCTGCACGCGCAGGACACCTCGGAGCTGCACTTCGAGAACGTGCGGGTACCGCACGCGAACCTGCTCGGCCAGGAAGGCCGCGGCTTCTACCACCTGATGCAGAACCTGCCGTCCGAGCGGCTCGGCATCGCGATCTCGGCGATCGCCGGCGCGCGCGAATCCTGGCGCCAGACACTGCAATACGCCAAGGACCGCAAGGCCTTCGGGCAGCCGATCGGCAGCTTCCAGCACAACCGGTTCCTACTGGCGGAGATGGACACCGAACTCGACGTGTGCGAGCGGTACATCGACCGGTGCCTGGAGGGCGTGCTCGACGACGACCTGTCGGCCGTCGAGGCAGCCAAGGCCAAGTGGTTCTGCACCGAGACCGCCAAGAAGGTCATCGACGGCTGCGTGCAGCTGCACGGCGGCTACGGCTACATGATGGAGTACCGCGTCGCCCGCGACTACTGCGATGCCCGCATCCAGACGATCTTCGGCGGCACCACCGAGATCATGAAGGACATCATCGGCCGCGACCTCGGTCTGTAGTCGGCACCGCCGACGCGGCCTGTAGCCCCGCACAAAACCAATCGGCGCCCCCGCACAACGTGGTGCGGGGGCGCCGATTTCGTTTGTCTGACTAGCGCGCGGCCGACGTGGTGGTCGGGGCCGCCGACGTCGACTCGGCGGCGCTCGGAGCCGCGGAGGTCGACGTGGTAGTGGTGGCCGACGTCGAGGACGTGGAGGTCTCGCTACCCGCGGCGGTGACCGGGGCCGGGGCGTCCGCCATGTCCAGCACGGTGTCGATCACGTAGATGCGGGCGTTGCTCGCCTCGATGGCGCCACACACGAGCTTGGCGGTGTCGTTGACCTTGATGTCGCCACCGTCGCCGGTCACCTTGATCTGGGTGCCCTGCTGCGTCGGGCGCTGGCCCTTGACGGTGTCATTGCCCAGCACGCCCAGGAAGACGTGGTAGTAGTCCAGGCTGGTCAGCGCGGCCGGGTCGGCCTTCAGGGCCTCCAGCTTGGCCGGATCCAGCGCCGCGAAGGCCTCGTTGGTGGGCGCGAAAACCACGTACGGGCCGTTGTCCAGCACGCTGGTGATGTTCACGGCGGGGTTCAGGCCACCGGACACCGCCGAGTTGAACGTGCTGATCGCCGGAATCGCGGCCAGCACCTGGCTCACCGGCTTGTTGACCAACGTCTTCAGGTCGGGCATGCCTGCCTTGACCTTGTCGCAGCCGGGGCCCTGGGGGTCCACCGTCTTGTTGGTCGGCGGCGGCAGCGGCGGCGGGTCCGCGTATGCGGACACTGCCAGCGGCAGCGATGCGGTCAGGGCGGCGACGGCCGCGGTTACGCCCAGAAATCTGCTGGTGCGAGTCTTCATGGTTCGGCTCCTCAGCTGTTCATGACGCGCACCCCGCCCGACCGGGGAGACCCCATCCGGGGCGTGGCGCCCGTCGAATGGTAATGGCTGGCGCTGTGAAACAGCAAAATCAGCTACCGGCGGTCCGTTTTACTCAAGTGGTTCTGACCTGCACTTTTCGTACGCTGAAGCACAGCGCTGCGGCGACCGCGCACAAGCCGGCCGCCAGTTGAAACGCCAGGTCATAGTTACCTTGTAGATCACGAAGCCAGCCGGCTGCGGCCGCTGCGACCGCGGCGCCGACCTGGTGCGCGGCAAACACCCAGCCGAACACCACGGGGGACCGATCACCGAAGTAGTCGCGGCACAGCGCGATCGTGGGCGGCACTGTGGCAACCCAGTCCAGGCCATAGAAGACGATGAACACCCAGGTGCCCGGGTCGGCGTGCGGAGAAAGCAGCGAAGGCAGCAGCATCAGCGAAATCCCGCGTCCGACGTAATACACAGTGAGCAGGAGTCGCGGATCGACGCGGTCGGTGAGCCAGCCCGAACAGACCGTGCCGGCCACGTCGAGGACGCCAATGGTGGCCAGCAGGCCCGCCGCGACGGTCGTCGGCATGCCGTGGTCGCCCGCCGCGGGGATGAAGTGGGTGCCGATGAGCCCGTTGGTCGTCATGCCACAGATCGCGAAGCTGCCGGCCAGGAGCCAGAACACCGGTACCCGGGCCCCGATGACGAGCCCGTCCAGTGCGGACCGGAAGCCGTTCGCGGGTGCCGCGGTGGGTGCGGGCGGATGGTGGCGCATGACGATGACGACGGGTGCGATGACCGCGAACGCGGCCGCGGCGACGGTGAGGCAGGCCCAGCGCCAGCCGTGGCGGGTCGCGACCTCGGCGACGAGCGGCAGGAAGATCAGCTGCCCGGTGGCGCTGGCCGCTGTCAGCACGCCCGTCACCAGGCCGCGGCGCTCGTCGAACCAGCGGGTGGCGACGGTCGCCACGAATCCCATCGAGATGCATCCGGTGCCGATGCCGACCAATACGCCCCAGCACGCCACCAGCTGCCAGCCGGTCGTCATCCGGACCGACAGCGCCGAACCGGCCGTGATCAACCCCAGCGCCACCGTCAGCACCGGCCGGACGCCGAACCGGTCCATCAGGGCCGCCCCGAAGGGGGCGGTGACTCCGAACAGCGTCATGTTGACCGACATCGCCAGGCCCACGGTGGCGTGCGACCAGCCGAACTCGTGGTGCAGCGGTGTCATCAGCACGCCGGGCACCGCCCGGAAACCGGCGGCGGCCAGGATGGCGAGGAAGCTGACGGCGGCCACCGTCCATGCGGCGCGAGTCGGCGCGGTCGTCGAGGTGAGCGTCACCGCACCACTCTGGCCGGTGGGCAGAGCCCGGGCCAGTGGCAGAACCGACACGAACCGCACAGATTGCGCCACGCTCTCGGCCGTCGGTGCATGCGTCCTAACATGGCCCGCATGTCAGGACCATTGATCCGTCCCATCCAGGGCCACGCCCCGCAGCTGCACGACGAGTCGTGGGTCGCGCCGACCGCATCGGTGCTCGGCCAGGTGACGCTCGCCGAGCGGGCCAGCATCTGGTACGGCACCACGCTGCGTGCCGAGTTCGAGCCCATCGAGATCGGCGAAGGCTCCAACATCCAGGACGGCTGCACAGTGCACGTCGACCCGGGCTTCCCTGTCAAGGTGGGTGCCGGCGTCAGCGTCGGGCACAACGCGGTCCTGCATGGCTGCACCGTCGAGGACGGTGCGCTGGTGGGCATGGGGGCCATCGTCCTCAATGGAGCGACGATCGGCGCCGGGTCGCTGGTCGCGGCCGGAACCGTTGTGCCGCAAGGTTTCGTGGTGCCGCCGGGCACCATGATCGCCGGGGTGCCGGGCAAGATCCGCCGCGAGCTGACCGAGGACGAGATCAACCACAACCGCATCAACGGCCAGGTTTACGAGCACCTGCTGACGCTGCACCGCGGTTAGAACCAGGGATTCGTGCACGATTTTCCGCGGGCAGCGCGGAAAATCGTGCACAAATCACAGGGGATGGGCAAGTTCGTCGGCGCGCATCTTCGCGATGACCCAGGCGAAGGCCGTCAGCACCGCCGGCACGACGCCGGACACCACGAAAATCCATTGCATCGGAACGATTTTCGACAGCGGGCCGACGATCGCGTAGGACACCGGCAGGAACACCAGCGAGACGAAGAAGTCGAGACTCGACACCCGCCCCAGCATCTCGGTCGGTACCCGCATCTGCAGCAGCGTTCCCCAGATCACCATGCTGGCGCCCTCGCCGATGCCGACGAGGAACGTCGCGGCCAGCATCACCGGAAACGACCACGTGCTGCCGACCACGACCAGGGGCAGCGCGCCCAGGCCCCAGATCACCATCATCGCGGTCAGGTAGTGCCGCGGCATCCGCGCTGCGGAAACCGCAAGCGCGCCAACGGCACTGCCGATGCCGAAGCCGGCCATGATGAAACCGTAGGCACGCGGGCCGTCCTCGAAGCGTCGTTCGGCGATGAACGGCACCAGCACCTCGATGGGTCCCAGCACCACCAGCACGTACACGCTGGCGACCAGCAGGGTCCACAACAACCACGGCGTGCGGGTCATGAACCGGAAACCGTCGCGCAGGTCGTGCAACACGTGCTTGTGCTCGACCGGTTCCCCGTCGGCCGGGGTGACGCTGGGCCGGGTGGCCACCAGCAGGACCAGTCCGACGGCGAACAACACTGCGACGGTGGTCGCGCCGACGCTCGGGAACGTCAGCCCCACGAGGACGCCGGCGGCGGCCGGCCCGATCGCCTGCTGCAGCACGGGGCGCACCACGCCCTCGATGCCGTTGGCCGCCAACAGTTGTTCGGCCGGCAGGATGCGGGGGAGCAGCGCGCTGTATGCCGGGAAGAAGAAGGCTGCGGCGATGCCGAGGCACGTCGCCGCCACCGCCATGTGCCAAATGCGCAGCGCCCCAGTTGAACTGAGAACGGCGACGGCCGTCACCGCGGCGAGGTTGACGGTCTCGACGGTGATGATGATGTTTCGTCGGTTCAGCCGGTCGGCCGCGATGCCACCGACCAGCACGAAGCACACCAGGCCGGTACCCAGACAGGTCGCCACCAGCGACAGCGCGGCCGGATCGTTGTCCAGCGCGATGACCTGCAGCGCGGCCACGACCGTCCACATGCCCTCGGCGAAGATGGACAGCGAGACGGCCGCGATGAGCAGACGGTATTCGCGGAAACGTAAGGGCGCGAACACCCGCCAGCGGTCAGTGGTCCGCGGTTCTGGCGTTTCGACGTCGAACTGGGAACTCACCAGTCCATCGTCCCGCGCCCGTCAAGCGATTTAGCCGCCGAAGGGCGTGTGGCGGGTCGACGACGTGCGCGACGAATGTGCCGTCAGATCACCGATTTCATGGATTCGGTGACCTGACGGCACGCTCACGAAGTTGCCTGGCCCCCGCGGCGCCGGGAGGGTGCAGTCAGAGCGTCAAATCGGCGAATCTGGCGATCTGTGGGCACGCTCGGTGCGCCAACCGACACGGGTCAGACGTCGGAGTAGACGGGCAGCCGGCGCTGCTGGAAGGACGCGACGCCCTCGCGGAAGTCGGCGGCGTGCAAAAGCTGGATCTGCCCGGCGGTTTCGCGGGCGAAGGTGTTGTTCAGCTCGGTCAGGGTGGCGTCGTTGACGGCCTGCTTGGTCTTGCGCAGGGCAACGGCCGGACCGGACTTGAGCGCCGCGAGCACCCGGTCGACCTCGGCGTCGAGTTCCTCGGCGGCGTGCACGGAACTCACCAGCCCGGCGGCAAGAGCCTCGGATGCGGGCAGCTTCTCGGCCAACAGGGCCATCCGCATCGCCCGGGCCCGGCCGATCGAGGCGGCAACCAGAGCCGAGGCGCCGCCGTCGGGCATCAGGCCGATCTTGGTGAACGCCAACAGGAAGGACGACTTCTCCGACGCCAGGATGATGTCGCACCCGAGGGCCAGCGACACCCCGACGCCGGCGGCGACGCCGTGCACCACCGCGACCGCGGGCTTGGGCAGGTTCACCAGCGCCGCGACGGCCCGGTTGGCGGCGTTCAAAACCGCTGCGGCATCGAATTGCTTGGCGTCCTGGTCCTCGGCACTCAGGCCCGCGCCGGAGCAGAAGCCGCGACCGGCGCCGCCCAGCCGCACCACCTTGACCTCGGGATCCGTCGCGGCCTGGAGCACCGCGTCGCCGAGGAGTTCGAGCATTCCCAGCGACAGTGAGTTCAGCGTGTCCGGCCGGTTGAGCGTCACGGACAACACGCCGTCGTCCAAAGCGACGGTCAGATCGTCTGATCCGGTGTAAGTCATTCAGTACCCCAGTTTCACGGGCGGGCCAGATGCCCGCACTAGACAGACTTCGTTATACAAGTAAGCTATGTCGCGGTCAATACGACTGGGATCAATTCGATCTACACGAGGTGCGTAAAAAGATGGCTGGACCCCTGCAAGGACTGCGCGTTGTCGAGCTGGCCGGCATCGGCCCCGGGCCGCACGCGGCGATGATCCTCGGCGACCTGGGCGCCGACGTCGTGCGGGTGGACCGGCCCAACAAGGTCGCCGGCGTGCCCATGCCGGCTCGCGACACGATGCTGCGCAACCGCCGCTCCATCACGGCCGATATGAAGAGCGACGAGGGCCGCGAGCTGGTTCTGAGCCTGATCGCCAAGGCCGACGTCCTCATCGAAGGCTTCCGGCCGGGCGTCACCGAGCGGCTGGGTCTGGGCCCCGAGGACTGCGCCAAGGTCAACGAGAAGCTGGTCTATGCGCGCATGACGGGCTGGGGCCAGACCGGCCCGCGCGCGCTGCAGGCCGGCCACGACATCAACTACATCTCGCTCAACGGTCTGCTGCATGCTGTCGGCCGCAAGGGCGAGCGCCCGGTGCCGCCGCTGAACCTGGCCGGTGACTTCGGCGGCGGTTCGATGTTCCTGCTGGTCGGCATCCTGTCCGCACTGTGGGAGCGGCAGTCCTCGGGCAAGGGCCAGGTCGTCGACGCCGCGATGGTCGACGGCTCCAGCGTGCTCATGCAGATGATGTGGAGCTTCCGCAGCCAGGGCATGTGGAGCGACGAGCGCGGTACCAACATGCTCGATACCGGCGCGCCGTACTACGACACCTACGAGACCTCCGACGGCAAGTACATGGCGGTCGGCGCCATCGAGCCGCAGTTCTACGCCGAGCTGCTGGCCAAGCTGGAGCTGGACCCGGCGTCCCTGCCGGCGCAGCAGGACGTGAGCCGCTGGCCCGAGCTGCGCGACATCTTCACCACCGCCTTCAAGGCGCAGACTCGCGATCACTGGGCCAAGGTCTTCGAAGGTTCGGATGCCTGCACCACGCCGGTGCTGAGCTTCGCCGAGGTCGAGACCGAGCCGCACATCACCGAGCGCGACACGTTCTTCCGGTTCGCCGACGGCGGCGACAACCTCGAGCCCATGCCGGCGCCGCGGTTCTCCCGCAGCGTGCCGGGCACCCCGACGCCGCCCCGCGCGCCCGGTTCCGACACCGAGTCGGTCCTGCGCGACTGGGCCTGAGTTTCCAACCAGAAGGGAATTGCATCAATGCAGATCAAAGATTCCGTCGCCGTCGTGACCGGCGGTGCGTCGGGCCTGGGCCTGGCGACCACCAAGCGTCTGCTCGACGCCGGCGGCAGCGTCGTCGTCATCGACCTCAAGGGTGAGGACGTCGTTGCCGAGCTGGGCCCGCGCGCCAAGTTCGTCGCCACCGACGTCACCGACGAGGCCGGTGTCAGTGCGGCGCTGGACGCGGCCGAGGAGATGGGTCCGCTCCGCATCAACGTCAACTGTGCGGGTATCGGCAATGCCATCAAGACCCTGAGCAAGGACGGCGCGTTCCCGCTGGCCGGTTTCCGCAAGGTGGTCGAGGTCAACCTGATCGGCACCTTCAACGTCATCCGGCTGTCGGCCGAGCGCATCGCCAAGACCGAGGCGGTCGACGGCGAGAAGGGCGTCATCATCAACACCGCTTCCGTGGCGGCGTTCGACGGACAGATCGGCCAGGCCGCGTACTCGGCGTCCAAGGGTGGCGTCGTCGGCATGACCCTGCCGATCGCCCGCGACCTCTCGCGTGAGCTGATCCGCGTCTGCACCATCGCCCCCGGCCTGTTCAAGACCCCGCTGCTGGGCTCGCTGCCAGAAGAGGCGCAGAAGTCGCTGGGCCAGCAGGTGCCGCACCCGGCTCGCCTGGGTGACCCGGACGAGTACGGGTTCCTGGCGCAGCACATCATCGAGAACCCGATGCTCAACGGTGAGGTCATCCGCTTGGATGGCGCGATCCGCATGGCCCCGCGGTAATAGGGAGAGAGCTGATGGCCATCAAGACGAAGTTCACCGAGGCCTTCGGTGTCGAGCACCCGATCGCCCAGGGCGGTATGCAGTGGGTCGGTCGCGCGGAACTGGTTGCCGCCGTTGCCAATGCGGGTGGTCTGGGTTTCATCACCGCACTGACGCAGCCGACGCCGGCTGATCTGGCCAACGAGATCGCCAAGACCCGCGACCTGACGGACAAGCCGTTCGGCGTGAACCTGACGATCCTGCCGTCGATCAACCCGCCGCCGTATGACGAGTACCGCCAGGTGATCGTCGATGCCGGCATCAAGATCGTCGAGACGGCCGGCTCCAACCCCGGCCCGCACCTGCCGATGTTCCACGACAACGGCATCAAGGTCCTGCACAAGTGCACCTCGGTGCGCCACGCGGTCAAGGCCCAGAGCCTGGGTGTCGACGGCATCAGCATCGACGGCTTCGAGTGCGCCGGCCACCCCGGTGAGGACGACGTGCCCGGCCTGGTGCTGATCCCCGCCGCGGCCAAGGAGATCGAGATCCCGATGATCGCCTCGGGCGGCTTCGGAGACGCGCGCGGCCTGGTGGCCGCCCTGGCGCTCGGTGCGGACGGCATCAACATGGGCACGCGCTTCATGTGCACTGTCGAGTCGTGCATCCACCAGAACGTCAAGGAAGCCATCGTGGCCGGCGATGAGCGGGGCACGGAGCTGATCTTCCGCAGTCTGCACAACACCGCGCGGGTGGCGTCCAACGTCGTCTCGCGTGAGGTCGTGCAGATTCTCGCCGATGGTGGCCAGTTCGAGGACGTCAAGGATCTCGTGGCCGGCGTGCGCGGCCGCAAGGTGTTCGACAACGGCGACATCGACGCCGGCATCTGGACCGTGGGCACCGTCATGGGCCTGATCCACGACATCCCGACGTGCGATGAGCTCATCAGCCGCATCGTCGGCGAGGCCGAGGAGATTATCACCGGCCGCCTGGCCCGGATGCTCGGCGCGGGCGAAGCCGAACTCGCCGGCGTCTAGCCGCAATTCATGCGCTGAGGGCCGTGACTCCCACCGGGGCACGGCCCTCACTGCGTTCGGTGGCGGCCGGCGGGGTAGCTTTTGGCCATAGGCGACCCGGCCCGCGTTAAGGACTTTGATATGCAGCGCAGCTTGTTCGAGGTAGATCACGACGACTTCCGCGCTTCGGTGCGCGAATTCGTCTCTCGCCACATCGAGCCGAATGAAGACAAATTCATCGAGCAGCGCTACATCGACCGTGAGGTGTGGCTGGAAGCCGGCCGCAATGGGTATCTGGGGCTCGAGGTGCCCGAAGAGTACGGCGGCAGCGCCGCGGGGGACTACCGCTTCAATACCGTTCTGTGTGAAGAGCTTTCGCGTTCCAGCGCCGCCGCCGCGTCGGCGTTCACCATCCACTACGACTGTGCCGCACCATATCTGGTCACGCTGACCACTGAGGAACAGAAGCGGCGGTGGCTACCGAAGTTCTGCACCGGCGAGATGATCACCGCTATCGGGATGACCGAACCGTCCGGCGGATCGGATCTGGCCGCGTTGAAGACCACCGCGGTCAAGGATGGTTCCAGCTATGTCATCAACGGTTCAAAGACGTTCATCACCAACGGGACCCAGGCCGACATGGTGATCGTCGCCTCGAGAACCGCGCCGGAAAAGGGCTCTAAGGGCATCACTCTGTTCGCTGTCGAAACGGGCATGCCGGGGTTCACGCGGGGGCGCAAGCTCGACAAGGTGGGCCAGCCCGAAGCGGACACCGCGGAGCTGTTTTTCGAAGACGTCCGGGTCGATGAGTCGGCGATCATCGGTGAGGTCGACCGGGGCTTCATCCACATGATGACGCTGCTGCCCCAGGAGCGGATCAGCGTCGCCGTGGCCAACCTCGCCCACGTCCGGCGGATTCTTGAAGACACCGTCGAGTACGCCAAGGAGCGCAAGGCGTTCGGCCAGGCCATCGGCTCCCTGCAGTGGAACAAGTTTCTTCTCGCTGACATGGTCACCA
Organism: Mycobacterium sp. SMC-16; assembly: GCF_046250085.1. Taxonomy (NCBI): domain Bacteria; kingdom Bacillati; phylum Actinomycetota; class Actinomycetes; order Mycobacteriales; family Mycobacteriaceae; genus Mycobacterium; species Mycobacterium sp. SMC-16. Next base: position 1,166,950 of record NZ_CP176427.1, read on the forward strand.
AACTCGATGTGGCGCAGGCCTATGTCGACAACTGCGTGGTGGCGCACCTGAGTGGCCAGTTGACCGCCGTCGATGCGGCGAAGGCCAAGTACTGGAGTTCGGTGGTGCAGAACGAAATCCTGGACAACTGCGTCCAGATCCACGGCGGCTACGGCTTCATGAACGAATACCGGGTCGCCTGCGCGTGGAAGGATGCCCGCGTCACCAAGATCTGGGCGGGCTCCAACGAGATCATGCGTGAGGTCATCGGCCGCGACCTGGGGCTGTAGCCGTCGGCGCGGCCGGGCCCCAGAGACAACAAAAGCCGCCGACCGTATCGGTCGGCGGCTTTGACGCTGGAAATCACTCCGGCGGGTCCTCGCGTGCGCACGCGATGTGTGCGCAGCGGCGTCGTGCTTCGGCTCGGCGTCAGACCCGCGGGTGAACCCGCGGAATCAGACAGCCTCGGCGAGGTCGGGGAACTGCTCGGACGTGTCACCCTCGATCAGGACGTCCCCGTGGTACAGGGCATCGAAATCTACTTTGATGACATCTGCGTTGGTGTCGTCGATCCACATGTCTATGAGGCTATGGGTCGCTATTAAGAAATCTTTGAGTCACGATTCGGAAAACGTTGGCAATTCTTACCGCTGGGTAGGTTGGCCTACTCCGACCCCTAAGTGACCCGCGGGTAGCTCACATTCCGCAAGGCCACGGGTGATCTTGATGCACAGTCCTGGCCCACTATCGCGGCTTAGTTCACTGGCGAGTAGCAAACATGATTGTCGTCACCGGGATCGTGCCTGGTCGGTCACCTGAACCGGACGTCAATAAATCTCGTGACCACGGTGGGCAACCATTGACAAACCTGAGTTATCGCCGATAACTTAGCGGCGTTAGCAGAAGGGGATTGCATGCTGAATCGCATCGCGTTGCTGGCCATCGCCGCGCCGAGGAGGATTCTGGCGGTGGCTGGGTTGGTCCTGATCGCCGCGGCGATCTTCGGCGTCCCGGTCGTCAAGACCCTGCCGGCGGGCGGTTTTCAGGACCCGAAGTCGGAGTCGTCGCAAGCAAGCCGGCTACTGGCCACCAAGTTCCATCAGGGCGACATGCCGATGCTGGTTACCCTCACCGCGCCCGACGGGGTGCACGGGCCGGCCGCCACCGCGGCGGCCCGCGACATCGTCGACCACCTGAAGGCCTCGCCGCATGTCGCCTACGTGTCCTCGGCCTGGACCGTGCCGCCGGCTGTGGCCGGCGAGCTGATCAGCAAGGACGGCAAGTCCGGGTTGATCGTCGCCGGCATGAACGGCGGGGAGAACAACGCGCAGAGATACGCCCAGGAGCTCGCCGACCAAGTGGTCCACGACCGGCCCGGTGTCACCGTCAAGGCCGGTGGCGGGGCGATCATCTACTCCCAGATCAACACCCAGACCGAACACGACCTGATGCTGATGGAATCCATCGCGGTGCCGCTCAGCTTCCTGGTGCTGGTGTGGGTGTTCGGCGGACTGGTCGCCGCCGCGCTACCGATCCTGGTCGGCGGCCTGGCGATGACCGGCACACTCGCGGTGCTGCGCACCATCACGTTCTTCACCGACGTGTCCGTATTCGCGCTGAACGTGGCCACGGCCCTCGGGCTGGCCCTCGCCATCGACTACACGTTGCTGATCATCAGCCGCTATCGCGACGAAGTGGCCGAAGGGCAGCCTCGGGACCGGGCATTGATCCGCACCATGGTCACCGCGGGACGCACCGTGTTGTTCTCCGCGATCACGGTCGGGCTCTCGATGGCCGCGATGCTGATATTCCCGATGTACTTCCTGACTTCCATCGCCTATGCTGGCATCGCGACCGTCGCGTTCGCGGCGGCAGCCGCGGTGATCGTCACGCCGGCGGCCATCTGGCTGCTCGGCGACCGGCTCGACGCCCTCAGCTTGCCGCATCTTTTCCGGCGTGACACCACGCCCAAACCCGTGCAGGAGACGTTCTTCTACCGCACCGCCAAGGCGGTGATGCGCCGCTCGGTGCCGGCCGGTCTGGCCGTCGTCGCGCTGCTGTTGGTGCTGGGCGCGCCGTTCCTCGGCGCGAAATGGGGTTTCCCCGACGACCGGGTACTGCCGGCCACGGCCTCCGCACATCAACTGGGGGACCAGCTGCGCGACGACTTCGCCAACAACTCGGCGACCGACATCACGGCCGTCATTCCCGACGCTGCCGGACTGAGCCCGGCCGCCTTCGACACGTATGCCGCCGACCTCTCGCGCATCGCTGCTGTCACCGAAGTGACTTCTCCCACCGGAACTTTCGTCGGCGGCCGAAAAGTCGGCCCGGCCGGTCCCAATGCGGCGATCGTCGACGGCAGTGCCTTCCTGACGATCGGCAGCAGCGCGCCGCTGTTCTCGGACGCGTCCGAGGCGCAACTCGATGCGGTGCATGCGGTGCGCGGGCCGGACGGGCGGCTTGTGCAGTTGGCGGGCGTCGCGCAGATCAGTCACGACAGCGTGCAGGCCGTCACCGACCGGTTGCCGTGGGTGCTGGCCGTCATCGCCGTCATCACGCTCGGGCTGCTGTTCCTGCTCACCGGCAGCGTGGTGCTGCCGGTGAAAGCCGTTGTGCTCAACGTTCTTTCGCTCACCGCGGCATTCGGTGCGCTGGTCTGGATATTCCAGGACGGACACCTCGGCGCGCTCGGCACCACCGCGACCGGGACGTTGGCTTCCAACATGCCGGTGCTGCTGTTCTGTATCGCGTTCGGGCTGTCGATGGACTACGAGGTGTTCCTCGTCGCCCGCATTCGTGAGTTCTGGCTCGTCGAACAGGACAACGACGAGAGCGTCGCCCTCGGCCTGGCCCACACCGGCCGGGTGATCACCGCGGCGGCTCTGGTGATGTCGATTTCCTTCGGCGCGCTGATCGCCGCCGAGGTGTCGTTCATGCGCATGTTCGGGCTCGGGCTGACCATTGCCGTCCTCGTCGACGCCACCCTCGTGCGGACGGTGCTGGTACCGGCCTTCATGCACCTCATGGGACGGTGGAACTGGTGGGCGCCGGCGCCGCTGGCCCGGCTGCACAAGCGCATCGGGATCAGTGAATCGGTGCCCGAACCGTCGGTATGTGGCACCCGATGACAACGGCCAGACGGCGTCGTGCCCCGCGCGGTTCCGGGGACCAGCTGCGCGACGAAATCCTTGATGCGGCAACCGAATTGCTGCTGGAAACGGGCAGTGCCAAGGAGGTGTCCATCCGGTCGGTCTCGCAGCGGGTGGGCGTCACGCCGCCATCGATCTACCTGCATTTCGCCGACAAGGACGCCTTGCTGGACGCGGTGTGCGGCCGGTACTTCGAGCGGCTGGACGAGGTGATGCAGCAGGTGGCTGCCGAGCAACCGACGACCATCGACCGGCTACGCGCGCAAGGGCTGGCGTACGTCCGCTTCGCCCGCCAGAACCCCGAGCTCTACCGGATCGCCATGATGTCCGAGGGCCATCCGGACAGCGACGTGGACCAGGCCCTGAACACCGCGGCGTTCGTGCACATGCGGGATTCGGTACAGGCCCTGATGGACGAGGGCGGCTATCCGGCCGGCGACGTGACAGTGACGGCGCTCGGGTTGTGGACGGTGGCGCATGGTCTTGCGGCGTTGTTCATCTCGCGGCCGTATCTGCCGTTCGGCGATGTCGAGGAGTTCGCGGACCGGGTGCTCAGCGCCGCGTGCCTCGGTGGCATGGTGAGAGGACTGGGCGGACCGGACGTGGCCCCGCAACAGCTGGTCGAGCGATTGAAAGGTTCCTGACGATGACCGACACTTCGGTGGACAACCCGTTCTTCGCTCGCATGTGGATCGCGATGTCGTCGCGCGAGCGCAAGTTCATGACCAGGCTGCGGCAGGAGAATCTGGCCGGACTCCGCGGCCGGGTGCTGGAGATCGGTGCCGGAACCGGAACCAACTTCGCCTTCTACCCGGACACCGTGACCGAGGTGGTGGCTGTCGAGCCGGAGGTCCGGCTGGCACCGCTGGCCCGGAAGGCGGCGCTGACCGCGCCGGTACCGGTGACGGTCCGCACCGAGACCGTCGAGAACTTCGACGGCGACGACCTTTTCGACGCCGTGGTGTGCTCGCTGGTGCTGTGCTCGGTCGACGAGCCGGAAAGTGTGCTGCGGCAGATGTATTCGCGGCTCAAGCCCGGCGGCGAGCTGCGCTACTTCGAGCACGTCGCCAGCGGCGGGGTGCGTGGCCGGGTGCAGCGATTCCTGGATTCGACGTTCTGGCCCAAGATTTCCGGCAACTGTCACGCACACCGGGAAACCGAGCGGAGCATCGTCGGTGCAGGATTCGAGGTCGCCGATGCCCGGCGCGTGCTGATGCTGCCGGGCTGGGTGCCACTGGCGGAGGTGGCGCTGGGCCGCGCCGTCAGGCCTGCTTGATGGTCGGCAGCAGTTCGGGCAACCGCTGCAACAGGGTCGGCAGCGCGGTGGCCGCCGTTTCCCGCAGGGACACCGTGGCCTGATCCGAGAACGGGGTCGGCTTCGGATTCACCTCGATCACCGGAATGCCCTGCTGCACCGCGGCTTCCGGCAGTGACGCCGCCGGGTACACCACTGACGATGTACCGACGGTGATGACGAGGTCGGCCGCGCTGACCGCCGCGACAGAGTTGTTCCACGCGTCGGAGGGCAGGTTCTCGCCGAACCACACCACATTGGGCCGAATCAGGCCGCCGCAGTAGCACTCTGGCGGTTCGATGGCGATTTCGGGCTCCGGCATCGGCGGCAACGTGCCTTCGAATTCGGCTTTGCAACTGTCGCAGTGGAAGTGGAACAGGCTGCCGTGCAGGTGATGGACCCGCGTGCTGCCGGCCCGCTCATGCAGGTTGTCGATGTTCTGGGTGACGATGTCGACCTCGGTGTAGTCCTGCCATGCGGCGACTGCCCGGTGCCCGTCATTCGGAGACACATTGCCCATCATGTGATGGCGCCACAGATACCAGGCGAACACTCGCTCGGGGTGGCGGCGCCAGGCGTCCGAGCTGGAGATCTCGTAGGGGTCGGTGTTGGCCCACAGGCCGGTCTCGGCATCCCGGAAGGTCGGCACGCCACTGTCGGCGGACATCCCCGCACCGCTGAACACCGTCACCCGCATTGGACCACGTTATCGGGTTCTGGGTGATCTGGGCCACCTCGTCGTCGGTCATACTCGGCTGGTGACCGATTTCGGTGAGTGGGTCCGCCTCGATCCGCACGCGGGGCCGTTGTTCGACCAGTTGCGGCTGCAGATCATCGACGCCATTCGTACTGGGCGGCTGCCCGCCGGCACCCGGCTGCCCACCGTGCGCGAGCTGGCCGGCACGCTGGGCATGGCGGCCAACACCGTCGCCCGCGCCTACCGTGAACTCGAGACCGCCGGCGTCCTCGAAACCCGGGGACGGTCAGGAACTTTCGTGGCCGCCGCTGACCCGGCTGCCGCGGCGATGGTGGATGCGGCCAATGCCTTCGCCGACACCGCCCGGGCGTTGGGTGTGCTGAAAGCCGATGCTTTGCGATATCTGGACGCGGCGTTCGAGTAGGCGGTTACGGCGGTCTTCGCGAGTGTGCGAGTGGAGTGCCCATTTCGCGGATCCGACGAGCTGTGTGCACGCTCGCGCGTCGGTCCAGACTGCTCGTGGGCTTCCCATGGGTGCGCATGGGTGCGCAGGACGGGGATTGAACCCGCGACATCCGTCTTATAAGGACGGCGCTCTGACCGACTGAGCTACCTGCGCATGTGCGCCCCTGGAGAGATTCGAACTCCCAGCCATCTGCGTCGAAAGCAGGTGCTCTTCCGTTGAGCTACAGGGGCATTTGGCGGAGGCGGCGGGAGTTGAACCCACAACCGCTGGACAGCGGCCACGGCTTAGCAAGCCGCTGCATTACCGTTCTGCCACGCCTCCGAGGTTGTCCGGGGTGGGCTCGAACCACCTGCCTCCGCCGTATCAGGGCGGCGCTCTAACCAGATGAGCTACCGGACACTGGGTTAGTGCCGCGGATTGCAGTCAGTGGGTGACTGCAATCCGCGGCGTTGTCGAAGTTGGGGTGTGCGACGGGACTCGAACCCGCTTCGCCCAGGATCACAACCTGGGGCCTCGACCGCTTCGGCATCGCACACAGCGGAAGACAGAGGAGTCGAACCCCAGGGCTTGCGCCCCGCGCCCGTTTTCGAAACGGGATGCGCCACCACGGCGCGCTGTCTTCCTGAGTAGTCCGTGGGAGAGTTGAACTCCCGCCGTCTGGTTGAGAACCAGGTGTGCTGCCGCTACACCAACGGACCGTCGTTGACCCGCCAGGATTCGAACCTGAACCGGCTGAACCAAAATCAGCAGTGCTACCGGTTACACCACGGGTCATCGGTGCGTACGGAGGGATTCGAACCCCCTTGTGCCCGAAGACAGCTGGTTTACAGCCAGCCGCGACACTCCCGCGTCGCCGCGCACGCCTGGCTACCCCGGCAGGAGTCGAACCTGCAACCTACTCCGTAACAGGGAGCTGCTCTGCCAGTTGAGCTACGGGGCAATGTGCTCCGTCGTGGCGGGGCGAGAGGTGATGGACCTCCGCCCCGCCCAACGGGTTTCAAACCAACTCGGGGACCCGGTAGCGATCCCGATCACGGGGTTCGTAGGGCTCCCAGAGCAACCGCATCCCGGCTTCCTCCGGCGTGCGGTTACCCTTGCGACCGTTGCACGGTGCGCACGCCGTAATGAGGTTCAGCCAGGTGTCTTGCCCGCCTCGCGACACCGGCTCGATGTGATCCACAGTCTCCCCATGGCCGCCGCAATAGCCGCACGTGTAGCCGTCGCGAGACAGTACGCCCTCACGGGTGACCCGGTTGTGCGGCCGGTACGGCACGTGGACGTACTGATGTAGCGCGACGGATGCGGGCAGCTCGATCACGGTCGAGGGGCTGTGTATGTGCACGGCCGGGCTGTGGCGTTCGATCACGTAGACCGAACCCCGCAGCAGCAGCCGGACCGCCTCCTGCCAGGTCACGTGGGTCAGCACGCGGTAGTCGGCGTTGTACACCGCCACGGCCCGGTGACTGGCCTTGTGTTGTCGGAAATGCCTCATGCCGCGTGCCTCCTTTCTGATTGTTGTCGTTGGGCAGCGGTTGGAGCGACCAGCGGCCCGTTGTGCCCCGCGAGGGAGTCGAACCCCCAACACCTGGAACCTAAATCCAGTGCCTCTTCCAGTTGGGCCAGCGGGGCATGCGTGCGCTCGGCAGGACTTGAACCTGCACGCCGGGGCTACCGGCACCCGGGTTTGAGCCGGGCGCGTCTGCCGAAGTTTTCGCCACGAGCGCGAATGCCAACACTATGGAGTTCTCAAAGTTCTTACAGAGCAGGGTGATTCGTACCGCACTGCATGCCCGGATCGATCCGGTGCGTGGTCAATGATGCGCACCGAACCCGGTGCTGTCCAGTGGGTATTCTTCCGTATTCAGCTGCAGTGCAATGCAATTGGGTGCGCTGAACTACAGGAATGTCAGGCGACGTTCCTGCCAGGGATGACGGCAAAGATATGGAATTTGTGAGAGTTGTCTTCTGGCGCGAGCTTGCGGCCGGGGCGCACGCCTGCGTCCGCGACGGAAGGACGGCGGAAGCGCATGAGCTGCCAGAAAACGCTGCTCTGCTCACTCGATTCGTGCCGGGCTATGGAGCCGGCGGTGTCTGCGTACGACAAAGCCGCCGTCGGCGTCGAAGACACCTCGGCGAGCTGGTCGTCATGCAGAAAAGTCACGGAATCAACGGTAACAGCGCCGGGCGACAAAACCGAGTGGATATCTCCGGCGGTGAAACCTCAACCGCGCCAGTGCAACACGTCGAGTGCGACGCCTACCTCGACGCTGTTGTCGGCCAACGGGCGGGGCAGCAATTCGTCAGCGCGGGCAAGCCTGCGCAACAAGGTGTTGCGGTGGGTGAACAGTCTGCCGGCGGCCCGGGACACATTGCATTGCTCGCGGACGAACATTCGCACCGCCGAATGCAATTCGGGGCTCGCTGATTCGAGGTCACCCAGCACCCGCTTGACGAACACCGCGGCGCGATCGGCGTTGGTGGTCAGTAGCGAAACCATCTCGATGTCGGTGAACTCGGCGACCTGCTGCGGCGAGTGCAACCGCGCCATCATGTGTTGCGTGGTGAGGGCATCGAAGTGGCTGCGCCGGAACCCGTCGACCCCGGCTCCCGTCGGCCCGATCGCGACCCGCACCTCGCGTCCGGCGGCATGTGTCAGTGAGTCGACATCGACAGGGCCGGGTGCCCACACCCATCGGGTGGCGGAACTGGCCAGCACGCTGAGTGGTCGGCCACCCGCGGCTTGTCCGAAAGCCTCGGCGGCACGGTCCAATTGAGACAGGTCGCTGCCCGGATCGTCGGTCCAGATGACGGCTGCGGTGTGGCTGCCGCCGAGTCCGTAAGCCAGACGGCTTTCCGCGCGCTGGCGGGGGATGGGAGCGCCTTCCAGGAGCAGTGCGACCGTCGCGCGCCGCTCGGCGTGGCTGCCGCGGGTGAGCTCGTCTCGCTCGAGTTCGATCTGGGTGGCGATGGCCGCCAGGGTGGCCTCGATGAAGTCGCTGATCGACTGTGAACAGACGTCGAGCATCGCGTGTAGGTCGGCGGGATCGGAGGTCATTTCGAAGGCGATATCCATCAGGCGTCGCCATGCCACGCCTTCGCCGACTCGGTAGGCATCCAAGGTGTACGAGTCGACGCCGCGCCGGACCATTTCCCGGGCGACGCTCATCGGCTCGGCGCCCGCGTTGGGCGGCACCGGCGCGCCGGGCTCGCGCACGTTGGCCGCACCCCAGAACAACAAGTTTGAGCGGTTGCTCCGGCTGACGGCCGCCGCCAGCTCAGGATCGGAGGCGATGGCCGGATTGGCGCCCAGAACTGCCCGGTCGAGTTCCTCGAGCCATTCCGCGGGGGCGTTGACGACCACCTGCGCGCACTGTCGAATCAGGTCGCGTACCTGCGGTGACGGCCCCGTTGCGCCCATCCTGCCAGGCTAGCGTGCTGGTGCATAGTGCACCAGTGATCGGGAAGTCTGAGATGTTTTGACCTTCAGCCGGCGGCCGGCAGGCACCAACATTGTTGCCACGCCCACCACCGCCAACAGGGAGTCTGCAATGGAGCACACCGCCAACACCACCCAGGTCGACGTCCTGATCGTCGGCGCCGGAATCTCCGGCATCGGTGCCGCCTACTACCTGCAGCAGGAACATCCCGGCCGGTCGTACGCGATCCTGGAATCCCGCGGCGCGACCGGCGGAACCTGGGATCTGTTCCGGTACCCCGGCATTCGCTCCGACTCCGACCTGCACACCTTCGGTTACGAGTTCAAGCCGTGGCGCGACGAGGATGCCATCGCCTCCGCCGACAAAATCCTCGCGTATCTGCGAGAGACGGTCCGCGAGAACAACATCGACCGCAACATCCGGTTCCACCACAAGGTGCTGGGTGCCGCGTGGGACAGCGGCACCGCGCGGTGGCTCGTCGACGTCGAGCGCACCGACACCGACGAACTGGTGCAAATCTCCGCCAACTGGCTCTTCTGTGCCGGCGGCTACTACCGCTACGACCAGGGCTTCACCCCGCAGTTTCCGGGCCGCGACCGCTTCGCCGGCCAGGTCGTGCACCCGCAGCACTGGCCCGAGAACCTCGACTACACCGGCAAGAAGGTCGTCATCATCGGCAGCGGGGCGACCGCGGTGACGCTGGTGCCGTCGATGGCGGCCAAGGCCGCGCACGTCACCATGCTGCAGCGGTCGCCGACGTACATCCTTCCGGTGCCGTCCAAAGACGCGTTCGCCAACGTGGCCGGTCGCGTGCTCGGCGCCGACCGCGGCTACGCGCTGGCCCGGCGCAAGAACGTCATCCGGCAGCGCGCGGTCTACACCTTCTGCCAGAAGTACCCGGCCGTCGCTCGGCGGTTGATCCGCTGGACCAACGCCCGCGAGCTGCCCGCGGGCTATCCCGTCGACACCCACTTCAGCCCCGACTACAAGCCGTGGGACCAGCGCCTGTGTACGGTGCCCGACGCCGACCTGTTCAAGGCGATCGGCAGCGGCAAGGCCACGGTGGTCACCGACCGCATCGAGACTTTCACCGAGACCGGCATCGAACTGGAGTCCGGGCAGCACCTGGATGCCGACATCATCGTCACCGCAACAGGTTTGAATGTTCAGCTGTTCGGCGGGATGACGCTGACCGTCGATGGTCAGGCGGTGAACCTCTCGGAAACCGTCGCCTACAAGGGCATCATGCTGTCGGGCGTGCCGAACTTCGCCTTCGCGTTCGGCTACACCAACTCGTCGTGGACACTCAAGGTCGGCCTGCTGTGCGAGCACTTCTGCCGACTGCTGAGCCACATGGACGAACGCGGATTCGACAGCGTTCGGCCGGAGTTCGACGATGCAGGCATGGCGACCAAGCCCCTGCTGGACTTCGCGGCGGGATACGTGCAGCGCGTGGCGGACACGCTGCCGCGGCAGGGCGCGCAAGGACCCTGGGTGATGTCGATGAACTACAACTTCGACCGGGAGGTGCTGCGGCACGGCGCGGTGGCAGACCCGAACTTGCGGTTCGCCGCCGCCCGTCGCGCAGAAGTCCAGGAGTTCGCGCCGGTTTCTTGATCTGCTCTCAGGGCGGCCGTTTACGCTGGCGTGAATGGAGAGCTTCTCGCCAGCTGTGCCGCCCGAGATTCCTGGTGTCCCTTCAGCTGTCGGCGTCGAGTTGCCGTCCGGGCCAGTGCCCGGACGGCCTTATTCGTTGCCGCTGGACTTGCTCACCGAGCAGTACGGCCCACTGTTCTACGCGGACCTCGGGCCGGGCCGCCGCCTCTATGCGTGCTCGCTGGCGCTGGTCGACGAACTGTGCGATGAGAGCCGGTTCAGCAAAGCGCTGACGGGCCGGTTGGCCAGGTTCCGTCCGGTGGTCGGCAACGGGCTCTTCACCGCGTACCCCGGCGAGGAGGGCTGGCAGGAAGCGCACGACGTCCTGATTCCCGGCTTCAGCTTCAGCGGGCTGCGCAGCTATCACCCCGCGATGCTCGACATCAACCGGCAACTGATCGCGCAGTGGGATGCCGCCGTGGGGACTCGAACGGTGGATGTGGCCGGTGATCTGGCGAAGCTGGCCATGGACACCGTCGGCCTGGCTGGGTTCGGGGCCCGGTTCGATTCCTACCAGCACGACGGACTTGCCGATATCCCAGCGAGTTTCGCGGCCACCCTGAACCAGGTGCTGCTCGGAGCCAACGCCGACCAGACGGTCTTCGAGACCGAGCGCGGGAAGTTGTTCAGCTTCATCGTGGACCTGATCGCTCAGCACCGTGCGGGCGACGTGGACCTCGACGATCTCCTGGCCCTGATGCTGCAGCCCGGGCCCGACGGGACACCGATCCTGGACGACGACAGCATCCGAAACCAGATCGCCACGTTCCTGGTCGCCGGCCAGGACACGACGTCGATACTGATGCCGACGGCGCTGTACAGCATCGTCAAGAACCCGGCAGTGCTGCACCGGGCGCAGGCCGAGGCGGACGCGGTTTTCGGCCCCGACGACGACCACGTGCCGGCATTCGACGAGATCGGCAAGCTCACCTACATCCGCCAGATCATCGATGAGGCGCTGAGGCTGTCGCCGCCGGTGCGGGAGTTCGATCGAATGGCCCTGGCGGACACCGTCATCGGCGGCCAGTACCCGGTGCGGCGGGGTGAAGCCGTGACGGTACTGACGTCGTCGCTGCACCGGCAACCGGAGTGGGGCGACAACGTCGAGATCTTCGATCCGGACCGGTTCGGCGCCGACCGGGCCGCACAGCGACCGGTCAACCTGTTCAAGCCGTTCGGCACCGGAGCGCGGTCCTGCATCGGCCGGCAGTTCGCGCTCCACGAAGCAACCATGGCGATCGCGACCCTGGTGCACCGCTACCGGTTCGTCGACGTCGAGCACTACACGTTGCGTACCCACAGTGACGTGCTGCGCAAGCCGGAGGGCTTCTACGTCGAACTCATTCGCCGCACCCCGGAGGAGCGCAGGCAGGCTGACGCGGCCGTCGCGGCCGCCCCGGTGACGCAGTCCCGCGCGGCGGTCCCGGCCGGTACGAAACTGCTTGTGCTGCATGGGTCGAACCTCGGCAACTGTCGGTCGCTGGCACAGCAGCTGGGGGATGAAGCCGTCGACCTCGGCTACGAAACGACCGTCGCCGCACTGGATTCCGTGACCGGCGCACTGCCGGAGGATGGCGCGGTGGTGGTCGTCGCGGCGTCGTACAACGGCATGCCGACCGACGATGCCCGCGCCTTTGTGGAATGGCTGGACGGATCGGACGCCACGGCGCCGGCGGTGCCATACGCAGTTCTCGGTGTCGGCGACCGCAACTGGGCCGAGACGTACATGGCGATACCGCGGCGCATCGACGCCCGGCTCGCGGAACTCGGTGCCACGCAACTACTTCCGATGGCCGAAGCCGACACCTCGGGCGACTTCGCCGGTGTGGTCGAGGATTTCTCGGTGGCACTGTGGAATGCGCTCGGCGGTGTGTTCGGCGCCATCGTCGCGGATGAACCCGTGGCCGACGAGCCACTCTATGACCTACGCGCCATCGACGGACCGGTCACCGCCGCGATCGACGCCCGCCATCACGTGCAACCGGCGACGGTGCTCGACAACATTCCGCTGGTGGACACCGGCTCCGAGTTCGGACAGGACAAGCGGTTGATCCGCATCGCGCTGCCCGACGGTGTCGACTATCAGACCGGCGACCACCTCACGGTGTTACCGGACAACAGCTCCGTCCTGGTGGACGAGGTCGGTGAATTGCTGGATTTGCGCCTCGATCGCCGCATCTCGATCAATCCGCGGCGCAGCACGCGGCGGGCCATCCCGATCGACCGGGAAGTCACTGTGCGCGAATTGCTTACGCACTTCCTGGAACTCCGCAAGCCGGCGAGCCGTAGCCAGCTGCTGCGGCTCGCCGCCGCGAACCCGTGCCCACCGGAACGTGCGGCGCTGACTGCGCTGGCCGACGATCCCGAGGCCCGTGCCCTGAGCATCACCGATTGTCTGGCGGAGTTCCCCGCCACCAAGCTGAGCCGCGAAGAGTTGCTGGAACTCTTCGAACCGATGTCCCCGCGCCATTATTCGATCGCCACGTCGTCCCGCCGCCGGGTCCGGGAAGTCGAGCTGGTGGTCGGGGTGTTGGAAGGCCCGGCCCGGTCAGGTTCCGGTGTGTTCCGTGGCGTCTCGTCCAGCTACCTCGCGGATGCTGTTCCGGGACAGCAGATTCGGATGCGGGTGGACCCGGCTCGGCAGGCGTTCCGCGCCGGCGCCGATCCGACCCGCAACGTCATCCTGGTCAGCGCCGGGACGGGCGTCGCTCCGTTCCGTGGATTCATCGGAGACCGGCTGGGCGCACTGGAGGCGGGGGAGCCGTTCACTGCCGCGCTGTGCTTCTTCGGTGTGCGTCATCCCGACGTGGACTACCTGTTCCGCGACGAGGCCGAGGACGCCGAACGTTTGGGCATCGTGCGGATGCGACCGGCGTTCTCCCGAGCCGGTGACGAGGTCAAGTACGTGCAGGACCGGATCGCCGCGGACGCCGACGAGGTCTGGGACATGCTCGGCAATCCGGACAACGACACCCACGTCTATGTGTGCGGCGACGGTGCCCGGATGGCGCCGGCCGTGCGGGCCGCGTTCCAGGACATCTATCGCAGCCGGACGGGCGCCGACGACGACGCCGCCCGCGCCTGGCTGGCCGAACTCGTGAGCACCGACCGCTACGTCGAGGACGTCTGGGCCGGCTGACGGGTCCCGCGGACGGCGGTGAGCCCCCGCATGCCGTGGTAGATCACCAGCGCCGCAACGGAACCGAGCGCGATGCCGGTGAAGGTCAGCGGGCCGGCCTGCCAGGTGAAGTCGGCGATACCGATGATCAGCGGGATGGCGGCGGTCATCTGGTTGATCGGCTGCGAGAAATCCACGTGGTTGGTCAGCCAGATCCGCACCCCGAGGATGCCGACCAGCCCGTAGAGCACGATCGTCGCCCCGCCCAGCACGCCGGGCGGAATGGCCGAGATGGCCGCACCGACCTTGGGACACAACGACAGTGCGACGGCCACGGCAGCGGCCACCCAGTACGCGGCGGTCGAATAGATGCGCGTCGCCGCCATCACCCCGATGTTCTCGGCGTAGGTGGTGGTGGCCGAGCCGCCGCCCGCACCGGCCAGCACGGTGGCCACTCCGTCGGCCGCCAGCGCCCGGCCCATCAGTGGGTCCAGGTCTTTACCGGTCATCTGGCCCACCGATTTCACGTGTCCGATGTTCTCGGCGATCAGCGCGATCACCGCCGGCAGGAACATCGGCAGGACGGCCAGGCTGAACGACGGGCCGTGAAACTCGGGCAGCCCGATCCACGGGGCGGCGGCGATGGCCGCGGTGTCGACATCGCCGAGCGCCAGCGCCAGCAGGTAGCCGATGACCACGGCCAGGAAGATGGCCAGCCGGCCGACGATGCCGCGGAAGAACGCCAGCGTCGCGACCAGGAGCACCAGTGTCACGAGCCCGACCACCGGCCCCTTCTCGAAGTTGTGCTTCGCCGCCGGGGCCAGGTTGAACCCGATCAGCGCGACGATCGCACCGGTGACCACCGGCGGCAGCGTCACATCGAGCCAGTGCGTGCCGACCAGATGCACCACGCCGCCGACCAGGATCAGTAGCAGGCCCACGGCGATCAAACCGCCCAGCGCGCTACCGGTTCCGTGCGCGGCGACCGCGGCGGTGACCGGCGCGATCACCGAGAAGCTCGACCCGAGATAGCTCGGCAGCCGGTTTCCGGTGATCAGCAGGAACGCGATGGTGCCGATGCCGGAGAACAACAGCGTGGTGGCCGGCGGGAAGCCGGTCAGCACCGGCACCAGGAACGTCGCGCCGAACATCGCCACCACGTGCTGGGCGCCGATGCCGATGGTGCGCGGCCAGCTGAGGCGTTCGTCGGGGCCGACCACAGCGGCGTCCGGCCCGACCGGCGTCCAGGAGAGCGGAATCATCCGGTCATATTGCCGGACCGGATTCACATTCGCTGTCTGTCAGCGCGTTTGGCGGGGGATGAACTAGCCGCCCGCAGCCAGCACCTTCTCCACCGTCCGCAGATTGCGGGTGGTGGTGGACGACTTGTATCGCTTGTTGCCCATGGTTTTGCTGATCGCGCTGCCCAGGGTGTCGCCGCGGGCCACCTGCCAGTACAGGACTCCGTGACCGCGGCTGATCAGTTCGTCGCCGACCGGTTCGAGCGCGGCGAGTTCGTCGAGCACATCGGGGTCACTGACGAACGTGATGTACGAGTGGTGGCCCTCGACCTCGCGTTCGAACGGGTAGTCCGCCGAGATGGTCTTCAGTTCGTCCATCGGGTACACCAGCACCCAGGCGTCGTATCCGAACGATTCCCGCAGCGCTGCTTCGGCTTTCGTGCGTACCGTCGCCGCCTTCGCGGCACTCGACAGCACGACGTTGCCGCTGGCGAGCAGCGTCTTCACATCGTCGAAGCCGGCCCGTTGGAACGTTGCGGCGACCTCGGCCATCTTCAGATTCACCCCACCGACGTTGACGCCGCGCAGGAACACCGCGTACCGCGTCGTCATACCAACTCCGTCATGACGCCCAATGGTAGGCAGTTGCGCCGTACGCTGGGAGCCATGACCCGTCAGGTCTTCGAAGACAAGCTGCTCGCGCTGATCAGTGACAATTCGCTGGGCGTGCTGGCCACCATCAAGCGCGACGGTCGACCGCAGTTGTCGAACGTGTCCTACTACTTCGACACACGGGCCGTCACCATCGGAGTGTCGGTCACCGAGCCCCGGGCCAAGACGCGCAATCTACGGCGCGACGCCCGGGCATCGATCTACGTCCGATCCGATGACGGCTGGGCGTACGCGGTGGCCGAGGGCGACGCGGTGCTGAGCCCGCCCGCCGCGGCACCCGACGACGACACCGTCGAAGGCCTGATTGCCTTGTACCGCAACATCTCCGGTGAGCACCCGGACTGGGACGACTACCGGCGGGCCATGGTGGCCGACCGCCGGGTGCTGCTCACCATGCCGATAACCCATCTGTACGGGCTGCCGCCGGGCGTGCGCTGAACGCGCTAGTCTGCGTGCATGGCCGAGAACTCCGCCGAAGGTTCAGCATCGTCCGACGAGACCAAGCGCAAATTCCGCGAGGCGCTCGAGCGTAAGAAGGCCGGCTCCGCCGGCGGCACCGCCCACCAGGACGGCGGCGCCAAGCAATCCAAGTCGCACGGTGCGGTCGGCGGTGGCCGCCGGGAGTTCCGCCGCAAGAGCGGCTAATCCCGGGCCAGCGCCCGAGCCGCGGCCAGAGCCACCAGCATCACCGAAACACACTGCAGGCCGGTGTCTTTCAGGCCCCAGCCGACTGACGCGAGCGTGGCGGCGCCGGCGATGACCAGCAGCGTGCCGACGGCGGCGCTCCGCCAACCAGACGCCGAGACCCGCCCGCCGTCCCACAGCGGGAGCGGATTGTTCTCCAGCGGACGCAGCAGCAGGAACAGCCCGGCGACCAGTGCCGTCATGATCGTCAGCTGGTAGACGCTCAGCACCAGGAAATGCGGCTGGCCGGGGTAGCGGGGCAGACCCGCGAAGTCGAAGGCCAGGTGCATGCCGAGCAGAGCGGGCATGTGCCACAGGTACAGCGTCATGGCGCCGGTGTTGCCGATCACCGCGAGCCGCCACACCTGCGGCCGGGCGGCCCAGCGGCTGATGGCCGGGGCGGCGGCAATCGCGAACGCGCACATCATGATTGCGTGGCCGGCGAGCAGCAGCGACGGCGGCGTCATGTTCTTGATGTGCTGCGTCTCGATGCCGACGAGGCTCAGCTCATACGGTCCGACCCAGACCAGCGCCACGTTGACCGCCAGCATCCCGAGGCCGACACGCAACGCCGTCGGGGTGGTCAGCAGCCCGCGCCGATACGCCACCCCGAGCATGCCGGGGATCAGCCACACCACGAAGTTCAGGTAGCCCAGCGCGGACCAGGCGTGATCGTTGATGCGGATGGCGTCGACCAGGGCGACCAGGGCGTAGGTACCGGCCACCGAAGCGACCAGCTGGCCACGGGTGGTGATCCGCGCCAGCAGCGGCACCGCGGCCAGCACCAGCACGTAGGCGCCCAGGAACCACAGCAGCTGCGTACTGATGCCGGCGACGGGCTCATAGACATGGACCGGCAGCAGCGGCTTGAGGATCAGCAGTGCCGCGGCCCAGAAGGCCAGGTAGTAGAACACCGGCCGGTACAGCCGGGTGCAGCGCTTGAGCAGCCAGCCGCCCCAGCTGGTCCCGGCGTCATACGAGCCGACCGACGCCGCGACACCGGCGAAGAAGAACAGCGGCATTATCTGAAATACCCAGGTCAGGGCCTGGAACACCACGGACGTGGTCAGGAGGTTGCCCCAGCGGAACACGTCGTGGTCGATGATGCTGGTCGCCATGATGGTGTGCCCGGCGACGACGCCGACCAGCGAGACGATGCGGATGACGTCGATGGCGCGGTCACGGTCGGCCGGTGTGCGCTGCGCGATCTCGGCAGCCGAAGGAAAGACGCGGGTGGTCATGCCTTTGAACGTAAGGGGCAGACCCCTAGGTATTGCTACTCAAATCAGGCTGACCTGCGGCGTTCCTGCCACAGGACGGCGCCCAGGCAGACTGCCGCCAGGACCGCGATGACGACGGCGAAGCTGACCCCGGCCTCCTGCAGGCCCCAGCGCTGAGCGGCGAAGCCCAGGCTGACGACCGGCAGCGAGATGGCCACGTAGGCCACCACGAAGTACGTCGAACTGACTTCGGCGCGACGCTCCGTCGCGGTGCCCTCCACGACGGCAGCCAGGCCCCGGCTGAAGCTGATGCCGTGGCCGACGCCGGCCACGACCGCGGCGACCAGCAGGCCCGCCAGCGATGACAATTGCAGTGCGACAGCCAGAATCACCATGCCCGCGACGAGAATCGCGCAGCCCAGCGCGACGGCCCGCGGGGGATGCAGGCGGCGTCCGGCGAGTTGAGCGACGGTGGAGGCGACGAAGATCGATGCCGCAACGGCGCCACCGACGGCGTGGTTGTCGATGCCGATGACGCTGCTGACGAACGACGGCGCCACCGCTGTGAAAAGGCCCATCACCGCGAACCCGGCGAAGGCGGCGGTGGCGGCGAGGACGAACGTCGCCCGGACCTCGGCGGGAACCGACAGCCGCTGGAAGCCGATCCGGCCGGTGCGGCTCGAGGTCTCCGGCACGAGCCACACCGCGGCGATGGCCAGCACGGCCAGGGCGATGTGCACGAGGAACGGCAGCTGCAACGGGTGCGGCGCGTACTGCACCAGCAGGCCGGCCACGACGGGTCCGGCGCCCAGCCCGCCGATGTTGGCGATCGTGGCGCCGGCCGCAGCTTGCTCGCGACGGTTTTCCGGTACGGATTCGACGACGGCGGCCGTCGCGGTGCCGGTGAAGATGCCCGCCGACAGCCCGGAGAGCAGCCGCCCGACCAGCAGCAGCGGCACGCTGTCGGCATTGAGGAAGACGACGGCGCTGGCGATGGCGGCGACCGCGCCCGCGATCAGCACCGGCCGTCGGCCGACGGCGTCGGACTAGCGGCCGAACAGCAGCAGCGCGACCAGCACGCCGATGGCGTAGGCCGAGAAGATGACCGTCGTCGTCAGGACCGCGAAGTGCAGGTTGTGGGCGTACAGCGCGTAGATCGGTGTCGGCAGCGTGGTGCCCAGCATGATGGCGGCGAAGGCGTAGGCGAGCAGCGGGAAGCCGAGGCGCGAGGTCACGGTTCGAGTCTGGAGCACGGGTAGGGCAACACGCGCGGGACCCGCTGGCATTCCTCTCAGCGGCGCGGCGCGGGAGATGTCACGACGATCACCTCGGCGGTCTCGTCGCCGACCTGGCGGAGCTTGTGCTGCGTGGCGGCGTCGAAATAGGCGCAGTCGCCGGCGGACAGTTCGACGAGGCGGCCGTCGTAGTTGAGTTCGACGGTCCCGGCGTGGACGAACACGAACTCCTGACCGGGATGCGTCGGGTGCGCATGGGCGGCGAACTGACGGCCCGGGCGGACGACGAACGGCGACATGGCCTTGCCGAGCATGCCCGCCGCGATCGCGTGATTGCGGGCGGAGCCGCGGTCGGCGGCGCGTTCGACGGCGAACGTGCTGACTTCCGGGTCATCGGAAAAGAGTTGCGCCACATCGACATCGAGGGTTCGCGAGATTTTCAGTGCGGCGGCGATCGACGGCACGCTCTGGCCGCGCTCGACCTTGGACAGGTAGCTCTTGGTCAGCCCGGTGCCGGCTGCCAGCTCTTCCAGCGTCATCCCGCGTTGCTGGCGCACCGCACGCAACAAGCCACTCACGTCGCTCAGGATATCGCATTGACTGCATGACACTTTGTGTCCTATGGTCTGCAATGTGTCATTGAGGTGCGGGCCCCGCACCCGATCCGAGGGGAGTTCCGATGACCGACACCATGCATGACTCCAAGGGCGAACTGATGCAGCGCGCCGAGGACGGGATGAACCGCCATTTCGCGGACTCGAATCTGAGCGTCCGCGAGAAGCTGGCACTGACCTGCCGGGCGCTGTTCGACGCCGGTCACGACTCGGGTCTGGCCGGGCAGATCACTGCCCGCGCCGAAGAACCGGGCACGTACTACACGCAGCGGCTCGGACTCGGCTTCGACGAGATCACCGCCGGCAACCTGCTGCTCGTCGACGAAGACCTCAACGTCCTGGACGGTGGCGGAATGGCCAACCCCGCCAACCGTTTCCACTCGTGGATCTACCGCGCCCGGCCGGACGTGAACTGCATCGTGCACACGCACCCGTTCCACGTCGCGGCGCTGTCGATGCTCGAAGTGCCCTTGGCGGTGTCGCAGATGGACATCGCACCGCTGTACGACGACTGCGCTTTCCTGAAGGACTGGCCGGGCGTGCCGGTGGGCAACGAAGAAGGCGAGATCATCTCCGGCGCGCTGGGGGACAAGAAGGCGATCCTGCTGGCGCACCACGGCCAGGTGGTGGCCGGCGCCAGCGTCGAGGAAGCCTGCTCGCTGGCCATGCTCATCGAACGCGGGGCCAAGCTCCAGTTGGCCGCCATGGCTGCCGGCACCATCGCACCGCTGCCCGACCGACTGGCCCGCGAGGCCCACGACTGGACGCTGACCCCCAAACGCAGCGTCGCCAACTTCGCCTACTACGCGCGACGTGCGCTGGTGCGTCACCCCGACGCCCTCGACCACTGACCGACCCTGAAAGGACCTGACCCAATGACCGAGATCTACGGCATCATCGCCTACCCGATCACCCCGTTCACCACTGACGGCGACAACGTCGACACCGAGACGCTGGCCGCCGTCGTCGAGCAGCTGGTCAGCACCGGCGCGCACGCGATCGCTCCGCTGGGCAGCACCGGCGAATCGGCATACCTCACCGAGACCGAGTTCGATGCCGTCGTCGACACCACCGTGGCCACCGTCGGCGGCCGCGTCCCCGTCATCGTCGGAGCCTCGGATCTGTCCACTGCCAACACCATTCGACGCGCACGGTACGCCCAGCAGGCTGGCGCCGACGCAGTGATGGTGCTGCCGATCTCGTACTGGAAGCTGGACGAGCGGGAGATTTTCCAGCACTACGCCAGCATCTCGGCCGCCGTCGACCTGCCGATCATGGTGTACAACAACCCCGCCACGAGCGGCATCGACATGGCGCCCGAACTGCTGGTGCGGATGTTCAACGAGATCGACAATGTCCGCATGGTCAAGGAATCCACCGGCGACCTCACCCGGATGCTGCGCATCAAGGAGCTCTCCGGCGGCGCACTGCCGTTCTACAACGGCAGCAACCCGCTGGTGCTCGACGCCCTACTCGCCGGCGCGTCCGGATGGTGCACGGCCGCACCGAATCTGCGCCCGCAGCCGTGCGTCGAGCTGTACGACGCGGTCCGCGCCGGTGATCGGGCCCGCGCACAGGAGATCTACGACGACCTCGCGCCGCTGCTGCGCTTCATCGTTGCGGGCGGGCTGCCGACGACCGTCAAAGCCGGCCTGGATCTTCTGGGGCGCAATGCCGGTGACCCGCGTCCGCCGCTGTTGCCGCTCGACGAGGACGGCCGCGCGGAACTCAAAGGGCTGCTGGCCAGCGCGTGAGAGCGGCTACTGGACCGGGCAGGCGTACTTGCGGGCCACGTCCATCACACGCTGCTGCGCGCCGGGCCCGATGACGCCCTGTGCGGCCAGCTCGAGATTGATGTAGCCGGGGATGCCGCCGATGCACGCCTGGTGCGCCACGCGCCAGGCGGTGTCGGGGTTCAGGTTGTAGCCGTTGCGCTCCAGGCCCTGCAGGTACTGGTCGAACTCCGGCGTGCCCTGGTCCGGTATGGCGCTGGCCGCGCCGGCCAGCGCCACCGCGGTAGCCACCGCCGCGAAAAAAGCCGCGACTGTACGTCTCATGTCCGTCCCCCTACAGGCGTTTCCACCGGATATCGGTTTACACGTTCGCATATTGCGCCGCGACGGGAACTCTGAACCGTCGTAATCGGGCTGCGCTCACCAGGGTCCTAGACTGGCGTGATGTCGAAGCTGCAGCTGGTTCAGGAGCCGTCCGCCGACGCACTGCTCGAGTCCAACCCGTTCGCGCTGCTGGTCGGAATGCTTCTCGATCAACAGATTCCGATGGAAGTGGCGTTCGCCGGGCCGAAGAAACTCGAGGACCGGATGGGCTCGCTCGACGCCCGTGAGATCGCCGACTACAACCCCGACAAGTTCGCCGAGTTGTTCGCGCAAACCCCTGCGGTGCACCGGTTTCCGGGCTCCATGGCCAAGCGCGTGCAGGCCCTGTCGCAGGTGATCGTCGACGAGTACGACGGCAACGCCGCGGCCCTGTGGACCACGGGCGACCCCGACGGCAAAGAGGTGCTGCGCCGGCTCAAAGCGCTGCCCGGGTTCGGTGAGCAGAAGGCCAAGATCTTCCTGGCGCTGCTCGGCAAGCAGTATGGCGTCACGCCGGAGGGCTGGCGCGCCGCGGCCGGCGACTACGGCAAACAGGGGACGCACATGTCCGTCGCCGACGTCGTCGACAAGGGCTCGCTGGACCAGGTGCGCGCCTACAAGAAGCAGATGAAAGCGGCCGCCAAGGCAGCCAAGGCCTGACCGTTGACTCCGCGTTCACGGCGATCTTTGTCGAGTGGCTGACGCCGTAGACGCAGGATCAACGGGAGATCAGAGCGGCGGACCGTCGAACCGCTCGCGGGTGGCGAACTCCGACACCGGACGCCGGGTCAGCTTCGTCACCTGCTTGACGGGCTTGCCCAGCGGCAGCATGCAGGCCACGGCGTAGTTGTCGGGGATGCCGAGCAGCTCGCGCACCTTGGGCTCCTGCGCCACCACCATGGTCGTCAGCACGCCGCCGTAGCCCTCGTTGCGCGCCGCCAGCAGGATGCCCCAGACGAACGGGTAGATCGACGCGCCGCTGATCACGCCGATGCGATCCAGGTGCTGATCGAATGCCGCTGCCACGCCGAGGTCCAGGCACACCACGAGTACCACGTCGGCGCCCAGGAGGGTCCCGGTGACCATGCCGTCCGGTACCTCGGTGGCTTCGACGACGACCGGGTCAACACCGCAGGGCCGCAAGGGGTTCCAGGGCCCTTCGCCGGCGGCGATCTGCGCGATGTACCGCTGCGCCCCGGGCTTGGACAGTTCGCCCAGCTTCTTGCGGGTTTCGACGTCACGCACCGCGATCACCCGGGCGCCCTGCCGGTTGCCGCCGCTCGGGGCGAAGCGCGCGTTGTCGAGGATGCGCTCGAGCACCTCGTCGGGCAGCGGCTCGCCGCTGAACTTGCGAACCGCCCCGGTCGTGCGCATGACGTCGTAAATCTCCATACCGACCATCATGCGTATGGGAAGGTGATGTGTATGGCTAAGACACACTTGAACTGCCCCTGTGGCGAGGCGATTTCCGGCAGTGACGAGGACGATCTGGTCGAGAAGGCGCAGGCCCATCTCGCCGAGCAGCACCCCGGTCGCGAATACGACCGGGAAATGATCCTCTTCATGGCCTACTGAGCCGGTAACTGAGCGAGCGTGGCTGCCGTTGGGGGGTAGCCACGCTCGCTGCTGTCCACGGTCCAGCAGGTCGTCGCTGGTTTGGCGGCTTGGCCGAAAGGCAATGCCTCGGGTATGTACGGGGTTCTGGAGCGCGAAGGCAAATGGGACGTCGACGCCGAATTTCAGCTGCCCGACCTGCACGGCATCATCGCGGACGCCGACGTTGTGCACGACACCGTCGACCTGACCAGCGACTACTACGACACTGCCGACCGTGATCTGCTGGCACACCGCGTCCAGCTCCGCCGTCGCACCGGCGACGCCGACACGGGATGGCAGCTCAAGGTCCCGGCGGGTGATGGACGCGTCGAAATGCACTGGCCGTCCACCGAGGCATTGCCCGACGCCGCTGCCGAACTGCTCAGCGGCATGAGTCTCGGCAAGCAACTTGCGAGTGTCGCAACCATTCACACGGTCCGGGATCGGTACCGGCTCGCCGAACCGCGATCCGGTGAGCTCTATGCCGAGGTCGCCGATGACTCGGTGCGCGCGTGGGCGGACGAGCGGCTGCTGGCGTGGCGTGAGGTCGAGGTCGAACTCGGAACCCGCGCCCCGTCGGTTCCGAAGCGCCTCGTCAGGCGGCTGACGGCAGCCGGTGCCCGGCCGTCGCGTTTTCCGTCGAAGCTCGCCCACGTGGTGCCGGCGGTCCTGTCGGTCGAGCCGGCCTCGCCGGCGGCGCGCGCAGTGCTGCGGTATGTCAACGCGCAGATCGACCAGATCGTGTTGGGCGACATCGAGTTACGACGTGGCCACGACCCGATCCACGACACGCGGGTGGCGATCCGCCGGCTGCGGAGCACACTGCGGGTGTTCGGCAAGGTGCTCGACCGATCTGCGACCGACCAGTTCGATGACGAGCTGCGCTGGTTCGCCGGGCTGCTCGGGGAGGTCCGCGATTGTCAGGTGCAGCAGGGCCGATTCACCGAAGCGCTCGACGAGTTGCCGGAGACTCTGATCCTCGGGCCCGTGCGGGCCCGGGTACGCAATGAGCTCCAGGCGGTGGAGCTGCCGGCGCGCAAACGCATCACCGAGGCCATGGACTCGCCGCGTTACCTGGCGATCATGGCGGTGCTGCGTTCCTGGCGCACGGCTCCACCCGTCGATCCGGAGACCAGCACCGCCAAACTCGTCAAGCGCGCGCGAAAGGCCCAGCGGAAAGCGGACCGTCGGCTGGTCGCGGCGCTCGGCGTCGACGACAGTGACGCCGCGCTGCTGCATGGTGCCCGGAAGGCGGCCAAACGCGCCCGATACGCGGCGGAGCTGTGCCAGGACATCGGCGGCGCCAAGCAGACGAAGCGAACGGTCAAGCACTACAAGCGGTTTCAGTCGATCCTGGGCGATCACCAGGACACCGTGGTCGCGGCTGATCTGTTGCGTCGCTTCGCGCTGGCGAGCGGCACGACGGCCGGCGAGAACGGATTCACCTTCGGCCTGCTGTACGGCCGCGAACAGCGCATCGCCGATGACTGCCGACGGCAGGCGCGCGAGATGTTGTGATGCGACCGGCATACTGACGGGCGTGACGCCGAGAAAGGTGGGGCAGAGGCCCGAGCGGGGATGGCTCACGCCGAAACAACAGCGGGCCTGGGTGGCCTACATGCGGGTGCAGCTACGGATGAACTACGAGATGAACCGGCAGCTGCAGGCCGACTCCGGGTTGTCGCTGGCCGACTACGACGTGTTGGTGGCGCTCAGCGGCGACAACGATGCCGGAATGCGGGTCAGCGACCTCGCCGCGCAGATCGGCTGGGAGCGCAGCCGACTTTCACATCAGCTGCGGCGCATGGAGGAACGGGGTTTGACCGAGCGCCGTCCGAGTGCCGAGGACGGCCGCACCTCCAACGTCGTGCTGACCGCGAACGGTCGGCGCGCGATCACCGAGGCCGCACCCGGGCACGTCGACCTGGTGCGGGCGCTGTTCTTCGATCCGCTGCCCGACAACCTGCTGGGCCCGTTCACCGCCGCTTTGGAGCACATCCACGTCAACCTCGATCACAACAGCTCGCTGCCGCCGGCGCCGAGCTAGATTTTTAGGTGATTTATCACCTAAAAATCTGGGAGTTGGCAGTGAGTGACGTCATTACCCGCCTGATGGAAGCCAATCTGCTGGCCGTGTTCGACGAACGCGATCCGCAGCGCCGTGCGGCCGCGATCGCTGAGACCTACACGGAAGACGTGGAGTGGGTCGATGATGACGGCACCGCGGTCGGCCGCGACCAGCTGAATGCCAAAGCTGCTGAGCTGCAAGAGAAGCTGGCTGGTCTGCATTTCGTGAAGGCGGGGCCGGTCCGTCAGACCCGCGGCCTCGGTTTCCTGGCGTGGGAGGTTCGCACCCCGGACGACGTCATGGTGGCTTCGGGATTCGACGTCGCGGAGGTTGCCGACGAGCGTATCGTTCGGCTCTGGACAGTGCTGAACGCCGGGGAATAGGTGATACATCACCTAAGTTGATAGGGGTGAAAGCGAAATCTAGAGAGAACGGAGCCCGATCATGGGACAGCTCGACGGCAAGACGGCACTGGTCACCGGAGGGACGTCGGGCATCGGCCTGGCGACCGCAAAGCGCCTCGCCGCCGAGGGCGCGTACGTCTTCATCACCGGGCGCGATCGTGCTCGCCTCGATGAGGCTGCCGCAGCCATCGGCGCTCACGGTGTGCAGAGCGATATCAGCAAGCCCGAAGAACTCGACAACCTGGCCGCCGAGATCGCCAAGCACGGCGCGGGTCTCGACATCGTCTTCGCCAATGCCGGCGGCGGGGACTTCGCCACCCTCGCCGAGGTGACACCGCAGCACTACCGCGACAACTTCGACCGCAATGTGGCGGGCACGGTGTTCACCGTGCAGAAGACACTGCCACTGCTCAATGACGGAGCCTCGGTTGTCCTCGCCGGTTCCACCG
Organism: Mycobacterium sp. SMC-16; assembly: GCF_046250085.1. Classification (NCBI taxonomy): domain Bacteria; kingdom Bacillati; phylum Actinomycetota; class Actinomycetes; order Mycobacteriales; family Mycobacteriaceae; genus Mycobacterium; species Mycobacterium sp. SMC-16. The sequence continues at coordinate 1,193,028 of NZ_CP176427.1, forward strand.
CGGCGTCGGAAGGGGTCCCGGCCTTCGGGCTCTACGCCGCGTCCAAGGCCGCCATCCGGTCGCTGGGCCGGACCTGGGCCGCCGAGTTGGCCGACCGCAATATCCGGGTCAACACCATCGTTCCCGGCCCCATCGAAACCCCGGGGCTGACGGGCCTGGCGCCCGCCGGCCAGAAGCAGGACCTGCTCGACGGTTTTGCCGATCAGGTGCCGTTGAAGCGTGTGGGTCGTCCTGACGAAATCGCTTCCGCCGTGCTGTTCCTGGCCTCGGACCAGAGCAGCTTCATGACCGGCGCGGAGCTGGCCGTCGACGGCGGTCAGATCCAGCTCTAGCCCTACCCAGAAAGAACGCCCGGGGCGTGGTGACCCCGGGCGTCCTTTTCTGTGCATCGAGTGCGGGTTACGGCACCACCGACGAGCCGATGGTGGGCATGAACTGGCACTGCTTCTCGGTCGTCGTGACCTGGCCGAAGATGGTCGACATGATGCTGCCCGAGCCGGTGTCGACGATGGCGGTCAGCGTCGTCGGGCCCTGCGGGTTGATGTCGGCCTGCGGCTTGAGGGTCGCGCTGCCCGACTTGCCGGTGGTCAGGTTGACCCAGGTGACGTTGAGCGGCAGCTTCTGTTCGGCGGCCGGGCCGGGCGTGCCGACGGCGGTGAACACGTAGGCGGTCTGGCCAGGGCCGGGGCCCGGGGTCGGAATCTTCGCGGGGCCGGCCACGCTGATGGCCGTCGCCAGGACGTTGCCGCCGTCGGCGAGGCAGCCGTTGCTGATCGACGGGTACATGAAGTCCTGCGTGATCGGCGTGCCCGGACCGAACGCGCCCGCCGGAGCGGGAGCGGCCGCCGGCGCGGCGTCGGGAGCCGGGACTGTCGCCGCGGCCTGGGTGACCGGCGCGGCGGCCGGCGCAGCTTCCGGAGCAGGAGCAGGAGCGGGTGCCGGAGCGGGCGCAGGTGCTGCGGCGGGAGCCGGGGCAGCCTCGGGCGCGGGTGCGGGCGCCGCCTCGGGGGCCGGTGCCGGAGCAGCCTCGGCCACCGGGCCGACGGCGTGCACCGGGTCGACGCCGGCCGGCAGGTGGGCCTCGGCGCCTGGCACCGCACCGGGGGCCGGCACGTGGTTCGCGGCCGGGTCGGCGGCGAACTGGTTCACGGCGTTGGCCAGATTCTTCGAATCCGACGGTGCCGCCTTGTTCCCGGCGAACGCCCGGGCTGCTGCCATGAGCAGCTCCGCGGCGCCCGCCGGGTCAGCGGCGGCCTGCTGGATCACCGGGGCGAGAGTCTGCATGGCCGGCAGGCCAGGAGCCTGAAGGCCATCGATGGGCAGCGGCAACGGCAGTGGCGACGCTGGATCAGCGTGCGCGACGGTGGCTGCGCTGATCGTGAGTGCGACGGACGCGCCGAGTGCGACGAACAGCTTCCTCGATTGCATGACTCTCTCCCCGGTTTCGTATCGGTTATCTGGTTACGGCGCGGATCACGGCAAGCCGGAGGTGATGACCGGCGCGAGGCTGGTCAGGCTCATGATCCCCGGCACGACGCCCGGGATGGCCTGTGCCGCGGGAGCGGCAGCCGCCACGGCGGCGGGTGCGGTGGCCAGCGGCGATGCTGCAGCCGGAGCGGCAGCCAGCGGAGCCGTGGCGGCGGCCAGCGGGGCGGCGGCGGCCGGAGCAGCGGCAGCCAGCGGAGCGGCCAGCGGTGCGGTCGCGGCGGCGAGCGGCGCAGTCAGCGGCGAGGTCGCAGCGGTGGCGGCGGTCGCGGCCGGAGCAGCGGCAGCAGCCGGCGCGGGCAGCAGGTTCGCCAGCGGGGTGCCGGCCGGCAGCAGCGAGGTCAGGTCGCCCGGGAAGGCGATCTGCTTCGGCAGCGGCACGGGCGAGCCCGGGATCTGCGGCAGGTTGATGTTGGCCGACGGGATGATGCCCTGGGCCGGCGCGGCGGCAGCGGGTGCGGCGGGTGCGGCGGCAGCCGGAGCGGTGGCGCCGGGGACCAGGTTCTGCGGCAGGGTCACCGATGCGGTGGCGGCGGGTGCGGCCGGCGCGGCGGCCGGCGCGCCCGAGGTGAGGGCCTGGGTGACACCCGACAGGGCCTGGGCCGGAGCCTGAGCGAGTTCGTTGACCAGCGGCGTGCCGGGCACGACGGGGGCCGGGGCCGCGGGGGCCGGGTCGGCAGCGGCGACCGCGCTCAGGGCGATCGCCACCGGGACTGCGCCGGCGGCGGCAATCATGCTGGTGGCCAACATTTTTCCAGTGGTGCGTGTGCGCATTTTGGGGGTCCTCCCGGTCCAGTCGTGGCGCGTCAGAACCGAAGCTATTCAGTTACTGGTGTTACTCAAGTGACACGTGTGGCATTTATGGATCCGTTACTGATCGGAAGGCGAAGGGTGACCGACCGTTACAGTCATGCGATAAACACCGCCACGCGATCAGTTCTGCGCTGGGCGCCGCTGATGCTGGCGCTCAGCGTCGCCGCGCGCTTCGCCTGGACCTACCTGGTGCCCAACGGAGCCAACTTCGTCGACCTCCACGTCTACGTCGGCGGCGCGGCGAGCCTCGGCAGCGGTCACCCGCTGTACGACTACGTCTACGCCGACCAGACCCCGGACTTCCCGCTGCCGTTCACGTATCCGCCGTTCGCGGCGGTGCTGTTCTATCCGCTGCATTTCGTGCCGTTCGGTTTGCTGGCGTTCTGCTGGCAGGTCGGCATCATCGGGGCGCTCTACGGCGTGGTGTGGATCAGCCTGCGGCTCATCGGATTCGCCGATCCTGGGCACCGGCTGGCGATGGCGTGGACGGCCGTCGGCATCTGGACCGAGCCGCTGCGCAGCACCTTCGACTACGGGCAGATCAACGTCATCCTGGTGTTGGCCGTCCTCTACGCCGTCTACAGCACGCGGTGGTGGTGGTCCGGTCTGCTGGTCGGTCTGGCCGCCGGGGTGAAGCTGACACCGGCGGTGACCGGGCTCTATTTCCTGGGCGTCCGCCGGTGGAGTGCTGCGGTGTTCGCGGCCGTCACATTCGCCGGCACCGTACTGGTGTCGTGGCTGGTGCTGCGGGGTCAGGCGCTCTACTACTTCACCGACCTGCTCGGCGATGCCAACCGCATCGGTCCGGTCGCGACGTCGTTCAACCAGTCCTGGCGCGGCGCGATCTCGCGAATAGTCGGCCACGACGCCGGTTTCGAGCCCGCGGTGCTGATCGCGGTGGTGCTGACGGCCGTGCTGGCGGTGTTCGCCTGGCGTGCCGTCTACGGCCCCGACCGGCCCGATCGACTGGGCGCGCTGCTCGTCGTGCAGTTGTTCGGACTGCTGTTCTCACCGATCTCCTGGACGCACCACTGGGTGTGGCTGATCCCGCTGATGATGTGGCTGTGGCACGGGCCGTTCGCGGCGCTGCGTTCCGCGCGGGCGCTGCGCTGGACCTGGCTGGTGCTGCTGCTGATCGGCGTGCCGTGGCTGTTGAGCTTCGCGCAGCCGACGATCTGGGTGATCAGCCGGCCGTGGTACCTGGCCTGGGCGGGGCTGATCTACCCGGTGATGACGGTGCTGACGCTGGTGTGGATGGCCCGGCTCAGACGAGCCCGTTGATGTCTTCGGCCATCGCCACGTCCTTGTCGGTGATGCCGCCTTCGGAATGCGTTACCAGTGCGAAAGTCACTGTGCGCCAACGAATATCAATGTCCGGGTGGTGGTCCTTGGCTTCCGCGTGGATTGCCACCCGGCGGACGGCGTCGATGCCGTCGAGGAATGCCGGGAACTTCACGGACCTGCGTAGGGCGCCGTCGGCTCGTTCCCAACCCTCGGGCAGTGCGGCGTCTACTTGTTCATCGGTGAGGACGGCCATGGTTTCGAACGTACTCCGGCCCAGGCTCCTACGCCGAGGGTGTCGGCTACCGGTGGTGGGCGCCGGCGCGTCGTCTCGGTAGCCGTCACGCTCGACGTGCGGTCGGACCGATTTCCTGTGGATAACCAGGTTCGCGCCGGCGTTTCTGTCGGTGCCGGCTTCGAAAGTGGCGGCATGGACGAACCATTCCGCGGATCGGACGCGCTACGCACCGGCACGCTCACCGAACATCGACTCCGCACGTACTTCCGCGCGGTCTTTCGCGATGTGTACGTAGCCAACGACACCGTCATGACCGCCGATCTCAAAGCGCGGGCCGCCTGGCTGGCGACCGGACCCGATGCGGTGCTGGCCGGAATATCCGCGGCAGCGGTCCATCGCGCCGAATGGCTTGACCCCAGCCTGCCCGCAGTCGTCGTGCGCAGCGATCGGCGCCGTCCGTCAGGTTTGGTCGTCCATTCGTATGACCTTGCGCCGGAAGAGATTTGCATCGTGAACGGCATGCGGGTCACGACACCGGCACGTACTGCCTTCGATATCGGCCGCCTGCTGCCGGCGCCCGAAGCGGTTCCGATTCTCGACGCGCTGATCCGGTCCACCGCGCTGGACGTTTCAGATGTCTGGGCCATTGCGGCTGCGCACCCCGGCCTGCGTGGCGTCAGAAAGCTCGGCAGCACGGTGGGGATAGCCGACGGTGCCGCCGCGACGCTGCTGCAATCGCGCGTACGGACGCTGCTGGCGAGTGCGAATCTGCCGCCCCTGGAAACCAAGGTCCTGGTGGGCGACGAGCTCGGGCCGATTTTCACCCACGCTCACATGGGATGGCGACAGTGGCAGGTGGTCGTCCAATGCGACGAGGACCTCGACTGGACCTTGGAACGACGGACGTGGCAGTTCGAGTACACGGAGGACCTGGAACGCATCGGGTGGCGCAATGTGTGGGTGACCGCGCCCATGATGCGTGAGCCGCGACGAGTGGTGTGGCGCGTCAACGAAGCGATTCAGGCTGCGCGGCGGCGACTACTGACGAAGCGCGGTGTCGAACGTAGCGCTTGGCGGTGACGACACACGGCTGATCGCCGCAGTAGCCGCCACGCTCGGCGTAGCAAGCCGGGAGGCAAGTAGGTTCAGAGCCGTGATCGTCGTCGCGGGCGCCCTCATCGCCGATGCCAGGCTGCTGGTCGCGCAGCGCAATCGGCCGCCGGAACTCGCCGGCCTCTGGGAGCTGCCGGGTGGGAAGGTGGCGCCGGGAGAGACCGACGCGCAGGCGCTGGCCCGCGAACTACAGGAAGAACTTGGCGTCACGGTGACCGTCGGGGAAAAGCTGGGCGAGGACGTGCCGTTGTCCGACACCGTCATATTGCGGGCGTACCGGGTGTCGACAGACGACGCGCCCCATGCCCACGACCACCACGCCGTCCGCTGGGTGGGGGCGGCCGAACTCGAAGACCTGCCCTGGGTGCCCGCCGACCGCGCGTGGCTGGCCGAGCTGACGGCCGCGCTGACTCAGTCGCGCTGACTCAGTAGTGCAGCTTGTCGCCGACGACGCGCGCCGACGCCATCGCGGTGCCGTGCTGCGCGGTGTACAGCGGGTGCAGCAGCGCGGGGTACTTGCAATGCGGGCAGTCGGTCTTCGGTTTGTTCACCGTGGAGAACGCCAAATGGTGACACGCAGCACACCGCACCACGAAGAATCCGCCGGCCCAATTGGCCAATCCGGCGAATATCGCGGCCGTTGCGCCGAGCGCCAGCACGAACCCGACCAAGCCGGTCAACACTTCGTAGATTGTCATGACGACGACCTCCTCGCGCTGGTTCTCTGGAACTGACGAGACGCTTCCACGGTACTCGCGAAACCAGTAAAGAAGCAGGTCAATCGCTGTATATCAGGCCTTGCGGGCGCGCTTGTAAACCTTCTCGAGATCCTTGCCGTGGATCCCGTGGTGTGCCGCCTTCTGCACCTTGTGCAGCACCAGCGGACACCGCTTGCACCGGGGCTTGCTGCGGCAGCACTTCTTCTTCGGTTTAGCCCCGGCGAGCTTGCTGGCCTTCATCGATTAGCAGTTTTGCCAGGCCGTCCGCGGTTTCGCAAACCGGCCCCCTCGCTGCGACAATCTTTGGCGTGAGTGAGCAGGCCAGCGCCGGATTCAGAAATGTCGCCATCGTCGCACACGTCGACCACGGCAAGACGACCCTCGTCGATGCCATGCTGCGGCAGTCCGGAGCCCTGGACCGGGGTGACGACTCCACCGAACGCATCATGGACTCGGGTGACCTTGAAAAGGAAAAGGGCATCACGATCCTGGCCAAGAACACCGCGGTGCACCGGCACAACGCCGACGGCACCGTGACGGTCATCAACGTGATCGACACCCCCGGCCACGCCGACTTCGGTGGCGAGGTCGAGCGCGGCCTGTCCATGGTCGACGGTGTCGTGCTGCTGGTCGACGCCTCCGAGGGCCCGCTCCCGCAGACCCGCTTCGTGCTGCGCAAGGCCCTGGCCGCGCACCTGCCCGTCATCCTCGTGGTGAACAAGACCGACCGGCCCGACGCCCGCATCGCCGAGGTCGTCGAGGAGAGCCACGACCTGCTGCTCGACGTCGCCTCCGACCTGGACGAGGAAGCCCAGGCCGCGGCCGAGAAGGCCCTCGACCTGCCGACCCTGTACGCCTCGGGCCGCGCCGGTGTCGCCTCGACCGTCCAGCCCGCCAACGGCGAGGTGCCCGACAGCGAGAACCTGGACCCGCTGTTCGACGTGCTGCTCGAGCACATCCCGGCGCCCAAGGGCAACCCGGATGCCCCGCTGCAGGCGCTGGTGACCAACCTCGACGCGTCGGCCTTCCTCGGTCGTCTGGCGCTGGTGCGCGTCTACAACGGCAAGATCAAGAAGGGCCAGCAGGTGGCCTGGATGCGTGAGGTAGACGGCGCGCCCGTCATCACCACCGGCAAGATCACCGAGCTGCTCGTCACCGTCGGTGTCGAGCGCACCCCGACCACCGAGGCCGTCGCCGGCGACATCGTCGCCGTCGCCGGTATGTCCGAGATCATGATCGGTGACACCCTCGCCGACCTCGAGCACGCGCACGCCCTGCCGCGCATCACCGTCGACGAGCCGGCCATCTCGGTGACCGTCGGCACCAACAGCTCGCCGCTGGCGGGCAAGGTTTCCGGTCACAAGCTGACCGCGCGAATGGTCAAGTCCCGCTTGGATTCCGAGCTGGTCGGTAACGTCTCGATCCGCGTCGTCGACATCGGCCGGCCGGATGCCTGGGAAGTCCAGGGCCGTGGTGAGCTGGCGCTGGCCATCCTCGTCGAGCAGATGCGCCGCGAGGGCTTCGAGCTGACGGTCGGCAAGCCTCAGGTGGTCACCCGGCAGATCGACGGCAAGCTGCACGAGCCGTTCGAAGCCATGACCATCGACTGTCCCGAAGAGTTCGTCGGCGCCATCACCCAGCTGATGGCCGCCCGCAAGGGCCGCATGGAAGAGATGACGAACCACGCCGCCGGCTGGGTCCGCATGGACTTCATCGTGCCGTCGCGTGGCCTGATCGGCTTCCGCACCGACTTCCTCACCCTGACGCGCGGTACCGGCATCGCCAACGCCGTGTTCGACGGCTACCGCCCGTGGGCCGGCGAGATCCGTGCCCGCCACACCGGCTCGCTGGTCTCCGACCGCAGCGGCTCGGTGACCCCGTTCGCGATGATCCAGCTGGCCGACCGCGGTCAGTTCTTCGTCGAGCCGGGTCAGGACACCTACGAGGGCCAGGTCGTGGGCATCAACCCGCGCGCCGAGGACCTCGACATCAACGTCACCCGTGAGAAGAAGCTGACCAACATGCGCAGCTCGACCGCCGACGTCATGGAGACGCTGGCGCGGCCGCTGGAGCTCGGCCTGGAGCAGGCCATGGAGTTCTGCGCCGAGGACGAGTGCGTCGAGGTCACCCCCGAGGTCGTGCGGGTGCGCAAGGTCGAGCTGACCGCCAGCCTGCGCGCTCGCGCCAAGGCCCGCGAGAAGGCCCGCAACTAGCTCTCACCGAACCGAAAGGCCGGCCGGCGCACGCGTTTTCGCGAAGCGCTAGCCGGCTTTCTGGTTTTGGTCCAGCCAGACGACACCCTCGTCGGCCGCCTTGATCAGCGCGCCGCGCTCACCGAAGTACGTGGACACCGCGCCGACCCACGGCAGCGCGCTCAGGCGCTGCCACCACTTGGTCGGCTGCGGCCGCTTGGCGATCTCGTCGAACGTCGCGCGCAGGATGCCCGCCAGCTGCCAGATGCTCTTGACGACGACGACCGGCAGCGACGACGTGACGGCCTCCAGGGGCTTCCAGCCGTCCGGCGGGGTGTCGGGCAGCGTCTCCGGCTCCGGGGCCTGCGGCACGGCCAGGTCGTCTAGCAAGTCCGCCGGCAGCTGGCGTCGGCACAACACCGCGGCGAGCAGCCGCACCTGCTCGCCCCGATCGGTGACGCCGTATTCGCGGGCCACCGCACACAGCACGATGGCGTGGTTGATGAAACCGGCCAATTCGCTCACCGGCAGTACCCGGGCCAGCACACCGAACGCCCCCGGCGTGGCCACCAGCACGGTGTTCAACGCGCCGACGCGGTGCACCCACCAGTGGATGCGCTCGTCCCGGCTCAGCCGCTCCCACGCGGCGGTACCCGGCAGGTCAGCGGCGTTCATCAGGTGGGCGCCCGCGTTCAGCGCCCGGTCCGCGGTGCTGGGGCTGCGGCCGGCCTCGGCACGCCGGTGCCCCACCCGCAGCCGACGGACCAGGCCGACCAAACCGCGCGGCGGGGTCAGGAGCCGGTGGGTGCGCCTGCGGAGCCCGATCGGATCAGCTTGCGACAGCACGTTGAGCAATGGGTTGATGACGGCGACGGCACGGCTCAGCGCGTCGGCGACGTCGGCATCGGACAGCGGGGTGTACGGCTTCGGCAGCAGGCCCATACCGGAGATTGTGGACCACATCAGGGGCGAGCGGCGCGACGGGGATTTGCGGCGGGGGCCTCGGATGGTGGCTCGGGCTCACCCGGCGGATACCCTGAACGGCGTGCCGACCGCCCGCCGCCAGCTGATGACGACAGGCGCACTGGTGTCGGTCCTGGCGCTTGCGGGCTGCACCGTCAGTCCGCCGCCGGCGCCGCGCAGCACCGAGACGACCAAGACCGTCGTCCCTCCGCCGCCCAAGATGAGCCAGATCATCATGGCCATCGACTGGATCGGGCCCGGGTTCAACCCGCATCTGCAGTCCGACCAGTCGCCGGTCAACGCGGCCATCTCGGCACTGGTCCTGCCGAGCTCGTTCCGGCCCATCGCAGATCCGGCGTCGCCCTCGGGGTCGCGCTGGGAACTCGACCCGTCGCTGCTGCTGTCGGCCGACGTGACCAATCAGAACCCGTTCACCGTCACGTACAAGATTCGTCCCGAGGCGCAGTGGACCGACAACGCGCCCATCGCCGCCGACGACTACTGGTACCAGTGGCGCCAGATGGTCAGCCAGCCCGGCGTCGTCGACCCCGCCGGCTACGACCTGGTGACCGGTGTCCAGTCGGTCGACGGCGGCAAGACGGCCGTCGTCACCTTCGCCCGGCCGTACCCGGCCTGGCGCGAACTGTTCAACAACATCCTGCCGGCGCACATCGTCAAGGACGTGCCGGGCGGTTTCGGTGCCGGGCTGGCGCGGGCCATGCCGGTGACCGGCGGCCAGTTCCGCGTCGAGAGCATCGACCCGCAGCGCGACGAAATCCTGCTGGCGCGCAACGACCGCTACTGGAGTGTGCCGTCGGTGCCCGACCAGGTGCTGTTCCGGCGCGGGGGATCGCCTGCGGCCCTTGCTGATTCGATCCGCAACCGGGATACCCAGGTGGCCCAGGTGCACGGCGGGCAGGCGACGTTCGCGCAACTCGCGGCCATCCCGGGCGTGCGGACCGCGCGGATCGTCACCCCGCGGGTCATGCAGCTGACGCTGCGCGCGCAGCGGCCCGCACTGACCGACGTCCAGGTGCGCAAGGCACTGCTGGGCCTGCTCGACGTCGGCCTGCTGGCCGCTGTCGGCGCGGGCAGCGACAACACCGTGACGCTGGCCCAGGCGCAGATCCGGACCCCGTCGGACCCGGGCTACGTGCCGACGGCGCCGCCGGCCCTCGACCGCAACGCCGCGATGGACCTGTTGGTGCGTGCCGGGTACAACATCGAGCCCGACGTCGCGCCGCCGTCGCCTCCCGGCATGCCACCGCCGCCCGGCCACGATCGGCTGGTCAAAGACGGCAAGCCGCTGGGGTTGGCCATCGGCGTCGCTGCCAACGACCCGACGTCGGTCGCGGTGGCGAACACGGCGGCCGACCAACTGCGCAGCGTCGGGATCGAGGCCACCGTGCTGGCCATGGATCCGGTGGCCCTGTACGCCGAGGGACTGGAGCGGGTCGACGCGATCGTCGGCTGGCGTCATGCCGGGGGCGACCTGGCGACGGTGCTGGCATCGCGCTACGGCTGCCCGGGATTGGACGCGACGGCGGTCTCCACCGCCACGCCGCCGGCGCCCACGGGGCAGCCGACGGCGTCAACCTCGAAAACCGCTGTGCCGCAGCCCTCGACGCCGACGGTGACGTCGACGGCGCCGACCATCCCGCTGCCCAAGCCGCTCGGCGGCGATCAGCTCGTGCAGGCGCCCAGTAACTTGACCGGCATCTGCGACCACGCGATCCAGCCGAAGATCGACGCGGCGCTCGCCGGTACCGAGAAGATCGCCGACGTGCTGAACGAGCTGGAGCCCAAGCTCTGGGCCATGGAAACGGTGTTGCCGATCCTGCAGGACACCACGATCGTCGCCGCGGGGCCGACGGTGCAGAACGTCAGCCTGACCGGCGCAGTCCCGGTCGGGATCGTGGGCGACGCCGGCAAGTGGGTCAAGGTCCCCTGAGTTGTTTGTGCGCCGGCTTCGGCTCGGTGGTCTTCGCGCGAGCGGCTGACTGCTCCCGCAGCAGCCGGATGCCGTGTGACGAGTACGCGGCCACGGCGAAGACCAGCAGCAGCCAGATCGGCGGATGCGCCAGCTCCCAGACGAACAACGCCGCGAATGCCGGTGCCCGCTGGGTGATCGCGAGGACGCCCGCCGCGCAGGTCAGTGCCACCGCCGGTACGTGCAGATGCGTATCGGCCAGGCCGTTGAGGGCGAACGTCGCGACGGTGCCCGCGGCGGCGCCGGTGGCCAGCGCCGGCGTGATCAGGCCGCCGACCGCGCCGACCCGCAGATACAGCGCGGTGAGCAGTGGTTTGAGCACCAGGAGAACGACCGCGGCGGCGAGGCTCAGCTGCGCGTCGACGCTGACGATCAGCACGCTGCGGCCGTTGCCCGGCAGCTCGGGCCGGTAGATCGAGCAGATGCCGGTCACCAGCCCCGCCAGTGCGACGCCCGGGATGAGCAGCCAGGAGGTCAGCTGCGGCTTGGGCCCCGCTGACGTCATCAACCGGTTGAACGTCAGGCCGATCACCACCGCCAGCGGTGCGATGGCCAGTGCCAGCGTGGTGAATTGGTACGACAGTGCCGGATCCGGCCAGGTGAGGTCGCGCTCGAAATGGGTGACCGGATGCGACACCGCGACCGCCAGGCTCGACGTGATGAGCGCCGTGCCGACGACCTTGGGATGCCAGGTGCCCATCATGACGCGCGCGGCGAAGAACGCCCCGCCCAGCGGCACGCTGTACACCGCGCCCAGGCCGGCGCCCGCCGCACACGACAGCAGAATCTCGCGGTCGCGGGCCGTCAGCGTTCCGAGCGTCGACGACGTCAGCCGCCCGAGCCACGTCGTCCCGTAACTGCTGAGCACCGCGGCCAATTGACGCGGCGCCGTCTCCCGGCCGAGCGATGCACCGGTGCCGACGGCGAGCGCCTGTAGCGCGGCGTCGGCCGCCATCGGCAGGTGCTGCATCGGCTTCTTGCCGGCGATGGTCGCCGACAGCGACGGAGTTCCGCAGCGGCGGCGCAGGATCCACCAGCCGAGTCCCGCGAGCGCCCCGCCGATCGCAGGTGCCAGCGCGCGCCGAACCGGCGAACTGGCGCCGATGCCGTCGAGCAGGAGCCCGTACGAATAGTGATAGGCGAGGTGTTCGACGGCGTGCAGCAGTGAGACGGTCGCCGCGCCGGCAACCCCGGCGAGCAGGCCGGTGAGCAGCACCGCACTCCCGAACTCCAGCGCACGTCGCGTCACCCGGTGAATGTATGCCAGCCTGGGGGACATGGAGACCCCACGGCTGCTGTTCGTCCATGCCCATCCGGATGACGAGACACTGACTACCGGAGCGACCATCGCGCACTACGCCGCCCGCGGCGCCGACGTCCGGGTGGTCACGTGCACGCTGGGCGAAGAGGGCGAGGTCATCGGTTCGCAGTGGGCGCAGCTGGCGGTCGACGGAGCCGACCAGCTGGGTGGCTACCGCATCGGCGAATTGACTTCGGCGCTCAGGGAATTGGGCGTCGACCGGCCGCGGTATCTGGGTGGGGCCGGCCATTGGCGCGATTCCGGTATGGAAGGCAGCCCGGCGCGGCACCGTCAGCGGTTCGCGGACGCCGACATGGACGAGGCCGTCTCCGAACTGGTGGTGGTGCTGCGGGATTTCCGCCCGCACGTCGTCGTCACCTATGACCCCAACGGCGGCTACGGGCATCCCGACCATGTCCAGGCGCACCGGGTGACGACGGCTGCGGTCGCCGCGTCGGCCGGGGACGGTCATCCGGGCGAGCCGTGGCAGGTCCCGAAGTTCTACTGGACCGTGATGGACGGTGAGTCGATGGCCGAGGCGCTGGAGTCCATCAACGAGGTCGAGCTGCCCGACAGCTGGGTGCGGATCCCGGCCAGTGCGCTGCCGTTCGATCTCGGTCACCGCATCGACGCCGTCATCGACGCGCAGGACAGCCTGCCGGCCAAGGTCGCCGCCATGCGGGCCCACCAGACGCAGGTGACGGTCGAGCCGAGCGGCCGGGTCTTTGCGCTGTCCAACAACATCGCGCTGCCGATCAGCCCCGTCGAGCACTACCTGTTGGTCGACGGCACGGCGGGCGAACGCGACGACCGTGGTGTGGAAACTGACCTACTCAGCGGGATAAACCTCGCGTGACACCGGGGAGCGGGGGAGTAGGGTAGCCGCCATGGACGCGGATCTGGACCCCAACTTGCAGCACCTGCAGGGCCTCGGCGACAACTATCAGTGGGTCGTCGGCTCCCTCGTCGGGCTGCTCGACAGCATCCCGACCTGACGTCTGCCCCGCCGCGCGCCGACTCCGGTCGGGCGCGCTCATTGATGCTCGGTGTGCTGGCGTTCGATGGCGCCTTGTCGGCCGTCGCCGGCGCACTGTTCCTACCGCTCTATCTCGGCCCCGTGCCGTTCCCGATCAGTGGCCTGCTCAGTGGTCTCGTCAACGCGGCCCTGGTCTGGGCCGGCCTGCAGTGGACGTCCCGCCCTCGCCTGGCCGCGCTCCCGATGTGGGCCTGGTTGTCGACCGTCGTGATCCTGCTGCTCGGTGGCCCCGGTGATGACGTCGTGTTCGGCGGCGCCGGAATCATGCAGGCCTCACCGTTGATCTTCCTGCTCCTCGGTGCGACGCCGCCCGGTGTGGTGCTGTGGCGCCATGCTCAGCGGCGCGCCGCACTGCCGGATTAGCGTCCGCTCTGCCTGCCTCGTAATCGGCGAATGTGCGACCAGGTCGCCTGAACCGTCGGGAGGGACGATCTGTGTGCACCGCCGCGGCATTTCCGCATCGACTCCGCACTGAGGGCGACAACTATCGAGTAGATGACGCCGTGGCCGCAGGGTCGATCGTGGTGCCTGGTTGATCCTGCGGTTGTGGCGGTAAAGGTCGAGTGCCTGACGCCGCTGACGCAGAGCCAACGACGGTGTCGGTGATTCTGCGGTCAGGGCGGTGATCGGCGTGTGACAAGAGCAGGCGAACCTGGGCGCCTGGCTCAGCTATTGGCTGAGTGACTTCCCGAACCGGCCTTCTGGCCGCCACCGGCGCCCTGCGACTGGCCGGCGCCCTTCTCGCCCTTGGCCTTCTCGCCCTTCGCCTTGCCGCCGCCGACCTTGTCGCCCTTGGCGGGCTTCGTCGTTCCGGTGGTGCCGGTCTGGTTATCTGCGCCGGCGTTGTTGTTCTTGACCTCGGTCTTGTCGCCGGGCTTCTTGTCGCGGGTCTTGGTGGGCTTGGGCGCCTTGACCTCGTCCTGCGGCTGGGCCGATCCCGCGGGGTCGCCGGCGGCCGGAGCGCCGGCCTTGGGCTCGTCGGTCTTGGGCTCGGTCTTCGGGTCGGTCTTGGGTTCGGTCTTCGGGTCCGCCTTGGGCTCGGCCTTCGGGTCGGCCGGCTGCTGTCCGACGTCGGTGCCCGCGGGCTGCGTGCCCTTGTCGTCGGCCTTGCCCTTGTCGTCCGCCTTCGTCGGCGTCTCCGCAGGCTTCTCGGTGGACTTCTCCGCAGCCTTGTCCGCCGGGTTCTGCGCGGCGGTCGGCGCGAGCTTGGTCGCCGGGTCGGTCTGCGCGGCGGCCTTGGCTGGGGCCAGGCCGGCGGCCAGGCTGGTCAGCGTGGTCTGCACCGTCTTGGCGATCGACTCGAGCGTCGTCTGCGTGGCGGCCAGCGAGCCGATGGGCGGCAGCGGCGGAATCGGCGGGATGATCCAACCGAAGAAGTAGTTGAACTCCGCGATACCGAAGTTGATGACGTCATTGACCGAGTAGCGGATCGCATTGCCGATGCCGTTGACCCACACGCCCAGGTTGAGCGGATCGTTCACGATCGGGACGACCGCCTGGTAGAAGATGTTGTCCGAGACGGGCCGGATCAGCGTCCAGTAGAAGATGTCGGTCTGCGCCGCGATCGTGCCCGTGAACGGCACGAACCAGTTCAGCCAGTAGAGAACGTCGGTGGCGTAGTCGACGCCCCAGTCGACCCACGCCTGAATGCCGGTGTACGCGTTGGTCAGCCAGTCACTGGCCGCGTTCTGCGGCGTGACGACCGGCCCGGCTGCCAACGGTGCGGCCGCCAGCGGGTTCGGCCCGACCTTGGGGACGACGCCCGCGGCAGGGAGCTTCGGCGCCGGCGGCGCCATGTTGCTCGCCGCGGCCAGCAATTTGACCATGGCCTCGGTCAGGTGCGGTTGGACTGCGGTCGGGTGCGCCGGCACCGCGACGTCGGCGGGAACCACCTGCACCGGGGTCAGCGCGAGGGCCGTGGCGGTCGCAGCAGCGGCGCCCGCCATCACATACGAGCGGACAGAAACGGACACCATGGCTCCTCGAAATGATCGCGTCCCGACCCTCTGAACTTACGCGGTCGTCACCAAATTCGGCTAATAGTCTGCGTGTTTGCTGTGTGTGTCTGGGCATGGGGCCCGCGCCGCGCCGACCTGCTGGCGCTACTGTGGCCGGTATGCCAGGCGCAGTGGTTTCAGAATGTGAGACGCGTGGATGAACGTCGACTTCAGCGGGGTTACACGGAAGTGGCTCTGAACCCCCAGAACGGCGCCGACCTGCCTCTGCCCGTGGTCCCACCGCTCGCCGCCCCCGCATCGTCGTCCGCCTTGCGTCGCGTCCTGCGCCGCGCCCGTGATGGCGTGTCGCTGAATGTGGACGAGGCCGCCATCGCGATGACGGCCCGCGGCGACGACCTCGTCGACCTGTGTGCGAGCGCGGCCCGTGTCCGTGACGCGGGGCTGGAGGCAGCGGGACGGCGCGGCGCCGCCGGCCGGTTGCCGGTGTCGTATTCGCGCAAGGTCTTCATCCCTGTCACGCATCTGTGCCGCGACACCTGCCATTACTGCACGTTCGTGACGGTGCCCGGCAAGCTGCGCGCCCAGGGCATGGGCATGTACATGGAGCCCGACGAGATTCTCGACGTGGCCCGCCGCGGCGCCGAGATGGGTTGCCAGGAGGCGCTTTTCACCCTCGGTGACCGCCCGGAGGACCGCTGGGACGAGGCCAAGCAGTGGCTCGACGAGCGTGGCTACGACTCGACCCTGGATTACGTGCGGGCCATGGCGATTCGCGTCCTCGAGGAAACCGGTCTGCTGCCGCACCTGAACCCCGGTGTCATGAGCTGGTCGGAACTGTCGCGGCTCAAGCCGGTGGCGCCGTCGATGGGCATGATGCTCGAGACGACGTCGCGCCGACTGTTCGAGACCAAGGGGCTGGCGCACTACGGCAGCCCCGACAAGGACCCGGCAGTGCGGCTGCGCACCCTGGACGACGCCGGCCGGTTGTCCATCCCATTCACCACGGGCCTGTTGGTCGGTATCGGTGAGACCCTCACCGAGCGGGCCGAGACCATGCACGCGATCCGCAAGTCGCACAAGGAATTCGGGCACGTCCAGGAAGTCATCGTGCAGAACTTCCGGGCCAAGGATCACACCGCCATGGCGGCGACGCCCGATGCCGGGATCGACGATTTCCTGGCCACCATCGCGGTGACGCGCCTGGTGCTGGGCCCCAAGATGCGCATCCAGGCGCCGCCGAATCTGGTGTCCCGCGAGGAATGCCTGGCGCTCATCGCCGCCGGTGTCGACGACTGGGGTGGCGTGTCGCCGCTGACCCCCGACCACGTCAACCCGGAACGGCCCTGGCCCGCGCTCGACGATCTGGCTTCGGTGACGGCCGAAGCCGGTTACGACCTGGTGCAGCGGTTGACGGCGCAGCCGTCGTACGTACAGGCCGGGGCGGCGTGGATCGACCCGCGCGTGCGCGGACATGTCGACGCCCTGGCCGATCCGGAGACCGGGTGGGCGCGCGACGTCAACCCCGTCGGTCTGCCGTGGCAGGAACCCGACGAGGCGTCAGAGTCGTTGGGCCGCACCGATCTGCACACCGCGATCGACACCGAGGGCCGGCTGACCGAGATGCGCAGCGACCTGGGTAGCGCGTTCGGCGACTGGGAGTCCATCCGGGAGAAGGTCTCCGAGCTCGCGGCCCGTGCGCCGGAGCGGATCGACACCGACGTGCTCGCTGCCCTGCGGTCGGCGGAGCGTAACCCGGGCGGCTGCTCCGACGACGAGTACCTTGCCCTCGCCACCGCCGACGGTCCGGCGCTCGATGCCGTTGCGGCGCTGGCGGATTCGTTGCGGCGGGACGTCGTCGGCGACGATGTCACGTTCGTGGTGAACCGGAACATCAACTTCACCAACATCTGCTACACCGGCTGCCGGTTCTGCGCCTTCGCGCAGCGCAAGGGTGACGCCGACGCGTACTCACTGTCGACCGACGAGGTCGCCGATCGGGCCTGGGAGGCGCATGTCGCCGGGGCCACCGAGGTCTGCATGCAGGGCGGCATCGACCCCGAGTTGCCCGTCACCGGATATGCCGACCTGGTCCGCGCAGTGAAGAAGCGGGTGCCGTCGATGCACGTGCATGCCTTCTCGCCCATGGAGATCGCCAACGGCGTCACGCGCAGCGGCATGTCGGTGCGGGAGTGGCTGACGTCGCTGCGCGAGGCCGGCCTGGACACCATCCCGGGCACCGCGGCCGAGATTCTCGACGACGAGGTCCGCTGGGTGCTCACCAAGGGCAAGCTGCCGACCGCCGAGTGGATCAACGTGGTGACCACCGCACACGAAGTGGGGCTGCGGTCGTCGTCGACGATGATGTACGGGCACGTCGACACCCCCAAGCACTGGGTGGGACACCTCAACGTGCTGCGCGGAATCCAGGACCGCACAGGCGGTTTCACCGAGTTCGTGCCGCTGCCGTTCGTGCACCAGAGCAGCCCGCTGTATCTGGCCGGCGGGGCGCGCCCGGGCCCGACGCACCGCGACAACCGCGCCGTGCACGCACTGGCGCGGATAATGCTGCACGGCCGGATTCCGAGCATCCAGACCTCATGGGTCAAGCTCGGCGTCGAGCGCACCCAGGTGATGCTGCAGGGCGGCGCCAACGATCTGGGCGGCACGCTGATGGAGGAGACGATCTCCCGCATGGCCGGTTCGGAGAACGGCTCGGCCAAGACCGTCGCCGAGCTGGTCGCCATCGCCGAAGGCATCGGCCGCCCGGCCCGCCAGCGCAGCACCGATTACTCGCCCCTCGCTGCCTAGCCCTCCCCGCGAGCAGGGGTGCTGCCCCGCGCCCTCTCCCGCGAGCGGGCGTGTCTGTACGGGCTTTCGCGGTGTGTCGCGTGCACTTTGCGCACGCTCGCGCGCCACGAGTGTCACGCTGTGATGCGTGAACACCATTGGTGACCTGCCCGCGCATCCGCTGCTGGTGCACGCGATCGTCGTCCTGACACCGCTGACGGCCGTCCTGACGATCCTGTGCGCCGTGTGGACGGCCGCCCGGGAGCGGCTGGTGTGGCTGACGCTCGCGCTGTCGGTGACGACGGTCATTCTGACGCCGTTCGCGATCGAGGCCGGCGAGGCACTGATCCACCAGCTGCCCAAGAACCCCGTCCTGCGCGAGCATGCCGAACTCGGCGATACCGCAATCTTTTTCGTCATCGGGCTGTTTGTCGTGTCGTTGGCGATCGCTGTCCTGCACCGGTGGGGCACGCGGCTCGGGGACAGGGAGAAGCTGGCCCGCGTCGTGGTCGCGGTGCTGGCCGTGGTCATCGGCGTGGCGACGATCTATCAGATCGTGCGGATCGGCCACACCGGTGCCCGTGCCGTCTGGGGAGACTTCAGCCTGTAGCGCGGGGCGCGGTGTGGGGCGACACTCCTACGCCGAGCGTGGCGCTTGCTCATGACGACACGCCGCGCCGAGCTCGGCAACGCCCACTCTCGACGTAGGGCCGCGAGCCGCACAGTGTTGGACTAGAGCTTGGCAGCCAGCTCGGTGCCCTGGCGGATGGCCCGCTTGGCGTCCAACTCTGCCGCGACGGCCGCCCCGCCGATGATGTGCGGTTCGATGCCGGCCTGACGCAAGCCGTCTTCGAGGTCGCGGACGGACTCCTGTCCGGCGCAGATCACCACGTTGTCGACCTCCAGGACGCGCGCCCCGGACCGGTCCGAACCGAAGCTGATGTGCAGCCCGGCGTCGTCGATCTTCTCGTAGTTGACGCCGGAAAATTGCTGTACGCCTTTGGCTTTGACCGACGCCCGGTGCACCCAGCCGCTCGTCTTCCCCAGTCCGCGGCCCTGGGCGCCCTTGGTGCGCTGTAGCAGGTACACCTCGCGCGCCGGCGGCAGCGGGATCGGGGTGGTCAGCCCGCCGCGCGAGTCGCCGCCGTCGGCGATGCCCCACTCAGCCCGCCATTCCTTGAGGTTCAAGGTGGGGGATTCATCGACGGTGAGGAATTCGCTGACGTCGAAACCGATTCCGCCGGCGCCGATCACGGCCACCCGCTTGCCGACCGCCGCTCCGGTCAGTGCCTCCGCGTACGACAGCACCATCGGGTGGTCGATGCCCGGGATCGCCGGCATGCGCGGCGCGACGCCGGTGGCGAGGATGACGTCGTCGTAGCCGGACAGTTCGTCGGCCGACGCCCGGGTGTTCAGCCGGACGTCCACACGGTGTTTGGCCAGCATCGTGGTGTAGTACCGGAGCGTCTCGTTGAACTCTTCCTTGCCGGGAATCCTTCGCGCCAGGTCGAATTGGCCGCCGATGTGGCCGCCGGCCTCGAACAGCGTCACGTCGTGCCCGCGCTCGGCGGCGGTGACGGCCGCAGCCAGGCCGGCCGGTCCGGCGCCGACGACCGCGATCCGCCTGGTCGTCCGGGTCTTGCCCAGTACCAACGTGGTTTCGTGCCCGGCTCGTGGATTCAGCAGGCACGACACGGTTTTGTGCACGAACGCGTGGTCCAGGCAGGCCTGGTTGCAGGCGATGCAGGTGTTGATCTCGTCGGCGGCGTCGTGCTGTGCCTTGCGCACCCAGTCGGGGTCGCTCAGCAGCGGCCGGGCCATCGAGATCAGCTGCACCGCACCGTCGGCCAGGATCTGTTCGGCGGACTGCGGCATGTTGATCCGGTTGGAGGCCACCACGGGGATGCTCACGTGCTGGGCCACCGCGTTGCTGATGTCCGCGAACGCGCTGTTGGGTACCGACGTGACGATGGTCGGCACCCGCGCTTCGTGCCAACCGATTCCGGTGTTGATGATCGTCGCGCCGGCCGCTTCGATTTCCGTTGCCAGCGTGAGGATTTCCTCCCACGTCTGGCCGTCCTCGACGTAGTCGGCCATGGACAGCCGGTAGCAGATGATGAAGTCGTGGCCGACGGCCTCGCGGGTGCGCCGGACGATCTCGACGGGGAACCGGCGACGCTTCTCGGGGTTACCGCCCCAGGCGTCGGTGCGCTTGTTGGTGCGCGGCGCCAGGAACTGGTTGAGCAGATAGCCCTCGCTGCCCATGATCTCGACGCCGTCGTAACCGGCCTCGCGGGCCAGCAGCGCGCATTTCACGAAGTCGTCGATGGTGCCTTCGACGTCGCGCAGCGCGCGCGGCCGGAATGGATTGATGGGCGCCTTGATCGACGACGCGCTGACCGAAAGCGGATGGTACGCATAGCGTCCCGCGTGCAGCACCTGCAGCAGAATCTTGCCGCCTTCGGCGTGGACGGCCGTGGTGATCCGGCGGTGCCGACGGGCATCAGGCGACGAGATCATCTCGGCGGCGAACGGCAGCAGCCAGCCGGTGCGGTTGGGGGCGTATCCGCCGGTGATGATCAAACCGACGCGGCCCCGGGCCCGCTCGGCGAAGTACTCGGCGAGCTTGCCGGTGTCGCGGGCGCGATCCTCCAGGCCCGTGTGCATCGAGCCCATGATCACCCGGTTGCGCAGCGTCGTGAACCCAAGGTCCAACGGGGACAACAGGTTCGGATAGGGCGTTGAATGCGGCGCGGTCATCGGTTTCCTCTCAATGCCAGCAGAACTTCGTCCAACCAGTCCACCGATCCCTCCTCGGCGCGGATACCGCCGCGCAGCACCAGGTACTGATGCAGCGCGCTGCCGGTGAGCCAGGACGGGTCGGGGAACTGACGTTTCTCATAGCCGCGGTAGGTGTCGAGCAGCGCGGCGCGTTCGGCGCGCAGCGCGCGAATCTGCTCGCACAGGGCTGCGGTGCTGTCCGCGGACCCGTACGTCGCACCGCGCAGTTTCACCGCGAGTTCGCGCGTACGAGCGTCGGTCACGGAACTGCCGCGGCCGGTGAGGGGTTCGGCGATCCAGCGTTCGAGTTCGGCCCGGCCGGCGTCCGTCACCGTGTAGACCTTCTTGTCCGGACGCCCGTGCTGCGCGACGACCTCGACGCTGACCCAGCCGTCGGTGCCCATGGTGCGCAGCGTCTTGTAAATCTGCTGATGGGTGGCGGCCCAGAAGTAGCCGATCGATCGGTCGAACCGGTTGGCCAGTTCGTAACCGGAACCGGCTTGTTCGCACAGCGCCACAAGGATGGCGTGGGGGAGAGCCACGGCCCGAGCCTAGGCGCTACCGGCGGTCCTATGCAACAGATTGCAAAGCGAAAAATGACACGCGTAAAAAGCTGTGGTGGGAACTAGTCGGACGGTATGTGCAACGTCTAGTATCAGTAACCACGCGCCACCCTTCCCGGGCGGCGCGTAAAGTTAGGTGACACTGAGCCAGACGCTTCGGTACGGGCGCACCATACTGACGTCTGCTCGTTGTATTCCTGACGAGCCAGCAGCCCACTGGAACAGGAGAACCACCGGTGACGTACGTCATTGCCGAACCCTGCGTCGACGTCAAAGACAAGGCATGTATCGAAGAATGCCCGGTCGATTGCATCTACGAGGGTGCACGCATGTTGTACATCCACCCCGATGAGTGCGTGGACTGTGGCGCTTGTGAGCCCGTCTGCCCCGTCGAGGCCATCTACTACGAGGACGATGTCCCCGATCAGTGGAGCGGATACACCCAGAACAACGCTGACTTCTTCGCCGAGCTCGGCTCGCCGGGTGGTGCGTCGAAGGTCGGCCAGACCGACAACGACCCGCAGGCGGTCAAGGATCTCGCGCCGCAGGGCGAGTGACCCTGTCCGCTCGAACCAAGGTCTCGGCTGCCCTGCCGGTGTTCCCCTGGGACACCCTGGCTGACGCAACCGCGACCGCGCGTGCCCATCCGGACGGCATCGTCGATCTGTCCGTCGGCACGCCTGTTGACGACGTCGCGCCGGTGATCCGGGAGGCGCTGGCCGCTGCCAGTGCCTCACCGGGTTACCCGACGACGGCCGGTACGCCGGCCGTGCGCGCGTCGGCGGTGGCTGCGCTGCAGCGCCGCTACGGCATCACCGGCCTGCCGGAGCAGGCGGTACTGCCGGTCATCGGCACCAAAGAGGTCATCGCCTGGCTGCCGACGCTGCTCGGGTTGGGGGCCGCCGACACCGTGGTGGTGCCCGAGCTGGCCTACCCGACGTACGACGTCGGTGCGCGGCTTGCCGGTGCCCAGGTGCTGCGCGCCGATTCGCTGACCCAGATCGGGCCGCAGACGCCCGCGCTGGTGTACCTGAACTCGCCCAGCAACCCGACCGGCAAGGTGCTCGGTGTCGACCATCTGCGCAAGGTTGTCGGCTGGGCGCGTGAGCGCGGTGTCGTCATCGCGTCCGATGAGTGCTACCTCGGCCTGGCCTGGGACGCCCAGCCGCTGTCGGTGCTGCATCCCGACGTCTGCGACGGCGACCACACCGGTCTGCTGGCTGTGCACTCGCTGTCCAAGACCTCGTCGCTGGCCGGCTATCGGGCCGGTTTCGTCGCCGGTGACCCGGCTCTGGTCGCGGAACTGCTCGCGGTGCGCAAGCACGCCGGCATGATCGTCCCGACGCCCGTGCAGTCCGCCATGGTCGCCGCTCTCGACGACGACGAACACGAACGCGTCCAGCGCGACCGCTACGCCAAGCGCCGCGACGCGCTGCTGGCCGCGGTCCGCGGCGCCGGTTTCACCGTCGACCACTCCGAGGCGGGTCTGTACCTGTGGGCGACCCGCGGCGAGTCCGGGCGCGCGACGGTCGCGTGGCTGGCCGAGCGCGGCATCCTCGTCGCGCCCGGCGAGTTCTACGGCCCGGCCGGCGAGCAGTTCGTGCGCATCGCACTGACCGCGACCGACGAGCGCATCGCCGCCGGCGTTTCGCGTCTCGCGTAGGACTCAGTACTGGCGGTAGCGCCGTTGGACGTGTTCCTGCCGGATCCGGATCTGTTCGCGACGTTCGTCGGCGCTGACGGTCCGGGTGGCTTCGGGTAGGTGCTTGCGCACCTCGTCGCGGCTGACCACCGTCACGGTCGCGGTGGGCAACTCCGCCGGCGGCTCGCTGTACGTCCACCGCACCGTGAGGAAGCCCTGCGAATGTCCGGCGGTGTCAAGCCAATTCGGCACCTGCGGGTCGACATCGGTGATGACGTAGCGCAGCCGGCCATCCAGGTCGGGCTCGGTCTGAAAGCCGTTGAGGCTGCTGACGTGATTGGCGTAGTCGAGCGATTCGCCCCACAGATTCGACAGGTGGAAGCCCAGATACGCCGGCGACACAGAAACATTGAGCTCTACCAGCAGCGCGTCGTCGGGCCGCAGATCGTAAGTGCCGCCGGAATACACATTGGTGCACTGGCCGCCGCCCGTCGCGAGGTTGGCGGGCATAGGGGCGTTGAGCGCGTTGCGCGGCATGAAGGTGATGCCGTCACCGTTCTTGTCGCCGTGGGCTTCGAGGACGACGTCGTAGAACTCATTCCAGAACTTCATCTGGTTCTCGACGAGGTCACCGATCCGCCGCAGGCGGGTCGCCGTGGACGACGGTGTGAGCGTCGCGGGATGTGTTCCCTCGGCACCGATCTGCACGATGTGGAGGTCTGGGCAGGCTTCGTGCTCCCAATCGTGAAAGAGGATGCGAGCGATCACATATCCGGCGTTCGCGTCTTCGGTCGCGGTGGCGATGAAATTGCCGGTGTGGCCGGCCGGCGGCCGCGGCGCCAGCAGAATCTCGAAGTGGCCATCGTCGTCGACGACAAGCGCTGCAGAGTCCAGCATGCCGGTGACGACGCGCCCGCCCGGGCCGAGCTCGGACAGGGAGCCGGTGTCGCCGGCGTACACCGTGTGCGTCTCGAAGATCATGTACTGCGGCGGTTTTGGCCCCGCCAGCTTGCCGCGAATGCGGTAATTCCGGCTGCCGTCGATGGCTGCCGACAGATAGAGCGCATCGGCGTTGTCGATGGTGGCCTTGTCGATGGGCTGGATGGCGCGCCGGAAGTAGGGAAACTCGGGGTCTTCGGAGAAGGCGCGTTCGATGGCGCTGAACGCGAAACCCATGAGATACCGGTAACCTTCCGCGACGCCGAGTGGGGTGGCCGGCGGCGCGTGCAGTTCGGGGGAGTCGACCGCATCGCGCGCCCGGCCGAGCGCGGCCATCATGTCGGTCCACGCTGCGCGCACGGATTCGAGTTCAGCTGACATGAGCGTCCTTTTCTTCGTTGTCCCAGTGGTATTCGTCAAACAGGCCGGCAAGGCGCCGGTGGATGTCGTGCGGATCGAGCCCGAACTCGGCGAGGCTGTACCGATGCGTGGTCTCGTGGCCGGGACGGCGTTCGGCGGCCGTGAAAGCCTGGTCGGCTTCCGGACCGGCGACGAGTCCGAGGTCGTCATAGACGCGGCGCATGGTCGCCGACGGTGCGCCGACGAGCTCGCGGTAGTCGACGACGCTCGCCCGCACCTCGGGGTGACGTGCCAGCACTTCGAGCGGGTGCAGATAGGTGTCGACCGACTGGTCGGCCAGAACCCGCAGCGAGCCGGCAATCAGCCGGCCATCGCGCCCGCGGAGCGACCACTCGGTCTGCATCAGCTTGAGCAGGCTGGGAATCGTCTCGTACGGATTACGCATCGGCACAATGATTCTCGCGTCGGGGAAGACCTCGATCAGGGTCTCCACCCGTCCGCAGAACGTCGGGTTCTTGCTCAGGTGGGTGCCGCCACCGCGCAGCGCGATCTGACGCCGGACGCATTCCCTGTAGAACGCCATCAGGCGAAGCCGCTTCCGGGCCGGCCACCGGTCGACGTGATAGAAGTCCAGCTCGCCCATGTAGGGGAACGCGACGATCCAGAACCCGGAACTCAGCGACCACGTCAGGAATGCGTCATCTTCCTCAGGGACGAAGAAACCCGTCTTGTGGATGTCCTCGGTAGGGGCGAACACCTGTTCCTCGATGTCGTCGAGCCGCCGGCGCAAGCGTCCGCCGGTCGCGGCGTCGACGCGAAACAGCAAGCGCAGCAGCTTCTTCTCCAGTAGCGACGGAAAGAACAGCTCGTACATCAGGGCGTAGCTGAACTGCGGGTCCTGCGCCATCAAGCGGTGCAGGTACGTCGTCCCGCTACGCGCGTGACCGATGCAGAACGTCGGAGCGCGAACCTCGGTGCGGCGCAACGCCGGAAACAAGATCGGGTCGAGTGCGAAGCACAGTGCGTGCAGTGCCGCCACCAATGGCACGCCGACGGCGAATCGCACAAAGGGTACCCACCGCCGCTGGGAACGGGCGTCCCGCCGCAGTAGGCGAAGCATCGTGACGTAGTTGGACCAGTCGAAGTAGAAACGCGACACAGGTGTTCCTCGAGCCGTGGAGTCGGAATGGGTCTGTCGCCACCGTAAGGAGAGGTATTTGACTTTGTCAATCAATTGACAATGTCAACCAGGCTGGCTAGCGTCCTGGCGTATGCAGGTGTTCGCCGCGATGTCGCCCGAGTTGCCGCTGACCCACGTGCCGGCCTACGCGCGCCGGATCGAGCGACTCGGCTTCGACGGCCTGCACATCGCCGAGACGACGCACGACTCGCTGGCCGTGGCACTGCTGGCCGCCGAACACACTGAGCGACTGACGATCCGGACGGCCGTCACCCTGGCTTTCGTCCGTAGCCCGATGCTCACCGCATATGCGGCCTGGGACCTCCAGACCTTCTCCGGCGGGCGGTTCGAACTGGGTCTCGGCACGCAGATCCGGCAGAACATCGAGGACCGCTTCGGTATGCCGTGGAGCGAACCGCGGGCGCGCATGGTCGATTACGTCAGTGCGCTCAAAGGCATCTTCGAAGCCTTCAGAACTGGTGGGCCCGTGCAGCACGAGGGTGACGCCTACCGCATCACACGCCTGCAGCCGTACTTCAACCCGGGGCCGAATGACATGGCGCCACCACGGATCTGGCTGGGCGCGGTCAATGCTCGGATGTGTGAACTGGCCGGCGGGGTGGCGGACGGCGTTGTCACGCATTCCACCAATTCCGACCCGGACTACCTGAGCGAGGTTGTGCGCCCGGCGCTTCGGCGCGGCGCGGAGGATGCCGGCCGCTCCGGATTGCCGACTCTCGTGGCGTCGGCTGCCGTTGCCACCGGCAGTACCGACCTGCTGGTCGAGCAGGACCGTGAGCGGCAACGCCGGATGCTGGCGTTCCTGCTCTCGACGCCCGCGTACGCGGCGACCCTGAAAAGAAAAGGCTGGCACGGCTTGGCCGACGACCTTCGTGCCCTCATCAAACAGCAACGGTGGCACGACCTACCGACTGTGCTCAGCGACGCCGTGCTCGACCAGTTGGTAACGACCGGGCGATACGATCAACTGCCGAATCTGCTGCGTGCCAAGTACGACGGCATCGCGGGCGGGGTGGTGTTACCGCCGGTCGGTGCGGACGAGAACGAGGATGAACCGGTGCGGTCCTGCGTCCGGGACCTGCGGAACGGAGCGGGCGATGGCGTCGATTAGGGCATCGAAACGCAAGATGGAATCGGTGGATTCGATCAGTGCCGCCCTCGCGCAGGTGGTGCGGTTGAGCCTGAGCCGTGCGGCCTTCAAGCGACAGGCCACCAGTGCCGACACCGAATTGTCCCAGCCGTCCTACGCGCTGCTGCGGGTCCTGATCGACGAAGGGCCGCAGGCTGTCGGGCAATTGGCTGCCACGGCGCACATGGACGTCGGCATGACCACGCGGCGCGTCCAGGCCCTGGTCGACGCCGGCCACGTCACCCGGCATGCCGACGGTAACGACGGGCGGGTGTCCATCGTGCAGGTCACCGAAGCGGGACAACGTGCGGCCGACGCGCTGCAGGACGTCCGTCGCGAACACCTGGCGCGCGCACTCGCGGACTGGACGGCCGACGATCTGCGTCAGCTCGGTGTCTTGCTGAACCGCTTCGTCAACGACACCAAGGAAACTCCGATCTAGCGCCTCAATCCACGTCGAGCTGCGCCGGCACTGCCGAAGCAAGAGCGGCACGGCACGCCACGATGGCCGGTGTCTTGCTGATGGCGGTCCGCGTCGCGGTGAACACCACACGCCGACGCGGATCGACGTCGACGACGCGTACTGCCGGACGGCGCCGGACCCGCATCAGGTCGGGAAGGATGGCGACGGCGTTGCCGTTCTCGATCAGCGCGATCTGGGCTTCCAGGTCGTCGGTTTCGAAGCGCACGTCGGGCTCGAAACCTGCTCGGCGACAAAGCTGTTCGGCCCAGTGCCGGGAAGCGGTGCCTTCGGGCTCCATGGTCCACGGCAGGTCGGCGGCGTCTTCGACCGACGTGATGCGGTCCCACGGCTCTCCGCTCGGTGGTACGGCCAGCCGCAGCAGGTCGGTGGTCAGCGGTGCCCGGTGCAGATCGGGATACGCACGTGCGGCATGGCCCGGATACTCCTCGGCGATCACCAGATCGAACTCGCGCAGCCAGGTCTCGTAGAGCGCCTGCTCCGGTTCTCGTTGCGACATCGTCACGCGCAGCCGCGGATGGCGCGTCGCCAACTCCGTCAGCATCTGTGGCATGAAGGCCGACGCGGCCGATTGGAAGACGGCCAGACGGACGGTGCCGGACGCCTCGTCGCTCTGTACCGCGACGTCGGAGGCGGCCTGCTCGAGC
The DNA here is from genome assembly GCF_046250085.1 of Mycobacterium sp. SMC-16. Lineage (NCBI taxonomy): Bacteria > Bacillati > Actinomycetota > Actinomycetes > Mycobacteriales > Mycobacteriaceae > Mycobacterium > Mycobacterium sp. SMC-16. The sequence goes on from NZ_CP176427.1 coordinate 1,220,646, forward strand.
CGCGCCAGGATGACCGCGGTGTGCTCGACCAGCACCTCGGCAGCCGGGGTGAGCCGCAGCCGCCGCCCGACCTTCTCCAACAGCGGCACGCCGACCTCGCGCTCGAGCTGGCTCAACGCCTGCGATATCGACGACGGGCTCTGGTGCAACGCCTCGGCGACCTCGGACAACTTGCCGCGCAGACTCAGCTCGTACAACAGGCGCAGCCTGCGGGTGTCGAGCAGATCGGCACGCTGATGTTTCATCTCTACTTAAACTTTCATGTCAGAAAACATCGCTTTATTTTAAGTGTCCAACACGCTCATGATGGGCAGATGACACAGCTGAGCCGTGAAAAGGACGACCTGCTGAACGAGGTGGTGGGCCAGGTCCGGTCCTGGCTCGACGAGGCCGCCCGCCTGCCCGCCCCCTCGGCCGGCCGGCGCTTGGCGGACGTCCTTCGCGATCCACATGGCCTGGATTTCACCGTCGGCTTCGTCGACCGCGTGATCCGGCCCGAAGACCACAAGGTCGCCGCTGCCAACCTGCGCGCCCTCGCGCGCAACGCCCCTGGCTTCCTGCCGCTGCATGAACGGCTGCTGATCAAGCTCGGTGCCCTGGTATCGGTGATCGCGCCCGGTCTGGTCATCCCGGTTGCCCGGAAGGTGTTGCGCGAGATGGTCGGTCACTTGCTGGTCGACGCGTCCGACGCCCGCCTCGGACGGTCCATCGCACGGATCCGCAATCGTGGCGTCAGCCTCAACATCAACCTGCTCGGTGAGGCCGTGCTCGGCCAGGCCGAGGCGTCCCGCCGGCTGAAGGGCACTGAACAGCTGCTCGCCCGTCCCGACGTCGACTACGTGTCGATCAAGGTCTCGGCCACCGTGCCCCCGCACTCGCCGTGGGCGTTCGACGACGCCGTCGACCACATCGCGGCCAACCTGCTGCCGTTGTTCACCCAGGCGGCGACCGCGCCGACGAAGAAGTTCATCAACCTCGACATGGAGGAATACCGCGACCTGGAGCTGACGATCGCGGTGTTCACCAAGCTGCTCGACCGGCCCGAACTGCTCGGCCTCGAAGCCGGGATCGTGCTGCAGGCGTATCTGCCCGATGCGCTGAGCGCGATGATGCGCCTGCAGGACTGGGCTCGGGCGCGCCGTGAACGGGGCGGCGCCGGCATCAAGGTGCGGTTGGTCAAAGGCGCCAACCTGCCGATGGAACACGTGGAGGCCTCGCTGCACGACTGGCCCGTGGCGACCCTGCCGACAAAACGGGACACCGACACCAACTACAAGCGGGTGCTGGATTACGCACTGCAGCCCGAGCATGCCGCGAACGTGCGCATCGGCGTCGCCGGGCACAACCTCTTCGACATCGCCTATGCGTGGACGCTCGCCGGCCGTCGCGGCGTCCGGGATCGCGTGGAGTTCGAGATGCTGCTCGGGATGGCCGAGGCGCAGGCCGAAGCCGTCCGGCGCACCGTCGGCGGTCTGCTGCTGTACGTACCGGTGGTGCACCCCAAGGACTTTGACGTGGCGATCGCCTACCTCGTGCGCCGGCTGGAGGAGGGCGCCAGCCAGGACAACTTCATGTCCGCGGTGTTCGAGCTGCACGACGACCAAGCGCTCTTCGAGCGCGAGAAGGACCGGTTCGTCGCGTCGCTCGCGGATCTCGTGGCTGAGACTGTCATTCCGGTACCCAACCGTCGCCAGGATCGTCGTACCGACGATCCGCGCGCGGCGATGAGCCCGGCCGGCGGTTTCGCGAATGTCGCCGACACCGATCCGGCACTGCCGGGAAACCGGCTGTGGGGGCGGGCGATCACCGAGCGGGTCGCCGCGTCGACAGCCGGCGTCGAGCTGGTTGCCGAGCACACCGTGTCGAGCGCGGGCGCGCTCGACGGGATCATCACCGACGGGGTGACGGCAGGCGCGACATGGGCTGCGTTGACCGGTGCCGAACGGGCAGCGGTCCTTCGGCGTGCGGCCGCGACGTTGCAGGCGGGGCGGGCGGTACTGCTGGAGGTCATGGCGTCCGAGTGCGGCAAGACGCTCGATCAGGGTGATCCCGAGGTCTCCGAGGCCATCGACTTCGCGAATTACTATGCGGCGCAAGCGGAAAACCTCGACATTGTCGACGGTGCCGTCGCGGCACCGGCGGGATTGACCGTCGTCACACCGCCCTGGAACTTCCCGGTGGCGATCCCCGCCGGATCGGTCCTGGCCGCGCTGGCCGCGGGCAGCCCCGTCATCATCAAGCCCGCCACCCAGGCCAGGCGGTGCGGATCCGTCATGGTGCAAGCGCTCTGGGACGCCGGCGTGCCGCGCGACGTGCTGCAGTTGGTGCACCTCGACGAGGGCGAGCTCGGGACGCAATTGGTATCCGACCCGCGGGTCGCCCGCCTGATCCTCACGGGCGCGTTCGAGACCGCGGAACTGTTCCGCAGCTTCCGGCCCGACCTGCCGCTGCTGGCCGAGACCAGCGGCAAGAACTCCATCATCGTCACCCCGCATGCCGATCTCGATCTCGCGGTCAAAGACCTGGTGTACTCGGCCTTCGGGCATGCCGGACAGAAGTGTTCGGCGGCGTCGCTCGGCATTCTGGTGGGCTCGGTTGCCCGCTCCGCGCGGTTCCGCGACCAGCTCGTCGACGCCGTCACGTCGCTGAAGGTCGGCTATCCGTCAGACCCGACCGTGCAGGTGGGACCCATCATCGAACCCGCCCACGGCAAGCTGCTGCGGGCCCTCACGCAGCTCGCACCGGGTGAGCAGTGGCTGGTGGAGCCGCGCCGACTCGACGACAGCGGACGGCTCTGGTCACCGGGAGTGAAGACCGGCGTGCGGCGCGGCTCGGAGTTCCACCTCACCGAATACTTCGGTCCGGTCCTGGGCCTCATCGCCGCCGATGACCTCGACGAGGCGATGGCCATTCAGAATGAGGTCGACTACGGCCTGACGGCGGGCCTGCACAGCCTGGACCGCGATGAGATCGAACGTTGGCTCGACCGCGTCGAGGCCGGCAATGCCTATGTGAACCGTTCGACCGTCGGGGCGATCGTGCGGCGGCAGCCCTTCGGCGGGTGGAAGAAGTCGGCGGTCGGTGCGGGCGCGAAGGCCGGTGGTCCGAATTACCTGATCGGGCTGAGTGATTGGCGTTCCGCGCCGGCGACCCGGACGGCCGCCATCTCACCGTCGGTGCGCACGATCCTCGACGCCGCAAAGACTTTCGCGCCGGACCCGGGGGCACTGGACTTCCTCGAGCGGTCCTTCGGATCCGACGCACATGCCTGGGCGACGGAGTTCGGCATCGCGCGCGATGTGTCCGCCCTGATGGCGGAGAAGAACGTCTTCCGCTACCTGCCGGTGCCGGTGACGGTACGCGCCGAGAATGCTGATCCGGCGGCCGTGCTGCGGGTCGTCGGGGCGGGAATCCTCGCGGGTTCCCGCGTGACCCTCTCCACCCCGGTTCCGCTCGACCCGTCGGTTGCCGACACGCTGGCCACCGCGGGCGTCGTCTGCCGGGCGGAAGATGCCCCGTCGTGGCGGAACGCCCTGCGGGACAACGCGCCCGGCCGCGTTCGCCTGCTCGGCGGCAGCCGCGAACAGTTCGCTCGCGACAGCGCCGGCAATGTCGGGATCGCGCTCTACGCGGGGCCGGTTGTCGAAGCGGGGCGCGTCGAGCTGCTGACGTTCCTGCACGAGCAGGCGATCGCGGTGACGGCGCACCGATTCGGCTCTCCGACGCCGTTGTCGGAGAATCTCTTCCGGTGACGTCGAGTCCTCAGAGCGCGTAGGCCAGTTTGAACTTGTCGAGCAGATACGGCCCCGACACCACCGGTTCATAGCGCGGCGGGTTGTCGGCTGTCGCGCAGGTGGGGATGCACTCGATGACGGCATCGAAGTTGGGTTGGTGGAAGAACGGCAGGCTGAACCGCTCTCCGCCGGCACCGTTGCTCACCACGCGGTGCACGGTGCTGACCCAGCGGTCGTTGGTCCACCGCGCGAGCAGGTCGCCGATGTTGATGACGAACGCGCCGGGAACCACAGGCACATCGAGCCATTCGCCGTGGTTATTGAGAACCTGCAGCCCGCGCTGAGATTCGTCCTGCAACAGGATCGTGAGATTGCCCCAGTCACTGTGCTGGCTCAGCCGGATTTCGCCCGCCGGCCGATTGTCGGCCGGGTAGTAGTTGGCCATCAGGTTGGAGTTGTGCCGGTCGATCGACGCGTCGAACCAATCCTCGCGCAGGCCAAGGGCGAGTGCGAAGAGCCGGGACAGCTCGGTCGCCAGTAGTTCCATTTCGGCGTAGTAGCGCTCGTAGGCGCCGCGGAAGCCCGGGAGTTCGGGCCACCGCTCGGCGACGGCCACCCGCTCATCGGTCCAACCGTCGCCGCCCAGGCCCTCGGGGTTGCCGAGCGGAAAGTGGACGAACTTCTCGACGCGGTCCGGCGCCTGGTGCTCGGCCTCGACGTCCGCGCCGTCGTTGGTGGCCGAAAGCTTGCCCGCACTGCTGAATCCACGGGCCAGTGGGTCGCCGGGCAGTGCCCGGACCCGGTCCTTCTCTGCCTGTGGCAGAGCGAAGAACTCACGGAGGGCACGGTTGACGTCGCTGATGGCCTTGTAGGGCACGCCATGGCCCACGAGGAGCAGGAAGCCGCTCGTCTCGCAGCAGCGGCCGATCGCGTCGGCCACCGCCTGGCGGTTCGCCGGGTCGCCGGTGCGCGCGCTGCTGATGTCTATGACTGGGACGAAGCCGTCCTGCAGGACGACACGGTCGACTATCACTTCAGGTTGGGTCATGCGTTCGACGCTAGAACCTCAACCTAAGTTGAGATCAAGTGTGAAAATTCTTCTCGCGCAACATCGTCGGTCGGGGCCGCCTACTACTGACTCTGGTGCACCGTGGTGTCGACCCGTGGCGCCTGCGCGTGCGGCTGGATGTCCTGGAGCCACTGCAGCTGATCGATACCGTGGTTGTTGTGTGCTGCCACAACGGTTTCCGGTAGGGCCTTCTGCGTGTCCTCCGCGAATGACCACACGATCGGGGACACCAGGATTCCGACTCCGAGTGCGCCTGCGAGAATGTAGCGGCCCAACGCCTGCCGTGTACTACTAGTCATCGTTTTCATGCCGTTGCCTCCTGGGGTGCTATGCCCAGATCAACAGGCGCCCGAATCGGCGTCATCCCAGGTGGCGCGATGTTTACCCGAGTTGGCAGGATCGCCTTACCGCGTCGTGTGCAACCGCAGGAGTGTCCACGCAGCCAACGATTGCGCATCGGTGATGTCGCCGCGCCGGATCATGTTCTCGATCTCCTCGGCGGTGAACCACTCGCTGTGCATGTCCTGCTCTTCGTGCTCACGCTCGTGCTCGCCCTCGGTGATGCCGGTCGCGAGGTAGGCCCAGCCGCGTTGGCTGCACATCCCGGGTGCGACATCCAACTGGCCCAGCACCTCCCACGTCTCGGCGCGCAGCCCGGTCTCCTCACGGAGTTCCTGGGCAGCCAGATCGGCGGGCGCGGGCTCGTTGCCGCCCAACGTGCCCGGCGCGGTGCCCTGCACAAACTCCCAGCGCCGCAACCCGATTGGGTAGCGGAACTGCTCCACCATCCGGTAGCGGTCGCCGTCGCGGGCAATCACCAGCGCATAGGTGGGTTTGTCCACCACGCCGTAGATGCCGGTGGTGCCGTCGGGGCGGCGGATGTCGTCTTCGCGCACCGACATCCAGGCGTTGCGGTAGACCTCACGGGAGCCGACGCGTTCGATCACAGCTCCAGTATCGCGGATGGTTGGCGGTGGCCCCTGGTTGTCGTTCCGAACAGGAGAAGTGCCACCTCCGCGGCACCGGACATAGGGGCGCCGACGACCATCCGCGAACAATTTTCTGCCGCGGAATGATCGTTGTATCCGAATAGGCGAGTAGCCTCGCGATGTGCTGCTGACCTCTCTGAACCCCGCCGCCGTGGCCGCCGGACACGACCTCGAAGACGCGGTACGCATCGACGGCGCGGTCCTTTCACGCAGCGATCTGGTCGGGGCCGCGACGTCGGTGGCCGAGCGGGTCGCGGGCGCATCGCTCGTGGCGGTGCTGGCTAGGCCCACCGCCAAGACGGTGCTGGCCATCGCCGGCTGCCTCATCGCCGGGGTGCCGGTGGTGCCGGTGCCGGCCGATGTCGGTGCTGCCGAACGCCGGCACATGATCACGGACTCCGGGGCGCAGGCGTGGCTGGGGGAGACGCCTGACGAAGCCGAAGGATTACCAGTCATTCCGGTGCGGTTGCACGCCCGGTCCTGGCATCGCTACGCCGAGCCCTCGCCGGATTCGACGGCGCTCATCATGTACACCTCAGGAACGACGGGGCTGCCCAAAGGTGTGCTGATCAGCCGCCGCGCCATCGCGGCCGACATCGACGCGCTGGCCAAAGCGTGGGCCTGGACCCCGGCCGACACCCTGGTGCATGGCCTGCCGCTGTTCCACGTCCACGGCCTGATTCTCGGCCTTCTGGGTTCGCTGCGTATCGGAAATCGCTTCGTGCACACCGGAAAACCCACGCCGGCCGCGTACGCCGCGGCGGGTGGCTCGCTGTACTTCGGGGTGCCGACCGTGTGGTCACGCGTGGTGGCCGATGCTGCCGCCGCCGAGGCGTTGCGGGGCGCGAGACTGCTGGTGTCGGGCAGTGCGGCGCTGCCGGTGCCGGTGTTCGACGACCTCGTGCGGCTCACCGGGCACGCGCCCGTCGAGCGCTACGGCAGCACCGAATCGCTGATCACCCTGTCGACCCGGGTCGACGGTGACCGCAGGCCCGGCTGGGTCGGGTTGCCGCTCGACGGCGTGCAGACCCGGCTGGTCGCCGAGGACGGGTCGCCCGTTCCGCACGACGGGGAAACCATTGGCCGCCTGGAGGTTTCCGCGCCGACGCTGTTCAGCGGGTACCTCAACCGGCCCGAGGCGACGGCCGAAGTGCTGGGAGACGACGGCTGGTACCGCACCGGCGACGTCGCCGTCGTCGACGCCGAGGGCATGCATCGCATCGTCGGGCGAGAGTCGGTGGACCTGATCAAGTCCGGTGGTTTCCGGGTCGGCGCCGGGGAGATCGAGACCGTCCTGCTGGGCCACCCGGGCGTGTCCGAGGCCGCGGTCGTCGGCGTGCCCGACGACGACCTGGGCCAGCGGATCGTCGCCTTCGTGGTCGGCTCCGCATCGGCGCAGGAACTCATCGACTTTGTCGCGCAACAGCTTTCGGTGCACAAGCGGCCGCGCGAGGTGCGCCTCGTCGACAGCCTGCCCCGCAACGCCATGGGCAAGGTGCAGAAGAAGCTCCTCGTCTAGCGGCTAGGGCAGCCGGCTCGCCGGTCCGTTCTCGGTCTCCGGCTGGATCAGCCGGAAGTGAGATTCGCTGCGCTGCATGTGCCGTCGCTGGTAGTCGCCCTCGATGTGCTTGCCGTCAACCGTGCCGGTCAACATCAGCCGGTCGGGACCGTCCAGGCGAAAGTTCAGCACGGTGGGCGGATTCGATTCGTGCTTCTTGATCTCCAGTCTGTCGCCGCGGATCTCGAACTGGTAGACGGTCACGTAGCCCGCCGGGACCTGGGTGACGAAGCTCGTATAGTCGCCGACCCGGTCGGCGATCGCGACATTCGTCCACGGCGCCGGCGAGGTCTGCTGCAGCGTCGCCTGTTGGCCTTCCACCGTGAATGACGTTGCGCGCCAGACTCCGTCGATGTCCGATTCCCCGTGCCGAATTTGCTGGTAGGTAACGACGCCGAACGTCGCGACCAGCACGGTGACGACGCCTGCGATGGTGAACTTCGCCACGGTGCCGGTCCGGCGCAACCACCGCCTGCCCGAACCCGACGCCGGCCACAGCACGACCGGTTCGGAAGTGCCACGCTGGAATACCGTTCGAGCGAGGCTTTGCCAGTACGGCGTGGTGATCGCGACGGCGATGAACAACAGCGCGCCGGACACCAGCTTCACCGGGACGTCGTAGAAGAGGTTGAGCAGGAACACCTGGCCCATGGCCACGATCGCGATCAGCGCGCCCAGCAGCCACGTTCGCCGCCACAGCAAGAGGACACCGGCGACGAATTCGACCAGACCCGTGGCCATCGAGTAGGGGTCCGAGGCGCCCATGAAACCCCACAGCGTGTTCATCATGCTGACGTCGCCGACCATCTGGATCTGATAGCCGGGCAGCATCATGTAGGCCATCTGCGTCGGAATGAGCTTGGCCAGACCGTAGAGCAGCATCGAGACGGCCAGCCCGAACCGGGCGAACACCAGCAGCAGTGCGGCAAGGCTGCGGTAGTTGGGCCGTTGCCGGTCCAGCGCAGTCCACACCGCGGTGATCAACAGGGCCACCAGGATCCAGCCGAGGTGCAGGCACCACTCTGCCATCGAATCAGCGCCGCCGTTGATGTTCAGGTGTGCGCCCTCGCCGCGGGTGACGAAACTGCCCAGGTTTGCGAGCCCCTGAAGAAGCGGGGCCATCAATAGGCTCAGGCCCAGATTGCCGTACACCGAGAGGATCAGGATTCCGCCGCCGATGGTGAACAACAGCCGGAACGCCAGCTTCTGTGCGTCGGTCCATTCGGGCGCCGAGGTCTCGTCGGGGTCGGTGGGTGCCAAGGTGTCCGCGTCGCCGGTCGTCGTGCTCACCGGATTGACGCTAGCGATGAATGTGCGCCGATGTCCCTGGGGGAAAACCTCCAACTTCCCGGCGGGAATACCGCACGTCTTCACGGCCTTGTAGAGCGCATGCAACTCACAGACGAAGCCCGCGCCCTGATCGGGGATGGGGCCAACGCGACGCTGGTGACTCTGAATGCCGATGGCAGCCCGCAGGTTTCGGTGGTGTGGGTCGAACTGCAAGGTGACGAGCTGGTCAGCGCGCACCTCGCGGACTACAAGAAGCTGCGCAACATGCGCCGCGACCCCAGGGTCGCGGTGACCATCGTCGGCACCGACCGGGGCGCCGCATCGGTGAACCCCTACCTCGCGATCAGTGGCACCGCCCGCATCGTCGAGGGCGGGGCGCCCGAGGTCCTGACCCGGCTGACCAACGTGATGGCGCCGGACTTCAACGGCCAGTTCCCACCGGCCGGCGCGCCGCCCGGGTACCTCACCCGCATCACCATCGAGAAGGTGACGGGCGTCGGCCCGTGGGCGGCGCAGTCTTGAGGGGCGTCGCTCAGTAGCTCACGGACTGTTGGACGTGACCGAATTCGACGTCCTTGCCGTTGAAGATGCCGTGGCAGGCGAGGGTCACCTGGTAGGTGCTGAAGGTCGGAACGCCGTCGATGTGCAGGCTCGCATTGCCCTTGGCCGGCAGGTTGAGCTGGCGGTGGGTCGGCGGGATCAGCTTGTTGTCGGCGACGGCGTCGTACGTGCACGTGCCGGCGATGTCCGCGGAATTGGTGACGTTCACCGTGACCCCGGCCAGCCCGCCGGTGCTCACGTTCATGGTGACGGCGTCGTGGGGTGGCTGTGCTTCCGGTGGTTGCGGCGCGGCGACGCACTGGTCGCCGACGAGGACCCGGCCCGCCGTGCATTTGATCGGCTTCGGCTCAGGTGCCGGAGCCGGGGCCGGAGCGGGCGCCGCTGGGGCCGGCGCGGGAGCGTTGAACGTGTAGTCCGACCATGGGCCGCACCAGTCGCCTTCGAGGTCCTTCTTGCGGCAAGCCTGTAGGTGGATCGTGTGCGGCCCGAAATCTTTGAATGTCGTGGTGTAGGTGGCCCTACCGCCGTTGATGCACTTGAATTCTTTCTCGACCTGATAGCTGTAGGCGATGATGTGCACGGCGTCGACCACATAGTCCCCGTGGACGCGGGGGCAACCTGCGATGAGGCAACTGGCCGTGGTGTCCTTGATGACCTGGCAGGTGACGTCGAGGCCGTTGGGCAGCACGTCGGCGCCGGCCGTCGGGACCGGTAGGAACATGACCCCGGAAACCGTTGCGGCAGCGAGGTATCGGCTGAGTGTTCGTATTCTGCTGCCCATGGTGGCCCCTACGCAGTCGTGACGATGTTCGCCCTTTTCAAGGCATGTCACTGACGCTATCGACGGCCCGCGAGACTCGATATAAGGGAAATCCCTACGATTGGCCGGCATACAGAAAGGGCCGCCCGGCGTTGCCGAGCGGCCCTTTTCCGAAGTACAGCCGGTCAGTTGGCGTGCAGCGCCTCGTTGAGCGTGATGCCGGTGCCGTCGCGCTTGACGACCTCGACCGCGCCGCTGACCGAGTTCCGGCGGAACAGCAGGTTGTTCGAGCCGGAGAGCTCCTTGGCCTTGACGGTCTGGCCGTCGGCGGTGGTCACCTTGGTGCCGCCGGTGACGTACAGGCCGGCCTCGATGACGCAGTCGTCGCCGAGTGAGATGCCCAGACCGGCGTTGGCGCCCAGCAGGCAGCGCTTGCCCACCGAGATGACCTCCTTGCCGCCGCCCGACAGCGTGCCCATGATCGACGCGCCGCCGCCGACGTCGGAGCCGTCATCGACGACGACGCCCGCGGAGATGCGGCCCTCGACCATCGAGGTGCCCAGCGTGCCGGCATTGAAGTTGACGAAGCCCTCGTGCATGACGGTCGTGCCCGACGCCAGGTGCGCGCCCAGGCGGACGCGGTCGGCGTCGGCGATGCGCACGCCGGTCGGCAGCACGTAGTCGACCATGCGGGGGAACTTGTCGACGCCGAAAACGGTGACCGTGCCACGACGACGCAGCTTGGCGCGGACGGTCTCGAAGCCCTCGACCGCGCAGGGGCCGAAGTTGGTCCACACCACGTTGGTCAGCAGGCCGAAGATGCCGTCCATGTTGGCGCCGTGGGGCGCGACGAGGCGGTGCGACAGCAGGTGCAGCCGCAGGTAGGCGTCGTGCGCGTCGGCGGGCTTGTCGTCGAGCGAGGCGATGGTGGTGCGCACGACCTCGGTGCGCACGCCGCGGTCCTCATCGGTGCCGACGAGGGCTTCCAGCTCAGCGGGGACCGGGCCGGCCGCGGCGTCGGCGTTCAGTTCGGGTGCCGGGAACCAGGTGTCGAGGACGGTTCCGTCGGCGGTGATGGTGGCGATGCCGATGCCGGATGCACCAGAAGAAGAAGTCACGTTGGCCAAGGTTACTGAACCAGCGCTGAGCTGGGGGCACCACCCACTCGCGACCTGGGGTCACCACCCACTCGCGAGCTGGGGTCGCCACCCACTCGCGAGCAGACGTAAAACTGTCGTTTTCGCCGTTGAAAAGACAGTTTTACGTCTGCTCGCGGGGAGAACCGCGGCTCACTGGAGGTGGTGGACCGCCTGCAGGCCGTAGACCGGTGTCGGGATGCGCTCGTAGCGGGCCTTCAGCTGCAGCGCCAGGTACAGCGAGTAGTGCCGCGACTGGTGCAGGTTGCCGCCGTGGAACCACAGGTTCTCCTGCTGCGTCGGCTTCCACATGTTGCGCTGCTCGCCCTCCCACGGGCCGGGGTCCTTGGCGGTCCCGCTGCCCAGGCCCCACACCTTGCCGACCCGGTCGGCGATCTCCTGGCCCATCAGGTCGGCGGCCCAGCCGTTCATCGAGCCGTAGCCCGTCGCGTAGACGACGACGTCGGCCGGCAGCTCGGTGCCATCGGCCAGCACCACCGCGTTCTCCGTCAGGTGCGACACCTGGCCGTGCGCCAGCTTGATCGAACCGTCGGCCACCAGCTCGCACGCGCCGACGTCGATGTAGTAGCCCGAGCCACGCCGCAGGTACTTCATGAAGAGGCCGGAGTCGTCGTCGCCGAAGTCCAACTCGAAACCGGCGGCCTCCAGCCGTGCGTAGAAGTCCTTGTCCCGCTCGCGAATTGCGTCGTAGATGGGCCGCTGGAAGTCGGCCATGATGGCGTAGGGCAGCGATGCGAAGGTCAGGTCGGCCTTCTCGGTCGTCATGCCGGCGGCCACCGCGCGCTCCGAGTACAGGTCGCCGAGACCGAGCTCCATCAGTGAATCCGACTTGACGATGTGCGTCGACGAGCGCTGCAGCATCGTCACGTCGACGCCGTTCTCGTACAAGGCTTTGCAGATGTCGTGTGCCGAGTTGTTGGAACCCACCACGACGACCTTCTTGCCGACGTACCGGTCCGGGCCGGGGTGCTGACTCGAGTGGTGCTGTTGTCCGGCGAAGATGTCCTGGCCGGGCAACGTTGGGATGCTGGGCTTCCCGGACATGCCGGTCGCCAGCACCAGCTGTGTCGGGTGCAGCGTCATGCGCTCACCGTCGCGATTGACCTCGACGGTCCACCGGCCCGCTTCGGAATCGTAAGTGGCCGAGAGGCATTCGGTTCGCGACCAGTACGGCACCTCCATCACCTTGGTGTAGAACTCCAGCCAGTCGCCGACCTTGTCCTTCGGCGCGAACACCGGCCAGTTGGCCGGGAACGGCAGGTAGGGCAGGTGGTCGTACCAGACGGGGTCGTGCAGGCACAGCGACTTGTAGCGCTTGCGCCACTGGTCGCCGGGCCGCTCGTGCTTGTCGACGACGATGGACGGCACCCCGAGTTGCCGCAGCCGCGCACCCAGGGCGATGCCGCCCTGGCCACCGCCGATCACCAGCACATAGGGCTGCTTCTCGCGTCCCAGTGTGGCCTCTTCCTCGGCGCGCTTCTCGGCCCACGAGCGCGGGTCGGGATCGGATCCGTGCACGGCGCCGAGCACGCGCGTTGCGCCCTTGCGCTCCTCGTGCCCTTTTAGTTCCTGCAGCGTCGTCAGCAGCGTCCAGCCTTCGTCGCCGCGCAGCCGCAGGTGTCCCGAGCCGCGCCCGGTGGCCGTCTCGAACTCGATGAACGCCGACGTCACGTCGCCGTCGGCCGTGGCGGGTTCACGTGTCCGGAAGCCGGACGGGGTGGTGTCGGCCAGCCGGGTGCGCAGCATGTCCGCGATCTGGTCGCGACCCTCGACGGTCTTGATGTTCCAGGTGAAGGCGACGAGGTCGCGCCAGAAGCTGTCGACGGCGAACATCCCGACGGCGCCGTCGATGTCCTGTGCGGCCAGCGCCGCCTCGAAGTTGGCGAGCCAGGTCTCGACGCGCTGCTGCGGTGAGACGGCGGTAGTTGGTTCCAGTGTTGCGGTCATGTGACTCAGGACACAGCCAGAGCACAACCTCGGACAAGAGTTGCACCACGTTGCAGCGTTGCAACCTCCTGCAACTCTGTCGAGGTGTGGCCCCGGTCACATACAACTGGTCGCATGAGAGCAGCTGTCTACTACGGTCCCAACAAAGTCTCGGTCGAGGACGTCGCCATCCCGGCGCCAGGCCCAGGCCAGGTGCAACTACAGATCGGCTTCAACGGCATCTGTGGCACCGACCTGCACGAGTACTACGCCGGCCCCATCTTCGTCCCCACGCAGCCGCATCCCCTGACCCATCAGGAGTTGCCGCTCACGCTGGGCCACGAGTTCTCCGGCACCATCACCGCCGTCGGCGCCGGCGTCACGGGCTGGCGTGAGGGCGACCGGGTGGCCGTCGAACCGATCTACAAATGCGGCCACTGCGGCCCGTGCGCGGCGGGCAACTACAACGTCTGTCAGCAGATCGGCTTCCACGGCCTGATGTCCGACGGCGGTATGGCCGAATACACCGTGGTGCCGACGAACATGCTGCACCGGCTGCCCGACAACGTCTCGCTGGAACTCGGTGCGCTCGTCGAACCGATGTCGGTGGCCTACCACGCGGCGACGCTCGGTGACGTCAAACCCGGTGATACCGCGATGGTATTCGGCGCCGGTCCCATCGGCATCGGATTGTGGTTCGCCTTGCGCGGCAAGGGACTTCAGGAGATTTTTGTCGTCGAGCCGTCGCCGACGCGGCGGGCCGCCATCGAAGCACTCGGTGCCGTCACGCTCGACCCGACGGTCACCGACGTGCCCGGCTTCATTGCCGACCACACCTACGGCGCCGGGGCCGACGCGGCGTTCGACGCCGCCGGCGTCACTCCCGCGGTGGAGACGGCACTTGCCTGCGTCGGCTCCCGCAAGCCGATGGTCAGCGTCGCGATCTACGAAAAGCCGCTGCAGACACCACTTTTGAACCTGGTGATGAACGAATCCCGCATCCAAGGCTCGCTGTGTTACACCGGCGCCGACTTCGAGGCCGTCATCGCGTTGATGGCGCAGGGCGCCTACGACACCAGCGGATGGGTGGCCCAGATTCCGATCGGTGATGTGGTCGCCGAAGGATTCGAGGCCCTGCATGCGGGGAACAAGATGAAGGTTCTGGTCGACCCGACGCGATGAGCGGAGAAACAGCAATGACATTGGCAGGGAAGGTAGCCCTTGTCACCGGGGCCGGACGTGGCATCGGGCGCGGTATCGCGCTGCGGCTCGCGCGTGACGGCGCAGACGTCGCGCTCGTCGACGTCGAAGCCGATCCGCTGGCGGAGGTGGCCGCCGAGGTATCCGAGATCGGCTGCAAATTCACCACTTTCGTCGCTGACGTCAGTCAGCGGGATCAGGTGTTCGCCGCAGTCGACTATGTGGCAACCGAACTCGGCGGCCTCGACATCATGGTCAACAACGCCGGTGTCGCGTTGGTGGGCCCGCTCGCCGACGTCACGCCCGAGGATCTGCAGCGGTTGTGGTCGATCAACGTCGACGGCGTGCTGTGGGGCATCCAGGCCGCCGTGGCGAAATTCAAGGAACTCGGGAACCAGGCGGACGGCAAGATCAGCAAGATCATCAACGCCTCGTCGATCGCCGGGCACGACGGCTTCGCCATGCTCGGGCCGTACAGCGCCACCAAATTCGCCGTGCGCGCCCTGACCCAGGCCGCCGCCAAGGAGCACGCCGCCGACGGCATCACCGTCAACGCCTACTGCCCCGGAGTGGTGGGCACCGACATGTGGGTCGAGATCGATAAGCGCTTCGCCGAACTCACCGGCGCTCCGGTCGGCGAGACGTACGCGAAGTTCGTCGGCGGGATAGCCCTGGGCCGTGCGGAAACACCGGATGACGTCGCCGGGTTCGTCTCGTACCTGGCCGGACCCGATGCCGACTACATGACAGGGCAGGCCGGTCTGATCGACGGCGGTCTGGTTTATCGCTGACATGCGGAGCACAATCGGCGATGATGCAGAGCCCGGCCGTGCCTGAACCAGCGGTAGCAGTTGGTGAGGACCCGCGCAGTTACGCGCGGTTGATGTCGGCTGTCTACGACGCGACCATGTCCGGAGGGCGGGCCCCGGCGCGGCCCCGGGACGTGATCGGCGAGTCGTGGCAGCGGATGCTGGCCCGCGGCGTCAACCCCGACACCCACATCCCGCCGGTCATCGAAGCGTCCGGGCTGGATGCGCTGCGCAAGTCATCGGGTCTGCTCGCCGTGCTCGACGACGTGTCACGCGGACTGGAATCCATTGTCGCCGAAGGGGACAACATCCTGGTGCTGGCCGACGCGCGGGGCCGGGTGCTGTGGCGGTCCGGGTCCGCGGCCGTGCTCGGCAAAGCCGACCGGCTCGGCTTCGTCGAGGGCGCCAACTGGGGCGAGGGTGCCGTCGGCACCAACGCCATCGGGACCGCGCTGGCGTCCAACCGGGCGGTGCAGGTGTTCTCCGCCGAGCATTTCCTGCGCAGCCACCATGCCTGGACCTGCGCCGGCGCCCCGGTCCGCGACCCGCGCACCGGCCAGGTGATCGGCGTCGTCGACGTCTCCGGCCCGGCCGCGACGGTGCATCCCACCACCGTCGCGCTCGTCGACGCGGTGGCCCGGCTGGCCGAAGCGCACCTGCGCGAGCAGCACGAGGGGACGCTGAACCGGCTGCGGATGGTCGCCGCGCCGATCCTGGCCCGCATCGGCGCTCCCGCGCTGGCGGTCGACGCCGACGGCTGGGTCGCCGCCGTCGACCAGATGCCGCTGCACAACCGGATTCTGCTGCCCGACGAACTGGCCCCGGGGCGTGCCTGGATCCCGACCCTCGGGCGGTGCGACGTCGAGATTCTGCCCGGCGGATGGCTGGTCCGGCCATCGGTTGCCGCGGCCGACGACGACGCGACCGCCACCCGCGTCGTGCTGGACCTGCGCGGTGCGCCGGTGCTGGAGATGGCCGGGCAGTTCGGTGGGTGGCGCCACGACATCTCGCTGCGGCACGCCGAAATCCTGCTGGTGCTGGCGATCCACCGGAACGGGAGGTCGGCATCGGAACTCGCCGAGGACCTGTACGGCGACCGGAGTCGGGTGGTGACGGTGCGGGCCGAGCTGTCCCGGATGCGAAAGCAGTTGGCGGGCTTGATCCTTGGCAAGCCCTACCGGTTCGGCGACGACGCCGTCATCGACGTCCGCTACCCGGCCGACCGCTCGACGCTGCTCGGCGCCTCGACGGCACCGGCCATCCGGGCCCTGCGCGCCGTCGCTTGACTCGGCCCACCGACTAACCTGGCTGAATGCTGGATCTCACCGCCGACCCGATCGCTCTGACCGCCGCGCTGGTCGACATTCCCAGCGAATCGCGGCACGAGCAGCTCATCGCCGACGAGATCGAGACCGCGCTCAAGGCCCAGGCCCCGCATTTCGAGGTGATCCGCAACGGCGACGCCGTCCTGGCCCGCACCAACCTGGGCCGGCCGTCGCGCGTGCTGCTGGCCGGGCACACCGACACCGTCCCGGCCGCGGACAACCTGCCCAGTCGCCTCGTCGGCGAAGAACTCTGGGGCTGCGGTACCTCCGACATGAAGGCCGGCGACGCGGTGTTCCTGCATCTGGCCGCCACCGTCGCCGAGCCGACACACGACATCACCCTGGTCATGTACGACTGCGAGGAGATCGAGTCCAGCGCCAACGGCCTCGGCCGCATCGAACGTGAACTGCCCGACTGGCTCAAGGCCGACGTCGCCATCCTGGGTGAGCCCTCGGGCGGCCTCATCGAGGCCGGCTGCCAGGGCACCCTGCGCGTCATCGTCCACGCCACCGGTACCCGCGCACATTCGGCGCGATCGTGGCTGGGCGACAACGCGATTCACAAGCTCGGTGCCGTCCTCGACAGGTTGACGGGCTATCAGGCGCGGCAGGTGGACATCGACGGCTGCGTGTACCGCGAGGGCCTGTCCGCGGTCCGGATCGACGGCGGTATCGCCGGCAACGTCATCCCGGATGCCGGCTCGGTCACCGTCAACTTCCGGTTCGCCCCGGACCGCAGCGTCGAGCAGGCCCTCGCGCACGTCCACGAGGTGTTCGCCGGTCTCGACGTGCGCATCGAGCTCACCGACTCGGCCGCCGGTGCCCTGCCCGGTCTGACGCAGCCGGCCGCCGCCGCGCTGGTCGCCGCGGCCGGGGGACAGGTGCGGGCCAAGTACGGCTGGACCGACGTGGCCCGCTTTGCCGCCCTTGGCATTCCGGCCGTCAACTACGGGCCGGGCGACCCGAACCTCGCGCACAAGGTCGACGAGCGGGTGACGACGGCGGACATCACCGCGGTCACCGACATTCTGCGGCGGTACCTGACAAGTTGAGTAGCGTTCGCGTCGACAGCTGGATCTTCGCCGTCCGGATCACCAAGACCCGGTCCCTGGCCGCCGCGGCCTGCCGGGCCGGGCATGTGCGCGTCAACGGCGTCACGGTGAAACCGGCGCAGCTGGTCGGTCCGGGTGACGAGGTGCGCGTCCGGCTCGAGGGCCGCGAGCGCATCGTCGAGGTCATCCGGCCCATCGCCAAGCGGGTCGGCGCCGCCGTCGTCCCCGAGTGCCTGATCGACCGCAGTCCGCCGCCACCCGCCAAAGAGACGATGCCTGCCGTGCCCGTCCGCGACCGGGGCGCGGGCCGGCCCACCAAACGTGAACGGCGGCAGCTGGATCAGCTGCGCGGGTACTGAGCGGAGATTAATCAGTTGCGCCCGTGAGTACTGTGGGTCTTGCAACTGCTGTCAACCGAGGTGGGCCGAAAACATGCTGGGAGAAGACATCTCCGGATAACCGGAGTACGCCCTCGCCCTGTCACTCTCACGAGAGCTTTTGCATGTCTTCTATCACGTGTTCCCATTTGTCGTTCTCCTGGCCCGACGACACCGAGCTGTTCTCGGACCTGTCGTTCACCGTGGGTGCCGGTCATACCGGACTTGTCGCCCCCAATGGCGCGGGTAAGAGCACGCTTCTCAAACTCATCGCCGGAGAGCTGCAACCGACCGGCGGCAGCGTCACCGTCGACGGCTCTCTCGGCTACCTGCCGCAGACGCTGCCGTTCGCAACCGACCTGACTGTCGCCGAAATACTCGGCGTGGCACCCATATTGGCGGCCCTGACGGCACTGGCGGACGGTGACGCCTCCGAGGCGGTGTTCACCGCCATCGGCGATGACTGGGACATCGAGGAACGCAGTACCGCGCAGCTGGCGCGGCTCGGCCTCGACGTCCCCCTCGACCGGGTGCTCGGCACCCTGTCCGGCGGAGAGGTCGTCACCCTCGGGCTGGCCGCGCAATTGCTCGGGCGTCCCGATGTTCTGCTGCTCGACGAGCCCACCAACAATCTGGATTCCGCTGCGCGGCAACGGCTCTACGACGAACTGGACCGCTATCCGGGCATCTTGCTGTTGATCAGCCACGACCGTGCACTGCTCGACCGCATGGATCGCATCGCCGAACTGCGTGACGGCGACGTCCAGTTCTACGGCGGCAATTTCACCGCCTACCAGGACGCGGTCGCCGATGCGCAACGTGCTGCGGTCGACGAGATGCGCAACGCGGAGTCGCAGCTCAAACTCCAGAAGCGCCAGATGCAGCAGGCCCGGGAGCGCGCCGCCCGTCGGGCCGGCACCGCCGCCCGCAACCTCAAAGACGCCGGACTGCCGAAAATCATTGCCGGGAAACTCAAACGCAATGCTCAGGAATCGGCAGGTCGCGCCGACGAGGTGCACGAAAAACGAGTCGACGACGCCCGCGCCCGTCTCGACGCCGCCGAACGCGCGGTGCGAGACGACGACGTCATCGCCCTCGATCTGCCGAACACGGAAGTGCCCGCAGGCCGGACGGTGCTGAGCGCGACCGGGCTCAACATCCAGCGCGGTGGTCGGATGCTGTTCGCCGACAACGGAATCGACCTGGACATCCGCGGACCCGAACGCATCGCCCTGGCCGGTCGCAACGGCGCGGGCAAGTCCACGCTGCTCAAGATGATCAACGGTGACCTCCAACCGGATATCGGAACCCTGACCCGGGGTGGCGGCCGGATCGCCTATCTGTCGCAGCGCCTCGACCTGCTCGACGAGCAGCGCAGTGTCCTGGAGAATCTGATGGCCTGGGCGCCGACCCTCAACATCACGCGCAGGCGGCATCTGCTGGCGCAGTTCCTGTTCCAGGACAACAGGATTGATCTACCGGTCTCGGTCCTGTCTGGCGGCGAGCGGCTGCGCGCGACGCTGGCCTGCGTGCTGTACGCCGAACCGGCGCCGCACCTGCTGCTGCTCGACGAACCGACGAACAACCTCGACTTGGTCAGCGTTGCGCAGCTGGAGTCCGCGCTCAACGCCTACCGCGGTGCGTTCATCGTCGTCAGTCACGACGAGCGGTTTCTCGACGCGATCGGCATCGAGCGGCGGATGACGCTGCCGTAGACAGGCGATTCACTCTGCGGTGTGGGCGAAGAAGTGCGAGTGGTGTGAGCCCTGGCCGCAGGGTGAATGCCGGATGGCGTTGATTCTGCGGTGTGGGCGGGAAAGTGCGAGTGGTGTGGACCCTGGCCGCAGGGTGAATGCCGGGTGGCGTTGATTCTGCGGCTGGGGCGCAATAGTGCGAGTAACCAGGACCCTGACCGCAGGGTCAACCGCCGGGCGAGGCCTGGCCTAGATGTCCTGCGGCCGGGTCTGGGCCGGGCGGCGTGGCGGGGGACCGCCGGCGCCCGACGGACCGGCCGCCGGGCCCTCGCCTTCACCCGCGTCACCTGCCTGACCACGGTGCTCGACCGACAGGATCCGCTTGTCGTCCTCGCCTTTTTCGTGGCGCTCCGGATCCCGGCGCTCCCGGTCCCGATCGTCGGCATCCGACTTCTCATGTTCGCCAACGGAATCCACGTCACTGAGCCCGCCCAGACCCGATCCCGCCGCGTGCCCGGCACCTACACCTTCGATGCCACCCAGGCCGCTGGCGATCCCGCCCAGCACCCCGGTCAGGCCTTGTGCGATCTGCCCCGGAATCTGTCCCAACGTCTGCGCCACGCCTTGGGCGATCTGGCCGGCCTGCTGGCCCACCTGCCCGAGCGTCTGCGCCACGTCGCCACCCCCGGCGGCGGGGCTGCCGGGGACCGCCGCGCCGAGCCCACCCGGCGTGCCGGCACTGACGCCGCCACCGGCCCCGCCTCCCGGGATGCCCTCGGCGGCCGAAGACAACCCACGCGCGCCCTGCTCGTCACCGGCCCGGTATGCCTCGGCGGCGCGGTGCAACTGCTCGGACATCTGCTGGCCGGCCGCGCCCGTCGACTGCAGGATGCTGTCGCGTCGCGCCATCACCCCACCGAGCGCCGTATTCATGCCGTGGGCGATCAGCCCGTGCGTCGCCGCGGGGCCGACCGACTGACCGAGACCCGCGCCGTTCTGGAGCTGACCGAGCCCAGCCGCGACCGCGTCGTGCACCCGGGCCATGCCCAGCACACCCTCGGTATTGACGTACAGCGGATCGCCCATGATCTGCCCCCTCGAAGACCTGTTGCGGTCAATCCTATGGCGACGTCGATGACGTGCCCTGCGGCAAATGGTCATGCGCGATCGGCGGCGACCTCCGCCGCCACGGCCCGAGCCTGCCTGCCGAACGCACAGTCGACGCCGACGCGGTCGAAACAGTCCGCGGCCCGGACATCGCCCAACAACGCCGCGTCGTGCAGGACGCGCAGCGCCACCGCCGACTGGCCGCCCCGCTCGGCGGCGCGGAGCGCCTCGCGGGCGGCGGCGATCGCGCCGTGGTGGTCCCGCCGAGCGGCGGTGGTCCAGGCGCGGGCCAGGGCCAATTCGGGCGCGAACAACATCGACTTCAAGCCGTGCCTGGCTTCGGCACGGGCCAGAGCCCGGCCCGCCTCGGCGGTGGCCCCACGCTGGCCGAGCGCCCGCGCCAACAGCATCCATGCCAGCGGACCCCACGAATATCCGGTGCGCGCCAGTACTTTCGTCGCGCCCTGCAGTACTTCGATCGCCGCGTCGAGCTCGCCTCGTGCGATCAGAATGTCGGCCAGCAGCACCTCGCCGATGGCCCGCCCGGGCTGTTGGGACTGCGTGAAGTCGATCAGCTCCTGGGCCAGCTGCTGAGCCTTGTCCGGCTCGCCGGCCAACAGCAGGACCGTGGTCTGCCCGAACCCGCTGGTGAACCGCAACAGACCCGGCTGCCCGGCGGCCAGGGCGCGCTCGGCGAAGCCGTCCACCTCGGTCAACCGGCCTGTGCGAGCACAGCTCAGCGCGGCCGCCGACGCCGCCCAGCCGACGGCGGTGTCGCTCGGTTCGGCACTGGCCAACACCGAGTCGGCGAGCTGCATGGCCCGGTTCAGATTGCCGGCGTTCATCGCGAACGTCGCCGACAAGGCGTCCAGGGTGACCTGCGCCGCCGGCGTCTGGACGCGGCTTCTGACGGTGCGCAGGAAAGCCGTCGCCCGCTCCGGTTCGGAGAGCATCCAGAACTGGTTGGCCGCGCGGGGCAGTGCCCACATCATCAGGGCCGGTTCGGTCAGCGCGGACGCGTCGACCTCGGCCAGCACCGCGTCGGCATCGACGCCGCGTCCCTGCCAGGCCAGGGCATAGCTCAACGTCACCCGGGTGGCCAGGCCGCCGGCCGGCAGCGCCGCCCGCCCCAGCCGTTCCGCCAGTTCGAGATCGCCGAGGCGCAGGGCATCGTCGGCGGCGGCAGCGAGTTCGGCGACGGGTAATGCGTCGCCGCCGTCGAGCGCCCGCACCACACGCCGCAGCCGGCCGACGACGCCGTCGCCGTCGGGTGGCGGCGGCGCAGAATCGTGCGGCACCACAGCACGGACCGGCTCGTCAGCAGTCACCGGAACCACCAACCGGTCCCGAACCAGCGACGAAAGACCCTCGGGCAGAGACTGATTCGATTCCGCCGTGACGATGACCCGGGCCGCTCCCGACACCGCGAGCTGATACACCAACGACGCCGACAGCCGGTCGAGCAGATGCCCGTCGTCGACGACCAACAGCAGTCCGGTCCCGAGCGCCTCCCGCGCCGCGCGCAGCACCTGGATCGTCCGGCCCGTCTCGGGCACCGTGAACAGCCGCTCGAAAGCACCGAACGGCACCCGCGAATCGGCGGCGGTGCCGGTGATCCAGGCTGCTCGTTCGAAGCCGGGCGCCAGCTCGTCGAAAGCCACGCGCGCCGATGTGGTCTTGCCAGACCCGCGGGCACCCGTCAGCAGCGCACCGGCCCGGGTTTCGACGCCCGCTTTCAGCTGGCTGAGCACCACGGTCCGATCCTATGGCTGCGCGGCGGACGGCATCGCTCGATTAGCGTTGTGCTGTGCTGGCCGACAACACCCCCGAAAATCCCTACGCCGTCTGTGTCTACTGCGCCGCCGGTCCCCGTCATCCCGAATTGCTCACCCTCGCCGGCGATGTGGGCCGGGCCATCGCCGCGAAAGGCTGGACCCTGGTGTCCGGCGGCGGCAACGTCTCGGCGATGGGCGCCGTCGCCGACGGAGCCCGCGAGAACGGCGGCCGCACCATCGGCGTCATCCCGAAGAAGCTGGTGCATCGCGAGCTGGCCGACGTGAACGCCAGCGAGCTGATCGTCACCGACACCATGCGCGAGCGGAAGCAGATCATGGAGGACCGGTCCGACGCCTTCATCGCGCTGCCCGGCGGTATCGGCACCCTCGAGGAGTTCTTCGAGGCCTGGACGGCCGGCTACCTCAACATGCACGACAAGCCGCTGGTGATGCTCGATCCGCACGGCCACTACGACGGCCTGCTGGCCTGGCTGCACACGCTGGTCGACACCGGTTACGTCCAGCGGGCCGCGCTCGACCGGCTCATCGTCGTCAAGGACGTCGACGAGGCCATGGCTGCTTGTGCGCCGCGTGACATCGCTCACTAGGCTCACCGGGCATGAGTGACGAGACATCACGCACCGGCGTCGGGCTGCTCGATATTGCTAAGCAACTGCCCGGTTTCCTGTCCGACGCCCCGGTGATCCTTCGCGGCCTGATCACCGGCTTCGGTGCCAGCCCGACGGCGAAGACGTCCATCGGCAAGGTGTTCCAGGAACGCGCAGTGGCCAACAAGGACAAGGTCTTCATCAAATTCGAGGACCAGCGCATCACCTACGGTCAGGCCAACTCGACGGTCAACCGCTACGCGTCGGTGCTCGCGGCCAAGGGCGTCGGTCCGGGTTCGGTGGTCGGCATCATGCTGCGCAACTCGCCGGACGCCGTGCTGCTGATGCTGGCGACCGTCAAGTGCGGCGCGGTCGCCGGAATGATCAACTACAACCAGCGCGGCAATGTCTTGGCGCACAGCCTCGGCCTGCTCGGCGCCAAGGTCCTGGTCACCGAGTCGGACTTTCACGAGCCCGTCATCGAGTGCGGTGCCGCTGCGGAGCTGACGACGGGTCTCATGTCGGTCGAGGAGCTACGCGAGCTGGCCGTCGGCCAGTCGACCGCCAACCCGGTGGGCACCAGCCAGATCCTGGCCAAGGAGAAGGCGTTCTACATCTTCACCTCGGGCACCACCGGGATGCCCAAGGCCAGTGTCATGACGCACTACCGCTGGCTGCGCGCGCTCGGCGGATTCGGCGGGCTGGGGCTGCGCCTGAACAGCAGCGACACGCTGTACTGCTGCCTGCCGCTGTACCACAACAACGCGCTGACGGTCGCGACGTCGTCGGCCCTCAACGCCGGTGCCGCGCTGGCGCTGGGCAAGTCGTTCTCCGCCTCGCGGTTCTGGGACGAGGTCATCAAGTACGACGCCACCGCCTTCATCTACATCGGCGAGATCTGCGGCTACCTGCTGAACCAGCCGCCCAAGCCCACCGACCGCGCACACAAGGTCCGGGTCATCGCCGGCAACGGACTGCGCCCCGCGATCTGGGACGAATTCACTTCGCGCTTCGGCATCAAGCGGGTATGCGAGTTCTACGCCGCCAGCGAGGGCAACACCGGCTTCGTCAACGTGTTCAACATCGACAAGACCACCGGCATCTGCCCGTCGCCCGTCGTCTACGTGGAGTACGACCTGGAGACCGGCGAGCCGGCCCGCGGGCCCGACGGCCGGCTGCGCAAGGTCAAGCGCGGCGAACCGGGCCTGTTGCTCAGCAAGGTCAACAACCTGCAGCCGTTCGACGGCTACACCGACAAGGCCGCCAGCGAGAAGAAGTTGGTGCGCAACGCATTCAAGGACGGCGACGTCTGGTTCAACACCGGTGACCTGATGCGGTCGCAGGGCTTCGCGCACGCCGCGTTCGCCGACCGGCTCGGCGATACCTTCCGGTGGAAGGGCGAGAACGTCGCCACCACCGAGGTCGAGGCCGCGCTCGGCGCCGACGACCAGGTGGAGGAGTGCACGGTGTACGGCGTCGAGGTGCCGGGCTGCGGCGGCCGCGCCGGCATGGCGTCGGTGCAGCTGCGCGAAGGCGCCGAATTCGACGGCGCGCGCCTGGCCAAGGCCGGCTTCGAGCACCTGCCCGCCTACGCGGTGCCGCTGTTCATCCGGATCGTGCCCGAGCTGGCGCACACCTCGACGTTCAAGAACCAGAAGGTGGACCTGCGCACGCAGGGCTACGGCGACGAGGTATCGGACCCCATCTACGTGCTGTCCGGCCGCGACGAGGGTTACGTGCCGTTCTACCCCGAGTACCCCGTCGAGGTGAAGGACGGCAAGAAGCCGCGCTGACGCAGGCCATCAGCCCGTCACCACGTCATCGACGTCTCCGGGTCGCTCGGTGCAGTTCACGTCGAGACCGTTGGGGCGGCGAAATCGGCGGATTTGCGGCAGCCCGATAGCCTGGGAGTCGTGCAGTCCTGTCCAAGGGGCCAGTTCCTGGGTCGCCAGGTGGCCGGCGATCGCGCGCTGATCATGGCGATCGTCAACCGCACCCCGGATTCCTTCTATGACCGGGGGGCGACCTTCAGCGACGGCGCGGCCAAGGACGCGGCGCACCAGAAGATCGCGGAGGGTGCCGACGTCATCGACATCGGCGGCGTCAAAGCGGGACCCGGCAGCACCGTCGACGCCGACGAGGAGATCGCGCGCGTGGTGCCGTTCATCGAGTGGCTACGCGGCGAATACCCCGACCAACTGATCAGCGTCGACACCTGGCGCGCGAACGTGGCCAAGCAGGCCTGCGCGGCCGGGGCCGACCTGATCAACGACACCTGGGCCGGCGCCGATCCCGGGCTGCCCGAGGTGGCCGCAGAATTCGGGGCGGGGCTGGTCTGCTCGCACACCGGCGGGGCAGTGCCGCGCACCCGGCCCTTCCGCGTCAACTACGGCGTCACCGAACGGGGTGTGGTGGACGACGTCATCGCCGAGGTCACGTCAGCGGCGCGGCATGCCGTCGATGTCGGCGTCTCGCGCGACGCCATCCTGATCGACCCGACGCACGATTTCGGCAAGAACACTTACCACGGTCTTAGTTTGTTGCGCCATGTAAAAGATCTTGTAAATACCGGATGGCCAGTCCTGATGGCCCTCAGTAACAAGGATTTCGTGGGGGAGACTTTAGGTGTCGAACTGACCGAGCGCCTGGAGGGGACGCTGGCCGCGACGGCACTCGCCGCCGCTGACGGCGCCGCCATGTTCCGGGTGCACGAGGTGGGCCCCACCCGACGCGTCCTGGAAATGGTCGCTTCGATCCAGGGCGGGCGTCCACCGAGCCGAACAGTGAGGGGACTCGCGTGACCCTAACGCCCGATTTGACCGCAGAAGGCATCGCTCGCCATGCCTGGCTGGCAGAACGCAGCTGGAGCCGGCCCTCTTGGACCATCGCCGAGCTCGAGGCCGCCAAGGCCGGCCGGACCGTCTCGGTCGTGCTGCCCGCGCTGAACGAGGAAGAGACCGTCGCCGACGTCATCGACAGCATCAGCCCGCTGCTGGGTGGTCTGGTCGACGAGCTCGTCGTGCTCGACTCCGGTTCCACCGACGAGACGGAACTGCGCGCCATCGAGGCGGGCGCCCGGGTCGTCAGCCGCGAACAGGCCCTGCCCGAGGTGCCGGTCCAGCCCGGCAAGGGCGAGGCGCTGTGGCGCTCGCTGGCGGCCACCACCGGCGACATCGTCGTGTTCGTCGACTCCGACCTGCTCGACCCCGACCCGATGTTCGTGCCCAAGCTCCTCGGCCCGTTGCTGCTCGCCGACGGTGTGCATCTGGTCAAGGGCTTCTACCGGCGGCCGCTCAAGGTCGGCGGCTCCGAAGACGCCAACGGCGGCGGCCGGGTCACCGAACTGGTGGCGCGCCCGCTGCTGGCGTCCCTGCGACCCGAGCTGACGTGCCTGCTGCAGCCGCTGGGCGGCGAGTACGCCGGCACCCGGGAGCTGCTGACGTCGGTGGGGTTCGCACCGGGGTACGGCGTCGAGATCGGTCTGCTGATCGACACCTACGACAAGCTGGGCCTCGACGCCATCGCCCAGGTCAACCTCGGCGTGCGCACGCACCGCAACCGGCCGTTGACCGAGCTGGCGGCGATGAGCCGTCAGGTGATCGCCACGCTGCTGTCGCGCTGCGGCATCAGCGATTCCGGCGTCGGGCTGACCCAGTTCTTCGCCGACGGCGACGCCGTCACGCCCCGCACCTCGACGGTGTCGCTGATCGACCGTCCCGCCATGAACACCCTGCGCTGACCCGCCTCGGCGGCACTTGTCGGTGCCATCCGGCAGGATCGTCGGTGTGACGCTGATTTTGATCTACCTCGTGGTGCTGATCCTGGTCGCGGTGGTGCTGTTCGCCCTGGGCACCGTGCTGTTCGGTCGCAGCGAGCAGCTGCCGCCGCTGGCGCGGGGCACCACAGCCACCGTGCTGCCCGCATCCGGTGTCACCGGTGCCGACGTCGACGCCGTCAAGTTCACACAGACCCTGCGCGGGTACAAGACCAGCGAGGTCGACTGGGTGCTGGACCGGCTGGCGCAGGAGCTGGACTCGCTGCGCGGCGAGTTGACGACGCTGCGTGCGCAGACCGCGGACGCCGAGCAGTGACTGCCGTCGAGCAGACCAGGTGCGGGTGGGTCGACATTGGAGAGACTGCGGACGCGGTGTTGTACCGCGACTACCACGACACCGAATGGGGCCGTCCGCTGCGCGGCACGCAGGCGCTGTTCGAGCGCGTCTCGCTGGAGGCGTTCCAGAGTGGCCTGTCCTGGCTGATCATCCTGCGCAAGCGAGAGAACTTCCGGGCGGCGTTCAAGGGTTTCGACGTTTCCACGGTCGCCGGCTTCGGGGAGAAGGACATCGACCGGCTGTTGGCCGATCCGGGCATCGTCCGCAATCGCGCCAAGATCGAGGCGACCATCGCCAACGCCCGGGTGATCGACGAGGGTCTGGACCTCGATGAGCTGCTGTGGTCGTTCGCGCCGGCGGCGCGGCCGCGGCCGGCCGACCTGGCGCAGGTCCCGGCGACCACACCCGAATCGGTGGCCATGGCCAAGGAACTCAAGCGCCGCGGTTTCCGGTTCGTCGGCCCGACCACGGCGTATGCGTTGATGCAGGCCACCGGGATGGTCGACGACCATGTCGAGGCCTGTTGGGTGCCCCGGTACAGCTTGTCGGAGGCGTGACGGGCGGGTCTTTCACACCCTCCGGTAGCGATAGGGAACAATAGACATAGTTCAGTTGCAGTTCAGTGCCGTGAGCCGACCCGCTGAGTGGGTGGCTCCGGCCTTGATCCGGGACCGTGGATGCGGTCCGGGCGCGTGCGGAGGGAGCACCCGATGGCGGCGATGAAGCCCCGGACCGGCGACGGTCCACTGGAAGCAACCAAAGAGGGGCGCGGCATCGTCATGCGGGTACCGCTGGAGGGTGGCGGTCGTCTGGTGGTCGAACTGACCCCGGATGAGGCCGCAGCCCTGGGCGACGAACTGAAGAACGTCACCAGCTAGTTCAGCCGCAGACGCTCCGATAGATGTCGAGCGTCTGCTGGGCGACCTGCATCCAGGAGAACTCCTCGATGCACCGCCGACGGCCGGCCTGCCCGAATGTGCGGGCCTGTTCCGGGTTCCGGACCACCGCGTTGACCGCGTCCGCGAGCCCTGTCTCAAACCCCACCGCGTCCTCGGCGTCGTAGTGCACCAGTAATCCGGTGGTGCCGTCGTCGACCACCTCGGGAATGCCGCCGACGTCCGAGGCGACCACGGCGGTGCCGCACGCCATGGCTTCGAGGTTGACGATGCCGAGCGGCTCGTAGACCGAGGGGCAGACGAAAACTGTTGCCGTCGCCAGGATTTCCCGGATCTTCTCGAGCGGCAGCATCTCCTGGATCCAGTGCACTCCGGCGCGCGTCGCGCTGAGCTCTTTCACCGCGGCCGCCACCTCGGCGGCGATCTCCGGGGTGTCGGGCGCGCCCGCACACAACACCAGCTGCACATCGGGGTCGAACCGGTGGGCCGCCGCGATGAGGTGGCCGACGCCCTTCTGCCGGGTGATCCGCCCGACGAACGCCGCGATCGGCCGGTCCGGATCGATCCCGAGGTCGACCAGGGTCTGGCCTGCCTCGACGGGGTACCAGTCGTCGGTGTCGATCCCGTTGCGCACCACGTGCACTCGCGCGGGGTCCAGTTGCGGGTAGGTGGCCAGGACGTCGGCCCGCATGCCCACGCTGACCGCGATGACGGCGTCGGCCGCTTCGATCGCCGTGCGCTCGACCCACGAGGAGATGCGGTAGCCGCCACCGAGTTGCTCGGCCTTCCACGGCCGCCGCGGCTCCAGCGAGTGCGCCGTCAGCACGTGCGGGATGCCGTGCAGCAGCGCCGTGAGGTGCCCGGCCATCCCGGTGTACCAGGTGTGCGAATGCACCACATCCGGCATGGCGGCCGGACCGGCGAACGCGTTGTTGACCATCGCCAGGTCCGCCGACAGCGTCGTCAGGGCCGCGTTGGCCCCGGCGAGCAGCGGATCGGGCTGGGCCACGAAGGCGTCCCGCCGGTGCACGCCCATGCAGTGGACGTCGACGTCGCACAGCTTCGTGAGCTGGCCGACGAGTTCGGTCACATGCACGCCCGCGCCGCCGTAAACCTCCGGTGGATACTCCCGCGTCATCATCGCCACCCGCATGTCGATGACGTTAACGCGTGCGGCGGGTTGGGGCGTATGTCTGGCCGCTTCGGTTGGTGGCTACTAGGTTTGGTGGCATGAGGGAACAGCCGCAGGTGCTGGGAATCGTCTTGGCCGGCGGTGAGGGCAAACGGTTGTATCCGCTGACGGCGGACCGCGCCAAGCCCGCCGTTCCGTTCGGCGGCGCCTACCGACTGATCGATTTCGTCCTGTCCAACCTGGTCAACGCCCGATACCTGCGGATTTGCGTTCTGACGCAATACAAGTCGCACTCACTGGACCGGCACATCTCGCAGAACTGGCGGCTGTCGGGTCTGGCGGGCGAGTACATCACCCCGGTCCCGGCGCAGCAGCGGCTGGGCCCGCGCTGGTACACCGGCTCGGCCGACGCCATCTATCAGTCGATGAACCTCATCTACGACGAGGACCCGGACTACATCGTGGTTTTCGGCGCCGACCACGTGTACCGCATGGACCCCGAGCAGATGGTGCGGTTCCACATCGAGAGCGGAGCGGGCGCGACGGTCGCGGGCATCCGGGTGCCGCGGGCTGAGGCGTCGGCGTTCGGCTGCATCGACGCCGACGAGTCGGGCCGCATCCGCAGCTTCATCGAGAAGCCGTCCGATCCGCCGGGCACGCCCGACGACCCGGAGCAGACGTTCGTCTCCATGGGCAACTACGTGTTCACCACCAAGGCGCTCATCGATGCCATCCGGGTGGACGCCGAGAACCACGACTCCGACCACGACATGGGCGGCAACATCATCCCGCAGATGGTCGCCGACGGGATGGCGGCCGTCTACGACTTCAACGACAACGAGGTCCCCGGCGCCACCGAGCGCGACCACGGCTACTGGCGTGACGTCGGGACGCTGGACGCGTTCTACGACGCCCACATGGATCTGGTGTCGGTGCACCCGGTGTTCAACCTCTACAACCGGCGCTGGCCCATCCTGGGGGAGTCGGAGCATCTGGCCCCCGCCAAGTTCGTCAACGGCGGTTCGGCGCAGGAATCGGTCGTCGGCGCGGGCAGCATCATCTCGGCTGCGTCCGTGCGCAATTCGGTGCTGTCGTCCAACGTCGTGATCGACGACGGCGCCATCGTCGAGGGCAGCGTGATCATGCCGGGTGCGCGCGTCGGTCGCGGCGCCGTGGTGCGGCACGCCATCCTGGACAAGAACGTCGTCGTCGGCCCCGGCGAGATGGTCGGCGTGGACCTGGAGAAGGACCGCGAACGCTTCTCGGTCAGTGCCGGCGGCGTGGTCGCGGTCGGTAAGGGCGTCTGGATCTAGACGGTCGCGTCGGTCGTGCTCCGGCGCCTTCTACGCCGCAGCAGCGCCACCGCCGCCCAGATCAGCAGCGCCAGCGCGACCAGAACCAGCACCGGCAGCACGATCGCGACGATCACCAGGCCGACACTGGCCACGTCTTCCACGGTGCTCAGCACGGGCGCCGCGAGCTCGCCGGTGGCGACGTTCGCGACGGGCCGCACCGTCGACTTGGTCAGCGACACCACGAGTGCGGTGACCGCCCCGATCACCACGGGAATCCACTGGCCGGAACTGGCGAACGCGCCCGGATCGGTGACCGCGGCGGTCTGTGCCGCGGTGCCGGAGCCGAAGACGATGCCGCCGGAGGTCGGCCGCACGAACGTCTGGATGGTGTCGTTGACGCTGTCGAGTGCGGGCACCTTGTCGGCGACGATCTCGACCACCAACAGCACGGCCACGATGCCGATCACCCAGCCGTTGGTCAACCACGCCCACGGGTGCGGTAGCTCCACGAGGTTGGTGAAGCGTCCCAGTAGGCCCATCGCCAGCAGGGGGATGTAGGCGTTGAGGCCCGACGCGGTGGCCAGACCGAGCCCGGTGAACAGTTCCACCCGTTCAGTCTCCGCGATTTGTGCACGATTTCCCGCGCTGTCCGCGGATTTTCGTGCACAAATCGCTCGGTGTCACCAGACGTAGGGGACCAACCGGTAGCGCACCTTGCGGGTGTAGTCGAGATAGCCGGGCAACTCGGTGCGCAGCATCTTCTCCTCGTCGAAGATTCGGGCCATGAGCGCCGGGGCAGCGACGAGCACCGGGACCAGCCCCCAGTAGGAGCCCAGTGCCAGCGGGGTCGCGAGCATCATGATGAGGGCGCAGATGTACATCGGGTGCCGCACGA
The DNA here is from genome assembly GCF_046250085.1 of Mycobacterium sp. SMC-16. Taxonomy (NCBI): domain Bacteria; kingdom Bacillati; phylum Actinomycetota; class Actinomycetes; order Mycobacteriales; family Mycobacteriaceae; genus Mycobacterium; species Mycobacterium sp. SMC-16. Next base: position 1,251,967 of record NZ_CP176427.1, read on the forward strand.
TCCCGTACAGACCCGTCGAGATGACAGGCTGATCGGCCTCCACGGAGATACTCGCGCCGGCGAAGTTGTTCTGGATGACGACCCACTGGGCCGCGACCAGGGACACCCCCACGACGACGTTGCCCAGGACCACGACCGCCGTGGGCACGTGGGTCCAGCCGAAGCGCCAGTCGAGGGCGCTGACCACACCGGTCCCGACCACCGACGCGAGGATCGCCCAGATGGCCACCTTCTGCACCGGTCGGGTCTCGGCCTTCGGGCCGCCGTGCATCCGTCGCGCCAGCGCCTCGGGATGCTTGACGGCCAGGTACATGCTCGGGCCCATGGTGGCGACCATGAAGACCGCGATGAAAACCCAGGCCTGCCAATAGTGGATGGTGCCGGCCGGCACGCACAGCAACACCGCGAAGAAGACGATGCCCCCAGCCGCCGAGGCGAGTGCCTGCAGAGCGAGTTTCATGATTTCTCCTACCGTAGATCCCGGCGCCGGAAAGCCAAGGCGCCCAAGATGATCAGAGTTGCGTCCAGAACCAGCAGCCACACCAGTGGCGTCGCGGTGAAGCTGCCCGACCCGACCCGCGGGATGTGGCTGAACGGATCGAGGTCCAGCACCCAGTGCGGTGAATTCGCCAGCGAACCAAGCAGATACACCGCGATGAAGCCGACCAGGGCGCCCCACGCCACCGGGGCGAACCGCGGCACCGCCCCGAACAACACTGTCGTCACCGCGATCAGGAGCCAGATGGCGGGCAGTTGCACCGCTGCCGAACCCAGCACCAGGGGCAGTTTGCCGCTGATGTCGCCGGCCGCGGCGCCGTAGGTCACGCCGGCCAGCAGCCCGGACGTCAGCATCGCGACGGTGGTGCCGGCCAGCGCGATCGCCAGATAGCCCGTCAGCCAACGGATCCGGCTCACCGCTCCGGCGAGCAGTGTCTCGGCACGCTGGCCGGTCTCCTCCTGATGGGGCCGCAGGGCCAGGGAGACCGCGAACGCGGCGGCGACCATGCCGAGCATGTTGAAGGCGATCCCCATGAAGGCCTCCTCCAGTGCGCTGGTACCGCCGAGGCGCGTGATGATGTCGCGGGCCGAGTCGCTGCCGCCCAGCTCGTCGCCGATACCGTGGACGACGCTGCCGACCAGCAGCCCGTACAGCCCGAGCCCGACGGTCCACACCAGCACCGAGCCGCGGGTCAGTCGCCACGCCAATCCTGTTGGGCCACGGAGCATCCCGTTGGCCCGTGGCCGGCCGCGCCGTTCGGCGAACATCCCGGCGCCGACATCGCGACCATTCTGAAGTTGGTACGCCAGTACCACCAGGGCGGCGGTCAGCGTCACGTGCAGGGCCAGCACGCCGAACCGGTCGCCGGCGTACGGGCGGACCAGAAGTGACCAGCCCAGGGGAGATACCCAGGACAGCTCGCTGCCGCTCGCGTCGCCCACTGCCCGTAGCGTGAACGCGGCGCCGAGGACGCCGAAGGCGGTACCGCGTGCGACGCGGGCACTGGCGGAGAGTTGTGCGGCCACGGCCGCGACGGCGGTGAACACCAGCCCGGAGGCCGCCAGCGCGCAACTGAAGGCCAGTGAACCGGTCACGGGCACATCGGTATTCAGCAGTCCGAGGAAGCCGAGCAAGCCGGTGAGCACCGAGCCGCCGCCTGTCAGCAGCAGCGCGGCGGTCAGGCTCGCGTTGCGGCCGACGGCCGTCGAGTCGATCAACTCGGTGCGTCCGGCCTCTTCGTCGGCGCGGGTGTGCCGGATCATCGTCAGGATGACGGCGACGGCGATCAGCACGTGGAACATGCCGGCTTTCCAGATGCCGGCCGCGCCCAGGCTGTCGTTGTAGATGTTGCCGTAGATCGCGCGCTGGGCCGGGCTGGCCATGATGCTCGCGGCGAATCCGGCGCGGGCCGCCGCGGTGGGGTAGACGGCCTCGATGCTGCCGATGTACACCGTCGACAGTGGCAGGGACAGCAGCAGCACCCAGAGCGGCAGCACGATGCGGTCGGTGCGCAGGTAAAGACGAAGCAGCCCAAGGGTTCCGGTGAAGCTGGATGCCCCGGCGGCGGGCCGGGCGGGCCGGGCCGGGCGGTCCACGGCGGCGGTCATGCCCGCACCTGCTCGGATTCGCGGCGGCTCCGGCCGTTGTCGTAGTGCCGCAGGAACAGGTCTTCGAGGGTGGGTGGCTGGCTCACCAGTGAGCGCACGCCGGCATCGCCGAGTGCCTTGATGACGGCGCCGAGGCTCTCCGATTCGACGCGCGCCGTGAGCGTCCGGCCGTCGAAGAAGATGTCGGAAACCCCTGGGAGATGGTCGATCCGGCCCGGGTTGTTGATCATGTCGGCTTTGATGGTGGTGCTCGACAGGTGCCGCATCGACTCCAGCGTCCCGGTCTCGACGGTCCGGCCGGCGCGGATGATCGTCACCCGCTGGCACAGTCGCTCGGTCTCGGCCAGGATGTGGCTCGACAGCAGGACGGTGGTGCCGCGGCCGGCGGCCTCGGCGACGCACTGCTGGAAGATGTTCTCCATCAACGGATCCAGGCCGCTGCTGGGCTCGTCGAGCAGCAACAGGTCGGCGTTCGAGGCAAACGCGGACACCAGCGAGACCTTCTGCCGGTTGCCCTTCGAGTAGGTGCGGGTCTTCTTGGTGGGGTCCAGGTCGAACCGCTCGGTGAGCTCGGCGCGGCGCTTTTCGTCGATGCCGCCGCGCATCCGGGCCAGCAGGTCGATGGTCTCGCCGCCGGTCAGCGTCGGCCACAACGTGACATCGCCCGGCACATAGGCGATGTGGCGATGCAAGGCCACGGAGTCGGTCCAGGGGTCGCCGCCGAGGAGGCGGACCGAGCCGGCGTCGGCGCGGACGAGCCCGAGCAGGATGCGGATCGTCGTCGACTTGCCCGCGCCGTTGGGCCCCAGGAAGCCGTGCACCTCGCCCCGTTCGACCCTCAGGTTGAGTCCGTCGAGTGCCCGGACCGCCCCGAAGTTCTTTGTCAGGGTGTCGATTTCGATGGCGGCGTTCACATTCACTCCTCAGTGGTGGTGACGATGGGTTGGCCTGCTTCGCGCTGCGCCAGGAATGCTTCGTACATGGTTGGGTCGGCCATCAGGCCGTTGGTGTAGAGCTCGAGCGAGGGCAGCAGCATGTCCTGCGCGTAGTCGTGCAGCACCTGGCGGAAATCTGTCGGGTTGGGGTGCAGCTGGATGTAGGTCAGGAGCGCACCACCGCTCGTCAGAGCCAGGAACCGGGCGCGGGCCTTGGGATCGCGGCTGGGCTTGAGAGTCCCGGCGCGCACACCCTCTTCGAGGTAGCCCTCGGCGTTGTCGATCATGCTCTGCCACAGCGACTTCGCGAGGTCGCCGCCGGTCTGCAGGGCCTGCATCAGATAGGCGGTCATGGGCGCGAAGGATTCGATCTCGGCGAGCTGCGCGAACCACGCGCTCGGGCTGGCGTTCTGCATCGACTCGGTTTTAGCGGCCCGAACCGTTTCGATGACGTAGGCGTCGCAGGCTTCGCGCAGCTTCTCCTTCGAGCCGAAATGGTGGATCACCAATGCCGCGCTGACCCCGGCGGCCGTGGCGATGCTGCGGACGCTGGCCGAGAAGCCGTGCTGGCCGAACTGTTCGATCGCCGCGTCGCGGATTCGGGCGACGGTGGTGAGGTCCTCGACTGAACGCATGTTTAGTACGTTAAACACGCGTTCAGTCGGGCGTCAAGGATCTGACCGTCAAGAGCCCGTAAAGATTCAGCCGCGGACCGTTGACTCTGCAGCGTGGGCGCGGGTTACTCGACCTTTTGCGCCCTGGGTGCAGGGTCAATGGGATTCGCGGTGTGCCCACTGTTGACTCTGCGGTGTGGGCGCGGGTTACTCGACTTTTTGTGCCCTGCGTGCAGGGTCAGCGGGATTCGCGGTGTGCCCACCGTTGACTCTGCGGTGTGGGCGCGGGTTACTCGGCTTTCTACGCCCTGGGTGCAGGGTCAAGGCGATTCCCGGTGTGCCCACTGTTGACTCTGTGGTGTGGGCGCGGGTTACTCGACTTTTTGCGCCCTGAGTACAGGGTCAACGCGGCCGACGCGCAGTGGCGTCAGTCGCGGACCGCGGCCAAGAGCCCGTCGCCGAGCGGGACGAGGACCGGGGTGAGCCGCTCGTCCTCGGCGATGGCACGGGTGGCCTCGCGCACCGCCGTCACGTCGCGGTCGTTGGCGGCTGCGTCGCCGGCGCGACCGCCGAGCGCCGCGCGGTGCACCACGATCACGCCGCCCGATCGCAGCAGGCGGACGCCCTCGGCGACGAACTGCGGCTGATCGGCGGGCTCGCCGTCGATGAACACCAGGTCGTAGGACTCGTCGGCCAGCCGGGTCAGGACTTCCTGCGCGCGGCCCACGATCAGCCGGGTCCGGGACGGTCCGACGCCCGCGGCGACGAACGCCTGCTTGGCCAGCCGCTGATGCTCGGGCTCGACGTCGATGGTGGTCAGCACGCCGTCCTCACGCATGCCGGACAGCAGCCACAACCCGCTGACGCCGGCGCCCGTGCCGACCTCGACGACGGCCTTGGCCGATGCGATCTTCGCCAGCACGCTCAGCAGTGCGCCCACGGCCGGGGTGACGGGGTTGGCTCCGCTCTCCTCGGCGCGCTCCCGGGTCGCCGCGGTGATCGGCTCCTCGGTGATGGACCGCTCGGCGTGCTTGACGATGGCCTCGGCCGTGCTCGGCTTGGGTGCAGCGGCCGGTGCGGCAGCGACGGGCTGGGCCGGCGCCTGGGCGGGTGCCGCTGGAGCCGGCTGTGCCGGATCAGGCTGGTTGCTGCCGGCCGAAACCGTCGGGTCATCGGTGCTGGACATGTGCGCAGCGTAACGAACGCCCAGCACGCCGCCGGTCAGTACACGCGCAATAGGTCGGTGGTCTCAGCCGGCCGCGGAACGATCCTGAGCGACGGCGCGCCACGCCCGGGGTGCAAGGTTAAGTTTTGGCGAACATATAACGGGTATTCGCAGGTCATGGAGCTGGCGCGGGGTTTCTCAGGAAAAGTTCAGTTTGCTCATACATCAACCTCACCAGGGTGGGGAACCGTAATCGCCATGCACGCGAGTGTGAACGATCTGCAAGCCGATTCCGGACTCCGGCAGTCGCCGGACATTCGCGGGATCGGGAATATCGGACTCCAGGTACCGGTTTCTGCTGATGCGTCATGTGTCGACGACGCGGAACCTACGGAACTGGAGATTGCCACGACCGCCATGCCGGCCCCCACAAAGCTTGCCCCGACCCACATGTCCCATGTCCCGGTCGCCGAAGCCGAGCTGGATTGGGCTGAAGTCAGCGACGAATTGACCGGCACCGCCGTCTTCGATGCCACTGGCGATGTGGCCACCATGCCGTCGTGGGACGAGCTGGTCCGTCAGCACGCCGACCGCGTGTACCGGCTGGCCTACCGCTTGTCGGGTAACCCGCAGGACGCCGAAGACCTCACCCAGGAGACGTTCATCCGGGTGTTCCGCTCGGTGCAGAACTACCAGCCCGGCACGTTCGAAGGCTGGTTGCACCGCATCACCACCAACCTGTTCCTGGACATGGTCCGTCGCCGCACCCGTATCCGCATGGAGGCGCTGCCGGAGGACTACGACCGGGTGCCTGCCGACGACCCGAACCCCGAGGAGCTGTACCACGATTCGCGGCTCGGGCCGGACCTGCAGGCCGCACTCGACTCGCTGCCCCCGGAGTTCCGTGCCGCTGTGGTGCTGTGTGACATCGAAGGCCTGTCGTACGAGGAGATCGGCGCGACGCTGGACGTCAAGCTCGGCACCGTGCGCAGCCGCATCCACCGTGGCCGGCAGGCCCTGCGCGAGTACCTCGCCAGCCATCCGGGTGACTACTCCGAGGCGGCCGCGGCCATCTCCGCCAAGTCCGCCTGAGCGTTGTGACGTATCCGTCCCAGGTTGTCGCGCTACATTCAGTAGTAACGGCAACACGGACGAAGGCGTGGCGCGGAGAGGAGCTCGGTGATGGTCGACCGGGGACAGTTGTTCCGTCGTGCGTTCTCCTGGCTGCCCGCGCAGTTCGCCTCGCAGACCGACGGCCCCGTCGGCCCACGGCGCTTCGGGTCCACGGAGCACCTGGCCATCGAGGCTATCGCCGCATTCGTCGACGGTGAGCTGCAGATGGGTGCGCACCTGCGCGCGGCCCATCACCTGTCCCAGTGCCCGGATTGCGCCGCCGAGGTGGACGCGCAGGGTCAGGCCCGGAGCGCATTGCGCGATTCCTGCCCGATCATCGCGCCCACGTCCTTGCTGGGCGCCTTGGCGAACATCCCGAACGACACATCGACGCAGTTCGCGGATATCCAGGCGTCCGGGATCGAAGACCGGGACTTTGCCGATCGGCCGCCGCGGGAACGTCGTCGTCGCCGGTAGGGTTGAGCCTGAATTTTGAGTGACCGCCACGCCCGCTCAGGCGGGTCGGGCAGACAGAGCCAGTAGATGGGGAGTGCAACACCGGTGACGAATCAGGACATGTCCGGCGATCGCCCCCGTCTGGCTCCGCGTCCGGTGACGCGCACCCCGGTCGACCCCGCGTCGCAGCGCGCGTTCGGCCGGCCCGAGGGCTTCACCGGTTCCTTCCTCGCCGAGGACCAGATTCGTAACCAGGGGGAGTACACCCCCACCAATCAGGCGCCCGATCCCGTGCTCGCCGAAGCCTTCGGCCGGCCCGGTGGTGGCGTCGATTCGCTGCAGCGCCATCCCGCCGATGCCGGCGCGTTGGAGGCCGAGGGCAAGGACGACGACGAGGCCGTCGCCGACCCGTGGCGTGATCCGTCGGCCGCGCCGTGGCTCGGCACCCCCGCGCTGCCCCCGCCGCCTCCGGTGGTGGTGGCCGCTCCCGTCGGCAAGCTCGGCGTGCGCGACGTGCTGTTCGGCCGCAAGGTCTCGATGACGGCCCTCGCGGTGCTGGCCCTGCTGTCGTTGGTCATCGGCATTCTCGGTGGCGTCGTCGGACGCAAGACCGCCGAGGTGGTCGAGGCCTTCACCACGTCCAAGGTCACCTTGAAGACCAGTGACGGCGGCGACCTGCCCGAGGGTCGGTTCGCGAAAGTCGCTGCCGCCGTGGCTGATTCGGTGGTCACCATCGAGGCGATGGGCGATACCGACGGATCGCAGGGCTCCGGCGTCGTCGTCGACGGCCGCGGCTACGTCGTCACCAACAACCACGTCATCTCCGACGCGGCCAAGAACCCCAGCCAGTACCACATCTCGGTGGTGTTCAACGACGGCAAGCAGGTGCCGGCCAACCTCGTCGGCCGGGACCCCAAGACCGACCTCGCGGTGCTGAAGGTCGACAACGTCGACAACCTGACCGTCGCGAAGTTCGGTGATGCAGAGAAGGTCAAGGTCGGTGACGAGGTCATTGCGGCCGGCGCCCCGCTGGGCCTGCGCAGCACCGTCACGCACGGCATCATCAGCGCGCTGCATCGCCCCGTGCCGCTGTCCGGCGAAGGGTCCGACACCGACACCGTCATCGACGGCATCCAGACCGACGCCTCGATCAACCACGGCAACTCGGGCGGCCCGCTGATCAACATGAACTCCGAGGTCATCGGCATCAACACGGCCGGAAAGTCGTTGTCCGACAGCGCAAGTGGTCTGGGCTTCGCCATCCCCGTGAACGAGGTCAAGGCCACCGTCGAGATCCTGATCAAGGACGGCAAGATCTTCCACCCGACGCTCGGCCTCAACGCCAAGTCGGCCAGCGACAAGGTCGCCTCGGGCGCCCAGGTGGTGAACGTCGTCGCCGGCAGCCCCGCGGAGAAGGGCGGCATCGTCGAGAACGACGTCGTGGTGAAGGTCGGTAACCGCAAGGTCGCCGACGCCGACGAGTTCGTGGTCGCGGTGCGGCAGCTGCAGATCGGTCAGCCGGCGCCCATCGAGGTGATCCGCGACGGCCGGCACGTCACGCTCACCGTCGTGCCCAACGCAGACACCCCGGCCAGCTGATGTTCGGCAACATCGGATGGGGCGAGATGCTCGTGCTGGTCATCGCGGGCCTCGTCATCCTCGGCCCGGAGCGGTTGCCCGGTGCCATCCGATGGACGGCCGGCAGCCTGAAACAGGTTCGGGAGTACCTCAGCGGCGCGACCAGCCAGCTGCGTCAGGACCTCGGGCCGGAATTCGAGGACCTGCGCCAGCCCCTCAGTGAGCTGCAGAAACTGCGCGGCATGACGCCGCGCGCGGCACTGACCAAGCACCTGCTCGACGGTGATGACTCGTTCCTCACCGGCGCCTTCGACACCCCCGCGCCTCCGGATCAGACGAAGCCGCTGACCACGCCCGAGGTCAACGGCATTCCGCCCACCCCGGGCGCCCCCGGGGCCGCCCCGCAGCCGCAGTCGGGGACGACGCAGTTCGACCCCGACGCGACCTGACGCCGCTAGAGATTCAGGGCCGGTAAGCGCGCCGGATCCCGGTAGCGATCCGAGTTCGCGGCGATCTCCGCGGCCGGCGGCAGGATTTCGTCCGCCGCGAGGTAGACGCCGCCCGCGCGCAGTGAGTCGTCGAGCATCAGCCAGATCCAGCGGGTCAGATCGGCAACCAGCGCGTCCTGCGTGTCGCGCAGCGGCTGCTCGAGCCAGTGCCCCGCGGCGGTCTCGACGAGGCCGACGATGCTGTACGACAACCGCTCGGCGTCGGCCCGCACGTCGAAGGCCGCCACGTACACCTTGAGTACCGCGGTCAGCAGGTTGGCGATGGTGATCTTGATGTCGGCGAAGGCGTTGAAGCCCTCGTCGATCGAGCATCGCTGCAGGTAGCGGTACAGATTGGGGTGCTGGGTCAGGAAGTGGACGTGCGCGCTCACGCCGGCCTTGACGATCTGCGCCATGCTGCCCTCGGGTTGCCACACCGGCGCGAGTTCGGCCGTGATCATCTGGGCGGTCCGGTGCGCGACCTCGCGTTGCAGGTCGGCGGCGTCGACGAAGTGCCGGTACAGCTTGGTGCGGCTGACGCCCACATGCGCGGCGATCTGTTCGGTCGACGTCTGGGGCCCGTGTTGCTCGATCACGACGAGGGCAGCGTCGATGAACTCAGCGCGCCTGCGCTCGCGTTGTCCGGCCCAGCGACCGGTGGTGGCACTCGCCATGGCTCCTTGTTTACCTCATGTACCTGGTCGGGAGTTACCTGATGCAGCCAATCGGTGGGAGTCTAGCTATCTAGTGGTACGTGCCGTACCATTTAGCGCACCGCGCCAGTGGGTGGCGCCTTCATGTTCAAAGGGGAACGACGATGGATGCTGTCGCCACTTTTCGCCGCGTCGCCGGGCTACCGGTCACGGACACAGAGCTGACGCCCGCGGTCGACTACGGCTTCTTCGGACCCGACTCCGTCACCTGGCGGGTGTGGAGCTACCCGACGTCGCTGCTGCTGGGCTTCGCCCGCGCCGTGACCATCGAGCACCTCGACCCGTACCTCGCCGCCGCCGTGGACGCCAGCGGCCAGGTGTACGCCCGCACCCGGCTGCGCTACGACCGCACCATGCAGTACTTCGCGCTGGTGGCCTTCGGTGACGCCGAGGCCGTGCTGGACGCTTCGGAGATCCTGGTCAAGATTCACGGCAAGGCCATCGGAACGGAGCCGATCACCGGCAAGCCGTTCGACGCCAACGACCCGTACTCGCAGCTGTGGATCCACCTGACCGCGTGGCACTCGATCCTCTACACCTACGAGATGTTCGGCCCCGGCAAGCTGACCGAGGCCGAGGAACTGCAGTACTGGGAAGAGTGCGCGCGGGCCGCGGAATTCCAGACGATCAACCCCGACGACGTGCCGCGCACGCGGGAGGGCATCCAGCAGTACTTCGAGCAGTACCGGCCGCAGATGGCCGGCTCCGAGGTGGCCCAGAACATGATGAACTACCTCGTCGACCTGGGCTATCACATCCTGCCCGAGCGGGTGCCGAGCTGGATGCGCCGCGTGTTCAACTGGCCGATGCGCCGGGCCATCATCGCGACCATGCCGAAGTGGATGCGCACCCTCGGTGGTATCCCGCAGAACTACTCTGACGACTTCGTCGCCAAGCTCATCGCGCGGCCGCTCCTGCGCGCGGTGGCGAGCGTCCCGCGCCTGGAACTGGCGATCCTGGACTTCACCACGCCGCACACCACGCCGATCGTCGGCCCGACGCTGATGAAGATTCCCGCCCAGAACCCCGTCACCTACACCCCGGCCGAGGCGCGGGCGAAGTGGGGCCGGACCACGCCGTTCGAGCAGTACCAGCAGCTCGTCGCCAAGCGGGCGCTCGGCAAGGGCCCCAAGCCGTACGAGCACAACCACAGCGACGCGCTGCTGGAATTCGAAGCGCACGCCGGCTGATTCCGGCCCATACCGACCGCACCACCGGGAGAATTCAGTACATGACGGACATTGCGTACACGGCCCTGGTGGACCAGGCGCTGAATGAGCTCGCCGAAGGCGAGAAGGCCTGGGCGGCAACCTCTCTGGCGCGCCGGCGCGAGATTCTCGACGACGTGCAGCAGTTGGCGGTGCAGCACGGCGCCGAGTGGGTCGAGGCCGCGATCCGGATCAAGCAGCTGAATCCGGAATCGCCGCTGGTCGGTGAGGAGTGGATTTCCGGCCCGTACCCACTGGCCGCCGGGGCGGCGGCGTTGTCGGCGAGCCTGGCCAAACTGGAGGCCGGCAAGAGCCCGCTGGACGGTGCCACGTTCGGCACCGCGGCGGGCCGCACGACGGTTAACGTGTTGCCGCTCAACGTCTTCGACAAGTTGTTGCTGTCGGGATTCAGTGCGCAGGTGTGGCTGCAGCCGGGCGTCAGCCGCGACGAAGCCATCCGGACCGCCGGCCTTGCGCAGCGGGATCCGGGCAAGAGCAACGGGATCGGCGTCGTGCTCGGCGCCGGCAACATCACCTCGATCGCGCCGCTGGACACCGTCTACGAGCTGATCGCCAACAACCGGGTGGTGGCGCTCAAGCTCAACCCGGTCACCGATCCGCTCCTACCGGTGCTGACGAAGGTGCTGGCGCCGTTCATCGCGCTCGGCGCGGTGCGGATCCTCACCGGTGGCGCGGATGTCGGCACCTACCTGGTGCAGCACGACGCGGTGGACCACGTGCACATGACCGGCAGTGCGCTGACGCACGACGCCATCGTCTTCGGTGTCGGGGAAGAGGGCGCCCGGCGCAAGGCAGCCGGCGAACCGATCCTGCACAAGGACATCACCAGCGAGCTCGGCGGGGTGTCGCCGACCATCGTCGTGCCCGGCAAGTGGAGCAAGGCCGATATCGCGTTCCAGGCCAACCACATTGCCACGCAGCGGCTGCACAACAACGGCTACAACTGCGTGGCGTCGCAGGTCGTGGTGCTGTCCTCGAAGTGGGCGCAGCGCGATGAGTTCGTGGCGGCCCTGACCAAGGCCATCGCCGCCGCGCCCAACCGCGCCGCCTACTACCCTGGCTCCGACTCCCGCGTCGCCAGCGCCGAGGCCACGTATCCGAAGGCGCAGCGCCTCGGCGACCGGGTGCTGGTGGTGGATCCCGAGGACCGCACCGCACTGCTCAACACCGAGTACTTCTCGCCGGTTTACGGCGTCGTCGATCTCGACAGTGACGGTGTCGAGTTCGTCCGCGAGGCCACCCGCCTGGCCAACGAGGACTTCGTCGGCACCCTGGGCGTCAACATCGTCGCGGCGCCGGCCACCATCAAGGCGCTGGGCAAGGCGTTCGACGCCATGATCGAGACGTTGCACTACGGCACCGTGGCGGTCAACGCCTGGACCGGCGTCGGCTACCTGACGCCGCACGCCACCTGGGGCGCGTTCCCCGGCCACACGCTGAGCGACGTGCAGAGCGGAATCGGTGTGGTGCACAACGGTTTCCTGCTCGAGAAGCCCGAGCGAACCGTGGTCCGCGGGCCGTTCCGCCCGTCGCCGCGCTCGCTGATCGGGGGAGAGCTGTCGATCTCGCCGAAGCCGCCGTGGTTCGTCAACAACCGCACGGCCGCCTCGACCGGACGGCTGCTCACGGCGTTCACGGGCAAGCCGAGCTGGGCCAAGCTGCCCGCGATCTTCGTCTCGGCGCTGCGGGGCTGATGGGTTTCCCCGGGGGTCGTTGATCAAAGAGCCCGGTCTGTGGTCACGCCACAGGCCGGGCTTTTTCGTGAACTGGTTGTCATGATCTGGCCATCGAACGCTAACCTACGCTACCGTAGGTTACGGTACCGTAGGTTCGTGAAGGTGTGGACCGACGCCGACCACCGATGAAGGGATTGACCCATGGACACCCAGGCCGCAGTGCTGTACGAGCTGGAGCCCGTCGTCGCGCAGAACCTCGACCGGCACCTGAAGATGGCGAAGGAATGGTTCCCGCACGACTACGTGCCGTGGAGCCGCGGGCGGGATTTCGCGTTCCTCGGTGGCGAGGACTGGCAGCCGGAGGATTCGCCGCTGGACCCGGTCGCCAAGACGGCCCTGACCGTCAACCTGCTGACCGAGGACAACCTGCCGTTGTATCACCGCGAGATCGCCACCCGCTTCTCGCGTGACGGCGCCTGGGGCACCTGGATCGGGCAGTGGACGGCCGAGGAAGGTCGCCACAGCATCGCGCTGCGGGACTATCTGGTGGTCACTCGCGGCGTCGATCCCGTCGCCCTGGAGCGGCTGCGCATGGAGCACACCGTCGCCGGCTACGACGCCGGGGATCGCAGCGCGCTGTCGGTGCTGGCCTATGTGTCGTTCCAGGAACTGGCCACGCGCGTCTCGCACCGCAACACCGGCCGGGCCTCGGGCTGCCCGCTGGCCGACCAGCTCCTGGCCCGGATTGCGACCGACGAGAACCTGCACATGGTCTTCTACCGCAACCTGATGGCCGCGGCGCTCGACATCGCCCCGGATGACGCGATGGTCGCCATCCGCGACGAGGTCATCAACTTCGCCATGCCGGGTCTGGGCATGGCCGACTTCGCGAAGAACGCGCTCACCATCGCCAAGGCCGGCATCTACGACCTGCGCATCCATCACGACGACGTGCTGGTGCCGGTGCTGCGCTTCTGGAACATCTTCGAGCGGGGCGATTTCGGACCGGTCGGTGAGCGAGCGCGCGAGGAACTGATCGGGTTCCTGGGCATGCTCGACGAGCGCGCGCGGTTCTACGAGGAGAAGCGCAAACTGGCTGCCGTGGCGGGCTGAGTGCTACCCGGGGAGCCGGATCACCTGGGCGGCGTAGGCCAGGCCCGCGCCGTACCCCAGGAGTAGCGCAACGCTGCCCGGCTTTGCCTCGCCGGTGTCCAGCAGGGTGTACATCGCGAGCGGAATCGAGGCGGCCGACGTGTTGCCGGCATCCTGGATATCTTGGGCGACAACGGTTTCCGGGCTGAGTCCGAGCCCCTTGGTGAGCAGCTCGTTGATCCGGCCGTTGGCCTGATGGGGGATGAACACGTCGATGTCGTCGACCGTCAGGCCGGCAGCAGCGATGGCGCGCTTGCCGACGTCGACCATCTGGAAGGCCGCCCAGCGGAAGACGGTCTGGCCCTCCATGCGCAGGAAAGGCCTTGGGCCGGAGGGGTTCTCGGTGTAGTCGATCCAGCTGAGGTCCTGCACGATGGCGCTGGACTGCTCGCCGTCGCTGCCGGCGACGGTCGGCCCGATGCCCTGCTCCTCGGTCGGTCCGACGACCACCGCGGCGGCGCCGTCGGCGAAGATGAAGGCATTGCTGCGGTCGGTCATGTCGATGGCGTCGGACAGCTTCTCCGAGCCCACCACGAGGATGCGGCCCGCGCTACCGGATCGGATCATGTCGGCGGCCACGCCCAGCGAGTAACCGAATCCCGCACAGCCCGCGGCGATGTCGAACGCCGGAATGCCCTGTGCGCCAATCTCTGTGGCGACCTGAGGACCGCACGGCGGGGTGTTGCGGAAGTTGGTGCTGGTGGCCACGATGACGGCGTCGATGTCCGAGCCGGACAGCTCCGCCGCGGCACAGGCCCGGCGCCCGGCCTCGCACGCCATCGTGACGGCGGACTCGTCGGCACCGGCGAATCGCCGGTTCTTGATACCGGTGCGGGAGTAGATCCACTCGTCCGACGACTCGATGGTCTGACAGATCTCGTCGTTGGTGACGACGCGGCCCGGGCGGTAGGCCGCCACGCTCAGCAGGCCGACGTTCTGTGCGCCGCTGCGCGTATGGATATGTGTCACTTGAGGTTTCCTGTCGGACGAGGGAGGGGTCAGCGCCCGGCCGGGTCGAGCCCGAGCGACATGCCCGCCAGTCCGCGCTTGCGGCTGGACAATTTGTCGGCGACACCGCGCAGTGCTTTTCCGGCAGCCGAGTCGGGATCGGACAGCACCAGAGGCACACCGGTGTCGCCGGCGCTCACGAGCTGCGGGTCCAGCGGGACCTGGCCCAACAGCGGAACCTCGGCACCGACTGTGCGCGTGAGGCTTTCGGCGACCTGCGCGCCGCCGCCCGCGCCGAACAGCTGCATCGTGGTGCCGTCGGGCAGGGTCAGTCCGGACATGTTCTCGACGACGCCGACGATGCGCTGACGGGTCTGGACCGCGATGGCGCCGGCGCGCTCGGCGACCTCGGCGGCAGCCATCTGCGGTGTGGTGACGACGAGGATTTCGGCGCCTGGGATCAACTGCGCCACCGAGATGGCGATGTCGCCCGTGCCGGGCGGCAGGTCGAGCAGCAGGACGTCGAGGTCACCCCAGTACACGTCGGCCAGGAACTGCTGCAGCGCCCGGTGCAGCATCGGCCCGCGCCACACCACCGGGGTGTTGCCCTGGGTGAACATCGCGATGGAGATGACCTTCACATCGTGCGAAACCGGCGGCAGGATCATCGAATCCACCTGGGTGGGGCGATCCTGCACACCCATCATCCGGGGCACCGAGTGGCCGTAGATGTCGGCGTCGAGCAGGCCGACCGACAGGCCCTTGGCGGCCAGCGCGGCTGCCAGGTTCACCGTCACGCTGGACTTGCCGACGCCACCCTTGCCCGACGCCACGGCGTACACCCGGGTCAGCGAGCCGGGCTGGGCGAACGGGATGACCGGTTCCTTGTCGTCGCCGCGCAGCAGCTTGCGCAGCTCGGCGCGCTGCTCGTCGTTCATCACGTCGAGGGTGACCTTGACGGCCCCGGTGCCCGGCACGTCGGTGACGGCCGCGGTGACCCGATCGGTGATCTCGGTTTTCTTCGGGCAGGCCGACGTGGTCAGATAGATCTCGACGTGCACAGCGCCATCGGACTCGACCGTGATGTCCTTGACCATGCCGACCTCGGTGATCGGACGGCGCAGTTCAGGATCGATGACTTTGCCCAGTGCGGCGCGCACGGCGGCTTTCAGCTCAGCAGACATTACTCGCGAGTTTATAACTGCCGGTCAGCGCACCGGCAGCTGGTCATGGTAGGCCAGGAAAGGCGGGCGGCGGCGGACCCATGGCCTCCGCGGGCAGCGGACCGGCGGGAGCCGGTGCTGCCGGGACCGCCGCCGGACCGGGCGCGGGTCCCGGTGCGGCGCCGACCGGGCCGGCGGCCGGCGTGCCGACGCCCACTGCGGTGATCGGAATGGGTCCCGGGGGAGCCGGTGCCGGCGCGACGGGCGCGGGCGGCGGAGCTTGCGGCAGCAGGAACGGCGGCAGGTTGAACGGGTTGGGTGCGGGTGCGTCCAGTGCCGGCGCATCCGGGGCGGGGATGGGCGCCGCGCTCGGCACCGGGCCGCCCTGCAGGCAGAACACCGCGCAGTTCTGTTTCGGTTCGGCGGGGCCGGGCAGCGGACCCATACGACCCATCTGCAGCGCGGGCGTCATCGCCAGCGGATCGTCGGACGGCAGGCCCATGGCGTTGATCGGCAGTCCGGGCCCCAGTCCCTCGGGGTTGTCCAGGTGCTGGTCGCCGATGGCGGGCGGCGGGCCGACGATCGGTGGCAGATCGACCGGGGCGATACCGGTGACGTAGGCCTTGGCCCAACCCAGCACGTTCTGGGCGTAGGGCATCGAGTTGTTGTAGCGCAGGATCGCGGTCAGCACCTGGGACGGATCACGCAGGTTCAGCCCGCCGCTGCACAGGTAACGCGCCGCGGCCAGGGAGGCGTCGTAGACGTTCTGCACGTCGGGCTTGCCGTCGCCGATGGCGTCCGCGGCGTACCGGGCCCAGGTGCCGGGCAGGAACTGCATGGGTCCCAGCGCCCGCGCGTAGGTCACCCGCCCGGCCGAGATGCTCTGCACGATGACCTCGTTGCCGGCCAGCGTGCCGTCGAGGACAGGTCCGAGGATCGGGGTGAGCGCCGTGCCCCGCGCGTCGGTGGCGCCGCTGTTGGCGTGGCCGGACTCGATGCGGCCGATACCGGCCAGCAGGTTCCAGCTGATCCCGCAGCCCGGTGCGTTGGTCGCCATGATCTTCTCGGCGGTGCGGTAGGCGTTGAGGACGACCGGCGGGATGCGCAGACCGCCGGGCGCCATCACCAGCGACGCCGGCGGCGGTGACAGCGCGGTGGTGGGGTCCATGTGCAGCGCGCGGGGCATCTGATCGGACGCGACGACCGTCGTACCGGCCCGGTTGCGGGGGCCGGGCGTGGTGGGGGTGACGGCCGCCAGCGGCGTGACGCCCGTGGTGGCGCTGGTGTGCGCGGTTGTTTGCCGAGTCGGCGCCGAACCGCCGACGGCAAGCATCAGGACCAGCGGCGCGACGACCGCGACACCGGCCAGCGGCCGGCGCAGTGCCTTGGCGATCTGCCGGCGACGGCCGGGTGCGGGTTCGGCAACGATGTCCGTGTCGTCGTCGACGGCCGCGTCGTAATCCTCGATGGTGTCGTCGACCAGCGCGGAGTCGCCGGAAAGTGCGTGGGATTCGGTAGTAGGCGCAGCGTCGTCCGCGAAATCAGCGGTGTCGCCCCCGTTGTGCACTAAGCCATCCTATGAAAGTGGAATACCGGAGTGACCCCGGTGACCTGTGTTGTGATCCAAGTCACCATACCTACTCCGCGGTCGGTTGTCGTAGCAATGATTCCGGAGAATAGAATCTCTTATTCGGCCGCGGTGGCGGAGTCGGCGGCGTCGGCCGGAGTGCCGCTGAAAGCGTCGTCGTCCTCGACCGGCGGCCGGGATTTTCCGGTCTTGCGTTTGCCGGATCCGCCCTTGCCACCGTTCTGCTGAGCAATCAACGCCCGCAGCTCGTCGAGTTCGCGGCGGAGGTAGTCGCGGGTCGCCACCTCGCCCACGGCCAGTCGCAGCGCGGCCAGTTCGCGGGCCAGGAACTCGGTGTCGGCCTTGGTCTGGGCCGCGCGCCGGCGGTCCTCTTCGAGCGACACGCGGTCCCGGTTCTCCTGGCGGTTCTGTGCCAGCAGGATCAGCGGCGCGGCGTACGCGGCCTGGGTCGAGAACGCCAGGTTCAGTAGGATGAACGGATACGGGTCGAATTGCAGGCTGATCGCGATCAGGTTGAAGGCGATCCAGATGACCACGATCACCGTCTGGATGAGCAGATATTTGCCCGTGCCCAGGAACCGGGCGATCGACTCACTGAACTGGCCGACGGCCTCGACGTCGACCCGCGGCGTCAGCCGGAAACGGGACGTGCGCGGGATGTCCAGGCGCTGCCGCGCCGAAGGCTCGCTCACCGGCCGGCTCCCGAGATGTTGTCAGTGATGGCCTGCGTCGAGTCCGGCCCCGGTTCGTCCGCGCTGCGCCAGCCCGACGGCAGCAGGTGGTCGAGCAGGTCGTCGACGGTGACGGCGCCCAGCAGGTGGTTCTCGTCGTCGACCACCGGTGCGGACACCAGGTTGTACGCGGCGAAGTAGCGCGTGACCTCGGCCAGTGAGCTGGTCGGGGACAGCACCGGCAGGTCGCTGTCGATGATGCCGCCGACCTGGCTGGCAGGCGGTTCGCGCAGCAGCCGCTGGGTGTGTACACAGCCCAGGTAGTGGCCGGTCGGTGTCGCGGTCGGTGGCCGGGTGACGAACGTCAGCGACGCCAGTGCCGGCGTCAGCTCGGGGTCGCGGACGCGGGCCAGTGCCTCGGCGACGGTGGTATCCGGGGTGAGCACGACGGGCTCGGGCGTCATCAGACCACCGGCGGTGTCGGGCGAGTGCTGCAGCAGTCGGCGCACCGGCTCGGAATCCTCGGGGTCCATGCGGTCCAGCAGCACGGCGGCCCGGGTGGCGTCGAGCTCACCGAGGAGGTCGGCGGCGTCGTCGGGGTCCATCTCTTCCAGCACGTCGGCGGCGCGCTCGGTGCCCAGCTGGTTGAGCAACTCAGCCTGTTCGGGTTCGGAGAGTTCCTGCAGGATGTCGGCCAGGCGGTCGTCGTCGAGGGCCTTGACGACTTCGTGGCGGCGCTTGGCCGGCAGGTCGCGCAGGGCGTCGGCGACCTCGACCGGACGCTGACCGTCGAACTGCTCGAGCAGTTGTGCCACCCCTTGTCCCGGCAGCGCGAGCGCCGACGGTGTCAGCCCGGTGACGTTCTGCCAGTCGACCACGTGCACCGTGGTGCGCCGGCCCAGCCGGCGGTGGCGCACCGCGACGCGGGTGACCAGCCAGTCGCGCGAGCGGGCCTGCTCGATTGCGAGGTCGACCACGACGACGTCGACGCCGGCGAGCTGTTCGAGCTGTGGGTCGGTGACGCGGACACGGGTGTCCAGAATCTGTCCGAGCACGAGGGCCTCGCCGGGGCGCTGTTCGAACCGGCGCAGCGAGATCGTCGCCCCCGTCAGGGTGACCGAGTTGTGCTCGATGGACGTCACCCGCAGGATCGGGACGAAAATCCTTCGGCGCGTGGTCAGCTCGACGACGAGGCCGAGCACCCGTGGTTGGTGCCGGACGATGCCCATGCTCACGACCACGTCGCGGACCCGGCCGACCGACTCTCCGTCGGGGCCCAGCACGACCAGTCCAGCGAGTCTGGCCACGTAGACCCTGTTGACCGCCACCATGCACCACAGGGTAGAGAGTGGGGTCGTGGAGAACCTGTATCGGCCCCGCCGTACCTGCCTGTCCGTCCCGGGTAGTAGCGACAAGATGATCGCCAAGGCGAAGACGTTGCCCGCCGATCAGGTGTTCCTCGACCTCGAGGACGCGGTGGCCGCCGACGCCAAGGCCACGGCACGGACGCGGGTGGCACAGGCGCTGTGCGAGCCGGGCTGGGCGGGCCAGCTGCGCGGCCTCCGGGTCAACGACTGGACCACACCGTGGACGTACGCCGACGTGATCGAGGTCGTCACCGCGGTCGCGCGCGGCGGTGGCGAGCTTGACGTCATCGTGCTGCCGAAGGTCAGCGACGTCTCGCACGTGCAGGCCCTCGATCTGTTGCTGACGCAGCTGGAGCGCACGCACGGACTGCCCGTCGGCCGCATCGGCATCGAAGCGCAGATCGAGGACGCCAAGGGGCTCGTCAACGCCGACGCCATCGCCGGCGGGCCGCGGGTGCAGGCACTGATCTTCGGGCCGGGCGATCTGATGGCGAGCCTCAACATGCGCACGCTGGTCGTGGGGGAGCAGCCTGTCGGTTACGGCGTCGGCGACGCCTATCACCACGTGCTGATGACGATCCTGGTGGCAGCGCGGGCACACGGCATCAACGCCATCGACGGCCCGTACTTCAAGGTGAAGGACACCGAGGCGTTCACGCGCGTCGCCGGGCAGACCGCGGCGCTCGGGTACGACGGCAAGTGGGTGCTGCACCCCGACCAGATCGCCGCCGGGAACGAGATCTTCAGTCCGCGGCAGGCGGATTACGACCACGCCGAGCTGATCCTCGAGGCCTACGAATGGCATACCTCGCAGGCCGGCGGCGCCCGCGGCGCGGTGCTGCTGGGCGACGAGATGATCGACGAGGCCAGCCGCAAGATGGCGCTCGTGATCGCGGGCAAGGGCCGCGCGGCCGGGATGACGCGCACTGGCGAGCGGTTCACTCCGCCCGCGTGAGCGGGCCGGCCTAGCCGCCGAGGATCAGGACGACCAGAAACAGGTTGAGCAGGAACGCCAGCGCGCCGCACACGATGCCGATCACGGCCAGCAGGCTCCCGCGGGTGCCGCTGCCGGGGATGCGCTCGTAGGCGACCACGCCGAGCCCGACGCCGATGAGCGCCACGGGGCCCAACACCACGCCGGCCAGCGCGCACACGACCGAGCCGACCGCCAGCCGGTTCACCCGTGCGCCGATCACAAGGTCGGGTCTTGGCGTGATGCCCAGTCGACCAGCACCACGAAGCCGACCAGGCCGACGATGAGGGTGATGGCACCGATGACGATGCCTGCGATCGCCATGTTCCTGCCGTTGGTCTGCGGCCGGCCCTTGCTCTGCGCCAAGGCGACGATGCCCAAGATGATGCCGAGCAGTGAGCCCGCCGGGCCGAACACGAAGCAGATGAAGTACAGCGGCAGTGCGATCAGTGAACTCACCAGTGACCCGATGGCCATGCCGTCGCTGGACCTCGGTGCCGGGTACGACGAGTACAGCGGCGGCGGCAGGTAACCGGCCGGCGGCGGAAATCCTGGTGGCGGTGGGAATCCCGGTGGCGGTGGGGGCGTCGCCGGTGGGCCGTACGGACCCGCGGGCGGGGCGCCGTAGAAGCCTGGCGGCGGCCCGGGAGGTGCGGGAAACGGACCCGTCGGTGGCTGCGGCGGGACCTGCGGCGCCGGGGTGGGCGGCGGCTGCTGCCAGGGCGCACCGGTGGGCCCGGTTTCTTCGATCGCGGGGTATTCGTACACCGGATAGTCGCTGGTCGCTTCGGCATCGGTGCCGGTCGGCCGGGGCGCGGAACCGCCCGGCCCCGACGGATCCCAGGAGGGTTGGCCCGACTGCCCGCCCGGACTTGTCATGCCGACCAACCTAGCGCACGAGTTCATGGCATCGTGGTAGCCGAAACGCGTTCCGAGGCGAGTGACAGGAGACCAGGGGAATGACGAATCCGCTGCAGCCCGACCGGACCCCGGGCCCGGGTGGACAGCCCGGATTGCCGACTCCGCCGAAGGGCTGGCCCATCGGTTCCTACCCCACCTACGCCGAGGCGCAGCGCGCCGTCGATTACCTGTCAGACCAAGAGTTTCCGGTGCAGCACGTGACCATCGTGGGCGTCGACCTGATGCAGGTGGAGCGCGTCACCGGGCGGCTCACCTGGCCGCGGGTGCTGACCGGCGGCATCCTGACCGGTGCGTGGCTGGGTCTGTTCATCGGGCTGGTGCTCGGGCTTTTCGGCACCAACGCGTGGGGCTCGCTGTTCACCGGCCTGATCGCCGGCATCTTCTTCGGCTTGATCACCTCGGGCGTGCAGTATGCGATGTCGCGCGGCACAAGGGATTTCAGCTCCACCATGCAGCTCGTCGCGG
Organism: Mycobacterium sp. SMC-16; assembly: GCF_046250085.1. NCBI lineage: Bacteria > Bacillati > Actinomycetota > Actinomycetes > Mycobacteriales > Mycobacteriaceae > Mycobacterium > Mycobacterium sp. SMC-16. Next base: position 1,273,288 of record NZ_CP176427.1, read on the forward strand.
GTCGCTACGACGTCCTGTGCGATCCGGTTTGTGCCGAGCAGGGCCGCGACCTGCTGGGCCGCCTTTCGCTGTAGTGGCCGGCGGCCCCGCCGCCTGATCCCCTCCGGCCCCGCCGCCTGATCCGCACCTGGCTCGCCGCTCAGGCACACGATCGGCTCCTGACGTCGCCGATATGTTGCACGGCACACCTTCTGCGCTCTACGGTTTGCGCGCGGGAGGTTCCCGTGAGACAGGAGGCGTCCGTGGTGCGCGCGGGAAAGCTGCGGGCTGCGCTGGCATCAGGTGCGGCGGCGTGCACGGCCGCCACGTTGGTATCCGCCTGCGGTTCCGGTGCGGGCGGCACCGTCGTCAACTTCTACACCTCGGCCAATGAGATGGCGACGTTCTCGGCCGTCGCCAAGCGGTGCAACGCCGAACTCGGCGGCCGCTTCAGCATCAAGCAGATCAGCCTGCCCAAGGGCGCCGACGATCAGCGGCTGCAGCTGGCCCGCCGGCTGACCGGCAACGACAAGACCCTCGACATCATGGGCCTGGACGTGGTGTGGACCGCGGAGTTCGCCGAAGCCGGCTGGGCCGTGCCGCTGGCCGACGACCCGGCCGGAAAAGCGGAAGCCGACGCCGCCGACGACACCCTGCCCGGACCGCTCAAGACGGCGCAGTGGCAGGGCCGCCTGTTCGCCGCGCCCATCACGACCAACACCCAAATGCTCTGGTACCGGGCCGATCTGATGCCCGAGCCGCCGGCGACCTGGGATGACATGGTGGCGCAGGCGACCAAGCTGCACGCCGCCGGTGGACCCAGCTGGATCGCCGTGCAGGGCAAGCAGTACGAGGGCCTGGTGGTCTGGTTCAACACCTTGCTGACCAGCGCCGGCGGCAGCGTGCTGTCCGACGACGGCAAGACCGTCACCCTGACCGACACCCCCGAGCATCGCGCCGCGACCGTCAAGGCGCTGCAGGTCATCAAGTCGGTGGCCACCGCGCCCGGCGCCGACCCGTCCATCACCCAGACCGACGAGGGGACGGCCCGGCTGGCACTCGAGCAGGGCAAGGCCGCGCTCGAGGTGAACTGGCCGTTCGTGCTGCCGTCACTGCTGGAGAACGCGGTCAAGGGTGGCGTGCCGTTCCTGCCGCTGAACGAGCGCGCGGAGCTCAAGAGCGCCATCAACGACGTCGGTACCTTCGCGCCCGACGATGCGCAGTTCACGACGGCCTACGACGAGAGCAAGAAGGTGTTCGGCTTCGCGGATTACCCGGGGGTGCAGCCCGGGGTGCCGGCCAAGGTCACCATCGGTGGGCTGAATCTGGCTGTGGGCAAGGACAGTACGCACAAGGCCGAGGCCTTCGAGGCCATCCGGTGCATGCGCAGCGCGGCCAATCAGGAGTTCACGTCGGTGGAGGGCGGGCTGCCCGCGGTGCGCGCGTCGCTGTACGACGATCCCAAGTTCCAGGCCAAGTATCCGCAGTACGCGGTGATCCGTCGCCAGCTCGCGGATGCCGCGGTGCGGCCGGCCACGCCGCAGTATCAGGCGGTGTCGACGCGGATTTCGGCGACGCTGGCCCCGATCACCAAGATCGACCCGCAGCGCACCGCCGACAAGCTGGCCTCCGAGGTGCAACAGGCGATCGACGGCAAGGGGCTGATCCCGTGAGCCGTGGAACCGCCGACAGGCGCCTCGCCTATGCGCTGATCGCGCCCGCCGTGCTGGTGATGCTGGCGGTGGCCGCGTATCCCGTCGCCTACGCGGTGTGGCTGAGCCTGCACCGGGACAACCTCGCCGCGCCGGCGGAGACCCGGTTCGTGGGTCTGGACAACTACGCGACGATCCTCACCGACCACTACTGGTGGACGGCCTTCGTGGTCACGCTCGGTATCACGGTGGTGTCGGTGGCCATCGAGTTCGTGCTCGGCATGACGCTGGCGGTGGTGATGCACCGGACCGTCTTCGGCAGCTCGGTGGTGCGCACCGCCATCCTGATCCCGTACGGCATCGTGACCGTGGCCGCTTCCTACAGTTGGTATTACGCGTGGACGCCGGGCACCGGCTACCTCGCGAATCTGCTGCCCACGGGCAGCGCGCCGCTGACCGAACAGCTGCCGTCGCTGGCCATCGTGGTGCTCGCCGAGGTGTGGAAGACGACGCCGTTCATGTCGCTGCTGCTGTTGGCGGGGCTGGTGCTGGTGCCGCGGGAACTGCTCGACGCCGCCCAGATGGACGGCGCGGGCCGCTGGCAGCGGTTCGCGAAAGTCACGCTGCCGCTGATGAAGCCGGCGATCCTGGTGGCGCTGCTGTTCCGCACGCTCGATGCGTTCCGCATCTTCGACAACATCTACGTGCTCACCGGCGGCACCAACAACACCGGCTCGGTGTCGATCCTGGGTTACGACAACCTGTTCAAGGCGTTCAACATCGGCCTGGGATCGGCGATCAGCGTCCTGATCTTCGCGACCGTCGCGATCATCGCGTTCATCTACATCAAGATCTTCGGTGCCGCGGCGCCCGGTGCGGAAGCCGAGGTGCGGTGACATGAGCGATCAGACACGTGGTGGCCAGCTCGCCGGCTGGGGCGTGGTCAACGTCCTGGTGGTGGTCTACGCGCTGCTGCCGGTGCTGTGGATCTTCTCGCTGTCCCTCAAGCCGACGTCAACGGTCAAGGACGGCAACCTGATTCCGCGTCAGGTCACGTTCGACAACTACAAGGGCATCTTCACCGGCGGCGGCTTCGGCTCGGCACTGATCAACTCGATCGGCATCGGGCTGATCACCACCGCCATCGCGGTGACGATCGGTGGCATGGCGGCCTACGCCGTGGCGCGGCTGGACTTTCCGGGCAAGCGGCTGTTGGTCGGCCTGTCGTTGCTGATCGCGATGTTTCCGCAGATCTCGCTGGTGACTCCGTTGTTCAACATCGAGCGCACCGTCGGGCTCTTCGATACCTGGCCGGGTCTGATCCTGCCGTACATCACCTTCGCGTTGCCGCTGGCGATCTACACCCTGTCGGCGTTCTTCCGGGAAATCCCCTGGGATTTGGAGAAGGCCGCCAAGATGGACGGTGCCACGCCGGGGCAGGCCTTCCGGAAGGTCATCGCACCACTCGCCGCGCCCGGCATCGTCACGGCAGCGATCCTGGTGTTCATCTTCGCCTGGAACGACCTGCTGCTGGCGTTGTCGCTGACCGCCACCCAGCGCGCCATCACCGCGCCGGTGGCGATCGCGAACTTCACGGGCAGTTCGCAATTCGAGGAGCCGACCGGTTCCATCGCCGCCGGGGCGATGGTCATCACGGTGCCCATCATCATCTTTGTTCTCATCTTCCAACGACGGATCGTCGCGGGCCTGACGTCCGGTGCGGTGAAGGGGTAGTTCATGGCCGAAATCGTTCTGGAGAACGTCACCAAGAGTTACGACGGCGGCGCCACGGCCGTGCAGGACCTGTCGCTCACCATCGCCGACGGTGAGTTCCTGATCCTGGTCGGGCCGTCGGGGTGCGGAAAATCCACCACTCTCAACATGATTGCCGGCCTGGAGGACATCAGCTCCGGCGAACTGCGCATCGGTGGCGAGCGGGTCAACGAGAAGGAGCCCCGCGACCGGGACATCGCGATGGTGTTCCAGTCCTATGCGCTCTACCCGCACATGACGGTGCGGCAGAACATCGCGTTCCCGCTCACCCTCGCGAAGATGCCGAAGGCCGAGATCGCGGCCAAGGTCGAGGAGACCGCGAAAATCCTTGACCTGACCGCACTTCTGGACCGCAAGCCCGCCCAGCTGTCCGGTGGCCAGCGTCAGCGCGTGGCGATGGGACGCGCCATCGTGCGCAGTCCCAAGGCCTTCCTGATGGACGAGCCGCTGTCCAACCTGGACGCCAAGCTGCGGGTGCAGATGCGCACCGAGATCGCCCGGCTGCAGGCCCGCCTCGGCACCACCACCGTCTACGTCACGCACGACCAGACCGAGGCGATGACGCTGGGGGACCGCGTCGTGGTGATGAGCGGCGGTGTCGCACAACAGGTCGGCACCCCCGACGAGCTGTACAACGAGCCGGCGAACCTGTTCGTCGCGGGCTTCATCGGCTCCCCGTCGATGAACTTCTTCCCGGCCACGCGGACCGACGTCGGGGTGCAGCTGCCGTTCGGTGAGGTCACCTTGAGCGACGAGGCCCGCGCGGCGCTGGACCAGCAGCGACCGTCGGCCGACCTGATCGCGGGCGTGCGTCCTGAGCAGTTCGACGACGCCTCGGTGATCGACGCCTACGCGCGCATCCAGTCGCTGACCTTCGAGGTCGACGCCGAGCTGGTGGAATCGCTCGGCGCGGACAAGTACGTGCACTTCCGGCTCGAAGGAGCCGGCGCCCAGGCGGCGCAGCTGGATCAGCTGGCCGACGACACCGCGGACGCCGGATCGAGCGAAAGCACTTACGTGGCACGGGTTTCGGCCAAGTCGTCCGCGACGGCGGGCAGTCGGGTCGAGCTGGCCCTGGACACGTCCAAACTGACGCTGTTCGACCCGGCGACGGGTCGCAACCTGTCATTGGCGCAGTGACCGACGTTCTCAGCGCGGTGCGCGCCCGTCTGACAACGCATTTCGCCGAGCGTGGCAGCACCGCCGAGCCGGTCGGCGCCAGCGTCACCTTCCTCGGCGCCGACCCCATCGAGGTGCTGCGTTACGGGCCGACCGACGGCGATGTGTATCACTATGCGTCGCTGGGCTGTTCGCGCTACCCCATGACCGACCCGATGGACATGGTGGCCGACGGGGTCAGCGGCCCGCGGGCGGAGGCGGTGCTGTCCCTGCGTGGCCCGACGCCGACGGCACTGGCCCGCTCGATCGCGGTGCTGGCATCGGCGCCGGCCGTCGAAGGCCTGATCCTGGAACCGGATGCGCTGATCGATCTCCAGCAGCCGGTCTGGCAGGGCGCGGCCTTCACCGCATTCCTGTTGGGCGCCAGCGAGATCGGCGACGTCGAGCTGCCCGAGCCGTATCAGCCGGTGCGGATCCTGAGTGCCACACCCATCACCGCCACCGAGGCCGCCTGGGTGCGGCTCAAGGGTGCGGACGCCATGCGTGACGCCTGGCGGCAGGACGGTGTCGACGTCCTCGATCAGCGGCGCCGGGCCGCCGAGCCCAGCTGACCGCTACGAGGTGTTGTTGGGGCAGGCGACGTCAGCCCACACGACGTCACCCTCGGCGGGTTCGTCGGAGGACGGGTTGTTGACCCGGACCACGGTGCAGCGGGGCAGGAGCACCGGCTTGTTGCCGTTGAGCCAGTTGATCCTGACGGTGTAGCCCTCGGCCTCGAGGTCTCTGATCACGGCGTCCGCGCCATTGGCGTGGGCGGCCGGCGCGGCGACGCCGGCAAGCGCAGCACTTGCGATGGCAACCGCCACCGCAAGGGATTTGGTTCCGAGCTTCATCTCGAAATCATGACTGGCCTGCGGCATCCCGCGACGCGTTTTACGAAAGATGCCGTTCACTCGCGCGTTGCCACGCGTTCGCCATGATTACAGCCAGTGGTTGTGGCGGAAGGTCCGGTACAGGCCCGTGCACACCAGCACCATCACCGTCAGGACGGCGAAATAGCCGTAATGCCAATGCAGTTCGGGCATGTTGTCGAAGTTCATGCCGTAGATGCCGGCGATCATCGTGGGCATCGCGGCAATGGCGACCCACGCCGAGATCTTGCGCATGTCCGCGTTCTGTTCCATGCCGACCTTGCCGAGCGCGGCCTGCACCAGCGAGCTCAGCATGTCGTCGAAGCCGGTGATCTGGTCGGCGGCCTGACTGTTGTGGTCGTGGACGTCGCGGATGTAGCGGCGGACTTCCTTCGAGATCAGGTCGTGGTGGTCGGACAGCAGCCGCTGCAGTGCCATCGTCAGGGGGTTCACCGAGTGCCGCAGCTCGACGACTTCGCGCTTGAGCAGGTAGATGCTCTCGATGTCGGTCTGGGTGTGCGGCGAGAACACGGCTTGCTCGATGGCGTCGATGTCGGTCTCGACCAGCGCGGTGACATCGAGATAGCTGTCCACCACATGGTCGGCGATGGCGTGCATCACCGCGTAGGGGCCCAGCGTCAGGATGGTGGGGGACTCGTCCAGTCGGTGCCGCACGCCGGCCAGTCCGCTGTGTTCACCGTGCCGGACCGTGACCACGAACTCGGGGCCGACGAACACCATGATCTCGCCCGTCTCGACGATCTCCCGGGCATTGGCCACGGACTCGTGCTCGATGTAGCTGACCGTCTTGAGCACCAGGAACAGGGTCTGGTCGTACCGCTCCAGCTTGGGCCGCTGATGGGCGCAGACCGCGTCCTCGACGGCCAGTTCGTGCAGCCCGAAGACGTCGGCGACGGCTTGCATCTGGTGCTGGTCGGGCTCGTGGAGCCCGATCCACACGAAGGCCTCCGCGCCGGCCGCGCGCAGTTCGCGCACCTTGGAGACGGCTGCGCCGTGGGTGTATTTGCCGGGTAGCCGCGCGCCCATGGAGTAGACGCCGCAGTCGACGGTGGCGCGGGTGACCGGCACGTGGATGGAGCTGGCATCGAGCCCGGCAGGCGCCTTTTTCGGGACCGGGCGGAAGTTCGATGGTTGGAGTGCGCGGAACGAGGGCATGCGGCTGACCTCCCGTGGGGCGGACTTCTCGGATCAGTAGACCAGTCGCAAATGCTACGCGGAACCGGCGAGTAACAATTGAGTGAAGTAGCCTGACGCGGTGTCAGATAAGTCAGGTGCTGTGCGCACACCCCAGGTGGTCATCGATGATGCGGAGATTTTCGCCGCCCACGAAGGGGGCAAGCTCTCCGTAGCCCTCAACGAGCCGCTGGATACCCAGCGCGCGTTGTCGATCGCCTATACCCCGGGCGTCGCGCAGGTCAGCCGTGCCATCGCGGCCGATGCGACCCTGGCGAAGAAGTACACCTGGGCCAACCGTCTGGTCGCCGTCGTGAGCGACGGCAGCGCGGTGCTGGGCCTCGGTGACATCGGCCCGGCGGCCTCCCTGCCGGTCATGGAGGGCAAGAGCGCCCTGTTCAAGACCTTCGGCGGCCTCGACTCCATCCCGATCGTGCTGGACACCAAGGACCCCGACGAGATCGTCGAGACCCTGATCCGGCTGCGTCCGACGTTCGGCGCCGTCAACCTGGAGGACATCTCCGCGCCGCGATGTTTCGAGATCGAGCGCCGCGTCATCGAGGCGCTGGACTGCCCCGTCATGCATGACGACCAGCACGGCACCGCCATCGTGGTGCTCGCCGCGCTGCTGGGCGCCACCAAGGTGCTCGAGCGCGACATGCACAACCTCAAGGTCGTGGTGTCTGGTGCCGGTGCGGCCGGTGTGGCCTGCACCAACATCATGCTGGCCAGCGGCATTCGCGACATCATCGTCCTCGACAGCAAGGGCGTCGTGCACTCCGGTCGTGACGACCTGAACTCCTTCAAGGCCGAGCTCGCCGGCCGCACCAACCCGCGTGGCGTGACCGGCGGCATCGCCGAGGCGCTCGACGGCGCCGACGTCTTCCTGGGCGTCTCGGCCGGCCTGGTGCCCGAGGAATTCATCGCCGAGATGGCGCCCAACGCCATCGTGTTCGCCCTGTCGAACCCGGACCCGGAGATCCACCCGGACGTCGCCCGCAAGTACGCCGCCGTCGTGGCGACCGGCCGCAGCGACTTCCCGAACCAGATCAACAACGTGCTGGCGTTCCCCGGCGTGTTCCGCGGCGCCCTGGACGCCGGTGCCCGCCGGATCACCGAGGCCATGAAAGTGGCTGCCGCAGAAGCCATCTTCTCGGTCGTGGGTGATGATCTGTCGGTCGACTACATCGTGCCCAGCGCGCTCGACCCGCGCGTGGGTCCGGCCGTGGCGGCCGCGGTGGCCGCCGCGTCGCAAGCCTGAGCACCATGAGCCGCCGGGTCGCGGCGGGCGGTGTGGCGCTGGCCGCACTGCTCACCGCGGCGACGGCGGGCTGCAGCAGCGGGCAATCCGTGCCGGGGCCGCCGGCGGTGACCGTCGGCGCCGCGCCGACCAGCGAGTCGAAACTGCTCGCTCATCTGTACTCGGCCGCACTGGGATATTTCGGTATCCCGACCCGGGTGCACCTGGTCCCGGATCCTGTTGCGGCCCTGGACTCCGCCGATGTGACGGTGGCGCCGGGGCTGACCGGCGAACTGCTCGCCAGGTTCGTCCCACACGCCACGGCACGGGCCGACGAACAGGTGTACCGGTCGATGATCTCGGCGCTGCCCGAAGGCGTCGCCGCCGCCGATTACACCGCGTCGGCGCAGGACAAGCCGGCTGCGGCGGTCGCCGCGGCCACCGCGGACCGTTGGGGCGCAAAGGATGTCGCGGCGCTGCCGGGCCATTGCGCCGGACTCTCGGTCGGAGTGGTGACGGGGGACGCGCACCCGGCTCGCGTGGGCGACTGCGTCCTGCCGGCCGCTCGTGAATTCAAGGACACCGCAAGCCTTTTCGACGCACTCAAGGCGGGTGCGGTGACCGTGGCGTGGACCTCGACCGCGGCGCCGGCCGCGCCGTCCGGCGTGACGGTGCTGACCGACCGGACCGCACTGATCCGCGCCGAGAACGTGGTGCCGCTGTATCGGCGCAACGTTCTCGCTGAGCAGCAGGTGTTGGCGCTCAACGGAATTGCCGGTGAACTGGACACCGCGACGCTGACCGACATGATCGGTCAGGTCGACAAGGGGGCCGATCCGGCCGCGGTGGCGGGTGCGTGGCTGGCCCAGCACCCGCTGGACCACTAGCCGAGCTGGCAACCCGCGGTGATCGCCGGTGATCCACACGCAACGGCGCTCACGAGCGGTGCGTAAACCTGGTGAGAAGTGCGTGGTTTCAATCCCGGGGGATCAGTAGTCGTCCTGATTGAAGCCACGCACCGTTCCGCGCTGCGAATCGTCCCTGGGTTCAATAAGAACTCGCGGATCGTCGCCCCGGTTGCACTCAGGGACTTTTCGCCCCGCCGCTGTTGGTGAACAACTTCAACCCGACCTCCGGCCGCCTCGCATCTCGGCGCCCGAGGGTAGGGCCAACCGCCAAACGACTATGCCCGGGAGACTCAACCGAGCCTGGGCAGGACCCGTCCCGCGATCGCCGCGAACAGCCCCTGGTAGGCGCCCGACCCGGTGATGCGGACGATCACGTCGACGATCTTGGCGTCCGGCCCGACCAGCACGCGGGCATGGCCCTTACGGACCGCTTCGAGAATGATCTGGGCGGCCCGTTCCGGGGTGGTCAGGGCGCCCCTGTCGAACAGCTTGTTCAGGCCCGCGGAGTCGATGTCGGCGGCCGCGGTCGAGTTGCGCACGATGTTGGTCTTGATGCCGCCCGGGTGCACCGTGGTGACCTTCACCGGATGGCCCGCCAGCTTCATTTCCTGCCGCAGCGCCTCGGTGAAGCCGCGGACGGCGAATTTGGCTGCGTTGTAAGCGGATTGGCTGGGCACCGCGAACAGGCCGAAGATGCTGGAGACGTTGACGACGTGCCCGTCGCCCGAGGCGATCAGGTGCGGCAGGAAGACCTTGGTGCCGTTGACGACGCCCCAGAAGTCGACGTCCATGACCCGCTCGATGTCCTTGAACTGGCTGACCTCGAGATCACCGGTGAACGCGATGCCGGCGTTGTTGTAGACCTGGTTGACCTTGCCGAAGTGCTTGACCACGTCGTCGGCATACAGCTCGAAGGCCTCCCGCTCGGCGACGTTCAGCCGGTCGGCTTTCACTTCGGCGCCGATGGCCTTGACCTGTTCCTCGGTCTTGGCCAGGCCCTCGGTGTCGATGTCGCTGATCGCCAGCGACGCACCCGAGCGCGCCAGTTCAATGGCCAGCGCCTGGCCGATACCCGACCCGGCTCCGGTGATCACGCAGACCTTGCCGGCGAATCCCTCCATGACCGCTCCTTTGCGTTGGGTGGTGGGTGTCAGTGCGAGCGCGACGGCATCACGCGGGACGTGACGCGGGAGAACAGATCCTGGTACGCGCCCGAGCCGGTGGCCCGGATGATCAGGTCCAGCAGCTTGGCGTCCGGTCCGACGAGCACGCGGGCGTGGCCCTTGCGGACCGCCTCCAGGATGATCTTGGCGGCGCGCTCGGGGGTGGTCTTGGCCAGCTTCGCGTCGAAGGTCTTGGCCAGCTCCTTCGGGTCGATGCCTTCGACCGCGGTGGAGTTGCGGGCGATACCGGTCTTCACGCCACCGGGGTGGACCGTGGTGACCTTGACGGGGTGGCCGGCGAGCTTCATCTCCTGGCGCAGCGCCTCGGTGAAGCCGCGGACGGCGAACTTGGAGGCGTTGTAGGCGGCCTGGCCGGGGACGGCGAACAGGCCGAAGACGCTGGAGACGTTGACGACGTGCCCGTCGCCCGAGGCGATCAGGTGCGGCAGGAATTCCTTGGTGCCGTTGACGACGCCCCAGAAGTTGACGTCCATGACCCGCTCGATGTCCTTGAACTGGCTGACCTCGATGTCGCCGGTGAAGGCGATGCCGGCGTTGTTGTAGATCTGGTTGACCTTGCCGAAGTGCTCGGCGACGGCGTCGGCGTAGAGGGCGAAGGCCTCGCGCTCGGTGACGTTGAGGCGGTCGGCCTTGACGGGGGCGCCGATGGCCTTGATCCGCTCTTCGGTCTCGGCGAGGCCCTCGGTGTTGACGTCACTGATCGCCAGCTTGGCGCCCGAGCGGGCGAGCTCGATGGCGAGGGCCTGACCGATACCCGATCCGGCTCCGGTGACGACACAGACTTTCCCGGCGAAGCCCTCCATGAACACTCCCTTGTGGTCGATGCGCTGCTGTTAGCGACAGTAGCCGGTACCGCCGGTGTCGGATAGCACCGGGTGGTGCCGCAGGAGCGGCGGTACTCAACGGTACCAAACCGCTCCCAACCTGTGAATCATGCAAGGAAACGGCCGCCGTGAGCGCATTTTGTCGCTTCTCGCCGCCGTTATGGAGACGCTCGCTGCACTGCTCCGCTTCTTCGACCCGACGGCAAGGAGTTGATTCCGATGACAGCATCATGGAGCCTGACCGGACCACAGTTTCTGGGCGTCTATTTCGTCACCTACCTACTTGCGCTCGCGCTGATGTACGGCTTCCGGGCCGTGTTGACCCACACGGAAAGCGATCCCGAGAACCCGCGGCCGCTGCTCGATCCCTACGAGACCGCGTACCTGGCGGGCGGCTCGGGACGTACAGTCAGCGCCGCGATCGCAAACCTGGCCTTGAGCGACCGGCTTCTGGTTTCCCGCAGCGGTGCGCTCACCGTTCCCGCCGACGTCGAACCGCTCGACGACGTCGATGCTGCCGTCGCCGCCGGTGTGTCCACGACGCGCCGCCGGCGGAGCGCGATGCGGCGGCTGCGCAAGCACCCGCACATCGTGGCGATCGGTGATCGGCTGCGCGGCCGGGGTCTGCTTCTCGACGACGGTTCGACCACCGTGTTGCGCGCCTGCGCGCTGCTGCCGTGCGCGGTATGGGTGGTCGGCCTCCTCCGCTTGATCAACGGCATCGAGTTGCACCACAGGGTCATCCTGCTGACGGTTTTCCTGGTGGCCACCGGTCTGTCGACGCTCGTCCTGGTACGCGCATTTCTCGCCGACGCGGCGCACCGACCGTCCGACTCGGGGAAACTCGCGCTCGAAGGCATGAAGAACCGGTACGAGTCCGGCGTGGGCCTGAACGATCCTGCGACGGAGACCCGGCGGGCCGACGCGCTACGGCAGGCGCAGGTGGTCGGCGTCGCGCTGCTCGGTTTCGCCGCGCTGACAGACGACGATCTGCGCACGTCGCTGATCGGCAGTGCCGGTGTCGGCAGCGGAGGCGGTTGTGGCAGCGGCAGCAGCTGTGGCGGAGGGGGTTGCGGCGGCGGTGGCTGTGGCGGCTGCGGCGGGTGCGGCGGATGACCGCCGGCGCACTCGGGCCGGCCGTCGGCATCGGCTGGCGGCCCGAGATCGACCTCACCATCGAGCGACTGCCCGGTGTCGAATTCATGGAGGTGATCGCCGAGGGCATCCGGCCGGGCGCCCTCCCGGAGTCGTTGGTTGCCGTGCGCGGCCGCGGAATTCCCGTTGTGCCACAAGGAATTTCGCTCTCCTTGGGTGGTGCGGAGCGGCCCGAATCCGCCCGGCTGAAGCACCTCGGCGACTGTGCGGTGGCCCTCGGGGCCCCGTTGGTCAGCGAGCACATCGCTTTCGTGCGCGCCGGCGACCGCGAAGCCGGGCATCTCCTGCCCGTGCCGCGCAGCCGGGCCGCACTCGACGTCGTCGTGGCCAATGTCCGGATCGCCCAGGACGCGCTGCCCGTCCCGCTGGCCCTCGAACACGTGGCGTCCGTCGTGTCATGGCCCGACGACGAATTCACCGAGGCACAGTTCCTGCGGGAGGTCATCGAGCGCACGGGCGCGCACCTGCTGCTGGACGTGGCCAACCTGTACACGTCGGCCGTCAACTTCGGCGCCGATCCGCTCGCTGCGCTCGACACGTTGCCGCTGGATCGGATCGCCTACGTCCACGTCGCCGGTGGAGCGTTGCGCGACGGCGTCTGGCACGACACCCACACCGCCGATGTCGCCGAGCCGATCCTGGAATTGCTCGCCGAGCTTGCGCGCAGAACCGAGGTGCCCGCCATCATGCTGGAACGCGACGGCGCCTACCCGGCGCCCAGCGTGCTGTCACGCGAGTTGGCCGCCATCAGGGCGGCTGCCGGACGCGTCGGTGACGACGCGGTTCGGCCCTGGGCTGCGGGACTGGACCGCTTGCCCGGTCGGGTGGCTGCTGAACCGTCCGACATCACCCGTCGGGCCCTGGCCACTGCCGAGGACTCGCTGCTACAGGCGCTGCTGGGACTGTCCGGCCCACCGCCGGGATTCGACGAACATCGTGTTGCGGTGGCGGGGGCCGCCTTGGCGCACAAGCGCGCACACACGCACACGAAAATGGGCTTGCGTGCGAAACTTCGCGAGAAGTTCGCACACAAGCCCACGTCCGGTGTTTAGGGGGCGAAGGCCTCGTCGAGGATGGCCTGCTGCTCGATGGCGTGCACCTTCGAGCTACCCGACGACGGCGCGCTCATGGCCCGGCGCGAGATGCGCTTGATGCCGGGCAGCTTCTCCGGCAGCAGCTCGGGCAGGCTCAGGCCGAACGTCGGCCACGCGCCCTGGTTGGCCGGCTCTTCCTGCACCCAGAAGTACTGCTGCACGTTCGGGTACTGGTCCAGCGTGGCGTTGAGCCGGCGCTTGGGCAGCGGGTACAGCTGCTCGATGCGGATGATCGCGATGTCCTCGCGCTTGTCCTTGGCCTTGCGGGCCACCAGCTCGTAGTACAGCTTGCCGCTGGTGAGCAGCACCCGGGTGACCTTCGACCGGTCGCCGATGCCGTCTTCGTAGGTCGGCTCCTCGAGCACCGAGCGGAACTTGATCTCGGTGAAGTCCTTGACGTCGCTGACCGCGGCCTTGTTGCGCAGCATGGACTTCGGGGTGAAGACGATCAGCGGACGGTGGATGCCGTCCAGGCCGTGCCGGCGCAGCAGGTGGAAATAGTTGGCCGGGGTCGACGGCATGGCGACCGTCATCGAACCTTCGGCGCACACCTGCAGGAACCGCTCGATGCGGCCCGACGTGTGGTCCGGGCCCTGGCCCTCGTGCCCGTGCGGCAGCAGCAGCACGACGTCGGAGAGCTGACCCCACTTGGCCTCACCGGAGCTGATGAACTCGTCGATGATCGACTGCGCGCCGTTGACGAAGTCACCGAACTGGGCTTCCCACAGCACCATGGCGTCGGGGTTGCCCACCGAGTAGCCGTACTCGAAGCCGACCGCCGCGAACTCCGACAGTGCCGAGTTGTAGATCAGCAGCTTGCCGCCGGTCGGGGTGCCGTCGGTGTTGGTGGCCAGCAGCTGCAGCGGGGTGAACTCCTCGCCGGTGACGCGGTCGATGAGGACGGCGTGCCGCTGCGTGAACGTGCCGCGCTGGGTGTCCTGACCGGAGAACCGGATCAACCGGCCCTCGGCGACCATCGAGCCCAGGGCGAGCAGCTCACCGAAGGCCCAGTCGATCTTGCCCTCGTAGGCCATCTCGCGGCGCTTCTCCAGCACGGGCTTGACGCGCGGGTGCACGTTGAAGCCCTCCGGCACCGCCAGGTGCGCGTCGCCGATGCGGGCCAGCAGCGACTTGTCGACCGCGGTGAACAAGCGTTGCGGGATGGTCTGGTCGGTTTCCACCGATTCGCTGGGCTCGATCTCGTGCTTCTCGAGCTCGCGGACCTCGTTGAACACCCGCTCCAGCTGGCCCTGGTAGTCGCGCAGCGCGTCCTCGGCCTCTTTGATGGAGATGTCACCACGGCCGATGAGGGCTTCGGTGTAGGTCTTGCGGACGCCGCGCTTGGTGTCGATGACGTCGTACATGTACGGCTGCGTCATCGACGGGTCGTCGCCCTCGTTGTGGCCGCGGCGGCGGTAGCACAGCATGTCGATGACGACGTCCTTCTTGAACGCCTCGCGGAAGTCGACGGCCAGGCGGGCCACCCAGGCGCACGCCTCGGGGTCGTCGCCGTTGACGTGGAAGATCGGGGCGCCGATCATCTTGGCCACGTCGGTGCAGTATTCGCTGGAGCGCGAATCCGTTGGCGCCGTGGTGAACCCGATCTGGTTGTTCACGATGATGTGGATGGTGCCGCCGGTGCGGTAGCCCTTGAGCAGCGCCAGGTTGAGCGTCTCGGCGACCACGCCCTGGCCGGCGAACGCGGCGTCGCCGTGCAGCATCATCGGCACGATCGAGAAGCGGCCGTGCGCGTCGCTGTCGTCGTGTTCGTCACCGACCAGCAGGTCTTGCTTGGCGCGGACCAGGCCCTCGAGCACCGGGTCGACGGCCTCGAGGTGGCTGGGGTTGGCCACCAGCGACACGTCGATCTCGTTGTCGCCGAACATCTGCAGGTAGTGACCGGTGGCGCCGAGGTGGTACTTCACGTCGCCGGAGCCGTGCGCCAGCGCCGGGTTCAGATTGCCCTCGAACTCGCTGAAGATCTTGGCGTACGGCTTGCCGACGATGTTGGCCAGCACGTTGAGGCGGCCGCGGTGCGGCATGCCGATGACCACTTCGTCGAGCCCGTGCTCGGCGGCCTGGTCGATGGCGGCGTCCATCATCGGGATGACGGCCTCCGCGCCTTCCAGCGAGAAGCGCTTCTGCCCAACGTATTTGGTGTGCAGGAAGGTCTCGAAGGCCTCGGCGGCGTTGAGCTTGGACAGGATGTACTTCTGTTCGCCGACGGCCAGCTTGTCGTGCTTGACCTCGACGCGCTCCTGCAGCCACTTCTGCTGCTCGGGTTCGAGGATGTGGGTGTACTCGACACCGACGTGGCGGCAGTAGGCGTCGCGCAGCACCGACAGCACGTCGCGCAGCTTCATGAACTGCTTGCCGGCGAAGCCGTCGACCTTGAACTCGCGGTCCAGGTCCCACAGCGTCAGGCCGTGGGTGTTGACGTCGAGGTCGGGGTGGCTGCGGAAGCGGGTCTTGTCCAGGCGCAGCGGGTCGATGTCGGCCATCAGGTGACCGCGGTTGCGGTAGGCCGCGATCAGCTCGATGATGCGGGCGTTCTTGTGGGCGATCGAGTCCGGGTTGTCGATCCGCCAGCGCACCGGTTCGTAGGGGATGCCCAGTTCGCGGAAGATCTCGTCGAAGAAGGCGTCGTCGAGCAGCAGGTGGTGCACGGTGCGCAGGAAGTCGCCGGACTCGGCGCCCTGGATGATGCGGTGGTCGTAGGTCGACGTCAGCGTGATGAGCTTGCCGACGCCGAGCTCGGCGATGCGCTCTTCACTCGCGCCCTGGAACTCGGCCGGGTACTCCATGGCACCGGCGCCGATGATCGCGCCCTGGCCGCGCATGAGGCGCGGCACCGAGTGCACGGTGCCGATGGTGCCGGGGTTGGTCAGCGAGATGGTGACGCCGCTGAAGTCCTCTGCGGTCAGCTTGCCGTCGCGGGCGCGCCGGACGATGTCCTCGTAGGCGGCGATGAACTGGCCGAATTGCATTGTCTCGCAACGCTTGATGGCCGCGACGACGAGCTGGCGCGAGCCGTCCTTGTTCTGCAGGTCGATGGCCAGGCCGAGGTTGGTGTGCGCCGGCGTGACGGCCGTCGGCTTGCCGTCGACCTCGGCGAAGTACCGGTTCATGTTCGGGAACTGCTTGACCGCCTGGACGATCGCGTAGCCCAGCAGGTGGGTGAAGCTGATCTTGCCGCCGCGGGTGCGCTTGAGGTGGTTGTTGATGACGACGCGGTTGTCGATCATCAGCTTCGCGGGGATGGCGCGCACGCTCGTGGCGGTCGGCACGTCCAGCGACGCGTTCATGTTCTTGACGACGGCGGCCGCGGCGCCGCGCAGCGTCTGCGTCTCGGAGTCCTCGGCGGGCGCGGGTCCGGCGGCGGCCTTGGCGGGGGCGGCCTTGGCCGGCCCGGCGGCGGGAGCCGGTGCGGCCGGTGCGGCCTGCGGGGCCGCCGGGGCCGCGGGTGCGGCGGCGGGGGCCGGGGTTGCCGCGGCCACGGAATCCGTTGTGTCCGTTATGGGTTCGGGGTTGTAGTCACGAAGGAAGTCGTGCCAACTCGGGTCCACCGAGGACGGGTCCTCACGGAATTTGCGATACATCTCTTCGACCAGCCACTCGTTCTGACCGAATGGTGAAGGTGATGTGCTCACGGCCGCTATTCGCCTCGTTTCCTTCTGTCCGACGAGCGCTGGACCTCAGCCCGGCGTTCCCGCCATCTGTTGTGTTGGCGGTCGCCCGCCCGCGTGCCGCCTAAGGCTAACCCGTCGGTCGATTCCTTGGACGGCGGAAGCCCACCTATTGGTGGATCAATCTGCCGAGAGTTTGCTATCGCGTGCCTCAGGTAGCACGAGCAGCGTCTGCCGCCACCGCGCGGGGGCAGGCCCGAAGGCCGCGCGGGCGTTCTCGATGATCTTCTTGCTCATCAACCGGTTACCGACACCGCCGATCACCGCGCCGACGCCGACCGGCAGCAGCTTGCCGAAGGCGATGGCGCCGCGCTTGAGCGTGTACTTCTTCACGAAGAACTTCAGCAGCCGCGAATTCAATTGCGAGACAGCCGGTAGCGGTACCGTCGCGGCGCCGTCGGCCAGCCACGCGCCGCTGGTGCGGCCGGTGCCGAGCAGGTCCCCGATGGCGTGCTTGCCCTCGTCGCCGACGAGAACGGCGAGCACCAGCGCGCGACGACGTTCCCGCTCGGTGACGGGGATGCCGTGCACCTCGGCCACCGCCAGCGCGAACACCGCGGTCGCTTCGAGGAACACCACCGTCTCGCCGGCGACCGCCGACATCGCGACGAGAGTGCCGATGCCGGGGAAGGCCGCGGCCGATCCGACTGCGGCGCCGCTGGCCATGGTCGCGGCCAGGTAGTGCTTCTCGAGTTTGGTGATGATCTCGGCCGGGGTGGCACCGGGGTTGTGCTCACGCAACCGGTTCACGTAGGCGGCCACGGCCGGCGCCTGCACCCGGGCGCCGCCTTCGAGGATGTGCGAGAGCGCCTTGGCGGCAGCGCCAGGGTTCTCGGCGTGGGCGTCATGCTTCACAGGCAACTGCCCCTTCATGCTGGAGCGAGCACTCATCGGCCGGCCTCTCCATCTCCGTACTCAGGAATTCAGGCTAACGCGTGGTCAACGATCGGCGCGCCATCTGAGTGCCCAGCACCGGCTGAGCCGGTGATCACATCTGAATGCTGCAGGTTTGCCGGGAAGAAAAACCGGTATGCATTGCTAACCATATTCATGGCAGCATCGCCCCTTGTGGATCTGACAGCGGTAGGCGACGCCACCGATAGTGGCGTGCCCGCCGAGGCCCCGGACGTACGTCCGGCGCCGAGCCGTACCCGGATGATCGTGGTGCTCGGCCTGCTGGTCGCACTCGGTCCACTGACCATCGACATGTACCTGCCGGCGCTGCCCCGGATCGCCTCTGAGCTGGGGTTGTCGTCGTCGGTCGCGCAGCTGACGCTGACGGGGACACTGGGCGGCCTGGCCCTCGGCCAGCTGATCGTCGGCCCGCTGTCGGACGCGCTGGGCCGTCGGCGGCCGCTGGTCGCGGGCATCCTGCTGCACATGGCGGCCTCGCTGTTGTGCCTGTTCGCGCCGAACATCGAGGTGCTGGGCATCGCCCGCGCGCTGCAGGGTGTGGGTGCCGCAGCGGCCTCCGTAGTGGCCGTCGCCGTCGTGAGTGACCTGTTCGAAGAGTCGGTCGCGGCTGTCGTGATGTCGCGGTTGATCCTGGTCCTGGGCGTGGCGCCGGTGTTGGCGCCGTCGCTGGGCGCGGCAGTGCTGCTGCGCGGTTCGTGGCACTGGGTGTTCGCCGCACTCGCCGTACTGGGCGGCGCGATCCTGGCGGTGGCGGTGCTGGCCCTGCCCGAGACTCTCGCCGTCACCGACCGGCGCCCGCTACAACTGCGGGCGATCCTGCGAACGTACGTCGAGGTGCTCAGCGATATCCGTTTCGTCGTGCTGGTCCTCGTCGGTGCCCTCGGCATGTCGGGCCTGTTCGCGTACATCGCCGGTGCCGCCTTCGTCCTGCAGGGGCGGTACGGCCTCGACCAGCAGTCCTTCGCGCTGGTGTTCGCCGCCGGGGCCATCGCGCTCATCGGCTCCACCCAGTTCAACGTCGTGCTGCTGCGCCGGTTCGAGCCGCAGAAGATCGCGCTGGTCGCGCTGGTAGCCGCGTCGGTGTTCGGCCTCGCGTTCGTCGCACTGGCGGCGTTCCATGTGGGCGGGCTGGCGGGTTTCCTGATCCCGGTCTGGGCGATGCTGGCCGCGATGGGTCTCGTGATTCCGAACACACCCGCCGTCGCGCTGGCCCGTCACCCCGACGCCGCCGGTACCGCGGCGGCCGCACTCGGTGCGGCCCAGTTCGGGCTCGGCGCGGCGGTGGCTCCACTCGTCGGCGCGCTGGGCAACGGCGAGTTGGCGCTCGCGGGCGTGATGACGACGGGTGTGGTGGTCGCGCTGTTCGCGCTGCTGGTCGTGGGGGACAAGGGCGAGTCGGGCCACGAACGTCATCGGCATTAGGTCGGTGGGGACAGTGCCGAACTGCTGACTTGTTCGGATCCGCGACTGTCCGTAGCGTCGAAGTCGAGACCGGCACATCGGCCGGCCACCCGAACTTGATACCCACTGCATGCATATGTTGATTTCCGCCGGGGTTCGCCGGTGAGCACTGCGCAGGTCAGTAGACCGTGGAACGCCCTCTGGGCCATGATGTTCGGCTTCTTCATGATCCTGGTGGACTCCACGATCGTCGCTGTCGCCAACGTCGTCATCATGCAGAAGCTCGGCACCGATTACGACGGTGTCATCTGGGTGACCAGCGCCTACCTGCTGGCGTATGCGGTACCGCTGCTCGTCGCGGGACGGCTCGGTGACCGCTTCGGGCCACGCAACCTCTACCTGGCCGGCTTGGCGGTGTTCACGCTGGCGTCGTTGTGGTGCGGCCTGTCCGGCAGCATCGGGATGCTGATCGCCGCGCGCGTCGTGCAGGGCCTGGGTGCGGCGCTGCTGACGCCGCAGACCCTGTCCACGATCACCCGGATCTTCCCGCCCGAGCGCCGCGGCGCGGCCATGAGCGTGTGGGGCGCCACGGCCGGGGTGGCGACGCTGGTCGGTCCGCTGGCCGGCGGCGTGCTCGTCGACCACCTCGGCTGGCAGTGGATCTTCTTCGTCAACGTGCCGATCGGCATCGTCGGCCTGGCGCTGGCCTGGGTGCTGGTGCCGGAACTGCCCACCGAGCGGCACCGGTTCGACGTCCTCGGCGTGGTGCTGTCGGGTGTCGGCATGTTCGGCATCGTGTTCGGTCTGCAGGAGGGGCAGACGCACGACTGGGCCTGGTGGATCTGGCTGGTGATCGTCGGCGGGCTGGGCTTCATGGCCGCCTTCGTGTACTGGCAGTCGGTCAACCCGGACGAGCCGCTGATCCCGCTGACGGTGTTCCACGACAACGACTTCTGCCTGTCCAATGTGGCCGTGGCCACCATCGGCTTCTGCGTCACCGCCATGATCCTGCCGGTGATGTTCCACGCTCAGGCCGTCCTCGGCCTGAGCGCGACGGAGTCGGCTCTGCTCACCGCGCCCATGGCGGTGGTGTCCGGGATGCTGGCACCGCTGGTCGGCAAGCTGATCGACCGGTACCCGCCGCAACCCATCGTCGGGTCAGGATTCTCCGCGCTGGCCATCGGCCTGACGTGGTTGTCGTTCGGGCTGACGCCGGACACCCCGCTGTGGCAGCTGGTGCTGCCGTTCGTCGTCATGGGCATCGGCATGGCGTTCATCTGGTCGCCGCTGGCGGCGACCGCCACCCGCAACCTGCCGCCGCGGCTGGCCGGCGCCGGCTCCGGCGTCTACAACGCGACGCGGCAGGTCGGTTCGGTGCTCGGCAGCGCCGGCATGGCCGCCTACATGACGTCCCGGATCACCGCCGAGATGCCGACGGGCGGCCGGCCTGTCGCCGGCGAGAGCGCGCCGGTGACCCTGCCGCCGTTCCTGCACGAGCCGTTTGCGGCGGCGATGTCGCAGTCGCTGCTGCTGCCGGCGTTCGTCGCGTTGTTCGGCGTCGTCGCCGCGCTGTTCCTGCGCGGTCAGGCGACGGCCGCGCCGCTGGTTCGGCCCCGGACCTCGGTTCCAGAACAGGCCGAGCCCAACTACTTTCCCGACGACGACGAGTACGTCGAGTACACCGTCGATCGCGCGGCGTTCGACGCGGTGGATGAATCCGACCCGTGGGAGTGGCACGACGTGCCCGCCGAGCCGGATGAGCTCGACGAGGACTACGCGCCCTACGAGTCCGAAGAACCCGACGAGGACTACGCGCCCTACGAGTCCGAAGAACCCGCCGAACCCGACGAGCCGCGCACCTCACCTATTGCGATGCGCGTCGACCACTGGCACAGTCCGCGTCGCCCGGAGGTCGTGGTGGCTGATACGACTTCGCCGCCTCGCCGGGGCCGGCACTACCGCGAAGACGACGAGGCCACCGATCCCGGCGTCTACGGCCTGCACTCGATGTGAGTCACGATGGGTTCGCCGCTCGTGCAGTCAGATCACCGAAATCGCTGAATCGGTGATCTCTTCGCACGCTCATGCCGCGGGATCGCCATCAATCCACACGAGTGTGCGATGTACGTATGTAGAACACCGCGGATTCAAGCGATTGCCGCTACACAGTGGACTGCAGGGTGCGTGAGTTCAATCGCGATGGCAATCTGCGGTCGTGATTGAGCTCAGGGATCTCCGACCTCCTGAGAAAGTACCTGGCTTCAGTCGGGACGACTGCCAGTGACTCTCTACTGAAATCAGGTATCTCTGCGTGTATTCGACGGGCCGGTGCGCTGGGCACGCGACTAGCAAATCTCTTGAGGTGGTTGAGATTTAGCTGACGCAGAGAAAGTCCGATCAGCCGCCTGCACAGACACACGGTCAACGCGCAGAATGCGAATGCTTGTCGAGCTCCGCCCGCGCTCAGTAGACCCGGCTGCCCTGCGCTGACAGCACGAAACCGTGGGTCTTCCGGTCCTGGCCCCAGGCCGCGCCGGGATTCTGGATCTCGCAGGTGAGGGATCCGTCGCCCGCGGTCGCGCACACCTCGTCGTTCTCGTCGACGGATCCCTTGGCACCGGGGACGACGATCTTCTGACCGGGCGCCAGCTCCCGGTAACTGGCGGGGTCGACGGGTGCGCCGCCGTTCTGCGTTTCCTTCTGCTTCACATCCGCCTGGCCGTAACTCGCCACGCCCCCGGCCGCGACCTCCACCTGCGTCACGCCCGCCGGTACGCCCGGCAGCTTCCCCCAGCACGTGATGCTGGAGTAGTACTGCCAGGAGTTCGGTCCGTCGTACAGCTCGCAGTGCACGTCGCCGGTGGCCTTGAACCGGTATGACGACCAGCCGTAGTGGTTGGGCCCGGCGTAGTCGCAGAGGTTCACCGCGGCGTAGCCGTCGAACCCGGTGATGACCGCGGGCGCGCGGCTCGGATCGGGAGCGGCGCACGACGGCGTGGCCTGGCCGGCAGGTGCCGACGTCATCGCGAGCAGGGGCAACGTGAGGGCAACCACCAGGGCGTATCGGCGCACCATATTGACGCTACCGGCCAATGTGGCCGCGAATCAGCGGAACAGCACCGCGGGATTGAGGTACCCGGTCGGGTCGAACGCCGCCTTCACGGTGCGCATGGCAGCGATGTCGGCGTCGGCGCGCGACATGATCAGGTAGTCGCGCTTGCGGGTGCCGACACCGTGTTCGGAGCTGACGTTGCCGCCGCAGTCGGCGATCAGGGCCATCATCGCGGTGTAGAGGGCGTGTTCGGTTTCGCCGGAGACGTTGCAGCGCACCAGGTTCAGATGCAGGTTGCCCTCGCCGATGTGGCCGAACAGCACGGGGATGGCCTCGGGTGCGTGCTCGGCCACCAGGGTGACGGCGCGGTCGGTGAACTCATGGACCTTCGAAAGCGGCAGCGACACATCGAATTTCAGTGGCGGACCGTACCAGCCCAGCACATCGCCGATCGATTCGCGCACCTGCCACAGTCGCTGGGATGCGCTGACGTCCATGCCCACTGCGGGCTCGCCGACCAGCTCGGCAGCCTCCAGCGCCGAGGCCAGCAGCTCGGTCTGATCGGTGTCGCCGGCCATCTCGATCAGCAGCTGCCAGGCACCGTCCACCGGGGCGGCGACGCCGAGATGTTCTGCGGTCAGCGTGCTGCCGCGTGCGTCGATGAGCTCGAGTGCGGCAATGCCTTCCGTATCGCGGAATCGGCGGCCGGTAGTGATCAACGCGTCCAGATCGTCGAACCCCGCCACCGCCGTAACCCGGTGCGGCGGAGCCGGATACAACCGGAGATCGAGTCCGGTGATGACCCCGAGCGTGCCCTCGGCGCCGACGAACAGCGAGGTCAGGTCATAGCCGGTGTTGTCGCTGCGCACCTGGCTGTGCCGGCGCACCAGCGAGCCGTCGGGTAGCGCCACCTCGAGACCCAGAATCTGCTCGCGCATGTTGCCGTAGCGCACGGTGCGCAGGCCACCCGCATTGGTCGACGCCATGCCGCCGACGGTCGCCGAATCGCGGGACGCGAGGTCGACGCCGAACACCAGCCCCGCTGCCGCGGCGGCGTGCTGCACGGCGGCGCAGGTCGCCCCGGCTCCGACCCGGACCCGGCATTCCTCGGTGTCCACCGCGCCGATGGCCGACAACCGTTCCGTGGACAGCAGGATGTCGTCGCGCTCGGGCACGGTGCCGGCCACCAGCGACGTGCGTCCGCCCTGCACCGTGACGTATGCGCCGGCATCGCGGCATGCCCTCAACACCGCCGCGACCTCCTCGTCGCTGCCCGGGCGGACCAACGCCTGCGCGTGGCCGCGGTAGCGGCCGGTGTGATCGACGATCCGGCCGGCGAGCACATCGGCATCGGTGGTGACGTGGCCCGCTCCGACGATCGCGGCCAGCCGGGTGAGCAGTGTCATTGCGCGCCGGTCACCGACAAGAACGCACCGAGCTCGATCATCCCGTCCGGGGTCGAGGGCAGGTAGTCGGTCAGGAACGTCGAACGCACCACGTAGGCGGCGTATTTGGCGCGGCTGATCGCCACGTTGAGCCGGTTGCGGTTCAGCAGGAACGCCATGCCGCGGGGTACTTCGGCGATGGACGACGCCGTCATCGAGACGAACACCACGGGCGCCTGCCGGCCCTGGAACTTGTCGACGGTGCCCACCTGGACGTCGCCGTAGCCCGACGCGTCCATCCGCTCGCGCAGCAGTACCACCTGCGCGTTGTACGGTGCCACGATCAGGACATCTTCGGGACCAAGGGTTTTCGTGCCGTCCTCGTCGGTCCACTGCCTGCCCACCAGGCCGCCGATGGCGGCGACGATCGCCTCGGCCTCCTCGGGGCTGTCGGTCGCATTGCCCTCGTGCTCGACGGTCATCAGGTGCACACCTGGCTCGATACCAGTCAATCGCCGTGCGCCGCTGACGCTTTCGGCCGCCAGTAGCCGGTTGTCGTAGGACAGCGCCGACACCGGGGCGCACACCGCAGGGTGCATCCGGTACGACACGTCGAGGAAATAGCCGCGTTCGGCGGGCAGGGTATGACTGCCCTCGACGAGCCAGCTCAGGGCCGACTCGTCGACCGGCTCGGGGTGGGTGCCCTGGCTGACCTGCGGCAGCTGCTGCGGGTCACCGAGCAGCAGCAGATTCCTCGCCGCCGGGGCGACGGCGATGGTGTTGGCCAGGCTGAACTGGCCGGCCTCCTCGATGACGAGCAGGTCCAGGCAGCCTCGCGGGACCCGGCCGTCGTTGGCGAAATCCCAAGCGGTGCCGCCGATGACGCAGCCGTTGCTGTCCTCGATGAAGCGCGCGTACTGGTTGTCCGGCACGTCGGTGAACGGCGCGTCCTCGGGGGCGCGCTTCTTGCCGACCGCGCGGCCGTCGACCCCGGCCTTGACCACGCTGCTGAGTACGTTCTCCACGACGGCGTGCGACTGCGCCACCACGCCGATGCGCCAGTGGTCGCGGCTGACGAGGTCGGCGATGACCTTCGAGGCGGTGTAGGTCTTGCCGGTCCCCGGCGGCCCGTGCACCGCAAGGTACGACGAGTCCAAATCCCGCAGGGCGGCGACGATATCCCGGGCCGCATCGCCGGTGCGGGGGAGTGCTCCCGTGGACACCGTGCGCGGGGCGGACCGCAGCAGGATGTCGAGCGCCGCATCCGGCGGTAACGAGGGCAGGCCGGCGGCGACGTCGGCAGCCGTGGTCTCGATCGAATTCCGCAGCGGTTTGGTGTTCGGCGGCGGACCCGGAGTCAGGGCGAAGGGCAGCTGCGGGAACTGGTCGCCGTCCTTGCCGGTGCGGTGCATGATCAGCACCTCGGTGCCGTCCTCGTTGCAGTCCAGCACCTTCGCGGTACCTGAGGCGCGCATGTCGGGATCGTCGGAAAGACCTGGCGGAGAGGGTGGTTCGTAAAGCGCGAACACCTCGGCGCCCGGTGGGACCGAGCCGGCGGCGATCTCACCGCGCAGCAGCACTTGGCGTTGCGGCTTGCGGGCCTTGGGCGGGGTGTTCCAGTCCACGGCGATGTGCGGGGTGGTCGTGGCCACGAAAACGTCTGTGCAGTCGGCCCATTCGTCCACCGGATTGTTGATCCGGTCGAAATGCTCCCACCAGAACGGCTTTTCCTCGCGCTGGTGGTACCCGCGGGCGGCCGCGATCATGGCGACGGCCTGCTGCTTGTCCGAGCGTGCCGCGGTGCCGTCGCCCGCGTACTTCGCCAGCGCGCGCTGCGTCGCGTCATCGGCCAGTGCCGCGGTCTCGGGTTGCGTCAACCCGCCGCGGGCCTGTGCGCGTGGCGCGATGCCCGCGGCCCACGCCACCCCGAGCAGCCACTCGCGCAGCCGCAGCGTCGAGCGGCAGTCGTAGTGGTTGTAGTCCTCGATCTCCTTGAGAACCGTTGCGGCTTCCTCGTGTTCGCCGGCCGCCTCGAGTTCGGTGTAGCGCGCGTACTGCGTGATGGAGTCGGTGGCCTTGGTGACCTCGCCGACACGCAGCTCGCCGCCCATGTACAGCGGCTCCAGATACTTGATGCTGTAGCTCTCGGTGCCGACCCGAATGCTCTTGCGCACCAACGGCAGCAGGTCGACCAGCACACCGCTGCGCAGCAGTTCGTCCACCTCGGCCTCGCCGACGCCGTAGCGCCCGGACAGCCGCAGCAGCGTGCTCTTCTCGTAGGCCGCGTAGTGGTAGATGTGCATGTTGGGGTAGCGCTTGCGTTGCCTGCGTACGAGTGCGAGGAAGTCGACGAGCGCCTTGCGCTCACTGGCGCGGTCATGCGCCCAGATTGGGTGGAATTCCCCGGTCGCGGTCAGGGTGCCCCACAGGTACTCCAGGCCCCAGTCCCGGCCGTTCTCGGTCCACAGCGGGTCGCCCTCGTAGTCGAAGAACAAGTCGCCGCGGTCGGGTTCGGGCAGCCCGGTGAGCGGCTGCGCGTCGATGACCTCGAACTGCGGCTTGTCGTCGATCGGGGGAGCGACCTGCAGCCGTGCCTGGCCGACGAGGTTCGCCACGATGCGCGACGATAGGCCCGGTACCGCACCGCTGTGCTCGGCCAGTTGGTGCATGGTGGTGATCCCCGCATCGAGCAGCCGGGCCCGCTGGCTGACCCGCATCCCGGCCACCAGCAGCAGGTCATCCCGCTCGCGGACCTCGACTTCGCAGTCCTCGCATTGGTGGCAGGCCCGTAGCGTCGGGGTCTCCCAGGACACAGGCGCTTCGCCGGCCCGGTGCTCGTCGAGCAGCCGCTGCAGCGCCGCGCGCCGCGGCAGGTACACCGGAAGCAGTTCGGCCACCGGATAACTGGCGATGGTGCCGTCGCCGAGGACCAGGTCTACCTCGGGCGCCACCGGCACGCCGGCCTGTGCCAGGGCGTCGGCGTAGGCCGCCAACTGCAGGAGCGCCTCGACCTTCACCGAACGCGCCAGCTTCGTGTCCCGTAGGCGGTAGCGGCCGTCCTCCAGGATCAGGAAGTCGGCGAAACCCAGGAAGCGGCCGTCGAACATCGCGGCCTGATAGATCACCGGCGCACGGCGGTCGACGGCGGCGCGGGTGGCCTCGGCGGCGCCGATCAGCCCGGCCACGGTGTACGGCCGCGGCCGGCCGATCATCGTGACGTTGTCCCCGGACGCCTCCCGCAGCTGCTCCAGATGCCGCTGCTCATGCGCGTCACCCAGCTCGGCGGTGCGGGCCAGCAGGTCGTCGTCCACGACGGCCTTCGGCCCCCAGCCCAGCAGCCCGTCGAACCGGCGCAGCAGCGCGTACTCGCAACGCGCCGCCGCCGCGAGATCCGATGCGCTGTAGATGACCGGCGCAGCGTGATCGGTCGGACTGAGGAACACGTCGCCACCATATGGCAGCCCGCCGACAGAGCGGGGTTACCTTGGCTGGAGTGAGCAGGATTTTCACCACGAGCGTCGCGTCGGTCTATCCCCACTACGTCAACAAGGTGGAGAAGAAGGGGCGCACCACCGCCGAACTCGACCAGGTCATCTGCTGGCTGACCGGCTTCGACCAGGCCACTCTGGCCGAACACCTGAAAGCGGAGACGACGTTCGAGGACTTCTTCGCCGCGGCGACGCTGAACCCGAACGCCGCGCTGATCACCGGCCTGGTGTGCGGCGTCCGCGTCGAGAATGTCGAGGACCCGCTGATGCGCAAAATCCGCTACCTGGACAAGCTGGTCGACGAGTTGGCCAAGGGCAAGGCCATGGAGAAGGTGCTGCGCACCTAGTGCGTGTTGCCGATCAGCTCGACGCCGTTGCCATTCCAGTGGAACCGCACGATGCTCTTGAGCCCGGTGCCCGGGTTGGTGTAGCTCAGGGCGACGGTGTCGCCGGTGGTCTGGGCCAGGTCGATGCCGTTGAATCCGTAGGTGTCGGGCACCCCCGTGGGGATCAGCTGGCCCAGGTGGAACATCACGGCGCGGGTGTTCGGCTGCTCGGCGTTGGTGTTCGCTTTCACAATCACCACCGACAGTGGCGCGCACTGGTTGTAGTTGCCGGCCAGCGGCTCGGGGCTCCAGCCCTGCTTGCTGCGGGGATCGGCCGGCAGCGTGGACACCGCCTTGGCGATGTCGGGCGCCGTGAGGCTGACGGCGCAGGGGTCGGCCGGGGCGGCGGTGGTCTTCGGACCTGCGACGACGGTCGGCGCGGCGGATTTCGTGGCGGCCGCCGGCGCGGTCGGGTCGGGGGTCTTGGAGGCGGTGGAGTCGCCCGACCCACAGGCGGACAGGCTTGCCGCCGCGAGTGCGGCCACCGCGATCGTCATCAGTTTCGGTTCGGCGCAGCGCACCCGGCCACCCTATAAGGCGGACCAGGGCGAGTCCGGTCAGCCATGCTGGGCGTACCTGGCCTGATAACCCTCTAGACTCCTTGCATAATGACGACGTCTTCACCCGAGGCCGACCCGGATTCGGGCGGCCCCACCACCACCGCTGATCCCGCTGCAGAAACCTCCGCCGACACCGGCGCCGAGGTCACGTTCGCCGACCTGAATATCCGGCCGGAGGTGCTGCGGGCACTGACCGATGTCGGATACGAATCACCGTCGCCCATCCAGGCGGCCACCATTCCCGCGATCCTCAACGGCTCCGACGTCGTCGGCCTCGCCCAGACCGGTACCGGCAAGACCGCCGCGTTCGCGGTCCCGGTGCTGTCCAAGATCGACCCGACCAGCCGCAACACGCAGTGTCTGGTGCTGGCGCCGACGCGCGAGCTGGCCCTGCAGGTGGCCGAGGCGTTCGGCAAGTACGGCGCGCACCTGAACGTCAACGTCCTGGCGATCTATGGCGGCTCGTCCTACACACCGCAGCTGGCCGGCCTCAAGCGCGGCGCGCAGGTC
Source organism: Mycobacterium sp. SMC-16 (assembly GCF_046250085.1). Classification (NCBI taxonomy): domain Bacteria; kingdom Bacillati; phylum Actinomycetota; class Actinomycetes; order Mycobacteriales; family Mycobacteriaceae; genus Mycobacterium; species Mycobacterium sp. SMC-16. The sequence continues at coordinate 1,301,704 of NZ_CP176427.1, forward strand.
GTGGTGGGTACCCCGGGCCGCGTCATCGACCACCTGTCGAAGGGCAGCCTGGACCTCTCGCATCTGGACTACCTGGTGCTCGACGAGGCCGACGAGATGCTGCAGATGGGCTTCGCGGAGGACGTCGAGCGCATCCTGGCTGACACCCCGGAGTACAAGCAGGTCGCCCTGTTCTCGGCGACCATGCCGCCGGCCATCAAGAAGATCACAGCCCGGTACCTGCACGACCCGGTCGAAGTGACCATCAAGGCCAAGGCGCAGACGGCCGAGAACATCACGCAGCGTTACATCCAGGTGGCCGGCCCCCGCAAGATGGACGCCATCACGCGACTGCTCGAGGTCGAGCCGTTCGAGGCGATGATCGTCTTCGTCCGCACCAAGCAGGCCACCGAGGAAGTCGCCGAAAAGCTCAGGGCCCGTGGCTTTTCCGCGGCCGCGATCAATGGTGACATTCCGCAGGCAGTCCGTGAGCGCACCATCAACGGGCTCAAGGACGGTTCGATCGACATCCTGATCGCGACCGACGTCGCGGCGCGCGGCCTCGATGTCGAACGCATCTCGCACGTCCTGAACTACGACATCCCGCACGACCCCGAGTCGTACGTGCACCGCATCGGCCGGACCGGTCGCGCGGGTCGCTCGGGCACCGCGCTGCTGTTCGTCACGCCGCGTGAGCGGCACCTGCTCAACTCGATCGAGCGCGTCACCCGCAAGAAGCTCATCGAGTCCCAGCTGCCGTCGGTCGACGATGTCAACGCGCAGCGCGTGACCAAGTTCCGCGACGCCATCACCGACTCGCTCAGCGCGCCGGGCATCGAGCTGTTCCGCCGCCTGATCGAGGACTACGAGCGCGACAACAACGTGCCGCTGGCCGAGATCGCGGCGGCGCTCGCCGTACAGACCCAGGGCGGCGAAGAGTTCCTGATGAAGGAGCCGCCGCCGGAGAAGCGGCGCGAGCGTCCGGACCGCGACGACCGCGGGGATCGTGGCGATCGCGAGCGCAAGCCGCGCTCGACGCGTGACGACCTGGCCACCTACCGCATCGCGGTGGGCAAGCGGCACAAGGTGATTCCGGGCGCCATCGTCGGCGCCATCGCCAACGAGGGCGGCCTGAACCGCAGCGACTTCGGGCACATCAGCATCCGTGTCGACCACTCGCTGGTCGAGCTGCCCGCCAAGCTGAGCAAGGACACGCTCAAAAAGCTTGAGAACACCCGTATTTCGGGCCAGCTGATCCACCTGGAGCTGGACAAGGGCGGGCGCTCGGGTGGTTACGAGGATCGTGGCGGGCGCCCCGACCGGGGTTCGTACTCCGACCGTGGTGGCCGTCAGGACCGCGGACCGTACAAGGGCCGGGGTCGTGACGACGACCGGCGCGGTGGACACGGCGAAGGTCGAGGCGAGGGCAAGCGTAAGTACAAGTGACCCGGGTTGATTCGCTCACCGGGGTCCGTGCTGTCGCCGCACTGCTGGTGGTCTTGACCCACGCGGCCTTCACGACCGGCAAGTACACCCAGACCTATGTCGGGCTGATGTACTCACGCGCGGAGATCGGTGTGCCGATCTTCTTCGTGCTGTCGGGGTTCCTGTTGTTCACCCCGTGGGTGAAGGCGCTGGCTCGGGCCGACGCCGAAAAGCCCTACGACGCACCGTCGGTGCGGCGTTACGCCTGGCACCGGGTACGGCGGATCATGCCGGCGTATGTGGTGACGGTGTTGGCGGCCTACGCGCTGTATCACTTCCGGACGGCCGGCCCCAACCCCGGGCACACCTGGCTGGGGCTGTTGCGGAATCTCACGCTGACCCAGATTTACACCGACAACTACCTGTTCTCCTGGCTGCATCAGGGCCTCACCCAGATGTGGAGCCTGGCGGTGGAAGTTGCTTTCTACGTTGCCCTTCCGGTGTTGGCCTACCTGCTGATGGTGCTGCTGTGCCGGCGGCAGTGGCGGCCGGGCCGGCTGCTGGGCGCGTTGGGGGTACTGGCCGCGTCGAGCCTGGCATGGCTGACGCTGGTGCACACCACCGATTTCCTGCCCGACGGCGCCCGCCTCTGGTTGCCCACCTACCTGATCTGGTTCGTCGGCGGCATGCTGCTCTCGGTGCTGTCCGTGATGGGGGTGCGGGCCTACGGATTCCTGTGCATCCCACTGGCATTGGTCTGCTATCTCATCGCGTCCACGCCCATCGCCGGCGCGCCGACGACGTCGCCGGCGACGCTGGGGGAGAGCCTGTGGAAGGCGGTGCTCTACGCGTCGATCGCCACGTTGGTCGTCGCGCCGCTGGGCCTGGGGAACCGCGGCTGGTACGCGCGCCTGCTGGGGAGCAGGCTGATGGTGTTCCTCGGTGAGATCTCGTACGAGATCTTCCTGGTGCATCTGGTCATCATGGAACTGGTGATGGTCGAGGTGATGCACCAGCACATCTGGACGGGATCGACCTTCGCGCTGTTCACGCTAACGATGCTGTTCACCGTTCCGGCGTCGTGGCTGTTGCACCGGTTCACGCGGGTGCGGAACTAGGAACAGTCGCAGCAGTCGCAGCAGCCGTCACAACAGCAGCCGTCGCACTCGCAGCAGCCATCGCAGTCGCAGCAACAGCCGCTGCAGTCGCACGCGAAGCAGCCGTCGAACCAGCCCGCCTTGCGCTGGGCCTTCTCCTCGGGATTCTCTTCGCCCGTTTCGATTCCGACGACGTCGTCCAGCGGCAGCTCACCGGACGACGCCACCGGCGCGCCGGAGTCGGGCGGCACATCTGTCGCCGTGTAGCCCGCGTGGCTGAACGTCCGCGACACGGCCCGCCGTAACTCGCCCGTCAGCAGCCGGTGCACCAACCGTCCGTCGGTGAATTCGACGTCGGCCAGGGCGAGTTCGATGCCGAGCACCGCGTCGTCGCACATGGTCCGGACGTCGTCGATCGGGGTTGCAGTGGCGGCCACCGGATTCCACTTCCCGTGCACGCGGTCGTCGTGCAGATCCTCGACCGCGTCGAGCAGGTGCGCGACGCGCCCGAACAGCTGACCGACCTCGCGCAGCGGTTGGCTGTTCGCCGGCCGCCCGGCCAGCACCGCGGTGTGGGCGAACGCCGCGGCCACGGACGTCTCGGTGGGTTCGGTGACCGCGAGCAGTGAACTACCAGGTGCCGCAGCGGCTTCCAGTGACGCCTGCCGCCCGATGGCAGCCATCAGCACACCGGTGTCGAAGCCCATCGCGGTACCGACTTCAGTACCTTGACGCGACCACCGGTCGGCGATCCGTAGGGCCGCGGGCCGGACACCGGCCGCGGCGAACACGCCGTCACCGTCATCGACGTGGTCGCGCACCCGGGCCGCGGCGAGCACCAGTGAGACCACGGCCGCCAACCGGACCGACTCGCCTATCGCGACATCGGCCTTCCGCATGCCCCGCAACGGGCAGCGGCCGGCTTCCCGGCGTCCGGGCATGGCGGCGGACTGCGCCTCCACCAACGCCGACACCACCAGTCCGTCGTAGTTGGTCGCCACGCGGCCGCCCTGCCCGTAGTCGTCGCGAAGTGCGAGACACAGGCCGCACAACTGGGCGGTCCACACCGCCGCGAGTTCCTTACCGAGCCGATGCCGGCAGGGCCGGAGGATGCCGAACACGGCTTGAAGATAGCTGTGGCCAGCGCAGATCGCAGGCAATCAACCAACCCCATCAATTAGGTTATGCTGCCCTAAGAGTCCAATCGGAGGGTGATACATGACCGAGTCGAAGCCGTCGCGTGGAATCCAGGGCGCGCTGGTCAAACTGTGGCGGGGTGGCGACTACGAGCTGACCGTCACCGGCCGCACCCAGATCACCCCGAACTACCTGCGGCTGCACTTCACCACCGGGACCCTGTTGGACGAGCGACCGGTGCACCCGACCATGTGGGTCCGGGGCTGGTTCCCCGATGGCGACAAGGCGCACCAACGCGGTTACACGCTGGTCAACCCCGATCCGGCGGCCGGCACCACCGACATCGACTTCGCGCTGCATGACGGCCTGGCCACCCGCTGGGCCCAGGACGCCAAGCCCGGTGACACGCTCGAGGTGACGCTGCTCGGCAGCAGCTTCGAGTTGCCCGAGCCCGCGCCGGCCGGTTATGTGTTGGTCGGCGACGCCGCGTCGCTGCCGGCGATCAACTCGCTGCTGCACGCCATCGGCGAGGCGCCTGTCCAGGTGTATCTCGAGGCCGGCCACGACGACGACCGCGATCTCCAGGTGGGCACCGGCGCGCCGGGGCTGACGGTCACCTGGGTCGACCGCAAGAACAACGGCGAGGCGCTGGTCGAGACGGTGCGTGCCTCGGCATTCGACGCGTCCGACCACTTCGGCTGGGTGGCGTGCGACAACCGGACCACCCGGTCGGTGGTGAAGGTGCTGCGCGAGGATTACCAGATTCCGAAGAAGTCGATCAAGGCGCGGGCGTACTGGGAGGCCTAGTCGGCCGGAACCAGCTGAGGCACGACGAATTCGTCGATCATCGCGCGTTCGTCGTCTTCGTCGGCGCCGGGGAACATCAACAGCGACACCAGCATTCGGACCAGCCAGTTGGCCCGGCGGTGCGCGGCCTCGACCTCCAGCTCGGGCCACGATGCGGACAGGAACGCTGCCACCAGCCCGGTGATGACGTCGGACTGCGCCGCGACCTCGCCACCGATGGGCCGCTGGGTCGCGACGAACCACGATGACAGGGCAGGACTTTCTCGGACACTGCGCAGGGCGATCGCGACACCGTCGAGCAGTCGGGTGCGCGGGTCGGTGATGTCGGCGATCTGCTCGCCGACGTGAGCGAACACGCGGAACGCCTCGCGGTGCACGTAAGCCAGGTGGAGTACGTCGCGGTTCTCGTAGTACCGGTACAACGTGGCGCGGGAACAGCCTGCCGCCCTGGCGATTTCGAGCATCCCGACGGTCGCGGCGTCCTGCTCGGCGAACAGGCGGTCGGCTGCGTCCAGGATGGCCTCGGCCGCGACCTCGGTGCGTCGGCCGGCGAGCCAGTCGTTTGCCATCAGCCGATCGTAAACGGCACCGAAAGCGGGCGGCGCACGTAGCTGCCGCCGGCCCACTCGATGTTGTCCTCGTCGACGGTGAATTCCGGTATCCGGGAGAGCAGTTCGGTCAGTGCGACGCGGGACTGCATCCGCGCGGCCGCCGCGCCCAGGCAGTGGTGCGCGCCGTGGCTGAACGTAAGGATGTTGCGCGGGGCGCGCGTGACGTCCAATTCGCCTGCGTTGGGGCCGTATTGGCGTTCGTCGCGGTTGCCCGAACCGTAGAGCAGCAGGGCCTTGCGGCCGGCGGGGATGGTGGTGTCGCCGATGGTGACGTCGCGGGTGGTGGTGCGGGCCAGGCCCTGCACCGGTGAGGTGAGCCGGAGCAGTTCGTCGACGGATTCGGTGATGAGGTCCGGGTTTTCGACGAGCAGCCGGCGTTGATCGGGGTGCCGGTGCAGCAGTTGGACTGAGCCGCCCAGCATGCCGGTGGTGGTGTCGTTGCCGCCGGTGACCATGGTGAACGTGAACGCGAGTATCGACAGCACGCCGGTGATGTCGCCGTCGGCGCCGATGCCCGCGGCGACCAGGTGCGACACGGTGTCGTCTTCGGGCTCCTTGCGGCGGCGCTCGATCAGTCCGGTGAAGTACCCCATCATGTCGCCGAGCGCGCTGCCCAGCGTCTCGAGCGCACCGCCGAGGCCGCCCTCGGCGGTGTTGGCCGCGACGATGGCCTCGGTCCAGCCGTCGAACTGGTCGCGGTCTGCTTCGGGAACACCCAGGTAGTGCGCGACGACCATCGACGGCAGCGGCTTGAACAGCTCGGCCACGATGTCACCGCCGCCGGCGGCCTTCAGCGTCTCCAGCCGCTGCACGACGAACTCGCGGACCTTGGGCTCGACGGCCTCGACCTGGCGCGGCGTGAAGCCGCGCGACACGAGCTTGCGGAACTCGGTGTGCACGGGCGGGTCGGTCATCACCATTGGCGGGTTGTCCTGCAGGCCAATGAGTTCCAGTTCGCCGTAGTTGACGGTCAGGCCCTCTGCCGAGGAATACGTCTGGTGGTCGCGCGCCGCGGTCCAGATGTCGGCGTGCCGGGACAGCACGTAGTAGTCGGCGCCGGGATTGTCGGCGGGCACCACGTGGTGGACGGGATCGTGGTCGCGCAGGGACCGGTACATCGGCCAGGGGTCGACCCACCCGGCGGAATCGGCAAGCTGGAACGCCACGGGGGAGCCGGATGTCTCGTGAGACAAAATCGCCGTCATGTCTTATGTGTACGGCGGTGGACCTGATGTGTCAATGCCTGTTCGTGCCCCACATCAGATTCCCGCGCCCGGATTCAGGATGTTGTCGGGATCCAGCGCCGCTTTGATCCGGCGGTTCAGTTCCATGACCTCCGGGCCGAGTTGGCCGGCCAGCCAGGGCCGCTTGAGTCGCCCGACGCCGTGCTCACCGGTGATGGTGCCGCCCAGCGACACGGCCAGGTCCATGATCTCGCCGAACGCGATGTTGGCGCGCCGGGTGTTCTCGGCGTCGTTCGGGTCGTGCACGATCAGCGGGTGGGTGTTGCCGTCCCCGGCATGGGCGATCACCGAGATCAGCAGGTCGTGCCTTTGGGCGATCTCACCCACGCCGTCGACCAGGTCCGCCAGCGCGGGGAGTGGCACACCGACGTCCTCCAGGAGCAGTGGGCCCTTGGCTTCCACGGCCGGGATCGCGAACCGCCGGGCGGCCACGAAGGCCTCGCCCTCGTCGGGGTCATCGGTCGAGAACACCTCTGTCGCACCGGCTTCGGTGAACACGCGGGCCATGAACTCGGTGTCCTCGACGCCCGCCGGACCACGGTCGTCGGAGGCCGCCACCAGCATGGCCTTGGCCTTGCGGTCCAAGCCCATCTTGAGCTTGTCCTCGACCGCGTTGATGGCGACGTCGTCCATGAACTCCAGCATCGACGGGCGAATCCGGCCGGTGACGGTCACGACGGCGTCGGCCGCCGCGCGCACCGAGTCGAAGCTCGCCACCACGGTGCAGCCGCGGTGCTGTGGCGGCAGCAGCCGCAGTGTCGCCTCGGTGACGATGCCGAGGGTGCCCTCGCTGCCGACGAACAGTTTGGTGAGGCTCAGTCCCGCAACGTCTTTCAGGCGCGGCCCGCCGAGCCGGACCGCGGTGCCGTCGGCCAGGACGACCTGCAGGCCCAGCACGTAGTCGGTGGTGACGCCGTATTTCACGCAGCACAGGCCACCGGCGTTGGTGGCGACGTTGCCGCCGATGCTGCAGATTTCGAACGACGACGGATCGGGTGGGTACCAGAGCCCGTGCGCGGCAACGGCTTTCTTCACCTCGGCGTTGAGCAGACCGGGTTGCACGACGGCGGTGCGGGTCGCCGTGTCGACGACGATGTCGCGCATCCGTTCGGTGGTCAGCACGATGCCGCCGTCGACCGCGGTCGCGCCGCCGGAGAGGCTGGTGCCGGCACCGCGCGGCACCACCGCGATCTTGTGTTCGTTGGCCCACCGCAGGACCGTCTGCACCTCTTCGGTGCTGCGCGGCCGCACGACCGCGATGGGGGTGCCGGCGTCGGGATCCAGTGCCCGGTCCTGACGGTAGGACGCGACGATGTCCGGATCGGTGACGACGGCGTCGGCGGGCAGGTCGGCGAGAAGGCTCGGCAGCGCGGTGTGCACGGGGCAAGTCTAGGAGCCGCCTGCCGACCAGCTACGGAGCGCGTCATATTCCGTGGGTATTAATCCCATGTAACGGCCGTGTTACCGGTATCCTCAGCAATGTGTACAGCAAGGCCTTGTTGGCCGAGATGGAGGCGCTGCGCGACAGCCGTCGCGGGGCGCATGTGTCTGCGACCGCGATCGAGCTCCATGTGCGCGCCGTGAGCCATAGCGTGCGCACGCGCCGCCCGGCTTTCGTGGCCGATGCAGCGCTCGATCTGATCGCGTCAGGTTCGGTGACAACCGTTGCCGCACTGGAGCTTTGGATGGCGGGTCTGTGGCAGCGGGTGCCTGGGGGCTACCTGATCGACGACCGTGAACTGATCGCCCACCTGTCGTCGGGTCCGGTGCGGCGCTGGGTGCGCCGGGTGTGGCTGAAGCTCAACAGCGAGTCGGTCATCCCGTTCTGACGGCACCGGCAGTTGTGCGGACTCCGCGTAATGCGGCAAACAACAGGTCGTTCAGCATGTCGATCAGATCGTCCCGGTCGACGGTGATCGCCCCGACGAGGACCGCGGTGAGCGTCTCACCGACCCCGCCGATGACGAACTGCGCCGCCAGCTGCAGATCGAGTGGTCGCAGTTCGGAGCCGGATTCATTCAGTCCGGCGACGATGCCCGCGAACCGCTGAGCCTCGGCGAGGCGGCGTGGGCCGAGGACGGGTGAGGAGCCGGACTCGATCAGGACCACGCGGCCCTTGCGCGCATCGGTCAGCAAGAGATCGGCCAGTGCCCCGAGTGCCGCGCGTGAGCGAGCGCGCGGACCGCCGTCGGTATCGGCGATCGCGGCGAGTCCGTGCTCTTCCAGTTCGGCCACGATGTCGTTGAATACCGCGATGTGCAGGTCTTCGATCGTGGGAAACGACTCGGCGAAGTAGCGGGCCGCGAGGCCGGCTTGTTCTGCTACGCCACGCAGGGTGGTCGCGGGGATGCCCTTGGTGCCCATCAGCTCGAGTCCGGCGGCGACGAACCGACGCCGTCGCTCGGCGATGCGGTCGGCGCCGCTGAGGCCGCCGTAGTGCCGTGACCCACTCACGAAACCAATCTTGACACAGGTGTGGACAGATGGTTGCCTGCTCTTATCTATCAACGCTTGATGACAGATTGGATGTGCTCATGACCAGCACGGCAGCACCTGCCCCGGCGGTAATCGAGCCATGGCAGCCCGGTCAGCCGCATGCTGAGCTGGCGGCCGACGTCCGGTGGTGGTTGGGCTCGCCGCTGAGCCTCGGACTCTTCGGCCGGCTGGCCCTCGACCAGGTGGCGTACCGTCCTGTCGCCGCGGCGGTCGACCGTTCAGGGCGGTTCCAGGAGAACTTCACCGACCGCGGCATCCGGTCACTGACGTACGGCATGTTGATGTTGTTCGGCGATGAGGCGGACCGCCGCTTCGACACCGAGGAACTCAAGCGCCTTCACGCCGCGGTGAAGGGCACCGGCAACGGCGAGTTCGCCGACACCAGGTTCAGTGCGCTCGACCCCGACCTATGGAAGTGGATCGCGGTGAGTGGATTGAATGTCCTCTATCGGGGATACCTCGCCGTGTGTGGGCGTGATCTCGACGCGGCGGAACGCGAAGTCGTCTACCAGACCACCCGCTGGATGCTGAGCTACCTTGAGCTGCCCAGCGCGCGGGCCAAACTGCCCGAGACCCTGGCTGACATGGAGGCGTACTACGACCGCGTCGCCGAACAGCACCTGGCGGACAACGCATTTCTGCAATATGCCGACGAAAGCTTCGACACGTTGCCCGTGCCGGCCTCGCTCCCCAAGCAACTGCGGGTGCTCCTGCTGCCGCTGTGGAACGTGGTGACACCGATGGCGTTGCGGGTCCCGAAGGTGCTTGGCCGGCGCCACGCCCACCCGAAGATGCGGGAATTGCTCGACATTCGATCGACACCCGTGACGCGCCTGGAATATGCGCTGTATCTGAAGGCGTCGCAGCTGGCCTGGCGGTATCTGCCACGCGCCGTCGTCCTTGATCCGTTGGCGTACAACCGGTACCGCTACGAACGGCTGCGGTCGACGTACCACGGCGTGCAATTGGACAGCTTCGCCGCTTAGCCGCGCCGCGTAGGGGCAGAATCTTGGGGTGCTGCCACATCCCCGAACCGGAGTGTTGTTCCCGTCCCCGGTCCCGGCCGGTTCGGGCTGGCCCGGGGATCCCGCTGACGCCGGCACCCCCGTCGCCCGTACCGCGGCGCAGGTTCGGGCCAGGGCCCGCCGCTGCACCGAGGTGGCTGACCTCGACGCTCAGGTTTCGGTGTGTCGTGCGTGCCCGCGCCTGGTCACGTGGCGTGAGGACGTCGCGATGCGGACGGTGGCCAAGCGCAAGGCCTACGCCGGTGAGCCGTACTGGGGCCGGCCGGCGCCGGGGCTCGGCGTGGATCGGCCGCGTATCTGGGTGCTGGGTTTGGCGCCGGCCGCGCACGGTGCCAACCGGACCGGCCGGGTGTTCACGGGTGACCGGTCGGGCGACTTTCTCTTCGCTTCGTTGCACCGCGTCGGCCTGGCCAGCAGCGCCGCGAGCATCGATGCGGCAGATGGATTGACCCTCAAGGATATTCGGGTGGTCGCCGCGGTCCGGTGCGCGCCGCCGGACAACGCGCCGACGCCGGAGGAACGTCTCACCTGCGAGCCGTGGCTGAGCGCGGAGTGGCGGTTGACAGGCCAGGACGTCCGGGTCGTCGTCGCACTCGGTGGCTTCGCCTGGAAGGCCGCGCTGGAGTTGACGGGAGCGGGGCGGCCGTATCCGAAGTTCGGTCACGGCGCGCTGGCGGCGCTTCCCGACGGGCGGAGCCTCCTTGGCTGCTACCACCCGAGCCAGCAGAACACCTTCACCGGCAGGCTCACCCCGGCCATGCTGGACGATGTGTTCATCACGGCCAAGGGAATCGCATCCCGCCCGGAAGGGTTGGATTAGATCGTGCAGTTGTCTGTCCTCGATCTCGTCCCGGTCCGTAGCGACCAGTCCACCGTCGACGCCTTCGCCGCCACCGTGCGCCTCGCCAAGGTCGCCGATGAGCTGGGCTACACGCGCTATTGGGTGGCCGAGCACCACAACATGCCCGCGGTCGCCGCGACCAGTCCGCCCGTCGTCCTGGGCTACCTGGCCGCGCAGACCGCGCGAATCCGGCTGGGCTCGGGCGGCGTGATGCTGCCCAACCACGCGCCGTTGGCGGTTGCCGAGCAGTTCGCGCTCCTGGAGGCGGCGGCCCCGGGCCGCATCGACCTCGGTGTCGGCCGTGCACCGGGGACCGACCCCGTCACCTCGATCGCGCTGCGCGGCCCGGCCGGACGCACCGACGAGGACATCCACCGCTTTCCCGAGTACCTCGACGACGTCGTCGCGCTGATGAGCCCCGGCGGCGTCAAGGTGTCCCTCGAGGGGCGAAACCTGTTGGACAAGAACTACATCCTGAAGGCCACCCCGTCGGCGGTGAGCCCGCCGAAACTGTGGCTGCTGGGCTCGTCGATGTATTCGGCGCACCTCGCCGCAGCCAAGGGGCTGCCGTACGTGTTCGCCCATCACTTCTCCGGCCAAGGCACCGAGGAAGCACTGGCCACGTATCGCGAAGAGTTCCGGCCCAGCGAATTCGCCGACAAGCCAACCACGTTCATGACCGTCAACGCCTGCGTGGCCGAGACGCGCGACGAGGCCGAACAGCTGATCCGCCCCAACCTGCAGATGATGGCGTGGCTGCGCACCGGCGAGCCGCTACGTGCGCTGGACCTGGTCGAGGACTCGGAGCACAACGAGCTCACCGCGACGCAGCAGGCCATCGTCGCCGCGGGAATGGAGCGGGCCGTCGTCGGCGCCCCGGCGGAGGCCGCGGACCAAATCCGGCGGCTGGCATCACATTTCGGGGTCGACGAGGTGATGGTCAGCCCCGTCGCCGCCGCGCACCGGGGCTGCGATCCAGCCACCGCCCCGGCTCGCGAGACGACGCTACGGCTGCTCGCCGAGCAGCTGCTCTAGCGGGGCGTCAGCGCGACCACCGGGATGGGCCGGGTGGTGCGCTTCTGATAGCCCGCGTACCGGTTGGCGTTGTTCTTGTTCACGACCTGCCACAGCCGCCCGTAGTCGGGGTCGTCCCTGCCGACGACGCGGGCCGTGACCGGGATTCGCTTTGTCCCGACGTTGATTTCGATCTCGGGGTTGGCCTTCAGGTTGAAGTACCAGCCGGGCGCCGTCGGCTCGCCGCCCTTGGACGCGACCACCAGATAGGCGTCGCCGTCTTTGGCGTAGGTCAGCGACGTGGTGCGCGCCAGGCCCGTCTTGGCGCCGACGGTGTGCAGCAGCAGGCTCGGTGGCACACCGGGGAACTGGTGTCCGATCCGGCCCTCGGTCTTCTGGTAGATCCGGTCGTGCATCTTCAGCAACGGGAGGCCGAGGTATTTCTCCCACAGGGGCATACTCATGTGCTCAAGTCTGCCTGCGGATCAGAAAGGCGCGCCACCGCCTCCAGTAGGATCTTTCCGCTGGTTTCCCGGTCCGGATCGCGGCGCAACAGCATGCCCTTGGCGAACGCCAGTTTGTCGCCTGACTTGCGCGGGACGACGTGCAGATGGATGTGGAACACCGTCTGAAATGCGGCTTTGCCGTCGTTGATCGCGATGTTGTTGCCGTCGGCATGCAGCCCGGACTCACGCGACGCCTGCGCGATGCGCTGACCGAGTTTGGCCATGCCGGCCACCACGTCCGGCGGGGTGTCGACCAGGTTCTCGTAGTGCTGTTTGGGGACCACCAGAGTGTGGCCGCGCGAGAACGGGCGGATGTCCAGGAACGCCACGTAGTCGGCGTCTTCGTAGACGCGCACCGCGGGCGCCTTTCCGGCGATGATGTCGCAGAACACACAGGCCATCACTTCACGGTAGGCCAGCTCGCTCGCTCAGCGACCGTCGCATCCCACAACGTCGCTTGCACCTCGCCTCTGGATCGTGCGACTCAGACGTTGCTCGCCGCCCACTCCGACAACCGGCGGTCGCGCTCTGCGGCGTCGACGTCTTCGACCCGCGTCATCACCGCCCAGCGCTGACCGAACGGGTCGACGATCGACGCGAACCGGTCACCGGTGACGAAAGTCTGTGTCGCCTCCCGGATCGTCGCACCGGCGCGCTCGGCCCGCTCGACCACCGCGTCGACATCGGGGCAGTACAGCACCACTGAATGCGTGACCGGACCGCTGCGCGGTGGCGCGATCAGTTCGTAATCGGGATTGGGATCGGACAATTGCAGCCGGCCGGTACCGAAGTCCAGCTCGGCGTGTGCCACGGTGCCGTCACTCGCGTCCATCTTCTCGATGAGCCGGGCACCGAACACCTCGACGTAGAAGTCGATCGCGGCGGCAGCTCCATCGATCACCAGGAACGGGGTGAGGCTGGTGTAGCCCTGGGGAATTGGTTGCACGCTCATGGCACCCAGTTTCGTAGGGTCAGTGGTGTGGTGGCTTGGAAAAACCCGACACCAGCTCCGAAGCTGGGTGTGGTGGGCCGTGCCAACACCGGCTCGGTGTTCGACCTGCAGCAGTGGCAGCCGTCCGCCGCGGCAGCGGCCTGGGTCGAGAACTTCTGGTCCGTCACTTGGGATTTACGGGGCGCCGAGCCCTTCGACAGCACCGTCATCACCTTTCCCGCCGTGCACCTGACGCACGAATGGGGCACCGACAACGTTCGGCACGGTCAGCGCTTGCCGGCGACGCTGGTGCACGGCGTGGTCGAGCGGGTGTTCACCACCACGCTCACCGGGTCGGGTTCGGTGGTGGGGGTGCGGTTCCGGCCCGGCGGCTTCGCGGCCCGGTTCGGCCGGGACGCCGGCACTCTGACCGGCCGGGTGCTCCCCATTGACGACGAATTGCTTGGTACCCCAGCATCTTTCCCCGACGACATCGCCCGGGCCGCGGCGGCGATGGACGACGTGATCGGCAACCACACCGGCGTGGACCCCACCTATCGTGACCTGTTGAAATTGCTCGACCGGGTCCGTGCGGATCCACAGCTACACCGCGTCGAACAGGTGATGGCGCTGTCGACCTGGAGTGAGCGGACCACCCAGCGGGTGTTCCGCCGTTACGTCGGAGTGCCGGTGAAATGGGTGCTGTGCCGCTACCGCCTGCAGCACGCGGCGCTGCAGATCGAGACGGTGCCGGACCTCGACTTCGCCGACCTGGCGGTCCGGTTGGGGTGGTACGACCAGGCGCATTTCAGCAACGACTTCCGCGCCATGCTCGGCTGCACCCCGGGGGAGTACGCCACAAAACATCGCCGGTGATGGGTAATCTGCGCCGCATGGACCCTCGTGAGCTGGCGTTCGCCGGTGCAGCCGAACAAGCCAGGATGCTCGCCGCCGGCGCGGTGACCGCACCCGAACTCGTCGAGCTGTACCTGGACCGGATCGCGCGCATCGATTCCGAATTACGTTGTTATCGAACAGTTCTGGCCGAGAACGCCAGGGCCCAGGCGCGAGCCGCACAGGACCGGCTGGACGCGGGGGAACGGCTGCCGCTGCTCGGGGTGCCGATCACCGTCAAGGACGACACCGACGTGGCGGGTGAGGTGACCACGTTCGGCAGCAGCGCGCACGGTCCGGCCGCCACCGCGGACGCCGAGGTGATCCGCCGACTGCGCGCCGCCGGCGCGGTGATCCTGGGCAAGACCACGGTGCCCGAGATGATGATCTGGCCGTTCACCGAGACGCTGACCTACGGCGCGACGCGGAACCCCTGGAATCCGGGATACGCACCGGGCGGCAGTAGCGGCGGCAGTGGCACCGCCGTCGCGGCCGGGCTGGCGGCGATGGCACTGGGATCGGACGGGATGGGCTCGATCCGGATTCCCGCCACCTGGTGCGGGTTGTTCGGCATCAAACCGCAGCGGGACCGGGTGCCCATGAGTCCGCACGACGATTCGTGGTGCGGCCTGGTCACCTACGGGCCACTGGCCCGCACCGTCGAAGACGCAGCCCTGTTCCTCGACGCCACCACCGACGGTGGCTTCGTGGACGCCGCCCGGCGGGCACCCGGACGCTTGCGGATTGCGTTGAGCACCAAGGTGCCACCGTTGGTGACGGCACGGGTCGGCGCCGCGCAGCGCGCCGCGGTGGAGCAGGCCGGTGCGTTGCTGCGCGAACTGGGGCACGACGTCGTCCATCGCGATCCCGACTACCCGCGGGCGGCGGTGTACGGCCACGCCCTGCCGCGCTACTTCCGCGGGGTCTACGACGACGTCTCCGCGCTGCCGCACCCGGAGCGCCTGGACCGTCGGACCCGGGCCTTCGCCAGGATCGGTGGGCTGATCTCGCCGCGACGGATCGATGCGATCCGCGCCGGCGAACCCGCACTCGCCGCCCGGGTGCAGTCGGTGTTCGACACCGTCGACGTCGTGATCACGCCCGGGACGGCGACCGGACCGTCTCGGATCGGGCAATATCAGCGTCGCGGCGCCGTCTCGACCCTCGCGTCGGTAGCCGCGCGGGTGCCCTTCCAGGCCATGCTCAACGTCACCGGTCAGCCGGCGGCCGTCGTGCCCTGGGGGTCGGACGCCAACGGCATTCCGACGTCGATTCAGTTGGTGGGCAGGCCTTTTGACGAGGCGACGCTGCTGTCGCTGAGTGCGCAGCTCGAGGTTGCGCGGCCCTGGGCGGGCCGGCGGCCTCCGGTCGGTTAGCGCGCGCCGAGCGCGGCCTGGATGTCCGGTTTCATCTGCTGGAGCTGCTGACCCCAGTAGGCCCAGGTGTGGGTGCCTGTCGGCGGGAAGTTGAAGGTGGCGTTGTGCCCGCCCGCCGCCTGGTACGCGCCCTGGAATTTGGTGTTCGACGCGAGCGTGAAACTCTCCAGGAACTGCTGTGGCACACCACTTGTCGCGCCCGCAAGATCGTCCGGCGTGCCGGTGCCGCAGTACACCCAGAGGCGGGCGCCGGACGAGGCGATCCTGCCGACGTTGACCGTCGGGTCGTTGCGCGCCCACGCCGGATCACCGGGCGGCCCCCACATGGCGCCGGGGTTGAAGCCGCCGGAGTCGTTCATCGCCAGCCCGACCATCGACGGCCAGAACGAGTCGGACAGGTTCAGGAATCCGGACAGCGAGCCCGCATACCGGAACTTGTCGGGATGGTCCGCCACATAGATCAGTGCGGTCGAGCCGCTCATCGACAGCCCGACGACCGCGTTGCCACCGGTCGAGATGTGTTTGTTGGCGGCCAACCACGCCGGCAGTTCACTCGTCAGGAAGGTTTCCCACTTGTAGGTCTGGGTGGTGCCGTTGCCGACGGCCGGTTGGTACCAGTCGGTGTAGAAGCTCGACATGCCGCCGACCGGCATCACGACGGACAGGCCGGAGCCGTTGTACCACTCGAAGGCCGGGGTGTTGATGTCCCAGCCGTTGGTGTCGTCCTGGGCGCGCAGACCGTCCAGCAGGTAGAGGGCGTGCGGACCGCCGGCCTGGAATTCGACCTTTATGTCGCGGCCCATGGCCGCCGACGGCACGTTGAGGTATTCGACGGGTAGTCCTGGTCGGGAGAATGCGCCGGCCGGTGTCGCCGTGAAGAGGCCACCGAGCGTCAGCGCCGTGAGCGCCGCACCCAGAAACTTCGTGAATCCCGGCAGGTTATTGGCAATGCGTGACATGGGTAAACCCCCTGGGTCCGGATGCGGATACACACCGCATCCGCGCGGCATACCCTCGTCGGCCAGGGTGAAACGCTCAGCGGACGACTTGCCATACCGCGAGTTTGTCGGCGAACGACATGGTCAGCGCGCCACTGCTCGACGGCAGCCGGGCGGCGGGCAGCGCGATGTCGGCCTGCTGAAACAACGTGTACGCCGTCAGCCCGTTGACGAAGCTCCGTTCGACCGTCGGGTGCTCCGCCAGGAACGTATGGAAATCGTTGAGCACCAACGTCTTCCGGTCGATGTTCGCATCCAGGCTGCCGACGCGCCGGCAGCTGTGCACGACGTCCCACAGCGCCACCCCGGCGTCGGTGACGGCCTCGATGCGGGCGGCGTAGGGCAGTTCCGCGTCGAATCCGACGACCGAGCCGAGTAGCCGCCAGAACTGGTTGCGGGTGTTGGCGTAGTACTCGCCGGTGTCGAGTGACTTCTCGCTGGGAAACGAGCCAAGGATCAGCACTCGTGGGTTGGCGCCGACGATTGCCGGCAGCCCCGTGCGGAGCGGCATCTCTGGCTCGGTCATGTGCCCATTCTGCGGGGCTGGCGGGCGCGATAGGTTGGCCGGGTGAGCGAACAAGCTGCCGAGCCGGTTGACCGTGAAGAGCTGACCGACTGGCTGCTGTCCGAAGGCTTCAGCGAAAAAGAGATCGACGAGTCGTTCGCACCGACGCTGTTGCCCGCCCGGCGCGCCCTCGGCGATGACGGGGTTCGGCTGTCGGCGCGGGACATCGCGGCCCGATGGGACATGGATATCGATCTGCTGCAACGGATTCTGCACGCGGCGGGCCGGCCCCGGTCCGATGACCCCACTGCCGCGCTGTACCTGACGGCGGACAGTCAGCTCGTCGGCTATGCGCAGCAGTGCCTGGGCTTGGGTCTGCCGCTCGAGCAGGTCATCGCCGTGGTTCAGGTGATGACGGACGGTTTCGCGAAAACTGTCGAGGTCATGCAGTTCGCGGCGCTGTCCGCGATCCTCCAGACCGACGCGACCGAGTTGGAGAACGCCAAGGCTGTCGCCGCGCTGACCGGATTCGTCGCGCCACTGCTGGGTCCGATGGCCCAGGACATGCTTCGCACACAGATGCTGCACGCGCTGCTGCAGCAGGAGGTCGCCGCCACCGAGCGGCTGACTGGGCCGGCGCTGCCGGGTGCGGGCCTCGTGTCGATCGCCTTCGCCGATCTCGTCGGTTTCACCAGCCTGGGCGAGGAACTGCCGCCCGAAGGACTGGAGCGGCTGTCGCAGCGGCTGGCTGATCTGGCGCGCACACTTGCCCAGCCACCCGTCCGGTTCATCAAGACCATCGGCGACGAGGTCATGCTCGTCAGCCCCGAACCGGTGCCGCTGCTGAACATGATTCTGGACCTCGTCGACGCGGCCGAAGCCGATGAGAGCCTGCCGCGGCTCAAGGCCGGCATGGCGACGGGAATGGCCGTGAGCCGGGCCGGGGACTGGTTCGGCGGTGCGGTCAACAAAGCCAGCCGAGTGACCGGGGTCGCCCGACCGGGGGCCGTGCTGCTGGCCGATTCGGCGCGGGAGGCAATTGGTGACGCAGCCGGTTTCGAATGGTCATTCGCCGGTGCGCGACGGCTGAAAGGCATCCGTGACGAGGTGAAACTGTTCCGCGCCCGCCGCGGCGAGGAGTAGCCGCGGCGCCGGTACCAGACGTGCACCGGCTTGCACGAACGCCGGGACGCGGCTTACATGGGTAGGCATGCCAGACATTGATCGTCGCAGCATGCTGTCGATGGCGGGGCTGGGCCTGTTGGCCGCCACGCTTCCCAACGCCGAGGCCCACGCTGATACGCCAGGAAAACTCATCTTCGTGGACAACTTCGACGGGCCCGCCGGATCGTCGCCCGACACCTCGAAATGGGAGATCGCGACGGCCCGCGAGTCGATGGAGAACCCCACCTACTGGGAACTGCCCGAACACGTCGGCCAGTACCGCAACGACCGCAAGAACCTGTTCCTGGACGGCAAATCGAACCTGGTGATCCGCGCTGCCAAGGACGGGAACACCTACTTCAGCGGCAAGATTTTCGGCACCTTCAAGGCCGGTATCGGCCACACCTTCGAAGCCCGGATCAAGCTCAACTGCCTGACCCCCGGCTGCTGGCCGGCCTGGTACCTGGCCAACAACACCCCGGGCATCGGCGGCGAGGTCGACATCATGGAGTGGTACGGCAACGGGAGCTGGGCGCCCGGCACCACGGTGCACGTCAACCTCAATGGCGGCGAACATGTTTCGCACAACATCACACCCGACACCGCGTGGCACAACTGGCGTTGCCAATGGGACGACGCCGGCATCCGGTTCTGGCTGGATTACACCGACGGCGCGCAGCCGTACTTCAACGTGCCGGCAAAGTCGTTGCCCAACTGGCACTTCAACGATCCCGGCTACACCCTGTTCCCGATTCTCGGCCTCGCCGTGGCCGGTTCCGGGGGCGGCGACCCGTCGGGGGGAACCTACCCCGCCGACATGCTGGTCGACTGGGTGAAGATCTGGTAGCTACCGGCTGGGCTTGAAACTGCGCAGCCGCAGGCTGTTGCTCACCACGAACAGCGAGCTGAAAGCCATTGCCGCGCTGGCGATCATCGGGTTGAGCATGCCCGCCGCCGCCAGCGGGATCGCCGCGACGTTGTAGGCGAACGCCCAGAACAGGTTGCCCTTGATGGTCTTGAGCGTCGCTCGGGACAGCCGGATAGCGTCGCCCGCGGCCCGCAGGTCCCCACTGACGAGGGTGAGGTCCGACGCCTCGATCGCGACGTCGGTGCCGGTGCCCATGGCCAGCCCCAGGTCTGCCTGGGCAAGGGCGGCAGCGTCGTTCACGCCGTCGCCGACCATGGCCACTACGCGGCCCTGGTCCTGCAGGCGCTTGACCTCGTCGACCTTGTCCGCCGGCAGCACCTCGGCGATCACCGTCTCGATGCCGACTTCAGCGGCCACCGCGCCGGCCGCGCGGGCGTTGTCCCCGGACAGCAGGATAGGTGTCAAACCCAGCTTCTTGAGTTCGGCAATCGCTTCGGCGGCAGTGTCTTTCACCGTGTCCGAGACGACGATGACGCCCGCGATCGCGCCGTCGACCGCAACCCATACCGGCGTGCGGCCCTGTGCTTCGGCGTGCCGCGCGGCGGTCTGCAATTCGGGGGCGGCCTCAGCGGTGAGCCAGCTGCGCCGCCCGACCGCGACCTCATGGCCGTCCACCACACCGGTGACGCCGCGACCGTCGTGATTGACGAAGTCGGTGACCGCCGGCAGCGGGCCGTCGGCGGCGGCCCGGGTCGCGATGGCCTGGGCGATGGGGTGCTCGGAGGCGTGCTCCAACGCGCCGGCGAGGCGTAATACGTTGTCGGACTCGGCATGTACCGCCGCCACTGTCATCTTCCCGGTCGTCACCGTGCCGGTCTTGTCCAGCACGACGGTGTCGACCTTGCGGGTCGATTCCAGCACCTGCGGGCCCTTGATCAGGATGCCCAGCTGCGCGCCGCGTCCGGTACCGACAAGCAGCGCCGTCGGTGTGGCCAGGCCCAGGGCGCAGGGGCACGCGATGATCAGCACCGAAACCGCGGCGGTGAGGGCGGCACTGACCGTGCCACCGGCGACCAGCCAGCCCACCAGTGTCAGCAGCGCCAAACCGATGACGACGGGCACGAACACCGCCGACACCCGATCCGCGAGCCGCTGCACATCGGCCTTGCCGCTCTGTGCGTCGGCCACCAGCCGCGCCATCTGCGCCAGCTGGGTGTCGGCGCCGACACGGGTGGCCTTGACCTCAAGGCGCCCACCGGCATTCACCGTTGCGCCGGCCAGTTGATCACCGGGACCGACCTCGACAGGCACCGACTCGCCGGTCAGCATCGACGCATCGACGGCGGACGTCCCGGCCATCACCACGCCGTCGGTGGCGATCTTCTCGCCGGGGCGGACGACGAAAGTGTCGCCGACAGCCAATTCTTCGATGGGCACCCGGATTTCACGGCCGTCGCGAAGCACCGCGACGTCCTTGGCGCCGAGGTCGAGCAGCGCGCGCAGTGCCGCGCCGGACTGTCGCTTGGCGCGGGTCTCGAAGAACTTGCCGGCGAGGATCAGGGTCGTGACGGTGGCGGCGACCTCCAGATAGAGGTGCTCGCTACCGGTGCTCAGCATCCACGCCGACCACAGGTACGACGTGAGAACGCCCAGCGATACCAAGGTGTCCATGGTCGCCGCACCGTGCCGCAGGTTGGTCCACGCGGCGTGGTGCAACGGCCAGGCGCCCCAGAACACCACGGGGGTGGCGAGTGTCAGCGCCCACAGGGGCCAGTGCGGGAATTGCAGGGCCGGAATCATCGACAGCGCGATGACGGGGATCGTCAGGGCCAGTGACACCAGCAGGCGCGGCAGGTAGGCCGTTTCGGTGGTGCCGTCAGCCTTGTCGATGCTCGCGGTGTAGCCGGTGGCCTCGACGGCCGCGACCAGTTCGTCGGTGGTCACGCTGTCCGGGTAGGTGATGGCCGCCTGCTCGGTCGCGAAGTTCACGCTGGCGTGAACACCGTCGATCCGGTTGAGCCGCTTCTCGATTCGGGCCGCGCATGACGAACACGTCATGCCGCCCACCGACAGTGTGACCGACGTGGTCATGCCGGTTGGACGACGTCGTATCCGGCGTCTTCGATGGCGGCGGCAACGGCGGCGCGGTCGGGCTCGCCGTCCACCCGTACGGTTCCGGCCTTGAGGTCGACCTCGACGCCGGTCACGCCGGGCAGCGGCTCGACAGCTGAGGTGATGGACGCGACGCAGTGTCCGCACGACATTCCCTGAACTTCAAGTACCTGACTCATGCCTCGAGTATATACCCATAGGGGGTATAGGTAGTGCTGTGATTCGGGTCTCTGTGGAATCTGCTCTTTTAGTCGCTCCGGGTGGCATCCTGGTTCCATGGCGCGCAAAGAAATCGATCCGGTCCGGGCGAAGAGTGCCCTCGCGGTAGCGAAGGAGCACCCGGGCATGCTGCTGTTCGTGGCGTCGCCGGTGATCGCCGCCATCGTGCTGGTCGGCGTGTTCGTCAGCACGGGCTGGGCCGTGTTCCTGGCGTTGGTAGTGCTTGGGCTGGCCGTCTTCGGCGGTTCCGCGCTGCTGCGTAAGCGCTGATAACGCCCTTTTCGCTTTGTACTTTCGCTTCGGGTGAAACGCTGTCCTGTTGCATGTGTAACGGTGTAATCATGTAAGCATGAGGCAACGTCATTCTGGCCAGGACCGCCGCGGCGGCTGGCAACAAGCGCAGCAGCCCGACGCGGGCGACGCCGCCGACTGGTTCGCCGGCCGGCTCCCGGAAGAGTGGTTCGCCGGTGACCCGGATGTCACGGTGGACCGCGAGGAGATCGTGGTCATCGGGCGCCTGCCCAAGCCCGAGAATCCGGAAACGGCCGCTCGGGCTTCCGGGCGGGTGGCGCGCTTCCGGGAAGAGACCCGGTCCGAGCGCATGCGGATCGCCGATGAGGCCGAGGCCCGCTACGGCCGCAAAGTGGCCTGGGGCGTGTCGGTGGGGGAGTCGGAGCGAATCCTGTTCACCCACTTGGCCGTTCCGGTGATGACCCGGCTCAAGCAGCCCGAGCGTCAGGTGCTCGACACGCTGGTCGACGCCGGCGTGGCGCGGTCGCGGTCCGACGCGCTGGCGTGGTCGGTCCGGTTGGTCGGTGAGCATGCCGAAGAGTGGCTCGCGAAACTGCGTGATGCCATGACCGCGGTCGACGATCTTCGTGCGGAGGGCCCGCAACTCTGATCAACCATTGACGTTCGCTGCCGCGTGGGTGCAGGCTCAAAGGACCGGCCCGATGGGAGCGCGTCATGAGCGATCGGTTGTTCAATTACATCGGCGAGATGCTGTGCGGCGGCCTGGATGCCGACCTCGCGTCAGCCCGTGTGCTCGGGCCGGGCGACTTCACGAAATTCCTGACGGATGACGTGCGACTGCACGTCATCCAGGGACGGTTGGCGGCCGAGGAATGGGGCAGCGCCGAACAGCACGGCCCGGTGCGAGTGCTGGCCACGCACATCATCATCACCGAGCATGGGCTGCTGTACGCGGCCGAGGTTGGCGGTCCGAATCCCGGCTACTACCTCGCGGCGCCGCGGGCCCTGCTCGAACCTGTTGCCGACCACATCGCCGACAGCCCACCGCCGTCGGGCACGGCCGCTGCGGTCGACTGCCGACTGGACCACGACCTCACTTCCATCTGGCAGTTCGAGAGTGCACTGCGGCACCGCCTCGAGTCCGATCCGGTCATCCGGGTCCAACTGACGTCCGCGTTCGCGGCCTGACCCATGGGCTCTCCGGCGTCCCTGCGGCGCCAAAGCCTCGTGCGCAGTGCAGTTTTCACCGTTGTCGTACCCGGGACCATGGCCGGCCTGATCCCGTACTCGCTGACCGACGGTTGGCGACGGGTCGGCGACCTCTTCGGTCTCCCTGGCGCATGGGTGGGCGGCGTGGTGCTGGTTCTTCTCGGGCTCCCGGTCCTGCTCGCGGCGATCTACAAATTCGCCAGTGACGGGCTGGGCACGCCGTTGCCGGGAGCGCCGACGCACAATTTGGTCGTGACGGGGCCGCACCGGTACGTCCGCAACCCGATGTACCTCGCGGTCGCGACCGTCATCTTCGGTCAGGCATTGGTGCTCGGTCAGCCTGTACTTCTCTGGTACTTGGTGTTTTTCATGTTGGCGACGGCCGCGTTCGTGTACTTCTATGAGCAGCCCGCGCTGTCGAGGCAATTCGGCGACGAGTACCGGCGCTACTGCGCGTATGTCCCTGCCTGGGTGCCACGGGTAACGCCGTATCGACCGTAGGTCTGATGGGCTACGAGGGAGCCCTCGGTGCTTGAGGCCCCCGCTGCCTCCGCGCGTCCGGCGCCGTGTGACGTCCGCGGCCACTTCGAGGCTTTCGGCACCGTGTCGCGCCTGCCGCAACTTTGCGTCTGCGGCCATGTCGACGCCTCCGGCGCCACGTCCGGAGTCGGTGACGGCGCTGGCCCTGGCCTGGTACGGCAGTGCCATTTTCAATACGCTCCGTCAGGTCTCGGCACCGTCGCGAAAGGCGTTATTACACCCGAAAATCCGTGCGCCCAACCCTTGCGATTCGAACAGATGTTCGATACAATGTGTTATGGGAATCGCACCGAATCTCCAACCGCTTCTCGACCACCTGCGTGACGTGGCCATCCCCGAGGGCATCACCGGGGATGCCGCACTTGGTGTGCTGCAGACGCTACTGACAGTGCGTGGTGTGGTCGATCATCTGGCCGCGACGGTGACCGGGGTTCTGGACCGCTGTGGTGTGGCCGCAGAGCAGGGCCGGTCGCCGCGCGAGCTGCTGATGTCGTTGGGGTGCGCACCGTCAGTGGCCGAACGGCTGATCCGGGTCGGTAACGCCTTACCGATGCTGCCTACACTCGCCGCGCACGCCGGCGACGGCGCGATCTCCGGCGAGCATGTCGACGCGATCGTCAAGGGCATCAACCACATTCAAGCCCGCGCACCCGGCCCGGTGGATGACGAGGCCCGGTTCGCCCAGGTCACCGACCTACTGGGGCAGTTCTTCTCCGGCGCCACCCCCGCCGACATCGGCAACCGAGCCCGCCGGCTGGGCAACCGGCACGCCGCCGCCGAAGGCGGGCTGCCAGCGGCCGAGGACCGGTCGATCAACACCGCCGACCACCGTGTCACCAGCGACGGGCGAGTGCAGGTCCGCGCGGATCTCGATGCCGAGGTCGGTGCCAAATACCTCGCCGCGATGGAAGAGCACTCGGCACCGCGACCCGAACCTGACGGCAGCCCGGATGTGCGTTCGGCGGGCAGGCGGCGGGCCGATGCGCTGGAAGCAGTGTTGGATATCGCGGCCCGCGGCGGAGATGTGGCGTCGGCGCCGCGTACCCAGTTGCTGCTGTCGGTGCCCGCTGACACCCCGGATTTGGCGACGTTGGAGTTCATCGGGTCGATCAGCACCATGACCCTGGACCGGCTGACCTGCGACACCACGGTCACCACGATCATCGTCGACGGCGAACAGGTACCCCTGGACATGGGCCGGGAGAAGCGGCTGTTCCCGGCGCATCTACGCAAAGCCCTGTATCTGCGGGATGAGTGCTGCATCAAATGCGGCGCACCCCCGGGACGCACCCACGCCCACCATATTCGACACTGGCGCCGCCACGGCGACACCAGCCTCGACAACGGCTGCCTGCTCTGCCCGGCCTGCCACGCCAACATCCACCACGACGGCTGGGACGTCGTCATGGGCATCGACCGACACCCCTGGCTCATCCCACCGGCGACCGTCGACCCGGACCGAAAACCGATACCCGCCTACAACCGCCGCACCATGCGCCTCGACCACGCCGCCTAACACCTAAAGCAATGCGCACCTTGACAACTCAACAGTGACAACGCACCGCGGGCCTGCCGCTTCGGCGGCGCAGCGGCAGGCCCGCGCACCCGCCGAATGCAGGAAACCTGCCACCGGCGATGTCCGGCTCAGTAGTGGGCATTGCGCGAAGCCGTCAGGCCTGCGTCATCTTCCAATAGGCCCCGCGCCGCTGGAGTAGTTCGTCGTGGGATCCGCGCTCGACGATCCGCCCGGCCTGGACCACGAGGATCAGATCGGCGTCACGGATGGTGGAAAGTCGGTGCGCGATAATGAAACTCGTCCGATTGCGGCGGAGCTCCGCGGTGGCCTGGGCGATCAGAAGTTCGGTGCGGCTGTCGACGGAACTGGTGGCCTCGTCGAGGATCAGCAGCTGGGGTTGCCGGACCAGCGCTCGGGCAATGGTGATCAGCTGCTTCTCGCCGGCGCTGATGTTCACGCCGTTCTCGTTGAGTCGCGTCCGGTACCCGTTGGGCAGCGTGTGCACGAAATGGTCGACGCGCGCGGTGCGGGCCGCCTCGATCACCTCGGCCTCGGTGGCGTCGGGACGTCCGTAGGCGATGTTGTCGTAGATGGTGCCGCCGATCAGCCACGTGTCCTGCAGCACCATGCCGATGCGCGAGCGCAGCTCGGCGCGGCTCATCGTCGCGATGTCGCGGCCGCCCAGCAGAATTCGGCCGGAATCCGGCTCGTAGAACCGCATCAGAAGATTCACCAACGTGGTCTTGCCGGCCCCCGTCGGCCCGACGATGGCCACGGTGGTGCCCGGATCGGCGACGAACGACAGGTCCTCGATGACGGGATTTCCGGGTAGGTAGGAGAAGTTGACCCGCTCGAACTCCACGAGGTCCGGTGCAGCTGAGACGCGGTCGGGCTCACTCAAGAAACGGTCCGGCTCACCCGAGCCACGCCCTCGCTCCGCGGGGGCAGGGTCTGGCTCAGCCGAGCCCGCGACCAACCCCGGCCCGGCCTCCAGGACGGTCTCTTCGTCAGCGTCCAGGAACTCGAAAACCCGCTCCGCGCTGGCCATCCCGGACTGCATGGTGTTGTACATCGACGCGATCTGGGTCAACGGCTGGTTGAACTGCCGCACGTACTGGATGAACGCCTGGATGCTGCCCAGGCTGATCTGTCCGGTCGCCACCTGGATGCCACCGACCACCGCGACGCCGACGTAGCTGATGTTGCCGATGAACGTCGTGATCGGGGAGACCAGCCCGGAGAGCGACTGCGCGCCGAAACTCGCCTGGTACACATCGTTGTTCAGCTCGCGGAACTTCTCCTCGGCCAGCGCCCGGTGCCCGAAGGTCTTGACGACGGTGAAGCCGCTGTACGTCTCTTCGATGTGGGCGTTGAGCCGGCCCGTATTGCGCCACTGGGCCATGAACTGTTGTCGCGACCGCTTGGTGATGATCCGCGTCGTCAGCAAGGTGAGCGGCACCGTCAGCACGGTGATCAAGGCCAGCAGCGGCGAAATCCAGATCATCGCCGCCAGCACCGCCACCACCGTCAGCGCCGACGTCAGCAGCTGGCTGACGGTGATCGTCAGCGATGTCTGGACATTGTCGATGTCGTTGGTGACCCGGCTGAGAATCTCGCCACGGGGGCGGGAATCGAAGTACGACAACGGCAGTCGGTGAATCTTGTCCTCGACGTGTGAGCGCAGCGTGAACATGGTGCGTTGCACGATGGTGTTGAGCAGCCGTGCCTCGGCCCACACCATCACCGCGGACACCAGATACAGCAGCAGCGCGAGAGTCAGCACGTGGCCGATCGCCGTGAAGTCGACGCCCTGGCCCGGAACGACATCGGACCCGGCGAGCAGGTCGGCAAAGGTGTTGTCGCCGCGCGCCCGCGCCGCAGCGACCGCCTGCTCACGGCTGATACCCGCCGGCAACCCGCGGCCCAGCACCCCGTTGAACAGCAGGTCGGTGGCGTGGCCCAGGATGCGGGGCCCGATCACGCCGACCGCGATCCCGGCGATGCCCAACAGCATCACCACTATCACCCGACTGCGTTGCGGCGCCAGTTGTTTCACCAGCCGCAGCGCCGTGCCACGGAAGTTCTCGGACCGCGAACCGGACGCCAGCATGGCGGCCGAGGGCGGCCGGGTCACGCCACGCCTCCAGCCACAACCGCCTGCGAATCGGTGAACTCGCGATATACCGCGCACGACTCGAGAAGCTCGGCATGCGTGCCGGTGCCGACCACCCGGCCGTTGTCCATCACGACGATCTGATCGGCCGTGACGACCGTCGAAAGCCGTTGGGCGACAATGATCACCGTGGCATCGGCGGCCACCGCGGACAACGCGGCCCGCACCCGGGCGTCGGTGTGGACATCCAACGCCGAGAATGCGTCATCGAACAGGTACACCGCGGGCCGCCGGACCACCGCGCGGGCGATGGCGAGGCGCTGGCGCTGGCCACCGGAGAAATTCGTGCCGCCCTGTGCGACGGGCATGCCCAGCCCCTCGGGGTGGTCTGCCACGAAGTCGGCCGACGCGACGCCGAGCGCCGCCCACATCTCGTCTTCGGTCGCGTCGGCCTTGCCGAACCGCAGGTTGTCGGCGACCGTGCCGGAAAACACGTGCCCGCGTTGCGGCACCACCCCGATCGTCGACCACAACTGTTCGGGGTCGTAGTCGCGGACGTCGACGCCGTCGACCATCACGGAGCCTGAGGTGACGTCGTACATCCGGCACAGCAGTGCCATCAGCGTCGACTTGCCGGAGCCGGTCGATCCCACGATGGCCGTCACCGTCCCGGGTGACGCAGTCAGTGAAACCCCGTGCAACACAGGGTCGTCGGCCCCGGGATACCCGAAGGTGGCTGCCGTCACCTGGATCTCTCCGCGCCGAACCTCCGGCACCACGGGCGCGGCGGGCGCCACGATCGACGGCTCGGTCGCGAGCACATCGGTGATCCGCTCGGCGCACACCGACGCGCGCGGCAGGATCACCAGCACGATCGTCACCATCAGCACGGCCATCAGGATCTGCATGAAGTACGAGAGGAACGCGATCAGCGACCCGACCTGCATCTGGCCGTGATCGATGCGGATACCGCCGAACCAGATCACCGCCACGCTGGACAGATTCACCACGAGGGTCGTCGCGGGCAGCATCAGGGCCTGCCACCGGCCGACGGTCAGGGTGGTGTCGGTCAGCTCGTGATTCGCGTCGGCGAACCGGGCGCGTTCGGCGTCCTCGCGCGAGAAGGCCCGGACCACGCGGATACCGGTGAGCTGCTCGCGCAGCACGCGATTGATGTTGTCGATCAGCCGCTGCATCCGGCGGAACAGCGGCAGCAGCCGGGAGATGATCAGGTAATTGCACACCGCCATCACCGGCACGCTGACCAGCAGCAGCCACGACAGGCCGGCGTTCTGGTGCACGGCCATCGCGATGCCACCGATGCACATGATCGGCGCGGTGATCAACATGGTGCAGGTCATCTGCACCAGGACCTGGACCTGCTGGACGTCGTTGGTGGTGCGGGTCATGAGCGTGGGCGCCCCGAACCGCACGGCTTCGGCGTTGGACCAGCCGAGCACCTGGCGGAACACCGCCCAGCGCAGGTCGCGGCCGAAGCCCATGCCGGCGCGCGAACCGAAGTAGACGGCGCCGACAGCGCACAGCACCTGCAGCGCGCTGACGCCGAGCATGACGGCGCCGAGCCGACCGATGACGGCGGTGTCGCCGCGTGCGACGCCGTGGTCGATGATGCGGGCGTTGAGCGTGGGCAGATACAGCGAGGCCAGCGTGCTGATCAGTTGCAGCGTCGCCACCACCGTCAGCTGCCGCCGATACGGCCTCGTGTACTGCCGCAGCAGTGCCCAGAGCATGCGGTTACTGTGGCACACCCGAGAATGCTTGTAGAAAGACCAGGTCAGTCGGCATGTCGGTGGTTGACCTCAGAACCTGCCGCTACAGTGCATGGCGTGACCCGCAGACAGGTGAAGACCGCCGCCGCGACCGTGCTTGCCGCGGCGATGATTCCGGCGATGTCCGCCTGCTCGGACGACAGCAGTAGCGGCGGCGCCCAGGCGGGCGGCCCGTCGGGCCCGGCTGCATCCGGCCCGGCCAAGCACGGCCCCATGTTCCCGGTGTGCGGCGGCGTCAGCGATCAGACCGTCACCCAGCTGACCCAGGTCACGGGCCTCGTCAACACCGCGAAGAACTCCGTCGGCTGCCAGTGGCTGGTCAACGGTGGCATCCTCGGTCCGCACTTCTCGTTCACCTGGTATCGGGGCAGCCCGATCGGCCGCGAACGCAAGACCGAGGAACGGACGCGGGCCGACGTCAATGACATCAATATCAACGGCCACTCCGGTTTCGTCGCACTCGGCGAGGACCCGATGATCGGCAAGAGCCTGTGTGAGGTCGGCATCCAGTTCGACGACGACTTCATCGAATGGTCCATCAGCTTCTCCCAGAAGCCGTTCCCTGATCCGTGCGACATCGCCAAGGAACTGGCCCGGCAATCGATTGCGAACGCGAAATGACACGACGGAAACTGGCTGGAGCGGTCGCCGTGATGTCGGCGCTGGCGCTGGTGGGTTGCGCCCGCTCGGTCGAGGGCACCGCGATGAAGGAAGGCGCCGGCGGCGGCAGCGAGCACTCGGCGGATTCGTACCCGAACCTGCTCAAAGAGTGCGACGTCCTGACCAACGACGTGCTGGCCAAGACGGTCGGCGCGGACCCGCTGGACATTCAGAGCACCTTCGTGGGTGCGGTCTGCCGGTGGCAGGCGCTGAACCAGTCGGCGGGCCTCATCGACATCACCCGGTTCTGGTACGAGCAGGGCAGCCTCGATGAGGAGACCAAGGTCGCCCAGCACCTGAACTACAAGTACGAGACCAAGGCGATCGCCGGCGTGAAGTCGATCATCATGCACCCGAATGATCCCAACGGCTCGTGCGGCGTGGCCAGTGACGCCGCCGGTGTCGTGGGCTGGTGGGTCAACCCGCAGGGGCCGGGCGCCGACACCTGTGGCATGGCCACCAAGCTGATGGAGCTGACGCTCGCCACCAACTCCTAGCGGGGGATGTGGAACTGGTCCAACGTGGCGCTGCGCAGCTCAACCTGAGACCAGTGCCGGTCGGTGTGCAGGACCGCGATCGCTGACGTCGGGTACTTCATCGCAATCTGACCGGCGACGTCAGGGTCGCTCGCGTCGAGCGACGCCAGACTCAGCGCGAGCGATGACATGACCGGTTCGTGGCCGATCACCAGCAGCGTGTTCGCTGCCTCCGGCGCGCCGTTGATGACCTCGATGGCGATGCCTGCCGTGGCGTCGTAGAGGCGCTCGACGAATGTCACGGGCGCGCTGATGCCGGTGCGCTCGAGCGTCTGTCGGGTCCGGGTGGCGGTCGAGCACAGGACGGCGTCGACGGGCGGGAGATTTTCCCGAATCCAGTCTCCGGCCAGTGCCGCTTCGCGGATGCCGCGCTTGGCGAGCGGCCGCTCATGGTCGGCGACCCCGTCGGGGTAGTCGGATTTCGCGTGCCGCAGCAGGATCAATGTTCGGGTTCCCGTCACCCGCCCACCGTAGATCCCCGGAGTTGTCGGTGCCGGGTTTTACACTCGCCGCATGCGTTTCGTCCACACCGCCGACTGGCAGCTCGGTATGACCCGGCATTTCCTGGGCGGTGAGGCGCAGCCGCGCTACTCGGCCGCACGCCGTGACGCGGTGGCGCGCCTCGGTGCGCTGTGCGCCGAGGTCGGTGCGGAATTCGTCGTCGTGGCGGGGGACGTCTTCGAGCACAACCAGCTCGATCCGCGTGAGGTCAGCCTGTCACTGGAGGCCATGCGCGCCATCAAGATTCCGGTGTTCCTGTTGCCCGGCAACCACGATCCGCTCGATCCGTCGTCGGTGTACACCAGCACACTGTTCCTCGCCGAATGCCCGCCGAATGTCACGGTGCTCGACGGCGTGCACGAGCTGCGCCCCGGGGTGCAGATCGTCGGTGCGCCGTGGCGCTCCAAGAAGCCGACCACGGATCTGACGGGCGATGTGGTTACCGATCTTCCCGCTGACGGCGTCACCCGAATTGTGGTGGGCCACGGCGGGGTTGACGTGCTCGATCCCGATCCCACCAAGCCGGCGCTGATCCGGCTGGACACCATCGAGGACGCTGTACGGCGGGGTGCCGTCCATTACGTGGCGTTGGGGGACAAGCACTCTCGCACCGAGGTCGGCAGCACCGGCCGAGTGTGGTACTCCGGGGCGCCCGAGGTCACGAATTACGATGACATCGAAGCGGATTCGGGCCACGTCCTGGTGGTCGACGTCGACGACGCGGATCAGTCGGTGACGGTCGAGGCCCGGAGGGTTGGCCAGTGGCGGTTCGTCACGCTGCGCCGGATCGTCGACACGGATCGCGACATCGCCGACCTGGACCTGAATCTGGATGGCCTCCCGGACAAGGAACGCACGGTGGTCCGTCTGGCGCTGACCGGCTCTCTGACCATCTCCGACAAGGCTGCACTCGACGTCTGCCTGGATCGCTACGCACGGCTGTTCGCCGCGCTGACCACGTGGGAACGGCACACCGACCTCGTCGTGGTCCCGGCAGACGGTGAATTCTCGGACCTGGGCATCGGCGGGTTCGCCGCGGCGGCGGTCGACGAACTGGTCGGCACCGCAAGCACTTCGGGCGACGACGCCGACGACGCGCGCGCGGCTCTTGCGCTGCTGCTGCGGCTGGTCGATCGGGGGAGCGCGGCATGAAGTTGCACCGGCTGGTCCTGACCAATTACCGCGGTATCACCCACCGCGAGATCGATTTTCCCGAGCGCGGCGTGGTGGTGGTCGCCGGCGCCAACGAGATCGGCAAGTCCTCCATGATCGAGGCGCTCGATCTGCTGCTGGAGTCCAAGGACCGCTCGACCAAGAAAGAGGTCAAGCAGGTCAAGCCGACCCACGCCGATGTGGGTGCCGAGGTGACGGCCGAAATCTCCACCGGCCCTTACCGGTTCGAGTACTACAAGCGGTTCCACAAGAAAGCCGAGACGCGGCTGACCATCCTCGCGCCGCGCCGCGAGCAGCTCACCGGCGACGAGGCACACGACCGTGTGCGGGGGATGCTCGAGGAGACGGTCGACACCGAACTCTGGCGGGCCCAACGCATTCTGCAGTCTGCCGCCATGGTGCCGGTCGATCTCGCCGGATGCGACGCGCTGGCTCGGGCACTCGATGTCGCGGCCGGCCAGGCCGGTGCGCTCGAGGGCGCGCTGTCGGGCAACGAGCCGTTGCTGGTCGACCGGATCGATGCCGAATTCTTGAAGTACTTCACGCAGACCGGCCGTCCCACCGGCGTGTGGGCCGACGCCATCAAGGGACTGAAGGCCGCACAGGCCGAGGTCGCGGCGCGTACCGCCGCGGTCGCCGAAGTGGACGAGGCGGTCCGCCGCCACGGCGAGCTGACGAAGGAATTGGCCACGGCCACTGAGCAATTGGCCGCCGCCGAAGTGCGGCTGGCGGCAGCTCGGGAAGCGGCTACCGCAGTGGCGCGAGTCCGTGACGACCTCGCCCAGGCGCGCGTGCAGACGCAGGCCGCGGTGGCGACCTCGACGGCAGCACGGAGCGCACTCGATGAACGGCAGCGGCTGCAGGCCGACGTCGAGCAGCGGACCGGCAGCATCGGTGAACTGACAGCAGCCGCCGAGCACGCCGCGCAACAGCAGGTGGCCGCGGCGCAGCTGCAGCAGGCCGCCGATACCGCCGTGGCGGTGGCGCGGTCCGTGGTGGACGCCGGTCGCGTGCGGCTGGACGCGGCGCGGCGCGTGGTGGACCAACTGTCCCAGCGTGCCGAGGCCGCTCGGCTGGCCGGCCTGCTGGAGCGGGTGCGGGCCGCCGCGGACGAACTGGCGGCGGTTGCCGATCAGCTCGGCAAGATCACGCTGACCGCAGCGGGCATGCGGGCCATCGAAACGGCCAACGCAGCCGTGGACCGGGCTGCCGCGGCCGCTGAACTAGCCTCGGCACGAATCGAATTGGTGGCGCACGCTGACGTCACGCTGCGGGTCGGCGACCAGGATGTGACGTTGTCCGCCGGGGCGGAGTGGGCCACGAGCGCCGGCGGCCGGACCGATGTCGAGCTCCCCGGACTGCTGACGGTGCGGGTGCTGCCCGGCACCCCGGCGGCGGACACCAGTGCCGTTCTGGATGCCGCGCGCAATGCGCTGGCGGCTGCGCTCCAGCCGCACGGGGTCGCCGATGTCGAGGCCGCCCGGGCCCTGGACGCCCGGCGGCGCGAACTCGAGGCCGAGCGCGATCGGCTGACCGTCACCCGGCAGACCCTGCTGGGCGCTGACACGGTCGAGGCGCTCGAAGCCCGGCTGGCCGGGCTGCGGGAGCAACTCGGCGACACCGATCCCATCGACGTCGGGGCCGCGCGGGCCGAGCTGGAGGCCGCCGATGCCGAACAGCGCCGGGCGGCAACCGATTACGAGCAGTGCCGCGACACTGCCACTGCCGCGGCTGCTGCGGTGGCGGCCGCGCTGACCGCGGCGACGGTCGCCCGCGAGAAGGTGACGGCGGCGACGACCGCGCTTGCCGAGGCCACCGCGCGACTGACCCGGCAGCGTGAACTCGAAGACGACGCAGCATTGACCCAGCGCGTCGCGGTGCTGGCGGAGCAGGCGGCCGCTGCCGCCGCGCGCGAACAGGAACTGGCCGCCGCGCTGGCTGCTGCCGCACCCGAGACCGTCGACGCGGAACTGGCTGCGGCCACCGCGGATTCGGCCCGGCTCACTACCCGCCGCCGCGAACTCGATGACCAATTGCGGGACGTGGCAGCGCAATTGAAGGTGTACGGGACGCAGGGCCGGCAGAGTCAGCTCGATGTGGCCGAGGTCGCGCTGCGGCACGCCGAGTCCGAGCACGCCGCCGTCGGCCGGCGCGCCCGGGCCGCTGAATTGCTGCGCACGGTGATGGGCCGGCATCGTGAGCAGGCCCGGCAGCGGTACGTGGCACCGTTCCGCACCGAGGTGGAACGGCTGGGGCGCATCGTGTTCGGTGACAGTTTCGCCGTCGAGGTCGACAGTGATCTGCGGATTTGCAGTCGCACCGTGGCGGGCACCACCGTGCCGTACGAGAGCCTGTCCGGTGGGGCCAAGGAACAGTTGGGGATCGTCGCCCGACTGGCCGGAGCGGCGTTGGTGGCCAAGGAGGACACCGTCCCGGTGATCATCGACGACGCGCTGGGGTTCACCGACGCGGGCCGGTTGACCCGGATGGGTGAGGTGTTCGACGCGGTCGGCGGCGACGGTCAGGTGATCGTGCTGACCTGCAGCCCCGAGCGTTATGCCAGCGTCGGTGACGCGACGCGCATCGAGCTCACGGCATAGGCCGTTGGCGGGGCGCGTTTCGTGACAGACTTCGCCCGTGATCGCTGACTTCGTCGTCGTGGGTACCGGCTCGGCCGGTGCGGTGCTGGCTGATCGACTGAGCGCCGACGGCGCCGCGCAGGTGGTGGTGCTGGAGGCCGGGGCCGTCGACAAGAACCAGTTCATCCACATCCCGGCGGCCTTCTCGAAGCTGTTCCGCGGCGAGTTCGATTGGGATTACTCGACAGAACCGCAGCCCGAACTCGCCGACCGCCGCATCTACTGGCCGCGCGGCAAGACCCTCGGCGGCTCCTCGTCGATGAACGCCATGATGTGGGTCCGCGGCCTGCCCGCGGACTACGACGAGTGGGGTGAGCTCGCCGGCGAAGAGTGGTCGTACGCGGCCGTGAAGAAGTACTTCGACCGGATCGAGGCCGGGCCGCTGGTGCTCAGCCCACAACGCAGCCCCCGCGGTATCACCGCCGCGTGGCTGGAGGCCGCCGAGCAGTCGGGTCACGAAGGCTTCGTCGAGACCAGGGTCTGTCAGCGCCGCGGCGCCCGCTGGAGCACCGCCGACGCCTACCTGCGGCCGGCACTCCGCAGGTCGAACCTGCATCTGCGCACCGGTGCCACGGCCACCCGGGTGCTGATCGAGGACGGCCGGGCGGTCGGCGTCGAATA
Organism: Mycobacterium sp. SMC-16; assembly: GCF_046250085.1. Classification (NCBI taxonomy): domain Bacteria; kingdom Bacillati; phylum Actinomycetota; class Actinomycetes; order Mycobacteriales; family Mycobacteriaceae; genus Mycobacterium; species Mycobacterium sp. SMC-16. The sequence continues at coordinate 1,336,503 of NZ_CP176427.1, forward strand.
CGAGGCCGACGGTCGTCGCCAGGTCGTCCGGGCGCGCCGCGAGGTGATCCTGTGCGGCGGGGCGATCAACAGCCCGCAGCTGCTGATGCTGTCCGGTGTCGGTCCGCGCGAGCATCTGGCCGAGCACGGCATCGAGGTCGTCCACGATGCGCCGGGCGTCGGCTCGAATCTGCTCGATCACCTGGTGGTGCTGCTCGGGTTCGAGGCCAACTGCGACACCCTGATCAGCGCGGAGAAACCGCTGCAGCTGCTCAACTATCTGACCCGCCGCCGCGGCATGCTCACCTCGAATGTCGGTGAGGCGTATGGCTTTGTCCGCAGCGATCCTGATCTGGCTCAGCCCGACGTCGAGCTGATCTTCGCCCCCGCGCCGTTCTACGACGAGGGCATCGGCGAGCCGTATCCGCGCGACGCGGTCGCGATGGGGCCGATCCTGGTGAAGCCCAAGAGCACCGGCACCATCCGCTTGGCGTCGGCGGACCCGCTGGCCAAGCCGATCATCGATCCGCACTACCTCTCCGACCCCGAGGGCGCGGACCGCAAGGCACTGCTGACGGGCCTGCGGATGCTGGCGGACATGACCGAGGCGCCGGCGTTGAAGGGACTGCTCGGCGACATCGCCCGCCCGGTGGGCGCGCACGATCTCGACGACCGCACGCTCGAGCTGGCGCTGGCCACCACGTCGCACACGCTGTATCACCCCACCACCACGTGCCGGATGGGCAGCGACGAGGCCAGCGTGGTCGACCCGCAGCTCCGCGTCCGTGGTGTCGCGGGGCTGCGGGTCGCCGACGCTTCGGTGATGCCGACCATCATCCGGGGCCACACCCACGCCCCGAGCGTGCTGATCGGTGAAAAGGCCGCCGACCTCATCACCGCCTGAGGTCAGAAGTAGGCGTTCGCGGGAATCGCGGTGCCGTGCAGCAGGTTCTGTCCGACCACCCGGGCCTTGTAACCGACGGGGTTGTGCAGCGTGATGGTGCGGATGTTGCGCCAGTGCCGGTCGAGGTTGCGTTGCCGGCTGGCCGCGCTGGCGCCGCCGAGCTCCAGCAGCTTGGTGGCGGCGCGCGGCGCGATGTCGTCCAGGTGCACCTTCACCTTGGCGGCCTGCAGCTGGGCCTGGGCGGTCAGCTCGGCGTCGGGCACCCCGTCCGGGCCGGTCGAGTCGATGGCCGCCGCGATGGCTGCCGCCGCGTCCAGCACCGCGGCCCGCGCGATGTAGGCGGAGCTGGCCAGTTCGCCGAGCTGGCGCTGCAGCAGCGGGTCGTCGGTCGGCGACGCTGCGGAGGCATGGCTGAAACTGCGCTCACGGGACCGCAGCAGCGCGATCCCGTCGTCCACGATGTTCTCGAGGATTCCGGCCACCACGGCGTGGATGTACAGCTGCAACAACGTGTACTGCACCGAGGGCACGGGCTCCGCGTCATACGGCGTGTCCGAGAGCACCTCGTCGGGCAGCACCGTCACGTCCTGGAACCGCGTGGTGCCGGTTCCGGTGCGGCGCTGGCCGAAGCCGTCCCAGTCGTCGATGATCGTCACGCCCGCGCGGTCGGCCGGGACGATGACAATCGCCACCGAATCATGATCGGTCGTCGCCGTCACGGTCAGATAGTCCGAGAACAGGGTCCCGGTGCTGTAGAACTTCTCGCCGGTCAAGGTGAATCCGCCGTCGTGGCCGGGCGCCAAGCGGGTGTTGAACACGAGGCTGCCCACCGCGTGGGAGCCCTTCTCGCTGAACGCATTGCCGAACACCTTGCCGTCGGCGACCTTCTGCAGCCAGGTCCGCGATCCGGGCTGGTCCAGGGTGCGCAGTCGCTCCTCGACGAACCAGAAGTGCGTGCGGAAGATGTGCGCCACCACCGGATCGGCCCGGGCGACGTCGATCACGGCGGAAAACAGCTGCGGCACCGTGACGCCGGCGCCGCCCAGTTCGGTGGGCAGGCGCAGGGTGCCGAATCCGGCCCGTTTGAGCGCGGCCACCTGGTCGAAGGGGTTCACGTCGTCCAGATCGCGGTCTTTGGCGCCCGCGGCGATATCGGCCAGCAGGTCGGTCCACGTGGTTGTGTCGGGGAGGTCGAGGATCGTCATGCTCCAGTTCTACGTACCAGCACAGTCACAGGCACGGCTTACGCTCGCCCCGAACCAAACGCGGCACAATGAGTGGCGATGACCATGAACGCCAAGCGCCGCAAGGCGCACGACAAGCTCGCGGCACTGCCGGGGGTGCGGTCGGTGCGGCGCCCGGTCCGGTCAAGTGGCGCAGAGGGATTCGATCTGTTCTACGTGCGGACCGGACCGCCGGGCGAGCATCCGCTGGTGATCATCCCGGGCGGGCCGGGTGCGGCGTCCATCGGGCACTATCGCAATCTGCGCCGCCGGGCGACGGCCGCGGGTCTGGACGTCATCATGGTGGAGCACCGCGGCGTCGGCATGTCCCGGCACGACGACGCCGGCGCCGACCTGCCCGCTGAGGCGTTGACCATCGAAGCCGCGGTCGACGACATCGCGGCGGTGCTGGACGACGCCGGCGTCGAGTCCGCCGTGGTCTACGGCACGTCGTACGGCAGCTACCTGGCGGCCGGTATGGGTGTGCGCCATCCCGATCAGGTTCACGCGATGGTGCTGGACTCGCCGCTGCTGTGCGCCGACGACATCGACGCGGTGCGCGACGCCACCCGGGCCGTGCTGTGGGACGGCGCCGACCCGTCGACGGAGGGGCTCGCCAAACGGGTGCGGGGCCTGGCCGCCGACGGGCAGCTGACGCCCTGGGTGGTGCAACTGGCGACGGGACTGTACGGCCTGGTCGGTCCGGAAGTGCTGGAGCAGCAGCTCGAGCTGCTGCTCACCGGCCGGGGCCTGCTGTGGGGCGCCATCGGGCACAGCACCAAGCTGTTGTTCGAGAGCAAGACGCCGTACCGGCACGAACCCGACCTGGTCGAGCACATCGGCTACCAGGAGCTCAACTACGCCCCCGAACCCGACGGTCTGCCGCTCGATCCGGCGTTGGCGTACCGCGAATCCGCAACCGGCGACCCGGATTTCGTCGCGGAACCGTTCGACCTGGTGGCCGCGATGCCGGGATTCGGCTGGCCCACCGTGGTGATCTCCGGTGGCCGGGATTTGATCACACCGCCGGCCATCGCCCAACGGGTTGCGGGGCTGATTCCGGATGCCGTGCTGCTGGAACTGCCCAGCGCCGGACACAGTGTGCTCGACATGCGCGAGAGCGCGGCACTGACCATCGCCGCCGCGGTGTGCGCCGGTGAGTACGCGGGATTACCGGACCGGGCAACGGAATTGGACAACGTGCCGCCGGACTTCACGGTGCGCCTGATGGTCAAGGGCATCGCGACGGCTGCGGCCGCCGAGTCGCTGGTGCCGGCCGGGCTGCCGCGGGCCATCCGGCAGCTCAGGACCTGGTAGTTCAGGACTTGGTGAAGCCGATCGTCATGTAGTTCAGGTCTCCCAGGCCCGCTGGGCCGTAGTTGGCCAAAGTGCTTCGCACCGCAGCATTTCCGGGTGATTGGGCCAGCGGCAGGCTGAATGTTTCGGCCCACAGCATCCGATCCAGCTGGTTGGCCAGGGCCTGTGCCTTGACGGGTTCGAGTTCGTCGAGCGTCTGCTCGATCTTGGCGTCGATCTCGGGTGTGCCGATCTTGCCGAAGTTGCTCTCGCCGTCCGAGGCGTAGATCTGGGTCAGACCACTCAAGGGGAAGGCGTCCCCCTGCCAGGCGAAGGCGGCGATGTCGAAGTTACTCGGAATGATGTACTGGCTGAAGAAGTCTGCGCCCGAGGACACCACGAGTTCCAGCTTGACGCCGATATCAGCGAGGGTTTTCTGCGTCAGCTGCCCGATCTGCCGGCCGCTCGGGGCGTCGTAGAAGACGATCCGCACCTTCAACGGCTTCCCGTCCTTCTCCCGCACCGAGCGGCCGGTGGGCAGTTTCCAACCGAGCGCGTCGAGTTCGCGTCGGGCTCCTGCAGGGTCGAAAGGTGTCCCGCCGCTGTTGTTCTGGTAGCCCTCCTGCCCGGCGACGTAGATGTGGTTGTTGAGCGGCACCGGGTTTTCCACCAGGCCGTGCTGGAGGACCGTCACGATGGTCTTCCGGTCGATGCCCATGGCGATGGCGTGGCGCAGCGCCGGGTCGGCGAGGATCGAGCCGGGCGCACCGTTGAACGTCAGGTGCGACCAGCTGGGCCCGGGCGCGGTGCGAATGTCGACGCCTCTGGTGCGCCGGGCGCGCACCATGTCGTCGATCGACCCCAGCCCGGTGGCATCGATGGCGTTGTTCTGCAACGCCGGGATACGCGCGGCGTCATCGAGCACGAGGAACGTGATGCTATCGAGCAGCGGCCGGGCGCCCCACCATTTCGGATTGCGGGTCAACGTGATTCGCTGCGCGCCGCGGTCGACGTTCGAGACGACGAACGGACCGGCCGACGGCCCGGGCTGGTTCAGCTGTCCCTTGTTGAACACCTCGGGATCGGTCGTCGAGACCTTGGGCAGCAACATGCCGTTGCCCGCGAACATGCCGCGCCACTCGGCATAGGGCCGGGCGAACGTCATGACGGCCTGCCGGTCGTCGACGCCGTGGGTCACCGAGGCCACCCGCTCGCTGCCGTTGGGGCTGGCGATCTGGAACCGGGGGTCCTTGCCCGTCGTCGCGGTGACCTGCGCGGCGATGTCCTCCCACGTGATCGGGGTGCCGTCGGTCCATACCGCCTTGGGATTGATCGTGTAGGTGACCACCTGCGGATTGGTGCCGGTCAGCTGGATGTCGGTGAAGTAGTCGTGGTTGACGGTGGTCGAACCGTCGGGCCCGACGATGAAGGCCCGCGGCAGCGTGGGCCGCAGCAGCGCGGCGGTGTCCACGGTGTTGCCGTCGATGTTCAGGGTGTTGAAGTTGTCCGGAAACGCCGTCAGGGCCAGGCGCAGATTGCCGCCGTCCCTCAAGGTCGAGGGATCTCGCGGGTTGAGGTCGTTCGCCGCACCGAGTTTCGGTGCGCCGGCGCTGGATCCGCTGTACTCACTCGAGCATCCGGCCACCAGCGCGACGAGGGTGAGGATGGCGACCACCAGTTGACTGCGACGTGAAGCCATCATTCACCTCCCGGCTGCGGCACGGCATCGAGCAGCCGCTGGGTGTACGGGTCCTGCGGGGCGCCGAAAACCTGTGCGGCGTCACCCTGTTCGACGACGGCGCCCTTGTACATCACGGCCACGGTATGGGCGAGATGGCGGACCACCGAAAGGTCGTGCGAGACAAACAGATACGACAGGTCGAAGCGCTCCTGCAGGTCGAGCAGCAGGTTGATGATGCCCGCCTGGATCGAGACGTCCAGCGCCGACACTGGTTCGTCGAGCGCCAGAATCCTGGGCTGACGCGCCAGGGCCCGGGCGATGCCGATGCGCTGCTTCTGGCCACCGGAGAACTCGGCGGGGTAGCGGGCGGCGTCCTCGTGCCGGAGGCCGACGATGCCCAGCAGTTCGGTGACGCGGTCGTCGATGCGGTCCTTGTCGAAGCCGCCGACCCGCAACGGTTCGGCCAGCACGTCGAACACCGGCAGCCGCGGATCCAGCGCTGCCACGGGATCCTGGAACACCACCTGCAGGTCGCCGCGCAGTTCGCGGCGCGTGTCGCGGGTCAGGCCGGCCACGTCGTGTCCGAGCACCTTGATCGAACCCGATTGCGGCGCGGTCAGATTCAGAATCTGATGCAGCGTCGTGGTCTTGCCGGAACCGGACTCGCCGACGATGCCCAGGGTCCGGCCCTGCTGCAGCTGCAGGCTGACGCCGTCGACGGCACGCAGCTCGCCGACCTTGCGCCGCAGCATCCCGCCGCTGAGCTTGAAGGTCTTCACCAGGTCGCTGACCGCGAGCACCACCGGCCGGTCGACATCGTCGTCCGCCACGACTTCGGGTTCGGTTGCCACCCCGTAGATTTCGGCCGCACTGCGACCCGTCACCTGGTCGGTGTGGATGCAGGCGGCGGCGTGCCCGGGTGCGACCTCCAGCAGCGCGGGCTCGGCCGCCCGGCAGTCGTCGTCGGCCAGTGGGCAGCGCGGCGCGAAGGGGCAACCCGGCGGAAGTGCCGCCATCGACGGCGGTGCGCCGGGGATCGGCACCAACCGCGAGCCTTGCGGCGCGTCGAGCCGTGGCACCGAGCCCAGCAGGCCGACGGTGTACGGCATCACACGGTCGCGGTACAGGTTCGCCACCGGAGCCGTCTCCACGGCCCGGCCGGCGTACATCACCATTGCGCGGTCGGCGAATTCGGCGACCACACCCAGGTCGTGCGTGATCATCAGCACCCCGGCGCCGGTGACGTCGCGCGCGGTGCGCAGCACGTCGAGGATTTGCGCCTGCACCGTGACGTCGAGCGCCGTGGTGGGTTCGTCGCAGATGATGAGGTCCGGGTCGTTCGCGATCGCGGTGGCGATGACGACGCGCTGGCGTTCACCGCCGGACAGCTCATGCGGGAACGCGCGCGCCCGGGCCGCCGGCTGCTTGATGCCGACCAGCTCCAGCAGTTCCACCGCCCGGGCCCGCGCGGCCCGCCGGTCCATCGAACGGTCATGCACGCGAAGGGCTTCGGCGATCTGGTCGCCGACGGTGTACACCGGGGTGAGCGCCGACATCGGGTCCTGGAACACCGTGCCGATCACCCGGCCGCGCACCTGGGACATCGCGTCGTCGTCGAGCCCGACGAGCTGCTTGCCCTGCAGCTTCACCGAACCCGTCACCTGGGCGTGCTCGGGCAGCAGGCCCACCACCGCCATGGCGGTCGCCGATTTACCGGCGCCGGATTCACCGACCAGCGCCAGCACCTCGCCGGGGGCGATGTGGAAGTTCATGCCGCGCACCGCCGAGACGTCCTCGTCGGACGTCTGGAAGGTGACCGTGAGGTCGCGCACCTCGAGCAAGGGCGCGCTCATCGCTTCACCACCCGTCGCCGACGGGGCCGGGCCGAGGGATCGAGCGCGTCGCGCAGGCCGTCGCCGATCAGGTTGGCGCACAGCACGATCAGCACCAGCACACTGGCCGGGAACAGGAACACCCAGGGGAACGTGGTTACCGACGGGGTGCCGTCGGCGATCAATGTGCCCAGGGAAACGTCGGGCGGCTGCACCCCGAAACCGAGGTAACTCAAACCGGTTTCGGCCAGGATCGCGATGCCGACGTTGAGTGTGGTGTCGATGATCAGGATCGACGCCACGTTCGGCACGATGTGCCGGGCGATGATCCGGGCGTGGCTGACACCCATATACCTTGCGGCCGTGACGAACTCGCGTTCGCGCAGGCTCATGGTGAGGCCGCGCACCATGCGGGAGCTGATCATCCACGAGAACGCCGCCAGCAGAATCACCAGCCACAGCACCGTGCACTGGTGCCGGATGCGGGGCGTGACGATCGCGATGAGGATGAATCCGGGGATCACGAGCAGCAGGTCGACGATCCACATCAGCACTCGATCGCGCCAGCCACCGAAGTAGCCCGCCACCGAGCCGACCGTCGCGGCGATGACCGTCGAGATCACGGCGACGCACACGCCGATCAGCATCGACTTCTGCATGCCGCGCAACGTCTGCGCGAGCACGTCCTGCCCGAGGGCATTGGTGCCGAACAGGTGCCGGCCGTCGGGAGGCTGCAGCAGGGCGTCGAAGTCCATGTCGGTGTACGCGTAGGGGAGCAGCGGCGGCAGGGCGTAGCAGCCGACGAAGAGCGCCACCAGCAGCACGAGCGACACCACGGCCGGGCGGTTGCGGACGAAGCGCCGCGCCACCAACGTGCGGCGCGATGCGAAGCGGGCGCGCGGCAGCCCGAACTGGACGCTCATGAGACCCGCACCCGGGGGTCGAGGGCGGCGTAGACGACGTCGGACAGCAGGCCGCCGATCAGGATCGTCGTCCCGGAGAACAAGGTGAACGCGGCGACGATGTTGGCGTCCTGGCCTTGAATGCCCTGCACCATCCATTCGCCCATGCCGTGCCAGCCGAAGATCTTCTCGACGAACACCGCACCGGTGACCAGGCCCGCGACGCCGTAGGCGAACAGCGTGGCCATCGGGATGAGCGCGGTGCGCAGCCCGTGCTTGAAGAGCGCCCGGCGCCGGGTCAGGCCCTTGGCTCGGGCGGTCCGGATGAAGTCCTGGCCGAGCACGTCGAGCATCGCGCTGCGCTGGTAACGGCTGTATCCGGCGATGGCACCGAGGGCCAGGGTGGAGGTCGGCAGCACCAGGTGCTGCAGTCGGTCGACGAACCCTTGCCAGCCGCCCGCCGCGTAGGGCGAGGTCTCGCCGGTGTATTGGAACAGCTGGAAGCCCAGCACCTCGTTGACACCGAGCGCGCCGAGGATCAGCAGGTTCGCGATGACGAACGTCGGGGCGCTGAGAATCAGCAGCGCCAGCACGGTGATGGTGCGGTCGGAGAATCGGTACTGCCGGATGGCGCCCCACGCCCCGATGATCACGCCGATGATGGAACCCAGGATAGACCCGATGGCCACCAACCGCAGGCTGATCCACACCCGTCGCCCCAGTTCTTCTGAAACCGGTTGCCCGGTAACGGTTTTCCCGAAGTCTCCGTGCACCGCGCCGGACACCCAGTTGGCGTAACGCGGCAGCAGTGGCTTGTCGAGACCCAGGTCGTGGGCCTTGGCGTCGATGACGGATTGCGGCGGCCGCGGGTTGCGCTGCAACAGGTTGTCCAGCGGATGGAAGGTCACCGACGTCAGCGCGAACGTCAGGAACGTCGCCAGCGTCAACAGGATCGCGTAGTTGAACAATCGGCGGATCAGGAACCGCGTCATGGGCCGCTCGCTGGAATCCGCATCTGGACAGGTTAGGAGATCCCGGCGCACTAGTGCGGGATTGGCGCCCACTGGCTGCGGCCGCTTCGGCGTGAGCTGGTGACGTGCCAATTCTGACTCGGCGGAATACCTGACGGTCCGGGCGACTTGAAAACGATGACCGCCTGCGTGCCCCAACGGTGTTGCGAAACGTGGCGGATCGCATCCAGGTGGGAGACCCGCGATGAGTCGAACCAAGAATTCTGAAGCAAACAACAAGTGGGCCATCGGCGTTATCGCCGGGAGCATGGTCGTCGGTGTCACGACCGTGGTGCTTGTCGGAGCGCAGGCACAGTCCTTGCAATCGACATCGGCCAACGGCACCTCGGTCAGTTCAGTCGTCAGCGCCACGACGGTCGGGCCGATCATCAGCGCCGCGCCGGCAATTACCGGACCCGCTCCGCTGTACCCGGGGCAGGACCCGGGCTGATGAGTTTCGCGGCGGGGCGCCTTCACACGCCCGGCCCAACTCTCCTGCAACTGGTTGGCCGGTAACAGTTTTCCTGGCTCGCGTGCCCGGTGGTCCCAAACTTCCAGAGCCAGTCCAGCGGCCTCTCAGGTGGGCAATTGCGGCGTTGGCGAACTGGCAGAACCAGTTCAGCGCGCTGTGAGAGTGGCGCGCTTGACTCGAAATATATGACCGGCCGCGCCCCGACGGCGCGGTGAAGCGGTCCCGAGCACACGGGAGGCAGATCATGAGTCGACCAGAGACTTCCGGCATCACCTTGAAATGGGCGATCGGCATCATCGGCGGCAGCGCGGCGGCGGGTGCCGTAGCGGTATGTGCGGGCGTGCTGGCGGCCCCGTCGGAGACGACGACGGCCAACAGCACGTTGATCACGCCGACGAGCACGACCGCCCCGGTCACCTTCGCGGCACCGTCCATCACCGGCAAAGCGCCGCTGTGGGCCGGACAATCGCCGGACACCAACCCGCAGGGTTAGCCGGCTTTCACAGCTCGCACATAGATTCGCCACAGTCGCGGCCCACAACGATGCGAATAATGGAGCTGTGACAGGTCCCAGCAGCACCGCCCGTGACAGTGAAGCCCCGCGCGTCGTCATGCACCGCGCCGACGGCAAGTCGATCAACGTCCTCGTGGTCGACGACGAACCCGTCCTCGCCGAGCTCGTCTCGATGGCGTTGCGCTACGAAGGCTGGGACATCGCCACGGCCGGCGACGGCGCCAGTGCGATCGCGCTGGCCAAGGACAACCCACCCGACGTCGTCGTGCTGGACGTGATGCTGCCCGACATGAGCGGGCTCGACGTGCTGCGCAAGCTGCGCGAGCAGATCCCGGGCCTGCCCCTGCTGCTGCTGACCGCCAAGGACTCGGTCGAGGACCGGATCGCCGGCCTCACCGCGGGCGGCGACGACTACGTCACCAAACCGTTCAGCATCGAGGAAGTGGTGCTGCGACTGCGCGCGCTGCTGCGGCGCACCGGTGTGGCCAACGAAGCCGGCGGCGCGCAGATCGTCGTCGGCGACCTGGTGCTCGACGAGGACAGCCACGAGGTGACGCGCGCCGGCGAACAGATCACGCTGACCGCTACCGAGTTCGAGCTGCTGCGCTACATGATGCGCAACTCCAAGCGGGTGCTGAGCAAGGCCCAGATTCTCGACCGGGTGTGGAGCTACGACTTCGGTGGCCGCTCCAACATCGTGGAGCTGTACGTGTCGTATCTGCGCAAGAAGATCGACAGTGGTCGCGAGCCCATGATCCACACCTTGCGTGGCGCCGGATATGTCCTCCGACCTGCCCGCTGAGGCCGGCACGCGGATCTGGCAGCCGCGGACCTGGTCGCTGCGGGTCCGGCTGCTGGTCACCCAGGTGCTGCTGCTGGCGCTGGTCATCGTCGGCGTCGGCGCGGCCACCGAGTTCGCGCTGCAGCGTTTTCTGCTGCACCAGTTGGACGACCAGGTACTCGAGGCGGGCCGGCGCTCGGCCGCCATCTTCGAGCTGCCCCCGCCGCCCATGGCGCCGCCGTTGACCGGTGGGGTGCCCCGGCCGTCCATGGACCCGCATTTCCGGATGCGCTTCGACCCCGAGGCCGGCCCCGGCCCCGGCTTCCTCAACGCGCCCGGTCAGGCCGTCGGCACCATCGGAGCGGTGGTGTTCCGCGGCCAGGTCGACGCCGGTGTCATCACCTCCGAGGGCAGTCGTGACTCGGTGACCACCACGGCCACAGCACAATTGGCGCAGGTGCCACCGGATCGCAAGATTCGCACCATGGACATCGACGGGGTGGGGACGTACCGGGTCATCGGCCTGCATCCCCGGCACGGCGGTCCGCAGACCATCGTCACAGGCCTGCCCACGCGGCACGTCGACAACACCCTGCTGTGGGTGCTCGGCATGTTCTGCGCGGTGGGCGCTCTCGCGCTGATCGGGGCGACGGTGGTCGGGGTGTGGATCATCCGCCGCCAACTCGCCCCGCTGTCAAGGGTTTCCGCCGCCGCGCGTGACGTGGCCGACCGGGAACTGGACCGGGGAGAGGTCCAGTTGCCGACGGAGATCGTGCACGTCGACCCCGTCGCCGCGCACACCGAGGTCGGGCAGCTGGGTTCGGCGCTCAACCGCATGCTGGACCGGATCGCCGGCGCGCTCGCAGCCCGCCATGCCAGCGAGACGCGAGTGCGTCAGTTCGTGGCCGACGCCAGTCACGAACTGCGCACGCCGCTGGCGGCGATCCGTGGCTATACCGAACTGGCGCAACGCAAGAGCGAGCAGCTGCCCGCCGATGTCGCCCACGCGATGAACCGTGTCGAATCCGAGACGGTCCGCATGACGCGGCTCGTCGAGGACATGCTGCTGCTGGCCCGGCTCGATGCCGGCCGGCCGCTGGAGATGGAGAACGTCGACCTGTCCCAACTGGTCGTCGACGCCGTCAGCGACGCACACATCGCCGGCCCCGATCACGACTGGTCGCTGGATCTGCCCGAGGAACCCGTGACCATCGCGGGCGATCCGGCGCGGCTGCACCAGGTGCTGGTGAACCTGCTGGCGAACGCGCGCACGCACACGCCGGCGGGCACGTCGGTGACGATCTCGCTGTCCGCCGATGCGGACGCCACCGTGATCAGCGTCGCCGATGACGGCCCGGGCATTCCAAAGACGTTGCAGCCCGAGGTGTTCGAGCGGTTCGCCCGTGGCGACTCGTCGCGGTCCCGTCAGGCCGGCAGCACCGGATTGGGGCTGGCCATCGTCGCGGCCGTGGTCAAGGCGCACGGCGGCACCATCAGCGTCGACAGCCGCCCCGGAGCGACGGTGTTCACCGTGCGCCTGCCCGCGGGCCCGGCCGATCAAGCCTCACAGCCACCGCACAGCGTCGCCTCGACGTCCGCCTAACCGACGCGCCCACAATCAGACTGGTGAATTCCGCACCACGCCGCCCATTTGGCGAGCGACTCCAGCTCGGGCTCCTGCTCGCGGGCACCGCTGTGCTGTACCTGTGGAACCTGTCGGTGAGCGGTTGGGCCAACAGCTTCTATTCAGCGGCGGCGCAGGCCGGTGCCAGCGACTGGACCGCAATGCTGTTCGGCGCCAGCGACTCCGGTAATGCCATCACCGTCGACAAGACGCCGGGCGCGCTGTGGGTGATGGACCTGTCGGTCCGGCTGTTCGGGCTCAGTTCCTGGAGCATCCTGGTGCCGCAGGCCCTGATGGGTGTGGCGGCGGTGGCGGGGCTGTATGCCGCGGTGCGCCGCGCCGCCGGGTCTGCCGCCGCGCTGCTGGCCGGCGCGGTGTTCGCGCTGACGCCCGTGGCCGCCTTGATGTTCCGCTTCAACAATCCTGACGCGCTGCTGGTCCTGCTCCTCGTGGTCGGTGCCTACTGCGTGCAGCGCGCCTGCGAAAAAGACGCGGGCCGTTGGTGGTTGGTCGCCGCGGGCGTCGCCGCCGGATTCGCGTTCCTGGCCAAGATGCTGCAGGCGTTCCTGGTGCTGCCGGCCTTTGCGGCCGCATACCTGGTCGCGGGACCGTCGCCGGTGCGGACCCGGTTGTGGCGGTTGCTCGGCGGCACGGCGGCCATGGTCATCTCCGGCGGCTGGTACCTCGCACTGGTCGAATTGTGGCCGTCCTCGTCGCGCCCGTATGTCGGCGGATCGCAACATGATTCGATCATCGAACTGGCCCTGGGCTACAACGGCGTCGGCCGGCTGAACGGGAACGAGCCCGGCGGCCTGGGCAACCCGAACTTCGACGCGGGGTGGGATCGGCTGCTGGGCACGAGCATGGGCACCTACGCGGGGTGGCTGCTGCCCGCGGCGCTGATCTGCCTGATCGCGGGATTGGTGCTCACGCGCCGGCTGCCGCGCACCGATCCGACGCGGGCCGCGCTCATCCTCTGGGGTGGGTGGCTGGTGTGCACCGCCGTGGTGTTCAGCTTCGCCAACGGGATCGTGCATCAGTACTACACGGTGGCGCTCGCACCGGCCATCGGAGCCTGCGTGGGAATCGGGTCGGTGCTGTTGTGGCGCAACCGCGCCGGCTGGCCGGCCCGACTGACCATGGCTGGCACCGTGGTCGCGACGGCGGCGGTGGCTGCGCTGCTGCTGGGCCGCGCTGACGTGACGTGGCTGCGGACGTCGGTGCTGATCGTCGGCGTCGTCGCCGCCCTGCTGCTGCTCGCGCCGCCTCGATTCGGCTCCGCACGCCTGGCGGTGGCCGTGGCGGTCCTGGTGTGCCTGGCCGCCCCGACCGCGTATTCGATTGCCACCGCGAGTGTTTCGCATACCGGAGCGATGCCGTCCGTGAGCGGGCCCGGCGGCCGCAGCGCCGGCTGGGGGCCGCCGCCCGGACACGGCAAGGCCCGCGGTCCCGCCGGTGGGCCCGGCCATGCGATGGGCGCACCGCCGCCAGGCTTTCGGCCCGGCGGCGGACTGTTCGAATCGCCGGTGCCGGGAGTGGCCTTGACGTCGCTGCTCGGCACCGACGCCGGGAAGTACCGCTGGGCGGCGGCCGTCGTCGGCTCCACCAACGCTGCCGGCTACCAGCTGGCCGCCCGCGTCCCGGTGATGGCGATCGGCGGCTTCAACGGCACCGATCCCGCGCCCACGCTGGCACAGTTCCAGCAGTACGTCGCTGCCGGTCAGGTCCACTACTTCGTCGAAGGCAGCGTCAAGATGGGCTGGGGACCCCACGGGCAGGACGACGCCAAGCAGGAATCTCAGCAGATCGCCACCTGGGTCGGCCAGCACTTCACCGCCACCACCGTCGACAACACCGTCGTCTATGACCTGACGCAGCCGCTGGCCCAGCCGCACTGACCCTGCCGCGTTGACTCTGCGGTGTGGGCGCTCTCTACTCGCACTTTTGCGCCGTGGCCGCGGAGTCAACGTGGGCGCGTGTTGATCCTGCGGTGTGGGCGCTGTCTACTCGCGCTTTTGCGCCGTGGCCGCGGAGTCAATGTGAGCGCCGTGTTGATCCTGCGGTGTGGGCGCTGTCTACTCGTGCTTTTGCGCCGTGGCCGCGGAGTCGACGACGGCCTCAAACACATAGCTCGCCCATAGCTTCAGCCCAGGGCGGCCTAAAGGTACCGGCTGAAGATCAATGTCATGACGAACCTGGTCGAGCGCGACGCCGAGCAACGCTTCACTACGCGCCCAAATGCCGCCCTCGCCGCACGCGCCGCCGGCGTCCCGGTGCTGGACATCGTGGTCCCCGTGTACAACGAGCAGGTCGCACTGCCCGGCTCGATCCGCCGGTTGCACCGCCACCTCGAGGAGCACGTCCCGTACCCGGTGCAGATCACCATCGCCGACAACGCCAGCATCGACGACACCCCGCGGGTCGCCGCCGAGTTGGCCGCCGAGTTGGACAACGTCCGCGTCGTGCGACTCGAGCTCAAGGGCCGGGGGCGGGCGCTGCACGAGGTGTGGTCGCACTCGCAGTCGCCGGTGCTGGTCTACATGGACGTCGACCTCTCCACCGACCTGGCCGCCCTCGGCCCGCTGGTGGCGCCGCTGATCTCGGGCCACTCGGACCTGGCGATCGGCACCCGGCTGGCCCGGTCCTCCCGGGTCGTGCGGGGGCCGAAGCGGGAGTTCATCTCTCGCTGCTACAACCTGATCCTGCGCGGGGCGCTGTCGGCGAAGTTCTCCGACGCCCAGTGCGGCTTCAAGGCCATCCGGGCCGACGTGGCCCAGGCGCTGCTGCCGCTCGTCGAGGACACCGGCTGGTTCTTCGACACCGAGCTGCTGGTGCTGGCCGAGCGCACGGGCCTGCGTATCCACGAGGTCCCCGTCGACTGGGTGGACGACCCCGACAGCCGGGTGGACATCATCGCCACCGCGGCCGCTGACCTCAAAGGCGTCGGCCGGCTGTTGCGCGGCTTCGCAAACGGCAGCATCCCGGTGAACACCATTGCCGCGCAGCTGGGTTCGTCGACCAGGGCGGCCGCACCCCGTTCGCTGCTGCGCCAGGTCGTCCGGTTCGGGACCATCGGCGTCGCGTCGACGCTGGCCTACCTGCTGCTGTTCATGATGATGCACGCCGCGCTCGGCGCGCAGACGGCCAACCTGATCGCCCTGCTGATCACCGCGATCGCCAACACCGCCGCCAACCGGCGCTTCACGTTCGGAGTCCGCGGCGGGGGAGCGGCGAGCGCGACCCGTCACCAGTTCGAGGGGTTGATCGTCTTCGGTATCGCCCTGACCATCACCAGCGGCGCGCTGGCCGGGCTGCACGCGTTCGCGCCGCACGCCCACCACCTCCTCGAGCTGAGCGTGCTGGTGGCCGCCAACCTGGTCGCGACCGCGGTGCGGTTCGTGCTGCTGCGTGGTTGGGTGTTCCACCCGCAGCGTGCGAATTGACCTGCCTACCAATCGCTTCAGAGGAGACCCGCACGTGATCGCCACTGCACCCACCGTCGCTCAGCTACCCAAACCCCGTCGCCGCCCGGCAATCTGGGCCCGCCCCGTATGGGAACGGTCCGCGCTGCTGACGCTGCTGGCCGCGACCGCCGTGCTGTACCTGTGGGCGCTCGGCTCGTCGGGCTGGGCCAACTCGTACTACGCCGCCGCGGCCCAGGCCGGCACCCAGAACTGGGAAGCGTGGCTGTTCGGTTCGTTTGACGCCGGCAACGCGATCACGGTCGACAAGCCGCCGGCGGCCCTGTGGCTGATGGGTCTGTCGGGCCGGCTCTTCGGATTCAGCGCGTTCAGCATGCTGCTCCCGCAAGCACTCATGGGTGTGGCGTCGGTCGGGATGCTGTATGCGACGGTCCGTCGCACCAGCGGTGCGGCGGCCGGACTGTTGGCCGGCCTGGTGCTGGCGGTGACTCCCGTTGCGGCCCTGATGTTCCGGTTCAACAACCCGGACGCACTGCTCGTGCTGCTGCTGATCACCGCGGCCTACTGCACGGTGCGGGCCATCCAGTCGAAGGACTTCGCCGTCTCCGCACGGTGGATGACGGCGACCGGCGTCGTCGTCGGCTTCGCCTTTCTGACCAAGATGCTGCAGGCCTTCCTGCCGGTACCAGGACTGGCATTGGTGTTCCTGGTCGCCGCGCCGTTCAGTGTCGGGCGCCGGATCAGCGCGCTGCTGATGTCCGGTGTGGCCCTGGTGATTTCGGCCGGGTGGTACATCGCGCTGGTCAGCCTGTGGCCTGCCGACGCCCGCCCGTACATCGCCGGGTCCACCGACAACAGCCTGCTGCAGTTGGCGTTGGGCTACAACGGCATCGAGCGGATCACCGGCGGTGACCGTCCCAGCGGTGGCCCCGGCGGCGGCATGCGGGACAACCTGTTCTTCGGCGGGCACGCCGGCATCACCCGACTGTTCGGCCCGTCGATGGGTGTCGAGATCTCGTGGTTGCTGCCCGTGGCGCTGCTCGGCCTGGTGCTGTTGCTGTGGGCCGGCCGTCGGGCATCACGTACCGATCTCGGCCGCGCCGGTGTATTGCTCTGGGGCGGTTGGCTTCTCGTGACTGGCGTGGTGTTCAGCTTCATGGACGGCACGGTGCACCCGTACTACAACGTCGCGCTCGCTCCCGCGGTGGCTGCGTTGGCGGGTATGACGGTCGCGCACCTGTGGCAGCGCCGGGAGGCATTGTCGGCTCGCCTGCTGCTGGCGCTGCTCCTCGTCGTGACGGCCGGCTGGGCGTTCGCACTGCTGTCACGTACTCCGGACTGGATGCCCGCCCTGCGCTGGAGCATCGCGGTGGCGGCGGTCCTGGCGGCGGTGGCCATCGTGGCCGTGGGGGCGCGCTCCGGACGGTTCACCGCGGTAGTCGCCGGTATCGCGATCGCCGCGGCCCTGGCCGGGTCGGCGTCGTTCACGCTGTACAACGTGGCGCAAGGTCACAGCAGCGGCCCCGGCTCGATGTCCGGTCCGCCGCGGCCCGGCGGCGACGCCTGGCCGGGCGGTGGTCCCGGCGGCCCGGGCGGCCCCGGTCGCGAGGGGCCCAACGCCGAACTCGAGAACCTGATCCGCGGTGCGAACAACCGGTGGGCGGCAGCCACGGTCGGGTCCTTCCAGGCGGGCGATCTCGAATTGAGCACCGGCAAGTCGTTGATGGCGATCGGCGGATTCTCCGGCGGCGACAACGCGCCGACCCTCGCGCAGTTCAAGCAGTACGTCGAGGACGGCCAGATCCACTACTTCATCGCCGGCGATCACAAGCGCGGTCCCGGACCCGGCGGCGGTCGCGAGCGGGGGAGTGCCGCGGAGATCACCGCCTGGGTGACGGCGCACTTCGCCAAGCTCGATGTCGGCGGCGCGACCGTCTACGACCTCGAAGCGCCGCACTGATCGCTGCCCGCGTCTGTGCCTCGGATTGCAGCCACATGCCGGCTGCGATCCGAGGCACAACGTGAATCAGGCGTCTGCGCTCAGCCGATCTTGTAGGTGCCGACGGCCTTGGCCACCGGATCGCCGGCCGGGGTCTCGATCTCGACTTCGCAGTGCGCCAAGGACTTTCCGCGGTGCAGCACACGGCCGACGCCGACGAGGTCGGTCGACCGGGCGGGCGCCAGGTACTGGACCGACATCGAGATCGTCACGCCGCGAAGCGATTCCGGATCGCGCTCGGTGGACCACGCCGCAGCCATGACCGTGACGTCGGCCAGTGCGGCGATGGCGCCGCCGTGCACCATGTCGGCGAGCGTGGTGTTGGTCGGGTCCCACGGCATCCGCAACCGGACCTCTGGGGCGTCGAGCGCTTCGGCGACGATGCCCAGCTTGGCGACCAGCGGGGACTGCGGGATGAACTGCGCCATGACCTCGGCGCCGGTACTCGGGCTCATGCATCGAAGTCTGCGTGCCGCGGGTAGTCGGTTCAATTACCTGGCAGGTAAGGATGGCTGTCGGGTACGAAGCGTGGGCCACAACCGCCGAACGGTTCGAGACGGTGATCGGGAAGTCAGCAACCGCCGGCTGCGTTGTTCTCCCTGATCTGCGTGGTTACAACCGTTGACACTCCACCACCGGACACGTAAATTCTGACCATGGTTCTTAACTTGACCAGTTCTACCAACTTTACGGGGAAATGATGACCGTCACTCCCGACGCCGCCGAGGCGTCCAAGGTGGACCAGCGGGCCGCCAAATACGAATTGAGCCATCTGCGATCGCTGGAGGCCGAGGCCATCCACATCATCCGCGAGGTCGCCGCGGAGTTCGAGCGGCCGGTGCTGCTGTTCTCCGGTGGCAAGGACTCGATCGTGATGCTGCACCTGGCCATCAAGGCGTTCGCGCCGGGCCGGCTGCCGTTCCCCGTCATGCACGTCGACACGGGCCACAACTTCGAAGAGGTCATCGCCACCCGCGACGCCCTCGTCGAGAAGCACAACCTGCGCCTGGTCGTGGCCAGCGTGCAAGAGGACATCGACGCCGGCCGCGTCGTCGACAACGGCCCGTCGCGCAACCCGCTGCAGACCGTCTCGCTGCTGCGCGGCATCCGCGAGAACAAGTTCGACGCCGCCTTCGGTGGCGCCCGCCGCGACGAGGAGAAGGCCCGCGCCAAAGAGCGCGTCTTCAGCTTCCGCGACGAGTTCGGCCAGTGGGACCCCAAGAACCAGCGCCCCGAGCTGTGGAACCTGTACAACGGCCGGCACCGCAAGGGTGAGCACATCCGCGTCTTCCCGCTGTCGAACTGGACCGAGTACGACATCTGGGCCTACATCGGCGCCGAGGAGATCGCGCTGCCGAGCATCTACTACGCGCACGAGCGCCAGGTGTTCGAGCGCGACGGCATGCTGCTGGCGGTGCACGAGTACCTGAAGCCGAACGACGACGAGCCGGTCATCACCAAGACCGTGCGCTTCCGCACCGTCGGCGACGTCACCTGCACCGGTTGCGTCGAGTCGGAGGCTTCGACCGTCGAGGAAGTCATCGCCGAGACCGCGGTGTCCCGACTGACCGAGCGCGGCGCGACCCGCGCAGACGACCGGATTTCTGAGGCCGGCATGGAAGACCGCAAGCGGGAAGGCTACTTCTGATATGGCAACGTTGCTTCGTATCGCCACTGCTGGCTCCGTCGATGACGGCAAGTCCACGCTGATCGGCCGGCTGCTCTATGACAGCAAGGCCGTCATGGAGGACCAGCTGGCCGCCGTCGAGCGCACCTCCAAGGAACGTGGCCACGGCTACACCGACCTCGCGCTGGTCACCGACGGCCTGCGTGCCGAGCGGGAACAGGGCATCACCATCGATGTCGCCTACCGCTACTTCGCCACGGCCAAGCGGAAATTCATCATCGCCGACACCCCGGGGCACATCCAGTACACCCGCAACATGGTCACCGGCACCTCGACGGCGCAGCTGGCCATCGTGCTGGTCGACGCCCGCCACGGGCTGCTGGAGCAGTCGCGCCGGCACGCCTTCCTGGCATCGCTGCTCGGCATCCAGCACATCGTGCTGGCCGTCAACAAGATGGACCTGATCGATTGGGACCGTGAGCGTTTCGAGAAGATCCGCGACGACTTCCACGAGTTCGTGGCCCGCCTCGACATTCAGGACGTCACCACAATCCCGCTGTCGGCGCTGGCCGGCGACAACGTGGTGACCAAGTCGGACAAGACGCCGTGGTACGAGGGTCCGTCGCTGCTGAGCCACCTCGAAGAGGTGTACATCGCCGGTGACCGCAACCTCATGGACGTGCGGTTCCCGGTGCAGTACGTCATCCGGCCGCAGACTCACGAGCACGCCGACCACCGCAGCTACGCGGGCACCGTCGCCAGTGGCGTCATGCGCCCCGGTGATGAAATCATCGTTCTCCCAGCGGGAAAGACCAGCACCATCACCGCGATCGACGGACCCACCGGTCCGCTAGAGGAGGCCTTCGCGCCGATGGCGGTCTCGGTCAGCCTGGCCGACGACATCGACATCTCGCGTGGCGACATGATCGCCCGGGTACACAACCAGCCGCACACCACGCAGGAATTCGACGCCACCGTGTGCTGGATGTCCGACGACGCGGCGCTCGAGCCGGGCCGGGACTACATCATCAAGCACACCACCCGCACCACGCGGGCCCGGGTGTCTGATCTGGACTACCGGCTGGACGTCAACACCCTGCACCGCGACAAGAGCGCAACGGCGTTGAAGCTCAACGAACTCGGCCGCGTCACGCTGCGCACGCAGCAGCCGCTGTTGCTCGACGAATACTCGCGCAACTCGGTGACGGGGTCGTTCATCCTGATCGACCCGGATACCAACGGCACCGTCGCCGCGGGCATGGTGCGTGACACCACGCCGGCCGCCAGCCGGTCGGCCAGCCCGAACGCGGTGCGGCACACGAACCTTGTGACCACCGAGGACCGGCTGTCCAAGGGCAGCACGGTGTGGTTCACCGGCCTCTCCGGCTCGGGCAAGTCGTCGGTCGCCATGCTGGTCGAGCGCAAGCTGATCGAATTGGGCCGTCCCGCATACGTTCTCGACGGTGACAACCTGCGCCACGGGCTGAACTCCGACCTGGGCTTCTCCATGGCCGACCGCTCGGAGAACCTGCGCCGCCTGGCACACATCGCCACCCTGATGGCCGATTCGGGCCAGATCGTGTTGGTGCCGGCGATCAGCCCGCTGGAAGAGCACCGCGAGTTGGCGCGAAAGGTCCACACCGACCAGGGATTCGAGTTCTTCGAGGTGTTCATGGACACCCCGTTGGCCGACTGCGAGGCCCGTGATCCCAAGGGTCTGTACGCCAAGGCGCGTGCCGGTGAGATCACGCACTTCACCGGTATCGACAGCCCGTATCAGCGGCCGAAGAACCCGGACCTGCAGCTGTCGCCGGACGACCTGGATGCCCAGGCGCAGCGCGTGGTCGACATGCTGGTGGCACCGCGATGAACGATCATGAGGTCGCCGAGCGGCTGGCCACCCGCGCGGGTGACCTGCTGCTCGACGTGCGGGCCGAGTACGCCACGGCCGACGCAACCGAGCGGAAAGCGGCGGGGGACAAGCGCTCTCACGAGTTCCTGATGACGGAGCTCGCGCGGCTGCGTCCCGGCGACGCGGTGCTCTCCGAGGAAGCGACGGAGGAGGAGCGGGCCAACAACGCCCGCCTGACCTCCGACCGGGTGTGGATCATCGACCCGCTCGACGGCACCCGCGAGTTCTCCGAACTCGACCGTGACGACTGGGCCGTGCACGTGGCGCTGTGGGAATCCGGCGAGCTGGTCGCCGGCGCCGTGGCGCTGCCCGCGCAGAACACCACGCTGCACACGCCCGAGGTGGCCGCGCCCCGCGCGGTCGACGGCCCGCCGCGCATCGTGGTGTCCCGCACCCGGCCGCCGGCCGTCGCGCTCGCCGTACGGGACGCGCTCGACGGGGTTCTGGTCGAAATGGGTTCGGCCGGAGCCAAAGTCGCGGCCGTGATCCAGGGCCGGGCCGACGTCTACGTCCACGCCGGTGGTCAGTTCGAGTGGGACTCCGCCGCGCCGGTCGCAGTGGCCCGTGCGGCCGGGCTGCACACCTCGCGCATCGACGGCTCGCCGTTGGTCTACAACCGCGAGGACCCGAAGCTGCCCGACCTGGTGGTGTGCCGGCCCGAACTGGCCGAACGGGTACTGGCGATCACCGCGACGCAGTAGCTCTCGAGGTCGGCGAAATGGCTGTGGGAATGCACGTTCCCGCAGCCATTCTCGCATCTTCGACGGCCGCGTCGACCACCCACGCAGCGGTCCGTAGCGGCGAAAATCCCTGAGTGCAATCGAAGTGGTGATCTGCCGATGGGTATTGATCTCAGGGACCTATGCCGGTCTGATGAAGTACCTGTCTTCAATCACGATGTCTGCCGATGCCGCCTGATTGAAGCTACGGATTTCTCTGGCCGGCTGCGTCTCCCCGCGGTGCGTAGAGCCGAGAATTGGCGTCGGGACGCTGTCATATCGCGTGCCAGGATTCTGATGTGGGGTTCTCCGACTGCAAGTGCATGCTGACCGGCGTCAGCATCGACTTCATCGGCACCATGGCAGTCATCCTGCGATGCACGCCATCCGGTTACGAGCCGGTGAGCCTGGGCATTTCGGGCGACTACGACGGTGCCGGTCACTTGGATGGGCTACGCGCAGACCCGGGCACCGAATTGCTCTATGACCATCTCAAGCGCTGCCTACGCAACGGTCGATTGGTGGCGACCTATGGGGATGACGGCCTCGACACCGACGATGACTACCGACTCGACCGGATGATCGGTCTCATCGAGAACTATTGGATGGAGGACGGCTACCAACAGCCGACGGTCGCGCTGGACGGTGCGCCCCTCGTCTACGCCACCATCGCACGGCCCATCTGGGATGCCATCGCGACCACCGCAAGCTCGGGCCCAGCCACGCTGCACACCATCTTCGGCGATCATCCGATACCGCACGAGATCTTCGGAGCCCACGAGGCCGAAGTCGACGTACAACTGCGGGAGCTGGCGCGGATCGTCGATTTCGTGAGTGCCCACGGGCTGCGGTGGGCCCAACCCTTCGACCCAGACCAGCGGTACCCGACCGACGGAGACCAGCGGGACACTGACGTGAACAACGAGCGCGTCGCGCAGGCGCGTCTCGACTACCGCGACAATCCGGCCGTGCTGGCCGGGCTCGACGCGTATGTCGAGCGCCTCAAGGAAGAGGGCCTCGCCTGAGGCAGTGGTTACGCCGCCGCGGTAACCGCCAGCGGCGCATCCGATTTGGCCGGTGCGACGGTACGTACCGCAACGATGCACAGGATCGCGATGACAAAGCACATCACCGTGTACCACAGGCTGCCGATCGGATCCCCATGCGCGGTAACGCCGTTGACCGCCCCGAAGTACGCCGGCAGTGCGCCGAACCAGAGCGCCGCCATCACGACCAGGTAGGCGACGGCGTAGCCGATCAACCATGACGGGCTCGTGTAGCGCGGCTCGGTCGGGCTGGCCACGGTCCCGCGCAACCGCCGCCACTGGGAGATCAGCGCCCAGACCGCCACCGCGCACACCGCCACCAGTTCGGCCGCGTAGGCGATGCCGCCCGCGGTGCTGCTGCCGGTCACCCCGCCGATCACGGTCGCGGGCAGCGGCAGGATCGCCGTACCCAGCGACGCCAGCACCCCGGCAACCACGGTGCGCCAGACGATTTCGAAGCCGCTGAAGCGGCGGCCCAGATCGGCGTGCCGGCCCACGAAGAACTGCACGCACAACGCCAGCGACATCGGCCACAGCGCGGCGAAGACCACCACGCTGGGCAGCGGCACGGAGTCGAACATCGGCTGGTTCATCGGGTTGTGCACCGACCATTCCCACCACCGCAGTTGCGGGCCCAAGTGGTCGAAGATCTCATAGAACGCGTGGTGGACGAATCCGACGCACACCGCCCCGACCAGCGTGCCGTACCGCCGGAAAACCCCTAGGCTGCGGACGATTTCGAATGCGACGGTCGTCATCATCGGGTAGATCGCCACGATGTACAGCGGCAGCCGGCCCCACAGGAAGTCGACCGTGAACACGTTGTGCGCGAACATGGTGTCGACCCGGTCGGCGATGCCGAAGGCCGCGGGGAAGTACAGCGGCGGCTCGATGATCAGCAGGTAGGCCACGGCGCCGAACCACAGTGCGATGTTGGTGGCGTCACCGTGGCGACGCCAGCGGATGATCGCGTAGACGAGCGTCAGCACCGCGCCGGTGATCACCGTCAACTCGAGGACCGGCAGGGTCCAGTTCTCCAGCTGCAGGGGATTGCGGACCTCGAGCAGGCCACCTGCAGTCTGGCAGGAGAAACCAAGGCGCCCGGCAAGATCCGCGAACGTCGGCGAACACAGGTCAGACATGGGCGTTCTGCTTTCCGGCGGTGTACCAGTGGGTGACGTCGTAGCCGGCGTCGTAGCGCTCGAACCATTCGGCCGCGAGTTCGGGCAGCTTCTCGTGTTCCGGATTGTGGCCCGGGATCTGGCTGCGGACGATGCCCGACAGCGCCACCAATTGCTCGCGCACCGGCAGATCGTGGAACGCGCTCGTGAACGGTCCGAAGTCGGGAATCCGGCCCAGCTTCTTCAAGATGGTGTTCTTCCGGCGCTCGAGCGCGAACGCCGACAGCGCGTCGACCTTGCGGACCTCCAGCGGCAGATGCTTGTTGAACCCGTTGCACGCCATGCGGATGCAGTCCATGACGTGTTTGAAGATCGACGGCGCCACCCGCATGCGGTACCAGGGATCGTCGACAAGGCCGTTGTAGATGATCAGCGCCGAGCTCCGGTGCTCGACCTCTTCGACGAAGTGCCACAAGAACAGTGACGCGACGCGATCGTCGCCCGGCGCGAACAACGTGTCGTCATGGTCGAGCATCAGCTTGAACACCGGTGTGAACGTCGCCTCCAAGTCGGCGGTGTAGGCCAGCCGGTACTTGAGGGGCTTGTTGGCGACGAGATCGTCGAACGCGGCGATCACCTCGTCGAGCGTCTCTTTGAGCTCCGGATGAGCCTTGATGAGGCCGCGGGCATGCGCCCGGTGGGCCATCGAATGCTGTCCCTCCTGCCGTACGAAGGCGTCGGCCTCTTCGGCGATCACCGGGTCGGTCAGCAGTGGCTTGGCCTCGGCCATTGTGCTGACGATCATCTTCTCGAACGCAATTGCCAAGAAGGACACGGCATTTGCCATTGCGGAGAACGCGGGGTTGGTCTCGTTCCAGAGGAACGGCACGGGGTGGTCCGCGAAAGCGAACCGCATCTTGCGGACCTGGAGGTCGGTCACTGGGGCACCTCGATCAGTAATCATACAAACTATGTCGCCTGTGTATGGTTACAGTGTCGCTGTGCATCCGTCAATGCCCGGAGCAGTGCCGGCCGTGTACCGTCCGGCGAATGGCACGCAAACGTCGCGGTTGGGGTGGGGAGCCGCCCGCCGATGACGACGAGGCGACCCGGCGCATCGTCGCCGCGGCAGTAGAGCTGCTGTCCACCACGGGCGCGGCCATCACCATCGCCGATGTCGCCGAATCGCTCGGCGTCATCCGGCAGACGGTGTACCGGTACTTCCCGACGGCCGACGACCTGATGCGGGCGGCGGCCATCGCCTCGGTCGACGGATTTCTGGACCAACTCAGCGAGCACGTGCGCGGAATACACGATCCGGCAGACGCCATGACCGAAGGCGTCCTCTACACACTCGACGCAGTGACTCGCACGCCGCACCTCGGCATCCTGATGTCGGCGCCCTACGTCAGCACTCACAGCAGCGACATGGCTTCCGCCGAGGCACAGGACTTTGGCATGCAGATGATCACCCGATTCGACGTCGACTGGGCCGGCTACGGGTACGACGACGTGGCGCTGCGCGAGCTGGTCGAATTCACGCTGCGCATCATGCTGTCCTACTTTCTCGCGCCGGCCGGGGACGGTAGAACCCCCGACGAGTTGCGGTCCTTTCTCCGGCGCTGGCTGGGCGCGGCGATCCTGGGACAGCGGTCTGGCGGGGCCCGCTGAGCCAGCGGTGGCGATAACGCCCGGTCAGGGCTAATTTGGGTTCGTATGAGCACACATTTGTCCACTCGTCGTTTGATGGCCGCGGCCGGCGGGGCCGCACTCCTTGCGATGGGCGTGCTCACCGCGGGTTGTAGCAACAACGGCGGGCAGTCACCGTCGACGACCACCACCACGACGACGACCACGTCGACGTCTGCTTCGGTGGTGCCGACCGAGAAGAGCATCAGCCCCACCGGCGGCAACCTGTTCAGCCCCGGCGTCACCGCCCCGGGCGCGCCGAGCGTGGCACCCGGCCTGCATCCGGGCCTCAACGGCAACAACTGACTGTCGACGAAAAACGGCTCCTGGAAACATCTTTGAGCCACTAGGCTCACAGGATGACTCGCCCCACCCTGCGTGAATTGTCCAGTCTCCCTGTCGAACCGGTTCGCCTCGCGGACTCGGCCCTGGTGCTGATCGACTGCCAGAACACCTACACGCAAGGGGTGATGGAACTCGAGGGCGTGCAGGCCGCGCTCGACGAGACCGCCGCACTGCTCGACCGTGCCCGCACCGCGGGCATCCCCGTCATCCACATCCAGCATGACGACGGGCCGGGCTCCTTGTACGACATCCGCGCCGACATCGGTGCCATCGCCGACCAGGTGGCCCCGCGCGGCGACGAGCCGGTGGTCATCAAGCAATTCCCGAACTCGTTCGTGCAGACCGAGCTCGACGAGCGGCTCAAGGCCCTCGGCGCCTCGAACCTGGTGCTTGCCGGGTTCATGACGCACATGTGCGTGAACTCCACCGCGCGCGGCGCGTTCAGCCTCGGATACGCGCCGACGGTCGTGGCCGCCGCGACCGCGACGCGCACGCTGGCCGGCCCTGACGGTCAGCCGGTGCCGGCCGCGGCGCTGCAGGCGGCGAGCCTCGCGGGCTTGGCCGATCTGGTGGCCGTGGTGGCTCCCAACGCCGCAGCTATTCCGGACTAATCCGGCCCGGAATGGCATGATTGGCTGATGCGGATGTCAGCCAAGGCGGAGTATGCCGTCCGCGCCATGGTCGAGCTGGCCGCCGCCGATGAGGGTGTGCTGGTCAAAACCGACGACCTGGCCAAGGCGCAGGGCATCCCCGCGCAGTTCCTGGTCGACATCCTGACCAACCTGCGCACCGACCGTCTGGTGCGCAGCCATCGCGGCCGCGACGGCGGCTACGAACTGGCCCGGCCGGCCGCCGACATCAGCATCGCCGACGTCCTGCGCTGTATCGACGGTCCGCTGGCAAGTGTGCGCGACATGGGGCTGGGGGATCTGCCGTACTCGGGGCCCACGGCAGCCCTTACCGACGTGTGGCGCGCCCTGCGTGCCAGCATGCGCTCGGTGCTCGAACAGACCAGCCTCGCCGACGTCGCCGGCGGCAATCTGCCCGGCCACGTCAGCGAGCTGGCGGGGGACTACCGCACGCAGGAAGCGCGCCGCGGCCACAGCTAGCCAGCCCCTAGCCCCACCTCCCTTGCCGCGAGCGCCCGTGTTTGTACGCCGACACGCCGTATTTCGCGTGCACTTTCGTCGCGCTCGCGGAGGACGAGCGTGCGCTAACTGCCCGCCGCCGCGATGCCCGCAATCAGCATCCGCAGCCCGCCGTCGAAATCGTCCTCGACCGATACGGTGACGGCCACCTCGGACAGGGCGGCGATGTGCGGGTACTGGGCGCCTGCGGCCGATCCGATCCGGGCCGCGGTCTCGGCGGCGTCACCCGAGAACGGCCCGGCCAACTGGGCCTGAGCCGAGCCGGTCACCAATCCCAGCACCGCGTGAAACGCTGACAGCCTGGCGGCGTCGGATAGACCTGCCCGCTCGAGTGCGCCGACGAGCGCATCGGCGACAGCGAACCCGGTGGCCGACGCCATGCGTCGGGTCAGCACGAGGGGGATGGCGGCCGGGTGGGCCCGCACGCCGTGCCACATGGCCGACGCTGTCGCATGGACGTCAGCGGCCCAGTCGTCGGTGGGCTCGGGCACCACGATGCCGGCGGCCACCGCGGCGACGACCAGTTCCTCCAGTCCCTCTTTGTCGGCGACGTAGTTGTACATCGTCATCGGCCCGGTGCCCAGCGCGGCCGCCAGGGACCGCATGCTCAGCGCCGCCAAGCCGGATTCATCGACGATTCGCAGTGCAGCCGAAGCGATTTCGTCCGTGGTGAACCGTGCGCGCATGAGCAACCCCTTGACAAGTACGTCGTACGTGTTGAAGTGTAGACGATACGTACAGCGTACTTATGTGAGGAGTTGTGATGACATCAGCGATCCCGGTCGAGCGCGTGGACTTCGCCAGCGGTGGTGACCGTTGCGCCGCGTGGCTCACGTTGCCGTCGAGTCCCGGGCCGCACCCCGCCGTCGTCCTGGTGCACGGCCTCGGCGCCACCCGCGACATGATGCTGCCGCAGTACGAGCAGCACTTCGCCGCGGCGGGCATTGCCGTCCTGTCCTTCGACTACCGGTTCACCGGTGCCTCCGGAGGTCAACCGCGGCAACGTATTTCGATTCCCGAACAATGCCGGGACGTCGACGCCGCGATCGATTTCCTGCAGCGGCACCCGCAGGTCGATGCCGGCCGGATCGGCTTGTGGGGCACGAGCCTCGGCGGCATGAACGTGGTGCGGGTGGCCGGCAGACGGAACGACATCGCCGCCGCGGTGGTGCAATGTCCCATCACCCACGGGCCGGCATCGGCCCGCAGCGTCGGCATCTGGGGAGCTCTGCGACTGACGCCGGCGATCGTCGACGACGCGGTGCGTGCGCTCCTGCGGCGGGAACGTCGCTACGTGCCCATCGTCGGACAGCCCGGGAC
Source organism: Mycobacterium sp. SMC-16 (assembly GCF_046250085.1). NCBI lineage: Bacteria > Bacillati > Actinomycetota > Actinomycetes > Mycobacteriales > Mycobacteriaceae > Mycobacterium > Mycobacterium sp. SMC-16. The sequence continues at coordinate 1,365,069 of NZ_CP176427.1, forward strand.
CGACGCACTCGTGACAGTCGCCGGAGCCGAGGACGGCTGGCGGTCGACAGTGCCGGCCGGCGCGGCGTTCGACAATCGGATCACCGCGCTCGACGCCGCGCTGTTGATCACGAGATCGGCGTTGCGTCATGCGGCGACGGTCCAGGCGCCACTGCTGGTGTGCGTCTGCGATGACGAGACGTTGATGGAACCGCGCTACGCCGAGGCGGTGGCCGACCGCGCGCCGCGCGGGATCGCGCGGCACTACGCGTCCGACCACTTCGCCATCTACCACCCACCGCTGGTGCGCCAAGTGCTCGACGACCAGGTCGCCTTCCTGGCGGAGCATCTCTGATGTCGGCGCGTGATGTGTTGCGCGCCAACGACGAACGCTTCGCCGACGTCATTGCCGCCCTGACGCCGCAAGAATGGGCCTCGCCGAGCCTGTGTGCGGAATGGAGCAATCGCGACGTGCTGGGACACCTGGTGGTCGGATGCGGTCATCCGGTCGGTGCGTTCCTCGGCGCGATGATCCGGCACCGGAACTTCGACCGCGCCAACACCGCCACTGCCACCGAACGCGCACGAGGCCGCAGTGCCGAAAGCCTGCTGGCCGATTTCCGTGCCGCGAGCGCCCAACCGTCCGGCGTCGGCCGGTACTTTCCACCTCGGCTACTGCTGGGCGACCACATCACCCACGAACTGGACATCCTGTTGGCCATCGACCGGGAACCGGACATCCCGCCCCAGCTGCTCGATGCGGTGCTGGACACTCAGGTGGCTTTCCCCAACCCCTTCGTCCCGGCGTACCGCAACAGCCAGGGGCTCCGGCTCCGCGCCATCGACACCGGATGGCGTCACGGCACGACCGGGCCGACGGTGGAAGGCACGGCCGCCGAGCTGATCTCGGTGCTGGGCAACCGGCCGAAGGTGTTGCCCCGGCTGCGCGGACCGGGTGCCGAGGTGCTGGCCGACCGGGTGCTCAGCCGCCTGAGCCGTACGGCCGGGTGAGGATCTCCAGGTAATGCCCGCTGGGATCCTGGAAGTAGACGCCCCGGCCGCCGTCGTTGCGGTTGATCTCACCGGGATGCTGTCCGCGCGGGTCGGCCCAATGTTGCAGTCCGCGTTCACGAATCCGGCCGTAGATCGCGGTGAACTCATCCTCGGAGACCAGGAACGCGTAGTGCTGGGGGAGCACGGCGGTGCCCTCCGGCATCTGGGCGAAATCCAGGCTGACGCCGTGGTTCAGCTCGACGGCGAGGAACGGTCCGCCTTCGACGGCGGGAGGTAAACCGAAGAGCTCGGTGAAGAAGATGGCCGCGGCCGGGCGGTCGGTCGAGTGGACGATGGTGTGGTTGAAAGTGATGGCCATATTCCTCCGTTCTACCCGTTCATGTGCGTCGCGTCACTCCCGGTGTGAGGGGCCTCGCCTGTCATGATGGGGATATGGCGTTCGACCTGCGTGAGCTGGCAGTTCCGGTGATTGTTGCGCCGATGGCCGGTGGGCCGACGACGCCCGAGCTGGCGGCGGCGGGTTCGGCGGCCGGCGGTCTGGGTTTCGTCGCCGCCGGCTACCTGACGGCCCAGGCGCTCGCCGACCGCATCACCGCCGCACGCTCATTGACCACCGGCCCGCTCGGTGTGAATCTCTTTGCCTCGCAGCCCAGTACCGTCACGGCCCGCGAGATCGAGCGGTACGCCGGCGAACTCGCCGGCGAAGCCGCCCGCTACCGGGCCACCCTCGGCGATCCGACGTTCAACGACGACGATTGGGCGGCCAAGCTCGACGTCGTCGCCGACCTGCGGCCAGAGGTCGTGTCCTTCACCTTCGGCGGACCCACCGCCGACGAATGCGCCCGGCTGCGGCAGGCCGGCATCACCACGGTCGCGACGGTCACCACCGTGGCCGAGGCCCAGCTCGCCGTGGCGTCCGGGGTCGACGCCCTCGCCGTGCAAGGCCCCGGCGCCGGTGGCCACCGCGGTACCTACGACCCGCTGGCCGCCCCCGCCACGCAGCCACTCACCGAACTGCTCGCCGACGTGCTCGCCGCCACCGAACTGCCAGTCGTCGCGGCCGGTGGCCTGATGACCGCCGACGACGTCGCCGCCGTGATCGCCGCCGGTGCGGTGGCCGCACAACTCGGCACGGCGTTTCTGCTCGCCGACGAGTCGGGTTCGAGCCCTGTGCACCGCGCTGCGCTCGTCGATCCGCGGTTCACCGAAACCGTTGTCACCAAGGCCTTCTCGGGACGCTATGCCCGCGGACTGCGTAACCGCTTCATCGATGAGCACGACGAGCAGGCGCCGCTGGGCTATCCCGAGGTGCATTACCTCACCAGCCCGCTGCGCAAGGCGGCGGTGGCGGCCGGTGATCCGCACGGGACCAACGTGTGGGCGGGTACCGGATTTCAGAAGCTCCGATCGGGGTCGGTCGCCGACATCATGGCCGGACTCGGGTGAGTGTCGTGAAAGGAGCAGGTATGCGAGCCGTTGTCGCGATCCCGTTGGTGGTCGCGTGTGCCTGGCCGATCACCGTCGCGCATGCCGACCCAGTCCCCGTACCGCGGTGTGCCAGTGCGCAGCTGACACCGAGCCTCGGTCCGCCCGACGGTGCCGCCGGGACGACGTTCTATCCGGTGATCCTGAAGAACTCCGGTGACGCCCCGTGCAGCATGTCGGGTTATCCGGCGGTGTCGTTCATCTCGGGCTCCGACAACCATGCGGTCGGCGTGGCCGCGAGTCAGGATGCGGAATCCGTCATCGGTGTCGTGGTAATCCAACCCGGCCAGTCGACCTCGGCAAACCTGGGCATCGTCAACGCCGGTAACTTCCCGGCCGATTGTGATGCGGTGCCGGTCAGCGGTTTACAGGTCAACCTGCCCGGTGACACCGATCCGATCATCATCGGCCACGCTGATACCGCTTGTGCCAGTACGGCTTACCCGACGCTGCGGGTGGGGCCGTTCACCGGCGCGTAGCGATGCTGATGCTGCCGTCGTCGGTCCGTGCGGTGATCTGCGCGACGGCGCGGGCCGGGTCCTCGGTCTGGGGCACCCGCACTTTCGCCTGATCGCCGGCCTGCGCCCGGACCAGATACGGTCCGCCGGACGGCACGGTGATGTCGATGTCCGAGTCGCGGTTGGTGATGTCCACGGTACGTGGGGCGACCTCCCGGAAGTCCACGCCGATGTGACCGTCGGTGGACTCGGCGACGAAGGCATCGGTGACCACGATGGGGGCGCGGGTCTGGATGTCACCACTCTGCGTATGGATTTCGATCCGGCGGGCGTTGCCACCGAGCACGACGGCGCCGTCGGTGTTGTGCACAATCAGCTGATCCAGGTCGGTCTGGCTCAGCATCACGCCGACCTGCTGTTTCGTCGTGACCGACAGCCGGTGCGCGACATCAGGCGGCAACGTCACCATGATTTCCCCGGGTGGGCCGAAGTCGAACAGAGGTGACGGTTCACCGGTCACCGTGAGGCTGACAGCGCCGCCATTTCGCGTGACCTGCAATGCCTGGTGGTCGTCTTTTGCGGTGTTGAGTAGACGCATCCGGACGCGTGGTTCGCTGACGTTGCGGTCGCTGGTGATCCTGATGGCCGTCGGCATGTCGCCGGTGTCGATCGTCAGGGAGCTGAAATCGGCCGGCAGCGTCTCGGTTTCGGCGGCGACGCGCACCGAGCTGATGCCCCAGGCCAATCCGCCGATCCCGGCAGCCGTCGACAGCGTCACCACGATGGCGGTCACCACCAGCAGCGAGCGCATCGCCGACCGGCCGCCCGGAGTCAGGACCGGCGGCGTGGCGGCGTCGGCGAGCGGTGCGGTATCCAGATTCGAATTCATGGGAAAGTCCTTTTCTCTCTTCAGGATTCGAGATAGCGCAGGACGGCGAGGACCCGCCGGTTCTCGCTGTCGTCGGGGGTCAGGTCCAGCTTGGTGAAGATCGACGCGATGTGTTTCTCGGCGGAGCCGATCGAGACTTGCAGCAGCGCGGCGATGGCCGAGTTGGTCTTGCCTTCTGCCATCAGCTGCATGACTTCCTGCTCGCGTGGGGTGAGCACGGCCAGGGTGGAGCGGCGGTGCGTGCGCACCAGGATTTGTGACACCACTTCCGGGTCCAGGACGGTGCCGCCGGTGCCCACCGTGGTGACGGCGTCCAGGAACGCCGGGACGTCAGCCACCCGATCCTTCAGTAGGTACCCGAAACCCTTTGTGTCCGAGGCGATCAGGTCGGCCGCATACCGTTCCTCCACGTAGTGCGACAGCACCAGCACCGGTGACTCGGGATTCTGGCTGCGGAGCAGGGCGGCGGCGCGGATGCCCTCGTCGGTGAACGTCGGCGGCATCCGCACGTCGACGATGACGAGATCAGGGTTGTGTTCGTTGACGGCGCGCAGCAGCTCCGTGGCGTCGGGCACCCCGGCGAGTACGTCGTGGCCGGCGTCGATCAGGATGCGCTCGATTCCCGCGCGCAGCAGGGCCGAATCCTCGGCGATCACAATGCGCATGGCAGTACCGCCGTCACCGTCGTCGTTCCGGTCTCGGGGCTGGAGACGGCGAAGGTGCCCCGCGCCGCACGCACCCGCTCACCGAGTCCACGCAAGCCCGTCGTGTCGTCGCCCGTGGTCTGGGCCCCGCCGATGCCGTCGTCGAACACCGAGATGTGCAACTGGTCGGTGGGCTCGTGGTAGCGCACCGTGACCACGGCGTGGGTTGCCTTGGCGTGCTTGGCGATGTTGGTCAACGACTCGGCGACGACGAAGTACGCCCACGACTCGACCTCATCGGAAAAGCGTTTCGGTAGTTGCAGTTCCAGCGTCACCGGCACCCCGGCGGTCTCGGTGCGCTGCACCACCGCCGACAGCGCGGCGTCCAGGCCACGGTCGGCCAGGATCGTCGGCGCGATGCCCCGCACCACATTTCGCAGTTCGAGGAGTGCGGCCTTGGCGTCGTCGTGTGCCTCTGCGATCAGCTTGCGGGCTTCGGGGAGGTCCGAGTCGAGCTTGGTCTGGGCCAGCCCGATCGTCATGGCCAAAGACACCAGCCGGGGCTGCACACTGTCGTGCAGGTCGCGTTCGATCCGGTGCCGTTCGGTGGACGCCGACGACACCGCGCCGCGGCGGGCCTGGTGCAGGGCACTGACCTCGTGCTGCAGCGCCGCTGTCGGCGATGCCGGCAGCAGCCACCGGTCGACGGCGGCGTCCACCCGGGGGCCGAACACCAGGATGGCTGCGGCGGCGGCCAGCGCGATGACGGCCAGCAGCCAGGACAGCGGCGGGGAGATGAAGCTGAGTCCGGCGGCGGCGTCACTGTTGTGGATCGCGTTCGCCGCGGCGGGTCCGATCAGCGCGAAGGCCAGTAGGGCGAACGCGAGGCTGACCGCGAAGATGTCGAAGACCATGCGCAGATAGCTGTGCGCCAACACCTTCCAGAACCGGCCGCTGCTGACGTCCAACCAGAGCTGGTGCGCCCACCCCTGAAAACCGCTGTGGGGCGTCAGCTTTCGGTAGGGGACGGCGATGCAGAAGCCGAACACCGCTTCGCTGCGCACCCGCTCCACCCGGTCGGTGGCGCGCACGGCGTAGACGAACACCACGCCGCCGAACACCGTCCCGATCACCGAGGGGATCGACGTGACGGCGAGGATGAGCAGGGACAGCGGTATCCAGAACCAGATCATGCCGGCGACCGCGCCGACGATCATCGACGATGTGGGGACGACACCGAGGTCGGACGCGCGCGGCGCCGGCGGTGCCGTTGTCGGATGTGCCGGCTGGGCCGACGCGGGGTCTGTAGCTGTTGCGACCATGCGTCCAACTTAGGCACCGGCGCAGTCTGGAGACACGGCGTTTTCCCGCGACATCTCTGGGGGTAAACCCCCACCGGTTCTCCCTGTACGGGGCCGTGCCGGCCGGCTACTGGACGGAGTCCGGCCGGTCAACGCGGTCCTCGCGCTGGACGCGCATGCCAGAATCGGCTGTGTGCAGATCGGGATGACGATGCCAGTGATGGAGCCCAACCTCGATGCGGCGACGCTGACGGCGTGGGCGCGAGTGATCGACGGAGGGCCCTTCTCGTCCCTGTGCTGGGGTGAGCGCATCGCGTTCGACAATCCCGATTCCCTGACGCTGCTCGGTGCTCTGGCGGCCTGGACCGACCGGGTGCGACTGGTCACCACGGTGATCGTTCCGCAGTTGCACGATCCGGTGATGCTGGCGAAAGCGCTTGCCACGGGCGACATGCTCAGCGGTGGACGGCTGACGGTCGGCCTCGGCGTCGGTGGCCGGCACGAGGACTACAACGCCGTGGGCGCCGACCCGAAGACGCAGACCATGCGCGGCATGGCGGAACGCGTCGCGCTGATGAAGCGGGTCTGGGCGGGGGAGAAGCTCACCGACTCCGTGTTGCCCGTCGGCCCCGCGGCTGTGCAGCCGGGCGGCCCCCGACTGCTGGTCGGCACCATCGGCCCGAAAACCGTACGCAGCGCGGCCAATTGGGCCGACGGCATGGCCGGCACCACCTTGGACCTCAACGTCGAGCGCGAGAGCGAACTGTTCGACGTCGCCCGGGAGGCGTGGGCGGAGGCGGGAAAACCCAAGCCGCACTTGGCGACCTCGTTCTGGTTCGCCCTCGGTGACAAAGACGAGGCACGCAACCAGGTGCACCGGCACCTCCGCCGGTACATGAACTGGATTCCGGAGGAATACGTCGACGCGATGGCGCCGACGACGGGCTGGGCCGGCACCGAAGACGAATTGCTCGACGTGCTGCAGAAGTTCGATGACATCGGCACCGACGAGGTGCACCTCATTCCCACCAGTTCGGACATCGACCAGCTGCGCCGGGTGGCCGACGTGGTCAGGGACTTCACGGGAGAGGCATCGCTATGAGTCGTGCGACGGACGTGCTGGCCGGTCTGCCCGAGGTACGGGTGTGGCAGGAGGACCTGTACCGGAACCTCCACGAGCACCCGGAGCTGTCACACCAGGAACATCGCACCGCAAAGCTGGTGTCGGACAAGCTGACCGAGCTCGGCTACCAGGTGACCGACGGTATCGGCGGCACCGGCGTCGTGGGCATCCTGCACAACGGTGACGGTGCATCGGTGTTGATGCGCGCCGACATGGACGCGCTGCCCGTCGCCGAGGCGACCGGACTGCCCTACGCCAGCACGGTCCGGTCCACCGATGCCGCGGGCAAGGACGTGCCCGTCATGCACGCGTGCGGCCACGACACTCACGTCACCTGTCTGCTCGGTGCGGCCGCGCTGCTGGCCGAGGGGCGAGATCACTGGCAGGGCACCGCGATCGCGTTGTTCCAGCCGGCCGAAGAGGTCGGTGGCGGCGCCGCCGGCATGGTCGCCGACGGGCTGGCGGACGTCGTCGGCAAGGTCGACGTGGCGCTGGGACAGCATGTCGCTCCGGCGCCGGCAGGATTCGTCGGCACCCGCAGCGGGCCGGTCATGGCGGCGGCCGACAGCATCCGCGTGACGGTGTACGGGCGCGGCGGCCATGGCTCCATGCCGAACGCCACCATCGATCCCGTCGTGCTGGCCGCGATGATCGTCGTCCGGCTGCAGACCATCGTGTCGCGCGAAGTCGCGCCGACCGAAACCGTCGTACTCACCGTCGGCAGCATCAATTCCGGCACCAAGAGCAACATCATCGGCGACCACGCCGTGCTGGAACTGAACCTGCGGACCTACGACGAAGCCGTGCGCAGCGCGATCATCGCGGCCGTCAAGCGCATCGTCGTCGCCGAGTGTCAGGCGTCGGACTCACCGAAAGAACCGGAATTCGAGTTCTACGACCAGTTTCCGGTGACCGACAACGACGAGGCCGCCACCGCCCGGGTGCATGATGCGTTTGTCGAACAGTTCGGCGACCGCGTGCTGGCCATCCCGCAGGCCTCGGCGAGTGAGGATTTCAGCGACATTCCCCGGGGGCTCGGAGTGCCGTACACCTATTGGATGTTCGGTGGCATCGAAGCCGCCGAATTCACCCGGGCCGCCGAAGCCGGCCGGATCAACCAGGACATCCCGGTGAACCACTCGCCGACATTCGGCCCGGTGATTCAGCCGACGCTGGACACCGGCACCGAGGCACTCGTGGTGGCCGCGCTGTCCTGGTTGTAACCCTTTGGGCGGTAGGCGATCTCGAACAGGCAGGCGGCCAGGACGCACAACGCGATGGCCTCGATCATCTGGATGATCAGCATCGTCCACGTCGTGTGCGCGACGGCGACGAAGAACTGCATGTTGGGGATGACGACGAACAGGCCGCTCCAGATGCCCCACCAGGCGGCCTTGCCCAGCCCGCGGCCCGGGTACAGCCGCAGGAACAGGAAGCACAGCATCGTCAGCTGCAGGACATACGTGAACCCGAGAAACGGGAACAGGTCCATGATTTCGGCCAGCGGGCGCTGCGGGTAGTCGGCCGCCGGGTAACTGTTGCCGAACAGTGCCGGTCCCGCGGTCTTGTGGAAGACGACGTCGAGGATGAACGTCAGGATCGACACCGGCACCGCGATCACCAAGAAGCGTCCCCACCCAAATTGCTTGCCCATGACATCCTTTCGGTCGCGAGATTCGGATCGTTGATATCTCGGTTGGGCGCGCCGCGGGTCGCGGCTTCCCGGCAGCCGGACAGTGCCTGACGAAAAGATCCGGCAAAACTGCGTTTGACCAGCACTTCGACGGGTAACCTCCGCGTTGGACACTGCCTCGGTGTGGGACGGGAGTAACGGTGAAGATCAAACTTGTGGCGCCCGTGGGCATCGCCGCGATCGCGCTGGGTATGGCCGGCATGACGGCGGGATCCGCCTCGGCGGCCAACAACATCAAGCCCTTCGGTCAGCAGGAGACGCTGAACGAGATCGGCTACACGGTCAAGGGCTTGAAGCCGAGTTCGGACCCCGTGCCGCACAACGGCCAGCTCTACTCGGCGACCGTGACGGTCGAAGGGGTCGGCGGCTGGGCCAATCCCATCACCGCGTTCTTCAACGCCCGTGCCGAGAGTGGCGCGAACTACCGGGTGATCGGCGGCGGTCTGCCGTCGGCGCCGCCTGGCGGGACAACGACCGGCAAGCTCTACTTCGACGTCGTCGGCGACGTGCCGAACAGCGTCGTCTACAACGATGGCATGCAGGACCTGCTGGTCTGGGTGCCGCGCGGTCCCGTGGGCGGCGCCTCCGAGGACGATTCGGACACCCCGGTCGGCACCAGCGAGATCATCAGCGCCCCGCCCGCCGAGAGCGCACCGCCGGCCGAGGGAACCCCGACAGGGGGCAATCTGTTCGCCCCAGAAGTCGTGGCACCGCCGCCGTTCGATCTGTCGGAAGCGGACGTGGCGTCGCCGGGCTACAACTCCGGTAGCGGCCGTCGCTGAGGCTTCAAACAGGGGTCGCACGAATCCCGACGGACGTTCGGCGGGTTGTCGCCATCCCACACGCCGCTGGGTAGGCGCCCTCGGTACGGCACGTTGCCCAGGCGGCCTTTGGGACGTGCCAGGTGTGGCAGACGTTCGTGTCCCACCGGAGACACCGTGCTTCCGCCAGCTGTGTGTCCTGAGATGGCATCGGTGGCTTCGGTGTGCCCTCACGCAACATGTCGTACCCGCAAGGCAAGATGCTTCACATGGTGCTCAGGTCGACCGGGGGCGACTCGGCAGCGCTACGAAAGGCGCGGGGTGCGTTTTTCACGCCCGCCTCTGTTGCCCGCTACGTCACTGATTGGGCTGTTCGTGCCACGCACGAGCGCATCCTCGAGCCATCTTGCGGCGAGGCCTCCTTCTTACTTGCGGCCGTCGATCGCCTGACCGAATTACGCGGTACCGGTGACACCGATCAGCTCGCTGCACTAGACGGCATCGAGCTTCACGAGGACTCCGCTCGCGCTGCCCGTGGACTACTCCGCAGCGCAGGGGTTGATGCCAATGTCGCCGTCGGCGATTTCTTTTGTGTTGACCCAACCGGTTCGTACGACGTAGTGATCGGTAACCCGCCTTACATCCGCTACCAGGATTTCGCGGGTATTGCGCGGTCGCGGTCTCGTCAGGCGGCTCTAAGGGCTGGCGTGGGCCTTACGAACTTGGCTTCCAGTTGGGCGGCCTTCGTAGTGCACTCGGCTCTGTTCCTGCGTGCTGGCGGTCGCATGGGTCTAGTGCTACCTGCCGAACTTCTTAGCGTGAACTATGCCGCCGAGGTGCGTCGATTTCTGCTCGCATCGTTCGCTCGCGTCGATCTGGTGCTGTTCACAGAACGCGTGTTTCCCGACGCTCAGGAGGATGTGCTGCTTCTCCTTGCCGACGGCTACCTGCAAGGACCGACTGACCACGCCTCGGTCTACCAGGCCCGCAATGCCGCTGAGCTAGGGACCATTGCGGCGGGGCGCACGTGGACGCCGATCAGCCCTGAGGACAAGTGGACGCCGTCGCTGCTGTCTGCGAAGGCACTCGACGCGTACACCGGCCTGTTGTCCAGTGGCAGGTTCACAGTGCTGGAAACGTGGGGCGACACGACGCTGGGCATGGTCACTGGCAATAACAAGTACTTCGCACTCTCGCCTGCTCGAGTCGCCAACCTTGGCCTCGAACCTACGGACGTCCTGCGATTGTCGCCGCCCGGCAGTCGCCATCTGCGTGGGCTCGCATTCAGCGCTGCGGCGTTGAATGAATTGGGCCGCAACGGATCTGCGACGTGGCTGTTCCGTCCCGAAGGTGAGCCATCCCCAGCAGCGCGAGCGTACATCGCAGCCGGCGAGGCGGCGGGCGTGAATACTGCCTACAAGTGCCGGGTGCGCAAGCCGTGGTGGCGTGTGCCACGGCTTGCCCCAGCCGATTTGCTGCTCACGTACATGAACGCCAACGCTGACACGCCTCGACTGTCGACCAACACGGCAAGGGCGGCGCACCTGAATTCTGTACATGGTGTGTACCTGGGACCCAAAGTGCGCAAGCTGGGTAAGGCGTTACTCCCGCTAGCTTCGCTGACTTCCATGACGCTGGTCGGTGCTGAGACCGTAGGGCGAGCCTACGGTGGCGGGATGCTCAAGTTAGAACCCCGTGAAGCCGACCGGCTTCCAGTCCCAGCAGTGGATGTGGTCGAAGCTGCGGCGGATCGGTTGGCAAATGTACGCCCGCAGGTTGCCGGCTTGTTGGGTAGCGGAAAGCTGATCGAGGCCTCGAAGATCGTCGATGACGTGCTGCTTGTGGGGGAGTTGGGAATGTCGCGCGCCAATGTTCGTGTGCTGCGCGACGCGCACGCTGAATTGACGGCACGACGAGTTGCGCGAGGTCGTCGTGGCTCGAATTGACGACCTGCTGGTTGAGGCGATCAAGGCTGCTGGACCTAAACCTAGCGATGATGCGCCGCAGCGAGAGAAGAACCCGTGGGCTCTAAAGATCAGCACCACACTGGCACTGGCGATCGCTCAAGAGTTGCGCGAGCGTGGGATGGAGGGCGCACGTCCCGGCGAACCCGGTGGCCCGGGTCTGTCGGGCGCTGAGAGACGACTTGCGGGTGGCCTGGGCGCCAAGAAGGTTGATGTCACGTGGGCAACCGAGGAATCGGGGCTGATGCTTGCGTGCTCGATCAAGACGATCATGTTCCGCGACGGACAAAGCGGTGGCTTTCAGAAGAACCTCACCAATCGACGGGCTGACCTGCTGTTCGAGTCGACCACTTTGCACCGCCGATTTCCGTTCGCGGTCGTATCCGGGTTCTTCTTCTTTGACAAAGAGGCGGCGGCCGACGATACGCCGCGACGCAACAGTACGTTCGACAATGTTTTTCCACGCTTCAATTTGTTCACTGGCCGCGCCGATCCATCCGACCGCGATGAGCAGTTCGAACGGCTTTATGCGTTATTGGTCGACTCCAATCCCTTTGCGCCGTCAGTGGTTTGCTATGAAGTAAACAATCCGCTGGAGCCGGTCGAACTCCAAACAGCCTTCGATGAATTGGTGATGCTCACCGTAGAACGCAACTTCGACATGTACGAGTCAGCCGACGATGGCAAGATCCGCAAGTCGCGCAGCAAGTAGGCCCAATACTCCTGACTGACTGCTCGCATTCACGGCGAGTCGGGCGCCGTAGCGCATCGCCTGCGTTGCTTGTCTGGATCCTCGGCAAGAACGAAGTTGGGCGTACGCCCGTCGGAATGTGTCGCAGGTGTGGACGCCATCGGCGTCCGTGGGACATTACCGGGATGTGTTCGCTTTCGAACTCGGTCACAGTGTGAGCGGCGTATCAGTGTTGAACTCTCGGTAGCACCGGGGATTGCCTCGGTTGCGGCGTATGGCGAAGGTCAATCCGCCGCTCGACAGCAACGGCTAACAGGAAGATCGTGCGACCAGCAAGAATGAGTTTGATGAGTGCCCCCGGCAGGATTCGAACCTGCGGCCTTCTGCTCCGGAGGCAGACGCTCTATCCCCTGAGCTACGGGGGCGCTTGATGCTGGCGAGCCAGCGGCGCCGTTGGGCGATCACAGACTAGCGCATCGGTGACCGACCTCCCGAATCGGCGTCAACCGCCAGGAACAATCCGTCAAGCACCGGGCGACACCGATGACAAGCGTGAGCAGCTCAGCCCATAGGATGGACCCCCGTGACCCCCGCCGATCTGGCTGAACTGCTCAAGAACACGGCCGCCGTGGTCCTGGTCGAACACGACCTGGACCTTGCCGCGCTGCCCGAAACAGTCGCCATCGAGCGTCCGCGTAACCCCGAGCACGGCGATTACGCCACGAACCTGGCGCTGCAGCTGGCGAAGAAGGTCGGCGTCAAACCGCGTGACCTGGCCGAATGGCTCGCTGAGCGGCTGATCGACGCCGACGGTATCGCTGAGGCCACTGTTGCCGGCCCCGGCTTCGTCAACCTGCGCATCGAGGCGTCCGCGCAGAGCGTCGTCGTCCTCAACGTGCTGGGCGCAGGCGACCGCTACGGCACCTCCGAGGAGCTCAAGGGCCGCCACATCAACCTGGAGTTCGTCTCGGCGAACCCGACCGGCCCCATCCACATCGGCGGCACCCGCTGGGCTGCCGTCGGTGACGCGCTGGGCCGTCTGCTGGCCACGCAGGACGCCACGGTCGTCCGCGAGTACTACTTCAACGACCACGGCGGCCAGATCGACCGCTTCGCGCGCTCGCTGGTCGCGGCCGCCAAGGGCGAGCCGGCCCCGGAGGACGGCTACGGCGGCGACTACATCAAGGACATCGCGGCCGACGTCGTGGCCAAGCGGCCCGACGCGTTGAGCCTGCCGGCCGATGAGTGCCAGGAAGTCTTCCGCGAGCTCGGCGTGGATTTGATGTTCGGTCAGATCAAGCAGTCGCTGCACGACTTCGGCACCGACTTCGACGTCTACACCCACGAAGACTCGATGCACACCTCAGGGCGGGTGCAGGAGGCCATCGACAAGCTGCGCGACAACGGCTCGATCTACGAGCAGGACGGCGCAATCTGGTTGCGCACCACCGACTTCGGTGACGACAAGGACCGCGTCGTCATCAAGAGCGACGGCAACCCGGCGTACGTCGCCGGCGACATCGCGTACTACCTGGACAAGCGCCAGCGCGGCTTCGACCTGTGTATCTACATGCTCGGTGCCGACCACCACGGCTACATCGGCCGACTGAAGGCCGTCGCGGCCGCGCTCGGCGAGGACCCCGACACCGTCGAGGTGCTGATCGGCCAGATGGTCAACCTGGTCAGGGACGGCCAGCCGATGCGCATGAGCAAGCGCGCCGGCACCGTCATCACCCTGGAGGACCTGGTCGACGCCATCGGCGTGGACGCGGCCCGCTACGTGCTGATCCGGTCGTCGGTGAACAGCCCCATCGACATCGACCTCGGGCTGTGGGCCAGCGCGTCCAACGAAAACCCGGTCTACTACGTGCAATACGCGCACGCGCGGCTGTCGGCCCTGGCGCGCAACGCCGCCGACCTCGGCCTGCAGGTGGACCTCGGACACCTCGACCTGCTGAGCCACGACCGCGAAGCCACCCTGATGCGCACCATCGGTGAGTTCCCGCGCGTCCTGAAAACCGCTGCTGCCCTTAGGGAACCGCACCGCGTGTGCCGGTACCTGGAAGACCTGGCCGGTGACTACCACCGGTTCTACGACTCCTGCCGCGTCCTCCCGATGGGCGACGAAGAGCACAGCGACCTGCACCGGGCGCGGCTCGCGCTGTGCGCGGCCACCCGCCAGGTCATCGCCAACGGTCTGCAGATCCTCGGCGTCAGCGCTCCGGAGCGGATGTGAGCGGGCAGCCGACCGGCAACGTGGTGCCGGAGAAGCCGCAGACGTCCGACGAGGTCAACCTGTTGGCGCCGAATGTCTGGCCGCGCAACCTGGTTCGGGGCGCCGATGGTCAGGTCAGTGTCGCCGGGGTCACGGTCGGTGCCCTGGCCGAGCAGTTCGGCACACCGCTGTTCGTCATCGACGAGGACGACTTCCGGTCCCGCTGCCGCGAGATCGCCGACGCCTTCGGTGGCGGCGAGCACGTGCACTACGCCGGAAAAGCGTTCCTGTGCGCCGAGATCGCCCGCTGGGTCGCGCAGGAGGGCCTGTGCCTGGACGTCGCCACCGGCGGCGAGTTGGCCGTGGCGCTGCACGCCGACTTCCCGGCCGAACGAATCACGGTGCACGGCAACAACAAATCCGTCCCCGAGCTGGCCGCCGCGGTCAAAGCTGGTGTCGGGCACATCGTGCTGGACTCCGAGATCGAGATCGAGCGCCTGGAGGCCATCGCCGGCGCGGCGGGTGTCGTGCAGGACGTCCTGGTCCGCGTGACCCCGGGCGTCGAGGCGCACACCCACGAGTTCATCTCCACGGCCCACGAGGACCAGAAGTTCGGTCTCTCGCTGGCCAGCGGCGCGGCCATGGAAGCGGTGCGCAAGGTCTTCGCCACCGACAACCTGCGCCTGGTCGGCCTGCACTGCCACGTCGGCTCGCAGATCTTCGACGTCGCCGGGTTCGAGATCGCGGCCCATCGTGTCATCGGGCTGCTGCGCGACGTCGTCGCCGAATTCGGCGTCGAGAAGACGGCGCAGATGTCGGTCATGGATCTCGGTGGGGGACTCGGTATCTCGTACCTGCCCAGCGACGACCCGCCACCCATGAAGGAACTGGCCGACAAGCTCAAGGCCATCGTGAAGGCCGAATCCGAGGCCGTCGGTCTGCCGACCCCCAAGCTGGTCGTGGAGCCCGGCCGCGCCATCGCGGGCCCCGGCACCATCACGCTGTACGAGGTCGGCACCGTGAAAGACGTTGCCGTGTCGGCCGACAAGTACCGGCGCTACGTCAGCGTCGACGGCGGCATGAGCGACAACATCCGGCCGTCGCTGTACGACGCCCAGTACGACGCCCGGCTGGTGTCGCGCGCCAGCGACGCCCCCGCGACGCTGGCCCGGATCGTCGGAAAGCACTGCGAGACCGGCGACATCATCGTCCGCGACACCTGGGTGTCCGAGGATTTGGTGCCCGGTGATCTGCTGGCAGTCGCCGCCACCGGCGCCTACTGCTATTCGATGTCGAGCCGGTACAACCTGCTGACCCGTCCCGCCGTCGTCGCGGTGAAGGACGGCAAAGCACGCCTGATCTTGCGCCGGGAGACCGTCGAAGACCTGTTGAGCCTGGAGGTGAGTGGTCAATGAGTGAAAAGCCAATCGGCGTAGCAGTTCTCGGACTCGGGAACGTCGGGACCGAGGTGGTCCGGATCATCGAGGACAGCGCTGACGACCTGGCTGCTCGCATCGGTGCGCCCCTGGAGTTGCGCGGCGTCGGTGTCCGCAAGGTGGCCAAGGGCCGTGGCGTGTCGGTCGACATGCTCACCGACGACATCGAGGCGCTGGTGTCGCGCGACGACGTCGACATCGTCATCGAGCTCATGGGCCCCGTCGAGCCGGCCCGCAAGGCCATCATGGCCGCGCTGGAGCAGGGCAAGTCGGTGGTCACCGCCAACAAGGCGCTGATGGCGCAATCCACCGGTGAACTGGCCCAGGCGGCCGAAAAGGCGCGCGTGGACCTGTATTTCGAGGCGGCCGTCGCCGGCGCGATCCCGGTGATCCGGCCGCTGACCCAGTCGCTCGCGGGTGACGTCGTGCTGCGGGTGGCGGGCATCGTCAACGGCACCACCAACTACATCCTGTCGGCGATGAGTGAGACCGGCGCCGACTACGCCGACGCGCTCGCCGAAGCCGGTGTGCTGGGCTACGCCGAGGCCGACCCGACCGCCGACGTCGAGGGCTACGACGCCGCCGCCAAGGCCGCCATCCTGGCGTCCATCGCGTTCCACACCCGGGTCACCGCCGACGACGTCTACCGCGAGGGCATGACGAAGGTCAGCGCCGCAGACTTCGAGTCCGCCAAGGCACTGGGCTGCACCATCAAGTTGCTCGCCATCTGCGAGCGCTTGACCACCGGCAAAGGCAAGCAACGGGTTTCGGCTCGTGTGTACCCGGCGCTGGTGCCCCTGGACCACCCGTTGGCCTCGGTCAACGGCGCGTTCAACGCGGTCTTCGTCGAGGCCGAGGCCGCCGGCGAGCTGATGTTCTACGGCCGCGGCGCAGGTGGCGCACCGACCGCGTCGGCCGTCATGGGTGACGTCGTCATGGCCGCGCGCAACCGCGTGCAGGGTGGCCGCGGGCCGCGGGAATCCAAGTACGCCAAGCTGCCCATCGCCTCGATCGGCGCCATCGAGACCCGCTACTACGTCAGCATGAACGTGGCGGACAAGCCCGGTGTGTTGTCCTCTGTCGCAGCCGAATTCGGCAAGCGTGAGGTCAGCATCGCCGAAGTCCGCCAGGAGGGCATGGAGGACGAGTCCGGCCAGCGCAGCGGCGCCCGCATCGTCGTCGTCACCCACCGGGCAACCGACGAAGCGCTGTCGGAAACCGTTGCGGCCCTTGCCGATCACGAAGCAGTGCAGAGCATCAACAGCGTGCTGCGCATGGAAGGAACCAGTAAGTAATGAGCGTGCACAAGCCGTGGCCCGGCCTGATCGAGGCCTACCGGGATCGTCTGCCCGGAACCGAGAACTGGACGCCGGTCACCCTGCTCGAGGGTGGCACCCCGCTGATCCACGCCAAGCGGCTGAGCGAACTGACCGGCTGCACAGTGCATCTGAAGGTCGAGGGGCTCAACCCGACCGGTTCGTTCAAGGACCGTGGCATGACCATGGCCGTCAGTGACGCCGTGGCCCGCGGCCAGAAGGCCGTGCTGTGCGCGTCCACCGGCAACACCTCGGCCTCGGCGGCCGCCTACGCGGCGCGCGCCGGCATCACCTGCGCGGTGCTGATCCCGCAGGGCAAGATCGCCATGGGCAAGCTGGCGCAGGCAGTCATGCACGGCGCCAAGATCATTCAGGTCGACGGCAACTTCGACGACTGTCTGGAGCTGGCCCGCAAGCTGACCGCCGACTACCCGACCATCGCCCTGGTCAACTCGGTCAACCCGGTCCGCATCGAGGGCCAGAAGACGGCCGCGTTCGAGATCGTCGACGCCCTCGGCACCGCCCCTGACGTGCACTCGCTGCCCGTCGGCAACGCCGGCAACATCACCGCCTACTGGCGCGGCTACAGCGAATACCACCGCGACGGCGTCTCCGACCGGCCGCCCCGCATGCTCGGCACGCAGGCCGCCGGCGCGGCGCCGCTGGTGCTCGGCGAGCCCGTCAAGAACCCCGAGACCATCGCCACCGCGATCCGAATCGGTTCTCCGGCTTCGTGGGACGGCGCCGTGGCGGCCAAGGAGCAGTCGGATGGCCGCTTCCTCGCCGCCACCGACGAGGAGATCCTGGCCGCGTACCACCTGGTCGCCAAAGCTGAAGGCGTGTTCGTCGAGCCGGCCTCGGCCGCCAGCATCGCGGGTCTGCTCAAGTCCATCGAGGACGGCTGGGTCAAGCCCGGCTCGACCGTGGTCTGCACCGTCACCGGCAACGGCCTCAAGGATCCCGACAACGCCCTCAAGGGCATGCCCGAGGTCAAGGCCATCCCCGTCGACCCGACCGCGGTGGTCGAACAGCTCGGACTGGTCTGACGCCAGTGACCGAGAACCTGCCCGCCGGCCTGCTCGCCACCGCCGTCGTCCCCGCCTCGAGCGCCAATCTCGGCCCCGGCTTCGACAGCCTGGGCCTGGCGCTGAGCCTGTACGACGAGATTCAGGCTGAGACAACCGATTCCGGCCTCGCCATCGAGGTGACGGGGGAGGGGGCCGGGCAGGTTCCGGACGACGAGTCCCATCTGGTCGTGCGGGCGATCCGGCGTGGCCTGGCCGCCGGCGGCGTATCGGTTTCGGGTCTGAACATCAAGTGCCGCAACGTGATTCCGCATTCGCGTGGCCTCGGCTCGTCGGCCGCTGCGGTGGTCGGTGGCCTGGCTGTCGCCAATGGTCTTATCGCTCAGTCGGGTTCGCAGCCGCTGACGCTCGAGCAGCTGGTCCAGCTGTCGTCGGAATTCGAGGGCCACCCGGACAACGCCTCGGCCGCCGTGCTCGGCGGTGCCGTGGTGTCCTGGACCGAACCGGGCCCGACCTACGCGGCCGCGCCGCTGACGCTGCATCCCGACATCCATCTGTTCCCGGCGATTCCGCAGGTGCGGTCATCGACCGCGGAGACCCGGGCGGTGCTTCCCGAGCAGATCGCGCACAAGGACGCCACGTTCAACGTCAGCCGTGCCGCCCTGCTGGTGGTGGCGCTGACGCAGCGCCCCGATTTGTTGATGGCCGCCACCGAAGACGTGATGCACCAGCCGCAGCGCGCGGCGGCGATGCCGGCCTCCGCGGAATATCTGGCGATGCTGCGGCGTTCTGGGGTGGCAGGGGTGCTTTCCGGTGCTGGACCTGCGGTTATCGCATTCAGTACCGAGCCTGAACTGCCGGCCGAAGTCCTCGAATTCGCCGCGGCCAACGGTTTCGCCGTCGAGAAGATGGCGGTGGGCCAAGGGGTCCGCTGGACTGTCGGCGCCGGCGTCTGACGGAAAGCACACGCCGGAGTGGCAATTCTTGCTTCATTGTCGGATGAGAGATATTCTCGCAGCGTCCAGCAATCGCAGGCTCTAGTACCTGCGCCTACGGTAGGACGACCACTCTTCTCTTAGATGTTCAACTCGTGGACTGATGGTTCGCCGCACGGCGGCAAATCCTGGCGCTTGGCTGTTGCACTGCGCAGCCGACCCGGCATTTGACGAATGCGGTTCGGGGAAGCCGTCCGACTGCGAACACAACCCTCGCCTGATCAGCTGCGCGAGGGCACAGAAAGGAAATCCGTGACTGATACGGACCTCTTCACCGCCGACGGCAACACTGATGCGCCGGCAACTGAAGCGCCGGCGGCCGGACGCTCCGGATCGCTGACCAGCCTTCTGCTCCCCGACCTGCGCGCGCTCGCCGCCGAGGTTGGCGTCAAGGGCACCTCCGGGATGCGCAAGAGCGAACTGATCGCCGCCATCCGCGAGCACCGTGGCGAGGCCAACGGCGCCAAGACCGAGGCCAAAGCCGCCAAGGCCGAAGCCAAGAACGAGACCAAGACCGCCGAGGCCGTGAACGGCACCGACGCCCCCAGCGAGGCCAAGGAAGCCCCGGCGGCGAGCAACACCGACGCTGCCGCCGGTGACGCCCCCGCGGCCGAGCAGGCCCCGCGCCGCGAGCGCCGTGGCGCATCGCGCCGGGCCGGCGCGCCCGCCGACGGCGACGCCGGTGATGCCGGCGACAAGCCCGCCGAGAAGGCGGACAAGGCCGAGAACACCGAGAACGCCGACGCCCCCCGCGAGGAGCGGAACCGCGAGCGGAACGCCGACAACAGCAACCAGGGCGGCAACAAGGCCGAAGGTAACCAGGGCGGCAACCGCGAGCAGGGTGGCAACCGCGACCGCGGCGGCGACAACCAGGGCGGCAACCGCAACCAGGGCGGCAACCGCAACCAGGGTGGTAACCGCGACCAGGGCGACAACTCCAACAACAACGACGACGACGACGACAGCCGCCAGGGCCGTCGCGGCCGTCGGTTCCGTGACCGCGACCGTCGTCGTCGTGGCGAGCGCGGCGACAACCAGGGCGGGAACGCCGAGACCGAACTGCGCGAGGACGACGTCCTGCAGCCGGTCGCCGGCATCCTCGACGTGCTGGACAACTACGCGTTCGTCCGCACGTCGGGCTACCTGGCCGGGCCGAACGACGTCTACGTCTCGATGAACATGGTCCGCAAGAACGGACTGCGCCGCGGCGACGCGGTGACAGGCGCCGTGCGGGTGCCGCGCGAGGGTGAGAACACCGGCGGCGGCGGCAACAACCCGCGCCAGAAGTTCAACCCGCTGGTGCGTCTGGACAGCGTCAACGGCGGTCCGGTCGAGGCCGCGCGCAACCGCCCCGACTTCACCAAGCTGACCCCGCTGTACCCGAACCAGCGGCTGCGCCTGGAGACCACGCCGGAGCGGCTGACCACGCGTGTGATCGACCTGATCATGCCGATCGGTAAGGGCCAGCGTGCGCTGATCGTGTCCCCGCCGAAGGCCGGTAAGACGACGATCATGCAGGACATCGCCAACGCGATCACCAAGAACAACCCGGAATGCCACCTCATGGTGGTGCTCGTCGACGAGCGCCCGGAAGAGGTCACCGACATGCAGCGCTCGGTGAAGGGTGAGGTCATCGCCTCGACCTTCGACCGGCCGCCGTCAGACCACACCCAGGCCGCCGAGCTGGCCATCGAGCGGGCCAAGCGCCTGGTCGAGCAGGGCAAGGACGTCGTGGTGCTGCTGGACTCGATCACCCGTCTGGGCCGCGCGTACAACAACGCGTCGCCGGCGTCGGGCCGCATCCTGTCCGGTGGTGTCGACTCCACCGCGCTGTACCCGCCGAAGCGTTTCCTCGGCGCGGCGCGCAACATCGAGAACGGTGGCTCGCTGACCATCATCGCGACCGCGATGGTCGAGACCGGCTCCACCGGTGACACCGTCATCTTCGAGGAGTTCAAGGGCACGGGTAATGCCGAGCTCAAGCTCGACCGCAAGATCGCCGAGCGTCGCGTGTTCCCGGCCGTCGACGTCAACCCGTCCGGTACCCGTAAGGACGAGCTGCTGCTCGGCCCGGACGAGTTCGCGATCGTGCACAAGCTGCGTCGCGTGCTGTCGGGTCTGGACCCGCACCAGGCCATCGACCTGCTGATGAGCCAGCTGCGCAAGACCAAGACCAACTACGAGTTCCTGGTTCAGGTCTCGAAGACGGCCCCGGGCAACATGGACGCCGACTAGGCGCCGGCCCACGCAAAAGCCCCCGAAATCAGCCGATTTCGGGGGCTTTTGCGTGGGGTCGTCGATTTACGGCTGGGCCTTCAGGCCTGGCATCACGTACCGCCGCACGTGCGCGAGCAGTTCGTCGGCACTGTTGGCGTCCAACCGCTGTCCGGGCATCGTGGCCAGCGACAGGATGACGCGCGCGATCCACTCGGCGGCGTCGTCGACATCGGTGTCGGGGTGGATTTCGCCGTTGTCGCGGGCGGCGACGAGGTAGCGGGACCAGAAATCGGCGAGGTCGGGCACCAGGCCCTGCACGCCCGCACCGGCGCAGGCGGCGAACTCGTCGGGCTCCTCGACGCGCAGCTTCATCAACAGCGCGCCGGGGTCGTCATAGGCGGTGCGGCCGTGCTGGATTCCGGTGACGATCTGGTTGTCCAGGCCTTCGATCGACGCGAGCATGGCGTGCGCGTCGGTCCAGTAGGCGTTGTTCAGCCGGACGATCGCGGCGCCCAGCAGCGTCACCTTGTCGGGGAAGTGCCGGTACAGCCACCCGCGGGAGACGCCGGCGGCCTCGGCGACCTCGGACACCGTCGTGGCGCGAATTCCCTTGGCGCGCATGCACTCTTCGGCGGCGTCGATGAGTCGATCGCGCACGCTTTTCGGGGATTCTGGGCTTGCCACCGGGATGTCTCCTCACATGTCAACCGGGCGAACGACGATTCTGCCAGGGCGCTGCCGCTATTGCGCTACCCGTCAACCATGGTAGACACTTTCAAGAATCTGTTCACTCCGGGTGGTCTGCGTGATCGCCCACCGCACCGGGAGCCCAAATGGCGGACACCCTTCAGCAGTTGCTTCGCGAACGCGCCGACCAGGACACCCTCGCCGTGAAGTACGGCGAGACAACCCGGACCTGGCGAGAGTATGTCGGCGAAGCGCGGGCGCAGGCCGCCGCACTGATCGGCCGGGCCGACCCACTGCGGCCGCTGCACGTGGGCACCCTGCTGGGAAACACCCCCGACATGCTGACGGCGCTGGCCGCCGCGGCACTGGGCGGCTACGTGCTGTGCGGCATCAACAACACCCGTCGTGGTGCGGCGCTCGCCCGCGACATCGCGCGCGTCGAATGCCAGATCGTCCTGGTCGACGACAAGCACCGCGATCTGCTCGACGGCCTCAGCCTGCCCGGCGTCACCGTCATCGACGTCACCGCGACCGAATGGCCGCAGCAGGACCTCATCCCGCATCGTGAAGTCGGGCCCGACGACACCTTCATGATGATCTTCACCTCCGGCACCAGCGGCGAACCCAAGGCCGTCGAGGTCGCGCACTCCATCGTGCTGTTCTCCGCGGTGGCGCTCGTACAGCGCTACGAACTGACCGACAAGGATACCTGTTATCTGGCGATGCCGCTGTTCCACTCCAACGGCGTCTACGCCGGCTGGGGCGTCGCACTCGCGTCCGGCGCGGCGATGGCACCCGCGCAGTTCTCCGCGTCGCGGTTCCTCCCGGACGTCCGCCGCTACGGCGCGACCTACATGAACTACGTCGGCAAGCCGCTGGCCTACATCCTGGCCACCGCCGAGCAGTCCGACGACCACGACAACCCGCTGCGCGTCGCGTTCGGCAACGAGGCCGCCGACCGCGACATCGACGAGTTCAGCCGCCGCTTCGGCTGCAGCGTGTGGGACGGCTTCGGCTCTACCGAGCTCGCGATCATCATCACCCGCTCCGAGGGGACCCCGGCCGGCAGCGTCGGCAAGGGCTTCCCGGGTGTCGCCATCTACGACCCCGAGACTGTCCAGGAGTGCGAGGTGGCGCGCTTCGACGGCACCGGCGCCCTGATCAATGCCGAGGCCGCCACCGGCGAGCTGGTGAACACCGACGGCAGCGGCATGTTCCGCGGCTACCACAACGACCAGGGCGCGACGGACGAGCGGCTTCGGCACGGCATGTACTGGTCGGGCGACCTGGCCTACCGCGATGCCGACGGCTGGATCTACCTCGCCGGCCGCACCGCGGACTGGATGCGCGTGGACGGTGAGAACATCACCGCGGCGCCCATCGAACGAATCCTGTTGCGCCATCCCGTGATCAGCCGCGTCGCGGTCTATCCGGTGCCCGACGAGTTCGTCGGCGACCAGGTGATGGCCGCGATGGTGCTGCGCGACGGCCAGACCCTCGACCCGAAGTCGTTCGCGGAATTCCTGGCCGCACAGCCCGACCTGTCCCCGAAGTCGTGGCCGCGGTACATCTGGCTCGCCGACGACCTGCCCAGCACCGCGACCAACAAAATTCTCAAGCGGGAACTGGTCGCGTTGGGCGCCGATCCGGCCGGCCGGGTGGTGTGGGAGCGCGACGGTACGGAGTACGCACCGCGCGCCGAAAACTGATTTCGGCGGTCGTGTCCCCGCAATGGGTTCCCGTTCGTCTCACTGCTGTTGGACGATCAACCCAGAAGGAGACAACGATGAAATACGCAACGCTGATCTACATCAAGCCGGGCAGCCACGACACCGACATCACCGAGGAAGAACACGCGGCCCTGAGTGCCGAGTACGCGGCGCTTCGTCAGGAACCGCAGTGCGTCGGTGGCGGTCACCTGCAGCCCGTCGAAACCGCGACATCGGTGCGGGCCGACCTGATCACCGATGGTCCCTTCGCCGACACCAAAGAGGTGTTCGCCGGCTACTTCGTCATCGACGTCGACAATCTCGACGAAGCCCTCAAATTCGCCCAGCGGATCCCGGCGGTACGACTCGGCGGCGGCGTCGAGGTACGGCCGCTTTTCGACGTCCCGGGCGAGGGGTAGGGCGAGCGAAGCGACGGGGAGGGGCAACGGGGCGAGCGAAGCGACGGGAAGGGTTGAGCTACTGATCGACGCCATCTTCCAGCGCGAGTGGGGCCGGGTCCTGGCCGCGCTCATCGGCATCCTCGGCGACTTCGAACTCGCCGAGGATGCCGCGCAGGAGGCGTTCGTGCGTGCCGCCGAGCGGTGGTCCCGCGACGGTGTGCCCGATGCGCCGGTGGCGTGGCTGGTGCGCACCGGCCGCAACGTGGCAATCGACCGGTTGCGCCGCGAGCAGACGCTGCGCGCCAAGACCCGGCTGCTCCACGCGGATCAACAGGCGACGACCATGGACGAGATCGACCTCGACGACAGCACCATCGGCGACGAGCGCCTGCAACTGATGTTCATGTGTTGTCATCCGGCGTTGGCGCGCGAAGCCCAGGTGGCGCTCACGCTGCGGGCCCTCGGCGGGCTGACGACGGCCGAGATCGGGCGGGCATTCCTGGTATCCGAGGACACCATGAAGCGGCGGTTGTCCCGCGCCAAGGCCAAGATCAAGGCGACCAACATCCCGTTCGCCCTGCCGGCCGACCCGATGCTGCCGGACCGGGTGGCGGCGGTGCTCGCGGTGATCTACCTGATCTTCAACCAGGGCTTCACCGAGCGGGACGACCTCGCCGGCGAAGCGATCCGACTCGGCCGCCTGCTCGCCGACCTCTTGGCCGACGAACCCGAGGCCTACGGGCTGCTGGGCCTGATGCTGCTGCACGATTCGCGGCGCGCGGCCCGCGTGGTCGATGGCCAGGTGGTGCCCCTCGCCGAGCAGGACCGGACGCGCTACGACCAGGCCAAGGTCGACGCCGGGCGCGCCGCCCTCGACCGCGCGCTGGCGCTCCGGCTGGCCGCCGGGCCATACGTCCTGCAGGCCGCCATCGCCTCGCTGCAGGCCGAGGATGAGATCGACTGGCACGAGGTCGTCGTCCTGTACGAGCGGCTCGAAGCGCACACCGGGTCGCCGGTCGTGGCGCTCAATCGGGCGGTGGCCGTCGCCGAGGCGGGCGATCCCGCGCGGGCGCTCGGGCTCATCGATGCCCTTGACCTGGGCGAATACCGCTATCTGCCGTCGACACGGGCGGAATTGCTGCGCCGTTTGGGCCGGACCGACGAGGCGCGCAGCGCGTTCGAGCGCGCCCTGACCTTGACGACGACCGAGCCGGAACGACGATTTCTGCAGCGTCGGCTGGCTGAGCTGGGACAGCGCTCCGCCGAGGAATAGTCACCGGCCCGAAGGCGTTTAGGACCTTGGCGGCTGACCTGGCATAATCGACCGCCGAACCCCCTCGGTTCCGGTTCACGTCCGAATTCTCGGGCGACCCGGCGCCATCGAACACAGAGGACCATGAAATGAAATCGGGTATTCACCCCGCATACGTCGAGACCACCGTGGTCTGCGGTTGCGGCAACAGCTTCCAGACTCGTAGCACCAAGGAAAGCGGCAACATCGTTGTCGAGGTGTGCTCGCAGTGCCACCCGTTCTACACGGGCAAGCAGAAGCTTCTCGACACCGGCGGCCGCGTGGCCCGCTTCGAGAAGCGGTACGGCAAGCGCACCGCCGGCTCGAAGGCCGCGTCCGAGAGCTAGCTTCGACGGGCGGCGCCCGATCTGTCGCATTCGCGTCAGGTCCGGGCGCCGTTTTCGTATCCAGCGTCCGGCACCCCAGAACAACCGCAGGAGTCCGAAAGTGGCAGAGACAGATACCGCGCCCCGCATCGAGGCACTGCTGGCCGAGCACGCCGATCTCGAGCGGCAGCTGGGGGACCCGAACCTGCACGCCGACGCCGGTGCCGCCCGCAAGGTCGGTCGCCGCTTCGCGCAGGTGTCGCCGATCGTCGTCACCTACCGCAAGCTCGAGGCCGCCCAGGGCGACCTCGAAGCCGCCCGCGAACTGGCCGCCGAGGATGCCGCATTCGCCGCGGAGGTGCCCGAGCTGGAGGCCCGCGTCGCCGAGCTCGACGCCAAGCTGACGGACCTACTGGCCCCGCGCGATCCGCACGACGCCGACGACGTCGTCCTCGAGGTGAAATCCGGTGAGGGCGGCGAGGAATCGGCGCTGTTCGCGTCCGACCTCGCGCGCATGTACATCCGCTACGCCGAGCGCCACGGCTGGACCGTCACCGTGCTCGACGAAACCTGGTCGGACCTGGGCGGCTACAAGGACGCCACCATCACCATCGCCAGCAAGGGCGATTCCGCCGACGGCGTGTGGTCGCGCATGAAGTTCGAGGGCGGCGTGCACCGCGTGCAGCGCGTGCCCGTCACCGAATCGCAGGGCCGCGTGCACACCTCGGCCGCCGGGGTCCTCGTCTACCCGGAGCCCGAAGACGTCGAGCAGGTGCAGATCGACGAATCGGATCTGCGGATCGACGTCTACCGGTCATCGGGCAAGGGTGGTCAGGGCGTCAACACCACCGACTCGGCGGTGCGTATCACGCACCTGCCCACCGGCATCGTCGTCACCTGCCAGAACGAGCGCTCGCAGCTGCAGAACAAGGCCCGCGCCATGGTGGTGCTCGCCGCGCGCCTGCAGGCGCTGGCCGAGGAGCAGGCCGCGTCCGACGCCTCTGCGGACCGCGCCAGCCAGATCCGGACCGTCGACCGCAGTGAGCGCATCCGGACCTACAACTTCCCCGAGAACCGGATCGCCGACCACCGCATCAACTTCAAGGCCCACAACCTCGACCAGGTGCTCGACGGCGACATGGACGCGCTGCTCGACGCCCTCGCGGCCGCCGACAAGCAGGCCCGGCTCGCGCAAGAGTGATCCGTCAGGCCATCACTGAGGCGGCCTCGCAGCTGGCCGCCGCGGGTATCGATTCCGCCCGGGTCGACGCCGAGTACCTCGCCGCCCACGCAGCCGGGGTGGACCGGGCCCGCGTGATGTTCACCGAGCCCGACCCGGCGTTCTATCCGCGCTTCCGTGAACTGGTGGAGCGGCGCGCGCAGCGAATTCCGTTGCAGCACTTGGTCGGAACCGCGGCCTTCGGTCCGGTGGAAGTGCACGTCGGTCCCGGGGTGTTCATCCCGCGCCCGGAGACCGAGGCGCTGCTGGAGTGGGCCATGAACCAGCCGCTGCCGCCGAGCCCGGTGATCGTGGATCTGTGCACCGGCTCCGGCGCACTGGCCCTCGCCCTGGCACACACCTGGCCGCAGGCGCACGTTGTGGCCGTCGAGAAGTCCCCGGAGGCCTTGGTCTACGCCCGGCGCAACTGCGCGGGCAGTGCCGTCGAGGTGCTCGAAGCCGACGTCACCGTTCCCAGCCTGCTGTCAGACAGGACCGGCACAGTGGACCTGCTGGTGTCCAACCCGCCGTACATCCCCGACGGCGCCGACCTCGACCCCGAAGTCATCGACCACGACCCGGCCGCCGCCCTGTTCGGCGGGCCCGACGGCATGGCCGTCATCGTGCCGATCATCGCGCTGGCGGCCCGGTTACTGCGTCCGGGCGGCAAGGTGGGCATCGAACACGACGACACCACAGCCGATCAGGTGGTGGCCGCGTTGGATCGCGACGGTACGTTCGGTGACATCACCGCGCGGCGCGATCTGACCGGGCGGCCCCGGTTCGTCACCGCGACCCGACGGTAAAACGGGTCATGGCAGCCGACGAAACGCTTGCGTGAGGAGTGATGGATGGAGACGTTCGACTGCGGTGATGCGGAGAAGCGCGCCACCGGGATCGCCTCGGCTATCAGTGCGCTCAAGGGCGGCCGCCTGGTCGTGCTGCCCACCGACACCGTCTACGGCCTGGGTGCCGACGCCTTCAACAGCGAGGCCGTCGCGGCGCTGCTCGCCGCGAAGGGGAGGGGCCGCAATATGCCGGTCCCGGTTCTCGTCGGGTCTTGGCGCACCATCGACGGGCTCGTCTACGCCGTGCCCCCGGCCGCGCGGGACCTCATCGAGGCGTTCTGGCCCGGCGCGTTGAGCCTGGTCGTGCGCCAGGCCCCGTCGCTGTCGTGGGACCTCGGTGACACCAACGGCAGCGTGATGCTGCGCATGCCGCTGCACCCGGTGGCGATCGAGCTGCTGCGTGAGGTCGGTCCCATGGCGGTGTCCAGCGCCAACATCTCGGGGCAGCCGCCCGCGGTCAACGCCGACGAGGCGCGGGCGCAACTGGGCGACAAGGTCGAGGTGTACCTGGACGCCGGGCCGGCGACCAAGCAGGCCGCGTCCACGATCGTCGACCTGACCGGCGCGACGCCGCGCGTGCTGCGGGAAGGGCCGATCGCCGTCGCGCAGATCGCCGAAGTGCTCGGCGTCGAACCGGAGTCCCTGACCGGCGAGGTGTCGTGACCGTAGTTGCCGACGCAGGCCGGCTGCTCGCGCAGATCGATCGGGGCACCGGGGTTCCGCTCCGCGAGCTGGTGCTGGTCGGTCTGACCGCGGCGATCATCACCTACTTCGCCACCGGCTGGGTGCGGGCGCTGGCGTTCCGTTTCGGTGCCGTCGCCTACCCGCGCGAACGCGACGTCCACGTCCAGCCGGTCCCGCGCATGGGCGGGTTGGCGATGTACGTCGGGGTGGCCGCCGCGGTCTTGCTGGCGTCCCAATTGCCCGCACTCACCCGAGGTTTCGTGTATTCGTCCGGTATGCCGGCGGTGGTGGTGGCGGGCGGCCTGATCATGCTGATCGGCCTGATCGACGACCGCTGGGGCCTGGACGCCCTGACGAAGTTCGCCGGCCAGATCACCGCGGCCAGTGTCCTGGTCACCATGGGCGTCGCGTGGAGTGTGCTGTACATCCCGATCGGCGGCGTCGGCACCATCGTGCTGGACCAGGCGTCGTCGATCCTGCTGACCCTGGCGCTGACGGTGTCGATCGTCAACGCGATGAACTTCGTCGACGGCCTCGACGGCCTGGCCGCCGGCCTCGGGCTCATCACCGCGTCGGCCATCTGCATCTTCTCGGTCGGGCTGCTGCGCGACCACGGCGGTGACGTGCTGTTCTACCCGCCGGCCGTCATCTCGGTGGTGCTCGCCGGCGCCTGCCTGGGCTTCCTGCCGCACAACTTCCATCCGGCCCGCATCTTCATGGGGGACTCCGGGTCCATGCTCATCGGCCTGATGCTGGCGGCGGCGTCGACGACGGCGGCGGGCCCGATTTCGCAGAACGCCTACGGCGCGCGCGACGTTTTTGCTTTGCTGTCGCCATTCCTGTTGGTCGTTGCGGTGATGTTCGTACCGGCCCTCGACATGCTGCTGGCCATCGTGCGCCGCACCCGTGCCGGACTCAGTCCGTTCAGTCCCGACAAGATGCATCTGCACCACCGGCTGCTGCAGATCGGTCACTCGCACCGACGCGTCGTGCTGTTGATCTACCTATGGGTGGGCATCGTGGCGCTGGGGGCGGCGAGCACCATTTTCTTCGACCCCCGGTACACCGGTGCGGTGATGCTCGGGGCCATCCTGCTGGCCGCCATCTTCACCCTGATTCCGCTGC
This sequence comes from Mycobacterium sp. SMC-16, assembly GCF_046250085.1. Taxonomy (NCBI): domain Bacteria; kingdom Bacillati; phylum Actinomycetota; class Actinomycetes; order Mycobacteriales; family Mycobacteriaceae; genus Mycobacterium; species Mycobacterium sp. SMC-16. The sequence continues at coordinate 1,394,565 of NZ_CP176427.1, forward strand.
TGCGGCGGCGCGATGACCTGCCAGAAGGCGAGTACGACAAAAAGTAGTAGGTGCCCGTTTTCGGGTGCTCACCATGTGGTACGGTTCTGGCAGAACCCGAAAAACCTCGCGGGTTGCCGGCCCGGCCCATCGGTTCACACAAGCCGATCGGCGCCGAATGACGACCGACAAAGGGAGCTTCCCCTTGGGTGATTCCAGTGTGCCCGACGCGCTCGATGTGACCTTCGATACGCTCTGTGGGCACGCACACAGGATTGCCAGGTATATGGGGACGGCACTCGTGACCGCGGGATTGAGGTGAACACCATGACGACACCAGCGCAGGACGCGCCTTTGGTGTTGCCGGCAGTGGCTTTTCAGCCCTTGCGTTTGTTTGCTATCTCGCTCCTCGTGACAGCCATCGCGCTCGGTGGCGGATACGCAGTGAGCGGCAATCTGAAGTTCGGCGCCTTCTTCGGTCTGGGGATGGCGCTCGGTCTGGCCAACGCCATGATGGTCCGTCGCGCGGTTGCCAAGGTCACCGCCAAGGACCACCCCCTGAAGATGCAGATGGCCGCCAACTCCGCGATGCGGTTGGTCGCGATCTCGGTGATCGCCCTGCTGATCACGTGGTTCTTCAAGCCAACCGGTATCGGCGTGCTGTTCGGGGTGGCATTGTTCCAGGCGATTCTTGTCATGAGCACCGCATTGCCGGTGATGAAGAAGGTCCGTGCCGGCCAACGTAACGGTGGCGGCGGCGACCAACCAGAAGCACACGACGGATCAGAAGCAAAGGACTGACGACCCAAGTGATTCAACAATTCACCGCCGAGGCCGCCATCGAGGTCGGCCACCACGAGCAGCACGAGCTGTGGGGCTACACCTTCAACGTCGACACGATCATCGCCACCAGCGTGGCCGCGGTCATCGTCATCGCGTTGGCCTTCATCGTGAAGGCCAAGGTGACCTCGACCGGAGTGCCCGGCGGTGTGCAGCTGTTCTTCGAAGCCATCACCATCCAGATGCGCCAGCAGATCGAGACCGCGATCGGTATGAAGATCGCGCCGTTCGTGCTGCCGCTGGCCGTCACGATCTTCACCTTCATCCTGATCTCCAACTGGCTGTCGGTCCTGCCGGTGCAGTTCGGTGGGGAAGACGGTGGCGCCAAGGAACTGCTGGCCCCGCCGGCCTCGGACATCAACTACGTGCTGGCGCTCGCGCTGTTCGTGTTCCTCTGCTACCACGCAGCGGGCATCTGGCGCCGTGGCGTCTTCGGTCACTTCAAGAAGCTGCTGAAGGGCCACGTCGCGGTCCTCGCGCCGATCAACATCGTCGAGGAGATCGCCAAGCCGGTTTCGCTGTCTCTGCGACTCTTCGGCAACATGTTCGCCGGCGGCATCCTGGTCGCGCTGATCGCGATGTTCCCCTGGTACGTGCAGTGGGCGCCGAACGCCATCTGGAAGACCTTCGACCTGTTCGTCGGCCTCATCCAGGCGTTCATCTTCGCGCTGCTGACGATCCTGTACTTCAGCCAGTCGATGGAACTCGACGAGCACCACTAAGTACCCGCAAGACCTGTAGGAACCACAAATAAGACCCTGGTAGCGCAGCTACCAGTTACCAAGGAGGAAAAAGAGAATGGCCGACGCAGCAACGAACGCCACTATCATCCAGGGCGCCCTCATCGGCGGTGGCTTGATCATGGCCGGTGGCGCCATCGGTGCCGGTATCGGTGACGGTATCGCCGGTAACGCGCTGATCTCGGGCATCGCCCGTCAGCCGGAGGCCCAGGGCCGCCTGTTCACCCCGTTCTTCATCACCGTCGGTCTGGTGGAAGCCGCGTACTTCATCAACCTGGCCTTCATGGCGCTCTTCGTGTTCGCCACCCCGGGCCTGTCGTAATCCGTCGACATGGGTGAATTGAGCGCAACCATCCTGGCCTCGGGCCAGGCAGCAGCGGAAGGCGGCGGGGGTCAGAACTTCCTGATCCCCAACGCGACCTTCTTCGTCGTGCTGATCATCTTCCTGATCGTGCTCGGCGTGATCGGCAAGTGGGTTGTGCCACCTGTCAGCAAGGTCTTGGTCGAACGCGAGGAAATGCTCGCCAAGACCGCTGCTGACAACCGGAAGTCGGCTGAGCAGGTGGCCGCCGCAGAGGCGGACTACAACGCGGCGATGGCGGGTGCTCGCATGGAGGCTTCGGCCATCCGTGACGAGGCCCGCAACGAGGGCCGCAAGGTCGTCGACCAGGCGCGTGCAGCGGCGAGTGGTGAGGTGGCCGAAACCCTCAAGGGTGCCGACCAGGCACTGTCCGCACAGCGGCAGTCCACACAGACCGAACTGCAGTCGTCGGTCGACAACCTGTCCCAGACGCTGGCGAGCCGCATTCTCGGCGTCGAGTTGGCGGCTGACGTGAAATCAGGCGGGAGCCAGTAGATGGAAATCTTCATCGGGCAGCTGATCGGCTTTGCCGTCATCGTGGCCATCATCTGGAAGTACGTGGTACCTCCGGTGAAGGGCATGATGGCCAAGCAGCAGGAGGCCGTTCGCGTCGCGCTGGCCGAAAGTGCCGAAGCCGCACAGAAACTCGCGGACGCCGACAAGATGCACGCCAAGGCTCTTGCCGACGCGAAGGCGGAGTCGACCAAGGTGACCGACGAGGCGCGGCACGATTCGCAGCGCATCGTCGAGCAGCTCACCGAGCAGGCCGCAATCGACGCCGAGCGGATCAAGGCGCAGGGCGGCCAGCACGTCGAGCTCATGCGCCAGGGCGTCATCCGCGAGCTCCGTCAGGAGCTGGGCGCGGAGTCCGTCGCCAAGGCTGACGAGCTGGTGCGTCGCTACGTCGCCGAGCCCGGCGCGCAGGCCGGCACCGTCGACCGCTTCCTGGACGATCTCGAGCAGATGGCGCCGTCCTCGGCCGAGGTCGGTACCCACGCCGAGGTGAAGCTGCGGGCCGCGAGCCGGGAATCACTGACCGCGCTGGTCGAGAAGTTCGACGCGACCGCCAACGGCCTGGACGCGGCCGCGCTGACCGCGCTCGCCGATGATCTGGCTGCCGTCGCCCGGCTGCTGCTGACCGAGGTCAACCTCGGACGGCACCTGGCCGAGCCCGCCGACAACCCCGCCCCCAAGGTCGCTCTGCTGGACGCGGTGCTGTCCGGCAAGATCGGCGCCAACGCACTGGAACTGCTGCGTGCCGCGGTGTCTTCGCGGTGGTCGGAGCAGTCCGACCTGGTCGACGCCATCGAGCACGTCGCTCGCCTGGCACTGATCAAGCGGGCCGAGGTCAGCGGTGACGTCGCCGAGGTCGAGGATCAGCTGTTCCGGTTCAGCCGTGTGCTGGACGCGCAGCCGCGCCTCTCGACGCTGCTCGGTGACTACGGCACCCCGGTCGACGGCCGAGTTGCCTTGCTGGACAAGGTCCTTACCGGTGCCAACGGCTCGGCCAACAGCACCGTCAAGGCGCTGCTGACGCAGACCGTGAGCCTGCTGCGCGGTGAGCGCGCCGACCAGGCCGTCCTTGATCTGGCCGAGCTGGCAGTCGCCCGCCGCGGCGAGGTGGTCGCCCACGTCGAAGCGGCCGCGGCCCTGTCGGATGCACAGCGGACCCGGCTCACGTCGGTTCTGACCCGCATCTACGGCCACCCGGTGTCCGTCCAGCTGCATGTCGATCCGAGCCTCCTCGGTGGTCTGACCATCACCGTCGGCGATGAGGTGATCGACGGCTCCATCTCGTCACGACTGGCTGCCGCCTCCAACCGGCTGCCCGACTAACTCCGAAACACCCAAGACTAGGAAGACCAAAAACCATGGCAGAGTTGACAATCTCGGCTGCTGATATCGAAGGTGCCATCGAGAACTACGTAACGACGTTCTCGGCCTCGACCGATCGTGAAGAGATCGGCACTGTCGTCGACGCCGGTGACGGCATCGCACACGTCGAGGGTCTGCCCTCGGTCATGACCCAGGAACTCCTCGAGTTCCCCGGCGGTGTTCTGGGCGTGGCCCTGAACCTCGACGAGCACAGCGTGGGTGCGGTCATCCTGGGTGAGTTCGAGAAGATCGAAGAGGGCCAGCAGGTCAAGCGCACCGGCGAGGTGCTCTCGGTGCCGGTCGGCGACGAGTTCCTGGGCCGCGTCATCAACCCGCTGGGTGAGCCGATCGACGGCCAGGGCGAGATCAAGGCCGAGACCCGTCGTGCCCTCGAGCTGCAGGCCCCGACCGTGGTTCAGCGCCAGAGCGTCAGCGAGCCGCTGCAGACCGGTATCAAGGCCATCGACGCCATGACCCCGATCGGCCGCGGCCAGCGTCAGCTGATCATCGGTGACCGCAAGACCGGCAAGACCGCCGTCTGCGTCGACACCATCCTGAACCAGCGCGAGGCCTGGGAGACCGGTGACCCGAAGCAGCAGGTGCGCTGCGTCTACGTCGCGATCGGCCAGAAGGGCACCACCATCGCCAGCGTGAAGCGCGCGCTGGAAGAGGGCGGCGCCATGGAGTACACGACCATCGTCGCGGCTCCCGCCTCTGACCCCGCCGGCTTCAAGTGGCTGGCCCCGTACACCGGCTCGGCCATCGGCCAGCACTGGATGTACAACGGCAAGCACGTCCTCATCGTGTTCGACGACCTGTCGAAGCAGGCCGACGCCTACCGCGCCATCTCGCTGCTGCTGCGTCGCCCGCCGGGCCGCGAGGCGTTCCCGGGTGACGTCTTCTACCTGCACTCGCGTCTGCTGGAGCGTTGCGCGAAGCTGTCCGACGAGCTCGGTGGCGGTTCGATGACGGGTCTGCCGGTCATCGAGACCAAGGCCAACGACATCTCGGCGTTCATCCCGACCAACGTCATCTCGATCACCGACGGTCAGTGCTTCCTGGAGTCCGACCTGTTCAACCAGGGTGTCCGCCCCGCCGTCAACGTCGGTGTGTCGGTGTCCCGCGTCGGTGGTGCCGCGCAGATCAAGGCGATGAAGGAAGTTGCCGGCTCGCTGCGTCTGGACCTGTCGCAGTACCGCGAGCTGGAGGCCTTCGCGGCCTTCGCCTCGGACCTGGACGCCGCTTCGAAGGCTCAGCTGGACCGCGGTGTGCGCCTGGTCGAGCTGCTGAAGCAGCCGCAGTACAGCCCGCTGGCCGTCGAGGACCAGGTCATCGAGATCTTCCTCGGTACCCAGGGCCACCTGGATTCGGTTCCGGCCGAAGACGTTTCGCGCTTCTCGTCCGAGCTGCTCGAGCACGTGAAGGCCAGCCACGCCGACATCCTCACCGGGATCAAGGAGACCAAGAAGCTCTCCGAGGAGAACGAGGAGAAGCTGGTCTCGGTGATCAACGAGTTCAAGAAGGGCTTCGCCGCCACCGACGGTAGCTCGGTCGTCGTCAAGGAAGCAGAGGCCGAGGCCCTGGATCCTGCTGAGCTCGGCCAGGAGTCGGTCAAGGTCAACAAGCCGGCACCGAAGAAGGCCTAGGTAACCAATGGCAGCCACACTGCGCGAGCTACGCGGACGTATCAAATCCGCCTCGTCGATCAAGAAGATCACGAAGGCGCAGGAGCTGATCGCCACGTCGCGGATCGCCAAGGCGCAGGCCCGGGTTGATGCAGCCCGGCCTTACGCCACCGAGATCACCAACATGCTGACCGAGCTTGCGGGGGCCAGCGCGCTGGACCACCCGCTGCTCGTGGAGCGGGCGAACCCGCGCCGTGCCGGCGTCCTGGTGGTGTCGTCTGACCGCGGCCTGTGCGGCGGTTACAACGCCAACGTCCTGCGTCGGGCCGAGGAACTGTTCACGTTGCTGCGCAACGAGGGCAAGGAGCCGGTGCTGTATGTCGTCGGCCGAAAGGCCTTGGGCTACTACAGCTTCCGTCAGCGCCCCGTCGCCGAGTCCTGGACCGGCTTCTCGGAGCGTCCGGAGTACGCCAACGCCAAGGAGATCGCCGACACCCTGGTGACGGCGTTCATGGCGGGTGCGGACGACGAGGGTGACGAACCGGGTGCCGACGGCATCTTGGGCGTCGACGAACTGCACATCGTGTCGACCGAGTTCAAGTCGATGCTGTCGCAGACGGCCGAGGCCGTGCGGATCGCCCCGCTGGCCGTCGAGTACACGGGGGAGCCGACCGAGGTCCACACCCTGTACTCGTTCGAGCCGAGTGCGGACGTGCTGTTCGACGCGTTGCTCCCTCGCTACATAGCGACCCGTGTCTACGCGGCACTGCTTGAGGCCGCGGCCTCGGAGTCGGCTTCGCGTCGACGCGCCATGAAGTCGGCAACGGACAACGCCGACGACCTGATCAAGGCCCTGACCCTCGCCGCGAACCGCGAGCGCCAGGCCCAGATCACCCAGGAAATCAGCGAAATCGTCGGTGGCGCCAACGCGCTGGCCGACGCGAAATAGGCCCCGTAGGAAGCGAAGAGAGATATGACTTCTGCCGTAGAGACCAAGACCACTGGTCGCGTGGTTCGCATCACCGGCCCGGTGGTGGACATCGAGTTCCCGCGTGGCTCTGTGCCCGAACTGTTCAACGCTCTGCACGCCGACATCACCTTCGGTGCGCTGGCCAAGACCCTGACCCTCGAGGTTGCTCAGCACCTCGGTGACAACCTGGTGCGCTGCATCTCGATGCAGCCGACCGACGGCCTGGTGCGTGGCACCGACGTCCGCGACACCGGCGCCTCCATCTCGGTGCCTGTCGGCGACGGCGTCAAGGGCCACGTGTTCAACGCCCTGGGTGACTGCCTCGACGAGCCGGGTTACGGCAAGGAGTTCGAGCACTGGTCCATCCACCGCAAGCCGCCGGCCTTCGCCGACCTGGAGCCCCGCACCGAGATGCTGGAGACCGGTCTTAAGGTCGTCGACCTGCTCACGCCGTACGTGCGTGGTGGCAAGATCGCCCTGTTCGGTGGTGCCGGTGTCGGTAAGACGGTTCTGATCCAGGAGATGATCAACCGTATTGCCCGCAACTTCGGTGGTACCTCGGTGTTCGCCGGCGTCGGTGAGCGCACCCGTGAGGGCAACGATCTGTGGGTCGAGCTCGCGGACGCGAACGTGCTCAAGGACACCGCCCTCGTGTTCGGCCAGATGGACGAGCCGCCAGGCACCCGTATGCGCGTCGCCCTGTCGGCCCTGACCATGGCCGAGTACTTCCGCGACGAGCAGAACCAGGACGTGCTGCTCTTCATCGACAACATCTTCCGGTTCACCCAGGCCGGTTCCGAGGTCTCGACCCTGCTGGGTCGTATGCCTTCGGCCGTGGGTTACCAGCCGACGCTGGCCGACGAGATGGGTGAGCTCCAGGAGCGCATCACCTCGACCCGTGGTCGTTCGATCACCTCGATGCAGGCCGTGTACGTGCCCGCTGACGACTACACCGACCCGGCCCCGGCCACCACGTTCGCCCACCTGGACGCCACCACCGAGCTTTCTCGTGCGGTGTTCTCCAAGGGCATCTTCCCGGCCGTGGACCCGCTGGCGTCGTCCTCGACGATCCTGCACCCCAGCATCGTCGGCGACGAGCACTACCGGGTTGCTCAGGAAGTCATCCGAATCCTGCAGCGCTACAAGGACCTTCAGGACATCATCGCCATCCTCGGTATCGACGAACTGTCGGAAGAGGACAAGGTGCTGGTGTACCGCGCCCGTAAGATCGAGCGCTTCCTGAGCCAGAACATGATGGCCGCCGAGCAGTTCACCGGCCAGCCGGGTTCGACGGTGCCGCTGAAGGAGACCATCGAGGCGTTCGACCGTCTCGCCAAGGGCGACTTCGACCACCTGCCGGAGCAGGCGTTCTTCCTCATCGGTGGTCTCGACGACCTGGCGAAGAAGGCCGAAAGCCTCGGCGCCAAGCTGTGACCGCTGTAGTTACTCGAGCACGGAAGGTGGTGTGACATGGCCGAAATGGACGTCGAGATCGTCGCCGTCGAGCGCGCGCTGTGGACAGGCAAGGCCACATTCGTCTTCACTCGCACCACCGCCGGCGAGATCGGCATCCTGCCCCGGCACATCCCGTTGGTCGGCCAGCTGGTCGACGACGCGATGGTCCGGGTCGAGCGCGAGGGCGAGGATGATCTGCGGATCGCCGTGTCCGGTGGGTTCCTCTCGGTGACCGAGGAGACCGTGCGGATTCTGGTTGAAGATGCGGCGCTGGAGTCGGAGATCGATGCGCATGCGGCCAAGGCCGATGCCGCGTCCGACGACGAGGCGACCGCTGCGTGGGGCCGGGCGCGTCTGCGCGCCGTAGGCCAGCTCGACTGATACCCCGATGAGCGCGTCCATGTTGATGATGGTCGCGCTCGTCGGCGTGTTGGTGCTGGCTGTAGCCGCACTGAGTTATCGCTTGTGGAAGTTGCGCCAGGTTGGCGGCACCGCCGCCATCCTGCGCGACTACCCAGCTGCCGGCGGCCACGGGTGGCGGCATGGAGTCATGCGCTACCGCGGTGGTGAAGCCGGCTTTTATCGTTTGTCGAGCCTGCGCTGGTGGCCGGACCGGACCCTGTCCCGTCGCGGCCTGGAAGTGGTCGGGCGCCGTGCCCCACGGGGCGACGAATTCGATATCATGACCATCGAAACGGTCATTCTCGAGCTGCGCGACAATAGTCCCGAACGGCGCAGCGGCTACGAAATCGCTTTGGACCGTGGAGCTTTGACGGCTTTCACGTCGTGGCTCGAGGCCCGGCCGTCGCCGCGGTCCCGCCGCCGCGCGGTCTGAATCACGCTTGCTGCGCGCCACCGCCCGGTTGCCAGAGCACATCACCATCCGGATTCGCGACCCGCGACAGGATGAACAGCAGATCCGACAGCCGATTCAGGTATTTGGCCGGCAGGACGCTGACCGAATCGCCGTGTTCATCGATCGCCTGCCAGGCCGCCCGCTCGGCCCGGCGGACCACGGTGCGCGCGACGTGCAGGTAGGCGGAGAGGGGAGTGCCGCCGGGCAGGATGAACGACGTCAGCTTCGACAGCGGCTCGTTGAATTCGTCGCACCAGGTTTCCAGCCGGTCGATGTACGGCTGGGTGATCCGCAGCGGCGGGTATTCCGGATTCTCGACCACCGGGGTCGACAGGTCTGCGCCGGCGTCGAAGAGATCGTTCTGAATTTGCAGCAGTACCAAGCGGATTCGCTCATCGGGCGCACCCGCGGCGACCGCGACGCCGATCGCGGCGTTGGCTTCGTCACAGTCCGCGTACGCCGCCAGGCGCGCGTCGTTCTTCGACACCCGGCTGAAATCGCTGAGGCCGGTCGACCCATCGTCGCCGGTCCGGGTATAGATGCGGGTCAGGTGCACAGCCATGGTCAAACCGTACTCGCGGAGACCTCTTCGTGGCCTGACACCGGCCTGCGCCGCTGTTTACACTTAGCCGCGTGAGCGAGCGTTTCGTGGTGACCGGGGGTAGCCGGTTGTCCGGCGAAGTTGCCGTGGGGGGCGCCAAGAACAGCGTGCTGAAGCTGATGGCCGCGGCATTGTTGGCCGAGGGCACCACCACGATCACCAACTGCCCGGACATCCTGGATGTGCCATTGATGGCCGAGGTGCTGCGTGGTCTCGGCGCCACCGTCGAGCTCGACGGCGATGTTGCCCGCATCACATCACCTGACGAGCCCAAGTACGACGCGGACTTCGCCGCGGTCCGGCAGTTCCGCGCTTCGGTGTGTGTGCTCGGTCCGCTGGTGGGGCGCTGCAAGAAGGCGAAAGTCGCATTGCCTGGTGGCGACGCGATCGGTTCGCGGCCGCTGGACATGCACCAATCCGGTCTGCGCCAACTCGGAGCGCGATGCAACATCGAGCACGGTTGCGTGGTCGCCGAGGCAGATCACCTGCGTGGAGCGGAAATCCAGCTCGAGTTCCCGTCGGTGGGTGCGACCGAGAACATCCTGATGGCGGCAGTGCTCGCCGAGGGTGTGACGGTCATCCACAACGCAGCGCGTGAGCCGGACATCGTCGATATCTGCGACATGCTGAACCAGATGGGTGCCAAGGTCAGTGGGGGAGGGACCTCGACGCTGACCATCACCGGGGTGGACAAGCTGCATCCGACCGAGCACCGGGTGATCGGTGACCGGATTGTGGCCGCGACCTGGGGGATTGCCGCGGCGATGACGCGCGGCGATGTCGCCGTGACGGGGGTGGACCCGCAACACCTCCAGCTGGTGCTGCACAAGCTCCACGATGCCGGCGCGACGGTGACCCAGCACGACAACGGTTTCCGCGTGGTCCAGTACGAACGGCCGAAAGCCGTTAACGTCGCGACGCTGCCGTACCCGGGATTTCCGACCGACCTGCAACCGATGGCCATCGGTTTGGCGTGTATCGCCGAGGGCACCTCGATGATCACCGAGAACGTGTTCGAAGCCAGGTTCCGGTTCGTCGAGGAGATGATTCGCCTGGGCGCCGATGCCCGGACCGACGGTCACCACGCGGTGGTCCGCGGAATTCCGCAGTTGTCGAGTGCGCCGGTATGGGCGTCGGATATTCGCGCCGGAGCCGGTCTGGTGTTGGCGGGATTGGTCGCCGATGGCGACACCGAGGTTCACGACGTTTTCCACATCGATCGCGGGTATCCGTTGTTCGTCGAGAACCTCGTGAGTCTGGGCGCGGAGGTCGAACGGGTCAGTTGACGGCCATTGGCGTGTCGCATTGAGCGTTCCGATGGACGCCGTGCGACGCGTTTCGGTCGAAAAACCGGCCGTATGCAGGCGTTTTGTAAAATCAAGATCGGCCCGCTAATGTATTCCAAGTCAGCAGCGAGCGGGGCCGAAAAAGCCCAGAGCAAGAGCTTGACAGCCCGATCAAGAGATAGTAGGTTGGTGGGGTTGCCCGAAAACGGCGTGTTGTTTGAGAACTCAATAGTGTGTTTGGTGGTTTTTGTTTGTTGTTTTTGACCGCACTCCGTGTTTTCCCGTTTGTGGGGTGTGGTTGTTTTTTTGATGCCAGTTTGTTTGGTGTCTTTTGTTTAGGTCAGATTGTTCTGAACTTGAATTCTGTCGGGTTTGTCCCGAAGTTTTTGTTTGGAGAGTTTGATCCTGGCTCAGGACGAACGCTGGCGGCGTGCTTAACACATGCAAGTCGAACGGAAAGGCCCTTCGGGGTACTCGAGTGGCGAACGGGTGAGTAACACGTGGGTGATCTGCCCTGCACTTTGGGATAAGCCTGGGAAACTGGGTCTAATACCGAATAGGACCACGCGCTTCATGGTGTGTGGTGGAAAGCTTTTGCGGTGTGGGATGGGCCCGCGGCCTATCAGCTTGTTGGTGGGGTAATGGCCTACCAAGGCGACGACGGGTAGCCGGCCTGAGAGGGTGACCGGCCACACTGGGACTGAGATACGGCCCAGACTCCTACGGGAGGCAGCAGTGGGGAATATTGCACAATGGGCGCAAGCCTGATGCAGCGACGCCGCGTGAGGGATGACGGCCTTCGGGTTGTAAACCTCTTTCAATAGGGACGAAGCGTGAGTGACGGTACCTATAGAAGAAGCACCGGCCAACTACGTGCCAGCAGCCGCGGTAATACGTAGGGTGCGAGCGTTGTCCGGAATTACTGGGCGTAAAGAGCTCGTAGGTGGTTTGTCGCGTTGTTCGTGAAAACTCACAGCTTAACTGTGGGCGTGCGGGCGATACGGGCAGACTAGAGTACTGCAGGGGAGACTGGAATTCCTGGTGTAGCGGTGGAATGCGCAGATATCAGGAGGAACACCGGTGGCGAAGGCGGGTCTCTGGGCAGTAACTGACGCTGAGGAGCGAAAGCGTGGGGAGCGAACAGGATTAGATACCCTGGTAGTCCACGCCGTAAACGGTGGGTACTAGGTGTGGGTTCCTTCCTTGGGATCCGTGCCGTAGCTAACGCATTAAGTACCCCGCCTGGGGAGTACGGCCGCAAGGCTAAAACTCAAAGGAATTGACGGGGGCCCGCACAAGCGGCGGAGCATGTGGATTAATTCGATGCAACGCGAAGAACCTTACCTGGGTTTGACATGCACAGGACGCCGGCAGAGATGTCGGTTCCCTTGTGGCCTGTGTGCAGGTGGTGCATGGCTGTCGTCAGCTCGTGTCGTGAGATGTTGGGTTAAGTCCCGCAACGAGCGCAACCCTTGTCCTATGTTGCCAGCGGGTTATGCCGGGGACTCGTAGGAGACTGCCGGGGTCAACTCGGAGGAAGGTGGGGATGACGTCAAGTCATCATGCCCCTTATGTCCAGGGCTTCACACATGCTACAATGGCCGGTACAAAGGGCTGCGATGCCGTGAGGTGGAGCGAATCCTTTCAAAGCCGGTCTCAGTTCGGATCGGGGTCTGCAACTCGACCCCGTGAAGTCGGAGTCGCTAGTAATCGCAGATCAGCAACGCTGCGGTGAATACGTTCCCGGGCCTTGTACACACCGCCCGTCACGTCATGAAAGTCGGTAACACCCGAAGCCGGTGGCCTAACCCTTGTGGAGGGAGCCGTCGAAGGTGGGATCGGCGATTGGGACGAAGTCGTAACAAGGTAGCCGTACCGGAAGGTGCGGCTGGATCACCTCCTTTCTAAGGAGCACCATTTACATGCCCTGATCCAGGGTTTCCCCCATCCCCGCAACAGTGCGGGACTTGGTGGTTGGGATTGTCGCCGGCGCCTGTAGTGGGCTTGTCCGGCGGGTGCATATGACGACAAACGTGCGGCCGGCTGGAAAGCGTTGGTCGTGAAGAATTGCCAGACACACTGTTGGGTCCTGAGACAACAGGCCCGTTCGCTCCCCTCCTCATGTGGGGGTGGGAGACACCGCTCCGTTGGGGGTGGTGGGGGTTGTTGTTGCCTCACCGGTTTTGGTGGTGGGGTGTGGTGTTTGATTCGTGGATAGTGGTTGCGAGCATCTAACGCGCGCAGTATTGGTTGCCGGCGGCTTTCGGGTCGTTGGTTTTTCCTTCTGTGTGTGTTGATGTGCAATTTTGATTCTTGTTTATCAATTGGTTTTTGTGCGTAAGTGTTTAAGGGCGCATGGTGGATGCCTTGGCATCAGAGGCCGATGAAGGACGTAGGAGGCTGCGATAAGCCTCGGGGAGCTGCCAACCGAGCGTTGATCCGAGGATGTCCGAATGGGGAAACCCAGCACGAGTTATGTCGTGTTACCCACGCTTGAATATATAGGGTGTGGGAGGTAACGCGGGGAAGTGAAACATCTCAGTACCCGTAGGAAGAGAAAACAATTGTGATTCCGTGAGTAGTGGCGAGCGAAAGCGGATGAGGCTAAACCGTATGCATGTGATACCGGGTAGGGGTTGTGTGTGCGGGGTTGTGGGACCTATCTTTCCAGGGCTATCCCTCTGGAGGGCAGTAAGAAAATGTCGTGGTTAACGGAAGTGGCTTGGGATGGCCTGCCGTAGAGGGTGAGAGTCCCGTACGTGAAAACCCGATGTCTGCCTTGATGGTGTTCCCGAGTAGCAGCGGGCCCGTGAAATCTGCTGTGAATCTGCCGAGACCACTCGGTAAGCCTAAATACCTTCTGATGACCGATAGCGGATTAGTACCGTGAGGGAATGGTGAAAAGTACCCCGGGAGGGGAGTGAAATAGTACCTGAAACCGTGTGCCTACAATCCGTCAGAGCCCTCCTTTGGTGGGGTGATGGCGTGCCTTTTGAAGAATGAGCCTGCGAGTCAGGGACATGTCGCGAGGTTAACCCGTGGGGGGTAGCCGTAGCGAAAGCGAGTCTGAATAGGGCGTATCCCGTAAGGGTGTAGTGGCATGTTCTGGACCCGAAGCGGAGTGATCTACCCATGGCCAGGGTGAAGCGCGGGTAAGACCGCGTGGAGGCCCGAACCCACTTAGGTTGAAGACTGAGGGGATGAGCTGTGGGTAGGGGTGAAAGGCCAATCAAACTCCGTGATAGCTGGTTCTCCCCGAAATGCATTTAGGTGCAGCGTTGCGTGTTTCTTGCCGGAGGTAGAGCTACTGGATGGCCGATGGGCCTCACCAGGTTACTGACGTCAGCCAAACTCCGAATGCCGGTAAGACAAAAGCGTGGCAGTGAGACGGCGGGGGATAAGCTCCGTGCGTCGAGAGGGAAACAGCCCAGATCGCCGACTAAGGCCCCTAAGCGTGTGCTAAGTGGAAAAGGATGTGCAGTCGCGAAGACAACCAGGAGGTTGGCTTAGAAGCAGCCACCCTTGAAAGAGTGCGTAATAGCTCACTGGTCAAGTGATTGTGCGCCGATAATGTAGCGGGGCTCAAGCACACCGCCGAAGTCGCGGCATCCGCAAGGATGGGTAGGGGAGCGTCCTGCATCCGGTGAAGCAGCCGAGTGATCGAGTTGTGGAGGGTGTGGGAGTGAGAATGCAGGCATGAGTAGCGAATAGGCAAGTGAGAACCTTGCCCGCCGAAAGACCAAGGGTTCCTGGGGCAGGCCAGTCCGCCCAGGGTGAGTCGGGACCTAAGGCGAGGCCGACAGGCGTAGTCGATGGACAACGGGTTGATATTCCCGTACCCGTGTGTGTGCGTCCGTGATGAATCCATTGTGCTAACCATCCAAATGGCACGTGATGATCCTTTCGGGGATCACGTGTTGCCGGCTGCGTGGGACCCTGGTGGGTAGTAGTCAAGCGATGGGGTGACGCAGGAAGGTAGCCGTACCGGTCAGTGGTAATACCGGGGTAAGCCTGTAGGACGAACGATAGGCAAATCCGTCGTTCATATGTCTGAGAGGTGATGCATAGCCGAGTGAGGCGAATTCGGTGATCCTATGCTGCCAAGAAAAGCCTCTAGCGAGTGCACACATGGCCCGTACCCCAAACCAACACAGGTGGTCAGGTAGAGAATACTAAGGCGTACGAGTTAACTATGGTTAAGGAACTCGGCAAAATGCCCCCGTAACTTCGGGAGAAGGGGGACCTCCATACCGTCAAGGCCCTTGCGGCCGGCAGCGGGAGGGGGTGGCACAAACCAGTGAGAAGCGACTGTTTACTAAAAACACAGGTCCGTGCGAAGTCGCAAGACGATGTATACGGACTGACGCCTGCCCGGTGCTGGAAGGTTAAGAGGACCTGTTAACTCCTTCGGGGGTGAAGCGGAGAATTTAAGCCCCAGTAAACGGCGGTGGTAACTATAACCATCCTAAGGTAGCGAAATTCCTTGTCGGGTAAGTTCCGACCTGCACGAATGGCGTAACGACTTCTCAACTGTCTCAACCATAGACTCGGCGAAATTGCACTACGAGTAAAGATGCTCGTTACGCGCGGCAGGACGAAAAGACCCCGGGACCTTCACTACAACTTGGTATTGGAGTTCGGTACGGTTTGTGTAGGATAGGTGGGAGACTGTGAAGCGCACACGCCAGTGTGTGTGGAGTCGTTGTTGAAATACCACTCTGATCGTATTGGGCTTCTAACCTCGGACCGTCTATCCGGTCCAGGGACAGTGCCTGGTGGGTAGTTTAACTGGGGCGGTTGCCTCCTAAAATGTAACGGAGGCGCCCAAAGGTTCCCTCAACCTGGACGGCAATCAGGTGTTGAGTGTAAGTGCACAAGGGAGCTTGACTGCGAGACCTACAAGTCGAGCAGGGACGAAAGTCGGGACTAGTGATCCGGCACCCCCGAGTGGAAGGGGTGTCGCTCAACGGATAAAAGGTACCCCGGGGATAACAGGCTGATCTTCCCCAAGAGTCCATATCGACGGGATGGTTTGGCACCTCGATGTCGGCTCGTCGCATCCTGGGGCTGGAGCAGGTCCCAAGGGTTGGGCTGTTCGCCCATTAAAGCGGCACGCGAGCTGGGTTTAGAACGTCGTGAGACAGTTCGGTCTCTATCCGCCGCGCGCGTCAGAAACTTGAGGAAACCTGTCCCTAGTACGAGAGGACCGGGACGGACGAACCTCTGGTCTACCAGTTGTCCCACCAGGGGCACCGCTGGATAGCTACGTTCGGACAGGATAACCGCTGAAAGCATCTAAGCGGGAAACCTCTTCCAAGACCAGGTTTCTCACCCTTTTAGAGGGATAAGGCCCCCCGCAGACCACGGGATCGATAGACCAGACCTGCACACTTAGCAATAAGTTTAGGGAACTGGCACTAACCGGCCGAAAACTTACACACACCCAAAAAACCAGTGTGTAAGCAAGAACATTGCACATCAACGTGCCCGCAACCACACCACAATCAGAATCGAACAGACCACACCCCACCACCAAACAACCCCCACAAAGGGGGATTGTCACGGCCGGTAGAGGATTAAATAAATAGAGTTACGGCGGCAACAGCGGCAGGGAAACGCCCGGTCCCATCCCGAACCCGGAAGCTAAGCCTGCCAGCGCCGATGATACTGCCCTGCACGGGCGGAAAAGTAGGACACCGCCGAACACAAATTACCTCAGCCCCCCGATGAAAATCGGGGGGCTGAGGCATTTTGCGTTCAAGATGTTTTGCATTTCTCAATCGAATAGCGTCGGCTCTTCGGTTCCTGACCGGCTTTTCTCGAGATCGAGCAGGAGTTTCTTGCGGTCCGATCCACCGCCATATCCAGTCAGGCTGCCGTTGGCTCCGATGACTCGATGGCAGGGCACGATGATGCCGACGGGATTGTGGCCATTGGCCAGTCCGACTGCACGAGACGCACCCGGTGATCCGACCTGCAGCGCGATCTCGCCGTACGAACGGGTTTCGCCGTACGGAATGGTCAGCAACGCACCCCAGACCCGGCGCTGGAATTCGGTGCCGATGAGGTCGAGTTCCAGATCGAACTCCTGGAGTTCGCCGGCGAAGTAGGCGGTGAGTTGGTCGACGGCCTCCGGAAAAGCCGTCTCGTCGGGCTCCCAACCGTCATGACTTGGCTCGTATGTCTGATCGTCCATCCGCAGATGCCGGATCCGCCCGTCGCGACCGGCGATCGTGATGGTTCCGACCGGACTGTGCATGGTCCGGGTCTGCAACGTGGCGGTCATGCCTGCTCCTGTTGTGGTGAGTGCGACGGGTTGGTGGTCAGGGGCGGCCACTGGTTGACCGCGTGATCCAGAGAGGTCCACAGGTGTTGAGTGGCGTAGGCACGCCATGGCCGCCAGTGTGCACTGTGCTCGATCAACTGGCGTGAATTGTCCGGCAGCCCAGCTTGTTTGGCGGCTGCCTGGACGCCGAGGTCGCTGGCGGGAAAGGCATCGGGATCGCCGAGGCCACGCATCGCGATCACCTCGGCGGTCCACGGTCCGATGCCGGGCAGTTCGGCCAACTGAGTTCTGGCCTGCAGCCAGTCCGACCCGGCGTCGAGCTCGAGGGTGCCGGCGGCGAGGGCGTCGATCAGCGCGACAAGTGTGCGTCGGCGGGACTCAGGGAACGCCAGGTGGCTCGGATCGATCTCGGCCAGTTGGATGACGGACGGGAAGACATGGGTCAAGGCTCCCGCCGGGTCGTTGATGGGCGTGCCGTACGCCAGCGCCAGCCGGCGCGTGTGCGTCGCGGCGGCCTTCATGGATACCTGCTGCCCGATCACCACCCGGAGCGCCAGCTCGTTCTCGTCGACGGTGCGGGGGATGCGTTGCCCGGGCGCCTTCGCGACGACGGGCGCCAGGTGCCGGTCGGCGTTGAGGACGTCGATGACGGCCTCCGGGTCGGCGTCGAGGTCGAGCAGTCGCCGGCACCGGGCGATGGCGGTGGCCAGGTCCCGGAAGTCGTCGAGGATCAGCGTGCACTGGACGTGATCCACGCGTGGCGACAGTCCGACGATGCCGGTCCCGTTGGGCAGCCGCAAAGTACGTCGGAACGTGTCGTCGCGTACCTCTTCGACGCCCGGCACCGCGCCGGCCGCCAGGTGGCCGAACACTCCCTCGTATGCGAAGGGCGTCCGCACCGGCAGCCGGACGGAAAGTGTTCCCGTGCCCGGGGTTTCGTTGGGTTCGAAGCGCGCCTGCGCCCGGAGCCGCAGTTCGGTCGGCGTCAGCGCACATACTTCGCGAATGGTGTCGTTGAACTGGCGGATGCTGGAGAAGCCGGCGGCGAACGCGACGTCACCGAAGGGCAGTTTCGTGGTCTCGATGAGGACCCGCGCGGTCTGGCTCCGCTGAGCCCGGGCCAGCGCCAAGGGGTTCGCGCCCACCTCGGCCTGGAGCAGCCGCTCGAGTTGGCGGGTGGTGTAGCCGAGTCTGGCGGCCAGGCCCGTCACGCCTTCGCGGTCGACGGTGCCGTCGGCGATCAGTCGCATGGCGCGGGCCACGACGTCGGTGCGGATGTTCCACTCCGGTGACCCCGGCGATGCGTCGGGCCGGCAGCGCTTGCAGGCCCGGAAGCCGGCCCGCTGCGCTGCCGCGGCGGTTGGATAGAAGCGGACGTTGCGCGCGAACGGCGGCCGGACCGGGCAACTGGGGCGGCAATAGATGCCCGTGGTGAGGACGGCCGTGACGAACCAACCGTCGAACCGGGCGTCCTTGGATTGGACTGCCCGGTAGCAGCGGTCGAAGTCGTCGTACATGTCTTCGACAATGGCATGCGGCGGACCCGAGTACTAGCGGAAAATCGACATCAACGTCGTTGGCGAGACATATTTAATCATTTGTCTCGTAAATGGCTGACGCGCGAGTGTGGCCCTGTTATAACTGGAACGCGTTCTAGTCGGGGTACAGGGGAGTCGCATGCCGATCAACAGTCGTGAGCAGTTGCCAACTGGCGCAGCCAGATTCGTCGGCCGGGTCGGTGCGCTGGCCGTCGCGCTGGGGATCGGCGTGGCGGTGGCGAGTAGTCCTGGCATCGCCTTCGCCGCACCGAGTGATGCCGCGGGGACATCGTCGGACGGTCATGCGAAGGGTGAGACTGCGGCCAAGGGTGACGGCGACAAGGCCGATGCGGACAAGCCGAAGAAGGACAAGGGCGTCAAGCGCCCTGGCGCGGTGAATCCGGGGAAGAAGTCGTCGAAGCGGCCCGCGGATAATGCCGATGCGGAGAAGCCGTCGGCTGCGAAGAAGGCGACCGACGCCGGTAAGACGTCCGAGCCGGACGCGAAACCCACGATCAAGAAGGTCGCCACCACGCCCACCGTCACAGCCGCGCAGAAACCCTCGAAGGTGCAGGCGGCGGTGGCGACGGAGGACGCACCCGTGAGCAGTGCGCCACGGGCACATGTGGCCGTACCGGTCGCAACGCTCGGTGCACCGGTTGCCGCGGCTACCGCGGCCGTGTCGCATGCGCTCTCGGCGGTGGGCCTGAACGGGGCGGCGAACGCGTCCGGGAACCCCGTCGCGCCATTGCAGAACGCCGCGCTGTCCGCGCTGCTGGGCGTCACCCGCCGCGAGACCGCATCCACCTCCGCGACAACGTCATTGGCGGCCGCGCCGACGTCGCTCCAGAGCGCCGCCACGGTGCTCGGCACGTCGCAGCAGCTGGCCGGCGAGCGGACCGCCAACGCCATCGTGAACACGCTGCCGATGCAGATCATGAAGGCGATCCTCAAGTTCGCGTTCCAGCTGAATGCCAAGCAGCAGTACTCGCAGGTCGGCGGACCCGACCAGGAGAACCTGGACCAGCTGAACCAGGCGGTCGACGAGTACGCCCAGCAGGCCGCCATGGAGTACCAGCTGCTCAACCCGATGCGGCCGACGGTGCTGGAAATGGTCATGCCGCCGCATGATTGGTTCGGCCAGTCGATCACCGGCACGCGCATCCTGTACGACAACCCGGACACCATTTACCGGATGATGGCGGTCAACTCGACGTCGACGTACGTGATCAGCGGGAAGTTCGGTCCGGGGGAGAGGCCCGCGGAGACCCACCTTCAGTGTGCTGACGGGCCTCGGCGGAAAGACCGCTGCGGTGCTCAATGCCAAGGACATGCAGATCAACCCGGACGGCACCTTCACGGTCACGGTGAGTTCGCGTCCGGCCGAACCGGGCCAGACCAACCATCTGCAGATCCCGACCGACACCACGCTCATCGTCGCGCGGAACACGCTGTCGGACTGGAACACTCAGGATCCGATGAGCTTGTCCATCGAGCGGGTCAGCGGTCCGCGAAACAGCCTGTTCGCGCAGATCGGAGGCTTCGACATCCCCGGTCTGGGACCGGCGGTCTCCGGCAACCCGTTCCTGACCAACCTGGTCTCACTGATCCCGCCGCTGCCGGTGATGCCGCGGTTCCTGCAGGGCCTGGAAGCGTCGGTGATTCTCGCGCTCGGGCTGCGGATGGAACCGCAGTACATGGACGTGGCGACCAAGGATTCGTCGGGAAAGACGAAGCCGCCCAACGTCTTCACCGATCCCGAGAGCAACGCGACGTTCCTGTCGACCCAGGTGCAGAGCCCAGGGTACTTCCAGCTGGCTGACGACCAGGCGCTGGTCCTGACGATCAAGCCCGGCGACGCCGGCTATTTCGTCGTGCCGGTGACCAACGACTGGACCATCACCAAGAACTACTGGGATCAGCAGACCAGCCTGAACATCGCGCAGTCGGTGGCCAACGCGGACGGCAGCTACACCATCGTGGTGTCGCCGACCGATCCCGGTGTGGCGAACTGGGTGTCCACCGGCGGCCTCAACCAGGGGACCATCTCGATCCGCTTCCAGGACCTCGACCCCACGGGCACCAACCTGCCGAAGGTGAGTTCACAGGTGGTGGCGCTCAGCGACCTCGGCTCGGTGCTGCCCGCCGGAACGACGTATGTCACTGCGGCGCAACGGCAGGCGGCACTCGACGAGCGCAAGGCCGGGTTCGACAAGCGCTTCGCGCCCTACCCTCAGGTGTGATTCACCATTCGTGGTTCGGGCACTGCACGTCGACGTAGACAGTCGCCGCCACCGGGCCGCCCGGTTTGAAATTGCCCGGGTTGTTCACGCCGGTGACCCAGCAGATGTTGAGCGGCTTGACGTCGAAACCGTTGGTCCAGTTGATCTGGACGAGGTAGCCCTCGGCCTGGAGGTTGTTGATGACGTCGGCCGCCGAACCCCCGGTGTCGTAGCTGGGGTCGGCAGCGGCCGGCGGAGCGAGCGCGAACGACACGGCGAGCGCGCCGACGGCAGCCGCCATGACGGGATGTCGCTTCATAGGCACCATGATCCTCCGGATCTGTGTGAAGCAGATGTGAATCTCAGGCCAGGATCGCCAGTTGTGTCGGCTCGGACATGCCACGCAGCGTCACGGTGTCACCCAAAGCCCAGTGCGCTCTTTCGGATTCACTGACGGCGTCGAGCATGCTCGCCGCGGCCGCCAGATGGCCCGGTACGGACTTGGCGAGCTCGCACAGTCGAGCCGCCTCGTTGACGGGTTCGCCGATCACCGTGTACTCGAACCGCTCCTTGGCCCCGACGTTGCCGGCCACCACGGTGCCGGCCGCGACACCCAGACCCGCCTGCAATTCGGGCACTTCGTCACGCAGTCGCGACGCGATGGCCCGGGCGGCCGCCAGGGCGTCACCTTCGGTGCACTGCAACGACACCGGCGCCCCGAACACCGCCAGCACCGCGTCACCCTCGAACTTGTTGACGAACCCGTGGTGCCGGTCCACCTCGTCGACGATGACTGCGAAGAAGCGGTTCAGGAGGTCGACGACCTCGACGGCCGGGCGGCTGGTCACCAGCTTGGTGGAGCCGATGACGTCGACGAAGATCACCGCGGCGTGCCGTTCTTCGCCGCCCAGTTGCGGCTTCTCCTGCTCGGCGAGTGCCGCGACCTCACGCCCGACGTGCCGGCCGAACAGGTCGCGGACCCGTTCGCGTTCCCGCAGCCCGTGCACCATGGAGTTGAATCCGCGCTGCAGCTGGCCCAACTCGGTGCCGTCGAAGACCACCAGATCAGTGGTCAGGTCGCCCTGCTCGACTCTGCTGAGCGCTTGCCGCACGATGCGGATCGGGCTGGCCGTCAGCCACGCCACGATCCACATCAGCAACGCGCCGAAGACCAACGCGAACACCGCGAGCACCAGCACCGCGAACGCGAATTGGGTTGGGGTGAGGGTGCTTTGGGTCAGCGCGAACACCGCGGCCAGCAGCACGCCCAGCATCGGCACGCCAGAGCCGAACGCCCACACCACCATGGTTCGGCCCATGATCCCCGGCGCCAGCCGAGATGGCGGCCGTCCGGCCTGGAGTGCGTCGGCGGCGACCGGCCGCAGCGCGAACTCGGTGTACAGGTTGCAGCTCGTGGACACGACGATGCCGGGGAACGTGACGCCCAGTAGCAGTTTGGGAATGAACTGGGTGTCGTGCAGTGCGTAGAGCGTCGTCAGCAGTACGGCGCCGAGGCCCCACAGGGACAGCAGCACCCGCGTGAGCTGGCCCGGTGCGCGGAACGTGTTGCGCTGGTCCTCGACTGTCGGGGTGCGTTCCTCGATGGCCCAGCGCACGCTCTGGATCACCCTGTTGGTCGCCCACACCACGCCGACGAGGAAGGCGAACAGGATGTACGCGGGTGCCACGATCGTGGTGATCCACCAGACGTCGGCCCGGAAGACGTTGGGGGTCGGGAACAACACCGTCTCGATGAGGATCGAGACGCCGACGCCGATCATGTTCGCGACGATCACGAACGTGGTCAGGATCAGCTGAATGCGGATGCGGCGCCGGCGCTGGGTCTCGGAGACACGTCCCAGAATCCACGATCCGTATTCGGGTGTGGCCTGCAAGCTGGCACGCGGCGTGATGGCTTCCCGTATCCGCGCCAGGCGCGTCGTCCCGGGCTGGTCCGCAGTCATTGGCCGTCAGCCTAGTTCGTGGGGCGAGTCCGGACCGGGATTCAATACCCCTAAGGTGGGTCGGGTGCGTCTCGTGATCGCCCAGTGCACCGTTGACTACGTCGGACGTCTGACCGCACATCTGCCGTCGGCCCGTCGCCTGCTGCTGTTCAAGGCGGACGGATCGGTGAGTGTGCATGCCGACGACCGCGCCTACAAACCACTGAACTGGATGACGCCGCCGTGCTGGACCGTCGAGGAGGCAGCAGTGGACGGCGTTTCGGCTCTGGTCTGGGTCGTCGAGAACAAGGCCGGCGAGCAGCTGCGGATCACCGTCGAGGACATCGAGCACGACTCCAGTCATGAACTCGGGGTCGATCCCGGTCTGGTGAAGGACGGCGTGGAGGCGCACCTGCAGGAACTGCTCGCCGAGCACGTCGAGTTGCTGGGTGTCGGTTACACGTTGGTGCGACGCGAGTACCCGACGCCGATCGGTCCGGTGGACCTGTTGTGCCGTGACGAGACCGGGGCGTCGGTCGCGGTGGAGATCAAGCGGCGCGGGGAGATCGACGGCGTCGAGCAGCTGACGCGGTACCTCGATCTGCTCAACCGGGACAGCGTGCTGGCGCCGGTCGCCGGGGTGTTCGCCGCCCAGCAGATCAAGCCGCAGGCGCGCACATTGGCCACTGATCGTGGAATCCGTTGCGTGACTTTGGACTACGACAAGATGCGCGGCATGGACAACGACGAGTTCCGGTTGTTCTGATGCCGCGGCGACGTCCGGAGCGGCCTCGGCGCGATCCGCCGCCACTGCTCGGGCTGTCGTCGCGCCGGGTGGAGACCGGACCCGACGGATATGACTACGAGGTGCGGCCGGTGGCCGGATCCCGCGCCGTCAAAACCTATCGGTGCCCCGGATGTGATCACGAAATCCGCCCGGGCACAGCGCATGTGGTGGTGCTACGGGTCGATGACGCCGAAGACCGCCGCCATTGGCACACGCCGTGCTGGGCGAATCGGGGGAACAGAGGACCGACCCGACGGTGGTCCTAGACCGCTCTAGTGGGCCGCATCCTTGGCGGGCTCGACCAGCTCGATCAGCACGCCACCGGCATCCTTCGGGTGGATGAAGTTGATACGCGAGTCGGCGGTGCCGCGGCGCGGGGCTTCGTACAGCAGGCGGACGCCGTCGGCGCGCAGGCGCTCGGACAGGGCCTCGATGTCGCTGGTGCGGTAGGCCAGCTGCTGCAGGCCGGGGCCGCGGGTGTCGATGAACTTGGCGATGGTCGACTTCTCGTCGAGCGGGGCCAGCAGCTGAATCTGGGCGCTGCCGACGGGCGCGCCACGGACCGAGAGCATGGCCTCGCGGACGCCCTGGTCCTCGTTGACCTCTTCGTGCAAGACGATCATGCCGAGGTGGTCGTGGTACCACCGGATCGCGGCGTCCAGATCCGGCACGGCGATACCGACGTGATCAATAGCGGTCACGAGGGCGCTGGCCAGCGCCGGACGGGCATCGACGTGTTCGGTGGTCATAACGTAAAGGTAACCTGATACGACCGAATTTGCGCCTGTGTGATCGGCCACATTAGCCGTTACAGATTTGTTGGAGGATGGAAATGACGACCTCGGTAATTGTTGCCGGAGCCCGCACTCCGGTGGGCAAACTGATGGGTTCGCTGAAGGACTTCTCGGGTAGCGACCTGGGGGCCATCGCGATCAAGGGCGCGCTGGCAAAGGCTGGAGTCGACGCCTCGCTGGTCGATTACGTGATCATGGGCCAGGTCCTGACCGCCGGTGCCGGCCAGATGCCGGCCCGCCAGGCGGCCGTCGGTGGCGGTATCCCGTGGGATGTGCCGTCGCTGACCATCAACAAGATGTGCCTGTCCGGCATCGACGCCATCGCGCTCGCTGACCAGCTGATTCGCGCCGGTGAGTTCGAGGTCGTGGTGGCCGGTGGTCAGGAATCCATGAGCCAGGCCCCGCACCTGCTGCCCAAGAGCCGTGAGGGCTACAAGTACGGCAACGTCACCGCGCTGGACCACCTGGCCTACGACGGTCTGCACGACGTCTTCACCGACCAGCCGATGGGCGCTCTGACCGAGCAGCGCAACGACCAGGACAACTTCACCCGCGCCGAGCAGGACGAGTTCGCCGCGCAGTCGCACCAGAAGGCCGCGGCCGCGTGGAAGGACGGCGTCTTTGCCGACGAGGTGGTTCCGGTGTCCATCCCGCAGCGCAAGGGCGACCCGATCGAGTTCGCCGAGGACGAGGGCATCCGCGGCAACACCACCGCCGAGTCGCTGGGCGGCCTGCGGCCGGCGTTCCGCAAGGACGGCACCATCACCGCCGGTTCGTCGTCGCAGATCTCCGACGGCGCGTGTGCCGTCGTGGTCATGAGCAAGGAAAAGGCCGAGTCGCTGGGTCTGACCTGGCTGTGCGAGATCGGCGCGCACGGCGTCGTCGCCGGCCCGGACTCGACGCTGCAGAGCCAGCCGGCCAACGCCATCAAGAAGGCCGTCGAGCGTGAGGGCATCACCGTCGACCAGCTCGACGTCATCGAGATCAACGAGGCCTTCGCCGCGGTGTCGCTGGCCTCGACCAAGGAGCTGGGCGTCGACGGCGACAAGGTGAACGTCAACGGTGGCGCCATCGCCATCGGCCACCCGATCGGCATGTCCGGCGCACGCATCACGCTGCACGCGGCGCTGGAGCTGGCCCGCAAGGGTTCGGGTTACGCCGTCGCGGCGCTGTGTGGCGCCGGTGGCCAGGGCGACGCCCTGATCCTGCGTCGTCCGTAGTTTTCCGCGAGGTGTGAACTACACCTCGTAGTAGTCAGCCCGTCACTCGGGCACAATGGCGCCATGAACGCTGTTGTGCCCCGGGTGGCGGGCTGGTTTCGTTTGATCGCTCTGGCCGAGGCTGTCAGCTGGGTCGGACTGCTGACCGGCATGTACTTCAAGTACCTCGGCACGCCCCGCACCGAGGTCGGTGTGCAGATCTTCGGCATGGTCCACGGTGTGGTGTTCCTGGCTTTCGTGGCGACCGGGCTGATCGTCGGTTGGGCTGCGCGGTGGTCGCTGGTCACCTGGGTGCTGGCGGCGCTGTCCAGCATCGTGCCGCTGGCCAGCGTGGCCTTCCTGCGCTGGGCCGAACGAAGCGGCGCGCTGGCAGTCGGGGCCCGTGCCGCTGAGGGTGAACCGGAGCCGTCGGCCGTCGCGTGACAGACTGGACAGCGTGACTCGTCCGCGTCCTATCGGTCCCGCGCTGGCTGGCGCGGTGGACCTCTCCGCGCTCAAAAACCGTCCCGCTGAAGGTGCTGCCGCTGCCGGTGGCGAGCCTGGTGGCATCGAGATCACCGAGGCCAATCTCGAAGCCGAGGTGCTGATCCGCTCCGGCGAGGTGCCGGTCGTCGTGCTGCTGTGGTCGCCGCGCAGTGACTCGAGTGTCCAGCTCGGGCAGACACTGTCCGCGCTGGCCGCCGAGGACGGTGGCAAGTGGTCGTTCGGCACCGTCAACGTCGACACCTCACCGCGCATCGCGCAGATGTTCGGCATCCAGGGTGTCCCGACGGTCGTCGCGCTCGCCGGCGGGCAGCCGATCACCTCGTTCGAGGGTGGCCAACCGGCAGACCAGCTGCGCCGCTGGGTGGACTCGCTGCTGCAGGCGACCGCCGGCAAGCTCGGTGGCGGCGCCGAGGGTGAAGAGGAACAGGTCGACCCCGCTCTCGCGCAGGCCCGGGACTTCCTGGACAACGGAGACTTCGACGGCGCCTTGGCCGCGTATCAGGCGATCCTCGAGGCCGACCCGGCGCACGTCGAGGCGAAGGGCGCGGTGCAGCAGATCGCATTCCTGCAGCGCGCGTCCGCGCAGCGCCCGGAGGCCGTGCGCCTCGCCGACGCATCACCCGACGACATCGACCTGGCCTTCGCCGCCGCCGACGTGCAGCTCTTCCAGCGCGACGTCGACGGCGCCTTCAACCGGCTCATCGCGCTCGTCAAGAAGACCTCGGGCGACGACCGCACTCGCGTGCGCACCCGGCTCATCGAGTTGTTCGACCTGTTCGACCCGGCCGACCCCGAGGTCATCGCGGGCCGGCGCAACCTTGCCAACGCCCTCTACTGATATCCCGCGAGAAGACGCAAAACTGTCGATTTCGGCCTGAAGTTGACAGTTCTACGTCTTTTCGTGGGTCGGGGGTACCGCCAGCTCGGGTTCCATTGCGGGCGCCGAGGCCCAGAAGTCCGTGACGGCCGCAGCGATCGCGTCGGTGTCGACCAACAGCGGGCCGACGTGTCCCGAGCCAGTGAGGGTGACGACGCGTGCGTCCGGCATGGTTTTGGTCGCGGCGCGGGCGTCGGCGGGACTCCAGTGCTGATCGCCGAGATCGCCGGTCATCAGCAGCGTCGGGACGGTGACGTCGGACAGCCGGCCGGCCAGCGAGTGCCAGCTGTGCATGTATCGGACTGTGCGCCTTGCTGATTCGCGGTCCATTGCGCGGAACGCGGCTTTGAGCTCGGCAGCCCGCTCGGTACGCGCGATGTCGGCGCCACCGAGAAGCACGTCGAACAGGATTTTGGTCAGCAGGGGATTGGGGCCGAGCAGTCGGTAGGCCGCGGCGAGCGGATAGGTCTGGGTCCAGCGCTGCCGTCGGCTGACGGGTAGGACGGGCGCGGCGATGGTGGTCAGGCTGCACAGGCGGTGCGGTTCGGTGGCCGCCAGCATGATGCCGACGTGGCCACCCCAGGCGTTGCCGATCCAGTCGACCGCGCCGAGGCCGAGCGCGTCGAGCACTTCGCATGCGGCACTTGCACATTCACCGAGGCTGAAATCCCGGTGGATGGGGCTGCTCGTGCCGTATCCGGGTCCGTCGATGGTCACCACCTGTCGTTGGGTGGCCAGGGCGTCGGCGAGCGGGCCCCAGCTGCGCGAGTCCACCCAGAGGCTGTGCCACAAGACGGCGGGCGGACCGGTCCCGGTGCGGCGTACGTGCAGCTCGCCGAGACGGGTGGGGACGTGGGTGTCGAGTGTCGTCATGACGACCTCCATACAGTCTGTATGCTGCTACCATACAACTTGTATGGTCACGGTCAAGGGGGATTCACGGGAGCGGCTCATCGCAGTCGCGACCGAGTTGTTCGGCGCGCAGGGCTATCACCAGACCGGTACCGAGGAGATCGTCCGCCGCAGCGGAGTCACGCGTGGTTCCCTCTATCACCATTTCGCCGACAAGGAAGCGCTCTTCGAAGAGGTCTTCGACCGCGCCGATCAGGTCGTGAGCGCCCGGGTTCGGGCCGCTGCCGCGGCGGCCGCCGAACGCGGCGAGGACGCGTGGTCGGTGTTCCTCGCCGGCTGGGATGCCGTGCTGGACACCGCGGTTGACGCGCCGCTGCAACGCATCCGGGTGGTCGACGCGCCCGCGGTGCTCGGCTGGCAGAAATGGCAGGAGCGCAACGCGCGGTACACCCTGGCCAATATCGAGGCCGGCCTCGTCAGCCTGCTGGAGCAGGGTGTGCTTGCGCCGCAGCCGATTTCACCGCTGGCTGTGCTGCTGATGGGGCTCAGCAATCAAGCCGTCGCCGCCATCGCCGGCGCATCCGATCCCGTTCGCGCGCGTCGCGACACCGGTGCCGCGGTGCGCCGTCTCCTCGACGGGCTGCGGGACTCTAGGCGGGCTTGAGCCAGAGCGCCGACAGCGGCGGGAGGACCAGGACGGCGGAGGCGGGACGGCCGTGCCAGGGCTCGTCGGTGGCCTCGACCGCGCCCATGTTGCCCGCGCCCGCGCCGTTGTAGACCGTGGCGTCGGTGTTCAGCAGCTCCTGCCAGGTCCCGGAGTGCGGGAGGCCCAGCCGGTACTGCGAGTGCTCGCTGCCGGAGAAGTTGAAGACACAGGCGATGGCCGACCCGTCGTCGCCGAACCGCAAAAAGCTCAGCACGTTGTTGTTCGAGTCGTTGGCGTCGATCCACGAGTAACCCTCTGGATTACTGTCGCGCGACCACAGCGCGCGGTTGTCGCGGTAGATGCCGTTGATGTCGCGGACCAGGTGTTGGACCCCGGTGGAGAAGCTGTGTTCGCCGAGTTGGAACCAGTCCAGCCCGCGTTCCTCGGACCATTCGGCGCGCTGGCCGAATTCCTGTCCCATGAACAGCAATTGCTTGCCCGGATGTGCCCACTGGTAGGCCAGCAGCTGTCGCAGGCCGGCGGCCTTGGCGTGATCGTCGCCGGGCATCCGGGTCCACAGGGTGCCTTTGCCGTGTACGACTTCGTCGTGGCTGATCGGCAGTACGTAGTTCTCGCTGTAGGCGTACAACATCGAGAACGTCATTTCATGGTGGTGGTAGCTGCGATGGACCGGGTTGTGGCTGATGTAGTCAAGGGTGTCGTTCATCCACCCCATGTTCCACTTCATCGAGAAGCCAAGGCCGCCAAGGTTTGTCGGGCGGGTGACGCCGGGCCACGAGGTGGATTCCTCGGCGACGGTGACGATGCCGGGGACCAGCTTGTGAACGGTGGCGTTCATCTCCTGCAGGAACTGCACTGCCTCCAGATTCTCCCGGCCGCCGTAGATGTTGGGCGTCCAACCGCCTTCGGGACGCGAGTAGTCCAGGTACAGCATGGAGGCGACGGCGTCGACGCGGAGACCGTCGACGTGGAACTCCATCAGCCAGTACAGCGCGTTGGCCACCAGGAAGTTGCGGACTTCGTTGCGGCCGAAGTCGAAAACGTAGGTGCCCCAGTCGAGTTGCTCGCCGCGCCGGGGATCGGCGTGCTCATACAGTGGCGTGCCGTCGAAGCGGCCCAGTGCCCACGAGTCCTTGGGGAAGTGGGCGGGCACCCAGTCGACGATCACGCCGATACCGGCCTGGTGCAGCGTGTCGACCAGGTACCGGAAGTCGTCGGGGGTGCCGAGCCGTGACGTCGGCGCGTAGTACGACGTCACCTGGTATCCCCAGGACCCACCGAAGGGGTGCTCGGCCACCGGGAGGAGCTCGACGTGCGTGAAGCCCTGCGCCACCACGTATTCGGTGAGTTCGACTGCCAACTCGCGGTAGCTCAGGCCGGGGCGCCACGACATGAGATGCACCTCGTAGGTGCTCATCGGCTCGAAGACCGGATTGAGTTCGGCGCGCGCGGTCATCCACGCCTCGTCACCCCAGACGTAGTCGCTGACAAAGGTTTTCGATGCGGTCAGCGGCGGCACCTCGGTGCTGAAGGCCATCGGATCCGCGCGATCGCTGACCGACCCGTTGCCGGTGTGGATCCGGAATTTGTACAAACTGCCGGCCTCGAACCCGGGCCAGAACAGTTCCCACACCCCGGACGAGCCCAGCGCCCGCATCGGGGCCTCGCTGCCGTCCCAGTGATTGAAGTCGCCGATCAGGTTGACGCCCTTGGCGTTGGGAGCCCACACGGCGAATGAGAAGCCGTCGACTACTCCGTCCGGAGTGGTGAACGAACGGGGCTGCGCGCCAAGGATTTCCCACAGCCGTTCGTGCCGGCCCTCGGCCAGCAGGTGCAGATCCATGTCACCGAGCGTCGGCAGGAAGCGGTAAGGGTCGGCCGTGGTGTGCACGACGTCACCGGGATATTCGACTTCGAAGCGGTAGTCGGCCAGATCGGTGAACGGCACCTCGACGGCGAACACGCCACCCTCGATGGCCTCCATCGGGTAGCGCTTCTTGCCGATCAGCGCGGTGACCCCGGTGGCGTGCGGGCGCAGGGCCCGGATGACGGTGCGCTTGCCGTATTCATGCGCACCCAGGATCGAATGCGGGTCGTGGTGTTCACCGGCCAGTAGCCGGGCCAGGTCGACCACGGGTGGCCGCAGGTTGCTGGTCACGGCTGCCTCCGCAGGAGGTTCAGCCGTTTGTCGTACGGGATTTGCGGCATGTTCAGTACGTGGGCTACCGCTCTGCCCGGGTCCAGTCGAACGTAATTTGCTGCGCCCCATTGGTATTCCTCACCGGTGATCTCGTCTCGTACCCAGAACCGGTCGTGGTCCTCCATACCGAGGGCGCCCATGTCCAGCCAGAGCGTTGCCTGCTCGGGGCCGTATGGGTTGAGCGTCAACACCACAAGGACGGTGTCGCCGGTAACCGGGTCGAACTTGCTGTACGCCAACATCGAGTCGTTGTCGACGTGATGGAACTTGATGGTCCGTAATTGGCTGAGTGCCGGGTGCACGCGCCGAATCTCGTTGAGCCGGGTCAGCAGCGGCTCCAGGGACCGTCCGCCGGCCAGCGCGCCATCGAAGTCTCGTGGCCGCAACTGGTACTTCTCCGAGTCGAGATACTCTTCGCTGCCTTCGCGGACGGCCACGTGCTCGAACAGTTCGTAGCCGGAGTACACGCCCCACGACGAGCTCAGGGTGGCCGCCAGCACCGCCCGGATCGCGAACATTCCCGGACCGCCGTGCTGCAGGCTGGCATGCAGGATGTCGGGGGTGTTGACGAACAGGTTGGGCCGGTAGAAGTCGGCGTACTTGGCGATCTCCTGGCCGAACTCGGTGATCTCCCACTTGTACGTGCGCCACGTGAAATACGTGTACGACTGCGTGAAGCCGAGTTTCGCGAGTCCGTACAGACGGGCCGGGCGGGTGAACGCCTCCGACAGGAACAGCACGTCGGGGTCGATGTTCTTGGCTTGCGCGATCAGCCACGCCCAGAAATTCGCCGGCTTGGTGTGCGGGTTGTCGACGCGGAAGATCTTGACGCCGTGCGACATCCAGAAATTGACCACGCGCAGCACCTCGTCGTACAGGCCGGCCGGGTCGTTGTCGAAGTTGAGCGGGTAGATGTCCTGGTACTTCTTCGGAGGGTTCTCGGCGTAGGCGATGGTGCCGTCGGGCAACACCGTGAACCATTCCGGGTGCTCCTTGGCCCACGGGTGGTCGGGCGCGCACTGCAGCGCCAGATCGAGTGCCACCTCCAGGCCGTTGTCGCGGGCTGCGGCGATCATGTCGTCGAACTCGGCGATGGTGCCCAGGTCCGGGTGCACCGCGTCGTGACCGCCCTCGTCGCTGCCGATGGCCCAGGGGGAGCCGACATCGCCGGGCGCCGCGGTGACGTTGTTGTTCGGGCCCTTGCGGTGCACCTTGCCGATCGGGTGTACGGGCGGCAGGTACAGGACGTCGAAACCCATTGCGGCAACGCGTGGAATGGCCTTCGCGGTCGTGGAGAACGTGCCGTGGACCGGCTTCCCGTCGGCGTCCCAGCCGCCGGTGGACCGGGGGAAGAGCTCGTACCAGGCACTGAACCGGGCCCGTGGACGGTCGACCCAGATGCCGTATTGCTCTCCGCGCGTGATCAATTCACGTAGGGGGTACTTGCGTAGCAGGTCCGTGACATCCTGCGCCAACGCTGCCGCGGCTCGGATGTAGGGATCGCCGGCTTCCCGCAGCCGTCGCGCGGCCGCGAGTAGCGGGGCGCGGTCGTCCTGGGGGACCGCGGTGGCGGCGCGCTCCAGGAGGGTGGCACCGACCAGTAGGTCGTTGGTCAGTTCGGCCTCGCTCTGGCCGGCTTCGAGCTTGACGGTGATGGCGTGTCGCCACGTCGCGATCGGATCGCCCCAGCCGTCGACCCGGTACGTCCACAGGCCGACGGCGTCGGGGGTGAACTGGCCATGGAACACGTCGGGAGTGAAACCCGGGGCCATGGGCAGCCGGGTCGGCTTGACCTTGGCCCGCGGTGGGGCCGGCACCGGTGTTGCGCCCGGCGGGGTGTCGGCGAGTTGCGGGTAGAGGGGGCCGTGATACCGCACCACCAGGCTTGCGGCGACGGCGTCGTGACCTTCGCGCCAGACGGTCGCGCTGATCGGAACCACTTCGCCGACCACGGCCTTGGCGGGATATCGGCCTGCGGACACCACTGGTGCGACGTCGTCGATCTCGATCCGACCGGCCACCCAAACCACTCCTTACCCGGGCACACGCCACCACGCGCCGTAGTGGCTCAAAGGCCCGCCCGTGCTCTGATACCCACCGTAGTGGCCGATGACACCACAGGGGCAGTGAGCGGCTGGATGCGTCGTGCACAGTCGCTGAACTGACCCTGCACGTGAAAAAAATGTCAGTAAGGTTGGCTCGTGTGAAAGCCCTCCGCCGGTTCACCGTCCGTGCCCACCTGCCCGAACGCCTCGCCGCCCTGGAGCGGCTGTCCATCAACCTGCGCTGGTCCTGGCATACACCGACCCAGGAGCTGTTCGCGGAGATCGATCCGGTGCTGTGGGAACAGGTCGGCGCCGATCCGGTGGCGTTGCTGGGTGCCGTGAGCCCGGCGCGGCTGGACGAACTGGCGGCGGACGACGACTTCGTCGGCCGGGTGAACCACCGGGCCGCCGAGCTGGACAGCTATCTGAGCCGCCCGCTCTGGTACCAGGAGCAGGCCGACCTCGCCGAGGACGGCGGCCCCGCCATGCCGAAGGGCATCGCGTACTTCTCCATGGAGTTCGGCGTCGCCGAGGTGCTGCCCAACTACTCGGGTGGTCTGGGCATCCTCGCGGGCGATCACCTCAAGTCGGCGTCGGATCTCGGCCTGCCGTTGATCGCGGTGGGGCTGTACTACCGGTCCGGCTACTTCAAGCAGTCGCTGACGGCCGACGGCTGGCAGAACGAGAACTACCCGTCGTTCGATCCGCAGGGCCTGCCGCTGCGGCTGCTGACCGGAGCCGACGGCCAGCCGGCGCTCGTGTCGCTGAACCTGCCGGAATCGCAGGTGTTGCGGGCCCGGGTGTGGGTGGCGC
This sequence comes from Mycobacterium sp. SMC-16, assembly GCF_046250085.1. Lineage (NCBI taxonomy): Bacteria > Bacillati > Actinomycetota > Actinomycetes > Mycobacteriales > Mycobacteriaceae > Mycobacterium > Mycobacterium sp. SMC-16. Next base: position 1,427,883 of record NZ_CP176427.1, read on the forward strand.
AGGTCGGACGAGTTCCGTTGCTGCTGCTCGACTCTGACATTCCGGAGAACGATCACGAGCTGCGTTCGGTGACCGACCGGCTGTACGGCGGCGACCAGGAGCACCGGATCAAGCAGGAGTTGCTCGCCGGTATCGGTGGCATCCGCGCGATCCGGGCGTTCACCGAGATCGAGGGCATCCAGGCGCCCGAGGTCTACCACATGAACGAAGGCCACGCGGGCTTCCTTGGCGTGGAACGCATTCGGGAGTACATCAGCGGATCGGGACTGGACTTCGAGACCGCGCTGACGGTGGTCCGGTCGTCGACGGTGTTCACCACCCACACCCCGGTGCCGGCCGGCATCGACCGGTTCCCGGTGGAGATGGTCCGCCGCTACTTCGACGACACCGTGGCCTCGCCGCTGCTGCCCGAGGTGCCGCTGTACCGGGTGGTCGCGTTCGGCGCCGAGGACGACCCGGACAAATTCAACATGGCGCACATGGGTTTACGTCTCGCGCAGCGCGCCAACGGGGTGTCGCTGCTGCACGGCCGGGTCAGCCGCGGCATGTTCAACGAACTGTGGCCGGGCTTCGACCAGTCCGAGGTGCCCATCGGGTCCATCACCAACGGCGTGCACGCGCCCACCTGGGCCGCGCCGCAATGGCTGGAGTTGGGCCGCGAGCTGGTCGGCGTTGAGGGGATGGAGGCCGTCGACCAGGCGGCCGGGGAGCCGCAGCTGTGGCAGCGGTTGCACGACGTCGACCCCGGTCACCTCTGGTGGATCCGGTCGCAGCTGCGCGAGATGCTGATCGCCGATGTGCGGGCCCGGCTGCGCCGTTCCTGGCTCGAGCGTGGCGCCACAGAAGCCGAATTGGGCTGGATCGCAAACGCTTTCGACCCCTCGGTGTTGACCATCGGATTCGCGCGTCGAGTGCCCACGTACAAGCGGTTGACGTTGATGTTGCGCGACCCGGAACGGCTGGAAAAGCTGCTGCTCGATGAGTCGCGGCCGGTGCAGCTGATCGTCGCCGGCAAGTCGCATCCGGCCGATGACGGCGGCAAGGCGCTGATCCAGCAGGTGGTGAAGTTCGCCGACCGGCCCGAGGTGCGGCACCGGATCGCCTTCCTGCCGGACTACGACATGTCGATGGCCCGCTTGCTCTACTGGGGCTGCGATGTGTGGCTCAACAACCCGCTGCGTCCGCTGGAGGCTTGTGGCACCTCGGGCATGAAGAGCGCGCTCAATGGCGGGCTGAACCTCTCGATCCGCGACGGCTGGTGGGACGAGTGGTACGACGGCGAAAACGGTTGGGAAATACCGACTGCCGACGGGGTCACCGATGAGACGCGTCGCGACGACCTCGAGGCCGCGGCGCTGTACGACCTGATGGAGCACTCGGTGGCGCCGAAGTTCTACGAGCGCAACGAGCACGGCGTGCCGATGCGGTGGGTCGAGATGGTGCGGCACACGCTGCAGTCCCTCGGACCGAAGGTGCTGGCGTCGCGCATGGTGCGCGACTACACCGAGAAGTACTACGCGCCTGCGGCCCGGTCGTTCCGGCGCACGGTGGAGCCGATCGACGGTGTGCCGTTCGGTGCGGCCCGCTCGCTGGCGGCCTATCGCCAGCGGGTCACCGAGGCGTGGCCGAAGATTCAGATCACCGACGTGGACAGCTACGGGCTGCCCGATACGCCACTGCTGGGTTCAGAGTTGTCGCTGACCGCCACGGTGCAGTTGGCAGGGCTGCGCACCGATGAGGTTGTGGTGCAAGCGGTTCTGGGCCGGGTCGATGCCGGCGACCAGTTGGTCGACCCGGTGACGGTGCCGATGGCGCACACCGGCTCCGGTGAGGGGGGCGTCGAGGTGTTCTCGGCGACCACGCCGCTGCCGGTGGCCGGGCCCGTCGGTTACACCGTTCGGGTGCTGCCGCACAACGCATTACTGGCCGCCGACAACGAGCTCGGGCTGGTCACGCTGGCGTGAGCGCACTGACTGTTGCGGTCGATGGTGGACCGTACGCGCTGGCGGCCGGCCCGGATGGCGCGATGTGGGTGACGTTGGTGGCGGCGGGCGCGGTGGCCCGCATCGACGCCCGGGGTGAGGTGCGGCGGTTCGACGTCGGCGCCGACAGCCGGCCGATGCAGATCTGCGCGGGTCCCGACGGCGCCGTGTGGTTCGCCTGTTCGGGAACTGACCGGTTGGGTCGGATCACCGGTAGCGGCACCCTGTCGTTCGTCGAATTGGACACGGGCAGTGCACCGTTCGGTATCACCGTCGGGCCCGACGACGCCGTCTGGTTCACCGCCATGGACGCCGGGACGGTCGGCCGGGTGGGCGCCGACGGCGTCGCGGAGGTGGTTGCCGTGCCGCGCGGGATGCCGTCGATGATCACCGCGGGCGGCGACGGCGCGTTGTGGTTCACGCTGAATCAGAAGTCCGCGATCGGACGACTCACTGTCGCCGGCAAGCTCTCGACTCGGCCGACGCCGACACCGTCGGCAGGGCCGGTCGGCATCTGTGCGACGCACGATGACGCGGTGTGGTTCACGGCAATCGGCGCGGACAAGCTGGGTCGCATCCCGCTGAACGACGCCATTCAGGAACTGGATCTGCCGGGCAAGCCGCACGCGGTGGTCGCCGATGAGGCCGACGGCGTGTGGGTGAGCCTGTGGGGCGCCGACGCTATCGCGCGAGTCACCGCTGATGGGGAGGTCTCGACGTTCGATCTGCCGCCGGGCAGCGAGCCGCACGGGTTGGCAGTCGATCGGGACGGCGCGCTGTGGGTGGCGCTGGAGTCCGGGTTCGTGGTGCGGCTGCCGGTCTAGCGCGCCACCGGCTGGACAGTCTGGTCGAAGTCGATGATGTGGTGGCCCTGCAACCACATCATCGAGCGGCCACCGTCTTTCGCGGCCTGCCGGAACACCACCGGCAGGACCAGGTCACGCAGGAGCCGGCCCACCGGTCCCGCGGCCTTACTGTTGGCCGACCGGTGTCCGTGCCGGACGATCTTCTCCACGCGCCGTCGGCGCAGCGACTCGAACGTCGTGAATGCCGTTGGGATATCAGGGCAATCGCGCAGGCACTGCGCGAGAATCACGGCGTCCTCGACGGACATCGACGCGCCCTGGCCGGCCGATGGCGCGGTGGCGTGGGCGGCGTCGCCGGACATCAACTGGTGCAGCCAGTTTCGCCAGTCGACGTCGGTCATGTCGGACAAGGCGCCGCGTTCTGGCTCGCGCGCCATCGGCGGGTTGGCGAACCAGACGGTGCCACCGTCCGGGGTGGGAAACCAGGCGAAGAAGCAGCGGGTGCCGAACTGCATCCGGAATTCTCGCGGCGGCACGTCGACGGTGAAGTTCGGGATGTAGCCGCCGACGTTGAGCACCGGCACGTAGCGCGGCGTGCGTGCCGCCGGATCGACCATGCGGCGCACCGTCGAGTGGATACCGTCGCAGCCGATGAGCAGATCACCGGTTGCGCTGCTGCCGTCGGCGAACTGTGCCCGGACGCGGCCATCGGAAGCCGTTGTCGCGGAGACGAATTCTTTGCCGTAGTCGTATCGGGCGCCACGTGCCGCGGCCAGCGCGTTGAGTTCGCGGTAGAGGTCCGCGCGCCGCATCATGACCGACAGTTGTCCGTCGGGGCGTTGTGCGGCCATCGGGATGCGACCGAGCTCCTTGCCGCTGCCGGTGATGAAGCTGATGGTGTCGTTCGGATAGCCCAGGTTCTCGAGTGGGCCCGCAGCGTCGACGGCCCGGAGCGCGTCCATGCCGTTGGCTTGGAAGTTCAGCCAGGCCCCGCGCCGGTCGGCACCCGACGGGGAGCGTTCGTACAGGTGGGCGTCGATACCCACGCGCTGCAGTGCGATGGCCAGCACCGGGCCGGCGACTCCGGCGCCGATGATGAGTGCTTCGGTCATACGCGTTCCTCGGTTCGTGCCCAGATAGTTTCGACAATCAGATAGCTTGATTATCAAGCAATAGGATGAAAGGCGGATCGCTCGATTGTCAAGCGAAAACCCGGTGGCCGACCGTTTGGGCGCGGCGGTACAGGACTACCAAGCTGCGGTCGACGACTTCGACCGCGAAGTCGCGCGTCTGCTCGGCATCAACACGACGGATGCGCGCTGCCTCGAGATCCTGATCCAAGAAACACCTGGTGTCACGCCGCGGGAGTTGGCCGACCGGTTGGGCCTGACGACCGGCAGCGCCACGACGATGCTCGACCGCCTGGAGAAGGTCGGGTACGTGACGCGCTCAGCGCATCCCAGCGACCGGCGCAAACTGCTGGTCCACGCCACGGATGTCGCGCGGGAGCGGGCCTTCGCACTGATCGGCCCGCTGGTCGATGCGGGACAGCGCACCCTGCTGAGTCGCTACAGCGTCGAACAGCTGGAACTGATCACCGAATTCCTCACGCGGGCAGCTGAATTGCAACGCGAGCACGTCGCGCGGCTGCGGGGGATGTGAACGGGCGGCGTCAGCTCGACGCAGCCAGCCGCTCCAGTGCGCTGCGCACCCGGACCGGATCGGTCGTCGACCAGTACGGCGGCAGTGACGACTGCAGGAACCCGCCGTAACGGGCCGTCGCCATGCGGGAATCCAGGATGGCGATGACGCCGCGGTCGTTGACGCTGCGCAGCAGCCGACCGGCGCCCTGCGCCAACAACAGCGCCGCGTGCGATGCCGCCACCGCCATGAACCCGTTGCCGCCACGCGCTGCGATGGCCCGCTGTCGCGCCGTCAACAGCGGATCGTCGGGGCGCGGGAACGGAATTCGGTCGATGATCACCAGCGACAGTGACGGTCCCGGCACATCGACGCCCTGCCACAGCGACAGCGTGCCGAACAACGAGGTCTCGGCGTCGTCGGTGAAGCGGCGTACCAGGGTTGACGTCGAGTCGTCGCCCTGGCAGAGCACCGGGGTGTCCAGGCGCTCGCGCATGATCTCGGCGGCGGCCTTGGCGGCCCGCATCGACGAGAACAGTCCGAGGGTGCGTCCGCCGGCGGCGGTGATCAGCTCGTAGATCTCGTCGAGCTGTTCCTGCGGAGCGGCGTCGCGGCCCGGCGGCGGCAGGTGCTTGGCGACATAGAGGATGCCCGACTTGGCATGGGAGAAGGGCGATCCCACGTCCATGCCCTTCCACTTCGGCGGCGTCGCCGTGCTGTCTTCCGGAACCGACAAGCCCCAGGCCCGGGCCATCGACTCGAAGCGCCCGCCGATGGTCAGCGTCGCGGATGTGAGCACCGCGGTCACCTCGCCGAACAACCGGCCACGGAGCAGCCCGGCCACCGACAACGGCGCGACGCGCAGGATGTATCGCACTGAGCCCCTGGACTCTTCACGATCCAGCCACACCACGTCATGGCGGTCGGGGATGGCGGGAACGAACGAGTCGATGATGCGCGACGCGGTGTCGGTCAGGTCGGTCAGCGCGGTCACGGCCTCGCTGCGCGCGGCCGCCGCGGTGGGATCCGACGGCGCGGTGTCGATCGCCATCTTGACCTTGTCCGTCGAATCACGAACCACCGTCAGGTACGTGGCGAGTTCGTCGTCGAGCACGTCGATACGGCCCGGTTCCATGTCGTGGATGGCCGACCCGAGCGTGGCGATGGCGGCCTCGAGGCGTTCTGCCAGTTCAGGTTCCACCAACCGGGCGGCCCGGCGGAGCGCCACCGCCATGGACGTGGCGGACAGTTCGCCGGTGGCCACACTGGTCACGCGGTCGACGAGTTCGTGGGCCTCGTCGACCACCAGCAGCTGGTGTTCGGGCAGGACGTTGACCTCGGAGATGGCGTCGATGGCGAGCAGCGCGTGGTTGGTGACGATGACGTCGACCGCCCCGGCCTTGGCGCGCGCCTTCTCGGCGAAACAGTCTGTGCCGTAAGGGCACCGGGTGGCGCCGATGCATTCGCGGGCGCCGACGCTGACCTGCGACCAGGCCCGGTCCAGCACGCCCGGCACCACCTCGTCGCGGTCGCCGCTCTCGGTGTCCGACGACCACTCGATGAGCCGCTTGACGTCGCGGCCCAATGCCGACGCGGCGACGGGGTTGAACAGTTCCTCTTGTGGCAGGTCTTCCTCGACAGAGTCGCTGCTGTGAACCTTGTTCAGGCACAGGTAGTTTCCGCGGCCTTTGAGCAACGCGAACTCGGGGCGGCGAGGCAGGTGCGGGGCCAGGGCGTCGGCCAGGCGGGGTAGGTCGCGGTCCACCAACTGGCGTTGCAGCGCAATGGTCGCCGTCGACACCACCACCGGCTGATTCGACGCGATGGCATGCGCTATCGACGGGACGAGGTACGCCAACGACTTTCCGGTGCCGGTGCCGGCCTGGACCGCCAGGTGCTCACCCTTGTCGAAGGCGTTGCCGACGGCCTCGGCCATCTCGATCTGGCCGCTGCGTTCGGCGCCGCCGAGAGCGGATACCGCGATGGACAACAGCCCCGAAACCGTCGGATCGGTCTTGCGGCTCATGCACCCACCAGTCGGGTCGGGATGGCCGGCTCGCCGGCGGAGAGCTTGAGGCCATCCCACGGCAGGCTGTGCAGCCCGGCTGCGACGCGGGCGCGGGCGTCGTCCAGCGAGGAGTCGTACACGACCGCGCCGGACCGCGCCAAAGGAACTGTCAGCACCCGGCCGTCGTCCGCGGGCACTGCGTCGGCGGGGTGCACCACCTCTTCGACGATGGTTCCCGACTCTTTCGCCAATCGCATCGCGGCTTTGCGGCCACCGTGAGATTCCTTGTGGCTGCTGCGTTTTGCCACGGGCATGCCGTCGACCTCGACGAGCTTGTAGACCATCGACGCCGTCGGCGCACCGGAGCCCGTCACCACCGAGGTACCCACGCCGTAGACGTCGACGGGCGCGGCGGCGAGCCCGGCGATCGAGTACTCGTCGAGGTCGCCGGACACCACGATTCGGGTCTTGGTCGCGCCCAACCCGTCGAGCTGGTCGCGCACCTGGCGGGCCATGACGCCGAGGTCGCCGGAGTCGATCCGCACCGCGCCTAGCTCGGGCCCGGCCACGGCGACGGCATTGGCCACGCCCTGGGTGATGTCGTAGGTGTCCACGAGCAGCGTCGTCCCGACGCCCAACGCGTCGACCTGGGCGCGGAACGCGGCGACCTCGTCGGGACCGCTCGCCGCGGTGTGCACCAGGGTGAAGGCGTGCGCGCTGGTGCCCCGCGCGGGGACGCCGTAGGTCCGCTGGGCCTCCAGGTTCGACGACGAGAAGAACCCGGCGATGTACGCCGCCCGCGCGGCCGCGACAGCTGCCTGCTCATGCGTGCGCCGCGAGCCCATCTCGATGAGTGGCCGGCCGCTCGAGGCGCTGACCATACGGGCGGCGGCCGAGGCGATCGCGGTGTCGTGATTGAAGATCGACAGGACCAGGGTCTCGAGGATCACGCACTCGGCGAACGTGCCGTGGATCGAGAGCACGGGGGAATCCGGAAAGTACAGCTCACCTTCGGGGTAGCCGTCGATATCGCCGCGGAACTCGTAGTCGGCCAGCCAGCGCAGCGTCTCGGCATCGAGAAAGTCCAGCGAGGCGAGCGCGGCGTCGTCGAACCGGAACTCGGCGAGCGCCGACAGGAACCGTGCGGTCCCGGCGACCACGCCGTACCGGCGACCGAAGGGCAGTCTTCTGGCAAACACTTCGAACGACGCGCGGCGATGTGCGGTGCCGTCGCGCAGGGCGGCAGCGAGCATGGTGAGCTCGTATTTGTCGGTCAGCAACGCGGCGGTCACAGACCTCACCGTACTGGTTCTGCGACCCGCGACCACCCGGCTATTCTGGGCTCATGGTTCTGGGTGCCAGCTCGTCGACGGTCGTCGCGCGGACAAGCCCCGCGACTGATGTCGAAGAGGTGGCCGGCCTGGACAGTCCGTGGGTGACCATCGTCTGGGACGACCCGGTGAATCTGATGACCTATGTGACGTACGTCTTCCAGAAGCTGTTCGGTTACAGCGAGGTGCGCGCCACCGAGCTGAAGATGCAGGTGCACACCGAGGGCAAGGCCGTCGTCTCGGCGGGCAGCCGCGAGTCGATGGAGGTCGACGTCACCAAACTGCACGCAGCCGGACTGTGGGCAACCATGCAGCAGGACCGCTGAGCGGTGCGTAAGTGGAAGCGCGTCAACACGTCGTCGGGCGTGCGCATCAAGTCCGGCCTGGAAGCGCATGAAGTCACGATGCTCAGGAACCTCGTCGGCTCGCTCATCGAGATGCTCGACGATCGCGAATCCTCCTCACCGCGTGACGAACTCGCCGAACTGACCGGCATGAAGATCGGGCCGTCGCAGGCGCCCGACGACGACACCATGCGCCGGCTGCTGCCGGACTTCTACCACGACCCGGCCAAGCATCCGGACGGCCGCGCTGCCGGGGAGAGCCTCAACGGTGCCCTGCGCAGCCTGCACGAGCCCACCATCGTCGACGCCAAACGGCAAGCCGCGCAACGGCTTCTGGATTCGCTGCCGGACCCGGCCGGAAAATTCGAGCTGACCGAGGAACAGGCCGAGTCCTGGGCGTCCGCGATCAACGACGTCCGGTTGGCGCTCGGTGCCATGCTGGACATCGGACCCGATGGGCCGCAACGGCTTTCACCGGATCACCCGATGGCCGGGCATCTGGAGGTGTATCAGTGGCTGACGTATCTGCAGGAGTATCTGGTGCTGAGCCTGCTGGACGAGCGGTGACGGGCTCCATCACCGACGTCGCCGGCATCCTGGTCGGCAATCACCACCGCATCGAAGACGCCACCCTGGGCGGTGGCTGGGCCACCGGCACCACCGTCGTCGTCGCCCCGCCGGGAACCATCGGCGCGGTCGACGTCCGTGGGGGAGCGCCCGGCACCCGCGAGACCGACCTGCTCGACCCGTCCAACAGCGTGCAGCACGTCGACGCGATCGTGCTCACCGGCGGCAGCGCCTTCGGGCTCGCCGCGGCCGACGGCGTCATGACCTGGCTGGAGGAACACGACCGCGGGGTGAAGATGCCCGGCGGGCGGGTGCCCATCGTGCCAGGAGCGGTGATCTTCGACCTGCCGGTAGGGGCGTGGGCGAACCGGCCGACGGCACAGTGGGGTTACCAGGCTGCGGACGCTGCCGGCACCGACGTGCCCACCGGCAACGTCGGCGCTGGCGCGGGTGCTCGGGCCGGAGCACTCAAGGGCGGCCTCGGCACGGCGTCGGTGACGCTCGACAACGGCGTGACGGTCGGCGCGCTGGTCATCGTCAATGCGGCGGGGCACGTCGTCGACCCGCAGACCGGGCTGCCGTGGTCGGCCGACCAGATCGCCCGGTTCGGGCTGCGGCCGCCGCCGCCCGACCAGATCGAGGCGTATGCGACCCGGGTGAAGGACCCGAAGCCGCTCAACACGACCATCGCCGTCGTCGCGACCGACGCCGCGCTCAGCCCCGGCGGCTGTAAGAAGGTGGCCGTCGCCGCGCACAACGGGCTGGCCCACACCATCCGTCCGGCGCACACCGCCGTCGACGGTGACACCGTCTTCGCGCTCGCGACCGGCCGGGTGCACATCGAGCCGGACCCCGCGACGCCGGAGCAGATGAATCCCGAGACGCGACTCATCTCCGAGATCGGGGCGGCCGCCGCCGACGCACTCGCGACCGCCGTGATGGTCGGCGTGCTGGCTGCCGAGTCGATCGCCGAGATTCCGACCTACCGCGACCTGCTGCCGGGAGCCTTCGGATAAGGCGTTGCGCCGGTAACCTGGCCCTATGAGCTACGACTTGTCTCCCACGTCGTCGAAGCCGAAGCCGCCCGCGACGTGGAAGGTCGGCGGCGTCACGATCGTCAGCTTCGTCGCGCTGCTGTGGCTCATCGAAGGCTGGGATGCGCTGCATCAGCAGAGGCTCAATCAGGACGGCATCCGGCCGCTGGAGTCCGACGGGCTCTGGGGCATCTTGTGGGCGCCGCTGCTGCACGCCGACTGGGCGCACCTGATCGCGAACACCGGCCCGGCCCTCGTGCTCGGGTTCCTGGTGACGCTCGCCGGCATGGGCCGCTTCCTCGGGGCGACGTTGATCATCTGGATTCTCGGTGGCTTCGGTACCTGGCTGATCGGCAACATCGGCGCGCCGCGCGGCGTGGAGTCCGTCCACATCGGGGCGTCCGGGCTGATCTTCGGTTGGCTGACGTTCCTCATCGTGTTCGGGTTCTTCACGCGGCACGCGTGGCAGATCGTCGTCGGGATCATCGTGTTGTTCGTGTACGGCGGTGTGCTGTGGGGCGCGCTGCCGGGGACGTTCGGCGTGTCGTGGCAGGGTCATCTGTGCGGTGGCATCGCCGGCGTGCTCGCCGCGTATTTGCTGAGCAGTCCGGAAAGGGAAGCGCGCGAACGGCGTAAGGGTTCGGCCCTGCCGTCGATTCCGACGTAATTTGCTGAATTCGGAATTCGCCGCACGCGGTGTTGCCGGAAGCGTGATCGGTATCGCTTTCGGGACCAATCGAGAAACTGGCCGCCCAATGGTGGCGTCTTTTCGTCGCGGGACGTGTTGACGTGGCAAGCTAGGGGTGTGCGCCTCACCATTCTCGGTTGCTCCGGCAGCGTGGGTGGGCCGGATTCTCCGGCCTCGGGCTATCTGCTGACCGCTCCGGACACCACACCGATGGTCATCGACTTCGGTGGCGGCGTGCTCGGCGCACTGCAGCGTCATGCTGATCCGGGCGCCGTAAATATATTGCTGTCACACCTGCATGCCGACCATTGTCTGGACTTGCCCGGGCTCTTCGTTTGGCGGCGGTATCACCCGAATCCTCCGGTCGGTCGCGCGTTGATGTTCGGTCCGGCGGCCACCTGGCACCGGCTCGGTGCGGCGTCGTCGCCGGAGGGCGGCGAGATCGACGACATCACCGACATCTTCGATATCCAGGTCTGGGTTGACGGTCAGGACGTCGAGATCGGCGCGCTGACGGTGACGCCCCGGCTGGTGTGTCACCCGACCGAGTCCTACGGCATGCGGTTCACCGATCCGTCCGGCGCGACGCTCGTCTACTCCGCGGACACCGGTTACTGCGACGCGCTGATCGATCTGGCCCGCGGCGCCGACGTGTTCCTGTGCGAGGCGTCGTGGACCGACTCGCCGGACCGTCCGCCGAAGCTGCACCTGTCCGGCACCGAGGCCGGGCGCGCGGCCCGCGAGGCCGGCGTCAAAGAGCTGCTGCTGACGCACATCCCGCCGTGGACGTCCCGCGAGGACGTCATCAGTGAGGCCAAGGCCGAGTTCGACGGACCCGTGCACGGCGTCGTCTGCAACGAGTCGTTCGACATCACCCGCCGGTAACTCGGCGCCGCGCTCACGGCGGACCGCTAGGGTTGTCGGGTGTCCCGACGAGAAGACGGTCGCCTTGACGACGAACTCCGCCCGGTAAAGATCACCCGAGGATTCACCAAGCACCCCGCTGGGTCGGTATTGGTGGAGTTCGGCGAGACGCGGGTCATGTGCACCGCCTCGGTATCCGAAGGTGTGCCGCGCTGGCGCAAGGGGTCCGGACTGGGCTGGCTGACCGCCGAATACGCGATGCTGCCGGCCGCCACGCACGACCGCTCCGACCGCGAGTCGGTGAAGGGCCGCGTCGGTGGACGGACCCAGGAGATCAGCCGGTTGATCGGCCGCTCGCTGCGCGCGTGCATCGACCTCAGTGCCCTGGGCGAGAACACCATCGCCATCGACTGCGACGTGCTGCAAGCCGACGGCGGCACCCGCACCGCCGCGATCACCGGCGCGTATGTGGCGTTGGCCGACGCCGTCACCTACCTGGCGGCGGCCGGACGCCTGAAGGACCCGCGTCCGCTGTCGTGTGCCATCGCCGCCGTGTCGGTCGGTGTGGTCGACGGCCGCGTCCGCACGGACCTGCCCTACACCGAGGACTCGCGCGCCGAGGTCGACATGAACGTCGTCGCCACCGATACCGGGACCCTGGTCGAGGTGCAGGGCACCGGCGAAGGCGCGACGTTCCCGCGCTCGACGCTCGACAAGCTTCTTGATGCCGCGCTGGCCGCCTGCGACCAGTTGTTCGCGCTGCAGCGCGAGGCGCTGGAGCAGCCGTACCCGGGTGTGCTGCCGGAGTCCTCCGCACCGGCCAAGAAGGCATTTGGTGCCTGAGCTCCTCGTCGCTTCACGCAATGCGAAGAAGCTCGCGGAGTTGCGGCGGGTGCTGGACGCCGCCGGTATCACGGGTCTGACGTTGTTGTCGTTGGACGATGTGCCGGCGTTCCCCGAGGCGCCCGAAACTGGCGCTACGTTTGAAGAGAATGCGTTGGCCAAAGCTCGTGATGGCTTTGTGGCCACTGGAATCCCTTGTGTTGCAGACGATTCCGGAGTGTCGGTCGATGCGTTGAACGGCATGCCCGGGGTGCTGTCGGCTCGGTGGGCCGGCGGGCACGGGGATGACGCGGCGAATCTCTCGTTGTTGTTGGGCCAGATTCAGGACGTGCCCGACGAGCGGCGGGGTGCGGCGTTCGTGTCGTGCTGCGCGCTGGTGTCTGCCGCGGGTTCCGTCGTGGTCCGGGGTGAGTGGCCCGGTGTTATCGCGCGGGAGCCGCGGGGTACGGGTGGTTTTGGGTATGACCCGGTGTTTGTCCCGGCGGGTGGTTCTCGGTCTGCTGCTGAGCTGAGTGCGGCCGAGAAAGACGCGGCGTCACACCGCGGGCGGGCGCTTGCACAATTGGTGCCCGCGCTGCGGGAGTTGGCTGCGGGTTAGTCGCGCGTAGGCGCGTGATCGCCGCCCAACGCAACTGCAGGGCGGTTTTCGGGCTGACTTTCCGCCGCCCAGTTGCGTTCGGGCGTTATCCACAGGCTCTGCTCTTCCGTCCTGGCGCTATGCACGAACCGCTGGGCACACTGCGCTGGTGGGGGAGCCATTCATTGGGAGTGAGGCGTTGTCGGCGGGGCGCCTGACCCGGCATCAGTTGCGGACGAACTTCGTGGCCGTACACAAGGATGTCTATGTGCCGAGAGGCACGAAGCCGACCGCGGTCGTGCGCGCGAAAGCGGCGTGGCTGCGATCGAAACGCCGGGGTGTGCTGGCGGGTTTCTCGGCGGCAGCGTTGCATGGCGCCAGGTTCATCGGGCCGGAGATTCCTGCCTACATCTGTGACCGCTACTGCCGCGGCGAGCGGGGTGTGGTGGTGTGGCGAGACACTCCGGCTGACGACGAAGTGTGCCGCATCGGCGAGATGTTGCTGACCACGCCATTGCGTACCGCGGTTGATCTGGCGCGAAAGCTCCCTGAGGATGTCGCTGTCGCGGCGATTGATGCGTTGGCCCGTGCGGCACGGCTGACGGTGGCTGACATCGAGTTGGCGGCGGCGCGTCATACCGGTCAGCGGGGCATTCTCCAGGCGAGGAAGACAATTGCGCTCGTCGACCCGAAAGCTGGATCGCCGAGAGAATCAGCGTTGCGGCTGTTGATCATTCGGTCTGGCCTCCCGAAGCCGGAGAGCCAGCACTCGATTTACAACGAGTACGGCGCGTTGCTCGGTGTTGTCGATTTCGCGTGGCCGGAGTTGAAGATCGCCGTCGAGTACGAGGGTGGGCACCACACCGATCCGGAAGCCGTCCGCCGGGACATCGCGAGAATCGAGAGCATGGTTGAAGCGGGTTGGCTCGTAATTCGGGTGACTGTGCGCGACCCGGCGGGAGTGGTGTTGCGTCGCCTCATCAACGCGCGCGCATCGCGAGGCGCGGTCGACGATGTGGCCTGGCGGTTTCCGCGGGATGAGGCGGAAAGATTGTGGCGCGCTGAGATGTGGGCGTCGTAGTTGTGATGCCGGGCTGCTCCAACGCAACTGCAGGGCGGTATTCAGGCTAGATTTCCGCCGTCCAGTTGCGTTCGGGTCAAGTAACCGTCGATGAAGTCGTGCAGTGCGGGAGCGAGGTGCGCGACGCCGGCGTCGTTCAGCTTCGCCAGCAGGATGATGCCCTGATACTGCGCGAGTAGTGCGTGCGCGAGCTGCTGTGGATCGGTGCCGGGGCGCAGCGCTCCGGCCGCTGAGGCCTCGGTGGCGATGACCGCCATATGGTGTTCCATCGTCTTGAGGGTGTGGGCCAGGTGCTCGCGCAGATCGTCGTCGGTGGTGGACAGTTCCGCGGCGAAATTGCCGAAGGGGCAGCCCACGGCGCGGCCGAATTGGGCTTCGAGCGCCGACTGGATGGCGCCGATGGCGTCCGGGATGGCATGCAGCTTGTCGGCCGGTGTCGCGGCGGGGGAGCCGGTCAGCTGGCGTTGAAATGCCTTGGCGTGTAAGTCGACAACGGCTTTGGCGAGCTCCGATTTCGACGGAAAGTAGTGATAGAAGCTGCCCTTTTTGATGTCGGTCGCGCGGCAGAGTTCGTCGACGCCGACGGCTTGGTAGCTGCGTTCGAGGAACAGCCGTGCGGCGGTGGCGACCAAGCGGTCGCGGGCGTCGGAACTTCGGGGCATCTGTGGATCGTAATTACTAGTTGACCGGTCGGTCAACTAGTGGCAAGTTGACGACATGACTACCGCTGAGGTCTTCCGTACGCCCGACGAACGCTTCGCGAATCTGCCGAGCTACGACTTCGCCCCCAACTACGTCGACGTCGACGGGCTGCGCATGCACTACCTCGATGAGGGGCCCCGCGACGGCAAGCCCATCGTCTGCTTCCACGGCGAGCCGACGTGGGCGTACCTGTACCGCAAGATGATCGACCCCTTCATTGAGGCCGGGCACCGGGTGATCGTCCCCGACTACGCGGGCTTCGGCCGCTCGGACAAACCGACCGACCGGCGGTGGTACAGCTATGACCGGCACGTCGAGTTGGTGACCCAGGTGCTGGGCGAGCTCGGCTTGCAGGACGCCACCGTTGTCGTGCAGGACTGGGGCGGACCGATCGGCTTGCGCTGGGCGGTAGAGAACGCGGATCAGGTTGGCGCCCTGGCGATTTTCAACACCGGGCTGTTCACGGGTCGGGTGTCGAAGGGCTTCATGGCGTGGCGTGCGTTCGCGGAGGCCAACCCCGACCTGCCCGTCGGCTTCGTGATTCAAGGCGCGACGACGACCGACCTGCCGCCTGAGGTCGTCGCTGCCTACGACGCGCCGTTCCCGACCGTCGAGTCGAAGGCCGGCGCCGCGCAGTTCCCGCTCCTGGTGCCGATCGCGGAGGACGCGGCGGGTGCGACGGAGATGAAGGCCGTGACCGATGCGCTGTCCCGCTGGGAGAAGCCGGCGCTGGTGGCGTTCTCCGACCAGGACCCGGTGTTCCCGTATCCGCGCGCGGGCGAGGCGTTCGTCGACCTGCTTCCGACGGTCGACGAGCAGGTGCGGATCGAAGGGGCGTCGCACTTCCTCCAGGAGGATCGCGGCGAGCAGTTGGCCGTCGAGGTGCTCAAGCACCTGGGCTGACGGTCAGAGGTCGAAGCGCTTCTTCACATCTTCGGTGCGGAAGTGCTCGACGATGATGCCGATCAGCGGGACGGTGCCGGCGAACAGGACGCCGATGGTCTGCCCGAGCGGCCAGCGGACCTTGACCGCAAGGTTGAACGTGCAGAGCAGGTAGGCGAAGTACACCCAGCCGTGGACGATGCCGATCCAGTTCAGGCTGGCGTCGTTGAAGATGTAGTGCGCGACCAGCTCGTAGCAGAGGGCGATGAGCCAGAGACCGGTCGCCCACGCCATCACGCGGTAGGCGGTCAATGCCTTGCGGATGGTGTCTTTCGACAGGGTGGTCGGCTGCGACTCGGTCATGTGGTGGTCCTGTCCTGTTTGTCGTTCTCGGCCAGTTCGGCGAGGTAGGCGTTGTATTCGTTGAGGGTGGGGTCCGCGGTGTCTTTGGCGGCCTTGGGGCGCTCGGGGAGCAGGCCCTCGGGGATTTCGGTGGGCTCATTGGTGGCCGGCGCTACGGGGCCTTGATCTTCGTAGCGGACGAACTTGTAGTAGCCGTAGAAGCAGAAGGCACCGAACATCGGCCACTGCAGGGCGTAGCCCAGGTTCTGGAAGGTGCCGGCGCTCGACTGGAAGCGCGACCACTGCCACCAGGCCAGGGCCATGCAGCCCAGGGCAGCGACGGTCACCAGCACGATGAGCGCTGGCCTCCTACGCCGTGTAGTGGACATATGGCAACGGTACCGCGCGCGGGTTTGGGTTTGCGATTCGTGCCTGCTAGGACGCCGGACGTTCGACGCATGGCCGCGGCACAGGGCGCGACTTGGGCCCGATGAACTCGCCGGGGTTGCGCATCGGCCCTCCATCAAGCGTTGGGATCAACGTATGACGACGGTCCGACAAGTTCTGGCTGTGCTGTACCGGTATCCTCAGGGGGCCCGCGGGCGTGATGAAATTGGCAAACATGCCGGCTTTAGGTGCCGGTGCTCGTGAGAGTTTGTGGGTTCGAGTCCCACCGCCCGCACCATAGAGTGCTTGCTGCATTCATCGCGAGAGCGAACGGCCTGGTATGGGTCGATCGCTGCAGCGATCGACCCGCCGGCCTGTGTTTGGGCAGCTCTTGCATTGTTGAGGTGAATCCAAAGAGCTCTGTCTGCACTCAGAGCGGCGGGCCTTGAGTCGGTCGACTGGAGGGCGTGCGGCGATGCGCGGATCAGGCGTCGCTGCCGGAAGCGTCTGCAGACCCTGCATTAGGTGTCAGCGGTCACGTATTTCCCCAGGTTTGAGGGGTTGTCCGTCACGTAATTCCCCACCCTGGCTGTCACGTAATTCCCCACCCTGGGCGGTGTGTCTGCCTGGTGTGGGCCTCGTTTACCGGTTCGCTCTGCATCCATCTGATGGTGGATGGAAGGGCGCTGATGGCGAGGAGAAGTATCGTGATGCTCGATTTGGTCGAGTTGTTCACCCACTGGCACGCGGGCCGTTCGCAGGTCCAGTTATCGGAGTCGCTGGGCATTGACCGCAAGACCGTCCGCAAATATTTGGCTCCGGCGGTCGCGGCGGGTATCGGCCCGGGTACGGAGCCGCTGACCGCGCCACAGTGGTCGGAGCTGATCGGCGGGTGGTTCCCGGAACTGTCCGATCCTGCGGCGCGGGCGCTGACCTGGCCGCTGATCGAACCGCACCGGGACCAGATCAAGACCTGGCTCGATGCCGATGTCACGATCGCCACGATCGCTCAGCGGTTGCGGGACGAGCATGCGGTAGCGGTGTCGGAGTCCTCGGTTCGGCGTTGGATCGCAACACATTTCGCGGAAGAGGTGGCACGAGCGAAGGTGACCGTGCCGCGCGGGCCGGTCGAGCCGGGCAGTGAAGCGCAGATCGACTACGGTCGCCTGGGCATGTGGTTCGATCCCGCGGTGGGCCGCCGGGTGGCGGTGTGGGCGTTCGTGATGGTGTTGGCGTGTTCGCGGCACCTGTTCGTGCGCCCGGTGATCCGGATGGACCAAACCACCTGGTGCGCTTGCCATGTCGCGGCGTTCGAGTTCTTCGGCGGGGTCCCGGCCCGGTTGGTGTGTGACAACCTCAAGACCGGGGTGGACAAACCCGACCTGTATGACCCGAAGATCAACCGCGCCTATGCCGAGCTGGCCACCCACTACGGCACCCTGATCGACCCGGCGCGGGCGTTCAAACCCAAAGACAAACCCCGCGTCGAACGGCCCATGCAATACATCCGGGATTCGTTCTGGCGCGGCCGCCAGTTCGACGGGCTGCCCGCGATGCAAACCGACGCCCAGCGCTGGAGCATCGAGGTGGCCGGGGCGAGGTCGTGTCGGGCACTGGAGGGCGCGCCGCCGTTGCGGGTGTTTGAAGCGATCGAAGCCAGCGCGTTGATCGGGTTGCCGCCCAGAGTATTTGAACTGTCCACCTGGTCGATCGGCACCGTCGGCACCGACGCGCACCTCAAGGTCGGCAAGGCGTTGTACTCGGTGCCGTGGCGGCTGATCGGGCAACGCCTGCATGCCCGCACCGCCGGCGACGTGGTACAGGTCTTTCACGCCGATGCGGTGGTGGCCATCCACGTGCGCCGCCCATCGGGGCGCTCGACCGACTTCGCCCATTACCCGCCGGAGAAGGTCGCGTTCGCGATGAAAACCCCGACCTGGTGCCGGCGCACCGCCGAACTGGTCGGCCCGGCCTGCGTCGCGGTGATCGCCGCGTTCATGGCCGACAACGCCATCCACCATCTGCGCGCCGCGCAAGGAGTGCTCGGGCTGCGCGACAAACACGGCTGCGACCGGTTGGAGGCCGCGTGCGCCCGCGCCATCGCCGTCGGTGACCCGTCCTACCGCACCATCAAAGGCATCCTGGCCGCCGGCACCGAACACGCCGGCGACGAACCGCCCGCCAGCACCGGCGCGGCGGGGGCGTTTCTGCGTGGCCCCGACCAGTTCGGCACCGATACCGGCATCATCGCCTGATCGTCACCAATTCCACACTGCTGCAACATAATCAACCTTCAAAGGAAGCCCACCATGTCTATCTGTGATCCGGCGCTACGCACCGCGCTGCGCACCCTGAAACTGTCCGGCATGCTCGACACCCTCGATGCCCGGCTCGCCCAAACCCGCGACGGCGGCCTCGGCCACCTCGAATTCCTGCAAGCCCTCTGTCAAGACGAGATCGCCCGCCGCGAATCCGCCGCTCTCACACGGCGATTGCGCCGCGCCAAGTTCGAAGAACAGGCCACCTTCGAAGACTTCGACTTCACCGCCAACCCGAAACTGCCCGCCGCGATGCTGCGCGACCTGGCCGCCCTGCGCTGGCTCGACGCCGGCGAATCAGTCATCCTCTACGGCCCCGTCGGCGTCGGCAAAACCCATGTGGCACAAGCACTCGGACATCACGTAGCCCGCCGCGGCGGGGACATCCGCTTCGTCAAATGCGCCCGCATGCTCGCCGACCTTGCCGGCGGACACGCCGACCGCACCATCGGCCAGCGCATGCGCGAGTACACCCGGCCCCTGGTACTGATCGTCGATGACTTCGCGATGCGTGAGCACACCACCACCCAATCCGACGATCTCTACGATCTGGTCTCCGACCGGGCCATCGCTGGCAAACCCCTCATCCTGACCAGCAACCGCGCCCCCAAAGACTGGTACCCGCTGTTCCCCAACCCCGTCGTGGCCGAATCCCTACTCGACCGACTGATCAACACCAGCCACCAAGTCCTCATGGACGGACCCAGCTACCGACCCCGGAAACGACCCGGCCGCACCACCACCTAGACAACGCCCGCCCCGACCGGTAAGACCAACACGAGGCCCACACCTGGGGAATTACGTGACAGCAACCCCTGGGGAATTACGTGACCGACGACAATTAGGCGACTCGCACGGATCAGCCACCGTCGCCCCCGCGCCGCCGGAGTTCGATCGGGCGTTGGCCGTCGAAACTGCTTGGAGGATAGCCAGATTCGGCCAAGTGATCAGACACGGACAATCGCCGACCGCCGAATCGTTCAATCGCGGCGACGAAAAGCGTTGAGCCGCTTGGCGTTACCTGTGTCAGTGCTTCTTTGAATGCAAGACGCCGTCGGTCGACGCCTGACCGGTCTTGGCGCGCTTCTCGGCGCGTTTCTCTTTGAGCGACTTTCCGGTCTTCTTGGTCATGCTCTGTCGCGGAGATTTGTCAGACATGACAGCCCCTTTGTTCGGGGGCCTGTGCGGTCCCAATCACCTGACCCTACGCGCACCGCGGACGGCCACGCAATGCGCTCGAGCGCGCCGTGCCGTCATCGCCTGGTCCGAACGCTGCGTGAGCGCCCCATGGCGCCGTTTCGAAATGGGGCCTAGGCTGGTGGGACACGCACCCCAGGTGGCCGAGACCGGTGCCACGCGCGTCAACGGACCGGAATTCTTTTGCCCATCAGTGATATTGCCGCGTATGCCCGTCTGTCTCCGGCAGACGTCGAGGCGATCGGTCTTGAACTGGACACCGTTCGCGCCGACGTCGAGGAATCCCTCGGCGCGAAGGATGCGACCTATATCCGGCGCGCCATCGCGTTTCAACGGACTCTGGACGTCGTCGCTCGACTGCAGATTGCCGGGAGCCGATCCAGGATCGGTTGGGCGGTGGGGGTCGTGGCGTTGGCGTATGCGAAAGCCGTTGAGAATATGGAGATTGGGCACAACGTCAGCCACGGCCAATGGGACTGGATGAACGATCCGGAAATTCATTCGAACACTTGGGAGTGGGACATGATGGGGCCGTCCGCGCAGTGGCGGTACTCGCACAACTACCGCCATCACGTCTTCACCAACGTGGTCGGCGTGGATGACGATCTCGGGTTCGGAGTATTGCGGGTGACCCGTGATCAGCCGTGGAAGCCCTCGGATCTGTGGCAGCCTTTACGAAACCTGTTCTTGGCCTTGGTCTTCGAATTGGGAATCGCCCGCCATGGCTATCACTCCGAAGCGGAACGAGCAGGCAGCGAGGACGGCAGGCAGGCTGCGAAGGAGGCGATGCTGAGGAAGATCGCGCGGCAGACCGTCAAGGATTACGTCGTTCTGCCCGCGGTCAGCCTGCGCCGCTGGCGCCGAACGCTGACCGCCAACGCGACCGCCAACCTGCTGCGCAACCTCTGGTCGTATGTGGTGATCTTCTGCGGACATTTTCCCGACGGCGTGCAGACGTTCGCCCCGGAAGTCCTGAAGACCGAGACCGGAGCAGAGTGGTATCTGAGACAGATGCTGGGTGCCGCGAACTTCAAAGCTGGTCCGGTGCTGGCATTTTCGAGTGGAAACCTGTGCTACCAGATCGAGCATCACCTGTTTCCCGACTTGCCGAGCAATCGGTACGCGCAGATCAGTGTCCGGGTCCGTGACTTGTGCGAGAAGTACGACCTGCCCTACACCACCGGCTCGCTCATCTCTCAGTACCTACAGACCCTGCGGACCAACTTCCGGCTGGCGTTCCCGGACAGCGGCTGGGCCGCCATCCGCGGATAGCCGTCAGTGGTCGAAGACGGCCTTGATTTTGGTCCGCGCCTGTCCGGCGTCGGCTGCGTGATGCGCCTTTTGTTCGTCGAACGGACCGCGGTCTTCGATGCCGAAGCCGAAATAGCTCTTGGTGGCTTTCCAAGCGGTTTTGGTCCTTGTTGCGATATTCATGATCGTTCCCTCTGGTTCTCTTAGGTGATGAAGGACGGCGCATTGGCAGAATGCGTTATGCGCCTTCGGCTTTGGCTTTCGGCCGCCCAGACGGGCAGGTCGGCAAGTTGTTCGCCACGGTGATCCGGGGCGCTGCGAGATCACGTCGATGCTGTGGGCTCGACACAACTCAAGTTCTCGATAGGTGCCACACTACACCGTTTGAGCTGCAGGAATCTTCACCCCGGCCGTCGGGGCAGCCGTTTCGGGTGTAGCGTCGAACGGGTTGGGAACCAACCAGCCCGCCGGGCGTAGTCAAGTCAGCATCTTGCCGTTGAATTCCTCGAGCAGCCGCTCGCGCCGGACACATCGGTGACCTCTATGCGACGGGACTGCCGTGAAATCTCCACTCAGTATTCGGATATCCAGGTGCTGAATCCCGGACGTGCCGGCTCGCCAAGTTTCGGGATCCTCGGCACATTTCCACCCACGCGATGTGGCCTGGCCGCTTTCAGTGCGGCGCTGAGTCGCGGGTTGGCCGCCAACGGCGCCGACGTGAGCGTGGTGCGTGTTGCGGATGGGTGCTCTGCCAGCGATAGCCGTGTGGTCGGTGAACTGGTCAACGGATCGCCGGCGTCAGTCGCCGCGGCCGTGGACCTGCTCAGCAAGAGTGACGTCGCGGTGATCCAGCACGATTACGGAATCTATGGCGGCACTGACGGAGATGAGGTCGTGGAGATCATCGGCGGGCTGCGGGTGCCGTCGATCGTGGTCGCCCACACGGTTCCGAGGGATCCGACCCGGCGCCAGCGCTCCGTGCTGGAGGCGGTGATGACGCATGCTGACCAGGTAGTGGTGCTGTCCGAGGCCGCCAGGGCGCAACTGCGTCACGGGTTCGACGTCGATCAGCGGAAAGTCACCATGATCGCGCGTGGGGCGACCCTCCCCAGCGGCGTGCGCCCCGGTCGTGGTGGACGACCGACGCTGTTGACCTGGGGTCTGCTGGGGCCGGGCAAGGGCATCGAGCGGGTCATTGATGCGATGGATTCACTGCACCGCCTCAATGGCCGGCCGCGTTATCTCGTTGCCGGCCAGACCCATCCACGGGTGCTGGCGGCCGACGGCGAGGCCTACCGCGATGCCTGTACCGAGAGGGTCCAGCGCGCCGGCGTAGGGCACTCCGTGCATTTCGATGCCGGCTACCGCAACGGGTCGTCTCTGATCGAGCTCATGCTGTCCGCCGCGGCGGTGGTGCTGCCGTACGACTCCACCGATCAGACGACCTCTGGCGTCTTGGTCGACGCCATCGCCAGCGGCCGACCGGTGGTCGCGACGGCTTTCCCCCACGCCACTGAATTGCTGTCCACCGGGGCGGGGATCGTGGTGGGCCATGACGACCCCGAGGCGTTGCGGTCGGCTCTGCATGCAGTACTGACCCAGCCCAGATTGGCCGGCTCGATGGCCGCCGAGGCCCGGCGGTTGGCCCCGTCGATGACGTGGCCGATCATCGCCAGATCGTATCAAGCTGTGGCACAACATATTCTGAGCAGAAGGCCGGAGCGGATGTGGCTGGGGTAGTGCCGTACCCCAAGTTCGACCACCTGCTTGCGATGACCGATCGGCAGGGCACTTTCGCGTGTGCCTGTGGCGTAGAACCACGCCGCGAGAGTGGCTACTGCACCGACGATATGGCCAGGGTCCTGGTAGTGGCCAGCCGTGAGCCGGACGCCGGCGACGAAGTCCACGTGCTGGCCAAGTTGGCGGTGAAGTTCCTGAACGGCGCGCAATCATTCTCGGGTGGCTGCCGTAATCGGATGGACCGTAACGGCCACTGGGCTGACGATTTCGCTTTCGACGACTGCTGGGGTCGATGCCTGTGGAGCTTGGGCACGGCCGCCGCACACAGCGATCTCGGTTTGGTCCGTAGTCTGTCGGTGGTGCAGTTCGGGCGCTCTGTTCGTGGTCGCTCCACGCGGCCTCGGGCGATGGCATTCGCGGCACTCGGTGCCGCGGAGTTGCTCAAGGTCGATCCCGGCCATGTTGAGGCGCACCGGCTCATCGACGACTACGCCACAGGTGTTGCGGCGCCGGGTGATGATTCGGATTGGCCGTGGCCGGAGGCTCGCCTGACATGCGCAAACGCATTGCTACCCGAGGCGATGATCGCCGCCGGCGATGCGCGCGGGGATTCGGCGCTATGCCAGCGCGGACTGGACCTTCTGGAGTGGCTGATCGATTGCGAAACCATTGACGGGCGCCTGTCGGTGTGTCCTGTCGGCGGCTGGGCGGCCGAGGAAGCGCGGCCAGGCTTCGATCAGCAGCCGGTTGAAGTGGCGGCGCTTGCCGATGCCTGCGCCCGAGCCGCGGGCGTTGATGCCAGTGCCATCTGGCCCAATACCGTGCGGGCTGCTGCGGCGTGGTTCCAGGGCGTCAACGACGTCGGAGCTGTGATGTGGGATCCGGCAACCGGCGGCGGATTCAACGGATTGCACGCCGACGGCGCCAACCCCGATCAGGGCGCCGAGTCGACGCTCGCGGTGCTATCCACATTTCAGCAGGCGCACCGACTGATCGCCGTGACGCAATGACTTCCGCGCGGCGGGTGCTGGTCTTCCGGTGCGTTGATCAGTTGTCCGCGGTCGTTGCGCGCAACCGCACCATTCGCGTCGTTGAGCTCTCGTCCAACTCGACGACGTCGGTTCGCGAGCGCAGGAAATCGCTGAAAGACTTGAATCCCAAAGCTTTTTCGCTGAACGAGGGATCCATCCGCTTCATCTGTGCCTTGACCGCGGAGTTGTGCAGCCAGTCGACGTCGTCCTTCTCCAGCCCGATCTGCAACGCGCGGGTCAGCAGGGCACTGGCGGAAGTCTGCGGGTCTGGCGGTTCAGGCTCGTCGTTCTCGGTCTTGGCGGCGCGACGGGTGCGCTTCGGCGGCGCGGGTGCGGACGGGGTTTCCAGCGCCGGGACGCCGGGCAGCGCGTCGTAGGTGACGAACTCGTCGCACGCCGCGGCGAGTGCTCGGCTCGACGAGCCCGCCACGCCGATCCCGACTACATACCGGCCGAGGCGCTTGCAGCGCTGAGCCAGCGGAATGTAGTCGGAATCGCCCGCCGCGATGACGACGTGGGTGAGGTCGGGCAGCCGGAACATGTCTTCGACGGTGTCGACGGCCAGCCGGATGTCGGCGCCGTTCTTACCGTAGGCCGCGGCGGGGAAGAGCTGCACGAGGTCGACGGCGCGGCCGACGAGCTGCTGCTGGTAGCCCGCGTTGACCTCGGCGGACCAGTCGGCGTACGCGCGAGTGAGCACCAGCGTGCCGAAGGACGACGCGAAGTCGAGGACCGCGCCGACGTCGACGGTGGCCGTCGTCAATCGGTCTGGATCGAGTCCCTTGGCCTTGTCTTTCTGAAAAGAGTTGCGGCCGTGGACCTGGTCGTAGCGCGAGATGACGATGTTGTCGAAGTCCAGGAAGACCGCGACGCGGGTCGCGGCGGTGTCGGTCATGAGCCCAGTCTGGTGCATCGGGGGAGTGTCGAGGCGCGGAATTCGCCGGGCGCGTCGCGCATCGGCTGCTTAACCTGTCGGGATGCTCACGGAATTGACCGCCCTCCCCGGCGGGTCGTACCGCATGGGATCGCATGACTTCTACCCTGAGGAAGCGCCGGTGCATGAGGTGACGGTCGCGCCGTTCTCGATCGAACGGCACCCGGTCACCAATGCCCAGTTCGCCGACTTCGTGGCCGCGACGGGGCACGTGACGGTCGCCGAGCAAGAACTCGATCCGGCGCTGTTCCCCGGCGTCCCGGCCGACGACCTCGTCCCCGGCGCGCTGGTGTTCCAACCGACGACGGGCCCGGTGGACCTGCGGAACTGGCGCGCCTGGTGGACGTGGGTGCCCGGGGCGTGTTGGAAGCACCCGAAGGGACCGGACTCATCCATCGAGGACCGGCTCGACCATCCGGTGGTGCAGGTCGCGTACCCCGACGCCGCGGCCTACGCCGCCTGGGCGGGGAGGCGGCTGCCGACCGAGGAACAATGGGAGTATGCCGCCCGCGCCGGGGCGACCACGGTGTACGCGTGGGGTGACGAGGTCCGGCCCGACGGGCAGCTGATGGCCAACACCTGGCAGGGCCAATTCCCGTATCGCAACGACGGCGCCCTCGGCTGGGTCGGTACCTCGCCGGTTGGCACGTTCCCGCCCAACGCTTTTGGCCTGTTCGACATGATCGGCAACGTGTGGGAGTGGACCCGCACCCGCTACACGCCGCGACACCAGGCCCACGCTGAGGTGTCCGGTTGCTGTCCGCCGCCCGGTGGCGACCCGTCGGTGATGCAGACCCTCAAGGGCGGCTCGCACCTGTGTGCGCCGGAATACTGCCATCGGTACCGGCCGGCGGCGCGGTCGTCGCAGTCGCAGGACAGCGCGACGTCGCACATCGGCTTCCGCTGCATCGCCGATTGAGGTGGCGAAAGCGGCCTCTAAACGCCGCCGCATAGTCCCTGGCCTAGGGCTTTACCTTCGATCGGGTGGCGTAACACGCTACGTATCGCCACCTGTGGTCATCGGTGGCACAGTGAGTTCATGACCCGCCGCCCGCACATCCCGCCGAAGGACTTTCCCCGTCCTGCGGCCCGGGAGTACGCGGGCACCCGCGCCGATGCAGCCCGCTGGGCGCGCGACGTGCTGCGTGGCCAGATCCTCGACGGCGTGTACGGCGGCCTGGCCGCGGCGCGGCCGCTGCGCCGCCGGAGAACGAACTGGCCGCCGAATTGGGCGTGAGCCGCAACGCAATTCGCGAGGCGCTTGAACTCCTGCGCGGCGAGGGATTGATCACCCGGGTGCAGGGCGCCGGGACGTTCGTCACGGGCGCGAAGCTCAGCCAGCGGATCGACCGATTGGAAGGCCTCGCCGAATCGCTTGCCGGGCATCAACTTCCGGTGGAGAACACCGTGATGTCGGCACGTGAGTCGGTCGCCTCCCCGTTCGTCGCGGCG
This sequence comes from Mycobacterium sp. SMC-16, assembly GCF_046250085.1. Classification (NCBI taxonomy): domain Bacteria; kingdom Bacillati; phylum Actinomycetota; class Actinomycetes; order Mycobacteriales; family Mycobacteriaceae; genus Mycobacterium; species Mycobacterium sp. SMC-16. Next base: position 1,453,885 of record NZ_CP176427.1, read on the forward strand.
AAACTCCAAGTGGCCGAAGGCGCGCCGATACTCTTCATCGAGCGACTGCGGTCGGTGGGCGGGGTGCCGCTGTCCCTGGACACCACGTCGTTGCGGATCGGGGCCATCCCGGTCGACGCCAATCTGGCCGACCAGGAAGTCTTCTCGCTGATCGAGACCGAACTCGGGATGCGCCTGGGCTGGGCCGAGATCACCGTCGAATCGGTCTCGGCCGACGCCGACACGGCCAAGCTCCTGCAAATCCGTCCCGGCGCACCGCTTCTGCTGCTGCACCGGCTGACCCACCTCGAAGACGGCACCCCCTTCGACCTTGAAACCGTGCGGTACCGCGGCGACCGCTGTTCGTTGATCACCACCGCCGCACGAGACTCCGCGCCGCCGCCACCGTAGCCGGCACTTCCGCAGTCGATCACCCAATCCCCTTACCGATTAACACAATCGACAGAGAGGTAGTACAACCATGCCCGAACAACCCAACATCGTCTATTTTCACGTCGACAATCTCGGCATGGGGGAGCTCGGCTGCTACGGCGGCGGCATCCTGCGCGGGGCCGACACGGTCCGGATGGACGCCTTCGCCGCCGAGTCGCTCAAGCTGTCGCACTTCGTCGTCGAACCACAGTGCACGCCCACCCGTTCGGCATTGATGACGGGCCGGTACCCGATCCGGTCCGGCAACCACACCATCGCGCTCGGCGGCAACGGCGGCGGCATCGTGGCGTGGGAACGCACCATGGGCGACATCCTGTCCGAAGCCGGTTATGCCACAGCCTGTTTCGGTAAGTGGCACATCGGTGCGGAGGACGGCCGCTGGCCGACTGATCACGGCTTCGACGAATGGTACGGACCGGCCCGCACCTACGACGAGTGCCTGTGGCCCGACGACCCCTGGTACAAAGCCGAGCGCGACGGCTACTCCTACATGTACGACGGCACCAAGGAAGGTGGCGTCACGACCACCGACCAGCAGCTGACGGTCAAGCTCAAGGGCGAGGTCGACGGCGAATACGATCGCCGGGCAAAGGCTTTCATGACGCGCAGCGTCGATGCGGGCAAGCCGTTCTACCTGTATCACAACCACTCGCTGATGCACTTCCCGATGGAGGTCCGCCCGGAGTTCAAGGGCAAGAGCACCAACGGCAACTGGGGCGACTCGCTGCTGATGCTCGACCACGACTTCGGCAGCATCCTGGACTACCTCAAAGAGCTGGGCATCGAGGACAACACCATCGTGATCATGGCCGGCGACAACGGCGCAGAGGATCACCTGGCCGGCCGGGGTACCGCGGGCTTCTTCGACGGCTCCTACTTCAGCTCGGCCGAGGGCGGCATCCGGACACCGTGCCTCATCCGGTGGCCCGGTCATGTGCCGGTGCGGGAGAGCAACGAGATGGTGCACGTCACCGACATGTTCCCGACGCTGCTGCGCTGGGTGGGTTGCGACGTACCCGACGACCGCATCATCGACGGCATCGATCAGCGCGAATTCTTCGGCGGGGCAGAGGAATCCAAGCGCGACGGCTGCATGGTCTGGCTCAACGAGGAGCTGCACGCGGTGAAGTGGTCGCAGTTCAAGATCAACTTCAAGCGGCAGCAGCACTTCCACGACCCGGAGATCCCTTTGGGCTTCGCCCGCATCACCAACCTCCTCGAGGACCCGAAGGAACGCGAGGCCGTCAACCAGACCTGGGTGCGGTGGTGGGTCATGCAACACGCCTACCGGTTCATCCAGGAATTCGAAGCCAGCGTGGAGACCGAACAACTCATCCCGGCCGGGGCGCCCATCGATTTCGTCCCCGAACGCAACCAGTAACACCAGCGGAGTACGGCCCCTGCACGTCAGGGGCCGTACTCGACTGTCGAAGGAGTGCAGCCGTGTCCAGCTATGGCGCCCAATCGATCACGATTCTCGAAGGGCTCGACGTCGTCCGGAAACGCCCCGGTATGTACATCGGGTCGACCAGCGAGCGCGGCCTGCATCACATGGTGTGGGAGGTGGTCGACAACGGCGTCGACGAAGCCATGGCCGGCCACGCCAGCCGCGTCGATGTCACGCTGCTCGACGATGGCGGCGTCGAGGTCAGCGACGACGGCCGCGGCGTCCCGGTTGCCATGCACGCCACCGGGATTCCCACCGTCGACGTCGTGATGACCCAACTGCATGCCGGCGGCAAGTTCGACGGCGACTCCTATCAGGTGTCCGGCGGGCTGCACGGCGTCGGGGTCTCGGTGGTCAACGCGTTGTCGACACGGCTCGAGGTGTGCATCAACCGGGACGGGTACGAATGGTTTCAGCACTACGACCGCTCGGAGCCCGGCACCCTGCAGAAGGGTGAGCCGTCGACCCGCACCGGCACCACTGTCCGATTCTGGTCGGACCCAGACATCTTCGAGACCACCGAGTACAACGCCGAGACCATTGCCCGCCGCCTGCAGGAGATGGCGTTCCTGAACAAGGGGCTCGTGCTGTCGCTGACCGACCGGCGGGTGCCCGCCCCGGAGACCCGTGTCTTCCACCACCCCGGCGGGCTGATCGACTACGTCCGCCACATCAACCGGACCAAGAGCGCCATTCAGCCGAGCATCATCGCGTTCGACGGCGCGGGGGACGGCCACGAGGTCGAGATCGCCATGCAGTGGAACGCCGGTTACTCGGAGTCAGTGCACACCTTCGCCAACACCATCAACACCCACGAGGGTGGCACGCACGAGGAGGGCTTCCGCGCGGCGCTGACGAACGTGGTGAACAGGTACGCCAAAGACAAGAAACTGCTCAAGGACAAAGACCCCAACCTCACCGGTGACGACATCCGGGAAGGCCTCGCCGCCATCATCTCCGTCAAGGTCGCCGAACCGCAATTCGAAGGGCAGACCAAGACCAAGCTCGGCAACGCGGCCATCCGCTCGTTCGTGCAGAAGGTGTGCCACGAGGAGCTGACGCACTGGTTCGAGGCGAATCCGGCGGAGGCGAAGGTCATCGTCACCAAGGTGGCGTCGTCGGCGCAGGCTTGTGTCGCGGCGCGTAAGGCGCGGGAGTTGGTGCGTCGCAAGAGCGCCACCGACATCGGTGGTCTGCCGGGCAAGCTGGCGGACTGCCGTTCCACCGATCCGACGAAGTCGGAACTGTATGTGGTGGAGGGTGATTCGGCCGGTGGCTCGGCCAAGAGTGGCCGGGACTCGATGTTCCAGGCGATCCTGCCGCTGCGCGGCAAGATCATCAACGTCGAAAAGGCGCGCATCGACCGGGTATTGAAGAACACCGAGGTGCAGGCCATCATCACGGCGCTCGGTACGGGTATCCATGACGAGTTCGACCTGTCGAAGCTGCGGTATCACAAGATCGTGTTGATGGCCGACGCCGACGTCGACGGCCAGCACATCTCGACGCTGCTGCTCACCTTGTTGTTCCGCTTCATGCGACCACTCATCGAGCATGGTCATGTGTTCCTGGCCCAGCCGCCGCTGTACAAGCTGAAATGGCAACGCAGCGAACCGGAATTCGCCTACTCCGACCGGCACCGTGACGCGCTCCTGGACGCGGGGCTCAAGGCGGGGAAGAAGATCAACAAGGATGACGGCATCCAGCGCTACAAGGGTCTGGGTGAGATGGACGCCAAAGAACTGTGGGAGACCACGATGGATCCGTCCGTCCGCGTCCTGCGTCAGGTCACGCTCGACGACGCCGCGGCCGCCGACGAACTGTTCTCGATCCTGATGGGCGAGGATGTCGAAGCCCGCCGGGGCTTTATCGTGCGCAACGCCAAGGACATTCGTTTCCTCGACGTGTGACGAATCAGCCGAGCGGCATGAGATAGATCAGCACCAGCACACCTTCGGCGATCACCGCGAGGCCAACAGCCGGCAGGTACCGCATACCGGAGTAGTGCCCTTGCGCCAACTGTCGACGCCGGCTCACCCCGATCCGGCACACCACGGCGGCAAGCACCGCGACGGCGGCCACGAGGGCGATCCGCGTCGCGTTGTGACCACCGCGGAAGGTATCAACGTTGCGCAGCAACACCAGAACTCCCGAGGTCGCGATTGCCAGCGCTGTCCGGTTCCAGGCCAGGGCCGTGCGTTCGGCCTGCAGTCCGCGATCCTGGGCGACCGTCATCGCACTGTGGCGCTGAGCGCCAGGACGACGGTGATCAGTCCGATCAGCGCCAGGCCGGTGGTCAGGAAGGTAGGAGCCGAGGCTTGCGGCAGCGGCTCCTCGTTGCGGATGGCCCGATCCACCTGGCTCCAGCGCCGCAGTCCCGCGACCGCCGTCAACACGGCCATGACGCCGACGCCGACGCCCAGGACGTGCCGCAGGCCCGGGATGGCCAGCTCCGGCATGAACTGGACGACCGCCACCGCGGCGGCCATCAGACCGAGCGACGTGCGCTGCCACGCCAGGAACGTGCGCTCATTGGCGAGGGTGAACCGGTAATCGGGCTCGATCGGGGTACGCGCGGCCGTCACGCTCGAAATGTCCATGGCTACAAGACTTTCCGAAAACTCTGTGTCGTGCCAGGGCGCCCGAGGTGGCGTAACAGAGTGTTAATTCACGGTATCCGCGGCGCGGCGCAATCCGGTCGAATAGGCCTCTGACCTGCGGTTTCCACCGTCGCAGATGGCGTAACTACCGCGCAACCTCAGATGACAGCGAGGTAACAGAAACGGTTGACCCTTGTGGACATGGACAAGCAACAGCGCACTGGCAGCCCGTGGCAGGCCCGCTCGGTTGCTCTGCTGACCGCACTCACGGTTGGTGGAGCCCAACTGCTGACAGGGTGCGGCCTGCTGTCGGAACCCACCGTCGTCGTCAACGTCGGCTACCAATCCAAGACCATCAACACCGTCAACGCCGGCACGCTTCTGCGCGATCGTGGCGACTTCGAGAACCAGCTCAAAGAACTGGGCGCGGCCACCAACACGAAGTACCGGGTGGTGTGGCAGGACTTCGCGTCCGGTGCGCCGCTGACGGCGCAGATGATCGCCACCCACGTCGACATCGGATCGATGGGCGACTACCCGCTGCTGACCAACGGCTCCAAGACCCGCAAATACGATGACGCGGCAACGGAATTGGTCGCGACCACCGGCTACAACCTGCGCGGCTCGCTGAACCAGGTGGTGGTGCGGCCGGACTCGTCGGCGCGCACCCTCGCCGACCTGAGCGGTAAGAAGGTGTCCACCAGCCTCGGATCGGCCGGCGACGGCATGTTGTCGACTGCGGTGAAAACCATTGGCATCAGCAAGGACTCACTGCACGTCGTCAACCAGGACCCGTCGGTCGGTGCGTCGTCCATCGACGGCGGTCAGGTCGACGCCCTCGCGCAATTCGTGCCATGGCCGCAACTGGTGATCTACCGCAACCAAGGACGGCTGCTCTACGACGGTGGTGACAACAACGTGCCCACCTTCCACGGCGTCGTCGCGCGCCGGCAGTTCGTCGACGGCCATCCCGAGGTGATGGCGGCGTTCCTGCGGGCGATGAAGAGCACCACCGACGAGATCGTCGCGCATCCGCTCAAGTCGGCTCTGCGGGTCAGTGCGCTGACCGGGATCGAACCCGAGGTGATCTATCTGTACAACGGCCCCAACGGCTTCGTGAGTTTCGACATGACACTCAAGGACCAGGTGCTCGCCGCCTTCAAACCGATCAAGGCCTACCTGGTCGGACGCGGCGCGGTGACAAAGGATTTCGACGTCGCCAGATTCGTCAACGACGGATACCTGCGGCAGTTGTTCGGACCCGACTACGCGCAGCGGCAGGCCAGTGTGGCCAATCCGATGACGCTCGCCGGTGTCGATGAGGTGTGCGGACTGCCGGTCAACGACGCGGCGCAGGCCTCCGAAGTGTGGGTGTCCGGCACCGACACCGCGGTCTCCGCGACGCCGAGCTGCCTGCTGCGCCGCCTGGCCGCGACACCGCACGTCCGCGCCGCCTACGTGCCCGACACCTTGACCGGACTGCGCATCTTCGGCGATCACGCTGTCTGGCTCGACGATCCGGATGCCCCGCCAACTCAGCGGTACAAGCCGTTCGCCACCGCCGCCGGTGCGGACACCTACCGGACCACTCACCCACAAGCAGCCGCCATCGGCTACACCGCCGCCATCGGCCAATCCCGCACCGCGGGCTGATCACACCATCAGGAGAGAAAGGAAACGCATGACCGAGCTCATGACCAGACCCACGTTGGCCGTCCCTCGCCTGTGGTCGCCGGCGAACCGGACCGGAAAACCGATGCGGCACAAGATGACTGCTCTGCTGTCGACGTCCGCCGCGCGGCGGGTCCCGGCGCTACTGCTGCCGCTGATCCCGATCGCCGTCTTCCTGACGCTGTGGCATCTGCTGACCGCCCACAACGTCGTCGCCTGGCTGCGTTTCAACCGGATGCCGGCCCCGGAGGCCGTGTTCCACACGCTGCTGACGCGGGCCAGCTCGAGCGGCTTCTACGACGACCTACTGGCGAGCCTGCAACGCATCCTGCTGGGCTTCAGCCTGGCCGCGGTGGTCGGCATCGGGCTGGGCGTGCTGATCGGTCGGTCGGAGATCGCGCGAATGACGTTGCGGCCGTTCATCGAACTGATCAGGCCCATCCCGGCGATTGCGTTGGTGCCGCTCACCATCCTGCTGTTCCCGTCCAGCGAGCAGGGCATCGTGTTCATCACGTTCTTCGCCGCGTTCTTCCCGGTGGTGGTCAGCACCATTCACGCCATGGACTCGATGCCGAAGGTGTGGGAGGAAGCCGCGCAGACCATGGGTGCCGGGCGAATGTCGTTGTTGCTCCACGTGATCATCCCGGGTGCGCTGCCGGGGATTTTCGCCGGACTCTCGGTCGCGATGGGCGTGGCCTGGATCTGCGTGGTCAGCGCGGAGATGATTTCGGGCCAGTACGGCATCGGGTATTACACCTGGCAGGCCTACGGGTTGCTCGACTACGCCGGTGTGGTGGTCGGCATGATCTCCATCGGAGCGCTGGGACTTGGGACCGCGTGGCTGGTGGAGCGGGTCGGACGGCGGGTCAACCGCTGGCTGCCGAGGGCCGCCCGATGAGCGCCGGCGCTGTCGATCTGCAGCAGCTGCAACTGGGCTTCAACGGTGTGGTCGCGGCCAACATCAGCCTGGCCATCGAGGGCGGCGAAGTGGTCGTCTTCCTCGGGCCGTCCGGCTGCGGCAAGTCGACCATCCTGCGGGCGCTGGCCGGGCTGCTCAAGCCCATGGGTGGCACCGCCACGGTGGACGGTGCACCGGTCACCGGCAATGCGGCCCAGTGCGCCATGGTGTTTCAGGAAGACGCGCTGTTCCCGTGGCGCAGCGCGCGCAAGAACGTCGAGTTCCCGCTCAAGCTCCGTGGCGTGCGCGGCAAGGAGCTCAAGGAGACGGCGACGGCGCGGCTCGAGCAGGTCGGGCTCGGGGCCTACCTGGACCACCTGCCGAGCCAGCTCTCGGGCGGCATGCGGCAGCGGGTGCAGCTTGCCCGCACGCTGGCCTGCAAGCCGCGGGTGATGTTGATGGACGAGCCGTTCGGCGCCCTGGATGCGCAGACACGGCTGGAGATGCAGCAGTTGCTGATGTCGGTGTGGGAGCAACATAAGATGACGCTGCTGTTCGTCACCCATGATGTCGACGAGGCGCTGCTGCTGGCCGACCGGGTCGTCCTGCTCAGCCACCGGCCCGCCACCGTCGCCGACGTCATCACCATCGAGCAACCCCGCGCCCCCGAGGCGCAATTCGAGGAGTCCTACCAGCGGCGCCGCCGCGACATCCTGGACTTCCTCGGTCATCGCCCGGCCGCCTGACCAAACTGGCTTCCCGCCAAGGAGATTCGATGAGCATCACCCTGCCTGGGTTCCGCGCGCCCGCATCCCGTCCCGAGCGGCCGTCCCTGCTGTCACCCGCCGTGCTGCGCACCGAGGTGCTGGCCGGGCTGGTCGTCGGGCTGGCGCTGATCCCGGAGGCCATCGCCTTCTCCGTCATCGCGGGCGTCGATCCCCGCGTCGGGCTGTTCTCGTCGGTGACCATGGCCATCACCATCGCGTTCGCCGGGGGACGCCCGGCCATGGTGTCGGCCGCGACGGCGGCGGTGGCACTGGTCGTGGCGCCGGTGGCCCACGAGCACGGTGTCGGGTATCTGGTGGCCACCATCGCGTTGGCCGGGGTGATCCAGATGCTGCTGGCGTTCCTCGGAGTCGCCAAGCTGATGCGGTTCATCCCGCGCAGCGTCATGGTCGGCTTCGTCAACGCACTCGCGATCCTGGTGTTCGTCGCCCAGCTCCGGCATCTGATCGACGTGCCATGGCTGGTGTATCCGCTGACCGCGGCGGGCATCGCGATCATGGTGCTGCTGCCCAAGCTGACCACCGCGGTGCCGCCACCGCTGGTCGTGGTGCTGGTGCTGACCGTGGCCGTCGTGGCCTTCGGCTGGCACGTGCCCAACGTGGGAGATCAAGGGGCCCTGCCGGATTCGCTGCCGCTGCCCGGCATTCCGGACATTCCGTTCACCGTGCACACGCTGCAGATCATCGCGCCGTATGCGTTGGGCGCAGCGCTGGTCGGGCTGCTGGAATCGCTGATGACGGCCAAGCTCGTCGACGACATCACCGACACTCCGTCGAGCAAGACCCGCGAGGCGTGCGGACAGGGCGTGGCCAACGTGGTGACCGCGCTGTTCGGCGGCATGGGTGGTTGCGCGGTGGTGGGGCAGACGATGATGAACGTCAAGATCGCCGGCGCCCGGACCCGGCTCTCGACGCTGCTGACCGGGGTGTTCGTCCTGATCCTCGTGCTGGCGCTCGGGGACCTGGTCGGGCGGATCCCGATGGCGGCGCTTGTCGCGGTGATGATCGTGGTGTCCGTCGCCACCTTCGACTGGCACAGCGTGGCGCCGCGGACGCTGAAAGTGTTGCCGCGCAGTGAAACTCTGGTGATGGTCATCACGGTGTGCGCGACGGTCGCCACCGGAAACCTGGCGATCGGCGTCGCGCTCGGGGTGCTTGCCGCGATGGTGGCGTTCGCCCGCCGGGTCGCGCATTTCACCACGGTGTCCGCGGTGGAACCGGGGACGTACCGGGTGAGCGGCGACCTGTTTTTCGTATCGAGCAATGACCTGATTCATCAGTTCGACTACGCGGGTGATCCCGCCGACGTCGTCGTGGACTTGTCGGGCACCGCGGTGTGGGACGCCTCGTCGGTCGCGACGCTGGATGCGATCCGGACGAAGTACGCGTCGCGCGGGAAGACGGTGCGGTTCATCGGTCTCGACGACGCGAGCGCGGACCGGCTGAACCGGTTGTCGGGGCGCCTCGGGATTTAGCGGCGGCGGGTTGCGACGTTGCGCCATGATGGAGGCGTGAACGTGAACTGGCGAGGTGTCCTCGGTGTCGTTGTCGGGCTGCTGATCGGACTACTCATGGGCGGACCGATCGCCGGCCAGGCGCACGCTGCCGCGGCCGCACCCGCCGGGGACGTCATCTCCATCGGTGACCCGCACGCGCTCGGACAGATCGACCTCTACCTCGACCCCATCTGCCCGTTCAGCGGCAAGCTGATCCGGTCCGACGGCGAGGAGCTGGGGCGGCGCATCGACAACGGCGCGCTGCGGGTGAACGTGCGGTTCGTGAACTTCCTCGAAAAGTATTCGGCCAGTGGCACATACGACCAGCGTGCGATCTACGCGGCCTTCGTCGCGGCCGGCGAGTCGAAGTCGAGTGATGTCGCGTGGCGCTTCATCCAGCAGATTTTCGCGACGGAGAACCAGCCGCGTGAAGGCGGCGAGACGGACCTGAGCAACGACCAGTTGGCCGAGCTGGCGGGCCGCGCGGGCGCCCCGCAGTCGGCGCAGGACCTGATCCGGCTCGGCTTGCCCGTCGGCTACGACTCCAAAATCATCGCCGCCAACAACCTCAAGCTCCTGCACGAGTTCCCGGAGCCGGGCGTGCCGCTTGTCGTCATCGATGGACAGGTCGTCAACGACGAGGAGTGGCTGAGCCGGCTGCCGAGCTGAACTGCGCAGTCACCTCGTGACGGGAGCCCGGTGCTGGTGCCGGGCGTACCGGCGCACGTAACGGGCGGCACCGGGCTCGTCTGGGGCAGGTGGTTGCTCTGGCGTGCTACGTCGAGCGTGGCGCTTGGCGTGGTCTGTCGCGGCGTGTCGGCGCAGTAGGCGTCGTCACGTTCGGCGCAGGGCCCACGCGCCACGTACCCGACGTCAGCCGATCGTGTCGGGTATGGGGGCCTCGTCGTTCCTGCCGTATCCCCCGATCGGGGGACAGGACTTTCACCCGGCGCAGGGGCCGGTCGGCGGATACAGGTCGACGGCGGTCGACGGCATTCTTAGTTCAACACCGGAACACACCGGAAAGAACTTGAAAAGCCTTATCCGCCAAAGGAGTCGACATGAACATCACCCGCCGCATCGCCGCCGGATTCGCCCTCGCCGCCGCGCCGGCCGTCATCTTCCTCGGTGCCGCCACCGCGCACGCCGACGTTACGACAGCCAGCAGCCCCGTCGGTACGCACCACGCGTTCCCGCACCAGCAGAACGCCCCGCAGCCGGGCAGCCCGGTGCATCACCACCACCAGCACAACCACCGCTGAGACTTTCTGTCCCCGCTGAGGCCGCCCCTGTCATCGACGGGGCGGCCTTACGCACCTATGCGCCGGGGAGGCCCTAGTGCCGGCGAACAGCGGTCGTAGTGGACCGCGCCAGCCAGCTCAAACTGCTTGTCTGCGTCAGGCAGTTGTCCGGGCTTCGTACCTCGAGCGCGGCAGTCGGCGTGGTCCATCTCGGCGTGTCGACTCAGGAGACGACACGTCTAAGGCCGACTGCGTATCAATGCAACGTCGGCGATGCCAAGCCGTAGCGCGATCCGAATGAATATTGGTGCGGACTGCCATTAACGCGATACGCGATAATGAACTTCGACGCATGTACGGGGGAGGTAGATGATGTTGCTGGTCGATCCTGAGATTCTGCGAGCCTTGGCTGCGCAGGCAGACGGTGCGAGTACCACGATTTCGTCCGCAGACGTCGCTGGAAAGACAACTTCTGCGGCCGACGGACTTGCGGGTTCAACTACTCAGTGGGCCGCCCGAACCGTGGGTGAGCACTTGTCCCAGGTGGCTGCCAAGCTCGCCGACAGTGTTGCCAAGATGGGGCAAGCGGTTCGTGGTGCGGGCGATAAATACGAAGTGGCCGACGACGCGCTCGCGGGCAATTTCGACGGATTGTTCTAGCGGATGCTGCCGTCTCGTACCACGCTCATGGCCTGGAATCCAGACTCGTTGATCACGTCTGCAGCCGCAATCAATTCGGCTGCAGGAAATGTCTCGGGCGCAGTGAAGAAAATCAACCAAGCTTGCCAAGAGATGCCAGAGATGAAGTCATGGTCGGGCCGGGCGCACGATGCGGCTGCTGCGATGTTTACCCGTGCCGACCGTGATGCTTCGAAGTTCTCCGATTATGCGGCTGCCGTGGCGTCGGCGTTGAGCGGTGGCGCGGAGTCAATCGGTAGCGCGCGCAGGACGTTGCTGGCGAAGGCCGATGAAGTTGATGCCGGGCCGCTGAATGTGACTGATCAGTGGGTCGTGCTGATCGACCCTGTGATGACGTCCGAAGATGAGCTGGCCAAGCTGAAGGCACGGGCGCAAGAGGAGCAAGGGGTCATCAACGCATGCTCATCGCCGTCGGCGACGCTGACGACTCAACAGCGAACGCGGTGGTGGCAGCTGGCAACAAATTCGGGTTCGTGGAGGCCGGGCCAGCGACTGATATCGGTGGACTGATGCTCCCGACAGCGCAGCGGCCGCCAGACCAGGTACCGGACCCGACGACGCCTGTCGGCATGGTGAGCCAGGAGGCGATCAGAGCCGCCGATGAACAGCAGAAGGTTCGCGAGGTGATCGAGTCGACGAACGAGAACGGCGAGGCGGTGACGACGGTGATCAAACAAGACGGGAGCAAGTCGGTCAAGACGCGTATGGACCCGTTCGAGTGGCCGACCAAGCAGAGCTTTTACCAGATCGAGGAATTCGACAAGAACGGCAAGTTTGTGGCAAGGACGAGCTCTTGGCACGATCTGACCAACGATGTCGACTACACGTCGATAACCTATGCGGACAATTCAAACCTACTTATGTCCATGGATTCCACGGGATGTAGGAATGCTGGATTCACCACGGCGGACGGACGACACAGTCAGGTACCTGTCGATTTGATTGACAGAATGTCGATGGCGACAGGTGCGGGGATGTCGGGCTTGGAGAAGCACATCGCGCGAGGCGGGTCATTGCCGATGGTGACAGCGGAATCTCTCGAAAATGTTGGCAAGACAATGAAATACGGTGGCCCGGCACTCGCGGCGGCAACCACGGTGTTCGACATGATGATGGCGGATACGCCGAAGGAGCGGTGCGTTGCTCTTGTGTCCGGCGTCGCTGGTGGCGGTGGCGGCTGGGGATGGCGGAAGCTGGCGCGGCGCTGGGCCTCGCAACGGGTCCCTTTGCGCCGGTGGGCGTTCCGCTCTTCGCCGTGATCGGTGGCGGCATCGGGGCATTCGGCGGCGCAGAAATGGGTAAGTTCGTCGGGGAGGTCGTGTGTCCATACTGAACTTGCCCGAGCCTGCGAATTGGTCGAAGGCTGGTGCGCGCCTGGTCGTCGCGGGCATCGTTGTACTTGCGGGGTTGGTCTACTTTCTTGTCCGTGGAATCCTCGCCGGGTTGCGCGGCAATCTCTTGACGACGGTGCTGGTGCTCGGAATCGTCACGTTTCCCGTATTGATGATGGCGGCGCTAGCACTGGCGGCGACAGGCAAGACGCAGCTGCGAACGTCGGGAGACGCGACAGGCTTCACGGTGTTGCCCGACAAGCGGTTCAGCATGCTGTACTTCACCGGGATGGCGGTACTGGCCCCGTCGGCCATCCTTTTCGCAGTGTTCGTCCCACAAGGTGCGATCGACATTCCCATGTCGCGAGGGATGCAGGTCTTCTCACCCGTGCTGTTCGTAACAGCTGCGGTGATCGCGATCGGTGCGCTGATCCTCGGAGTGCGGCGTGAGGGAGTCGGCTATTTGAGATTCACGCCATCGGCGATCGAGATCGCCGATGTACTCAAAACCCGCGAAGTGGAATGGGATGACATTGTCGATGTCAGGGACCATTCGGACACGAAGAACGGCAACAGAACCGGTCGATCAGTGGTGCTGTGCTTCCGGGATGGCGGGGAAGCGGTGATCGGAGCGCTGAACATGTACGTGCCGACCGGCGTACCGCTCTACTGGATGGTGCGGCACTACTGGCGGCATCCAGAGGATCGGGCGGAATTGCGGGACTCGCGCGCTCTAGACCGGTTGCGTGCCGGACGATTCGATCTCGGGTAGAGATCGGCGGCAAGTAGTTCGCTCGAAGCCGAACGCCCCTGTCATCGACGGGGCGGCCTTACGCACTGGGGCTGACGGTCCTGCCGAGGAATGCCATCAGCTTGGTGGTGCGTGACGCACCCGCCGGCGCGGGCTGCTCCGGACCGAAGGCACCCGGGCGCCGGAGCATCTGTGCCGGCACCGACTGGACCAGCCCCTCGGACAGGGTGAGTAGGTCGTCGGGCAGCTCGATCGACTCGCCGAGCGACTGGCGCAGATCCCAGGTGTGCAGCGCCAGATCGGCAATCGGGAACATCAGCGCCCGGCGCAGCGGAACCTCGCCTTGCGGGGACTTGCGCGGGGCATCGAGATCTGCGGTGGGTAGCGCGTCACGAAGCCGAATTGCCAACGCGCTCAACTGATCGGCGGGGTTGCCGTACATCCAGTCCGACGGTTCGGACGGTCCGTCCCAGAGCTCGCCGTCTTCGGCGAGCACGATGATTCGGGTGGCACTGCCGGTCGCGTGGGCCACCAACTCGCGCACCGTCCAGTCCTGCAGGATCGACGGATCGTTCCAGCGCTCGGCGGGAACGTCACGGACGGCGGCGGTGAGCAGGTCGAGGGCCTCGACAGCCAACACGCCAAGCTCGGGAGTCGTGTCTTCGCTCATAAAGGCCACCGTACGAGCAGGCACCGACATCGATCCAAGAATCGAGCGAGCCGGTTCGCTAATTGGCCTGCCGCGGCCCCGTCCCCGTACCCTTCGACGGTGACCGCGATCGACCCTGACCAGCTCAGCACCTGCCTGAAGGTGCTGGCTGAGGTGAGCGCGCTGCCCCCCGAGCACCCCGACGCCATTGCTGTCCGCCAGGCCACCGCGAAGATGTTCAAGGAGCTGAAGAAGGAGCGCCGGGCCGCCGCACGCGACAAGATCGCGGCCGCTGATCGCGCCGTCATCGCCGCGACCGCCACCGGTGCGCCGGGACGCATCGACGACGAGACGCAGGGGCTGCCCCTGGTGTCCACCGCGGTCGGGGCCACGGCGGGCACGCTGCTGCGCTCACAGCACTGCTACATCTGCAAGAACCACTTCACGGTGGTCGACGCCTTCTACCACCAGCTGTGTCCCGACTGCGCTGCGTTCAACCGGGCCAAGCGCGACGCCCGCACCGACCTGACCGGTCGCACCGCGCTGCTCACGGGTGGGCGCGCCAAGATCGGCATGTACATCGCGCTGCGGCTGTTGCGCGACGGCGCGCACACCACGATCACCACCCGGTTCCCCAACGACGCGGTGCGCCGTTTCGCCGCGATGGAGGACAGCGCCGACTGGTTGCACCGGCTGCGCGTTGTCGGGATCGACCTGCGGGATCCGGCCCAGGTGGTCGCGTTGGCTGACGAGGTGGCGGCACAGGGGCCGCTGGACATTCTGATCAACAATGCGGCGCAGACGGTGCGCCGCCCACCGGGCTCGTATGCCGCGCTGGTGGAGGCCGAGCGCACCCCGCCGCCGGAGTTGGTGGACGTCATCACCTTCGACCATGTCAGCGACGCGCACCCGCATGCCCTGGCCGGCAGTCTCGGTGAGCACCCGACGGCGCACGCCCTGACTTCGCTTGCGCTGCAAGCTCGTAGCGCGTCGCCGGAGCGGATTGCCGCCGGCCTCGCGATCGACGCGGGTGGGCTGCTGCCGGATACCGCGTCGATCAACAGCTGGACCCAGCGGGTGCACGAGGTTGACGCGATGGAGCTCCTCGAGGTGCAGCTGTGCAACCAGACGGCGCCGTTCATTCTGGTGAGCCGGTTGCGTCCGGCGATGGCCGCCTCGTCCGCGCGGCGCAAGTACGTGGTGAACGTGTCGGCGATGGAAGGCCAGTTCAGCCGCGGCTACAAGGGGCCCGGGCATCCGCACACCAACATGGCCAAGGCCGCGCTGAACATGCTGACCCGCACGAGCGCGGGGGAGATGCTGGAGCAGGACGGCATTCTCATGACCGCCGTCGATACCGGCTGGATCACCGACGAACGCCCGCATCCGACCAAGCTGCGGCTGGCCGAGGAAGGCTTCCACGCGCCGCTGGATCTGGTGGATGGTGCCGCGCGCGTGTATGACCCGATTGTGCGCGGGGAATTGGGCGAGGACCTCTACGGGTGCTTCTTGAAGGATTACGCGAAGAGTCCTTGGTAGCGCGACCCGTCGGGCCGAGCACCGCTCACCCCGCGATTGGGCGGCGCACATCCAGCTGGGCAAGGTCGGCGGCGATTCGCCCGGCTGACCATCCGGCACCGTCGGACGCCGCCATCACGCGGGGGATCGTCGATGGGAAGAGCTTGTCGGTGAGGTCATCGGTTGCCTGGCTGCGTGCTGCCAAGACGGGAAGGAGCCTGTCGAAGTCTAGTTCGGTGGCCGCCGTCGTGGAGGTGGCGGTGAGGCGTTCACCGATGCGTGCGGCGTACGCGAGGAGAAATGACTGGCGAAACGAGCGGGTCCGGGCTTGCGTGCCGGTGGTCGTGCGGCCCACCGCCAGCATCGCGCGGTTGGCCTGGACCAAGAGCGAAGTAGAAAGCAGCTCAACGAATTCCAGATCGCAGTCGGCACCGATGACGGCGACGAATCCGACCTTCTCCGCGCACACGATGCGACACCGGTTGGCGGTCGCCACGGCCTGCACCAATGCTGACTTGGCGATGACGTAGGGATTGTCGATCCAGATTCGACGAGCGGTGGCCTCGGCTGCGCGGCCGCGTTCGTGGTCTCGGATCGCGTGGTGCAGTGAGTATCTGCTCATCAGTTCTTGCGCCTTGGCTGACAGGGTTTCGGCTTCTTCAGGAAAGTTGGTGGCCTCAGCCTTGGCCAGCAGCGCGCGCACCCGGCTGAGCGCTTTGGCGTCGGCCGTATTCGGCTCGACCGCCGAATGCTGGTTCTCGCCGGGCAACGGCTGCAATGGCTGGAGTTTCGGGAGAGTTCCCAAGAACCCAAGCACGTTGAGTACGACGGTCAACGCCGCGTGGTGGTCGACGGCATTGCGGTTCGCCCAGTCCCGTAGCTGCCAAGCGCCGGGCACGACTGTCGCGGGCAACGCGGCGAGTTCGGCGCGCCACCGCGGGTGCAGGGTGGAGACGGGATACTGCCGGGACTCGCGCACGACGGCCTCGGCCACATACCCGGCCGCTGACGTGTCGAGGCGGCGGCGGGCGAACTCGTGCAGATCGTTGGGTGACCAACCCACCCGCCACGCGACGGCGATCGCGTCGGTCAGCGCCGCTTCGGCGGCAATGTCGAGATCATTTGCTCGACTGGGGAATTCGTTCAGTAGCTCGGCGGCGTGGAAGTCCGCGTCGTGGACGGGGCAGTGCGCGTAGTTGTGCAGCGCAGCGGTGAGGTGGTCGAGGATGGCGGCCCGGTCGTACCCGGGATCGGTGCCTCCGCGTTCTCGCCGGGGCGATGTGCGGCGGCGGTCGTGGTGCTTGGCGGTGCGCTTCTGGCGGTTACGGCGGCTCATGCCGGGAGTCTGGCGCAACGGTCCGACAAGTAGCCGCGACCACCGCGCACACCGCCGCAGTGTGGTTCGGGCCGCGTCGCCGGCGCGGCGCACCTACGCGGTGAAACGCTGGAGCTGGTAGATCGTGCTGAGCGCGGGTACGGACGGACACGGCCGGAGCAACGTGCCCGCACGCGGCGGCGTGACGCCCTACGCTGCGAACCATGTCGATCGACCGTGTTGGGCTCGTCGTCGGTGGTATTCGTCTGGCGTCGGGGGTGTCGTTCCTAGTCGCCCCGGCTCGGGCGAATCGGCTCTGGGGTGACCCCGAGAAGCCGACGGGATCCACGTGGTTGCTGCTGCACTCGATGGGCTACCGCGATGCGCTGATCGGCGGGCTGCTCGCCGCGGCGGCGCTGCGTGGTCGGGACACCCGCGGTTGGTTCCTGGCCTCGGGCGGTGCCGATGCGGCGGATCTGTTGGGCGGCATGGGTGTTCATCATGAGATGAGGCCGTCGCAGAAGTACATCGGTCTCGGCGGCGCTGTCGTCGGGATCGGTGTCGGGTTGTGGGGTGCGACGCGGCGCAGGTCTCGTGGAGCCGCCGCCACTGCCTGATCGGGGGTTGGGCGCGCGTTATGCCGCCATCCGTGCCGCGGTCGCTGCGGCGATCTGGTTGAGGTGGTTGGTGGCGACCTGCACCGAGCTCTGGTGGGGGAGTGCGTCGACGTACTCGTAGGTGATGTGCGGCAGGGTCGGTGGGTTGGTCGCGTAGAAGGCGACGGCCCGGTCGATGGCCTCGACGAGGGCGGGGCCGCCCACGATCGGGTCGGTGACGAACGCCAGCACCTGCTGCGCCAGGCTGCCCTGGCCGGTGAGGCCGGCGATCAGCGCGAGGGCCGCGTTGATGCTGATCCCGAGTTGGACGGCGGCCTTGTAGACGGCGCTGATGTCGGCGCCGGCCTGGTTGGTGGGCGTGGTGGTGTAGAGATCGCCGGGATTGGCGAAGTCCCACCAGGTGTCAATGCCGTTGCTGTCCTTGGGGATTTGCGCGGCCGTCAGGTTGGTCGTGGCGATGCCGCGGCCGCCCGGGTCGGTGCCGCCGGGGAAGGTGTGGCCGCGCATCCGCCACGGGTTGCCGAAGGTGTAGCCGCCGATCAGGTTGGGCTTGGCCCATTGCAGGCTGCCGGTCATGACCTCGGCGAGGACCCGGGAGGCGGCCTCGGCGCCCTGGCTGTAGCCGCCGAGGGCGAAGGTCTGCTTCGGGTAGTTGTTGATCCAGCCGATGGCGTTGGTGACCGCGATCCGCACCGATTCGGCGTAGCTGGGGGAGAGCGGCGCGCCGGGCGGGATGGGGCCGAACGTCCATGGGGCCTGGATGGGGACTTCGAAGACGAGGTCGGGGTCGGCGGCGTGGACGACGTCGGAGGGGTAGCCGGTGCCCGGGGCGGCCCAGGTGCCGGCAAAGGTCAGGACGGCGTGGCGGACGTGGTAGACCCCGGAGATGTTGGCGGCGATATCACTGAAAGTGGTCATCGCTCAGCTCATTTCGCGGTGGTGGGGAGTCCGTTTGCTTTACGCCACTGGATGGCGAACTCCATGAGTTCGATGAGGACGTCGCCGCTGTCGCGGGTGATGCCGTCGCTGAAGGTGTGCACCCAGGCGATCTGCTCGGCGGTGGTCACCTGCTGTTCGAAGGCGTCGAAGGTGCCCTGGTAGGTCTGGCCGTTGTGGACGGAGTTCCACGGCCCGCGGTTGGGGTCGTCGACGATGTCGCCGATGTTGCGCGGGTGACGGGCCAGGACGGCGCGCCAGGGTTCGGGCATGCCGTTGGCGGTGACGCCGGAGATGTCGGTCTGGAGTGATTGTGCATCAGCCATGGTGGGGCCTCCTGATCGTTGTTGCGCCTCGTTGGCGAGAGGGTTTGCGATGCGCGTGGCTGACTGGCGCCGGGAATTGAACCCGGGACCTGTTGTGTCGCCTCGCGTGTCGCCATCGTCCGCCCTTATTTGACTAGGTCGTCCAATTCCCACAGTAGGCGCGGATTGATAGGCCGTCGAACTTGATGCTCCTATCTTTGTTAAAAGTCAAGCGGCGTCGGTGAGCTGGGTGTTTAGCCATTGGCGGTAGTTGGTGGCGAGGGTGTCGTCGCGTTTGAGGCCGCGTTCGAGGCGGGAGATGTCGTTGGGCCAGAGGCCGAAGTGGTTGGCGACGGCGGTGAGAGTGATGTTGTGGGCTTGACGAGTGGGGCGTAGGTCGCGGTAGTCGTCGATCGGGCATGGTGAACTACCCCAGGTTTTGTTCCGATCTTTATAGGAGGATCAGGAACATGCCCCGTCAGTATTCGCCGGAGTTTCGACAGCGTGCGTTGCGGTTGTTGGACACCATGATGGAAACCTCGGAAGTTTCCGAGTTCGAAGCCATCAAGTCAGTGGCCAGCAAACTCGGTGTCGCGGAGGAATCGGTACGTCGGTGGCGACGCATAGCCCAAGTGGATGCCGGCGAACGCGTTGGCACGACCAGCGCCGAGCATGCCGAAATCCGCAAACTCAAGCGTGAAGTCGCCGAATTGCGCAGAGCCAACGAGATTTTGAAGTCTGCGTCCGCGTTTTTCGCAGCGGAGCTCGACCGCCCCGTGACGAAATGATCGCCTTCATCGATGCGCATCGCGATCAATTCGGGGTCGAGCTCATTTGCCGTATCCTGCGGGCAGCAATCCCCGGTTTCCTCACCTCCCGCGGGTACCGGGCCGCGCGGGTCCGCCCGCCTTCAGATCGCGCGATCCGAGACGAACAGCTGATTGCCGACCTGCGCACCGTGCACCGAAAGAACTTCTCGGTCTACGGCGTACTCAAGATGCAACATGCGATGAAACGACGCGGTTGGCACCTGGGCCGAGAACAGACCCGGCGGTTGATGCACAAGGCCGGCCTGCGTGGCGTGCATCGGGGCAAGCCGGTGTTCACCACGGTCACCGACCCGGCTGACCAGCGGCCCGCCGATCTGGTCAACCGCCGGTTCACCGCGACGGCGCCGAACCGGTTGTGGGTCGCCGACATCACCTATGTGCGCACCTGGCACGGGTTCTGCTACACCGCGTTCGTCACTGATGTGTGCACCCGCAAGATCGTCGGCTGGGCGGTGGCGGCCACGATGCGTACCGAGGATCTGCCCTTGCAGGCATTCAATCATGCTGTATGGCAGTCTGATTCAGATCTTTCTGAGTTGGTCCATCATTCCGACCGCGGATCGCAGTACCTGTCGCTGACATATACCGACCGGCTCGCCGAGCTCGGGATCGCACCGTCGGTGAGGTCTCGCGGCGATAGCTATGACAACGCCCTCGCCGAAGCGGTCAACGCCGCCTACAAGACCGAGTTGATCACCCGCGGCAAACCCTGGCGCAGCGTCGACGACGTCGAACTAGCGACCGCCGAATGGGTGGCCTGGTACAACCAGGAACGCCTGCACGAAGCCCTCGGCTACGTCCCACCAGCCGAGTACGAGGCTGCCCTCACCGGCACCTCACACCCCGCGAGCCAGCCAACCCCGGCCCTGGCAACCCAGTAGGAACAAAACCCGGGGTAGTTCACACGACACCCCATCAGCGCTATCGGTGACCTACCAACCGGCCGGGGCACGATCTAGCCCTAGGAATCGACCAGCATTCCAGGCTTGCATAGTGCTCACCGGCCAGCGGCTCGGTAACCAGCTTCACCCGACCGGACCATTACCGATCGAAGGCTCGCTGATCAGGTCCCATTAGGCCGTAGACTCGGCAGGTGCCCGGATCAGAATACGTTCGACCGTGAACGCGCCTTTCGCATGCGCACTTCTCGGCTGGAAGAAGAAGGTGCGGAGCCAGGGGTTTGTGCCGAATACCGCTGACAGCGACAACGCGGCATCGGTAGCGCTGGCGGCGGCGATCCTCGACCAACTCGGTGTAGCTAGAGAGGTTTCGTCGGGGGTCAAGAATCCGCAAAGCGGGCGTCCGCTTGAAGTCTCGGTCGCCGGAACGCTAAAAATCGATTTGCCGCAGCTTGATCCTTCACGAAACTGGATTGTTGACGAGCTAACCCACCCGATCACTGATTTCTTACAGTACGAACATCTGAAGAAAGTTGATCAGCTAGTCAAGGAGAATCCTGAGCTACGGACGACTCTGGGTACGGACTACATTATCAAACCTGATGTGGTGGTTGGACTTCCGGCTCGTCACGCCGATGAGCCGCCGTTTCTGCACGCCGCCATCTCGTGTAAATGGACAATTCGCAGCGACAGGGTCCAGAACATTCGGCACGAGAACAACCAGATGATTCGGCATCGTCGAGAGCGTCTCCCTCACCTTGTGACCGTTACAGCCGAACCGTTGCCGAGTCGGCTGGCAGCGATCGCGCGCGGAACTGGCGAGGTCGATGCCGTTTATCACATCGCGTTCGATGCTCTCGACGACGCCGTGTTGAAATTGGCACTCCACAAGCAGATCTCGGCCGACCAAGTCGATGCTTGGAACGAGGTGACCAGCCAGGGCCGGGTCCGTCCGTACAGTGATCTTGCTGAGACGCTCGCGCTCTGGTGATCTTCTATAAGTGATCCTTGATGTGCTTCGCGATAGACCGTGCTAGCCCAGCTGGCACCGCGTTCCCAATCTGCTTGGCAATTTGGATCTTTGATCCGCACCACAGGTAGTTCTCCGGGAAATCTTGAAGTAGTGCGGCCTCGTAATGAGTTATCGGTCGGTTGACGCGGTGACGACCGCTCTCGTCCCACTGTGGGTGAAGGTACGCACCTTTTTCCGGCTTGAAGAACTCGGTCCTGATCGTGTGAGACGGCATATCCCACCTCATTCGACCCATCACATCGGTTGTGCCCGTTGGCTTTTCCCGCCAGCAGCGGGGAAGGAGATGCTCAGGTACGTCGAAACGGCCGCCGCCCGGGGGTACGTGGTCGTAGCGCTGCCGTGACAGCTCGGTCGGGTTTCTTCCCAGATGAATATCCAGGCCCTTGAATGCTCCTGGAACGACCTCACCGAAGAACTCCACGGTTGATTCTGGCAGTGCTGTCGAAACAGGTTTCTCCGGGGCTTTGCCGATGCGGCGTTTTGTCGTCACCCAGCGCCTTATCCCAGGGGACGACGGGTGACGAGCGTGAGTAGCCTTCGGCAGCTCGATCGGCCCGATCCGGGAGCCTATAACGATTGTCCGGATGCGGCGCTGTCCGACTCCAAAGTCGGCTGCGTTCAGGTGGTCGAACGTGAGGTGGTACCGGGAGAGCGCTCCATTATCAGCTTCACTGAGCAATAGCTCGAACTCTGGCGTGCGCATGAACCGATCGACATTCTCGATGACGAACACTTTCGGATTCGCTGATTTGACGACTCTCAGATATTCCCGCCACAGCTGATTGCGCGGGTCATTAACATCTTTGGACCCCAGATTTGAGAATCCCTGACACGGTGGGCCGCCGATGACGACATCTGCGTTCGGGATCTCCGAGGACTTAACGGTGGCTATATCCCGCCAGAGCGTGTGGTCCTCGCCAAAGTTCGCTGCGTAGGTGGCAGCGGCATAGAGATCCCACTCGACGGCGAGGGTAGGTGTAAACCCTGCCGCCGTGAAACCGCTGGTCATGCCGCCGCACCCGGCGAACAGGTCGATGATGGTGGGCACGACAGAATCGTACGACCGCCCACCGACAACGTGTGGGACCGGCACGCATGTCACCCGAGACCTGGGTGAATGCCGCAACGTGGGACTGCAGATGTCCCACTGAGGGAACCGTGTCTTTAACCTGGATGGGGTGGTCGAGTCGTGGGCCTCATCCTCTGGGGTGCGGGCGAGCATGCAGTCGAACAAGGGCAGGGACACAAAGCCGGAACTTGCCCTGCGGTCTGCTGTCCACGCCTTGGGGCTCAGGTACCGTGTCTCGGCGCGTCCGCTGAAGCAAGTCAGACGTACGGCCGACCTGGTATTTACCAAAGCCAAGGTAGCCGTGTTCTTGGATGGATGCTTCTGGCACGGCTGCCCCGAACACCACACCGTGGCAGTTACGAACTCCGCGTTCTGGGCGGCGAAGGTCGAGGGGAACAGGACCCGCGACCGGGACACCGATCGCCAGCTGGAGGACGCTGGATGGGTCAGCGTTCGGGTATGGGAACATGAGGACGCAGAAGAGGCTGCTCGCCGTGTGCGCGACGTGGTGTGTGCTTGTGGTTCCCCCGAGATCGTGGAGGGTTCCTTATGCCGCTTCCGGCGTGATGTTGGATTCCCTGATCTCGTAGTTGACCGGCGATAACCCATCGGCGGCGCTGTGCCGACGCTGGTGATTGTAGAAGGTGTAACACCAATCGATCACCACAGCCTGCGCATGAACGGTATCACGGAACATATTGCGGGACAACACTTCCCATTCCAATGAAGAGAAGAACGCTTCCGCGGCGGCGTTATCGAAACACGACCCCACACGGCCCATCGACTGCCGAATACCCAAGGTCCGGCACAACGTGGTGAACACCTTCGCGGTATAAGTGCTGCCGCGATCGGTGTGAAATATGACCCGTTCGGACTCCTCATCGCGCCAGATCGCTTGGCGGCCACCGCGGGCAGCTACGGCCATGTTGATTGCCGCGCACGCCAACTCGGCATCCGGGTGCAGTCCCATCGCCGCCCCCAACAACCGCCGACTGTAGAGGTCGATCACCGTCGCCAGATACAGCTTCTGCCCGCACTCGGTGGGAATCTCGGTCATATCGCCCACCCATTTACAGTTCGGCGCGGCCGCAGTGAAGTCCCGTTTGACCAGGTCAGGGAACTTCGGTGCCGTCTGGTCCTGGCGGGTCAGGCCACCCCGGCGACGGATCTTGCGGGCCACCAACCCCTGACGGCGCATCGAATCGGCCACCGTGTTCTCCGACACCTGCCAGCCCAGATCCCGCAGGTCAGCGACCAGCCGCGGCGACCCATGCAACCCCTTTGCTCTGACAAATGCGGTGCTGACTGCCTCATCGAGTGCCACGCGGCGCCGGTCGGTGTCGGTGTGCACCCCATCATGGTTGCCGGCCCGGCCAAGCCACTTATAGAACCACGACACACCAACACCCAACAGCGCGCACGTGATCGTATGGGGCACACGGTATTTGGTCCTCTGGTCGGCGATGAAGCGTGCCACGCTCACTTCGTCGCCTCCTTCACCCACAGGACCACTGATCGCTTGAGGACATCACGCTCCATCCGCAACTCAGCCACCTCGGCACGCAGGCGCTTGAGCTCGGCAACATCGTCCTTGGACAGCTCACCGCGACCTTCCCGCGCTTCCCGCGCCCGGGTCACCCAGTTGCCCAGGGTGCCCTCGTTCACCCCCAGATCCCGAGCCACCGCCGCGATCGACTTACCCGTCTCCTCGACGATCCGAACAGCCCCCTCACGGAACTCCCGGTCGTACTTCTTCCGCTTCTCTGACATCGCTACTCCTTATAGCTGATGCCTCCACGGTCTCGGGGGAAGGTCAGCTCGACGTTTGAACCGCCCGTAGCTGCGCCATCCGCGGACGTAGCCGTCGATGCGCCCGGAAACCCCGATCGGCGCGTGGCCTGGCCCGAGAGCGGAATCTGTCCGGGCAGCAGGTCCGGGGGAACTAGAGCGCAGCAGTGACATGCCGCGAGCTGGCCGCCGACTCTCAGGAGGCTTAGGGCGGTCGGGTCGCTACATGGTTGTTCAGTGCAGCCCTGCGAACCGCGTGCCGGAATTGTCGTCTGCCATGAGGATGGGACCAGTGTGACCTGATTTTTGCCAGGGTGATGGGACCACCTGGATTGCCAGTTATGGGACCACCGGCGCGTCGCGTCGGTGGTCTTTTCATTTGTTCGTTCGATCGCCGTGACGGCTCAAGGTCACGGAGGTCGGCGGGCATGGCTTTTCGGGAGGTCAGTGTGAATGAGATCAGGGAAGTGCTGCGGGTGTGGCTGGGGGTGGTGGGACTGCCGGCGCCGGGGTACCGCAGCATTGCCGCGCATTGCGGCCTGGACCGCAAGACGGTGCGCCGCTACGTCGAGGCCGCCCAGGCGGCGGGTTTGCGTCGCGACGACGACGTCAGCGCGGTCGATGATGCGTTGATCGGGATGGTTGCCGAGGCGGTGCGTCCGGTGCGCCCCGATGGCCACGGGGCGGCGTGGGAGCAGCTGGTGGGCTTCGAAGATCAGATCACCGCCTGGGTGGCCGGCACCGGTGAGCATCGGCCGTTGACGGTCACGAAGATCCACACCCTGTTGGCCCGGCAGGGGTGTGTGGTGCCGTATCGGACGTTGCACCGATTCGCCAGCCAGCGTTGCGGTTTCGGCCGCAAAGACCTCACGGTGCGGGTCGCTGATGGCGATCCCGGAGTGGAGTGCCAGGTCGACTTCGGCTACCTGGGGATGCTCACCGACGCTGCTGACGGGCGCCGCCGCAAGGTGCACGCGCTGATCTTCACCGCGGTGTACTCCCGGCACATGTTCGTGTGGTTGTCGTACTCGCAGACCCTGGCCGCGGTGATCGCCGGCTGCGAGGCGGCCTGGGAGTTCTTCGGCGGGGTGTTCGCCGTGCTGATCCCCGACAACCTCAAACCGGTGATCGCCGCCGCGGACGCGGTCAACCCGCAGTTCAGCCAGGGCTGGCTGGACTACGCCGGGCATAGCGGGTTTCTGACCGACCCCGCCAGGGTGGCCTCGCCGAAAGACAAGCCACGGGTGGAACGCGCCGTGCAGTACGTGCGGCGAAACTTCTGGGACGGAGAAACATTCACCAGTCTGCAGCAGGCGCAGGACGCCGCCACAGCGTGGTGTCGTGACACTGCGGGCACCCGCACCCACGGCACCACCTGCGCACGCCCGCTGGAGGTGTTCACCGACGAAGAGCAGCCCCGGCTGTTGGCGGTGCCGCAGGTCTATGACGTGCCGGTGTTCAAGACGGTCAAGGTCCACCGCGACTTCCACGCCGAGGTCGCCAAGGCCCTGTATTCGCTGCCCGAATGCTGGATCGGTCAGTACCTGGACGTGCGCGCCGACACCGAGCTGGTGAAGTTCTATCGCCGCGGCGTGCTGGTCAAGGTCCATCCCCGCCAACCGGCCGGTGGGCGCAGCACCGACCCCGCTGATCTGCCCGAACACAAGACCGGCTACGCGCTGCGCGATGTGACGACATTGATCGCCACCTGCGCCGCGCACGGCCCCAACGTCGGGATCTACGCCGAACGCATCCTCGATGACCGGCTGCCCTGGACGAAGATGCGTACCGTCTACCGGCTGCTGGGTCTGGTGCGCCGCTACGGCGCCGACCGGGTCGAACAGGCCTGTTCATTGTCGCTGGATCTCGATGTCGTCTCGGTGAACAAGATCGCCTCCATGCTCGAGCGTGCCACCGAGACCAGCTCCCCGGCCCTGCCGAAAGCGGTCGGTCACACCGCGACCCGCTTCGCCCGTGATCCTTCCGAATTCAACTCCACCCCAACATCATTGACCATCGTTTCCGAGGAGAACCGCTGACATGACTACCACCGCCCGTGGAGCTACCGACCCGATCGGCGCTGATCTGCTCCGACTGCTCAAAGCCCTCAAGCTCGGTGCACTGGCTGACACCCTGCCCGAACGCGCCGCCTTGGCCCGACAACACAAACTCAGCCACATCGGCTTCCTGGAAACACTGCTGGCTGACGAGGTCTCCCGACGCGAATCCCGCTCCGCGGCACTACGAGCGGCCAAAGCCGGACTCGATCCGAGCATGCGGTTTGATACCTGGACCGCCCACGGCGACCTGCGCTATGACCGCACCCTGCTCGGTGATCTCACCTCGCTACGGTTCCTCGATGCCGGCCAGTCCGCGATCGTCCTCGGGCCCGTCGGCGTTGGCAAGACGCATCTGGCAACAGCATTGGGAAACATGGCTATTCGACGCAGACACACCGTCGTGTTCGGCCGCGCCGACAAACTGTTCACCCGGCTGCGCGCCGCCCGCCTCGACCACACCGTCGACGCCGAGATCCGCCGCCTGGCCGCCGTCGACGTTCTGATCATCGACGACTTCGCGCTACGCCCCCTCGACGCCACCGAAACCAGCGACTTCTACGAAATCGTCGTCGAGCGCCACCGCGCCAAGACCACGATCATGACGTCGAACCGCGAGCCCGCCGAATGGCTGACCATGACCGCCGACACCCTGCTCGCCCAATCAGCCATCGACCGACTGACCTCCGCCGCGCACACCCTGGTCATCGAAGGACCGTCCTACCGCCAACGGACCCGCCCTCAGCTTGACCCAGACCCCGCCGACGAGCATCCTCAATAACGCGCCACGGTGGTCCCATCCCCCTGGCAATCAGGTGGTCCCATCACCCTGGCAAGCGACACGAATCGATGACTTTGCGGCGACCGCACGGTATCTGTCGGAGATTTTTGGAGCTGAAGTTGCAACAATTCACGGCTGCGCAAGCGATGTCGGTCGGTCCTGACACACTAGGGGCCGAGCTTTTCGAGGTCTTCAGCTTGTCGTCGGGGTGGCGACGCTCGCGCCCCAGTAACCTACGTTGCAGACCTACCTGTCGGAGGTGACGAACGCACGAGAAGGAGGTGCGCCGGTGGCGCGTACATGCGAACGGCCGAGTGGCGAGCAGATCGAGCTTGCTGAAGCACAGATCATTGAGCAGTCCAAGCGAATCGACTTCTTTCTCACGGAGTACTCAGTAGAGATTCTGGCGCAGAAGGTCCGAGACGGCGAGTACGTCGTTCCCGCCTATCAGCGAGAATTCACCTGGGAGGATCGATGTCGTCGGTCACGTAATTCCCCAGGGGTTGCTGTCACGTAATTCCCCAGGTGTGGGCCTCGTGTTGGTCTTACCGGTCGGGGCGGGCGTTGTCTAGGTGGTGGTGCGGCCGGGTCGTTTCCGGGGTCGGTAGCTGGGTCCGTCCATGAGGACTTGGTGGCTGGTGTTGATCAGTCGGTCGAGTAGGGATTCGGCCACGACGGGGTTGGGGAACAGCGGGTACCAGTCTTTGGGGGCGCGGTTGCTGGTCAGGATGAGGGGTTTGCCAGCGATGGCCCGGTCGGAGACCAGATCGTAGAGATCGTCGGATTGGGTGGTGGTGTGCTCACGCATCGCGAAGTCATCGACGATCAGTACCAGGGGCCGGGTGTACTCGCGCATGCGCTGGCCGATGGTGCGGTCGGCGTGTCCGCCGGCAAGGTCGGCGAGCATGCGGGCGCATTTGACGAAGCGGATGTCCCCGCCGCGGCGGGCTACGTGATGTCCGAGTGCTTGTGCCACATGGGTTTTGCCGACGCCGACGGGGCCGTAGAGGATGACTGATTCGCCGGCGTCGAGCCAGCGCAGGGCGGCCAGGTCGCGCAGCATCGCGGCGGGCAGTTTCGGGTTGGCGGTGAAGTCGAAGTCTTCGAAGGTGGCCTGTTCTTCGAACTTGGCGCGGCGCAATCGCCGTGTGAGAGCGGCGGATTCGCGGCGGGCGATCTCGTCTTGACAGAGGGCTTGCAGGAATTCGAGGTGGCCGAGGCCGCCGTCGCGGGTTTGGGCGAGCCGGGCATCGAGGGTGTCGAGCATGCCGGACAGTTTCAGGGTGCGCAGCGCGGTGCGTAGCGCCGGATCACAGATAGACATGGTGGGCTTCCTTTGAAGGTTGATTATGTTGCAGCAGTGTGGAATTGGTGACGATCAGGCGATGATGCCGGTATCGGTGCCGAACTGGTCGGGGCCACGCAGAAACGCCCCCGCCGCGCCGGTGCTGGCGGGCGGTTCGTCGCCGGCGTGTTCGGTGCCGGCGGCCAGGATGCCTTTGATGGTGCGGTAGGACGGGTCACCGACGGCGATGGCGCGGGCGCACGCGGCCTCCAACCGGTCGCAGCCGTGTTTGTCGCGCAGCCCGAGCACTCCTTGCGCGGCGCGCAGATGGTGGATGGCGTTGTCGGCCATGAACGCGGCGATCACCGCGACGCAGGCCGGGCCGACCAGTTCGGCGGTGCGCCGGCACCAGGTCGGGGTTTTCATCGCGAACGCGACCTTCTCCGGCGGGTAATGGGCGAAGTCGGTCGAGCGCCCCGATGGGCGGCGCACGTGGATGGCCACCACCGCATCGGCGTGAAAGACCTGTACCACGTCGCCGGCGGTGCGGGCATGCAGGCGTTGCCCGATCAGCCGCCACGGCACCGAGTACAACGCCTTGCCGACCTTGAGGTGCGCGTCGGTGCCGACGGTGCCGATCGACCAGGTGGACAGTTCAAATACTCTGGGCGGCAACCCGATCAACGCGCTGGCTTCGATCGCTTCAAACACCCGCAACGGCGGCGCGCCCTCCAGTGCCCGACACGACCTCGCCCCGGCCACCTCGATGCTCCAGCGCTGGGCGTCGGTTTGCATCGCGGGCAGCCCGTCGAACTGGCGGCCGCGCCAGAACGAATCCCGGATGTATTGCATGGGCCGTTCGACGCGGGGTTTGTCTTTGGGTTTGAACGCCCGCGCCGGGTCGATCAGGGTGCCGTAGTGGGTGGCCAGCTCGGCATAGGCGCGGTTGATCTTCGGGTCATACAGGTCGGGTTTGTCCACCCCGGTCTTGAGGTTGTCACACACCAACCGGGCCGGGACCCCGCCGAAGAACTCGAACGCCGCGACATGGCAAGCGCACCAGGTGGTTTGGTCCATCCGGATCACCGGGCGCACGAACAGGTGCCGCGAACACGCCAACACCATCACGAACGCCCACACCGCCACCCGGCGGCCCACCGCGGGATCGAACCACATGCCCAGGCGACCGTAGTCGATCTGCGCTTCACTGCCCGGCTCGACCGGCCCGCGCGGCACGGTCACCTTCGCTCGTGCCACCTCTTCCGCGAAATGTGTTGCGATCCAACGCCGAACCGAGGACTCCGACACCGCTACCGCATGCTCGTCCCGCAACCGCTGAGCGATCGTGGCGATCGTGACATCGGCATCGAGCCAGGTCTTGATCTGGTCCCGGTGCGGTTCGATCAGCGGCCAGGTCAGCGCCCGCGCCGCAGGATCGGACAGTTCCGGGAACCACCCGCCGATCAGCTCCGACCACTGTGGCGCGGTCAGCGGCTCCGTACCCGGGCCGATACCCGCCGCGACCGCCGGAGCCAAATATTTGCGGACGGTCTTGCGGTCAATGCCCAGCGACTCCGATAACTGGACCTGCGAACGGCCCGCGTGCCAGTGGGTGAACAACTCGACCAAATCGAGCATCACGATACTTCTCCTCGCCATCAGCGCCCTTCCATCCACCATCAGATGGATGCAGAGCGAACCGGTAAACGAGGCCCACACCAGGCAGACACACCGCCCAGGGTGGGGAATTACGTGACAGCCAGGGTGGGGAATTACGTGACGGACAACCCCTCAAACCTGGGGAAATACGTGACCGCTGACATCGACGCAAGTCCCGGTTCATTGAGTCCCTAATCATGGGTCTTCCTATTCCGTTCATCTTCTTCTGGGAGATGCCAGATGGGAAGTTGGAGATCGTGGATGGGTCTCAGCGCCTGCGAACGATCGAAGAGTTCATTTACGGTCGCTTTCAACTTGGTGAGCTTGATCCGTTAACGCATCTGTCGGGGTTCCGGTTCAACGACTTGCCTGAATCGAGGCAGCGCAAGATCAAGAATCGGTCTGTTCGCGGAATCGTCTTGAATGAACATGCTGACGAAGCCGCACGATTGGACATGTTCGAGCGCATCAATACAGGCAGCAAGAATGCCAACAACGCCGAGATTCGTCGGGGAGCACTAGCTGGTCCGTTCCTCGACGTGGTTGTGGAACTCGCTGATCTCCCGCTTTTGGCGCGCCTCGCGCCCATGCCCGCAAAGGCGAAAAAGGAGCGCGGGTACGAGGAGCTCATCACACGGTTCTTTGCCTACGGGGATGGGCTTGAGAGCTATCGTGATCGTCCATCCGACTTTCTTTTCGTCTATTCGAAGAAGATGAACGAGGCTTTCGCCACCGATCCTGCACTAGCAGACACATATCGCGCCCGATTCAATACGGTTCTTGAGTTCGTCTCGCGGAACTTCCCAATCGGCTTCAGGAAGACTGCAAAGGGCACGGCGACTCCAAGGGCACGGTTTGAGGCGATTGCAGTCGGTACCGAACGCGCTCTGACCGAACGCCCAGAACTCGCGGATGCTTCAGCGGAACAAGTCGGTGTGGCCTTGTGGATCGATGGACCCGAATTCCAGAAAATAACCAGTTCCGACGGTGCGAACGCGATCGCTCGTCTAAATGGAAGAATTAATTTTGTTAAGGACAAACTGGTGAAGTATGGCGACCATTGATCTAGTCCCCTTCTTTGAAGAGAGGTTCGCTGAAATCGAGGCATATTCATCATTCCTGCAGAATGTCGAGGAGGCCGCACGCGCGGGTACCCCGCGACTTCGCGGGACTGACGCTCCGATCACGACCGAACAGTCAAAGATTCTGAACTCAAGCTTCTATCTCCAGCTCTACAACTTGGTAGAGGCCACAGTTCTAAGGTGCCTCGAAGCGGTCGTCGCCGCAATCGAAGAAGCAGAGCGCCGGCCCAGCGACCTGAGCGTCGGGCTGAGGACTGAATGGGTGCGATCGATCGCGCGAACTCACAGCGACCTTGCGCCTGATAAGCGCTTGCAAGCAGCACTCGACCTGTGCGAGCAGCTTTTGCAGCAGATGCCGATCAAAGACTTCAGAATCGAGCCTGGAGGTGGCGGAAATTGGGATGATTCCTCGATCGAAAAGCTCTGCGAACGTGTCGGATGCGGACTGACCATTTCTCCGGATGTCTTTCAGGCGGCCAAACGTCACGTCAGGGATGACATGGGTGCGCTGAAGCTCGTCAGGAATCGTCGCAATGGGCTCGCGCACGGTTCGCTGTCTTTTGTGGATTGCAGCGACGGCGTCACTGTGGCCGAGCTCAAAGGGCTTGCCGCCGCCGTCGGCGACTACCTCAGAGAAGCAGTCGATTGTTTTGTGCATTTCATCAAATTTGAAATTGTGGAGAGGGAAGATCAGACGGAGAAGGGAAGGGTAATCGCTTCATGAGCAAGGAAGAGCATACCCCCACCATTCGCGCCATTGATCTATTCTGTGGAGTCGGTGGGCTCACTCACGGACTCGCTCGGGCCGGCATCGAAGTGGTGGCTGGGATCGATATCGACCCGGTATGTAAATACCCTTATGAAGCCAACAACAAGGCGAAGTTCATTGAGGGGGATGTGAACGATCTCGCGGTGCCAGACGTCACCCAAATGATCGGCGGTGCCGACGTCAGCATGATCGCAGGATGTGCGCCGTGTCAGCCGTTCTCTACCTACAGTCGATCTGGCCGAAGTAAAAAGCGGGGCGACGACTGGCAGCTGGTTAAGGCATTCGGGAAGCTGGTCGGAGGCGTGCGGCCAGACCTCGTGACGATGGAGAATGTCCCGCAGCTGCTCGACCATCCAGTCTTTGAGCAGTTTTTGGAGTACCTGGAAGGCTATTCGATTGAATGGTCTGTTGTTCAGGCCGTCGACATTGGCATCCCTCAGACACGGAAGCGGCTTGTACTGATAGCCTCGAAGCTCGGCGCAGATGGGCTTGTTCTTCCGCAAGGCAAGCGAAATACGAGAACGGTGCGTCAGGCAATCGGCCGTCTCCGCCCCATTAAGGCCGGGGAATCAGACCCCAAAGATCGCTTGCATGCCGCATCGCGGCTCAGCGAGACAAATCTTGAGCGGATTCGTCACTCAAAACCTGGAGGGACGTGGCGCGATTGGCCCGACGGACTTCAGGCCGCATGCCACCAGAAGAGCAGCGGTGCGACTTACCCCAGCGTGTATGGCCGCATGTCCTGGGATGAGGCAAGTCCGACGATCACGACACAGTGTTTTGGGTATGGAAACGGACGGTTCGGCCACCCCGAGCAAGATCGAGCCATCTCGCTTCGTGAGGCAGCGATTTTGCAGACATTTCCGCCAAAATACAAGTTTGTGCGTCCTGATGAACCTGTTCGTTTCAGCGTACTTGGGCGGCTCATCGGCAACGCCGTTCCCGTGCGTCTCGGAGAGGTCGTGGGCAAGACGGCGGTAGCGCACGCCTCTCGGTTGATCCGTTCGGGCGGTTCTGATGAGGTCCAGTGACGGGTTCACTCGTCGTGTTCTGAAGACTGACGCGGTTTCAACGAACGGATGCCTGCAATGCCTTACGCGCGATCGGGAGCCAGCTTCCACACAAAGGCAAACTGGCTCTTCAGAATTGAGGGTGTAGTCGGGGCTTGAATCCACCGACTTCCAGCAGTGATCGGGCGATGTAGTGAGTGAGGTTGCGGATTCCTGTCAATGGCCAAGTTGAACTATCCGCTGGTGGCCAGGTGAAAGTATCCACCCCGTGTGGTGATTGTTAGGTCAGCGCACCTGACCATCGTGTTGACCGCCCTCGCAGTCCCGCACGGCATCCAGGAACGTACCGGCCTGAGCATCGCCAAGGTGATGAAACAACTCCGGCCGCTGCCGTCAGCGACCATCGCCATCAACGGCGCCGTCGAGACCTTCCCCCCCCCCAAGTCCCAGCTGACCAGCAAGAAATCCTGGATAGTCTCGGCCACCCAAAACCGGGGCACTAAGCCAAATGTCCTAACTCAGGTGCTACCGTGCGCGTCTTCGTCTGTTTGGATAGCCGAACCGATTGCTCGAGTCAATCCATCGTTCGCGCGCAGCCGGTCCCCGCCAGTGACGCTGCGAAGTCGATCGAGGAACGCTGGCTCATCGACGAAGGTTTGCGCGACTATTGGTTCCGCCGAGGTGACGCTGATGAACGAATCATCTTGCGATACCTCGGCATCCGGGGGCAGCGGAATCCGGACGGTGACAGGCCATCCAAACCTGCGGGATATCGCGATCCGTGCGGCGGGTCGCGTTTCTGGAGCGATCTCTTGATAGAGGTCTTCCGGTCTGGGCACGAGCGGTGAGGATGAGAAAACCTCTACGCCGTCGAGCGTCAACACAGTCTTTGACGTATCCGCGACAAACTCCGCCTTGCCGAGCGTGCAGCCTTCATCTCCGGAAGCCACCTCAACCGCCCATGCCGCGGTGCGGTCGTCGAGCGCCACGCTCCTACTGGTCGTCGACTCTCTGGCGATGCCGCGCAGACAGCCGGCCATCAAGGCGGCGACCGATCGAGTCGTGGTATCGGCGCCCGTCTCCTCTTCTGGCCACGCGAGTAGCTGCTCGAGATCTGGTCGCAGCAGTACCATCAACAACGATTTTGCCGCGACGTAGGGACTGCCGGGACGAAATGGTTCGAACTCCCGATCGGCGTCGATTATTTTCCGGATGTGCACGAGGTTTCGGTCAAGGATGGCTTGAATAGCGGCGTCCGGATCGGCCCTCGTGAGTTCGCCACGAATGGCGTCGAGTACGGCGGTCGGACTCCACGACCGGGCTTGGTCTTGTAGCCCCAGCGTCCGATAAGCGGCCTGAAATGTCATCCGGTCAGCCCGCTGATCCGTTGTCTCCGAGGGAGATTCAAGATCAGTCCCGGTCAGCGCGGACCAGCTCAACCATGGCGGGAGTGCAGCTTCGCCAGCGGGATGGTCGGCGCCCAGTAGGCCTGCCGCCAGTGACAGTGCTTCGCCGCAATCTGCGGCCGCGAGGATTCCGCTGACCGCTCCACGAATCCGGTCGACTCGAGTCCAATCCGTCGTCGTGTCCATTGCAGGCGCCGCGACCTGAACGTCGCCGCGGGCTTCGGACTCGAACAAAGCCGGGCTGATCTGCAGGAGTTCGTCGTGTGGGTGGACATTGGCGTACGCCCGTGCGCGATGCTCGCGAAGTGCTCGCTTGTCCCGAAAATGTATTGCTTTCACGTCGGACAACGTGACCGCTGGCACGTATCTGACGGCATCGAGTGAGCCGGAGTCCTTCAACACCGACTCGGACAGTTCGATGACAACGGGCGCACCCGCTCCGCGTTCAGATGTGACGTGCTCGATGAGGTCAGCGGGCGGCCGCACGGTCAACAGCGGGACCCATCCTGGACAGAGGGCCAATAGATCCGTGTAGTACTTCTCGTAGGATTCGCGCGGCGCGATCATTCGCGAGCTCAGGATACCGTTGAGATTCATCCTGTTGGTCAGGTAGAAAGCCGGCTGGGACACAGAATCGGCTGCCGCCGGTTCCTGCGCTGCCTCGACATCTGTTGTCGGCCCTGCTGACTCGCGCCGAACTTCGGGAGCGGTGGATGCCGACGCAGTTTCAGCACGGCCTAGCGACGGTATCGGTTGATCGTGGTTGTCAGTCGCGGGCGAGCTGGTATCGCCGGACAGGATGGTGTCCAGACCCGACTGACCGTCTTCTCTCACTTCGCCTGCACCAAACCTTCCAGATCACTCACGATGCCTGGTACTGA
Source organism: Mycobacterium sp. SMC-16 (assembly GCF_046250085.1). Lineage (NCBI taxonomy): Bacteria > Bacillati > Actinomycetota > Actinomycetes > Mycobacteriales > Mycobacteriaceae > Mycobacterium > Mycobacterium sp. SMC-16. The sequence continues at coordinate 1,489,125 of NZ_CP176427.1, forward strand.
GGCAGATTCGGACCACGACAAATGCAACTCGTCTCGCGCCCGGGACATCACGACATAGAACGTCATCCGTGTTGACGCCGAGCTCGGATCCATCTTCATCTGCTGCAGTTCCGGCACAAACAATGTGTCGAATTCAAGTCCCTTCAATGACTTGTAGTGCACGAGCGTCACCGCTGGCAAGGTGAAATCGAGCGCCCTGTGGATAGATTTGGACCCGCCGATATACATCTGGACCAGCATTGGGAGCTTTCGCGCAGTCAATCTGTTGAACAACTTCTTCTGGATGACTTGGTTCGGGCAGGCGATCCCGATAGTGCGGTTCGTTCGTCCCTTCGCGTAGCGAGCGACGAAGTCGACGAACTCATTGACGTCTGTGTACCGCCGCAACGTCGGCTTATCGCCATGGCGCTCAGGCGGTTCCGGGACGCCGGTCGGAGCGCCTGAGTAGTACCTTGCCGCGACCGCTGCGATCTCTGCGGTGTTTCGGTAATTACGCCGGAGCTGTAAGTGCTCCGATGCGCCGATCGCGGCCTCGATCTCACGCAACGTCGTGTTGTGCTCGTGGAGTTGTTGGTTCTCGTCGGCGAACACGGTGACATTGGTTGCGACCATGGGCGCTAGTCGGAAGAAATCCAGTGAGAGATCCTGGCCCTCGTCGATGATCAGATCGCTGAGGCTCTTGCGGTCGGGAGGGGCCCCAATGAACTGCAATGCGATTGTCGCCCAGTCATGCTCGTACGAGCCGCTGGCCAGGGTGGGAGGGTTGGTCAGATAGTGGGTGCGCCAGAAATTCCAGAACCACTTGTGGAACGTCGTGACGAGGCCCGCTACATCGACCTCGTTCGCGGCCTGCTCGGTGTACTGCTGAAGGACGTTGCTGTACATCAGCACAGCTGGCTCGCGATCGTCGAATGACATCACTTGCGCCCGGTACAGTGCCATTACCGACTTGCCCGTTCCGGGTGGGCCGCTTACCAGGTAGCTACCGTCGAGATCGAGGTTGTAGATGAGATCCTGTTCTTTCGAGAGGTCCTCGAACGCAGGAAGTTTCACGCGATTCCCCTGACGCTCTCGCCCGCCTGTGCGATGGCGGCATCCAGCACGGGCGTGAAGAACCCAGGCACCTCGTCATTGCCGATCACCATGACGCGGTCCAGGAGGTAGTTGCCGGATTCGCAGCTGGTTTCAGCGACCAAAGTGCATGCGTGGCAGGCCGCGAAGTTCAGACTCGCGAACGTAGAGGCGAGATTTTCGCTGCACAGCGGGTCGGACGAGCACCACATGGCGTCCTGCAGTGCTTCGAGGATGGTCGTTTTGAGCGCCGGAGGTTCTCCCTGTCGGACGAGTCCTCCGAGGGTGCCCTCTGAGTCTCCGGCTGCCGTGTAGATCAGGACGCCGGCTTGCTTCGAGGTCCCGTCGAATGCAAGGCTGCTGCGTGCATATACCCGTTCGCGTAAACTTGTTGCAGCATAGCCTGATTCGAAGGCCAAACGGCGAATTAACATGTGGGCGAAGGTGTGCAGGAGCACGTAGCGCGGCGTGAGGATCGGACCAGTTCGCTCGCGAAGCCGAGCCGCCATGAACGACGCATCCAGTCGTTTCTCCAGCTGAGTAATGCGCGCCTGGACTTCGTCTGATTCCTCCCACACGGTGAGGCGGCTTTCGTCGAGTGATAGAAATATCCCCTCACCGCGAACATCGATGGCGGGCAGCCAGTTCACTGTGTGGTGAAGTGCGGCCTTCACTAATGTGTCTCGACTGCCCGGTGTGACCCGGTGGAAGCCCTCCAGCGCGCGCACTTCACGTAGACGATCTGCCAGCACCGCCTTGTCTATGCGGTCCGTCAGCAGTGACGTGGTCTTGTCCACTTCTCCGCTTCCGGAAGTCAACCCCACGTGCCGTGTGCGGAAATGTGGATCCTCGTGGTTTTCCATCGGCGTCAGGAACGCCGCCCATTCCTCGCTGAGGAGATCGCCGGGCGTGGCCTCCACTGCAGTGCCCCTGCCCGCCTCGCGCTCCAACTCGTCCCGCGCCAGCGCTTTGACGTATTCCTCGCTCACCGAATGGATGCGGGCCAACGTCTCAAGAGTTGACTTGAACATCGGGGAGTCCTCGGTCGTGGTCAGTAGGGCGCGAAACCATATGTCCGCCTTGACGGCCAGAGCTGTCTGGCTGTCAGCGTCAGCGCGCGAAGGGTTCGGAATCTCGATCGATGAGTGCACCAGTGGGAAGTAGACGTTGCTAGCGCCACGCTGGACCGCGAGCGGAATCTCGTCGCAGTTAGTGCGGTCATCGAAACGCTGCCAGGGTTGCCGACCACTGCACGAGACATGGATCGATTTCAGCGACCCTTTCGAAGTGATCCCCATCAGGCTTCGTCGGCTCTTGCAGCTGTGGCAATGCACCTGGAGGGTGTCCAGGCCGCCTGCGCCCTGGCCGGGCAGCGTTTCAAAGAACAGGTTGTCCTTCTGGCACTGTCCCGCTTCAGGACTCGGATTCTTGGAGTGGGCCCAGCGTCGCCAATCGATGTCGTCCATATGCCCTTTGGGGCATATCTGAATCCAACGCATCGGAACAAGCTGTTTACGGCCGGCGCAGCTGCCGCAGGTGGGGGGTTTGCCCTCCTGCTCGAGCGCGCGTGTCCAACGCGTCATGCGGCGACAGTGCTGGCAGAAAAGCCAAGTGGGGAAGCGCGCATAGGGCACGCCAGCAGTCGACGGTGCCCAGGCATTGCTGTCGACTGCGGGCGCGGCGCGGAACTGTGCAACACCGAGCGCGGCAGCGAGTCGTTCACTCTGGATCGTTTCGCCGCGGGCACCCCAGCGGAAGATGTCACACCCGACGAGTGACTCTCCCTTGATGTCAAAGATCGCACCAACGCCGAACGGGACGATCGTCTGAGATTGCCTTATCTTGCGCTGCATTACTTACCCGATCTCCCTGATGCGCCGTGGGCGATATCGATCAACGACTCCATGTCGACGTTCCGCATGGAGCCCAGAGTTGGCCATGCGTCGCCCCTCGCGTTGAACTGTTTGATGAGATTGACCTGCCCCTTGCCGTTAGACCGGTAATAGAGGAGCTTGTCTTCATCGGCGGCGCGCTTTGCGCGGTCCAGCCAGTCTTCTATGAAGCGGTCGAGGTAATTCTGTGCGCCGACCCGTTCCCGTGGCTCGACACGGTCGACGACGTCGACCAGCGCCTCGGCCAGTTCGCGGACGGCCGCAATGCGGTCGACAATTTCTCCTGCACGTCCGTCCGTATCCAATCCCAGTCGATGTCGCACCAAGATCACCAGTGCGGCATGAAGGGCGCGGTCGCGCGAGGGGGGTGAGTAGGGCGTCACGCTGGTTGGCTCGACGTGCCGGTATAACGCTGAGTGGTAGGCGCGGAAGTTCTCGTAGTGTGAGCGGTCGCGAGGCTTGGTCGAACGAAACAGCCCGAACACCAACCCGGGTGCGGAGGAGCGCCCGACGCGGCTGGTGGCTTGAATGTATTCCGCGGTGGCTTTGGGTTGGCCGTTCATCAGCATGAGACCGAGGCGGGGGACGTCGACACCGACGGACAGCATGTTCGTCGTCGCCAGGAAGTCGACCGAATATCGGTCCGAGCATGGCAGATTCAATCGCTCGAGCAGTCGTGGCTGCTGAGCACGAGGAACCGACGAGGACAATTCCTCTACGTCGTACTCGCGCTTTGGTCGACCGGAAATGAGCGCGCCAAGCCGTGCGTGAATGTCATCGCGGGCAATCGTCACGGTACGGCCGAGCTCGCGTAATGAGCTGTGGTAGGCGACTACTGTCCAGTACGCGTCGAGGGCTTCTTCGCTGAGGCCCAGATCGATCGGCGCCTGCAACAGTGCAGCGCCGGTGTGCACCACGGCTGTGTCCGATGTATGGCCCTGCGCCATTAGTCCGACGTAGAGACGCCCAGGACGTACGGTGTCTACGCGGGCGAAGTACGAGTCGTCGGCGTCGATTCCCGATGGGGGGAATAGATCGACAGATCTTCCAAAAAGGCCCTGGATCTGGGCGGTTGCCCGCCGGATAGTTGCAGTCGACGCAATGACTTTCGGTGGCCCGGCGGCTTCACAAAGCAGGTTGATGGCCGCTTCGTACAGACCGACGGTGGTGCCGAGGGGACCGGTCAACAGATGCAATTCGTCCTGAATTATGAGCGTTGGCGGCAGCTTGCCTGCGGAGCGGCCGAATAGTTTGCCAGATTCGGGTACCCACGCTAGCTGGGCAAACTTATCCACGGTGCCGAGCAGGAATGAAGGCGGGCTGTCGTAGAGCGCATCATCGATGACACGCACCGGCAGCTCCTGGTGGAACTCGCAACTTTCTGACGTGCAGAAGAACGCGAAAGACCGGTCCGTTACACGGATTCCGTAGTCTGCGTTGTCCTCGCTGTATTCACGGGGAACGATCTCGGTTCCACACCAAGGACAACGCTCCAGAAGGAATCTGTCATCGGTTTCCCTTGCGTCGCGAAGCTCATCAAAGCGTTCCCGCGCATTCAGGTAGCGGTTGGGTGTCGTCGCCTCACCTACCCACAGTCCCACTGATATCGGCTCATCGCCGAGCACGTCAGTTGCCTTGCGCCGCAGATGTTCACACGCAACGATGGTCGACGCGGTGCGCTGGAACTGCTGGGCCGTGAGTAGCGACAACGTGTAACGGCTCAGTACCGCTGTGCCTGTGCCCCGAGTGCCCTCCAGCAGACGTCTTCGGAAGATCTCGAAGGCGGCGACCAACAGGTAGGCTTCAGTTTTTCCACCGCCGGTCGGGAACCAGATGAGGTCGACAACGTCGCGGTCCTCATGGGTGGCGTCCACCAGCCCACGCAGTGTCGTCAGGAAGAACCCCAGCTGGAATGGATGCCATTGAGCGCCGGGCGAGTAGCTGGTGGGAACGGAAGGTGCGGCGCTTCGCGGACGGCGGGTGCCTGCGAGATCCGCTTTGCTGTGCCGCATCTGAATGAGCATCGCGAGGTTAGCCAAGCGGAAGGCGTCGATGATCTTCACTCGATCAGGATGCTCAGCGAATACCGCAATACCGCCGCGCATGCGGCGAAGTGCGCGATCGAGTCGGTCGACGATCGGACCGACTGCCGGCACGTATCGCGCGTCAAGTGTCGAACCTTTGTCCCGCACTGCGCGTATCCACGATTCATACGGGTCGATGAAGGCGTTGAGCTCGCGGACAAGGTCGTCGGTCGAGATCTTGTCGTCAGCTAACCAGGCGATATCCAGCGCCTGCACTTTCTCGCCCTCAGCGCTGACCCGAGGTACGACGTAGGACGGCATCACTTCGGTGCGGACAACGTGGACTGCACCCTGCTCGTCGTTCCACTCCGGTGAACAGCCGTGGCCAATGGCATATACGCGGGCGTTGCGATGTACCAGCCGGAGCTCTTGTTCTTCGGGATCGTGAGAGGCCATCGCCAGCGTCGGATACTCGAGCACCTCGCCTTGGCCCGCGACCGTCACATCAAATGAGACCTGTAAAAGCATGTCGTCCCATGCGCGTTCGGGATGTTCGTCATCGCTGGTTCGCCCGTTGACCAGCGTGACTGTTACCAAGTTGCCGTGGGGATACCGACGCCAGCGTGTGTGTATCTCGGCTCGTTTGTCCCAGATCGGCTTCGGCTGCGCGCCGGTCTCCGTGATCGAGATCGTTACATCCGGCAGTTGAGTACGTCGCCAGACCCTTCTCGATCCTGCAGACCTCTTGCGGGGGTCGTCGTCGTGCGCCTCTGTCGGGCCGCCGTCGCCGGCTTCTGTTGTCATCAGGAGGTCCTGTGCGGCACGGCCGCTGAGGGTTTCGTACCACGCCGCGCGGGCTGTCACCGCCAGCTCGCTGGCGGTGGTGAAGAAAGACAGTCCCTGCGACGCGGGGAGGAAGTCATTCGCCGCTGAGACGGGATCGTCGCTGAATCGAGCCTCGTCGCCACCTGTCGTTCCGGCGGAGTCCTCGGCGGCCTCGCCCTCGTCCTCAATGTAGCCCGCGAACGAGACTTGGCGCGGAAAGAGAATGCCCATTAGGTAGCGACGATTTGGTGGGTCGAAGAGGATCTCGTCCTGGCTGCCGAATGGCCCGACGAGTTGCCGCCGTACATAGGCAACGAAGTCGGAACGGGTTGCACTCAATGTTGTCACGAGCGTGCCTTGCCGAGCGACTCCAGCGCGGGCAGCGCGTGTGTCTGGTAGAGCTCTGTCATACGGGCGCTGATCGGCGGGTTGGTTGCAATCCACAGCCCCGCACGTGGCCGGCTCAGCATCACGTACAGAAGATCGAGGTCGCGGTCAGACTCCAGGGAATCGATATCGATCGCGCATACGAACCGGTTCTCGAGTCCCTTGATGTTCACCGCGGAGGCCCATGTAAGGCTTGAGCCCGGCCAATTCGCAGCCAATTCCTCGTCGAGCCTTCGCAATGTGCCCCTCCGTACTGCTCGTAATTCCTTGGCTGCACTGGTGTCCCAGTCGCCCCGCATTGACACGATAGTTACATGGCCTGCTGACACTTCCTGGTCGCGCAGCATGCGTAAGTGCGATTCGAGCGCAGCAGTCTCAGCTTCCCTATCGGCAACAACCGCGTACTGGACCTGCGGACCTGCGCCTGCTGCGGCGACTCCTGTGTCGGCACCGGTCAGGGCTCGTGTTTGGAAGACGATCTCGCGCGTGTTGCGGCAGTTTGTGCGCAGATTGGCTGGCACGGGTGAGAACGACTGGATGTACTGCAAGGCTTCGGGATCGAAGTCGCCGTACAGATGTGCTTGACGGTTCTTATCCATGAACATCACCCAGCGACCGGCACTCCAGCCACCCCGGACGGCAGTCTCGAGTTGTCCGAGTGCATCGAAGGTCATCAGATCCTGTGCCTCGTCAACGATCAGCACATCGAAGCTGCCGGCTGAGGAGACCTCGGGCATCGTGCACACCGTGACCCCGGTGCCCACGAGCAAACTTCTAACGAAGGAGGCCAGGATAGGGCTCCGGCAGGTGAATGCGACCGACCTCCCGTCGAGTGCCTGGCGCCGTGCGATCTCGGAGGCGAGGAACGTCTTGCCTGTTCCGGCACCGCCGCTGCAAAGAACGCGAGGCGCTTCACCGATCAGGTCGAGCCGTGAGAATTGCTCATCCGTGAGTTGAACGTATGTAGTTTCGAGTTCACTGGCACGGGCATCGAGTAAAGGGGAGTGGTCGAAGCTCGGGCGGAGGTCCCTCAAGAGTCTGGCGTGGAGTTCCTTTGATATCGGCCGTTTTTGAGGTTGGCGCGCTGTCCAGTAATTGACTGCCTCTCGGAGCGCTTTGCCGAAATCTCGGCGGAACTGTCCGCGACCGCAATAGGTCGGCGCATCCCACGTGAAACTGCTGGTCGCGAGGTCGACATCAGTTGTGACAACGAGAGTGCCAAACGCGATATCGGCCGCTTCTCTGCCAATGCGTTGCTCCAGCCTTTCACTCAGTGCATACATGCCCGACTTCGCCTGCTCGAACGGGCCCTCGCGGTCTTGTCGGTGGTGCCCGCTACGGTCGCTGTATGTCCACAGCCCGCTGTTGCAGGAGACACTCGCCCCCTTGACTTCGATAACCAACACCATTTGCTCTAGTACGAGCACGAAATCCAGTTCCGAGGTCAGCTTGTATTTGTGCGTCGGCAGGTTGAGCGAGTGCAACGCTGTGCCAGCGATGTCGGTCGCTGACAGCGCTTCGAACACTCGCCGCTCTGACGACGTCGCGGCGCCCGCGGCGAGTTCGGCCGGAATCATCTTCAATGTTCTGCCCCCAGATTTTCAGTCGTCTGTAATCCTGCACGAATGGGACCGTGATTTGGTGCAGGTTCGGAACGTTTCGGGAGGTTGGACTCAATGGCGGTAGCAGTCCGCGAACGGGTTCTGGATCGTCTGCGGCCATTCATTCGCGATCAGGTGGTCCGCCGATCTCGACTTGAACGTGTCCTAGGAACATTTGACGTGCCGGCAGATGAGGTGCGACCCGTCGTCGAGCAGGTGCTGATCGATGCTGGTATTGCGATCGAAGAGGACACGCAAAAAACTGGCGAGGGATCGGGCGAAGCGACCCCGCCGCGCGATCTGCGACCTGTCAATCGTCGGACTGCGGTAGCTGCGGCCCGTCGGCGGCTTGCGCAGGATCGGGCGACCAAGAACCACGGTAAGGTGTTGCTGCGGGCTGAGGAAGAAGTCGGCTTGGCGATGTTGATTCGAGGCAAACGCGGGCGGCCACTCGACCAAGGTGATTTCGGCAAGCTGACTGGAGAAGCACGAGCCGCTGCCGACTGCCTCCTTTTGCACAATCAGGGACTGGTGTGGTTGGTCGCAAGGCGGTTCGCACCGCCGGGGATGTCGCAAGAAGACTTGTTTCAGCACGGTGTGCTAGGACTTATCCGTGCCGTCGAATTGTTTGACCCGACACGCGGGAACAAATTCTCTACTTACGCCATGAACTGGGTGCGGCAGTCGATTTCTCGGGGGATCGCGAACGAGTCACGCATGATTCGGCTTCCCGTTCACATGGTCGAGCGTGTGAACAAAGTTTGGACGAAGCGCGAAAGTTTGACTGTTGCCGGGGTGCCGCCTAATAGTCACCAACTCGCTGCTGCCTGCGGACTCAGTGTCGAAGAGGTGTTGGAATGCATCGCGATCGGACCGAATTACATCCTTTCGCTCGATACTCCAGTAGGCGCCGAAGGCGAATCTACGCTCGGTGATCTGCTGGATCTAAGTGATCCGGATCTGTCGCCAGATCACGAACTCGGCGTGGAGCTGATGAAAGCGGCGATTAGCTCGGTGCTTGAACTGCTGGATGATCGGGAGGCAGGTGTGATCTCACTCCGTTTTGGCATCGCCGATGGTGAGCCGAAGACGCTTGAGGAGATCGGCGTGGTGTACAAGGTCACGCGTGAACGTATCCGGCAGATCGAGAAGAAGGTCATGGCCAAACTTCGCCACCCACAGATCATCCAGCAGTTGCGACCCTATCTGGATTAGCCGGTTGCCTATAGCGCATTCGCCATCCTTCGTGCAGAAGGAAGCGGCAAAGGCTGGGGCGTTCAGGTACGTAGATCAGCATTCACATACGTAGTGCGCCCCAGTGCCTACTGCGAATTAAGTGCATTGTTCGCAACGTTGTCCAACGCCGTCGTAATGGCCTCCATGGCTTCCTCCCTGTGTCCTCTTACAAAGACGCCGAGCAGCGCATCTCGGGCATTGTCCGGTATCCAAAAACCGTATTCGGTGTCGTAGCCTGGGGAAAAGTTCTCATTTCTTGCGAAGAAGTAGCCGCCGTCAGGGCTGGGCGATTGGTATGGGTAAGTCTTCCGGGCTTCATCGACTTCGTGCGGAGAAGCGCCTTCCGAAACGTGGGCAAAGCACTTTTGCAAGTATTCACCATCGAGCGCGTAGAGGAGTCCCTCGCCTGTCACTCCCCACGCTGGCGCTGCGTACTCCAGCGCCTTTTCAGGTTCGGAATCGCAGTAGATCACGGCGTCGGTCGGATCCTTGTCGACTCCGTTGATTAGGACAGCGCTGAGCTTGTCAATCGGCACGCCACGATATGCAATCCACGTCCTGTCCGTTGCGGCAACCAAACCATCGAGCGGAGAGAAGACAGCCGTAAGAACGTCGTTGGCTGCATCGGCATTACGCTTCAGGAACGATGCATCGTCGTCCTCGATTAGGTGCCAGATTGGCACTGGGGTTGTCTGGACGAGGTGGCATGGCATGCGCAGGAAAGTACCACTGGCCTCGGATGTTTCAATCTATAGACTCGCTTTGTCCGCAGGGCCGTTCGAGGTCTTCCAGGGGCAGCGTGGCAGGTGACGCTTCGCATGCAGCACACCGCCCGTAGGTCCGGCAGAATCGTTTGGCTAGGTTGTCTTACCCAGGTAGGTCGGTCATGTGCGCGACCCTCTTGTCTGACTTTCTGGCATTCCGCGAGGCTGCACTGAGGGATACGGTGACACCCGCCTGTGGGGTCAGAGCTAGATTTGGGACGAGTGCCAACCAAGGAGTGAATATGCCCTACGACAGCGACGGCGGATTCGTGTCTATGCAAGGCGCACTCGACGCATGGGAACCGATCGCGGTCGCAGTCCTGACGGAAACGGCGAAGAAGTACAACGGATTCGTCACCTATACCGAGCTGTCCAATGCGGTCCAAACTCGTTCGGGGATTGGGCACAAGGGCTTGCTGACGAATTGGATCGGCGGTCTGCTGCAACGTGTCATCTACCACTGCCGTGACAATGACCTTCCGCATCTCAGCTCGCTATGCGTCACCGCCGACGGCACAGTAGGAAGCGGTTACAGCAACGTTCCCCTTATTCTGGGTGACGAGGAGTCGATGACCCTCGACCAACTCGACGATCACGCCGCCAGGACGCGACTTGAGTGTTACCGCTACTTCGGTGCGGAGCTGCCACCAGGCGGGGGCGAGCCGACGCTCACGCCCAAAGCGAAGTCGGCGCGGGAATGGAAACGGGCGCAGACCAAGACGGAAGTAACACTGAGGTTCTGCCCTGTGCACTCAATCGCTCTGCCGGTCACGGGTGTATGCGACGAATGCAACTGACGCTTGTGTGTCTTCGCGATACGCCGGTGCTGTTGTTGTGTGAGACGGATACGCGCTGGCGTGCACAACGTATCGGTGCCCCCCGACATCTGAGGCGGCTTCGTCTGCCATCGCGGACGAAACCGAACTTGTCGGTGGTGCCTGTCAATCTGTAGGGCTCGCAGGAAGCGGGCGTTTCTTCAGAAGGACGGGGAGCCCGATGACCATCTACTTGAACTGTGCTCGCGTCGTACTCGCCGCGGGCGCCTTGGCGCTCGCCGGGCTCTCGGTACCGGCACCGGCCCACGCCGACCAGTACGACTTCGTCGTGTATCTGGACAACAATGGCGTGTACTACTCGTCGGTCTCCGGGGTCATCGACGCAGGCAAGATGACCTGCCGCATCTTGCGTTCTGGTGGTGGCGTCCCCGCGGCGATGGGCTTCCTGGGGCGAGCCGGCTACCATCATCGTCGCCGCTGTCGACGATATGTGCCCGGACACGCAGCCCGTGATCGATGCCTTCCTGAACCAGACTGCGGGCGGCAAAGGCGTGCCGGCATGACGGTCGACCACCTCGATTCGCGGTGCGAATCCGAGACTCCGCGGCCGCGTCCGCGGCCCCGGCGCGTTGACCTCGCGTTCGCGCAGCCACGGCCGGTTGAGTCGATCGTGATCGATGTGGCGGAATCGCACCTGGGCTACTGCTACGTCGCAGTCAGCGTACAGAGATCATGGTCAGGTGTCGTTGCCGCACCGAACGCCGAGGTCGCGGTGCTGAATGCAATCGATGAAATCTGCGCCGGGCGTCCCGAGCACCGGCGCATCCGGTTCTTTCCCTGCGTTGGTAGCGGAAGCCCGCTGTGGCATTACGCGGCCCAGATCTTCACCGCGACAACGGATTGGTGGATCGAGCGTCCAATTCGGGAAGACCGATCACTAGTTGCAAGCGCGGCAGAGCAGTTGGAGCGTGTCAGTCTGTCACTGCCGCCACTTCCCGTGGACCGCGGACCCACCACCGTCGCTACCGATGGCTCGATACGGTGCCGGCACGCTGGCTTCGCTTGGCTGGCGTCCTCAGGCGAGCACGGCCTCGCGGCGTTCGCTGTCTCATCCAAGCGAGTGGGCACCAACCCCGTGCTGATGGCCGAGCTGTGCGCGATCGGTAGTGCGGTGTGCGGCCATCCGTGTCATCGACTGTCGGTGCTGTCTAACAGCCGACCCGCGGTGGCGATGGTGAATCGCTGGAAATGTGGAGATTTCGTCCTCCCTGCGGAGTATCCGGCGGCGGAGCCCACGTCCGATCGGAGCTTGATCGCGATGCAACGTCGGATTCACGCCGAACGGAGCCGGATCACGCTGCGGTGGATACCCGGGCATTGCGGAGAGCCCTTGAACGAGGGCGCTGATGCGCTGGCACGCCTGGCGTCACGCCATCGACGAGGTGATCGAGATTTGAACGATGACGAGTACCGCCGCCGTGCTGCAGGGATCGCCAAGGGCTTCCCGGCGGCATACCGACGGGCTGACCAGTCAGGGAAACCCTGATGGTGGGCCGTCCGCACGGACGAGGTGCGATGATCAGGCTGTGACCGGCTACGACATCATCGGCGATATCCACGGCTGTGCCGATCCGCTGGAGTCGTTGCTCGATGCCATGGGCTATCGCTACACGGACGGCGCGTTCCGGCATCCGAGCCGTCAAGCGGTGTTCGTGGGTGACTTGGTCGACCGTGGACCGCAGCAGCTGCGCGTCCTGGAGACAGTCAAAGCCATGGTCGATGCCGGCAGTGCGCAGATCACCATGGGTAACCATGAGTTCAACGCGATCTGTTACGGCATCCCACGTGCTGACGGTGACTACCTGCGTCGGCACTCCGACAAGAACGCCCACCAGCACCGCGCCTTCTTGGATCAGTTGTCTGCTGAGCAGCAGCGGTACTACCTGGACTGGTTCCGCACCATTCCGCTGTGGCTGGACCTCGGTGGTGTGCGGGTCGTGCATGCCTGCTGGCATGAGCCCGCGATGAAAGTCCTTGAGCAAGAATTGGGTTCGAATATGTTCAGCAGCGATGAGCAGTTCGCCGCGGCGTCGACCAAAGGGCATCCGCTGTACGACGCGGTCGAGACTCTCATCAAGGGACCGGAGTTGAGTCTGGCCGATCACGGCCAGCTGCCGTACCTGGACAAGGACGGTCACGAGCGCGAACAGGCACGCCTGCGATGGTGGAGCACCGGCTCGACACTGAATGAGTTGGCCGAGATGACAAGTACTTTCACCACGCCAGACGGAACGCCGTATCCCGAGCTACCGGCACTGTCAGTTGCCAATGACGACCATGTCTACCGAGGCGATGTGCCGGTCGTGTACGGCCACTACTGGCGGACGGGTACGCCGGTGCACGGCCTCGATTGGACCGACCGAACGGCCTGTGTGGACTTCAGTGCGGTCAAGGGTGGCGCTCTGACCGCGTACCGGTGGTCGGGCGAATCGACTGTGCGGGTTGAGAATTACGTCCAGACTAGTTCTGGGGAAATCTGATCCGGCGGTCGTTAAGTCCAATGGGCGATGACAGCTTCGGATGAATTGCCCGTCGCTGGGCAATCCAACGCTCGCGGGTCGAGGTTCAGCGGAATAGCGATGGCACCTGTGTCGCGCTACTCACGTTGGCAGGGCTGTCTTGCGGGAGCTCTCTCCGCGGGCTGACAACTCGATGAACGGTGCGTCTCGGTCAGCTCGCCGCGTGAGACTTCTAACTGCAGCTGGAGCACACGCCGGTCAACGACAATTGCATGAGGAATTGTCAATACCTGTGGATCGGCTTGTTTCAGGCGACCTCCGTTCCAGTTGATTCGGTCGGTGCCGAGTCCGCCGACGGGGTGATGTCGGTGGGTCGCTCGAGCAGTTTGCCTTTGTGGAAGATCGCGCCGGCCCGGACCAGAGCGACCAGGTGCGGTGCGTTGACGGCTCGCCAGCGGGCTTGCGCGGCGTCGATCAGCTTGTAAGCCATGGCCATTCCGGCGACGCGTGAACCCGGCCCCTTGGTCACCTTGGTCCTCAAACGTACCGTGGCAAACGTTGATTCGATCGGGTTGGTAGTGCGCAGATGGACCCAGTGCTCGGCCGGGTACTTATAGAACTCCAGCAGCACATCGGCGTCATCGACGATCTTGGCGACCGCCTTGGGGTACTTGGCGCCGTAGTCCACCTCGAACGCCTTGATCGCCACCTGCGCGTGGTCGATATCCTCGGCGTTGTAGATCTCCCGCATCGCCGCGATCGCCCCCGGATGAGCCGACTTTGGCAGGCAGGCAAGAACATTGGCCTGCTTGTGAAACCAGCACCGCTGCTCGCCGGTGGCCGGGAACACCTCACGCACGGCCTTCCAGAACCCCAGGGCCCCATCGCCGACGGCCAGCACCGGTGCGGTCATCCCGCGACGTCGGCACGACCGCAACAGATCAGCCCACGACTCGGCCGACTCCCGGTACCCGTCGGTGAGCGCGACCAGCTCCTTGCGGCCGTCAGCGCGCACACCGATCATCACCAGCAAACAGAGCTTCTCCTGCTCCAGGCGCACCTTGAGATGGATGCCGTCGACCCACAGGTAGACGTAGTCGGTGCCCGACAGATCACGGGCCTCGAAGGCCTTGGCCTCGTCCTGCCACTGCGTGGTGAGTCGGGTGATCGTCGTGGCCGACAAGCCGGCACCCGAGCCCAGGAACTGCTCCAACGCCGGACCGAAATCACTGGTCGACAAGCCATGCAGATACAGCAACGGCAACACCTCGGTCATCTGCGGCGACTTGCGCACCCACGCCGGCAGGATCGCCGAGGAAAACCGTTGCCGCTCACCAGTGTCCGGGTCAACACGTTTGTCATTGACCCGCGGCGCGGTCACACTCACCGCGCCCGCCGCGGTGAGCACCTCGCGCTCGCGGTGATAGCCATTGCGCACCACCAGCCGGTGCCCGTTCTCATCAAGCTCACCGGCATGAGCCTCGATGTAGGCGGCGACCTCAGCCCGCAACGCTGCGGCCAGCATCTGGCGGGCACCGTCGCGGACAATCTCATCGAGCAACGACCGCGACGAGCCAGCATCCTCGTTGGATGAATCCGCATCGTGAACTACCGTGAGCATGGGCGTACCTTCCCGAACCAGCGCGCCAACGCCGGCTCTTGATCAGACCTTCGACATTCAGATCATCCTCGGGAAGGTGCGCCCTTTCCTACGCCGCCTCGCCGAGGCTCATCCACAGGTTCTGATCATTGCTCCAATTGCATACCGCATTCGCAGAATGCTGCCGCGCGCCGGACGTCTCGGCTGCGCTCTCCGCCAACGCGGGCATCGTTCACCGGATGCAGCACGTACCAAGTGCCTTTCCTAGTGCTACTTTCGCCACGACCCATTTCGCCACCAGCGACGCCGATGACCTCGTCCTCGGAGGAGAATCCATTGGTGGCGCCGTAGTAGATGTGCAGGTCTCTCAAACCGTTGCCTCGCGTGGCGACGACGTACGGTTTCCCTGGTTGGTCGACGACACGATAGCTTTCTACGCCCGCTGCGCTGGTGATTTGTCGAATGAACTCATGATTCGCCGCAGGTATTCGTGCCTGCGACAGCGCTGCGACCAGTGATTCCGATGCTGGGTTCGGGGTCATGAGAACCTCGCCTTCCGTCTTGATAGTTGTTGTCGCCGAATGCAAGTGTTCTGCTCACGCGCTCATCGATGATGTCACCACAACGACGCGACCAATCCCGAATGGTCGCTCTCGCCTGAGATCCTCGGAGCGTGGTCGAACTCGCACGAGCCGACTTGCTGAGCGAGTTCGGATGCGGCGAATATGTAGTCGAGCCGAAAGCCATTGCCGCCGGGTCGGCTGTACCACGAGTACTCGCGAGTTTTGGGATGCAGCGACCGCCACATGTCCGTGTATCCACATGCCACCAGGCGACCCGGCATTTCGGGGGCGATGAACTTGGTGCCCTTCGGATCTTTGTCGAGGTCGTTGTCGCCCGTATTGAAGTCTCCGATGAGTAGTCCGATGCCACCGCGGCGCGCGCCTGCGATCAGCGCTTCCCAGTAGGGGAGCTTGGCACTGCGTTGCGGCATGTAAACCGCGCAGACGGCCATGCCGTCGATTTCGGCGCACCACAGGTGATTCGCGCCGAGCTGCTCACTGAACGGCCATGAACGGGCGATAGCACGCCGTGACGCGACTAGCACGCTGTTTTGTTTCGGATCAGTGTCGGGGTGGGATGTGGCGTATCCGGAGGCATCAAGGCGAGTGCAGAGTTGGAGGCCCACTTCGTTAGAGCGAAATTCCGTGATTACCAGGACGTCTGCGTCGTATCCGAGCAATCGCGTGGCGACCGCTTCGCCTGATTTCCGACCGCCATGACGGATGTTCAAGGTGGCGATGGTGGTGGTCATGAGAAACCTTCCCACTCAGCGTGGAATCTCCAGCGAGCCGCTCAGTATGAACGAGGGGACCGACAAGCCGGTTCGAATTCAGCCCGGATGAGAGGGCTCCAGGTCGAGCTACGCCGCTTGTCGGTGGTCGGTGTCATTCTGTTCGGCTTGCTTGAAATGCGCCGAGAGGAACCGACATGCCGAACAACTACCCGACCCCCGCGCCGGGTTGGTACCAAGACCCGAGCGGCCAGCCCGGCCAGCGCTATCACGACGGCCGACGCTGGACTGAACACTTCGTGCCCACCGCGCCCTCCGCGCCGGCACCCGCGGTCGCTGTCGCAGTATCAACCGGCGGCGGACCCAACCACGCGCTGCACGCCATCCTGGCCTTCCTGTCTTGTGGCCTGTGGCTGCCGGTCTGGATCCTGGTCGCGATCTTCGGTGGTAGTTCGTCATCGGTCGCTATTGCGTACGGAGGTAATGGTCTTGGCGCCATGGCCCGGACCCGCAGACGTTCCGGCGTCGGCGTGGCAGCCATCTTCGGCGCGCTGTTCCTGCTTGGGCTGGCTCATGAGCATCCGTGGCTGTACGTCGTGCTGATCGCCTTCGCGGTGCTTTCCGTGTTCGCTGCCTGGACGCTCAAGTCGGCCCAGGCGCGCGAAGCTGAGCTGCGCCGGGAACAGTTCGAGCGCGACATGCTCGCCAACCGCGCGGACCGCGAGGACCGGTTCTATGTCCAGGGCGATCCGCGCGGCACCTACGGCGGCTATATGCCTCCCGAGTTCCCGAAGGACAACGGAAATGCATGACATGCAACGTGATTGCACTTTTCGCCGCCGCTGTGTGGTCGGTGAGCTGAGGTGAAGAGTTCTCCAGTCGCAGGTCACGTCAATGTGTTGTGCAACGATGGCCGCATGCCGTCCACCAACTGGTTTGAGCGTCTAACCGGCTTCACTGAGGCCGACTACGAAAGCACTCGTTCGCGTCTGAGTGTCGCCGGCAACCACCTCGTCTCCTCGGTGAATGGCGCGAGGTACTGCATCGGGACACTGCGGACTCCGACCTTGGCGGAGTTGCGAGCGACGATCACCATTCCGGACCGCAGTCGTACCACCGTCACGTGCACGGTCGGCGATGTCGGCGCGATGCACGGAGAACCGGAGTTCGAGGGCGCGCTGTTCCAGGTCGCCTCGCAGTTCAATCTGCTGGAGATGACGCATTACACCGTCACTCCCGAGGGCGGCGTCGCCCGCTACGCCCACGATCACACGCAAGGCCCCGCGTGTGCGATCGCGGCCGGCGCTGGGACCATCTACCGGAATTACTTCGCTCCCGTGAACGGAGTGCCCGGGCAGACCGCGGATCGTCAGCTGAACATGCTTGAGCGAGTTGGGCTTTTGCTGTCCACGCACCTCGGGCGGCCCATCTCGTCGTTGTGGCGGATGGAGAATGGTTACGCGTTGTGCACAGCCGATGGGCTGGCGGCGATCAGCGACTACCTCGCCGCAGCATCTTCTCAGGCTCGTGACTCCTTGGCGGGTGAGCTGGCGATCGGTCTGCACCTTGGCGTGGAGGTCACAGGGGCCGAGCGGCTCCCGCGACGGGCCGTGTCGCAGGCGTACTGCTCGGCGTTGCCTGTCGCCTATTCCGATGTGCCGCAACAGTACTGGGAGGCATTCGCTCGCCTGGCCCTGGAGTCTGCCTATGAAGCAACCCTGCTGGCGGCTGTCGAATCAGCGGCCAACGGTGGGTCGAACATCGTTCTGCTCACGCGGTTGGGTGGGGGAGTGTTCGGCAACGACGACGAGTGGATCGACACCGCCATCCTCAGAGCGCTGAAGATCGTGGAGCCCGCGGGCCTCGACGTACGGCTGGTGAGCTACGGCAGTGTCCACCCGAATATGCGTGCCATCGCCGATCATTGGGCCAGGTAGCCCGTCCGCTGATGAACGCCCTTGCGGCGTCGAGGTCCAGCAAGTCACCCTCCACCTCTTCGGCCCGCGCGCGGAGGGCTTGCCGGCGCGGTGGACGGCAGCCGTCACTCGATGTCCGGTGTTGAGCAGACTGTCGATACCGCCGTCGCCCCGGCCATTCCGGTTCCAACAGCGATGAGAACCGGCGGCAAGGCACGCCGTTCACCTCGACCGGGTGAAGGCCAGGTTCTCGACCGGCCCAGACAGTGCCGCCTTGACCTGAACCGATAGATCATCGACCAGCACCTCGGCCGCGCCGGCTTCCAAGCCGTCGATGATGCGTCGGGCAACCTCGGCCGGAGCCAGCTTGGGTGCGTTGATGCCCTCGGTCATATCGGTGTCGATGTACCCGACATGCACCCCGACCACTTGGGTGTGCTGCGGCTGCAACTCCTGGCGCAGAGAATTGGTGATCGACCAGATTGCGGCCTTCGAGGCGCCATAGGCGCCGGCACCGCCCAGCCAAGACAACACCGAGTGCACATTGACCAGGGCACCCCCGCCATTGGCCGCGAGGATCGGCGCGAAGGCGCGGCTCACCCGCAAGGGCCCAAAGACGTTGGTGTCGAAGGTGTCGGTGATGTCATCCCAGCTGCCGGTCAGCAGATCATCCAGATGGGAGACCCCGGCATTGTTGATCACGATGTCGACGTCACCGGCAATATCCGCCAGTGCTGCAACCGAATCCGCCGAACCGACCTCGAGGCCGTACGTGACCACCTCAGGGCGGTTGTCCTCAAAGACCGTTCGCGCGGTCGAGTAGACCTTGCGCGCTCCGCGGGCCAACACCTCGTCGACCAGGGCTGCGCCCAGGCCCCGTCGGCCACCCGTTACCAGAACCACCTTGCCAGCTACGTCGGTCATGTCGCGTTCCCCTCAGCCTGAATAACGATGTCGTTACTGAGATAGAACCACTCGCATTGCCGAATGTGACCGCTAGTCGTCTGTGGCGTTCGTGACAGGGGAACTTGGGAATGGGGACGTGGCGTGCGGTGTCGGGGCGGTGCCGCTTGCGGTGGGGGGAGTACGGCGCGGTGGCGCGCCAAGCGTCGCTAAGCGCGCGGCGTCGAGAATCTGCCAGGGGAGTGGATCGTCGCTGGCGGTCGCTGGAGTGCGGCCGATACTTGTGCGCTGACGACTCGCTGGAGCTCCGGCAAGTCTGCGGGTAGACCCGGGGCGGTTCCCGTCTCGGTGAGGAGGACGACGTCATTGGCAATCCCGGGTACCGCGACAGAACCGACGGGGACCAGGAGCGTGGCGGGGAGCAACGCGACTTCCATTTGATCGGGATACCGCGACAGCGGCCCGATGAATCGTCCGGTGACGGTCACGATGGCGACGACGCGTTCCGCCGTAAAATTCTCGGTGGCCACGCGCGGGTCAGCGGACGTTGGCATAACCTGGGACAAAGTGATCGCCGATGTCGCAGGTGCACCCGACAGGCCTCGATAGGTAATGCCCGGTGTTGCGGGCAATTTGGCAAGGGTTTCGGCGATGTCAGCCGGCATGCTGGCCTCCTTCAGATGGTTTCGCGGTCGCGTCCCGGCTGAAGCCTGAAGGCTCCAGTGTGGACGGTGCCGGTGAGCTCCCGGGGCGGTGTTCCTCTGGCATTCCGTCGAAGAGCCGGGATTCCAACTCGTCGTATGTCAGAGGAAGCAAACGGTTTTCTGGCTGGATGCCGCCGGCGCGCAAGATGAAGTACCTGCTGGGGTCTGTGATCAGCTCGTACTTCGACACGTACTCCGCCCTCGGCGTCCAGCGCACCCGAGCGTCTAATCCGCTGGCTTCCCAAGCCCACGCGATGGGATCCAGTCGGCAGTTCATCCGAAGAGTTTCGCCGAGGTTCCAGATGATGTACTTCGACACGTCGTCGGCATCGATGAAGAATCCAGCCGAAGCCTCGAGCGGACTGTTCCGCCGCTCGGTCGTCGCGGTCAGCACGTAGTACCCACCATCGGCAGGGTCCACGATGTACGACGTCCAGCCCGGCAGCGGGTACCCACGCCGTAGATGCAGACGGCCCGCCTCCCACCTCGGCTCATCGTGCGCAGGTTGGCCGGCCGAGCCATAGATACGACGCCAGCGCTGCCATCGGCTGATCAGTTTGTCCAGGTGTGGGTCGGCCGAAGGCGTGGTGCCCGCGACATCCGTGCCGCGCGTGCCAGCAATCGGATGCACTGCTCTGGATGAGACATGCTGGCGGAGTTCATATTCCAGCGCTTCGTGGCTTAGTAGGAGAATGTGAGACAGCGATACCGCGTCGGATGCGTCCATCCACCCGCGGTCGGTTGGTTCGCCGTCGACAGTCAAGCTGACTCGGCCGGGAGCCATCTCGGGGTCGGGTTTCGACAACGAGACTCGCGGGTGGAGGCCGCGGCGGTACCACGAGAATGGCGGCGACGAGGGGGATAGGCCGCCTTGATGGTTGAGGAACGACAGGCATTTCTCGGCATCAGCGAGCTGCCTGAACATCCAGTAGCGAACGCGATTGCCGCGTTCCTCAGCTTCGATGTAGAAGACCTTGTCTTCCGGCACAAGGAAATACCGCGGTTCGCCACTGCGGTTGGCTGTGTCTTCAATCATCGTGCGGCCAAGTCAACGACCAGCCGATGAGGCAGAGGGGGATTTCGTTGCTCGCATCAGACTGGCGTCCCTCGGTTGGTGCCAGGTTTCAGGATCAACAGATCGTCGTACTGATGCTGCCGGCAGGCTTCGACAAACTCGATCGCGGCGCTCCTGTCGGACAGAAACTCATCAAACTGCTCAGGTGAAATCACGTAGTACTCTTCGTAACCCACCAGCCCGTTGCTGACGGGGATCGCGACGTAATGTCTTCCGGATTCGAGCTCGGTAGCGATCGAGTAGCGATCTTCTCGCGAGACGAACACATCGCTGAATCTCATGTCATCCTCCGGCCTAGCGCTTGTCCTGGCGCCCGGAGGCATCATCGGCGCGCTCGTCGGCGATCGCGGTGTCCGAGAACTCGGGTTGTTCGCGCAGACTCCAGCCCGACGGAACTGAGTGGGTTTCGTAGTAGTGCTGGAACAGTGCGATGGCTTCGGCGGCAGTGAGCACTTCTGAGGGCCGCACCAGATATGTGTTGTCGCCGTTCTGAATTGGCTCGGTTTCGGCTGAGTCACCGGCACCGCCGGGTCGACCGGTCGTGTACAGGCGGTGCACGCCGTCGGCGTCGTGCTGCTTGACCTCGACCGTGAGACGGTCGGGTGCGATGCCAGTGGCCTGAATCCACTCGTGCGAATAGGGGAATTCGTCGTACGGGACTTCGGGATCCACTGGGTAGATCGAGTAGTAGGTGTACTTGCCGTCTCCGAGGCGATTGATGCCCGCCGCGATTTGAACGGGGATCTCTTCGGTGAACTCGCTCATGCGCATCTTGGCCCTGTTGGACTCAAGGATGTGCGTCGCCTGTTCGAGTCTCATTCACCGCCTACTTGTCCGCGCTCGAGACCCACTGGTTCTCCACACCCTGCACGTTTGTCAATCGACGGGCGTCGACCACAGCCTCGAACACTCCGGCCTCAACCAGTCCGGCACCGACTCGCTGGGCATCGGCAGGGTCATCACTGAGCAACAACACTTCGGCGGTGTCGCCGGCGCGGCGCAGTATGCGCACGGGGATGCCGTCGACCTGGGCCGTGTAAACCCGTTCGAACACTTCGCATTCCGACAACGGCACGGTGGCGGACCACGCTCCGGGACGAACTTGGTCGAAACCCGCTGGGCCATTCTCGGTAAGCGCGGTCAACAACACGGTCTCCGCAGTGGCGTCGGCGAAGAACTCCCGGCCCTGCCATCGCGCCAGCGTGCCCACCACCGGGCTCGGCGGCCGCCAGCGTTTGGCGCCCACCCAGCCGCGGCCCGCCCCCGCGTAGTGCGACAAGCACTTCTGCTCACCATCGGAGCGGATCCGCCAGTACTCGGCCCCGTACGAGAACCGGGTGCGGCTCATACGCCAGACCGGCGCTAGTGAGCCGCCGAGAAGAAAACCATGGGGAAAGTCGCGCCAGGGACGCTCCGAGTCACTCGGCTTGGTGAACGTCGCCAGCCGTGGTTGCTCAAATCGGACCACATCGGCGAAATCGGGAGCAGCGTCAACGCCATACGCCGCCAACAGTTCTGTCGGCGTCCTGAGACCGACTACCGCTGATGCCTCGGTGACATACCCGCCAACTTGGTCGAGTCCGTTCTCTACGATGGCGCTTGCCATAGGGGTGGCAAGGAGTTTCTGCAGCACCAGCTGCTCAGGCACGACGTGTCTCCTCTGCCCGAATGTCCTGCAACCGGTCAGGATCGACCAGCCCGGTCCATCCTGTGTGCTGGTCGCCCTCGAGTCCGATCTCACGGGCGATGTTTGGCGGGCCAACGAACTCCACCCCGATCCTGCCGTCCCGCAGCCGGCGCCTGAGGTACACGGTGTGTCCCGCGAGGGTTGCGCTGACGTTGACCTGAATGACGCCATCGAGAACTGACCTGGGGACCTTGGCCCACGGGTCGTAGTGGCCCGGTTCGGCAGGTGCTTCACCGCGCGCGAACGCGTCGGGTAACTCGACCTCGGGGCCTACATTCAACGCGACCCAGTCGGTGCCACTGAACAAGATTCGAAAGCGCTGCCCGCGGTACTCCGCTACAGCGCCGGTCACCGGTATCTCAGCCATCAGTTCCCCTGCGGGATCCATTCTTTGTCCTTGAGCACGGCCACCAGACGCTGGGTTCCGTCATCGAGGACCTCCCACATCTCGGCGCCGTCTCGCATCGTCACATTCTTGGCGTAGTACTCAGGAATGACATCGTCACCGGACTTGGTGAACCCGTTGCCGGTGAATGGATCATCCCATCCGTCGTAGGCGTTAGTACCGCCCATATCCGTGTTCCGCGGCACTTCGTAGGAACCGGGGGCGTCCGGGTCCGCTTGGAACCGGATGATGTGAGTCCCCGGATCCTCCGGGGTGTACGGAGAGTCGGTGTAGTCCAGACGCAAGCCGTCGTGGATTTGTTGGGGCGTCCCGAGATGAGCCGTGTCGTCGGCCATCGACACCGAACCACCCACTTGGTCGACGTTGAGCCAGGGTTGGTGCCCCATGATGTAGTCATCCGCTCGGCTCGGGACAAAGCCTTTCGTCTCATCGAAGTATCCCGGCGGAATCACCTTCTGCATCACGGTGTCGTCGGTCGGGTGGGGCAGAGCGTCGCGCACGTCGTTGACCAGATCGCGCTCGGCGGGAGTGAGGGCATCGGTAGGCGTGTTGATGAGGTCGATCATGTCGCTCTTGCTGACGCCGTGGTCAGTCATCGCATCGAGCACCCGCTGGTTGTCGCCGAGCTGTTCCGGCGCGAATGACGTTGTGTGCGAACTGTCGTCCATCATCGAGTAGACACGTCCGTCGCCCGGATCGACGTGACCGCCGGGGGCGTGGGGTGTGGCGTCATTCGGACCGGAGAAATGCGTTGAGTCGCCGGGCGCATGGACCGGCGCGGCTGGTTCGTGCGTAGTTGGCGCGGGCTCGTGGGTCGCGGGTGCGGGAGAGTGTTCGGACGGTCCCGCGGGCGGTTCGTGCGATGCTGAACTGCTTGGTGCGGTGTGCGTTTCGGCTTCGGGAGCGCCCGAGTGCGGCTCGGCCGTGTGCGGCACCGGAGGTTCGGTGTGTGGCGCGGGCGCAGGTTCCGGCTTCGGTGCGGGAACTGCTTCCGGCTTCGGCGCCGGAACCTCAACGGGCGCCTTGCCTGCGGCACTGGTCCCCTGCGCGGCCTCCGGCACGCCGACCTTGTCGAGATTGCTGCTGATCTTCCCGGCCTGGCCGGCGACTTCCTCGGCAGCGCTGGCCGCACCGACCTTCGACGCGGCCGTACCGGCATCGCGCGCAACGGTCCCGCCGGCCCGAGCCTCTGCCGCACCGACGCGCGCCGCGCCACCGGCAGCGTCGGCCGCGGGTGCCGCTTCGCCGGCGCCAGGCAGGAAGAACGTCGCGACTTGTGCTGTGTCGTAACCCAATCCACGGAAGGGATGGCCGTTCTTGAAGTCGTCGTAGTCGATCATCGACTTGCCGAGAGTCGTCAAGTCCTTCCGAATGCCAGGATCTGACAACGCCAACGGCGCTGTCAGTGGATTGGCCATCAGCGCGACCTCACCGAGTGCCTTGCCGGTCCCCTCCCAGGCCTTGGCCGCCCCTTCGGGGTCGTAGAGGAAGCGGGTCGGATCAAGCTGCTCGAGCCCGTTGGCCGTCTGCGCGACGAACTTGAACGCGCCCTCGTCGAAGTCGACGATCGCATTGAACGTCGAGCCGAGCGCACCGCCGACCTCCTGGCCGAACACCGCGACGAACTCCTTGTCCGCCCACTTCTCGAGCTTGTCCGTCAACGCGTCGAGGTCCTGCATGCCCTGGGTGAACATCTGCTGCGTCGCATCGGCTTCGCGCTTGATGTTGCCCAGAACCGCCTTGATGTCGTCGGCGATCTGCTTGATCTTGTCGAGGGGATTGTGGCCCTCGAACATGCCGCCGATCGTGCTGAGGATGCCGCTCGGACTCAACTGATGAAGCAGGTCGCGGATCTTGTTCTGTGTGTTCTCGACAGTGGTTGCAAACGAATCGATTTGGCCGGCCAGCTTCTGTGCCTGCGTGTTGATGTCGGTGAGGCCGCCGCTGATGTCGTTGGCGGCCTTTTGCATCTGCGGCGCGTCGGGAATCTGGAATCCGCCCAACGTTGTTCCCGCGGCGGTCATCGGACCCGACCCGCCGCTCATCGACGCGCCGAAGGTGCGCCAGGCGGCCGCGGTCGCACGCATCTGTGCGGGATCGCCGTCGGGCCACAAGTCGCCGACGAACGCTTCGACCAGACTCCATCCCAGCGGCTCGGCGATATCGCCGCCGAACACTGACGGCGCACTGGGCGTCGGATACTTCGGGGGTTCAGTGGGTTTGGTTACCGGCGACTCGCCGCCGCCGACAGTGGAGTGCGCGTTGGCGGTGCCGTAGTTGAACGCCGACATCTGGATGCCGAAGCCGGTCCGGTGTGACGCATTCACGGCCGATGCAGCCGACTGCAGCAACGAGTTGGCGGCGTTCATGTAGCTGCGGGAGAAGACCAATGCGGCCGCATCGTGGCCGAAGCCGGCTTCGTGGCCGGACAGTGCGCCGGAGAGCGTCGTGACCGCGCCGGAGATGCTGTTCGCCTCAGCGCCGACCGACGCTCCCGCCGAGTTGAGCGCCGTCGGATCGACGGTGATCGGGCCGGTCACAGGTCAGGACCACATCTGGTGGTTCTTGCTCGCAGCGGACGAATAGTTCTCGTGAGCGCCCTCAGCGATCTGGCGGAGCCGTGCCAGCGCCTCCCGCATCTCCCGGGCGCCCTCGTTCCACTGCGCCTGAGCCGACCGTTCCGCCTCGCCGGCGTCGCCGTACCAGCTGGAACCCAGCCGAGCGACCGAACCGGCCGCCTGTGCCAGATGCGCTTCGAGATCGCTGTCGAACGCCGCCATCCGGTCGATGACGGCCGCCAGTGCCGCGGGGTTGACGCTGAACTCGCTCATCAGAGGCCCGATCCGGCGATGTGGGCGCCGCCTTCGGCGTCGGTGCTCGTGTACTTGGCCGCCGCCTCGTTGAGCAGCGCCGACATGCGGCTCAGACCGGCCGCCACCTGGGCCGCGCCTTCATGCCATTCCTTCCACACGTCGGCGTATGCCGAGGCCGCAGACCCCGTCCAACCCGTGCCCATCAGGCCGGACACCTCGTTATCCAGGGACGTGATACCAGTGCGGAGCCCGTCCGCGACGGTGGACAGTTCGTGCGATGTCGCGACGAGTTCCGACGGTTCGACCTGTAACTCGGCCATGCGATACCCCCAACGCGTTTGGCTGACGAAAGGGAGCTTACCGAGGGTGCCAGGGGCTCGCTGACGCCAATTTCGTTGGCACTCACAGGTTTTAGACAGGTTCCTGCCAGATTACTGGCAGGAACCGCGTTCAGGGAGCGCCGCCACCGTGAGCCGCACAACGACCAGCCCCATCCACCGACTGGATCTCACGACACCCGAAACCCGCTGGTCCAGCCTGCAGCCGCGAATCGCTGTGGCCAGGGGCTTCGCCGTCCTCTCGTAGGGTCGAACCCGTGCATGTCTACCAACTGGCTTTCGAATGGACCGACACGAACCGACACTGGCTGCTCGAGGTGCCGATCCGGATCGTGTCCTACGGCGTCATCGCCCTGATCGCGCGGTTGGTGCTGCACCGGGTGATCGACCGCGCTACGACCGGTCGGGCCGGCAAAACCATGGCCGTTGACGAGGAATCGCAGGCCAACCGCCCGCCGTTGCTGCGCTACCTGCGGGATCGGTCGGCGTCGTCGAACGCGCGTAAGGCCGCCGAGCGGCGCCGCCAGCGTGCTCAGACCATCGGGTCGGTGCTGAAGTCGACGGTCTCGATCCTGCTGTTGGTGTGGCTGGTGCTGGCGATCCTCAGTGTGCTGGGCGTGAACATCGCGCCGTTCATCGCCTCGGCCGGTGTGGTCGGCCTCGCGATCGGTTTCGGCGCGCAGAACCTGGTCCGCGACTTCGTCAGCGGCATCTTCATGCTGCTCGAGGATCAGTACGGCGTCGGCGACAGCGTCGACCTCGGCGACGTCACCGGCGAGGTGCAGAGCGTCGGGCTGCGCATCACCACGGTCCGCGACGGCGACGGCACGCTCTGGTACGTCCGCAATGGTGAGATCAAGCGCGTCGGCAACATGAGCCAGGATTACGCCGTTGCGCACGTTGAGGTTCCGGTCGCCTTGACCGCCGACCTCGACCGCGCCGAGCTGGTGGCCCTCGAAGCGGCGGAGTCCGCGATCATCGACCCGGCGATCGCCTCGAATGTGCTGGGTGATCCGGAAATGCTTGGCGTGCAGGAGCTCTCACCTGATTCGCTCACCTTGCGGATGTCGGTGAAGACCCGGCCGAACATGCAGGGCGCGGTGCAGCGCCGGATCCGTCGCGCGATTCTGCGCGCCTACGACGAACACGACATCGCACTGCCGTACCCGCAGGGGCGGATTCACGCGGTGGTGGGCGGTCGGGCCGGGGAGTAGGGCCCTGGGCTCCCCGAACAACGTTGGTCGGGGAGCGGTCAGCGTCCGGCCGTCTCCTGCGGATTCACCGTGTCGACCGCCAGAACTGTGATCGCCATGCTCCGCCCGGATTCTGTCACGTATCTCCGGGTTTCGCCGACGTGCGAGGCGACGAGCGCTTTGCCCAGCGGGCATTCCACGGAGCAGGTGTCGCCCAGCGGCTTGGCGTCGGCGGGGAGGACGAGCTGGAAGACGTCCGTGTCGTCGGGGTCGCCGTTGAACGACACGGTGACCCAGGCGCCCGGCACGGCCTGACCGTCGAGGATCAGTTCGTCGCGGGCGTCGATTGTGTTGGTGGATGACATTTCTCGCGGGTGCCGGTCTGCGATGACCGCACCGTGCTGTTCAGCGGCATTCGATGACACCGGGTGTGGGGGAAGAACCCTTGACGCGGTGTTCGGGTGAATTACAGCGTCCACGGTTGTCACTATCCGCCGTGGTGCCTGTGGTGGATGACGCACGTGAGGGTGTTTGCCGTGATGTCACGTGATGTACGTCCGGGTGTCAGTTGGGCTGTGGATGTGTCGTCGATTCGGGCACCATAGTCACGTGCCGCTCTCCGAAACGTCGCTGCTCAACGTTGCCGGCGACGTGATCTTCACACGCGGGGAAGATTACGTCCGCTACGTCCGTGGGCTACGGATCACCAATTCCAAGGCGTACGCATCAATTCAAGCCAAGCGCGTCTACCAGGTGGAGCTCGACTGGTCCGGGCGGCTGCCTGACGGCGTGTGCACGTGCCCGCACAACGCCGACGGCAACTTCTGCAAGCATCTGGTCGCAGTTGGGCTCGCTGCAATCGACAGTGGGCGGGTCGCCGTCGACGATCCCGCCGAAGCCGCGGCCGACGCAACGCTGGAAGCGGTTGTGCAGGCGATGAACGTCGACGAACTACGAAAACTGGTCCTGACCCTCGCGCAGCAGGATGGCGGGGTACGGCGCCTACTTGAAGTTCGTGCCACGGCGGCTTCAGGAAACGAGGCGCCGGCCCAGGCAGAATTCGAAGCGTACGTGCGAAACTCGTTGGAGTTCAGAGGCTATATCGACTACCGGCGGTCGTTTGAGGTCGCCGAAGTAGCCGGCCAAATGCTCGACGAACTCGAGGACCACCTGAACAACGGAGCGGCCGAGGTGGTGCGGCCGGCGCTGCTGCTCGCACTCACCGAGTTGCGCTCGATTCTGGAGCATGTCGATGATTCGTCGGGTTTCATCGGCGACCAATGCCAGCGTTCTGCCGACCTCTATGCACGTGCCTGCCGGCTGGGCACGCCTGATCCGACGAAACTGGCGACGTGGCTGGTGAAGTTCCGCGCGGAGTCGCCGGGATGGCCGATCCTTGTGTTGGCCGACTTCGTCGCTGCGTTCGACGAGAAGGCGTTGAAGACGTACCGCCGGGCGGTTGCCGCGCTGGACAAGAAGCTGGCAAACCAGCCAAACGAGCGACACGAAGTCGACGCCATGCTGTTGGAACTCGCCGATCACGACGGTGATGTCGACCTGGCCGTTCAGCTCCTCAGCGAGGGCACCTATGTCCAGTACGGTGCGATCGTCAATCGGTTGCGTGCTGCCGGTCGCGAGGACGAAGCGGTCGCGTGGATCGATCTCGCTGTGTCCGCCGGCAAAGTCTGGAGCCACGGTGGTGGCAACGAGTATTGGTTGAGCCCCGACCATGTCGCCGAGACGTACAAGAGACTGGGCCGCATCGACGATGCGATCGGAGTGCTGCGCGCCGACTTCGTCCGGCAGCCGTCGGTGGGCTCGTACCGAGTCCTCCTCGATTTCGCCGCCGCCGTCGATCGCGGTGAGGCCGAACGCGTATGGGCCTACGACCATGCGCGACACCTGGCGGCGACGGATCGCTTCGCATTCGGCACAGTCCTGGTTCAGCTCTGCATGAGTGACGGCGACATCGATGCGGCGTGGGACGCCGCCGACCAGTACGGCGCCGGCTCGGCGTGGCGGGAATTGGCCGACCGAGGGGCCAAAGCGCGGCCCGTCGCGGCTGCAGACCTGTACCGGCCGGGGCTCGAGAAGGATCTGCGATACCCCAACTCCCCGCTTTATCCCGACATCGCGGCGAGACTGGCGACGATGGCCAAGCTCTACGAAAAAGGCGGTCGCGGAGCTGAATTCGCGGTTTTCATGGCGCAGCTTCGTGAGCAGTACCGCAGGCGGCCCGCCCTTATGAAGGCGCTGGACGCAAAGCGGCTCTAACGACCTTTCCGTAGCTGTCGTAGCCCGGGCGTAGCGTCCGCGATGACCGACAAACGATGTGTACGGAGCCTCAAACAGGCTCGACGCGATGTGCGGCGAGCGAAGAAACGCAACGCCGGGAGTGCTCTCGACCGACACTTGCCTTAGCGGTGCTCAAGCGGCGTGCAGTCGCGATCAGCGGCGACTGGCGTGAACATGCTGGACGATGTCGTCGGTTGGAAGGCTCCGATCAGGCAACGTCGCGAGGAGCGCTGCGTTGTCCGCTCGCCGGGTGGCCATCTCCAGCGCGCGAATCGCGACAGCCTCGACCGAAGTGTTGGAAGCGCGCGCCAACAGCTCCAGACGCTCTATCAGGTCGTCGGGCACATTGCGGATCTCTAGCGATCGCATCTATCGATGGTACGAGCGCACGTGCGCGATGCAAGCCGTTTGATTTGCACCGAGTATTGGCACGCTGGCTCTCCTGTGGCACATGCGATTTGGAGCCGTCAAGGAAACTTAACGGCTCCAAAACGAACATGTCAGGAGCGGCGGCCCGTCGCCGCGGCGCGCGCAAGCACTGCGCGGACCGCACACTCGACGACTCAGCGCTCAACCAAAACCGGCTCGCTCCCCGCAATCGTGCGCGTCCGCTTGTACATCCACGCCAGCACCGCCGCGAAGGCCACGACGCCGATCACTTCAGGAAGAGACCCGCCGAAACCGGAGAACAGTGCGAACGGCTCGTCGGAACCGGTCCCGGCTACGAACCCTGCGAACACCACCCCGTAGAGGCTCTCGCCGACGATCATGCCGGTCGCCAACAACACGCCCAGTCGCTTCTTGCGTTCCACGTCGCCGCCCGTCCGGTCAGCCCAGCGGTTGTAGAACCAGCCCAGCAGCGCGCCCAGCGGAATGATCAGGGTGAGGCTCATCGGCAGATACATACCCATGCCGACCGCCAGCGGCGGCAGCGCGAATCGGGAAGTGCGGGTGAGGGTCTCGTCGACCACGATGGCCACCACACCGATCACGGCGCCGAGCCCGATCAGTCCCCAATTCAGCGATCCGCCGAAAACGCCCTTGGCCAGTGATGAAATCAGCGCGGCCTGCGGCGCGGCCAGGGCATGGTCGCCGGCCCCGGGAGCGCCGAGGAAACCGAACGCGCGCTGCATCAGGTTGAGCACCGGCGGGATGATCGCCGACCCGAACGCCACGCCAATCACCAACGCCACCTGCTGTTTCCACGGCGTCGCCCCGACCAGCTGGCCGGTCTTGAGGTCCTGCAGATTGTCGTTGGATATGGTCGCGACGCCGAACGTGATGGCCGCCGCGAACAGGGTGAACGCCACGAGCGCCGTGGATTGCCCGCCGGAGGCAGACCCGAACACCACCTTGATCAACACCGCGGCGATGAGGACGGTCAGGATGCCGACGCCGGAGATCGGGCTGTTCGACGAACCGATCAGCCCGGCCATGTACCCGCACACCGACGCGATGACCAGGCCGATGACGAAGATGAACACCAGGCTCGCAGCGATAATCCCGGCCGAATGCCCTTGCAGCACAGTGCCGCGGCTGAAATCCCACAGCAGCACGGCGATCGGCAGCAGCATCACCACGACGGTGCCGACGACGATCGGGAAGGGGATGTCGCGCTCGGTGAGTTCGACGACCTGGCCCTGTCGACGGTCGCGCGCCGACACGAGCGCATCGGTGACGCCCTTGAGGATCGGCCGCAGAATCTTGAGCAGCGTCCAGATCGCCGCGACGGCAATGGCGCCGGCGCCGACGAACCGCACCTCGTGCACGAAGATGCCGTCGATGATGTCACCGATCGGCTCACTGCCGGTGAGAGCGCCGTTGGTGCGGATCGGCAGCAGCACCCCGAACGAGATGACGAGCCCGACGAGCATCGCGATACCGACCGTCATACCGATCAGGTGCCCGACGCCGATCATCGCCATCGAGAGGCCGGCGCTGAACATCGTCCCGCCCGCACCGATACGGGTATATGCGGTAACCGAATTCGCGAGCAGCTTGAGATTCGCCAGCAAGCCGAACGCGGCCGACACCACCGACCCGAACGTGATCACCTTCAGCCCGGTGCGGTTGGCCTCGACTCCTTCGGTGCCGTCACCGACCTTGAGCACCTCGGCGGCGGCGACGCCTTCGGGGTAGGGCAGGTCGGTCCCGGTGACCAGGGCCCGGCGCAGCGGAATGGAGTACATGACGCCGAGCGTGCCGCCGACGGCGCACACCGCGACCGTGGTCCAGTAGGGGAAACCGGTCCACCAGCCGATCATGATCAGCCCGGGCAGCACGAAGATGATCGCCGACAGCGTGCCCGCCGCCGAAGCCACCGTCTGCACGATGTTGTTCTCGACGATCGAGTGGTTGGCGAAGCTGCGCAGCACCGCCATCGAGATCACCGCGGCCGGGATGGCGGTGGCGAACGTCAGGCCGACCTTGAGTCCGAGATAGACGTTGGCGGCGGTGAACACGAGCGTGATGACACCGCCGAGCAGGATGCCGCGGACGGTCAGTTCACGCAGGGTTGGGGTGGCGGGGGTCGCGACGGCCAACTCGTCGTCCTCTCGGTTGTGCGCACTGCGCCGTGATCGCTCGGCGTTCGGGTTTTTACACCGTAGGACGCGGGACAGAAACGTGTGCACTTATCGGTTAGTACCTGAATTGGTACTGATGTAGGTATCATGGGGGCATGCCCTCGCTGAACATTGACTTCGATGATGCCGAGATGGAGCAGATCCGCGCTGCGGCAAAGGCTGATGACCTGTCGCTGAAGAAGTTCGCGCACGCGGCCGTCGTGGAGCGCGCCAGCATGCACAAGCGCAGGGTCGCTGAGGCGGCGCGCGTCGTGGCTGAGCGGTCCGCTGAACTCAATCGGCGATTGGCGTGATCGAGTATCTCGATCGAGAAGATGTCCTCACCGCGGGATCGATTGCGTTTGGCTCCGAGTTGAAGGTGCGTGACTACGGCTTGCTTGACGCCGCGGTGGCTCGGCCGCAAGCGACTGTCTTTGGCGTCGATGCCTACCCGGATGTCTGGGACAAAGCTGCGGCGCTGCTGCAGTCGCTCGCGCGCAATCATGCGCTGGTCGACGGCAACAAGCGCACCGCTTGGGCGTCAGCTTGGACCTTCCTGCACATCAATGGCGACGAACTTGCCCCCGATTTTGACGTCGATCGAGCTGAAGAGCTCATGAACACGGTTGCGACCCAGGAACTTGAATTGAGTGAAATCGCTTCCGCATTAAGAGGTTTTGCAGTGGCGAGTTAGCCCTCGGCCGCCGCCACCAACGACCGCAACTTGATCGACGGGTTGTCGCGCTGGAAACCTTCCAACCGCCACGGCGTCGAAAAGAGCACCAGGTGCACCCCGTCAGTGCGGGTCAGCACCTCACAGGACACCTGCTTGTTCATGAATTCCACGTCTTCCGCGGAGACGACCCGCGCCACCTGGTACGGCAGCGACTCCAGCGTGATGGCCGCACCGATCTCGGTGGCCATCCGGTGCGCGGCGACCTCGAACTGCATGGGGCCGACGGCCGCGAACACCGGCGCCTGCTCGCCACGCTTGTCCGAGCGCAGCACCTGCACGACACCTTCTTGATCAAGCTGCTCGATGCCCTTGCGGAACTGCTTGTGCTTGCTCGGATCCTTGCCGCGCACCACCGAGAAGTACTCGGGGGAGAAGCTCGGAATCGGCGGAAACTCCACGGGCACATCGCGATACAGCGTGTCGCCGGGGCGCAGCGCCTGTGCGTTGGCCAGGCCGATGACGTCACCGGGCCACGCGTCGTCCAGCGTCGAACGCTGCTGCCCGAACACCGACTGCGCGTACTTGGTCACGAACGGCTTGCCGGTCCCGGCGTGCGTCAGCACATCGCCGCGCTCGAACGTGCCCGAGCACACCCGCGCGTAGGCGATGCGGTCGCGGTGCGAGGAGTCCATACCGGCCTGCACCTTGAACACGAACGCGCTGAACGGCGAATCCACCGGGCGCGGCTCGCCCGCGACGTCGACGATCGCGCCGGGCGAGGGCGCCAGGTCGACCAGGACGTCGAGCAGCTGGTTCACACCGAAGTTCAGCGCCGCGGAGGTGAACAGCACGGGCGACGATTCGCCCGACAGGAAGGTCTCGCGGTCGTAGTCCGAGCCGTCCATCGACAGCAGTTCGGACTCTTCGACAGCGGTGTCCCAGTCGCCTTCGGCTGCCGCATGCGCTTCCGAGGCGGGGATGTGCTCCTCCGGCGCGGCGGTCGCGCCACCGGCGGTGCGGGTGAAGCGGATGTAGTGGCCCTTGCGGCGGTCCATCACGCCCTTGAAATCACCGGCGATGCCGACGGGCCAGGTCAGGGGAGTGGTGCGCAGCCCGATGCGCTCGTGGATCTCGTCCATCAGCTCCAGCGCGTGCCGGCCCGGGCGGTCCCACTTGTTGATCACCGTGATGATCGGGATGCCGCGGTGCTTACACACCTGGAACAGCTTCAGGGTCTGCGGCTCAAGGCCTTTCGCGGCGTCGATGAGCATCACGGCGCAGTCGACGGCCGTCAGCACCCGGTAGGTGTCCTCCGAGAAGTCGGCGTGGCCGGGGGTGTCCAGCAGGTTGATGACGCAGTCGCGGTACGGAAACTGCAGCGCCGTCGAGGTGATCGAGATGCCACGGGCCTTCTCCATCTCCATCCAGTCCGACACCGTCGACTTGCGGCCCGCCTTGCCGTGGATCGCGCCGGCCTCGCTGATCACCCGGGCGTGCAGGGCCAGCGCCTCGGTCAGCGTCGATTTACCGGCGTCAGGGTGGCTGATGACGGCGAACGTGCGGCGACGGGCGGCTTCAGCGGCGACCCGGCTGGCGGTGCGGGCGTCGGAGGCGGAACTGGCGGCGGGGGCGGTCTCGGTCATGGCACCCGCCATGGTATTGGCCGACCAGGCAAAACCTGTAATCGCGGCGGCGTGACCTGCGGGTTTTGCCTACGGGCGGAACCGGCACAGCAGGCGGCGGACGGCGCTGCCCGGCTCCGGTGGCCGCCGGCTCACATACGGCCACGGATCGTTGCGCTCCGGTACCGACGCCGTCCGGACCAGCTTGAGCTGTGTCCGCAGATGCCGGCGCAGCTCGTGCAGGCTGGGATCGGCCCAGCGGTTGACGGCCTCGATCGGGTCGGAGGTCAGGTCGTAGAGCTCCCACTGGTCGTCGAGCGGGTCGGTGCGGTAGGTGTCGCCGCCGCGGCTGTTGGCCGCCAGATGCCGCACGCCCGGTTCGGTCCAGGTCGCCGGATCATCGAAGGTGCGGACCAGCTTCCACAGGTGCCCGGAGCCGCCCGCGGCCTCGGCGTTGGTGACGCGCGAGACCAGCCCCTCGAAGTTGGCCGCGACGTTCGCGGGCACCTTGATCCGCAGCAGCGCAGGCGGATTCGTGTTGGCGCCGATCGCCTGTGCCGCGCCCGAGGCGCCGGTGTCACCCTCGAGGATGTTGTCGCGCGTCATCAGGTAGATGGTCCGATCCTGTTCGGCCGCAGCACCATTCACCACCGGCATGAGGTCGCGGCCGGGCAGCGGATGCACCTCGGTGAACGAGGTGGCCAGTGTTTCGGACACGGCGGCGACGTCGACGCCGGCGGCGCCGAGCAGCGTCGGCACCAGGTCGACGTGGGAGGTGGGCGCGGTGACTTCGCGGGCGGCGGTCGCGTCGGAGCCGATCCGGGCGATGACGAACGGCACGCGCGTCGCCTCGTCGTACAGGTTGAACCACTTCTGGTGCAGCCCGCCGTGCGCGCCGAGTAGGTCGCCGTGATCGGAAGTCCGTACCAGCACGGCGTTTTCGGACCCGTTCTCGGTGACGGCGCGGCGCACCCGGTCCAGCGGGCCGTCGACCTCGGCGTGCAGGCGGTAGTACAGGTCGCGGTACTGCTGGGCGTTGCGCCGGTAGGTGCGTTCGATGACGGCGGCCGGACCGTAGCCGGAGTAGTAGGCCTCGCGGAAGGCGGCCTGCGCGGCCGGCTTGTCGCTGAGATCCTCGGTGGCGGTCGGCGCCGCGGGCACGTGCGGCGGCTCGAGGACGGGGTAGTCGAGCAGCGGGCTGCGGCGCACCCAGGCCGGGAACAGCACGATGTCATGGGGATTGACGAAGCTGGCCACCAACAGAAACGGCCGCAGCGCGTCGGCGTCGCCGGCACGCCGCCGCGCGTAGCGGTCTTCCAGCCAGGCGACGACGCGGTCGGCCACCAGCGGGTCCCGCCGAAAACCGCTGTTGGACATGGCCGCGCCGTGCGGCTCGGGCCCGACCCAGCCGGAGAAGCCGTACGGCCCGAGCGGATCGGCGTCGAGGTAGGCCTGCACGGCCACCGGGTCGACGACACCGTCGGCGTCGTTGGTGGCGAGCGGCTTGCCGGTCTTGGGGTCCTCGAGGTCGGCGTGCGAGATGTGCCACTTGCCGTCGTAATGGGTGTCGTACCCGGCGGCGCGCAGCCAGTTGCCCAGCGTCGGCACCTCGCCTTGGCGCAGCCACCGCAGCCGCGAGTCGTCGTACCGCTTGCCGAGGCCGTCGGTCTGCGTGACGCCGTGGAGGTCGGGGTACTGCCCGGTGAAGAGCGTCGGCCGGCTGGGCGCACACGCCAGCGAGCCGGTGTAGTGCCGCGTGAAGCGCACGCCGTTCTCGTCGAACCACCGCCGGCCCGTCAGGGTCCGGTGCCGCCAGTCGAGAACGTCGTCGGTTTCGTACGGCGGGATGGCGCGTTCTTCGTCGGTCATGAGGATGACGATGTCGGGGCGCTGCTCCGTCATCTCGGTGCTCCCATCGGAGGAATGGGCCCCTACTGAGGGGCTACCCCCGATATCCAACACGAGCGGCGAGCACCGCGGCGTAAATTGGCGCGATCGACAAATAACGTTCTGTTAACTCTCATGACTCGCGCCCCAGTGGGCTGCTGCGGCACCAAATCAGAAGTGCCGCAACAGCGCCCGGCGCGCCGATCGTCAGTCGAATTGACCGGCCAGAAACTCCGCCCGCGCGGCGCTGCGGGCCAGCTTTCCCGAGGTCGTACGCGGGATGCGGCCGGCTGCGACCAGTCGTACCTCGGCGACGCGCACCTGGTGATGACGCGACACCGCAGCCCGCACCGCCTCGGCCACCGGACCCAGTTCGGCACGCCCGGCACCCACCGCGCGCTCGGCCACCACGACCAGCTGTTCACCCGAATCACCAGGCACAGCAAAGGCTGTCACGTAGCCGGACCGCACCGCCGACGACGCCTTGCTGACGGTCGCCTCGATGTCCTGCGGGTAATGGTTGCGCCCGTCCACGATGACGAGATCCTTGATGCGCCCGGTCACGAACAGCTCACCGCCGACGTAAACGCCCAGATCGCCTGTGGCCAACCACAATGCGTTGTCCTCGGCGCCGTCGGCGTGGCTGACGGTCTGGCGGGTCTGCAGCTTGTTGCCGAACACCCGCTCGGACTCCTCGGGCCGGCCGAAGTAACCCCGGCCGATGTTGTTGCCGTGCAACCAGATTTCGCCGACGGTGCCGTCGGCGGCCTCGTCGCCGTCGGGCGTCACGATCGTCACCCACTGGTCCGGGATGGCCTGCCCGCACGAGACGTGGGGCACGGCGCCGTCCGCGTGCTTGCCGACGACGACGGCCCGGCCCGCCGCGAGCTCCTCGCGGTCCAGATATGTGGCGCACGGCTTTTCGTCGGCGCCGATGCTGGCGACCGACAGCGTCGCCTCGGCCATGCCGTACGAGGGCTTGACGACGGTCTCGGGCAGCCCGTAGGGCTTGAAAGCCTCCATGAACTGCTCGATGGATGGCAGCGTCACGGGCTCGGAGCCGTTGAGCAGCGTCACCACATTGCTGAGGTCGAGCGGTTCACCGGCCGGCGGCAGGCCACGCTGCGCGCACAGCTCGAAAGCGAAATTGGGTGCGGCCGCGAACGTCCGGCCGTGGGCGGCCTCGTCGGCGAGGCGCCGGATCCACCGGTAGGGCCGGCGGACGAACGCCATCGGGTCCATCAGGCTGATCTGGCCGCCGCACAGCGCGGGGAACATGATCATGATGAGGCCCATGTCGTGATAGAGCGGCAGCCAGCTGACGCTGCGGATGTCGGTGTCCAGACCGCCGGCCAGGATCATCTGAATGACGTTGGTGCACACGTTCCGATGCGTGATCTCCACGCCGGCCGGGGTGCGCGTCGAACCGGAGGTGTACTGCAGGTAGGCCACGTCGTCGGTGCGGGCGTCCGGGGCCACGTACATCTCGGCGAGGGTGTCCGGTACGGCGTCGACGGCGATCACCCGCGGGCGCTCGGCGGCGGGCAGCGTTTTGATGAACGTGCGGACCGCTTCGGCGGCCGCGGTGGTGGTGAGCACCGCGGACGGCTTGGCGTCGGCCAGCACCGCGGCCAGGCGCTCGGTGTGCCCGGCCAGTGCCGGCGCGAACAGCGGCACCGCGATGTTTCCGGCGTGCACGGCCGCGAAGAACGCCGCGACGTAGTCGACGCCCTGTGGCGCGAGGATCGCCACCCGGTCGCGGGGCGCGGTGACCTGCTGGAGCCGGGCCGCGACGGCGTTGACCTGAGCCCACAGGCCGTTCCAGCTGAGTTCGATGATCTCGCCGTCGGGGTTCTGCGCGTAGTCGATGAACCGGTACGACGGACTCTCGCCCATCGCCGCGCGGTTGCGCTCCAGGAACGACGTCAGCGTGATGCCGTCAGGTATGACGATCCGGCCGTCCGGCTGAACGTATTGGTCCAGCGATTCAGCCGCCCCAATAATGCTGTGACTCAAGGCTTCCCGACCCATATGTCGACACTAGTAGCGGGGCTAACTAACCGACGAGTCCAATGACGGTGAAAGTCGCCACTGCGGGAATGGTGATGTGACGCGGCCCACCGGCGATGGGCGCCTGATCGCCATCTGGTCGGCGGCGGCAGCGAGATTCATTCCCGCAGATATACCCCCCTCGGGTACTATGATTTGCAGACCGACACTTGAACCGGAGGCCGACGTGACGCATCGCAGCACGCGTTTACACGTCGTCGGCATGCTCGTTCTGATCGCGGGCATCATCGGCATGCATTCGCTGACCGTCACGTCGGCGCACGGTCCGTCGCATCATCCGCGGCCGGCTGTGCATGAGCATGCGAGCGCCCCGGCGGTGCAAACGTCCTTGTTGGATGCCTGCGACTGCAACGGACACAACGGTTTTCACGCCTGCGTCTTCGTCATGACCGAGCTGCTGACCATCCTGGGCCTGGCTTTGCTGTACTGGCTCGGCGTCGCGCCCGAGCGCAGCGTGCAGGCCCGTATTCGACAGGCGTTGCGGCGCAGGCAAAGAGCCCCGCCGTGGACGGTGCTCACTCTCGCGGAACTGTCGCTCCTTCGAATCTGATGGGCCGCGCCCCGCGTCGACCCAGCCAATTCTCAAGGAGTTCAACCATGTTCAAAATCGCATCTATCGCCACCGCTGTTGCAGCCGGAACCGCCGCTGCCATCGCGCTCGCGGCCTGTAGCCCGCCGAACGAGCAGGCCTCGACGGTCTCCGCCACCACGTCGTCCATGCCGATGTCGGGCCACGACATGTCCGGGCACTCGATGCCGGGGATGTCGGGTTCGAGCACCAGCTCGGCGCCGGCCGCCAACTTCAACGACGCCGACGTCATGTTCCTGCAGATGATGTACCCGCATCACGCGCAGGCTGTCGAGATGGCCAAGCTGGTCCCGACCCGCTCGCAGAACCAGCAGGTCAAGGACCTCGCCGCCGCCATCGAGAAGGCGCAGGCCCCCGAGATGCAGCAGATGACGACGCTGCTCGCGGGCTTCGGCAAGCCCGCACCGTCGGCCACCATGAGCCACTCGATGCCGGGCCTGATGACCCCGCAGCAGATGACCGAGTTGACGGGCCTGTCCGGCGCGGCGTTCGACAAGATGTGGCTGCAGATGATGGTCGAGCATCACCAGGGCGCGGTCACCATGGCCAATGACGAGCTGAAGAACGGCACCAACGCCGACGCCAAGGCCATGGCGCAGGCGATCATCTCCACGCAGCAGGCCGAGATCACCACGATGAACGGCATGCTCGCCAAGATGTGACGGCGGTACCGGGGCCGGTAGCGAGCTGCGGCCCCGGTCTGTCGGCACCTTTCGTTGGGACGCGTCAACTTTCCCTGACCCAGTCAGGGAAAGTTGACGCCTCCAGATCGCATGTGTCACAAGGCGGCCCGACACGCCGACGGCGACACGCCGCAGCAGGGTCTAGATCATGTCCTTCTCGGTCAGCCAGCGCATGACCGGCCAGCCGATGAACACCGGCAGCCAGCACGTCAGGACCCGGTAGAGCAGTACCGAGGGGACCGCGACGGCGGCGGGCAGGCCGAACGCGGCCAGACCACCGATCAGCGCGGCCTCGACAGCGCCGACGCCGCCGGGGGTCGGGGCGGCCGAGGCGAGCGTCCCACCGATCATCGTCACGACGCATACCGTCACGAACGACGTCGATCCGCCGAAGGCCTCGACGCTCGCCCACAAGGCCAACGCCGCACCGAGAGTCGTTGCCGCGCAACCCAACACGATCAGCCCGAGGCGCCGCGGTTCGCGCGCCAGGTTGACCAGGTCGGCCCACACCTCGGTCAGGCGCGGCCGCACCGAGGTGCCGAGCCAATGCCGGGCCCGCGGCACCAACATGAACGTGCCGACCACACCCAGCGCCGCACCGGCGATCAGATACAGCACCGTCGATGACGGCACGAAGTGCGACAGATCAGCCGATGCGCCGGCGGCCGCACTGAAGAAGATCAGCAGCGCCACGTGGGTGAGCACCTGCACCGACTGCTGCAGCGCCACCGCGGCCGTCGCGCGCAAGGCGCCGAGCCCGGCCTTCTGCAGGAACCGCGTGCTGAGCGCCAGGCCACCGACGCCGGCGGGTGTCGTCGTCGCGGCGAAGGTGTTGGCCACCTGCATGATGGTCAGGTTCTTGAAGCTCACCGCCTCCGATGCGCTGGCCCACAACGCCGCCGCGGCGCCCACATACGTCAGCGCCGACACCGCGAGGCCGAGCAGCGCCCACCACCAGTTGGCGGTCCGCAGCTCGGAGAAGAACGTCGGCACCGTACTGATGAACGGGTAGGCGACGTACACCAGCGCCACGAGCAGGACCAGCTGGATGACCTGGTTGCGCGTGAAGCGGGTGATGGTCTCGGTCTGGATGCGGTCGGCGCCGGTCTGGTGCTTCACCTCGTCGCGGGCCGCGGTGATCACGCCGCGCGAATCGGGGATCGACTCCCGCAGCCGCAGCGGCATCGCGGACTTGGTCAGCCGGCGCGACGCGGTCAGCACGGTGTCCTCACCGAACTGCTCGATGGCCGCGGCGACCGCCTCCTCGGCGTCGTACATGGCCGTCGTCGTCACCAACAGCTGCGCGACGTCGGATTGCAGCTGTACGTCGGACGCGCCG
Organism: Mycobacterium sp. SMC-16; assembly: GCF_046250085.1. NCBI lineage: Bacteria > Bacillati > Actinomycetota > Actinomycetes > Mycobacteriales > Mycobacteriaceae > Mycobacterium > Mycobacterium sp. SMC-16. The sequence goes on from NZ_CP176427.1 coordinate 1,529,874, forward strand.
TATTCGGAGTTGCCCAACCCGCCGAACAGCACGGTCCGGTCGTCGACCGTCAGCTCCGACGCACGCAGGTCGCCGTGCGAGATCTGGTGGTGGTGCAGCGCGCCGAGCGCACGCCACACCTCGGCGACAGCAGTCTCGTTGGTCAGCGGAGCGCCGCTCGCCGGCGTATGCGCGAACATGGTCCAGCCGCGGTCGAGGGCCGCGAGTGCGATGGTCCGGGTGTTGGCCAGGTCGAGGTCGCCGACGGCGATGGTCATGAGCGCGCGGTGTTCGACGGCGCGGCGCATCGAGGTCTGCAGGGGCGCGGTCTCGTCGTTGCGCAGCGTGATCTTGCGCCAGAGCTGGCTCATGGCGCCGCCCACCCGCTGGTTCGGCCCGTAGAGCTCGACGACGGCGCGCGTCCCGTCGGCTGAATCGGCACTGAGCACCAGTGGTCCGGCGCCGGCCGGGCGGATGACCGTCAGCGCCGATACGTCGAACTGGCGGCGGGCCAGCGCCTGGACCCCGCCCGCCAGCGGAACCTCCAGCGCCGGGGTGCCGCTGACCAGCACCACCAGCGCGCCGACGAACCAGCCCACGGCGAGGCCGAGCAGCGACCGGGCCGGCACGATGGCGCTGACCACGAGGTGGATCGGCACGAACGCCAGCAGCAGCGTCCACCACCAGCGGCGCAGCCGGGCGGGCTGCCAGGGGCCGGACACCGTCAGCACCGCGGCCAGCAGCGCGATCCAGCGCGGGTCGTCGAGGAACTGGGAGAAGACGGTGTTGAGGCGGTCGGAGAGGTCGAAGTGCCAGTTGGGCGCTGCGATGCCGTTGGAGTTGATGGACAGCGACAGCACGGCGATCAGGCCGGCGGCGGCGTACGGACCGAGCAGTTTCCATTGCTTTGTCACGAGCAGGCTCAGCAGGATGACGAACGGCAGCGCCAGGATCGCGATGGCGTACGCGATGTAGACAAGGTTCGACTGCGTCGGCGTGAGCACGCCGACGATCCGCGACACCGACCGTTCCAGCCGGACCCAGTCGTTGCGGGTGATCAGCGAGCTGGTGACGACGGTGACCAGGAACGCCGTCGCGGCCACCAGCCGCAGGATGTCGTTGGTCCGGCGGGTGATCGGTTGCAGCAGGCTGCCCGAGACCGCGACCTCGCGTCCGTCAACCCGCATCAGCCAAGAATCCCAAGTGCGGGGCCCGTTGGCGAAATTGGCACGCCGTTACCCGGCCAGCGCGGCACGCAGGAAGTCCCCGCTGACGGCGACCGCGGGCGCCGACGAATCTCCACCGACGACCAGCGTCGCGAACGCGAGGTCGCCGACGATGCCCGCGAACCAGCCGTGCGAGTGCGTGTTGTCGCCGAATTCGGCGGTCCCGGTCTTCCCGCCAAGCCCGTCGATGTCCTTGAGAGCGGACGCGGTGCCGTCGGTGACGGTCAGTCGCATCATCGCGCGCAGGGAGTCGGCGGTCGGCTTGTCGATCGGGGTCGACGGCGTGCTGGCGGTGGTCTGCTGGCCCGGCAGCAGCGTGGGCGTGATGGTCGATCCGTGCGCGAGGCTGGCCTCGGCGACGGCCAACCCGAACGGGCTCACGGTGACGGTGCCCTGGCCGATGCCGTTCTCGACGCGCTGCGCCGGGGTGTCCGCGTTGGGCACCTTGCCCGTCACGGTCGTGATGCCGGGGATGACGAAGTCGACGCCGATCCCGAGGTTCTTGGCGGTGTTGGGCAGCGCGTCGGCGGGCAGCTTGTCGGCCAGCGCGCCCATGGTGGTGTTGCAGGAATGCGCGAAGGCCTGCTCCAGCGGGACCGTGCCGAGGTCGAACTTGTCCTCGTTGGGGATGGTGCGGTTCTCGATCGTCACCGTGCCCGGGCAGGGCTCGGGGGAGTCGGCCTTCGCCAGCCCCTTCTCGAGGGCGGCCGCGGTGGTGACGGTCTTGAACGTCGACCCCGGCGGGTACAGGCCGGTGAAGGCGATGGGTCCCTGCGCGTTGGCGGCATCGTTCTGCGCCGCGGCGAGGATGGCGCCTGTGCTGGGCGCGATGGCGACGAGCACGGTCGGCCGGGGATCGGTGGCCACGGCGTGCTGGGCGAGGAGCTGCAGGCGCGGGTCCAGGGTGGTGCGCACGGGTTTGGTGTCGGCGGGGGCGTTGTTCGCGAGCTCGTCGGTAGGCTGCCCTTGCTCGTCGACCAGATCCACGGACCAGCCGGCGGTCGCGTCGATGGCCTTCTGCCAGACCTCGGGCAGTCCGCTGATGGCCGGCGAGTGCAGGTTCGGGTCGACGGTCAGCAGTGCGCCCTGCTTGGTGACGGTGACGCCGGGAATCTGGGTGAGCTCGTCGGCGACCTGGGCGAGGTCCGTCTCCCGGAGCTTGACGACGGTGACACGGTCGTCCTGATTTCCGTTGAACTCATTGGTGATCGAGTCGCCGGTGATCGTCTCGTCGAACCGGGCAACCACCGGGGCCAGTGCCGCGGCGGAGTCGAGGTGGTCGCGGCTGAGGGTGATGACGCCGACGGTCTGCCAGTTCAGCAGGGGTTGGCCGTTGCGGTCGACGACAGGCGTCAGCAGCGCTTTGTCTTCGCTGAACTGGAACGTCCCGCCCTGCCGGAGCTTGGCATGCAAAAGCGCCGGGGCCCAGCGGATTTTCCAGTCGTCGCCGACCTTGGTGGCGATTGCTGTTGTGTCGTAACTGAATTCGCGTCCGGGTCCGAACGACCAGGTGTAGGCGAGCTTGGCGGTCGACTTGTTGTCGCCGTCGCCGGGCGTGGCCTTGACGTCGAGCGTGGCGTTTTTGCCCATGCCGTCGAACATGGACTTGATGGCCGGCTCCGACGCGCCGGCATCGGTGGTGTCTTTGGCGGCGGCGCCGGAGTCCTTGCGGTGCAACGCATCAGCAAACGCGTTGAAGGCATCCTCGGGTTCCGGGCCGCCGAAGATCGAGCATCCCGTGGAGCCGAGGAGCAGCGTGCAGGTCAGCAGCAGCGCAGTACGTTTCGTCATGACCCTTCGAGCCAACCATGAGTGGCTATGAATTCCGGCGTTGAAACGCTGGGGCGGGCCGGTATCGCGTAGTGTCCGAGCCGTTCGGTATTCCGCTACGTAGCGGAGCGTATTGAAAGGTCTGGCATGAGTGGTGTGGTGGTGACCGGTGGTGCATCCGGTATCGGCCTGGCGTCGGCCAAGGCGTTGATCGCCGACGGTCGCGCGGTGTCGCTGTTCGACATCTCGCCGCAAGTGGTCGCCGTCGCGGAGTCACTCGGGGCGCACGGCGTCGTCGTCGACGTGAGTGACACCGACTCGATGGCCGCCGCCGTCGAGCAGGCCGCCGTAGCCGTGGACGGCATCGACGGGCTGGTGCATGCCGCGGGCCGGGTGCTGCCAGAGCCGGTCGGGATGTTCACTGTTGAATCGTGGGATGCCGTCGTCGATGTGAACCTGCGTGCGCAAGCGCTGCTGTCCCAACTGCTGCTGCCACATTTCGAGAACGCGCTGGCTGCCGGAGCCGCTCCGGCGATCGTGGGGATCTCGAGTATCGAAGGGCTGGTTGGCAATCCGTTCATCCCGGCGTACTGCGCGTCGAAGGCCGGGCTGCTCGGGCTGACCCGGTCGATGGCAGGTCAGTTGGGGCCGTTGGGAATTCGCGTCAACGCGGTGTGCCCGGGCTTCATCGAAACCCCGATGCTCGCCGACGCGTTGGCTGTTCCTGAGGTGAAGAACGCGTTCCTGTCGGCGGCGCCGCTGGGCCGGCTGGGGCAGCCCGAGGAGATCGGCGCGGCCGTCGCGTTCCTCTTGTCGCCGAAGGCGTCGTTCATCACCGGGACGCAGATCGTCGTCGACGGGGGAGTGACGTCGCGGCACGCTTAGGGGCTTGCGATGAAAAGTGAACCGGTGCAGTCGAATTGGCGTCGTGTTACCGATCTTCCCAAACATGATCGGGGCGAAGGACTTTCAGGTCGGCTGGAAGTCCAACAATGAACGTCGACGCGCTCAGCGCCGCGAAAAACCTTTTGCGATGGCTCATAGGGTTGGTGTGTGGCTCATCTCGATCTGTCAAGGATCAGCTACGGCCTACCTGGCCGTCCGCTTCTCAACAATGTCTCGTTGTGGGTCGGCGAAGGGGAACGTGTCGCACTGATCGGCGCCAACGGTGCGGGCAAGTCGGCACTACTGAAAATCGCGCTTGGGGAGGTCGAGCCCGAGGAGGGCTCGATCGCCCGATCCAGGGGCGTCGGGGTGATGCGGCAGTTCATCGAAGGTGACTAGGGCGTGTCTGACAAAAATTTCAGGCGTGGTACCTGAGACTCGTAGGGTGTCGCGGTTCCAGTTGCTTTCCGATGCCCAGTGGTCGTTGATCGAAGATTTGCTTCCGGTCCGGACGGGTAAGCGGGGCAGGCCTTTTCAGGATGCTCGGTCGATGGTTGAGGGCATCATCTACCGATACCGATGTGGCATTGCCTGGCGTGACGTGCCGGAGGTGTTCGGTCCGTGGCAGAGCATCTGGACGTGGCATCGTCGGATGAGCGCTGACGGTACGTGGGATGTGGTGTTGGCCCGGTTGCTGGCAGCCGCTGATGAGGCCGGGATGATCGATTGGGCGGTGGCAGTTGATTCCACGATCGCCCGAGCACACCAGCACGCCACGAACCTCACCCGTGACACAGGGGGCTGGGTCGAATTACACGAATCTGGCGATCGAGCCGCCTGACCACGGCATTGGCCGCTCCCGCGGCGGGTTGACCAGCAAGATCCACCATCTCGTCGACGGCCGAGGACGGCCCTTGGTGGTGCTCGTGGGCGCAGGCCAATCCCACGACGGCCCGGTGTTCGAGCATTTGCTCGCCCACCTGAAAGTTGACCGCCCCGGCGGCGGACGGCCCCGCACCCGCCCCGATCGCGTCCGCGCAGATAAGGCCTATTCGAGTCGCGCCACCCGCGCGCTGTTGCGGCGACGCGGCATCGGTGCAGTGATCCCGGAACCGTCCGATCAGATCGCCAACCGCAAACGCCGGGGCTCGGCCGGCGGTCGGCCACCGGCCTTCGATGCCGAGGATTACAAGGGCCGCAACGTGGTTGAACGCAACTTCAACGACGTCAAGCAATGGCGCGCACTGGCCACCCGCTACGACAAGCTGGCCATCGTCTACCGTGCCGCGGCAGTCCTACGAGCGGTCACACTCTGGCTGCCCCATTTATCGGACACGCCCTAGCCCGGATTTTGCGTGGTAATTGGTGTGGGTTCGGTGTGATGCCGAGTTGTGTTGTTGGGTAGTGGTTTTCGTGTGGTGGCGTAGAGGTGCTGTCCCGTGTCGCCGGGTGGGGCGGGCTTTCCTGGGGCCTGTGGGTCCTTCATCGTTGATGGGTCCGATGGGGTGGGGTGTTATCCGAAGGCGGTGCGGACGCGGTGCCAGGCGGCGGCGATCGCCGCCGCCCAGCGCCAGGTGGCATCGATGCGTAGCCGCAGTTGGCGGGCGCCGCGGGTGATACGGGCGGCCACGTGCAGGACCCGGTAGCGGAACGTGGTGATCTCGACGCGGGCCAGAGCGCGATCGCTGGCGAACCCGATGAGGCGGGTCCAGGTGACCAGGTCAGCGGCGGCCAGGACGATTTCGAGCCAGGCAGCATTGGCCCAGAAGGAGTGGCAGGGCAGGTTACGCAGCCCGGTGGCTTTGAGTTCGCGGATACGGTCCTCGACGCGGGCGTGCTGGCGGTGCCGTAGTTCCAGACCGGCGACCTGACCGGGTACGACACCCGGTGGTGTGTCGGTGATGAACGCGGTGACCCGCATGCCGTCGGCGTCGGTGAACCGCAACTGCGCGCCGGGGTGGGGGCGTTCTTTACGCAGGATCAGCCGGGTCCCTTCGGGCCAGGAGGCCAGGTTGACCAGGTCGGTGGCTTCAGCGACCCACGCGCCGTCGCGGATCCCGCCGTCGGTGTCGATCGCTGGATACCAGCAATCGCCGAGGTTGAGGGTGTCCACGGCGTCCTGGACGCGGGTATCGACGGGGTACCCGAAGGAGAACCCGGCCCCGGCGGCCCGGCACGCTGCGGCGAATTTGTGGGTGGATCCGGCGGTATCGCAGCGCACCAACACCTTCGGGGCCTCGGGGTTGTCGGGATCGTCGGGGTTGGGCCGCCACGCCGCTGGCAGCGATGCCAAAGCCTGGTGCAGGACGATGATGTGGTCGGAGGCGGTGTTGGAGCCGGCGTTACCGTTGCGCAGCAACCCGGCCAGGGCTTCGCCGCCGGCGATGTCGGGGCGGTCCAGAAACGCCAGCAGCGGGTGCAGCCCGAACGTTTTCTTCCAGGTCGGCGCAGCCCCGGCCTTGTTGTCGGAGTGATCGATCACCAGCGTGGCATCGATGTCGATATGCAGCCAGCCGCCGGTGGTGGGGGCGGCTCCGACAGCCCAGGCCGCTGCCCGCGCCGCGGCTCGGGCTGCGCGCACCCCGGGTAGATGCGCGGCATCGATCCGCTCATCGATCAGCCGCCACATGGTGGTCGTTGAGGCCTTGGCCCCCAGGACGTGCTCCCGGTCACCGCACAGCTGACCGACCGCGTCGATGCAGTCCGCGCCGTCGGCGACCGCGGCCGCCAGATCAGCGAACACCTCCCCAGGCGCATACACCCACGGGCCGCGGTAGGTGTCGGCCAACGCGGCCGTGACCTGCGCCGATAAGCCGGTCCGGTCGGCAAGCTCACGCAGCATGCCCATCCCGGCATGCGACACAACGCCATGGCCGTCGGCGGAAACTTTCACCGGCGATGCCGCCGCGATATTCTTCACCTGCGAAGTGCCTTCCCGTCAGGGTTTTTGAACCGTAGAGAAGTCCAATTATTCCTTGCAGGACAGGCACTTTCGCTTATCTACACACCCCCACAGTCAACATTCCACGAAAAATCCGGGCTAAGCGACATCGTTGTAGGGCTCATTGTCGTCGCGATCATGCTGAGCTGGAAACGAAGCCCGGCTCGGCTACAAATACTTCCCGGGCCGCTAGTCGCAATCGTCGCCGCGACGGCGATATCGTTCGTGCCGCCGCTGAACGCCGACAGAATCGAACTCAACGGTTCGATCCTCGACGCGATCGGCTTGCCGACTCTGCCGCACGGCACCTGGGTGCCGTTTGTACTGGCTGTGTTGACCATCGCGTTGATCGCCAGCGTGGAAAGCTTACTTTCGGCAGTTGCGGTCGACAAGATGCACAACGGCCCGAAAGCCGATCTGAACCGCGAGCTCATCGGTCAGGGCGCGGCCAATATGGTGTCGGGGATGCTCGGCGGGCTGCCGGTAACCGGCGTGATCGTCCGCAGCGCAACCAACGTGGCGGCCGGTGCACGCACGCAGGCTTCGTCGATTTTGCACGGCGTGTGGGTGCTGCTGTTTTCCGTGTTGCTGGCCGGTCTGGTGCAACAAATTCCGAAGGCCGCCCTGGCCGGGTTGCTGATCGTGATCGGTATCCAGTTGGTCAAGTTGGCACACATCCGGCTGGCCTGGCGTACCGGCGACCTGGCTGTTTATGCGATCACAGTCACCGGAGTTCTGTTCCTGAACCTGCTGGAAGGCGTCGCCATCGGCGTCGCCGTCACCCTCGTCGTGGTGTTGTGGCGGGTGGTGCGCGCCTCAGTACATGCCGAACCGATCGACGAGGAGCATCACGAATGGCGTCTCACACTCGAAGGAGCCCTCAGTTTCCTTTCCTTGCCGCGGCTATCGCGCGTGCTGGCCTCAATTCCGCGTGGCAGCCGGGTCACCGTGGAGATCACAGTCGACTTCCTTGATCACGCCGCATACGAGGCCATCGAGGAGTGGGCTCGGCGGCACCGCCTAGCTGGCGGCTCGGTTTGCATCGACGAAATCGGCGAGAGCGCGATGGCAGCGGCCACCGTAGGGCCGCCGATTCGCCGGTCGCACAGCGCGATAGCCCGCGGCCTATCGCCCTGGCGCTCTCACGGCCACCACCCAGGGGACACCGGTTCGATGCTCACCCCGGTGTTGGACGGCGTCGCGCGTTACCATCGCCGACACGCCCCGCTGCTTCGCGAACATTTCAACGAGCTGCGCGGCGGGCAGCGACCGCGCGCTCTGTTCCTGACCTGCGCAGACGCTCGCTTGGTGCCCAATGTCATCACCGCCAGCGGGCCCGGTGACCTTTTCACCGTGCGCAACCTCGGCAACCTCGTTCAGCCGAACGCCGCTGACATGTCGATGGAAGCCGCATTGGCGTACGGAATCATCGAGTTGAACGTCAACACCATGATCATCTGCGGCCACTCCAGATGCGGAGCGATGACGGCATTGCTCTCCGAGGCTGGCCATCGTGACGGCATTCCCCCCGCTGTCGCGGCATGGATCGAACAGGCGCTGCCAAGCCTCGACGCGTTCCGCGCCGGTCACCCCGTCGGCCGGGCGGCGGCCAGGCAGGGGTATGACGCCTGCGATCAGTTGGCAATGGTCAACGTCGCTTGGCAAATTCAGAACTTGAAAGTCCATCCCGTGGTGGGTCCCGCTCTGGAAGAGCAGCGATTGGATACATTGGGGCTCTTCTTCGATATCGCCTCGGGCCGGGTACTGCGTATTACAGAGAGCGACGTCGAAAACCTCGGCGCGCCGAACGACTGACTCTTCCAACAGGGTAAGTCCCTCGGGCCTCGACAGCGGGGTCTCCAATCGGTCTCACGAATCTGCGCCGGCCCGGATGATTGATCGCCGGGATGCGGTTGCGGGCCGGCGGGCCAACTCGGGCGAGGGTGCGGGGCGCATGGTCGCCGGAGCGATCGCGTGATTCGTCGAGGGACCGACCAAAGTCACTCGAGCAAAGGAATCGACGCGATGACCACTGGCCACAATATTGACAGGCCGGCTGTGCTGGCTGATCGACTCACCGCCTGCCGCCCCGATGTGCTGCGCGAGCTGCTGGCAACTTTCATCCACGCCCTGATGGGTCGAAGCCGACGCTCTATGCTTCTCGAAGAGGCAGCCTCGGCGAGGTGCTCTTCACCCCAAACATGAACGGACGCAGTCGTTCTTGTTCAAGCTCCTCTGACGACGACGGGGCTAACCTCAGGCGTGCGTTCCTGCGGCGGCACATGCCGTTTGGGCGTTGTAGGCGTCGTTGTTGAGCTCGGTGGCCACTTTGTCAAGGGTGTCACCGCCGCGGCGGAGTCCCATGATCAACAGGAGCTTCGTCGCGTCCACTGACCATGCCCGCATCGGCGCGGCGATCTCGGGCTGCAGACCCGGTGTCGCCGCCGCGGTCATGGCCGCGGCCGCCGCTTCCCGCAGCGCGGTCCGACCGGTCACGTTACTGTTCCTGACAGTCGGATCTCTGTAGTCGGGAAGGTCCGTACCTTCGGTGGCGTCGGCGAAACCCGAGTAATTGGTCGCGGCGAAATTCAGCGTTGTGGCGAACTGCTTGCAGGCCACCGCCGCCGCGGGATTGACGTTGTCCGAGGTCGGCGCGGGGACCGTTACCATACCCGGAGCCGGCGTGTCCGTCTGTTCTGCGTCGTTGGGGTCGGCGGATGCGGTTGGGACGACCGCTAGCCCGATGCCAAACGCGATGAGAGACGCGGCCAACCCGCGCTCGCAAACATGTGATGACCTCAACAATTCCTCCTGCCGTGTCGGCCTGATCGCGGGCGATGCCGCGCCACCGGACCAGCTGATCTTGCCCTCACCGCCATTGAGCGGCTCTCCGTGCGAGACCACAGCAGAGTCAGGCGAATACGAGGCCGCGGTGATCGACAGAGAGCTCTCATGATCAGGTTCAAGGCATGGTTGTATATATCGAATGGTCGAGTCTACAGCTCACCAAATGATGAACCGCCGCTCAACGCTGGGTGCCCGTGCGGCGTCCATTCGATGCTGTGGACAGCCAGAGGCGCTCTCGATGGGTATGTGGCATGAACTGTTTTCGGTCCGTTTACCGTTTGGACACTCGGCCACTCAATCATACGACGCGACAGTTCCCTTGAATTCGGACCACGAGAGGCGTCACCGCGACCATGCCGAATCGTTTTGCCACCTTGACCGCCGTCTGCATGCTGATCCCGGTTGGGGTTGCGCCACTCGCGTCGGCCGAACCGCCCCCGGATCCCGCGGTGGAGCCGGCGGGAAACGCCGCACCTCCACCCCCGCCGAACAACGGCGCCGTCCCGCCCGCGGCACCGGGGGTCTTGGATACCCCGGACGGTTGGCATTTGACGGTGTCCGCGGTGGCCGAGACCCAGCTGCCGGTGGCGCCGCTGACTACCTCGCTGGCGTCGCGCGAATACCTCGTGGGCGGCACGTTCGCCGGGGCGATCACGGGCTCGGGTAAAACCGAGCTGAACGGCGGAAAACTGGAGGCAGGCTATCAGATCGGCTGCGGCATTACGCAAAATGCTATCGAAACTCTTGTCGGGGCCGGTATTACCCCTTCGATCGGCATACCGTTTGCTGGCAACGATCCGTCCTTCGCTCCGAACCTCACATACCGGGGAAGAATAGACCTCCGTCCCGGCACCGTGTCCACGGTTGCGGTCGACGAGAAAGAGTTCGAGGGGAAAGAAACGCGGGTCACGATCACCGGTTTCCGCATTGGCGTCGACCAATGTGCCGGTCAGTCGTTCATCCGGTCGTACGCGACGTTGACCAGCTCGACCGAGAACACCGAGGACGTCATCACCTATCTCGGTGTCACCAAGGCCGTGTGATGCGGTTTCGCAAGCGCGGCTGTGCCGGCGTCGATTTGGTGCCGCCGCGAAAGCCGCTCATGCAGCGAGACCTCGTGGGTTCAGGGATCGAGGCGCCGGTTCGCCTCCCGCCGACACCGGCGTATCCGTCACCGTGGTCACGCCCTGAACTGTCCGCCGACGTGATCAATCGCGCAGTGACCGAAGCGGTCCCGCGGGTCACGGTGCGTCGCCGGCTGGCCGCGGCGCGATCAAGCCGCGCCAATGGTTCACGTGTGCCGTTATCCGGCGAATCCATTTCAGAAATGGCTTACCAGCTTGAGAGACGCGCACTCGATAGTTTCGGGTGGCAAGTGTTGTTCATCCGTTCACCGTTTAGATACCTGGTCCATCGATCATTCGGCGGAACAGTTGCTTTGGATTACGACGACGAGAGGCGCCCCCGCACAATGTTTTATCGTTTAGCCACTCTGGCCGCTGTTTGCATGCTGGTCTCGACCGGGACAGCTCCGCTCGCCGCGGCGGAGCCGGATCCCAACCCGCCGCCGGTACCCGTCGCAAACGCCGGTCCCCCGCCGGACACCGGCGCCGTCCCGTCGGAGCAGCCGGGAATCGTCACGACCCCGGACGGCTGGCAGTTGACGGTGGCTGCGCTGAACGAGACCCAGCTGCCGGTGGCGCCGCTGACTACCGCGCTGTCGTCGCGCGAATACCTCGTGGGCGCCACGTTTACCGGGTCGATCACGGGCTCGGGTGACACCACGTTGGACGGCGGAAAGCTGGAGGTCGGCTATCAGATCGGCTGCGGCATCGAACTGGATAGGGTCAGGCTGGCTGGCCAGATCGGCATTGGCACGTCGGGGTCGACGCTCGCGGGTCTCGTACCTACCGGCGCCTCGCTCCCGATCAGCGGTACGTTTGAAGTCCAGCCCAAGCCGGGCGAGGTGACCACCGTTTCGGTGACCAAGAAGAAGTTCAAGGCCCAGGATGCCCGGGTCACCGTCAAGGATGTTCACATCAAGATCGACGGCTGCGTCGGTCAGTCGTTCCTGCGGTCATTCGCGGTATTGACGAGTTCGACCGCGGACACCAACGACATCGTCGCTTACTACGGCGTCACCAAGACCGTCTGACATCAGAGGTGGAGCGTGGGTATCCGAGCCGAAGGAGACGCCAGCCATGAGTAGCCGAGATCGCGGGGCGGTCGCCAAGGACGTGATCGCGAGCATTGTGGTGGCCGGTGCGCTCGCCGTCGGTGCGGCGGTCGCCCACGCGGCGCCCGCCGCTGCGGACCCTCCCGCGCCGCCCGCTGATCCGGCGATTCCGGTCCCGCCGCCGCAAGGGCCGACGATACCGATCATCGGCGCGCCTTTAGGGCCTAGTGGGCTTTCGGGATTGGCGCAAATTGGGGCTCCTGCCGCCGGCCCTCTTGGCCTACCCGAGATGCCCGACCCGACCGTCGGCAACGACTTGATGCTGGGCCAGAACCCAATTCCCTCGCCACCGGGCGGCCCCCCAGGCACGCCGCCGAACCTCAACGCGTTCAACAACGCCTACCTGCTCCCGCAGAACGTCGATCCCGCAGCGCCCGGCCAGGGAACGATGTTCGGGGTGGCGCCGGGCGACGAGAATGCGGACATCTCCGGCTTGGACTACCTCAGGCGCCTGCGTGCGATGTATAGCGACGACCGTCTGAAAGGCGGGCTTCTCGGCCAGATGCCACTGGATCAGCTCGGTGAGCCGCTGCCTGGTACCGCGCCCCCGCCCGGTACTGCGATTCCGGCCGGGCTGGGACAGGTCTTGCCGGATCAACCGCCGATCGTTTCACCCGGGCCGCCGCCGGTAAGTCCACCGGGGCCGCCGCCGGCCGGTTAACCTCCGCCGGTCCGTGGTACGCGGACCGCGTCGACGGTCGCTTCGATCAGCCGGTCTAGCCCGGATTTTGCGTGGTAATTGGTGTGGGTTCGGTGTGATGCCGAGTTGTGTTGTTGGGTAGTGGTTTTCGTGTGGTGGCGTAGAGGTGCTGTCCCGTGTCGCCGGGTGGGGCGGGCTTTCCTGGGGCCTGTGGGTCCTTCATCGTTGATGGGTCCGATGGGGTGGGGTGTTATCCGAAGGCGGTGCGGACGCGGTGCCAGGCGGCGGCGATCGCCGCCGCCCAGCGCCAGGTGGCATCGATGCGTAGCCGCAGTTGGCGGGCGCCGCGGGTGATACGGGCGGCCACGTGCAGGACCCGGTAGCGGAACGTGGTGATCTCGACGCGGGCCAGAGCGCGATCGCTGGCGAACCCGATGAGGCGGGTCCAGGTGACCAGGTCAGCGGCGGCCAGGACGATTTCGAGCCAGGCAGCATTGGCCCAGAAGGAGTGGCAGGGCAGGTTACGCAGCCCGGTGGCTTTGAGTTCGCGGATACGGTCCTCGACGCGGGCGTGCTGGCGGTGCCGTAGTTCCAGACCGGCGACCTGACCGGGTACGACACCCGGTGGTGTGTCGGTGATGAACGCGGTGACCCGCATGCCGTCGGCGTCGGTGAACCGCAACTGCGCGCCGGGGTGGGGGCGTTCTTTACGCAGGATCAGCCGGGTCCCTTCGGGCCAGGAGGCCAGGTTGACCAGGTCGGTGGCTTCAGCGACCCACGCGCCGTCGCGGATCCCGCCGTCGGTGTCGATCGCTGGATACCAGCAATCGCCGAGGTTGAGGGTGTCCACGGCGTCCTGGACGCGGGTATCGACGGGGTACCCGAAGGAGAACCCGGCCCCGGCGGCCCGGCACGCTGCGGCGAATTTGTGGGTGGATCCGGCGGTATCGCAGCGCACCAACACCTTCGGGGCCTCGGGGTTGTCGGGATCGTCGGGGTTGGGCCGCCACGCCGCTGGCAGCGATGCCAAAGCCTGGTGCAGGACGATGATGTGGTCGGAGGCGGTGTTGGAGCCGGCGTTACCGTTGCGCAGCAACCCGGCCAGGGCTTCGCCGCCGGCGATGTCGGGGCGGTCCAGAAACGCCAGCAGCGGGTGCAGCCCGAACGTTTTCTGGCTCTTCGCAGTTGAGGGTGTAGAGGTCACCCGTGAGAGCAATGATCAGAACCTGTGGATGAGCCTCGGCGAGGCGGCGTAGGAAAGGGCGCACCTTCCCGAGGATGATCTGAATGTCGAAGGTCTGATCAAGAGCCGGCGTTGGCGCGCTGGTTCGGGAAGGTACGCCCATGCTCACGGTAGTTCACGATGCGGATTCATCCAACGAGGATGCTGGCTCGTCGCGGTCGTTGCTCGATGAGATTGTCCGCGACGGTGCCCGCCAGATGCTGGCCGCAGCGTTGCGGGCTGAGGTCGCCGCCTACATCGAGGCTCATGCCGGTGAGCTTGATGAGAACGGGCACCGGCTGGTGGTGCGCAATGGCTATCACCGCGAGCGCGAGGTGCTCACCGCGGCGGGCGCGGTGAGTGTGACCGCGCCGCGGGTCAATGACAAACGTGTTGACCCGGACACTGGTGAGCGGCAACGGTTTTCCTCGGCGATCCTGCCGGCGTGGGTGCGCAAGTCGCCGCAGATGACCGAGGTGTTGCCGTTGCTGTATCTGCATGGCTTGTCGACCAGTGATTTCGGTCCGGCGTTGGAGCAGTTCCTGGGCTCGGGTGCCGGCTTGTCGGCCACGACGATCACCCGACTCACCACGCAGTGGCAGGACGAGGCCAAGGCCTTCGAGGCCCGTGATCTGTCGGGCACCGACTACGTCTACCTGTGGGTCGACGGCATCCATCTCAAGGTGCGCCTGGAGCAGGAGAAGCTCTGTTTGCTGGTGATGATCGGTGTGCGCGCTGACGGCCGCAAGGAGCTGGTCGCGCTCACCGACGGGTACCGGGAGTCGGCCGAGTCGTGGGCTGATCTGTTGCGGTCGTGCCGACGTCGCGGGATGACCGCACCGGTGCTGGCCGTCGGCGATGGGGCCCTGGGGTTCTGGAAGGCCGTGCGTGAGGTGTTCCCGGCCACCGGCGAGCAGCGGTGCTGGTTTCACAAGCAGGCCAATGTTCTTGCCTGCCTGCCAAAGTCGGCTCATCCGGGGGCGATCGCGGCGATGCGGGAGATCTACAACGCCGAGGATATCGACCACGCGCAGGTGGCGATCAAGGCGTTCGAGGTGGACTACGGCGCCAAGTACCCCAAGGCGGTCGCCAAGATCGTCGATGACGCCGATGTGCTGCTGGAGTTCTATAAGTACCCGGCCGAGCACTGGGTCCATCTGCGCACTACCAACCCGATCGAATCAACGTTTGCCACGGTACGTTTGAGGACCAAGGTGACCAAGGGGCCGGGTTCACGCGTCGCCGGAATGGCCATGGCTTACAAGCTGATCGACGCCGCGCAAGCCCGCTGGCGAGCCGTCAACGCACCGCACCTGGTCGCTCTGGTCCGGGCCGGCGCGATCTTCCACAAAGGCAAACTGCTCGAGCGACCCACCGACATCACCCCGTCGGCGGACTCGGCACCGACCGAATCAACTGGAACGGAGGTCGCCTGAAACAAGCCGATCCACAGGTATTGACAATTCCTCTAGAGGTCATCGGCGCGTCGTTGCCGGGATAGGGGTCGAGGTCTCTCGAAGATGAAGGTTCCTACACGCCTCATCCGAAAGACCTCGACGTGCCTGACGCTACCGGTCGGGCGGGCTTCGCCCGCGCTGACCTGACTACTTTCTGCCGCCTCGACGACCTCGGGTTGGAGGTGACCGGCCAGCAACTGCACCCCGATCGTGCGGTATTGGCATGCCGGGTCAGCGACGACGACTCGTGGTGCCGCCGCTGCGGCGAGCGAGGCGTCAGCCGCGACAGCGTGACACGCGAGCTTGCCCACGAACCATTCGGGTGGCGGCCCACCACCTTGCTGGTCACCCTCCGCCGCTACCGCTGCGCCGGCTGTGCCCATGTGTGGCGCCAAGACCTCGGCAACGCCGCCGAACCACGCGCCAAGCTGTCCCGGCGTGCGTTGCAGTGGGCCTTGAAAGCGATTGTCTGCCAACACCTGACCGTGGCTCGCGTCGCCGAAGCGCTGGCGGTGTCGTGGAACACCGCCAACAACGCCGTCCTGGCCGAAGGGCAGCGAGTGCTGATCGCCGATCCGGCCCGCTTCAACGGCGTGCGGGTGATCGGCGTCGATGAGCACGTGTGGCGGCACACCCGTCGCGGCGACAAGTACGTCACCGTGATCATCGACCTCACCCCGGTCCACGACCAGACCGGCCCTGCCCGGCTGCTCGACATGGTCGAAGGCCGCTCCAAGAAGGCGTTCGCCGACTGGCTGTCCGAGCGACCCCAGCCCTGGCGCGACGGTGTCGAAGTTGTTGCCATGGACGGCTTCTCCGGGTTCAAGACCGCCACCACCGAAGAACTTCCTGAGGCAGCCACGGTGATGGATCCCTTCCACGTGGTGAGGTTGTCCGGCAACGCTCTCGACGACTGCCGCCGCCGTATCCAGGTGGCCACGTGTGGGCACCGCGGCCGCAAGACCGACCCGCTCTATGCCTGCCGACGCACCCTGCACACCGGCGTCGATCTGCTCACCGACCGCCAGAAAGCCCGGCTGGCAGCCTTGTTCACCGGCGACATTCATGTGGAGGTCGAAGCGACCTGGCACATGTACCAACGCGCCGTGGCCGCCTACCGCGAACCCGACCGCACGAAAGGCCGAGCCATGATGGCGGCGCTGATCGACACGCTGAGCGCCGGCGTTCCCAAACCGCTGACCGAGCTGATCACCCTCGGACGCACACTGACCAAGCGGGCTGTCGATGTGCTGGCCTATTTCGACCGGCCCGGCACCAGCAACGGACCGACCGAAGCGATCAACGGCCGTCTCGAACACCTCCGTGGCTCCGCCCTGGGCTTTCGCAACCTCACCCACTACATCGCCCGATCCCTACTCGAAACCGGCGGATTCAGACCCCAACTACACCGTCAATCATGAAGAGCCCGTTTTCTTCCAGGTCGGCGCAGCCCCGGCCTTGTTGTCGGAGTGATCGATCACCAGCGTGGCATCGATGTCGATATGCAGCCAGCCGCCGGTGGTGGGGGCGGCTCCGACAGCCCAGGCCGCTGCCCGCGCCGCGGCTCGGGCTGCGCGCACCCCGGGTAGATGCGCGGCATCGATCCGCTCATCGATCAGCCGCCACATGGTGGTCGTTGAGGCCTTGGCCCCCAGGACGTGCTCCCGGTCACCGCACAGCTGACCGACCGCGTCGATGCAGTCCGCGCCGTCGGCGACCGCGGCCGCCAGATCAGCGAACACCTCCCCAGGCGCATACACCCACGGGCCGCGGTAGGTGTCGGCCAACGCGGCCGTGACCTGCGCCGATAAGCCGGTCCGGTCGGCAAGCTCACGCAGCATGCCCATCCCGGCATGCGACACAACGCCATGGCCGTCGGCGGAAACTTTCACCGGCGATGCCGCCGCGATATTCTTCACCTGCGAAGTGCCTTCCCGTCAGGGTTTTTGAACCGTAGAGAAGTCCAATTATTCCTTGCAGGACAGGCACTTTCGCTTATCTACACACCCCCACAGTCAACATTCCACGAAAAATCCGGGCTAGGTCCACGACCTGCTCCTGAGTGTCGCCCCACCGCAGGTGGTCGAAGCTGCTGGGAGAGTCGACCGTGCCGAGTGCAGCATGCGTGAGTCCGCTACCGAAGCGTCGCAGACGAGGTATGCGAACGCGCTGACGGCATGGGGAGCGGCCGGCGGCTACGAGATCGAAGTGTTCTGGGACGTCTGTACCGACGCCGCGCTCGGGACGAAGGGCGCGTCGTACGTTCCAGGCGGCGGAGTCTGTTGCGTTGAGCCGAATCGACACAATTGCTACCGGTTTTGTCGGCAGCAATCGACAGTTGCTGCAGCCGCCTACGAATTGCGGTTCGAATACCCGCCGGCATCATTCATCGATTGCACATGAGATCAACGTACGCAGTCTTGTACCGAACGAGATTGCCGACGTTCCCGGTAGGTCCTCGCTGTATCCAGGAGTGCTTGACGGCAGTGCCGTCGCGCACCGCGATGACCGTACATTGCTCGATGGGTGCGTTACCGACCTTGTTGAGTATCGGTCGAAGTCCCTGTGCTTCTAGCTCGCTGATCGTGGCCTGGGCCGATTTCTGCACCTCGGGCGCAGCCAGCGCCGGCGCCGCCGAGCCCAAGCTCAACACGATGGCTCCGCACGCAACCACGACGCCCTTGGTAATACCGCCGCCCAACAATTCAATTTCCTTTCCAGAATCCAAATACGTTTATCTGCGTATTCTCAAATTCAATTCTAGTCAGGTTCGAACGTGCGTCGAGGTATTCATATGCGACACATAATGATCGACATGCCAATTTCATGATCGATTCATAGCCATTTCAGACATTGCCAGCTCATGGCGTCCGGATGAGAGGGCCGCTGAGCGAAGCGACGCCCCTCGCGCGGTTGGGGTTGCCCGTCCCGAACGAAGGCACTCCGTGGGGCGCACAGCTATGTTTGTGCCGGCGATCTGGAGGCGCCGATGCCTGAACGGACCGATTCTGGGTATTCCGCCGACAGTGGACCGCCAGATGAAGAGGGTTGATGTGATTCGGTTCGGAATCGTCGCGGCGTTGGTCGCCGTTGCGGCAGGCCTTGCCGTTACTGCGCTTTTCGGTAGTTGGGTGTGGTGGATTGCGGCGGCGGCAGTAGGTGGGCTGGCCGCGGTAGGCGTCTTCGATGTGACGCAACGACGCCATTCTGTGCTGCGCAACTACCCGGTGATCGGACACATCCGATACCTGCTTGAAGCGGTGCGCCCGGAACTGCAGCAGTACTTCATCGAACGCAATTTTGACGGCCGACCGTTCGACCGCGACATCCGCTCACTCATCTATGAGCGGGCCAAAGGGACCGCGGCCGAGCTGTCGTACGGCACTGAACGGGATGTCGACGAGCCCGGGTACGAGTACCTGGTGCACTCGACCGCACCGGTGGAACCGCCGCCGCAGCCCTACCGGGTTCGTATCGGGGGCCCAGACTGCACCCGGCCCTATGACATGGCACTGCTGAACGTTTCATCGATGAGTTTCGGAGCGCTCTCGGCCAACGCGTTGAAAGCCCTGAATGCCGGGGCGCGACGGGGAGGCTTCGCACACGATACGGGCGAAGGCGGCCTGACGCCCTACCATCTCGGGGGCGCAGATGTGGTGTGGGAGATCGGGTCCGGCTATTTCGGCGCCCGCACCGCCGACGGACACTTCGACCCTGACCAGTTCGCCGACAAGGCCGCACACGACGCGGTCAAATGCGTGTCGCTCAAGCTGAGCCAGGGCGCCAAACCTGGGGTGGGCGGTGTGCTGCCCGCGTCGAAGGTGAGCAAGGAGATCGCCGAGTATCGCGGCGTGCCCGCGGGGGAGAAGTGCGTGAGTCCCGCTGCGCACTCGGCGTTTTCAACTCCACGCGAGCTTGTGCAGTTTGTGGGTCGGCTTCGCGAACTGTGCGGCGGCAAGCCGGTGGGATTCAAACTGTGCGTGGGATCGCGGGTGGACTTCTTGGCGATCTGCAAAGCGATGCGCGCCGAGGGGGTGACTCCCGATTTCATCATCGTCGACGGTGCGGAGGGCGGAACAGCCGCTGCGCCACTGGAATACGAGGACCACGTCGGGCTTCCGCTGACCGACGGATTGATGACGGTGCACAACGCACTGGTCGGTACCGGCCTGCGCGACGTCATACGCATCGGCGCCAGCGGCAAGGTTGCCGCGGGCAACGACATCATCAAACGACTCATTCAGGGCGCCGACTACACCAACGCTGCGCGCGCCATGATGATGGCCATCGGCTGTATCCAATCGCAGCGCTGCCACACCAATCACTGCCCGGTCGGGGTCGCCACACAGGACCCGCGACGGGCCCGAGCTCTGGACGTCGACGACAAGAGCGCGCGCGTGTATCGCTACCAGAAGGCCACTGTCGAGCAGGCAATGAAAATCATGGGATCGATGGGCATCGCCGATCCGGCGCTGCTATCACCGCATCTGCTGCGCAAGAAAGTCTCGGCCACCCAGCAGGTCTCGTACGCGGAACTCTACGAGTGGTTGGCGCCCGGTGAACTCATCGAGCAGGCGCCGGAAAGTTGGGCTTTCGACTGGGCGGCGGCCGATGCCGATTCGTTCCGGCCCATCCTGCGATCTCGGCGATTGTCCTGACGCCTGCAGGCCTTTGGCGTTCGAGCTGAGGCGGTTTGGGCGATTGACGTGGACGCGGCCGGGGTAACTCTCAGCCGAGGCCCGGACCAGTCGGGACCGTCAGGTGTGCCAGGGAGAACGATGAGCAAGATATCGAAGTCACTGTATCCGCCGCTGTCAGCTGCGTTCAGCGTGGTGGGCGGCCTGGTGGCCGGCAATGTCTTCAGTGTGTTGTGGGAGCGGATCGACGACTCTGGAGAGGGACCTCCGGCCCAAGGATCTGAACCGCTCGGGCGGGCAAGCCCTGCTCGCCGCCGGTGTGCAGGGCCTCGTCTTCGGTTTGGTCAGGGCTGCCGTAGACCGAGCGGGGGCGCGCAGCTACCGCGCTGTGGCGCGCGAGAATCCGGTGTAAAGCTCTCGCGGTTGGCTACGCGGGTTGACTCACATCACAGGTGCTCGATCGTCAGCCGTTGTCGATGCTTTGTGCCTGTTCAGCGCGCTGTCGGCTCTTCACGGACGGCCCAGGCCCGACCGAACGGTGTTTGAAGGAGACGCAAAACGAGCATGGCATGGTCATGGGCGAACACGAGAAAGCTGATGAGGCACGTAAAGGCCTGGTCGATTCGATCAAGGGCAGAGCAAAAGAGATCGCCGGCGCGGTGACCGGCAACGATTCATTGACCGCCGAAGGGCAGTTGGAGCAGGCGCAGGCGCGGGCCCGCAAGGAGGCCAACGCCATCGAAGCGGTCGCAGACGCCGAAGCCGACGCCGTCACCGGCCTGGCGTCGCAGGCCCGCCACCAGGCGGCCGGCGCCCGGGACGTGGTGCGGTCCGGCACGGACGCCGCGGAAGACGCCGCACAACAGCGGCAGGTGGACCAGGTCCAGCAAGCCACACAAACAGCGCGGCACCGCGCCGCCGAGGAGCAGGTCCGCGCCAGCGTCGAGGAGCAGCGCGAGGAACGGCAGGCGGAAATCCGGGAAACGGCCGACACCGCCGCAGCCGGCAGGGAGGCACGTGACGCGCTCGCCGAACATCGCGCCGCGCAGAGAGATGCGGACGAAGGGCAAGCCGAGGCCCGTCGCCTTCGCGAACGCGCCGAGACCCTCAGTGATCGAACCAACTTGTCCTGAAAGACATTGAGAGCCAAGGAGATATCGTGAGTATCATCGAATTGCCGTTACAGGTCTTGCGCATGCAATACCGCCTGGCCCGGTTTCCCCTGCAGTTCATCGAGGATCGGTGGATCGTCCGCCTGGACGCCGAAGCACCCGCTCGGCTGATCTATGAGCGGTCGCTCGGGGGTTTGGACGCTGCGGTCGGCGGAGTGCTGGGCGATTCCACGCTGCGCCGGCGGGGTGCGGCGCTGGCCCGCCGAAGCGAGGTTCGTGCCGAAGCTGTCGTGCGGAGCATGGACGCCGCCCAACGGCGCAAAGAGGCCGGCGCGCAGCTGGAGGACTCGCTGGAAGAGGCCGCCGACGACCGCGACGAAGCGATCGCCGCCAAGCAGGACGCAGTGGCGGAAGCGCGCGAGCGCGCGCAGCAGCGTAAGCGGCAGGCGGCGGAAGAGGCCGACAAGCGAATCGCTCAGGCCGCGAAGGCCAGCCGGGCCGAGGCCGAACGTAAGCGCGAGGCTGTCAAATCCGCCGAACAACAACGTCTGCAACGGATCGCCAAGGCCGAAGGGAAGGCGGCGGCTGCGGCCGAAGCCGCGCTCGAGGACGCGAGGGTCAAGCGTGCCGCGGCGGCAGCCAAACGCGAGCAGGCTGAGCAGGTCGAAGTACTGGCCGACGCCGAGAAGCAGAACCGGCGGGCGGGTCGGGTCTGACGCAGGCTTCCGAACCGACAGTGGCTTGTCCCGCGACGTTGCCGAGCATGGCGACTGTGCCGAAGGTGTCGCCGATCGTCGACACGAAGATATCGCCGGGGGCAGTGACGTGCCTGCGCGGCTAGGGACCTTCTTGGCAGCTGTCGAGACGCAAGGAAGGTTGACAAACGTGCACCGCTTGTTAGGCAAGCTCACCAGCCAGAGTTAGTTAGTGAGCGCAGATCGCCCCAGCATCTGGCTGCTGCTGGGGCGATTGCTCTGGGCCCAAGCTTGTGGGGAGTTGCCGTTAGTCAAAGGCGCGCAGCGGAGGTCGTTTCGACGATGGACTTGTTCCCGCGTTTTTGGTGATCGGGGGTCGATTGCGGGAAGTGCTATGGCCCAATAATTTTGGTGTCTGACTTCCATGGGCAGTAGGCGTTGGCGTCCCGTCTGGTGATCGGCACGAGCGTTGTTCGGCGCCTACGGCAATAAGGTGACCGGTCGAATCGGCAGTGGCGTCCAGGTCGACACCCCGGCGCCAGAGCTTGATCGTGTAGATGGTGTGCCGGCCGAGTAGGCGAGCGGTGCCGGCCGCCATGGCAACAGCCGTCATCAGCGGCAGGATGATGGCGTACTGGCCGGTGAGTTCGAACAAGGTGACCACGGCGGTGATCGGCGCGCCAGTCGCGGCGCCTAGCATGGCTCCCATGCCGATCAGGCCGCAGGCGCCAGCTGCGATAGCCAGACTGGGGTAAAGATGGTGCGCGGCGACCCCGAAGGCGCTGCCCGCCATCGCCCCGATGAAGAGGGTGGGTGCAAACACCCCGCCTGAGCCTCCGATGCCGATGGTGAGGCTGGTCGCCAAAATCTTGCCGACGAGCAGTAGGAGCAACATGGTTGCCGCGTACCGGCCATCGATCGCGTTCTGTAGAACCGGATAGCCGACGCCATACATCTGAGGCAACGCGATCAACAAGGCGCCCAAGGCAATTCCGCCGACGGCCGGGCGGGCCCACTGTGGTCCCCGCCAGAGCCAATCGCAGGCGTCCTCGACCCAGTACAAGACTCGCGAGAACACCGTTCCAACGACGCCCGCGCCTACTCCGAGCGCGGCATACAGCACGTATTCGACTGGACGGTGCACGGTGAATCCGGGTAGGGACAGGAACGGGTGATCGCCCATCAGGGTGCGCCCTACGACGGCGGCAGCCACGCTCGACAACACCACGACACCGGCTGACTCGGCGGCGAAATCGCGCAGGATCAATTCGAGGGCGAAGAACACCCCGGCCAATGGAGCGTTAAAGGTAGCCGAGATGCCGCCGGCCGCTCCGCATGCGACGAGCAGACAAATCCGATCAGTATCGAGGCGCAGCCATTGCCCCAGTGCGGAGCCGGTAGCCGAGCCGATCTGCACAATCGGCCCTTCACGTCCGACTGATCCGCCGCCACCGATGCACAGCGCCGACGCCAGCGCCTTGACGACCGTTACCTGTGGTTTGATCCGTCCCTTGTTGCGGGCCACGGCGAACATCACTTCGGGCACACCATGGCCGCGCGCCTCGGGTGCAAAATGGTGCACAAGCGGGCCGTAGGCCGCACCAGCGATCACGGGAGCGGCCAGCAGAAACCACCAACCCAGCGCGGGCCAGTGTGCGCTGGGGACACGACCCAACGCCGAGTAGTCGGCGTACCCGGTGAACATCCGAGTGAAAAACTCAACCAGCCAACGGAACGCGAGGGACTGCCCCGGGTTCAGTTGACTCGCGGGGTGTGAATTTCAGGCCGCGGTTGCGACTGGTGTGTGGAGCAGTTCGAACTCTATCGGGGTGAGCCTGCCGAGGGCGCGTTGGCGCCGGCGGCGGTGGTAGGTCCGCTCGATCCAGGACACGATCGCCAGCCGGAGTTCGGCTCGAGTTGACCAACGTCTGCGGTCCAGGACGTTGCGTTGCAGCAGGGCGAAGAACGACTCCATGGCCGCGTTGTCTCCGCAGGCGCCGACGCGGCCCATCGATCCGTGTAATTCGTTGTGCGACAGAGCATGGACGAACTTCCGCGATCGAAATTGGCTACCCCTGTCGGTGTGAACGATCGTCGCGGTCGGTGAGCGCAGTGCCACGGCGTGATCCAGCGCCGCGACGGCCAGCGAAGACTTCATTCGGGAGTCGATCGAGTAGCCGACAATCCGGTTGGAGTAGACGTCTTTAATGGCGCAGAGGTAGAGCTTGCCTTCATCGGTGCGGTGCTCGGTGATGTCGGCCAGCCAGACCTGGTTGGCAGCGCGGGCGCTGAACTGACGCTGCACGAGATCGTCGTGGACGGGCGGCCCGGATCGGCGGTTCAGTCCTCGCTTCTTGGCAAAGACCGACCAGATGCCCTCTTGCGAGCACAGGCGTGCGACACGGTTTTCGCCGGCGATGATCCCGCGCGCGGGCAACTCATCAGCGATGAACCGATACCCGAATGCGGGGTCATCGGCGTGGATGTCGCGGGCAACGTTGATCAGGTGTGCGTCGTCCCAATCCCGCTGTGACAGGGGTGCTTTGCGCCACTTGTAGAACGCCTGGGTGGAGAATCCCAGAACCCGGCAGGTCACCGTGACGGGCACGCCGTCAGCGGCAAGGTCGAGGACCAGCGGGTACATCATTTTGGGTTGGCGTCCCGGGACAGGTAGCCGACTGCGCGGCGCATCACCTCGGCCTCTTGCTCGAGCAGTTTGATCCGTTTGTGCGCTTCGCGCAGCTGCGCGGCCATGTCGTCAGCATCGGCCGCTGAGGCGGGCTGACCGCGGCCATCCTCGCGGTCGGCGATCTTGAGCCAGCGGTGCAGGCAGGCCTCCGAGATGCCGAAGTCCTTCGCGATCTGGCGCAGCGGCGCCTCGCCCTTGCGGGCCACGGCGATGACGTCGGCTCGGAACTCGGCAGGAAACGGTGTCGGCACGAGGTTGATCCTTCCAGCAAGGACGAATCCTCACAGGTCAGGAGTCAACCAAACTGGGGGCAGTCCCCTATTGCAGTATGCAACAGTAGTGCTATCTAGGATAATCGGCTCTCCGAATGGGCGGCGACGATAGTCCCCGGTCGCAGGTGCGGCTGCACAGGAGGCGATCGGCCCGAGTCAGCCGCTAGGCGGTCGGCGTGCGACGCGGTTGTGGTGTGGGTCTGGTCGGGTATCTGGCGCGGCGCAGACTAAAGTTGACTAGGAGGAGGTTCCGGTGAACGCGCAGACCAAGACAACATCCGCCCAATCGGTCGATGCCATTACCGATGCGTTGATTACTGCGTCCCGGCTGTTGGTCAGCATCTCGGCGCGATCGATCGCCGAGGTGGATGACACGATCACCATTCCCCAGTTTCGGGTATTGGTGATTTTGTCCTCGCGCGGTACGACGAACTTGGCGACCCTGGCAGGGCTGCTTGACGTGCAGCCCTCAACGATCGGCCGGATGGCCGAACGGCTGGTCGCGGCCGGTCTGATAGACCGTCGCCCGCATCCCAATTCGCGCCGTGAACTGGTGGTCGAGCTGACCGCGCGTGGCCGCAAGGTCGTGCGCACGGTCACCGCTCGCCGGCGGGCCGAAATCGTGCGGGTCGTGGAGGCGATGCCGGCGCGGCAGCGTGAAGGCATGGTCAGCGCACTCACCGCCTTCACCGAGGCCGGCGGAGAGCCTCCGGCTGAAATCGACTTCTAGCACACCGGTTGTTCGGGGCCACGAATCCTGCACCGGCCCACAGTCGGCGTTCTACGCGCTTCATCTGACGGTGCACGCGACTTGACTCCACGGCCCTGGCGTGTTGGCTGTGGCGCGGCTTTCCCGGGCCGCGGGCGGACCGACCGGCCCTCGGGGCTGGCTCGGTGGTGGGGTGGCCCGCCCGCGGCGGTCCGTGGACATACCGGTTCGCTGCAGCGTTGGCAGCAACGTCACCGCTGATGTAGTTCGACGAGCTGTAGCAGTTGGCCGCACCGACGGCCTCATCGCGGCTTTGGAGCCTGTGCCACAGTAGCATAGTGCCACAGTAGTAATGCGCGTGTTTTCCTTGGTAGCGGCTCAGCGAGGCGTGTATGCAGCGTCTTGGGTTGTCCGACTTATCAATTCGTCGCCGGTTCTAACGGCCCAGATTCGAAGCCCGAGCGCCAATCTCGGCTCTCGTGGGGGAATGCCTGCGAAGAACTCCGATGGCGGGGCCCGCGCCGAGGGTGTTCGTCTCATGGTCTCGTGGGCGATCGATGTTAGTGGGGCTCAATGGACACGTATCGAACAGCCGCCACGAAAATCGCTGCAGCCCTCCAGAACTCGACCTCTATAACAGTTCGATAACGGTGGCGTCGCCGTTGTGTGCGATGACCCGAGGGTGAAACCGCTGATCAGGCAGGCATTTAACAGAAGGCGGAGCGCAACGGCATTGCAATTGGCGTCCTTGATTGAGCGGTCGCTGTGTGTCTACTGTCAGCAAACCCGATGATTTGAACTGACGATGATCGATGACCGTTCGGTGGTGACCTTTCTCTGTGATGCCCGATGCCAACTGTGCCGTCCCGCGCACCGAAACTGCCTTGCTACGCGCCCCTTGTAGCACGGACGCGATCGCAATCCGAAGGCTCGCCGCCGCCACCGGCGTGCTCGATGTGAACTCCACCTATGCGTACCTGCTGCTGGCCACTGATTTCGCGGCCAGCTCCATCGTCGCGGAAAAAGCTGGCGAAATCTGTGGATTCATCACCGGCTACCACCCACCGCCGCGGCCGGACGTCTTGTTCGTCTGGCAGGTCGCGGTGGCGCCGCACGCGCAAGGCCAGGGGCTGGCCGGTGTCATGCTCGACGGGCTGGTGCATCGCATTCGAACCGAACGACGGGGCCATCCGGTCACAGTGGAGGCGACGGTAGCGCCCGGCAATACCGCCTCTCGTAAGTTCTTCGGAGCGTTCGCACGCCGCCATGGCGTGCCAACAGTCGAGTTTTCACATTTTGGCGCCGAGCTACTCGACGCCGACGGCGGCCACGAAGACGAGCCGATGCTGCGGATCGGCCCACTCGTGGCACCACTGCCAAGCTGACGCGCGATACCCCGGGACAGTGCCAAATGCACTGTCCCACTTATGTTTCTGTTTGTCTATTGAAAGGATTCAACCGTGCTTCTCGCCGACGCCGCACACCTGACCGAGAGCGGCCTGCCAGATGTCTTCGATGCGGTGGAATCGGAGGTTCGCAGCTATTGCCGCGCCTGGCCCACCGTCATGGAGAGCGCCAGCGGCTCCTGGATCACCGACAACGACGGGCGGCGTTATCTCGATTTCTTCGCGGGCGCAGGTGCTTTGAACTACGGCCACAACAACCCAGTACTCAAGCAGGCGCTACTCGAGTACCTCGGATCAGACGGGATCGTGCATTCGCTGGACATGGCGACATCGGCCAAACAACGCTTTCTGGAGACTTTCCAGCAGTTGATCTTGCGGCCGCGGGGCCTCGATTTCAAGGTGCAGTTCCCAGGTCCGACCGGCACCAACGCGGTCGAGTCGGCGCTCAAGCTCGCGCGGAAGGTCACCGGACGCGAATCGATCATCAGCTTTACCAATGCATTTCACGGCATGACCCTCGGCTCGCTGTCAGTTACCGGAAACTCCATGAAGCGTGCCGGCGCCGGCGTGCCACTGGTACATGCAACCCCGATGCCTTACGACAACTACTTCGGCGGAGTCACCGAAGACTTCCACTGGTTCGAGCGCGTCCTCGACGATTCCGGCAGCGGCCTGAACCGGCCGGCCGCGGTGATCGTGGAAACCGTCCAGGGCGAAGGCGGTTTGAATATCGCCCGCGCCGAGTGGCTACACGCGCTGGCCCAATTGTGCCGCACCCGCGACATCCTGATCATCGTCGACGACGTGCAGATGGGCTGCGGTCGCACCGGCCCCTTCTTCAGCTTCGAAGCCGCCGGAATCGTGCCGGACATCGTGACCTTGTCGAAGTCGATCAGCGGATACGGGCTGCCGATGGCGCTCACCCTATTCCGGCGCGAGCTCGACGTCTGGGCGCCCGGCGAACACAACGGCACCTTCCGGGGCCACAATCCGGCATTCGTCACGGCCACCAAGGCTCTCGAAACATACTGGAGAGAAACGCAATTCAGTGCCGAGACCGAGGTGAAGGGTGAGTTGATCAGATCGCGACTCGAGGACATCGCGGCACGCCACGATGGCATCGCGGCACGCGGCCGTGGCATGGCGCAGGGGCTCAGATTCGCCGATGCCGCACGTGCCGGTGATGTTTGCCGTCAAGCGTTCGAGCGGGGAGCGTTGATGGAGACCAGCGGGCCGTCCGACGAAGTCGTCAAACTGCTTCCGCCGCTGACCACGTCAGCCGACGATCTGCTGGCCGGCCTGGACATCCTGGCCGAATCGGTCGCCGCGACCCGACCCTGATCCGACTACCGCCAACCTAGACGGAAAGAATGCCTCACCCATGATTGTCCGCACCACCGCAGAGATCACCGGAACCGACCGCGACGTGGCCGCCGGAACCTGGCGATCCAAACGCATCATCCTCGCCGACGACGGGGTCGGATTCTCGTTCCACGAGACCACGATCGACGCGAACACGGTCAGCGAGTTCCACTACCGGCACCACGTCGAGGCGGTGTGGATCACCGAAGGTGCCGGCGCACTGACCAACCTCGAAACCGGCGAGCGCCATCCACTCGGACCAGGCACCATGTACCTCCTCAACGGCCACGAACGACACCAGATCCGGTGCGACGAGCAGCTGCGGATGCTCTGCGTGTTCAACCCCCCTGTCACCGGGCGAGAAGTACACGACGCCACTGGCGCCTACCCACCCCCGCAGTCGGTCGCGTGAGCGCGCCCGGCGCCGCAACCGCTGTAGTCGAGGACCGCTATCCGACTCGGCTCGACCACGCGGTCGAACCCATTCCCCGCAGCGAGCCTGTGGTCTGGGGCATGGAGACTGACGGCCCACTGCTGCCGCACGAACTCATGCGCTTCGACGAGGTCGGTTATCTCGTGCGCCCCGGCACTGTCGCCGATGACCTGATCGGACCGCTGCGGGGCGAAACCGACCGAATCGCCATTGATCTCGAGCCGGGCGACCCACGGATCATTCGGGAACCACGCGGGTCCATCCGCTCGATCTTCGAACCACATCTGCTCAGCGAACTCGTCGCGCACGTGGTCGATCTGGACACGGTGCTGCCGGTGGCGCGCCAACTGCTCGGCGGCGATGTCTACATCCACCAGGCCCGTATCAATGTGATGCCCGGCTTCACCGGCACCGGCTTCTACTGGCATTCGGACTTCGAGACCTGGCACGCGGAGGACGGCATGGCCGACATCCGCGCGGTGTCCTGCTCGATCGCCCTCACGCGCAACTATCCGTACAACGGATCACTGATGGTGATTCCCGGGTCGCACCACACGTTCTACCCCTGTGTGGGGGCAACCCCGGACAACCACCACGGCACCTCGCTGATAGCGCAGCAGGTTGGCACGCCCGATGAGACCACCCTCTCCAAGGCTGTCGATCACCACGGCATCGACCAGTTCACCGGCCCACCGGGGACGGCACTGTGGTTCGACGCGAACCTGCTGCATGGTTCAGGATCGAACATCACGCCCCTGCCTCGGTCGAATGTTTTCCTGGTCTTCAATTCGGTCCACAACCGGCTCGGTGAACCATTCGCCGCACCGCGACCGCGGCCCCGATACTTGGCGGCGAGGTAGGTGCCGCAAGGCGCAATGTGAGCGTGACGCCGTGCCGTTGAGGCGACGCGGCTCGGTGAGCGTCTTCAGCGCCCCGGAGATGGCCCCCGCACTGGCGCCGCCGAGGGTGGCGGCCAGTTCGCCCATCGTGACGTCGGTCTGCTCGGTGAACAATAACGTCGCCAGCGCGCCGCCAAAGCCTTGTTCACCCGATACGTCATCGAAAGCCAGGCGTGCGTGCTCGCTGGTGAAAAGTTTTCGTCAGCAAGCTATTTCGTCAGCGGCTTGCGTTCGCCTTGTGTTTCGCGCTTCAGTGCGCCGTGGTCACCGGTGGCAGGTTTCGTAGCGATGAATGAGTGCCTGTTCGCCAGCCGTGGGCTGATAGACGGCCAGGTCGCGTCGGGTGCATCCGCCGATCGTGACCGCGACCGGGCCTCGCGAAACCCCGTAGCCGCCGATGTGGCCGGAAAGTTGGCTACCTGCGGTGTAAAGGACCGGAGCGGGCAATGCTGCGGCCAGGGGTAGGTGCTGGGTGGCGAGGGCGAGGGCCACGTCAAGGGCGTCGGTGCCCGTTGCTTCGGAAAGCCATACCGGTGGAGTGACGGGTCCGTTGATCTGCATGCTGTCGGTATGAGCGATGGTTTGATCGGTGGTCAACCGGCGCCAGAGTTCGAGTTCGGCGGCCGTCGGGAAGCGCCCGGTATACGCGATCTGGTCTTGTGCCCGTGCTGCGCTGACCGTCCAGTTCAGCACCGCCAGGTAGGGGAATCGGGCTGCGATGGTGCTGACCGCGCCGGCGATGTCCATGCTTTGTGTGCCTTCGGGAAGCTCGATATCCGCTCGGTTCGAACTCCCGATCTCCCTGGGGCTCAAGTGCGCCAACGGGTGACTGATCGTGGACCGCAGTGCAACAGTGGCCCCCGGCAGCGTGGTGCGCAGGGCAATCCAGTTGCGGGCCTGGTCGAGGATTTGCGTTGTGTTCGCAATAGGCCGGTCACTGCTGTCTACGGCGAAGACGTTCCAGCCGCGGCGGATCTCGAGTTCGGTGTGATAGTCGCGGTATCGGCCCGATGCGAGATTTTGGAGGTAGGTATCCACGACCGAGGCCAGCTCGTCGGCGGTGAGGCTCTCCGTGGCGTCGAGGTGGATGGCGAACATCACTGCGCCCTCGGCCCAGTGGTTGGCATAGTCGGCGTGAGCGGCTTGCACCCCGGGCATCGAGCCCAGTTGCGCGCTGAGTCGGTTGATGTCGTCACGGCGGTCGGGCACCCGCGTGTCGCATCCGGATAGTGGCACAAATGCCGCAATCATCGCCATGCAGATTGCGGCGCTGCGCAGGCGCGTTCCGAAGTTCCCGCGATAGCCGGTCCTCCTGGGCAGGGCGGCGCCGCGCTGTCGTACCGACCGGCGCCAACCTCCAATGATCGCGAACGGCAACTGTTGCATTATGCGATAATAGGTAATGCGCTGAAGTGACCGCGTCGCCGGCCACGCGCAGCACGAGGAGGCCGCATGCACAACCAGGGCGCGCGGAGGTTTGCACGCCGTGGCGTGATCCGAAGAACAAACTCATGAAGATCGCCATCGTCGGCGCTGGGATCGCCGGGACCACGGCAGCATTCTGGTTGCACCGCAGCGGCTTCGATGTCACCGTGTTCGAGGCGGCGCCCGAGCTGCGCGACGGTGGCTACATCGTCGACTTCTGGGGCGTCGGGTACGAGGTCGCCGAGAAGATGGGACTCGCAGCACAGGTGCACGCGGCCGGCTACGACGTCGAACAGCTCCGCCTGGTCGACCAGAATGGTGGCCGCGTTGGTGGATTCAACACGCGCGCCCTGCGCCGCATGGCAGACGGACGATTCACCAGTGTGGCACGCGGTGACCTGGCACGCATGATCTTCAACTCCGTCGAGGGTCAGGTGTCCACCAGGTTCGGGTCACGCGTGGTCGACATCGAACAATCAGAGGTCGGTGTCAAGGTGCGCCCGCGCAGCGGGCGACCACAATCCTTCGATTTGGTCATTGGTGCAGATGGCACGCATTCAGCGGTGCGACGGGCGGTGTTCGGCCCCGACGATCGGTTCGAAACCGATCTGGGATACCAGGTAGCGGCGTTCGAGGTCCCCGGCTACCGACCACGCGACGAATTGGTCTATCTCGCGCACAGTAGTCCGGGACGCATGATCAGCCGTTTCGCGATGCGGGGCGATCGCACCATGTTTCTCACCGTGTTCACCGACGATCGGCTACCCGGCCCCGCCCCCCCGCACGATCGACGGCATCAAACACGCCCTGTGGCATGTCCTCGGAACAGCTGGGTGGGAATGTCCGCAAATTCTCGCGGCACTGGAGCGAACAGAGGACATCTATTTCGACCACATGAGCCAGATCATCATGGACCGGTGGTCCAACGGACGGGTCGCGTTGATCGGCGACGCCGCCAGCGCGGTATCGCTGCTGGCCGGGGAAGGCACCGGCTTGGCGATGGCGCAGGCGTACGTGCTTGCCGGTGAACTCAACCGCGCCGACACCGATTACCGTCGCGCGTTCGCGCGCCAAGAGCGTCTGCTGCGCGGATTCATCGAAGGAAAACAAGCCGCCGCTCGCCGCTTCGCCGCAGTGTTCGCCCCGACCACCCCGATGGGAGTGTGGGCGCGCAATCAGGCCACCAAACTGCTCGCGCTGCCCTGGTTAGGTCAGCGGATTTGGCGCCGTGAAATCAGCGATGCGTTAGTACTGCCGCAGTACGGCATGTAACCAAGTCCTCCGGCCGCGGTGGAAGGCCGTCTTGGGCATGATTTACGTTGTGGAGATAGGGATTTCGCGGTACCTCGCATCGACGGGGATGCAGAACGCAACGGACCTTGCGGGGGCGGCGTCAGCGAGCTACCGCATATGCTCGAGCACCAACTCGGCAAGCCGCTGCGGTTGGTCGAACTGAATGTACGTGCGGGCGTCGTCGACGACTTCCAGCCGCGCGTAGGGCAGCGTCTGGGTGAGTCGCGCCGCGTCCGACAGCGGGAAAAAGCGGTCTTGCGCGCCCCATACGACGAGCGCAGGCCGCGGAAAATGCTGCAAACGTTTGGCAGCGTCGAGCGTGTGCTTGCACGAAATCCCCTGTAGCACAGTCTGTAGGTCCGTGCGGATGCGGGCGTCACGAAGCGGGGCAAACCATTCTCTGAGCAGCGCGTCGGGTAACGGCCGGATCGTCAGCGGTACGACGGTCAGCGCCGCTCGTCGAAACCACGGCATACGCAACAGCAGGTCCAGGCCGGCGATGAGGCCGGGAACGTAAGCCCCGGCCGCTTCGATGGGGCGAAAAACCGCGGGCGGAAAGTGTTCGAACGCATCGCAATTGGTCAGCACCAACCGGTAGACAACGTCGGGGTGATGGGCGCACAGAATCTGGCACAAGGCACCGCCGGTGTCGTTTCCGACCACGGTGACGTCGGACAGCTGCAACCGCTCGATGAACTCGGCCAGCATTGCCGCAAGCGCCGGCGGGGACAGGTCGGCACCGTTCATCGGTACCGAGTGCGCGCCCAGCGGTAGGTCCGGTATGACGCACCGCGAATGTCCTTCGAGTAGATGCACCAATGGCTCCCACACAGTGCCGTCGACGAACAATCCGTGGACCAGCAGGACGCACGGTCCGCTACCGCGGTCGCGATAATGCAGTCGGCCCGCACTGAGTTCGACTTCGGGAATGGTGCACCTCCCACAAGCAAGGGGAATTCCGCAGAACCGTTTTCCGTGCAGCGAGCGCTCAAACTCAGAGACGGGGATACACTGCAACTATTGTTATAAGCAACACTATACGGCAACGGCCGGCATGGAACCGGACAGTGACGTGCGGGAATCACCTGGCTGTCGATGTGGCATGGGAGGTGCGCCATGGAGCCGTCGCAACGCGAACAGCAGATTCTTGAACAAATCTCAGATGAGTTGGAGCTGGCCGCACCGCGACTGGCCCGCCAGTTCGATGAAATGACATCTGCGACCCGGATTCGGCGTCGGCGACGCACTGCCGCGGCGCCGGTGTTCCTCATTGGTGCGGCGATGATCGGCAGCGCGGTCTTCGTGGCTCCCGGCATCGCCGGCGGGGTGTATGTCGTTGCGGCGTGCAGCTACGCAATGATGTTCACCGCAGCATTCGGCTGGATCGCCGTGCCGCCCAAAGAGGGTCTTCGCCGCCGCAAGTAGCCCGTCGAACCCGCATGTATCCGCCCTGCCTGCAGCGAGGGCTTCGCGTTGGTCACGGTGGTGCTGCGCCGTTCGCGCCGTTAACCGCCTCGCTCCGGCCTGGTCAACTGGTCGGCGGCCGTGTCAGCGACAAGTGCTGTGGTGCTGCCGTGTTCGCCTCGGTTCCGTGCCCGCACCCGCGGAATGGAGTCCGGGCCCAACGTGAGTCCGAGTGCGTTCGAGAGGTCAGCTGGGCCGACGGTGACAGGCAATGAGCTCGCCCCATTGTCTGTTGGCGGCGGCTGAGGCGATCGGATCGCTAGCCAAGGTGTTGCTGCCATCCACCAACTCAACGAGCGCCGAAGCAATCGTGAAGACTGGTACGTGCTGGCGGCGCGCTGCTTCGAGTAATTCACCGAAGGCGTCGTCGCAGCTGCAGCGCCGTAAGGCCATCAGCACTCCCTCAGCGCGGTCGAGAGCCCGCACTCCGGGGCGGAGCTGAACGGTGGTTAGCTGTTGACGGCTCATGACGGTGTCCATCAGCGTGGCTCGATCGCGGTTTCGACCGCGGTGAGGTTGGTCATTGTTGCTCCTGTCGGATCATCTTGTGGTGTAGTCCTTTTCAGATCGCTGCGTGCTCGGCTACACGCGGGTGCAGGTCGGAGTGCGTGTGCCGATCGCACACCGGGGTGGCGCGTCGCCGCCGAATAACAGGGAGACCGCCAGCGCCAGTGCCGCAGCCATGAGGACTGCGGTGACGATTGCGTGTGCTGCGAGGTGGGAATCACCGCATACGGGCGGCTGCGGCGGCCTGAGGAACTCGGAAGCTTCTCCACCGTGCCGCACATCCCCATTCAGTCCACGCCCGGGCTGCTTCTGGGTATCAACCGGTGAAGACATTGTTCCGCGCGGCCAACCGTTGCCGCAGCAGGCAGCTGATGGTTTGACGAACATGGTCTGCGAGGCCAAACACGACCATCGGGTCCTCGGCATCAATACAGCTCGATGTCCTTATGGGCGTGCCGAATTCGATCGACCACTTCGATGGCAGGGGCGCCAAGCCCATCAGGCCAGTCAATGGGAACGTAGGTGTGATCGGGAAATAC
This sequence comes from Mycobacterium sp. SMC-16, assembly GCF_046250085.1. NCBI lineage: Bacteria > Bacillati > Actinomycetota > Actinomycetes > Mycobacteriales > Mycobacteriaceae > Mycobacterium > Mycobacterium sp. SMC-16. The sequence goes on from NZ_CP176427.1 coordinate 1,564,519, forward strand.
GGCAGGCCCAGCATTCGGGCCAGCGGCCCCACGTTGGCCACCATCGGATAGATCTCCTCGGATCCCACGATCGCGCACGGAATGATCGGCGCACCCGCCCGCAGCGCCGCTGCCGCGAAGCCGCCGCGACCGAAACGGGCCAAACGGTACCGATCGCCGAAGCACTTACCCAGCCCCTTGTACCCCTCGGGGAAAACAGCTGCCAATTCGCCGTTCGTCAGGAGGCGGTGCGTGTCCGGAGCGCAGGCCAACGTGTGACCGGCCTTGCGTGCAATCGGACCGAGCAAGGGCAGCGTGAACACCAGGTCTGCGGCCAAGATCCGTACGGCGCGGCGGGCGGGATGGTGGTCATGAACCGCGACCGATGTCATCAGCGCATCGAGCGGCAACACCCCCGCATGGTTGGCCACGATCAGTGCTGGGCTTGACCCTGTTTGGTGGACACAGGGTCAGGCGGCTTGTGCCGTCTGATTGATCCGGTTTTCAAACTCGACGGGGCTGATCATGCCCAGTGCGCTGTGACGCCGGCGGCGGTTGTAGACCCGCTCGATCCAGTCACCGACGGCGAGCCTAGCGGCAGCTTTCGTCGGCCACAACCGCCGGTCGTAAAACTCGACTTTCAGTGTCGCCCATAATGATTCAGTCGCAGCGTTATCCCAGCACACCCCGGTACGGCCCACCGACCGCAGCAGGTTGTTCTCCCGGGCGAACCGAGCCAGCTGCGCCGAGGTGTACTGACAGCCCCGATCGGCATGGAAAATCACCTTCTCCGGCAACGGGCCACGCAACGCGATCGCCATCGTCAACGCCGACTCGACAACATCGGTATGCAGGGTATCGGCGATCGCCCAACCGATCACCCGCCGCGAATGCCCGTCCCGTACCGCCGCCAGATACAACCAGCCTTCCCCAGTCCGCAGATAGGTGATGTCGCTGGTCCACACCGCGTTGAGCACACCGGTATCGAAACGACGTTTGACCAGGTCCGGGATCGCTTCGGCATCCGGGTCCGCCACGGTGGTCGGCGGACCGAAAGTGCGCGGACTGATCCCGAACAAACCTTGGCGGCGCAGTGATGCCGCCACCGTCTTGCACGAGACCACCCAGCCATCCTCCCGTAGATCGGCCAGGATGCGCGGTGCGCCGTTCACCCCGTCGGAGTCGGCATGAAACCCCGCAACTGCGGTGTCGAGGCGCTTACGGCGCTGCTGGGCCGGCGTAGGACCGGCAGCGTCGGCCACACGCCACTTGTAGAACCCCGACCGCGATACCACCAGCAGTCGGCACATCCGCACAATGCTGAAGTTCGCCTTCTCCGCCTCGATGATCCGGTAAGCATCTACCGGTTCTGTTCGGAGGCGAAGAAGGCTGCCGCTTTTTTTAAAAACTCACGGTCCAAACGCAATTCAGCGTTCTCCTTGCGCAGCCGCTCCAACTCGGCGCGCTCATCAACATCAAGCACCCCGCCAGTATCCCCGGCCGACTCGCGGGCCTGGCGCACCCACCGACCCAACAACTGCTCACCCAGATTCATCTCCGCGGCCACATGCGCGATCGGACGTCCCGTCTCGATCACCAGGCGGGCAGCCTGCTCCCGAAACTCCGGGGTGTACTTCTTACGCTTGCCCGCCATACGGACATCCTTCCCGCAGGACCAGCAGTCCCACCAGTTAGGTGTCCACCATCAGGGGTCAAGCCCAGTGCCGGACCGTCGAAGGGAATATTGTTCACACCAACAACGTCAACCCGAAACCATGTGTTGAACAGTGGACGTAACACCGGCAGCACTACCTGTTCGGCGAACTCGGCGTCATAGCCGAACTCATCCACCATGTAGTCGCCCATCAGACGACGGCAGATGAACGAGGTCATCGCTGCCGCGTCACCTACGACGCCGCCCCGATATCGCGGCAACTGTTCAGTGCCGCCAAGGGCAATGCGCTTCGTGGCGACGTCCCCAAGTGCGGTGCTGGTGTTCCGAAGCGGGCCCGTATCGGCGACTTTCCGGCCATCCGCGGAACGTCGGAGCGATGCGTTCCTTCCGGCGTGCGAAGCTCGCCTGTCGAGCTCGATAACGGTTGCGGCGTGGGGACTGGCCATCGTGTACTCCTGTATTTGCGTCGTGGCGCGGCAGATGAGTGATCCCCGCCTCGCCTCATCGCGAAGCTGATCCATTCCCGCACTTGGCAACTATTGCAATATGCTACCGAAACGTTCACGACACAACCCGCGCCTGCGCGGTGACCGCGGCGGCATCAGCGAAGGACGGGATTGATGACCGACTCACGAATACTGCAGTGGCATAGATATATTCGTGTCGTGAACTGGAGTTACAACCTCAGTGGTTGGGGCAGTCAGCGGCCGTTTGGACTCACTGCGCTCAGGGGTTGTCCAGGCAATTCAACTCGATCACGAAGCAACTCCACGAGTGGTCGGGCCCGGCGGGGGCCCGGCCTTCGCCGAAGGCCTCGCCGGTCGCGGCTGAGGCTCCGCCACCTCTCGGATGCCGAGCGATCAGCTGCTGGTAGTTCACCACCACCAAGGCAATGATCAGCAGCACTGCTGACATTGCCGGAATCAGCAACGCCAGATCACCGTCGAGGGCCCGCAGTGCGGCTTCGATCGCGTAGGCGACCGACGACACCGGATCTGCAACTGCCGTCGCGTCCTCAGACCTGGGATTTACCTAAGAGTTGGTCACGGCAGGTGTCAGGAGGCGCAAAACGGGGATGCCGCTATTTGTGATGCTGCGGGCCACGTAGCGCGAGCGCTCGAGAATCGTTGGGAAGTGATCACTTTGTCGGACACGGTTGCTGATGTGTTGTTAGCCCGATTGCGGGACTGGGGTGTGAAACAAGTTTTCGGCTTCCCTGGCGACGGGATCAACGGCCTACTCGCGGCGTGGGGGCGCGCGGACGATAGTCCGCAGTTCGTGCAAGCTCGACACGAGGAGATGGCGGCGTTCGAGGCGGTCGGATTCGCCAAGTTCTCGGGCCATTTCGGCGTGTGCGTTGCGACCAGCGGACCCGGCGCGGTGCATCTGCTCAACGGGCTCTATGACGCCAAGCTCGACCATGTGCCGGTGGTTGCCATCGTCGGTCAGACCGAGCGATCAGCGATGGGCGGCTCCTATCAGCAGGAGGTTGACCTGATCAGCCTGTTCAAGGACGTGTGCAGCGATTACGTGCAAATGTGCACCGTGCCCCAACAGTTGCCCAACCTGATCGATAGGGCAATCCGCACCGCGCTCAGCCAGAGCGCCCCAACCTGTCTGATCTTTCCGTCCGACGTGCTCGAACTCGACTACGAGCCGCCCGGACATGCCTTCAAGCAGGTGCCGTCCAGTCTTGGGCTGAGCCCCGCTCGGGTGGCCGCCGACGATGAGGCGGTACTTCAGGCTGCGGCGATCCTCAACGCCGGGCAGAGAGTCGCGATGCTGGTCGGCCAAGGTGCGCGCGGCTGCGCCGACGAGCTGACCGAAGTCGCCGACCTGCTCGGGGCCGGGGTAGCCAAAGCGCTGCTCGGTAAGGACGTACTGCCTGATGACTTACCGTGGGTGACCGGTTCGATCGGCCTGTTGGGTACCACGGCAAGTTGGCACCTGATGATGGACTGCGACACGTTGCTCACCGTCGGATCCAATTTCCCCTATACGCAATTCCTGCCCAAGCTCGACCAGGCGCGCGGTGTGCAGATCGACCGTTCGGGGCAGTGGATCGGCATGCGCTATCCGTACGAATTGAACATCGTCGGCGACGCCAAGGCGACACTGCAGGCGCTGATTCCGTTGTTACAACGCAAGACTGACCGCTCCTGGCGCGAGAAAGTCGAACACCACGTAGAGAAGTGGTGGAACACCGTCGAACGCCGGGCGATGACCACGGCCGACCCGATCAACCCGATGCGGATCTTCTACGAGCTGTCCCAGCGGCTGCCGTCCAACGCGATCGTCGCCGCGGACTCGGGTTCGTCGGCCAATTGGTATGCCCGCCAACTCAAGTTCACCTCGGGTGTGCGGGGATCGTTGTCGGGCACGTTAGCGACGATGGGTCCGGGGGTTCCGTACGTGATCGGCGCCAAATGGGCTCATCCCGACCGGCCGGGCATCGCCTTCGTCGGTGACGGCGCAATGCAGATGAACGGGCTCGCCGAACTGATCACCATCACCAGATACTGGCGGCAGTGGGCCGACCCCCGGTTGATCGTCGCGGTGCTGCACAACAACGATCTCAATCAGGTCACCTGGGAGATGCGCGCGATGGAGAACTCTCCGAAGTTCGCCGCCTCACAGTCGCTACCTGACGTCGACTACGCCGGGTTCGCGCGCAGCCTAGGTTTGCGCGGCGAAAACATCGACGACGCTGGCGAACTGGGTGCCGCGTGGGAGCGCGCATTGGCGGCCGACCGGCCAACCGTGCTCGATGTGGTGTGCGATCCGGATGTTCCGCCGATCCCCCCACATGCCACATTCGAACAGGCGAAGTCCTTGGTCATGGCAGTGCTCGGCGGCGATGACGACGCGGGCGGGTTCATCAAACAGGGACTCAAACAGAAAGTGCAGCAGTACCTTCCGGGCGAGAAGGACGCGTGATGCAGCTCCTCGAGGAAGCGCTGCATGACATCAGGACCGGCCGTTTCGAGCGCACGCTGGCGGCGCTGACCGCTGTCGGCGCCGCCATCACTGCTGGCGAAATCTACTTCTCGCACGATGCCGCCAGCTTCGGCAACAAGATGATGTATTGGCCGATCGTCGTGCTGCCCACCGCGATCCCCGCCGGCGTGGCCGGGTTCTTCTCCCAGCGTGCGGCGCGCACGGTGCTGCCACTGACCAGCGCAGCGATCGTGATCAACGGACTGCAGGGCACCTACTTGCACTGGCGTGGTATCCGGCAGCGGCCCGGCGGACTGACGAAATACAACATGGAGTCAGGTCCGCCAGCATTTGCGCCACTGCTGGCATCGTTGGTTGGCGGTATGGGCTTGCTCGCAGCAGTGCTGCGCCGAGAGAGCTTGTCGCTGCATCGAGACGGGGCTGACCACTGATGCCGTTTCGTCCACCGTCTCAGCACGCGGTAACTCCGCAGGGGCAAGGCCGGTTCCCGGGGTTTGATGTCCTGGATCAGGCCCATGTGTGGGATGCCGCGACTGCCGGAGTGGTGCTGGCACGGCTGACATTGCCAAATGCTTTGTCATTCTTCACCACTGACGAAGCGGGCGTCGCTGAACCGATGCTTGACCTGCTACTGGGCCAAGACGGCGAACCGAGGGTGCCGGTACTTGCATTGATCGACCAACGACTCTCAGTGGGCGAAACCGACGGCTGGCACTATGACGATCTACCCGAGGACGGCCAGGCCTGGCGCGCCACCCTCGCACACCTCAACGAGGACGCGCAGGCCCACCACGGCACCAAGTACGCCGAATTGTCGCGCCGCAGGCAGGGGCTTCTGCTGCAAGACGTGCAGGACCTCGCTGCTGCCGGCGATCCATGGCACCGGTTGCCCGCCAAGCATGTCTGGAGCCTGTGGATGCGCTACGCCACCACCGCGTTCTACTCACATCCGTGGGCATGGAACGAGGTCGGCTTCGGCGGCCCCGCCTATCCGCGCGGCTACCTCAATCCAGGCGTGAACGCACGTGAAACGTGGGAAGTGGCCGACCATCTCAATGACGACCCGATCCCGTTTGCCGCGCGCGTCGAGCAAGCCCGCAGGGCGCACGACGACATCGCAGGAAGGTCGGCGAGTGGCTGACGGCCATGGGGTACGCGCGCGTAACGAATCCGCCTGGCTCATTCCCAACGATGGGTCACGGATGAATCATCGGTTGCGCCACGACATGCGTCGCTACGACCACAGCGACGAGGTCGACGTAGTCATCGTGGGCGCCGGTGCCGGAGGTGCGACCCTGGCTCAGCGGCTGGCGCGGGCGGGCTGGCACGCCGTCGTGCTCGACGCCGGCCCGTTCTGGGATCCCGATACAGACTGGGTCAGCGACGAGCGTGCCTCGCATGTGCTGTATTGGACCGATCCCAGGCAGATCGGCGGTGCCGATCCGGTTCCTTTGGGGTCCAACAACTCCGGGCGGGGCGTCGGTGGATCGATGGTGCATTACGCAGGGTACGTGCCGCGTTTTCACCCATCGGACTTCCACACGCTCAGCGCCGAGGGCGTGGGCGCAGACTGGCCTATCAGCTATGAACAGCTGCGGCCCTACTACGAGCAGATCGAGGCCGAGCTGCCCGTGGCCGGACAGCACTGGCCATGGGGCGACCCCCACGATTACCCGCACAGTCCTCACCCCGTCGGCGGCAACGGCATGGTCGCTCTGCGGGGCGCGGAGCGGCTCGGCATCCAGATGCGAGTCGGGCCGGTGGCAATTCCGAACGGCCGGTTCGGTAACCGGCCGCATTGCATCTATCGCGGGTTCTGTATCCAAGGCTGCAAAGTCAACGCCAAGGCCAGTCCGTTGATCACCCACATTCCCGACGCGCTGGCCCACGGCGCCGAAATCCGGCCCGACTGCCATGTCACGCGCGTGCTCGTCGACGATCGCACCGGGCGCGCGACCGGCGTGGAGTACCTGCACGCCGGTGTCCTTCGGCGGCAACGCGCCGCCGCCGTCGTCGTCGCCGGCTACGCGATCGAGACACCGCGGCTCCTGCTGCTGTCCGCCACCCCCCGGTATCCCCAGGGGTTGGGCAACGACCACGATCACCTGGGTCGCCATCTCATGGTTCAGGGCGCTCCTCAAGTGGCGGGCCGGTTCAGCGACGAGATCCGCATGTACAAAGCGCCACCACCCGAGGTTTGCTCCGAGCAGTTCTACGAGACGGACCCGACCAAGACCTACCAACGTGGCTGGTCCATCCAGACCGTCAGTCCGATGCCGATCAACTGGGCCGAACATGTTGGAGCGCAAGGCCATTGGGGATGCACGCTGCGTGAGTACATGCGCGACTACGTGCATTGGGCGACCTTGGGTGCATTGTGCGAATTACTGCCGCAGCCTGACAATCGTGTGACGCTGGCCGACGAGAAAGATCGCCACGGGCTTGCCGTCGCGCATTTCGCCTACTCTCAATGCGACAACGACAAGAAGCTGATCAAGGCTGCCGGCGCAGTCATGGGCGACATTTTGCGCGCGGCCGGCGCCGAGGAAGTCATCACGATCGAGCGTTACGCTCATCTTGTCGGCGGGGCACGGATGGCGGCACGCGCAGAAGAAGGCGTCATCGACTCTGAGCACCGAGTGTATGGCGTCGACCGGCTCTATGTCGTCGACGGCAGCACGATGCCGACACAGGGCGCGGCCAACCCGGCGTTGACCATCATGGCGCTGGCCGCGCGCGCTGCTGATCTGATGGTCGACCACGCTGCATGCCGTGCGTCTAGTGAGAAGCGCTGTGCACGTGAATAACTCAACGATCGAGCATGTCGATGTCGAGGTCTACCGCGTCGGCACGCCGCAGGCCGAGGCCGACGGCACCTTGTGTTGGGATGCGACCACTGCAGTCGTGGTGCAGGTGCACGCGGGCGACACCACCGGTCTGGGGTGGACGTATAGCTCGTCATCGGCCGCCGGAGTCATCCGCGAGGAGCTGGCCGCCGTGATCTGCGGCCGCGATCCGTTCGATATCCGAGGGGCGTGGCAGGTGATGCACCGCCACTGCCGCAACTTCGGCACGCGGGGCCTGGTCATGCAAGCGCTGAGCGCGGTCGACATCGCGCTATGGGATCTCAAGGCGCGGCTCTGTGACCTGCCGCTCACCGTGATGTTGGGCCAGGCGCGGTCGGCGGTGCCGATCTACGGTTCCGGCGGCTTCACGACCCTCGATGAGATCGGGCTCGGCGAACAGATATCGGAGTGGCGCGCCGCCGGATGCCGGTCGATGAAAATCAAGATCGGTCAAGATTGGGGAACCGCCGTTGCCCGCGACCTGTCTCGGGTCGAACAGGTGCGGGAGCTTGCTGGTGCAGAGGTGGACCTGATGGTCGACGCGAACGGCGGCTACACGCTCGGCCAGGCCCGCCGTGTCGGCGCCGCTCTTGACGATCTGGGGGTGGTGTGGTTCGAGGAACCGGTCAGTAGCGACGACATTGCGGGTCTGGGCGTCCTGCGTAACGCGCTGCGCTGCGATGTCGCGGCCGGCGAATACGTCAGCGACCTCTACGGCGCGCGGCAACTGGCCCCCGCACTGGACTGCCTGCAACTCGACGCGACCCGCTGTGGTGGCTACACCGGCTGGCTGGGCTGCGCCGCCGTCGCAGCGTCCCGCAATCTGCAGGTTTCGGCGCATTGCGCGCCGGCATTGCACGCCCCTGTAGCCGCCTGCGTTACCAATCTGCGCCACGTTGAGTACTTCATCGACCACACCCGACTGGAACCAGTGCTCTTCAACGGCGTGCCCGCGGCAACTGGCGGCACACTCACCCCCTGCACCACCGAGCCCGGCCACGGCATGTCGCTGGCGCCCACCGCCAAGCGATACCGCCGATCACTGCAGGAGTTCACTCCGTCCATCGACCAAAAGAAACGTCATGAACAGCAACGCAATTGACCACGCGGTTTGCGGCAGCTCCACGTTTGCTTCTCGCGACCCATCGAAGAGCCCTCCGCCGGCTCGGCCACGAATACGCAGAATCGAACTGGTGCGCGCCTGCTGGGCGGCGGCACTGCTGTTCGCGCCGCGACAGGTCATCGGGAACATCCACGACGCCAAGGTCGATGCGAAGAGTGTGCTGATCGCCCGGGCGCTCGGCGCCCGTCATCTCGCTCAGGCCGTGCTGTCTGGATTGCGGCCGAGCCCTGAGGTGCTCGCGTTGGGGGTGTGGGTTGACGCCGTCCATGCGCTGACTGCGCTTGCACTGGCGGGCAGCGATCACTCCCGCGTCCGTACGGGGTTAGCTGATGCGGCGGTCGCAACCACCTGGGCGGGCACCGGATATCGCGACCTTGTCGCCGCTACGGCAACCCCTCCTACGCAACGGCGTCGGCGAGATCACCTGGCGCGCATCATGCTCAGCATGATCCCAGCTGGAGACCCGCTGATGCGGCGGGCGGGCCCGCGGCGTCCGACCACGTTCAGTTGATGGCGAAGATCGACGCCATTGGTGCTCTGCGCTCGCACGGCTCAGGCGCCGTCTTCGGTAAGGGCAAACGAGGCTTCGAAGTACAGCGCATGCACGAAGGCCTGTGGGAGATTGCCCCGCAGCTGTCGTTGCTTGACGTCGTATTCCTCGGTGAACAGTCCTGGTGGGCCGCACGATGCGCGGCTGCGTTCAAACCATCGCACCGCAGCGCGGCGGCGTCCTTGCTGCTGCTCGGCGAGTGCCATCGCGAAACCGCACAGCAGGAAGGCGCCTTCGGCATCGCCGAGCCGAACTCCGTTGTGGCGGAACCGATATAGGTAGCCCTGGGAACTGAGTTGCTTGCGCACCGCCGCCAGTGTGGCTTGGCAGCGCGGGTCATCGGCCGGGACAGCGCCGCGAAGCGCGGGCAACAATAACGCCGCGTCAACCCGTGGGTCGCCCGGGGCACGTTGCCATCGGCCACTCGGGTGCAGGCAGTCGGTGTCGGCATCTGCGACGATCGCATCGGCGAATGCTGACCACTCGCCCGCCTGCGTGCGCGGGGCGATCTTGGCTATCGCGCGCAGCCCGGCGGCACAACTCAATCGCGAATGCGCCCAGCGCGCGTTGTCGAGTTCCCAGATGCCCGCGTCAGGTTGCCGCCACCGTTGCCTGATCGCGCTCACCGCAGCTTCGACTGCCGACCACAGTGTGCGGTCGAGGCGGTCGAGGCGGCCCGCTGTCGCCAACAATGACAAAGCTTCGCCAAACGCGTCGAGCTGGAACTGGCGGTTGACCCAGTTACCGGTCTTGACCACACCGCCACCCGGATATCCGGGCAAGGCCAGTCGGTGTTCGTCGGGCACCAGGCCGCCGACCACCGTGTAGGCCGGTTTGAGCTCAGGGCCATCGGCAATGAGCCGTTCAGCGACAAAGCGCACTGAGCCGTCGAGCAGCTCGCCGGGCCCGGCAGCGGCAACGCCCAGGCCGGCATAGCACTGGTCGCGGATCCAGGCGTAGCGGTAGTCGTAATTGCGCCCTTGTTCGGCCCGTTCGGGAAGCGACATCGTCGCCGCTGCCACCATTCCGCCGCGCGCGCTGGTCAGTCCCCGCAGCACCGCGTAGGCGTGGCACGTATCCCGGTCGGCCAGTGAGCCGGTGAAGGCGGGCACTGCGGCGTGCCAGGCATCTTCGGTGGTGCGCCAGTATCGCCGGGGCTCGACAGGATCTGCCCGAATCGGGCAGTCGGCGATCTCGAGCACCAGATCATGAGTACCGCCGGCGGGCACGATGATCTGCGCTTCAGCCGATCCATCAGGGAGAATCACGATGTCGGCGCCGGCATTCCAGCGGATCCGGAACCGTCCCGACGATGCGGCCAGCCCGCCCGCGAAGCGCTCATCAACGGTCATGGGCAGGGAGCCGAAATCCGCACGAACGTCGAGCCGAGCGCGGACCACGGCGTCGCCGTCAACGGCAATGATGCGGCGCAACACGACCGCGTTGTGCGGGTCGCCGGGAAACGCCAACGCTTCCCTGCATTCAATGATGCCGACGGTGCTGACCCAGCGCGACCGCCAGATCAGTGACCGCGGCTCGTAGTACCCGCCCCACACAAAACGGTTTCCGGCGGGCGTCACCGAATACCCTCCGGCGCCGCCGATGAGCGAGGAGAAGACGGCCTCCGAATCCCAGCGGGGAACACATAACCAGGCGTAATCGCCGCGAGGACCCACTACGACGCCTCGTTCACCGTCGGCCAATAATGCATAGTCGCGCAACACCTCTGGCGAACACAGGGCGGATGTTGCGTCGTCGCCGCGCCCCTGCGCGCCGGCACCCGATGGATCGCGACCGGGTCCGTCATCACTCACCGGCGTCAGATCATTCATGAGAACCTCCCCAACCGCTGCCCCCGGCTCCCGGTACCGGCACGAGCTCTAGCAGCGCGACGCTGCGATCGTCGACTTGATCTGGATCGTTCAATCAGCCTTGCCAGATGCGGTACACGGCGGCGCTCAGCGCTGCGACACCAGCTGCGGCTACCGCAGCAGCGGTCATACCAGCGTGTTGCGACACCCACAGCTGTGGCGACACATCATGTGAGCGCGGGTCGAATATCCCGTGCGCTCCGTGGTCGGCGCCCGCCGCGTCATCGCGAGGTTCCCACAAGTTGTTCGGCCTGTCGGGCTCGACCGGTTCATCGGTCTGCTGGGATACATAACCGTTCCTCGCCAGGTAGCGATCCAAGAGTGCGGGAACACACCGTTGGCCCAATATTGTTGCGGCAGTGCTCATCCCGACCCAATATTGTTTGCGGCGAGGATGCTGTGCAGCGTAAAGAACCGCCCGGGCCGCTACCTCGGGTTGATAGATCGGCGGTACCGGCTGTGGGTGACGTGGCAGCCGCGACAGCACCCAGCTGAACTGGGGAGTGTTGACCGCAGGCATCTGCACAACGGTGATGTGGATGTTGCTCTGATCGTGCATCAGTTCCGTGCGTATCGATTCGGTGAAACCGTTGATGGCGTGCTTGGCGCCGCAGTACGCCGACTGTAGTGGGATGGCACGCGCGCCCAGCGCCGAACCGACCTGCACGATTGTGCCCGCATCGTGTTGCCGCATCCGAGAGAGCGCGGCCATGGTGCCGTGCACATACCCGAGATAACTCACTTCGGTGACTCGACGGTATTCGTCTGCCTTGATCGCGTGAAACGGAGCAAACACCGAGGTGAACGCGACGTTGATCCACACGTCAATAGGGCCGAAGGTCTGTTCGACCAGGGCTGCCGCGGCATCGACCTCGGCGTACTGCGCGACGTCGGTAGGAATGGCCAGCGCCTGTCCGCCGCGTTCCACCACGTCCTTCACTGCGCCTTCGAGCCCGGCCTGGCCTCGCGCGAGCAGCGCGACCTTGTCGCCGCGAGCCCCGAACAGTCGCGCTGCGCAACGCCCGATTCCGGCGCTGGCTCCGGTGATGACGACGGTCCGCGATGTTGTCATAAGCGGTCTCCTTCAAACTGGCTTCGGTGGTGCGGGGCTTTCTCGGCCGGCGATTGTTCTGGGGGACCTTGTGATGACGGGTTTGACCTTTGGGGTGTCGTTGCCGTCGGCATTTGCCGGCTGACAATCCGAGCCCGCCGATATTGCGGAAGATTGCGTGGCGTCCGGCACACTGAGGTCTGGTGTCTGCGTGCGCGGCCGTTTGATCCAGTCCGGCCCCTCGAGCGCGTCAGGAACAAGCCAGTACAAAATCGCGACATTTGCGGCGGCCACCAACCCGTGCACAATAATTTCTGGGGTGTGCAGTCCCAACGGTCCCGGCTCGTGATGGGCGGCGGCGACGGCCCCCGCCACCATCAGCGCCACAAACATCACAGCGCCCAGGGAAGTGACCGCGACCGCGAGGCGACGGTAAGCCGCGCTTAACACTGCCAGAACCCCGAATCCGGCGAAAACGGCGCTGTGCCAAGGGGTCAACGCCAGCACCCATACTGGCGCGCCCGCCGCCCCCTCCTCGGGATGGGTTGCCAAGGAAACGAATCCAGCGGATCCGAGAAGGATCAGCGCCATGCCTTCGCCGACGAGGAACCACCGTCCCGTGCGGAAATGCCGCGGATTACGGCTCACCTGTCGCATCCCCGCGGTGAGACGCCCGAACGGTCCTCTGGTGAGTGGCGACACAAGACTCAACCCTCGCTCGGTCGATCGCGGTCGTAATCTTCTAATGGATTGATCACCTCTCGCCAATACCCCGTCCTCGCTCTTATACGCATCAATCTCCAAACTCTCAGCGAGCGGACAAACCTGGGAACCTCGATGGCCACGCGCCGACTCTGGCCCTTTGCAATGTTCGTTCGGCTCATGATGCCGAATCCGTTGCGTGCGAGTGAGCGCAAGAACCCGCCATCAGCAAGACGCTGCTGCTCTCCGATTCGTGACAACGGCACGGAAGCAACATGTTTCGGTCCGTGACCTCGTATTGCCCTCGATCGGTGAGTCCATCTCGCTACAGGGAGCGCGGGATGAACCGGACGAATGGCATATGTCGCCCTGCTTCCCGGAAATCGGCCTCCGAACCATCGACCTCGAACCCCATGACCCGCGGTAGAAGGAACCTGGCCACCAGGCGGTGACGCGTCGCGTAGCGGGCAAAGATCTCCGCACCCTCATCTGTGTCCAGCGCTACCGCGGTTGCGGGCAGGGTGCGCCACCCCACGTCAATGACGACATCCGGACTGTGCATGACATTCTGGTACCAGTCCGCAGTTGGCCCCCACCCCGAGGCGACGACAAAGCTATCGTCAGCCGGATCGTGCTCGACGACCTCCAGCACCGCCTGACGTGGCTCACCAGACACTCGACCTAGGTGATGAAGCCGCATGATGCGCTCTGCGCACACCCAGCCAAGGTGGGCTCGGAACATATAGAGGGGCAGCCGATACAGCAGCCGGCTCAATCCGTCTGGAGGTCTTACGTGTTTGACGATCTTCACAACTGTCATCCTTTCCGCACCCGTGGATGCGCGTCATGGACAAGTGTCACGGCGTGCCGAATACCAGCCGACCGACGGACTCGTCACACACAATGCTACTGCAACTATTGCGCAGAGCAATTGATTGCGTCGCGACTCCCGCTGGTATCCGCCCATGTCGACACAAAGCCATCAAAGCAATTGCGCTGTAACGAAATAAGCTCCACTGGTTGAGATCGTCGCGCAGAAGGTAGTCGAGGCTGTTGTTGGTTGCAGAGTGAGGGCCCGGTCCGATGCGTTGGGGGCCGGGCAAGGTGGCCATGGCGGCGGTCGTTCCACGCAACCCGGAATGCGCACTGCGGCTCGCCGCAATCGCGGAACGCCGAACTACAACCAGTGACGACGACTCGGCCCGACCAGTGGGGGAGTCCGTGTGAGAATCGGGGCATGGGGCGTGCAGGGGGAAAGGGCCCGATCGGCAGAGTGATCGGGACGCTGTTCGGGTTCGGGATGTTGGCGCTGGCGGTGGTGATCTTCCTCGGGGCCAAGGTCGACCCGGCCGAGTTGATCAGATCGGGCGACGTGGTGACGCCCACCGAACGTGTGCACGTCGTGTATCTCGACCGATCGCAATCGAACATTCGTTGCACGGCAACGACATCTGGCGGTCAGGCTGAGCCCTTGGAGCCGTTCACCGGGGCTCACGACGAGAAGCGTTTCGGTGGCAAGCGGCTCTTCCTGATTCCCCGGGGCAAGTACCACCGCGCGGTCGGCGAGTTGCCGCTCGACCGAGGGCCGGTGACCGTGCGGTGTCCCGGAGCGAGCCGGATTTGGGTGAGTGCGCCGCCGAACGGCCGGTCGTGGCCGATTGTCCTCTTCGTCGTGATCGGGGTGGCGTGCCTCGTGGTGTTCGTCGTGGTGATGGTGCGCCGCCGGGGCGGGAAGAGCGGGCCGTCGTATCCCGTACCGCCGCAACAGGGTTACCCCGGCTACCCACCGCAGGGCTATCCGGGCTATCCGCCGACCGGCTATCCCAATCAGGGCTATCCGCCGAACCCCGATGACCCGAACTCTCCTGGCTAGTTGTGGTCCGGACGCGTTGGGATCAGCCGGCGAGCGACGTTGCGCGGCTGGGCAATTCCACGGTGAACGTCGCACCCGTGCCCACACCGGCACTGGCCGCGGTGATCCGGCCGTGGTGGGCGTCGACGAGGGCCTTGGCGATCGCCAGCCCGATGCCGGAACCGCCGTGCGCCCGGTCGCGCGCCGAGTCGGCCCGGTAGAACCGCTCGAACAGTCGAGGCAGATGCTCGGCGGCGATGCCGTCGCCGTCGTCGGACACCTCGATCCGGACGGAACCGTCAACGTCCGTCGCGACGACTCGCACCGTGCCGCCGGCTTCGGTGTGCCGCAACGCATTGGTCAGTAGATTGGCCAGAACCTGGTCGAGCCGCTGCGGGTCGGCCCACAGCTCAGGCAGTCGCGGGGCGATGTCTGAGTGCAGTTCAACACCTTTGGCGCGGTACGGCGCCGCGAAGGCATCGACTGCTCCGGCGATCAGTGTCGCGGGCACGACGGGCTGCGTATCGACCGACGCCATGTCGCGTTCGGCATCGGACAGTGCCCGCACGTCGGAGCTGAGCCGGGCAAGGCGGCGGGTCTGGTCGCGCAGGACGCCGATGGTCGTGGCGTCGAGAGGGTGGATGCCGTCCTCGATCGACTCCAGATAGGCATCGATGACGGAGACGGGCGTGCGCAGCTCGTGTGCCAGATCGGCCAGCAGCTGGCGCCGGGTGGTCTCGACCGAGCCGAGTTGCTCGGCCATGGTGTTGAAAGCGTCTGCAATGGCGTCGAATTCGGTGCCGAGATGCGGCGGTGAGACGCGGATGTCGTAGTTCCCATCGGCGACGGCGGTTGCGGCGGCGGCGAGTTCGGCGGTCGACCGGTGCATCCGTCGACTCAGATACCAGCTCAGTCCGAGTGCGGTCGTGGCGGCCACCGCGAGTGACATGCCCACCGAGACCGCGGTCGCCTGCCGGAACACATGCTCGTAGGGATGTGGACCGGTGCGCCCGGGGACCAGGACGTCCTGCATCACCTTGCGGAACATCGGCGGGCCGATGATGAGGGCGACGGTCGTCGTGGTGGCGATGGCCGCGACCACGACGACCGCGTTCGTGACGAGGAGCCGACTGCGGATTCCGTGCTTGCTGCGCGGATGGTGCTGGGCCATCAGCTTTCTCCCATCCGATATCCGACGCCTCGCACCGTCGTGACGTAACGCGGCTCGGCCGAATTGTCGCCCAGCTTGCGGCGCAGGTGGCCGACATGGACGTCGACGACGTTGTCGTTGCCGAACCACGATTCACCCCAGACCGCTTCGAGCAGCTGATGGCGCGTCCACACCTGTCGCGGCCGCGAGGACAGTGCCGCCAGCACATCGAACTCGGTGCGGGTCAGCATGATCGGGGCACCGCCGAGCAGAGTCTGTCGGCTGTCGGTGTCGATGTGCAGCTCCCCGAACACGCGTGGCGGCGTCCCAGTCTCGGGGACGGATTCGGGGGCACGGCGGGGCCGCCGCAACATGGCCCGAATCCGGGCCACGACCTCGCGGGGACTGAACGGTTTGGTGACGTAGTCATCGGCGCCGACCGACAGCCCGACGATGGTGTCGATCTCGGTGTCGCGGGCCGTCAGCATCACGACGTACGCGTCGGAGAACACCCGAAGCTGTCGGCATACCTCGATGCCGTCGAGGCCCGGCAGTCCGATGTCGAGGACCACGACGTCGGGGTCGAGTTCGCGGGCGGCGACAAGAGCCGACGGGCCGTCGGCCGCGACTCGTACCTCGAACTGTTCGCGCTTGAGGTAGCTGGCCACGACATCGGCCAGCGCCGCCTCGTCGTCGACGACCAGCGCGCGCAGGCTCGGCGTCGGTTCAGTGCCGTTCACCTGCTCATAGTGCACCCGCGCGGTGGTGCGGTCGACCGGATGACCAGGTCAGCGCCGCGTTCTTTAACGAATCTTCATCGTTCCTCCGGGGAACCCTTGTCGGCCGATTCGAGTCTGGACGACGTCAGAAACCACCGTGAAGGGACATCGACATGATCAGCAAGATCGCTTTCTTCGCCACCGCCGCCGCGGCGCTGGCCGCTGCCACCTTGACCGCCGCCGGCCCGGCGCAGGCCGCCAGTGCGTCCGGCAACAACGGCGCCGACGTCGTCTCCACGCTGCGCAGCGAGGGCTACAACGTGCAGGTCGACGGGGCCCCGAGCGCTCCGCTGTCCGCCTGCACGGTGACGGACGTACACGGGTTGCCGAATCCCGCGGACCCGACCCAGCGCGCGGACACCCGCATGATCAACAACGTCTACGTCGACGTGACCTGTGCGTCGGACTCCTGAGCGGGGTCGCAGCGCGCCGACCGGCGGCGACATGGTTATGTGAGGGGCGTGACCGAAGCGCAGTCGCTGCCGCTGGCCGGGATCACCGTCGTCGCGATGGAGCAGGCGGTGTCCGCGCCGATGTGCACGCGCGTGCTGGCCGACTTCGGCGCCCGCGTGATCAAGGTCGAGAATCCCCGCGGTGGCGACTTCGCCCGCGACTACGACGACGTGGTGCTCGGCCAGGCGGCGCATTTCGTGTGGGCCAACCGTGGCAAACAGTCGATCAGCCTGAACCTCAAGTCCGACAAGGGCATTGCGGTGTTGCACCAGTTGCTCGACCGGGCCGACGCGTTCGTCTCCAACCTGGCGCCGGGCGCCACCGCGCGGTTGGGGTTGTCACCGGAGGAGCTCGGCAGGCGACACCCGCAGGTGATTCCCGTCGAGATCGACGGCTACGGGCCGGGCGGGCCCCTTTCCCAGAAGCGTGCGTACGACCTGCTGGTGCAGGCGGAATCCGGGTCGTGTGCGGCCACCGGCTTTCCGGGGATGCCGGCCAAGCCGGGCCCGCCCGTCGCCGACATCTCCACCGGCCTGTACTCGGCGCTGTCCATCATGGCGCTGCTGTTGGGCCGCGCCCGTGGTGTCTCTGTCGGTGCGGCGCCGTCGGTCGCGGTGAGCCTGTTCGACACGATGACCGACATCATGGGTTACCCGCTGACCTACACCCAGCATTCGGGCGTGAACCAGCAGCCGCTGGGGATGGCATCGCCGGCCGTCGCGCCCTATGGCGCGTTCGCAACGCGCGACGGCCAGACCGTGGTTCTCGGCACGACGAACGACCGGGAATGGCAGCGGCTCGCCCGGGAGATCATCGACCGGCCCGACCTCGCCGAGGATCCCCGATTCGCGAGCAATTCGGACCGCTGCGCGCACCGCGACGAGCTTCACGCTGCCATCGGATCCTGGTGCGCTGAGCGCTATCTCGAGGACATCCAGCGGATCGCCGACGCCGCCGGCATAGGCAATTCGCGGTACAACCTGCCCAGTGAGGTGATCGCACATCCGCACCTCAAGTCCCGCGACCGGTGGCGTCAGGTCAGCACCCCGAATGGCCCCATCGATGCGCTGTTGCCGCCGCCCGTGATCCGCGGCCTCGAGCTGAACATGGGGGCAATCCCCGGACTGGGCGAGCACACAGATGTGATACTCGGCGAATTGGGTTACCGCGCTGAAGATATCGCCGGCCTGCGGGCCGCCGGTGCCATCGGCGATGTCTATGGATCAGGGAGCGACCATGCGTGAAGTCGTCATTGTCGAGGCCGTGCGGACTGCCGTCGGCAAGCGCAACGGGGGACTGGCCGGCCAGCATGCCGCCGATCTCTCCGCGGTCGTGTTGAACGAACTGATGGAGCGTTCCGGAGTGGCCCCCGAACTCGTCGACGACGTGGTGTGGGGCTGCGTCTCGCAGGTCGGTGACCAGTCGAGCAATATCGCCCGCTGGTCGGTGCTGGCGGCCGGCTGGCCCGAGTCGATCCCGGGCACGACGGTCAATCGGGCCTGCGGATCGTCGCAGCAGGCATTGGATTTCGCGGTGCAGGCGGTGATGTCCGGCCAGCAGGACGTCGTGGTGGCCGGCGGCGTCGAGGTGATGAGCCGGGTGCCGCTCGGTGCGGCCCGCCAGACCGGGGAGCCGTACGGGCCGAAAGCACTTGCCCGGTATGACGGTTTCGGTTTCAACCAGGGCATCTCGGCGGAGATGATCGCGCAGAAGTGGGGCCTGTCGCGGGCCCGGCTGGACGAATACTCGGCCCGCTCACACGAACTCGCCGCGGCCGCACAGGATTCGGGCGCGTTCGTCACGCAGATCGTTCCGGTGTTCACCGACGACGGCGGTGTGGTGCACGAGGACGAAGGCATCCGGCGGGGGACGACCGTCGAGAAGCTGGGTGGTCTCAAGCCGGCGTTCCAGGACGACGGCGTGATCCACGCCGGCAACTCCTCGCAGATTTCCGATGGTGCGGCAGCGCTTTTGGTGATGACGCTGGAGAACGCGCTGCAGCTCGGCCTCACCCCGCTGGTGCGGTACGTCGGCGGCGCGGTGACGGGTGCCGACCCCGTCTTGATGCTGACGGGCCCGATCCCGGCCACCGAGAAGG
This sequence comes from Mycobacterium sp. SMC-16, assembly GCF_046250085.1. Lineage (NCBI taxonomy): Bacteria > Bacillati > Actinomycetota > Actinomycetes > Mycobacteriales > Mycobacteriaceae > Mycobacterium > Mycobacterium sp. SMC-16. The sequence continues at coordinate 1,583,606 of NZ_CP176427.1, forward strand.
TGCTGCGCAAGACCGGCGTGAAGATCGGCGACATCGGCGTCTTCGAGGTGAACGAGGCGTTCGCCCCGGTGCCGCTGGCCTGGCTCGCCGACACCGGCGCCGACGAGGCCGCGCTCAATCCCCTCGGTGGCGCGATCGCGCTGGGGCACCCACTCGGCGCGTCCGGCGCGGTGCTGATGACCCGCATGATCAACCACATGCGGGACAACGGAATTCGCTACGGTCTGCAGACGATGTGCGAGGGCGGCGGCACTGCCAACGCGACGTTGGTGGAGCTGGTCGCTTAGGCGCTTCCCGCGCTGGTGAGGTCCAGTGCGATGTCGACGAGCATGTCCTCCTGGCCGCCGACGAGTCCACGTCGCCCGGCTTCTTCCAACAGTGTCCGGGCGTCGATGTCGAAGCGTTCGGCGGCAATCTCCGCGTGCCGCAGGAAGCTCGAGTACACGCCCGCGTAGCCGAGCGTCAGGGTCTCCCGGTCGACGCGTACCGGTCGGTCCTGCAGCGGCCGCACCAGATCGTCGGCGGCATCCTGCAACGCATGCAGATCGCAGCCGTGCTCCCAGCCCAGCTTGGTGGCCGCGGCGATGAAGACTTCCAGTGGTGTGTTACCGGCTCCGGCACCCATCCCAGTCAATGACGCGTCGACCCGGTTGGCGCCGTGCTCGACAGCGGCGATCGAATTGGCCACTCCCAGAGACAGGTTGTGGTGGGCATGAATTCCGATTTCCGTTGTGGGGAGCAGAGTTTGGCGCAGGGCATCAACCCGGTCGGCGATGTCGCGCATCGTCATCGCGCCGCCGGAGTCGACGACGTAGACGCAAGTGGCGCCGTAGTTCTCCATGAGCTTCGCCTGCACGGCGAGGTCCGCCGGCGTGGCGAGGTGGCTCATCATCAGGAAGCCGACGGGGTCCATTTCCAGCTCGCGGGCGGCGGCGAGATGGCGTGCGGAGAGCTCGGCCTCGGTGCAGTGGGTACCGACGCGGACGACGGTGACGCCGGCGCGATGCGCGTCGCGCAGCCGGCGCACGGTGCCGATTCCGGGGAGGATCAGCGTCGCGATGCGAGCCCGCGACACCGCGGCGGCGACGGCGGAGATCCACTCCAGGTCGGTGTGTGCGCCGAAGCCGTACACGCAACTGGACCCACCCAGGCCGTCGCCGTGTGCGACCTCGATGGAGGCGACACCCGCCGCGTCGAGCGCAGTCGCGATGGCCACGGCCTGCGCGATGGTGTACTGGTGACGGACGGCGTGCATGCCGTCACGCAGGGTCACGTCGCTGATGTAGATCATGTTGGGGCTCCGGCGTTTTGCGCGGCTACTTCGACGAGCGCGGTCACTCTGGTGCCCGCGAAGGTGCCGATTTCTGGGATGTGGATCGGGCCGATGATCTCGAACTGCACGGCCTGCTTGAGCCGGAAGCCTGGCACCTCAGCGCTGATCCGTTGCACCGCGATGTGTATGTCCCGTTCGATGGCAGCGTGATCGGGGGTGCCGTCGACCAGGCAGTAGAGGGTGTGCCGCGTCGCAGGGGAAGGGCTGAGCAGTGAGATGACCTTCGCATGCCGGGCGCCGACGTTCTGTATTGCGGTACAGGTGGTTTCGATCAGATCGTCGACGCCGGCCCGGATGTCCGGACCGGCGGAGCACGCCGGAATTGATGAGACGATCTCGGCGTAGGTCACACTTCCCGACTTCGCGACGGCAGCGATGATCGGCGCGGTGGTTCCGGCGGACGGCGTCATTGCGCGTTCTCGGCGAGCATCCGGATCGCCGTGTCGTAGATGGCATTGGCATGCATCTCGAACAACTCCAGTAGGTCCACCGAATCACCGCCGAGTTCCCTGGCGATGAACAGGCCGTCGGCGCCGGCGATGGAGTAGTTCACCAGCAGGCGGACCTGGGCGTCGGTGAGTCCCGGTGCCAGCTCGCCGAGTGCTTCGGTGAGCGATGCGGAGGCCTGCGTCCGCGCTTGCAGGAACCGCGCACGGGCTCGTGGTTCCACAGGCCGGCGCTCCAGCGCCAGCATCAGCCCGAGGCGCAGGAAGTCCGGATAGTCGAGCAGGCCTTTCGCGAGCTGCCTGGCCAGTCCGATCACGCGTTCGCGGGGCTCGCCGTCAAGGGGGAGTTCCCAGACGCGCAGCCAGGTTTCGAAGCTGCGGTCGATCACCGCCGCCAGCAGGTCGTCCTTGTCCTTGAAGTGCCAGTAGATGGAACTGGCGGGGAGTCCGCACTTCTTGCTGACCAGCCCGATGCTGGTGCCTTCGTAACCACGTTCAGAGGCAATCTCGTTGGCGGCATCCAGGATTCGCTCACGGGACTGTTCGCCATCGGCGCGCTTGCGGCGGGTCTTGGGTGCTTCGGACATCTTCACTCCCGACTCTTGACTCTGTAGCGATCACTACATTACCGTATCGATCACTACAGAACAAGTGGGAGGCTCCCAATGAGCAGTGCAGACACCTACGACGTCGCGGTTGTCGGGTATGGCCCCACAGGCGCCACGGCCGCCAACCTGCTGGGCCAACTCGGTCTGAAGGTCGTGGTGATCGAGCGGGACCCAGATATCTACAGCCGGGCGCGGGCGATCTCGACCGACGAGGAGGTCCTCCGCGTCTGGCAGTCGGTGGGCCTGGCCGAGCGGCTCCAGCGCGACATGCTGCCGGACCGTCCGGTCGCGTTCGTCGACGCCGACGGGCGCCCCTTCATCGAAACGGTGATCTACGGACGCGGCTGCGGCCATCCGTCGCAGCAGTTCCTGTATCAGCCGGCGGTCGACTCGGTGCTCCGTGAAGGGGTGGCCCGGTTCGCCAACGTCGAGGTGCTGCTGGAGCATGAATGTCTGCGGGTGGCCAACCGCGCCGACGACGTCGAGCTGCTGCTCGCCGACCTGCGTGCCGACGCCTTCAAACGGGTGACGGCCCGCTACGTCATCGCCTCGGACGGTGGTTCGTCGGCGACGCGCGGCGTGCTCGGCATCGGGTACAGCGGACGCACCTACGGAGAGCGGTGGGTCGTCATCGACACCAAGGTGATCAAGGAATGGGATGCGCACGACCGCTTGCGGTTTCACTGCAACCCCGCACGTCCGACCGTCGACTGTCCGACGCCGCTCGGGCATCACCGGTGGGAGTATCCGGCCAAGGCGGGGGAGGACGAGAAGTACCTCACCAGCGACGAAGCGGTGTGGAAAGTGCTGGGCGAGCAGGGCATCACACCCGAGCATGTCGAGGTGCTGCGCGCAGTCGTCTACAGCCACCACGTACGGGTAGCGGACCGCTGGCGCGTCGGACGGGTATTCCTGGCCGGCGATGCCGCGCACGCCATGCCGCCGTGGATCGGCCAGGGGATGTCCGCCGGCGTCCGCGACGCCGCCAACCTGTGCTGGAAACTCGCCGCGGTGCTGCGCGGTCAGGCGCCCGACGCGCTGCTGGATTCGTATGCCGCAGAACGCAAGCCGCACGTCACAGAGGTCACCCGGCGTGCGGTGCTGGTCGGTCGGATCATCACCGAGCGGCGGCCATGGCTGGCCGCCATCCGCAATCACGTCGTGCGGGCGCTGACCAGGATCCCCGGTGCCAATGCCGCGGGTCAGAAGTTCTGGTGGATACCTGACGCGCACTACGACGACGGTTTCTTCGCGTCCACGCACCCCGCGGTGGGCTGGCAGATCCCGCAACCCACGGTGGGCGGCGTGCTGCTCGATGAGCTGCTCGGCGGGCGCTGGACGGTGCTGCACACCGGCGCCGTGCCGACCGGGGCGGCAGCCTGGACGGCCGCCGGCGCGCCGACCCTGCAAATCACCGAACCGAGCCTGGTGCGGTGGCTCCGTGACCGCAAGGCCGACGCCGTCGTCCTCCGCCCGGACGGATTCGTCTACGCCGCAACCTCATCCGGACAACCACTCCCGACTCCGCCGGCCGGACTGAGCCTCACCACCCTGACAGGAGCATCAGCATGACCGCCGCCCTCACCGAACACACCATCACCGTCGCCGGCCGGAAGATCTTTGTCGCCGAAGCGGGATCCGGCCCCGCGGTGCTGCTCCTGCACGGCGGCGGACCCGGCGCCTCCGGTGTCAGCAACTACTCCCGCAACATCGACGGGCTCGCCCAGCGCTACCGGGTCCTGGTACCCGACATGCCCGGCTACGGGCGTTCGTCGAAGGGCATCGACAAGTCCGATCCTTTCGGCTGCCTGGCGGATGCGATGCGCGGTCTGCTCGACGAATTGAGCATCAGCACAGCGCATCTGGTTGGCAACTCCTACGGCGGCGCCGCGGCACTGCGGATGGCGCTGGACACCCCGGGCCGTGTCGGCAAGCTGGTACTCATGGGCCCCGGCGGTATCGGGACCACGCGCGGCCTGCCGACAGCTGGTCTCAACAGTCTGCTGGCGTACTACGGCGGCTCGGGCCCCAGCCGGGAGAAGCTGGCCACGTTCATCCGCAATTACCTGGTCTACGACGGTGACTCGGTGCCCGACGAGCTGATCGACCTGCGCTACACGGCATCCATCGACCCAGAGGTGGTGGCCGATCCGCCGCTGAGTCGACCGTCGGGACCATTCGCGCTGCGGACACTCTGGCGCATGGACCTGACGCGCGACTCACGGCTGGCCTCGCTGCAGACGCCGACGCTGATCCTGTGGGGGCGCGACGACAAGGTGAACCGGCCCTCGGGTGGACCCATGCTGCAGAACATCATGCCCAACGCCGAACTGGTCATGACCAGCCGCACCGGACACTGGATGCAGTGGGAACGCGCCGACCTGTTCAATCAGATGGTCGGCGAATTCCTTTCGGACAGCACGGTATTCCGGCCATGAGCGTGTTCGGAAACGTGTCGCTCGGCTATCTTGTGGTCGAGACGGAGCGGTTCGCCGACTGGCGCCGGTTCGGTCGCGATGCGATCGGCATGCACCTCGATGATCTCGACACCGATGCCCTCCGCTTCCGGCTCGACGAACAGCAGTGCCGGTTCCTGCTCAGGCGCGGGGCGGCCGAGGATGTCACCACACTGGGCTGGCACGTCGACGACCACGAAACCTTTGAGGAAATCCTCGCCCGCGTGCACCGGTGCGGCGTGCCCGTCACCATCGGCACCGACGATGAGGCCGCGCTGCGCGGCGTCGAACGCCTGGTGCGGATTCCCGGCCCCAACGGGCTGGCGCAGGAGCTGTACACCCGGGCACACATCGACGGACAATTGTCTGTGGCTGGAAAGGGCTTTGTCACCGGCGAGTTCGGACTGGGACACGTCGCCGTCACCAGCACCCGGCCACACCAGATGCGCGGTTACTACAACACCTTGCTCGACGCCCGGCTCAGCGACTTCATCGACGAGAACATGAGCGGCGTCAAGGTCAAGATCCGGTTCCTGCGAGTCAATCGGCGCCACCACTCCGTGGCGATCGCCGCGGTGAATCGGTTGCCGATCAACCCGATTCGGACCCGCGTGCAGCACCTCAACATTCAGGTCGCCGAGTTGGACGATCTGACGGACAGCTACCAACGCGTGCGAGCACTGGGGTTCGACATGGCCCTGGGAGTCGGCCAGCACACCAACGACCGCGAGCTGTCGTACTACGCCGTCACACCGTCGGGTTTCGAGTGGGAGGTCGGATGGAACCCGCTGGTGGTCGACGAATCGACCTGGAAACCGACGACCCACCAGGGCATCAGTATCTGGGGCCACGAGATGCAGGCCAGCGTCGACAAGCTCGGGCAGTTCAGGACTGCGGCCAGGTCATTGCTGCACCGCGAAGACACCGTCCCCGCGCTCGCCGGGGCGGGAATCCCCGACTAATACCGCGATTTGTGCACGATATTCCGCGGTGCGCGCGGAATATCGTGCACAAATCACCGGAGGAGGAAACATCATGAACCGTATTGACACACATCACCACATGGTCCCGCCGGACTATCGAAAAGCGTTGGACAAGGCGGGCATTGCCGACGCCGGCGGGAGAGCGATGCCGGACTGGACTCCGGAAGCGTCCTTGGACGCGATGGGCCGACTGGGCGTCGCCACCGCCATCTTGTCGGTGTCCGCGCCGGGAACGACGATGCTTCCGGCCGCCGCCGACGCGGCCGCGCTGGCTCGCGATGTGAACGACTACAGCGCCGATCTGGTTGCTGCCCAACCGGATCGGTTCGGGTTCTTCGCCACACTGCCGATGCCGCACCTGGATGCCTCCGTCAACGAAGCCGTGCGCGCACTCGACGAATTGAATGCAGACGGTGTGTTCCTGCTCGCCAACAGCGTTGGGACCTATGTCGGTGCGCAGGGTCAGGACGCGTTGTTCGCGGAGCTCGACAGGCGATCGGCCGTGGTGTTCATCCACCCGGCCGAGTTGCCCGGCCCCGTCATCGACGGCGTACTGCCGTTCGCAGCCGACTTCCTGCTCGACACCAGCCGTGCGGCGTATCTACTGGTACGCAACGGCATTCGCCGCCGCTATCCCAACATCCGGTTCATCCTGAGCCATGCCGGCGGCTTCGTCCCATACGCGTCCTACCGGATGGCCATGGGCATCACGAGTGACGTCGGCGGCAGCCCGGCCGATCATCTCGACGACCTCGCGAGCTTCTACTTCGACACCGCGCTGTCGTCCACGGCGGCCGCGCTGCCGTCGCTGCTGGCCTTCGCCAAGCCGGGGCACGTGACGTTCGGTTCGGACTTCCCGTTCGCGCCGGTCGAGGTGAGCCAGCTGTACGCGGCCGGGCTCGAGACATACGGGGGACTGGACGACGCCGGGCGTCGCGAGATCGACCGCACCAATGCGCTGGCGCTGTTCCCGCGGCTGGGTTCTGTTGTCCCGCCGGCAGCCCCGTCGGTGGTCGAGCAGGCGCAGCATGCCGCGAGCCGCGCGGTGATGCGGGGCGTGACCCGGTTGCTGGCGCGGTAGAGCCGCCTACAGGTTCCCCAATTCCATCTCCAAGTACTCCGCGTATTTCGCCTGTGCCGCTTCGCGTTTGCCGGGCAGCCACTCGGTCGGCCACAGTTCGTCGGTGCCGGTGTAATCCCGCAGCACCTGCTTGGCGACGGTGACCTTGTGCACCTCGGTCGGTCCGTCGGCCAGCCCCATCACGGCGGCGCCGGCGACCATCCCGAGGAACGGAACTTCGTTGGTCACGCCGAGTGCACCGTGCACTTGCATTGCGCGCCAGGCGATGTCGTGCAGTACCGTCGGCATGACGACCTTGACGGCCGCGATGTCCTTGCGGACCTTCTTGTAATCGTTGTACTTGTCGATCTTCCACGCGGTGTGCAGCACGAGCAGCCGGAACTGCTGCAGCTGCGCCCACGAGTCGGCGATGAAGCCCTGGACGGCCTGCTTGTCGGCCAGCAGGCTGCCGGCGGTGTGCCGCGACAGCGCGCGCTCGCACATCATGTCCAACGCCCTCTGCGCGAGCCCGATGGTGCGCATCGCGTGGTGGATCCGGCCACCGCCGAGACGCGTCTGCGCGATGACGAACGCCTGGCCTTCACCGCCGAGAACCGCCGAATTCGGTACGCGCACATTGTCGTAATGGATCAGGGCGTGCGAGCCGTGGCCGTCGGATTCCCCGTAGATCGCCGAGTTGCGGATGATGTTGACGCCCGGCGTGTTGGTCGGTACCAGGAACATCGACATGCCCTGGTAGGGACTGACGTCGGGGTTGGTCACCACCATGACGATCAGGAACGTGGACGTGGAGGCGTTGGACGAGAAGAACTTGTAGCCGTTGATCACCCAGTCGTCGCCGTCACGAACCGCGGACGTCGTGAACTGCGTGGGGTCGGCGCCACCCTGGGGCTCGGTCATCGAGTAGCAGGAGAAGACCTCGCCGTTCAGCAGCGGCCGCAGGTACTGCTCCTTCTGTTCCGGGGTGCCGTAGTGCGCGATGATCTCGGCGTTGCCGGTGTCGGGCGCCTGACAGCCGAAGATGATGGGCGCCCACTGCGACCGGCCCAGGATTTCGTTGAGCAGCGCCAGCTTCAGTTGTCCATAGCCCTGACCGCCGAGCTCGGGGCCAAGATGCGTGGCCCACAAACCTTTTCGTCGCACCTGTTCCTTGAGCGGGTCGACGACCCGGCGCCGGGTCTCGTCGAGCGCGGTGTACTGCAGGTGCGGCCAGATGAGGTCGAGCGGCTCGACTTCGTCGCGCACGAAGGCGTCGGCCCAGTCGAGGAGTTCCTGGAACTCCGGATCGGTTTCGAAATCCCAAGCCATGCGGCCTCCTTCAGTTCAGCGCCGCCGCGACAGAAACGCACCCGCTTCTTGTTGTAACGCACCAGCGTCGGTTTGGGAATGCCTAGCGGGGCTAATCGACGGCGAGAGAGTAGGTGTTGCCGAGGTTGTCCTGCGTGACGTGAGCGTCCGCGGTGGTGGTGTCGATGCGCAGTGGGCTGGTCAGCGTCGACGTCCGGTAGCTCCAGCCGTCCGGCAGCTGCAGCCGCGCGCCGAGCCCCGGCAGGTCCGCCAGCGACAGTGCCGGGTCGACCGTCTGGCTCCACGACTGCATGACCCACCGCTGCCCCTGCGGGTCGAGAAGCTCGAAGACCGGCCGCCCGGCGCCGAACACGAACACCGTGCGGCGGCTGACCTTGTTCACGCTGTAGGGCGCCGGCTTCATCGACGACAATTCGACGGTCGCCTGCTGCCGCATGTCGATGCCGCCGAACGTCTTCATCTCTCCGACGTCCTCGCGGGTTTTCACGATCTCGCTCATCAGCCAGTAGCGCGGGCCGTTGAGCAAAGCGGCCGCCACGCCGTTCTCCGAGGCGAGGGCCTGCGGGTTGAGCGCGGACCAGGCGTCGGGTGGGCAGTCGTTCAGCGGGAAGGTGTTGAACACCGCAACCTGCGGCCCCGTCGGCGTCTGGGAGACCAGCAGAACTTCGCCGTAGCGCTTGCCGAAGGTGTCGGCCGGGGAATTTTCCACAGCGTCAACGCTAAGGTCCGAAGCGGGCGAAAAGATGCCGATTCATCCCATTTCGCGGGAGGTAGAGGGCTTTTTGTGTGGTTGGTATGGCTAAAAGTTTGGTGGGCTAGGTATATTTCGCGCGACAGTGAATGTGTAACGCCGCCGAGCTCCATCTCCATGGACCTACCGGGCCTGATGGAAGGGTGCCCCGAGTGAGTGCCACCAACACCGAGCGATCCAAGATCGGTCACCTGATCTGGGTCCTCGCGGTGCCCATCGTGATCGGCTGGTTTGCCGTCAACGTCGCCACGAACACGCTGGTCCCTCCGCTGGAGAAGGTCGGTGAGGCGCACACCGTCGGGCTGAGCGCCAAGGACGGCCCGGCGATGGTCTCGATGAAGCAGATCGGTGCGAACTTCCAGGAGTTCGACTCGGACAGCAACGCGATGATCGTTCTCGAGAGCGACCAACCGCTCGGCGCCGAGGCACACCACTACTACGACGGTCTCGTCGCCAAGCTGACGGCCAACACCGCGCACGTCGAGCATGTCGCGGACTTCTGGAGTGACCCGCTCACGGCCGTGGGCTCACAGAGCGCCGACGGCAAGGCCGCGTACGTCCAGGTCTACCTCCGCGGCAACCAGGGGGAGACCAAGGCCAACGACTCGGTCGCCTCGGTCCGGCAGATCGTCGCCGACTCCAAGCCGCCGGCCGGCCTCCACGTATACGTCACGGGTGGCGCCCCGCTGGTGTCAGATCAGCACCACGCCGGCGACAAGAGCGTCACCAAGGTCACGATCATCACCCTGGTGGTGATCGCCGTGATGCTGCTGTTCGTCTACCGGTCGATCATGACGATGATCCTGACCCTGCTGATGGTGTTCCTCGAACTCGGCGCCGCCCGCGGCGTCGTCGCGTTTCTGGCCGACACCAACGTCATCGGGCTCTCGACGTTCGCGGTGAACCTGCTGACCCTGATGGTCATCGCGGCGGGTACCGACTACGCCATCTTCGCCATCGGGCGCTATCAGGAAGCGCGCGGCGACGGAGAAGACCGCGTGCTGGCCTACGACACGATGTTCCGCGGGACGGCGCACGTCGTGCTGGGATCGGGTTTGACGATCGCCGGCGCCATGCTCTGCCTGAGCTTCACGCGGCTGCCGTACTTCCAGACCATGGGCGTGCCCTGCGCGATCGGCACCCTCGTCGCCGTCCTCGCGGCGCTCACGCTCGGGCCCGCCGTCATCAAGATCGGCAGCCGCTTCGGGCGCTTCGAACCCAAGCGCGCCATCCACTCCCGCGGGTGGCGCCGGGTCGGCGTCCTGGTGGTGCGTTGGCCGGGACCTGTGCTCGTCGCGACGCTGGCGCTCGCCCTCGTCGGACTGGTGACGCTGCCCGGCTACAAGACGAACTACGACGCCCGCCGCTACGTGCCGGCCGAGCTGACCGCCAACGTCGGATATGCCGCTGCCGAACGGCATTTCAGCGCATCGCGGATGAACCCCGAGCTGCTGATGGTGCAGAGCGACCACGACCTGCGGAACTCGGCCGACTTCCTGGTGATCAACAAGATCGCCCGGGCCATCGTGCACACCCCAGGGGTCGCGCGGGTGCAGACGATCACGCGGCCCGACGGAAAACCCATCAAGCACACGACAATTCCGTTCATCATGGGCATGCAGGCCGTCACGTCGAAGATGACCGAGAAGTACCAGATGGACACGATGGCCAACATGCTGCAGCAGGCCAACGACATGCAGGTCAGCATCGACACGATGACCAAGATGCAGTCCATCACCACGCAGATGGCCGCCACCACGCATGACATGTCGATGAAGACCGCCAACATGGCGCTCGATGTCGCCGACCTGCGGGACCACATCTCCGATTTCGACGACTTCCTGCGGCCCATCCGCAATTACCTGTACTGGGAACCGCACTGCTACGACATCCCGATGTGCTGGTCCACGCGGGCGCTGTTCGACACCCTCGACGGCATCGACGTCATGACCGACGACATCCAGACTCTGGTCCCGGATCTGATGAAGATGGACAAGCTGACGGCCGAGATGGTCACGGTGATGCCGCCTCAGATCGAGGTCATGAAGAACATGAAGCAGTACATGCTGTCCATGTATCAGACCCAGAAGGGTCAGGTGGATCAGCGTGCGGCGTCGTCGGACAACGCGGCGGCGATGGGCGAGGCGTTCGACAACTCGCTGAATGACGATTCCTTCTACCTGCCACCGGAAGCCTTCGACAACAAGGACTTCAAGCGCGGCATGAAGAACTTCATCTCGCCGGACGGCAAGTCGGTCCGCTTCATCATTCAGCACGAAGGCGACCCGGCGACGCCCGACGGCATCGCGCACGTCGACCCGATCAAGCAGGCCGCCAAGGAAGCCATCAAGGGCACCCCGCTGGAGGGCTCCAAGATCTATCTGGCCGGCACCGCCGCCACCTACAAGGACATGCACGACGGCGCGCAGTACGACCTGATGATCGCCGGAATCGCCGCGGTGTCACTGATTTTCGTCATCATGCTGCTCATCACGCGAAGCATGGTCGCGGCGGGCGTGATCGTCGGCACGGTGCTGCTGTCGCTCGGCGCGTCGTTCGGCATGTCAGTTCTGTTGTGGCAGCACCTCCTTGGCCTCGAGCTGCACTGGATGGTGCTGCCCATGTCGGTCATCCTGCTGCTCGCCGTGGGCTCCGACTACAACCTGCTGCTGGTGTCCCGGTTCAAGGAAGAGCTGCCGGGCGGCCTGAAGACGGGCATCATCCGTTCGATGGCGGGCACCGGATCGGTGGTCACCTCAGCGGGTCTGGTGTTCGCGGCCACCATGGCGTCCTTCGCCTTCAGTGACTTGAAGGTCATGGCGCAGGTCGGCACAACCATCGCGCTGGGCCTGCTGTTCGACACCCTGATCGTCCGGTCGTTCATGACACCGGCCATCGCGGCCATCCTGGGTAAGTGGTTCTGGTGGCCCAAGCGCGTTCGCCAGGAGGCCTCCGAGCGCCGACTGGCGGCCATCGGGATTCAGCCGGCGGCGGCCCGTAAGTAGCAGTTCTCTCGCTGACGGGCGGCGGCGCGACTGTTTGAGTGGAGCCTGGACAGCCAGGGAAGTACGTGGTTTCAATCGGAACGTCGTTGCGGCCAACGTGACTGAAGCCAGGTACGTCTTCAGGCCCTCAGAAGTCCCTGAGTTCTACAACCATTGGCAGATCACCGCCGTGATTGAACTCAGGTACTTATCTGTCTCGCCGGCCGCTGGCGCATGGTGACGAGCGGACGGCTCGGACATTCAGCTCGGTGTTCTCGCGCGTGCGGCAGATACCTCAGGCTCGGGAGCAGCCTGCGATCAGCTCGACGGCCATCTGACGGGCCAGGGTGATGGGCGCGGCTGATCGTTCGAGTTTGGACGCGGTGAGGGCGCCGTCGTAGATCAGCTGGATGCGCTGGGCGACCGCGGCGGCGTCGGGCACCTCGGCGTCGCGCAGCAGCTCGGTCAGCAGCCGGCGCATCCATAGTCGGTGTGCGCGCACCGGCTCGAGCGTGTCACCCGGGAACTCGGTGGCCGCGTTGGCGTAGAGGCAACCACGGAACTGGCGCTTGCGTGCCGCGGCGGCCGCGAGGTCGAAGAACGACAGCAGCTTGTCCACCGGGTCGACGATGCCGGAAGTCTTCGATTCCCAGCGGTTGCGATCAGCCTGATCCAATCGGTTCAGGTACGCGATCACCAACGCGTCCTTCGACCCGTACGAGCTGTAGAGGCTGGCCTTGGCGACGCCCGCCTCGCGCAGGATGGTGTCGATGCCGACGGCGCGAATTCCCTGTGCGGCAAAGAGATTCGATGCGGCGTCGAGCAGTCGCTGGGCCGGCCCGGCGGGGTCGGTGCGGGGCGCCGGTCGGTCCGGGCGGCGGGTGCGGGTCGCGCTCATAGCTGCACCATAGCCGAGAAACCTCAATAGACAGACCGGTCTGTTCATGCGAGCGTCGTGATGTCATCGACGCCCGACGAACAGGAACACACCGTGACGCTGTACCTCTACGAAATCGCAGGACTGCCCGGCCGGGCCGAGGTCGACCAGGCCATCAAGACGGTCGACGCGGAAGTGCACCGGGCCGGCGGCGAACTCATCGAGGCTCAGGTGACCGGCCAGCACCGGTTGTTCGTGGTGGCCGAGCTCACCGGCGATCCGCTGCAGCTCGACGCCGCTGCCGTCGGGGCCACCGAAGTCACCGGTCCGCACGAGGTGCGACTGGTCGGTGCGGACCTGGACGAGCTGAAAGCGGTCCGCCCCACGGCCGGCTATCTGGTCGAGTGGGACCTGCCTGCCGACCTGGACATGGACAGCTACCTGAGCCGGAAGAAGGCCAACGCGCCCAAATACGCCGAGGTGCCCGAGGTCAGCTTCCTGCGCACCTACGTGCGGGTCGACATGGACAAGTGCCTCTGTTTCTACGACGCGCCGGATGAGGACGCGGTACGGCGGGCGCGCGTGGCCGTGCAGACCCCGATCGATCGGTTGTACGGACTGGAAAGCGGTGGACAATGACGACTTTGGTATCCGACGACGTCGCAACCCGACTGGCGCACGTCACGGCCGGCGTGGACGCCCGGGCCGGTGACCTGGACGCGGGGCAGACCGACGTCCGTGACGATCTGCGCGCTCTCGGCGCCGCCGGATTGTTCGGCCTGCCGGACCTGCCCGATACCGTGCGGGTGATCGAGCAGGTGTCGGCGGTGAGCCTTGCCGCCGGATTCTCGGCCTGGGCGCACCAGATGGCGATTCACTACCTCGCCGACCGGCCGGACCTGTCGGAGGCGCTGCTCAGCGCCCGCCGTCCCGGTGTGACCGCCATGGCTGCCGGACTCAAGCATGTGGCGGGGCTCGGGCAGCTCCCGATCTTCGCGGGGGAGACGCGCCGCGGTCTGCGGCTCAACGGTCCGATCCGCTGGGCGTCCAACGTCTTCGACGACGCGTTGATCGTGCTACCGGCACGTACGGCCGCGGGCCGGCTGTATGTCGTCGCGGTCGACGTGAGCGCCGTCGGCGTGGTGATCGATCCGGCGCCCGCGCTGATGGCCCTGGGCAGCACCGGTTCGACGTCGCTGCGGCTGGAAGAGGTCGAGGTGCACGCCGACCGCATCATCAGTGCCGACCTCACCGGCTTCGTCCGCGGGATCAAGCCGACGTTCCTGCTGTTGCAGACGGCGTTCTGCGTCGGCGTCACCGGGGCGGCGCTGACGGCGGCCGGCCGGGCGACCGACGGGCTGGCCGCCCAGTTCGATGGCGACCTCGCCGACCTGGTGTCGCAGGCCGAACGCAACCGTCGACGGCTGTACGAGTTCGCGACGGCGCCAGGGGAAGCCGATGTGGCCCAGGTGATCCGGCTGCGCCTGGACGCCGCCAACGCCGCGGTGGGGGCGACCCGACTGGAGTCGGCCCTGGCTGGTGGCCAGGGCTACCGTGCGGGCACCGCGGCCAACCGCCGGTTCCGCGAAGCAGCTTTTCTGCCCGTGCAATCACCGTCGGAAGGACAACTGAGGTGGGAACTGAAGCAGTACGGATAGCCGCGGGCACCAAGCGATTTGGCGACAGCGTCGTGCTCGACGGCATCGATCTTGCCGTCGAATCGGGGGAATTCGTCGCGGTGCTCGGACGCAGCGGCAGCGGGAAATCGACCCTGCTCCGGGTGCTGGCCGGCCTGGAATCGCTGAGCTCGGGAACCGTCAGCTGGCCCGCCGGCGGCAAGCGTCCGCACATTGGCGTGGTTTTCCAGGACGCGCTCCTGCTGCCGTGGTTGACGGTGCAGGGCAACGTCTCCTACGCGAAGCGATTCGCGCACCGGCGCAAGGGATTCGACGCGGACTATGCGGCCGAACTGATGCGGCGCTTCGGCGTCGACGGCCTGGCCGACCGCTATCCCGACCAGCTGTCCGGCGGGCAGGCCCAGCGGGTGGCCATCCTGCGCGCCGTCGCGACCCGGCCCCAGGTGCTTCTGCTCGACGAACCGTTCAGCGCGCTGGACCCCGCGACGCGTGCCGACCTGCAACAGTGGTTGACCACGCTCACCACCGAATTGGGCGTGACGGTGCTGCTGGTCACCCATGACGTCGAGGAGGCGCTGGCCCTGGCGCAGCGTGTCGTACTGCTGGCGGATGGCGGCCGCATTCAGCGTCAATGGCGCCTGAGCGAGGCGGACCGTTCGGGTCTGCGTGACGAAATCCTCAGTCATTACCGGGTTTCCGAACTGTGGGTGGCATGAGCAGACTGCTGATCTCGCGACGGCAGGCCCTGATCGCGGCAGCAGCGGCCGCTGGTGGCGCCTTCGGCCTGGCCGACCTGGCGCACAGTGCCACAACCGATTCGACCGCCGGCGGGCCGCTGCGCGTGGGTTATCTGCCGATCACCGACGCCGCACCGTTGTTGCTGGCGCACTCCGCCGGGTTGTATCCGGCCGGTGTCGGCAAGCCGGTGCTGTTCCGGAGTTGGGCAGCGCTGGGCGAAGCATTCCTCAACCGTCAACTCGACGTCGTGCACCTGCTGATGCCGATGGCGGTGCAGCTGCGCTACGCGCTCGGTGGCGGTGTCCGCGTACTCGGGTGGAACCACACCAACGGCTCGGCACTGACAGTCGCCCCGCATATCCGGGAGTTATCGGACCTGGCCGGCTCGCAGTTGGCGATTCCGTTCTGGTGGTCGATCCACAACATCGTGCTGCAGAAGATGTTGCGGGCCAACGGATTGCAACCGGTGATCCGGAGGTCGGCGTCGCGGACCGACCGCACGGTCGAGCTCGTCGTGATGAGTCCGTCGGACATGGTGCCGGCGCTGGCCACCGGCACCATCGGCGGCTACGTGGTGGCCGACCCCTTCAACGCGATGGCGCAGACCAAGAAGATCGGGCGCATCCACACCTTCCTGGGCGATGTGTGGCGCGACCATGCCTGCTGCGCCCTGGTCACTCGCGACGACGTCATCAGCAGTCGACCGGCGGCAGTGCAGCAGCTCACCGATGCCGTTGTGACGGCGCAACTCGCGCTGTCGAACGACCGGAAGGCGGCGGCGGCGAAACTCGGCGGCGGGCGGTACCTGCCTCAGCCGGTGCCGGCCATCACGCTGGCGCTGACGTATCCCACCGCGCCCTACCCGCTGCATCACCCGGAGTGGCAGCCGCAGCGGCTCGGCTTTCAGCCGTTCCCGTTCCCGAGCTTCACCAGTGAACTGGTGTCGGCCATGCACGACACCGTCATCGACGGCGACCGGCGATTCCTCGACCGGCTGGACCCCACCACCGTGCACGGCGACCTCGTCGACGACACCTTCGTCCGCAATTCCATTCAGGCACATGGCGGTCCGGCCGCCTTCGGCCTCAGCGGTGGCTACACCCGAACCGAGCAATTGGAGCTGACATGACCACGACACCCGTCCGCGCGGTGATCGACCCGCCGGTGGCGATCCGCCGCTGGGCCCCGCCGGCCGGCGCCGTCGTCGTCGCGGTCGGTCTCTGGTGGTTGACGACGACCGTACTGTCCGCCCCGCATTCGCTGCTGCGCCAGGCCGCCCCGCAGCGCGTGGCGCCCGCGGTCGTGGACCTGTTCTCCCGGGGCGTGCTGCTCCCGGATATCGGGATCAGCCTGTGGCGCTTGCTGATTGGCCTCGCGGTGGCTGTCGTCATCGGGATTCCGGCCGGCCTGCTGCTCGGGCTCAGCACCACGGCCGAGCGGGCGGCAGCGCCGCTCGTCCAGTTCGTGCGGATGATCTCGCCGCTGTCCTGGGCGCCCATCGCCGTGGCGGTGTTCGGCATCGGCAATGAACCGGTGATCTTCCTGATCGCGGTGGCCGCCGTGTGGCCCGTGTTGATCAACACCGTCGCCGGCGTGCGCGCTGTCGACCCGGGCTACCTGGATGTGGCGCGGTCGTTCCACGCCACGCGGCGGGAGCTCGTGACCGCCGTCGTGCTGCCGGCCATCCGGGGACAGCTGCAGACCGGTGTGCGCGTGGCACTGGGCATCGCCTGGGTGGTGCTGGTCCCGGCGGAAATGCTCGGTGTGCGTTCGGGACTGGGTTACCAGGTGCTCAATGCCCGTGACCAGCTGGCCTATGACCAGGTGGTGGCCGTGATCGTGGTGATCGGAGCGCTGGGATTCCTGCTGGACGTGATCGCACGTCGGCTGATTTCTCCGGAGCGGCCAGGGGTAGCGCCCAACCGGCGATAGGGTGGCGCGGTGACTCTTTCGGCGATCGTGACGGTGCCCGCAGTGCTCGCGCCGGCAGACTTCACCGCGCCGATCGCCGGTGAGCCGGCCCTGGTGCGGGCCGTGCGTGCGGTCCGCGCCGTGGCGCCGGTGACGGTGGTGGCCGCCAAGGAGTTGGCCGACGCGGCAGCGGAATGCCTTGCCGCGCATGGCCTGAGCGATGTGCGCGTGCACACCGCGCCGGCTCTGCCCTCCGAGGGGGACACGATCCTGGTGCACGACGTCCGCTACCCGCTGGCTCCCGCTGACCTGGCGACACGCGTGGCGGCGGCAGTGCCGAACCACGACGTCGTCATCCCGGTCCTGGCGATGACCGACAGCGTGAAAAGCGTTGCCGCGGGGGGCATCGTGCTGGGCAACGTGGACCGGTCGGAACTCGTCACCGCGCAGTACCCGCGCGGCTACACCGCGGCGGTACTGGCCGGCTTCGTACCTGACGACCTCGCCGCGCTGACCTCGGCAGGCCTGAACGTCGGCACCGTCGACGGCGACCCCAACGCCTTCGCCGTCGACCTCGCCCGCGACCGGCAACTGTTGGACGCGATCGTCACTGATGGAGGCTGAGACCTGGTCAAGGTTCCTCCTGCGTCGAGTGTGACGGTTGCCGTGGAATTCGCACGCGTGTCGCCACCGTCAGTCGTCACGTTCGCCGTAGGGCGCCGGATCGACTGGGACACCTGGTCTGGTTCGGGACTCCCGGGTCAGCGCCGACTGAGCAGGCGCTCGGCAACCTGCACGTCGTGTGCGAACGTCACCTTGAAATTCTGGGCCGAGCCGGCGATCGCGTGGACCTCGACATCGGTGAAGCGCTCCACACACGACGACGTGTCGGTGCCTTCGAAACCGGCGGCGGCCGCGGCGACGTAGGCCTGCCACAAGGGCGCGGCCCGGAATGCCTGCGGCGTCTGCACCCGAACCAGCGCCTGGTCGATGGCGCTGAGGCCGTCCTCCGTCAGGCGCAACACGTCGCCCGACGGCAGCACCGGAATGGCACCGCCCCGCTCCCGCGCCGTGGTGACGGCGGTGTCCATCAAATCGGCACCGGCCAGTGGGCGGGCGGCGTCGTGGATCAGCACCACGTCGACTGCGCCGGCTTCGATGTCCGCCGCGAGGTAGCTCAGCACGTTGTGTTCGGAGCCGTGCCGGGAGTCGCCGCCCTCGACGAATTCGACTGTGGTTCCTGGGAGCTCGTCGGCCATGAGCTTCACGACCTGGTCGCGCTCACCGCGCCGGAACACCAGGATGGTGCGGGCGATCTGGGGACCGGCGGCCACGGCCGCCACCGACCACGCCACCATGCTGCGGCCGGCCAACTGCAGATAGGCCTTGTTGCCGTCGGCCCCGACGCGCGATCCGATACCGGCGGCGAGAACGACGCCGACGGCGATCGGGGGAGCGGACACGTCTTCACGGTAGTGGGACGGGAGCGGGGATCTGCGGCAGGCTTACCGTGACGCGGCCCGGCTGGGGCCCGGATTCGCTGAAGGGACCACGGCATGGATGGGGCCGAACAGAACGCTCCTGACCCACACAGTTCGGTGCGCGCACATCGGTTGACGCCGATGCGGGGTCGCGATCCGCACGAAAGGCACCGCGTCGCGACGCCACTGGAGCTGCTGTTCGACCTGACCTTCGTCGTGGCGTTCGGGGTGGCGGCGTCGGAGCTGTCGCACATGCTGGCGGCAGGCCACGTCGGCGCCGGCATCACGGGCTTCGTGTTCTCCACTTTCGCGATCTGCCTGGCGTGGATCAACTTCACCTGGTTCGCCTCGGCGTATGACACCGATGACTGGGTGTTCCGGTTGATGACGATGGTCGAGATGGTCGGCGTCCTGGTCCTGGCACTCGGCCTGCCCGCGTTCTACGCCTCGATCGAGCACGGCCACCATGTCGACAACGCGGTGCTTGTCGCCGGCTACGTGGTGATGCGAATTGCCTTGGTGGGCCAGTGGTTACGCGCCGCGAAGCAAGATCCGTCACGGCGCGCGGCAGCGATGACGTACGTCTGGATCGTCGCGGTGGTCCAGGTGGGCTGGGTCGGGACCGTGTTCCTGCCGACGAGTGTGCCGGTGACCCTGGGCGCGTGGGTGCTGCTGGCATGTATCGAACTGGGCGGCCCGATGATCGCCGAGACCAAGTGCGGCGGAACCCCGTGGCATGCCCATCACATCGCCGAGCGCTACGGACTGCTGGCCATCATCGCGCTCGGCGAGGGTGTGGTCGGGACGGTGGCCTCGCTGTCTGCGGTCGTCGGCGAGCACGGTTGGTCGTGGGACGCGGTACTGCTGGCCATCGCGGGCACGGCCCTGACCTTCGGCATGTGGTGGGTGTACTTCATGGTGCCGTCGGCCGATGCGCTGCACTTGCACCGCGAGCGGGGATTCTGGTTCGGGTATTCGCACATGCCGGTGTACGGCGCCATCGTCGCGACCGGCGCGGGCCTGCACACCGCCGCGTACTTCATCCAGCACAAATCAGTGTTGGGTTCGGTGGCCACTGTCCTGAGCGTGGTCATCCCGGTCGGCATCTACATCGCGTTGGTCTACGTGCTGTACGCGCTGATGCTGCGCTCGGTGGACGCCCTGCACGTGCTGCTGGTGGTGCTGACCGCCGTCGTCCTGATCGCGACGGTGGTGCTGGCCGGCGTCGGGGTGCCGATGGCGCTCTGCCTGTTGGTGGCCAGCCTGGCGCCGATGGTGAGCGTGGCCGGATTCGAGATCATCGGGCACCGGCACGTCGCCGCGGCGGTTGCGCGCCAGACGTGACGGCGATGCGATCGTCTCGACACCGAGCGGATGCTACTGGGACACGAGCTCACTGGTGTGGCTAACGGGCCGGAAGAGGTAGCTGTCATATCCTGAGACGCGTGGCAATTTCGCGTCGTGACCTGCTGAAATACGCTGCAGCCGCGCCGGCGGCGCTCGGCCTCGGAGCTGGGTTGCAATCGGTGCTCGGCGCGACGACCGCTTCGGCGGCCCCGTACGGAGTGTTGCTGGACTATGCGGCGGGGGTGCTCAGCGCCGCCGATATCCGGTCGGCCGGGGCGCTCGGCGCCATCCGGTATGTCTCGGACCGGCGGCCCGGCGGGGCGTGGATGCTGGGCAAGCCCATCGAGCTGCCGGAAGCGCGCGACCTCTACAAGGGCGGCCTGAAGATCGTCTCCTGTTACCAGTACGGGAAGGAATCCACGGCCGACTGGCTGGGCGGCCACGCCGCCGGCGTGCAGCATGCGCAGCGCGGGTTCGCGTTGCACACCGCGGCGGGTGGTCCGGTCGGGGCGCCGATCTACGCGTCCATCGACGACGATCCGACTCCGGCCCAGTACAAGGCGCAGGTTGCCCCTTATCTGCGCGGCTGGGAATCGGTGCTGGGCCACCAGCGGGTCGGGGTGTACGCCAACTCCAAGACCATCGAGTGGGCGGTGCAGGACGGCTTGGGTTCGTACTTCTGGCAGCACAACTGGGGCTCGCCCGGTGGGGCCGCGCATCCGGCGGCGGCACTGCATCAGGTGGAGATCGACAAGCGGCACGTCGGGGGAGTCGGCGTCGACATCAACCACATCCTCAAGCCGCGCTTCGGGCAGTGGGACTGACGGCCGCGCATATTACTGCTCAGTAGTTAGCTGGCGGCCGGCTCTAAGAAAACGAGATGAAACCGCAGCAAATGGCGGCGCGGTAACTTACCGCCCGTATAGACACACAGACCGTCATTGTCGAGTGTTTTCTGGAACGGGTCTTTTCCTACTCATTAGTAAGGTTCGGCACCGTCACAAGCATGGTCACGATTTGATAACAATACCGCTTTGATCAGCGATGTTGTTACTACTCGACCGTAACCAGCCGCCAACAGGACGTTTGTCCTGTTGGGTACGGGCAGTCCCACGACGCGGTGTTACCCGCGTAGGTGGTTACCGATCCGTAGAACTCGTTGGTAACCATTTCCGGCCGAAAAACGCCGCGAATCTTATGACACTCTTAGTGCAGTCGGCCCGGCTCTCAGGCACCCGAAAAATCGGGAGCCAGACGTAGCACGGGCCTCACGTGATCCGACGTCGCATCGCGTTGCCCCAGGGCCGACTACCAAGACCAAGCACCTGACCGGTTCGCGCGGCAACGACGAGAGGGACGCATGACGATCAACGAGCACCGCAATGTGACCAGTGGCAACACCGAGGCGGTGGCGGCGAGCGCGCATGCTCTCGTAGACCTGCTCAATGCCGGCGAACCCTATGCCGTCGCGTTCGGTGGCCAGGGTGCCTCCTGGCTGGAGAACCTCGAGGAGCTCGTCAGCTCGGCCGGCATCGAATCCGAGCTCAGCGAGATCGTCGGCGAAGCGGCCCTGCTGCTCGAGCCCGTCGCGCGCGAGCTCGTCGTCGTGCGGCCCATCGGCTTCGAGCCCATGCAGTGGGTGCGCGCCCTCGCCGCCGACGAGCCGCTGCCCTCGGCCAAGCAGCTGACCACCGCCGCCATCTCCGGCCCCGGCATCCTGCTGGCCCAGATGGCCGCCATCCGCGCCGTGCAGCGTCAGGGCCTGGACCTGGCCGGCACCCCGCCGGTCGCGGTCGCCGGACACTCGCAGGGCATCATCGCCGCCGAGGCCCTCAAGGCCAACGGCACCCGCGACGCCGAACTCCTCGCCCTCCTGCAGCTCATCGGCGCCGCCGGCTCGCTCGTGTCGCGCCGCCGCGGCATGGTCGGCCGTGGCGACAAGTCGCCGATGGTGTCGGTCACCAACGTCGACCCCGAGCGCATCGCCGAACTGCTCGAAGACTTCTCCAAGGACGTCCGCACCGTCCTGCCGCCGGTCCTGTCGATCCGCAACGGCCGTCGCAGCGTCGTCATCACCGGAACCCCGGAGCAGCTGGCCCGCTTCGAGCTGTACTGCAGCAAGATCACCGAGAAGGACGAGGCCGAGCGCAAGAACAAGCTGCGCGGCGGCGCCGTCTTCAGCCCCGTCTTCCAGGGCGTGCAGGTCGAGGTCGGCTTCCACACCCCGCGCCTGGCCGACGGCATCGAGGTCGTCGACCGCTGGGCCGCCAAGTGCGGTATCGACACCGAGCTGGCCCACGCCATGACCGAAGCCATCTTCGTCAAGCCCATCGACTGGGTCGCCGAGGTCGAGCGCATGCACGACGCCGGTGCCCGCTGGATCATCGACCTCGGCCCGAGTGACACCGTCACCCGCCTGACCTCGCCGATCATCCGCGGCCTCGGCATCGGCATCGTGCCCGCCGCGACCCGCGCCGGCCAGCGTTCGCTGTTCACCGTCGGTGCCGCACCGGTCGTGCAGCCCGCGTGGTCCAGCTTCGCGCCGACCGCTGTCGAGCTGCCCAACGGCGATGTCAAGCTGTCCACCAAGTTCACCCGCCTGACCGGCCGTTCGCCGATCCTGCTGGCCGGTATGACCCCGACGACCGTCGACGCCAAGATCGTCGCCGCGGCCGCCAACGCCGGCCACTGGGCCGAGCTGGCCGGTGGCGGTCAGGTCACCGAGGAGATCTTCGAGAACCGCGTCGCCGAGCTGACGCAGCTGCTCGAGCCGGGCCGCGCCATCCAGTTCAACTCGCTGTTCCTGGACCCGTACCTGTGGAAGCTGCAGCTGGGCGGCAAGCGCATCGTGCAGAAGGCGCGCCAGTCGGGCGCCCCGATCGACGGTGTCATCGTCACCGCTGGTATCCCCGAGCTCGACGAGGCCGTCGCGCTGATCGAGGAACTGCACGAGATCGGCATCACCAACGTGGTGTTCAAGCCGGGCACCGTCGACCAGATCAAGTCGGTCATCAAGATCGCCGAAGAGGTCCCGGACCGCGAGATCATCGTTCACGTCGAGGGCGGCCGCGCCGGTGGCCACCACTCGTGGGAGGACCTCGACGACCTGCTCGTCAGCACCTACTCGGACCTGCGCAAGCAGGCCAACCTGACCATCTGCGTCGGTGGTGGCATCGGCACGCCCGAGCGCGCCGCCGAGTACCTGTCCGGCCGCTGGGCCGAGACCTACGGCTTCCCGCTGATGCCGGTCGACGGCATCCTGGTCGGCACCGCCGCCATGGCCACCCTCGAGGCCACCACCTCGCCTCAGGTCAAGCAGCTCCTGGTCGACACCAAGGGCACCGATCACTGGGTCGGCGCCGGTAAGGCCCAGGGCGGCATGGCTTCCGGCCGTAGCCAGCTGGGCGCGGACATCCACGAGATCGACAACACCGCGTCGCGTTGCGGCCGCCTGCTCGACGAGGTCGCCGGTGACGCCGACGCCGTCGCCGAGCGCCGCGACGAGATCATCGCCGCCATGGCCAACACCGCCAAGCCGTACTTCGGTGACGTCGCGGACATGACCTACCAGCAGTGGCTGCAGCGCTACGTCGAGCTCGCGATCGGCGACGGCAGCAGCACCGCCGACACCAAGCGCGACAACTCGCCGTGGCTCGACGTCACCTGGCGCGACCGCTTCGAAGAGATGCTGCAGCGCGCCGAGGCCCGCCTGAACCCGGCCGACGCCGGCCGCATCGACACGCTGTTCCCGGCCACCGCGGAAGGCGAAGCGCTGCTTGAAGATCCGCAGCGCGCCATCGCCGAGCTGCTGGCCCGGTACCCCGAGGCCGAGACCCTGCGCCTGCACCCGGCGGACGTCCCGTTCTTCATCACCCTGTGCAAGACGCTGGGCAAGCCCGTCAACTTCGTCCCGGTCATCGACAAGGACGTGCGCCGCTGGTGGCGCAGCGACTCGCTGTGGCAGGCCCATGACGCCCGCTATGACGCCGACCAGGTCTGCGTCATCCCCGGCACCGCTGCCGTCGCCGGCATCACCCGCGTCGACGAGCCCGTCGGCGAGCTGCTGGACCGCTTCGAGCAGGCCGCCATCGACGAGGTGCTGGCCGCCGGCGTCAAGCCGGTTCCGGTCGTGTCCCGCCGCCAGGCCCGCGCCGACATCACCGGCCCGCTGGCCGTCGTCCTCGACTCGCCCGACGTGCTGTGGGCCGGCCGCACCGCCATCAACCCGGTGCACCGCATCGGCGCCCCGAGCGAGTGGCAGGTCAACGAAAACCGTTCGGCCACACACCCGTCCACCGGTTCCCGGCTGGAGCTCGACGGTGACGGCGTGGTCCTGAACGTCCCGCTTTCGGACATCTGGATCGCGATCCGCTTCACGCTGCCGACCGCCACCGTCAACGGCGGCATGCCCGTCGTCACCACCGAGGACGCCTCGGCCGCCATGCGCGCCGTGCTCGCCATCGCCGCCGGCGCCGACGGCGTCGACGCCCTGCCGGTCGTCACCGACAACGTCGCCACCGTCACCGCCGACTGGGACCCCGAAGAGGTCGCCGACCACACCGGCGTCACCGCCACCTTCGGCGCCCCGCTGGCGCCGGGCCTGACCCTGGTGCCCGACGCGCTCGTCGGCCGCTGCTGGCCGGCCGTGTTCTCGGTCATCGGCGCGGCCGTCACCGACGACGGCATCCCGGTCGTCGAAGGCCTGCTGAGCCTGGTCCACCTGGACCACGCCGCGCACCTGCTCGCCCCGATGCCGGCCGAGCGTGCCGAATTGACCGTCACCGCAACGGCTTCCGCCGCTGTCGACACCGAGGTCGGCCGTGTCGTCCCGGTTTCGGTGAGCATCACCGACGCCGAGGGCACCGAGCTGGCCCGCCTCGAAGAGCGCTTCGCGATCCGTGGCCGCAGCGGTGCCGCCGAGCTGACCGACCCGGTCCGCGCCGGCGGTGCCATCACCGACAACGCCACCGAGACCCCGCGCCGTCGTCGTCGCGACGTCACCGTCACCGCGCCGGTCGACATGAGCGCCTTCGCCGTGGTGTCGGGTGACCACAACCCGATCCACACCGACCGCGCCGCCGCGCTGCTGGCCGGCCTGAAATCGCCCATCGTGCACGGCATGTGGCTGTCCGCCGCCGCGCAGCACGTGGTCACCGCCACCGACGGCCGCGCCACCCCGCCGGCCCGCCTGGTCGGCTGGACCTCGCGCTTCCTGGGCATGGTGCTGCCGGGCGACGAGATCGAGTTCCGCGTCGACCGCGTCGGCATCGACCGCGGCGCCGAGATCATCGAGGTCACCGCGAAGGTCGGCGGCGACCTGGTGATGGCCGCGACGGCTCAACTGGCCGCGCCCAAGACGGTCTACGCCTTCCCGGGTCAGGGCATCCAGCACAAGGGCATGGGCATGGAGGTCCGGGCCCGCTCCAAGGCCGCCCGCAAGATCTGGGACTCCGCGGACAAGTTCACCCGCGAGACCCTGGGCTTCTCGGTGTTGCACGTGGTCCGGGACAACCCGACCAGCATCATCGCCAGCGGCGTGCACTACCACCACCCGGACGGCGTGCTGTTCCTGACGCAGTTCACCCAGGTGGCCATGGCCACCGTCGCGGCCGCCCAGGTGGCCGAGATGCGCGAGCAGGGTGCGTTCGTCGAGGGCGCCATCGCCTGCGGCCACTCCGTCGGTGAGTACACCGCGCTGGCCTGCGTGTCCGGCGTCTACGAGCTCGAGGCACTGCTCGAGGTCGTGTTCCACCGCGGCAGCAAGATGCACGACATCGTCCCGCGTGACGCCAAGGGCCGGTCCGATTACCGCCTGGCCGCCATCCGGCCGTCGCAGATCGACCTGGACGACAACGACGTCACCGACTTCGTCGCGGGTATCGCCGAGGAGACCGGCGAGTTCCTGCAGATCGTGAACTTCAACCTGCGTGGCTCGCAGTACGCCATCGCCGGCACCGTCCGCGGCCTCGAGGCCCTGGAGGCCGAGATCGAGCGTCGCCGCGAAATCACCGGTGGCAAGCGGTCGTTCATCCTCGTGCCCGGTATCGACGTGCCGTTCCACTCCGAGGTGCTGCGGGTCGGCGTCGCCGACTTCCGCCGCGCGCTGGACCGCGTCATGCCGCACGGGCAGGACCCGGAGCTGCTGGTCGGCAAGTACATCCCGAACCTGGTGCCGCGGCCCTTCACGCTGGACAAGGACTTCATCCAGGAGATCCGCGACCTGGTGCCGGCCGAGCCGCTCGACGAAATCCTCGCCGACTACGACACCTGGCGCCGGGACAACCCGTCCGAGCTGATGCGCAAGACCGTCATCGAGCTGCTGGCCTGGCAGTTCGCCAGCCCGGTCCGCTGGATCGAGACGCAGGACCTGCTGTTCATCGAGGAAGCCGCCGGCGGCCTCGGGGTCGAGCGGTTCGTCGAGGTCGGTGTGAAGACCATGCCGACGGTTGCCGGCCTCGCCACCAACACGTTGAAGCTCCCGGAGTACTCGCACAACACCACTGAGGTGCTCAACGTCGAGCGCGACGCCGCGGTGCTGTTCGCGACCGACACCGACCCGGAGCCCGAGGACGACGCCCCGGCCGCGCCGGCCGCCGCTGCCGAAGCCCCGGCGGAAGCCGTTGCGGCAGCACCGGTTCCGGCCGCCGCTCCCGCGGCGCCCGCCGGTGGTCCGCGTCCGGACGACATCACCTACGACGCCGCTGACGCCACCATGGCGCTCATCGCGCTGTCGGCGAAGATGCGCATCGACCAGATCGAGCCGCTGGACTCCATCGAGTCCATCACCGACGGTGCGTCGTCGCGACGCAACCAGCTGCTCGTCGACCTGGGTTCGGAGCTGAACCTCGGCGCCATCGACGGTGCCGCGGAAGCCGACCTGGCCGGTCTGAAGGGACAGGTCACGAAGCTGGCCCGTACCTACAAGCCGTTCGGTCCCGTCCTCTCCGACGCGATCAACGACCAGCTGCGCACGGTGCTCGGCCCCTCGGGCAAGCGTCCGGCGTACATCGCCGAGCGCGTCAGCAAGGCCTGGGAACTGGGCCCCGGCTGGGCCAAGCACGTCACCGCCGAGGTCGCGCTGGGCACCCGTGAGGGCAGCAGCGTCCGTGGCGGCGAGATGGGCGGCCTGCACTCGGGTGCATTGGCCGACGCCAACGCCGTCGACAAGGTCATCGACGCCGCGGTCACCGCGGTGGGCGCCCGTAAGGGCATCGCGGTGTCGCTGCCGTCCGCCGGCGGTGCCGGTGGCGGTGTGGTCGACTCCGCCGCGCTCAACGAGTTCGCCGAGAAGGTCACCGGCCCCAACGGTGTGCTGGCCGGCGCCGCCCGGTTGATCCTGGGTGAGCTGGGTCTGCAGGCCCCGGTCTCGGTGCCGGACGCCACCGACTCCGAGCTGATCGACCTCGTGACCGCCGAATTGGGTTCGGACTGGCCGCGTTTGGTGGCTCCGTCGTTCGACGGCCGCAAGGCCGTGCTGTTCGACGACCGCTGGGCCAGCGCCCGTGAGGACCTGGCGCGCATCTGGCTGCTCGACGAGGACGACGTCAACGCCGACTGGGCCAAGCTCTCCGAGAGCTTCGAAGGCGCCGGACATGTCGTGGCCACGCAGGCCAGCTGGTGGCAGGGCAAGGCGCTCGCCTCCGGCCGCACCCTCCACGCCGCGCTGTACGGCCGCGCCGCCGCCGGTGCGGAGAACCCGGAGAAGGGCCGCTACGCCAACGAGGTCGCGGTCGTCACGGGTGCCTCCAAGGGCTCGATCGCGTCGGCCGTGGTGGGCCAGCTGCTCGCCGGTGGCGCGTCGGTCATCGCGACCACGTCCAAGCTGGACGACGACCGGTTGGCGTTCTACCGGACGCTGTACCGGGACAACGCCCGCTTCGGCGCCCAGCTGTGGGTCGTGCCCGCAAACATGGCCTCCTACAGCGACATTGACGCGCTGGTCGAGTGGGTCGGCAACGAGCAGGTCGAGAACCTGGGCCCCAAGGCCATTCACCTCAAGGACGCGCAGACCCCGACGCTGCTGTTCCCGTTCGCCGCACCGCGCGTCGCCGGGGACCTGTCCGAGGCCGGCGCCCGCGCCGAGATGGAGATGAAGGTCCTGCTGTGGGCCGTGCAGCGGCTCATCGGTGGGCTCTCGCACATCGGCTCCGAGCGTGACATCGCGTCGCGACTGCACGTCGTGCTGCCCGGTTCCCCGAACCGCGGCATGTTCGGTGGCGACGGCGCCTACGGCGAGTCGAAGGCCGCGCTCGACGCGGTCGTCGCCCGCTGGAAGGCGGAAACCTCGTGGTCGCAACGAGTTTCGCTGGCGCACGCGCTGATCGGCTGGACCAAGGGCACCGGCCTGATGGGTCACAACGACGCCATCGTGGGTGCCGTCGAGGAAGCCGGTGTCATCACGTACACCACCGACGAGATGGCCGCCATGCTGCTGAACCTGTGCAGCATCGACGCCAAGGTGTCGGCCGCCCGTGAGCCCATCCAGGTCGACCTGACCGGTGGCCTCGGCGACATCGAGCTCGACATGGCCGAGCTGGCCGCCAAGGCCCGCGAGGAGATGGTGGCCGAGGCTGCTGTCGACGAGGAAGACCTCGAAGGCACCATCTCGGCGCTGCCGTCGCCGCCGCGGGGCTACCAGGCCGCGCCGGCTCCGGAGTGGGCCGACCTGGACATCGACCCGGCCGACATGGTCGTGCTGGTATCCGGTGCCGAACTCGGCCCGTACGGCTCGTCGCGCACCCGCTTCGAGATGGAGGTTTCCGGCGAGCTGTCGGCCGCGGGCGTCCTCGAGCTGGCCTGGACCACCGGTCTGGTCAAGTGGGAAGACGACCCGAAGCCGGGCTGGTACGACACCAACACCGGTGAACTGGTCGACGAGTCCGAGCTGGTCGAGCGCTACCACGAGACGGTGCTCGAGCGCGTCGGCATCCGCGAGTGGGTGGACGACGGCGCGATCGACCCCGATCACGCTGCGCCGCTGCTGGTTTCGGTGTTCCTCGACAAGGACTTCTCCTTCGTCGTGTCCGCCGAGGCCGACGCCCGGGCGTTCCTCCAGTTCGATCCGGAACACACCGTCATCGCGCCGGTGCCGGACAGCAGCGACTGGCAGGTCACCCGCAAGGCCGGTACCGAGATTCGCGTGCCGCGCAAGGTCAAGCTGTCGCGGACCGTCGGCGCCCAGGTGCCGACCGGCTTCGACCCGCAGGTCTACGGCGTCACGCCGGACATGGCCAGCTCGATCGACCGCCTGGCGCTGTGGAACCTGGTCACCACGGTGGACGCGTTCCTGTCGGCCGGCTTCTCGCCGGAAGAGCTGATGCGCTGGGTGCACCCGAGCCTCGTGGCCTCCACGCAGGGCACCGGTATGGGTGGCATGACCTCGATGCAGACCATGTACCACGGCAACCTGCTGGGCCGGAACAAGCCGAACGACATCCTGCAGGAAGTCCTGCCGAACGTCTTCGCCGGTCACGTCGTGCAGTCGTACATCGGTAGCTACGGCGCGATGATCCACCCGGTCGGTGCGTGCGCCACCGCGGCGGTGTCGGTCGAAGAAGGTGTCGACAAGATCCGTTTGGGCAAGGCCGAATTCGTGGTCGCCGGTGGTTACGACGACCTGACGCTGGAAGCCATCATCGGCTTCGGCGACATGTCGGCCACCGCCGAGACCGCGATGATGCGGGCCCGCGGCATCAGCGACTCGAAGTTCTCGCGCGCCAACGACCGTCGTCGTCTCGGCTTCGTCGAAGGCCAGGGCGGTGGCACCGTCCTGCTGGCCCGCGGTGACCTCGCGGTGAAGATGGGCCTGCCCATCCAGGCCGTCGTCGCCTACGTGTCGTCGTTCGCCGACGGTGTGCACACCTCGATCCCGGCCCCGGGCCTGGGTGCCCTCGGTGCCGGCCGCGGTGGACGTCAGTCGCAGCTGGTGCGCGACCTGGCCAAGCTCGGCGTCACCCCGGACGACATCGCGGTGATCTCCAAGCACGACACCTCGACGCTGGCCAACGACCCCAACGAGACCGAGCTGCACGAGCGGCTCGCCGCCTCGATGGGCCGGTCCCCGGGCAACCCGCTGTTCATCGTCAGCCAGAAGAGCCTGACCGGACACAGCAAGGGTGGCGCCGCGGCGTTCCAGATGCTGGGTCTGTGCCAGATTCTGCGCGACGGCGTCATCCCGCCGAACCGCAGCCTGGACTGCGTCGACGACGAGCTGTCCAACGCACAGCACTTCGTGTGGGTCCGCGAGACGCTGAAGTTCGGCGACCGCCTGCCGATCAAGGCCGGTCTGGTGACCAGCCTCGGCTTCGGTCACGTGTCGGGCCTCATCGCTCTGGTCCACCCGCAGGCGCTGGTGGCGGCCCTCGATCCGGCCGAGCGTGAGGACTACCTGCGCCGTGCCGGTGAGCGGGTCCTGGCCGGTCAGCACCGGTTGGCGTCGGCCATCGCCGGTGGGCGTGCACTGTACGAGAAGCCGGCCGACCGTCGCTTCAGCAACGATGCGCCGGAGAAGCGTCAGGAAGCCGACATGCTGCTCGACGCCGATGCGCGCCTCGGTGAAGACGGTTGGTACGCCCGGTCGTGAGGCCTTCTGAGGTATCGGGATTGGGTCCGCTAGGTTGTTGCCCATGAGCATCCTGGGTGTGGGCATCGACCTGGTCTCGATTCCGGATTTCGCCGAACAGGTCGACCAGCCGGGCACCGTCTTCGCGGAGACGTTCACCCCAGGTGAGCGCCGTGACGCCGCCGACAAGAGTTCGTCGGCGGCACGGCACCTGGCGGCCCGCTGGGCGGCCAAGGAGGCCGTGATCAAGGCGTGGTCGGGCTCGCGGTTCTCGAAGCGTCCGGTGCTGCCCGAGGGCATCCACCGCGACATCGAGGTCGTCACCGACATGTGGGGCCGGCCCAAGGTTCGGCTGTCCGGCGAGATCGCCGAACACCTCAAGGGCGTGGCCATCCACGTGTCGCTGACCCACGAAGGCGACACCGCGGCCGCGGTCGCGGTCCTCGAGCAGGACTAGTTTTTCAGACGTTGATGCCCCCGACACTTCGGTGTCGGGGGCACTGACGTCTGTTCAGTCTTTGCGGCCGGTGACGGCAAGGCTGACACCCAGGCCGACCATGGCCAGCCCGCCGGCGCCACCGATGGCGGCGAAGCGGCGCGGGGACTGCGCGAACCAGTCCCGGGCAAGTCCGGCCGCCAGCGCCCACACGCTGTCCGAGACCACGGCAATGGCCAGGAACACGACACCCAACATGAGCATCTGGGCCGCCACGTTGCCCGCGGCGGTGTCGACCACCTGCGGCAGCGCCGCGACGAAGAACACGATGGTCTTGGGATTGGTCATCCCGACGATGAAACCGTCGGCCAGAACCCGGCTCGGCCGCTTGGCGGACGCGTCGCCGGTGAGCACCTCGCCGAGGCCATGTCGATGCCGGATGGCTTGGACGCCAAGGTAGATCAGGTACGCCGCGCCGACGAACTTGATGACGCTGAACGCGAGCGACGAGGCCAGGATGAGGGCACCGGCACCCAGGGCCACCGCAAGGATCTGGACGTAGGCGCCCATCGCGTTACCCGCCACGGTCAACAACGCCTGGCGACGGCCGACGGTCAGCGCCCGGCCGACGGTGAACAGAACACTCGGCCCGGGGATCACGATGACCAGCAGCGAGATCAACCCGAACGCCAGCAGATGTCCCATCGACGGCATGCGGTGACGATACGCCGGGCAGACGGCCGGCGCACTACGCTCGACGGCATGGCTGATCTTGTCGAACGTGTGCGGGACGTCCTGCCGTCGGTGCGTGCCGACCTGGAGGACCTGGTCCGTATCCAGTCCGTCTGGGCCGATCCGGCCCGGCACGCCGAGGTGCACCGCAGCGCCGCGCTGACCGCAAAGCTGTTGTCCGACGCGGGCTTCGGCGAGGTGCACATCGTCCAGGAGGGCGGGGCGCCGGCCATCATCGCCCGTCATCCCGCACCTGAAGGCGCTCCGACCGTGCTGCTGTACGCGCACCACGACGTGCAGCCCGAGGGCGACGCCGCGCAGTGGGACTCGGAACCCTTCGAACCGACCGAGCGCGACGGACGGCTCTACGGCCGGGGCAGCGCCGACGACAAGGCCGGCATCGCTGTGCACCTGGCCGCCATGCGGGCCCATGGCGGCAACCCGCCCGTCGGCGTGACGGTTTTCGTTGAGGGCGAAGAGGAATCGGGCTCGCCTTCTCTTGGCGCCCTGCTGAGCGCGCACAAGGAGCTGCTGGCCGCCGACGTCATCGTCATCGCCGATTCGGACAACTGGAGCACCGAGATGCCGGCGCTGACGGTGTCATTGCGCGGCCTGGTCGACTGCGTCGTCGAGGTGGCGACTCTGGACCACGGGCTGCACTCCGGCATCTGGGGCGGCGTGGTGCCCGACGCGCTGAGCGCTTTGGTGCGATTGCTGGCCACATTGCACGACGACGACGGCAACGTCGCGGTCGAGGGTCTCTACGAGGGCACCGCCGCCGACGTCGACCGCGGGCCCGAGTGGGTCGCGGCCGAGACCGGCATGCTCGACGGAGTGCAGCAGATCGGCTCCGGCTCTGTGGTGCAACGACTTTGGGCCAAGCCGGCCATCACCGTCATCGGCATCGACACCACATCGATCGCCAAGGCGTCGAACACGCTGATTCCGCGGGCGCGGGCCAAGGTCAGCATGCGTGTCGCCCCGGGCGGGGACGCGTTGGCGCATCTGGCCGCCCTGACCCGCCACCTCGAGAGCCACGCGCCGTGGGGTGCCAAGGTCACCGTGACGCCGGGCGACGTCGGCCAGCCGTATGCCATCGACGCCAGCGGACCGGTGTACGACGCGGCCCGGTCGGCGTTCACTACAGCCTGGGGTGTCGCGCCGGTCGACATGGGGATGGGCGGGTCCATCCCGTTCATTGCCGAGTTCGCCGAGACCTTCCCCGAGGCAACGATTCTGGTGACCGGCGTGGAAGATCCCGGCACGCAGGCGCACAGCATCAACGAGAGCCTGCACCTGGGCGTACTGGAGAAGGCCGCGATCTCAGAGGCGCTGCTGCTCGGCGCGCTGGGTCAGAACGACTCGGGATCGGCCTGAACCGACTCCGGCACCGGGTGCTGGTAGAGCCGAGAGGCGTTCTCCCAGGTGATCTTTCGAATGGCGTCGGCGGGCAGGTCGCCGATCTCCTCGTGGATGGTCGCCTGCGTGTGCGGCCACGTCGAATCGCAGTGCGGGTAGTCGGCCTCGAGCATGATGTTGTCGACACCGATGCGGTCCCGCTGCACGAATGATGACTGATCCTCGACCGCACAGAACCAGAAGTTGCGGGTGAAAACCTCCGCCGGAGTGAGCTTTTCGCCCAGCCGCTCCCACGTGCCGTACATCGAGTGGTAGCTGAGCATGTGGTCCAGCCGGTCCAGCAGTCCGGCGACCCAGCCGATGCCGCCCTCGGACAGGCAGATCTTGAGCTCCGGGAACCGGCTGGGCAGACCGGAATACAGCCAGTCGACGGCCGCTGAGATGGCGTAGGCGAAGAACAGCACGCCCTGCACGTCCGGCGGCGCGTCCGGGGTGGTGGAGGGCGAGGAGCCCGACGACCCGATGTGCAGGTTGACGACCGTGCCGGTCTCGGCGCACGCCGCCATCATGGGATCCCAGTAGCCCGAGTGGATGGTCGGCAGGCCCAGCATCGCCGGGTTCTCACTGAAAGTCATGGCGTGGAAACCACGTTCAGCGTTCTCGTAGATCATCTTGGCGCCGACTTCGGGGTCCAGCAGCCACGGCAGCTGGCACGGGATGATCCGGTCCGGGTACGAGCCGGCCCACACATCGAAGTGCCAGTCGTTCCAGGCCCGTACCGAGGCCATCGCCAGGTCGCGGTCGGTGGTGACCTGCTGCAGGCGCTGGCCGGCGAAACCGGGCAGGAACGACGGGAAGTTCAGCGACGCGTACACCCCGTTGAGGTCCATGTCGCGCACACGTTCGTGGATGTCCCAAGCGCCGCGGCGCATCTCGTCGAAGCGGACCGGTTCGAAGCCGTACTCGGACACCGGGCGGCCGACGACGGCGTTGAACCCGACGTTGGGCAGCTCTTTGCCGTCGTAAATCCAGGTCTGGCCACCGTTGTCGGTGTCGACGACGCGTGGCGCCCGGTCGGCGAACTTGCTGGGCAGCCGCCCGGTGAAGGTGTCGGGCGGCTCGACGATGTGGTCGTCGACCGAGATCACGGTGTACCGGCGCGGGGCACGCGGCGGGTCGGGCAGCAGCGTGACGGTGCGGTCCGCGCCCGTCTTGGCGACCGTGAAGTCCAGGTTGGTGGCCAGATCGTCAATGGATTCCATGTCGTACCAACGCCTTTACTGCAGAACGGACGGATCGGATTTGATGGTCATGCGGGCAGCGCCGGCCCAGTACACTTCGGCCGCGCGCTCGATCAAGGAGGACTTCATGCCGACCATGTCGGACCACTTCATCTCGCTCGGCTTCAGGCCCGTCAGCAAGACGTCGTAGGCCAGCTTGCAGACCCGCTCGATCGAGGCGGCACGGTACACCGCCTCGGCCAGGTTGCGGCCGGTGGCGATGACGCCGTGGTTGGCCAGGATGGTCGTGTTCGCCGCGCCAATCCGGGCCGCCAATTCGGCTGCGCGGGAAGGACTGTCGACCTCGCCGTCGTATTCCTCGACGAGGCAGAGGTCGTCCAGGAACAGTGATCCGGTCTGATGCACCAACTCCGGCAGCCGGCCCAACGCCGCCAGCACGCACACGTAGTAGGGGTGGTTGTGGATCACCACGCGCGCGTCGGGGCGGGCGCGATGCAGCTCGGTGTGGATGTGGATGGCCGGCGTGACGTCCCAGCGGCCTCGCTGCACGCGGGCGTCCTCGTCGACGACGCAGATGTCGGAGGCGGTGACCTCCTGCCACCACAGGCCCCACGGGTTGACGTACATGTCGGTCTGGCCATCGGGCTGAAAGGTGATGTGCCCGGCCAGATTCTCGGCGAAGCCGATGGTCGCGAGGTGCCGGAACGCGATGGCCATGGCCTGCTCGTCGGTGAGGTCGACGCCGATCGGCGGCGTCACCGACGGCGCCCAGACTTCAAGGCCGCCGCGGCGGGGCTTTTCAGCTGCGGTCATGTCCGTCTCCCGTCCGGGCTCGAATATCCTCGCGCAGTTGGCCTTTGGCGACCTTGCCGCCCGAGGATCGGGGTAGCTCGTCGACCACGATGAGCCGCTCGGGCAGTAGTTCCTTCGAAACGTTCTGGGCGAGCAGGTGTGTGCACAGTTCGTCGAGCGCCAGCGTCGCCGAGCCGATCAGTTCGACGTAGACGCAGACCTTCTCGCCGAAGACCGGGTCAGGCATGGCCACCGCCGCGGCCAGGCCGACCGCCGGGTGCGTCATGACGATGTCCTCGACCTGGGCCGCGCTGATGTTCTTGCCGCCGCGCACGATGAAGTCGGACGTCCGGCCCGTCACTCTCAGATAGCCGTCGGTGTCGATTTCGCAGATGTCGCCCATCCGCATCCAGCCGTCGGCGGTGAACAGCTTGTCGTGGTCGGTGCCACCGAGGTAGCCGAGGCTGGTGGCCGGCCCGCGACAGGCGGGCTGACCCCGGCCGGTGTCGGTGACGTCGGTGTCACCGTCGAAGAGGCGGACGGCCATGTCGGCGACGATCCGGCCGCCGGTACGCAGCCGGTGCTCCAGCGAGTCGTGCACCGTCGTGCCACTGAGCAGGCCCGTCTCGTTGGAGCCGTAGAACTGCAGGATCGTTGCACCGGTCAGCTTTTCGAACTCGTACGCGGGTCGGTAGGGCAGGGCCTCGCCGCCGGTGAACACCACCCGCAGTGAGCTCAGGTCGTAGTCGCGGGCCACCGGGTCGGCCATGATCATGGTCAATTGAGTACTGACGCAACACAACACGGTGACCTTGTGCTGTTCGATGGCCGCGCACGCCGCGGCGACGGTGAACCGGTCCAGCAGGACGGTGGTGGTGCCCAACAGGATCGGCGTGATGTGGGTGGTCCACAGTCCGAAGCCGAACGGGGTGGGGATGACCGGCAGGAACACGTCGTCGGATGTCAGCAGGCCGTTGGCGACCGCCTGCTGATGGAAGTAGTGCCAACGGTTCTGGGTGTGTACGACGCATTTCGGTAGCCCGGTGGTGCCCGACGTCGAGTTGATGAGGAAGACGTCGTCGGGACCCAGTTGAACTTTGGGACTCAGGTCCGCGGTGTCGGTGCCCACGGACAGTTCGTCCAAGGTCAGTAGCGGACAGCCGATGCTGGCGGCCACGGTCTGGGCCTGAGTCTCGCGCGGGGGATCGGTGATCAGCAGTCGGGGTTCGGCGCTCCGCAGAATGGTCGTCACTTCGCGAGCGCCGGCGCGTGCGCCGACACCCACCACCACCGCGCCACATCGCTCGATCGCGACGAACAGCACGTGGATGGCCGTGGTGTCGCCATGCCAGACGGCGATGCGATCCCCGGGGCGGACGCCCGCACCGGTCAGCTGGCCGGCCAAAGCGGTTGCTGCGGTATCGAATTCATTCCATGTCAGGACCCGGTCCGGGTGATCCACGTACGCGGTACGGTCCGGGGTGCGAGCGGCGTTGGCGCGCACGGCATCCGAGATCGTGGAGTCAATCCACCAGCCCTTGGCGTGGAAGCGCGCAACGTCCTCGGCGGTGAACGCGGGCGAACTTGTGACCGCCATGTCCATCGTGGTCGCCTCCGCAGCCCGCATATTCAAATCGTATGAAAATAAGCGCGCACGTTGTCAAGGGTTCACGAAGATCGCGTGCGGGTGCGAACCATCGCCGGGTCGACAACCCCGGCCGAACCCGGGTAGTGCTGAGCGTCGAGCAGATGCGTCGCGGCCAATTCCCGCGCCCGTGCGGCGTCACCGGCCTCGATGGCGTCGATCAGCGTGCGGTGGTCCTCCAGCGCGGCCCGGCGCTCGTCGACCGGAATGCTGGCATGGTCGGTGAACTGACGCGACCAGCTCAGCTCGTGCGACGACCACAGCTTCTCCAGGGCGCCGGCGAGGATGATCATCGTCTCGTTGCCGCAGTGCTGCACCAGCGCTTCGTGGAAGCGCCGGCTCGCAGAAGTCACCGCCACCAGATCGTCGACCGATTCGACCGCCTCGGCATGGATTTGACGAAGGACCGGCACCACGGCGGTCTTGCGGTCGCTGCGCTGTGCGCACAACGCCGCGCAGGCCGGCTCGACCTGCTGCAGCGCGGAGCCGACGTCGCCTAGGCTCACCTGGTTCGCGCCGAGTACCAGACCCATGGTGTAGGCCACGTTGCTCGCACTGGGCCGGTGCACCACCGAGCCGCCGAGCTTGCCGCGGCGCACACTGAGCAGGCCCTCGGCGTCCAGGATTCGGATCGCTTCGCGTAGTGAGGGCTTGCTGATCGGAAACTCGACCAGGAGCTCGTCCTCCGTCGGCAGCACGCTGCCGTCGGCGAGCTCGCCGCTGAGGATGCGGCGGCGCAACTCGTCGGCCACCTGCTCGGCGAGGCGGCGGAAACGGACGTCGGGCGCGGCCACGGGTCGAGTGTGCCAGAGAGGGGCGGTCGGGTGACCGAAGCCGGCACCCGTTCTATCCGGTGCGCCCGGGGGTACGAAACGTCGTGCCCCCGGGTGCCGGATTTCTACTCGTCCTCGTCTTCGTCGAATTCCAGATCGAGCGGGTCTTCACTGTGGGGGTCCACGGTGTACTGCTGCCAGTAGGAGGGGCTGAAGTAGATGGTGTCGGAGCTGTCGGCGTGATCGCCGATCTGGACCCAGAGAATCTGGTCCTTCTCGCCATAGCTCAGCGCGTTGGGGTACTGGATGCTGCTGTCGACAGTGCGAATGTGAATGTTGTGCGTCACGCCAAAAGTCTTGCACCTGAACGCATCTGCGGCTGTTGACGGAACACCGGTGACGACAACGATTGCCCGAATGGCCACGCGGATGTCACACGTGGTTGGGCGGGACGCCACCCGGTTCCCGGAGCGGGCTCGCCGCGCCAGGAACCGGCGGTGACGCGAAAGACTCAGACCGACAAATCCCGCCGCAACTTGGCGACGTGGCCCGTGGCCTTGACGTTGTACTGCGCGACCTCGATGTTGCCCTTCTCGTCCACGAGGAACGTCGACCGGATGACGCCCTGCACGGTCTTGCCGTACATCGTCTTCTCGCCGAAGGCGCCGTAGGCGGTGAGCACCTTGCGGTCGGGGTCCGACAGCAGTGGGAAGGTCAGGCCCTCGTTGTCACGGAACTTGGCGAGCTTCTCGGGCTTGTCCGGGGAGATGCCGATGACGTCGAGGCCGGCCTCATTGAGTTCGGCCAGGCTGTCGCGGAAATCGCAGGCCTGCTTGGTGCAACCCGGCGTCGAGGCTGCCGGGTAGAAGTAGACGATGACCTTGCGGCCCTTGTAGTCCGACAGCTTCACGGTGTTGCCGTCGGCGTCGGGCAGGCTGAATGCGGGGGCTTTGTCGCCCACTTCGAGTCGCGGGGTCGGTGCCACCGGGAGGTCCCTTCTGTCGGCCAGGCGTTGCTGTTACAGCAAGCTGCTCTAGGGTAGAGCGCCAAGGAGCAACCCGAGCTGGAGGGCTGAAGTGGCTGACCGGAATCCTGACGAGATCAAGCAGGAAATCGATCGTGCACGCGATCAGTTGGCGTTGACGGTTGACGCCCTCGCGGAGCGGGCAAACCCGCAGCGCCTGGCCGATGACGCGAAGGCCAAGGCCATCGCGATCGCGTCCAAGCCGGCGGTGATCGCAACGTTCGCCGGACTCGGCGTCGTGGTGCTGGTGGTGGTTATCCGCAAGATCCGCGGATAACCCGACTTTCTAGTTCCCGCGACGCGGTGTCAGCCAGCCTGGCAGCCAGCTGCGCGGGGGATTCGCCACCCGGCCCAGTCGGGTGCAGTTATGGACGATGACCAGGGCGTCGTCAGCTGCTGTCGCAACGTCGGCGCTCGGCGCTGCGTAGGTCGCACCGGCGATCGGTGTCATCAGCTAACTCCCCTCAGTTATCGTCACCTACATTTCTACACCATCATACGCGGTTTCAGCTAACTTTGTTTTCGGGCTGCTTGTTGCAAAATTGCAGGTCCATCAGATTTTTGTCGATCTGTCGACGTCAGCCGCTATTGACGATCATGTCGCTATACACCACTGTGGCAGGTGTGTAGTGGCAACGGTGACGTGGCGAATCGGCCGACACTCGTGGCGATTTCGGGCCGGTGCGGCCGAGCGGGCCGTCGGGGTGTGATGTTGGTGACAGCGCGGGCCGGTTTCGGGCAGCCCGGCTTCTCGGCAGGGGGTTCATACCCCGGGTCGAGGTGTCGTAAACGGCGCTGACCATACGATTTCACCCTGCAGCCATCGGGCTGTTAATGTCTCTCTCGCGCGCCGTTAGCTCAGTTGGTAGAGCAGCTGACTCTTAATCAGCGGGTCCGGGGTTCGAAACCCTGACGGCGCACAGCTGCGAAAGCCCTCTCCTTCGGGAGGGGGCTTTCGTCGTTTCGGGTTGACGCTGCGCTGTGGGTCTCGGTTACTCGGCCTTTTGTGCCCTGGTTGCAGGGTGAACGCCGGTCTTGGGTTGACGCTGCGGTGAGGGTCTTGGCTACTCGGTTTTTTGCGCCCTGGTTGCAGGGTGAGCGCCGGTCTTGGGTTGACGCTGCGGTGTGGGTCTCGGTTACTCGGCCTTCTGCGCCGTGGCTGCAGGGTCAACGGTGGCCTTGGCTTGAGCCTGCGCTGTGGGCCTCCGCTACCCGGCCTTTTACGCCCGACCCGCAGGCTCAACGCCGGCCTGCGGACGCCCACGGTGGCCGCCATCGACGAAAACCCAAGCAGCAGAACATCATTACCTGCCACGTAATCGACTTGCCGCGCTACGGCCGCCAAGCTTTGAGCTGACCACCCCGACACGAAAGAGGTCAGCATGAACGACATCGTCACCGCGTACCTGAAGACCTGGAACGCCACCGACCCGATTGAGCGGAAGGCGCTGCTCGACGACCACTGGACGCCCGAGGCGTCCTACACCGATCCGATGGCCGACGTCACGGGTCACGACGCCATTTCCGGCGTGATCGGTGCCGTACACACCCAATTCCCCGGATTCGTCTTCTCGCTCGTCAGTGGCCCCGACAGGCACCACAACCAGGCCCGCTTCCAGTGGGGCCTGGGGCCGGAGGGGGAGCAGCCGCCCATCGTCGGGTTCGACGTGCTGGCCACGGACGCCGACGGCCGCATCCGGTCGGTGCACGGCTTCCTGGACCAGGTGCCGGGCTGAACCTAGACCTCGGTGTGTAGGAACGCGGCCAGCTGAGCGGTCGCCAGCGCTTGTTCGGCGTCGTACTGCTCGAACGTCGCCACCACACTGAACCCGAGGCGCTCAGCCAGTCGCAGCGAGGGGCGGTTGGCGGTCTGGGTGATGATCACGACAGGTTGATCGTCCAGCTCGCCGGCCGCGTATCGCAGCAACAGCCGCGCGGCTTCGCTCGCATACCCCTGACCCCAGGCGTGCGGACGGAAGACGTAGCTCAGCTCGAGTTCGTCGCCGTCGGGGTGCAGATGGCCGGGAACGTCGTTGCGACGGCGGCTCAGCGTCACCGTCCCCAGCATCTCGTCGGAATCCGCAGCCGTCGCGATGTAGCAGCCGGGGGCTTCCAATAGCGTTGCGGCACCGACCCCTTCGAGCACGGCGCGCACTTCGTTGACGGGCCGCGGGCCACCGAGATACCGGCGCACCCGTTCGTCGGTCTGTGTTTCGATCAGGCCCTTGGCGTCGCTGTCGCGCGCCTTGCGAAGGCGGACTCGCGGTCCTTCGAGACTGGACGCTCGCAGCTTGATCGCATCATCCACGCGCACCACTGTGCCAGCCGGGTGAGAAAGACCTGGAAAACAAACATCGCCCCACCCGCTGTGCGGGTGAGGCGATGTTCTACCTCGGGGTGGCTGACGGGACTCGAACCCGCGACACCCAGGATCACAACCTGGTGCTCTACCAGCTGAACTACAGCCACCATCGCCGCTCTGTAGGAGCAGCGTCGTAGATACTAACCGCTTGGGCCCGCTAAGCCGAATCGGTCTCCACCGCGTCGTTCGTCGGCGGCCCCAACTCGCCGGCGACGGCCGCGATTTCGCTGGTAGACGGGCCGGGCGCGGGCACGAACGCGGTGCC
Organism: Mycobacterium sp. SMC-16; assembly: GCF_046250085.1. Lineage (NCBI taxonomy): Bacteria > Bacillati > Actinomycetota > Actinomycetes > Mycobacteriales > Mycobacteriaceae > Mycobacterium > Mycobacterium sp. SMC-16. The sequence goes on from NZ_CP176427.1 coordinate 1,624,737, forward strand.
GCGGTAGTACTTCAACTCGCGGATGGATTCGTGGATGTCGGCAAGTGCGCGGTGCGCGAGCCCCTTGTCCGGCTGCCCGTAATAGATGCGCGGGTACCAGCGGCGGCACAGCTCCTTGATCGAGCTGACGTCGATCATCCGGTAGTGCAGGAAGTCGTCGAGGCGGGGCATGTCACGGGCGATGAAGCCGCGATCGGTGGCGATCGAATTACCGGCCAGGGGAGCGGTTTTCGCTTGCCCGATGTGGCTGCGAATGTAGTCCAGCACCATCTGCTCGGCCTCTTCGAGGGTGACCGTAGAGGTCCGCACCTCATTGATCAGGCCCGAGCGGGTGTGCATTTTCATCACCACATCGGCCATGCCGTCGAGAGCGGCGTCGTCGGTGTGGATCACCACGTCGACGCCCTCGCCGAGCACGTTCAGGTCGCTGTCGGTGACCAATGCCGCGATCTCGATGAGCCGGTCGGACTTGAGATCCAGCCCCGTCATCTCGCAGTCGATCCATACCAGTTCGTCACGCACGGTGTTCCAGACTATTCCCAGGCGCTCAACCGGGTGTCCATACCCGGCTACCAGCGACCCGACGAAGTAGGGTCAGGCGCATGACGACTGACTCGAGTGCATCCCCCGCGCAGCAGATCGCCGCTGGTTACAACGTCACCGGCCAGGCCCTGAACCTCGGCGCCGTGGTCGTCGACGGGGCCGTCGATCCCGCCGCGCAGGTCAAGATTCCGCTCGCCACCATCAACCGTCACGGCCTGATCGCCGGCGCGACCGGTACCGGCAAGACCAAGACGCTGCAGGTCATCGCCGAGCAGCTGTCGACGGCCGGGGTGCCGGTCGTGATGGCCGACGTCAAGGGCGACCTGTCCGGGCTCGCGCAGCCCGGCGCGGCCAGCGACAAGACCGCCCAGCGGGCGAAAGACACCGGCGACGACTGGACACCGACCGCGTTCCCCGTCGAGTTCCTGTCGCTGGGGACGACGGGTGCGGGCGTCCCGGTGCGCGCGACAGTCACCAGCTTCGGGCCCATTCTGCTGTCGAAGGTGTTGGGGCTGAACCAGACTCAGGAGTCGACGCTCGGGCTGATCTTTCACTGGGCAGACCAGAAGGGGTTGCTCCTCGATGACCTGAAGGACCTGCGCGGCGTCATCCAGTTCCTGACCAGTGATGAGGGCAAAGAGGAGCTCAAGGCGCTGGGTGCGGTGTCTCCGGCCACCGCGGGCGTGATCTTGCGTGCGCTGATCAACCTCGAGGCCGAGGGTGGAGACACGTTCTTCGGATTGCCCGAACTCAAGCCCGAGGACCTGATGCGTCTGGACCCGCAGGGCCGCGGCATCATCACGCTGCTGGAGCTGGGTAGCCAGGCCGCCCGTCCGGTGTTGTTCTCGACGTTCCTCATGTGGGTGCTGGCGGACCTGTTCACCACGCTGCCCGAGATCGGCGACGCGGACAAGCCGAAGCTGGTCTTCTTCTTCGACGAGGCGCACCTGCTGTTCGCCGACGCGTCCAAGGCGTTCCTGGACCAGGTCGAGCAGACCGTCAAGCTGATCCGCTCCAAGGGCGTCGGCGTGTTCTTCTGCACCCAGCTGCCGACCGACATTCCCAACGACGTGCTCAGCCAGCTGGGTGCGCGCGTCCAGCACGCGATTCGCGCCTTCACTCCAGATGACCAGAAGGCCCTGACCAAGACGGTGCGGACGTACCCGAAGTCGACGGTCTACGACCTGGAGTCGGCGCTGACGTCGCTCGGGATCGGCGAGGCCGTCGTCACGGTGTTGTCCGAGGTGGGTGCGCCGACCCCGGTGGCGTGGACCCGGCTGCGCGCGCCGCGGTCGCTCATGGGCACCATCGGACCCGACGCCATTGCCGCCGCTGCCAAGGCCAGCCCGTTGCAGGCGACCTATGGGCCGACGGTCGACCGCGACTCGGCCTTCGAGCGGCTTTCTGCGCAGCCGGCGCCGGCCGATGCGCCGCCCGCGGCCCCGGACGCGGTTCCCGCTCCCGTACCGGCCGAAGAGCCCGATCTCACCGCATCCGGACGCGTCGAGGTGGAGGCCGAAGGACCCGGCATGGTGTCGGAGGTGCTGCAGAGCTCGGCGTTCAAGAGCTTCCTGCGGTCGGCGGCGACCGTGGCAGGCCGCGAGATCACTCGCAGCCTGTTCGGCACGACCCGCCGGAGGTAGGTCGGCGCGGCGGCCGGCTTTACGACCCGCCGAGCTTCTTGTAGACGGCGCCGACGATGGGCGCGACGATCGCGCGCGGGGCGTAGCCGCTCGCGGCCGACATGGCCTTCGAGGTCAGACCGGGCACGACGCGCATCTTGTTCTTGTCCAGACCGTCCAGCGAAATCCGGGCGGTGTACTCGGTGTCGATCCACAGGAAGTCGGGGATCAGACGCTCGACGAGTGACTGCTCGGACGGGTCGGGCAGCTCGGTGCGCACGGGTCCGGGCGCCAGCAGCGTGACGTTGATGCCGTGCGGCTTGAGCTCGCCGCGCAGCGACTCGCTGAAGGTGTTGGCGAAGGCCTTGGACGCGGCGTAGGTCGCGTTGTTCGGGATGGGCGAGTTGCCCGCGGCCGAACCGGAGATCAGGATGCCGCCGCCGTTGCGCGCGATCATGCCGGGCAGCACGGCGAGCACCAGGTCGTGCACGCCCTGCACGTTGAGCTGCACCTGGGCCTTCTCACCCTCGGCAGGCAGGTCGGCGACGGCGCCGAACGTCGCGGTGCCGGCATTGGCGCACAGGATCGAGATGTTGCGCTCGGCCAGTTCCGCGCAGAGCTTGTCGCGGTCGGCCGGGTCGGTCAGGTCGCAGGCCCGGACCTCGACGGTGACGCCGTACTTGTCGGTGATGCGCTGGGCGACCTCGGCCAGCACGTCGCCGCGGCGGGCCGTGATGATCAGGTGGTGGCCGCGGGCGGCGAGTTCGGTGGCCAGCGCTTCACCGATGTTCTGAGAGGCGCCGGTGACGACGGCGCGGGCGTCGGGACTGGGAGCGGGTACAGGCATGGGTGCAATCGTAGGGACCAATAGAGTGGGCGCATGAGTAGCCCCGGGGCGGGTATCCCGCCCGTCGGCCGGGGTCGCGTCGCCGCCTGGGCACTGTGGGACTCCGGTGCCACGGGCGTGAACGCGATCGTGACGACCTTCGGTTTCAACATCTACCTCATTTCCGAGGTCGGCAAAGGGCTGCCCGGGTCGACGACGCCGGAGAGCTGGCTGGGGCGCGCGGTGCTGGTGGCGGGCTTCGCGGTGGCACTGCTGGCGCCGGTGACGGGCGTGATGGTCGACGCCGCGTACCGGCGGCGGCGCGCGCTCGCGGCGCTGACGGGCGCCGTCGTGGTGCTGACGGCGTCGATGACGTTCATCAAACCCGACTACCACTACCTGTGGATCGGCCTGGCGTTGTTGGCCGCCACGGCGGCGTGCATGGATCTGGCGACCGTCCCGTACAACGCGATGCTGCGCCAGTTGTCGACGCCGGTGACGTCGGGCCGGGTCTCTGGATTCGGCTTGGCGGCAGGGTTTTTCGGCAGTGTCGTGCTGCTGCTCCTGGTCTTCGTGGGGCTCAAGTCCGGCAGCGGCGACACCCTCGGGCTCCTGAATGTGCCGAACTCGGACGGCAAACCGGACCGGTACGCGGTCCTGGCGGCCGCGGCGTGGTTCGTCATCTTCGCGCTGCCGTTGCTGCTGACGGTGAAGTCGCCGCCGCACGACGGCACCCCGGCCGTCGGATTCTTCGGCGCCTACCGCAGGTTGTGGACGGAGGTCGTCGGGGAGTGGCGACGTGACCGCAACGTCGTCTACTACCTGCTCTCGAGTGCCATCTTCCGTGACGGCCTGACGGGTATCTCGATCTTCGGCCCGGTGGTGGGCGTCAGCGTCTACGGGCTGGCGCCGACGAGCGTGCCGTTGTTCGGGGCCGGTGCGTTCACCATCGCGGCACTGGGCGCGGCGCTCGGTGGCATGCTCGACGACCGGATCGGTTCCAAGCGCGTCATCGTGGGCTCGTTGACCGCGATGGTCGCGGTGGGCATCACGCTGATGTTCCTGTCCGGGCCGCTGGCCTTCTGGATCTGCGGCCTGACGCTGTGCCTGTTCGTGGGCCCAACCCAGTCGGCGTCGCGGAACCTGATGCTCCGCATCGCGGCGGACGGCAAGGAGGGTGTGGCCTTCGGGCTCTACACGACCACGGGCCGGGCGGCGCACGTGCTGTCGCCGTGGTTGTTCTCGATGTTCATCGACATCTTCGCGACGACGCGCGCGGGACTGGGCGGCCTGTGCACGGTCCTGGGGATCGGGCTCGTCGGAATGCTGTTGGTGAAGGTGCCGGCGCGGCGTTAGGCCCCGTGGCCGCGGCCGCGTTTGCCGGCCTGCCGGCACACCGTGAGGCCGGCGCCTTCCCGCTGCTGAATCTGGGTGCCGTCGACCGAGATGGTGCAGGCGATGCCGCGTCCGGCGTTGACGATGCTGACGCTCGCCGAGCGTGCCGCCGGGCGGTTCAGCTGCACCTCCTTGGTCCACGGCAGCGGCACGTTGAACTCGGTCTGCAGTACCCCACCGGTGTCGACGTACGTGATGCTCACGGCACGACCCTTGCCGATCACGGCGTACAGCACGGCTTCGGTGTCACCGCTTTCGGCGTCCGGCGGCGCGGCCGCGGCAGGGGGACTGACGGCTTCGCTGGGCTCACTGCTCTCGGGCGTCGTGGTGGTGGTCACAGTCGTCGACGATGACATCGGATCCTGCGTCGGGACCGGCAGTGGCGGCGGGGCGACGAGGGTCTGTTGTTCGGAACTGTTGACGATCACCAGCGCGATCACCGAGCAGAGGGCGAGGATCAGCACCGCGCCGGCCAGCGGGAACAGCCACTTGTGGCGGCGGACCTTCGGCGGTGCGGTGACACCGTACGGATCGGTGAAGGCGTCGGTCTGGTAGCCGGCCGTCGGCATGGCCGGGAGTTTCTTGGTGGCGTCCAGCCCGTCGTCGCGCGATCCGGTCATGCCCACCTCATGTTTGCAGGGTACCTGCGGCGCGCGGTGGACCGTGGAGACGTTCCAGCGGCCGGGTCAGCGGTGCGGAGCCAGCGCGGCGACGGTCATGGCACGCAGCACCGCGCGCGAGGATTCCTCCTGCTTGCGGGCACCACCCGCGGTGACGCTGTGCGGCGTCGAGTTCAGGAGCCCGAATGCGGCGTGCGCCATGGTGCGGGCGTCCGTTTCGCTGCGTGACGGGTCGAGCCGGCGCAGGACGTCGACCCAGATCTCGACGTACTGGCGCTGCGAGCGGCGCACCTGCCGCTTGGCGGCGTCGGGGAGGTTGTTGAGGTCGCGGTCCTGGATCCGGATCAGGTCGGATTCGTTGAGCGCGAAGTCGAGGTGGAACTCGATGAGGCCGTCGAGCGCGTCGGCGGGGTCGTCGGTGCCGGCGACCACCGCGCGTCCCCCCTCGTGCAGGCGGGCGCTGACGCTCACCAGCAACTCGACCAGGAGCGCTTCCTTGTTGGGGAAGTGGCGGTAGATCGCGGGCCCGCTGATTCCGGCCGCGGAGCCGATGTCCTCGAGGCGGACGGCGAGGAAGCCACGCTCGGCGATGAGCCGTTCGGCGGCGGCGACGAGTTGGCCGCGCCGGTCGGATTTGGCTCGGCTGCGCGGTGTTTCGGCGTCTGACGCTGATGCCGTCATGGACACCTCCAACCCGGTCTGGACAACTCAGTTAATGAAGACTAACATCGCGTTCGGTTATTCGCCATTAACTCAAGTGAAATGGAGCGACGATGTCGCCGAGCGTTTCCCAACGGGTATCGCATCGCGAGCAGCACCTGGCGCTGGTGGCCGATCTGAAGGACAGGCTGGCCGTCGCTGCCCTGGGCGGATCCGAGCGCTCCCGCGAGCGCCACGTCGGTCGCGGCAAGCTGCTGCCGCGCGACCGGGTCAACGGGCTCCTCGACCCCGGCAGTCCGTTCCTGGAGATCGCGCCGCTGGCCGCGGGTGGCATGTACGACGACGAATGCCCGGGCGCCGGCATGATCGCCGGCATCGGCCGGGTGTCGGGCCGCGAATGCATGATCGTCGCCAACGACGCGACGGTGAAAGGCGGCACGTACTACCCGATCACGGTCAAGAAGCACCTGCGGGCACAGGAGATCGCCAGCCAGAACCAGCTGCCGTGCGTGTATCTCGTCGACTCCGGCGGCGCGTTCCTGCCCCGCCAGGACGAGGTGTTCCCCGACCGTGAACACTTCGGCCGCATCTTCTTCAACCAGGCCAACATGTCGGCGCGGGGCATCCCGCAGATCGCCGCGGTCCTCGGCTCCTGCACCGCCGGTGGCGCGTACGTCCCCGCGATGAGCGACGAGGCCGTCATCGTCCGCAACCAGGGCACCATCTTCCTGGGCGGCCCGCCCCTGGTGAAAGCCGCTACCGGAGAAGTGGTTTCGGCCGAGGACCTCGGCGGTGGCGACCTGCACTCCAAGATCTCCGGCGTCACCGACCACCTCGCGCACGACGACCGCGACGCGCTGCGCATCGTGCGCCGCATCGCTTCGACGTTCGGGCCGCGCGCGCAGGCGCCGTGGGACGTCGCCCCGACGGTGGACGCGGTGTGCGACCAGACCGAGCTCTACGACGTCGTACCGATCGACTCCAAGGTGCCGTACGACGTGCACGAGGTGATCACCCGCATCGTCGACGGTGGCGAGTTCACCGAATTCAAGGCCGAATACGGCACCACGCTGGTGACGGGCTTCGCCCGCATCCACGGCCACCCCGTGGGCATCATCGCGAACAACGGTGTGCTGTTCGGCGAATCCGCCCAGAAGGGCGCACATTTCATCGAGCTGTGCGACAAGCGGTCGGTGCCGCTGCTGTTCCTGCAGAACATCTCCGGCTTCATGGTGGGCCGCGACTACGAGGCCGGCGGCATCGCCAAGCACGGCGCCAAGATGGTCACCGCGGTGGCGTGCGCGCGGGTGCCGAAGCTGACCGTCGTCATCGGTGGCTCCTACGGCGCCGGCAACTACTCGATGTGCGGCCGCGCGTACTCGCCGCGCTTCCTGTGGATGTGGCCCAACGCCCGCATCTCGGTGATGGGCGGCGAGCAGGCCGCCTCGGTCCTGGCCACCGTGCGCGGTGACCTGACGCCGGAGGAGGAAGAGGCCATCAAGGCGCCGATCCGCCAGCAATACGAGGATCAGGGCAACCCCTACTACTCGACGGCCCGGCTCTGGGACGACGGTGTCATCGACCCTGCGGACACCAGAACCGTGGTGGGGCTGGCTCTTTCAGTTGTCGCGCAGGCTCCGCTCGAGCCTGTGTCCTACGGCGTGTTCAGGATGTGAGATGAAGACCTTCGATACTGTCCTGGTCGCCAATCGTGGCGAGATCGCAGTCCGCGTCATCCGGACGTTGCGGGCCATGGGGATTCGTTCGGTCGCGGTGTTCAGCGACGCCGACGCCGGTGCCCGGCACGTGCTCGAGGCCGACGTCGCGGTGAACATCGGCCCGGCCCCGGCCCGGCAGAGCTACCTGAGCATCCCGGCCATCGTGGACGCGGCCCGGCGCACCGGCGCCCAGGCCGTGCACCCGGGCTACGGATTCCTTTCGGAGAACGCCGAATTCGCCGCAGCCCTGCACGACGCGGGCATCGTCTTCATCGGGCCGCCGGCCAAGGCCATCGGCACCATGGGCGACAAGATCACCGCCAAGGCGGCGGTGTCGGCGTTCGGCGTGCCGGTGGTTCCCGGTATTTCGCGCCCCAACCTGACCGACGACGAGCTCATCACCGGCGCTCCCGAAGTGGGCTTCCCGGTCCTGGTGAAGCCGTCCGCCGGTGGTGGCGGCAAGGGTATGCGCGTGGTGCATTCGGCCGCCGAGCTGCCCGCCGCGCTGGCCTCGGCCCGCCGCGAGGCGGCGTCGGCGTTCGGTGACGACACCTTGTTCCTGGAACGATTCGTGTTGAACCCCAGGCATATCGAGGTCCAGGTCGTCGCGGACAGCCACGGCAACGTCGTGCATCTGGGCGAGCGTGAGTGCAGCCTGCAGCGCCGGCACCAGAAGGTCATCGAAGAGGCCCCCTCGCCGGTGCTGGACGAGGCGACGCGGGCACGGATCGGTGCGGCCGCCTGCGACACGGCGCGCAGCGTCGACTACCGCGGCGCGGGCACCGTCGAGTTCATCGTCTCCGCCGACCGGCCGGACGAGTTCTTCTTCATGGAGATGAACACCCGCCTGCAGGTGGAGCACCCCGTCACCGAGCTGGTCACGGGCATCGACCTGGTCGAGTTGCAGGTGCGGGTGGCGGCCGGCGAGGCGCTGCCGGTGGCCCAGGACGACATCACCATGACCGGCCACGCCATCGAGGCCCGTGTGTACGCCGAAGACCCGGCGCACGACTTCCTGCCCACGGGCGGCACCGTGCTGGCGCTGGCCGAACCCGCCGATGCCCGGGTCGATTCCGGTATCCGGGCCGGCTCGGTGATCGGCAGCGACTACGACCCGATGCTGTCGAAAATCATTGCGTACGGGCCGGATCGGGAGTCTGCGCGGCGTGGCCTGGACCGGGCGCTGGCAGACACCGCCGTGCTGGGTGTCGGGACCAACATCGACTTCCTGCGGTTCCTGCTGGCCGACGAGGACGTCATCGCCGGGCGTCTCGACACCGGTCTGCTGGACCGCCGCACCGGTGACTATGTCGCCGCCCAGGCCGGCGACGACGAGTTCATCGCCGCGGCCGCGTACCGCTGGCTGCACAGCTGGTTGGACGCCGGTGAGCTGTGGGCCACCCCGACCGGCTGGCGGGTGGGCGAGCATGCACCGACCACCATCCGGCTGCGGGCCGGCGACCGCACCGACCACGTGCACCTCACCGGAACGCCCGCCGGCGCCACGGCGCGCATCGAGGATGGCGAATCACGCAGCGTGGCAGCGTCGTTGGCCGGTGACCGGCTGATCGTCACGGTCGACGGGCTGCGCACCGAATATCTGACCGCCGTCGAGGACCACCGGTTGTGGCTGGCCGGCGCCGGCCGCACGACCGTCATCGAGGACGTGCGCGAGGCCCCGGTCCGCGCCGACGACGAACACAGCGGTGACGCCGAGATCGTCAGCCCGATGCCGGGATCTGTTGTGGCCGTGGGCGTCGAGGACGGCGCGACGGTGAGTAGTGGTGACGTCGTCGTCACCGTCGAGGCCATGAAGATGGAACACGCGTTGTCGTCGCCGGTCGACGGCACCGTGGAATTGCTTGTCGCCGTGGGCGATCAGGTCAAAGTAGGCCAGCCGCTGGCCCGGATTATCGCAGCAACCGAGGAGACCAAATGAGCGACTTCATTTCGACCGGCACCCTGCCGGACCACTACGCCGAGCTGACCAAGACGGTTCGGGAATTCGCGCAGACGGTCGTCGCGCCGGTGGCCGCCCAGCACGACAAGGACCACACGTTCCCGTACAAGGTCATCGACGGCATGGCCGAGATGGGTCTGTTCGGCCTGCCGTTCCCCGAGGAGTACGGCGGCATGGGTGGCGACTACTTCGCGCTGTGCCTGGCCCTGGAAGAACTCGGCAAGGTGGACCAGAGCGTCGCCATCACGCTCGAGGCCGGTGTCGGCCTGGGCGCCATGCCGGTGTACCGCTTCGGCACCGAGGCGCAGAAGCAGGAATGGCTGCCGCAACTGGCCAGCGGAAAGGCCTTGGGCGCCTTCGGCTTGACCGAGGCCGGCGGTGGCAGCGATGCCGGCGCCACCAAGACCACCGCCAAGCTGGACGGCGACAGCTGGGTGATCAACGGCTCCAAGCAGTTCATCACCAACTCCGGGACCGACATCACCAAACTGGTGACCGTGACGGCCGTGACCGGCGAACTGCCCGGCGGGCACAAGGAGATTTCGGCGATCCTGGTTCCGGTGCCGACGCCGGGCTTCACCGCCGAACCCGCTTACGACAAGGTCGGCTGGAACGCCTCGGACACCCACCCGCTGAGCTTCGACGACGTCCGCGTGCCGGCCGAGAACCTGCTCGGTGACCGTGGCCGCGGCTACGCCAACTTCCTGCGCATCCTCGACGAGGGCCGCATCGCCATCGCCGCGCTGTCGGTCGGTGTCGCGCAGGGCTGCGTCGACGAGTGCGTGAAGTACTCGAAGGAACGGGAAGCGTTCGGCCGCAAGATCGGTGGCTACCAGGCCATCGCCTTCAAGATCGCCCGCATGGAAGCCCGCGCACACGTCGCCCGCACCGCGTACTACGACGCCGCCGCGCTGATGCTGGCGGGCAAGCCGTTCAAGAAGGCAGCCTGCATCGCCAAGATGATCGCCAGTGAGGCCGCGATGGACAACGCCCGCGACGCCACCCAGGTGTTCGGCGGCTACGGCTTCATGAACGAGTACCCGGTGGCCCGGCACTACCGCGATTCGAAGATCCTCGAAATCGGTGAGGGCACAACGGAAGTTCAGCTGATGCTGATCGCGCGTGAGGCCGGGCTGTGACCGAGAAGCGGATCATCGAGCAGCGCGGGCTCTGGTACGAGGAGTTCCAGCCGGGCGTCATCTACCAACACCGGCCCGGCCGCACCATCACCGAAGCTGACAACGTCCTGTTCACCACGCTGACCATGAACACGCAGGCGCTGCACCTGGACGCCGCGTTCTCCGACGCATTGCCGCCGTTCCATGCGCGGCTGGTGAATTCGATGTTCACGCTGTCCACGCTCGTCGGCCTTTCGGTGGCCCAGCTGACGCAGGGCACGATCGTCGGGAACCTCGGTTTCTCCGACATCGCCTTCCCCAGGCCGCTTTTCCACGGCGACACGCTTTACGCGGAGTCCGAGGTCATCGAGAAGCGCGAGTCCAAGAGCCGGCCGGGGGAGGGCATCGTTACCTTCGCCCACACCGGTCGCAACCAGCACGGCGACATCGTCGCCACGGCGACACGCAAGACCATGGTGCGTAAGCGTCCGGCGGACGCGGTCTGATGGCGCTCGAGTCTCCGGGACCCGGCTGGCTGTTCTGCCCGGCGGACCGGCCCGAGCGGTTCGAAAAGGCCGCCGCCGCAGCCGATGTGGTGATCCTCGACCTGGAGGACGGCTGCGCCGCGAAGGACCGGCCGGCCGCGCGTCAGGCACTGATCGACACCCCGCTGGACCCGGCGCACACGGTCGTGCGGCTGAACCCGTCGGACACCGCCGATCACCCGCTGGATCTGGCGGCGCTGGCCAAGACGCCGTACACGACGGTGATGCTCGCCAAAACCGAATCAGCCGAACAGGTTCGGGCCCTGGCGCCGCTGGACGTGGTGGTGCTGGTCGAGACCCCGCTCGGCGCGCTCGCCGTCACCGAGACCGCCCGGGTCGACAACACCTATGCCGTCATGTGGGGTGCCGAGGACCTGTTCGCCGTGCTCGGCGGCACCGCGAACCGCTGGCCCGACGGCAGCTACCGCGACGTCGCCAAGCATGTCCGGTCGCAGTCGTTGTTGGCGGCCAAGGCCTTTGGCAAGCTCGCGCTGGACTCGGTCTACCTGGACATCAAGAACCTCGACGGCCTGCGGGCCGAGGTCGACGATGCCGTGGCCGTCGGATTCGACGCCAAGGTGGCCATCCACCCGACGCAGGTCGCGGTCATCCGGGACGGCTACGCGCCGACCGAGAAGGAGATCGCCTGGGCGCGTGCGGTACTCGATGCCGCGACCCGCGAGCGCGGCGTGTTCCAGTACGACGGTCTCATGGTCGACATGCCGGTGCTGCGCCGCGCCGAGCGGATCGTCGCACTGGCGCCGTAGCGGGAGCTACAGGTCTTCGACGCTGAGGATGCCGTCTTGCACGGCGCGGGCGACGAGTTGGGCCTTGGTGGCTGCCGGCCGCCCCGCGGCGGCGTACTTGGCGCGGACGCGTTGCAGGTGGGTCCGGACGGTCGTCGGCGCGAGGTGCAGGCGCTTGGCGACGATGTCCTTGCTCTCGGTCTGAAACCACGCTTTGAGCACTTCGCGTTCGCGCCGCGTGAGGCCAGGCCGGCCGGAGTCGGTGTCCGAGCAGATGGCCGCGGCCATCCGCGGACCGACGTACGGCTCGTGGGTGCTGGCCGCGCGGATGGCCTCGATGAGGTGGCCCTGCCCTTCGCTCTTGGCGAGATAGGTGACCACGCCGATGGCAAGGCACCGCAGGATCACCTCGGCGTTCTCCAGGTGCGAGTAGACGATCACCGCGTGTCCCGCGTCCACGATGGCGGCGACGGCGTCGAAATCGGGCTGGCGGCTGCGCAATTCGAGGTCCAGGATGACCGCCGCCAACTGGCCGTCGGCCTTGGGGTAGACGTCCCGGAACGACTCGGCGTCGAGGTGGTCGGACGCGACGCGGATGGGTGGGTCGGCCTGGGCACACCACGCCGAGACGCCGGTGTGGATGACGTCGTGGTCATCGACAACGGCGATGGCCAGGGGCTCAGGTGGATTGGCCGGCGCGGACATGTTCGGTGGGTCTTCCTGGGAGTGGGTGGCGCACGGTGATCCACACCGTGTCATCGAGGGTGGTCAGGTCGAATTCATCTTCGTCGCCGACACTGGATTTCGTCGGCAATTCGGCGTGGCGCGCGCGGTGACACATGACGCTGAGTTCGACGGCAGCCGTTTCGGCGGTCACGGTGATGCGGGCCGGTGCGGCGGCGGCGTGCAGAACCTGGTCGACGAGCCGGGCCAGCCGCCGCGCGGTGGGCACATCCATGGCCGGCAGCGTGCCCTGGACGTCGACGGAAACGGCGATGCCGCGATTCTGGGCCGCGTCGACGCGGGGGCGCAGCTCGCGCAGCAGTACGTGCTCGAAGCTGGATGACTGGTCGAAAAGGGTACGCAGCCGCTGATATTCGAGTTGCGCGCGACTCCGGGTCTCGGCGTCGACCGGTGCACCGTCGGCGAGGCCGGACAGCAGGGGCTGAATGGTGGCGGCGAGGTCCGCGTAGCGGCGGTCGTATTCCTCCTGTACTGCGTCGGCGATGTGCGCCGCGGCGATCAGGCGCATGTGGCTCTCGGTCTCGGCAGACGCAGCGGCCGCGGACCGCCGGATCATGTCGGCCACAACCAGAGCGCAGAGTTGGGCGACGAGGACGCTCGCCGTGTCGTATCCGAGGACGACGATGGTGTGGACCGACGGATCCCGAATGATCGCGTAGACGCCGGGCACCACCCAGCACCACACCAGGACGCCCACCGCATACCTCAGCCGCACGCTGAGCAGCAGCGGCAGCACGCACCAGCCGATCGCACCTTGGGCCCACTGCAACTGCGGGTCGAGGTCATAGATCGGCATCGAGAGCGACTGCACCAGAGCAACGATCACCAGGGCTGCGATGCCGAACCGGGCCCGCGGATTGGTCCGGCCCATCACCCGGGGGATCGCCGCCAGTGTCGCGACCGTGATGACGACGATGAGGGACCGTTGCAGCTGGGGATACGCCGCGAAGCTCACGGACGCGGGGGCGGTCACCAGCAGGTTCACCAGCCCGTAGGCGACCAACCCCAGCCCATATCCCATATGGGCGCGCTCGATGAGCCGCTCTGGGTCGGGTGCCGGCGTGGCGCTGGCCGATGCTGCAGTGGGCCAACACAATTCGACCGTGGTGCCCTGCCCGGGCAGCGTGCTGATCTCGGCGACGCCGCCGAGCTGTTGCATACGGGCGACGATGGAGTCGGCGATGCCGTGTCCCCGCGTCGGCCGGGTGAGATCGAATCCACACCCGTCGTCGGTGATCTGGATCCGTCCGGGATGCACGGTGATGGTGACGGCGGTGGCGCCGGAATGCCGGTCGACATTGGTGAGGGCTTCGCGCGCGGCGGCTGCGATGGTCGCCGCTGTCGCACCGTCCACCCACATCGCGGTGACACCGGCATAGCTCACGGGCGTCGTGGTGTGGGTGGCGTGATCACGCAGGGCGGCAACGAGATCGGCCGGGGGTACGGGAGCCTGGGTGGTCTCGGTGAAGACGCGAAGATCGCGGCGCGCCTGGGCGGCGACGCGCGCAGGCGACAAGGCGGTGCCGGTGCCCACCATCAGCAGGGTGGAGGCGACGGTGTCGTGGAGCAGCCGCATCTGCTCGCGGTCGTAATCGCGCACGGCGGCATTGACTTTCTGGCGGAGCTCGACGGCGAGGCGCTCGGCGCGGGCCACATCGACTTTTTCGGCGACGCGCACCGTCAGGACGCGGATCAGTGTCGCCGCCACCCACAGCAGTGCGAAGTAGTAGACGTTGACCCATTGACCGGGGTCGTGCACCCCATCGACCGATGCCGCGCCCGCCGCGAGCGCCGCCACGACACCGGCGGTCATCGCGATGTTGAGCAGGGGTTCGAACACCGTGAAGCTCGCGATGGCCGTACCGGCAATGGTGATCGGCGCGCAGGTCGACGGGCACACCTGATCGTCGGCTGCCGCGACGGGCAGGACCAGGCACGCGGCCAGCGTGACGGCGTAGTCGATCGCGATGATGCGCGGCGTCGCGGAGCGGGTCAGCAGCCGGTACAGCGACCAGGCGCCGGCCAGCCCGGCGAAGACGACGCCGGCCACGCTGATCCGGGGCGCCGAGACCAGCACGACGGCGTACACCACCAGCGCCCCGCCGTGCCGCAGGAACACACTGACGTGCATCGTGTGCTCGAGGAAGTTGCGGCGTGCGGCGCCTGTACCGGTGTCAAACATGATGTGGCTGACGTACGGGTGCGGTCAGGGGCCTGGTACGGCTGAGGCCCGGGCGACGTAGGGGCCGGCGCGGTTCGGACGTCTCATCGTTTCTCGCTTCTGGCGCTGCCACGTTGATGATGCGACGGTTTTAGCACGCGGCAACGACAGACTTCGGGCCGATGAGCGTGTCACCAGCACAAATAACAATGAATTCATACGTTCGGGCTACAAGTCGGCCGTATTGCCGCCGACCGGCGCCGGCCGGTCCGACACGTCGCCAGTCTGTTACCTGCGATAACCGCGGCCAGATGGCCTCCGGGCGCATAATGGCGGTGATGCCCCAGCACTGCGGCGAGCAGAGCGGATCATCCGACTGATGCCACACCCCGGCATCGGCCGGCGACCCTCACCACCTGAGGGTTGCCCTGGTCGCCACCGCGCTGAGCTTCTCGCGGACTGACGGCCGAACATGCCGTCACCGGAAGGAGGCGGTATGGCTGACGTGTCGGTCCCTGGCCTGGACAACCGGGTGGACCTTGAGCCCGTGCAACTCATCGCGCCCGACGGCGCGCCCACCTCCGACGAGCGATATCGCCGCGACCTGCCGCCCGAAACACTGGGCTGGCTGTACGAGGAGATGGTCCTCACCCGCGACCTCGACGTCGAATTCGTCAATCTGCAGAGGCAGGGTGAACTTGCGTTGTTCGCCTCGTGCCGCGGTCAGGAAGCCGCACAGGTGGGCGCGGCAGCATGTCTGCGCAAGACCGACTGGCTGTTCCCGCAGTACCGGGAGCTCGGCGCCCTGCTGGTCCGCGGCATCACGCCGGCCCAGATCAGCGCGGTGTGGCGGGGCCGCTGGCACGGCGGTCTGGGCTTCACCGAGAAACATTGTGCGCCAATCTCGATCGACATCGGGTCGCACGGTCTGCACGCCGTCGGCGCCGCGATGGCCGCACAACGGCTCGGCGAAGACTCGGTGACCGTGGCGTTCGTCGGCGACGGCGGCACCTCCGAAGGCGACATGCACGAAGCGCTCAACTTCGCGGCCGTCACGTCCGCGCCGTGTGTGTTCTTCGTGCAGAACAATCAGTGGGCCATCTCCGTGCCGGTGCGTCATCAGCAGGCGGGACCGTCGATCGCGCATCGCGCCATCGGCTACGGCATGCCCGGCGTCCGAGTCGACGGCAACGATGTGCTGGCCTGCTACGCGGTGATGTCCGAGGCGGCGCAACGCGCCCGCGGTGGCGACGGGCCGACGTTGATCGAGGCCGTCACCTATCGGATGGGTCCACACACCACGTCCGATGACCCGACCCGCTACCGCGACCCCGACGAGCTGAAGTACTGGGAGGCACGCGATCCCATCGCGCGCTACCGGGCGTACCTGGAGCAGGTCGGAGTGTGGACGCCCCGCTTGCATGAGCACGTCGAGAACCGCTCCCGCCGGCTCCGCGCCGACCTGCGCGAGGCGGTTCTGACCGCGCCGGACTTCGACGTCGCGGACATGTTCGACAACGTCTACGCCGACATCACACCCGAGCTGGCCCGGCAGCGCGACGCGTTGCTGGCCGAATTGGATTGGGAGGGTTGACATGACGCAGCTCATCGAGCGACCGTCGTGGTCCGGTGACGCGGAGCCCGACGAGCCGAGACGGCCCGCGGGGGAAATCGCCACGGTGACCACAGTGTCGATGGTGCAGGCCATCAACCGCGCGTTACGCGACGCCATGACCGCCGATGACCGGGTGCTGGTGTTCGGCGAGGACGTCGCGAAACTCGGCGGGGTTTTCCGCGTCACCGATGGTCTGCACGAAACCTTCGGGGAAGCCCGCTGTTTCGACACGCCGCTGGCGGAGTCGGCGATCGTCGGCATCGCCATCGGCATGGCGATCCGTGGCATGGTGCCGGTACCCGAGATCCAGTTCGACGGATTCGCGGCCCCGGCGTTCGACCAGATCGTCAGCCACCTCGCGAAGTACCGGATGCGTACCCATGGCGATGTCGACATGCCGGTGACCATCCGCATCCCGTCGTTCGGCGGTATCGGTGCGGTGGAACACCATTCGGAGTCGACCGAGTCGTACTGGCTGCACACCGCCGGGTTGAAGGTCGTCATCCCGTCCACGCCCTCGGACGCGTACTGGCTGCTGCGCGAGGCCATCTCGTCCCGTGACCCGGTGATCTTCCTGGAGCCCAAACGCCGTTACTGGACGAAAGGTGAACTCGACACCAGCGTGCCCGCGCCACCCATCGGGCAGGCTGCGGTACGGCGCACGGGCCGCGACTTCACCGTCATCACCTACGGCTCGCTCGTCGACACCGCCTTGGCGGCAGCCGATCTGGCGGACGACCATGATCTGGAGGTCATCGACCTGCGGTCGCTGAACCCGCTCGACTTCGACACCATCGCGGCCTCGATCCGGAAGACCGGACGCGCGGTGGTCATGCACGAGGGGCCGCGCACCCTGGGGTTCGGCGCCGAACTGGCCGCCAGGATCTCCGAAGAACTCTTCTATGACCTGGAGGCACCCGTGTTGCGCGCCACCGGATTTGACACGCCCTATCCGCCGGCCCGGCTGGAGAAACTGTGGCTGCCCGGTGTCGACCGGCTGCTGGATTGCGTGCACAAGGCGATGAGTCAGCCATGACCGCAACACACGATTTCCTGGTCCCCGACCTGGGTGAAGGGCTGGAAGACGCGACCATCACGTCCTGGGCGGTGGCGGTGGGGGACACCGTCGAACTCAATCAGGTGTTGTGCACCGTCGAGACCAACAAGGCGGCCGTGGAGATACCCAGTCCGTATGCCGGTGTGGTGACCGAACTCGGTGGGGCAGAGGGGCAGACGCTCGCGGTGGGCGCCGTGCTGGTCCGCATCGCCACCGACGCGTCGGCGGCGGCTGCATCCGAGCCGACCGTCGACGAGCCGGCGACCGATGACCCGAAAGAGCAGGCGCCGCAACGCAAACCCGTGCTGGTCGGGTACGGCGCGGATGCTGATCTCGACACCACCCGCCGCCGGCCCCGGGCCAAACCGCGGGTGCGCAAGCTGGCGGCAGACCTGCACGTTGACCTGACCGGAGTGGCGCCGTCGGGCCCGAACGGCATCGTCACGCGCCAGGACGTGCTGGCCTCGGCGCACCAGACCGCCGACGCCGACCTGATTCCCGTCGGCGGCGTGCAGGCCGAGATGGCGCGCCGGATGGCGGTGTCACGCAAGGAGATACCGGATGCACATGCATCGGTTCAGGTGGACTGCGCCGAGTTGCTCCGGGTTCGCGACACCCTCGCCGGTGCCGATGCCACCGTCACACCGTTCGTGCTGACGCTGCGGCTGCTGACCATCGCGTTGCGGCACCACCGTGAGTTCAACGCCACCTGGGTGCCGGCCGAACACGGCGCGAGCGTTCATCTCCACGAATCGGTGCACCTGGGCATCGGCGTCGCGACATCACGTGGACTGCTGGTGCCGGTGGTCCGGGACGCCGAACGCCTCTCGACGCGGGAACTGGCCTGGGCAGTGGACGGGCTGATCCGCTCCGCGCGCGACGGCACGCTGAAACCCGTTGAACTGCATGGCTCGACGTTCACCGTGTCGAACTTCGGGGCGCTGGGCCTGGACGAGGGCGTACCCGTCATCAACTATCCGGAGGCGGCGATCCTCGGCATGGGCACGCTCAAACCCCGTGCCGTCGTGCGCGACGGTGCGGTGGTGGCGCGGCCGACCATGCCACTCACCTGTGCCTTCGACCACCGGATCGCCGACGGAGCCGGGGCGGCCGCGTTCCTCGGTGAACTGCGGGCCCTCATCGAGGCGCCCGAACTGGCGCTCCTCGACGCCTGATCACCGCTGCTTGGCAGCAGCCAATCGGGCGGCGAATTCCGGCGACTCGATCGACGCCGCCTGCGGGACGATCTCGATGTCGACGGCCTTCGCGTGCTGCTCGTGGTCCAGCACGCCGGGGTGGTCCGTCGCGCGCATCGACGCCTTGGTCGCCAACACCACTTCGCGAGGCGCCGAGGCCGGACCGGCGGCCAGCGCCAATGCCGCGGCGACGGGATCGTCGGCGACCTCCAGCGCCAGGCCGTGCCGTACGGAGGCGTCGGCGTCGAACTTCATGCCGAAGAGCAGCGCCGCCCGCGCGGCCTGGGGGCCGATGGCCCGCTGCAGCATCCAGGTCGCGCCGCCGCCCGGGTGAATGCCGAGTTTCTGGAACCGTGGGTCGAAGACCGCCCCGGGTCCGGCGATCCGGACGTCGGCGGCCAGAGCGAGGTTGAGCCCGGCTCCGACGGCCGGGCCGTTCACCGCGGCGATCGTCGGCAGCGTGCAGTCGGCGACCGCGAGGAAGCCGTCGTAGATGACCCGCAGGCCGTTGACAGTGGCGGCGCCCAACGCGGTCAGGTCGGCGCCGGCGCAGAACGCCTTGCCGGCGCCCGTCACCACCACGGCGTGCACGCCGTGATCGGCCTCGGCGGCAGTGATGGCGGCGCGCAGGCCGGCGGACATCTCCGCGGTCACCGCGTTGCGGCGGTTGGGATCGTTGACCGTGATGAGGGCGACGCGGTCGATGACCTGCGTCAGTACGAGATCGGACACCGCCTCAGCCTATGGCCTGTGTTTCGACTCACGTGAGTCAAAACCTTTACCCGGGGTCGTATCTGCGAAACAACGGTGTGATTCCTTTGGCTAGGCATGTTGAGAGGCGTTCGGAGTTCATGTTGAAGCAGTCCAAATGGAGACGTGGCGCTGTGGTTGCTGCTGTGGGCATGTTGCTCCCGTTCGGGGCAGCGACCGCTGCGTTCGCCGACCCCGCGCCCGCCGGTGACGAGGGAACCGCCGCCGGACACCGGTCTCGTGGCGTCGGAAGAGCCGGCGACCGTTACGACCCCCGACGGCTGGGTCCTCACCGTGGTGGCCAAGAACGAGACCGAGCTCCCGGTCGCACCGCTCACGACCGCGGTCAGCTCGCGTGAATACCTGGTGGGCGGCACGTTCACCGGGACCGTGACCGGCAAGGGCAAGACCACCCTCAACGGCGGCACGCTGGAGGCCGGCTACCAGATCGGCTGCGGTATCGAGCTGGGCCAGGTGCGTCTGGTCGGCTCCATCGGTATCGCCACCTCGGGTTCGACGCTGGCCGGTCTCCTGCCCACGGGCGTCAGCGTGCCGATATCGGGCACCGTGGAAATCCACCCGAAGCCGGGCACCGTGACCCAGGTCCCCGTCGACAAGAAGTCGTTCAAGGCCGCGCCGGTGCGCATCACGCTCAAGGACACGCACGTCAAGGTCGACGGCTGCGTCGGCCAATCGTTCCTGAGGTCGTACGCGGTGCTGACGAGCTCCACCTCCGATACCGACGACATCGTCGCCTACTACGGCGTCACGAAGTCCGTCTGATCGCACCTCGCGCCGTTTCGGCGCGCAGAGCACCCCCGACCGGGCACAATGCCCGGGGCCCGTAGAAGGGGGAGCATGAGCGACGACGCCGAATCGCCGGCGATGCGGCAGCGCGTCGAGGACCGCTACCGGCAGTTGGCCGAGATGCGTCAGCTGCGGCCCATCGTCGCCGTCGTGAATCGCTTCAACGAGATCGACGGCGGCACGCTGGGCACCGTGGTGTCGGTCCAGCTGTTCACCACGGTGATCCCGCTGGCGATCATCGGGTTCAGCTATCTCACCGGCTTCGCCGACAGCGCCAGCCCCGGCGTCGTGGTGAGCCGGCAGCTCGGTCTGGCGTCGCCGCTGACCGACCATGTCCGAGCCGCCTTCGGCCGCGCCTCTGGTCTGCGGTCCAACTGGACGTTCTTCGGCGTCGCCAGCTTCCTGGTGTGGGGCATCCCGATGTCGATGACCATCGCCGGCATCTTTGCCAGGCCTGGCGCCGCGAACCGTTCGGCTGGGGCGGCAAGCTGTGGCGCGGCGTGACGTGGTTCGTCCTGTACCTGACGATGATCGGGGTGCGCGAACGGATCGCGTTCGGTGCCGAGCACCACGGGTGGAGCCAGGTCCTGCTCTTCGCGGTGTCGCTGATCCCGGTCTGGATCTTCTGGACGATCACACCCGCGCTCCTGGTGCGCGACGGCGGTCGGGCCTGGCGCGCGCTGCTGCTCGCAGGGTTGGCGGGCGTCGTCATCGAGGGCACGATCCTGCCGCTGGCGGCCCGGATGATCTTCCCGCCGCTGCTGCGCGGGTGGGACGACTTCGGGCCCATCGGTGTGGCGATGGCGCTGCTCACGTGGTGCGGAATCAGCGGCGCCGGCTGGGTCGTCACGGCGTGCGTGGGTGCGGTGCTGTGGGAGCGGACGGCGCCGTCGCGGACGGTCATCGAGGCCGAGTCGGATGAGCGCCCCCGACAGGATTCGAACCTGCAACCTACGGAGTAGAAATCCGCTGCGCTATCCGTTGCGCCACGGGGGCAATGCGGAGGAAGTCTATCCCGACGCCTCCGCGCAGTGGCCATGGCAACAGCCGGATTGCCCGCGCTGTGTCCGGCGGCGGACTAGCGTTAGGGTCCAGCGCTGGGCAACGACGGAGGAGAGCGACAGCCATGAGCGACGTGCCGGACTTTGACACGGCCGGGTTGCCCGAAGAGTTGAGTGCGGTTGATCAGTTGATGCATCGCGGGGAGGCCAATCCCCGCACGCGGTCCGGCATCATGGGCGTCGAACTGCTGGACGTCACGCCGGACTGGGAGCGGTACCGCGCGCGGTTCGAGCAGGCGTCCCGCAAGGCCATCCGCCTGCGGCAGAAGGTCGTGATGCCGAGCCTGCCGACGGCGGCGGCGCGCTGGGTCGTCGATCCCGACTTCAATCTGGATTTTCACGTGCGCCGCGTGCGTGCCCCGGGCGCGGGCACGCTGCGTGAGGTCTTCGATTTCGCCGAGCTGGCGTTGCAGTCGCCGCTCGACATCTCCCGTCCGCTCTGGACGGCCACGTTGGTGGAAGGGCTGCCGGGCGGTGGTGCCGCCAACATCGTGCACATGAGCCACGCCGTCACCGACGGTGTCGGCAGCATGGAGATGTTCGCGAACCTCTACGACCTCGAGCGGGATCCCGCGCCGCGGCCATCGGCGCCGTTGCCGATCCCCGAAGATCTGTCGCCGAACGACCTTGCGCGCCAAGGCATCAACGCGTTGCCGAAGGGCATCGCCAACAACGTGCTCGATGTGACCCGCGGCGCGGCGGGGCTGCTCGGGCGCATGGTGCGGGATCCGGCCGACGCGGTCGGCGGGGTGGTCGACTACGTCCGCTCGAGCCGGCGGGTCATGACGCCCGCGGCGCCGCCGTCGCCGGTGCTGCGGCGCCGTGGTCTGGCGTCGCGCAGCGAGGCGATCGACATCAAGTTCAGCGATCTGCACAAGGCCTCCAAGGCCGCCGAGGGCTCCATCAACGATGCGTACCTCGCCGCGCTGTGCGGCGCGCTGCGCCGCTACCACGAGGCCAAGGGCGTCCCGGTGGCGTCGCTTCCCATGGCGGTGCCGGTGAACGTTCGCTCCGACTCGGATCCCGCCGGTGGCAACAGATTTGCCGGCGTGAACATCGCCGCCCCCATCGGCGTCGTCGACCCGCGCAAGCGCATCCAGAAGGTGCGCGCCCAGATGACCCGCAAGCGCGAGGAGCGCGCCATCGAGGTCGTGGGCGTCGTCGCGCCGCTGCTGAACCTGGTGCCGGATCCGCTGCTGGAATCCATGGCCGGTTCGGTGGTCAATTCCGATGTGCAGGCCAGCAACGTGCCCGGTCCTCCGGTCGACACGTACATCGCGGGCGCAAAAGTGGTGCGGCACTACGGAATCGGTCCGCTGCCCGGCGTCGCGATGATGGCGGTGCTCATCTCCCGCAGCGGCTGGGTCACCATCAGCACCCGCTATGACCGGGCATCCATCAATGATCCCGAGCTGTGGGCCCGCTGCCTGCTCGACGGATTCAACGAGGTGCTGGCCCTCGGCGGGGACGGCCGAGCCATTCCGGCGTCGTTCGAGTTGTCAGACGAACAGGCCGAGTCGGCAGTGAACGGGGGTGC
Organism: Mycobacterium sp. SMC-16; assembly: GCF_046250085.1. NCBI lineage: Bacteria > Bacillati > Actinomycetota > Actinomycetes > Mycobacteriales > Mycobacteriaceae > Mycobacterium > Mycobacterium sp. SMC-16. Next base: position 1,647,418 of record NZ_CP176427.1, read on the forward strand.
CGCACAATGAGTTCGGACGACGACTACGCGGGTGAGTTCCGCAACGCCCGGCTGCCGGGCTCGGTGGCGGAGATTCTGGCCAGCCCCGAAGGGCCGGAGGTCGGCGCGTTCTTCGACATGGACGGCACCCTGGTGGCCGGGTTCACCGGCGTGATCATGACGCAGGACCGGTTGCGCCGCCGCCAGATGGGCGTCGGTGAATTCATCGGCATGGTGCAGGCCGCGGTGAACCACCAACTGGGCCGCGCCGAGTTCGAGGACCTCATCGGCCGGGGCGCGCGGATGCTGAACGGCAATTCGCTCAGCGACCTCGACGAGCTGGGCGAGCGGTTGTTCATCCAGCACATCAAGAAGCGGATTTATCCCGAGATGCGTGAGCTCGTCCGTGCGCACCAGGCGCGCGGGCACACCGTCGTGTTGAGCTCGTCGGCGCTGACGGTCCAGGTGGAACCCGTGGCGAACTTCCTCGGCATCAAGAACGTGCTGTGCAACAAGTTCGAGACCGACGAGGACGGACTCATCACCGGTGAGGTCGTCAGGCCGGTGCTGTGGGGCCCCGGAAAGGCCAACGCCGCACAGCATTTCGCGGCGAACAACGGTGTCGATCTGGCGAAGAGCTACTTCTACGCCGACGGTGACGAAGACGTCGCGCTGATGTACCTGGTCGGCAATCCCCGGCCCACCAACCCGGCTGCCAAGCTGGAATCTGTTGCCGCCAAACGTGGTTGGCCGGTGCTGAAGTTCTCCAGCCGCAGTGGCAGCAGTCCCATCGCGCAGCTGCGGACCTTCGCCGGCATCGCGTCGCTGGCACCGGTCGCCGCCGGTGCCCTCGGGCTCGGCCTGTTGACCGGCAACCGGCGCACGGGCGTCAACTTCTTCACCTCGGCGTGGAGCAAGGCGCTGATGGCGACGCTCGGCATCGACCTCAACGTGCTCGGCGCGGAGAACCTGCGGGCGCAACGGCCCGCGGTGTTCATCTTCAACCACCGCAATCAGGCCGACCCGATGATCGCCGGCGCCCTGGTGAGCGACAACTTCACCTCGGTGGGCAAGAAGGAGCTCGAGAGCAACCCGATCATGGGCACCATCGGCAAGGTGATGGACGCCGCGTTCATCGACCGCGATGATCCCGCCTCGGCCATCGAGAGCCTGCACAAGATGGAAGAGCTTGCCCGTAAAGGCCTTTCGATCCTGATCGCACCCGAGGGCACCCGCCTGGACACCACCGAGGTCGGCGAGTTCAAGAAGGGGCCGTTCCGGATGGCCATGGCCGCTGGTATCCCCGTCGTGCCGATCGTGATCCGCAACGCGGAGGTGATCGCCGCGCGCGATTCGTCGACCTTCCACGCGGGCAAGGTCGACGTCGTCGTCTATCCGCCGATCTCGGTCGAGGACTGGACGCTCGACGATCTGTCGGAGCGCATCGCGGAAGTGCGTCAGCTCTATCTCGACACCCTCCGAAAATGGCCGCACGACAGCGTGCCCGACAATCCGCTGTACCACCGGTCGGCGGCGCCGGCCGAACCCGGGGACTCGCCCGACGACAGCGGCGATGCGCCGCGCAGCGCCAAGGGCCGACGGTGAAGCACACCGCTGACGACCTCGCCAGCTTCGACCCGACGGACGACGCGCTGGTGCTGACCGCGGTCGGCTCCGCGGCCGAGTGGGACCTGCTCAACGACTGGCTGGCCCATCAACGCAAGCAGCATCCGGATACCCGCCTCGAGGTGCTCCGGCTGCCGACCGAGGGCGAGCCGTCGCCCGGCACGCTGGCCCGGCTGGTGGAACTGCTCGGCGCCGACGAAAGCCGTTCGGTGGTTCCCGTTCGAGTGTTCTGGGTGCCCGCCGGTCTGCCGACGCGCTCCAAGATCGTCTCGCTGATCTCCGGCCGCGACCGGTACCGGCCGCCGGAGCTGCTGCAGCGCCGCATCCTGCGCAAGGACCCGCTGCGGGCCCGGGTGGTGGCCGGTGAGCCCGCCACGGTGGGCCAGCTGCGGCAGCAGTGGAAAGACACCACGACCGCCGAAAACCCAAGGGAATTCGCGCGATTCGTGCTGCGCCGCGCACAGCTCGCCATCGAGCGGGTGGAGTTGCGGCTGCTCGGGCCCGAATACAAGTCACCCCGGCTGGTCAAGCCCGAGGTGCTGGCATCGGCCCGGTTCCGGGAGGGCCTGGAGAAGATCCCGGGCGCGACGGTCGAGAAGGCCGGCGAGATGCTCGACGAGCTGTCGACGGGCTGGAGCCGGTTCTCCGTCGACTTCATCCCCAAGATCGGGCGCGCGATCTTCAGCCGGGGTTTCGACCCCAACGTGGACTACGACCGCGAGCAGGTCGAGTCGATGCGGCACGCGCTGGAGCTGCACCCCGCCGTGCTGCTGTTCTCGCACCGGTCGTACCTCGACGGCGTGATCGTCCCGGTGGCGATGCAGGAGAACCGCCTGCCGCCGGTGCACACCTTCGCCGGCATCAACCTGGCGTTCGGTCTGATGGGGCCGATCTTCCGGCACTCCGGCGTCATCTTCATCCGGCGCAACATCGCCGGCGACCCGTTGTACAAGTACGTCCTCAAGGAGTACGTCGGGTACATCGTGGAGAAGCGCTTCAATCTCAACTGGTCCATCGAAGGCACGCGCTCCCGGACCGGAAAGATGTTGCCGCCCAAGCTCGGTCTGCTGGCGTACGTCGCCGACGCCTACCTCGACGGCCGCAGCGAGGACATCCTGCTGCAGCCCGTCTCCATCAGTTTCGACCAGTTGCACGAGACGGCCGAGTACGCCGCGTACGCCCGCGGCGGTGAGAAGACCCCCGAAGGCCTGAGCTGGCTGTACCACTACATCAAGGCACAGGGCGACCGGAACTTCGGCAAGATCTATGTGCGGTTCCCCAAAGCGGTGTCGATGCGGGAACAGCTGGGGCCTCCGGACGGTCCGGTGGCCACCGATCCCGCGCTCAAACGCCTTGCGCTGCAGAAGATGGCTTTCGAGGTGGCGTGGCGCATCCTGCGGGCCACGCCCATCAATGCCACGGCTCTGGTGTCGGCACTGCTGCTGACCACCCGCGGGCTGGCGCTGACGCTCGACCAGTTGCACCACACCCTGCAGGATGCGCTGGATTACCTTGAGCGCAAGAAGATTCCGATGACCAACTCGGTTCTGCGGCTCCGCACCCCCGAGGGGGTCCGGGCCACGCTCGACGCCATGTCCGGCGGGCATCCGGTGACCGCGGTGGACAGCGGCCGCCAGCCGGTCTGGTTCATCGCGCCGGAGAACGAGCACGAGGCGGCGTTCTACCGCAACACGACCATCGACGCGTTCCTGGAGACCGCCATCGTCGAGCTGGCCATGGCGCACGCCGCCAAGGCGGAGTCCGATCCGGTCGGGGCGTTCTGGGCCCAGGTGATGCGGCTGCGCGACCTGCTCAAGTTCGAGTTCTACTTCGCCGACTCGGCATCGTTCCGCGAGCACATCCTGGAAGAGATGTCGTGGCAGGACAACTGTGAGCAGCAGCTGGCCGAGGGCGGCGAGGCCATCTACGCGATGCTGCGGGCCAAACGGCCGATCATCGCCGGGGCCATGCTGCGGCCGTTCCTGGAGGCCTACGAACTGGTCGCCGACGTGTTGCGTGGCACGCCGCCCGACATCAGTGAGAAGGACCTGACCAAGAGGGCGCTCGGCGTCGGCCGGCAATACGTCGCGCAGGGCCGGATTCGCAGCAACGAGTCGGTGTCGGCGCTGCTGTTCACGACGGCGCGGCAGGTGGTGGCCGACCAGAAGCTGCTGGAGGCGGCACCCGACCTGGAGGAGCGGCGCACCGCATTCCTGGCCGAGCTGCGGGCGATCCTGGCGGACATGGCGACCGTCGACTCGATCGGCTGGATCAAGTTCGACGTCCGCGAGTTGCAGCGGCGCAAGTCCAAGAAGGCGATCGAGGCGGAGTGACCCGGGCCGGGTGAGTCCCACCCCGGGTTATCCACAGTTCGCGATTCATCCACAACCGGCGCCGCCCCGAGGGCGGCGCCGGTTCTTTTGTCGGTGCCTGACGGGTCAATTGACGCACAGGCCGGCGAGAACGCCGGCAACACCGAAATGGATGGATGGAGAAGCACATGTTCGAGACCCCCTTCACCGTGGTCGGCAACGTGATCACCGACGTCGTCGCGCGCCGGGCCGGGGAGAGCAACCTCGCGACGTTCCGGATGGCGAGCAATTCGCGGAAGAAGACCGACGACGGCTGGGAGCCGGGCAACTCGCTGTACGTCACGGTCAACTGCTGGGGCCGGCTGGCCGACGGGGTGGCGGGCCGGTTGTTCAAAGGCGACCCGGTGGTGGTCGTCGGCTACATCTTCACCAACGAGTACCTGGACAAGGAAGGCAACCGCCGGTCATCGATGGAGGTGAGGGCGACGTCCGTCGGTCCGGACATGGCGCGCTGCCAGGTCAAGATCGATCCCCGGCGGCCCAGCCCCATCGAATTGGAGCAGCCCCAGGTGGCCTCGGAGCCGCCCGAGACCGAGAACTCGGACGCGCTGGTGCTGTCGGCGTAGGGCAAATGTCGGGGCGCCCCACGCGGCGGCGCCCCGACCGCGCCAGCGGGCGATTTGGCGGCTTGCCTAGGATGGTCAGCGAGTTTTCGCGGGACCGCGCCCGATCCAGTGAGTCGGGGTGCGCGCGACGAGAACGCTACGACGAACAGCCAACGAAAGGCATGACGACGGCATGGCCGAATTCATCTACACGATGCGCAAGGTCCGTAAGGCGCACGGCGACAAGGTCATCCTCGACGACGTCACCCTGAACTTCCTGCCGGGCGCGAAGATCGGTGTCGTCGGCCCCAACGGCGCCGGTAAGTCCAGCGTCCTGAAGATCATGGCCGGCATCGACAAGGCCAACAACGGCGACGCCTTCCTGGCGCCCGGCGCCACGGTCGGCATCCTCATGCAGGAGCCCGAACTCGACGAGACCAAGACGGTGCGCGAGAACGTCGAGGCCGGCGTGGCGGTCAAGGCCAAGCTCAACCGGTACAACGAGGTCGCCGAGCTGATGGCCACCGACTACACCGACGAGCTCATGGAAGAGATGGGCAAGCTCCAGGAGGAGCTCGACGCCGCCGACGCCTGGGACATCGACTCTCAGCTGGAGCAGGCCATGGACGCGCTGCGCTGCCCGCCGCCGGACGAGCCCGTCACCCACCTGTCCGGTGGTGAGCGCCGCCGCGTCGCGCTCTGCAAGCTGCTGCTGAGCAAGCCCGACCTGCTGCTGCTCGACGAGCCCACCAACCACCTCGACGCCGAGAGCGTGAACTGGCTCGAACAGCACCTCGCCGACTACAAGGGCGCGATCCTCGCCGTCACCCACGACCGGTACTTCCTGGACAACGTCGCCGAGTGGATCCTCGAGCTCGACCGCGGCCGCGCCTACCCGTACGAGGGCAACTACTCCACGTACCTGGAGAAGAAGGCCGAGCGTCTCGAGGTGCAGGGCAAGAAGGACCAGAAGCTGCAGAAGCGGCTGAAGGACGAGCTGGCCTGGGTGCGTTCCGGTGCCAAGGCCCGTCAGGCCAAGAACAAGGCCCGCCTCGGACGCTACGAGGAGATGGTCGCAGAGGCCGAGAAGACGCGGAAGCTCGACTTCGAGGAAATCCAGATTCCGACGCCGCCGCGCCTGGGCAACGTCGTGGTGGAGGTCGACAACCTGAAGAAGGGTTTCGACGACCGCGTCCTGATCGAGAACCTGTCCTTCACCCTGCCGCGTAACGGCATCGTCGGTGTCATCGGCCCGAACGGTGTGGGTAAGTCGACGCTGTTCAAGACCATCGTCGGCCTCGAGCAGCCGGACGGCGGCACCGTGAAGGTCGGCGAGACGGTCAAGCTGTCGTACGTAGACCAGAGCCGCGCGGGCATCGACCCGAAGAAGACGGTGTGGGAGGTCGTCTCCGACAAGCTCGACTACATCGAGGTCGGCCAGAACGAGATCCCGTCGCGGGCCTATGTGTCGGCGTTCGGCTTCAAGGGACCCGATCAGCAGAAGCCGGCCGGCGTGCTCTCCGGTGGTGAGCGCAACCGGTTGAACCTGGCGCTGACCCTCAAGGAGGGCGGCAACCTGATCCTGCTCGACGAGCCGACCAACGACCTGGACGTGGAGACCCTGTCTTCGCTGGAGAACGCTCTCGAGCAGTTCCCCGGTTGCGCCGTGGTCATCAGCCACGACCGCTGGTTCCTCGACCGCACCTGCACCCACATCCTCGCGTGGGAAGGTGACGACGAGGACGAGGCCAAATGGTTCTGGTTCGAGGGCAACTTCGGTGCCTATGAAGAGAACAAAGTGGAACGACTTGGAATCGAAGCGGCGCGTCCGCACAGAGTGACCCACCGCAAGCTGACTCGCGACTAACGTCGCACGTACGTGCCGATTGGGGCACGACGGCGCGACGTCAGGAGCAAGTCGGATGACGGAAAATCGGGGCGGACTCAGCTGTACGACGCGGTCCGCCGGTGCGGACGGCAACGCTGGTCTCGCACGGGCATACCTGCTCACCTACCGCGGCCCCAACGACGGTTCGCCGGCCGACGGTGGGGTCACCGCCCCGATCGACGTCGCGATGGCGACGCGGGTGTCCCCGGAGTTGCTGGCCGCGCATTATCGCCTCGGTCATCGCCGGTCGACGGGGGAGACGCTGGTCGCGATCTACGCCGCCGACGATCCCGGCCGCTTCGGCCCGGCGCTGCAGATCGTCACCGATCACAGTGCGCTGCTGATGGACTCGGTGATGGTGCTGCTGCACCGCATCGGTGTCGCTTACACCGCGATCATGAGTCCGGAGTTCCGGGTGCGGCGGGACGCGGCGGGCGAGGTCGTCGCGATGGGTCCGGCGGGTGACCCCAGCGCCCCGGCCGACGGCGTCGACGAGACCTGGATTCACGTGCAGCTGGCGACCATGGGGGACGGCAAGGCCGTCGCCGAGGCGGCCGCTGTGCTACCGCATGCCCTGACCGACACCCGTGCGGTGCAACTCGATACGCCCGCGATGAACGCCGCGCTCGTCGGCCTGGCCAACGCGCTCGACGCCGACCACAACGGCCGGTTCCCCGGCTATGACCGGCGCGACGTCGCGGCCCTGCTGCGCTGGCTCGCCGACGGGCACTTCGTCCTGCTGGGCTACCAGCAGTGCACCGTGGAGAACGGGCAGGCCCAGGTGGATCCCGCGACGCGGCTGGGCGTGGCCAAGCTGCGCAGCGACGTGCTGCCACCACTCGCGGGCGACGACGAACTGCTGGCGGTGGCACAGGCCACCATGCCGAGTTACCTGCGCTACGGCGCCTACCCGTACATCGTGGTGGTGCGCGAGAGCGCGGGACCGAACGGGCCCGCGCGCGAGCACCGCTTCATCGGCCAGTTCACGGTGACGGCGGGCAATGCCAATGTGCTCGAGATTCCACTGATCTCGCGGCGCGTCAACGAGGCGCTGGCGCTGTCGCAAGGTGATCCGAGCCGGCCCGGCCAGCTGATGCTCGACATCATCCAGACCGTGCCACGCTCCGAGCTGTTCTCCCTGACCGCACGCGACCTCGTCGCGATGGGGAAGTCCGTCATCGACCTGGGTTCGCGGCGGCGTGCGCTGCTGTTCCTGCGCGCCGACAAGCTGGCCCACTTCGTCTCGTGCCTGGTGTACCTGCCGCGCGACCGGTACACCACCGACGTGCGGCTGGCCATGCAGGACATCCTGGTGCGCGAACTCGGCGGCGAGAGCATCGAGTACACCGCCCGGGTCAGTGAATCACCTTGGGCCGTCGTGCATTTCACGGTCCGATTGGGCGAGAACGCCAGCGCGGCGAGTATCGACACCTCGGCCGCCAACGAAACCCGGATCCAGGGTCTGTTGACCGAGGCCGCGCGCACCTGGGGCGACCGGCTGATCGGTGCTGTCACACCGGGCACCATCACGCGCGCCGAGGCCGAGCACTATGCGGTGGCGTTCCCCGAGGTCTACAAGCAGGCGTTCACGCCGACCGGTGCCATCGAGGCCATCAGCATCATCGATCAGCTGCAGGACGACAGCGTCAAACTGGTGCTGGACTATCCCGAAGCCGGACCCGACGATGACGGCACCGCCCAACTCACCTGGTACCTGGCCGGCCGGTCGGCCTCGCTGAGCGAGCTGCTGCCGATGCTGCAGTCCATGGGCGTCGTGGTGCTGGAGGAGCAGCCGTTCAACGTCGTGCGCGCCGACGGCGTGCCGGTGTGGATCTACCAGTTCAAGATTTCCCGGCACCAGTCCACCGTCGACGCCCCGGAAGCCGAACGCGAAGTCATCGCCACCCGCTTCGCCGACGCGGTCACCGCCATCTGGCAGGGCAAGGTGGAGATCGACCGGTTCAACGAGCTGGTGTTGGGCGCGGGCCTGACCTGGCAGCAGGTGACGATCCTGCGGGCCTACGCGAAGTACTTGCGGCAGGCCGGTTTTCCGTACAGCCAGTACCACATCGAGACGGTGCTGCGGGACAACCCGGGCACCGCGAAGTCTCTCGTCGAACTCTTCGAGGCGGTGTTCGACCCGACCGGTGCCGACGCTGCCGATCGCGCCCAGACCGCGGCGGCCGCCGTTGCGGCGGACATCGACGCGCTCGTGAGCCTCGACACCGACCGGGTGCTGCGGGCCTTCGCGGCGCTGGTGCAGGCCACGCTGCGGACCAACTACTACGTCACCGCAGAGGGCTCGGCGCGGCAGCGAAACGCGTTGTCGTTCAAGCTCAATCCCCAGCTCATCGACGAATTGCCGCTGCCCAGGCCCAAATACGAGATCTTCGTGTACTCGCCGCGGGTCGAAGGCGTGCACCTGCGGTTCGGCAACGTGGCCCGCGGCGGCCTGCGCTGGTCGGACCGGCGGGAGGACTTCCGCACCGAAATCCTGGGCCTGGTCAAGGCGCAGGCGGTGAAGAACGCCGTCATCGTCCCCGTCGGCGCCAAGGGCGGCTTCGTGCTGAAGTCGCCGCCCGCGCCCACCGGTGACGCGGCCGCCGATCGCGATGCCCTGCGCAACGAGGGCGTCGCCTGCTACCGGCTGTTCATCGCCGGGCTGCTCGACGTCACCGACAACGTCGAGACGGCCACCGGCGCCGTCGTGCCGCCGGCGCAGGTGGTGCGCCGCGACGGCGACGACGCCTACTTGGTGGTCGCCGCCGACAAGGGCACCGCGACGTTCTCCGACATCGCCAACGATGTCGCCAAGTCGTACGGCTTCTGGCTGGGCGACGCGTTCGCCTCCGGTGGTTCGGTGGGCTACGACCACAAGGCCATGGGCATCACCGCCAAGGGCGCGTGGGAGTCGGTCAAGCGGCACTTCCGCGAGATGGGCCATGACACCCAGACCCAGGACTTCACCGTCGTCGGCGTCGGCGACATGAGCGGTGACGTGTTCGGCAACGGCATGTTGCTGTCCAAGCACATTCGCCTGGTGGCGGCTTTCGACCACCGGCACATCTTCCTGGACCCGAACCCCGACTCGGCCCGTTCGTGGGTCGAACGCGACCGGATGTTCAAGCTGCCCCGGTCGAGTTGGGACGACTACGACAAATCGCTCATCAGCGAGGGTGGCGGCGTCTACAGCCGGGACCAGAAGTCGATCCCGATCAGCCCGCAGGTGCGCGAGGTGCTGGGCCTGGCCGCCGACGTCACCGAGCTCACGCCGCCGGCGCTGATGAAGTCGATCCTGCTGGCGCCCGTCGACCTGTTCTGGAACGGCGGCATCGGCACCTACATCAAGGCCGAGACCGAATCGGACGCCGACGTCGGCGACCGCGCCAACGACGCCATCCGGGTCAACGGAAATCAGGTGCGCGCCAAGGTGGTTGGTGAGGGCGGCAACCTCGGTGTGACGCAGCGCGGTCGCATCGAATTCGATCTGGCCGGCGGCCACATCAACACCGACGCCATGGACAACTCGGCCGGTGTGGACTGCTCCGACCACGAGGTGAACATCAAGATTCTGGTCGACGCCCTGGTGACCGCGGGCAAGGTCGCGGCCGCCGAGCGCACCGACCTGCTGATGTCGATGACCGACGAGGTCGGTCGTCTGGTGCTCGCCGACAACATGTCGCAGAACGACCTGATGGGCACCAGCCGCGCCAACGCCGCCAGCCTGCTGCCGGTGCACGCCGCCCAGATCCGTGACCTGGCGAGAGAACGCGGACTCAACCGCGAGCTGGAGGCGTTGCCGTCGGACAAGGAGATCCGTCGGCGGATGGAGACCGGGTTGGGGCTGACGTCCCCCGAGCTGGCCACCTTGATGGCGCACGTGAAGCTCGCGCTGAAGGAAGACGTGCTGGCCAGTGACCTGCCCGACCAGGAGGTGTTCGCCGGTCGGCTGCCGGACTACTTCCCCGAGGAGTTGCGGGACCGGTTCACCGCGGACATCCGGTCGCACCAGCTGCGCCGGGAGATCATCACCACGATGCTGGTGAACGACCTCGTCGACACCGCCGGCATCACCTACGCCTACCGCGTCGCCGAGGATGTCGGCGTCGGGCCGGTCGACGCGGTCCGCAGTTACGTCGCGGTGGACAAGATCTTCCGGGTCAACGAGGTGTGGCGGAACATCCGGGCGGCAGGCATGGCCGGTGTCCCGGTGGACGTCACCGACCGCATGACGCTGGATCTGCGGCGCCTGATCGACCGGGCCGGGCGCTGGCTGCTGAACTACCGGCCCCAGCCGCTGGCGGTCGGCGCCGAGGCCAACCGGTTCGCGGCGAAGGTCGCCGAGCTCACCCCGCAGATGGCGCAGTGGCTGCGTGGCGACGACAAGGCCATCGCCGAGACCGATGCCGCACAGTTCGAGGCCGCCGGCGTCTCGCAGGAGCTGGCCTACATGGTGGCCACCGGTCTGTACCAGTACAGCCTGCTCGACGTCATCGACATCGCCGACATCGCCGAGCGGGAGCCCGCCGAGGTGGCCGACACCTACTTCGCGCTGACCGACAATCTGGGCATCGACAACCTGCTCACCGCGGTATCCGAACTCAGCCGCAACGACCGCTGGCATTCGTTGGCGCGCTTGGCCATTCGCGACGATATCTACGGGTCCATCCGGTCGCTGTGCGTCGACGTGATGGCGGTCGGGGAGATCGACGAGACCGGCGAACAGAAGATTCACGAGTGGGCGTCGACCAACAGTTCGCGCGTCATGCGGGCCCGCCGGACGCTGACCGAGATCCTGGGCGACGAGGTGCGTGACCTGGCGACGCTGTCGGTGGCCGCGCGGCAACTGCGGAGCATGACCACGAGAACGACGGGAACGGGCAATCAGGGATGATGGGCGGGTGACTGAACGCTTCACGACGCCGGTGCCGGTGCGCTGGTCGGACATCGACATGTATCAGCATGTCAACCACGCCACCATGGTGACCATCCTCGAAGAGGCGCGGGTGCCGTTCCTCACCGAGCCCTTCGCCGAGGACGTCGCCACCACCGGGCTGCTGATCGCCGAAGTCAACGTGAAGTACAAGGACCAACTGCGCCTTGTCGATTCACCACTGCAGGTGACCATCTGGACCAACCGGCTGCGGGCCTGCGACTTCACGCTGGGCTACGAGGTGCGGTCGGTGCACGCCGATCCGGACTCCAAGCCGGCCGTCATCGGGGAGACCCAGCTCGCCACCTTCAACATCGAGCGGCAGATGCTGGTGCGCATCGCCCCGCATCAGCGGGAGTACCTGCAGCGTTTTGCCCGATGACGGAACGCGGAATCTGGCTCGCCGACGCCGCCCAGGCGCAGAACCTGGCGACCTTCGTCGAGCGCGTGCTGCGGCTCGACGAGGCGGCTGTGGTGCGGTTGAAGGCTCGGAACGAGGACGTCGTCGTCGCCTGGGCCGCAACAGGTTTCGAGGTGCTGGCCGCGCGCGTGGTGAACGGGCGGGTGGCGCCGTCCGATCTGTGCGCTGGGGCCGACGCGTTGAGCCACGAGCTGCCCGGCTCTGGCCGGATCGACCCGGGCTTCGCGATGGACTCGGCGTGGCGCGGTGCGTTGCCGCCCGACGACGGGTTCAGCCACCTCGACGACGTGCCGGCGGCCGCGGTGCTGGAGTTGTTTCAGCGCGGCGTCGAACTCGCCCGCGAGCACAGCGGTCCGCAGGGGCCGCCACCGTCGCTGCTCGACCAGGACGTCCTCACCGTCAGCGCCGGCAACATCGAGGTCGGGATCCCGATGCGTTGCGTATTCGCCTTGACCGCCATGGGATTCGTGCCCGATCCGCTGCCGGAGAACGAGGTGGTCCGGGTCCGGGTGCATCCGACGTGGCTGCGCATCGACGCGCGGTTCGGCTCGGTGTACCGCCGCCGGGGTGGGCCGATCCTGTTGTCGCCGTAGGAGTCTTTCGAAGCTGAGGGGCTGCTCGCGCGGCGGACGTGAACTCCACCCGCCGCGCGAGCACGAGGTCCGGGAACACTATTGAGTTGTCAAGGTGCACAGCAGGTTTGAGTACGTATCTGCGGTGGTTATGCGGCCGCGTCGAGTCGCATGGTGCGGCGGTTGTAGGCGGGGATGGGTTTTCGCTGCGGGTCGACGGTGGCGGGTGGGATGAGCCAGGGATGCTTGTCCAGGCCCATGACGACGTCCCAGCCGTCGTGGTGCACGTTGGCGTGGCAGGCCGGGCAGAGTAGGCACCCGTTGCCCAGGCTGGTTTCGCCGTGGTGGGTCCAGTGCACGATGTGATGGGCGTGGGTGCGCCCTGGGGGTGCGCCGCATTTGATGCAGCATTGATCCCGGTGGTAGAGCGCTTTGCGTAGATGCGGCGGGAACAGCCGTTTCTCCCGCCCCATGTCCAGGGGTACGTGTTCGCCGTCGACGATGATCGTGGTGACGGTGGTGTCGCAGGTGAGCCGGTCCAGGGTCATGGTGCTGATCGACCCGATGAATTCCAGCGTGGCCAGGTCCGGGGTGTCGGCGGGCACGGTCACCAGCAGCTGGGTTCGCGGCGCGCCGGCGGTGTCGCCGCCGCGGGCGGCGATGTCCAACACCGCCTCCAGCGCATCAGCCCGGCGCCTGCCTGCCGGCCGAACGTCGGGGGTTCCGTCGGGTTCGGGTCGTGGTGCTGAGTGTTCTTCCATCGCGGCGATGTATTTGGCGCCGACTTCGGCGTCCAGGTCCGCGCGGACCTGGACCCGCCCGTCGGAGGTGACGCGGTGGTCGACGGTGTTGACCGACCGGTCTTCGGCCGCGGGCAGCCCGCCTTCGGCGGCGGCGTGCCGGTTGCCCAGCCGGCGGGCTCGGTTGCCGATGTCGGCGGGGGTGGCGCCGGAGAAGAACTGCCCCAGTAGGTCGGCCAACTGGACGAAGCGAGCCTCCTCGTCGACTGGTCCGGGTGCGCGGGCGTGGATGTGGTTGATGCCCTTGATGATCGCGTCGACATGCTCGCCGGAGATCGCGCCGTCGCCGGCATGGGCGGCGAGCGTGGGCAGCATCGGTAGCGCGGCACCGACCCGGGTCAGCCGTTCGGCGACCGAGGGTGCACACCCCAGCGACATCAGGAGTTCGCGCGGCGACCGCCCCTGCGCCGCCGCCACCCCGCAGCGGTCCAGTACCCCGGCGAGCGTCGCTGCGAGATGATCGACCAGATTGCGTAACGTCAGCGCACCCCGCATCGCGACCAGCGCGTTGTCCCCGGCCAGGTCGTCGGGGACAACGATGTCCCGAACGATATCGATGCTGGTGCTGAGCTCCCCGGTGATCCCCATGCCCAATTGTATCGAACAAACGTTCGAACCGCAACGGGTTTTGCGGCTGTATCAGGAAAATCTGTGGCAGTTCTGGTCGTGCTGGATGAGTGCCGATGAGCCATCGATGCTCGTGTCCGTCTGGGTCTGTGCCGTGTGCGCTGCGTCCCCGAAAGGTCTTCTCCGCGCGGGTATTACAGCTTAGATACAGGGGAGATGTGCCAGCTGCGTAGGTGAGCGCCAAATGCGCTCAACTCGCGGCGAGCGCGTGCCAGCACCGGATGTCGGCGACCTGGACGAGTGACGCAATCTTGCCCGGCCTTCGGCCCAGAACGCGCCGATCAGCACGCCGCTACGGTCAGTGTTTGCGGACGACGTGCTCGGATTCGCCGGGCTTCCACACCGTGATGTCGAGGTGTCCGTCGTCCACCTCGACCGCAGACGCCCCGACCAGATCGGCGCGATAGCAGTGTTCGAACTCCTGGCCGCGGATGTCGAAGCCGGTCTGTTCGTACAGCGCCTCGGCGAACCGTCGATGCAGGGCCGTGTCCTGCACGTCCTCGACGACGCCCCATAACTTCGCATCGCCATCGCCGACGTGCGTGTCGACGGTCGCGGTGTGCAGGCAGAAACGTGGATCGCGGGCGAGGTCATTGAACTTCGTGGTGTTGGGCATACCCGAGATCCACAACTCGTCTTCGAAGAACCGCGGTTCCATGGGGCTGATCCGGGGAAACCCGTCCGAGCGCAAAGTGCCCAGCATGCACAGGTTTCCGGTGGCGGTATGTCGGCGGACAAAGGTGGTTGCGATTCGCGGTGCGGCGCCCGCGAACTCTTTCCAACTGGTCATGTTGCCGACGGTAGTCCCGGTCAGTCGGGGATGGTCGCGTATGCCCGGACGGGAAAGGTACCGAAACCTTCGACCCGCGGCGGAACAGCGGTGAAGCGGGCGCCGCGGGCGGGCAGTGCGGCCAGGTTGGTCAAGTGCTCGACGACGTGAATTCCGTTGCCCAACAGCGCGGTATGGATGGGCCGTCGACCCGCTGCTGCCGGACTGGCGTCGTCGATGTTCACCGAGTCGATACCGACAAGCGCGACCCCGCGGCTCACCAGGAGCTCGGTCGCGGCCTCGGACAGGAATGGTGCGTCGTCGCCGTAGGCCTCGGTGCCGAAGTGCCGGTCCCAGCCGGTGTCGATCAGCACCGCACTGCCGGCTTCGATGTCATCGGGCAGCTCGTCGGCAACGACGGCGCGCGCCGCAACCTCCCGACGGTGGACGACGATCGTCGGCAGGTCCACCAAGGTGTTCAAGTCGAGGCCGGCCAGGTCGGCACCGTTCTCGTAGCGGTGAAACGGGGAGTCGATGTAGGTGCCCGTGTTGCCGACCATCGTGATGGCGCCGATCGCGAACTCGGTGCCGGCGGCGTAGACGTCGCGCGACGCCTCGCGGGTGAGGTGGTCGCTGATCGTGGGCGCCGGCAGTCCGGGGTAGGTCACCAGCCCCGCGCGGATGGTGTGAGACAGATCGACGAGCATCGCGACTCCGTTCTGATTGCCTGCGGCTGAGTCACGAACTCTAACCGTCAGCCGGCGGCCAGCGCGTCGTGCCACGGCTTGGTGTCGGTGATCTGGGTCAGCGACGCGATCTTCCCGTCGCGGACGGTGATGTCGTGCGCGAACGCGGCCGCATAGTGACGCCCGGTGGTCCGGCACCGACCGCGGTAGTAACCGAGGACGATGACGCGGTTTTCGCCGGCGATGACGTATTCGTCAGGGTGCGGCGCTATTTCGTAGTACTTGGACGCGCCGCCCCAGACGTCGCGCAGCATCTGTTCGGGGCTGTGCACGATGCCGCCGAGGCCGAATGGCATGCCCTCGCTGACCCGGCCGGTGAAGTCGGGATGCAGCAGTGTTGCCAACGCGGATCGGTCGTGCGAGGCGAAGGCGGCATAGAGCCGGTTGGCGACGTCCAAGGGCTTGGGGCTGTCGGGTGTGGTCATGGGCGGTCCTCCCGTTCGTATTTTATTAGAGATACATCTCTAATAAAGTAGTAGAGCATACTCTCTAGATCATGGGTAGACCGCCGCAGCACCGGGCCGACGATTTCCTGGACGCGGCCGCGCGCTTGTTCGTCACCGGGGGAGCGCGAGCGCTGACGATGAATGCGGTGGCGCGTGCGGTCGGCGCCCCCAGCGGGTCGATCTACCATCGCTTTCCCGACCGGGCCGCGTTGCTGGCCGCCTTGTGGTTGCGCACCACGACGGGCTTTCAGAGCGGCTACCTGGAAGCCCTCGGTGAACAACCCACGGCAGATAGCGCGGTCGGAGCGGCCGTGTGGCTGGTCGACTGGTGCCGCGGCCACCTGCCGGAGGCAGTCGTGCTGCAGGCCGGGGCCCGCGCATTCGAACCAGACGACTGGAGCGAGGCGAGCCGTACGGAATTGTCTGCCGCCGAAGGCGATTCGCGCCGGCGCCTCGAGAGTGCGGTCCGGAGCCTCGCGAAGCAGACCGGGCGGCCCGACGATCAGATCGCCTTCGCCCTCCTGGACCTGCCGCTGGCCGCGGTGCGGCGACACCTCTTGGCGGGTGAGGCGCCGCCCAAGCGGGTCACCACGCTCGTCAAGAGCATGGTGGGCCTCGTCTTGGGCGTGCCGGCCGACTAGGGGTCCGTCAGATGTGGGCCATTGACTCCGCGTTCGTGCTGGCCGCCGGTGTCACCCGATCGAGCAACGGCCCCGCCAGTTTCTCGACCAGATCGAACGAGAAAGGCTGTGTCATACGGCGATTGATACCGGGAGCGAGGCGGTGCATCACGTAGCCGAGCCAGGCCTCGGCCCGCACCGGTACCACCGCGAGGTCGTAGCTAACGGCGCGCACGACGGCCCGCGCCACGAGGTCGGGGCTCATCGGCGCGAACGGCAGCATCTCGGCGAACTCCTGCAGCTGCCTGGTGAGGCGCTGCGCCTGCGCGACGAGCGCGGGATCCACGCCGACGGTCACCGCGCGGTCACCGATGTTCGTGTTGATCACCCCGGGGCAGATGGCGCTGACTCCGATGCCGTACGGCTTGAGCTCCAGGCGCAGGCATTCGCTGAGCATCTTGACCCCGGCCTTGGACACCGAATACGGCGCCATGACCGGCGTCGGCGTGAAGGCCGCCGCCGAGGCGATGTTGACGATATGACCGCCCCGCCCGCGCTCTGCCATCTGCGCACCGAACACCCGGCAGCCGTGCACCACACCCATCAGATTGACGCTGAGCTGCTTGTCCCAATCCGCCGCCGAGAGTTCGAGGAACGGACCGCTGACGAGGATGCCGGCGTTGTTGACGACGACGTCGGGCACGCCATGGTCGGCACGCACTTCACGGGCGAAGGACTCCCAGGCGTCCGGGTCGGTGACGTCCAACCGGGCGGCCGACGCGCGGCGGCCGGCGCCCTTGATCATGGCGGCGGTCGCGTCTGCCGAGTCGAGGTCGATGTCGGAGACCACTACGTGCGCAACGCGTTTGGCGAAGCGGATCGCGGTGGCGCGCCCGATGCCGCTGCCGCCGCCGGTGACGACCACGAGTTGTGGGTCCAGGTTGTTGATCTTCATCCGGCTTCCTTCGAGGTGGCTACCACGTGGTGGACATCGGCGCTGCCGGTCCCGTACCGATAGACGTCGAGGTCGTAATGGCGGTTCTGCCAGTACATCTCGCCGTGCGTCGTCGGCCGGAACGGCGAATCGCCTTGGTAATCGATGTAATACGTGTTGGACCCGGCGCAGGTCGGCGTGAACAGGACGTTGCGCTTCTGGCGCGCCAAGCAGTGTTGGAAATAGGCGTCGTGGACCTCGCGGCGGATCTCGACTTCCCGGGCGCCGCGGCGCTTGGCCTCGGCGATCGCGCGACTCAGATGTGCTGCCGTGGCCTCGATCATCCACAGATACGACCCGAGCACGAATGCGTACGGGCCCGTGATCATGAACATGTTCGGGAACCCGGGTACGGACACGCCCTGATAGGCCTGGAAGCGGTTGACCGCCCAGAACTCCGCGGCGTCGAGCCCGTCACGGCCGATGACGGGGAAGGGTGGTACCGAATCCCGTTCCCACAGTTTGAATCCGGTCGCGCAGATGACGACGTCGACCTCGTGCTCGACGCCATCAGCCGTCACCACACCGGTCTCGGTGATGCGCTCGATTGAGTCGGTCACCAGGCTGACGTCACTGCGGTTGAACGTCTTCAGATAGTCGTTGGACATCGACGGGCGCTTGCACCCCAGCCCGTAGCGGGGAATCAGTTTCTCCCTGACCGCCGGGTCCGTGATCTGGCTGCGCATCCACGCCCGCACCGGCGTCTCGACGAGCTTGCGCGTGGCCTCGACCAGCCAGCTCGGCCCGGTGAGCATGCCGCCCATCCCGATCTCGGTCGCCACGGTCCCGACGGCGCGTAGCGCCGACCGCACCTGGCCGATCTCCAGCACCGCACGGGTGACACCGTGAATCGTGCTGTCCGGCTTGGGAAACACCCAGATCGGCGTGCGCTGAAAGACGGTGAGGTGCGCCACCTCGTCGACGATCGCCGGCACCAGCTGCAGCGACGTCGCGCCCGTGCCGATCACCGCCACCCGCTTGCCGGCCAGCTCGACGTCGTGATCCCACAGCGCGGTGTGCATGAGTGCGCCGCCGAAATCCTGCAGCCCCGGTATGTCGGGCAGCTTGGGCCGCTCGAGCCCGCCGACCGCCATCACGACATGGCGGCCGGTGATCTCGGCGCCACCATCGATCGTCAAGCGCCACATGCTGTTCCGCTCGTCGAACGTCGCTCCGGTCACGGTCGTGTTCAGCCGCAGCTTGTCGCGCAGGCCGTACTTGTCCACCATGTCGTCGGCGTAGTCCCGCAACTCGTTGCCGGGCGCGAAGACCCGCGACCACCCGCCGCGTTGCTCGTAGGAGAAGCTGTAGATGACCGACGGGATGTCCACTGCCACACCCGGATAGGTGTTGGCATGCCAGGTGCCGCCGACGTGGTCCCACTTGTCGAGGACGACGAAGTCGTGAATGCCCTTGCGCTGGAGGGCGATACCGGCACCGATGCCACCGAATCCGGCGCCGACGATCACCACCTCATGATCGGGTGCCTGTCGTTCCGCCGTCGGTGCCGGCACGGGTCTCGTACTCGCGGTCATGTCGGTGCCCCGCTACCGGACGTAGCCGACGAGTTCGCCGCCGGCGCCGAACAAGTCGTGTTGCCAGCGGGCGAGGAGTTCCTCGGTCGGCACGTCGTCGGGGTGGAAACCCGGGCGCAGGTACTCGGCGATCTCGCCGAGGAAGCCGCGCAGCAGAGGACCGCGGAACACCCCGTAGGTTTGGCGGAGCGCCGTGATGGGTCGCGGCCATACCGTCGGGTCCAGCAGAATCGACAACGCCACCGCGGCGGTGACGACGGGGATGGTAAGGAAGTACATGAACCACATGACCGCGATGCGGGTGCGCTCGGAACCGCCCACCGACCGGTAGACGTCGAAGGCGACGGACTTGTGCTCCAGTTCCTCCATGGCGTGCCAGTTCAGCAGACGCCAGACCTCGGGATCGCCTGGGATCGCCTGGATTTCGTCGTTGGACAGCACCCGTGCGCCGAGCACCGCGGTGTAGTGCTCGGCGGCGGCGGTCATCGCCAGGTGCACCTTGGCGGGGATCAGTTTCTCGATGCGGAGCACCACCTTCTGGCGCACGCTCGTCGGGGCGAACAACAGGAACCGCACGAGGGGATAGCCCATGTCGGCGAGCTGCGTGTTCAACTTGCGGTGTTCCTGGCCGTGCACGGACTCCTGGCCGATGAATCCCGCGACGCGCTTCTTGAGCACCGGGTCGGTGATCTGGTCGGAGAAGCGGCGAACCGACCGGATGAACGACTCCTCGCCGGGCGGGAAGGAACCGGACAACACCGCCACCAGGTGGCTGAACACGATGTCGCCCTCGACGAAATGCCGGTGCAGCGGTTCGGGTTCCCCGAATTGGAACCGCATCCGCCGGACCTTGGGCAGAGCGGCCGTATGCGCGGTGATGGGGTCAGCACTCATGATCGATTCCTTCCGTCGTGGCGGCTATCTGAGGTGGTCGACGAGGATGCCGTCGGCGCCGAAGAGGGTGTCGCGCCACTGCTGGGCCAGGGCGTTGGTGTCGACGTCGTCCGGATGGAATCCGGGACGCAGGTACACCGCGAGATCGGGTACCAGGCCCTTGAATATCGGCCCGGTGAACAGGTCGTACGTCTCGCGGGCCAGGCGGACGGGCCGGCGCCGCGCCACCGGATCAGACCCGACCGAGACGGCCAGGGACACAAGGGTCACCGGCAGGAGCAGGGTGCACGCCGCCACCATGACGCCGATGCGGGTGCGCTCGGTGCCACCGACTGCGCGGTACACGTCGAAGGCGACGGACTTGTGCTCGAGTTCTTCCAGCGCATGCCAACTGAGCAGATGCCACACCTCGGGATCGGCCGGGATCGATTGCAGTTCGTCGCTCGACAGCACCCGCTCGGCCAACACCGCGGTGTAGTGCTCGGCGGCGGCCGTCAGCGCCAGGTGCACATGAGCGGGTAATCGGTCTTCAAGCCGAATCCGCTTGTCCTTGAAGGATTCTGAGTCCCACCACGCGATGGGGTAGCCCATCGCGATCAGCTTCTCGTTGAGGTGCCGATGTTCCTGCCCATGCATCGACTCCTGGCCGATGAAGCCGGCGACCCGCCTCTTGAGGTCGGGATCGGTGATCCGGTCGGCGAATCGGCGGACCGATCGGATGAAGCCTTCCTCGCCGGGCGGGAATGCACCCGACAGACCGGCGACGAAGTGGCTGAACACCATGTCGCCGGCGACGAAGTACTTTCGGCCGGCTTCTTCGTTGAAGCGGAAGCGGATTCGCCGGGTCCGGGGATAGACCGCCCGGGAGTTCCGCACTGACGTGTGTTGCGTACTGCGTACGGCCATGCCGCCCGCCTTTCCTCGAACATTCAGTAACTAGTACCGCGAGTTCTAGTAGTTCGAAGTTACGACGGCATGCGCCATTGCGCAAGGATTTTGGATAATGACGTTTTCTGAGCGGCGGATGCGTTCAGAAGGACCGGCGATTCAGTCGGCGGTGCCGAACAACGCCATCTGCTCGTCGGGCGCGATGACGACACCGCGGGCAGCGGCCGCCGCCGACACCGCGCCCCAGATCACCGGGGTCAGCTGTGCGATGAGTTCGTCTTTGTCGATCGTCGGCTCGTTGAGCCAGCGCAGCACGCCGAGTGCCACGGCGCCGAGGATGGCGTCCGCCGTGTATTCCAGGTGATCGGCGTCGCCGCCGTGGGCGCGCACCATGGCCGCGAGGACTTCGGTCATCGC
The DNA here is from genome assembly GCF_046250085.1 of Mycobacterium sp. SMC-16. Classification (NCBI taxonomy): domain Bacteria; kingdom Bacillati; phylum Actinomycetota; class Actinomycetes; order Mycobacteriales; family Mycobacteriaceae; genus Mycobacterium; species Mycobacterium sp. SMC-16. The sequence goes on from NZ_CP176427.1 coordinate 1,668,490, forward strand.
GGTGGACAGGTTGCGACCGTTGTCGAGCAGCTTGGTCCGGGAATGGTCGTCGCTGAAATGCGAACCGACGACGAACCGGAAGAGATTGGGCCGCTCGGCCACCAGCTCTACGTAGCCGGTGAGCGCGGAACTCACGAGCTCCAGCGCTGTCGCCGTGACGTGGAAGCACGGCATGACGCGCTGCACGATCAGCTCCTGCATGCGCTCACCGACCGCGGCGAACAGGGTCTCCTTGTCGGTGAAGAAGCGATATAGCTTCGGCCGCGGCACGCCGGCGGTCTTCACGACGTCGTCGATCGACAGGTCGGGCCCGTATTCGTCGATGGCCTGCAGCGTCGCCTCGATCAGATCGGCCTTGACCGTCGCGCGGTGCGCCCGCCAGCGGTCGGCCCGCGCGTCACCCGTCGGTGCGGACATCCGCACCGCGACACGGGTGGCATCCACGGGCATGGGCTAATCGTAAGTCAGCCAGAGGGCCGTGTCGGGTGACATTCGCCCGTCGGGCAGTGGCCCACTGGCGAGGACCACCCGGCCGGCCGGCACGTCGACCGTCGTGCTGCCCGCATTCAGCAGGCAGACGAGCCCGTCCTCGCACTGGAATGCCAGCAGCCCCGGCGCGGTCGGTAGCCACCGCACCGAACGGCCCAAAACTGTTCGGCCCCGGCGCAATTCGATGGCACGACGGAAGAGCGACAGTGTCGACTCCGGGTCCGCGGACTGTGCGGCGACGGTCAACGGCCCCCAGTCGTCGGGCATGGGGAGCCAGGTCTGCGTGGTCGACGAGAATCCGTACGGCGCGGCGTCGCCGGACCACGGCAGTGGCACCCGGCAGCCGTCGCGACCCCGTTCGGTGTGGCCGGACCGCTCCCAGACCGGGTCCTGCAGGACGTTGTCGGGCAGCTCGACGTTGGGCAGTCCGAGTTCCTCGCCGTTGTAGACGAACACCGCCCCTGGCAGCGCCAGCATCACCAGCGCCATCGCCCGCGCGCGTGAAAGGCCCTGTGCGCCACCGCCGTAACGACTGACCTCGCGTTCGACGTCATGGTTGGACAGCGTCCAGGTGGGTGGTGAGTCGGCCAGTACGGCCGCGGCCAGGGAATTCTCGATCGCCTCGCGGACGGCGGGCGCGGTGAAATCGGCTCGCACCAAACGGAAATTGAAGCCCAGGTGGAGTTCGTCGGGCCGAAGGTACTTGGCGAAGTCCTCGTTGTCGAACACCCAGACCTCGCCGACGGTGGCCGCCTCGGGGTAGTCGTCGAGCACCGTCCGGATGCCGCGGTGAATGGCGTGCACACCGTCGTTGTTGAACCGCGGGTCGTCGACCCGCGTGGCCAGCATGACGCCTTCGGGGTCGGCCATGTCGGGCAGGTCGGCCGGTTTCGCCATCCCGTGCGCCACGTCGATCCGGAATCCGGCGACGCCGCGGTCCAGCCAGAACCGCAGTGTCCGGTCCAGATCCGCGGCGATCTCCGGGTTGTCCCAATTCAGGTCCGGCTGAGCGGCGTCGAAAAGGTGCAGGTACCACTGGCCGGGCCTGCCGTCGGGTTCGGTGACCCGGGTCCACGCGGGCCCGCCGAACACCGACGTCCAATTGTTGGGTGGCAGCGCGCCGTCCGGCCCGCGTCCGTCCCGGAACAGATAACGGGCGCGTTCGGGGCTCCCCGCGCCCGCGGCCAGGGCCGCCCGGAACCACGGATGCGCCGAGCTGGTGTGGTTCGGGACCAGGTCCATGGTGACCTTGATGCCCGCCGCGTCGGCGGCGGCGAGCAACCGATCGAGCGCCGCCATGCCGCCGAACAGGGGATCGACGTCCCGCGGGTCGGCGACGTCGTACCCGTGATCGACCATGGGGGAGACCATCACCGGGTTGAGCCACAGCGCGTCGACGCCGAGTGCGCGCAGATGGTCCAGGTGCGCGGTGACGCCGTCGAGATCGCCGACGCCGTCACCGTCGCTGTCGGCGAACGAGCGCGGGTAGAGCTGATAGAAGACCGCGCGTGACCACCACCGCGGATCTGTCATCAGAACGCCGAGTTGACCATGTGCTGGGCGGCCATGTCGAAGTAGTCGAGCAGTGCCTGCCGGTGTGCGTCGTCGATGGTGTCGGGACCGATCGACGCGAGCGCGCTGTGCATGCACCGCAGCCAGGCGTCGCGCTCGAGGTAGCCGATCCGGAACGGGGCGTGCCGCATCCGCAGCCGGGGGTGGCCGCGTTCCTGGCCGTAGGTGCGGGGGCCGCCCCAGTACTGCTCGAGGAACATCCGCAGCCGGTGCTCGGCGCCGTCGAGGTCGTCCTCCGGGTACAGCGGGCGCAGGACCTCGTCGTCGCGGACCAGTTGGTAGAACCGCGACACCAGGAGTTGGAAGGTCTCCGCTCCACCGACTTCGTCGTAGAACGACCGCTGCGCCTCTGTCACGGTCGCCATTGTCCACGAGGCCGCTCGGGCGCGTGCCACGCGGGAGTCGTCACGTGAAGTTCATCGGATGGTCCAGCTAACACGCCGGGAATTCTCGTGCGATCTGCGCCGATCCGTGGTGGACTGTCACCACGGAGGACGTATGTCGCAACGGAGGAAGGTCCGCGGCCACAGACTTCACGGCGCCGCGGCGGGCTTGCCTGTGTCAAGCCCGGCACTGTCATCACCCCTGCATGCAGTCGAATCGAGTTCCGCAGAGGGATCTGTCGGCTCGCTCTGGGGCCGCCGCCGCGTCCTGCTGCTGAATTCGACCTACGAACCGTTGACCGCGCTGCCCATGCGGCGCGCCGTGATCATGGTGCTGTGCGGCAAGGCCGATGTGGTGCACGACGACCCCACCGGTCCGGTCATACACTCGGCGACCCGCGCGGTCGCCGTCCCGTCGGTCATCCGGCTGCGTAGTTATGTGCGGGTCCCTTACCGGGCCCGCATTCCTATGACGCGGGCCGCGCTGATGCACCGGGACCGGTTCCGCTGCGCGTACTGCGGCGGCAAGGCCGACACCGTCGACCACGTCGTGCCGCGCAGCCGCGGTGGCGAGCACTCCTGGGAGAACTGCGTCGCGGCGTGTGGTCCGTGCAACCACCGCAAGGCCGACCGGCTGCTGACCGAACTCGGCTGGACGCTGCACGCGGTGCCGCTGCCGCCCAAAGGCCAGCATTGGCGGCTGCTTTCGGCGGTCAAAGAGCTCGATCCGGCCTGGGTGCGGTACCTCGGCGAAGGCGCCGCCTGACATCCACGTGCGGATTGCCCCTGTCCTCAGCGTGAGCGGTGTGCGTACTGATACGGTTTGCGCGTGAGCATTGCACTTACTCATTCGCTGCTCGGTGGGGTGCCGCTGGCGCTGCTGCTGGTGCTTGGCGCGCTGTTCCTGCTGCGCAAGAGCCCGCACCCGGACACCTACAAAATGACCGACAAGTGGACCCACGCGCCGATCCTGTGGGCGGCCGAGGAACCGGCGGATCACGGCCACGGTGGCCATGACTCGCACCTGACTGTGGGAGGTGGCGCAAGTGGCAAGTGGTAGCCAGACCGAGGTCGCAAACATCGATCCGGCCAACCTGCCGTACGGCTACGCCGTCACGTACAGCGGCCGCATCTCCGGCGTCACCGAACCCGGTGAGCTGTCGGTGCACTACCCGTTCCCGGTCAAGGACCTGGTGTTCCTCGACGACGCCCTGAAGTACGGCTCGCGCGCCGCCGGCGCCCGCTTCGCCGTCTACATCGGCGACCTGGGTGCGGACACCGCCGCCACCGCGCGCGAGGTGCTGGCCACCGTGCCGACGCCGAACAACGCGGTGCTGCTGGCCGTTTCGCCGGACCAGAAGGCCATCGAGGTCGTCTACGGCGCCGAGGTCCGCGGCCGCGGTATCGAAGAGGCCGCTCCGCTCGGGGTGTCCGCGGCGGCTGCGTCGTTCAAGCAGGGCAACCTGATGGACGGCCTGATCAGCGCGGTCCGCGTGCTGAGCGCCGGCGTCTCGCCCGCCTGATTTCCTTCACCCTGCCGGGTGTGAACCACTGGTTCGCACCCGGCAGAGTGCTATCCGGGGTTCGGTTGACGCTGCGCTGAGGGTGTTGTCCACCCGCGCGCATGCGCCGGGACAGCAGATCAGCGTGGTTCAGCGAGCGGCGGGATAGCGCTTGCGCAGCCGGGCCTCATAGCCGGGCTGCAGCGCGGTGCGGCTGATGTCGCCGTCATAGTGCGCCAGAACGCGGGCATCCATCACCCGACGCCACAACGGCGGGCAGATGGCCAGCAGCAGCATGGTGCCGTAACCGCCCGGCAGCTGCGGCGCCTCGCCGGCGTGGCACAGGGCCTGGTACCTACGCATCGGGTTGGCGTGGTGATCGGAGTGCCGCTGGAGGTGGAACAGGAAGACGTTGGCGATGACGGTGTTGCTGTTCCAGCTGTGACCGGCGCGCACCCGCTCGTAGCGGCCGTTGGGCATTTTCTGCCGCCGCAGGCCGTAGTGCTCGAGGTAGTTGACGGTCTCCAGCAGGAAGATGCCGATCACGGCCTGGCCGAACAGCCACGGCACGACAACGGGTCCGAACCACACCGCCAGGATGATGAACAGCACGACGCTCAGCAGCCAGGCGTTGAGGACCTCGTTGTGCAGCGACCACTTGGACTTGTGGACGCGGGCGAGGCGGTCGCATTCGAGCTTCCACGCCGAGCGCAGGCTGCCGACGACGGACCGGCCGATGAAGGCGTACAAGCTCTCGCCGAGGCGCGAACTGGCCGGATCCTCCGGCGTTGCGACCCGCACGTGGTGGCCGCGGTTGTGCTCGACGAAGAAGTGGCCGTAGCAGGTCTGTGCCAGGGCGATCTTGGAGAGCCGGCGCTCGGACATGCCGCGCTTGTGGCCCAGTTCGTGGGCGGCGTTGATGGCGATACCGCCGACCGTCCCGACCGCGGCCATCAGGCCGAGCTTGTCGGCCAACGACATGGTCACCCAGCCGCCGCCGGCCCACAGCCAGCAAGCGAAGATCAGCGACAGATACTGTGCCGGCAGGAAGAGATGCGTGGCGATGCGGTAGAACGGGTCGTCTTCGAGGCTGCGGAGGTCGCCGGGAGCCTTCTCGGCCTCGGGGCCGAAGATGTGGTCGAGCAGGGGGACGAGCCCGAACGTCAGCAGCGACCCGGTCCACCAGAACGCGTCGACGCCGGTGAGCCAGACCAGCAGCCACGACAGGCCGACCATTCCGGGGGTGATGGGGCCCAGCAGCCACACGTAGCGTTTGGGATCGCGCCATTTCGACTTGGTGGCGGGGGTGTCCGGTGCCTCGGGCGCGTGAGGTTGCGATGCCTCCTGGCCCGCGCGCAATGCCGACAACACCCCGTATTCGTACCCGCATTCGGCCGTTTGCGCAAATACAAGTCGGTAGCCAGAGCCACTTCCTGTCCGTTTTCTCATCGTTATCCAGCAAATTGTTTGAGTCGTCAGCGCGCGGGGGTATTCGCTACTGTTGCCCGACCTCGGTCCCCGCTGTCGGGCAGCTGTCGACGGTTCGGCGCCGTTGCCATCAAACTTGCAGGTAGAGTGCCATACACGGATATGGGTGATGTACGACATACCGGGCGTCGTGCGGGTCGGACGACGCGGTCGCAGTCGGATCCCGCACAGCGGCGGAAACTCCGCGGCATCGTGTAATTTTTGAGATGAATCCGTTATTCGGAGGCCGGCAGGCGACTGGCTTCGGGTTAGCTGGACGGTAAGGCGGAAGGACGATCTTGGCAGTGATGCACGGCCGGCATCGACACATCCGGTGCTGGGGCGCGGCCGCGGCAGGTCACCGATGAGCCCGATCAGCCGGCGCCAGTTCCTCGGCGGTGCGGCGGTGGTGGGCGTCGCGGGCGCGGCGGGTATCGGGGCGCTCGTCGAAAGATCCCGCGACCGTACCGAGGCTCGGAAGCATTTCTCGGCCATCGTGATCGGTAGCGGCTACGGCGGGGGAGTCTCCGCGTTGCGGCTGGGACAGGCCGGTGTCGAGACATTGGTCATCGAACAGGGCCGGCTCTGGGACAAACCCGACGACGACGGCAAGCGGTTCTCCAAGATGCTGCCTGCCGACACCCGCGCGGGCTGGTTCACCAAGATTCCGCCGAGTCTGGTCACCTCCTTCGGCGGCTTCACCGTCGAGCAGGTCGCAGAGCACGCGCCGTCGCCGCAGCCGGTCCAGGCCGGCATCTGCCAGAAGGTGACACACGGCGCGCACGACGTCTTCCGCGGCCTGGCCGTCGGTGGCGGCTCGATGATCAACGCGGGCATAGCGGCCATCCCGACGCAGCGTCAGGTCGCCAAGGCGTTCCCCGACATCGGCGCCGACGAGTTCCTGCGCACCTATGTCGAACGCGCCAAGTCGTCGCTGAAGATCAGTTATCGCGACATGGCCTGGTTCGAGCAGACCCCGTGCTTCCAGTACGCGCGCGCCGGCCGCAAGTACGCGGCGGCGGCCGGCTACAAGGTCGACTACAACGGCAGCTCCTACTCGTTCGACTACCTGGTGAAGGAGGCGGCAGGCCAGGTGCCGCAATCGTCGCTGGCGTTCGAGCAGCAGTTCGGCAACAACTACGGCCGGTTCGGCAGCGTCGACCAGACGTACATCGCCGACGCGCTCAAGACGGGCCACGTCACGCTGCGGCCGCTGACCGAGGTCATCTCGATCCGGCAGGAGCGGTCGGGTGAGTTCGTGGTGTCCACCCGCGAGATCGACCGCTGGGGCAAAGAGCTGTCCAAGACCGAATTCGGTTGTGACCAGCTGTATCTGGCGGCCGGTGTGCTCGGCACCACCAAGCTTCTGCTGAAGGCGCGGGAGACCGGCGACCTGGCCCGGCTCAACGATCAGATCGGCAAGGGGTACGGCAACAACGGCGACCTGATGGTCGGGCACAACCTGGCCAAGAGCGATCCGGCCGGCACCACGCAATCCCTGATGGGCATGATCAACATCGACGGCCGCGACGACCCGGACAACCCGGTGTACGCCAGCATGTTCTCCATGCCGCTGCCGGTGGAGACCTATCTGCTGGGGTACTACGTCATGGTCGACACCGGGGACCGGGCCGACATCACCTACGACCGTCAGTCCGACACCGCGACGATCCAGTGGACCGACGCCTTCGCCGCCAACAACGAGGCCAGGGCGAGGCTGGTCTTCGACAAGATCCTGAGGGCCAACAAGGTCGACTACCGCAACGATCTGTTCAGTGGAAAAGTGTTCGCGCCCAACACCGTTCATCCCCTGGGCGGATGCGTGCGAGGCAAGGCCACCGACGCGTTCGGGCGGGTGAACGGCCACCGCAACCTGTTCGTCAACGACGCGTCTCTGATGCCCGGACACCTCGGCTGCAATCCGTTCATGACCATCACCGCGCTCGCCGAGCGCAACATCGAAGGCATCCTGCAGGGCCGCACCTAGCCGACCATCGCCAGGTGCGGCCGCCGCAGTCGCGTCAGCTCACGTCGAAGGCGCGGGCCCGCAGCGAACGCTCCACTCCCGCACGGCCTTCCAGAACCAGACGGCGCAGCGCCGGCGGGATCTCCGGATCGGACAGGAACCGGTCGGCGGCATCGAGCCCGGCCTGGCTGATGTCCCACGACGGGTACAGGCCGATGACCACGGTCTGAGCCACCTCACTCGACCGCCGCTCCCACACCCCGGAGATCGCCTCGAAGTAGCGGTCCCGGAACGGGTCCAGCAGCTCGGTCTGCCCGGGCTGAACGAAGCCACCGACGATGGCGCGGGTGGTGATGTTCGCCAGGGCGTCGTCCTCGATGACCCGTTGCCACGCAGCCTCTTTCACCGCTGCCTGCGGGCGGGCAGCGCCCGCGGCGGCGGCGCTGCGCTGGCCGGCTGCCGTCGGATCCTGCTGGGCCTCGGCGTCGATGAACGGCGTCGGCCCGCCGTCGGCGTCGATGACGCCGGCACGTGCCAGCGCCGTGACGATGCGCCAGCGCAGATCGGTGTCGATCACCAGACCGGTCATGTTCACCGCGGCGGGCTCGTTGTCCAACAGTGTCGACAGCACCGCGATGTGGTTCGGCGCCAGCACCGACGTGCACAGCGCGTTGATGAACGCCAGCTGGTGGTCCGATCCCGGCGACGAGTCCCGGGCCAGGTCGAGCAGTGCGTCACCGAAAGCGGGCCAACCGATCTCGGCTGCCCACGCCGGATCGGCGTACGAGGTCAGCGCGGTCTGCGCCTGCAGCACCAGCCGCTGCGCTACGCCCACCTCGGACTCGGCGTGCAGCCCGCTCATCACGAGGGCGACGAAGTCGCGGGCCTTCATCTCGGCCTCGCGCGTCATCTCCCACGCCGCCGACCACGCCAGCGTGCGGGGCAGCGGGTCGTCGATGTCGGCGATGCGGCTGAGCACCGTCTGCAGCGACGCGGGATCGAGCCGCATCGAGCAGTAGGTCAGGTCGTCGTCGTTGACCAGGACCAGCTTGCCGCGCGAAATCCCGACCAGCGCAGGAACATCCGTCACCGGGCCCTCGACGTCGAGTTCCTCGCGGTGTACCCGGACCAGCTTGCCGGAGCCGTCGTCGTCGTAGATGCCGACCGCGAGCCGGTGCACGCGCGTCTCTCCGGCGCCCGGTGTCGCACCGCTCTGGTCGATGGCGAATCGAGTGAATGCACCGGCACCGTCGACGTCGAAATCGGCGCGCAGCGTGTTCAGGCCGGTGGTCTTCAGCCACTGCTGGCCCCAGTCGGACAGATCCCGGCCCGACGACTTCTCCAGCGCGCCAAGCAGATCCGCGAACGTGGCGTTGTCGTACGCGTGATCGCGGAAGTAGTCGCGCAGGCCCGACAGGAACGGCTCCAGCCCGACGTAGGCCACCAGCTGCTTGAGCACGCTGGCGCCCTTGGCGTAGGTGATGCCGTCGAAGTTGACCTCGACGGCCGCCAGGTCGGGGATGTCGGCTGCCACCGGGTGGGTGGACGGCAGCTGGTCCTGCCGGTAGGCCCAGGACTTCTCCACATTCGCGAAGGTGGTCCAGGCCTGCTTGTACTCGGTGGCCTCGGCCTGGCACAGCACCGAGGCGAAGGTCGCGAAGGACTCGTTGAGCCACAGGTCATCCCACCACTGCATGGTGACGAGGTCGCCGAACCACATGTGGGCCATCTCGTGCAGCACCGTCTCGGCGCGCCGCTCGTACGAGTAGCGCGTGACCTTGGACCGGAACACGTAGTCCTCCAGGAACGTCACCGCGCCGGCGTTCTCCATGGCACCCGCGTTGAACTCCGGCACGAACAGCTGGTCGTACTTGCCGAACGCGTACGGCGTGCCGAAGTTCTTGTGGTAGAAGGAGAATCCCTGCTTGGTCTCGGTGAACAGCCGCTCGGCGTCCATGAACTCGGCCAGCGACGCGCGGCAGAAGATGCCCAGCGGAATTTCCCCGTGCTCGTCGGTGTAGACATCGTCCCACCGCGCGTACGGCCCGGCGATCAACGCGGCCAGGTACGTGCTCATCTTCGGGGTGGTGGCGAAGGTGTGCTTGCCATCTCCGGTGGCCGTGCCGGCGCCGTTCGAGATCACCTGCCAGTGCGCGGGCGCCGTCACCGTCACGTCGAAGGTCGCCTTGAGGTCGGGCTGGTCGAAGCAGGCGAACATCCGCTTGGCGTCGGCGGTTTCGAACTGTGAGTAGAGGTAGACCTCGCCGTCGACCGGGTCGACGAAGCGGTGCAGCCCCTCGCCGGTGTTGGAGTAGCGGCAGTCCGCGTCGACCACGACCACGTTCTGCTCGGCGAGCCCGGCCAGCGGTACGCCCGTCGATTCGTCGTACGCGGAGACGTCGATGGGCAGCCCGTTGAGGGTCGCGCTGCGGATGGTGTCGGCGGCGATGTCGATGACGGTGTTGGCGCCGGGCAGGGCGCTGAACGTCACCATGGTGACGGAGCGGAAGGTGCGCTCGCCGGGTGCGCCGGCACCGTCGGTGAGGTCGAGATCGATGCGGTAGTTGTCAACGGTCACCAGCGCGGCGCGCTCGGCGGCCTGGTCGCGGGTCAGGTTCGGAAGTGCCACGTCACCAACTTAGGGGACAACTGGTTGCCGTGACCGGGAACATAGGGACGCCGGGCATAGTTGTTGGCAACGGGATCTGTACCGACCGCAAAAGGAAGAACTAATGGCCGACTCTGCCGTCACGAATGACGCCGCCACCAAAGACTCTGCCGTGAGCAAGGACGTCGCGGGATTCTGGTTCGACCCACTGTGCCCGTGGGCCTGGATCACCTCACGCTGGATCCTCGAGGTCGCACAGGTCCGCGACGTCGACGTGCAGTTCCACGTCATGAGCCTGGCGGTGCTGAACGAGGGCCGCGATCTCCCCGAGCAGTACCAGGAGATGATGAAGAAGGCCTGGGGCCCGGTCCGCGTCGCGATCGCGGCGGAGGAAGCCGTCGGCTCTGAGGTACTGGCGCCGCTGTACACGGCGATGGGCACCCGGATTCACAATCAGGGCAACAAGGATTTCGCCGTGGTCATCGCCGAGTCGCTCGAAGAACTCGGCCTGCCGGCCGAGCTCGCGGAGGCAGCCACCAGCGACAAGTTCGACGACGCGTTGCGCAAGAGCCACCATGCCGGCATGGACGCGGTCGGTCCCGATGTCGGCACGCCGACCATCCACGTCAACGGCGTGGCATTCTTCGGGCCGGTGCTGTCACGCATCCCGCGCGGTGAAGAGGCCGGCAAGCTGTGGGATGCATCCGTGATATTCGCGTCCTACCCGCATTTCTGGGAACTCAAGCGGTCCCGCAGCGAAGCTCCCGAGTTCGACTGAGCGCTATTTGCACAACTCACTGATCCGGACACTCGAGTCCTGAGCATCGTTGAGGAGTGCGGTCATCGCTGCATCGTTGTTGGGTATGCCTGACAGTTGCTTCATGCCGATGTCCTGCAAATCGATGGCGAAGTTGCGGACGACTTTTGACAGGTCGTCCGGGGTGGCCGCCGTCAACTGGGCTTGCAGGTAGGTACCGCCGCCGAGTGCGGCCATTCTGGCGTTCGCCGCGACGGCGGTACGTGCGACCGGGTCGGGTCCGAGATTGGCGTTCGACTGCAGTCCGACCGCGTTGCGAACGGTGTGGAACGCGGCGCACACCTGCGTCTTGTCACCGCTACGACCGGGGACCGGGGCGGGTTGCGCGGCCGACGTGGCTGAAGCGGGTGAAGCGGGGACAGATGCGGCCGGCGGGTTGATCAGCGCCCAGCCGGCGAGCCCCGCAGCGCCTACTGCCACCAACAGCGCGAGCGGCGCGATCCACCCCGTGCGGGACTGCGTACCGGCGACCATCGTGGATGCCGTCGAGCGCTCCGATGCCGACGTGGTTTCGGAGCTTGATTCTGGCGTCATGGGTCAGTTGTCGCTTTCATGTCGGAGACCACCGGCGTGGTGGCGTGCATACGGTACCGGCCAGGCCGATCATATCGGCCTGGCCGGTGGTGCCTCATTTGTGGTGAATGGTCAAGTGACACATACGGTTTGGGCTTGAGCTACGGTGTGCCGCCGGCGCCTGCGCCGCCGGAACTGCCACCCGCCCCGGCGCCACCACCGGTGCCGCCTGCCCCGCCGGCGTTGCTGGTGGCGCCGGACGCGTTGCCGCCCGCGCCACCGGTTCCGCCGCTGCCCCCAGCGATGCCGCCGGTGCCACCGGTGCCGCCCGTACCGCCCTTGTTGATCGTGCCGGCACCGGTAGCCGCACCGCCGGTGCCGCCGGTGCCGCCCTTACCGACGCCGGCGCCGCCCGACCCGCCGGTGCCTCCGGTGCCGCCCGTATTCGTCGCCGCGCCCGATGCGGTGCCGCCGGTGCCACCGGTCCCGCCACCACCGGCGACAGCGCCGCCGCCACCACCGGTGCCGCCCTTACCGCCCGTCGAGGTGGTGGTGCCACCGTGCGCGACGGAATCGCCGCCGGTTCCGCCGGTCGCGCCAGACCCGGTGTACTTACTGGAGCCACCCGAGCCGCCGGTGCCACCGGTGGCTACACCGGTGTCGGAGTCGGCGGCTCCGCCGGCACCTCCCGTACCGGCCCCGCCGTACGACGCATCACCGCCGCTACCGCCTGCGCCGCCGGTCGCAGTGGCGTTGTTCGACGCCCACCCCTGGCCGCCGGCGCCGCCGGCGCCCCCGCTGGTACCGAACTGAGGAACGATCGAAGTGTTGGAGCCACCGCTGCCGCCAGTGCCGCCGGTCCCTGACTTGGTCGGGTCGGTCGAAAGCGAGTAGCCGGTGCCGCCATCGCCGCCGGTGCCGCCGGTTCCGGTGAGGCTGCCGAGAGGGGCGAAGGGGCCGGCACCCGTGTTACCGCCGGCGCCGCCATTGCCGCCCGTGGCGTTCTGGTTGGTCGATTCGGCGTAACCGCCGGCGCCGCCCGCGCCGCCACTACCGGTGACACCTCCGCCGGCGCCACCGGCGCCGCCGGCGCCCGCGGCGGCGGCGCCGGTGGTTGCGTTGCCGATGCTGTAGGCGTCGCCACCGAGGCCACCGGCGCCGCCGTCGCCGGTGCCCAGGAAGCCCACGCCACCGCCCGATCCGCCCTTGCCGCCCAGCGCATTGGCGATGCTGCCGTCGAAAGTCGATGCGTCCCCGGTGCCGCCGACGCCGCCGTCGCCGCCCTTACCGATGCCGGTTCCGCCGCCCGCGCCGCCGTCGCCGCCGATGGCCCATGTGCCGTCCACTTCGGCTTGGGACTCGGCCATGCCGCCGGACCCACCTTTGCCGCCGTTGCCCACGGTGGCCGCACCCCCGTCGCCACCGATCCCGCCCCAGGCGGTGCCGTACCAGGACAGCGCGTGGCCGCCGCCGCCGCCATCTCCGGCGTGGCCGAACAGTCCGCCGCCGCGGCCACCGGCGCCGCCGTCACCGCCGAGGGCGTCCGGGTCGTCGGTGTCCCCGTAGTTCTCGTCGGCCCCGCCGACGCCGCCCTTACCGCCTTCGCCCCACAGCCCGGCGTTGCCACCCCGGCCGCCTGCGGTGGCGAGCGTCACCACTTTGTTGGTGACCGGGTCATAGGTGGCGTCGACGCCTGCGCCGCCCATACCGCCGTTGCCGAAGAAAAATCCGGCGTTGCCGCCGCGGCCGCCGTTGGCGCCGTTGCCGCCGCTGCCCATCAACAGTCCGCCGTCGCCGCCGTTACAGGCGTCGCCTGTGCAGTCGGCGGCTGCGTTGAGTCCGTTGCCGATCAGCCAGCCGCCGTCGCCGAACATCGGCCGAAGGGAGACGTTATAGGCGGCGGAGAGCAGGGGAAGCGGCGTCGGATTGTTGCTGCAGTTCGGAGGGTCGTTCGCGGTGCACTCGTATCCGAACGCCACGAGCTGCACCTCGGCGATGACCAGCGGCTTGGCCGGCGCGATCGATTCGGCCGAAGTCGTTCGGACAGGCGCAGCGTAGAAGTAGGCGCCGGCGCCGAACGTCGCAGCCGCGGCGATCGCTGTGGTCAGCCTGGTGCCGGCCGACGGTGCGAGATGTTTTGCGGCCGCACGAGGCTTCGACACTGTGGTTCCCCCGAATCTTGATGAGGAACCGTGAAGTTCCTCCTCGTTAACTGACGATTGGCTGAATATAGACAGCCGGCAGGGGGTGCGGGACCGGACTCGCCGAATTTATTGCGCGAATCGTCAATTGGGAGAGTCGGCTTGCGGATCTGAGTCAGGAGGGAGACGGCATGCGCGTCCGCGTTGGGCCACCGTCGGGCGCGGTTAGCGGGGCAAGCCGGTAACGTCGTCCGAGTTCCGCAAGGAACGTCCGGACGCTATTACGGTGGTCAGACACATCCGAAACATGTGCCACAACGATGCAACTGGTGGGGAGCGACGTGCCGACGGACAGTTTCGTCCTTCGACGTGCGGGTTTGAGTAGGATGCGCTGATGTCGCTGGAGACGGGCGCAACCTTCGCCGGGTACACCGTGCGTCGGTTGCTGGGCTCAGGGGGAATGGGCGATGTGTACCTCGTCCAGCACCCCAGGCTGCCCCGCCTCGACGCCATGAAGGTGCTCCGGGAAACCGCCTCGGCCAACGACGAATTCCGCATCCGGTTCGAGCGCGAAGCGAATATCGCTGCCGGACTGTGGCACCCGCACATCGTCGGCCTGCACGACCGCGGTGAGTTCGAGGGTCGGCTGTGGATCACCATGGATTACGTCGACGGCACCGACGCCGCGCAGCTGGTCAAATACGGGTACCCGAATGGGCTGCCGCTCGAGTTGGTGGTCGACATCGTCAAGGCCATGAGCTCGGCGCTGGACTACGCGCACCAGCGTGGGCTGCTGCACCGCGACATCAAGCCGGCCAACATTCTGCTCAGCAACATCGACACCGACGAGCAGCGAATCCTGCTGAGCGACTTCGGTATCGCCCGCCAGATCGGTGAGGTGACAGGCCTGACGTCGGCGAACCTGGCGATCGGCACCGTTTCGTACTCGGCGCCCGAGCAGCTGATGGGCGGCGAGATCGACGGCCGCGCCGACCAGTATGCCCTGGCCGCGACGGCTTATCGGTTGCTCACCGGGCAGACGCCGTACCAGGACACCAACCAGATCGCCGTGATCAGTCAGCACCTCAGTGCGACGCCGCCCAAGGCCAGCGACCTGAAACCGTGGCTGGAGCCGCTGAACGACGTGCTGATCAAGGCCATGGGCAAGTCGCCCGAGGACCGCTTCGATTCCTGCACCAAATTCGCGCGGGCCTTCGAGCGGCAGGCCGAGCTGGTCACCGAATCGCCGACGCTGAACCTGCGTACCGCCGAGTTGCGGCTGCCGCCGGTCACCACGATCGCCCCCGAAGCGCCCGTCGCCGAGACGCCTTCCGTGCCGGAGGTGACGCCACCGCCGGTCGCCGTGCCCGTGACGCCGCCGGTGCCGTCTGCCCCGATCGAGCCGACGCCGCCGCCGGTGCCACCGGTCGCCGAAACCGAGCCCGCCGAATCCGCGCCCGCCGACGACCCGGAGCCCGAACCGGTCGCGCCGGAGCCTGTAGCTCAGGAGCCAGTTGCGCAGCCGCCGGTTCCCGAACCGCCGGCGCCGCCGCCGGTGCCGAGCGAGTCGAAACCGCCGGCCACGCCGACAACTGATCCGGTCAGGCTGCCGCCGCGGGAGCCGAAACCGTTTCGGCCTGAACCGGATTCGTCACCGTCAGCCCCGCAGTATCGGCAGCCGCTGCCGCCGCCTCCGCCCGTGCCACTGCACCGGCCCGTCCGGCCGACGCATGAGACGGTCTCGCCGACAGTGGTGCTGCCGGTCATCCCGGCCGATCCGGCGGCCCACGCCGGACCCGGCATGGGCCGTCCCG
The DNA here is from genome assembly GCF_046250085.1 of Mycobacterium sp. SMC-16. Lineage (NCBI taxonomy): Bacteria > Bacillati > Actinomycetota > Actinomycetes > Mycobacteriales > Mycobacteriaceae > Mycobacterium > Mycobacterium sp. SMC-16. The sequence continues at coordinate 1,683,762 of NZ_CP176427.1, forward strand.
GCGGACCGCCACCGTCGTACTCCCAACTCGCCGCCGACATCGGTAAGACGCAGCCCGGTCGCGGCCAGTCAGCGGGAGGCAGGTCCACCAAGATCTGGGTGATCGGTGGCTCGATCGCGGCCGTCGTGGCGGTACTGATCGTCGTCATCCTGCTGAATTCCGGTGACGACTCGAGTCAGTCCTCGGGGTCCAGTGCCCAGAGCTCAGACCAGTCGACGTCGTCGTCGCACAAGCCGGCGCCGCCGGTGCTCGTCGGCACCCCGGGCAACTACCAGACCATCGCCACCTACCTGAAGAGCAACAACATTCCGGAAGTGCTGGTGCACCGCAACGAGCCCGGCGCACCGGTGGTCACGATGCCGATGCCGCCCGGCTGGGCCGACGCCGGACCGCAGACGCCGGCTTTCGCGTACCAGTCCATCGTTTACAACGGCCCGAGTGCCGGTAACTACCGGCCCAGCGCCACGGCGTTGATCTCCCGGCTCGGCCCGAACGCCGATGCGCAGAAGATTCTCGACTTCGCGCCGGGTGAGCTGAACAACCTGCCGGGGTTCACTGCCACCGATACCGGCACGCCCGGGACTGTGGACGGTCACAAGTCGTTCCAGATCGCCGGTTCCTGGAACTCGAACGGGGTGACCAAGCTCATCACCCAGAACACCGTCGTCATCCAGGACGGGACCGGGCTGTACGTCATGCAGATCAACATCGACGGCGTCGCCGACCAGGCCGAGATCATCAAGCAGATCACCGAGGCCATCGACCGCGGTACGAAGATAGCCACAGGCTAATTCGGGTCCAGCGCATCCGTTCTGCCAGAATGTGCGCCATGCGCGTATATCTCGGAGCCGACCACGCCGGATACGAACTCAAGCAAGCCCTCCTCGACCATCTCACGGCGGGTGGCCACCAGGTCGTCGACTGCGGTGCCTTCGCCTACGACGCGGAGGACGACTACCCGGCGTTCTGCATCGACGCCGCCAAGCGCACCGTCGAGGACCCGGGCAGCCTGGGCATCGTCATCGGGGGCTCGGGTAACGGTGAGCAGATCGCGGCCAACAAGGTTCCGGGTGTGCGCTGTGCGCTGGCCTGGAGCGTCGAGACCGCGCAGCTGGCCCGCGAGCACAACAACGCCCAGGTGATGGGCATCGGTGGCCGTATGCACAGCACCGAAGAGGCCTTCGCCATCGTCGACGCGTTCCTGGCTGCCTCGTGGTCCGAAGCGCCGCGTCACCAACGCCGCATCGACATCCTCGCCGAATACGAGAAGACGCACGTCGCTCCGGCGGTTCCGGGCGCGCAAGCCTGATTTCCGAGGCCTGACCTGTGCCGGAGGGGCATACCCTGCACCGGTTGGCCCGCCTGCATCAACAACGTTTCGGGCGGGCGCCGGTGGTGGTCAGCAGTCCGCAGGGCCGGTTCTCGGATGCCGCAGCCGCGGTCAATGGCCGGGTGCTGCGCAAGGCCGACGCCTGGGGCAAGCATCTGTTCCACCACTACGACGGTGGTTCGGTGGTGCACATCCATCTCGGTCTGTACGGCACGTTCACTGAACAGCCGTTGCCGATGACCGTTCCCGTCGGGCAGGTGCGCATGCGGATGCTCGGGTCCGACTTCGGGACCGACCTGCGGGGGCCGACCGTCTGCGAGCTGATCGACGAGACCGGCGTCGACGACATCGTGGCCCGGCTCGGTGCCGACCCGCTGCGTCGCGATGCCGATCCGGCATTGGCGTGGGCGCGAATCAGCAAGTCCCGCAGGTCAATCGGATCGATGCTGATGGATCAGACGGTGATCGCCGGCGTCGGCAACGTGTACCGCAGCGAGCTGCTGTACCGGCACCGGATCGATCCGCACCGGCCGGGTGTACAGCTGACCGAGTCTGAATTCGCCGAGCTGTGGACCGATCTCGTCGCACTCATGAAAGTCGGGGTGCGCCGCGGCAAGATCGTCGTGGTGCGCCCGGAAGATGACCACGGCGCGCCGTCGTATGCGGCCGACCGGCCCCGTACGTATGTGTACCGCCGGGCGGGGGAGGCGTGCCGCGTGTGCGGCGCCACCATCCGCACCGAGGTGCTGGAGGGGCGAAACCTGTTCTGGTGCCCCGATTGTCAGGTGTGACGGCTAGTCGCCGCCACCGCCGCAGCCACCACCGCACCCACCGCCGCCGCAACTGCTGCTACCGCCACCGCAACTGCTGCCGCCGCCGCAGTTGCTGCTGCCGGAATCCCAGTTGCTGTTGCTTCCGGCGTCCCACCCGTTGTTGCCCGAGTCGGCGAACTGGCTCTGGTCCAGGCCCTGCTGGTAGCCCTGGTCGAATCCGGAGCCGTACCCCGACTCGAAACCCGATGCGCCGTAATTGACTCCGTGCATGCCGTCGAACAGCGCGTCGAACAACAACACCGAGCCGACACCCCATGCACCGGCCACCAGCGCCGGCTTCCACCACGGTTCGGAGTACCAGCCCTCGGGCACCGGGCGACCTGCCACCCGGCCGCCGGGGTAGTAGTTGGGCGTCGCGGCCGTCGGCCCGGGTGAGGCCTGAATCTGCCTGCCGTCGAACTGGATTCGGCGATCTTCGGTGACCTCGCCCGCGCCGCGCTGGCCGGCGAGCTGCTGGAGCGGGGGGCCGGGATCGATGCCCATGGCGGTCCGCGCGGCCCGTACGTAGTACAGCCCTTCCATCGCACTCTGCTTCGCAAAGGCCGCCTGCTGGGCGGTGGTGGCCTGCTCGATCTGCGACGCGGCGGCGTTGTAGCGCTCGGACGCATCGGCCAGGGCCTGGCGCGAGGCGTCATCGGTGCCGGTCAGGTTGAACACCTGGCCGCCGAGCATCTCGATGACTCGCCGGGCATCGGCTTTCGCGTTGGCCAGGGCGGCGGCCTTGTTGGCCTTGCTCTGCCTGCTGAACAGGAAGAATCCGATGGCCGCGATGACGATCAGGATGAGCACGAACTCCATGTTGCGCAGCTTACCGATGACCCAAACGAATAGATATGGACATATATGTCCGTATCTACTATCGTCGTCGTCATGAACATGACATTCCACGTCTTCGACACCCAGCGCGGTGCGTTGGCGGCCACACCCGGAATCGTCACCAGTTACCCGGGTGGCGACACCGCGGTCCGTGAACTGCAACCGCTCGGCGCGGGGCTGCGCCCCGTCGCCTGGAACCGCGGCGGCGTCATCGACTACGCGGCACTCGGGCAGTGGGTCGCCTTCCACCGCAATCGATCTGCGGAAGCTCCGGTGCTCGTGGCGCCGTACCTGCCGTCGGCCCGAGGTGATCACGACCCGACAGACGACGCCCGCGTCGCCGCCCGGCTCACCGCCGCCACCGGCGTCGCGCACGTCGTGACCGTGGACCCGCACTCGACGGTATGGGCCGACGAAGCCCGGCGCGGGGGAGTGGCCGTCACCCCCATCGAGGCCGTCGACCTGGTTGCATGCGGTGCGGCGCACCACCCGGGCTGGGCCGGCGTCGTCGCACCTGACAAGGGCGCCCGGGAGCGTGCGGGTCGGGTGGCATCGCGATTGGGTGTGCCGCTGTATACCGCTGGGAAGCAACGGAATCCGGCCACTGGCAAGCTGTCGGGTTTCGTCGCGCCAGAGGGACTGCCGGAGGACGGTCGGCTGCTGGTGATCGACGATATCTGCGACGGCGGCGGCACCTTCGCCGGGCTGGCCGACTCCATCCGCGCAAGTAGACCCCAACTGGCGCTGCATCTGTGGGTCAGTCACGGTTGCTTCACCGGACGTTGGCGGGAGAACCTCGCCGGCTACGCCTCGGTCACCAGCTCCGACTCCCGCGCGACGCCCGACGGTGTGCGCGTCCTGCCGCTGGAACCTTTCATCATCCGCACCCTGGCCAATCTGATCTGAGGGACTGTCATCATGACCACGGACACAACAACCGCAGCAACCACCGAATACGCCCCGGAAACCATTGCGGCCCTGGATGTCCTGATGGACACCGACGCCTACAAGCTGGACCACCGCCGCCAGTACCCGGCCGGCACCGAGTACGTCTACTCGAACCTGACGGCCCGGGGCAGCCGCATCCCCGGGGTCTCCTGGACCGCGTTCTTCGGTCTGCAGGCCTACCTGCGGGACCTGAATAGGAGGTGGAGCGCATTCTTCACCGCTGACGTCGACGAGGTGTGCCGTGCCTACATGGAGCGGGTCACCCAGGTGCTCGGGCCCAATGACGTTGGTGCCGAACACATCCGGCAGCTGTACGCCTACGGGCGGTTGCCGCTGCGGGTGCGGGCGCTGCCGGAGGGCACGATTGTGCCGGTCGGCGTCCCGTACCTGACCGTCGAGAACACCGCACCCGAGTTCTTCTGGTTGACCAACTACATCGAGACCGAGATGTCGGCCGCGCTGTGGCAGCCCATCACGTCGGCCACCACCGCGTGGCGCAACCGGACGCTGCTGGACGCCCGGGCGCTCGACAGCGGTGCCGACTCTGCGGCGGTGGACTGGCAGGGCCACGACTTCTCCTTCCGGGGCATGGCCGGCAGCGCGGGCGCCGCCGCGTCCGGGGCCGGGCACCTGTTGGCGTTCACCGGCACCGACTGCCTGCCCGCGCTGGGCTGGATCGATCGGAACTACCCGGGCTCACCGGAGGGCACGATCATCGGCGGCAGCGTGCCGGCAACCGAGCACAGCGTCATGTGCGCCGGCACGCAGGACGACGAAATCGAAACGTTCGTCCGGCTGCTGGACCTGTATCCGACCGGCATCGTGTCGATCGTCAGCGACACCTGGGACCTGTGGCACGTCTGCACCGGCATCCTGCCGACGCTGAAAGCCGTGATCACCGCGCGCGACGGCAAGGTGGTGATCCGTCCCGACAGCGGTGACCCCGAACGCATCCTGTGCGGCGACCCGCAGGCCCCGGCCGGGAGCCCCGCGCACAAGGGCGTCGTGAACCTGCTGTGGGAGGTGTTCGGCGGCACCGTCAATGCCGCCGGCTACCGCGAGCTGGACCCACACATCGGCGTCATCTACGGCGACTCGATCACCCACGACCGGGCCGACGCCATCACGGCCAACCTGATGAGGCAGGGGTACGTGTCCACCACGCCGGTGCTCGGATTCGGTTCGTACACCTATCAGTACGTCACGCGTGACACCTTCTCCATCGCGATGAAGGCCACCTGGGTGCAGGTCGACGGCCGCGGCCGCGACATCGCCAAGGCGCCGGTCACCGACCCGGGCAAGCGCAGCGCGCGGGGCCGGCTGGCGGTGGTGCGCGACGAGCACGGGCTGACGCTGTTACAGGGTGCGGCCGGCGCAGTCGAGGCGACCGACGCCATGCGGACGGTGTTCGAGGACGGCGTCATCGTCAACCCCGTGTCCTTCGCCGAGGTGCGCGCTGCCGTGCGACGTGACTGGGCGGCGTACGCCGCCGGCGAGGAGGACGCCCGGAATGGCTGAGTCGGTGGCGACCTGGCTGAGCGTCGACGTCTTCGCGGTGAGCCCCGGCGATGAGCCGGGGCTCATCCTGGCGCGGCGGCAGCGCGAGCCGCACCAGGGGGACTGGGCGCTGCCCGGGGTGGTGCTCGACGCCGCCCGCGGAGAGACGGTCGCCGCCGCCGCGCATCGTGCGCTGCGGGACCGGGCAGGCGCCGAGCCCATCGAAGGACCGCCGACGGTGGCGCTGGTGGTTTCGGACCCGCAGCGCGACGAGCGCGGTCACACCGTCTCACTCGTGAATGCGATGCGCGCCGAGCCCGGCGACGACGCCCTGGTGGTCCGCGACGGGGAACTTGTTCCGGAGCTGCCGTTCGGGCACAACGCGATGATCCGCGACACGGCGGCCACAGTGTCGCAACGGTTGCTGACGGACCCGGCGACCGTCGCGGCGATGTTCGGCGCCGGGTGCACGGCCGGTGAGGTCTGCGCTCTGACCCGGCTGTTGTTCGGGCTGTCCGGCGGCGCCGGGGCCGAGCCCATTCCGCTGGCCGCGATGCGGCGACGGCTGGAACGGGCGGCGCTGTTCACCGCGGGCGGCAACAGGCCCGCACATACCCGACCGGTGACGGTCTTTCGGGTGACCACCGGCTAACCCCCACCGGCGGCAAACCCGGCAAATTGGCCCAGCGCCGAGCGGCCCGGTATCGGGGGCCGCGCGTTACAGTCCCGTGAACACGCGCTCGACCTGGGAAAATGCTGTCAGCACGAATCGCGACCTGCGGCTTTCCGGGTTACGCTCCCGGCACCCTGCTGGGAGGAGATCAACTGATGGCACACGCAGACAGCGAACCGGTGGCAGACACCGAGACCGGATCGGCGCCGACACGATGGTTCAGCACCGCAACCGGTAAGGTGCTGATCGTCATCGGCGGCGCTGTTGCCATCTTGTTGATCCTGCTGGGCATAGGCCCCCTCGCCGGGTTCCAGATCCCGCCGCCCGCGCCGGACACGCCGGCCGCTCCCACGAGCACCACGTCGGCTCCGGCCGCGACGTCTTCGGCGCCCGCCGCCACGTCCTCGGCCCCGGCAAGCGTCGCACCGGCTCCCGCACCGCCTCCGGCCGTGACGTCGACACCGGCTGCTCCCGTCAGCCCGGCACCCGCTCGGCCGGCCGGTCCGTCGACCATGACGACTCAGGCGCCGACGACCTACACGGCGCCGCCCACCAAGCAGTACACGCCGCCCGCCGCCCCGGCGGCCACCGCGACGCCGACTGCCAGTGCGACGCCGACGGCGACGGCGTCCGCGAGTTCAGAGGCCCCCGCTCCGGCCAACCCGCCGCAGATCAACGTCATCCGCACGACCAACGGCGTCGCCCGCCCGATTCCGGGCAGCAGCTAGACGGCGGCACAGCTCTGGATCACGTCGTGGTCAGCCACGGCGTTGACCGCCAGGGGTTTCGCTGAGTCAGCCGGCGAGAATGTGACGGCCGGGACTTTCTGCGAGCGGACGCCGGACAGTGATCCAGACTGCATCGTCGAGGGTCGTTACCACGGACTCGCCGAAGTCTCCGGCGTCGAGTGCGGATGCGGTATCGAGATGCCGCACGCCGTGGCACAGGATGCTGAGCTCGAGTGCATTCGATTCGGCGGTCAGGGTGATTCGGGCCTTGCCGGTGGTCGCACTGAGCGCCTGGTCGGTCAGCAGGGCGAAGCGCCGTGCGGCGGTGTCACTGATTGCCGGCAGCGTCCGTTCCGCGGTGATGGACACGTCGATGCCACGGTTCTGGGCGGCGTCGACGACGGGGCGAAGCTCGCGTAACAGGGCGTGGTCGAATGACGACGATTGGTCGAAAAGTGCACGCAGCCGTTGGTATTCGAGCTGCGCCCGCCGCTGCACGGCGTTGTCCGCCGGTGCGCCGTCGGCGAGCGCGACGAGCAGCGGAGCAATTGTCGTGGCCAGGTCGGCGTAGCGGCGCGTGTACTCCGTCTGTACTGCTTCGGCTATCCGCGCGGACGCGAGGAGTCGTTTGCGGCCGTTGATTTCTGCGTCGGCCGCAGCCGCCGATGCGCGGATAAGTTTGTCGAACAACACACAGCGCATCTGGACCAGCAGAATACTGGCTGCGCCGTACCCGACGGCGATGACGTTCTGCGTCGACGGATCGCGAACGAGCGCAGAGACGGCAAGGGCGGCCCAGCACCAGACGAGGACACCGATGCTGTAGCGGAGACGCTCGTTGAGCAACAGCGGCAGTGCAGACCAACCGATGGCGCCCTGGGCCCATTGCGCCTGGGAATCGAGCAGATCGGTCGGCTGAAACACGATCTGCACCAGTGAGATCACCAGAAGCGCCGCGATGGCGGCCCGACGGGGCAGACCGGGAAACCCCAGGCCACGCACGGCCGACGATACGGTGATCGCCGCTGCTGCGGCCAGCAATGCCGACTGTAGGTACGGGCGTGAAGTCGATTGCGCGGCAAAAGGGGTCACCGCGAGCACGTTCGCGACGGCGTACGTGGTCATTGCCAGGTAGTACCGGGCGCGACCCCGTTCGATCAGTCGCTCCGGATCTTCCGGCCTGTCCGCGGCGGCGGGAATCTCAGCGGGCCAGCGCAATTCAACGGTCGTGCCGTGGCCGGGCCGGCTCAGCACCACACCATCACCGCCGAGTCGGTACATGCGGGCGGTGATCGAGTCGGAGATGCCGTGACCGCGGGTCGGCTCATTGATGTCGAATCCGCAGCCGTCGTCCTCGATGCGCACCCGTTCCGGTTCGACGGTGATGGTCACCATGGCAGCGCGGGCGTGGCGATCCACATTGGTGAGTGCTTCCCGCGCGGCCGCGGAAACCAGGTTCGCGATCGCGCCATCGATCCACATCTCCGCGGGTCCGTCGACACGGACCGGTGTCGCGATGTGGGTGGTGTTACTACGCAGGGCTGCAACAAGATCGGCGCGGGGCGCGGGCGCAGGGGAGTGATCGGTGAATACCTTGAGATCGCGCCGTGCCTGCGCGGAGACGCGCTCGCGTGACAGGAACGTGCCGGTACTCACCATCAGCAGCGTGGACGCGACGGTGTCGTGCAACAGGCGTAGCTGTTCACGGTCGTACTCGCGGACCGCAGTATCGACCTCGTGCTGGAGTTCGGCGGCGAGCCGGTCGGCACGCACGGCGTCGACGGAGTCGGTCACCCGCAATATCAGCGCGCGAATCAACATCGACATCCCCCAGAGCCCCGCAAAGTAGTAGATGCCGAAGTTGTCGGCGACATGGCTCCAGCCGACGACAGAAGCGGCGCCGATGCCATACGCGGCTGCCACTCCGAGGGTGAGGGCGATGTTGATCCGTGGGCTCAAGCCGGTGAAACTGCCGACCGCGGTTCCAGCGATCGCCAAGGGACCCAACGTGGCAAGGTGAACCTCGGTCGTCAATATCGGGATGGCGAGACAGTCGACGACGATGATGGCGTAGTCGACCGCAAGAAACTGCGGCGCAATCGATCTCGTCAGCAATCGGTACACGGACCAGACTCCGGCAACTGCCGTCAACGCCATGCCGGCCGGGCCCGGCATGGACGAGGTGGCAACCAGGACGACATACATCACCAGGCTGCCTCCGTGACGGAGGATCAAGCTGAGCGGCATCGTCTGCATGACCAAGTTGCGCCGCGCGGCGTGGGCGGTTTCAGGCATGCCGTGGCCACCGGCGTCGAGCCAGGCGCCGGAACCGGTCCAGACCGACCCTGTGTCCACGGTCATCGCGTTGGTCCAGGAGAATCACTGGTTCCTCCTTGCGGGCCACACACCCGGTCGTGGGATGGTTCTAGCACGCGCAAGGACAGTTGGACCGGTGGTGCTGCCGCCCCCGGTCGAGCGACCGATCAAGTTCATACGTTCGGACGACAGTGACCCATCCGGCCCGATGTCCGGTAGTCGCGGCGTCTCAGTCGGTGTGGATGCCGGATTGCGGTTGGGTGAGTTCGTCTACGGCAGGCCGCTGCTGAGTCGGCGGTGTCTGGGCCAGCGCCCGCGGCCGGCAGAGGAAATGCTGCGCCGTTGCGTGCTCGCGGGAAATCGGCGGTGCGGACGCGCTATCGGCCGTTCGCCGGGATTAGGCGGCAGACCTGCGATAACAGGCCTACCAGCCACTTCCTTGGAGCGGGCGACGGGAATCGAACCCGCGTAATCAGTTTGGAAGACTGAGGCTCTACCATTGAGCTACGCCCGCGTGCGCTGCTGCGATCACAGTACCGGCAGACAGTACCGGGACAGCGGCCGCCAATCCAATTGATGGTGTCGCGTGTCTAGGACGTAGTATCTCGACCGCGGTAATGCGACCGCGACGAGGCACGGGGTGTAGCGCAGCTTGGTAGCGCATCCGCTTTGGGAGCGGAAGGCCGCAGGTTCAAATCCTGTCACCCCGACCACCGACTGATGGCAAGTATCAAAAAACAAGGAGTAACGCTGTGAAGAGCACCGTGGAGCAGTTGAGCCCGACTCGGGTTCGCATCAACGTGGAGGTGCCCTTCACCGAGCTTCAACCCGAGTTCGACCAGGCCTACAAGGAGCTGGCCAAGCAGGTCCGCCTGCCCGGCTTCCGTCCCGGCAAGGCCCCGGCCAAGCTGATCGAGGCCCGCATCGGCCGCGGCGCCGTGCTGGAGCAGGTCGTCAACAGCGCCATCCCGGCCCGCTACGGCGAGGCCGTCACCGCTCAGGACGTCAAGCCGCTGGGTCAGCCCGAGATCGACATCACCAAGCTCGAGGACAACGACGAGCTGGTCTTCACCGCCGAGGTCGACGTCCGTCCGGAGATCACCCTGCCGGACCTGAAGGCCATCAAGATCACCGTCGACCCGATCGTCATCAACGACGACGAGGTCGATGCCGAACTGCAGAACCTGCGCGCCCGCTTCGGCACCCTGACCGGTGTCGAGCGCGCGGCCGCCGACGGCGACTTCGTCTCCATCGACCTGTCGGCCACCGTCGACGGCGAGGACGTGCCGGAGGCCAAGACCGAGGGTCTGTCGCACCAGATCGGTTCCGGTCAGCTGATCGAGGGCCTCGACGAGGCCATCATCGGCCTGAAGGCCGGCGAGTCCAAGGACTTCCCGACCACGCTGGCCGCCGGCGAGCACGCCGGTAAGGAAGCCCAGGTCACCGTCACCGTCAAGTCGGTCAAGGAGCGCGAGCTGCCGGAGCCGGACGACGACTTCGCCCAGCTGGCCAGCGAGTTCGACACCATCGATGAGCTCAAGGAGAGCCTGGTCACCCAGGTTCGCCGCGTGAAGCAGATCGGCCAGGCCGAGCAGATCCGCGACAAGGCCGTCGAGGCCCTGCTGGAGCAGATCGAGGTGCCGCTGCCCGAGGCCATCGTTCAGGCGACCGTCGACGAGACCGTCCACAACGCGGTCCACGGACTCGACCACGATGAGGCCAAGTTCGAGGAGCAGCTCAAGGAGCAGGGCAGCAGCCGCGAGGAGTTCGACGCGGACACCCGCACCAACGCCGAGAAGGCCGTCAAGACCCAGCTGCTGATGGACGCCATCGCCGACGAGCTGGACGTCAAGGTCGGCCAGGGCGACCTGATGGAGCGCATCGCGCTGATGGCCCGCCAGTACGGCATCGAGCCGCAGCAGCTGATCCAGATCCTGCAGCAGAACAACCAGCTGCCGTCCATGTTCGCCGACATCCGTCGCGGCATGACCATCGCCGCTGTGGTCTCGGGCGCGACCGTCACCGACACCGACGGCAACACCGTCGACACCGCGGAGTTCTTCGGCCCGGCCGGCGATGCCGCTGAGGCCGAGGCCGCCGGCGAGGCCGAAGCCGAGGCTCCCGCCGCGGACGAGGCTCCGGCCGAGGACGAGAAGCCCGCCAAGGCCAAGAAGGCCAAGGCCGAGGCCAAGGACGAGAAGCCGGCCAAAGAGAAGAAGGCCAAGAAGGCGAAGGACTCGGAAGACGAAGACTGAGTCTTCGAACTCTGATCGTGGTACGGGTGCCGCAGGTGTCTTCAGTGATGCCTGCGGCACCGTCCGCTCTGCGGCGTCAGTGACGCTGTGAGCGAACTAGACCGCGTCGGGGACTCGCGGCCGTCGGCCGTTGGTTAATGTCGTGTGGACGAACTCGAGAAAGCAGGTATCCAGTCGTGACTGACATGCGTTCAAGCGCACCGGGGCTCAACCTCACGGACTCGGTCTATGAGCGTTTGCTTGCCGAGCGCATCATCTTCCTGGGCTCGCAGGTCGACGACGACATCGCCAACCGGCTGTGCGCGCAGATTCTGCTGCTGACGGCCGAAGACCCGTCCAAAGACATCCACATGTACATCAACTCGCCGGGTGGCTCGATCAGTGCCGGCATGGCGATCTTCGACACCATGGAGTTGTCGGAGTGCGACATCGCGACCTACGCCATGGGTATGGCGGCGTCGATGGGTGAGTTCCTGCTGGCCGCCGGTGCCAAGGGCAAGCGCCACGCGCTGCCGCACGCCCGCGTCCTGATGCACCAGCCGCTCGGTGGTGTCACCGGTAGCGCGGCGGACATCGCCATCCAGGCCGAGCAGTTCCACGTCATCAAGAAGGAAATGTTCCGGCTCAATGCCCAATTCACGGGCAAGAGCATCGAGCAGATCGAGGCGGACTCCGACCGCGACCGCTGGTTCACCGCGCAGGAAGCGCTGGAATACGGCTTCGTCGACCACATCATCACCCGTGCAAACCTCAACGGCGGCAAGGGAGCCTCGAAGTGATCTCCAAGCATCTGAACCCGGAGCTGGCTCCGCAGGCGCGCTACATCCTGCCGCAGTTCAGCGAGCGCACCCACCTCGGTGAGCGCATCGTCGACCCCTACGCGAAGCTTTTCGACGAGCGCATCATCTTCCTGGGTGCCCAGGTCGACGACGTGTCCGCCAACGACGTGATGGCCCAGCTGCTGGTGCTCGAGTCGCAGGATCCCGATCGCGACATCACGATGTACATCAACTCGCCGGGTGGCTCGTTCACCTCGCTGATGGCCATCTACGACACCATGCAGTACGTCCGCGCCGACATCCAGACGGTCTGCCTCGGTCAGGCCGCCTCGGCCGCCGCGGTCCTGCTGGCGGCCGGTACGCCCGGCAAGCGCATGGCGCTGCCGAACGCCCGCGTGCTGATCCACCAGCCCTCGCTCGGTGGCGTCATCCAGGGTCAGTTCTCCGACCTGGAAATCCAGGCCGCCGAGATCGAGCGCATGCGGAGCCTCATGGAGGAGACGCTGGCGCGGCACACCGGCAAGGAAGCCGCCGTCATCCGCAAGGACACCGACCGCGACAAGATCCTCACCGCGGCCGCCGCCAAGGACTACGGGATCATCGACACGGTCCTCGAGTACCGGAAGCTCTCGGCCCAGAAGGCCTGAGTCTCACCACGTGCAGCGGCCGTCAGCCTGTTCAGGCTGGCGGCCGCTGACGCTTGTTCGGCCCTGAGCGGCGGCCTTCCTCGAGCCTCCGGACGCGGGCGCCAAGAATCCGCCAAGGCGCCCACCGCACCCTGTGACGTGACCGCGATTCCGGCCACTCGAACAGGACCTGCCATGAGCCGACATTCCCGCCGCACTGCCGCCGCCCTGGCCACGGCCGCCCTGGCCGTGTCCCTTGCGGTCGGATCGCCAGTGGCACAGGCGAATCCGACGCCCGATGCCGCGATGCCGGTGCCGTGGAACCAGGTCGGTGACGGCTGGACGCTGGCCACCTGGAACCCGGTCGCCGGACATCGCCCAGGCGATCGGCCCGCGCCCGACGAGGCGCCGCCCGCGAAGGCCGCCGACACCCTGTTCCTGATCGACCCGACCGGGCGCCGTTACGCCATCACGACGTTCGAGCCGAACGACAAGGGCTGGAAGCCGCATCTGCTGGACTGGTCGGGTGACGGCGGCCGGGCGCTGTTCTCGATGGGCGACGACACCGTCATCGTCGTCGATCTGCACACCGGCCGGCAGACGTCGTTCCCGTCTCGGGCGTCCGCGCGGTTCAGCCGCCCGAACGGTGAAGCGATCGTGCTGTCGAGCCGCAGCCAGGGCCAGCCCAGCACGCTGCAGCGCGTTGACCTCGCGGGCAACGTCCAACTGACCTACCCGACCGAGAACCTCGCCGGCGCGGGCCGATTCGGCGGCGACTACCTCGAGACTCCCGACGGCACCACGCTCGTGCTGTCGACGGCCAACCGGGGCAGCGAGCCGCCGACCGACAACAGCTTCGTCCTCATGGGCAACGACGGCGCCGTCGGGCGGGTGCTGCCGGTGCCGATGTCCGGCGCCGTCTGCCGGACGACACGTTGGCTGGCGCCAACGGATTTCGTCGCCAGTTGCACCGCGCAGAAGTCTGCCGGAAGCCAGCTCTGGAAGGTGCCGCTCGACGGCTCGGCGCCGACCGCGCTCACCGCCCTCAACAACGCCAAGAACGAACCCGGATTCGACGGCGACTACGGCGACGTCGGGCTCTGGCAGTTGCCCAGCGGCACCTTCGTGCAATCCCTGGGCGCCTGCGGCGTCGTGTTCCTGTCACGGGTGACCAGCGATGGTCATACGCAGCGGGTCAAGGTGCCGGGGGCCGGCAACAAGATCGACGTCGTCGGTTCGTCCGGCGGCTCACTGATTCTCAAGTCGACGTCAGGCTGCAGCCCGTCAACAGCGCTGATGTCCTACGACCCGGCCGCGAACGCCACCAAGGTGCTGCTCGGTCCCACCGTCAACGACGGCCGCGTCGTCGAGGCCATGACCTTCGGCCAGGGCTACCGGTCGTGAGGCGGCTGGCCTCCGCACTGACGGCAATGGCCGTCGCGGTCACTCTGTCGCCGGCCGCGCACGCCGACGACAACGCGACCACCGAGGCCTGCAGCTGGGTGCACGCCGACGAAGCCGCGGTCTTTCTCGAAGGTCCGGCGACAGCCGAACCGATCCGAACTCAACTCCCCGAATTGTCTTGCGCCTACCGGGCATTCGACGAACCGATGGGCCGGCGCAGCCTGCTGTCCGACGTCCGTTTCGCCGATGCGTTTCCGTGGGACGCGGCAACGACATTCAAGGAGGTGGCTGCGTGGCCCGGGGCCACCGAGGTCGACGGCGTGGGCCTGCGGGCCGTCTGCACGTATGAACCGAATGTCACGCCGCCGTCGACGACGCTCACCGTGTTGTTGACGGGGGAGCGGATCTACCGCGTCACCGGCAGCTACGTGTGGCGCTGCGAAACTCTGAAGACGTTCGCGGAACTGGCAATAGCCCGCATCGGCCGATAGCACCCGATACCCTCGGCCCATGCGGCCGACCGGAATCGATTTCGGTGTTCTGGGCACGCTGCGGATGGCCGTCGACGACCGCGTCGTCCCGCTGGGCGCACCCAAGCAGCGTGCGGTGTTCGCGATGCTGCTGCTCAACCGAGGGCGCCCGGTGTCGGTGGACGCGTTGATCGACGCGGTGTGGGAGCAGTCCCCGGCCGCGGCCGCGCGTACCGCATTGCACTCGTACATCTCCAACCTGCGAAAGATCTTGGCGGAGTCCGGAATGCCGCGAGAGACGCTGGCCGCCGCTCCGCCGGGATACCGGCTCGACGTGCCGGAGGACGCCACCGATCTGGGGCGCTTCGAGAAGGAGAAGGTCGCCGGGGTACGGGCGGCGGCCGCCGGTCACTTCCCGTCCGCGGCGGTGCACCTGTCGGCGGCCCTGGCGCAGTGGCGTGGCCCGGTCCTGGGTGACCTGTCCGACTTTGCCTTCGTCGACGCCGTCGCCGCCGCGCTGGTCGACGAGCGCATCGTCGTGGAGACCGCCCGTGCGGAAGCCGAAATCGCGTGTGGCCAGGCAGCTCTGGTGATCGGGCCGCTGGAATCGCTGGTCGCTGAGCAGCCCTACCGCGAACCGCTGTGGGTGCAGCTGATCACCGCCTACTACAGCTGCGGGCGGCAGGCGGACGCGCTCGACGCGTTCCGGCGCGTGAAGTCGATCCTGGCCGAGGACCTCGGTATCGATCCCGGTGCGGCGATAAGTGCCCTGCAGCAACGCATTCTGCGGCAGGAACCACTCGACGTGCAGGGCGCCGCGCAGGCGACGGCGGTGCACACCATCGGCCGGCTCCGGTCGGGCTCCACGCGGACGAGCGCGTCCAGGGCGGGCCTGCGCGACGCGTCGGGGCAGTGGTTCGCCTTGCGCGCGATGGCAACCCGCATCGGTCGCCTCGCCGACAACGACATCGTGCTCGACGCCGCAGACGTCAGCCGGCACCACGCCGTCATCGTCGATGCGGGCAGCGGGCCGGTGATGGTCGACCTGCGCTCGGCCAACGGCGTCTACGTGCAGGGCACTCGCATCGAGGCCAACACCAATCTGTTCGACGGCGATCGCATCCGCATCGGCGCGCATGAGTTCACCCTCGAACTCGGGTAGGCGCACACCAAGGATCTGCCAAGGGCAGCGGCGAACCATGAGGGCATGAGGATTTCGGCTCTTTTCCTGGCCGCGACGGTGACGTTGCTGAGCCTGGCGCCGGCTGCTTCGGCGCAGCAGTCGTGCAGCACGCTGGGCGGGACGCCCGACGCCGCCGGCAGCTGCCGCATCCATGAGGTCGGCACCGGGTATGAACGGACCGTCGCCTTCCCGGTCGACTATCCCGATCAGCAGGCGGTCGCGGACTTCCTGGCCCAGGACCGCGACGGCTTCGTCGGCTGGGTGGACAAGTTCGGCCGCGGCCGGGTGTATGAGGAGACCGAGACGCCCACGGTGTACCGCTCGGCGCGGACGCAGAGCCTGGTGCTCAAGATCGTCGACCCGACGGGCCTGGCCCACGAAGGACACCCCGACATCCGGTACCGGACCTTCACCTACGGGGCGGGCGGGCCGATCACGATCGACACGCTGTTCGGTCCGGGTTCCGATCCGTCGGCGATCCTGACGCCGATGGTGCAGCACGCGTTGAAGGCGCGCAACGCGGCGTTGATCGAACCGGATCGCGGCTCCTACCGGAATTTCGCGATCACCGACGAGGCCGTCACCTTCTTTTTCGGCGAGAGCCAGCTCGCGGGCAACGGCGGCCCGCTCACGGTCGCGGTGCCGGTGGGTGAGCTGGGCGGTCGGCTCCAGGGATAGGCCCGACGGGCCACCAGCTTGCGCTGGCCGCGAAATGCGTCGGCGACCTCGATGTGCACACGGTAGGGTTGCGGATAGGTGAACAGCCCTGATCAGAGGCCTGCCGAGCCAACGCCAACCGGCGCCGGAAAGACACGCCAGAATCACGGTCAGCGCGCCGAGGGGTGGCAAGCCACCGATCGGGCTATGTTCTCCTGCACACGGATAAATACCACCGGAGCGATTCGGCCCTTTCGGTCGCACCGCAACGGAGCGAACGGGTAGCGTCGGGATCACACCCGAAATAACCCACTATCTGGTGTAACGACTGACGGCGACCGGAGAAAGTAGGGCCTCACCCCATGGCGCGCATCGGAGACGGCGGTGACCTGCTGAAGTGCTCGTTCTGTGGAAAGAGCCAGAAGCAGGTCAAGAAGCTGATTGCTGGACCTGGCGTCTACATCTGCGACGAGTGCATCGACCTCTGCAACGAGATCATCGAAGAGGAACTGGCCGACGCTGACGACGTCAAGCTCGATGAGCTGCCCAAGCCCCAGGAGATCCGGGACTTCCTCGAGGGCTACGTCATCGGTCAGGACAACGCCAAGAAGACGCTCGCCGTGGCTGTCTACAACCACTACAAGCGCATCCAGGCGCAGGAGAAGTCGCGCGACTCCCGGTCTGAACCGGTCGAGCTCGCCAAGTCCAACATCCTGATGCTCGGGCCGACCGGCTGCGGCAAGACGTACCTGGCGCAGACGCTGGCCAAGATGCTCAACGTGCCGTTCGCCATCGCCGACGCGACCGCGCTGACCGAGGCCGGCTACGTCGGCGAGGACGTCGAGAACATCCTGCTGAAGCTGATCCAGGCGGCTGACTACGACGTCAAGCGCGCCGAAACCGGCATCATCTACATCGATGAGGTCGACAAGATCGCCCGTAAGAGCGAGAACCCGTCGATCACCCGCGACGTGTCCGGCGAGGGCGTGCAGCAGGCGCTGCTGAAAATCCTCGAGGGGACGCAGGCGTCGGTGCCGCCGCAGGGCGGTCGCAAGCACCCGCACCAGGAATTCATCCAGATCGACACCACCAACGTGCTGTTCATCGTGGCCGGTGCGTTCGCGGGCCTGGAGAAGATCGTGTCCGACCGGGTCGGCAAGCGCGGTCTGGGCTTCGGCGCCGAGGTGCACTCCAAGGCCGAGATCGACACCCAGGACCACTTCGCAGAGGTGCTGCCCGAAGACCTGATCAAGTTCGGTCTGATCCCCGAGTTCATCGGCCGGCTCCCGGTCGTGGCGTCGGTGACCAACCTGGACAAGGAATCGCTGGTGTCGATCCTGTCCAAGCCGAAGAACGCTCTGGTCAAGCAGTACGTCCGGCTCTTCGAGATGGACGGGGTGGAGCTGGAGTTCACCGACGACGCCCTCGACGCGATCGCCGACCAGGCCATCCACCGCGGGACCGGTGCCCGTGGCCTGCGTGCCATCATGGAAGAGGTCCTGCAGCCGGTCATGTTCGACATCCCGAGCCGCGACGACGTCGCCAAGGTGGTCGTCACCAAGGAAACCGTGCAGGACAACGTGCTGCCGACCATCGTGCCGCGCAAGGCGCCCCGCTCGGAGCGTCGCGACAAGAGCGCCTAGCTCTCTCAAACGGAAAAGCCCCCGCTTCCCGGCGGGGGCTTTTGCGTATCACGGCTACCGGACGATGCGGTCCGGCCGGGTGTAGACGTTCATCGACTCGCCGCGGAGGAAGGCCACCAACGTGAGCCCGGCCTGGCTGGCCAGGTCGACGGCCAACGACGACGGCGCGGATACGGCCGCCAGCAGCGGGATGCCGGCCATGACCGCCTTCTGCGTCAGTTCGAACGACGCCCGGCCGCTCACCAGCAGGACGGTGCCGGTCAGCGGAACGCGGCCCTGCTCCAGCGCCCACCCGATCGCCTTGTCCACCGCGTTGTGCCGCCCGATGTCCTCGCGGGCGACGAACATCTCACCCTCGGCGCCGAACAGCGCGGCGGCGTGCAGCCCGCCGGTGCTGTTGAACACCTTCTGGGCTTGGCGCAGCTGCTGGGGCATCGCCGACAGGATGGCGTTGGTGACGGTGGTCGGGTCGTCACCGGGGGAGTAGTGGCTGACGGTCCGGACGGCGTCGATGGAAGCCTTGCCGCACACGCCGCACGACGAGGTGGTGTAGAAGTTGCGGGTCACGTCGACCGACGGCGGCGGGACGTGCGGCGGCAACATCACGTCGAGCACGTTGTAGGTGTTGCTGCCGTCTTCGGTGGCGCCGCGGCAGTAGGCGACGCGGGCGATGTCATCGCGGCGGGCGATCACGCCCTCGGTGAGCAGAAACCCTTGGGCGAGTTCGACATCCGAGCCCGGCGTCCGCATGGTGACGGTGAGGGGAGTGCCGTTGACCCGGATTTCCAGGGGCTCCTCGACAGCCAGGGTTTCCGGGCGGGAGACGGTGCCGCCGGCGGTGACGTGTTCGGCTCGGCGCCGTGCGGTTACCCGACCCACGACTGGTCCGATCCCCCGTCGCTGCGCTCGCCCCCTGGGACAAGCCTGATCACCACGGCCTTGGACACCGGCGTATTGGATTTGCGGGCAGTGTGGTCCAACGGGATCAAGGGATTGGTCTCCGGGTAGTAGGCCGCGGCATTGCCGACGGGTGTCGAATAGGGCACCACCAGAAAGTCTTTCGCGCGGCGCTCGTGGCCGTCGAATTCGGAGACCAGGTCGACGCGGCTGCCCTCGGCGAGACCGAGGGCAGCGATGTCGGCCGGGTTGACGAACACCACGCGCCGGCCGCCCTTGACGCCGCGATAGCGGTCGTCCAAGCCGTAGATGGTGGTGTTGTACTGGTCGTGGCTGCGCAGGGTCTGCAGTACCAGCCGGCCCTCGGGCACCGGCACCCATTCGACGGGTTCGACCGAGAAGTTGGCTTTGCCTGTGTGCGTGGGGAATTCGCGGGAGTCCCGGGGTGGGTGAGGCAGCTGGAAGCCATCCGGCTGACGGACCCGGGTGTTGTAGTCGGCGCATCCGGGAACCACGTCCGCGATGGCGTCGCGGATGCCGTCGTAGTCGGCGTTGAAGGCTTCCCACGGCACCGGGTGCGCCGGCCCGAGCAGGGTCCGGGCCAGTTGGCAGACGATCGCGACCTCACTGCGCACCTGGTCACTGGGCGGTGTCAGGCCGCCGCGCGACAGATGCACCATCGACATCGAATCCTCCACCGACACCACCTGTTTGCCGCCGGCCTGGAAATCCTTGTCGGTGCGGCCCAGAGTGGGCAGTATCAATGCGGTGCGGCCGTGAACGACATGGCTGCGATTGAGCTTCGTCGAAATCTGCACCGTGAGAGCGCAATTGCGCATGGCTGCGGCGGTGACGTCGGTGTCCGGGGTGGCCGAGGCGAAGTTGCCGCCCATCCCGATGAAGACCTTGGCGTGCCCGTCACGCATGGCCCGGATTCCGTCGACGGTGTCGTGACCGTGCTTGCGCGGTGAGGTGATGCCGAACCGGGCGTCCAGCGCGGCCAGGAACTCTTCGGGCATCTTCTCCCAGATGCCCATGGTCCGGTCGCCCTGCACGTTGGAATGGCCGCGCACGGGACACACGCCCGCACCGGGCTTTCCGATCATGCCGCGCATGAGAAGCAGGTTGGTGGCCTCGCCGATGGTGGCCACCGCGTGCTTCTGCTGCGTCAGGCCCATGGCCCAGCAGATGATGGTGCGCTCCGAGCGGATCAACGCGTCGGCGACCCGCTGCAACTGGTCCCGGCTGATGCCGCTGGCCGCGGTGACGGCATCCAGATCGACTGCGCGGGTGCGGCTTTCGTAGTCCGCGAAACCAGCGCAGTGCCGGTCGATGAAGTCGCGATCCAGTACGGTTCCGGGCGAACGGTTCTCGGCTTCCAGCAGGAGCCGGCCCAGACCGGCGAACAGCGCCATGTCGCCGCCGATGCGGATCTGTACGAACTCGTCGGCGATGGGCACGCCGTGGCCGATGACGCCGTGCACCTTCTGCGGATCCTTGAACCGCATGAGTCCGGCCTCGGGCAGGGGGTTGATCGCGATGATCGTGGCGCCCCGCGCTTTTGCCTTCTCCAGCACCGACAGCATGCGCGGGTGGTTGGTGCCCGGGTTCTGCCCGGCGATGACGATGCAGTCGGCGTGGATGACGTCGTCGACGGTGACCGAGCCCTTGCCGATGCCGATCGACTCGACGAGCGCGGTGCCCGACGACTCGTGGCACATGTTGGAACAGTCCGGCAGGTTGTTGGTGCCGAAACTGCGCGCGAGCAATTGGTAGAGGAACGCGGCCTCGTTGCTGGTGCGGCCGGAGGTGTAGAACAACGCCTCGTCGGGGTCGGCGAGGGCGTTGAGCTCGCGGGCGATCAGTGCGCACGCGTCGTCCCAGTCGATCGGGCGGTAATGGCTGTCGCCGGGCGCCAGCACCATCGGGTGGGTCAGGCGGCCCTGCTGGGACAGCCAGTATTCGGGCTTTTCGGCGAGTTCGGCGACCGGATGCCGGGCGAAGAATTCCGGGGTGACCCGGCGCCGCGTCGCTTCCTCGGCTACTGCCTTGGCGCCGTTCTCGCAGAACTCGGCGAGCTTGCGTCCGCCATGTTCCTCTGGCCACGCGCAACCCGGGCAGTCGAAACCGTGCCGCTGATTGATCCTGGTCAGTGTCTCGGCGGTGCGCAGCGGACCCATCTGCCGGAGCCCGCGCTGCATGCTGACCATCACGGCCTTGACTCCGGCGGCTTCGTGTTCGGCGCCGGTCACCGCTATGTCGTGTTCGTCGTAGGTGGCGTCGACATCGTGGCCGTCTCTGACGGTGGTCATCTCTCCAATCTAATCCGGGAAATCCGGGATTCAGGTCCGGAATGAGGCATCGGTCATCGGCATTTCAGATGCCCTGATAGGCGGCGCCTATCGCCGGTCGGTGCGGCGCCGGTGACCAGCACCACCCTGCAGGTGGGACCTAAGCCTCTACGCCCGTTATACGGGTGGGGGTACCTTTCAGGGGAACGCCTCAGATACCCCCACCCGCATTTCCGCGCCGTTGGAATAAGATACCCCAGGGGGTATATTGAATACCCATGAGGGTATAGCTCAAAGTGGTGCTACCCAACGAGGAGAAAGAAGCCGCTGATGATCCTGCAGCAGTATTACCTGGATTGCCTGTCGCACGCGTCCTACCTGATCGGTGACGAAACCACCGGGCGCGCAGTGGTTGTGGACCCGCAGCGCGATGTGGCCGGATACCTTGCCGATGCCGAAGGGCATGGGCTGACCATCGAATTGGTCATCGAGACGCACTTTCACGCAGACTTCCTCTCCGGTCACCTCGAGCTGGCGAAGGCCACCGGGGCCAAGATCGTCTACTCGTCGGTCGCCGAGACCGAGTTCGAGTCGACGGGTGTCGCCGACGGTGAGCGCTACGCGCTGGGCGACGTGACGCTCGAGTTCCGGCACACCCCCGGACACACTCCCGAGTCGATGAGCGTGGTGGTGTACGAGCATGCCGACGACCAGACGCCCTACGGCGTCATGACCGGGGACACGCTCTTCATCGGCGATGTCGGCCGCCCCGACCTGCTGGCCTCGATCGGTTTCACGCGAGAAGAACTGGCGGACAAGCTCTATGAGTCGCTGCACAACAAACTGATGACGCTGCCCGATGCGACCCGGGTGTACCCGGCGCATGGCGCCGGCTCGGCCTGTGGCAAGAACCTGTCGACCGACCTGTGGTCGACGATCGGTGATCAGAAGGCGACGAACTACGCGCTGCGCGCCACCGACAAGGCCTCGTTCATGAACCTCGTCACCGAGGGGCAGCCGCCCGCGCCGGGCTACTTCGTCTACGACGCGATCCTCAACCGCAAGGATCGCGAGCTGCTCGACGAGACGAAGCTGCCGTCGGCGCTGACCTACGAGCAGGCTCGTGCGGCGATCGACGCCGGCGCCGTCCTGGTGGACGGCCGTGGCCCCGAAGATTTCGCGCTGGGTCACCTGCGCGGCGCCGTCAACATCGGCCTGCAAGGCCGTTACGCGGAGTTCGCCGGTTCCGTCCTGCCGTCCGACGTCGACATCGTGCTGTTCACCGAGCCCGGTGAGGAGCTCGAGGGCAAGAACCGGCTCGCCCGGATCGGTTTCGACCGGGTGATCGGCTACGTGGCGGAGCCGTACGCGGCGTTGGTCGCCCACCAGGGTGACGTCCAGGTGGCCTCGCGGTTGACCGCCAAGGCTTTTGGCGAACGGGTCGCCGCGCTGCCGAACCTGCAGATCGTCGATGTCCGCAACCCCGGTGAGGTCGCTGCCGGGACCATTCCGAATGCCATCGGCATCCCGGTGGGTCAGTTGCCCGCGCGGCTCGGTGAGCTCGACCCCGCCAAACCGACCGTCGTCTACTGCGCCGGTGGGTACCGCTCGTCGGTCGCGGCAAGTCTGTTGCGGCGGAACGGATTCAACGACGTGAGTGACATCTTGGGTGGCTATGGCGCCTGGGCAGAAGCCGTCGAGAACGCCTGAAGACAGGAGAAATCACAGATATGACCAGCACTGCCAAGCACCAGATCGTGATTGTCGGCGGCGGCACCGCCGGCATCACGGTCGCGGCCCGGTTGCTGCGCAAGGGCTACACCGACGTCGCGGTCATCGAGCCGTCGGACAAGCACTACTACCAACCGCTGTGGACCCTTGTCGGCGGCGGACAGGCGCAGGCCGCCACGACCGAACGCGCCGAGTCCGCGGTGATGCCCAAGGGCGCAACGTGGATCCGGAACGCGGCGAGCGCCTTCGATCCCGACGCCAACACGGTCACCTGTGTCGACGGCGCCACCTACGAATACGACGCGCTCGTGGTCTGCCCGGGCATCCAACTCGATTGGGATCGCACCGAGGGGCTGGCGGAGACGCTGGGCCGGGACGGCGTCTCCTCGAACTATCGCTTCGACCTCGCACCGCGGACCTGGGATTTCATCCGGAACCTGCGGTCGGGTACGGCGGTGTTCACCGTGCCGTCCGGCGCCATCAAGTGTGCCGGCGCGCCGCAGAAGATCGCGTATTTGGCGTCCGACTACTGGCGGTCACAGGGCGTGCTCAAGGACATCGACGTCCACCTGGTCATGCCGGGCGCGCGGCCGTTCGGGATTCCCGCGATCGCGGACAGTCTCGACAAGGTGATCGCCGACTACGGCATCACCTTGCACACCAACTCCGAGGTGACTCTGGTCGACGCGGCGTCGCACAAGGTCGGCGTCACCAGTGTGGGGGAGGGTGGCACCGACGCCATGCTGCCCTACGACGTCCTGCACGCCGTGCCGCGCCAGTCCGCGCCGGACTGGATCAAACGCAGCGCGCTGTCGACGGGTGACGCCATGGGCTACGTCGACATCGACAAGCACACCATGCAGCACGTGCGGTACCCCAACGTCTTCAGCCTCGGTGACGCCGGTTCGTCGCCGAACTCGAAGACCGGCGCCGCGATCCGCAAGCAGGCCCCGGTGGTGGTCGAGAACATCGACTCCTTCTTGACCGGCCGTCCGCTGCGGGCGTCGTACGACGGCTATTCGTCGTGCCCGATCGTCACGTCGTCGGACGCGATGCTGCTCGCCGAGTTCGACTACGACCTCAACCTGAAGCCGTCGTTCCCGCTGCTCGATCCCGTCATCCCGCACCGGGCGTACTGGTACCTGAAGAAATACGGGCTGCCCTACATGTATTGGAATCTGATGCTGAAAGGCCTTGCCTAGCCGTGAATGTCGTTCTCGCCCTTGGCTTGGGCGCCGTCATCGGCGTCCTGCTCGGCCTGCTCGGCGGCGGCGGTTCCATTCTGGCGGTACCGGCGTTGGTCTATGTCCTGGGCCTGGGGTTCGAACAGGCGATTCCGTTGTCGCTGTTGGTCGTCGGCATCGCATCGGCGGTCGGCGCGTTGCCGAAGATACGGGCCGGGCACGTGCAGTGGCGGCTGGCCGCCATCTTCGCGGCCGCCGGCATCCCGGCAACGTTCGTCGGCAGTGCCATCGGCCGCCACTTGCCGCAACCGGTGCTCCTCGTCGGCTTCGCGGTGGTGATGGTGCTGGCCGGAGTCCGGATGCTGCAGGACGACGGCGGCACCGGTACCGCCTGCAGAGTGGGTGATTCGGGAATCAACTGGCGCCGCTGTGCCTCGAGGTCGATTCCTGCGGGTTTCCTCGTCGGCCTGCTCACCGGGCTCTTCGGTGTCGGCGGCGGCTTTCTGATCATTCCGGCGCTGGTGTTGTTGCTCGGGGTGGAGATGCCGGTCGCGATCGGTACTTCGCTGCTCATCATCGTCGCCAACTCTTTGGCGGGCCTGCTGTCCCATCTGGGCGGCACCAGCATCGACTGGACCATCGCCGCGGCGTTCGTCGGCACGGCGATCGCCGGTTCGCTGATCGCCGGCCACCTCGGGACCCGGCTCGACACCCGGCGGCTGCAGCATTGGTTTGCGTATCTCATCTTCGCGGTCGCCGCCTATGTGCTCATCGACACGGTCGTCGTGAGCTTTGTGTGACGTGATCAGCGGTGACTGCAAATCTTCACCGGACCGACATGTCGGCGCTCCGTCACGGGACGTGCGCGGTTGTCCAGCTTCTGGACAATGGCCGTATGGATACCGATACCGGTCGTGGTACGCCGGGTCGCCGCGCCTGGGCCGACCCGTTGGCGTTGGGGTTCCAGGCGCACCGGCAGTTGATGTTGCTACGCCTGCGGTGGCACGGCCGCCGTCTGGACACCCGTCCAGACGGCCAACCGGACTGACGCCTAATCTCTTGTGCCGCCGGGTATTTCCGATGCGGCGAAGCGCTAGCGCCGACGGCTACCGGGCGGTAACCGCTTCTTAGGAATTCCGGTCATCGGAACGTGATGAAAGCCACATTTTGACACGTGTCAAGTGTCTGCAATCGACTTGACGTGCGTCTTTAGGTGGGCGCTACCCGCCCCACATTGGCGCGTCCTGGCTAGTGCACCCTAAGAGAAGTGCAATAATCGGTACTAGCAGTGACATCA
Organism: Mycobacterium sp. SMC-16; assembly: GCF_046250085.1. NCBI lineage: Bacteria > Bacillati > Actinomycetota > Actinomycetes > Mycobacteriales > Mycobacteriaceae > Mycobacterium > Mycobacterium sp. SMC-16. Next base: position 1,709,320 of record NZ_CP176427.1, read on the forward strand.
AAATTTTGGCGGCGCCGAGCTGGCGATCGTGAGCACCGCTTTGCGGCGTCTCCGGAAACAGTGCGACGGACTCCGAAACAGAGTGTGAAAGGCAGGCGTCGTGGGTCTTAACGACGGCGACAACGGCACCTCGCGGCAGAAGCTCGAGAAGGTGGTCATCCGCTTCGCTGGTGACTCCGGTGACGGTATGCAGCTGACCGGTGACCGGTTCACTTCGGAAGCCGCCCTCTTCGGCAATGACCTTGCGACGCAGCCGAACTACCCCGCCGAGATCCGCGCACCACAGGGCACCCTGCCCGGTGTGTCGTCGTTCCAGATCCAGATCGCGGATTACGACATCCTCACCGCCGGTGACCGCCCCGACGTGCTGGTCGCCATGAACCCGGCCGCGCTCAAGGCCAACGTCGCCGACCTGCCGCGCGGCGGCATGATCATCGCCAACTCCGACGAGTTCACCAAGCGCAACCTGGCCAAGGTCGGGTACGCGGAGAACCCGCTCGAGAACGACGAACTGTCCGAGTTCGTGGTCATCCCCGTGGCGATGACCACGCTGACCCTCGCCGCGGTCGAAGCCATCGGCGCGACCAAGAAGGACGGTCAGCGCGCCAAGAACATGTTCGGGCTCGGTCTGCTGTCGTGGATGTACGGCCGCGAGCTGGAGCACAGCGAGGCCTTCATCCGCGAGAAGTTCGCCCGCAAGCCCGAGATCGCCGAGGCCAACGTGCTGGCGCTCAAGGCCGGCTGGAACTACGGCGAGACCACGGAGGCCTTCGGCACCACCTATGAGGTGGCCCCGGCCAAGCTCAAGTCCGGTGAATACCGCCAGATCTCCGGCAACACCGCCATGGCGTACGGCATCGTCGCCGCCGGCCAGCTGGGTGACATCCAGGTGGTGCTCGGCACCTACCCGATCACCCCGGCGTCGGACATCCTGCACGAGCTGTCCAAGTACAAGCACTTCAACGTCATGACCTTCCAGGCCGAAGACGAGATCGCCGGCATCGGTGCCGCCATCGGCGCCTCGTACGGCGGCGCGCTCGGCGTGACCAGCACCTCGGGTCCCGGTGTCTCGCTGAAGTCCGAGGCCATCGGCCTCGCCGTCATGACGGAGCTGCCGCTGATCGTCATCGACGTGCAGCGCGGTGGCCCGTCCACCGGTCTGCCGACCAAGACCGAGCAGGCCGACCTGCTGCAGGCGCTGTACGGCCGCAACGGCGAGTCGCCCGTCGCGGTGCTGGCGCCGTGCTCGCCGTCGGACTGCTTCGACGTCGCCGTGGAAGCCGTGCGGATCGCCATCGCGTACCACACCCCGGTGATCATCCTGTCGGACGGCGCGATCGCCAACGGCTCCGAGCCGTGGCGCATCCCGGACATCAGCAGCTACCCGGCCATCGAGCACACGTTCGCCGAGCCGGGCAAGCCGTTCCAGCCGTACGCGCGTGACCCCGAGACGCTGGGTCGCCAGTTCGCCATCCCGGGTACCCCGGGACTGGAGCACCGCATCGGTGGTCTGGAAGCGGCCAACGGCTCCGGCAACATCTCCTACGAGCCCAAGAACCACGACCTCATGGTCCGGTTGCGGCAGCTCAAGATCGACGGCATCAAGGTGCCCGACCTCGAGGTCGACGACCCGAGCGGCGAAGCCGAACTGCTGATGCTCGGCTGGGGCAGCTCATACGGCCCGATCGGCGAGGCCTGCCGCCGCGCCCGGCGCAACGGCGTCAAGGTCGCGCACGCGCAGCTGCGCCACCTCAACCCGTTCCCGGCCAACCTCGAAGAGGTCCTGCGCAAGTACGACAAGGTCGTCGTGCCCGAGATGAACCTCGGCCAGCTGGCGCTGCTGCTGCGCGGCAAGTACCTGGTCGACGTCCAGTCGGTGACCAAGGTCGAGGGCATGGCGTTCCTGGCCGACGAGGTCGAGGGCATCATCAGCGCGGCGCTGGACGGATCGTTGCGCGAGAAGGAAACTGACAAGGCCAAGTTCGCACGGTTGGCAGCCGCCACCGTGGAAACCGGTGTGGGAGCAAACGCATGACGGATCTGATCGGTGCTGATCTGGGACTGACCGAAGCCCTCAGCAAGAATGCCCTGGTTCCGACCACGGACCAGCCGCAGAAGGGCAAGGACTTCACCAGCGACCAGGAGGTGCGCTGGTGCCCGGGCTGTGGTGACTACGTCATCCTCAACACCATCCGCAACTTCCTGCCGGAGCTGGGCCTGCGCCGCGAGAACATCGCGTTCATCAGCGGCATCGGCTGCTCCAGCCGGTTCCCGTACTACCTGGAGACCTACGGCTTCCACTCGATCCACGGTCGCGCCCCGACCATCGCCACCGGCCTGGCGCTGGCGCGTCCGGACCTCTCGGTGTGGGTCGTCACCGGTGACGGTGACTCGCTGTCGATCGGTGGTAACCACCTGATCCACGCACTGCGCCGCAACATCAACATCACGATCCTGCTGTTCAACAACCGGATCTACGGTCTGACCAAGGGCCAGTACTCGCCGACCTCCGAGGTCGGCAAGGTCACCAAGTCGACACCGATGGGCTCGCTGGACCAGCCGTTCAACCCCGTGTCGCTGGCGCTGGGTGCCGAGGCGACGTTCGTCGGCCGAGCGCTGGATTCCGACCGCAAGGGTCTGACCGAGGTTCTCAAGGGCGCGGCCGCCCACCGCGGTGCCGCCATCGTCGAGATCCTGCAGGACTGCCCGATCTTCAACGACGGCTCGTTCGACCCGCTGCGCAAGGAAGGCGCCGAGGACCGGCTGATCAACCTGGTGCACGGCGAGCCGATCGTCTTCGGTGCCGAGGGCGAGTTCTGCGTCACCAAGTCCGGTTACGGACTGGAGATCGGCAAGACCGCAGATGTGGACCCGTCGGACATCGTGGTGCACAACGCCAATCTCGATGACCCGGCCTACGCGTTCGCACTGTCGCGCCTGTCGGAGCAGAACCTCGAGCACACCGTGATGGGCATCTTCCGCTCGGTGAACCGGCCGACTTACGACGACGAAGCGCGTCAGCAGATCAGCTCTGCGATGGAATCCAAGGCGCACGACACCGCCGCTCTGCAATCCTTGCTGCGTGGCAAGGACACCTGGACTGTCGAAGACTGACGACGCATTGACCGAAGACGCCCCGCCGGCCGCAGTTGTATTGGCCGGCGGGGCGTCTCGTCGTATGGGGCGGGACAAGGCCACCGTGCGGTTCCGCGGGCCGGCGGGGGAGATCACGTTCGTCGAACAGGTCGTGAACACGCTGCGAGCGCGGTGCCCGCAGGTGTTCGTCATCGCCGCCCGCGGCCAGGCGCTGCCCGACCTGGACGCGGAAGTGCTGCGGGACGCGGCCCCTGGTGTCGGACCGCTGCTGGCCACCGCCCGCGGTCTGCGCGCCGCGGCCGACGCCGGGTATGAGCGCGCCTTCGTGTCCGCTGTGGACATGCCCTACCTGACTGTCGAGCTGATCGACGAGCTTGCCCACCATGCGGCACGGGTGGACGCCGACGTGGTGCTGCCCTGGGACGGTCGCGATCACTACCTGGCCGGCATCTACCGCACTGCCCTGGCCACCCGGGCCGACGAGCTGGTGGCGCACGGGCGGCGCAGCATGCGGGCCCTGGTTGACACCGTCGACACCCAGCGGGTGGTGATGGACCGGCAGCGGGCGCTGGTCAACGTCAACAGCCCGGACGATTTCGTCTGACACCTCAGCAAAGGCCCGCGGTCCGGCTGTGCATTCTTGAATTTCTCGCTTATTGGTGAATGCGAATTCATTGCATTGTCGTGCGGTGTGCTGAATTCGGAAACTTAGGGACGCAATTGGGGACAATTCACTCCTCGTTCTATTGAAGAACTTCAAAAGCGTTGTGGTGCAATGGATTCGGGCGCACGCGTCCAAGGGTGGTCGGTTAACGCTGCTCGAACCGTACGCATCGCGGGCATGAAAAGTCCTGATTGGCGCGGTATTGACTGGCCACATCGAGTCCGAGCGGGTTTGACGCGTCCGTCGGCAGCGAACAGCGACTCGCGGTGCGCCTGCATTTCACTGGGCGACACGCCGGAGGTTTAGCGCGGACACTGCGCAAATGTGGCGCTGACCTGCGACAACTGTGACTCGTGTGAATTCAATTCTGTGCGCCAGGCCACAATTTCATGGTGACGTCTATCACGGAATGTTGCTGAATTGTGATTTGTTAGGGGTGCTTTATATATCGCGTGACCTGCTTATGTTCCTCTCAGGTTGGGCCGTGATCTGGCTGTTATCTGGCTGGGATGGGTTCGACATTGCAGGTCGGATTCTTGCTACGGTCCTCGTACTGCTCCAAGAGAGCAAATAACTGAAAAACCATGAACCTGCGTGTGAGCGGGATCGCGGTGGGACCAGAGCAGATGGCCTGTTGCCCGTAGCGTCCGCCGGCCTTGAGCCCGGACCGATCAAACCGCCCCCGCTGTCGTGTCCGACCGAGACGACACGATCCAGCCCCCTACGCCTGCCCGGCAGGCAGCAGTTTGCACCGCCTATGCGCGGGCGATGTTTGGCGCGCGCTCGGCGAGAGGAACAACGTGAAGAACATCCGCACAACGCTTGGACTGGTTGCCGTTGCCGGGGCAGTTGCTGTGGCCCCGATGGTCATCGGTACCGGTACCGCGAATGCGGACGGCGGCCACAACTGGGACGCCGTTGCAGCCTGTGAGTCTGGTGGCAACTGGGCCATCAACACCGGCAACGGTTACTACGGCGGGCTGCAGTTCAACCTCGGCACCTGGCGTGCCAACGGCGGCTCGGGCATGCCCCACACCGCCAGCAAGGACGAGCAGATCCGAGTCGCCGAGAACGTCGCCGCCCGTCAGGGCATGGGCGCTTGGCCGGTCTGCGGCCGTCGCGGCTGAGAGCCGTACGACGAGCAAGGCAAACAAAGGGTGTCGGACCACACGGTCCGGCACCCTTTGTCGTTGTGGCCGGCCGGGCACAACCGTCACTTGATGAAACTATGGGGGCATGGCGACGCACGACATCGCGACCGGCCTCGGCGCCCTGCAGGTCCACGTCAGCGGCTCCGGCGACCCGATTCTCCTGATGCCCAGCCTCCTGACCGACCACACGCTGTACGCCGCGCAGGTGGCGCACTTCTCCGGCCGGTACACCACCATCGCGATCGACCCGCCAGGACAGGGGCGCAGCGAGCCGCTGCGCAGTCCTTTCACCTTCGAGGCCAGTGCGCGGGCATATGTGGACGTCCTGGACGCGCTGGGGCTGCCGTGGGCGCACCTGGTCGGCAATTCGTGGGGCGCCATGATCGGCGGCACGATCTCGGCGACGTTTCCGGAACGGGTCGGATGCGCGGTACTGCTCAACGGCACGGCGTCGGAGGGCCCCAGATGGGACCGTCTGCAGCTCGCGCTCGCGGCCCGGATGACCCGGCTGGCCGGGAGCCCGCTCTTCGTGCGGTCGACGGTCGTGCCGCGATTCCTCGGGAAGACCACCCGCCGCCAGCGTCCCGACCTGGTCGACGGACTGGTGACGATGATCACGGGCAACGAGGCCCGGTCGGCCAGCTTCGCGGTGGAGAGCATCGTCGTCAGGCGTCCCGACCAGCACGCGCTGTTCGGCCGCATCAACACCCCGACCATGGTCGTCGCCGGTCGCGAGGACGCGAGCTTTCCCGTTGCCGAAGTGCGCCGGATGGCCGAGGCGATTCTCGGCTCGGAGCTGGTGGTCCTGGACCACGTGGGGCACCTGGCCGCCTATGAGGCGCCCGACACCGTCAACGCGCTGATCGACGACTTCCTCGACCGCCACCGCGGGAAATAACAGCATGAGGCCGCGGTCCCTGGTGTGCTAACAACGGAGCATGGCCCTGACTCCGTCCGATGACCTGGATGCGTACCTCTCTCTACCCCGGGTGTCCGGGCTCGCCGTCTCGCCGGACGGCCACCGCGTCGTGACGCTGATCAGCGAACTCAACGACAAGGGCACCGAATTCGTCACCGCGGCTTGGGAACTCGATCCCGACGGTCAGCAGGAGGCGCGCCGGCTGACGTACGGGCCCAAGGGGGAGTCGCAACCGGCTTTCACCGCGGCAGGTGACCTGCTGTTCGTCGCGGCGCGTCCCACCGATACCGACGACGACCCAGCCGCGGCGTTATGGCGGTTGCCGGCGAAAGGCGGTGAAGCGCAACGGGTTCTCGAACTGGCGGGCGGCGTCAGCGCGGTGCACGCCGCCCGTGCCGCCGACGTCGTGGTGGTGACGGCGCCGCTGCTCCCGTCGGCCGCCACGCCCGACGATGACAAGCGACTGCGCGTCCTCCGCAAGGACAAGAAGGTGTCGGCGATACTGCACGCCGGCTACCCGGTGCGGCACTGGGACCACGACCTCGGCCCGGATCACGCACACCTCCTCCGGGTCGAATCGGGTGCGGCCCAAGACATTACACCGCAGCCGGGGATGGCGCTGAACGAGGCCTCCGTCGACCTCAGCGCGGACGGCAGCTTCGCCGTCGCCTCCTGGGAGGTGCCTGCGGCGGGAGCCGCGCTGCGCAGCGTGCTGGTCCGCATCGACATTGCCACGGGGGAGCGCACCGTGATCGCCGACGACCCGGCCGCGGACCTGGGTCGCCCGGCGATCTCGCCCGACGGCAACACCGTCGCGTACCTGCGGGAGACGCACTCGACACCGGAGCAGGCGCCGCGAATCACCCTGTGCAGACAGGCCTTCGGTGGCGAGCCGGTGGAACTCGCAGCCCACTGGGACCGCTGGCCGGCATCGGTGACCTGGTCGCACGACGGCTCGACGTTGCTGGTCACCGCGGATGACAACGGCCGGGCGCCCATCTTCGCCGTCGACCCGTCGAGTGGCGCGGTGACCCAGTTGACGCACGACGACTTCGCGTACGGCGAGGTGCGGCCCGTGCCCGGTGGTGCACTGTATGCCCTGCGCAGCAGTTACCTGACCCCGCCGCACCCGGTCCGCCTCGACGCCGACGGATCCGTCACCGTGCTGCCGTGCGTCGAATTCCCGGAGCTGCCAGGTGAACTCGTCGACCTGACGACAACCGCGGACGACGGTACGCCGGTTCGTTCCTGGTTGACCCTGCCGGCCGGCGACGCCCCCGCGCCGCTGCTGCTGTGGGTGCACGGCGGGCCGCTGGGCAGCTGGAACACCTGGCACTGGCGGTGGAATCCCTGGCTGCTCACCGCGCTCGGTTATGCGGTGTTGATGCCGGACCCGGCGCTGTCCACCGGTTACGGTCAGGACTTCATCCAGCGCGGCTGGGGCGCTTGGGGTTTCGCGCCGTACACCGATCTGATGGCGGCCGTCGACGAGGCGTGCGCGCATCCGCGCATCGACGCCGGCCGGATCGCCGCCATGGGTGGCTCGTTCGGTGGTTACATGGCCAACTGGATCGCCGGGCACACCGACCGGTTCGCCGCGATCGTCACACACGCCAGCCTTTGGGCGCTCGACCAGTTCGGGCCGACGACCGATGGTGCCTACTGGTGGGCCCGCGAGATGACACCCGAGATGGCCGAACGCAATTCACCGCATCTGCACGTCGAGAACATCACGACCCCGATGCTGGTGATCCACGGTGACAAGGACTACCGCGTGCCGATCGGTGAAGGCCTGCGGTTGTGGAACGACCTGCTGACCCGGTCCGGGCTGCCGGCCGATGACGCCGGCGCCACCGCGCACCGCTACCTCTACTACCCGTCCGAAGGGCACTGGATCGCCGCGCCGCAGCACGCCAAGATCTGGTACCAGGTGGTGGCGGCGTTCCTGTCCGAGCACGTGCTGAAGGTGACGGTCGACCTGCCGGAGATGCTTGGTTAGGTTTGCAGCATGACCGCACCGCAGCGCGAATTCGACATCGTTCTCTATGGCGCCACCGGCTTCGTCGGGAAGCTGACCGCCCAATACCTCGCAGAGAACGGAGGGCAGGCGCGGATCGCGCTCGCGGGCCGGTCGATGGACAAACTGGCCGCGGTCCGGGATTCGCTCGGCGCGGCCGGCCAGACCTGGGGATTGATCCAGGCCGACGCGTCGTCACAGCACACCCTCGATGCCATGGCCGAACGGACCCGGGTGGTCGTCACCACCGTCGGTCCGTACCTCAAATACGGGCTGCCGCTCGTGGCGGCGTGTGCCGCGGCCGGTACCGACTACGCCGACCTCACAGGCGAGAGCCTGTTCATCCGGGAGAGCATCGACCTGTTCCACAAGCAGGCCGCCGACACCGGCGCCCGCATCGTGCACTCGTGCGGATTCGATTCCATCCCTTCGGATCTCACCGTCTACGCGCTGTACAAGGCGGCGGAGGCGGACGGCGCCGGCGAGCTCACCTACACCGACTACGTGCTCCGCGGATTCTCCGGCGGGGTCTCGGGCGGCACCGTCGCATCGATGCTCGAGCTGTTCTCGCGGACGTCCGGTGACGAGGAACTGCGCCAGGCCATGCTGGACCCCTACACGCTGACCACCGATCGAGGTGCCGAGCCGGACCTGGGCCACCAAACCGACACCCCGTGGCGCCGGGGCCGCGACATCGCCCCCGAACTCGCCGGGACCTGGACCGGGGCCTTCGTCATGGCCGTGGCCAACACCCGCATCGTGCGCCGCAGCAATGCGCTGCTGGACTGGGAGTACGGCCGCCGGTTGCGGTACTCGGAGCACATGAGCCTGGGCTCGTCGCCCATCGCCCCGGTGGCCTCGGCGCTGGGCACCGCGGCCAACGCCGCCGTCATGAACCTCGGCAGCCGATTCTTCAACAAGCTGCCCCGCGGGCTGATCGACCGCGTCGTGCCGAAACCCGGCACGGGTCCCAGTGAGCAGGCGCGGGACAAGGGCCACTATCGCGTCGAGACGTACACACGCACCAACAGCGGTGCCCGGTACCGCTCGGTCATGGCGCAGCAGGGCGATCCCGGCTACAAGGCCACCGCGGTGCTGCTGGGGGAGAGCGGGCTGGGACTGGCCCTCGATCGCGACCGGCTGTCGGATTTGACGGGTGTCCTGACACCGGCTGCCGCGATGGGCGACGTGCTGATGACGCGGCTGCCGGCCGCCGGCGTCACGTTCGAAACCGAGGCGCTGGGGAGCTGATTCGCGCAGCGAGCGTGGAAGTGCTGTGCCTCGTCGCCGACCCGGCTAGTGTCGGCGGCGAGGTTTCACACACATCCCGGGGACATGAGGTGGAAAGCCATGGCTGGTCTTGACGAACTGCTCAATCAGATTCCGACACAAGAGATTGCGGCCAAGCTCGGCGCTGATGAAGGGGAGGTGAACAGCGCCGTACAACAACTGGTGCCGCTGCTGGTCGGCGGTCTGCAGCACAACGCGGAGGATCCGGATACCGCGGCCGGCATCGAGAACGACGCCGCCGACCACGCGGCGAGCGGGCTGCTCGACGGTGGCGTGACGGTCGACCAGGTCAACCAGGACCAGGGCGCCGACGCCATCGCGAAGATCTTCGGCGGCAACGACAGCGGCCAGGTCGCGTCGGCGCTCGCCGGCGGTGGCGCGGGTAACAGTGAGCTGATCCAGAAGCTGCTGCCGATCCTGGCGCCCATCGTGCTGGCCTACATCGGCAAGCAGCTGACCGGCGGTGGCGGCGCGGCCTCGACGCCCGCGGCGTCCGGCGGCGGTCTCGGCGACGTGCTGGGCAACATCCTCGGCGGCGCGCTGAGTGGCAACAAAGCGGGCGGCAACACGAACTCCGGTGACAACCCGCTCGGCAGCATCCTGGGCAGCGTCCTCGGCGGCGGCGGTAACCAGGGCGCCGGCGGCGTGCTCGGCAGTGTCCTCGGCGGGTTGTTCGGCAACAAGAAGTAGGCCCGGGCTTCCTTCTCGCGACCAGACATAAAACTGTCCACTGCCAGGTGATTTAGGGCAGTTTTACGTCTGCTCACGGGGTTTACCTAGAATTGGCCGGTGACTGCCAGCGATACGCCTGATCCCGCGACCGTGACTGCGGCCTCCGATGCGGAAACAGCCCTGTCCAAAACGTGGGATCCGAGCGCGGTAGAAGCTGACATGTACCAGGGCTGGGTCGACGCCGGGTACTTCACCGCCGACCCGACCAGCGACAAGCCGCCGTACTCGATCGTGCTGCCGCCGCCCAACGTCACCGGCAGCCTGCACATGGGCCATGCGCTCGACCACACCCTGATGGACGCGCTGACACGCCGGAAGCGCATGCAGGGCTACGAGGTGCTGTGGCTGCCCGGCATGGACCACGCCGGTATCGCCACGCAGACCCTGGTCGAGAAGCAGCTCGCCGCCGGCGGCAAGACCAAGGAAGACTTCGGCCGCGAGGGCTTCGTGGAGAAGGTCTGGGAGTGGAAGCGCGAGTCCGGCGGCACCATCGGCGGCCAGATGCGTCGCCTGGGCGACGGCGTCGACTGGAGCCGGGACCGGTTCACCATGGACGAAGGCCTGTCGCGCGCCGTCCGCACCATCTTCAAGCGGCTGTTCGACGCCGGCCTGATCTACCGCGCCGAACGGCTCGTGAACTGGTCGCCGGTGCTGGAGACCGCGATCTCCGACCTCGAGGTGAAGTACGACGACGTCGAGGGCGAGTTGGTCTCGTTCCGCTACGGCTCGATGAACGACGCCGAGCCACACCTGGTCGTGGCCACCACGCGACTCGAGACGATGCTCGGTGACACCGCCATCGCGGTGCATCCCGACGACGAGCGCTACCGCGCGCTGGTCGGCAAGACGCTGCCGCACCCCTTCCTGGACCGCGACATCATCATCGTCGCCGACGAGCACGTCGACCCCGAATTCGGCACGGGTGCAGTCAAAGTCACGCCGGCCCACGATCCCAACGACTTCGAGATCGGCCTGCGACACAACCTGGCGATGCCCACCATCATGGACACCAAGGGCGCCATCGCCGGTACCGGAACCGAATTCGACGGTATGGACCGCTTCGAGGCCCGCGTCAAGGTGCGCGAGAAGCTGGCCGGCGAGGGCCGGATCGTCGCCGAGAAGCGGCCCTACCTGCACAGCGTCGGGCACTCCGAGCGCAGCGGTGAGGCCATCGAGCCGCGGCTGTCCATGCAGTGGTGGGTCAAGGTGGAATCGCTGGCCAAGGCCGCCGGTGACGCAGTTCGTAACGGCGACACCGTGATTCACCCGACCAGTCTCGAACCGCGCTGGTTCGCCTGGGTCGACGACATGCACGACTGGTGCATCTCCCGTCAGCTGTGGTGGGGACACCGCATCCCGATCTGGCACGGCCCGGACGGCGAGACGGTCTGCGTCGGCCCGGACGAGGAGCCGCCGGCCGGCTGGGAGCAGGACCCCGACGTGCTCGACACGTGGTTCTCGTCCGCGCTGTGGCCGTTCTCGACCATGGGCTGGCCGGAGAAGACGCCGGAGCTCGAGAAGTTCTATCCCACAACGGTTCTGGTCACCGGCTACGACATCCTGTTCTTCTGGGTGGCCCGCATGATGATGTTCGGCACGTTCGTCGCCGACGACCCGGTGCTCGACGGAGCGAAGGTGCCCTTCGAGAACGTCTTCCTGCACGGCCTGATCCGGGACCAGTTCGGCCAGAAGATGAGCAAGTCCAAGGGCAACGGCATCGACCCGCTGGACTGGGTCGAGATGTTCGGCGCCGACGCGCTGCGCTTCACCCTGGCCCGCGGCGCCAGCCCGGGCGGCGACCTGTCCATCGGTGAGGACCACGCCCGCGCGTCCCGCAACTTCGCGACCAAGCTGTTCAACGCAACACGTTTCGCGATGATGAACGGTGCGGCACCCGCTGCGCTGCCCGACGCTGCCGAACTCACCGACGCCGACCGCTGGATTCTGGGCCGGTTGGAAGAGGTCCGCGTCGAGGTCGACAACACGCTGGACCGTTACGAATTCAGCCGGGCCTGCGAGGCGCTGTACCACTTCGCGTGGGACGAGTTCTGTGACTGGTACCTGGAGCTCGCGAAAGCCCAACTGTTCGAAGGCGGTTCGCGCACCGAGCACACCAAGGCTGTGCTGGCCGCGGTGCTCGACGTGCTGCTCAAGCTGCTGCACCCCGTGATGCCGTTCGTCACCGAGGCGCTGTGGAAGTCGCTGACCGGTGGGGAGTCGGTGGTCATCGCCGAGTGGCCGCAGGCCTCCGGTGTCGCGCTCGACCAGGTCTCCGCGCAGCGGATCACCGACATGCAGAAGCTGATCACCGAGGTGCGCCGGTTCCGCAGCGACCAGGGCCTCAACGACCGGCAGAAGGTGCCCGCCCGCCTGGTCGGCATCAGTGAAGCCGACCTGGACGCCCAGGTGGCCGCGGTGACGTCGCTGGCCTGGCTGACCGAACCGGCCGGCGACTTCAACCCGTCCGCGGCCGTGGAGGTCCGGCTGTCCAAGGGCACCGTCGTCGTCGAGGTGGACACCTCGGGCACGGTCGACGTCGCCGCCGAGCGGCGCCGGCTCGAGAAGGACCTGGCTGCCGCGCAGAAGGAACTCGCCCAGACCGCAGGCAAATTGGGCAACGAGGCGTTCCTCGCGAAGGCGCCCGAGGACGTCGTTGCCAAGATCAAAGCCCGTCAGCAGCTGGCCACCGAAGAGGTCGACCGGATCAACGCCCGGCTGGCCGGCCTGCCGTCCGCATGAGCACGCCGACACCTGACGAGATCGCCGAACTGCTGCAGGTCGAGTATCTGCTCGACCAGCGGTGGCCGGAAACGAAGATCGAACCGAGCACGGTCCGCATCAAGGCGCTGCTGGAGATGCTGGGCTCCCCGCAGCGCGGGTACCCGAGTATCCATGTGGCCGGCACCAACGGCAAGACCTCGGTCACCCGGATGATCGACGCGCTGCTGACGGCGTTCTCGCGGCGCACCGGCCGCACGACCAGCCCGCACCTGCAGGCCGCCACCGAGCGCATCGCGATCGACGGAAAGCCCATCAGCCCAGCGCAATACGTCTCCACGTACACGGAAATCGAACCGTTCGTGGAGATCGTCGACCGCCAGTCGGAGGCCGGTGAGCTGGGCGAACCCGGCCCCAAGATGAGCAAGTTCGAGGTGCTCACCGCCATGGCTTTCGCGGCGTTCGCCGACGCGCCCGTGGACGTCGCGGTCATCGAAACCGGTTTGGGCGGACGGTGGGATGCCACCAACGTCGTCGACGCGCCGGTCGCGGTCATCACCCCGATCGGCATGGACCACACCGACTATCTCGGCGACACCATCGCCGCCATCGCGGGGGAGAAGGCGGGCATCATCGCGCGTCAGCAGCCCGACCTGGTGCCCGCGGGCACCGACCCCAGCACCGTCGCCGTGATCGCCCGCCAGGTTCCCGAGGCGATGGAAGTGCTGATGGCACAGGCGGTTACGGCCGATGCCGCTGTGGCGCGCGAGGACTCCGAGTTCGCCGTGCGGGGCCGGCAGGTCGCCGTCGGCGGGCAGCTGCTGGAACTGCAGGGCCTCGGCGGCGTCTACTCCGACATCTTCCTGCCGCTGCACGGCGAGCATCAGGCGCACAATGCCGTCCTGGCGCTGGCCGCGGTCGAGGCGTTCTTCGGTGCCGGAGCCGACCGTCAGCTCGACGTCGACACCCTCCGCCAGGGCTTCGCCGCGGTGACCAACCCCGGTCGCCTCGAGCGGATGCGCAGTGCGCCAACGGTGTTCATCGATGCCGCCCACAATCCGGCCGGCGCCGCCGCACTCGCCGACGCGCTGCAGACGGAGTTCGAATTCCGGTTCCTGGTCGGCGTCATCTCGGTCATGGCGGACAAGGACGTCGCCGGCATCCTGACGGCGCTCGAGCCCGCGTTCGATCTGGTGGTGGTGACCCACAACGGGTCGCCGCGCGCCATGGACACCGAAACGCTGGCGTCCCTGGCCGAGGAGACGTTCGGGCCTGAACGCGTCGTCACCGCGCCGAACCTGCCCGACGCCATCGAGGCGGCGACGGCGTTGGTGGAGGAGTCGGGCAACGACGGCTCGTCGGACGGCTTCTCGGGTGCGGGCATGGTGATCACCGGTTCGGTCGTGACGGCCGGCGCGGCTCGTACCCTGTTCGGAAAGGACCCGGCATGACGGCCCCGAACCAGCCCGACCCGTGGAAGAGCTTCCGCGGCGTGATGGCGGGCACCCTGATCCTGGAAGTCATCGTGGTGCTGCTGGCGTTGCCGGTCGTGTCGGTGTTCCATGGCGGGCTGACGCCCGTCAGCAGCGGCTATCTCATCGGCATGGCGATCGTCCTGGCCTTGATGTCGGGGATGCAGGGCCGGTCCTGGGCGCTGTGGGCCAACATCGGGATGCAGTTCGTGCTGATCCTCGGTGCGTTCATCGACGTGACCATCGGCATCGTCGGCATCATCTTCCTGCTCGTCTGGGTCCTCATCGCCTACCTTCGGTCCGAGGTCAAGCGCCGCCAGGACCGCGGCCTGCTGCCCGGCCAGCAGTGAGTTCCGCCCGGATCGCCCGATTCGGTTACTGACTAGTACGCTGTCCGCCGTGACTGAGCAGACCCTTGTTTTGATCAAGCCCGACGGCGTCAAGCGCAACCTGATCGGCGAAATCATCAGCCGGATCGAGCGCAAGGGCCTGACCTTCGCTGCGCTTGAGCTGAAGACCGTCAGCGTCGAGCTGGCTACCAAGCACTACGCCGAGCACGAGGGCAAGCCCTTCTTCGGTGACCTGCTGGAATTCATCACCTCCGGCCCGGTTGTGGCCGCCATCGTCGAGGGCCCGCGGGCCGTGGCCGCCTTCCGGCAGATCGCCGGCGGCACCGACCCGGTGGAGAAGGCCGCGACCGGCACCATCCGTGGTGACCTGGCCCTGGTCACCCAGGACAACCTGGTGCACGGCTCGGATTCTCCGGAGTCCGCGGCGCGCGAAATCGCCCTCTGGTTCCCCGGTAACTGACACTGTGGGCCGCCGGTAGCTGAGCTACCGGCGGCACCTCGTCGGAGATTGGCCGACGATGTGGGATACTGGCTTGCGGGTGACCTGCTTCATACCAGGAGCGGACGCCCGGATGAAGACTTAGACGACGCGACCACCGGGAGAAATCCGGGTGCGGCGCGGTCCGTCCAGCCATCATTCAGCCAGGCACCGAGGGCTCCCCGTGGGCCGCTAGGTGCGAGACCACAACAATCTCGGGAGAAGTTCCCCGAGCCAATACAAGAAGCCCTCGCGTGGCCGCGTCGCACGACGCGCCCGGGGGCTTGAGGAGAATACGTGGCCGACGATGCCCAACTTGAAGCCCGATCCGAAGACGCCGGCAGCGCAGCGGAGCCGATAGAGCTCCCCGAGCGCCTGCGGATTTTCTCGCTGGCCCGGATCCTCGGGACCACCAGCAAGAACATCACCGAGACCCTCGCCGGGGTTGACGGTAGGCCCCGCAACCCCGCTTCCACGGTGACGCGTGCCGAAGCCGAGCGCGTCCGCGACCTGCTGGGTCTCGGCGGCGAAGCGGCGCAGAGCCCGGCACCGGCGGAGACCGCCGAGCCGGTCGCCGAGGTGCTGGTCGAGGTCACCGCCGAAGCCACCACCGAAACCGAAGGGGTATCCGCCGAGGTCGCCGTCGAAGCCGTCGACGTCGCCGAAGCAGCCGTCGAGATCGCCCGCGAGGCGGCCGACGCCGGCGACGCGGAGCCCGACGAAGACGAGCCAGAGTCGCGCCTGCTGCTCGAGACGGTGCCGGCGCCCGCCGCCGAACCCGCCGACTACCTGCCGCTGTTCGTGGCGCCGCAGCCCGTGACGTTCCGGCCGCCCGCCGAGCCTGACGACTTCGCCGACGAAGACACCGCCGACGACGCGGCCGACGCAGCCGACGACGGTGGCGAGGACGGCACCGATGAAGACGGCGAACGGCCTGCCAACCGGCGCCGCCGTCGTGGTCGCCGTGGCCGTGGCCGCGGCCGGGGCGAACAGAGCAGCGACGACGTGGCCGACGGTGACGCCGAAGGCGAGACGCAGGATGCCGCGGCCGATGGCGACGAGGACGCCGACGGCGAGGCCGACGACGACTCCGGCGACGACGACGCCAACGCGTCCGACGGTGCCAGCCGCCGTCGCCGTCGTCGCCGCCGCCGCAAGTCCGGCGGTGCCGGTGGTGACGATGCCGATGGCGAGGCCGGTTCGCCGGACGACCCGCCCAACACCGTCGTCCACGAGCGCGCCCCGCGGGCGAAGGCGGACAACAACGAAATCCAGGGCATCACCGGGTCGACCCGGCTCGAGGCCAAGCGTCAGCGCCGTCGCGACGGCCGGGACGCGGGCCGCCGCCGTCCGCCGATCCTCAGCGAGGCCGAGTTCCTGGCCCGCCGCGAAGCCGTCGAGCGCGTGATGGTGGTGCGCGACAAGATCCGCACCGAACCGCCGCACGAGGGCGCCCGCTACACCCAGATCGCCGTGCTGGAAGACGGCGTCGTGGTCGAGCACTTCGTGACCTCCGCGGCGTCGGCCAGCCTGGTCGGCAACATCTACCTCGGCATCGTGCAGAACGTGCTGCCCTCGATGGAGGCGGCGTTCGTCGACATCGGCCGTGGCCGCAACGGTGTGCTGTACGCCGGTGAGGTCAACTGGGAGGCCGCTGGTCTCGGTGGCAACAACCGCAAGATCGAGCAGGCGCTCAAGCCCGGCGACTACGTCGTCGTGCAGGTCAGCAAGGACCCGGTCGGGCACAAGGGCGCCCGCCTCACCACGCAGATTTCGCTGGCCGGGCGCTACCTGGTGTACGTGCCGGGGGCGTCGTCGACGGGGATCAGCCGCAAGCTGCCCGACACCGAGCGTCAGCGCCTGAAGGAAATCCTCAAGGAGGTCGTGCCTGCCGACGCCGGTGTGATCATCCGCACCGCGTCCGAGGGCGTGAAGGAAGAGGACATCCGCGCGGACGTCAACCGGTTGCAGGAACGCTGGACCGAGATCGAGACGACCGCCGCCGAAACCAAGGGCAAGGCCGCCGGCGCCGCCGTGGCGCTGTACGAAGAGCCCGACGTCCTGGTCAAGGTCATCCGCGACCTGTTCAACGAGGACTTCTCGAAGCTCGTCGTGTCGGGTGACGAAGCCTGGAACACCATCAGCAATTACGTCAATTCCGTTGCGCCGGAACTGCTCGAGCGGATGTCGCAGTACGAGCCGGCCGGCGGGTCCACCGGTCCGGACGTGTTCTCGGTGTACCGCATCGACGAGCAGCTGGCCAAGGCCATGGACCGCAAGGTGTGGCTGCCGTCGGGCGGCACCCTGGTGATCGACCGCACCGAGGCCATGACGGTCGTCGACGTCAACACCGGCAAGTTCACCGGTTCGGGCGGCAACCTCGAGCAGACGGTAACCCGCAACAACCTCGAAGCGGCCGAGGAGATCGTCCGCCAGCTGCGGCTGCGCGACATCGGCGGCATCATCGTCATCGACTTCATCGACATGGTGCTCGAGTCCAACCGCGACCTGGTGCTGCGCCGCCTGACCGAGGCGCTGGCCCGCGACCGTACCCGGCACCAGGTGTCCGAGGTGACCTCGCTGGGCCTGGTGCAGCTGACGCGTAAGCGCCTCGGCACCGGCCTGATCGAGGCGTTCTCCACGACCTGCACCCACTGTGCGGGCCGCGGCATCATGCTGCACGCCGACCCGGTGGACACCGCGGCCGCGAACAACCGCAAGGCCGAGGCGGCCGGTGGCGCCGGTGGCGGCGGTGGCCGCCGCAGCAAGCGGGCCAAGAAGGTCGCCCCGCGCCCCGAAGAAGAGCCGCAGTTGGCCAAGGTGCATTCGCATCCGCAGGGTGAGCACCCCATGTTCAAGGCCATGGCGGCAGCGAACGGTAAGCACGAGGACGAGCTCGACGACGAAGACATCGCCGAGGACGCCGAAGGGCTTGGCGATGAAACCGCCGACGATGCCGTCGAGCCCGCCGAGGCGCTGACCGAGCTGGACGCCGACAACGACGAGGATGCCGACGAGTCCGAGGACGACGAGGACGCCGAAGACGAGGACTCGGAAGACGACGAACTCGAAGTCGAGCTCGACGAGGACTTCGAGGACAACGACGACGACAGCGACGAGCTGGACCTCGACGACAGCGACGACGAAGACGACGACTCGGACGAGGACGACTCCGATGAGGACGACGAGGACGAAGAAGACGACGAGGACGAGGACGACGACGAAGAGGCTGATCAGCCCGCCGAACCGGTCGTCGCCCGGGCTCCCGTCGTCCGGCAGCGGCGCCGCGCCGCGGCCCGTCCCGCCGGTCCGCCGGTCGGAGGTGTCGATGGCTGATGCCGTGAGGGTCCACGCGGTTTGACCCTCGAATAGCTGGTCACGTACCCTTGACCAGTTGTCGCCTGGCCGACACCGGCGACAGTGGGCGCCTTGACGGCCCCGCATCACAGACCCGCGCTCGCAGCCTTCGGGTGGCGCGCGCCCCGCAGTAGACGAAACGAAGAACAGAGGAACACCAACGATGGCAGCCGATAACGCCACGTACGCAATCGTCAAGACTGGTGGCAAGCAGTACAAGGTTGCCGTCGGTGACGTGGTCAAGATCGAGAAGCTCGACGCTGAGCAGGGCGCCTCGGTGTCGCTGCCCGTCGCTCTCGTGGTCGAGGGTGCGAAGGTCACCACCAGCGCCGACGCGCTGGCCAAGGTCGCTGTCACCGGTGAGGTGCTCGAGCACACCAAGGGCCCGAAGATCCGTATCCACAAGTTCAAGAACAAGACCGGCTACCACAAGCGCCAGGGCCACCGTCAGCAGCTGACGGTCGTCAAGGTCACCGGCATCAAGTAAGTAAGGGAGCGAACAGACATGGCACATAAAAAGGGCGCGTCAAGCTCTCGTAACGGTCGCGATTCCGCCGCCCAGCGACTGGGCGTCAAGCGCTTCGGCGGCCAGGTCGTCAAGGCCGGCGAGATCCTCGTCCGTCAGCGCGGCACTCACTTTCACCCGGGCGTGAACGTCGGTCGCGGTGGCGACGACACCCTGTTCGCCACGGCCGCCGGCTCGGTGCTGTTCGGCTCCAAGCGCGGTCGCAAGACGGTCAACATCGTCCCGGTCGAGGCCTAACCTTTTACACGAGGTGTGAAGCTGCCACGAGGTTTCGCCTCGTGGCAGCTTTTCTTTTTCTTCCCTGGTGACAGGGAAGCGTTCGTGTGAGGGAGAGGACGTCAGATGGCACCCCGGTTCGTTGACCGTGTGGTGATCCACGCGCGCGCCGGCAACGGCGGCAATGGCTGTGCATCGGTACATCGGGAGAAGTTCAAGCCGCTCGGCGGCCCTGACGGCGGCAACGGCGGCAAGGGCGGCAGCATCGTGCTGGTCGTCGACCCGCAGGTGCACACCCTGCTGGACTTCCACTTCCGTCCGCACGTCGACGCCCCCTCCGGTAAGCCCGGCGCCGGGAGCAACCGGGACGGTGCCGCGGGCGCCGATCTCGAGGTCCACGTGCCCGACGGCACCGTCGTGCTCGATGACCAGGGCCGCATGCTGGCCGATCTGGTGGGTGCCGGCACCCGCTTCGAGGCCGCCGCCGGTGGTCGCGGAGGCCTCGGCAACGCCGCACTGGCGTCGCGGGCCCGCAAGGCGCCCGGTTTCGCGCTGCTGGGGGAGAAGGGCGAGATCCGCGATCTCACCCTCGAACTGAAGACGGTCGCCGATGTCGGCCTGGTCGGTTTCCCGTCGGCCGGTAAGTCGTCTCTGGTGTCGGCCATTTCGGCCGCCAAGCCGAAGATCGCGGACTATCCGTTCACCACACTGGTGCCCAACCTCGGTGTGGTCTCGGCGGGCGACAACACGTTCACCGTCGCGGACGTCCCGGGTCTGATCCCCGGCGCCTCCGAGGGCCG
Source organism: Mycobacterium sp. SMC-16 (assembly GCF_046250085.1). Classification (NCBI taxonomy): domain Bacteria; kingdom Bacillati; phylum Actinomycetota; class Actinomycetes; order Mycobacteriales; family Mycobacteriaceae; genus Mycobacterium; species Mycobacterium sp. SMC-16. The sequence continues at coordinate 1,729,106 of NZ_CP176427.1, forward strand.
CGGCCTGGGCCTGGACTTCCTGCGGCACATCGAGCGCTGCGCCGTGCTGGTGCACGTGGTGGACTGCGCGACCCTGGAGCCGGGCCGCGACCCGATCTCCGACATCGAGGCGCTCGAGGCCGAGCTGGCCGCGTATACCCCGACGCTGCAAGGGGATTCGACCCTCGGCGACCTGGCCGAGCGGCCCCGCGCGGTGCTGCTCAACAAGATCGACGTGCCCGACGCCCGCGAACTCGCCGACTTCGTCAAGGAAGAGGTGGCCGCCAAGTACGGCTGGCCCGTGTACGAAATCTCTACCGTCAGCCGAGATGGCCTGCGCCCGTTGACCTTTGCGCTGTGGGACATGGTCGCGGCGTACCGCGCCGCGCAACCGGTGGTGGCACCGCGCCGGCCGATCATCCGGCCCGTCGCCGTCAACGAGACCGGCTTCACCGTCGAATCGGACGGCTCCGGCGGCTTCATCGTGCGCGGCACCCGGCCCGAACGCTGGATCGCCCAGACGGCCTTCGACAACGACGAGGCGGTCGGTTACCTCGGTGACCGCCTGGCGCGCCTGGGTGTCGAGGACGAACTGCTCAAGAAGGGTGCCCGCGCGGGCTGCGCGGTGACCATCGGCGACGTCACGTTCGACTGGGAGCCGCAGACACCCGCAGGTGTCGACATGCAGATGTCCGGACGCGGCACCGACATTCGCCTGGAGCAGACCGATCGCGTCGGGGCCGCGGAACGTAAGGCGGCCCGTAAGGAGCGCCGTCGGTCAGCGGAGGAACCCGAGGAAGAGTTGTGACGCACAGCCCCGACACGGTCTCGCCGCATCGCGAGGCTGTGCGCACCGCGCGCAGCGTCGTCGTCAAGATCGGAACCACGGCGCTCACCGCGCCCAACGGCATGTTCGACGCCGGCCGGCTGGCCACGCTGGCCGATGCCATCGAGAAGCGGATGAAGGCCGGTTCGGACGTCGTGATCGTGTCGTCCGGCGCCATCGCCGCGGGCATCGAGCCGCTCGGCCTGAGCAGGCGCCCGACGGACCTCGCCACCAAGCAGGCGGCGGCCAGCGTCGGGCAGGTGGCTTTGGTCAACTCGTGGAGTGCGGCGTTCGGGCGGTACGACCGGACCGTCGGGCAGGTACTGCTGACCGCCCATGACATCGCTCAGCGTGCGCAGCACAACAACGCGCAGCGGACGCTGGACCGGCTGCGGGCATTGCACGCGGTGGCGATCGTGAACGAGAACGACACCGTGGCCACCAACGAGATTCGGTTCGGCGACAACGACCGGCTGTCGGCTCTGGTGGCCCAGCTGGTCGGGGCCGACGCCCTGATCCTGTTGAGCGACATCGACGGGCTGTACGACTCCGACCCACGCAAGGGCAACGCGCGCTTCATCCCGGAGGTCGCCGCGTCGGGTGACCTCGACGGCGTGTCCGCGACCGGGGGCAGCCACCTGGGCACGGGCGGTATGGCATCGAAGCTGTCGTCCGCGCTGCTGGCCGCCGACGCCGGCGTTCCGGTGCTGCTGGCCGCGGCCGGCGACGCGGCCGCCGCGCTGACCGACGCCTCGGTCGGCACGGTGTTCGCCGCCCGCCCCGAGCGCATGTCGGCGCGCCGGTTCTGGGTGCGCTACGCGGCGGAGACGACGGGGACGCTGACCCTGGACGCCGGCGCGGTGCGGGCTGTCGTCGGGCAGCGAAAGTCGTTGTTGCCCGCCGGGATCACCGCGGTCTCGGGCCGCTTCCACGGCGGCGACGTCGTCGAACTGCACGGACCCGACGGCAACGCGGTGGCGCGCGGCGTCGTGGCCTACGAGGATTCCGAGCTGGCCGGCATCATCGGCCGCTCCACGCCCGAGCTACCCGTCGAACTGCGCCGACCTGCGGTGCACGCGGATGACCTGGTAGCAATTTGACGTCGAATTCGTGTGTATTTGGCTAGAATCGGCGCCTCGTTCGAGGTTTTCCCTGCTGGAGAAGGCCGACCTATTAAATTAGGGTTATGCTGCCTTCAACACTGGCGCAGCAAACAGAATTGAGGGGGCGATGGCGAGACAGTCCGTGCTGGCGGTCGGCGCGCATCCCGATGACATCGAGCTGGGCTGCGGCGGTGCGCTGGCAAAGCATGTGGCGGCCGGCGACCGCGTCACCATGTTGGTGGTGACCCGCGGTGAGGAAGGGCCGGGCGACTCGCAGGAGCGGGTGCGTGAGCAACTCCGCGCGGTCGAGGTCCTCGGCGTCCACGAACTGCTGTGGGGCCAGGGTTTCGGCGACTGCCGCGTCTCGCTGCAGGAATTCGAACTGGTCCACCTGATCGAAGACGCCATCGAAAAGTCTTCTGCCACAATCGTTTACACGCACACTGCCAATGACAGTCACCAGGACCACCGGGTGGTCTCCCGCTGTACCCTCGGTGCCGCGCGATGGGTGTCGTCGATCATGACGTACGGCGGGCCGTCGGCCATCGGCTTCAACCCGACGGCGTTCGTCGACATCTCCGACTCGCTGGACAAGAAGATCGAAGCCCTGATGTCGCACGTGTCGCAGGCCGAGGCCAGCGAAAAGGTCAGTGCCTCCTGGGTGCGCAGTTCCGCCGAGCACTACGGCTTCCTGTGCCGCCGGACGTTCGCCGAGGGATTCGAACCGGCCCGACTGGTCGTCGATTTCTGACCCTGTGCCGACCTTTCTCATTGTCGGTGCCGGCCCGACGGGGCTGGGCGCTGCAGTCCGGCTGACCGAACTCGGGATCGACCACGTGGTGGTGGATGCCGGCGATCAGGTCGGTGGCATGGCCACGTCGGTCCGCGACGAACAGGGTTTCACCTGGGATCTTGGCGGCCACGTGCTGCACAGCCACTTCGCGGAGTTCGACCGCGCGGTCGACGCCTCGGGCGTGAAGATGAACGACGTCGCCCGTAACGGCTGGGTGTGGCTCGAGGGCAGCGGGCCGCAGAGTCTGGTGCCCACGCCCATCCAGCAGCAACTCGCCGAGATGCCGACCGACCTCTTCCCGGATGCCCCGCTGCACAACCTCGCCGACTATTACCGGAACAATTTCGGTGGCAAACTTTTTGACGAGTTTTTCGGCCCCTACAACTACAAGATGTGGACGGCCCCACTCGAGGACATCGACCACGAATGGACGTCGTTGCGCAGCGGCAGCGCCGCGCCGAACGTGCCGCGCCTCGGTTTGGCCGGCTCGGCGCCGCCAGCCGCGGGCAGTTTTCCCTATCCGATCGGTGGCACCGGTGCGCTGTGGCAGGGCGTGCACGATCAGCTGCTGGAGCCCGGGACGGTACGGCTGCGCACCCGGGTGGTCGACGTCGACGTGGTGCGGCGGGTCGCCACCCTGGACGACGGCTCGACCGTCGGGTACGACCACTGTGTCAGCTCGGCGCCGTTGACGACGGCCTGGGGCTGGCTCGGTGGCGCCGGCGCCGAAGGGACGGCCGAGCGAAACAGCTTGTGTGCCAGTCGCATCTATGCGGTCGGATTGGGGTACCGCGGTGCGGCGCCGGAGGCGCTGGCCGACAAGACCTGGCTGTACTGCCCGGACCTGGCCGTGCCGTGGTACCGGGCCACGATGCTCAACAACTACGATCCCGCCAACGCCGGCGACGGCCGCTGGAACGTGCTGTGCGAGGTGCCGCTGCTGCCCGGGCAGCCACTGACCGCCGACGACGCGGTGCGGCGCACCGAGGAATCACTGCGGGCGCTGGGCGCCGAGTCGGAGTACGTGGTGAGCCGGTTCGTGCGGGAAGTCCCGATGGGCTATCCGGTGCCGACCCTGGGCCGTGACGACATCGTGCGGACCGTCGACGAGCGGCTGCGCGCGCACGGCATCCACAGCCGGGGCCGCTTCGGTGGCTGGCGCTACGAGTCCTCGAATCAGGATTACGGCTACCTGCAGGGCCGCGAGGCCGTGGACAACGCGTTGTCCGGCACGCCCGAGGACGTCTACTGGCACCCGGACAGGTTCTGAGCCGGCAATTCACTGGCCAGCAGGGCGAGGATTTCCGAACAGCCACTGTCGATCTTGACCGTGGCCAGGTCGTCGCCCCGGGTGGGCCCGCGGTTGATGATCGCGACGGGCTTGCCGGCCGCGGCGGCGTGCCGGACGAACCGGTAGCCCGAGTACACCGTCAGCGACGAGCCCGCGACCACCAGCGCGTCGGCGTCGTCGACCAGGCCGTACGCCTGCTGCACCCGGTCTTTGGGCACGCTGTCGCCGAAGTACACGATGTCGGGCTTGAGGATGCCGCCACAGCGCGGACAGTCGAGGTACCGGAATGTCGCGGTGTCCTCGACCGTCGCGTCGGCGTCGGGCGCGACGCCGATACTGCCGACTTCGGCACGTTCGGTGAACCCGGGATTGAGCCGTTCCAGCTCGACGGCCAGCGCGGCGCGGGTCATGGTGTGCCCGCAGCTCAGGCAGACGACCTGCGCGTAGGTGCCGTGCAAATTCACCACTGTCCGGGAGCCGGCCTTGGTGTGCAGCAGGTCGACGTTCTGGGTGATGACGCCCGTCACCAGCCCGGCCCGTTCCAGGGCGGCGACGGCGCGGTGGCCGGCGTTGGGCCGGCGGGCGGCCATGTGCCGCCACCCGATGTGGTTGCGGGCCCAGTACCGCTGCCGGAATGCCGGGCCGGACAGGAACTGCTGGATGGTCATCGGATTGCTCGGCGGCGAGTCCGGCCCGCGGTAGTCCGGAATGCCCGAGTCGGTGGAGATGCCGGCGCCGGTCAGCACGGCGAGTCGCCGGTCGGCCAGCAGATTGACCAGTTCAGGAGCCTGCACCTCATCGAGGGTAGGCCGTCCACGGAGTTGCACCACGGGTCGGTGCAACAATCGAGGCGTGGACTTCTACTCCGCCTACCGGCACGGATTCGTCCGCGTGGCTGCATGCACGCACCACACCGCGCTCGCCGACCCGGCGGCCAACGCCGAGTCGGTGGTGCGCCTGGCCCGGGAGTGCCACGACGACGCCGTCGCGCTGGCGGTGTTCCCGGAACTGACCCTCTCGGGCTACTCGATCGAGGACATCCTGCTGTCGGACACGCTGCTGGAGGCGGTGACCGAGGCGCTGACGACGATCGTCGAGGCGTCCGCCGAGTTGCTGCCGGTGCTGGTGGTGGGTGCGCCGCTGCGGTACCGGCACCGGATCTACAACACCGCGGTGGTCATCCACCGCGGCGCGATCCTCGGCGTGGTGCCCAAGTCGTACCTGCCGACCTACCGCGAGTTCTACGAATCCCGTCAGATCGCTGCCGGTGATGATGTCGAGGGAACCATCCGGCTGAACGGGGTCGACGTGCCGTTCGGCCCCGACCTGTTGTTCGCCGCCGACGATCTGCCGAACTTCGTACTGCATGTGGAGATCTGCGAGGACATGTGGGTGCCGGTGCCGCCGAGCGCGACGGCCGCGCTGGCCGGTGCGACGGTGCTGGCGAACTTGTCGGGCAGCCCGATCACCATCGGCCGGGCCGACGACCGCAAACTGCTGGCCCGCTCGGCGTCGTCGCGGTGCCTGGCGGCGTACGTCTACGCGGCCGCGGGGGAAGGCGAGTCCACGACGGATCTGGCGTGGGACGGCCAGACCATGATCTACGAAAACGGTGTGCTGCTGGCCGAATCCGAGCGCTTTCCGCGCGGGGAACGACGCTCGGTCGCCGACGTCGACACCGAGTTGCTGGCCTCCGAGCGGCTGCGCATGGGCACGTTCGACGACAACCGGCGCACCTTCGCAGACCGGACGTCGGATTTCCGCCGGATCGGATTCACCTTGTCGCCGCCGGCGGGCGATATCGGTCTGCTGCGCGAGGTCGAGCGGTTCCCGTTCGTGCCCGCGGATCCGGCTCGGCTGCAACAGGATTGCTACGAGGCCTACAACATCCAGGTGTCCGGTCTGGAACAGCGGCTGCGGGCACTGAACTTCCCGACGGTGGTGATCGGGGTGTCCGGCGGGCTCGATTCCACGCATGCGCTGATCGTCGCGGCCAAGGCGATGGACCGGGAGGGCCGGCCGCGCAGCGACATCCTGGCCTTCACGATGCCGGGTTTCGCGACCGGCGACCACACCAAGAACAACGCCACCGCGTTGGCCAAGGCGCTCGGAGTCACGTTCTCCGAGTTGGATATTCGTAACACCGCGCGGCTGATGCTGGCCGAGATGGGGCACCCGTTCGCCCGCGGCGAGGCCGTGTACGACGTGACGTTCGAGAACGTGCAGGCCGGTCTGCGCACCGACTTCCTGTTCCGGTTGGCCAACCAGCGTGGCGGCATCGTGCTGGGTACCGGCGACCTGTCCGAGCTCGGCCTGGGTTGGTCCACCTATGGCGTCGGCGACCAGATGTCGCACTACAACGTCAACGGCGGGGTGCCGAAAACCCTGATCCAGCATCTGATCCGGTGGGTGATCTCCTCGGGTCAGTTCAATGCCGACGTCAACGACGTGTTGCAGTCGGTGCTGGACACCGAGATCACCCCGGAACTGGTTCCGGCGACCGACGGTCAGGCAGTGCAGAGCAGCCAGGCCAAGGTGGGACCGTATGCGCTGCAGGATTTTTCGCTGTTTCAGGTGTTGCGGTACGGCTTCCGGCCATCGAAGATCGCGTTCCTGTCCTGGCATGCCTGGCGCGACGTCGACGCCGGTGACTGGCCGGCCGGTTTCCCCGATGACGAGCACGTGGCCTACTCGCTGGCCGACATCCGGCACTGGCTGAAAGTCTTCGTCCAGAGGTTCTACTCGTTCAGCCAGTTCAAGCGGTCGGCGCTGCCGAACGGCCCGAAGGTGTCCGCGGGCGGCGCGTTGTCCCCGCGTGGGGACTGGCGGGCGCCGTCGGACATGTCGGCACGCATCTGGCTCGACGAGATCGACCGCAACGTGCCGGAGTCCTAGCCGACGCTGGCGACCGCGGGAAAACCTACCCTTGGTATGTTTTTTCTGCAAAAGCGTCAATATCGGCGCGATTCTGGACTAACTTCCAGATAGTTGGTGCCAACTGTCGGGGAGGTAGTGATGTCTGCAGCACGCTATGTCGGTCGCGTTGGAGGATTGGCCGTCGCCCTCGGGGTGGGGTCGGTCATCGTCATCGGTGGTGGCGTCGCCTACGCCGACACAGCCACTTCGGGGACGCCGGGCGTCTCCCACGACACATCGAGCAGCGCTCCGCCGGCCGGTCGGAACAAATCGGAGAAGGTCAAGAAGCCCAAGGCATCCAAGGTCGTCAAGGCGGCCAAGGTACCGAAGGCGCCCAAGGCGAAACAGCCCGCGGCGCTGACGGCCGTCGCGCCCAATCCGAAGGTAGAAGTGTCGGCGCCGGCTGTAGAAGCGGCCCCGGCGGCGGGCGTCGCGTCATCTCCGGTGCAGACCGTGCCGACGGCAACCAAGCCGCGCGTCGGCTCGACGCCCACCGGCCCGGTGCAATCGCCGGGGGGCGTGGGTGCTGCTGGCGGCGGCTCGCCGCGAGCTGGGCATCGACCGGACCCTGAGCGTCACCCCGACGTCGGCGGTCAATACGACTGCCGCAGTCAGCCCCACGGCCGCGGGCCCGGCCTCGACGCTCGCCGTACCCGGCCCCGTCGTCGAGTTCGACGACGGCATCATCCACGGTTCGATCGGGACGCCGCTGAGCGGTCCGGTCACCTACAGCGTCCTCGGCGGCTCGCCCGGCAAGGTGCGGATGCTCAAGACCGGCGATTTCACCTATCTGCCGAACTACGCCGACGTCACCTCGGGTACCCCCGAGCAGTTCAAGGTGCGCGTGACGCAGCAGACGCCGTTCGTCACCGCGCTCAAGCAGATTCCGCTGATCGGTTCGATGGTGCCGAATCTGCTGGTGAACCTGCGCCAGATTCCCGGTGTCAGTGGGCTTTTGGCGCCGCTCATCGGGGCGTCGGTCGTGGTCCCCGTCGATGTCGACCTCGCCCAGCTGGTGCCGGCGGGAACGCCCGTCGCCTACACCTACAAGATCGCGTCGTTCGACGGCACGCCCATCAGCGTCAACTTCTTTCCGGCAATGGGATTGGAAGCAGGCGAAGTGGCGCCGACCGTCCTGTACGGCCCGGGCATGACGCGTCCCGGCGAAACCAACCCGTACGCAACAGGTTTCGTCGGCATCGGCACGTTCCGGTCCGCCGACTACAACGTCGTCACCTGGGACCCCCGGGGCGAATACGCCTCGGGCGGGCTGCTGCAGCTGGACAATCCGAATTTCGAGGGCAAAGACGTGTCGTCGATCAGCAGCTGGATGGCCGATCAGCCCGGTGTGCAACTCGATGACGCCGTCACGCTCGATCCGCGACTGGGCATGGTCGGGGTGTCCTATGGCGGCGGTATCCAGCTCGTGGCGGCCGCCCGGGACAAGCGCATCGACGCGATAGTGCCGGGGCTCGCCTGGAACTCACTCAACGACGCGCTGTACCCGCGCGGCGCGTTCAAGACTGCCTGGGCATCACTGCTGATGCTCGGGCTGGTGCAGACCGGCGCGCGGATCAATCCGCAGATCTACGGCGGCATCATTCTCGGTGACCTGCTGGGCATCCTCACCCAGAGTCAGCGAGATGTGTTGACCAGCAGCGGTCCCGGCGCTCTGGTCGATGACATCACCGTCCCGACCCTCATCATCCAGGGCACGGTCGACGACTTGATCACGCTCGACCAGGCGAACACGAACGTCGAGATGCTCGCCGACAACCTCGACGCGAACGGTAATCCCGTGCCGGTCAAGATGATCTGGTTCTGCGGCGGGCACGGCGTCTGCCTCGACCCGGCGAGCCCCATCCAGAACCAGCTTCTGGCGAGCGAGACGCTCAATTGGCTGGACCGCTACGTCAAGGGCAACAGCGCGACCGACACTGGGCCGACGTTCCAGTGGGTCGACCAGGACGGGCAGTTCTACGCGTCCGACGTGATGCCGACCGATCCGGGTTTCCATGGCACCCCGATCAACTCGATCAGCGCGGGCGGCTTCATGCCGATCCTGCCGATCGCCGGCGGGTCGGGTCCGATCGGAAACCCACTCGGACTGGAGAATTCACTGCCGATCCCGACCAAGGCGCAGAACGCCATCAACATCGCGCTCACCCTGCCCGCCGGTACCACGCAGCTGGTCGGTGCACCGACAGTGACGGTCAACTACTCCGGTCTCGGAACCAGTCGGTTCGTCTATGCCCAGATCGTCGACAACAGCACCGGCCGTGTCGTCGGCAACGTCGTGACACCCATTCCGGTGACGCTGGACGGGCAGTCGCGCCACGTGACCGTCGACCTCGAGGACATCGCCTACACGGCAGGACCCTGGGACTCGCTGACGCTGCAGCTCGTCGCCTCGACCACGCCGTACCAGAGCTTCACTTCGGCCGGGGTCATCAACGTTTCCTCGGTCGAGGTGTCCCTGCCGACGGTGGGCACCGGCGTGGTGGCAGTCAACAGCGCGCCGCCGGTGGCCGCTTGATCGCATTCCCCGGCCTCAGAACGGTGGCGAGCTGTCGCCATCGATGAGGCGTTGGGCGAGTTGGAGTTTGGCTTCGGTGGTCGGCTCGGACTCCAGTAGCTCGGCCCAGTTGAGTTTGCGCTCGTACCGAATACGTCGACCGCGGTCGTCAGCGCGGGTGCGCCGGCGGGTGGGCATCATGAGGTCGCGGCCGGGCTGGTCGCTGGTGCTCACCGTCGCCGATGGTGGAGGCGCTGATGTGGGGAAGCGCCTGTCGGGAAACAGGATTCGGCTACCAGGCACGGTCGTGTAGGTGTGCCCGGTGGGTGCGGTCCAGACGATGGTGCCATCGGGGTTCTGGCGGGTGCGCCATCCCGTCGCGCCGCTGTAGAAAGTCTTGACCAGATGGTGCTTGCGGCACTTCGGGGTGAGGTTGCCCGGATGGGTCGCTCCGGCCGGCCACGGGATGGTGTGGTCGAGGTCGGCGTCGACGGCGGGTTGGTCGCAGCCGGGGTGCATACAGGTGATGTCCCGTATCCGTACGTAACGGTCGAGCGCGGCCGACGGTCGGTACTGGGATTGCCCACCGGCCGGAACCTGGGGCGCGGTAACCGTTTTCACGGTTGCGCCGCGCGCGGCGAGGTCGGACAACAGCACAGCCGGGATGACGCCGCCGCCAGGCAGGTACCCGACCGCCTTCTGATCGACGACGGGTGCGGGTTCGGGCGTCGGCTCCAGGGCGTCGGCGACCGGAGTTTCGGCGGTGACGGACGGCGCGGCCTCGGCTGCGTCGAGCAGCGGATCGCTGATCGGTTCGGGTGCCGCCCCGGCCAGCGCATGGATGATGACCGCCGCGGCGCGCGGATCGGCTCCGGCGGCAGGACAGTCGGACCGGCCGCAGTGGCACGGGAGGCGGTCGCCGCGGACGGCCAGAATGCCCATCGCGTCGGAGCGGCGCTGGGCGAGGCTCCGGGGGTCATCGGGGCAGACCTCATAGGCCATGGCGGTGAGGGTGCGCTTGAGCAGTTCGGCGTCGGTGGCCAGCAGCAGGGCCCACACGGATGTGACGCCGGCTGGGTCGCCGGGCTTGCCGAACTCGACGTCGCGACCGCGGACGGCGTTACGGGTACGACGCACCGCGGCCGGGTCGAACTTCTCGATCCAGCTGTCGATCTGCCGGATGGTGTCGGCTTTCGACAGGGGTCCCCATTCGTGGGCGGAGCCCGCAATGGCGATGTCGATGAGGGCGAGCGTGGCCGGGTCCTGGACGTGCTCGGTGTGCCAGCAGATCTGGGTGACCAACCCGAGGGGCAACTCTCCGGCAGCCAGGAGAGCGCCTACTTCGGGAAGACGGTCACGAAGAGCCAGAGCTAGCTGCATCTGGCCGGCGGCCTGCCAGCGATTTATGGTCAGGGCGGCACCGATCTCGCTTGCTGCGGCATCCCAGCCGTCGCACGCCCACAGGTCGCGCTCTTCATGGTCGGTGCACCGGCGGTGGGTGAATTCGGCGACGGCGGCCAAACGGCGGGCCGCGTTCTGGGCTTCTGCGCGGGTGGCGCTGGTCATCATGTCGACCAGCGAAGCGTCGTCAGCTTCCCTGGTCTCGATGAGCAGCGGTTCGTACATATGTTCGATTCTAGCGACCTCTACTGCTCCAAGCTTTCTGGCAGAAGCAGATTGTGGATAGATCGCGTTCTGTGGATAACTTGCCGACGCAGCAGAGTTCAGGCAGCGGCCAGCACGTTCGGTTCATCGAGATCGTCGTCGGTCCGACGCTGAGACCGCGCGGCCGCATGCACTACCAGCGCGAAGGCGACGGTGATCGGGATGACCGGGCCGTCCATGCCGCCGGCGAGGACGGCGTCGGCCGTGGTGAAGGCGGGCGGCACGATCTGCGCGTACAGGCTCGCGGCGGTCGGCGCCGCGGCGAAACCCCACAGGATCCAGCGCCACTGCCGTTCGCGTGCCGCGTCGCCCGTGGTGCGCGCGCGGAACACGCCACGCACGGAGATTGCGAGGGTGATCCACGCAGGCACCAGGTGGAAAAGTACGAGGCTTTGCGGGATCGGCGTGGGTAGCCGCAGGACCAGCGCGGTGTAGGCCAGCGAGCCGACAACGGCCAACGCGAACGCTGCGCCGTACGTCCACGCCGGGACGGAACGAACGCCGGCCTCCGGCGTCGCCTGCTTGGTCAACATGAACGCGAACACCGCACTGCCGGGTGCGACGACGCCGAGGATGATGGAACCCACGCCGATGTTGGTCAGCAGATCGTGCTGGGGGATCAGCGGTTGTATCCCGATCCAGATCACCCGTAGCAATGGCGCCGTCATCATGAGGGCGATGCCGTAGGTCATCCAGGCCTGGTGCGTGATCACGTCGCGGCGCCGGATCGCGTAGACCGCGTACCAGCCGCTGCCGAGCGTGCCGATTGCCAAGGCGCGCAACTGAGTTTCGAATGCCGGGCCGATGAAGTGCTGGGCCGGCGGCGTGAAGTACAGGAACACCAACGCGGTCAGCATGCTGACGGACATCAGTGTCAGATAGCTGCGGCCGATCCAACGATGTACCGCCGGCCGCCGGGTGCGCAGCCGCGACGAGAACTGAAACAGCCCGAGCGCCAAGGCAAGTCCGGCCAACGTGGTGTGCACCATGAGGACGACACGGTGTTCGGCGTAGGCGCCGTGGCGCACGGATTCGACGGATCCGTCACCGACCGCGTAGGTGCGGCCGTTGATGACGGCGTTGACGCTGTCCTGCCAGCGCGACAAGCCGGGCGCGAAAAGTGGCCAGGTGTAGTTGAGTGCGAGTGGCACATAGAAGGCGGCGATGGCGACCGTGAGCACGAAGAATCGCCGTGACACCGCGATTCCTTTGTGGCCGTCCATTTGAACGTCAGATTCTAGGGCCACCCAGGGGCAACTCGCAGTATTTGCTGAATCAGAGCCCGCGCGCGGGTTTCGGGCCGCTCAGAGTCGGTCCATCTCACGGGCCATGCACGCGTGCTCCAGATAGCTGTGATAGGCCGCGCGCGACGTTGGTTCCGTCGCCGGCGGGTTGGACATCCACCGCGCGACTGCTGAGACGACGCTGTCGACTTCTGTCCTCCAGTGGGTCAGCGCCGGGCGGGCGGTCACGATGCCGAAGTGCATTGCGGCGGTGTGGGTTTGGTTCATCGGAGTGCTCCTTGGAAAGTGGTGACTCCTACTGTGCCGCTTGGCGCCTGCGACTCCATCGGCCGTGATGCGTAATTCGTGCGGTGTGCTGCGACGGCCGCACGTACGCCATCGGCGCATGCGTACGCACAACTGCTGAGTTGTCGCGCGCGAAGTTGCCCGATGAGTGCGAGATCAGGCCGAAGGGGCGTGACGTCGACAGCCGGCAACGGCACGCGGCCGCGACGTTGCTGCTATTGGCTGTGTCGGGGCCGCGGCGAGTGCAGGCAGCTCGCTCAGGAGGCCGCTCGCAATGACCCATCGACCGGATCGAAGGCGATGGGCAGGGTGAGCGGTCCGCTCAGGCCCACCAACGGTTTCCACGGCACCGGTCCCGTCACCCGAGCGTTGGGCATGCGCTGCGTCATCAGGGTGAGCGCTTCGGCCAGCTCCATCTTGGCCAGGTGCACGCCGAGGCAGTAGTGCATCCCGGCGCCGAAGGTCTGCATCGCCGGGGCGCCCGCGCGGGTGATGTCGAGGCGGTCGGGGTCGTCGTACACGGCGGGGTCGCGATTGGCTGCGCCGGTGTTCACCTGCATGAAAGTTCCTGCGGGGATGAGCATTCCGGCAAGTTCGACGTCCTCACGGGCCATCCGCAGCGAGCTGATCACGATGGGCGAGTGCCGCATGGTCTCTTCGACGGCGCGGTCGGCCAGGTCGGGATGTGTACCCAGCAAGGCCCACTGGTCGGGATGCTCGCACAGCACCTGTACCGAGGCGGCGACCTGGTTGCGGGTGGTGTCGGTGCCGGCCGCCAGCAGGCCGGTCGAGAGCATTCGCAGTTCGTCGGCACTGAGCCGGTCACCGTCCTCCTCGGCGCGGATGAGGTCCGAGAGGAGATCGTCGGTGAGGTGGTCGCGGCGACGGGCGACCATGTCATCGATGTAGTCGTCGAGGGCCTGCCAGGCGGTCAGGATCGCGGCCTCGTGTTCGGCGACGTGCCAGTCGAAGGCGTGCATGAAGTCGTCGACCCAGACCGACAACTGCTCCCAGTCCTCGGCCGGGGCGCCGAGCAGCGCGCAGATGACCGGGGTCGGGTACTGCCGCGCGATGTCGGTCACGACGTCGCAGTGGCCACGTGCGACCTGGCGGTCGATCAGATCGCTGACGACGTCGATGACGGTGGTGCGCAAGCGTTCGATGGCGCGGCGGCTGAATGCTGTGGCAATCAGTCGACGCAGGCGGGTGTGCTCGGGGCCGTCGATGCTGATGATCGACGAGCTGACCCGGTCCCACACCGGGCCTGACGTGATGCCCTGCGCGACGAGGAACATGCCCTGGGGAATCCGGAAGCGCGGGTCCCGCAGCACCTCGTGGGCGAGATCGTAGGTCAGCACCTCCGGTCCGTGCGGCCCGATCGCGATCGGCGACTGCGTACGCGCCGCCCGGAGGATCGCCTGCGCTTCGTCCGGGGCCGTGCGCGTCCGAATAGTCGATGGTCGGAAGCGCGACGTCGAAGACGCTCGGAATACCGCTTGCGATGGTCATGCATCGACTATCCGGTGTCGCGGCCGGAACATCATCGGCCAAGTGGCGTAGATCTGCGCGTCAGTTACCGACGCCGCCCTCCAGTGCGTCCTCGATGACCTCGTCACGCGGTGCACAGTTGCCGGCACCGGGCACCAGAGTGGCGAGCGCGCCCGCCGTCACCGCGCGCCGCAACGCGTGGTGTGGGTCCGCCCGCCAACCGGCGGCGAGGACCCCCGCGAAGACGTCGCCGGCGCCGGTGGTGTCGATCGCTTCGACGTCGGGTGCCGGGACGTGCGTCTCGCCCCCAGCGGTCCGGTGCACTGCACCGTCGGCGCCGCGCGTGATGACCAGATGCGGGACGGTCCAATGCCATTGGGCGGCTTCGGTTTCGTTGACGATCGCCACGTCGGTGACGGCGGCCAGCTCGGCCAGCGCGCCGGCGTCGGTGCCCGCCGGTGACGCGTTGAGCACCACCGTCGCACCACTGTTCTTGGCCAGCCGCGCCGCCGCCAACGCGGTGGCCGGCGGGATCTCCAGCTGCAGCAACAGCACATCGCAGTCGGCGACGACCGCGCGAACGTGCGCGGAGTCCAGGGTCAGGTGCCCATTGGCGCCGGGCGCCACCACGATCATGTTCTCGGCGTTGTCGCCGACCATGATCGCCGCGGTGCCGCTGGGGACGGGCAGGCTGACCGTACCGACAAGCCCGACACCGTTGTCCTGCAGATGCTTTCGCAATGCCGATCCGGTCGCGTCCGTCCCGAGCGCGGCGACCAACTGCACATCGGCACCCGCCCGTGCCGCGGCGACGGCCTGATTGCCGCCCTTGCCGCCCGGCTCCGAATGCAGCGCCGACGCCAGTACCGTCTGCCCCGGTCCCGGAAGGTCGGCGAGACCGAACACCAGATCCATGTTGACGCTGCCCACGACGGTGATCCGAGTCACCCGGCCACGGTAGCCCCGACCGGGCTGAACCGCAGATACCTCGTTACCCTGGGTTTATGAGTGTGCACGCAGCTACGGACACCGATCTTCGCCAGCAGGTGCATGACGCCGCCCGGCGGGCCCGCGTCGCGTCGCGCGTGCTGGCGACACTGACCACGCAAGCCAAGAACCGCGCGCTGCACGCCGCCGCTGATGCCGTACTGGCCGCCGCGGACGCGGTGCTCGCCGCCAATGCCGAGGACATCGAGACCGCGCGCGCCGCCGGTACCGCCGAGGCGATGATCGACCGGCTGGCCCTGAACCCGCAACGGCTCGACGGCATCGCCGCCGGATTGCGGCAGGTCGCGGGGCTGCCGGACCCGGTCGGTGAGGTGCTGCGCGGCAGCACGCTGCCCAATGGCCTGCAGCTGCGTCAGCAGCGGGTCCCGCTGGGTGTCGTCGGCATGGTCTACGAGAGCCGGCCCAACGTGACGGTCGACGCCTTCGGCCTCGCCCTCAAGTCGGGCAACGCGGCGCTGCTGCGCGGCAGCTCGTCGGCGGTCCGGTCGAACGAGGCTCTGGTCACCGCACTGCGGGCGGCCCTGGCCGCCGAGGGGCTGCCCGAGGACGCGGTGCAGCTGCTGCCCAGCGAGGACCGCGCCAGCGTGACCCACCTCATCCAGGCCCGCGGGCTCGTCGATGTGGTGATCCCGCGTGGCGGTGCCGGCCTGATCGACGCCGTGGTGCGCGACGCCACCGTGCCGACCATCGAGACGGGCGTCGGCAACTGCCACGTCTACGTCCATGAGGCCGCCGACCTCGACATGGCCGAGAGCATCCTGCTGAACTCCAAGACCCGTCGGCCCAGCGTGTGCAACTCGGCCGAGACCCTGCTGGTCGACCGGGCCATCGCCGACACCGCGCTGCCGCGGCTGGTGACCGCGCTGCAGGACGCCGGGGTGACGGTGCACCTGGACCCGAGCGAGGACGAGCTGCGTGCGGAGTTCCTGTCGCTGGACATGGCGGTGGCCGTGGTCGACGGTGTCGACGGCGCCATCGCGCACGTCAACGAGTACGGCACCGGGCACACCGAAGCTATCGTCACCACCAATCTTGCTGCGGCCCAGCGGTTCTCCGAACAGGTGGACGCCGCCGCGGTGATGGTCAACGCGTCGACGGCCTTCACCGACGGCGAGCAGTTCGGCTTCGGCGCCGAGATCGGCATCTCGACCCAGAAGCTGCACGCGCGCGGTCCGATGGGGCTGCCGGAACTGACATCCACCAAATGGATCGTGTGGGGCGACGGCCAGACCCGGCCCGTGTAAGAGGAGAAGAACTTGAGTACACCCGCTCGTTCGGTGCCGCTGTTCGCGGACATCGATGACGTCGCCAAGCGACTCGCCGAAACCGGATACCTGCCCGACACCGCAACGGCCACAGCGGTTTTCCTGGCCGACCGGCTGGGCAAGCCGCTGCTGATCGAAGGCCCGGCGGGCGTCGGCAAGACCGAACTGGCGCGGGCCATCGCCCAGTGCACCGGTTCGGAGTTGGTGCGGCTGCAGTGCTACGAGGGCGTCGACGAGGCCCGCGCGCTGTACGAGTGGAACCACGCCAAGCAGATCCTCCGGATCCAGTCCGGCCAGCAGTCCGGCGACTGGGACCAGACCAAGATGGACGTCTTCAGCGAGGAGTTCCTGCTGAGCCGGCCGCTGCTGACGGCCATCCGCCGCACCGAGCCCACCGTCCTGCTGATCGACGAGACCGACAAGGCCGACATCGAGATCGAGGGTCTGCTGCTGGAGATCCTGTCCGACTTCGCCGTCACCGTGCCCGAACTGGGCACCATCAAGGCCCAGCAGACGCCGCTCGTGGTGCTGACATCGAACGCCACGCGCGAACTGTCCGAGGCGCTCAAGCGCCGCTGCCTGTTCCTGCACATCGACTTCCCGGATCCCGACCTGGAACGTCGCATCCTGCTGTCCCGGGTGCCCGAACTGCCGGAGAAGATCGCCGACGAGCTGGTCCGCATAATCGGCGTGCTGCGCGGTATGCAGCTCAAGAAGCTGCCGTCGGTCGCCGAGACCATCGACTGGGGCCGCACGGTGCTGGCGCTGGGCATGGACACCCTCGACGACGCCATGATCGCCGCCACGCTGGGAGTGGTGCTCAAGCACCAGTCCGACCAGCAGCGCGCTGCCGGCGAACTGAAGCTGAACTAGGTAGTCATGGCAGCTCGAACCCCACCGCAACCGCTTGCCCCGCAAGGTATTCCGGGCCACCTCGTGGGGTTCGTGGAAGCCCTGCGCAAGGTGGGCATCAACGTCGGGCCGTCGGAGACCGTCGACGCCGGACGGGTGATGGCCACCCTCGGGCTGGGTGACCGCATGGTGCTGCGCGAGGGCCTGGCATGCGCGGTACTGCGTCGGCCCGACCATCGCGAGACCTACAACGCGCTGTTCGATCTGTGGTTCCCCGCGGCCATGGGGGACCGGGCCGTGCTCGAGCTCGATGACGAAGACGACTCGGAGAACCGGCCGGACCGGATCCCGCCCGAGGACGTCGAGGGCATGCGCTCGGCGCTCATCGACCTGCTCTCGGACGCCGACATGGCCAACCTGGACGACCGTCTGATGGCGATGATCGCGCAGATCGTCGACGCCTACGGCAAGTACAACTCCAGCCGCGGTCCGTCGTACTCGTCGTATCAGGCGCTCAAGGCGATGGGTCTGGACCAGCTCGAGGGCAAACTGCTGGCCGGCCTGCTGGCGCCCTACGGCGACGAGCCCACGCCGACGCAGGAACAGATCGCCAAAGCGATGGCCGCCAAGCGCATTTCGCAGCTGCGGCACATGGTCGAGTCGGAGACCAAGCGGCGCACCGCCGAACAGATCGGCCGCGACCACGTGCAGACCTACGGCATCCCGCAGCTCGCCGAGAACGTCGAATTCCTCAGGGCGTCAGGTGATCAACTGCGCCAGATGCGCAATGTCGTTGCGCCCCTGGCCCGTACGCTGGCCACCCGCCTCGCCGCGCGGCGGCGTCGTTCGCATGCCGGCCAGATCGATCTGCGCAAGACGCTGCGGAAGTCGATGTCGACGGGTGGCGTGCCCATCGACGTCGTCCTCAAGAAACCGCACCCGGCCCGCCCCGAGCTCGTGGTGCTGTGCGACGTCTCCGGCTCCGTCGCCGGCTTCAGCCACTTCACCTTGATGCTGGTGCATGCGCTGCGCCAGCAGTTCTCGCGGGTGCGCGTCTTCGCCTTCATCGACACCACCGACGAGGTCACCGAGCTGTTCGGGCCGGACGCCGATCTGGCCGTCGCGGTGCAGAAGATCACCCGCGAGGCGGCCGTCTACACCCGGGACGGGCACTCCGACTACGGCCACGCCTTCGTCTCGTTCATGGACAAGTGGCCCAACGCGCTGTCGCCCCGCACGGCCCTGCTGGTGCTCGGCGACGGTCGCAACAACTACCGCAACCCGCAGGCCGACCTGCTGGCGCACATGGTGGGCGCTAGCCGCCACGCGCACTGGCTCAACCCCGAGCCCAAGCACCTGTGGGGCAGCGGCGACTCGGCGACGGCCAAGTACCAGGACGTCATCACCATGCACGAATGCCGGTCGGCCAAGCAGCTGGCCGCGGTGATCGACAACCTGCTGCCGGTCTAGCCGCCGAGGTCCTGCCCCCGGGTCGGCTCCGAACACTGCCGTAAGCTGGCCAATCGTGACTCGACGCAGGCTGGGAGTGATGGGTGGGACGTTCGATCCCATTCACCATGGACACCTCGTCGCGGCCAGCGAGGTGGCCGACCTGTTCGAGCTTGACGAAGTGATCTTCGTGCCGACCGGGCAGCCCTGGCAGAAGCGGGATCGCCACGTCACCGCCGCCGAGGATCGGTACCTGATGACGGTCATCGCGACAGCCGCGAACCCGCGGTTCTCGGTCAGCCGCGTCGACATCGACCGCGGTGGCCCCACCTACACCAAGGACACCCTGCGGGATCTGGCCCGGCAGAACCCCGACACCGACCTGTTCTTCATCACCGGCGCCGATGCGCTGGCCTCGATCCTGTCCTGGCAGAACTGGGAGGAGCTGTTCTCCACGGCCCGGTTCATCGGCGTCAGCCGGCCCGGCTATGAGCTGGACGGCAAGCACATCGAGGAAGCCCAGAAAGAACTGCCGGCCGACGCCCTGACCCTCGTCGAGGTGCCCGCGCTGGCCATCTCGTCGAGCGACTGCCGTCGCCGCGCCCAGGCCAACCGGCCCATCTGGTACCTGGTGCCCGACGGCGTCGTCCAATACGTATCCAAACGTGGGCTCTACCAGGCTCGCGACCATGCCAGGAACAAGCAGGAGAGTTCATGACCGCCACCCCCGAAGCCCTCGACATGGCGACCGTCGCCGCCCGTGCGGCGTCCGCCAAGCTCGGCGAGAACATCAGCGTCATCGACGTCTCGGATCAGTTGGTCATCACCGACTACTTCGTCATCGCTTCCGCGTCCAACGACCGCCAGGTCAACGCCATCGTCGACGAGGTCGAGGAGAAGATGCGCTGGGCGGGTCACAAGCCGGCCCGTCGAGAAGGCGCCCGCGAGGGTCGTTGGGTGCTGCTCGACTATGTCGACATCGTGGTGCACATCCAGCACCAGGAAGAGCGCGAGTACTACGCGCTGGACCGGCTGTGGCGGGACTGCCCGGCCATCGAGGTCGACCTGGATGGTGAGCTGCCGGTGAACCCGGACGGTGACGACGCGTCCGACGAGGACGGCGAGTGAGGAACCGCCGTCTCCTGCTGCTGCGTCACGGCCAGACGGAATACAACGCCACCAGCCGGATGCAGGGCCAGCTCGACACCGACCTGAGCGATCTGGGCCGGGCCCAGGCGGTCGCCGCCGCCGAGGTGCTGGCCAAGCGTCAGCCGCTGGTGATCGTGTCGTCCGATCTGCGCCGCGCTCTCGACACCGCGACGACGCTGGGGGACCAGGCCGGCATGCCGGTGTCGGTCGACGAACGGCTCCGCGAGACGCACCTGGGGGACTGGCAAGGTCTGACGCACCAGGAGGTCGACGCTGTCGCCCCCGGCGCGCGGCTGGCGTGGCGTGACGATGCCCGCTGGGCGCCGCACAACGGCGAGAGCCGGGTTGACGTGGCGAACCGCAGCCTCCCGGTGGTTGCCGAGCAGCTGCGCAAGCTGCCTGAATGGGGTATCGACGAGGTCGACCGGCCCGTGGTGCTCGTCGCGCACGGTGGGTTGATCGCCGCGCTGACCGCGGCCCTGCTGGAGCTGCCCGTGGACAACTGGCCGGTGCTCGGCGGCATGGGCAATGCCAGCTGGGTGCAACTGTCCGGGCACAGTGCCGGACTGGCCGACGACGATCCCGTGAAGTGGCGTCTGGACGTGTGGAACGCCTCGGCCCAGGTGGCGAACGATGTCCTCTGACACTCCGACCACTCCGGCGAAGCCCGTTCTCCTGGTCTTCTGCGACTCGTTGTCCTACTACGGACCGACCGGCGGACTGCCGTCCGACGATCCACGCATCTGGCCCAACATCGTTGCGTCCCAACTCGGTTGGGACCTGGAGCTGATCGGCCGCATCGGCTGGACCTGTCGTGACGTGTGGTGGGCCGCGACGCAGGACCCGCGGTCGTGGGCGGCGCTGCCGAAGGCCGGCGCGGTGATCTTCGCGACGTGCGGAATGGACTCGCTGCCGTCGCCGCTCCCGACGGCGCTGCGGGAACTGATCCGCTACGTGCGGCCGCCGTGGCTGCGCCGCATCGTGCGGGACGGCTACGGCTGGCTGCAGCCACGCCTGTCGCCGATCGCCCGGCCCGCGCTGCCGGCGCACCTCACCGTCGAATATCTCGAAGAGACCCGCGGGGCAATCGATTTCAACCGTCCCGGCATTCCGTTCGTCGCGACCATCCCGTCGGTGCACATCGCGGAGACCTACGGCAGCTCGCATCGGTGGCGCGATGCGACGGCCTCGGCCATCACCGACTGGGCTGACGAGAAGCAGATTCCGGTCGTCGACCTCAAGGCCGCCGTCGGTGACGAGGTGATGTCCGGGCGGGCCAATCCGGACGGTATCCACTGGAATTTCGAGGCGCACCGTGCGGTCGCCGAACTCATGCTCAAAGGGCTGGCCGAGGCCGGTGTGGTGTCGCAGCGGACCGACGACTAGCCATGGCAGTGGTGGTGGTCACCGACTCGTCGGCTCGGCTTGACCCAGAGGACTTGAAGCGCTGGGACATTCGGGTCGTGCCGCTGCATGTGCTGCAGGACGGCATCGATTACCAGGACGGCATCGACCCGATTCCGCAGGACATCCAGGATCGGTCGCACGTGTCCACCTCGGGTGCGGCGCCCGCGGATCTGACCGACGTCTACAAGCAGGCGCTGGCCGACAGCGGCGGCGACGGCGTGGTGGCAGTGCATCTCTCGGCAGGTCTGTCGAGCACGTTCAGTGCCGCCGCGGCGGTGGGTCGTGAGCTGGGTTCGTCTGTGCGGGTGATCAATTCGCGCTCTGCGGCGATGGGGGTCGGATTCGTCGCGCTGGCCGCCGCCCGGGCCGCGGCGTCGGGTGCTGATCTGGATACCGTTGAAGCGCAGGCGCGTTCGGAGTCCGGCAAGCAACACGGGTTCATCGTCGTGCACCGGCTGGACAACCTGCGCCGCAGTGGCCGCATCGGCACTGCGGCATCGTGGCTCGGTACCGCGTTGTCGCTGAAACCGTTGCTGCAGTTGGACATCGACGGCCGGCTGGTGCTGGATCAGCGGATTCGGACCGTCGCCAAGGCGCACGCCGCGATGATCGAGCGGGTGGTCGCGCTCGTCGGCGAGCGGCCCGCATCCATCGCCGTGCACCACGTCGACAATCACGACGACGCCGCGTCGATCGGCGCCGCACTGACTTCCCGTCTACCCCAGGTCGAATCACTGGTGGTGACCGACATGGGGCCGGTGCTGGCTGTGCACGTCGGCTCCGGCGCGGTCGGTGTCATCGTCAACACGCAGGGCTAGCGTCCGTCCGTCAGTGACCCGGTTCGAACGCAACCGGCAGCGTGGCCGGCTCCGTCACCCCCAGGTCATGTTGTGCGGCAGCCAGTTTCGCCTCGCCGATGCGGTAGATGCCGGCAAGTGCCGACGGCTCGACGCCGACGTACTCGCAGATCAGGTCCGCCGCGACGCGTGCGTCGCGCAACCGCAGGGCAAGTGAGTAGGACAACGGCAGCCGCCGCAGCGCCTGCTCGCGGGAAGTTGACATGGCCATGTGATGAGCCTCTGCGTTGCTGGGCACGCAGGACTGAGTAGGCGGGTACTCGAATCGGGCGGGGCGTCCCTACCGCCGCAGCAGCGCGGCGAGTTCGTCGCGGTTGGTGGTGCCGGTCTTGGCCATGGCACGGTAGATGTGGCCTTCGACGGTGCGGGGGGACAGGGTGAGTCTGTGGGCGATGGCGGGGCTGGAAAGGCCGTGGCCGAGGAGGATGACGATCTCGCGTTCGCGATCGGTGAGAGGGAGCGGTTGGGCGGCCCGCCGGAGTGCGGGTGTACTGGCGCCGCAGTGTTGGGCGAGTGTCTGCGCGCGGGTCACGCAGGTGAGCGCCGAGCCGCGTTGGTCGTGTTTGCGGTAGGCCAGTGCCGCGTGGGCGGCTGCGTCGATCGCCGCGATGAGCTCGCCGATGTCCTCGAAATCCGTTGACATGGTGACGAGTTCGTCGGCGGCACCGGCCTGCAGCGCGCAGGCGAAGCGTGCTGCCAGGCCGACCCGGGGGCCTTCGACGATAGAGGTGAGTTGCAGCAGTCGGTCGGCTCCTGAGCCGTCGCCGAACTGCGCCGCGGTCTGCCACGCCAGCACTTCGTATGCCGGCTGTCCTGCGTCGTGGGCGTCGGCCGCGGCGGTGCGAGCCAGTTGCACGGCTTCGGTCAGCGACCCTTCGGCGGCGGCAACCCACGCCCGGGCCAGTGTCACCTCGGTTGCGAGGAACAACATTCCCGGGTGCAGGTTCGCCTCGAGGTCGATCAAAGCGTGCCGGGCGGCCGTGGCATCGCCGGCCCACGCCAGTGCCTGCGTAATACCCAGTCGGCCGCGGAAGGGCCAACCACCGACTTCGCCGAACGGGGCCATTACGGTCACGGCCCGTTGTAGTCGCTTCAGCGCCACGGCGACCTGCCCGCCGGCGAGTTGGGCCTGTCCCAGATGGACCTCTCCGCTGTGCGGAAGCCAGGTGTCCTGCATGTCGCGCCAGGCCTGTCGCGCGACGTCCTCGGCGTCGTGAATCAGGCCCGCGAGCTTGAGGCCGATCATGTATCGGTAGCTGAGGCCGTTGCGAAGCACCGAGCCGTTGGGTGCGACGGTCGCGGCGGTCTGGCCCAGCGCGGCCGCCGTCCCGAGTTCGGCGACACGGCCCAACAGCGCCAGCCCGCCGACCTTGGCCCAGGAGGCGAGGGCCCCATCCTCGTCGGGCAGCGGTCCGGAAAGTGCCGTGTCGGCCATCCGGACCGCCGCTGATGGTCGGCCGAGATCCGCGTGAAACGAGGCTCGCTGTGCGGCGAGGATCCGCCGGGCGAGTGGATCGGCAACGGTCGCTTCGGCCTCGTCGAGGATTGCTTCGGCTGACGTCGGCTGACGAAGGGTCCAGTACGTGTTGTGTCCGCGGAGGGTGGCTATTCGGGCCCGTTCGACGTCGGTCTCCGCGCGGTCGGCGAGTGCGGCCAACTTGGTTTGTGCCTCCGCTGCGCTGCCCAGCCAGACCATGCAGTAGCCGTGTTGGAGCTCTGCCGGCATGCCACCGCCGGCCGCTACCGCAGCTTCCGACAGCCGTTCCGCCAGCGGCGTATTCAGGAGGTGAACGGCTGCTCGGGATGCGGCCAGGAACAGATCGGGTTCGGGCGGAAGATCGGAATCGAGCACCAGGGTGGCGCGACGTACCAGCATCGTGTCGTCCCGGTCCGTGCCGGCCACCAAGGCAGTTGCGACCAGGCCGCGGAGCCGCCGGAGCCGCAGCGCCGGAGCGCGTTCGCGGCGCACTTCACCGTAGAGGGGATGCGCCAGCCGGACTTTCGCCGTGCCGTCACTGCTGTCGAGGGTTATGAGGCTGCGTACTTCGGCGTCCTCCACCGCCGCCGGATCGGTGATGTCAGTGAGTGATCGGATGTCCATCGGTTCGCCGACGGCCAGGATGTCGATGACGTCCCCGACCGCAGGAGGTAGCGCACCCATCCGCGATTCGATCAGCTCGACGAGTGCCGGTGCCACGGTCATTCCTCCGGCCCAGCGCCAGCAGCCGTCGTCGGGTGCCAGTCGGCCGGCCGACACCTCCTGTTCCACCATGTGGTGCAGGTAGAGGACGTTGCCGCGCGTGAGACTCCACAGCCGGTGCCCCGCGCCCGGGTCGACAGTTCCGCCGAGGGTGACGCTCAAGAGGCCGGCGGTCTCGTCGGCCGACAACGGTTGCAGATCGATGCGATGAAACTCGCCTGCAGCCCAAATCTCTTGGACCCCAGGGGGAACTGTCTCACCGTCCCGCAGCGTCAAGACGAGTTTCGCGGTCCGCCGACGCGCGATCTGATGCAGGACGAAAGCCGACAGATCGTCGAGCAGGTGGACGTCGTCCACGCCGACGATGACCGCGGCGCCGTGCGACGTGGTGGTGAGGGCATCGACCATCAGCCGAACGAGTTGGGGCCCATCCATCTCGGCCGTCATCCAGGCGGTCAGCGCGCCGAGGGGCAGTGCGCGCGCCGATGCGGTGCCCACCGCCCAGTGCGTCGTGCTGCCCGCGCCGGCAGCGCGCGCCAGAGCTTCGCGCGCGATGCGACTCTTGCCCACGCCGGCAGCGCCGTGCAGCACCACGCCGGACGAGTCGGGGTCGGACATCGCGGCGTCGATGGCCGCAAGTTCTTCGTTGCGGCCGGTCAGTGGCCAGGTCAGGCGCACTCAGACAGCGTAGGCGGGATCACGGCGGGACGGCACCGCTACGGCGTTGCTGTCAGCGGCTCAGGAGTGCGGCGAGTTCGTCGCGGTTGGTGGTGCCGGTCTTGGCCATGGCACGGTAGATGTGGCCTTCGACGGTACGGGTGGACAGGGTCAGGCGGTCGGCGACGGCGCGGCTCGAAAGCCCCTGGCCGAGAAGTGCCACGATTTCGCGTTCGCGGTCGGTCAGGGGGAGCGGTCGGACCGCCTGCCGTAGCGCCGGGGTGGTGGCGCCGCAGCATCGCGCGAGTGCCTGGGCACGGGTTGAACATGTCAGTGCCGAGCCGCGTCGGTCAAGTCTTCGATAGGCCAGTGCCGCGTGGGCGGCCGCGTCGATCGCGGCGATGTTGTCGCCGATGTCTTCGAAACCTTCTGATAGAGCGGCCAGTTCGTCGGCTTCGCCGGTGCGTAGTGCGGCGGCCAATCGTGCTGCCAGTTCCGCGCGGGGTCCTTCGACGATACCGGCGAGCTCTCTGAGCCGCTGTGCACTGGTGTGGTCGCCGAACTGGGCGGCGGTTTGCCGGCACATCACTTCCGCCGCGAATTGTCCATTGGACCCTGCGATGTCAGCGGTGGCGAGTGCCGTCGATACCGCCGCGGTGACCGCGCCCTGACAGGCTGCCACCCACGCGTTTGCGATCCCGTACTCGTAGTCGAATATCCGCCAGCTCGGATGGCGTTTGCGCTCAAGTTCACTGGCCGCGGCGACTGCTTCGTCGATGCCCCCGCGCATCGCCAAAGCCGTCGTCCAGGGGAGTTGATAGCGGTATCCCCAGCCGTTGGTCTCGCCGTCCGAAAACGCTTCGACGATCGGCAGCAACAGTGCGCACGCGTCGTCGATCCGTCCGTCGGCCAGCGCTGCGCGGCCGGCAATGGCGCCGGCCCGCAGGCGGGCCGGGCCGGGCATGTCGTTGGCTTGCAACAAAGTTCGGGTGGCGGCATCGCGCGCTTCGCGGACTCGGCCCGCCAGCACGAGTGCGCCGACCCGGGCATCGACGACCGCGAACCGGGTGTACGCGTGCTCGATCCCTCTCGCCATCAAGCCATCTGCGGTGTCGGCGGCCGCCATCGCGTCGTCGGTGTGGCCGGCATCGCCGGCGGCCATTGTGATCGCCCAGCCCGCACTGGGTGCCGCAATTCCGGGCAGGCACTCGAAGTCCATCCCCGCGGCTATCTTCTGTGCCGCTTCAGGTTTCGCCATCACCGCCCAGAAGATGATGAACAGGGTGTCGATCCAACCTCTGGCGTCCGGTGTCATGGTCCGAGCGCAAGCGGCGTCGATGAGCTGCTTCGCGCCGCCAGGGTCGCGGAGCGTCCACAACTTGATCATCGCCCACACGTACGTAAGTCTCGCGTGATCGACGTCGGTCAGACCGGCCGTCGGTGTCGCGGCGATGACAGCTTCCGCTTCGGGTCCACGGCTCATCCACGACAGCAGATTGCCGCGAACGAAGTACGCCTCGGCGGCTGCTCCGGCCCGAATCGCAGCCTCGCTCAACCGATCAGCGAGGGCCAGATCGGCCAGCCACATGGCTCCGATGGCAGCAGCTGCCAGCAGCTGTGGATCGGGCTCGAGGTCGGAGTCGATGCTCAATGTGGCGCGCCGGACCAGGATTCGGATGTCGTCTTGTGGACCGGTGGCGGCGAGTTCGGCTGCGACAATACCCCGCAGCCGACGAAGGCGGGTCTGTGCGGCGCGGGCGCGACGCACCTCTCCGTAGAGCGGATGGGCCAGCCGGACGTCGTTCGACTTCAGCGTGATCAGGCCGCGCACCTCGGCTTCTTCGATTCCTGCCGGTTCGGCGATCCGGCGCAGTGCGGCCAGGTCGAGCGGCTCGCCGACAGCCAAGAGGTCCACGACCTCGCCGGCGGCAGGCGGAAGGCCGCGCATCCGGGACTCGATCAACTCCACCAGGCTCGATGGGATGGCGATGTCGCCCGTCCACGTCCACATGCCGCGGCATCGGGCCAGGCGCCCGTCTGCCACCTCCTGGTCGACGATGTTGCGCAGATAGAGGGCATTGCCACGAGTGAGCGCCCACAACCGCTGCGCGGTGTCGGAGGCCACCGGCCCGTTCAGCGTCGCAGCGAGCAGCGTCGAGATCTCCTCGCGGGACAATGGCTGTAGGTCGAGGCGCCCGAGTTCGCCACTCGAACGCACATCCTCGAGTCCGGGCGGCATCGGCTCACCGTCGCGAATCGTCAAGATGATTTTCGCGGCACGTCGCTGGATGATCTGGTGCAGGACGAACACCGACAGATCGTCGAGTAGGTGTGCGTCGTCGACACCCAAGATGACGTCCGAGCCTTCCGGCGTCGTCGTCAAAGAGTCGATCACGCCACGAACCAATTGGAGCGAATCCGCGGCCGACGGCGACCATGACGCAAAAGCGCCCAATGGAAGTGCGCGTGCCGACGCGCTGCCGACCGCCCATCGAGTTCGGGTCTGGGTTGACGCCATGGCGTGTAACGCATCTCGGGCCACGCGGCTCTTTCCGACGCCCGCTGCGCCACACAACACGATTCCCGCCAGTGTCGGGTCCGACATGGCGTCGGCGATGGTCTGCAGTTCCTCGTCTCGGCCGGTCAGCGGCCATGTCAACCGCATTGGAACAGGGTAGTTGGCGGCCCGCTTTGTGGACAGGCCGAACTACGCAGGTAGGGGTCCGCCACGCCGGGGTCGCATTCGAGTACCCGTCTACTCGGTCCCAAAAGTCGCCGTCACCGCACTCTGAATCCAGAGCGGCACCCTTTCCGCAGACCCGACTGAAAGGCGACGACCATGAGCCACACACTGCATCTCAGCTGGCCCCACGCCCTGGCAGTTCACGCACCTTCCGCGCCCCACTGGCTCACCGATGCGGAGCACGCCATCGGTGATGCGATGCATCGGTTGGCCGACGAGCACCCCATTTACGACACTCATGTGGAGTACATCGAGGACGCGCTGATGGCGCGTGAAATGTACCGACTTTGAACGGCTTCGGGCTATCCGGCGAAGTGTCCGGCGACCGGCGGCAGATCCTTGAGCGTAAGGATGCCCGGCGCGGCAGCCACCACTGCGGGCACCGCGTTGGTGACGGGCAGCGCGGTGTAGATCATGCCGAGGCCGTTGAGGCTCACCTCGCTCCAGTCTTTCGACGGCAGGCAGTACACGACGGTGCGCATGTTGGGTACGCCGAACACCTGGATGACGTGACCGTGTGCCACCGGCTTCGGCGGCGTGACGTGTTCGCCCATGATCCAGTTGAAGCCGACGCTGACGACGTTCTTGTCGCCGACCCAGCCGCGGTGGTGGCCGTAGACGCTGGCGACGGTGCCCTTCGGGATCTGCATGAACCCCAGGTCAGAGTCCTCGGTCGCCGGCGTGAAGGTGACGTCGAAGGTGATCTTGTCCAGCTTGGCGCCGATGGCGTCGGCCATCATCGCGGCTGACTCGGCGAACACCTCGCTCTCCAGGCGCACGCTCTCGGCCAGGCCCGGTGTCTCCGGGTCTTTCCCGAAGCCCATCGCGGCCATGGTGCCGGCTGATTCGTAGACGCCGCAGTCGACCGACTCGGTGATGCGGATTTCGTCGACGCTCTCGCACGCGCTGGACAGCACCATGCCCATCATGTTGGTCAGACCAGGGTGCGCGCCGCTGCCGAAGATCGTGGAATTGCCTGCCTCGCAGGCCTTCTGGATGCGTGCGAGGTCCTCCGGGCTCTGCTTGCCGCCGGTGATCCAGGCCGCGGTCGAACACACGTTGATGCCTGATTCCAGCAGCCGGACCAGCTCGTCGACGCTCGGCCAGATCGGGTTGTAGCAGCAGGCATCGGGCTTGAGAGCCACCAACTCTTCGATGTCGTTGGTGGCCTTGATGCCCGTCGGCTCGGGCCAGCCCGCCAGCTCGGCGGCGTCCACGCCGACCTTCTCGGCGCCGTACGCGTAGACGCCGACCAGCTCCATGTCGTCACGGGCGATGATGGCGTGCAGGGATCGCTTGCCGATGTTGCCGGTGGTCCACTGGATGACGCGGAGCGGGCGGTCGGTGGTCATGGAGGCCTCCTCGTTGGGGCTGTGCTTTCGCTAGACACTATGCCGCAGGTGTCTACCGGCCTTCGGGGGTCCCGGTGGCCGGACGATCGAGGAGACGGAGCGGAGTTGACCCTTGATAATTCAATCCCTGGAGTCGGCCGACCATGGGCCCACGTCCGTCGCTTCTTTTGTTGGACCCACAGGATGTGGTGCCGCGCCCGTCAACGTCACAAAGATGATCGTGACAACGCAGTGAATAGCGTTAACGGCATTAGCTGGTTAGTCGATGTACACGATCAGGGTCGTGCCCTGGGCATTCACGCCTGAGCAACGCTTCGCTCCCGGCCAGATGTTGGTCGTCGCCGGCACACAAGTCATCAGGTATGACTGGTGGGTGACCGGGCTGTAGGCGATAACGCTCTGGCCTGGTTGGGAATACCACGATGAGCGCACGCTGTCTGCGAACGCGCAGCTTGTCTCATCAGAGGCAACACCACTGGTGCCTGATGGGCAGATTTTGAAATTCTCGACGGGTCCCATGGCCGAGGGCGGCGGTAGAACAACCGTCCGAGGTGGCGGTGGAGCCGCGGCGCGATCAGGCGCTTGCGTCGGCAGGTCCTGGACCGCAAACAGAAATGCGCCGGGGGCGGTCTCCCACACGAGCTTGTCGCCATCGGCTGTGACGTCAATCGGCACATCGTGGGTCTTCCCACGCGAGGTGGTCACTGTCGCTATGCCCTTGTATTCGTTGCCCGCTTTGTTTGCCAGGTCGACGTGAGTCACCTTGAGGTGCAGAGGTGAAAGGTCTGGATCAGTGTCGAGCTTGGACTGCATTGCCGACCGCACTTCCGCGGCAACCTCGTTGGCCCGAGACACTTTCGGCTCGGGCGTCGTAGTCGGCGTGATCATTGGTGCTGCGTTCGTGCGTTCTCCAGTTGGGCGCGTCACCACGAAAACCGCAGAGCCGATTGCGATGACGACGGCCAGACCCAATCCCAACCAGATCGGCCACTGGCGTCGCGTTTGCTCTCGTGTCGGCGGGGGCTCTGGGTACTCCTGGGGCGCCGTCGGCGGTCCTGGTTGAATGGCGCCTTCCCATTGAGCGCCATCCCAGTAGCGGGCACCCTGACCGCCCAATGGATCGGGGTACCAACCTGGCTCAGTCACCATGGCCGTCGCCCATACGTCGGGAATCCGCGCGGACCGGTCTGATAACAAACGGGCCAGCACTCGCGGTATCCGCTGACAGCTCCTGGGTCACCGCGAGAGTTCGAACTGCCACAGCCGAGTGCCCCCGCCTCATCACCGGATCGTAGCGCTTTCCTGGGAGTCTCCTGATGGAATCCACTGCAGCTGCTGCATGGCGATCGCGGCGCACATGAACGACGCCCGCGACGTGCTGCGCGCGGAGCCAAGACGGGGATCCAGTTAAGGGCGTCGAAGGTGCTCTCAGCAGCGTGACCGGCTCACGGAACTCATCAAGTACAAGGGTCTCTGAGCCACAGCTCAGCGAGAGTCCTGTCGTCCATGCCATATCCGGTCGTGCTCGGCATGGGTCGACAGATACGCCCCCGGCTGGAAATGCGTGTCGTAGAACCCGAGGTCGATGTGTTGTGCCTGAAGGTAATTCATGATGTGCACGGTGGGTACGGTGCCGGGAAACTTGCCGAACGTGTCGTCGATGTATTGCGCGGCGATGGTCAACAGTTCGATGAACTGCTCGTCGTGCCCGGCCGCCGCCGAACGCACGGCTCGCGAATCCCGCCACGGCCCTGGGGTATCCGGGTGAAAAGGCCCGCCGGGGCCGAATTTTCGGTTGGCGAAGGCGCGCACCGCAGCCGCGATGTCCGGGTAGTGCGGGCGGCTGTACGTTTCGAAAACGCCGTCCAGCCCGGTGGGGTTGGGCAGTGCCCACCGTTCGTCGGTTTGCACGTTGAATCCCAACCCGGGAACGTCCGGGTCGCCGGACGCGCCGAGGATGGTGAGCCGGTCGATACCGTCGAACGTCCAACCGCCCAGGCCCAGCGCCCCGAGTAGTAGGTGCCCGTTGTAGACGCTCGTCATCAACTCGGCGGTGGCTTCCGTGAGCGAGTACTGCTCGACGAACGTCAGCGGGAACGGGTCGTCGTCCCGGTGCGCCAGGCCCGCGGCGGCCTCCTTCAGTCCCGGGATCGGCCGGTTGTTGATGTCGTCATAGATCAGGTAGCCGTTCTGCAGGAAGAACGCCAGATTGGCCAAGAGATGCTGTGCGATGTCGGCGACCGGGATGACCAGCAGCGAGCCGGGGTGATTGGCGATCCACGTGTTGTGGCCTTCGAGGTACGGCTCCGACCGTGGAATGTGGATGCGGTCGGTGGAGAGCTGGCGATAGGACGACGCCGTCGCGGCCAGCCAGTCGTCGATGTCCACCACGCCGTCGTTGACCGGCACTGTCGGTGCCGTGTCTCGGGACGACAGGAAGTAGGTGCCCGAGTCGTCTGTGAAGAAGAACTCGACGATCTCGAATCCCGCGGCTGACGGGAACGTGCGACCTGATGCCGACCCGCTGTAGTTCGGGAACGCCGGTACATATCCGGGATGGTGACTGATCCCGAAATGCCAGCCGGTGACGCCGGTTACCGTCGCCAGGATCAGTGCGCGTTCGACCTCGTCGAGTGGTTCGACGTCCCGGGTACTGGTGTAGGCCAACGGCCCTGCCGGGATGGAGCCGCCAACGGGAAATCGCCGTGACCGCCTGCCCTGGATCGCGCTCAACAGCGGGAACCTCGCCGCCGCAGCCAGCGCTTCGCGTTGCTGCGCGGTCAAACTCAAACGTGGCGAAGATGTTTCGGTCGTCATGGTTACCCCGACTCTAGGGTCCGCGGCGCTTGTCGGCCCACAGTTCGGCGCACCACGATGCCAATTTTGGTGGCGATCGACCGGCCGACGGCGCGAGCCGCCCACATCTATCCACAGAACGCGATTGATCCACAGGCGGCGGGTTCGACCGCCTTTTGCGGCGTTTCCGGTCGGTGCCGCCACCTAACGTCGCGGGCATGGTCACTCAGACACCGGTCGATCGGGCGCAGCGGCGGTTGGCCGCGCAGCCCGGAGACGCGACGGACCCCGACGCAGAGCCCGACTCGAACGACGACACCTCGCTGTCGCGGTGGTTGCCCGACGCGATGCCGGGCAGGTCCGGGTGGCTCGCGACGGTGCGGGCCGACCCTGGGCGTGCGGGCGTCATCGCGCTCGCGGTGGTCGGCGTGGTTGCGGTCCTGGTGACCATCATCGCCGTGCTCGGCGATGACAAGCCGCCGGTGACCGCGGCGAAACTGCCACCCGTCCAGATGGTTTCGTCCTCGGCGCCTGGGACGCCCGCGCTGGCGGCCAAGGCCGAGGACGTCGTGGTCAGCGTGGCAGGACTCGTTCACAAACCGGGGCTGGTGACACTTCCTGCCGGTGCCCGCATCGCCGACGCCGTCACCGCAGCTGGGGGAGCGCTGGCCGGCGCCGACATCGTCGGCCTGAACATGGCACGCAAGGTGGCCGACGGCGAGCAGATTCTGGTCGGCATCACCGCACCGTTGGGCGCGCCCGCGGTGATGCGCAGTTCGGCCGGTGCGACGTCCGGGCCGCCGGAGAAGGGGCCGCCCGGCGACGGGAAAGGTGCTGGAGCACAGGGGCCCGTTGATCTGAACACCGCGACGGAGGAGCAGCTCGACGGCCTGCCCGGCATCGGACCGGTGATGGCGAAAGCGATCGTGGCGTGGCGGGAGGCCAACGGCCGGTTCGCGAGCGTCGACCAGTTGGGCGAGGTCGACGGCATCGGGCCGAGCCGGCTGGAGAAGCTGCGTGCCCTGGTCAAGGTGTGACGGCCAGTCCCGCGCCGGATGCGCCCGGTATCGACTTGCGGTTGGTACCGGCCGCCGTGACGTGCTGGACGGTGACGGCGGTCGGCGTGTGGTGGGGGCCGTGGGCAGCGCTGGCATCGGTGTTGATCGCGGTCGCGGCCGTCGTGGGTGTCGGGCTACGGGTGGGCTCGGTGCGCTGGCCCGCAGTGCTCGCGGTGGCGGCGGTGGGAGCGGCGTTCGCGATCGTCGCGACGGTGCGTGTGCACGCGGTCGACACCCATCCGCTGGCGTCACGCTTCGGCACGACGGTGGCGGTGACGGTCACGCCCACCGAGTCGCCCAGGACGATCCAAGGCGGCCGGCTGATGTTCACGGCGTCGCTGCAGAGGCTGGGGAATGCCGAATCATCCGGGAGGGTCATGGTTTTCGCGCCGGCCGTCGGATACTCAGAGGTCGGCGTGGGCCGCCCGATGGCGTTCCGGGCCCGGGTCACCCGGCCGAAGCGGCGCGATCTGTCGGTGGCCGTGCTGGCCGCTGTGGGCACACCCCGGTTCGGAACCGCCTCGACCGGGCAGCGCGCGGCGGCACACGTGCGCGCCGAATTCGGTGCGGCCGCTCGACTCGCGTTGCCGCCCGATCAGGCTGCGATGCTCCCGGGACTGGTGCTCGGCGATGTGTCGGCGGTCGAGTCGGATACGACGGCCGCCTTCCGCCGGGCGGGGTTGACGCATCTTACGGCGGTGTCTGGCGCGAACGTGACCATCGTGTGCGGCGCGGTGCTGCTCAGCGCGGCGGTGGTGGGACCGCGGATCGCCGTGGCGCTGGCGGCAGTGACGCTGTTCGCGTTCGTCGTCATCGTCCAGCCCTCGCCGAGCGTATTACGCGCTGCGGCAATGGGTTCGGTGATGTTGATGGGCATGCTGGTGCATCGGCGGCGGCAGGCGATCCCCGCGTTGGCGGCGAGCGTGCTGGTGCTCATGGTGATCTCCCCGGTGCTCGCGGTGGACGCCGGTTTCGCGCTGTCGGTGGTGGCGACGGCCGGGCTCGTGGTGATCGCGCCAGGGTGGTCGCGCCGACTGGTGAACCGCGGCTGGCCGAAGTTGATCGCTGACGCCGTGTGTGTGGCCGTTGCCGCGCAACTCGTGACGGCGCCGTTGGTGGCTGCGATCTCGGGCAGCCTGAGTCTGGTCGCGGTAGCGGCCAATCTGCTTGTCGCTCCGGTGATTCCACCAATCACGATCCTCGGCACCGCGGCTGCCGCGGTGGCGTGGTGCTGGCCCGCGGCGGCGCAACTGCTCATCCGGTTCACCGGACCTGAGCTGTGGTGGCTGTTGCACGTCGCACGGTGGAGTGCCGCGGTTCCGGGCGCGGCGGTCCGCGTCCCGTCGGGCTGGGGCGGCGCGTTGCTGCTCGGCGGGGTGACGGTTGCAGGGGCGCTACTGCTGGCCGTGTGGCGCCGACGACGAGGAAATGCGATCCGGCCATGAACTCGCGCGTCGAGTTGCAGAATTATTGACGTGAATGACGAACCGGCCGGGTCCGCAGCGAAGGTGGCGGCGCTCGAAGCGGCCGGCGTCCGGACCCTGATCGGCACTGTCGTCAATGCCGCAGGCCTGACGCAGGTCAAAGTGGTATCGCTCGATCGGGTGGCGGTGTTCGCCGACCATGGGCTGGGTACCAGCCCGACGTGGCATGTCTTCGCCATCGATCAGGCGGGCATCGTGGTGAGCGATGAGATCGGTGTGGTCGGGGACCGGCGGGTGTGCGCCGACCTGGCGGGTGTGGCCCTACTCGGTGACGGGGTCGCCTGGGCGCCATGCTCGTTCTTCACTCAGGACGGTAACCCGGACCCGCACTGCGGTCGCGGTGTGCTGCAACGGGTTACGCAGCGATTGGCCGCCGCCGGCCTGACGGCCGTCGTCGGGCACGAGGTGGAGTTCGTGCTCGTCGGCCCGGACGGCGCGCGATTGCCGTCCGATCTGTGGGCGCAGTATGGCCTGGCCGGCGTGCTGGAATTCGAGGGGTTCGTCCGGGACGTGATGGAGGCGTCCGCAGCTGCAGGGGTGTCCATCGAACAGTTCCATCCCGAGTACGGGGCCAACCAATTCGAATTCTCGCTCATGCCCCGCGATCCGGTCACCGCCGCGGACCAGCTGGTGCTCGCGCGAATCATCATCAGCCGGGTCGCCCGCCGCCATGGGCTGCGCGTCAGCCTGTCTCCGGTGCCGTTCGCGGGCAGCGTGGGTTCCGGCGCGCATCAACACTTTTCACTGAGTCGCGACGGCGCGCCGGTGTTCTCCGGTGGCTTAGGAGAGCGCGGTATGACCGAGGCCGGCGCGTCGGCCATCGCGGGGCTGCTGGCCGGTCTGCCTGGCGCACAGGGCGTGTTGTGCGGCTCGATCGTCTCCGGGCTGCGCATCCAGCCGGGAAGCTGGTCCGGCGCCAACGTCTGCTGGGGCACCGAGAACCGGGAGGCCGCCGTCCGCTTCGTCAGCGCGGCATCCGGAAATCCATACGGCGCCAACGTCGAGGTCAAGATCGTCGACCCGTCGGCCAACCCATACCTGGCGTCGGCGACCATCCTCGGCCTGGCACTTGACGGCATCAGCCGGGAACTGTCGCTGCCGCCCGAAGTCACCGTCGACCCGGTATCCCTGACGCTCGCCCAACGCGAGCATGCCGGAGTGGTGACACTGCCGTCGAAGCAAGCCGAGGTGCTCGACGCGTTACGCCACAGCGCTGTGGTCCGCGACATCCTCGGGGACGCGCCGGTCGACGCCGTGCTGGGTGTGCGCGGCTACGAACAGCAGAACTACGGCGGCCTGTCCGACACCGAACTGGCCGAGAAGTTCCGGCTGGCGTGGAGCGTGTGACGGGTTAGGCTGCGGAACCTCTTGCTCCCGTGGGTATTCGAGCGCTTCCGGCAAGTCAGGACGAGGAATTGTCAATACCTGTGGATCGGCTTGTTTCAGGCGACCTCCGTTCCAGTTGATTCGGTCGGTGCCGAGTCCGCCGACGGGGTGATGTCGGTGGGTCGCTCGAGCAGTTTGCCTTTGTGGAAGATCGCGCCGGCCCGGACCAGAGCGACCAGGTGCGGTGCGTTGACGGCTCGCCAGCGGGCTTGCGCGGCGTCGATCAGCTTGTAAGCCATGGCCATTCCGGCGACGCGTGAACCCGGCCCCTTGGTCACCTTGGTCCTCAAACGTACCGTGGCAAACGTTGATTCGATCGGGTTGGTAGTGCGCAGATGGACCCAGTGCTCGGCCGGGTACTTATAGAACTCCAGCAGCACATCGGCGTCATCGACGATCTTGGCGACCGCCTTGGGGTACTTGGCGCCGTAGTCCACCTCGAACGCCTTGATCGCCACCTGCGCGTGGTCGATATCCTCGGCGTTGTAGATCTCCCGCATCGCCGCGATCGCCCCCGGATGAGCCGACTTTGGCAGGCAGGCAAGAACATTGGCCTGCTTGTGAAACCAGCACCGCTGCTCGCCGGTGGCCGGGAACACCTCACGCACGGCCTTCCAGAACCCCAGGGCCCCATCGCCGACGGCCAGCACCGGTGCGGTCATCCCGCGACGTCGGCACGACCGCAACAGATCAGCCCACGACTCGGCCGACTCCCGGTACCCGTCGGTGAGCGCGACCAGCTCCTTGCGGCCGTCAGCGCGCACACCGATCATCACCAGCAAACAGAGCTTCTCCTGCTCCAGGCGCACCTTGAGATGGATGCCGTCGACCCACAGGTAGACGTAGTCGGTGCCCGACAGATCACGGGCCTCGAAGGCCTTGGCCTCGTCCTGCCACTGCGTGGTGAGTCGGGTGATCGTCGTGGCCGACAAGCCGGCACCCGAGCCCAGGAACTGCTCCAACGCCGGACCGAAATCACTGGTCGACAAGCCATGCAGATACAGCAACGGCAACACCTCGGTCATCTGCGGCGACTTGCGCACCCACGCCGGCAGGATCGCCGAGGAAAACCGTTGCCGCTCACCAGTGTCCGGGTCAACACGTTTGTCATTGACCCGCGGCGCGGTCACACTCACCGCGCCCGCCGCGGTGAGCACCTCGCGCTCGCGGTGATAGCCATTGCGCACCACCAGCCGGTGCCCGTTCTCATCAAGCTCACCGGCATGAGCCTCGATGTAGGCGGCGACCTCAGCCCGCAACGCTGCGGCCAGCATCTGGCGGGCACCGTCGCGGACAATCTCATCGAGCAACGACCGCGACGAGCCAGCATCCTCGTTGGATGAATCCGCATCGTGAACTACCGTGAGCATGGGCGTACCTTCCCGAACCAGCGCGCCAACGCCGGCTCTTGATCAGACCTTCGACATTCAGATCATCCTCGGGAAGGTGCGCCCTTTCCTACGCCGCCTCGCCGAGGCTCATCCACAGGTTCTGATCATTGCTCGTCAGGACTAACTGGGGTTACAGAGCTTCCATGTCCTGTTTTCGCGCTTTAGTTTGAGGGTCACCATGGCGGAGGGAGGCCGGGTGACCTCAACGGTAGCCGTATTGTCCTTGACATTGATGGCACCGATATTCACTGGTTGGCGTGTTGCGGGCGCGATGGGACCGTCGTTCGGTTGGCCTTCGAAGCCGTCGACGAATTGAGCTCTTTCTTCTTCGCACATCATCGAAGCCAGTTTTGTTGTGTCAGCCGTGTCGGATGCTTCAGCGAACGCCTCCACAGTGTTTCGGATACTGGCGAGCTGTTGTTTGCTCTGATACCGGCTGTACCCCCAGTACCCCAATCCGCCGATGCCTACGGCAATGGCCAACAGCACAGGCAGCAGCCATGTTCGCGGTGCACGCCTCGGCTCGTGGGGCTGCCACCCGTAGGGTGGCAAGTTCGGGGGTATTGGAGGTCCGCCCCAGCTAGACGGTGCGCCAGCCCAATTGGGTTGCGGTGGCCCGCCCCACTGCGGCTGCGGGCCAGGCACCCACTGCGCTGGCGGCATTGGACGGTTGGGCTGCGGCGGCCACGGTCCGGGGTTAGTCATGGCTCAGTTATCCAACGGCCGGGTGATGAAGTCGTCCAACGCTTCACCAAATGGTGCGATTTCGAAGTCGGGTTCGTAGTAGGTAATTGCTTGTCCTGCCGGGAGATCCGGAGAGAAATACAAGGCAGTTTCGTCGTTGACGCCGGTGACGAACATCAAACGTTGGGTGCCGGGGAACGGCAGGTCTTCGAACCATTCGATGATCTCGTTGGTGTCTGGATCGCCCCACCGAGCGGCGAGGGTAGTCATGTTGGCAGGCGTGGCCAACCCGTATGTTTCATCATCGAAGGTGGTGTAGCCGGCGTGTACCTGCCTCAGAAAGGTCTGCACCGGTGTGGGTAGGGCAGCGAAGAAGGGGGGTTCGGCATTGTCGAAGGTGCGCGGGTCCTCGCCCGCCCAGACGCAGAGTCCGCCCTCATCGGTGCGTAGCACGTAATCGAGTGAGGCCGTGGTCAGGTGTCCATGCCTTGCGACCCGAACGTCAACCAAGCTTGTTTGCAGCGCGTGGGCGTAACGGGGGATCAAGGCGAGGAAGTCGGCGTTCCACAGTGCCAATGCGGCGTGTTTACGTTCTTCGGGATCAGTGGATTCAGCTACGGGCCACCAATTTTCGGGGATGATGGCTCGCGTTTGTGAACTTGGTTCGAGGATGGTCACATCTTTGACCAGCCAGTCGTCGACTGCCGCGGTCAGAGCCTGTTGATCGATTTCGGCCATCGATGTTGTCGTCCTTGCGTGAGTTAGCGAACCTGGCTGTCAGCCAGTTGGGCGATCAAGTCTGTGAGTTCTTTGCGCTTCCGGTCTTGCAATGCGATCTGTTCCTGCTGCCAGTCCGAGTCGACGCCCTTCATGTCTTCGGCTGATTTGGAGTTTTTGTTCTGCGCGTTGACCTCTGACGGCAGCCACTGCAAATTTATTGGCGCATTGAGCACTTCCCACTGATTTTCGGGTGTCAACTCCAGAAATCTAGGCAGATACAGGATTTCGACTTTCGGGACGATATGGTCAGGTGAGATCGCGGGCACATTTTCGCCCTTGACCACTCTGGTCCCCACTTCGTAGCCGGAAGCGTGTTTTGCGTCGGGCTTCGGCGGCTGCTCGCCTTGTAGTGGAACTAGAGGGTAGTCGGCCATCGGATTCTGCAGCTTCTTGACGATGTCCCATAGTGGCCGCAGCGGATGATTCCGGGGAATCGTCACTCGTCCGTCGGACATCTTGACCGGCGGAGTTGGGTTCTGCCATCTTGGCCGTGCAGCTGCGGTGGCCCGTGCCATGGCCTGAGAGTTTTTCTCACTCAAAGGTTTCGGTGCAGGACCATTGTCGCGCAGCTTGTCGACTACCGCTTCGCATCGCGCGAGGCTTGCGAGCAGCCCGTCCTTCTCTGCGTTGAGTTGGTCAGCTTCCCTGTTGACGGGGCCCGCTACCTCGGGCGGCGCGACGCCGCTCGGCGGTAGGAGCTTGTTGTGGGCGGCGATCTTGGCCTGGTTTGCATCCAGCGCTGCCACCTGTGCCGGGCACGCAGCGGCATCGGCATAGGCGATCGCCGACGACGGCAATGCCAGCAATAACGTCGAGAGAAGCAGTACCAGTACTGCGAGTAGCCCCCGTACGCGCATGTCCCGCCCCACGGTCATGGGCCCCCTCCCCGGCATCACCAATCGCGCATTGCAACCCTAACCCGGTATTCGCAACCCGCACTGCGCTGATTGTCTGCCCGCCATGAAACGATCAACAGGTGAGTGGATCGACCGAGGCGTTGCATCTGGTGCTGGGCGACGAGGAACTGCTGGTCGAGCGTGCAGTCGCAGACGTACTGCGGAACGCGCGCAAGCTGGCCGGCAACGACAACGTCCCCGTCGACCGGCTGCGGGCCGGTGATGTGTCCACCAGCGAGCTCGCCGAACTGCTGAGTCCGTCGTTGTTCGCCGAGGAACGTGTGGTGGTCCTCGAGTCTGCCGCCGAAGCCGGCAAGGATGCCGTCGCCCTCATCGCCGACGCGGCGGCCGACCTGCCTGGCGGCACCATGCTCGTCGTCGTGCACTCCGGCGGTGGCCGGGCGAAGGCCCTGGCCGATCAGCTGAAAAAGCTTGGCGCCGAGGTGCATCCGTGCGCGAAGATCACCAAGGCCGCCGAGCGCGCCGACTTCGTGCGCAAGGAATTCCGGTCGCTGAAGGTGAAGGTCGGCGACGACGCCGTCAACGCCGTCCTCGATTCCGTCGGCTCGGATATCCGCGAGTTGGCGGCGGCGTGCTCGCAGCTGGTGGCCGACACGGGCGGTCAGATCGATGCGGCGGCCGTGCGTCGCTACCACTCCGGCAAGGCCGAGGTGAACGGCTTCGACATCGCCGACAAGGCCGTCTCAGGTGACGTCAGTGGCGTCGCCGAAGCGCTGCGCTGGGCCATGGCCGGCGGTGTCCCGCACGTGGTGCTGGCCGATGCACTGGCCGAGGCCGTGCATTCGATCGCGCGGGTCGGTGGTCAGTCGGGTGATCCGTACCGGTTGGCGGGGGAGTTGGGGATGCCGCCGTGGCGGGTCCAGAAAGCGCAGAAGCAGGCCCGGCGCTGGTCCCGGGACACCGTGGCCGAGGCGCTGCGGGTGGTCGCGGCGCTGAACGCCGACGTCAAGGGTGCCGCAGCCAATGCCGACTACGCGCTGGAGTCGGCCGTGCGTCGGGTTGCCGAGCTGGCCGACAGCTGAGCCGCCAGCTATTCACGCACACAACAAAACCGCGGCCCGATCATCGGGCCGCGGTTTCGCGAAAACTACCGGCTCAGATCAGAGCTTGTTGAAGGCCAGGGTCAGCGCCGACTTCTTGTTGGCGGCCTGGTTCTTGTGGATGACACCCTTGGTGGCGGCCTTGTCCAGCTTGCGGTTGGTGGCGACGAGCAGCTCGCCGGCCTTTTCCTTCTCGCCCGCCTCGACGGCCTCACGGAACCCGCGGATGGCCGTACGCAGCGCCGACTTCACCGACTGGTTGCGCAGACGTGCACGCTCGTTGGTGCGGATGCGCTTTTCCTGCGACTTGATGTTGGCCACGCGTGTCGTTCCTTCTAAATCTCAATTTGGGCATGCTCTGAGGCGAGCGTGCTCGGTCTTAAGTCTGTGCTCTTCGCCCGTCAACGGGCAGCGACTGTTCAGGTTACCAGCGTCCATGCGAAATCCCCAAAGCGCGGCATACGCGCGCTGGCCGGCGACGACCCCGAGCATATCCGTGAATGCCAAGTTGCCCTGCCGAAACTGCCAGGTTGATGCAGCATGTCTGCCATGAGCCCACGGACATCGCACAGTGGCCCCGCGCGGACGCGGCCCACCTCCCCAGGGAATCGCTATGACGGTGTTTTCAACGGCTATGACGACGTCGACAGTTATGCCGCCGCGTACGACGAGATGTTCGACGCCCAGGGCGCCGTGCGGGGTCTCTACAAGGGCGTCTTCGCCGAGTTGGCGCCGTCGGACACGTCCGAGCTGGCGGCCCGGTCCGAAGCGCTCGGCCGCGCGTTCACCGACCAGGGCATCACGTTCTCGCTGTCGGGCCAGGAACGGCCGTTTCCGCTGGATCTGGTGCCCCGGGTCATCTCGGCCGCCGAGTGGTCGAAGCTGGAAAAGGGCATCAAGCAGCGGGTCAAGGCGCTCGAGATGTACCTCGACGACGTCTACGGCGATCAGGAGATCCTGCGCGACGGGGTCATCCCGCGCCGGCTGGTGACCTCGTGCGAGCACTTCCACCGCGAGGCGGCCGGCATCGTCCCACCCAACGGCGTCCGCATCCACGTCGCGGGCATCGACCTGATCCGGGACGACAAGGGCGACTTCCGCGTGCTCGAGGACAACCTGCGCTCGCCGTCCGGGGTGTCCTACGTCATGGAGAACCGGCGCACCATGGCCCGCGTCTTCCCCAACCTCTTCGCGACGCACCGGGTGCGGGCGGTCGGTGACTACTCGTCGCACCTGCTGCGGGCACTGCGCAACGCCGCGGCATCGAACGAAGCGGACCCGACCGTGGTGGTGCTCACCCCGGGCGTCTACAACTCGGCCTACTTCGAGCACTCCCTGCTGGCCCGGCAGATGGGCGTCGAACTGGTCGAGGGCCGCGACCTGTTCTGTCGCGACAACGTCGTCTACATGCGGACCACCGAGGGCGAGCGCCAGGTGGACGTCATCTACCGCCGGATCGACGACATGTTCCTCGACCCCATGCAGTTCCGGCCCGACACCGTGCTGGGCGTCGCCGGCCTGCTCAACGCGGCCCGCGCAGGCAACGTCGTCATCTCCAGCGCGGTGGGCAACGGCGTCGGTGACGACAAGCTCGTCTACACCTACGTGCCGACCATCATCGAGTACTACCTCGGCGAGAAGCCGCTGCTGGCGAACGTCGACACCTACCGCTGTTGGCTCGAGGACGAATGCGAGGAAGTACTCGACCGCATCCGCGAGCTCGTCATCAAGCCGGTCGAGGGCTCGGGCGGCTACGGCATCGTCTTCGGGCCGGACGCCTCCGAGAAGGAGATCGCGGCGATCTCGAAGAAGGTGCGCGCCGACCCGCGCGGGTGGATCGCCCAACCGGTGGTGCAACTGTCGACGGTGCCGACGCGGATCGGCGACAAGCTGGCCCCGCGGCACGTCGATCTGCGGCCGTTCGCGGTCAACGACGGTGACGACGTGTGGGTGCTGCCCGGCGGCCTGACGCGCGTCGCGCTGCCGGAGGGCTCGCTGGTGGTGAACTCCAGCCAGGGCGGGGGATCGAAGGACACCTGGGTGCTGGCGTCGCGGGCCTCGACCGCCGACCACGAGCTGGCGGCCGCCGAAGTCGTGCGCTCGCTGCCGTCGGCCGGCCAGGCCGCCGACGAGGGGCCCCCACAGCAGGCCGTCCAAACTGCCCATCAACAGCAGCAGCAACAGCAACAGGCGGTGATGTACTGATGTTGGCGCGCAACGCGGAATCGCTGTACTGGATCGGCCGCTACGTCGAGCGGGCCGACGACACCGCCCGCATCCTGGACGTCACGGTGCACCAGCTGTTGGAGGACTCGAGCGTCGACCCCGACGTGGCGTCCCGAACGCTGCTGCGGGTCCTGGGGATCGAGCCGCCTGCGGCGCCGCTGGACATGTGGTCGTTGACCGACCTGGTCGCGTTCGGCCGCGGTGATGCGCAGAATTCGATTGTCGAGTCGATCTCGGCGGCTCGCGAGAATGCCCGTGGGGCACGGGAAGTCACGTCCACCGAGATGTGGGAGTGCCTCAACACGACCTACAACGCCCTCTCTGAGCGCGAGCGGGCCGCCAGAAGGCTTGGGCCGCACGAGTTCCTGAGCTTCGTGGAAGGCCGCGCCGCGATGTTCGCGGGCCTGGCCGACTCGACGCTGTCGCGCGACGACGGCTACCGCTTCATGATGCTGGGCCGGGCGATCGAGCGCGTCGACATGACGGTGCGCCTGCTGCTGGCCCGCGTCGGTGACAGTGCGTCGTCGCCGGCGTGGGTGACGGTGCTGCGCTCGGCCGGTGCCCACGACACCTACCTGCGCACCTACCGCGGGGTGCTCGACGCCGGGCGGGTCGTCGAATTCATGTTGCTGGACAGGCTGTTTCCGCGGTCGGTGTTCTATTCGCTGCGGCTGGCCGAGCGGCATCTCGACGAGCTGCACAACCGGCCGCACGACCGCATCGGCGCCACCGGTGAGGCCCAGCGACTCCTCGGCCGCGCGCGCAGTGAGCTGGAGTTCCTGCAGCCGGGCCTGCTGCTGGACTCGCTGGAGGATCGCCTGGCGGGCTTGCAGCGCAGCTGCCGGGAAATCGGAGAAGCGTTGGCGCTGGAGTACTTTCACGCGGCGCCGTGGGTCGCCTGGACGGACGCGGGCCACGCGGTGTCGGTTATCGAAGAAGGTGAGATCTGATATGTGGCGGCTCAGAGTTGTCCATGCCACCGGGTATGCCTACAAGTCGGCGGTGACGGCGTCGTTCAACGAGGCCAGGTTGACGCCGCGCTCGGACTCGCGGCAGAACGTCGTCCTCAACCGTGTCGAGACGACGCCGGCCACCCGGTCGTACCGGTACATCGACTACTGGGGCACCGCGGTGACGGCCTTCGATCTGCATGCGCCGCACACCGAGTTGGAGGTGACGTCGTCCTCGGTCGTCGAGACCGACAAGGGCGAGATGCCCGCGGAACTGGTCACCTGGGACGACCTGGCGGGTGCCGGCGTGCGCGACCGGTTCGACGAACTGCTCGTCCCGACCGGCTACACGCCGGTCAGCAAGCGGCTGCAGCGCGTCGGCCAGCGGATCATGAAGTACTACGACCCGCAGGAAGCCGTGATCGCCGCGGCGAACTGGGTCAACACCGAACTCGACTACGTGCCCGGCACCACCGGTGTGCACTCGTCCGGGCTGGATGCGCTGCGCGAAGGCAAGGGTGTCTGTCAGGACTTCGCGCACCTGACGCTGATCTTGTTGCGCAGCATGGGGATTCCGGCCCGGTACGTGTCCGGCTACCTGCACCCGCAGCGCCGGGCCGAGGTCGGTGACACCATCGAAGGCCAGAGCCACGCCTGGGTGCAGGCCTGGACCGGCGGCTGGTGGGACTACGACCCGACCAACGACGTCGAGATCAACGAGCAGTACGTGACGGTCGCGGTGGGGCGGGACTATTCGGACGTCACCCCGCTGAAGGGCATCTACTCGGGCGAGGGTTCCACCGACCTGGATGTCGTCGTGGAAATCACCCGGCTCGCTTGACTTTCGCCGCGCACTGTCCGCCGCCGACTACCATGGATGTGAGGTGGATCACGATCGGAGGCGGGCGATGCGGATCGCGGACGTACTGAGCAACAAGGGTGCGGCGGTAGCGACCATCGCCCCGGAGACCACGGTGTCGCAACTACTGGCCAGCCTCGCCGCGCTGAACATCGGTGCCATGGTGGTCGTCGGGGCCGACGGATTGGCCGGCATCGTGTCCGAGCGCGACGTCGTGCGCGAGCTGCACAAGCGCGGCGGTGGCCTACTGGGCCAGCCGGTTTCGGAGATCATGACCACCGTTCTGGCGACCTGTACGCCGCAGGACACCGTCGACCACCTCGTGGTGCTGATGACCCAGAACCGGGTCCGGCA
Source organism: Mycobacterium sp. SMC-16 (assembly GCF_046250085.1). Lineage (NCBI taxonomy): Bacteria > Bacillati > Actinomycetota > Actinomycetes > Mycobacteriales > Mycobacteriaceae > Mycobacterium > Mycobacterium sp. SMC-16. The sequence goes on from NZ_CP176427.1 coordinate 1,774,075, forward strand.
CGTGCCCGTCCTCGACGACGGCCGGCTGGCCGGCATCGTCAGCATCGGCGACGTGGTCAAGACCCGGATGGAAGAGCTCGAGACCGAGCAGCAGCACCTGCAGGACTACATCACCCAGGGCGGTTAATTTCCCGCGAGCCGGCCTGGGGGCACCTCCCGCTTGCGGGGGAGTTTGTACCGCGACACGCCGGTATCCGCGTGCAATTTAGGGCCGCTCGTCAGCGCCGAGCGGCCGCAGACTGTTCGGAGATCCGGGCGGGGCGTGGCAGTTCACGGCAAGCTGGCGGCATGCGTGAAATTCAGACCCGGGCGGCCACGCGTGCCGACATCGGCGACTTGTCGCAGACCCTTGCCCGCGCCTTCGCCGACGACCCGGTGATGAAGTGGATGATGCCCGACGCTCAGGCGCGCCGCCGCCGGCTGCCGCGCCTCTTCGCGGCCCTCACCAAGCACCAGCATCTGGACCGCGGCGGTGTCGAGATCGCCTCGTCGGCGGACGGTATCGGGGCCGCGGCGTTGTGGGATCCGCCGGGCAAGTGGCAGCAGACGCGCGGCGACGAGCTGCGGACCGGGCCGATCATGCTGTGGACATTGGGCACCGCCGTGTTGCGCGGACAGGCGGCCGCGGAGTTGATGAAGAAGCACCATCCAGAGGAGCCACACTGGTACCTCGCCGTTATCGGTAGCGACCCGACGGTGCGCGGCGGCGGGTTCGGGCAAGCGCTGATGCGGTCCCGGCTGGACCGCGTCGACGCGGAACACGCCCCGGCCTATCTGGAGTCGAGCAACCCGGTGAACGTGCCCTACTACGAGCGGTTCGGGTTCGAGGTCACCGGCGAGATGGTGCTGCCGAACGGCGGGCCGAGCCTGATTCCGATGTGGCGGCAGCCGCGGTAGGTGCGCGTTCAACGCCCGCTCGTCGGGCGCGAGCGGCCCCGAAGTGCACGCAAGAAGCGGCGTGTTGCCGTACAAACACGGCCGCTCGCGGGAAGTGGGGGCTAGCGGGAAGTGGGAGCTAGCGCCAGGAGTAGGTGGCGCGGAGGCGGGCGGCGATGATCTCGAACTTCTCGCGCTCGAGGATCGCGCCTTCGCGGCGGATGCCTTCCTCCGGCACGTCGAGCACGCGGTCGAGGCGCACCCAGCTGGCGCGTCCCTCGTAGTCCCAGCTGCCTGATCCGATGCCCACCCAGTCGGGGTCGCCCTGGTGGCGGTCCTGGCTGGACAACATCAGCCCCAGCAAGGTGTTGCGATCGCGGCCGACGACCAGCACCGGCCGGTCCTTGCCGCGCGTCGGGTCGTCCTCGTAGACGACCCAGGTCCAGACGATCTCGCCCGGGTCGGCCTGGCCGTCCAGGTCAGGCGAGTAGACGATGCGACGGGCGCGGTGTGCGGTGGGGACGATGTTCTCGGTGACCGGGCGACCGGCGGTGATGGCCGCCTGCTGCTCCGCCGGAACCGCACCGAGCGCCGTCAGGCCCACCTCGATGCCGAACCGGATGCCCTGCTGGATGGTCCGCTGCAGCCCGTCAGGCTGCTGCAAGGTGCGGATGAGCTTGGGCGCCTCGTTGAACACCAGTTGTTCCGCCAGACGCTGGAACGTCCTCCACTGCGACGCCATGCCATCGAGCATAGGGGAGTTTCCGGGCCGCGATTTAGTCGCCGGGGTCCTGGCTAGATACCCTGGTAGCTGCGCGTCATACGCGCAGACCCATCGTCACCAGGAGATTCCCATCAGCAGTTTCGCCGACAAGACGTTCACTGCGCCGGCGCAGATTCGGAACTTCTGCATCATCGCCCATATCGACCACGGCAAGTCCACCCTGGCCGACCGCATGCTGCAGCTCACCGGCGTCGTCGACGACCGGTCGATGCGCGCGCAGTACCTGGACCGCATGGACATCGAGCGTGAGCGCGGTATCACGATCAAGGCGCAGAATGTCCGTCTGCCTTGGAGTGTCACGGCAGGCGGCTCGACTGAGGACTACGTCCTGCACCTGATCGACACCCCGGGCCACGTCGACTTCACCTACGAGGTGTCGCGCGCGCTGGAGGCCTGTGAGGGCGCCGTGCTGCTGGTCGACGCCGCGCAGGGCATCGAGGCGCAGACCCTGGCCAACCTGTACCTGGCGCTGGACCGCGGACTGACCATCATTCCGGTGCTCAACAAGATCGACCTGCCGGCCGCCGACCCGGACCGCTACGCGGGCGAGATCGCGCACATCATCGGCTGCGAGCCGACCGACGTGTTGCGGGTATCGGGCAAGACCGGTGCAGGTGTGAAGGAACTGCTCGACGAGGTGGTCCGGCTGGTCCCCGCGCCGACCGGCGACCCGGATGCCCCCACCCGCGCGATGATCTTCGACTCGGTCTACGACATCTACCGCGGCGTGGTCACCTACGTCCGCGTCGTGGACGGCAAGATCGTCCCGCGCGAGAAGATCGCCATGATGTCCACCGGTGCCACCCACGAACTGCTCGAGGTCGGCATCGTGTCGCCGGAGCCCAAGGCGTCGGAGGGATTGGGCGTCGGCGAGGTGGGCTACCTCATCACCGGTGTGAAGGACGTCCGTCAGTCCAAGGTCGGTGACACGGTGACGACGGCCCGCAAGGGCGCCACCGAAGCGCTGACGGGCTACCGCGAGCCGAAGCCGATGGTCTATTCGGGCCTGTACCCGGTGGACGGCTCGGACTACCCCAACCTGCGCGAGGCGCTCGACAAGCTTCAGCTCAACGACGCCGCGCTGACCTACGAGCCGGAAACGTCTGTGGCCCTTGGCTTCGGCTTCCGTTGTGGCTTCCTGGGCCTGCTCCACATGGAGATCACCCGCGAGCGCCTGGAGCGCGAGTTCAACCTGGACCTGATCTCGACCTCGCCCAACGTGGTGTACCGGGTGGAGAAGGAAGACAACACCGAGCTGATCGTCACCAACCCGTCGATCTGGCCCGAGGGCAAGGTCCGCGCCGTTCATGAGCCCATCGTGAAGACGACGGTGATCGCGCCCAGCGAGTTCATCGGCACCATCATGGAGCTGTGCCAGTCCCGCCGCGGTGAGCTGCAGGGCATGGATTATCTGTCGCCGGAACGCGTCGAATTGCGGTACATCATGCCGCTCGGCGAGATCATCTTCGACTTCTTCGACTCGCTGAAGTCGCGCACCCGTGGCTACGCGTCGCTGGATTACGAAGAGGCCGGCGAGCAGGAAGCCGACCTGGTGAAGGTCGACATCCTGCTGCAGGGCGAGGCTGTCGACGCGTTCAGTGCCATCGTGCACAAGGACGGCGCGTCGGCCTACGGCAACAAGATGACGACCAAGCTCAAGGAGCTGATCCCGCGTCAGCAGTTCGAGGTGCCCGTGCAGGCTGCCATCGGCTCGAGAATCATTGCGCGCGAGAACATTCGGGCCATCCGCAAGGACGTGCTCTCCAAGTGCTACGGCGGTGACATCACCCGTAAGCGCAAGCTGCTCGAGAAGCAGAAGGAGGGCAAGAAGCGCATGAAAACCATTGGCCGGGTTGAGGTTCCGCAGGAGGCCTTCGTCGCCGCACTGTCGACCGACGCGGCGGGTGACAAGCCTAAGAAGTAGGGATTTGTGCACGATTTTCCGCGCCGGCCGCGGAAAATCGTGCACAAATCGCGCGTTGCGCCTGCGGATTTGTTCCCATTGCATCGTTCTGAGCGCAACGCTATGTACCGGGCACGCCGAGTCCTACCTTGCTCGGTGTGTCGAAAGAACTTCACCTCCTCGCCTTCGGCAACACCCGATCCGCCGGACCATGGCGGCACCCTGACGCGGACAACAGCACCGCCGGCGTGCGTCGCCGGCTCATCGAGCACGCGCAGCTGGCGGAGGCGGGGACCTTCGACGCGCTGTTCTTCGCTGACGGGCTGAACTACGGGCCACCGGCCACGTGGGCCTACAAGATTCCCGAGGACTTCGAACCGCTGACCGCGACGGCCGCGCTGTCGTCGGTGACCGACCACATCGGTCTGGTGGTCACCGGCTCGGCGACGCTGCAGCATCCTTTTCACCTTGCGCGGCAACTGCTTTCGCTCGATCACCTCAGTGGTGGGCGGGCCGGCTGGAACCTGGTGACCAGCTTTGCCCGGGCGGCTGCCGACAACTTCAGCGCGCAGGGCGTGGTCGATCACGACGAGCGCTACGCGATCGCCGAAGAGGCGCTCGATGTGGTTCGCAAGCTGTGGGATGGCTGGGGCGAGGACACGATCGTCGAGGACCGGACCGCGGGAGTGTTCCACGACGTCACCAAGATTCGCCCCGCAGACCATCACGGTAAGTACTTCGACGTGACGGGCCCGCTCGGTGCCTCCCGCTCGGCGCAGGGGCAGCCGGTCATCTTCCAGGCCGGAGCTTCAACCACCGGAAGGACTTTCGCCGCCGAGCACGCCGAGGTGATCTTCACCAGTCACGGCAACCGCGCCAGGGCGCAGGAGTTCTATCGCCAGATCCACCAGGAGGCGCAGCGTCTCGGACGTGGCACGCCACCGTTGATCACCCCGTCGTTCCGCTATGTCATCGGCTCGACCGACGACGAGGCGCGCCGCGCCGAACGTGATGAGTACGAGTACTTCAGTCCCGAATATCAGGCCGCCTGGTTGCTCGAGGTCGAAGTCGACGTCACCGGCGCCGACCTCGATGGGCCGGTACCCGCATCGGCATTTCCCGATTCCACCGAGACCCATCAGACCGCGCTGGCCGGATATCGCGCTCTGGCCGCGGAAAGCCCGACGGTGCGGGACTTCTTGTATCGCACCGTCAACGGCTGGGGCGCGGGGGTGGTAGGCACACCGGAACAGATCGCCGACGAGATCGAGGAATGGTTCACGCAAGGCGCCGCAGACGGTTTCGTCCTTCGTGATTCGGGATTGCCCGGTCAGGCCGAGTTGTTCGTCGATCAGGTGGTGCCGGTGCTGCGCAAGCGCGGCCTGTTCCGCCACGAATACGCGGGCACGACGTTGCGATCACACCTCGGTCTGGAGGTCCCGAGTCGTGCCCCGGCGCAGCTGTCATCGGAGGCCCGATGACAGAGCCCTTCGTCCTGGCCGGTTTCACGATGTCGACGGTGTCGCACGGCAACTTCGGGATGTGGCGGCACCCGCAGGATCAGACGTCGCGGTATACCGACCTCCGGTATTGGGTGGAACTCGCGCAGCTGCTGGATGTCGGTGGCTTCGACCTGCTTTTCATCGCGGATGCGGTCGGCCAGCTGGATGTCTTCGGCGGCAGCGCGGAGGCGGCCCTGACCGGCGCGGTGCAGACGCCCGTCACCGATCCCTTGCTTGCGGTGTCGGCGATGGCGGCCGCCACCGAACATCTCGGGTTCGGTATCACCGTGTCCACCACGTACGAGAGTCCGTACCTGCTGGCGCGCAAGTTCAGTACGCTCGACCACCTCACGGGTGGCCGGATCGGGTGGAACATCGTCACCTCGCTGCTGGACAGCGCCGCCCGCAGCATCATCGGACGCGACCGCCAGATTCCGCACGACGAGCGGTACGCCATGGCTCAAGAATTCCTCGAGGTCACCTACAAGTTGTGGGAGGGGTCTTGGGAGCCCGGAGCGGTGCTGCGCGACCGTGACCGCGGCGTCTACACCGACGCCGGCAAGGTCCATCCCATCGGGCATCAGGGCCGCTACTTCAGCGTGCCGGGCGCCCATCTGGTCGAACCGTCCCCGCAACGGACTCCCGTCCTGTTCCAGGCTGGAACATCGCCGGCGGGAAGGGAATTCGCGGCACGTAATGCCGAGTTGGTGTTCGCCAGCGATCCCAGACCGGATGTGCTGCGCGCCAACATCGCCGACATCCGGCGCCGCGCAGTGCAATACGGGCGGCGTCCGGACGCCATCAAGTTTCTGACCTCGGTCGAGGTCGTCACCGACAGCACCGATGCCGCCGCACGGGCGAAGGCCGACGAACTGGCGGGCTATCACGATCTCGAAGCTGGTCTGGTGCTGCTGTCAGCGCTGTCGGGTGTCGACTGGTCCGGCTACGGCGTGGACCGGCCGATCGAACAGTTCGATACCGACGCGAGCCGGTCGATCCTGGCTGCCGTCGCCGATCCCGGTGCCCGCCAACGTCTTACGTTGCGCGACTACGCCGGTGGGCTCGGCGGTTTCGGCGGCGCACTGTTCGTCGGCTCGGGCCGAACCGTCGCCGACGACCTGGAGCAGTACGCGGAGCGCGCCGGCGTCGACGGGTTCAACATCGCGTATCACGTCACGCCGGGCAGCTTCGCCGATGTTGCCGAATACCTCATTCCCGAACTGCGCAAGCGTGGACGGGCGCGGGAAGCCGGTCAGTCGGGCACATTGCGGCAACAGATCTTCGGCGGTTCCGCGCTCCTGCCCGACGATCATCCGGGCGCCGCCTTCCGCCGTCAAAGAATCCCGTCGATTTGATCGCTGCCGGTTCGAGTGCTCATCCGGCAAGGTGAACAACAACAAAATCATCCGGTAAAGAACTGTGCGGCAAAGCATTACGCGATCCGTACGGTGGAAAGGCGGGCGCTCGTGTCCACACCGAATCGCATAGAGCTGGCCGGTCGCGGGCTGGCCTCCGCACAAGGCCATGGGCTGCAGAGCGACGCATTGGGATTCTGGGGGGTCTTCGCGCAGGGCTTGGCCGCCGCGGCGCCCAGCGTCGCGCTGGCATCCGTCCCGTTCGCGCTGTTCGTGGCCGCCGGTAAGGGCGCGACGTGGGCAGTGCTCGTCGGCCTGGGCATCACCGTGCTGATCGCAACGACCATCAGTTTCCAGGCCAAGCGCACGGTGTCCTCCGGGTCGCTGGGCACCTATGCCGGTAACGGACTCGGACCCGGCTTCGCGTATGCCGCCGGATTCAGCCTGCTGATCGGTTACATCGGTTTCGCCACCACGGGAACCCTCGGCGGTGTCGTCTACCTCGACTCGTTCCTGGAATCAATCGGATTGGGTTCGCAGGCAACGTGGTTCCGTCTCCTGCTGGTGGTGATCATCGTCGGCGTGGCGACCTATCTGCCCTTCCGTGGCGTCTCGATCGCCGCGAAGTACGAGCTGGTTTTTGAACTGATCGCGATCGCGTCGATTCTGGTGATCATCGTCGCCGCGTACGTGGGCTACGGTTTCCGCGTCGATTGGGAGCAGTGGAACCCGGCACACCTTGGCAGCAGCACCACCTTCATCGCCGCGGTATCCGCCGTCGGTTCATACGCCGGCTTCGAGAGTGTCGCGTCTCTCGGCGCGGAAGCCAAAGACGCACACCGCAATATCGCCCGCTCGCTGCTGCGGGTGGTGCTGCTGCTGGGCGTGCTCTACGTTGTGTCGACCTATCCGCAGATCCTGCACTTCAACTCGATCGACGGTGACAAGGCGATCCTGCCGCAGCTCGCGGACTCTACCGGCGTGCACTGGGTGAACCAGATTGTCAGCGGAACCGTGGCGATCGCGTTCGTCGTATTCGTCACCGCCGTGACCACCGCCGCGGCGCGGTCGCTGTTCACCTTCGCCCACGAGGGTGCGCTGCCGGCCGCATTGACCAAGGTGCATCCCAGGTACAAGACGCCGTGGGTCGGCATCGCCTTCATCGGCGTGCTGTCCTTCGTCTTCTCCGTCGTGGCCACCGTGAGCTCGGCCGGCCGCGTGGTGTTCGACGTCTACGGCGCTTTCGTGGCCAACTGGGGCTTCCTCGTCAGCTATCTGCTGGTCGTCGTCGCAACGCCGATCTGGCTGTACAAGATTCGGGCGCTGACGCCACTGCGACTGGCCGTCTCGGTGGCCGCGGCGCTGGCCATCGGATACGTCATCTTCAGCAATTTCTATCCCGCGCCCAAGTTCCCGTTCAACATCCTGCCACTGATCTACGGGGGCATCCTGCTGGCCGGGCTGGCCTGGTACTGGTATCTCAAGCGTGCCAAGCCAGAGGTCGCACGCCGGATCGGCAGCATTCAGACGCTGTCCGAAGCCGAGCAGCAGCGGCTTATCGACGCGGGCATCCTCGAGGTGCTCGATCACGGGGCCCCGCAGCCGAGTGCCGATGAGGCGAAGACCGATGAGGAAAGTGCCGACAAGGACACTGAGGCCCAACGAGACAAGGAGCCCGTCGCACCATGACACTGGCCGCAGAACGCGACGTCACCAGCTGGACGGTGACGCCGGCGACACCTATCGATCACGCACTGATCGCCGACTTTCTGGCCACCACCGTCGGCATCGCCGGCCGGAAGTTCGCGGCCGACTCCCGCGATGTCGCCGAACAATTCGACGACACTCTTCCCGACGCGCTGCTGGTCGTGCGCGACGAAGCGCAGCACGTACGGGGCTACGCGGCGCTGCATGAGCCGCACGGGCAGGCGCCGGAGTTCCTGGCCGACTTCGTCTTCGACCCGGCCACAGCACGGCCCATCGTCGACGACACCGTTGCGGCGGTGGTCGCCAGGTTCGCACGGGAATCCGCCGGGGTACCGAAAGCGTTCCTGCGCAGCTTCATCGGGCCCACGCAGCGGACCGCCCTCGAAGCCCTCATCCGGCTCGGCGCCACCGAGGAAGGCCGCTTCATCAGGACCCGCAAGCCCCTCGATGCCGAAGACATCGACGATCTGCAGGCGCTGACGTTGCCCGGCCTCACGTTGTTGAGCTGGCCGGAGGTGATCGAGCTGGGCCTGACCGAGCAGGTGCGCACCCTGCAGTTCGACACGTTCCTCGAACACTTCGGCAACATGTCGAAGACGCCGGAAGCCTTTGCCCATCACATCGAGAGCCGTTCCTTCACACCGGATTTCAGTAGCGCGGTGGTCGACGACGCGGGCGAGGTGGTCGGGTATGTGCTGGGGTCGACCTACACCCACCTGACCGGCGGCGGTGAGGAGCGCAGCGCGCACACCGACTACATCGGCGTGCGCGCGGATCAACGCAAACGCGGTATCGGTGAGTTCCTGCTCCGCAAGAGCTGGCTCGCTGCGCTGCGGCGCGGGCTGTCGATCGCGTCATTGGGCACCGACATCAACAACGCGAGCAACGCGCATCTGCTGTATGCCCGACTGGGGTACGTCGCGGTCGAACACCAGCCCGCGTACCGCATCGACGCCGAAGGGGGCGCCAAATGAACTCCGCCACAACCTATCTGCAGACCGCCACCGCCGACCTCGGCGAACTGCGGGCGCACTTCGCACCGGCCTTCGCCAAGATCGCCGAGGCCAACCTGGAACGCGAACGCACCCGTACCTTCCCGCACGAGCAGGTGAGCCTGCTCAACGAGGCGGGGTTCGGCACGTTGCGAATCCCGGTGGACCGCGGCGGTTTCGGGGCCTCACTGCAGCAGGTCTTCCTGCTCCTCGCCGACCTCGGTGAGGCCGATGCCAACGTCGCGCACATCTGGCGCAACCATCTGGCCTTCGTCGAAGACCGCCTGAACGCACCGGTTTCGGACACCAACGACGTCTGGATCAATCGGTTCCGGGCCGGCGAGTTCGTCGGCGGCGGCTGGACGGAAGCCAACAACGTCACGCTCGCCAACCTGGTCTCCACCGTCGTCACCGAAGCGGATCACTACCGGGTGACGGGCACGAAGTTCTACGCCACCGGCAGTCTTTACGCCGACTGGCTCGATGTGCTCGGCCGCGGTGACGACGGCGAACTGCTCACCGCACTGGTGCGCGCCGACGGTCCGGGGGTCACTCTGGTCGACAATTGGGACGGATTCGGCCAGCGCACCACGGCCAGCGGGACCGCCCGTTATGAGCGGGTGCGGGCCGAACGCGGCGACGTGTTCCCGGCCACCGAGCGGTTCGCCTATCAAGGGCACTTCTACCAGACGGCGATGTTGTCGGTGCTGACCGGAATCACCCGGGCGGCGCTGCGGGACGGGTCGGCGGCGCTGATCGGCCGCAAGCGCAACTACCCCCAGGGGCTGACCGCGGTGCCCTCCGACGACGCCCAGCTGCTCGCCGTCATCGGCGAGGTGTCCGCTGACGCGTTCGCCGCGGAGGCCGCGCTCGCCAAGGCCGCCGAGGCGCTGGACCGGATCGCCGGCGATGACGACGGCGCCCGACGGCGGCTGATCGCGGCCGAAGTCGCTGTGTCCCAGGCACAACTCGTGATCATCGCGGCCGCCCTGCGCGCCACCACGACGATCTTCGACGCGCTCGGCGCATCCGGGGTGTCCGAAGAGCGGGGGCTGGACCGGCATTGGCGCAACGCCCGCACGCTGGCCTCACACAACCCGCGGGTGTACAAGGCGCGCATCCTCGGCGATCACCTCATCAACGGCACCGACCCGGTGCCCGATTTCGCCGCGCTGGGTCGTGGGGGACAAGGCAATTAGGCGGCCCGTCGCCGTGGGGTCAGACCGCGTGGCGCGGTCCTGCCGAGTGCTGGTGCGGGTGCAGCCCCGGGATCAGCATCGGCACCTCGGCACGGTAGTCCTGATACGGGGCTCCGAGGCCGGCGACCAGGTCGTGCTCCTCGAGCTGGATCGCGATCAGGATGTACCCGGTCGTGGCGAGCGCGAACATCAAGTGCCCCGCAGTCATCGTCGGCGTGGCCCAGAACGCCACGATGAAGCCGACCATGATCGGATGCCGGACCACGCGGTAGAACAGCGTGGTCCGAAATGCCAAGTCGCGGTAGGGCTCTCCGCGCCACGCGAGATACACCTGCCGCAGCCCGAACAGATCGAAGTGGCTGATCATGAACGTCGACATCAGCACGATCGCCCAGCCGGCCCAGAACAGTGTCAGTAACGCGTAGCGGCCGGCCGGTGCGGTGACGTGCCAGACGACCTGTGGCATGGTCCGCCATTGCCAGTACAGCAAGCCCAGCAGCAGGCTCGACATCAGCACGTAGGTGCTGCGCTCGATGGCCTGCGGCACAAAGCGCGTCCACATCCGCTTGAACGCCGGCCGCGCCATCACACTGTGCTGCACGGCAAACAGGCCGAGCAGGATCAGGTTGACCACCACGGCCTCGCCGATCGATGCGCTGATGCCGCGGTCGACGGTGCGGGCCACCACGATGTTGCCCACGAAGCCGATGGCGTAGAGGAACGAGACCAGGAACACCGCGTAACACAGCACGCCGTAACCAAATGTCAGAAAGCGCTTCATCCTGCCCTCCGATTCTCGGAAATGTTCCGGTGACGACGTCCGCACCGGTCGACTCGCACGCAGCGTCGGGGACGGCCCTAGGCGCGGCCTGGATGTCGGGAACGAGTGGGCCCAACGAGAGGGGAGGGGCCGGCAGACCGCCGGTCCGTGACGTCACACCTGGTGCCGCAGCCCCTGGTCACTCTTCCAATATATTCCTGGCCGGAGATGCGCGAAAACCCCCAGTTTCCGCGGAAAACTGGGGGTTTTCGTGTCTGGTCGTGAGGGTTAGGGCGAGCCCTCCGCGATGCGGCGGACCGCATCGATGAACACGTCGATCTCGTCGAACGTGTTGTAGAACGCGAACGACGGACGCACCGTCGCCTCAAGTCCCAGGCGCCGCAGGATGGGCTGGGCACAGTGATGCCCGGCCCGCACCGCGATGCCTTCGGCGTTGAGCGCCTTGCCCACCTCGAGTGGTTCGTGCCCGGCCAACACGAAGGACAGCACGCTGGCCTTCTCGTCGGCCGTGCCGACCAGCCGCACCCCCGGAACGGCCGCCAACCGCGGGGTGGCGTATTCCAGCAGAGCCTGCTCGTAGGCCGCAATCCGTTCGATGCCAATGCGTTCCACGTACCGGATGGCCTCACCGAGCCCGACGGCATCGGCGATGTTGCCGGTGCCGGCCTCGAACTTGTTCGGCGGCCCCTGGAACACCGAGCGCTCCAGCGTCACGTCGGCGATCATGTTGCCGCCACCCTGCCAGGGCGGGGTTTCGGCCAGCACGTCCTCGCGCCCGTACAACACCCCGATGCCCGTCGGCCCGAAGATCTTGTGCCCGGAGAACACGAAGAAATCCGCACCGAGTTCGGCGACGTCGATCGGGATGTGCGGGACGGACTGCGCACCGTCGATCAGCACCCGCGCCCCGTAACGGTGGCCCAGTTCGACGATCGTCTTGACCGGCGTCACCGTGCCCAGAGCATTCGAAACCTGCGTCGCCGCAACCAGTTTCGTCCGCGGACCGAGCAGGTCCTCGAACTCACCGAGCAGCAGGTTACCGGCATCGTCGACGGGTGCGACCTTGATGACCGCGCCCGTCTGCTTGGCGATCAGCTGCCACGGCACGATGTTGGCGTGGTGCTCCAGGTGGGTGATGACGATCTCGTCACCCGGGCCCAGGTGCTTGCCACCCCACGAGTGCGCCACCAGGTTGATGGCCTCGGTCGTGCCGCGAACGAAGATGATCTCTTCGGTCTTCGACGCGCCGAGGAACCGCCGGACCGCCTCGCGGGCATCCTCGTAGGCATCCGTGGCCCGCGCCGCCAGCTCATGCGCGGCCCGGTGGATGTTCGAGTTCTCGTGGGCGTAGAAGTACGCCAGCCGGTCGATGACCGACTGCGGCTTCTGCGTCGTCGCCGCGTTGTCGAACCAGATCAGCGGCTTGCCGTTGACCGTCTCCTTGAGGATCGGGAAATCGGCGCGGATCGCGTGGACGTCGAAGACCTCGTGGTCGTCCTGGATGGACGGCACCGGTTCGACAGGCTCGGGAGCAACGGCCGGAGACTGCAGGAAGTAGTAGTTCCCGGCATCCTCTGACGACGGCGCCGGCGCACCGCTCCAATTCAGCTGCGGCACCGTGGGGACGGCGCCCGGCCACGTCGGAGCGCTGCCGCGCGGAGCCGGGGGAGCTGACGGCGGAGCCGACGCCAGTACCCCCGGCACCGTCGGGACCAGACCCGACGGCACCGCGAACGCCTCCAAGCCGCCGAACGGTGCGACCGGGCTCACCGCGTTACCCCGCGGCGCGACCGGCGCCGTGCCCGGCGGAATCCCTTCCGGCCCAGGCGAAGTCGGGGCCGGCGCGAAAAGCTCTGGCACCGAGACGAACTCGCCCGGCGTGCCCGGGTGGGCCAGACCGGCCGCGGTGGCGGCCGCCGACGTCCCGGTGGTTGCATCCGGAGCCACCCCGCGCGGCGCCACCTGGGTGGTCACCGGCGGGCTGTCCGGACCGGGGCGAAGGCTGGTGGCGTAGATCTGGCTGGCCAGCGCCGACAGGTCGTCCTCGCTCAGCGGCAGATCACTTGTACTCATGGAAGTGGTCCACTCCGACGTCCTCGAGGACCGCCAGCGCGTCGTCGGTGAGCACGGCCAGCGACGAGTACAGCGTGACCAGGTAGGACGCGATGGCCGACCGGTTGATGCCGGTGAAGCGGACCGACAGGCCCGGGGCCTGCTCGCCGACCAGACCCGGCTGGAACAGGCCGACCACGCCCTGTCGCTCCTCGCCGGTGCGGACCAGGATGAACTTGGTCTTGCCGTCCACGACCGGCACCTTGTCCGACGGGATGATCGGGATGCCGCGCCAGGTGATGAACTGGGCGCCGAACAGGCTGACCACTGGTGGCGGCACGCCGCGGCGGGTCGCTTCCCGGCCGAACGCCGCCACACCGAGCGGGTTGGTCAGGAAGAACGCGGGGGTCTTCCACACCTTGGTGATCAGGGAGTCGAGGTCATCGGGGGTCGGGGTGCCGCGCAGCGTCTGGATGGTCTGCTCGGGGGTGACCTGCGACAGCAACCCGTACTCCGGGTTGTTGATCAGCTCGGACTCCTGGCGTTCCTTGATGGTCTCGATGGTCAGGCGCAGCTGCTGGGCGACCTGGTCATGCGGGCTGGAGTAGAGGTCAGACACCCGGGTGTGCACGTCGAGCAGCGTCGAGATGGACCGCAGCGTGTACTCGCGCGGGCTGGTCTCGTAGTCGACGTAGGTCTCGGGCAGCGGATCCTCGGTGCCCGAACCCTGCTCGGCAGCGATGGCGACCTGTTCGGGGTTGACGACGCGGTTGACGCGGTAGATACCTGCCTCGACCGGCACCCAGCTCAGCAGATGCAGCAGGAATCGCGGCGTGATGGTCGACAGTTGCGGAACTGTCTTGGTGGCATTGGCTAGCTGCCTTGCGGCGAGATCGCCGAGGGCCTGCGATTCGTTCTGCGCAGACGTCATGGGGGCTACCTCCGACGGGTCGTGGTGGGGATGCGGCGGCCACGATACGGCTTTATGGGGGCCTCCACAGGGTTAGCGCGCAGCGTGGTTGAAAAGGATTTGCTGTGACGAATTCGGCCGTGGCTTTTCTGCGTGAGTGCCGTATGGTAGGCGGCGTGACCCACGACGGAGAACTGCGCATGCCCATGCGGCGCTGCTTCGTCGTGCCGTGTTGTTGTTGTTGATTTTCTGACGCCGGCCCTCTGCGTTCTGCCCGCCCATCTTCTGGCGGTGCACGTAAACGCGCTGTTCACAGCCTCCAGAAAGCAACACCGCAATGCCCTCCTCCTCTCTGCTCGCACCCACCCGCACTGCCGTCACGGTCCGCCGGACCGTGCGCCGGGACGCCGAGATCACCCGGATGACCCGCTACCGCGGCGGCACCTATTCGCCGACCGTCGACACCGTGGTGTTCACCGACGGGACGACGGCGCGCACCGACCTGATCCGGCTCAACCCGAACATCGATGCGTACTCGCTGGACTTCCTCGGCGTGGCCCCCACCCGGCCGTCGCAGTACCGGCCCGCGAACTGGTCGGCGGTCCCCAACGTGGCGGCGCGCGCCTTCGAGGCCGAGGTCGACTGGATCATCCGCAACTCGTACCCCACGCTGGGCACCGTCGAGTTGAGCCGCCGGGTACGTGGAGCGGGCCACCTGAGCGGTGACGCGCACCTGGCCGAGCACGAGGCCATCGCCGCGACGCAGGCTGCGATCTGGCATTTCACCAACGGCCTGCGCCTGGACAACCGTCCCCTCAACGTGCCGGTCGCGGTCACCACGGAACCAGGTGCCATCACCTTCGAGTTCGACGGCGAGCCCCAATTGGGCAGCTACACGGTCGAACTGACGAGTGACGCCGCCGTCTCGCTGGTGCTGCAGAAATCGGTCGACGGGACGTCGTGGCGCGATGTCGCCGCGTCGGGCCTCAACGTCGCGGCCGGTTACGGGCGCCACCGCCGGGGCATCGGGGTCGGGGCCACCGCCTCGGACAGTCGGCCGGGCCGCCAGCACCGCGGTTACCGCTTCTACCGGTTGCAGATTCTCGCCGACAGCGGAGCATTCGTCGACATCGAGGACGTGACCTTCACGCTCCATGGGTCCGGCCACTACCGCAACGCCGAACGCGTTGTCGCGCTGTACAACTACCTTGTGGCCGGTGCCCAGGCGGCGCGGAGTCTGACGGTGGTGCCGCGGCTCATCGCGGACCGCGCAGTGGTCGCCGATGTGGTGGGTCCGTTCCGATTCGAGGCCACCGACGCCGCGACGCTCACCGCCGTGGGTGGCAGCCTCGTCGACGCGGCAGGCGAGCCGATCACCACTCCGGTGCTTCCCGGGAGCGACGTCTACCTGCGGCCCGCGACGGCGACGCGCCGGGCGACGATCACCGCGAGTGTGCCTGCGGCACAGAACGGTTTCGGCGGCCGCGTGATCACCGGGGTGGCGCACGACAGCAGACTGACGCCCGTCGCCCTCGCGGTGCCGACGCCGACCGTCATCGACTTCGAGCTGACCTTCTAGCCCGTGGGATTTGTGCACGATTTTCCGCGCGGTCCGCGGAAAATCGTGCACAAATCACTTGTCACATAGGCGCGTTGGCGGGCTGGAACACCCCGCTGCTGTCGGCTTCCTCTTCGGCGCGGATGACGTGCACGACGGCGTTGATCAACGCCAGGTGCGTGAACGCCTGCGGGAAGTTGCCCAGGTGCCGGCCCGTGCGCGGCTCGATCTCCTCGGCGTACAGGTGCAGCGGGCTGGCGAACGACAGCAGTTTCTCGCACAGGTGCCGGGCCCGGCTCACCTCGCCGATCTCGACCAGCGCCGACACCAGCCAGAACGAGCAGATGGTGAAAGTGCCTTCCTCGCCGGACAATCCGTCGTCGGTCTCCTCGGTGCGGTAGCGCAGCACCAGACCTTCCTCGGTGAGCTCTTCGGCGATGGCCATCACCGTCGCGCGCACCCGGGGGTCGTCGGCCGGCAGGAACCGGGTGAGGATTGCCAGCAGCAGTGAGGCATCGAGGGCGTCGTCGCCGTACCGCTGGGTCAGCACACCGCGCTTGTCGACACCGTGCGCCAGGACGTCGGCCTTGATCTCGTCGGCGATGGCACGCCATTGCTGCGCGTACGACTTTTCCCCTTGCAGCTCAGCGAGTTTCGAGCCGCGATCCAACGCCACCCAGCACATGATCTTGCTGGAGGTGAAGTGCTGCGGCTCGCCGCGCACCTCCCAGATGCCGCGGTCGGGTTCCTTCCAGTGCTTGATCGCTTCTTCCACTTGGTTTTTCAGCACCGGCCACAGCATCTCGGGAATCTGCTCACGGGACTTGGCGTGCAGGTACACCGAATCGAGCATGGTGCCCCAGATGTCGTGCTGCATCTGGTTGTAGGCGCCGTTGCCGATCCGGACCGGCCGCGAGTAGTCGTAGCCGGACAGGTGGTGCAGTTCTTCCTCGACCAGGCTCCGTTCGCCGCCGACGCCGTACATCACCTGAAGGGGATGGCGCTCACCGTTGTTGGCGCCGGACACGTCGGCGATGAACGAGAAGAAGTCGTCGGCCTCGCGGTCCAGCCCCAGGGTGTACAGACCCCACAGTGCGAATGTGGAGTCCCGGATCCATGAGTACCGGTAATCCCAGTTCCGTTCGCCGTGAGGGGTTTCCGGCAGCGACGTCGTGCTCGCGGCCAGCAGCGCACCGGTCGGGGAGTAGGTCAGGCCCTTGAGCGTCAGCGCGCTGCGCTGCAGGTACGACCGCCACGGATGGTCCGGGAAGTCGCCGACGTTGATCCACTGCCGCCAGGCCTCGCTGGTCTTCCACATCTTGTCGGAGGCCTCGTCGAAGGTCTGCGGCGACGGGTGCTTGGACCACGACAGCGCGACGAAAACCTTGTCGCCCTCGGTCAGCCGCGTCCGGGCCCGCGCTTCGTGGCCCTCCAGGCCGATCCGCAGGTTCGTGGTCAGCCGCAGAGTCGGGTGCGCCTCCGGGTTCTTGCCGGCCCGCGCGATCGCCTCGCCGTAGGCCGCGGCCGAGTACTCCCACGTCGCGCTCTCGCGGTGGTAATCGAACGACGGCTCGCAGCTCATGACGAACTCGACGGTGCCGCTGACGCAGCGGACGGTGCGCAGCAGGATGTGCTCGGCGTCCCAGTCCATCGGGGTGCGACGGTGCGTGCGGGACCGGGTCTCGATGTCGTGCCACGGGCCCATCACGAGGGCGTCGCGCACGATGGCCCAGCCCGTGTGCGTCTGCCAGGTGGTCTCCAGGATCAATGAGCCCGGCAGGTAGCGCCGCGCCGACGGCACCGTCACCCCGTAGGGCGCCAGGCGGAAGTGGCCGGCACCGCGGTCCAGGATCGAACCGAAGACGCTGGGGGAGTCCGGCCGCGGCACGCACATCCACTCCACCGAGCCCGCGGACGAGATCAGGCAGGTGTTCTCGCAGTCGGACAGGAAGGCGTAATCCGCGATCGGCGGAAACGGCGTGCGGACCGCGGTCGAGATCGCACCGCCGGTCAGTGAATCGTCGCCCGCTGCGGCGAGGTGAGGAATCCCGTGGCCGTTCGCCAGGATGTGGCCTGGGTCGCTGGATTGGCCCGACTTGTCCGTTTGTGGCAGCACCATTCGCACATCATCGACTGCATCTGCGGTTGCCGTCCACCGAAAGCCCTGACGGGGCCCGGCGGATTCGACCCAGCGCGATTCGAAAGGGCACACACCGTAGGCTGAGAATCGATGAACGGCATTCTGAATTGGTGGGACGGCGTCGAACTGTGGCTGTCCGGTCTGTCGTTCGTGGTGCAGACGATCATCGTGATGCCCGTGGTGCTGGCACTCGCATATGGCCTGGCAGTGCTGCTCGACGTGGCGCTGGGCTACTCCATCACGCTGCTGCACCGGGCCCGCCACGTCGAGGAGGACGCACTGTGAACGGACTGCCGCAGTCACGGGTGACGCTGATCCTGGTGCTGCTGGTGGTGCTCGTCATCGTCACGTGGCTGCTGACTCGCTGAGCAGTGGCTACGAGCCGGCCTCTGATATTCTTCCGGCCATGTACGCAGCGTCCGGCACAACCGAGGGCCACATCCTGGCCCTCATTGCCGTGGGTACCCGCGCTGTTGCTGACGTCGCCTGTTGTCGCTGACCCCGTTTCCGTCCGCGGTTTCCGGGATCGGCGTCGGCTTCTGCTATGCCCACGTGCTGATCGATCACCTTGCCGTGTGACGGGTAGTCCATCCGTAAACCAGCAAGGAAGGCCCATCAATGCACAAGATCATCAAGAACTGGCGGCCCGCCACCGCGGTCGCTGCCGTCGTGGCCAGCACCACGGTGCTCGCCGCTTGCGGTGGCGGAGCGAGTGACGTCGCCGGCGGTGGCGGTGCACAGTCGGGTGCCAACACCACCCTGACCCTGGTGGCCTACGCCGTGCCGGAGCCCGGCTGGAGCAAGATCATCCCGGCATTCGCCGCCACCCCTGAGGGCAAGGGTGTCGCTGTGACCACGTCGTACGGTGCCTCCGGTGATCAGTCGCGCAAGGTCGAGTCCGGTGCCCCCGCCGACATCGTCAACTTCTCGGTGGAGCCCGACGTCACCCGCCTGGTGAAGGCCGGCAAGGTCAGCAAGGACTGGAACGCCGACGCCACGAAGGGCATCCCGTTCGGTTCGGTGGTGTCGCTGGTCGTGCGCAAGGGCAACCCCAAGGGCATCAAGGACTGGGACGACCTGCTCAAGCCGGGCGTCGAGGTCGTCACGCCCAGTCCGCTGAGCTCGGGTTCGGCCAAGTGGAACCTGCTGGCGCCGTACGCCGTGAAGAGCAACGGCGGCAAGGACGCCCAGGCCGGCATCGACTTCGTGCGGCAGCTGGTCGTCGAGCACATCAAGACCCGTCCGGGTTCGGGCCGGGAAGCCACCGACCTCTTCCTGCACGGCACCGGTGACGTGCTGATCAGCTACGAGAACGAAGCCATCAACGTCGAGCGGCAGGGCAAGGACGTCGAGCACATCAACCCGCCGCAGACCTTCAAGATCGAGAACCCGGTGGCTGTCGTGACGTCGGGCCCGCACCAGGACAAGGCCAACGCGCTGAAGAACTTCCTCTACACCGCGGACGGCCAGAAGCTGTGGGCGCAGGCCGGGTTCCGCCCGGTCGATCCGGCCGTGACCGCTGAGTTCGCCAAGGACTTCCCGACGCCGGAGAAGCTGTGGACCATCGCTGACCTGGGTGGATGGAAGACCGTCGATCCGGCGTTGTTCGACAAGGAAAACGGCAGCATCACCAAGATCTACAAGCAGGCCACTGGATGACAAGCACTGTTCAGTTCGACGGCGTCCCGGCCCGGCCCGAGTCCAATGGTGACTCGGCCGGGCCGGGCCCCGGCGTGAGGAACGCATTGGGCACGACGTCGTTGCGCGTGGGCGCGGCGAGCATCTGGCTGTCCGTCATCGTGCTGCTGCCGCTCGCCGCGATCCTGGTCCAATCCGCCCGCGGCGGCTGGGGGTACTTCTGGTCCGCGGTCACATCGAATTCAGCACTCGCCTCGTTCCGGGTGACGCTCGAGGTGTCGGCGGCCGTCGCGCTCATCAACCTGGTCTTCGGGTTGTTGGTGGCGTGGGTGCTGACGCGCGACGACTTCGTCGGTAAGCGACTGGTGGACGCCGTCATCGACCTGCCGTTCGCGCTGCCCACGATCGTGGCCAGCCTCGTGATGCTCGCGCTCTACGGTCCGGCCAGCCCGGTGAACCTGCATCTGCAGCACACCAAGTGGGGCATCGGCGTCGCGCTACTGTTCGTCACGCTGCCGTTCGTGGTGCGGTCGGTGCAGCCGGTCCTGCTCGAACTCGACCAGGAGACCGAAGAGGCGGCCGCGTCGCTCGGCGCCAACAACTTTGTCATCTTCACCAAGGTGGTGCTACCGGCGCTGCTGCCGTCACTGCTGTCGGGCGCGGGTCTGGCCTTCTCCCGCGCCATCGGCGAATTCGGTTCGGTGGTGCTGATCGGCGGCGCGGTGCCCGGCGAGACCGAGGTGTCGTCGCAGTGGATCCGCACCCTGATCGAGAACGACGACCGTACCGGTGCGGCCGCGATCTCGATTGTGCTGCTGGTGATTTCGTTCGTCGTGCTGTTCGTGCTGCGGGCCATCGGGTCGCGGGCGGCCAAGCGTCAGGAACTGGCCGCATGACGGCAGACGAGAAGCCGAAGGCGGATCGCGCATGACATTGTCACCGGTGGTTCGCTACCTGGCCCGGTACGTGGCGCTGGCCTACATCACGGTGCTCGTCATCGTGCCCGTCGGCCTGATCCTGTGGCGGACGTTCCAACCCGGCCTCGGCGAGTTCTTCACCCAGATCACTACGCCGGCAGCCATTTCCGCGCTGCAGCTCTCGCTGCTCGTCGTCGCCATCGTGGTGCCGCTCAACGTGCTGTTCGGGGTGCCGACCGCACTGGTGTTGGCCCGCAACCGGTTCCGCGGCAAGAGCGTCCTGCAGGCTGTGATCGACCTGCCGTTCGCGGTGTCGCCCGTCGTGGTCGGTGTGGCCCTGATCCTGCTGTGGGGCTCGGCCGGACTGCTCGGCTTCGTCGAGCACAGTTGGGGATTCAAGATCATCTTCGGCTTCCCCGGCATCGTGCTGGCGAGCATCTTCGTCACGGTTCCCTTCGTGATCCGCGAAGTCGAACCGGTGCTGCACGAGCTCGGCACCGACCAGGAAGAAGCGGCCTCCACCCTGGGTGCGCAGTGGTGGCAGACGTTCTGGCGGATCACGCTGCCGTCCATCCGCTGGGGCCTGACCTACGGCGTCGTGCTGACCGTCGCGCGCACGCTGGGAGAGTACGGCGCCGTCATCATGGTGTCCTCCAACCTGCCCGGCCAATCCCAGACCCTGACCCTGCTGGTGTCCGACCGGTACAGCCGCGGCGCCGAATACGGCGCCTACGCCATGTCCACAGTGCTGATGGCCGTCGCGGTGATCGTGCTGATCGTGCAGGTAATCCTCGACGCCCGGCGTGCCCGGGCGGCACAATAGCTTTTCGATAGGAAGAACCGATCATGAGTGACGAGCAGAAGCAGGGCAGCCCGCCCGCCATCACGGTGCGCGGTGCCAACAAGCACTACGGCGACTTCGCGGCCCTCGACAACGTCGACTTCGACGTGCCCGAGGGCTCGCTGACCGCGCTGCTGGGCCCCAGTGGGTCGGGTAAGTCCACGCTGTTGCGGGCCATCGCCGGACTCGACACCCCGGACACCGGCACGATCACCATCAAGGGCAACGACGTCACCGGGGTGCCGCCGCAGCGGCGCGGCATCGGTTTCGTCTTCCAGCACTATGCGGCGTTCAAACACCTCACCGTCCGCGAGAACGTCGCGTTCGGCCTGAAGATCCGCAAGAAGCCCAAAGCCGAGGTCAAGGCCAAGGTCGATGATCTGCTGGAAGTGGTGGGGCTCAGCGGTTTCCAGACGCGCTACCCCAGCCAGCTCTCCGGCGGTCAGCGTCAGCGCATGGCGCTGGCCCGGGCCCTCGCGGTCGACCCGCAGGTGCTGCTGCTCGATGAGCCGTTCGGCGCCCTCGACGCCAAGGTCCGCGACGACCTGCGCAGCTGGCTGCGCCGCCTGCACGACGAGGTGCACGTGACCACCGTGCTCGTCACGCACGACCAGGCCGAGGCGCTCGACGTCGCCGACCGGATCGCGGTGCTCAACAAGGGTCGCATCGAGCAGGTCGGGTCGCCGACCGAGGTCTACGACAGCCCGGCCAACCCGTTCGTGATGTCGTTCCTGGGTGCGGTGTCGACGCTGAACGGGACGCTGGTGCGGCCCCACGACATCCGCGTGGGCCGCAACCCCGACATGGCCATCTCCCAGGCCGACGGCGACGTCGCGGCCACCGGAGTGCTGCGGGCCAAGGTCGACCGCGTGGTCGTCCTTGGCTTCGAGGTTCGCGTCGAGCTGACGACCGCGGCGGACCACACGCCGTTCACCGCACAGATCACCCGCGGCGACGCCGAAGCGCTGCAGCTCCTCGAGGGCGACACCGTGTACGTACGGGCCACGCGCATCCCTCCGATCGCGGGACAGACGCAAGAGGTTGAGGCGGTCCTCGCCGGGGCCTGAGCCACAAGGGATCACGCACCGCGGCCGCGCAACCGGACTGGTTGCGCGGCCGCGGTGTTTTGCGTTGAGCCTGTAACCAGGGCGTAGAAGCGCGCGTGGCGTTGACCCTGGTTACCGGGTCAACGCCACTGGGCCGAATACCAGCCGAAGCTCAGATGTACATCGCGGGGTCGATGTAGGTCGTCGGGTCGACGGCGGGCTCGCGCTGCTTCTCGGTGCGCGGGCGCACGATCGCCGGAATGCCGGTGGCAATGGAGTCCGCCGGAACATCGTGTGTCACAACGGCGTTCGCGCCTACGGCAGAGTCGTCGCCGATGAGGATGGGGCCGAGCACCTTGGCGCCGGCGCCGACGGTCACGCGGTTGCCGATGGTGGGGTGGCGCTTGCCCTTGTTGAGGCTGCGACCGCCCAGTGTCACGCCGTGGTAGAGCATGACGTCGTCGCCGATCTCGGTGGTCTCGCCGATCACCACGCCCATGCCGTGGTCGATGAAGAACCGCCGGCCGATGGTGGCCCCCGGGTGAATCTCGATGCCGGTGAGGAAACGGGTCACCTGTGCCAGCACCCGCGCCGGCCCGCGCCAGGCCGGCCTGGCCCACAGCCGGTGGGCCAGGCGGTGCGACCAGATGGCATGCAGGCCCGAGTACACCAGGGCGTTCTCGAAGTCTCCGCGTCCTGCTGGGTCGTGGCTGCGTGCGTTGTCCAGGTCCTCACGGAGGGTCGAAAGAGCCCCGGCGAACAGCGTCATTCTTGTTTCTTTTCCCGTCGCTTCGCTCGTCCGGTCAGTCCCGGATGTGCTCGTACAGCGCCGTGGAGACGTACCGCTCGCCGAAGTCGGGGACGATGACGACGATGAGCTTGCCGGCGTTCTCGGGGCGCTTGGCCAGCTGCAGCGCTGCCCAAACGTTGGCACCCGCAGAGATGCCGCCGAGGATGCCCTCATCGGTGCCCAGCGCCCGCGCCACGTCGATGGCGTCCGGGAAGGCCACGTCGATGATCTCGTCGTACACGGAGCGGTCCAGCACCTCGGGGACGAAGTTCGCGCCGAGGCCCTGAATCTTGTGCGGGCCGGCCTGGCCGCCGGTGAGGATGGGGGAGTCGACGGGTTCGACACCGACGATCTTCACGTCGGTCTTGCGCTCCTTCAAGACGTGCCCGACACCGGTCAGGGTGCCGCCGGTCCCGATGCCGGCGACGAAGATGTCGACCTCACCGTCGGTGTCGGCCCAGACCTCCTCGGCCGTGGTCTTCTCGTGGATTGCGGGGTTGGCCGGGTTGGCGAACTGATCGGCAGCGACCGAGTTGGGGGTGTCGGCGAGGATCTGCTTGGCCTTGGCGACCGCGCCGGCCATACCTTCGGAACCCGGCGTCAGCACGATCTCGGCGCCGAACGCGCGCAGCATGACGCGCCGCTCCAGGGACATGGTCTCCGGCATGGTCAGGATGACCTTGTAGCCACGGGCCGCGCCCACCAGCGCCAGCGCGATGCCCGTGTTGCCGCTCGTGGCCTCCACGATGGTGCCACCGGGCTTGAGTTCACCGGACTGCTCCGCGGCGTCGACGATCGCCACACCGATGCGGTCCTTCACGCTGTTCGCCGGGTTGTAGAACTCCAGCTTCGCGACGACCTGCGCGCCGGCGCCCTCGGTCAACCGATTGAGCCGGACCAGCGGCGTGCGCCCGACCAATTCGGTGACATTGGCGTAGATCTTGCCCATCGGTGACCTCTCGTCGGCGCTAGCTTGGTGAAATTGTGGTGCCCGCGCAGGCACCTGCCGAATCTGCTGAATCGCAGGTGCTCCGTCAAGGGTTTCATTCATCACAAAATCTATCTGCTTGGGACAACGCGTGCCCCACGGGTCGGTATTTCACACCTCGATGCGGGAGCCCAGGATCACCGTGCGGTCGGACGGCAGCTGGAAATAGGCCGCGGCGTCGGACGTGATGTATGACGTCCCGATGAAAAGCCTTGTCCGCCAGGGTGCCATCGACGGTTCCTTGCCCATCACCAGATCGACCTTCGACAGGAAATAGGTCGCGCCCGCCAGGTCCAGCGGCCCCTCGGTTTGGGCTGAGTTCAGCTGCGCCAGGGCGGCGGGGACGTCGGGCCGGTCCATGTATCCGTAGGTGGCGGTGACGTGGATGATGCCGTCGTCGCGGTAGCCCAGGTCGTCGACCGCCAGCCGGGCGCCGTCGGCGACCCTCGGCACCGTCGCGGTCTCGAGCGACAGCACCACCACATGCTCGTGCAGCATCCGGTTGTACTTCACGTTGGCGCGCATGGCCAGCGGGGCGGTCTCGATGCCGCGGTTGAGAAACACCGCGGTCCCCGGCACCCGGGTCAGCGGCGGCTCGCTCGTGACGATCGATTCGACGAACTGCCGCAGGGGGCCTTCGACGGCGTCGCGGGCCCGCGTCACCACCGCACGGCCGTCCTGCCACGTGGTCATCACCGTGAACGCGATCAACCCGATCAGCAACGGCAGCCAGGCGCCGTGTACCAGCTTGGTGAGGTTGGCGGCGAGGAACAGCAGGTCCACGGTGAGCAGCGGCGCGCCGATCGCGACGACGGACCACAGCGGCCAGTTCCACCGGGCGCGCGCGATGTTGAGGAACAACAGCGTGGTGATGGTGATGGTCCCGGTGACCGCCATGCCGTAGGCGTAGCCGAGTGCCGCGGAGCTGCGGAAGGCGAAGACCAGGGTCAGCACGGCGATCAGCAGCATGCTGTTGATCCACGGCACGTAAATCTGGCCCATCGTGGACGCCGACGTGTGCAGGATCCGCAGCCGCGGCAGGTAGCCGAGGTGCGCGGCCTGGGCCGCTACAGAGAACGCCCCGGTGATGACCGCCTGCGACGCGATCACGGTCGCCGCGGTGGCCAGCAGGACCATCGGCAGCCGGCCCCATTCGGGCGTCAGCAGGAAGAACGGGGCGTCGTGGACGTTCGGATTCTGCAGCAGCAGCGCGCCCTGCCCGAAGTAGCTCAGCATGCACGCCGGGAACACCAGCAGCAGCCACGCGAAAGTGATCGGTTTGCGGCCGAAATGCCCCATGTCGGCGTACAGGGCCTCGGCGCCGGTCACCGACAGCACCACGGCGGCCAGCGCGAAGAACGCGATGTGGAAGTGTCCGGCCATGAAACTCAGCGCGTACAGCGGATTCAGCGCGCGCAGGATCTCGGGGTCTCTGATGATGCCGCCGACACCGCAGGCGCCGATCACGGTGAACCACACGATCATCACCGGACCGAAGAACCGGCCGACGACCGCGGTGCCGCGGTGCTGCACGCTGAACAACGCGATGATGATCACCGCGGTGATGGGCACCACCCAGTCCGAAAGGCCGGGGTCGATGGTTTTCGAGCCTTCGACGGCCGACAGCACCGAGATCGCCGGGGTGATCATCGAGTCACCGAAAAACAGTGCGGCACCCAGGATTCCGAGCGCGGCGAGGAAGGACGCGGTGCGCCTGCCGAGCTTGTTCGACGACTGCTTCACCAGGGTGATCAGCGCCATGACGCCGCCCTCACCGTCGTTGTCGGCGCGCATCACCAAGCTGACGTAGGTGATGGTGACGATCAGCATCACCGACCAGAACACCAGGGAGACGACGCCGTAGATGTTGTCGTGGCTGATCGGCACCGGATGTGGATCATCGGGATTGAACAGCGTCTGCATGGTGTAGATCGGGCTGGTGCCGATGTCGCCGAAGACGACGCCCAGGGCGCTGATGGCCAGGCCCGCTCCCAGCCCCTTCCGACCGGTGTCGGGGTGTGTGCCCACGCGCGGTGTCTCCTTCGTCCGGATCGTTGGCCGACCGTCCGGATCGTAGGCGACGTAGCCGTGACGTGTGATCAGGTTCGAATTGCACCCGACGGCGGGTTGCGGCGGTTGACCCGCCGGCACAGCAGGAGGACCGATGCCGGCAGCGCCATCATGGACAGCAATTGCAGCAGGTCAGACATCAGCGGTCCCGAATATTTGCATGACTGCGAGTCAACCGGCGGCGGCGCCGCGGTGCCACGATCTATACGCAATCCATACGGCAGCGGCCGCGGTCTTGCCGGGATTCAGACGGTCTTCGATCAGGCGGCGCGCGGAACCGCGGCGACCTCGTCGAAGCGGTCCAGCACGGTTTCGGCGACGAGCCGGTGTGCGCCCAGGGGCTGTGCCATCGGAATCCGTTGGGCAGCAGCGAATTTGGCGACCCGGTCGGTGATCGTGCCGTGGGCGAGGAACCAGGGTGCGATGACCAGGCGCGTCGCACCCTGATCCAGCAGCAGCTCGGCGGCTTCGGCCAGGTTGGCGTGCGGACCGGTGGCGAAAGCCGTCGTGGCGCGCCAGTGGGTGCCCGCGACCAGCCCGGTGGCCACGGTGGCGGTGCGCGCGTTGGCCGCGGCCGACGACGATCCGACGGCCGTCACCAGCACGCCGACGCTCGAGTCCAGCCGGGACACCCCGGAATGCGTGAGCCGTTGGCTCAGCACGTGAATCAGCCGGTCATCCTCGCCGAGGACATCGGCCTGCCGCACGGCCGGATTGGCGTCGGCGATCATCTCGGGGATGTCGATGCGGGCGTGATAGGCGTCGGCCAACAGCAGCGGGACCACCACGCCGCCGGCGGGGGAGTCGGCCAGCACATCCCGGAGATTCGGCGAATTCTGTTCGCAGAAAGCCACTTTGACATCGACGTCGCGCCGCAGGGCGGCCACGGTTCGGGCCACCTCGCGGGCGTTCGCCGCAGACCGCGGGTCGGCACTGCCGTGCGCGGTGAGGATCAGTTGCACGACTACCTCAGGATGCGTGCAGACCGCATTCGGTCTTGGCCAGACCGGCCCAGCGACCGCTGCGGGGGTCGGCACCCTCGACCGGCTTCTGGGTGCACGGGGCGCAGCCGATGGACGGATAACCTTCGTCCACAAGCGGATTCACCAGAATGCCGTTGGCTTCGATGTACGCCTGCATCTGCTCGTCGCTCCACGCGGCGATCGGGTTGATCTTCACCAGACCGAACGCCTCGTCGAAACTGATCAGGGGGGCGTTGGCGCGCGTCGGCGCCTCCACCCGGCGGATGCCGGTCACCCAGGCAGAGTAGCCCTTGAGCGCCTTGGACAGTGGCTGTACCTTGCGCAGGTTGCAGCACCGGGCGGCGTCGCTCGCGAACAGGTCCTTGCCGACCAGCTCGTCCTGTTCGGCGACGGTCTGCTCGGGGGTCACGTTCACGATGTTGACGCCGTACACGGCCTCGACGGCGTCACGGGTGCCGATGGTCTCGGCGAAGTGGTAACCGGTGTCCAGGAACAGGACGTCGACGCCGGGACGGACCTTGGCGGCCATCTCGACCAGGACTGCGTCCTGCATGTTGGACGCCACGACGTACTGGCCGCCGAAGTTCTCGTCGACCCAGCGCAGCAGTTCCTCGGCGCCGGCGTCGGCCAGCTCCGCGGCGCCGCGCTCCGCAAGTGCCCGTAGCTCTGTTTCGGTCACAGTCGTCATGTCAGCGCTCACCTCAAGTCGGCTTCGTCGGCCCGAACGGCCCACTGGGCGAAACGCTCGCCGGCCTCGCGTTGTTTCACGAAGTTGCGCACGACACGATCGATGTACTCCGGCAGCTCGGTGGCCAGCACCTTGTGCTGACGCAGCTTGCGTCCGAAACCGCTGTCCAGGCCGAGGCTGCCGCCCAGGTGCACCTGGAAACCTTCCTCGGGGCCGTTGCCGTCGTCGACCATCTGACCCTTGAAGCCGATGTCGGCGACCTGGATGCGGGCGCACGAGTTCGGGCAACCGTTGATGTTGACGGTGACCGGCACGTCCAGCTCGGCGTTGAGGTCGCCGAGACGGGCCTCGAGTTCGGGCACCAGCGTCTGCGCGCGACCACGGGTGTCGGCGAAGCTCAGCTTGCAGTACTCGATGCCGGTGCAGGCCATCAGGTTCTGGCGCCAGTGCGACGGCTGCGACTGCAGGCCGAGGGCATCCAGGCCGGCGCGCAGCTCGTCGAGCTTGTCATCGGCGACGTCGAGGATGATCAGCTTCTGGTAGGCGGTCAGCCTGGCCCGGTCGGTGCCCGCGGCCTCCATGAGGTCGGCCACCTTGGTCAGGATGGTGCCCGAAACGCGACCGGCAATGGCCGAGACGCCGACGGCGTTGAGGCCGTTCTTCAGCTTCTGCACGCCGACGTGGTCGACGGTGTGCGGCACCTGCTCGGGCGCCGGGCCGTCGTGGAGGGGGCGCTTCAGGTATTCCGTTTCGAGAACTTCCCTGAATTTCTCGACACCCCAGTCCTTGATCAGGAACTTCAGCCGCGCCTTCGAACGCAGGCGGCGGTAGCCGTAGTCGCGGAAGATCGAGGTGACGCCCTTCCAGACCTCGGCGACCTCCTCCAGCGGCACCCAGACACCGACGCGCTGCGCCAGCATCGGGTTGGTGGACAGACCGCCGCCGACCCACAGGTCCAGGCCCGGGCCGTGCTCGGGGTGGTTCACCCCGATGAACGACACGTCGTTGATCTCGTGGGCGACGTCCTGCAGGCCCGAGATCGCGGTCTTGAACTTGCGCGGCAGGTTGGAGAACTCGGGGTTGCCGATGTACAGCTCCTCGATCTCCTTGAGCGCCGGAGTCGGGTCCAGGACCTCGACCAGCGAGTCACCCGCGAGCGGGGAGCCGAGCATGCCACGCGGGCAGTCGCCGCAGGCCTCCATGGTCTGCAGGCCGACCTCTTCGAGACGGCGCCAGATCTCGGGGATGTCCTCGATACGCAGCCAGTGGTACTGCAGGTTCTCGCGGTCGGTGATGTCGGCGCTGTCGCGGGCGAAGTCGATCGAAATCTGGCCGAGGGCGCGGACGGCCTGGGCCGACAGGGCCTTGCCGTCGGTGCGCACGCGCATCATGAAGAACTTGGCTTCCAGCAGGTCGGCGTTGTCGTCGCCGGTGAAGGTGCCGTCGTAGCCCTCGGTGCGCTGCGTGTACAGACCCATCCAGCGGAACCGGCCGCGCAGGTCGTCCATCGTGATGGCGTCGAAGCCCTCTTTGGAGTACACGTCGAGGATGCGCTGCCGCACGTTCAGCGCGTCGTCTTCCTGCTTGAACACCTCATTGGCGTTCAGCGGATCGCGGCTGCCCAGCGCCCACTGGCCTTCATCGCGGGTCTTGGCGGGTTTTGCTGTTGTCACGGGGTGATTTCCTTCGTGCAAGAGCAGGCGTTGGATCACGCGTACGCCGGGGGCTGTCCGGCACTGCCGATCCTGTGCCGGCTGAAAGATCTGGTTGTCAGAGCTGGGGCATCAAGGCAGGCAT
This sequence comes from Mycobacterium sp. SMC-16, assembly GCF_046250085.1. Lineage (NCBI taxonomy): Bacteria > Bacillati > Actinomycetota > Actinomycetes > Mycobacteriales > Mycobacteriaceae > Mycobacterium > Mycobacterium sp. SMC-16. The sequence goes on from NZ_CP176427.1 coordinate 1,803,592, forward strand.
CAAGGCAGACAGCAACAGCTGCATACGCGCTTGAAGTCGACATGCCGCCGCATTACCAATGCGGAACCGAGGGTGCGGTTGAGGCTGGCGGACACCCCGCCATTCTGCCACGAACAGGGCATTCGGCCTAACCGGGCCAGATTCGGAATCTGCGCGAGCAAAAAGTTCGCCGGCGGCGATGGGACACTGGTTGCCATGACCGACGCCCACACCAGCGATACCGGGCCGTTCGGCATCTACATCCACGTGCCGTTCTGTGCGACCCGCTGCGGATACTGCGACTTCAACACCTATACCGCCGGTGAGCTGGGCGGAGCCAACCCAGAGGGCTGGCTGAACGCGCTGCGCACCGAGCTCGCCATGGCCGGCGCGCAGGTCGACCTGCCGGTCGACACGGTGTTCGTCGGCGGCGGTACCCCGTCCCTGCTCGGCGGCGCCGGGCTGCGCGCGGTGCTCGACGCGGTGCGGGATAATTTCCGCCTCGATCCCGGCGCCGAGGTCACGACCGAGTCGAATCCGGAGTCGACCTCGCCCGAGTTCTTCGCCGAGCTGCTGGACGCCGGCTACACGCGGATTTCGCTGGGCATGCAGTCGACGGCGCCGCACGTGCTGGCGGCGCTCGACCGCACCCACTCGGCAGGCCGCGCCCCGGCGGCGGCGCGCGAGGCGCTGGCGGCCGGGTTCGCGCACGTCAACCTCGATCTCATCTACGGGACGCCAGGGGAGTCCGACGACGATCTGCGCCGTTCCGCGGACGCGGCGATCGAAGCCGGTGTCGACCACGTCTCGGCGTACGCGCTGATCGTCGAGGACGGCACCGCACTGGCCCGTAAGGTCCGGCGCGGCGAGATCGCGGCGCCCGACGACGACGTGCTCGCGGCCCGCTACGAGCTGCTGGACACGCACCTGAGCCGGGCCGGCCTGGACTGGTACGAGGTGTCGAACTGGAGCCGTCCCGGCGGCGAATGCCGGCACAACCTGGGCTACTGGGACGGTGGTCAGTGGTGGGGCGCCGGGCCGGGCGCGCACGGTTTCGTCGGGGCCCGGCGGTGGTGGAATGTCAAGCACCCCAACGCTTATGCCGAGGCGCTGGCCGAGGGCAGGCTGCCGGTCGCGGACTTCGAGGAGCTCGACGACGCCACCCGTCACGTCGAGGACGTCATGCTGCGGTTGCGGCTGCGCAGTGGTTTGCCGGTCGCGGTGCTCACCGCGGCCGAGCGCGACCGCGCGCAGGGGGCCGTGGCCGACGGCCTCGTGGCGGTCGCCGACGACCGTCTGGTGCTGACCGAGTCCGGCCGGCTGTTGGCCGACGCCGTGGTACGCACCGTCCTGGACTGAATCCTCGACCGAACCGGAGCGGGCGGGTGCCCGCACCCCACGGCCTGTCGCTATGGTTAGGCAAACCTTAGTCTTCGGGTGGAGTGGGTATTCGTATGACCAACGCAGAACCGTCGCCCCGTGAGCAGCTCAAACAGGCGAAGCTCGCGGCAGCGCAGGACCGCGTCGCGCTCAAGGAGTTGCTGGCCCCGGTGCGGGGCCGCACCGCGCTGGCGCAGCTGTTGCAGCTGATCGCCGCGGCCGCGACCGTGGTGCCGTTCATCGGCATCGTCGAGCTGGGCCGGTACCTGCTGAGTGGTGGTCCGATCGACGCGGCGCGGGTGTGGACCATCGTCGCGGTCTTCGTCGGCGGTGGCCTGGCGGTGCGCACCCTGGCCGGCGGCCTGGCGCTGACGCTCACCCACCACGCCGACGTGCAGTTGCAGGCGGAGTTGCGCCGTCGACTGGTCGCCACGCTCGGGCGGCTGCCGCTGGGCTGGTTCGGCGCGACATCCTCCGGTGAGGTGCGCAAGGCCGTCCAGCACGACGTCGGCGAACTGCACCACCTGGTGGCGCATGCCGCGGTCGAGAAGACCGGAGCGCTCGCCACGCCGGCGTTCGGCCTGGCGTACTGCTGGTACCTCGACTGGCGGCTGGGGCTGCTGGCCATCGGCACCATCCCGATCTACCTCGTGGTCTACGGCGTGCTGATGCGCGGCGCGATGGCCCGCATGGCGCAGATGAACGAGGGCATCGCGCAGATCAGCGCGACCATCGTCGAGTTCATCGCCGGTGTCTCGGTGGTCAAGACGTTCGGGGAAACCGGCAAGGCGCACAAGCGATTCGCCGACGCTGCCGATGAGTTCAACGACGGTTTCGCCGGGTTCGTCGGGCCCATGGTCCGGCTGCGCGCGGTGTCATCGGTGTTCGTCGAGGCGCCGGTGGTGCTGCTGGTGAACCTCGCGGGCGGTCTGTGGTTCATCCGCAACGGCTGGGTGACGCCCATCGAGGTGCTGGGTTCGACGCTCGTCGCCGTCACCATCCCGACCGCGGTGCTGGCCGTCGGGTATTCCGCCGCCGCGAGCCGCCAGGCGGTCGCCGCGGCCGGCCGGCTGACGGCGCTGCTGACCGCCCCCGAGTTGCCGATCGCCGAGAACCCGCAAGTGCCACAGGACAATTCGGTCCACTTCTCGGGCGTCCAATTCTCCTACGACGGCACCAACCCGGTGCTGCACGACATTTCACTGGATCTGCCCGCCGGCAGCATCACGGCGCTGGTCGGGCCGTCCGGCAGTGGCAAGTCCACGCTTGCGACGCTCGTCCCGCGGTTCCATGACGTCACCGCGGGTGAGGTGCGCATCGGCGGCGTGGACGTGCGCCAGATCGATCCGGCGGTGCTGTACCGGCACGTCGGCTTCGTCCTGCAGGACGTGCAGCTGCTCGGCATGAGCGTGGCCGACAACATCCGGCTGGGCCGCGCGGGTGCAGACGACGACGCGGTGCACGCCGCCGCGCGCGCCGCGCACATCCACGACCGGATCATGGCCCTGCCCAACGGATATGACTCGGTGGTGGGGCAGGACGCACACTTCTCCGGCGGCGAGGCGCAGCGCATCAGCATCGCCCGCGCACTGCTCGCCGACACCCCGATCCTGGTGCTCGACGAGGCCACGGCCTTCGCCGACCCGGACTCCGAGGCGCAGATCCAGGCCGCGCTGTCGACCCTGATCGAAGGCCGGACGGTGCTGGTGATCGCACACCGGTTGGGTTCGATCGTGGGCGCCGACAACATCGTCGTCCTGGGCGACGGGCGCATCGTCGAACAGGGACGGCACGACGAATTGCTCTCCCGGGAAGGTGCTTTCGCACGGATGTGGCAGACCTACACGGCCACCGGTGAGTTGGAGGCGGCGCGATGACGATGATCAACGGGTTCCTGCGCATCCTCGGCCCCGAGCGCGGGCGGATGTACGGCTTCCTGGCCTGGGCCGTCGGTTACGGCCTGCTGCACGGGCTTTCGATGACGCTGCTGGTGCCGATCTCGCTGGCCCTGTTCGACGGTGACTATGCCGCCGCGGCCCGCTGGCTCGTCGTGCTGGCGGTGGTGGTGCTGCTCAGCGCCGTCGCGCACTACGTGCAGGCGGCACAGTCGATGCGGATGGCCCTGACCACCATGCGGCTGCTGCACCACCGACTCGGCGACCACATGGTCACCCTGCCGCTGGGCTGGTTCACCCGCGAGCGGGTCGGCCAGGTGTCCCAGATCGCCGTCAAGGGCACGACTTTCGTCGGTACGAGCAGTGCGCACCTGGTGACGCCGCTGGTGGTCAACACCACCAGTGCGCTGACCGTGGTGGCCGGGCTGTTCGTCTTCGACTGGCGGATCGGTGTCGCCGCGCTGGCGGGTGGCGTGGTCCTGATCCTCGCCACGCGGGCCTCGGCCGCATTGATCGCGTCGGCCGAGGCGCGCACCCATGCCGCCGAGATCGAGGTGAACTCCCGGGTCATCGAGTTCGCGCGCTGCCAGCCGGTGTTGCGGGCGTTCGGGCGGACCGGGGCCGAATTCGATCCGCTGACAGGGGCTTTGGCCGAGCAGGAGCAGGTCGGCAAGCGCGCACTGTGGGCCTCGGTGGCCGGCATGATGCTGAGCGGCGTGGGCGTGCAGGCGGTGCTGGGCGGCCTCATCACCGTGGGCGTCTGGCTGGCCGTCGGCGGCGAGATCAACCCGGTGACGCTGGTGGCCATCCTCGGTCTGGCGGCGCGGTTCACCTCGCCGCTGTCGGAACTGGCCGAATACGGCTCCGCGATGCGGATGGCCGGTGCCGAACTGGACCGGATCACGTCGGTACTCGACACCCCGGCGCTTCCGGAACCCGCTGCACCGCAATCGGTTTCGAAGGCCGGGCAGGTCGAACTGGACGGCGTCGCCTTCAGCTATCCGGGGCGCCGCGTGCTCGAGGACGTCAGCTTCGTCGCGGCGCCGGGCACCATGACCGCGCTGGTCGGTCCGTCGGGCTCGGGCAAGACCACCATCACCCGTCTGCTGGCGCGCTTCTACGACGTGGACGCCGGCGTGGTCCGGGTGGGTGGCGTCGATGTGCGGGACCAGAGCACGGCAGAGCTGATGGCCCAGCTGTCGCTCGTGTTCCAGGACGTGTACCTGTTCGACGACACGCTGTGGGAGAACGTGCGGATCGGTGCGCCGAACGCTTCCGACGACGACATCCGGGAAGCGGCCCGCACCGCCGGCCTGCAGTCCGTCGTGGACCGGCTGCCGGCCGGCTGGCAGACGCGGGTCGGCGAAGGGGGGTCGGCGTTGTCCGGCGGTGAACGCCAACGCGTCTCGATCGCGCGCGCATTGCTGAAAAACGCTCCCGTGGTGCTGTTCGACGAGGCCACCAGCGCGCTGGACCCCGAGAACGAACGCCACGTCGCCGCGTCCATCCGCGAGCTGGCGGACCGCAGCACCGTCATCGTGATCGCGCACAAACTGTCGACGGTGACCGCCGCCGACAACATCGTCGTGCTGTCCGACCGCGGCACCGTGGACGACACCGCCACGCATGACCAGCTGATGGCGCGCGGCGGCCGCTACGCCGATTTCTGGGCGCAGCGGACGTCGGCCAGTGGGTGGACGGTCGCGAAGCGCGCGGCGAAAGCCGACGCTGGGGCCTGAATCACAGGGGCGGGCAGTGTTTTTTTGGTGAGGTTAGGCTAAATTAACTTTCGTGACTGCTGAAGCTATCGACGCGGCGTCGGTGACGCGCATTGCTTTGCCCGCCGACGTCGCCCCGGCCGATCTGATCGCGCAACTGGCAGCCGAGCTGCCGGAGCGCTCCGGCGACGACTATGTCGGCTACGAGCATTCGGGCGAGTGGGTGCTGGCCATCGGCGTGCGCACCGCCATCGAATTCGACAGCGACGAACTGCGGATCGTCGACGCCGGCGGCGCAGTCGCCCGCCGGTCGTGGAGTGGCCGGCCCGGAGAGGTGCTCGGCGACGCGGTCGACCGGCTGCTCCTGGAGACGGACCGGCTGTTCGGTTGGGTCGCTTTCGAATTCGGCGCCTACCGGTTCGGGCTGGCGCAGCGCCTGCCGGCGGCGACCCCGCTGGCGCGGGTCTTCAGCGCGCAGACGCAGGTGGTCGTCGCCGACGGCGAGGTACGTGTGTCGGGCGACGGCGACGTGGTCGCCGAGACCCTGAATCGGCTACTGCAGTCGGGTATTCCGGCAGCCGGTGCCACCCGCGCCGTCGACGTGAGCGTCGACGGCAGTGACTACCCGTCGCGGGTGGCCGCCGCCGTCGCCGAGATCGTGGCGGGCGACTACCAGAAGGTGATCCTGTCGCGCCGGTTCGAGGTGCCGTTCGCGGTCGACTTCCCGGCGACATACCGGGTGGGCCGGGCGAACAACACCCCGGTGCGGTCATTCCTGTTGCGGCTGGGCGGGATTCGCGCCCTCGGCTTCAGCCCCGAGCTCGTCGCCGCGGTGCGCGCCGACGGCACTGTCATCACCGAGCCGCTGGCCGGCACCCGCGCGTTCGGCCGCGGCGAGGATCACGATCGCGCGGCCCGTGAGGACCTCGAATCGAACTCGAAAGAGATTGTCGAGCATGCCATTTCGGTCCGCAGCTCACAGGAGGAGATCGCCGAGGTGGCCAAGCCGGGCACCACGGTCGTCAGTGACTTCATGACGGTGCGCGAACGCGGCAGCGTGCAGCACCTGGGTTCGACGGTGTCCGGGCAGCTGTCGGACCAGATGGACCGCATGCATGCGCTGGAGGCGCTCTTCCCGGCGGTGACGGCTTCCGGAATCCCCAAGGCCGAGAGCGTCGACGCCATCATGCGGCTCGACGAGGCGCCGCGCGGGCTGTACTCGGGTGCGGTGGTGATGTTCAGTGCCGACGGCGGCATGGACGCGGCGCTGACGCTGCGCTCGGCCTACGAGGCCGATGGTCAGACCTGGCTGCGCGCCGGCGCCGGCATCATCGCCGAGTCGACTCCGGACCGTGAGTTCGAAGAGACCTGCGAGAAGCTGACGACGCTCGCGCCCTACCTGGTGCCTCGAGCCTGAGCTAGAAGTCCAGGCCGGCCGGGGCGTCGGCAGGCGGTTCGCCACCGGCTTCGGTGAACGCGTGCAGCGCGCGGGCCATGCCCATGCGCTCACGCGGTGGCATGACCTCGACGATGCGGGCGATCTCGGCGCGGCGCCGGGCGCTCACGGTGTCCACGACGGCCCGTCCCCGGCGCGTCAGTTCGACGACGATCTCACGGCCCGAACTCGGGTGTCTGTGCCGGTCGATCAGACCGGCCGTGACCAGGCGGTCGGCCATCCGGCCGATGGTCGAGGGCTGTACATCGAGTTGAGCGGCCAGCGTGGTCAGGTTGGTGGGACCGTGTGACGCCAGCAGTGCGAGCACACGCAACTGGGGAACCGTCAGCGTGTCGTCGACGACCGCCACCGCGCGGGCTGTGATGTCCAGGAGCAGGCGCGATGCGGTGACGAGTGCGTCGGCGATGGTGTCGACCGACGGCTCGGCGGCGGTTCTCGGACGGGCGGTCACCGCGGTTCCTCCTCGGCTGGGTGGTGCAAATTTACCAGTTTGCCAAATTTGAAGCCGTTACCAAACGGTGACCTGCGGGGTATGGTGCACCGGTGGACAAGCCCGAATTAGCTACTGACACGCGCGCCCGGCGCCGTTGGTCGGTGGCTCTTGCGGCGCTCGTCATGCCGGCCGCGGCGTTCGTCACCGCCGGCACCGCGACCCACGCGGTCACCACTGCCAGTGAAGTGGACGTCTGCTGCGCGCAGGTGGTCCTGGCCGAGCCGGCCGCTTCGCATCCCGGTTCGCTGGTCGTCGCCGAGGCGGCCGAGAGTTCCCGCGCCATGGTGCGCACCATCGCTTTGCCGGTGGGTGTCGCCGCCGAACGCGGACTGCAGGTCGACACCATCCTCGCCGAGCGCGCCGTCAGCGCGACGTTCCCGGAAATCCACACCATGACCGGCGTTCGTCCGGACTCGCTGCGCTGGCACCCCGAAGGTCTGGCGCTGGACGTGATGGTGCCCGGCTACGGGTCGTCCGCCGGCAAGGCGCTCGGGGACCGCATCCTGGCCTACGTGCTGGCCAACGCGCAGAAGTTCGATCTGAACCATGTGATCTGGCGGCAGGCGATCTACTTCCCGGACGGCACCGCCCACCGGATGCCGGACTACGGCGGCCCCGACGCCAACCACTACACGCACGTGCACATCTCGACCAACGGCGGCGGCTACCCGACGGGCAACGAGGCCTACGTCATGTCGGCTTCGGGGCCGACGCTGGTCAAGGGCGCACCGACGCCGACCGTGACGTTCGTCAGCGCGCACTGATCCTCGCGTCGGGGCCTGTTCCCGCAGCCTCGCGGCGTGCCGGCGGTCGTCCCGCGCTGATCCGGGCAGCGACGACGGTGACGGTGAACAGTGCCAGCAGCAGCCAGCCCGACGTGGTGCCCAGGCCGTACTTGGCCATCAGCAGGAGCGCGGCCCCGGCGGCACAGATCAGCGCACCGGCGAGGGTCGCCGCCCGTCCCGTCGCCCGGACCCGGGCATCCCACCACCACAGCGGGTTGTGCTCGAGCGGGGACAGCAGCAGGAACATGACCGTCATCACCACCGCGAAGACCAGCGCCCGGATCGCGATGTTGCGCCAGAAGTGCGGGGCCGCAGGGTCATAGGCGTCCAGGCCCACCGCATGCAGGCTGAAGGTTGCGATGGCGATGGCGGCAATGTGCCACAGGTACAGGGTCATCGCCCCGCTGTTGCCGACCACGATCAGGTACCAGACGCGGGGACGCTGGGCCCACCGGCGGACCGCGCCGGCGCAGGCGATGAACAGACTGGACATCCAGATGCACTGCAGGGCAAGCAGAAGCGTGGGCGGGGTGACGTTCGACATGCGTTCGGTGCCGGTGACCACCAGTGACACGTCGTACGGGCCGAACCTGGCAACCAACACCTGGACGGCCAGCGCGCCGGCCGCCACGATCAGTGCTCTGCCGGAAGTGACGAATCGGTGCGCGTAGACCGCACCGATGACCATCGGAATCAGCCAGACCACAACCAGATTCGCCGCGCCCGCCGCCAACGTGTGCGTGCTGATCCGGGCCCAGTCACCGAGCGCCGTGACCACCAGGAGGGCGGCGATGACCAGCGTGGCAGAACGTGCCGACCGCAACCGGGTCAGTGCGGGGACGAATGCGAGCACGATCAGGTAGGTGCCGAGGAACCAGAGCAGTGCCACCGCCTCGTTGCCCAGCGCGGCCGCGGACTCGGCGCCCATGGTGAACCGCACTGCGATCAAGGCGACCGTCCAGGCGGCCAGGTACCACAGCGCCGGCCGGCACAGCCGCTGCGCCCGGGTGAAAAGCCAGGTGCCCCAAGGCGTCCCGTCCCGCCAACTGTGCACGCCCGCCGCGGCCCCGGCGAAGAAGAACAACGGCATGACCTGGAGTACCCAGGTGGCCGGTTGCAGGCGGGGGACCGCGCCCAGCGTGTTGCCGATCTGGACGCCGTCGGCGGTGATGGTGGCGAGCAACAGCGCGCAATGGCCGAACATCACCACCAGCAGTGCACCCAGCCGGGCCACGTCGATGCTCCGGTCCCGGTCGGGCGCGGTGCCGTCGATCACGGCACGGAATTCGGGCAACAGTCTGGGCATGAACTGATGATGCCCGAGCGCCGGGCGGCGCGGATGAGTGTGACTACTCAGACCCGGTGGCGATCACCGCGATGTCGGCGGCAGCGTCGTGCTGCCCGACGAAACGGCGAATGCGGACCACCGCGAAGACGATACAGAGCACCACGAGGGTGGGTCCGGTCGCGACGATGACGAACTGCGAGATGTCGACCGGGTAGTTGAAGATCATGTACAGCGCGAAGACGGGATAGAAACCGCAGAGCAACCCGAGCCCGACGCACAGCTGCGTGTGCAACCGGTGCCAGTCCTGGATGCTCTGTTCGGTCCAGCCGCGTTCGGGCAGGGCGGCTTCGGCGAGGGCGGGGGAGATGACGCCCGCCATCTTCTTCGAATTCGGCTTGCGCACAAGCCCGCTGATGGCGAACGACCAGACCAGCAATGACATCGGGACGAGCTCGAGGGCCTGCACGATGCGCGGGTTCTTGGTGGTGACCGCGATGATCAGCGAGCACGCCGCGCCGACGATCACCACGACGTTCGCGGGCTCGACCTTCCGCTTGCGCACCATGGTCAGCGCGCCCTGCACCGCCGCGGTGATGATGGCGCCGACCAGCGCCAGGTACGGCTCGAAGTCGAACACGCGCAGCACGTAGTACGCGATCAGTGGCGGAATGGTGTTGATCGCGGTGTTGACGATGTACTCGCGCAGGCTCTTGGGCGCGTCCATGCCGGCATCGGCTTGCTGTGACATTCGGTTGCTCCTGGGGTGTTCGGAAGATCAGGCCGGTGCGGCGGCGATCGCTCGGGTGATGGCTTTCTTGTCGACCTTGCCGACCGCGGTCACCGGCAGCGACGTCTGGGCGATCAGGGTGTCGGGCCGGCTGTGGACCGCGACACCGCGGTCGTCGAGGTAGCCGTTGAGGTCGCTGAGGCTGACGGCGGGGCCGCTGAAAACCACCACCGCGCAGATCTTTTCGCCGAGGTACGGGTCGGGCACCGGGACGGCGGCCGCGGCCCGGATCGACGGGTGTGTGAGCAGGTGTTCCTCGAGATCGAGCGCCGAGATGGTCTCGCCGCCGCGGTGGATGACGTCCTTGATGCGTCCGGTGACCTCGAGGTATCCGTCGGCCCGGCGGCGCACCCGGTCGCCGCTGCGGTAGAAGCCGTCGGGGCTGAACGACCGCTCGTTGTCGGACGGGGCCCGGTAGTAGCCGCCCAGCGTGTACGGCCCGCGCACCAGGAGTTCGCCCTCGCCGCCGACGGGCACGTCGGCGCCTTCGTCGTCGACGATGCGCAATTCGTCGTCAGGGCACAGCGGCGCCCCTTGGGTGTGGTCGAGCAGTTCGGGATCGTCGCCGGGGCGGGTGTAGTTGATGAGCCCTTCGGCCATGCCGAAAACCTGTTGCAGGCCGGGTGTGAGCGCGGCGCGGACGGCCGCCGCGTCCGGTGCGGACAGCTTGGCGCCGCCGACCTGGAGCAGCCGCAAGGTGGTGGGCCGCTGCGGTTCCCACTCACAGGCCTGCGTCCACAGGGTGGCCAGCGCGGGCACCAGAGCGCAGACGGTGACGCGGTGCCGGGCGATGGTGGCGAACGCGGACTCCGGGCTGGGGTCGGTGGTGAAGACGGTGTTGGCGCCGACGGACATGGCGCCGAGCATTCCCGGGCAGGACAGCGGGAAGTTGTGCGCTGCCGGCAACACCGTCAGATACACGTCGTCGCCGGTCATTTCGCACAGCGCGGCGCTGGCGGTGGCGTTGTAGTAGTAGTCGTCATGGGTGCGGGGGATGAGCTTCGGTGCCCCGGTGGTGCCGCCGGACACCAGGAGCAGGGCGGGTTCCGCGGTGTCGATCGTCGGCGCGGCTGCCGATCCGTGGCCGAAAAGGGAAGTCCAGCTGGTGAATTCGCCGGCATCGCCGTCGACGACCACCTGCCGGAGGCGCGGGTGCTCGGCGACCAGCTCGCGCGCCATGTCGCGGTAGTCGAAGCCGCCGAACCGGTCGGCGATGACGAGGGCGACGGCGCCGCTGACCGTGGCGAAATGGCTGAGCTCGGCGCGGCGATGGGCGGGCAGGCACATGACGGGCACCGCGCCCGCGCGCAGCAGCCCGAACAGGGCGATGGCGAAGTTCGCGGTATTGGGCATTTGCAGCAGTACCCGGTCACCGGTTCCGATGCCGAGATCGACGAACCCGGCGGCCGCTTCGGATGCCAGCTGATCGAGTTGAGCAAACGTATGTGACGCGGACGGGTCGACGGCGGCGACGCGGTCCGGCCACTGGCGCGCGGCGTCGGAAAGGATGCTGTCCAGCGGTTTGCCGACCCAGTAGCCGGCCTGGCGGTAGCGCTCGGCGCGTTCGTGCGGGAACGGAACGAATCCGTTCAGCAAATGCTGGTCGGCCTCGGCGGAGGCAGTGGTGCGCGTCACGGCGGATCCCTCGGGGTAGGCATGGAGGTAGCAGCAATATAGGGTAGCCTAATCAAAATTAGGACAGCCTGTCTTTAACGTGTTCGGGAGGGTTTTGTGGGCGTCGTGGCAGTGAATTCGCAGGCCATCCGCGAGGAGGTTGCCGAACTGCTGGGTGCGCCCGCCGACACCCTCGACCCTGGCGCCGACCTCATCGGCCAGGGGCTGGACTCGATCAGGATGATGTCGCTCGCCGGGCGCTGGCGGAAGCAGGGCATCGACATCGACTTCGCGGCGCTGGCCGCCGAGCCGACCATCGCGGCCTGGTCCGAACTGCTGTCCGCAGCAGGTGGCCTGCAGCGTGCGGAAGTGGCTGCACCGCAGGTTGATTCGGCACACGATCAGCCGTTCGGCCTCGCACCGATGCAGCACGCCATGTGGATCGGCCGGGAGGACGACCAGCAATTGGGCGGCGTCGCCGGACACCTCTATGTCGAATTCGACGGCCATGGCGTCGATCCCGAGCGATTGACCGCCGCCGCAACGGCTTTGGCCGCGCGGCATCCCATGCTGCGCGTGCAGTTCCTGGCCGACGGCACGCAGCGCATCAAACCCCAGGACGGTGACTTCCCGGTCGCGGTGACCGACCTGCGGGACATGTCGGCGGATCAGATCGCCGAACAGCTCGCCGCCACGCAACGCCGCAAGGCGCATCAACAGTTGACCGATGAGGTCTTCGAACTGAGCCTGACGCTGCTCCCGGACGGTAAGACCCGCCTGCACGTCGATCTGGACATGCAGGCCGCGGACGCCATGAGCTACCGCACCCTGATGGCTGATCTCGCGGCCCTGTACGGCGGTGTCGAGCTGGCGCCGCTGGCCTACACGTACCGCGAATACCGCATGGCCACAGTGCAATCAGCGCAGGAGCCCAATCCTCGAACCGACGCGGATCGGCAGTGGTGGGGCGACCGGCTCCCGGAACTGCCCGATCCGCCGCGCCTGCCACTGGTTCCGGTCGCTGAGCAGGACGACCCGCGGCACACCACCCGGCGCTGGCACTGGCTGGCCCCGGACGTCCGGGACGCGCTGTACGCCGCGGCCCGCCGGCGCGGTATCACGCCCGCGATGGCCCTCGCGGCGTCCTTCTCCGATGCCCTGGCCTGCTGGTCGGCCGGGCAGCGCTTCCTGCTGAATGTGCCGCTGTTCGGGCGCGATCAACGGCACGCCGATGTCGACCGCCTGGTCGGTGACTTCACCTCGTCGCTGCTGCTCGATGTCGACCTCACCGATGCGGCCACCGCGACGGCACGCTGCGGTGTCCTGCAGGACGCATTCCGTGGCGCCGCTGCGCATTCCGAGTATTCCGGCCTCGAGGTGCTGCGTGACCTGAGCCGGCACCGCGGCACCCAGGTACTGGCGCCGGTGGTGTTCACCAGTGCCCTGGGGCTCGGTGAACTGTTCGGCTCGGCCGTGATCGAGGCGTTCGGCACTCCCGGGTGGATCAATTCGCAAGGGCCGCAGGTGATGCTGGACGCCCAGGTCACCGAGCTCAACGGTGGCGTGCTGGTGAACTGGGATGTGCGCGAGGACGCCTTCCCCGACGGCGTCATCGACGCCATGTTCGCCCGGCACATCGCCGAGTTGGAGCGTCTGGCCACCGATGACATGGCGTGGGAGGCGCCCACGCCGGAGCCCATGTCTGCCGCGCAGCGCGCGGTTCGCGATGCGGCCAACAGCCGCACCGCGGCGCCCAGCGGCGCGGCGCTGCACACCGGCTTCTTCGCCGCGGCTGCCGCCCGGCCGGCCGCCACGGCCATGATCGGTGAGGCCCGGCAATGGACGTATACCGAACTGGCCGAGGAAGTTTCGGCTGTCGCATCGGCGCTGCAGATCGCCGGCATCGTGCCGGGGGACACCGTCGCGGTGCTCGGGCCCAAGGGTGCAGAGCAGATCATCGCGCTGCTGGCCATCCTGGCCGCGGGTGGCGTCTACCTACCGATCGGCGTGGACCAGCCCGCCGACCGCACCGAGAAGATCCTGGCCACCGGCGGGGTTCGGATGGCGCTGTACTGCGGTGACCAGGCGCCGTCGTGGAAGCCGTCGCTCACCGTGACGGAGGCGCTGCGCATCGGGCGCCGCGCCGAGGGGCCATTCGTCCCGGCCGCCACCGATCCGCACGAGCTGGCCTATGTGCTGTTCACCTCGGGCTCGACCGGTGAGCCCAAGGGCGTCGAGGTCACCCATGACGCCGCGATGAACACCGCGGAATTCCTGTACGGGCACTTCGGTATCGGACCGGATGACCGCTGCCTGGCGCTCGCGACCCTGGAGTGCGACCTGTCGGTGCTCGACATGTTCGCCACGCTCGCCACCGGCGGCAGCATCGTCGTCGTCGATGAGCCGTACCGGCGCGACCCGGACCGCTGGGCCGCCCTCATCGCCGAGCACGGCGTGACGGTGCTCAACTTCCTGCCGGGCTGGCTGGAGATGCTGGTGGAGGTCGGTGCCGGGCGGCTGGACACCGTGCGGGTGGTGCTCACCGGTGGCGACTGGGTTCGGACCGCCATGGTCCGGCACCTGCAGGCGCAGGCCCCGGGTGTCCGCGTCGCCGGTCTCGGCGGCGCCACCGAAACCGCGATCCACGCAACCATTTTCGAGGCCGGCGAGTTGCCGGACACCTGGTCGGCGGTGCCCTACGGCGTGCCGTTCACCAACAACGCGTGCCGGGTGGTCAACGAGGCGGGCCAGGACTGCCCCGACTGGGTGGCCGGCGAACTGTGGTTCACCGGACGTGGCATCGCCTCGGGCTACCGCGGCCGACCGGACCTGACTGCTGACCGCTTCGTGCGCTACGCGGGCCGAACCTGGTACCGCTCAGGGGACTTGGCGCGCTACCGGCCGGACGGCGTCCTCGAGTTCGTCGGGCGTGCCGACCACCGGGTGAAGATCAGCGGCTACCGGATCGAGCTCGGCGATGTCGAGGCCGCGCTGCAGCGGGTTCCGGGGGTGCGTGCCGCGGTGGCCGGTGTGGTCTCCGGTGGGGAGCGTGGGCACGACGTGCTGGCGGCCCTGGTCTCTGTCGACGACGCGGAGCTGTCCACCGACCGCATCACCTCGGCCGTCGCCGAACTCGTGCCGCCGCACATGATCCCGCGGCAGCTGCAGGTGGTCGCGGCGATTCCGTTCACCGTCGGCGGCAAGACCGACCGGAGGGCCGCGGCGGGACAGCTGGCGGCTCTGGTCTCGTCGGCCGAGGGCGCCGGACGGGCCCTGCCGGAAACGATGCTCGAGCGGGCGCTCGTGGCCATCGTCTCGGAACTCCTGACAGTCGAAGCAGGCGTCGAAGACGACTTCTTCGAACTCGGCGGCGACTCGGTGCTGGCCACCGCCACGGTGGCGCGCATCCGCAAATGGCTGGACACCCCGACCGTCGGCGTGCCCGACATCTTCGCGGCCCGCACCGTGCGGGCGCTGGCGCAGCGGCTCATCGGCCGCGAGGACGGCAGCGGGCGACTGGAGATGGTCGCCGAGCTCTACCTGGAGATAGCTCAGATGAACCACGACGACGTGCTCACCGCGCTGGACCCGGCGGCCGTCTCATGACCGAGATCAATACGGCTTTCGCGCCTGAGTCCACTGGCGCCTTCGCGCCGTGGATCAAGCACTATCCCGGCTCCGGCGACACCGGGGCCGTGGTGGTCTTCCCGCATGCCGGCGGTGCCGCGGTGGCCTACCGGGACCTCGCAACCACGTTGTCGGACAACGGCATCGACACCTATGTCGTGCAGTACCCGCGCCGTGCCGACCGGCTGGCGCATGCGGCGCACCCGACGGTCGAGCAGCTGGCCGCCGACCTGTTCGCCGCGGGTGACTGGGCGGGCGTGGGCCCGCTGCGGCTCGTCGGGCACTGCATGGGCGCGGTGGTGGCATTCGAGTTCGCGCGCGTCGCCGAACAGAGCGGAGCGACCGTGCACAGCCTCTGGGCATCGGCCGGCCAGGCACCGTGCGACGTGGTCGACGCGCCGCCGCTGCCCACCGGACCGCGCGAAATGCTCGCCGAGATGGTCGATCTCGGCGGCACCGACCCCCGGCTGCTCGCCGACGTGGATTTCGTGGAAATGCTGCTGATGGCGGTGGGCGCCGACTACGAAGCGCTCAACCGGTACGTGGGCGGCGGCCGCATCGCCGCCGACATCCATGCCCTCGGCGGCCGCGATGACCATCGCATCGACCGGGACATGCTGAGCCGCTGGGCGAACCACACGTCGGGCGCCTTCACCCTGGCCGAGTTCGACGGCGGCCACTTCTACCTCAACGACCAGCTCGACGCGATCGCGGAAGTGATCAGTGCGGGCTGACTCGATGAATGCGGACGATCCGGTGGTCATCGTCGGGATGGCGGTGGAAGCCCCGGGCGATGTGGACAGCGCTGAAAGTTATTGGCAGTTGCTGTCTTCCGGACGTGAGGCGCTGAGCACCTTCCCGGAGGACCGCGGCTGGGCGGTGCGCGACCTGCTCGCGGGCTCGCGCCGCGACGGGTTCAAGCGCATCCACAACCGCGGCGGATTCCTCACCGGCGCCGCCCTTTTCGACCCCTCGTTCTTCGGTATCTCGCCGCGCGAGGCGGTGGCGATGGACCCGCAGCAGCGGGTCGCGCTGCGCGTGACGTGGCGGGCCCTGGAGAACGCCGGCATCAACCCCGATGACCTGGCCGGGCATGACGTCGGCTGCTACATCGGCGCCTCGGGCACCGGGTACGGCCCCGACCTCGCCGAATACTCCGACCTGAGCGGCCATCTCATCACCGGGACGTCGCTGGGGGTGATCTCCGGACGGGTCGGCTACCTGCTGGGCCTCGATGGCCCGGCGCTGACGATCGACACGTCGTGCTCATCGGCGCTGACCGCGTTCCACACCGCCGTACAAGCCCTGCGCACGGGCGACTGCAGCATGGCGCTGGCCGGCGGGGTGTGCGTCATGGGGTCGCCGGGATACTTCGTCGAATTCGCCAAACAGCACGCGCTCTCGGACGACGGGCACTGCCGGCCCTACAGCGCGCAGGCCAGCGGCACCGTGTGGGCCGAGGGCGCCGGCATGTTCGTGCTGGAACGAAAGTCGGTGGCGCAGCGGGGCGGTCACCGCGTGCTCGCGGAAGTCCGGGCCAGCTGCCTCAACCAGGACGGGCACAGCACCGGCCTGACCGCGCCGAGCGGACCGGCGCAGGCGCGGCTGTTCGGCCGCGCGCTCGATCTCGCCGGTGCCCGGCCCGACCAGATCGGCATGATCGAAGGGCACGGCACCGGAACCAAGCTCGGGGACCGGACCGAATTGACCTCGCTGGCCCAGACCTACGGCGCCACCGCACCCGGTCGGGGCGCGGTCCTCGGTTCGGTGAAATCCAACGTCGGGCACAGCCAGGCCGCCGCCGGTGCGCTGGGACTGGCCAAGGTCCTGGTGTCGGCCGAGCATGCCACCATCCCGGCGAGCCTGCACACCGCGCAGGCCAGCGCCGAAATCGAATGGAACGCACAGGGACTGCGGCTCGCCACCGACCACACTCCGTGGCCCGCCGTCGACGGCGAGCGCCTCGCCGCGGTGTCGGCTTTCGGCATGAGCGGCACCAACGCGCACGTCGTCGTCGCGATGCCGGAGGGATTGGTGGCGTGATGAGCCTTTCGCATTTTCCCGACGGCCGCGTGCCCGTCCTGCTCAGCGCACACACCGAAGAGCTCCTGGCTGCCGAGGCGACGGGCATCGCCGATTACCTGGACACGTGTGGTGCCGTGGGCATCGGCTCGGTGGCCGCGATGTTGTTGCGGCTGCGTCGCCGTCGGCGGTTCCGGGCTGTGGTCCGGGCGCATGACGCGGCCGAGTTGGCTGCCGCATTGCGGGCGTTGGCGGCGGGGGAGGAGCACCCCCTGGTCGCGGTCTCCGCACGGACGGCAGCGCCCCGGACGGCCTTCGTCTTCCCTGGCAACGGCGGCCAATGGCCGTCGATGGGCGCCGATGCCTACCGGCAGCTGCCGGTGTACCGCGCCGCGGCCGACCGCTGCGCCGACGCGTTCGTCGCCGCGGGCATCGACTCGCCGCTGGCCTTCCTGGTCGACCCGGCCGGCCGGGACTGGACCCAAATCCACAGTCAGAGTGCACAATTCACGCACGCCGTCGGCCTGGCATCGGTGTGGCAGGCCCTGGGCATCGAGCCCGATGCCACGCTGGGGCACAGCCTCGGTGAGATCGCCGCAGCGTACGTCGCCGGTGCCATGACGCTGGACGAGGCGGTCGCCGTGGTCATCGCCAGGGCCGGGGCACTGGACAGCCTGGCCGGCGATTTCGGCGCCGCGGCCCTGGGCATGAGCGTCGACGAAGCGCAGCAAGAGGTTTCGAACGCTGCCGGGTGGATGGAACTGTCCGTGGTCAACTCGTCGGCATCGGTCGTGGTGTCCGGGGACCGGACCGCCATCGCGGACCTGGTCGCCGACCTGCAGTCCCGCGGCCGCTTCGCCCGCGTCATCGCCATGAGCTTCCCCGCACACACCAGTGCGCTCGATCCGCTACGCGCACAACTGCTGTCCGGTGTGCCGAAGGCACAGTTCGGCGCCGGGGCGGTGCCGTTCATCGGATCGGTCACCGGCGAAACGGTCGGCGCGGGCACCGAATTCGGCGAGTACTGGTACCGGAACCTGCGGAACACCGTGCGATTCGACCGGGCCGCCGCCGCGGCGCGGGACAACGGTGTCGAGGCCTTCGTCGAGATGTCGGCACACCCGGCGTTGCTGCACGCGCTCGCCGATGTCGCTGCGAGCGGTGCGAGCGATCGGATCGGTGAGCCGTTGACGGTCGGCTCTGGACGCCGCGACGAGGCGCTGGCCGACGTGCTCTCCGACAACATCGCCACAGTGGCGGTGTCCGACCCGGATTACGACTGGGCCGGGCACATCGAGCCGAATCAACCGCTGCTGCGGGGATTTCCGCATGCGCCGATGGCGGCGCTGCACCTCTGGGCCGCGCCCGAACCGCTGCCCCCGGTGGCCGGGCTGACGGTCAGTGCCGAGCAGTGGCTGCCACAGTCGGACGAGACGGTGCCGCTGATCATCCGGCGCGCTGCCGTGGTCGACCTGCCGGGACCGCGCGGTGCGCTCGCCGACCATCTCCGTGACGGCGTGCGGGCCAACCTCGGCACCGTGCTCGTCGAGCCGGCGGACGCCGATCTGCTGATCGTCGTCGCACCGATGCTCGATCACCCCGACACCGAGGCGGCGATCACCGACCTCGCCGAGCTGATCGGCGATGGACTGTGCGAATACCCGAATGCCATTGGGCCGCAATGCAACGACGTGTGGCTGGTGACCGTCGGCGGCGAGCACGTGCGCGACGACGAGCCGGTGGCGCTGCCCGCCCAGGCGGCCCTGGCCGCCATGCACCGCAGCATCGGCTTCGACCATCCGGACCAGACGTTCCGCCACCTCGACCTGGCGTCCTGGGACCTCGACGCGCCGTCGGCCACCGCCGTCATCGAGACCATGCTCGGTACGGGAACCGAGGTGGCGCTGCGTGATTCGCAGCAGTACCGGCGCGGTCTGCAGGCCCTTCCCGACGTCGACGCACCGGCGCCCGGGCTTCTCGACAACGTGGTCATCACCGGCGGCAACGGCGCGGTCGGGCTGCACTTCGCGCGGACCCTCGCCGCCGCGGGTGCCCGCCGCATCGTGTTGGTGAGCCGCAGTGGCACCGGCGCGCAGCAACTGGCCGAGTACGACGGCGACACCGACGTATTCTCGGTGCAGTGCGACATCACGTCGCCCGAACAGATTTCGGCGGCCGCGGCGACCTACGGCGGTGACGGTGCGACGCTCGTGGTCCATGCGGCCGGCGCGGCGGCGTTCGGCACGACGGTGGCGGCGGACGAATTCATCGCCACCGCGGCCGCGAAGGTCGGAGGTCTCGCCCGGCTGGCCGAGTACTGGCCGCTGCGTCCGGATGCCCGAATCCTGGTGTGCTCGTCGGTGTCCGGACTGTGGGGCGGGCTCGGTCATGTCGCGTACGCGGCGGTGAACCGCATGCAGGATGTGCTCGCCGGGCAGTTCCGCGCCAAGGGCCTCGACTGTGTGGCCGTGCGATGGGGACTGTGGCCGGGTGCCGGCATCGTCGGGGCCGACGAAGTGGCGCGGATCGAGCGCGCCGGACTGCGGGAAATGGAGCCCGACATCGCCATCGAGGCGGCGCTCGGAACCCGCGCGTCCGCACCGCTGATCTTCAGCGCTGACGCCGAGCGGCTGGCGGCACTGCTCGGTGCGGTCCCGGCCGCGACGGAACCGGCTGGACCGCAGCAGGTTTCGTTCGAACTGGCCGCCGGCGCCGACACCGAAGACGTCGTCCGTCATGAATTGTCGGCGGTGCTCAAACTGGGCGACCCCGCCGACATCGACCTGACCGCGGCCCTGTTCGATCTGGGCCTGGATTCGCTGCTGGCACTGGACCTGCGCAAGCGACTGCGCCGGGGCACCGGCCGGTCCGTGCCGCTGGCCGGGCTGCTCAGCGGCATCACCGGTATCGAACTGGTGGATTTGCTAACCGACAGATCAGAGAAGGTGGAGAGCTAGCGTGACCGAGACCGACATCCGGGCAGAAGACGCGCGCCTGGAGCTGTTGCGGCGCAAGCTCGCCGAGCGCGGCCTGCAGTCCCAGGGGCAGGCACAAGCGGGCGACGGCACGCCCGTCGTACCGGTGCTGTCCGACGGCCAGCGCCGGATGTGGTTCGTGCAGACCGCCGAACCCGAGGGCGCACTGCTCAATGTCTGTGTGTCCTTTGTGATCACCGGCGCGCTGGATCACCAGCGCCTGCAGGATGCGGTGACCGCAGTGGCCCGCCGCCACCCCGTCCTGCGCACCACCTACCGGGCGGATGCGACGGGCGAGCCCGGTCTGACGATCCACGACGAGTTGGCGCCGGGCTGGAGCACGCACGACCTCAGCGACCTGCCGGAGGCGTCGCGCGCCTTGCGGCTCGAGGTGCTGGCGCAGCGGGAGTTCGGCACGCCGTTCCGGCTCGACACCGAATCGCCCTTGCGCATCAGCCTGATCCGCACCGGCGCGGACGAGCACATCATGCTGCTCACCGCGCACCACATCGCCTGGGACGACGCGTCCTGGCAGGTGTTCTTCGGCGATCTCACGCGGGCCTACGAAGGTGAGCAATTGCCCGAGGTGATCCCGGCGCCCGTGCCCGTCGAAGACCACACCGAGGCACTCGAGTACTGGCGCTCCGTGCTCGCCGATCCGCCTGAGCCGCTGGAACTTCCGGGTGCGCACGGCTCTCTTGTGCCGACCGGCCACCGCTCGCAGCGCGTCACCCGGCGTATCGATGCCGCCACCGTGGCCCGGATCGGCGAGCTGGCCCGCCAGACCGCGGCCACGCCGTACACCGTGCTGCTGGCGGCCTTCGGCGCCGTGCTGCACCGCTACACCCACACCGACGACATCCTGATCGCCACCCCGGTCCTCAACCGCGGCGGCGGCACCGAGGACGCGCTGGGGTACTACGGCAACACGGTGGCGCTGCGCCTGCGTCCCGAAGCGCGCCAGAGTTTCGGCGAATTCGTCACTCATGCCAAGGACACGACCCACGGGGCGTTCGCCCATCAGCAGATCAACCTGGACCGCGTGGTGCGTGAGCTCAACCCGGACCGCCGCCACGGTGTCGAGCGACTGGCCCGGGTCTCGTTCGGCGCGCGCGAGGCCGACGGCCGCGGCTTCTGCCCGTCCGGGATCACCTGCCGCCGGGCCGAGTACCGCGGTCACCAGACCCAGCTGCCGCTGGGCTTCATGGTGGAATTCGACGACGACGGGGCGCTGGTCGAGGCGGAGTACCTGACCGAAATCCTCGACGCCGCACTGGCCGACCAGATGCTGCGGCACTACGTGGTGCTGCTGGAATCCGCGCTGGCAGATCCGGGCCGGCCCCTGGCCGAGCTCGCGTTGATGGACGACGCCGACGCCGACTGGCTGCGCCGGATGGCCACCGGCGAGCAGTTCAGCACCCCGGACACCACGCTGGCCGCGTTGATCGAAGCGCAGGCCGAGCGCACCCCGGATTCGGTCGCCGTCGCGTACGAGGGCCGGTACTACACCTACCGCGAACTCAACGCCGAAGCGAACCGGTTGGCGCACTGGCTGATCGGCCAGGGCATCGGTACCGAGGACCGCGTCGCGGTCCTGCTGGAGAAGTCGCCCGAACTGGTGATCACCGCGCTTGCGATCGTCAAGGCCGGCGGTGTGTACCTGCCGGTCGACCCGACCTACCCCGAGGACCGGCTGTCGTTCATCCTGAGCGACGGTGACCCGAAACTCGTGATCCGTGAGCCGATCACCGACCTCGACGGACTGCGGGACGACAACCCGACCGATGCCGACCGGGTTCGGCCGCTGACGGCAGCCAACACCGCCTACCTCATCTACACCTCGGGGTCGACGGGTCTGCCAAAGGGCGTCCCGGTGCCGCACCGGCCGGTCGCCGAGTACTTCGTGTGGTTCGTCGACGAGTACCAGATCGACGCCGACGAGCGGCTGCTGCAGGTGGCCTCGCCGAGCTTCGACGTGTCCATCGCCGAGGTGTTCGGCATGCTGGCCTGCGGTGCGCGCCTGGTGATTCCGCGCCCCGGCGGTCTCAACGACATCGGGTACCTGACCGAGCTGCTGCGCACCGAGGGCATCACCTCGATGCACTTCGTGCCCTCGCTGCTGGGGCTGTTCCTGTCGCTGCCGGGCGTCAACGAGTGGCGCAGCCTCAAGCGGGTGCCGATCGGTGGCGAAGCCCTGCCGGGTGAGGTGGCCGACAAGTTCCACGCCACCTTCGATGCCCTGCTGCACAACTTCTACGGCCCGACCGAGACCGTCATCAACGCCAGCCGGTACCGCGTCGAGGGCAAGCAGGGCACGCGCATCGTGCCGATCGGCAAGCCGAAGATCAACACGCAGATGCACCTGCTCGACGACGCGCTGCGGCCCGTGCCGGTCGGCGTCATCGGCGAGATCTACATCGGCGGAACACATGTCGCGCACGGCTACCATCAGCGGCCCGGTCTGACCGCCGAGCGTTTCGTCGCCGACCCGTTCACCCCGGGCGGCCGGCTCTACCGCTCCGGCGACCTGGCCCGGCTCAACGTCGACGGCGACATCGAGTTCGTCGGTCGCGCCGACGAACAGGTCAAGATCCGCGGCTTCCGTATCGAACTCGGCGAGATCGCCGCCGCCATCGCGGTGGACCCCAGCGTCGGCCAGGCCGTCGTCGTCGCGAGCGACCTCCCCGGGCTGGGCAAGAGCCTCGTCGGCTACCTCACCCCGGCCGAGCGTGGCGATCTGGAATCGGTTGACGTGCAACGGATCAAGGCGCGGGTGGTGGCAGCACTGCCCGAGTACATGGTGCCGGCCGGCTACGTCGTGCTCGACGAAATCCCGATCACCGCACACGGCAAGATCGACCGCCGCGCACTGCCCGATCCGGACATCCAGTCCCGCACCGCATTCCGTGAACTGACCACCGACACCGAGCGGAAGGTCGCCGAGCTGTTCGCCGACCTGCTCGGCGTCGAGCAGGTCGGTGCCGATGACTCCTTCTTCGAACTCGGCGGGCACTCGCTGCTGGCCACGAAGCTGGTCGCGGCGATCCGGGCGCGGTGCAACGCCGACATCGGGGTGCGTGAGGTATTCGAGCTGGGCACGGTCGCCGAGATCGCCGCGCGCGTCGACACCGGGGCACCGCGCAACCGGCCCCCGCTGCTCGCCATCGAGCACTCCGGCCCGCGTCAGATGTCGGCATCGCAACTGCGCCAGTGGTTCCAGTACCGCATCGACGGTCCGGGGCCGGTCAACAACATCCCGTTCGCGGCCCGGATCACCGGCCCGTGCGACGTCGACGCCTTCGTCAGCGCGCTCGGTGATCTGGTCGAACGGCACGAGGTGCTGCGCACCACCTACACCGAAATCGACGGTGTGCCTTACCAGGTCGTGAACGACCCGGCACCGCTGCCGGTGCGCCGCGCGCGCGGCGCCGACGAGGAGTGGCTGCAGGCCGAACTCGACCGGGAGCGGCGCTACGTTTTCGACCTGGAAGCGCAGTGGCCGATCCGCGCCGCGGTGCTGTCCATTCCGGGCCAGCACGTGCTGTCGATCATGGTGCACCACATCGCCGCCGACCACTGGTCGGCCGGCGTGCTGTTCACCGACCTGGTCACCGCCTACCGGGCGCGTCTCGAGCAGCGGGCACCCGAGTTCGCGCCGTTGCCGGTGCAGTACTCGGACTACGCGGCCTGGCAGGCGACGCTGCTGTCCGACGAGTCGGGACTGCTTGCCGCGCAACGGGACTACTGGCGTGTCCAGTTGGCCGAACCGCCCGCCGACCCCGGTCTGCGGCCCGACTTCACCCGGCCGCCGGTGCTCTCGGGTGAGGGTGCGTCGGTGCCGTTCGTCGTCGATCCCGAGGTGCGGACCAAGCTGACCGCGCTGACCCGGGAACTCGGCATCACCGACTTCATGCTGCTGCAGTCCGCCGTGGCGGTGGCACTCGCGAAATCGGGTGAGGGGCTCGACATTCCGCTCGGCACCCCGGTGGCCGGCCGCACCGAGGCCGAACTCGATGCGCTGGTGGGCTTCTTCATCAACATCCTGGTGCTGCGCAACGACCTGAGCGGCGACCCGACGCTGCGCGAGATTCTGGTCCGCTCCCGGGACACCGCGCTGGCGGCATACGCGCACCAGGACCTGCCGTTCGACCACGTCGTCGATGCCGTCAGCCCGGCCCGCTCGCTGTCACGCAACCCGCTGTTCGGTGTCGTCGTGCACGTGCGCGAGGACCTGCCGACCGACCACGTCATCGATTCGCGGACCGACGGCGACACGACGTTCACCGCACTCGAGCCGACCTTCGACGTGGCGCACGCCGACCTGTCGGCGAATTTCTTTGCCACACAAGACGGTTACCGTGGGCATCTGATTTTCCGCACTGACCTCTACACACCGGAGACGGCGGAGCGCCTTGCCGATCGTCTGGTTCGGGTGATCACGGGTATCGCTGAGAATGCTGATCAGCGCCTGCGGGATCTGCGCGTTGATGAGGCTGTTGAAGGATCTGACGGCGTGCTGGTGCTCGACGAGTGGCGTCAGCCCGTGGGTATCGGTGTGGTCGGCGACATCTACAACGTTGCGCAGGATTCGGAGCCGTCTCCCAGTGGCGAACGCGGACGCTGGCGTGCGCCTGGACAACTCGAGCGCATCGAGGCCGTGCAGTTGCGCGCGGCGCGAGCC
Source organism: Mycobacterium sp. SMC-16 (assembly GCF_046250085.1). Lineage (NCBI taxonomy): Bacteria > Bacillati > Actinomycetota > Actinomycetes > Mycobacteriales > Mycobacteriaceae > Mycobacterium > Mycobacterium sp. SMC-16. The sequence goes on from NZ_CP176427.1 coordinate 1,828,292, forward strand.
GGGTCGACGGTGGTGGAGCCCGCACGGACCGACACCGAACGCGCCCTCATCGCCCTGCTGGCCGAGGTGCTCGACGCCGAAACCGAGATCGGCCGGGGCGACGACTACTTCAGCCTCGGTGGCGACAGCATCAAGGCGGTCCAGCTGGCGGCGCGTGGCCGTGACGCGGGTATGAAACTGACCGCCCGCATGGTGTTCGAGTACCCGACGGTGCATGAGCTGGCCGCGGCCATCGACGCCCGGTCCGCGGCGGATACCCAAGGGGCACAAGGTGAGGACCGCGAGCATGCACCGATGACGGTGTCGGGGCTCTCCGCCGAGGAACTCGCCGAACTGACCGCGTCGTTCGCGACATCCTGGACCGCACCGCAGGATCCGCAGTGACCACACTGCAACCGGCGCCGGTCATCGAGGACGTGCTGGCGCTCAGCCCGCTGCAGCAGGGGCTGTACTCGATGGCGCAACTCGATCAGGCGGATGACCCGTATCTGATCGCGATGTCCGCCGACATCGACGGCGACGTCGACGCGGTCCTGCTGCGGGACTGCGCGGCGGCCCTGCTGGTGCGTCACCCCAACCTGCGGGCCAGCTTCGTGCAGGCCGGAGCCCGCACGGTGCAGGTGATTCCGAGTGCGGTCGACCTACCGTGGCGGCAGCTCACCGCGGCCTCGCCCGACGCTGCCGACGACCTCGAAGCGCAGGAACGGCGGCGGTCGTTCAGCCTGGAGCGGGGACCGGCGATCCGGTTCCTGCTCATCGAGATGCCGGAACAGCGTTGGCGTTTCGCGGTCGTCGCGCACCACATCGTCATCGACGGGTGGTCGCTGCCGTTGTTCGTCGGTGAACTGCTCGCGCTGTATGCGGCCGGCGGCGACATCTCCGTGCTGCCTGCGGCGCCGCGCCCGTACCGGGATTACATCGGGTGGCTCGCGGCCCGCGAGCCCGAACTCAGTCGCCGGCTGTGGCAGCAACACCTGGCCGGGCTCGACGGCCCGACGATGCTGGCACCGGCGCTCGGCTCCGGTGAACTCGGCGATGACCTGCCCCACACCACCGAGATCAAGGCATCCGCGGGCGAGACGCACCGTCTGGTCGAGGCCGCCCGGGCCCGTGGCGTCACGGTCAACACCCTCACCCAGATGGCTTGGGCGGCAATCCTGTCGGTGCTCACCGACCGGCGTGACGTCGTCTTCGGCGTCACCGTCTCGGGCCGGCCGGGGGAGCTGGCCGGCGTCGAGTCCATGGTCGGTCTCTTCATCAACACCGTGCCGCTGCGAGTCCGGCTGGACCCGCTGCGCCGCGTCGGCGAGCAGTGCCTGGCCCTGCAGCGCGATGCCGCCGAGCTGCGTGAGCACAGCTACCTGTCGCACACCGAACTGCGCTCGCTCGGCGGTGTCGGTGAACTGTTCGACAGCCTCCTGGTCTATGAGAACTTCCCGCCCGGCGGCTTGGTCGGCAGCGGTGAATTGGACGTTCGTGGCGCCACTTTCCGGCCCCGGGCGCTGCAGAGCCTGGCGCATTTCCCGGTCACGGTCGCCGCGCACCTCACCGGTGGTGAACTGACCGTCCTGGTCGAGACGAAAGACGGTGCCACGGGGCTGATCTCACCCGAGGACCTCGGCCGGCAGGTGCTCGCGGTGATGCAGCGCCTCGTCGACGGCTGGGACCGGCCCTTGCGCGACGTCGGTATTCAACTTGTCGGACCCGAGGTGGCAGTGCCCCCAGCCGCCACCGAAACCGGTGGCATCCACGAGAAGTTCACCGCCACGGCGCGCAACAAGCCGGGTTCGGTGGCACTGTCCTATGACGGCGGCGCACTGACCTTCCGCGGTCTCGACGAGGCGTCCGACCGCGTCGCCGCCGAACTGCGGCGGCGCGGCGTCGAGACCGAGGCGCCGGTGCCGGTGCTGCTGCGCCGGGGGCCCGACTACGTCGTCGCGATGCTCGGCGTGCTCAAGGCCGGTGGGTTGATCGTGCCGCTGGACCCGTCGATGCCCGCCGACCGGGTCGAGGAGATCCTGGGCCAGACCAACGCGTCGGTGATCGTGGACGACGCCCTGCTGGCCGCCGCGGGCACCCATCCCGTCGGCGAATTCACGCCGCTACCAACATATCCCGGCCAGGGTGCCTACATCGTCTTCACGTCGGGTACCACCGGCAAGCCCAAGGGCGTGATCGGCACCCACGCTGCGGTGCTGTCCTATGCCGCCGATCATGCCGCCCGGGTCTTGCACCCGGCGGTGGCGAAAGCCGGTCGGCCACTGCGGGTTGCGCACGCTTGGTCGTTCACCTTCGATGCGGCCTGGCAGCCGCTGGCCGCGCTGCTGGACGGCCACGGTCTGCACATCGTCGGCGACGAGGTGCAGCGTGATGCCGAGGCGCTGGTGGCGACCATCGGGCAGTACGGCATCGACCTGATCGACACCACGCCGTCGATGTTCACGCAGCTGCAAGCCGAAGGACTGCTGACGACGGTGCCGCTGACCGCGCTGGCACTGGGCGGCGAAGCCGTCGACCCGAACGCGTGGGCGGCCATCCGCGGCGAGTGCGACCGCACCGGCATGTCAGCCCACAACTGTTACGGCCCAACCGAGACCACCGTCGAAGCCGTCGTGGCCGCGTTCACCGAGCACGATGCGCCGTCGATCGGACATCCGACCACCGCGACGCGCGCCTATGTGCTGGACGCGTGGCTGCGGCCGGTGCCCGACGGTGTCACCGGTGAGCTCTACCTGTCCGGTGGCCAGCTCACCCGCGGTTATCTGGGCCGCGCCGGCGAGACGGCCGCGCGATTCGTCGCCGACCCGTTCGTCGCCGGCGCGCGGATGTACCGCACCGGCGACGTGGTGCGCCGCGATCCCGCCACCGGCGGACTGCAATTCCAGGGTCGTTCCGACGACCAGGTGAAAATCCGTGGTTTCCGGGTGGAACCCGGCGAGGTCGCCGCGGTGTTGCACGCGCATCCCGGGGTGCGGCACGCGCACGTCACCGTCCGGCGGCACGGCAGTGGCCCGCGGCTCGTCGCATACGTCGCGGGGGCGGCCGGTGTCGCCGAGCTGCGACGCATGCTGGCGTCCCGGCTGCCGAGATACCTGGTGCCGCACCACATCATCGCCGTGGACGAGATTCCGCTGACGGTCAACGGCAAGGTGGACGACGCGGCGCTGGCCGCGATCGACGCCGCCGCCGGGGCCGGGCAGGCGGCCGCTCCGGCCACGGCGACCGAACTGGCCGTGGCCGAGTTGTTCGCCGACGTCCTGGAGGTGGCCGATCCCGCCGGGCTCGACGTCACCGCCGACTTCCTCGATCTGGGGCTCGACAGCATCGTCGCACTGTCGGTGGTTCAGGCCGCGCGCCGCCGCGGTCTGGCGGTGCGAGCCCGGATGATGCTGGATTGCAGCAGCATTCGCGAACTGGCCGACGAACTGGATGCCGAGAACGAGTTGGCCGCGGCGGCGGTCGAGGAGTCCGGCCCGGTGCCGGTGCTGCCCAACGCGCATTGGCTGTACCAATACGGCGACGGCCGGCGCCTGGCCCAGACCCAGGCCGCGCGGCTGCCGGACGCGATCACCGCCGAGCAACTGACCACGTTGCTGCACAGCGTCATTGCCGCACACCCTGCCCTGCGCAGCCGGCTGGACCGGGCCACCATGACCCTGGTCGACCATCCGGTGGACAACGTCCTGTCCGAGGTCACCGTCGACGGTGACCTCGTGGCCGCGGTGGCCGCGCAGACCGATCTCGCGGTCGAGCGGTTGGACCCGGAGCAGGGTCGCCTGCTGCAGGCGGTGCTGCTGCACACTCGAACCGAGGGCAAGGTGCTGGTGCTCAGTGCCCACGTGCTGGCCATCGACCCGGCATCCTGGCGAATTGTGCTCGGCGAGTTGGAGAATGGCTGGCACGCGCTGGAGTCCGGCGCCGAACCCGCCGCCATCCGCGAGCACACCAGCTACCGGGCCTGGTCCAGGCTGGTCGCCGAACGCGCGCAGGACCTCGACACCGCGGACTTCTGGGCAGCCCAGGTCGCCGGCCCGGATCCCGCGCTCGGTAGCCGTCGGGTGAAACCCGAGACCGACTGTGCCGCAGACGTGGTGATGTCGATGGCGGTCATCGACCCCGATCTGACCGCACGGCTGCTCGCGGCCAGCCAGCCGGTCACCGATCTGCTGGCGGCTGCGACAGCCCGCACCATCACCCGGTGGCGGCAGCGCCGCGGCCAGGACACTCCGGCTCCGCTGGTGGCGCTGGAGTCCCATGGCCGCGCAGACACCGTCGTCTCCGGTGACGTCGACACCGGCGACACCGTCGGCCTGTTCAGTGCAATCTACCCCGTGCGGATCAATTCCGAAGCGCCGCACCAGGTCAGCGCCGAGATCGCCGCGGTCCCGGGGCATGGCATCGACTTCGGGCTGCTGCGGTATCTGCGTGCGGACACCGCCGAGCGGTTGTCGGCGTACCCGGAGCCGCAGGTGCTGCTGAACTACCTGGGCCGGGTACATCTCGGGGCGAGCGGAGCGGCGCTGCGACTCGACGGTGCGCTGCTGGCCGGCGCGTCACCGGTACCCGAACCGAACTACGCGGTGCACCACGAGCTGACGCTGCTGGCGGGCGTCATCGATCACGACGGCACCGCGGCGCTCGGTGTCCAATGGCGCACGGTGCCGGACATTCTCAGCGCAGACGACATTGCCGAATTGCAACAGCTGTGGGAATCGCAGCTCAGGGAAGTGGTGAAATGACCATCAGCGAAGAGCCGGAGGCGGATCGCGCATGACCGAGACCCGAAATACCTTGGCCGTCATCGGCGCCGGCGCCAAAGCGGTCGCAGTGGCCGCCAAGGCCGCCGAACTGCGGGCCATGGGCGTGGACGCGCCCGATGTCGTCGCGGTGGAACGCCTCGGCGTCGGCGCCAACTGGCAGGCCGCCGGCGGCTGGACCGACGGCCGGCACCGGCTGGGCACCGGACCGGAAAAGGACGTCGGCTTCCCGTACCGGTCGGCGCTCGTGCCGCGCCGCAACGTCGAACTCGACGAACGGATGATGCGGCACAGCTGGCAGTCGTACCTGATCTCGACGGGACAGTTCGCCGAGTGGATCGACCGCGGCCGGCCCGCACCCACGCACCGGCGCTGGAGCCAGTACCTGGCGTGGGTGGCGGAAAGCGTTGCCATGCAGGTGGTCACGGGTGAAGTCACCCAGCTGTCGGTGGACGGCGACCAGTGGGTGCTGCACTGCCGCGATCAGCAGGTGCGCGCCGACGGCGTGATGATCACCGGGCCGGGGCAGGCCGAGCGCTCCATCCTGCCGGGGCATCCGCGGGTGCTGTCGATCGCCCAGTTCTGGCATCGCGTCGCGCAGGACGGGCGCATCAACGCCGAGCGGGTCGCCGTCATCGGTGGTGGCGAAACCGCCGCCACCATGCTCGATGAGCTGTTCTCGCACCGGGTTTCGACCATCACGGTGATCTCCCCGGGCGTCACCCTGTTCACCCGCGGCGAGGGTTATTTCGAGAACACCCTGTTCTCCGACCCGACGGGCTGGGCCGGTCTCAGCGTCTCCGAGCGTCGAGATGCCATGGCGCGCACGGACCGTGGCGTGTTTTCCGCCCGCGTCCAGGACTCGCTGTTGGCCGACGACCGCATCCGGCACCTGCGCGGCCGCGTCGCCCATGCCGTGCCCCGCGAAGACCGAATCCGGTTGACCCTGCAGACCGAGCGCGACTCCGGCTGCCTGGAGACCGTGCACGGCTTCGACCTGGTGATCGACGGCTCCGGCGCCGATTCCATGTGGTTCGCGCCGCTACTGAGCCAGGACGCGCTGGACGTGTTGGAGCTCGGTATCGGTGCGCCGCTGTCGGCCGACTCGCTGCAGCGGGCCATCGGCTACGACCTCGCGGTCAGCGGTGTCACGCCGAAGTTGTTCCTGCCCAGCCTGTCCTGGCTCACACAGGGGCCCGGATTCCCCAACCTCAGCTGCCTCGGTCTGCTCAGCGACCGCGTGCTGGGTGCCGAATATGCCACACCATCCGTGAGGAGAAGCGATGAGCAGCAATCCGTTCGATGACGAGAACGGCGCGTTCTACGTCCTGATCAACGACGAAGAGCAGCACAGCCTGTGGCCGGCGTTCGCCGATGTGCCCGCCGGCTGGCGGGTCGTTTTCGGTGAGAGCACGCGCGCCGACTGCCTGGCGTACGTCGAGGAGACCTGGACCGACATCCGGCCCAAGACGTTGCGGGACACCCTGGCCGGCTGACGCAGTCCGGCGGGCCGGACGTTGGCCCTGCGGCCAGGGTCTTCGCTACTCGAACTCTGTGTGCGTCACCGCAGGGTCAACGGACTCAACAGCCGAGTAGAGTCGCGGGGGCCAGAGCTGACCAGGGGGAGTGCAGCAATGACGTATCCGGATCCGCGGTATCCGCAGCAGCAACCGCCGGCGGGGTCGTATCCGCAGGGTCATCCCGCCCCGCAGGGCTACGGATATCCGCCGGCCGGCTACCCGTACCCCCAGCAGCCCTACGTCCAGCAGCCGTACCCGCAGCCACAGCCGAACACCAACGGCAACTCCGCGGGCTGGCACGCCGCGAGCATCGCGATGGCCACGTTGTTCCGTGGCACCTACCGGCTGGGTGGCGACGCCCGCAGCCGGGTCGTCACGGCGCTGATGTGCGGGGGTATCGGGCTCGTCGCGCTGGTGCTCGTCGTGCTGGCCGGCATGTACCTGCGCTAGCGCGCGGTCATTCGCCGGCGGGCGAAAGCTGCTGCGACAGTGGCACATCCATGTCGTACACCCGGGCATGGAGCACCACCCGGTTCCGCAGCGCGGACCGCACCGCACGATGCAGGCCGTCTTCCAGATAGATGGTGCCCTGCCAGCGCACGGCATGCGGGAACAGATCGCCGTAGAACGTCGAATCCTCGGACAGCAGCCGGTCCAGGGCGAGCACCGTCGTGGTGGTGACGATTTCGTCGAGACGCAGCTGGCGCGGCGGAATCTGGGCCCACTCGCGGTAGCTCAGCCCATGCTCCGGGTAGGGCTTTCCGTCGCGCACCCCTTTGAAAATCATGAGTAGATCACTCCGCAAGCTCCCCGTGCGCCGAGCGGGTCCGCGGTGACAGCGTCGGCATACAGGTGACCCTAGCGGGTCGACTGGAGGTTTGCCGAGGCATCCGGCCATCAAGATCGCCCCGAATGGCGTCTGTCAACCGCCCGAATCCATCGTCACCGTAAAATGGCGGTGAAACCGGAGGTGACGAATGGGTAGTGCCGACGACCGTCGCTTTGAAGTGCTGCGTGCCATCGTTGCGGACTTCGTCTCCACCAAGGAGCCCATCGGCTCCAAGACGCTCGTCGAGCGCCACAACCTCGGCGTTTCGAGCGCCACGGTGCGCAACGACATGGCCGTTCTGGAGGCCGAGGGCTACATCACTCAGCCACACACCAGCTCGGGCCGGGTGCCCACCGAAAAGGGGTACCGCGAGTTCGTCGACCGGATCGACGACGTCAAGCCGCTGTCGTCCAGCGAGCGCCGCGCCATCCTGAGCTTCCTCGAATCCGGTGTCGATCTCGACGACGTGTTGCGCCGCGCGGTACGCCTTCTGGCGCAGCTGACCCGGCAGGTCGCCATCGTGCAGTACCCCACCCTGTCGCGCTCCACGGTGCGCCACCTCGAGGTCGTGGCGCTGACGCCGGCCCGGCTGTTGCTGGTGGTCATCACCGATACCGGACGCGTTGACCAGCGCGTGGTGGAGCTCGGCGACGCCATCGGTGAGCACGAGCTGTCGCAGCTGCGGGAGCGGCTCGGCGCAGCACTGGAAGGCAAGCTGCTGTCGGCCGCGTCGATCGCGGTGGCCGACCTGGCCTCGCAGATGGACGGCCACGGCGGCCTGGGCGACGCGGTGGGCCGCGCGGCGACGGTGCTGGTCGAGACGCTGGTCGAACACCAGGAGGAGCGGCTGTTGCTCGGCGGCACCGCCAACCTGACACGCAACACGGCTGATTTCGGTGGGTCCCTGCGGTCGGTGCTGGAAGCGCTGGAGGAGCAGGTCGTGGTCCTGCGGTTGCTGGCTGCCCAGCAGGAGGCAGGTAAAGTCACGGTACGCATCGGCCACGAAACCGAGGCCGAGCAGATGGCTGGGACATCCGTCGTGAGCACCGCCTACGGCAGTTTGGGCAAGGTTTACGGCGGCATGGGCGTGGTGGGCCCCACCCGGATGGACTATCCGGGCACCATCGCCAACGTCGCGGCTGTCGCCCGGTACATAGGCGAGGTTCTGGGCACCCGGTGAGGGTGCCCAGCAGTTCGAGAGATTAGGCAAGGTTCTTAGGCGTGGCACGCGATTACTACGGCCTGCTCGGCGTGAGCAAGGGCGCCAGCGACTCGGAGATCAAGAAGGCCTACCGCAGGCTGGCCCGGGAGCTGCACCCCGACGTCAATCCCGACGAGGGCGCTCAGCAGCGGTTCGCTGAGATCAGCACCGCCTACGAGGTCCTCAGCGACCCGGAGAAGCGGCGCATCGTCGACCTCGGCGGCGACCCCATGGAGAGCGGCGGAGGCGGCGGCGGAGCCGGGGGCTTCGCCGGCTTCGGGGGACTCGGCGACGTGTTCGAGGCGTTCTTCGGCGGCGGCGCGTCCTCACGCGGTCCGATCGGCCGGGTGCGCCCGGGCTCGGACTCGCTGCTGCGCCTGCGGCTGAACCTCGAGGAGTGCGCGACGGGCGTCACCAAGCAGGTCACCGTCGACACCGCCGTGCTGTGCGACCTGTGCCAGGGCAAGGGCACGCACGGCAATTCCCAGCCCGCCCGCTGTGATACCTGCCACGGCCAGGGTGAGGTCCAGACGGTCCAGCGCTCGCTGCTCGGCAACGTCATGACCTCGCGCCCCTGCCCCGTGTGTGGCGGTGTCGGCGAGGTCATTCCCGACCCCTGTCATCGCTGCGGCGGCGACGGCCGCGTACGCGCACGGCGCGACGTGAGTGTGAAGATTCCGGCAGGCGTCGGTGAGGGCATGCGGGTGCGCCTGGCGGCCCAGGGCGAGGTCGGCCCGGGCGGTGGACCCGCCGGCGACCTGTACGTCGAGGTGCACGAACAGGCGCACGAGCTGTTCCTGCGCGACGGCGACGACCTGCACTGCACCGTCTCGGTCCCGATGGTCGACGCCGCGCTGGGCACCACGGTCACCGTCGAGGCCATCCTCGACGGGCCCACCGAGATCACCATCGCGCCAGGGACCCAGCCTGGTTCGATCACCACCCTGCGCGGCCACGGCATGCCGCACCTGCGGTCCGGGGTCCGCGGCAACCTGCACGCGCACATCGACGTGGTGGTGCCGTCCCGGCTCGACAATCGTGACCTGGAGCTGCTGCGCAAGTTCAAGGAGCAGCGGTCCCGGGACGTCACCGAGGTGCGGTCCACGCAGGCCGTGGCCGGCGGCGGTGGCGGGCTGTTCAGCCGCCTGCGCGAAACCTTCAGCGGCCGTTAGCCTTCGGGGCTTCTGGTGAGCCGGGCGCTGTTCTACGTCGACGCGGTGCCGGCGGTCGGCGGTATCGCCGTCGTCGACGGTGACGAGGGATTCCACGCGGCGACGGTGCGACGCATCCGTCCGGGTGAGGAACTCGACCTGTCCGACGGCGCAGGCACATTGGCGCACTGCGTGATCGAAGACGCCGTGAAGGGCCGGCTGACGGCACGGGTGCTCTCGGTCACCGACGTCCCGGCCGCGGTGCCGACGGTGACGGTGGTGCAGGCCCTGCCCAAATCCGAACGTTCCGAGCTGGCCATCGAATTGGCCACCGAGGCCGGCGCCGACGCGTTCGTGGCATGGCAGTCGGAGCGGTGCGTCGCGCGCTGGGACGGCGCGGCCAAGGTGGAGAAGGGGTTACGACGCTGGAGTGCCGTGGCCCGGTCGGCGGCGCGGCAGTCCCGCCGCCCCTACGTGCCGGCCGTCAGTGGCCCGGTGTCCACTGCAGAGCTGGTCGCGTCGATCGGCGCAGGTGTCACGCTCGTCCTGCACGAATCGGCGGAAGTGGCACTGCGCGATGTGATTTCGGAGTCCACCGAGGCGGTGACGCTCATCGTGGGGCCCGAAGGCGGTATCACCGACGGTGAGGTGGCGGCGTTGGTTGCCGCCGGCGCCGTCGCTGTCCGGCTGGGACCGTCGGTGCTGCGGACGTCGACCGCGGCCGCGGTCGCACTGGGCGCCCTGGGCGTGCTGACGCCGCGCTGGCAGGTCTAGCACTCAGGCCGGCCGACGAACCTCATACTCGCCCAACCATGTTGGGGCATGGACTCGGCTAGCGGTGCTCACCGCGGAGGTATGCCGCCTCTGCCTCGGCCACTGCGTCGTCGGCCTGTCGCGGTGTCGGCAGGTCGGGTGCGTTCATCTCGATGATGGCCTCGACCCGTTCGTCGTCCAGACCTTCGGCCGCGAGGACGCCCTCGATGAGCGCCCGTTGCACCGCGCGCCCCTTCATGTTCGCGAGCTTCGCGGTTGCCAGGATGCTGCGGGAGAGCTCGGTCTCCGTCATCGAGGTGGCCTTGGGAGCCAGCTTGATGCGCTGGATGGATCCGGCGATGGACGCCTCGGCAGTGACGTTCCCGGCGGGATCGGACACGGCGAACACCACCACCCGCGGCGCGTCGTCGTCCGGCGTTTCGTCGGCATCCGAGGCGCCACCGGTTTCCGGCTCCATCGCGTCCGCGTAGGAACCCGCCGTCTCGTCGTCGTACGTCTCGTTATCCGACGTCACCAGGTGGTCGAGACCCGAATCGTCCGGGTCAGCGTCAGAGCCGCTGTCCGTGGCGAAGTAGTCGAGTGCGCCCTCGGGTTCGGCGAGATGGTCGTCGTCGTGATCGTCCCAGGAATGGTCTGACATCGATCAGATCTGCATCTGCTTGCTGAGGTGGGCGCCTTCCTGCGCATCCGTCTGATCGTATTGCGACGCGGCCTTCGTCAGATTGTCGGCGAGGTTGCGCGACTTGTTCATCATCTGCTCGCAGGCGGCCTTGCGCGCGTTGTTGGCGGCGCTCAGTGCCGATTGCGTCGACATGCACAGCGGGCCGTGGGTCGCGAGCACCTTGACCTCGACGTAGGACGTCGTGTCGCCGGCAGCGCTGAAGGTGGCGGCGGCATCGTCTTGTTTGGTGGAGAGCGCCTGCAACTCCGAGGTCTCGACAGTGAGTCTGCTGCTCATGTGGTGCTCCTTTCGGAAGAGCTAGATTTCGGTCGTGATGCGCGGGGGCGCAGTGGGATTCGACGGATCGAGGCTCACGTGCACCGGGCCCTTGGCGGTGTCGGGATCGACGGCCACCTCGACGTGGTGGGCGCCGTCGTCGAACGACACCTGGATGGGCGCGCGTCCCGCCGGGGATTCGGCCCCGGCCGCCGCGCCCGGCGGATCGTCCTGCGCGGGTTGGGTATTGGGATCGGCGGCCGGGCCGTCCGGCTTACCGTCGCCGTCCTTGTCTTCGCCGGGTGCGTTGGGATCCTGGGCGTTCGGATCCTGCTTGCCCTGCTGTGCGGCCTGAGCTGCCTGCGTCGCGGTTTGTGCCGCCTGGCCGGCCAGGCCGGCGAGGGTGCCGAGCAGGCCACCGCCCCCGCTGCCGGAGCCGCCGCCCATCTGCGGCAGCGACGGCATACCGCCCATGCCGGCGCCTGCGCCGGTGCCCGCACCCGATGCTGCTGGGGTCGAGGGCATTTCGGGCATCTCGGGCATCTTCGGCATGCTCGGTGCGCCGCCGCCGGAGCCGGAACCACCGCCGGAACCCGAACCACCGCCGGAGCCCGAACCGCCACCGGAACCGCCGCCGGTGCCCGTCGGGCTGCCGGTACCGGGCGGGTTGCTCGTCGGCGGACCGGACGGCGTGCCCGTTCCCGGCTGCCCCGGCTGATTGGGGTTGCCGGGTGCGTTGGGGTCGGCGTTGCCGAAATCTGGCCCGTCGCCCGGCTTTTTCGCGGGCGGCGGCATGGTGCTCAGCGGGGGAGCGTGCGAGGCGGTCTGATACATGCTCGTCGCCTGGCTCAATTGCGCAGCGTTGCTCGACGATTGGGCCATCATGTTGTTCATCGCCACGGCGGAGGCCGCGGCGGCGACGGCGACGGATGCGGCCTGCAGCGCGAGCGACTCGGGGGCGCCGATGACCGTGGCCTCCAGTGCCAGGCAGACGGGGATCATCGCACCGAGGCAGGTGGCGATGTTGTCCATCTGCTGGCGTCCCGCATCCACCTGCTCGGCTTCGGCGCTGAGGATTTGTACGACCAGATTGTCGGCCTGCAGCAGCTGTTCGGCGCTGCCGATCTGCTCGGCGTTCCGGTTGGAGTAGGCCGTGGAGGCGGTGCCTTTCCACACGGTCGGGTAGGCGCTGCTGAGACCGTCGCCGGCGGCCTGAAAGAGCCCGGCGCCCTCGGAGAACGATTCGCCGGTGTCCGGATCGCCGATGCCGAAACCGAGCCCCGCGAGGTCCAGGGCCCACAAACCACCCTCGATGATGGGTGTCCCCGCGGCCGCGGGCATCAGCATCTTGGCGATGTCGCCGGCGTCGCTGAGCAGGCCGACGGCGCCCATCGGGTCGCCCTCCATCAGCTTCTTGACGTTGTCGGCGATGTCCGAGGCGGTGTCCAGGACGTCGTTGGCCTTGTCGAGGATGTCGTTGATCTTCTCGCCGAGGCTCGGGCTGTCACCGCCGTCGTGGTCACGCCGGTGCGAGTTGCCGTCGTGATCGTCGTGGCGGCGCGGATTGTGGTTGTTGTGGTCGTCGTGGCGCGGCCGCGGGATACGGACGGTGGGCTCGTCATCGTGGCGCGGGTGGCGGCTACTCGGCGAATTATGCGATCCGCCGTGGTGACCGCCGCCGTGAGTACCGCGACCCCTACCCATGCAGAACCCTCCCCGATTCCTCATCGCCCCGGCGGACCCTCGCCGGTGAATTCGAGCCTAACAGCGGCGAACACCCCTCCATTGCGCTAATTCGGAACTCCGTGGGGTGGTCTGAAAGGGCGAACCCTGTGGCCTGGGTTACAGCAATTCCTGCCAGTAAACACTAATTTCCTGCCAGCGGAATTAATCCTTTGACCTGCCTGTTTACATGGATGTCACAGCGGCTCGGGCCGCCAGGGGACAAAGACGGACAGAAGACGCGAAGGGAACACTCCATGAAGAATTTCGGAATTGCAGCAGTTATCGCCGGTGGCCTGGCCGCCGGTGCCATGGGGTTCGCCGTTCCCGCCGTAGCCGCCACCGGGCCGGCCCCGACAGGGGTGCAGGCAACAGTGGTGCCGACGGGAGTTGATCACCTGAACTGGCTGGACGACGTGCACCAGGGCGCCAAGTCGCCCAAGGTCGACACCAACGTCCACCAGAGCCGGTAACCGGCGACCCAACTACTACGCAACCCGCGGGCGGTACCGAAAGGTGCCGCCCGCGGCTTGCGTGACCAGCCAACTCGTTGGGCGTCCCCTCGGCCCGGCGGTAGAATGTGCTCCTCAGCTCGACACCAGAAAGCAGGCATCGAAAACCACGTGACGCCCCGCGATACGAACGCCGCCGCGTCGCGCTCCCCGGAGCTCGACCCGTCGGTTCGAAGCAGCATCACTGTTCCGCCTGATCTTGTCGTGGGCCTGCTCGGCTCGGCCGACGAGAATCTGCGAGCGCTGGAGAACCTCCTGACGGCCGACATCCACGTCCGCGGCAACTCGCTGTCGATATCGGGCTCGCCCGCCGACGTGGCCAAGGCCGAGCGCGTGGTCAGTGAGCTGATCACAATCGCGGCCGGTGGCCAGACGCTGACCCCGGACGTCGTCCGCCGCAGTGTCGGCATGCTCGACGGCGCCGACGCCGAGTCGCCGGCGCAGGTGCTGACGCTCGACATCCTGTCGCGGCGCGGCAAGACGATCCGGCCCAAGACGCTCAACCAGAAGCGCTACGTCGACGCCATCGATGCCCACACGATCGTGTTCGGCATCGGTCCCGCCGGTACCGGCAAGACCTATCTGGCAATGGCCAAGGCCGTCAGCGCATTGCAGACCAAACAGGTCAGCCGGATCATCCTGACGCGTCCCGCCGTCGAGGCGGGGGAGCGGCTCGGCTTCCTGCCGGGCACGCTCAACGAGAAGATCGACCCGTATCTGCGGCCGCTGTACGACGCGCTGCACGACATGATGGACGCCGAGATGATCCCGAAGCTCATGGCAGCCGGAGTGATCGAGGTTGCGCCACTGGCCTTCATGCGGGGTCGGACCCTCAATGATGCGTTCGTCATCCTCGACGAGGCGCAGAACACCACCGCCGAACAGATGAAGATGTTCCTGACCCGCTTGGGTTTCGGTTCGAAGATCGTGGTCACCGGCGACGTCACGCAGATCGACCTGCCGGGCGGCATGCGCTCGGGTCTGCGGTCGGCCATCGAGGTGCTGGACGGTATCGACGACATCCACATCGCCGAGCTCACGAGTGCAGATGTGGTGCGCCACAAGCTGGTTTCGGAGATCGTCGACGCGTACGAAGCGGCGGAAGCCAAAGTGAGCGAGCACGGTCTGGCCAACCGCGCGCACCGTAGAGCCACCGGCCGGACGAGGCGGTGACGCAGTGACGGTCGAGGTTTCCAACGAGTCGGGGGTCGACGTATCCGAAGACGAGCTGATCAGCGTGGCGCGGTTCGTCATCTCCAAGATGGACGTGAACCCCGCCGCTGAACTCTCGATGGTGCTGGTCGACCAGTCGGCCATGGCCGATCTGCACATGCGTTGGATGGACCTGCCGGGCCCCACGGATGTGATGAGCTTCCCGATGGACGAGCTCGAGCCCGGCGGCCGGCCGGATGCGCCCGAGCCGGGGCCCTCGATGCTCGGCGACATCGTGCTGTGTCCCGAGTTCGCCGCGAATCAGGCTGAGGCCGCGGGACATTCGCTGGGCCACGAGCTGGCGCTGCTGACCGTGCACGGTGTCCTGCACCTACTCGGCTACGACCACGCCGAGCCCGACGAAGAAAAAGAGATGTTCGACCTGCAGCGTCAGCTGCTCGAAGAGTGGGTCGCCGACCAGGTGCACGCTTACCACAAGGATCGGCAGACCGAGAAAGACCGCCGGCTGCTGGACAAGTCGCGGTACTTCGACGAACCGTGACCGGGTTGACGCCGTTGATCGGCGCCATAGTGCTCGTCGTGATCGGCGGGCTGTTCGCGGCGATCGATGCCGCCATCAACACCGTCTCCATCGCGCGCGTCGACGAGCTGATCCGGGATGAGCGGCCCGGTGCGGTACGGCTGGCGAAGATCGTCCGGAATCGGCCGCAGTACGTCAACCTCGTTGTGCTGCTGCGGGTTGTGTGCGAGGCGTCGGCGACCGTCATGCTCGTCGACTATCTCGATGAACAGCTGAGCCGGGGCTGGGCACTGGTGTCCGCGGCGGCCATCATGGTCGTTGTCAGCTTCGTCGCCATCGGCGTCGGTCCCCGCACCGTCGGGCGGCAGAACGCCTACTCCATCTCACTGCTGTCGGCGCTCCCGCTGCAGGTGATCGCGGTGCTGCTGACCCCGATCAGCCGGCTGCTGGTGCTCATCGGTAACGCCCTCACCCCGGGCCGGGGTTTCCGCAATGGACCCTTCGCCTCGGAAATCGAGTTGCTCGAGGTCGTCGACCTCGCCCAGCAGCGTGGCGTCGTGGCCGCCGAAGAGCGGCGAATGATCAAGTCCGTCTTCGAACTCGGCGACACCCCCGCCCGCGAGGTCATGGTGCCCCGCACCGAGATGGTGTGGATCGAGAGCGACAAGTCGGCCGGGCAGGCGACCTCGCTCGCGGTGCGCAGCGGACACTCCCGCATCCCGGTGATCGGGGAGAACGTCGACGATGTCGTCGGCGTCGTCTATCTCAAAGACCTTGTGGAGCAGACCTACAACTCCACCAACGGCGGCCGCGAGACCAAGGTGGCCGACGTGATGCGTCCCGCGGTGTTCATGCCGGACTCCAAACCACTCGACGCCCTGCTCAACGAGATGCAGCGCACCCGCAACCACATGGCGCTGCTGGTCGACGAGTACGGCGCGATCGCCGGCCTGGTGTCGATCGAGGACGTGCTGGAGGAGATCGTCGGTGAGATCGCCGACGAATACGACACCGACGAGGTGTTGCCGGTGGAAGAACTGGGCGACAACCGGTTTCGGGTGTCGGCCCGGCTGCCGCTGGAGGATCTCGCCGAACTGTGCGGGTTCGAGGTCGACGGCGATCTGGACGTGGACACCGTCGGCGGGCTCCTGGCGCACGAACTGGGACGCGTGCCGCTGCCGGGCGCCGAGGTCCGGGTGTCGTTCCCGTCGCATCGATCGCAGCACCCGGCAACCCTCCAGCTGCGGGCCGAGGGCGGCCGGGATCACCGCGGCCGGGTCCGGATCGGCACCGTGCTGGTGATCCCGGTCGAGCCGCAACGCACTGAGGCTGCGGACGCCGCAGCAGAAGGAGAACCCGATGAGTGACGAATTCCGTTCCGGCTTCGTCTGTCTGGTCGGCCGGCCGAACACCGGCAAGTCGACGCTGACCAACGCGCTCGTCGGCACCAAGGTCGCGATCACGTCGAATCGGCCGCAGACCACCCGGCACACCATCCGTGGCATCGTGCACCGCGAGGACTTCCAGATCATCCTGGTGGACACGCCCGGCCTGCACCGGCCGCGGACACTGCTCGGCCAGCGCCTCAACGAACTGGTCAAGGACACGTACTCCGAGGTCGACGTCATCTGCCTGTGCATCCCGGCGGACGAGGCCATCGGACCCGGCGACCGCTGGATCTATCAGCAGATCCGTACCGTCGCACCGCGAACCACGCTGCTGGTGGTGGTCACCAAGACCGACAAGGTGCCGCGCGACAAGGTGGCCGCGCAGCTGCTGGCGGTCAGCGAGCTCACCGAGGGCAAGGCCGAGATCGTGCCGGTGTCGGCGGTGGCGGGCGAACAGGTCGACGTCCTGATCGATGTGCTGGCCAGCAAGCTGCCGCCGGGGCCGGCGTTCTACCCCGATGGCGAGCTCACCGACGAACCCGAGGAAGTGCTCATCGCCGAGCTCATCCGCGAAGCTGCGCTGGAAGGCGTGCGCGACGAGCTGCCGCACTCGCTGGCGGTGGTCATCGAGGAGTTCACCGAGCGCGACGGCCGCACCCCGGAGCAGGGCGAGATGTGCGACATCCACGCCATCATCTACGTCGAGCGCGACAGCCAGAAGGGCATCGTCATCGGCAAGGGCGGCTCCCGGTTGCGTGAGGTCGGCACGGCGGCGCGCACGCAGATCGAGAAGCTGCTCGGTACCAAGGTGTATCTGAACCTGCGCGTGAAGATCGCCAAGAATTGGCAGCGCGACCCGAAACAGCTTGGAAAGCTCGGCTTTTAGAATTCCCCCACTCCCGCGAGCGTGCGTGTCTGCAGGCAACACGCGGGGCTTGGTGCGCCGTCCGGGCACGCTCGCGGCCCGCGAGCGCGACGATAGTGCTCGGTTCGCGCGGCGTGTCGCGGGCAAACACGCACGCTCGCGGGAGATGAGCTAGGGCTGGGACCACCAGTCAGTGGGCTGCTTGGTGGCCCAACCGGTGATCGCCTCCAGGCTGGCGGCCAGGGAGATCAGGAGCGGCTCGCTGCCCTCGGGACCCATGAGCTGCACGCCGATGGGCAGCCCGTCGGCGGTGAAGCCGGCCGGGATGTTGATCGACGGCCAGCCGAGCGCGTTCCACGGCCAGCACACCGGGCAGGCCGCGATGATGGCGCGGTCGGTGGCAGTGCTGCCGAGCCGGTCGAAGGCATCGATCAGCGGCGGGGGCTGCGCGGTGGTTGGCGCCAACACCACGTCGTACAGGTTGAAAATCCAGCCGATCCGGCGCTGGAGGGACTTTTCGCGCTGCCGTGCCTGCCGGAGGGCGTGCTCCGACAACAGCCACCCGGTCCGGATGTTGCTGCGGGTACGACGGTCCAGCGCCACGCCGGGGCCGACACGGTGGCGCCACTCGGCCAGTCCCGATGTCGAGCGGGCCAGGAAGTCCACGGACAGTTGCAGTCCGTACTCCGGGTCGTCGGGCCGGACCGTGTGTCCGAGCTCTTCCAGTTGGCCCGCAACGGTGTTCAGCGCGGCCCTGATCTCCGGATGCAGCCGGGCTGGGAAGCCGGTGAACGGGAACTTCGTCGACAACGCGACGCGCAGAGGGCCCGGCGCCCGGCCGACGGCCTCGGCGGCCGCGATGGGTGCCGGTTTGTGGAGGTCACCGTCGACGTTGCCGGACGCCGCGTCGAGCACCAGTGCGGCGTCGGCGACCGTGCGGGCCAGCACCCCGTTGACCGTGATGCCGTTGAACGCCTCGGGCAGCGGCCAGGTGGAGATCCGTCCGCGCTGCGGTTTGATGCCGACCAGATGCGTCCACGCGGCGGGGATGCGGACGCTGCCCGCACCGTCGGATCCGATTGCGGCGGTGACCAATCCGGCCGCGACGGCCGCGGCGCTACCGCCCGACGAGCCGCCCGGGGTGTGCCCGCGCGACCAGGGGTTGCGGGTGTGCCCGAAACCGGGTCCGCTGGTGAACGGCCACTGGCCGAGTTCGCAGGTGTTGGTCTTGCCGACGATCACCGCACCGGCCGCCTTGAGCCGGCGCACCACCTCGGCGTCCGCGGTGGCCGGGGGCACGTCGCCGTCGGTGCCGAACCGGGTGGGCACGCCCGCGACGTCGACGTCGTCCTTGATCGCGATGGGTACCCCCAGGAGCGGAAGGTGTTGTCCGGCAGCGCGTTTGCGATCGGCTTCGGCGGCGTCGGCCAGCGCCTGCTCGGTGAAGATCACCCGGAAGGCGTTCAGCTCGAGTTGACTGGCCGCGATGGCATCCAGCGACTGCCGCACGATCTGCTGGGACGTCACCGCGCCGCTCGCGAGCCGGTACAGCTGCTGGGCCAGAGTCGGGAATCGGGACGGAGCGGATGGTTCGGGAAGGCTGGCCATGTCGATTTCGAGGATAGATTGACGACATCGCCCGGCGCTGCCTAACCCGAGTTGTCGGTGCGCGATGGGACAATCTCCCGATGCGGTTGTACCGGGATCGAGCGGTCGTGCTGCGCCAGCACAAGCTCGGCGAGGCCGACCGGATCGTCACGCTGCTCACCCGCGACCACGGACTGGTCCGCGCGGTGGCCAAGGGCGTGCGGCGGACCCGCAGCAAGTTCGGCTCGCGGCTGGAGCCGTTCGCCCACATCGACGTGCAGCTGCATCCCGGCCGCAACCTCGACATCGTCACCCAGGTGGTGTCGCTCGACGCGTTCGCCGCCGACATCGTCAACGACTACGGCCGCTACACCTGCGGCTGCGCCATCCTGGAGACCGCCGAGCGGCTGGCCGGTGAGGAACGCAACCCGATGCCGGCGCTGCAGCGGCTCACCGTCGGTGCGCTGCGGGCCGTCGCGGACGGCAGCCGGTCCCGTGAGCTGGTGCTCGACGCCTATCTGCTGCGGGCCATGGGGATCGCCGGCTGGGCGCCGGCCATCACCGAGTGCGCGCGCTGCGCCGCACCCGGTCCGCATCGGGCGTTCCATGTCGCGGCGGGCGGCAGCGTGTGCGTGCACTGCCGGCCGTCGGGGTCGGTCACCCCGCCGCAGGGTGTGCTGGATCTGATGGCCGCGCTGCACGACGGTGACTGGGAGTTTGCGAACAGCTCCCCGACGGGCCATCGCAGCCAGGCCAGCGGTCTGGTGGCCGCGCACCTGCAGTGGCATCTGGAGCGCAAGCTGCGGACATTGCCGCTCGTGGAGCGAGCGTATAGACCCGATAGCGCACTCATCGAGCAGCGCGTAACCACGTTCAGGCAGGATATGGCCCATGGCACTCAACCGGGCGCGCAAGACCAGCTATCCGCAGCTGCCTCAGGCGCCTGACGACTATCCGGTTTTCCCGGACGTTTCGACCTGGCCGGTGGTCTTTCCCGAGCTCCCACCGAACTCCAACGGCCGCTTCGCGCGGCCGCCGCAGCATCCGTCCAAGGCCGTGGCGCCGCAGATTCCCGCCGACCAGGTGCCCAACCACGTCGCCGTCGTCATGGACGGCAACGGCCGGTGGGCCACCCAGCGCGGGCTCGGACGTACCGAAGGCCACAAGATGGGTGAGGCGGTGCTGATCGACATCACCTGCGGAGCAATCGAACTCGGCATCAAACACCTGTCGGTGTACGCGTTCTCCACCGAGAACTGGAAGCGCAGCACCGAAGAGGTGCGGTTCCTGATGGGCTTCAACCGCGAGGTGGTGCGCCGCCGCCGGGAGAACCTGAACGCGATGGGCGTCAACATGCGGTGGGTCGGGTCCCGGCCGCGCATGTGGAGCAGCGTCATCAAGGAGTTCGACATCGCCGAGCAGATGACGGTCGGCAACGACGTCATCACCGTCAACTACTGCGTGAACTACGGCGGCCGCACCGAGATCGTCGAAGCTGCGCGTGAGCTCGCCGAGCAGGCGGTCGCGGGCAAGATCAATCCGAGCCGCATCTCCGAGGCGTCGGTGGCCAAGCACCTGCACCGCCCCGACATTCCCGACGTGGACCTGTTCATCCGCACCTCGGGCGAACAGCGCGCCAGCAACTTCATGCTGTGGCAGGCGGCGTACGCCGAGTACGTCTTCCAGGACAAACTCTGGCCGGACTACGACCGCCGCGACCTGTGGGCCGCGTGCGAGGAATACGTCAACCGCAACCGTCGATTTGGCAGAGCCTAATAATGTGCCTGAGTGGGAGGGTCTGATGTCGGACTTGCTGCAGCGGTTGGCAGCCGTGCTCGCCGATTCGGTGACCATTGTCGAAGAGAACGACGGCGCTCTCACCGTCGCGCACGACGGCACGGTGGCGTCACTGCGGGTGGTGAACATCGGTGAGGGCCTCGACCTGGTCTCGCTGACCCAGCCGCTGGCGTGGGATATCAAGCTGGACAACAAGGTTCGTGACCGCGTGGCCGATCACGCGGGTCGCACCATGCTCGGCTCGGTGGTGCTGGTGGAGCGGGCCGGCGATCCACGGTCCAACGGCGCCAAGAAAGTGGGCGACGTGATGCTGCGCTACAACTTCCCGGCCGCCGGACTCACCGATGACGCCTTGTCCACACTGGTCATGCTGGTGCTCTCCACGGGTGTCGACGTGCGGGCCGACCTGACGTCGTGAAGCCGAAGTGACCGTCATCCGGATCGTCGCCGCGGTGGTGACCGACGAGCGCGGGCGGCTGCTGGTGGTCCGTAAGCGCGGGACGACGGCGTTCATGCAGCCCGGCGGCAAGCTCGAACCGGGGGAGACGCCCGTCGATGCGCTGGTCCGTGAGATCCGTGAGGAACTCGGGGTCAGCGTGACCGAGGTGCGGGAGTTGGGTCACCACACCGCGATTGCGGCCAACGAACCCGGGCACACGGTCGACGCCGAGCTGTTTTTCGTGACGCTCGACGGCGTGCCGCAGATCGCGGCCGAGATCGAGGAGATGGCCTGGATCGATCCGCACCATCCCGGCGACATCGAATTGGCGCCGCTGACCCGCGACACCGTGCTGGAGTTCGCCCGGGTCAGTTGACCGGAGCCGAGCCCGTGCAGGCCGCGCACACCCCGAAAATCTCGATGGTGTGACTGACATCGGAAAAGCCATGGGCGGCAGCGGTTTCGGTGGCCCAGGCCTCGACCTCGGTACCGGCCACCTCGACCGTCGCGCCGCACTGCCGGCACACGAGGTGATGGTGATGGTGGGCCTGCGAGCAGCGCCGGTAGAGCGCCTCGCCGCTGTCGTTGCGCAGGCTGTCGACCTGTCCCGCCGCGGCCATCGACTGCAGGGTGCGGTAGACCGTCGTCAGGCCGATGCCCTCGCCGCGGCGGCGCAGTTCGTCGTGCAGCTCCTGCGCGGACCGGAACTCTTCGACATTGGTGAGCAGCGCCGCGATCGCGGTCCGCTGCTTGGTGGAGCGGGTGGGGGCGCTCACGGCCGTTCCTCTTCGACGTGGGCGATGGCGTCGACCACGATGTGCGCGAGGTGATGGTCGACCAGGCGGTACATCACCTCACGGCCGGCGCGTTCACCGGCCACGACCCCGGCTGATTTGAGGATGCGCAGGTGCTGGCTGACCAGCGGCTGCGGAACGCCGAGGGCGTCGACGAGTTCGTGCACGCAGCGCTGCGACTCGCGCAGCTGCATCACGATGGCGATGCGGATGGGTGCGGCGAGGGCGCGCAGCAGGTCGCCGGCGGCGTCGAGCGTCTCCCGCGGCGGGGACGACGGAAACGGCGCACCGCTGTGCTGGTGGTCGAGCTCGTCATGCGTAGTGGTGGGTGGCACCCCGGCAACTCCCGGCTATTGGAAATAGTTTTCATTTAGCTTTCCATGCGCGCATACGCATGTCAAAGGTGGGTGCGACATCGGCCGGTGAACGGGGCCTTTAGGCTGGACGGGTTGCATCCCAGCTGACTCGAGGAGTGCTCGAACATCGTGGCGTCCATCATCGACACCGTTGCCAACCTGGCCAAACGCCGTGGTCTGGTCTTCCAGTCCGGCGAAATCTACGGCGGCACAAAGTCTGCGTGGGATTACGGGCCAATGGGTGTCGAGCTCAAGGAGAACATCAAGCGTCAGTGGTGGAAGTCCGTCGTCACGTCGCGCGACGACGTCGTCGGCCTGGACAGCGCGATCATCCTGCCGCGCCAGGTGTGGGTGGCCTCGGGCCACGTCGCGGTGTTCAACGACCCGCTGGTCGAGTGCCTGAACTGCCACAAGCGGCACCGGCAGGACCACATGCAGGAGGCCTACGCCCTGAAGAAGGGTCTGGACGACCCTGATGCCGTACCGATGGACGAGATCGTCTGCCCGGACTGTGGCACCAAGGGACAGTGGACCGAGCCGCGTGACTTCAACATGATGCTCAAGACCTACCTCGGCCCGATCGAGTCCGAGGAGGGCATGCACTACCTGCGCCCCGAGACCGCGCAGGGCATCTTCGTGAACTTCGCGAACGTGGTGACCACCGCGCGCAAGAAGCCGCCGTTCGGCATCGGCCAGATCGGCAAGAGCTTCCGCAACGAGATCACGCCGGGCAACTTCATCTTCCGCACCCGCGAGTTCGAGCAGATGGAGATGGAGTTCTTCGTCGAGCCGTCGACCGCTCCGGAGTGGCACAAGTACTGGATCGAGACGCGCTTCCAGTGGTACGTCGACCTCGGTATCAACCCCGAGAACCTGCGGCTCTACGAGCACCCGCTGGAGAAGCTGTCGCACTACAGCGCCGGCACCACCGACATCGAGTACAAGTTCGGCTTCGCCGGCAACCCGTGGGGTGAGCTGGAAGGCATCGCCAACCGCACCAACTTCGACCTCAGCACGCACGGCGAGCACTCGGGCGTCGACCTCTCGTTCTACGACCAGGCCACCGACACCCGCTTCGTGCCGTACGTCATCGAGCCGGCGGCCGGCCTGACCCGGTCGCTGATGGCGTTCCTGGTCGACTCGTATCACGAGGACGAGGCCCCCAACGCCAAGGGCGGTGTCGACAAGCGGACCGTGCTCAAGCTCGACCCGCGCCTCGCTCCGGTCAAGGCCGCGGTGCTGCCGCTGTCGCGTAATGCGGACCTGTCACCGAAGGCCCGCGACCTGGCCGCCGAGTTGCGCAAGAACTGGAACGTCGAGTTCGACGACGCCGGAGCCATCGGCCGCCGCTACCGGCGCCAGGACGAGATCGGTACGCCGTACTGCATCACCGTCGACTTCGACTCGCTCGAGGACCACGCCGTGACCATCCGCGAGCGGGACGCCATGACGCAGGAACGCGTGGCCATCGATGCCGTCAGCGACTACCTCGCGGTGCGCCTCAAGGGCTGCTGACGGCCGACTGCCAACCGTTGTATGCGCCACCGGTGAGAAATTGCCGCCGGGGACCCGCCCAGGGCTCGAATAGGCTTGTGAGCCAGGGGTAAGGGACGCCGGAGGGGGCGACAGTGACGGTTCTCGGCGCATTTCTTTCGACGTGGGACGACGCGCGCGCGACGTTCGGGTCCGGTACGCCGGTCGGCGGCGCCGAATTCGACATGAGCGACCAGTTCCACGATTTGCGCAGCACAGTGCTGTCGGCGGCGACCGGCGGGGAGTGGTCGGGCACCGCGGCCGAGGCATACGACGATCGCAATCGCGCGCATGCCGGGACCATCGGCAGGCTCGCCGAACTCGACCGGCGCCTCGGCGTCGAGGTCGACCGGTCGGCCGCCGTGGTGACGGCGGGCCGCCGCGACCTCGACTCCGTCAAGCAATGGGTGGTCGACGCGGCCGCCAGCGTGCCGCCCACCGCCGCGGGCGACCGTGCACTGCTTCCCGTGGTGGTGAAGGGGACGGCCGAGATCGCCGACATCATCAGTCGGTCGAACGCCGATATGGATGCCATCGCGGCGCGCATCCGCGAGATCGGTTCGGGCTATGAGGAAATCGCCGGGCGGGACGGACGCGATCCCGACGATCCGAACGGAAAACCGGATGACCCGCCGGCCGACAAACACCCGGGCGACACCATTCCGGCGCCGCCGCCATGGGCGAAACACGATGGCGGGGCGGGGGATTGGGGCTCGCAGCCGTGGTACGCGCGGGGCGACGACGCCGCCTTCAAGGCGGCCATCGAGGCCGGGCTGCCGGTGATCGGCCTGAAATGGCCCCACGCGGCCGACCTCATGGACCATTACCTGGACAACACCGGGACGCCCTACAAGCTCGACGTGAACTCGATGATGAACGACATCCCGCAGATGCGGGCGCGCGCCGACGCCAAGGTCAACGACGAGGTCAACCGGATCGCTGCGGAGGCTGCGGCGACGGGACAGTACGGCCAACCGGTGGCGTTCCGGACCGGCTGGGACGGCTACTACATGGATGCCGAGGCCAATCCCGACTGGTACCACGCTGTCGGCGGCGTCGACATGTCGGTCGGTGGGGTGGTCACCGTCTACCCGCCGGATACTCCGGGCGGGCCGCCGCGCGTACACGTCGAATCGCAGGTGAACGTGGCGGATCAGTACAACTGGGACGAGGGCAAGGAGACCAAGGTGGGACCGATCACCATCACCGACAAGGACATGGGCGGCCTCCAGACCGCAGGCATGGCAAGGGAATTCGAGATCGCGGGGGCGTCGTCGGTCGCAACGTACGACGGGGTGCCGCGGTGATGCGGTACCTCGGTGTACTGGCCGCCGTCCTGGTGGTGTGTGCATTCTCCGCGTGTTCGACCGAGAAAAGAGGAGGCCAGAAGGTGTCTGCCGAGACGGCCGCGGCGTTCGGCGATGTGACGCTGCCGCAGGGCGCGCAGGTCCTTGCCACCGCCACCGATTCGGGCCGCGACACCCGCTACCGACTCTCCCTGCGGATGACCGACAGCCAGCTTCACAACTTCCTGGCCCAGTTCCCGGGGCAGCCGCGGCCGTCCGAGATTCCGAAGACCATCACGGTGCTTGCCGGGCCGGCGCCGGCCACCGCGCCCAAGCCGCTGTTCCTGCAGGACAAGGTCACCACCAAGGACCACAAGCTGGTCAACCGCGAGATCGTCGTCGACGAACGCGGGCCCGACGAGGTGTACGTCCACCTGTCGCTGTACACCACGTAGCCCGCTGCTGAGCAGTCTCTCAGCACCCGTCGGTGATCCCGTTGCGCTCTCGTATAGCGTGCAGAGGCATGACGCGAGTTGCGGTGATCACCGGCGGTGCCGGTGGGATGGGCCTGGCGACGGCCAAGATCGTCGGGCGGGACCATACGGTGGTGTTGGCCGACGTGCGTCAGGATCGTCTCGACGCCGCGGTGGCGGAATTGGCCGGTCTCGGGATCGCCGCCTTACCGGTCCACACCGATGTCACCGACCGTGTCGCAGTGGACCAATTGTTCGCCACCGCAACAGAGTTCGGCCCGATCGTGTCGGTGATCCACGCGGCCGGCGTCAGTCCGAGCATGGGGCCGGCAGATTACGTGGCACGCACCAATGCGGTCGGCACCGTGAACGTCAACGAGTCCTTCTACCGCGTCGCGGACGCGGGCGCGGCGATCGTCAACGTGGCGTCGATGGCGGCGCATCTGCTGCCCGAGGAGATCATCCCGACGGCCAAGTTCCCGCTGGCACTCACCGACGAGGCGGCGTTCCTGGCCGGGATCGAAGCGGCCTGCGGGTTCGCGCCCGAGGACCTGCGCTCGGGCATGGCCTACGGGGTGAGCAAGAACTTCGTCAAGTGGTACAGCAGTTCGCAGGCCGAACGCTTCAACGCCAAGGGGCTGCGCATCGTGTCGGTGTCACCGGGTTCGGTCGACACCGAGATGGGGCTACTCGAGGCAGACGCGGGCGCCGGCGCGATGGTCATGAACGCCGCCGTGCCGCGCTGGGGCAAAGCCGAGGAGATGGCCGAGCTGTTCGCGTTCTGCGTCAGCGACAAGGCCGGGTACCTCACGGGGACCGACATCCTGAACGACGGTGGGGTGGTGGCGTCGATGCGGGAACGCGCCCGCGCCGCGGCCGCCCAAGGTTAGAGCCGGCCTAGAACCGGCCGCCACCGCCGGAGAACCCGCCGCCGGAGCCGCCGAAACTCGTTGAACTCCAACCACCCCCGTGGCTGCCACCGCCACTGCCGCCGCCGCGGATCATGCCCGACAAGATGCCGCCGATGATGATGCCGCCGATGTCGCCGGCGGTGCTCGTGCCGGTCCCGGCGTAGGCCTGGCGGGCGGCGCGGACGTCGTTGTCGGCCAGGTTCTGGGCCTGGGCGGCCAGGGCGTCTGCGGCGTTGGCCTGTTCGATGGCCGCCGGCAGGTCGGTGGACTGCGCCGCCTGTGCGGCTTCGAGGCGGCGCTGCGCCTCGGCCAGCCGGGTGCGGGCTTCGGAGCCGACGCTGCCGCGGCGGGTGTCGATGAAATCGGAGACGCCGCGCACGCGGGACTGCGCCGCCAGCAGTGCCTGACCGAACGACTGCCGCAGCCGGTTCATTGCGGCGGTTTCTTCGGAGATGGTCGCGAGGAGCTTGTCCAGCTGCGAATCGGCGGCGGTCAGTTGGGTGAATGCGCTCAGCGGATCGGCCGTGCCCGACGCCTGGGCGTTCGAAACCGCTTGCACCGCAGCGGTACGCGCGGCCGTCAGCTCGGGGTAGTGCGTGCCGGGCGGTACCGCTTCCGCGGCCTTGATGCCGTTCTGGATATCGGAGATCGCGGCGGGCAGGGCGCTGATGGCGTGGGCGATATCGGTCGCGGCACTGTCGACCGAATCGAGCAGCCGTTGTGCCTGACCCAACGCCGATTCAGCGGCGCGGATGGCATTGACCAGGGCAGCCTGGCTGTCGCCCGGCTTGCTGACCAACGCGCGCGCGGTGGTGATGTTCTGGTCGGCGAACGTCAGCCGTTCTCTGGCGCCGTCCACGTTGCCGGCCACCGACGCCAGCGCGGATTCCGTGAACTGGCCGTGCAGCCCGTTGAGGGTCTGCTGGGCCGGCTCGATGCGCGCTGTCAGGGCCACCATCTGTTGCGTGAGGGCCTCGAGCCTGCTCGGGGCGTTGATCACCAGGTCGCGAAGCTGATGGAAGGCGGTGCGTCGGTCCTCGAGTTCTCGGTCGGCGCGGGCCGCCGCGAGGACCACCTGGGTCAGCAGTTCCCGGCGCTGTTGCGGCGTCTCGGGCACTGCGTCGTCGAGCCGCTGGCGCACGCTGAACGCTTGCGCCATGGCGGCTTTCGCGTTCTGCACAGCGGTGGTGAACGGCGCGGTGTCGCGCTCGCCGAATTCGCCGACGGCCAGCGCCAGCTCGTTGTCGCTGGTGCGCACGGCGTTGTCGACCTCGACCAGGAGCGACTTGGACAGGTCCTCCAGCGTCTCCGGCGACATCTTCGCCAGGACGGCGGGGTCGGTGGCGTCGGCCTGCTGCGCGGCGTTGAGGTCGGCCTGCCGACGCTGCCGGCGACGCTGCCGGGCCCACCAGATGAGCCCGCCGAGCGCGATACCGATCACGGTCAGCGCAATCACCAGGCCGATCCAGTTGAACGAACTGCCGGACGGCGCACGTGCCCGCAATCCGTCGGCGGCGACGATCGCCGCGTCGGCCCAATTGCCGTCGTGCAGCGCTGGTTCGATCGCGTTCCGGCGCAGCGAATTCACGACCGAGGCATTGGCCGCGGCGGATCCGGCCAGAAACGCGTAGGCGCGATCCTCCGTCGCGACCGCGAGCAGCGCGTCGTTCGACCCCAGGCTGCTGGCGCGCAGAGTGGCTTGTGCCCACGGCTCGGGCTCTTGTCCGAAGGTGTCGACGTACACCACCCACAGCCGCACGTGCCGGTCCGCATACAGCTTGTCGATGGCCTGGGTGACGTGGTTCATGTCCTGGCCGCTGAGAGCATGTGCCGCATCGACGATCTGGCTGGGTAGCCGGAAGGGCGGCCTGCCCGCGGCCGTAGGCGCGAGGAGCAGCCCCACCGACAACACGGCGACGATCAGACTGAGAAGGCGAGCCAGGCGCATGCCGTCAATCTAGTTAAGGTGCCCCGACCTTGAGGGTGTCTGGCCATTGGGCGCGCCCGGGCTGGCAGACTTCGGCCGTGGGCATTGCAAGCGACGGATACACCGACTTCGACCGGCAGCGGCTGGTCGGGGAGGGCGTCAAGAGCGCCACGCTGCCCGGAACCGATGCCGGACACCGCACCGATTTCGCGCGGGACCGGGCCCGCGTGCTGCACAGCGCCGCGCTGCGCCGGCTCGCCGACAAGACACAGGTGGTCGGGCCCCGGCAGGGTGAGACCCCGCGGACCAGGCTCACCCACTCTCTCGAAGTGGCCCAGATCGGCCGCCACATGGCCGTCGGGCTGGGCTGTGATCCCGACCTGGTCGACCTCGCCGGTCTGGCCCACGACATCGGCCATCCGCCCTACGGCCACAACGGTGAACGGGCGCTCGACGAGATCGCCAAGCCGTTCGGCGGCTTCGAGGGCAATGCCCAGAATTTCCGCATCCTGACCCGGCTCGAACCGAAAACGCTTGACAGCGAGGGACGTTCGGCGGGCCTGAATCTGACCCGGGCGGCGCTGGACGCCGTGATCAAGTACCCGTGGTTCCGGGAGGACCGCGTGAAGTTCGGCTTCTACGACGACGACGCGGCCGCCGCGGCCTGGGTGCGCGAGGGTGCGCCGGCCGAGCGGCTGTGCCTGGAGGCCCAGGTCATGGACTGGGCCGACGATGTCGCGTATTCCGTGCACGATGTCGAGGACGGCATCATCTCCGGCCGCATCGACCTGCGCGTCCTCGCCGACGCCGACGCGGCCGACACTCTGGCCAAGCTCGGCGCCCGGTCGCATCCGACGGTGACGCACGACGACATGCTGGCGGCCGCCGCGCGGTTGTCGCAGCTCCCCGTGGTCACCGCTGTCGGCAAGTACGACGGTTCAGTCGCGACGTCCGTCGCGCTCAAGCGGCTCACCAGTGAGTTGGTCGGCCGGTTCGCCAACGCCGCCGTCACCGAGACCAAGAAGCAGGCGGGCCGCGCGACGATGCGCCGGTTCGACGCCGAGCTCGCGGTGCCGGCCCTGGTCCGGGCCGAGGTGGCGGTGCTCAAGATGCTGGCGCTGCAATTCATCATGTCGGACCACCAGCACCTGCAGATTCAGGCCGACCAGCGCACCATGGTCCGCGAGGTCGCGCTGTCGCTGTGGGGCCAGGCCCCGGCGAGTCTCGACCCGCAGTTCGCCGCCGAGTTCGCCCTCGCCGACGACGACGGCGCCCGCCTTCGGGTGGTCGTCGACCAGATCGCGTCGTACACCGAGACCCGGCTGGAACGCGTCCACGAAGCCCGCTCGCCGCGGCCGCTGGACTGAATCAAGCTCCGCCTACACTGGGCGCGTGGCCGGCCGGATTCCTGATCGCGATATCGCGGCCATTCGTGAACGCACCCGCATCGAGGACATCGTCGGCGAGCACGTGCAGCTGCGGCGCGCGGGCGCCGACTCGCTCAAGGGGCTGTGCCCGTTCCACGACGAGAAGTCGCCGTCGTTCCATGTGCGGCCCAACCATGGGCTGTTCCACTGCTTCGGCTGCGCCGAGGGCGGCGACGTCTACGCCTTCGTGCAGAAGATCGAGCACGTCACCTTCGTCGAAGCTGTGGAGTTGCTCGCCGACCGGCTGAACTACACCATCAGCTACGAGGGTTCGTCGACCACCAATGTGCAGCGGGACAAGGGCAGCCGTAGCCGGCTGCTGGCCGCCAACGCCGCCGCGCAGGAGTTCTACGCCGAGGCGTTGCAGTCGGCCGAGGCCGCTGCCGCCCGCCAGTACCTGATCGACCGGAACTTCGACGCCGACGCGGCCAAGCGCTTCGGCTGCGGATTCGCACCGTCGGGCTGGGACACCCTGACAAAACACCTGCTGCGCAAGGGATTCACGTTCAAGGAGCTGGAGGCCGCCGGGTTGTCCCGCGAGGGCCGCCGCGGCCCGATGGACCGGTTCCACCGCAGGCTGCTCTGGCCCATCCGGGGCGCGACGGGTGAGGTGATCGGGTTCGGCGCTCGCCGCCTGTTCGACGACGACCACATGGAAGCCAAGTACGTCAACACCCCGGAAACGGTGTTGTACAAGAAGTCCCACGTGCTGTTCGGTCTCGACCTGGCCAAGCGCGACATCGCCAAGGGCCATCAGGCCGTCGTCGTCGAGGGCTACACCGACGTCATGGCCATGCACCTGTCCGGCGTGACCACCGCGGTCGCTTCGTGTGGGACGGCGTTCGGCGACGAGCACCTGTCGATGCTGCGGCGACTGATGATGGACGACAACTTCTTTCGCGGCGAGCTGATCTACGTGTTCGACGGTGACGCCGCCGGACGTGCCGCCGCGGTGAAAGCCTTTGAGGGCGAACAGAATCTGACCGGCCAGTCGTTCGTCGCCGTGGCCTCCGACGGCATGGACCCATGCGATCTGCGCCTGGCGGCCGGCGACGGCGCGCTGCGGGATCTGGTGGCGCGCCGAACACCGTTGTTCGAGTTCGTGATTCGCACGGCACTCGAAGAGCACGACCTGGACAGCGCGGAGGGCCGCGTCGCGGCACTCCGGCGGTGTGTGCCGTTGACGGCCCGGATCAAGGACCCTACCCTCCGTGACGAGTACGCCCGTCAGCTCGCCGGCTGGGTCGGTTGGGACGATGTGGCGCAGGTGATCGCGCGGGTGCGCGAGACCGCCAAGTCGGGCCCTGCGACGTCGAAGCGGGATGCCCGGCGCCCGTCGGCGCCGGCCGCTCCGGCCGCGGCAGCGGCAGTGGGGCGTCCGAACCCGAAAGACCCGACGTTGTGGCCGCAGCGCGAGGCACTCAAGTCGGCGCTGCAGTACCCGGCGATGGCCGGCCCGGTGTTCGACGGGCTGCCCGTCGACAGCTTCACCCATCCCGGTTATGCCACCGTCCGGCAGGCGATCACCACGGCAGGCGGGACGGCGTCCGGCCTGGGCGGTGCGGAATGGATCGAGGCGGTCCGGGCGGCAGACCCGGCGGCGGCGAACCTGATCAACGAACTGTCGGTCGAGGCGTTCCAGGCCGAAGAGGACAAGCTGCCGCGCTACATCGCGAGCGTGCTGGCCCGCCTGCAGGAGGTCTGGGTGGGCCGCGAGATCGCCGAGTTGAAGTCGAAACTGCAGCGCATGTCGCCCGTCGAGCAGAGCGACGAGTACCACGCGTTGTTCGGGGACCTCGTCGCCATGGAGCAGTACCGGCGCAGCCTGCTGCAGCAGGCCAGCGGCGACGACCTCAGCTGAGGCTTTTGTCGGTGTAACGCGGAGAACCACGGTCCGCGATATGGTGGGGCAGAACCGACCCAGGGGAGAGGCCCAGCATGACCATCGGAGCAACCCGGCTTTTCGCCGCAGCAGCGCTCGTGGCCACCGCGGTGGCTGCCCCGGTCATCGTGGCGCTGAGCAGCACCCCGTCGTCGCAGACGACGGCCGACGGCGGCTGCCTCGCCTGGTTCGGCAACAAGGAAGACGGCTACTGCATGGGCCGGTCCAACGGCCAGCCGGTCAACGTCGGCACGCCGTGGGGCGTCTGGGGGCCCAGCGGCGGCATCAGCAGCGGCCCGCTGCTGCCGGGCCAGACCTGGAACCAGCCGCTCGGCTGAGACGTACGCGCCCCCGGCGGGCGCGGGTCAGTCGTGAATCGACTCCGGATGCAGGACCGCGGTCTGTGAGTCGATCGCCGTCAACCGCACCATGTTCGGGTCCGGGGACACCTTGTCGGCCAGCTTGCGCCGGCCCGCATCCAGCACGGCCTTGGTCTTCGGGCTCTCGGTGATGGCGCGGTATGTGCCGGCGATCTGCTCGTAACGGCGACGGCCTGCCTTGGCTCCCAGAACATAGCCAACGGCCATGACGGCGACGGCTCGGATCACTGGACCCCTCCCTGATGACGGTGCTTGGCTCCATCCTGCCTCACGATCGCCGATGCGTCTGGCCCGACCGGCAGCTACCAGCCGATTCAAAGATCCGCGCAGTCATGCGCTAGAGTCATGCCTCGGTTCAGGGACACGCGCCCAGGGCCTGAGCACAATCCCCTGTAGCTCAATTGGCAGAGCTCCCGACTGTTAATCGGGCGGTTATTGGTTCGAGTCCAATCGGGGGAGCAACGGTGACCAGCACGGAAGTGCTGGTCATTTTGCATTCTGGGGTGGCTTCGCAGTTTTCGGCCTCCGGCGCTGCGCCGAGCGTGCGGCGCGATGCGATTTCTGCGGCGCGTCGCCTCGAAATGACCCACGCTCGATACGCGCCCTGAGTTTTGGTGCCCAGGCTCACGGGTACCCGCAAGGCATGAACGAATCGCGTACCTCGGTCGGCGCCATGGTGCCGGGCCTGGTGACCATTGCCACGAGCTTCGTGGCCCTGGTCGTCGGTGCCGTCGCGATGGTGGCCGGATATCTGACGTTCGGCGCAGTGGCGATGATTGTCTCGCTGGCCGCTGCGACCTTCGGTGCCGTGTGGTTGCTGTCGGGCATGTTGCTCAGCGAGCACCACCCGCACCTGCACGGCCGGCACGTCTAGCCGCCGCCTGACCCCAAAAGCATTCGAGAAAAAGGCATTTGAGTGCCTTTTCGGCGTGGTGTTGCCGCGCTTCGGCAACCGAGAGCGTCGTCAACACACCCGCGCGGGCCTGATCGGGCCTGCGGCGTAATGGGAAATACGAGTAACGGACGAAAGGAGCGAATTTATGACGAACGTGCTGGAACAAATCAAGGGTGCGACCGCGTACGACCCGTCCGGGGAGAAGATCGGCAAGATTCACGAGCTGTATCTGGACGGCCAGAGCAGGGAGCCCAAGTGGGCTTCGGTGCACACGGGCCTCTTCGGCATGACGGAGTCGCTGGTCCCGTTGGCAGGTGCCCGGCCCGACGGTGAGGATTCGGTACGCGTGGCCGTGGCGAAGAGCGCGGTGAAGGACGCCCCGCACGTGGACATCGGTGAGCGGATCAGCCCGGCTGACGAAGCCACCCTGACGCAGTATTACGGCCTGCGGTCCACCGGGCCGACGCCGCCGCCCTCCCCGCAGCCCGGTCCCGACTCGACACCCTCCAACGGCGGCAAGCACCTGCGGGGAGCGGCGCCGGCCCTTGGCGGCATCGGCGGTACCTCGGCGAACACGTCGGCACATACCGCGGAGCCGGCGACGTCTGCCACCACCCATACCGGGCCGGAGATGATCCGCTCGGAGGAGCGTCTCCAGGTGGGCACCGAGCGCACGACGTCAGGCACAGCCCGCCTCAACAAGCATGTGGTGACCGAGCAACGGACCGTACAGGTGCCCGTCACGCACGAGGAGGTGCGCGTGGAGCGCGCCGCCATCAGCGATCCGGCTCACGTCCGTGACACCCGACTCGCCGACGACCAACGCGAGGTGACGCTGCACGAGGACCAGGTCGTCGTCAGCAAGGAATCGGTTCCCGTCGAACGGGTTCGACTGGCGGTCGATGAGGTCACCGAGAACCAGCAGGTCACCGAGGACGTTCGCCGCGAAGAGATCAACGCCGACGGCGTGGAGCGTCGCCGCCGCTGACCCTTTTCAGCGCAGCGGAGCCGACGGCGCCGGGCCCAGATGCAGGATCGGAAACGGTCGCCCGTCGCCGTCGGTCTCCGACCGGCTGAGGGTGACGAACCCGTGGCGCTGATAAAAACCCACGGCTTGCGGGTTCTGCTCGTTCACGTCGACCAACAGGCCCGGCTCCTTGGCCCGCGCGTCGGCCAGCAGGACCGAGCCCGCGCCACGACCCCGATGCTGGTGGTCGACGAACAGCATCTCGAGATTGCCGCCCGCGACACCCGAGAAGCCGACGGGCACGCCGTCGAAGTCCGCGATGGTGAGGTCGACCATCCCCAGGTACTCCTCGGCCAGTCGCCGCTCGTAGAAGTCGATGTCGTCGGCGGTCAGGAAGTGATGCGTCGCTTCGACGGCGCTACGCCAGATGCGTACCAGCTCCGGCCATTCCGTGGGTCCATGGCACGGACGGAGTGAGAAGTTCTGCGTCGTGGTCACATTCACAGAGTAGAGACGGGCTCGGGAGGCTCACCAAGCGACGACGTGGTCCGGGCCTGAGCCCTGCTCCATATCGGAATCGTCCGGGGGAGTGAGCAAGTCGCCCCAATGCTTGAGGGCGGTTCGCATCGCATCGGGACGGGACCCGCCGGCCAGCCGCAGGGAATGGCCACCGGAGAGCTCGACCAGCGCCTCCGCCAGTACGTAAGGCGACATGTCGGCGTCGTGGGCGACCCCGATCAATTCGACGGCCGCGTCCTGCCAACGTCGCCGCTGCAGTCCGACGAGGACGCCGACGGCAAGGGCCAGCACGCGGCGTTGTGCCTTGTTGCCCGCGGTCGGCCACGCGCCGCCGCCATACAGTCCGGCGACGCCTCCGGGCAAATCACCGTCGTAGTCCGGTGGTCTACCACCGACCGTGATCGACATGGACATTACTTACCCACGCGTCGATGTCGCGAAACGCACAGCTATCCGGAGCGGTGCAGGCGCACCGCTCCGGATGAGTCGATGAAGTTACTTCTTCTTGGCGTTCTTCGGCCCGGTGTTCTTCGGGCTGGAGTTCGACGGCGCGGACTTCGCCTTCGTGTCCTGCTTCGGTGCCGTTGACTTCGTGGACCCAGCCGGTGCCGCGGTGTCGGCCTTGGTCGCCGAGGCCTTGGGCGCCAACGCCTTTGGCGTGCCCGGGGTGGCCGGGGTCGCGGGTATTGCCCGCGCTGCCGGGGTGGCCGGTGTTGCCGGGACGGCAGGGGTGCCCGGAGTCGCCTGGGTTGCCGGTGTGGCCGGAGTCGCCGGTGTTGCCGGTGTTGCGGCAGTCGCCGGGGTGGCGGGCGTTGCCCGGACGGCCGTGACGGGCACGCCGGCCGCGATGGTGCGGCCGGCCAGGAGGGGCACCGCCGCCGGATCGGTCGCCGGGTCGGCCGCTGTTGCGGTCGTGTCCGTCGTCTTCGTCGCTGCCGCGGTCTCCCCGGAGGCAACGCGCATCGTCGAAACCGTCGGGTCGGCAAGCGTTTCGGTGGTGGCGCTGAGCGTCGAAACCGTCGGGTCGGCAAGGGTTCTGGTGGCGCTCAGCGTCGTGAGGGCCAGCATCGGGCTCGGGTCCGGCGTGCCGATCGCCTGCTGCGGATGCGTCGCGGTCCATTGCGCGATGACGTTCGCGGCGGGCTTCGGCGTCCAATCCGTCTGGAACACACCAAGAGTGTCCTGATCGCTGGTGCTGCCCGTGTTGCGGTCGCGGGTGGTGTAGATGAACATCGGCCCGGTGTAGTCGAAGCTGCTCCACGAGTTCAGGAAGTTGGAGATGAACGCCGCCTGCGTGTTGTTGTCGACGACGGAGGTGGGCTCGCCGTATTCGGTCGCCCAAATCTGCTTGGTGCCGTCACCGGCCGCGACCATCTCCTGATGGATCGTGGCCAGCTGGTTGATCGGGGCAATCGGCCCGTACGGAGTGCCGTTGCCGAACGGCACCTGGTACTGGTACGGGTGGAACGACAGCGCGTCGAAATAGCCCTGGGCGCCGTTGTCGTACATGCCCTGGACGTATGAGGCCGCGTTGATGGCCAGGCCGGGCGTATCGGTGACCCAGCCGACCACGCCGCCGATCACGGTCGCGTCGGGGTCGGCGGCCTTGATCGCCGGATACGCCGCCTGCAGCAGCCTGGTGTACGCCGCGGGATCGGGTGTCGGGTACCAGGACGGCGCCGCGTTGGGCTCGTTCCACACCTCGTAAGCCGATACCTTGCCGGCGTAGCGCTCCGCGACTGCGCTGACGAATTGCGCGTACTGGGTGTTGTCCGCCGGCGGCGAGGCCACGGCTGGAGCGCCTGTTGGTACCGCCCACGCCGGCGTGGCGTTGAGCACGCCGAGAATGCCCATGTTGCGGTCGGCCGCGGCGTTCACCAGGGTGTCGACGGTGCTCCAGTTCCAATAGCCCGGTGCCGGTTCGATGTTGTTCCACGGGAGCAGGATCCGGACGTTCTGCACGCCGAGGGACTGCATCTCGTCGAGCGTCTTGTTGATGTCGGCCGTCGACATGCCGATGATGTCCGAATCGGCGAATCCCACTGTCGTGTTCGACTCCGTGATGGCCGCAGACAGCAAATAGGGCACCGGTCCCGGACCGGTGCCCACGCTCGCAAAAATCAAACCTGCAACCCCGACGGGCAATGCCGCCGAGATTGCCACTGTCACACCGGTCTTGACCACCGGCCTTTGATGCTGACCTCGCTTCGTTCTATGCCACATCGAATTTCCCCTAGTCACAATTGATTTCGCGCCCGGCTAACCCCTGCCGGGCGTCAAAGACAAGGTTTGGGTGCCCCGTGCAAACTGCGGGCAAACCAGGTTGCTGTCAAAAAGCTTGGTGCGCTTGGCCGTAGTCTGGCCGCATGCGGTCCATCGGCTACTCCTCGGCAATCGTCCTGCTCTCGGCATCTGCCCTGCTCACCGCCGGATGCGGCTGGAGCCCGAAAGGTCCGGACCCGGAGCCTCAGGCCGACAAGTGCACACCCGCCGACGGGCCGGCGCAGAACGTCGTGACCGCGTCCATCTACGCGCTGCCGGCGCCGCCGTCGGGCAAGTGGACTCAGATGGGCAGCGGCCACACCGCGAACTGTGCGTTGTACTGGGTGCAGGTCGGGCAGAACAATTCGACGCCGGACAGCCTGCAGCAGGTGGTGTTCTTCAACAAGAACACGATGATCGGCACGCCGACGCCCACCGCGCGGCCGTACATCACCGTGACCGCGAGCGCACCGGACAGCGTGACGGTGCAGTACCAGTGGCAGCAGCCCAACGATCAGCCGGGAATGCCGACCGGCATCGGCACTGTGCGGTTCACCGTCGACGGCGGCGCACTCAAGGCGCTGGACCCGATCCCCGGGCCGTGAGCGTCAGTGCGCGGCGAGCAGGCCGCGCATGATCTCGACGGCGGCCGCCAGGGTGTCCCGATCGGTGCTGTCGAGTTCCTCCAGGAACGGGTCGATGGCGTTGCCGCGGTCGGCGCGGACCTGCGCCAGCGTGGCGACGCCCTGCGGCGTGATGCTGATGAGGACGGCGCGGGCGTCGTCGGGGTCGACGGTGCGGGAGACCAATCCGGCCTCCTCGAGGCGACGGACCTGCGTCGTCATCGTCGGCTGTGAGCAGTGGTCGAGCGCGGCGAGATCGGAGATGCGGGCGCGTCCCTCGGCTTCGATGGTGGAGAGCAGCCGGGCCTGGGCGAAGGGCAGCGGCAGCCGGACGCGCTGATTGGCCAGACGGTTGATGCGTGCGACGACGGTGAGCAGATCCGATGCGAGGGTCGTTTCGGTCGCCGGTGCAACTGTCATGTTCAACATGGTTCCATAGATTCTCTATGTAGTCGAACCTGCCGCCGGGAGTGGTGACGGTCACAACACCGTCGAGTTTACTCGTCTGCGCAGCTGGCAGAATTGTGCAATGACTGCTGCCGGCACCAGAGATAAGGCCGGTCCCCTCGATCCGGGCGAGTACGCCCAGGCCGCCGTGATGGCGGCGCTGAGCGCGGCCACCGCCATCATCGCCGTCGTGGTGCCGTTCGCCGCGGGCCTCGGCATGCTGGGCACGGTCCCGATGGGACTGCTGGCCTACCGCTACCGACTCCGGGTGTTGGTGGCCGCGACCGTCGCCGGCGGCACCATCGCGTTCCTGATTGCCGGCATGGGCGGGCTGATGACCGTGGTGTTCTGTGCTTACATCGGTGGCCTGACGGGCATCGTCAAGCGCACGGGCCGCGGCATCGTCACCGTCCTGTGCGCATCGGTGGTTGCGGGGGCCGCGTTCGGGGCCTACGTCATCGGCATCCTGCTGTTGGTGCGGCGGCTGCGGGAGTTGATCTTCGCGTCGATGACCTCGAACATCCACGGCATCGCCAACGTCATCGCTGCGGTGCCGGGCGGGGAGCGGGCGGCCGAGGATCTGCGCACCGGGTTCGCGGCATTTCTGCACTACTGGCCGGTGCCGATCATGATCTCGGTGATCATGCACATCATCGTCGTCACGCTGCTGGGCTGGTGGGCGCTGTCGCGGGTTTTGAAGCGGCTCTACGGGATTCCCGACGTGCACAAGCTCGACACCGTCGAATCCTCCGGTCTGGTGGCACCGGTCCCGGCGCGCCTGCGCGATGTCCGATTCCGGTACCCGGGTACCAATCGAGACGCGCTCGGCCCGGTGAGCATGGACATCAACGAGGGCGAGCACGTCGCCGTCACCGGCGCCAATGGATCGGGCAAGACGACACTGATGCTCACGCTCGCGGGCCGCGCACCGACGGCGGGCACCATCGACCGGCCGGGCGCGGTCGGTCTCGGTCGGACCGGTGGCACCGCGGTCGTCATGCAGCATCCCGAGAGCCAGGTGCTCGGCACCCGCGTGGCCGACGACGTGGTCTGGGGTCTGCCGTCGGGGACGACGATCGACGTCGAACGGCTGCTGGGTGAGGTCGGTTTGAGCGGCATGGCCGACCGGGACACCGGCGGGCTGTCGGGCGGCGAGCTGCAGCGGCTGGCCGTGGCGGCTGCCCTGGCCCGTGAACCGGCGCTGCTGATCGCCGACGAGGTCACGAGCATGGTCGACCAGGAGGGCCGCGATGTCCTGCTCTCGGTGCTGTCCGACCTGACCCGGCACCACCGGACCTCGCTCGTGCACATCACGCACTACAACGACGAAGCCGACTCGGCCGACCGGGTCGTCCGGCTGGACGGCGCCAGCGACAACATCGAGATGGTCGCGACCGCACCGGTGCCGATGGTGTCCGACGGTGTCGAACCCGGCGGCCCGGCCGTGCTCGAGGTTCAGGGCGTGGGGCACCAGTACGGCAGTGGGACGCCATGGGAATCAACGGCATTGCGCGACATCAGCTTCACCGTCCATGAGGGCGAGGGCGTGCTGATCCACGGGCTCAACGGCTCCGGCAAGTCCACACTGGCCTGGATCCTGGCTGGTCTCACCGTGCCCACCGCCGGCAGCTGTCTGCTCGACGGCAAGCCGGTGTCCGATCAGGTTGGTGCCGTGGCCATCTCGTTCCAGGCGGCGCGGCTGCAGTTGATGCGGTCTCGCGTCGGCGCCGAAATCGCCTCGGCAGCCGGCTTTTCCAAGCGTGACACCGCGCGCATCGTCGAAGCTCTCGCGATGGTCGGGCTCGATCCCGAACTGGCCGATCGGCGCATCGACCAGCTCAGCGGCGGCCAGATGCGCCGCGTGGTGTTGGCCGGATTGCTTTCTCGTCGCCCGCGGGCCCTGATTCTGGACGAGCCGCTGGCCGGGCTGGACGCCGCGAGCCAGCGTGGTCTGGTGACACTGCTCGCCGAACTGCGCCGCACCACCGGGCTGACGGTCGTCGTCATCTCGCACGACTTCGCCGGGCTCGACGAACTCTGTCCGCGCATCCTGCGGCTGCACCGCGGTGAACTCGTTGAGGCTCCGATCACCGCGGGAGGACGATCATGACGGCACCCGCGACGCAGCGCCGGTCGATGGTGCTGCTGCGTCCCGTGCCGGGGACCTCGGCCATTCACGAACTGTGGGCCGGTACGAAACTCATCGTGGTGGCGCTGATCGGCATCGTCCTGACGATGTACCCCGGCTGGGTGCCGATCGGCCTGGTCGCGCTGTTGGTGCTGCTCACGGCGTGGCTGGCACACATCCCACGCAGTGTGCTGCCTTCGGTGCCGCGCCTGGTGTGGGTGCTGCTGTTGCTCGGTGGTGGAACGGCCGCCCTGGCGGGCGGCGAGCCGTTCCTCGACGTCGGGTCTGTGCATCTGGGAATGGGTGGTCTGCTGAACTTTCTGCGGATCACGGTGCTGTCGATCGTGCTGCTGGGACTGGGCGGGCTGGTCTCGTGGACCACCAATGTCGCTGAAATCGCGCCCGCGGTGGCCACTTTGGGGCGGCCGCTCAAGTGGCTGCGCATCCCTGTCGACGAGTGGGCGGTCACGCTGGCCTTGGCGCTGCGAGCCTTCCCGATGTTGATCGATGAATACCGAGTGCTGTTTGCGGCTCGCCGGTTGCGGCCAAAGGTGCGGCCGGAGACGCGACGCGAGCGCAGTCGGCAACGTCGCAGAGAAATCGTCGACCTGCTGGCGGCCGCGATCACGGTGGCGCTACGCCGCGGCGATGAGATGGGCGATGCCATCACGGCGCGCGGTGGCGTGGGCCAGATTGTCGCCAGTCCGGCACGACCGGGACGGGCCGATACGGTGGCGCTGCTGATGGTCGTCGCGATGTGCGCGTTGTCGCTGTGGGTCGAGGTGGCCACGCCGCTGGCCACGCACCGGCTCTAGCGATCGGCGGCGGCGTTGGCCGCGCGCTGGGCATCGGCCAGGGTTGATGCGACCGGCGCGCGGCCCAGGAACATCTCATCGAAAAACGGTCTGATGGCCAGGAATCCGGCCGGGAAGCCCGCACCGCCGGGGGCCGGGAGCCGGGGGCCGTCCAGCACCGTGAAGAACGGTCGCACGTCGACACCGCGCTGTGCCCAGTAGTCGAAGTAGACCGGTTGGGCAGCCAGCACCGCCGGCACGGCCGCCCCTTTGGTGCCCAGGAACGCGTTTCCGTCGGCGCTGCCCATCCACTGCAGTACTGCCCGCACCGCATCAGGATGGCGGGTGGCCGAATTGGCCGCGGCGGCAATCCCGTTGGTGACGCTGACGCGGCCATCCGGTCCGCTGGGCAGCATTGCCACGCCCCATCGGAAGCGCGCCTGATCGGCGATGGCAGCCAGGTTGTAGGTGCCCGACTGGAACAGCGCCATACGGCCCTGCAGAAACTGGTTGCGGGAGAAGTCGCCGTTGCCGTTGGTGTCGGCGGCCGAAGGGGAGACGTGGTCGGTGTTGATCAAGTTGACCAGATACACGAAAGCCTCTCGCGCGCCGGGATTGTCGAACGCGAACCGGTCACCATCGCTGAAGGAGCCACCGGCCGAGCCGATGTAGTTCAGGTAGATGCCCTGCAGATCGTTGGCGGCGTTGTAACCCCACTGCCGCACCTGCCCGGCGTCGAATCCCGGTGTCCCGGCCTGGTTCCCGTGCCGGTCGAGGGTCAGCCGGGCCAGCAACGGACGCAGCGTGTCATCGGCGTCGGGGGACCAGCGCAGCGCGTCCAGGTCGGCGGGCTCGACACCGGCCGCCGCGAGCAGGTCGGCGTTGTAGTACAGCGCGATGCCACCGTCGGTCAGTTGCGGCACCGCCCACAGCGTCCCGTCGCGGGTGAACTGCTGGTTCACCGACCGGTCCCACGCGTCGGAGGTGCCCTCGCCCAACAGCTTTCCGATGTCGAGCAGCCGACCGGTGTCCGCGTAGGCGGCCAGGTAGGCGTTCGACAGCCAGAAGATGTCGTCGGCGCCGCCGCCGGCGACATCGGTGCGCAGCGAATCGAAGTACGAGGCATAGGCCACGACATCGACCCGGACCTCGATGTCCGGATGCCGCCGGGCGAACTCGGCGAACGACGACCGGTACGCGGCAGCGACCTGCGCGTCCCACAGTCGCACCGTGACAACGGTTTTCCCGGTGTCCTGCGTCCGGCCCATCAGCACGGCGGCCACAAGGAGCACCGCCATGGTGGCGGCCAGGGCGATCACGAAGCGGGTCGAGAACTTCATTTCAAGCCGGTGACGACGATGGAGCGGACGATGTGCCGGCCCAGCAAGCTGAACAGCAGGATCAGCGGCACGATGGCGACGGTCGTTGCCGCCAGCACCACGGTCCACTGTGCGTCGAACTGGGACTGCAGGCCAGCGGTGGCGACGGTCAGCACCCGCCACGATGAGCCGCTGGTGATGACCAGCGGCCACATGAAGCTGTTCCATTGCGAGACAACGGTGATCAGTCCCAGGGTGACCAGGATCGACCGGCTGGCCGGCAGCACCACGTGCACGATGACGTCGAGCGTGCTGGCGCCGTCGATGCGGGCGGCGCGGATGAGGTCGGCCGGGATGGAGCGGAAGTACTCGCGCAGCAGGAAAATC
This sequence comes from Mycobacterium sp. SMC-16, assembly GCF_046250085.1. Classification (NCBI taxonomy): domain Bacteria; kingdom Bacillati; phylum Actinomycetota; class Actinomycetes; order Mycobacteriales; family Mycobacteriaceae; genus Mycobacterium; species Mycobacterium sp. SMC-16. Next base: position 1,870,774 of record NZ_CP176427.1, read on the forward strand.
GCGTAGGGCGAGCCGAACATGAACGGCAGCACCAACGCCCAGAAGGTGTTACGCAGCCCGGCCTCGGCCATCATGAGGTACAGCGGCACGACGGTCACCGTCGCGGGCACCATCAGCGTCGCCAGATAGAGCCAGAACAGGGTGTCGCGCCCCGGAAATTCGAGCCGGGCGAAGGCATAGGCGGCGGTCACCGAGAAGGCCAGCTGGCCCACCAGGATCACGGCGGTCATCAGGGCGGTCACCAGTGCGGCCCGGCCGAAGCCGGCGTCGGACAGGGCGGTGTAGTTGGCGAGCGTCGGCGGATTCGGCAGGGACAGCGGCGATTCGGTGTTGAACTGGCGGGCCGAGGTGAACGACGTCAGCAGGCCCAGACCGAACGGCACCAGGGTGATCGCGGCGCCGAGCACCAGCACCGTGTAGATGAGCGCGTTACGTGAGGTCATAGCTGACCCGCCGGCGGAAGTAGATGTGCTGAACCAGGGTGATGCCGAGCAACAGCACGAACAGGATCAAGGCCATCACGGCTGCGCGGCCCACGGCTGCCGAGCCGAACGCCTCGGCGTAGATGCGGTGGGCGATCAGGTCGGTGCGGCCCTCGGGGCCGCCGCCCGTCAGCGCGTAGACGGTGTCGAAAACCTGTGCCGCACTGACGACGCCCGTCACCAGCACGAAGAAGAATGTCGGCCGCAGCATCGGCAAGGTGATGCGACAAAACCGTTGCCAGGCGCTCGCCCCGTCGATGCGGGCGGCGTCGTGAACGTCGCCCGGGATGGCCAGGATCCCGGCGAGGAAGAACAGCGTCACGTAGCCGACGTTGGTCCACACCGTGACAGCCGAAACCAGTGGCAGCGCCAGTGTGGGATCCGTCAGCCATTCGATGCGGTGCCCGAGCACGGTGCTCACCGCACCATCGGTGGGGCTGAGAATCCAGCGCCACAGCACCGCGATTGCCAAGGGTGAGCAGATCCACGGCAGGACATACAGCGTTCGGAAGAACCCGGTGCCCGGCAGGCCGCGGGCCAGCAGCGTGGCGGCGACCAGACCGAGAATCGTTTGGACGGGGACCACCAGCGCGACGAAGCCGAAGGTCACGGCCATCGAGCGGCCGAATGTGGGGTCGGTCAGCACGGTGTGCCAGTTGTCGAGCCCGACGAACCGGATGGGCCCCAGGAGATCCCACCGCTGCAGGCTCAGCCAGGCCACGACCAGCATGGGGAGCAGCAGGAACATCACCACGCCGAACAGGCTGGGGGCGAGCAGCGCGTAGCCGGTCAAGGTGTCCCGGAACCCGCGGCGTGCCACCGGATCATTAAAGCCTGTGGTGCTACTACGGTGTAGCCGTGACTGCGCTGCGACGGGTTGACGCCGACTTCCTGGCCTTGCCGCGCCATTTGCTGGCCGACGCCGCGGTGTCGGCCGCGCTGGCTGCCGGTGCGAGCTACGCCGACCTCCGGATTCACCGGATCACCACCGAACACATCCAGCTGCGCGACGGCGAGCTGGAATCCTCGGTGGTCACCCGCGAGATCGGGCTGGCGGTCCGGGTGATCGTCGACGGCACCTGGGGTTTCGCGTCGCACGCCGAGCTGACGCCCGAGGTCGCGGCCGAGACCGCCCGTCGGGCCGTGCAGGTCGCCGTTGCGCTGGCGCCGCTCAATGCCGAGCGCATCGAGCTGGCTCCCGAGCCGGTCTATGCCGACGTGTCCTGGGTGTCGCCGTACCGCATCGACCCGTTCGAGATCACCGCCGCCGACAAGATCGCGCTGCTGGGCGAGTACACCGGCCGGTTGCTCGCGGCCGACGGGGTGGACCACGTATCGGCGGGTCTGCAGGCCGTCAAGGAGCAGGTGTTCTACGCCGACGCGTTCGGTTCGTCGATCACGCAACAGCGGGTGCGGGTGCAGCCGACGCTCGAGGCCGTCGCCGTGGATGCCGCGGCCGTTGCCTTCGAAACGATGCGGACGCTGGCGCCGCCGACTGCCCGCGGCTGGGAGGCCGTCGCCGGTGACGAGGTCTGGGACTGGACAACCGAATTGGCGGAGCTGCCGACGCTGTTGGCCGAGAAGGTCAAGGCGCCCAGCGTGACGGCCGGTCCCACCGATCTGGTGATCGACCCGACCAACCTGTGGCTGACCATCCACGAATCCATCGGCCACGCCACCGAATACGACCGGGCCATCGGCTACGAAGCGGCCTACGCCGGTACGTCGTTCGCCACCCCGGACAAGCTGGGGACCATGCAGTACGGGTCGCCGATCATGAACGTCACCGCGGACCGCACCGTCGAACACGGTTTGGCGACCATCGGATTCGACGACGAAGGTGTCCGCGCGCAGAGTTGGGACCTGGTGCGAGACGGCGTCTTCGTCGGGTACCAACTGGACAGGGTGTTCGCGCCGAAGCTCGGGGTCAGCCGGTCCAACGGCTGCTCGTACGCGGATTCGCCGCATCACGTGCCGATCCAGCGGATGGCCAACGTTTCGCTGCAGCCGGGTACCGACGATCTCAGCACCGACGACCTGATCAGCCGGGTCGAGAACGGCATCTACATCGTCGGCGACAAGTCGTGGTCAATCGACATGCAGCGGTACAACTTCCAGTTCACCGGGCAGCGGTTCTTCAAGATCCGCAACGGCAAGCTGGACGGCCAGGTGCGCGACGTCGCCTACCAGGCCACCACCACCGACTTCTGGGGATCGATGGAAGCCGTTGGCGGAGAGTCGACCTGGCGCCTCGGTGGCGCGTTCAACTGCGGCAAGGCGCAGCCCGGCCAGGTGGCCGCCGTCAGCCACGGCTGCCCGTCCGCGCTGTTCCGCGGAATCAATGTGCTCAACACGCGAACTGAATCGGGGCGTTGATGCTGAATAATTCTCCCGGTCGCTACGCTCGCCCTGCTGCACCACAGGTTGTCGACCTGGTGCTGGCCGAGGCCACCCGCCGCGGCCGCGCCGACGAGACCATCGTCCTGGTGACCGACAGGTCCACCGCGTCACTGCGCTGGGCCCGCAACACCATGACCACCAACGGCGAGTCGGTGAGCCGCGAGACCACGGTCATTTCGATTGTCCGCCAAGGGGATAAGGCCCGGGTCGGCGTCGTGAAGTCCAGTGAGGTCGATCCGTCGACCATCGCGGGCCTGGTGGCGGCGTCGCAGGACGCCGCGGAGGCGGCGCCCGAGGCGCGTGACAGCGCGCCGCCGCTGGCCGGCGTGGAGACCTCCGACGACTGGGAGGCACCGTCGCCGCTGACGGGTGCCGCGGTGTTCGGCAACGTGGCCACCCGCCTCGTCGACGGCTTCCACCGCAGTGACGCGCTGTACGGGTTCGCGCGGCACGAACTCGACACCACCTATCTGGCGACCTCGGGTGGTATCCGGCGGCGGTTCACCCAGCCGACCGGTTCGGTGGAGATCAACGCCAAGCGGGATGGCGCCAGCGCCTGGGCCGGGGTCAGCACCGCCGATTTCGTCGATGTTCCAGTCGATTCCATGCTCGACGACCTGGGCCTGCGTCTCGGCTGGGCGTCCCGGACCGTGGAGTTGCCCGCCGGTCGCTACGAGACGCTGATGCCGCCGTCGACCGTCGCGGACATGATGATCTACCTGGGCTGGAGCATGGACGGCCGCGGCGCCCAGGAGGGCCGTACCGCGCTGTCGGCGCCGGGCGGCACCCGGGTGGGGGAGAAGCTCACCGACCTCGGGCTGACCCTGTACTCGGATCCCGTTGCGCCCGGGCTGGATTGCCTGCCGTTCGTGGCGACGTCGAGTTCGTCGGAGCGGGTGTCGGTGTTCGACAACGGCCTGGACATCGGACGCGTCGACTGGATTCGCGACGGTGTCGTGAATGCGCTGGCGTATCCACGTTCTGCCGCAGCGGAATTCGACGCACCCGTGGCCGTACCTGCCGACAACCTCCTGATGACCGGCGGCTCGGTGAGCCTGTCCGACATGATCGCCGGCACCGAACGCGGCCTGCTGCTGACGACGCTGTGGTACATGCGTGAAGTCGATCCGACGGTGCTGCTGCTGACCGGCCTGACGCGCGACGGCGTCTACCTCATCGAGGATGGCGAGGTGACGGCCGCGGTCAACAACTTCCGGTTCAACGAGAGCCCGCTGGACCTGCTGCGGCGCGCCACCGAGGCCGGCGTCAGCGAGACCACGCTGCCCCGCGAGTGGGGTGACTGGGCCACCCGGGCGCAGATGCCGTCACTGCGCATTCCGGACTTCCACATGTCGTCGGTCAGTCAGGCGCAATAGCTTTCAGTGCGCCGGCGACGTCGTCGTCGGTGGTGGCCCAGGAGCAGACGAACCGGACGATCGGTCGCAGCGGGTCCGGGGCGTGGACGGCGAAGTGCTCCCGCACGCGTGCGGTGGTCGTCGCGTCGAGGATGACGAACACCTCGTTGGCTTCGGTCGGCGTGGCCAGGTCGAGGCCTGCCGCTGTCATCCCGGCGCTCAAGGCGGCGGCCATGCGGTTGGCGTGGGCAGCGGTCTGTAGCCAGAGATCTTCATGCAGCATGGCTTCGAACTGCGCCGAGATGAAGCGGTGCTTGCTGGCGAGGTGACCGATCTGCTTCTGTACGAAGCGAATTCCCTGGAAGTGTTCGGGACGGCGGATCAGTACCGCGTCACCGAAGAGCATGCCGTTCTTGGTGCCGCCGACGGTGACGATATCGGCGTCGCCGACGGCATCCCGTGGAGACACATCAAGGGCAGCAATGGCATTGGCGATGCGTGAGCCATCCACGTGGACCAACAGGTCGTGCTGGTGGGCGTAGCCGATAAACTCGGCCAGGGCGGCGGGCGACCAGACGCGGCCGTTCTCGGTGGACTGGGTGATCGTGACGATGCGCGGCTGGGAGTGGTGCACCTCGCCGCGGCGGGCGATGTGCCGATCCAGCTCCTTCGGTGAGATCAGCCCGTCATCGCTGGGTAGGCGAGTCAGCTGCGCGCCGGAGAGCCGCACGGGCCCACCGGCTTCGTCGAGCAGTGAGTGCGCGATATCGCTGCACAGGATTTCCTGCCAGGGCCGCACTGCCGAAGCCAGCGCGATGATGTTGGCGGCCGTGCCGGTCAGTGCGAACAGCACGTCGGCGTCGGGGGACTCGAAGGCCTCTTTGAGCCTCTGAGCCGCACGCTCGGTGCTGGGGTCGGTACCGTACGAGCTCACGCTGTCGTGGTTGGCCCTGACGATCGCTTCGATCACCCGTGGGTGGGCACCAGCAGCGTTGTCGGAAGCGAATGCGGCCGAGACGGTCGAAGCCATGCGTCGATGGTCTCATCGCGGCAATAATCCGAAGTGTGGAGGATCTACTGACTGCCCTGATCGCGTTGTCGCCGCCGGCTGATCGGCGGCTCAACGCGGTGATGCGGCAGACGTGTGCCGAGACCCTGGGACTTGCGCCGTTGCCCTATGAAGAGGTGTACGGGCCCGTGTCCGACGCCGAGCCGCTGGTGGCCGAATTCGCCGAGCAGTTCAGTACCGACGTGTCGGTGATCTCTGAGGCTCAGCGGAAACAGCTCACTGCCGCGCTGGGCGGCAACAGTTTTCGCATCGTGGCCCTGATGTTCATTGCAGATTTCGTGCCGCGCGTGCGGGCTGGATTCGCGGCACTGGGGCTACCGCCGATCGCAGATCCCGATGGCTGGGACCACTCCACTGACCCGGTGGACCTGCTGTTGAACCGCTTCGCAAGTGCGGTAGGGGCGCGTCGGGAGCTAGACCCAGTCATGACCGAGGTCGTCCGGCTGCGGGGCGCGGCCGCGCACAACTGCCGGCTGTGCAAGTCACTGCGCGAGGGCACGGCGCTGGATGCCGGCGGCAATGAGTCGCTGTATTCGGAGATCGAGCTGTACGAGTCGTCGGAGCTGCTCGACGAGAGGCAGAAGGCCGCGTTGCGCTACGTCGACGCGTTGGTGTGGACGCCGTCGCGGATACCGGCCGACGTCGCAGCGGGCGTACGCGCGCACTTCTCCGACGCCGAGGCCATCGAGATCACCCTCGACGTGATGCGCAACGGCATCAACAAGATTGCCGTCGCGCTGGGCGGCGATGCGCCGCGGGTCAGCGAGGGGACCGAGCGATATCTGCTCGGCGCCGATGGGCAGCCGGTGTTCTCTTAGGGTCCCCCTTCTGGGAGGCTCTGAAAAAACTTTGGTCACTTTGTTTGCGCTGGTCACACTAGGTAACTGGCGTCACATTCCCGGCCACTTCTTGTCGGTGTTTCGAACTAGTGTTCGAGTATGGCCATTGACTCCGCTACCGTCCTCAACGCCTACGCGGCGCTTGAGGATGCGATCGCCACGGTCAACGGCCTGGACTACAGCGGGTTGCCCATCAAAGTCCTGTTGGAGCTGCAGTCCCGCCGCGAAACTCTGAAGTGCGCTGCCGAAGCCGTCGACCACCAGATTATGGCTGCGGCACAGACGCAGGCGACGGCCAAGGAGATCGGGGCCAAGGACTGGCCCGAGGTGCTACATGTGCGGCACCGCATCAGCCGGGAGGAAGCTCGCCGCCGGGTGCGGGACTGCGACAACCTCGGTCCGCGCTCGGCCATCACGGGCGAACCGTTGGGCCCGGTGTGGGAGTTGGTCGCCGCCGCGGTGGCTGAGGGTGCGATCAATGGCGAGCACGTCGCGGTGATCACCAACTTCTTCGCCAAGGTGCCGTTGTGGGTGGATCCGGTCACCTTGTTGCAGTGCGAGGCCGATCTGGTGGCCGACGCGAGGGTCAAGACGCCCGAGGACCTCCGCAAAGCCGCGGCGGATTTGTTGTATCGGCTGGATCAGGACGGGCCCGAGCCCGACGACTCTGAACCCGACCCGAAACGCGCCATCAACCATGGCAAGCAGCGCTCCGATGGCACCTCCGAGGTCAGCGGCACCATCGACGCCGAGACCCGTGCTTACTGGGATGCGATCAATGACAAATGGGCCGCCCCCGGCATGTGCAACCCTGCCGACGCCGTGCCCTGCGTCTCGGGTACACCGACCCAGGAACAGATCGACAACGACACCCGTACCGCCGCCCAGCGCCGCCATGATGCGTACAAGATGGTCGGCCGCATGATCCTGAAGACCGGCATGCTCGGCGAACACAACGGATTCCCCGTCGCAGTGATCGCCACCTGCACCGTCACCGACCTCGAGAAGCGCACCGGGGTGGCGCTCACTCACACCGGTACCAAGCTGCCGGTCAAGGATCTGGTTCAGATGGCCGCCGCCGGAGCCGACCATTACCTCGTCGTCTTTGACGACCACACCGAACAACCGCTGTACATGGGCCGAGCGCGTCGTACCGCCACTGTCGCCCAACGTTTCGCCCTATTCGCCCGCGACCTGGGCTGCACCAAACCCAACTGCACCGCCCCCGCATCCCGGTCTCAGGCCCATCACGTCAACACCAATTGGCGTGATGACGGCCCCACCGACATCACCAACCTCACCCTGGCCTGCGGCCCTGACAACCGCCTCGCCGACACCGGCGGCTGGACCACCACCATGAAGAACGGCCGCACCCACTGGACCCCGCCACCACTGCTCGACGTCGGCCAACCCCGAACCAACCTCTACCACCGCCCCACGCTCTACCCAGCGGAGCGCGGCGATGCTGACGGCGGCGAAAGTGGCAGTCCCGCAAACTGATCCGGCATTCCGCCGCGGCATCCAAAGCCGCGACGGCAGTGCCTCGTGCGCAGCTACGAATCGCTCGTTGACGACGCAACTCGCGGAGACGCAGTGAGTGCCGCTCGGCTCCTTCGACGGCGTAGCGCCCGTAGCGCGTCAGCCTTTGAAGTAGACGATCTGGTGGGTACTGGCGAGCAGCGCGCCGTCGCGGGTCCACACATGCGCGCTCTGGTCGAAGTACCCGTCCGAGAAGCGATTTGCGTGGGCGCTGCCCAATACGTAATCACCGCCGATGCCTTCGAGCTCCTGCCCATTGGCATGGAAGTACGTGGTGAGTGAGATCGTGCCGGCCGGAAAGAACCCGCCGCGTCGCAGGAAAACCCGGGGATAGAAGATGTCGGACATCGCGGCCAGGGCGGCGAAGTCGAGGCCACGCTGGTTCGCGTCGCGCACCCACAGCGTCGTCCTCGACGACTCGCTCGGACTGGAACCCTCTGCCGGGAAAGGATTTTCGACGAAACGCATGTCGTATTGGCCGACCCACGGCAGGGGAGGACCGCTGATTTCGAGCCCCTCGGGCCGGGGCGCACTCGGCATGCGCGACTCGTCGTCCGACCAGGTGTCACGGCGGATGCCGAAAACCATGGTGGCCGTGGTCTTGATGTCGCCGTCCTGGCTGAGCTCGGCGATCCAATGTTGGTTGGTGCGGTTCGTCCGGGCGGCCTTGAGCGAGATGTCGAACTCGCCGTCGGCGATGGGTGCGGCGAAGTTGACCGTGAGCGCCAGCGGCTCACCGATCCGGTCCGGCCGCAGCTCGACGGCGTGCAACAGCGCCGCGGCCGTGATCCCGCCGAAAGGGCCGACCATGTTCGCCCAATCCGGCTGCGTGCGGCCACGCATGCGCGTGTCATCGACGGACTGCAGTTCCAGGGCTTTGTCGAACGCATGAGAGCCGGTCACGCTCAACATGATGCCTGGTGCCTAGTTGGCGCCCTCAGTGAGTCGCGGCACGGCTGGACACCCTGCCCGTCGCGTCCGCGCGGAACAGGGCGTCGTTGTAGTGGCAGCCCGCCGGAATCCACTCGAAGGTCTTCTCTTCGGCGAACTTGTAGTACAGGACTCGGCGCCCGGCATTCGGTGCGGTCGGCGGGGGAGTGCTGTGCATGATGTCGCCATAATGCAGTGTGAGATCGCCGGGTTCGGTGTCGAGCTTGACGACGGGCAGCTCGCCCTCCTGACCCCATTGGAGCCAGTGCTTCGTATAGCGGTGCGAGCCGGCCAGCACCATCAGCTGACCGTTGGCGGCGTCGGCGTGGTCGAGTTGAATGCCTGCCTGGATGAGCGGGCACATGACGGGGTGCCCGCCGATGCCGTCATCGACGTGCCAGCCCAGGTCGCCGTCGCCTTTGACGACGTCGGAGTTCTTGATGAAAACCATTGGGCCGTCGAGCCGGTCGTCGCAGACCCGAAGCTCGGGCCCCGCCAGCCGGGCGTACGCGGTGGTGCGTGGTTCGGTACACAACGACTGCAGGACGTCGGAGTAGCGGCCCAGATAGTTGATGCGGGTGACGATTTCGGTTCCGCTGGAGTTCAGCGACCACCACGAAAACGGGTCACCGGGAGTCGTCATGGCTCGGACCTTCTCGACTTCCGCGCCCCATGCGGCGATCTCGTCGGGGCTGTACACGCCCCGGATGTGCAGATAGCCGGCGATGTGGAAGAAGTGGCGCAGGTCTTCGACGTCGTCGTCGGGGGTGAAGGTCTGGTGCAGATCGAGTGACCGGCCGGCACGGTCGATGAGAGTGTCGCGTACCGCGGCGGTATAGATCGGAGTGCCGGTCAGCAGGGTCTGGATGGCGGGTTCCCAGCGCCGCCAGTCCTGCAACGTGCCGCGCACCAGTCGCGCCCGCTCGGTGCGGACGGCACCGGACGCCGACAGTAACCGGTTCAGGAATGCCGAGAACGTGGTCTCGTCGAGCTCGACGAGGGTGGCGGCGGCGTCACCGCTGATGGCATTCACGCCTGTTGGTGTTGCGCGCCAGGTGTAGGTCGTGCCATCGGGGAGCCGGAACGCGAGCGGCGGAACCCCGGCAAGGTCGTCGACGACGAGGGTGCCGTGCCGGGCGTTGAGCGCGGGCAGTACGTGGGTGTGGAAGTCATCGAACGAATGGTGCGGAAACGACGCCGCGATGGCGTCGACCCACGGCAGTCCAGTGCCCAACTCGTCGGTGGCCATCGTGGTCCTTCCCTACGCCCTGATTATCAGCCCGTGGCGCGTCCTCCCGTGGCGCCATGCGAACATGGTGGCCGCGATCTTCGCGATGGGGCGGTAGCTCAGTTGGTTAGAGCCGGGGACTCATAATCCCTTGGTCGCGGGTTCGAGCCCCGCCCGCCCTACTCAAGCCCGTGTATTACGTCGGCTGATGGCTGACATTTCTCTGTCGGGTGATGCCTGACAGTGTTTCGGCTGATGCTTTACAGCTGCTTCGGTTGATCCTTGACACTCCCTAGATGAGGGAGTTGAGCGTGGCTGAGCAGCGGTATCAGGCGGTGCTGGCAGTGATCAGTGATGGGTTGTCGGTGACGCAGGCGGCCGAGAAGGCTGGGGTGTCGCGTCAGACGGTGCATGCCTGGTTGGCGCGGTATGAGGCCGAGGGTTTGGACGGGTTGGTTGATCGGTCGCATCGGCCGGTGTCGTGTCCGCATCAGATGTCAGCCGAGGTCGAAGCGGCGGTCCTGGAGTTGCGGCGTTCCCGTCCGTATTGGGGGCCCCGACGGTTGGTGTTCGAGCTGACCAAACGCAAGGTGTCACCGGTGCCCTCGGAGTCGGCGGTGTACCGGGCGTTGGTGCGGTCGGGGTTGATCGATCCGCGGTTGCGCGATCGGCGGGCCCGCAAGTGGAAACGCTGGGAGCGGGGTGCGCCGATGGAGTTGTGGCAGATGGATGTCGTCGGTGGATTCCCGCTGGCCGACGGGACCAGCGCCAAGGCCTTGACCGGGATCGACGACCACTCCCGTATGTGCGTGTGCGCCCGGCTGATGGCTCGGGAGCGCACCCGCGCGGTGTGCGATGGGCTGCGCGATGCGTTGGCGACCTATGGGTCACCGGAACAGATCCTGACCGACAACGGCAAGGTGTTCACCGGCCGGTTCAACCATCCTCCGGTGGAGGTCCTCTTTGATGCGATCTGCCGCGAGCACGGCATCGAGCACTTGTTGACCCAGCCGCGCTCGCCGACGACCACGGGCAAGATCGAGCGGTTTCACCGGAGTCTGAGAGCGGAATTCCTTTCCACAGCAGCGCCTTTCCCGAATTTGAAGGCGGCGCAGCGGGCACTGGATGAGTGGGTGCTCGAGTACAACACCGCCCGGCCACACCAGTCCCTGAAGATGCACACCCCGGCTCAGCGGTTCACCGCATCAGCGCCGGCGGCGGCGCCGTCGACCCCCGCTGCTGCGCGTGAGCAGCGCCAGGGCTCAGATTGGGTCTCGCGGCGGGTCACCACCAACGGGGTGGTGTGCGTGTCGTGGCAGCAGGTCAGTATCGGCAGGCACTGGGCCGGGCAACGTTGCGACGTGCATGTCGACGGGGACCTGCTGCGGTTCTGGGTCGGCGAGCAATTGGTCAAAACCGCAGCCCGCAACAGCACCGGGGCGGTACGAAACAAGAAGGCCTGCCGCACCCGCGAACAGGTCTGACCACCAATACGAGTGTCAAGGATCAACCGACACAGATTCGTCAAACATCAACCGAAGTCCGACAGCCCTACTCAAGCCCGACAGCGCTAGTCAAGTCCCCGCCTCGGCGGACTCAGCGAAATCCGCCGTTTGACTCGCGCCGAACTGCCTCGGCTATCGGTGGCTTCGACTTCGATCACGGCGATGACCGGCTCACCTCGCTTGAGCGCGCGAGCGGCCTTGCGCTGTGCGACGGGAGGGATCTCCACGGCGAGCGTGGCTTTGCGCAACGGCGGCAGGTTCAGCATGGCGGGGCGTAGACGCAACGTCCGCGGCTGGCGCATGCGGCGGGGAACATCGATCTCTCCGGTGGCGATCACGTCGCAGGGCAGGCCGGCCGAACGCACTTGCAGCACGACCGAATCGCCCAATGGCTGATTGCGTTCGCCGCCGAGCCACAGCCGCACGTTCGGCAGGGTCATCCCACCGACTTCCTCCTCGCGGCTTAGCCGCGATGCGATGGCAGCGCTGATCAACCTGCTGGTCAGCCCACCTTTGCGACGTGCCACGACGGTAACTTACGCCGGTTGGCAACGCTGCGAAGCCAGAACCGCTACGTCCACCGACCTGGACATGCCACACAGGCTGATGCCGCAGAATTGACCTGTGGAGGTAGCGACAGCGGTGCGGAGAGCGAGTGTCCTCAACGCTGCCGACCCCGGCCGCATCCGGTTGCGCAGTGCGGCGGCGACCACCTTCTCGCTGCTGCTGGCGATCGGTGCGATGCTCGCCTTCACCCGGGCGGCCGGGCAACCGGTGACCGTCGCGATGCTGGGCGCGGTGGTCGCGATGCAGGCCTCGGCCGCCGTCAAGGATCGCGATCAGCGCAGCCGCAACATCACGACGCTGTTGCTGTTCTTCCCGGCGATCGGCGCCATGGCGCTGGCCGCATTCCTGGCGCCCCACGGGAAGATCGTCGACGTCGGCTTCATCGCCGTGCTGTTCGCCGCGGTGTGGGTGCGGCGGTACGGTCCGCGCGGAAACGCGCTCGGGATGGTCGCGTTCATCTCGTACTTCTTCGTGATGTTCCTGCGGACCCCGGTACATCAGATTCCGGTGCTGGCGGTCGCGGTGGCAGTGGGAATCGCGTCGTCGCTGCTGGTGCACGTGCTGCTGTTTCCGGAACGGCCACGTGTCGAGGCACGTCGCCTGCTGTCGGCACTGCGCGCCGCGTCGCTCTCGACGCTGGACGTCGCCACCCGGCGCGGTCAGGTCAGCGTCGACGTCGCGCGGCACGAACTCGATCAGCTGGGTGAGACGGCGCTGCTCATCGACGACTGGCTGGACCGGTATGAGGCCGCGAAATCACTGAGTGTCACCAGCAAGGACCTGGCGCTGCGGGTGTTCGAAGCGCAGATCATGCTGGAACAGGCGGCATCGTTCCTGTGGTGGCTGGACCAGGACGAGCCGTGGCCCGAGGGTCTGGTCGACGCGGTGGCCGCGCTGCGAATCTGCCTGGACAACAACCCCACAGAGGAACAGTTGCGGCAGGCCCGACGGATGGGCGCGGCAGCGGGCGGACAAGGCCGACCTGTCGACCTCGGCGGGCGTCGCGACGGTCACGGCGTACCGGGCGATGCAGGCACACTTGGCGATTCACCACATCACCACCAACGCCCGCGGCATCAGCGACGACGACATCGCCGCAGCCGCAGCCGCAGCCGCTGTCGAGGCCGACGGCGACGACGGCCAGGACGCGCCGTCGGGACTGGATCCCAGCACCAAAGCCGCGATTCAGGTCGCGGTGGCGACCAGCGCCGCAACGGTTTTGGGCAATCTCATCTCACCTGACCGCGGGTATTGGGCGGTGCTGACAGCTTTCCTGGTGTTCACGGGTGTCTCGACGCGCGGTGAAATCCTGTCGCGCGCCGGGCATCGCATCGTCGGCACCATCGCCGGGGTTGTGGCGGGCGTGCTGCTTGCCGCGGAGATCGGGCGGAACCCGGCTCTGCAGATCGTCGTCCTGGTGGTCTGTGTGTTCTTCGCGTTCTACCTGGCGACCGTCGCCTACTTCTGGTTGACGTTCTTCGTGACGGTCCTGCTCGCGATGTTGTACGGGCTCCTGGGCAATTTCAGTGCCCAGGTGCTCGAGGTGCGCATCGCGGAAACAGCGGTGGGCAGCTTGGTGGGTATCGCGTCCGCGTATTTCGTCTTCTCCACCAAGACCCGCGCCACCTTCGCCGAAAAGGTCAACGATTACCTCGACCACATGGAGCGGGTGATCGACACGGCGGTAACGGCAGTACTCACCGCAGGCGATGCTGGTGACCTGGTTGCCGACACCCGCCGGATGGACAACGCCCTGAAGGAAGCCGTCACGGCGGGCAAACCGCTTCAGATGGGTCCGCTTTCGGAACTCCGGCATGGGGTCCGGCGCCTGATGCGCGGTCTGCAGGTAGCCAACCGTTCGGCGCATGCGCTGGCGCGTGCCGGGGTCACCGCGTCGCATGTCGGGCCGCCTCTCGAGGGCGCCGACGACGCTCTGCATCAGGCCGCGGCACGTGCTGTCGACGCGATAGCACGGGTACGGAAACTGGTCGCCGGCGATGACGTGAGAAACGAGAAGCGCAGCGAGGCAGCTGTTTTCGATGTCGGCCTGCCCGAGATGCGGCCGGGTCCGGTGCGTGCGTCGGTGCGCGCGCTCAACATGCTGGATCGGGCGCTGACCGAGGTCACCACCAGGGTCTGACTATGCGCGGGCGGTGGGATGGGGGCGGTCACGCGTCTGATGGCGGGATCGCGTCAATCCTGGTTTCCCTGCGGTATTCCCTTGGCCCGCAGCCGAACCAGCGTCGGCACGACCGGGTGAGGACGCTCTGCTCGGCGTAGCCGAGCTCGCGCGTCAGGTGTGACAGGCTGATGTCGGTATGGCGCAGATGGTGTTCGGCGGTATCGCGTCGCACTCCGTCGATGAGGTCGGCGAAATTGGTGCCCTCCGCCGTGAGTCGGCGGTGCAGTGCGCGTGGGTGCAGATTGAATTGTGCCGCAATCAATTCGAGGCTCGCGGTGCCGGTGGGCAGGAGCTGTCGGACCATGGTGCGCACGGATTGCGCCATGCCGCCGTGGCTGGTGGTGATCCCGGCGAGGTACTGCACCACCGCTTGATGGGCCAGTGCGTCCTGGCTGATGGGGCGCGCGAGGTCTTCTGTGCGTAGCGTGAAACCGGCGGCGGGCTGGGCGAAGTAGGGCCGGCACCCGAAGTAGGCGACGTAATCGGCCGTCGGCGTGAGTGGTTCGTGCGGGACGTGCACCGCCAGGGGCGCGTACCGCGCACCGAGCAGGAACCGCATCACCCGCAGCGACACCCCCAGGGACAGTTCGATGGTCTGTTGATATGGGGGTGGGCGCTCGATCAGAACTTCGAATGCGTAGAACAACTGACCGTCGGTGGCAGTCGGGGTGAGGCGCCCCGAGATGGCCGGGCTGTAGGCCGCGATGAAGGTTTCCAGAATCGCGAAGGCGTCGCCGACGGTGGCCGCGGTCCGCGCGGCAACCCCGACCGGCCCCAGGATTTCGATGCCCTGCCGCAGCGCCAGCTGCCGCCCGAAATCGGGAGTCGAGGTTGCCGTTGCCGCGGTTTCGATGGCCACGATGAGGTTGCGGTACGGCAGAAAGGCCTCGTGCTCGCCGACGTCTTGCGGCCGGATACCGGCAGCCCGCAGCAGCTCGCCCGGATCGCCACCGAGTTCGGCGACCAGGCGCGAATAGCCCGCCAGCGACGTGCCGCGCACCACAGACATGTCAACAAATGTCAAATATTCGTCCGCAACTGTCAAGACTGAATACCGTCGGGCGCCGCATCCTGGGACACGCATTCCGAGGAGAGGACCACCCATGCGTTTCGACACCGTCATCCGTAACGGCCGCTGGTTCGACGGAACGGGCGCGCCGTCGGCGATTCGCGACATCGGCATCCGCGACGGCCACATCGCGGCGATCAGCGCCCAGTCGCTCGACGTCACCGACTGCCACGTGATCGACGCCGCGGGCAAATGGGTTCTTCCCGGCCTGGTCGACATCCACACCCATTACGACGTCGAGGTGCTGGGCAGCCCAGCGCTATCGGAGTCGCTTCGCCATGGCGTCACGACGGTGATGGTGGGTTCGTGCTCGCTGTCGACGGTGCACGTCGACGGACAGGACGCCGGCGACCTGTTCGCCCGCGTGGAGGCCATCCCGCGCGAGCACGTCATCGGCGCCGTGGACCAGCACAAGAACTGGAGCAACGCCGAGGAGTACATCGCGGCGCTGGAGGCGCGGCCGTTGGGCCCCAATGTTGCTGCTTTCATCGGTCATTCGGACATGCGGGCGGCCACGATGGGTCTGGATCGTGCGACCCGCAAGGAAGTTCGCCCGACCAAGGCCGAGCAGACGCGGATGGAGCATCTGCTCGCCGAAGCACTCGCGGCCGGCTTCATCGGAATGTCTTCGCAACAACTGCTTTTCGACAAGCTCGACGGCGACACCTGCCGCTCGCGGACCCTGCCGTCGACGTATGCGAAGCCGCGGGAACTCCGCCGGCTCAAGTCGATGCTGCGCCGCACCGGCAAGGTCTTGCAGGCCGGTCCCGACATCCAGAACCCGTTCAACATCGTCTCTCAGGCGGCGCAGTCACTGGGCCTGGTGCGTCGTCCGCTCAAGACCACACTGTTGTCGGCCGCCGACATCAAGGCGAACCCGTGGCTGATCGCGACGATGGGTCCAGCCGCCCGCGTGGTCAACAAACTCGGCGGCAACTTCCGCTGGCAACACCTGCCGGTGCCGTTCGAGGTCTACGCCGACGGCATCGATCTGGTGATCTTCGAAGAGTTCGGGTCGGGTGCCGCCGCCATGCACCTGAAAGATCAAGTGGCGCAGCGCAATGACCTGCTGCGTGACGAATCGTACCGACGCTGGTTCCGCAAGGACTACGACAGCAAGTTCGGTCTGCGGGTCTGGCATCGCGACTTCTTCGATGCCGAGATCGTCGACTGTCCCGACACTTCGGTGATCGGAATGTCATTCGGGCAGGTCGGTGTCGACCGCGGCGGGCTGCACCCTGTCGACGCGTTCCTCGATCTTGTGGTCGAGCACGGCACCGCATTGCGCTGGCGCACCACGATTTCCAATCATCGTCCCGAGGTGCTCAAGAAGATGGCCCGCGACACCGGCGTGCAGATGGGCTTCTCCGACGCGGGTGCGCACCTGCGCAACATGGCTTTCTACAACTTCGGGCTGCGGCTGCTGCGCCACGTCTACCAAGCGCAGCAGGCCGGGACGCCGTTCATGACGCTCGAGCAGGCCGTGCACCGACTCACCGGCGAACTCGCCGACTGGTACCAGATCGATGCCGGTCACCTGCGGCTCGGCGACCGCGCCGATCTGATGATCGTCGACCCGGCGCGCCTCGACGGGTCGCTGGACGACTACGCCGAGGAACCCGTCGAGCAATACGGCGGACTGTCGCGGATGGTCAACCGCAACGACGACACCGTCAGCGCCGTATTCGTCGGCGGACATGCGGTTTTCCTGGACGGACAACCCACCGACGTGCTCGGTGTCCACCGCACCGGCAGCTTCCTGCGGGCCAACACCGCGATCGCCGCTACCCGGATTTCGTTGTCACCCAGCGCTGCCAGTATCGACCATGCGCTGACGGAGGTGGCTGTTCGGTTGTGATGCCGGGCGTACTGCAGACCTCGAAGATCAGTTCCCGAAAAATGTGTCCCCTCTTTCGGGACTCGGTGCTCCTACCTGTGTCAGGGGTCCAACCGGGACTCCGATCACATCGAAGGAGCATTCCATGGTTGCCGATATCGACCCCCAGCCGTCCGCGCCGAAACCGACGTCGGTGCGCAAGCACAGGCGACTGCTCGCCGCCGTCGGCGTTTCGGCGATGGCCGTCATGGCCGTGAGCCTGTCCGGTGTGGCCTCGGCGGCCACCCCGACGAAGACCAACTGCACATTCAAGACCTCCAATGGGCACTACGTGACGGCAGTCAACAGCGGCGGGTTGACGGGACTCGGCCAACTACCCTTCGACGTAATCCACACGGACGCAGTGCGGGTCGGGTCATGGGAGACCTTCGCGCTCGTCGACTCGGGTGACGGAACGCATTACGGTATCCGTGCTTTCGATGGGCACTACCTCACGGCCGTGGGCGGTGGCGGACGGACCACCGACGTCATCCACTCCGACGCCACGCAGTTGAAGGGTTGGGAGAAGTTCACCATCACCAAGCTTCCGTCGGCTCCGGGCAGCCAGACCGTGTATTCGATCGGCACCATCGACGGACACTTCCTCACGGCCGTGGGCGGTGGCGGGCGGACCACCGACACCATCCATTCCGATGCAACGGTCGCCAACGGCTGGGAGCAGTTCCACATCCACTGCGCAAGCTGAGGGCTTGCTCGGTAATCCGTTGTTGCCCAATTCTTTCAGTGGATTTGCTCGGCGGTGGGCTGCGGGCACTCGGGTGGGTGTCGCGGCCCACCGCCGAGTCGCATCAGGTGAACGCGCCCCCGTAGGACGCCGCACCGATCACGAAAGTGAACACCAGGTAGATCACGAGCACCACGGCGCCGGCGATCGCACCCCACGTCGCCCACTTCTTGGCTTCGTCCGCGGCAGTCTGCGCGGCTTGGAACTGTCCCTGGGCCCACAGCCCCGAGACCTGAGTCGCCTTGACGATCGACACGATGCCGAACGGCAGGCAGCAGAAGATCGTGACGAGGATGCCCAGCACCAGGTTGTTGTTGGGCGGCGCACCTGCGGGCGGAAGGCCGCCAGCCGGCGGCGGAGGGTAATTCCCTGGCGGAATGTCAGTCATTGCAGCCTTTCGTTGTTTCCGGTCACTACTCGGTAGGAAGTCCGTCGTTCGGACGCGGTCAGCGGTGACCGCCACGGGACGCTACGGCGCACCGATTGGAATCCGTTTGGGACGCCTACAGGGCAAGGACACAGCACCGAAACGGCTACCGATCCCAACTTGGGCGGGGCGAGTAAACGACTGCGATTACGGGAGGGGTTGTGCGACGGTCAGCCGTGCAGCCCGTTCTTGATGGCCAGGGCCTGTTTCTGACCGACGTCGAGAACGAAGTCGGGTGGCGGGGTGGCGTCCTTGGGCCCGTCGAATTCGAGCGTGACGAACGCACGGCCCTCGGTGAACAGGACGACGGTCACCGATTTGGCATTGTCGGGCGAGTTGCCCGACACCGAAATGCCGCCGGCGCCAACCTCGATCGGTGCGGGCGCGCCGCCGACCACACTGCCACCGAGCGCGGACTTGGCGGCCTCGAGCGCCGCGGTGGCGGCGGCCGGGTCCGGCAGGATCAGGATCGTGTCGCCGACGACGTGGGTGCGGTCCGCGTTGCCGAACGACGTGGCGACACCGGGCTTTCCGTCCGGGTTCTGCACGGGCGGGGACGCGACGAATTCTTCGGGTGCGACGAGATCGGTCGCCTTGATCAGCAGCGCCGAGTAGTCGGCGGGCTGGGCCGGAGGGGAGGCGGTCGTCGACGTGACGGCGGACGACGACGTCGCCGACTTCGATGCGGCGGGCGGGGCGGAATCCTTGCCGCAGCCGGTGATCGTCAAGACCACCGCCGCGCTGACCGCAACGACTCCACCCGCCACTCTGGTGTGAGCGCTCATCGAGACCAACTCCTCTCCGGCCGAAGCCGTCAGTTCAGCGGACCGTCCGGAACCGGGGCGTTGCAGCGTGCGCGGAAGTCGGCCGCCGGCTGGCGGATGCCTTCGATTTCCGCCTTCACTTGAGGATTCCCGTCCATGTAGGTGGTGATCTCGGTGCGCATCTGGTCCCGCGTCTTGCCCTTGAGACCGGTGAAGAACGCGTTCACGTCCGGGTGGGTGAACAGGTACGACGCGGTGGCGGCGTTCACCCCGGACATCACGTTGGCGAGGTCGCCGGCAGTGCAGTCCGGCGGGTCGGCGATGGCGGTCGTGGCTGTGCCGATGAACGTCGCTCCGGCGATCAGACCGGCACCGATGATGTTGCGGATTCTCATGTGGGGTTGCTCCTGAACGTTGTCGAAATAAGGGGAATCAGCGGCGCGGGCCGATACCGCCACCGCCGCCGCCGCCGTTGGGCGGGCGGATCGGGCGGATCGGGACGTTGATATCGATGCCCCAGCCGTCGTCGCAATACCAGGGGTCGGCGCAGTACGACGGATAGGCCGCGGAAGGTGGCGTGGGGCCGCCGCCGCGAACGTCACCTTGTGCGCACACGGTGGCGTACCCGGCGCCGGTGCAGTCGGCCGAGGCCGGCGCTGCCGCGCTGAGGCCGATGGGCACGAACGTGAGCGCCAGACCCAGACTCAGGGAGCGCTGCTTCAGTCGCATGGTCTTTTCCTTCGAACGGCTGGCTCGCGCTGGTCGGCACTGTGCCGGCGCGGAACCGGTTTCGGCTGAGCATAATTCGGCGTTGCCGCTCAAGAAGCTGTTGCGCGATTATTGCGGTGTTTGGCCGTTGTTAATCCTTCGTGCGGTTCGCTGAGCGACCGGACCACTATCGCCGCGCGGGGCATGCCGGCGGTGATAGCGTCCGTCGCAGTCGAGTATGCGTGACGAAGGGGTCAATATGAGCGAGAACAGCCAGGATTGGACCTGACCGGCCGCCATGGCGATCCCCAAAGAGGGCTACTTCGAGGAGGTGCGGGGTCGTTACGGTCCGGTGTACCCGAAGACCCCGGCCTGCTACGGCTTCTCGATCATCGCGAAGGTGAAAGAGGGGCGCGAGGAAGCGGTCCGTGCCTACGGGAAGACCATCGAGGAGACCATCAAGGCCAGCCCGGAAGCGTTGGCGCCGCTGCGGTTGCACTACCTGCGCTGGAACCTGTTCGACGTCGGCTCGGGCCTGCACTTTCAGTACATGGGCATCTTCGACACCGATTTCGACAAGTACACCGAGGACGCGGTGGCGCTGTTCAGCGCGACGGGTGTCACGACGGTGTTCACCAATCTCGAAGGGTTCCGGAGGATTGGCAGACCAACACCGAGGCATTCATCAAGTTCGTCCGGGACCACCAGCAGCCGAGCTTCCTGGAGTACGGGGAATACCCGTACGTGACGGCGGACGAGATCAAGAAGGCGCTGCGGTTGAAGGCCGCGTTCTCCGACATGCTCGACCAAATGCAGTAATGCTCGAGTTCGACGACATCCAGCACATCCTGCTGACGCGAACTCCTGCCCTCACCGGGCGCTACGAGTTCCTGACGTTCGACACCCCTGACGGGGGCCGGGCGTGGTTGTCGGAGATGCAGGACAAGGTGCAGTCCGCGACCGACGCCAAGGCCACGATGGACGAGTCCGATCGTCGGGTCACGTTGGCGTTCACGTGGAATGGTCTGCGGGCCCTGGGCGTGCCGGAGGAGTCGCTGGCGACTTTCCCCGACGCGTTCCGGGAGGGCATGGCCTCGCGCGCCAGCATTCTGGGTGACGTCGGGCCCGCCGCGCCGGAGCACTGGGTGGGCGGGCTGGCGGGCGACGACCTGCACGCCATCGCGATCTTGTTCTCCCGCACCGACGAACAGAACGCGAAATCCATCGCGGCGCACGACGACCTGCTCGCGCGGACCGACGGTGTGCGCAGCCTGTCGTATCTGGACCTCAATGCCACGCCACCGTTCAACTACGCCCACGATCACTTCGGCTTCCGGGACCGGTTGTCGCAGCCCGTCATGAAGGGGTCGGGGGAGGAACCGACGCCGGGTTCGGGTGACCCGTTGGCGCCCGGGGAGTTCATCCTCGGGTACGACGACGAGAACGGACCTGTGGTGAATCTGCCGCAGCCCGAGGTGCTTTCGCGCAACGGCAGCTACCTGGCGTACCGCAGACTCGAGGAGCACGTCGGCGTGTTTCGCGACTACCTGCGCCAGAACGCGGACAGCCCCGAAAGCGAGGAGCTGCTGGCCGCGAAGTTCATGGGCCGGTGGCGCAGCGGCGCTCCTTTGGTGCTGGCGCCGGACCAGGACGACCCCGAGCTGGGGGCGGATCCGATGCGCAACAACGACTTCAACTACAAGGAAGAGGATCCGTTCGGCTACGCGTGTCCGCTGGGGGCGCACGCGCGGCGGCTGAATCCCCGCGACACCGCGCACTACATGAATCGCCGCCGGATGATCCGGCGCGGCGCCACCTACGGTCCGGCACTGCCCGACGGCGCGCCGGACGACGGCATCGACCGCGGCATCGCGGCCTTCATCATCTGTGCGGATCTGGTGCGCCAGTTCGAGTTTGCGCAGAACGTCTGGATCAACGACAAGGCGTTCCATGAGCTCGGCAACGAACACGATCCGATCTGCGGCACGCAGGACGGCACCCTGGACTTCACCGTCCCCAAACGGCCGATCCGCAAGGTGCACAAGGGACTTCCGGCCTTCACCACAATGAAGGGCGGCGGCTACTTCTTCCTGCCGGGCATCGGCGGCATCCGTTACCTGGCGTCGCTGGGGGACTGAGACTTCTCCGCGGCCCGCGCGGGCCCATGTTTCGCATCCGGTCGCCGGGGAACCCACCCTATGGCGGCCGGATGGCTCGGTCGCCGCGAAACCACGACCGGAAAGAGGAGCTCATGGGTACGAGCGGTCCGGAAGAAGCTGCCAAGGGTGTCGTCGAAGGCATCAAGGGCAAGGTGAAGACGTTGCTCGGTGCGGTCATCGGGCGCGATGGCCTGTTCCGGGAGGGGCAGGCGCAGCAGGACAAGGGCGAAGCGCAGCGCGACGCGGCCAAGCGAGAGGCCGAGGCGGAATCCGCCCGGGGCGCCGCGAAAGCGGCAGAAGCCCGGGAGCGGGCGAATCAATCGGATCAGTAATTGGCGCGACACCGGAGAGATGACCGTATGACTTCGTTCGGTTACACCCTGATGACTGAGCAGTGCGGCCCGAAAGAGCTTGTCAGACATGCTGTTCGGGCCGAGGAGGTGGGCTTCGACTTCGAAGTCTGCAGCGACCATTATTCGCCGTGGCTGGTCTCGCAGGGGCACGCGCCGAACGCCTGGCTGGTGTTGGGCGCCGTCGCGCACGCCACCAGCCGGGTGGAGCTGTGTTCCTATGTCACGTGCCCGACGATGCGCTATCACCCGGCCGTCGTCGCACAACAGGCCGCGACGGCACAGATCTTGGCGGACGGCCGGTTCCTGCTCGGGCTGGGCACCGGTGAGAACCTCAATGAACATGTGGTGGGCCAGGGATGGCCGGGCTACGAGCGCCGCCTCGACATGCTGTGCGAGGCGACGAAGATCATTCGCCAGCTCCTCGACGGCGGGGTCGTCAACCACAAGGGCGAGTACTTCCAAGTCGACAACGGCCGATTGTGGGATCTGCCGGCCGAACCCGTCCCGATCGGCATCTCGATGACAGGGGAGAAGTCGGTCCAAAGACTGGCCGACTTCGCCGACTTCATGATCGACGTCTCCCCGGACAAACCGATCGTCGACCAGTGGATCCACGAGCGCCGGGTGCAGGGTCTGGACACGACGGGACGGGCCGTGGCGCAATTGCCGATCTGCTGGGGCAGGGATCGCGACAAGGCGGTGGAGCGGGCACACGAGCAGTTCCGGTGGTTCGGCGGTGGCTGGCCGACGAACGCGGAATTGCCCAACCCCAAGGCTTTTGACGCCGCGACGCAATTTGTGCGACCGGAGGACGTGGCCGAGCAGATTCCGTGCGGCCCCGACATCGACGCCGTCGTCGAGGCCGTCAGCGCCTACCGCGATGCGGGGTTCACCGACATCGCACTCGTGCAGATCGGCGGGGATTCACAGGACAGCTTCTTCGACGAAGCGGCTCCGGCGCTGTTGGCGGCACTACGTGCCGACGCCGCCTGACGGCGTCGTGCGGTCCGGGCGCGGCACGGTCTCACGAGGGTTTGGCGAGACACGCGCACGGCACGCCGGCGTGTGCGACATGTGATGCAGCCGTAGCCAAAATGTGACGCGTGTAGACCAGTGTGATCAGAGTGGCCTGAGGGCAGTCAGGCCACTCAGTTCGTGGTTGGGAGCGTCCAATGTCTACAGCTCGCAAGGTGGAACGCATCGTCGCGCAGCTCACCGCCGCCGTCACCCGTCGTCCGTCGGACGACCAGGCCTATCGCGCCGAGATGGAGCGCTTGGTCACTGAGCAGGAACTCGCCCTGCTCAGTAGTCGGTAGCAGCGCCGGCCGTCAGCGGAAGACGCTCAGCAGCGTCCGGCACAGGAACGGCAGGTTCGACAGCGGGATGAACTGCACGAGCGTGCGGCAGACGTTCGGTGCCTGAGCCTGCCCGGCTGCGCTTCCGCATACCGGCCATGCGCCAATTCCCTGTGTCTTCATGACATTTCGGGCTACGCGGATTTGTTCTCCGCGGCTGGCCGCTGCCGGTGAGCCGATGCCGCCGTTGGCGGTCCAGGTGCCGGGGCTGAATTGCAGCCCGCCGTAGTAGCCGTTGCCGGTGTTGGCCGCCCAGTTGCCCCCCGATTCGCACTGGGCGATGGCATCCCAGTTGGGTTCGGCGTTTGCCTCGGAGATCGTCAACGACAGTTGGGAGATCGCGAGGACGCCGGATATGGCGACCGCACGGACAAATAGGTGCCCGCTCATACCCACCTCGATCCTGTTGTGCGAACGGACCTGATTCCGATCGCAAAATGGTTCGCAATTGACGCATGATGCTGTCTATACAGACGTTAAACCTGATAATCAGCTGTGCTAATGGGGTAATTGTTATTCTTCGAGTAATTTTAGTGTTTCTGCATATTTCTGATGCGGAAGAGACGGCACTGACTGTTGTTATCTAGCGTGTCGCTGCAGGTCAGTGAGCTGTTACGGGAGTAGTGTTACCGTGTGGTTATAGGCACGGATGAGGCCTGTGATTCATTTGTTATTAGTGATTCAATAGCGCTCAGTGATGCAAATGTTATTGAAGTGAACTGAGTTGCTAATCCACATTAGAGTTTCCTATGTGACGGCTGTGACTAGTGTGACTAGAGTGAATTCGGTCAGGGTGAATCGGTAGGAAGGCGCTGGCATCGCGATTCGGCTGAGCGCAAACTGGTCAAGCGACCGAAATCCGATGTGACAGCCGGCGAGCGATGACGAACGTGATGAAGCAAAGCGCGCGGCAGTGCCGCCTGGCCGCCGGGGTGTTGGTGTTCCTGGGTGCCGGTCTTCTGGCGGCGCCGGCTGCCAGCGCCGATCAGCCGGCCACCTGCCAGAGCCGGCACGTCGACGGCGTCGAGGAGGACGTCTGCGTCGGCATCCCGGGACAGGCCGGCGGCGCCAACCCGCGCGACCTGTACCCGGGCGTCGTGCCCGAACTGTATTTCGGAGTGGGGATCGGCTAGACCCGAAGCTCACGAGCCTCATGCGGTCAGCACAGCCGGCGCACAGCTACCGCCACCATCATCGAATTCTGTGACGACGACGCTTCTTGCCGACGCCTCAGGCGGCCCCGCCGCCCCGACTCTTCCGCCCGTGGTCGCCCCCAATCACCACGGACTGTCTCTGCTCTACGGATGGCTGCCCGTGACGATCCAGGTGATCGCCGCGATCGTCCTGCTCCTGGCCATCGGATGGCGGGGCCGGCGGTGGCGCTACCTGTGGCTACCGGTCTGCGCCATCCTCGGCATCGCGGCTGCCGCGTGGGCGAACTGGTTCACCACATCACAAGGTCTGGCAGGGAATCCGGCACCGACAGCCCTGTGGGTCTGGGTGGGCCTGTCGGGGCTGGCACTGGGCGTGCTGTTGCTCGGCTGGCGCGGTGCCGCGTGGTGGCGTCGCGCCGTCGCGGTCCTGGCCGTGCCGTTGTGCCTGCTCAGCACCGGCGTCGCCCTCAACGACTGGGTCGGCTACTTCCCGACCGTCCAGACCGCGTGGGGCGAGCTCACCGCCGGCCCGCTGACCGACGAGACCGAGATGTCCAGTGTCACCTCGATGAAGGCCGCCGGCGTCGTCCCGTCACACGGCGCGGTGGTCGAAGTGGACATCCCGGACACCGCATCGGGCTTCAAGCACCGCACCGAGGTCGTCTACCTGCCGCCCGCGTGGTTCGCGCGCAACACCCCGCCGCTGCCCGCCGTGATGATGATCGCGGGCGAGTTCAACACCCCGGCGGACTGGCTGCGCATCGGCAACGTCGCGAACCTCTTCGACAACTTCGCCGCGGCCCACGGCGGCAATGCGCCGGTGTTCGTCTTCGTCGACGCGGGCGGTTCGTTCAACAACGACACCGAGTGCGTCAACGGCCCGCGCGGCAACGTCGCCGACCACCTCACCAAGGACATCCCGCCATACCTGGAGTCCACGTTCGGTGTCAGCGCCAAACCCGCGAACTGGGGCGTCGTCGGCTGGTCCATGGGCGGAACGTGCGCGGTGGACCTCGCGGTGATGCATCCCGAGCAATTCGGCACGTTCGTCGACATCGCGGGGGACATGGGCCCCAACGCGGGGTCCAAGGAGCAGACCATCGCCCGGCTCTACGGCGGTGGTGAAGCGCAGTGGGCGGCCTTCGATCCCCGGACGGTGATGACCAAACACGGTCCTTATCAAGGTGTCTCGGGCTGGTTCGCCATCTCGTCGGACGCCCCGACCCAGTGGAAAGGGCCCAAAGCACGCCCCGACGCCGTCGGTCTCGGCGGCCGTGACGGCGCCGGCAACCCCGGCGACCAGACCGAGGCCGGCAAGACGTTGTGCGCCCTGGGCCGTCAGTTGGGCATCGACTGCGCCGTCGTCGCGCAGCCGGGCAAGCACGACTGGCCCTTCGCGGTGACAGCGTTCCAGACCAGCTTCCCGTGGTTGGCCGGACGCGTCGGCACTCCCGGCGTGCCGGTGATCGGGTTTCCGGCGGGATCGTCTGCCCCGGCACCGCCCGCCGGCCCGGCCGCTTCGGTCGCGGCCGGAACAATCCCGGCCAAGTAGACGTCGAATGTAACGCCGAGCCCGTCTAAGTAGATGGACTCGGTGAGACGTTGCGACACAGCAGGGAGTCGATGCGCGATGGGTACTCAAACCGATAAAACCGATAACAAGAATATTCAGCAGGCCCGCCGGCAGAGCCGGCTCGTAGGAGCCGTCGCCGCCGGTGTGGTGACGACGTTGACCGCGCTCACGGTGGGCGCGGCTCCGGTGTCCGCCAAACCGAGCGGTGATTCGGACAGCTCGAGCACCACCACTCTGGTGCCCAAGCCGCCGCGGCCGGATTCGTCCTCGGCGCAGGACGGCTCGGGTTCCTCGGGTGGCTACGGGCAGGACGGCGGCGGCCAGCGGGGACGCAAGCAGCGGGAGCAGCCGGTAGAGGCCGAGGCGCCGAGCCGGCCCGCTCCTGCCGACGTTCCGGCCGTCCAGGCCAAGCCGCCGGCCGACCCGCCCGCGGCGCCCGTCACCCCGGTGGCGCCCGTGATCGCCGCTCCGGAGACCAAGGTGCCCGACAACAAGGTGCCGGACAACAAGGTCCCCGAGAGCAAGGCGCCGGAGAAGACGTCGCAGGCTCCCGTGACCACGACGCCGCCGGTGGAGACGCCCGTCGTCGCGGCGCCGCCGGCACGCACCGAAGCTCCCGCGCCGACCACCAAGGTCACCAAGGCACAGGAAGCGCCGGCTGACCCGACCACGCCGGCACGTCCGTCGACCGCCGTCGCCGAGCCGGACAAGTCGGCACCGTCGGCGACGTCCGTGACACAGGGCCCGACCACCGCGCTCGCAGAGCGCCCGGCACCGGCCGACGCCGTCGATCCGGACAAGTCGACGGCTCCCACGGATCGCACTGTGGCAGAAGGCAAGCCGGTCGCCGGTCTGGAAGGGCAGTTCGGTGAGCGCGTCGAGGCCGGTCCCGGTCGGGCCGAAGCCTCGGCCTCCGCGTCGGCCACGGTAACGGCGGGTTCGTCGAAGTCGGCGTCGCCGTCGACCTCGCGTGCGGCTCGGCCGATCGAGCTGCTCAAGCCCGAGACGGTGACCGCGCCGGCCGAGGACATCGCCACCGCGAAGGCCGCCGCCGCGGTCGACGTGAAGCTGCCGGAACCGGCCCCCGTGCACGACGTCGCCGACCTGGCCAAGGTCGTCAACGTCGCCAACTTCCAGTTCGACACACGCGCGGACTGGGACCGTCGGGACAACCGGCCGGACTGGGATCGGCACGACAACCGGCCGATGGGCCGGGACTGGGACAACCGGGTACGGCAGTGGCGGCCCGACTGGGTGCAGTACGACGACTACTACCGTCCGGTGCTGTTCAACCCGTACCGCGACCCCGTGCGGGTGGTGTACGTCTACCGCAACGCGCCGCGCATCGTCTACATCCCGCCGCTGCAGCGCATCGTCATGGAGGTCGCCGACCTCGCGGCGTACAGCTTCACCGCGGTCGTGGTGAACGCCGTCAACACGGCCGTCAACGTGGCGGTCGGCAGCTTCTTCGGTGGCGGCTACTACCCGGGCGTCGGCGTGCCGCTGCCCCCGCCGCCTCCGCCGGTGCTGAGCTACGCGAATGTGCCTGTGCAGGTTCGCTATTCGGACGCGGTCTACCAGCCGTTCCGGGTGCAGCGCATCGTCGACGCCGGTGACGACGCGCAGTACGGCGAGCGCCGCGTGCTGCTCGACGGCGTCACGCCGGCCTGGGGGCAGTGGACCCAGAGCCCCAGTGGCGAACGGCAATTCGAGGTGCACCGGACGCAGCAGTTCCCGGGTCTCGACGAGCCGCGTGAGGCGCCGCTGCCCGGCGACTACAACCTGCAACTGGTCAACGACCAGAAGGGGCTGGAGAACCCGAACAAGGGGCTGATCATCGCCGCGGTGACCTGCGGCCTGCTGAGCCTGGGTGCCGTCGGCCTGAGCGTCTACATCGGGCGCCGGCGCCGCGAGGTGGTCTGACGTTGTCCCCGCGGTCAGTCGCGCTGCTCGAGCCGGCTGCCGCGGGGAAACGTGATCGACATGATGTCGCTGGGACGTGTCAACGCGATGCGGTGCCACGTCCCAGTCGGCACGACCATCGCGTGTCCCGTCGTCAGCGTGACGCCGGGACCGTCCTCCTCGGCGCGTAGGTACAGCCGTATCTCACCGGCGACGCAGACGACGAGTTCGTCTGCCTCCGTGTGGATTTCCCAATAGTCGGCATGCACCTCGGCGTCGGTCTCCGCGTGGAACGTCATGACATGCCACCCCGGCTCCCCGGAGCCGAACGCGCGCTCGGCCGGTTCGATGCGGCCGTCGTCGTAGAGGTGGACGAAGGCGGCGAACAGGTCGACGGCGGTGGTCATGCGGACACCGCCCGCAGGTCCGCCGCGCCGGCGGCGAGGCCGCGGCGCAGCGCCCCACCGAGTTCGGCGAGCTGGCGTTGCGAGACGTCGGCACCGAGGATCACCTGCGAGCCGTGGAACGTGCCGGGCCACTGGTGCAGTTCGACGGAAACGCCGGCCTGCAGCAGCCGGATACCGAATTCGAGCGCTTCGTCGCGATTGGGATCGAACTCCGCGGTGGCGAGGTACGTGGGCGGCAGGCCGGACAGTTCTTCGGCGCGGGCCGGCGCCGCGTAGGCCGACGCGGGCCGCCCGCCGAGATAGTGCCGCCAACTGGCGGCGACCTTGTCCCGTGTCATGAAGACGGTGTCGGTGAAGGTCCGGGCCGACCAGCTGCGCTGGCGATCATCGAGCGGTGGTTGGTTGAGCAGTTGAAAGGCGATCCGGGGGCCGCCTTCGTCACGTGCCCGCAGCGCGGCCGCGGCGGCGAGGTTCGCGCCTGCCGCATGGCCGCCGACGGCGATGCGGCTCGGCTCGACGCCGAGCTGCGGTGCATTCGCCGCTAGCCAGATGAGGGCCTGATAGACGTCGTCAAGCGCTGCGGGACAAGGGTTCTCGGGTGCGCAACGGTAGCCGACGGACACCACGACGGCGCCCGTGGCCTGGGCGATGCGCGCGGCCCACGGGTGTTCGGTATCGAGATCGCCCATCACGAAGCCGCCACCGCGTAGCCACAGGACCGCGCCGACGGGCTCCGCAGGTTGGTACACACGTACCGGAATGTCGGGGTTTCCCGGCACGAGGCGGTCGCTGATCCGCAAGCCGGCGGTGTCGGGCGCGGGTACGGCGGCGGACAGTTCGGCAAGCCGCCGGCGGGCCGTCACTGGATCGTCCAATTCGGCTTTCGGGAACAGCGACAGGAAGCGCTGCAGCTCGGGGTCCATGCCCCCACAATCGCGGCCGGATGCGGCGGTGTCTTGGAGGAATGTTCCCTTACCGCCAGGCCACGGGGTCGACGTCGAGCCACGGTGCCGCGGCGACGCCCGCCGGCGTCATCCCCGCGAACAGCCGGGCGTCGCGGTGCAGGTGCGACTGGTCGGCATAGCCGCAGGCGTCGGCCACCTCGACGGGCGCGGTGCCGGTGGCGAGGCGGTGCGCGGCGTCGTCGAACCTGATCAGTTGTGCGGCGCGCTTGGGCGGCAGCCCGATCTGCGCGTTGAACCGCGACCACAGTCGCTTGCGGCTCCAGCCGAGCTCGTCGGCGACGCGCTCGATCCGGACCTGCCCATGGCTGTGTGCCATCCAGTGCCACGCCGCCGCAACCTCGGGGTCCACGGCGGGCCCGGACTCGCGGCGCCGCGCCAATTCCGTTGTGGCGATGGCGAACCGCTCATCCCACGACACTGCGGTGCGCAGCCGCTCGCACAGACGCTCGGCATCGCGGCCCCACACCGCGTCGAGCGGCAGCACGCCGGTGGGGTCGCAGGTGCCGAACACCGCGCGGGCGAGCACCGGCGACAGCCGGATCTGCAAGCAGTCGACGTTGCGGCCGACGGCGGTCACCGTGCCGGGCGTCAAGCCGACGATGCCGCCCCCGGTCCGGTGCGCACCCGAGGCGTCGATGAGCACGCCGTCGCCGAACTCGATGAACACCGTCACCGCGGGGTAGGGCACGAGCTGCAGTGCGAGCTGCGTGGGCGCCCGGCCGCGGAATCCCGCCATGGCCAGACCCGGCTGCCGGCGCGCCGGAATCGCGAGGTCCCATACGGCGGCAATGAGCCGCCGGGTACTCGCTTCCATGTCTCGATGGTAGGCGCGGCGGGGGCTTGCCGAGGGTTCTCGACACAGCGGGATCCGGACTCCGTAAGGTGACTCTGTAACACCGTTACGGAACACCGGATCAGCAGAGGTGGACAGTTGAGAACCGTATTGATCGACGCCCCCGGCAACGTCTACGTCGACACCGTGCCCGACCCGGTGCTGCCCGGGCCGGACGGCGCCGTCGTCCAGATCACCACGGCCGCCATCTGCGGATCGGACCTGCACTTCTACGAAGGCGACTACCCGTTGGCGACGCCGCTGGCGCTCGGTCACGAGGCCATCGGCACCGTGGTCGAGGCGGGTCCGGAGGTGCGCACCGTCAAAGTCGGTGACCCGGTGATGATTTCGTCGGTGGCGGGTTGCGGCCACTGCGTCGGCTGCGACACCAAGGACCCGATCACCTGCGTGTCGGGTCCGCAGATCTTCGGTTCCGGCGTGCTCGGCGGCGCGCAGGCCGAACTCCTTGCCGTGCCGTCCGCGGATTTCCAGTTGCACCGGCTGCCAAGCGATCTCAGCGCCGAGGCCGCGCTGCTGCTCACCGACAACCTCGCCACCGGCTGGGCCGCGGCGCAACGCGCCGACATCCCGCCCGGCGGCACCGTCGTCGTCCTCGGTCTGGGTGCGGTCGGCCTGTGTGCCGTGCGCTGTGCCATCGCGCAGGGCGCGGGTCAGGTGTTCGCCGTCGACCCCGTCGAGGGGCGACGCGAGATGGCAGCCCGCAGCGGCGCCACCGCGATCACGCCAGAGCAGATCGGCGCCGTCCACGAAGCGACGGGCGGCAGGGGAGCGGCCGCCGTGATCGACGCCGTCGGCAACGACACCACCATGAACGCGGCGCTGACCACCGTGCGCGCGGGCGGCACGGTGTCCGTGGTCGGCGTGCACGACCTCAACCCGTTCCCGTTCCCCGCGACGCTGTCGCTGATCCGCAGCATCACGCTGCGCATGACCACCGCGCCCGTGCAACAAACCTGGCCGGCGCTGATCCCACTGCTGCGGTCGGGTCGCCTCGGCGTGGACGGCATCTTCACGCACGCCATGTCGCTCGATGATGCGCCGAAGGCCTACGCCGCCGTTGCGGCGCGGACCGCGGACTGCATCAAGGTCACGCTGACCCCGTAGTAATGATGGCCGATCAGGAGAGCCTAGATCTCGCGCTGCCGCGCCTGCGCATGCGGGCGCTGGCGTGGGGCCCGACCGACGGGCGATTGATGTTGTGCCTGCACGGATTTCCGGACAGCGCACACAGCTGGCGCCGGGTCGCCCCGCTGCTCGCGGAGGCAGGCTACCGGGTCGTGGCGCCCTTCATGCGCGGCTACGCGCCGAGCGCGGTGCCGGCCGACGGCAACTACCATGTCGGTGCGCTGGTGTCCGACGTGCTGGATCTCTATGACGCATTGGATGGCGGGCCCGACGCTGTGCTGGTCGGGCACGACTGGGGTGCCTTCGCCGCCAATGCCGTTGCCGCGTATCCGAATTCGCCGTTCGACGCGGTGGTGTCCATGTCCGTGCCGCCGCTGGCGGCGATGAGCCGGACGCGGTTCGGCGCTGCTCGCACCGTCCGGATGAGCCTGATCCAGCTCCGGATGAGTTGGTACATCATGTACTTTCAGCTGCCCGGCCTGCCGGAGCGCACCCTGCACCGGGTCATCCCGCGACTCTGGCGTGACTGGTCGCCAGCGGGAACCGACATCGCCGAGGATGTCGCGACGACGCTCGCCGCACTGCCGACCCCTGAGCACCGGGCGGCCGCCGTCGGCTACTACCGGGCGCTGGTTCGCCCGGGCGGCATCGGTGCGCCGTATGCCGAGTTCGACCGGTATTTGCGCGAGCTGCCGTGCGCGCCGATCCTGTACCTGCACGGTACGGAGGATGGCGCGATGCAGGTCGGCTACACCGAGCAATTGCTGAACGCGTTGCCCGCCGGTTCGGCGGTCCGAATCATCGATGGGGCAGGGCATTTCCTGCAGGTCGACCGCCCGGCCGAGGTGGCCGCCGCCATTCTGGATCACGCCGGGCGCAGCTAGCCCGCGCACTCGTCAGCTGCTCGCGACCCTGACGGCAGGGTGATTTCGATGCCGATTTGCGCCGCCTGGTCAGGGTCGTGGCGTCGGTGGCGCCGGCCCGTCCGAATTTAATTACAGCGTGTCATTGACAACGTGTAATTAACGGCGCAAGCTGGTGGCATGACCACGACAAAGCGAATTGTCTTCATCGGTGCAGCCGGCGAGATGTGCCGCGTCGCCATCGAACGCTTCGCCAAAGCGGCCGGCGACGGCGGCTGGGCGCTGGAGCTCTACGACATCCGGCCCGAACTCCTGCACGACTTCGCGGCGAAGCTGCCGGCCGGCACGGCCACGGTCGGCTCGTTCGACCTGTTCGACGGCGCCGCACTGCGCAACGCGATCGACGGTGCCGACCTCGTCGTGCTCGGCGCGGGACCGTACAACCGCACCGCCAAGCCGGTGATGGCGGCCTGCATCGAGAAGAAGGTGCCGTATCTCGATCTCGACGACGACGAGGCCAGCACGCGCGCGGCACTCGCACTCGATGCCAAGGCGAAGGCGGCGGGCGTGCCGATCCTGATCTGTTGCGGCGCCTCGCCCGGATACACCAACGTGATGACGGCCGACGCCGCGCGCGACATGGATGTCGTTGAGCGCATTGACATCTGCTGGGTGACGGGCGACGAAGGGCCGGTGCCGTTCGGGCGCGCGGTGCTCGACCACGCGATCCGGGGCTTCGCCGGGCCGTGCTGGACGTGGGAAGGTGGGCGCGCCGTACAACACCAGACGTTCCTGGAGAACGACGTGTTCGACGTCGGCAACTCCCTCGGTGACGCCTACCGGTTCTACGAGTGCGCCCACCCGGAGGCGGTGACGTTGCCGCGGCGCTGGCCGGGCGCCGACCGGATTCGCGTTCTCGGCGCGCTCGACCCGCCACCCACCAACGGCATCATGCGCGGCGTCGCAGTGGCCGTGCAGGACAACAAGATCACCATGGACGAGGCCATCGACTTCGTCAACGACCTGCTGACCGACAAGACCGGCTCGCTCAAGGTGTGGCGGCACGCGTTGTCCGGGCTGTGGGGCACCATCCGGCGCGGCGAGATCGGAGCGGTCGAGGTGCTGAAGTTCATGGCGACCTCGGCGGCCAAGAAGCATCCGCCGTTCCGGGGCACCAACTATGTGCGGGTGAGCGGCAAACGCGATGGGGAGCCGGTGGTTTCGGTGCGCCGGGCGCCGGTGAGCGGGCCGGGTACGCCGTGGACCACCATGGCGTCACTCACGGGCTCGGCCACCGCGGCGTTCATGTCGGTCGCGGTCGATCAGTTGGGCGAGAAGGCGGGTGTCCTGGCGCCTGAGGACTGGGTCGACCCGGAGACCTTCTACCACGCGCTGGCCGCCACCGGTGGGGCACCACTGCACCAGGTGGTCGAGGCGGTTGTCACGCCGAGCACGGCAGTGACCTCCCGCAAGGTGGTGTCCGCATGAACCTGTTGACCGAAACCGGTTGGGCCGGTGGGCCGGTCGGCGAGCCCGCGCTCGCCGGCGAGGTGACATGCGATGTCGCAGTCGTCGGAGGCGGGGTCGGCGGCATGACCGCGGCCCTGCGCCTCGCCGAGTCCGGTGCCGATGTCGTCCTGCTGGAGGCGCAGACCTGCGGCTGGGGCGCGAGCTCGCGCAATGCCGGCTACGTCACCAACTCGATCGCCGCGGATCCGGCGCTTCTGGCGCTGCTGTTCCGCCGGGAGAAGGTCCGGGCGTTGTTCCAGTTCGCCGAATCGGCAGTGGAATTCACCCAGGACGCCATCGCGAGCCGCGGCATCGACTGCGACTTCGAGAAGGTCGGCATCGTGCAGGCCGCGGTGTCGAAGGGGCAACTGCGCAAGGCCCGCCGGAACGCGAAGATCATGGCGGAGGCGGGATCGTCGGCCGAATTCGTCGAAGGCCCCGATGCGGGATTGCCGGACGGATTCCTGGGCGGCATGCGCGAGGGCATCGGTGGGACGCTGAACCCGGGCAAGTACGTGATCGGGCTCCGCGACGCCGTCTTGAGCTCGGGGGCAAGGGTTTTCGAGAACACGCGCGTGCAGGACGTTGCCGACGGCCCGGCCGGGGTGACGGTCCAGACCGCCGGTGGCCGGGTACGCGCCAAGCAGGCTCTGCTCACCACCAACGCCTACGGCAAGGACCTCGCCGTCACGCCGCGCCGGTTGGTGTCGCCGGTGTGGACGTCGCTGGTGGAGACCGAGCCGGTCGCCCCGGAACGTCTCGACGCCATCGGCTGGACCAGTCGCGCGCCCATGGTGACGGCACACATGATCCTGGAGAGCTACCGCGTAACCCCCAGGAACACCATCGTTTTCGGCACCCGACGGCTCGAAACCACCAAGGGTGAGCTGACGGCACGGACCCCGTCGACACCTGTCGTCGACGACCTGGTGCGCGGTTTCCGGGAACGGTTCCCCGGACTGGGTGACGTTGCGCCTGGGCGGGCCTGGGGTGGCTGGATCGGCATGAGCTCCACGTGGCTGCCGGTGGCCGGAGAAGCGGCGCCCAATGTCCTGTATTCGTTGGCGTGCAACGGACATGGCTTCGCCCAGGCCCAGTACGTCGGCAGCATGCTCGCCGACAGACTCTCCGGCGCGCCCGTGCCGGACGACCTCAAGGCCATCTGGCACGACGGCCGATTCTGGCCCAGCTTCGTCAGCCGGCCGGCACTGACCCTCGGT
Organism: Mycobacterium sp. SMC-16; assembly: GCF_046250085.1. Taxonomy (NCBI): domain Bacteria; kingdom Bacillati; phylum Actinomycetota; class Actinomycetes; order Mycobacteriales; family Mycobacteriaceae; genus Mycobacterium; species Mycobacterium sp. SMC-16. The sequence goes on from NZ_CP176427.1 coordinate 1,905,897, forward strand.
TGGTTCGGTGACCGGGTTCTCGACCGCCTGGCCCGGATCTAGGCGCCACTGACCAGAACACAAAGGACCAGAACATGGAAATCTTCGGCGCGCTGTTCGCCCTCGCTGATCTGCTCATGATCTTCGCCGGATTCACCTACGGCTGGAAGTTCATCCGAAACCACGGCAACTACCTGCTCGGTCTCGAGTGGATCATCGTCGCGACCTCCGGGATCAACTTCCTGGTCTACGGACTGCTGCGGCTGGGCCAGGACAGTCCGAGTTTTCACGTCGCGATCTTCTTCGACGCGTTCTCCAGGTCGGTCGGGATCACGTTGATCCTGGTGCTGGGGTTGATGGCCGTGACCCACGGCTACAGGCCCTCGCGCACCGTCGACATCGGTGTCTTCGCACTGGCCGGCGTGGTCGGGCTCGGCCTGACGTTCTACGCGTTGCGGACGGCGTCGCCCGTAACGCACCACATCGGGCCGGCCGGCGCCGTGTTCCTCGTCGCGGTGAACGTCCTCACCACGATCTTCCTGATCTACTTCACGACCCGGCTGTGGCGCGTCGGGGAGCGCAAACAAGCGGTGCTCGTCGCGATCGCCACTGTCATGGGAGCCGTCATCGCGGCAACGTACGACTTCTATTCGGTGCCCGGTGACGACGCGGACCGGACCATGTTCTACACCGCGGCGTTGACCACCTGGGCGGTGCAGCTGACCGTCTACTACTACGCGTACCGCGCGATGGACAAACACAATCGAGCGGCTGTGATGAACTAGGGACACGATGAGCAGACGCCCGAAGCACGACCCCAAGGAGTCCGAACGCGAGATTCTCGTGGCGGCCGAGGAATTCCTGCGGGAGCGGCCATTTCGCGAGATGACGGTCGACGCGGTGATGAGCCGTACCGGACTCAAGAGACCGGCGTTCTATGTGCACTTCCGCGACCGTCATGACCTCGCCTTGCGCGTCGTGGAGCATCTCGGGATGGAGATCGGGGAGATGGTCGACAGGTGGCTCGTGGGAACGGATCTGGTCAACGATGCCCGGTCGGCATTCAAGGGTCTGACCGAGGTCTACTCGCAGCACGGACGCGTCCTACGGGCGCTGTCGGATGCGGCGGGCTCCGACGAGAAGGTCGAGGCCGCATACGCACAACTGATTCAGCAGTTCATCGACGCCACCGCCAAGCGCATCGCCGACGACCAGGCGGACGGAAAGATCAAGGCCGACCTCGATGCGAACGAAACCGCGCGGGCCCTGGTGTGGATGGACGAACGCTATCTGACACAGTCGTTTTCGGCTGAGCCCTACCCGGATCCCGATGTGGTCGTCGAGGTGTTGTACAACATTTGGATGGCAGCGTTATACGGACCGCGGTAGTCATGCGCGTACAACTGCAGATCGACGGAGCGCCCCAGCGGGCGGCCGACCACGCCCGCGAACTGGCCGGCCTCGGGGCCGACGGGGTGTTCACCTTCGAAGGCCCGCACGACGTCTTCCTGCCGCTGGTCGCGGCAGCCGGTGCGGCGAGCGTGGACCTGATGACCAACGTCGCGATCGCCGGGCCGCGCAGCCCACTGCATCTCGCGCATGCTGCTTACGACCTGCAGGTGTACAGCGGGGGCAGGTTCCGGCTGGGCCTGGGCTCGCAGATCAAGGTGCACATCGAAAAGCGTTACGGCGCGCAGTGGGCCAAACCCGCCGAGAAGATGGCCGAGACCGTCACCGCGATCAAGGCGATCTTCGACTGCTGGGAAGGCAAGGCGCCGTTGAATTTTCGCGGCAAGCACTTCACCCACACCCTGATGCCGCCGAACTTCAACCCCGGCCCCAATCCGTTCGGGCCGCCGGCGGTGCTCATGGGTGCGCTGGGCCCGATCATGACCCGCACCGCCGCCGAGGTCGCCGACGGGCTGCTGGTGATGCCGTTCCACAGCGCCCGGCATTTCGCCGACCGGACCCTGGTGGCAGTGGGGGAGGGACTGGCGCGCGCCGGCCGCGCGCCCGCCGATCTGCAGATGATCGCGCAGGCCATGGTGGCGGTGGGACGCACGGAAGAAGACCTGCGCGCGGCGATCACCGGCGTCGCCACGCTGATCGCGTTCTACGGTTCCACGCCGGCGTATCTGCCGGTGCTCGAGACCGAGGGCTGGGCGGACCTGCAGCCCCGACTCAACGCGATGTCGAAGGTCGGTGACTTCGCCGGCATGCGGGCGTTGATCAGCGACGACATGGTCCGGACGATCGGGATCGTCGGCACCCCGGAGGAATGCGCCGCCGAGATCGGCCGCCGCTTCGGCGCGCACGTCAACGAAATCTGTTGCTATTTCCCGGGTTACGAACAGCGAACCGAAGACGTGCGGGATCTGGTCACCGCGCTGCACGCCCAGTGATTTGTGCACGAAAATCCGCGGTCAGCGCGGAAAATCGTGCACAAATCGCTAGGGACTACGGGGCCTGGACCCAGTTCCAGACGTTCAGGTCGCCCTTGGGGTAGTTCTGGCAGACGTCGGTGGCCTTGGCGACGACGCCCTTGTTGTTGAAGAAGATCTTGGCCCAGTTGCCCCAGTGGGTGGCCACCTGCTCGTAGTAGACGTTGGTGGCGGTGTCCTCGGAGTACTGGCGGCGGCCCACCGGGTCGAGCGAGAAGAACCAGTGGATGCGGTCCTGCGCCATCTGCTGGATGTCGGCCGGCCGGTTGTGCATGTCGATCATGTAGCGCGAGTAGTAGACCGGGCTGGTGTCGCGCGCGGCGGCCAGGTACTGCTCGGCATCACACGTGGTGATGATGATCCGGTGGGGGATCGGGTAGTCGTCGGTGGCATCGGCGGCGGCCGGCCCGGCGAGAGTCGTCGCGATGGCGCCCAAGGCCGCGATCCCGATACCGGCACGCTTCAGACCACGCATGATCTCGACCATAGTCCTCACTCCTGTTTCCTAGATACCTGTGCTGTTGGAAGTCGATTGCAGTTCGCCGGACGGCTTGGGCTGCGGCCACGGCTCGGGCACCGGACGCTGACGCACCCGCTGCGGCCACCAGAACCACTTGCCCATGAGGGCGGCGATGGCCGGCGTCATCAGAGATCGGATGATCAACGTGTCGAACAACAGGCCCAGACCGATGGTTGTTCCCACCTGACCGACCACGTGCAGCTCGCTGACCGCCATGGACATCATGGTGAAGGCGAAGACCAGGCCGGCGGAGGTGACCACCGAACCGGTGCCGCCCATCGACCGGATGATGCCGGTATTTAGGCCGGCATGGATCTCTTCCTTGAACCGGGCGACGAGCAGCAGGTTGTAGTCCGCGCCGACGGCCAGCAGGATGATGACCGCCATCGCGATGACCATCCAGTGCAGGTTGAGCCCGATCAGGTGCTGCCACAACAGAACCGACAGACCGAATGACGCGCCCAGCGACAGCACCACGGTGCCGACGATGACCGCCGCGGCCACCACGGATCGCGTGATGATCAGCATGATCGCGAAAATCAGTGCGAGGGCAGAGATTCCGGCGATCAGCAGGTCGTAGTCGGCGCCCTCCTGCAGGTCCTTGAAGGTCGCCGCGGTGCCACCGAGGTAGATCTTGGAGCCCTCCAGGGGAGTGCCCTTGATGGCCTCCCTGGCGGCGTTCTTGATCGCGTCGATGTGCGAGATGCCTTCGGCGCTCATCGGTTCGCCCTCATGCGAGATGATCAGCCGCACCGCTTTGCCGTCGGGCGAGATGAAGTTCTTCATGCCGCGTTTGAATTCGGCGTTGTCGAAGACCTCGGGCGGCAGGTAGAACGAGTCGTCGTTGCGGGAGTTGTCGAACGCCTCGCCCATGGCGCTCGCGTTGTCCTGCTGCGCCTGCATCTGATCCTGCAGACCCTTCTGGGTCTGGTACATCGTCAGCATGTACTGCTTCATGTTGGTCATCGTCGAGATCATCTCGGGCATCAACGCGACCATCTGAGGCATCAGCTTGTCGAGCTTCAACATGTCCGGCATCAGGTTCTGGATGTCGTCGGTCATGGTGTCGATGCCGTCGAGGGTGTCGAAGACCGAGCGCATGGTCCAGCAGACCGGGATGTCGTAGCAGTGCGGTTCCCAGTAGAGGTAGTTGCGGATCGGCCGGAAGAAGTCGTCGAAGTCCGAGATGTGGTCGCGCAGGTCGGCCACGTCCAGGGTCATGTTGACCATCTTGGCGACCATGCTGTGCGTGGTGGCCGCCATCTGGGTGGTGATGCCCTGCATCTTCTTCATCGTGTCGATGTTGATCTGCATGTCGTTGGCCTGCTTGAGCATGTTGGCCATCGAGTCCTGGGCGTACTTCTCGTTCATCTTCTGAGAGGTGCCGCTCATGCTCATCAGGAACGGGATCGAGGTGTGCTCGATCGGCTTGCCCTCAGGGCGGGTGATGGTCTGCGACCGGGATACCCCCGGCACCTTGAAAATGGCCTTGGCGATCTTGTCGATCACCAGGAAGTCGGCGGAGTTGCGCAGATCGTGGTCGCTCTCGATGAGCATCAGCTCGGGGTTCATCCGCGCCGGCGAGAAGTGCCGGTCCGCCGCGGCATAGCCCTCGTTGGCGGGGATGTCGGCCGGCAGGTAGAGGCGGTCGTTGTAGGCCGGCTCGTAGCCAGGCAATGTGAGCAGGCCGACCAGAGACAGCGCGATGGTGCCGACGAGGATGGGGGCCGGCCAGCGGACCACGACGGCGCCGATCGTGCGCCAGCCGCGCACGCGCATCGCGCGCTTGGGCTCGAGAGTCTTGCGGAACCGGCTGGCCAGCGAGATCACGGCCGGGCCCAGCGTCAGGGCGGCGAACACCACGGTGACCATGCCGATGGCCAGGGGAACGCCGAGCGACACGAAGTAGGGCATCCGGGTGAAGTGCAGGCAGAACGTCGCGCCCGCGACGGTCAGGCCGGAGCCGAGCACGACGTGGGCGGTGCCCTCGAACATCGTGTAGTAGGCGTCTTCGCGGGACTCACCCGCGCCGCGCGCTTCCTGGTACCGGCCGATGAGGAAGATGGCGTAGTCGGTTGCCGCCGCGATGGCCAGCGTGACGAGCAGGTTGGTGGCGAACGTCGACAGACCGATGATGTCGTAAAAACCCAGCGCCGCGACGACGCCCTGTGCGGCGGACAGCTCGAGCACCACCATCAGCAACGTCAGCAGCACCGTGATGAACGACCGGTACACGAGCAGCAGGGTGATGATGATGACGCCGAAGGTGGCGGCCTCGATCAGCTTGAGGCTGCGGTCACCGGCGATGTGCTGGTCGGCCGCGAGCGCCGCGGGCCCGGTCACGTAGACCTTCAGGCCGGGCGGCGTCTTGATGCTCTTGATGATGTCCTGCGCGGCCTGAACGGATTCGTTGGCGAGCGATTCGCCCTGGTTACCGCGCAGGTAGACCTGGACGTACGAGGCCTTGCCGTCGTTGCTCTGCGAACCGGCGGCGGTCAGCGGGTCGCTCCAGAAGTCCTGGATGTGCTCGACGTGCGCCGTGTCGGCCTGGAGCTTCTTGATCATCTCGTCGTAGTAGGCGTGTGCCTCTGCGCCGAGCGGCTGATCGCCTTCCAGCACGACCATGACCGAGCTGTTCGACTTGAATTCCTGGAACACCTCGCCGATGCGCTTCGTCGCGATGACCGACGCGGCCTGGTCCGGTGACATCGAGACCGAGCGCATCTTGCCGACCTCGTCGAGCGAAGGGACGGCGCTGCCGAGGAAGACGATGACGCCGATCCAGAACAGGATGACCGGGATCGCGAAGGTGCGGATGAGGCGGGCGATCAACGGCCGATGGGGCGGCTGCTCGGCCTTCGGGAAGATGACGGTGTCTTCGTCGGTTGGATGCGTCATGCAGATTTCACCAGGCAGAAGGTCTGGGCGTGCACGCCCGTGGAGGTTCGGGTGTCTTTGAGTTCGTCGTCGACGTGGACGGTGCAGGTGATGGAGTCACCGTCGCCCTGGGCGACGATGTTGGGCGAGGCTGCCGGTGCGGTGGTGGACAGGACGAGCTTCCAGGGCAGCATCGCGTGATCGACGCGCTGCGGTTTGGCGTCCAGGTCGAGGTAGTTGATGTCGGCGTAGGCGCCGGGTTCGCCGGTGATCTCGTAGGTGACGACCTTGGGCTTGAACGGTTTGGCGTCGTCGGCGAAGTTGCGCGGGGTGACGATGACGGGGTTCTGGCCGAAGTAGGTGCGCACGCGCTGCACGGTGAAGCCGGCGACGAGGGCCACGGCGAGGATGAGCAACGGGATCCACGCCTTCTTGAGCGCATTGCCGATCACGCTGCGGACACCATGGTCGACTGCACTTGCTGCTCCCCGCTTCCCGTACCCTGACCGCGACAGATTAGGTCATTTAAGTGTTAGATTAGACCAGTTAAGTTAATCATGGGAAACCTTCGCTGTGGGTGGCTCGTATCACCGTAGCCGGTAGCGCGCAGCAGATCGAACCAAATACGCAGCAGTTCAATGGGATTGAACAGGCGGCAACGACTGTTCAGGGAGCAGGGGCAGATGGCAACCAGCACGAATAGACTCCGTCACATGAAGGCACGCACTCTGGCCGGTGTGGCCGGCTCAATCGCCGCCGCCGCCCTCGCTGTCGGGATGGCTGTCCCCGCGCAGGCCGACCCGGACACCGATTTCGCCAACCAGCTGCACACCTACGGGATCTACGGCCCCAAGGACTACAACGCCTGGATCGGCAAGATCACCTGCCAGCGGCTCGACAACAACGTCGACCACAGCGCCACCGACTCGGCGGCGTTCCTGAAGAAGAACCTGCCGCGCAACAGCAGCTCGGAGCAGCAGGTGTACCAGTTCCTCAACGCCGCGTTCGACACGTACTGCCCGGAGAAGCACGACCTGCTGGTCGCGCTCGCCCACTAGTCGTCAGGCAGGGCCCGGCCTGGATCAGGCCGGGCCCTTGCCGTTGTCGACGCGGTACACCGAGCCGTGGATCGCGGCGGCGTCGTCGCTGGCCAGGAACGCGATGACGTTCGCGACGTCGCGTGGCTCCATGAAGCCGCGCGGCGCGGCGATCCGCATGATCAGGTCCCAGTCGGCATTCTCGGGCGCCGCGAACTCGGTGACCTGCGCGGTCAGCATGCCGCCCGGGCACACCGCGTTGACCCGGAGCTTTTCCTTGGTGTACTCGACGGCCAGTGCGCGCGTCAGCCCGATCAGTCCGTGCTTGGCGGCGCAGTAGCCCGCCGAGTAGATCTCGCCCTCGACGCCCGCGATCGAGGAGACGTTGACGATGTTGCCGCCGTTCTCCAGCAGCTGCGGCAGCGCCGCCCGGGTCAGGTGGAACGGGCCGTTCAGATTCACCGCGAGGTCGCGGTCCCAGTCGTCGTCGGTCATCGACAGGGTGTGCCGCATGACGTGGAATCCCGCGACGTTCACCAGCACGTCCAGCCGCCCGAATTTCGCGATGCAGTCCGCGACCGCCTGCCGGCAGGCGTCGGCCGTACTGATGTCCACCGCGGCGAACGCGCCGCCGGGCTCGTCGCCGTAGGCGTCGGCGAAAACCGTCGCCATCCGCTCGGCGTCCCGGGCGATTCCGAAGACCGATGCGCCGCGTTCGGCGAAAACCTTGACCGTGGCCGCGCCCAGGCCGGCAGAGGCCCCGGTGATCAACGCAACCTTCCCGCTGAGTGAACTCATACGGTGACTTTCTCACGCCGTGGCCAAGTCGTTTGCGATACTCGGGCGGTGAAAATGAAACGTGTTCTCGCTATGGTTTCGAGTCTTGGCTTCGTCGCAGCGGGCGCACTCTTCGGGACGGCAGCGCCGGCGCAGGCCGACGACATCCGGCTGCCCGAAGGCATCTACACCTACATCCAAGAGGGCACACCGATGAGCGTGTGGACCATCTGGCCCGTCTGTGCCCCGACCGTCGGCGATCTACGCAACAACCTGGAACTGCCGGTCGGTTGCCTCGTGCACGTCGGCTCCGACCAGTACGGCGGAACGCTGGGCGGCGACGCCCGCCAGACCGGTGGTGAGGGACATTGGATGTTCACCCAGACCGACCTCCAGGGTTTCACGTGCCCCGACGGATCCAAGGCGAAGCTCGTCGAGACCTACGAGTGGGAAGACACCAACTGGACCGGTACCCGGACCACCACCAACAACGAGCAGTGCGGCGTGCAGGCGGCGATGACGAAGAAGTCGTTCCGGCTGGAATTCCAGAAGCCGCTGCCGATTCCGGTGCAGCAGTTCCCGCTGTTCTGTGACCCCAACGACGGCCTGAAGCGCTGCCGCTAGCGGCAGGCCCCGTCAGTCCGAACCGGAGTCTTCGGCGACCGCGGCGGCGGACTCGTCGATGATGGCGCGCATCGCGCGTTCGGCGCCGGCGGCATCGCGCAGGCGCACGGCGCGCGCGACCTCGTCGTGCAGCGCGATGGCGGCCGGATTGGGCGAGTCGGGCATCATGCCGTGATGGGTGCGTCCGGCCAGGATCTCGGACACCACGGAATTCAGCGCACGGAACATCTCGTTGCCGCTGGCCTCCAGCAGGGTCTGGTGAAAGACCTTGTCCGCCTGCAGATAGGCCGCCAGGTCACCGTCACGGCCGTGCACCGCCATGTCCGACGCGGCGGCGGCCATGATGCGGCACTGGTGGGGGTTGGCGCGCTCGGCGGCCAAGGCGGCCGCCGCGGGTTCGAATCCGCGGCGCAACTCCGACAACGACACCAGCTGCGCGGCCCGGTCGCTGGACTCGAGGCGCCAGCGAATCAGCCTGGGATCGAAGACATTCCAGTTGACCGCAGGCTGAATGGTGATGCCGACCCGGCGGCGCGAGGCGACCATGCCCATCGACTCGAGGACCCGGATGGCCTCCCGCGCGACGCTGCGGGACACGCCGTGTTCGGCGCTCACGCCTTCGAGGGTGATCACCTCACCGGGCGCGTACGTCCCCGAGACCACGGCGGTCCCCAGCGCGCTCAGGACGTTGTCGTGCAGCGCGCTGACGTTTGAGGGCATAACCACGCATAACATCGTGTCATAAGTCGTCTCATCTGGCTTAAAACGGATGATTTCGATTCGGGTCTTGAAATAGTCTGACTTTTGAGCCACGCTGTGTGAGTCAAACCACAGCAAGGGCAGGTGCAGCAGATGCCATCACCGATCGTCGTCATGGGCGTTTCCGGATCCGGCAAGTCCACCGTGGGCGCGGCGCTGGCGCAACGGCTCCGCGTGCCGTTCGCGGACGCCGATGACTTCCATCCCGCCGCCAACATCGCGAAGATGGCGGCCGGTCACCCCTTGAACGATGACGACCGCCGGCCCTGGCTGGAGACCATCGGGCTGTGGCTGGGCGAGCACTGCGGCGACGGCGGCGTGATGAGCTGTTCGGCCCTCAAGTACCAGTACCGCGTGCAGCTGCGCAGCCACTGCCCGGGCACCCGGTTCCTGCACCTGTTCGGCACACCCGAGGTCATCGGCGCCCGGCAGGCCAGCCGGCCCGGCCACTTCATGCCGGCGTCGCTGCTCGCCTCGCAGTTCGAAACCCTGGAACCCCTGCGCCCCGATGAGGCGGGCACCGTCATCGACGTCGGGCAGAGCATCGATTCGATTGTCGACGAATACATTTCGCGTACCGGCGGGGAGAACCTCCGATGAACACCACCGTCACCTTCCTGGCCGACGCGCCCAAACTCATCGAGCCGGTCTCTTCGGCCACGCAGCTGATCCTGGCCTTCATCGTCGGCATCGGCGTCATCGTCGTGCTCATCACGCTGGTCAAGCTGCACCCGTTCCTGTCGCTGATCTTCGGCGGCCTGACGGTGGGGCTGACGGCCGGCGAGAACCTCACCGCCGTCCTCAAATCGTTCTCCGACGGGTTCGGCGCGACGGCGGCCGGCGTGGGCATCCTGATCGCCCTCGGCGCGATGTTCGCCAAACTGCTCGCCGATTCCGGCGGTGCCGACGAGATCGTCGACACCATCGTCGGTGCCGCCTCGCCCCGCGCGCTGCCGTGGGCGATGGCACTGGTCGGCGCGATCATCGGGCTGCCGATGTTCTTCGAGATCGGGCTCGTGCTCCTGATGCCCGTCATCTATCTGGTGGCCCGGCGCTCGCAGCAGTCGCTCATCACCATCGGCATCCCGGCGCTGGCGGGACTGTCGGCCATGCACGGTTTCGTGCCGCCGCATCCCGGTCCGCTGACCGCGGTCGGGCTGCTCAACGCGGACCTCGGGGTCACGCTCGGGCTCGGCGTGCTCGTCGCGGTCCCGACGATCGTCGTCGCGGGCCCGCTGTTCGGCCGTCTCGCCGGCAAGTGGGTCGTCGTCGCCGCGCCGGACACCTTCGACACCGACCCGGAAGCCCTTCGCGCACAAGGCAAACGGCCGCGCTTCAGCGTCACACTGTTCTCGGTGTTGCTGCCCGTCGCACTCATGCTGGGCAAGGCCCTCGTCGACATCTTCATCGACGACAAGACGCAGTGGTTCCGCCGGATCTTCGACGCCGTGGGCACCCCGCTGGTGGCACTGCTCATCGCCGTCGTGGTCGGCACCGTCACGCTCGGCCGCGGCGCCGGGATGGACCGCACCGCGATCACCAAGTGCATCGAGTCGAGCCTGCCCCCGGTCGCGGGCATCTTCCTGATCGTCGCCGCCGGCGGCGGATTCAAGCAGGTGCTGGTCGACACCGGCATCGGCACCATGCTGGCGCGCTGGGCCGAAGGCGTGCACATCTCGGTGCTCGTGTTGGCCTGGGTGCTCGCGGTCCTGATCCGGCTGGCCACCGGGTCGGCCACCGTCGCCACCATCACGGCGTCGTCGCTGATTCTCGGCCTGGTCGACGGGATGGGCTCCGGCGAGCTGTCCTTGGTGGTGCTGGCTGTCGGCGCCGGCTCGCTGTTCTTCTCGCACGTCAACGACGCGGGCTTCTGGTTGGTCAAGGAGTACTTCACGCTGAGCGTCGGCCAGACCATCAAGACATGGTCGATCATGGAGACCGTGCTCTCGGTGTCCGGTCTGGCCATGGTTCTGATCCTGGATGTGTTCGTCTAACTCAGCGCTGCTGTTTCTCAACGACGATGTGCGCCACCGGAATCGGCATCGGTTCTGGTGCCGCCACCAGTAGCTCGATCAGCGCTGCCTCCAGGGCGTCGGCGAGCCGACATCGGCGCGCCGCGTCCGCCGGGTCCAACGCCTCCAGCAGGCTGTCGAACACCGCCGCCCTGGTGAAGCCGACCCAACTCTTGGCGAAAGCCGTTGCGTCACGGTCTTTCTGGTATTGCTGCCAGAAGCGGTCCGGTTCGTCGGCGACCACCAGATGGGTGATCCGCAGCCGCTCGAAGCGGCCCGAAGGGGCGAACGGTGATCGGAAGTCGGCTTCACTGCGGCCCACGATCGGCAGGCGCATGCGGCGCAGTTCCTCGGCGGTGACGAGCCGTTGGTCCTGCAGGTCGGTGAGCGCACGCATCAGCCCGTCGAAAAGCGGCTCGAGGCCGAGCCGCCCGTCGTCGTGCTGGCCCATCGTCATGACCACGAGGCGACCGCCGGGACTCAACTCGCGGCCGCGGAACGCGATGAACTCGTGCCAGTCGTGCGCGGCCTGCCTGGCGTACGCGGCGCGCACCTGGGCGTCGGCGCTGTAGGACGGCTGGATGTGATCGGGAATCTCCGACGGCATACGGCTGAGCCAGTGGATGGCCCACGCCGACCAGCCCAGGTGCACACCTTCCGACGGCAGAATCTGGCCGAGGTATGACCGCCCCACCGCCGATGCGAACGTGGCCCGATCGGTGCGTAGGTAGCTGAACGGGTCGTCGCGCAAGGTGCGGAACAACGCGCTGAAATCGTTGTCGGGGATGTCGGTGTGCGTCACCGCGATGGGGTGCTCGGGCCGGACGCGTTTGCGCAGGGCGGCGATGCCCGCGCCGATGGGGAGCAGCCCGTTGTGAGCGTTGCCCGAGCCGTACTCGGCGATCACCACCGGCCGAGGCGACGCCGGGAGCGGCACCTCGGCCGCGGCCTGTTCGAAAAGCTTTGTGGCCGTGCGGAGTCCGACGGTCTGCAGGCGCGAGCTCCCGATCGGGTCGGGCTGCACCACCACGCTGGACTCGGGCATGTCTCACGGTAGCGCCGCGAGCTGTGTGGCGCTCTCTGAATCAGTGCCCGGTGCGCGATCGGCGGCTCAGCTGCCGTGTTCGATTGGCAGCTCAGCTGCCGCGGGCCACCCAGTCGTCGTAGTTGACGAGCTCGCCGCCGATCGTGGTGGTGTCACCGTGGCCGGTGTAGACGACGGTGTCGCCGGGCAGCTTGCCGAGCTTCTCGGAAATCGACGCCAGGATGGTCGGGAAGTCCGAGTACGAGCGGCCGGTCGCGCCGGGGCCGCCGTGGAACAGGGTGTCGCCGGAGATCACCGCAGTGAGCTCGGGGATGTGCCAGCACACCGAGCCGGGGGAATGGCCGGGCGTATGAATGGCTTTGATCTCCAGGCCGCCGACGGTGAGCACCTGGTCGTCGCCGACGGTGTGAAAAGCGCTGTCCGGGTGGACATCCCGCCACAGCATCTCGTCGGCCGGATGCAGCAGTACCGGTGCGTCGAGGGCCGCGGACAATTCAGGAGCGACCGTGATGTGGTCGTTGTGACCGTGGGTGCAGACCACCGCGACGACGTTGCGGCCGTTCACCGCCTCGATGATGGGCGCCGCGGTGTGGGCGGCGTCGAACACGATGACGTCCTTGTCGTCACCGACGAGCCAGATGTTGTTGTCGACGTCCCAGGTGCCGCCGTCGAGGCTGAAGGTGCCGCTGGTGACGACCCGCTCGATGTTGCTCACTTGAGGACCACCACCGAGCGCAGGACTTCGCCGCTGTGCATTTTGTGGAAGGCGTCTTCGATCTGGTCGAGTCCGATGCGTTCGGTGACGAACTTCTCCAGTGGCAGGCGGCCTTGGAGGTAGAGGCTGATGAGGGTGGGGAAGTCGCGTTCGGGCAGGCAGTCGCCGTACCAGGATGATTTGAGGGATCCGCCGTGGGAGAAGAAGTCGATGAGCGGCATCTCGAGGGTCATGTCGGGTGTCGGAACGCCTACGAGGACAACGGTTCCGGCGAGGTCGCGGGCGTAGAACGCCTGCTTCCAGGTTTCGGGGCGGCCGACGGCGTCGATGACGACGTCGGCGCCGAAACCGTCGGTCAAATCCTGGATGGTCTCGACGGGGTCGAGGTCGCGGGCGTTGATGGTGTGGGTGGCGCCGAAGTCGCGGGCCCAGTGCAGCTTCTGGTTGTCGGTGTCGACGGCGATGATGCGTTTGGCGCCGACGAGGGCGGCGCCGGCGATCGCGGCGTCACCGACACCGCCGCAGCCGATGACCGCGACGGTGTCATCACGGGTGACGCCGCCGGTGTTGATGGCGGCGCCGATACCGGCCATGACGCCGCAGCCGAGCAGGCCGGCGACGGCGGGGTCGGCTTCGGAATCGACCTTGGTGCACTGGCGTTCGTGTACGAGGGTTTTGTCGGCGAAGGCGCCGATGCCCAGGGCGGGGGTCAGTTCGGTGCCGTCGGTGAGGGTCATCTTCTGGGTGGCGTTGAAGGTGTCGAAGCACAGGTGCGGGCGGCCGCGTTTGCAGGCGCGGCATTCACCGCAGACGGCGCGCCAGTTGAGGATGACGAAGTCGCCGACCGCGACGTGGGTGACGCCGTCGCCGATGGCTTCGACGGTGCCGGCGGCTTCGTGGCCGAGCAGGAACGGATACTCGTCGTTGATGCCGCCGTCGCGGTAGGTGAGGTCGGTATGGCACACGCCGCACGCGATGATGTCCACGATGACCTCACCGGGTCCGGGATCGGGGATGACGATGTCGACGAGCTCGATGGGCTGCTTCTTGGCCCGGGAAATCACACCACGCACTGTCTGACTCATGGCTATAACCTAATGCCTCCGGGAAGAGTTGGAATGGTGTCCATACAAATGTCTGGTTAATCGGTCCCGGCCTGTGCCCATCGGCGCCGCGATATGTGACAGGGTCGTGGGCGTGACCGCTCTCGAGCTGCTGGATTCCTGGCCGGTACCGAACGCTGCGGCCGCGGTGGTGTCACCTGCCGGTGTGCTCGCCACGCACGGACCCGTCGACCGCGCGTTCCGGCTCGCATCGGTGACCAAGCCCCTGGTGGCGCGCGCCGCACAGATCGCGATCGAAGAGGGCGTCGTCGAGCTGGACACCCCGGCCGGCCCGCCCGGGTCGACGGTGCGCCACCTGCTTGCGCACACGTCGGGTCTGGCGATGCAGACGCCCGACGCCATCGCGGCGCCCGGCACGCGGCGCATCTACTCCAATGTCGGGTTCGCCGTGCTGGCCCAGGTGCTGCAGCACGAGTCCGGCATCGAGTTCGCGCAGTACCTGCGCGAAGCGGTGTTCGAGCCGTTGGGGATGAGCGATTCCGATCTGCCGGGCGCGGCCGAAACCGCCGGCTACGGCGCCTGGTCCACGGTGACCGACCTCGCCGCGTTCGCCGGTGATCTGTTGCGTCCGGTTCTGGTGTCGACACCCATGCACGCCGACGCGATCTCGGTGCATTTCCCGGGCCTCGACGGCGTGCTGCCGGGATTCGGATCGCAGCGCCCCAACGACTGGGGCCTGGGTTTCGAGATTCGGGACGGCAAGCACTCGCACTGGACGGCCGCGGCCAACTCGGGCCGGACGTTCGGGCATTTCGGCCAGTCGGGGACGTTCCTCTGGGTCGACCCGGAGGCGGACCTGGCACTGGTCGTGCTGACGGACCGCGATTTCGGGGACTGGACGCACGCCGTGTGGCCGGAAGTGTCCGCTGCCGTCGTGCGCGAGTTCGCCTAGGAGGCTGCTGAATAAGGGCGTGTTGCAGGTTGGCTGGAACGGTGGGCCGGTTAGGGATCGGCGGCGCTTTGGGTTTGATGCGTTGACCGGTCTTGCTGGTGGTGGGTGAGGACTGTTCGTGCTGTTCAGGGCAGTGCCCAGGCGCCGTTGTCGATGGTCAGGCCCATTGCGAGCAGTCGTCGTAGGTTCAATCCTGCGGCGCGGTGATGTAGCCACGCATTGTTTTTGGCGATGCCGCGGTAGGGCACTCGCCGGTTGCGGCGGGTGAGCCAGGCGATGGTGCGTTCAACCATGGGACGATGCCGTCGGTAGGTGGCCTGGAATTCGGCGGTGGTCGCTCGTTGGCGGTGTGCGCGCTGGAGCAGATCATGTTGGTGCAGCTCGATGGTGCGACCGTTCTTGGCGGTGGTGCACCGCGCTCGCAGCGCACAATCGCTGCACGCGATCCCGAAAACGGCCTTGCGGCTCTTGGTGATTCGCTTGCTCACCCCGGCCGGGCAGGTCAGCGTCCCAGCGACCGGATCGTGTGTGAAGTCTTCGATGGTGAACCCACCGGCGACGGCGGGTTTGACCGGCCATGGTTTGAGCAGCGGCGTCCACTGCCTGCCCTCGAGTGTGTGCAGCATGTCGCCGGTGGCGTACGCGGAATCACCCAATACCTCGATGGCCTGGCCCGCGGCGACCGTGGGATCGGCCACCACGAGTTCGGCCCCTACGTTCGCGTCGGAGTTCTCGCTCCCGCTGGGTTTGGTCAGCCGCACGGTCGTGGTCAGACCGGTGTCCGGCTCGACCACCACGTGGGCTTTGAACCCGTCCTGGCGGCGGTGCCGGGTCTTGTGCGCATGCCGGGAATCGGGATCCACGGTCGAGATGATCCGGTCCGGCGCGGTGCGCTGCGCGATCTGCCACCGTCCGTCGGTGCCGTCGGAATCCTCGGCCGGCTCGACGTCTTGACCGGCGACCAGGGCCAGCAGCGCGACCGCTTCGGCGGGTTTGCCGCCCTGCTTCTCGATGGCCTCGACATCCAGGACCGCCAGTAGTGCCAGAGCGTCGTTGACCAGCGCGGTGACCAACTCCTCACGTGCACCGTGGTCGTCCCAGGCGATCGGCGGCTTGCCGGTGGTTGTGTAGTCCTGCCCGGTCAACGCGGCAAGGCGTGTGCAATGAAGCGCGACAAGGGCTTTGGCATCGGGAACGTCTCGGCCGACCCGCCGGATCGCGGCGATCAACTGGGTCACCGTGTCTTGGCGGGCGACTGCGTCGTCAAGGATCGTCGAATCCAGTGCCCGCCGCTGTTTGCCCTCCAACGCCCCGGTCGCGGTGATCACGTCGCGGACCGCGTCGAAGATCCGTTGCGGGGCATCGCTGGCCGCCAGTCGACGCCGCCAGTACGTCAGCGTCGTGGGGTGAAATCCCGGCGCGTCGATCGCATATCCACACGCCGCTTTCCACCGCAGATCGAACGTGACCGCCTCGGCGGCCTCACGATCGGATAATCCGTGCAGGGTTTGCAGCACGATCACCGACGCAGCCACCTCCGGCGGGATCGACGGGCGGCCGCGGCCCGTGGGAAACAGATCAGCGAACATCTGGGCCGGGAATAACCGGACCCGATGCTCAGCCAGAAAGGCGAACACCGACCCTTGCGGAAGTAGGTGCCCCGCTACCGATTCCACATCCAGCAGATCCCGTTGACGATCAGCCTCACCCTGCACCCACCAAGGATCCCAGAAACAGCCGATCACGCCGCGAAGCCACGCGGAATATTCAGCAGCCTCCTAGCGGACGACCCCGATCATGCTGTCGATCCAGCCGCGGGCGAAGAACAGCAGGAACCCGGCGGCGACGACCCACAGCAGCGGGCTGATCTCCTTGATGCGGCCCGACGCCGCGCGCAGGACGGCCCAGGCGATGAAGCCGACGCCGATGCCGTTGGCGATCGAGTAGGACAGCGGCATCACGGCCACGGTCAGCACCACCGGCAGGGCCACCGAGAAGTCGGAGAAGTCGATCTCGCGGAGCACCGAGACCATCAGGGTGCCGACGATCACCAGCGCGGCGGCCGCGACCTCGGTGGGCACGATCTCCGTCAGCGGCGTCAAGAACATTGCGGCCAGGAACAATCCACCGGTCACCAGGCTGGCGAGACCGGTTCGGGCGCCTTCGCCGATGCCGGTGCCCGATTCGACGAACACCGTGTTGGACGATGCCGACACGGCGCCGCCGACCACGGCGCCGGTGCCCTCGATCACCAGCGCGGACTGCAGGCGCGGGAAGTTGCCGTGTTCGTCGGCCAGGCC
This sequence comes from Mycobacterium sp. SMC-16, assembly GCF_046250085.1. NCBI lineage: Bacteria > Bacillati > Actinomycetota > Actinomycetes > Mycobacteriales > Mycobacteriaceae > Mycobacterium > Mycobacterium sp. SMC-16. Next base: position 1,922,999 of record NZ_CP176427.1, read on the forward strand.
GGCCTGCCGGGACAGGCCCGTCATGGTGCCCATGGCGTCGAAGAAGTTGGTGAACAGCAGCGTGAACACCAGCATGAGTGCGGCGATCGCGCCGATCCGGCCGAAGCTGCCGAAGTCCACGTGCCCGATCAGGGACAGGTTGGGCACCGCGAACGGCGAACCGGACAGCGTCGGGACGGACAGGCTCCAGCCGCCCGGCTTCTCTGTCGCCGAGCCGAGGTGCCAGATCGCCTCGATGATGGCCGCCAGCGCGGTCCCCGAGATGAGACCGATGAGGATGCCGCCGCGCACCTTGCGGGCCACCAGGACACCCGAGGTCAGCAGGGTGAACACGAAGACCAAGGTGGGGATCGCGCGGACCGAGCCGGTGCCACCGGCGCCCAGACCCAGCGGCGGCGACGGATGGCCCGTCGACGCGACGAACCCGGCGTTGACCAACCCGATGAACATGATGAACAGGCCGATGCCGGCGGTGATGGCCAGTTTCAGCGGCATGGGCACGGCGTCGAAGATCATGCGGCGCAGGCCGGTGACGGCCATCGCGACGATGATGAAACCTTCTATGACCACCAGGCCCATGGCTTCCGGCCAGGTCAGGACGCCCACCACGGAGCTGGCGAGGAACGAGTTGATGCCGAGCCCCGCCGCAAACGCGAAGGGGAGACGGGCGACGACGCCGAACAGGATCGTCATGGCGCCGGCCGCCAGGGATGTCACCGCGGAGACCTGGCCGAAGGGGAGCTTGTGCCCGGCGATGTCTGCCGTGCTCGACAGGATGATGGGGTTCAGCACGATGATGTACGCCATCGCGATGAAGGTCACCGCGCCGCCGCGCAGTTCAGCGGCGACGGTCGAGCCGCGTGCGGAGATCTCGAAGAACCGGTCCAGGGCAGTCACCGTTAGAAGATAGATGGCGAGCCGACGCTCCGCGTGAGTGTTGGGTGGTGTTCGAGAATCGCGGGAGACGTCGAACACGAGCCGACGCTCGATGCCGATTCTGTGGCCGTCCTGAGAGATTGCGCGACAGACTAGCGCAACAGGGGTCTCACGCGGCACAATAGACACGCACTAAACAACTGCAACATTTCAGCAACACCAGGTCGTTGGGGAAGACGTCCCTCGTGGAGCTGAAGGAGCAGATGATGCGTGCGTCGAACCAACTCGCCGACGCGACGACGGGCGTGGTGTATATCCATGCCTCTCCCGCGGCGGTATGCCCGCATGTGGAGTGGGCACTTTCGTCGACTCTGTCGGCGCGGGCGAACCTCAAGTGGACGCCCCAACCTGCCATGCCCGGTCAGTTGCGTGCCATCACCAACTGGATGGGGCCTGTCGGCACCGGAGCCCAGCTCGCCAGCGCACTGCGCTCGTGGTCGGTACTGCGCTTCGAGGTGACCGAGGACCCGAGTGCCGGCGTCGACGGACACCGCTGGTGCCACACCCCGACCCTGGGTCTGTGGAGCGGTTCGATGAGCGCCAACGGTGACACCATGGTCGGCGAGCAGCGCCTACGCACGCTGATGGAGGGCGGCGCCGACGTGCTCGCCGCCGAACTCGACACCGTGCTCGGCACCGCCTGGGACGAGGCTCTGGAGCCCTACCGCGGCGGCGGCGCCGAGGCCGGCGAAGTCAGCTGGCTGAACCGGGGCGTCGGCTAGTTCGAGCCCGGCGTTCGCGCCGCGCTCTCCCTCGACATGTTCGGCCGAGAGCCGTCAACTTTCCTTGATGTCAAGGAAAGTTGACGGCGTCGGATCGAATGCGTCACCAGCGGGGGCGCCGCGGACGACCACGCTGACCGGTTATCCGATCAACTCACGCGGTAGTGCTCCGGCTCCGGTTCGCTCAGCATGCTGGTGATGGTTGCGACGTCGAACGGCCACAGGTCGATGGTGCCGCCTTCGCTGAAGTACCACGAGTTGCAGCCGGTGTTCCACACTGTCGGCTCCATGGCTTCCACTGCCGCGGCGTTGAACTCGTCGGTGGCCTCGTCGGTCACCTCGACCTCGTTGATCTCGCCGCGCTCGAACCGCTCGAGCCACTTCACGATGTAACGCGCCGTGAGTTCGGCGGTGTACTGCAGCGAGATGGACCCCGTTGGCGAGTTCGGGCCGAGCACCGTGAACAGATTCGGGAAGCCCGGAATCGCGGTCATCCGGTAGGCGCGCGGGTCCTTGACCCATGCGTCGTCCAGCGTGACGTCGTCGCGACCCACCACCTGCATCGGGCGCATGTAGTTGTGCGCCTGGAAACCGGTGGCCAGCACGGCGATATCGATCCGGTGGTGCTCGCCCTCTGTGGTGCGGATGCCGGTGGGCGTGAACTCGGCGATGCGGTCGGTGACCAGCTGGGCGTTGGGGGCTTTGATCGCCTGGTAGTACGTACCCGAGAGCACCTGCCGCTTGCACAACGGCTGGTAGTCGGGGGTCAGCTCGGCACGCAACTTCGGGTCGCGGACCTGGGCCCGCAGGCTCAGCCGGGCATACTGCTGCACCAGCTTGCGCCGCCACGTCGGCTTGGTCACGATGTCGACGAGAACGCTTGAGCCCCACCGCGGAATGCGTTCGGAAATGGCCTGGTGCAGGTTCGGGAAGGCACGCAGCAGCGCGGTGACGGCACCCAGCTGCGGCAGTTTCATCGGTGCCCACAGCATCCACTGCGGGGACCTGGCGAAGTGCAGCAGCTTGCCCGCCTTTGGCTGCAGCGCCGAAACCACCTGCACGCCGGTCGATCCGGTGCCGATCACGGCGATGCGCTTGCCCGCGGTCTCCAGTTCGGGATCCCACCGGGCGGTATGGACGACGGCGCCCTCGAAGGCGTCCATGCCGGGGATGTCCGGCGTGAAGGGGTGGTGCAGGACGCCGGTGGCGCAGATGACGAAATCGGCTGTCAGCGTGTCGTTCTCGGTCGTGACGGTCCAGGTGTGCGCGTCCTGGTCGTAGTGCAGCGCCGTGACTTCGGTGTTCAGCCGCAGGTGGTTGTCGAGGCCGAACCGCTCGACGACGTCGCGGTGATACTCCTGTATCTCCTGGCCGCCCGCCCAGATGTGGCTCCAGTCGGGCTTGGGGGCGAAGGCGAACTGGTAGATGTGCGACGGCACATCACACGTCAGTCCGGGGTAGCGGTTCCAGTGCCAGACGCCGCCGACGTCCGAACCCTTCTCCAGGATGGTGAAGTTGGTGAACCCGGCCTGCTGGAAGGTGTATGCGGAGGCGATCCCGGCGACGCCGGCGCCGATGATGACGATGCGCGGATCACGTTTGTTCATCAGGACTCCCAAGCTCGGCGCACCGTCTTCGGTGCGGTGGTCATGGCGGATTCGAAGGCCGCGCGCCGCTTGCTGCGCAGCATGAAGTTGGCGCCCAGGCCGGCCAGGTCGGCGGCGTCCGGTTGGATCACGACGACCTCGATGCCGCGGGCCCGCGCGGTGGCGACCTCGGCATCCAGCACCTTGGACATCGGACGGCGGAGCAACCGGTCTTCGAGGATGCCGCCCAATCCGGTTGCACGAACGCCACTTTCGGAGGCCATCGGGGTGATGACGTAGATCAGGTCGGCATCTTCATGGCTGATGAGGTCGACCGATGCGGTGGACGCGGCGCCGCCGTCGACGAACTTGCGGTCGCCGATGCTGACCGGGGGCATCCAGCCGGGCACACCCCACGATGCCCGGAGTGCCTCGCCCGCCGTGGCTTTCGGCGCACCGGGTGCGCCGAAAGCCACCCGCTCGCCGCGCTGGTAGTCGAATGCCACCATGCGGGCTCCCGGATGATCGAGCCAACCCGACGTGTTCGCGAATCCGGATGCCAAGCGCTGCAGCCAGGTTGCGTCGGCGCGGCCCGTCGGGGCGATACCGGTGACCGCGGCCAGGCCGTTCTGACTGCGCAGGAGCGCCGGGTTCAGCAGCCGCGGCGCCGGCAGGGGTGGCAGGCTCGGCGGCGTCGCCTCGATGTGTGCACTCAGGCGTTCGTCGGTACTGGTGCCGCGGTGCATCGCCACCAGGTCGTCGACGGACGCGCCGCCGCCGAGCATCGTGACGATCTCGGCGCCCGCCGAGGTGCCCTGCAACACCGAGGCTTCCCGCGGGTCCCAACCCGTCTGCTCCTGCAGGGCGTGCAGGGCCGCGACGATCCACGCACCCCCGATGGTGCCGCCGCAGCCGATGACCAGGGCCCGCTTCATCGTCGTGCGTCCGAGTTCGACTCGGCGTCATGGTCTTTCGCCTGCCGCTCGATCCGGTCCAGGTAGGCGGACCGGCCGACCGGATCCAGCGCAGTGAGTGCGCGGCGGTCGTCGATGAGCGAGCGTGCCGCACGCTGGATGAACTCCGGGACCAGTGCGTCGACCAGGGCCCAGCCGGGTGCCACCCATTCGGGTACCGACGTACGGGCAGCCTTGGTGCGCAACGTCTTCAGCACCGCCTGCGCGACATCTTCGGGATCGACGGTCGGCATGCCGCCACCGAGCTGGACACCGGAGGAGAGTTCGGTGCGGACCGCCGACGGCAGCACCGCGCACACGGTGACGCCCGTTCCGGCGTACTCGGTCCGCGCTGCCAGGGACGCGCCGACCGCGGCGAACTTGCTGGCGTTGTAGGTGACCATGCCGGGGACGGGGATCATGCCCGCCATCGATGCGATGTTCACGACGTGGCCGGTACCGCGGGTGATCATGAACGGGATCACCGCCCGCATGCCGTTGAGGACGCCCCGGACGTTGACGTCGAGGATCAGGTCGGTCGTGGCCTCGGCTTCGGATTCGAACGCGCCCAGCGGCATCACGCCCGCGTTGTTGATGAGGACGTCGATGCGGCCGGACTCCTTCAGCACCTGCCCGACGAACTGGTCCCAGGAGTCGCGCCGGGTGACGTCGAGGCGCGCACTGCGACAGCGGGGGATCGTGCGGGCCGTCTGCTCGGCGATGTCGGCGTCGACGTCGCCGATCCACACGCTGGCGCCGTGCTGCGAGAACAGTTCGGCGGTCTTGGCGCCGATGCCCCGGGCGCCTCCGGTGACGATGACGGTGGCCCCGTCGAGGGGCATGGTGCGTCGTGCTAGCTGCATCGATAGCCTCGTATCTGCTGGTAGAAGCCCTTTGGCTTCGTTCGAATACCCACGGTATCCGAATTCTTCGGGTAAAGCTAGTACTCGTGGTATCGCAAACGACTACTATCGACGCATGCCGCGATTGACCAGAGCGCAGCGTCAGGAACAGACGCGTGCCGAGCTGCTCGACGCGGCGAAGGCCCGGTTTCTCAAGCACGGCTACGCGTCCACGAGCCTCGAGGACATCGCCGACGACGCCGGCTACAGCAAGGGCGCGGTGTATTCGAACTTCGGCAGCAAGCCGGTCCTGTGCCGGGAAGTGCTGGAGGCCATTCACCGCGACAAGTTCTCCGAGATGTCCGAGCTGGCGATGTCGGATGCCGATGTGCCGAGCCGCGTCGAGGCGGTGAACGCCTGGTTGGAACGGACCGCAGGCGACGTGGGCTGGACGATGCTCGAACTCGAATTCGTGGTGCTGTCGCGCAATGATCCCGAGCTGGGCCAGATGATCACCGATCTGCGCAACGAAGCGGCGCAGATGGTCGTCGAGGTATTGCGTTCGCTGTCAGACGATTTGGGGCTCGCCGAAGAACAGTTGGTCGCCGCCGGCGTGATCGACAGCTTGGAAGACATCGGCAACCTGTTTCTCAGTGCCGGCATCGGCCTGGGTATTCAGCGCGCCATCGATCCGACACTGCCGGCCCGGCCGGTCACTGGCGCCATCACCCGGTTGATGAATCTGCTTGCGCTCCTTGCGGCTATGCAGGACTGAACGTCAGCGCCGGGCTACGGAACCAGCACCCGCAACGCATTCGGCACCGCGGACACCGTCACCGGCAGCGGGCAGACGAATTCGCCGTCGGCATAGGCGTTTATGCCCGGCACGTCGATGGTGACGGTGCGGGCGCGCCGCGTGGTCACCTCGTCGAGATGCACATGCGTGCCCTTGAAGACCGTGGGGAACAGCCGGACCAACTTGAGCCGCGACTCCGAGGCCGCCATGGTGACGTCCAGCAGCCCGTCATTGAGGTCGGCACCCGGGCAGATCAGCATGCCGCCGCCATAGCTCTTGCCGTTGCCGAAAGTCGCCAGTGTCACAGGGATTTCCTGCTCGGGACCACCGTCGAAACTCACCCGCGCCGTGTGCAGCCGCAACTGCGACAGCTCGACCAGCATCGCCGCGTTGTAGCGCATCCGGCCCCGCGGCCACGTCATCCGGTTGGCGCGATCGGTGACCAGTGAGTCGAATCCCGCCGACATCACCGTGCCGAACCAGCGCACGGTGCCGTCGGCGCCCTCGATCCGGCCCAGGTCGATGGTGCGGGTACGGCCCGTCGCGATGATGTCCGCGGCGGCTTCCGGGTCGTCCCGCGGAATCCCGAACTCGCGGGCGTGGTCATTGCCGGTGCCGGCGGGGATGATCCCCAGCGGCACGTCGGCCTGCGCAAGTGCCTGCAGCGCAAGGGAGATGATGCCGTCGCCGCCTGCGACCACCACCGCATCGGTGCCGTGATCGAGTGCCTCGTCGAGCAGCCGGCGGGCATGGGCGGCATCGGAACCGATCAGCTCGACCACGTCGACACCGCGGCGTTGCAGCCGTACGACAGCGCGCTGCGCTGCCGCCGAGCCCCGCCCCTGACCCGAGGCGGGATTGGTCAGCAGGGTGACCCGTTGGGGCGTGCTCACGGGATCAGCTTGCCAGGGTTGAGGATTCCGCCGGGATCGAGCACGTTCTTGACGGCGCGCAGCACCTCGACGCCCAGGTCGCCGACCTCGGCCGTCATCCACGGCTTGTGGTCGGCGCCGACCGCGTGGTGGTGGGTGATGGTGGCACCGCAGCGCACCATCGCTTCGGACGCAGCGGTTTTCGCCGCGCGCCACTGCTCGATGGGGTTGCCGCGCTGGCCGGCGACGACCGTGAAGTACAGCGAGGCGCCGGTGGGGTAGACGTGCGAGATGTGGCACATCACCAGTGCCGGAGTGCCGCTTTCCTGCAGCGAAGTCGTCAGTGCCTCGGTGACGGCGGCCTTCAGCGCAGGCACGTTCGACCACGTCGTCGCGGTCTCGAGGGTCTCGCACAGCGCGCCGGCCGCCAGCAGCGAGTCACGCAGGTACGGTGCGCCGAACCGGCCGTGCTGCCAGGCGCGGGCCGGGGCCTCGCCGAGCGACGTGCCACCCTGGGCGGCCAGCAGTGCACGAGTTTCGTCGTGCCGGCTCTCGGTATGGGCGGCAGTGCCTTCGAACAGCGTGATGGCCAGACAGCCGCCGGTGATGGTCTGCTCGCCGATGCTCTCGGTGGTGGCCAGGTTGATGCCGGTCTCGACCTCATCGGAGAGCCGGATGACGGTCGGGCCGGTGCCCGTCTGCACAACAGCGCGCAACGCCGCTGCGCCGGTGGCGAAGTCGGGGAACGACCAGGCTTCGTAGCGGGTGGTCTCGGGGACCGGATGGACGCGGACCCGGACCCGGGTGATGACGCCGAACGTGCCTTCCGAGCCGACGATCAGCTGCCGCAGGTCGGGCCCGGCCGCCGACGCCGGGGCGCGGCCCAGGTCGAGGACGCCCGCCGGGGTGACGACGGTCAGCCCGCGCACCATGTCGTCGAACCGGTTGTAGCCGGCCGAGTTCTGGCCTGACGACCGCGTCGCGGCGAAACCGCCGATGGTCGCGAATTCGAAGCTCTGCGGGAAGTGACCGAGCGAAAAGCCCTCGGCGCCAAGAAGTTCCTCGGCCTGCGGGCCGGTGACACCGGCCTCGAGCTCGGCCTCGCCGGACTCCTTGTCGAGGGCGACCAGCCGGTCCAGGCGACGCAGGTCGAGCGACACGACGGCGGTGAAGCCGGTACGGATCGGGTCGAGCCCGCCGACCACACTGGTGCCACCACCGAACGGGACGACCGCGATGCGGTGTTCGGTGCAGTACTGCAGGATCTGCGCGATCTCGTCTTCGGAACCGGGCAGCAGGATGGCGTCCGGCGCGTCCTGCTCGCCGGTGTCCTTGCGGCGCAACAGGTCCAGCGTCGACTTACCGCCGGCGCGCAACAGGCGGTCGTGATCGTCGGTCCGGCAGAACTCGTCACCCACGATCGCCGCGAGCGCGGCGCGGTCGGCGTCCGCCAGGGTAGACGGGCGCAACGTGACCTGGTCGGCCTCGAGTTCGGGGGCCGGCGCCGCGTCGATGCCCAGGGCCGCGGTCAGCAGGCCGCGGATGCCGTCGGACAAAGGTTTGGCTGCAGCGGGGTCACCCCAGGCGTTCCACTTCATCGGCGGTTCGAGGTGGTCACGTGTTGCGGTCATGCGTTACAGTATTACACATGATGTCAATCAGTAACGATGAAGCCCGGGATTCCTTGGATGCCCGAATCATCGACGCTGCGGCCGACTGCGTGATCGCCTTCGGGGTGGATCGCGTGACGCTGGCCGAGATCGCACGTCGCGCCGGCGTCAGCCGGCCGACGGTGTACCGGCGCTGGCCGGACACGCAGGCGATCCTCGCGGCGCTGCTGACGGCACGAATCACCAACTCCCTCAACGAGGTTGCCGTCGACGGCACCGACCGTGAGGCGATCGTCAAACGCATGGTCGGCATGGCGGAGCGGCTGCGCGACGACGAAGTCATCATGTCCGTCCTGAGCAGCGCACCCGCCCTGGCGATGGTCTACATCTCTCAGCGCATGGGTACCAGTCAGCAGATCCTCCTGGAAGTGCTGGCCGGTGCGCTCGCCACGGCGCAGGCCGACGGCAGCGTCCGCCCCGGCGATCCCAGGCAACTCGCCGCCATGTGCCTGCTGATCGTCCAGTCGGCCATCCAGTCGGCGCAGATGGTCGCTCCTGTCCTCGACGTCGCCGCGCTGGACATCGAACTTGCTCACTCCCTGAACGGATACCTGAAGCCATGACCAGTGCCAGCGCCCTCAACGCCGCCCGCCGCACCGCGGAGCTGACGGCCCTCGCCGACGGCGGGCGCGTCGACGTCGTCGTCATCGGGGGCGGCATCACCGGTGCGGGCATCGCGCTGGACGCCGCGTCCCGCGGACTGTCGACGGTGCTCATCGAGAAACACGACCTGGCGTTCGGCACCAGCCGATGGAGTTCCAAACTCGTGCACGGCGGCCTGCGCTACCTGGCGACCGGAAACGTGGGCATCGCCCGGCGCAGCGCCATCGAACGCGGCATCCTCATGAGCCGCAACGCCCCGCACCTCGTACACGCCATGCCGCAACTCGTGCCGCTGCTGCCCGAGATGAACCGGGCCTCAAGGGCTTTGGTGCGTACCGGATTCATCGCGGGCGACGGTTTGCGTCGGCTGGCCGGCACGTCGGCCGCGATCCTGCCACGCTCGGGCCGTGTCGATGCGGCCCGCGCGGCCGAACTGGTACCCGCGGTCCGTCGCGACGGGCTCGACGGTGCGCTGCTCGCCTATGACGGCCAATTGATCGACGACGCCCGCCTCGTCACTGCCGTGGCGCGCACCGCCGCGCAGCACGGTGCCCGCATCCTCACCCGGACGGCGGCCTCCGATGCGACCGGCACGTCGGTGCGGCTCACCGACCAACTCACCGGCGAGTCCTTCGATCTGACCGCGCGCGCGGTGATCAACGCTGCCGGGGTGTGGGCCGGTGACATCGACGGCGCGATCAAGCTGCGGCCCAGCCGCGGCACCCACCTGGTGTTCGATGCCGCGGCGTTCGGCAATCCGACTGCGGCCCTGACGGTTCCGATCCCCGGCGAGCTCAACCGGTTCATCTTCGCCATGCCCGAACAGCTCGGCCGCGTCTATCTCGGCCTCACCGACGAGGACGCACCCGGTCCCATTCCCGATGTGCCGCAACCGACTCAGGCCGAGATCACGTTCCTGCTGGACACCGTCAACACCGCACTGGCGACGAGCCTGGGGCCGGACGACGTCCTGGGTGCCTACGCCGGGCTGCGGCCGTTGATCGACACCGGCGAGGGCAACACCGCCGACGTCTCCCGCGATCACGCTGTCGTCGAGTCCGGCAACGGGGTGCTCAGCGTCATCGGTGGCAAGCTCACCGAATACCGGTACATGGCCGAGGACGTGGTCAACCGGGCCGTGTCGTTGCGTGGGCTCGGCGCGGGGGAGTGCCGGACCCGCAATCTGCCGCTGGTCGGGGCTCCGGAGAACCCGGTGTCGGTGGATCATGTTGCGGCGCTGCCGGAGTCGTTGGTGGCGCGCTACGGCGCCGAGGCGCCGAACGTGTTCGCCGTGGCGACGTGTGACCGTCCCGCCGAGCCGGTGGCCGATGGAATCGACGTCACCCGTGCTGAATTCGAGTACGCCGTCACGCACGAAGGCGCCCTCGCCGCCGACGACATCCTGGACCGCCGGACCCGGATCGGGTTGGTCGGCGCCGACCGCGAGCGCGTTGCGGCCGTCGCGCAGGATTTCATCTAGACGCCGGACTGCGCGCGTTGGAATCAGCATGATTCTGACGGAATCACAGCCACGTCCGGTGGTCACGCCCGTTGCGACCGCCGGAACCGGTCCGACGCCGGTATCCGGTGGCAGTGCTTGCCTCTACATTTCGCTGATGGCAATCACGTTGCACTGGTTCCTGCCGACCAATGGTGACTCGCGCACCGACCTGAGCCTCGGCAACGCCGTCGGGGGCGCGGGCAGCCGGGCAGACGCCTTCGGCGCCGATCGGGCGCCCGACCTCGACTACCTCAGTCTGGTCGCCGGGGCCGCGGAGAAACTCGGGTTCACCGGGGCGCTGACCCCCACCAGCAGCTGGTGCGAGGACGCCTGGGTGTTCACGGCAGCGCTGACCCAGCTGACCGAACACTTCAAGTACCTGGTGGCGTTCCGGCCGGGGCTGCAGGCCCCGACCCTGGTTGCCCAGGCCGCCGCCACCTATCAGCGAATCTCGCGGAATCGCTTGCTGCTCAACGTCGTCACTGGTGGCGATGACGTCGAGCAGCGCCGCTTCGGCGACTATCTCGGCAAATCCGAGCGCTACGAGCGGGCCGCCGAGTTCCTCACGATCTTCCGGCAGCTATGGTCCGGCGAGCCCGTCACCTTCACCGGCAAGCACCTGTCGGTGGAGAACGCGACGATCATCCCCGCCGACACGTGGCCGGACATCTACCTGGGCGGCTCGTCGGCCGAAGCGCTGGAAGTGGCCGCCGAACATGCCGACGTGTACCTGACCTGGGGTGAGCCACCGGCTCAGGTCGCCGAGAAGCTCGATGCCGTGCGGCACCAGGTCAAGAACCTGGGCCGAGCGCGGCGGGCGGCCGGGGACCTGCGGTTCGGCATCCGCCTGCACGTCATCAGCCGTCCCACCGAAGAAGAGGCGTGGGCACAGGCCGACAAACTGCTGGCGGGTCTCGATCCCGAGAGCATCAAGCGCGCCCAGCAGGTGCAGCGCAGCTCGCAGTCCGAGGGGCAGCGGCGGATGTCCGCCCTGCACGGCGGCCGGACCGACAACCTGGAGGTGTCGCCCAACTTGTGGGCCGGCATCGGTCTGGTCCGCGGCGGCGCCGGCACTGCCCTGGTCGGCAGTCATGAGCAGGTCGCCGACCGCATCGCCGAGTACCACGAGCTGGGCCTCGACGAGTTCATCCTGTCCGGGTACCCGCATCTGGAAGAGGCCTTCGCCTTCGGTGAGGGCGTCATCCCGATCCTGGCCGAGCGTGGCCTGCTCGCTGATCGGCACGCCTGACCATGGTCCGCAGCCGGGCTCCCAGGACCCACGCCCAAGTCGTCGCAGTCGCGGAGGAATTCGCGGCGTCGGTGAAGCCCGGTGCGGCAGAACGTGATCGGGCCGGCGCGGTACCCCGCGCGGAAGTGGCCGAGTTCGACAACCTGGGCCTGCCGGCCGTCACGGTGCCGATCGACGACGGCGGCGACGGGCTCGGGCCGCGAACGCTCGCCGAGGTCATCCGGATCGTCGCGGCCGCCGACCCGGCGCTCGCGCAGACGCCGCAGGGTCACTACCTGGCGGTGGACATCCTGCGCCTGCTCGGCACACCACTGCAGCGGGCCCGAATCCTGCCCGCTGTCGTCGACGGCGCGCGCATCGCCCCGGTGCTCGCCGAGCGCGGCGGTCACCATGCCCAAGACCTCAAGACCCGCCTCATCAAGGATGGCGCGCGGTGGCGGCTCGACGGCACCAAGTACTACTGCACCGGTGCCATCACGTCGCGGTGGCTGGCGGTCAGCGCGCTCGATCCCGCCGACCGTCTCGTGCTGGCGTTCGTCGAACGTGACGCACCCGGGGTGACCATCGACGAGGACTGGGCCGCCATGGGGCAGCGCTCGACCGTGAGTGGCACCACCACGTTGGACGGTGTCGCCATCGACGGCGACCTGGTGGTGCCGTACTGGTCGGCATTCGAGAAGCCGCAACTGCTCGGTGCCCGCGCCCAGCTGGTCCACACCGCCATCGAAGCCGGTATCGCGGAAGGCGCCCTGGCCGATGCCGCCGAGTTCGTCCGCACCCGCAGCCGGCCGTTCTTCGAGGCGGTGCGTTACGGAGCGGCGACGACGGCAAGCGACGATCCGCACATCCTGCTGCGATTCGGCCAACTCGCCACCCGCACCCGGGCGTCGACCCAGCTCTTACGTTGGGCCGCAGGCGAACTCGAGGAGATCGGCCTCGATGTCGCCGATCCCGACGCGGCCGCGCACGGCTCGATAGCGGTGGCGCAGGCCAAGGCCTTCGCCAGTGATGTGGCCGTCGACGTTGCCAGTCAGCTCTTTGCGCTGACCGGCGCGAGCGGCACGGACCGCCGTCACGACCTCGACCGGCACTGGCGCAACGCGCGGACCCACAGCGTGCACGACCCCGTCGACTGGAAATACCACCACATCGGCGCGTGGGAACTGTCCGGCGTGGCACCGCCGAATCACGGGCAGATCTGAAAGCACTTGCGATCCTGCGGATTCTGAATATTCGGACGCGGTCTGTTACCCGATAGCGTCGCGAGATGTCCGCGAATCTAGAAGAGGCACAGACCGATTCGCCATCGGCTAAATCACAGCCGTTCAAACCGGCGCTGTTCGTGGCGGTGACGGCCGGGCTGGGGTACGGCTTCGACTCGTATGCCGTCAACATCTACGGCCTGGTCCTGCCCGAGATCAAGAAGACCCTGCAGATCACCGAGGCCCAGGCCGGGTACATCGGGTCGATCTTCCTGGTCGGCTACACCATCGGGACCATTGGCTTCGGCATCGCTGCCGACCGGTGGGGACGCAAAACCACTCTGGGTGCGTCGATCCTGCTGTACGGCATCACCACGGCACTGGCGGGCATCACCACCAACCTGGCCGCATTCACCGGCCTGCGGTTCCTCACCGGAGTGGGCGGCGCCGGCGAGCTGGCGGTGGGCGCGCCCTACACCGCCGAGGTATGGCCCACCAAGACCCGGGCGATCGGCGTGGGCGGGGTGATCTTCTCGCTCTTCTCGCTCGGTTATGTCCTCGCGGCCGCCGTCGCGCTCGTGCTGGTGCCGCGGTACGGCTGGCAGTCGTCGTTCATCGTGGCCATCGTGCCGGCCATCATCTTGTTCCTTGTCCGCCAGGGCATCACGGAATCGCCGCGCTACACCGAGGTCAACGAGACGCGCAAGCGAGACGGTATCCCGCGCGCCAAACTGTGGCAGCTGCCCGGCGTACGGCGGCGGCTGGTCGTGGGCTGGCTGATCTACACGGCCAACGCGGTCGGCTACTGGGGTTCGACCCTGTTTCTCACCACGTACATCGTCAAGCGATTCCATGCGTCCACCACCGACGCGATCCGTTACGCCCTGGTGTTCTTCCTGCTGCAGGTTGTCTTCGTCTTCATCGGCACCGCGTTGGCCGACAGATTCGGGCGCCGCCCCTCGGCCATCCTCGGCGCCGTCATCGAGGCCGGTTCCGCGATTTTGGCGGCCACCTCGGATTCGCTGGCCGAATACCAGGTTTACGGCGCCATCTCCATCGCCACGCTGGGCTGGCTGTGGGGCGTCGGGGACGCCTACATTTCCGAGTTGTTCCCAACAGTGCTGCGCGGCACCGGATTTGGTGTGGCCGTCGGCGGCGGCCGCATCGTGTCGATAGCGGCGCCGACCGTCGTGGGCTGGGCCATCGGCCATTACGGCGTGCAGACGCCCTATCTGGCGCTCTCCGGCATCTGGCTGCTGACCGTGATCGGTTACCTGTTCGGGCCCGAGACCAAGGGCAAGGAGCTCGACGACCTCGCCGACGAGGCTCTGGTGGCGCGCGCCTGACTACCCCTGCTGGGCGAGCAGCAGGTCCCGGATCGGCGACCGCGTATGCCGCTGCCACATGGCCTGCACCGGGACGAGTAGTGGCGGCCGGAGGTCGACGACCGTCACCCGGCCGCTCATCACCGGACCCACCGGATGCGTCACGAACGCCACCGCTCCCGTCGTCAACGGCGCGGCAATCGTGGCCGCGCCCTGCACGCGGCTGACGACGTAGTCCGGCTCGAATCCGGCTCGGCGACAGGCGCCGAGCAGGAGGTCGCTGTAGTACGACGCGCCAGGCGGTGCCCAGAGCGCGATCCGTTCGTCGGTCAGATCGGTGAGGTCGACGGCGTCGCGCTGCGCCAGGGGGTGCGAACTCAGCACCGCCACGCACACCTGGTGATAGCCCAGCACCGCGGTGGCGAGGTCGCGGTCCGGCACCACGCCGCGGCGCAGTGCGAGCTGGATCGACCCGTCGAGGAGCGCGGGAGACAGCTGGTCCGGAAACATCTGGCGGAACGTGAAGGACACGTCGGCGAAGGCGTCGATCACCGGCTCCAGCAGCGCGTACGCCTCGATGCTCTCGAGGGCGGGGGTGTGCCCGACGACGTAGTTCTCCCGCGCGGCGCTGGCCGCGCGCTGCACGTGATCGGTGACGGTGTGGGCGGCGGCGAGCAGGGTCCGGGCATCGCTGTGCAGTTGCCGGCCCGCCGGCGTCAAGATGACCCGGCGGCCGTCGCGGTCGAAAAGCGTTGCGCCCAGCTCTTTTTCGAGTTGGCGGATCGAGCTGCTGAGGGCCTGCTGGCTCAGGTGCAGCTGGTCCGCGGCGCGGGTGAAGCCACCGGCGTCGGCGACCGCGAGGAAGTGCTGCAGCCGACGCAGATCGGGATACGGCCTGGTCATGCCGTCACCCTATCTACAACTGCTGCTTGTGGATAGGTAGAAAAGTTTCGTTTCTATTTGTGGCTGGCCGTGGCTAGCGTGGGCGACATGAGCAATCTCGAAGGTAAGTCAGCAGTCGTCGCCGCCGGAGCCAAGAACCTGGGCGGTCTGATCAGCACCACCCTCGGCGCGCGCGGCGTCAACGTCGCGGTGCACTACAACAGCGCCGCGACCGAGGCCGACGCCGACCAGACCGTCGCCGCCGTCGAGGCCGCCGGCGCCAAGGCCATCAAGGTCCAGGTCGACCTGACGGTGCCCGGCAACGTGGAGAAGTTGTTCGACGCGGCGGTCGAGGCATTCGGCGGTGTCGACGTCGCGATCAACACCGTCGGCAAGGTGCTGCGCAAGCCGATCGTGGAAACGACTGAGGCCGAATACGATTCGATGTTCGACATCAACGCCAAGGCCGCGTACTTCTTCCTGCAGCAGGCCGGCCGCCGGCTCAACGACGGCGGCTCGGTGATCACCATCGTGACGGCGCTGCTGGCGGCCTTCACCGACGGTTACAGCACCTACGCCGGCGCGAAGAGCCCCGTCGAGCACTTCACCCGGGCCGCCGCGAAAGAGTTCGCGGCCCGCGGCATCAACGTCAACAACGTCGGCCCCGGACCCATGGACACGCCGTTCTTCTACGGCCAGGAGACCCCGGAGCGCGTGGAGTTCCACAAGTCGCAGGCGATGGGCGGCCGGTTGACCCTGATCGAGGACATCGCGCCGCTGGTCGTGTTCCTCGCCGGCGAAGGCCACTGGATCACCGGCCAGACCATCTTCGCCAACGGCGGCTACACCACCCGCTAGACGCGAAAGCTCAGCGGCGCCAGAACAAGTGGTGAATGACGCCGCTGGAGCTGGGTACCACGTCGCAGTGGTAGCGGTCGAGCAGCTCGTCGGGGGATTCCCAGAGTCGTGAGCCCTCGCCGAGCGTCACGGTGGGGGACACCACGATGTGCAGGGTGTCGATGAGGTCGGCGTCGAGGAACTCGCGGACCGTAGTGGCACCGCCGCCGATGCGGATGTCCTTGCCCTGCGCGGCCTCCCGCGCCTGCGCCAGGACCTCGGCCGGTGCCGCGTCGACGAAGTGGAAGGTGGTGTCCGACAACGTGAACGACGGCCGCACGTGGTGCGTCATCACGAAAACCGGGGTGTGGAACGGCGGCTCGTCGCCCCACCAGCCCTGCCAGTCGAGCCGGGCCGGCCCGCGGTAGGGGCTGAACTTGCCCGCGCCCATGATCTCTGCGCCGATGTTGTGGTGGAAGTCGCGCACGAGGTGGTCATCGAGGCCGCGGGTGCCGCCCGGATCCGTGCGGTTGGGCCAGCTGGCGGTGGCGCCGGCCCAGGCGAACATGGTGCCCGGGTCGGCGTGACCGAAGGGCCGCTCGAAGCTCTGCCCGACACCGGCGCCGAAGCCGTCCGCCGAGACGTTGAAGTTCTGCACTTTCACCAGTTGCGTCATGAGCGTGTTGACCTCCGCGGTCGCCGAAATTCATCGGGATAAGACAAAACTGCCCCTCGTCCGAAGGCGAGGGGCAGTTTTGTGGTTGTTCGCGTGATTACAGCGCGATGTTCTTGTGGCGACCGCGGCGGGCCGGGGCCTCGGCGAGGGCCTGGGTGATCTTCGACCGGGTGTGGGCCGGGTCGATCTTCTCGTCCACCACGCCGATCTCGATGGCGGAGTCGACGCCACCGGCGATGCGCTCGTGCTCCAACGCGAGTTCCTCGTGCAGGGCCTCACGCTCGGCGGCGTCCTCGACGGCGGCCAGCTTGCGCTTGTGCAGGATGCCGACGGCGGCCTTGGCGCCCATGACGGCGACCTCGGCGTCCGGCCACGCGAACACCTTCGTCGCACCGAGCGACCGCGAGTTCATCGCGATGTATGCGCCGCCGTAGATCTTGCGGGTCACCAGCGTGACGCGGGGGACCACGGCCTCACCGAACGCGTGCAGCAGCTTGGCGCCACGGCGCACGACGCCGCCCCACTCCTGGTCCACACCGGGCAGGTAGCCGGGGACGTCGACCAGAACGATCAGCGGGATGCCGAAGGCGTCGCACAGGCGCACGAAACGTGCTGCCTTCTCGGCGCTTTCGGAGTTCAGGCAGCCGCCCAGACGCAGCGGGTTGTTGGCGATGACGCCGACGGAGCGACCGGCGAGGCGGCCCAGGCCGACCACGATGGACGGCGCCCACTTGGACTGGAACTCTTCGAACGGCACGCCCTCGTCGAGCAGGGCCTCCACGATCGGGTGCACGTCGTAGGCACGACGTGCCGACTCGGGCATGAGGGCCTTGATGTCGGTGTCGCCGGCCTCGGCCTTGGTGCGGTCGAAGTGGCCCTGCTGGCTGAACAGGCCGACCAGGCGACGGCCGCGCTCGTAGCAGTCGAGTTCGTCGTCGGCGACGATGTGGCACACACCGGACTTCTTGTGGTGGGTGTCGGGGCCACCGAGCGAGACCATGTCGACGTCCTCGCCGGTGACGCTGCGGACGACGTCCGGGCCGGTGACGAAGACGCGGCCCTCGGGGGCCATGACGATGACGTCGGTCAGGGCGGGGCCGTACGCGGCACCACCGGCGGCGAAGCCGACGACCAGCGAGATCTGCGGGATGTAGCCCGAGGCCCGGATCATGGCCTCGAAGACCTGGCCGACCGCGTGCAGCGCGCGCACACCCTCGGCGAGGCGGGCACCACCGGAGTGCCAGATGCCCACGATGGGCGCCTGCTCATCGATGGCGGTGTCGTAGGCGCGGACGATGTGCGCGCAGCCGTCGACGCCCATGGCACCACCCATGACGGTGCCGTCGGTGGCGAACGCGATGGTGTGCACGCCGTTGACGGTGCCGGAGGCGGCCAGGACGCCCGACTTGTCGCGCTCGTGCAGCGGCTTGACGCTGCCCGGGTCGAAGAAGGTCTGCAGGCGCAGCAGCGGGTCGCGAGGATCAAGTGATTCGGCGGCCGTCGCCTCAGGTGCCAGGGTCGTCATTTTCTAATCTCCTTGATCTCGCACACCGGGGTCTGCGCTGTGTTTTCCGGGGTTGCTCAGTACCGGCCGAATACGAGTGCGACGTTGTGTCCGCCGAACCCGAACGAGTTGTTGATCGCGTACTTGTAGTCGCCCTGCCGCGGTGCCTTGGAGACCACATCCAGATCGATCTCCGGATCCAGGTTTTCCAGGTTCAGTGTGGGCGGAATTACGCCGTCGCGCAGCGCGAGCGCGGTGAGGATGGACTCCACCGCACCAACTGCACCGACAGAGTGGCCGAGGGCGGACTTGGGGGCGTACACCGCGGGCCGGTGGCCCTTCATGGCGTTGTTGATGGCCACGCCCTCGGCGACGTCGCCGACACTGGTGCCGGTGGCATGCGCGTTGACGTGGTCGATGTCGGACGGTACGAGCCCGGCCAGTTCGATGGCACGGGTCATGGCGTAGCCGGCCTGCTCGCCATTGGGGTCGGGGGCCACGATGTGGTAGCCGTCGGAGGTGACGCTGGCGCCCATGAGGCGGGCCAGGATGTTGGCGCCGCGGGCCTTGGCGTGTTCCTCGGTCTCGAGCACCAGCATGGCGCCACCCTCGCCGAACACGAAGCCGTTGCGGTCGCGGTCGAACGGGCGGCAGGCACCGGCCGGGTTGTCGTTGGTGTTGGACAGCACGATGCGCATCTGGGCGAACCCGGCGATCGGCACTGCCTCGATCTTGGTTTCGACGCCACCGGCGATGGCGACGTCGGCCTCGCCCAGCACCAGCTGGCGCCAGGCGTTGGCGATGGCTTCCGAACCGGACGCGCAGGCCGAGATCAGGGTGGACACCCCGGCCTTGGCCTTGCGCTCCAGTCCGACAGCGGCCGCCGCCCCGTTGGGCATGTGCATCTGCACGACCAGCGGCGAAACCGCTCGCAGGCCGCGCTCGCGCATGCCGTCGTAGGCGAAGACCAGTTCCTCGGCAGAGCCGAGGCCGGTGCCGATGGACACCATCAGTCGCCGGGGGTCAACGTCCGGCGAGCCTGCGTTTTCCCAGACTCGCCGGCCGATGACCGTCGACATTTTCTGCAGGTATGACAGCCGACGCAGTTCGACCCGCGTCAGTTCACTTTCGAAATCCTCGTGCAGATGCCCACCGATACGGACGGGGAGGTCGTACTTCTCGATGAAGTCATCTTCGAGAAGACGAATCCCGCTCTGTCCGTCAAGGAGCTTCTGCCATGTGGTTTCAGCGTCGGTCGCCAGGGCGGTCGACATGGCTACGCCAGTGACGACCACATTGGGGAGACCATTCCCCGTTGACAACCTCTGTGCGGTTACCCCTGCCATTCCTGCTCAATGTCCCTTCGACTTAATAACGCCCAAAGGCCAGGGCGACATTGTGTCCACCGAACCCGAACGAGTTGTTGATGGCGTACTTGTAGTCGCCATAACGAGGCTCGCCCGCAACAACATCGAGATCGATGGCGGGATCCGGCGTCTCGTAGTTGAGCGTCGGGGGAATGACCCCGTCGCGCAACGCGAGCACCGTCAACACAGACTCCAGCGCACCGACCGCACCGATGGAGTGGCCGAGCGCCGACTTCGGCGCGTACACCGCGGCGCCCTGACATCCGGCAACGCGGATGGCATTGGCCTCGGCGGTATCACCGATCGGGGTGGCCGTGCCGTGGGCATTGACGTGGTCAATGTCCTTGGCGTCCAGGCCTGCGGTCTCCAGTGCACGCTTCATCGCGGCACCGGCGCGCACGCCGCCGTCGGCCGGAGCCACCATGTGGAACGCGTCCGAGGTGATGCCGGCGCCCATGAGCCGGGCCAGCGGCTTGGCGCCACGGGCCAGGGCGTGCTCTTCGGTCTCGATGATCATCAACGCGCCGGCCTCGCCGAACACGAAGCCGTCACGATCCTTGTCGAACGGCCGCGACGCAGCCGCCGGATCGTCGTTGCGGGTCGACATGGCACGCATCATCGAGAACGCCGCGATGGGCAGCGCCTCGATGGCACCTTCGACACCGCCGACGACGGCGAAGTCCGCGTCGCCCATGACGATCTGACGCCAGCCGTGGGCGATGGCCTCAGAACCCGACGAACACGCCGACACCGGCGTGATGACCCCGGCGCGGGCGCCGAGCTCCAAGCCGGCGACCGCGGCCGCACCGTTGGGCATGATCATCTGAACGGCGAGCGGGCTGACCTTGCGGATGCCGCCCTCGTTCATGGCGTCGTAGGTTTCGACGATCTTCTCGCCGCCACCCAGACCGGTGCCGATCACGACGGCGAAACGGTCCGGATCGACCTCGGGCGCACCCGCGTTCTTCCACAACCGTCGCGCCAGTACGAGCGACATGCGCTGCACATAGGAGTTGCGGCGCAGCTCGACGCGGGTCAGCTGGCTTTCCAGGTCATCGACCAGGTGGCCACCGATACGCACCGGAAGGTCCCACTTCTCGACCCAGTCGTCCTCGAGAGTGCGGATGCCGCTCTCGCCTGCCAGGAGGCCCTTCCACGTGCTCTCGATGTCAGCAGCGAGCGCCGTGGTTGCCTCCACGGCGGTCACCACTACGTTCGGGAAGCCTCCGTTAGCAGTGGAAGGCCTGGTCACTTGCTGAACTTATCGCGCAGCGCGGCAGCAGCCTCGGGGTTCTCTTCCTCGAGCTTCTGGATGTAGGCGACGACGTCACCAACGGTGCGCAGGCCGGCCAGGTCCTCGTCCGGGATCTTCACGCCGTACTTGTCCTCGGTCTGGACGGCGATCTCGACCATCGACAGCGAGTCGATGTCCAGGTCGTCGACGAAGGACTTCTCGGGGGTCACCTCAGACGGCTCGATGCCGGTGACCTCTTCGATGATCTCGGCGAGGCCGGCGATGATTTCTTCTTGACTGGCAGCCACGATGGCTCCTTCTTTTTGTTGTGTCGGCACACCGGATTTGGTGTGCCGGGTTGGTTGTTTCGGCAAGCGGGCCTGTCAGAACTCGGCGAGTCCGTCCAGGTCTGCGGGGGTCTTGATGGCGAAGGTGGGCACGCCCTTGACTTCGCGCTTGGCGATACCGGCGAGGGTGCCGGCCGGCGGGAACTCGATGATGCCGGTGACCTCCTGGCCGTCGAAGCGCTCGCGCAGCGTGGCCGAGCACAGGTCCCAGCGGACCGGACGGGTCATCTGGGCGACCAGCTTGGCCATGGCGTCCGCGGCGCCGGCGACCGGCTGGCCGTCGGCGTTCGACAGCAGCGTGGTGGTCGGCTCGCTGGGGGTGACGGTCGCCGCGGCAGCCGCGTACGGCTCCTGCGCCGAGCCCATGAAGTGCGTGTGGAAGGCGCCGGCGGTGGCCAGCACGCGGACCCGGGCCTTGGCCGGCGGATCCTCTGCCAGCTTCTCCAGCGCCGAGACGGCACCGGCGGCGACGATCTGACCCGCCGCGTTGCGGTTGGCCGGGACCAGTTCCAGAGCTTCGAGACGGGCCAGGACCTCGGCCTCGTCGCCACCGAGCACCGCGGCCATGCCGGTGGGCTCCAGTGCGCAGGCTTTGGCCATCTCGGCGCCGCGGGTGGCGGCGAGCTTGATGGCCTCGTCGGCGGAGATGACGCCCGCGATGGCGTAGGCGGCGATCTCGCCGACGGAGTGGCCGGCCACGATCGTGGTGGCGCCGGCCAGGAGGCCGCGCTTGGTCAGCTCTTCGTGTGCGAGCAGCGTGGCCGCGACGACCAGGGGCTGGGTCACCGCGGTGTCGGTGATCTCCTCGGCGGTCGCCGTGGTGCCCAGCTGGGCCAGATCCAGGCCGCTGATCTCCGACCAGGTGGCCAGACGGTCAGCAGCACCGGCCAGCTCCAACCAAGGGGTGAGCATGCCGGGCGTCTGAGATCCCTGCCCGGGGGCAAGCAGCGCAAGCACAGGTGTTTGAGGCACGGATTAAGAAAACACTGTGAAGCGGGTTTTATGCCGTGTAAGAGATTATGAACCTCGTCTTAAAGTTTTGTGGAATGTCTACAAAAACGCACGTTATGCAACGTTGGCGAGACCTCGCTGCGATGTGGATCACAATCGTATGTCGCAAGCTACCGATGGGTAGGGTTGCTGTAGCTGTGCTGATCAGGCCATTTACTGATTGGCTTGAGCGGGTGTACGGCTCAATCGGCCCACCGTTGAGGCCACGCGGAGCACATACGCATCCCTGGGCACCATCGGATCGCGGCCGGTGAAGTCCGCGATCCGGCGCAGCCGGTACCGGACGGTGTTTGGATGAACGAACAATTTGCGGGCGCACGCTTCTATGGCGCCGCCCGCGTCGAGGTAGGCGTCGAGCGTCTCCGTCAGCGCCGGACCTGCGTCTGCCAGCGGCCGGACGACCTCGAGTTCCAGGGCCGCGATAGCCGACCGATCCCCGAGCAGTGCACGTTCCGGCAGCAGTTCACGGGCCGGAACCGGCCGGGGCGCACCCGTCCACCCGCTCACCGCATTCATCCCCGCGATGGCTTCGGTGGCGCTGTAGTGCGCGGCCGCCAGCGTGGCGGCCGTCGGCCCGATGACCACCGGGGCGTCGGCGAAGACGCCCATCAGCTCACCCAGGAACCGGTCGGTGGGGGAGATCTGTCCGGACACGATGGCCACCAGCCAGGTGCCGTGGACGTCGGACAGCGCGACGCGGCCGTTGCGGGTGACGACGTCGTGCACGTCCTCACTGGCCAGATCGGTCCGATCGGGGCGCGGGTAACCGACCACGACGGTCGCGGGCGCGGTGGCGTCCCAGTTGAGTGCCGCGGCCTGCGACTGCAGGCCGGGCCCCACGTCGCCGCGTACGACGGCGTCGACGACGTTGGCCTCCATCCGGGTGTCCCAGGCGCCGCGGGCCTCGGCCTGGTCGGCGTATGCGCTGGCGGCGGCAAAGGCCAGGTCGCGGCTGTAGCGCAGGATGCCGGCGGTCAATGCCGTCAACTGTTCCTCGGTGCGGGCCAGCAGCGGCACCACTTCCTCGAAGAACTCCATGGTGGTCCGCACCATCTCCACCGACTGCCGCAGCGCGATGCGTCGCCGCAGGTCCTGGGGCACGACCTCGAAGGCCTCCGCGGTGTAGCTGACGTCGCTGTTGGGGTCGCGCATCCACTCGACGAAGTTGACGACCGCGGTCTGCACCACCAGATGCACGCTGGCCCGCTGCGAGGCCTCCAGTTCGGCGAAGAATGGCAGCCGTTCTTCGAGGGCGTGCACCGCCTGCGTCGCCAACGTGCCGGAGTACTGCTTGAGGCGACGCAGCACCGTCTCTGGGACGTTCTCGAGCACTTCGAGTGTCGACTTGGGCGGCACGAACCGCTTGCCGCTGGTCGCGTTGTCGGGCATGACTAAAAGCTACGCCTGATTTCTGGAGACTTCTGCCAATCCGGCCGCGCTGAGATGACGGTTTCTGACAGAAACCGTCATCTCAGCGTGCGCGGGCTCTACGCGCTGCCGGTGTCGGCGTACGACACCTCGGCGGCCGAGACGTCGTCGATCCGGTACTGCTTGGCGGCCGCGACGGCCACCGACGGGTCGATCTCGCCGTCGCGAGCCAGGGCCTCCAGCACCGCCACCACCACCGACTCCGCGTCGGTGTTGAAGAAGCGGCGGGCCGCCGGGCGGGTGTCGGAGAAGCCGAACCCGTCCGTGCCCAGCGTGACGTAGGTGTTCGGTACCCACGGGCGGATCTGCTCGGGCACCGCGCGCATCCAGTCGGATACCGCGACCACGGGGCCCGCGGTCTTCGCGAGCTGGGCGGTCACGTACGGCACGCCGGCCTGCTGGTCCGGGTGGCGCAGCGCGTGCCGGTCGATGTCCACGCCGTCGCGGTTCAGCTCGCCCCAGCTGGTCACCGACCACACGTCGGCGGCTACGTCCCAGTTCTCGGCCAGCAGGTCCGCCGCCCGCAGTGCCTCGGGCATCGAGACGCCCGACGCCAGGATCTGCGCCGTGCTGGAGCGCTTCTCCGGCGCGACGCGGTAGCGGTACATGCCGCGCAGGACGCCTTCGGGGTCGAAGTTCTCGGGCTCGGCCGGCTGGACGTACGGCTCGTTGTAGATGGTGATGTAGAAGTAGACGTTCTCGGAGTTCTCGCCGTACATGCGCTCGAGGCCGCTCTCGATGATGTACGCGATCTCGTAGGCGAACGCCGGGTCGTACGACACCACCGCGGGGTTGGTGGAGGCCAGCAGCAGCGAGTGACCGTCCGCGTGCTGCAGGCCCTCGCCGGTGAGCGTCGTGCGTCCGGCCGTGGCGCCCAGCACGAAGCCGCGGCCCATCTGGTCGGCCGCCGCCCAGAACCCGTCGCCGGTGCGCTGGAACCCGAACATCGAATAGAAGATGTAGATCGGGATCATCGGCAGGTCGTGCGTGGCGTACGACGTCGCGACCGCGGTGAACGACGCCGTCGACCCGGCCTCGTTGATGCCCTCGTGCAGGATCTGGCCGACTTCGGATTCCTTGTACGCCAACATCAAATCGGCGTCCACGGCGGTGTAGAGCTGGCCGTTGCGGTTGTAGATCTTCAGGCTCGGGAACCACGAGTCCATGCCGAACGTGCGCGCCTCGTCGGGAATGATCGGGACAATGCGTGGCCCGATGTTCTTGTCCCGCAACAGTTCTTTGAAGGTGCGCACCGTCGCCATCGTGGTGGCGACGGCCTGGTTACCCGAACCCTTCTTGAGCGATTTGTAGACGTCGCGGCCCGGCAGCGGCAGCGGCTTGGACTTGGTGCGCCGCTCCGGCAGGAAGCCGCCGAGCGCCCGGCGCCGGTCGAGCATGTACCGGATTTCCGGCGACTCGGAGCCCGGGTGGTAGTACGGCGGCAGGTACGGGTTCTCTTCGAGCTGGGCGTCGGTGATCGGCACCCGCGTCGCGTCGCGGAACTTCTTGAGGTCGTCGAGCGCCAGCTTCTTCATCTGGTGCGTCGCGTTGCGGCCCTCGAAGTGGCTGCCCAGCGTGTAGCCCTTGATGGTCTTGGCCAGGATCACGGTCGGCTGGCCCTTGTGCTCCATCGCGGCACGGTAGGCGGCGTACAGCTTGCGGTAGTCGTGGCCACCGCGCTTGAGGTTCCAGATCTCCTGGTCGGTCATGGGGTCGACCAGTGCCTTGGTGCGGGGGTCCCGGCCGAAGAAGTGGTCGCGGACGTACGCGCCGTCGTTGGCCTTGTAGGTCTGGTAGTCACCGTCGGGCGTGACGTTCATCAGGTTCACCAGCGCGCCGTCCTTGTCGGCGTGCAGCAGGGCGTCCCATTCGCGGCCCCACACCACCTTGATGACGTTCCAGCCGGCGCCGCGGAAGAACGACTCCAGCTCCTGGATGATCTTGCCGTTACCGCGGACCGGTCCGTCCAGGCGCTGCAGGTTGCAGTTGACGACGAACGTCAGGTTGTCGAGCGCCTCGTTGGCGGCGACCTGGATCAGGCCACGGCTCTCGGGCTCGTCCATCTCGCCGTCGCCGAGGAAGGCCCACACATGCTGATCGCTGGTGTCCTTGAGGCCGCGGTCGTGCAGGTAGTGGTTGAAGCGCGCCTGGTAGATGGCGTTCATCGGGCCCAAACCCATTGACACCGTGGGGAATTCCCAGAAATCGGGCATCAGGCGGGGATGCGGGTACGACGGCAGGCCGCCGCCGGCGTGGCTGTGCTCCTGCCGGAAGCCGTCCAGTTGGTCGGTAGACAGCCGGCCCTCGAGGAAGGCGCGGGCGTAGATGCCGGGGGAGGCGTGGCCCTGGATGAAGATCTGGTCGCCGCCGCCGGGGTGGTTCTTGCCGCGGAAGAAGTGGTTGAAGCCGACCTCGTACAGCGACGCCGAGGATGCGTACGTCGAAATGTGGCCGCCCACACCGACTCCCGGCCGCTGGGCGCGGTGCACCATGATCGCGGCGTTCCAGCGGATCCAGCGGCGGAAGCGGCGCTCGACCTCTTCGTCACCGGGGAACCACGGCTCCAGGTCGGTGGGGATGGTGTTGACGTAGTCGGTGGACGTCAGCGCGGGGATGGACACGCGCATCTCCCGCGAGCGCTCCAACAGCCGCAGCATCAGGTAGCGGGCACGCGCGGGCCCTGACCGACCCAACAGGTCGTCGAACGATTCCAGCCATTCGGCGGTCTCGTCTGGGTCGATGTCGGGTAGGTACGACGCGACACCATCACGGATCACCCGGACCCGGTCGGGTTCGGCTGAGGTACTGGAGTTTTGAGCCAGGTCTTGGCGCACGAACTCAGTGGTCAACTGCCACTCCTTGGTATTCGATTTTGGGGATGCTTTTGGCACTGCCCATCGTCCCCCCATCGTTGCGCAGATTAGGCGTTGGGGTGGGCTACCGGCGAGTACGCGTTCGGATGCCCGCGATTGACACATCAACCCTGTACGGTCAGCTGATGATGACCAGCGCGGCTAGTGTGTCGCGGCTTCGCGCAGCCGCTTTGGTATCCGGAGGCGTGGCGGTATCCGCCATGATGCTCGTCGGCTGCAGTAAGTCCGTCGAGGGCAGCTCGACGGTCGACCAACCGGGCGCCGCGGCATACCGCACCTCGGTGTCGCTGTCCGCGGCTGCGTCGGCCAGTTCCAGTTCGTCGAGCGCCTCCGCGGCGGCGACGGAGGCCGCGTGCCAGACGTTCGTCGACACCGGCAAACCGGCGATGCAGGCCGTGAACGCCTACGTCGACGCCGAGAACGCCGGTGGCACCGACGCCGCCAAGCTGCAGGCCGCGGTCGACGCGCTGCACAACGCCGCGGACGCGGTGACCAAGAGCGCCACGACAGTGCAGTCGGACACCCTCAAGGCGGCGCTCGCCGGCTGGTCGGCGGCGGCCCAGTCGTTGGCGACGGCGATCAGCACCAATGCGTCGACCTCGGATTTCAACACGGCGGTCGACTCGTTCAATGAGGCCAAGTCGGCCACCGAGACCGCGTGCGAGTAACGCCCGCACATCAAAGATGTGTCTTGCGTCGAATGAATCGTCGTCGCATGCGACTATTGGGTTCCACACATACAGGCTGCAAACAGGCAGGTTAGAGGAGGACACCGGTGGCCGCGGCGGACGCGCCGAACTACGCCCAGAGACTGGGCATTCACAAAGATCAGATCGTCCAGGAGCTGGGCTGGGACGAGGACACCGACGACGACATCCGCGCTGACATCGAAGATGCCTGCGGCGGAGAGCTTCTCGACGAGGATTCCGACGAAGTGGTGGACGTCGTGCTGCTGTGGTGGCGCGATGATGACGGTGACCTGGTGGACCGCTTGATGGACGCGATCACCCCGCTGGCCGATGACGGCGTCATCTGGGTGGTCACTCCCAAAACCGGCAAGGGTGGCCACGTCCAGCCCGCCGAGATCGCCGAGTCCGCGCCCACCGCCGGGCTGGTCGTCACCTCGTCGGCCAACCTCGGGGACTGGATCGCCAGCCGCCTGGTGCAGCCCAAGTCGAAGGCCGCGGGCCGGCACTAGTGCGGTTGGCTGTTGTGCCGCGGCTGGACGGTGCGGCCGCCTCTGTGCGGCAAATCCGTTGTCGGTGGGCCGTCGTCGCGTCGAGTGCAACCACACGGCGGAAAACCGGCCTGCTTTCCGCCACCGCGTTGCGTTCGCGGGTTCGGTCATGATCGACGTCGGGTCCGTCGCACCGGACTTCACGCTCAAAGACCAGCACGGTCGCGCCGTGACGCTGTCGGCGTTACGCGGCCGGAACGTGTTGCTGGTGTTCTTCCCGCTGGCGTTCACCCCGGTGTGTGCGGGGGAGCTCGGCGAGATTCAGGACAACCTGGCCCGGTACCGCAATGACTCGGTGGAAACGCTGACCATCTCGGTCGGGCCGCCGGCCACCCACAAGGTGTGGGCGCGCGAATCGGGCTTCGAGTTCCCGATCCTGTGCGACTTCTGGCCGCATGGCGCGGTGGCCCAGCTCTATGGGGTTTTCAACGAGGTTTCCGGGTACCCGGACCGAGGCACGTTCCTCGTCGACCGGGAGGGCATCGTGCGATTCGCGGAGTGCACATCGCCTGGCGAGGCGCGCGACCAGTCGGTCTGGGTTTCGGCGCTGAACGCGCTCGACTGATTTTCCCTTGGCCGCCATCGGCGTGTAGCGTGCCCGAGGCGGGGCGCGTAGCTCAGTGGTAGAGCTCTGGTTTTACACACCAGCGGTCGGCGGTTCGATACCGTCCGCGCCCACCAAATTTCCCCTGGTAGCGGCCTTGTCGGCCGCCGGGGTGCGGTCTAGTCGACCGGGCTCATGTCGTCGGCGCTCCAGCGCACCGCGGTGACGGCCGGTGCCTTGATGACATCGGCGAGGGCCGCCTCGATGCGGTGGTCGTCGCGTTCGTCGGCGATGACGGTGGCCGTGATGCGCACCCCTTCGTCGTCGGGCAGATCGACCGCGGAGATGGAGCGCACCGTGAGGTTGGGGTGCGAGATGGCGTCGAAGATGAGGCTGCGGATGTGCAGCTCGGCGGTCGTGGCGCACCGTACCTCGAACCGGTATTCGGCAGAGGACTCTTCGGCGCCCGGACGGCGGTGCCGGTCCAGCGTGCGTCCCACCGGCCGCAGGAAGATGTTGGCGGCGATCACCGCGCAGCTTCCGATCACGGCGGGGATCAACAGTCCGCCGCCGGCCAGGGCGCCGATGGCGGCGGAGGCCCACAGGGTGGCCGCGGTGTTGAGTCCGGAGATCGTGGCGCCCTGCTGCATGATCACGCCGGCGCCGAGGAAGCCGATGCCGGACGCGACCTGGGCGGCGACCCGGGTCGGATCGGCATGTTCCCCCGCGAAGGTGTAGCCACCCATGATGACGAACAGCGTCGACCCGAGGCTGACCAGTGCAGCCGTGCGCAATCCGGCATTGCGGGACCGCCACTGACGCTCCAGCCCGATCGCCGCGCCGAGCCCCAGGCCGGCGGCGATCCGCAGCGCGATATCCAGTGTGTCGATCACCCTTGTGCTCCGGTTGCTTTCGAATTCCGGGGCGCGCTCTCGGCGCGTCCGCGGCTGCGACGGCAGTAGGGGCGGATGGTAAGGATCGACTACGAACTCAAGGTGAACGGCGGGCGACCTGTGGTCACCGTGAGGCGCGGATATCGTTGATTCAGTGCGTATTTCGCATTGCTGCGGCTGTCTGTGAGTTACCTCCGGATGTGCTGGGCCTCAGGCGGCGGCCTGCGATGTCGACGTGACCTTCTTGCCCTGGGACTTCTTGCCGGACTTCGTCTTCGGCTTCTTCGGGGCGGTCTGCTTCTCGGCCTTGCTGCCGGTGTCCGACGTGCCTGAGCCGGCGTTCGAGTTGGTTGTTGCCCCGGTCGTGTCGGGCTTGGCGCCGGAGTCGGTGTCGTGCTTCGTCGTCGAGACGGTGTCGGGCGCCGTTGAATCCTTGGTGTCTGTCGGATCTTTGGGGTCTGCCAAGTCTTTGGTGCCCGTCGTCGGCGGCGTGGCCGATGTCGGTGCAGGCTTGACCGCGGGCTTGATCTTCGTTGCGGTGATCTTCGGGATTGCGGTGGCCGCGACCCCGGCTGCCGGGGTCGGCGTGACGGCCGCGATCGGCGCCGGCTGGGTCGCCAATGCGTTGGCAATGGTGTTCTGCGCGAACGCGATTCCGTCGATGACCTTGCCGGCGCCGGTGTTGAGGCCTTGGACGACGAGTTTGACGCCGTCGACGACGGCAGTGGCGAGGTTGCCGATGTTGATGGGCAGTAGGGCCGCCACGATGTTCTGGGTGGCGATGATCGCCGAGGTCGCGACAGCGTTGAACCCGCCGAGCAGACCGGTGCCGAGACCGATCAGCGCGACCGGGACTGCTTGCACCAACGCCTGGTCCACCGCCAGCACGCGTTGGTCGCGCGCTATCATGGACAACAGGATCGGCCCGCCGATGACGGTCACCGCGCCGATGACTCCGGCTTCGACAGTGCCGAGGGCGCCGACGAAGTCTCGGGCCAGAACCTGCTGCGCGACGGTGACCACGAGTCCCGGGATGGCACTGATGGTCTGCCCGACGCCCTGGCCTGCTTTGGCCAGTCCCGCCCCGATTGTCACGAAGTCGGTGATCTGGTTGGCGACCCACTGCTTGAACGCGGGGAACTGCAGGATGTCTGCGATGGTGGCGGTGAACTGGATGTTCGGCATTTGGACGCTGTGTATCACCGGTGCGGGGAGGGCCCTCAACACCGGTGGCGGCGGAGCGGCGACGATGACGCCTGCGGCCATGACGGCGGCGGCGGTGGGCAGGCTCAAACGGGCTGTGAGGGTATGCATGTGAAGCTCCTGACCGAGAGGGAACTCAAGCAATATTGACGGTAGCGACAAATTTGCCTCGGTGCTGAGCAATCGCCAAAGTTCGCGCCGCTGTCAGTGCTGCGGTCGGTGCCCGTCGGGGTGGAAGGTGCCGGGCGCCATTTTTGGGGCCTCGGGTTCGGATGCCAGGGTGCGTCGCAGGCGCTGGCCCAATTCATGGTTCTGCACGGGCTTGCCCACGTGCGGCGCGAGTGTGCGCGCGATGGCCTGCAGCACGGGCTCTCGCGGTGGGATCGGAATGAAATGGTCGCCGATGACCAACCAACCGCCGCCGCCGGCGGCCGCGCCACCGAACAGCTTGCCGACCAGGTCGGGCAGGTCGAGGCCGCCGGCCGGAAGGTGCAGTTGAGCGAGCACCGACACCGTGTTGTTGTACCGGTTGGTGACGTAGATTCGCGAGCCGTCGGGCGAAACGGCAATGGCCCCTGCGTAATTCCCGATGTTGACGGTATCCGTCACCGTCATGGTGGCGGTATCGATCCGACTCACGTCGCCGGTCAGTTGGGTGACGTAGACCGCCGAACCATCGGGCGCGACGGCGATGTCGGTGAGCTCTTCGCCGAGTGGGAAGGTGACGCTGGTGGTGACCGCGCCGGCGCCGACATCAACGATGGTCACATTACTGGTGGTCAGACCGAACTTGACGTCGCCCTGCACATAGAGCCGACTGTTGTCGGGGCTGACGACGAATCCGCCGATCGGCTTGCCGACGTCAATGGTCTTCACGATGTTGTGGCTCGTGGTGTCGATGACCCAGATCAGGTCTCCGCCGTAACCCGCGACGTAGAGGCGGGCGCCGTTGGGGCTGACGGCGAGGTAGTACGCGTCGTCGACCTTGATGGTTCCGGTCACCGTATTGGTGGCGGCGTCGATCAGCATGACTTTCGGGTCGGAAGTGCCATCGGTATCGCCGCCTGAAGCGAGATAAACGGTGGAACCGTCGGGGTGAACCGCCGCTGTGCCGGCCCAGCCGGACAGCACCACGGCCACAACGGATTTGGTGCTGACGTCCATCACCGACAACCCGCCCAGATTGTTGCAGTACAGCCGCGTACCGTCCGGGTGTACGACCAGCTGCTGGGCGCCGGGTAATCCGATGCCGGGCCCGATGGTGTCGACCACGGTGTTGCTGACCGTGGCGATCACCGAGACCGTCGGATTGGCGATGTTTCCGACGTACAGGCGGTCACCGGCCGGACTCGCCGCCGCCGCCGTCGGTCCGCCGCTCTCCGGAATCGTTGCGATGACTGCGAGCATGGCGAAAGCTCCCTTGGCCTAAAGGGATTCGACAACCCGGGTCGCGGTCGGCAGGTCGACACCGGCCTCGTCGCGGTACGCCTTGATGGCCGCGATCTTGTTGCCGGCGGCCAGTAGTTCGAGCACGCGGTTCGACACCTGTGTTTGCGCCATCGACCGCACATCGGGCAGTGGGATGCCGGTCTGCGCGTAGAGATGTCGGACCAACTGTTCCAGCGCCCCGAGCCGCTCGTAGATATCGTTCGTCGTCACGTCGCCAGTGTGGCACCTATGCGCCGGCTGTGGGCCGAAAGTGCCATCAGGTATCGGCGGACTCGGGGCCGAATTCGTTGGCCAGCACCGCGACTTTGTCGGCGGGGAAGCCACCTCGACGTGCGTGCTCACGGATCGCGTCCTCGCTGGGCGCCTCGTGGACGCAATAGATCTTGTCACCCGCCACGTAGCTGGTGATCCAGCGATAGGGGACGCCGAGGTTCGCCACGACATCGTTCGACTTCGTCGCGATGTCGGCCAGCTCCGCCTCGGTCAGCTCGCTGGCTCCCGGAATCTCCCGCTCGATGAGGTAGCGCTTCATGATCTCTCCGTCCCTGGGTCTGGTGTCCGCAACTGTCGTCGCGGTCGTCTCGAAGAATGCGTTGCCTCGATTGCCGTGGCCTTGACGGAATCCTGAAATCTGCAGGTCACGGCGGTGCACAGCGGGCCGCTCGGCTCAGTTTCGCCGGCCTGTGTTTCACAACTGCTTCAGCGGCGCGCAACGGCCCCGGTAGACCGTCGACCGGTCCGATGGCTTCGTCGGGCAACGACCTGATCGGGAACGGAGAAGACGGTGGTGGACATGAAGTCAGTCGGGCGGGTGGGTCCGCCGGTAATTGCTTTGGGTATTGGAATCGCCATGCTGCCAATGGCATTCGCTTCGCAGGAGGCGTCATCTGCGCTGCCGCGCCATGTCGATGTGGTGACGGTGCGGGCCGCGACGCAAGCGGAGCCAACCAGGGCTGCCGCGCACTCCGCGGATCCGACCGCGCCGCGTACGTCAGTGGAACCCGTTGTGGTGCAACCGCGGTCAGGTGATTCCGTCGACGGTCCGCACGTGGTCGCGAGCCGTCCACCGCACCACGAGCCACGGGTGCGCGTCGCGGGCGACACGGCGCTCGTCTTCGGTCCCGCGCTGCTCGCCGCTACGACGGTGCGCACGCCCGCCGGGGGCGGGGCGCCGACGGCGCTTCAACCGGGCGTCGGCGGCGATCCTCTGGGTGAGCTTGTCGGCATCTTCGTGAGCAACGGCGACGCACCGGGTGAGAACGGCGGGCTGTTGATCGGCAACGGTGCAGATGGAGCCGCGGGCCAGAACGGCGGCCGGGGCGGACTGCTCTTCGGCAACGGCGGCAAGGGTGGCGATGCGACCGCAAACCAGGGACCGGGGAACGGCGGCAACGCGGGCTTGTTCGGAAACGGCGGTGACGGCGGCGCGGGTGCCAACGCGTCATCGGCCGATGGCGGTATGGGTCATCCGGGCGGCACCGGCGGGAACGGCGGCAGCATAGCCGGCAATGGTGGCAATGGCGGTAGGGGTGGTAACGCCACCAATGTCGGTACCGCGGTGGGTGGCACCGGCGGACATGGCGGCAGAGCCGGGACATTCATCGGGACGGGCGGCCGCGGGGGTGACGGCGGTAACGGCGCGAGCAGCCAGGGTCAGGGTGTCGGTGGTAGTGGCGGCGCGGGTGGCGACGGTGGATTCTCCGGGACCGGCGGCGCGGGCGGAGCCGGTGGCAGCGGAGCGGGGGTGAGCGCCAGCGGCGGCTACGCCGGTTCCGGCGCGAATTCACAAGTCGGCAGGGGTGGCGCCGGTGGAACCGGCGGCGCGGCGTCGTCGACGTCGGGCGCGGCCAAAGCGGGCGGCGGCGGTCACGGCGGCAACAGCGGCCCGCTGAGCACCGGCGGCCGTGGCGGCGACGGCGGAAATGCCACCACGAAAACCGGGACCGCCAAGGGAGGCGACGGTGGTGACGGCGGTAGTCCGAAAGGTACTGGCGGTACCGGCGGCCAGGGCAACAACGGCAATGGCAACAATGGCAGCAACGGGTAGGTGGTGCACCGGCACTGATTGCCGCGATTGCCGGGCGTCGCGCCGAAACTTGGAGGACGCTGTACGTCGATGGCGGTGGAGTTTCGGGTGCTCGGCGACGTCGAGGTGCTGGTCGATGGCCGGCGCCTCGACGTCGGTCATGCGCGCCAGCGGTGCGTGCTGGTGTCATTGCTGGTCGACGTCAATCGTCCGGTGTCGTCCGATCAGCTCATCGACCGGGTGTGGGCCGATGAACCGCCGCACAAGGCGCGTAATGCTTTGGCGGCGTACATCTCTCGACTGCGTCAGCTCTTCTCGGACGCCGATGGCGTGCAGATTGTCCGGGGGCCTGCCGGCTACGCGCTGCAGGCCGATCCGCGTACCGTGGACGTGCATCTCTTCCGGGACATGCTGGCCCGGGCTCGGGCGGCGTCCATCCCGGCCGAGGCCGCCGGCCAGTTCGACGCCGCACTGGCGCTGTGGCGCGGGGAGCCGTTCGCCACAATCGACACGCCGTGGGCCAACGAGGTGCGGGGTTCGCTTGAAGCCGAACGGTTTTCCGCGGTGCTCGATCGTAATGACGCGGCGCTCGGTGCGGGGCGCCACGGTGAGTTACTCAATGAGCTGACGACGACGCTGCAGGCACATCCGCTCGATGAGCGGGTGGCGGGACAGCTGATGCTGGCGCAGTACCGGTGCGGGCGACAGGCCGCCGCCCTCGATACGTACCGCGCGATGCGCGAACGGCTTGTCGAGGAACTGGGCGTCGACCCCAGTCCGGCCCTGCAGGCCGTCCAGCAACAGATACTCGACGGTGATCCCGCGCGGCCCGTCGCGCAACCCGCTGCGGCTGCCGCTCCGGCGACGGAACCCGTCGTTCCGCGGCGCGTAACCCGGCTTGTCGGTCGCGACGACGACGTACGGCGCGTGCTGTCCGCGTTCGGCGACGGGCCGGTCGTCACCCTCACGGGAGTCGGCGGCGTCGGCAAGACCCGGCTTGCCCTCGAAACGGCGGCGCGCGAAGAGAGCAATTTCGTTGACGGCGTGTGGGTTTGCGAGTTGGCGCCGCTGAGTGACGGCTCGGCCATCGGCCGCGCCGTCGCTGCCGCGCTGCGGGTGCAGGCCGGGTACGGCCAGGACGTCGACGATGCCGTGATCGATCATCTGCGTCCGCTGAAACTGCTGCTGGTCATCGACAACTGCGAGCACGTCCTCGCCAACGCGGCCGCCCTGATCGACCGGATCACCTACGAGTGTCCCGGCGTGCGGGTATTGGCGACGAGCCGAGAATCCCTCGGGGTGGAAGCCGAACGCCTCGTGCCGGTGCATCCGCTGTCGGAGGACGATGCCGCCGTGCTGTTCGTCGACCGGGCCAGGGCCAGCCGGCCCGACTTCGACCCCGATCGCGAGCCGGCGGGTGCCGTGGCGGAAATCTGCCGGCGGCTCGACGGCGTGCCGTTGGCCATCGAGCTGGCCGCCGCCCGGATGCGGGCGATGTCGAGTGGGGACGTCGCCCGCCGACTGGACCGGTTACGCCTGCTCAGCGGCGGTAAGCGCGGCGCGCACCCGCGGCAGCAGAGCGTCACCGCGACAATCGACTGGTCCTACCGATTGCTCTCCGAAACCGAACAACAGTTGTTCGCGCGATTGTCGGTGTTCGCGGGCGGGTTCGATCTCGACGCGGTTCACGGTGTGTGCGCCGATGCCGGCACCACCGACGATGACGTGTTGGACATGCTCATGGGCCTGGTCGACAAGTCGATGGTCATGGTGCGCACCGGCCCGACCGGCACCCGCTACGACGTCCTGGAGACATTGCGCGCGTACGGGCGGGAACGCCTGCAGGACAACGGGACCGCCGACGCGGTGGCGTCGCGCCACGCGACGTACTTCGTCGAACTCGCCGAGCGCGCGTCGGCGGGAATGCGCGGCCGTGACGAAGCGGCCTGGGTGCAGCGGGTACTGCCCAAGGCCGGAACGACTTTTGTCGCACCGGATTTCGACAATCTGCGGACGGCATTCGAGTTCGCGATGGCGAGGCACGACATCGACCTGGCGCTGCGGCTGGCCACGTCGCTGCCGGAGATCCACCTTCGGGTGGGTTATGACCCCATGGACTGGGTGGAGCGGGCGATCCAGGCCGCCGACCGCCAACATCCGTTGTTTCCGGCCGCGGTCGGCACCGTCGCGCGCGGCTACCAGGTACTCGGGGAGTTCGCGCACGCGCGGACGATCATCGCCTTGGCGGAAGGCCGCGAGCCGGCCGCGGGTGTGTCCTTTCTCGCGTACCCGGCCGATGTGCTCGCCGACGTGGTGATGAATGACGGCGACTTGTCGACCAGCACAGCATATTTCGAGGACCTGTTCTTCCGGTCGGGCGAAGGCACCGATCCACTGCGGAGGCTGCTGGCGGCGGAGCGGATCTCCCTCGGATACCAGGCGATGGAGACCAACGACGCGGCGTTGCCGGCCGCGCGGGAAGCGGTGCGGATCGCTGACAGCGTCGGGAACCCCACGGGACGGGCGCTGGCGCGCTGCGCGCTGGCACGGGCGCTTGCCGTCAGCCGGCCGGACGATGCGTTGCCGATCATCAGCGACGCCCACGAGTTGGCCTCCGCCGTGGAGAACACCTGGCTCATCGCCATGGCCGAAATGGAGTCGGCGACCATTCACGCCGCCCGCGGTGACCGGCGCGCGGCAGCGCGGGGCCACCACGTGACACTCGAGATGTTCGTGATCGCCGGACCGTCCAAAGTCATTCCGTTGCAGTGGGACAACCTGGGACGCATGGCGCGGTTCCTGCTGCAGGCGGGCGCCACCGCAGAAGCCGCGGCGCTGCACGGGGCTGCCGTCGCGGCAGGCCGGCGACCACCGCTCAACGCCGCCGAGGTGGCGCAGTTGGACGGCGTCGAGGGCGTCGTGCTGACGGGTACGGAAATCGTCGACTACGCGCGAACGGTGTTGCGCCGCTTCATGTGAGACGCGCAGAACTTGTCGGACCCTTCTGCTTTGATGGTGTCATGTCCACCACCGCCGGTCGGCTAGGAACAGCACCCGTCGCAGACGCCGGGCGCGGTGAAGTCCTTGGTGATCTGCTGGCTGATCTGCGTCCGCGCACCACCGTCGGCGTCGATGAATGTTGCCGCGGCATAGATCTCGTCGAGGTCTTCGCCGGTGACCCGGTCGGGGTCGTACCACTTGGTGCCGTCGGCATCGAGGTCGTAGGTGCGCACCGACAACTCACGCTGGTATTCCAGGCCGCCGGGGCCGGCCCGGAGAAAACCGCCGGCATCCGAATGTCTGTGCGGCACTCTGAGGTAGGCGATGCTGCTGTCTCCCTCGTGGCCATGGCCGTCGTCGTCCTGCAGGTAGTAGACCATGTGGCCAGGCTTGGCCGGGTTGTCGTCGATGTGGATGAGGTAGCCCTCTGCGTCGGCCTGCGTCATCGGGAAGACGCCGCGGATGGTCACCCGGTACGAGCCCGGCTTCCCGAAATCAGGGCAGAGGAAAAGCGTTGCGCCGCTGGGCTTGGGAGCCGCGACCGCGGGTGCGGTGGTAACGGCGGACACGGCGAGTACGGTCGCGGCGAGCTTCACCGGCCATGAGTGGTTGTTCACTGTCGTTTCCTTGCGTCTCAGTGGCAGCAGCCGTCGCAGATGCCCGGCACCTCGAAATTGCGCGTGATCACCTGCGTCACGGCACGCCGTTCGCCGCCACCACCGTCGCGGAACGTCGCGACGGCATAGACCTCGTCGACGTCGTCGTCGGACCCGGGCTGCCGGTAGTCCTCGTTGAAATTCGGTCGGGGGACGACCATTTCGCGCCGGTACTCGAGGCCACCGGGGCCCGCTTGCAGATAGCCCTCACTCGTGGTCTGGGTCGTGGGGTAGAAGCCGTAGCCGATGTCGTAGTCGGAGTTGTTGCCGGGATTGTCGGCCTTGAGCTGAACGCGCAGCCCGCCGGGACCGGAGCCACCGGGATGATTGCCGTCGTTCATGTGGATGAGGTAGCCGGCCGCGTCGGGCTGCTGCATCGGATAGGCGCCTTTGACCGTGATCCGGTAGCTGCTCGGGTTCCCGATGTCTTGGCAGATGTAGAGCATGGCGCCGTCGGTTTGCGCGGGCGCCGCTACGGCGGTGCCGGCACCGAGGCCGACGATCGTCGCGGCGGCGGCCACGCCGCCCAGGTGGATGATTCCGTTCATTGCTGCTCTCCTCTGGCAGTGGGGGTTGTCGCACTGACGGTGCGCGACTGGCGTTGCCCGCTGCTGAAGAAGTCGTGAAAGGCGCAGGTGACCGGCACGCGCCGACGGCGGAAGCAGGGCGCACGAGGTGTGTGTGTCTACCGGGGACCGCGTTGACCTCGGCATTTCATAGCGGTGCAACGTTTGGTGCAGAGCCGGGACGCATCGTCGGGTGACTACAAAACTGCACTACCCGAGAGGAACTCCCATGAGCCCCACACCGCCGCCGGATGTCGTTGCCGGACCGAAGATCACCAGCTGCCCGGTGCTCCGTCACCCCGCCCACCGGCCCGACGATCGACCGGGAGTCCGCGCGGCCGCGCTGGCCTACGGCGCGGTGAGCTACGCGTTATTCCTCGGTGTGTTCCTGTACGCCATGTGGTTCGTCGCCGATGTCATCGTGCCGCGCAGCGTCGACCGCGCAATCCACGCGCCGGTCGGACAAGCGGTGATCATCGACCTCGGCTTGTTGAGCGTTTTCGCGGTCCAGCACAGCGTGATGGCCCGGCCGGCTTTCAAACGGTGGTGGACCCGTTTCGTGCCGGTCGCCATCGAGCGGAGCACCTACGTGCTGTTCGCGTCTGCGGCGCTCGCCCTGGTGTTCTGGCAATGGCGCTCGATCGACACGGTGGTGTGGCAGGTGGATTCCGAGCCGGCTGCCGTGGCGCTGTACGCACTGGCGACCGCGGGCTGGATGACGGTGCTCGCTTCGACGTTCATGATCGACCACTTCGAACTCTTCGGCGTCCGCCAGGTGGTGCTCGCGTGGCAGTCGAAGGCCCACGCGGACAAGGGTTTCCGCACGGTGCTCCTCTACCGGCTGGTGCGGCACCCGCTGATGCTCGGATTCGTGGTCGCCTTCTGGGCCACGCCGACCATGACGGCCGGGCACCTGCTGTTCTCGCTCACCACGACCGGGTACATCCTGGTGGCAATCCAGCTCGAGGAGCGCGACCTGATCGCCGCGCTGGGCGAGCAGTACCGTGCGTATCGCGACCGCGTGCCGATGCTCGTGCCGAAGTTGTGGCGGTGATCAGCCCGCCTCGGCCGCCCACTCCTGCGTCACGCGCCGTTTCTGCTCGGCGGCAACCTGACTCAGATGTGCGGCTTTCGGCCATCCGCAGTGTGCGGCGAAATGCAGCA
The DNA here is from genome assembly GCF_046250085.1 of Mycobacterium sp. SMC-16. Lineage (NCBI taxonomy): Bacteria > Bacillati > Actinomycetota > Actinomycetes > Mycobacteriales > Mycobacteriaceae > Mycobacterium > Mycobacterium sp. SMC-16. Next base: position 1,962,153 of record NZ_CP176427.1, read on the forward strand.
TCAGTTCGTCCATCTCGTCGAACGACACGTCGCGGCTCTTCAACGCGGCGTAGACGTGGCTGACGATGGGAAACGGCGCGTCCTGGAAGGCCACACAGGCCACGGTGATCAGGCGCCGTTCCTTTCTCGCCAGCCCGGGCCGCAGCCACATTTCGCCGAAGACGAAGTTCAAGATACCGGCGCCCTGGAATGGGTTGTCCTGGCCCGGTGCGAACGGCAGGCAGTTGATGTCCTTGAAGCACTGCGCGCCGGCGGCCAGGCGTTCTTCGGGGTCACTGGGAGTGGGAAGCGGCAGCAGCGGTTCGGGCTCGGGTACCGGCAGGCCCCGCTCCTGATGGATGCGGTTCCACTCCTGGTCGACGATCATGTTGAAGCGGGAAGCCTTCGGCCAGCCGGCATATACGGCGAAGTGCAGAATGGTTTCCCGCATCTCGACGATCGTGATGTCACCACTGTTGAGGGCAGCGTAAGCATGCGCGCGCAACGGATCTTCGGCATCGGCGTCGGCGACGCAGGGGAGGGTGATGAAGCGCCGTTCGCGCCGGCTCAGGCCCGGCCGCTGCCACACATCCCCGAAGATGACGTCCATCAAGTGGTCGTCCACCGGGGTGGATTGCGGTGGCGCGGCAACCGTCATGACTTCGGCGTAGGCCAGCCTGCCGCGCTCGGTGTCCAGCTCTGTCATGCTCGTCCTCTCTGGCTCACCGAATGGTGACGCCGGCATCGACTTTGAGTTCGAGGCCCGTGACGTAACGGGATTCGTCGGACATCAGGTACAGCACCGCGTTGCTGATGTCGATGGCCTCGGCCATGACGACCGGTAGAGCATTGGAGAAAAGCGGTGCCAGATCAGGCCGCGTCTCCCGGATCAGGGCGTGCAGGGACGGCGGCTGCATTCCGGTCGGCACTCCGGTGGGATGCACTGTGTTCACTCGAACACCCTGCGCGGCAACCTCATTGGCCAGGCTCTTGCTGAGCCCCACGATCCCGTGCTTGGACGCGGTATAGGGGAGGTGAAGCGGTGTCCCTTTGGTACCGGCAGCGGAGCTGATGTTGACGATGCTGCCGCCGCGGTCGATCAGGTGGGGCAGCGCCGCTGCGCAGGTGTTCCACGTCCCGATCAGGTTCACATCGACCACGGCGCGCCATTGTTCTGCGGTGGTGGTGTCCCACGTGCCCGCGGTGAGGACCCCGGCATTGGCAATGGCGCCGTCGAGGCCGCCCAACTGCTGCACGCCGTCGTCGACTGCCGCGCGCAACGCGTCGGCATCGCGGACGTCGACGACGTACGTCGCGGCGCGGCGTCCGGATTCCCGCACCAGTCTGGCGGTTTCGTCGAGATCGTCGCGCGTGGCCAGTGGGTACTCGAGGACGGCGAGGGACTCGCAGATGTCCGCGAGAATGAGATCGGCGCCCTCCTCGGCGAGGCGCACCGCGTGGCTGCGGCCCATCCCGCGGGCCGCGCCCGTGATCAATATCTTCTTGCCGGCGACTCTGCCGGTGCCGGCATTCACAGCTTGTTGCAGAAGCCGGCGTCGACCGGAAGCGTGACCCCGGTGATGTATTGCGCGGCATCGGAGGCCAGGAAGGCGACGGCGTGGCTGATGTCTTCTGGTTCGAGCAGCCCGACAGGCATGGGGTTCTGCAGATGTGGGCCGCCATCGGGGTAGTTCTCCAGAAACGCCGTCATGGCCGGATTGACCGCCATCATGGTGTTGACGGCGGTCGGGTGCACGGTGTTGACCCGGATGCTCTGTGGGGCAAGCGCATTGGCCAGTGTTCGCATGAGGCCGACGATGCCGTGCTTGGACGCCGCATAGCCCAGACCGCCGGCCTGCGAACCGCCGAAGCCCTTCAGTCCGGCAGTGGAGCTGGTGAAGATGATCGACCCGCCGCGTCCGCCGGCGATGATGTGGGGGATCGCGGCCTTGGCGGTGTGCAGGGCGCCCGTCAGGTTGACGTCGATGACGTCGGTCCACATCTCGAGTTCTTCTTCGATGGTCAGCTCACGGAATGCCATCGTGGCGATGCCGGCGTTCGCGCAGACGATGTCGAGGCGACCGAATTGCTCGACGCCGGCATCCACCGCTGACTTGAGTTCGGCGAAATCACGGACGTCGGCGACGGCGGCGACGATCTTGCCGCCCACTGATTCGACGAGAGCCACGGTTTCGGAGAGCTCGTCACGGCTGGCCATGGGGTAGCCGTTCGACGCGATGTCGGCGCAGATGTCGACGGCGATGATGCCGGCGCCTTCTCTGGCCAGATGCACGGCGTGGCTACGCCCCTGCCCACGGGCCGCTCCGCTGATGAAAGCGACCTTCCCGTCCAACGATCCCATCTGAACTCCTTGCCGTGTACTCAAAGTTGGGTGTAAACCGTCTTGGTCTTCAGGAAGCTCTCGATCCCGTCGCGCCCCCATTCATGCCCCCAGCCGGACTGCTTGTAGCCGCCGAACGGCATCGAATGGTCGAACACCATCTGGCAGTTCAGCGTGACGGTGCCGGCGTCGAGCCGTTTGGCGAGCCGGTGTGCGCGGCCGATGTCCTTGGTCCAGGCCGTCGCGGCCAGTCCGTACTCGGAATCGTTGGCCAGGGCCACGACCTCGTCGTCGTCATCGAACGGCAGGATCGCGACCACCGGCCCGAAGATCTCCTGCTGGTACAGCCGCGCGGTGGGCGCGACATCGGTGAGAACCGTTGGGTGCACGAAGAATCCACTGCGATCCAGCCGGTCTCCGCCGGCGACTATCTCGACGCCATCCCTGCGGCCCCCATCGATGAAGCCCAACACCTGGTCGAGCTGCTTGGCGCTGATGATCGGGCCGATCAGGACGCCGTCTTCTGTCGGTGCACCGAGCTTCACCGAGTTCGCGATGTTGGCGACGCCCTCGACCACCTTCTCGTACACGCTTCGCTGGGCGAAGATTCGCGATCCGCTGATGCAGCCCTGCCCGGAATGGATGAAGATACCCATCGCCGCCATCGTGATGGCGGTGTCCAGGTCGGCGTCGTCGTAGATCAGCACCGGTGACTTGCCGCCCAATTCGAGCGCGACCCGCTTGAGATTGCCACCGCCGGCGGCTTGCACGATCTGCTTGCCCACTTCGGTGGAGCCGGTGAAGGCGACCTTGTCGACGCCGGGATGCGCGGTGATCGCCGCGCCGACCGTGTGGCCGTATCCGGTGACGAGGTTGACCACGCCGTCCGGTACGCCGGCCTCGGCCAGGATTCGCTCCAGCAGCAGGGCCGAAAGGGGCGTCTCCTCAGCGGGTTTGACGACGCAGCTGCACCCCGCGGCCAGCGCGGGCGCCAGCTTGGTGCACGCGTTGAACACCGGCCCGTTCCACGGGAAGATCAGCCCGACAACGCCGTAGGGCTCTTTGAGTGTGTAGGCGTGCATGGTGGTGAAGGCGCCGGTGATGCCGCCGGTCTGCTGCACATCGTGGGCGATGCCGTTGACCTTGGTGCACCAGCCCGCGTAGTAACGGAACGATTCGGCGCACGTCGACATGATCATGAACGCCTGGAAATACGGCATTCCGGTGTTGAGGGAATCGATCTGGGCGAGTTCGTCGGCGTGCTGGTCGATCAGATCGGCCACCCGCCACAGCACCTTGGCCCGCTCGTTGCCGGGCAGCCCGCTCCACACCCCCGAGGTGAAACTCGCGCGCGCACGGGTCACGGCAGCGTCGACCGCTTCGGCGCCGCCGTCCCGGAATTCGGCGATCACCTCCTCGGTGGCGGGGTTGATGATCGCGATGACGTCCCCGTGGCCCGGCCGGTTCGTGATGTCTTCCAGGACCGACTGCACCGTCATCGCCGCACCTCGGTGAACTCGATGTGCAGCTCGGTGAGGCCGCGCAGCAGGAACGTCGGCTCGTAGCCGTAGTTGCGATGGCCCGGGGCGCCATGCTTGGCCTCGCTGATCCGGATGTCGCGCATCCGATCGAGGAATCTGTAGGTCTCAGGGATTGTGCGCTGCGTGTCGATAGCAGAGTCCGCATCGGCGTGTCGAATGCAAATCTGTAGGTAGTGCCTTCTGTATCGGTTACGTTCGGTTCATGCAGCCGCGGTACCGGTATGAACGCGCGGTTTCCGTTGGATCCGTGCCCGTGTTTGTTGTGGTGGATCGGACCTACACGCAGCATCCGGAGGCGGGCGAGTATCTGCTTTGGTTGAGGGATCGAGACATGTCTCCAAATACCCAGCGGATGTATGCAAGCCGGATCGCTCGGTTCTTGTCGAGTTGTGACCAATTGTCGGTTGATTGGCGGCAGTTGGACTGGGACGTGTTGCGCGGCTACCGCGATCAGCTAGTCCATGAGCTACTGGAACGCGGGGGGCAGAGGAAAGCAAGCACGGTGAACTCGCATATGCGCTGTGTTGTGGACTTCTGCATCTTTGCGGTGCACATGGGCTGGATGCCGCCCGAACTTGTCCGGCAGTTGCAAGCTCGCGTCCGACCGCCGAAGACTGGACTCCCGGCTTCGGGTTATCGGGACTCGATGCTGGTGACGCAGCCGTTGACCAGCGTATTGAAGTTGCGGGAAGCCAAGAGCCGACCGAGAACTGTTGAGTATGAGCATCTTGACTTGGTCGCCGGTGCGGCGGTGAACGCACGGGACAGGTTCTTAGTGGTGTTGCTGCTGCAGACCGGTTTACGAATCGGTGAGGCGCTAGGCTTGCGCCGCAATGATTTGCATTTCCTTCCCGATAGCCGCAATGCCGGTTGCCGGCTGCAGGGCCCGCACTTGCACATCGAGAGGCGGGTGAATCCGAACGGCGCATTGGCGAAAAGCCGTAATGAGAGAACCGTTCCTGTGACTGCTGAATTGGTGGACTTTTACGTCGACATGATGTTGGAGAAGGTAGAGGCGATTCCTGCCGAGCATCACTCGGACATGGTGTTTGTGAACACGTTCCGCGAGCCACTAGGGGATGCGCTGTCTTATGACGCCATTCGCTACATCTTTGACGCGATCTCAACCAGGGTTGGCTACCGGGTCACTCCTCACGTTTTGCGCCATACCTGCGCATCGCATTGGCTCGATCATGGTACGGATCGAGATGTGGTGCAGGAACTGCTCGGTCACGCGGCCCCTCAATCGACAGAGATCTATTTGCATCCGCGGAGTAAGCGGCTACGAGAAGCAGTGGAGCGGGCGTCGTGGCGGGTTCAGCGAGTGCGGCAATGACGGCACGAGCCCGATCTACGGCCTCTCGGTTGCAGGGAGCAATGATCAGAACCTGTGGATGAGCCTCGGCGAGGCGGCGTAGGAAAGGGCGCACCTTCCCGAGGATGATCTGAATGTCGAAGGTCTGATCAAGAGCCGGCGTTGGCGCGCTGGTTCGGGAAGGTACGCCCATGCTCACGGTAGTTCACGATGCGGATTCATCCAACGAGGATGCTGGCTCGTCGCGGTCGTTGCTCGATGAGATTGTCCGCGACGGTGCCCGCCAGATGCTGGCCGCAGCGTTGCGGGCTGAGGTCGCCGCCTACATCGAGGCTCATGCCGGTGAGCTTGATGAGAACGGGCACCGGCTGGTGGTGCGCAATGGCTATCACCGCGAGCGCGAGGTGCTCACCGCGGCGGGCGCGGTGAGTGTGACCGCGCCGCGGGTCAATGACAAACGTGTTGACCCGGACACTGGTGAGCGGCAACGGTTTTCCTCGGCGATCCTGCCGGCGTGGGTGCGCAAGTCGCCGCAGATGACCGAGGTGTTGCCGTTGCTGTATCTGCATGGCTTGTCGACCAGTGATTTCGGTCCGGCGTTGGAGCAGTTCCTGGGCTCGGGTGCCGGCTTGTCGGCCACGACGATCACCCGACTCACCACGCAGTGGCAGGACGAGGCCAAGGCCTTCGAGGCCCGTGATCTGTCGGGCACCGACTACGTCTACCTGTGGGTCGACGGCATCCATCTCAAGGTGCGCCTGGAGCAGGAGAAGCTCTGTTTGCTGGTGATGATCGGTGTGCGCGCTGACGGCCGCAAGGAGCTGGTCGCGCTCACCGACGGGTACCGGGAGTCGGCCGAGTCGTGGGCTGATCTGTTGCGGTCGTGCCGACGTCGCGGGATGACCGCACCGGTGCTGGCCGTCGGCGATGGGGCCCTGGGGTTCTGGAAGGCCGTGCGTGAGGTGTTCCCGGCCACCGGCGAGCAGCGGTGCTGGTTTCACAAGCAGGCCAATGTTCTTGCCTGCCTGCCAAAGTCGGCTCATCCGGGGGCGATCGCGGCGATGCGGGAGATCTACAACGCCGAGGATATCGACCACGCGCAGGTGGCGATCAAGGCGTTCGAGGTGGACTACGGCGCCAAGTACCCCAAGGCGGTCGCCAAGATCGTCGATGACGCCGATGTGCTGCTGGAGTTCTATAAGTACCCGGCCGAGCACTGGGTCCATCTGCGCACTACCAACCCGATCGAATCAACGTTTGCCACGGTACGTTTGAGGACCAAGGTGACCAAGGGGCCGGGTTCACGCGTCGCCGGAATGGCCATGGCTTACAAGCTGATCGACGCCGCGCAAGCCCGCTGGCGAGCCGTCAACGCACCGCACCTGGTCGCTCTGGTCCGGGCCGGCGCGATCTTCCACAAAGGCAAACTGCTCGAGCGACCCACCGACATCACCCCGTCGGCGGACTCGGCACCGACCGAATCAACTGGAACGGAGGTCGCCTGAAACAAGCCGATCCACAGGTATTGACAATTCCTCGTTGCAGGTTGTCCGTGACGACTCAGATGTCGCTCAATGGCGGGCTTGGCTGCGAGAGCACACTCCTGATCCGTGGCGACCTGGCGAATGGGACGCGCAAACGCTGGTGTTCTGCGGTGACGAACACAACCCACAAACTTTCGTGACGCGTTGCCCAGACTGCCGTGTGCTCACCACGCGCACGACTTACTGCGACTATTGCATGCGAAGACACCGGCAAGCCAAGCTGCGCGCCAACGGAACTGACGTGCCCGAGAAAGTGACGCGAACACGTAAGCAGCAGATGACGTTTCCGGATCGAGAACGGTGCGTCATCACGCGCGATGACCGGAGATGCCCGCGCGTCGCCGATACCAAGAGCCTGTGTCACTACCACTACTACCAATGGCATAAGCGGCAGCGAAGGATTCGGTCGGGCACTATAAGGGAGCCCAACGCGGTGGCCCAGTCGTTGAACGTGTGGATCGAGCACGGGGGGCCCCACTCGATTCCACCCCCGCTCGATCTAGCGGAGTGTCTTGTTGCGGCCTGCCAGCTGCCGGCTAAGACGTCACGAATTCCGCTGTGCTCGATCCACTATGGGCGCTGGGAGCGCGAACAATCCGACAAAAGCCACGCCGACTGGGCCCTGTGCGCTGATCCGGCGTTGAACGCTAATCAGTTCTGGCTAGGGCAACTGCCACCGTTGGTGATAGACGAGATCCTCTACGCGCTAGCGGTGCGCGATAGCAGAAACCGCAAGCTCAATCCGAGTGTGATCCGTTTGGCCGTCAACGGACTCGTCGAGTATGGGATCGAATCGTTTGCAAAGCTGACCGATAGCGAGGTAGCCGACATGGAGACCCGCCGCCTCACCCAGTCGTATCGATCAACGGTTTTCGAGTTCGCCCGCGATGTGCGGGAGGGGTTTCGGTCATTCCAGGGTGTCGACCTGAAAGGTCAACTGCATTGGGATCCCGTCGAGATCGGCCTTTCTCGTGACCCGTCGCCGCTACGGGGCACGCGACGCCGAAAGGGCGTCGACTTCACCCTCATCGAACAAGAATGGTTGCGCACAGCGGCAATGAACTACTGCCGCGATCTGACGACGACTACCTATCTTTACGATGCGTACAGAGCGGCGCTGTATGGCTCTGAAGTGTTGGGCAGACGACGGGACCGAGGATCGGATCCTTCTCAGCTCGGACAACGCGACGCTGACCGCGTCGCCAAACGGATGGCCGAGGAAAGCGATGCCGACGGCCGGCTGCTGAACCGCGCCTACCGGATGGCGAAATACAACGTATTCTTCAAGATCGTTGAAAGAGGTGTGCAACTCGAACTCATCACTGGTCTTCCCACAACGTTCGCCCGTTCCAAAAAGCACGTGTTTCACCAGGCCGAGCGGCGCAACCGTGAATCGAAGGACACCAAGGCATTACCGGACAGCGTGGTAAGAACTCTCGACGCGAATCTTGACCTATTGGCCGCTGGCCGACGTCACTACCTGATGACCGAACCCCAAGTAAGAGCCATGTTCCGCACCATCTATCTGTTGATGCGGGACACTGGTCGTCGACCGATCGAAATCTGCGCCCTCCGCACCGACTGCATCGGCGGAACCGCCGATGAACCCGTCTTGCGTTGGTACAGCTATAAAATGGGCCGACCGGGCCGCGATCTTCCCATCGAAGCTGCTCTGGCCCGAGAAGTCCAGGAGTGGCTGTCTGTGCGTGGAGCGCTGAGCATCCCAAAAGCCTCACGCCCGTGCCTGTTTCCGGCGGTGAGTGAGGTCGCGGCGGAGCCCCACCTTCATCCAAGGTATTTCGCTGCCACGTTGCGACTTTGGGTTCAAAGCATCCCGTTCATCGGGTCGGGCATCGTCGACTCCGACGGCAACGAGATTGATTTTGATCGGTCCAACATCTATCCCTACAGTTTTCGTCACACTTGGGCGCAACGGCACGCCGACTCGGGCACCGAGATCGAAGTCCTTGCCGAGTTGCTCGACCATGATGGCCTAGATACGGTCGGCGTCTATTACCGGGTCAGTGACAAACGCAAACGCTCGGCAATTACAAAGGTCGCCCAGCACACGTTCAACCACCTAGGCCAACCCCGCCCGCCGGTCGATGCATCGACCTACCAATTACGGTCGCTCGCAGTGCCGTACGGCAACTGCACCGAACCAGCCAACGTCAAATCAGGTGGCCAGACCTGCCCGATTCGATTCCAATGCTCGGGCTGCGGTTTCTACCGACCCGACGCCTCCCACCTGGTGGCCATCGAGCAGGAGATCCACGACCTTCGCAAAAACTATGAACACGCCCTCGCCATGGAGGTCGAACCCTACGTCCTGCAGTCCATCGACGGCCAAATCGCCAGCTACCTCCGCATCGTGGCGGAAATGAAGAAGAGGATCGACGCCATGAGCGAGGACGACCGCAACAACCTTCTCGAGGCGGCAACCATCATGCGGCGCATCCGCGCCGGGCAGCGCCCGCAGCTGAAAATTCAACCGGTCACTACATCCGAGGACCCCCGATGACGACCGCACCCGAACCCAGCCGTCAACGGCCCCCGCATCTGGCGGCCGCACAGCACAAGCACTCGCGTGACAAGCGGCAACGGGTGCGGGCCGCGCTGCAAGCCATGATCGACGAGGGCGCCACCGTCACCTTCGCCGCAGTGGCACGCCGCGCCGGCGTCTCACGATCGCTGGTTTATACACCCGGCGTCCGAGAAGATATCGATATCGGGCGGGCACAGCCGCTGCGGTCCATCCATCGACCCGCCGCGGCGCCCGTGCCTCGCACGGAGGTGCTGCTGTTGAAGACACGGAACGACAAGCTGCGCAGTGAGGTTGCCCAGCTTCGACGCGCTCTGCGCGAAAAGCTGGGCGCCGAGGTCGAATTCGGAGACGCGGCTTCGCTTCGACGCGAGATCGACGAACTCCACCACGACAACGACTCCCTGCGATCTCAGGTCACTGAACTCAACGCACGAGTCGAAGCTGAACGCATACAGCGCATCGAGGCAGAGGACGCGTTAAGCGCCTCACGTGAACTCGTCAAGAAGATGATCAGAGACGACAACTCCACCTGACTGCCACGCGTCCGGACAGTACCCGGATTCGTCATCCATGTCGCCGGGGTCTTCGCGGGAATCTGTACCGCGGCGACATATGAGATGCACACTGCTGCAGCTTCCGGGGCGTGCGGCAGGCCCGGGTTTCGGCCTGGCGGGCGAAACCGCAATTGAGTTTCAGCAGCCTCATATCCGCCCTGCGTTTCCTAGAACCGGCGCTTCGCGCAGCCGTTGCCGACGTCGTGCTACAGATGTAGCGACATTCTCGGCGCATCCTTGTCGGCAATACCGCGGGGGGAGCAGCCCTTTCGCCCCATGCACTGATGACTTAGCCCGTTATCGCGGCGAGCTGGCGGCTGTCGACAAAACTAGTCGGCCGTCGTCGAGTAGGACCGCCCATCTGCGGGCGGCCGGTACGATCATCTCGTCGCCGACGTAAACACCGTGGCCGGCGGTCGGCCCGAAGTCCTCGATAATGACCCTCGAACTTCATCGCCGGTGCTGGTGTTGACCAACACCGGCGTGTCGACGGCAAAACCCTTCGTTGGAGTTGCTTATCTGCTCTCTTTCGCCAAGATGTCGGGCGACCATGACCGGCCAGCCCGATCCGACAGGCCACGCAGCCGCGGCAGATTGCACGATCCGGGACCGCCACGTCGATGACATAAGGGTCTTGGAAGTCAGCGGAACGGTCGACACTCTCACCGCCCCGCAGCTCGAAACAGCGTTTCACCGCAACGGCCGCCTCCCCCCCGCGCGGTAATCGTCGACCTCAGCGCCGTGGACTTTCTGGCCTCCGTCGGCATGGGACTACTGGTGCAAGCCCACTGACCTGGCCCCGCGAATCGGATTCGCCGTCGTGGCCGACGGTCCGGCCACCAGCCGTCCGATGAAGCTCACCGGTGTCACCAACATCGTGACCGTGGTCCCTACCCTCGACGAGGCAGTCGCCGCAGTCGCCGCAGTCGCCACATAACTCTCGACGGGCATCGTGGCACGAGCATTTCGCGGTGAAATGGTGGGTGGTCATCTAGGGTCTTGTCTTTCGCTGCCGGCAGGCGGGGGTCAACAGGATTACTCCTTCGAGCCGGTTGGGGTTAGATTCCAGCCGTATCGCGCGCTGTTCATTGGCTCTTGGGTGGAGCCGCCAGCTCGGCGAATCCTTCCTTTATGCCTGGACGTCGAAAAAATCGGTCGACATGACGGCTTTGGGCGTGTCACCCTCGATCGCTGTGAACCAGGATTCCGACCTTTGCGCGAGCAACCCCGCCATGGTGGAAGCCGAGTACCGACAACGCGTCGAACGTCACCGCAGCCAGGCGCGCTCCCGCTACCGCGAACATCTGACGGATATGTTCGACCAGCTCGGTGTCGCAGTTCCCGATGAACTCGCCGATGCGACGCTGGACGCGCTGACCGTGTGGCGCTACATCGACAGCGGAGCCCGCTGCCATTGTTCCTGCCATCCTCGACTGCCAGAAAGCGATCTGCACGACTACGGATTCGATTGTCCCTGCTCACGCACACCCGAGGCCCGTCGTCACGCCGTGAACCAGTGGCGCGAGAGCATTGCGCGGTTCTGGCAATCGCCTGAGGGCCAACGGATCACCGCCGCGGAGCAGGCCGCCGACGCCGAACTGCAGGTCTGGCTCGCACGGCAGCCGGGCGTCCTTGTGCACAGCCACGGCGGCCTGGCTCCCGAACAGTGGCGCGGTGAAATCGATGGTCATAGCTTCTATTTTCGCGAGCGCCACGACCAGTGGTACATCGAGCTCAATCTACGACCGAGCGGCCGTTTCGTTCGGACTGTGACCGGCGCTGGCGACGACGGCGCGATCCGATACCACGAGCGCGAGTTGCAGGGGGGCGACGTCATCGCCACCGGCACCACCGACACCGAAAACTATGGGACAACACCCCTGGAGCGAGCACAGTTCATCGTGGACATGATCCGCACCCACCTCACCCGACGGGAGTGCATCCATCACCTCGACGCCCTGACAGCGATCCAGGCCGCGCTCGGCACACCACCCCGCTGGTGCCCCGCGTGCGGCATCCGACTGCCCTCGCCGTGAGCCGCCGCGAAGTGCCCTTTGGGGGTCTATTGGGGGATGCGCTCGTGAGGCAAGCCGTGGTGGACCCGTTGTGTGGCAGTTGGATACAGCCCCGTGGGCACCGGCGTTACCTCATCAGATTGTCACCGGGTGGCCGACAGAATGTCACCCGGTGGTCGACGTGTTGAGGTGGTTGGCCCATCTCGGGTAGCTACCGACGCTGCGCAGCAGCGGCGAGGCCAGCGCGGCGACGATCTGCTGAGGATTGTCGCCGAGGTCTTCCAGGGAGGCTTCGGTCACCCGTTCATACAGGTCTGCGGTGTAGACCGTGCCTCGCTCGCCGAACCTTTCCTCAGCCAATGTCAACGATTGTGCGCCGCGCAGCCCGTTCATCGACAGTGCTAGGCGCCAGCTGCCGGTGAAGCCCCAGCGCCGGGACACCGCTGCCGCGAGCCGGGCGAGCAGACTCAAGTGACCGAGGATCAGCGCTTCGAACACAACGGAGGCATCCGGGGGTGGCGGCATCACGTTGCCAAACGACCAGGTGGCCACGGCGCGTTCGGAAGCCAGGATGAGTCGTCCGGATTCGGTGAAGACGACTTCGGCGGCGTACTCCTTGCCCTCGAATCGGGCGCCGTTCGCCATTCCGGTGGTGACCGCGACTCCGTCGGCGCGCCGGGCGAAACCGCCGGCTTGGGCTAATGTCGGCGCGTACTGCTGGTGTTCACGTGTGACGGCGGCGTGGATGAGTTCGATTGCGGTGGAGGGCCATTGCGGATCTTCGGTCAACGCTACCAGCATCTCCTCGGGTGCCCCGAGGGGGTCGGCGACGGCCACGAACAGTGGGGCGTCGGCGCCGACGAGGTCGGTACGGATCGCGCTGGCCTCGGCGCGCAGGTCGCGCCGGTCGGCGAGGCGACGGTCCAGTAGTCGTACCACCTCGGTGTTGGACAGCACGCGGTTGGTCTTGTCACCGCGGCCGTAGTAGCGGCCGTCGGCCATGTGTGGTGCTCGCGGGGAGACCGGGATGTGCACGACGAGATAGCCGTGTCCGGGGCGGGTGGTGGATTCGATTTCGGTGGTGCGGATCTGGACGGCTTCCTCGACCCGCATGCGGGCGATCTGCTCGATGCGTTCGGCCAGCCCGTCCAGCGCGACTGGTGACAGGCTCGGCGGTGAGGTGTCCTCGTCGACTCCGATCACGATGATGCCGCCGTCGAGGGCGAACGCGGCGATGTCGTTGGCCAACTTCTTGTTCGCCGAGTTTCCCGACTCGAGTTCGCGTTTGATGTCGAGACGGTGGGTCTCTTCCAGAAGCCCGTTGCGGGCGCAGTGCGCCAGCTCCTGTTCGGTGCGCGGATCCCAGTTCAGCGGTAGAGACTTGGGCGGCTGGTCGTTGTTCATCGGTACTGGATGTTGGCGCTGGCGAAGTACCGGTCGAACTGTGAGCTGGGGCCGTGGACCAGGCTGTCGAGGAGTCGGGCGCGTCGGGCTTCGGGCTCGGTCACCCGCATGCCGATGATGCCTTTGCCTTTCTCGCTGATTGGTTGGCCGCTAGGCAGCTCGCCGCGGTGGCCGTCGACGCTGAGGAGCAGGTCGCGGTGAATCACCACGCCGTGGTAGCGGATGTCGAACCAGTGACCGTAGATCTTGTTGTCCGGGAATCCGCCGGCCTGCGACCACGCCTCGGTCCATGGCTGCCCGTCACGGTGGTCTTTGCCCCAGGCCAGGGTGATGGCGGCGTCGTCGTGGAACACGTACACGTTGTGATGGCCATCGTCGGTGACGACGTCGGTCACCTCCGTCCAGTGCTCCGGCAGGCTGTTTTCCACGGTGTCCAGGATCGTCAAATAATTCATCGTCAATTCTCCCAGGTGTTTTCGTCAGGTGATCGGTATTGCTCTGTGGTTGATGGTCCGGATCGCCGCGAGGCGGTCAGGTACCGAGTTGTTGGCGCAGGGCGTCGAGGTCCTGTTGCGCGAGGTCCAGGATTTCGGCCGCCGCCGGCGGGCAGTACCTGATCGCCTTGTCGTTTTCGACGATAACCAGGTGGGTGTCGCCGGCGAGGATGAAGTGGGCCTTCTTACCCTTCTTGTGGGCAGCGCACGGGCGTTCGTGGTTGGTGCGCGGGGTTTCGACGCGGATGTGGCGCAGGACCGCTTTGGTGGTAGGCATGCCGACTCCTTCAGGGCACGGTGCGGGGTGTTACCCGCGTGGGGACAATTGGGTTTGCAGGGTGTCGCGGACGGTGTCGGCGATGTCGTCGATGCGCTCGAAGATGGTGCTCATCTGCTCCCGGGTCCACTCCGCTCGTGTGTTGTTGTCCATGCCGACGGCTTCGTTGATCGCGGCGTGCAGGAGACGGATGACGATGGCCGAGTTGTGTTGGCGGCGTCCGCCGGTCACGGCCATGAGCTGGTGACCGCGGTGGGGCAGACCCAAGTCGGACAGGACGCGGTTGGCCACCGACTTGGTCCGTTCGTTGACCCGGGTTCTCGCCGATTGCCGTTGGCGCTGCGGAGAGACCGGAATCGGTTGCGGGGCAGGCGCCGCGGCGGCCGCCTGTTGGGCCATCAGTTGCTCACGCAGGCGCTCGCGGTCGACCAAGGTGGCCAGTCGAACCCCGGGGGCGACTTCGCGGTTGAGGATCTCGTCGAGGACCCGGTCATCGGTGGGGTCGAGGTAGGTGTGCTCGACGAAGTCAGTGAGGATCTCGTTGTCGACGAGCATGCCGTCGTCGAAGCGGCGAGCGCGCGGCTCGCCATCTCCGTCGCCGTCCCCGTCTGCGTCGGTGTTGCCGGCCACCCAGCCGTGCACCAGAGCTTGGTCGTCGAGATCGAGTTCGCGGAACTCCGCCCAGCGGGCGTCATTGTTGAGCCCGACGTGGGAGATGATGTGGCCCTGGTTGTCGGGGTGCTCGGGGGCGCCTTCCTGCACGACGCGCATGACCCGTCCGACGAACTGGATGTAAGGTGCCAGGCTGCGGAAGGGGCGGAAGATCGCCGCGACGCTGAGGCGGGGGTGATCGAAGCCTTCGCCGAGCATCTGCACCTGCACGATGCAGTCCAGCTGTCCTTGGCGCAGCCGCTCGATGACGGCGTCCTGGTCGTCCTCATCCATGTCGGAGTGGATTTCAGCGGCACGGTACCCGCACTCGTTGTAGAGCGCGGCGACCTGACGGGCGTGGTCGACCGAGCACGCCGCGGCGATGATCTGGTGCTGGATGCCGGTCTGGGCGCGCATGCGGTTACACGCCTGGATGCTGGCTTCCACGATGTGGCGGTTGCACTCGGTGCTCAGCGCCACACCGCGGCGAAACCACGCTTCCTCGCGCAGCTGTAGAACTTCGTCGAGGGTGTGGCGGCGGGTGTCGTCGCGGTAAGTGAAGTAGAGCTCCGCGGGCGCGACGTTGCGGGAGTGGATCTGCTTGATGTAGCCGGTGATCATCGCCCGGGTGAACGGGTACCGGTAAACGACCTCGCCATGCAGCTGCTGCTGATCAGACCGAAACGGCGTCGCAGTCAGGCTGACGACCTTAGCGTTGGGGAAGCGGCGGAACACCTTCTGCCAGCTCTCAGCCGCGGCGTGATGTCCCTCGTCGACCAGAATCATGTCGAAGAAGTCTGCGGGAAACTGGGGCAACCAGCGGTCGGCTTGGCTGGCCAGCTGCTGGATGTTGCACACCACGAAATCGCTTTCGATCGCGTCGTGGATGTTGGCGTTGGGCCCGTCGAGCACCGCCATCCAGGGCCCGGCGGTGAAGTCCGACAGCACCCGGCACTTGGTCCAGAAGCATTGCGGGCTGGTGATATCCACCGCGTCGGCGACGCCTTTGCGGATGGTCAAATTCGGGGTAATCACCAGCGTGCGGCCGCGCGCGATACCGAATGGCAGCGTGGCCATGATGCCGGTCTTGCCGCACCCGACGGGGATCTGCACGATCGCCGGCGCGGCGTTGGCGGCGAAGTGCTCACGCACCGCGCGGTGGGCGTCGCGCTGCGGGTCGCGCAACGCGGCATTGGCTTCAATGTCGGCGTTGGCGGTGGCGAACACACTGCTGTCGGCGCCGGCCGCCGCGGCCTCTTGGGCGCGGCGGTACTGCAGCCGAAACGGCTCCAGGTCAGCGCGCCGGTAATAGCGGTAGTCACTGCCGGGGCGCCGCAACGCGGGCAAGGTGCCGTCGCGATCCCAGCGCCGCAACGTCTGGGCGGACACCCCGAGATAAGTCGCCGCCTCCGCCACCCGCAGAAAGCCCTCATCAACCATAGGGATTATTATACAACATTAATCAACCCTCACAAGATTCTGGTATGGTGGGCCGCAGCAGTACGGTGCCGCCGCCTCTCAGCGGTGCGGACCGGGGCGGATCTTCGAAAGCGAGGTCGTGATGGGAACCAACAAGCGTGTCGTTCAGCACCGCGACGACGGCAACTGGGAGATCCGCAAGCCGGGTGCTGCCCGGGCGAGCAAGGTGGTGAGCACCCAGGCCGAGGGCATCGCTCGGGCCCGCACCATCCTCGGAAACGACGGCGGCGGCGAAATGCAGGTGCGGGCACGCAACGGCACCATCCGCGCACAGGACACCATTGCACCGGGCAACGACCCGCGTCGGTCCAAAGGCTGACCCCACCGTCTGCGACCCGAAGATCCCTCCGTCCAGGTCTTCGCCACGGCCAGCGACCATCCCCGGGCGGATGGAGAAGGAGATCGAAATGCGGATCGGATTGGACGCGTTGAGACGCGCCATGGAGGAGCCCTGCCGGATCGAGGCGGTGCTCTACGCCCGACCCAGCGCGGCCGGCCCGACCTGGACCCGCAGCTATCTGAAGTCGCCCCGGTTGCCAGTGGCCCACATCGAGCACTGTTTCGCGGATCGGTTCGACAGGCTCGCCCCGCTCCCGGCCGCCCGTGCCGCCGACTACGACACCTGCCTGCACTGGCCCACCGGCTATCCCGAGGGGGCCCAACGCCTCATCAATCTGCTCAAAGAGGTGCTCGTGCTGCCTACCGAGGACGACCACCTCGATCTGGCGGTGACACTGGACTGGTACAAGATCCTCGACCCGACGGTCGCCTCGACTGACTGGGAAAACACCGTAGCCGGCGGTTTGGTCCAGAAGGCGAAATATTGGGTCAGCAACCCGCGGATCCAAAGAGCGTCGGCGAACCGGCTCATCGAGCTGCTGTCGGAGGTGGTCGAACGCCATCCCGCGTTGCGGGCTGCGCCGTTTGTCGTGTCGGTCCCGGGTTCCAAGGGTGACGGCAACTCCGTCGGTGAGTACATCGCCGCCGGTGTCGCCGAACAGGCCGGCAAGACGCTGATCAGCACCACCGGACCGGCGCGGGAACCCCGAAAAGGCGGCGGTGCCGCCGTCGGCCTGGACGGACAGTTCGTGCTGCCCGCCATGGTCGAGGGCGCCTGCATCGTCGTCGACGACGTGTATAAGTCTGGGATGACCATGCGCGCAACGGCGCTGGCCGCCCGGAAGGCCGGCGCTACGGCGGTGTACGGAATCGCGGCCGCGAAGACCATCAGTGGCTGAGCAGGCAGCGTTCGACGCGAACCTGCGGGCGCTGGTGGCGTTGGAGCGCTACCGCACGCCCGCCAAGACGATCGCCGCCTTGCTGCAGGCCGGCAAAGACTTGGTGAGCCGGGAATGGGACGTCCTGGACACCAGCACGCGAGACACACTGTCCCGCCAGGCCGATGACCTCACGCAGCGGGGCGTGGTGGCGATCAACCTCGACGACGGTCGTTTTCCGTCATCGCTGATCGTCAATGGGCGCCCGGTCGTGGCGACGCTGTTCTGCTCGGGCGATCTCGATCTGCTCACCACGCCGTCGGCAGGCATGTGCGGATCACGCAGAGCCACCCCGCTGGGACTCAAGGCCGCCCGTGCCTGCGGCGAGGAAGTCAGCGCGCGTGGCCTGGCGGTCGTGTCCGGGTACGCCAAAGGTGTCGACACCGAGACTCATCTGGCCGCATTGGACCGCGGCGGCACCACGGTGATCGTGCTGGCTGAGGGAATCAACCGGTTCCGCATCAAACGTGACTTCACCAAAGCCTATGACCCACAACGCATTCTGGTCGTCTCCCAATTTCATCCCGCACAAGCGTGGGCGTCGTACGCGGCGATGGCGCGCAATCACGTGATCTTCGGCCTCGGCCGAGCGTTGGTCGTCATCGAGGCCGGAGACAAAGGCGGCACCCTGGCCGCCGGCCGTGACGCGCTCAAACGTGCTCGGCCGGTCTTCGTGCTTAACTTCGGCGACGAGACGCCGGCGGGCAACCGGTTGCTGATCGAGGCCGGCGCACGTCCGGTGCGGTCGCGGGAAGAACTGGGCCAGGCTCTGGATGCTCTGGGGGAGGAACCTCAGCAGGGCCTCCTGCTGTAACTCCAACAGCCCGGTAATTGCGTGTCCAAATATGCCGATCCGATAAGTCGGTGGTAGGTTGCGGATACCGACCTGAAAGGGAGTCCCGGATGGACGACTTCGCTGACCCGCCGGTGAGTGCGACCGCGATGCTGCCGGTGGTGCGCCCGCATCTGCCGCGCTTGGGCGAGATTTTGCACAGTGCCTGGCGTGACTATCAGCTGCTGCGCGACCAGCCTGATTCTTCTTTGGGCCGGGCGGGGGCGGCGACTCGGGCCATGCTGGTCACCGACTTCGTGCGCGCCCCGGCGCACCGGTTGTTCGCCGGTGTTGCCGGAGCGGCGGTGGCCGATCGCTACGGCCGCCCGTGGGTCAGCCTTCAGGGTGGCCGCGTGCAGCTGCGGTTTAAGAGGCTCACCGCGCAGCTGCGGGTGTGCCCGTCAGACACCGAGCGTCAAACCCGCCTGGCCTATCACCTCGGTGATCCCTGCTTGCCAGGTGCGCCCGAAGCCACCATCCTCACCGCGGGCTACGTCGTGGACGATAGCGGTACGAGGCTGGCCGGCACCCATCTGGTCTGTCACCTCGGTGAGGAGCCGTTGTACTCCTTCGCCCTGCCGCGAAGCGCCACGACGGCGCGTCAGCTCCCGCTGGTTCCGTTGTCGGCGCCGATCATCCGGTCGGCACGCACCGTGGTGCGTGAACGCCTCGACGGTCAGTCAGGAGTTCGGTGAGCGAGGTCGTCGCTCATCCCCGCCTGGTATCGCTGGTGCGCGAAGCGCGGGGGTGGTCACAGACTGACCTCGCCGAAGCCGCCGGCGTCAGCCAGGGTTTCGTCTCCAAAGTTGAATCCGGGTTGCTGGATTTGCGCGGAGAGCACCTCACCGCGGTGGCGGCCGCGCTGGATTGCCCCCCGCAATTACTCGTCGACGACACCCCCGTTCAGGGGCTGGAAGTCACCTGTCTGCACCATCGCCGACGCCACTCCAAAATGACCGCGGCGACCAAGCGCCGCATCGAGGCGATCACCCACCTGACCCGGGTCTCGGTGGAGGGCCTGCTGCACGGCATCGAGATCGTGCCGCAGGCGCGGCTGGAGCGCATGGACATCGACGAGTTTGGGACGCCGGAAACAGTGGCGCGGGAGCTGCGGATCCGGTGGCGGGTCCCGTCGGGTCCGATCGCCAACGTGGTGGGACTGCTGGAAGCCGTCGGTGTGATCGTGGTGATGCGCCCGCTGGGCACTACGGCACAGGATGCCGTTTCGACCTGGCCGCACGACCCTGATCGCCCCCCCATCATGGTGCTCAATCGTGGACTGCCCGCTGATCGACAGAGATTCACCACCATGCACGAGGCCGGGCACCTGGTCATGCACAGCGTGCCCGGTGACTATCAGGAACGCGAGGCCGATCGGTTCGCCGCGGAGTTCTTGGCACCTGCAGACGAAATCGTGCCGCTGCTCACGGGTTTGACCACCGCGGAGTTTCCCCGATTGATGCAGCTGAAGGCGCAGTGGGGGATCTCGATCGCGGCGTTGATCCGCCGCGCCTATGACCTCGACCTGATCTCTGAGCGCCAGTACCGGGAATTCCAGATCAAGCTGGGGCGGTTGGGTTGGCGCACAGTCGAACCGGGCACGTTGCCCGGTGAGACTCCGCGGACCCTGAACTCGGTGATCGACGTGCACGTCACCGACCACGATTACTCGGTGCACGATCTCGCGCGGGCAGCGGTCATGACCGACGACGCATTCACCCGCAACTACCTGGTCGGTCAACATGATTCACCCCGCACCCGACTGAGAGTGGTGGCGCCATGACCGACATTCCCGGCGATACTGAACTGCCGGCATCGTCGCCGCCGTGCCGGATCTCTGCCCGCCCGCTTGCGGGATTCACCTCAGACCTGCTGGTGCAGGCCGAGTGTCATCGCACCGTCGCGGCGACCTCGCTGGTGCACACACACGGCGTGGGCGTCGTGTACGCGGTGGACCCGCAGCGGCGCGCGTATGCCCGGCCCGACGCGGCGGGGGCGATCCACTACACCCGCAAACACGCCCCGCACGCCGACATCCTCATCGACGCCAGCCTCTACACAGGAAAGAACCGCAAGTTCGCTTCTGCTGCCCCGCAGCGAGACTGGATCAGCTTCCAGCACTATCACGGTCTGACGTGGGCCCTGACCGATTCGGGATACTGCGCTGACGGTGATCTCGGTGGTCTGACCGCCACGCTGCAACGCGGTGCCGCCTTAGGTCCGCGGGTCATCGTGGCGCTGCCGCTCGCCGGCAGTTGGGTGGTCGACGAAGCCAGCACGGTCAAAGATCTGATCGATAGACACTCCACGCCAGTGGCGCTGATGGTCGAAGACGAGAAGGACCCGTTCGACCAGCCCGGCGCCGTCAAGGGCCTCGTCGAAATTTTGGGCGCCGAGACCCCGGTGCTGTTGCTGCGCTCCGATGCCGCCGCACTGGGCGCGATAGCCCACGGCGCCGCGGGAGCCGCCGTGGGCACCACCTCGACCTACCGGCACATCTACCCACTTCGAAACGGGGGAGGAGGCGCGCAAAATCTCTCCTTCTTCATCCCTGCGCTGCTGGGCTACTTCCTCAACAGCCGCTTCGAGAACAGCTACCGCCTAGATCCGAGCTTGCCTGCCTGGCGGTGCGACTGCACCTACTGCGCCGGTGGCGACCTGACTTGGATCGCCTCTGATTCCGTCCCGGCCGACGCGGCGTTCAAGCACTCGGTGGCCGCACTGGGCGACATCGGCGCCGCCCTGACCGCCGCGGTCTCTGCGGGGCTGTCGGCGCCGGCGGCATGGACCCAACTGTGTCTACAAGCCCAACTGGAGCACTTCACCGTCAGTGAGGCCACTGACGGGCTGTGGCTTCCCAAAGACTCACTGGCGCAGTGGGTTCGGGTATCGCCGTCGGCTGTAGGAGTCTGACACACCCGACGGCCAGCGCGTGCGCCAGCAGACGTTCCTCCCAGTACCGCGTGGCGACAATGCGCGGCGCCCGCCGGGTGTCGTGGTCGCCACGCACCAACACCTCGGGGTCACCGTGCTGGCCGACGTAGACAACGCCGACCCCGGCATAGTCGGCTTCTGACAGTCTGATCGTCGCAGGCCGCTTCCCGGTCAACACGCATCCGGCGCCGAATCCGCGCAGCTGGCGCGCCGCGGTGACCGCCTGCCGCCACGGCGCCGACGAGGCCACCCCCACGATCTGCAGCGGTGCCGGCGGCGCGCCGCCGGCACCGGTAGCCGACTCCCACCGCGACAATGTTGGCCGATCCAGAACCGGGCCGACCCCCCCGGCCAGGCGATCGTCCAACGCCGCCGACCACCGGATCAGCGGATAACCCCGGCATCCCGACAGTTCGGTAACCGGCAGCGCCACCACGGTACCGACGATGCTGGCCACCGCACGCTCCACCACAGCCAGCTGCGCATCCTGTGTCTGCGGTGTCACGTCAGCACCAAGCATCGGGCCATCCTGCCTGACGTCCTTGCCAGCCGCCGCGCCGGGACCGTCGGTCATCGCCGGCCAGTCCTGGGCCCACGAACACGCTCAGCGGCGAACACCCGCAGATCGACACCGGTGGTAGTGAACGCGACCCAACCACCCACGGCGATACCCGCCTGATCAAGCAGTGACGCCGGCAGCGTGAGCTGGCCGCTGTCTGAGACTTTGCGGGCGCGTCGAGGGTCCCTGAGGCCATACCCAGGAATCGGCTCGTCGGTGGAGCGGATGACCAGTACGCCTCGGTCACGGCGAGAAGCGCTGACCACAACCCACGATCCCGGCCGCACTCCGACCCGCACCGACGTTCGGGTGGGAATGGTCACCCGACGCAGGCTACTGACTTGGCGCGGCCCAATCGGCATCGATGTCATCCTGATAAAACTAGCATTTAAGGGCTAGAAAGCGTTGTAGTGACGCGTGTTAGCGCAGTAATGCCCGGACACGTGTGTTGCGGTCGAACGCCACTGGTGAAGAGCTTCACCGTCGCGGATAGCGCCGGGGTGCTATATGGCGGCGGACCCCGCAGTTGTGACTTCTTACGCTTCGTGAGCAATGTTGACCTGCGAACTGTTGAGTTGCGTGTTGTCTCAGAACTCGACCGCCGGGGGTCCGTCCCACGTTCGTGACCAATGTTCGATCTTCGCGAATTGCTGACCGCAGCAGCTGACGTGAGCCGATCGCATCTCGGTGAGCTTTCCGCGCCGCGCCCGATGATCCGCCGCAGGTGGGCCTAGCGGGTGCCGGGGATGAACAGAAATGTGGACGTGCTTGCAGCATTGGCCAGGCGATCGACGAGGGTGCCAGTCCTCCCGTCGAGCGGCAGTACAAGTCGGCGTTTCCGACGTCGTTTGCGGGGGCAACATGGCGGCTAAACTGTACTCTGCGGTACATTATCCGCAGGCCGCCCGACCGTAGGCAGATTACGATGCACTATGAGCAGCGCCATTCGCCAGCCTTAATGGAGGTAGTCGGTGGCGTCGTGGTCAGGCGGCACTCAGCACGGGTCTGTGACCGCTGTTCGTTCCGAGTCGGAAGGGTTTGCCATCGTTTCGCTGACCTCAGTGGCAATTGTTTCGGTCGTCGCCTTACTCTCGCCGCTCAGTGTGCGGGTGTTTCGGCTGCCAATGCCGGCGATCGTGCTCGAAATCCTCGTAGGGGTCATCGTCGGTCCGCAAATGCTTGGCTGGGTGCGCATGGACGACGCGCTTCAAGTGTTGTCGACGATCGGCTTGAGTTTCCTACTCTTGTTGGCCGGACTGGAAATTGACGTCCAGCATCTAAGGGGACCACTCTTGCGCCGCGCCTCGGGGGCCTTCGTGGTGTCGTTCGCTCTCGCGGCATTAGTGGGTGTCACGCTAGGCCTAGTGGGGCTCACTCGGTCACCGGTGCTGGTGGCTGTGATCCTGTCGGCAACCGGGCTGGGAATCATCCTCCCGGTTCTGAAGGACGCGGGAGTTGTGGAATCCCGAGCCGGTCAAGTGATCGTGGCCGGTGCGTCCATTGCCGAGATCGTGCCCATAGTGCTTCTTTCCCTATGGTTTTCAGAAGACACGTCGGCCGGCGTTGGCGCCAGGCTCACGCTGCTGGCGGCGTTTCTCGGGTTCACAGCTGTTGTTATCGCCGTCGTTCTCGGCCTGGAGCGCGCCCGCACGTTCTGTAAGACGCTGCTCGATCTGCAGGACACCACCGCCGAGATTCGGGTCCGCGCAACTGTGGCCTTGCTCTTGGTTTTCGCGTCTCTGGCCACAGCTTTCGGACTTGAGTCAATTCTGGGGGCGTTCCTCGCCGGAGCGGCATTAACCTTGCTGGACCGCGACGAGGACATGACACACAGCCATTTCTATACGAAGCTGCATGCCGTCGGCTTTGGCGTCTTCATCCCATTCTTCTTCGTTGGGACCGGGGTGTCGCTCGACGTCCGAGCACTCATCGACCACGTGCCCGCCCTGGCCAACGTCCCCATCTTTCTCGTCGCCCTTCTCATCGTTCGAGCCGTACCGGCCGTCTTGTACCGTCCGTTGCTCGGCGGTGGGCGCCAGGTCTTGGCGGCGGGACTGTTACAGGCCACGTCGCTGAGTATCCCGGTGGTGGCCGGAGGAATTGGTGTGGAACTTGGGCTCCTGCAGCCGGCCAACTACGCCGCGCTAGTGGCCGCCGGGCTACTGTCAGTCATCGTGTTTCCGCGTATGGCTATATTCCTGCTGGCGAGCCGAAGGAGGAAAGAGCCGGCTCCATCGGACATCTGCACAGGAGACACCTCGCCCTGACCACTGGCTGTCATTAGGTCGAAAGCGGTCGGTAAGGTCGGAAGAAGTTGCGTAGTTCGTCCGCGTAGATGTCGGGTTCCTCGAACGGCGCGAAGTGGCCTCCGCGTGGCGGATGGCTGATCCATACCGTGTTGGCGGTGCGGTGCAGCCAGGCCTCGGGTGGGGTGAGGATGTCGGCGGGGAACAAGGAGAAGCCGGAAGGGACATTGACCCGACGTGTGTGCTGATTGAGCGGGATGTGCGCGTTCGCGTGGTAGATGCTCATCGAGGATCCGATGGTGCCGGTGAGCCAATAGATGGTGACGTTGGTCAGAATTTCGTCCTTGGTGAAACTTCCCTCGATGTCGCCGTTGCAGTCGCTCCAAGAGCGAAATTTCTCGACTATCCAGGCGGCTAGGCCGCTGGGTGAGTCGTTGAGGCCGAAGGCGGCGGTGTCAGGTTTGGTGCGGTGCATGGCGGCGTAGGCGCCTTCGGTGTTGGTCCACGACGTGACCGCCGTGAGCCAGGTCCGCTCCTCGTTCGTGAGATGGCCGTCGGCGGCGCCTGCCGGCATTCCGGCGTCGAGGCGATGCAGTGCGGTGACTCGGTCGGGGTGATTGAGGCTGAGGTAGCGGCACACGCCGCTACCGATGTCGCCGCCTGCTGCGCCGAAGCGGGAGTACCCGAGGTCGGTCATGAGCTGAGCCCAAAGATCGGCGACGGCAATGGAGTTGAGCGGCGTGCCGGTGGGCTGCATTGAGTAGCCGAACCCTGGCATGTCGGGTACGACGACATCGAAGGCGTCCGACGGGTCGGCGCCGTGGGCCCCGGGGTCTGTCAAGAGCGGAATGACCTTGGTGTATCGCCAGAATGAGTCTGGCCAGCCGTGGGCCAGGAGTAGGGGCATGCTTGGGCGCCCACCGGCCGTCCTCGCCTTGATGTGCGCGTAATGGATTGAGGCACCGCCAATCTCGGTGTGGAAGCGTGGTACTTGGGTCAGTGCGTGTTCGTGATTCGGCCAGTCGTATTCCTCGGCCCAGTATTCGACCAGCTCGCGCATGTAGGAAAGACTTGCCCCGAGCGACCACCCGGTGCCCGCGGTACTGGCCGGCCAGCGGGTCGCACGCAAGCGTGCGCGCAGGTCGGCCCACTGGATCGTCGTCGGCGGTGTGACGAATGGTCGCGGTGCAGGGTCGGCGGCCGATGACAGCGCACGATTACCGTCGGTCGCGGGCGAGGAGCTATTCATCGCTAATCGGTTGGGGCTTTATGCAACGTCGCAATCTTGCAGGTATGCAGTGGGCAGGAGCTGATGCGGTCATGAGTCCGTGTGCGGATTGTCGTGTGTTCGCTTAGGGGTGGTCGTCCAGGCGCGGAACGTGTCGAGCAGGCGTTCTCGGAAGCCTTCGTCGAGTTGATCGGGCTGAACCCGCCCGAGGGTGTTGAACGTCGACCGGAACTGTTCGACGTAGTTGACGCAGCCATCACATTCCAGCAGGTGCGCGTCAAATCTGGCGGTGACGTCGGGGTCGAGCGCGCCGTCGAGGTAGTCAGTGACCAATTCGACGAGTTGTTCGCAGATGAACCGCCCCAGGTTTTCCGCCGCTGCTATACGGGTTGACGCTCTCGGTCGAGGGCGCTGTAGTGGGCGTGCTCGTACTCGGTTGGGCTGACCATGCCGAGACTGGAGTGCAGTCGGTTCTCTGGGGGTCTGGCCTGAAGCTCGTGCGAATCTCCGGTGTTTGTGCAGGTCCCGCGGCTGTTCGTTGAAATTATCGTGCGCTACAGGTGTTGTGCAAGCGTTTCGTTCGGGTGTGTTATCCGGTTGGCCGGGACGAATTGAGTCCTGTCATCAGTTCGCGGTTCGCGGCGCGGGCGGCGGCGAGGTCCTGGTCTCGTTGTTCAAGTTGTAGCCGCTGGTCGACGACTTGCTGTTCGAGCGATACGACGCGTTGTTGGAGCTGGTCGATGTCGGTGGGTGCGCCGAGTCCGGTTGCGCGCCAGGCTTGTTCGCCGAGCAGTTCCGATAGTCGTGTCTCGAGTTGTTGGGTGCGTGCGGCCATGCGGGCGCAGCGTTGCTGCGCGGCGAGCAGGTCGGCTTGAAGTGAGGCGCGGGTAACGGAGGGCCCTATGTCTGGTTTGTCGGGTGGCTCGGTTTCGGCGGCGTGGATGCGTTCGAGTAGGTCGCGGTGGCGGTAAAGGAAGGTGCGGTCGACCCCGGCGCGACGAGCGATGTCGGTGACGCTGAGTTCGGTGCCGTCGGTGATGGCGTTGTCGAGCGCGCTGAGGACACGTTGGCGGCGGCGGGTGGAGTCGGCCCGACGTCCCTGGATCATCGCGTCGACGGCGGCTGTGTTGGTGGTCATGTCGTTCTCTCCGGGCGTAGGTCGGGCGGGGTGTGGCGGGTACGGGGCATGCCGAGGGTGACGCTGCGGTGTTGGCGTGCAAGGGTGACGGCTTGCTGAAGTTGTTGGCGTTGTTCGGGTTCGAGTTCGTCGAGGCCGTGGCTGATCTGGTCGATCAGGCGGCGGATCCGGCGGATTTCTTCGTTCGAGGGCATCGCATCGGCGCGTGCCCAGTCATCGAGTTCGGTGGTGGCGAGTAGGCGTTCGCGGGTGCGCAGCAAGTCGTCGAGGTAGGCGTGCAGGTCGGGCAGGTAGGAGACGTCGGTGCGGAAGTGGTCGCAGCCGGCGCAGCGGAAGCGGAACGGGCAGGCGCCGCCCCCGGCTTTGACGTTGGAGGGTTCGGCGCAGACACCGAACGGGACGGCGACCTGACCGACGGCGCGTCGGGCGTGTTCGGAGGCCAGCAGCGCTTGGGCTTGTCGCCAGATGCGGTTACCGTGGCGGTCGAACTGCATCGCGGTGACGCGGTCGATGGCTTCGCGGCGGCGGGTTTCGCCGATGCGGTAGTAGCCACTGGTGGTTTGTAGTTGGCGGTGCGACATCAACTCGCGTAGCACTTCGACGGGAACACCGGCGTCGGCGTGGCGTTGGGCGTAGCTGTGCCGGTAGCTGTAGAGCACGATCTTGGATTTGTCGTATTCGACACGGTCGACGTTGTGCAGGACGGGCATCGCATCGACCCACGTGCGGTGGGCGAACGCGACAGTAAATGGGGTGATCGCGCGGCTCCCGTCGGGATTGCGGCGGTTGGTGGGCAGCAGCTTGAGTTCACCGACCGGGGTGTGTGGATAGCGTTGGTGAACCCGTTGCTGCTGGGCGATGATCACGGTGGCGGTCTGCTCGGTGATGGGCAGCCGCTGGGCGAGCCGGTTGGCTTTGTGGTTGTGATAGACCAGCACGGGTAATCCGTCGTCGTCGCGGGTCAGGCAGTCGAAGTTCAGGGCGCAGATTTCCTCGGGACGCCGGCCGGTGTCGATGGCCAACTCGACGGCGGTGCGTATCTCCGGCGAGGTCAGTCGATCCAGGTGTGCGCACAGCTGGGCCATGATTTCCGGCGGTAGGTCGCGATTGGGTTCTCCTGGTTCAGGTTCGGCGGGGATGTCGCTGACCGCGATCGCGAAGTCCTCGCCCAGGCCCGCGGCTAGCCGGTCGGGTCGGGTCAACCCCATGGCCCGGATTCGGGTCAGCACGGCACGGACCTCACGGCAGGCCCGGATGCGGGCGTCGTCGCTGATCTGCCCGACCGATTCGAGGTAGGCCAACCGGTGCAGGAATGCCTCCATGTCGGTGCGGCCTAACGCTGCCGGGTGTTCACCGCGGTCGGTACGCATCCGCAGCGACTCCGACAACCGTGTCAGGCAGCCGATATGGTGGCGCACCGACAAGCCGGCACTGGTGCGCCGCCCGGCCCGAACACGTCGTTTCGGCAGATCGTCGGCGGCCCATCTTTTGGCCGCCTCCCGCAGCCAGTGCTGGCTGATACCGGTGAACGATAGGGTGCCGCTGTGCCCGAACACCGCCAGCTCCCAAACATCGGTGACCACTTCGGTTTCCGGGGTAGACAAGACGCGGCGAGCGTGGCCGGCCAGGCAGTTGGCCAGGCCGGTGAATTCCAGATCGCGGTCCTCGCCGATGGTGTAGTCAGCCAGCGAGGCCACCCGCTGGGCGCGGATGTCGTTGACCAGCACCCGTAGCACCGCATCATTGGTCTTGACCGCGTTGATCCGGCAGCGCTGCTGCAACCCCGCCAGCAGCTGCGCCACCACCAACGGACTCAACCCACGCAGGCTCACCTCACCGCCGCGCCCTATCGCTGATTCGGTAGCCTGCCAACATGATTCGTCGAGACCCGGGTCCTGCTTCCGGAGGCTGCGCAGCCGTTGCTGGTGGGCATCGCAGTAGAGCCCGGCAGGATGGCGGCGCTGCCGGACGCAGGCCTGGACCGAGCAATCAGGCAGCAGCGGAAGCGGTTTCACCGTCTGATGCGTGAGAAACGCCGAGAATCCGACTCCTGGCATGCGGCGCTTCTGTTCGGCATGCGCCGAGCACAACCCCGACCGCAGCGACAGCCATTCCCGCGCGCAACCGTGCACCCGGCAGCGTTCCGGACCGCGGCGCTGACTGCGCCGTTCCCGAGGCGGCAGTGCGGCGACCTCAGAGGCATCGAGCCCGTTCTCGATGAGCCGTTTGCGGCACACACCACAGATTCCCGCCGCCCCGGTCGCGGTCGTCGCGCAGCCCTCGGCGCGGCAGATTCGGCGCCCCAGCAGCGGATGTTGCGGTGCGAACACCAGGATCTGCCGGGCAGGATCCCAGCCGGCCTCGGCCAGGAAGACCGGGTCGACCACGGCAGCGATCCGCCCGACGTGGTGGTCGATCGGCCTGCCCGCGAACACATACTCCCCGGCAGGGGCGCCTGGTACCGGTGCCAGCGCCAGCGCCTGCGCCTGCGCCTGCGCCTGCGAAACACTCACCGGTCGGTCCCGGCGAACTCACGCGGGCTGGCAACCCGATCGACGGCCTCACGCAGCCGGCCCGGATCGGGGTGCAGGTAAACCTGCGACGAACTCATCGACGCGTGACCCATCAACGTGGCGATCTCATCCAAACCGCTACCCGCATCAGCCAGATTGCTGCCGAACGCATGGCGCAGACGATGCGGCGTGACATGCTCAATCCCGGCCCGCCGCGAGCACGCGGTGATCACCTCATTGATCGCGTCCGGGCGCATCGGCGCCCCGATAGGTTCCCGAAACAGGTTGACCAACAAGAAATCCGACTCACCCGCCCGTGGCACAGCAAGCCGCTCGAACTGGTAGCCGTCGAACCCCTGCACCACCAGGAAATCCAGCGGCACCACCCGCTGGCGGCGGGATTTGGCCCACGCGCCATTCGGATTATCCCGGCGCACCACATGCAGGTGAGCCCGCGGGAACACGCAGCCCAGCACCCGCGAGTCGGCCAGCAGATGAACATCGGAGCGCCGCAACCCACACAACTCGCCGCGGCGTAGCCCGCCACGAGCCATCAACAACACGATCAGCCGATCCCGCGCCGACCGACAAGCCCGCACCAACGCCACGATCTCGGCATCGCTGGCCCGGTCCACCGCCGCCTCCGGCTCATGCAACCGATGCCGCGCCCGCATCCGCCAAGCCACATGGTGGTCCTCGCCGCGAGCCTGCGCCGGCAGATCACTCGCATCGGCCAGCTCGTAGATCAACCCCAACAGCTCGCCCGGCGCCTGCCCGGAGGTCACTGCGTGGGCGACGAACCCCCGCACCGCGGTCAGCACACCGTTGATCCGTCGGGCCTCACGTACCGGTTCCGCCCCCGGACCCGCCAGCACCTGCCCACCCACCACAGGATCGACACCACTGGCCTGCGGCCCGGCGTGGCGCAGCCAGATGATGAACAACCCCAGCGCTGCCACCCCGTCATGCCAGTGCCGGCCGCTACGAGCGCACCAGCGCAGGAACAACGCGATACCACCCGCATACGACCTGGTAGTCAGCTCCGAGCAGTCACGGCCGAATCGGACATGCCGTAAGAACGCATCCGCTTCGGCCACCACCACCAAATCCTCATCGAGCACCGTCCAATAACGCGCCCCCGACGGCAACTTCACTAGAAACGCCCGCACCCCGATCTCCTTTCGCAGCAGGCAGCTTTACCACTACCAGCCACGAGCACCACACCCCAGGAGATCTGTTGCAGAACCGGCCCGTGTCGCCGAGCTACGCAACGTCACGCAACAGTCTGACCAACCCCAGAAAAAGCCTTCGGTTGTTGTACCACTCGACCCAGGCTGCTGTCGCGTACTCGACGTCGGCGATGGTCCTAAACGGCCCCGGGTGGAACACTGTGGTTCGGATGCATTCGGTCTTGTACAAGCCGTTGATCGTTTCCATCAGAGCGTTGTCGTAGGCATCCCCGACGCTGCCAATGGAAGGTGAAATCCCTTCCAGTTCAAGGTGTTCGGTGAAACGGACCGACGTGTATTGGCTTCCGGCGTCGCTGTGGTGGATGAGCTCGCCGGCTGCGGTGGGATGACCTTCGTGACGGCGCTGCCACACGGCCATCCGCAACGGGACCATCACCAGATCGGTGGTCTTGGTGGTGGCCGCGTGCCAGGCCACGATCCGCTGAGCGAACACGTCGACGATGAAGGCCACGTAGACAAAGCCCGCCCAGGACCGCACGTAAGTGAAGTCGGTGACCCATACCCGGTTCGGGACGCTCGCATGGAAGTTGCGGTTGAGCAGATCCGGGGCGCGGCGCCCGTCGGTGTCCGGGATCGTGGTGCGCACCTTCTTTGACCGCCGTATGCCCTGCAGACCCAACGTGCACATCGCCCGGTGCACCGAGCCCGCCGAGGCCTCTGGCAGCGCGGCACGGCGGATCAGGGCCGTCATCTTGCGCCGCCCGTAGAGCCCCTCGGGGGCCAGAACGCGCTTGCCGGCGGCGTTGGTGGTCCACGCCAGGCCACGCACAGCGTCGATGACCTGGGCGTCGGTGATGGTGCGGGCCGCTACCGTCCGGCCTGGTTGTTTCCAGGACCGGTAGGTGCGCGCGGCGATCTGACAGCCCTGCTCACACAAGACTCGGCAGATCGACTCGACCGCGTGCCCAGCGGCGCGTTGATCGTCGATGAACGCGAAGATCACCGGTTGCGGGGGTCGGTGAAAGTCGGCCCGGGACGCGGTGACAACCGTTGGGGCTGTTCCGTTTTCCCGGGCCGCTTCCCGAACCCGGCGTGCACCTTTCAATGCACCGGGCTCTCCACAAGACCCGGTCAGGCTGCTGTGGTGTCCTCCTCGTCGGTCGGCCAGGGCGAGGGAATGACCGCACCGCGGTAGCGGTAGCGGGTCGTGCCGATCTTCTCCAGATCGATCAGCACACGGTCCTCGGTGGCTGGCCACCAGCCGCCGCCGCAATATTGGCGGCGCAGGTCTTTCCAGGTCGACTTGCGGTGTTTTCGTCGGAGCCAGCGCCACACCGTCTGCCACGTGTAGTGACTGAGGTAGGAGAAGGTCGCCGAGGACACCCCGGCCCGGAAATAGCCCGCCCATCCCTGCAGCGTCGCGTTGATGCGGCGCAGCAGGTCATCGAGCGGCTGGTTGAGTTCAACTGTTCGGCGCAGCGTCTTGATCTTCCGTTTGACCGCCAACACGGCCTTCGTGGACGGATGAACATAGACGTAGCTGCAGCTGGTGCCCCGCTTGCGGCGACGCTGGATGCGCCACCCGAGGAAGTCCAGCCCCTCGTCGATATGGGTGATCAGGGTCTTGTCCGGTGCCAGACGCAACCCCATCGTCGCCAACACGGCGGCGATGTCCTCCTGTAGTGCTTCGGCGTGGGCTCTGGTGCCCCGCACCATCAGACACCAGTCGTCGGCATAGCGGACCAGCCGAAAGTTCGGCTGCCCGTGACGAAGTCGTCGAGCGCGCTCAACCGAGCCGGTAGCCGGACCACCCGGCAACCCGGCAATGTGTTCATCGAGCACCGACAACGCCACATTGGCCAACAGCGGCGAAAGAATCCCACCCTGCGGAGTTCCGGCGGTGCTGTCCGCCAGCAGGCCGTCCTCGGTGAGGATGCCCGCCTTGAGGAACGCCTTCACCAACCCCAAGACACGGTTGTCACCGACGCGTCGACGCACCCGCCCCATCAGAGCGGTGTGGTCGATCTCATCGAAACAGGCCTTGATGTCTCCCTCAACAACCCAGTCATAACACCGGGGACGTGTTGCGAGATAACGCACTTCGGCCACCGCATCATGAGCGCGGCGCTTCGGACGGAAACCGTAGGAACACGGCAGGAAATCCGCCTCAAAGATCGGCTCCAACACCAACTTCAACGATGCCTGGACCACCCGATCGGCCACGGTGGGAATCCCCAAGCGGCGCAACGCACCACCGGTCTTGGGGATCATCCGCTCGCGCACCGGCAACGGGCGGAAACTGCGGTCCTTCAACTGCGACCGCAGTTCATCGAGGAACACCTCGATGCCCTGCCCGGCAGTGATGGACGACGCGGTGCGCCGATCCACCCCGGCCGTGGCGGCACCCTTATTCCCGCTGACCCGATCCCACGCCACCAACACGAACGCGGGATCGGCGACGAGGTTGAACAGATCGTCGAACCGGCGATCAAGATCATCGCGTGCCCAACGGTGCAGCTTGGTCTGGATCTTCAGTACCCGTTGCCGCGCCAGCATCAGCGCCAACTCCAGCTCGTCGGTATTCACCGGCGACATAACTTCCTCTCCTGACCTTCCAGTTTCCGCACTGCATGTCTTGCTGGCCCCCTTCGCCCTGTGACCGCCTTTCTCGGTCTCCACGACGGGCACGTCACCGCCCGCGACTACTACGAGGCCTCCGCCCCACCCTGAAATGCGGTTCCTTGACTCCGAACCCGAGTCGTCACACCCGCCCCGACTGGCTGCCGGAAACGAAATGAGCGGTCCCGCAGGGTGGTTCCCACGTTCACCAGGTCATCGATTGGTCAGGGAGGCGCCCAGCTCTACTCCGGCAGCATCGCCACGGCTACGCCGCAGGCCTTCACCGTGGCCTCCCCACCGCTGGAACTAAACGGCTTCGGAGTCAAACCCCACCCGCTCGGGTTCGTGCACTGCACACCGGCCCATATCCACCAGATTGGAGCCGGCTTCGCGGTTACGGAGCGTCTGACACTGGTTCGCTTACGCTGCACCTTCTGACCTTGCTCGACAAGCCCGCACCGTCTGGCAGTGCCGGCACGGCTTGCCTTCTCGGGACCGCTTGCCACCGATCACCGTCGTTCCCGGCGATCGGCTGCCCCGATGCTTCCTCAGGCCGCTGCGACGACCCGAAGGAGACGGTCTCTCACCGCCTCTCGATATACCCAGCGCCTCGTGGCGCACAGTTCCCCCGCGAAGAAAGTCGTTGCCGCTTTCAGAATCGCGACATCCTCACGGAGCCTTCGGTTTTCAGCCTTCAGGCGTTTGATTTCGTCGTTTTCTTCGCTGGTTACACCCGGGCGTTGTCCGCCATCAATCTGGGCTTGGACCACCCAGCGACGCACCGATTCCTTGCCCACGCCGAGTTGGCGCGCGACCGCCTCGGAGGCCGCGGTCAACGACGAGTACTCCTGCTGATGTTCGGTCACCAACCGCACCGCACGGTCACGCAACGCAGGATCGATCTTCTTGGGCATGCTGTTCATCCTTCCGGACTCAAACAGCAGCGGCATCAAACCTGGGGCGGTTCACAGATGATCTCGTCCGGGATCATGCGGTTGTTCCCAGGTAAGATTCCAGCTCTTGACGGACGACGGCTCTACCGCGGTGCAGGAGCACCCGCTGGTTGGCCGCAGTGATGTCCAACAATTGGCATACCTCCTCGGAACTGAACCCTTGCACGTCACGTAGTTGGACCACCTCACGCTGGCGCTCAGGCAACCGGCGCAGCCCCGCGGTGGCGACTCGAGTGAGTTCACCGCTGAGCAGCGATCCCTCGGGGGTCTCCGGAAACGGGGCGGGCGGTTCTTTCCAATGTCCTGGGTAGGGGTCCCCGGCGTCACGGAATCGGTCGGGATCGACGGTGCCGCCGGTCAGGACGCGTACCTCGGTGTCGGTGTGACGACGTTCGGCCATGCCGTGCTTTTTGGCGACATTGATCAAGATGGAGAAAATCCACGTCCGCAGGGAAGCTCGGCCCTCGAACCGATCGATGCCCTTGAAGACCGCGATCCACGTTTCCTGCACGACGTCTTCTGCTTGTTCGCGGCTGGAAACGTATCCGCGAGCTACCCGCAGCATTGAGGGCCCATAGAAGTCGAGGAGCTTGCCGAACGCCTCGCGGTCGCCGTTGCGCAGTTGTTCAGCCAACAGTGCTATGTCCGCCGGTTCCTGCATGTGGGTATCCCTTCTCGGTGGTACACGGACGACCGCGCAGCGACCCGCCGCTCATTCTGCGCCGTATTCGCTGAGTGAACAGCGCGATAGTTGGCTCACGTGGGATGCACCCGGTACCGGCTACGGGCTCTTCGCGGGGATGTCGAAGAAGGGGAACTCCGCCGAGATGTATCCGCGGTCGGGCTTGATGCCGGTGCCGAGGGGCGAGTTGGTGAGCAGGGACAACATGTGGTCCATGACGTTGTCGGCCAGTGCGCGGCCGTTGAACCCGGTGTAGTCGAACGATGCGGCGCTGCCCATCACGTAGGGCAGCGCCAAGGGGCCGAACATGTCGACGACGCGCTGGGCGTAGACCTCAGGGTCGGGTGATGTGCCTGCCAGCTCGACGTATTTGGCGACGGTGGCACGGGCGCTGGCCACGAAGGCCGAGTCGTCCGCCGAGGGTGCGCTGCGGTTGAAGGCTTCCTTCAGCTCGTCGTCGCCGAGGAAAAGGTGGGTGAACAGGGGCAAACCCCATCGGGCTACCTGCTGTTCTGGCGCGTGCCCGACCAGGGACACGGTAGCCCACGCGTGGAGCAGACCCGAGGTTCCCAGCATGGTGTTGGGCACCTCTAGGACGATGACGCCCACCGTTCTGCCGGCGAAAAAGTTCACGTGACTGTCGAACGCTTCGGGTTGATAGGAGTCGCGCATGAATGCCGCTTGGAACTCCGCCACGGCAGCGGCATCGCCGGCGAAGACGTCGTGGGCGACACCGGCGAAGACTCGCACCCCGCCATTGCCGAAGACGGTCGAACCCGTGGTGCCTGAAGCAATCACCTGGCCGGCTGCGCCGCTGGTGGCGTCAGCGCCGGTAGCGTAGCGAACCTCTACGCGTTGAGCATGCGCCTCGCCGTCACCATCGGCGACGTGGACGACGTCTCCGGCGCGGATTTTGAACGCGACATCTTCGCGGCGATCCCCGTTGGTGTCGACTCGGAAGGCGTAGAGAGCTTCATCCCGGAAGGGTGCGAACGTGTCCAGGTCAGCGGCGGGGTTGACGGTCATCGCGAACACCGTCGTGTCCGCGGTGCCGCCGAACAGGTAAAAGTCGCACAGGTTAAGGCGGGGATCTTCTTGGGCGGTAGGGGTGTCGAAGTGGTGGGACATAACGGCTTTCCTTTATTGCACGCAACGTGTGCGACGTTTGTAGGGTGAGCTGGCGAAGGGACGAAGTTGGTGTTTGTTGCGCAGTACCGAACTTTTTCGAAGAGCTGCATTACGCCGAGGGCCGGCGGTAACCGTCAGCTCATTGTTCAAACGGCGTGAGCTGGAAGATGTCGTCGCGGGCGAAACGTTCCGCTCCGGAACGGATTTCGCGCGCGCCCCCGCCCTAACCGGTCACGCTCTTGGTCGTCGCACCAAATATCGCGCGGCGTGAGCGGAGCAGTCCGGCCGCCAGCAACGCGCAGAACGTGTACGGCATCAGCATGAAAGGCTGGCCCGTATCGAAGAAGAATCGAGTGGCCATGACAGCATCGTGCAATCCCACCCATACGAAACTGAATGCGAGGAACCACCACGCCCATCGGTGTCCGGCGCGCAATCCGAACCGGGAGATGACAAGAACACCTGCGGCGGCGGCGATGATGTTGACACCACCGACTGAGCCGTTGGTGTCCAGCCAGGCCGCAGCGTCGTGGGTGAGGCTGGCGTGGGTGAAGTCTAGGGTTCCGGTGCCCAACCAGTAGGGCGAGTTCGCGCGGACCGCGGAGATCCAGGTGACGGCCAGAATGATCAACCCGGCGGTGATCGGCACGAAGCCCGCGGCGAAGGTCAGTCGCCATCCAGGCACCGGAACGATCGGAGCGTCGACGGGTCGGGTAGCGGGGTGCCTGATGGTCATGAGCGTTCCTTTGGTCGTCGAGCCTTCGAGGTTCATTGGTGCGATGGCGGTGAAGGTGAGTGTCGGAACGGTGGCGAACCGTTACAGGCACTTCGGACAGATCGACATCGAGGACACAACGCACGCCATGTTGGTGCGGCTGCCGTCATGAGGCCCCTTCACGCCGTCGGCACGCGGCACCCAGGGGGCGTGCCCACAGCAATGTACTACACAGTACAGTTCTGCGGTGGGTTGTTCGCCGTTGTTGACACTCGGCGAGTCCTCCGTGAGAGCGACATGTCGACGCGTGCAACATGTCTGTTTCCGGTCGTCGCGGGATCGGCTCTAGACCCTTGACGGTGCCTGACGGCAGCTGCACCCTCACTGAGGCCGGCGAATCGCGGAGGGTCGAGTGGCTAAGAGGGAACGTATCCTGATCAGATGGCAGCTACGCGGACGCCCGAGAAGTCGTCAATGGGCGAGAGTGCGAGGTCGCTCTCCCCGCGTGGGCTTCGTAGCCGTACCGCTATCGTCGATGCGGCCGCGACCATGATGAGCCGAAGCGGAGTGGCGTCGACCAGCCTCGACGAAGTTTTGGCGGCAGCGGGCTGCGGTAAGTCGCAGCTGTACCACTACTTCGAGGACAGGGCCGACTTGATCCGCGCCGTCATCGACCGCCAGGTCGAACTGATCTTGGCCGCGCAGCCAGCGATCCATCACACCGACTCCTGGGCGGGCCTGCGTCGATGGGCCGACCAGGTGGTGCAGAGTCACGGTGTGCAGGACGGGCCCTTGGCCTGCCCGCTCGGTACCATGGCCGCTGAATTGAAGAACGACCCCGCCTACCTTCCGCATTTGGACGCCGCCTTCCGGCGTTGGGAAGAGCCGCTGGCGGGTGGCCTGGAGGTCATGCGGGAACGCGGTCAGCTCACCCGACAGGCGAACCCTGCCCGGTTGGCGCAATCGATCGTCGCTGCCGTGCAAGGCGGTCTGTTGATGGCTCAAATCCACGACGATCACACGGTTTTCAAAGACGCTGTCGACAACGCCCTGTTGTCGCTGCGCCGCAAGGCCATACCGCGGCAGCGGACGCTGAAGACGAAGAGCTGACGCAGCCGCCGGCCGCGTCCAGTGTCGGTGACGGCCGCCCTCGGCGGATGGGCCCGATGTCTGTTTCACACCTGGTAGCGCCGCAAGGCTGCCACTGCGTCCTCGAGTACGTCGCGCATGACCTCCATGCGGCCGTGCACTGAGGCGAGCAGGTAGCCACCCTGCAGGGCCGCGAGCAGGCTCGCGGCGAGGCGGTCGGGGTTGGCTTCGGCGTCGAGTTCGCCGCGTTCCTGGATGCGGTGCAGCCCCGCGGCCAAATGTCCCTCCCAGGTGCGGAAAGCGGCGTCGAGCGCGGGGCGGTGGGCCGGGGAGTCCTTCAGCTCTGTCGCCAAGTTGCCCAGCGGGCACGCGAACGGGCCGTCCTTGGCAGGTTGAGCCGCCATGACGCGCGACACCCAAAAGTCGAGACCGTCCCAAGATTCGATTGCGTCGGCCGCATCCTGACCACCCAGGACGACGGCAAGTTCGCGATCGATGACCGCACGCACCAGGTCGGCCTTATCGCGGAAATGGCGGTGAACCTCGCCGACCTCGGCGCCGGACGCGTGAGATACCTCGCCGATAGTGGTGGCCGCGACACCGCGGGCATACATCATTGCCGCCGCAGCCTCGACGATCACCGTGCGGGTGCGCCCGCGATGCGCAGTCTGCGCACCGCGGCAGACATACCTACGAGGCGAAAAGTTGTTCACGATTAGTCTCCGTTCAGCTTGCACAGTCTGGTAGGCGGCGCAGCAGTGCGCGGACCAATCCTGTTTGGTTCAGAGCTGTTCTGCATATATGCGTCGCGTCCCCGCCCGAACGGGACAGCGCGGGCGTCATGTCTAGAAGACGTTCGGGTCGGAACAGGCGTCGGGCACGCAAAGGCGCGTCGTAGAAGCCCCCTGCTGGGGCATTTGAGCGCTAGGAGGTTCGCGCTGAGGCCCAATGCACGACCGCCGTGACTGCTACCGCCATGAGCGGCGGCAGGTAGCCGGCCAGCAGTTGTAAACGCCATTCGGTGATGACGGGTGCGCTGGCGGCGCTGGTGATGGGCGGAATGCGGCCTTGCGACGGTGACGCGGTCATGGGTTTTGCTCCTTTGATGTTGTCGCTCGATCACCCGGGCGGGGCCCTTCCGGCGTTGCACGGTGATCAGACGCAAGTGAGTGTCCGGATGGGCGGTATTCGTTACACGGTTGACCGGGGCGCCTCGTGGATCGGCGTGGGGACGACCGACCGGCGGCAACGTGTAACGCCCCGCCGTACCGATGACACACCGTTGTGCAACACGCCCTCAAAATCAATCAATGAGAAGGAAGTCCAATGTCGCTGCAAGCACTCACATCTCGTTTGTCGCACTCGCCGATCACCTCGCGGGTTCTGCTTCCGGGAGGAGACGTTGCGCTCCGGTACGCGCTGGTGTTGGTTATCGCCTGGATCGGCGCGCTCAAGTTCACTGCCTATGAGGCCCAATCCATTCAGCCCTTGGTGGCCAGTAGCCCCCTGATGAGTTGGGTATACGACGTCTTTTCGGTGACGGCCTTCTCGGCCGTTCTGGGTGTCTTCGAGCTGACGGCCGCCGCGCTCATCGCCGTCAAGCCGTGGGCGCCGAAGGCGTCCATCCTGGGTAGTGTCATGGCGATCGGAATGTTCGTCGCGACGCTGAGCTTTATCCTCAGCACTCCAGGTGTGATGGCACCCGAAGCCGGTGGTTTTCCGGTGTTGTCGCTGGTGGGCTCGTTCTTGCTGAAGGATGTCGTTTTCCTCGCGGTGGCATTGTGCACCCTGGGGGACGCCATTCGGAGTTTGCGGGTCCACATTGCGGCCTAGGAGGACTCAGCGGGAGTGACGACGCTTAGCAGCTGGACGAGCAGCTACGTCAACTGCAGAACATGTACCTGCAACGTGTCGATGGCGATGGGTGATTACGATTTTCCGGCCCATCCCCGCTCGGCCGCGCCAAGAGTCTGGCGTGGAACAACGCGGGCGGCGCATTTCTGCGCCGGGCCTTGGTCGAGCGTCACCACCCGTGAACGGGCACCAGCAAGTCGACGATGGTGTGCAATTGCAAGACTGGCCGATCGTTGCGCCAGGCGGAATTACGCTTCCCCGCAATGTTGCTGAGCACTTAGGTGCTCGTGGGGGCGCGATCAGGCCGGTCATTCCACCCCGCCGCGTCGACGAGATCGAAGTAGTCGGGCAGTGCGCCGGCGGGGTGGCGCAAGTTGTAGAGGTGACCCGGGAAGTTCAACGGACTGGCTTTGGCTGGATTTCTCTCGACCTGCTCCACGATCGCCACGGCCAAGGCGTAGCCGAGGTCGTGGCGGGGCCAGGTCGCGTGAACCACGTCGGCGAACGCCTGCGGAATCGCTTCCCGCCCCCGTCCGAAGACGTCGACACCGACGCCCATCTGCGTCACGGCCTCCACGTTGCCGAAACGGTGACTGATGCCATCGCTTGTATGTAGCGCAACGGCCCGCCACACCGTGGCGATCCGGCCGTCGGTCAACCCGTGGGATTTGAGAAAGGCGGCCGCCGCGTCGGCGCCGTCCACTTCGAACCGTTGGCTGCCGTTGGCGTGCTCGGTTGCTCCCAAGTCGTGGAGCAGGCACGCCAAGAACACCAGCTCGTCGTCGTAGTCGGTCCCGGCGCGCAGACCGTTCGCGGTCGCCATATGCCGCGCAAACAGGTAGCTCCGCACACAGTGGTTGTAGATGAACGGCGGTGATACCGAGCGGCAGAAGTCCTGTGCTGCAACGGCGATCGTGGATTCGGGTAGCCCGAGATCGGGGCCGTGATCACTGTTCGGGCGCATGAAGACCTTTCCGGTCGACGAGTACGTGCACGAGCAGGCATGCCCTCTCCGCGCGGTCGGTGCGTACTAGAACCAAGCGCAGGGTGGTGCAGTTAGTAGAGCGGGATTCCGACCACTCCACTGCTGGAGAAGACCGCCAGGGCGCCCAGGGCGACGCCGAAGGCATCCATGACCACCATGAGTCGTACCGGGTATTCCTGCTTACGGCCGTCGGCGTGCATCGTCGGTACGTCGAGGTGTACGTCGGAGATGGTGGGCTTCTGCATCGCGGCGCTGAACCCCACCCGGTGCGCTTCGCGGTGCTCTTCGGGAATGATGATCGCCAGGTTCTGACCCATCACCTCGGCTCGGCGGTGCCCGAACAGCCGCTCGGCGCCGTCGGACCAATGGGTAATGATGCTGCCCGTGTCGATGCCGACGAGAGCGTAGAACTCTGCCACGTGCTCAGTTCTCTTTCTTGCCAAGCTGGTGACGATCGGGGTGCCCGATTTGTCGCTGTATCATCCTTCGCCCTGTCGACCAGCCGGACCCAGTTCGCTGCTCGGATCATGAGGCATGCGATGTACCCTACAGTACAGTTCTGGCGATGTTAAGTCTGATCACCACGGCGGTTTCCGCAAGGCATGAGGCGCGGCGTCCGATTTGAAAACGCCTTATCTCAATGAATACTGATGCAGCTTCAGTCTTTAGGTCGTCCCCCGGAGCCGTCTGCGGCTTGTGGCGGTGGCGCAAACTGTTCCACGTAGTACAGTCCAGTCAAGCTGCGCAGAAGCTGAAAGGGGAATGGTGAGCACATCGACCAGAACCGCCTTCCGCGGCGGTAACGGCGAGTTGGCCGGCAAGCTGGAGATGCCCGCTGACATCCCCAAAGCCTGGGCACTGTTCGCGCATTGCTTTACCTGCGGCAAAGACAACGTCTCCGCCGGCCGGATTTCACGTGCACTGGCCAGGCAGGGAATCGCAGTGTTGCGGTTCGACTTCACTGGATTGGGTGACTCTGAGGGCGACTTCGCGGCCACCGGCTTCAGCTCCAACATCGAGGATCTGGTGCGCG
Organism: Mycobacterium sp. SMC-16; assembly: GCF_046250085.1. Lineage (NCBI taxonomy): Bacteria > Bacillati > Actinomycetota > Actinomycetes > Mycobacteriales > Mycobacteriaceae > Mycobacterium > Mycobacterium sp. SMC-16. The sequence goes on from NZ_CP176427.1 coordinate 2,003,267, forward strand.
CTGCGGACCATCTCCGCAACCAATTTCATGCACCAGCGGTGCTGATCGGGCACTCGCTCGGCGGCGCAGCAGTCTTGGCCGCCGCGCAGCACATCCCGGAGGTCCGCGCCGTCGCGACCATCGGCGCACCGGCTGACCCCTCCCACGTCACCAACCTGCTGGGTGATGCCCTGCCCACCGTCAAAGCGGGCGAAGCCACGGTATCGATCGGGGGCCGACCTTTTCGGGTGCGCCGCCAGTTTCTCGACGACATCGCGGTGCAACCGCAGCGCGAGCGCATCTCCACCCTCGACGCCGCGCTGCTGGTCATGCATTCCCCGGTCGACCAGGTGGTGTCGGTGACCAACGCGCGAACCATCTTCGACACCGCGCGGCATCCGAAATCTTTCGTCACTCTTGACGGCGCCGACCACCTTCTCAGCGATCGGGCTGACGCCGAGTACGCCGCAAGCGTCCTGGCGGCGTGGTCGAGCAGGTACGTGGCGCCCTCCAACACGGCTACGGCCGATTCGACCGAGCTGGCCGACGGCGCCGTACGGGTCGCTGAGAGCGGCCCGGGTAGACTGACCCAGCAGATCAGCGCGCGCCGGCATCGACTGACCGCGGATGAGCCCCACCCCGTCGGTGACGACGCCGGCCCAACCCCCTACGACTTTCTCCTGGCCGCGCTCGGTGCCTGCACGTCGATGACGGTGCGGATGTACGCCGATCGAAAGCAATGGCCGCTGGAACGCATCGTCGTCGACTCGCGTCACACCCGCATCCACGCTAAGGACTGCGCCGAATGCGAGACCGCCACGGGAATGGTCGACCGAATCGACCGCAGCATCACCCTCATTGGCCCGCTCGACGCCGACCAACGCGCCAAACTGCTCGCCATCGCTGACCGATGCCCGGTGCACCGCACCCTGCGTTCCGAAGTATCCATCCACACCTCCGAATCGCGGGACGACTAAGAAAAAGGGCTGTAATGACGCAACATTCGGAGTTCGATGTCATCCTCATCGGTGGCGGACCCGGCGGCGCCTCCGCCGCGCGCTACCTCGCCGCCGAAGGGCTTCGGGTCGCCCTGATCGAAGAACGCCTCGTCGGCGGTGAATGCCACTACTTCGCATGCAACCCGACCAAGACGCTGCTGCGCCCCATCGAGGTGCTCGGGCTGGCCAAGGCCGTCCCTGGCGTGCGTGAAGCCGTCGGGCACGCACAACTCGACATCGCCGCCGTCTTCGCCAAACGCGACGCAATCGTTGACCACCTCAACGACGATGGAGTTACCGGTGCGCTCCAGCAGGGCGGCCTCGCGGTAATTCACGCCCACGGCCGTCTGACCGGCCCTCGCAGAGTCACCGTCACTCACTCCGACGGACGCGAGGAGATGATCCGCGCGCGGCATGCCGTCGTTCTAGCCACCGGCACCCGCCCCGCCATCCCCGACATACCGGGGCTGGCCGAGGCGCGGCCCTGGACCAATCGCGACTTGGCGGCCATGACGCACGTACCACCACGCAGCCTGATCATCGGCGGCGGCGTCGTCGGAGTCGAATTCGCCACCATTCTGGCCGGCCTCGGATCCCAAGTGACGCTACTGGCCCGCGGCGACACCCTGCTGCGCAACTCCGAGACCGTCGCAACCGAGATGGTCACCGACTCACTGCGCCACAAAGGGGTAGACCTTCGCTTCCACACTCACCTGTCTCGCGTCACCCGACCCGTGGCGGGTGGCGTCGTCCGCGCGACAACCGGCGACGAGACCATCGAGGTTGACGAAATAGTCATCGCTGCGGGGCGGGTCGTCAACACCGATGCCCTCGGCCTCGAAACCGTCGGGCTGCACGCTGGGGCCTTTGTAGCCGTCGACGACCATTTGCAGGCGCAGGGCGTAGACGGCGAGTGGCTCTACGCGATAGGCGACACCACCGGACGCGCACTGCTATCCCACCTTTCGCAGTATCACGCAGTCGTCGTCGCCGACGTCATCGCCGCCCGTGCACAGGGTCGTCAGCTCGGCGCCGACGAACTCATCGCCCGAGACTCCTACAACCTGTCCCAAGTCATCTACACCGACCCCCAGGTCATCGAAGTGGGACGCACCGAAGAACAGGCACGCGCCGACGGGTTCTCTGTCACGACGGCTACCGCGAGGTACCCCGAATCGGTACCCGACCTCGCACTGTTCCGCGACGGCTTCAATGCCTGGGCGAAACTGGTCATTGATGCCGACACCAATACGTTGCTTGGCGCCACCTTCGTCGGGCCCGAGTTCGCCGAACTCGCGCAAGCAGCCACGCTCGCCGTTGTCGCCAAGGTTCCCGTCGAGGTGCTGCGGCACGTCGTAGCGCCGCACCCCTCGATCAACCAAGTCTGGAACCCTCTCCTTGCCAGACAAAGGTAACCAAGGAGGTCGCCCCAACTAAGCGAGTCTCGCCATCGTCACCGAAGCGGCAAGCCCGGCGGGACCGGCTCGTAGTGCACTGCCGCTGTCACGCTCCGCGACCAATTGAAGCGCCCGGACATCCCGGAGGCCCTATCGCACTCCACCGGACCCAATACCGGCCCGGAGCCGAACTGCGGCGTCGGTGGGATCTCGCATCACCGGCGGCCCGCGCCCGGGGCCAGGCGGCCAACCGGCGCCTGCACACCCAATGGGCCCGTTTCGACGCCCGCAGGAAGCGCCCGGTGATCGCCAACGTCGCGATCGCCCGGGAACTGGCCGGCTGGTGCTGGTCGCTAGCAGTCCTACCCGACTGACCGGTATCCCCTAGGCGTCCAGATGAGACCACCGATGATCGGGACGGCAAGCGTCCTGGAGTGATCCGCGATTGCGCTATGAGCAATCACGTTGCCCCGCAACGGATGACGCTCGATCCTAGACCGCTGGTTAGCTCCGTTTCGAAGGTCCGTCCTGCGGTAACCAACCCGCGCATTTCAGACTGACACGCGTCGACACGACACGCTCGACTCAGCGCTGGGTAGTTATCCGTTGGTCTGTAGCACTTTGGCCAGAACATCGAACCCGGTTCGCATGTCAAGTTTGGGTGTTCCTGCGTATCCGAGCAGGAGCGCCGACGATCTGCTGGGATGGTAGTGATGTATTGACAGTGGCCAGACGTGGATCCCCTGGTGCAGAGCCCGTTTGGCGATCGAGGTGTCGTCGCTGAAATCCGCGAGCTGACCGACGAGGTGAAGCCCGCCGTCGGAGGGCGCCAATGCGATACTGTTGCTTATTCTTTCGGCCTCTTGAATTAAGAGGTGCTGGCGTTCGCGATGCAGAACGCGCATCCTTCTGAGATGGTTAGCGAAGTGGCCTTGTTCCATGAAGTCGGTGACTACTGCCTGGTCGATGAGGTGGGCGTGCATGTCGGTGCTCAAGTGCGCTGCGGTGAAACCGTCGACGATTGCCTCGGGGGCGATGATGTAGCCCAGCCGCAGGCTGGGAAACAGGACCTTGCTGAAGGTCCCGACGTAGACGACGCGCTGATGAGTGTCGATGGCGGTGAGCGCCGCTAGGGGTTTTCCGACATACCGGAACTCGGCGTCGTAGTCGTCTTCGATGACCCAGGATTGGTTACGCGCCGCCCAATCGATGAGTGCGAGCCGCCTTTCCAACGACATGGTGTGCCCTAATGGGAATTGATGCGACGGCGTGACGATCGCGATGCGCGCGGTCGACTCGAGTTCGATACCTGCCGCGACGTCGAGTCCGGACTCATCTACCGGCACGGGGACGATGCGGGCGCCCGCCGAGACCAGAGCTGCCCGCGCGCCAAGGTATCCCGGGTCCTCTAGCCACGCGGCATCCCCGGGGTCGAGCAGGATTCGGGCGCAGAACTCCAGGGCTTGTTGCGAGCCGTTTACGACGATGACTTGGTCGGCGGTGCAGTGAATACCGCGGGCAGTGGCGATGTAGGAGGCGATGGCCTCTCGCAGGGGCCGGTAACCGGCTGGGTTGTCATAGGGCATCAAGGCCGATGCGGCGGTGGCGAAGCGTGAGGAGTAGAGCCTGACCCAGGTCTTGAAGGGAAACGCATCTAGAGCGGGCAATCCGATGAGAAACGCCGCTCCGCGGGGTTGATGGCCCAGCACGGAGGGTATCGGTATCCGCCGTACCCGCGCCAGCCGCTCACCGCGGCCGGACAACGTAGCCGCGGGGTACAGAGCGGGTGACTCGCAGGACGGGTAAGGGGGCGCGCTGTTGAGGAATTCTTCGGGAAGGACGCGCGCGACGTAAGTCCCCGACCCTTGCCGAGCTGTGATGTAACCCTCGGCCTCCAGCTGGTCGAACGCCGCCAGAACTGTGTTGCGCGACAGCCCATTCTGCGCGGCCAACACCCGGCTGGGGGGGAGCTTCGATCCACCTGCGAGCTGACCGCTGAGAATGCTCGACCTCAACTGCTCATAAAGCACCCGGTACGCCGCCGGCTCGGGGGTCCGATTCGACGTGTCACCATTCGGCGACGAATTGTTTCGCTTCGATGTCACATGGCCCCTTGATCTACACCCGAATTGGCTCTGGAACGGCGGCGAATTTTCTCTAGGCTTTGGAACCAATATGCCCCACCCATCCGAACCGCGTCGTGCCCCAGCCCGACATGTCCGCGGTGCCCAAAAGGAGTGACCTGTGCCCATTTACCTCAGCATGCAACGCGTACGCTTCTCCAGTCCCGACGCCTACGAGAAGTTCAAAGTGGTATTTGGCGACACTCGCCACCACCTGATGGCACTGCCGGGATTTCTCCACCTGACCTGGTGGGAGCATCCCGATGATCCGGGCTGGTTCAACGAATGTAGCTTCTGGACCAGCAAGGAAGCACTCTACGACTGGCACACCGATACCTACCACAAATACGCCAAGGCCTGGGCCGCCAACGGCGCGATCATGGAAGACATCATCACCAACTTTGAACTCGTAGGCACCCGTCTCCTCCGCATCTGCCCCTGCTGTAATGAATTGCAGGACAGAGAATACGAACTGAGCCAGGAACAGGCCGTCCTGCGTGAGCAGTGCCCGAAGTGCGGCTTCCACTTCCCCTACCTCACCGAGCAGCCGTCCAGCTTCGCGGTCTTCAAGGACGCCGACCTCAACCCGACGACCGACAGCCCGATTGGCATCGCCGATGGCCAACAACCCCTCGTCGCCAGCGGCGTAGGACTCCAGGCCGATACTCCCTGACCCCTAAGTCAATGGGCCTTGGCCGCACACCGAGCTGTCCGCCTTCTCTGGATCATATTCGGCGAACGCCAGCCCTCGATCGTTCGTGCCCATTCGTCCGGTTGGCACCTGGCACCGGCCCGAGTCGACCATCGAAACGGTAAACCACGACGTGCATGAGTACTACAACCCCGGACACCACCCGCAGGTGAACGAAGTAGAACTTATCCGCATCTGCGCGTAATATCGCTTCGCGCAACCAGTTTGAGCGTCGTCACGGATAATGATCATCGCGGCACTTGGCGGTCAATTCGCCGAATGGCGGATGGGCCGGCCTCACTGGCTCGACTAGGTCCACCTGCCGCCGCACGCTGCGTCGTGCTCATCTGGCTGGTGCCATCCGACCTGCATGTTGGCTTCATCGCCGATTCTTTAAGTTTTTCCGGCCCTTCACGCTATTCGGTGCAGGATGTCGCCAACGAAAACCTCCAAAGGCATGATTCATCGCGTTTTTGAAGCGATCCGCCGAATCCCGTCCGAATTGTTCCTCAGACTGAGCCACGCTTCGTTACAGGGTCGCCGCATGAGACGTTCCATCGCCTACGTGGTGGCGGATCACGACGAACATGTTGCTGTCGACGGCGATGAACCGGTAACGCGCAAAGTTGAACCGCTAGTGCGCAATCGGTGGCCTCTCGGCTGCTTCCACCGCGGCGCGGCTCCGAACGGCGCTCCCGTCGGCTGCCTGCCGAACAAGCCGCCGTCGCTCATCGTGAGAGGCGTGAGCAAGAATGCGAGCGCCAGGCCGCACGGTCGATTTCGGGGCACTTTTACCCATCGGCGGCGGTACCTCTTTCGCGACGCTCTCTGCCAAACGCGCCCGTAACGAACCTGTCGGTCATTCGGTGGTCATGTCAGATGGGATTTGCACATCAAGTATGAGAAGTCGCAGCAGTGGCTCTAGGGAAAGAACAGCTCGAGTTCGTTGCGGTGACCCGCGGGCAGCTTCGTGAGATCAGCGGCGAAGCCGCTGATGCGGGCAAGGCCGCGCGGCTGCGAGATTCCGATTGCCTGCGCCAGCAGCCGATCAGATTCGGCAGCGTCGGTGGTCCACTGCCCGCTGAGTGCGTAGGCCAGTGATGAGTGCACGGGAAAACGACTGTGGCGCAGTCTCTTCACTAGTTCTAGCCCGCGTCGGCGATCGTGCAGATGATAACTGTACATTTGCGCCAACTCGATAGTCGCGGCTTGAGCGGCGAAGTGGGCCATGGGTTCGAGTTGGTGCAGTTCGCGCAGGAGATTGGCTGCGCGAACGTAATTGGGAATCTGTTGATGCTGCCGCAGCGCGGTGAGCCGCACCGTGAGAATGTCAGCTACGCCGGACTGGTTGGCTTCGGCTCGGAATCGGTCGTCAGCGGCATCCAATAGATCGGTGACAGCGTCCATGCGTGTCGCATCGAAGCCTGGTGGCGCGCTGGCGATGAGAAGACAGGCCTCGATGTAGTCGGCCCAGGCCATCCACCGGGTGTTAGTGATGTTGGCCAACGGCCGGAAATGATCGTCGAGGGCTGCGCGCACGTCCGGGTAATGACCGGCCCACAGTAAGGCGTGGCACCAATGCAGCGCCGCGTTGCATCTCACGGCGTTGTTCTTTGATCGCGGTTCAAGGACCGCGCGCCGAGCTTGGACGATAACCTCGCCAACATCGCCGCGCATCTTTAGTGCCGCCAGCCGAAGACCTAACGCGGCCTCAGGCAGTGCGTCGCGCCGGACGAGTCGGTCTGTCAAGCTGACGACGCGGCGGTGGTTGGTGCTGTGAGACAGCTGGGTCAGGTACTTGGTGCGGAGGCGTCGCCGTGTCGGCGCGTACGCGCCCAGCGGCGGAATCGCCCACCACAGCGAGGTGATCCAGCGGGCCTGCCAGGAGGGTCGATTAAAGAACAGCGTCCGTAGTCGTGTGACAGCCTGATCGCGCTGAGTTGGGTCTCGACGTGCCTGCCGCAGCAGTGTCTGCGCAGTGGCCACATCGCCGGTCAGGGCCGCGACGTCAGCACGGGCGACCGTGTTGCCGGTGGGTGCCGTCGGGATGGGTGCGGGCTTGCGATCAGCGAGCAAGGTGTCACGCTGGGCATCTGATATGGCGTCGATGAGCGTGTTGCTGCGGCACCATTGCACGAAATCCCAGGCAGGATTGAAGAATTCACTGCCACCTGAGGATCGGTGCGGCTGCGCGTCGGGAAATACGAGGTGGCCTCTGGCGGCTACTTCACGCAGGAGGTGGCGCTTGTAGGGGTGGTCGCGCCCTGGCATGTCGAACCACCACACGATGTGGTTCGACAGGACGCGGTTCCACTGGTGGCGGAAGTCAAAATCGCGTCCGCTGTAGCCGATGAAAACGACGTGAGCGCAGGCCTGGAGATCGGCGTGCAGCCGGTCGCGCCACACTGGCGGCGGCGGGGTCAAGGTTTCTCGAGGAGTCACGATCAAGCGGCCGCCGATCGTCCCGTGGGGTTTGAGAAGCTGCCCACGGCGCGGCTGCGCCGTCGGCTCGTCCGGCGCGGCGACCACTTCGATCCCGGGTAGCGCCCGCTCGATGAAGGTGTCGAAATTGACCGTCCACACCCGCGCGCCAGCCAGGCACAGCTCGGCAACGACGCGATGCCCCTCGTTCGGGCGGGCCGAAGGCGGATTGAGCACGCGCGCCAACCACGTCTGGGTGTCGATGCCGGCGTCCTCCAAAGCGAAAAAGAACGGTTCGGGCTGGATACCGGCAACCCGTCGCTGCTCTGCAGTCACCGCGTCGCGCCCAGGCACATACTGCCCGAACCCAAGAGCCTGCAGCAAAGTGTCGCGCAGCCAATCGAACAGGGGAAGCGACGTCGGAGCACTCATTGACAAGCCCGCACCGGCGAAGACGAACACATCCGCAGGATCGGTGGGCGGCCGCGTCATGTGCCCACCGTATGTGCCGCGCGAGCCACCTCGTGCGGCATGTGCCCTCACCGGTGCCGCGGCTGCCACGACGCCGCAGCGCCATCAACCTCATGAGATAGCACAGCTAGCCGCCCGCGCACCCGGCCTGCTCGCCACCTCACCGTCAGATGCTCAACGGAACCTCGCTGAGTGTGGGCGCCAGTGCGCGCGATGCGTTTGGCTCAGAGTTGGCCGCTGACGTTCGGATGAGACCGTCAATAGCAGCGGGTCAACAGTGCACGTGAGACGGCCCCTGAGAGAATCAGTTCCTATGGAGGCCGTGGCCAGCCCGCTCACCGGTGACGATCCGGTGCTGCGCCCGGTCAAACTGACCGCCGCGCAAGCCACCGAGCTGCGTCTGCGCGTTTCTCGCGATGGCAGGAACCCGCCGATCTCGCAGTACGAGCGCGAGCTCTATGCGACTGAGGGGCTTGAGCCGCCGGTGTCTGATGGAGATGAACCCGGCGATTAGCGCTGTGGTAGACGCCACGTCAACCACGCCAGTCCGGGACGGCGATAAGGTGGGGCCTGTGGTCGACGATACAGATCGCAGGGGCCTCGGCAGTGAAAACAAAGCCAGGCACTGTCTTTCCCCAGAAGGGCACCGCGCCGAGGCGGCACCGCTTTGCGCCGATATGGGTGGGGTGGAGCCTTTCGACGTCGACAGCTACGCGGCAATGATCTACCGAGCCAATCTCGAGATCGGTTTGGCCGACGCGCAGATCGAATACAGCACAACGCCTGAATTGCAGGATCTGCTTACACGGGCCTCAGAAGCATCGACGGTTCGCCGACGCCGTCTTCGTCGGACGTAGCTCCGGGCACGCTCGGTCTGAGCAACGTGGCGCCCGTGCCCCTTCGCACTACGCGGCCGACGTTGAAGTCCGCGACGTGATCGCCCAACCAGAAGAGCATGCACTCTGCCTTCAGCACAAATTGTCTTTCTCTGTTGTCGAGGATGGTTCTGACATGAGACTCCGACTCCGGGCGCGGTGATCCCCCAGGGCCTGGAATCTGAACTGGAGTCGACGGGCGGCGCAGCGATGACTGAACAGGGGGCAGACTTCTAAATCGAGGACGGCGAGACCTGCGATGAAAATGCGCGGCTAATCAGTCCATCCCGTCGAACCGACTACCTGTTCCACCCACGTTCGAGGGCCCAGCCTCGCCGCGATCCACTCGTCTGCGATCCTGCGGAACTCGTCACGTTGCGCCTGCGCCACTATTTTCGCGGCGTCTCGCCTGTGACGTTCGTACAGCTTCAGTTCGTCGTCATCGAGGTGGTCCGGGCAATGATCGGCGAACTCGTCCGGACCGGTACGCACGACCCGTCGCCGGCAGGGCTTGCGCTCGTATTCCAAGTAGGTCCTGCAGCGTCTCCCAGTGGCCAGCGCGCTCGGCTGGGCTTCTCGCGCTGCGGTCATCTGTTGTTCGTCGGTCTGTCGAAGCGTCTTCTCGTAGCGGTCGGCGGTAGCGACTGCTGGGGCCCTCCGTGAGGCGCCGTAATCAACGGCTACCCGATGGCGCGCGTATATCGCCTTCGGTCGGGACGGAAGGTCCGTCCAACCGCGGGCGAGTTCGGCGCCCTGGTGCAGCAGGCTCGCGGCTCCGTACGCGAGACTCGCGGATTCGCGAGCCCGTCGGAGATCACGCTCTAGGTCATCGAGGGTCAGCGCAACGTCCACCCGCATGCTGCGCAGTGCAAGTTGGCATTCCTGGAGCGTCCCGACAAGTTCGTCAAGCAACTTGAGTCCGCGTGCGGTCACCCAGTCGGGTCGAACCGGTGGTAGATCAGGGTGCACCATGGCACTGTAGTACTAGTACTACAGACATTTCTCGGATGTGCACCGTTACTTGTGGGCGTGCCCACCCGACCAAGCCAGAATGATCCGGAGCGCGTGGTGGCATGGGAGCGCCGACGAAGGTCGGTCGGCAAGCGAATACGTGAACTCCGCGTCGAGCGAGGCTTGACGCAGGAGCAGTTGGCCCATGATTCGGGCGTGGACCGGTCCGTTCTGAGCGGCGTGGAGAGCGGCCTGCGCGGGTTACTTTACGAGCGACTGTTTGACATTGCCGACGCGCTGGGAGTTTCTGCGGCTGAATTGATGGTAGATCAGTAGACGAGCTTGCCGCACCAAAGGTGGTCAGCGCCGCACGCCATTCTCGGCCACTTCACAAAGGCGGCCGATGGGAGCTTGAAGTGATGAACGCGTGGAACTATCGAGTTGTGCAGTCGCTTGATAAAAGCGAGTACTTCGTAGCGGAGGTGTACTACGACGGCGACGCGCTGAGTTGGGTCGACAACTCGCGCGACTGCCTCCGGTGGGACAATTACGATGACTTAAAGGCTGCAGTCAAGTTGATGCAGAAGGCATTTGACAAGCCGCTCCTGTGGTTGCAGGAGGGCGACCGACTCATTGAGGTCAATTCCACCTGAGAAGAGACATCGAGAGGCGGCGTTACCGATTTGGGCGCCGCGGTCATTGCGCAGTCAGACGGGTGAGACCGAAAGGGGTCTGCTGCACGATCAGGTGACAATTTGCGTCACGCGGCCTGACTGACCGGCGTGGTCATAATTGCTTCGAATTCGATCGGGGTCAACCGCCCGAGGGCGAGCTGACGTCGGCGACGGTGGTAGGTGCGCTCGATCCAGGTGACGATGGCGATGCGCAGCTGCTCTCGGGTGTCCCACCGGCGGCGGTCGAGGACGTTCTTCTGCAGCAGGCTGAAGAAGCTTTCCATCGCAGCGTTGTCGCCGGCCGCCCCGACACGGCCCATGGAGCCGACCATGCCGTGATGGTGCAGGGCCTGGACGAACTTTCGGCTTCGAAACTGGCTGCCTCGGTCGCTGTGCAGAATGCAAGCGGCCACATCACCCCGGCGTGCAACTGCACTCCTGAGCGCGGTTGTAGCCAGCCGGGATGTCATCCGTGAGTCGATTGAATAGCCCACGATGCGGTTGGAGAACGTGTCCTTGATCGCGCACAGGTAGAGCTTGCCTTCACCGGTGCGATGCTCGGTGATATCGCTGAGCCACAACGTGTTTGGCTCGCTGGCGGTGAAGTCGCGCTCGACCAGATCATCGTGCACTGGCGGTCCGGGTTTGCCGTTCTTGCCACGCCTCTTGCCGAACACACTCCACAACTGCTGCTGAGAGCAGATGCGCCAGGCGGTGCGCTCGGCCATCGGCTCGCCGGCGTCACGGGCCTCCTCGACCAGGTAGCGGTAGCCGAACTCCGGGTCCTCGCCGTGGGCGTTGAACAACGCGTGAGCGCGATAGGCCTCAATGAGGCTCTTCACAGATGAGGGTGTAGAGGTGGTTGGCGCGTCGTTGCCGGGATAGAGGTCGAGGTCTCTCGAAAATGAGGGTTCCTACACTCCTCATCCGAAAGACCTCGACGTGCCTGACGCTACCGGTCGGGCGGGCTTCGCCTGCGCTGACCTGACGACTTTCTGCCGCCTCGACGAACTTGGGCTGCAGGTGACCGGACAACGCCTTGAGCCCGGCCGTGCTGTGCTGGCGTGCCGGGTGACCGACGAGGACCGGTGGTGTCGTCGCTGCGGCGAAGAAGGCATCCCACGCGACAGCCTCACCCGTACTCTGGCCCATGAGCCGTTCGGGTGGCGCCCCACCACACTGCTGGTGACCATCCGTCGCTACCGGTGCGCCGGCTGCGCCCACGTGTGGCGACAAGACACCACCAGGATGGCCGAACCACGTGCCAAGCTGTCGCGGCGTGCTCTGCGGTGGGCGCTGGAAGCCATTGTCTGCCAGCATCTATCCGTGGCTCGCATCGCCGAAGCGCTCGCGGTGTCGTGGAACACCGCCAACAACGCGGTGCTGGCAGAAGGCCGACGGGTGCTGATCGCCGATCCGGCCCGTTTCGACGGCGTGGCGGTGATCGGCGTCGATGAGCACGTCTGGCGGCACACCCGTCGCGGTGACAGGTACGTCACCGTCATCATCGATCTCACCCCTGTGCGTGACGGGACCGGTCCGGCTCGGCTGCTCGACATGGTCGAGGGTCGCTCAAAAAAGGCGTTTCAGGACTGGTTGGCCGAGCGGCCGCAGGACTGGCGTGACGGCGTGGACGTTGTTGCTATGGATGGCTTCTCCGGGTTCAAGACCGCTACCGCCGAGGAACTGCCCGAGGCGGCGACGGTGATGGACCCTTTCCACGTGGTGCGCCTGGCTGGCAACGCCCTCGATGAGTGCCGCCGCCGGGTGCAGCTGGCGACATGTGGGCACCGCGGCCGCAAGTCCGACCCGCTCTACACCTGCCGACGCACCCTGCACACCGGTGCCGATCTGCTCACCGACCGCCAGCGCACCCGGCTGGCCGCCTTGTTCGCCGCCGACGCCCACGCAGAAGTCGAGGCCACCTGGCAGATGTATCAGCGCACCGTGGCCGCGTATCGTGAACCCGACCGCACGAAAGGCCGCACGATGATGGCGGCGCTGATCACCACGCTGAGCACCGGCGTTCCCAAGCCGCTGACCGAACTGATCACCCTGGGACGGACCCTGAAGAAGCGTGCCGCCGACGTGCTGGCCTACTTCGACCGCCCCGGCACCTCCAACGGGCCCACCGAAGCGATCAACGGCCGCCTCGAACACCTGCGCGGATCCGCGCTGGGCTTCCGCAACCTCACCAACTACATCGCCCGGTCACTGCTCGAGACCGGAGGCTTCCGAACTCAGCTCCTTGCACCTCGGCAGTGAAGAGTCCTCAACGCATATTCGACGCGGCCAGAGCGTCATTGGTCTCGGTCACCGAGAAACGATCGGGGTGCCAGCCTCGGGGCAGCCAGTCGCGCATCTCCTGCGCACCCAGCCCCATCGGTGTTGCCCGCGGGTCGTACCCGCCACGAACCCACGCAGCCAATTCCTCATAGCCGCCCAAGCCACCACAATCCTCCGGCGGGCAGGCCATCTTGCCCGCCAGGCACACCGGAGCCGAAGGTGGATCATCGAGAACGTCTTCGACCACCAGCACGTGCTCCCATCCGTCGCCGAAGTCGTAGTCATAGAACAACCGGTCGCCCTTACCGGAGACCACCTGATCCAGGCGCACACCGTCCTCGACGAGACCGTCGTCGCCTTCGCTGAGATCAAATCTGGTGACGAAGTAGGCACGGGTACGCCGGTCCGCCCCGACACCGAACTTATGCAGATGACCGTCCTGCCAGCCCATCGCAACCTGCAGCACGTCATGCAGCTCATCGAGCACGAGGTCACCCGGCAGGACCAGACGACGCCAGATCGGCGGCTTGGCGTACATCAGGTCGACCCGCACCCGGAAACCCCGCACACGCTCCGGCACAGCTCCCACCTCGGGTGTCGGTTCATCGAACACTCCCGCGAACAAATCCCGGCCAGCATCGGCCATCAGCTGTTGCAGCATCGACAGGTCCACACCACCCCCGGACACCGCGCTCTTCCTCTTACTCTTCCGCTTCTCCTCCGGCACACACCCAGCCAACCAGACACCCCAATCACAGGCCGACAGCAGCTGACCGTTCTACACCCTCAATCATGAAGAGCCCTCAATGATCTCGGCATCGGTGATGGGATTGGCCCGCCAGCGGTAGTAGGGCTGGCGGGCGAGCTTGAGTACCCGGCACGTCACCGCAACGGGAATCCCGTCGGCGGCGAGCTCACTTACGAGCGGGTAGAGCCTTTTCCCGGCAGATTGGCCTGCGACAAATACGCGGCCGCCCGCCGCAGGACTTCATTCTCTTGTTCCAACAACCGATTTCGGCGTCGTAGCTCGCGCAGTTCAGCGGAATCACTGGTGCTTTTGCCGGTCTTGGCGCCTTCGTCGATATCGGCTTGGCGCATCCACTTGTGCAGCGTCATCGGGTGAACCCCGAAATCGGTGGCGATCTGCTCGATCGTCACACCGTCGCCGCGGTTGCGGGCCACGCGCACGACGTCGTCGCGGAACTCACGGGGGTAGGGCCTGGGCACAGAGACATCCTTCCAGCTCGCCCGTCCGGGGCAAGCCAACTCAGATGTCACCTATTCGTGCAGCAGACCCCCGAAAGAGTCGAGGTCATGGCTGACTGTCGCTTTTTCTCTGGGCGGGAACCCGACAGCTGAGGGCCGTGGGTCCGGTTTGGGGCAGTGATAGTGCGCCAACTATTGTCACGTTCCGACGAGCCGCCGCAAATTTCGTTATGGCCCAATACTTGTTCGCGCTCGGCTCTCGTGATGACCGCAGCCCCGGGCCAGTACGGGCCAAATTTCGCCCCGTAACGCCGCCATGAGCACTTCGTACCGCGACGCTCTCGTTCGGAGTCAAGGCGTTTCGCCTTCCGACGAGTGCTTACGATCGAGTACGCATCGGGAGAGGTAGCGTTCAACGGCCGCCGATCGTACGTGCCCCTCCGGAACGACACGACCCTCTAGTTTCGCCGACGCGCGAATGGACCGCCGACCCGCGCGGGCGACTGCGGCAGGACTGACGACTACGCGTTTCACTCTGCGCGGCATATCGCGTCACCTCACTTATGTTTGAGTCGCTGTCACATTCTATGAGCGCAGCGGGCCGTCAAGCGAGAGCTTTGCGCGGGGGCTGGCAACGAGGAGCCAGCGCAGTGACGGTCACCGATCCGACACCGGACGGACCTTGGGGGAAATGTTGCGTCGACGGCACCCGCCGTCACGATTCCCCTGACGCCTGTCAATTAACATTCGTCGATTCAAACGTACGTTTCAGACTGCGCAGAGCACGACCAGACGCAAACGACATCAGCCAGAACATGAAATTCCCGCGCATAACCGCCGTCAACAGCACCGAGAACTCACCTGACACGCCCGTACCTACAGATAAATCGAACAGGCGGTTGATGGTGACGCGGCCCTCGACCCGAGCCAGGGGAGCGCCGGCACACGTGTGAATGCCACGGCCGAAGGCGATGTGTTCGCGCACGTTCTTGCGATCGAGACGGAACTCGTTGGGATTGTCGAACTTTCGGGGATCCCGGTTGGCCGCCCCGAGACACAGCATCATCACGGTGCCGGCCTTGATCGGCACGCCACCCAGGGTGGTGGACTTGCGGCAGAGGCGGAAGTCCACCTTGGTGGGGCTCTCGAAGCGCAGCGCCTCCTCGATGAATGGGGAGATCAGGTCGCGGTTCTCCCGCAGGTGATGCTGCAGCCCGGGGTTGTCGCCCAGCACCTTGACGGCGGAACTGAGCAGCTTCGTGACGGTTTCCTGCCCGGCGGCGAACAGGAACGTCGCCGGCCGCACCACCTCGAGCAGCGGCGGGACGGAGCCGTCGGGATAGGTGGCGGTGGCCAGCCCGGTCAGCACGTCTTCGCGCGGGTGCTCGCGCCGGTCGGCGATATAGCCGCTGAACAGATCGTCAAGGTACTGAAGGGGATTGGAGCCCACAGGCTCGTGGTCGAGGGCGCCGACTGCGGATCCCGGTACGTTGCCGGCTCCGAGGTTGCGCCGGATCTCGGGGCGATCGTCCTCGGGTACGCCGAGTAGATCCGCGATCGCCAGCGTCGCGAACGGCTTGCCGTACTCGCCGAGGAACTCACACCGGCCGTTCGCGATGAACTCGTCGAACTGCCGGTCGGCGAGGCCCCACATGTAGTCCGAGTTCTCCTGCAGGCGGCGCGGGGTCAGCAGCCGGCTCAGCAGGGATCGGGCGTTCTCGTGCTCGGGCGGATCCATCACCACCATGTGTTCGAAGATCGGGAACTCGTGACGGTGCGCCTCGATGAGCTCGCTGATGTCGTCCCCGTCCGGGGTGAACGGGAGCGGCGGGAACGGGCCGCCGATGGCATTGACCGCCGAGAACGAATCGACATCCTTGAAGGCCGACTGGACTTCTTGGTACCCGGTCACCGCCACCACGCCGTAGTGCGGTTCGCGAGCGACAGGCCCCTGCTGACGCAGATGATCCCAGTACGCGTACGGGTCCTGGGCGATGTCGGGGTTCGTGAAGTAGTCGACGTCGGCGAGGTCGGCCACTGTGGACTTGGGCTGCATGACAGCAACTCCTGATCGATCGATCAAAATGTTAGACTGCCGTATGCCTATCACGCGCCGCGACGGCCGGTCAAGCATTTCGGGGCGGGTTCGTCGATGACCCAGGCACGCAAATCGAAGGCCGATGACGGCGGTGCCCGACAGCGCCTGATCGAGGCGACGGTGCAGATCATGCATGACGAGGGATACGCCGCGGCCACCTCGCGGCGGGTCGCGGCCCAGGCCGGCGTCAAGCAGGCGTTGGTCTATTACTACTTCCCGACCATGGACGACCTGTTCGTCGAGGCGCTTCGTGCCGGCGGGGAAGTGGCTCTGGAGCGGCTGCGGGAAGTGTTGCTCGACGAGGACCCGCTGCGCGCGCTGTGGCGGATCAACAGTGACCCGCGACAGACGGTGTTGAGCACCGAATTCATGGCATTGGCCAACCACCGCAAGGCCGTTGGCGCCGAATTGAAGGCGTACTCGGAACGCGTGCGCGATATCGAAACCGCGGCGGTGACGCTGGTTCTGCGGACCGCCGGCGTGAATCTGGACGCGTACCCGCCGGTGGTGATCTCCATGATCGTCGCTCAGATCGCGCGCAGCGTCGGCAATGAGAATGCAGTCGGTGTGACCCGGGGGCATGAGGAACTCCGCGCGTTCATCGACCGGCAGATCGAGCTGCTGACGAAGGCTGCGGAAGTCGTGCGCGACTGACCTGTCGCCGGACGGGCCGTCGCGCCCGTCCGCTCGGTGACTTCGGCGGCGTCGCCGGCTTTCTTGAATCTCGTCATTGACACTGCGCCGCGTCGCATGCCATGGTTCCTGATCGATCGACCAATTTTTGGGATCGACGGCCGGACCGCCATTCCGCGGCGGCGGCGACAACCAACAGCGAGGTGGATTCATGGCGGGACGGGTAGAGGGCAAGGTCGCATTCATCACCGGAGCGGCCCGTGGTCAGGGGCGTAGTCACGCCGTGCGGCTCGCCGAAGAGGGCGCCGACATCATCGCCATCGACATCTGTGGTCCCGTGAGCAGCAACCCCCAGATCGCACCCGCGACCCGGGACGACCTTGCCGAAACGGCGGATCTGGTCAAGCAGCTGAACCGGCGCATCGTCACCGCCGAGGTCGACGTGCGCGACTACGCCGCGGTGAAGGCCGCTGTCGACAACGGCGTCGAACAGCTGGGCCGGCTGGACATCATCTGTGCCAATGCCGGTATCGGCAATGGTGGCCAGACGCTGGACCATACCAGCGAAGAAGACTGGACCGACATGATCGACGTCAACCTCTCCGGCGTCTGGAAGTCGGTCAAAGCTGCAGTGCCGCATCTCATCTCGCAGGGGCAGGGTGGATCGATCATTCTGACCAGCTCGGTGGGCGGACTCAAGGCCTACCCGCACACGGGGCACTACATCGCGGCCAAGCATGGCGTGGTCGGGCTGATGCGGACCTTCGCCGTGGAGTTGGGCCACCACTCGATCCGGGTGAACTCGGTGCACCCGACGAATGTGAACACCCCGCTGTTCATGAACGAGGGCACGATGAAGCTGTTCCGGCCCGACCTGGAGAACCCGGGTCCGGACGACATGAAGGTCGTCGCGCAGATGATGCACGTGCTGCCGGTGGGCTGGGTCGAGCCAGTGGACATCAGCAATGCGGTGTTGTTCCTGGCCTCGGACGAATCCCGTTATGTGACAGGTCTTCCCATGACCGTCGACGCCGGAAGCATGCTCAAGTAACCCTGATCAGCAACCCAACCGAATAGCCATCAACCCAACGGCAACGGAGCCAAAGACCATGGCCAGTAACAGTTCTCGTATCAACCCGCTGTTCGCTTCAGTAGCACCCGAGGCGCCTGCGTCCCACTCCTGTCCGAGAGCCGCCAAGATCGGCGGGTATGGCGGCCTGGCGGTCGCGGCCTGGCTGGCCACCGCGGTGGCGACCGGTCACGGAGTGGCCGTCGCGGATACCGTTGGCGGGTCGGCGAGTTCATCGTCAACGAGCTCGGCGAGCGCACCGGGTGGGTCGACGTCCCCGGGTACCGCGGGCAGTGCCGCGAGCGGATCGACGACGAACACCGGTACAACCGCAACGGCGGGCAGCACGGGAACGACCGGGACGACCGAATCGGCGAGCGGCTCGGGTGGCACCGGATCGTCTTCGGTCGCAGGGACAGCAGGCACGTCACCGACGTCCGGATCGACCTCGTCGAGCGCCGAGGTGGGCTCGGGCGTGGTCGTCAGCAGCAGTGGGGGAGCCCATACCGGCAGTTCATCGACGACTCCAAAGGGCGACGCACACGAAAGTGCCGGCGGCGGTGCGGCATCGGTGGCGGCCAAGCCGCGCACGAGTGCCAAGGCCTCGTCCAAGCCGGGCGCGAGCACCAAATCCCCGGCCAAGCCGGCGCCTGCGGAGACCACCACCGCCTCGCCCTCCGCGCAAGCGGCGAGCACCGCGGCCGTCAGCACCAATGCCACGGCCAAGACCGCAGCGGCAGTTGCCCCCACGGCCGCCACGACACAGACGATGGCGGTTGCCGCGACGGCTGCCACCGCCACGATACCGGCCACCGCCGCGATACCGGCGACATCAATTACACCGCGGTGCAGACCGATTCGTTCTCAGTGTCGGTGACAGACGGCAAGTTCAACCTGCTGGGCCTGTTCAGCCCGCACAGCGCGAAGGCCGGCATCGACGTTTCGGTGCTCAACCCCGAAGTCCAGCGGGTGATCCTGAACCTGCCCGACACCATTGCCAGCCCGGCGAATCCGCGTTACTCGGCCGACGGCCAATCCATCTTCTTCGCCGGCCAGCCGACCAGCGGGGGCCGCTCGGAGATCTACCAGATCAAGACCGACGGAACCGCGCTGCAATGTGTGACTTGCGGTGTCAGCGTCGGCGAAACCGGAAATCTGGCTAAACCCGTTCCCGTCGACGACGGTTCGGGCCGGGTACTGGTGCTGGTGAACGTCGCCGGGCAGACGCCGCGCTACTCCATGCTGGAAACCGGAATCAACGGAACCCAGCTGGTTTCGATCACCACGCCGGCCGGCGGTGGCTACGCCATCGATCCGCAACGCGAGATGCGGGTGTCGCCGGACGGCACCCACGTGCTGTACACCCGAATCGTGATCGGGCCCAACAACCTGCTGCAGGCCCTGCCGATCGTCGGCACGCTCACCCGCACCGATACCGGCTACACGGTCACCGACGCCCGGGTGGTGTACCCGACCGGCGAGGGCAAGCAGTGGACACCGGACGGTAAGGGCGTGGTGATCCTCGGCGGCCAATTTGATGCGGGCAATGTCGACGACATCGAGGTTGACCTCGCCACCGGCAAGGTCACCAGGGTGACGGCCAACCTCGACTACGACGAGGACATGGATTACTCGCCCAACATGCAGTGGATCGCCATCGGCAGCACCCGCGGGCTGAATGCGCTGACCCCGATGACGCGGATCATCCGACAGAACTTCCTGCCGGTGTACGTCGGCGCACCCGTGTACCTGGAGTGGGCCGCCCCGGTCAACATCTCGAACCAGGAATGGATCGTCCAGGTCGGTGATGAACTCAACCGGGAGAACGGTATTCCGCTGTTCGATGCCGGCGACGGATACGCGGCCCGCAGCATGCCGAGCTGGAATCCCGACGGCACCGCTGTCACGTTCTGGGAGTCCAGCACCGCTGATCCGACGGTGTCCCGACTGGTCATCGCGAACCTGAAGTACACCACCAGCGTCGGCCCGGTGGCGGCGGACCGGTCGACGCCGAGCTCGGATTCGTGGGCACCGGCCCTCGGCAGCTACGTCGCCGCCACCACACCGCTGCCGGCCACCGGCACCTATTCGGGTGTGGGTGGTGGTACCGCGGTGGTGACCGAGGCGCCGGACGCGAACGATCCGACGCGCACCATCCGCACCGTCACCTACACCAACTATGTGAACGAACTGGGCGAGATTCTCAACGGCACCGAATCCGCCGACTACAACGCCAGTCAGACGACGGTCCACTACCTGGCCGATATCACCGTCACCGGCGCCCACACCGGCTATCTGACGGCCGACGCGAACATCAACGCGTTCCAGCAGGCGCTGACCGGCACCATCACCTCCAGTGTCGACGGCGATGTGCAGTCGCTGCCGGACCCGGATGCGGCGCACCAGGCACAGCAGGACGCATAGTCGGCCATCGAAAGGACCGCATCATCGCAAGCGGCAACGAATTACCCAGTGGTGCATTGCTTCTCGGTGCGGATCGGGTTACGGGATCATCCGGTGGGACCCACCGCCACGTGTATCCCGGCACCGGTCGGGTGAATGCCGTCGTCGAGATGGCCGGCGCCGTGGAAGTCGACAGTGCGGTCGAGACGGCGGCGCGGGCGCAGCGAACCTGGATGTCGTACCCGCCCGACCGGCGCCGCGACATCCTGTTCGATCTGGCCGATCTCCTCGGTGAGCACCACGGGGAGTTCGCCCGGATCAACACCCACGACTACGGCGTGCCGACGTCGTTGGCCGCGACGTCGGTGCTGACAGAACGGTTCTTCCGGTTCTACGCCGGATACGTCGACAAGGCCGATGGCGCAAGCACTCCCGTGGCGGGCGGCTTCGACCTCAACCTGGTGGAGCATGAACCGTACGGCGTCGTGGGCGTCATCGCGCCATGGAACGGCGCCCTGGTGGTGATCGGGCTGGCGGTCGCACCGGCCCTGGCCGCGGGCAATGCCGTGATCGTGAAGCCGTCGGAACTCGCGCCGCTGGCGGCACTCCGGTTCGGCGAACTCTGCCTGGAGGCCGGCCTACCTGCCGGCCTCGTCAATGTGCTGCCCGCGGGCGCGGACGGCGGCGAGGCGCTCGTGCGGCACCCCGGTGTGGGCAAGATTCATTTCACCGGCGGCACCGCCACTGCCCGGCGGGTGCTGACCGCCGCCGCCGAGAACATCACCCCGGTGGTCGCCGAACTCGGGGGCACCGCCGCCGCCATCATCTTCGACGATGCCGATCTGGATGCCGCCGCGAACCTGTCCGCGCACCAAGGGCCGATCATGCAGGCCGGGCAGAGTTGTGCCTGCAGTAGCCGAATCCTGGTTCACAACAATGTCTATGACGCGTTTCTGGACAAGTTCCTCGCCGCTGTCACGCGGGCGCCGATCGGCGACCCGCTGCGCTCCGATGTCCTCTTCGGTCCGGTCATCAACCAGGCCGCCGTCGACCGCATCCTGGGTACCATCGCGCGGGCGACGGCAGAAGGATCCGGCGAACTCGTGCTGGGCGGCAACCGGATCGGCGGCGAGCTGGCCGCAGGGTTCTACGTCGAGCCGACGGTGTTCGCGGACGTCGACAACCGCTCACCGCTGGCCCAGCAGGAGACCTTCGGGCCGGTGGTGTCGGTGCTGCGATTCCACGACGACGCCCAAGCGGTGGCGCTGGCCAACGACACCCGTTACGGGCTCAACGCATTCGTCCACACCACGAATCTGCGCCGCGCCCATACGGTGTCACGGCAGCTTCAGGCCGGGTCGGTCTGGGTGAACACCCGAAGCGACATCCAGCCGCAAAGCCCCTACGGCGGATACAAGCACAGCGGCTTCGGCCGGTCGGGCGGAATCGAAGGCCTGCGTGAGTTCCGGCAGACCAAGAACATCCGGATCAAGGTGTCCTGACCGCGGCGTCAGGCCTCCAGCCTGGCCCGCACGCTGGCGAGTCGTTCCTGCAACTCCGCTTCGCTGATGACGCCACGGGCCACGAGCGAGTGGGCGAGCGAGACCAACTGGCTCTCGGGGTACGGCAGGCTCGCATACACCGTGGCGGAGAGGGCGTCCTCTTCGTCGCGGCGGTCCTTGAAGTTGAGCACCTCGGTGTCGCACGCCGAATGGTCCAGTGCGTCGCACAAGCCGTCGAGGCTGGTTTTCCATGGGGGAACGGGGTTTTCGACACCCCACTTGGCGGCCATGCGCGACCACACCTGGTCGCGGGCCACGATGTCTCGCAGTGGGGCGATCTCGGTCATCCGGCCGTCCCCGGGTGCATGGCGGGGCGCGTCGTCACGATCGCGTTGGTGGTCACGCCCGGTTTGGGCAGTGCCACCCCGATCAGGCAGTCGCGCGTGATGATCTCGGCCAGTTGATCTTCGGTCCAGCCGTCGGTGCCCTCGGGGCGCATCGGCATCACCATGAACCGGTGCTTCTGGTTGGAGTCCTCGACCCGGACCTCGATGTCGTCGCGCAGGTAGAGCCCGAACTCGGCCAGCACCTGACGCGGCCAACGGACCAGGCGCCGGCGGTAATTGGGCGTGCGGTACCACTCGGGGGAGTTCCCCAGGATCGGCCGCGGATAGCACGAGCACAGCGCGCAGACGATGACGTGATGCACTGTCGGCGTATCGGCGAGAATCTGGAACGCGACGAAATCGCTCGGGGTGCCGAAGCCGGTCGGCTCCAGCCAGTCGACGCCGACGGCCTTGCTGGCGGCCAGTGAATCGTTGACGGCCAGCTCTTTGAACTCGGGGTCCAGCCAGGCGCGGGCGACGAGCCGCGCCGCCGGGGTGGGGCCGATCTGTTCGGCGAACTCGGTGAACCGCCGATGCTCCTCGGCGGTGAAAATGCCCTTCTCGATGCACAATTCGCGCAGGGCGATCTCGAGGACCTCGAAGTCGGTGATCTCGTCGACCATGGGTTTCACGGTGCGGGCGTGATCGTGGTCATGATCATGATGGTGATCCGACATACAAATCCTTTCTGGTATCAGTGAATTGAGCGCATCGGTGATTCGAGCTAGGTGGCGGCTTCCAGCCAGCGTTCGGGGATTTCGGTGCGGAGGGTGTCCTTCGCTGTGCCGGTGTAGTCGTGCCACAGCTCGGACTGGTTGAACTCGACGACGTAGAACCACTCGGGCGGCGCCTCGGGGATGTCCCACGTCTCGTCCTCCGGCGCCGGGCTCTCGTAGGCCAGCACCGCGATCTTGCCGGTCGCGCCGCGCACGTACTCCGGGGTGCGGGTGTAGAAGATCACCGGCAGCTCCCGCACCCGCACGGCGTCGCCGACCTTGAACTTCGGTGTCCCGGCCTTACCGGCGTAGATCTGCGGATCGCCGATGCCGACGGCTTCGATGTGATGCTTGTTGCGCTTGACGTTCGCCCCGTCGCCCTCGGACCTGGGCTTCGCCTCGAGGGTCTTGCCGTCGAGCCCGCCCTCGTAACGGCCCCTCACCTCGGCCATCCGTTCCATGAGTTCGCCGAGGCTGATGTGATGCTTCTCGATCAGGACCCGGGCGACCGACAGCAGCCAGCGGCCGTAATAGGGCAGACCCAGGTACTCCGCACGGCCGACGTCGACGTTGCCGATGCGGCGCCGCTCCTCCGACAACCAGATGCCGCGCCAGGCCAGCACCTCGCAGATGACGTACGTCATGTGTTCCCACAGCTCGTACTGCTTGTTGACGTACTCCATCGGGGCGTCGGGCTCGCCGCCCACGTCGTGCACCGGTTTCAGGTAGGCCTGGATCCGGGCCGTATCCAGCATGTCGGGGTAGGGGGCGTCGGGAAGTTCCGGGTAGGACGATTTCAGTCGGGACACCAAGCCCAATTGGGCTGCGCGCTCGGCCGCTGTGCTCATGACAGCTCCTCGTGTTGTGCAGACGCGACAAACTGACGCGAGGGCCGATCCGGCATCCAACACATGCTGAGGGACGAACGCACCCCCGCGTCCTGGCTCACATGACTACCCAGCGACCATAACCCGGCTTCGGTGGTTGCGGGCCGCTTTGGTGGTATTCGCCAAAGGCATTGCCATGCAACGCTATTCAGTGCCCATGAGACAGTAGCGGACGGGTTGTTGCCGCAGGTGTGGCCCGGCGGCCCTACCGATCGAGTTCACTGCCCGGTAGTCAGCAAATCCCGCCTTCCGCCGAGCGACCTGACGTGTGATGCTTGCTCGGTATCGGCGTCGGAAGGGCCTGGCGATGGATGTGAGCACGATCAGCGACGAGATGCGGCAACTGCTGGAACGGGCGCTCGGTCCCTTGCCCGATCCCTGCGATCTACCTCTTCCGCCCACGGGCCTGTCGGTCGAGGAGGAGCGCGAGCAGCGCAAGCGCGATCTCGCGGTCGCGTTCCGGGTGTTCGGCAAGTTCGGGTTCTCCGAAGGTGTCGCCGGGCACATGACCGCCCGCGATCCGGAGCACCCGGAGCTGTTCTGGGTCAACCCGTTCGGCATGAGCTTCAACCAGATTCGCGTCAGTGACCTCATCTGCGTCGACCACCAGGGCCGCGTCGTGCACGGCACGCGGCCGGTCAACGCGGCCGCGTTCACGATCCACGCGCAGGTGCACAACGCCCGGCCCGACGCCGTCGCCGCGGCGCATACCCACTCGCTGTACGGCAAGGCGTTCTCGGCGCTCGGCATCCCGCTCGAGCCGCTCACCCAGGATGCCTGCCCCTTCTACGAAGACCACGGTCTGTACCTCGACTACCGCGGCGTGGTCCTCGCCGAAGAGGAAGGCAAGAACATCGCCGCCGCGATCGGTGACAACAAGGCGGCGATCCTGCGTAACCACGGCCTGATCACCGTCGGCACGTCGGTCTCGGCGGCCGCGTGGTGGTTCGTCACGATGGAGCGGTCGTGCCAGGCGCAACTGCTCGCGATGGCTGCGGGCAGGCCCACCGTCATCGACCACGACACCGCCAAACTGGTGCACAGCCAGATCGGCAGCGACCTGGTCGCCTGGTTCCAGTTCCGGCCGCTGTGGGAGCAGGTCGTCGCCGGCCAGCCGGACGTCTTCGACTGATGGGCCTCTTCCCGGGGTTCACCGACGAGCGGCTGGCGGTCAACGGTGTCGAGATTCAGGCCGTCATCGGCGGCTCGGGCCCGCCGCTGCTGCTGCTCCACGGCGCACCGCAATCCCACGTCATGTGGCACCACCTCGCACCCCGGCTGGCCGAGCGGTTCACCGTCGTCGCGACGGATCTGCGCGGCTACGGCGACAGCTCGAAACCGCCCGGCGGCGGTGACCATGCCGACTACAGCTTCCGGACGATGGCCGCCGATCAGGTCGCGTTCATGGACCAGTTGGGCCACAACGTCTTCAGCGTGGTGGCTCATGACCGTGGCGCACGCGTGACACACCGGATGCTGCTCGACCACCCCGAGACTGTCACCCGGGCCGCGCTGCTCGACATCGTGCCCACCAAGTACGTCTACGACCACACAGATCAGGCTCTGGCCACCGCCTACTTCCACTGGTTCTTCTTCATCCAGCCCGCGCCGCTGCCCGAACTCATGATGGAGCCGAGCGCCGCACTGTTGCTCAAGGCGTTTCTCGGCGCCTTCGGCGGCACGGACTGTTACGACCCCGCGGCCATGGCCGAGTACGAGCGCTGCTTCGCCACGCCCGAGGCCATCCATGCCATGTGCGAGGACTACCGCGCCGCGGCGAGCATCGATCTGGTGCACGACGCCGCCGACGGCGGCCGAAAGGTCGAGTGCCCGTTGCTGATCCTGTGGGGCACGCGTGGCGTCGTCGGGCGGCTGTATGAGCCGCTCGAGGTGTGGCGGCAGTACGCCGGCGACGTTGGGGGTCACGGCATCGACGCCGGCCACTTCCTGGCGGAAGAGCGCCCCGACGAGACGCTCGCGGCGCTGGACGAATTCCTCAGCTGACCGCGGCGCCCAGCGTCTTCATATCAAGATCTGGGCTGATTCATGGCTGGGCCGTTCACTGTGGGCTCATGTCCACTACATCCCGTACCCGGCGCTACGGCGTCGTCACTCTCGCCGGATTCGCCGCGCTGTCCCTGGCGGCCTGCGGATCATCGAACACACCGTCGGCCGGTTCCAGTGCCGCCGCCAGTTCAGCGCCGTCGTCCGCGAGCCCGGCACCTGCGGCTCCCGGCGGTCCGGGCGGTAAAGACCGGCTGTCCGGGCTGGTCAACTCGGTTTCAGGCGGCACGGTATCGATCACCGGGAAAGACGGGCCGGGGACCGTGGACATCACGTCCTCGACGCGCATCACCCAGCTCGCCGCCGGCCAGCTGACCGACGTCACGGCCGGCGAGTGCGTCGCGGTCCGCCCGGTCAAGGGCAACGACACCGGGAACGCGGTGACGGCCGCCAACGTCCTCGTCGGCCAACCGGGCAACGCGCAATGCGGTCAGAAGGGCGGAAAGCGCGAACACGGCATCAACGGCACGGTTGCCTCGGTGAACGGCAGCACGATCATGGTCACCGACGCCGACAACGCGCAGATCACCGTGACGGTGACACCCGATACCCGCTACACCAAGAGCGCCGCTGCCGACGCGAAGGCGATCGCCGCCGGGATGTGTCTGGGCGCGCGCGGCACCAAGGACGGCAACGGCGCCCTCCAGGCCACGTTCGCGATGGTGCGGCCGGCCGTGAACGGGGCGTGTGGCGGCGGGCACCGCTGACGCTCATTCCGGCGGCGCGAAGAACTCCAAGGCGATGCCGTCGGGGTCGCGGAAGCTCAGACCGGAGCCGTAGGGCGCGTCGACGACGCCGCCATGGGTGATGCCCAGCGCCTCGAGTTTGGCGGCCCAGTCGACGAGCTCGGCCCGGGAGGCGCAGCCGAAGCCGACGTGGTCGAGGCCGGCCCGGAACTCGCTGAACTGGCCCGGTTCGATGTCGCGGTCATGCTGGTGGATGCCGAACAGAGTGCCGCCGGGCAGTGCCCACACCAGATGCCGGTAGCCGGCGTCGGTGTGTTCGTCGAGCACCGGGTCCTCGCCGATCAGGTTGCGGTACCAGCGGCCGCTGACCGCCATGTCGCTGACGGTGACCGCGACATGGTTAAGGGCCGCAAATGCCATGAGATGCCTCCTGATCGTGAATGTTGTTTCATACCACTGGTTTTCCGCGCCGGGCGCGCGACCGCATGTCCCACAGGTACAGCTGGTAGCCCAGCAGCCAGACGTCGCGCGGGATCACCCGGTCGGCCAGCCGCACCGCCGTCAGCAGCCGGTCGAACCAGCGCTGCTGGGTGGGTGTCCACGCCAGCTTCATGTGGGTGCGGAACTCGGCGGGCAGGAAGCCCGTCGTCGCGAACAGGTTGAAGGGACCGGCCAGCTGCCGCAGTGGGGTGGGCAGGAACGCCAGGGCCGCCACGCCGTGCAGGTGTTGGCGGACGGGCTCGTCGATCTGCAGCTCGTCGAGCGTGCGTTTCCAGTACTCGTCGAAGGCGACGCGGTCGGCCGGCCACATGCCCTCGCGCACCTGCAGCGTGGTGCCGAGGGTGCGGGCGTCCTGATAGATGGCGTCCGCG
Source organism: Mycobacterium sp. SMC-16 (assembly GCF_046250085.1). Classification (NCBI taxonomy): domain Bacteria; kingdom Bacillati; phylum Actinomycetota; class Actinomycetes; order Mycobacteriales; family Mycobacteriaceae; genus Mycobacterium; species Mycobacterium sp. SMC-16. Next base: position 2,030,655 of record NZ_CP176427.1, read on the forward strand.
GCCGCGGGGCTCAGCGGGCCGTAGAGGAACTCGTGCTGGTCGATGTAATAGCGGTAGAGGCACGACGCCACCCACAGCTGCAGCTTCGGATCGAACGCGGTGTATTTCACGGGGCTCGACGCCGTCGACCGCACCAGCGCGTGCACCCGGTCGACTTCGCGGCGGATCAGCGCGCGGTCGTCGTCGGTGCCGTACACCGCGGCCGCGAGATAGGTGCCGGTGGTGCGGGCGCGTTTGAACGGGTGCTTGTAGACGTTGCCGCTGTCGACGGGACTCTCCAGCACGCCGTAACCCACGCCGGGCAGGGCCAGTTGCATGATGACGTTGGCCGCCGGCGCCAGTGCCGCCGCGGGGTTGATGAGGTCGACAACCCGCTTCGGATGCCGAGGTGGACCGAGCCGCATGGTGCCGAGTAAACACCCTGTGAGACGCTGCCCGGCGTGTTTGACAGAAGCGCCCCGCGGGCGGCCGGTCTGGTGCTCGGCTACCTGGCCGACGTGTGCTGGGCCGACCCCCGCCGCGGCCATCCGGTAGCGCTGTTCGGGACGACGGCCGCCGCCCTGGAACGGCGTACATACAGCGACAACCGACTGGCGGGGGCCGGTCACACCGCGGCGCTGCTGGTCGGGCTGGGCGCACTGGGTCTGGGCCTGGAACGCGTCGCGCGGGGTCCGGTGGCGAAGACGCTGGTGACCGCCGCGGCGACCTACACCGTGCTGGGCGGGACGTCGCTGGCCCGGACCGGCGCCGACATGGCGGCGCGGCTCGAGCGCGGTGACGTGGCTGCGGCGCGCGAGCTACTGCCGTCTCTGTGCGGGCGTGATCCGTCGGCGCTCGACGCCGACGGGCTGGCCCGGGCCGCGCTGGAGTCGGTCGCGGAGAACACCTCCGACGCGCAGGTGGCACCTATCCTGTGGGGTGCGGTCGCCGGGGTGCCGGGCCTGCTGGTGTACCGCGGCGCCAACACCCTCGATGCCATGATCGGTCACCTCAACCCGCGCTACACCCGATTCGGTTGGGCGGCAGCCCGATTGGACGATGTCCTCAACTACCTCCCGGCCCGCGTGACGGGGCTGTGCGTCATGGCGGCGTCGCGCCGGCCCGCCGCGGCGTGGCGGGCGTGGCGCGCCGACGCGCACAAGCACCCGAGCCCCAATGCCGGGGTGGCGGAAGCGTCCTTCGCCGGCGCACTGGGCGTGCGGCTCGGGGGAGCGACGCAGTACGCGCACCGGCTGGAGATGCGGCCGACGCTGGGTGCCGGGCCCGCGCCGGTGCCCGCCGATCTGCGTCACGCGGTACGGCTGACCCGCCGGGTACAGGCGCTGGCGACGGTCGTGGCCGTCGGGCTCAGCGGCGCCGGCCGTAGCGGTCGGCGAGCTTCTGCTCGGTCTTCTCCTCGGCGGTGAGTGGCGTGGCCGGTTCCTCGGGGTCGGGCCCGCCGGAAGTGTCGGTGGCCGAGCCGGATTGGGCCTTCTCCAGCCGGCGCTGCCGGATTTCGGCCATCACGAAGTAGCCCAGCCCGATGGGTGCGACGATGCCGAACGCGATCCACTGGATGCCGTACGACAGGAACGGGCCGGCATCCAGGTGCGGGAGCGCGATGACCCCGAGACCGCCTGGCTGGCCCTCGACGAGCTGCAGGTATTCCGTCGTCAGCGGCACCTTGGTCAGCTGCGAAATCTGCGTCGGGGCGATCGAGTACACCTGCTGGATGCCGTCCTGCTTGAACGGTTCCTTGCCCGACATGATCGGCTCGGCGTCGCGTAGCCGCCCGGTGATCGTGACCGTCCCTGTCGGCGGCGCGGCGAACGGCGGCACGCCCGGCCCGTCGCCCTGCTTCACGTAGCCGCGGTTCACCAGCACCGTCGGGCCACCGTCGACCGCGAACGGGGTGAGCACCTCGTACGACGGGTCGCCGTCATCGGTCCGCAGCCGGACCAGCACCTGCGCCTCGGGGCGGTAGTGGCCCGTCGCCGTCAGCCGCCGCCACTGCGCGTCGGGGGCCGACGAATCCTGGTGCGGCAGCACGGAAATCAGGGGCACGGGTTCGGTGTTCAGCGACGACGCGATCTGGTTGTTCTCCCGTGAGGTGCGGGTGTTCTTGCCCAGCTGCCACGGCGCGAGCACCGTGAAGCACAGGTAGGCGAACGCGATCACCACGACGAACAGGGCCAGCCACTGCGGCCGGAAGAGGAACCCGAGCCGGCGCATCAGTCGCCTCGCTCCGCCAGTTGCTTGTCGACCCAGTCGTGCAGGCCCGGCAGCGAGGCCTCGATCACCGCGAAGGTCTCCTCGAAATCATCGATGCCGCCGTAGTACGGGTCTTCGACGTCGAGCGCGTGGGCGCCCGAACGGGGGTCGAACGAGCGCATCATCCGGACCCGGTCCGGGTCGGCGCCGAGGTCGCTCAGGATGCGGGTGTGGTTGCGGCCCATGGCGACGACCATGTCGGCGGCGAGATGCTCGGCGTCGATGGCGGCCGCAGCGTGCGCGGTGGGATAGCCGTGCGCGCGCAGTACCCGCTCGGCACGGCTGTCGGCGGGGTCACCCGCGTGCCAGCCGCCAGTGCCGGCGCTGGTCACGCGGACGACGTCGGCCAGCCCGCGCTCGCTGATCTGATGGGCGAACATCTTCTCGGCCATCGGCGACCGGCAGATGTTGCCCGAACAGATGAAGGTCACGTGCACGCGGTCAGACACCCAGCACCTCCCGTAGCTCGTCGACGGTGGCGACCCGCCGGACCGTCGAGTCGTCAGTGAAATCGCTTGCGCCGTAACCCCAGTCGACGACGACGGTGTCGATGCCGTGGTGCGCGGCACCGTGCACGTCGTGCGACCGGTCGCCGACCATCAACACCTGTTCGGGTACCGGGGCCAGCTGGGCGAGGGCATGCGCGACGACGTCGGCCTTGGCGGACCGGGTGCCGTCGACGCTGGCGCCGGCCACGACCTCGAAGTGCTCGTCGATGCCGAAGTGCTCGACGATGCGCCGGGCGGTCGGTTCGGCCTTCGACGTCGCGACGGCCAGGCGCACTCCGGCGGCCCGCAGGTCGGCCAGCAGGTCCTCGATACCGTCGAACATGCGGTTCATGGACCAGCCGCGGGTGGTGTAGTCGGCGCGGTAGGCGGCGATGGCCTCGTCGACACGGTCGCCCAGGCCCAGCGAGCCCAGCGTCACGTGCATGGGCGGGCCGGCGAGGCGCGTCACCAGGTCACCGTCAGGTACGTCTGCGCCGACGGCGGCGAGCGCGTGACGGAAGCTGGCGACGATGCCCTCGGCAGAATCGGTCAGCGTCCCGTCGAGGTCGAATAGCACCAACTGCGGGGTCACGGTGTCATTGTCCCTGATGTATCTGGGCGCCCGCACCGCGCGCATCGTTTCTGCGCGAGAAGGACCAAGTGGCTGCTCTGCGGGTCATGCGAGCGACCATTTGGTCCTTCTCGGCTTCCGGCACCTCTGAACTAGGGTCTACCTGTGGAACTCGGGGCGCGCTATCACGGCGATCAGGCGGTGGCGCCCGGCATGCTCGACTTCGCGGTGAACGTCCGCGGCGCCGGCCCGCCACAATGGCTCGCCGACCGGCTCGCGGCCCGGCTGGCTGATCTGGGCAGCTACCCGACCTCCGCCGACGTCACCGCGGCCCGCGCGGCGGTGGCGGCCCGGCACGGCCGTGACCTGCATGAAGTGGCCCTCCTGGCGGGTGGCGCCGAGGGATTCGCACTGCTGCCGCAGCTGCGACCCCGTCTGGCGGCGCTGATCGCGCCGTCGTTCACCGAGCCCGAGGCCGTGTTCGACGCCGCCGGGGTGCCCGTCGCGCACGTGGTCCTGGACGCGCCGTTCCGGCTGTCCGGGGCGGCGGTGCCGGCCGAAGCGGACCTCGTGGTTGTGGGCAACCCCACCAATCCGACGGGCGTCCTGCACCGCCGCGACGAGATTCTGGCGCTGCGGGCGCCCGGGCGCATCGTCGTCGTCGACGAGGCTTTTGCCGATGCGGTGCCCGGCGAACCGGAGTCGTTGGCCGGGGAGTCGCTGCCCGACGTCGTGGTGTTGCGGAGCCTGACCAAGACGTGGTCGCTGGCCGGGCTGCGGGTCGGCTACGCGCTGGGCGCGCCCGAGGTGCTGGCACGGCTGACGTCGCGCCGCCCGCACTGGCCGCTGGGCACGCTGCAACTCGAGGCGCTGACGGCGTGCAGTGCGCCGGCCGCCGTCGCGGAGGCCGAATCGGGTGCGCGCCGGCTAGCCGACCTGCGGGCCGAGATGGCGGCGGGTCTGACGGCCGCCGGTTTTCCGGTTGCCGACGGCGTCGCCCCCTTTGTCCTGTTCTCGGTGCCAGACGCCGAGCTGGCCCGGAAGTACCTGGCGGAGAAGGGGATTGCGGTGCGCCGCTGCGACACGTTCGTCGGGCTGCCGGGCGGCTACCTGCGCGCGGCGGTCCGGCCGGAATGGCCGGTCCTGGTCGAGGCCCTACAGGAGGTGCTCTGGTGAGTGTGCCGTTGCGCGACATCATCGCCGCGCTGGACCGTGCATATCCGCCGGCCCTGGCGCACAGCTGGGACTCGGTGGGCCTGGTGTGTGGCGACCCGTCCGAGATGGTCGAGTCGGTGACCGTCGCGGTCGACGCGACCGCGGCCGTGGCGGCGTCGGTGCCCGACGGCGGGCTCCTGCTCGCGCATCACCCACTGCTGCTGCGCGGCGTGGACACCGTGGCCGCCGACACCGGCAAGGGTGCGCTGATCCACTCACTGATCCGCCGCGGCGCGGCACTGTTCAGCGCGCACACCAATGCCGACGCGGCCGCGCCCGGGGTATCCGACGCGCTGGCCGAGGCGCTGGGGCTGCAGGTCGACGGGGTGCTCGAGCCCGAGGAGGGGCGCGCTGACCTGGACAAATGGGTCGTCTTCGTGCCGCACGAAAATGCCGATGCGGTCCGGGACGCGATGTTCGCCGCCGGTGGCGGCCAGATCGGCGACTACTCGCACTGCAGCTGGACCACGGCGGGCGTCGGGCAGTTCCTGCCACACGAGGGTGCGACGCCGGCCATCGGGAGCATCGGTGCAGTTGAACTCGTGCCGGAAGACCGTGTCGAGGTGATCGCGCCGGCCCGGCTGCGTTGGGCGGTCCTGTCGGCGATGCGCGCCGCGCACCCCTACGAGGAACCGGCGTTCGATGTGCTCGCCCTGGCGCCGCTGCCGTCGGACGTGGGCATCGGGCGTGTCTGCTCGTTGCCGGAGCCGGAACCGTTGTCGGCCTTCGCTTCCCGTGTCGCGCGCGGGCTGCCCGCGACGTCGTGGGGGGTGCGCGCGTCGGGTGATCCGGACGCCATGGTGTCGCGGGTCGCGGTCTGTGGCGGCGCCGGCGACTCGCTGCTGGGCGCGGTGACCCGCTCGGGCGTCGACGTTTACGTGACCTCTGATCTGCGCCACCATCCGGCCGACGAACACCGGCGGGTGTCGGACGTGGCGCTGGTCGATGTGGCGCATTGGGCGAGTGAATTTCCGTGGTGCGAGCAGGCCGCCGGGGTCTTGCGTGCACAATTCGGTGATGCGTTGCCGGTGCGGGTCAGCCAGATCCGCACCGACCCCTGGAACGTCGAGATAACCTGCTGAGAGACGTGAACATGAAAGCTGAAGTGTCGCAACAACGTTTGTTGCTCGAGGTGGCCGAAGTGGACGCCGCGCTGACCCGCCTGACGCACCGGTCGACGCACCTGGTCGAGCAACAGCGCTTCGACGCGGTACAGGCCGAGCACCGCGAGGCCAACGATCGGCTGGCGGCGCTGAGCATCGCCGTCGAGGATTTGGACGCGCAGATCGCCAAGTTCGAGTCCGAGATCGATGCGGTGCGCCAGCGGGAGACCCGTGACCAGCAGCTGATGGACAGCGGTTCGGTCGGCGCCAAGCAGGTGGCCGAACTGCAGCACGAGCTGGAGACGCTGCAGCGCCGGCAGGCCGCGTTGGAGGAGCAGCAGCTGGAGATCATGGAACGCCGCGAAGAACTGCAGGGTGAGCAGAACGAGGAGCTCGCCCTGATCGATGCGCTCCAGGGTGATCTGACCTCGGCGCAGGTCGAGCGCGACCAGGCGCTGGTGTCCATCGACGAGTCGCGCAAGGTGGCGGCCGACCGGCGCAAGGCGCTGCTGGACTCGGTGGCCCCGGAACTGGCCGAGATGTACGAGAAACAGCGCAAGCTGGGCGGCCCCGGTGCGGGGCTGCTGCAGGGCAGCCGCTGCGGCGCCTGCCGCATCGACCTGGATCGTGGTGAGCTGTCCCGGGTTTCGGCCGCCGCTCCCGACGACGTGCTGCGTTGCCCCGAGTGCGGCGCGATTCTGGTGCGGGTCAAGGACTTCCGTGCGGGAGAAACCGGTCTGTGAGAGTTCTGGTCGAGGCCGACGGCGGGTCGCGCGGCAATCCGGGACCCGCGGGCTATGGCGCCGTGGTGTTTTCGGCCGACCGGGCCGAGGTGCTGGCAGAAAGTAGTGCCTCCATCGGCGTGGCGACCAACAACGTCGCCGAATACCGGGGGCTGATCGCCGGTCTGGAGGCCGCGGCCGCGTTGGACGCCGATGACGTTGCGGTGTCGATGGATTCCAAACTGGTGGTCGAGCAGATGTCGGGCCGCTGGCAGGTCAAGCACCCGGACCTGCTTCCGCTGAACCGCGAGGCGACGGCGTTGGCGCGGCGCTTCGGGCACGTGACCTACACCTGGATTCCGCGGGCGCAGAACGCGCACGCCGACCGGTTGGCCAACGAGGCGATGGACGCTGCGGCGGCACCGGCGGTTTCTCCAGCTGCGGTAGCCGAGTCGAAAGCCGCTGCGGCACAGCCGTCCCCACCCGGGTGGACCGGCGCCGTGGGCGCGCCGACCCGATTCCTGCTGTTGCGACACGGGCAGACCGAACTGTCGGTGCACCGGCGCTACTCGGGCCGCGGTAATCCGCCCTTGACAGAATTGGGTCGCGAGCAGGCCGCCGCGGCGGCGGCGTATATCGCTGGCATCGAAGGCATCTCGGCGGTGATCAGTTCGCCGCTGCAGCGGGCGCTGGACACCGCGAAGGCCGCGGCCAATGCGCTCGGCCTCGATGTGACCGTGGACGACGACCTGATCGAAACCGACTTCGGCGCTTGGGAAGGCCTGACCTTTCGCGAAGCGGCCGAACGGGATCCGGAGTTGCACCGCAGCTGGCTGGGGGACACCAGCGTCGCACCGCCGGACGGGGAGAGCTTCGATACGGTGACGCACCGGATTCGCCGCGCCCGCAACCGGATCATCGCCGAGCACGGCGCGACGACGGTGCTCGTGGTCTCGCATGTCACGCCGATCAAGACGATCCTGCGGCAGGCGCTCGATGCCGGGCCCGGCATCCTGTACCGGCTGCACCTGGATCTGGCGTCACTGAGCATCGCCGAGTTCTTCGGCGACGGCGGTTCCGCCGTCCGGTTGGTCAATCAGACCGCCTATCTGTAGGCCCATCTGATGCCGGCCGGACAACAACGGCTTCGACCCGAGCCCCGACTACCACGGCAGCGACGAGCTGGAGCACGGCCTCACCTGGTTCCCCTGGATCCTGCGCAGCGTCTTCCTGGCCCCGGCATATCCGGCGAACTAGCGGGGCGCTCGGGCTCATCGGTTCTCCTGTGACACAGTCGATCTGGAGTCGTCAACTTTCCTTGACCGGCAAGGAAAGTTGACGACTCCCGGCGAGGGTTGGTCGGAGAGAGGCTCGACGGCCGGGGCGCCTGGCCCGACGGGCTCAGTTGCGCACGTGCAGCTTCTCGCCATGCGGTCCGAAGATGGCGATCGCCTCCACGGGGCCGTCGACGGTGCCGAACCAGTGCGGCGTCCAGGTCGAGAACTCCACGGCCTCACCGGGTTTGATGGTGAAGTCGCGCTCGCCCAGCAGTAGCCGAAGGTTGCCCGACAGCACGTAGAGCCACTCCTGGCCGTCGTGCACTGGCAGCTCGGCCGGTGGCGTGCGCCGCCGCGCGCTCACGCGGATCTTGAACGTGTGCAGACCACCGGCCGGCCCGCCGCGGGTCAGCGGCCAGTAGGTGATGCCGCCGCGGGTGTGTGAGGACCCACGGACCCGCGGGTCCTCGGCCTCGGGTGCGCGCATGAGTTCGTCGGTGCTGATCGACAGCGCCGCGGCGAGCCGCGGCAGGTGGTCGAGCGCGAACCGGCGCTTGCCCGACTCCAGTCGGCTCAAAGTCGAGATGTCGATATCGGCCGCGCGTGCAACGTCTTCCAGCGTCATGCCGCGTTGTGTGCGCAGTTCCCGCAGCCTTCGCCGGACGCGCGCTTCGATGTCGTCGTCCTCAGGGTTTGCCTGCATGGCAAATCAGCTTGGCATTTTCGGCATCGCCCGGCAAGGTCGGTGTCATGAACAACGAATGGGAATGTGCCGTCGTCGGGGGCGGCGCGGCGGGGCTGAGCGCCGCACTGGTGCTCGGCCGCGCCCGACGACGAACGCTCGTGATCGACGCCGGCGAGCAGAGCAATCGCGCGGCACACGGCATCGGGGGACTGCTGGGCCACGACGGACGACCGCCTGCGGACCTGTACGCCGACGGCCGCCGCGAGTTCGCCCAGTACCCGTCGGTCCAGGTCGTCGACGGGCTGGTGACCGGCGCAACGGCGCACGACGGTCCCACGTTCCGGCTCGAACTCGCCGACGGATCTGTGCACCATGCCCAGCGGATACTCCTGGCCGGCGGCATGCACTACGAGGCACCCGACATCCCGGGGCTGAACGACCATTGGGGACGGTCGGTGTTCCACTGCCCGTTCTGCCACGGCTGGGAAGCGCGCGATCAGGCGCTGGCCGTCCTGGCCGACGGCGACCGGGCCGTGCACATGGCGCTCATGCTGCGCGGCTGGACCGACGACGTCGTCGTCGTCACGAACGGCCCCTCCGGACTGGACGACGACCAGTACCGCGCGCTGGCCGACGCCGGTGTGCAGGTCGATGAGCGCAAGATCGTCGAATTCGCCTCGCGCGACGGTGCATTGGCAGCCATCGTGTTCGCCGACGGCGACGAACTCAAGCGCGAGGGCGTGCTGGTGGCCAGCGCGCTACGGCAGCGGACCGACCTGGCGACTCAGCTCGGTGTGCGGATCGCCCCGCCCGGGCCGGCCGTCGTCGACGCCGTGAAGGTCGACCCGATGCAGCGCACGTCGGTGCCCGGCGTCTTCGCTGCGGGCGACGTCTGCGCACAGATGCCTCAGGTGGCTTCGGCGATCGCTGCCGGTTCCGCCGCAGCCGCCGCGATCGTGCAGAGTCTGCTGCACGACCAGTTCGGCCTACCCGTCATGCCCTGGCCCGTCTTCGATCAGCAGGAGGAGTCCGATGTCCACAACTGAAACGCCGCAAGAGCACTGGGAAGGCCGGTACGCGGAGAAGCCGCAGATGTGGAGCGGCCGGGTCAACGCCAACTTCGCGAAGATCGCCGGCGAGCTGCCCCTGGGCCGCGCACTGGATCTGGGGTGCGGCGAGGGCGCCGACGCGATCTGGCTGGCCACCGAGGGCTGGGAGGTGGTGGCGGTCGACATCGCCACCAACGCCCTCGACCGGGCGCGCAGTGCGGCCGAGGCCAGGGGAGTGGCCGGGCGCATCGACTTCCAGCACCACGACCTGTCGCACAGTTTTCCGACGGGCAGCTTCGATCTGGTGTCGGCGCAGTTCCTGCATTCCACGGTCCATCTGGAGCGCCGGCAAATACTGCAGCAGGCGGCAGCGGCCGTCGCTCCCGGCGGCACGCTACTGATCGTCGACCATGGCGAGGCGCCGCACTGGGCCTCCCAACACATCCATGACCACCGCTTTCAGTCCGCCGACGAGGTCGTCGCCGAGCTCGATCTGCCCGACGAAGGCTGGCAGCCGCAGCACGTCGGTACTGTGGAACGCGAGGCGATCGGCCCTACTGGCGAAGCCGCCGTCTTGCGGGACAATCTGATCGTCCTGCGCCGCACGCACTGATCGGAGGGCACCAGGTGGTCAAACACCGGCTCGACATCCGACTGGTCGCGGAGTCGATGCTGTTGGTGACCGCCTGTCTGTGCCTGCTGTGGGGCAGCGTCGAGGCGGTCCAGGTCCTGACCGACGCCATGGGCAACTCACTGGCCACCTCCGGCGACTGGTCGCTGGGGCCGGCCGCCGCGCTGCTGGTGTACGGCCCGCAAAAGGTGTGGTCGGCCTGGGCCATCACGGTGCCGGTGATCGTGGTGTTCGGGCTCGGCCTGGCCGCGGTCCGCACTCGTCGGGACGGGCCGCGCTGGCTCAAGCAGGTGCTCCTGGCGTACGGCGCGGTAGTCGTGCTGGACTCGCTGGTCGCGGCGCTCTGACCAGCTGATATGGTGGTCCGCGCGGACGAGTTGGCCGGGCGGCCGCGGGACCGGAAGGTTTCGAGGAAAGTCCGGACTTCACAGAGCAGGGTGATTGCTAACGGCAATCCGAGGTGACTCGCGGGACAGTGCCACAGAAAACAGACCGCCGTCTGAGCCTGGTGCGAAGACGGTAAGGGTGAAACGGTGCGGTAAGAGCGCACCAGCATTCCGGGTGACCGGAGTGGCTAGGTAAACCCCACCCGAAGCAAGGCCAAGAAGGCCGCAACCTGGTTGCGGTTGCGCAGGTGCCCAAGGGCTGCTCGCCCGAGCCTGTGGGTAGGCCGCTTGAGGTACCCGGCGACGGTGTGCCCAGATGGATGGTCGCCGCCCCGGCACCAGTGATGGTGGCGGGGAACAGAATCCGGCTTACAGGCCAGCTCGTCCGCCCGCCACCGTTTAACAGGCAATATAAGGCCGCTGGGCCCTGCCGCTACGCAGAGGCTACGCACGGCAGATTACGATCCCGTCTCGTGAGCACACCGGGCGTGAAGCGTCGTTCCCCAGGGGCACGCGTTGAAGATCAATGGCACCGAGTACCCCGTAAGGGTGAGCAGGTGTTTTACCCCGCCGACAACGCAGACGGCGCGTTGTGGTGCACCGACCGCACCCACTTCAAAACGCCCGGCACGATGGTGTGTACCAAGCTCCATGACAAGGGCCGAAGGTGGCGTTGCCGGTGGGTCGATGAGACGGGCAGGGAACTCACCAAGTCATACGCGAAGCGCGCCGAAGCAGATGCGCATAAAAGGCAAGTTGACTCCGACTTGCACACCGGCAGTTACATCGACCCGGCGGCGGGACAGGTCACGTTCCGTGACTACGCGGAGGCGTGGCGCAAGCGACAGGTTCACCGGGACAGCTCAGCGGACCACGTCGAGAGCCGCTTACGGCTCCACACCTATCCGGTGTTCGGTGACCGCCCGATATCTGCGATCCTCCCGAGTGAGATACAGGCATGGATTGCCGGGGTTGAGCTGGCACCTGCGACCGTGGGGGTTCTCCACGGCGTCGTGTTCGGCATCTTCAAGGATGCGGTGCGCGACAAGTGCATCGCGTCTAATCCGTGCGATGGCACCAAGCTCCCGAAAGCGGAACCCAAGCGGGTTGTGCCGCCGACGACTGAACAATTCGAGATTGTGCGGAGCAAGTTGCCCGTAGAGCTGCAAGTGTTGGCGACGTTCGCGGCTGGAACCGGGATGCGGAAAGGGGAGTGCTTCGGCCTGGTCGTAGATCGGCTTTACCTGCCCGAGAAGCCCGGCGACCGTAGTGGCACCGTGAAAGTTGACCAGCAACTCGTCCGAGCGAACCCCCTGACGTTGGGGCCGCTGAAAACGCGGGCGAGCTACCGGACTATTCCGCTGCCCGATGTGGTGGTGGCGGCACTAAAAGAGCACTTGGAACAGTTTCCGCCCGGGTCTGCTGCACGAATAGGTGACATCTGAGTTGGCTTGCCCAGCATGGGCGGGCTGGAAGGATGTCCCCATGGCAAGGCCCTACCCCCGCGAGTTCCGCGACGACGTCGTCCGGGTCGCTCGCAACCGCGATGACGGTGTAACGATCGAGCAGATCGCCACCGATTTCGGAGTGCACCCGATGACGCTGCAGAAATGGCTCCGTCAGGCCGACATCGACGAAGGCACCAAGCCCGGCAAGAGCGCCAGCGAGTCCGGTGAGCTGCGCGAAGCCCGACGGCGGATCAAACTGCTAGAGCAAGAGAACGAGGTGCTGCGTCGGGCCGCAGCGTATTTATCGCAGGCCAATCTGCCGGGAAAAGGGTCTACCCGCTCGTGAAAGAGCTCGCCGCCGACGGGATCCCCGTCGCGGTGACGTGCCGGGTACTCAAGCTCTCCCGCCAACCGTATTACCGCTGGCTGGCCGACCCCATCACCGAGGCCGAACTCATCGAGGCCTACCGCGCCAATGCGCTGTTCGACGCGCACGCAGACGATCCGGAGTTCGGCTACCGCTACCTCGTGGAGGAGGCGCGCGATGCCGGCGAGCCGATGGCCGAGCGCACCGCATGGCGGATCTGCTCGCAGAATCGACTGTGGAGCGTGTTTGGTAAGAAACGCGGCAAGAACGGCAAAGTCGGGCCGCCGGTGCACGACGATCTTGTCGAGCGTGACTTCACCGCTGAAGGGCCAAATCAGTTGTGGCTCAGTGACATCACTGAGCACCGCACCGGTGAGGGCAAGCTCTACCTCTGTGCGATTAAGGACGTGTTCTCCAACCGGATCGTCGGCTACAGCATCGACTCCCGAATGAAGTCACAACTGGCCATCCGGGCACTACACAGCGCGGTAGCCCGACGCGGAGATGTCGCGGGGTGCATTCTGCACTCGGATCGCGGATCTCAGTTCCGGTCAAGGAAATTCGTACACGCCTTGAATCAACACGAGATGGTCGGCTCTATGGGCCGTGTCGGAGCCGCCGGCGACAACGCCGCCATGGAGAGCTTCTTTAGCCTGCTGCAGAAGAACGTGCTCGACCGCCGCCGCTGGGACACCCGAGAACAACTCCGCATCGCGATCGTCACCTGGATCGAGCGCACCTACCACCGGCGCCGCCGCCAGTCCGGCCTCGGGCGGTTGACCCCGATCGAATTCGAAGCAATCATGACCACACCGGCCAGTCAGGCCGCGTGACCGAAACTGTCACCTGATCGTGCAGCAGACCCCCCGGTCCCGATGGGCTGGTGTTCACGTGGCGCGGAAAGCCTATCCCTCGTTCGTCGTTTAGCTACCACTGGAACGTGGGGGCGCGAGCTGCGAAGCTCCCGCCACGTAGCGGGCTGCATACCTTGAGGCACTACTACGCAAGCTTGCTTATCCGGTACGGGGAGTCTGTCAAGACGGTTCAGGCCCGCTTAGGCCATGCGTCGGCGGCGGAGACGCTGGACACCTATTCGCACTTGTGGCCGGACTCAGACGACCGGACGCGGGACGCGATTGACTCAGTGCTCAAGTAGGGCGACGCGCCGACATGAGCGCGGTGTGCCGCCGTCGCACACATGTTCGGTACGCTTCTCACCAGTGGACGCCCACAGCAGCTAGAAACGACAGCTAACCCAGCAACTTCACGTAACCCCGGTGTCCAGTGCGCAACCGCGCAACGCCTATACGGCACGGGTTATTCATGGTGCCGAGGAAGCCAGGGTTAGAAAGTGTCAGATCAGCCATTTATTGATGCTGCCGGTATCGCTGATTACTGCGGTCGGAGCATCGACACTGTGCGCTACTGGGAACGGCTAGGTCAACTCCCCAAATCGGCCAAGTTGGGCCGTCGTCGCGTATGGAAGCGCGATGAGATTGTGGGCTCTTCGCAGTTGAGGGTGTAGAGGTCATCGGCGCGTCGTTGCCGGGATAGGGGTCGAGGTCTCTCGAAGATGAAGGTTCCTACACGCCTCATCCGAAAGACCTCGACGTGCCTGACGCTACCGGTCGGGCGGGCTTCGCCCGCGCTGACCTGACTACTTTCTGCCGCCTCGACGACCTCGGGTTGGAGGTGACCGGCCAGCAACTGCACCCCGATCGTGCGGTATTGGCATGCCGGGTCAGCGACGACGACTCGTGGTGCCGCCGCTGCGGCGAGCGAGGCGTCAGCCGCGACAGCGTGACACGCGAGCTTGCCCACGAACCATTCGGGTGGCGGCCCACCACCTTGCTGGTCACCCTCCGCCGCTACCGCTGCGCCGGCTGTGCCCATGTGTGGCGCCAAGACCTCGGCAACGCCGCCGAACCACGCGCCAAGCTGTCCCGGCGTGCGTTGCAGTGGGCCTTGAAAGCGATTGTCTGCCAACACCTGACCGTGGCTCGCGTCGCCGAAGCGCTGGCGGTGTCGTGGAACACCGCCAACAACGCCGTCCTGGCCGAAGGGCAGCGAGTGCTGATCGCCGATCCGGCCCGCTTCAACGGCGTGCGGGTGATCGGCGTCGATGAGCACGTGTGGCGGCACACCCGTCGCGGCGACAAGTACGTCACCGTGATCATCGACCTCACCCCGGTCCACGACCAGACCGGCCCTGCCCGGCTGCTCGACATGGTCGAAGGCCGCTCCAAGAAGGCGTTCGCCGACTGGCTGTCCGAGCGACCCCAGCCCTGGCGCGACGGTGTCGAAGTTGTTGCCATGGACGGCTTCTCCGGGTTCAAGACCGCCACCACCGAAGAACTTCCTGAGGCAGCCACGGTGATGGATCCCTTCCACGTGGTGAGGTTGTCCGGCAACGCTCTCGACGACTGCCGCCGCCGTATCCAGGTGGCCACGTGTGGGCACCGCGGCCGCAAGACCGACCCGCTCTATGCCTGCCGACGCACCCTGCACACCGGCGTCGATCTGCTCACCGACCGCCAGAAAGCCCGGCTGGCAGCCTTGTTCACCGGCGACATTCATGTGGAGGTCGAAGCGACCTGGCACATGTACCAACGCGCCGTGGCCGCCTACCGCGAACCCGACCGCACGAAAGGCCGAGCCATGATGGCGGCGCTGATCGACACGCTGAGCGCCGGCGTTCCCAAACCGCTGACCGAGCTGATCACCCTCGGACGCACACTGACCAAGCGGGCTGTCGATGTGCTGGCCTATTTCGACCGGCCCGGCACCAGCAACGGACCGACCGAAGCGATCAACGGCCGTCTCGAACACCTCCGTGGCTCCGCCCTGGGCTTTCGCAACCTCACCCACTACATCGCCCGATCCCTACTCGAAACCGGCGGATTCAGACCCCAACTACACCGTCAATCATGAAGAGCCAGATTGTGGCGCATTTCGACGCCATGTTTAGCGCCGCTTAGCTGCGCTTAGCAGGTTCGGCAATTAACTAAGCGCATCTCTATTTGTGCTGCAAAATATGAAAGATGGACGATGAATAGTGATGAGTTCTTCCTGAACTCTGGTAGTGAACAGTTAGAAAAAATTCATGGATGGGCGAGGGCACGTTATGCGGCACCGTGGGCGGTGTTCTTCGGCGTGTTGTTGCGGGTCGCTGCCAGCGTTCCGGCTGCCGTGCAATTGCCGCCCGTTATTGGTGGTCGTGCCAGCCTGAATCTGTTTTGTGCATTTGTGGGTAAGTCGGGCAGCGGTAAGGGTGTTAGCGATAGCGTGGCGCGGGCCGCATTGCCCGGTGACATCTTTGAATTGCCGCTAGGTTCTGGCGAAGGTATAGCGCAACAGTTCACGAACGGTAATAACGACCCGGTTATTTTCACGGTGTCCGAGATTGACAAGCTGGCCGGTATCGCGGGCCGGGCAGGCAGCATCCTATTGGCGGAACTTAAAGCTGCCGCGATGGGTGAGCCGATTGGGCAGGCGAATGCCAAGGCCGACACCCGCCGGATAGTTCCTGCACACTCCTACCGCATGTGCCTGTCCGTGGGGGCACAGCCCGGCCATACAGGCGTCATCTTCGGCGACACGACAGGTGGTACGCCGCAGCGGTTCTTGTGGGCACCGACCACTGACCCGGATATGCCCGAATTGACGACCAACCCGCCGGCCTCACTGGACGTGGTGCTACCGCCATGGGAACCCGGTGAGGATGGCGTGGTGGAGGTGGTCTACGGGCCACCGGAGATAGGACAGACGCTTGTCTCGGCTCATCTTGCGCGGCAACGCGGCGAAGGCGACGCTCTGGACGGGCACGCCTTGCTCACTCGCTGTAAAGTCGCGGCGCTGTTGGCGATCATGCACGGGCGTCTCACGGTGAGTCAGTGGGACTGGGACCAGTCAGCGACGGTGATGGCGGTATCGGAGCAGACGCGCACCGAACTTGTCGCGTATGAAGAGCAGGCGCGGCTGGAGCATGCCCGGCGCGAAGGCGAAAAGCGTGCCGTGATAGGCGCTGCACAGGACGATGCCATGTTGCTATCTACTAAAAGCAGCATCGTTGGCTTCCTTGGCGAAGGTGAGCAGTCGGGCGGTGACCTCAAGCGCAGGTTGGGTAGCAGTACCGGGCGGCGTAAGTGGTTTGATTCGGCGGTTGCGGAGTTAGCTGCCGAGGGCGTCATAGAGGCGGTTTCAGTTCCTGGCGGAAACCGCTATCGACTCACTAATGCTGGTCACGGTGACCACGACGGTCACCCCCGATATTTGCAGTTCAACACCGGTGACCAGGTTGGTCACGGTGACCACGCCGGTAATGTCGTAAGTTTGCAAAATAGCAGGTCACGAAAAAGGGGTCAGCCCAAGCTGTCGTGCCAGAAGTGGTTCGACCAACACATAGCGGAGTTGGTTGCGTCAGGAAAATCCACCGCCGAATCGTTAGCCGTGAACGAAGCCGGGCGCGCTGCGGGCTACAGCGACATCAGCCTCAACGTCGCCAAGACGAAGCGTCCTGACATCAAGGTCATCGAACGTCGTGGCCGTCGCGGGAGTACCTGGTCGCTGACCGACGTGGCGTAGGGGTCGTACCCGAGTACATGCGTGCCGTCGCGGGCCGCGTACTCGGGATACAGCCGCATTTTCCGGAGAGAAAAGACACGCTGGCCATACGAGGAGGTTGACAGCTCGTTGCTTTGGGCACCCCCCAGGGGGTCGTCGCAGCGAGCCTGTCAGGCCGCGTAGTTGTAGACGGTCTGACGGCTGATCCCGTACTCACGGGCGAGGGCGGTGACGGACTCACCGGCTGCCAGGCGTGCACGAAGCTCACCGGCCTGGTCGTCAGTGAGGGATGCCTTGCGGCCCTTGTACTTGCCAGCAGCCTTGGCAATAGCGATGCCTTCGCGCTGACGCTCAAGGATCATTGATCGCTCGAACTCCGCAACGGCTCCCAGCATCGACAGCAGCAGCGTGTTCATGGGCGAGTCGTCCCCGGCGAAGATCAGGTTTTCTTTGACGAACTCGACTTTCACGCCCTGGCCGGTTAGTTCCCTCACCAGACGACGGAGGTCTTCGAGGTTACGTGCGAGCCGGTCCATTGAGTGCACGACGAGCGTGTCACCTTCGCGTACGTAGTCGATGGCGCGGGCCAGCTCGGGGCGGTCGGTGTTCTTGCCGCTTGCCTTGTCGGTAAACACCTTGTCCAGCTCGACACCATCGAGTTGCCGGTCAGTGTTTTGGTCGACTGTGCTGACCCGCTGGTATCCGATGCGCTGTCCCATGTCCATCTCCCTCGCTGGCCGAACTGTCAAGTTAGATTCTATGGGGTTGATAGACATGTGTCAATCAATTGGCCAATGGACTCTATTTTGACATATCGGGAGGTGGCGGCGAGTGTCGAATATGGGCGTACCTCAATTGGATATCGGTTGTCGCCGATACGTCCCACAGGGCACGTCCGCCCTCGTGCGTCATGGGCTCGCCCTGTAGGCGACAGTCCGGGCCGGCTCGATGCGAGACAAGCGCGTCGGGGTGGCAAGCTTCCGCGATGTCATTTGGTTTACCGCCACGCCCGCTGGCATACGCCGATTGAATGCCCCGTCGCATTACCCTGATCAACACCACTACCGTCGTCATCGATGGCCAGGGGAGAGCTGGAAGGCCATGACGCATGTTGGACCAAGACCTCGACTCGCTGCTCCGATGCATCGACACGTGCACATCGCGAGCTCTAGAGGCATTGGACGGTGACGGCGGCCCGAGGGAGGCTCAGCAGTGGGTGATTCGTATACGCAAGTCTGTGTTTGACTTCGTGATCGCCAACGCGCCAGAAGGCGACGAGAGTTGACTCTCGCATCGTCTATCGACGCCAGCCCACATCAAAGGAGGAGATACCGATTCCAACGTTACCGCCGTTGACCTTGGAGCTGTTTCAAGCGGCTGCAACCGAGTTCGCTGATCAGCTATCAGTGACGCCACTGCCAGCAATCTACGGCGCGACCGACGGCAAGGCTGTGGGAACGTTGGTGGAGGCGATGTTTAAGGCGCGCTTGATCGAGAAGTACGACATCGCGGTCGGCAACGCAGCGAATGGATTGGATTTCCCTACGCTTAACACCGACTTGAAGGTGACTTCACTCAAGCAGCCACAATCCTCATCGCCGTTCAAGGCTGCTACCCAAAAGATTTACGGGCTGGGCTATAACCTGCTTGTAATCGTGTATGTCAAGAACGACGACGCCGCCGAGCGGGCTGCATACCTCGATATCCGGCACGTCATCTACATCGACCAGACACGTACCGGGGATGCGACCCTGACTCGCCGCATTCGTGAGCTTGCCGCCGCAGCGCCCAAGACGCCAGCGGGGCGTGAAGTGCTCATCGAGGACCTCGACGCGCTGCTGGAGGACAAGAATGTCCCTCTCGATGAAGTTAGCCGTCGGCAGTTAGCTGAGCGAATTGCCGACGATCTACCGGAGCTAGGCGTGCTTACAATCTCCAATGCCCTGCAATGGCGACTCCAGTATGGGCGAGCCATCGTCGCAGCGAGTGATCAAACCTACGTACCAGAGGTGGTCGACCTTCGTGCCTAACAATGAGTTCGGTGACTTTCAGACCCCACCACAGTTGGCGCAGTTGTGCCTCAAACGTCTCGATATACCCCAGGTCGCGGTTCGGGTGTTGGAGCCGACCTGTGGTCTTGGCTCCTTCCTACACGCGGCATCGCAGGTTGCGCCAGACTCCGAACGCCAAGGGATCGAGATTCAGCGTGAGCATGCCGCAGTTGCTGAAGCCTATGGCCACGTGGTGGTGGACAACATCTTCCACATGCGGCTTGCAGACGATGTCGTTTGGCAGACGGATGGCCCGCTCTTCATTATCGGGAATCCTCCGTGGGTCACATCGTCGGAACTAAATCGGATGGATTCGACGAATCTGCCGACGAAGGAGAATTTCAAAGGTGCGCGGGGATTGGACGCCTTGCTCGGTTCATCGAACTTCGATGTATGCGAGTACATCATCCTCAAGCTGCTCGATGAGTTCCGCAAGGAGCCTTTCACTTTGGGCATGTTGTGCAAGACCCAGGTTGCGCGAAATGTCATCGAGTATGCAGCGTCTGCCGGTTACCCATTGAGTGGGTCTGCGATCTACCGCATCAATGCGATGGAATGGTTCAACGCGGCGGTCGACGCCTGCTGGTTCGTCGTGCATTCGGACCCGGGGTCTGCACACGATTACACGGCGGAGATTCACGACAGTCTTACGGCCACCAGTGTCACGCCGATTCGGTTCGGTGTGGTGGACGGACGCCTAGTGTCCGATGTCGACCGCTACCAGGCCCTGCGTGAGGCAGACGGCAAGAGTCCGTTTGAGTGGCGCTCTGGGCTCAAGCACGACGCGGCTGCTGTGTTCGAGTTGACTGCTAATCCCGCGCCGATGACGAGGGATGGCAGGGCCCTTGATGTCGAGGGCGAGTACTTGTTCCCGTTCCTCAAGAGCACCGATGTGTTCCGAGGGCGGCACACTGCTCTAGCTCGGTGGGTAGTCGTTCCGCAAATGACATTCGGCGAGAACACTGCGCATCTCAAGCACACTGCGCCGAAGCTGTGGGCATACCTTGATTCTCACGGCGATTTGCTTGATAACCGCAAGTCCTCGATCTATCGCAACCGCCCGCGATTTAGCGTCTTTGGTCACGGCGACTACACCTTCGCGCCCTACAAAGTTGTTGTCTCCGGTTTGCACAAAGAGCCGGTATTTCGGCTTGTAGGCCCGATGGACGGCAAGCCTGTGGTGCTTGATGACACTTGCTACTTTTTGCCGTTCCTGGACGGACGTGAAGCTGCTGTCGTTTGGGCTTTACTCAACAGTGAACCGTGCCGAGAGCTGATCGAGTCTCTCGTCTTCTGGGACTCGAAGCGTCCACTAACGAAGAAGCTGCTGGCGCGTATCGACCTCAACCTCCTGCCGGTCGACCGCGAGTCGATCCTCAGCACCGCTCGTGTGGAGGCTGCGCAGCTTGGCATCGATATGAACGAGCTACCGACGGAATCTGCTCTCAAGATACTTAGCGGGGAACCAGCCGCTACGACGTTGTTCTGACTTGTTGGACAGAGGCTCGCCCGGGTGAAAACCGGGGTGCTCACGGCGGTTAGCACCCGGCTCCTGTGGCCAGGTGTCCGTTGACGTGTTGACGTAGGCCAACAGATGGCCCACGCCAGCTCATGTTTCCACATGTCGCGCCGTGTTGACGCATTAATCAAAGGTGCTGGTAATCAACGTTATTCGCGGCTTCAATTCCCGGCAGCTACTAGATCCTCCAATCGTCAGGCTGCCGGTTGGCGGTGTTCCCACCTGACTTCGGACACGGTCGGCGGGCTTTCGATCTGATAGGTCCGTGACCTGCGGGTTTGTCTGTCTCGGTGCTGTGTTTGGGGTACTAGGCGGGTAGGTTCGGGCGGTGGCGTACGTGCGGAAGGTGCGCACGACCTCGGGCGCGGTGGCGGTGCAGGTCGCGCGCAAGGACCAGGGCAAAGTGGTGATTTTGGCGCACCTGGGTTCGGCGCATACCGATGCTGAGCTGGGCATTTTGCTCGACGCGGCGCGCCAGATCGTTGCCGGCGGGCAGGCGGCACTCGATTTCGAGGTGGCCGCGCGTGCGGAGTCGATGACCGAGGTGCCTGACTTCCGCATGCAGCGGTCGCTGATCGCCGAATCCGTCGGGGCGAGCGTGGCGCCAGTGGTGCCGCCGGGACGCACGATGGGCACCTGTTCGCGGTTGCTCTACGACGTCGTCTCGGGGGTCTATGATTGGCTCGGGTTCAATGGGGTCGCCGACAGCGTGTTCCGGGATCTGGTGATCGCCCGGATCGTTGAGCCCACCAGCAAGGCCGATGCAGAGCGGGTGTTGACCGATCTGGGTGCATCGACGGTGTGTTACCGCACGATGGCTCGTCACCTCGACCAGGTCGGGCCGGGTGGGTATCGGGATGCGATCGCCGCCAAATGCTTTGACTACAGCGGCAATTGCGGCGGATTGTCCCTTCTGTTGTACGACGGGGACTTGACCCCGTGTGTTGGACACGCTCAATCCCAGGAATGTGCTGGGGGAAGCGAGATGATCCAACCCGATGGCAAGGAAAAATTACCCCGATGAGTTCAAGCGTGACGCGGTCGCGCTCTACCGGGACACCGAGGGCGCGACGATCGCCCAGATCGCTGCCGAGCTCGGTGTCAGCGAGGCCACGCTCTCGGCGTGGTGCAAGTCGGCCGGGGTGCCGATTCGGCACCGCCGCGGTGTCGTAGTGGCCGAGCCTGTGCCAGGGGCCGAGAGCCCTGAGCAGGAGCTGGCCCGCCTCCGCAGTGAGGTCAAGGCGTTACGCGCCACCGAGGCGCGGTTGTCCACCGAGCGTGACATCTTGCGGTCGGCGGCCAAATATTTCGCCGGGGAGACGAACTGGTGAGCCGCTTTCAGTTTGTCGCCGACCACCTGCACGCCTTCGAGGTGAAGTGGCTCTGCGCAGTCGTCGAGGTTGCGCGTTCGTCGTTCTACGCGTGGTTGGCCGGTGCTGACGGACGAGCGGCCCGTCGGGCTGCTGACGAGGCGCTGGCCGAGCGTATCCGCGCCGTCCACGACGAGGACAACACCTACGGGGCGCCGCGGATCACCGCCGAGCTCAACGACGGTGCGCCCGAGGGGCAGCGGGTCAACCACAAGCGGGTGGCTCGGGTGATGCGCGGCGCCGGGATCGCCGGTTATCGACGCCGACGTCGGGTCAAGACGACCGTGGCGGACCCGGCGAACCAGAAGGTCCCCGACCTGCTCAAACGGGATTTCACCGCCGCGCAGGTCAACACCCGTTACGTCGGCGACATCACCTACTTGCCATTGGCGACCGGCGCCAACCTGTACCTGGCCACCGTGATCGACTGCTGTTCACGGCGGGTCGCCGGGTGGGCGATCGCCGATCACATGCGCACCGAACTGGTCATCGATGCGCTCAAAGCCGCTGCTGCACTGCGGGGTTCACTGGCTGGTGCAATATTCCATGCAGATCATGGAAGTCAGTACACCTCACGGGATTTCGCGAATCTCTGCCGCGATCTGGGGGTCGTCCAGTCGATGGGTGCGGTGGGGTCAAGTGCCGATAACGCGTTGGCCGAATCGTTCAACGCCGCCCTCAAGCGCGAGATTCTGCAAGACCGTAACTGCTGGCCGGACGCGGCGATCTGCCGCCGTGAGGTCTTTCGGTGGCTGGCCCGCTACAACACCACACGACGGCACTCCTACTGCCGTCATTCCAGCCCCGCGACCTACGAAAGGAACCTGACACCGGCTACGCTGCCCGAAGCCGCATAACCACAAATCCCGTGTCCACTACATGGGGGCAAGGCCCACGTGACCACGCTCTATTTCGAGGCCGAGAACGAGGATGATCTCCGCAAAGTAGGGTTCAGCAAGGAACGCCGGATCGACCCTCAAATCGTCGTCGGACTGCTCGTCGACCGGACCGGATTCCCCTTGGAAATCGGCTGTTTCGAAGGAAACACCGCCGAGACGACGACCATCGTGCCGATCATCACCAGTTTCCTGGACCGCCACGGCCTCAAGGACACGCCGATGGTCGTGGCCGCTGACGCCGGGATGCTCTCGCAGAGCAATCTCAAAGCGCTCGACGAGTTGGGCTTGTCGTTCATCGTCGGCTCGCGAGTCACGAAAGCACCCCGGGACCTTGAATCCCATTTCCATTGGTACGGTGATGTTTTCACCGACGGCCAGGTCATCGACACCGTCACGCCCCGCCACGGCAACACCAAGGTCAACGACACCAAGCTGCGTGCCGAACCCGTCTGGGATCCCGAACACGACTCGGGGGCCTGGCGGGCGATCTGGTCATACTCGGCCAAACGGGCCCGGCGCGACCAGAAAACCTTGGCCGCCCAGGAAGCCCGCGCACGGGCGATCGTCGCCGGCGACAAGAAGGCCAAGGCCGCGCGATTCGTGAAAGTCCGCGGCGATGACCGCACCCTCGATGAGACCAACCTCGCCCGCGCCCAATCCCTGATCGGCCTCAAGGGTTACGTGACCAACGTGCCGATCACGGTCATGCCCCCCACCGAGGTGATCGCCAAGTATCACGACCTGTGGCACGTGGAGAAGTCATTTCGCATGTCCAAGAGCGACCTTCGTGGACGGCCCATGTTTCACCACACCCGCGCAGCCATCGAGGCCCACCTGACCATCGTGTTCACCGCCCTGGCCGTCGCCCACGCCATCCAGTCACGCACCGGACTGTCCATCGCCAAGGTCGTCAAGCAACTCCGACCACTGCGCAGCGCCACCATCAACATCAACGGAACGACACAGACGTTCCCGCCAGCCATTCCCGACGCCCAGCGCCAGATCCTCACCGACCTCGGCATCAAACCCGGGTACTAGGCCAAATGTCCGAACTCAGGTGTTATTTCCGCGTGGCGGGCTGCCTCGTGCCGGAAGGCAGCGTCAGCCGGCGACACGCCGCGTGAACGTGCCGTGGAACCCGATCGGCAGGTGGTGTTCCAGATGCGCGGTGGCCAGCGGCCCGTCCTCGATGGTGCGGGCATCGAAGATCACCAGCTGCGAACGATGCTTCCGCAGATCGTGATTGAGCACCAGCAGCCAGCCGTCGTCCTCGGCAGCGGTGCGGTACGGGGCACGAACAACGGTTCGCCCGTCTGGGCCAGGCCGAAGTCGAACGTGGTCTGATCCCCGGTGCGGTGGTCGATGCGCGTCACCGCGTTGTAATGGCCGACGTCCTCGGTGGCCTTGCAGGCGTAGGTGACGTTGTGCTCCAGCGTCGAGCGACGCCAGTCGTACTGGGGGAATTCCATTGGGGCCGTTGCCGATAGCACCGTCTCGGTGATCCGTCCGGACTTGCTGATCCGGAACCGCGACAGGTGCCCGCGGGGCCACTCGTCGATGGTCAGGTGCGCGCGGGGGTCGGTGGGGTCCGACGGGTCCTGCCAGGCCTTACCGAGCTCCTGACTTCGGACACGGTCGGCGGGCTTTCGATCTGATAGGTCCGTGACCTGCGGGTTTGTCTGTCTCGGTGCTGTGTTTGGGGTACTAGGCGGGTAGGTTCGGGCGGTGGCGTACGTGCGGAAGGTGCGCACGACCTCGGGCGCGGTGGCGGTGCAGGTCGCGCGCAAGGACCAGGGCAAAGTGGTGATTTTGGCGCACCTGGGTTCGGCGCATACCGATGCTGAGCTGGGCATTTTGCTCGACGCGGCGCGCCAGATCGTTGCCGGCGGGCAGGCGGCACTCGATTTCGAGGTGGCCGCGCGTGCGGAGTCGATGACCGAGGTGCCTGACTTCCGCATGCAGCGGTCGCTGATCGCCGAATCCGTCGGGGCGAGCGTGGCGCCAGTGGTGCCGCCGGGACGCACGATGGGCACCTGTTCGCGGTTGCTCTACGACGTCGTCTCGGGGGTCTATGATTGGCTCGGGTTCAATGGGGTCGCCGACAGCGTGTTCCGGGATCTGGTGATCGCCCGGATCGTTGAGCCCACCAGCAAGGCCGATGCAGAGCGGGTGTTGACCGATCTGGGTGCATCGACGGTGTGTTACCGCACGATGGCTCGTCACCTCGACCAGGTCGGGCCGGGTGGGTATCGGGATGCGATCGCCGCCAAATGCTTTGACTACAGCGGCAATTGCGGCGGATTGTCCCTTCTGTTGTACGACGTGACCACGCTCTATTTCGAGGCCGAGAACGAGGATGATCTCCGCAAAGTAGGGTTCAGCAAGGAACGCCGGATCGACCCTCAAATCGTCGTCGGACTGCTCGTCGACCGGACCGGATTCCCCTTGGAAATCGGCTGTTTCGAAGGAAACACCGCCGAGACGACGACCATCGTGCCGATCATCACCAGTTTCCTGGACCGCCACGGCCTCAAGGACACGCCGATGGTCGTGGCCGCTGACGCCGGGATGCTCTCGCAGAGCAATCTCAAAGCGCTCGACGAGTTGGGCTTGTCGTTCATCGTCGGCTCGCGAGTCACGAAAGCACCCCGGGACCTTGAATCCCATTTCCATTGGTACGGTGATGTTTTCACCGACGGCCAGGTCATCGACACCGTCACGCCCCGCCACGGCAACACCAAGGTCAACGACACCAAGCTGCGTGCCGAACCCGTCTGGGATCCCGAACACGACTCGGGGGCCTGGCGGGCGATCTGGTCATACTCGGCCAAACGGGCCCGGCGCGACCAGAAAACCTTGGCCGCCCAGGAAGCCCGCGCACGGGCGATCGTCGCCGGCGACAAGAAGGCCAAGGCCGCGCGATTCGTGAAAGTCCGCGGCGATGACCGCACCCTCGATGAGACCAACCTCGCCCGCGCCCAATCCCTGATCGGCCTCAAGGGTTACGTGACCAACGTGCCGATCACGGTCATGCCCCCCACCGAGGTGATCGCCAAGTATCACGACCTGTGGCACGTGGAGAAGTCATTTCGCATGTCCAAGAGCGACCTTCGTGGACGGCCCATGTTTCACCACACCCGCGCAGCCATCGAGGCCCACCTGACCATCGTGTTCACCGCCCTGGCCGTCGCCCACGCCATCCAGTCACGCACCGGACTGTCCATCGCCAAGGTCGTCAAGCAACTCCGACCACTGCGCAGCGCCACCATCAACATCAACGGAACGACACAGACGTTCCCGCCAGCCATTCCCGACGCCCAGCGCCAGATCCTCACCGACCTCGGCATCAAACCCGGGTACTAGGCCAAATGTCCGAACTCAGGCGTGTTGACGCATTAATCAAAGGTGCTGGTAATCAACGTTATTCGCGGCTTCAATTCCCGGCAGCTACTAGATCCTCCAATCGTCAGGCTGCCGGTTGGCGGTGTTCCCACTACGCAGGCGCTACGCACAGCACCACTCTGCGTCCACTGGTGGCAGCTTGAGGCGGGCCGAAAAACATGCTCTGAACTGCGTAGTCAATCTGGCGTCCACAACTTGCCACCACTAGCACCAAATTGCGTTGAACTGGGAATATGGCGAAAGACAATTTCCGGCTTACAGGCCAGCTCGTCCGCCCCGCTACTTCTTCACCTTGCGCATCGCGCGCGCCAGCGCCTTGAGCGAAGCATCCAACTGCAGCCGGGCGTACTCGGCGACCTCGGCCTCCTGCTGGTACAGGATGCCGTAGGTGAAGGTGTCCTCGCCCGCGGCGTGGGCGGCCTCGGCCTGCTGGACAAGATGTCCGCGGCTGACGTAGCTGTCCTGGTGGTCGCCCAGCAGCGTCTGGATGTCCTTGGCGCAGTCGGCCACCTTCGACTCGCCCATGGCGGCCGCGGTGTAGCGAAGCCGCTTGGCGCCCTTGCGGATTCGGTGCAGCGCCTCCTCGCTGTCCTCAGCGCCCTCGGCTTCCGCCGACTCCGCCCGCCGCACCGACTTGCGGACGCGGCGGTAGGCGCCGCCGACGGTCACCGGCTTGGCTTCCTCGTCGGCGGTGGCCGGCTGGGTGTTGTCGACGACGATCGCATCGAGTGCGTCGAGCAGATGGAAGTAGCGCTCCGACCGCATCGCCGTCAGCGACCGGCGCAGCCCCGACTGGTAGCGCCGCTGCGACCCGTCGACGAGGCGCTCGTGCACCTGTCCACGAACCAGCTCCGGCGCCAGCCCCTTCAACGCCTCGTCGTACCGCTGGGCGAGCACCTCGGCGTCGCGCGCCGTGCCCAGCACCCCGGCCAGCAGCTTCAGCTCGTCGAGCACCCACTCACGGTCGCCCAGATTGCCGCTCTCCTGCAGCAGGCTCCGAATCTTGCGGATGGTGACCCGCATCTGGTGCACCGAATCGAAGGCGTCGGCGCGGACCGCACGGTCCCAGTCGATCAATTCGGCGATGTGCGCCGCGATGGCGCGGTGCACCTTATCCGTCGGCTCGGGCGCCGGCTGCGGTGCGTCCCCGCCCCGCGCCGCGGCGAGGACCTTGGCCAATTTGGATCCGTGCCCGGCCGGCTTCGCGCCGGCATCGAAGAGCCGATTGGCCAGCCGGTCGAGCAGCTCGGGACCCGAGTCGGCGCCCTCCGAATCCGCGCCGACCAGTTCCAGCTCCCACTCGCGCCAGTTCTGCAGCGACTCGCCCGCCGTGGCGGTCACGCGGTCGTCGCAGAACTCGGCCAGCTCGGTGTCGTCCGGCGTGTACAGCATCGAGACGGTCCGCTCGGTCTCGATGCGGGCGACCGGTTGCAGCGCGCGGTCGCGCACGATGGCCAGCACGATGTCGCGCAGTTCGTCGGGCACACTCTCGCGCGCCGCGGTGATGGGCAGCCGCACCTCGGTGCGCGCGTCGGCTCCGGCCGGCAGCTTCAGGTGCCAGCCCGCGTCGGTGCCGCCGGTGCGTCGGCGCAGGGTGATCTTGTGCGCCGCCAGATCATGATCCGGCGTGTCGAAGTACACCGCATCCAAATGCGCCACGGGAAGTTGCTCGACCCGGCCGACGGCGGACAATCCGTCGAACGACGGGGACACCGTGCTGTCGACCACCGCGAACTTGCGTTCAATCTCAGTGTGGCGGGACGGTTTACGCTTGCCAGCGGCCATGTTCACCTTCATTTGCGACCCGGGACGGGCAGTACCAACGCTGCCATCAGGGTGCCATATCGCGGCGCCGTACCCGCTGCCGATAACGTCTTGAAGCGTGACCGAATTCGAGACACTGAAGTTCGCCCAGTCCGGTGCCGTCGTGAATATCGTGCTCGACCGGCCCGAGGCCGCCAACGGCATGAACGACGCACTCACCCGCGACCTCGCGAAGGCTGCCGCGCTGTGCGACACCGCCGGCGTGAAGGTCGTCACCCTGACCGGCGCCGGCCGGTTCTTCTGCGCCGGCGGCGACCTCAAGGCGATGGCCGCAGCCGAGGACCCGGGCGCGTTCGTCAAGGGCATCGCCGACGACCTGCACCGCGCCATGTCGACGTTCGCCCGCATGGACGCCGTGCTGATCACCGCCGTCAACGGCGTCGCCGCCGGGGCAGGCTTCCCGCTGGGCGTCTCGGGCGATCTGGTGCTCGCCGCCGAGTCCGCGTCGTTCACCATGGCGTACACCAAGGCCGGCCTGAGCCCCGACGGCGGCTCGTCGTACGTGCTGCCGCGGCTGATCGGCCTGCGCCGCACCCAGGAACTCATGATCACCAACCGCGTGCTGAAGGCCGCCGAGGCCGCCGACTGGGGCCTGGTCACGCGCGTCGTACCCGACGCCGAATTGCCCGGTGCGCTCGACGCCCTGGCCGCCGAGGTCGCCACGCAGCCCGGCGGTTCGAACGCCGCCGTCAAGCAGCTGCTGCTGACCACCTACGGCGCCGACTACGAGACCCAGCTGGAACGCGAAGGCCGGCTGATCGCCAAGTGCGCGTCGTCGGCCGACGGCAAAGAGGGCGTCGGCGCCTTCGTCGGCAAGCGCAAGCCGGAATTCGCCTAACGACGAGTGTGAGGGCTGTGCACGCAGTTTCACAGATTTGCGTGCACAGCCCTCACAGTCGCGCTCAGTAGGAGTGTTCCTCGGCAGGGAATACGCTGGAGGCCACCTCGGCGGCGTATTGTCGTGCGGCCCGGCCCAATTCGGCACCGACGTCGCCGAAGCGCTTGACGAACTTGGCGGTCTTGCCCGCTGTCATGCCCGCCATGTCCTGCCACACCAGCACCTGCGCGTCGCAGTTGGCGCCGGCGCCGATGCCGACGGTCGGGATGGTCAGCTTGCCGGTGATCTGGGTGGCCAGCTCCGCCGGCACCATCTCCAGTACGACGGCGATGGCGCCGGCCTCGGCGACGGCGATGGCGTCGTGGATGGTCTGGTCGCCGGCCTCACCGCGGCCCTGGACCCGGAAGCCGCCGAGCCCGTTGACGCTCTGCGGGGTGAAACCGATGTGGGCCACGACGGGGATGCCGGCCTGGGTCAGTGCGGCGATCTGCTCGACCATCCGCTCACCGCCCTCCAGCTTGACCGCGTGGGCGCCGGTCTCCTTCATGAACCGCGTCGCCGTCGCGAGCGCCTGCTGCGGGCTCGCCTCGTAGCTGCCGAACGGCAGATCGGCGACCACCAGCGCGTGCGGGGCGCCCTTGACGACCGCGCGGGCCAGGGGGATCAGCTCGTCGATGGTGATGGGCAGGGTGGTGTCGTAGCCGTAGACCACGTTGGCCGCCGAATCGCCGACCAGCAGGACGGGAATCTCGGCGTCATCGAAAATGCGGGCGGAGGAGTAGTCGTAGGCCGTGAGCATCGCCCACTTGTGGCCTTCGGCCTTCCATTTCGCCAGGTGGTGGGTACGAATCTTGGTTCGCGGGGTCGTACAGACAGACTCCGGGGCAGCGCCGTAAACCTGATCAGACATCGTCGTCCTCAAATGTGTTGGTCGGTACGAACCTCGAGGCCCATATCGGGTCCCCGGGACGTTTGACGCCGTCAAGTCTGCCACCACCGCACCCCCAAGGTGAACGACACATGAAGTGGAATGCCTCACATTGGGTAAACCGGGCCGCCTACGATCACGCCCATGCCCGGATATCAACGGCTCAGCGGACTCGACGCCAGCTTCCTCTATCTGGAGACCGCCGTGCAGCCCCTGCACGTGTGCGCGGTGCTGGAACTCGACGCCGCCACCATTCCGGGTGGCTACACCTTCGACAAGATGCGGCAGATGCTCAGCGAGCGCATCGCGGCCATGCCGCAGTTCCGCGAGAAGCTGGCCGACTCGCCGCTGAACCTCGACCACCCGGTGTGGGTCGAGGACCAGGATTTCGACATCGACCGGCACGTCCACCGGATCGGGCTCCCGGCCCCGGGCGGTCGTGTCGAGCTGTCCGAGATCTGCGGGCACATCGCCGCGCTGCAGCTGGACCGCAGCCGCCCGCTGTGGGAGATGTGGGTGATCGAGAACATCGCCGGCACCGACGCCCACGACGGCGGCCGGCTGGCGGTGATGACCAAGATGCACCATGCCGGCATCGACGGCGTCACCGGCGCCAACCTGATGTCGCAGCTGTGCACCCTCGAACCGGACGCGCCGGCGCCCGAGCCTGTGCCTGCCGCCGGCACCGCGTCCGAACTCGAGATCGCCGTCGGCGGTGCGGTCAAGTACTTCACCCGGCCGCTGAAGCTGGCCAACGTGCTGCCTTCGACGGCGACGACCGTCATCGACACCGTCCGTCGCGCCGCCAAGGGCCTGACCATGGCGGCGCCGTTCGCCGCACCCAAGACGGCCTTCAACGTCAACGTCACCGCGCACCGCAACGTCGCCTTCGCGCAGCTGGACCTGGCGGACATCAAGACCGTCAAGAACCACTTCCACGTCAAGGTCAACGACGTGGTGCTGGCGCTGGTGTCGGGCGCCCTGCGGCGCTACCTGGCCGAGCGCGACGCGCTGCCGGAATCGACCCTGGTGGCCATGTGCCCGGTGTCCGTGCGCGACAAATCCGACCGGCCGGGCCGCAATCAGGTGTCCGGCATGTTCGCCAAACTCGAGACCACCATCGAAGACCCCGCCGAACGATTGCGGGCCATCGCCGACGCGAGCACCGTTGCCAAACAACACAGTTCGGCCATCAGCGCGACGCTGCTGCAGGACTGGTCGCAGTTCGCCGCGCCGTCGGTGTTCGGCGCCGCGATGCGGGTGTTCGCATCGACCGGCCTGGCGGAGGCCAAGCCCGTGCACAACCTCGTCGTCTCGAACGTGCCCGGTCCGCAGGAACCGCTCTACATGCTCGGCGCCGAGGTCAAGGCGATGTACCCGCTGGGCCCGCTGTTCCACGGCTCCGGGCTCAACATCACGGTGATGTCCCTCAACGGCACGCTCGACGTCGGCCTGATCTCCTGCCCGGAGCTGGTTCCGGACCTGTGGGACATGGCCGATGAGTTCGCCGCCGCGTTGGACGAACTGGTTGCCGCCGCAACTGTCTGACGGCGCGTTGCAACGCCCTCATCAGGTCAGACCAGCGCACATGGCACCATGGTCGACCATGAACCTCAGACGGGGGAGTCTCGCCGCAGCAATGGTGCTCGTGCTGGCGACAGGCTGCAGCCAGGTGATCGACGGACGCGCCACCCGCGCGGTGCCGAAGCCGGGCGCGCCCCTGCAGTGGTCGCCATGCCAGACCACATCCCCGGACTCGCAGTCGCGCATCCCCAAGGGCGCCGAGTGCGCGATGCTGTCGGTGCCCGTCGACTACAGCAAGCCCGACGGCGACGTCGCCCAGCTGGCGCTGCTGCGGATCAAGGCGACCGGGGACAAGATCGGTTCGCTCGTGATCAACCCCGGCGGTCCTGGGGAGTCCGGCGTCAGCGCCGCGGTGTCGTTGCTCAACAACATTCCCGACTCGGTCCGGCAGCGCTTCGACCTCGTCGGCTTCGACCCCCGCGGCGTCGGGTCCTCCAAGCCCGCCGTGTGGTGCAACTCCGACGCCGACAACGACCGGCAGCGGGCCGACCCGCAGGTCGACTACTCGCCGGCCGGTGTCGCGCACATCGAATCCGAGACCAAGGCGTTCGTGCAGCGCTGCGTCGACAAGATGGGCAAGGAGTTCCTCGAGAACGTCGGAACCGCCAACGTCGCCAAGGATTTGGATGCCATCCGGGCCGCGCTCGGCGACGACAAGCTGACCTACCTCGGTTACTCGTACGGCACCCGGATCGGCGCCCAATACGCCGAGGATTACCCGGACAAGGTGCGCTCGATGATCCTCGACGGGGCCGTCGACCCCAACGCCGATCCGATCGAGGCCGACATCAACCAGGCCGCCGCGTTCCAGACCGCGTTCAACAACTACGCCGCCGACTGCGCCACCAGCCCGGACTGCCCGCTGGGGACCGACCCGGCCAAGGTCAACGACGTCTACCACAGCCTGGTCGACCCGCTGGTCCAAAAGCCTGCTCCCACAAAGGATCCGCGTGGTCTGAGCTACAGCGACGCGTTGGTCGGCACCATCCTGCCGCTGTACTCGCCGGCGATGTGGAAGGACCTCACCGCAGGCCTCACCGAGCTCGCGGGCGGCCACGGCGACATCATGCTGCGGCTCGCCGACGCCTACATGGGTCGCGACGCCGACGGCCACTACGACAACTCGACCGATGCCCGGGTCGCGGTCAACTGTGTCGACGAACCACCGATCACCGACCGCGCCAAGGTGATTGCCGAGGACAAGCGCACCCGTGAGGTGGCGCCGTTCATGAGCTACGGCCAGTTCACCGGCGACGCCCCGCTGGGCACCTGCGCGTTCTGGCCGGTGCCGCCGACGTCGAAGCCGCACGAGATTTCGGTCAAGGGCCTGGCGCCGACGCTGGTGGTGTCGACGGTGCACGACCCGGCCACGCCGTACCAGGCCGGC
This sequence comes from Mycobacterium sp. SMC-16, assembly GCF_046250085.1. Classification (NCBI taxonomy): domain Bacteria; kingdom Bacillati; phylum Actinomycetota; class Actinomycetes; order Mycobacteriales; family Mycobacteriaceae; genus Mycobacterium; species Mycobacterium sp. SMC-16. The sequence continues at coordinate 2,063,212 of NZ_CP176427.1, forward strand.
GTGGATCTGGCCAAGGAACTCGGTGGCAGTCTGCTGACGTTCGACGGCACCCAGCACACCGTGGTGTTTCAGGGCAACAGCTGCGTCGACGACCATGCCGCCCGCTATCTGGTCAACGGGGCCGTGCCCGAGGCCGGTGCGAAATGCTGAGTGCTGTCACACGATAACCGTTCGGTCACCGTCTGATTGCCGGGTTGTCTCCCTCCGGAACCAGGCTTCGGCTCGGCTGTGCGCCGTGCGACCATGTGTGCCATGTGGCGGGCGGGCAGTCGAGGACGACGGTGTGCGGTAGGGGTCGTCGGATTGCTGGTGGCCATCAGCGCCGCGCCGGGATCGGTCGCGCACGCAGCCCCCGAATCCCTGCAGTCCTACTACGAACAGGCACCGGCCTGGGGTGGCTGCGAGCCCTTCATCGGTGACACCACGGACCTGCCGACAGCGCGGTGCGCCAACATCAGCGTCCCCGTCGACTACGCGGATCCGCAAGGGCCGCAAGCGAAACTGGCCGTCATCCGGGTCCCGGCCTCGGGCCAGCGGCTCGGTGTGCTGCTGGTCAACCCCGGTGGTCCGGGCGCGTCGGCCGTCAACACCGTCGCGGGCATGGGCGCCGTCCTGTCCGACACCGAGATCGGCCGCAGCTTCGATCTCGTCGGCTTCGATCCGCGTGGCGTGGGGCATTCGACGCCGCAGTTGCGGTGCCGCAGCGACGCCGAATTCGATGCGAACCGCCGCGACCCGATGGTCGACTACAGCCCGGCCGGCGTGGCGCACATCGAAGCCGTCAGCCGCCGCACGGCGCAGGACTGCCTGGAACAGATGGGCAGCAGCTTCCTGGCCAATGTCGGAACCGCCTCGGCGGCAAGGGATATGGACGTGGTGCGGGCCGCGCTCGGCGAGTCACAGATCAACTACCTGGGCTTCTCTTACGGCACCGAGCTCGGTGCGGCCTACGCCGAACGGTTCCCGGACCGGGTGCGCGCCATGGTGCTCGACGGCGCCGTCGACCCCAATGCCGACCCGGTCACCGAGAACCTGCTCCAATTGGCCGGATTCCAAACGGCTTTCAACGACTATGCGGCGGACTGCGCGCAATCGCCGGCCTGCCCGCTGGGAACCGACCCGACGCAATTCGTGGCGCGCTACCAGCAGTTGGTCAATCCACTCGCCGTGCGTCCCGGCCTGACGTCGGATCCGCGGGGCCTGAGCTACCCCGACGCGATCACCGGCACCATCAACGCGCTCTATACGAAGAAGTACTGGAAGTTCCTGACCAGCGGGCTGCTCGGACTGCAGCGCGGCGGCGACGCCGGTGATCTGCTGCTGCTGGCCGACGATTACCAGCACCGTGATCAGAACGGACGCTACGCGCCCCTGCAGGACGCGTTCACCGCCATCCGGTGCGTCGACGCGCCGTTCCCGACCGATCCCGCGACCTGGGCGGCCGCCGACCAGCGCGCGCGTCAGCTGGCGCCGTTCATGAGCTACGGCCAGTACACCGGCTACGCGCCGCGCGACGTCTGCGCCATGTGGCCGGTGCCCGCGACGTCCCGTCCGCACGCACCGGCGTCGCCCGGCCCGGGCAAGGTCGTCGTCGTGTCCACCACGCACGACCCGGCCACGCCGTACCAAGCCGGGGTGAACCTGGCGCGCGAACTGGGTGCCTCACTCATCAGCTACGAGGGCACCCAGCACACCGTCGTGTTCAACGGTGACCGGTGCATCGACACGGCCGTGGTGGCGTTCCTGACGCAATCCGTGCTGCCGGCGGCGGGATTGCGGTGCTGACCTGAGCGTCTCACCAGCGAAACATGCCGAACAGAGTCCACTTGGTAACACGGATTTAACAGCTGCTGCCTACGCTGCGGACATGGATCGCCAGAAGGAATTCGTGCTGCGCACGCTGGAAGAACGCGACATTCGCTTTGTCCGGTTGTGGTTCACCGACGTGCTCGGATACCTCAAGTCCGTGGCGATCGCGCCGGCCGAGCTGGAAGGCGCCTTCGAAGAGGGCATCGGCTTCGACGGATCCGCCATCGAGGGCTTCGCCCGCGTCTCCGAGGCCGACATGGTGGCCCGGCCGGATCCGTCCACGTTCCAGGTGCTGCCGTGGACCACCAAGAGCACCGGCAAGCACTACTCGGCCCGCATGTTCTGCGACATCACCATGCCCGACGGCTCGCCGTCGTGGGCCGACTCGCGGCACGTGCTGCGCCGCCAGCTGGCCAAGGCCAGCGATCTGGGCTTCTCCTGCTACGTGCACCCGGAGATCGAGTTCTTCCTGCTGGAGCCCGGCCCCAACGACGGCTCGGTGCCGGTGCCGGCCGACAACAACGGCTACTTCGACCAGGCCGTGCACGACTCGGCACCGAACTTCCGCCGGCACGCCATCGAGGCCCTCGAGTCGATGGGTATCTCGGTGGAGTTCAGCCACCACGAAGGCGCGCCCGGTCAGCAGGAGATCGACCTGCGTTACGCCGACGCGCTGTCGATGGCCGACAACGTCATGACGTTCCGGTACCTGGTCAAGGAAGTCGCGATCAACGAAGGCGTGCGGGCCACGTTCATGCCCAAGCCCTTCAGCCAGTACCCGGGCTCGGCGATGCACACCCACATGAGCCTGTTCGAGGGCGAGACCAACGCCTTCCACAGCGCCGACGATCCGCTGCAGCTGTCGGACGTCGCCAAGTCCTTCATCGCCGGCATCCTGACGCACGCCAGCGAGATCAGCGCCGTCACCAACCAGTGGGTGAACTCCTACAAGCGGCTGGTGCACGGCGGCGAGGCGCCGACCGCCGCGTCGTGGGGGGCGGCCAACCGCTCCGCCCTGGTCCGGGTCCCGATGTACACGCCACGCAAGGCGTCGTCACGCCGTATCGAGGTCCGCAGCCCCGACTCGGCATGCAACCCGTACCTGGCGTTCGCGGTGCTGCTGGCCGCCGGCCTGCGCGGCATCGAGAAGGGCTACGAGCTGGGGCCGCAGGCCGAGGACAACGTCTGGAACCTGACGCCCGAGGAACGGCTCGCGATGGGTTACAAGGAGCTGCCGTCGAGCCTGGGTGTGGCGCTCGGCGAGATGGAGAAGTCCGAACTCGTCGCCGAGGCGTTGGGGGAGCACGTCTTCGACTACTTCCTGCGCAACAAGCGCACCGAGTGGGAGAACTACCGCAGCCACGTGACACCGTTCGAGCTCAAGGAATACCTGTCGCTGTAATGGCCTAGTGGTGCGCTAACGTCGGGTGGTGCCCACCCCCGCGACGCAGCGCCCCAAGCAGCCCAGCGTCGGCCGGCTCGGGCTGGTTGCGCCCACGGCGCGGGCGGATCTGGACCGGCTCGGCTGGAACACCGACGCGCATGTTGCGCTCTTGTGGTCGCTGTCGCGCGCCCCTGACGCCGACAGCGCGTTGCGCGCCATGGTGCGGATCGCGGACGCCCTCGAAGGCGACTGGGCCGAACTCAGCGCACTGCTGGTGACCGACACGGCCCTGCGCGGTCGGCTGTTCGCCGTGCTGGGCTCGTCGCTGGCCCTGGGCGATCACCTGGTGGCGCACCCGCTGTCCTGGCGACTGCTGCGCGGCGACATCGCGCTGCCGTCCCGCGCCGAGCTGCTCGACGACTTCGAGCGGTTGGCGGCCGAAGTCGCCGGTACCCCAACGGCTTCCGCGGTATTGCAGACCTACTACCGCGACCGCATCCTGGTGCTGGCCGCGCTGGACGTCGCGCCGACGGTCGAGAACGAGCCGGTGCTGCCGTACGTCACCGTCGGGGAGCACCTGTCCGATCTGGCCGATGCGGCACTCGGGGCGGCACTTGTCGTCGCGACCCGGACGGTGTGCGGCGACGAACCCGGTCCCCGGCTCGCGGTCATCGCGATGGGTAAATGCGGTGCGCGCGAACTGAATTACGTCAGCGACGTCGACGTCATCTTCGTGGCCGAAGCGGCGGACTCGGTGACCACGCGGGTGGCCGGCGAGATGATGCGGTTCGCCGGCGAGACCTTCTTCGAGGTCGACGCCGCGCTGCGGCCCGAGGGCAAGGCCGGGCAACTGGTCCGCACCCTGGAGTCGCATGTCGCGTACTACCAGCGCTGGGCCAAAACCTGGGAATTCCAGGCACTTTTGAAGGCCCGCGCGGCCGTCGGCGATGCCGAGCTGGGCGAGCAGTACATCGACGCGCTGATGCCGATGGTCTGGACCGCTTGTGACCGTGAGGATTTCGTGCCCGACGTGCAGGCCATGCGCCGCCGCGTCGAGGAACTGGTGCCGGCCGGGGTACGCACGCGGGAACTGAAACTGGGCAAAGGCGGCCTCCGGGACGTAGAGTTCGCGGTCCAGCTGTTGCAGCTCGTGCACGGCCGCAATGACGATTCGCTGCATGTCGCCTCCACGGTCGACGCATTGGCCGCGCTCGGCTCCGGCGGTTACATCGGCCGCGATGACACCGCGAATCTCACGGCGTCCTATGAGTTTCTGCGGCTGCTGGAGCACCGGCTGCAACTGCAGCGACTCAAGCGGACCCACCTGCTGCCCGAGGACGGCGACGACGAGGCGTGGCGCTGGCTGGCGCGGGCGGCGCACATCCGGCCCGACGGCCAGCACGACGCGCTCGGGGTCCTGCGCGAGGACCTGAAGCGGCAGAACATGCGGGTGTCCCGCCTGCACGCCAAGCTCTTCTATCAGCCACTGCTCGAAGTGGGGAACCAGTTCGGTCCGAGCCTGACCACCGCCGCGGCCGAAAGGCAGTTGGCCGCACTGGGTTACGAAGGCCCGCAGAGCGCGCTGACGCACCTGGCCGCGCTGACCAGTGCCAGCGGCCGCCGCGGCACGGTGCAGCAGGTGCTGCTGCCGACGCTGCTGGACTGGCTGTCGGACACCCCGGATCCGGACGCCGGCCTGCTCGCGTACCGGCGGATCAGCGAGGAACTGGGGGACCAGCGGTGGTTCCTGTCCACACTGCGTGACGAGGGCGCCGTCGCCAAGCGGCTGATGCGGGTGCTCGGCACCTCGGCCTATGTGCCGGAGCTGCTGATGCGGGCGCCCGAAGTCCTGCAGCAGTACGCCGACGGTCCGCAGGGGCCGAAACTACTTGAGGTGGAACCAGATGCGGTGCTCCGCGCGCTGGTCGCCTCGGCCGGCCGGCACGCCGACCCGGTGCGGGCCATCGCCGCGGCGCGCACCCTGCGTCGCCGGGAACTGGCCCGGGTGGCGTCGGCGGATCTGCTGGGACTGCTCGAGGTGGTCGATGTCTGCAAGGCGCTGACGTCGGTGTGGGTCGCGGTGCTGCAGGCCGCGCTCGATGCGGTGATCCGGGCGCGCTCCGGAGCCGACGGCCCGCTGGCGCGCATCGCCGTCATCGGCATGGGCCGGCTCGGCGGCGGGGAGCTGGGCTACGGATCGGACGCGGACGTGATGTTCGTCTGCGAACCGGTTGCGGGCGTGGAGGATTCGACTGCCGTGCGCTGGGCGATCGGCGTCGCCGAACAGGTACGGACGCTGTTGGGGCAGCCCAGCAGCGACCCGCCGCTGGAGGTCGACGCCGGGCTGCGGCCGGAGGGCCGAAACGGCTCACTGGTGCGGACGCTGGCGTCGTACGAGTCGTACTACGCGCAGTGGGCCCAGCCGTGGGAGATTCAGGCCCTCCTGCGGGCGCACCGGGTGGCCGGCGACCTGGAACTGGGCGAGCGCTTCCTGCTGATGGCGGACAAGACCCGCTACCCGCCCGGTGGTGTCTCGGCGGATGCGGTACGGGAAATCCGGCGGATCAAGGCGCGGGTCGACGCCGAGCGGTTGCCCCGCGGCGCCGACCCCAACACCCACACCAAGTTGGGCCGCGGTGGCCTGGCCGACGTGGAATGGACCGTGCAGCTGCTCCAATTGCGTTACGCGCACCAGGTTCCCACGCTGCACAACACCTCGACGCTGCAGGCGCTGGACGCCATCGAGGCGGCCCAGCTGATCGAGGGTGACGAGACGGACACCCTGCGGCAGGCCTGGCTGACCGCGACCCGCGCGCGCAACGCCCTGGTGCTGGTCCGCGGCAAGCCGACCGACCAACTGCCCGGACCGGGCCGTCAGCTCAACGCGGTCGCCGTGGCAGCCGGATGGCCGAGCGGCGACGGCGGCGCCTTCCTCGACAACTATCTGCGCGTGACTCGTCGTGCCAAAACCGTGGTGCGCAAGGTGTTCGGGGAGTAGGCGGCGTGAGTGATTTTCCGTTCGACGTGATCAGCGATGCCGAATACGAGCGTCAGCTGGCGGTGTACCGGCCGTTCACCGACGCGGTGCGCCGGCTGATCGACGCCGGCATCCGGACCGGTGTCGACGACGCCACCATCGCCGAGGCGCAGGCCGCGATCGAAGCGGTCACCGAGCGACTGGCCGAGGTGCAACACAGCAGCACCTCGACGCTGCGCAATGCCGACACCGGACGGCCGCTGGCGTACACGAATCCGGCTGTGGGCGTGCGCAACGCGATCGCCCCGCCGATGGAGATTCACCATGAGGGCGGGGCGGGGGACGGCGGCCGGTGCTGGGCCGAGTTCGAACTCGGCCTGCCCTACGAGGGACCGCCCGGCCTGGTGCACGGCGGTATCTGCGCGCTGGTGCTCGACCATATCCTCGGGGAAGCCGCCAGTGACGGGCTGACCAAACCACATTTCACGGGAACCATCACGCTGCGATACGTGCGGGGGACCAAGCAGGGGCCCGTCCGGGCCGAGGCCTGGATAGACCGAGTCGACGGCATCAAGACGTTCGCCCGCGGCACGCTGTCCGATGCCGAGGGTGTCAGCGTGGAGGCCGACGGCATCTTCATCAAGCCCTCCTGGGCGCGCGAGTGAAGTTCTACGTCTCCCTGGCGTTCCTGGACATCAGTGAACTGACCGAGATCGCCCGGGCCGCAGACGAACTCGGCTACGACGGCATCGCGATCCCGGACCATGTGGTGAACCTGGAGACGCTGAGCACGCCGTACCCGTACACGCCCGACGGACAGCGGCGCTGGCAGCCGTTCACGCACTGGCCGGATCCGTGGGTGCTGGTCGGCGCCCTCGCGCAGGTGACCAGCCGCGTGAAATTCGTGACGACGGTGTACATCCCGGGGATGCGCGACCCGTTCTCGGTCGCGAAGGCTGTCGGCACGGCGGCCTGCCTGTCCGGCGGCCGGGTCGAGTTCGGTGTCGGCGTGGGCTGGTGCGCTGACGAATTCGCCTTGATGGGCCAGGCTTTCGAGCGCCGCGGCAAGCGCACCGACGAGATGCTTGACCTGATCAGGCAGCTGTGGCAGCCCGGCTGGACGTCGTTCGACGGGGAGTTCTACCGGGTGCCGCGGCTCGAGATGGAGCCGACGCCGCCGCCGGTGCCCATCTACGTCGGCGGGCTCAGTGAGATCGCCCTGCGGCGGGCCGCGCGCAACGACGGCTGGATCGGCGACCTGATCACCACCGACCAGGCCATCGCCGCGGCGACCCGGGTGCGCGAACTGCGCGTCGAAAATGGTTTACCGCTCGAGGGTTTCGAGATCCTGACGCCGCTGGCCGATGCGTATCTGCCGGAGCATTTCGAGCGCGCCGCGCAGGCCGGCATCACCGGCAACGTCACGATGCCCTGGCTGTTCTACAGCGGTCCCACGGCCACAGTGGCCGAGAAGATCGACGGACTCAAGCGCTTTCGCGTCGACCTCGGTCTGTGACTAGCGTTTCCGCAGCGCGTCCAGGGCGATGGCGCCGCCACCGGTGAAGACCAGCAGGAACAACGCGAAGCAGTAGAGCACCGCGGGCTCGCCGCCGTTGGCGATGGGCAGCAGGCCTTTCGGCTGGTGCGCCATGAAATACGCGAAAGCCATCTCGCCGGAACCGATGAAGGCGGCGATGCGGGTGGCCAGGCCCGTGAAGATCAGGATGCCGACGATGAGCTCGATGGCGCCGGCGTACCAGCCCGGGAAACTGCCGAAATCCGGTGCAGCCACGCCAGGATTGGTGTCGACCGGCCATTTGAACAGTGTGGTGGCGCCGTGGATCGTGAACAGGAAGCCGATGACCATCCGGAAAACGGACAGCACGATGGGAGCTACCGCGTCGAGCCGGGATTCGATGTCAGTCTGAGCCATGGCGACATCATATGAGGTTCCTGTGACGTGCCAGGTGCTGCGAGATTGCGTAATGGGAGCAAATTTCCGCGATGTGCCTCACAGTGCCGCGGGAATCATTGCTCGGCCACCGGTTCGCCCCTCCCGGGGAGAGGGGCGAACCGGCTTGTCGGTCATCCGATAGCGGCCCTGCCGTAGTTGTCGGCGTAGGCGTTCGCGACGCCGGGCAGGATCTCGACGATGGCGAAATACCGGTCCCACAGCGGTGTTTCGCGAAGCTCTTCGACGGCCAGCTCGTACTCGTGCGGGTCGGCGGCCGTCAGCACCCACACGTCGGTGACGCGCGCGGTGTAGAACTCCGTGTCGTACCACGTGAAGCTCACCGCCTTGTGGCGGTCGAGGATCGGCTGCAGATACCGCGCGAGTTCGTCGAACCGTTTGGCCACCGGGAAACGGAGCCACTCGGGATTGGTCTTGACCAGCATGAAAACCGTGAACATGGGCGAACCTCGTTCTCTCGCTTGTGAATAGGACTGGAGAGAAACGAAAAAGGCCAACGAATCTCTCCGTTGACCTGTGAGGTTGTCAGCACCGCGAGCAGTGACGCTCGTGATGGTTAGGCTAACGTACCTTGTGGTGGCCCGCAAGCGGTGCGGCCGAAAGTGACGTCGAGCTGAGGCCCTCCCACTTGCGGAGAAAACAAAACTGCCCCTCTCCCGAAGGAGAGGGGCAGTTTTCGTGCTCGCGACTCAGCAGTCGTAGTAGAGCGAGAACTCGTACGGGTGAGGGCGAATCTGCACCGGCAGGATTTCGTTCTCCCGCTTGTACGAGATCCAGGTCTCGATCAGGTCCTCGGTGAACACGCCACCCTCGGTGAGGTAGTCGTGATCCTGCTCGAGGCGGTCGATGACGGCAGCCAGCGAGGTCGGGGCCTGCGGGATGTTGGCGGCCTCGTCCGGCGGCAGCTCGTAGAGGTCCTTGTCGACCGGGGCCAGCGGCTCGATCTTCTTCTTGATGCCGTCGATACCGGCCATGAGCATCGCCGAGAAGGCCAGGTACGGGTTACCCGAGCTGTCCGGGCAACGGAACTCGAGGCGCTTGGCCTTCGGGTTGTTGCCGGTGATCGGGATACGCACACACGCCGAGCGGTTGCGCTGGCTGTAGACCAGGTTGATCGGGGCCTCGTAGCCCGGCACCAGGCGCTTGTAGGAGTTCACCGTCGGGTTGGTGAACGCCAGCAGCGACGGGGCGTGGTGCAGGATGCCGCCGATGTAGTGGCGCGCCATGTCGGACAGGCCCGCGTAGCCGGACTCGTCGTGGAACAGCGGCTTGCCGTCCTTCCACAGCGACTGGTGGGCGTGCATGCCCGAGCCGTTGTCGCCGAACAGCGGCTTCGGCATGAAGGTGACGGTCTTGCCGTTCGCCCACGCGGTGTTCTTGATGATGTACTTGAACAGCAGCACGTCATCGGCGGCGGCCAGCAGCGTGTCGAACTTGTAGTTGATCTCGGCCTGGCCGGCGGTGCCGACCTCGTGGTGGCCGCGCTCCAGCGTGAAGCCGGAGTTTATCAGGTTGGTCGACATCTCGTCGCGCAGGTCCACGTAGTGGTCGTACGGCGCGACGGGGAAGTAGCCACCCTTGGGACGGACCTTGTAGCCGCGGTTGGGGGAGCCGTCGGCCTCGAAGGGCTCGCCGCTGTTCCACCAGCCGGACTCGGAGTCGACCTCATAGAAGGTGCCGTTCATCTTGGAGTCGAACGCCACCGAGTCGAAGATGTAGAACTCGGCCTCGGCACCGAAGTAACAGGTGTCCGCGATGCCGGTGCTGGCGAGGTAGTTCTCGGCCTTGCGGGCGACGTTACGCGGGTCACGGGAGTAGGCCTCGCGCGTGAACGGGTCGTGCACGAAGAAGTTCATGTTCAGCGTCTTGGCGGCGCGGAACGGGTCGATGCGCGCGGTGTTGGCATCCGGCAGCAGCATCATGTCGGACTCGTGGATCGACTGGAAGCCGCGCACGGACGAACCGTCGAACGCGAGGCCGTCTTCGAAAACGCTCTCGTCGAAAGCGGAAGCCGGGATCGAGAAGTGCTGGACAACACCAGGCAGATCGCAGAAACGAATGTCGACGTACTCGACGTTCTCGTCCTTGATCAGCTTGAAAATGTCGTCAGACGTCTTTTCTGCCACGTAAGTGATCTCCTTTACTGGTGTTACCCGCGGTTGAACCTAGGGACACGATGTTGCACGCCAATCAACCGTATGTTTCGCGGACGTTACGCGATCGACGGTTTGGGTAACCGCGGACCACCCGCCGCGCGGTTCGGTTGCACGAGCGCGCACGCCTATCCTGACACCATGTCCGGTGCAGATGGATTTCGGCTCGGTTCGTGGCTGTCCGGGCCCGAATCGCAGCGCCCCGTTGATGACTCCACATACCCGGGTAAAGCCCTGGGCCTGCCGGAAACCGGCCCGGGTTCCCTCGCCCGATTCGGCCGTCGTTTCGCCGCGCTGTTGGTGGACTGGCTGATCTGCTACGGCCTGGGCACCTTGAGCGTGGTGTTCGGCGGGCTCAGCGAATACGAGTACCAATACGTCTGGCACGGCGCCCCCGCGGTGATCGCCTGGGTCGTCGTCGGCACGGTCTCGGTGCGGCTGTTCACCTTCACGCCGGGACAGTTCGCGCTGGGTCTGCGCGTCGTGTCCGTCGGCCGGAGCCAGTACGTCGGGCTCGGCCGCGCCTTCGTGCGCATGCTGCTGGTGCTGCTGGCCGTACCCGCGCTGCTCACCGACGCCGACGGCCGCGGGCTGCAGGACCGGCTGACCCACACCGCGGTCCTGCGCCGCTGACCGCCGCCCCTGGCGGGATTTGTGCACGATAATCCGCGGTGGCCGCGGATTATCGTGCACAAATCCCTACTTACGACGCGCGGTGCGCTGCATGCCCTTCATCTTGGCGCCGGCGGGCAGCGGGCCCTTGGGCAGACCGCCGGGGCCCAGCTTGGAACCCAGGGCGGCCAGGCGGGACTCCAGCGCGTCCATCTGCTTGGTGGTGATGTTGGCGGGCAGCTTGGTCAGGTGCCGTTCCAGCTTGGACAGCGGCACCTGGTCCTCTTCGTTGCCGACCACGATGGTGTAGATCGGCACCTCGCCGACCAGCCGTGCGGTGCGCTTCTTCTCCTGCGCCAGAAGCGGTTTCAGGCGCTGCGGCGAACCCTCGCCGACGAAGATCACACCCGGCCGGCCGACCACCCGGTGCACGGCATCGAAGCTGCCGGTGGCGGCGACGCCCTGCGTGACCCGCCACTGGCCGCGCATGTTGTCCAGCGCCCAGGCCGCCGCGCCGGTCTGGCCGTCAGCCTTGCTGTAGACCGACTTCTGCGCCCGCCGGCCGAAGATGATGAACGCGACCAGCGCGCCGAGCAGCACGCCCAGGATGGGCAGCGTGATCCAGCTGAAGATGCCGCCGGAGTACGCGGCCATCGCGACGGCGAGCGCCACGATCAGCACGAACGCGCCGATCATGTACGGCAGCAGCCGCTTGTCCTCTTTGCGCTGAATCTGGAACGCCTGCCAGAGCTGGGCGCGGCGCTGCTTCGAGGCGGCCTTGCGGGCCGCCTTCGCCTCGGCCTTCGCAGCCTTCACAGCAGCAGGATTGGTGGTCTTCGCCATGCCACCAGGATAGATTCAGGAAACCGGTGGCCGTAACCGGGCAGCCTGGGCGTACAGCTTGCCGGCCCGGTACGACGACCGGACCAGCGGTCCGGCCAGCACACCGGCGAACCCGAGACCCTCCGCGAACTGCTGGTGCTCGACGAATTCCTCCGGCCGCACCCAGCGCTCGACGGGGTGGTGCCGCGGCGACGGACGCAGGTACTGGGTGATGGTGACGATGTCGCAGCCCGCGTCGTACAGGTCCTGCAGGGCCACCCGGATTTCCTCGGGCGTCTCGCCCATGCCGAGGATCAGGTTGCTCTTGGTCACCAGCCCGTAGTCGCGGGCGGCGGTGATGACGCCGAGGCTGCGCTCGTAGCGGAACGCCGGGCGGATGCGCTTGAAGATGCGCGGCACGGTTTCGACGTTGTGCGCGAACACCTCTGGGCGCGAGTCGAAGACCTCTTCGAGCAGTTCGGGCACGCCGTTGAAGTCGGGCGCCAGCAGTTCGACGCCGGTGTTCGGGTTGAGCGCGTGGATCTGGCGGACCGTCTCGGCGTACAGCCAGGCGCCGCCGTCGGGCAGATCGTCGCGGGCCACACCGGTGATCGTGGAGTAGCGCAGGCCCATGGTGTGCACGCTCTCGGCGACCCGGCGCGGCTCGTCACGGTCCAGGTCGGCGGGCTTGCCGGTGTCGATCTGGCAGAAGTCGCAGCGACGGGTGCACTGCTCGCCGCCGATCAGGAAGGTGGCCTCGCGGTCCTCCCAGCATTCGTAGATGTTGGGGCAGCCGGCCTCTTCGCACACGGTGTGCAGGCCCTCGCGCTTGACCAGGCTCTTGAGGTCCTTGTACTCCGGGCCCATCTTGAGCTTGGTCTTGATCCACGGCGGCTTGCGCTCGATCGGCGTCTCCGCGTTGCGGACCTCCAGGCGGAGCAGCTTGCGGTTACCGGGATCGACGCTCATGGTGTCGATGTTAGTGCGGGCGCGCCGAGTGCCGTGCACACCGCTGACGCGACCTGGTCCATGACGTCCTCGGGCGTGACCTCGCGGCCCAGCTCCTTCGTGAGCGACGTCACGCCGGCGTCGGCGATGCCGCACGGGACGATGCCGCCGAACGCACGCAGGTCGCAGTTGCAGTTCAGGGAGAAGCCGTGCAGCGTCGTGCCGCGCGCGACGCGGATGCCGATGGCGGCGATCTTGCGTTCGGGCCGCAGCTCGTCGGCCGCCAGCCAGACGCCCGACCGGCCGTCCACCCGGATGGTCTCCAGGCCGAGCTCGGCGCAGACCGCCATGAGCGCATCCTCGAGCAGCCGAACGAATTTCACCACGTCGAGTGGCTGCGCCAGGCCGATGATCGGATAGCCCACCAGCTGCCCCGGGCCGTGCCAGGTGATCTTGCCGCCGCGGTCGGTGTCGATGACGGGGGTGCCGTCGACCGGCCGCTCGTGCGGTTCGGTACGGCGGCCGGCGGTGTAGACGGGCGGGTGCTCGAGCAGCAGCAGCGTGTCGTCGCCGCGCTCGTCGGAGCGCGCATCGGCGAGCTCGCGCTGGAGCGCCCAGGCGTCGATGTAGTCGATGGTGCCCAGGCGGCGCACGTCGATCGGGCCGCCGGCAGATCGGATCGTCACCGAACTGACGCTACGCCCTTCGGGCTCAGGCGGCGTTGGGGGCGGTGACGTACGACAGCGCCTCGCCGATGGTCCGCTGATGGAACTCGAAGCCGGCATCCTCCAGCGCGGCCGGGATGGCGCGCTGGCCGCCGAGCAGCCCCTCCTCGGCGAACTCGCCGAGCGCCGCCTTCAGCGCGAAGCCCGGCATCAGCAGCGGGGTGGGGCGGTGCAGTGCCCGTCCCAGCGCCTCGGTGAACTCACCGTTGGTCACTGGCGCCGGGCCCGTCAGGTTCAGCGGGCCGGACAGGTCGTCGTGATTCAGCGCGAACAGCAGCGCCCGCACCTCGTCCTCCAAGGTGATCCACGGCATGTACTGGCGCCCGCTGCCCAGCCGGGCACCGAGCCCGAGTCCGAAGACCGGCCGGAGCCGCGCCAGCATGCCGCCTGCCGGCGCCAGCACCAGGCCCGTGCGCGCGAGCACGACGCGGACACCGGCGTCGGCCGCCGGCCGCGTGGCGGCCTCCCAGTCCAGACACAGCCGGGCCAGGAAGCCGGTGCCGGCAGGGGACTGCTCGTCGGCGATCCGGTCCCGCGTATTGCCGTAGAAGCCAACGGCACTCGCGTTGATGAGCACGGGCACCCCGGCGTCGACGACGGCGTCGGTCAGCACCTCGGTCGGGACGATGCGGCTGTCGCGCAGACTCTGCTTGAACGCGCCCGACCACCGGCGCGAACCGATGCTCACGCCGCACAGGTTGACCACCGCATCGACATCGCGCAAGGTGCGCCAGTCGAAGTCGCCGGCGTCGGGGTTCCAGTACACCTCGTCGGCGTTGGCCGGTTGGCGGCGCACGATGCGCACCACCCGGTGGTCGGTGGCACGGAGCGCCGACACCAGTGCGGAACCGATGAGTCCCGACGAGCCCGCGATGGCTATGACCGCGTGCGCCATGGGATTACAGCCCCAGGTCGGCCTCGAACGCACCCTCTTCGAGACGACGTTTGATGGTGGTCACGAACCGTCCGGCGTCGGCGCCGTCGATCAGGCGGTGGTCGTAGGTGAGCGGCAGGTAGCACACCGACCGGACGCCGATCGACTCGTTGCCGCCCTCGTCCACGACGACCCGCGGACGCTTGACGATGGCACCGGTGCCGAGCATGGCCGCCTGCGGCGGAACCAGGATCGGGGTGTCGAACAGGGCGCCCTGGCTACCGATGTTGGTGATGGTGAAGGTGCCACCGGCCAGCTCGTCGGGCCGCAGGTTGCCCGAGCGGGCGCGGTCGGCGATGTCGACGATCGCGCGGGCGAGGCCACCGAGGGACAGGTCACCGGCGTTGTGCACGACCGGCGACAGCAGGCCCTGCTCGGTGTCCACCGCGAAGCCTAGGTGCTCGGCGTCGTAGTAGGTGATCTCCTTGGTTTCCTCGTTGTAGCTGGCGTTGACGTTCGGGTGGATCTTCAACGCGTCGATCACCGCGCGGGCGATGAACGGGAGGTAGGTCAGGTTCACGCCCTCGCGCTCGGCGAACGAGTTCTTGGCGCGGGCCCGCAGCGAGACGATGCGGGTCATGTCGACCTCGTGGGTCTGGGTCAGCTGTGCCGTGGTCTGCAGCGACTCACGCGTCTTCTTGGCCGTGATCTGACGGATCCGGGTGGCCTTCTGCGTGGTGCCGCGCAGGTGGGCCAGCGCGGGCGCGGGAGCCGCGGCGGCCGGGGCCTTGGCAGCCGGAGCGGCCGGAGCCGACGCGGCGGCGGCAGGTGCGGCGGGGGCCTTGGCGGCCTCGGCCGCGGCCAGCACGTCCTGCTTGCGGATGCGTCCGCCGACGCCGGTGCCCTGCACCGAAGCCAGGTCAACGTTGTTCTCCGCGGCCAACTTTCGCACCAGCGGGGTGACATAGGGGCTGGCGTCGTCCGACGGGGCGGACGTGGCGGCCGGAGCTGCGGCCGCGGGTGCCGGAGCAGCCGGAGCGGGAGCAGGCGCGGGGGGCGGGGTCGGTGCGGCCGGGGGCGCCGGAGGCGGCGCGGCAGCGGGTTCGGGTTTGGGCTCGGGGGCGGGCGCCGGGGCTGCGGGGGCCGGAGCTTCGGGCGCCGGGGCGGCAGCCGGGGCCGAACCGGCGGCACCGATCTTCGCGAGCTCGCCGCCGATGGACACGACGTCGTCCTCGTCAGCGGTGATGGACAGCAGCACGCCCGCGATCGGCGACGGGATTTCGGTGTCGACCTTGTCGGTCGAGACCTCGACCAGCGGCTCGTCGACCTCGACGGAGTCGCCGACCTTCTTGAGCCAGCGGGTGACGGTGCCCTCGGTGACGGACTCACCGAGCGTCGGCATCACGATCGAGGTGGCGTCGGTCGCGTCGGAGGCTGCCGGGGCGGGAGCCGAAGCGGGCGCGGGAGCGGGAGTTTCGGGAGCCGGAGCCGGAGCCGCTGCAGCGGGCTCGGGGGCCGGGGTGGGCTCCGGCGCGGGCGCCGCGGCGGGCTCGGGGGCCGACGGTGCGGGGGCCTCTCCGGCCTCACCGATGACGGCGAGCTCGCCGCCGATCTCGACCACGTCGTCTTCCTGCGCGACGATCTTGGTCAGGACACCGGCTGCCGGCGACGGGATTTCGGTGTCGACCTTGTCGGTGGACACCTCGAGCAGGGGCTCGTCGACCGCGACGGTGTCGCCCTCCTGTTTGAGCCATCGAGTGACGGTCCCCTCGGTAACGCTCTCACCGAGTGCGGGCATCTGGACGGAGATGGCCATTACGTTGACTCCTCGAAAAGTCGCTCGTCACTTCGAATGTCTACAGAGCCCATCCTGTCATGCTCGCGCAGTCGAGGAGGGGCGGGTCGGGACTTTGTCCCGCTGTGTTGACACCCTCGCTGAGCAGGCTACTGTCGCATTCAAACCAGTACCGGCGGTACGGGATACTTTGAGGTCAGGCAGGTGTGGCGATGGAGTTTGTGGACAGTGCCGACGGGACGCGGATCGCGACCTACGAAGAGGGCAACCCCGACGGTCCGGTGATGGTGCTGGTGCACGGCTGGCCGGACTCGCACGACATGTGGGACGCCACGGTGCCGCACCTCGCCGACACGTACCGGGTGATCCGCTACGACAACCGCGGATCGCGCAATTCCGGTGTGCCCAAGAAGGTTTCGTCGTACACCATGGCGCATTACGCCGACGACTTCGCGGCCGTCATCGCCGCCTTGGCGCCCGGCGAGAAGGTCCACGTCCTGGCCCACGACTGGGGCTCGGTCGGCATCTGGGAGTACCTGTCGCGACCGGAGTCGGTGGACCGCGTCGCGTCGTTCACCTCGACCTCGGGGCCGAGCGCCGACCACACCCGGCGCTTCATCATGGACGGTCTCAAGCGCCCGTATCGGCCGGTGCGGTTCCTGAAATCGGTGTCGCAGTTCCTGCGGTTGACGTACCAGGGTTTCTTCTCGATCCCGCTCGTGGCTCGAGTCCTGGTGCGCGCCAGCGTGCCGACCATCATCCCGCAGTTGCTCAAGCGTCTCGATGGCATGTCCGACAACCAGATTCGGCATTCGGACACCTTTGCGACCGACGCCGCGAACAGCCTCAAGGTGTACCCGGCCAACTACTGGCGCACCCTGTTCAAGGGCCGGCGCGACCACTACGTCAAGGTGCCCGTGCAGGTGATCGTCAACCGCGGCGACCAGTTCGTGCGCCCGTACCTGTACGACGAGACGCCCCAATGGGTCTCGCAGCTGTGGCGCCGGGACATCGAGTCGGGACACTGGTCGCCGATGTCGCATCCGGAGCTGCTCGCCACCGCCGCCCGTGAACTCGCCGAGCACGTGACCGGCGCCGCGCCCACGCCGGAGCTGCAACTGGCTCAGGTCGGCAGCAAAGCCGGCTAGGCGGGCTTATCGGGGTGGTTCGCCGTTGACGTTGACGTTGTGCGTGACCTCGCCCTCGTGGTTCACGTTGACGTTGACGGTGGGATTGCAGGCCGGGTTCTGGAACGCGACGCTGTCGCACGGCATGCCGTTGTTGTAGAACAGCCCGCCACCGTTGTTGTCGCCGTTGTCGAATCCGGGGTCGCACTGATCGTCGCCGCCCAGCCGATCGATGACGTTCCGGAACGGGCACAACTGGTCGGCGATGATGTCCTCGTCTTCGGGATCGGCTAGCGCCTGCGCGGCGCCGCTTACTCCGGCTAATTCCATGCCGATAACGGTGGCTGTGACCGCAGTCGCCTGAATCAACTTATTCATGCAGGAATTTTGTGCCGTTGAGCGGGCGTGCGCGCCGAAAATGCGGTAACTGGAGCTGATCCAGCTACCGCATTGTCGTCGTCTTGGCGGACCTAGCCGTTGGCGGCGATGTCCTCCAGGACCGCGAACATGGTCCGGGTCGGGACGCCGGTGCCACCCTTGCCGGTGTAGCCCCAGGGGCCGCCGGTGTTGTAGGCCGGGCCGGCGACGTCGAGGTGCGCCCACTGCACGCCGTCGGCGACGAACTCGCGCAGGTACACCCCGGCCACCAGCATGCCGGCGTTGCGCGCGCCGCTGACGTTCGCCAGGTCGGCGACCGTCGACTTCAGGTCGTCCTTGAGCTCCTCGGGCAGCGGCATCGCCCAGGCGTTCTCGCCGACTCCCTGCGACAGCTTGGCCACCCGGTCGCGGAACTCGTCGCTGCCCATGACGCCCGGGGTGCGCGTGCCGAGCGCCACGAGCTGCGCGCCGGTCAGCGTCGACGTCTCGATCAGATAGTCGGGGTTGTCCTCGCAGGCGCGGACGATGGCGTCGGCCAGGATCAGCCGGCCCTCGGCGTCGGTGTTGAGCACCTCGATGGTGGTGCCGCCGTATTGGGTCAGGACGTCGCCGGGCCGCTGCGCCGTCGACGACGGCATGTTCTCGGCCATGGGCACGGTGGCGGTGACGTCGACCGCCAGCTTCTGGCGCGCCGCCAGCACGACGGTCGCGATGACGGCCGCGGCACCGCCCATGTCGGAGGTCATGTGGTGCATGTTGGCGGCCGGCTTGATCGAGATGCCGCCGGTGTCGAAGGTGATGCCCTTGCCCACCAGCGCCACCTTCTTGGCGTCCTTCTTGCCGGAACGGTAGGTCAGCCGCACCAGGCGCGGCCCGCGGGACGAGCCCTTGCCGACGCCCACGATGCCGCCGAATCCGGAGTCCTCCAGTTCCTTCTTGCCCAGCACCTCCACCTCGAGGCCCGCCGACTTGCCCAAAGCCTTTGCGCGCTTGGCGAATTCGCCCGGGTACAGGTGGCTCGGCGGGGTGTTGACGAAGTCGCGGGCGGTCGCCACGGCGGTCGCGACGTCGACGCCCCGGGCCGCGGCGGTCTCGGCGTCGTCAGCGGTGGACAGCACCGTCAGCGCCCTCAGGCCGGCTTCCTTCGGGGCGGTCTTGGCGCTGCGGAATTCGGAGAAGCGGTAGGCGCCGAGGATCAGGCCCTCGACGGCGGCCGCCACATCCAGCTCGGACAGCGTGGTCACGACCGTCTCGGTGCCGTTGAGGGAGCGTGCCGCCACGCCCGCGGCGCGGCGGATGACGTCGGCCGGACACTCGTCGCGGTCCTTGCCGAGGCCGACGGTCAGCACGCTGGACACCGGAAGCGACGGGACGAGCACTCGGGTCACCTGCTCGGTCGAGCCCTTCGCGCCCAGGGCCTTCAGTGCCACCTCGATCTCACCGGTGGCTTCGGCGTCCAGGAACGGGTTGGCCAGGACCGTGGCCTCGTCGTTGTCGCCGGTGATGACCGGCACGATCAGCACCGCGGCGTCCAGATCGGACGGCAGGGCGGATGCGACGGTGACGGCGGGGGACTGGTAACCGGGTGCGCTGCTCACCAGGCCCACCCTAGTCACTGTGCCAGTCGGGCCGCCTGCTCAGCCTCTGCGCACACCTCGAACGCGGTCACGGGGTCGTTGAAGCCCTTGAGCACCAACGGCTCCCGTGGCGCGACGGGCCATTTGCCCGGCATGTCGTACCAGGGCGCGGACACCAGAATCTGCCCGGGCTCGGCCGCGGCGACCAGGCGGGCTGCCAGATTCACCGCGTTGCCGAAGTAATCGCCGCCGGTGGCCACCACCGGCCCGAAGCTCAGGCCCGCCCGCACGCGGATGTGGGCCATCTTCGGCCGAGGATGGTGCACCAGGTCGACTGCGACCCGCGCCAGCGATTCGGGTGTCGCGCTGACCCACATCACCGCATCGCCGATGAACTTGATCACCCGGCCACCGTCCGCGTGCACCACATCGTTGGTGATGGCGTTGAACTCGTTCAGCAGGCTGGTCAGATCGTCCGGTGTCAGCCGCTGCGTGAGCTGCGTGAAGTTGGACAGATCGGCAAACCCGATGCCGCACACCACCGTTGACGCTTCGCGGTGGTCGATCGCGTCGAAATACTCTCTGGCGGAGGCGACATGGTGGCGGTGGACGGCGTCGATCATGCCGCCGATGCGCGGGATGAACTGGGCCGCCGCCCGATAGGCGCGCGCGGTGACGAGTTCGTCGTGGGTCTGGGCCAGGTCGAGGTCGGGCAGACCGGTGCGGCTCATCGACGCCAGCGCCTCGGCCATCCGTGCCACGCTGGTACCGACGACCCGCAGGAATCCCCACGCGGCGTCGTCGCCGATCGTGGTCCGCAGGTCCGCACAGGTGCGCAGTGCCTCGATGTCGGCGTCGGAGAGCGTCGGCGCGGTCGGGTCGGACGCTGTCAGGCCCAGCACCGCCCACGTCTGTTGAACGTCGGCCACCGGTACCCCGAGCACGCTCGCGGCATCGGCCAAGCTGTGTCTGGGCTGCCCCGACCACTGCACGACGTCGCCCGCCAGCCCGAACAGCCGGCCCTGTTTCTCGGCCTCGATCATCTGCTCAGCGGTGAGTCCCAGGCTGTCCAGATACTCGATGAGCGGCGCGCGCCGGCGCGCATCGGCGATGCCCGCGGCTTCCAACGCGTCGAAATCGACCACGAAACGAGTCTGACAGCTACCGGGCGGTGATGGGGCGGACTGGGCTTTGCGGATGTGTGGTTACCAGTCGTCTCGATCCTGGTCCGACGGTTGGTCGTATGGGACATAGAAGTCGAATGGGTCCACGTCGTTTGGCAGTTCGTCAGCGCGAGAATTGGCAGCGATGCTGCGGAGAGCCTCGGCTGCAGAGGCGTCGACACCGTCGAAGTCGGCGAGCAGCAGTTCTTGAAGACGATGGACCTCGGCCATGGCCTCGGCGACTTTGGCTGCCATGAGTTGGCTGGCCTTCTGCGCGGTGGCCGCGATCAGTCGGCCGAGTTCTTCGCGGTCGAGGCGCACGGTCTCGTCGGCCAGATCGACATCAGTTACCAGACCGGAGACTGCGACGGTGACGCGAACCAAATCGTCGGGGGAGCAGGCCTGAACTTCGCCGATCTCGTCGACCGCTCGGCGAGTACGTGCGATCAATTCGGCTTGGCCTTCAAGGCTTTCGATGTCGATGAATCGGTTGTCGGTCATTTGGGTAACCATTCGACGTGAATTGACAAGGGGTACTCAGTTGCCGCCATGTCGGAAGACTTCGTAGGCCTCCTGAATTACCGGTGCCACGGCGTCGTACGTCTCCCACGTGTCTGGCGCGGCGTAACTGACCTCGCACCGGGCGATTTCGGGGATAGCGTCGTAGACGCGCAGATACTGACGATAGGCCGCTTCGCAGAACGCGGCGCCGCGTGCGGTGACATCGGCCGAGTTGATCTCTCCGCAGCAGTGGTCGATCAGGAACTTTCCTGGAGTGATCGACCGGGCAAGGAGCGGTGCGGTATTCGTTCTCTCGGTGTCGACCAGATCGTGGTAGGCCAGCCATGCGAAGAACATGCCGATGTGGGTGGCGGCGCAGTCGGGGTCCAGGTCGTGTTCACCGACCGTGTCTTGGTGCCAACCAGCGTCGTCATAGGTCATCGGCGTATTTCTCCTTCAATGGGGTCGGCAGCTCGGTCGAGTGTCCGGAAGTTCTGGAGCGGTGGTGCGGTGCTCGTCATTCGGGCAGCCGTTCCATGGCGCGCTTGGCGACTTTCCGCACCCAGGGATCGTGGTCATTGACGTAGGGCGCGACGCGGTCGCGCACGCCAATGGCCTTCATCGAAACCAGTGCCTTGATGGCGAAGTATGCGTAACCGTTGTCGAGCCAGTGCAGTGCGATTGCTTGTGCTTCCGAGGTCTTTACCCTGCCGAGGTACTCGATCAATGCTCCTCGCGGATAGTCCGGTGGCAATTCGTCGATCAGGGCAGCGATGGCCGGGAAGTCGGTCTTAGTAGCGATATGAGCCAACGCATATTCGGTGAAGTCTCGCACTGGTCCGGCTAATGGCGGTTGTCGCCGCAATTGCTGGATGAGCAGGTCGATCGCCCGTTGGTTGCCGCGCGCGGCCGGGTCGTCCAGAGCACAGATCAGCCCCGAACGCAGGATCTCCCGGTGGTCAGATTCAGGCCCGGGGACACGTTCTTCCAGGTGCGTGAGCCAGTCGATGAAGATGGGGATGCCTTGTGGAACCGTCTCGGCACGGTCGGCCAACTCGCTGACTGTGTAGCAGGGGACGCCGACGGCGGCGAGCTCTTCCATGATTCTGCGGTCGTGTCCGCGTTGGCCGTCCCTGTAGCGCGCTGGGAGGTTGTGCATCCAGTCGTCGCCTTCGGGCATGCCTGGGTAGGTGATGGGTGGCCAGCTGCCGTCGGGGTTCTGCTTCGGAGGTGTGCGGCGCTTTTTGGGCGGCGGGGCTTCCTGCGGTGGTGGCGGTTTGCGGACTAAGTCGGCGCTGGTGGCCTCAACTGCACCGATTGCCTCGCGCAATGCGGCGACGGTGGCATCCCGTGCGCCTTGCGGATCAGATGTCATCGTTGTCGTCCAGTTCTTTGCGGATCAATTGGATCTGTCCAGAATCGATCATGGCCTGAATACGCGGATCGTTAATCACGGTGCGGTGATCGACCACCAACGTCATGGTGAAACCCTGCTGACGTGCCCACTCGGTCTCCGCGGCGATCTGGTCGTAGTTGCCACGAATCTCGTTGGTGTTCTTGACTTCAACGACATTCTTGTTGGCTCGGTCGATGTAATCCGGTTCGACGATCCTCGGGACACCGTTGACCGTGACCCTCACCCATCGTTTCTTGTAATTGCCCGGCACCCCGGCCCGTTGTTCGCCGCGTTTGCCGGCTGCGTCGTTATCGCGGTCGTCGCGGTTCCGAATCGGATTGGTCTGTCGAGGTGTGCGGTTGAGAATCGACGACAGCCCCTGGGTGCTGCCGGTCGCGAGCGAATAGATGCCCTGATTGGACTTCGCGGCAGTGTCGACCGTGCCGTTGATGCCTTCGATCAGCTTGTCCATACCGCGGGCGTACGCGATCTTGTTGGTTTTGATCAATTCGTCGAGCTGACGGACTATCCAGGACCCGAACGGAAGCCGGCGCGCGGCGATCTTGTCGATCTCGTACGACTTGATGATCAAATCGAGAATCTTCAGGGATGTGCGGCCGGTGCTCTTGTCGATATTGGCAACCCGGTGAACTTCCGAGCATGCCGTGCCCAAAGCGCTGGCTGCGTCGCCAGTGTCTCGCAAGGATCTGCAGACGGCCGCGACTTCGTCAACGATTCCGTTGACTTCGGGACTCTGGTGTTGCGCGTCGTCGGTGAACACTGTGGTGATGTCGTTCCACAGCTGCACGGCTGTGGCGCCCTTGCTGTTGGCAAAACTCGTGAATTGTTTTCCGGCGCTGTCGATTCGGCCCTCATCACAGTCAGCCCATTGCTTGGTGACGTACTCGGCAATCAACTCCCATCGGTCGGGCTTCTCGTGCGTTCCGCCAACCGCATGCTGACTCGGATGGAGATTTGTCTCCAGCGTGCACCCCTGGGGTGTCGGTGGGGTTGGCTGGTTCCCGCCACCGCCAGATTCGTTTTCGGCATGGGCGTGGTTGAGGCCAGCCTGATGAACGAGGTAACCCAGTTCGCGGGCAGCGATGGCGGTGGTTGACCCAAGTTCGAAGACGTCGGAGGCGGACTGGTCAAAACTCTGGGCCCATGTCGGTCCTCCGGAGGCATAAGTTCCCGCGGACTGGCTGACGTCCAGTGCGTTGTCGAGATTCTTTACGTCCATTGCGAGCTGCGTGGATGCGGCACACAGTTTGGCGGCCACGGCGTAGTAGTTCTCCGGCGTGATCTTCGTCAACAGACCCGTCCTATCGGAACATTTCGATGTTCTTGCGCCGCGCCTCGGCGCAGTTGTCGCGCGCCGTGGCCACGTGCGTCCGGTATGCCTTCAGCGATTCCAGATGTTCGCGGGCGGTGGCCTGCCAGCCCTCGTGGAATTCGGTGAAAGCCGTTGCAGCCGAACCGGAGTAGTGATTAAGTACGGCCGCCACCGTGGATCTCGCGTTGTCGCAATGGGTTGTGATCTCCTCGATCGATCGTTCAAGCGCTGTGATGAACTCGTTCATCTCATCGAGGTTGTATTCGTATGTGGGCAACGTCGTCTCACATCTGTTGTGCGATGTCGGCACCAGACGACGCATCCTGACCGCGATAAAGACGAGCAGCGACAGACAGTTTCGTGGCGTTGTCCGCCAGCGCGTCGAGGTGCCGACGGAACTTGTCGTGTACATCGGCCCAGATTTGTGCACCCGCGTCGGCGGCGCGGCCATGCCACGCGCCCTGAAGCGTTTCATGGCTGTCGCGAGCCCTCGACAATGCCGCTTGGATGGCACTATGCGCCGCATGGAGCTGCGCCGCACCGTGATCCAGTACGTCTGGATCCACCCGTAAACTGTTATCCATCCCCACCCCCCCACGAGGTACGAGATCCGCCGATGGACTGGCATACGCAATTCAGCCCTGCAACCCAAGCTGATCTCAACGAGCTGCTGCAGGCCAGCATACAAGCGGCTGCCACGGCACTGAGCTTTCAGAACCTGGCGCCGTTCATGTTGGTCATCGATTCTGGCGGCCACCGCACCATGCGCGCCTTGGGGACGTCCGTCCGTAACACTGCGGATGCCGTCATGTCGGCACTCCAGAACGACGACGACGCTCAACTGGTGCGGGCACGCGCCACTGTCTTGGATGTCACTGTGCGCGCACCATTCGATGGCGACGCGATCAACATTCGGCTCGAACATCGTGACGGCCCGGCGCTCGACGTCTTGGTTCCGTATCGAACGACCGCTGACGGCGTCACAATCGACGCCGAAGCCATGACAACCAGCGTCGATACCCCGAAACTCTGGCCGCCGAGCTAGGCTTTCCGGCCGTGAGCGAACTGTTGCAGGGCCCGCTGGAAGACCGTCACCGCGAACTCGGGGCGAGTTTCGCCGAATTCGGCGGCTGGTTGATGCCGGTGTCGTACGCCGGCACCGTGGCCGAGCACAACGCCACCCGCGAGACCGTCGGCCTGTTCGACGTCAGCCACCTCGGCAAGGCCCTGGTGCGTGGCCCCGGCGCCGCCGAGTTCGTCAACTCCGCATTCACCAACGACCTGCGCCGCATCGGGCCGGGCAAGGCGCAATACACGTTGTGCTGCAATGAATCCGGCGGAGTGATCGACGACCTGATCGCCTATTACGTCTCCGACGACGAGATCTTCCTGGTGCCCAACGCGGCCAACACCGCCGCCGTGGTCGCCGAGCTGCAGCGCGTCGCCCCGCCCGAACTGACCATCACCGACGAGCATCGCTCCTACGCCGTGCTGGCCGTGCAGGGACCGAAGTCCACCGAGGTGCTCACCGCGCTCGGGCTGCCGACCGACATGGACTACATGGGTTACGCCGACGCCGAATACAACGGCGTGCCGGTCCGGGTGTGCCGCACCGGCTACACCGGCGAGCACGGCTACGAACTGCTGCCCGAGTGGGGCCGCGCGGGTGTCGTGTTCGACGCGCTCGTCGCCGCGGTCAAGGACGCCGGCGGTGAACTCTCCGGGCTGGGCTCGCGCGACACGCTGCGCACCGAGATGGGCTACCCGCTGCACGGACATGAACTGTCACTGGATATTTCGCCGCTGCAGGCCCGCTGCGGCTGGGCCATCGGCTGGAAAAAGGACGCGTTCTGGGGCCGCGACGCCCTGCTCGCGGAGAAGGAAGCCGGCCCCAAGCGCACGTTGCGCGGTCTCAAGGCGGTCGGTCGTGGCGTGCTGCGCGCCGACCTCACCGTCTTGGATGGCGACAAGCCAGTCGGCATCACCACGTCGGGCACCTTCTCGCCGAGCCTCAAGGTCGGTATCGCGCTGGCGCTGCTCGACACCGCGGCCGACATCGCCGACGGCGCGCGCGTGACCGTCGACGTCCGCGGCCGGGCGCTCGAGTGCGAGGTCGTCGCGCCGCCGTTCGTGGCGGCCAAGACGCGCTAGCCGCGACGAAAACGCGCTAGCCACGGGCGATACAATCGGCATATGACCGATGGCCCCCTCGAATTCACCGTTTCGCGCGCGAGCAACCCGGCGAGCGACGAGGTAAGGGCCCAGGTTCTGGCCGACCCCGGATTCGGGCGGTTCCACACCGACCACATGGTGGCCATCGACTACACCGTCGACCGCGGCTGGCACGACGCCCGGGTCACCGAGTACGGCCCCATCGAGCTGGATCCGTCGGCCATCGTCCTGCACTACGCGCAGGAGGTCTTCGAAGGTCTGAAGGCGTACCGCTGGAATGACGGCTCGATCGTGTCGTTCCGCCCGGAGGCCAACGCCGCCCGACTGCAGTCGTCGTGCCGGCGCCTGGCCATCCCGGAGCTGCCCGAGGACGTCTTCGTCGAGTCGCTGCGTCAGCTGATCGCCGTCGACAACGAGTGGGTGCCCGCTGCCGGTGGCGAGGCGTCGCTGTACCTGCGGCCGTTCATCATCGCCACCGAGCCGGGCCTGGGCGTGCGGCCCGCCAACGAGTACCGCTACCTGGTGATCGGCTCGCCGGCCGGCGCCTACTTCAAGGGCGGCATCAAGCCGGTGTCGGTGTACCTGTCCACCGAGTACGTGCGGGCCAGCCCCGGTGGCACCGGTGCGGCCAAGTTCGGTGGCAACTACGCCGCCTCGTTGCTCGCGCAGGCGCAGGCCGCCGAGATGGGTTGCGACCAGGTGGTCTGGCTGGACGCCATCGAGCGCCGGTACGTCGAAGAGATGGGTGGCATGAACCTGTTCTTCGTGTTCGGCAGCGGTGGTTCGGCGCGGCTGGTCACCCCGGAGCTGTCCGGTTCGCTGCTGCCCGGCATCACGCGGGATTCGTTGCTGCAGTTGGCCGTTGACGCCGGCTTCGCGGTCGAGGAACGCAAGATCGACATCGACGAGTGGCAGAAGAAGGCCGCCGCGGGCGAGATCACCGAGGTGTTCGCCTGTGGTACCGCGGCCGTCATCACCCCGGTCGCGCACGTGAAGTACGGACACGGCGAATCGGCCGGCGAGTTCACCATCGGTGATGGCCAGCCCGGTGAGGTCACCATGGCGCTGCGCGACACCCTCACGGGAATTCAGCGCGGCACGTTCGCCGACACCCACAATTGGATGACCCGGCTGGGATAGTTTCCTGCGTTGACGCTGCGGCTACGGCGCAAAGGTGCGAGTACGCAGCGCCCTGGCCGCAGTGTCAACGAGGTTTGCGGCTAGTGGGCAGCGAGTCCCAGCGCCGTCAGCGTCGTCGTGATCTCGACGGCCGCGCCCAGCACGTCGCCGGTGATCCCGCCGAACCGGCGGACGCAGTGCGCCACCAGTAGCGCGGTGACCCCCAGGGCGACGAGTACGACGACCGGGCCCTGCCACAACCGCGGCGTCGCCCACGCCGATGCGGCCGCGACCGCCACCGTCCACGCCGCGACCACCCATACCGGTTGGCTACCGGCAACCATCGCACCCAGCGTGCTGCCCGGTGCCGCCGGTACCGACGTGCGGCAGGCCGTCAGGGCGGCGACGCGGCCCGCAGTGACGGCGACGACGACCGCCACCGGGCTCAGCGCGGCGAACGTCATGCTCTGTGCGCCGATCGCGACCACGATCGCGGCCACCCCGAACGGGCCCGCGGTGCCGCCGCGCATGACGGCCAGGGCCCGCTCAGGCGGTCCGTAGCAGCCGAGGCCGTCGACGGTGTCGGACAGCCCGTCGATGTGCAGGCCACGGGTCAGCAGGAGCAGCACCGCCACCGCGAGCAACCCGGCGAGCGGGCCGGTCATGTACACCTGCCCGGCGCCCCACACCACGGCCGCGGCGATACCGCCGAGAACGACGCCCACGGCCGGCAGTGCGGTCAGTGTGCCGCGGCCGAACGGCCGGTCACTGCGCACCGGCAGGACGGTGCTGAACGCGAAAGCCGAAGCGAGGGAACCGATCACAGTCAGTGGGCGGGTTTGTCGGTGACGTTCGCCTCGCCGAATGTGGCCATGGACGCCAGCGTCGCGACCGCGGCCCGCAGCACCGGCAGCGCCACCGCCGCGCCGCTGCCTTCGCCCAGGCGCATGCCGAGGTCCAGGATCGGGGTCAGCTGCAGGCGCTGCAGTGCCACCGCATGAGCGGGTTCGGTCGACAGGTGCGCGGCCTGCCACCAGGTCTTCGCGCCGGGGGCCAGCCGGTCGGCGACGAGCGCGGCCGCCGTCACCACCATGCCGTCGAGCAGCACCGGCGTACGTCGCAGGGCGGCCTGGGCCAGGAAACCGGCCATGGCGGCCAGGTCGGCACCGCCGCAAACGGCAAGCAGCGCAACGGGATCGGCCTTGACCTGGCGGGCACGGAACAGCGCGTCGCGGATCGCCGCGGTCTTGCGCGCCCAGCCCTCGTCGTCGACACCGGTGCCGCGGCCCACGACGGCAACGGGCTCGGTCGCCGTCAGAGCGGCGACCAGAGTCGTTGCCGGAGTGGTGTTTCCGATGCCCATGTCGCCGGCGATGAGCAGGTCGGCACCCGCGTCGACCTCCTGATCGGCGATGGTGCGACCCGCCGCGATCGCCGCGATGGCCTCCTCGGTCGACAGCGCGTCCTCGACGGCGATGTTGCCGCTGCCGCGCCGCACCTTGTGGGCGCCGATCGCGGGGGAGTGGGCCTCACCGTCGACGGCGATGTCGGCCACGCGCACGGTGGCGCCGGCCACCTCGGCCAGCACGTTGATGGCGGCGCCGCCGGCGTCGAAGTTCGCCACCATCTGCGCGGTGACCTCTGACGGGAACGCGGAGACGCCCGATGCCGTCACGCCGTGGTCGCCGGCGAACACCACGATCCGCGCCCGCTCGAATTGCTTTGGCGGACAGACGCCCTGGCACGCCGACACCCAGACCGACAAATCCTCGAGGCGTCCCAGCGCGCCCGGCGGCTTGGTCAAGGTGAGCTGACGCGCGAGGGCAGCCTCGCGCACGTCGGCGTCGGGTTTGGTGAGATCGGGGAACTGGGCGCGGGGATCGCTCATCTGGGCTCCTTGACGGTGAGAGGCTGGCCGGCCACCACCAGCACCACGCGGTCGCAGACCGCGGCCAGGCGCTGGTTGAGCGAGCCCAGTTGGTCGGCGAACCGGCGGCCCGATTCCGTGGCGGGGACGACGGTCAGGCCCACCTCTGGGCTGACCAGGGCCAGTGGCGCGGTGAATTCGCTGACCGCGGAGGCCAATTCGTCGACATCGGTCTGGATCGAGCCGCCGGTCCAGGCGGCGCGCCGGTCCATCGCGGCGACGAGCCATCCGCCGATGTCATCGACCATCGTGGCGGCCGAGTCGCGCAAAGTAGCTGCCACGTCAGCGGATTCGACGGTCGACCAGTGCACCGGGCGACGGTTCTGATGGGCCGAAACCCGGGCCGCGAAGTCGGCGTCGCCGTCGACGGACCCGGTCGCGACGTAGCGCACCGGCCCGTCCGGACCCGCCGCACGGGCGATCCAGTCCTCGGCCCACTGCGACTTTCCCGACCGGATGCCGCCGAGCACCAGGGTGCGCACCGGGCTCAGTCGACCTTGTCTCCGCGGTTGACCTGCGGCTTCGGCACACGCATGCGGCGCAGCTGCGAAGCCCGGCTGGACGCGTAAAAGCCCAGCTTCCAACCGCTTTCGGTGTTGCCCGGGAACTTCGCGTCGACTCGCTTGTTGATGCGCCGGCTGAGCAGGACGCCGTCGATGGCCATGATGACCATCAGACCCAGCATCGCGACCGACAGCAGGCCCTGGGTCTGCACCGGCGGCAGCGCCATCATGAAGAACACCAGCACCAGCGCCGACGGCATGAACAGCCCCAGCACGTTGCGCCGGGAGTCGACGAGGTCGCGGACGTAGCGCTTGACCGGGCCCTTGTCACGGGGCAACAGGTAGGCCTCGTCGCCGGCCATCATCTTGGCGCGGCGCGCATCCATGTCGGCGCGGCGGGCCACGCGGTCGGCCTTGCGCTCTTCCTTCGACTTCGAGTTGCGCAGCTCCTTGCGGCGCTTGCGGGCCTCGGCCGTCGTCATCGGCGCCGGTGCGACCGGGCCGCGCTTACGGTTCGCGCTCTGCTTGGGAGTGGGGCGACCCTTGGGCGCGGTGGTCCGGGCCCCGGCGTCGTCGCCCGCGTCAACTGTCATGTCGACGTCGTCAGCATTGCCACTCTCGTCTCCGGAGTCGGCGTTGTCCTTCTTGCGGCCCAGCAGATTCACGCTGTCAGGTTACTTCGGTCGCCGCCGTCGGCCGTCATGCACCCGAGCCGTGGGCGGCTTAACCTGCTCCGATGAGAGTCCTAGTCGCCCCCGACTGCTATGGCGACAGCCTCACCGCCGTGGCGGCCGCGGCGGCCATCGCCGCGGGCTGGGCCGCCGCGCGGCCGGCCGACACGCTGGTGCTCGCGCCGCAGTCCGACGGCGGCCCGGGCTTCGTCGACGTCCTGGCCGAACGGCTGGGCGGTCTGCAGGCGGCCACGGTGCGCGGCCCGCTGGACCGCGACGTCACCGCGCACTGGGTGCTGCACCAGGACACCGCGTACATCGAGTGCGCGCAGGCCTGCGGATTGGCGCTGCTGGGCGGGCCGCCCACCGTGCGGACCGCGCTCGACGCCACCAGCTTCGGGGTGGGGCAACTGGTGGACGCGGCGCTGACCGCGGGCGCGACGAAGGTGGTCGTGGGGCTCGGCGGCAGCTCGTGCACCGACGGTGGCCAGGGGCTTGTCGCGGCGCTGGGCGGCCTGACGCCAGCATCTCGGAGGCTCGCCGGCATCGAGGTCGTCGTCGCCTCCGACGTGGAGCACCCGCTGCTCGGTCCGATGGGTGCCGCCGCGGTGTTCGGCCCGCAGAAGGGCGCAGATCCGGCCACGGTGGTGCTGCTGGAGCAGCGGCTCATGGCGTGGGCCCGTGAACTCGAATCGGTGGCCGGCCGCGACGTCGCCGTCGAGCCCGGAGCCGGCGCCGCCGGCGGGCTGGGAGCGGCGCTGCTGGCGCTGGGCGGACGGCGCGAATCGGGCGCGACGGTCATCGCCACCCATACCGGGCTGGCCGCGGACCTGGCCGCCGCTGACCTGGTCATCACGGGTGAGGGCCGGTTCGACGACCAGTCGCTGCACGGCAAGGTGATCAGCGCCCTGGTCGGCCAGGCGGGCGGCAAGCCCGTCCTGGTGCTGGCCGGGCAGGTGACGCTGGACCCGTCGGCGCTGGCCGGTGCCGGCGTCGCGGCAGCCCATTCGATCGTCGACCACGCCGGTTCGGTGGAGCTCGCCATCAGTGATGCGGCCAACCAGCTGGCCGGGTTAGCTGCAGGCGTAGCCGCTGAACTCGGGAATAACGGCCCGACAAGGTACCGTTGATGGTGCCTGGATATTGCCAGGCAATCGAGTGTGCACCAGGGAGAAGCAATGACTGTTGAGGACGCGACCACCACCGGTACCTCGACCGAGACCCACGGCGTGATCTTGTCCGACGCTGCGGCCGCCAAGGCCAAGGCCCTGCTGGATCAGGAAGGCCGTGACGACCTCGCGCTGCGTATCGCCGTGCAACCGGGCGGCTGCGCCGGCCTGCGGTACAACCTGTTCTTCGATGACCGCACCCTCGATGGTGATCTCACCACCAACGTCGGTGGCGTCAATCTGACCGTCGACCGGATGAGTGCCCCGTACGTGCAGGGCGCGACCATCGACTTTGTCGACACCATCGAGAAGCAGGGCTTCACGATCGACAACCCGAACGCCACCGGCTCCTGCGCCTGCGGCGATTCGTTCAACTGATTCAACCGGCCGGTCCGGCGGCCTCCTACAGGGAGTCCGCCGGGCGCGGCAGGTACGAGCAGACCAGGGTCTCGCGCGGCTGCACCAGCAGCTGAGCGACAGCCTGGAATTCGTTGTTCTTGGGTCCCGAACCGCGCGGCAGCCGGCCTGATGGCGCCACCTTCATGGTGAACAGCACCTGCGCCTGATTCGGGGACAGCATCACGATCTTGTCGATCGACGTCACATCCGCCTGACCGAACTGCTTGCGGAACGCATCACTGGCCAGATTCGCCACCGTGTAATCCGTGGCGTGATCCTTGATGCCGTCATACAGGCCGCACAGCGCATGGCGCGCCACGGTCTGCTTGTCCTGATGCAGCAACGCGTTGAGGTATCCCTGGATCGCGGACTTGGCGGTGGCATCGGTCAGACCGCGATCGCTGGTGCTGCGCACCGCGAAGATGATGCCGCCGATGACGGCGACGACCGCGACGACAGCGCCGACGACCAGCAGGATGCGCTTCTTGTTGTTTCCGCCGCCCGACGGGTACTCCACGGCCGGTGGCAGCGTCGTCGGGTAGGCCGGAGGCGGGCCGCCGAAAGGGGCTCCGAATGTGGGGTTCCCCGGACCCGGCTGCGGGGGGATCGATTCCGGGTACGGATATGCGCCGTCCATGTTGACCACAGGCTAGCGCACCCGCGCAGGCGGGCCGGGGCGTCAGCCTGGGTAAGCTCGCCGAATGACCATTGCCGTGACCGGATCGATCGCGACCGACCATTTGATGCGCTTCCCGGGCCGATTCGCCGAGCAGTTGCTGGCCGAACACCTGCAGAAGGTGTCGCTGAGCTTCCTGGTCGACGACCTGGTCGTGCACCGCGGCGGCGTCGCGGGCAACATCGCCTACGCCATCGGCATCCTGGGTGGTAGCCCGACGCTGGTCGGCGCGGTGGGCAAGGACTTCGACGACTACCGCGGCTGGCTGACGTCGCACGGCGTCGACTGCTCGCAGGTGCTGGTGTCCGACTCCGCCTACACCGCACGATTCGTTTGCACCACCGACGAGGACATGGCGCAGTTGGCGTCGTTCTATCCCGGCGCCATGTCCGAGGCACGCAACATCAAACTGGCCGACCTCGTCGCCGCCCAGGGCGAGCCCGAGCTCGTGATCATCGGCGCCAACGACCCCGAGGCCATGTTCCTGCACACCGAGGAATGCCGGAAGTTGGGTCTGCCGTTCGCCGCGGACCCCAGCCAGCAGCTGGCCCGGCTGTCCGGCGAGGAGATCCGCCGCCTCATCGACGGCGCCACCTACCTGTTCACCAACGACTACGAGTGGGACCTGCTGCTGCAGAAGTCCGGCTGGTCCGAGGCCGAGGTGATGAGCCAGATCCAGCTGCGGGTCACCACGCTGGGGGAGAAGGGCGTCGACATCGTCGGCGACGGTTCGTTCGTCCACGTCGACGTGGTGCCCGAGAACGAGAAGGTCGACCCGACCGGCATCGGTGACGCGTTCCGCGCCGGTTTCCTCACCGGCCGCGGCGCCGGCCTGAGCCTGGAACGGGCCGCTCAGCTGGCCTCGCTCGTGGCCACGCTGGTCCTCGAGGCGCCGGGTCCGCAGGAATGGACCTGGGACAAGGCCACCGCGCTGCCGCGGCTGTCGGACGCGTTCGGTGTCGAGGCCGCCGATGAGATCGCCGCAGCCCTGAGCTGATAACCGCCGAAAGTGCGGGAAACGACCGAATTCAGTGCGAATTCGCGGTCATTTCACGCACTTTCGTCGTATGGGTCAGAGTTCGACGGGGTAGACGGGCTCGCTGATCCGCGGCGTCACGCTGCCCTCGATGAAGATGGCGTGCCACAGCATGAAGATCAGCACCGTCCACAGCCGGCGGCTGTGATCGCTGACGCCGTTGCGGTGCTCCTCGAGCATCTCGCGGACGGCGTCGAGGTCGATCAGATGCCCGGCCTGCGACGCGTTGACCGTCGCGTACGCCCACTCCAGCAGCTCGCCCGAACGCAGCCAGTGCCGGATCGGCACCGGGAAACCCAGCTTCGCGCGGTGCAGCACATGAGCGGGCACGATGGGCTCGAGCGCCCGGCGCAGCGCGTACTTCGTGGTGGTGCGCGTGATCTTCTGGTCGTACGGCAGCTTGGACGCCACCGCGAACACCTCGGGGTCCAGGAACGGCACCCGCAGTTCCAGTGAATTGGCCATCGTCATCTTGTCGGCCTTGACGAGGATGTCGCCGCGCAGCCAGGTGAACAGGTCCAGGTGCTGCATGCGCGCCACCGGGTCCCAGCCCGCGGACTCGGCGTAGATCGGCGCCGTCACATCGGTGTGGGTCCATTCGGGATCGAACTGCGCGAGGGTCGACTGCAGCTGCTCGTCGGAGAAGCTGCGGGCGTTGCCGTAGTAGCGCTCCTCGAGCGTCAGCGACCCGCGGTGCAGCAGGCTCTTGCCGCGCATACCGTCCGGCAGTGATTTCGACGCCTTGCCCAGTCCGCGCCGCAGTCCCCGCGGTACGCGATCGAAGGCCTTGAGCGACAACGGTTCCCGGTAGATGGTGTAACCGCCGAACAGTTCGTCGGCGCCCTCGCCGGAGAGCACGACCTTGACGTGCTTGCGGGCCTCGCGGGCGATGAAGAACAGCGGCACCAGCGCCGGGTCGGCCACCGGCTCGTCCAGATACCAGACGATCTCGGGCAGTGCCTCGACGAACTCGGCCTGGCTCACCACCTTGGTCACGTGCCGCGCGCCGATGGCCTCGGCGGAGGCGACGGCCACGTCGACCTCGGAAAAGCCTTCGCGCTCAAAGCCCGTCGTGAACGTGATCAGTTTGGGGTTGTGCCGCATCGCCAGCGCGGCGATGGCGGTGGAGTCGATACCTCCCGACAGGAACGCACCGACGGTGACGTCGGCCCGCATGTGCTTGGCGACCGAATCCTCCAGAACCGCGGTGATCTCGTCGTACCGGGCCTGCTCCTGCCCTGTGACAAATGGCACAGCGCTGAACTTCGGCTTGAAGTAGCGCGTCACCTCGGGCTGCTGGCCCGGCCGGATGCGGGCGTAGCTGCCCGACTCCAGCCGACGGATCCCGCGCTGCAGTGTCTCGGGTTCGGGCACGTACTGCAGCACCGTGTAGTGCTGGACGGCGCGCTCGTCGATGCTCAGGTCGATGCCGGCGCGCGCCGCGAGGTCGAGGATGCACTTCTTCTCACTGCCGACGATCGTGCCGCCGGGGCCCGTCGCCAAGTACAGCGGCTTGATGCCGAACGGGTCACGCGCGCAGAACAACTCACGGGTCTCGGTGTCCCAAAGCGCGAAGGCGAACATGCCGCGCAGGCGGCCCAGCGCCGCGGTGCCCCAGTAGTGGTAGGCGGCGACGATCGCCTCGCTGTCGCCCTCGGTGGCGAATTCGGCGCCGAACTCGGTCCGCAGTTCTTCCCGAAGTTCGAGGTAGTTGTAGATCTCGCCGTTGAACACCAGCGCATAGCGGTTCGGCGACTCCGGCGGACCCCAGCGCAGCGGCTGGTGGCTGTGCGCGATGTCGATGATGGAGAGCCGGTTGAAGCCGAAGACGACGGTGTGGTGTCCGTCGGTCGGATCGCTGTCATCGGCCCATGCGCCCGACTCGTCCGGGCCCCGGTGGCGCATCGGATGCGTGGCATCCGAAACGGCGTTCACCAGGTCAGTGGAATGGTCGGCAACAGGGTCGGCCAGGTAGGCCAGCAGTCCGCACACGGCGCCAGTATGCCTGTTCAGGCAGGTGAACTCAGAACCGGCGCTGCCGATTGGCCGGTCGCTTCGCTCGGCACCGTGGGCGTGGTCTACGCTGCGTAGTATTCGACCGGCTTGACCGACCTCTAGGAGGGCCTCAACGTGACCGCTCGCGGGCTCCGTTTGGTGGCGTTGTCCGCCATTCTCGGCGCGTCGACGCTGCTGCTCAGCGGATGCAGCTGGCAGGAAGTCTTCGGCCTGGGTTGGCCGACCGG
Source organism: Mycobacterium sp. SMC-16 (assembly GCF_046250085.1). Classification (NCBI taxonomy): domain Bacteria; kingdom Bacillati; phylum Actinomycetota; class Actinomycetes; order Mycobacteriales; family Mycobacteriaceae; genus Mycobacterium; species Mycobacterium sp. SMC-16. The sequence continues at coordinate 2,098,673 of NZ_CP176427.1, forward strand.
CATCACGCCAGAAGCGCACGCAAACCGTGACCTCTGGGTGTGGTCGGTTATCGCTTCGTTCGTGGTCGGCGCCATCGTGTGGGCGCTGATCTTCTGGGCGATGGCGTTCCACCGCAAGAAGAAGACCGACACTGAACTGCCCCGTCAGTTCGGCTACAACATGCCGCTGGAACTGGTGCTGACCGTCGTGCCGTTCCTCATCATCTCGGTGCTCTTCTACTTCACCGTCGTGGTGCAGGAGAAGATGATGGACCACAGCAAGCCTGCTGAGGTCACCATCGACGTCACCGCTTTCCAGTGGAACTGGAAGTTCGGCTACCAGAAGGTCGCCTTCAAGGACAACACGTTCTCCTACGACGGCGCCGACGCCGCCCGCAAGGAAGCCATGAAGTCCAAGCCCGAGGGCAAGGACGAGCACGGCGAGGAGAAGGTCGGCGCGATCCGCGGCGAGAACCCCGAGGACCGCAGCTACCTGAACTTCGACAAGGTCGAGACCATCGGCACCAGCACCGAGATTCCGATCCTGGTCCTGCCGAAGGGCAAGCGCATCGAGTTCCAGATCGCCTCGGCCGACGTCATCCACGGCTTCTGGGTGCCGGAGTTCCTGTTCAAGCGGGACGTCATCCCGAACCCCGAGGCCAACCACTCGGACAACATCTTCCAGGTCACCGAGATCGAGAAGACCGGTCCGTTCGTCGGCCGCTGCACCGAGATGTGCGGCACGTACCACTCGATGATGAACTTCGAGGTGCGCGTCGTGGAGCCGGAGCAGTTCAAGGCTTACCTGCAGTACCGCATCGATCACCCGAAGGCGACCAACGCCGACGCTCTGGTCTCGATCGGTCTGCCGCCGGTGGCCCAGACGACCCATCCGTTCGACTCTCGCCGCGGCGAGCAGGTCGGTTCGCCCGCTCAGGCGAGCAAGTAGGGGATACGCCATGCATATCGAAGCCCGACTTTTCGAGATTCTGACTGCCTTCTTCGCCTTGGCGACCGTCGGCTACGGCGCGCTGACCGCGCTGTACGCGAACGGTGGCATCGAGTGGGCCGGCACCACCGCGCTGGTGCTGACCACCGGTCTGTCGCTGATCATCGGCACGTTCTTCCGGTTCGTGGCCCGTCGCCTCGACACCCGGCCCGAGGACTACGAAGACGCCGAGGTCTCCGACGGCGCCGGCGAGCTGGGCTTCTTCAGCCCGCACAGCTGGTGGCCGCTGCTGATCGCCCTGTCGGCCTCGACCACCGCGGTCGGTATCGGCCTGTGGCTGCCCTGGCTGATCGTCGCCGGCGTCTGCTTCGTGCTGGCCACCGTCGCCGGCCTGGTGTTCGAGTACTACACCGGCCCCGAGAAGCACTGACACGTACGGCCCCTGTGACCTGATCGCTCTGCGGTCAGGTCACAACCGTATGTCAGATGGTCCTCTGGCACCGTCCGGTACGGCCATGCCGGGCCCATGTTGGGTAATGTCTGCCGAAGGCTGGAATGTCGCCGTGAGCGACGTTCCTCAGCTGCAGCGACACAGTGGTCGAGAGGGATAGGCGTACGTGAGCGGGTCACATTCCCCGGGCTCGGATGATGCGGCCCGGGAGTCATCGGGCGTCGGTGAAGGCACCGGCGAAACCGAGATCTATTCGCAGGCCTACTCGGCGCCCGAGTCCGAGCACTTCACCATCGCCCCGTACGTGCCGCCGGAGCCGGCGCTGTACGACTACGACAGCTACGAGGCCAAACCCGACGCCGACGACGCCCCGCCGCCGCGGTGGCCGTGGGTCGTCGGTGTGGTGGCGATCATCGCCGCCATTTCGCTGGTGGCGTCCGTCGCCATCCTGGTGACCCGCAACAGCAGCTCGGAGAACGTGGCGACGCCGTCGACCAGTACGACGTCGGCGCCGCCGTTCCAGGACGAGTTCACCACCACGACCACGCCGCCGCCTCCGCCCACGACGACCGAGGCGCCCCCGCCACCGCCACCTCCGCCGCCTCCGTCGACGGTGACCGTGACTCAGCCGCCGCCACCGCCCCCGTCGGAAGAGCCGCCGCCTCCGCCGCCCAGCACCGCCGCGGCCGCGCCGCCGGCCACGACGTCGGCGCCGCCGACCGGACCGCGGTATGTCACGTACCGGATTTGGGGCACGAAGGCGCCGCTGGACCGTATTTCGGTGACCTACACCGACGCCGCGGGACGCCAGCGCACCCAGCAGAACGTCTACATTCCGTGGATGATCACTCTGACACCGATCTCGATGTCCGATGTGGGCTCGGTGCAGGCCTCCAGCCTGCTGCGGCTGAGCCACCTGAACTGTTCGATTGTGACCAGCGACGGCCAGACGCTGGCCTCGCAGACAAACGATGATTGGCAGACGAGCTGTTAAATGCCGTACAACGCTGAGACTTCAACCCGGTCGCGAGTGACCGGCGGCAACCCCGAGCAGTTGGACCGTCTTCTGCTCGGCGGCTCCGTCGCCGTGTGGCTGGCGGCCCTGGGCGCCGGGGTGGCCGCTGTCGTCGCCATGGTGGACCTTGGTACCCGGCACCCGTCGGGTGCTGCGTCGTCGCACACGCCGTGGCTGCTGTACTCCGTCATCGCGGTGTCGGCGGCGGTGATCGTGGGCGCCATCCCGCTGTTGCTGCGCGCCCGTCGCGGTGGGGCGGCACCGCTGCCGCTGCTCGGGGGCGGACCGTCCGAGGCCGACGACCGTCGCCCCGCCGGGGAGATTCCGACGAGCGCCCTGCGCTCCTTCGACGACCCGGTGGTGCGCCGCTATTCGGCGTCGCCGGCGACCAGCATGCTGGGCTTTCCGGTGGCGGCGGTGGATCAGCTGTGGCTGCGCTGCACGCTCGGGATCGCCGCGGCCATGGGCGGCGCGACGCTGTTCATCTTCCTGGGCGCGTACATGCTGGCCGACCGCCACGACGAGTTGGCCTGGATCCTGTACGGCCTGGCATTCCTCGTCACCGCTGCCATGGTCGCCATTCCCTGGTACTGCCTGCGTGGCCTGCATGCGGTGCTCGAGGCGTCGGCCGAGGATGCCCGGGCGGCCTAGCGCTCAGCGCGGTGCGAACGCGCGAATGGTGCGCCGGACGGTCTCACCGAGATAGTCGGGCGTGACCGCGTCTGCCGTGAACAGGACGCGGAAGTAGACCGGCCCAGCGGCCATCTCCAGCACTGCGCGCGGGTCGGTGCCGGGCGGGATTTCGCCACGCGTCATCGCGCGTTCGACGACCGCGCCGCTACGCCGGAACCGCTCCTCCCAGAACCTGGCCCGCGCGGTCCGGACGTCGTCGTTGTCGTCGGCGCCGGCCAGCGCGCCGTAGAGGACGGCGCGGATGGCCCGATCGGTCAGCGCGGTGACGATGTCGGCGAGGAGCTGTTCGAGGTCACCCTGCAGTGATCCGGTGTCCGGTGTCGCGACGTTGCGCTGCGTGAAGCTCACCAGCAGGTCGGCAACCAGTGCGGCCTTAGTCGGCCACCGGCGGTAGACGGTCGTCTTGTTCACCTCGGCCCGCTTGGCCACGTCGGACAGTTGCAGGCTGTCGTACCCGATTTCCGTCAGGAGCTCGAGGGTTGCCGCATGGACCGCGGCCACCACACGTGCGGACCGGCCACCTGGTCGCGGTCGGGGGACTGCGGTGGCGTCGATGGTGGTGTCCGTCACCGATTCAGTCTCGCAGGACTGTTGACCCAGGAGCGTCACGGGGCATATAAAAGCAACCATAGGTGCTTTTAGTGTAGGAGATGCGCACATGCCGGACCAGACGCTCACCATCGACGCCGTGATCGCGGGTCGTGCCGTGTCTCGTGATGAGGTACTCGCCTGGGAGGCCAGGCGCCTGCCCAAGGCCGCCCGCAAGATCGGCCTGCCCGTGCCCGCCGGCGATCTCGCCCGGCAACGAACAGCTTTCGCCGACGCCAAGCTGGCCCTGGGTGCCGACGACGTCCGTCGGCGCTTGGCGCGTGACATCCGCGCGGCCGGGGTCGTGGCCCGCGGGTCGACGCAGCTGTCCGTCGGACGACGCGCGACGAGCGTGTGCGACCTGTACGTCACCGGCGGCAGCGCGGCGGCATTCGTCGAGTGGTTCACCGCCGCCGAGCGCGACGACTACGCCCACAGCATGATCGCCGCCAACCCCGACCACTTCCTCATCGACACCGCCCCGGACGGACGGCAGGAGGTCGTCGAAACGACCGGCGGCAGCCCACTGGCGACGCAGTTCTTCGTCGACTACGACGACACGTCACCACTCGTCACGCCCCGGGACGCGGCGTTCCCGATCGAGGCGGCGGGGGTCGCGCGTGCCGCGGGCGGTCTCGCGATCGGCGGCGTCCGGCACGAGTTCCGCGACGACGCGAACGGCTTCCATGCGCGGCTGTGCGTCGAATTCCCTTGGCTCACCGCGCCGTACATGATCGCTCAGCACAGGTGGCACCTGGCGTGCGAGTTCAGCAACTGGATCACCGCGGCGTTCGCACACCACTGAGTCTGCGCCGAGGCCGCAGGGCACTCGACTTTTCTCCCCCCCAGCGCAGGCTCAGCGCAGAAAACGGAGGCGGGGTAGGGGAGTGGACCCGAAAACGACTTCGGCCCGGTCTGGTGGAAACCAGACCGGGCCGAAACCGTAGATCGAACTAGTGATGCCCGTTGGAGCCGTTGGGCGAAATCTCGTCCTGGTACTCCTTGAGGGCGGTGAGTGCCTTGTGTTCGGCGGCGTGTTCGGCGTCGGCGAGGGCGGCTTGTTCGACGGCGGAGTCGGCGAACAGGAAGCTGCCGGTGCCGGGGGAGCCGGCGGAGCCGAGCTTGTTCATGCGCTTGGGCAGTGCGGCACCCTGGTATTCCAGCGGGATCGGGTGGCCGTGATCGTCGACCGGGCCCAGCGGCTGGTGCAGCTCGACGTACGCGCCGTGCGGCAGCCGCTTGATGATGCCGGTCTCGATACCGTGCTCGAGGACGGCGCGGTCGCTGCGCTGCAGGCCTACACACCAGCGGTAGGTGAGGTAGTAGACGATGGCGGGCAGGACCACCATGCCGATGCGGCCGATCCAGGTGGTGGCGTTCAGCGAGATGTCGAACTTGAGCGCGATGATGTCGTTCATCGCGGCCAGGGTCAGCACCATGTAGAACGCGATGGCCATGGCACCGATGGCGGTGCGGACCGGCACGTCGCGCGGACGCTGCAGCAGGTTGTGGTGTGCGTTATCGCCGGTGAACTTCCGTTCCAGGAACGGCCAGGCGATCAGCAGTCCGAACACCACGCCCATCAGCACCGCGACGCCCATCACGGCCGGGATGGTGTGGCCGAAGGGGTAGAACTCCCAGGCCGGCCAGATACGAGCCAGGCCTTCGGTCCACATCATGTAGAAGTCGGGCTGGCTACCAGCGGACACCTGCGAGGGCTTGTAGGGGCCGAGTTCCCAGATGGGGTTGATCTGCAGCAGGCCGCCCATGATGCCCAGGACGCCGGTGACCAGGGCGAAGAACGCGCCGCCCTTCATCGCGAACACGGGCATGACGCGCACGCCGACGACGTTCTTCTCGGTGCGGCCGGGGCCGGGGAACTGGGTGTGCTTCTGGAACCACACCAGCGCCAGGTGGGCGCCGATCAGGGCCAGGATGATGCCCGGGATCAGCAGGATGTGCAGGGCGTACATGCGCGGGATGATGATGTTGCCGGGGAAGTCGCCACCGAACAGTGCCCAGTGCATCCAGGTGCCGATGACCGGGATGCCGAGGGTGATCGAGGACAGCGCGGCGCGCAGGCCGATGCCGGACAGCAGGTCGTCGGGCAGCGAGTAGCCGAAGTAGCCCTCGAACATGGCCAGGATCAGCAGCAGCGAGCCGATCACCCAGTTCGCCTCACGCGGGCGGCGGAACGCACCGGTGAAGAAGATGCGCGCCAGGTGCACCATGATCGACGCGGCGAACATCAGCGCGGCCCAGTGGTGAATCTGGCGGACGAACAGGCCACCACGGACCTCGAACGAGATCTCCAGGGCCGATTCGTAGGCGCGGGACATCTGCACGCCGCGCAGCGGCTGGTAGACGCCGTTGTAGACGACCTCGACCATCGACGGATCGAAGAACAGCGTCAGATACACGCCAGTGAGGAGCAGCACCAGGAAGCTGTACAGCGCGATCTCACCGAGCATGAACGACCAGTGCGTCGGGAAGACCTTGTTCAGCTGGCGGCGTACCGCGGCCGACGGGTGGTACCGCGAGTCGATCGCATCGCCTTGTGCGGCAGCGATGTCAGCGAGCTTGGGACTCATGATTTGCGCTCCCAGAATGCCGGTCCGACGGGTTCGATGAAGTCGCCGTTGGCGACCAGGTAGCCCTCTTTGTCAATCGTGATCGGCAGCTGCGCCAGGGCGCGGGCCGCCGGTCCGAAGATCGGCCGCGCGAAGTGCAGCGCGTCGAACTGCGACTGATGGCAGGGGCACAGAATGCGGTAGGTCTGCTGCTCGTACAGCGACGAGGGGCAGCCCAGGTGCGAGCACACCTTGGTGTACGCGAAGAAGTCACCGAAGTTGAAGCTCTCCTGGCCCTGGCGCTTGACCACGCGGCTCAGGTCCTCGGGCTTGATGCGGATGAGCATCACCGGGTTACGCACACCGAGAGCGATGTGGCCGAGCTTCTCGTGCGATTCCAGGGTGGTGCCGTCGCCGTCGGACTCACGCCACGGGAACACGGTCTCCATGCCGCCCGCGTCGAGGTCCTCGGGACGCATCTTCACGAAGGGGGACTCACCCGGCAGACCGGTGGCCCGCGCCAGGAAGATGGTCTCGCCGTGGAAACGCGGGGTCCAGCCCGACGTCCACAGGACGGCCTTCTTGCCGTCGGCGGTCGGCACGACCGGCTTCCACGGGTTCTTGATCAGACCGCCGATGAAGGCGACCGCGGTGCCCAGGCCGAACGCGCCGAGGCCGACGCCGAGCGACAGGCCGATCAGCTTGCGGCGCTTGAGCGTCGAGCCCTCGAGCGCATCGGTCAGGTTGGCCGCGACGGTGGCGCGGTGGACCTCGGGGGAGGCGCCGTCGTGGCGGTCCTGGATCGAGATTTCCTCGGGGATGAACTTCTTCTGGAAGAGCACCGCACCGATGCCGATCGCGAGGATCGACAGACCGAAGGTCAGGCCGTACAACGGGGTGGCCAGCGAGTAGATGAACTCGCCGTCGGATTCGAACGGCTTGTACTCCCACGGCCAGAACAGGAACACCAGCAGCAGGGCCAGGCCGGAGAGACCACCGAGCAGCAGCCAGGCCGCAACCTGACGCTCGGCGCGCTTCTCCGCCTTGGTGCCCTCGACGGGCCAGCGCGGCTCCTTGAAGACGGTCGTGACGCCGTCGATCTTTCCGCCCAGTTCGACGAGTTCTTCGCGCGACATCTCGCGCAGTTCCGCGTCACTGGGAATGTTCACGTTCTCGCTCATGCGCGAGCTCCGATCCACATAGCCGCGCCGATCACGGCGACCATCCCGATAATCCACATCGCCATGCCCTCGGGCGCGGGGCCGAAGCCGCCGAGGCCGTAGCCGCCCTGGCTGCGGTGCTCAGCCGACTCGCGGACGTAAGCGACGATGTCGCGCTTCTCTTCCGGGGACAGCTGGCGGTCCGAGAACTTGGGCATGTTCTGCGGGCCGGTGAGCATGGCGGTGTACACCTGCGCCGGCACTTCGGCGGCATGGCCGAGGTCGGGCGCGTACTTGCCCGACGACAGTGCGCCACCCTTGCCGGTGAAGTTGTGGCAGGACGCGCAGTTCAGGCGGAACAGGTCGCCACCGCGGGCGACGTTCTCACCGATGAACGAGTGCTGGTTGATCTGGCCGTTGGCGTCACGCGGAACCTGAGGACCGCCGCCGTTGGCCTGGATGTAGGCGCCGAGGGCGTCGATCTGGTGTTCGTCGAACGCCGGGTCCTTGCGGGCGGCCTGGGCCTCGCCGCGCATGGCAGGCATGCGGCCGGTGGACACCTGGAAGTAGACGGCCGCGTCGCCGACGCCGATGAGGCTCGGGCCGCGGTCGGTCACACCCTGCAGGTTGGCGCCGTGGCACGAAATGCAGGACGTTTCGAACAACTGCTTGCCGGTACGCAGCAATGCCAGCTGCGACTCGTCGGCGACCGCGACCTGAGGCCGCGGCGTCAGGGTGGCCGCGAGGCCACCAGCGACTAGAAGTCCGAGCAGCAGCAGCATCGCTGCTGAGAGGCGCCGGTGTAACCGACGACGGGACTTGCTGGTCATCGAACCCCTTCTCATCGACGAGTTGGTCATCGGACGAAGTAGATGGTGGCGAACAGGGCGATCCACACGATGTCGACGAAGTGCCAGTAGTACGACACAACGATGGCAGCGGTGGCCTGGGCCGGCGTGAACTTGCTCATCTTCGTGCGGGCAAGCAGGTAGACGAATGCCACCAGACCGCCGATGACGTGCAGGCCGTGGAAACCGGTCGTCAGGTAAAAGACCGATCCGTAGGCACTGCCCGGGATGGTGGTGCCCTCGTCGACCAGGTTGAGGTACTCGTAGCCCTGTCCCAACACGAAGAACAGGCCCATGAGGAACGTGATGACGTACCACCGGCGCAGCCCGAACACGTCGCCGCGCTCGGCCGCGAACACGCCCATCTGGCAGGTGAACGATGACGCGATCAACACCAGCGTCACCGGCACCGCGAGGGCCAGATTGAGTTCGGTCGGCTTCGGCGGCCAATCGCCGCCCGCCTGGGCACGCGCGGTGAAATACATTGCGAACAGCCCAGCAAAGAACATCAACTCGCTGGAAAGCCACACAATGGTGCCGACACTGACCATATTCGGCCGGTTCAGCGAATGCACCCTCGACGTGATGGCGGTTCCGGAGGTACCTACAGCGCTCGTCACAGCGGTAAGTATGACGCTTTGTAGTTGTTGAACTCCACCCGGGTGCCGACATTGGTCATAATCGGGTTCGTGCCAACCACCGATCCCCATCAGGAACCGATCACCGACGGGCCGCAATGGCCCCAGATCCTGGGCCGGCTGACCACCGGCCAGAACCTTGCCGCGGGTCAGGCGGGGTGGGCAATGGACCAGGTCATGACCGGTTCTGCGACCCCGGCGCAGATCGCTGCGTTCGCCATCGCGATGAAGATGAAGAGGCCCACCTCCGCGGAGGTGACGGAGCTCGCCGACGTGATGTTGCGACACGCCCGAAAAGTGCCCGCGGACGCGCTCGCGGCGATCGGCACCGATGTCGTCGACATCGTGGGCACCGGAGGCGACGGCTCGAACACCGTGAACCTGTCCACGATGGCGTCGATCGTCGTCGCCGCGTGCGGGGTGCCGGTGATCAAGCACGGGAACCGCGCGGCATCGTCGTTGTCCGGTGGCGCCGACACTCTCGAGGCCCTGGGCGTCCGGATCGACCTGTCGCCGGGTGACGTGGCCCGCTCGGTCGCCGAAGTGGGTATCGGGTTCGCATTCGCCCCGCAGTTCCATCAGTCCTATCGGCACGCTTCCTCCGTGCGACGGGAGATCGGCGTGCCGACGGTCTTCAATCTCCTGGGGCCGCTGACGAATCCGGCGATGCCGCGCGCCGGCCTGATCGGCTGCGCCTGGGCGGAACTGGCCGAGGTGATGGCCGGGGTGTTCGCCGCGCGCGGCTCCAGCGTCCTGGTCGTGCACGGCGACGACGGGCTCGACGAACTGACCACCACGACGACGAGCACCATCTGGCGCGTGCAGGCGGGCACCGTCGAGCGGCTGACGCTGGACCCGAAGGCATTCGGGTTCGCCCGCGCCGAGCTGAGCGAGTTGCGCGGCGGTGACGCCACGGCGAACGCGGAGTCGGTGCGCGCGGTCCTGGCGGGCCAGACCGGCCCGGTCCGGGATGCCGTGGTGCTCAACGCCGCAGGCGCGATGGTGGCTCATGCCGGGCTATCCAGCGACGCCCAGTGGGTGCCGGCGTGGGAGCGGGGCCTGGCCCGCGCCACCGAGGCGATCGATTCGGGTGCTGCCGAGCAGCTGCTCGCGCGGTGGGCTCGGTTCACCCAGAAGGTCTGAGCGCTGCGCCTGCTGTGCCGCCGCCCGGGCCGACCGGGCGGTGGCGGCCCACTCGGCCCACCGGCCGGCCGCGGTGACCGGTAGGCAGTACCCGGATTCGTCGTCGGCGGAGGTGCGCACGATGCGCACACCCGGCGCGGCCAGCCAGCGCACGATGAGCGCCACCTCCTCGACGGGCGCGCCGCCCAGCGGCCGCTCCGCTGTCAGGATCACTTGTGCCGCAGCGGATATCGCGTCGACGACGGGCATTGGAGGGACGCGCCGCGGCGCGTTGCCGGCGGCGGCCAACTGGCCGTACCGGACCACGACGAGATGCCAGCCGCCGGCGCCGTCGGGCCGGGCGGCCACCAGTTCCGGCAGTGCGGTCAGGGCCCGCAGGCGCTGGCCGCGCCACAGTCCGTCGATGACGGTCGCGGCATGGTCCCGCAGCCGCGCCGCGGTCTCGTAGCGGCCCTCGGCCGCCAGGTCGTCGATGTGTCTCAGCGCCGTGCGGAGGGCGGAATCATCAACGCCGGCAATGTTTTCCGCGGCCCGCCCGGCGAATTCGGCGTAGCCGCCTGCGGTGATGCCGCGTGGCGCCGGACACGGCGAGAGTTCACGCTCGGGGCACTGCGGCCCGTGTTCGGCGGACCGTGCCAGCCGCGTCGTGCAGGTTCGCACGCCCGTGAAGCGGGCCAGCAGCAGGGCCGCGTCGACGGCGTCGGCATGGGCCCGGAACGGCCCGACCGCCCGATCGTGTCGCGGCGCCCGCACCACGCTGAAGCGGGGGAAGGCCTCGTCGGTGAGCACCACCCACCACCACTTGTGCGGGGCCTTCGAGCGCCGGTTGTACGGCGGCGCGTGCGCGGCGAGGAGCCGCAGTTCGCGCACGCCGGCCTCCAACTCGTGGGCGCACTCGACATGGTCGACGCGGATGGCCAGTGACGCCATCTCTTTCATGCGGGCGCGCGGGTCGGCGCCGGTGAAGTACTGCCGGACCCGACGGCGCAGATCGACCGCGGTGCCCACGTACAGCACCTCCTCGGACGGCCCGCGGAACAGATAGACGCCGGGGGAGCTCGGCAGCGCGTCGGCGAGCTTGCGGTTGCGGCGCTGAGCACTGGTGACGTCCGGGAGATAGCCGCGCAGTTCGGCCAGCGTGTGCACACCCTGATTGCCGATGCGCTCGAGTAGTCCGTGCAGCACGTCGACGGTGGCGCGGGCGTCGTCGAGGGCGCGGTGCGTGGGGGTGGTGGTGGCGCGGAACAACCGGGCCAGCTCCGAGAGCCGGACGCTCGGTGCCTCGTCGCGCGTCAGGACCCGGCGGGCGAGCTTGACCGTGCACAGCACCGGAGGGTTGGGCCAGGGCAGCTGCGCCCGCTCGGCCGCCGCCCGCAGGAAGCCGATGTCGAAGCCCGCGTTGTGGGCGACCAGGACGGCGCCGCGGCAGAACTCCAGAAAGGCGGGCAGCACCGATTCGATGCGCGGGGCGTCGCACACCATGGCCGTGGTGATCCCGGTCAGCTGCACGATCTGTGGCGGGATGGCGCGCCCGGGGTCGATCAGGGTGGCCAGTTCGCCGATGATCTCGCCGCCGCGCACCTTGACCGCGCCGATCTCGGTGATGGCGTCCCAGCCGCCTCCGGTGTCGTCCGCCCGGGCCCGGCCGCCGGTGGTCTCCAGGTCGACCACCACGAACGTGGTGTCACGCAGCAACGCCTCGTCGAGGTCGAAAGCCAACTGGTCGGTGGCGCTGCCGGAGCCCATGACGTGACAGTAGGGGCCGGCACCGACAAGAAATCACATCGATGTCATTCCGTTATGCGGTTGCTGATCACCCGCACTTTTTTGTCGGTGGACGTCGCTAGCGTGCGCCTCAACCGATGAAGGAGTCAGAGATGAAGTTCGACAACGGGCCGGTCAAGATCGACTGCGACGACTGCGCCGTGCGTGGTCCGGGCTGCGGTGACTGCGTGGTCAGTGTTTTGCTGGGCGTACCCGAGACACTGCTGGACGACGAGCGCCGCGCGCTGGAGGTGCTCGCCGACGCGGGCCTGGCGCCGCGCTTGCGGCTGGTGCCGATCGGTCGGCCCAAAGGCGGGGTTGGCACTCAAAACGAGACAAAGTCAAGTACTACGGGCGTAGCGTGACGACGCTCACATTGTGATGCTGGTTAACGGGATCGGGGGGCGGGCTGATAGATTGGCCATTCCCGTTGGACAACGCCGATGCCGTTTCGTAACCTATTCGAGACCTCACTGAGTTCGAAGCGGCTCGAACCCGCAGTTGAAGGACGCGAAATCTTGAGTCTCCACCGCACACACCGCACCATATGCGGTCTTAAACGACCAGTAGCCGGTGCGATCGCGGGGCTCACCATACTTGGTAGCGCATTTGCGGGCAACGTCATGGCCGATCCGGCCGACGATGCCGTAGCAAAGCTGAACGAGCTCTCGCGCCAGGCGGAACAGACCACCGAGGCCATGCACGCCGCGCAGCTCGATCTGGACAAGAAGCTGGCTGCCGCGAAGGCCGCCGACTCCAAGCACGAGGCCGCCGCTGCCGCCGCGGAAGTTGCCAAGAACGAACTGGCTACCTACCAGGACTCGGTCGACAAGATTGCTGCAGCGCAGTACATGGGCGGCCGTACCGACGGCATCGACGCCATCCTGACCGCCGATTCCCCGCAGGGTCTGATCGACCAGCTCTCGGTCCAGCGCGTGATGGCCGGTGAGATGTCCGCGCAGATGGCCAACTTCCACAGCGCCTCCGACTCCGCCACGAAGGCCGAGGCCGACTCGGCCAAGTCGGCGTCCGAAGCCAAGACCGCGGCCGAGCAGGCCGCCGCCGTGCGTGCCGATCTGCAGTCCAAGCAAAGCAAGCTGCAGGTGCAGATCGCCATCGTCAAGTCCCGTTACACCGCGCTGACGCCGAGTCAGCGGCAGGCGCTCGCGGCACTCCCGCCGGCTCCCGCCGCCCCGCCGGCGCCCGCCCCGGATGCCTTGCCGGCCCCGGGTGACGATCCCGCCATCAACGCCGCCGGCCCCAACCCGCCCGCCGAGGCGGTTCCTGTCCCGTCGGAAGGTGGCGGCACCGCTGCCGGCGCCATCGCGGTGCAGGCCGCACTGACCCGCATCGGCGACCCGTATGTCTGGGGTGCCGCCGGTCCCGGCCAGTTCGACTGCTCGGGCCTGGTGATGTGGGCGTTCCAGCAGGCCGGCATCTCGCTGCCGCACTCGAGCTACGCGCAGGCCGCCGGCGGCCAAGCGGTGTCGCGCGACCAGATGCAGCCCGGTGACGTCGTGAGTTACTACTCCGACGCCTCGCACGTGGGCATCTACATCGGTGACGGCATGATGGTGCACGCCTCGACGTTCGGCGTGCCCGTGCGGGTCGCGCCGGTCGACAACGCGCCGATCTACAACGTGCGTCGCTACTGAGCCTCTCCCGTCGCGGTCTTTCCCGTCGCGTAGTTCTCGGCCTTCTCACCGCAGAGGCGGCTGCTGCCGCTTTCGTACTGAGTCGCGGTCACTCGGCTGACGTTCCGGCCGCCCCACCGCTGCCGGCGCCGCCGCTGCCGTCGCCAACTCCGGGCACCATCCGGCTGGCCGACGGCCGGACCGCCGACCTCCTGGTCCTCGACCCCGGTTCGACGCTGCCGGGCCGCATCACCGCCGAGCTCGACGGCGCCGTCGCCGCGGTGACCGCATTCTGGGGCGAGGACTGGCGCCGTCAGATCACCATCGTGACGACCGGGACCGACGAGGAGTTCCGGGCGTTGGCCGGCGGACGTCAGGAGTTTGCCGCGGCGACGACCGTCGACCGCATCGTGTTCGGGCCCGGCGCCGCGGCGATGGGACCGGGTGCGCTGCGAATCGTGTTGCGCCACGAGCTTTTCCACTACGCCTCCCGGCCGGTCACGGCCGCCGACGCGCCCTGGTGCCTGACCGAGGGCGTCGCCGACTACGTCAGCCGCCCGCGCACGCCGCGACCCGCACCCGCCGACATGGCGGTGCTGCCCACCGACACCGACTTCCAGGTCACCGGCCCGGCGCTGTCGCTCGCCTATGACCGCGCCTGGTGGTTCGCCCGGTTCGTCGGCGCGCGGTTCGGCGATCCGGTGCTGCGCCGGCTGTATCTGGCCGCCTGCGGCGCCGGTCATCCCGACCTCGACGCCGCACTGACCGCCACGCTCGGCCTGCAGCGCGACGCGCTGACCGCTGCGTGGCAGCAGTGGCTCGCGGCCCGGGGCTGACGCGATAGCCTGACCGCGATGTCTTCCCCGTCGCTGCGCTCGCCCCGGACGTCTCGGGTGCTGCTGCTGACCAACGATTTCCCGCCCCGCAAGGGCGGCATCCAGTCGTATCTGGAGAGCCTGGTCAATGAGCTGCTCGGCCGCGGGTCGCACGAACTGACGGTGTACGCCCCGAAATGGAAGGGCGCACCGGAATACGACAAGGCCGCCGCGGCCGCCGGCTATGAGGTGGTCCGCCACCCGACGACGCTGATGGTGCCCGAACCGACCGTCGCGCTGCGGATGCGCCGCCTCATCGCCGAGCACGACATCGACACGGTGTGGTTCGGCGCGGCCGCGCCACTGGCGCTGTTGGCCCCGCTGGCCCGCGATGCCGGCGCGACCCGGGTGGTGGCCAGCACGCACGGGCACGAGGTGGGTTGGTCGATGCTGCCCATCGCGCGAAACGCGTTGCGCCACATCGGAAACAACACCGACGTGGTGACCTTCGTCAGCCACTACACGCGCAACCGGTTCGCCGCGGCGTTCGGGCCGGACGCGGCGCTGGAATACCTGTCGCCCGGGGTCGACGTCGACCGCTTCGTCCCCGACGAGGTGGCCCGGGCCGAGTTGCGGGCCCGGTACGGGCTGGGGCAGCGGCCGGTGATCGTCTGCCTGTCCCGCCTGGTGCCGCGCAAAGGGCAGGACATGCTGATCCGGGCACTGCCCGAGATCCGGCACCGGATCGACGGCGCCGCACTGGTGATCGTCGGCAACGGGCCGTACCGCGACGACCTGCAGAAGCTGGCGCGGCGCTACGACGTCACCGACCATGTGGTGTTCACCGGCGGCGTGCCCGGCGACGAGTTGCCGGCCCACCATGCGATGGCCGACGTCTTCGCCATGCCGTGCCGGACCCGGGGCAACGGTCTCGATGTCGAGGGCCTCGGGATCGTCTTCCTCGAGGCCTCGGCGTGCGGTGTGCCGGTGGTCGCCGGTGACTCCGGGGGCGCACCGGAAACCGTCGTGGAAGGCGAGACCGGCCACGTGGTCGATGGTCGCGACGTCGCCGAAATCGCGGCCGCCGTCAGTGACATCCTCGCCGACCCCGACCGGGGCGCCGCGATGGGCGCCGCCGGCCGTCAGTTCGTCGTCGACAACTGGCAGTGGAAGCTCAAGGGCGAGCGGCTCGCCGAGCTTCTCTAGCTAGCTGTAGAGCGCCGCGATCTCGGCGGCGAACTTCTCCGCCACCACCTTGCGCTTGACCTTCAGCGTCGGCGTCAGCTCGCCGGTGTCCTCGGTGAAGTCGACCGGCAGAATCTGGAACTTGCGGATGGCCTCGGCCTTGGACACCGTCTGGTTGGCGTCGTCGACGGCCTTCTGGATCTCGGCGACCAGGGCCGGGTCCGCGGCGAGGTCGCCCACGGATGCGCCGGCGTCCTTGTTGTTGCGCTGCTTCCAGCCCTCGAACGCCTCGGGGTCGATGGTGATGAGCGCGGCGATGAACGGCTCCTGATCGCCGACGCACATGGCCTGGCTGATCAGCGGGTGCGCACGCATGACGTCTTCCAGCGGGGCCGGGGCGACGTTCTTGCCGCCGGCGGTCACGATGATCTCCTTCTTGCGCCCGACGATCGACAGGTAGCCGTCGTCGTCGATGGCGCCGAGGTCACCGGTGTGGAACCACTCGCCGGTGAAGGCCTCGTCGGTGGCGGTCGGGTTGCCCCAGTAGCCGCTGAACACCACGCCGCCGGAGAGCAGCAGCTCGCCGTCCTCGGCGATGCGCATGCTGTTGCCGGGCACCAGCTTGCCGACCGTGCCGACCTTCAACTCGCCGACCCGGTTGACGGTGATGGCGGCGCTGGACTCGGTCAGGCCGTAGCCCTCGTAGATGGTGACGCCGACGCCGCGGTAGAAGTGGCCGAGGCGGGCGCCCAGCGGCGCGCCGCCGGAGATGGCGCCGACGCAGTTGCCCCCGAGGGCGGCCTTGAGCTTGCCGTAGACCAGCTTGTCGAACACCGTGTGCTTGAGGTTGAGCAGCAGCCCGGCGCCGCCGGTGTCCTGCGCCTTGCTCCATTCGATTGCGGTGTCGGCGGCGATCTGGAAGATCTTGCCCTTGCCGTCGTTGCGGGCGTTCTGCTCGGCGGTGTTGTAGACCTTCTCGAACACGCGGGGTACCGACACCACGAGCGTCGGCTTGAAGACCCCGAGGATCGGCACCAGGTTCTTGATGTCGCTGGTGAAGCCCAGGGTCACTTGGTTGCTGAAGCCGGCCACCGCGACGGCGCGGGCCAGCACGTGCGCCAGCGGCAGGAACACCAGCAGCTTCTGGCCCTTGGCCAGCAGGTCGGGGAAGCAGGCCTTGACGCCGCGCAGCTCCGACAGCAGGTTCGCGTGGGTCAGCTGGCAGCCCTTGGGGCGGCCGGTGGTGCCGGAGGTGTAGATCAGGGTGGCCGGGTCGCTCGACTTGATGGCGGCCAGGCGGGCGTCCAGCTCGGCGCGGTCCACGCCGGCGCCGGCGGCGGCCAGCTGATCGAGGGCGCCGCCGTCGATGACCAGCACCTCACCGAGCGCGGGCACCTCGGACCGGATGGACTCGATCTTGGTGGAGTGGGAGTCCGCCTCGGCGAAAGCCAGGACGGCGCCGGAGTCGGCAAGCACGTGCCGGATCTGGTCGGCGGCGGAGGTCTCGTAGATGGGCACCGTCACCGCGCCGATCGACAGGATCGCGAAGTCGATGATCGGCCATTCGTAGCGGGTCGCCGACAGCAGCACGACACGGTCGCCGGCCTTGACGCCCTTGGCGATCAGGCCGAGGGCGGTGGCCCGCACCTGGGCGGCCACCTCGGCGCTGGTCACGTCGGTCCAGGTGTCTCCGACCAGGCGCTGGATGGCTACGTGTTTGGGGTCATCGCGCTCGAGGGAGTACACCGGGGCGACGACGTTGTCGTATTCGCCGATGGTGAACGATGCGGGAACGCTGAACTCACGCACGGTGTGGCCTTTCGGGTCAGGGCAAGGCGGTACTGGCAGCAGTGCCGTGACAGCAATGCCGTGCTCAGCGTAGTCGGGTGCTTCATCACACTGTGGAGGCGTATGTGAAGCTGGTCGGGATGAACAGCATCCAGATCGCCGACGAGACCTTCGTGTGCGCCGACCCAGCCGCCGTCGGTGCCGCCGTGGCGAACCAGAGCAGCTGGCGGCGCTGGTGGCCGGACCTCAAGCTGACGGTCGTCGAAGACCGCGGTCCGGCGGGGCAGCGGTGGACCGTCACCGGTGCCCTGACCGGGACCATGGAGGTCTGGCTGGAGGCCGTCATGGACGGCGTCGTGCTGCACTACTTCCTGCACGCCGAGCCGACGGGCGTGTCCGGCGCCGCGCTCGCCGAGCTGAACCTGGCGGACCTCAACCATCGTCGCCGGGTGGCCGGCAAGAACATGGCTTTCGAGATCAAGACCGATCTCGAGCGGACCCGCCCGGTGGGCGTGTCCAGGTTGGCCTGAGGCCCGGTATCGCCCCGCCAGGGCGGGGTGCTGGCGGTACATTGAGAGCTCGGCAGACGGGCGTCTGACGCCCGCGCCGGCATCGTAGAACTCGGGGAAGTGGACACGTGGCGGACAAGACTGCGCAGACCATCTACATCGACGCCGACCCGGCGACCGTGATGGACGTGATCGCCGACATCGGCTCATATCCCGACTGGGTCGCCGAGTACCCGGAGACCGAGGTGCTCGACGTCTACGCCGACGGTTACCCGAAGACGGCGCGGATGGTCCTCGACGCCACGGTGCTCAAGGACACCATGGTGTTCGCCTACCAGTGGCCCGCCGACCGCAAGTCGGTGAGCTGGTCCCTGGTGTCCAGCACGCTGCTGAAAGCGCTCGAAGGCACATACCGCTTGTCGCCCAAGGGTTCTGGCACCGAGGTGACCTACGAACTGTCGGTCGATCTGATGATTCCGATGATCGGATTGCTCAAACGCAAGGCAGAGCGGCGCCTGACCGACACGGCGCTCAAGGACCTCAAGAAGCGAGTCGAGTCTGAGTGACACGGACCCTGCTGGGCGTGCCAGGATCAGTCTGTTCGTCGGTAAGGGTGGAGTAGGCAAATCGACGGTGGCCACGGCCACCGCGGTACGCGACGCCCGGGCCGGGCAGCGGGTCCTCATCGTGTCGACGGATCAGGCCCATTCCACCGGTGACGTGCTCGGCGCGGACGTCCCGCCGACCGGACTGCGGACGCCGACACAGGTCCCCGTCGACGACGGTGCCGGCGTCGTGCTGGATGCCCTGGCGCTCGACACCCTGGCGCTGCTGGAGGCCCGGTGGCGTGAGGTGGCCGCCGTGCTGGTCGCCCGGTTCCCGGAGTCCGATGTGGGAGACGTTGCACCGGAAGAACTTTCGGCGCTGCCCGGCATTCAGGAGGTGCTGGGCCTGCACGAGGTCGCCGAGCTGGCGGCGTCGGGCAACTGGGACCACGTGATCGTCGACTGCGCCTCGACCGCCGACGCGATGCGGATGCTGACGCTGCCCGGCGCGTTCGCGCTGTACCTGGAGAAGGCCTGGCCGCGGCACCGGCGGCTGTCGGTCGGTCTGGCCGATGCGAAGACGGCCGCCATGGTCATGCTCGTCGAGCGGCTCGCCGCCGCCACCGAGGCGCTGGGGGAGTTGCTCGACCAGCCGGACGTCACCGCGCATCTGGTGCTCACCCCGGAACGGGTGGTGGTGGCCGAGGCGGTGCGGACGCTGGCGTCCCTCACCTTGATGGGCGTGCACGTGTCCGAGCTGATCGTGAATCAGGTTCTGATCCAAGACGATTCGTACGAGTACGTGAACCTGCCCGCGCACCCCGCGTTCGACTGGTACGCCGAGCGGATCGCCGAGCAGCGCAGCATGCTCAGCGACCTGGATGCCGCCGTCGGCGACGTGCGTCTGGTGCTCGTGCCGCACCTGGCCGGCGAACCCATCGGGCCGAAGGCCCTGGGGGAACTGCTGGAGGCATCGCGGCTGCGGCACGGCGCCCCACCGCCCGCGCCGCCGCGGCCCGTCGTCGACCGCGAATCGGGCTCAGGATTGGCCGCTGTCTACCGGCTCCGGATAGAATTGCCGCAAATCGACCCGGGGTCTCTGACGCTGGGCCGCGTCGACGACGACCTGATCATCGGCTCGGGTGGCACCCGGCGCCGGGTCCCGTTGGCATCAGTCCTGCGCCGTTGCATCGTGACCGGCGCGTCGTTGCGCGGCTGTGAACTGACCGTCCGTTTTCGCCCTGACCCGGAGGTGTGGCCCAAGTGACGCACACCGATTTCGGGGCGGACGCTCTGGGCGACCTACCGGTGGACCTGCGGCTGCTGGCGCAGGCGCTCCTCGACAAGATCGATCCCGTAGTCCGGCTGTCCGTGGCCATGCTCGCCGATGGCGAGAACCCCAGCGACTGCAACCAGGTGTGGTGCCCGGTGTGCGCACTCGTCGCCTTGGCCAACGACGAACAGCATCCGATGCTGACGGCGATCGCCGAACACAGCACGACTTTTCTCGACGCGGTGCGCGCCGCGCTCGCCGACCAGGGCCCCGCCGGCCCGCACCCCGAGCCGCCGACGGATCCGTCCGGTCCCGGCGGCAGGCACCGCCAGCCCGACGATCCGGACGGTCCACCAGGGCCGGGCCGGTACCAGTCCATTCCGGTATCTGTGGAGGAATGACCAGTCCGCTGCGGGCTGTGGTCGGGCCGACAGTCGGTGGGTAAAGTTGTCGGGGGCACCGTCCGGGGGCCCTCAGCGGGAGGTTCGATGTTCTTCTGGTTCTACAAGTACATCTTGATGGGCCCGTTGCTGCGTCTTCTGGGTCGTCCGAAAGTCACGGGGCTGGAATACGTTCCCGACCAGGGGCCCGTCCTGCTGGCCAGTAATCATCTGGCGGTCGTCGACAGCTTCTATCTGCCGCTGGTGCTGCGCCGGCGGATCTTCTTCCTGGCCAAGGCCGAGTACTTCACCGGTACCGGTATCAAGGGCAAGCTCATCAAGTTCTTCTATTCGTCGACCGGCCAGGTGCCGATCGACCGCACCAACGCCGACTCCGCGGCCGACGCGCTGACCGCCGCCGCCAAGATCCTCGACCAGGGCAAGCTGCTCGGCATGTACCCCGAGGGCACGCGGTCGCCGGACGGCAAGCTCTACAAGGGCAAGACGGGCCTGGCCCGCATCGCGCTGGAGACCGGTATCCCCGTCATTCCCGTCGCGATGATCAACACCGACGTCGTGAACCCGCCGGGAAGCAAGATGTGGCACTTCGCGCGCGTCGAGGTGAAGTTCGGCAAGCCGATGGACTTCCGCCGCTTCGAGGGGCTGGCCGGCAACCGGTTCATCGAGCGCGCGGTGATCGACGAGGTCATGTACGAGCTGATGCGGCTGTCCGGGCAGGAGTACGTCGACCTCTACGCGGCCGACGTCAAAGAAGGCAAGACGCCGCCGCCCGCGATCAAGGCGGGCTGAGCGCCAGAACGACAAGAGCCGAGGATTGCCGTCACCAGGTGACCGCAGTCCTCGGCTTTCTTGATTTCGCAGGGCCGGTTCACCGGTTCGCCCACCGGACGCGGCGGCGGAACAGCGGCCGTCGGACCGCCGCGGCGTCACCGTCGCGTCAGCTGCCGACCAGCCGCCGTCAGTTCGTCGCCGAGACCGGCGCGACATGCTCGGTCGCATCGGCAGCGGGTGTGCCGCGGCCGGTGATGGTGCCCGCCGCGGCGATGACGGCCAGCCCCCACCACACGTACGAGCTGCCGACCACCTGACGCCACAGCGTTGCGTCGACCTCGTGATGTTCGGGCAACAGCCGGATCGGCGTACAGACCAGCAGGACGGCGCCCAGTGCGCTCACCGCGGCCAGGACGGCGCTGCGTTCCCGGTAGGCGATCACGGTGATGGTCACCATGGTCGGCAGGGCCCACACCCAGTGGTGCGACCACGACACCGGTGACACCACCAGGCCGAACATCGCCACGCACATCAGAGCCAGCACCGGCTGCCCCGCGCGCAGCACCCGATGGGCCGCCCACACCGTCAGCGCCAGTACCGCGAAACACAGCACGACCCAGAGCACGAATCGCGGCGTCGCCGACATCCCGAACCGCGCCAGCGTGCCGGAGATGTTCTGGTTGGTGTTCAGCGTCGCGGTGCCGATGCGGTCGGTGTTGCGGACCGTCTTGGTCCAGTACTCCCACGAGTCGCCCCACGCCAGCGCGAATGCGATGAGCGTGACCGCGACGGACGACGCCACCGTGGTGAGCAGGGCGCGGAAGTCGCGGCGCAGCAGGAAGTACAGCAGGAACACGGCCGGGGTCAGCTTGAGGGCGATCGCCACGCCGAGCAGGACGCCGCGCGGCCACGGGGTACGGCGGGGGACGCAGTCGGCGATCACCAGCGTCATCAGCACGACGTTGATCTGCCCGAAGTTGAAGTTGGACCGCACCGGTTCGAGGAACAGCACGGCAGGTCCGACGATGGCGACGGCGAGCCAGCACCGGCGGGCCAGGGCCGAGCTGCCGAGCTGCGATTGCGGCCAGACGTCCAGCCGGGTCAGCACGATCACGACCGACACCAGCAACAACACGAACGTCGTCACCGTGATGGCCACGCTCGCTGCGGGCAGCGGGAGCCAGGCGAACGGCGCGAACATGATCGCCGCCAGCGGCGGGTAGGTGAACGGCAGGTCGATGCCGGCCTCGGTACGGAAGATCGTGCTCTCGCTGTACAGCGGCGTGTTGTTCAGCCAGGCGCGGCCGCCCATCCGGTACACGTCGATGTCGATCCGGTACGGCGTATGACCCAGCAGCCGCCAGGCGCCCCATACCAACGTCAACATGGCCAGCAACTGCAGCAGCCGCCAGGCCAGCCGTTGTCCGGAGGCGGGCCAGAACCCGGGTCTGATACGCATCTCGCCGGACAGCCTATCGGGGGGACCGGCGCGTCGGCGCCCTGCGGTGCGGTGACACGCATACGCGGGCGTAAGTTTCTTCAGCGTGCGGTCGCCCTTACCTACGGAGTTCGTGTCCAGTGGGCGGCTGCCGTTGTTGTGGTGCCTGATTGCGTTCATCCTGACGTTTTTCGTGACCCGGACCGTGGTGCGCTACATCCGGGCCCATGCCGACAATCCGGCGCCGCGCAAGTGGTGGCAGCCGCGCAACATCGGTCACGGCAGCCTGCACATCCACCACGTGGTGATCGGCGTGGTGCTCGTGATGGTGTCGGGGGTGACGATGGTGACCCTCGCCGTCGACGGCGGCGTCCCCGAATTCACGGTGGCGGCAATCTTTTTCGGTATCGGTGCGGCCCTGGTCCTGGACGAGTTCGCGCTGATCCTGCACCTGTCGGACGTGTACTGGGCCGAGGACGGCCGCACCTCGGTCGACGCGGTGTTCGTCGCGATCGCGGTGGCCGGGCTGCTGATCCTCGGGTTCAACCCGCTGTCGTTCTTCGACATCACGGTCTGGCGTGACGACCAGGACGTGGCCGCCCGGATCACGGTGGTGGCGCTGGCGCTCATCACCCTCGCGATGGCGGTCATCGTGCTGCTCAAGGGCAAGGTGTGGACCGGCCTGATTGGGATGTTCATCACACCGCTGCTGGTCATCGGGGCAATCCGGCTGTCGCGACCGCACGCGCCGTGGGCCCGGTGGCGCTACACGAGCCGGCCGCGCAAGATGAACAAAGCGCTGGAACGCGAGCGCTGGCTGCGCCGGCCGGTGGTGCGGGCGAAGCTGTGGTTACAGGATGCGATCGCCGGTATGCCAAAGTTTCCCGACGACGCGGACGTTGATCAACAACTCGACCGCGAGATCCACGCGGCACCCGCGCCGCCGGACCGAACGCCGACCGAGGTTGCCTGAATGAAGTTTTTTTACGACACCGAGTTCATCGACGACGGTCGCACCATCGACCTGATCTCGATCGGTGTGGCCGCCGAGGACGGGCGCGAGTACTACGCCGTCTCATCGGAGTTCGACCCCGACCGGGCCGGTTCCTGGGTGCGCAAGAACGTGCTGCCGAAGCTGCCGTCGCCGTCGTCGAAGGTGTGGCGTTCGCGCCGGCAGATCCGCTCGGAGCTGGAGGACTTCTTCAACATCGACGGTGACGAGCCGATCGAGCTGTGGGCCTGGGTCGGCGCCTACGACCACGTGGTGCTGTGCCAGTTGTGGGGGCCGATGGCCGACCTGCCACCGGCGATGCCGCGCTTCACCCGGGAACTGCGACAGTTCTGGGAGGACTGCGGCAGCCCGCGGATGCCACCGCGGCCGCGCGATGCCCACGACGCGCTGGTGGATGCGCGACACAACCTGGACCGCTACCGGCTGATCGCCGAGATGATGACGGCGCCGAGGTAAGTCACGGTCACCAGGCGCGGAACGGCACGCTGGTGACGGCGGCGTCGTTCGGGCCGAACTGCACCGTCAGCTGCAGCGTCCACAGTCCCGGCCGCGGCGCCGTCGCGTACGTGCTGTGCCAGCGACCGTCGGCACCCGCCGTGAAACGCACTGGCAGGCTGGCGATCTCGGCGCTCGACAGGTTGCCCCGCAGCGCGGTGGCGCCGGGCACGGTGATGTCGATGGGGATGGCGCCGTGCCGCGTGGTGTCGAGATGCACCTGCGCCTGGCGGCCCTCGTCGAGCGCGGCGGTTGCGGTGAACGCGGGGCCGTAGGTGGTGCGGGCGGGCGGCTCGCCGGTGAGCACCGTGGTCATGATCAGCACCAGCACCGCGAGCGCGGTTTCCAGCGGCACGGTGCGACGCAGCCGCTCCGGGGTGAGCCGGCGCCGGCCGAGGTAGGCGAGGACGGCCATGAGCGTCACCAGGAAAAGCTTGGCGCACAAGGCCATTCCGTAGCCGGTCGACCACAGGGACTCGATGGGCGACACCTGCCGCCAGGCCTGGTACTCGCCGGTGAGCAGGACCGCCGCGACGCACCCGAACGCCACCCGGGACCACCGCGCCAGCTCGTCGCTGCGACGGGCGGGCAGGACCACCAGCGTCAGCACGCCCAACCCGCCCAGCCACAGCGCCATGGCCAGCAGGTGGACGGTGGTGACGGTGATGGCGAGCCACGGGTCCGGACCTGCGGAAGCGTGCCCCGAAGCGGCGACGCCCGCCGCGAGCGCCGTCGCGATCACGACGAACAGCGCAGTCCCGGCGCGCACGGTCGCCGCGAGCAGCGCGAGCAGGACCGCCTGCACGTAGAGCCGGCCGTCGGGTCCGGTGGTCACGGCGTCCATGACGGTCGCCGCGGCCAGCAGCAGCCAGCCGATGCCGGCCAGGACGCGCGTGCGGCGCAGCGTGAGTGCCCATCCCCACACCAGCCGGGCCGCCGCGAGCACACCGACACACAGCACCAGGCCGGCATACGTCAGACCGCGGGAGACATCCGACGCCACCGACGACGACACGACCGGACGAACCTCCGGCGGCGCGTCCGGCGCCTGCTGCACACCGAAACTCACCGACCCGGACACCTCGTGCCCGTCGGCCGACATCAGCCGCCACGTCGCGGTGTAGCTGCCGCGCGGCAGGTCCGGCGGCAGGTCCAGTTCCACCGCGGTGTTGCCCGACCGCTGCCGCACCTCGCGGTCGACCCGCGCGCCGGAGTTCGAAATCACCTGAACCGCACCGGGAATCAGGCGAACCGGCTCATCGAAGCTCAAGGTGACCCGGCTCGGCGCGGCCGGCAGGGTGGCGCCGTCCACCGGATCGCTGGAGACCAGGACGGCGTGCGCGTGTGCGAGGGGAGCCGGCAGCAGGAGCGCGAGCAGAGCCGCGAGCAGCGCTGCGACCGGTCTCAGTTTTCTAGTCGTGACTCGTCTTTCGTCGGGAGGCTGCCAGGCTAGCGATCGCCACCAGCAACGCGACCACCGACACGGCCAGCGCCGTCAGGCCCGGCCACGTCGGCGCCGCAGCAGCCGGAGCCGCGGCCGCGGGCCGGTCGTGGTCCCCGCCGCCGGCGGGCTTGAGGTGCAGGGCCGGCGCCGGGTGCTCGGGCTCGGGCTGGCCCGGGTTGGCCTTCTCGTTCCAGTTGACCGTCTTGCCGTCGCTGTAGGTCTGGACCGCGGGCAGCGTCAGGGTGTTGACCTTGGGCAGCGGGCCCGCCGAGATGGCGAAGACGTTGAACTGATGCGGCGGGATGGGCGCGTCCGGGCCGGTGGCCTTCCACTCGACCGACGAGACGTACTCGGTGACCTCGGCACCGTCGTCGTCCTTCTGTGGGGTGGGCAGCTTCTTCTTGGTGAGGGTGGCGGTCCAGCCGGCCTTCTGCTGCGTGCTGACCGAGATGATCGGCTGGTCGTCGGGCAGTACGACCAGCAGGCCCGTGGTCGACGCGGTGTCCGACTCGGTCGGCACGCGGAAGTTCAGGACACCCCAGCCACCCTGGGTGGCGTCGCCGGTCACCTTGACGTGGGCGGCGGCCGGTGCGGCCAGGGCGACGGCGCAGGCCGTCGTCGCGGTGATGGCGGCGATGGTCCGGAAAAGCGGCTCTTCACAGATGAGGGTGTAGAGGTGGTTGGCGCGTCGTTGCCGGGATAGAGGTCGAGGTCTCTCGAAAATGAGGGTTCCTACACTCCTCATCCGAAAGACCTCGACGTGCCTGACGCTACCGGTCGGGCGGGCTTCGCCTGCGCTGACCTGACGACTTTCTGCCGCCTCGACGAACTTGGGCTGCAGGTGACCGGACAACGCCTTGAGCCCGGCCGTGCTGTGCTGGCGTGCCGGGTGACCGACGAGGACCGGTGGTGTCGTCGCTGCGGCGAAGAAGGCATCCCACGCGACAGCCTCACCCGTACTCTGGCCCATGAGCCGTTCGGGTGGCGCCCCACCACACTGCTGGTGACCATCCGTCGCTACCGGTGCGCCGGCTGCGCCCACGTGTGGCGACAAGACACCACCAGGATGGCCGAACCACGTGCCAAGCTGTCGCGGCGTGCTCTGCGGTGGGCGCTGGAAGCCATTGTCTGCCAGCATCTATCCGTGGCTCGCATCGCCGAAGCGCTCGCGGTGTCGTGGAACACCGCCAACAACGCGGTGCTGGCAGAAGGCCGACGGGTGCTGATCGCCGATCCGGCCCGTTTCGACGGCGTGGCGGTGATCGGCGTCGATGAGCACGTCTGGCGGCACACCCGTCGCGGTGACAGGTACGTCACCGTCATCATCGATCTCACCCCTGTGCGTGACGGGACCGGTCCGGCTCGGCTGCTCGACATGGTCGAGGGTCGCTCAAAAAAGGCGTTTCAGGACTGGTTGGCCGAGCGGCCGCAGGACTGGCGTGACGGCGTGGACGTTGTTGCTATGGATGGCTTCTCCGGGTTCAAGACCGCTACCGCCGAGGAACTGCCCGAGGCGGCGACGGTGATGGACCCTTTCCACGTGGTGCGCCTGGCTGGCAACGCCCTCGATGAGTGCCGCCGCCGGGTGCAGCTGGCGACATGTGGGCACCGCGGCCGCAAGTCCGACCCGCTCTACACCTGCCGACGCACCCTGCACACCGGTGCCGATCTGCTCACCGACCGCCAGCGCACCCGGCTGGCCGCCTTGTTCGCCGCCGACGCCCACGCAGAAGTCGAGGCCACCTGGCAGATGTATCAGCGCACCGTGGCCGCGTATCGTGAACCCGACCGCACGAAAGGCCGCACGATGATGGCGGCGCTGATCACCACGCTGAGCACCGGCGTTCCCAAGCCGCTGACCGAACTGATCACCCTGGGACGGACCCTGAAGAAGCGTGCCGCCGACGTGCTGGCCTACTTCGACCGCCCCGGCACCTCCAACGGGCCCACCGAAGCGATCAACGGCCGCCTCGAACACCTGCGCGGATCCGCGCTGGGCTTCCGCAACCTCACCAACTACATCGCCCGGTCACTGCTCGAGACCGGAGGCTTCCGAACTCAGCTCCTTGCACCTCGGCAGTGAAGAGTCCTCAACGCATATTCGACGCGGCCAGAGCGTCATTGGTCTCGGTCACCGAGAAACGATCGGGGTGCCAGCCTCGGGGCAGCCAGTCGCGCATCTCCTGCGCACCCAGCCCCATCGGTGTTGCCCGCGGGTCGTACCCGCCACGAACCCACGCAGCCAATTCCTCATAGCCGCCCAAGCCACCACAATCCTCCGGCGGGCAGGCCATCTTGCCCGCCAGGCACACCGGAGCCGAAGGTGGATCATCGAGAACGTCTTCGACCACCAGCACGTGCTCCCATCCGTCGCCGAAGTCGTAGTCATAGAACAACCGGTCGCCCTTACCGGAGACCACCTGATCCAGGCGCACACCGTCCTCGACGAGACCGTCGTCGCCTTCGCTGAGATCAAATCTGGTGACGAAGTAGACACGGGTACGCCGGTCCGCCCCGACACCGAACTTATGCAGATGACCGTCCTGCCAGCCCATCGCAACCTGCAGCACGTCATGCAGCTCATCGAGCACGAGGTCACCCGGCAGGACCAGACGACGCCAGATCGGCGGCTTGGCGTACATCAGGTCGACCCGCACCCGGAAACCCCGCACACGCTCCGGCACAGCTCCCACCTCGGGTGTCGGTTCATCGAACACTCCCGCGAACAAATCCCGGCCAGCATCGGCCATCAGCTGTTGCAGCATCGACAGGTCCACACCACCCCCGGACACCGCGCTCTTCCTCTTACTCTTCCGCTTCTCCTCCGGCACACACCCAGCCAACCAGACACCCCAATCACAGGCCGACAGCAGCTGACCGTTCTACACCCTCAATCATGAAGAGCCGGAAAAGCTTGGGCATGTTGTCCTTTCGGGTGGGGTCAGACGGCCATGACAGCGAAGGCGACGCTCATGCCGAGTGCCATGAGCAGGTCGGCGTACGGACGCTTCGGCCCGCGCACCAGCAGGTAGAACCACCACAGCGCGGCGGCGCAGAATCCGATCGCGAGCACGACACACACCGCGGTGAACCAGCCGGGGGGAGTGACGGCGACGGCGCCGTGGCCGAGGTGGGCGCTGTGGTGACCGGAGGCTTGGGCTCCCGAACCGGCCTCAGCCACCGGAACGCCGGCGTTGGGCGCCATCAGCAGGCCCATCAGTGCCATCGCGGCCATCATGGCGCAGTGGTAGACGGGGTGCGGCAGCTCGAAGCCGAACAGGGCGAGGTAGGCGAAGTACAGCGCGCCGGCGGTGAACACCAGCACGTACAGCAGCGGTGACACCTGCATGCCGGCCGGCCAGAGCATCGCGATCATGCCAACCGAAGCCACCGCATGCAGCACCGCGACGCCGCGCTGTCGGGGTACGCGCCGACCGGCGCCCGCGAACAACAGCGCGGCCACCGCGAACACGGCAGTCAGCGCCCAGCGCAGGGCGGAGTCGGCGATCACGCTGTCATTAGTCGTACGGAAGGGGGATTCAGTTCCCGGCGGGCTTGAATCGCATGTCGGGCTGCGATCGTTCGAGCGGCGTCAGCACCACACCCAGCCAGCAGACGGCCAGCACCGCGGCTGCGACGAAACCGGCCAGCGACCACCACACCGCGACCCGCGCCGGTGACGTCTGGCACCACCAGACCGCGCCGAACCCGGCGGCCGTGGCCACGCCCGACAGGTACAGCGCCGCGCAGCACACGCGAAAGCGCTTGCGCCACAGTGCCGTTGCCGATGCGATGGCGGCCAGGGTGAACAGGATGGCGACGACCTTCAGTACCCACCGATGCGATTCCGACCAGCTGACCCCGGCCGACACCACCAACACGACGACCGCGACGGCGGTGGGGTAGCGGCGGGCAGGACCGATCCAGACCTCGTCGAACACCCGGCGCCCGATGGCGCTCAGGGTGTGCTCGAGGTCGATCGCGTGGCGGGTGGACAAGCCGAACTCCGTTCAGTCTGTAGACCAGTTTCGCAGAGTTGGTCGGGCAAGTGGCAGTGTGGGTTCCGAGGTGGGGCCGGTTGACGCTCTGGCCCGGGGTCTACCGCGGAGGGGCTCCTGCTCGGATCGTGCGGCTCACGCGGCCGAAATCGTCGATCGCTGCGCGCTGATCCGGAATACGGCTGGTGAATGCGGAAATCATTGCGGAATACTCTGCCCAAGCCGCTTCACCGAATTGAAGCCTGACGTGTGATGGTGACATCAATTCGCTGTTGTTCGTGAAGTACTTGGGCGAGATGTCGGCGTTCGGTCCGGTTGCCGTCGCGCGGGCGAATAGGTAGTTCAGTTCGGTTTCTTCGATTCCCTGGGACCAGTTTGAGTTCGGATCAGGGGAGCGCACGCCGGCGGTCGCGGCAAGTGCGATCAGACGAGCGATGGCCGCGACGGGCTCGCTCATCGCTCTCGATGCGCCCGGCTGACGGCGGATGACTTCAGACAAGTTGTCCTGATACCGCGCTACCTGACGGTCGATCGCCTGACCGAGTATCAATGAGCTTGTCGGGTCGTTGGCGAGGACCGCAAGCAAACTGCGAGTTTTGGGCATTGCGCTGCCGAGTGCATCCAGCGGTGGAAACTGGGGTGTCAGTTGATCCTCGCTGACCAGGCTTCCGAGGTACGGGACGATAGCCAGCGTGTAGCTCTGAGTGAGGGCCGGGTTTGCGCTGCCCAGCTGCTCGAGCGAGTCCGAGTTGGCGGCGAGGTAAGTCGCAATGGTGTGAGCCGTTTCGGCAGCAAGCGCCCGGTCGTCAGGGTTGGGTCCGGTTGCGGCCGCGGGTATCCATTGGAACCACGCTGTGACGCGGTTGGATTGGTCGCCCCATTTGTATGTGGATACGGATTTCAGGAATTCTTGCCCGGCCGGGCCGGGGGCGATCTGGTGTATGGATTTCGGGTCCGAATCCCCGGGCAGATTCGGTGCGGCCGGCGAATGAGAACAGCCGGGCAGAAATATGAAGGTTGCGAATACTGCCGCAAACCACCGATGACCATAGCGACGATTTAGCAAGTGATTGCTACTTCCTGGCGGGAGGGATTTGATCCAACGGTGCGTGGTAATTCTTGCCGAAATTTATAATTGACGAATCGAGAGAATGTTGTTGATTCGCGAAGTAGCGTTCTAGCGCGGCAGAATAATCAGACCATCCGGCTTCTCCGTATTTCGCTCGAACTTCGGCAGGCGTCATCAACACTCCGGAACCGTTGTTGGTGAAGTACTCGGGCCCGATGTCGGCATTGGGTGTGTGTACTAGCTGAGCTGCGACTGTGTATGCGACTTGGGTGGACGCGTTCCCCAATCCCTGGCTGCCGCTTGGGATGTCAATGTCAGGGGTGGAGTAGTCCCCGGGGAAATTGTCGATTTTCGGCTCTTTACCGATCATCCCGTCTTGGAAAGCCGAATGCGCACGGTCGAACCCCGGAAGGTTCTCGCCAACCACGTCCCAAGCCAACTTCTTCATCTCCCACGCGTCATGTGCGCGGTCAAATGCACTTGCCTGGGTATTGTTGCCGTGCTGCTGTACTTCCATGAAAACTCCGGCATCAACGAGGCCGATTAGTCGACCTGCTCTGTCGAGGTCGGCTCGATGGGGGTTTGTACCGGTGATATTCGGATCCGTTTTTGCGGCTTGGGCGAATGAATTTTCGTAGTCCATGGCAGTTTTGTAAGCATGGGCATTGAATTCTTTGGCTGCGTCGGGATTCGAGTCCATTACCGCGAACAGTGATCGGGTGTTATGTAGATTGCTGCCGAGTTGGTCCAGTGGTTCGAAGCCGTGCTTATTCTCGCCTACCATGTCGGACTGGTAGGGCAGGAGTCCATGAGCCATGCTCTGTACCAACTTTGGATCCATCTCGCCGAGGCTGTGGTGACCGGGAAGATTGAGTAACTCTCCGCCATGCACGCCGACGTAGTTGGCGTAGGCGTGGGCAGTTTTGGCGGCAATATCGGCATTCGGACCATTCGCCTCCTCATTCGTCCAACTGAACAACGATCCCGCCGCAGCACCGTTGTCCCTCCAGGCATGAGTGGTGATGTCGTGGATGAAATCGTTGCCTTTGTTGCTGGTGACGAGGTCGGATACGGCAGTATGGTCGCGGCCCGCCGACTCGAAAATGCTCGAAACCGCGGGATCGATCCATGGGTCACGTTCTCCCTCGCCTTTGACGCTCGCCGGGTCGTGCTCCCAGATGGGGGTATCCATTATTCGATCGGCTTTGTTGAGCATTTCCCGATCCAAACTGGTTCCCGCTTGTAGCGAGGAATTGCCATCCTTGACAATTCCCGAAATATCGTGCATTTGGTCTATATATTCTGCGCCAGGCGATTTGATCGCTGCCTGTACGCTTTGTGGAAGATTGTTAAATCCACCCTTCGTCATATCATTCGGGTTGTCGAGGTCGCCCGGGTGTAATGGGGTCTTCGGGAACTGCACCTTGTCGTTGCTCATCAATTGCCAGGAATTGGCGATGATGCCCTTCTGGTCGCCGAGGCGTTGTTCTGCGGCCTTGAGATCTTTGATGCTCATGCCGTTCTGCTGAGCCTGCATCTGACTGAGATACGAGCCTTGTTCGGGACTCAGCGGTTGTCCTGGTTTGATCGTGTCGAGTACATCACCGACCCGCTTCGCAGCTTTCTGGTCGCCGGCCAGCGCGTCGTGCACATCTTATTCCGCTCTCCGGCGAGCGTCGTCGTCCTTCTCGCCCGTGAGCTTGTCGATGCCATCTTTGTCGCCGGGGCCTTTATCCTTCGGATCGCCGCCAAGCTCGTCCCAACCGGCTTTCAGGATATCTACTCGCCCCGCGATAGACGCCATTTCATTGTGCGTGCGTCGAATAATCTCGGAGATCTCGCTGCTGCCTTTAGAAACCACCGAGAACAGCTGTGCGTCTCCAGCGGCGGTTTTTGGCAAACCGGCGGCCGCATCGTTCACCCATTGGCGTACTGCGTCTAATTGTCGCCGACCTGCTAACACGGCATCGGCCGAGCGGGTGATCTCCACACCCATTTTCTGATCGAGTTCGGCCATGCGGCCGAACTTACGGGCGCGGGCGTCGTTGGCGTCGGCGTACGCATCGGACGCTGAGCCGGTCCAGTGAGAACCCGGCGCGGCCGACTGAGTTTGAGATTGGAGGTCGCGGAATTGGGGGCTCTTGTCGTATCCGCTGCCGTCCACCGGGACGCCCTCGCCGAACGTAGCCCGCGTTTGGCCCCAAATCGCATTGAAGGCATCCAATGCACCCACAGCAGTTGACCTCCCCGCACTGTTGTGGGGTTCAGTCTATGGCGCCCTACGTAAGGTCAGGCCCGCCAGTTTCGCGGCGGCTCAGCCCGCGCTCTGGTCCTGGTTCCCGGCCCGCAGCAGGTCGTCGCGGGCCCGGGCGACCCGGGAGCGGATGGTGCCGACGGGGCAGCCGCAGATTTCGGCGGCCTCGGCGTAGGACAGGCCCAGCACCTGGGTCAGCAGCAGCGCTTCCCGGCGGTCGGCGTCGACACCGTCGAGCAGCATGCGGATTTCGACGATGTCCTCGAACCGGGCGGTCGGCTGGTGCATGTCGATGACGGTCTCGGGCTCGATGGCGGCGCTGCTGCGCGGCCGGCACTGCTTGCGCCGGATGTGGTCGACGACGACGCGGCGCGCGATCGACAACAGCCAGGTGCGGGCGGTCGACCGGCCGCGGAACCGGGACAGCGAGCCGAGGGCCCGCAGGTAGGTCTCCTGGGTCAGGTCGTCGGCGCTGCCGGGCTCGTCGAGATAGGCGACGGTGCGCCAGACATCGCGCTGGGTAGCCTTGATGAACTGCTCCAATGCGGCGCGATCGCCCCGGCCGGCCGCCAGTGCCAGGCGGGTCACCTCGTCGTCGTCGCCGCGGCTGTTCACGGCCCGACCATATGTGACGAGTGCCGGGAACTCACAGCCGGGCACGTCCGACCAATGTTTTTGGGTACCTCGGCTCCGCCGGGGACAATAGGAGGATGATGACGGCCAGCACAGTGGTCGGCAGCGCGGTCGACGCTGCCGCAGCTGCCGATGACAGTGCGGCTGCGCGCCGGGTGCAGCTCGACGTGACCGGTATGACGTGCGGCGCCTGCTCCGCGCGGGTCGAGCGGACGCTCAACAAGATGCCGGGGGTTCGCGCCTCGGTGAACTTCGGGACCCGCGTCGCCACGGTCGACGCCCTTCCCGAGGTTGCCGATTCCGATCTGTGCGATGCGATCCGCAAAGCCGGCTACGAAGCCGAGCCCCGCTCCGGGGTGATCACCGGCGACCGCGACGACGAGGACCTCTCGCACGCCCACTATCTGCTGCGCCGCCTGCTGGTGGCCGCGGTGCTGTTCGTCCCGCTCGCCGATCTGTCGGTGATGTTCGCCGTCGTCCCCAGCACCCGTTTCACCGGCTGGCAGTGGGTGCTCACCGCGCTGGCGCTGCCGGTCGTCACGTGGGCCGCCTGGCCGTTCCACCGCGTCGCGTTGCGCAATGCCCGCAATCGCGCGGTTTCCATGGAGACCCTGATCTCGGTCGGCGTGTCCGCCGCCACGGTCTGGTCGCTCTACACGGTGTTCTTCGGACACCACGCCACCGAGGCCACCGGCATCTGGCAGGCCCTGGTCGGCAGTGACGCGATCTACTTCGAGGTCGCGGCCGGCGTCACGGTGTTCGTGTTGGCGGGACGCTATTTCGAGGCCCGCGCCAAGTCCAAGGCGGGCAGTGCGCTGCGGGCGCTCGCGGCACTGAGCGCGAAGAACGTCACGATCCTGCTGGCCGACGGCACCGAGATGGTGATCCCCGCCGAGGAGCTCGCCGAACAGCAGAAGTTCGTGGTGCGGCCCGGTCAGACGATCGCGGCCGACGGACTCGTGGTCGAGGGCTCGGCCGCCGTCGACACCAGCGTGATGACGGGTGAGGCCAAGCCGGTCCGGGCGATGCCCGGCAGCAGCGTCATCGGCGGCACGATCGTGCTCGACGGACGCCTGATCGTGGAGGCCGCGGCCGTCGGCGCCGACACCCAATTCGCCGGCATGGTGCGGCTGGTCGAGGAAGCGCAGGCGCAGAAGGCCGAGTCGCAGCGCCTGGCCGACCGCATCGCCTCGGTGTTCGTGCCGTGCGTCTTCGCCATTGCCGCACTGACCGCGCTGGGCTGGGCCCTGGCGGGCGCGGGCCCGGACAAGGTGTTCGCCTGCGCGCTGGCGGTCCTGGTCATCGCCTGCCCGTGCGCGCTGGGCCTGGCCACGCCGACGGCGATGATGGTGGCGTCCGGACGCGGTGCCCAGCTCGGCATCTTCCTCAAGGGGCACCGGTCGCTCGAGGCGATTCGGGCCGTCGACACCGTCGTCTTCGACAAGACCGGCACCCTGACCACCGGGCACCTGGCCGTCACCGCGGTCACCGCCGTCGACGGCTGGGCAGACGAGGACGTCCTGGCTCTCGCCGCGGCCGTCGAATCGGCGTCCGAGCACGCCGTCGCGGTGGCCATCACCACGGCAGCGCCCGAGCATGAGGCCGTCACCGATTTCCAGGCCGTTCCCGGTCGCGGTGTCGTCGGCACCGTGGGGGAGCGCGAGGTACGCATCGGCAAGCCGTCCTGGGCAGCTGGCCGTGCCGCGGTGCCCGCGGCCCTCGCCGAAGCGCGGCGCGGCGCCGAATCCCGCGGCGAGACAGTCGTTTTCGTGGCCGTCGACGACGAGCTGTGTGGTGCCATCGCGGTCGCTGACGCGGTGCGCGAATCGGCGGCGGGCGCCATCGCGGCGCTGCACGAGCGTGGTCTGAAGACCATCCTGCTGACGGGCGACAACCCCGCGGCCGCCGCCGCGGTGGGTGCCGCGGTGGGGATCGACGACGTCATCGCCGACGTGCTGCCGGACGGCAAGGTCGACGTCATCCAGCAGCTGCGCGACCGCGGCCGCATGGTCGCGATGGTCGGTGACGGCATCAACGACGGCCCGGCGCTGGCCTGCGCGGATCTGGGTCTGGCGATCGGCCGCGGCACGGACGTCGCGATCGGCGCCGCCGACATCATCCTGGTCCGCGATAGCCTGGATTCGGTGCCGCAGGCCCTCGACCTGGCCAAGGCGACCATGCGCACCATCCAGATGAACCTGGTGTGGGCCTTCGGCTACAACATCGCCGCCATCCCGGTGGCGGCGGCCGGGCTGCTCAACCCGCTGATCGCGGGCGCGGCGATGGCCTTCTCGTCGTTCTTCGTGGTGTCGAACAGCCTGCGCCTGCGCAACTTCAAGTGATTTGTGCACGATTTTCCGCGCGTGCCGCGGAAAATCGTGCACAAATCCCTGGTTGACGGCGGGGTTACTGCTGGCCGCGCTGGCGGGCCAGTTCGCGCAGCATCGCGTTGTAGGCATCCAGGTCGTCGTCGGCGTAGTCCGCGTCGGCGTGCCGGTCGGCACGGGAGGCGGCGCGGCGATCCTGCCGGGCCCACTGCGCCACGAGGGCGATGACCACCAGGATCACCGGCAGTTCGCTCGAGCCCCACGCGATGGCGCCGCCGAGGTGCTGGTCGGCACCGATGCTGGACAGCCACGGCAGGCCGACGAACTTGTAGAACGGCCCGCCGATGGTGTCGGTCATGGTCATGGTCGCGATGCCGAAGAACGCGTGAAAAGGCATGACCGCGAACAACAATCCGAGCCGACCCAGGAACGGTAGGCGCTTGGGGCCCGGGTCGATGCCGATGATGCCCCAGTAGAAGAGGTAGCCGACCAGCAGGAAGTGCACGCTCATCAACTCGTGGCCCCAGTGGTAGCGGACCAGCGTGTTGAAGATCGGGGTGAAGTACACCGCGTACAGCGACGCGACGAACAGCACGAACGCGACGATCGGATTCGACAGTGCGGCCGTGACTTTCGAGTGCACGAGCCACAGGATCCATTCGCGCGGTCCGGGCGGGGCACCCTCTCCCGCCGGGGGCAGGGCGCGCAGCGCCAGGGTCACCGGGCCGCCCAGCACCAGCAGGACGGGGACGAACATGTTGAGCGTCATGTGCTCGCCCATGTGCACGCTGAACATCGCCGAGCCGTAGGCCCGCACCCCCGAGCTGCTGGTGAAAAGCAGCACCGCGCAGCCGATCAGCCACGCGAGCAACCGGCCCGCCGGCCACTCGTCGCCGCGGCGCCGCAGCTTCAGGTACGCGTACAGATACGCGCCGGCAAGGACCAGCGCGCCGATGCCGATGAACGTGTCGAACCGCCAGACCGTCAGCAGCCGAACCACATTCGGCGGGTCGGGCAGTTCGTAGCCGAGGAAGACGTCCCACGTCGTGTACTTGTGGTGCAGCAGGCGCGGTGCGGTCTGCACCGCCATGGCGGACACCGCGGCGAGCGCGGTGATCGCGGGCAGGCAGGTGGCCAGCCGGGACGGCTTGGCGCGGCGCAGCGCCGCGGCATCGGTGATCCACGACGCCGCCAGCGCGATCGCGGCGACGATCGCCCACCGCCCGTAGCCGCTGCCCGTCAGGCCGGGGGGCCCGAGCTGTTCGGCCAGCAGCAGCACGCCGTAGATCAGCGCGACGGTGCCGCAGGCCACCTGGATGATGAGCACGCGCCGGTAGAGGTCGGCGGCCGGCGGACTGACGACGGCCGCGATCTTGGTGCCGGCCAGCACCGCCAGTGCCACCGCGAACACGATGACCGCGCTGGTCGTGTAGTCGTGGTCGGGCCCTTCGCTGGCGTTGCCGGTCACCGGCAGCGCCAGGACGCCGATCACGCTCGGGAGCAACAGCACGACCATGGCGATCCACCGCACGCTGAACCGCAGCGTCAGCGCCACGACCGCGGCGCACAGGGTGGCGACGATCCAGCCACGGGCCATCTCGGACGCACCGATGGCTTCGCCCAGCCGGCCGCTCTCCACCAGTCGCAGTGCCGGGGCACCGGCGTCGGTCGCCGCCTGCACCACGACCATGAACGCGGAGGCCACCAGCCAGACCAGCGAAACCCGTTCCAGCACAAGGTGGATGCGGAAGGCGGGCGGGTCGATGACGCCTTTGGCGTCGGGGCGCGCCGTGGTGACGACGTACAGCAGGCCGCCGAGACAGACCGCGGCGGCGAGGATTGCCGTGAAGTAGCCCACCGGTTCGGCGCACGAGGTGAACGTGCCGGGGTAGCTGTCGCCCGTGGCGACGAAGCGCTGATCGCCCGAGATGAGGGCGTAGGTGACCAGGGCGGCGACCGCGGCCAGATAACCCAACAGCGGCAAGAGTTGGCCCCGTCGCGTAGCTCGCCCTGTAGCCAACCCGTCCGCCCGGTCCGAGCCCATCGAAATACCGGCCTTCCACCTGAAGAACTGATCACGCCCAGTCTACGACCAGGTGTCGTAGAAATTTTCCGGGCGCAGGAACTCCTGGCGCCGCGGGCCGACCAATACAAGTTGTGAGTCCTACCCAACTGCCCGAGTCGGACGTTGCCGTCGCGGCCGACCCCTCGGCGTGGAAGCGTTTTCGCCCGGCGTTGCTGCGGCTGCACTTCTACGCCGGCCTGTTCGTCGCGCCGTTCATCCTGATCGCCGCCGTCACCGGTCTGCTGTATGCGGTGATCCCGCAGATCGACAGCGCGGTGTACCGGCACGAACTCACCGTCGACCACGTCGGCGACCGCCAGTTGCCGCTGGCAGCCCAGCTGGCAGCCGTCCGGGCCGCGCACCCGGAGGGCACCGTCACCAGCATCCGGCCGCCCGCCGCGGCCGACGAGACGACGCAGGTGACGCTCGCGGTCGACGACGTCCCCGCCGACTACGCGCGCACGGTGTTCATCGACCCGTACACCGGCGCGATCCGCGGCGCCCTGACCACCTACGGCCAGTGGCTGCCGGTGCGGTCCTGGTTCGACGAACTGCACCGCAACCTGCACCTCGGCGCCTTCGGCCGTAACTACAGCGAACTGGCCGCGAGCTGGTCGTGGGTGATCGCCGGCGTCGGCCTGCTGCTGTGGATCGGGCACAACCGGGGACAGCCGCGCCGGCTCGTCGTCCCGGATGTGCGGGCGACCGGGCGGCGCCGGCTGCTGTCGTGGCACGGCACCCTGGGGGTCTGGATCCTCGCGGCGGTGGCGCTGCTGGCGGTGTCGGGAATGACGTGGTCGCGGTTCGCGGGGGAGAACGTCGCACAATTGCGGACGCAGCTGAGCTGGACCAGCCCGTCCGTCGACACCGCGCTGCCGGGGCAGACCGCCGGGGCGGCGTTGGACGAGGCCACCGCGCTGCGCGGGGCCGACGCGGCGCTGCGGGTCGCCCATGACGCGCACCTGCGGACCCCGATGTGGATGTATCCGCCGTCGACGGCGGGCCAGGGCTGGCAGGTCGCCGAGCGCAAGCGTGATTGGCCGACGCAGTACGACGCCATCGTCGTCGACCCCGCCACGGGCACGGTGACCTCGCGGTTGGACTTCGCCGAGTGGCCGCTCATGGCCAAGATGACCGACTGGGTCATCGACCTGCACATGGGCATCCTGTTCGGCCTGGTCAACCAGCTGGCGCTGATCGCGGTCGCCCTCGCGATGATCGTCGCGATCCTGCTGGGCTACCGCATGTGGTGGCGCCGCCGCCCGACCCGCGGGGACGGGTTCGCCCTCCCGACCGGACAACGGCGCGGCGCGCTGTCGGCGCTGCGGCCCCATGAGGCGGCGCTGCTGGTGCTCGTTCTCAGTGGCGTCGGCTATTTCGCCCCGTTGTTCGGCCTCACGCTGGCCCTGTTCGTCGCGGTCGACGTGGCACTGGGCTGGCGGCAGCGGCGGCGGGCGGCCAAGTGATCGCCGACATCTGGCTCCGGTTGTTCGTGACCGGGCTGTTCGTGCTGAGCGCGGCGCAGTGCGTCTATGCCCTCGTCACGGCCCGTGCGGACCGGGCCTGGATCGACCAGACGAGCCGCGCGCTGCACCTGTTGATGGCGGTGGCGATGCTGGTCATGGCGTGGCCGGCGGGGATGGGTGTGCCGAACCGGCCGCCGATGGTGTTCTTCCTGCTGGCGGCCGGCTGGTTCGTCGTGGTCCTGGCGGTGCGCGCCGGCCACCGGGTCGCCGACGGCTATCACGCGGTGATGATGCTGGCGATGGCGTGGATGTACGCCGTGATGGACGGGCGGGTGCTGCCCGGGCAGTGCACCGGAACCGCTGCCGACGCGCCGCAGTCGGCGTCGTCGATGCCGTCCATGCCGGGCATGGACATGTCCGGGACGACGGCGCATCCGGGGCCGATGGGCGGCTGCGGGCACCCGGCGGCGTGGGTGGACGCCGTGAACTGGGCGCTCACCGCGATGTTCGGGGCCGCCGCATTGTGGTGGGCCATCCGCTACTTCGCGGTGCGGCAGGAGCGGCCCGACGTCCCGGCCCGGCTGTGGTTCGCCGTGGCCTGTCAGGCCATGGCGGCGGCCGGGATGGCAATCATGTTCGGCGTGCTGGTCTAGGCGGCGTTGCCGTCGGTGGGCCACAGGTGGCCCCGGCGGCGGCCGCGGGAGGCGTTGTCCGGCAGCGTGATGTCGTCGAGCGTGGGGGCCGCGTCGCGGTCCGGCCGTGGCGGTTCGAGGGTGTGGCGGCGCCACACCAGCACGGTCAGCACCACGCCGGCCAGCGCCGGCAGATGGCTCAGCATGCGGACCGCGCCGACCGCTCCGGTCAGTCCGTCGACGACGACGTAACCGGTGAGCACGAGGGTGAAAACCCCGCCGACGATGGCCAGACCCATGGCCGCGGCGGGACGGGCGGCGGCGACCAGCATGGCGACGCCGAGCGCGACGGACCAGGCCGTCGACTCGTTGACCACATGCCCGCCCATCGAATGGCCGACGTGCACGCCGATGCTGACACCCGCCGCCTGCAGGACGGCTAGGACGATCTGGATGCCGCCCACCACCGCGAGGGCGATGCGCACCCAGTCGAGGCCGTCGCGGGTTTCGGGCAGGGCGGGTTGCGAGACCGAATCGGTCACCGCGGTCATCCGGGTCCGGTCGGCGGCGATCAGCCCACGCAACACGTCCATCTGGCTGTTCAGCTCGTCCTGCCACTGCCGGCATTCCGGGCAGGACGCCAGGTGCTCGTCGACGCGGCGCGCGGGGACGGGCTCGTGCTCGCCGTCCATGCGCGCGGACAGCGCCTCCCGGGCAATCTCGCACTCCACATCGTCAATAGTCGCGCACCGGGCCCGGTTTTCTCCCGGTGGTCCCCAATCCGTCGATCGGTGGCCGAATTGGCGGGTAAATAGTCGCTGGTCGGCGCCGGTACCATAGACACGTGAACTGGACCGTCGACGTACCCATCGACCAGCTGCCCGAGCTGCCCCCGCTGCCCGAGGACCTGCGCACCCGCCTTGCCGACGCGCTGTCCCGTCCGGCCGCGCAGCAGCCCAGCTGGCCTGCGGACCAGGCGGCTGCGATGCGCAAGGTGCTCGAGAGCGTGCCGCCCATCACCGTGCCGTCCGAGATCGAGAAGCTCAAGCTGCAGCTGGCCGACGTAGCGCAGGGCAAGGCGTTCCTGCTGCAGGGCGGCGACTGCGCCGAGACGTTCGTCGACAACACCGAGCCGCACATCCGGGCCAACATCCGGACCCTGCTGCAGATGGCCGTCGTGCTGACGTACGGCGCCAGCATGCCGGTGGTCAAGGTGGCCCGCATCGCGGGGCAGTACGCCAAGCCGCGCTCGTCGGACACCGACTCGCTGGGCCTGACGTCCTACCGCGGTGACATGGTCAACGGCTTCGACCCGGACCCCGCGGTGCGCGTGCACGACGCGTCGCGCCTGGTGCGGGCCTACGCCAACGCGAGCGCCGCGATGAACCTGGTGCGCGCGCTGACGTCGTCGGGTCTGGCGTCGCTGCAGCAGGTGCACGA
Organism: Mycobacterium sp. SMC-16; assembly: GCF_046250085.1. NCBI lineage: Bacteria > Bacillati > Actinomycetota > Actinomycetes > Mycobacteriales > Mycobacteriaceae > Mycobacterium > Mycobacterium sp. SMC-16. The sequence goes on from NZ_CP176427.1 coordinate 2,139,665, forward strand.
GTGGAACCGTGAGTTCGTCCGCACGTCGCCGGCGGGTGCCCGGTACGAGGCGCTGGCCGCCGAGATCGACCGTGGCCTGAACTTCATGACGGCCTGCGGCGTCAACGACCGCAACCTGCAGACCGCCGAGATCTACGCCAGCCACGAGGCCCTGGTGCTCGACTACGAGCGCGCGATGCTGCGGCTGTCCACCGAGTTCGATGAACCGCGCCTGTACGACCTGTCGGCGCACTACGTCTGGATCGGCGAGCGCACCCGTCAGCTCGACCACGCGCACATCGCGTTCGTGGAGACCATCGCCAACCCCATCGGCATCAAGATCGGCCCGACCACGACGCCCGAGATGGCCGTCGAGTACGTGGAACGCCTTGACCCGCACAACATTCCGGGCCGGCTCACGCTGGTCAGCCGGATGGGCAACGGCAAGGTGCGCGACGTGCTGCCGGGCATCATCCAGAAGGTGGAGGCCTCTGGCCACCAGGTCATCTGGCAGTGCGACCCCATGCACGGCAACACCCACGAGAGCTCGACGGGCTACAAGACCCGGCACTTCGACCGCATCGTCGACGAGGTGCAGGGCTTCTTCGAGGTGCACCGCGCGCTGGGCACGCACCCGGGCGGCATCCACGTCGAGATCACCGGCGAGAACGTCACCGAATGTCTCGGTGGCGCGCAGGACATCTCGGACGACGACCTGGCCGGCCGCTACGAGACGGCCTGCGACCCGCGCCTGAACACCCAGCAGAGCCTGGAGTTGGCGTTCCTGGTCGCGGAGATGCTCCGCGACTAGCCCCGCTCACCGGTGGCCACCTACCGCGCGATTCTCGACGAGAAATCCGCGCAGTAGGCGGCCATTCGGCGTTCTAGAACAACCCGTCGATATTGGTGCCGAGCGTCCAGGCTCCGGCGGCGACCAACGCGGTGAGCGTCAGGATCGCGATGAGCCAGAACAGCACCGCACGGCGCGAGCGCTGCCGAGCCCAGGCGAAGTCGTCGAGGTCGATGCCGGCGAATTGCTTTGCCACCGCGGGTGATTCGAGCAGCGCGGGGTCCATCGCCGGGTCCATCGTGAACTGAAGGGTGTGCTGCGGCGCAGCTTTCGGTGCCGCGGCCCGGCCGGTCGCCACCGTGGTGCGTTCCGCGCGACCGCGCTGGGCTGCCGCGGCGGTGTGCTGCGCCGAATTCGTCGGTGCCGGCACCTGGAACTCGGGCAATCCCAGATCGGCGACGATCGCGGCGAGCTCGGCCGCCATGTCGCCGGCGTCGAGGTAGCGGTCGTCGGCCGTGCGGGCCGTCGCGCAGGCCACCAGGTCGTCGAATTGCTTTGGCACACCGGCGATTGCCGTGCTCGGCGGCGGCACGTCCTGATCGAGTCGCTGATACGCGACGCTGAGGGGGTTGTCGCCGGTGAACGGTGTCGTGCCGGTCAGGAGTTCGTAGGCCAGGATGCCGACGGAGTAGACGTCGCTCCGCGGGTCGGCGTCACCGGTGCTGACCTGTTCGGGGGAGAGGTACGCCGCGGTGCCGAGGATGACGCTCGTCGACGTGATCTTGGCCTCAGCGACAGCGCGCACCAGCCCGAAGTCGGCGATCTTGACCTCGCCACTGTCGGAGATCAGCACGTTCTCGGGCTTGATGTCGCGGTGCACCAGGCCCGCCTGGTGGGCCACCGCCAGACCGTCGAGCATCGGGGCCAGCACGGCCGCCACGGCGTGCGGGGGCATCGGGCCACGTTCGCGCAGCAACTCGCGCAGCGTCCCGCCCTCGACGAGTTCCATCACCAGGAACGGGTGCCGACCGTCGAATCCCTGGTCGTAAACCGCAACCAGCCCAGGGCTTTTCAGTCCGGCGGCGGCGCGGGCCTCGCGCTGGAAGCGGGTCAGGAACTGCTGATCGCCGGAGTACCGCGAATCCATGACCTTGAGTGCCACCAGGCGGTCGAGCCGGGTGTCCAGCCCGCGGTACACCGTGGACATGCCGCCACTGGCGATGGGTGCGTCCACGCGGTAGCGCCCGTCCAGCACCGCACCGATCAGTGGGTCCGGTCGTCGGGATGGCTGCACCTGGCAATCGTACGGCTCTAGAATCTCCTGGGTGAGCAGCATTCCGGCCGCCGAGGACGTTATCGATCCCGATGAAGCGGTCTACGACCTTCCCGCAGTGGCATCGATGCTTGGTATTCCGGTGACGAAGGTGCACCAGCAGTTGCGGGACGGACACCTCCTCGGAGTGCGCCGGAACGGTGCCATCGTGGTGCCCAAGATCTTCTTCGACGACAAGGGGCATGTGGTCAAGCAGCTGCCGGGCCTGCTGGTCGTGCTGCGCGACGGTGGCTACCACGAAACCGACATCGTGCGTTGGTTGTTCACCGCCGACGAGTCACTGACGCTGACGCGTGACGGCAGCACCGAACGCACCACCAACGCGCGGCCGGTCGACGCGCTGCATTCGCATCAGGCCAGGGAAGTGCTGCGGCGCGCCCAGGCTATGGGTTACTAGACCTCGTCGGGCGACAACAGCCCACCCAGCACCGGCGCCATGATCCGCACGATGTCGTCGTCGGACGCGGCGGCCAGGTCGGGGAACTGCAGCAGGTAGCGCTGGCTCGCTATGCCCATCAGTACCGCGCTCAGCAGCGCCGCCCGCAGCCGGGCGTCGGGCCCGTCGATGGTCGCTGCGACGGATGTGACGGCTTGTTCGGTCACCTGAGTCCGTAGCAACTCCAGTGCGTCCCGGCTGGTCATCGCGGTGCGCAGCAGTACCGCCATGGGGCCGTCCGGATCAGCTGCCCAGGCGTTGAGCATGCCCTGCAGGAAGTTCTGTGCGGTCTGCGCGGGATCGGCGGTGGTCAACTCGTCCACGGGCACGGTCCACTGCACGGCTTCGTCGAACAGGTCCTGCTTGCTGCCGAAGTGCTTGATCACCGACGCCTTGTCGACGCCGGACAGTTCGGCGATACCCCGGATGGTGGCTTTCTCGTAGCCGGCCTCGGCGAACACCTTTCGCGCGGCCAGCAGAATCCGCTGCCGCGTGCGCTGGCCCTTGCGCGCGGGGGTCGCTGCCGTCATGGTCACATCCTCTCAGGAACAAAAGTAAACACGCGGTGCGTTATTGTGGCGGACATTCGATGAGGAGGAAATGTGATCGACTGGGACGGCGCCTACCGCAACGACGAGGCGCCCGCATGGAACATCGGCGAGCCGCAGCCGGAGTTCGCCGCACTGATCGACGAGGACGGGGTCGTTCAGGGCGAGGTGCTCGACGCCGGCTGCGGCTACGCCGAGCTCGCGCTGGCCCTGGCGGCGCGGGGCCACACCGTGCACGGCATCGACCTGACCCCGACGGCCGTCGCGGCGGCCACGGCGGCCGCGGCCGAACGGGGTTTGCGCACAGCCACTTTCGAGCAGGCGGACATCAGCGCGTTCACCGGCCACGACAGTCGCTTCGGGACCATCTTCGACAGCGGCCTGCTGCACGCCCTGCCCGCCGACCTACGTGACGGCTACCTGCGGTCCGCGCACCACGCGGCGGCACCCGGCGCCACGTTCTACATCCTGGCCTTCGGCACCGGCGCATTCGGCGATCACGACGGCCCGGGACCCACCCAGTTCACGGAAGACGAACTGCGGCAGGTCGTCTCGCAGCACTGGCAGGTGGAGAGCATCCGGCCCGCACGGCTGCAGGCCGGCACCGGCGCGGACAGCGTGCGGCTGCCCGGCCATCTCGTCGTCGCCCGGAAGGCGTGACCATGACGTTCACCGTGGCCGAGCGGCACTTTCTGCTAGCACAACCGATCGGCCGGCTCAGCACCATCGGACCCGGCGGCCAGCCGCAGATCCGGCCCGTCGGCGTACACCTCGGCCCTGACGGGACCATCGACATCGTCGGCCACGCACTCGCCGCAACGCAGAAGTGGCGCAACGTGATCGCCAATCCGAAGGTGGCGTTCATCGTCGACGAGGTGCACTCGGTGACGCCACCGCGGGCACAGGGCATCGAGATCAGGGGCGCGGCGCAAGTCCTGCCCGGAGCGGGCAGCACGGACGGCGGCCTGACCGGCGACATCATCCGGATCACTCCCGCTCGAATCGTCGCGTGGGGCATCGACGGTGAGGGGACGCGGGCCCGGAATGTCTAGGCGGCGCTGCCGGCAGGCTTGGCGGACTCCGGCTGCTCGGCCTGTTCGGGTGCGTGCGCCAGCGAATACCAGGCCGCCACAGCGCATCCCGTTGCCAGGATGACGTGTAACCACGAGTACATGCCGTGCGATCCGTCGGGTTTGAAGATCACCATGATCCAGGTCGAGAACCCGGCGATCGCGGCGACGGCCGACCGGCTCTGCGCCAGCGCCGAGACGATCGCCAGCGGCCAGGTGTAGTACCAGGGCAGCGCGGCCGGCACGAACAGCACCACGACGGCCATCACCAGTGCGATGCCGATCAGCGCTTCCCGGTCGGTGTGCCGGAATCGCCACCACAGCAGGGGAAGTGAGATGGCGATGATCGCGATGCCGATGATGCGGGTGACGTCGAGCACCGCGTAGAAGCTGACGGTGGTGAACAGTCCGCCGATGGCATGGATCAGGTTGGCCACCGCCGTCGGAATGGTCAGCCAGTTGACGATCTTCACCGAACCGGCCAGTGCCGTCAGCCAGCCGAGCCCGACCCCGGCCGCCACCGTCACCACGGCGAACACCACGGTGAAGATCACCCCTGACGCCGCGGTGGCCACCAGCCACGCGCGGACCTGACCCCACGGGTGGCGTTCGCGCAACTGGCGCATCCAGACCCACACCATGAACGGAAGTGCCAGTCCCGCGGTGGCTTTCACCGCCACCGCGAGCGCGATCAGGCTGACGCCGGCGATGGGATGCCGTTCGAACGTCAGCGCGATGGCGGCCATCATCAGGCCGACCATCAGCATCTCGTTGTGGACGCCGCCCATCAGATGGATGATCACCAGCGGGTTGAGGACGCAAATCCACAGGGCGGCAGCGCTGTTGGCGCCGACGTGGCGGGCGACGCGGGGCGCTGCCCAGATCAGCATGACCAGGCCGGGCAGCATGCACAGCCGCAGCAGCATGGTGCCCTCGACCACGTGGTCGCCGACGATCATGGTGACGAACTTGGCCACCAGGATGAATGCCGGCCCGTAGGGCGCGGTGGTGGTGGTCCAGATCGGACTCACGTTGTCCAGCAACGAGTTCGGGTTGTCGACCGGCCCGACGAGGTAGGGGTCCAGCCCGTCGCGCAGCAGGGCGCCCTGCGCCAGGTAGGAGTAGGTGTCGCGGCTGAACACCGGCACGCTCAGCAGCAGCGGCGCGAGCCAGAAGCCGGTCGTCGCGATCATCGTGTAATCGGTCGCGGTGCGGTCCACGACGCGCCGGCCCAGCGCGAGCCAGGCGATCAGCATCAGGGCGACGCCGGTCCACAGCAGGATCGACGACAGCACCAGCCCGTGGCCGAACCGGAACCACGACAGGTGCATCGACTCGAGCAGGGGATCGTGCTGCCGGGTGCTGCCGGCGCCGAGGCCGCCGAGGGCGATCAGGATGGCGCCGGCGAAGCCGAGCAGCGCGGGGCGGCCCTCGTCGGACCGTCCGAAGGCGGTGAGCCGGGCCAGCGCCCCGGGAGCCGTGGTCGAAGTCGACATCGTGGCCTACGCGGACCGGTTGGACGCCCGCCGGGCGAGTTCGGTGAGTCCGGCCTTGGCGCCGTCGTCGATGGGGGCCGCGGCGAGGGCGTCCAGTCCACGCTGGGTGAGCAGCGTGATGCGCTCCTCGACGGCGCTCAGTGCGCCGACGGCCTCGATCACGCCGCAGAGTTCGCCGACCTGGGCGTCGGTCAGATCCGTGCCGATCAGGTCGCGCAGCAGGGCCGCCGCGGCCGGGTCGGAGCTCTCGGCCAGTTCCACGGCCTCGGCCAGCAGCACGGTGCGCTTGCCCGAGCGCAGGTCGTCGCCCGACGGCTTGCCGGTGACGGCCGGGTCACCGAACACCCCGAGCACGTCGTCGCGCAGCTGGAATGCGATGCCGAGGTCGGTGCCGACCGCGTGGAAGATCTTCTGGACGTCGGGCCGGTCGGCGGCCGCTGCGGCGCCCAGCTGCAACGGCCGGGTGACGGTGTACGACGCGGTCTTGTAGAGGTTCACGTTCATGGCCGAGGCCACGGTGTCGGCGCCGCTGGATTCGGCGACGATGTCGAGGTACTGGCCGCCGAGGACCTCGGTGCGGATGTGCGCCCACACCTCGTTGACGCGCCGGCGGGCGTCGGCGGACAGGTCGGCGTTCGCGACGATGTCGTCCGCCCAGGACAGGGCCAGGTCGCCGAGCAGGATGGCCGCGGACAGCCCGAACTGCTCGGACGAACCGCGCCAGCCCTGCTGGCGGTGCCGCTCGGCGAACAGCCGGTGCACGGTGGGCAGGCCTCGGCGGGTCGCCGAACAGTCGATGACGTCGTCGTGCACCAGGGCGCAGGCCTGCAGCAGTTCCAATGCGGAGAACAGGCGCAGGACCGCCGGGTCGGCCGGGAGGCCGGGGTCGGGGGCGACGGCACGCCAGCCCCAGTACGCGAAGGCCGGGCGGACGCGCTTGCCGCCGCGCAGGACGAACTCTTCGAGTGCTCCGGTCACATCGGCGTAGGCGTCACCGATGTAGGCGCTGTCCCGCCGGCGTTCGGCGAGATAGTCGCGCAGTTGATCTGTGATGGCATTCGCCAGCTCGCCAGCCGACGGACCTGCGGCATCGACGCTCAGCGCGCGTCCCCTCTCCTGACCCCGAAATGGTGCATCCAGATTAGAGGGTGCCGAGTCGGCGGTCGGACACAGTGACAAAGTCACTCATCGGACACCGCGGCCAACTTGGGGGATCGGTCGCGGCTCCAGTAGGCGACGCCGCCGATCACGCCGGCGACCGCGAAGGCCAGGATGGCCATCCAGATGGCGGCCGTGGTGAAGGAGCGCGCGCTCGGGTCGGTGTAGCGGGCCTGGGCCTTCATGGTGGTCACGACGCCGGGCTTGAGCTTCCACTGGACGATGTCGCTGGCCACCCGCTCGCCGTTGGTCGACGTGACGTCGCCGGGGAACGCCACCGACAGCGTCACGTCGGAGTCCGGGTCGCTCAGCGTCGTCAGGTCGACGCGACCTTCGAGGATCACCAGGTCACCGGCGCGGCGCAGGGAGATGTCGGCACCGGCCGAGTCCCGGCTGAGGTTGGCCAGCTGCGGCACCTCGGAGAAGTTCAGGTCCGAGAACACCGCCTCGGAGCCGACGTAGTCGTCCTTGTGGTAGTCCGAGACCACCACCTTCTGGGCGAACGGCAGGTTGTTGGTCAGCTGAGGACCCTTGTCGTCCGCGTTCTTGGCCTTCGCGGCGGCCACGATCTGACCGGACACCCGGTCGTCGGGCGAGATGGTGAGCGAGGTGTGGACGCGCACGCAGCCGACGGCCAGGGGGAGCAGCATCAGAAACAGCAGCAAGGCGCGCAGGTGGCGGCGGCGGTTCACGCCGTTATCGTGCCAGATCGCGGCAGGGACAGCGGCACGCCGGATGGATCACAGTGGCAGGGCCCGGCCCAAAATGGCGAACGGCCGTGGATCACCCGGGAAGAAGTAGCTGCGCATGACGTCGTGGAAATCGAGCCGGCGGTACAGCTTCCAGGCCCGGTTGTCTTCGCCGGTGATCTCCGGCGTCGACAGCAGGACGTGGGATTCCGTGGCGCCGGCGAGCAGTCGGCGGGTGAGCGCCTCGCCGAGTCCCTGCCCCTGGGCCCGCGGGTGGATGTGCAGCTCGGTGAGTTCGAAGTATCCGTCCATCAACTGGCCGATGCGTTCGCTGGGGGTGCCGACGTGCCGCAGGCCCGTAGCGACCTGTTGGTACCACCACTGATCGGGCGCGCCGCGGTACCCGTAGGCGACCCCGAGCATGGGGGCGGACCGCAGGGCCGACTCCGGCTCTTCGTCGGCGGTGGGCACGTCGAACGCCGCGACTCCCGTCCAGCCTTCGCGGCGGGTGTGTTCCAGCCACATCGCGGCCCGCTGGCGTTCGGTGCCCCGCGGGTAGCGCATCGCGTCGACGTACACCGACAACGCGTCGTCGAGGCGGAGCTGCATGTCAGCCGGCGACAGATCGGTCAGGAGCGTCGCCACAGTGTGAGCCTTTCGGTGCCGCAGAGAAGTCTTGAGAGGTCGGTGGGAACGATTGTGTCGGGTTGCTGAACAGGCGCTGTCGCCCGGCCGACGTCCCAGTCTTACAATTCGGGAGTCTGAAGTATGTGGTACGTGTCTGTGTGACCTCGTATCATGACTGTTAGGTATCCGTGACCACGGGTGCAGACGTCAGGAGCCGCTGCGGGCAGCGGTGTGAGTTGGGAGGCGCGGATGCCACTCTCCGATCATGAGCAGCGCATGCTCGACCAGATCGAGAGTGCGCTGTACGCCGAGGACCCGAAGTTCGCTTCGAGCGTCCGGGGCGGCACGCTGCACGCGCCGTCGGCGCGACGGCGACTGCAAGGCGCGGGGCTGTTCGTCCTGGGTCTGGCGTTGCTGGTGCTGGGTGTGGCCTTTCGGATTCTGTGGATCAACCAGCTGCCGATCCTGAGCGTCATCGGTTTCGTGGTGATGTTTGCCGGTGCGGTTTTCGCCGTGACCGGGCCGCGCGTGCTCTCCAAGGAGAAGTCGGCGCCGTCGGGCGGCAAGTCCAAGCGGGCCCGGGCCGGCAACTCGTTCACCAACCGCATGGAAGACCGGTTCCGTCGCAGGTTCGACGACTAGACGCGCAGGCGTGACGCAGGGGTAGCCGATTCGGCTGCCCCTGTTTTTATTTGTTGACGCGCCCCGCGGCGGTGTGACGCGCGACACGCCGGGCTGGTAGCGAAATTTGCCGGCGGCGATGCACGCCGCGATTTTCCAGGGACTGTGCTCCGCGGTTCCCCACAATGCCCCACCAAACTCCCACGGGCGCCTCAAGCTGCGATTTTGGCGCACATCCAGGCTCTTTGAGGCCGCCCTCCACCTCTGATTCGGCGTGATTGCTGCGTCGGGTGGGGCAGATAAGGCGATTTTTAGACTTGAGATGGAGAGAAGTGGGGGATTGTGGGGTAATGTGGCGGACATCGGAGAGACCGGACTCCGGAGTGGTGGGAGGTGCCTGATGTTCCTGGGTACCTACACGCCGAAGCTCGACGACAAGGGGCGACTCACGTTGCCCGCCAAGTTCCGCGATGCACTGGCAGGAGGGTTGATGGTCGCCAAAAGTCCAGATCACAGCCTCGCCGTGTACCCGAGGGCCGAGTTCGAAGAAGAGATCGCCCGCCGCGTGGCGAGCACTCCCCGGAACGATCCCGCCGCTCGTGCCGACCTGCGCGTTTTCGCAGCGGGCGCCGACGAGCAGCACCCAGACGCGCAGGGCCGCATCACGCTGTCCGCCGATCACCGTCGCTACGCGAGCCTGACCAAGGAGTGCGTCGTGATCGGTGCGGTGGATTACCTCGAAATCTGGGATGCCGCGGCCTGGCAGAACTACCAAGAAACTCACGAAGAGAACTTCTCCGCGGCAAGCGATGAAGCGCTCGGCAGCACCCTTTGACCTGCAGGCCCGTGCAGCGTGGCCTCTGCCCGAACCGGCCCTGGCGTACTTCCCCAACGTCAGGTTCGCGAACTCGGACAGAGACCTCGCTGCGGGGGCCGCACAAATCCACCAGCTGAAGCCTTTTGGGGGTGTTGCGTTGACCGATCGTCGTCCGCACATTCCGGTGCTGCTGGACCGCTGCGTCGAGCTGCTGGACCCCGCGCTCACGCGCAACAGCTCCGACGGTGCCGGCGCCGTCATGATCGACGCGACGCTGGGCGCCGGTGGCCACTCCGAAGCGTTCTTGACGCGGTTCCCCGCGGTGACGCTCATCGGCCTGGACCGCGACCAGACCGCGCTGCGGCTGGCGGGGGAGCGTCTCGCGCCGTTCGGTGACCGGGTGCACCTGGTGCACACCCCGTACGACGGCATCGACGAGGCACTGACCCAATCTGGTTACCGCCCAGGAGAATTGGATGCCATCCTGTTCGACCTCGGGGTGTCCTCGATGCAGCTCGACCAGGCGGAGCGCGGTTTCGCGTACGCGCAGGACGCGCCGCTGGACATGCGGATGGACCAGAGCTCGGGACTGACCGCGGCCGACATCCTGAACACCTACGACGCCAAGGCGCTGACCCGCGTGCTGCGGGAGTACGGCGAGGAGAAGTTCGCGCCGAAGATCGCCCGGGCGATCGTCAGTGAGCGGGCCCGCCGCCCGTTCACGACGACGACCGAGCTGGTCGAGCTGCTCTACGCGGTGATCCCGGCGCCGGCCCGTCGTACCGGTGGGCATCCGGCCAAGCGGACGTTTCAGGCGCTGCGCACCGAGGTCAACGGGGAGCTGGACTGCCTGCGGGCGGCCATTCCCGCCGCGCTGGACGCACTGCGTCCCGGCGGCCGCATCGCCGTCGAGGCGTACCAGTCGCTGGAGGATCGAATCGTCAAGGGGTACTTCACCGATGCCATCGCATCGCGTACCCCGGAGGGCCTGCCCATGGAGCTGCCCGGCTACGAGCCGCTCTTCACCTCGCTGACCCGGGGCGCCGAGCGGGCCGATGAACACGAACTCGAATTGAATCCGCGTAGCGCGTCGGTTCGCCTGCGCGCTCTGGAAAAAGTTGTCACAAGGGGAGGTCTGTGATGGCAAAGCGGCCAGCACCGGTACGCGGCGGCAGTGCTCGACGGGACTCCGACCCCGATCCGCGCCGCCGTGCCACGCGTCGCGGTGCCGACGAAGCGGTGTCCCGTCGCGAGGGTGGCAAACGGGAAGCCAAGCGCGACAACAAGACTGACGCGCGCGTCAAGCGCGGTAAGCGCGACGTCCGGCCGCAGCGGTCCAAGCCGACCGGTGCCGGACCGCAGACCACGCCGTTTGCCCGGCCGACAGCTGCGCCGTCACGCCCCAAGAGCGCCTCGCAGGCCAAGGCCCGGGCCAAGGCTCGCAAGGCCAAGGCGCCCAAGGTTGTTCGCACCCCGCTGCGGGAGCGCCTGCTCATCCGCATCGCCGAGATGGACCTCAACCCGCGGCGGCTGATCGCACGGGTGCCGTTCGTCGTGCTGATCATCGGCGCGCTGGGCATGGGCCTGGGCGTCACGCTGTGGCTGTCGACCTCCGCGGCCGAGCGGTCGTACGAGTTGGGCCGCGCCAAGGAGATCAATCAGGCTCTGCAGCAACAGAAAGAGGCCCTCGAGCGGGACGTGCTGGTCGCGCAGGCCGCGCCGGCGCTGGCCGACGCGGCGCGCAACCTCGGCATGATCCCGTCACGTGACACCGCGCACCTGGTGCAGGATCCCACCGGCAACTGGCTGCTGGTCGGCAGTCCGAAGCCGGCACAGGGCGTACCGCCGCCACCGCTGAACACGCCACTGCCCGAAGCGGCTCCGCCCGCCCCACGGCCCGCAGCGGCCCCCGCTCCGGCGCCGGTCCCGGCTGCCGCGCCGGCCCCGGCCCCCGCTGCGGCGCCCGTGCCTGCTCCGGCAGGCGTCCCGGCTCCGGCTGTTGCCGTTCCGGGCGCGGTTCCGGCTCCGGCCGCCGCGCCGGCGCCCGTCGTCGTCGACCCGCGGGAGCAGGTCGTGCACGGCCCGGCGCCCGTGGCTCCGGTGCTCCCGGTCCCGGCTCCCGCCCTTGCGGCACCCGTGCCGGCAGCGCCGGCGCTCCCGGTGCCCGGACTGGGCACGCTGCCCGGCCCGGTACTGCAGCCTGAGGCCGCGCTTTCCGTGCCGGCCGCACCGGCGCCGGTCGCACAGGCACCTGCCCCGGTTGCACAGGCCCCGGCCCCGGCGGCCCCGCTGCCAGTTCCGGCCCCGGTGCCGGCGCAGCCCGCCCCCGGCCTGCCCGCATGAGCGGCGCGCGACCCCGCAAGACCGGTGCCGCGCGGACGGGCGCGCCGCGCAAGCGGCCGGCCGCCAAACCGCGTACCGCGCAACCGCATTCGGCCCATGACCGGCGTACCCGCGAAGCCGTCGTGCCCGAGGGTCGCACCGGCTCGTTCGGGTTCCGGCACAAGCTCGGCAACATCATCATCGCGCTGGTGCTGCTGACGGCGGCCGTGCAGCTGTTCTTCCTGCAGGGGCCGCGCGCCGCCGGTCTGCGCGCGGAGGCCGCCAGCCAGCTCAAGGTCACCGATGTGCAGAAGGCGGTGCGCGGCAGCATCGTCGACCGCAACAACGCCAAGCTGGCGTTCACCATCGAGGCCCGGGCGCTGACCTTCCAGCCGAACCGGATCCGCCAGCAGCTGACCGAGGCCAAGGCCAAGACCCCGGCGGCGCCGGACCCGGACAAGCGACTCAATGAGATCGCGGTCGGCGTGGCCGGTCTGCTGAACAACCGGCCCGACGCCGCAACCCTGGCCAAGAAGATCACCGGCCGGGACTCGTTCGTCTACCTCGCGCGGGCCGTCGACCCGGCAATCTCCGACGCGATCACCAAGAAGTACCCCGAGGTCGGCGCCGAGCGGCAGGACATCCGGCAGTACCCCGGCGGCTCGCTGGCCGCGAACGTCGTCGGCGACATCGGCTGGGACGGACACGGTCTGCTCGGCCTCGAAGACTCCTTCGACGCAAAGCTTTCCGGCACCGACGGTTCGGTCACCTACGACCGCGGCTCGGACGGTGTGGTGATCCCCGGCAGCTACCGGGACCGGCACGACGCCATCAACGGCGCCACCATTCAGCTGACGCTCGACAACGACATCCAGTACTACGTCCAGCAGCAGGTGCAGCAGGCCAAGGACATGTCCGGCGCGCACGACGTCTCGGCGGTGGTCCTGGATTCGAAGACCGGCGAGATTCTCGCCATGACCAACGACAACACGTTCGACCCGGCACAGGAACTGAGCCGGCAGGACGACAAGCAGATGGGCAACCTGCCCGCGACGTCGCCGTTCGAGCCGGGTTCGGTGAACAAGATCGTCACCGCGGCGTCGGTCATCGAGTTCGGGCTCTCGAATCCCGATGAGGTGCTGCAGGTTCCGGGCAGCTACAACATGGGTGGCGTCACCATCCGCGACGCCTGGGGCCACGGCACCGACCCGTACACCACCACCGGTGTCTTCGGGAAGTCCTCGAACATCGGCACCCTGATGCTGGCCCAGCGGGTCGGCCCGGAGCGCTTCGCCGACATGTTGACGAAGTTCGGCCTCGGCCAGCGCACGGGCTCGGGCCTGCCGGGTGAGAGCGCGGGGCTGGTCCCGCCGATCGACCAGTGGTCGGGCAGCTCGTTCGCGAACCTCCCCATCGGACAGGGCCTTTCGATGACCCTGCTGCAGATGACCGGCATGTACCAGGCCATCGCGAACGACGGTCTGCGCATCCCGCCGCGCATCGTCAAGTCGATCGTCTCGGCCGACGGCACGCACCAGGACCAGGCGGCGCCCGAGGGCGTACAGGTCGTCTCGCCGCAGACCGCGGCGACGCTGCGCAACATGTTCCGCGCGACCCTCCAGCGCGACCCGCGCGGCACCCAGCAGGGCACCGGCTGGCCCGGCGCTGTCGAGGGCTACCAGATGGCGGGCAAGACCGGCACCGCCCAGCAGATCAACCCGGCCTGTGGCTGCTACTACGACGACGACCACTACTGGATCACCTTCGCCGGCATGGCGCCGTCGGACGACCCGCGCTACGTCGTCGGGATCATGGCCAACAACCCGCAGCGCAACGCCGACGGCACGCCCGGCCACTCCATGGCGCAGCTGTTCCACAACATCGCGGCGTGGCTGATGCAGCGCGAGAACGTGCCGCTGTCGCCGGACCCCGGTCCGCCGCTGGTCCTGCAGGCCACCTGACGGGCCGGGTGCCCGTCACCGGCCCGGTACTGTGTCATGGCCATGTCTTCGCCTACCTTGCGCCCCGCTGACCCTGTCGGGGCCGCGCTGGGCTCGTTGGCCGACCACGTCGGCGCAGCACTGCCATCCGAGGCCGGAGCCGGGGAGCTGCGCGTCACCGGTGTCACGCTGAGTAGCCGCGACGTCGTCGCCGGTGATCTGTTCGCGGCACTGCCCGGATCGGCCGCACACGGTGCGCGGTTCGCCGCCGACGCCGTCGCTGCCGGTGCCGCCGCGGTGCTGACCGACCCGGAGGGCCTGGAGCTTCTCGACGTCGGTGTGCCCGTGCTCGTGCACCCCGACCCGCGGGCGGTCCTGGGCGAAGTCGCCGCCGAAATCTACGGGCGGCCCTCGGAGCGGCTGCGCGTCATCGGCATCACCGGGACCTCGGGCAAGACCACGACCACCTATCTGGTCGAGGCGGGGCTGCGCGCCGCGGGTCGGGTGGCCGGGCTGATCGGCACCGTCGGCATCCGGATCGACGGCCGCGACCTGCCGAGTTCCCTGACCACCCCGGAAGCGCCGGCGCTGCAGGCGCTGCTGGCCACCATGGTCGAACGCGGTGTCGACACCGTCGTCATGGAGGTGTCCAGCCACGCGTTGTCGTTGGGTCGGGTGGACGCGCTGCGCTTCGCCGCCGGCGGTTTCACCAACCTGTCGCGCGACCACCTGGACTTCCATCCGACGATGGCGGACTACCTCGACGCCAAAGCCCGGCTGTTCCAGCCTGATTCGCCCAACCATGCCGAACTGTCGGTCGTCTGCGTGGACGACGACTGGGGCCGGCAGATGGCGGCGCGGGCCGCCGATCCGGTGACCGTCAGCACCACCGGCGACGCCGACTGGACCGTCAGCGGCATCGAAGCCGACCGCGGAGGCCAGAAGTTCACCGCCATCGGCCCCGACGGCGCGCGGCACGCGCTGCGGATCGGCCTGCCCGGCGGCTACAACGTCGCCAACGCCCTGCTGGCCGTGGCACTGCTCGACGCGGTGGGCGTCACCCCCGAGCAGGCGGCACCCGGACTGGCCGCCGCCACCGTGCCCGGCCGCTTGCAGCCCATCGACCGCGGGCAGGACTTCCTGGCCCTCGTCGACTACGCGCACAAGCCCGGTGCCCTGGAGGCGGTGTTACAGACGCTGCGCCCGCAGACCCGGGGCCGGCTGGCCGTGGTGTTCGGCGCCGGCGGCAATCGGGACGCCGGGAAACGCGAACCGATGGGGCGCATCGCCGCGGAGCTCGCGGACCTCGTCGTGATCACCGACGACAATCCGCGCGACGAGGATCCGGGCCTCATCCG
Source organism: Mycobacterium sp. SMC-16 (assembly GCF_046250085.1). Lineage (NCBI taxonomy): Bacteria > Bacillati > Actinomycetota > Actinomycetes > Mycobacteriales > Mycobacteriaceae > Mycobacterium > Mycobacterium sp. SMC-16. The sequence continues at coordinate 2,154,849 of NZ_CP176427.1, forward strand.
GGCCACGATCGCGGCGGGTGCCGCCGACGGCGAGGCCGAGGTGGTGGTGATCGGTGACCGTCGCGCCGCCATCGACCACGCCGTGGCCTGGGCCCGCGCGGGGGACACCGTCCTGGTCGCGGGCAAGGGGCACGAGTCGGGTCAGACAAGCGCAGGCCGTACCCGTCCCTTTGACGATCGTGACGAATTGGCCGCCTCGCTCGATGCGGCGGCCGGGAAAGCTGGGGAGTCACCCGCATGATCGACCTGACCCTGGCAGAGATCGCCGACATCGTCGGCGGCGAGCTGTCCGACATCACGCCCGAGGCTGCCGCCGCGACGCGCGTGACCGGAACCGTCGAATTCGACTCGCGGGCCGTCACCGCGGGCGGGCTGTTCCTGGCCCTGCCGGGAGCCCGCACCGACGGGCATGACTTCGCCGCGGGTGCAGTCGCGGCGGGCGCTGTCGCAGTGTTGGCGGCCCGGCCCGTCGGCGTGCCGGCCATCGTCGTGAAACCGATTGCCGGACAGGTCGATTCGGCCTCCGGGGCGCTGGAGCACGACACCGACGGCTCCGGCGCAGCCGTCCTGGCGGCCCTGGGCAGGCTGGCTCGCGCCGTGGCCGACCGGCTGGCCGCCGGGGGTCTGCGGATCATCGGCGTCACCGGCTCGTCGGGCAAGACGTCGACCAAGGACCTGCTGGCCGCCGTCCTCGCGCCGCTGGGTGACGTGATCGCGCCGCCGGGATCGTTCAACAACGAGCTCGGCCACCCGTGGACGGTGCTGCGCGCCACGACCGACACCGACTTCCTGGTGCTGGAGATGTCGGCGCGGCACCCCGGCAACATCGCCGCACTCGCCGCCATCGCGCCGCCGTCGATCGGTGTGGTGCTCAACGTGGGCACCGCGCACCTCGGCGAGTTCGGCTCCCGTGACGTCATCGCGGCAACGAAATCCGAACTGCCGCAAGCTGTTCCAGCGGACGGTGTCGTCGTCCTCAATGCCGACGACGGTGCCGTCGCGGCCATGGCGGAGACCACAGCAGCCCGCGTCGTGCGGGTGTCCCGGTCACCCGGCGCCGACCTGTGGGCCGGTGACGTCACCCTCGACGAACTGGCCCGTCCGCGCTTCACGCTGCACGCGGGGGAGCAGCAGGTCGACATCGCCCTAGCCGTGCACGGCGACCATCAGGTGTCCAACGCGCTCAGCGCCGCCGCCGTCGCGCTGGAATGTGGTGCGACCCTGCAGCAGGTGGCCGACGCGCTCGCCGGTGCCGGCCCCGTCTCGAAGCACCGCATGCAGGTCACCGCCCGGGCCGACGGGGTGGTCGTGGTGAACGACGCCTACAACGCCAACCCCGACTCGATGCGGGCGGGCCTGAAGGCACTGGCCTGGATGGCCAAGTCGGCGCGGGCGGAATCCGGCGCGCCGGTGCGTAGCTGGGCGGTGCTCGGCGAGATGGCCGAACTGGGTGACGACGCGATTGCCGAACATGACAGCATCGGTCGACTGGCCGTGCGTTTAGATGTGTCACGACTGGTTGTCGTCGGAACCGGGAGGACTATGGGCGCCATGCAACACGGCGCGGTGATGGAAGGCTCGTGGGGCAGCGAGGTATCGCCCGTCCCCGATGCCGGGGCCGCTCTTGATTTGCTGCGCGCCGAGCTGGAGCCCGGCGATGTCGTGCTGGTCAAGGCCTCGAACTCCGCGGGGCTCGGCGCGTTGGCCGAGGAGCTGGCGCGGGAGGGGCAGGCATGATCCAGATCCTGTTCGCCGTCGGTATCGCGCTCGCGGTGTCGATCGTGCTGACGCCGGTGCTGATCCGGCTCTTCACCCGTCGGGGCTTCGGCCACGAGATCCGCGAGGACGGTCCGGCCAGCCACCAGAAGAAGCGCGGCACGCCGTCGATGGGTGGCGTCGCGATCGTCACCGGCATCTGGTGCGGGTATCTCGGCACCCATGTGGTGGGGCTGCTGGTCGACGGCGAAGGGCCGTCGGCCTCGGGCCTGCTGGTGCTCGCTCTCGCGACGTCGCTGGGCGCCGTCGGCTTCATCGACGATCTGATCAAGCTCCGCCGGGCCCGAAACCTGGGTTTGAACAAGACCGCCAAGACGATCGGTCAGCTGGTGTCGGCCGTCCTGTTCGGCGTGCTGGTGCTGCAGTTCCGCAACGGCTACGGGCTGACGCCGGGCAGCGCGGGGCTGTCGTACGTGCGCGAGATCGCGACGGTGACGCTCGGTCCGGTGCTGTTCGTGTTGTTCATCGTGGTGCTGGTCAGCGCGTGGTCCAACGCCGTCAACTTCACCGACGGCCTGGACGGGCTGGCCGCGGGTGCCATGGCGATGGTCAGCGCGGCGTATGTCCTGATCACGTTCTGGCAGTACCGCAACGCGTGCGCCACCAGCCCGGGGCCTGGCTGCTACAACGTCCGGGATCCGCTGGATCTGGCGCTGGTCGCGGCGGCGACGGCGGGCGCGTGCATCGGATTCCTGTGGTGGAACGCTGCGCCGGCCAAGATCTTCATGGGCGACACGGGCTCGCTGGCGCTCGGCGGCATCATCGCCGGCCTGTCGGTGACCAGCCGGACCGAGACGCTGGCCATCGTGCTGGGCGCGCTGTTCGTCGCCGAGGTGACGTCGGTGGTGGTCCAGATCCTGGCCTTCCGCACCACGGGGCGCCGGGTGTTCCGGATGGCGCCGTTCCATCATCATTTCGAGCTGGCCGGCTGGGCCGAGACCACGGTGATCATCAGGTTCTGGTTGCTCACCGCCATCGCCTGTGGACTCGGGGTGGCGCTGTTCTACAGCGAGTGGCTGTCGGCGGGTGGCCGCTAGACACGCGGCTCACAGCCGACATCCAGTATTTGCGCGGTGGTGCCGGGGCCCGCTGTTAGGGTTCGCGCCATGAACGTCGAGAAGTACCTGGTCGGGCCCCTTGGGTTGGCGACCGTCGTGCTGGCGGGCACGGCGCTGATCGCCGGCTGCGGGGGTTCGGACGGCAAGTCCGGCAGTGGCAGCCAGGCCGCCGCGAAGTACGACATCTCGAAGGTCGGCAGCGCCAAGAGCAGCCTGCCGCCGGGTTACGACCCGATGGATCTGGAGGCGGACACCGTCACCCAGGAGAAGCTGGATGCCCCCGGCGTCGGCGCGCTCACCACCACGCCGCCGTCGGTCGTCACTCCCGCCGAGTGCGCGTCGCTGCTCAAGCCGCTCGCGCCGGCCGGCGTCGGCGCCAAGACCGCGGGCTTCATCGGCAGCAACCAGGAGGGCCACACCGTCATCGTGATGGCGGCGGAGGCGGACAAGACCGTCGGCGAACTCGGCCATGCGGGCTGCGATCAGTTCACCGTCGACTCGACCGACGGCGTCACCGCGACGGTCGAGCGCGTCCCCGGCCCCGACATCGGGGGCGCGAAGACCATGGGCGTGCAGGCGCACATCACCGCCAACGGCAAGCCCATCGAGGAAACCACCTACACCGCGGTCATGGGCGACAAGACCGTGGTCGTCGTCCAGGCCGACGTCGAACCGCAGGTCGCCAAGGACCTGCTCGTCAAGGCCGTCGCGGCGATCAAGAGCTGACCGCCCGCGCAGGCGCGTCCGGCTGCGCTCTTGCCGCGCCGCGAACGCAACCAGGTGGCGGCAGAACGGCCCGAACTTCGCCGTGCGGTTGCATTCGCGTCGTGCCGCCGCTGAGTGTGGGCTCGCGGCCCACTGTCAACGAGGTGCGGCGGTCACTCTCGGCCGTGTGACGCAAGAGTTCCTGGCAAATCGCTCCATTCCGGCGACACGCGCCGGATGTGCCGCCCCCTGCGGGTGCGACAGGGGAGGATTTTGGGATGCAAGGGACAGTTGTGGTTTTTGTGACCAATGTGAACGACGAGGTCGGGTAGTCACATGCCGGACATCCTTGCCAAGCTCCGTCGGGGCAAAGCCGGCCCGGAAGGTGCACAGGCCCCTGACGAGAAAGACCCCAGCGCCGCGGCGGACGGGGGCAAAGATGCGGCCGCAGAGTCGGCCGCGAAGCCCGCCCAACCCGCACGGCAGGGCCCCCGGGCTCGGTTCGGCGCCTGGCTGGGCCGGCCGATGACGTCGTTCCACCTGGTCATCGCCTGCGCGGCGCTGCTGATCACGCTGGGCCTGACCATGGTGCTCTCGGCCTCGGGCGTGCACTCGTACGACGAGGACGGCTCGCCGTGGACGATCTTCGCCAAGCAGGTGCTGTGGACGATCATCGGCCTGTTCGCGTTCTACATCGCGCTGCGGGTGCCGATCGCGTTCATCCGCCGGATGGCGCTGCCGGCGTTCGTCGTCAGCCTCGTGCTGATCGCCCTGGTGCTGATCCCGGGCATCGGCCACCTGTCCAACGGCGCCCGCGGCTGGTTCGTCGTCGCCGGTTTCTCCATGCAGCCTTCCGAGCTGACCAAGATCGCGTTCGCGATCTGGGGTTCGCACCTGCTGGCGACCCGCCGCATGGAACACGCCGGGCTCAAAGAACTGCTGTTTCCGCTGCTGCCCGCGGCGGTGCTGGCCCTCGGGCTGATCGTCGCCGAGCCTGACCTCGGCCAGACCGTGTCGGTCGGCATCGTCCTGCTGGGTCTGCTCTGGTACGCCGGTCTGTCGCTCAAGATCTTCGCCACGTCGCTGGTCGCCGCGGTCTCGGCCGCCGCCATGCTGGCGGTCTCGGCCGGCTACCGCTCCGACCGCGTGCGGGCCTGGCTGGACCCGGACTCCGACCTGCAGGGCATCGGCTACCAGTCGCGGCAGGCCAAGTATGCGCTGGCGAACGGTGGCATGTTCGGCGACGGGCTGGGGCAGGGCACCGCGAAGTTCAACTACCTGCCCAACGCGCACAACGACTTCATCTTCGCGATCATCGGCGAGGAGCTCGGCTTCATCGGCGCGGCGGGCCTGCTGGCGCTGTTCGGCCTGTTCGCGTACACCGGCATGCGGATCGCCCGCCGGTCGGTCGACCCGTTCCTGCGGCTGCTGACCGCCACCACGACGCTGTGGGTCGTCGGCCAGGTGTTCATCAACGTGGGTTACGTGCTCGGCCTGCTGCCCGTCACGGGCATCCAGCTGCCGCTCATCTCTGCCGGTGGAACGGCAACGGCCACAACACTTCTGCTGATCGGCCTGATCGCCAATGCGGCGCGCCATGAGCCCGACGCGGTGGCTGCGCTGCGGGCCGGGCGCGACGACCGGATGAACCGGATCCTGCGGCTGCCGCCGCCGGTGCCGTATTCGCCGACCACGTTGGACTCGGCCCGGGACCGGTTACGTGGTCGCGGCGACAAGCCGGTCCGCAAGCCCGCCGCCCGGCAGGCCAAACCCGCCAAGCCGGCAAAGCCCACGAAGGCCGCGCGGCCGACCAGGCAGGCCACCCGGCAGGAACCCCCGGCCCGGCAGCGCCGGACCGACGCTCCGAGGCGCCCGCGGCGTACCGAGGAACCGGACCGGCGGTCCGACCGCGGCCGCAGAAACCCCGTACCGGCCGACGGTGCCGGACGGCGTGCAAGGCAAAATGGTGACCTCAAGGGTCAACAAAGACGTGACCCGCGCCGGTCGGACCCGCGGGTCCGCACATTGGAAGGTCAGCGGTACGGGTGAGTGGTGTGAGTTCGGGCCGAGGCGAGCGGAGCGACGGGGAAACACACCCAGGCGAGCGGAGCGACGGCGGAACTCGCGGCATCTCCGTGGTGCTGGCCGGCGGCGGCACCGCCGGTCACATCGAGCCCGCGATGGCGGTTGCCGACGCGCTGGTGGCGCTGCGGCCCGACGTCCGGATCACCGCCCTCGGCACGGCCCGCGGGCTGGAAACCCGGCTGGTCCCCGAACGTGGTTACGACCTCGAGCTGATCACCCCGGTTCCGTTGCCGCGCAAGCCTTCTGCTGACCTGGCTCGGCTGCCGCTGCGGGTTCGCGCCGCGGTCCGCGAGACGCGTGACGTTCTCGACGCCGTCCGGGCCGACGTCGTCGTGGGATTCGGCGGTTACGTCTCACTGCCGGCCTACCTCGCCGCCCGCGGCGGGGGACTGCGCCGTCGCCGCACCGTTCCGGTCGTGGTGCACGAGGCCAACGCCAGCGCGGGCTGGGCCAACAAGGTCGGTGCCCGGTCGGCGCGCCGGGTGCTGGCCGCGGTGCCGGATTCGGGTCTCAAGGGCGGCGAGGTCGTCGGGATCCCGGTGCGCGAGTCGATCACCTCACTCGACCGGGCCGCGCTGCGTGCGGAGGCCCGGAAGTTCTTCGGCTTCGCCGACGACGCCCGCGTGCTCCTGGTGTTCGGCGGCTCCCAGGGTGCGCAGTCGCTGAATCGCGCCGTCTCCGGTGCGGCCGAAAACCTCGCCGCGCAAGGTGTTTCGGTCCTGCACGCCTACGGCCGCAAGAACACCCTCGAGCTGCCGGAGCCGGCACCGGGTGCCCCGCCCTATGTCGGGGTGCCTTACCTCGACCGCATGGATCTGGCTTATGCGGCGGCCGATCTGGCCATCTGCCGGTCCGGCGCCATGACCGTCGCGGAGGTCAGCGCGGTCGGTCTGCCCGCGGTCTACGTGCCGCTGCCGATCGGCAACGGTGAGCAACGACTCAATGCACTCCCGGTGGTCGATGCCGGCGGCGGCCTGCTGGTCGACGACGCCGAACTCACCCCGGACTACGTCACCGAACGGATCGGAACTCTGATGGGCGACACCGCCGCACTGGACCAGATGACGACGGCGGCCGCGCTGGCCGGCCACCGCGACGCGGCGCGGCGGGTGGCGCAGATCGCCCTCGAAGTCGCCGGCGTGGCAACCGGATCGGGCCTCCGGTGACGGCGCGGCAGCTGCCACCCGAGCTCGCCCGGGTGCACATGGTCGGCATCGGCGGCGCCGGGATGTCCGGTATCGCCCGCATCCTGCTGGACCGCGGTGGCCAGGTGTCCGGCTCGGACGCCAAGGAGTCCCGTGGTGTCGCGGCCCTGCGGGCCCGTGGTGCCGAGATCCGGATCGGGCACGACGCGTCGTCGCTGGACATGCTGCCGGGCGGCCCGACCGTCGTGGTGAGCACGCACGCGGCCATCCCGAAGGACAACCCCGAGCTGGTGGAGGCCCGGCGACGCGGCATCCCGGTCATCATGCGCCCGGTCGTGCTCGCCAAGCTGATGGACGGCTATCGCTCGGTGCTGGTGACCGGAACCCACGGCAAGACCACGACGACCTCGATGGTCATCGTGGCGTTGCAGCACAGTGGTTTCGACCCGTCGTTCGCCGTCGGTGGCGATCTGGGTGAGGCCGGCACCAACGCGCATCACGGCAGCGGCGACTGCTTCGTGGCCGAGGCCGACGAGAGCGACGGTTCGCTGCTCGAATACACACCCGACGTGGCGGTGGTGACCAACATCGAGGCCGACCACCTCGACCACTTCGGCAGCGTCGAGGCCTACACCGCGGTGTTCGACGACTTCGTGGCCCGGCTGCGTCCCGGCGGCGCGCTGGTGGTGTGCGCCGACGACCCGGGTGCCGAGGCGCTGGCCCAGCGGTCGGCGGAGCGCGGTGTTCGGGTGCTGCGGTACGGCATGGGCAGTGCGCAGCGCACGGATCTGGAAGCGACGCTGCTGACCTGGCAGCAGCAGGGCACCGGTGGGGTCGCGGCCATCCAACTGGCGGGCGAGCCGCACCGCCGGGGCATGCGGCTGTCGGTGCCGGGCAAGCACATGGCGCTCAACGCCCTGGCGGCGCTGCTGGCGGCCCGTGAGGTCGGCGCCGATCCGGAGGCCGTGCTCGACGGCCTCACCGGGTTCGAAGGTGTGCGGCGTCGCTTCGAGGCGGTCGGAACTGCTTACGGCGTCCGGGTTTTCGACGATTACGCGCACCATCCCACCGAGGTCCGGGCGACGCTGGAAGCGCTGCGTGCGGTGGCCGGCACATCGCGGTCCATCGTGGTGTTCCAGCCCCATCTGTATTCGCGCACACAGACTTTCGCGAAGGAGTTCGGTCAGGCCCTCGATCGTGCCGACGAGGTGTTCGTCCTCGATGTCTATGCCGCGCGGGAAGCCCCGTTGGCAGGCGTCAGCGGCGCGAGCATCGTCGAACACGTCTCGGCGCCGGTGCATTACGTGCCCGACTTCTCCGCGGTGGCCGAGCAGGTGGCGGCCAAGGCCGGTCCGGGTGACGTCATCGTCACCATGGGCGCCGGCGACGTCACGCTGTTGGGGCGCGAAATCCTGACCGCACTGGAGGTCAAGGCCGACCGCGCCGCCCCGGGACGGCCCACGTCGTGACCGTGGAGGACGGCTCGGGGGAGCCGGCTACCGAACCCGTTGCGGCGCAGGATGATCCGGTGCACGGCGAGGCGACAGAAGACGTCGCGCCGGACGGCACCGCGCCGGACGCCGCGGCAGAGCCCGCCGCCGAGGAGGCCCCGGACGCCGCGTCGGCCGATCCCGCATCACCCGACTACGAGGGGCCGCGTCGCCGGGCCCGGCGCGAGCGGGAGGAACGCCGCATCGCGCTGGAGCGGGCCAGGGCTTTGGAGCAGGCGCGTCAGGAGGCGCGGCGCCGCGCGGCAGGCCTGTCCGAGCAGCCCAAGGCACCCACACGGGGCGTCATCCGCGGTCTGAAGATGTTGCTGTGGTCGGCGGTGACGGCCGTCGTCGCCGTCGCACTGGGTCTGGTGCTGTACTTCACGCCGATCATGGCGGTCCGCCACACCGTGGTCACCGGTCTGGGCACCCTGACCGAGGACCAGGTGACGGCGGCGGCCGCGGTCAAGCCGGAGACGCCGCTGCTGCAGGTCAACACCGACGCCGTGGCCGAGCGGGTTGCCACGATCCGGCGGGTGGCAAGTGCCCGGGTGCAGCGCGAGTACCCGTCGACCCTGCGCATCACGGTGCTGGAGCGGGTTCCGGTGGCGGCCAAGGAGTACCCGGACGGTCCACACCTGTTCGACCGCGACGGGGTTGATTTCGCGACGGAGCCCCCGCCGCCGGGCCTGCCGTACCTGGATGCCGACAATCCCGGCCCCAAGGACCCGGCGACGCTGGCGGCCCTCGAGGTCCTGCTGTCGCTGCGTCCCGAGGTGTTCAGCCAGGTCGCGCGCGTCGGGGCGCCGTCGGTCGCCGGTGTCACGCTGACGTTGAACGACGGTCGCGAGGTCATCTGGGGGACCACCGACCGCACCGAGGAGAAGGCGCTCAAGCTGGGCGCGCTGCTCACGCAGCCGGGCCATACCTATGACGTGTCCAGTCCCGACCTGCCGACTGTGAAGTAGCTCATCGACTTCCCGTCGCTGAGCTCGCCCAGGCCAAGAAAAATCACGTGAACTCTCGGCGCGCCTGCACGGCTGCGGCGTGGCCGCGCCCTACCGTTCTGTTTGCGCGGAACAACTTGACATAACTCTAACCCTATGGTTGAGGTTTAGGGTTTTGATTCGAGAAGTTTTGCTCAGGACAAACCGAGCCAGGGAGGAAGACGTCAGATGACACCCCCGCATAACTACCTCGCCGTCATCAAGGTGATCGGTGTCGGCGGCGGCGGCGTCAACGCCGTCAACCGCATGATCGAACAGGGCCTTCGCGGCGTCGAGTTCATCGCGATCAACACCGACGCGCAGGCGCTGCTGCTCAGTGAGGCGGACGTCAAGCTCGACGTCGGCCGCGACTCGACGCGTGGCCTGGGTGCCGGCGCCGACCCCGAGGTCGGGCGCAAGGCCGCCGAGGACGCCAAGGACGAGATCGAGGAGCTGCTGCGCGGCGCCGACATGGTGTTCGTCACCGCCGGTGAGGGCGGTGGCACCGGTACCGGTGGCGCGCCCGTCGTCGCCGGCATCGCCCGCAAGCTCGGCGCGCTGACCGTCGGTGTCGTGACCCGCCCGTTCTCCTTCGAGGGCAAGCGCCGCTCGAACCAGGCCGAGCTGGGCATCCAGGCGCTGCGCGAGAGCTGCGACACCCTGATCGTCATCCCCAACGACCGCCTGCTGCAGATGGGCGACGCCGCCGTCTCGCTGATGGACGCGTTCCGCAGCGCCGACGAGGTGCTGCTCAACGGTGTGCAGGGCATCACGGACCTGATCACGACCCCGGGTCTGATCAACGTCGACTTCGCCGACGTCAAGGGCGTCATGAGCAGCGCCGGCACGGCGTTGATGGGCATCGGTTCGGCCCGCGGCGACGGTCGCGCGCTCAAGGCCGCCGAGATCGCCATCAACTCGCCGCTGCTCGAGGCCTCGATGGACGGCGCGCAGGGCGTGCTGATGTCGGTGGCCGGTGGCAGTGACCTGGGTCTGTTCGAGATCAACGAGGCCGCGTCGCTGGTGCAGGATGCCGCCCACCCCGAGGCCAACATCATCTTCGGAACCGTCATCGACGATTCGCTGGGTGACGAGGTTCGCGTCACGGTCATCGCGGCCGGGTTCGACACCGCCGGCCAGAGCCGCAAGCCCGTCACCTCGGCGGTGCCGGGCGCGACGGCGTCGGCGACGCCGGCTGCCGGCGGCGGCGCGCACCGGGCGCAGACCTTCGGGGCGGCGAGCGCGGGCAAGCTCGGTGCCTTCAATGCCGACCCGGGCAGCGTGCCGGCGGCGACCAATGGTGTGACGGTGAGCGTCGGCGGCCGCGGCGACGACGATGACGACGTCGACGTGCCGCCGTTCATGAAGCACTGACGATGACCGAGTGGCGCGGGCACACCGGATAAATTTGGAATCGTGACGTTCCGTATCCGCAGAGTGACTACGACGCGTGCGGGCGGGGTCTCGAAGGCCCCGTTCGACACGTTCAACCTGGGTGACCACGTCGGCGACGAGCCAAAGGCCGTGGCGGCCAACCGGACTCGGCTGGCCGAGGCCATCGGGCACGGCTCGCTGGTGTGGATGAACCAGGTGCACGGTGACCATGTCGAAGTTGTCGAGGGCCCTGGAACTGGAGCCGGGGGAGCCTATGACAACACCGACGCCCTGGTCACCGCAACGCCGCGGCTTCCGCTCGCGGTGATCACGGCCGACTGCGTGCCGGTGCTGTTGGGTGATGCGCGCGCTGGTGTGGTGGGCGCCGTGCATGCCGGACGGGTCGGCGCGCAGAAGGGCGTGGTGCTGCGCACGGTCGAGGCGATGCAGAAACTCGGTGCGCAGGTGCAGGACATCTCGGTGCTGCTGGGCCCGGCGGTCAGCGGGCGCAACTATGAGGTGCCCTACGAGATGGCCGACGACGTCGAGGCGGTGCTGCCGGGCAGTATCACCACCACCGCGCGCGGCACGGTCGGTCTGGATCTGCGGGCGGGTATCGCCAGGCAGCTGGCCGGTCTGGGTATCAAGGCCATCGACATCGACCCGCGCTGCACGGTCGACGATCCGAATCTGTTCAGCCACCGACGTGGCGCCGCGACCGGGCGGCTGGCGTCGGTGGTGTGGATGGAATGACCAGCGCGCCGCGCGAGGCCGAACTGGCCGCGTCGCTGGCCCGGATTCAGGCGCGGATCGACGCGGCGGCGGCGGCCGCCGGCCGGGATCGGGCCGACATCGAATTTCTTCCGGTCACCAAATTCTTTCCGGCGAGTGATGTTGTCGCACTGTTCGGATTGGGCTGCCGGGCATTCGGTGAATCGCGCGAGCAGGAAGCGGCGGGCAAAGTCGCTGAGGTGTCGGGCGTCTTGTCGGACAAGAAATTGATCACACCGCCGGGCGAATTGTTGGATGCGTCATCGAACATAGAGTCGAACAATGTAATTCGGTGGCACATGATCGGCCGAATTCAACGCAACAAAGCGCGGGCAGTGGCGCGCTGGGCCGCGGTGGCGCATTCGGTCGACACCGCGCCGTTGATCGCCGCGCTGTCGCGCGGCGCGGTCGAAGCATTGGACCAAGGCCGCAGGTCCGAGCCATTGCAGGTCTATATCCAGGTCAGCCTCGACGGGGATCCGGCGCGCGGCGGCGTGCCGGTGGACCGACCGGACCTGGTCGACGAACTGTGTGCGGCCGCGGATGCCGCGCCGGGCCTGGGTCTGGCGGGCCTGATGGCGATCCCGCCGCTGGCCAGCGCGGCCGACGCGGAGTTTGCGCGACTGGAGGCTGAATTGCTCAGGGTCCAAACGCAATACCCATACCGGCTGGGCCTGTCCGCGGGCATGTCGAATGACCTGGAAGTTGCGGTGCGACACGGGTCAACGTGTGTGCGTGTCGGTACCGCGTTAATGGGACCGCGTCCTCTAACGTCACCATGAGTAGTCACTCCAGTCACACTTACATCACAGTCACCAGACACCACATTTTTAGCTAGGGGCATCCGATGAGCACACTGCACAAGGTCAAGGCCTACTTCGGTATGGCGCCGATGGACGACTATGACGACGAGTACTACGACGACGAAGAGCGTCCATCGCGCTCCTACCAGGCCCCGCGCCGCCCCCGCGACGAGCGTTTCGAGGACGAGGACTACGGCCGCGGTGAGCCGCGCGGCTACGACGACCGCATGGGCCGCGAATACGAAAGTGCCCCAATGGGTTACCGCGGTGGCTACGACGAGATGCCCGCCCGTGGCCCGCGTGAGTTCGAGCGTCCGCGCTTCAACACCCTGCGTGGTGCCACCCGTGGCGCCGTCGCCATGGAGCCCCGCCGCATGGCCGAGCTGTTCGAGGCCGGCAGCGCACTGGCCAAGATCACGACCCTGCGTCCCAAGGACTACAGCGAGGCCCGCACCATCGGTGAGCGCTTCCGCGACGGCACCCCGGTGATCATGGACCTGGTGTCGATGGACAACGCCGACGCCAAGCGCCTCGTCGACTTCGCCGCCGGCCTGGCCTTCGCGCTGCGCGGCTCGTTCGACAAGGTCGCCACCAAGGTCTTCCTGCTGTCGCCGGCCGACGTCGACGTCAGCGCCGAAGAGCGTCGCCGGATCGCAGAAGCGGGCTTCTACAGCTACCAGTAGCACCCCCGGCATCACCGAACAGCTCTACGCAAGACCCCTTCGGCCCCCGGCCGGAGGGGTCTGCGTTAGGTAGGCTCGCTCTCAAGCGCCGACAGCAGTCGGCGCTTTTCCCGCGCTAGTGAGGTCTGTTGCATTGACCCTGTTCTTCGACATTCTGGGTTTTGCGCTGTTCGTCTTCTGGCTGCTGTTGATCGCCCGTGTGGTGGTGGAGTTCATCCGCGGATTCAGCCGGGACTGGCAGCCGAGGGGACTGACCGTGGTGATCCTCGAGGTGATCATGACGGTGACCGATCCTCCGGTGAAGCTGTTGCGGCGCTTGATCCCGCCATTGACCATCGGGCCGGTCCGGGTCGACTTGTCCATCGTGGTGCTGCTCATGGTGGTGTTCATCGGCATGCGGCTGTCTTTCGATCAGGTCGGGGCCTGACCGCGACGTTCCCCTGACCTGCAGAAGCGCATTAATTACATTTATGTAATTAATGCGCTTCTTTCGTTTTGGTCAATTCGGTGTCGAGCGCCGGGCAGCGTTGCCGAATTCCAATGAAACATTGAAATTCGTTCTTAATTCCGGACCTCGCCTGCAACCGCCGGGTCTGCTGTGACAGGATGGACGCCAGTTACTCCACGATCGCTCTACACTTTGATCGCTCTACACTTTGACACCGATTGACGGTCCAGACTGCAAGGGGGCAGAAGATGCCGCTAACTCCGGCTGACGTCCACAACGTCGCATTCAGCAAGCCGCCGATTGGCAAGCGCGGTTATAACGAGGATGAGGTCGATGCATTCCTCGATCTCGTCGAGACCGAGCTGACCCGGCTGATCGAAGAGAACAGCGATCTGCGGCAGCGGGTCGCCGAGCTCGACGCCGAGCTCCAGTCCGCCCGCACCGGCCAGCCGGTCGCGGCGCCGGTCTACACCCCGCCCGCACCCGCGCCCGAGCCGGAGCCCGTCGCGGCACCCGCGCCGGTGGCCGCTCCTGTCGCCGCGCCGGTCGGCGAGGACCACCACGTCCGTGCGGCCAAGGTCCTGAGCCTGGCCCAGGACACTGCCGACCGTCTCACCGGTTCGGCGAAGGCCGAGGCCGACAAGACCCTCGCCGACGCCCGCGCCCAGGCCGATGCCCTGGTCAGCGATGCCAAGCGCACCGCCGAGACCACGGTCGCCGACGCCAAGGCGCGCGCCGAGGCCATGCTGGCCGACGCACAGACCCGTTCGGAGGCGCAGCTGCGCCAGGCGCAGGACAAGGCCGACGCCCTGCAGGCCGACGCCGAGCGCAAGCACACCGAGATCATGGGCAACATCAACCAGCAGCGCACGGTGCTGGAAGGCCGCCTCGAGCAGCTGCGCACGTTCGAGCGCGAGTACCGCACGCGTCTCAAGACCTACCTGGAGTCCCAGCTCGAAGAGCTCGGTCAGCGTGGCTCTGCCGCTCCGGCCGATTCGGCGGCCGGTGGCGAAGGTGCTGGCTTCGGCCAGTTCAACCGGGGCAACAGCTGACGGCTGACCAATGCTGATCATTGCCCTGGTCCTTGCCCTCATCGGGCTGACCGCGCTGGTGACCGCGATTGTCACCAGCAATGAGCTGATCGCCTGGGTGTGTATCGGCGCCAGCGTCATCGGGGTGCTGCTGCTCATCGTCGACGCGCTGCGGGAACGCTCGCGCGGCGGGGCGGCACCGGCCGACGCCGGCGGTACCGATGTCGATGCCGCGGCCGATACCGCGGTGGTCGAAGCCGTGGACTATCCCGAGGATGACGCCGAGGCCGAGCCGGAAACGGTTGTCGCCGAAGCGGTTTCGGACGACGAGGCAGTTTCTGAGGATGCCGACGCCGAGGCCGATGTGGCCGAAGCTGAAGAGGCTGAGGGTGACGAAGCCGAGGCTGCGGACGAGTCCGCGGAATCCGAAGAGACCGAGGACGCAGAAGCTGCGGACGCCGAGGAGGCCGACGAGCCTGAGGCCGCCGGCGCGGACGAGGCCGAGGAAGCCGAAGCCACCGACGAAGCCAAGGCAGACGACGACGTCAAGGCCGACGACGAAGCCAAGGCCGACGAGGACGAGGCCAAGAAGGCCTGAGGCGCCCCCAATTTCACACCGATCACCGCCGCGACGGATTGCCGTCGCGGCGGTGCTTTTTTGCCCGGTGTTGACCCGGCCGGAGAAGTGCACGGCTTCACTCGCCACGCGTTTCAGCGGCCGTTATTGAAGCCAGGTACTTTCTCCGGCCGCCTGAGGTCCCTGAGTTCAATAACTGCCGCGGACCGCCACCACGATTGAATTCACGTACTTCCCGGCCACTCCACCGAGATTGACCACCTGATCAAGACTGCCGTCGGCGGCCATGCGCCCCGCCCGACCGTTCGCACTCCACATTTCGTGCTTGTTGCGTCGATACGTCGGCTGTGAATCGCGCGGGTCACCAACCACAGGGTCCTCCAAGTGAGTGCCTATTGACTTTGCTGACACCGAAGGGCAACAGCTGCGGCATGGGGCGTCCGTACATATGTAGCCAACCAATTTCCGCACTGGGAGGCCTGGAGGCACTGTGAGTCTGTTGAGTCGTAACCGCGACATCGAGCACTGGGATGCTGAGGATGTTGCTGCGTGGGACGCGGGTAACAAGGACGTCGCCAAGCGGAACCTGATCTGG
Source organism: Mycobacterium sp. SMC-16 (assembly GCF_046250085.1). Classification (NCBI taxonomy): domain Bacteria; kingdom Bacillati; phylum Actinomycetota; class Actinomycetes; order Mycobacteriales; family Mycobacteriaceae; genus Mycobacterium; species Mycobacterium sp. SMC-16. The sequence goes on from NZ_CP176427.1 coordinate 2,170,376, forward strand.
TCGATCTTCGCCGAGCATGTCGGTTTCTCCGTATGGAGCATCTGGTCGGTGATGGTGCTGTTCATGCCGCAGGCGGTCTACGGCATCGATGCGCTGGGCAAGTTCGTCCTCGGCGCGGTGCCGATCGCGGTGGGCGCCTTCATGCGCATTCCCTACACCGTGGGACCGGCCAAGTTCGGCGGCCGCAACTTCACGATCTTCAGCGCCTTGATGCTCGCCATCCCGTGCGCGCTGACCATGTACTTCATGATGCATCCGGGTACGTCGTACACGACGTTCCTGATCGTCGCCGCGGTCGCCGGTTTCGGTGGCGGTAACTTCGCGTCGTCGATGACGAACATCAACGCCTTCTACCCGCAGCGACTGAAGGGCTGGGCGCTGGGCCTGAACGCCGGTGGCGGCAACATCGGTGTCCCGGTCATCCAGATCATCGGCCTGGTCACCATCGCCACGCTCGGCAACCGTCGTCCCGAGGTCGTGTGCGCCATCTACCTGGTGCTGCTGGCCGCCGCGGCCCTCGGTGCCGCGCTGTTCATGGACAACATCCAGGGCCAGAAGTCGAACCTGTCGGCGATGGTCGAGGCCATGAAGTTCCGTAACTCGTGGGTGATGTGCTTCCTCTACATCGGTACGTTCGGTTCGTTCATCGGGTTCAGCTTCGCGTTCACCCAGATTCTGAACATCAACTTCACCGCCCAGGACGTCGCGCCGCTGCTGGAGAAGTACCACGTCGCGTCGGTGGCCAAGCTGCCGAAGGAAGCCGCCAAGGAGCTGGCCAAGGCCAACTTCGACGCCTCCATCCACACCGCGTGGATCGCGTTCCTGGGCCCGCTGCTCGGCTCCATCTCGCGTCCGTTCGGCGGCAAGCTGGCCGACAAGATCGGTGGCGGCAAGATCACGCTGTACACCTTCGGGGCGATGACGGCCATCACCGCCGTCCTGGTCGGTGGCGGCATGTGGGACGACGCCACCAAGGGGCCGGCCACGGGTGCCCAGATGGCCGTCTACATCACGGCGTTCATGGTGCTGTTCGTCCTGACCGGCCTCGGTAACGGCTCGACGTACAAGATGATCCCGTCGATCTTCGAGGCCAAGGCGCAGAGCAAGGACGAGCTCGGCGCGACGGAGAAGATGCTGTGGTCGCGCAGCATGTCGGGCGCCTTGATCGGCTTCGCCGGCGCGGTCGGCGCGTTCGGCGGCGTGCTCGTCAACATCGTCCTCCGGACCTCTTACGCAGGCCCCTCGCACTCGGCGACCACCGCGTTCTGGGTGTTCCTCGCCTTCTACGTGATCTGCGCGGTCGTCACCTGGTTCGTGTTCCTGCGCCAGCCGCACCTGCGTGCGGCGACGGGCGAGCACGTCGGCCGGGCGGTGGTGCCTGCCACCTAGTCCATCGGCCGGAATGCCCCGCGGGAGTTTCCCGCGGGGCATTCTCGCGTTTGTGATCCAGATAACTGGTCCAACCAGTTGACCAGTTGTCGTGGCGAGCCCGATCATTGACCCCATGGACATCGCACCCGTCGCGCGGTCGGCGGTCAGTGACTCGGTCTTCGCGCACCTCGTCGACGAGATTCTGTCCGGACGCGTCGCGGTCGACGACGCGCTGCCGTCCGAGCGCGAGCTGGCCCTGGCCTTCGCGGTGAACCGGCACGCCATTCGGGAAGCGCTCAAGCGGCTGCAGCAGGCCCGGCTGGTACGGATCAGCCACGGCGGCAAGACGCGGGTCCAGGACTGGCGGCAGACGGCCGGTCTGGACGTGCTCAGCACCCTCGCTGCCACCGGAGCCGTGCCGGCCCTGCAGATCGCCCGCGACATCATGGTGATGCGTCGGTCCGTGGCCGCCGACGCGGCCCGGCTGTGCGCCCGCAACGCCACCGCGGAACAGCTCGCGTCGATCGCTGCCGCGGCCGCGGCGTACCCGGCGCAGCGCACCGACGAGTCGTTCGCGGTGGACCTGACGTTCTGGACCGCGATCATCGACGGCAGCGGCAACCTGGCCTACCGCCTGGCGCTGAACACGCTGGTCGCAGCATTCACCGACATCGGCTTCGACTCGATCGCCGACCTCGGCATGGCGGCCGAACTCATCGACCGCGAGGCCCACATCACGCTGGCCGAGCACCTCGTCGCCCGCGATGCCGATGCCGCGCACCGCGTGGCCGACGAGCTGCTGGGCCGCGTCGTCGACACCCTTTCCGCTCGGCAGTAGGAGTCATTGCCCATGTTCGATCTGATCCAGCACGCCATACCGGTGTTCGTGATCTGCCTCGTGCTTGAGGCGCTGTCCTTCCGCTTCCTGCCGGACGATGACGAGGTCGGTTACGAACTCCGGGATTCCCGAACGAGTCTCACCATGGGCATCGGCAACGTCATCATCAACATCGGCTGGAAGCTCGTGGTTCTGGCGGCGCTCAGCGCGGCGTACCTCGTGGCGCCGGTACATCTGCCCGCCGACAATCCGCTGACCTGGATCGCACTGTTCGTCGCCGACGACTTCGCCTACTACTGGTACCACCGCACCCACCACACGATCCGGGTGTTCTGGGCCAGCCACGTCGTGCACCACTCCAGCGAGCACTACAACCTGTCGACCGCACTGCGACAGACGTGGACGCCGTTCACGGCGCTGCCGTTCTGGTTGCCCTTGGCGTTCCTCGGCTTCTCGCCGTGGATGATCCTGCTGCAGCAGTCGGTCAGCCTGCTCTACCAGTTCTTCATCCATACCGAGCGCGTCGGAAAGCTGTGGCGGCCCATCGAATTCGTGATGAACACGCCGTCGCATCACCGGGTCCACCACGGCTCCAACGATCAGTACCTGGACACCAACTATGGCGGCATCCTCATCATTTGGGACCGGCTGTTCGGCAGCTTCCAGCCCGAGGGCGAGCGCGTCGTCTACGGTCTGACCAAGAACATCAAGACGTTCAACCCGCTGCGGGTTGCCACGCACGAATACACCGCGATCTGGCAAGATGTGCGCGCGGCGAAGACGTGGAAGCAGCGCTTCGGACACACGTTCCGCGGCCCGGGTTGGTCGCCCGACAGCGCGTAACGCAGCTCACAGATTTCCGGCAGGTTTCCATCATGATTCCGGCGTGAAACATGTTGCGCACCAGGGCCTGCCGGCCATGTGAGCTTGGGTTGACGCGTAGTACATGGTCGCGCAACGGTTGCGGCATCGGCGGCCCGTAGAACTGAGGCATGACGCCGCCCGGAGCACACACCACGCGCACCGCGTGCTCCTACTGCGGTGTCGGTTGCGGTATTTCGGTCGAGACCCGCCCCGACGCCGGTACCGGGCTGCCCGTGATCGCGCGGGTCTCCGGGGACCGCTTGCACCCCACCAACTTCGGACGGTTGTGCACCAAGGGCGCCACCCACGCCGACCTGATGGCCGCGGACGACGGCCGACTCACCACAGCGCTCGTGCGACGCAACGGTGAGATGGTAAGCGTCACAACTGACGACGCCACCGCCGAAGCGGGCCGTCGGCTGCGGGCCATCATCGATGAGCACGGCCCCGACGCTGTGGCGCTGTACGTTTCGGGCCAGATGACCATCGAGGCCCAGTATCTGGCCAACAAGCTGGCCAAGGGCTTCATCCGCACCGTGCACATCGAATCCAACTCGCGGCTGTGCATGGCGAGCGCCGGCACCGGATTCAAACAATCGCTCGGTGCCGACGGTCCACCCGGGTCGTACACCGATTTCGATTCTGCCGACCTGTTTTTCGTGACCGGCGCCAACATGGCCGACTGCCACCCGATCCTGTTCCTGCGCATGGCCGACCGCATGGCCAAGGGCGCCAAACTGATCGTCGTCGACCCGCGCCGCACCACAACCGCGGAAAAGGCCGACCTCTTCCTGCAGATCAAACCCGGCACCGACCTGGCGCTACTCAACGGCCTGCTGCACCTCCTGGTCGAAAGTGGCGCGATAGACCATGAATTCATCGCCACGCACACCGAGGGCTGGGAGACCATGCCGGCGTTCCTCGCCGACTATCCGCCGGCGACGGTCGCCGAGATCACCGGAATCCCCGAAGCCGACATCCGCCGTGCCGCCGCGATGATCGCCGAGGCCGGGGAGTGGATGTCGTGCTGGACCATGGGCCTGAACCAGAGCACGCACGGCACCTGGAACACCAACGCCATCTGCAACCTGCACCTGGCCACCGGTGCCATCTGCCGGTCAGGTAGCGGCCCCATGTCCCTGACCGGCCAGCCCAACGCCATGGGCGGCCGCGAAATGGGTTACATGGGACCGGGTCTGCCCGGCCAGCGCGCCGTGACGTCGGCCGCGGACCGGGCGTTCACCGAAGAGCAGTGGGAGCTGGAACCCGGCACCATCCGCACCGACGTCGGCCCCGGCACCATCGAGATGTTCCGGCAGCTGGGCGCCGGTGACATCAAAGCCGTATGGATCATCTGCACCAATCCCGTTGCCTCCGTGGCCAATCGGCAGACCGTCATCGACGGCCTGCAAGCCGCCGAGCTGGTGATCACGCAGGACACCTACCAGGACACCGCGACCAACGCCTACGCCGACATCATGCTGCCGGCGACGTTGTGGGCTGAAGCCGACGGCGTCATGGTCAACTCCGAACGCAACCTGACCCTGTTGCAGCAGAGCATCCCCGCCGCCGGTGACGCGCGTCCCGACTGGGAGCTGATCTGTAATGTGGCCCGGCACATGGGCTTCGGCGACGAGTTCGACTACAAGTCCAGCGAGCACGTATTCGCCGAAATCCGCCAGTTCAGCAACCGCCGGACCGGTTACGACCTCAGCGGCGTGACCTACGAGCGGCTGCGGGAGACCCCGCTGCAGTGGCCCTGCCCGCCGGACAGTGGCGATCGGAACCCGATCCGTTACCTCAACGACGGCATCAGCCAGGACCTGTTCGTCGGCGCGGACGGGCACCGGCCGCGGCTGGCGTTCCCGACGCCTTCGCGGCGGGCGGTGTTCCACGCCCGCCCGCACATGGACCCCACCGAGCTGCCCGACGACGATTTCCCCTTGGTGCTGAACACCGGCCGGTTGCAACACCAGTGGCACACCATGACCAAGACCGGGAAGGTCGAGAAGCTCAACAAGCTCACCGGGAAGCCGTTCATCGAGATTCATCCCACCGACGCGGCCGGCCTCGGCATCACCGACGGAGCGTCTGTCGAGGTGTCGTCGCGCCGCGGCACAGCGGTCCTGCCGGCCGTCCTGACGGACCGGGTACGGCCGGGCAACTGCTTCGCGCCGTTCCACTGGAACGACCAACAGGGTGACCAGCTCACGATCAACGCCGTCACCAACGATGCGGTGGACCCCGATTCGCTGCAGCCCGAATTCAAGGTGTGCGCGGTGCGGTTGGCGCCGGTGGTGACCGCACCGGCCGTCGCGCCTCTCGCGCCCGTTACTACCGGGACCCACCCGCTGGCGGCCGCACTCGGCCTGGCCGGGCCGCCCGCGCTCAACGACACCGAAAAGGTTTATCTGTCAGGATTTTTCAGTGGTATCGGACACTCGGCCGGAGTGCCGGTGCTACCCGTATCGGCGCCAGTCAGCCCCCTGGTGCGACTGTGGGTCGACGGGGCGCTGGCCGGTGCGCACAGCGTCTCGGGTCCGGCTGCCGCCATCGATGTCCAGCCGGAGCCGGCGCCCCCGGGTCCGTTGGTGCTGTGGGCGTCGCAGACCGGCACCGCCGAGGAGTTCGCCACCGGCTTGGCCGCGAAGATCGCCGGGGCCCGCCTGCAGGTGCTGGATGACACCGCGCTGGACGAGGTCGCTGCCGCAGGTGAAGTCCTGGTCGTGACAAGCACTTTCGGGGATGGCGGACCACCCGACAACGGTGCCGACTTCTGGGCTCGCCTGAGTGCCGCGGATGCGCCGGATATGTCCGGGCTGCGGTACTCCGTACTCGGGATCGGCGACCGCGCATACGACAACTTCTGCGGCTACGCCAAATCCCTGGACGGCCGCTTCGCCGAACTCGGGGCCACCACGCTGCTGGACCGCGCGGACTGCGAGGCCTACGACGACGAGCCGATTGCTCAGTGGTCCGACGCTGTTGTCGAACTCGCCGTGGCAGCCCCGGTGGCGCCGGCCGCACCCGTCGCTCCGGCCGCACCTGCCAAGCCCGCTCCCAGACCCGCCGGGCCGTTCACCCGTAACAACCCGCTGCCGGTCCCGTTGTGCCGCAACACATTGCTGACCACCGGCGGCGCGAAGGAAGTGCGCCAGATCGGCTTCGACCTGTCCGGCCACGACGTCAGCTATGGTGTCGGCGATGCGCTCGGCGTGGTCGTGGCCAACTGCCCGGAGACCGTGTCGGCATGGCTGGCGGCCACCGGGCTCTCCGGAGACGAGGTCATCGAGATCGAGGGCGGCGAAACCGCTCTGCGCGACGCGCTGACGACGTCGTACGACATCTGCAAGGTGTCGCCGACGCTGATCAACTTCCTGGCCGAACGCAGTCGCGCCAAGGTGCTGCGGGCGCCCCGCGAAGAACGCGACCGCTGGCTGGACGGCCGCACCGGCCTGGACCTCGTGGAAGAGTTCAAAGTGCGGGCCGAACCCGAGGAGTGGCGAGACGCCCTGGTGCGCCTGGCGCCACGTTCGTACTCGATCTCGTCCAGCCCGCTGGTGAGCCCCGACGAGGTGCAGCTGACCGTGTCGGTGGTCCGCTACGAGGGCGCCCGTGGCGGTATCCGGCACGGCGTCGCGTCCACCTACCTCGCTGACCGGGCGCAGACGGTGCCGGTGTTCCTGCAGTCGGCGCCGCACTTCCGGCCGCCCGAGGATGCGCTGACCCCGATGATCATGGTCGGCCCCGGCACAGGCATCGCGCCGTTCCGTGGCTTCCTGCACGAGCGCCGGGCACTGGGACACACCGGCCGCAACTGGCTGTTCTTCGGCGACCAGCACCGGGCCGAAAACTATTACTACCAAGACGAATTGGAGGCCTTCGCCGCCGACGGGCTGCTGACCCGGCTGGATACCGCGTTCTCGCGGGACCAGGCGCGGCGGGTGTACGTGCAGCACCGGATGCGCGAGCACGGCGAGATTCTGTGGCGCTGGCTCGAGGATGGCGCGCACTTCTACGTGTGCGGCGACGCGGCGCGGATGGCCAAGGACGTCGACGTGACGCTCACCAACATCATCAAGGCCCACGGGGGCATGTCGGAATCGGCGGCGCACGAATACAAGCGTGAGCTGATCGCCGACAAGCGCTACGTCCGCGACGTCTACTGATCGGCGTGCCGGGCCAGGCGGTCCGGCGGTACCGCTGCACGCCCGGCCGTTTCGGGGTTGACTGGAGCTTGCCGGGAAGGAGCGATGTCGATGGTCATCGAGTCAGACGCAGGGTCGGGGTCGCCCGTTGCGGTTCCGCCCCGGGGCCCTGCCCGCCACATCCGGCTGACCTCCCACAGCGGCGCGGCCGACGCCCTGGCGATCCACTGGGGTGCAGCGACCGCCGCTGAGCGCGGCCCGCTTATCGGTACCACGACCACGCGCGCGCACCGCAACGTGATCGGCACCCACAGCGGCTCCTACAGCGTCTACCGGGCACTGGCGGTGGCGGCGGGGGCGCTCTCGCCAGAGCACCGCGCCGACCTGACCAACACCGCGCCCACCGATGTCATCGGCCCGTACCCGCAGTGGGCCGATCCGGGGGCGATCGTGAGTCTGGACCCCTGGGGAGCCATGGTCGCGGAGGCGTTCCCCGCCGAACTGGCCGCCGGCTACGACATCCGGCCGACCATCGCCATCACCAAGGCCCACGTGATGCTGCCGGAGGTCGCCGAGGCGATCGGCAGAGGCCGGCTCCGCCCCGACGGTCGCGTGTTACTGGACAACGACGCTGCCCTGGTGACCAAGGCCGCCATCGAACCGGTCTGGTTCCTTCCCGGGGTCGCGGCACGATTCGGTTGCAGCGAAACGGAACTGCGCCGCGTGCTGTTCGAGGAGACCGGCGGCATGTACCCCGAACTCGTCACGCGCGGCGACCTCGAAGTCTTCCTGCCACCCATCGGCGGGCAGACCGTCTACATCTTCGGCGAGGCCCGCGATCTCGCCGACCCCAGCGTGGAGTTGACCGCCCGCGTGCACGACGAGTGCAACGGATCCGACGTGTTCGGATCCGACATCTGTACGTGCCGGCCGTATCTCACGCATGCCATCGAGGAGTGCATCCAGGGTGCGCAGCGCGGCGGCGTGGGGCTGGTGGCCTATTCGCGCAAGGAGGGCCGGGCGCTCGGTGAAGTCACCAAGTTCCTGGTGTACAACGCGCGCAAGCGTCAGGTGGGCGGCGACACCGCCGACCAGTACTTCGCTCGCACGGAATGCGTTGCCGGAGTGCAGGATATGCGTTTCCAGGAGCTCATGCCCGACGTGCTGCACTGGCTGGGTATCCGCAAGATTCATCGACTGGTGTCGATGAGCAACATGAAGTACGACGCCATCACCGGCTCGGGTATCGAGGTCGTCGAACGCGTGAACATCCCCGACGACCTGATCCCGGCCGATGCCCGCGTCGAGATCGACGCCAAGACGGCCGCCGGTTACTTCACCCCCGGACCGGTGCCCGACGCCGACGAACTCAAGATCGCCAAGGGCCGCGGACTCACGTCATGACGATCAGCACCGGCACTGGCACCGACAGCGCCGTCGCGGTCGGCATCCTGCGGAGCACAGGCGCCGTCCGCGAACGCGCCGAATTCCTGCTGCGCCGGGCACGCGCGGGGGAGTCCCGCTGGTTCGTGGTCGATGACGACGCACTGGCGCAGGCCGCTGATCTCGTCGCCGACGTCACCCGCACGCGTTACCCGGATTTGGTGATCCCGTATCACAGCCGCTGGCGCCATTTCGAGGCCGGCGGCGTCGATCGCACCGCCGACCTGCGCGCCCGGCTGGCCGGGTTGGATGCCGCCGCGCAGGCCCGCGCGCTGATCGACCTGGCCGTGGTCAGTGTGCTGCTCGACGCCGGTGCGGGTCCCGACTGGGGTTACACCGAACCTGTTACCGGTCAACGCTTCACGCGGTCCGAAGGCCTCGGGGTGGCCAGTTGGCATGCCTTCGCCGACGGGCTGTTCTCCAGTGACCTGGCCCAGCCCTGGCAGGTCGACGCCACGGCATTGCGCGCCATCGACGACGCCGCCCTCGGCCAGGCATTTCAGGCCGCGCCGGACAATCCGCTGGTCGGACTCAGCGGCCGGGTGCAGCTGCTGCGCCGCCTCGGTGCCGCGCTCGAGGATCGTCCTGAGGTCTTCGGGCCGCAGGGGCGTCCCGGCGGCCTGTTCGACGTGCTGGCCGGCCCGGCAGTCCACGCGCACGACATCCTGGTGCGGCTCTTGGGCACCCTTTCCGGAGTCTGGCTGGCCGACAACGACATTGGCGGTATTCCACTCGGTGACTGCTGGCCGCACCCGGCAGTGCCCGGGCCGGGGCTGTCGCGTGGGTGGATGCCGTTCCACAAGCTCTCGCAATGGCTGACGTACTCGCTGCTGGAACCGTTCGAGTGGGCGGGGGTGCCGGTCACCGGGCTGGACGCGCTGACCGGCCTGCCTGAATACCGCAACGGTGGCCTGCTGCTCGATACCGGGGTGCTGCGCTTGCGAGACCCGGCGGCCGCGGACCGAACCTGGTCGGTGGCCGACGAATTGGTGGTCGAGTGGCGAGCGCTCACCGTCGCGCTGCTCGACGAACTCGCGCCGCTGGTGCGCGCCGCGCTCGGCCTCGACTCCGCGACCCTGCCGCTGGCGTGCGTCCTCGAGGGCGGCACCTGGGCTGCCGGGCGTTCCCTGGCGCAGCAGCTGCGAGGCGGCAACCCGCCGCTGTCCATCAGCAGTGACGGCACGGTTTTCTAGGGGGGCGCCATGGGTAACCTGCATCTCGTCGACCATCCGCTGGTTCAGCACAAGCTGACGCTGATGCGGCAGAAAGACGTGTCCACCAAGGGCTTTCGTGCCCTGCTGAACGAGATTTCGATGCTGATGACCTACGAGGTGCTGCGCGACATCCCCGTGCACGAGATCGAGATCGACACGCCGCTGGAATCCACCACGGGCATGGTCATCGACGGCAAGAAGCTCGTCTTCGCCTCGATCCTGCGCGCGGGCAGCGGCATTCTGGACGGCATGCTCAGCGTGGTTCCGGGCGCGCGCATCGGCCACATCGGTCTGTACCGTGATCCGAAAACCCATGTCGCCGTGGAGTACTACTTCAAGATGCCGAGCGAGCTGCACGAGCGCGACATCGTGGTGTGCGATCCGATGCTCGCCACCGGTAACTCGGCCGTGGCCGCGATCGACCGACTCAAGGAGTACCAGCCGCGCTCCATCAAGTTCGTCTGTCTGCTGACGTGTCCGGAGGGCGTCGCGGCCATGCAGGCGGCCCATCCCGAGGTGCCGATCTACGCTGCGGCGCTGGACCGACAACTTGACGAGCACGGCTACATCGTGCCGGGCCTGGGCGACGCCGGCGACCGCATCTTCGGCACCAAGTAGCCATGCCGAACCCGAACAGACGGACCGTGCTGCGCGGCGCCGGAATAGCCTTCGGCGCTTCGGTGGTGGCCGTGAGTGTCGCCGACCCGGCAGGCGCCCAGCCCGAGCCCGACCCGCAAGACCTGGCCCACCTCCGGCGCACATTCGTGCTGGCACAGCAGGCGCGCCAGGCCGGCGGCGCCCCCTACGGTGCCCTGGTGGCCGACGCCGCCGGCAATGTGGTCTCAGAGCACGGCAACACGTCGTCCGTCGACGGCGGGGATCCGACCGATCACGCCGAGATGGTCACCGTACGCAGCGCCTGGCGCGCGATCGGCGACGACGGCATGCGGTCGGCGACGCTGTACGCCAGTACCGAGCCGTGCACGATGTGTGCGGGCGGCGCCTACTGGAGTGGCATCGGCCGGGTGGTGTACGGCATGTCCAACACCCGGCTCCTGCAGTTCACCGGCGGCGATCCGAACAACGCGGGGTACGCGCTGCCGTGCCGCGACATCCTGCTGCACGGCTACCGGCCCATCACCGTCATCGGACCGCTGCTGGAAGACGAAGCGGCGCAAGCCCATCAGGGCTACTGGCGTTGACGTCCCCGGTTGTGGCGGCTCAGGACGACAGCGCGTCGAACAGCGCAGACATCTGTGCGGGTGAGACCGACATGCCGCCGCACTGACCGCGCAGCGTCGTCAGGGGCCGTGCGATGTTCTTCAGGTCGAAGAATTCGCCCGGGTGAGCGGTGAAGTACGCCCGGACGGCGCCTTCGGCGTCGCCCGACGAGCTCGCGTTGGTCAGGGCGTCGTTGGCGCCCGGGTGGGCGTCGAGGTAGGCCCCGGCCTGGGCGAGGACGGTCCCCGCGGTGCTGGCCAGTCCGCTGGCGGAACACGGCGCTGCGGTCGCGTTGGGGATGGCGATCGTGAGCGAGGCGAACCCGGCGAGCGCGAGCATGGCAGTCAGTTTCATACCGCTGATCCTGCTGGAAACCCGGCGATCTCGGGCGCATTGCGGGGAATTCGGCTCCGCGTGTTGGGGCCTGACTCAGCGCAGCGCGACCGTCGGCCCGTTCATATCCAGCGGCGCGCAGCTGTCCTGGCCGACGGTCGTCGAGCACTTCGCCGCGGGGATCACCGGCCGGTACGCCGGCGCCGTCCCGCCGTCGCGCGTGATCTGTGTGTAGGTCTGGACGGCGTCGGTCGGGACCCGCCGCAAGGCCGGATCATTGACTGCGTCAACCGAATACAGGCCGAAGCGGGGCCGGTAGCTGCCCCACTCGTAGTTGTCGATCAGGGACCAGTAGTTGTAGCCGATGATCGGGATGCCGTCGGCCTTGGCGCGCTGCAGCCAGAACACGGTGTCGCTGAGGTACTGCGATCGGGTCACGCCGTCGGTGCGCGGCTTCGCGTTGTCGGTGACCATGCCGTTTTCGACGACATAGATCGGCAGGCCGGGATACCGCTGGGCGTAGTGCCGCGCCACGTAGTAGATGTCCTCGGGCTGCAGTTTGGTGTTCCACCGCGCCGCCATGTTCTGCGCCGATGCCGGATTGTCCGCGGCCGTGCCGGTGTAGTAATCGAATCCGAGATAGTCGAGGCTGTCCCTGACCCGGTCGAAGAACGAGCCCTCGATACCCTTGATGCCGAATCCGGTGAACTGCGCCAACACTTCCGGCGGGATGTAGGCCTCGTTGGTGGTGACCTTGGCCTTGGGGTCGGCGTCATGGGCGGCGCGATACACGGCGCGGTGGGCGTCGGCGACGCGGTCGAGGAACGTGCCGAACTGGTCGGGTTTGATGGCGCCGGTGCGCACCTCCATGGCGCCGAAGGCCAGTGGCTCGTTGATGCTCACCCACAGCACGCCCTGCCCCGCATACCGTTTGGTGATCGCCTTGGCGAAGTCCTCGAACGCCGCGACATTGTTGAGGAAGCCGCCGCGGTCGGCGATCCAGCCGGGGTAGACCCAGTGCATCAGCGTGATCATCGGCGTCATGCCGTTGGCGAGCAGCGTCGCAACCACGTCGTCGTAGTAGGCCAGTTCCTTCTCGTCCCACACGCCGGGCTGCGGCATCACCCGCGCCCATTCGACCCCGAAGCGGAAAGTGTTGACGCCCATGGCGTGCGCGTTGGCGATGTCTTCCTTGTAGCGGTGCCGGAAGTCGTCGGCCTGCTTGTACGGCTCGACCGCGCCGAACGGATCGGTGACGGGCTTGCCGGCCGTCCGGTCGACGTATCGGCGCCAGTTGCTGTCGGGAGCGGCGCCTTCCACCTGGTAGCCGGCGGTCGCGGTACCCCAGTAGAAGTTGCGGTTCCAGGACGGACTGCTGTCCGTCCGCTCCTGCTTCACATCCGGCTTCGCACCGCAGGTGGAGAGGCCGAGGGAGAAGACAACGGCGGACGCCACGACAACCCGGTTCCACTTCATGCAAAAACCATACACTGCACTGTTTTGCTCAGGCGAGTAATGCTGCCCACACCGCGCGCACGTGCGCGCCCATGTCGATCGAGCGGTCGGACATCCACTGGATCTGGATCCCGTCGGCTGCGGCGATCAGGGCCGTGGCGGCGAACTCGGCGTCGACGTGTGCGGGCACGGCGCCGGCCTCCTGGCGGCGGCGCACATACTCGGTGATGGTCGCCCGCATTCCTTCGTACCGCCGGCGCAGGTATTCCGCGGCCGGATGGGATGGGTCGACCGCGGCGGCCGCGGCCAGCGACAGATAGACCGTGCCCGAGCCCGGTTTGGCGGCCTTGTCCACCATCGCCTGCGCCATGACTTCGCCCGGGTCGATGTCGATGTCCGAATTGCGGTACCACTCTTCGAATTTGGCGTCACCGTCGCGCTGCAACTCGGTCAGCAGGGCATCGCGCGTCGGGAAATAGTGCATCAGGCCCGCCAGGCTGATGTTCGCCTCATTGGCGATCACCCGCATCGATGCACCGGCCTCACCGTCGCGCTCCAGCACCGCGAGCGCGACGTCCTTGATCTCCGCACGCTTGGCCTCACCCTTGGCGTACCGACCCACAGTTGGCATGACGTGAGGCTAACGACAACCGCGGCTGGACGTGGCCGGAGTGGGATGTGTTCCGTGTGCGCGACCCGCTAGCGGCGGCCGGCGCTGACCATGTCCGCGCGGGGCACCACCTTGACCCGTTCACGGCCCTGTTGCGCACCGAGGGCCACCTCGTGCGCGTCGAGGCGTTCCCATTCCGCCCACGTCGTGTAGTCGATGCCGTTGCCGGCCAGGTGCTCCAGGATGGCGTCGGGTTCGCCGATCTCGGGTGCGCGGAGTCCGGGCAGATCCGCGAGCAGGCTGGTGATCGTCTCGGACGCATCGGATTTGGTGTGTCCGATGAGTCCGATGGGTCCGCGTTTGATCCAGCCGGTGACGTAGGTGCCCTCGATCAGCTCGCCGTCGAGGTCCAGGACCCGGCCGGCATCGTGCGGGACCACACCGGCGTGATGGTCGAACGGCAGGTCGGCCAGGTGCGACGAGAGGTAACCGACCGCGCGGTAGACGGCCTGCACCGGCCAATCGGTGAATTCTCCGGTGCCTCGGGCGGTTCCGTCGCCGATCAGCTCCGTGCGTTCGGTCCGAAGTCCTTCGACCCGTTCAGCGCCGAGCACTGCGACCGGGGATTGGCACAGATGGATGTGGATGCGGTGCGGCGCACCGGTGGGCTCGACGTCGAGATACCGCATCATGGTGTTGACGACGAGCTTGGTGGACTTGCTGGTGTTGATGGCGTGCTGACTGGCCTCGTCGATCTCGAAGCCCTCCGGGTGCACGATCACGTCGACGCTGGGGGAGTGTGACAGCTCGCGGAATTCCATCGGCGAGAACTTGATCTGGGCCGGACCGCGCCGGGCGAACACATGCACATCGGTGGCCTGATTCAGTGAAAGGCCTTGGTACACATTGCCGGCGATCTCGGCGCTCAACTGTTCATCGGCGGGCTTGGCCAGCATCCTGGCGATATCGAGCGCCACATTGCCCGCGCCCAGGACCGCCACGCTCCTGGCCTCCAGTGGCCAGGTTCGCGGCACGTCGGGGTGGCCGTCGTACCAGGACACGAAATCGGCGGCGCCATAGCTGCCGGGCAGTTCGATGCCAGGGACGTTCAGCGGGCGGTCCGCCCGGGCGCCGGTGGAGAAGACGACCGCGTCGTAGTGGCGCCGCAGGTCGGACAGTTTCAGATCGGTGCCGTAGTGCACATTGCCGATGAAGCGGATCTCGTCGCGTGAGAGCACTCGCCGTAGCGCCTTGATGATCTCCTTGATCCGGGGTTGGTCGGGCGCCGCGCCATAGCGGACCAGCCCGTACGGGGCCGGCAGCCGGTCGAACAGGTCGACCGTGGCCTGCGGGTATTCATCGACCAGGATGTCGGACGCATAGATTCCGGCCGGACCTGCCCCGATCACCGCCACGCGGATGTCACGCATTCAGCATCTCCTTGAATTAGGTAAGGCAAGCCTAAATTGGTACGCCGGTACCGCAAGGCCTACGTCAGGGCTGGGGCCGCGATGCTGATCACAGGCGTCCGCGGAGGTCGCCGGCGCACCAAGAAATCACCAAGGCGTCGGCCGCAACCTTGGGGTGACGACAAACCGTCAGCACCAACGGCTCCCGCCGTGAAGTGTCATCCCGAGAAGGGCAGCCCACGAAGATGATGAAGCTGGCGCTGATCGCAACCACGGCGGTCGCGGCAACGATCGGCCTGGCGGCAACCGCGCACGCCGATGACACCTACGCCTTTCGGTCCCCGTCGGGGAACGTCGGCTGCAAGATGGGCACGGGCGGTGCAATGTGCGAGATCACGGATTACACGTGGTTCATCCCGCGCCCGGCGGACTACACCGTGGGCGGGAAGGGCAACAGATTCCTGCTCGACCGGGGTCACGCACCCATCGCGGGTGACTGGCACTCGGACCACGAATTTCCCGACGGCGCAGCGACTCTCGACTACGGCCACAAGCGGGTGGTGGGCTCCATCACCTGCGACAGCGAACCCTCGGGAGTGACGTGCACCGATGCCGGCACCGGATACTTCTTCCGGGTGTCCCGCGATTCCTACCAGGTGGGCTGACGTCCATGAAGACGATGACATCGAACGCGAAACTGGTCGCAGCGGCCCTGGCGACTGCCGTCACGGTGGCCGCGTGCTCGCCGACCGGCACACCCGCCGTGCGGGCCGACCCGCAACCGACTCTCGGCCGCGCCTGGAACCCGAGTGCGCGGGGCTACGGCACGGTGCAGCCGGCGCGGGTCTTCAACGGCGGTGACCCGACCGGCGATATCTGGGGCATCACGTGGTCCTCCTGGGGCGGGGAACAGGCCACCGGGACGGGCACGTCGTACGGCATGCCGCCGGGCGTCGTCAGTGTCTCGCAGTCGGTCACGGAATCGGCGACCATCGTGGCCTACAACCTCGGCTACTGCGACGGCCGGCTGATGTACCAGGCGGCGAAGTGGTACTTCCCCGGTTACGGAGAGACGTTCAATCCGGCCGGGCATTACAACATCTGCACGGGCGATTACGTCGACGGCATCTGAGAGGTGGCCCTCGACCGGGGTCGATACCGTGAAAAATGTTCGTGCTGAGTGCAATCGGTGTCTGATGCGCGAGATGTGTGCACGGTGGAGTAGTGACCCGACAAATTCGCTTCAACGCCTTCGACATGAACTGTGTCGCTCATCAGTCGCCCGGACTGTGGCGGCATCCAGAGGACCAGTCCTGGCGCTACAAGGACCTGGAGTACTGGACCGAACTGGCGAAGTTGTTGGAGCGCGGCAGTTTGACGGCCTGTTCATCGCCGATGTGCTCGGTACCTACGACGTCTACGGAGCCAGCGACGAGGCCGCCATCCGGCAGGCTGCGCAGATTCCGGTGGGCGACCCGCTGTTGTTGGTATCGGCAATGGCGTTGGTCACCGAGCATCTGGGCTTCGGCATCACCACCGGCACCGGTTTCGAGCACCCGTATCCCTTCGCGCGCCGAATATCGACCCTCGATCACCTGACCAAGGGCCGCATCGGCTGGAATGTGGTCACCGGTTATCTGCCCGCGGCGGCACGCAATATGGGGCAGACCGATCAGCCGGCCCACGACGCCCGGTACGACCATGCCGACGAATATCTCGAGGTGCTGTACAAGCTGTGGGAGGGCTCCTGGGAGGACGACGCGGTGGTCCGCGACCGCGAGCGCGGGGTGTTCACCGACCCGGACAAGGTGCACCACATCGGGCACTCCGGAACGCATTTCAGCGTGCCGGGAGTGCACCTCGCCGAGCCCTCGCCGCAGCGCACCCCGGTGATCTACCAGGCCGGTTCATCGCCGCGCGGGGTGCGGTTCGCCGCCGAGAACGCCGAGGCGATCTTCACCGCGGCGCCGACCAAAGCCATTCTGGCCGAGACGGTTTCGACCATCCGCCGGGAGCTGGAACTGGCCGGCCGGGATCCGTACTCGGCCAAGATCTTCAACCTGTCGACAGTGATCACCGCGGCCACCGATGCCGAGGCGCACGCGAAGCATCGCGAGTTGCTCTCCTACGGCGACCCGGAAGGCGCGCTGGTGTTCATGTCCGGGTGGATGGGTGTGGATCTGGCCCGGTACGGGTTGGACGAGCCGATCGGCAACGTCGACTCGAACGCGATCCTGTCCGCGGTCAAGGCGTTTCAGTCGGCTGACCCCGATGGCCGGGAGTGGACGGTCCGGGACATCGCCGAGTGGGGCGAGATCGGGGGCATGGGCCCACGGATCGTCGGGTCGGGCGCGGCGGTGGCCGACACCTTGCAGGAGTGGGTCGACGAGACCGATGTCGACGGTTTCAACCTCGCCTATTCCATCACCCCGGGTTCGTTCGCCGACGTGATCGAGCATGTGGTTCCCGTGCTCACCGAACGTGGTGCCTACCAGGCGGACTACCAACCAGGGTCGTTGCGGCACAAGCTGCTCGGCAATGGCGACCGGCTACCGCAGGAGCACCGCGGCGCGCGATACCGGGTCGGTGGGCCGTCGTCGACGATCATCGATCGTCCGTCCACGCTGCCGTCGTCGTCGGCATCGACCGCGGCTCAACCGGCGCGCGGCCGCTGAGCGCTCAGTGGAGACAAGAAACCCCGGCCCGCGGGCCGGGGTTTCTTGGTTACTGATGTGTGTCCGAGGGGGGACTTGTCCGTCTACGACACGGGTCGTGGTCTGGCGATTGGGGCGCTGACCGCTTCGGTCAAGCACCGGTCCACGTTTTTCGCTCAATCGCAACGCTGAGGAGCTCGCCCATCGGGCGGCCAGCCGTCGGTACCGGACTCAAGCGGAATATTCAGAGATCGAAGCAGGATCGAAAAGAGCCGCCAATTGGCGATTGCTCCGACAAGTTCGACCAAAACGGCGTGATCGCTATTGAATGCCTTCTGGCACCCAGCCCAGTTTTCCTCGGAGATGACCCCGTCGCGTACCACATCATCGGTCGCTGCGAGGACCGCACGCTCGACTGGCCCGAGGCTTTCGGAATTCTGCCAGTCGCGCACCGCCAGGAGATCATGCTCAGGCACGCCGAGCAGTGTGGCGATTCGCCAATGTTGAGTCCATTCGTATTCGGAGCCAGTAATCCAGCCGATGCGCATGATGACCAGCTCGCGTAGCCGCGCGTCAAGGGAACCGCGGAAGAGTAACGCGTCTAGCAGCCCATACAGCGCAACCGCCACACGCGGCTGATGAAGTGCCACGCGGAATACCGACAGGTCTGCCAACTCTTCGGGCAACCCACATTCGGCAGCTCGCAGCTGGGCCTGCTCACGGTCGAGCATCGGTACGCGTTCCGCCATGGTCACGGGTGGCCCTCTCTGTTGAACCTCTGCCCACGCCGTTAGGGCGTGGGCAAAAAGACGTTGTGCAGCGCCCCACTTGATCGGGCACTTTCATCTGCAAGCGAAGTGAGCAGCTGCGCGAGCCCAGCGAATCCGGTTGATTCTCTGGTGATCCGGTCGAACGGCCAGCGGCCCATGGCGAGAATCTCGAGGGCTGCCCGGTGGGCGGGATACTCCACGCCGAGTGCGCCTACGACGTGTAATTCTTTATAGACCAACAAGTCTGGTTCAAACCGGGGCGCGCCGCCTCCTCCGCGGGTGCCGGCCACCACAATTGTGCCGCCGGGCCTGGCAAGGCCGACGGCATCGGCGAACGCGGAGGGTGCTTTAGCGGTGACGTCGACGACCACGTCGGCAAGCCGTCCGCCTGTCTCACGCTGGAGCGCGGTCACTGCATCGTCCTGCGATACATCGATGGGCAGGTCGACACCGAATGATCTGGCTATGGCCAGTCGTTGTTCGTCGCGTGGGCCTACGCCGGTCATCGCGACGAACGCGGCTCCCGCCTCTTTGGCCGCCACCGCCGCACAGATTCCGCGGATGCCGGGCCCCAGGATCGCTACGACGTCCCCGGCCTTGGTGTCGGGAAGAGTCGCCCCCCACTGGATACCGGCCCCGAGAGGGTTGAACAACGTGGCGAGAACGGGGTCCATGTCTTCGGCAATCGGGAGCAGCATCGCGTCCCACGGAAGCTCCACATGGGTGGCGTATCCGCCCCATAAGCCCGCGCCGACCTCCACGTCGACGAACCCGAACATGGTGGCGATGCCGTTCACCGCGCACCGCCGGTATTCGCCGCGGCGGCACTCGGGGCAGTCTCGGCAGGACCGGAACACCTCAACGGCCACGCGCTGGCCGGCTTGTACACCCCAGCGTTGGCCGGCCGCAGCGCCAACATGTTCGACGATGCCGACGATTTCGTGCCCTGGAACGAATGAGAAGCCGGCAGGCAGGTGTCCGGTGAATTGTTCGTGATCTGTTCCGCACAGACCGCATGCTTCAACTCGCAGGATCGCACCCCGGTCGCCGACGTCGGGGATGGTCATCTGGCGCCGCTGCAGACTCCGCGGTCCGGTCAGCACCATCGCCTCGGCGATCATGGAAGCTCGAACCCGGTGAACGACCCTGTGTTTCGGAGGCACACCGTTTTACCTACGTACATTTCCGCGCCCATCGCCTCGGCGATCTGCGGATCGTCGCTGCGTGCGACGACTCTTTGCCCGTCGGACAGGTGCGCGATGATCGGAGTCCATCGAGGTTGGCCGTCTCGGTCGTAGACGACGGTGTATCCGTCGACTGTCGCGCAACCGGTCGCCTCGTCGGCGCCTGCGACGGCCAGCCGCGATGAATCGATTTGAGCTTGTTCGACCGCCGTGTCGAGCAGTCGCCACCCGGCTGGTGGCGGGGTGGCCGACCACACACCGACCGAATGCTTCGTCGAATACCACCCGAGGCCGGTGACGAGTCCGGCATCGGTTGGGTCGCGTCGGCACCGTCGGACCATCTCCACGATCGAGTGGCTGACGTAATTGTTTCCGGGACCGCCGTGATAAGGCAGGCCTCCGGTTACTGTGAGGCCTCTGTCGTCGAGGGGGTCCAAGTCGAGAGCCTCGGCAGCCATCTCAATTGCCGACGGGAAGCAGGAGTAGAGGTCGAACCACCGGATGTCGTCGGTGGTCAACCGGCCCGCATCGAAAGCCTTCCGTGCCGCTACCTCGATACCCGATGAGCGGCTGAGGTCCGGCCGTTCCACGGGGAAGTACACGTCGTTGCAAGTCGCTGCTGACCAGGGAAAGACCCAACGATCGCGCGCGACGCCTAATTCGTCCGCCACCTCGGCCGCCATGAGAATGAAGGCGGCAGCCATGTCGACGGACATGATGCTGTTGAGCAGCTTGGGATAGGGCAAGCAGACCATGCGGTTTTCCGCGGTGACTTCGCTGAGTTCGGTGGCACTTCGTGCGCGTGGGAACCAGGCCTGTTCCGGATGGCGTGCCGCCTCGGCTGTGAACGGGGCCATCAGCGTGCCCAGCCACTCCCGTTGAGCATCGAAGTCGCGGCCGTGGCGCGCGGCGATCGCGGACTCGAAGATGGGATACACCTCGTGCGGCCAACTCAGACCCACCGACAATTCGGCTTGACTCAGCCCGGGGCGGGCGTCGCCCAGGGATTCGTCGTCGGAGCGGGGTGGGGGCGGCGAGTCGAGAAGTGCCCCGCCCTGAAGCTTGCGTGCGGAATGCCCGCTCTCCGCCCCGACGACCAGGACGACATCTGCACGGCCTTCGCCTATTTCGCCACCCAACACTTCGACGAGATACTGCGGGGTGTTTCCGCCGACGGGACAGCTGATGCGGCGGGCGGGACTGATGTGCATCGCTTCGGCGATCCTGCTGGCGGGATTGTCGCGCGGTATGACCAGGATGCCCGGAGTCGCGACGGTGTCGATGCGCCGCTCGACCGGGCGACTTGCGTCTTTGACCGCGCGGCGTGCGGCTTCTACCGCCAAGTCGATCGGGTCCACGAAGTCGTTCCCGCGATGGGTAACTTCGCCCACGCCGACGACAACCGGGGTACGCGCTTCTACCAACATCGGCATCGGCATCCGCTCAGGGCCACGGGGCTGACTTGAGACATAACTGCGATGGTGTCATGTGCGTGGGCAAGTCACAATGGTGTGCGCTCGCGGCATACTGGCTGTGTGTCGACGAGGTTGTTGAGATGGGGTGCCGCCGCGCCGACAGATCGTGGGTCCGCTCGCGACCGGTTGCTCGATGCTGCCGAGCGGTGCCTCGAGAGTTGCGGTGTGGTGGGCACGACCATGGAGGACATCGGCAGAACAGCGGGTGTGTCCAGGGCAACGGTGTATCGCTACTTCCCCAGTCGGGAGGCGGTGATGTCGGGTGTCATCATTCGCGCCGCCGAGCGCTATCTCGACCGCATCAGCCCGCGGATCGCGGCGCACGCCGACCTGGGCTCCGCGCTCGTCGATTTCGTGGAATACACGGTTGAGGCCGCGCGCCGCGAAGAGATCATCGGATTGTTGTTCGGCAGCGACGAGGAACTCGCCGGCGTGGGTCTCGCGGCGGGGACCTCGACGTCCCTCTTCGAAATCGTCACCGAATTTCTGCGTCCCATCTT
The DNA here is from genome assembly GCF_046250085.1 of Mycobacterium sp. SMC-16. Lineage (NCBI taxonomy): Bacteria > Bacillati > Actinomycetota > Actinomycetes > Mycobacteriales > Mycobacteriaceae > Mycobacterium > Mycobacterium sp. SMC-16. Next base: position 2,191,865 of record NZ_CP176427.1, read on the forward strand.
CACCAGACACTGGAGTTGCGTGGAACCGGGCGTCTCCGTCGACGACGCCGCCGAGTGGGTTGTCCGCACGATATTGAGCCTGCTGACTGTTCGAGGGCCGCGGGAGCGCAGTCGTGACGGACTCCGGGCGTTTCTGTCGAGGTTTCTCCTTCCGGCGATCCTGGCGGGTGACCACGCTCGACCGATGTGACATCTATGGCGTAATGTCTCGACGGCAGATGAGGTAGGAGGGCCTGTGCAATTCACCACGTTCAACGAACAGGTCGCTGAGCAACTAAAGAGCGCAGCAGAAACCACGGGCGGGTTGGCCGGTTACCTCGGCTTCCGTCACACCGAATTCACTGCGGGACGGCTCGTCGCGGAGATGGACGCACGCGACGACCTGAAGACGCCTTTCGGCAACTTGCATGGGGGCTGCTTGTCGGCCATGGTCGACCACTGCCTCGGAGTGGTGTTTTATCCCGTGATTCCAACGGGATCTTGGGTCGCGACGACGGAGTTCAAACTGAATCTGCTTCGTCCGGTCTCCAGCGGCACCTGTGTAGCCATGGCTGAGATTATCTCGCTGGGCAGAACCAGCGGTGTGGCGCGTATCGACATCTGCAACGACGGCAGAGCGGTGTGTGCGGCCCAGGGAACCGTCACCGTCGTCGCACCGAAGACGAGCTCCTGATGTCGGCAAAGAGAACAGGCGATTCGTCGGCTCCTGTGGTCGAGCGCGTGCCCACGGCGGACGGGCTGACGCTGGCGGTCGACCTCTACCGCTGTGATGCGCCGCGGGCGGTCGTGTTGCTCCTTCACGGCGGAGGTCAAAGCCGACACGCCTGGGACGTCACCGCCCAACGCCTGCACCAGCGGGGCTACACGGTGGCCGCGTACGACACCAGGGGACACGGGGACAGCGACTGGGACCCCGACGGACGCTACGACGGGGACCGGCTTGGATCCGACCTATTGGCCGTGCGCTCATACGCCGATTCCGGCCGCCCCGTCGCCGCGATCGGCGCCTCTCTGGGCGGCTTGACCATTCTCGGAACACACTTGCTCGCCCCGCCGGACCTATGGCAGGCCGTCGTCCTGGTTGACGTCACTCCGCGAATGGAGATGGAAGGCGCCCGACGAGTCGTAGCGTTCATGTCGGCACACCCCGAAGGTTTCGACAGCCTAGAGTCGGCCGCTGACGTGATCGCCGCCTACAACCCGCACCGCCCTCGCCCCGAAAACCTCAACGGCCTCCGAAAAGTCCTCGCCCGTCGCGAAGACGGTCGCTGGGTCTGGCGATGGGATCCAGCCTTCGTGACGTCGAATTTCCAGTTCCTGCAGGGTGATCCAGACGAAGGCGCTGAAGACTTCGACATGATGAGCGCTTCCCTTCTCGATGGTGCGCGGCAGATGTCCGCGTCAACGCTGCTGGTCCGGGGCCTGCTATCTGACATGGTCTCCGAAGAGACAGTAAAGCATTTCCTCACCGTCGTTCCGCACGCGCAAACCGTTGACGTGTCGGGCGCGGGCCACATGATTGCCGGCGACAACAACGACGCATTCTCGACGGCGGTCGTCGAATTCCTCGACAGGACCATATGAACCCTGCTGTCGGTCGACTGCCCTTGTAGGGCTGGCGCCTATCCTGCTCCTATGCCAACTGAACCGGTGCGGATGTCTTTCCGCCGGCATGTGCGCGAACAGGTTTTGAGGGCGACACGAGAACTCACCATCGAGAAGGGCTGGGATCAGGTCCGGATGAGCGAGGTTGCCGAATCGGTCGGCGTGTCCCGCCCGACGTTGTACAAAGAGTTCGGCGACAAGCAGGGGCTCGGTGACGCGCTTGTGGTGTCAGAGGGTCAGCGCTTTGTGGAAGGCATTCGTGCCGTCCTTGCCGAACATGTGGGCGATGTGCAGGGCGGCATCACCGCAGCGGTGCAGTTCACCCTCTGTGAAGCAGAAGACAGCCCGCTCCTCAAGGCAGTTCTGACGTCCAGCCCCTCGGGGAATGATGGCGGTGGCTCGTCGTCTACTGGGGTCCTTCCTCTTCTGCCGACCTCGGCTTCCCTGCTTCAGCTCTGCTCCGGGGCTCTGATCACGTGGTTTAACGACCACTTCGCCGATCTCGACCCTGACGACGTCGGAGACGTCGCAGATGTTCTGGTGCGACTGACCGTGAGTCATGTTGTACTCCCAGCCGCGGACATCGCCACCACTGGTGAGCGGATCTCCCGCGTAGCACTCAGGTACCTGGGAGTTGTCCACAGTTTGTAAAGACCAGCAAGCTTTCGCTACTTTTTGGATCTGAGCCGACGCCACAATCTGCGGAGTTCCGAGCGCATGGTTTTGCCGCCGTCGCAGGATGTCAGATCGAGCCGGTGAGCAGGTCTGAGCGGTCAACCCGAAGTTGCTGGCTGATGGCCCGCTTACTGGACATGAAATCGCGAGGACGGTTGATGCAGTCGGCGGCGATGAGTTCGCTCTCGCGGAAGTAGAAGCAGCTGAAGTCACGGTCACGCGACGGGTCGCCGCTGAAGACTACTTCGTCGTACCCGGTGTTGAGACCGGCAATCTGGAGTTTGAGGTCGTACTGGTCGGACCAGAACCAGGGAAGCGCAGCGATTGCGCTGTGTTTACCGCAGATGGTCGCTGCGGCGATCTTGGCCTGCTCGCCGGCGCTAGGTACGGACTCCAAGCGAATACGCGAGCCGTATCGAGCCATGGTGTGGCTGGTGCAGTCGCCGGCGGCCACGATGTCGGGGTCGCTGGTGCGGGCCTGGTCGTCGATCACGATGCCGTTGTCGACGGATAATCCTGCGGCCGAGGCGAGCTCGGTGTTCGGCACCACACCGACGCCGACGATGACCAAGTCGGCGGGGATCGGTTCGCCGTCAGCCAGCACGACCTGCTGCACTCTGCCGTCACCGGAGAAGGCTTCGACGAGAGCGTGTGTCCGGATGTCCACTCCCTCGCCGTTGTGGATTCGGGTGTAAAACGCGGAAACCTCCGGCGCGGTGACCCTTTGGAGTACACGCTCGGTTGCCTCGAGGACGGTGACGTTCATGCCGAGCGAACGCAGCGAGGCCGCCGTTTCCAGGCCGATGTAACCGCCGCCCACGATCACGACCCTCCGACCTGATGCGGTGGCGGCACGGATCAACTCGACGTCTGCAGCGGTACGCAGGTAGTGAATTCCGGGAAGATCCACCCCTGGTGTGGGGAGTCGTCTGGCCCTCGCACCGGTGCACAACGCGAGCTTGGTGTAGGCCAGCGTGTCGCCGGTGTTCAGAGAGACGTGCTTGGCAGTCCGGTGGATGGCCTCCACGGTCGCGTTCGTGAGCTGAATATTCTGCTTGGTGTAGAAATCCGCGCCGCGAATCAGGAGATCGTCGAGGCCGTTCTTGCCGGCCAGGTATCCCTTCGACAACGGAGGCCGGTGGTAGGGCAGTCCCCCCTCGTCGCCGATGAGCACGACCTCCCCAGACCACCCCTCCCTTCGAAGATTAGCTGCCAACTGCGCGCCGGCGTGGCTCGCGCCGACGATCACCGCTCGTTCGGGAGTCACGCACTTGGCCTGGGAGTGAGGCGAACCATCAGCTTGCTGATACCCCTGACGAAATTCGATTGCACATACTCGGGTTCGCCGACCACCTCGATGTTCTCAAAGCGAGGGAGCAATTCCTCCCACAGGATTCGAAGCTGCAACTCAGCAAGTCGGTTTCCCATGCACCTGTGCACGCCGAACCCGAACGAGATGTGATTGCGGGCGTTGCTCCTATCGATGATCAACTCATCGGCCCGCTCGAAGACACGCTCATCGCGGTTACCCGAGGCGTACCACATCACGACCTTGTCGCCCTTGCGGATGAATTGCCCGTTCAACATGATGTCTTTTTTCGCGACTCGGCGCATGTACGCGAGGGGGGTCTGCCAGCGAATGATCTCGGATACCATGTTGGGAATCAGGTCAGGGTTCGCCTTCAACTTCTCGAACTGGTCGGGGAACTGGTTCAAGGCGAGAACCCCTCCGCTCATCGAGTTGCGAGTCGTGTCGTTTCCCCCGACGATCAGCAGTACCAAATTGCCGAGGAATTCCATCGGGCGGTCGATGAGATCCTTAGTGTCCTCGTTGGCCTGCAGCATCGTGATCAGATCGAAGCCCGGTCGCTCCCCGTTGGCGGTACGGGCCGCCTTGTCATGCCAGAGAGCGCTGAGCCCCTTCGCCATGTCGACCATGCCACGAAACACTCTGTCGTTGTCGGAAGGACCACCATTGGCTTGCTCCATGGAGGTGGCGAGGTCCGACCATTCCACGAGCTTGTGCCGCTGCTCGTACGGGAAGTCCAGCAGGGTCGCGAGCATGCGCGCTGTCAGTTCGATGGAGACGTGGTGCACCCAATTGAACGGCTGATCCACCGGTAGATCGTCCAGCACTTCCTGGACACGCGAGCGGATCAGCCCCTCCATCTCGCGCAGGTTCTTCGGCGCGACAACCCCTTGGACGGAAGCGCGCTGCAAGTCGTGTTGTGGCGGATCCATCGCGATGAACATGGCGATGTCCAAAAAGCGGGGGGGTCTGCCGATGATGATGAACGGCTCTGCGGAGAAAGCCTCGTGGTTCTTGTCGACGGCGATGATGTCCGCGTGGCGGGTCACCGACCAGAACGGGCCGAACGGACTGTGAGCCTGGTAATGCACCGGCGCCTCGGTGCGCACGCGTTCGAAGTAGGACTTCCAGCGGCCTTGGCGGTAGAGGAACGGGTTGCTGAGATCGATGTCGGCGATATCGATGTCCTCGACCGGAGGAATGGGCGTCTCGGTGAAGATCTTCTTACCATTGGTTCCGGTTACCCACCGGCGTGTCTTGTCGTAGAGGTGTGCGCCGCGGATTTGCAGCTCCAAAGGCACGGCAGACTGGGCTTTGGCGGCCACTGCCGCGGGAATACTCATTATTGTTTCCTCCAAATCCATGGCGTTGTTTCAGAGCTGGAACTCAGGTAGCTCGACCGTCAAGCCATCCCATGCCTCGGAGGCGGCCATCTGGCAGGACAGCCTCGACGTCCGCTGACGCTCGGGGTTCATCGCGAGCATCTCCTCTTCGTTGGCGCCGCAGAGTCCCACCGTGTCCGACCACTCGGGAGCGACGATCACGTGGCACGTTCCGCATGCGGCTTCCCCTCCACAATCGCCGTCGATGCCGGGCACCGCGTTGTTGACCGCAATCTGCATCAAGGACTGCCCTTCGGCCAAGGGGGCTTCGTACTTCTCGCCGTCATGAGAGACGAAGGTGACGACTGCCATGACTAACTCTCCTCAATCTGGAACTCCTTGTAATTAGTGTTGTCGCGCGTGACCAGCGTCGCTAGGCTCGCAGGAGTCAAAGAGTTGTGTTTTTAGCTCACGCGCAGGGAGGCACGTGAAACTCGACGACTCGGGTATGCCAGCGCTTGCTTTCCTGCAGATGCTGGACAGTGAGGCGCTGGGGCATGACGCCAGCATTGCGCTGCGCAGCCTCATGGTTCGCGAGCACGTCACCGAGTCGATGTTGGTGGGGCGCGACGCGCAGGTCCCCTTGCGGTGGTTCAGGGAGATATATCCCGATTTCGATTGTGATCAGGGAACCCGTCTGGGTTTCGCGTTCGCTGAACACGCCAAACTGACGTCCTTTGGGGCACTCAGTGTTCCGTTGGTCAGCGCGGGCTCGGTAGCCGAGGTTGTCGAGTTACTTGCTTATCTGCCGGTGATCACAACGGCCCTCAGCCCGTCGTTCCATTCGACTGAACGCGGCCTCACGATCGGGCTCACCGGTCGCACAGGTGACGCGGGCCTGAACTGCCTGGCCGTCACCTACGGTGGGCTGGCGCTGTTGCGTCTGCTCGACATGCTCGCGGGTGCCGTACCGAATATTGAACTGCATCTGAGTCATTCAGCGCCTGAGTCGTGGGTTCTTCGTGAAGAAGTGTTGGCGGGTCGGATCTTCTTCGACGCCCCTAGCTCGTTCGTCCACGTTCCCGCGGCTACGCTGGAGGAGGTCTGTCGATTCTCCGATCCTGTGGCGTACCGGATTGCCGTCACCGATTTGCAGCGAACTCTCGATCAACGACGTGACACGTCGGTCTCCGAAAAAGTAAGGGACCTGCTCGAGAAAGATCCCGGAAAAACGAACATCAGCCGGACGGCGGGCGAGCTCTCGATATCCCCGAGCACGTTGAAGCGGCGCCTCAGCGAAGAGGGGACCACCTTTCGAGAATTACGTCAGTCGTTCTTGCAGGAGCGAGCAATTCTGCGACTTCTCGACAGATCGGTGTCTGTAAGCGAGATCGCGGCAGAACTCGGGTACGCGGACCTCACGAACTTCACACATGCCTTCAAACGGTGGACCGGTCGGTCACCGCGCCACTTCAGAAAAACGCGCGACTGAGCGCGCATTGATCCGCCCGCGTGCGCCGGGCGTCCACCGGAACCAGCGGGCTTCGCGATCGGCCTCATCTGTCACCTGGACATCGTCGAGAAACGACACGATCGGCGCGGGTTTCGGTCATCGCAGCACCCTCTTGGGAAGAGGCGCAACGACATCCAGAGAATCCATACCGCGCTGGCGGCGGGTGCGGGCCGGGGGTGACGCGGACCCCCTAGTCACGCTATGCTAACCGTCGTTCACGTCGGGACCGGCGTTGAACGCGTGGTCGAGAGGAGCGCGGATGCCACATGACCAGCCGGCCATCATCGGTGCCGCCGAACTCGCTCCAGGAAGAAACGTTCCGTACACCTCCACTGAATTGCATGTGCGCGCCGCGGTCGCGGCTCTCGCCGACGCAGGGGTGGTCCCAGACGAGGTCGACGGCCTGGTGTGCGCCGGGCCGATGACGAACGAGGGTTCGATCTTCCTGTCCGAGGACCTCATGGACTATCTCGGTCTGCACAACCTGAAACTTCAGATGACCTGTCAGCTTGGCGGCGGGACTCATCTGGCCATGACGCGCATGGCGAGTAACGTCGTCGCCCGGGGCGAGGCCGAGACGGTGCTGGTCGTGTCGGCGGGCAAGTTTCCGCCGATACGCGATGGCGGGCGCGAACTGATGGCGTTGGTCTGTGACCACGCGTTCGAGATGCCCTACGGACCGTCCGTGCCGGCGCTGTACGGTTTGATCGCGCAGGCCTGGATGCACGAGACGGGACAGGGCAAGGCGGACATCGCCGAGGTCACCGCGTCGCAGGACCGGTGGGCGGCGTTGAACCCCGCGGCGATCGCGCACCGCTCACAACGCCTGACTGTGGAGGACGTGCTGGCGTCCCGCCCGATCGCCGGGCCGTTCCACTTCTACCACTGCTCGATTCCCTGCGAGGGCGGTGGCGCGCTCGTGCTGGGCTCGGCCCGCCGGGCCCGCGCGGGCAAACACCGGCCGGTACACCTGCTCGGGTTTGGAGAGGGTCACACCCACGGTTTTCTGACCTCGCTGGCCCGCCCGGGTCGTACCGGGGCCGCCCGTTCGGGTCCGATGGCCTTCGAGCGCTCCGGACGGGCGCCGGCCGACATCGACATCGCCTTGCTCTACGACGCCTTCGCCTCCAACCCGGCGATGATCCTGGAGGAGGCGGGCTTCGTGAAGCCCGGCGGGGCAGGCGATTTCTACCGTGACGGCCGCGCCGATCCGGGCGGCGACCTTCCGGTGAACACCGACGGCGGCCTGATCCGGTTCGGGCACACCGGGACCTCCTCTGGCATTTCGCAGATCCTCGAGGGTTACTGGCAGCTGTCCGGTCGCGCCGAGGGCCGTCAGGTGCCCGGGGCGGACACCGCGTTCGTGCACAGCTACGGCTCGATGCTGTGCAGTCACGTCAGCATGGTGATGGAGGGAGCGTCATGACCGCAGCTTCGAGTTCCCTCGACGGTCTGCACGATCCTGAGGCGCTGCCGCCGCTGACCGATGTCAACCGTCCCTACTTCGCAGCAGCGGCCCGCGGCGAACTCGTTTTCCAACGGTGCGCGAACGGCCACCCGTTCCTCTACCCGCGGCTGGTGTGTCCCGTCTGCCATGACGGTGAGTTGGCCTGGGAGACCGCGGCGGGCACTGGCGAGATCGTCAGTTTCGCGCCGGTGTACCGCCCCCCGTGGGACTCGTTCCCGCGCAGCGAGCCGTACGTCGTCGTGCTCGTTCGTCTGGACGAGGGGCCGCAGTTGCTGGCCACCCTCGAGGGCGTGGCCCCCGATGAAGTTGCGATCGGCGCAAGAGTGCGCGCAGTGTTCGAGCGGGTGAACGAGAACCTTGGGCTGGTCCGATTCAGGCCGGCGGCGTCGTGAGCACGTACGGGGTCTCGGTGCTCGGCGCGGACTTGGCCACCCTTGTCGAGACCGCCGAGGCTACCGACCTCGCCGGCTTCGACGCCGCCTGGGCCTCGGAGTTCTACTCGCGCTCCGGCTCGATCTCGATGGCCGCGATGGCCGCGCGCACAAAGCGCTGCCGCATCGGGTCGTCGATCCTGTACGGCGTCGGGCGCAGCCCGCTCGTGCTCGCCACCGAGGCGCGTGACCTCGACGAGCTCTCCGGCGGGCGCGTCGTGCTCGGGCTCGGCAACGGCACACGCCGCATGATGAGCGACTGGCACGGCGTGGAGGACACCTCCGCTCCCGCTCTGCGCATGGAGGAGCTGGTCCCGCTCGTGCGTCGGATCTGGAACCTGCACGAGGGCCCCGTGCGCCACGAGGGGCGCTTCTACCGCATGAATCTCGTCCCAACCGGCGACGTCGCGCCGCCGAAGCGAGCGATCCCGATCATCACCGCGGGCGTGCGTCCGCGGATGTGCGAGGTGGCCGGGCGCGTGGCCGACGGGTTGGCTGGTCATCCGCTGTTCACCACGGCTTACGTCGAGGAGGTCGCCCGCCCAGCCGTCGTGCGCGGTGCGGAGCGGGCCGGACGCGATCCCGCCGACATTGAGATCGTCTCGATGGTTATCTGCGCGGTGCACGACGACCCACAGATCGCACGTCGTGAGGCCGCGCAGCAGATCGCGTTCTACTCCTCGGTGAAGACCTACGAGCACGTGCTCGACGTCAGCGGCTTCGCCAGGCAGGGAGCGGCCATCCGCGACGCGTTCGCACGGCGTGACCTGCCGGCCATGTTCGCCGCGGTCACCGACGACATGATCGACGCGATGGCCGTGGCCGGCACCGCCGCCGAGGTCCGCGACGGGCTGCGCCGCTACGAGGGCGTGCTGGACCACATCGTTCTCTACTCACCCTCGATAGGGGTCGCGCCCGAACGCATCGCCGAGAACCTCGGCAACCTCATCCGCGATTGTGCGCCGGCGCTCGCCGGCGGGAAAGGTGACCAGAGTGGCTGATCCCTCGCTCATCGGGACGCACTTGGGCACGACCACGTTCCCCGTCGACCGGTCCAAAGTGCGCGAGTTCGCACTTTCCCTCGACGACGACGACCCGATCTACCAGGACGTCGCGGCCGCCCGCGCCGCCGGCTTCGGCGCGATCCCCGCTCCTCCGACCTTCGTCGTCTCCTCGGCTCACTGGCGCGCCGACGACGACATGTTCGGCGCCCTCGGCCTCGACCTGCGACGCGTACTGCACGGTGAGTGCGGCTGGGAGTATTTCGCGCCGGTGTTCGTCGGCGACGAGCTCACGGAGACGCGCCGGGTGTCGAACGTGACCAGCCGCGAGGGCAAGCGCGGCGGCACCATGACAATCGTGACGATCGAGACCGACTTCACCAACCAGCGCGACGAACTCGTCGTGCGCCAGACCGACGTCTTGATCGAAACCGGAGGCTCCACCCAATGACGACATCCCCCGCGCCGGTGGCGTTGGCCGCCGGCGACGAGATGCCGAGCTCACAGTTCGGCCCGCTGACGCGCTCGCACATCGTCCGCTACGCCGGCTCCGGCGGCGACTTCAACCCGATCCACCATGACGAGGAGTTCGCCCGCGCGGCCGGCATGCCCGGTGTGTTCGGTATGGGACTGCTGCACGGCGGTGTGCTCGCCCAGCGGCTGACCGCCTGGGTGGGGCTGGCCAACATCCGCTCGTTCCGCATCCGGTTCACCGGTCAGGTATGGCCCGGTGACCTGCTCAGCTTCGGCGGCAGGGTCACCGGCGTGCGCGAGGCCGGAGGGCAGCAGGTGGCAGACCTCGAACTCGTGGTCACGCGCCAGTCCGGCGAACCCGCGATAAAGGGGAGCGCCGTCGTGCAGGTGGCCCGGTGAGCGCGCCAACGAGCGACGTCACCGGCCTCGGGATGACATTCGGGACCTTCGACGAGGGCCGGGCGTGGGTCGGCCATCGCACGGAACCGCGGCGTGCGTGGTTCCCGATCGACCGCTCGATGGTGTTGTACTACTGTTCGCTCGTCGAGGACGCGAACCCCAGCTACTGGGAGGGTGAGGACTGCCCGCCCGGGCTGTTGATGACCCTTGGCTTCGCGCCGCAGTGGGCGCCGGAGCACCTCACACGCACGGACATGCTGCTGGCCCTCAGCGTGCCGCTGCCGGGCCACCACATCATCAACGCCTCGACGACGACGGAGTTCGAACGCCGGCCCCGGGTGGGCGATCACGTGTCGATCGTGGAGGAGGTGGCCTCGATCTCCGAACCGAAGACGACGCGGGTGGGCACCGGCGTGTTCATCACCACGGTGAGCACCTTCTCCGATCAGCACGGCGAGATCATCGGGCGCAACACCAACGTGCTCTTCCGATACGACACCGCCGATAGTGAAGGCGCATCATGAACGACTCCACCGAGCACAGCATGGTCCGCGTCCCCGTGCGGTTCGAGGACATCGCCGTCGGCGACACCCTGACGCCCGTCTCGATCGAGATCAGCTACAAGCGCATCTGCATGAACGCGGCTTCGACATGGGACTGGTTCCCCGGTCACCACGACCCCGACTACGCGCGCAGCCAGGGCCAGCGCACGATCTACCTGTCAACCCTCTTCTTCCATGGCTTCATCGACCGCGGCCTCAACGAATGGGCCGGACCCGACGCGCTCATCCGGCGCCGCAGAATCTCAATGATCCGGTCGATCTACCCGGGCCAGACCGCGACCCTGAGCGGCAAGGTCGTGGCCAAACGCGACGATGGCGGACGGCGCCTCGTCGACCTCGAGTTGCTCGTCTCGAGCGAAGATGGTCCGTGCGTGCCGAGTGAAGCCACCGTTGAACTGACCGACGAATCCGCTGCGGCGCCTGCGTGAACCACCGAGTACGTCCGCAGCGACGTTAAGAAACGGAGGACCAGTGGGCGAGCAACCGATTCGCTACGAGGTCGTCGACAGCGTCGCGTGGCTGACGATCAACCGGCCCGAGGCGCGCAACGCGCTGAACAACGCTGTGCGCACGGGGCTTTTCGACGCGGTACGCCGCTTCAACGACGATGACGCGGCGAAGGTGCTCGTCCTCACCGGCGTGGGCGATAAGGCGTTCTGCGCCGGCGGGGACTTGAAGGAGATGGCGCAGAACGCGCTCAAGGTGCCCCCGAAGGACTTCGCTCCGCAGTTCGGCCGCAACATCGATGTCGCGAAGCCGACGATCGCGGCCGTCAACGGTGTCGCGTTCGCCGGGGGCTTCCTGCTCGCGCAGCAGTGCGACCTGGTCGTGGCTGCCGAACACGCGACCTTCGCCGTCAGCGAGGTCAAAGTCGGCCGCGGGTCGCCGTGGGCGGCACCGCTATCGTGGCTGGTGCCCCCACGCGTTGCCATGCAGATCCTGCTGACCGGCGACCCGATCACCGCCGAGCGCGCCCACCAGGTCGGCTTAGTCAATGAGGTGGTGCCGGCCGATCAGTTGCGCGAGCGTACCCAGCAGTTGGCGCTCAGCATCGCCGCGAACGCACCGCTATCGGTGCTTGCGTCCAAGCGCACCGTGTACCTCTCGGCACAGCACCACCTCGCCGCCGCCTACGACCTGGCCGACGAGATCTGGGAGCCGGTCTATCTGAGCGACGACGCGCAGGAAGGCCCGACGGCGTTCCGCGAGAAGCGCGCACCACAGTGGAAGGGACGCTGACATGGCGGTGACCATGCAGTCGGTAATCGCCGACATCGAAGCCGAAACGGCCGCGTTGCGCGAACTCATCGCACCGCTGCCCGAAGGTCCGCGCGGCTGGGACGCACCGACTCCGGCCGTGGGCTGGGCGATCCGCGACCAGATCAGCCATCTGGCGTTCTTCGACGACGTGGCGGTGCGCTCGGCCACCGACCCCGACGGTTTCAGCAGCGACTACCTGCCGATGATGGCCGACGGAAGCATCTCACCCGACGTCATCGCTGAGCGCTACCGTCAAATGCCGGCTGCCGACCTGCTCGCGTGGTTCGACACGTCGCGTGCAGCCCTCGTTGCGGCGTTCGCGGACATGGCCCCGGCGACCCGCCTGCCGTGGTTCGGGCCGCCGATGAGCGCGGTCTCGTCGCTGACAGCGCGACTCATGGAGACCTGGGCGCACGGCCAGGACATCGTCGACGCGCTCGGCGCGACCCGCGAGGCCACGGCACGGCTGCGGCACGTGGCCCACATCGGGGTGGGTGCGCGCGCTTTCAGCTACCTGGCCAACGGTCGGGACCTCCCCGCGGACCCGGTACGCGTCGAGCTAGCCGCCCCGGACGGCAGCGTCTGGACGTGGGGGCCAGCCGACGCCGCCAACCGCGTGAGCGGGCCGGCGCTGGACTTTTGCCTGTTGGTGACCCAACGCCGCCACCGCGACGACACCGCTTTGGTCGCCGACGGACCGCTGGCCGACCAGTGGCTCGCGATCGCCCAGGCCTTCGCGGGGCCCCCTGGCGGCGGGCGCGTGGCGGGCCAGTTCGCAGGGGGTCAGCGGTGAGCGTCCCGGTTCGCATCGGCAACTGCTCCGGCTTTTACGGCGACCGCATCGCCGCAGCCCGCGAGATGGTCGAGGGCGGACCGATCGACGTCCTGTGCGGTGACTATCTGGCCGAGCTGACCATGCTCATCCTGGCCAAGGCCCAGGCCAAAGACCCGTCCGGCGGGTACGCGCGGACTTTCCTCACCCAAATGGAACAGGTGCTGGGCACCTGTCTCGATCGTGGCATCAAGGTCGTCGCGAACGCGGGCGGGCTGAATCCCGCCGGCTTGGCCGCCGCGTTACGCGAGCTGTCCGCACGTCTCGGCCTCACCGCGCGCGTCGCACACGTCGAGGGCGACGACCTACGTGGCGACCTCCACGCAATCACGCCGCCCGTCGGCGACATCAAACCGGTATCGGCCAACGCCTACCTCGGCGCCTGGGGCATCACCGAGGCGCTGCGTTCGGGCGCCGACGTCGTCGTGACCGGCCGGGTCACCGACGCATCCCTGGTCGTCGGTCCAGCTGCCTGGTGGCACAGCTGGGCGCCCGAGGACTGGGATCGGCTCGCGGGCGCGGTCGTCGCCGGGCACGTGATCGAGTGCGGCCCTCAGGCGACGGGCGGCAACTACGCGTTCCTCAACGAGATCACCGACCGCCGCTACCCGGGGTTTCCGATCGCCGAGGTCGCCGAGGACGGCTCTTCGGTGATCACGAAGCATCCCGGCACGGGGGGATTGGTCTCAGTCGGCACGGTCACCGCCCAGCTGCTCTACGAGATCGCTGAACCTGCCTACCTCGGCCCCGACGTCGTCGCCCACTTCGACACCATCCGGCTGGCTCAACAGGATGAGCACCGCGTCGCGATCAGCAACACTAAAGGCAGTCCGCCGCCGGACACGTTGAAGGTGGCGTTGAATGAGGTGGGCGGCTTCCGTAACACGATGACCATGGTGCTCACCGGCCTCGACATCGAGGCCAAGGCGGCCTTCGCCGAACAGCAGCTCTTCGACGTTCTCGGCGGACGCGACGCCTTCGACGAAGTCGACGTGAAACTGCTGCGCTTCGACGTCTCCGATGCCCCGACGAACGAGCAAGCCTGCGCGCACCTGCGTGTGACGGTCAAGGACGCCGACCCGCGCAAGGTGGGCCGAGCATTCTCCGGCGGGGTCATGGAGATCGCCCTGGCCGGTTTCGCCGGCTTCCACACCACCACGCCACCGTCCTCGGAGACCGCCTTCGGCGTCTACCGGCCGGCCCACGTGCCGCGCTCGGCCCTCACGCACGTACTCGTCGACGCCAACGGCACACGGCACGAAATCCCTGACCCGCCGACCGGTGCGGTCCCGCCGGCTGGGATCGCCCCGCCCGCGAACCTGCCGGTGCCGTCCGGGCCGACACGGCGCGCACCGCTCGGGTCGGTACTCGGCGCGCGGTCCGGAGACAAGGGCGGCAACGCCAACCTCGGCCTGTGGGCACGCGACGACCCTGGCTACGCGTGGGCGCGCGACTACCTCAGCGTCGAGCGGCTGCGCACACTGCTCGGGCCGGAGACGGCGCACCTGCCCATCGAGCGCTTCGAACTGCCGAACCTGCGCGCCCTCAACGTGGTCGTGCACGGCTTGCTCGGTGACGGGGTGGCCTCCTCGACCCGGCCGGACGCGCAGGCCAAGGGGCTCGGGGAATACGTGCGGTCCCGCATGGTGGACATTCCCCAGTCGCTGCTCGACACACACTAAATCCGGTGCGGGGCGCCGTCTACCTGCTGTGTAACCGCGCGGCTGAACAGCGCCGCAACGGCCGCGGCGGCCAGCATCGCCTCAATCGTCGCGTCGTCCAGCGACGCCGGCATGTACGCGGACGCGTTGAGCAATGACAGCACGGCGGCGACCAGGCCCTGTGCGCGCTCACGGTCCAGATCGCCCCGTGCTCGTACGAGCGCGTCGACCCAGAAGGACTCGTACCTGTGCTGTCGGCGTCGCAGGGCACGGGTCGCCAGCGGTGACAGCGAACGGTGCTCGCGGGCGTAGACGGCCAACAGGCCGCGTCGTCGCGCGCCGAAGGCCGCGTGTAGGTCGACAAGGGCGTGCAGGACCTCCGTCGGTGTGCCGGCATTGGTGGCGCGCCGGGCGCCGGCCAGCAGCTCAGTCATGGCGGCGTCGCATAACTCGCGCAGGATCGCGTCCTTGTTCTGAAAGTGCCGGTAGACGGCCGGCCCGCTCACCCCTGCTGCGGCACCGATGTCGTCGATGCCCACGGCGTGAAAGCCTTGCCGCGCGAACAGGTCGGCGGCGGCCTCGAGGAGCAGTTTGCGGCGCAAACCGGCCACTTTCAGGCCTCCTGTCGATTTGTGGTTACGTTGTTCGCCGTCCGATCCGCTGGGCCGGGCTGGGATCCTACCGGCGCTGGGGTTGCCTGCGTCGGCACCCGCCGCACCAAATCAAGGGAGGTGAACGAAACCGCTAGCCCCCGCCGATGCTGTCGCATCCTCTTCCCAGTTCATGATTTAGGGGCCCTGCTTCGAACCCGCGATGTGCAGCGGCACGACTCAGCGCAAAACGACTCCGCCCTCGATGCCCGTGAACTGCGCACGCAGCTCGGTCTTGAGCAGCTTGCCGGTGGCGTTGCGCGGCAGTTCGGCGACGAAGTGCACGTCACGCGGACACTTGAAGTGTGCCAGCCGCTCCCGGCACCACGCCACGATCTCCTCGGCGCTCGGTGCCTGTGTTGCCGGGTCGGCGACGACGACCGCGACGACGCGTTCGCCCCACTTCGCGTCCTTGCCGCCGATCACGGCGGCGTCGAGCACCGCCGGGTGGCGGAAGAGAACCTGCTCGACCTCGATCGGGTAGACGTTCTCGCCGCCGGAGATGATCATGTCCTTCTTGCGGTCGACGAGGGTGATGAAGCCCTCGGCGTCCATGCGCCCGAGGTCGCCCGTGTGGAACCAGCCCCCGCGTAACGCCTCGGCGCTCGCCTCGGCCTTCATCCAGTAGCCGGTGAACACATTCGGGCCGCGCACGATCAGTTCGCCCACGGTGTCGGTCGCGACGTCGCGGTCGTCGTCGTCGACGATGCGGGCGTCGACATGCATTGCGACGCGGCCGATCGACCCGGCCCGCGTGCTGACGTTCTCGGCGTCGAGGACGGTCACCAGGGGAGCGGTCTCGGTCATGCCGAAGCCCTCGGTGAAGGGCACGCCTCGCTCGCGCATGAAGTCGATGACGGTGAGGGGGACGGGCGACCCGCCGCCCATGGCGAAACGCAGCGCAGACAGGTTGAAGGAGTCGAAGTCGGGCACCTGTGTGAGAGCGGTCCACATGGCCGGCACCATGAACTGGACCGTGACGTGGTGGTCGGCCATCGCCTGTAACGTCGCTCGCGGCTCGAAGGACGGCATGATCACGCTGGTGCCGCCGACGTAGAGCAGCGGCAGTGTGTGTACTCCCAGCCCGCCGATGTGGAACATCGGCGCCACCGCGACGGTGACGTCCTCGCCCCGCAGACCGATGTCGGTGCCGAGGACGTTGATCGCGTTCCATAGCAGGTTGTCGTGGGTGAGGATCGCGCCCTTGGGTCGGCCCGTCGTCCCCGACGTGTACATGATGAACGCGGGGTCGCGGCCGTCGACGTCACCGTTGAGCGGTTCGAGCGCGGCGCCCGAGACGACGTCTTCGTAGCCGAGCTCACCCGGCGCCGGCACCCCACCGGCGCGCACGACATGGCGCACGCGGACTCCGGGCTCGGTGACGGCGCTCCTGGCCTGCGCGGCCAACGGCTCGTGGAAGACCAGAACATCGGCGCCTGAGTCGGCCAGGATGTAGCCGATCTCGGATCCGGCAAGGCGCACGTTGAGCGGCACTGCAAGTGCGCCGATTTTGGCGCAGCCCAGCAGCACCTCGATGAACTCGGTCGAATTGACCAGCAGCACCGCGACCCGATCGCCCCTGCGCACGCCGAGGGCGATGAGTGCGGCGGCGACCTGGTTGGTGCGCCGATCGAGGTCGGCGTAGGTGATGTGCGCGCCGTTGCTGATCAACGCGGTGCGCCCGCCGTTGAGGAAGGCGCGCCGGGTGACCCACTGACCGATGCCGAGTTGCATGCGATTCCCTTTCAGTCCGCGGCGACTCAGTAGGACGCGGGCAGTTTCAGGCTGTGCTGCGCCACGAAGTTGAGGATCATTTCGCGGCTGATCGGCGCGGTGCGCATGAGCCGGGCCGGACCCCACAACGTGGCGAGGCCGTACTCGGTGGCCATGCCGTTGCCGCCGTGGGTCTGAATCGCCTGGTCGAGCGCCAGGATGCCCGCCTCGGCTGCGGCATATTTCGCCATGTTCGACGCCTCACCCGACCCCGGATCGCCGGCGTCGTGCAGGGAGGCGGCACGCTGAGTCATCAACCGGGCCAGCTCAACCTGGATCTTGGCGTGGGCGAGCGGGTGCGATACGCCCTGGTGCGAGCCGATCGGAGCTCCCCACACGTGGCGGTTGCGGGCGTAATCGGCGGCTTTATCCAGCGCGTAGCGACCGATGCCGTTGCCGAGCGCCGCCCCCATGATTCGCTCCGGGTTCAGGCCCATGAAGACCTGGCGCAGGCCCTCGTTCTCCGTGCCGATCAGGTTGGCGGCCGGCACGCGGACGTCATCGAAGAATAGAGTGAACTGCTTCTCCGGAGTGACAGCCTGGACCGGGATGAGTGACTTGGTTAGCCCGGGGACATCGGTGGGCACGACGAGCAAGCTGAGCAGTCCGCGGCCACGGTCATTGGTAGACGTTCGGGTGACGACCAGGACCGCCTCGGCTTCGTCGACACCAGAAATGTAGTACTTGGTGCCGTTGATGACCCAGTCGTCACCGTCGCGTTTGGCGGTCGTGGAGATGTTATGCGAGTTCGAGCCCGCGTCCGGCTCGGTGATCGCGAAGGCCATGATCGTCTCGCCGCTGGCGATGCCCGGCAGCCACTGCTGCTTGAGTTCCTCACTGCCGAATGCCTGGATGATCGTGCCGCAGATGGTCGGCGAGACGACTGTCATCAGCAGCGGGCAGCCCGCTGCGGCGAGCTCCTCGCCGACGATCTGCATGTCGTAGATGCCGCCGCCGCCGCCGCCGTACTGCTCGGAAAGGTTCACCCCGAGGAAGCCCTGTTTGCCCACGGCCTGCCACAGCTCGGTGCTCTTCCCCCCGGCCAGCGATTTTTCCAGGTAGTACTCGTGTCCGAAGTCCTTGGCGATCTCGGCGACCGCCTTGCGCAGGTCCTGACGTTCCTCTGTCTCGTGCAATTCCATGACACTCCTCACATCGGTATCGACGCGCCACCGATCGGCAGAGCGCGCCGGGTTCATTAGAGCTCGGTGGCGTCCGACGCCACTTCACCGCCGTCCACCGCCTCGACCACGGCGAGTACATCACCGCTCGAGACCTGATGGCCGACCTGGACCGGCAGGGCGCTCAGCACCCCGTCGATCGGGCTCGCGACGGTGTGCTCCATCTTCATCGCCTCCAGGACGACAAGGGTTTGGCCCGCCGAGACCGTCTCGCCCTCGGCGACTGGCAGTCGGACCACCGAACCCGGCATCGGCGCGGTGAGCGACCCGGGCGGGTTCAGAGTGCTCGGGTCGACGAAGCGTGGCGCCAGCCGCAGGGCGGAGTAGCCGGCGACCGAGTCGAGGTGGGCAACATCGCCGTCGAGGACGACATCATAAGTGCGGCGCACCCCGTCGACGCGCAGCACCACCCGCTCGCTACTGCCCTCGACAACCTCGACGTCGGCCAACGGCTCGTCGTCGACCTGCAGGCAGGTCCCTGTCGAACCTAACGTGTACCCGACGCGCACTTCGCGCCCACCCTGGGTCTGCCAGGTTGTGGTCTGCGGCTGCGAAGGGTTGTTGCGCCAGCCGGCGGGCAACGTGGCCTGCAGAGTTGCGACGGCACGCCGCGCGGCCACCCCGGCCACGGTCGCCGCGACAGCGTGCAGGCGCTCGGACTGCGTGTCTGGGAGGGCAGCGCCGAGTTGGGCGACGTCGTGTCGGTCAAGGAAACCAGTGTCGGTGCCCCGCCCGGCGAACTCGTCATGGCGCAGGACGCGAACAAGCAGGTTGCGATTGGTCGTCACGCCGTGAATACGGGCGCCGGCCAGCGCCGCCGAGAGGCTGGCAAGTGCCTCGTCGCGCGTTGGTGCCCACGCGATGACCTTGGCCAGCAGCGAATCGTAGTAATGACTGATGACCGAACCGGCACGAAAACCCGAGTCAACCCGCACGCCGGCAAGCGCCGGGACATCCAAGGTGCGCAGGGTGCCGGTACAGGGCCGGTAGTCATCGGCCGGATCCTCGGCGCACAGACGGGCCTCGACCGCGTGACCGCGAATTCGCGGGTTGTGCATCTCCTCAGGCAGCGGGCGGCCCATGGCTACGAGCAGCTGGGCACGCACCAGGTCGAGGCCGGCGATCAGCTCGGTAACCGGGTGCTCGACCTGCAGCCGGGTGTTCATCTCTAGGAAGGCGAAGGAGTCGGCTTTGCCATCCTGAGCGGCGTCGTAGACGAACTCGACCGTCCCGGCGCCTACGTAGCCGACGGCGCGCGCGGCGGCGATGGCGGCGTCGCTCATCCGAGCACGCAACGCGTCGTCGACGACCGGTGACGGCGCCTCCTCGATCACCTTCTGGTGTCGACGCTGCACGGAGCACTCGCGCTCGAACAGAGACACGACGTTTCCGTGCGTGTCGGCCATGACCTGGATCTCGACATGGCGTGGGCGCTGGACGTAACGCTCGAGGAAGACGGTGCCGTCGGCGAACGCGGCGGCGGCCTCACGCGAAGCGGAGGTGACCGCTTCGTCGAGCTCGTCCGGCGACGCGACAACGCGCATGCCTCGGCCACCCCCGCCGGCGCTGGCCTTGACCATTACGGGGTAGCCGACGTCGGCGGCCAGCTTCGCCAGCTGCTCGGCCGACAGCCCCGTCGTGTCGCCACCGGGCAGCACAGGCACCCCCGCGTCGGACATCATCTTCTTGGCCTGCAGCTTCGAGCCCATCGCGTCGATCGCCCCGGGCGGCGGACCGATGAAGACGAGGTCGGCGGCGGCACAGGCACGCGCGAACCCGGCGTTCTCCGAAAGGAAGCCGTAGCCGGGGTGTACTGCGTCCGCGCCGGTGAGCGAGGCAGCGGCGATGATCCGGTGGATATCGAGGTAGGTCTCGGCGGCAGACGAGCCGGGAAGGTGCACGGCCTCGTCGGCGTCAGCGACGTGCCACGCGTCCGCGTCGGCGTCGGAATAGACCGCCACGGTGGCGATCCCGAGGTCGCGGCAAGTGCGGAACACCCGCCGCGCGATCTCGCCACGGTTGGCGACCAGGACCTTGCGGATCTCGGGCATCGCCATCACATCCGGAACACGCCGTAGCCACGCTGGCCACGGACCTCGCCGTTGTGGATCACCGACAGGCAGAACCCGAGAACGGTCCGCGTATCGCGGGGATCGATGATCCCGTCGTCGTAAAGGCGGCCGCTGTTGGCCAGTGCGACGGATTCGCGCTCGATCTGTTCCTCGACGGCGGCGCGCATCTGGGCGTCGGCCTCCTCGTCGAAGGGCAGCCCGCGGTCGGCGGCGGACTCGCGCGCCACGATGGACAGCACTCCGGCCAGTTGCGCCGGACCCATCACGGCCGACTTCGAGTTAGGCCAAGCGAATAGGAAACGCGGCGAGTACGACCGCCCGCACATGCCGTAGTTCCCGGCACCGTAGGACGCACCCATGGTGATGGTCACGTGCGGAACTGTGCTGTTGGACACGGCGTTGATCATCTTGGCGCCGTCCTTGATGATGCCGCCCTGCTCGTACTCGGCACCGACCATGAAACCAGTGGTGTTCTGCAGGAAGATGAGGGGGGTGTCGATCTGATTCGCCAGTTGGATGAACTGCGAACCCTTCTCGGCCTCCTCACTGAACAGGATGCCCCGTGCGTTTGCGAGGATGCCGACCGGGAAGCCGTGGATCGAGGCCCAGCCGGTGACGAGTGACGTGCCGTAGAGAGGTTTGAACTCGTCGAAGGCCGAGCCGTCGACCACTCGGGCGATGACGTCGCGGGGGTCGAAGGGCACCTTCGGATCGACCGACGCGATGCCGAGCAGCTGATCGGGGTCGTGCACCGGCGGGTGCGGCGGCGTGGTGGGTCCGGGGCCGCTCTTCCGCCAGTTGAGCCGCGCCATGATGCGACGGCCGATGCGGATCGCATCCTGCTCGTCCTCGGCCATGTAATCGGCCAGCCCCGAGGTGCGGGCGTGCATGTCGGCGCCGCCGAGCGACTCGTCATCGGAGACCTCGCCCGTGGCCATCTTGACCAGCGGCGGACCGCCGAGGAACACCTTGGAACGGTTGCGCACCATCACGACGTAGTCGCACATGCCCGGGACGTACGCACCTCCCGCGGTCGAGTTGCCGAAGACCAAGGCCAGTGTCGGCAGCCCCGCTGCGCTGTGCTGTGTCAAGTCGTGGAACAGCTGTCCGCCGGGCACGAAGATCTCTGCCTGCGTGGGCAGGTCGGCGCCGCCAGACTCGACGATGTTGATGATGGGCAGCCGGTTCTCCCGCGCGATGGCCATGCCGCGGAACACCTTGCGGAAGGTATAGGGGTTCGATGCGCCGCCGCGGACGGTGGGGTCGTGGGCGATGATCATCGACTCGATGCCCTCGACCACGCCGATGCCTACCACCACGCTACCGCCGACGGGGAACTTACTGCCCCAGGCGGCGAAGGGGCATAGTTCGAGGAACGCCGTGTCGGGGTCGAGCATCAGCTCGATGCGCTCGCGGACAAGCAGCTTGCCCCGCTTACGGTGGCGCGCAACGTATTTCGCGCCGCCGCCGCCGTTGACCAGCGCCAGTTGCTCCGCGATGGTGTCGAGTTGCGCGCTCAGTCCTTCGCGGTTCTTGAGATAGCCGGGCGCGGTGTCGTCGACCCGATCGGGCAGGACCTGTACCAAAGTTTTCCCTCCAAGCGACCATCGACGTCGATCTACTAGGCGCTGATGTTAGCCGCAATTAACATCAGGTGACAACGGTGCGGGGCGGGCGTCGGATTTGTTCCGCGCCGTGGTTCCGTCGGATGGCGAGGATCGAAGCGGTGCGTTTCGCTGCAGATCGAGCGATCGAAGGAATTGACTGGGGAGGGACGGCACACAGGGCCCGTGCGAGGTCGTATCGAGTTCCTCGTCCGGCGCGCGTGGAGTCTACGGTTCACGATCTCGGGTGAACACCCGCAGCGATTGTCAGTGTCGCGCCATGCCCTTCAGCCAATTGAGTAGTGCATAACGCCGGTCGGCCAGAATCTATTCCTCAGCTGCGGCCAGCCGCGGAGCGGCCTGATCAGGTGCCTGCCCGAGGGCATACAGCCCGAGACTGCCGAGAAAACCCGCACCGTGCTCGATAAGCATTTCAGTCGAGAGGTTCAGTTGTCCGTCTATCCAGCGACGGAGTATCTCGAACAGGCCCCCGACACCGTAGGTAGCGGCGAGATCTGCGACTTGAAGCACATCGCTGGGTATATCGAGGTGCAAACGGGCCTCTCTGAGGACCAGCTCCGCAAAATCGGTCATCAGTTCGCTTCGCAGTTGCCGAAGAAGGGGTTCTGCGCCCGACTCGACAAACAGTATGCGGGCCATGCTGGGATCGTTCTCGATCACCTGAACCAGGGCCTTGATCGGAGCGTAAGCGAGTTCTTGAGGCGCAACCGTGTCGTCCGGAATGGCGCTGGTTACCACCGCTTGGAAGGTGGCGGAGATCTTGGCAAATACCGCGTGCAACAGCGCGTCTCGGTCGCGAAACTGCTGGTAGAAGTACCGGCTCGTCACTCCTGACTTCGCACACACGGCGGTCACGGTGCACGCGGCAGCTCCGTGGGTGCCCATGATTGAGACTGCGGCATCAATCAACATCATCCGGCGCTGCGCATCGCGTTGAGCTGCGGACAGCCCGCCATAAACAC
The DNA here is from genome assembly GCF_046250085.1 of Mycobacterium sp. SMC-16. Lineage (NCBI taxonomy): Bacteria > Bacillati > Actinomycetota > Actinomycetes > Mycobacteriales > Mycobacteriaceae > Mycobacterium > Mycobacterium sp. SMC-16. The sequence goes on from NZ_CP176427.1 coordinate 2,214,641, forward strand.
GTGCTGGACTCATGTCCTACAGTCTGGCAGTCTTATCTGACAAGGTATAAAGTCAGATACAACTTCGAGGAAGGACCTCAAATGTCGGAAGATCAAGCCCCGACCAGGACCCGCGTGCTGCCAAAACCCAGGCGTGTTCGTTTTCCGATGCCGACCTCCACGAAGCGGCAACATTTTGTCGATGGCGACCTGGTGATGAGCCATTTCATCTCGGTGCTTTCTGCGACGTTCCCGGAAGGCGAGGATTTCTTCATCCGCTCGGTCAGGAACTTCCAGAGTTCCATCGAGGATCCCCAATTGGAGACAGCGGTCAAGGGTTTCATCGGACAAGAGGCCACACATCGACACCAGCATCGTCTCCTCAACGAGCGACTCCAGGTCATGGGGTATCCGACCGCGCGAATCGACCGTCATGTCGCACGCCTGATCAAGCGATTGGAACGGCGCTTTTCGCCGGAAATGCGGCTGTCCATGACGTCCGCGTTGGAGCACTACACCGCTACGCTGGCAGAAATCATTCTTACCAGCGAAGACGCCCAGAAGCTCATCGGACAGACAGAGGTTCGACCGATTCTGCTGTGGCATGCCTTCGAGGAGTCGGAGCACAAAGCGGTTGCCTTCGACGTCTATCGGCTCGTGGGAGGAACCGAGCGCACCCGTGTACGGGGCATGCGGATCGCTTCAGTAATTCTGTTCGGCGAACTCATTCTGCAGACTGCCCTGTCCATGGCCGCTGATAGAGCCTCGTATAACCCGGTCACGTTGGTGCGCAGTCTGTACCGCTTCAGTCGCACCCCGATGTTCACCGCCGATGCGCTGCGGCGATTCCGTTCCTACAACCGCCCGGGTTTCCATCCTGATGATTGGGACAGCGCCGCGGTCCTGGAGCGTTGGAGCAAAGAACTGTTCGACCAAGACGGTTCACAGAGAGTTATCGCTCAGCCGGGATAGCAAAGGTACGGAAGTTCGGCGACGCAGGAGCACCGTTCCTGCGTCGCTCCTTCCGAACAGGGTGTGACGCGCCGGCGACTCACGGATTCGGTGCTTGGTAGCCGGGCGAGACGGCGGTCGGACCCGCAAATGCGGTTCGCAGCGATCGCCACGGGGCTGGCTGGCCCTGTTGTGAGCCTCGATCAGTCGCTGACGACATAGCGTTGAGCCAGGGTTTCAGCAAGTCTGCTAGTGTGCGCGACCACTTCCTTCTCGGTCACCGCGAGCAAACCCGAGTGCCAGGCGGTGATGACTTCGACGAACCCCCCGACAGCGATCAGAGTGTCCATGCGAAGGGCTATCTCGTCGGCATCTTGTCGGAGGTGTGGCCGGCTTGCCTCAACGACTAACTGCGTTGCTTCCTGTAGCGCCACGGCGCGGCGGTCTTGCAGCGGTGAGCTACCTACGTGCTGAGCGAGGAGGATGTGTGCTCGGCCGGGATCGCGTGCGATCCGGTCGACCACGATGGTGATCGCTGCGGTGATTGTTTCGATCGGCGGCCGATTCGCACGCTCGTTGAAGAGCGCGGCGACCTCGCCGAGCATGTCGTTGCGGACGCCATCCCACGCGGCAACGAGCAGCTCATCGCGCGTCTTGAAGTCCTCGTAGAAGTATCGATCGTTGAGCCCTGTGCGGGCGCATACTCCGCGCATAGTGACCGCGGCCCAACCGCTCTCACTCCAAATCTCGGTTGCGGCCTCGATCAATTGCTGCCGTCGTTCTGCACGACGCTCGGCCCCGGTCCGACCACCCCAGCGCTTATTTCTCGACCGCACCTCTCCATCTTGACAAGGTGCTCGGTCCACGACAAAACTGGTGGCATGCGACACCAATGGTGGCTGGTGCCCCCAGATGAGAGTTCCCTCACAGCAGACGTCAATGTCGCGACCCGAAAGGCAGACGAATGAGATTGCTGCCATTCGGCGGCGCACCAGGCAGAACGCACCGAGCCGATGCAGTCGTTACGGGCGCAGGAAGCGGTATCGGCCGCGCATTCGCCGTTGAGCTTGCACGCCGAGGCGGACGCGTGGTGTGCGCTGACAGAGATCCCGTCACCGCAAAAGAGTCGGCAGAGTTGGTGAGGCAGGCTGGCGGCGAGGGCTTCGACATCGCATGCGACGTCACCGATCTTGAGCAGATCCGCAACCTCGCTGATGTGAGCGAAGACTGGTTCGGGAAGGCCGCGAGCCTCGTCATCAACAACGCCGGAATCGGTGCAGGCGGCAACCGCATCGGCGCGACGTCAATCGAGGACTGGAAAGCGGCGATTTCTGTCAACCTCTGGGGCGTGATCTACGGCTGCGAGACTTTTGTGCCTCGGCTCCGGAGCAATGGGCATGGCGGAGTCATCAATGTGGCGTCCGCAGCGAGCTTTGGCTCGGCCCCTCGGATGGCGGCTTACAACGTCAGCAAGGCCGGAGTGCTCGCTCTGTCGGAGACACTGGCGGCCGAACTGAGCGGTACTGACGTCAACGTCACAGTGCTTTGTCCCACCTTCGTGAAGACGAACATCGCCAATAATCCTCACATCGACGAGGCGGCTGCACGACTCGCGACCAACCTGATGAAATGGACCGGCATTTCGCCACAGCACGTTGCTCGAACGACGTTGAACGCGCACGATCGCGGACGAATTTATGTAGTACCCCAACTCGATGCCAAAGTCTTGTGGCAACTCAAGAGAGCCCTACCCGGTCCTTTTACACGCACGCTGGGCCTCGTGGAGCGCATGGCCTCAAGGAACGATTCAGCCGAGTAGAGGAGCAGGAAAATGGCTTTCGCATACAGCGACATGCTCGAGACAATCAAGAACAAGCAATGGGCTCTCGCCGATATCGATTGGGACGCCCCTGGCGCGGAACTGATCACCGATGAACAGCGTCCCACACTCAAGCAATTCATGTCCGACGTGGTGTGGATTGAGCATGTTGGAGCACGTGCCTTCGCCGCGATGGCTCCGAAGGCGCCATTCGAAGCGCTCGGAGACATTTACCGTTACTTTCACGCCGAGGAGCAGCGTCACGCCAATGCCGAACTTGCCCTGATGCGTCGCTGGGGCATGCTGGAGGAAGGCGAGAAACCGGTCCCGAACAAGAATATTCGGCTGGTGATCGAATGGTTGGACCGTTATGCCGAAGCCCTGCCCCTGACCGTCATCGGGGCCGCGATTCCGGCACTGGAGACTGCGCTCGATGGAGCGCTGCTGAAGTTTCTCCTCGATGAGGTTGACGACCCTGTGTGCGGGGAGGTGTTCAACAAGGTCAACAGCGACGAATCGCGGCATCTCGCGGTTGGCTTCCAGGTCTTGAATGACCTGGGCGCCAGCCCGATGCGAATCCACGCCATTCAAACTGCGGGTGCTCTGGTCGACCCGCGCATTCTCACCGGCGCGTTGCTGTATATCCCGCTCCTGACGCGTATGTTGATGAATCTCAACGCTATGGGTCTGTCCGAGGAGAAGTTATACAATGCAGTGACGCGGTATGCCAATGTCGGCGACCGGAGTGAGCATACGCGGAGGGTGCCCGGTTATCACATCTTGAAGGCGCACATGTCGTCTTCCATCAAGCGGTCCCAGCCTCTGCACTTCGTGTCTCAGCGCCTTGGCAATGCGATTGATGTTTTCCCTGTTCAGATTTTCGGTCGGCCGCCATCCTGGACGGACGAACTGACCTACGAACCGGTTGCCAAATGACAGGCACCACGACGACGTTGATCGTCGGCGCCGGGTTCGCAGGTATCGGTGCGGCGATCAGACTGCTTCAGGAGGGCACGGATGACTTCGTCATCCTGGAACGGTCAGATCGCGTTGGAGGCACCTGGCGAGACAATACTTATCCCGGTGCGGCCTGCGATATTCCCTCGCTTCTCTACTCCTACTCGTTCGAGCCGAATCCGGGCTGGACTCGTACCTACTCGGGGAGCGCTGAGATCCTCGAATATATCGACGAGATCGTCATTAAGTACGACCTTGCCCGGTTCATCCAGTTTGATACCGATGTAACCGCCTTGGAATTCGATGAGGGTGCCGGCATCTGGGTGGCCGACACGGCCGACGGAACGCGTTATCAAGCTCGTTCGGTCGTGATGGCCAGTGGACCACTTGCCGACGCGAGCTTTCCGGATATTCGAGGTATCGACTCGTACGAGGGAAAGAAAATCCACAGCGCTCGATGGGACCAGGGCTACGACCTCCGCGACAAGAGGGTTGCAGTCATCGGGACGGGCGCGAGCGCGGTGCAGATCATTCCTGAGCTCGTGAAGTCGGCTGCGTCGGTCAAAGTCTTCCAAAGAACGCCCGGCTGGGTATTGCCCAGGTTTAACTTCAAGCATCCGGCTTGGGCGCGCTCGACCTTTAAGCAATTGCCGGCGAGCGAACAGGCGCTCCGTGACGCTTGGTTCTGGGCACACGAAGTGATGGCAGTGGGTATGGTCTGGAACACCGCCGCGACATCGGCGATACAACTGATGGCGAAGGCTCATCTGCGTCGGCAGGTGAAAGATCCCTGGTTGAGACGTCAATTGACGCCCCATTTCAGAGCAGGTTGCAAACGTATGCTCATGACCAGCGATTATTATCCTGCGCTACAGTCGGATAACTGTAAGCTGATCAGTTGGCCGATCGCCACGTTGTCACCGAACGGTATTCGGACCGCTGACGGTGTGGAGCACGAGGTGGACTGTATGGTGTTTGCCACTGGCTTCGATGTGGCCAAACGTGGCACCCCGTTCCCGATCAGCGGCCTCGGTGGTCGGAAGCTCGGCGATGAATGGTTCTTGGGGCGATACGCCTTCAAGAGCGTGAGCGTGGCCGGGTATCCGAATTTGTTCTTCACTTTCGGACCGAATTCCGGGCCAGGCCACAATTCGGCGCTCGTATATATGGAGGCCGCAATTGACTATATAGTCAAGGCGATCAAGCTCCTTCAGCAAAATGACATCGGTACTTTGGATGTGAGGGAGGATCGCCAGGACCGCTATCACTCCGAAATTCAGCGCCGCCTTCGACGTACAACATGGAATTCTGGCTGCAGCAGCTGGTATTTGACCGAGGACGGCTACAACGGGACCATGTACCCAGGTTTCGCGACCCAGTTTATGAGAGAACTATCCCACTTGGATCCTCATGATTACGTGATAACCCGGCGCGACGATACACACCTCGAGCTGACGCAATCACTCTGAATACAAATTTGCAAGGCTGACCGTCAGAACGGTGAAATACAGCAATGGATCGCAAGTCCGACCGTAATTACGAGATAATCATCATAGGAGCTGGATTTTCCGGCATCGGGTCTGGCATTAGCTTGATGAAGGCGGGATTTACCGACTTCTTGATGGTTGACGACGCCGATGGCGTAGGTGGTACGTGGCACTGGAACACCTATCCCGGTATCGCGGTCGACATACCGTCGTACAGTTATCAATTCTCATACGAAATGCGGCCCTCTTGGTCGCGTACATACGCCCACGGCAACGAGCTCAAAGCCTATGCGGAGCAATGCGTTGAAAAGTACGAGCTTGGAGACCATATTCGTTTCAATACAACCATCACCGCAGCTTGCTTTGACGAAAATGCAACATTTTGGCGTCTGACGACCGCAAAAGGTGAGGAGATCACCGCACGCTTCGTGATCAATTGCTCCGGCGTTCTCAGTCGGCCGAAATGGCCTGAAATCAAGGGGGTGCGAGATTTCGCCGGCGTTACGCTCCACACGGCTAGATGGGACGATACCAAAGATCTCAGCGGGAAGAGGGTCGCAGTAATCGGTACCGGTGCGTCAGCCGTGCAACTGATACCCGAAATCGCAAGAAAAGCAGAGAGTCTGACGGTCTTTCAGCGAACTCCAATTTATTGTCTGCCCAAGCCAGACTTCCCAATACCGACGTGGGCTGGAAGGCTTCTACATTTCCTGCCGGGGGCACAATTGGCGACCCGGACCGCGAGCCAGGCGTTCGTAGAAATCACTTTCCCAATCGCCGCTCACTTTCATACGGTGATACCGTTCGCCGATGTCATGGAGAGCGCCGCAAAGCGGTACATGCGGCGTGAAGTCCATGACCCGACGACGAGAGAACAACTCATTCCGCGCTACTCGTTGGGCTGTAAACGACCCAGCTTCCACAATTCCTATCTCGCAACGTACAACCGGTCCAACGTTTCGCTCGAGACGAGCGGCATAACCCATATCGACCATGCATCCGTCCATACTCGAGACGGCAAAGCTCATCCCATTGACGTCTTGATCCTGGCCACCGGCTTCAAAGTGATGGAGTCGGGCAACATGCCAACGTACGTGTTGAAGGGACGCGGCGGGCTGGAGCAGGCTACATGGTGGGACGAGCATCGACTGCAGGCCTTCGAAGGGGTGAGCGTCCCGGGATTTCCGAATCATTTCAACATCTTCGGTCCCTACGGCTACAACGGCGCCTCGTACTTCACGCTCATCGAGGCGCAGAGTCGGCACATCGTCCGCTGTCTTCGTCGCGCGCGGGCACTGGGTGCGAGCCTCGTCGAGGTTAAGAAGGAGGCGAATGACCGTTACTTCGCCGAAGTGCTGAGTCGTCGTCACAGGCAGGTTTTCTGGCAGCCGAGCTGTTCCAATGCCAACAGCTACTACTTCGACAAGCACGGCGACGTTCCACTCCGTCCATCAACGACTCTGGAGACGTATTGGCGAAGCCGCACCTTTCGCCTCTCGGACTACCGATTCGAGAATCGGCCCGAGGAGGTGTGTCCCCGGTGACCAGAATGGATGCCCCCGACTGGCAGCCCAGCCTTGCCAGCCATCTCGTCGCGATGTCCTCGCGAACCACGCTGCGCCCACTGACACAGCTGATGCCATCAAACGCCTACGGACTTGCGGTGATGGATCGCGTGCTGCGAACAGCGCTCGTCGCCTCACGGCCTCGGCGCGGCGTCACAGTGCGCAAGGTTGACACTGTATTCGCCGGAGGCCCGGTTCGTGGGGACTGGATCACCACACCTGTGATACATCCGCATGCGAACCCATTGCTGTACATCCACGGCGGTGCCTATTCTATGTGCTCGCCGGAGACGCACCGCGGTCTTCTCGGCGAACTCGCCTCCGCAAGCGGACGCCCAATCTTCGCCGTCAAGTATCGACTTGCGCCACGATATCCCTATCCCGCAGCCGCGGACGATGCACTGAACGCGTATCGCTGGCTTACCAGCGGAGGGTCCCCAGGTTCTTGCCAGCGCACCGTCGCGGTTGCCGGAGATTCAGCGGGCGGTCAGCTCACGATGGCCACGGCCTTGGGCGCACGTGCAGCTGGATTGCCGCTCCCTGATGCGATGCTGCTGATGTCTCCCGTCCTGGATCTCAGGTGCGAACTCGCCAGAGCGCGTGAACTTCGCCGCCGGGATCCTTTTGCCTCCGCTCAATCAGCGGCGCGCGCTCTTGACCTCTACGTAGGTGGTGCAGATCGCGGAGATCCGCGCCTCAGCGTGCTTGACGCGGACCTCACCTCGATGCCGCCGATCCTCATTCAGGTGGGCGGGAGAGAAATGTTGATCGATGACTCGCGCCGTCTCGCCGAGCGACTTCAATCAGCTGGATCCCACGTCGAGATCCAGGTATACCGGGGACAGATCCATGTATTCCAGGCTATGTTCCGGATTCTTCCCGAAGCCCGAGACGCGATTCATCGAGCGGGACGCTTCCTTGAAGCCTCGGGAGTCAGGTGAAAGTGTCCGAACAGGCAATGCACCTACACCTACACTTACACCACCTCCACCGCCGCAGCGTGAAGTCAGTCGTCTCTGCCTCATGAGCAGCAACTTCGCGACGGCCTGTCGCGCATACGATCCGTCGATCGTGATCATCGGGGCCGGCTTCGCCGGGGTTGCGATGGCCCACCGGCTGAAGAAGGACGGGTTCACGAACTTCACGATCCTGGAAAAGGCTGCAGACATCGGGGGTGTTTGGCGTGACAACACCTATCCGGGAGCGGCCTGCGACGTGCCGTCAGCGTTGTACTCACTCTCGTACAAGCCCAATCCTCGTTGGTCACGGCGGTATGCCGAGCAACCCGAGATACTCGAGTACCTCCAACGACTCGTGGAGAGTGGCGGACTGGCCGCACATCTGCGCACACAGACCGAAGTTGTCGACCTGACCTTCGACGATCAGTCCGGGCGTTGGACCCTGGCCACGAGCTCGAACGAGACGATATGCTGTGATGTCGTCGTCTCGGCCGTGGGTCAGCTCTCCTTACCCCACATACCGGATATCGCCGACGCAGACACCTTTCAGGGGCCGCGCTTTCATTCGGCGCGTTGGGACCGATCGGTTTCGCTTCGCGGCAAGCAAGTAGCCGTCATCGGCACAGGGGCAAGTGCGGTCCAATTCGTGCCACACATCGCCCGCGAGGCAGAGCATGTCACGCTGTATCAGCGCACGGCTCCGTGGATCTTGCCGAAGTGGGACAGCAGGTATGGAGTCCTTCACCACAGGGTGAGCGAATTATTGCCGATGGCGCTGCGCCTCGAGCGTTTCGCGGTATGGCTACTTTTCGAGTTGCTCGCTGTGACGCTAGTCGACGCGAAGCCCCTCTCACGCGTTCTCGGTGCGATCGCGCGCCGCCACCTGTCGTCGGTCACGTAATTCCCCAGGGGTTGCTGTCACGTAATTCCCCAGGTGTGGGCCTCGTGTTGGTCTTACCGGTCGGGGCGGGCGTTGTCTAGGTGGTGGTGCGGCCGGGTCGTTTCCGGGGTCGGTAGCTGGGTCCGTCCATGAGGACTTGGTGGCTGGTGTTGATCAGTCGGTCGAGTAGGGATTCGGCCACGACGGGGTTGGGGAACAGCGGGTACCAGTCTTTGGGGGCGCGGTTGCTGGTCAGGATGAGGGGTTTGCCAGCGATGGCCCGGTCGGAGACCAGATCGTAGAGATCGTCGGATTGGGTGGTGGTGTGCTCACGCATCGCGAAGTCATCGACGATCAGTACCAGGGGCCGGGTGTACTCGCGCATGCGCTGGCCGATGGTGCGGTCGGCGTGTCCGCCGGCAAGGTCGGCGAGCATGCGGGCGCATTTGACGAAGCGGATGTCCCCGCCGCGGCGGGCTACGTGATGTCCGAGTGCTTGTGCCACATGGGTTTTGCCGACGCCGACGGGGCCGTAGAGGATGACTGATTCGCCGGCGTCGAGCCAGCGCAGGGCGGCCAGGTCGCGCAGCATCGCGGCGGGCAGTTTCGGGTTGGCGGTGAAGTCGAAGTCTTCGAAGGTGGCCTGTTCTTCGAACTTGGCGCGGCGCAATCGCCGTGTGAGAGCGGCGGATTCGCGGCGGGCGATCTCGTCTTGACAGAGGGCTTGCAGGAATTCGAGGTGGCCGAGGCCGCCGTCGCGGGTTTGGGCGAGCCGGGCATCGAGGGTGTCGAGCATGCCGGACAGTTTCAGGGTGCGCAGCGCGGTGCGTAGCGCCGGATCACAGATAGACATGGTGGGCTTCCTTTGAAGGTTGATTATGTTGCAGCAGTGTGGAATTGGTGACGATCAGGCGATGATGCCGGTATCGGTGCCGAACTGGTCGGGGCCACGCAGAAACGCCCCCGCCGCGCCGGTGCTGGCGGGCGGTTCGTCGCCGGCGTGTTCGGTGCCGGCGGCCAGGATGCCTTTGATGGTGCGGTAGGACGGGTCACCGACGGCGATGGCGCGGGCGCACGCGGCCTCCAACCGGTCGCAGCCGTGTTTGTCGCGCAGCCCGAGCACTCCTTGCGCGGCGCGCAGATGGTGGATGGCGTTGTCGGCCATGAACGCGGCGATCACCGCGACGCAGGCCGGGCCGACCAGTTCGGCGGTGCGCCGGCACCAGGTCGGGGTTTTCATCGCGAACGCGACCTTCTCCGGCGGGTAATGGGCGAAGTCGGTCGAGCGCCCCGATGGGCGGCGCACGTGGATGGCCACCACCGCATCGGCGTGAAAGACCTGTACCACGTCGCCGGCGGTGCGGGCATGCAGGCGTTGCCCGATCAGCCGCCACGGCACCGAGTACAACGCCTTGCCGACCTTGAGGTGCGCGTCGGTGCCGACGGTGCCGATCGACCAGGTGGACAGTTCAAATACTCTGGGCGGCAACCCGATCAACGCGCTGGCTTCGATCGCTTCAAACACCCGCAACGGCGGCGCGCCCTCCAGTGCCCGACACGACCTCGCCCCGGCCACCTCGATGCTCCAGCGCTGGGCGTCGGTTTGCATCGCGGGCAGCCCGTCGAACTGGCGGCCGCGCCAGAACGAATCCCGGATGTATTGCATGGGCCGTTCGACGCGGGGTTTGTCTTTGGGTTTGAACGCCCGCGCCGGGTCGATCAGGGTGCCGTAGTGGGTGGCCAGCTCGGCATAGGCGCGGTTGATCTTCGGGTCATACAGGTCGGGTTTGTCCACCCCGGTCTTGAGGTTGTCACACACCAACCGGGCCGGGACCCCGCCGAAGAACTCGAACGCCGCGACATGGCAAGCGCACCAGGTGGTTTGGTCCATCCGGATCACCGGGCGCACGAACAGGTGCCGCGAACACGCCAACACCATCACGAACGCCCACACCGCCACCCGGCGGCCCACCGCGGGATCGAACCACATGCCCAGGCGACCGTAGTCGATCTGCGCTTCACTGCCCGGCTCGACCGGCCCGCGCGGCACGGTCACCTTCGCTCGTGCCACCTCTTCCGCGAAATGTGTTGCGATCCAACGCCGAACCGAGGACTCCGACACCGCTACCGCATGCTCGTCCCGCAACCGCTGAGCGATCGTGGCGATCGTGACATCGGCATCGAGCCAGGTCTTGATCTGGTCCCGGTGCGGTTCGATCAGCGGCCAGGTCAGCGCCCGCGCCGCAGGATCGGACAGTTCCGGGAACCACCCGCCGATCAGCTCCGACCACTGTGGCGCGGTCAGCGGCTCCGTACCCGGGCCGATACCCGCCGCGACCGCCGGAGCCAAATATTTGCGGACGGTCTTGCGGTCAATGCCCAGCGACTCCGATAACTGGACCTGCGAACGGCCCGCGTGCCAGTGGGTGAACAACTCGACCAAATCGAGCATCACGATACTTCTCCTCGCCATCAGCGCCCTTCCATCCACCATCAGATGGATGCAGAGCGAACCGGTAAACGAGGCCCACACCAGGCAGACACACCGCCCAGGGTGGGGAATTACGTGACAGCCAGGGTGGGGAATTACGTGACGGACAACCCCTCAAACCTGGGGAAATACGTGACCGCTGACAGCCACCTACATCGGCAGGTTGCCAGCCCATCTCTGCGCGAGCAATTGATGCCTTCCGACGCGCCAGGGTGCAAGCGAGTGCTGTTCTCGAATGATTACTATCCAGCAATCGCGAGTGATCGCGTGTCGTTGGTGCCGAAGGCTATCGCAGAGCTCTGCGACAAGGGTGTGAAGACCGTGGATGGAGAGTTTCGTCCTGCAGATGTCGTGATCTACGGAACCGGGTTTCGCGCCACCGATTTTCTCGCCCCGATGTCCGTGCGCGGCTCTCGCGGAGTCTCCTTGGCCGAGGTGTGGAAGACCCAGGCATACGCATATCTGGGCATCACTGTCCCCATGTTCCCGAACTTGTTCCTGCTTTATGGTCCCAACACGAATGTGGGCTCGGGGTCGATCCTCTACATGATCGAGTCACAAGTCCGTCACATCGCAACGCTCATCAAGGTCGTGGCTGCTCATCCGGGTCATGCGGTCGAGGTCAAGTCAGAGATCGCGCAACGTTACAACACGCGCTTGAGAAGGCGACTACGGAGGTCGGTGTGGGCGCTGTGTGCGAGCTGGTATCGAACCTCGAGTGGGGAAATCCCGACGAACTGGCCGGGGCCTACCTTGGTTTATCGACTCCTCACGCGGAAGCTGCGCGGCGGCGATTACGTCTTGAGAAGGGTCGGGCGTCTAAAGGTCGGAGGCCCCGCTGCACCGAGTCTGCCGGGTCCTGGGCCGGCCATGGGTGCGAGACGCGCACTTAACTCCTAGCCCAATATTGTCCAGATATTGACATCTAGCGCGCTTATGTAAAGACTAGCGATGACACGGTCAGAGCGGCTCAGCGTCCAGGAGGAACCATGACGAATCACCGTCTCGCACCCGCCCACCACGTGAAGGAGCGGTTGTCCTCTGTGATCATGGTGCCTGCGCCTCACGCCGTCGACGACAGATGGCGTCGATGGAGCCGGGACTGGCCGGTTCGTGAACTGGCACCGGCACCCGCGGGCAGTGGATTGAAAGCCGTCCGGGGGGATGCCGGACTGCCCTTCGTGGGTCACACGCTCGACTACATCCGATTCGGCTCGGATTTCAGTCGAGAGCGCTACGACCGTCTGGGTTCGGTGTCGTGGATGGGCGCGTTCGGCACCAAGATGGTGGTCATCGCCGGCCCTGACGCCACTCGAGAGGCGTTCACGAGCGAAGCGAAGGCATTCTCTCAGGATGGCTGGTCTTTCCTGATCGACGCCTTCTTCCATCGCGGTTTGATGCTCATGAGCTTCGACGAGCACTTGATGCACCGGCGCATCATGCAGGAGGCGTTTACGCGTCCGCGCCTGACCGGATACGTCGAACAGGTAACCCCATGCGTTCGCTCGGCAGTGCCTGCGTGGCCGGTGGGCCCGTCGGTTCGTATCTACCCACTGTTGAAGGAACTCACCCTCGACATAGCTACCGACGTCTTCATGGGCGGCCGTGGCAAGGACGAGAGCGATGCCGTCAACAAGGCGTTCGTCGCTACCGTCCGGGCGGCGAGTTCCCTTGTGCGTGTTCCGCTTCCGGGAACCAGATTCCGCGCTGGTGTGCAAGGGCGGCGCGTCTTGGAGGACTACTTCTTCCGGCATCTGCCGGCCGCGCGAGCCGGTGAAACGGAGGATCTGTTCGCTGCTCTCTGTCAAGCCACCACCGAAGACGGGGAGCGGTTTTCCGACGAGGATGTGGTGAATCACATGATCTTCTTGATGATGGCGGCCCACGACACATCGACGATCACCACCACAGCGGTCACCTATTTCCTTGCCAAGTATCCGCAGTGGCAGGAGGCAGCGGCTGCGGAAGCCGATGCCGTCGGTGACGGGTTGCCGGACATCGATGCCCTGGAGAAGATGACGGTCATCGACCTCGTGATCAAGGAAGCGCTCAGACTGCTTGCACCTGTTCCGCTGGTGATGCGCAAGACGGTTCGAGATGTCGCCATCGACGGATATCACATCCCCGCGAACATTTTGTGCGCCATAACGCCTGCCGTGAATCACTTCGATCGAACGATCTGGAGTGATCCGGAGCGGTTCGATCCCTCACGTTTCGACGAGCCTCGGCGCGAAGATCAACACCACCGATTCGCCTGGGTTCCGTTCGGAGGTGGAGCGCACAAGTGCATCGGCATGCAATTCGGGACGCTCGAGGTCAAGGCGATCCTGCACAGGATGCTGCGTTCGTTCACCTGGACGGTTCCGGAGAACTATCACGTCCGATGGGACAACACTTCGCTGCCCATTCCGGTGGACGGACTTCCGTTGGAAATGAAGCGCCGATGACCATTGACCACAGGCCCTACCTCGAACCCACGGAGTTCCTTGACTGGCAACAAGATTCGGTACGTGACTTCGTGTCATCGGCGATCCGTGGTGCCTGCGGCGACACCGAGAAGGCCATCGGCATCTTCACCGCGGTCCGCGACTCCATTTGGTACGACCCCTACACGGTGACCGATAACCCGCACGCCTATCGCGCCAGCACCGTCGCAACCGCAGAACGCGCCTACTGCGTTCCGAAGGCCGTGCTCTTGACTGCAGCGTGCCGAGCGGCGGGCATCCCGGCCCGGCTGGGGTTCGCCGACGTCCGAAACCACCTCCAGACCAAGACATTGCGCGAGCGGATGGGTGGTACCGACGTTTTCGTCTACCACGGTTACAGTCTCATGTTTCTCAACGGTGCGTGGGTAAAGGCGACCCCGGCGTTCAATCGCGAGCTGTGCGCACGTTTCGGTGTCTCGCCGATCGAATTCGACGGCCGTAGCGACGCGCTGCTCCATGGTTTCACCGGTGACGGCACCCAGCACATGGAGTATCTGCGCGACCGGGGAGCCTACGACGATCTACCCCTGGCAGACATCCTGCAAGCACTGAGAACGTATTACGGCACATTCATCGACCAGCCGAACTGTCGTCCCGACCTCTTCGCCTGAAAGGGCACTACGCGATGCAAAGCACGATGCAAGATGTTCCGCTCACGGTTTCGGCGATCGTTCAGCATGCGGCAGCCATACACGGTGACAGCGAGGTTGTCACTCCGACCGGAAATGGATATCGGAGAACGCTTTACCGCATTGTGCTGGCGCGAGTGGCTCGCCTTGCCAATGCGCTGCGCAGCCTTGGCATCACTGCAGAACAACGCGTGGCCACCTTCCAGTGGAGCAACCAGGAACATTTGGAGGCCTACTGTGCGGTTCCCTCCATGGGTGCGGTGCTGCACACTCTGAACATTCGTTTGGCTCCGGAGCAACTCGCGTACATCGCCAACCATGCGAGCGATCAGATTGTGCTAGTAGATGCTTCGGTTGCGCCGTTGTTGGCTTGCGCGCTCCCGGCGATGGCGTCGGTGCACACCGTCATCGCGACCGGGGAGGGCGACCTTGCCCCGCTACAGGGATGCGGGAAGACCGTTCTGCGTTACGAGGAAGTGCTTGCCGGCCAGGAAGAGTCATTTGACTGGCCTCGGCTCGACGAGCTGTCCGCCGCGGCCATGTGTTATACGAGCGGCACCACCGGGGATCCCAAAGGGGTCGTCTACAGTCACCGTTCGACGTACCTTCACTCCCTGACCGCCTGCACGGCTAACGCGTTGTCAGTTAGCGAGGCCGACCGTGTGCTGGCCATCGTCCCGATGTTTCACGCCAATGCGTGGGGGCTTATCTACGCAGCGTTGATGTCCGGTGCGGATCTGGTGCTGCCTGACCGGTATCTCCAAGCCGAACCGTTGGTGTCGATCATCGAAGACACCAGGCCGACCGTGGCCGGTGCAGTGCCGACGATCTGGAATGACGTCGACCGATATTTGGATTCGCACCCTGACCGAGACATTTCTTCACTGCGGCTGGTCGCATGCGGGGGATCTGCTGTTCCGCTTTCCCTGATGCGGGCGTTCGAAGAGAAGTACAACGTGCCCATCGTGCAGGCATGGGGTATGACCGAAACCTCTCCACTGGCTACCGTTGCACGCCCGGCTCGCGGAGCCGACGAGACGCGACGATGGGAGATGCGCGCAAGCCAGGGTCGACCGATCTGCGGTGTCGAAATCCGGTTGCGGGACGACGACGGGAAAGACGTGCCGTGGGACGGTCGGTCAGTTGGGGAAATTCAGGCGCGCGGCCCTTGGATCACCGGTTCCTATTTCGGAGACAACGATACGGAGAAGTTCGATGAAGGATGGCTGCGTACCGGTGATGTGGGCAGGATCGACCCCCAGGGCTATCTGACACTGACCGACCGCTCGAAAGACGTCATCAAGTCAGGTGGCGAGTGGATCTCCTCGGTAGAGCTGGAAAACACGCTGATCGGGCACCCTGCCGTGTACGAAGCGGCGGTAGTCGGCGTCGCGGACGATAAATGGCAGGAAAGGCCGTTGGCGCTTGTCGTCGTCCACCCCGGAACCGACGTTGACATTGACCAACTCCGATCGTTCCTTTCGGGCAAAGTCGCCAAATGGTGGATTCCCGAGCGATGGAGCTTCGTGTCCGATATTCCGAGGACGAGCGTCGGAAAGTACGACAAAAAGGCCATCCGTGCGCGCCACTCTGCCGGCGAATACCTCATCGAAATCGAAACGTCATAACGTCGAATCCCTGGAATTCCAACAGTCGGAAGGTAATCATGTCCTCACCAATCTCTCCCTGGATGAATGCCGAATTACTCGAGCTTCGTGACCTCGCTGCGAAGTTCTTCTCGGCCGAATTGGCGCCGCATGCGAACCGCTTTGCAGACCAGCACCATGTCGACCGAGAACTGTGGAACCGAGCGGGCGAGCTGGGCCTGCTCTGCATGTCTATACCTGAGGAATACGGCGGAGGCGGTGGCACTTTCGCGCACGAAGCGGTCGTGCTTGAAGAGCAGGCCCGCATCGGTGACAGCTCATGGGGCGCGGGACTGCACAGCGGAATCGTGGCCCACTACATCCTGCAGTACGCGACTGAAGAGCTGCGCGCGCAGTGGCTTCCCAAGATGGCGTCCGGTGAAATGATCGGGGCGATCGCCATGACAGAACCGGGGACCGGGTCCGATCTGCAGAGCGTCAAGACAAAGGCCCTCCTTGACGGTGACGAGTACGTGATCACCGGCTCCAAGACTTTCATCACCAACGGCCAACAGGCCGACCTCATCATCGTTGTTGCCAAGACAGATCCGAGCCAGGGCGCTGCGGGCATCTCTTTGATCGTTGTTGAGGCTGACCGGGCGGGATTCCGGAGAGGAATTGTCAATACCTGTGGATCGGCTTGTTTCAGGCGACCTCCGTTCCAGTTGATTCGGTCGGTGCCGAGTCCGCCGACGGGGTGATGTCGGTGGGTCGCTCGAGCAGTTTGCCTTTGTGGAAGATCGCGCCGGCCCGGACCAGAGCGACCAGGTGCGGTGCGTTGACGGCTCGCCAGCGGGCTTGCGCGGCGTCGATCAGCTTGTAAGCCATGGCCATTCCGGCGACGCGTGAACCCGGCCCCTTGGTCACCTTGGTCCTCAAACGTACCGTGGCAAACGTTGATTCGATCGGGTTGGTAGTGCGCAGATGGACCCAGTGCTCGGCCGGGTACTTATAGAACTCCAGCAGCACATCGGCGTCATCGACGATCTTGGCGACCGCCTTGGGGTACTTGGCGCCGTAGTCCACCTCGAACGCCTTGATCGCCACCTGCGCGTGGTCGATATCCTCGGCGTTGTAGATCTCCCGCATCGCCGCGATCGCCCCCGGATGAGCCGACTTTGGCAGGCAGGCAAGAACATTGGCCTGCTTGTGAAACCAGCACCGCTGCTCGCCGGTGGCCGGGAACACCTCACGCACGGCCTTCCAGAACCCCAGGGCCCCATCGCCGACGGCCAGCACCGGTGCGGTCATCCCGCGACGTCGGCACGACCGCAACAGATCAGCCCACGACTCGGCCGACTCCCGGTACCCGTCGGTGAGCGCGACCAGCTCCTTGCGGCCGTCAGCGCGCACACCGATCATCACCAGCAAACAGAGCTTCTCCTGCTCCAGGCGCACCTTGAGATGGATGCCGTCGACCCACAGGTAGACGTAGTCGGTGCCCGACAGATCACGGGCCTCGAAGGCCTTGGCCTCGTCCTGCCACTGCGTGGTGAGTCGGGTGATCGTCGTGGCCGACAAGCCGGCACCCGAGCCCAGGAACTGCTCCAACGCCGGACCGAAATCACTGGTCGACAAGCCATGCAGATACAGCAACGGCAACACCTCGGTCATCTGCGGCGACTTGCGCACCCACGCCGGCAGGATCGCCGAGGAAAACCGTTGCCGCTCACCAGTGTCCGGGTCAACACGTTTGTCATTGACCCGCGGCGCGGTCACACTCACCGCGCCCGCCGCGGTGAGCACCTCGCGCTCGCGGTGATAGCCATTGCGCACCACCAGCCGGTGCCCGTTCTCATCAAGCTCACCGGCATGAGCCTCGATGTAGGCGGCGACCTCAGCCCGCAACGCTGCGGCCAGCATCTGGCGGGCACCGTCGCGGACAATCTCATCGAGCAACGACCGCGACGAGCCAGCATCCTCGTTGGATGAATCCGCATCGTGAACTACCGTGAGCATGGGCGTACCTTCCCGAACCAGCGCGCCAACGCCGGCTCTTGATCAGACCTTCGACATTCAGATCATCCTCGGGAAGGTGCGCCCTTTCCTACGCCGCCTCGCCGAGGCTCATCCACAGGTTCTGATCATTGCTCGGATTCCGGCGGGGCAAGGTTCTCGACAAAATCGGCCAGCGCGGCCAGGACACCTCCGAGTTGTTCTTCGATGAAGTGAGAGTTCCGCGCTCGCATCTACTGGGCCAGGCTGAGGGACAGGGCTTCATTCAGCTGATGACGCAGCTGCCACAAGAGCGACTCATCGTCGCGGTGGGGGCTGTCGCAGCGATGGAACTTGCCCTGGAGCAGACGCTCAAGTACACGCGTGAGCGGGAGGCGTTCGGTCGGCCTGTCTTTGGCTTTCAGAACACCAAGTTCACGCTGGCTGAAGCCGCGACCGAAACGCGCATCGCACGAGTGTTCCTCGACTACTGCATCGACCTGCACCTTGCGGGTCAACTGGACGTGCAGACCGTCGCCATGGCGAAGTGGTGGACCACTGAGCGAGCGATGAAGGTACTCGATGACTGTATGCAGCTTCACGGCGGATATGGCTACATGACCGAGTACCCCATCTCGAGGTTGTGGGTGGATCAGCGCGTGCAAAAAATCTATGCCGGCACGAACGAGGTGATGAAGGAAATCATCTCGCGTTCCCTATGACGCAGATGAGTTGCCGCCTGCACGTTAGTCACCTGGAGGAGGATTGATGGCATCGATGGTGGTGCCGTATCGCCACGACATGGGCGGCCACTGCGGATCGGGGGCTCTTCGGGATTTGACCGAATGGGCCGGGATCCGTTGGAGTGATGACACCCCGGACGAAGGCATCGTGTTTGCTCTCGGCGGGGCCCTCGACTTCTCGTATGTTCGCTCGGCGCACCTACGTCCACCGATCTACCTCGTTGGACGCAGCGCGGACCTCGAAGACGAATACTTGACCCGGTTGGGCGCGCGCTTCGAGTGTCGTTCGACAGACGACCCCGATCTCGGTTGGAAATGGGTGACCGAACATATCGATGCCGGTACGCCGGTCATGGTGTGGACTGACATCGCCGAATTACCCTATCTGAGAACGCGTCTGAGTATGAGCCGACACGATGTCGTGATCGTAGGGTACGACGACGACGAGGAACTCGCCTTCGTGGTCGATAACGATCGCGATACACCTCAAGCCGTGCCTTACGAGAATCTACGGAAGGCGCGGGCATCGACGGGATTTCCCGTCCCCACGCGGCACACCACCTACGTGGTCGAGTGGCCCGGCGCCGCACCAGATCTCGGCAATGCTGCCCGGTCGGCCTTCCGTAGGTCCGCGGACGCGATGCAGGGTTCGTGTGTGAGCGCGCCGATCACCGAGGGCTCCGATTGTGAGATTCAGGTGCGTGGATTATCAGGGGTATCGACCTTTGTGGAGGACCTCAAGCGGTGGCCGGAGATCTTTGACGACGACACCCTCGACGGTGCCTTGTTTGCGCTGAGCGCCTTCATCGAAAAAGCCGGAACCGGAGGCGGTCTGTTCCGAGATCTGCAGGCACGTGGATGTCGACGCATCGCTGAAGAGTTGAGTTTCGAACCTGCGTTCCGAGCAGCGGAGGCTGCGAAGACCGCATCTGAGTTGTGGACCGCTGTTGCGCACACCGCATACAAACGCGGTGCAGATCCGCGCCGGCGAGCGAGTGGCGCCGCGTCCCTCGCTGCGCAGTTGCCGCGAGCCGAACGTCGACTTGCGGAGGCGCTGAGGGAGGCAGGGAATTTACTCCTATGAGTCCTGATTGCCTGTGGAGGAAATCAACCTGGGTGCGACCCAACGGATTTCTTTGTGAGTGCTTGGATTGCGTCAATAGAATGGAGATTCACGATGGCTGTCTTCGCTGATGCGGAAGAGGTTTACCGCTACCTCGCCGGCATCTTTCGACGAGGTTTGGAGAACGAAGACCTTGCGAACAGACTTGCCGGGTCCGGGGTGGTGTTACGGATCCACTACACCGATCCGGACGCGGTAGTAACCGTGGATATGCCGAAGAAGGTGATAGAGACCGGCGCGGACAGTGGCGTTACACCGAATGTCGAATTGTTCATGTCCGCGGATACCGGTAACAAGTTCTGGTTGGGAAAGGTGAACTTGACCATGGCGATGGCCAAAGGAACTGTACGAGCGAAAGGTCCTGTCACCAAACTGATCAAGCTCATACCGCAGGCAAAGAACCTCTTTCCGGAGTACCGGGCAATCCTCGAAGCCGACAAGCGTCACGACCTGCTCAATGTGTGATGTCGGTGCGGTACCGCGCCCGGGCCCGGGTGAGCGGCCGGCGCGGGCCTCTGGGCGATGTGCCCGGAGATCATCCAGGACAGTTCGCGCGACCACCGTGCGCGGTCGGGATAACTACTCGAGAAGCGTAATTCGATAGAAGGGACTTCAACATGAAGACACGTGCGGCTGTTTTGTGGGGCTTGGAGCAGAAGTGGGAGGTCGAAGAAGTCGAGTTGGATCCGCCAGGTCCCGGGGAGGTCCTCGTGCGGCTGGCGGCCACCGGCTTGTGCCATTCCGACGAACATCTGGTGACCGGCGACCTCCCGATCCCATTGCCGGTAGTGGGGGGTCATGAGGGTGCTGGCACAGTCGTGGAGTGCGGCGAAGGGGTTGAGGAACTGTCCGACGGTGATTCTGTCATCTTGACCTTCCTTCCCTCGTGTGGGCGCTGCTCGTACTGCGCGCGCGGCATGGGCAATCTCTGTGAGTTGGGAGCGGCGCTCATGATGGGACCGCAGATCGACGGCACCTATCGCTTTCACGCACGAGGCGAGGACGTCGGGCAGATGTGTTTGCTCGGGACGTTTTCCGAGTACACAGTGGTGCCGCAGGCGTCCGTGGTCAAGATTGACGGCGGAATCCCCCTGGATCGGGCAGCCTTGATCGGTTGCGGCGTCACGACCGGTTACGGATCTGCGGTGCGGACTGGGGAGGTGCGCGCCGGGGACACCGTCGTGGTAGTGGGAGCGGGCGGAATCGGAATGAATGCGATTCAGGGCGCGCGAATCGCGGGAGCGCTAGCGATTGTGGCGGTGGATCCGGTGAAGTTCAAGCGAGAGCAAGCGAGCGGGTTCGGTGCGACGCACACCGCGGCCTCGATGGATGAAGCTTGGTCGCTGGTCAGCGATATGACGCTGGGCAAGCTGGCTGATGTCTGCATCCTCACCACCGATGTGGCTGAGGCCTCCTACACCGCGGAAGCGCTGGCCTTGGTCGGAAAGCGCGGGCGCGTCGTGGTCACGGCCATCGGGCACCCCGACGACTCATCGATCTCAGGATCACTGCTTGAAATGACGCTTTACGAGAAGCAGATTCGTGGCGCTTTGTATGGCTCATCCAATGCGCCGCACGATATTCCGCGACTGGTCGAGCTGTACTCCGCTGGGTTGTTGAAGCTCGATGAGTTGGTCACCCGCGAATACTCCCTCGACCAAATCAATGAGGGCTACCAGGATATGCGTTCAGGAAAAAATATCCGAGGGCTGGTCCGGTTCTGAAGAGCATCATGCCCACTGCTGTCTTCATGTCCTTGCGTTGCTGCAGATCATGCGGCCGGGCCGCTTGGGTGGTTGGCGTCGGGCCCTTCTTTCCCGTCGTGAGGACGGCAAGCATCAGACCCCTCATCGATCATCTATCACATTCTCTGGGAGGCTGAGATGACGGACGCTGGCACGACCACGGCAAGCAGGGATGGGGCTGCTCGTTTCGCTATCGCCCCGGAGGTGTGGACCACGCCGGAGCGACGAGCGCTGAGCCAAATGGCGCGGTCTTTCGTCGAACGTGAAATCGCGCCGAAGCTAGCGGAATGGGAGCACGTGGGTGAGATTCCGCGCGACCTGCATCTCAATGCTGCCGAGGTGGGGCTTCTCGGAATCGGGTTCCCGGAAGAAGTCGGCGGCAGCGGCGGCAATGCGATTGACTCTGCACTGGTCACTGAGGCCATCCTGGCCGCAGGCGGGTCCACTGGCGTCTGCGCCGCCTTGTTCACCCATGGCATTGCCCTTCCCCACATTGCCGCCAATGGCTCCGACGCCCTGATTCAACGATATGTCCGTCCTACGCTCGCAGGAAAGATGATCGGCTCGCTGGGCGTTACCGAGCCTGGGGCAGGCTCAGATGTCGCGAATTTGCGCACACGCGCGGTGCGCGAAGGGGACACCTACGTGGTCAACGGAGCAAAGACGTTCATCACCAGCGGAGTTCGAGCGGACTTCGTTACTACGGCGGTACGCACCGGCGGACCGGGTTACGGTGGAGTTTCATTGCTTGTGATCGACAAGAATTCGCCTGGATTCGAAGTGTCCCGCCGGTTAGACAAGATGGGGTGGCGATGTAGCGACACCGCCGAGTTGTCTTTCGTCGACGTTCGCGTACCGGCTGACAACCTGGTGGGGGCAGAGAACAGTGGGTTTTTGCAGATCATGCAGCAATTTCAGGCTGAACGGCTCGGCATCGCCGTCCAGGCGTACGCGACGGCGGGTCGGGCTCTCGACCTTGCCAAGAGTTGGGCGCGGGAACGTGAAACGTTCGGTAGACCCTTGACGGGGCGCCAGATCATTCGCCATAAGCTTGCGGAGATGGCTCGACAGGTCGACGTGGCGTGCACCTACACCCGTGCGGTCATGCAGAGGTGGCTAGCGGGGGAGGATGTCGTTGCCGAGGTGTCGATGGCCAAGAACACCGCTGTGTATGCGTGCGACTACGTGGTCAATGAGGCGGTTCAGATCTTCGGTGGGATGGGCTACATGCGTGAGTCTGAGATCGAGAGACACTATCGAGATTGCCGAATTCTCGGAATAGGCGGCGGCACCAACGAAATCATGAACGAGGTCATCGCCAAACGTATCGGACTCTAGCTACTTGATTGAGTCGCCCTGACTTTCCCGGAGGCTCGGGTTATTGGATTCCGGCCAGGGGTTGGTCGGTCCCATGTGCATCGTAGAACGCGGCTTCGAACTCGGTGGGTGGGATGTCATTAAGGTAGCTGTGTAAGCGGCTGGTGTTGTGCCAGTACACCCAGCTCAGGGTCGCGAGTTCGACGTCCTCGACGGTCTTCCACGGCCTGGTGCGGACTGGCCCGTAGATCAGCTCCGCCTTGTAGTAGCCGTTCACCGTCTCCAGGGCATTATCGTAGCTGTCTCCGATCGTGCCGATCGAGGGGACCGCTCCGATCTCGGCGAGCCGTTCGCCATAGCGGATAGAGGTGAATTGCGATCCGGCATCGGAGTGACATGTCAAGCCCGGCAACGTGTTTCCGCGTCACCAACGAGCCATCTCCAACGCATCCAGCACCATGGTGGTACGCATGTGCGACGCTACCCGCCAGCCCACGATCATCGGGTCTGCTGCACCAATAGGTGACATCTGAGTTGGCTTGCCCAAAGCGGGCGGGCTGGAAGGATGTCAGTGTGCCTAGGCCCTACCCCCGTGAATTTCGCGACGACGTCGTCCGCGTTGCCCGTAACCGCGACGACGGGGTGACGATCGAGCAGATCGCCACCGATTTCGGCGTGCACCCGATGACGTTGACCAAGTGGATGCGCCAAGCCGACGTCGACGAGGGCGCCAAGCCGGGTGAGAGCACCAATGACTCCGCTGAACTGCGCGAGCTACGACGCCGAAATCGGTTGTTGGAACAAGAGAATGAAGTCTTACGGCGGGCAGCGGCGTACTTGTCGCAGGCCAATCTGCCGGGAAAAGGGTCTACCCGCTCGTAAGTGAGCTCGCCGCCGACGGGATTCCCGTCGCGGTGACGCGCCGGGTACTCAAGCTCGCCCGCCAGCCCTACTACCGCTGGCGGGCAAATCCCATCACCGATGCCGAACTCGTCGAGGCATACCGCGCCAACGCCCTGTTCGACGCGCACGGCGAGGACCCCGAGTTCGGCTACCGCTACCTCGTCGAGGAGGCCCGTGAGGCCGGCGAGCCGATGGCCGAGCGCACCGCCTGGCGCATCTGCTCACAGCAGCAGTTGTGGAGCGTGTTCGGCAAGAAGCGCGACAAGAACGGCAAACCAGGACCGCCGGTGCACGACGATCTGGTCCAGCGCGACTTCACCGCTGAAACGCCAAACATGTTGTGGCTCAGCGACATAACTGAGCATTACACCGGCGAGGGCAAGCTCTACCTCTGCGCGATCAAGGATGCATTCTCCAACCGCATCGTGGGTTATTCGATCGACTCCCGAATGAAGTCACGCCTGGCGACCGCCGCGCTGCGCAACGCGGTCGGCCGCCGTGGGGTGGTCGCCGGCTGCGTGGTTCACACGGACAGAGGGTCGCAGTTTCGAAGTCGAAAGTTCGTCCAGGCCCTGCACCATCACGGCATGGTCGGCCCAATGGGACGTGTCGGCGCGGCCGGCGACAACGCGGCGATGGAGAGCTTCTTCAGCCTGCTGCAGAAGAACGTCCTCGACCGCCGCCGCTGGGCCACCCGAGAGGAGCTGCGGATCGCCATCGTCACTTGGATCGAACGCACCTACCACCGACGTCGCCGCCAAGGCGCCCTCGGCCGGTTGACCAACCGGAGCAATGATCAGAACCTGTGGATGAGCCTTGGTAGGGCGGCGTGAATGTGGGCGCGCCTTCCCGGGGATGATCACAAGTCCAGTTCGTTTCTGATCAAGACCGGCGTTGGCGCGCTGGTTGGGAAGGCACGCCCGTGCTCACCGTAGTTCACGATGTCGCGCAGGCCAACGACACCCGCAGCGGTGCCGGTCGGTCGTTGTTGGATGAGATTGTCCGCGACGGTGCCCGGCAGATGCTGGCCGCCGCTTTGCAGGCCGAGGTCGCCGCCTATGTCGACCAGTTCGTCGATCAGGTCGACGAGAATGGGCACCGGCTGGTGGTCCGCAACGGCCACCACAACGTCCGGGAGGTGCTCACCGGCGCTGGGGCGATCGAGGTGAAGGCGCCGCGGGTCAACGACAAACGGGTCGATCCGGAAACCGGTGAGCGGCAACGATTCTCGTCGAAGATACTGCCGGCGTGGGCGCGTAAGTCCCCGCAGATGGCCGAGGTGCTGCCGTTGCTGTACCTGCATGGCCTGTCCAGCAGCGACTTCGGTCCGGCGTTGGAGCAGTTCCTCGGCTCGGGGGCGGGGCTCTCGGCTCCGGCGATCACCCGACTGACCGCGCAGTGGCAGGACGAGGCCGCCGCGTTCGGCCGCCGGGACCTGTCGGGCACCGATTATGTGTACCTGTGGGTGGACGGCATCCATCTCAAGGTCCGCCTGGAGCAGGACAAACTGTGCCTGCTGGTGATGCTGGGGGTGCGCGCCGACGGCCGCAAGGAACTGGTCGCGCTGACCGACGGGTACCGCGAATCAGCGGACTCGTGGGCGGATCTGCTGCGGGACTGCCGGCGCCGTGGCATGCGCGCCCCGGTGCTCGCGGTCGGGGACGGTGCTCTGGGGTTCTGGAAAGCGGTCCGTGAGGTGTTCCCCGATACCCGTGAGCAGCGGTGCTGGTTTCACAAGCAGGCCAATGTCCTTGCCGCACTACCGAAGTCGGCGCATCCGGGGGCGATCGCGGCGATGCGGGAAATCGCGGGCGCCGAGGACATCGACCACGCGCAGGTCGCGGTCAAAGCCTTCGAACTGGACTACGGCGCCAAGTTCCCCAAGGCCGTGGCCAAGATCGTTGACGACCTCGATGTGCTGCTGGAGTTCTACCACTATCCCGCCGAGCACTGGGTACATCTGCGCACCACCAATCCGATCGAGTCGACCTTCGCCACGGTCCGGTTGCGCACCAAGGTCACCAAGGGGCCGGGTTCCCGCGCGGCGGGTATCGCCATGGCCTACAAGCTCATTGACGCCGCACAAGCCCGCTGGCGGGCGGTGAACGCCCCGCACCTGGTCGCCCTGGTCCGGGCCGGAGCGGTGTTCCACAAAGGCAAACTGCTCGAACGACCCGTCGACATCACCCCACCCGAACCGGCCGACAACCCGGCCACCCCGACCGGAACGGAGGTCGCCTGAAAAACACCAATCCACAGGTATTGACAATTACTCCGGTTGACCCCCGTCGAATACGAAGCCATCATGACCACGACGGCCAGTCAGGCCGCGTGACCGAAATTGTCACCTGATCGTGCAGCAGACCCACTTCCTGATAGAGCTTGGCACAGGCCTCTTTGGTAGGTGCACCGTCCTCGCGTGAGTCAGATGCATCGGGGTCGGGAGGCATATTAGACACGGCACGACCTTAGGACGGCGGTCTCACATGTCACGCCGACGCGCCGTTTGCTGTGGTGGGTCTGCTCCCGCAGCGCGGGGACAATATGGAGACCTTTCGGTCACATCGGTCACATCTGTCACAGGCAGCAAACACTCCGAAACGACAACAACCCTGCCTGAGCAGTGCGTTTGCATGGTGCGCCGTCAGGGTTTCGAACCCCAGACCCGCTGATTAAGAGTCAGCGGCTGTCAGCGATGCCTGGGCTACCGGCGTCGCCGCGAAAACGTCAGAGTAGCCCTATCTGCTCAGGTTCCTCGACGCTAGACCCGTTAAACTCCACCAGCGTATGACGGATCAATGGACGGTTTTTACGCCACTGGTTGGTCGAAGTCAAACAACCAGAACGCTATTTATCGACAATAGGTTGTTTGACAAGTAGTCACTGAGTAGAGTAGTAGACGTGCTCTCTGCTTCGATTCCTGCCCGCTTGGTCGACGCAGGCGTGCGGATGGTGACTGGTGATGCACACAGCATCACATACCGAATCGATGGCCGCGCCGTAGTAGCGGACCTGGTTCTGGCAGAACGTGTGCCATCTCCGGCCGCAGTCCTTAGTCGTGTGCGCCGCCATCCAGGCCGCCGCGTATTCGTGGTGTG
Source organism: Mycobacterium sp. SMC-16 (assembly GCF_046250085.1). NCBI lineage: Bacteria > Bacillati > Actinomycetota > Actinomycetes > Mycobacteriales > Mycobacteriaceae > Mycobacterium > Mycobacterium sp. SMC-16. The sequence continues at coordinate 2,241,354 of NZ_CP176427.1, forward strand.
CGAGACCATCTCAGATGAGGCACGTTCAGCGCTCCTGGCTCAGGCTGACGTGGATCTCAGCGTCGGCAGCACCGGCGAACTGGTGCTCTCCGGGCGAACCTACCGAACGCCAACACCAGGACGGCCGCCCCGCGCCGCCAGCGAGCGCAGCTGGCGGCGGCGGGCGGCTGAACGGGTCTGTGTGCTTACGCGCGGTCACCTCCGCCAACGCGACATTGCCGCGGCCATCGGAGTTAGCCAGCAGGCGGTGTCCAAAATGACCGAGAAGGATCCGCTGCCGGACACGCCGATGACCGAGGCTGCGCGCCGGGAGCTCCTGGTGAAACTGGCATTGGTACCTGCGGACAGCGGACTTGTCGAAACGTACTGGTATGGAATGGATCCGGTAGTGGAGCAGGTGCGCAGTGCGACCCGACTCGGCGCCGAGCTCACCGTGCCGATCCTTGCTGGCGGCGAGGTCGCCGCCGACGTCCTGCGACCGTGGCGGGTACCAACCAGAGGTCTGGTCTATGCCAAAGAACTGGTCGACCTCTCCGAGTTCGGTTTGGTGGAGGCCACCGCCGAGGAAGCGACCTTGACTGTGCGGGTTCCCGCCGACCCGACCGTCTGGACGACCGCGGCCTGGTGGCGGCGGATTCGTGATACGCAGCGTTCCGACATCATCACTGTGGATCCAGTGATTGCGCTTCAGGACCTCAGCGGCGGTGCCGATCTTGGCGACGGTGCACCGCAGCATCTCAGCGACTGGATCGTGCACCGGTGACCGGAACAGCATCGGTGCAAATCGCCTGCACTGCGGTGGCCGACGACAACGGAATGCGTGCACTGCGCGACGTGGCCGCAGTCACTGCCGACATCGAGTACCGCGTCATCGGCGGTCACATGGTGCGACTGCTGCGGCACGTCTACAACGTGTCGGGCATACCGCGACTGACCTCCGACGCAGACACCGGGATCGACGTCAACGTGGCGTCCACCGGGAACCTCCACGATCGACTCACCGCACTGGGGTACACCGCTGAGTGCGGCAACCGCTACGAGCGGGGTGAGCAAGCGGTCGACCTCTTAGTTCCCACCGCAGCCAAACCAGGCAAGCGGATCATCGGCGAACGAGCCTTCGACGGAGCGCCAGGGCTGCGGTTGGCGCTCGCCCTACCGCCGATCGAAGTCGCCGTCACAGCCCGACTCACCGACGGCGACACGGTTGAGTTCGAAGTTCCGGTTCCCGACGTCGAGGCAGCATTCGTGTTGAAGATGCTGGCACGTACCGTTCGCGACTCCGAACGTGACCTCCAGGATATCGAGACACTACTGGAGATCGTCGCGTCACAACCCGATTACCACGCTTCGCCGTGGCGCCTGGGCGACCCCAAGATCACAAAGGCCGGCGAGCGCGGCGACGCTGCGCGTGTGGCAGCGCAGATGATCTCCAGTCCGCCGACGAGGGTGCCGGCCAGAGTGCGGGCGCTGCTCCGGCGCCATGTCGCCATCGTGTCGCGATGACGCACCAGCAGACAGTCGTTCGTTTCCGTGCGGCTACGCCGAGCGAAACGGTTTCGGTCTCGACGGAGCCGGCAAATGCTGAGCCGGAGCATTGACATGGCTGCTGGCTGCGCGGGTCCCCACGCCGGTGGCAATAACGGCTAGGTCGTTGTCGGCGGAGCGGCGTAGTCTAGTTACATGGATGTAGTTCCCGCGACGCCTGCCAACCTTGGTAATGGTACGTCCTCGCCGGGACCTGGCGAATTCGCCGCGCAGGTCTATCCAGCAGCCGAGCGCGAGGCGGCTGGCCCGCGCCCCGAGCGCTTCCAGGTCCTCGCTCTCGATGGAGGGGGCGCCAAGGCGTTGTTCACTGCGCATGTGCTTGCACGTCTGGAGCAGGATCTGGGCGTTAGGATCACCGATTCCTTCGACCTCATTGCTGGCACGTCGGCGGGCGGCATCGTCGCACTGGGTCTCGGTGCGGGCCTCACGCCGAAGGAGATTGTCTCCCACTACGAAGAACTGGTCGAGAAAGTCTTTCCGGCGTCGAGGCGGCGAGGATGGCGCCGACCACGGCAGCTGAGATCGCCCATCTATGACGCAGAGGCGCTGCGGCAAGCGTTGACCGGCGTCCTCGGAGCCCGACTCCTTGGCGACAGCACGAAGCGACTCGTCATTCCCGCGTGGGATGTACAACGCGGGGCCGTGCACATCTTCAAGACTCCGCACCACACACGGCTGACCCGCGACTGGCGCATACCGATGGTGGACGTTGCACTGGCGACCTCGGCGGCGCCGCTGTACTTCCCCGCGGCGTACGTCGACGGACACAGGCTCATTGACGGCGGAGTATGGGCCAACAACCCGGCTGTCGTCGCGATCGCCGAGGCCGTCAGCATGCTCGGTGTTCCTCTCGACGCGATTACCGTCCTCAACGTCGGCACCATTGATCAGCTGACCGATCACCCCAAGCGCTTGGACCGCGGCGGACTCTTACACTGGGCAAGACCGATTGCCCCGCTGATCCTTAACGCCAGCAGCCGTGGCGGACAGGGCCTCGCCGAACACTTGATCGGCAAATCCAACTACACGCGCTTCGACGCTCTAGTGCCCGGCGGCCTCTACGCACTGGACTCGGCGGACCCAAAGGACGTGGCCGGCCTCGCTGCCTCAGTCAGCCGAGAACTCAGCCCTAGCTACACCGCGAAATTCGCTGACCACCAGGCGCCCGCATACACACCGGTGAACGGACGCCGACACCGCGACGATCCGGGCAGCATTTCACACACGGAGGCCCCCAATGCAACTCGCTGACCACTTCAACGTCTTGCTGAAAGACACGGTCAATCTCAGCCAGTTCAAACTGGACCTACTCAACCAGCGCGTCGAAGCCATCTATAAGGCACTCAAAGCCGACGTCGAAATCGGTGCGCTGATCACCGGCAAGACGCCGCAAGGCTCCTGGGCACACCGCACGATCATCAACCCCGTCGGTGACAACGAGTTCGACGCCGACTTCATGCTCGACATGAGCCAGAACCCGGACTGGGCCGACAACCCCAAGACCTACATCGATGAGGTCTACGCAGCCCTGCATCGGCACAGCACCTACGGCACCATGCCGCACTCACGTAAGTGCCGCTGCGCGCGGCTCGTCTACGCCAACTCCATGCACGTCGACATCGTCCCTCACCTCAACCTGGCCGACGGTCGAGAGGTCATCGTCAACCGCGACGACAACGAGTGGGAGCTGACCAACCCGCAGGGTTTCACCGATTGGATGAAGAAACAGGACTCTATCGCCAGCGGGAACTTACGCAAAGTGATCAGACTCATGAAATACCTTCGTGATCACAAGAATTCGTTCACCGGCACACGTTCAGTCCTGCTGACCACCATGCTGGGGGAGCAGGTAACAGACTTGCGCAAGCTCCTGGACCCGAGTTACTACAGCAACGTCCCCACAACTCTTCTTCATGTCGTGCAAGACCTCGACACCTGGTTGCAAGCGAACCCGATCAAGCCCTCCATCGCCGACCCGTCCGGTTCCGGCGTGACGTTCGACCACCGGTGGGGACCAGACCCCGAGAGCGCTCAGGCGACCTACAGCTACTTCCGTGACCGAATCCACGTGCATGCCGCCGACATCGAAGCGGCCTACGAGGAGAAAGACAAAGACCGCAGTGTCCAGCTGTGGCAGAACATCTTCGGCGACGGATTCAAGGCGCCGGCCACAACAACCGCTAGCGCGAAGTTTCCAGCAGCCACCTCTGCCGCGGACTCAACAGTGGGGCGCTCTGGTCGGGCAGGGTGACCAGACGCCACCAGCCCACGCTGACGGGCTGGCAGAAGCATCTCCTCGCCGAACTCAAAGCGCTAGCGCAACAACGTCCCAACGAAATCCAGGTCCGAGGAAGACCCACGCTCGACGCTAGCGGCGAGGCGTCGCTCCGCATCTCGCTACGCACGGCCGCCATCCCGCATCATCCGGGTGGCCTGCAACTTCAAGAGACCGAGGAGTTCATCCTTCAGCTTCGCCCCTCTTCGTACTCGCTACCGGCTATCGACGTTGATCACACTCGGTTTCTCGGCTACCCCCATGTGCTCGCGGGTCAACGACTATGCATCTATTTGGATCCTTCACGGGAATGGCAGCCGACGCTTGGTGTGGCCGGCCTACTCACCCGCCTTTGGGACTGGCTCGTCGACGCGGCCGCCGGAAACTTCCACGCCGCCACCGCCATGTACCACGCTGTTGGCGGAGTGCCGCATCAGGCACATGACACACCGACGATCGTTACCCGAGAACCCGGACCGGCGAAGCGCCACCAAACGGCTCACCTGATCGCCCGGTCAACGCACCGATACGACCTGACGTACTCGCCTGGAGCTGCCGGGCATCGCGTACCGGTAATTACCCTGGCCACCGCGCTGCCGTTCGGTGCCGCATCCACATTCGCGCTACTGCTTGCTCTCCTGGACGACCCCTACCTTGACCGCCTCGAAGGACGGGCTCCCCGGATCGCACCGCAATCGCCGGCGTTCCTCACCGCCCTCCTGGCGAGTGCGTTACGAAATCACCACGACGCCGAGCAATACTTCGTCCTCGCCGTGCCGCACCCCGCTGGAGGCCCACCCCACCTCTTGGGCGGACGGCTCCCCACCCCAACGGCGAATGCGCTCCGCGAGGTCGCGCAGCAACGGGGTGTGGGGATTGTTCTCGACCCCGCGAAGATCAACACTGAAATCCCGATTGAGTGGTGCAGGATGTCCGACGAACGACCCGAAGTGACAACCCGTCGCGACGACGGCCGCCCCGTGAACGGATTTCAAGGAAAGACTGTCCACATCTGGGGCTGCGGCGGGCTCGGATCATGGATCGCCGAATTCATCGCTCGCGCAGGAGCATCGGAGATCACCGTGTGCGACCCTGGCATCGTCACCGGCGGCTTGCTCGTCCGACAAAACTACGTCGAAGACGACATTGGCCGTTCCAAAGCCGAGGCACTCGCTGGACGGCTCCGCGCGATCCGTGATGACCTGACGGTCACCGTCGCAGAAGGGCACCTCCCAGAAGACCACACGTCGTGCCTGGCAGCGGATCTCATCATCGACGCCACAGTGAACAACGGCATCACGAGCTGTCTCGATGCGTTGGCAACTGCGCCGACGCGAAAGGCATTGATCGCTCAGGTCGCCACAGACGCTCGCTCTGGCACGCTCGGCCTAGCCGTGCTGTGCGCCGCAAGCGCAACAGCGACAGTTTCCAGCATCGATCAAGACGCTGGCCGAACAATCCAGGGCGACAGCGGACTTGAGCTCTACCACACGCTGTGGCAAGAACCCAGCGATGACGAACTTATACCAACCAGGGGCTGCTCGGTCCCCACATTCCACGGCTCGGCAGCCGACCTCGTAGCGGTCGCAGCCACACTCGTCAACCTGATCGGAAGCCACCTCCAACAACCGGACTCCGCGGTTTCGGGCACACACCTCATCGCTCTGCCGCACGCGGCCAGCGGCCCCCGACACCACTTCCTCCCCGGTGTAACGCACCCCATGGATCACACAGCAGGGACAGAATGAGGGCAACGGAACGTCAACGCAATGCCCCATCAGAGGGCGTCATTGTCGAGCGTCTTCGCACCGAGGCAACCAACTGGATCAACGCCGTGGCGCTCCAATCAGGACGCATCGACCGACGCTTCAACAAGCGGCACGCCGACCACGTGGAACTCCAAACTCTTGAACGTGACCTGCACTTCTTCCTGTTAGCGGCGGTACGCCTTCGCCGCTGTATCGAGCAGGTGTCTCGATACCAGTAAAGAAAGTTCTCACATCGCAGGTCAGCGACGGTCAGGCTATTGGTCCGGCCTGCCGCTCGCGGCGTCTCGATGCGGCGAGCAGCGAGGGCAGCTGCGCCTCGTCGTGATGCCAGCCCTGTGGCCTGCGACTTAGTTCCGGCGCCGGTCGTGGGTGCATGTATGCGTGGCGGCGGACGGAGGGCGGAGCGCAGGGAGCGGCGCGGACGGGAGCGCCAGCGGACGGGAGCAGAGCGAGCGTAGCGAAGCCTGCTGGTGGCCGCCGGTTCCTGCGGGTCGCGGGTGTCCAGGATCTGCGCCATCAGCCGCGACGGGGCTGCGGCATGGTGGCATTCCCCCAAGACTGTGGAGGCATCAGCTATAAGGAGTAGCGATGTCAGAGAAACGGAAGAAGTACGACCGGGAGTTCCGTGAGGGAGCGGTTCGGATCGTCGAGGAGACGGGGAAGCCCATCGCCCAGGTCGCGCGTGATCTGGGGGTCAACGAGGGCACGCTGGGAAATTGGGTGACTCGTGCCCGTGAGGCTCGCGAAGGCCGCGGCGATGTGACCCGCGATGACCTCGAGGAACTCAAACGCCTTCGCAGCGAGGTCGCCGAGTTGCGGATGGAGCGTGATGTCCTCAAGCGATCCGTGGTCCTGTGGGTGAAGGAGGCGACGAAGTGAGCGTGGCACGCTTCATCGCCGACCAGAGGGCCAAATACCGAGTGCCGCATGCGTTTACGTGCGTTCTATTGGGTGTCAGTGTGTCGTGGTTCTACAAGTGGATCACCCGTGCTGACAATACCGATGGGGTGCATACCGACACCGATCGGCGTCGCGCGCAGTTGGATGCGGCGGTCGCCACGGCGTTCGTCAAGGCCAAGGGGCTGCATGGTTCGCCGCGGCTGATCGCCGACCTGCGTGATTTGGGTTGGGAGGTGTCGGAGAAGACGGTGGCCGACTCGATGCGCCGCCAGGGTTTGGTGGCGCGCCGCATCAAGCGCCGTAATGGGCTCACCAAGCAGGACAAGACGGCACCGAAGTTCCCTGACCTGGTCAAACGGGACTTCACCGCGGCTGCGCCGAACCGCAAATGGGTCGGTGACATGACCGAGATTCCCACCGAGTCCGGGCGGAAACTGTATCTGGCGACCGTGATCGACCTCTATAGCCGCCGGTTGCTGGGGGCGGCCATGGGCCTGCATCCGGATGCCGATTTGGCGTGTGCGGCGATCAAAATGGCTGTGGCCGCGCGCGGTGGCCGCCAGGCGATCTGGCGGGATGAGGAGTCCGAACGGGTCATATTCCATACCGACCGCGGTAGCACCTACACCGCGAATTCGTTCACCAAGTTGTGCCGGCAGTTGGGAATTCGGCAGTCGATGGGCCGGGTCGGCTCGTGTTTCGATAATGCTGCCGCGGAGGCGTTCTTCTCCTCGTTGGAATGGGAAGTGCTGTCCCGCAATCATTTCCGTGATACCATCCACGCGCAGGCTGTGGTTATCGACTGGTGCTACACCTTCTACAATCACCAACGCCGGCACAGTGCCGCCGACGGGCTCTCACCCGTCAACTACGAGATCAGGGAATCCAAGACCAAGCCGGAGGCGGCATAGGAAACCCTCCACGATTTCGGGGGAACCACATGGTGCTGGGGCTCGTAGGCTGGCGGTTGTGAGCGTAGTTTTGGCGCAGCGTGCACGGCGCGAGGCCGAGGCGCGGCTGGCTGAGCAGCCGCGGCGGTTGGCGCATGTCCGGGGGGTCGCGACGACTGCCGAGCGGTTGAGCCGGCGTTTCGATGCTCAAACGGCGGACTGTCTGGTCGCGGCGGGGTGGTTGCACGATATCGGTTACGCACCGTCGGTGCGCCGGACCGGTTTTCATCCCCTTGATGGAGCGGAGTTCGTGCGATCGGCGGGTTTCGGGGAGCTGGTCGCTTCCTTGGTGGCCTTTCATACCGGAGCGCACGCGGAGGCTGCCGAGCGGGGCTTGTCGGGTTTGTCCGCGTTCAGCGATCCGCCCAGCAATGTCCTTGATGCGTTGACTTTTTGCGATCTGACGACTGGACCTGACGGGGCGCCGATATCACCGCGAGATCGACTACGCGACGTGTTGGCGCGTTATGGATCCGAGGACCCGGTGCACCGGGCGGTCGACGCGGGCCGCGACGAATTGTTGGCGGCGGTCCGGCGAGTACGCGACTGGCTGTAGCCCAGCGGTCAGCCGAGGTAGGGGCTGTCGCGGCGTTGCAGGTAGTGCTCGACGCGCAGTCGCATCGACGGATGCATATCCAGGCCAGCGATGTCGTCGGGGGCAGTCCAGGCGATGTCGGTGCTTTCGTGGTCGATGGCGAGGGTCCCGCCGAGCACCGTGGTGGCGAACAGTAGCGAGAATTGTTGGCGCACTTCGCCATCGGTGAACGCGACCACGTGGTGGGGGTTGGTGTAGACACCGACCAGACCCGTGACTTCGACGTCGAGCCCGGTTTCTTCTTTGACTTCCCGCACGGCGGTGTCGGCGATGGTTTCGCCGATGTCGTGTCCGCCGCCGGGTAACGCCCACAGGGTGTTGTCGCGGCGTTTGATCAGCAGAATACGACCTTGTTCGTCGGTGACGATGGCCGAGGCGGACGGAACGACACTGTTGGGCGCCGGGGCGTTGGGGTCATTGTAGTAGTCGGTGCGCATCGGGGGTCAGCCTTTCGCGGTCAGCGGTCTGGCGCGGTTCCAGACCTGGGTGAAAGCGTCTTCGAGGGTGGTCCAGAGCCTTGGCTCATGGTGACGTGACAGAACCAGCACAGGGTTGTTGCGCCCGGGTGAGCCGTAGATGTGGAAGTTGACAATCATGGCGTCATCGACCCGAAAGATCGACGTGTAGAGCGCGGTGTCGTGGGTGCGAATGTCCAGCCCCGGGGTACAGGCGTGAGGGGCGAGCAACTCCACCGACGTGCGGCAGCGGGCGATGACAGCCTCGCCGATCCCTTCCTCCTCACCGCGCAAGATCGTGGTCGCAGTGTCGGGATCCCCGACGAGAAACCGCACCGACACACCGCGGGCGGCGGCGGCGAGCAGGGTGTCGAGGAATCCGTCGAGGGTGTCGAACAGGAACGTGGCCGCGAGCACGAGGATGTCGATGCCGGTGGTGGCGTCGGCGAAATGCTGCTGCCACGTCGTGATCGGCAGCTGAGTACGGCTGGCATACAGGGTCGCGGTGAATGGCCCACCCGCAGACGCTGTTGTCACTGCACGGGCGGTAGCGGCCGGGTACTGCTTGGGCCACAGGTCATGCGGAGTGCAGTCGAGCACCTCGCTGGCGCTGCGGGCGTTGTGTTCGCGAATTCTGTAGTCGCTATCGGCCAGCCAGCGTCGCACCGACTTGATATCGACACCCACCGCGGTGGCGAACCGCTGCGAGGACAGACCTTTGGCCTGTAGCCGCTGCGCGAGGCGATCGTTGGGAGTGATGGCGGCCTCGGTGCCGTCCTGCTCGTCCATCGTGTCAGCGCACATCTTCCCGTGTCGTCCGTATCCATCCTTCAGCGCGTGGTGTCTAGTTTGCCATGCGATTGCCGCCACCCTGCGGCGATAGTGTCGGTGTGATGTCCGTGGGTATGTCCGGCCGTGTCCGAAATGCCCGTGGATGTGTCGGAAATGTCGGCACATGTCTCTCGCAACGTCCGTGATGTCCACGTGAACTGAATCCAGCGCCGGACCGGCGTCAACATCTCACGAAAGGACTAGTAGGACAATGCGTTTGAGAATCGATACGTCTGGAACTCGTTTTATCGTCACCCGCGCTCCGGAGCCACGGCTGAACTTCGAAACCGGCGCCCCGAAAGTCGACACCGCCACCGGGATGCCGATGTACGCCACCCAGGTCCTCGCGCTGGATGACTCCGGCGGCGAAGTACTCAATGTCACCGTGGCAGGAGACCCCAAAGTTACAGTCACGCAGTCTGTTTCGGTGGTTGGTCTGGTGGCCATCCCGTGGGCCCAAGGTGATCGCAGCGGGGTGGCGTTCCGCGCTGATGCCCTCACCCCCGCCACCGCCAGTGGTGCTGCGCCGAGTGAGCAGACACGCCCGCAGAAGTAACCCCAAGCGGGTGTGGGGTGCGGTGAACCGATCACCGCACCCCGCCACCCCGGGCATTGCTGTTGACCACACGCTCACGGAGGGCATCTCTCATGACATCGAACAATAAGAACACCACCAACAGTGGATCAGGCGATGACGACTGGTTCGGAGAACTGGTCATGTCGCTGTTCACCGCAGCCGGGTATGTGCTCTGGTGGGCGGTGCTGTTCCCGGCGATCAGCGTGCCCATCATCGCCAGCCTCGTGCTTGCCATCAGCCACGGCCCACGCGTGGGCCTGATCTGCGCGATCGTGTGCAGTGCCGGGTATGCGGGCTGGGCCTGGCTCCAACCGGGGTCATTTCGCGCCTGGGTGACCGAACCGGTACGGCGGCGCTGGCTCACGTGGTCGCGCTACACCCGCACCTGGGAATCGACCTGCACCTTGCACGGCCTGACGGCCACACTCGGCGGACGCACCCTCACTCCCACCCTGCGCACGGTGACAATCGGTAAAACCACCGATGTGCTGGCGGTGCGCATCGTCACCGGCCAGTCCGTGGCAGATTGGCATAAACAGTCCGACGCGCTGGCCGCCGCGTGGCGCGCCGACCGCATCAGCATCACCGCCACCTCGCCTGGCGAACTGCGCATCACTTTAATGCGGGCAGACGTGCTCGCTGAACCGATCGTCCTGCCCATGCCCGCCCCGGCAACCCCGGTGGACCTGGCGCTGGTGCGGGTCGGGATCACCGAAACGCGGCATTGGTGGCAAGTGCCGCTGCTCGGTCACCATGTGCTGATCGCCGGGGCAACCGGCGCAGGCAAAGGCTCAGTGCTGTGGTCGTTGATCGCCGGCATCGCCCCCGCGGTGAAGACCGGACTGGTGCGGTTATGTGTCATCGACCCCAAAGGTGGCATGGAACTCGGTGCCGGAGCACCCCTGTTCACCGTGTTCACCCACGACGCCACCGACACCACCCTGGAGCTGCTACGCCAGCTCGTCACGGTGATGCACGCCCGGGCGAATCGTCTGCGCGGCCACACCCGACTACACACTCCCACGACGTCGGAGCCGTTGTTCGTGGTAGTGATCGATGAAATCGCAGCACTGAGTGCGTATGTGACCGACCGCAAGGTCCGCACCGAAATCGAACAACTCCTGGGCCTCCTGCTCTCGCAAGGCCGCGCAGTCGGCATCAGCGTCGTCGCCGCGGTGCAAGACCCCGCCAAAGACACCCTGCCGTTAAGGCAGCTGTTCACGGTGCGGATCGGGTTGCGCCTGACTGAAGCCACCCAAACCACTATGGTCCTGGGACAGGGAGCACGCGATGCCGGCGCCGAATGTGACCGCATCCCCGACGCGACACCGGGTGTTGGCTACATGATGGTTGACGGCACCGCCTACGCCCAGCGGGTGCGGGCCTTCCACGTCACCGACCACGACATCACCGCGCTGGCCACTCGCTTCCGCCGACCCCCGAGCCGACCGAACAAGACCCACCAGCCACACAACACCGATACCGGGCACACCGTGAGTGAGGGCAGCGGTGAATAGCTCCATGACATCGGCGCAGCTTGCCCTGCCGGGTGTTCCGGATACAGTTGATACCACCCGAGTGGTCGAGCAGATGGTGCGCCGGGCCGCGTCGATGGGATACCAATCCTGGTGGCGACGAGCAGAATCCGTCGGATTCTGCGCTCACCCCATCCAGCTGATCGGTACCGATGAGTACGGGCGTCAGCGGGTGGTGTGGACGCGGTGCAACAACCGTCGCGCCCACATTTGCCCGTCGTGTTCAGATCTCTACGCCCGCGACACCTGGCAACTCGTGCACGCCGGCGCTGCGGGAGGCCACCACGGCATGCCCACCGCGGTGGGCGATCATCCGCAAGTTTTCCTCACCCTGACTGCCCCCAGCTTCGGGGCCGTCCACACCGCCACGACGTCGGGGGACAAGAAAGCGCAGGTATGCCGAGACCAGCACCGGATCGGCGGCTACCGCCGCTGCCCGCATGGAAAACAATTGTGGTGCAGCATGTCCCATGATCATGGCGACGAGCGGGTCGGTCAGCCGCTCTGTCCGGAGTGCTACGACTATGCCGGGCATGTCCTGTTCGCCTGGCATCTTCCCGAACTGTGGCGACGCTTCACCATCACCATGCGGCGCACCCTCCGCAAAGAACTGAAAGCCACCGGTGTGGATCCGGATGCGGTGCGGGTGAGCTTCATCAAAATCGTCGAACTGCAAGCCCGCGCCATCCCACACATCCACGCCCTGATCCGCCTGGACCCCCAAGACGACCCCGATCAGACCGATTGGGAATCACCCATCGGTGCAGTCGAACTCGCCACCATCATCCAACACGCCGCCCGCACCGTCACGCTCACCATCGACGATCCGACCGCTGATACCGATGCGCGGACGATACGTTTCGGCACACAGATCGACACCCAACCCCTCGCCGCATCCGCAAAACCAGTGAAAAGTGCTCCACCAGAACCAGAACCAGAACCAGAACCAGAACCAGGGTCAGGCTCAGGACGGTCCATGTCTGGCCGGCTGGTGGCACGCTATCTCGCCAAGTATGTCACCAAATCCTTGGTAGACCTCGGAATCAGCGCGCGCCGCCTATCTACGGAAGCCATACCCGACCTGGACGTGTCAGAGCATGTGCGGACCATCCTGACCACCATCAGCGATCTCGCGGACAAAGGACTGTCCGGCATCGGGCGGTGGTTGCACACCCTCGGATTCCGCGGCCACATCACCAGCAAATCCCGCCGTTATTCCACTACCATGACCGTGCTGCGCGAACAGCGCGCCATTTGGACGCGTGAAGAACGCTTGAAAAGCACTGCATACCAATACGATCCCAACTGTGACTTCGCCGGTCGCGATGATCTGGTGGCGTGGGAGTTCGAACGTGCCGGCCTCGGCAGCCTCGGCGATCGCAGTCTCGTCTATTCCGCGGCCCTCCAACGCATCCACTCCCGCCTCATCGGACTGGTAGAAGCACGTCGCCAAGCCCACAACGAACAATGGGATCCGCTAGGGGCAAGCGATGGCTGAAAGATGCCCGACTACGACACATGCTCGCTCCGAGTGTGACGTTCGAGTCGATGCTCCGAACATGTCAGAGGGAGGTGTTGAAATTGACCTGCCGAACCGGTATCGGCTCCCGCGCGAGGCCAACCGCGCGCTGGTAAACGTCATACTGGCTATGCGGGACCGGACGCCTAGATCAGGGAGGGGAGTGGCATGAGCCTCAGGTTCGCCTTCTATGGCCGAGTGAGTACCGAGGACGCCCAAGATCCGGAGGCGAGCCGCAGCTGGCAGAAACGTCGTGCCATCGATCTGATCAGTCCGCATGGCGGCGTCCTCGCCGCCGACTACTTCGATATAGGACAGAGCCGGTCGCTTCCCTGGAAACGCAGGCCGGAGGCTTCACGTCTGCTCGCAGATGTCACTTCTCGTGACCGTGGCTTCGATGCCGTCGTGATCGGGGAACCTGCTCGCGCGTTCTACGGACCGCAATTTGCGCTCACCTTCCCGGTGCTCACGCACTACGGGGTCGGCCTATGGGTGCCTGAAGTTGGCGGAGCGGTTGATCCCGGATCCGAGGCACACGACCTCGTGATGACGCTCTTTGGCGGAATGAGCAAGGGAGAACGTGCGCGAATCCAGATGCGCGTGCGTACCGCGATGTCGGCACTCGCGCAGGACACAACCAGATACCTCGGCGGTCGCCCACCGTACGGTTATCAACTCGTCGATGCCGGCCCGCACCCAAACCCCGCCAAGGCAAGTCTTGGGCAGCGTCTTCACCGCCTGGAGCCTGACCCCGAGACCGCCCCGACCGTCGAGCGGATTTATCGCATGTATGCCGATGGTGCTGGCTTGCGCTTCATCGCACAGCAGCTCACCGACGATGGAGTGCCATCACCGAGCCAATACGACCCGGCACGGAACCGGCATCGTGACCCACGTGGATGGTCCCATTCGGCGATCCGCGCCATTCTCGACAACCCTGCGTACCGCGGTATCCGTGTCTGGGGCAAGCAGGAGAAGTATGAGGTCCTTTTGAACCCCGATGATGTCGCCGCGGGATATGAGACTCGCATGCGGTGGCGCGATCGGGCCGACTGGATCGCACCCGATCGACGCACGCACGAAGAGCTGATCCCTGATGAGCTGGCGCAGGCTGTTCGTCTCCGGATGCAGGCGCGGCGTGGTCCCGGTCGCGTGTGCAGCAGAGAATCGACAGTGCCGTATGCGCTGCGTGGGCTGCTGTTCTGCGCCGCATGTGGACGGCGAATGCAGGGCGCCGCCCGGCCGGGGAAGCAAACAACGCGGATCCTCTACCGTTGTGAGTTCGGCAAGTCACGTTCTGTACCTGTGGACCTGAGTGATCATCCGCGCACCGTCTATCTCCGCGAAGACGCAGTGACAGCGCGACTCGACGAATGGATCGCCACTCTGGCCGATCCAGAAGACCTCGCACGCGGGCAAGACGTGGACCCGGCGGCCGGACCTGGCTACGCCGCCTTGCAGCGCCAGCTGAGCGAGGCGAATGCCAAAGTGGCTGCCTTGATCACCGCCGTGGAGTCTGGCGTGGCCGTTGAGGATCTAACTGCTGCGTTGCGTCAACGTACCGCCGAGCGCGACGAGCTGAGGGCACGCGTTGAGCGAGTGGAGCGGCCCCGCGCCATGTGTGCCGCCGAGATCAGTGAGTTAGTTAAGGAGTTAGGCGGACTGTCGGTCATCCTCGGCGCGGCAACCGGAGCTGAGCGCGCCGAGGTGTACGCAAGCTTGGGCCTGCGTCTCGACTACGACCCGCATCTTCGGCGAGTCACGGCGACTGCCGACCTGAGTCGTGTCGCCAAATGTGTCCGAGGGGGGACTTGAACCCCCACGCCCGTTAATAGGGCACTAGCACCTCAAGCTAGCGCGTCTGCCATTCCGCCACTCGGACCTGCCCAGCCGTCTGGCCGGGCAGCTTAGGCTAACGGATCAAGGTGCCCAGTCCAAAACCGAGGGTGGTACGAATGTGACTGTGACTGCGCCCGAGGATGAGGTCGTCGACCTCGTCAGCTCCCTCATCCGGTTCGATACGTCCAATACCGGTGAGCCGGAGACCACCAAAGGCGAGGAAGACTGCGCCCGCTGGGTGGCCGAGAAACTGCGCGAAGTGGGTTACACCACGGAGTACGTGGAGGCGGGCGCGCCCGGCCGCGGCAACGTCTTCACCCGCCTGCCCGGTGCCGACCCCAACCGGGGCGCCCTGCTGATCCACGGCCACCTCGACGTCGTCCCCGCCGAGCCCGCCGACTGGAGCGTGCACCCGTTCTCCGGCGCGGTGAAGGACGGCTACGTGTGGGGCCGCGGCGCGGTCGACATGAAGGACATGTGCGGCATGATGATCGCCGTCGCGCGGCACCTCAAGCGCAACAACATCACACCGCCAAGGGACCTCGTCTTCGCCTTTGTGTCCGACGAGGAGCACGGCGGGACCTACGGCTGCCAATGGCTCGTCGACCACCGGCCCGACCTGTTCGACGGCATCACCGAGGCCATCGGCGAGGTCGGCGGCTTCTCTCTGACCGTCCCGACCAAGGAGGGCGGCGAGCGTCGCCTGTATCTCATCGAGACGGCCGAGAAGGGCCTGTCCTGGATGCGGCTGACGGCTCGCGGCCGCGCCGGGCACGGCTCGATGGTGCACGACGACAACGCTGTCACCGAGATCGCCGAGGCCGTCGCCAAACTGGGCCGGCACCAGTTCCCGTTGGTGCTCAGTGAGTCGGTCGAGCAGTTCCTGACGGCGGTCTCCGAAGAGACCGGTTACGACCTCGACCCGACCTCGCCGGACCTGGAAGGTTCCATCGCCAAGCTGGGCGGCATCGCGCGCATCGTGGGCGCCACCCTGCGCGACACCGCGAACCCCACCATGCTCAAGGCGGGCTACAAGGCCAACGTCATCCCGGCGACGGCAGAGGCCATGGTCGACTGCCGCATCCTGCCGGGCCGCAAGGAGGCCTTCGAGCGCGAACTCGACGCGCTGCTCGGTCCCAACATCACCCGTACCTGGGAACGGGACCTGCCCAGCGTGGAGACCACGTTCGACGGTGACCTGGTCGACGCGATGAATGCCGCGATCCTGGCCGTCGACCCCGACGCCCGCACGGTGCCCTACATGATGTCGGGCGGCACCGACGCGAAAGCGTTTGTGCGCCTGGGTATCCGGTGCTTCGGCTTCGCGCCGCTGCGGCTGCCGCCCGAGCTGGATTTCGCCGCGCTGTTCCACGGGGTCGACGAACGGGTACCCGTGGACGCACTACAGTTCGGCGCCAAGGTCCTCGAACACTTCCTGACGCACTGCTGACCGACCCTGCCCGCCACCGAAGTTTGACCGCCGAAAGGACTCGCATCATGACCGCTTCGCCGTATGACAACCTGCCGCAGCTGCCGACCTTCACCCTGACTTCGACGTCGCTGACCGACGGCGGCCCGCTGGCCAACGCTCAGGTCAGTGGCATCTTCGGCGCCGGGGGAGAAGACGTCTCGCCGCAGCTGAGCTGGTCAGGCTTCCCGGCCGAGACCCGCAGCTTCGCCGTCACCGTCTACGACCCCGACGCCCCGACCGCGTCGGGCTTCTGGCACTGGGCCGTCGCCAACCTGCCGGCCGACGTGACCGAGCTGGCCGCCGACGCGGGCAACGGCGACGCCCTGCCCGGGGGCGCCATCACCCTGACCAACGACGCCAGCCTCAAGCGCTTCCTGGGTGCCGCCCCGCCGGCCGGTCACGGCCCGCACCGGTACTACATCGCGGTGCACGCGCTACCTGTGGAAAAGCTGGACATCCCCGAGGACGCCACCCCGGCGTTCCTGGGTTTCAACCTGTTCATGCAGGCCATCGCCCGGGCCGTCATCCACGGCACGTACGAGCAGAAATAGGCCGCTCGCGCCGATTCGCGACCACCTATCACCCGACCTACTATCGGATCGAGGCCGGCGGCAGCGACCCCGCCGGTCTACCGAAGCGAGGGGGCCATCGGCTTTGTCCACACCTACCCCGGTGAGCAAGCAGTCGACACCGACGGATCAGGACCGCCTCGACTACATCGACCAGGCCACCTTCCTGTCGTACCGGGCCAATGGCCGGGTCCAGGTCGGCATGGCGCTGTGGTTCTACGAGGGACCGGTGGACCTCGACGGGTTGCGCCGGTTCAACGAGAACTTCGGCAAGGGGATGGTGGCGCGGTACATCGAGCGCTCCCCACTGCCGTTCGGCCGTCATCGTTGGGTGGCCGAGTCAGGCCCGCCGCGGCCGGTCGACGTCGCCGAAACTCCCTGTCCACGTTCAGGACTGAGCGACTGGCTGGAGGAGCGTGCCCAGATCCCGATCGATCCCGAGCGCGGGCCGGGTTGGCACCTGGGGGTGCAGCCTTTCACCGATGGCTCGACGGCGGTCGCGATAGTGCTCTCGCACTGTCTGATCGACGGCAGCGGCTCGGTCGTCGCGTTCATGGACGCGGTCCTGGGCAACGAGCGCGACCTCGGCTACGAGCGGCCGCGATCACGGACCCGTCTGCAGGCGATCCGTTCCGACCTGCGACAGACCTTCAGGGACCTGCCGGAGGTCCGGAGGACGGTCAAGGTCGCCGCCAAACTGGCCCGAGAGCGGCGCGGCGAGATGACGGCAACGCCGCCGACGGGAGTTTCTGCCTCCGGTGACGAACTCGTGCACGTGCCGTTCGCGTCCGCCATCATCGACCTCGATCACTTCGATGCGCGTGCAGTAGAACTCGGCGGAAACGGCCATTCACTGGTCGCGGCGTTCGCCACGCGACTGGGCGTACGGATGGGCCGCCAGCGTGCGCGGGACGGCGCCATCTCGTTGATGGTCGCGATCAACGATCGCGCGTCGCTCGAGGACACCAGGGCCAACGCGATGACGTTCACGACGTTCACCGTCGAACCCGATTCGGCCACAACCGATCTCACCGAGCTCCGCGGCGAGATCCGCAACGCACTGCGCCGCGCCCGGGAGCAGCCGGACGAATCCTTCCAACTGCTGCCACTGACGCCGTTCATCCCGCGGCGGGCGGTCCGCCACACTGCGGCCATGGTGCTCGGCGAGCTACCGGTGACCTGCTCCAATGTCGGCGACGTGCCGGAGCTGGTCGGCCGTATCGACGGCGTCCGCCAGGCCGATTACGTGATCTGCTGGGGTGTCGAGCAGAACGTCAAGAAACGCGACATCGAGCAGCCCGGCGGCCTGCTGGTGGTGACGGCCCTGCGCCACAACGGCAAGGTCACCCTGGGCGTCGTGGGCTATCAGGTAGGCGCCGAGAACACCAAGGCCGTGCTGCGCGAGCACGTGCAGCAGACCTTGGACGAACTCGGTGTCACGCCGCTGGAGGTTTACTGACCGCGGCCGTCAGCTCCGCCAGGGAGCCCCGCACCGCGTCGAGCAGAGGCCACGGATCGTCGAGCTGCTCGCGGTCGACCACGATGCCGAATGCCAGCTCGTCACGGTAGCTGAACACCGTGATGTTCAGGCCGACCCCGTGCAGCACACCGGAGATCGGGAACTGCGAAAGCTGCTCGGCGCCTGCGCAATACAGCGTCGTGGGTGAGCCGGGCACATTGGAGATGGCGGCGTTGACGGCCGGCTGCAGGAACGACGCGCCGTGGCGCAGCGCGGTCCCGGTGGCGCGGGCGAACAGCGCGGGCGGGATGAGGTCGTTCGCGTCTTCCAGCAACGACGCCGGCAATGTCCGATGCCGCTGTTTGGCGGCGGTCATCGTGGCGCGCGCTCGGTGGAGCCGCTGGACGGGGTCGGGCTCGTCGGTCGGCAGTTCGGCCATCATGACCGAGACCCGGTTGCCGAACGTCCCGATCTGTTCGGGCGTCCGGACCGACACCGGCACGAACGACAGCATCGGTCCATCGGGCAGTTCGTCGTGCTCCGTCAGCCATGACCGCAGACCCGACGCGCACATCGCCATCACGACATCGTTGATGCTGCAACCGAAGTGGTCCTTCACGGTCTTCACCTCGGCCAGCGACACCGAACCGAACGCCACGCTGCGATGCTGCGAGATGGGCGCCTGGAACCTGGTCCGCGGTGCGACGAGGTCGGTGCCTGCGGCGGCGTCGCTACGTTCCAGGGCGGCCTTGGCGGTCCGGCTGTGCCGGGCGATGGTGTTGACGCCGGGCACACCGCGCAGGGTCGGGACCTCGTCGAGGTGCGGCAGCGCGCGCAGCGCGGCGCGGATGGACCGCAGTGGGTACTGCGACGCGTTGAACAGGCCGCGCCCGAGCAGGTCGATCTGCGACGGCTTGCGCCCCGGTTCCGGCGTCACCGATTGCTCGATGACCTGCTCTTCCGGGGTGTCGTCCAGCAGGACCCGCAGCACGTCGGCGCCGGACACGCCGTCGACTGCGGCGTGGTGCATCTTGATCAGCAGCGCGACGGAACCGTCGGCCAGGCCGCTGATGACGTGGATTTCCCACAGCGGCAGCGACCGATCCAGCGGCCGGGCGATGAGCTCGGCGACGTGGTCGGCGAGCGCGCGGTCGTCACCCGGCGCGCACAGCGCGGATTCCTGGACGTGGTAGCTCAGATCGACGTCGCCGGAGTCGTCCCAGTAGGGGTGGTCGAGGTCGAACGGCACCCGGACCAGGCGCCAGCGGAACGGCGGCAGCAGCGGCAGTCGCGCGGCCACGAGGTCGCGGATGAGGTCTGCGGTCAGTGCGCGGCCGTCCGCGGTGGTGGGCGCGTAGGTGCTCAGCACGCTGACGTGCCCGTGTGCGCGCCCGTCCTCCATCGCCAGGAACTGGGCGTCGAGGCTGGTCAACTTCCGGTAGGTCATGGCCGGTCCTTTCGAGTCTCGTGGCGGAGGGTCAGGGTTTGACGACGCCGGCGGTGCCGCCGTGGACGAAGACGGGCGTGGTGCCCTGGGCAGCGGAGACCGTCTCGGTCAGGTAGTGCAGGGACACCGCGTCGAGGATCGAGTGGAACGAGCCGTCCTCGTTGAAGTTGACGTTCGCGCCGTCGACGATGATGAGCGCGACGGTGTCCTCGGTGTTGTCCTCGGGGGTGAAGAAGGTGTGGACCGAGCCGCCGGGTTCGTACAGGTAGGAGCCGGCGGTCTGCGGCTGGTCGGGGTACTCGCGGTAGAACCAGCAGCCCTGGAAGGTGTACACCTGCGCGGGACCGGTGTGGTAGTGCAGCTGCAGGCCGACGCCCGGTGCCATCCGGGCGAGGATGACGTACTCGCCGCGCTCGGTGTCCAGGCGCAGCGGGTGAAAGCTCATGCCGGGTCCGAGGGCGTCTTTCAGCAGCGGGGTCTCGGCGAGGTTGACGGTCAGCAGCTCGCCTTGCGGCAGTGCGACCAGGGGGAGCGGAGCGCCGCTGAGGGTGGTGACCATTTCGGGGGATGCGATGGCGGTCATGTCGGGCCTTTCGTTGTGGGGTGGCTTGCTATGGATCAATTCTGTGATCCGCGACGCTGAGATACTTGACATCAAGCGACAGCTTCTTGACACTGGACGACATGTCGTTCGTGCGGGGCACGTCGTTGCAGGGCTTTCTTGAGCTCGTCCGTGAGCTGGGCGCCGATCCCGAGCCCTTGCTCGCCCGGAGTCGCATCCCCGTCGACGCGGTCGGCGATCAGGACAACTTCGTCGACTACCGCAGCGTCGTCACGGTTCTGGAGGCTGCCGCCGCGGCGACCGGCGCGCCCGACTTCGGCCGGCGGCTGGCCCTGCGCCAAGGCCTGGACATCTTGGGCCCGGTCGGGATCGCGGCGCGGACGGCGGCGAACGTAGCGGCCGCGCTCGCCGCGATCGACCAGTACATGGCGGTCTACAGCCCGGCGCTGTCGGCAGCCATCGACCCGCAGCCGACCGCGCGCTACGCCCGCTTCGATTGGCGTCTCGCCGTGCCCCGGCCGATCGTGCACCGGCAAGCGGCAGAGTTGGCTCTCGGCGTATCCCTCCGGGTGTTCCGGCTGCTGACGGGGCCCGACTTCACGCCAGCCGTGGTGCACTTCCGGCACGAGCCGCTGACGACCGCCGAGAGCTATGCCGACTACTTCGGGTGCCCGGCGCGTTTTGCCATGCCGGACAACGGTTTTCGCTTCCCGCGCGCGGTGCTCGCCCAGCCGCTTGCGGCCGACGGCGCGGTGCACGACGTGGTGCGGGGCTATCTGAACACCATCGCGGTCCCGACTGATTCACAGACCGCCGAACCGGTCCGGCTGCTGATCCGCCGGATGCTGCCCACCGGCGGCCTGACCCTCGACCTGGTTGCGCAGCAGCTCGCGGTGCACCCGCGCACACTGCAGCGGCAATTGGAGGCGCAGGGCACGTCGTTCGCCGGGCTGGTCGACGAGGTGCGTCGCGAGGACGCCGACCGCTACCTCCGCACCACCGACATGCCGTTGGGGCAGCTGGCCGGACTACTCGGCTACAGCGAGCAGAGCGTGCTGTCGCGGTCGAGCCAGCGGTGGTTCGGCATGTCGGCGTCGGCGTATCGGCGTACCGGAGTCGAGGGTTAGACATCCCAGGTGCGTAGCTTGTCAAGCTGCGGCGGGTTGGCGGTGAGCCCAGGCTCTGTGTTCGTCGTAGTGGGAGCGGTGGTTAAGACAGCCGTGCAGGATGCCGACGAGCCGGTTGCCCAGGGCGCGTAGGGCTTGGTGATGGAGGTCACCGGCTGCGCGGCGTTGGTCGTAGAACAGTCGGGCGCCGGGACTGCGGGTCAGCGCGCAGAAGGCCCACTGGTCGACTGCGTCATAGAGCCGTCGGTTGCGGATGTGGCGGGCCAGGACTGCGCGTTTGCGGCCTGATGCGATGGTCAATGGCGAGGTTCCGGCGTAGTTTTTGCGACACTTGGCGGTGGTGTAGCGGTTCGGGTCGTCCCCGAACTCACCGAGCACCCGGGCGCCGAGGATGACACCAAGTCCTGGCAGGGAGCGGTAGATGTCGGCGTCCGGGTGCGTCTCAAAATGCGCGGTCAGTTCTGTTTCGAGGTCGTCGATCTGACGGTTCAGTTCGACAATGATGCCCACTGTGGCCCGCGTGGTCGCGGCAAACGCAGCCGTGACCGCAGCGGGTGCGGCGAGCTGTTCAGACCGTAGCGCGGCTTGAATCTCGATTGCTCGGGTGTCGATATTGCGTTGGCGGCCAGCCGCTTTGAGTGCCGACCGGATCTTCGCCAGGCTCAAGCTGGCCGCCTGTCGTGGATCGGCCGCGCGTCCCAGGAGCGCTAGCGCGTCGCGATCGGCAAGATCAGCGAAGGCCGCTAACGCCGCGGGGTAGTACTCCCGTAGCGCCGAGCGCAGGGCGTTGGTGTGCCGGTTGCGGGTCCAGATCAGATTCTGATGCGCCCGTGCCAGCACCTTGATCGCCTCGGCATCGGGAGTGTCACCGGCAATCAGTCGGTGGTTGTGCCGATCTGTACGCACCAGATCGGCCAACAGTTTGGCGTCGGCTGCATCGGATTTGGCACCTGAGACCGCGTGGCGCTCCCGGTAGCGGGCCACCGCCAACGGATTGACCGCATACACCTGATAGCCGGCGCCGGTCAGCGCATCGACCCACAGACCGCGGTCGGTCTCGATGCCGATGATCACCTGAGCCGGCTCCTGAGCGTGGGTGGCGATCAAGTCATGCAGCAGCCGCATACCGGCTAGCCCTTCGGGAAACCGTTGTGCCGCCAGCTTCTTACCGGCCTCGTTCATCAGGTACAGGTCGTGGTGGTCTTCTGCCCAGTCGTCTCCGACGAAGAGCATCTCATCGCCTCCTTCAGCTCGCTGCGGATGAAACCGTTCGAGCCGAAGGACACCGGCGGCGACCTAATGGATCAGTGCTCGAGCGGCACGACATCCCATGAGCGCTATAGATGACCTCACCAAACCGGTCGGGGCACGATCTAACCCTAGAAATCGACCATCGTTCCAGGCGCACGGAGTGCTCACCGACCAGCGGCTCGGAGATCAGCGTCTCCCCGACGAATCACTATCCGTCCTAGGCTCGCCGATCACCACCCATTAGGCGCCGGAGCCCACCGCATCGGCCAGCGACGCGAAGCCACCGGCCTTCAACTTCGCGGCGACACCGTCGTGAATGTGCTTGGCCCACAGGCCGCCGCCGTAGATGAAGCCGGTGTAGCCCTGCACCAGCGAGGCGCCGGCGAGGATGCGCTCCCAGGCGTCGTCGGCGGTCTCGATGCCGCCGACGCTGATCAGCACCAGCTGATCGCCGACGCGCTTGTGCAGCCGCCGCAGGATCTCGAGCGATCGTGCGGCCACCGGCGCCCCGGAAACGCCGCCCGCGCCCAGCTCGGCGACGCCGGGCGTCAGCAGCCCTTCGCGGGAGATCGTGGTGTTGGTCGCGACGATCCCCGCCAGCCCAAGTTCGACGGCCAGGTCGGCGATCTCGTCGACGTCGTCGTCGGACAGGTCGGGCGCGATCTTCACCAGCACGGGCTTGGTCGTCTCGGCGCGCACGGCGGCCAGGATCGGCCGTAGCGACGCCACGGCCTGTAGATCACGCAGCCCGGGCGTGTTCGGCGAGCTGACGTTCACCACGACGAAGTCGGCCAGTGGCCCGCACAGGCGGGCGCTCTCGGCGTAGTCGTCGACGGCGTGTTCGGGCGGGGTGACCTTGGTCTTGCCGATGTTCACGCCGATCGGCACGGTGGACTGGCTGCGGGTCAGCTTGATGGCGAGCTCGCCGGCCCCGTGGTTGTTGAAGCCCATGCGGTTCAGCAGTGCACGGTCCTCGGGCAGCCGGAACAGCCGCGGCGCCGGGTTACCCGGCTGTGCCTGTGCCGTCACCGTGCCCACCTCGGCGTAGCCGAAACCCAGTGGGCCCCAAGCGTTGATGCCACTGCCGTTCTTGTCGAAGCCGGCTGCCAGGCCCACCGGGCCCGGGAACGTCACGCCGAACACCGTCGTCTCCAACACCGGATCCGACGGGGCCAGCCACTTGGCCAGCAACCGGCGGCTGACGGCCAATCCGGTCGCGACGCGCAGCAGCGCGAACACCCAGGTGTGAATCCGCTCCGGGGACACCAGGAAGAACACCCAGCGCAGGGCGCGATACATCAACGGCTCCTCACATCGACGGCTGTTCGGGCGCCAACCTATCGGGCACCTGGCCCGTCGTTTCGCCCGCCCCGGGCACATTTCCCGTCGCGTCGCCCGTCCTGATCTTGCGGCGGCGCAGCAGCACCCGGCGCGAACCGTCGGTGTAGAGGCGCACGCGCGTCAGTTCCCACCCGCGGTATTCGGCCTCGATCGACAGCCGGATCGACGCCGACAGCCTGGTCACTTCCGGCGGCAGTCGGAGCGGAATCCATTCGTAGTCGTCGGACAAGTCCTCCGCCCACGCTGCCGGCATCCGCCCCCGCTGCATCAGTGGCCGCCCGACCCCGGCCCTGCGGCGGCGTTCGCGATCACCTGGACCCCGGCGCCCGATCCCGACACCACGAACAAGGTGCCGGTGCGTTCGTCGAAGGAGAGGACGTCGGGCTGCTGCACGGTGCGATATCGGACTTTCTCGACGGGGATACCAGTCGAAAGATCGTAACCAACCACGCTGTTCGTCGCGGTCTGTGAAACCCAGGCGAGTTTCGCCGATCCGACGATGCCGTACGGCGCGCCCCGCACCGGCGCCTGCTGCCGCAGCATCAGCGGCGTCGTCCCGAAGACCAGCAGGCCGTCGCCGCGCGTGTCGGCCACCAGCACCCGCCCGGCGGGATCGGCGGCCAGCGTCGTGGCGCCTTCACCGGCGCGCAGCGCCTGGGCGACGTCGGTGCCGTCGGCGTTCACCTCGGTCACCGAGGTTTGCCCGCGGTCCAGGACCACGACGGTATTGCCTTGCGCGGCAAGACCGTCCACGCGGGCGAAGGCCTTCATCCGGGACTTCACCGCGGTACCGTCGATGATCAGCACCGCCCCGTCGGCGGTTCCCAAGGCCAGTTTCCCGTCGGCCCGCCGGGCGATCGAGGTGAAGTCGGTGCCGGACTGGCCGTCGACCGCGACCGTTTGCACCGCGCGCTTGCCGATGTCGAACCGCAGGTAGCCGCCGCGGGTGGACAGGAACGCCGTGCCCGCGCCGTCGACTGTGATACCTGTCGCAGCGGCCGGCAGCACCACCGGCGGTGTGCCGGGCACCGTCACCACCGGACGTCCGGCGTCGGTGCCGAGCACGACGAGCGACGCCGTCGCCGTGTCGAAGCCGGCGCCGGTGCCGGGCCCGGGAAGGGCGCGGACGACGCCGTCGGGAGCGCCGGTGACCGGGGGCGACACCGCGGCGTGTGCGGGGGAGATGGTCGGCGGTGCCGTCTCGGTTGGATGCGACGAGCACGCCGCCAGCGTGCCGACGGCCAGCGCGGCCGTCGCGAATCTCGTTAGGCCCACCCGATATTCACGCAGCCGACAATTAATGGGATGGTGATCCATTGACACAGGCTGGCTTTCGGTCGGTGAACGGCGGGTGATCGCTAATTGCCAGTTTAGGCAAATATTTTGACGTCAATTATCTGCTTCAGGCGGGTACGTCACGTACCGGAGGGGTATGGTCGGGACCATGAGCATTGCCACCGACGGCGATCTGGCCAACGGTAATTTTGCTATCGAAGACCTTTCGACAGGTCTGCGGGCCAGCGGGTTTGGCCAAGTCGGCGACGGCCGGAGTTTTTCATTTCGCCTCGACGACAAGCGCGTGTTGATTGTGGAGGTCTACCGCCCGCGTCTGTCGGGGCCGGTGCCGCAGGAAGAGGACGTCGTCGCGGTGTCCTCGCGAAGCCTGGCGCACGTCGACGTGCACGACGAGCGCAGTCTCGCCGCCGCCGTACGCGACGCGGTCGCCGACGCACAACCGGTGCAGCGCAACCACTAACCCCCGCGCCCGCCGCTCACGGTACGGTCGTCGGCGTGACTGACGTGGCAGCCATGAGCTGGTGGCAGACGATCGTGCTGGCCGTCCTCCAGGGGCTCACCGAGTTTCT
This sequence comes from Mycobacterium sp. SMC-16, assembly GCF_046250085.1. Taxonomy (NCBI): domain Bacteria; kingdom Bacillati; phylum Actinomycetota; class Actinomycetes; order Mycobacteriales; family Mycobacteriaceae; genus Mycobacterium; species Mycobacterium sp. SMC-16. Next base: position 2,267,236 of record NZ_CP176427.1, read on the forward strand.
GCCGGTGTCGTCGTCGGGCCATCTGGCCATCGCCTCCCGGGTTTTCTTCGCCGGTGACGCGGGCGCGTCGTTCACCGCGGTCACCCAGCTCGGAACCGAGGCCGCGGTGCTCATCTATTTCGCCAAGGACATCTGGCGCATCCTCACCGCCTGGTTCGCCGGGCTGACCGACGCCGCCCGCCGCACCGGCGACTACTGGCTGGGCTGGTGGGTGATCATCGGCACCATCCCGATCTGCGTGCTGGGACTGCTGTTCAAGGACCAGATCCGTTCCGGCGCCCGCAATCTGTGGGTCATCGCCACCGCGATGATCGTGTTCTCGGCGGTGATCGCCCTCGCCGAGTACGCCGGCAAGCAGACCCGCGACGTCGAGCAGCTGACGTGGAAGGACAGCGTCCTCGTCGGCCTGGCGCAGTGCCTGGCGCTGGTGCCGGGGGTGTCGCGGTCCGGCGCGACGATCAGTGCCGGCCTGTTCCTCGGCATGAACCGCGAGCTGGCGGCGCGCTTCGGCTTCCTGCTCGCCATCCCGGCGGTGCTGGCCTCCGGCCTGTTCTCGCTGCCCGACGCCTTCAAGCCCGTCACCGAAGGCATGAGCGCCACCGGCGCGCAGCTGACCGTCGCCATCTTGATCGCGTTCGTCGTCGGCTACGCCGCGGTGTCCTGGTTCCTGAAATTCCTGGTGCGGCACAGCATGTACTGGTTCGTCGGCTACCGCATCGTGCTCGGCGTGACGGTGCTCGCGCTGCTCGGCACCGGGGTGGTGGCGGCACAGTGACGGTCATCCTGCTGCGGCACGGGCGCTCGACGTCCAACACCGCCCACACCCTGGCCGGCCGGTCCGAGGGCGTCGACCTCGACGACAAGGGCCGCGCGCAGGCCGACGGTGTCGTCGCCCGGATCGGCGCGCTGCCGGTCAAGGCCATCGTCCGTTCGCCGCTGCTGCGCTGCCAGAACACCGTCGCCCCGTTGGCCGCGGCGCTGGGCCTGGAGCCGCGCGTCGACGATCGGCTGACCGAGGTCGACTACGGCGGCTGGACCGGCCGCAAGATCGCCGAACTCGTCAAAGAGCCGCTGTGGCCCGTCATCCAGCAGCAGCCCAGCGCCGCGGTGTTCCCGGACGGTGAGGGGCTGGCGCAGGTGCAGTCGCGCGCCGTGGCCGCCGTCCGCGAGATCGACCGGGCCCTGGCTCAGGAGCACGACGGCGACACGTTGTGGATCGCCTGCACGCACGGCGACGTCATCAAGGCGGTGCTGGCCGACGCCTTGGGTGTGCACCTCGACGGCTTCCAGCGGATCGTCGCCGACCCCGCCTCGATGAGCGTCATCCGCTACACGCCGCACCGGCCGTTCGTCCTGCACGTCAACCACACCGGCACGGATCTCAGCTCGTCGCTGCGCCCGCAGCCCGAGCAGCCCAAATCCGACGAGGCCGGCAAGCCCGACGATGCCGTCCCGACACACGACGCAACCGTCGGTGGCTCGACCGATTAGACCGGTGAACCGGTATTTTGAAAGGTGCCATGGCTCGCGCAATTCACGTCTTCCGTTCTCCCGACCGCTTCGTGGCCGGGACCGTTGGGCAGCCTGGTAACCGGACGTTCTACCTGCAGGCCGTGCACGACCAGCGGGTCGTCTCGGTCATGTTGGAGAAGCAGCAAGTCGCGGTCCTGGCCGAGCGCATCTCCGCCCTGCTGGTCGAGATCAACCGGCGGTTCGGCACGCCGATCCCGCCCGACACCGGTGAGGTCGCCGACCTCAACCCACTCGTGATGCCCGTGGACGCCGAATTCCGGGTCGGCACCATGGGTCTGGGTTGGGACTCCGAAGCGCAGACCGTGGTGGTCGAGCTGCTGGCCGTCACCGACTCGGAATTCGACGCCTCCGTCGTGCTCGACGACGCCGAGGAAGGCCCCGACGCCGTGCGGGTGTTTCTGAGTCCGCAGTCGGCCCGGGACTTCGCGAACCGCTCGAATCGGGTGATCTCCGCCGGCCGGCCGCCGTGCCCGCTGTGCGAGGAGCCGCTCGACCCGGAGGGACATATCTGCGTGCGCACCAACGGGTATCGGCGCGGCATGCTGGATGCCGACGGTGATGAGCCGGATGACGCCTCCTGACGCCGAACAGATTCTGCAACGCGGTGAGCTGACGGCGCTCGGGCGCATCAGGTCGGCGAGCAACGCGACGTTCCTGTGCGAAGCCGAGCTGGACGACGCGCTGCTGCACTGCGTGTACAAGCCGATCTCCGGGGAGGCTCCGCTGTGGGACTTCCCCGACGGCACCCTGGCCGGACGGGAGCTGGCGGCCTATCTGGTGTCTGCCGCGCTGGGCTGGAACCTGGTGCCGCACACCATAATTCGTGACGGCCCGGCGGGCCCGGGCATGGTGCAGCGCTGGGTCGACCAGCCTGGCGACGCGCTCAGTGAAACCGAACCGCCGCCCGGCCCGGACCTCGTCGACCTCGTTCCGGCCGGCCGGGTGCCGGCGGGATACCTGCCTATCCTGCGGGCCTACGACCACAAGGGCGACGAAGTGGTGCTGGTGCACGCCGACGACGCCCGGCTGCACCGGCTGGCGGTGTTCGACGTACTGATCAACAACGCCGACCGCAAGGGCGGGCACGTGCTGGCCGGCGCCGACGGCCAGGTGTACGGCGTCGACCACGGCGTCAGCCTGCATGCCGACGACAAGCTGCGGACCGTGCTGTGGGGCTGGGCCGGAAAACCGATCGACGACGACGTGCTCGGTGCGGTCGCCGCATTGCGGGACGCCCTGCGCGACGGCCTCGCCGCGACGCTGGCTCCGCACCTCACCCGTCCTGAGATCGCCGCGCTACAAGCGAGAGTTGTTGAGCTGATTGACAATCCGATCATGCCCACCCCGGATCGGCACCGGCCGATCCCGTGGCCGGCCTTTTGATCGCAGTTTGCACACAGGTAGCGATTTGCGTAGTGATTTCGGCAGCCCTACCGATCGGTAGTGCTCTAGGCTCGTCGGCATGACCGACCACGACAAGGCCGCAGCCCGCCGCGAGATCACCGATGCGCTCCAGAAAGCACTGGATCGCCGGCACGAGGTGCTCGACGTCATCGTCGAAGCCGACAACAAGGCTGCCGCCGTTGATGCCATCGCCAAGCTGCTGGGCACCTCCCATGCCGGGGGCGAGCAGGTCATGGCGATGTCCTTCGATCTGCTGACGAAGGACGCCCGCAAGCGCATCGCCGACGAGCTGGAAGATCTGAACAGCCAGTTGTCCTTCGCGGTGAAGGACCGCCCCGCCAGCTTCGGGGACAACCTGTCGCTGCGCCCGTTCTCCGGCGCCGCCGACCGCGACATCTTCGCCACCCGCACCACCGATGTCGGTGCGTCCGGTGACGGCTCGGGCCGTGCCGCCGGCGACCTGGACGACGAGATCAAGGCCGCGCTTGCCCGCGTCAACGCCGAGGAAGCGGTGTGGTTCGTCGCCGAGGAAGATGGCGCCAAGGTCGGCATGGTGTTCGGTGAGCTGGACGGCGGCGAGGTCAACGTCCGCATCTGGGTCCACCCCGACTACCGCCACCGCGGCTACGGCACCGCGGCGCTGCGCCGGTCGCGGTCGGAGATGGCGTCGTACTTCCCGGCCGTGCCCATGGTGGTCCGCGCTCCGGGCGCGACACCGAAGTAGGCTGTGCCCCAAAGGAAAAGGGCTCCGGGAATTCCCGGAGCCCTTTTCCGTGCCTGTCGTCAGCTCAGCCGGAGTACGGCTTGGCCTTCACCGGCGGGGAAGCGACGGTGACGGGCTCGACGCTGCTGGGCGTCGTCGGCGCTTCGGTGGAGCCCATGTTGATCGCGGCGACGGTCGGCTGGTTGTACTCGCCCGACGTCGCGCCGTGTCCCGACGAGGCGATGGGCGCGATGGCCGGCGCCGGCGCGTGGGTCGTGCCGTAGACGCCGAGTGCGACACCCGCCGCGACGCCGACGAATCCGAATGTCTTCGCCACCTTCATGACGTCCTCCTTAATGACTACGCGGTAAATAGTTGTGGAAAATGCTATGAGCCCTATTTCGGCAGGACCTGCCAGCAGCCTGCAACGTCCCTGTGAATAGGCGATTTCGGCTGTGACGTCGCCCTCGGCGATACTCATGGGCATGGCGGACAGCGACAGGGCGCAGACCGATGTCGCGCTGGCCGCGGAAGTCGCGCAGGAGGCAGGGGAGTTCCTGCTGTCGGTGCGCGACCGGCTGGGCTCCCACGATCCGTACACCCTCGGCGCGGCCGGCGACCGGCACGCCAACACGCTGATCCTCGATCGGCTGCGCACCGCGCGCCCCGACGACGCCATCCTGTCGGAGGAGGCCGCCGACGACCTGGTCCGGCTCCGCTCGGACCGGGTGTGGATCGTCGACCCGGTCGACGGCACCCGTGAGTTCGGCCGGGGCCGGCCGGACTGGGCCGTCCACATCGCGCTGTGGCAGCGCGATGGCAGCCCACACGGGTCCATCACCGACGCGGCCGTCGCGCTGCCCGCACACGGCGAGGTGCACCGCACCGACACCGTGACCGGACCGCCGCCGCGCCGTCCCGGGCCCATCCGCGTCGCCACCAGCACCTACCGGCCGCCGGCCGTGGTGTGGTGGCTGCGCGATGTGCTCGACATGGAGCTCGTCGGCATCGGATCGGCGGGCGCCAAGGCGATGGCCGTGGTGCGCGGCGACGTCGACGCCTACGTGCACGCCGGCGGGCAGTGGGAATGGGACTCGGCCGCACCGGCCGGCGTGGTGCAGGCGGCGGGGCTGTTTGCGTCGCGGCTCGACGGCTCGCCGCTGCGCTACAACCGGCCCGATCCGTACCTGCCGGACTTCGTCATGTGCCGGCCGGAGTTCGCCGACACCCTGCTCGACGCCGTGCGCCAGGTGTCCTGACTGAGCCGTGTCTCGGGCCACACCCTAAAGTCGATGTCATGCGATCGTGGCTGGCGCCCAGCGTCCCGAACCTGCCGGGCCGGCCGAAACAGGCCGGCCCCGAACTGCGGCTCTACGACACCGCCGACCGTCAGGTCCGGCCGGTCTCGGCCGGTCCGAAGGCCACCATGTACGTCTGTGGCATCACGCCGTACGACGCCACGCACCTGGGTCACGCCGCCACCTATCTGGCGTTCGACCTGGTGCACCGGTACTGGCTAGACGCCGGGCACGACGTCCACTACGTGCAGAACGTCACCGACGTCGACGACCCGCTGTTCGAGCGGGCCGCGCGCGACGGCATCGACTGGCGCGACCTCGGCGACCGTGAGACCGAGCTGTTCCGGCAGGACATGGCGGCGCTGCGGGTGCTCCCGCCGCACGACTACGTCGGCGCCATCGAGTCCGTCGCCGAGGTCGTCGAGCTCGTCGAGAAGCTGCTGGCGTCCGGCGCGGCGTACGTCATCGACGACGCCCAGTACCCCGATGTCTACTTCCGGGCCGACGCCACCACCCAGTTCGGCTACGAATCCGGCTACGACCGCGACACCATGCTGGCGCTGTTCGGCGAGCGCGGCGGCGACCCCGACCGCGCCGGCAAGGCCAGCCAGCTGGACGCCCTGCTCTGGCGGGTGCAGCGCCCGGGCGAGCCGAGTTGGCCGTCGCCGTTCGGCGCGGGCCGGCCGGGCTGGCACATCGAGTGCGCCGCGATCGCGCTGAACCGCCTCGGTGCGGGTTTCGACATCCAGGGCGGCGGCAGCGACCTGACTTTCCCGCACCACGAGTTCTCTGCCGCCCACGCCGAATCAGTAACGGGGGAGCGGCGTTTCGCCCGCCACTACGTGCACGGCGGCATGATCGGCTGGGACGGCCACAAGATGAGCAAGAGCCGCGGCAACCTGGTGCTGGTGTCGCAGCTGCGGGCCGACGGCGTCGACCCGGGTGCCATCCGGCTCGGTCTGATGGCCGGGCACTACCGCGCCGATCGCTTCTGGAGCCCCGAGGTCCTCAGCACCGCGCAGGTGCGGCTGCAGCGCTGGCGGGCGGCCACCGCACTGCCCGCCGGGCCGGATGCGACGGATCTGCTCGCCCGGGTCCGCCGGTACCTGGCCGACGATCTCGATACCCCGAAAGTTCTTGCCGCCCTTGATGGCTGGTCGACGGACGCGCTCGAATACGGCGGGCACGACGCCGCCGCGCCGCGGTTGGTGGCCGACACCGTCGACGCGCTGCTCGGGGTGACCCTCTAGTCACTTCGTCGTGAGGGTACGTTTTTCGACCATGGGTTCTGTGTACGGAAAAGTCGTCTTCATCACCGGTGGTGCTGCAGGGGTCGGGGCCGAAGTGGCTCGCCGGTTGCACCGCAAGGGCGCCAAGCTGGTGTTGACCGACGTCGACGCGGCGGCGCTGGACGCCACGGCCGCCACGCTCGGTGACGATGTGCTGACCGTGGTCGCCGACGTCCGCGACCTGTCCTCGATGCAGGCCGCCGCCGACGCGGCCGTCGAGCGCTTCGGCGGTATCGACGTGGTGATGGCGAACGCCGGGATCGCGACCTACGGCTCGGTGCTGCAGGTCGACCCCGAGGCCTTCAAGCGACTGCTGGACATCAACGTGCTCGGGGTCTTCCACACCGTGCGCGCCACGCTGCCGTCGGTCATCGATCGCCGCGGCTACGTGCTGATCGTGTCGTCGCTGGCGGCGTACACCGCCGCTCCGGGCCTGGCGCCCTACAACGCCTCCAAGGCCGCCGTCGAGCACTTCGCCAACGCGTTGCGCCTCGAGGTCGGCTACCGCGGCGTCGACGTCGGCTCGGCGCACATGTCCTGGATCGACACCGCCATGGTCCGCGACACCAAGTCCGACCTGTCGACGTTCGCCGAGATGCTCACGAAGCTGCCGTGGCCCATCAGCAAGACGACGTCGGTCGACAAGTGTGGCGAGGCCTTCGTCGCCGGTATCGAGGGACGCAAGACCCGGGTGAACTGCCCCGGGTGGGTCGGGGCACTGCGCTGGCTGCGGCCGCTGCTGGCCACGCGCATCGGTGAGGTGCCGGTGGCCAAGTTCGTGCCCGACCTGCTGCCCCGCATGGACGCCGAGGTGGCCGCTCTGGGCCGCTCGTCCAGCGCGCACACCGAGCAGCTCGACAAGCACTGACGATGCGGGCCGGTTTCTTCGCCCTGGCCTTCGTCGCGATGCTGCTGGCGGTCACCGGGTGTGCGGACGAGAAGTCGTCGAGCCCGTCCCCGTCGTCCCCGCCGACGCCGGAGCAGGTGCGGGCCATCGCGAAATCCGCTTACACGTACGGGTTTCCGATGGTCGACAACTACCGGGTCCAGTACTCGTACTTCGCCGACAAGGCCGGGCCCGAGTACAAGGGCGGCTGGAACCAGATCCACAACGTCGCGCGCGTCTTCACTCCCGAGGACAAGGCGATTCAGACGCCCAACTCGGACACCCCGTACTCGTTCCTGGGTGCCGACCTGCGCGCCGAGCCGCTGGTGCTGAGCGTGCCGGACGTCGAGCCGGGCCGGTACTACTCGCTGCAGTTCATCGACGGCTATACCTACAACATCGCGTACGTCGGTAGCCGCGCGACGGGCAACGGCGCGGGCAAATACCTTCTGGCCGGGCCGAATTGGCACGGTGCGACCCCGCCAGGCGTCGAGCGGGTCATCCGCAGCTCGACCGAGCTGGCCTTCGTGCTGTACCGCACGCAGCTTTTCGGGCCGACGGACATCGAGAACGTCAAGAAGATTCAGGCCGGTTACCAGGTGACGCCGTTGTCGGCGTTCCTGAAGCAGCCGCCGCCACCGCCGGCGCCGGCCATCGACTTCGTCGCCCCGCTGTCGGCGCAGGACGAGCGCACGTCGCCGAAGTTCTTCGAAATCCTCAACTTCGCAATGAAGTTCGCTCCGGTGCAGGCTGCCGAGGAAGTCATGTGGAAGCGCTTCGCCACCATCGGCATCGGTCCCGACGGCACCTACCGAGCGGACCAGCTGACGCCCGAGAACCGCAAGGCCGTCGAGGCCGGCATCGCCGACGCGTGGGCGGCGTTCGAGACCTTCAAGAAGGACAAGATCGACACCGGCGAGGTGACGTCGGCTCAATTGTTCGGTACGGCAAGTGATCTCAAGGGCAACTACCTCTATCGGATGGCCGGCGCGGTGCTCGGGATCTACGGCAACACCGCGGCCGAGGCCATCTACCCGAGCGCCACCGTCGACAGCACCGGCGCGCCACTGACCGGTGCCAACAACTACACACTGCGGTTCGCGCCGGGACAGCTGCCGCCCGTCAACGCCTTCTGGTCGGTGACGATGTACGAGATGCCGCAGAGCCTACTGGTGGCCAATCCCATCAACCGCTACCTCATCAACTCGGCGATGCTGCCCACCTTGATCAAGGACCCCGACGGCGGCATCACGCTGAACGTGCAGAACAAGTCGCCGGGACCGGCCCGCGAAGCCAACTGGCTGCCCGCCCCGACCGGCTCGTTCATCATCGCGATGCGGCTGTACTGGCCCAAACCCGAAGCGCTCGACGGCACCTGGAAGGCCCCCAAACCAATTCGCTCTTAACCGCGAGCGGCCGTGTTTGTACGCGACACGCCGTGTGATCGCGTACAAAACGGGGTCGCTCGGCGGCCGCGAACGTGCGCAAAGTGCACGGTACACCCGGCGTGTCGGTGTGCAGACACGGCCGCTCGCGGGAGACGAACTACCTGCGGGAAAAGAATTACCTGCCGCGGCGCTTGAGATATCGCTCGAACTCCGCGGCCAGCGCGTCGCCGTCGATCTTGCCGAGCGCCTCGTTCATGTCGACCTCGGCGTCGCCGCGTTCTTCGAGGGACTGCACGTATTCGGCGATCTCCTCGTCGTCGGCCGTCATCTCGGTGACCGACTGCTCCCACTCCTCGGCCTGCGCCGGCAGGTCGCCGAGCGGCACCTCGACGTCGAGGGCGTCCTCGACGCGACGCAGCAGCGCGACGGTGGCCTTGGGGCACGGCGGCTGCGACACGTAGTGCGGCACCGCCGCCCAGAACGTGACGGCGGGGATGCCGGCCTGCACGCAGGCGTCCTGGAAGACGCCGGCGATACCGGTCGGTCCCTCGTACCGGGTCTCCTCGAGCCCGAAGAATTTGGCCGAGTCAGCCGAGTACGCCGCGCCGGACACCGGCACCGGGCGGGTGTGCGGGGTGTCGGCGAGCAGCGCGCCCAGGATGACGACGGTCTGCACGTTGAGTTTGTCCAGGATCGCCAGCAGCTCGGCGCAGAAGGTGCGCCAGCGCATGTTCGGTTCGACGCCGTGCATCAACACCACATCGCGATCCGAGCCCGGTGGGCGGCAGTGGGAGATGCTCATCGACGGCCACACCAGCTCGCGCGTGACGCCGTCGACCTGGCGGATGACGGGGCGATTCACCTGGTAGTCGTAGTAGCTCTCGTCGTCGATCTCGACGAGGTTCCGGGCCTCCCACATGGCATCGAGATGCTCGAGGGCGTCACTGGCGGCGTCTCCGGCGTCATTCCACCCCTCGAACGCCGCGACGACGACGGCATCGTGCAGTTCGGGCAGGTCAAGTCCCTGGGGCAGGGGCCGGTCGGACGGGCTCACAACGCCAGCGTAAGCCCTTCTCGGCGCCCGCGAGCGCTACCCCTGGGCGGGTCGGGCCGAGAAACCGGTTTGGTGACTCCACCTACCATGGTGATGTGACTGCACTGGACAATCGACTGTCCACGTGGGCGTCCGAACGTCTGTCGGCTGACGACGTAGACTCTTTGGCGTCGAGAGGCGTTGCAACGGATCCGGGTTTTCCGGTGTCCGCCACGCTCGGCAGAGTTAAGGACGCCTTCCGCAATGGAAGGAACGCATGTGACTGCCGCCCCGGTGAAAACCTTCGCGCCGAACATCCGCCCGGACTGCACCGATGAACTCACGGCTGCGCTGGGCCGGCGGATCATGGTCATCGACGGCGCAATGGGGACGGCGATCCAGCGCGACCGGCCCGACGAGGCCGGCTACCGCGGCGAGCGGTTCAAGGACTGGCCGAGCGATCTGGTCGGCAACAACGACCTGCTCACCCTGACGCAGCCGCAGATCATCGAGGGCATCCACCGCGAATACCTCGAGGCGGGCGCCGACATCCTCGAGACCAACACGTTCAACGCGAACGCGGTCTCGCTCGCCGACTACGGCATGGAGGAGTTCGCCTACGAGCTGAACTACGCCGGCGCCGCCCTGGCCCGCCAGGCGGCCGACGAATTCAGCACCCCCGAGAAGCCGCGCTACGTCGCCGGCGCTCTGGGGCCGACGACGCGCACCGCGTCGATCTCGCCCGACGTCAACGACCCCGGCGCCCGCAACGTCTCCTACGACCAGCTGGTCGCCGCCTACCTCGAAGCCGCCAACGGCCTCGTCGACGGCGGCTCCGACATCCTGATCATCGAGACGATCTTCGACTCGCTCAACGCCAAGGCCGCGGTGTTCGCCGTCGAGACACTGTTCGAGGAGCGGGGCCGCCGCTGGCCGTTGATCATCTCCGGCACCATCACCGACGCGTCGGGCCGGACGTTGTCCGGACAGGTCACCGAGGCGTTCTGGAATGCGATCCGGCACGCCAAGCCGCTCGCGGTCGGCCTCAACTGCGCCCTCGGCGCGCCCGAGATGCGACCGTACATCGCCGAGGTGGCGCGCATCGCCGACACCTTCGTCTCCTGCTACCCGAATGCGGGTCTGCCCAACGCTTTTGGCGAGTACGACGAGTCCCCGGAGCGTCAGGCCGGCTACATCGAGGAGTTCGCCGAGGCCGGTCTGGTCAACCTGGTCGGCGGGTGCTGCGGCACCGCGCCGCCGCACATCGCCGAGATCGCCAAGGTCGTCGAGGGCAAGACACCCCGCGAGCTGCCGGAGATTCCGGTGGCGACCCGGCTGTCGGGTCTGGAGCCGCTCAACATCACCGAAGATTCGCTTTTCGTGAACATCGGTGAGCGCACCAACATCACCGGTTCCGCCCGGTTCCGCAACCTGATCAAGGCCGAGGACTACGACACCGCGCTGTCGGTCGCGCTGCAGCAGGTCGAGGTCGGTGCGCAGGTCATCGACATCAACATGGACGAAGGCATGATCGACGGCGTCGCCGCGATGGACCGCTTCACCAAGCTGATCGCGGCCGAGCCCGACATCAGCCGCGTCCCGGTGATGATCGACTCCTCCAAGTGGGAGGTCATCGAGGCGGGCCTGAAGAACGTGCAGGGCAAGCCGATCGTCAACTCGATCTCCATGAAGGAGGGCGAGGAGAAGTTCATCCGCGAGGCGCGGCTGTGCCGTAAGTACGGCGCCGCCGTCGTCGTGATGGCCTTCGACGAGCAGGGCCAGGCCGACAACCTGGAGCGCCGCAAGGAGATTTGTGGACGCGCGTACCGGATCCTGACCGAGGAGGTCGGCTTCCCGGCCGAGGACATCATCTTCGACCCGAACTGCTTCGCGCTGGCGACCGGCATCGAGGAGCACGCGACCTACGGCATCGACTTCATCGAGGCCTGCGCCTGGATCAAGGAGAACCTGCCGGGCGTCCACATCTCGGGCGGCATCTCGAACGTGTCGTTCTCGTTCCGCGGCAACAACCCGGTGCGCGAGGCGATCCACGCCGTGTTCCTGTTCCACGCCATCAAGGCGGGCCTGGACATGGGCATCGTCAACGCCGGTGCGCTGGTGCCGTACGACGAGATCGACCCCGAGTTGCGGGAGCGCATCGAGGACGTCGTGCTGAACCGGCGCGAGGACGCGGCCGAGCGGCTGCTGGAGATCGCCGAACGGTTCAACACCAAGGGCAAGGAAGAGGACCCGGTCGCGGCGCAGTGGCGCAGTCTGCCGGTCCGCGAGCGCATCACGCACGCCCTCGTCAAGGGCATCGACGCCCACGTCGACGACGACACCGAGGAACTGCGCGCCGAGATCGCCGCCGCCGGCGGGCGGCCCATCGAGGTGATCGAGGGCCCGCTGATGGACGGCATGAACGTCGTCGGTGACCTGTTCGGCGCGGGCAAGATGTTCCTGCCGCAGGTCGTGAAGTCGGCCCGCGTGATGAAGAAGGCCGTGGCGTACCTGCTGCCGTTCATCGAGGCGGAGAAGGCCGAGAATGGGACGGCTGACAGCAAGGACACCAACGGCACCATCGTGATGGCGACCGTGAAGGGCGACGTCCACGACATCGGCAAGAACATCGTCGGGGTTGTTCTGCAGTGCAACAACTTCGAGGTGATCGACCTCGGTGTGATGGTGCCCGCCCAGAAGATCCTGGACGCCGCCAAGGAGCACAACGCCGACATCATCGGGCTGTCCGGCCTGATCACGCCGTCACTCGACGAGATGGTGAACTTCGCCGTCGAGATGGAACGTGAAGGCCTGGAGATTCCGCTGCTGATCGGTGGTGCGACGACCTCGCGCGCCCACACGGCCGTGAAAATCTCGCCGCGCCGCAGCGGTCCGGTGGTCTGGGTCAAGGACGCGTCGCGGTCGGTGCCGGTGGCGGCCGCACTGCTCGACGACAAGCAGCGTCCCGCCCTGATGGAGGCCACGGAGAAGGACTACGCGGCCCTTCGCGAACGGCACTCGCAGAAGAACGAGCGGCCCATGCTGACGCTGGAGAAGGCGCGCGCAAACCGCACACCGATCGAGTGGGACGGCTACGCGCCGCCGGTGCCGGCCCAGGGCGTGGGCGTTCGCGAGTTCCTCGACTACGACCTCTCCGAGCTCCGCGAGTACATCGACTGGCAGCCGTTCTTCAACGCCTGGGAGATGAAGGGCAAGTTCCCCGACATCCTCAACAACCCGGCGTCGGGCGAGGCCGCGCGCAAGTTGTACGACGACGCCCAGGAGATGCTCGACACCCTGATCAAGGAGAAGTGGCTGCGCGCCAACGGCGTGATCGGTTTCTTCCCCGCCAACGCCGTCGGCGACGACATCGAGGTCTACACCGACGAGACCCGCACCGAGGTGCTGACCACGCTGCACAACCTGCGTCAGCAGGGCGAGCACCGCGACGGGATCCCGAACAAGTCGCTCGGTGACTTCATCGCGCCCAAGGACACCGGCCTGGCCGACTACGTCGGCGCCTTCGCGGTCACCGCGGGGCTCGGCAGCCAGGACAAGATCATGGAGTTCAAGGCCGCCCTCGACGACTACAGCGCCATCCTGCTGGAGTCGATCGCCGACCGGCTGGCCGAGGCGTTCGCCGAGCGGATGCACCAGCGGGTCCGTGAGGAGTTCTGGGGATACCGCCCCGACGAGCAGCTCGACAACGAGGCGCTCATCGGGGAGAAGTACGTCGGCATCCGCCCGGCGCCCGGTTACCCGGCCTGCCCCGAGCACACCGAGAAGACGACGCTGTTCTCTCTGCTGGACGTCACCGAACGGACCGGCATCGAGCTGACCGAGTCGATGGCGATGTGGCCCGGCGCCGCCGTCAGCGGCTGGTACTTCTCGCACCCGCAGTCGCAGTACTTCGTGGTCGGCCGCTTGGCCCAGGACCAGGTCGCCGACTACGCGCGGCGCAAGGGCTGGACCTTGAAGGAAGCCGAGCGCTGGCTCGCCCCCAACCTCGGCTACAACCCGGAGGACTGAGGTAGATGTTCAAAGCTGTCCTGTTCGACATGGACGGCACGCTCGTCGACTCCGAAAAGCTCTGGGACGTCGCGATGCACGCCTTTTATGCCCAGAAGGGCGGCGTGCTGACCGACGCGGTGCGGGAGACGACGGTCGGCGGCTCGGCGGAGAACGTCATGCGGATCGTCTACGACGACCTCGGCCTGGACCCGACGCCGGAGTCCATGGCCGAGTCCGCGGACTGGCTGCACGTCTACACCGGTGAGCTCTTCGAGCAGGGGCTACCCTGGCGTCCCGGCGCGCAGGAGTTGCTGGAAACCTTGGCCGCCAGCGGCATTCCGCTGGCGCTGGTGACCAACACCCGGCGCACGTTGACCGAGCAGGCGCTGAAAACCATTGGCAGCCACTACTTCACGGTCACCGTTTGCGGTGACGAGGTGCCCGACGGGAAGCCGCATCCGGCTCCGTACCTGCGGGCCGCAGAACTGCTGGGCGTTGCGGCGGAGGACTGCCTGGCGATCGAGGATTCAGTGACCGGCGCGCAATCGGCGGACGCCGCGGGCTGCGTCGTGCTGGTGGTGCCCAACGACGTCGCGGTGCCCGACGGACCACGCCGCCGGCACATCGAATCGCTGGCCGGGCTCGGGGTCGCCGACCTCCGTGACATCTACACCGGAATGTGTTCGTAGCCGCGAGTTCTGGTCCTGCAGCGGGCCCTGTTGTGCGATTGTTGACGCACCCCACGCAGCGCTGCGAAAGGACGTCCGATGTCCCATGGCCCGATCGGTGACGACACCACGGCGATCTTCGCCGACGAGGAGTTCGACTCCGGTCGCAGTGCGGTGCGCATAGCGTCGGTGGCGGCTCTCGGCGGTCTGCTGTTCGGCTATGACAGCGCCGTCATCAACGGTGCGGTGAAGTCGATCCAGATGCACTTCGCGATCGACGACCAGTCGTTGGGGATCGCCGTTGCCTCGGCGCTGCTCGGTGCGGCCGTCGGCGCCATGACTGCGGGGCGGCTGGCCGACCGCGCCGGCCGTCTCTCCGTGATGAAGCTGGCCGCGCTGCTGTTCCTGATCAGCGCCATCGGAGCCGGGCTGGCCTGGAACATCTGGGTGCTGGTGGCATTCCGGGTTGTCGGCGGCCTCGGCGTGGGCATCGCGTCGGTGATCGCTCCGGCCTACATCGCCGAAACCTCACCGGCGAGCATCCGCGGGCGCCTCGGATCGCTACAGCAGCTGGCCATCGTCAGCGGCATCTTCCTGTCGTTGGCGGTCGACGCACTGCTCGCGCATCTGGCCGGTGGGGCGAGCAACATCCTGTGGCTGGGGCAGGAGGCCTGGCGCTGGATGTTCATCCTGATGGCCATCCCGGCCATCGTGTACGGCCTGCTGGCCTTCACCATTCCCGAGTCGCCCCGGTATCTCGTTGCCACGCACCGGATCCCGGAAGCCCGCAAGGTGCTCACCACGTTGCTGGGGGAGAAGAACCTGGAGATCACGATCGGTCGCATCCAGCAGACGCTCGAGTCCGAACAGAAGCCCACGTGGCGCGACATGTGCCGGCCCGGGGGCGGACCGCTGAGCCTTTACGGCATCGTCTGGGTCGGTCTGGCGCTGTCGGTGTTCCAGCAGTTCGTCGGTATCAACGTGATCTTCTACTACTCGAACGTGCTGTGGGAGGCCGTCGGTTTCGATGAGAGCTCGTCGTTCCTCATCACCGTCATCACCTCGGTGGTGAACATCCTGACGACCGTGATCGCGATCATGCTGATCGACAAGATCGGCCGCAAGCCCCTGTTGCTCATCGGCTCGGCCGGTATGACGCTGACGCTGGCCACCATGGCAGTCATCTTCGGTACCGCCCCACAGGTGAACGGGGTGCCGCAACTCAGCGGCATGGAGGGGCCCGTCGCCCTCGTCGCCGCCAACCTGTTCGTGGTGGCATTCGGCATGTCGTGGGGGCCTGTGGTGTGGGTGCTGCTGGGGGAGATGTTCCCCAACCGCATCCGAGCCGCGGCGCTCGGACTGGCCGCGGCCGGCCAATGGGTCGCCAACTGGGCCATCACCGTCACCTTCCCCGAACTGCGCAGCACGCTCGGCGTCGCATACGGCTTCTACGCGCTGTGCGCGTTCCTGTCGCTGGTGTTCGTCGCCAAGTGGGTTCGCGAGACCAAAGGCGTTGCGCTCGAGGACATGCACGCCGAGTTGCTGGCAAAATGAGGCTGCCGGTTGCCCGGCAGCAGTGACTGGCTGATTTCACTGACTGACTCAATTCAGCGACGGACTGAATTCAGCCGCGCCCCGGAATCTCCGTCAGATGGCTGATGCCCATCCTATTGACGTACGAGATAATTATCGGCGGTGAGCGTTGGTGCTGCCGTGGTTCTGACGCTCCTTCGTGGAAGGGGTGCGCAATGGTCAACGCCGGCTCTCGTTGTGTGGCTCGTCTGAACCGTATGGCTCGTCCGAACGGTGTGGCTCGTCTGAACGTCGGTGTCGCGATCGCCACCGCCGCAATCGTGGTGCTCGGCTTTGTGGGTGCGGCCCCGCCGGTGCGTGGTGTCATGTTCGACGCCAGTGCCGTCCGGGTTGCGGCTGTGAATACATCGATGTCGGCGCACTGGGCCGCGCTGGAGCAGTTCGTCGACACCCATGCCGACGTGGTGGCAGCCGCGGTGCGCGTGGTGGGCGGCGGCAGCTCGGGTGTCAGTGCTGCAGCCGCGACGACGCCGACGACCGGATCCCTCACGGCGCCAATGCCACTGGCGGCAACGGCACTACCCGCTCCGCAGCCGGCCGGGGCCGTCGCCGTCATCGAGCAGGCAATCGTGTCGGCGCTGTCGACGGCGTTCTTGACGTTGGCCCAGCCATTGGTCAGTACGCCTGAGCTGGCTGCTGTCTTCGGCCCGTTCGTGTTCTTGGGCATCATCCTGTACGGATTGGTCGTGGGTGTGCCCCTCACAATTTTCAACTCCATCGCTGCCCCGATACTCAACTTGCTGCCGTTCGCGGCGGTGCCGGCACCGGTGTCCGCCACCCCCATGCCGACCGCGGCCGTGTCGACCGGTTCTGTCGCGCCTGTCCCGCCCGCCGCGACCGTCTCCGGCCCGATGACGCCATCGCTCAAGGCGATACACAACGGGCGGGTGTCACCGACGTTGCGGACATCGAAGGGCGCAGCGGCGGCGTCGGATGCGACCGGTGACTACGTGGTGGGGCAGTTCAAGCCGACGGGGCGGCAGTCGGTGCGGCATGGGCCGATGACGGCTGCCGGCCAATCCCAGGATCGGAATGCCGGCGGCCAGAATGCCGGATCGCAGGCAGGCCTTTCGAAGGGGGCTGGCAAGGCGGGGGCATCGCCGTCGCGTAGCTCGAAGCTGGGCCACGGCAGCCGGTCGGTTCGCGGTGACAAGGGCAACTCCTAGGCGCGGCTGAATCTCGGCGTAGGCGGCGCGGCGTCGGCGGCCGCTTTCGCGCGTTGCGGCTCGACTCGCAGCCGCCGGTGGCGCCGCGTCGGCACTGCAGCGCGTGCAGTACCGCCGCCGCGGTAAGTCGGCGTGGTCTTCCGGCGTCTTGCCGGGTTAGCTTGCGGGACTGTCGCTTTCACCATCGGCGTCCTCACTCTCGTGCGGGTAGAGCGTGGGGTGGTGGTAGTGGTTGGTGCGGGGTTGGCCGACGTCGAGCAGTGGTGGTGGGGTCCAGTGGGTGCGGCCGTCGGGGCCCATGGTGGTGCTCCAGCCGCCGGCGTCGACCAGGCGGTTGTCGCGGCCACAGGCCAGGGTCATGGTGTCGATGTTGGTCAGGCCGTCATCGCGCCAGTTGGTGAGGTGATGGGCCTGGGAGCGGGAGGCGGGGGCGGTGCAGTTGGGGCGGGTGCACCCCAGGTCCCGGCCGAACAACGCCAACCGCTGCGCGGTGCTGGCGGTGCGGGCCGCCCGGCCCAGATACAGGGGTTGGCCGGTGTGCTCGTCGAACACGGCCAGGTAGTTGTCCGACCCTTGGGCGGCCATCCGGATCAGGTCTTTGATCGGCAGTTTCGTGCCGGTGTGGGTGAGCGCCGTCCCGGCACGTTTTTCCAACTCGGCCACCGTGCAGGTGGCGACCACCGCGACCGGGAAGCCGTTGTGCACCCCAGTGGTCCCGGTGGCCAGCATCATCCGGCCCACGAACTTGAAGGCGTCGTACTGGCGCTGCGCCACAGTGCGGGTGTCGTTGTCGATCTGCTCCTGCGTCGGCGTACCCGAGTAGCAGGGCTGCGGATCGGCGGGGTTGCACATGCCCGGCGCCGCGTATTTGTCGAACAGCACTTGCCAGTAGGCCCGGCCTTCGGGGTCGAGTTGGGCGGTGACGTCGGTGCGGCCGTCGGGCCGCTGCTTACCCATCACGAACGAGCGTTTCGGGTCCGGTTCGTTGTCGTCGGGTTCGGGCCCGTCCTGATCGAGCCGATACAACAAGTCCGCCGCGAATTTGCGGAGGTCTTCGGGGGTTGCGACCCGGGCGTCGGCCACCAGATCCGCCTCACACTGGGCGAGGGTGATCGGGTCGGCCGCCCACAACGGCAGCTTGCCGAAGAACCAGGTGATCACCGTGATGTGCTCGGCATTGATCGCACCCTCAGCCACCGCGGCGGCCACCAGTTCCCACACCGGGCCGAGCGCCTCCCCGGTAATCGCGGACCGCGGGCCCAGGTGGTCGCAGTCCCGAACCCGCCGGCGGGCTTCCTCCCGGCTGATCCGCAACCGCACATGCAGCACCTCAGGCCAATCCTTCGCGCCGATGTCCTTGGCCGTGGCCTGGGTTTGGGCGGCGGCCAGGATCTGGTGATCGACCGCCTCGGCCGCGCACCTCAACGTTTCCCGTCGCGACTGCAACTCCAACAATGTCCGCACATCCAGGCCGCTGTAGTCCAGGGCTGCGAGCCGGGCCTGCGCCGCCTCGTAGGCGGCGTACGCCTCCTCGACGGCGGCTGGATCGGTCAATCCCATATTCGAACAATAGTTCGAACCACCGACAAGAAATGGCCCGGAATGTGACGCCAGTTACCCACTGTGACCAGCGCAATCAAAGTGACCAAAGTTTTTTCGGGACCCGCGGTAGCCCCGACATGTGACCCGAGGCAGCCACGTGCACGGCCCGTGCCCCCAACGTGAAACAATTGCAGCCCGTGAAGACCTTCGATGCGCTATTCGCCGAGCTCAGTGAGCGAGCGAAGACCCGGCCGGCCGGCAGCGGCACCGTCGCGGCGTTGGACGCCGGGGTGCATCATCTGGGCAAGAAGATCATCGAAGAAGCCGGCGAAGTGTGGATCGCCGCGGAACACGAGAGCGATGACGAGCTGGCGGGCGAGATCAGTCAGCTCCTGTACTGGACGCAGGTATTGATGATCAAGCGCGGCCTGACCCTCGACGACGTGTACGGCAAGCTGTGACCGGCGCATCGTCCAACGGCCTCCTGCGCGTCGCCGTTCCGAACAAGGGCGCACTGAGTGAGTCGGCCGCCCACATCCTGTCCGAGGCCGGATACCGTCGCCGCACCGATCCGAAGGATCTGACGGTCGTCGACCCGGCGAACAAGGTCGAGTTCTTCTTCCTGCGGCCCAAGGACATTGCCATCTACGTGGGGTCCGGGCAGCTGGACTTCGGCATCACCGGTCGCGACCTCGCTGCCGAGTCGATGGCCCCCGTCAGCGAGCGGTTGGCCCTGGGTTTCGGATCCTCGACGTTCCGCTATGCCGCGCCAAAGGGACGGGACTGGACGGTCGCCGACCTGGCCGGCAAGCGCATCGCCAGCGCCTACCCGAACCTGGTGCGGAAAGACCTGTCCGACAAGGGGATCGAAGCCACCGTGATCCGCCTCGACGGCGCCGTGGAGATCTCGATCCAGCTCGGCGTGGCCGACGCCATCGCCGACGTCGTCGGATCCGGCCGCACTCTGGCGCTGCACAACCTGGTGGCCTTCGGTGAATCGCTGTGCGATTCGGAGGCGGTGCTGATCGAGCGCGCCGATGTCGCACCGGACCCGGCCCGCGACCAGCTCGCGGCCCGCATCCAGGGTGTGGTGTTCGGGCAGCAGTACCTGATGCTCGATTACGACTGCCCCCGCAGCGTTTTGGAGCAGGCAACGGCCATCACGCCGGGTCTCGAATCGCCGACCATCGCGCCCCTGGCTGACGCCGACTGGGTTGCGGTGCGTGCCCTGGTGCCGCGGCGGCAGGTCAACGCCATCATGGATGAGCTGGCGGCCATCGGGGCCAAGGCGATCCTGGCGTCCGATATCCGGTTCTGTCGCTTCTGACCCGTGCCGGTGTTAGCGTCCCCGTAAGGTCTGCAACCTGACGGAGGTCACGTGACACAAGCACTGATTCTGCTGTTCGCCTTACTCATCGGTGTAGTCGCGGGCCTGCGGGCGCTGACTCCGCCCGCGGTGGTGGCCTGGGGCGCCAAGCTCGGTTGGCTGCCGCTGGTGGGTACCTGGGCCGAATGGGTCGGTAACTGGATCACGGTGACGGTGCTGACCGTCCTGTTGGTGGTCGAGTTGATCACCGATCAGTTGCCCAAGACGCCGGCACGAACGGTGCCGGCGCAGTTCGGGGCCCGGTTGCTCACCGGCGCGTTCGCCGGTGCGGTCATCGGCGCCGGGTGGCACCACACGTTCATCGGCATGGGCGGCGGCATGATCGGCGCGGTCATCGGGACGCTGGCAGGCTTCCACGCACGTCGAATCCTGGTGGCGCGCAACGGCGGACATGACCTGCCGGTGGCGCTCGCCGAGGACGTCCTCGCGGTCGGTGGTGGCTTCGCCATAGCGGCCGTCGCGCTGAGTGCCATCGGTCCCTATGTCGTCGTCTGAGAGCACCGCGTTCGACGCCATCATCGTCGGCGCCGGACAAGCGGGACCGCCCTTGGCCGGCCGACTCACCGAAGCCGGCCAGACCGTCGCCGTCATCGAGCGCAAGCTCGTCGGCGGCACCTGCGTGAACTACGGCTGTATACCGACCAAGACTTTGGTCGCGAGCGCCTACGCCGCACACCTGGCCCGCCGCGGCGCCGACTACGGCATCGGAACCGGCGACGTCACCGTCGACATGGCAAAAGTCAAGGGCCGCAAGGACGGGATCGTCACCGAGGACCGCGAAGGCGTCGAGAGCTGGCTGGAAGGCATGAAAGGCTGCACGCTGCTACGCGGGCACGCACGCTTCCTCGATCCACACACGCTGCAGGTCGGTGACCAACAGATCACCGGTGAGAAGATTTTCCTCAACACAGGCGGCCGTGCGACGGCCCCGGATATCCCCGGTCTGGCCGACGTTGATTACCTCACGAACGTCGGCATTCTCGACCTCGACACGGTGCCAGAGCACCTGGTGATCATCGGCGGCAGCTACATCGGTCTCGAGTTCGCGCAGATGTTCCGCCGGTTCGGCGCCGAGGTCACGGTCGTCGAACGCGGGCCGCGACTTGCCTCGCGCGAAGACGACGACGTCTGCGCCGCCATCAAGGACATTCTCGAACGTGAGGGCATCACAATCCACCTGGGTGCCAGCGATATTCGGGTAGCCAAAGACGGCGACGGGGTGGCGGTCAGCACCGGCAGTGCCGTTGTACCGGGCTCGCACCTGCTGGTCGCGGTCGGGCGCGTGCCCAACACCGACGACCTTGGTCTCGAAAAGGCCGGCGTGGCAACGGACTCCCGGGGATACATCACCGTCGACGATCAGCTGCGGACCACCGTCGACCACATCTGGGCCATGGGCGACTGTAACGGCAAGGGGGCGTTCACTCATACGTCGTACAACGACTTCGAGATCGTGGCGGCCAACCTGCTCGACAACGAACCGCGGCGGGTCAGTGACCGGATCCCCACCTATGCGCTGTACATCGATCCGCCGCTCGGGCGGGCCGGGTTGACCGAGGCGCAGGTTCGGGCGTCGGGGCGAAAAGCGTTGGTGGGCAAGCGCCCGATGACCCGCGTCGGCCGGGCGGTCGAAAAGGGGGAGACGCAGGGCTTCATGAAGGTCGTGGTCGACGCCGAGACCAACCAGATTCTCGGCGCCTCCATCCTCGGTGTCGGCGGCGACGAGGTGGTGCACTGCATCCTCGACCTGATGGCCGCCAAAGCACCGTACACGACCATGACGCACACCGTGCACATCCACCCGACTGTTTCCGAGCTGGTGCCCACGATGCTCGAGGGGCTCAGGCCCCTGCAATGACAGGCTCGGTAACAGCCTGTGCCACACCGCGTCCGGCGACCAATTGCCGGGTGACCTCGGCGACGCGCCGGCCCAGGTGTTCGCACGTCGCCGTATCGGATGGGTGCACCTGGTCTGGGTTGGCGTCGACATCGGTCGCCGCCGCGGCACCCAGCCAGAACCCCAGCCGATTGAGTTCGCTGTCGCTTGCGGTGGAGTGATTCCAGCCCGGGCCCAGGCCCAGATTGACCCAATGCATGTGATGCTGGGCGGCGAAGACCGCCAGTGAGACAAGCGAATTGAGCTTGTCGCCGCTCTTACTTCCCGAGTTGGTGAACCCGGCGGCGACCTTGTCGCGCCACGCGCCCTGCTGGCAGCGACGTCCCGTCTGCTCGGCGAACGTCTGGAACGCCGCCGATACATTGCCCATGTAGGTGGCGGTGCCGAAGATGATCGCGTCGGCGGTATCCAGCGTTTGCCAGTCGTCGTCGGTGAGGTCACCCAACCGGATCAGGGTGACGGCCGCGCCGCCGGACCGGGCTCCGGCGGCGACTGCCTCGGCGAGGAACGCGGTGTGTGCGAACCCGGACTGGTAGGCGACGACAACCGAAGGTGTTTCGTGAAAGGTATTGTCCGACATCATTAACTCCTAGGGGTTCGGGCCTGCGGGCGGGGCATCGAGCGGGCTGTGTCCGGCGATCTCGGCGTATCGCTCGAGCCACCCGGGCAGGGGAGTGCCGTCGAGCAGCGCCTGCAGCCGGTCGAGGAAAGCCTGTGTGCCGGGCCGGAATCCGTTGGCATTGGGCACGCCAAGGCCGCGATGGGTCATCCGGAGCAGAGTGCCGCTGCCATCGGCGGTGAGTTCGTAGCGGACCACACCGGGTTCGACGATCTGTTGGTGCCACTCATGCTCGAACACATGCGGCGGATCCCAGACCAGGATGCGGCCCGTCATGCGCTTCATATCCGGTGGCACGGGCGGGCCCGAGGCGACCGTCTCGATCGAGCCGCCCGCACGGCCGTCGATGACGGTCTTGCCCATCCAGATGTCGCGATGCGCGGGTTCTGTGATCGCGGCCCATACCCGCTCGACGGGGTGTTTCAGTCGTCGCTCGAATGTCAGCGTGGCGCGGTCGCCGTCCACGGTGACGACGCCCTCGAGTTCATCGGTTGTCACGTTCCTCCTCGAATGTCGAATCCAGATGGCGCTCAAGGGCATCCAGATGGTTGGTCCAGTAGCGGCGGTAGCGGTCGATCCACTGGTCCATCTCGACCAGACCGTCGGCACGCAGCGCGTAGATGCGTCGTTGGGCATCGGGCCGCACCTCGACCAGTCCGACTTCCCGCAACACCCGGAGGTGACGGGAGACCGTCGGTTGCGTCAGTCCCGGGAGCGTGGCGACCAGCTCGCCCGCGGTGCGTTCGCCCTCGGCGAGTACGTCGAGCAGCGCGCGCCGGTTCGGTTCGGCGACCGCTTCGAAGACGTCCATGAAGTCAGTATGCCCAGCTATCTATATAGATGCAAGTACATATAAGACTCGGCGATACAGGTGGTGTGATTTCCGCAGCTCAGAGTGTTGTGCGGTTACGCGGTCTCACTGCGGTGCGGACTGGTCCAGGTCGGCGATGTGGAGGCCGTAGGGCACGGCTTTGACGAGCGTGACTGTCACCGGGATGCCGCTGGACAGTCGGTAGGTGCGTCGTTGCCCGGCGCACGCGCCTGCAATGGCGGCACCCAACGGGGATTCGATGGAATGGACGGGCATGTCGGCGTATTCGGCGCCCTGTACGCCGAGTAGGAACGTCTCGAAGTCCCCGGTGGCGTCGTGTCGGATGGTGACCACCATCCCGGGTTCGGCAATGCCGTCGTTGGGTGGGTCTTCGCCGACGACGGCATTGATCAGCAGGTCATGAATCTGCTGAATCCGCTTCTCCCACGCGCGTCGCACTGCTGCGGCGTTCGCGTCGATGTTCTCGTCGGCCGTTCCGGCGGAGTGAAGATAACGCAGGGTGTCCAGTTCGCGGTGCAGCCGTTCGTGGGCTTGTGGGGAAATCCAGACTCGTGTCGTGGTGGCCATGTCATTTCCATTCGTCGCGAGACCGGTTGCGCGGTAGGGCATTTCAAGTTCTTCATGTGTCGCCGTTCGGGGCATGCATTCCGTAGGGGACCGCCTTGAGTAGCGTGATGGGCACGCTGGCCCCGCTGGGGATGGAGTAGGTGCGTTGCTCGCCGACATGTGCGCCGGCGACCGCGCTGCCCAGCGGCGATTGCATGGAATACACATCGACATCGGGGTCCTCGGCACCGCGTACACCGAGCAGAAACGTCTCGATGTCCCCGGTGTCGTCGTAGCGAACGGTCAGGACCATTCCCGGTTCAGCGATCCCGTCGTCGGGCGGGTCTTCACCGACCACGGCATTGGACAGCAGATCTTGAATCTGACGCATGCGCGCTTGTCGCGCCAAGTAATTCTCGACGAGGTTGTCGTCGGTGTCCATGACGTCGCCACGAACTTCGATACCCGACCGTGAACGCAGCACGGTCAGTTCGGCCTGCAGCCGCGTATGGGCCTCACGCGTCATCCAAAGACGTTCAGTGCTGGTCATTTTCGGTGCTGTCCTTTCGTCGAAGCCGAGGTTGTCGCCAGGGGCGGGCCGGTGGTGGACGCGCCGCCCCTGACGACTGGAGCGCCCGTGGTGTGGGGCTGCACGGGCGGTGTGGACCAGTGATTGGTGGGTCTAGCGCCCCGTTCGGCGCAGCGGGTCGAATTCGCGCAGGGCTTGGGGTTGCTTGCCGGTGGTGATCTGTTCGGCCAGTAGCCGGCCGGTCACCGGTCCGTGCGCCAGTCCCCACATGCCGTGGCCGCCGGCAACGTAGACGCCGGGCGTCACCTCCCCGATGAGTGGGCGGCCGTCGGGAGTGACGGGGCGCGGGCCCACCCACATCTCGCTGTGTTCAGCCCACCGCACGCCCTGCAGCAGGGGAGCCGCGGAGGTGACGATGGCATCGACCCGCGCCGGGGTCGCCGGGTCGTGCGGGGCGCGGAATTCCATGGTTCCCGCCACCCGCAGTGCGCCGTGGTAGGGCGTGCACGCAACCCGCACATCGGGCAGGTAGACGGGCCCGGGGATGGGACGGTCCACGGGCACTGTGAACGAGTAGCCGCGACCGGCCTGCACGGGCACGCGTATCCGACTGCCGGTGAGCCGGGCAAGCCATGCGCCGGTGGCGATCACCGCGGTGTCGGCGGTCAACGGCTCGTCATTTGGCGGGTGGACGCTGACCCCGGTGCCCGAGCTGGACACGTCGCGCACCTCCAATGTGCGCATCCTGGCGCCGCGCCGCACGACTGCCTGACTCAGCGCGTTGACGAACCGGCCGGGATCGACGAAGCGTTGACCGTTGATGCTCAGGGCGGCGGTGATCGCCTGCGATGCCAGCGGCACTTGCTCGCGTAGCGCCTCGCCGGCCAGAGCGGTGACAGATATTGTCTGCCCGGCCTTTTCGAGATGCTTGAGTTCGCGCATCATGCGTTCGGCTTGTTCGGTGCTGCGGAACAGGGCGGTGATCGGGGCATCGGTCACCGGTGCGTCGACACCGTTGGCGACGAGTACGTCGAAGGCTTCGATGGCTTCTTCGTTGAGCGGCACGTTGGCGCGCACCGCCCGGTTCCACGACTCGGGCCGGCAGTTGGCGACGAAGCGCATCAAGAAGGCCCCGAGCTCGGCGTCGGCGGTCAAGGGAATGTGCAACGGGGCGGCCGGATCGACGAGGGCGCGCAGCCCATATCGCAGCACACCGGGTGAGTTCAGCGGCAGCGTCAGTGCCGGTGCGATCCAGCCGGCGTTGCCCCACGATGCTCCGGCGGCCACTCCGGTGCGGTCAACCACGGTGACATCGAGGCCGCGCTCTTGCAGGA
Source organism: Mycobacterium sp. SMC-16 (assembly GCF_046250085.1). Taxonomy (NCBI): domain Bacteria; kingdom Bacillati; phylum Actinomycetota; class Actinomycetes; order Mycobacteriales; family Mycobacteriaceae; genus Mycobacterium; species Mycobacterium sp. SMC-16. The sequence continues at coordinate 2,292,894 of NZ_CP176427.1, forward strand.
ACCACGCCGTCGACAGCCCGACGATGCCCGCACCGACCACGATCGCCGACCGGGGTCCGCCGTCAATGCGCTCGCCGCCGCTCATCACAAACCTCCGCATCCGAACTTCGTCCTTGCGTCCATGGTGGCTTCACCAGGAGAAAGGCATTTGCTGAAATCCGACAAGAGGCCGGTGCCGGGTTGTCGAGATTCGACAACGCCCTCCTGAGCGCGGTCGTGTCTCGGCGAATCGGGTAGGCGCCGGCAGCGAGCACCTCCGCGACCGGCTTCGACGTGCCGTGAGGTGCCGGAGGCGTACAGCGCCGGCTGGCGCGCTTTGTCGTGTTTCGACAGCCCGGACTGGTCAGTCGGTGTCGGTGGCGGCGAGTTCGATCATCATGGCCAGCCGCTTCTTGGCGTCGTCGAGTGGGAGATTCGTGATTTCGGCCATCTTGCGGAGCCGGTACCGCACGGTGTTCTCGTGCACTCCCAGCCGGTTACCCGCTTCGGTGGGGTCGCCCTGCGCCTCGAGCCAGGCCCGCAGGGTGGGCAGGTAGTCGGTGGCGTGGTCGCGGTCGTGCCGGCGCAGTTCGGCCACCGGCCGGCGATCGGGGGAGCGTCCTGAGCGTGCCGCACTGCGCAACCGTTGCAGCAGGATGTCGTCCCACGACTCGTCGTAGGCCGGAGGGGCGACGCCGGTCGGCGACGTCTCGTGTAGCGCCAGGCACTCGTCGGCCTCGTGGCGCGCCGCGACCAGATCAGCGACCTCTGCGGCACCACTGATACCGGCCAACAGCGTCACCCGCTCGGGCAATGCCGCCTGCAGGCTGGAAACCCACTTCCTGGCAGCTTCTGATTGTTCGCCGGGCAGCAGCGTGTACACGGTGTTGCCGGCCAGGGCACTGCGGCCCGGCCGTGACCAACCAAAGCCCGTCGTGGCTCGCTCGAACGCCAACAGCAGCGCCGCGTCGCGTTCCGCGCCGATGAACGCCTGCAGCGCAACCACCCGCAACACGGTGTGCGGCAGGCCCAGTCGGCTGGCGGCGGTGGCGGCATCGGCAGTGCCCTCCAGCAACCGGATCACCAGTTCGGATTCCACTTGCCGCTCGAGGTCCGCGCTGGCACGTGACCGCAACAGGTGCAGGGCCACCGTGTGAGCCCCGTCGGCCAACGCAGTGAGCGCGGCCCCGGCCAACGGTGTCGCGCACTCGACCCACACCGACCCCATGAGCTGACGACCCGACCGCACCGCCACCACCATGCGCCCGGTCACACCGTGAGCAGAGTCCGGGCCGACAAACAACGGTTCGTCAGAAGACTCCAAATGCGCGTACACACCCCGAGCGTCAAAGAAGGCCCGCAGCTCCTCCGGTGCCTGTCGCTCGACGATGGTCGCCACCCGCGCCGGGTCGGCGCCTCGCTGGCGCCGCGAGTACGCCAAGACCCGCGAGAGCCGGTCCTCGATGATGACCGCCCCGCCCGCGGACTCGGCCAAACTGTCGGCCAGTGCGAACAGATCCGTTGGCCCGCGACCGGATTCGGTTTCACGGCCCTCCAGGACCAGCCCGAAGATGACCGCGGCCAACTCGCTCCAGGACATCGCCGGGTCGACCACCATCACGGCTACACCTTCGGCCGCACCGGCGAATGCGGTGTCGTAGTCGCCCTCGGCGCGGACGAGTACGACCACGGCACGGGCTTGCGCCGCCCAGTGCACCGCCTGCTGCACTGATTGCGCGCCGATACCCAGCAGCACGTCACCGACGACGGCGCGGTCCTCGATGAGTTCATGCAACACCACGCTGCGCAACTCCGTGGACCGCGGGACAGGACAAAACCGCAATCGCACGCCATAGCTGCCCAGCACATTGGCTAGGCGGTCCAACGTGACCACGGGCCGCTCCCTATGCCGAATCAACCCCAGCGTATCGGTTGTCGAATGCGCCCCGGTCAACGGCGGGCTCCCTGACGCGATGACCCCGCGCCGATCCCATTACTTACGGGATCAGTTGATATCCACGGCAGCAACCGAATTCATCGTGCCTACTGCGTGGTGCAGTTGTGGACCAGAACCGCCGCGGTCACGGTCGCGACGAAGAAGACGTGGGTGTTCGCGACCGTCAGATCCCACATGTCGGCCGTGCCGAATACCGAAGTGCTACCTGCGACCTGCGCGACGCTGTCCCGGAACGGGGTGGTCAACCGATCACCGGGACGCAGGTCTTTCGCGTCAATCCATTCGGCTCCCGGCCGAATGGCTCCGCCAGTGGTGGCGGCCAGCTCGGAGACCTCGGACGGCTCTGTCTGCGCCCGGGCCGCGCTGTAGAAGGGATGCTTGGCGGTGGTGTGTACCACCGAAGTGACATCGGCGGCGTTGGTGATCGTGAGGTCGAGCAGGTCGGTGTCGTGGTTGACCAGGACCGCCTCCACCGGCTGACCGCTGGTGCGACCGGTTTCCGGGTCGACTGACCACACCCGATCGCCGACCTTGAGTTCCGCGATGGGGCGTTTGGTGCCATTGGCCATCAGGACCAGCGTGTCCGGGCCGAAGGATTGGCCCGCGCACGGAACATGCTGTGTCAGTGGGGTTGTCAGTGACTCGGCAGCCATGACCGCTGCCGGGCTGTCGGCGAATTGCTGCGCGCGCGGCGCACCTGCGTGTTGCTCTGAACGTGGGCGATCGATGCCGGCCAGCCACAGTATCCCGCAGAGGGAAAGCACGATGGTGACCATCAACGCCACCGGTACCCGCCACCAACGGCTACGACGCCACCACGACCGTTCACCCGGTACGAAGTTCACCATGACCTTCCCCCGAGACCGTGGAGGCATCAGCTATAAGGAGTAGCGATGTCAGAGAAGCGGAAGAAGTACGACCGGGAGTTCCGTGAGGGGGCTGTTCGGATCGTCGAGGAGACGGGTAAGTCGATCGCGGCGGTGGCTCGGGATCTGGGGGTGAACGAGGGCACCCTGGGCAACTGGGTGACCCGGGCGCGGGAAGCGCGGGAAGGTCGCGGTGAGCTGTCCAAGGACGATGTTGCCGAGCTCAAGCGCCTGCGTGCCGAGGTGGCTGAGTTGCGGATGGAGCGTGATGTCCTCAAGCGATCAGTGGTCCTGTGGGTGAAGGAGGCGACGAAGTGAGCGTGGCACGCTTCATCGCCGACCAGAGGACCAAATACCGTGTGCCCCATACGATCACGTGCGCGCTGTTGGGTGTTGGTGTGTCGTGGTTCTATAAGTGGCTTGGCCGGGCCGGCAACCATGATGGGGTGCACACCGACACCGACCGGCGCCGCGTGGCACTCGATGAGGCAGTCAGCACCGCATTTGTCAGAGCAAAGGGGTTGCATGGGTCGCCGCGGCTGGTCGCTGACCTGCGGGATCTGGGCTGGCAGGTGTCGGAGAACACGGTGGCCGATTCGATGCGCCGTCAGGGGTTGGTGGCCCGCAAGATCCGTCGCCGGGGTGGCCTGACCCGCCAGGACCAGACGGCACCGAAGTTCCCTGACCTGGTCAAACGGGACTTCACTGCGGCCGCGCCGAACTGTAAATGGGTGGGCGATATGACCGAGATTCCCACCGAGTGCGGGCAGAAGCTGTATCTGGCGACGGTGATCGACCTCTACAGTCGGCGGTTGTTGGGGGCGGCGATGGGACTGCACCCGGATGCCGAGTTGGCGTGCGCGGCAATCAACATGGCCGTAGCTGCCCGCGGTGGCCGCCAAGCGATCTGGCGCGATGAGGAGTCCGAACGGGTCATATTTCACACCGATCGCGGCAGCACTTATACCGCGAAGGTGTTCACCACGTTGTGCCGGACCTTGGGTATTCGGCAGTCGATGGGCCGTGTGGGGTCGTGTTTCGATAACGCCGCCGCGGAAGCGTTCTTCTCTTCATTGGAATGGGAAGTGTTGTCCCGCAATATGTTCCGTGATACCGTTCATGCGCAGGCTGTGGTGATCGATTGGTGTTACACCTTCTACAATCACCAGCGTCGGCACAGCGCCGCCGATGGGTTATCGCCGGTCAACTACGAGATCAGGGAATCCAACATCACGCCGGAAGCGGCATAAGGAACCCTCCACGATCTCGGGGGAACCACACCACGACGATTCCCCTGAATACACCAGTTCTGATATCCGTCGGCAATGTCGGACACGTTCTGCAGGTGTAGTCGGGAGCCGGCCCCGAAACCGAATGCCGTCCGTCGGTGATCTAGCGCACAGGATCGATCGGGCGCGGCGGCCGTCAGAACTTGAAACCGGCGAGGGCAGGTCCGATGCAACGCTCCAGGAATGCCCCGGCGCGGGGTCACCCCTGGTCGGCGAAGGATCGGATGCGCTCCAGGGCCATCTCGATTGCCATGACCAGGTGATGGGGATCGCCGCTCGCTTTTACCCGGAGGTAGCCGCCCTGGACTCCCGCGACGAGACCGGTGGCGAGGGCTTCGGGGTCGGCGTCAGCGCGTAGCCGGCCACGTTCCTGCAGCCGTCGCATCGTCGTGGCGAGTAGTCGGCGCCATCCGGAGAAGTAGCTTGTGGCCGCTGTGCGGATGCTCTCGTTCCGATCGGCCAGCAGTGCGATCAACACCCCCAATGCCCCGCCGGGTGGGTCGCCCGATTGTCTGCTCCCTTCGACCAGGCTGTCGCGCCACACGTCGAAGCACGAGACGCTGGTGACCACAGATAATTGCCGGCTCTGAGCACTCAGTAATGCTCGGACCAGGTCATTCGGGTCTGGCGCCGCAGAGTCGTCCATGGTGAAATGCACTGGCGAACAGCTGGTTTCAAACTTCTATGCCGTAGTGTTCCCGACTTCGCGGTTTCGTCCATGTCCTCGTGACGTGGGACCGGCGCGCAGCGCCCGGGCAAGTGATCGCTCTCATAAAAGGACTATATAGTCCCTTATGTGTGGATCGGTGCTGCGACACCACCGTCGACAACTGCTATGTCGCCTGTCGAAAAAGTGACGCCTTGAGCGGAACGGTATTCTTCTTGCGGACCTCACCGTCCATCCGACGGAGCTACTCTGGTAGGAAGCCGGCAAGTCGTGAGCGCATACCGCACAGGTCGCAGTTACGCCGGTCTCGTGGCTAGGGCAGGAGCTGTGGTGACGGTGAAGAGCATGACGCGGCTGGGATCGTGTTCTCGAGACACGTCTGCGAGGTGCCGACCAGCTGCGCCGACGTCGTCAGTTGAGCCGGTAGTCTTTCGCCGATGACCAGCGGTGAGCAGCAGACGCCGCGGCGGACAACTGCCCGCGGAGAGGCGACCCGCGCACGGATGATCGCGTCCGCCGCAGAACTCATGTACGTCCGCGGCGTCAACGCCGTCACTCTCGACGACGTGCGGGCGGCGACGGGCACCAGTAAGTCTCAGCTGTACAAGCATTTTCCGGGCGGTAAGCCGGAATTGGTGCGCGCAGTGGTCGCGCTGCGCGGCGAGCAGGTCCTGGAGCGTGAAGGACAACGCTTGGCGCGATTGAAATCGATGAGTGGCCTGCGGCGATGGCGCGACGCCCTCATTCAGTGCGCCGCTCTGCAAGACGGTGCCTATGGCTGTGCCCTGGGCAACCTGGTCATCGAAGTTGCGGATCAAGACGACCAGGCCAGAACGTCGCTGTCGCAACACTTCGCGAATTGGGAAGGACTGCTGGCGAACGGTTTTCGGCGCATGATCGAGGACGGCGTCCTGCCGTCCGATGCTGACCCCGACGCGTTGGCCACGGGGCTGATGGCGGCACTGCAGGGTGGGTATCTGCTGGCTCAAGCCGAGCATGACGTGGCTCCGATGGCCACCGCGCTCGACATGGCGCTGGCCCACATCGAAAGTCTGACCGAAGCTGCCGCAGACCGGCCGGCCGGACGTGGGGCTGCGCGTGAGGCGTCCGACTCGTCAGCCAAGTCGCACAAATCGACGGCGGCCCGCCGGGTGCGCACATCTGGATCGGGCGGTACTGCCGCGGCCAGGGGCTGAGTCGCCGACACTGAAAACCGAAGCGCTCCATCGCGGCCAGACGCAGGGCCCGCCACCGACTGGCGGCAGGCCCTGCGGCTCATCTGCGGGTCGAGTGCTGTCGGGTCAGAGCGCCACGACCGGCCAATCGTTGTCGACGCGCGCCATGACGTTGAAGTAGTTCGTCATCGTGTTCAGCGCGAGGTTGGCCACCAGTTCGCCGATTTCCGACTCGGTCACGCCAGCCTCGAGGGCTGCGGTGATGTCGGCTTCGTCGATATCACCGGCGTTCTCGGCGATGCTGTTCGACAGTTTGAGCAATGCGTCCACATGCGGGTCCGCGGATTGTCCTTTCCGGGCGCTCTCGAGCTCGGCCGCGTCGACCTTGGTGACGCTGGCGCCGATGTAAGTGTGCGATGACAGGCAGTATTCGCATCCGTTGAGCTGCGCGGTGGCGATTGCCAGACGGGCGCGAACGGCCGCGGACAACGTGCCGGTGCCCACCGCGGAAAACAGCGCGAGGTAGCTCTTGAGGAGCGTCGGGCTGTGTGCCATGGCTTTCGTCATGTTGGGAGTCGTGCCCAGCGATTTCTGCACTTGAGTCAGGAGCTCGGCGGCTTTGCCGGAAGCTGTGTCGGGTTCGATGGGGGTGAAATGAGTCATCGTCGTTCCTTTCGAGGATCGGTGTAGTGGGTGGTTTGGGCTGGTTCGCTCACTGTGGTGTTCCGCTGTGCTGGCCTCCTGGGATGTCAGTGGCGTGGAAAGTGTTCGGCGCCAACGACTTGCATGCGTACTTCGGACGGCATCGCCGGTGCGACTCCGCCGCTGGATTGCTGTCGCTAAACGAATTCCAAGAGATCGCTGACCGGACGGCGCGGCTTCTGCGGCCAGTTCTGGGGTTGCTTCGCGCCGACCGAAACCAACATGACCGGCACTTCGTCGTGGGCCAAAGCGAATTCACGGGTGACCGCTTCCGCGTCGAACCCGATGATCGGCGTCGAACCCAGACCGAGCGCGTTGGCCGCATAGATCAACGCGGTCGCGCCAATCGAACCTGTGCGCAGCGCTTCGTCGCGTTGGCGCTGCGGATGGCCGGCGTACAAACCGCGTGCTGACTCTAGCCACTGCGGCACGGCCTCGGCCGGCATGATGCCTGCTTCCACCACGGGGGCGAGGCGCTCCGGCACCGTCATGTGATCGGGCAGCTGACCGCAGATGATGAAGGTGACCGCCGCGGCAGTGATCTTCGGCTGGTCCCATGCGATGGGCCGCAGCCGCGCCTTGGCCTCCGGCGTTCGAACGGCGATGAAACGCCAGTTCTGCAAGTGGAACGACGTCGGTGCCGTGGTCGCGATTCGGATCAGATTGGCGATCTGGTCGTCGGTCAATGTGAATCCCGGGTCGTAGTGGCTGGTGGTGCTGCGGCTCACGAGGCTCTCGATGACGGTGTTGGTCATGGTCAGGTCATTGGTCATGGTGATTCCTTACCGGCGAGGGGATGGGTGGCTTTCGCGGCGCTGTGCGCCTCTTGCCGTGAGCATAACGGACTATATAGTCCATTTATGCCCGATGCCGGGGTCAAGTTTGGAGGCGTTGTGAGTGGGTCGTCGCACACAACGTTGGCCTGAGTCGGTATTCAAGCTGGCAATCTGATCGAGGTTGTACGGGTATTCGCATGATCGGGCGACCCGTGCTGGAGTTCGTGAAAGTTGGGACCCAGGAATATAAAGGACTATATAGTCCGTTTGTGCTTGGTGTTGCACATCCCGCGCAGCACAGGATCACTACGGAAGGTAGCCACGAACATGGCGGTCAAAGCGAACACCCTCTCAGCCGCACTGCTGAACGCGGAACCGGCGGTGAAATCGACCGGCTGGATATTGGCCCGCTATGGGCTTGCGCTGGTCATCGGCTGGATCGGATTCTGCAAGTTCTACCCGTACGAGGCGCACAACATCGAGCCGCTGGTGGCCAACAGCCCCTTCATGGGATGGCTCTACACCGTGATCAGCGTGGAGACGTTCTCGACGATGCTGGGAGTGCTGGAGATCGCCACGGCGCTCCTCATCATTGCCAAGCCTTGGTTCCCTGCACTGTCGGCGTTCGGAAGCGCGGTGGCAGTGCTGCTCTTCGCGAGCACGCTGTCATTCTTGTTCACGACTCCCGGTGTCGGTGAGCCATCTGAGGGCGGATTCCCGCTGCTGTCGATGACCGGCCAGTTTCTCATCAAAGACGTTGTACTGATCGGTGTTTCGGTGCTGACGCTGGCCGACTCCATCGGCGCGGTCGTCCATGGCACCGCTCGATCGCCCGAATGAGCCGGCCCGCACGCAGAACATCATCGAAACGACAGGAGTCAGTCAAAAATGACCGTGAAGATGCTGCTCGCCACCATGCTTGCGGCGGCGGCGCTCGCGCCCGCAGCCAATGCGCAACCGGCGCCATCGGCTTCAGCGCAAGAGCCCGTTGTACGTGCTGTCTTCGATGAACCGACAAACGCCCCGGGCAAATCGATGCAGGCGGTGACCGTCAGCTACCCGCCGGGCGGGGCAAGCGCCGCCCATCATCACGCCCGATCGGCATTCATCATGGCGTACGTGATGTCCGGCGCGATCCGGAATCAGGTCGAAGGGGAGCCGGCGCGGGTCTATCGCGCCGGCGAAACGTGGAGTGAGAACCCCGGTGCCCATCACATCATCAGTGAAAATGCCAGTGCCACAGAGCCTGCCGAACTTCTCGCGGTGTTCCTGGTCGATACCGGCGACGGTCCACTCAGCACTGACGATGCCGCGACGAACTGAGTCGGGCAGCGGCCGGCCAGCCCCGTGGCTCCGGTTCAAGCGCTCGAAAAGACATTACAAAGCAACGTAATTCCGAAAGGACTCTCAATGACCGTGTCAAGCCGCCGCCGTGGCGATTTGGGGCGTGTCGGGGTGCCAGGTCCGGTTGTCACGGATGAGGGCGTAGAGGACGTTGACGCGTCGGCGGGCCAGGCAGATGGTGGCAGGGATGGCGCGTTTGCCTTGGTCTCGTTTGCGCTGGTAGTACGCCTTCGACGTGGGATCGCAGCGGATCGCGGTCAGCGCGGACATGTACATCACCCGGCGCAGCCGTCGGCTGTAGCGCTTGGGCGTGTGCAGCCGGCCGGTGCGTTTTCCGGAATCTTTGGATACCGGCGCCAATCCGGCCCAGGCAGCGAGTTGGTCAGGCGATTCCAGCAATGCGGGATCGCCGACCACGGCAAGGAATTCGGCGCCGAGCCGAAAGCCCATGCCGGGCAGGCTGGTGATCACCTCAGCGAGCGGATGGCGGCGAAATCGTTCCTCGATGTCCGCGTCGGTGTGTTTGATGCGCTCATCGAGGTTCATCACCCCCTGGGCCAACTCGGCGACCAATCCGGCACCCACATCCTCACCTGGCAGGCGGACGGTCTGGGCCTTGGCAGCAGTTACCGCGGCAGCCGCGATCGTGGCGGCGTTGCGCACCCCGGCCGCCGCCAGCACCTTGGTCAGCCGCGAAACACCGGTTCGGCGAATCGCTTTCGGCCGCTGGTAGTGCGCCAGCAGTACCGCCCAACCCCGGTCTTGGGTCAGTTCGGCGACGCGTTCGAGTGCCGGGCATACGGCCAGCAGTTGTTGGCGCAGGCGGTTGATGGTGCGGGTGCGGTCGGCCACCAGATCGGCGCGGTGGGCGGTGAGCATGCGCAGTTCGGTGATCAGGTCATCGCCGGGACGCAGGACCGGCAGGTCCGCACCGCGCATCCGGGATTGATCGGCAATCACCCGGGCGTCTTTGGCATCGGTCTTGGACTCACCACCGCGGTAGGTGGCCGATGCTTGCCACACCTGCCGGCCCGCAAGGTATCGCACCGTCTTGCCTGCATCGGCCAGCACCGTGAGCACCAGTGCGGCGTACACGTTGCTCAAGTCCACTGTCCAGGACACCTCACCGGCAAGCGTGTCGATTTCGGCGACCAGGTCGCCGATCGTGCGCTCGTCGTTGACCACCTTGCGCGAGAACACCATGTTGCCGTTGCTGTCCACGACGCACACCCAGTGATGTTCTTTGCCGACGTCGATCCCAGCCCACATTTGCTTTTCGGTCACCGGACCTCTTTTCGCTTGTCTGCCAACAGAATCCCCAAGGACGACCTCGCCGGCATTTCCTTAAACAAGCGATCACATCGCAGATCTCAATCAGCGGCCCGAGGAAGTCCAGGCAGGCCGGGCGGCCAGTCCTTTCAAGCCGCACCACCAGGGCCGGCACCACCATGGCAGCCATACCCGACCCACCCGGGTCACAGCCCAACGTAACGCTCAGCAATACGAAGTAACTGCAACTACGAACTTAAGGACCATCATGAAAATTGTTGTCATCGGCGGCCGTGGGCTCATCGGCGCCAAGGTATCGACCATCCTCACCGCGCAGGGCCACGATGTGGTTACCGCGTCCCGCCGGTCGGGTATCGACGCACTCACCGGTGAGGGTCTCGCCGACGCGCTGGCAGGCGCGGATGTCGTCATCGATGTTTCCGACTCGCCATTGTTCGAAGACGAGGCGGTGATGCACTTCTTCACCACAACGACCACGAATCTCCTGGCAGCCGAACGTGCAGCCGGCGTAGGACACCACGTGGCACTGTCGGTCGTCGGGGCGCACACGACGCCTGATAGCGGCTACAACACTGCCAAAGGAGCCCAGGAAAACCGGATCCAGGATTCCGGCCAGCCGTACTCGATCGTTCGCGCTACGCCGTTCTACGAATTCGTGGGCGGCCTGGCCGACTCGGCCACCGATGGGGACGTTGTGACCTTGCCGCACGCCGCGTTTCGCCCGATCGCCGCCGACGATGTGGCGGCCGCCGTGGCCGGTGCCGCTGTTGGCAGCCCCACCAACGGGGTGGTGGAGGTTGTCGGTCCGGAAGCGATTGGGATGGACGACTTTGTCCGCACGGGTCTCGCGGCGGCCGGCGATCCTCGCCGGATCGTGACCGACGCCCGCGCGCCGTACTTCGGGGCAGTGATCGATGATCTCTCGCTCGCGCCAGGCGGCAATGCCACCATCTGCACGACACGCTTCGCCGACTGGCTCGCCGCGAACTCCGTTCGCCACTGCTAGACCCGGGCGGTGGAAAGGAGATCGGCAACCTATGCCTGCTGTGCCACCGGAGCGCGTGAATCCGGCTCGTGTGCGGTGCCCGTCGCGACGGCCGGCGGCTGAAACCGTTGGCCGGGTAGCGCAATGACACCGGCGGCAGCCGCCGCGTAGCACAGTGCCGCGACGACCGTGCACGCCGTGGTGATGCCGCTGAGGAACGAATGTTGCACGGCAACAAGCAGTTCGGGGTGCGCAGTGGCAATGCCGAACGCGGTCGGTACGGAGTTGCCGGCCTCGCTGGCCTTTCCGGTTGCGGCGAACGCGCTGTCGGCGAGGCGGGCACTGAAGATCGAGGAAAAGAGTGAGCCGACGATGGCCACGCCGAGTGTGGCACCCAGCTCGCGCGTGGCGTCGTTGACCGCCGAACCGATACCGGCCCGGGCCGGCGGCAGCACGAGCATGATGGATTCTGTTGCGGGAGTGGAGACCAGGCCGATGCCCAGGCCCATGAGAACCATCTGCGCAACGATGGTGGCCCAGTAGGGGGTATCGGTGTCGATGCTCCCGGCAATCCAGGCCATCGCAGTGCCGAAGGACGCCAGTCCGCTGACCACCACGGCGCGGGTGCCGATGCGTGGGGCGAGCAAGCCGCCGGCGATGGAACCGATCGCGATGGAGCCGGCGACGGGCAGGATGCGGGCGCCGGTCGAGAAGGGGCTGAACCCGCGCAGCACCTGAAAGTACTGCGTGATCAGAAAGATGAAGCCGGACAACGCGAAGAAGGTGACGGCCACCGACGCGCTGGCGGCGCTGAATCTGCGGTCGGCGAACAACCGGACATCGAGCATGGGGTGCTCTGCTGACTGCTCGATCGTCACGAACGCCAGCGTCAGCGCTGCCGCGGCGACAAAGCCGAACAGTGTCGCGGGGCTGTGCCAGCCTCGGGCAGGGGCTTCGATGATGGTGTAGACGAGCACTCCGAGCAATGCGGTCGAGGTGATCAAGCCCCGGATGTCGAGCGGTGGCACGCCCGGGTCGCGTGATTCCGGGACGAGGAAAAACCCGAGAACGACTGCCAGCAGGGCCAACGGGATGAGTGCCCAGAACACGCTGCTCCACGAGAAGTGTTCGAGCAGAAGGCCTCCCGTGACCGGGCCGGCGGCGACACCGACGCCGACCACCGCGCCCCAGCCGCCCAGTGCCGCGGCGCGTTGGCGTCGGTCAGAGAAGGTGTTGGTGATGATCGACAGGGTGGTGGGGAAGATCAGCGCGGCGAAAACTCCCATGCCGAACCGCGCCGCGACGAGGGACCCGGTGCTGGTGGCCAGTGCGCCCATCCCACTGGTGACAGCGAATCCGAGAAGGCCGATCAGCAGCGCCGGCCGGCGGCCGTAGCGGTCCGACAAGCTGCCTGCTGCCAAGACGAGGGCCGCGAAGGTCAGGGTGTAGCCGTCGACGACCCATTGCAGTCCGCGGGTATCGGCGTGCAGTTGGGTCGCGATGCTGGGCAAGGCGACGTTGACGATCGTCACATCGAGATTGATGGCCAGGACTGCTACGTAGACGGCAGTCAGAATGCCCGCCTTGCGGCGCGGGTCGTTTTGTCGGTCTGGGATTGTCATGGCAACCTCCGCTCGGTAGTTGATATAATCAGGTGTACTTTAAAAAATCAAGTGAGTGATGATGAGTAAAGATTACGGCCAGTACTGCGGACTCGCCAGGGCGTTGGACGTGGTGGGTGACAGGTGGAACCTGTTGATAGTCCGTCAGCTCCTGATCGGGCCGGCGCGCTTCGGTGAGCTACGTGAGGGGCTGCCGGGGATCGCGACGAACCTGCTGACCGACCGGCTCCGCGATCTCGAATCCGCCGGCGTGGTGGAACGGCGCCTGTCGGACGGGGCCAACGCGATCACCTACGCCCTCACCGACTGGGGCGCCCAACTTCGCGAGCCGATCTACGCCATGATCCGCTGGTCGCCGCCGCTGATGATCCGCGGTCCAGAAGGCGACAGCTTCCGCGCCGACGGGCTTCTCCTGGCGCTTCCGGCGCTGTTCGCCGGGCGCGTCCCCGGCGACTCGTCGACCGTGGTGGGAATCGTGGTGGACGGCGTCACCGTCCAACTGAGCGCGGCCGAGGCCGGCATCGACGTGGGCTGGCCCGACGGGCGCAAGCTCGACGCCGTGCTGACGGCCGAGGCGCAGATCGTTCTCGGGCTCGCGGCAGGCTTGCTCGCCCTTGACGACGTCGCCCCGCTCGTCGACATCACCGGCGACCTCGCGGCGTTGCGCGTCTTCTTCGACGCGCCCACGTCCGCCGTCGACGTCGCGAAGTGATCGCGGGACGTCAGCGCCGCTGGACCAACAGCGTCTGCGCTGACGTCCCGAAGAAGCCCTGTTCGTCGAACAGCTCGGCCGTCGTCGAGCCGAGGCCGTCGGGGCCGATCGAGCCGCGGGCCCGGAGACAGAACTCCGGGCCGACGGGGGCGCGGTGCAGGTGCACCGTGGTGTCGGTGTTCATGAACATGAATTCGTTCGGATCCAGCGCCGCGCCAACGCCATTCGCGGAATCGACGACCATCGCCAGCTGCTGCAGGTCAGTCGTCTTCTCGTCATCGACCAGCGATATCAGCGGCCGCATCCACACCACCGACGCGTTGGCGTCGTCGGGCTGCGGCACCCAGGTGACGGTCTCCAGATAGCCGGGCCGGCCCTGCCAGTGATGCCGGAAACCGGTGTCGGGCACCCGGGGCATCGGCGGGTACCGATCCAGGACCGCGTCGCGCGTATCGGTCACCGCAAGAAGCCACGCCGACATCCGCGCCACCGCGCGTTCGGAGCCGTCACGCTGCGCGGCCGTCATCTCCGCGGTCATCATGCAGATGCGCGAGCCCGGCCGCGACACCCAGGCCCGAACCGCAACGGGCGCAACGGGAATGGCGCCGAGGATGTCGAGGGTCAGCCGGCCCACCTGCATGCCGCTGCCGGCAGCCAGTTCTTCGATGGACTTGGTCAGCAGTGCCAGCGGCGGTGACCCGTGCTGGATGCTCTCGTCCCAGTTGCTGCCGGTGCCTTCGGTCGATTCGAAGCGCTGCAGATCGCCGTCGGCGTCCAGCCGACGGTAGTAACAGTCGATCATGCGGCCCCGAAGTTCTCGGGCCAGCCGGGGTACGGCGGGGGAGTGCCGCCGAAGGCGGGGCACAGATCCTGGTGCGTGCACCACGAACACAGCTTGGACGGGTTGGGCCGGAAATCACCGGTCTCGCCCGACTTCTGGATGGCGTGCCAGATGGCCATCAGGGTCTTCTCGAACCTTTCCAACTCGGCCAGATCAGGGCTGTAGTCCAGCACCTGACTGTCGGCGAGGTACAGCAGCCGCAGCCGCGCCGGCACCACGCCCCGCAGCCGGAGCAGCGCCACCGCGTAGAACTTCATCTGGAACATGGCCTTGAACTCGGCCAGTGCCCGCGCTTCCGGAGGGGCCTTCCCGGTCTTGTAGTCGACCACGCGGAGCTCGCCGGTCGGCGCGACGTCGATCCGGTCGACGAAACCGCGCAGCAGGGTGCCGTCGGACAACTCGACCTCGACGCGTTGTTCGCAGCTCTGCGGGTCGAAGCGCGTCGGATCCTCGAGCCGGTAGTAACCCGACAGCAGGGCCCGCGCTTCCTTCAGCAGCGTCTCCCGCAGCTCGGGCGCGATCTCCTCGGCCAACTCGGGCTTCTCTGCCACCACGGCGTCCCACGCCGGTGTCACCAGGGACAACGCGGTCTCCGGCACGCGGTCGGTGGCAGGCAGCGCGTACAGCTGCTCCAACGCGGCGTGCACCACCGAGCCGCGCAACTGCGCGGTCGACGGCGGCTCCGGCAGCCGGTCGATGGCCCGGAACCGGTACAGCAGCGGGCACTGTTTGAAGTCACCGGCCCGCGACGGCGACAGCGCCGGCCGCCGGGTGGGCGCAGTGGGGGTGGTCATGCCAGCAGCTTAAGTGGGGGCAACGACAAAGTTGCCGAACCCCGGCCGTCCGCCCGGGCGGGTCGGCTGGCAGGCTGGCCCGGTGAGAATCACCGGACCCTTCACCGTCGGCGACCGCGTCCAACTGACCGACGCCAAAGGCCGGCACTACACGATGGTGCTGGCGACAGGTGGGGAATTCCACACCCATCGCGGCATCATCGCCCACGATTCGGTGATCGACCAGCCCGAGGGCAGCGTCGTGAAATCCACCAACGGCGACCCGTTCCTGGTGCTGCGTCCGCTGCTGATCGACTACGTCCTCTCGATGCCGCGCGGCGCGCAGGTGATCTACCCCAAGGACGCCGCGCAGATCGTGCACGAGGGCGACATCTTCCCGGGTGCAAGGGTTTTGGAAGCCGGCGCGGGTTCCGGCGCGTTGACGTGTTCGCTGCTGCGCGCCGTCGGCCCGGGCGGCTCTGTGACGTCCTACGAAGTGCGCGACGACCATGCGGTGCACGCGGTGCGCAACGTCGAGACCTTCTTCGGCGAACGGCCGGAGAACTGGAACCTGGTCATCGCCGACCTCAATGACCACGACGGTGGCGAGGTCGATCGGGTGGTGCTCGACATGCTCGCGCCGTGGGACGTGCTGGAGACGGTGTCGAAGGCGCTGGTCCCGGGCGGCGTCCTGATCGTCTACGTCGCGACCGTCACGCAGCTGTCGAAGACGGTCGAGGCGCTGCGTGAGCAGCAGTGCTGGACCGAGCCGCGGTCGTGGGAGTCGCTGCAGCGCGGCTGGGACGTCGTCGGACTCGCGGTGCGCCCGCAGCATTCGATGCGGGGCCACACCGCGTTCCTGATCAGCGCGCGCCGCCTCGCGCCGGGGGCGGTGACGCCGCAGCCGCTGCGGCGCAAGCGCAACATCTAGTCCTCGCTGCTGACGAGGCCGCGCCGCGCGGACAGCAGCTCGATCTCCGGGCGTCCCGCAACCTGACGTTCGGCGGCATCGAGCACCTCGACGACGTGATGGCGGTCAGCCGCCACGACCGACACCCCGATGGCCGCCCGGCGGTGCAGATCCTGATTTCCGCTCTCGGCTGCGGACACGTAGAACTTGCGCTGCAGTTCGGCGATGATCGGCCGGATCACCGAGCGCTTCTCTTTGAGTGAGTGCACATCGCCCAGCAACAGGTCGAATTCCAGCCACCCGACCCACATTCGACAGCTCAGCGACCAGGCGTCGGTGCCGCGCCCGACGCGCCCGGTCCGCCGGGTTGTCCCAGCTTGAGCAGCAGGTTGGCGGTTTGCCGGTTCAGCTGCCAGGCGTCCCGGATGGGGCTGAATTCCATGGGGAACGTGAACTTGTTGTCCGGCGCGGCGACCGAACTGATGGTGATCGTGGCGATGATGTCGCCCGGCTGCCCGGCCGACCACAGCAGGTCGGTCGCCGTGACGTTCATCGGGTTGAAGCCGTTGTCGCGAAGCGCCCTGGTGAAGTTGTCGAGCCCGGCCTGGTCCTCGGCGGTGCCGTATTGGATCAGCCCGATCTTTTGTGCCGACGGCACCGCGGGGTCCGCGATCTTGTACAGCACCGCGGTGATCGCGTCGGGTGACGGCAGCGGCGCCGCCTCGGGCGCCTTGGCGTCGGTGGTCAGCAGTGAACGGGGCATCGGGTCGGCCGGCGGCTCGACATGCTCACTGCACCCGGCCAACCCGATCGCCGCCGCGACGACGGCGATCAAGGTCCCTCGGGTCGGATTCACCGGGCTGGTCCTGGCGCCTACTTAACCGACGACAGCAGGGCCATGGCCGAGCCCTTGGACAGTTGCCAGCCGGTGGGGCTGGGGCCGGCGACGAAGGTCAGCGGCTGGGCTGCGGTGGCGCCGGTGGCAGCGGTGGCGGTGACGTTGGCCGTCGCGGTGCCGTCTCCGAGGTCATCGATGTCGGCAACGGCGAAGCTCATGGGGAACACGCCCTGCTTCACGGCGTTGCTGTAGGCCCGGTCGGCGGTGATGGCCTCGAGCCGCCCCACGCCGCCCTGGATGTAGCTGCCCTTGGACCCGGCGAAGCTCCCGGCGGCCGTCAGCCCGTTGAGCGTCGAGACCAGCGACGACTGCAGGCCCGGCGCGGGCGCCTGCGGCAGCGGGACCTGGCGGACGACCGGCGCGACCGCGGTCGACGTGCCGGTGGTCGGGATGGTCGTCTGCGAAGCCACGGTCGTACCGACTGCTGCGGCGCCGACGAGGGCGGTGGCTGCGATGCCGGTGACGAGGGATTTGACGATCACTGCGGTCCTTTCGATGAGCCCGACTCGGGTATGAGGTTAACAGCGCGGTCAGAGGGACACCCGTGTGTCGCAATTCCTTCGACGCCCACGATCGGCAGATCGCCGGTAGCGTTGAGGTATCCGCCGCACCAACTTCCGGTGTGGGAAAGGAGCAGCAAGATGTCTGAAATGGATCGCCCGGACGCCTTCGGCAGCCCGGGCACATCTCGTCAGAACCCCATGTCCAGCACCGATGCCGCCGAGTTGGCGCGGCTTCGCAGCGAGACGGCGGCGCTGCGAGAGCAGCTCACGAACGCGGCTGCGACGCATCGCGGACCGCGTGACGTGCAGCAACTCGAAGCCCGCATCGATTCGCTGACGACCCGCAACGGCAAGTTGATGGACACGCTCAAAGAGGCGCGGCAGCAGTTGCTGGCGCTCCGTGAGGAAGTCGATCGGCTGGGGCAGCCGCCCAGCGGGTACGGCGTCCTGCTGCTCACCCACGACGACGACACCGTCGACGTCTTCACCTCCGGCCGCAAGATGCGGCTGTCGGTGTCGCCGAACATCGAGGTGTCCGAACTCAAGCAGGGCCAGACCGTCCGCCTCAACGAGGCGCTGACAGTGGTCGAGGCCGGGTCGTTCGAGTCGGTCGGCGAGATCAGCACCCTGCGCGAAATCCTGAACGACGGGAAGCGTGCCCTCGTCGTCGGCCATGCCGACGAGGAGCGCATCGTCTGGCTCGCCGAGCCGCTGATCGCGCTCGAATTCCTCGACCCCGAGGTCGCCGAGGTGCTCGAGGGCGTCGACGACCTGGCCGACGAGCGGGCGCGCAAGCTCCGCCCGGGCGACTCGCTGCTGGTCGACAGCAAGGCCGGGTACGCCTTCGAGCGCATCCCCAAGGCCGAGGTCGAGGACCTGGTCCTCGAAGAGGTGCCCGACGTCGCCTACAGCGACATCGGTGGCCTGACGCGGCAGATCGAGTTGATCCGCGACGCCGTCGAGCTGCCGTTCCTGCACAAGGACCTGTACCGGGAGTACGCGCTGCGGCCGCCGAAGGGCGTGCTGCTGTACGGCCCTCCTGGTTGCGGCAAGACGCTCATCGCAAAGGCCGTCGCCAACTCGCTGGCGAAGAAGATGGCCGAGCTGCGCGGCGACGACGCCCGGGAAGCGAAGAGTTACTTCCTGAACATCAAGGGTCCCGAGCTGCTCAACAAGTTCGTCGGCGAGACCGAGCGGCACATCCGCCTGATCTTCCAGCGCGCTCGCGAGAAGGCCTCCGAGGGCACCCCGGTGATCGTGTTCTTCGACGAGATGGACTCGATCTTCCGTACCCGTGGCACCGGCGTCAGCTCCGACGTCGAAACCACCGTGGTGCCACAGCTTCTCAGTGAGATTGACGGTGTCGAAGGCCTGGAGAACGTCATCGTCATCGGCGCCTCCAACCGCGAGGACATGATCGACCCGGCCATCCTGCGGCCCGGCCGCCTGGACGTGAAGATCAAGATCGAGCGGCCGGACGCCGAAGCGGCGCAGGACATCTTCAGCAAGTACCTCACCGAGGAACTGCCGGTGCACGCCGACGACCTCGCCGAGTTCAACGGCGATCGCGCGCTGACCATCAAGGCCATGATCGAGAAGATCGTGGACCGGATGTACGCCGAGATCGACGACAACCGCTTCCTCGAGGTCACCTACGCCAACGGCGACAAGGAGGTCATGTACTTCAAGGACTTCAACTCCGGTGCCATGATCCAGAACGTCGTGGACCGGGCCAAGAAGTACGCCATCAAGTCGGTGCTGGAAACCGGGCAGCGCGGTCTGCGGGTGCAGCATCTGCTGGACTCCATCGTCGACGAGTTCGCCGAGAACGAGGACCTGCCCAACACCACCAATCCCGATGACTGGGCACGGATTTCAGGTAAGAAGGGCGAGCGGATCGTCTACATCCGCACGCTGGTCACCGGCAAGAGTTCGTCGGCCAGCCGGGCCATCGATACCGAGAGCAACCTGGGGCAGTACCTGTAACAGGACAGCAGGTGTGGGGGCCGTGCGCGCAATACTCCGGAATTGCGCACACGGCCCTCACGCATGTCTGAGGTCGGCGAGGTAGCGGTCCCGTGCGTCGAGCCGGCGGCGCAGGCTGTCGACCTGTGGGTCGACGAACTCCGCGCGGTACTCGGCATCGGTCGTGGTGCGCGCGGTGATGTACATGAAGGTCAGGGCGCCCAGGAAGAGCGTCGTCTGGATCAGCGACTCCGGAATGGGCAGCGTCATGCCGAAGATGGTGCCGTCGGGCGAGCCGTTGCCCCGCGTCCATTCCGCCAGCAGCTTCGGGCTGATCAGGATCAGGCCGAGCACCAGGAAGATGAAGGCCGTCACCAGCGCGACGATCAGCAGCTGCAGCACCTGCGACATGGCCAGGACGAACACCACGTTGACACGTTCGATGCGCGACAACGGGATTCGGTGCTCGGGCGCGGGTAGGTGAACGAACGGCGTGTCGGCCAGTACCGCGTTCTGGGTCTCGGGCGCGTCGGGCGCCGCCGCCGTCAGGATCGGCCGGACCCGGTCGATGGTGGTCGCGATGACGAACGCCACGGCGATCAGCGCCAGGAAGCCCAGCGCGGACCACAGCCGGGCCCGGCTGACGATGGCCGCCATCAGCCAGACGTAGGTGTTGAAGAACACCAGCACCGTCAGCAGCATGATCGGCAGGGCCCGCACGAAGAGGCTGCCCACGAGCGTCAGGTTGTGCGCCGTGGTGTCCAGGGCCCAGCCGAGGATCGAGCCGATTCCGGTCGCGGTACAGACCAGGATGACGGCGACGATCACGCCGACGTAGATCAGGTTGCCGCCGACTTTCGGACCGGGACCGCCGAGCACCGTGCCGACGGCACACACGGCCACCGATACCGCGGCCACGCCGGCACGATTGCGCCACGACGCGATGCGCGACACCAGCCAGCCCGCCAATGCGGCCACCGGCGCCACCAGCAGGAGTAACGCCAGGACGAACCACTCGGTCCGGGTGGGCTGCGCCTCGATGTTGATGGTGTGTTTGCCGGTGACGGCGGTGACGAGGATCGAGTTGGCCATGAACACCGCGAACGCGGCCAGCGCCGGGGCCGAGCGTTGCCACAGCCGTCGCACCAGCGCCCCTGGACGCAGCACCGCGGGCAGCCCGCGCCGCAGAAACCAGGTCTCGGCGGCGACCCGGTCTGCCGGTGATGTGGTCATGCGGCTAATCGTCGCGTATCGACAGCCGTCTAGTCTTGGCGGCATGCAACGGATCATCGGAACTGAGGTCGAATACGGCATTTCGTCGCCGTCTGATCCGACCGCGAACCCGATCCTCACGTCCACCCAGGCGGTGCTGGCGTACGCGGCCGCGAGCGGCATCCAGCGGGCCAAGCGCACGCGGTGGGACTACGAGGTCGAGTCCCCGCTGCGCGACGCGCGTGGCTTCGACCTGAGCCGCTCCACGGGCCCGGCCCCGATCGTCGACGCCGACGAGATCGGCGCGGCCAACATGATCCTCACCAACGGCGCCCGCCTGTACGTCGACCACGCCCACCCGGAGTACTCCGCTCCCGAGGTCACCGACCCGATGGACGCGGTCATCTGGGACAAGGCCGGCGAACGCGTCATGGAGGCCGCGGCCCGCTATGTCGCCAGCGTCCCGGGCGCGGCCAGGCTGCAGCTGTACAAGAACAACGTCGACGGCAAGGGCGCGTCGTACGGCACGCACGAGAACTATCTGATGAGCCGGCAGACGCCGTTCAACTCGGTGATCGCCGGGCTGACGCCGTTCTTCGTGTCGCGTCAGGTCGTGACGGGTTCCGGCCGGGTCGGCATCGGGCAGTCGGGGGATGAGCCGGGATTCCAGCTGACGCAGCGTGCCGACTACATCGAGGTCGAGGTCGGACTCGAGACGACGCTCAAGCGCGGCATCATCAACACCCGCGACGAGCCGCACGCCGACGCCGACAAGTACCGCCGGCTGCACGTCATCATCGGTGACGCCAACCTGGCCGAGACCTCGACGTACCTCAAGGTGGGCACCACGTCGCTGGTGCTCGACCTCATCGAGTTCGGGCCGGCCGAGGGCATCGAGCTGTCCGACCTGGCGCTGGCGCGGCCGGTGCACGCGGTGCACGTCATCAGCCGGGACCCGTCGCTGCGCGCGACCGTGGCGCTGGCCGACGGCCGCGAGCTGACGGCCCTTGCCTTGCAACGCATCTACCTGGACCGGGTGGCCAAGCTGCAGGAGCGGCGCGACCCCGATCCGCGCGCCGACCACGTCCTCGAGACCTGGGCGCACGTGCTGGACCTGCTGGAGCGTGATCCGATGGAATGCGCCGACCTCCTCGACTGGCCGGCCAAGCTGCGCTTGCTGGAGGGCTTCCGCCAGCGGGAGAACCTGAGCTGGAACGCCCCGCGCCTGCACCTCGTGGACCTGCAGTACTCCGATGTGCGGCTGGACAAGGGTCTGTACAACCGCCTGGTGGCGCGCGGCTCGATGAAGCGGCTGGTCACCGAGCAGCAGGTGCTGGACGCGGTGGAGAACCCGCCCACCGACACCCGGGCCTACTTCCGTGGCGAGTGCCTGCGCCGGT
This sequence comes from Mycobacterium sp. SMC-16, assembly GCF_046250085.1. Classification (NCBI taxonomy): domain Bacteria; kingdom Bacillati; phylum Actinomycetota; class Actinomycetes; order Mycobacteriales; family Mycobacteriaceae; genus Mycobacterium; species Mycobacterium sp. SMC-16. The sequence continues at coordinate 2,314,760 of NZ_CP176427.1, forward strand.
TCGGGGCGGACATCGCCGCGGCCAGCTGGGACTCGGTGATTTTCGACCTCGGCGGCGAGTCGCTGGTGCGGATTCCGACGCTGGAACCGCTGCGCGGAAGCAAGGCCCACGTCGGTGCGTTGCTCGATTCAGTGGACAGCGCGGTCGAGTTGGTGGAGCAGCTCACGACGTAACTGCTTGTGTTCCCGGGGAACCCGGGCGCGGACCGGTAGTGTGAAGTCAGAGAATCGAGCAATCAGGAGGCGGCGATGGCTCAGGAACAGACCAAGCGCGGTGGCGGCGGCGGCGAGGACGACGACCTCTCCGGCCCGTCTGCCGCAGGTCAGGAACGTCGCGAGAAGCTCGCTGAGGACACCGACGACCTGCTCGACGAGATCGACGACGTGCTGGAAGAGAACGCTGAGGACTTCGTGCGCGCATACGTCCAAAAGGGCGGCCAGTGACGGCAGCGTTCGGGCCTTTCTCTGATCGACTGGATGTCACCTCACCCCACCTGAACCTGTCCTCGTTTTCGGACTTTCTCAGCCGGCAGGCGCCCCACCTGCTGCCGGTGGGAGACGTGACGGGCAATCGGGCTTCAGCGGGTGATCCTCGATCCGGTGCCGACCTGCCCCACGGCACGACCATCGTCGCGATCAAGTACCCCGGCGGCGTGCTGATCGCGGGTGACCGGCGCGCCACGCAGGGCAACATGATCGCCAGCCGTGACGTGCAGAAGGTGCACATCGCCGACGACTACACCGCGACCGGTATCGCCGGCACCGCGGCCATCGCGGTGGAGTTCGCGCGGCTGTACGCCGTCGAACTGGAGCACTACGAGAAGCTCGAAGGCGTGCCGCTGACGTTCCGCGGCAAGGTCAACCGGCTGGCCATCATGGTCCGCGGCAATCTCGGCGCGGCCCTGCAGGGCTTCGTGGCGCTGCCGCTGCTGGTGGGTTACGACCTCGACGACTCCGACCCGGGCAATGCGGGCCGCATCGTCTCGTTCGACGCCGCCGGCGGCTGGAACATCGAGGAAGAGGGCTACCAGTCGGTGGGCTCGGGCTCGCTGTTCGCCAAGTCGTCGATCAAGAAGCTGTATTCGCATGTGACCGACGCCGATTCGGCGCTCAAGGTCGCCATCGAGTCGCTGTACGACGCTGCCGACGACGATTCGGCCACCGGCGGACCGGATCTGACACGTGGCATCTATCCGACCGCGGTACTGATCGGTGCCGAGGGCGCCGAAGAGGTCACCGAGGAGCGTATCGCCGCGCTGGCCCGGGAAGTCATCGCCAACCGGACCCGCGCGAGAGGTAATGCCTGATGAGCTTTCCGTATTTCATCTCGCCCGAACAGGCGATGCGGGAACGTTCCGAGCTTGCGCGCAAAGGCATTTCGCGGGGTCGCAGCGTGGTTGTCCTGGCTTACGACGGGGGCGTGCTGTTCGTGGCGGAGAACCCGTCGCGCTCGCTCCAGAAGGTCAGCGAGCTGTATGACCGCGTCGGTTTCGCGGCGGTCGGCCGGTTCAACGAGTTCGACAACCTGCGTCGCGGCGGCATCCAGTTCGCCGACACCCGTGGCTACGCCTACGACCGGCGCGACGTCACCGGCCGCCAGTTGGCCAACGTCTACGCCCAGACCCTCGGCACCATCTTCACCGAGCAGGCCAAGCCCTACGAGGTCGAGCTGTGTGTCGCCGAGGTCGCGCATCACGGCGAGACGAAAGCTCCTGAGCTGTACCGGATCACCTACGACGGGTCGATCGCCGACGAGCCGCATTTCGTCGTCATGGGTGGTACGACCGAGCCGATCATCGCCGCGCTCAACGACTCCTACCAGGAGAACGCGAGCCTGGCCGACGCGGTGAAGATCGCCGTCGACGCGCTGCACGCCGGGGCCGGCGATCGCGTGCTGGGGGCAGCGACGCTCGAGGTCGCGATCCTCGACGCCAAGAAGCCGCGCCGCGCGTTCCGCCGGATCACCGGTGCGGCGCTGGATGCGGTTCTGCCGAAGACCGAGGCGGAAGCTGAGGACGGGGACAAGGCCACCGACGGCGAGAGCAAGCCCGAGGGCGACGCGGCCGAGTAATCACTCGGCCGACGGGACCGCCGCCAGTCCGCGGAGTAGCACTCTGACGCCGAATTCGAAGGCGTCATCGGCGCGTTCGGGTTTGGTGGTGCCGGTGGCCAGTGCGGCCGCGAATTCCGGTGCGACATCGGCGCCCGCCTGCCACGGTTCGTCGGGCGCGGCGACATCGAGCGCCGAGCCCAGCACGAACGAGTCGATCAGGGTGATGGCCCGCAACGTGTCCGCGGGATCGAACCCGGCCCGGTCGAACGCGACGGCCAGCACGTTGTACATGGTGAGGGCGTGGTCGCTGTTCACCGCGTGCGAGGTCAGTAGGGGAATGAGCCGCGGGTAGCGGGCATAGCTCTGGCGGTAGGACCGCATGATGTCGGCGACGACGTCGGTCCACGGCCGCTGCGGGTCGTCGGCGGGCAGCGCGACGTCGGACATCGCCCGTTCGCGCAGCAGCTCGACGATCTGTTCACGTCCCGCGACGTGGTTGTACAGCGATGACGGGCTGACCTTGAGGGCCCGGGCCAGTTCCGGCACGGTGAAGCCGCCGGTCTTGTTGACCAAATCCATTGCTGCGCTGGCGATGCGATCCGTCGAAAGCAGCGGTTTGGAAGGTCGGCCCATGGCATATGTCTACTACCTCTTTACAACCGGGGGTAAGTGGGGTCACAATAAAACGAATCAAATTCGTTTTAGGAGTCCAGCTGATGATCACCCTGACCGCCACCGCACCCGAGTCGCTGTCCCGCAGCACCGAGTCGACGCGCCCGCCGGTGCGGGTCGGCCTGGTGCAGCACCGCTGGCGTCCCGATGCCGATGAGCTCGCCAAGGTGCTGCGTGACGGCATCGACCGCGCGGCCGGAGAGGGCGCCGCGCTGGTCTGCCTGCCGGAGATCACCCTGCTGCGGTATCCCGCCGACACCCCGGCCGGCCCGAACCCGGGGGATACCGCCGAAGATCTCCTCGACGGACCGACGTTCGCACTCGCCGCCGAGGCGGCCCGCGCCAACGGCATCTTCGTGCACGCGTCGCTTTACGAAAAGTCGCCGGCGGCAGACGGTTTGGGCTTCAACACGGCGATCCTGGTCTCCCCGTCGGGCGAGCTCGCCGGCCGGACCCGCAAGATGCACATCCCGATCTCGGCGGGCTACTACGAGGACACCTACTTCCGGGCCGGTCCTGCCGAGGGCAACCCGTACCCGGTCTACGAGCCGGAGGGACTCGGCGCCAAGCTCGGAATGCCGACGTGCTGGGACGAATGGTTCCCCGAGGTGGCTCGCAACTACTCGCTCGGCGGTGCGGAGATCGTCGTCTACCCGACGGCCATCGGATCCGAACCGGTCTTCCCGGCGTTCGACACGCAGCCGCTGTGGCAGCAGGTCATCGTCGCCAACGGCATCAACAGCGGCCTTTTCATGGTGGTGCCCAACCGAATTGGCGACGAGGGCACCGTGACCTTCTACGGCTCGTCGTTCATCTCCGACCCCTATGGCCGGGTGCTGGTGCAGGCGCCGCGCGACGAGGAGGCGGTGCTGGTCGCCGATCTGGACCTCGACCAGCGCCGCGACTGGCTGGAGCTGTTCCCGTTCCTGCTGACCCGCCGGCCCGAGAGCTACGGCGCGCTGACCGCACCGGTCGACGCGCAACGTCCGTACGGCGCCGGCCACGAGGCCACCGCGGTGGTGAAATGACGAACTACGTGATGCCTGCGGAGAGTGCACCACAGGACCGGGTGTGGATGGCGTTCCCGTCCGAAGGATATTCCTTGGGGGACAACGAAACCGAACACCACGAGGCGCGCTCGACATGGGCTGCCGTGGCCCACGCGGTGCTGGAGTTCGAGCCGGTGACCGTCGTGGTTGACCCCGCGGAGACGGCTGCCGCGCGGCGGTATCTGTCCGCCGAGGTCGACATCGTCGAGGCGCCGCTCAACGACGCCTGGATGCGCGACATCGGCCCGACCTTCGTGCACGCCGCCGACGGTTCGGTGGCCGCGGTGGACTGGGTGTTCAACGGCTGGGGCGGCCAGGACTGGGCACGCTGGGATCGTGACGCGAAAATCGGTGCCGCCGTGGCTGGTTGGGCCGGCGTTCCGGTGATCAGTTCGGCGTTGGTCAACGAGGGCGGCGGTATCCAGGTCGACGGGCAGGGCACGGTGCTGGTCACCGAGACCGTCCAACTCGACCCCGGCCGCAATCCCGGCGCCACCAAGGCCGACATCGAGGCCGAACTGGCCCGCACCCTCGGCGCCACCCACGCCGTGTGGTTGCCGCGTGGTCTGACACGCGACTCGGAGCGCTTCGGCACCCGCGGACACGTCGACATCGTCGCGGCCATCACGTCACCGGGGCGCCTGCTGCTGCATGCGCAGCGCTCCGATGTGCATCCGGACCACCTGGTGTGCAAGGAGATTCGCGAGGCCCTCGCCGAGACCTGTGACGCCGCGGGCCGGCCGTGGGAGATCATCGAACTTCCCGCACCGGACCTGCTGACCGATGCCGAGGGCTACGTCGACTACAGCTACATCAACCACCTGGTGGTCAACGGCGGCGTCATCGCGTGCGCGTTCGGTGATCCGCGCGACGCCGACGCGGCGGCGATCCTGGCCGAGCAGTATCCCGGCCGGCGCGTGGTCAGCGTCGACGCGCGGCCGCTGTTCGAGCGCGGCGGCGGCATCCACTGCATCACGCAGCACCAGCCGGCGGCGATGGGCGAGTAGCAGCCCTGTTGGTGCCCCTTCCCATCGGCAAGATTTGCTCCTAACCTCTTGATTCAGTCACCTACGTCAGGAGGAGCCATCAAGAGTCGCTTTGCTGCACTCGCTTTGGCCGCCATCGTCGGCCCCGTGGTGCTGACGGGCTGTGTCGTGGAGACCGACCGGATCGCCAGCGAAACGGTTCGTGAGAATCTGGAGAAACGGCGGTCGGCGTCATCGACCCCGACGACCACCACCCGGGACAACAAGTCGAAGTTGCTCGGGATCGACATGCCGGCGGCTACCTGGCTAGTTCAGAGCAGCTACAGCAAGACCTCGTCACGTGAGGCATGGGGCTACAAGGGCGACCGCCTGGACTCGCGGAAAGACATCCCGATCCGAAACACGATATTTGCGGTGGCCGATGGCGGTCTGCTGCGTAAAGGATGGCAGCAGTGCACCATTTACACCGGCGGCCCGTACTCATGGATCAAGCCCGGAACCGATGAATTCATCACCATGAGATTCATGGCTGGTCCTCCGACCATTGCCAACGTGCTCTGGCAGAACTGGCGTGACGAGCAGTGCAAGGGCAGGGTCACGGGCTAGAAGCCGACCGGTGAGGCTCGGTCCGACTCGGTACCATCGTCCGCATGGCCATCAAACTCGAGAACGTCGGCATCGCCGTGCGCGATCTCGACGCGACCATCGCGTTCTTTACCGACCTGGGGCTGACGGTGGTCGGCCGTGCCACGGTCAGCGGCGAATGGACCGAAACCGCGGTGGGTCTCGACGGTAACCACGCCAACATCGCGATGCTCGAGACGCCGGGCGGTCACGGCCGCATCGAGCTCTTCGAGTACATCCATCCCGAGGCCATCGAGTCGGGGCCCACCCGCCCCAACGTCATCGGCATGCACCGCGTCGCGTTCTCGGTCGACGACATCGACGCTGCCCTCGAGATCGCCGCGCGGCACGGCTGCCATCCGCTGCGCGGCGTGGCGACCTACGAAGACATCTACAAGCTCACGTATGTCCGTGGGCCCAGCGGCATCATCGTGATGCTCGCCGAGGAGCTCAAGAAGAGCTGACCGCCATCAACCGGCTGACCGCGGCGCTCACCCGGTCGCGGTTGCCCGCGCCGTTGCGCACCACCCACGACGTCAGGTGCTCGAGCAGTTCCCGGATCTCCAGCAGCGCCTGGATGCGCCCGCTCTCATCGGTCTTACCGGTCAGCACCTCGGACCACAGGTTGTCGAGATCGAGGATGTCGCGCACCGTCGCGTACGCCATCGCCACGTCGGCCGTACTCACCGACAGTCGCTCCTGCATACGGTAGATCGTGCCGGGACCGACGCGGTTGATCAGCTCACCGGCGACCGAGGTCGCGACGATCTCGCGGCGGAGTGGATGGTTCGCGATCTCGGCGCGCGCCTGCTCGGCGATGGTGGCCGGGAAGTACTGCTCCAGGCGGCCGACGAACATCTCGTGATCCGGAACGCCGGAGGCCAACAGCTCCTGCGACACCAGGTTCTTGGATTGCGCCAGCAGCACCGCGATTTCGGGGCGGGTGAGTCCGAGTCCGACGAGCCGGCGGCGATCCAGTTCCTGCTTCGACGGCAGCCCCTCGACATCGGGGTCGACGCCGGCCACGTCCTGCAGGTTGCCGATGAGCCGGACGTGCCGCTCCAACAGCGAGCCGGCCTCGGCGGCAGCCATGCTGATCGCGAGGATCTGGTCGGCGTTGTCGGCCAGGACCCGTGCGGCGACGTCGTCGGTGGCACCGGCGAGCAGCGCATTGCGTCGGGCGGTGGCGATGGTGCCGGAGTCCAGTGCGATCTTGAGGTTGACCTCGAGGTCGGAGGTGGCGACCCCGGCGGCGTTGTCGATGAAGTCGGCGTTGACCCGGCCGCCGCGAAGCGCGAACGCGATCCGGGCCTGTTGCGTCAGCCCGAGGTTGCCGCCCTCGCCGATCACCTTGCAGCGCAACTGCGATGCGGTGACCCGTACGCGGTCGTTCGCCTTGTCCTGGGCGTCGGCGTCGGTCTCGTCGTCGGCGCGGACATACGTGCCGACGCCGCCGTTCCACAGCAGGTCGACCGGTGCCCGCAGCACCGCGCTGATCAGCTCGTCGGGCGTGCATTCGGCGGCTGTGATGCCCAGGCGGGCCCGGACCTGATCCGACAGCGGAATCGACTTGGCGGTGCGTGACCACACGCCGCCGCCCGACGAGATCAGCGCCGGGTCGTAGTCCTGCCAGCTGGATCGGGGGAGCCGGAAGAGGCGCTCGCGCTCGGCGTACGAGGTCTCCGTATCCGGATTCGGATCCAGGAAGATGTGCCGGTGGTCGAACGCGGCGACCAGTTTGATGTTGCGGGACAGTAGCATTCCGTTGCCGAACACATCACCCGACATGTCGCCGATGCCGGCGACGGTGAACGGTTCGGCGTCGATGTCATGGCCGGCCTCGGCGAAGTGCCGCCGTACCGACAGCCACGCGCCGCGGGCGGTGATGCCCATGGCCTTGTGGTCGTACCCGGCCGACCCGCCCGAGGCAAAGGCGTCGCCCAGCCAGAAGTCGTATTCGGCGGCAATGGAATTGGCCAGGTCCGAGAACGTGGCGGTGCCCTTGTCGGCGGCCACGACGAGATAGGCGTCGTCGCCGTCGGGGCACACGGTGCGGTCGGGATGGCGGATGGTGCCGTCGACGATGTTGTCGGTGACGTCGAGCAGGCCGCGGATGAAGGTGCGGTAGCCGTCCGCGGGATCGACAGTGGCAGAACGCAAGACGAAGGCGCCCTTGGCGCCGGTCGGCACGATCGGGGCGTTCTTCACGGCCTGCGTCTTCATCAGGCCCATGACCTCGGTACGGAAGTCCTCGGCCCGGTTGGACCAGCGCAGGCCGCCGCGGGCGATCGCGCCGCTGCGCAGATGCACACCCTCGACGGTGTCGGAGTGCACGAAGATTTCGCGGTAGGGCACAACAGGTCCGGTGATCGACAGGCGCGCCGAGTCGATCTTGAACGACACGTAGTCCTTGGGTAGGCCGTCGACGCCGACCTGGAACCAGTTGGTGCGCAGTGTCGCCGCCACGAAGGCGTGCAGTGCCCGCCGGATCCGGTCGTCGTCCAGCGAGGTGGCGGCATCCACGAGACCGGCGACCTCTCGATCCGGCTGCTCGACGTCAGCGGTGGCGTCCGGGTTGAACCGGGCGTCGAACAGCGCCAGCAATGCGTTCACGAAACCGGGTGCGGCGACCAGGGATTCGATGATGTAGTCCTCGGAGAATCCCAGGCCCGTCTGCCGGAGGAACCGGCACGCCGCGCGGATCAGCACCGCGCGGCGCCAGTCGATGCCGGCCGCGACGATGAGCATCGCGTACCGGTCGACGCTCCAGCGCCCCGCGATGGCGGCCTCACAGGCCTGCGCGACCAGGTCACGTGTCGCCTCGGACAGCGAGAGATCGCCGAACTCGTAGCAGTGCCCGGCATCGTCGGAGTGGTGGTACGAGGCGACGCGCAGGCCGAACGACTCGAACATCGCGCAGACGTCGGCCAGGAACGGCGGATGCCCGGGCCACTGGATTTGGGCGTGGTTGTTCAGCCCGTCGGCGTCGAAAGACACCCGGGCAGCGGAATTCTGCATGGGAGGACTACTCCGGTCTATTTACTTGGATGTCTGTGTGTGGAGGGAGAGGGGAAAGTTGTTGCGGCGCACCTACTGAAGGGCGATGTACTTGGTCTCGAGGTACTCCTCGATGCCCTCGCTGCCGGCTTCACGGCCGATGCCGGATTCCTTGATACCGCCGAACGGCGCGGCCACGTCGGAGATGACGCCGCGGTTGACGCCCACCATGCCGGCCTCGACTGCCTCGGCGACCCGCAGTGCACGGTCCAGGCCCTGCGTGTAGACGTAGGCGGCCAGGCCGTATTCGGTGTCGTTGGCGGCATCGATGCCGGCCTGTTCGCCGTCGAATCCGATGATCGCGGCGACCGGCCCGAAGATCTCCTCGCGCAGGAGGCGGGCATCGGTTGACACGTCGGCGAGCACCGTCGGCGGGTAGAAGAAGCCTTCGCCTTCAACGGGTTTGCCGCCGGTCGCCACCGTCGCGCCCTTGTTGACGGCGTCCTGCACCAGTTCGTCGACGGTCGCCCGCTGCTTGGCGGTGATCAGCGGACCGACCTGGCTGCCGGCCTGGTCGCCCGGGCCGGTGGCCAGTGCGGCCATGCGGGCGGCGAGCTTCTCGGTGAACTCGGCGCGCACGGCGTTGTCGACGTGAATGCGGTTGGCGGCGGTACAGGCCTCACCCATGTTGCGCATCTTGGCGGCCATCGCGCCGTCGACCGCGGCGTCCAGATCGGCGTCGTCGAACACCACGAACGGGGCGTTGCCGCCGAGTTCCATCGAGGTGCGCAACACCCGATCTGCGGACTGCGCCAACAGCTTCCGGCCGACACCGGTGGAACCGGTGAAGGTCAGCTTACGCAGGCGCGGGTCGGCCAGCAGCGGGCCGGTCAGGCCGGCGGCATCGGTGGTGGGCAGGATCGACAGCACGCCGGCGGGCAGGCCGGCGTCGGCGAACACCTGGCCCAGCAGCAGCATGGTCAGCGGGGTTTCGGCTGCGGGCTTGACGATCATGGTGCAACCGGCAGCCAGCGCCGGGCCGATCTTGCGGGTGCCCATGGCCAGCGGGAAGTTCCACGGCGTGATCGCCAGGGTCGGCCCGACGGGCTGCTTGGTGACCAGGATGCGGCCGGTGCCGGTGGGTGACTGCGTGTAGCGGCCGTTGATCCGGACCGCTTCTTCGGCGAACCAGCGCAGGAACTCGCCGCCGTAGTTGACCTCACCCTGGCTCTCGGCCAGGGGCTTTCCCATCTCGAGGGTCATGGTGAGGGCGAAGTCGTCGCGGCGCTCCATGACCAGTTCCCAAGCGCGCCGGAGAATTTCGGCACGTTCCCGGGCTGGGTTGGCGGCCCAGGACGCCTGCGCGGCGACGGCGTCGTCGAGGGCGCGGGCACCGTCGGCGGGTGCGGCGTCGGCGACCTCGATGAGCACGGCGTCCGTGGCCGGGTCGTGCACGGCGAACCGGGCTCCGGTGGACGCGGGGACCTGCAGGCCGCCGAGCCACAGCTCGGTGGGCATGGACTGCAGCAGTGTGGTGCGGTCGATCATCGGGCTGCCGCCATTTCGCGCACGATGTCTACCAGGACGGCGATGCCCTCGTCGAGCAGCTCGTCGCTGATGACCAGCGGCGGGAGCAGGCGGATGATGTTTCCGTACGAGCCGCAGGTCAGAAGGATGACGCCGCGCTTGAAGGCCTCTGCCGCAATGGCTTTCGTGAGAACCGGATCCGGCTCATTGGTACCCGGTTTGACGATCTCGATGGCCAGCATGGCGCCGCGGCCACGGACGTCACCGATCACTCCGGTGTCGGTCAGGGCCTGCAGCTTGGGCACGACCGCGGTTTCGATGGCGCGGGCGCGGGCAGGAAGGTCCATCTCGGCCATGGCGTCGAGCGTGGCGAGGGCCGCGGCACAGGCGACGGGGTTACCGCCGTAGGTGCCACCCAGGCCGCCGGGGTGCACGGCGTCGAGCAGGTCGGCCCGGCCGGTGATGGCGGCCAGCGGCATGCCGCCGGCGATGCCCTTGGCCATGGTGATGATGTCGGGGACGATGCCGTCGTGCTCGGAGGCGAACCACGATCCGGTACGGGCGAAGCCCGTCTGCACCTCGTCGGCGATGAAGACGACGCCGTTGGCCTTGCACCAATCGACAAGGGTGGCAAGGAATCCCGGCGCGGGCACGATGAAACCGCCCTCGCCCTGCACGGGCTCGATGATCACCGCGGCGAGCGACGCGGCACCGATCTGGGTCTCGATGCGGCTGATGGCGGCCTTGGCGGCGGCCTCGCCGGTCAGCCCGTCACGGTACGGGTACGACGCCGGCATACGGTAGATCTCCGGCGCGAACGGTCCGAACTGCGTCTTGTAGGGCATGGCCTTGGCGGTCAGCGCCATGGTCATGTTGGTGCGGCCGTGGTAGGCGTGGTCGAAGGCGACGACGGCCTGTCGGCCGGTGGCCAGCCGCGCGACCTTGACAGCGTTCTCGACGGCCTCGGAGCCCGAGTTGAAGAATGCGGTGCGCTTCTCGTGATCGCCGGGGGTCATGGCGTTGAGCCGCTCGGCGAGTTCCACGTAGCCCTCGTACGGCGTGATCATGAAACAGGTGTGGGTGAAGCGCGAAGCCTGCTGAGCCACGGCAGCGGCGACACCCGGGTGCGATGCGCCGACGCTGGTGACGGCGATACCCGAACCCAGGTCGATGAGTGAGTTGCCGTCGATGTCGACGATGACGCCGCCGTCCGCGTCCGCGGCGTAGACCGGTGCCGACGAGCTGACGCCACCCGCCACCGCGGCCTGGCGGCGCGCCGACATCTCGGCCGATCGCGGACCGGGCAGCGCGGTGACGATGTTGCGCTTCTGCGCCAGTCGATAGGTGATGTCGGTCATCGGTTGCTCCTGGTGATCGAACGGCTTGTGTACTGCTGATTCTCTGCGGTTGTGGCGCGGATAACTATGTCCACTTTGTCGATTTCGAGCGCATCGAGCACGCCATTTTGTCGTGGGGTACGAGCGCTTGCGGAAGCCGACCAGCGCGGGGCTAGCGCGGCCTGCGGAAGTAGCTCGGTGCCGTGCCTTCCCAGCGCTTGAAAGCGTGGGTGAAATTGGCCGTTTCGGCGTACCCCAGGTGCCGGGAGATCTCCTCGACCGAAAGGTTCTGCTGGAGCAGCTCGAGGGCCAGCTGGCGGCGGACCTCGTCGAGCAACGCGCGGTAGGAGGTGCCCTCGGCAGCGAGCCGACGGCGCAGGGTGCGCTGGTCGATGTGTAATTCGTCGGCGATGGTCGGCATCGACGGCAGTTCCCCGGGGTTGTGCAGCAGCCGGCTCCGCACCTGGCCCGCCACGCCGACGCGAGAGAGCCTGCGCTCGAGCAGGTCCCGGCATTGCTGCTCGATCTTGCGCGCCGTATTGGCGTCGGCGAGCGGCGACGGCATCTCCAATACTTCGTGGGTGGCGGCGATTCGGTTGGTGCACTGGCCGGAACGTACAGCCGATACCGGAAGCCCCCACAGTTCGGCGAGCTTCTCGGCGCGAGCGGCATCGAGTGTCGTGTCCGCCCAGGCCGGTGTCAGCGCCAAATTTGCGCCCTGTGTCGCGGCGACGAATCCGGCCAGGTCCCGCTCGACGATGAATGACCTGACGTCCGTGGGCAATTCGCTGTCATCGGCGACGAGGTATCCGTACTGGTCGTCGGTCTCCACCGAGAACCGCAGGTGCGTGGGGGACAGCGCGAGATAAGGCAGGATCAGTTCCACCCCCTGCCGCAGATTGGGGCTGGCCAGGATCAGGAAGCCGAGCAAGCCGGCCCGTCCCAGAGTGGAGTGCACTCCCACCTCGATGCCGACACCCGGTCTGTCGCCAAGTTCCGCAATGAGATTGCGGATGACGTCGAATTCCTGATGCGCCCAGATTTCGGCGTTCTCGTCGTCCAGGTCGGCTTCGGTCAGTCCGCTACCTGCCAGACATTCGGCGGCTGTCATCCCATGCGCGATGGCGCCCTGCACCATGATGCGGACGCCTTCGGTGCCCCGCGGCACCGCCCAGACCGGGGCCATTCCCACTGTCCGAAAATACCAAATCAACGTCCCGTTGGAACATTCAGTCGCGTCGGCCCCGTCCGTAGCGTTTTTCGGCAGACGCAACCAACGAGGGTTGCCCGAAAGACGGAGTGTCGAATGTCGTCAGTCGAAGTGGCCGACCGGGCAGAAAGCCAACCCGCCGCGCGAACGGCGTTGCCCGATCCGGGCGAGCAGGTGCCGAAGTTGGCATGGCCGACTGTCGCGCTGTTTCTCGCGGGCGCCGCGGCATTCGTCACGTCGACCGTCGCTTATCTGGGCGGCGCCGCTCCGATGTGGGTGCCCATCGTGGTCAACGCGGTGGTGACCTTCACGATGTTCACCGTCGTCCACGACGCCGTGCACTATGCCATCAGCTCGACGCGCTGGGTCAACGGCTTGTTCGGACGGCTGGCTGTGCCGTTCGTCCAGCCGCTGATCTCGTTCCCCTCGTTCGGGTTCATTCACATTGAGCACCACCGGCATTCGAACGACGACGAGAACGATCCGGACACCTTCGCCTCCCATGGGCCGGCGTGGCAACTGCCGTTCCGCTGGGCCGTACTCGACGTTTCGTACGGCACTTATCTGATCCGCAAGGTTCGCGGTCGTCCCAAGGCCGAGGTCGCTGAAACCCTGGCATGCGTGGCCATTTCGGTGGCCGGGTTGATCGTCGCGATCATGTCGGGCCACTTCTGGACGCTGGCCGTCGTCTTCGTCATTCCGCAGCGCATCGCGGTGGTCGTCTTGGCGTGGTGGTTCGACTGGATGCCGCACCACGGGTTGGCGGACACTCAACGCAGTGACCGCTACCGGGCGACCAGAACCCGCGTCGGGATGGAGTGGCTCTATACCCCTTTGATGCTGTCGCAGAACTACCACCTGGTGCACCACCTGCACCCGTCGGTCCCGTTCTACCGCTATACCAAGACCTGGCGCCGCAACGAGGAAGCCTATCTGGACCGGAACGCCGCGATCTCCACGGTGTTCGGGCAGGGTCTCGACGCCGGCGAATTCCGGGAGTGGAAGCAACTGAACGGCAAGCTCGGCCGGCTGCTGCCGGTGCGGATGCCGGCGCGCTCGAGTTCACCGCACGCGGTGTTTCACCGGATCCCGGTGGCCGCGGTCGATCCGATCACCGCAGACAGCACATTGGTGACCTTCGCCGTTCCCGAGGCACTGCAGGACCAGTTCCGATTCGAGCCCGGCCAGCACGTCGCGGTGCGCACCGACCTGGGGGGTGAGGGCGTGCGCCGCAGCTATTCGATCTGTGCGCCGGCCACGCGAGCCCAGCTGCGGATCGCGGTGAAACACATTCCGGGAGGGAAATTCTCGGGATTCGTGGCCGAGCACCTCAGGGCCGGCGACGTCCTGGAGGTGATGACCCCGGCCGGCAGCTTCAGTTCCGCCCTGCATCCGCTGCACCGCAAGCATTACGTCGGGCTGGTGGCCGGCAGCGGCATCACCCCGGTGCTGTCGATCCTGACAACCGTCATGGAGCTCGAAACCGACAGCCGCTTCACCCTCATCTACGGCAACCGCACCAAAGAGTCGACGATGTTCCGCGCCGAACTCGAGCGTCTCGAATCCCGGTATGCCGACCGCCTCGAAATCCGGCACGTGTTGTCGGCCGAGCCGCGGCATACCCCGGAGCTGTCCGGCCGCATCGATGCGGAACGCCTGACCGGCTGGCTCGCGGGCGACCTTCGTCCCGACAGCGTGGACGAGTGGTTCCTGTGCGGCCCGGCTGCGATGTCAACCGGTGCGCGCGAGACGCTGATCGAGGGTGGCGTCGACCCCGAGCGGATCCATCTGGAATTGTTCACCGGCTTCGACCGCGGTGACTCGCCCGCACGCGACCACCAGTCGGCGACCGTCACCGCCCAATTGTCCGGAAAGAAGCAGACTTTCGGTCTCACCGCGGGCGACACGATCCTGGAAAGCGCACTGCAGGCGGGAATTGGCGCGCCCTACTCGTGCATGGGTGGTGCGTGCGGCACCTGCCGGGCCAAACTGCTTGGCGGCACTGTCGAAATGGACCAGAACTTCGCCCTCGGGCGCACCGATCTCGACGCCGGCTACATTCTCACCTGCCAGTCGCATCCGACCAGCCCGACGGTGTCGGTCGACTACGACGCCTGACGGCGGCCTCGCGCGGTGTGGCGCCCTGAGCTCAATCGTCGTGGCGATCTGCCGCTGGTTATTGGAGCCAGGGACGTCCAGCCGCCGAATAAGATACCTCGCCTCAATCATGATGGCCTGCAGCGCATTGTGATTGAAGCGAGGTACTTGTCTGACCGGTTTCGCGCCGGCCTGGGCGTTGACTCTGCGCCCTGGCACACGGTTACTCGACAATTCGCGCCCAGGTTGCAGGGTGAACCCTGGGACGGCGTTGATCCTGCGCCTACGCACACGGTTACTCGACAATTCGCGCCCAGGTTGCAGGGTGAACGTCGGATGGCGTTGATCCTGCGCCTACGCACACGGTTACTCGACAATTCGCGCCCAGGTTGCAGGGTGAACGTCGGATGGCGTTGATCCTGCGCCTACGTACACGCTTACTCGGCAATTCGCGCCCAGGTTGCAGGGTCAACAGGGGCATGCTCGGCCCGGGCGTTGACTCTGCGCCTACGCACATGGCTACTCGGCAATTCCCGCCCAGACCGCAGAGTCAACCCGCACAGGGCAATTGGCCGGCCAAAAGAGAAGCGCCCCGTCATGCCGAAGCATGACGGGGCGCGTCCGAGTTCACTCAGGGCAGCGGGGGAGTGTCCATGGTCAGGGTCTCGCCCCGGAAGAACGCCGGCTGGGTGGCGCGCATGCCGAGCATGAGCACCGCGCCGAAGATCAGGATGCCGAAGCCCAGATAGAACACCAGCCCGATGCCGCCGATCTCCGCGCCGCTGCCGCTGGCCGTCGGATCCATGCTGACGAGCACCGATTTGACGAATACGGAGAGCAACATGATGCCACCGAGTAGCGGGAACACCAGCTTGTAGATGATGTTGTGCGCATTGAGGAACAGTTCCTTGCGGAAGAACCACACACAGGCGAACGCCGTGATGCCGTAGTACCAGCAGATCATGATGCCAAGGGCGGCAATGGTATCCAGCAAGGTGCGCTCGGACAGCAGCGTCACGATGGTGTAGAACGCGGCGGTGACGACGCCCGCGACCACGGTGCTGAACACGGGCGACAGCGTGCGGGGGCTGACGCTGGCGAACCGCTTGGGGAAGGCGCCGTAGGTACCCATCGCGAGCATCGTGCGGGCGGCCGGCAGCACGGTGGTCTGCAGACTGGCGATCGACGAGGCGAACACCGCCAGCAACAGCAACGGGCCGCCCCAATCGCCGAGGACCGGATAGGCCAGCGCGCCGAAGACGTTGGCCGCGTTGTCCTTGTTGCCCAGTCCCAGGCCGGTGTCACCGATCCCCGCGTACATCATCACCGCGACCGCGACCAGGAGGTACGTCAGCAGGATCGACAGGACGCAGAGCAATCCGGCGCGGCCGGGGACCTTGGTGGGGTCCTTGCATTCCTCGCCGAGGGTCAGACAGGTGTCCCAGCCCCAGAACGCGAAGATGGAGCCGATGAGCCCGATCACGAAGGCGCTCATGGTCAATCCGGTGAACGGGTCGAACCAGTCGATGTCGAAGTTCAGGTGTCCTTCGACGCCGCCCGACCGCACGATCGCGACGATCGAGAACGTGATGAGCACGATCATCTGGAAGCCGACCAGGACGTACTGCACCTTCTCGCTGGTCGTGATGCCACGGCAGGAGATATAGGTGGCGATGGCCAGCAGCGCGACGGTGGACCCGATGTTGACCCAGACATTGTCGGCCGAGAGCGTGGCGAGTTTCTCGTTGTGAAGCACCTTGCCCAGGAATTCGTAGCCGAACTGGACGCCGATCGAGGCGAGATTGGACAGCACGATGATGGTGGCGATCACCATGCCCCAGCCACACATCCAGCCGACATACGGGCCGAAAGCTTTGGTGGACCAGGTGAACGACGCACCGCAGTCGGGTGCCCGTGAGTTGAGTTCGCGGTACGCGTAGGCGGTCAGGAACATCGGGATGAAGCCGGCGATCAGGATGGCCGGCATCTTCAGCCCGACCGCCGCGACGATCAGCCCGATGCTGGCCGTGAGCGTGTAGCCCGGCGCCACGGTCGAGATACCGAGGATTGCCCCGGTGATGGTGCCGATTCTGCCTGCGGCGAGGCCCTTGGCGACGAGGCCTTCTTCCCGCTCTACGCGAGCGAGGTCGGAATCGGCCAGTTGTTCAGTCATTATCAGCCCCTTCATCTTTCGGAACCACGATCATGGGGACCTGCAGGACGCGCAGCATCTTGGCCGCGGTCGATCCCAGGAAGAGCCGGCGGGGCTGTGCGAGCCGGCTGGACCCGACCATGATCACGTCGCCGTCATGCCAGCCGAGTTTGTTGACGGCGTCCTCGACACCCGCGCCGGTGGCGACGCGCGACGTGACCGGAATGTCTTCCGGCAGAAATGCTTTCGCCTGGTCGAGGGCGTTCTGGGCGTGCTGCTGGGCCAGTTCCAGGTCGTCGGCGTCGTCGACGGCGACCAGCGACACCAGGCGCAGCGGTGTCCCGGTGTCCCGGCAGAGCCGCAGCGCGGCGTCCAACAGCAGCTTGGCGCCCGGTCGGGTGCCGACGGCGCAGGTGACTTCACGGATCCGTTCGTCGCGCTTCAGGCGGGCGCCGCGCGGTGCGATGACCACCGGAATCGGTGAGGCGTGCACCAGATCGTTGACCACCGATCCGAGGGACAACGAGCCGGCGATACCGCCGCCGGCGCCGCCGACCACGAGGGCCTCGGCCCCGGCGGCCTCTGCCGCGGCGATCAGGCCCGCCGTGCTGGACTCGTCGAAGCTCAGATGGGTCGTCACCTTGAGGTCGCTGGGGACCCCGGCCGCGGCTGCGGCGAGCCAGCTTTCGGCTTCGCGCTGCAGGATGCCGCCGGGCGTGGTGGCGAGGGCCGACCGGTCGCGCGGCAGCACCATGCACAGATCGATCTCGGCGCCGAGGGTGCGGGCGATCTGCTCGCCGACGGCGACGGCGTCGTCACCACCGGGTGTCGCGAGATATGCGACGGCGATTCGTGGATTGCTCACGGGCTAGCCTTCTTCACAGTTGGAGGACATGTGGCACGCCTTCGGCGGTGTCGGCGCGACGTCGATCGACGGGTTGCGATCGAAGAAGCCGACCGGCTTGAGCCAGAAGCTGACCGTGTCCGCCGGCATGATCGGCCAGTCTTCCGGGCGGGTGATGTGGTGGATGCCGAAGACGTACCACAACACGACGTCGGTGTTCTCGATCGAGCGGTTGGCCTCGGTCCACATCGGCAGACCGGTGTCTTCCTTGCTCTGCGTGACGAATTCACCTGCGGGCCAGCGCTCGTCGGGAGAGTTGGGGGTGACCCACACGGTGTGCTCGATGGCGCGGCAGCGCGCCAGGACGGGGGAGTTCGGATCGAACATGGCCGGGAAGGCGCCGCCGGGCACCAGCTTGTAGGCCGGCGGGGGGCCGATGCCGTTGCGGACGTTGTCGTTGACGACCTTCCATGCCCGCTGGGTCTGGAAGTTCATGTCCTGCTTGCCCTCTGCCTCGGTGCGCAGCGGGGTGTTGCGCTGGCGCAGCGACAGTCCGTAGGGGTTGTCCGGTCCCATCGGTTCGATCTCGGTCTCGCTGGCGTACACGGTGTTCTCGGTGCCGTCGACGTCGAGGTCGAGTCGGGCGACGAGGAAGTGCTGGTGGTAGGGCGCGTAGGTACGGTGGTCGACCAGCGTGCCGTGCGGGTGGGCCTGACCCTCCGGGAAGTTGCTCACCACCATGATTCCCGTTGCGCGGACCTCACATTCGATGTTGCCGTCCTGGTAGAAGCGCCAGTAGGTGAGGTACTCGTAGTTGGCGACGGTGACGTGGAACGACACCGTGAGCCGGCGCATCCGCCGCACCTCGGCGCCGTGGTGGTGGTCGACGTGCTTCCACAGCACGGCGTTGTCTTCTTCGTGGATGCAGATGGCGTTCTTGATGGTGTACGGCTCGCCCTTGCTGTTGTGCAGCACGGCGTCCAGGTAGCGGATCTCGCCGAGACAGTCACAACCCAGCTCCAGCGAGGTGGTCATGAAGCCGATGCCCCACTCGCCGATGTCGAAAGCCGTTCGGCGGTAATGGTCTTCGCAGTGATCGCGGTAGGGCACCATCATCTCGGCGAACGACATCCGGTTGGCCACCGACCGCACGTTGCCGTTGTCGTTGTAGCTCACCGCGTGCAGCGTCATGCCCTCGCGGTAGTTGAACCCGACGCGCAGTGACCAGTTCTGCCACTTCAGCAGGTTGCCCTCGAGCGTGAAGGAAACCCCTTCGGGCTGAGTGATGTTCAGCGGCTGCAGCGGCTCCCGGGTGCCGACGTTACGGATCCGCTCGGGAATGTGCTGCGGCACATACTCGCCCATCATCTCCGGCCGCTCGACCGTGAAGGTGTCCTCGATCTCCAGCAGCTCCATGGTGTTCATGTCGATGACACAGTGGAAGCCGTTGACGGGACCGGCGTAGGGGTTGGCGCCGTCGGCGGCCCGTACCCAGGTGTCGGTCCAGCCCAGGCGGCGGTCCTTGTACTTCTCCGGCATCACGACGTCGCCGTAGGTCCAGGTGTCCATGAACACCAGGTCCATGTCGGTGAACCCGCGTTTGGCCAGGGCCGCAATGACGTCCGGGTGCTTGCGCAGCACCTCGTCGGCCTCTTCCCACTCATCGACGGTGAAGTTGGGCTGCACGCCCGGGATGTGGTCCCACGACAGCACCGACCCGGCCGTCAGCGATACGACGCTCTTGTAGGTGCGGTTGTTCGACGTGTCGAGCAGCGTCGCCAGGGCACGTCGGTCCGGCACGGTGCCGGTCGCGTCGAACGCGGCGACCGCTGCCTTGGCGGGTTCCACCATCTCGATGGAGGTGTATCGCCAACCCTCACCGACACCGTGTGCGGCCGCGAGAATCTCGGCGACCTTGGCGAATTCGGGTGCGGTCAGGGGGTCGAGGGGATGGAAGGTGTCGGACATCGAAGGCGCTCCTGTCGGCAGGGTGGATTCGGGTCGCGAGGAGAGAACTCGCGGGGGAGAAAAGCGACGGTCGGATCAGTCGTGGGCACTCATGACGTGCTTGATCCGGGTGTAGTCCTCGACGCCATAGATCGACAGGTCCTTGCCGTAGCCGGAGTACTTGAATCCGCCGTGGGGCATCTCGGCGACCAGCGGGATGTGGCAGTTCACCCACACCGCGCCGAAGTCGAGTGCACGGCTGAACTTTTCGGCGGTCGCGTGGTCCTTCGTCCAGACGCTCGAGGCCAGGGCGTACCGGACGCCGTTGGCCAGCTCGATGGCCTGGTCGTCGGAGTTGAACGGCTGCACCGTCAGGATGGGCCCGAAGGTCTCGTCCTGCACGATGGCGTCGTCCTGTCGGACGCTGGTGATGACAGTCGGCTCGAAGTAGAACCCCTTGTCGCCCAGTTGCTTTCCGCCCGTGACGATGGTGGCGTGCTCTGGCAGCGCGGAGATCTTCTGGCTGACCGTGGTGAAGTGGTTGACGTTGTTGAGCGGCCCGTAGAACGCGTCGGCGTCGTCGGGGAGTCCGGGGGCAGTGTCTGTGCCGCCTCGACGAGGGCGTCGACGAACTGGTCGTGGATCGACTCGTGCACGATGACGCGCGTGGCGGCGGTGCAGTCCTGGCCGGCGTTGAAGAACGCGGCCTGCGCGATACCGGTTGCGGCCTTGGTGATGTCGACGTCGCCGAACACCACGGCGGGCGCCTTGCCGCCGAGTTCGAGGTGGCTGCGCTTGAGCTGCTGGGCGGCTGCCGATGCCACGGCGACACCGGCACGGACAGACCCCGTGATCGACACCAGGCCGAGGGCCGGGTGGTCGACCAGTTCGGCGCCGGTGGCGCCGGTGCCGAGAACGACGTTGAACACGCCGTCGGGCAGGATGCCCTTGCTGATCCGGGCGAGCACCAGCGTGCTCTCGGGAGTGGTGTCGCTGGGCTTGAGGACGACGGTGTTGCCGGTGGCCAGGGCCGGGCAGATCTTCCAGATCGCCATCATGAACGGGTAATTCCACGGGGTCACCTGACCGACGACGCCGATCGGCTCACGCCGCACATAGGAGGTGAAGCCTTCCATGTACTCACCGGCGGACAAGCCTTCGACCATGCGGGCGGCCCCGGCGAAGAAGCGAACCTGGTCGGCGCTCACCGCGACCTCCTCGGCCGCGATCATCGCCTTGAGCTGGCCGGTGTTGCGACACTGCGCCTCGACGATCTCGTCGCTGTGGGCCTCGATGGCGTCGGCGAGCTTGAGGAGCGCCTGTTGCCGCACGCTGGGCGTGGTCTTGCCCCAGGTGAGGAAAGCGCGCTCGGCGGCGGCCACCGCGGCGTCCACATCGGTGCGGTTGGACACGGGAGACTGTCCGACCACGGAGCCGTCCACCGGGCTGATCAGGTCGATGATCTCCGACGACGACGAATCGACGAACTGGCCGTCGATGTAGTTCTGTAGAAGTCCGTCGGGCATCTCGTACCGTCGCTCTCTTGCTGGGAAGGCCGTCACGTCTCTGGCGGCCTTAGTGTGCGCCAGCACACACTCTTCAGCATCGGACAATTACGGGATTTTCGGTGGAGTTTTTCGACATTCTGTACATTCATGCCGGTGACGGTTCCGGTGCGATGGGTACTGGACCAAGCTGATCTGCGGATCCGGCTGCGCGGCGGTGCCGCCGGCGTCGGCGGCGAGATCAGTTTGGTCCTGACCACCGAGTTGGCTGACCCGGCCAAATGGCTGTCCGGTGGTGAGCTGGTGCTGACCACCGGCATCAGTCTGCCGCCGGCTGCTGCGGACCGGCGGCAGTACCTCCGGCGCCTCCACGAAAGTGGCGTCGCCGGAGTCGGATTCGGTACCGGGCTCACCTTCGACGAAGTGCCCGAAGAACTGGTGTCCGCCGCCGAGGAGCTGGGACTGCCGCTGTTGGAGATTCCGTTGCGGACGCCGTTCGCGGCCGTCGTGCAGCGGGTCGGCTCCCGCATCGCGGCGCTGCAGTACGACGCGGTGCTGCGGGCGTCCCGGGCGCAGCCACGGATCACCCGGGCTGTCGTCAGTGGTGGTCCGCAGGAGGTTGCCGCCGAACTGGGGCGGGCGCTGCGGGCCAGTGTGGTGGTGCTGGATCCGTCCGGCACGGTGATCGCGTCCCACCCGCGCAATCTCAACGTCACCACCGTCAACCTGGTGCGTGATGCCATCGAGCCCGGGGCCGCGTCGGCTGTCGCGGTACTGGCCGAGGGTGTCACCGTCGCGCAGCAGTCCATCCGCGTCGGTGGCCGCTCGCACGGGGTGCTCGCCGTGGTCAGTGAAACGGCGTTGAGCCCGGTCGATCAGGTGCTGCTGGGCCACGCAAACTCGTTGCTCGCCTTGGATTTCGAGAAACCGGTGCGCTTGAAGGAGGCGCAGCAGCGCCTCAACGAGCAGGCGCTGGGCCTCATTCTCACCGGTGAAGCCAACCTGGAGCCGGCCTGGGCGCAGCTGGCTCAGGCAGCCGATCACCGCGGCCGGATCAGGGTGCTTGTCGTCCAGGCGGATTCGGATACGAACGCCGAAGCCGACACCGCGAACCTGCTGAGGAAGGTGAACACCGCGATCCTCGATGAGCTGGACCAGGCCGGCCAGCCGGCGTTCGTGCATGGCGCCGACAACTGGCTGGCGGTGCTGTTGCCAGGAGCGGAGGCCGAGGAGATCGCCGCCGCGCTGGTGACCCGGATCGATGCATCATTGCGTCGGACCATTCGGCTGGGCCTCAGCGGAATTCAGCCGCTGGCCAAACTGGGCGAGGCCGTCGACAACGCCCGGCTGGCGGCCTCCGTTGCGGAATGCGGCCGGCCGCCGATCGAGTTCTCCGCACTGGCCGGCAGCGCACTGCTGGCGTTCGGGGAGAGTCGGGACGTGCTGGTCGCGCTCGGGGCGGCCGTCCTGACTCCGGTCCTCGACCACGACGCGGTGTTCGGCACGGGACTGCTCACGTCACTGCGGGCTTTCCTGGAAGCCAACGGGCACTGGGAATCTGCGGCCGCGGCCGTCGGCGTGCACCGCCACACGATGCGCAAGCGCATCGAGACCGCCGAGGCGCTGCTCGGATGCGATCTGGCCATCGCCCGGGTCCGCGCCGAGTTGCTGTTGGCCATCTTGGCGCGGACACCGGGCGATTGATCAGCCCACGGGAGCGGGGGAGTGCCGTGCGGGTGACGCCGCCATCCGGCGCGTGGGCCGCAGCGGCCACCAGAACCATCGGCCCAGGAGCGCCGCGATCGACGGCGTCATCAACGACCGAACGATCAAGGTGTCGAACAACAACCCGAGGCCGATGGTCGTCCCGGCCTGGCCGATGGAGCTCAGATCACTGGCCGCCATCGACATCATGGTGAAGGCGAACACCAAACCGGCTGTGGTGACGACACTCCCGGTCTCGCCCATCGAACGGATGATGCCGGTTTTCAGTCCGGCGCCGATTTCCTCCTGGAACCGGGAGACCAGCAGCAGGTTGTAGTCGGAGCCGACCGCCAACAGGATGATCAGGCCGAAAACCGGTGCGATCCAGTTCAACTCGAGTCCCAGCAGGTTCTGCCACACCAGCACCGAGAGTCCGAATGCCGCACCCAGTGACAGCAGCACCGTGCCGACGATCACCAGCGACGCGACCAGGGCTCGCGTGATCAGCAGCATGACGACGAAGATCAAGGTCAGCGCGGCAGCGCCGACGATCAGCAGGTCGTATTGCGAGCCCGACTGGATGTCCCGATAGATCGCGGCGGTGCCGGCAAGGTAGAACTTCGCGTCGGTGAGGGACGATCCCTTCACCGATTGATGCGCGGTCTCGAGCGTCGGCAGCACCGCGGCGATGCCGTCCGGCGTGGCCGGGTCTTCGGCGTGCGTGATGATGAGGCGCGCCGCCTTACCGTCGGGGGACAGGAACAGCTCCAGGCCGCGCTGAAAGTCCGCATTGGTGAAGGCTTCTGGTGGCAGGTAGAAGAAGTCTCCGCTGCGGGACGCGTCGAAGGCCTGGCCCATGGCGCCGGCGGTGTCGGTCATGGCGGACATCTGGGTGATCAGCCCGGAGAAGCTGCTGTGCAAGGTGAGCAGCGTGCCGCGCATTGACTCCACCGTCGCGATCATGGCCGGGAACTGTGCCTTCATCTGCGGCAGCAGCGCCACGGTGCGGTCCATGTCGGTGCCCAGCGTGGTCATGTCCGAACTGAACGTGTCGACGTTGTCGATCGCGTCGAAGACGGATCTGGTTGCGGCGCAGACCGGAATGTCGGTGCAGTGCTGCTCCCAGTAGAAGTAGTTGCGCAGCGGCCGGGCGAAATCGTCGAAGTCGGCCAGATGGTCCCGCAGTTCGTTCAGGGTCGTGTGCATCTGGTGGACATCGCCGGCCAGGTGCTGCGTCGATCCGCTCATCTGGTCGACGAGGGTCTGCAACCGCTTCATCGGTCCGATCAGGCCGCCGAGATCGTCACTCATCTTCAGGATGTCGCCCATGCGGTCCTTCATGATCTGCAGGTTCTGCTGGATCGGAATCGATTGGGCGCTGACCTGGAAGGGGACCGACGTGTGTTCGGTAGGGCCGCCGAACGGCCGAGTGATGCTCTGCACCATCGCGATTCCCGGCAGCTTGAAGATGTCCTTGGCCAGCTTGTCGAGGATGATCATGTCGCCGCTGTTGCGCATGTCGTGATCCGATTCGACCATCAGGATGTCGGGATTCATCGTGGCCGCGCTGAAATGGCGCTCGGCAGCGTCGTATCCGGCGTTCGACGGCAGATCGCGGGGGATGTAGAAGCGGTCGTCGAAGCTCAGTTTCATGCTGGGCATGAACATGATCCCGACGAGGGCGACCAGCAGGGACGCCACGAAGATCGGCGCCGGCCACCGGACGGTGGCGGTGCCGATGCGCCGCCAGCCCTTGGTCTTGGTCTGCCGTTTCGGTTCGAGCAGGCCCCGGCGGGTGGCGACGGCCACCACGGCCGGCGCGGCGGTCAGCGCGCCGGCGACGACCACGACGAGCCCCAGCGCGGATGGAATACCCAGCGCCTTGAAGTACGACAGCCGCGCCAGGTGCAGGCACAGCGTCGCGCCGGCGATGGTCAGTCCGGAACCCAGGATGATGTGGGCGGTGCCGCGAAACATGTTGTAGTAGGCCGCTTCTGGGTCCTGTCCGGCCTGGCGGGCCTCGTGGTAGCGGCCCACGAGAAAGATCGCATAGTCGGTTCCCGCGGCGATGGCGAGCGACGACAGCATGGCGACCACGAACGTCGAGAAGCTCAGCAGGCCATGGTCTCCGAGCAGTGCGATCAGGCCTCTGGCGGTGCCCATCTCGAACCCGACCATGACCAGCACCAGCACCACGGTGGCGGCGGAGCGATAGGCCACGGCCAGCATGATGATGATGACGACGCCCGTCACGCCCATCATCGTGAGCATGCTCTTGTCGGCGGCCTCGTTCATGTCGGTGGTCAGAGGCGCGGGCCCGGTGACATACACCTTCAGGCCCGGGGGAGGCGGCTGCCGCTCGACGATCTCCCGAACCCGGTCGACCGATTCATTGCCCAGCGTGCTGCCCTGGTCGCCGGCGAGATTCAGCTGCACGTAGGCCGCCTTGCCGTCGCGGCTCTGCACGCCCGCCGAGGTCAGCGGGTCGCCCCAGACGTCCTGGACGTGTTGCACGTGCGCGGGATCCGACCGCAGTGCCCGCACCAGGCCGTCGTAGTAGCGGTGTGCCTCGGAGCCGAGTTTCTCGTCGCCTTCGAGAACGATCATCGCGATGCTGTCGGAATCCGACTCGTGGTACGTCGCACCGATCTTCTTGGCGGCGATCAACGCCGGGGCGTCCTGCGGCGACATCGTCACCGCGTGCTCACGCGCCACCGATTCGATCTGTGGCACAAGCACATTCAAGGCGACGGTCAGCAGCAGCCAGCCGATGATGATCGGCCAGGCGAATCGCCGGATGAAGCGCATGTACGCCGGGCGGGTGTCGCCCGCGCCGATGTTGCCGCTCATGCGTCTTTGACCAGACATGACGTTTGGGCATCACGTCCGGTCGAGGAGTGCTCCTGGCGGGCCTCACCGTCCACGGTGATGCGACACCCGAGCCGGTCGCCGTCGCCCTGCGCCACCACGCTGGCGATGGTTGCCGGTGCAGTCGTGCTGATCTCGACGGTCCACGGCAGGCTGCGGAAACTTGCCTGCACCGGCTGGGCGTTCTGGTCGAGGTAGTTGACGCTGCCCGCGGTGTCGTTGGGGCCGAAGACCTCGTAGACGACGCGCCTGACGTGCGTGGGCTCGAGTGGCTCGGCACTGCTGCCGGTGGCGGTGAAGATCGGTTCGGAGCCGAAGGCGCCCCGCAGTTGCGTGACCGCCGCCGCACCCAGCGCGACGGCCACCGCGGTGACCGCCGGCACCCAGATTCTGGCCAGGACTGTCGGCATCGTTTGTCTCCCTTCACCGATGGGCTGGTTGTCGCTCGGACGGGCACGTATCCACCGCGGAGCGGTCTGCGCATATACCCCGGCGGGTATGTCCGACTCGAGTCGGAGTACCATACCCCCTAGGGTATTAACGGCCATGTGATGTGATGCGCAACAGCGTTGACTGATACCCCGTGGGGTATGTATAAATGTGGCAAGCGACTTGCTTTTCCGGAAAGGCTCGAACATGTGTCAACCCAAGCGTTGTTCGGTGTGTGGCAAGACCACCTGGTCGGGTTGCGGCATGCATGTGGACGCCGTCAAGGCGGCGGTACCGGCTGGTGAGTGGTGCGACGGTCATCCCAAGGCCGAGCGGCCGTCCCGGCTGAAGTTCTGGAAGTAGGCCGACCAACCCCGCTGATACCCTCTGGGGTATGGCGGGTCGGCCCGCCAACCAACGAAAGGTAGGTGCGACATGGTCGGTGATGAGGAGGCCATGGCCGCTGTCCTGGCCCGGCTGCGTCGGGCGCAGGGTCAGCTGGCCGGCGTCATCTCGATGATCGAGCAGGGCCGGGAGTGCAAGGACGTCGTCACGCAGCTCGCGGCGGTATCAAAGGCGCTCGATCGCGCCGGGTTCAAGATCGTCGCCACCGGGCTTCGTGAGTGCCTGAGCGGGAACGTCGAGGAGGGCCGTGCCCCGATGACCGAGGCCGAGCTGGAGAAGCTGTTCCTGTCGTTGGCCTGAGGCGGCTCAGCTGGTTGGCCGCTTGATGATGGTCAGCGACTGGTCGATCTTCTTGAATTTCGTGAAAGTGTCCGCAGGGACACCGAACACGACGCTCAGCACGTCGGGCGGCAGCTTGCTGATGGACGCGCCGATGCCGATGTCGTCTTCGCCCTCCTGCGTGCTGGCGTTGAACACGATCAGCAGGCTCAGATTCTGAGTGCCCTTGTTCTCGAAGTAGTGCAGTGAGCCCTGCGGCGCGAACACCACGTCGCCGACGTTGGCCTCGAACTGCTCGGCGTGCCCCAGCGGATCGAGCAGGGTCCAGGTCGCCACACCGCCGGTGATGACGTTGATCTCCCAGGCGCTGGGGTGCCAGTGCGGTTCGCGGATGCCGCCCGGCTCCAGGGTGACCATCACGACGCTGGCTTCCTGTCCGGTCAGTATCGGCCAATTGCCTTCGTAGGCCTGGCGCAATGTGCCGCCTTCGAACTGAGTGGGTGCCAGGGCGCCGAGGTGGAACATGTGCGGCTGCGCCGTGTTCAGTTCGGCCGGGATGCGGGGGTTGCCGAAGCGGGCGGCATTGTCGGTCATGGTGGCGTCCTGACTTTCGTTGCGGGACAAGGGGGATGAGAACGCGCGGTCGGCGCCGGCGCCGGCAAGCGCCGCCACCCCGACCGCGCCGGCGCCGCCGAGCATCGTCCGTCGATTGATCATCATGCCGACAGATTTGTCGGTCGCCCGGCCCGTTGTCGTCAGCGCTGGCATCCAACTGCGTCTTCCGGCTAGCTGCAATACGGAACGGGTGCCTGCCGTAGCGACTTTTGCCTGTTCGGAGCCGACGATGAATGCAGTCCGGAAAGCGGATGAGCCCTTCGACAGAAAGCGCCGATCATGAAGAATCCGATCAAGTTCATCGCCCCCGCAATGGCCGCGGCCGGCATCGCCGGCGCCCTCCTGCTGGCGCCGATCGCCAGTGCCGACACCGATCCGCTGATCCCCAACGGCACGGATCCGCATTCGTCGTACGTGTTGGGTGAGCACTTCTCCAACCACGACGAGGCCAACCAGAGCGCGGGCTACCTGGATACTTCGTTCTGATCCCGCCGAGTCGGCACGGCTCCGTCCGCCACCCACTGCGGGTGGCGGACGGAGCTGTTTCTGGTCGGGTGTCAGAACCGCCGGACGAAGTCGAGCGCGATGTCGGCGACCTCGCGCCACCCGCTGTCGACGACCAGCGAGTGGCCACGTCCTGGAACCTCGACGATTTCGGTGGTGTTCGCGTTCTTCTGCTGCCGCTTGTAAGAGGCCTTGGCGATGGCCCACGGCACGGTGTTGTCCTTCTCGCCCGAGATGATCAGCAGCGGACCGCGTTCGGGATTCCTGGTGTCGACCTTGGCCTCGGTGCCCGGGTGGAAATTGGCGGTGGCCGCCTGGAACAGCGGGACGCCCGACCCGGCGACCGAGTACTTCTCATACAGGCTGTTCGACTCCTCTTCCGAGACCGCGTTGCCGAACCCGAACCGGAACTGCTTGGGGGTCAAGGCGATTGCCCGTCCGCGGTTGCGCGGATTCTTGAGGACGGGAAATGCCGCGCGCAGCGCCGAGAGCGGCAGCGGCAGCACCCCGCGGAACGGCGCCGGATCGATCGCGACCGCCACCTTGGCCAGGCCGAGGCCGGCCAGTTTCTGGGTGATCAATCCGCCGAACGAGTGGCCGACGATGATCGGCTTGCGATCGAGGGCGCCGATGACGTCGGCGTAGTGCTGCGTGATGTCGCCGACGCCCTTGTGTGCGAAGACCGACGGATCGCGACGGGCGTCGGCGACGGTCGACGGGTCGTCCGGCCAGTCGGGGGCGATGGTCACGAAGCCCTGTTCCTCGAACATCGTCCGCCAGCTGTTCCAGCTGTCCGGCAGCAGCCACAGGCCGTGGACGAACACAACCGGTTGCCGCCCGGAGGTGTTGGCGCGGTCGATGTCGGCCTGTTCGCGGGTGCTGATCGTGGTGGGCATGTGCGGTCTCCTCTGGTAGAAAGAACGGTCGTTCTGCCTCTGTAACCACGATAGTCCGCCAGGTGTTCCCAAATCAGAAAGAACGTTCTACCTCGCGACTACGATGGTGGTATGGATGTCGCTGAATCGGCCCTACGGCCACGCGAGCGACTGCTCCGCGTCGCCGCTGAGCTGTTCTATCGCGAAGGAATCCACGCCGTCGGCGTCGACCGGATACTCGCCGAAGCGGGCGTCACGCGCGCCACGATGTACCGCCACTTCAAGGGCAAGGAAGGCCTCGTCGAGGCGTACCTCGGGCTCGAGGACGAGACCATCCGCGGCTACTTCCGCGACGCCGCTGCCGCTGCCGGCCCCGACGACGACATGCTGGAGCTGGTGATCGACGGCATCGCCGAAGACGTCGCGAGGTACCACACCCGCGGTTGTCCGTTCATCAACGCCGCCGCCGAGTACCCCGCGCCGGACAGCCCGGTACGGCAACTCATCGCCCGGCACCGCAACTGGTTTCGCGGTGCGCTGCAGGACGCGGCCGGCGGCCGCGACAACCCAGAGCAGATCGCGGCATCACTCGTGTTGCTGCGCGACGCCGCGTTGGTCGGCGGATATCTCGACGGCATCGACTCGACCAAGACCGCGTTCGTGCGTGCGGCCCGGCAGGCCGCCGGTATCTCTCGGTGATGCCCGGCCTGTTGCCCACCTAATACCCATTCCCAACCCGTAAGCTCGATTATGTGCAGCGACGGATCATGGGAATCGAGACCGAGTTTGGCGTGACCTGCACTTTTCATGGTCACCGCCGGCTCAGCCCTGACGAGGTAGCGCGGTATCTGTTCCGGCGAGTGGTGTCGTGGGGCCGTAGTTCCAACGTCTTCTTGCGAAACGGTGCACGTCTGTACCTCGATGTGGGCAGCCACCCCGAGTACGCGACCGCCGAATGCGACAACCTTGCACAGCTGGTCACGCACGACCGCGCCGGTGAGCGCGTGCTCGAAGACCTGCTGGTCGACGCCGAGCAGCGGCTCGCCGACGAGGGCATCGGCGGCGACATCTACCTGTTCAAGAACAACACCGACTCGGCGGGCAACTCCTACGGCTGCCATGAGAACTACCTCATCGTGCGGGCCGGCGAGTTCTCCCGGATTTCCGACGTGCTGTTGCCGTTCCTGGTCACCCGTCAGCTGATCTGCGGTGCCGGCAAGGTGCTGCAGACCCCGAAGGCGGCGACGTTCTGCCTGAGCCAGCGCGCCGAGCACATCTGGGAGGGCGTCTCCAGCGCGACCACCCGGTCGCGCCCCATCATCAATACCCGCGACGAGCCGCACGCCGACGCGGAGAAGTACCGCCGGCTGCACGTCATCGTCGGCGACTCCAACATGTGCGAGTCCACCACCATGCTCAAGGTGGGCAGCGCCTCGCTGGTGCTGGAGATGATCGAGGCGGGCGTCCCGTTCCGGGACTTCTCCCTGGACAACCCGATTCGGGCCATCCGCGAGGTCAGCCACGACCTGACCGGACGCCGCGCCGTGCGGCTGGCGGGCGGGCGGCAGGCCTCGGCGCTGGACATCCAGCGTGAATACCATTCGCGTGCCGTGGATTACCTGCAGACCCGCGAGCCCAATGTGCAGCTCGAGCAGGTCGTCGACCTGTGGGGCCGCCAGCTCGACGCCGTCGAGAGCCAGGACTTCGCCAAGGTGGACACCGAGATCGACTGGGTGATCAAGCGGAAGTTGTTCCAGCGCTACCAGGATCGCTACAGCATGGAGCTGTCCGACCCCAAGATCGCGCAACTGGACCTGGCGTACCACGACATCAAGCGCGGACGCGGCGTGTTCGATCTGTTGCAGCGCAAGGGCCTCGCCGCCCGGATCACCACCGACGAAGAGATCGACGCGGCGGTCAACACCCCGCCGCAGACCACGCGGGCCAAGCTGCGCGGTGAATTCATCACCGCCGCACAGGAAGCCGGGCGCGACTTCACCGTCGACTGGGTGCACCTCAAGCTCAACGACCAGGCGCAGCGCACGGTGCTCTGCAAGGACCCGTTCCGGTCGGTCGACGAGCGGGTGAACCGGCTGATCGCCAGCATGTGAGCCCTGCCGCCGCGCATGTAGGCGCGGCGGTCAGCTCGCAGTCCACAGCAACCACTTAGTCTGTTGGGCGTGACGACGTCCAAGGTTGAGCGGTTGATGAACCTCGTCATCGCGCTCCTGTCCACCCGTAGCTATCTGTCCGCGGAGCAGATCCGGGCCAACGTCACCGGCTACCAGGACCCGCCGACCGACGAGGCGTTCTCGCGGATGTTCGAGCGCGACAAGAACGAGCTGCGCGATCTCGGCATCCCGCTGGAGACCGGGCGCGCCTCGATGATGGACGTCAACGACGGCTACCGCATCAACCGCACCGCCTACGAGCTGCCGCCCGTCGAGCTGACGGGCGACGAGCGGGCCGTCGTCGCGATCGCCACCCAGCTGTGGGAATCGCAGGAGATGGTCACCGCCACGCAGAGTGCGCTGCTCAAGTTGCGGGCGGCCGGCGTGGACGTCGACGCGCCCGACGCGGGCGTCGCGATCACCACCGGGACCACCCAGGGGCTACGTGGTTCCGAAGAGGCCCTGGGAATCCTGTTGTCCGCCATCGACTCCGGCCGCGCCGTGCAGTTCGCGCATCGCCCCAACCGGAGCTCGCCCTACGTCGACCGAACCCTGGAGCCCTGGGGAGTGGTCACCTACCGCGGCCGGTGGTACGTCGTCGGTCACGACCGGGACCGAAACGACGCGCGCACCTTCCGGGTGTCGCGCATCGCGGGCGCCGTGCGCGCGGTCGGGCCCGACCATGCGGTCACCCGGCCCGACGGTGTCAACCTGCGGGACATCGTGCACCGCGCGGTTGCCGAGTGGCCGGCCGGCGAGCAGGCGCGGATCTGGGTCGCGGAGGGGCGGGCTACGGCGTTGCGCCGGCAGGCCCTCAGCACGTCACCGAGTGTGCGCGGCGGTCGCAGTGGCGACGAGATCGTCATCGACATCGGCATGGTCGACCGGCTGGCCCGGGAGGTCGCCGGCTACGGCGCCGACGCCGTGGCGTTGGAGCCGAAATCTTTGCGGGACAACGTAATCGGTCGGTTGCGTGCGCAGGCGGGGGAGAGCCTTCACAAGTGAGCAACGTATCCACCCGCCTCGTGCGGCTGCTGAACATGGTCCCGTACTTCCAGGCCAATCCGCGGGTCAGTCAC
Organism: Mycobacterium sp. SMC-16; assembly: GCF_046250085.1. Lineage (NCBI taxonomy): Bacteria > Bacillati > Actinomycetota > Actinomycetes > Mycobacteriales > Mycobacteriaceae > Mycobacterium > Mycobacterium sp. SMC-16. The sequence goes on from NZ_CP176427.1 coordinate 2,346,688, forward strand.
ACCAAGGCCGCAGCTGACCTCGGCGTGACGCGGAAGCAGCTGGAGGCCGACCTCTGGCAGCTGTTCGTCTGCGGGCTGCCCGGCGGCGGTCCGGGGGAACTGATCGACCTCGACTTCGAGGGCGACACCATCGAGGTGATCTTCTCGGCGGGGATGGACCGGGCGCTGCGGCTCACCTCACCGGAGGCCACCGGAGTGCTGATGGCCCTGCGGGCGCTCGTCGACGTACCCGGTGTGGTCGATCCCGACGTGGCGCGCAGTGTGATCGCCAAGATCGAGGCCGCTGCCGGGACCGCCGGTGCGACCGCAGCGGCGGTGCCGGCCCCGGATGTCACCGGCGACGTCGAGAACAAGGCGACCGCGACGGTGCGGGCTGCCGTCCGGGACAAGCGGGCGCTGTCACTCGAGTACTACTCCGCTTCGCACGACACCGTCTCGCAGCGCGTCGTCGACCCGATCCGGGTGGCCCTGATCGGTGATCACAGCTACCTGGAGGCGTGGTGCCGCACCGCCGAGGGCGTGCGGCTGTTCCGCTTCGACCGCGTCGTCGACGCGACCGCACTCGACGAACCGGCCGCGCCACCGGCGCCTGCGGTGCAGGCCGGACCGGACACGTCGCTGTTCTCGGCCGAGACCGCGGACCCGACGCTTCCGGTGGCGACGCTGCTGATCGACGCGTCGGCGGCGTGGATGTTCGACTACTACCCGCTGGCAGTGCAGCGCGAGATTCCCGACGGCAGCTGGGAAGCCATGATGAGTTACGCGTCGAATGACTGGATGGCCCGTTTCGTCCTCGGTTTCGGTTCGGCGGTCCGGGTCCTGGACCCGCCGGCGCTCGCCGACCGCGTACGGGAGTCCGCAGTGGCGGCGCTGGCGGCGTATGAACCCGGCCTTGGCGAGTAGACTCGGCCTCAACTTCTGGAGGTGACCCAAATTGGGCGGTTTGCAACCGTGGCACTGGTTGATCGTCATCGCGGTGTTCGTGCTGCTCTTCGGCGCGAAGAAGCTGCCGGACGCCGCGCGTTCGCTTGGTAAGTCGATGCGCATCTTCAAGTCCGAGTTGAAGGAAATGCAGTCGGACGGCACTTCGGAGCAGCCTGCGCCGCGCCCGATCACTGCCGAGCGCGTCGAGAACCCGGCGCCTGCACCGCAGGCAGCGCCGGACGCCGCGGACAAGCACCCGGCCTGACCTTTGCCGTGATCCCGCCGCGGGCCAAGCGCTCGCGGCGGTCGGCCTATTTCACACTCACGTGCCAGTAACTGGAATCTTCCGAAAGCTCGACCCGCGCCGCCGACGGTCGCGGGTCAACCCTGACGGCACCATGTCGCTCGTCGATCACCTCGAGGAGCTCCGGACACGGTTGCTGATCGCGGTCATCGCGGTCCTGTTGACGACCGTCGTCGGTTTCCTCTGGTACGGGCACGGCTTCTTCGGATTCCCCAGCCTCGGTGACTGGCTGCGCGGCCCGTACTGCTCGCTGCCGGCGTCGTCGCGTGCGTCGATCGCGCCCGACGGGGAGTGCCGGCTGTTGGCGACGGCGCCGTTCGACCAGTTCATGCTGCGTCTCAAGGTCGGCATGGCGGCGGGCATCATCCTGGCCTGCCCGGTGTGGCTCTACCAGATCTGGGCGTTCATCACCCCCGGCCTGTACAAGAAGGAACGGCGCTTCGCGTCGCTGTTCGTCGGCGTCGGCGCGCTGCTGTTCGTGTCCGGCGCGGTCCTGGCCTACGTGGTGCTGTCGACGGCACTGTCGTTCCTGCTGACCGTCGGCAGCGATGTGCAGATCACCGCGCTGTCCGGTGAGCAGTACTTCGGCTTCCTGATCAATCTGCTGATCGTGTTCGGCATCAGCTTCGAGTTCCCGCTGCTGATCATCATGCTGAACCTGGTCGGGGTGCTCACCTACGAGAAGCTCAAGGCCTGGCGCCGCGGGCTGATCTTCGGCCTGTTCGTGTTCGCGGCGTTCGTGACGCCCGGCTCGGACCCGTTCTCGATGCTGGCGCTGTCGCTCGCGCTGACGGTGCTGCTGGAGATGTCGATCCAGGTGGCACGGCTCCACGACCGGCGCAAGGCCAGGCGCGAAGCCGAGACCGTTCCCGACGACGAGGCCGCCCCGATCGGGCCGGTAGAACCCATCGATGCGCCATCTGCCGTGCCGACGCCGACCCGGCTGACCATCGATGACGACGCCACCTGACTCGCAGGAGGCGGCCCCGGTCGAACCGGGGCCGCAACTGCGTGACTTCGCCGCCGGCCTGTCGTTCACCCTGGACCCGTTCCAGACCAACGCCTGCGTGGCGCTCGAGAACGGGCGCGGCGTTCTGGTCTGTGCCCCGACCGGCGCCGGCAAGACCGTCGTCGGCGAATTCGCGGTGCATCTGGCGCTGGCCGCCGGGCGGAAGTGCTTCTACACCACCCCGATCAAGGCACTGAGCAACCAGAAGCACAACGATCTGGTGGCCCGCTACGGCCCCGAACGCATCGGCCTGCTCACCGGTGACCAGGCGATCAACGGCGACGCCGACATCGTGGTCATGACCACCGAAGTGCTGCGCAACATGCTGTACGCCGATTCGCCTGCGCTGCACGGCCTGGCGTACGTCGTGATGGACGAGGTGCACTTCCTCGCCGACCGGATGCGCGGCGCGGTGTGGGAGGAAGTGATCCTGCACCTGCCCGACGAGGTCCGGCTGGTCAGCCTGTCGGCGACGGTGAGCAACGCCGAGGAGTTCGGCGGCTGGATCCAGACGGTCCGTGGTGACACGACCGTCGTCGTCGACGAACACCGCCCGGTGCCGCTGTGGCAGCACATGCTGGTGGGCAAGCGACTCTTCGATCTCTTCGACCTGTCCAAGGGTGCGGCCCCCGGCGAGGGGAAGGCGCGCGTCGACCCGGAGTTGTTGCGGCACATCGCGCATCGCCGCGAGGCGGACCGCCTGATGGACTGGCAGCCCCGCGGCCGCGGCCGCGACGGGCATCGGGGTCGGCCCGCCATGTACCGCCCGCCGAGCCGGACCGACGTCATCGGCACCCTGGACCAGGCCGGTCTGCTGCCGGCCATCACGTTCGTGTTCTCCCGCGCCGGGTGTGACGCCGCGGTCAAGCAGTGCCTGCGATCGGCGGTGCGGCTGACCAACAGGACCGAGCGCGACCGGATCGCCGAGATCGTCGACCGGCGCTGTGCCGATCTGGCCGAGTCCGATCTGGCGGTGCTGGACTATCACGAGTGGCGCGAAGGCCTGCTGCGCGGATTGGCCGCCCACCACGCCGGGCTGCTGCCGGTGTTCCGGCACACCGTCGAGGAGCTGTTCACCGCGGGCCTGGTCAAGGCCGTTTTCGCCACGGAGACACTGGCTTTGGGCATCAACATGCCGGCCCGTACCGTCGTGCTGGAACGGTTGGTCAAGTACAACGGCGAGCAGCACGCCCCGTTGACGCCGGGGGAGTACACGCAGCTGACCGGTCGCGCCGGACGCCGCGGCATCGACGTCGAGGGCCACGCCGTCGTGCTGTGGCATGCCACCGACGAGATGGCCGATCCGGCCCAGGTCGCCGGCCTGGCGTCGACCCGAACCTTCCCGCTGCGCAGTTCCTTCGCGCCGTCGTACAACATGACGATCAACCTGGTGCAGCACATGACGCCGGCCGCGGCGCACCGGTTGCTCGAGCAGTCGTTCGCGCAGTACCAGGCGGACCGCTCGGTCACCGGGCTGGTGCGCGGCATCAAGCGCGGTGAGCGGATGCTCGCCGCGCTTGCCGCCGAGCAGAGTGACGACTGGGAGTCCGTGCTCGAGTACGCCCGGCTGCGGGCGAGCATCACCGAACGTGAGCGGGCACAGTCCCGGGCCGGTCGCCTGACGCGGCGCAAGGGCATCAACGACGCGCTGGCCGGGCTCAAGCGGGGCGACGTCATCGCCATCGGCCTGGGCCGCCGCAGTGGACTGGCCGTGGTGCTGGAGCCGGCGTTCGACGCCGACGACCCCCGCCCGCTGGTGCTGACCGAACATCGTTGGGCGGGAAGGATTTCCGCCGCCGACTACGCCGGGACGTCGCAGCGTCTGGGCAGCATGTCGCTGCCCAAGCGGGTGGAGCACCGGCAGCCGAAGGTGCGCCGTGATCTGGCATTGGCGCTGCTGCGGGCGGCCGACAGCATCGATGTGCCGTCGGTGCGGCGCAGCCGCGGCGCCACGGAGGCGACACCGGACATCGATCCGGAGCTCGCCGGCCTGCGCGAGCAGATGCGCCGGCACCCCGCGCATCAACTGCCCGACCGCGAAGCCCGGGTGCGCGCCGCCGAGCGTTACCTGCGCATCGAACGTGACAACGACCAGACGCAGCAGAAAGTCGCCGCGGCCACCAACTCACTGGCGCGCACCTTCGACCGCATCGTCTCGCTGCTCAGCGAGCGGGGCTTCATCGAAGGCGCCGAAGGCGAGCCTGCGGTCACCGACGACGGACGGCTCCTGGCCCGCATCTACAGCGAGAGCGACCTGCTGGTCGCCGAGTGCCTGCGCGGCGGCGTGTGGGACAGCCTCAATCCGGCCGAGCTGGCCGCGGTCGTGTCGGCGGTGCTGTTCGAATCGCGCGGCGACGGCCCGACGGTGCCGCCGGGCTTCGAGCAGGTCACCGACGAGGTACGGCGGGCGCTGGCCAAGACCCGCCGGCTGTGGACCGACATCCGCGGCGACGAGCGCCGGCACCGGCTGCCGTTCAGCCGGGAACCCGACGCCGGTTTCGCCGCGGCCATGTACAGCTGGGCGACCTACGGCGATCTGACCGCGGCGCTGCTGATGTCCGACAACGGCAACGGAAACGCGCTGCCCGCAGGTGATTTCGTGCGGTGGTGCCGTCAGGTGCTTGACCTGCTGGACCAGGTGCGGCTCGCCGCGCCGTCGCCGCAGCTGCGCGCCACGGCCAAGCGGGCCATCGGCGCGGTGCGTCGCGGTGTCGTCGCCATCGACTCCATGTGAGCTGCCGCCGGCTCAGGCCGGACTCAGATCCAGCCAGTCGTCGACCATGAACCGGTCGCCGCGCGCCACGATGGTTGCGCCGCCGTGGCCGGCATAGTGTGCCGGCACCACCGCCGCCCGCCGCCGGGATGCCTCGGTGAACACCCGCTTGCGGGTGACAGTCGCTTCGGCCGCGTTGACGTCGTAGGCGCATGGATCGTCCGGCCGGGGAATCTGGATGGGGCAGTGCGTCAGGTCGCCGACGAACACGGCCGGCTTGCCGGCATCGAGCCACAACACCGACGAGCCGGGTGTGTGGCCGGGCGCCGGGCGCAGCCATACCGAGTCGCTCAGCTGATAGTCGCCGGAGAACAGCTCGGTCTGGTCGGCCACGGGAATCACGCTGTCCTCGAACACCGTTCGCATCTCGTCGGTGGTCTCGGGGTTGTCGGGCGCGAAGAACCGGTGGTCGGCCTCGGGCATCAGGTACCGGGCGTTGGGGAACGTCGGGACCCAGGCGCCGTCGACCAGTTGGGTGTTCCAGCCGACGTGATCGGTGTGCAGGTGCGTGTTGAGCACGACGTCGACGGCTGCCGGGTCGATACCGGCGGCCCGCATGTTGTCGAGGAACGGCGTGCTGAGGTGATCCAGCGGCGGCATGTGCGGCCGGTGCCGATCGTTGCCGGCGCCGGTGTCGATGACGATGGTCAGCCCGTCGACCTGCAGCACCCAGCTCTGGATCGCGATCCGGAACAGGTCGGTCGCGGGGTTCCAGAACCGTGGCGCCAGCAGTTCGGCCTCGGCGTGCCAGGCCTCCGGCGGCGTGGACGGCCACAGGGTGGTCGGGATTTGCACCTGGGTTTCCGCGACGCGGGTCAAGACGGCATTGCCGAGCCGGATTTGGTCCGTCATACCGCGAGACTAAGGCCGGCCGGGTCAGGTGATGCCCAGACACGCGCCCCGCGTGCAGGTCATCCAGGAACGGCGGCACCGGTAGTGTGGTTGACCAGCAGCCCGGATGACGTCCGAGTAGTAGAGCACCGAGGGAGAGACGATGAGCGGTCCAGAGGGAACTGATCCGTCACAGCAGTGGCAAGGTCAGCAGCCCGCTTGGGGTCAGCCGGCGTCCGGCGCCGAGCAGCCGACCACTGCCGCCCCGGCATGGGGACAGCAGCCGGCCTACAACCCGGAGCAGTACCAGCAGCAGTACCCGGCCGTTCAGCCCGGTGCCGCGCAGCCTGGGGCGCAGCAGGTTCCGGGCTACCCCCAGCAGCAGTACCCGGGCTACCCGCAGCAGGGCTACCCGCAGCCGGGCGCCTACGGTCAGCCGCAGTACGGCCAGCCGGGTCAGTACGGTCAGCCCCAGTACGGCCAGCCTGGTCAGTACGGTCAGCCGCAGTTCGGTGACGGTGCCGCGGGGCAGCAGTTCGACCAGCAGTTCGGCGCCCCGGCCGCCAAGAAGGCCAGCAGCAAGACGCTGATGATCATCGGCGGCGTCGTGGCCGCCGTCATCGTCGCGGTCGTCGGCGTCCTCGGGTTCCTGTGGCCGGGCTTCTTCGTCACCACCAAGCTCGACATCAACGCCGCGCAGTCGGGCGTGCAGAAAATCCTGACCGACGAGACCAACGGCTACGGCGCCAAGAACGTCAAGGACGTCAAGTGCAACAACGGCAGCGACCCTGAGGTCAAGTCCGGGCAGACGTTCGACTGCGACGTGAACATCGACGGCACCAAGCGCACCGTCAAGGTCACGTTCAAGGACGACAAGGGCACGTACGAGGTCGGCCGCCCGAAGTAACGCCCCTCGCGCGACGCCAGAACTGCCCCCTTTCCTTGGAAAAGGGGCAGTTCTGCGTTTGGCGGCTACAGCTTGTCGAGCGCCTTCTGCAGCCGCGCGATGGAATTTGTGACGCCGTATTTGCCGGCGAGGTCGGCCACGCGCTGTGGGTCGCGCGCGGCGAGCGGCAGCGCGTCGGACGCTGTCGACAGGGACACCGGCGCATCGGTCGCGACGAGGACGACGGGCAGCGCAGCCGTGATGTAGTCCGCCGCGGCCAGCAGCTTCTTACGTTGCGCCGCAGCCATTTTGGACGTCGGGTCCTGCGCGGCCGCCTCGATCGCGGCCAGCGAACCGTAGGTCTGCAGCAGCGTCGACGCGGTCTTCTCACCGATGCCGGCGACGCCCGGCAGCCCGTCGGACGCATCGCCGCGCATCAGGGCGAGTTCGGCGTATGCCGCACCGGCGCGGTCGAGCGGGACGCCGTAGGTCTCGGCGACCTCGGCGGGCCCGTACAGCACCGCCTTGGCCAGGCCGCGACCGATATAGAACACCCTGATTCCAGGTCCGTCATCACTGGCGAGCTGCAGCAGGTCGCGGTCGCCGCTGACCACGATCGCGGGGTCTGCCTGTTCCCGGGTCGCCAGCGTGCCGAGCACGTCGTCCGCCTCGAAACCCGCGGCGCCCGCCGTGGCGATGCCGAACGCGTCGAGCAGCTCCATGATCATGGCGACCTGCGGTGTCAGATCGTCGGGCACTTCCTCGATGTCGGGCTCGCCGTCGGGGTGCTCCTCGAGAACCCGGTGCGCCTTGTAGGACGGGATCAGGTCGACGCGCCACTGCGGCCGCCAGTCGAGGTCCAGGCACACCACCAGGCGGCCGGGCCGGTGCTGGGTGACCAGGGCCGCGATGTTGTCGATGAAACCGCGGACCGCGTTGACGGGGCGGCCGTCGGGCGCGGTGATCGAGGACGGCACCCCGAAGTACGACCGGAACCACATGCTGGCGCCGTCGAGGAGCAGGATCGGCTGGCTCATGCTCGGGCCCGCCTGTCACGGATGTCGGTCAGCATCGCACTAGCCTATTGCCATGAGCTCAGCGCGATTCAACACCGACGTCTATGCCGCGCGTCTGCGCTCGGCCGCCGCGGCTGCCCATGCCGCCGGCCTGGCCGGGCTCGTCATCACTCCGGGGTACGACCTCCGGTACCTGGTGGGGTCGCGCGCGCAGACCTTCGAGCGGTTGACGGCACTCGTGGTGCCGGCCGACGGTTCGACGCCGACGGTCGTGGTGCCGCGGCTGGAACTGGCGTCGCTGAAGGAGTCGGCGATCCTGGAACTGGGCCTGACGGTTCAGGATTGGGTCGACGGGGACGATCCCTACGCGTTGGTGGCCGCGGCGCTGCCGGGCAGCACGGTCGCGGTCACCGATGCCATGCCGGCCCTGCACCTGCTGCCGCTGGCGTCGGTCCTCGGCGCGGTGCCGGTGCTGGCCACCGATGTGCTGCGGCAGTTGCGAATGATCAAGGACCCCAGCGAGATCGACGCACTGACGAAGGCCGGCGCGGCCATCGACCGCGTCCACGCGCGGGTGCCCGAGTTCCTGAAGCCGGGACGTACCGAGGCCGACGTTTCCGCGGACATCGCGGAAGCTATTGTGGCCGAAGGTCATTCGGAAGTGGCGTTCATCATCGTCGGATCCGGTCCCAACGGGGCGGACCCGCACCACGAATGCTCCGACCGCGAACTGCAGGTCGGTGACATCGTCGTCGTCGACATCGGCGGGCCCGTCGAGCCCGGCTACAACTCGGACTGCACCAGGACCTACAGCATCGGCGAGCCCGATCCCGTCGTGGCGCAACAGTATTCGGTGCTGCAGCGGGCGCAGGCGGCGGCCGTCGCCGCCGTCCGGCCCGGGATGACGGCCGAGCAGATCGACGCCGCGGCCCGCGACGTGCTGGCCGCCGAGGGGCTGGCCGAGGTGTTCGTGCACCGCACCGGTCACGGCATCGGCCTGTCGGTCCACGAGGAGCCGTACATCGTGGCGGGCAACGGTTTGACGCTGGAGCCGGGCATGGCGTTCAGCGTCGAGCCCGGTGTGTACTTCGCGGGGCAGTGGGGCGCCCGGATCGAGGACATCGTCGTCGTCACCGACGACGGCTGCGTATCGATGAACAACCAGCCGCACGAACTGGTGGTTGTCCCGGTTTCGTAGCGGCTGTTGTCAAGATCGGCTAAGAAAGCCAAGATCGAGGCCATGGCTGAAATCCGCCGTGGCCGCACGGGACGTGCCGCCAAGCTGGCAACCCTTCCTGCCGGGATCGCAGGTCGCGCCGTCCTGGGCGTCGGCAAGCGCATGGCCGGCAAGTCGAAAGAGGACGTCAACGCCGAGCTCGTCGAGAAGGCCGCCGAGCAGCTCTTCCAGGTGCTGGGGGAGCTCAAGGGCGCGGCCATGAAGCTGGGACAAGCGCTTTCTGTCATGGAGGCCGCCATCCCACCGGCGTATGCCGAGCCCTACCGCGAAGCCCTCACCAAACTCCAGAGCGACGCCCCGCCGCTGCCCGCCGACAAGGTGCACCGCGTGCTCGATGCCCAGCTGGGCACCAAGTGGCGTGAGCGTTTCCAGTCTTTCGACGACACGCCCGTCGCCTCCGCGAGCATCGGGCAGGTGCACAGCGCGGTGTGGGGCGACGGCCGCCGCGTCGCGGTCAAGGTGCAGTACCCGGGTGCCGATGAGGCCGTGCGCGCCGACCTCAAGACGCTGCGGATGCTCACCACGCTGTTCAAGCAGGTGGTTCCGGGCGCCGACGTCAAGAGCATCATCGACGAGCTCATCGAGCGCACCGAGGAAGAGCTGAACTACCGCATCGAGGCGGACTATCAGCGCGCGTTCGCCAAGGCCTTCGCGGGCGATCCGCAGTTCTATGTGCCGGCGGTCGTCGCGTCGTCACCGAAGGTCGTCATCACCGAATGGATGGAGGGCCGCAAGCTCTCCGAGATCATCGCGGGCGGAACGGAAGACGAACGCAACCGGTGCGCGCACCTGTTGCTGGAGGTCACCATCAGCGCGCACTATCGCTGCGGGCTCCTGCACGTCGACACGCATCCCGGCAATTTCATGCTGCTCGACGACGGCCGGTTCGGCGTCATGGACTTCGGTGCCGTCGCGGTCCACGAGGGCGGGCTGCCGCGCGCCACCGGCCCCATCCTGCGGCTCGCGCGCGACGAGAAGTGGGAGGAGATGACCGCCTACCTCCGGGAGGAAGGCTTCATCCCACCGGGTGCGACGGTGTCGCACGAGGAGATCAACGCCTACCTGCTGCCGTACATCGAACCGTTGCGGCACAAGAGTTTCCACTTCAGCCGCAAGTGGCTGCAGGGCATCGCCGCCACCGCGGCAGACATCCGCAGCGAGCAGTTCGCCGCCACTTTCAAGACCAGCCGCCAGCTGAACCTGCCGCCCAACTACCTCATGATGTTCCGGGTGCTCGGTGGTCTGCTCGGCATCGCCGCACAGCTCGACGCAACCATCAACTACGCCGACATCGTCGACAAGTGGGTGCCGGGATTCCGCGAGGACGACGACGGTTCGGCGCGGTAGTGGCAGTGCGGCCGCGCCGAGATCTCGTCTCTGCCACTATGCCGAGGATTGCTGCCGCATGGTGACCACGATCCTCGGCGCTAACGAGCCAACGGCGGACCGGCGGCATCACGATGCCTGACTTTCTGGCGAGGACACGTGATGGCTATGACCGCGCGGCCGCGCACTACGTCAGGCGCTTCCAAAGCCATCTCGATGACAGGCCGTTGGACCGCGCCATGATCGGTGCCTTCGCTGAACTGGTGGGCCGAGGAAGCAGGGTGCTGGACGTGGGCTGCGGCACCGGCGTGGCCACCGCGGCGCTTGCCGCTGTCGGTCTCGACGTCACCGGAATCGATCTGTCGCCCAACATGATCGCGCAGGCGCGGCAGCACAATCCGGGTCTGCCGTTTCGCGTCGGGTCGATGCTCGACCTCGACGTGGCCGACGGCAGCGTCGGCGGACTCTATGCGTGGTACTCGATCATCCACGTGCCCGACGCGCACCTGCCGCGGGTCTTCGCCGAATTCCACCGGGTGCTCGGGCCGGACGGTGTGCTGTTGTTGGCGTTCCAGGTCGGGGACGAGCCGCGGGTGCTGACGGACTTCGATGGCGAGGCCGTGAACTTGACCTTCATCCGTCGTCGGCCGGAGGTGGTCGCAGACCTGTTGTCGAGCAGTGGTTTTCGCGTCTACGCCGAACTGGTCCGGCAACCGGACGACGACGGAGCCGAATCCACGCCGCAGGCCTACCTCATTGCGCGTCGAGTAGCTTGATCAATCGCTTCGGCGCGACCAGCCGGAACGACGCATCGAGCAGCTCCCGGACCTCGTGCCAGTCGACCTTCGCCGCGGTGAAATCCAGCCCGAGCCAACCGGACGGACCCATGTAGGCGGGATAGTAGAACCGCGAATCCTGTTCCAGTGCTGCGCGGTCGGACTCGTCGACCTTGACCAGCAATGAATGCGGGTAGGCGACCATCTCGCCCGTCGTCTTCGAATTGCCGCCGTACATCGCGAACATCTTGGGCGCGCAGAACACCGGCCGGCCCCACGACACCTTCTCGAAGGCCTCGGGGAAGCCCAGTGCGACCGCGCGCAGCTCTGCCAGGCCGGGGTCGTCGTCGTCGAACATGATCGGATGCGGCACGTTGCCACGGTAACGCGCGGCGGCGCGGCGGGTGTCCAACCTTCGGGATGACTGTGTGTCAGGTTCGCGATTCCTGTGCGGCCGATAATTGTCGCGCGTTATACATTCCGGATGACAGCGGGAAGATGCATTGGTCGGGTAGGGGGACTGGCGGTCGCACTCGGGATCGGTACCGCGCTCGCGGGGTGGGGTGACTGCCCGGCGTGGGCCGACACCACCGCAGGTGCCGCCGGGGCGACGACGTCATCCCAGTCGGCAGGCACGCCGTCGGGCGCTCCGGACAAGAAGCAGCGCAAACCGGCCAAGCCGAAGCCGAAATCCAGCAAGCACGCGGACAAGGCCGACAGGGACAAGGCTGGCAAGGACACGGCCGACAAGCCCGACAAGAAGGTTCAGAAGGCCGCCGCCGCCGACAAACCCGACAAGGGCAAGGTCGACAACGGCAAGGCAGACATAGCGGATGAGGCAGCACCCCGGGTGAGCCTGCCGCGTGTCACGGCCGCGGTTCCGGCCAGGTCCGTGGCGACGCCGACGGTCACCGCCGTCGCGGCGCAGGCGAGCGCCGCACAGCCGACGGTCAAGGTGGCCGCGGTGTCCACCACACCGATCGCCAAACTCACCAGGGCCCTGCGTTCGCTTCAGGCGCCGGTATCGCCGCTCAGCTCGACATCGGTGCTGGTGGCCCTGGCTGCGGTGCGCGATGAACTCGAACGAAAGACGCTCAAGCCCACCAGTGCCGTTGCACCGCAGCCGGTTTCGACACTCGCCGATACCACGCCCAACGTGCTGGTGATCGGCGTCGACGGCACCAACCTGAGCCGCGTGCTGGCCGACCCGGCCAACGCCAACTTCTTCCAGCTCATGCAGGGCGGCACCACGGCGCCGGCGAGCATCGTCGGGCACACCACGATCAGCAATCCGTCGTGGACCGCCATCCTGACCGGCGTCTGGGGTGAGAAGACCGGCGTCATCAACAACATCTTCAATCCGGCCGTCTACGACAAGTGGCCCACGGTCTTCAACCAGCTCGAGACCTTCAACCCCGGTATCCAGACCACGGCCATCGCGAATTGGGACGTCGTCTCGGCCATCGCCGTGTCGGGCTCGGTCGGCGCCGACCACGTCGTCAACATCTCGCACATCGCAGGCGACTCCGACTGGTCACTCACCGACGACGCCGTCGGCGACGCGACCGAGGCCGCGATCGCCGCCGCCGACCCGAACAAGCCGAACTTCGTGTTCAGTTACTTCGTCGGGGTCGACGAGAACGGGCACAACTACGGTGGCGCGTCCCAGCAGTACGCCGACGCGGTGCGCAATGTCGACCAGAACATCGGCGAGATCATGCAGCAGGTCAATGACTGGGAAGCCGCGACCGGGGAGCAGTGGACCGTCATCGTCGTCACCGATCACGGTCACCAGGCCAGTAAGGGCCTCGGTCACGGTTTCCAATCACCCAATGAGACATCGACTTTCGTCATCGCCAACAACCCGAATCTGTTCACGGCCGGTGGGGTCAACCTGAAGTACCAGATCGTCGACGTCACGCCGACGGTGGTGACGTTGTTCGGCGGTACCCCCGCGCCCAAGTCCGACGGTGTCTCGATCACCAACCTGGGCGGCAGCACGGTCACACCGATCGACGACGACGCCGCGCTGCGAGCCGCGGTGCTGGATGTCATCGGCAAGTACGGATACCCCGACATCGGCACCGATCTGAAACTCGGCGTCCGGACGGTCTTCGCGTCCGTGCCCTACTTCCTCAATCAAGGGTTCGATGCGGTGACGGCGCAACTGGAGTCGATCGCGGCGCAACACATCTTCGTCATCAGCCCGCTGGCACAGGCGATGACCGTGCCCGTGCAGCTGGTCGGCAGCCTGACGTACGCGGCGACGAACGCCGTCGCGCAGGTCGTCGCGAGGCTGACAGGGGTCACGGGCGCCAGCCTCGTGCCGATCTTCATGCCGCCGCTGCCGCCGCTGGTCGGTACCGAGGATCCGCAGGTTCCGTTGAGTCCGGTGGCCGCGTGCACCGTCCTCGTGGCGTGCGGGACGTCGACGGGGATCATCGCGGCCTGATGTCACAGCCCTTCGCTAGCCTTACCGGGTGAGCTCACCCGATCCCGACGTGCGCCGGCAATGGCAGGAACTGGCCGAGGAGGTCCGCGGTCACCAGTTCCGCTACTACGTCAAGGACGCGCCGATCATCTCCGACGGTGAGTTCGACAAGCTGCTGGGTGAACTGCAGGAGATCGAAGAGCGGTACCCCGAGCTGCGGACGCCGGATTCGCCGACGCAGCTGGTCGGCGGTGCCGGGTTCGCGACCGAGTTCGGCGAGGCGCAGCACCTGGAGCGGATGCTGTCGCTCGACAACGCGTTCAACACCGACGAGCTGACGGCCTGGGCTGCCCGGCTGTCCAACGAGCTGGGCGGCGATCTCGAGTACCTCTGCGAACTCAAGGTCGACGGCGTCGCGCTGGCGCTGGTCTACCGCGACGGCAAGCTGGTCCGTGGCGCGACGCGCGGCGACGGCCGTACCGGTGAGGACGTCACGCTCAACGCCCGCACCATCACCGACGTCCCCGAGCAGCTGACCGGCACCGACGAATTCCCGGTGCCGGCGGTGCTGGAGGTCCGCGGCGAGGTGTACTTCCGCGTCGAGGATTTCGCGGCGCTCAACGCCAGCCTCGTCGAGGAGGGCAAGGCGCCGTTCGCCAATCCGCGCAACAGCGCCGCCGGGTCGTTGCGGCAGAAGAATCCGGCCGTCACCGCGCGTCGCCGGCTGCACATGATCTGCCATGGCCTGGGCCTCACCGAAGGCTTCGAGCCCGCATCGCTGCACGACGCCTACCGCGCACTCAAGGCTTGGGGCCTGCCGGTGTCCGACCACACCACCCGCGTCACCGGCATCGCGGCGGTTGCCGAACGCGTCGCGTACTGGGGCGAGCACCGCCACGACGTCGATCACGAGATCGACGGTCTGGTGGTCAAATTGGACGACCGCACCCTGCAGCGCCGCCTGGGCGCCACCAGCCGGGCGCCGCGGTGGGCCATCGCCTACAAGTACCCGCCCGAAGAAGTCACCACCAAGTTGCTCGACATCCGGGTCAGCGTGGGCCGCACCGGCCGCGTCACCCCGTTCGCGTACATGGAACCCGTCACGGTGGCGGGATCGACCGTCGGGCTCGCGACGCTGCACAACGCCACCGAGGTGAAGCGCAAGGGCGTGCTGATCGGCGACACCGTGGTGATCCGCAAGGCCGGCGACGTCATCCCCGAGGTGCTCGGCCCGGTCGTCGATCTGCGGGACGGTACCGAACGCGAATTCGTCATGCCCGCAACATGTCCGGAGTGTGGCAGCACGCTGGCGCCGTCGAAGGAGGGTGACGCCGACATCCGTTGCCCCAACACCCGGTCGTGCCCCGCGCAGCTGCGCGAGCGGGTGTTCCACGTCGCGGGTCGGGGTGCCTTCGATATCGAGGGCCTCGGCTACGAGGCGGCCACCGCGCTGCTGGCCGCCGGCGTCATCACCGATGAGGGCGACATCTTCGAGCTCACGGCCGACGAGTTGTTGCGCACCAACCTGTTCAAGACCCAGAAGGGTGAGCTCTCGGCCAACGGCGCCAGGCTGCTGGCCAACCTCGGCAAGGCCAAGCAGCAGCCGCTGTGGCGCGTTCTGGTGGCGCTGTCCATCCGGCACGTCGGCCCGACGGCGGCCCGGGCGCTGGCCGCGGAATTCGGTGATCTGCAAGCGATCACCGAAGCGTCCGAGGAGCGGCTGGCGGCCGTCGAGGGCGTCGGGCCCACCATCGCCGCCGCCGTGATCGACTGGTTCACCGTCGACTGGCACCGCGCCATCGTCGACAAGTGGCGGGCCGCGGGCGTGCGGATGGCCGACGAACGCGACGCAAGCATCGAGCGGAACCTGGAGGGCCTGTCGATCGTGGTGACGGGCTCGCTGACGGGGTTCTCGAGGGACGAGGCCAAGGAGGCGATCCTGGTCCGCGGCGGCAAGGCCGCGGGTTCGGTCTCGAAGAAGACGGCCTACGTGGTGGCCGGCGACGCGCCAGGATCCAAGTACGACAAGGCCGTTGAGCTCGGCGTGCCGATTCTCGACGAAGACGGCTTCCGGCGGTTGCTGGCGGAGGGGCCGGACGCGCTCTGAGCTCGATGGCGGCGCCGGTGTCCCGCAGAATCCCGGAAATCACCACGCGATTCTGGGTGAGCAAGACATTGATCACCGCGGCATCGGTGTTCTGGCCGGATTACCTGTACGACCACCTGGGCCGGTGGATCGCGACGACGCTCCTCGTCGCCGCGTTGGCAACAGCGCTGGTGGTTCAGCTGCGCGGTGACCGATTGCGGCCGTGGGCGTTCTGGTCCGCCATGCTGGCCGCCAGTGCCGTCGGGACCGAGATTGCGAACGGGCTGCACGTCGCGCTGGGCTTGGGGTACGCGGCGATCGCCGTCGTGTGCCTCATCGGTGGGGCGGGGCTGGTCGCGGCCGGCCATGCCACGATGGGAATCGCCTCGCTGATCGCTGTCGACAGCCGCCGCTCCGAAGGCTGGTTCTGGGCAATTGCGTTGGTGGCCTTCGGCATCGGCACTGCACTGACCCACCTGACGCCGCGCCCCATCTTGGCGTACCCGGTGCTGCAGCTCCTGCTGTGGGCCGTCGCCGTCGCCGCGGTCGTGTTGGCGTGCCGTCGGCTCGGCGGGGCGACGACGGCGGGTTTCTGGGGCGTGTTCGTGCTGACGCGGCCACTGGGTGCCGCGGTGGCGTTCCTGCTGACCAACGCGAGTGCGGCCAGCGGACTGGGCTTGGCACGTCATGCGGTCAGTGCGGTGCTGACCGCCGTTCTCGTCGGCTCGGTGCGTTACCGGTAACCGCGCCGCATGTCATCGACGATCAACGGGTGCTCCAGCGTCGACGGCGGCAGGTGCTGCGGCGCCGTGTCGGGCGCGAACACCGTGGCAGCGTCGAGCACCCGCTGAGTCAGGAACCGCAGTGGCGGAGCGTCTTTGGGCACCATCGGCGCCGGCCGCAGGGGACCACGACGGGCCAGCGTGAAACCCCAGTCGCCGAACGTCGGCACCTCGACGTGGTACGGCGTCACCGCCAGCCCCGCCGACGCGATGGTGGAGACCGTGCGCCAGAACGCGACCGGCGTCGAATAGGGGCTGCCGGACTGCACCACCAGCAGGCCCTGGGGCGCCAGCACCCGGGCGATGAGGCTGTAGAACTCGGTGGAGTACAGCCGGCCGAGCACCGGGTTGTCGGGGTCGGGCAGGTCGACGATGACCGCGTCGAATCCACCCGGCGGTACGACGTCCGGATGCGGCACCCGCAGCCACATCATGGCGTCATCGAGGATCAGCCGGATTCGGGGATCATCGAGCGCGCCGGCGTTGGCGTCACGCAGCTTGGTTCGTGCCACCGCCACCACCGCCGGATCGAGCTCGACCTGCACGATTCGGTCGATGCCCTTCTGGTGCAACAGTTCCCGCGCCGCCAGGCCGTCACCGCCGCCGATCACCAGCACCGACCGCGCGCCCGCACCCAGCGCCGGGTACACCAGAGATTCGGTGTAGCGGTACTCGTCGCGCGTCGAGAACTGCAGTCCGCCATCGAGATACAGCCGGGTGTCGTCGCCGCGGCGGGTCACCACGATCTCCTGATAGGACGAATGCTGGTAGGCCACGATCGGGTCGGCGTACAACCGCTGCCGGGACGTCGTCTCGATACCGTCGGCGGACGCCATCAGTGTCGCCAGTACCGCGAACGCCAGCACCAGGGCGCTCAGCGCGGCGACGAATTCCCGCCGGGTCAGGATGCGGCGCAGCAGAAACACCGAAACCACCGCTGCGGCAGCCAAATTGATCATTCCGGTGGCCGCCGCGCCGCGGATCATGCCCAGATACGGCAACACCAGGAACGGCCACGCCAGGCCGCCCAGCAGCGCGCCCAGATAGTCGGCGGCATTGAGGTTGGCCAGCACCCGGCCGGCGTCGGTGGCCCCGGCCACGCGGCCACGCTGCAGCAGCGTCATCAGCAGTGGCACTTCCGCGCCGACCAGCCCGCCGATGAGCGCCGTCGCGACGCCGAGCACCCAATCGGAGTCGCCAAGGAACGCGAACGTCACGTAGAGCACCGTTGCGGACAGGCCACCCACCACACCCAGCGCCGTCTCCACCGCGATGAAACTGATGGCCGCACGCGCCAGCAGCGCTTTGGCCAACAGCCCACCCACGCCGAGGGCCGCCACGTAGCCCGCGACGATCAGCGACGTCGACACGACGCCGCCGCCGTTGAGGCTTGTCGAGAGTGTCAGCAGTGCAAGCTCATAGACGATGCCGCACGCTGCGCATGCCGCGACGGCCGCCAGAAGCAGCGCGCGCCAACGGGTTCCGACGACGGGGGCAGCCGGGGCCCCGGGTGCCTCGGTGACCATCAGGTGAGGGCGGCGGCGTTGATACCGCCGACGGCCAACAGCACCACCGCGACGGACAGCGCCGCGGGGTGGAACTCTTCGGCGTTGATGTCATTGCGGAAGTGGCCGGGCGCCAACAACTCCACCGCCACGAGGGCCAGGCCCTGCAGCGCGACGCCGATCAGCCCGTAGATCAGCGTGTCGATCAGCCCCTGCCCGAGGCGGTCGGAGCTGGCGTGAATCGCGGTGATGATGATGGCGGCCAGCGAGACGTCCATCGCCGCGGTGACCGCCACCGCGTTGGGCCGCCGCTCGACGAAGACCTGTCGGCGCAGATTGCCCGGGGTCAGCACGTCGACCATGACGAAGCCGGCGGCCAGCACCAGCACCCCCACCAGGAAGTACAGCACCGAGCCGACCACGTTCTGGATGATCGCGTCGGTGTGGACGGTGCCGAAGTCGATGGCGGCCAGATTCATCGGAGTCTCCTCGGAATTGATGTGGTCACTTGACGCCGCCCGGTCCGCCCGAGCTGCCGCCGGAACTGTGCGACGGCGAACCCGGGCTGAAACCCGGGCCAAGGAAGAAGTAGCTGCCGTGGTTGTAACCCGAGTTGAGGCTCTCCAGCCGGACGGTGCACGCCTGCCCAGAGCCCGCACCCACGATGGCGATGGAGTCGCTGTACCGCAGGTAGTAGTTGCCGCGATCGGTGGCGCGCGCCTCAGGTCGATGGGCCTCGGCGAGGTCGTCGGCCACGTCGCTCGGCGACCCGTCGCACCGGTAGGTGTTGTAGCCGACGTTCTGATAGTTGTCTTTGACGAATGACTCGATGGTGCGGGCGGTGCTGATGCCGATCGCCAGGCAGATCACCGACGCGACCGCGAGCACCCCGGCGAGAATCAGCATCTTGCCCCGGGTCATGGCACCGACCTACGAGCCGGCGGGGGGAGCGGGATACACCGTGAGCTCACCGGGCGACATGACCTTGCCGGTCGACACCTCCCACGGCGAGTTCGGCGACCACTGCTCGAAACTCAGCAGGGCGGCGCGGCCGGGGCCGGCGTAGTCGACGTAGTTCATCTGGCCGTGCTCGGGCAGGCCCGTCGTGCCCTCGGAGGTGTACTGGGCGTCACCGGTCTCGACCTCGTCGTACTGCACCCCGTCGATGGTGAGCGGACCGATGGGCTGCAGCGCCAGGTCGGGTCGCTTGGTCCAGAACGCCAGCTCGAGCCGTCCCTCGTCCTCTTCGACGCTGAACCAGATCGGTTCGCCCTGACCGCCTTCCAGCAGGTGTTCCCACCAGATGAACGGCCCTTCGCGATAGGTCACCGAGCCGCGCACCACGTAGTCGACGCCGCCGTAGCTGACGATCGCGCCGGGGCCGAGCTGCTTGGGTCCGAAGACCGGCATCTCACCGGACTTCAGCGGGTCCTGGCGGGCGCCGGTGGTTGCGGGCTTCTTGGCCCGGGTGAAGGCGAGCACCACGACGACGATCGCGGCGATCATGAGCAGGACGCCGACGACGATCAGGAAAGTGCTCACGTGTGCCCTCCAGTGAGATGTGGGCTCACGCTAGCAGTCTCGGCGCTTCCGCAACCGCATTCGCGCAGGTGAAGTGGCTGTGAACGAGACGGTCAGCGCACGATGGTCGCGACGATGCCGGCGAGGTATCCGAGCCGCGCGACCTCCGACGGGCGGAAGGCCGGCCCGCCGGGGCGGCCCAGCATGATCGCGGTGTGGGGGTCGCCCAACGGTGCGGCGGCCAGGGTGGTGTCGATGTCCCGCCAGAACTGCGGTACCCAATCGCCGGTGGCGTCCAGGGCGGCGGCGTGCTCCAGCGGCAGCCACGGCGCGGAGTCGGCGAGCGTCTCGGGCGCACCCGGGCTGCCGGTGATGCGGTGGGGCAGCACACCGTCCTTGCCGCCGGCCACGACGACGCACCACCCGACCCGCAGCACGCGCGGTGCCTCGTCGGCAAGTGTCTGGAGCCGCGCGGCCTTGCCCTTGGCGGCCGCCACATGGTCGATCAATTCCAGTTCGCGATGGGCTTCGAGCAGCCCGGTGTGGGGCCGAATGCTGTCCACGTACACGCCCTTGAGGGCCTCCGCGGCGGTGATCAGGGCATCGGGCATGGACCCGAGCGGCAGCTCGACCACCAGGTCGTCGACGGCGTAACCCGGACCGCGCTCGACGACGTCGAGCGACAGGATGTCGGCGCCCACCGAGCCGAGAGCCACCGCGAGGGAGCCGAGGCTACCGGGGCGGTCTTCGAGCTGAACCCGCAGCAGATAGGAGGACACGCGACAACTGTGGCACAGCGGCGTGGCCATGGCAGGACGGGCAGGTGCGGCGCGTGTCACGAATACATTCCCCGTGGCTGCGCCCGCGCTGCCTCCCACTAGGGTGTTTAGACGTGTCGAAGATTTCCCGGGACGATGTCGCCCATCTGGCGAATCTGGCCCGGCTCGCCCTGACCGAGGGTGAGCTGGACAGTTTCGCAGGCCAGCTCGATGCCATCCTGGCGCACGTCGGCAAGATTCAGGCCGTCGACGTCACCGGTATCGAGGCGACCGGCAATCCGCTCAAAGAGGTCAACATCACCCGGCCCGACGTCGAGGCGCCCAGCCTGGCGCAGGATCAGGCGCTGGCGGAGGCCCCGCGGGCCGAGGAGGGCCGGTTCGCCGTGCCGCGAATTCTGGGTGAATCGGAGTAGTGGGTATGAGCGACGTAATTCGACTTGACGCGGCCACGCTGGGCGAGAAGATCGCCGCCGGCGACGTGTCGGCCACCGAGGTCACCCAGGCGCACCTGGACCAGATCGCCGCCACCGACGAGACCTACCACGCCTTCCTGCACGTGGGCGCCCAGGAGGCGCTGGCCGCTGCCGCCGCCGTCGACAAGCAGGTGGCAGCCGGTGAGCCGCTGGCATCGCCGCTCGCCGGAGTTCCGTTGGCGCTCAAGGACGTTTTCACCACCACTGACGCGCCGACGACGGCCGGCTCGAAGATCCTGGAGGGCTGGCGGTCGCCGTACGACGCGACGGTGACCGCACGGCTGCGCGCGGCCGGCATCCCGATCCTCGGCAAGACCAACATGGACGAGTTCGCCATGGGGTCGTCCACCGAGAACTCGGCCTACGGCCCGACCCGCAACCCCTGGGACGTCAACCGGGTTCCGGGTGGTTCCGGTGGCGGTAGCGCCGCCGCGCTCGCGGCGTTCCAGGCCCCGCTGGCGATCGGCACCGACACCGGTGGCTCGATCCGTCAGCCCGCCGCGCTGACCGCGACGGTCGGCGTCAAGCCCACCTACGGCACCGTCTCGCGGTACGGCCTGATCGCCTGCGCGTCGTCGCTGGACCAGGGCGGGCCATGCGCCCGAACGGTGCTCGACACCGCGCTGTTGCACCAGGTGATCGCCGGCCACGACCCGCGCGATTCCACCTCGGTCGACGCTGCTGTGCCCGACGTCGTGGGTGCGGCCCGCGCCGGCGCCACCGGTGACCTGAAGGGCGTCCGGATCGGTGTGGTCAAGCAGCTGCACACCGGCGAGGGCTACCAGCCCGGCGTGCTGTCGTCGTTCAACACCGCGGTGGACCAGCTGACCGAGCTCGGCGCCGAGATCACCGAGGTCGACTGCCCGCACTTCGACTACTCGCTGGCGGCCTACTACCTGATCCTGCCGTCCGAGGTGTCCTCGAACCTCGCGCGCTTCGACGCGATGCGCTACGGCCTGCGGGTCGGCGACGACGGCACCCACAGCGCCGAAGAGGTCATGGCGCTGACCCGCGCCGCCGGCTTCGGTCCGGAAGTCAAGCGCCGCATCATGATCGGCACCTACGCCCTGTCGTCGGGCTACTACGACGCCTACTACAACCAGGCGCAGCGCGTGCGCACCCTGATCGCCCGCGACCTGGACCAGGCGTACGAGAAGGTCGACGTGCTCGTCACCCCGACGACCCCGACCACCGCTTTCGGGCTGGGCGAGAAGGTCGACGATCCGCTGGCGATGTACCTGTTCGACCTGTGCACGCTGCCGCTGAACCTGGCCGGCCACTGTGGCATGTCGGTGCCGTCGGGCCTGTCGCCGGACGACAACCTGCCGGTCGGGCTGCAGATCATGGCGCCGGCCCTGGCCGACGACCGGCTGTACCGCGTCGGCGCGGCCTACGAAGCCGCGCGCGGCGCACTGCCGACCGCCGTCTAGCGGCAGTCGGCCGCTCGTTCGACAAGAACGAGAACCCGCGAGCGGGCAGTATGGGGTCATGCGGATAGGTGTGCTGACCGGTGGCGGTGACTGTCCTGGCCTGAATGCGGTGATCCGGGCGGTGGTCCGCACCTGCGATGCCCGGTACGGCTCGACGGTCGTCGGGTTCCGGGACGGCTGGCGTGGCCTGCTCGAGAATCGCCGCGAGCAGCTCAAGAACGACGACCGCAACGACCGGCTACTGGCCAAGGGCGGCACCATGCTGGGCACCGCGCGCGTCAACCCCGACAAGCTGCGGGCCGGGCTGGACCAGATCAAGCAGACACTCGAGGACAACGGCATCGACGTGCTGATCCCGATCGGCGGCGAGGGCACGCTGACCGCGGCGCACTGGCTGGCCGAAGAGAACGTCCCCGTCGTGGGCGTGCCCAAGACCATCGACAACGACATCGATTGCACCGACGTCACTTTCGGCCACGACACGGCGCTGATGATCGCCACCGAGGCCATCGACCGGCTGCACAGTACGGCCGAATCGCACCAGCGGGTGATGCTCGTCGAGGTGATGGGACGGCACGCGGGCTGGATCGCGCTCGGCGCCGGCATGGCGGCCGGCGCCCACATGACCCTGATCCCGGAACAGCCGTTCGACGTCGAAGAGGTGTGCCGGCTGGTGAAACAGCGCTTCGTGCGCGGTGATTCGCATTTCATCTGCGTCGTCGCCGAAGGCGCGCGACCGGCCGAGGGGTCAATGCAGTTGCGCGACGGCGGAATTGACGAATTCGGGCATGTGCGATTCACCGGCGTCGCGCAGCAGCTGGCCATCGAGATCGAGAAGCGGATCCGCAAGGAAGTGCGCACCACCGTGCTCGGTCACGTGCAGCGCGGCGGCACGCCGACGCCCCATGACCGAGTGTTGGCCACCCGGTTCGGGATCAATGCCGCCGACGCCGCACACGCGGGGGAGTACGGGATGATGGTGTCGTTGCAGGGCCAGGAGATCGGCCGGGTGCCGTTGGCCGACGCGGTGCGGCAATTGAAGCTCGTGCCGCAGAGCCGTTACGACGACGCCGCGGAGTTCTTCGGCTAGCGGTAGGCCTTCGGCAGCGGCAGGCCGAGTTCGGCCTCGACCGCGCGCAGCCGGCTCGGGTAGTCGGTGATGATGCCGTCGGCGCCGGCCGCGATCTGCGCCCGCATGGTGTCGGCGTCATTGATCGTCCACGGAATCACCTTGAGCCCACGCGCATGTGCCCGGTCGATGAACGCCCGGTCGGTGACCAGCGCGAACCCCGGATCCTTCGGGGTGAGCCCGTAGGGCACCGAGTAGCCGGGAGACAGGATGTTCGCGCCGACCGACGCCGCTCCCGCGACCGGGTCGGTGACCACCGCCGGGTTCACGTCGGCCGTCCAGGCCGAGTTCGGCACCCACGTCGTCTCGTCCCACAGTGCCACCAGTGGGATACCGGGCTCCTGCTGCCGGACCAGTGGCAGGGTGCGCCAGTCGAAACTCTGGATCTCGACTTTGTCGACCTTGCCTGCGGCCCGCACGGCGCCGAGGATGACAGCGACGAATTGTTGTGGTGTGGCAGAGGTTTCGGGCTTGTCGGCTTCGATCTTGGTCTCGATGTTGTACCGGACGGCGGCGTGATGCGCGTCGGCGAGCGCGAAGACCTGGTCCAGGGTGGCGATCTTGTTGTCGCTCACGACCTCGGCGTCCGGGAAGCCGCTGAGTCGCTTGCCGCAATCCAGGGTGTGCAGCTGCGCACGGGTGAGGTCGTGCACGAGCTTGCCGACATAGGGGTATTGCGGGTCACCGGGGAAGGCAGGGCCGGTGTCGGCGCACTTGTCGGGCTGGATGGCCGGGTCGTGCCACACCATGGGCGCGCCGTCCTTGGCGAGGACGATGTCGAGTTCCAGTGTGGTGACGCCGAGTTCGATGGCCTTGGTGAACGCGCGCAGCGATTCCTCGGTGGTCTCGCCGCGTCCGCCGCGGTGCGCCTGCAGGTCGAAAGCGTCGGAATCGGCCGAGGCGACGGGCAGCGCCGTCAGCGCGAAGGTGGTCAGCAGGGCGCCGATGCGTGCGAGCATCCGCGGAGACTAACCGGGCCGGGGAAATGGCCGGTGAACGGCAACTAGGATCAGGCGCATGGCTGACGCAGACCTTCTCGACTACGACGACGTCCTCGCGACGTACGAGCCCGTCATGGGCATGGAAGTCCATGTCGAGCTGTCCACCGAGACCAAGATGTTCTGTGGTTGTGCGAACCGGTTCGGTGCCGAGCCGAACACGCTGGTGTGCCCGGTGTGCCTCGGCCTGCCCGGCGCGCTGCCGGTGGTCAACGAAGCGGCCGTGGAGTCCGCGATCCGGATCGGGCTGGCGCTGAACTGCGACATCGCGCCGTGGGGCCGGTTCGCCCGGAAGAACTACTTCTACCCGGACCAGCCGAAGAACTACCAGATCAGCCAGTACGACGAGCCCATCGCCGTCAACGGCTACCTGGACGTCCCGCTGGAGGACGGCAGCACCTGGCGCGTCGAGATCGAGCGCGCCCACATGGAGGAGGACACCGGCAAGCTGACCCACCTGGGTAGCGACACCGGGCGCATCTCGGGCGCCACCACCTCGCTGGCCGACTTCAACCGCGCCGGGGTGCCGCTCGTCGAGATCGTGACCAAGCCCATCGAGGGCGCGGGCGAACGCGCCCCGGAGATCGCCCGCGCCTACGTCACTGCGCTGCGGGACCTGTTGCGCGGCTTGGACGTTTCCGATGTCCGCATGGACCAGGGCTCGATGCGCTGCGACTCGAACGTCTCGCTCAAGCTCAAGGGCGCCGCGGAGTTCGGCACCCGCACCGAGACCAAGAACGTCAACTCGCTCAAGAGCGTCGAGGTGGCGGTCCGCTACGAGATGCGCCGGCAGGCCGCCGTGCTGCAGTCCGGCGGCACCATCACGCAGGAGACCCGGCACTTCCACGAGGACGGCCACACCACGTCCGGGCGCAGCAAGGAAACCGCCGAGGATTACCGCTACTTCCCGGAGCCGGACCTTGAGCCCATCGCGCCGTCGGACGAGCTGGTGGAGCGGCTGCGCGGCACCATCCCCGAGCTTCCGTGGTTGGTGCGCAAGCGGATTCAGGACGACTGGGGCATCTCTGACGAGGTCATGCGCGACCTCGTCAACGCCGGTGCGGTCGAGCTGGTGGCCGCGACCGTCGAGCACGGCGCGTCCAGTGAGGCGGCGCGCGCCTGGTGGGGCAACTTCCTGACCCAGAAGGCCAACGAGAGCGAAGTGACACTCGACGAGCTGGCCATCACGCCGGCCCAGGTCGCCGCGGTGGTCAAGCTGGTCGACGACGGCAAGCTGTCCAACAAGCTGGCCCGTCAGGTCGTCGAGGGCGTGCTGGCCGGCGAGGGTGAGCCCGAGCAGGTCATGAACGACCGCGGACTGGTTGTGGTGCGCGATGATTCGCTCATCCAGGCGGCCATCGACGAGGCGCTGGCGGCGCAGCCGGACATCGCCGACAAGATCCGTGGTGGCAAGGTCCAGGCCGCGGGTGCGATCGTCGGCGCGGTGATGAAGGCGACCAAGGGTCAGGCCGACGCGGCACGTGTGCGCGAACTGGTGATCGCGGCCTGCAGCTAGCGCAACACTTCCTGCGGCGCGGGTGCGGTCGTCGGCTTGAGTGACGACACGCCCGCGACGCAGTAGCCCGCGATCACGAAACACACCGCGGCGCAGGGCAGATTGCCGGTCGGGGTGCCCGCGCCGGTGACGCCGTCGATGGCGCCGGCGAAGTCGGGCAGCGCGGCCAGCCAGAGCACCGTGAAGGTGAGCAGGTACAGCACTCCGAACACCCGCACGTACGAACTCGGGTGCTGCGTGCCGACCCGGCGGGTGATCCGCCAGTCCTGAATGAGGACCGGCACCGCCACGAAGGTGAATATCGCCAACTCCACGCCGAGGACCACGTATTGCGTCGCGCTGTGGTGGGCGGAGAGCAGCGTGGGCAGGCTGAGCAGCCCCATGAGGACCGGTGCCAGCACGCTGATGACCGGTATGCGCCAGGCCAGCGACAACGCACTCGGGGGTGTGCCCGCGGCCACGCGGCGCCCGACCAGGACATGCACCAGGAAGGCGACCGCCGCGGGCCCGACCACCGCCAGGCTGATCCAGCTGCTCACCGGCACGCAGCCGAGCGTCGGGTGATTCAGGGGGTTCGCGGTGTTCCAGACCCACCAGCGCAGCTGCGGGCCGAGATGGTCGAACACGCCGTAGACGCAGCCGTGCACGAAGCCGACGCAGATGGCGCCGACGGCCGCGCCGCGCCGTTCGAAAACGCCGGTGGCGCGGACGATGTCATAAGCCAGGGTGATGGTCGCCGGGTACAGCGCCACGATGTACAGCGGTAGCCGTCCGTCGACGAAATCGACGCTGAACACGTTGTGCACCAGCATCACCCCGAGCCGGGTGCCGGCGAAGATGTCCGGTGGATGCCGGGGGAGTTCGGTCGCCAGCGCGTAGACCAGCGACGCGAGCCAGATGGCGATCCCGGTCGGGTCGCGCCGAACCCGCCGCAGCGCGTAGGCCAGGGCGAGTGCCGCGCCGACCAGCATCAGCAACTCGACGACCGGCATGGTCCAGTGGGCCAGGGTCAGGGGGTTGCGCAGTTTGACCCAGGACTCGTCGTCGCAGGAAAACCCCAGGTAGCCGGCCAGTCGAGCGAAGTCGGCCGGGCATGCGCGCATCATCGAGCGACCCTCACGTCGGGCGCCAAATTACGTCTTGTCGTCCGTGCTACGCGGGAATCCGCCCTGCGGGAACAGCGGGAACACGACGTCGTCGAACTTCTCGACGTCGCCGGCCGTCTTGTTCACCGTGGCGCCCCAGACATTGCCGTCGGGGGAGAGCTTCAGCGCGAAGACGTGGCCGTGGGTGTCGGTGCGGAGGGCCTCGGGGTCACCCGTGACCGCGCCGGTCTCCTTCGACAGCCGGACGGCCACCGTCTTCTTGGTGTTGACGAGGTTGACCATGACGGTGTCGTCGGTCGCCACACAGCCCGCGACACCGGGCCGGTCGGGCCAGCTCCACACCGTCGACACCTTGGAGTCCTTGGTGATCCGCTGCAGCCGGTCGCCGGTCGGCGTTCGGTCGGTGACGTACAACGAGCCGCTGGCACCGTCGATGCACAGCCCGCCGCCGGAGCCCATGCCCGACAGCGCGGTGGTCGGGGGCGCCTGGCCCACCGTCGTCGGCTGCTCGATGCGCAGCAGTTTGCCCGCCAGCGAAGCCGGATCGGCTGCGGCCGCGGGGTTTCCGGCGTCCCCGGTGAGCACCACGAGGGTCGTCGGGCTGCTGAAGATCAGCGCTCCGGTGTTGCCTGTGGGGCCCTTGGGAATCCCGGTCAGGATCGGCTTGGGCACGTCGCCGTCGGCGATGCGGACCACCCGGTTGTCGGTCGGCGTGGTGATGTAGGCGTACATCAGCCGGTCCTGTTGGTAGCTCGGCGACAGCACGATGTCCATGAGCCCGCCGTCACCGGAGGCATCGACCGGGATCACGGTCTTGACCTTGGGTTCCGCCGTCGTCGAGATGTTCTTGACGGCGCCGGTGACGCGTTCGGCGACGATCGCCGACTTGCTGTCGCCACCCATGATCAGGCCGCTGGTGCTCTCCAGGCAGCCCTGCAGCACGGCCGGCGCCGGGCACGCCTTGGGGAACGGGTTCGGCGGCAGCGGCGGCGGAGGCGGTGGCGGCGAGCTGGGCGCCCCGCCGAGGTCGGGCTCGATGGTGAACGGCTCGGACGCCGCCGAATCGAAACGGGCGCAGCTGGGCAGCGCCAGCAAAGCGATGGCGCACAACGCCAGGACCCGTCGAGCGGGTGCAGAGCCGGAACGCTCAGGCCGGTGTCGGGGCCTCGTCAGCGCAGTCTGCGTCGACCGCCGCAATGTCATGCCCGCCAGGTTACGGACTGTTCGAGGATGCTCGCCACGTCGGGGCCGCGCGCCGGGCCGGGCAAATCCCGTGAACAAGCCGGTCAAACCACCGCTTAAATCCACGGTCAGCAGTGCAGTTGCACTTACCCTGGCAACTATGACCAGTACTTCCCATGACTCGCGCGCATGGCGACGGCCCGACGAGTCGGCCGCCAGGCCCGCGTCGGCACGCCTGGTCGATCCAGAAGACGACCTGCCCATCACGACCTACCGCGGCAGTGGCGGCGCAGAGGGCGGTGAGACCGCCGCGACCACTGCCATCCCGCGGTTCGACAACGCGTCGTCCGACGAGGCGACCGAGGTGACGCCCGCGTCGTCGACGCCGTCCTCGATGGCATTCGATCTCATGCACGAACCCGAGCCGCTGCCGTACGTGCAACCCCGGGAGCGGCGTGCGGAGCAGGCCTCCGATGCGTTGGGGCCCGCCGAGATCGAGCCCGACCCCGAGACCGACGCCCGGGTACGCGTCGCCAAGCGCCGCGGCACCCAGGACCTGGGACTCATGGTGCTGCGTGTCGGCCTCGGCGCCTGGCTGGTGGTCCACGGACTGCAGAAGGCATTCGGCTGGTGGGGCGGCCAGGGCCTGAACGGGTACGAGCACGCGCTGGCCGCCGCCGGCTTCCAGCACGCGGGGATACTGACCTATCTCGCCACCGGGGCGCAGATCGGCGCCGGTGTCCTGCTGGTGCTGGGGTTGTTCACCCCGGTCGCCGCCGCGGTCGCGGTGGGCTACCTGCTCAACGCGCTCGCCGTGGAGGTGGCCGCACAACCCGTGCACGGCTACTTCCCGTATTTCCTGCCCGAGGGCCACGAGTACCTGGTGACCATGATCGTGCTCGCCGCGGCGCTGACCCTGACGGGGCCGGGTCTCTACGGCTTCGACGCCGGACGCGGCTGGGCCCGCCGGCCCTTCATCGGGTCGATCCTGTGCCTGTTGCTCGGCATCGGCGCGGGCGTCGGCGCGTGGCTGCTGCTGAACGGATCAAACCCGCTGCACTGAGCCTGCTCGACCGCGGCGCCGGCTCACTCGTTGTACGGATTGGGCACGACGCCGCCGCTGGCGGCGGTCAGCACCGGCAGTGACGCGAACGTCACACCGGGCAGGCGCAGGTCGGTGCCGTCGGTCAATTCGGCCTTGGCCCACTTGGAGCGGTCGAACCGCAGTCCCTTGATGTCCTGCCACGTCACCGTCCGGCTGCCGAGCAGCGACCGCGCCGTGACGCCCTTCTTGTCCGCCACGGTGCGGTAGCGAATCACCATCGCCGACAACACGATCGGGATGACGAGCAGCACCGCGCACCAGGCCGGGCCGGCGAACACCAGAGCCAGCAGACCGATGGCGAAGAACCCCACCGCCAGATGGGCGACCCCCGGGATCTTGATCACGACGGGCTGGGGTGCGGTCGAAGCGGTTCGGCGGCTCACGCCATTCATCTTCCCAGGCGGCGGGTCGGCCGGTTGCCGGGTGTGTCCGGCAACGGAACTGATTTGACCTGCGCGCGCCGCGAGGACTACCGTCACCGTTATGCAGACCTCGGCATTGCTTGTAGTAACTGGGCGCGTTGGTGCGTGACCAGGCTGACTAAGCCGACTACAAGCATCGACGCGCAACCCTCGTACAGCAGCAGACGCTGACGGGGGTTTTTTGTTTGCCCGGGAACGCCAAAACCGCAACACGATCAAGAGGACAAGAGTGAGCGCACCCACCACGCGACCGCCAGAGTCGACGCCGCAGCCCAACGGAGCGGGCGGCCCCAGCGGCACGGTGAACGGTTCTTCCAAGGCCGTTGCCCCGCAACAGATGACCGGTGCCCAGGCCGTCGTCCGGTCGCTCGAGGAACTCGACGTCGACACCATCTTCGGCATCCCCGGTGGTGCCGTGCTGCCGGTCTACGACCCGCTGTTCGACTCGAAGAAGGTGCGCCACGTCCTCGTGCGGCACGAGCAGGGCGCCGGCCACGCCGCGTCGGGCTACGCGCACGCCACCGGCAAGGTCGGCGTGATGATGGCCACCTCGGGTCCCGGCGCCACCAACCTGGTCACGCCGCTGGCCGACGCGCAGATGGACTCGATCCCGGTCGTCGCGATCACCGGCCAGGTCGGCCGCGGGCTGATCGGCACCGACGCCTTCCAGGAAGCCGACATCTCCGGCATCACCATGCCGATCACGAAGCACAACTTCCTGGTCCGCAACGGTGACGACATCGCCAAGGTGATCGCCGAGGCTTTCCACATCGCCGCCTCCGGCCGTCCCGGCGCTGTCCTTGTCGACATCCCGAAGGATGTGCTGCAGGGTCAGTGCACCTTCAGCTGGCCGCCGGTCATCGACCTGCCCGGCTACAAGCCGAACACCAAGCCGCACAGCCGCCAGATCCGTGAGGCAGCCAAGCTGATCGCCGCGTCGCGCAAGCCGGTGCTGTACGTCGGTGGCGGCGTCATCCGCGGTGAGGCGTCGGCCGAGCTGCTGGAACTCGCCGAGCTGACCGGCATTCCCGTCGTGACCACCCTGATGGCGCGTGGCGCGTTCCCCGACAGCCACCCGCAGCACATGGGCATGCCGGGCATGCACGGCACGGTCTCCGCCGTGGCCGCGCTCCAGAAGAGCGACCTGCTGATCGCCCTCGGCACCCGCTTCGACGACCGGGTCACCGGCCAGCTGTCGTCGTTCGCACCCGACGCCAAGGTGATCCACGCCGACATCGACCCCGCCGAGATCGGCAAGAACCGGCACGCCGACGTGCCGATCGTGGGTGACATCAAGAACGTCATCGTCGACCTGCTCGGGGCGCTGCGTCGTGACGGTGTCGCCGCCGACACGCTGGACCTGGCCGACTGGTGGACGTACCTCAACGGCGTCAAGGAGACGTACCCGCTGAGCTACGGCCCGCAGAGCGACGGCAGCCTCTCGCCGGAGTACGTCATCGAGAAGCTGGGGCAGATCGCCGGACCGGACGCGCTGTACGTCGCGGGCGTCGGTCAGCACCAGATGTGGGCCGCACAGTTCATCAAGTACGAGAACCCGAAGACCTGGCTGAACTCGGGTGGCCTCGGCACCATGGGCTTCTCCATCCCGGCCGCGATGGGCGCCAAATTCGCCCGCCCGGAGGCCGAGGTGTGGGCCATCGACGGTGACGGCTGCTTCCAGATGACCAACCAGGAGCTGGCCACCTGCGCCCTCGAGGGTGCGCCGATCAAGGTTGCGCTGATCAACAACGGCAACCTGGGCATGGTGCGCCAGTGGCAGACGCTGTTCTACGACGAGCGCTACAGCCAGACCAACCTGTCGACGCACTCGCACCGCATCCCCGACTTCGTGATGCTGGCCGAGGCGCTGGGTTGCGTCGGTCTGCGCTGCGAGCGTGCCGAGGACGTCGAGGACGTCATCCGGCAGGCCCGCGAGATCAACGACCGCCCCGTCGTCATCGACTTCATCGTCGGCGCCGACGCCCAGGTGTGGCCGATGGTCGCCGCCGGCACCAGCAATGACGAGATCATGGCGGCGCGCGATATCCGTCCGCTGTTCGACAACGAGGATCAGGTGTAAGCGCCATGTCGACCACTCACACACTCTCGGTCCTCGTCGAGGACACCCCCGGTGTGCTCGCCCGCGTGGCGGCACTGTTCTCGCGGCGTGGCTTCAACATCCAGTCGCTCGCGGTCGGCGCCACCGAGCAGAAGAACATGTCCCGGATGACCATCGTCGTCTCGGTCGAAGAGCAGCTGCCGCTGGAGCAGATCACCAAGCAGCTCAACAAGCTGATCAACGTCATCAAGATCGTCGAGCAGGAGCCGGACAACTCCGTCTCCCGCGAGCTGGCGCTGATCAAGGTGCGGGCCGACGCCACCACCCGTGGCCAGGTGATCGAGGCCGTCAACCTGTTCCGCGCCAAGGTCGTCGACGTGTCGACCGAATCGCTGACCGTGGAGGCCACCGGCACCCAGGAGAAGCTCGACGCATTGCTGCGAGTGCTGGAGCCGTATGGTATTCGCGAGCTGGTGCAGTCCGGTGTGGTCTCGCTGGCGCGCGGCCCGCGCGGCATCGGCGCGGCCAAGTAACCGAGCTGGACCCCGAACTAAAACTTCGAACAACAGAAACAAGGGTAAGGAAAAGCAAGTGGCAGTTGAGATGTTCTATGACGACGACGCGGACCTGTCGATCATCCAGGGGCGCAAGGTCGGCGTCATCGGCTACGGCAGCCAGGGACACGCGCATTCGCTTTCGCTGCGCGACTCGGGTGTGCAGGTCAAGGTCGGCCTGAAGGAGGGCTCGAAGTCCCGCGAGAAGGTCACCGAGCAGGGCCTCGAGGTCGACACCCCGGCCGAGGTCGCCAAGTGGGCCGACGTCATCATGCTGCTGGCGCCCGACACCGCGCAGGCCGAGATCTTCACCAACGACATCGAGCCGAACCTGGAAGACGGCAACGCGCTGTTCTTCGGCCACGGCCTCAACATCCACTTCGGCCTGATCAAGCCCCCGGCCAACGTCACCATCGGCATGGTCGCCCCGAAGGGCCCCGGCCACCTGGTGCGTCGCCAGTTCGTCGACGGCAAGGGCGTCCCGGCCCTGATCGCCATCGACCAGGACCCCAAGGGCGAGGGCCAGGCGCTGGCGCTGTCCTACGCCAAGGGCATCGGCGGCACCCGCGCCGGCGTCATCAAGACCACCTTCAAGGAAGAGACCGAGACCGACCTGTTCGGTGAGCAGGCCGTTCTCTGTGGTGGTACTGAGGAACTGGTCAAGACCGGTTTCGAGGTCATGGTCGAGGCCGGCTACGCCCCGGAGATGGCCTACTTCGAGGTGCTGCACGAGCTCAAGCTGATCGTCGACCTGATGTACGAGGGTGGCATCGCCCGCATGAACTACTCGGTGTCCGACACCGCTGAGTTCGGTGGCTACCTGTCGGGCCCGCGCGTCATCGACGCCGACACCAAGGAGCGCATGCGCGCCATCCTGAAGGACATCCAGGACGGCACCTTCGTCAAGCGCCTCGTCGCCAACGTCGAGGGCGGCAACAAGGAGCTCGAGGGTCTGCGCAAGGCCAACGCCGAGCACCCGATCGAGGTCACCGGCAAGAAGCTGCGCGACCTGATGAGCTGGGTCGACCGGCCGATCACCGAGACCGCCTAGTTTCAACCGCCGACAGGCCAGTTGTCGCACGCTACGAAAAAGCGTGCGGTGACTGGCCTTTCGGCTTTTCAGTAGAGGGTGTAACCGATGCCGGCCAGGGCGCGGGCGACGTTGCGGCCGTCGGCGCTGCCCGGCAGCTTCACGGACCGGTCGATGTCGAGGCCCTCGCCGGCCACCCCGTAGAAGTCGGTGGACACGGGATCATCGGGCTCGGGCGGTTCGATGCGGCCGTCCGGGTAGATGGCCTGCGCGCGCATGGCCCACATGCTCCGCTCGGCCGCGATCACGTGGTACCCGCACAACGGCGGGCGCATCTGGTAGAGCTCCAGATCGCCGACGGCGAACCATCGGTCATTGGGTACCGCGCCCACCAGACGGGCGGTGCCTACGAACGTCACCCATCAACCGTAAGTCGGGTGGCTGGGCCGCCCCGACGCCAAATTTTTACCCGCCCAGCCGGTCCGCGACCGTGACGACCCGCCGCGCCAGGTGATCGAGTGCCGCGTAGGTGTTGTCGTCGAACTGGCGGATGTTGTCGTGATTGGCCAGCAGGCTCACGCCGTAGGGGTTGCCGTCGGCGAACTTGAGTGGGTCGGTGTAGCCGGGCGGCACGATGATGCCGCCCCAGTGCATCAGCGTGATGTAGAGCGACAGCAGCGTCGTCTCCTGGCCGCCGTGTGCGGTGTTGGTGGAGGTGTAACCGGCGTACACCTTGTCCGCCAGTACGCCCTTCGACCACAGGCCGCCGAGGGAATCGAGGAACCCCCGCAGCTGCGACGCGACCGAGCCGAAGCGGGTCGGCGAGCCGAAGATCACCGCGTCGGCCCAGACGATGTCGTCGCCCGTGGCGGCCGGAAGGTCTTTGGTCGCTTCGTAATTCGCGGTCCAGGCCGGGTTGTGCGCGAAGGACTCGGGAGTGGCGGTCTCGGCGACGGGCCGCAGCCGCACCTCGGCGCCGCACGATTCCGCGGTGCTCGCGACCCGTTGCGCCATGGAGCTGCCGTGCCCGGTCGCGGAGTAATAGATCACAGAAAGCTTGGCCATGCGCCAAGCCAACACTATGGCGCGAGCGACGGCAGCGTCTTCACCCCGAATTCACGACGCAGTACGGTACGCGCGGCGTACAGACCGGCCATGCCGTGCACGCCGGTGCCCGGCGGGGTGGCCGACGAGCAGACATACGCCTTGGGGATGGGTGTGGTCCAGGGGTTGGCCCGCAGCGTCGGCCCGATCATCGCGGCCTTGAGCGTCGCGCCGCCGACGATGATGTCGCCGTCGACGTAGTTGGCGTTGTGCCGTGACATCTCGGCGGCCGGCACCGCGCGCGCCGCCAGCACCAGATCGCGGAAACCCGGTGCGGCGTCTTCGAACAACGCGATGACGGTGTCGGTCTGGTCGACGGTCGAGCCGGCCGGCACATGACAGTAGGTCCACAGCGGCCGACGGCCCTGGGCGTCGATGCGTGACGGATCTGCGAGGTGCGGCAGCGCGGCCAGGGTCATCGGGTGCTCGGCATGGCGGCCGTGCCAGATCTCGCGCTCGGCGTGTGCCATCTGGGCCCGGGTGCCGCCGAGGTGGACGGTGGGCGACGACGCCATTCGCGGGTCACGCCAGGGGATTTCACCGGACAGCACGAAGTCGATCTTGCACACGCCGGGACCGAACTTGTAGCGGCGCAACGCTTTTGCGTAGCGGCTGGGAACCGCCGGTCCGTAGATGTCGAGCAGTGCGGTCGGCGAGGTGTCATAGATGACCACGCCGCCGGGCGGGCTCGTCACGGGGGAGCCGGTGACGAGCTCGCCGCCGTGCGCGCGCAGATCGGCGATGAGCGCATCGGTGATCGTCTGGGTGCCGCCGACGGGCACAGGCCAGCCCGCCGTGTGCGCGACGGTGCTGAGCATGATGCCCGCTCCACTGTTGACGGGCGACGGCATGGGGTGGATGGCGTGGGTGCCGACGCCGGTGAAGAGCGCCTGGGCGTCGTCCCCGCGCAGCAGGTGCCACGCGGGACTGCCCTGGGCCAGCACACGCAGTCCGGCACGCACGGTGCTGGGCAGGTCCGGCGGCAGCGACCGCTTGTCGCCGAGGAAGAACCCGAGGACGCCGTCGACGTGCTCGACCAGCGGGCCCAGCAGCCGGCGCCACGACGAGCCGTGTTCGAGCTCCGCGCACGTGCGGTCCAGCGAGCGATAGGCGATGGCGGCTCCGCCGGAAGGCAGGGGATTGGCGTACGAGATCTCCGGCGTCACCATCTGTACCCCGCGGGCCGCGAGGTCGAACTCCGCGAAGAACGGCGACACGACCCCCAGCGGGTGTACCGCCGAGCAGACGTCGTGCAAAACGCCTGGATATTCCGGGTCGGGGGCGCTGCGCGCGCCGCCGCCGGGTGTCGGCTGACCTTCGATGACCCGGACCGACAGCCCCGCTCGTGCGCAGATGACGGCCGCGGCCAGGCCATTCGGTCCACTACCGACGACGGTGACGTCCACCACGTCGATGGTAGTGACGGCCGCTGACAACGCAGCTCAAGGCAACCGCGATTGGTAGCGCGGCCATGCCGCCCACTAGTCTGTGCGCGTGAGCCTTCCTGTCGTACTCATCGCTGACAAACTCGCCGAATCGACCGTCGCCGCCCTCGGCGACCAGGTAGAGGTCCGTTGGGTCGACGGACCCGACCGCGAAAAGCTGCTGGCCGCCGTGCCGGACGCCGACGCCCTTCTGGTGCGCTCGGCCACCACGGTGGACGCCGAGGTGCTGGCCGCGGCACCCAAGCTCAAGATCGTCGCCCGCGCCGGCGTCGGCCTGGACAACGTGGACGTCGACGCCGCCACCGCGCGTGGCGTGCTGGTCGTCAACGCCCCGACCTCGAACATCCACAGCGCCGCCGAGCACGCCCTGGCGCTGCTGCTCTCGACGGCCCGCCAGATTCCGGCCGCCGACGCCACCCTGCGCGAGCACACCTGGAAGCGCTCCAA
Organism: Mycobacterium sp. SMC-16; assembly: GCF_046250085.1. Classification (NCBI taxonomy): domain Bacteria; kingdom Bacillati; phylum Actinomycetota; class Actinomycetes; order Mycobacteriales; family Mycobacteriaceae; genus Mycobacterium; species Mycobacterium sp. SMC-16. The sequence goes on from NZ_CP176427.1 coordinate 2,382,874, forward strand.
GTTCTCGGGCACCGAGATCTTCGGCAAGACCGTCGGCGTCGTGGGCATGGGCCGCATCGGCCAGCTCGTCGCGCAGCGCCTCGCCGCGTTCGGCGCGCACATCGTCGCCTACGACCCCTATGTCTCGCAGGCCCGTGCCGCCCAGCTCGGTATCGAGCTGCTGAGCCTCGATGAGCTTTTGGGCCGCGCTGATTTCATCTCGGTGCACCTGCCCAAGACCAAGGAAACCGCCGGCCTGATCAACAAGGAAGCGCTGGCCAAGACCAAGCCGGGCGTCATCATCGTCAACGCCGCCCGCGGTGGCCTGATCGACGAGCAGGCCCTGGCCGACGCGATCACCAGTGGCCACGTCCGTGGCGCCGGCCTCGACGTGTTCGCCACCGAGCCCTGCACCGACAGCCCGCTGTTCGAGCTGCCGCAGGTCGTCGTAACGCCGCACCTCGGCGCCTCCACCGAAGAGGCCCAGGACCGCGCCGGCACCGACGTCGCCGCGAGCGTGAAGCTGGCGCTGGCCGGCGAGTTCGTGCCGGACGCCGTCAACGTCGGCGGCGGTGTCGTCGGCGAAGAGGTCGCGCCGTGGCTCGACCTGGTGCGCAAGCTGGGCCTGCTGGTCGGTGCCCTGGCACCGGCGCTCCCGGCCTCGCTGAACGTCGAGGTGCTCGGCGAGCTGGCGTCGGAAGACGTTGAGATTCTGAAGCTTTCGGCGATGCGCGGCCTGTTCTCGGCCGTCATCGAGGACCAGGTGACGTTCGTCAACGCGCCGGCGCTGGCCGCCGAGCGTGGCGTCGAGGCCGTCCTCACCAGCGAGACCGAGAGCCCCAACCACCGCAGCGTCGTCGACGTGCGCGCCGTGGCCGCCGACGGCTCGGTCGTCAACGTGTCGGGCACCTTGAGCGGCCCGCAGCTGGTCGAGAAGATCGTCCAGATCAACGGCCGCAACCTGGACCTGCGCGCCGAGGGCATCAACCTGATCCTCAACTACGGCGACCAGCCGGGCGCCCTGGGCAAGATCGGCACCCTGCTCGGTGCGGCTGAGGTCAACATCTTGGCGGCCCAGCTGTCGCAGGACGCCGACGGTTCGGGAGCGACGATCATGCTGCGCCTGGACCGCGAGGTGCCGGCCGACGTGCTCGGCGCGATCGGCGAGGCCGTCGGCGCGACCACGCTGGAACTGGTGGATCTGTCGTGAAGCTCGCCGTCATTGCCGGTGACGGCATCGGCCCCGAGGTCATCGGCGAGGCGCTGAAGGTTCTCGACGTCGTACTGCCGGGCGTCGAGCGCACCGAGTACAACGTCGGCGCCAAGCGCTACCACGAGACCGGCGAGACCTTGCCCGACGGCATGGTCGACGAGCTCAAGACACACGACGCGATCCTGTTGGGCGCCATCGGCGATCCGTCGGTGCCCAGCGGCGTGCTCGAGCGCGGTCTGCTGCTGACCATGCGGTTCGCGCTGGATCACCACGTGAACCTGCGGCCGTCGCGGCTGTTCGCCGGTGTCGACAGCCCGCTGGCCGGCAACCCGGACATCGATTTCGTCGTCGTCCGCGAGGGCACCGAGGGTCCGTACACCGGCACCGGTGGCGCCATCCGCGTCGGCACCCCGCACGAGGTGGCCACCGAGGTGTCCACCAACACGCGCTTCGGTGTGGAGCGGGTCGTCCGCTACGCATTCGAGAAGGCCCGGACGCGGCGTAAGCACCTGACCCTGGTGCACAAGAACAACGTGCTGGCGTTCGCCGGCTCGCTGTGGAAGCGCACGGTCGACGAGGTCGCCACCGAGTACCCGGACGTCGAGACCGCTTACCAGCACATCGATGCCGCGACCATCCACATGGTCACCGATCCGGGCCGCTTCGACGTGATCGTCACCGACAACCTGTTCGGCGACATCATCACCGACCTGGCCGCGGCCGTCTCCGGCGGCATCGGCCTGGCAGCGTCGGGCAACATCGATGCGACGGGCACCAACCCGTCGATGTTCGAGCCGGTGCACGGCAGCGCGCCCGACATCGCGGGTCAGGGTCTCGCCGACCCGACCGCGGCCATCATGAGTGTGGCGCTGCTGCTCACGCACCTCGGTGAGACCGACGCCGCGGCCCGCGTGGACAAGGCTGTCGCCGAGCACCTTTCGACGCGTGGCGACGCCAAACTGTCGACGTCGGAGACCGGCGAGCGGATTCGCAGCTTCCTGTAATGCCGTGAGCGGCATCACCGGCCTTGCCACCCTCAGCAGGCAGTGCTGGCTGTTCGCCGTCGGCTCGACGTTCTTCGCGCTGGCCACGGTCCCCGGGTTTCCCGCGGTGGCCGGGGCCGGAGCGACGAACGTGCTGTGCTTCATCGGCTCGTGGTTCTTCACCACCGCCGCTCTGATGCAATACGTGCTCGCCCCGCCGGGGATCCAATGGTGGTCGGCGGCAATCCAATTCATGGGCACGGTGCTGTTCAACGTCAGTACCGGCGCGGCGGTGTGGGCGCACGCCGTGCTCGCCGAGCGGCGCTACGTCTGGGCGCCCGACGCCGCCGGGTCGCTGGCCTTCCTGCTCAGTGGTCTGCTGGCGGTCCTGGTTGTCGGCCTGTGGTCGCCGAAATCCGTTGCCTGGCAGGCATCGTGGATCAACATGATGGGCTGCGTCGCGTTCCAGGTCTCGGCGCTGGCGGCGTTCGTCCGCAAGACCGGTGTCACGATCGACGAGCGGCTGGCCAACTTCGGGACCTTCGTCGGGGCGCTGTGCTTCCTGGTGGCCGCGCTGTTGGTGCGGCCCAAGGGCAACCCGGAGAAATCCCGTTTGGCGTAGCGCGCCGATGCATGGTTGGCTGAATATGTGGGGGTATCGCTGAGCCGACGGGATTTCATCGTCGGGTTGGCCGCCACGGGCGTGCTGGCCGGGTGCCAGCCCACCAAGGCGGACGAGCCGACCAGCTTCGAAGATCTGGAAGATCGCTATCAGGCGATAATCGGCGTCTACGCAGTTGATTTGGAGTCTTCGGCAACGGTGGAACACCGTCCAGACGAGCGGTTCGCGATCTGCTCGACCTTCAAAGCGTATGCGGCGGCACGCATCTTGCAGATGGTCAAGGCGGGTCAGGCGAATCTCGATGCCATGGTGCCCATCACCGCCGCGGACATCGTGGTCAACTCGGCGGTGCTGAGCCCCGCGGTGGGGGCGCGGATGCCGCTCCGGGACATCTGTGCGGCGGCCCTGACCCAGAGCGACAACGCCGCAGGCAACATCATGCTGCGGACCATCGGTGGGCCGTCCGCCCTGACCGATTTCGCCCGCTCGATCGGCGATGCGCAGACGCGGCTGGATCGCTGGGAACCGGACCTCAACGAGGCGGCGCCCGGCGACCTCCGCGACACCACCACGCCACGGGCCCTGTGCGGCGGGTACCGCGCCATTCTCGTCGGCGACGCGTTGCCGGGTGCGGCGCAGTTTCAGCTGCAACGGTGGATGGGCGAGACTGCCACGTCCACCAGGCGTTTTCGCGCGGGCCTGCCGGCGGGCTGGACCAGCGCGGACAAGACCGGCAGCGGTGACTACGGATCGACCAACGACGCCGGCATGCTGATCGGACCCAAACGCGAGCGGGTCATGCTCACGGTGTTGATCCGCACCCGCACCGTGCGGCGGGATGCCGGGCCGTTCAACGAGGCGGTCGCGGAGTGCGTGCGATCAGTGCTGGCGCGTCTCGGCCACAGTTAGTGTTGGATCGTGGGGATCCGGAAACTGGCGTTGGCCGCGGTCACGTGCGTGTGCGTGGTCGCGGGCTGTTCCACGACCACGACCGGCACCCCACGGTTCGGCGGCTCACTGAGCGACCCGGAACCCGACGTCAGCCAACTGCGGACCGGTAACTACCAGATCAAGCCGAGCACCCCGTTCTTCAGCGCCGGGCCCAACCCGCTCACGCAGTCGATCGTCGAATCGACCCGGATGGCCGAATACGTCGTGGGCCCTTGGGAAATCGATGCGTCGGTGACGAAGCCGGGGGCGATCGGCACGGGCACCATGACGTCGGAGTTCGGCGTCGACAACATCCTCGGGGTGTCCAAGGACAACGTCATGCAGGGCATTGCCAGGGCACACGGGCTGGTTGCCGGTTTCGGGTCATACCGGTCGTCCGGGTCGCGGGACTCTGACCTGGAAATCCAAAACGCGGTCCTGATGTTCCCCGATGACGCGCAAGCCGCGGCGGCCGCGGGTGAATTCACCGCCCAGTTCGGCCCTGTCGTGGCCACTCCGTTCCCGACATATCCCGTCCAGATCTCGGTCGGCGCCGCCACGGTGCCGGCGCTCGGTCTGGATTACGGCACCGGGGCCAGTGGTGTCGCGGCGTATACCGCTCAGGGTCGGTTTGTGCTGTACGAATTCGTGAGCGCCAGAGCCACCAAGTCGACCAAGGCACCGCTGCGCGCCGAGCTGCTGACGTCCGACCTGCTCGGTAGGCAGCAGTCGCTGATCAAGAGTTTTGTGCCGACCGAACCCGCGAAACTCGCTGACCTGCCCAAAGATCCGAGCGACGATCAGTTGTTGTCGAAGACCATCACCACTCCCGATCGGCAGCAGGGCGTGCTGATCGGGACGTGGCGACCGCGGGCATGGCTGCATTTCGAATCCGATCCGGTGAGCATGACCACCCTGTTCGAGCGCGCCGGTGTGCAGTGGGTGACGCAGCGGTGGGGCCGGGTCTACCAGGCGCCCAATGCGGATTCGGCCGCGCAGCTGCTCGACGCCACCAGCGTCTTGATCATGAAGAACCCGGACGTGCAGATGGCCGGCCAGGTGCCGGGGTTCCCCGGCGCGCGGTGTTTTGAGCACCTTCACGACTTCGCACGACCGGACGCAACCGTGACATGGCGCATCCTGGGGTGGCACTACAGCTGCCTCGCCCGCACCGACAGGTTTGTGTTCCAGGTCTTCGCCGACGACGAAACCGCTGTGGACCAACAGATTTCGGCGCAGTACCGGGTGCTGTCCGGGAAGTAGCCGGCCGCGCCGATGAGTTTCACCGAGTCCGCTGGTCTATCTCACTGACACACACCACCGACTCACCAGGAGCTGGAAATGGGCCAGATTCACCTCGCGTTGTTCGCCACTCTCGACCTCGTCGGGCAGGCGCCCGGCGGTCCCGGAGAGGACCCCGACGACGATTTTCCGTTCGAAGGCTGGCAGGCACCGCTGATCGACGAAGTGTCGGGGGAGCAGGTCGGCGCCGCATACGAAGGCACCGACGCGCTGCTGCTCGGCCGGCGGACGTACGACATCTTCGCGGGCTACTGGCCGCACCAGGATGACGAATTCGCGACCATGTTCAATCGCATCCCCAAGTACGTCGCCTCGCGCGGCAAGCCCGATCTCTCGTGGTCCGGCTCGTCGCAGATCGGCACAGATCTGGTCAGTGAAGTGCGGGAAATCCGTGACCGCCACGAGCACGTGAAAGTGGTCGGGAGTTTGAACTTCGTGCAGACCCTGTTGCGCGAAAAACTGTTTGATCGCATCGACCTCTGGGTGCATCCTATTGTCCTGGGGGTAGGCAAGAAGGTGTTCGATGGCGGTCCGGTGCCGTCGAACCTGACGCTGCTCAAGCCGCCGGTATCCAGCCCGGCCGGCATCGTGTACCTGCAGTACGGACTGGCCAAGGGCGTGCCGGCGACGGGGGACATGAGCGAACCGGATCAGGGGGACGTTTGATTGGTACGGACTGGACCCGCGGCGTGCTCGCCGGTGCGGTCGCAGGGGGAGTCGGCTGGGGTCTGTTGGCGGTCGGGGCCATGGGCCCTGGTGATGATCCGCACCTCGACCGGGTCGCCGGAACGAATTTGACTGCAGCGGTATGTCTTTCGGTGCTATGCCTACTGATTGCAGCACTGTTGTTGCGCGCACGGGTACTCAGCAGCGTCGCTGTTGCGCTCGTGGTCGCACCCGTGAGCGTTTGGTGCATTGTCGGTCTGCTGTACCTGCAGGCCGTTGCCACGGTGACGGTGTGTCGCTGACCAGAGGAGGTGCGCATGTCTTTCGAGCATGAGAGCACGCTCGACCCACGGATCGAGCGGGACGTTGATCCGCGGTGTCTGTTCGGTGGCTACGCGCTCGGCCTGGTCGTGATGTCGCCGGCGCCGTTGTTGTATTACTGGCTGTTCGCGCCGGCAGGCGCATTACTGGTCGCCGCGGCGGCGGTGCTGGTTGCGACGGTGCGGCCACGGTTTGACGACGTGGCATGCGGCGCGTTCTTCGCCGCCCTGTTCGGTCTTGTGGCCGTGCTCGTGCTGTTCTTTGTCGGCGCTCAGAACTGATCGCGGCCGGCGGGCCGAGCGCCGGAAAATGCGTTGCCGGCCAACCTTTTTGCGCTCATCATGGTTCGGGCCGAGAAACGGATGTTCTCGGACTGTGCCACGAGAAGCGAGGTGAAATCATGAAGTTGGCAGAGGCTTTGTCGTTGCGTGCGAACGCAGTTCGCCGTATCGAGCAGTTGCGCGTGCGCGTCGTGGGTAACGCACGGTTCCAGGAGGGCGAAGTGCCTGCCGAGGACGCCGCGGCGCTACTCGTCGAGATCGACGGCGCGCTGGACGAATACGAATCCCTGATCCGGCGGATCAACCTGACCAACGCGGCCAACTCGGTCGGGGCGGACGGCACGCTGACCGACGCCCTCGGGCGGCGCGACGCGCTGCGCTTGCGGTACCACGTCCTGACCACGGCCGCGGATGCAGCCGCGGGTGCGGGCGCGGGCCAGTACGGCTACTCGCGGCAGCTGCGTTCGGAGCTGAAGATGTTGTCCGCCTTGTCCGTTGGCGATCTGCGGGCGCGGGCCGACCAGGTGGCGCAGGAGTTGCGCGAGCTCGACGTCCGGATCCAGAAGGCCAACTGGGAGATCGAGCTGCTGGACTGACAGCAGCATGGTGTAGCAGGTAGTTGTCGCAGGGGCGTGCACAACCCGCAAAACGGCTCGTCACCGTTTCCGGTGCGCGGAGGGCAGCGCAAATGGGTTCAAATCCCGCCATCACATCGCAGCCCAGCAGTGTGCACAGGTGACAGAGCACGAGGCACAACGCATCACCACGTGCAGATCTACGACGACGAGGGTGGGCAAGGGGCCTACACCGCGATATCGGTGCCAGGTTCTGGTCGGGCCGCGCCCGCCGAAGACAGGTCAGGCGCCGGCCAGCACTTCCGTGTTCACCCCGATGGCGTCGTAGGTTGCCTTGGCTCGTGCATCGCGAGTGACCAGGACTGCACCGTGCTCATGAGCAGCCAACGCGACCAAGCCGTCATAGGTGGCGCCACCGGCGACTCCGCGACGGGCGAATTCGCGATGGGCACCACCTGCGGCATCGGCACTCAGCTGAAGGGGCTCTGGGAAGTTCTCGTCGATCAACGTCACCGCATCAGCGGGGTCGACGCGAGCATCGCCGGGCAGACGCGTCAGAACCGAGTATGTCTCGGCCAGCGCATGCCCGCTGAGCCCAAGACGTCGGCCCATTGCCCATTGCGAGATCGCGACATGCTGCGGATGCGAGGTCACAAGCAACGGCACCGCCACACTGGTATCGATTGCCGTGACCTGCTGCGACGTCAGCGTCGCCCCGAATCGATGAGCGCGAACATCATTTCATCGGTGACGACTGTGTGTGCGTTGGCGACGAGGCGCCCGTCCTTGTTTCGCACGAGTCGCGCGCTGCGACCGCCGGGGACAATCTGCAATCCAGGGCCATATGCCGAAATGTCGACCGTCGAACCAGGCGTCAGTCCCAACGCGTCGCGCAGTTGCTTGGGCACCAAGATGCGGCCGCCCGAGTCGATTACCGCTTCCATGGGACTATGATACCAGTAAAATCCCATTTTTGGGTTTGCGTCTTTTGGGAACGGATCACTCCACAAGGCGGAGAGAGTCTTGTCGGCCCTTCCGGCTAGTCTCGCACCGTGGCGATAACGTCCGCGGTCTTGCGCTTGCGGCGCCTGCAGCAGGAGGCGCCGGAATGGTCGCTGCTGAGGGCTCGTAATGCGGGGTTGATCATCGCCGTTGTCCAGGCCTATTTTCCGCCTGAACGACGTGTGCGCCCGGCGGCCGAGGTGGTCGCCGAACTCGACCAGGATCTCGAACTCCTCCGTGGGACCGGAGCCGAATTCGATTCGACCGCAACAGCGTACGTTGCCAGCTGGGTGCACGACGGCTACTTGATCCGGCGTCCCGGCCAGACGCGGGGGACCGAAACGTTGGCGCCATCGGCGGCAGCATTGAACGCCGCCGCAATGGTGAACGGAATCGATGCGCCGCAACGTACCGCGTCGGCCTCACGGCTGGGTTCGATCGCCGCTAACCTCATTGCACTGCAACGTGATTCGGATCCCGTTTCGGCATCGCGGCTCGCGCTGCTGCAGGCCGAACGCAAGGCTGTCGAGCAGCGCATCGAAGAAGTCGAACGCGGCGAGTTCGCGGTGCTCGATGCGGAGAGCGCAAAGGAGCGGGTCGCCGAGACGCTGGGCCTGGCGCAGGAGGTACCCGTGGATTTCGCCCGGGTGCGGTCGACCATCGAAGAATTGAGCCGGGACCTCCGGGCCAAAATCCTTGACGACACTGCTGAGGGTGGCGCGACGTTGGGCAACGTTTTTCGTGGAGTGGATCTGCTGGCGGACTCAGAAGCCGGACGTTCCGTGAACGGCTTCTACGACGTGATCCTCGACGCTGAACAGTCGGCGCGTCTTCAAGAAGCGATCACCGCCATCCTGTCACGGGACTTCGCAGCCGAATTGACACCTCAGACGCGTACTGACCTGAGCACTCTGCTCACCCGATTGGAAGACGAAGCCGCCACGGTACGTCAGACCATGATCCTGCTGTCCCGGTCGTTGCGTCATTTCGTGCTGTCACGCCAATACGAGGAGCATCGGCGACTCCGCCAACTGATTCAGCGCTGCCAGTCACTCGCTGTGCAAGTGAGTGCACAGCACCGACCCGAGAAGTCAATGAACTTGGAACTCACCAGAATTGGCATGCAGGTTCGTTCGATCGCGGCCCTCAAGCTGCACAACCCGGGCGAAGGCCGGGTGCCTACGGAGTTCGATCGGCATGACACCGACGAGGTCGACTTCGCCGAACTCGCCGCGCAGGCACACGAATCCGACATCGATTTCGAGGAGCTCCGCAGCAACATCGTCGCCAGCCTCGGTCAGGCAGCGGGGCCGGTCACCGCGGGGCAAGTTCTGGCTGAGTTCCCCGCCACCCAGGGCCTCGCCAGCATCGTCGGCCTGATGGTTCTCGGCGCTGAGCACGGCATCGTCTCAGCCGACGCCACCGAACGGGTCGCTCTGGACCGACGCACCGTCGTGCTCCCGACGATCACCTTCAGCCCTGACACATTCGAGGATCATCTGTGAATCCCGAAGAGACCTTTCCGTTCGAGGCCAAGCGCGCGCTGGTCCAACTACTCCGCGGTCCGGTGGTGACCCATGACGCGCATCGACAGCAATGGTCGGTAATTCTCGCCCATCGCAGCGAAATCGAACGCCGACTGGCCGACGTGTTCCTCGACCTCGTGCTCGATGAGGACGACGGTATCGCGTTCACCCGACCGCAGCCCGCGCCCGACGACCCCAAACTCGCTCCACCGCAGGTACTTCGGACCGAAACGCTGACCTTCATGGACACGCTGGTGGTACTCGCGTTGCGCTACCAGTTGCTCGTGGCACCGCCTGGACAACGGGTGATCGTCGAATACGACGACATCGCCGCCGACATGGAGCCCTACCGCGGGCGCTACACCACCGATGCGGGCGGCTTCCGGAAGCGGATCAACGCGTCGTGGGAAAAGATGAAGAAGTACTCGCTGATCTCCGCCGCTGATACCGCGGGCCGGTTCGAAGTATCACCCGTGCTCCGTCAGTTGTTCGACGCGGACGAGGTTGCGCTGGTCGAGGCCGAGTACCAACGGCTCTTGGATGTCGAGGACGATGCCGAGGTCGACGATGAGTGAGGACGTGTTCCGGCTGGGTCAGCACCGCCTGGCACGTGTGCAGCTGTTCAATTGGGGTACCTACGACGGCTATCACGACCTGTCGGTGGCACGCCGTGGCTTCCTGATCACCGGTCCCTCCGGCTCGGGCAAGTCCACATTGCTCGACGCGATCTCCACAGTGCTGGTGCCGCCGACGAAGCTCAGTTTCAATGCGGCCGCGCAGGGCCGCGGCCGCACCGTGGCCTCCTATATCCGAGGTGCGTATGCGCGCGGATCCGACACGGACACCCGCGAATTGCGGTCGCGCTACCTGCGGGAAGGTGCGACCTGGAGCGCCGTCGGGTTGACGATGGCCACTGCCGATCCTGATGGGGATACCGTCACCACCTTGGTCGCGCTGTTCCACCTCAAACGCGGCAGCAATGATCTTGGCGAATCGGGCCGCGCGTTCCTGCTTTTCGACCACGACCTGGACATCACCGAACTCAGACACGTGGTGTCTGACGGCATCGACGTCCGCGGGTTGAAGAAGCGCTGGCCCGATGTTCTCTACAACAAGAGCTACCCCCAGTTCGGTCAGCGGCTCCGTGCCCGGTTGGGAATCGCCGACGAGAACGCGCAACTGTTGCTGCACCGGGCGATGTCTGCCAAAGGGCTCGACAGCCTCGACCGGCTGTTCCGCGACTACATGCTCGACGAACCCGACACTTTTGCCGAAGCTCGTCGCGCCGTCGAGTTCTTCGCCGACCTCGACGAGGCGCATCGCAGGGTCGTGCAGACGCGTGAGCAGATCGCCGCACTGACACCGCTGGAGGAGTGGACCGAAACGCGGGACCGAGAGGCGCAACGGACTCAGGAACTCGGGGAGGAGCAGACAGCGCTCGACGGCCTCGCCGCGCGCTTCGAGCTGCACCTGGCGCAGGGTTGGCACGCCGACGCTGAGGCCGCGCTCGCTGACGCCGTCACGCGTGACGAACACGCGAGTGCGGCCCGTCATCGTGCTGCCACCGCGCTGAAGGACGCCGAGCGTGCGCGTGACGGAAATCAGTCCCTGCGTGAGCTCACCGATGCCCTGGATAGCGCCGACGAAGCGGTCCGTCGGGTGGTCACGCAGCGCGCCCGATTAGGTGTGGCTTTGCGGTCCTGGGACACGACCGTTCCCGATACCGCCGAAGGCTTCGCCACCATGTGCTCGCAGATCGCAAGGGAGGCAGCTGAACTAGAGGCTGGAGCCGGTGCGCACGACGCCGCCCACAGCGCCCTGATCCTCGCTGCCGCGCGCGCCGACGAACAGGTTACCGACCTCAAACAGCAGATCTCTTCGCTCGCCGGGCAGAAGTCGAACCTGGACCACAAGCTGCTGGCGGCTCGTGAGCTGGTCATGCGCGCGACCGGGCTGCCGGCGCGATCGTTGCCGTTCGCCGGCGAGTTGATCGACGTCATCGATGCGAATTGGGCGGGCGCCGCCGAGCGGGTGCTCGGCGGGCTGGGCCGCACAATGCTGGTCGCCGACGAGCACGCCGCTGATGTCGCCGCTGCCGTCGATGCTGCCCATCTGGGTACGCGGCTGGTGTGGCGGCGCGTGGATGTGCATCGCACACACCGGATTTCGGCTGTCGATGCCGATTCGATCGTGAATGTGCTCCAGATCGCCGAGGGGCCATGGCAGCACTGGCTGCATTTCGAACTCGTATCCCGATTCGACTACCGCCGTGTTGGCGACGCGCGGGAACTGGGCCGGCACCACCGCGCCGTGACCCGCGCCGGACAGACCCGCGACGGCGACCGGCATATCAAGGACGACCGGTCGGCGATCGACGACCGGCGGCACTACGTGCTCGGCACCAACAATGACAGCAAGCTCCAGGCCCTGCGCGACGCCCTGCGTAAGGCTGAATCCGATGCCGACTCCGCACACCGTCGCGCGCGTGCTGCCCGCGCCGAATCCGAACAGCGTCGGGACCGGGTCCAGTCAGCTCCAGGGATCGTCGCAGTCGAATGGGACGAGCTCGACCTGTTGGCCGCGGAAGCTCACCGTCTGGATGTGGCCGAGCGTCTCGCAGCACTGCGGGGCGACGTCGAGATCGACCGGCTGGAAGCCGCAGTCGTCCAGGCGCGAGGCGAGGCGACTCGAGCTGAAAAGGCATACGACGAGGCGCACGAGGCGCTGTACTCAGCGCGCCAGCACGCACAGAATGTCGCATCCCGCATCGACGACCTGAAACGCACAGCGGCGGCGAGCGACGAGCCGTCTCCCGAACTGACCGAGCGTTATCGCGCCCGGTTCGATGATGGCAAGCGCGCGGCGTTGCGGCTCAATGGCTTTCCCGCTGCCGAACGGGCGGTGGCGACTCAGATTCGGTCTGAGTACGCGGCGGCCGACAAGAAGCTGATGCAGGCGCAGCACGAGATCGAGACAGTGCTGCAGCAGTATCTCAACCGCTGGCCGCACCCCGAACTTGCTGCCGAGCACGGATACGCCGACGATGCGGTGGCATTCCTGCGCCGGCTGCGTGCCGACGACCTGCCGAGCGTGGAAAATCGATTCTTCGACCTCAACGATCGGCAGTCGAACCAGAACCTCGGCACGCTTGCCCTACGAATTCGGCGTGCACCCGGCGAGATCCGTCGCCGCATTGATGAGGTCAATTCGTCACTGGCACACTCGGAATTCGACCGCGGGCGCTTCCTGAAGATCGACGTCCGAGATTCCCAGCATTCCGACGTGACCGAGTTTCTCGCGGATATCGCGCGCGTGCAGGAGGGTTCTCTGCTTGCCGATGATCGTCAGGCCCAGGAGCAGCGATTCGAGCGAATGCGAGAGTTGCTCGGGCGGCTCGGGTCCTCCGATCCGGGCGATGTGGCGTGGCGCAATCGCTGTTTGGATACGCGCCGGCATGTCACCTTCGTCGGCATCGAGATGGACTCGGACGGCACGGCGGTCAATCACCACGATTCTTCGGATGCGCTGTCGGGTGGGCAGGCGCAGAAGTTGGTGTTCTTCTGTCTGGCCGCGGCACTGCGGTACCAGCTCGTCGGGTCCGACGCGGACGTGCCCAAATACGGCACCGTCATCCTGGACGAAGCATTCGACCGATCAGACCCCGAGTACACCCGCCGTGCGGCAGATGTGTTCGACCAGTTCGGTTTTCACCTTGTTCTCGCCACACCGCTGAAGATGATCAAGACACTGCAGGACTACGTAGGTGGAGTCGCCACCGTATCGATCCGCGATTCGAAGGCGTCCCGGTTGGGTGTCGCGTCCATCAGCGAGGCCACTGATGGGTGAACTCCCGAAGCTGGTGATGCCCAACGACGTAACGGCCAGGGCGCGACGCACAGTGGACCGCAATCTCAAATCGTGGTTGTTCGGTACGACCGCCGATGCGTTGACCGTGAGACTCGGCGGCCCCAGTGAAGCGACCGTTGCTGCGCACCACTTGATCGTCGAGGACTGGGTCCACGCCTGGCAGGAGTCAAGCCTCGACGTTCGCTGGGAGGAACGGCGGTGGCCCAGCCTGGGCAGGCAGCAGGTGCCTGTCTCGGTGACGATCGAGGGGGCCGACGCAATCGCTGCTGCCGCGGGCGAGACTCGGCGCTGGCGGTGTCTGCAGCAGCGTGTAGGGCAGTTGGAGTCGCTCAATGATGGGCCGCAGTGGTCGGCGGTTCTGTCCGACACATTCCGGTATTGGAAAGCTTTGACCGACGGTGACTTCGACCGGCTGCTGACTGTGGTTCGCTGGCTTCAGCAGCACCCGGACTCCGGACTGCTGATCAGGCAGCTGCCGATTCCTGGCGTCGACACCAAATGGCTGGGCGCTCACCGAACTGCCGTCACCGCATTGGCTGTGCCGCTCGGTGTACCCGAGCACCTCGGGCTGCGGGAGCGTGAATTGTTGCGGGCAGTCGTGATTGCTGATCCGGTGCTGCGACAAGGTCTTCCACGCATTTTCGCGGCCCCGGATGGTGAGCTGGCGGGGCTTGATCTTGCGGCATCGCAGGTCCTGGTTGTCGAGAACTTGCAGACCTTAGAAGCGCTGCCTGATGTGCCGGGCACGGTCGCGGTGTTCGGTTGGGGCGACAACGCAACCGCGGTGGCCAGATTTCCGTGGGTCCGTAGTGCGCCGCGCGTTGTCTACTGGGGCGATCTGGACTTCGACGGGTTCGACATCCTGGCACGCTTCCGGGCCGAATGTCCTTGTGAAAGTTTGTTGATGGACCACACCGCGGTGGACCGGTGGCGTGATCTCGCCGTGGCGCACGCCGCGAGTGGGTCAGTGGATTCGGCTTGGTTGACCGAAACCGAGCGCGCAGCATTGGACGTGTTGCAGCGCAGTGGCCTACGCCTGGAGCAGGAGCGCATTCCGATCGCCGCCGCGGTGGAGTTGTTGATGGCGGCTGGGTCAGTCCGGCTGCGGTGAGGTATCCAGCTGTAGCGATGTATGCCGCGCAATCGCGTCGAAGTCGCTGTCGGAGTGCAGGATTGGAATCTGCTCACGTATGGCATGCGCGGCGATGAGGCAGTCGATCAGCCTGCGTACGGTTTCACCGCGACGTCGACAGACGCGGTAAATAGCTGCGGCGTCTTCATGGTCTGTGGGGGACGTCGGTAGAGTCTGTGCGCGTGCCAACAGGCCACGAAGATCCTTGAGGTGTCGGTCGTTTCGGGCCCCGGCGAGGATTTCCATCTGGACCGGAGCGCAGATCGCTATCGGCTTGCCGAGTAGTTCGTCCACTCGCTCGCACGCGCTGCTACCTGTGTCCCGCAAGAACTCAATCCAGGCTGACGTGTCAACGAGGATCACTGGACGCGGTCGCTGCGCAATTCATCAAGGTTGGCGTCCCATCCCGACCCCCGGAGTCCTCGGGCTGCTTTCACGTCTAGTGCTTCCTGGGCGAGATTGCGCAGCGCGAAGTTCACCGCATCTCTCTTGCTGGTCAACTGGAACCTTCGCATGACGACTTCGCACGCCTCGTCGTCGATGTCGATGTTGGTGCGGGTCATACACCAACGATACACTACTCGGGTGCGTCAGCGTCTCGTCTATCAACGGCGGACCTGATGGGGGAAGTCCGGCCTGAGCGGGACTGGCCGGAGCGGTTTCGCTCCCCGCTATCCGCCGCCGACAACCTACGCTGACCTGTATGTCCAAGTCGGCCCGTGGCAAGAAGCCCCAGCGTCACCTTCGGTCCGTTCCACCCCCGCCTTCGATCAGACCTGAGGACCAGCCGCTGTTCCAGGCGTTGCGGACTGCCTTGCGCTCCGACCAGCCGCTGGCACTACTCGAACTCGTCAGCGGGCTGGTCACTGCCACCGACCCGCGTGCTCGCAACCCCTGGGCTCGTGACGACGATGGCCCCCGCCTCGACGAACTGGTCGAGTCGCTGATCGGCACCTCCTTTGCGCAGACCACGGCTGCGTTGACCGTCGTCCGCGAACTGGTCCCCGATCCGGTGATGGCGGCACGCATCGACCGCGAATTGGCCACGCGCCGCCAGCCGTTGCCAAATTGGCTTGGTGCCCTGGCGAATACCCGCGCCGACCCGGAAGTGTGGTTCCTGACGCACGTCCTTGGCGACGGTGACGACTACTTCTTCGGCGCGACGCTGCCCGACGGTCGGCAGTTGACGGCACTGGTTTATGTGGACCACAACATGGGCACGGTGGTCAAAGACGCATTCGTCATTCCGGAACCGATTTCAGTCGTGGTGGAGCGGCTACAACAGTCGATTGAAGACGGGCAGTCGCTCATGCGGTTCGACCCGGCTGATGCGCGGGCCATAGTGGCAGAGGCGATCGACGGTGGATCCCGACTGTTCCCGCCGTTGGAGTCTGAGTCCTGGCCTGTGTGCCGGCCACTCGTGGAGTGGCTCGTGCGGATGCAGCCGGCCGGAGGCGTGGTGCCGGAACGCCACGAATGGACCGACGAGGAGAGAACGGCAATCGCCGAGGATTTTTTCGCCTCGCGGTTCGGTGACGCTATGGACACCGCTGATGGGCAGGGTCTGCTGGACTCGATTCTGTGGTTCGCGACCGAATGGGGACCCGGTGATCCCTACCGGTGGAGCCCCGTCAACGTCGAAATCCTCCTCGCCGACTGGGCTCCGCGAAAAATATTGGCGGACACGGGATATCTCGCGCAACTACCCAGTCTGTTGCGCGCCTTCATCGCCTACTGCCACCACCGCCAAGGCATCAGCGCCACCCTCACTGCCGAGACCTTGACGTCTGTCGACAGGTGGGAAGGCGAATTTCTGCGGATGATCCGGACAGACCGTCCGCAGGGCGCGGCGGCGCTCGCCGCCCAGCTGTTCAACGGGAGCCTGGAATTCGACGATGATGACGTAAGCACCAGTGAGCTCATGCTGGAGCATCTCGACTCGATAGTCGGCGGCCGTTATCAGTTACAAAATTTGACCGATGAGCCGCTGGACGACGAGCCGTTCGACTGGGCGGGCATTGCCGATGACATCCGGCCGACGGTCGAGAAGGTGGTGGCCCTGTGCGACCGCTGCGCTGATGAACTTTTCGACGTCGAGCACCGGACCGCGATGCGCCGCTTCCTCGGGCGCGCGGCGGCGGCCGATCCGGCGATCTTCCGACGCAAGGCATCGCCAGAACGCGGAGCAGCCGCAGTCGCCTGGGTGATCTGCCGAGCCAACCACTCTGTCGGCCGATACGGCGTGCCCTCGGTGGCTGAATTACTGGGGTGGTTCGGGGTCAAGGGCAGTGTCTCGCAACGTGCCGAGCCACTGTTACGAGCCAACGGTGTTGACCCGCATGCCCAGTACGGCGAGGTCGTACTTGGCACCGCAGACTTGCTGACGGCTGCGCGACGCAAGTCGATCATCCAACTGCGAGAGCACTATCAAGGGAGTGCTGACTGATATCGCCTGCGATACCGAGTTCCGTATGCATGTGCCGTGAGAGAGACGGCGACACGAGTGACGGCTGTGACCAACACGGGCCGCGCCGCGATTCACCGTGCGTCAGCGCTGACAAAAGCCGAGTGCCCAGCAGCGTAGGCGCACGATCAACCTGGAGCGGGTGCTGGAACAGGCTTGGCGCGCAACGGGTCTGCGGCGACCGGCACCAGCGGCACGGCCAGTACCGGGAACAGCGCGCACACCGCGAACGCCGCCGGGAACCCGAAGACGCCGATCAAGGCGCCGAATGCCGGCGGCACGATGCCTGCCGTCAGCAATTGCGTCGTGTTCTGTACGCCCAACGCCCGCCCGCTCCAGAACGGCCCGGCGATCTCGGCAATCGCGGTGAACGACAACCCGTTATCGGTCACGGTGACCACCGACGCCACCACCATCACGAACACCGCCACCGGCCAGTGCAGGTAGTCGCACAGCGCCAGCAGCCCCATGGTGGCACCTGCCAGAACGGCGATGACCCGCACGGGATGCAGCCGCGAGCCGGCCAGATCCGACCATCGGCCGGCGCCGATTCGCCCTGCGGCACCGCACAATTGGGCCACCGTCACCATCGTGCCCGCCGCGCCGGCGGACCAACCGTGCGCTGTCATCAGCCACACCAACGAGAACGTCCACACCAGGCATTGCGGCACGACCAGCAGCACCGACACGGCGTGGATGCGTGCCAGCGCCGACGACCCGCGGTAGGGATTGGCCAGATCGGTTGCAGGGGCCGAGGATCGGGGCGGCCTCGGCGGATCGATGACGCCCAGCACGGTCACCACCGCGGCGACCAGGCAGGCGATCGCGGGGAACAGCAGCGCGGCGGACACCCCGGACGACTCGGCCAGACGCGGAATCACCAAGGCGCCCAGCCCGACTCCCAACGGTTGCGCCGTCTGGCGAATGCCCATCACCAGGCCGCGCTGCTCCGGCGGGAACCAGCCGACCACCAACCGGCCGCTCGCGGAATTGGAGCTCGCGGCCGCCATGCCGCCCAGCAGCAAGAAAGCTCCGACCGCCACCAGCGAATCGGCCCAGGCGGCCGCGAACGCCGCCAACGACGTCAATAGTGACCCGACAACCAGAACGAACCGCTCACCGACCCGGTCGACGACCCAGCCCCAGGCGATCAGCGTCAGCACCATGCCGAAGCTGGGCATGGCCGAGACCAGCCCGGCGCGTGACAGGTCCAGCCCGCGTTCGCCGTGCAGCGTCGGGATCAGGAAGGCCGCGCCGTTGATGAAGACGTTGGCGCACATCGTCGAACCGAGCGCGATCACCAGCATCGACCAGCGGCGGACGGCTGACACATTGGTGACCATGGCTTCATGGTGCCACCGTGGTTCTCAAGATATGAATTTATTTCTCAATATATGAGAAGGCATAGGGTTCCGTCATGGCTCTGCGAGTGAACTTCTCTCGGCTGACGGCGGCTTGTGCGGTCGGTTTGGCGCTGGTGACGGCACCGCTGCCCACGGCATGGGCGGCCGCGCCGAACTGGTCGGGCCTGGACGCGCGGGCATTCGCGGACCGGGTACCGCCGTCGGGCGCGCTCATCCGGACCGTCCCGCTGCGCCCCGAGCTGTCGGTCGCCGGTGCGGCGCGCGCGTACCGGATCCTGTATTCGACCACCGACCAACACAATTCGCCCGCCGTCAGCACCGCAGCGGTGTTCGTGCCGAACGGCGAAGCCCCCGCGGGCGGGTGGCCCGTCATCGCCTGGGCGCACGGCACCGTCGGCCTCGGTGACGACTGCACGCCCTCGGCGCAGCCGCGCAGTGCGCGCGACAACGAATACCTGTCCCACTGGCTGGATCAGGGCTACGTCGTCGTCGGCTCCGACTACACGGGTCTGGGTACCCCGGGCCTGATGAGCTACCTCAACAGCGTCGCCACCGCGCACGCCATCATCGATTCGGTGATCGCCGCGCATCACATGAATCTGCCGCTGTCGCCGAAGTGGGCGCTCGTCGGCCAGTCCCAGGGCGGCGCGGCGGCGGTCGCGAGCGCGCGGTGGGCCACCGAATTCAGCAAGGGGACAGGCCTGGATTACCGCGGCGTCGTGGCGACCGGCACCCCGGCGAACATCGACGATGTCGTCATCACGGCCGGCCCCGACATGGTGCTGCCGCCCGGGCTGGGTCCCATCGCGTCGGCCTATACGGCGTACATCCTCGCCGGATTCCGGGAGCTCCGCCCGGACGTCAACAGTGTGCTCATACCGGCTGGTCTGGCCGCTGCCGACAAGGCCGAAACGCTGTGCACGGCACCGTTGAGCGCGGCGGTCACGGGTCTGACGCCGTCGCAGTTCTTCTCCGCCCCACTGGCATCGCTACCGGGCATGCGCGGCGCGCTGGCCGACTTCATGGGCACGCCGATCACCGGCTACGACCGGCCGATCTTCCTCGGCGTCGGCCTCAAGGACCGTGACGTGCCGCCGTCGTCGACCCTGAAGTTCGCCGATCAGCTCAAGGCCAACGGCCAGGACGTGGCGCTCTACGTCTACCCCGAAGACGACCACTCCAGCACTGTGCTGACCTCGATGGCCGACTCCACCCCGTTCCTTCAAGCCCAGTTCGCGGGCTGACCAGCGGGCCTCACTAGGCTGGGCGGATGCGCCTAGGTCGAATTGCCAGTCCAGACGGCGTCGCTTTTGTGGTGATCGAGGGCGACCCGAACTCCGATGCGGTCTGCAAAGAAATCGCTGAGCAGTACCTGTCCCGCAACCCCACCTTCACCGGACGCTCCTGGCCGCTGGCCGACGTCCGGCTGCTGGCGCCGATCCTGGCCAGCAAGGTGATCTGCATGGGCAAGAACTACGCGGCACATGCCCGTGAGATGGGCAGCGAGCCGCCCGAGGATCCGGTGATCTTCCTCAAGCCCAACACCGCGATCATCGGGCCGAACATCCCGATCCAGTTGCCCGCAGACGCCAACCCGGTGCACCACGAGGGCGAGTTGGCGGTGGTCATCGAACGTCCGGGCAAGGACATCCCGGCCGCCAAGGCCAAGGACTACATCCTCGGCTACACGATCGCCAACGACGTCTCGGCACGTGATCAGCAGAAGAAGGACGGCCAGTGGATGCGGGCCAAGGGGCACGACACGTTCTGCCCGGTCGGCCCGTGGATCGAGACCGCGGTGGACCCGGCCGATCTGGACATCCGCACCGAGGTGAACGGCGAGAAGCGGCAGGACAGCAACACTGCGCTGCTGCTGCACGACGTCGGCGCCATCATCGAATGGGTCTCGGCCGTCATAACGTTGCTGCCCGGCGACATCATCCTCACCGGAACCCCCGAGGGCGTCGGCCCCATCGAGGACGGCGACACCGTCAGCATCACCGTCGAGGGTATCGGCACCCTCTCCAATCCTGTTGTGCGTAAAGGGAAATAACGTGACCACACCTGTCAGGGTTCGCTTCTGTCCGTCGCCGACCGGCACGCCGCACGTCGGCCTGGTCCGCACCGCCCTCTTCAACTGGGCGTACGCGCGACACACCGGTGGCGACTTCGTCTTCCGGATCGAGGACACCGATGCCGCGCGCGACAGCGAGGAGAGCTACAACGCGATCCTCGACGCGCTGCGCTGGCTCGGGCTGAACTGGGATGAGGGGCCCGAGGTCGGCGGCCCCTACGAGCCATACCGGCAGTCGCAGCGCGGCGACCTCTACCGCGACGTGATCGCGAAACTGCTTGCCGCGGGCGAGGTTTACGAGGCCTACTCGACACCCGAAGAGGTCGAGGCCCGGCACCTCGCGGCGGGCCGTAACCCCAAGCTGGGCTACGACAACTACGACCGCGACCTCACCGCCGAGCAGAAGGCCGCGTTCGAGGCCGAGGGCCGAAAGCCGGTGCTGCGCCTCAAGATGCCCGACGAGGACATCACCTGGGTGGACCTGGTGCGTGGCGAGACGACCTTCGCCGCCGGCGTGGTTCCGGACTTCGCGATCACGCGCGCGAGCGGAGAGCCGTTGTACACCTTGGTCAATCCGGTCGACGACGCGCTGATGAAGATCACCCATGTGCTGCGCGGCGAGGATCTGCTGCCGTCGACGCCGCGGCAGATCGCGCTGTACCAGGCGCTGATCCGGATCGGTATCGCCGACGCGGTGCCGCAATTCGCCCACCTGCCAAGCGTTCTCGGTGACGGCAACAAGAAGCTGTCCAAGCGCGACCCGCAGTCCAACCTGTTCCTGCACCGCGACCGCGGATTCATCCCCGAGGGCCTGCTGAACTACCTGGCGTTGCTGGGCTGGGGCATCGCCGACGACAACGACCTCTTCAGCCTCGACGAGATGGTGGCGGCCTTCGACGTGGCCGACGTCAACTCGAACCCGGCGCGATTCGACCAGAAGAAGGCCGACGCCATCAACGCCGAGCACATCCGCCGGCTGGCCCCGGAGGACTTCGCCGCACGGCTCAAGGCGTACCTCGACGCGCACGGCTACGACACCACGTTGGACGCCTTGGCTTTCGCCGCGGCGGCCGACTTGATCCAGACCCGCATCGTGGTCCTCGGCGACGCGTGGGACCTCGTGAAGTTCTTCAACGACGACGCCTACGTGATCGACGAGAAGTCGGCGGCCAAGGAACTGGGGCCCGAGGCTGCCGAGGTCCTGGACGCGACGCTGAGCGCCTTGGCGGGCGTCGGCGAGTGGAACACCGCCAACATCGAGGCCGCGCTCAAGGCGGCGCTGCTGGACGGCCTGGAACTCAAGCCCCGCAAGGCGTTCGGTCCCATCCGGGTGGCGGTCACGGGCGCGACGGTCAGCCCGCCGCTGTTCGAGTCGATGGAATTGCTCGGCCGTGAGCGCAGTCTGGCGCGGTTGCAGGCGGCCCGAAACGGCCTGTGAGCGGGCGATTTAAAGGCAGGGCCAACTGTTTGGTAGTCTGCTCGTCGGCCCGGAAAGCGCAAAGCGGCGAACATCCGCTGAGGTTTCCAGGCCGAAGATGCCCGTGACCTGCGGTTATGGGCATCAAATGGGGTATGGTGTAATTGGCAACACAGCTGATTCTGGTTCAGCCATTCTAGGTTCGAGTCCTGGTACCCCAGCTGCCGGAGCGATTAGGTCAGCCAGCGCAACTGAGCTAAGCTATCGCTCCGGAAGTTCTAGCCCCCGTCGTCTAGCGGCCTAGGACGCCGCCCTCTCACGGCGGTAGCGTGGGTTCGAATCCCATCGGGGGTACGTACGAACGCCGGACCTGACAACAGGTCCGGCGTTTTGTCTTTCCCGGGGTCTTACCTGCCGCCGGCCAGGAATCCGAGATCCCGCCGGCCGCGCCCGACCGACGGCTCCGGATCCGCGCCGAGGGTGCCGTGGAGCAGTTCGTGATAAACGTCACGGAAGTCGACGGTGGTCTTCAGATCGCCGTCGGTGAGGTCGGTCAGGCTCGGCTCGTCGCCGTAGAACCCGCCCTTGACGGGAGTGCCGGCGATGAACACCGGACCGGACGTGCCGTGGTCGGTGCCCTGTGAGGCGTTGGCCGCGACGCGCCGTCCGAATTCCGAGTACATCAGCACCACGACGTTGCGGCCGTACGGCGTGCCCTGAAGCTTGTGGAAGAAAGGCGTGAGCGCGTCGTCGAGGGTCTTGAGCAATGCCTGCTGGGGGGCGCGCTCGTCGGCGTGTGTGTCGAAGCCCAGCAGCTGCGTCATGTACACCTGCGTGGGCACCCCGGCGCGGATGCAGCGGGCCACCAGTTCCAGGTCACTGGCCAACTGGTTGTCGGCCTGGCCGATGGTCTGCAGGCGGCCGTTGATCACCGGCGCGAAGCGGCTGTTGGTGGAGTGGTTGGCCCGGTAGGACTCGCACACCTGGCTCATGGCGGTGGTGTCGTTCGGGTCGTCGGCGCTGAGCGCGGCCAAGGTGCGCGCGACGTCGGGCGGGATGGCCGGCACGAAGTCGGAAAGTGATGCCGCGACGTGCTTTTGGCCGACGGCCAGGGGCGGCAGCACGGTGCCGATGTTGACGGCCCGGATCGGGTCGTCGCCGCTGGTGTCGAGCCAGCGGCCGATCCAGCCGCTGGTGACCGCGTCGACGGGGTTGGCGGTCTGCCAGATGTCCATGGAGCGGAAGTGGCTGCGGTCGGGCTTCGGGTAGCCGACACCGCGCACGATCGCGAGCTTGTCGGACTGCCACAGCTTCGACATCCCGGTGAGCGCGGGGTTGAGCCCGAACGCCGGGTCGAGGTGGAGCACTTCCTCGGGCTTGTAGGCGAGTTCGGGACGGGCGTCGTGATAGGCGTTGTCGGCGTACGGGATAACGGTGTTGAGGCCGTCATTGCCGCCGTAGAGCGTGACGATCACCAGGATGCCCTGGTTGGTCGGCAGCGGACGGTCCTGACCTTCGCGCAGCAGATCGGGCAGCGTCACCGCGGCGACACCGCCGAGCAGACCGGCGGCGCCGGCCCCGGCGCTGGCGATCAAGAACTTGCGGCGATTGAACTCGGGCATGGGGATCTCTTCAGGACGTCACGTACTCGGGGGTGATGACGGCCGCTGCCACCAGCCGGTGTGGATCGGAGACCAACGGTTTGAGCGCGGCTGCCGAGCGATCCGACCAGGCGCCGATGCCGAACAGATAGCCCACACCGTCGATCCGCTCGCTCGACGCCATGTTCTCGACGGCGCTGATGTCGCTGAGCGCCAGCAGCCGGTTCGCGGCCCAGACCCGCGCTGCCGCACTGTTGGTCGACAACCAGAGTTGGCCGCGGGGCCACCCGCCGACATCCGGTGGATAGAAGGGACGCTGACCCATCACCCGGAGCACCTGGTCGAGGTCGGCGAGGACGTGCTCGTCGTCGAGGGGAACCGCGAGCGACCGGACGATGCCCATCAGCCATTCCACCGGAGTGCTGACGACGGTGCCGGCGGCCTTGGTGAATTCGGGATCGAGGACGACGGCCTTGGTGAGCGCCTTGAGGTCCCGGTTGGGTCCGTAGGCGGCGACCAGGCGGCTCACGGTGTCGGGGGCGGCCGGCTGGTCCGAAGCCAACAGGCGCCACAGGGTTCCGGCGACGAACGTGGCGGATGCGGGCTGCCGTAACACGATGTTGCAGAAGTCGGTGTCGGTGAGGTTGCCGGTGACCCCGAGCACGGTCTTGACGGACTCGTCGTGGTGTTCGGCGTAGATGACCGTGCTGCCGTCGGGCTTCAGGTGCCGCCCGGTGAGGGTCTTGGCGCCCTCTTTGACGTCGATCTCGGTGTAGCCGTTGGCATGTCCCATCGTGAAGAGCTCCATGAACTCCCGGGACAGGTTCTCGTTGGGCGCCGCGGCGGTGTTCACGTCACCGTCCAGCCAGTGCAGCATCGCACCGTCGGTGAGCATGGCCCACGCGAGGCTGCCGAAGTCGCCGAGCTTGAGGGTACGCAGCTTCTCGTTTTGCTCACCCATCAACTGCGCGGCGTTGACCTTCTCTGCCGAGGTGGCAAAGTGGTTGTGCCACAACAACGTCAGCTTCTCGTGGATGGGCTGCTGCACCGCGGCCATGCGGCGCAACCACCAGCCCGACAGTTCCTGCATGCGCGCCACGAGTTCCTGGCCGAATGCGGCGATCTCGGTGGCCGAGGCGCCCGACGGTGGGTACTGCGGGATGGCGGATTTCGGCATCGGGGTCGCGACGGCACCCGGGTCGGCGTTCGGATCGAGGCTCAGCGCCCAGTCGAGATACGCCGCCCAGTCCTGCTTGACGACAGCATCGACCTGGGCTCCGGTGGTTCCGAAGCCGGTGCGGCGCAGCATCCGTGCGGTTGCCAGCCACTGCGGTGGCTGCGACACGATGAAACCTACTTTCCTGCAGTGGTACGTCCCCGCCGGCGCTGCCGGGGTCACTTAGGAACTTAGGTGATCGGCGCCACCGTCGTCACCGTAAGCAGCGGATTCAAAGGTTTGCTGTATGTGTCACAGGCGGCGGGTGAGCGCTTCGGCCGCGGCCAGCAGATCGCTGGCCCAGCGCACGCCGGGGCGCCGGCCCATGCGGTCGATCGGCCCGGACACCGACACCGCCGCGATCACCGCGCCGCGGTTGTCCCGCACCGGCGCCGAGACGCTGGCCACGCCGGGCTCACGTTCGGCGGCGCTCTGTGCCCAACCGCGCCGGCGGACCTCGGCCAGGACCCGGTCGGTGAACTTCGCCGTCGGCAGCACCGCCTGCTGGGTGGCGGGATCGCTGTACGCCAGCAGGACTTTGGCGCCGGAGCCGGCGGTCATGGGCAGCCGGCTGCCGACCGGCACGGTGTCGCGCAGGCCCGACGGTGGCTCGAGGGCCATGACGCACACCCGGGCCATGCCTTCCCGGCGATAGAGCTGCACGCTCTCGCCGGTGATCTCGCGTAGTCGGGGGAGCACCGCGCCCGCAGCGCTCAGCAGCGGATCGTTGACCTGCCCGGCCAGTTCGGTCAGTGCCGGGCCGAGCCGCCACCGTCCTTCGTTGTCGCGGGCCAGAAGTCGATGGACCTCCAGGCCCGCGGCCAGTCGGTGGGCGGTCGCCCGGGGCAGCCCGGTCCGGGTGCACAGTTCGGCCAGTCCGCACGGTGACTCGGCCACTGAATGCAGCACACCCACCGCTTTGTCGAGGACGCCGATGCCGCTATCCTGTCTCACAGGGAGATACTAACGTCTCGCATTGTGAGATGGTAGGTCAGCCCTCCCGGGTATCGCGGAAGGAACTGCACAGTCATGACGAACAAGCCACGCACCATGGCGGAGAAGGTCTGGGCGGACCATGTGGTGGTCGAGGGTGCCGGTGAAGGCGCCGCCCGCGAACCCGATCTCATCTATATAGATCTTCATCTGGTGCACGAGGTCACCAGCCCGCAGGCATTCGACGGTCTGCGCCTGGCCGGTCGTCCCGTGCATCGCCCGGACCTCACCATCGCGACCGAGGACCACAACGTCCCCACCATCGACATCGACAAGCCCATCGCGGATCCGGTGTCACGCACTCAGGTCGAGACACTGCGACGCAACTGTGCGGAATTCGGCATCCGCCTCCACCCGATGGGTGATGCGCAGCAGGGCATCGTGCACATCATCGGGCCGCAGCTGGGGCTGACGCAGCCTGGCATGACGGTGGTGTGCGGTGACAGCCACACCTCGACGCACGGCGCCTTCGGCGCGATCGCGATGGGCATCGGCACCTCTGAGGTCGAGCATGTGCTGGCGACCCAGACGTTGCCGCTCAAGCCGTTCAAGACCATGGCGGTCAACGTCGACGGCGAACTGCCGCCGGGTGTCAGTGCCAAGGACATCATTCTCGCGGTGATCGCCAAGATCGGTACCGGCGGCGGCCAGGGCCACGTCATCGAATACCGCGGCAGTGCCATCGAATCGCTGTCGATGGAAGGCCGCATGACGATCTGCAACATGAGCATCGAAGCGGGTGCCCGCGCCGGCATGGTGGCGCCCGACGAGACGACGTTCGAGTTCCTCAAGGGCCGTCCGCATGCGCCGCAGGGGGCGGATTGGGACGCGGCCGTGGCGGCCTGGACGGCGTTACGTACTGACGAGGGTGCCGAATTCGACGCCGAGGTGCACATCGACGCGGCCAGCCTGAGCCCGTTCGTCACCTGGGGTACCAACCCCGGACAGGGTGTGCCGCTGTCCGCGAATGTCCCTGACCCAGAACAGATGTTCGATGAAGGCGACCGGCTGGCCGCCGAAAAGGCGTTGGCCTACATGGACCTTCGGGCCAATACGCCCATGCGGGATATCGCGGTGGACACCGTGTTCGTCGGGTCCTGCACCAACGGCCGGATCGAGGATCTGCGAGTGGTGGCCGACGTGCTGCGTGGCCGCAAGGTGGCCGACGGCGTGCGGATGCTGGTGGTGCCCGGGTCGATGGCGGTGCGTGCACAGGCCGAATCCGAGGGCCTGGGCGAGGTTTTCACCGCCGCGGGCGCCGAGTGGCGGCAGGCCGGATGCTCGATGTGCCTGGGCATGAACCCCGATCAGCTGGCCCCGGGGGAGCGCAGCGCCTCGACATCCAACCGGAATTTCGAAGGCCGCCAAGGCAAGGGCGGCCGCACCCACCTGGTGTCTCCCGCCGTCGCCGCCGCCACCGCGGTGCGCGGAACCCTGTCCTCACCCGCTGATCTGAGCTAGGAGCGCACTGTAATGGAGGCTTTCCACACCCACACCGGAATCGGCGTTCCGCTGCGCCGGTCCAATGTCGACACCGACCAGATCATCCCCGCGGTGTACCTGAAGCGGGTCACCCGAACGGGTTTCGAGGACGGTCTGTTCGCCGGCTGGCGCACCGATCCGTCGTTCATCCTCAACCTCCCGCCGTTCGACCGGGGCTCGGTTCTGGTCGCCGGCCCCGATTTCGGCACCGGTTCGTCGCGCGAACACGCGGTGTGGGCGTTGATGGATTACGGATTCCGGGTCGTCATCTCGTCGCGCTTCGCAGATATTTTTCGGGGAAATTCTGGCAAGGCCGGATTGCTCGCCGCGGAGGTCGCACAGGACGATGTCGAACTGCTCTGGAAGCTCATCGAGCAGAATCCGGGGCTGGAAATCACTGTGAATCTTCAAGATCGGAATTTGACCGCGGGAACGGTCGTGCTGCCCTTCAAGATTGACGATTACACCGCGTGGCGGCTGCTCGAAGGTCTTGACGATATAGGCCTTACGCTGCGGAAACTCTCCGAGATCGAAGCATTCGAAGCGGCTCGGCCGAGCTACAAACCCCGTACGCTGCCGGCCTGATCGGGGCGCTCCACAGGTCCTGCGAGAGGGCCTGTGGAGCAATTTCGGCACTCGGGCGCAGCTCGAATCCCTGCCCCCGCAACCACCTTTCGAAACCTGTTAACCACCTCCCAAGTGGGCCAACCGGATTGCCGAATTCCGCGATAGCTATGCCCGAAACTGGGCGTGGCTCTTGGAAATCGGCGGGTACTGGGTTTACCGTGTGCATTAGTCGGTCCACCCAGGGCCACTGAAATCGGAGGTTTTGGATGAACAAAGCAGAACTCATCGATGCCCTGACAGAAAAGTTGGGCACCGATCGTCGTCAGGCCACCGCGGCCGTCGAGCACATCGTGGACACCATCGTGCGCGCCGTGCACAAGGGTGAGAGCGTCACCATCACCGGCTTCGGCGTCTTCGAGCAGCGTCGCCGCGCCGCCCGCGTCGCGCGCAACCCGCGCACCGGCGAGACCGTCAAGGTGAAGCCGACGTCGGTTCCGGCTTTCCGTCCGGGCGCTCAGTTCAAGGCCGTTGTTGCTGGCCAGCAGCGTCTTTCGGCTGACGGCCCCGCCGTGAAGCGCGGCGCCACCGCAGCTCCGGCCAAGCGCGGCGCTGCCAAGAAGGCTGCCCCGGCCAAGAAGGCCGCGCCCGCCAAGAAGGCCGCCGCCACCAAGGCCCCGGCCAAGAAGGCCGCTCCCGCCAAGAAGGCTGCTCCGGCGAAGAAGGCTGCGGCTCCGGCCAAGAAGGCCGCACCGGCCAAGAAGGCTGCTCCGGCGAAGAAGGCTGCGGCTCCGGCCAAGAAGGCCGCACCGGCCAAGAAGGCTGCTCCGGCCAAGAAGGCCGCTCCCGCCAAGAAGGCCGCTCCCGCCAAGAAGGCCGCACCGGCGAAGAAGGCCGCTCCCGCCAAGAAGGGCCGCCGCTAAGCCCTATCCGATAGGTCCGACTCGGACACGCCGTGGATCAACCGATCCACGGCGTGTCTGTGTGTGGAGCGTTAGCGCTTCGCCGGCAGTGGGCTGTCGATGTGATCCGCGGCGACGAGCGCATCACCGTGCAGTGACATCACCCACATGCTGCCCTTGCGATTACGCGACTTGTCGGGCCGGATGCCGCTGCGCTCGCACCACCAGGAGATCAGATCCGGGATCACCTTGCCCTGCGTGCAGATGACGGGGACCGTTCCGTCATCGGCTTTTGCGGCGATCTTCAGCACCCGCTTCCGGGCCGCGTCGGCGTCGGCCGCGAAGGCCTCTTCGGTCAGCGTCGGTTCATCCCGTACCCGGACACCGAGCTCCTGCGCCAGCGGTTCCACGGTCTGGTGGCACCGGGTCCGCGACGCCGCGTGGACCTCGCCGGCACCGAAAGCGAGCAGTTGGCCGACAAGCGATTCCGCCTGTGCCCGGCCTTTCTTGTCGAGCGGCCGCAGCCGGTCGTCGCCCTTGTACCGGGCCTTGCGGCCCGCGGTCGCGTGCCGGACGATCAGCACGGTGCGGGTATCGGCGGGCCGACGGGTGAAGCGCCGCAGAACTTTTCGGTCGTGCGGGTATTGCAGCCGGAGCATGGCCTCGGTCACCGGCAGCCAGTCGAGCTTGTCGACCTCGGCGTTGGGGCTGAACCCGCCGCCGGTCGTGCGGGCCGCCCAGTAGCGGACCTTCTTGGTGCCGTATTCCAGCGGATAGCTGACGGCGGCCAGCCGGCGGCCCAGTACCGACTCGTACCCGGTCTCTTCCAGGATCTCCCGCACGGCGGTAACCGGTTCGGTCTCACCGGGATCCACCTTGCCCTTGGGCAGCGACCAGTCGTCGTAGCGCGGTCGGTGGACGACGGCGATCAGTGGCGCTCCGGACTCGTCGGGGCGCCACAGCACCGCCCCGGCCGCGAACACCGGCGTCGCGGGGGTGTCGTGCGCCGTCTTGTTCGGCACCTGTGCTCCTGGATGTGGTTGTCGGGATCAGGTTTTCGCGGTGCGTTGCCGCCGGGCGAAAACTACGGTGTGCGGTGCCGCTCCATGATCGACACCTGGTGATCCCGGACCTTCTCGCCTTCGCGCGGCAGCGCGGTCCAGTGTCCGTCCGGACCCAGCTCCCAGCAACGGGTGGCCGGATCCATTGCCGAATCGAACACCCCGCTCAGCTCCTCGGTCAGTCTCGGGTCCTTCACCTGCGCCATCACCTCGACGCGTCGGTCGAGATTACGATGCATCATGTCGGCGCTGCCGATCCAGAATTCATTGATGGCGTTGAAGTGAATAACGCGTGAATGTTCAAGGAAGCGGCCGAGAATCGAGCGCACGACGATGTTCTCGGAGAATCCCTCGGCGCCGGGACGCAGCGCGCAGATACCTCGGACCACGACCTCGACCCGCACCCCGGCCTGCGACGCCCGGTACAGCGCATCGATGACCTGTTCGTCGACCAGGGCGTTCATCTTCATCCGGATGCGGCCGTCGCCTCCGGCCCGCTTGGCCTCGATCTCGCGCTCGATGCGCTCGATGATGCCGCGCCGCACACTGTGCGGAGCGACCAGCAGGTTGCGGTACGACACCTTGCGTGAGTAGCCGGTCAGCGAGTTGAACAGGTCGGTGAGGTCGGCGCCGATCTCCGGCGAGGCCGTCAGCAGGCCGACGTCCTCGTACAGGCGCGCCGTTTTCGGGTTGTAGTTGCCCGTGCCCACATGGCAGTAGCGGCGGATGGTCGAACCTTCGCGACGCACCACCAACGCCGTCTTGCAATGGGTCTTGAGCCCGATGAGTCCGTACACCACGTGCACGCCCGCCTGCTCCAGCGCGCGCGCCCACTTGATGTTGGCCTGCTCGTCGAACCTGGCCTTGATCTCCACCAGCGCCACCACCTGCTTGCCGGCCTCGGCGGCATCGATCAGCGCGTTGACGATCGGGGAGTCACCCGAGGTGCGGTACAGCGTCTGCTTGATGGCCAACACATTCGGGTCGGCGGCGGCCTGCTCGATGAAACGCTGCACCGTGGTGGAGAACGAGTCGTACGGGTGGTGCACCAGGACGTCCCCGTCGCGGAGCGTCGAGAAGATGCTCTTCGGTGTCTCGCGCTCGCCGAACGCCGGGGGCGTGGCCGGCACGAACGGCCGGTCCTTCAGATCGGGTCGGTCGACGCCGTAGATCTGCCACAGTGACGAAAGGTCCAGCAGTCCAGGAACTTCGATCACGTCGCCCGGGTGCACGTCCAGCTCACGCAACAGCAGGTCGAGCATGTTCTCGGTCATGTCGGTGGCGACTTCGAGCCGTACCGGTGAGCCGAACCGCCTGCGCGCCAGCTCCCGTTCCAGCGCCTGCAGCAGATCCTCGTCGCGGTCTTCCTCGACTTCGAAGTCGGCGTTGCGGGTGATCCGGAACGCGTGGTGCTCGACGATGTCCAGGCCGGGGAACAGCACCGGCAGGAATGCGGCGATGAGTTCTTCCATCGGCAGGAACCGCACGCGCGACTTCACGCCGTCGGCCGTCGTGCCCGGCTCGGGCAACTCCACGAACCGATCGACGTTGTCCGGCACTTTGATTCGGGCGAAGTGCTGAGTGCCGTCCTCGGGATTGCGCACGGTGATGGCGAGGTTGATGCTCAAGCCGCTCACGAAGGGGAACGGATGCGCGGGGTCGACGGCCAGCGGCGTCAGCACCGGGAACACCTGATCGTGGAAATAGGTGGAGAGCTTGGACTGCTCGTGCTCGTCCAGCTCGCTCCAGTTGACGATCGTGATGCCCTGCTCGGCCAGCGCCGGACGCACCACCTCACCGAACACGGTGGCGTGGCGGGTCGAGATCTGCTGAGTGCGTTCGCCGATCCGGCGCAGCTGTTCGCGCGGTGACAGCCCGTCCGCCGACCGGACCGACAGCCCGGTCTCGTCACGGCGCTTCAGGCCGGCCACCCGGACCATGTAGAACTCATCGAGATTCGAGGCGAAGATCGCCAGGAACTTGGCCTGCTCCAACAACGGCAGCGACCGGTCGGCGGCGAGCGCCAACACCCGGGCGTTGAAGTCCAGCCAGCTCAGCTCGCGGTTGAGGTACCGGTCATCGGGTAGCGCGCCGTCCGTCGGATCCGCGGTGGCAGCGGGCAGTGTCTCCGGGTCCGAGTCGACGGGTGTGCGGTCGGTGTGTGCTGAACGGGTGTCGGCTTCGGTCACCCCGACGATCATTCCCTATCTGTTGGGTGCAGGCCACATGGTTGGTGAACGCCGGTGGTCAGCCGACGATCCGCGTGGTGGCCGGCCCGACACCGAGCCGGCGCGCCGTCTCCAGGTCGTCCGGGGTGTCGATGTCGCAGCGTAGCCCCGGCCAGTCACCCGACAGTTCCACCGCGCCCGAATCGGCATGGCGCCGTGCGGAATCGGCGCCGAACTCGGGAACGAGTGGGGCACCGAAGGCGAACAGTGCCGCGGTACCGGTGCGGTGCCGGTCGGCGATGAAACTGCGGGCATGCCCACTGGCGCCGGCGATTGCGTCGGCCAATTCCGCGGTGCGCAGCGCAGGCAGGTCACCTTGCAGCACCGCGATGTTCGTCACCCGGTCCCGCAGGGCGCGCTCGGTGGCGGCGAGTGCGTGATTCAACGGATCGGGGTGACCGGCCGGCGTGGGGTCCAGCAGCACGCCGGCACCGAGTTCGCGCACCGCGGCGGCGGCGTCCGGGTCCGGGGTGACGACAGTCACCGAGCCGACTGCCGGCACGGCCAGGGCGGCGGTGATGGTGTCGAGCAGCATCGCGAGCACCACCTGCTCGCGCAGATCGCCGGCGAAAACCGGGGCCAGTCGGGTCTTGGCCGCGGCCAGTCGTTTCACCGCGATGATCAACCCGACGCCGGCGCCACCGTCGGCCGTCTGCACCCTCGGGTCGCCGCTCATGACCGCCATACTGCCAAAGGGCCGGCGGGGCTACTGTTGACGCGTGGTGGAGGCAGCGGTGATGGGTGCCGGCGCGTGGGGGACGGCACTGGCGAAAGTCCTGGCGGACGCGGGCAACAATGTGACGTTGTGGGCGCGCAGCGCGGAGGTGGCACGCGAGATCAACGAGACCCACCGGAACTCGAAATATCTCGGTGACCGGGCGCTCCCGGCGTCCATCAAGGCGACGGCGGATCCCGCCGAGGCGCTGACGGGTGCCTGCACCGTGCTGCTGGCGGTGCCGTCGCAGACGCTGCGCACCAATCTGACCGCTTGGACCGGATACCTCGGTGACGACGCCACGCTCGTCAGCGTGGCCAAGGGCATCGAACTCGACAACCTGTTGCGCATGAGCCAGGTCATCGTCCAGGTGACGGGTGCCGATCCGAGCCGGGTCGCCGTCCTCAGCGGACCCAACCTGGCCAGCGAAGTGGTCGACGAGCAGCCGGCCGCCACGCTCATCGCGTGCACCGATTCGGGACGCGCGGTCGCGTTGCAGCGTGCCTTCGCCACCGGCTACTTCCGGCCGTACACCAGCGCCGACGTGATCGGCGCCGAAGTGGGCGGGGCGTGCAAGAACGTCATCGCGCTGGCCTGCGGGATGGCGGCGGGCGCCGGGTTCGGCGAGAACACGGCCGCCGCGATCATCACCCGCGGGCTGGCCGAGATCATGCGATTGGGAATCGCGCTCGGCGCCAAGGGCGTAACGCTGGCCGGGCTGGCCGGCGTCGGTGATCTGGTCGCCACCTGCACCTCGCCGCAGTCCCGCAACCGCAGCTTCGGCGAGCGCCTGGCGCGCGGCGGCACCATGGAGTCGGCGACGGCCGCGGCCAGCGGCAAGGTCGCCGAGGGCGTCACGTCCTGCCAGTCGGTGCTCGCGCTGGCCGACAGTTACGACGTCGAGATGCCGCTCACCGACGCGGTGAACCGGGTGTGCCACAAGGGATTGTCGGTGGACCAGGCGTTCGCGTTGTTGCTCGGCCGCAGCACCAAGCCGGAGTAGCGCCGTGGACGGCCAGCTCGGCGACTCGACCCGTAGCGTCAAAGCGACTGCGTCGCAACGCGTTCCAGGGCTGCCGGTGGCACCGCCCCCGGTTCCGGTGGCGGCGTACCACCTGTCCGACGATGAATCGGACGGTCTGGACTTCTACGGCCGCAACTCCAATCCGGCCTGGCGTCAACTGGAATCGGCACTGGCCGAACTGGAGGGCGCCACCTCGGCGCTGACGTTCTCCTCGGGGATGGCCGCCATCTCGTCCGCGCTGCGGGTGCTGGCAACCCCCGGAACCACCCTGGTGGTCCCCGCTGACGGCTACTACCAGGTGCGCCGATACGCGGCCGAGCATCTCGCGGCCCGCGACGTCACGGTGATCGAGGCGACCGCCGCGCAGATGTACGACGCCGCCGCGGGCGCCGACGTCGTCCTCGCCGAGTCGCCGGTCAACCCGACGCTGGATGTCGTCGACCTGCACCGGTTGTCCACGATCTGCCGCTCGCGCGGCGCGACCCTCATGGTGGACAACACCGCCGCGACCCCGCTGGGGCAGCGGCCGCTGTCGCTCGGCGCGGATCTGGTGGTGGCCAGCGCGACGAAGGGGCTGTCCGGGCACAGCGACCTGCTGGCCGGCTACGTCGCCGGGTGCCACCGCGAACTCATGGCCGCCATCGAACGGGACCGCCTGTTGGCCGGCGCGATCCTCGGCCACTTCGAGGCCTGGCTGGCGCTGCGCAGCCTCGGCACCGCCGGTCTGCGGTTCGAGCGGCAGTGCGGCAACGCGCTCGCGCTGGCGATGACGCTCGACGCCCACCCCGCCGTGCGGACCGTGCGTTATCCGGGCCTACCGACCGACCCGGCGCACCCCGTCGCCCGCGATCAGATGCGACGTTTCGGCGGCCTGGTCGCGATCGAGCTGGCCGACGCCGCTGCCGTCCGGGAGCTGGTGAACCGCAGTCAGCTGCTGGTCGCCGCGACCAGTTTCGGCGGTATCCACACCTCGGTCGACAGGCGCGCACGCTGGGGCGATGCGGTAGAGCCGGGCTTTGCGCGGATATCGCTCGGGATCGAGGACACCGATGACCTACTGGCCGACATCACGGGTGCGCTGGGGTAGCCAGGTAGCCTCTCCAGATTGTGACTGCCCCTCAATCCTCAGCAGCCGCCGGCCGTACCCGGGTCGCCGTCGTTTACGGCGGACGCAGCTCAGAGCACGCCATCTCCTGTGTTTCGGCCGGGAGCATCCTGCGCAACCTGGACCCGGCCCGCTACGAGGTCGTCGCCGTCGGCATCACCCCGGAGGGTTCCTGGGTGCTGGGCGACGGTCGTCCGGAGACCCTCGCCATCACCGACGGCCAGCTGCCGGGTGTCACCGAGGCGTCCGGAACCGCGCTGACGCTGGCCGCCGACCCGAACCGCCGCGGTGAACTGCTGTCGCTGCAGGACGGCGTCGCACAGGTGCTGACGGCGGTCGACGTCGTCTTCCCGGTGCTGCACGGCCCGTACGGCGAGGACGGCACCATCCAGGGCCTGCTGGAACTGGCCGGTGTGCCGTATGTCGGTGCGGGTGTGCTGGCCAGCGCGGCCGGGATGGACAAGGAATTCACCAAGAAGCTGCTGGCCGCCGACGGTCTGCCGATCGGCGACCAGGTGGTGCTGCGGCCGCGCGACGTGACGTTGAGCCTCGACGACCGGGAACGTCTGGGTCTGCCGGTGTTCGTGAAGCCGGCTCGCGGCGGATCGTCCATCGGCGTCAGTCGGGTCGCGTCGTGGGACGAGCTGGATCAGGCCATCGCTTATGCGCGCCAACATGATCCGAAGGTGATCGTCGAAGCCGCGATGCCGGGCCGCGAAGTGGAATGCGGGGTTCTGGAGTACCCGGACGGCCGTGTCGCGGCCAGTGAGCTGGGTGAGATTCGCGTGGGTGGCGGGTTCTACGACTTCGCCACCAAGTACCTCGAGGACGCCGCCGAACTTGACGTGCCCGCCAAGGTCGACGACGAAACCGCCGACGAGATCAGGCAGTTGGCCATCCGGGCGTTCAAAGCGCTGGACTGCCAGGGCCTGGCCCGCGTCGACTTCTTCCTCACCGAGAACGGGCCGGTGATCAACGAGATCAACACCATGCCCGGCTTCACCACCATCTCGATGTACCCGCAGATGTGGGCGGCCAGTGGTGTCGACTACGCCACGCTGCTCAGTGTCATGGTGGACACCGCGGTCGGGCGGGGGACCGGTCTGCGCTAGCGGGCCGGTGCCGGGTCCAGCGGCCGGGGCGGCATCACCTTTTCGATGAGCTCGGAGATGGTCTGGATCGGTGTCGGACCGGAGCCCTGCGGCAGCGTCAGCGCGACGTAGGTGGCCTGCGCCCCGTGGTCGACGGCGTACCACGTGCTGGCCGAGGGGCCGCTGGCTTCGAACCACGACACCGCATTCACCATCTGCAGCGGTGCGCCGACCACGAAATCGTCGGGCCGCTCGACACCGCAGCGCAGCACCACCGTGTCGATACCGGTCGGGCCCAGCCACGCGGCGGCGCCGAGCGGGGCGGGGTCCGCGAGCGTCGCCCGCCGGAAATCGCCCATGGCGTCGGGCAGCGCCGCGAGGAGTGCCCGGCACTGGTCGCTGTCGGCCTGCGGTGCCGGCGCGCCGGCGAGCGGGAGCGCAACGGGCTTGTCCGCAGGCGCCTGCCGCAGTGCCGCATAGGCGAGGAGACCGACGATCGCGGCGACCGCCACGACGACGGCCGCGATGATGGCGCCGCGGGGCGGGCCATCCAGGTCATCGGGTTCGGTCATGACGGCAACTCTAAGCGCCCGTCGCCCTGGGCGGCCGACGGCGGTCGTGCGCCCTAGACTCCACCACCATGAGCAGCGCGGAATCCGGGGAGACCCTGGCGGGGCTCGGCGAGTTCGCGGTGATTGGGCGGATAACCGCCCGCCGCACCCAGCCCGCCGAGGTCGTCGTCGGCCCGGGTGACGATGCCGCGCTACTGACGGCCGCCGACGGCCGGGTCGTGGTGTCGACCGACATGCTGGTCGAGGGCCGGCATTTCCGGCTGGACTGGTCGACACCGCATGACGTGGGCCGCAAGGCAATTGCGCAGAACGCCGCGGACATCGAGGCCATGGGCGGCCGGCCCTACGCGTTCGTCGTCGGCTTCGGGGCACCGGCCCACACCGAGGCCGCGGACGCGCAGCGGTTGTCTGACGGAATGTGGTCGGAGGCAACGAAATTCGGTGCCGGCATCGTGGGCGGCGATCTGGTGGCCGCACCGCAGTGGGTGGTCTCGGTGACGGTGCTGGGTGACCTTGGTGGCCGCCAGCCGGTGCTGCTGTCCGGTGCGCAATCAGGGGACACCGTCGCGGTGATCGGTGACCTGGGCTGGTCGGGTGCCGGATATGCCTTGTGGCGCAAAGGTATCCACGAGTTCGACGAGTTGCGCCGACGGCATCTGGTGCCGCACGTGCGGTACGGACAGGGGGCGGCCGCCGCGGTCGCGGGCGCGACCGCGTTGACGGACGTTTCCGACGGACTGGTCGCCGACCTCGGCCACATCGCATCGGCCTCAGGCGTGGCCGTCGACCTGTCCGTGGCAGCGCTCGAGGCCGACGTGGCGGCGCTGAGGCCGGCGGCCGCGATGGTCGGTGGCGACGCCCGCGACTGGGTGCTCGGCGGCGGTGAGGACCACGTGCTGGTCGGCACTTTCGGCGGCGCACTGCCCGCGGGGTGGCGGGCCATCGGAACCGTCCGGCCCGGCGAACCGCGCGTGACGGTCGACGGCGCGTCATGGCATGGAGCCGGCGGATGGGAATCATTCGGTCAGTAAGGTACTGGCGTGAGCGCCCGACCCCTGCACGACCTGATCGACCCCGGCTGGGCCACGGCCCTGGCACCCGTCGCCCCGCAGATCGCCGCGATGGGTGAATTCCTGCGCGCCGAGAACGCGGCCGGTCACGGCTATCTGCCGGCGGGGGAGAATGTGTTGCGCGCCTTCACCTTCCCCTTCGACGAGGTGCGGGTGCTGATCGTCGGCCAGGACCCCTACCCGACCCCAGGGCATGCGGTCGGGCTGAGTTTCTCGGTGGCGCCCGACGTGCGGCCACTGCCGCGCAGCCTGTCCAACATCTTCACCGAGTACACCGCGGACCTGGGATACGAGCCGCCCAGTTGCGGCGACCTGAGCCCGTGGTCGAAGCAGGGCGTCATGATGCTGAACAGGGTGCTGACGGTCCGGCCGGGCAATCCCGCGTCGCACCGCGGGAAAGGCTGGGAAGCTGTCACCGAATGCGCCATCAATGCCCTGATCGCGCGGCCGCAGCCGCTGGTTGCGGTGTTGTGGGGCCGCGACGCGCAGACCCTCAAGCCCATGCTCACCGGCGAACGCTGCGCGAGCATCGAATCGGTGCACCCGTCACCGTTGTCGGCGTCGCGCGGGTTCTTCGGGTCGCGGCCCTTCAGCCGGGCCAACGAGCTGCTGGCCGGCCTCGGTGCGGACCCGATCGACTGGCGCCTGCCCTAGTGAAGACACACGAAAGCGCTGCACGGGGTTCGTGCAGCGCTCAGGTGTGAAGCTTTCAGTTGTCAGGCGGAATCAATCCGCCCGGCGGTAGCCCAAACTAGCCGCGGGTGACCTTGCCGGCCTTGAGGCAGGAGGTGCAGGCGTTGACGCGCTTGCGGTTGCCGCCCGGACGATCCACGGCACGCACGGTCTGGATGTTCGGATCCCAGCGGCGGTTGGTCCGACGGTGGGAGTGCGAGACGGACATACCGAAGCCCGGTCCCTTTCCGCAGATGTCGCACACGGCGGCCATGAAGAACTCCTCGAAAATCAGTACTTGGGGTCTGAGTCCGACGGCCACAGCGTTGTGCGGCGCGAACAGACAACCTGACCAGGATACCGGGCCGCCCGACGATCACCAAAATGGGTCTGGTGGCTGCTGTTCCAGGGGAGTTGGTCAGGAGATTTGTCGGGGCCTGTGGCTAGGCTGGCGGAGCACTGAGGGTCGAGGGCGGACGCGATGGAGGTCACATGTCAGCTGGCGTGGGTCGCATACCCCGTCCGCTGGATGGGATCGCATTACGTGACTGGGCGCACACCGCGGTCCTGCACCTGATCGCCCACACGGACGAGATCAATCGGCTGAACGTCTATCCCGTCGCCGACTCCGACACCGGCACCAACATGTTGTTCACCATGCGCGCCGCCGCCGCGCAGGCCGACGAGGCCGTGAAGGCGGCGGGCAACGACGTGGTGGCGGTGTCGGCCGCATTGTCGGCGGGGGCGCTGCACGGCGCCCGGGGCAACTCGGGCGTCATCCTGTCGCAGATCCTGCGCGGCGTGGCCGACGTGGTTGCCGAGGCCGCGTTGCAGCGCGGCGAGGACAGGGAGTGCGGCGAGATCACTGCGCCGGAATTCACCGCGGCCCTGCACCACGCCCAGGTGCTGGCCGTCGCGTCGGTCGGGCAGACCGTGCCCGGCACCATCGTCTCGGTGCTGCAGGCGGCCGCATTGGAAGCCGAGAAGCACGACGGCGTGACGGACCTCGCGACCATCGCGGCGACGGTCGCGGATGCCGCCGCGGCAGCGCTCGACCGCACCACCGACCAGCTCGACGTGCTCGCCGAAGCGGGTGTCGTCGACGCCGGCGGGCGCGGTCTGCTGGTCCTGCTCGACGCCCTGACCGCGACACTGTCCGGCGGCTCCCCGCCGCGGCCGCAATACCAACCGGGACACCCGCGGGCAGAGCACGGCCGCGGTGCTCACGACCACCATGATCACCACGAAATCAATGGCACACCACCACAATTCGAGGTGATGTACCTGCTGGGCGACTGCGCCGCCGACAACGTCGAGGTGTTGCGCGCCCGCCTGCTGCGGCTCGGTGAATCGGTTGCCATCGCCGCCGCGAGCGCCGGTGCCCAGTACAGCGTGCACGTGCACGCCGACGACGCCGGCGCCGCGATCGAGGCCGCCCTCGATCTGGGTACCGTCAGCAGGATTCAGGTCACCGCACTGATCGGCGCAGCCGGGGCCCGGCCCTCCGGCGGCTGGAGCCGGGACCGCGCCGTGCTGGCGATCGTCGACGGCGACGGGGCGGGGGAGTTGTTCGGCGGCGAGGGTGCGCACGTGCTGCGGCCCGTCGATGGGCAGCCGGTCAGTGCGCAACAGTTCCTCGCCGGGCTCGTCGGCACCGGCGCCGCGCAGATCATGGTGCTGCCCAACGGTTTTCTGGCCGCCGAGGAATTGGTGGCCGGATGCGCCACGGCCATCAACTGGGGCATGGACGTGGTGCCGGTACCGGCCGGATCCATGGTGCAGGGATTGGCCGCACTGGCGGTGCACGACGCCACCCGGCAGGCCGTCGACGACGGTTACACCATGGCGCGCGCCGCGGCGGGCGCGCGGCACGGATCGGTACGTATCGCCACCGAGGCGGCGCTGACCTGGGCCGGCCGGTGCCGTCCGGGTGACGGACTGGGCATCGCCGGTGACGAGGTGCTGATCGTCGGGCACGACCTGGTCAGTGCCGCGAGCGGGCTGATCGACCTGCTGCTGTCGTCGGGCGGCGAACTGGTCACGGTGCTGACCGGTGCGGGCGTCGGCGCCGAGGTGGGGGTCGCCCTGGCCGAGCATGTGCGCCAGGAGCACCTGGCGGCCGAGTTGGTGACCTATCACACCGGTCACCGCGGCGACGCACTACTGATCGGGGTGGAGTAGCGGTGGTCGCGCTGACCGACTCCTTGGTCCACGTACTGGGCGCGAAATCGGCTGCGCCGCTGGAAGAATTCTTCGGTATCCGTACCGTCAACGACCTGTTGCGGCACTATCCGCGCAAGTACAGCCAGGGTATGACGGTGCTCGGTGAAGACACCGAGCCACCGGAGGAAGGCGACCACGTCACGTTCGTCGACGTCATCACCAAGGCGGAGACGCGCTGGACCAACCGGGCACCCAAGCGCGAATATCTGGTGGTCACCCTCGGCAATCGCAATCCAAAGGTCACCGCGACCTTCTTCAACGCCAAGTTCCTCAAGAAGTCGCTCGTCGAGGGCACCCGGGTGATGCTGTCGGGCGTGGTCGGATTCTATGGGCGCACAATGCAATTGACGCATCCCGCACACCTGGTCCTCGGTTCGGCCGGGGGCCGCACGTTCGGTTCACCGGCGCTGAAGAAGATCGCCGACGCCTCCGAGAAGATGCACGGCGAACTGCAGATGTCGGCGTTCGAGCGGGAGTTCTTCCCGATCTACTCGGCGTGCGCCAAGGTGCAGAGCTGGGACATCTACGCGTGCATCCTGCAGGTGCTCGCGGTGCTGGACCCGATTTCCGACCCGCTGCCGGAATCCATCCGCGTGCAGCGGGGCCTGATCTCCGAGGACCAGGCGCTGCGTGACATCCACCTCGGCGAGCGCGAGGCGGACCGTGAACAGGCCAGGGAGCGGCTGACCTTCGACGAGGCCGCCGGGCTCCAATGGGCGCTGGCCGCCCGTCGGCACGGTACGCAGTCGCAATCCGGTCCACCGGCACCGCCGAGAGAAGACGGTCTGGCGGCCGCCCTGCGTGACCGGTTGCCGTTCGAATTGACCGCGGGCCAGCGTGATGTGCTCGAGGTGCTGTCGACCGAGCTGTCCGAGTCCCGGCCCATGAACCGGATGCTGCAGGGCGAAGTGGGCTCGGGCAAGACCATCGTCTCGCTGCTCGCGATGCTGCAGATGGTCGACGCCGGATACCAATGTGCGCTGCTCGCTCCGACGGAAGTGCTTGCCGTGCAGCATGCGCGGTCGGTTCGCGACGTACTGGGGCCGCTCGCCATGGCGGGCCAGCTCGGTGCCCCGGACGATGCGACATCGGTGGCGCTGCTCACCGGATCCATGACCGCACAGCAGAAACGGCAGGTGCGCGAGGAGGTCTCGAGTGGGCGGGCCGGCATCGTCATCGGCACCCACGCCCTGCTGCAGGACGCCGTGGAGTTCGACCGGCTCGGCATGGTGGTCGTCGACGAGCAGCACCGGTTCGGGGTCGAGCAGCGAGATCGCTTGCGCGCCAAGGCTCCTGAGGGCCTGACGCCGCACCTGCTGGTGATGACGGCCACCCCGATCCCGCGTACGGTCGCGCTGACCGTGTACGGCGATCTGGAGACCTCGACCATGCGGGAGTTGCCGCGGGGCCGGCAGCCGATCGACACCAAGACCATCTTCGTCAGCCAGAAGCCGGCGTGGCTCGACCGCGCGTGGGCCCGCATCCGCGAAGAGGTCCAAGCGGGCCGGCAGGCCTACGTGGTGGCCTCCCGGATCGACGAGAACGACAAGACGAGCGAGAACAAAGAGGCCGGTCCGCCGCCGGTGACGGTCGTCGAGCTGTACGACAAACTGCGCACCGGGCCGCTGCACGGGCTGAAGCTGGGGCTCATGCACGGCCGGCTGCCGGGCGACGAGAAGGACGCCATCATGTCGGCCTTCCGGGCCGGACAGATCGATGTGCTGGTGTGCACCACGGTCATCGAGGTCGGCGTCGACGTGCCCAACTCGACGGTCATGGTGGTGATGGACGCGGACCGCTTCGGCATCAGCCAGCTGCACCAGCTGCGCGGCCGTATCGGCCGTGGCTCACACGCCAGCCTGTGCCTGCTCGCGACGAAGCTGCCGGAGGGATCGAAGGCCGGTGCCCGGCTGCAGGCCGTCGCCGGCACCCTCGATGGTTTCGAACTGGCCGATCTCGACC
Source organism: Mycobacterium sp. SMC-16 (assembly GCF_046250085.1). Taxonomy (NCBI): domain Bacteria; kingdom Bacillati; phylum Actinomycetota; class Actinomycetes; order Mycobacteriales; family Mycobacteriaceae; genus Mycobacterium; species Mycobacterium sp. SMC-16. The sequence goes on from NZ_CP176427.1 coordinate 2,425,073, forward strand.
TGCAGGAGCGCCGCGAGGGCGACGTGCTGGGCCTCAACCAGTCCGGGCGGGCCGGACATCTACGGTTCCTGTCGCTGGCCGACCATCAGGAAGTCATCGAGTCGGCCCGCGCCTTCTGCCAGGCGGCCTACGCGCAGAATCCGGATGATCCGGGCATGTCCGCACTGGCCGCCCAATTCGTCGACACCGACCGCGTCGAGTACCTGGACAAGGCGTGAAACGCCTGCTGTGGCTGGTGGCGGCAGTGGTGCTGGCGGTGGTGGTCGCGATCCAGGTCGGCACGGCAGACGAACCGGCAGCGGTCGCTGATGGCGTCGACGGTGCCGTCGTGCCGACCGTCGCTCCCGGTACCGACATCCTGGCGGGCGTGGCCGTCGTCCCGCGGCGCGTGCGGGATCCGAACTACCGGCGCGCGGCGTTCGGTGAGGCCTGGACCGACGACAACCCGGCGCCCGAGGGCCACAACGGCTGCGACACCCGCAACGACATCCTGAACCGGGATCTCACCGACAAGACTCTCGTGTCGCTCAAGCGCTGCCCGCAGGCGGTGAAGACCGGGGTACTGCGCGATCCCTACACCAACGACACCATCGCGTTCACGCGCGGCAACCAGGTCGGCGCAGCGGTGCAGATCGACCACATCGTGCCGCTCGCACTGGCCTGGGACCTCGGGGCCAGAGACTGGAACGACGAGCTTCGGCTCCGATTCGCCAATGACCCGGCGAATCTGCTCGCGGTGTCCGGGAAATCGAATCAGGACAAAGGCGACAAGCAGCCGTCGGACTGGATGCCGCCGAACCATGGTTTCTGGTGCCAGTACGCCGTGCAGTACGTCGCGGTGTTGCGCGGCTATGGGCTGCCCGTGGACGCGCCGTCGGTGCCCGTCCTGCGCGATGCCGCGGCCACCTGCCCGACGAGCTAGGAGCCGACGTCGTCAGTACACGACGGGCTGTTTGCGTATTCGTTGCCCGACCGACTGATTCCGCACAAAAATGGCGGGGGATCGTTTGCTGTTGCGCGCCGGGGTCGCACAACCGCTAATTCGAGAGCGGTCGGCGCCGAATTGCGCAGATATTGGTTGCCGAGCTACCGCATCTCGGCAACCAATATCTGCTCATATGACCACGGCGAAATGACCGAGAGCGGGGCGACTGAATTTCGGGTCGGAATGCCGTCAATTCAGCAATCGGTCAACAATTCGCCGCAGCCTGATGCCAAATTCGCTCCTGCCTGTTGCGGTATTCGCTAGCGGCGCCCGAAAATGCCACCGATGGTCTTCAGGGTGCCGTTGAGGGCACCGGCGACGGTCTTGGTGGTGCCGTCGAGTGCGCCCGCGGCCGTCTTGGTGGTGTTGTGTAGTCCGCCCGCGACGGTCTTGGTGGTGCCGTCGAGGTCGGCGGCGACGGTCTTGGTGGTCCCGTTGAGGTCGGCGGCCAGGGTTTTGGTGGTGCCGTGGAGGGCACCGGCCACCGTCTTCACCGTGCCGTCGAGTGCGCCAGCGATGCCGCCCACCGGGCTACTCGAGGTGGGAGCATTGGTGTGGCTCGCGACCCCGGACGTCGACGTGTCGGCCTGCGCCGTGCCCGCTCCGAAGGTGAATAGCAATGCGCCCATGCCAATTGTTGCCGCACCCAATAGCAAGCGCTGGGAGACCCGACCAATTGTCGGAGTCGTTAATTGTGACGCGCTCCGGAATGAATGAACCATTTCTCGAACCCCCTGCTCGATGATGTCTGGTGCGTCGGAATAAAGGACGCAATATCAAATTAACGCACCCGGGGTAATAGTGGGATAGTTAACACGAATCAATTGCTGCGAGTTTTTCGGCAATCGGCACACGCGACCCACTGGAAACATCTGTGACACGCGCGCGCCGACGGCCGTCGTACCGACGGGATGCCTACCCAGAATCGTTCGCGCCAAACACAAATGGTCGTCCTCCTCGATGGGAGAACGACCATTTGGTCGGTATCAGTGGTGACCTGAGGCGGCCTCAGATACCGGTGTAGGTGGCGGGGTCCGGACGGTAGCGGGTGCCGTCGTCCAACCCGTTCAGGCTGTCCATGTGCTCGGCGGCGAGTTCGAAGCCGAACACGTCGAGGTTCTCGGCGATGCGCTCCGGCGACGACGAGCGGGGGATCACCGAGTTGCCCAGCTGCAGGCTCCACCGGATCAGCACCTGCGCCGGGGTCTTGCCGTACTCGGCGGCGATGGACTGCACGGTCGGGTGGGTCAGCAGGTTGCCGACGCCCAGCGGGCTGTAGGCCTGCGTGACGATGCCCCGCTCGGCGTGCACGGCGCGCAGCGCGGACTGGTTGAGCAGCGGGTGCAGCTCGATCTGGTTCACCACCGGGCTGACGTAGCTCAGGTCGATGATGGTGGACAGGTCCTCGTCCGTGAAGTTGCAGACGCCGATGGACTTCGCGGTGCCGTCGTTGTGCAGCTTGATGAGGGCGCCCCAGCTGTCCACGTACTTGCTGATGTCGCCGGCGGGCCAGTGGATCATGTACAGGTCCACGTACTCCAGGCCGAGCTTGTCCAGGCTGACCTTGAACGCATCCTGGCCGGCCTGGAAACCCTGGTCGGCGTTGGCCAGCTTGGTCGTCACGAAGATCTCGGCGCGCGGGATGCCCGACGCCGCGATGGCCCGTCCGACTGCCTCCTCGTTGCCATACACGGCAGCGGTGTCGATCAGGCGGATACCCATCTCGAGCGCGGCCGAGACGGCACGCTCGGTGTCGGCGTCCGACAGCTCGGCGACGCCGAGGCCGAGCGCCGGAATCGTGTTGTCGTCGTGGAGCGCCACATTGGGAATCTCTGCGGAGGCCATGTCACCTACCCTGTGAAGTTGAATGTTCGTGGATCCGGGCCCAGGCGGGTGCCGTTGTCGAGGGTCGCGATGGACGCGATGTCCGCCTCGCTCAGCTCGAAATCAAACACGTTGAAATTGCTCGCAATCCGGTCTGGGTTCACCGATTTCGGGATGACGATATTACCCAGTTGTATATGCCACCTAATCAGCACCTGTGCTGGCGTTTTCCCGTGTCGCTCCGCGATGGTGGTCACGGTCGGGTCTTCGAGCAGGGAACCCTGCCCCAGCGGACTCCAGGCCTCGGTGGCGATGCCGTAGCGGGCGTGCGTTTCGCGCAGCTCGGCCTGCGGCAGCCGCGGATGCAGTTCGATCTGGTTCACCGCGGGCACGATCCCGGTGGCGTCGATGAGCAGTTTGAGGTGCTCCGGCTCGAAGTTGCTGACGCCGATCGAGCGGATCCGGCCCTGGTCACGCAGGTGGGCGAAGGCCTTGAAGGTGTCGATGAACAGGTTCTGCGCGGGCGTCGGCCAGTGGATCAGGTAGAGATCGAGGTAGTCGAGCCCCAGTCGCGCCATGCTCGCGTCGAACGCAGCGAGGGTCTTCTCGTAGCCCTGCTCGGAGTTCCAGAGCTTGGTGACGGCGAAGACGTCTTCACGCGGGACACCGGAGGCGGCGATGGCCCGGCCGACGCCGTCTTCGTTGCCGTAGGCCGCGGCGGTGTCGATATGGCGATATCCGGCGTGCAATGCTGCACTGACGGCGCGTTCGGTGTCCTCGGCCGGTGTCTGCCACACCCCGAGACCCACCACCGGAATGGACGTACCGTCGTTGAGCGTCAGTGTTGGACTCGGAGCACCTGAAGGATCAGCCATGACCATGAGCATGCCAGGCGACGCTGTGCCGGCGGCAGCGACAACCGACGCCGAACTGGTCGTCCGGCCGGAGCATCCGGCCGCGGGACGCCCCAGCCGGCTGCGCCTGGCGGTGCTGACTCGGGTCGGCGGCGTCGCGCTCCGCATCCTGCCCAAGATTCCCGATCGGCTGAAGCGCGTGTTGCTCGGTGGCCGCCGCGTCACCATCGACGGCAACACGCTCGACACCACCCTGCAGCTGATGCTGACGGCGCAGAACGCCAGCGGCGCCGGCGGCCTGGTCGCCAGCAGCGACGTCAACGTCGCGCGGGCCCAGCTGATGACGCTGTCGCAGTACCTCGACCCGGCCATTGCCGTGACGACGACGGACTTCACCGTCCCCGGCCCGGTCGAACCGCTGCGCGCCCGGCACTACCAGCCCGACGGCACCGGCCCCGCCCCGCTGCTCGTCTTCTTCCACGGCGGCGGGTTCGTCGTCGGCGGTATCGAGTCGCACGACGGGCTGTGCCGTCTGATCAGCCGGGACGCCGGAGTGCACGTCGTGTCCGTCGAGTACCGGCTGGCCCCCGAGCACCCGGCTCCGGCCGCCTCCGACGACTGCTATGCCACCTATCTCTGGTGTATGGAGAACGCGGCGCGGCTGGGCGCCGATCCGGCGAAGATCGCCGTCGGCGGCGACAGCGCCGGCGGCAACCTGGCGGCCGTCGTCTCGCAGCTGGCCCGCGACAACCACAAGCCGCTGCCGGCGCTGCAGTTGCTGATCTATCCGGTCACCAATTTCGCAGGGGATACGCGGTCGAAGGTGCTGTTCGCCGACGGCTACTTCCTCAGCAAGATCGACATGGACTGGTTCCGGGCGAATTACCTCGCCGAATCGGCGCTCGATCCGTCGGACCCGCGGGTGTCCCCGCTGCTGGCCGAGGATCTGTCGGGCCTGCCGCCCGCGCTCGTGCTCACCGGTGGGTTCGATCCGCTGCGCGACGAAGGCGATGCGTACGCGGCGGCACTGGCCGCCGCCGGTGTGCCGGTGGACCACCGCAAGTACGGGTCGCTGATCCACGCCTTCGCGAATTTCTTCCCGCTCGGCGGCGACAGCGCGGACGCGACCGCGGACTTCATATCTGCCTTCCGGGCGCACCTCACCCGCTGAGGCACGGGTCCGGCCGACTTCGGGGACGACGTCGGTACCCTTGACGCCGTGCCGTCGAAATCGTCGAAGTCATCGAAGAACGCCAGCTACGACCTGAAGGCCGCGGACCGCAAGCGCGACTGGGTGGTCAAGGGCGGGCTGACCGCGCTTGTCATCATCTTCGCGGTGGTGCTGGTGGCGTACATCGTCATGAACGGCAAGCCCAAGGCCGATCCGCACAAAGTGCAGGCGGTCCAGATCGCGGCGAGCAACGTCGTCACCAACCCCGGCACCAAGGATCCCAAGGTCACCCTGACGATCTACGAGGACTTCCTCTGCCCGGTCTGCGGCGTCTTCGAGAAGACCTACGGCCCGACCATCGCCAAGCTGATCGACAACGGTGACATCGCCGTCGACTACAACATCGTCTCGATCATCGGCCGCGGCGACCCGAAGTCGTACTCGACGCGCGCCGGCGCCATGGCGTACTGCGTCGCCGACGAGGACAAGGCCGCGTTCCGGCGCTTCCACGAAGCGCTGTACAAGAACCAGCCCGAGGAGACGGCGGCGTCGTTCCCCGACAACGCCAAGCTGCTGGAGTACGCGCGCCAGTCCGGTGTCGCCGTCGGCCCCAATGATCCGCTCAGCAAGTGCGTCGAGAACGGCGTCTACACCGAGATGGTCAACAACATGGCCCGCAACGCCGAGATTCAGGGCACCCCGACCATCAAGATCAACGGCACCGAGACCAGCCTCGTCCCGAACGGTGATCCGAACAGCCTGATCGAGAAGATCAAGGCCATCGCGCCGGATCTGCCGAACCTGCCGGCGGCACCGGCGGCCCCGGCCGCTCCGGCACCTGGTGCCCCGGCGCCGCAGCCCGCTCCGGCACCGCACCCGTGACCGACGTCGACACCTCGCAGCGGCAGGCGGGGGTGGCGGTCAGCCGCCCCGCCGCCGTCTGGGTTCTGCTCGCCGGCATCATCGGCGGGGTCGCCGCGTTCGTACTGACGGTCGAGAAGGTTCGGCAACTGCAGAACCCGTCGTACGTCCCCTCCTGCAGCATCAACCCCGTGCTGTCCTGCGGGTCGGTGATGCTGACCAAACAGGCATCGCTGTTCGGCTTTCCCAACCCGCTCCTGGGCATCGCCGCCTTCAGCGTGGTGATCGTGACGGGTGTGCTCGCCGTGGCGGGCGTTCGGCTGCCGCGGTGGTACTGGGTGGGCCTGGCCGGTGGCACGCTGCTGGGCGCGGTGTTCGTGCACTGGCTGATCTACCAGAGCCTGTACGAGATCGGCGCCCTGTGCCCGTACTGCATGGTGGTCTGGGTCGTCACCATGGCGCTGCTGGTCGTGGTCGCGTCAATTGCGTTGCGGCCCTTGGCCGGCGGCAACAAAGTGGTGGACGCCCTGTACCAGTGGCGGTGGCCGCTGTACGCCGTGTGGATCACCGCGATCGCGTTGCTGATCCTTGATCGATTCTGGAGTTATTGGTCCACCCTGATCTAGCGCGCCAGCTTGCCGTACCCGTTAGGGTCACTGGGTGATTTCCAAACTCCTGGTGGCCAATCGCGGCGAGATCGCGATCCGGGCCTTTCGCGCAGCCAACGAACTGGGTATCGCCACTGTCGCGGTGTACCCGTTCGAGGATCGCAACTCGCTGCATCGGCTCAAGGCCGACGAGTCGTACCAGATCGGCGAGAAGGGCCATCCGGTACGCGCGTACCTGAACGTCGAGGACATCGTCGCCACCGCGCTGGCGTGCGGCGCCGACGCGATCTACCCGGGGTATGGCTTCCTTTCGGAGAATCCTGAACTCGCGGCCGCGTGCGCCGCCGCCGGCATCACCTTCGTCGGACCGAGCTCCGACATTCTCGAACTGACCGGCAACAAGGCGCGGGCCATCGAATCGGCGCGCGCCGCCGGGCTGCCCGTGCTGGCGTCGTCGGAGCCGTCGTCGTCGGTCGACGAGCTCCTCGCGGCAGCCGAGCAGATGCAGTTCCCGCTGTTCGTCAAGGCCGTCGCCGGTGGTGGCGGCCGCGGCATGCGCCGCGTGGCCGACCCGGCCGACCTGCGCGAGGCCATCGAAGCCGCGTCGCGCGAAGCCGACTCGGCCTTCGGTGACCCGACGGTGTTCCTGGAGCAGGCCGTCGTGAACCCGCGGCACATCGAGGTGCAGATCCTCGCCGACACCTACGGCAACGTCATGCACCTCTTCGAGCGCGACTGCAGCGTCCAGCGCCGGCACCAGAAGGTCATCGAGCTGGCGCCCGCGCCGAACCTGGACCCCGAACTGCGGACGCGGATGTGCGCCGACGCCGTGGCCTTCGCCCGGCAGATCGGCTACACGTGCGCGGGCACCGTCGAATTCCTCGTCGACGAGCGCGGCCAGCACGTGTTCATCGAGATGAACCCGCGCATCCAGGTCGAGCACACCGTCACCGAGGAGATCACCGCTGTCGACCTGGTTGCGTCGCAGTTGTGTATCGCCTCCGGTTCGTCGCTCGAGGAGCTGGGTCTGAGCCAGGAGACCATGCAGGCCCGCGGCGCCGCGCTGCAGTGCCGCATCACCACCGAGGACCCGGCCAACGGCTTCCGCCCCGACACCGGCCGCATCACCGCCTACCGCACCCCGGGCGGCGCCGGCATCCGGCTCGACGGCGGCACCAACCTGGGCGCCGAGGTATCGGCCCACTTCGACTCCATGCTGGTCAAATTGACCTGTCGCGGAAGGGATTTGACCACAGCGGTGGCCCGTGCCAAGCGCGCGCTGGCCGAGTTCCGCATCCGCGGCGTATCCACCAACATCCCGTTCCTGCAGGCGGTGCTCGACGACCCCGACTTCGTCGCCGGCAAGGTGACGACGTCGTTCATCGACGAACGTCCGCAGCTGCTGACCGCGCGCAGCAGCGCCGACCGCGGCACCAAAATCCTCAACTACCTGGCCGATGTCACGGTCAACCAGCCGCACGGGCCGCGCCCGTCGGCGGTGTACCCGCGCGACAAGCTGCCCGCCGTCGACCTGAAGGCGGCGCCGCCCGCGGGGTCGAAGCAGCGCCTGGACGAACTGGGACCGGAGGGGTTCGCGCGCTGGCTGCGTGACGCCCCGGCCGTCGGCGTCACCGACACCACCTTCCGTGACGCCCACCAGTCACTGCTGGCGACCCGCGTGCGGTCCACCGGCCTGTTGGAGATCGCCCCGTACATCGCCCGGTCGACGCCGCAGCTGCTGTCGGTCGAGTGTTGGGGTGGCGCCACTTACGATGTGGGCCTTCGCTTCTTGAAGGAAGATCCGTGGGAGCGCCTGGCCGCACTGCGTGAGGCGCTGCCCAACATCTGTCTGCAGATGCTGCTGCGTGGTCGCAACACCGTCGGCTACACGCCGTATCCGGAGCTGGTGACGTCGGCGTTCGTCGAAGAGGCCACGGCGACCGGTATCGACATCTTCCGGATCTTCGACGCGCTCAACAACGTGTCGTCCATGCGCCCCGCCATCGAGGCGGTGCGCGAAACCGGTTCGGCGGTGGCCGAAGTCGCGATGTCCTACACCGGCGACCTGATGAATCCCGGCGAGAAGATCTACACGCTGGACTACTGGCTCAATCTCGCCGACGAGATCGTCGAAGCCGGTGCGCATGTGCTGGCCATCAAGGACATGGCCGGCCTGCTGCGGCCACCGGCCGCGGCAAAACTGGTGTCGGCGTTGAAGTCTCGCTTCGACCTGCCCGTGCATGTGCACACCCACGACACCCCGGGTGGGCAGCTGGCGACCTACATGGCCGCCTGGCAGGCCGGCGCCGACGCGGTCGACGGTGCCTCGGCGCCGCTGGCCGGCACCACCAGCCAGCCCGCGCTCTCGTCCATCGTCGCGGCGGCCGCACACACGCAGTACGACACCGGACTGTCGCTGGAGGCCGTGTGCGACCTGGAGCCGTACTGGGAGGCGCTGCGCCGCGTCTACGCGCCGTTCGAGTCCGGCCTGCCGGCGCCGACCGGACGCGTCTACACCCACGAAATCCCCGGCGGTCAGCTGAGCAACCTGCGCCAGCAGGCGATCGCGCTGGGCCTGGGGGACCGGTTCGAGGAGATCGAGAACGCGTACGCCGGCGCCGACCGCGTCCTGGGCCGGCTGGTGAAGGTCACGCCGTCGAGCAAGGTGGTCGGTGACCTGGCCCTGTCTCTGGTCGGTGCCCACGTCACCGCCGATGATTTCGCGACCGACCCGTCGCGCTACGACATCCCGGACAGCGTCATCGGATTCCTGCGCGGCGAACTGGGCGACCCGCCCGGCGGCTGGCCGGAGCCGTTGCGCAGCAAGGCCTTGGAGGGCCGCGGCCCGGCCCGGCCGGAGCAGCAGCTGACCGCGGAGGACGAGGCCCAGCTGGCCACCCCGGGCCCCGTGCGCCAGGGTGCCCTGAACCGGTTGCTGTTCCCCGGTCCGACGAAGGAGTTCCTGGCGCACCGCGAGGAGTACGGCGACACCTCGCGGCTCAGCGCCAACCAGTTCTTCTACGGCCTGCGCCGTGGCGAAGAGCACCGCGTGCAGCTGGAGAAGGGTGTCGAGCTGCTCATCGGCCTGGAAGCGGTGTCCGAGCCCGACGAGCGCGGTATGCGTACCGTGCTGTGCCTGATCAACGGGCAGCTGCGCCCGGTGCTGGTGCGCGACCGCGCCATCGCCGCGGACGTGCCGGCCGCCGAGAAGGCCGACCGCACCAACCCCGACCACGTCGCGGCCCCGTTCGCGGGTGTCGTCACGGTCGGCGTCGCGGTCGGTGACCAGGTGGACGCGGGCCAGACCATCGCCACCATCGAGGCCATGAAGATGGAGGCGGCCATCACCGCGCCCAAGGCCGGTACCGTCGCGCGGATCGCCGTCACCCCCACCGCGGGTGTGGAAGGTGGCGATCTGCTCGTGGTGATCAGCTGACCCGGATCATCGGCGGCCGCCACGGCGGCCGCCGGATCTCGGTGCCCGCCAAAGGGACCCGGCCGACGACAGATCGGGTCCGCGAGTCGCTGTTCAACGTGCTGGCGGCCCGGGTGGACTTCGAGGGGGCCCGGGTCCTCGACCTGTACGCCGGGTCGGGAGCGCTCGGGCTGGAGGCGCTGTCGCGCGGTGCCGCGTCGGCGCTGTTCGTGGAGGCGGACCGGCGCGCCGCGGCCGTGATCTCGCGGAACATCGCCGAGCTCGGGGTGGACGGCGCCGTCGTGCGATGCGGTACGGCGTCCGGTGTGGCGGCGACGACGGCGCCGCGGCCGGTGGATCTGGTGTTCGCGGACCCGCCGTACGACGTACCGGCCGCTGATGTGGAAGCCGTTGTGGGGCAGCTCGTTTCGGGTGGTTGGCTGGCCGAGGGCGCCGTCGCGGTGATCGAGCGCCCGGCGTCCGGCCCGGCCCTCGTCTGGCCGGACGGCTGGACCGTGCTGCGCGAGCGGCGGTACGGCGACACCCGGCTGGAAATGGCGGAGTGGGCAGGCTGAGCACTGGCATTGCCCGGGCCTTGTACCGTCTTGGGCTATGAGCGGTGCGGTCTGCCCGGGATCCTTCGATCCGATAACCCTTGGTCACCTCGATGTCTTCGAGCGGGCAGCGGCCCAGTTCGACGAGGTGGTGGTGGCGGTGCTGGTGAACCCCAACAAGAAGGGCATGTTCACCGCGGAGGAACGCATCGCGATGATCAGCGAGGCGACGTCGCATTTGCCGAACCTGCGGGCCGAGGCCGGCTCCGGGCTCGTCGTCGACTTCGCCCGGGCGCGCGGGCTGACGGCCATCGTCAAGGGTCTGCGCACCGGCACGGACTTCGAATACGAGCTTCAGATGGCGCAGATGAACCGGCACGTCGCCGGCGTCGACACCTTCTTCGTCGCGACCAAGCCGCAATTCTCGTTCGTGTCGTCGTCGTTGGCCAAGGAGGTCGCGGCCCTCGGCGGCGACGTCACCGACCTGCTGCCGCCGGTCGTGAACAAGCGGCTCCAGGCCAAGCTGGCCGGATAGGTCGCGACACACCGGCCCGCAAAGCCGAGTCACACGAGTAACAACAGGCACACTGGTAACAACCAACTACGCCTGGAGGATGTTGCCGTGTACCGAGTATTTGAGGCGCTGGACGAGCTCGGCGCGATCGTGGAAGAGGCACGCGGAGTGCCCATGACCGCGGGCTGCATGGTGCCGCGGGGCGATGTCCTGGAACTTCTCGACGACATCAAGGACGCCATCCCGGGCGAGCTGGACGACGCCCAGGATGTCCTGGACGCCCGCGACGGAATGCTGCGTGAGGCCAAGCAGCACGCCGACTCGATGGTGTCGTCGGCCACGGCCGAGGCGGATTCGCTGGTCAACCACGCCCGCGCGGAAGCGGACCGGCTGTTGGCCGACGCGAAGGCGCAGGCCGACCGCATGGTCTCCGAGGCGCGTGCGCACAGCGAGCGCATGGTCGTCGAGGCTCGCGAAGAGGCCAATCGGATCGCCAGTACCGCCAAGCGGGAGTACGAGGCCAGCACCAACCGGGCCAAGGCCGAGGTGGACCGGCTGTTGGAGAGCGGCAACCTGTCCTACGAGAAGGCCGTGCAGGAAGGCATCAAGGAGCAGCAGCGCCTGGTGTCGGAGACCGAGGTGGTTCAGACCGCCCACGCCGAGGCCACCCGCATGATCGATTCGGCGCACGCCGAGGCCGACCGCCTGCGCGGCGAGTGCGACATCTACGTGGACACCAAGCTCGCCGAGTTCGAGGAGCACCTCCAGGGCACACTGCGCTCGGTCAGCCGGGGCCGGCACCAGCTGCGTACCGCCGCCGGCACGCACGACTACGCCCAGCGCTGAATCGCTTGGCGGGAATGGCGTCCGGTCGACGATCGGCGCCGACGTAAGATTGAGCAATGCCTGGCCCGAGTCCGCTGACCATTGACATTGCGCGATTGGGCCGTCGGCCCGGGTCGATGATGACGCACGTCGAAACCGTGCCCAGTCCCGAGCGGATCGGCCTGGATCTGATGGCGATCGCGGCCGGGGCGCCGATCGACCTCGACCTGCAACTGCAGTCGGTGTCCGAGGGCGTGCTGGTGACGGGGTCGGTGTCCGCGCCGACCACCGGTGAGTGCTCGCGGTGCCTCAACCCGCTGTCGGGGCACGTCACCGTCGACCTCACCGAGCTGTTCGCGTATCCCGACAGCACGACCGAGGCCACCACCGAGGAGGACGAGGTCGGCCACGTCGTCGATGACGCCGTCGACCTCGAGCAGTCGATCATCGACGAGGTCGGGCTGACGCTGCCGTTCTCGCCGTTGTGCACCCCGGACTGCCCGGGACTGTGCCCGGATTGCGGGGTACGCCTGCTCGACGCCGAACCGGACCACCACCACGACAAGATCGACCCGCGGTGGGCGAAGTTGTCGGCGCTGCTGCCCGACACCCCCGATACCGACGGGGCTTCGTCGGAGGGCGGTTCGTGACGGTAGATCGTGCGCCGCTGCTGGCAGCGCTGGGCGTGCAGTTGCCCGACGATCTGCTGACCGTGGCACTGACCCACCGCAGCTACGCCTACGAGAACGGCGGTCTGCCGACCAACGAGCGGCTGGAGTTCCTGGGCGACGCCGTGCTCGGATTGGTGATCACCGCCGAGATTTTCCGCCGCTACCCGGACCGCAGCGAAGGCGAGCTGGCCAAGCTCAAATCCGCGGTCGTGAACACCCAGGCGCTGGCCGAGATCGCACGCACCCTCACCCCTGACGGACTCGGCAGCTATCTGCTGCTGGGCCGCGGCGAGATGGCCAGCGGCGGTGCGCAGAAGGCCAACCTGCTGGCCGACGGACTCGAATCACTGCTCGGTGCAACGTATGTCGAGCACGGCCACGAGGTGGCCCAGACCGTGGTGATGGGGCTGTTCAGCGCCGCGCTCGACACCGCGGCGAGCCTCGGGGCGGGCCTGGACTGGAAAACCAGCCTGCAGGAACTGTCCGCGGCCCGCCGGATCGGCGTCCCGTCCTACGTCGTGACGTCCACCGGACCGGAGCACGACAAGGAGTTCACCGCGCGCGCGATGGTTGGCGGCATCGACTACGGCGAAGGCATCGGTCGCACGAAGAAGGAAGCCGAACAGCACGCCGCCGCGGCGGCCTACCAGGCGCTGGAGGCCAGCCCCGAAGTCGACCCTGACGCCGACGCCGTCAGCAATGCCTGAACTTCCCGAAGTCGAGGTCGTCCGCCGGGGCCTCGAATCACACGTCGTGGCAAAGGGTTTCACGACCGTGCGGGTGTTGCACCCGCGCGCGGTACGACGGCACGACAACGGTCCCGCGGATCTGGCCGGCCGGCTGGCCGGACGCCGGATCACCGGAACGGGCCGCCGCGGCAAGTACCTGTGGCTGACCCTCGACGGTGACGAGGCGCTGGTGGTACACCTGGGCATGAGCGGCCAGATGCTGATCGGGCCACCGGCCCGGCCGTCGCACCTGCGCATCGCGGCCGTGCTCGACGACGGCACCGAGCTGAGTTTCGTCGACCAACGGACTTTCGGTGGTTGGCAGGTCTGCGACCTGGTCGAGGTCGACGGCAGCGTCGTGCCCGTGCCGGTGGCGCATATCGCCCGCGACCCGCTGGATCCCGCATTCGATCCGGACGCCGTGGTGAATGTCTTGCGGCGCAAGGACTCCGAGATCAAACGTCAGCTGCTGGACCAAACCGTGGTGTCCGGTGTCGGCAACATCTACGCCGACGAATCGCTGTGGCGGGCGCAGGTCAACGGGTTCCGCCCGGCGTCGGCGCTGGCTCGGCGCCGGCTCGGGGAACTCCTCGTCCACGCGGCAGACGTGATGAATTCGGCTCTCGCGCAAGGCGGCACGTCGTTCGACTCGCTGTATGTCAACGTCAACGGCGAGTCCGGGTACTTCGACCGGTCTCTGGACGCCTACGGCCAGGAAGGGGAGCCGTGCCGCCGCTGTGGCACGGCGATCCGGCGGGAGAAGTTCATGAACCGGTCGTCGTACTACTGCCCGAAATGCCAACCGCGGCCACGCATCCCGCGCCCGATCTGACGGCCCGGGCTACTTCAGCCCGGGAATGCCCTTGAACTTCGGCGAATCGGTCATGCAGAACTTCCACTCGCCGTCTTCTTTGCGCAGCGGAACGTTCGTGACCCCGGTGGACGAGCTGACGTTCACCGTCGCCCGATCTCCGTTGACGTCGATGTCGGTGATCTCGGCGCGTTTGGTCGAACCGGGCCCGGCGTCGCCGGCGCTGCCGCCCTTGCCGAACTTGCCCGCGATCGACGGCACCTTGTCGTAGAGCTTCACGTCGTTCGCGCAGGAGTGCGCCTTGAAATCGTCGAAGGTGTCGATCTGCGACGTCATCAGGTCGCGGATCTTCTCCTGGTCCGAGGACGACGCACCGTTCGTCACCTCGCCACCGCTGCTGGACGCCGTATCCGAGCTGGAGCCGGAGTCGGAGCGCGACATCACCAGGGCGAACACGACCCCGATCACGAGCACGACGGCGAATATCCCCGAACCGATGAGCGCCCACTTGCGGGTGTTGTTGGGCGGAGGCGGCGGCGGGAACCCGGGCTGTCCCGGGAAACCCGGCCCCATCGGGTAGCCGGGCGGCGGTCCGTAGCCCGGATATCCGTATCCGGGCTGGCCGTAGGTCGGCTGCCCATAGGCGGGTTGCCCATAGGCGGGCTGGCCGTAGGCCGGCTGTCCATAGGCCGGTGGGCCGTACGCAGGCTGGCCGTATCCCTCGGGCGGCTGCTGTGGCGGCTGCCAGGGCTGGGCGCCCGGATCAGAGCCGGACGGGGGATAGGTCATGTCTGCGCGCTCCCTGTGAACTGTGCTTGGTATCCAACGTAACACCAGCGCCACTACCCGAAATGCCAACCGCGGCCGGGTAAGTCACAGGTTCATCACTTCATGCCGGGCAGGTTCTGCAGCTGCTTCAGCTGCGGTGAGTCGGTGAAGCAGATCTTCCACTCGCCGCTCTCTTTGCGGAAGTAGAGCGTGCCGGACCGCTCCAGGCCGGTGCCCGACGTCGCGGTGACTTCGGCGGTGGCGGTATCCCCGGTCACGTTGACGCTGTCGACGGTCGCCTTGCCCTTGGCGCCGGTCGGATTGGTGCCAGTGCTGTCGGCGATGCCGGGGAACTTGCTGAAGAACTTCTGGTCGTTCTCGCACGCGCGTTCTTTGATCGACGACGGCCCCGAGCTCATCAGGCTCCGAATCTGGTCCTCGTCGGAGTTGCCGCCCAGTGCGCTGAGCCCACCGCCGGAATTCGAGACCAGGACCACGGCGAGCACGATGCCCACGACGATGATCGCCGCCAGCCCACCGATCAGCGCCCACTTCGGGCCGTTCGACTTGGGTTGCGGCGCACCGGGGAATCCCGGGCCCATCGGGTAACCCGGCGGCTGTCCGTACCCGGGCTGGCCGTAGGCCGGTTGACCATACGCAGGCTGACCGTACGCAGGTTGCCCATAGGCAGGCTGGGGCTGGCCGTATCCCGGCTGGCCGTAGCCGGCCGGCGGGTACCCGGGTGCCGGCTGCTGCGGCTGCTGCCACGGCTGGCCGCCTGGCTGGGGCCCGAGCGGGGGATAGGTCATGTCTGGTCGCTCCCTGTGAACTGTGCTTGCAGTCCAAGTTAACACCGCTGGGCCGTCTACCTCCGGAAACGCCGGTCAGCCTCGGGCGTTACTTCATCCCCGGCAGCTGCTGCAATTTCTTCATCTCGGGGGAGTCGGTCAGGCAGTACTTCCACTCCCCGCCTTCCTTGCGGAAATAGACGATGGCGGAGGCCTCACGCCCACTCTCGGCACGCGTGGTGACGTTCACGGTGGCGCGCTCGCCCGTCACGTCGACACTGTTGACGGTGACCTTCACATTGGGCTTGACCGGCGCCTTCTTACCGTCGGCGAGCCCGGGGAACTTGCTGAAGAACTTGTTGTCGGCTTCGCACCGGTGGTCCTTCAGCGCCGTCGGTTCGCTCATCAGGCTGCGGATCTGGTCCTCGTCCGAGTTACCGCCCAGTGCGCTGAGCCCACCGCCGGAGCCCGAGGTCCACACCACCACGCCGATCACGATGCCGATGACCGCGAGCAGGGCCAGCCCGCCGATCAGCAGCTTCTTGTTGTTGTTCGGGGTGGGCGCGCCGGGATAGCCGGGTCCCGGGGGAAACCCGGGTGCCTGGCCGTATCCAGGGCCCATCGGATACCCGGGCGCCTGCCCATAGCCGGGGGCCTGTCCATACCCGGGCGCCTGCCCGTAGCCGGCCGGCGGGTACCCGGGTACCGGCTGCTGGGGCTGCTGCGGTTGCTGCCACGGCTGGGGGCCCGGCGACCCGAGCGGGGGATAGGTCATTGTCTGGCGCTCCTTGTGAAGTGGTGCGTGAAGGCGAAACCGGCGGCGGCGAGCCGTGATCTCAGCGGGTTCCGGGCAGATTCTTGAACACGGGATTGTCGGTGGAGCAGAACTTCCACTCGCCGCCTTCTTTACGCAGCCAGAACGCAACCTGCGACGACCCCGGGGGTTTGACCGTGGCGCGGTCGCCCGTGACGGTGATGTCGAGGGCCCGCATGCTGTCCGCGTCACCTGCGACCTTCGGTATCTGCATGCTGCCGAATGCGCCGCCGCCTGCCTGGCCGAAGAACTTGCGGTCGTTGGCACAGGAGATCGATGCCATGTCGCCGCCACCGAAACTGGCCAGGAACTGGCGAATCTCATCCTCATCGGAACTGCCGCCACCCGACGACCCTGGCGTGGTGGCCTCGTCCGTCGGATCGGTGCTGCCCGCTGAGCCTTTGCGCTTGCCACTGGACTGGCTGCTCGCTGACGACTGGTCGTCGTCGGAGGAACCGGTAAGCGCGTAGATTCCGACGCCGCCGAGGACCAGCACCAGCACGACCGCGCCGGCGATCAGAATCCACTTGCCCGGACCGCCGGAGTTCGGCGGTGTGGCACCGGGATAGCCGTACGGCATCGGCTGACCGGGCATCGGACCGTATCCGGGCGGACCATATGCGGGATAGCCGGGAACAACCGGCTGGCCGCCGTACGGACCCTGCTGCGGGTACCCGGATGGTCCTGGATTCGGACCCGGGTATGGGTACGTCATGTGAACTCTCCCCCCGAGAGTGTTGCGTGAATTCATGACTTTACCTGGGGCCCAGCAGGGTTCCCGCCGGACATTGAGCGGCGGCGCGGTACAAATGTGCCATGACGGAACTGTGGGTCGAACGGACTGGGGTGCGCCGCTACACCGGGCACAGCTCGCGAGGGGCCGAGGTCCTCGTCGGGTCCGAGGACGTCGAGGGTGTCTTCACCCCGGGTGAATTGCTCAAGATCGCACTGGCGGCCTGCAGCGGCATGAGCAGCGATGCGCCGCTGCGGAGCCGACTCGGCGAGGACTACAAGACGACCATCCGGGTATCGGGGCCGCCCGACCGCGAGAACGAGGTCTACCCGCTGCTGCAGGAGTCCATGGAGTTGGACCTCTCGAGCCTGTCCGAGGATGAGGTCAAGCGCCTCAAGATCGTCGTCGAGCGGGCCATCGACAAGGTCTGCACGGTGGGCCGCACCTTGAAGGCGGGCACCGAGGTCACCTTCGGGTTCGCTGAGTGACCGAGGCAGTCCGGCTGTCGGCCTGGGTGCACGGTCAGGTGCAAGGGGTCGGGTTCCGCTGGTGGACCCGCGCCAGGGCACTCGAGTTGGGCCTCACCGGTTACGCCAGCAACAAGCCGGACGGCCGGGTGCACGTCGTGGCACAGGGCCCGCGCGCCGACTGCGAGCAGCTGCTGGCACTCCTGCGCAGCGGCACCACCCCGGGCACGGTGACGACCGTCGTCGACGACTGGGCCGCCGCAGGTGACCCGATCGACGGTTTTTCCGAGCGTTAGAAGCCCAGGGGTCCCCGGCATTTAACCGGCGCGACGGTAGGGTTTCACCCCATGCATCTGAAGAGTCTGACGCTGAAGGGCTTCAAGTCCTTCGCGTCGCCGACGACTCTTCGCTTCGAACCCGGTATCACGTGCGTGGTGGGGCCGAACGGTTCGGGCAAATCCAACGTCGTCGACGCCCTGACCTGGGTCATGGGCGAGCAGGGCGCCAAGACCCTGCGGGGCGGCAAGATGGAAGACGTCATCTTTGCCGGCACGTCGTCGCGGGCGCCGCTGGGCCGGGCCGAGGTGACGCTGACCATCGACAACTCGGACAACGCCCTGCCGATCGAATACTCCGAGGTGTCGATCACCCGCCGGGTGTTCCGCGACGGCGCCAGCGAGTACGAGATCAACGGCAGCAGTTGCCGGCTCATGGATGTGCAGGAACTGCTGTCCGACTCCGGTATCGGCCGCGAGATGCACGTCATCGTCGGCCAGGGCAAGCTCTCGGAAATCCTGGAATCGCGCCCCGAGGACCGTCGCGCCTTCATCGAGGAGGCCGCCGGTGTGCTCAAGCACCGTCGGCGCAAGGAGAAGGCGGTCCGCAAGCTCGACGCCATGCAGGCCAACCTGGCCCGCCTGACCGACCTGACCACCGAACTGCGCCGTCAGCTCAAGCCGCTGGGCCGGCAGGCCGAGATGGCGCGTCGCGCGCAGACCATCCAGGCCGATCTGCGCGATGCCCGGCTGCGCCTGGCCGCCGACGACCTGGTGACCCGACAGGCCGAGTTCGACGACACCAACCAGACCGAGACCGCGCTGCGGCGCGAGCACGGTGAGGTGGCCGAGCGCCTCGAAGCCGCGTCGGCCGAACTGGCCGGCCACGAAGCGGCGGTATCGGGCCTGTCCGGCCGCGCCGAGGCCGCGCAACAGACCTGGTTCCGGCTGTCGGCGCTCGCCGAGCGGGTCAGCGCCACCGTGCGGATCGCCACAGAACGCACCAACCTGCTGGACTCCGAGCCGGAGGTGTCGACCGGGCCGGACCCCGACGCACTGGAGGCCGAGGCCGAGGCCATCGCCGAGCACGAGGAACAGCTGCTCGCCGAACTCGCCGAATCGCGGACCCGGCTCGAGGCCGCTCGCGGCGCGCTGGCCGAATGCGAACGTGCGGCGGCCGACGCCGAACGCGCCCAGATGGCCGCGGCCCGTGCCGAAGCGGACCGGCGCGAAGGACTCGCGCGGTTGTCGGGACAGGTCGACACCATGCGTACCCGCATCGAATCGATCGACGAGAGGGTGCTGCGCCTGGCCGGCAGCATCGAAGAGGCAGCCGCCCGGGTCGAGCAGGCCAACGCCGAGTTCGAACTCGTGCAGAGCAAGGTCGGTGAGCTGGATGCCGGCGAGTACGGGCTCGATGAGCACCACGATCGGACCATCGCGGCCATGCGTCAGGCCGACCAGCGCGTCGACGAGCTGCAGGCGGCCGAGCGTGCTGTCGAGAAGCAGGTCGCTTCCCTGCGGGCTCGCATCGATGCCCTGTCGGTGACCCTCGACCTCAAAGACGGGTCGGCGTGGTTGCAGAAAAACCATGACGGCTCAGGGCTTTTCGGCTCGGTGGCCGAACTGGTCCGGGTGCAGCCGGGCCATGAGGCGGCCATCGCAGCGGTGCTGGGCGCCGCCGCCGACGCGCTCGCGGCCGAGAGTTTCGATGCCGCACGCGCCGCGGTGGACGCGCTCAAAAAGGGCGACGGCGGTCGTGCCGCCATTGTGCTCGGCGACTGGCCGGTTGAATCCTCCTCGCCGCGTGGGGGTTTGCCGTCCACTGCGCAATGGGCGCTGGACCTGGTCGACGTGCCGGCCCGGCTCTCGGGCGCGATGCACGCCATGCTGGCGCGGGTCGCGGTGGTCGCTGATCTGCCTGCGGCGCTGGAGCTTGTGGCTGCGCGTCCGGAACTGCGTGCGGTGACGGCTGACGGTGATCTGGTCGGCGCCGGCTGGGTCAGCGGCGGATCTGATCGCAAGCCGAGCGCCTTGGAGATCACCTCGGAGATCGAGAAGGCCCGCGCCGCGCTGATCGACGCCGAGCGTCAGACCAGTGAATTCGGTGCCGCGTTGGCGGGTGCGCTGGCCGAACAGTCCGCGCGTCGCGATGCCGTCGAACACGCGCTGGCCGCGCTACACGAATCGGACGCCACCATCTCGTCCGTCTATGAGCAGTTGGCGCGGTTGGGTCAGGAGGCCCGGACGGCCGATGCCGAATGGCAGCAGCTGATGGCCCAGCGCGACGAGCTGGAAGCCGGTCGCGGCCGCACTCTGGCCGAGCTGGCCGAGCTGGAGGACCGGTTCCACAACGCGCAGCAGGAGCCGATGTTCGACGTCGAGTTCGTCGACCGCTCCGAGACGACGGCAGCCGCCGAAGAGGCGCGTGCCGTCGAGGTCGAGGCCCGGCTCGCGGTGCGTACCGCTGAGGAACGTGCGAATGCCGTTCGCGGACGGGCAGATTCATTGCGCCGGGCCGCGGCCGCCGAGCGTGAGGCCCGGGTACGGGCGGCGCGTGCCCGCGAAGCCCGGGAGAACGCGGCAAAGGTCGCGGCCGCCGTCGCCGACTCCGGTCGGCTGGTTGCCGAAAAGCTCGCTGCCACAGTGGCTCTCGCGGCACGTAGGCGCGACACGCTGGCCACCGAGCGGGCTCAGCGCTCCGAGGGATTGACGCGGGTCAGGGCGGAAGTTTCCGAACTCAGTGCCCGCGCCGCGGCGCTGACCGAGGCGTTGCACCGCGACGAGGTCGCGAAAGCCCAAGCGGCCCTTCGTATCGAGCAGCTCGAGCAGCAGGCGCTGGAGCAGTTCGGTATGGCGGTTGCAGACCTGGTCGCCGAATACGGACCAGACGTGCCGCTGCCGCCGACCGAACTCGAGATGGCCGAGTACGAGCAGGCCAAGGAACGCGGCGAACAGGTCAGCGCGCCCACGCCGATGGCATTCGACCGGCCCACGCAGGAGCGTCGCGCGAAGAAGGCCGAGAAGGAACTGGCCGAGCTCGGCCGGGTGAATCCCTTGGCGCTGGAGGAGTTTGCCGCGCTCGAGGAACGCTACAACTTCCTGTCGACGCAGCTGGAGGACGTCAAGGGTGCCCGTAAGGACCTGATGGACGTCATCGCCGACGTCGACGAGCGCATCCTGCGGGTGTTCACCGAGGCTTACGCCGACGTGGAGGCCGAGTTCAGTCAGGTGTTCCAAACGCTGTTCCCTGGCGGCGAGGGCCGGCTGCTGCTGACCAACCCCGGCGACATGCTCACCACCGGCATCGAGGTCGAGGCCCGGCCGCCGGGCAAGAAGGTCAAGCGGTTGTCGCTGCTGTCGGGCGGCGAGAAGTCACTGACCGCGGTGGCCATGCTGGTGGCGATCTTCCGGGCCCGGCCGTCACCCTTCTACGTCATGGACGAGGTCGAGGCCGCGCTGGACGACGTGAACCTGCGTCGCCTGATCAGTCTGTTCGAGCAGCTGCGGGAGAAGTCGCAGCTGATCGTCATCACGCACCAGAAGCCGACCATGGAGGTCGCCGACGCGCTCTACGGCGTCACCATGCAGGGCGACGGCATCACGCAGGTCATCTCGCAGCGCATGCGCGGCCAGGAGTTGGTCTCCAGCCCGTCCTAGGGCGGTTGTCGGCGGCTCGAGGTTCAGTCGCCGACTCGACATTTTTGTGGCGCGTGTCGGACCCTGATGGCATAATCGAACACATGTTCGAACATTCGGGTATCGGGGTCGGCGGTGTGCTGGTCCACGATGTCGGCGTGGTCGACTTGATGACGCATTTTGCGCGGGTGGAAAACCAGTGCGCTGCGGGCCGGCTGACGGCCATCGCCGATCTGGTGATGTTGCGGGTCGATGATCAGGAGGGCCGGCAATGGTGGGCCTGTGATGGTTGGGATGCTGCGGTCGCTGAAGTCGGCGCGGCCCTGGGTCTCGGGAAGCGTGAAGCCTCGGGGCAATTGTCGATCGCGGTGGCGTTGCGGTTCCGGTTGCCGAAGGTGGCGGCGGTGTTCGCCGATGGTGGGGTGTCGGCGCGGACGGTGGGGGCGATCTGCTGGCGCACGCGTTTGGTGGAGGATCCCAACACCTTGGCCGTGATCGACGCCGCTCTGGCCGGAGCACTGTCGGAGTGGGCGGGGTTGTCCCGCAAGAAGATCGAAAAGAAGATCGACGGTTGGGTGCAGAAGTTCGACCCCGCCGCGGTATTGAAGGTGCGCTCAGCAGCCCGCCGCCGCGGAATCGGGGTGGGCAAACCGGACGATGAGACCGGGGTGGCCTCCATCTGGGGTGCACTCCTGGCTACTGATGCCGAACTGTTGGATCGGGTGCTGACCGAGATGGCCCGGCAGGTGTGCGACCAGGATCCGCGGACGTTCGGGCAGCGCCGCGCCGACGCCCTGGGCGTCCTCGCCGCCCGCGGGGACCGGCTGGCCTGCCAATGCGGTAATCCCGACTGCCCGGCGGCCGGACCCGACGCCCGGGCCACGGCGGTGATGATTCATGTGCTCACCAATGCGCTGCCGGTGCCGGTGGCGGATCCCCTGCTTAGCGGGGATCCGGCTGCGCCGTCGGTGCCCACGCCGGCCCCGCCTGCGCCTGAGCCGGTCTTCACGCCCGAGGCTGTGGCCGAGCCGGACTTCGCACCCGAACCCGAGCTGGCGAACGACCCGGCGCCGGCGCCGACACCCATGCCGATGTCCGACCCGGCGGCTGCGACCGATGCGGCGTCCACCGACACCCCGGCGCCTCCGGCAGCCGAACCGGCCGGCGACGTCGTGGCCACGTCGGCGCCAGCTGCCACGACCGCGCACAGCCCTGCGTCGGCGCCCTCGCCCGCACTGGCGCCTGCGCGGGTTCCCGCGCCGGTGCGCACACCCGTCGGCTACGTCCTGGGCGGCGGCGTGGTGCCGCCGGCGGTGCTGGCGGATCTGGTGGCCCGGGGCGCGAAAGTCCGCACCGTCGCCTCCGCCACTGATTTGGATGAGGTGCCGCGGTACCGCCCGTCGGTCGCGATGGATGAGTTCGTGCGGATGCGGGCGATGACGTGCATGTTCCCGGGCTGTGATCATCCGGCCACCGCCTCCGATATCGACCACACGGTGCCGTGGCCGGCCGGGCCCACCCATCCGGGCAACCTGAACCCCAAATGCCGCAAACACCACCTACTCAAAACGTTCTACGGCGGGCCCGGCGGGTGGCAGGACCGTCAACAACCCGACGGGACCATCGTGTGGACCGCACCGACCGGCCACACCTACATCAGCGTGCCCGAAAGCCGAATCCTGTTCCCCCGCACGATCACCGACACACCACTGCCCAATCCGCCACCAGATACCACCGATCTGGACACCGCAACGGCCCCCGGCCGGAACCTCATGATGCCCATCCGCCGCCGCACCCGCGCACAAGAACAGGCCCAGCAGATCACCTACGAACGCGCCCTCAACCAAGCCGACATCGACGCACTAGAGGCCGCCCGGGAAGCCTTCGTCCGCCAACGCAAAGAACGAGAAGAACGGGAAGCCCCCGGCCTGGCCGATGAGATGCCGGCATCGACCCAACAACACCCGCCCACTGAAAGCGACATCCCACCACCGCAGTGAGCGCCCGGACCGATCGATGTCGCTCTGGAGCCGATCGCACCACCCCGCGGGACGTCTGCCACGCGCGGCAGAACTTGGTGCGGCTGACAGAATGGCACGGTGTCGGAAGGTCTCTGGATCGCGATAGCGATCGTCGCTGTTCTCGTTGTCACCGCTCTGGTGGTCGGATTCGTCCGCTACCGGCGCAGCAGGATTTCGCTGTCGGCGCCGGAGGAGACTCCGAAGCTGGACCGTTCCGGCGGCTACACGGCGTCATCAGGCATCACGTTCAGTAGTTCGGACACCGCAGAGAAACTGCCGACCGTCGGGGACGACGCCGAGATTCCGCGGGACTCGCGCAAACGCACCATCGCCGATGTCCAGCTGCCCGAGCCGGAGGTCGTGGCCGAGCCGGAAGTGGTCGCCGAGCAGCCGGAAGTGGTTGCCGAGCCGGAGCCGACCGTTGCGCCAGAACCGGAGGCAGAGCCCGAGCCCGAACCGAAGGCAGCGCCCGAACCGGAGCCTGAGCTCGAGGTTGCCCCGCGCGACGAGATCGCGCCGACCGCGGGCCGGCTGGAGCGCCTGCGTGGCCGCCTGGCCAAGTCGCAGACCACGCTGGGCCGAAGCATGCTGGGCCTGCTGGGTGGCGGCGACCTCGACGAGGACTCCTGGGAGTCCATCGAAGACACCCTGCTGATCGCCGACCTGGGGCCTGTCGCCACCGAATCGATCGTCACCGCGCTGCGCAGCCGCATGGCCGAGGCCAATGTGCGCACCGAGGCCGACGTCCGCGCCGTGGTGCGTGAGGTGCTGATCAAGGAGCTGCGGACCGATCTGGACCGGTCCATCAAGGCGCTGCCGCACGCCGACAAGCCGTCTGTGCTGTTGGTCGTCGGCGTCAACGGCGCCGGCAAGACCACCACCGTCGGCAAGCTGGCCCGAGTGCTGGTCGCTGATGGCCGTCGCGTAGTGCTCGGCGCGGCCGACACCTTCCGCGCCGCCGCGGCCGATCAGTTGCAGAGCTGGGGCGCTCGCGTCGGTGCCGACACCGTGCGTGGCCCCGAGGGCGCGGACCCGGCTTCCGTGGCGTTCGACGCCGTCGACACGGGCATCGCAGCGGGCGCTGACGTCGTCGTGGTGGACACGGCGGGCCGGCTGCACACCAAGACCGGTCTGATGGACGAGCTGGGCAAGGTCAAGCGCGTCGTCGAGAAGCGCGCCAAGGTCGACGAGGTGCTGCTGGTGCTCGACGCCACCATCGGTCAGAACAGCCTGCCGCAGGCCCGGGTCTTCGCTGAGGTCGTCGACATCACCGGCGTGGTGCTCACCAAGCTCGACGGCACCGCGAAGGGCGGCATCGTGTTCCGGGTGCAGCAGGAGCTCGGCGTGCCGGTCAAGCTCGTCGGCCTCGGCGAGGGGCCGGACGATCTGGCGCCGTTCGAGCCCGCAGCCTTCGTCGACGCACTCCTGGGGTAAGTGAGCGCCTCCCGGACAGCCGTGAACACGGTTAAAACCCCCTATTTCGACCGAAGTAGGGGGTTTTAACGACTGCTCACAACGGGCCCGACGGCCGACGAAGAGGGCATTAACCGCGCCGAAACGTAACTGGTCGATCCGTTCACATACGTGAAACGCCCGCGCGCCGTCGGCGAAACAACCGATGCGCAAAGTTCTGGCCTAGGTCATCGGCATCTGCCTGTGACATGGGTTAAGGAGGAAGCGGCCAGTGGATGGATTCCCTATCTTGGGCACGCCGGACACCGGTGATACCGCATGGATGCTGGTGAGTTCAGCGCTCGTGCTGTTGATGACACCGGGTCTGGCGTTCTTCTACGGCGGCATGGTGCGCCGTAAGGGCGTGCTCAACATGATCATGATGAGCATCAGCGCCATGGGTGTCGTCACGGTGTTGTGGGTGCTGTACGGCTACTCGATGGCGTTCGGCAACGACAAGTGGAGCTTCGTCGGGGATCCCACGCAGTACTGGGGATTGAAGGGCCTGATCGGCGGCAACTCGCTCGTTGCGCACCTGCCCGCGGGAACCACTGCGGCGGTGCAGATTCCGCTCGCCGGGACCATTCCGCAGTTGGTGTTCGTGGCGTTCCAGTTGATGTTCGCCATCATCACCGTCGCCCTGATCTCGGGCGCGGTCGCCGACCGCCTCAAGTTCGGCGGCTGGCTGCTGTTCGCCGGCTTGTGGGCCACTTTCGTCTATTTCCCGGTCGCGCACTGGGTGTTCGCCTTCGACGGCATCACTGCCACGCACGGTGGCTGGATCGCCAACCAGCTCAAGGCAATCGACTTCGCCGGTGGTACCGCGGTGCACATCAACTCCGGTACGGCGGGCCTGGTGCTGGCCATCATCCTGGGCAAGCGCTCGGGCTGGCCCACCACTCCGATGCGGCCGCACAACCTGCCGTTCGTCATGCTGGGCGCCGGTCTGCTGTGGTTCGGTTGGTACGGCTTCAACGCCGGCTCGGCACTGACCTCTGACGGTGTCGCCGCGTCGACGTTCATCACCACCACCGTGGCTACCGCCGCCGCGATGCTGTTCTGGCTGCTGACGGAAAAGATTCGTGACGGTCACGCCACCTCCCTCGGCGCGGCATCGGGCATCGTGGCCGGCCTGGTGGCCATCACCCCGTCCTGCTCGTCGGTCAATGTCATCGGTGCGCTGGCGATCGGCGCGGGCGCCGGCGTGGTCTGTGCGCTCGCGGTCGGCCTGAAGTTCAAGCTGGGCTTCGACGACGCGCTCGACGTGGTGGGCGTGCACCTGGTCGGTGGTCTGTTCGGCACCCTGATGGTCGGCCTGGTGGCCACCAAGGAGGCGCCGGCCGCTGTCGCGGGTCTGTTCTACGGCGGTGGGTTCGATCAGCTGTGGCGTCAGGCCGTCGGCGCGTTCGCGGTGCTTGCGTACTCGGCGATCGGTACCGCTATCTTGGCCTTGATCGTCAAGTACACCATCGGCCTGCGCCTCGACCGCGAGGACGAGGCCAACGGTATCGACGAGGCCGAACACGCGGAAACCGCTTATGAATTCGCGTGATCGGGAAGGATTTACGGTGACATCCACGGGTACCGCGGTTATTTGGAAGGAATTGATCAAATGAAGTTGATCACGGCGATCGTCAAGCCGTTCACGCTCGAAGACGTCAAGACCGGTCTGGAGCAAATGGGAATCCTCGGGATGACCGTCAGCGAGGTGCAGGGCTACGGCCGCCAGAAGGGCCACACCGAGGTTTACCGCGGTGCTGAGTACTCGGTGGACTTCGTGCCCAAGGTGCGGGTCGAGGTCATCGTCGACGACGCGTCGGTCGACAAGGTCGTGGATGTCATCGTGCAGGCCGCGCGGACGGGCAAGATCGGCGACGGCAAGGTGTGGGTCACCTCTGTCGAAACCGTGGTGCGCGTCCGCACGGGTGAGCGGGGCAGCGACGCCATCTGACGTCGGCTGACCACCAGATGACAATGCAGACACCAGATTCCGCTGCCGGAGCCGACGATACTTCGGCTTCGCCTGCTTCGGCAGCGGGATCGACCCGTCCGGCGAGCGACCTGAGCGCTGCTGTCGAGCAGTTGCTCACCGGTGGCGCGCGCCGCCTCGATTCGGTGGCGTTGCGCGAGGCGCTGGTCGATCTGTACGAATTCTGGCTTGCCGCAAAGGCAACCGAGATCGGCATCACCGAGACCAGTGGCTTCTCCATCGTGGCCACCGGTGGTCTCGGACGGCGCGAGATGCTGCCGTACTCAGACCTGGATTTGATGCTGTTGCATGACGACCTGCCACAGGACGTCGTCACCGAGGTCGCCGAGGCGCTGTGGTACCCGTTGTGGGACGCCAACATTCACCTCGACCACAGTGTCCGGACGGTGCCGCAGGCGCTCAAGACTGCGGCCGGCGACGTCTCTGCCGGGCTGGCCATGCTCGACGCCCGGCACATCGCCGGCGATTCGGATCTGTCGTCGCTCCTGGTCGGCGGTGCCAGGCGGCAGTGGCGGACCGGGATCACCTCCCGCTTCACCGAATTGATCGAACACGCCGCGGCGCGGTGGGAACGTTCCGGTCAGATCGCGCACCGCGCGGAGCCGGACCTCAAGAACGGCCGCGGCGGTCTGCGGGATGTGCAGCTGCTCAACGCATTGGCCATGGCGCAGCTGGCCGACGTCTACCCGAGTCGTTCCGTGGCTTCACCCATCGGCACCCTGGGCGACGCCCACCTGGCGTTGCTCAACGTTCGCACCGAGCTCCATCGCGTCTCCCACAAGGGCCGCGAGATGGTGCTGGCCCAGTACGCCGACGAGGTGGGCTCCGCACTGGGTATCGGTGACCGCTTCGATCTCGCGCGCATGATCAGCGATGCCGCCCGCACCATCAGCTTCTACGTGGACGCCGGCGTGCGTACCGCGGGGAATGCCCTGCCGCGCAGAGGCTTTGCGGCGCTCAAACGTCCCGTGCGGCGACCGCTGGACGAAGGCGTACTCGAGTTCGGTGGCGAGGTCATCCTGGCCCGTGACGCCAAGCCGCAGCGCGACCCCGGCCTGATCCTGCGAGTGGCCGCCGCGGCGGCCACCAACGGCCTGCCCATCGCGGCGTCGACGTTGGCGCGGCTCGCCGAGTCGGCGCCCGAATTGCGGGCACCCTGGCCGAAGGAAGCGCTCAACGACCTGCTGGTGATGCTGGCGGCGGGGCCGGGCGCGGTGTCCACCGTGGAGGCCCTCGACCGGACCGGGCTGTGGGGCCGGCTGTTCCCCGAGTGGGGCGCGATCCGCGACCTGCCGCCACGCGACGTTGTGCACATCTGGACCGTCGACCGGCATCTGATCGAAACCGTCTCCCGGGCAAGCGCTTTCACCACCCGCGTGGACCGGCCCGACCTGCTGGTGCTGGGTGCGCTGCTGCACGACATCGGCAAGGGCCGGGGCGGCGATCACAGTGTGATCGGCGCCGAACTGGCCAATCAGATCGGCGTCCGGCTGGGCCTGTGGCCGGCCGATATCGAGGTGCTGGTCAAGATGGTGCGCTACCACCTGCTGCTGCCGGAGACGGCGACCCGTCGAGACCTGCAGGACCCCAACACCATTGCCGCGGTGGTCGACGCACTGGGCGGCGACGGGCAGCTGCTGGAGCTGCTGCACGCGCTGGCCGAGGCGGATTCGCTCGCCACCGGCCCCGGTGTGTGGGGTGACTGGAAGGCCTCGCTGATCGGCGATCTGGTCCGGCGGTGCCGGATGATGATGGCGGGGGAGGACCTGCCGCACCCCGATCCCATTGATCCGCAACTGCTTTCGCGTGCCAACCAGAGCGGTGTCCATGTGGAGCTCACGGCGGCGGACAGTGCGCACCTGTTCAACGTCACGATGCTCGCCCCGGACCGCCGCGGCCTGCTGTCGAAGGCCGCCGGGGTGCTCGCCCTGCACTCGCTGCGGGTGCATTCGGCGTCGGTCAACAGCCACGAAGGGCTGGCGATCAACACGTTCGTGGTGTCGCCGCACTTCGGTTCGCCGCCGGCCGCCGAACTGCTGCGTCAGCAGTTCATCCTGGCGCTCGACGGCGATCTCGACGTGATCGCCGCGCTCGAGCAGCGGGACGAGGAAACTCCGGCGCCGACCCGGCGGGCCGGCGAGATTCCCGCAGCGGTGCCCGGCTACCACACGATCGCGCCTCCCCGCGTGCGGTGGTTCGAGGGATCCTCGGACGATGAGTTGGTCGTACAGATCCGCAGCGCCGACCGGCCGGGCCTGCTCGCCCGCCTGGCTGCTGTGATCGAGCGCAAGAGCGTGGACATCGCCTGGGCGAAGGTGACGACGCTGGGCGCCACTGTCGTCGACGCATTCGGACTGGTGGTTCCGGAGGACTTCACGGCCGCCGAGGCCCGGACCGCGTTCGAACAGGATCTGTACGCGGTGTTGCCTGCGCCCGTGCCGGCCAAGCCCGCGGTGATCACTGCCGAGGTGAGTTAGCGAGTTCGGCGCTGCCGCACCAAACCCGGACGGCGGCGCGGACGTCGGCCGCCTCGCCGGCCCACGCGACATAGCCGTCGGGCCGGATCAGCACCGCGGGCGGCAGTTGGTCATCGTCCGTGACGGCGCAGTTGACGTCCGTCCGGTCGAGTGTCGGGCCGCCCTTGGTCAGCAGGAGGAAGCGGCCGTCGCGCAGCAGTTCATAGACCCGGGTGCCTCCGCACGCGACGTCGGGCATCCGTTGCCCGACCAATCGGTGATCGCCGCGCTTGCGCGGATAACCGATGGCGATTCCGCTGAGGCGGCCTCCCATGGCGCGCCTGGTCGGCCCGGTGCTCAACAGGGCGGTGATCGCGATGCGGCGCAACAGTCGCCGCGGGAGGCTGCGGCCCAGCACCAGTTGATTGAACGCATCGGTGAGCTTGAGCACCTTTGCGCCCACGGCATGGCGTTCGCGCTGGTAGCTGTCCAGGAGCCAGGCCGGTGCGGTGCCCTTGACGGCCGACGCCAGCTTCCAGCCCAGGTTCATCGCGTCCTGGATTCCGGTATTCATGCCTTGCGCACCAAGAGGCGAGTGCACGTGGGCCGCGTCCCCGGCGATGAAGCAGCGCCCGACGCGGTAGCGGTCGGCCTGTCGCCGCTCGGACAGGAACCGGGTACTCCAGCGCATCTCGCCCATACCGAAGTCCGTTTTCGCGATCAGGTTCAGGGAGTCCCTGATCTCTGAAAGAGGTACCGGCTGGCTCAGTGGCACGTCTTCACGGGTCCGGTCCCATGCGATGGCGCGGAACCAGCCGTCGCCGAACGGGACCAGCAGCACCACGCCGTCGGGACTGGTCGCAGCGGCCAGTCCGTCGGCCGGCGGGTTCGCCAGCTGCACATCGGCCAGCAGGATGTGGGTCTGGTACTGCTTGCCGGCGAACCCGATGCCCAGCATCGTGCGCACCGCGCTGTGTGCACCGTCGCAGCCGACGAGGTAACCGGCCCGAACCGTGCTCTGGTCCGCGAGTCGCACGGTGACGCCGTCGCGGTCCTGCGTCAGACCGGCAACCTCTGCGCCGTAACGGATTTCGACTCCGAGTTCGATGGCGCGTGCGGTCAGGACGCGTTCGGTCAGGCTCTGCGGTGCCATCAGGACCATGGGGTAGCGGGTGGGCAGGTCCTGCAGGTTGATCGTCGCCCCCGGCACGGGGCTCACGCTCTGGACGGGCAGCCCGCGCTGCACGAGTTCGTCGGCCATACCGCGGGCGTCCAGCAGTTCCAGCGTCCGCGCATGCACGCCGAACGCCCGGGTGATGTTCGGGATGTCGCGGCGCCGTTCGAGCAATTGGACCGCGACGCCGCGCATGGCCAGCTCGCACGCCAGTGTCAGGCCCGTCGGTCCGGCGCCGACTACGACGACGTCCGTGCTGTTCAAGGTGGTCATCTCAGGCTCCTCAATTAATTCATCATGCAATGAATTCATCGCGTGATGAAATACTGCGCGCCCGGGTGTCGCCGTGTCAAGGGGACAGCGGTGCCGAAGTACCGGCGGCAGGCGCTGCGGTTAGGCTTAACCCCGTGTTTGAATCCCTGTCCGACCGGTTGACCGGTGCGCTGTCGGGTCTGCGCGGCAAGGGCCGGCTGACCGACGCCGATATCGACGCCACCGCCCGCGAAATCCGCCTGGCCCTGCTCGAGGCCGACGTGTCGCTGCCGGTCACGCGCGAGTTCATCGGCCGGATCAAGGACCGTGCCAAGGGCGCCGAGGTCTCCGGTGCGCTCAACCCGGCGCAGCAGGTCGTCAAGATCGTCAACGAGGAGCTCATCGGCATCCTCGGCGGTGAGACGCGCCAGCTGGCGTTCGCCAAGACGCCGCCGACGGTCATCATGCTGGCCGGTCTGCAGGGTTCGGGTAAGACGACCCTCGCCGGCAAGCTGTCGAAATGGCTCAAGGAGCAGGGGCATACGCCGCTGCTGGTGGCCTGTGACCTGCAGCGCCCGGGCGCGGTCAACCAGCTGCAGATCGTCGGTGAGCGGGCGGGCGTCAACGTCTTCGCGCCGCATCCGGGTGTCTCGCCCGACGGCGTGACCATCGAGCAGATGACCACCGGTGACCCGGTGTCGGTCGCCGCCGCGGGTCTGGCCGAGGCCAAGGCCAAGCACTTCGACGTCGTGATCGTCGACACCGCCGGCCGCCTCGGTATCGACGAAGAACTGATGGCGCAGGCCGCCGCGATCCGCGACGCCGTCAAGCCCGACGAGACGCTGTTCGTCCTCGACGCGATGATCGGTCAGGACGCCGTCACCACCGCCAACGCCTTCCGTGAGGGCGTCGGCTTCACCGGTGTCGTGCTGACCAAGCTGGACGGCGACGCCCGCGGTGGTGCGGCGCTGTCCGTCCGTGAGGTCACCGGCGCGCCGATCCTGTTCGCCTCCGCCGGTGAGAAGCTCGAGGACTTCGACGTCTTCCACCCGGACCGCATGGCGTCGCGGATCCTGGGCATGGGCGACGTCCTCACCCTGATCGAGCAGGCCGAGCAGGTCTTCGACCAGAAGAAGGCCGAAGAGGCCGCCGCCAAGATCGGCTCCGGCGAACTGACGCTCGAGGACTTCCTCGAGCAGATGCTGATGATCCGCAAGATGGGTCCCATCGGGAACCTGCTGGGCATGCTGCCCGGTGCGGGTCAGATGAAGGACGCCCTGGCGGCCGTCGACGACAGCCACCTGGACCGTATCCAGGCCATCATCCGCGGCATGACCCCCGCCGAGCGGTCCGATCCGAAGATCATCAACGCCTCGCGTCGCCTGCGCATCGCGAACGGCTCCGGCGTCACCGTGGCCGAGGTCAACCAGCTGGTCGACCGCTTCTTCGAGGCCCGCAAGATGATGTCGCAGATGGCCGGCCAGATGGGAATGCCGTTCGGCCGCAAGAACTCTCGTAAGGCAGCCAAGGGTAAGAACAAGCAGGCGGGCAAGGGCCGCAAGGGCGGACGGGGACCGACGGCGCCGAAGGCGGCCGCCAACCCGTTCGGTCTCGACCCGAGCGCGCTGCCGGGTGGTTTCCCGGACCTGTCGAACATGCCGCAGGGGCTCAACGAGTTGCCGCCGGGCCTTGCCGACTTCGATCTGTCACAGCTGAAGTTCCCGAAGAAGTAGCCGTCGTGCGGGCGCTGCACATTCGCGGTCGCGGGTTGCCCGACGGCGACGAGGTGCAGTGGTGGATACACCGCGGAGTGCTGTCTGCCGAGCCGATCGCGAACGCCGACACCATCTTCGACGGTGGCTGGATCATCCCCGGCCTGGTCGACGCGCACTGTCACGTGGGCATCGGGCCGGGTGGCGCCGTCGAACCCGACGAGGCCGAGCGGCAGGCCGAGACCGAACGGCAGGCCGGTGCGCTGCTGCTGCGCGACGCCGGATCACCGGTCGACACCCGCAGCTTCGACGACCGTGACGACCTGCCGCGGATCATCCGGGCGGGTCGGCACCTGGCACGGCCAAAGCGCTACCTGCCCGGGCTGCCCATCGACGTCGAGGACGAGTCGCAGCTGCCGCAGTACGTCGCCGAACAGGCCCGTCGCGGTGACGGCTGGGTCAAGCTGGTCGGCGACTGGATCGACCGGGGCGTGGGTGACCTGGCGCCGCTGTGGTCCGACGACGTCCTCAAGCAGGCCATCGACGCCGCACATGCCAACGGCGCCCGCGTCACGGCGCACGTGTTCGGCGAGGACGCGCTGCCAGGGCTGATCAACGCCGGCATCGACTGCATCGAGCACGGCACCGGGATCACCGACGACATCATCGAGCTGATGCTCGCGAACGGCACGGCGCTGGTGCCGACGCTGATCAACATCGAGAATTTCCCCGGGATCGCGGAGAAGGCGGCCAAGTTCCCGGCCTACGCCAAGCACATGCGCGATCTGTACGCGACATGCCCGCGGCGGGTCGGTGCCGCCCACGAGGCCGGGGTTCCCATCTACGCGGGCACCGATGCCGGCGGCATGATCGCCCACGGCCGCATCGCCGACGAGGTCGCCGCCCTCGGCCGGGTGGGCCTGAGCCCGACCGACGCATTGGGGGCGGCGAGCTGGGACGCGCGAAAGTGGTTGGGGCGTCCGGCATTGGAGCACGGTGCCTCGGCTGATCTCGTCTGCTATGCCCAGGACCCGCGGCTGCCGGGCGTGCTCGACCACCCCGCGTTGGTGATCCTGCGCGGAAACGTCTACTGACTCAGGCGTATTGGCTGAAACCCCAGTCCAGCAGCTGCCGCGCCTGGGGGTAGAGATCGCCGGTGCCGTACATCTGCACCACGACCAGCCGGTGGTTGCCGCGTTGCGCCGCACCGACATAGGTCTTGCGGGCCCGATCCGTGTAGCCGGTCTTGCCGGCGAAATCGCCCGGGTAACCGGTCAGCAACTCGTTCTGACTGGTGAGGGTCTTGCCCGGAAACCGCGCGGACGTCTGCCGGAAGATCTCGGCGATCACGGGGTAGGTCAGCGCCGTCCGGTAGATCACCCCGAGATCGCGCGGGGTGGTGATCGATTCCCAGCCGGGTCCGTCGAGCCCGGACGGTGAGCCGGCGCGGGTGCTGCGGGCGCCGAGCGCCGCGGCCTTGCGATTCATGGCGGCCACCGTGACGCGCTGTCCGCCGAGCATGTCCGCCAGCATGTTCGCGGCGTCATTACCCGACACCATGAGCAGGGCATCGAGGAGCTGGCGCACGGAATAGACCTGGCCGGGCTTGAGCCCGACGCACGAACACTCGACCTTGGTGTGCGACTCGTTGGCCCGTCCCAAGGCGTCCGGGCGCAGGTTGTCCAGTACGACCATGGCGAGCAACGGCTTGATGGTGCTGGCCGGCGCGTACGACCCGCCGGGATCCTGCGACGCCAGCACCTGGCCGGTGTCGAGGTCGGCTACCAGCCAGGCCTTGGCCGGGCCGTTGGCAAATGCCTGCGCGCCCGTGGGTTGCCCGGTGGGTTCGGCCGCCGCCAGGGGTGTTGCGATCGGCGTCATCAGAAATGCGCCGAGGGTCAGCGCGGTCGCCGTGAACAGTTTGCGCACGAGCGCCGACGCTACGGATTCCAGGCTGCGATCAGCTCGCGCCGAGATTCCGGTCGGGTCTCGGTTGCTGCGGTTAGAGCGAGCCGACGCTGACGGAGCGGTCCTGCGCGAAGCCCCAATCCAGCAACTGGGAGGCCTGGTCCCAGTAGGTCGGTCCGCCCTCGTGCACCATGCCGTACATCATCGCGATGACCAGACGGCGCCCGCCGCGGTCGGCGGCGGCCACGTACGTCTTCTTGGCGGCGTTGGTGAATCCGGTCTTGCCACCGATGGTGCCGGGGTACCGCTGCAGCAGCTGGTTCTCGTTGACGATCTGCTCGTTGCCGTTCTTGCCGGGGAACGTCGCGGCGGGCTGCGCGGTGATCTGCGCGAAGTACGGGTTGGCCATCGCGGCGCGGAAGATGATGGCCAGGTCCCGCGGCGTCGTCCAGCCCGAACCGCCCGCGCCGTCGAGGCCCGAAGGGGTGGCAGCGTGGGTGTCGACGGCGCCGATCGCGGCGGCCTTGGCGTTCATCTTGGCGACGGCGACGTCGTAGCCGCCGATCATGTCGGCCAGGGCGTTGGCCGCGTCGTTGCCCGAGGCGAGCAGCACCGCGTCCAGCAGCTGGCGCGCGGTGTAGACGTGGCCGGGGACGATGCCGGCGCAGTTGCACTCGACCTGGGTGTCGGCGACGGTGCCGGCCACGGTCGCGTCCAGGCTCGGCAGTTCACTGAGCGCGGTCAGCGCCAGCAGTGTCTTGATGGTGCTGGCGGGCGGATGCCGCAGGTCGATGTCCTGGCCGGCGAGGATCTGGCCCGAGTCCATGTCGGCGACGATCCAGGCCGGGGCCGGCCCCGCCGGGATCTGTACGGTGCCGACCGGCTGGATGTCGGGGTCGGCGGCCGCAACCTGCGGCGCGACGAGGAACACGAGCGTCAGGGTCGCCATGACGGCGGTTGCGAACCTTCCCATGGAGCCAGCAGCCTACTGGTGGTGTTCAATCGGAGCATGCTGAGTCTGGAAGAGATCTCGGACCGTCTGGAAATCCAACAGCTGTTGGTCGCGTACTCGACGGCCATCGATACCCGCCAATTCGATGATCTGGCACAGGTTTTCACGCCTGACGCGTACATCGACTACCGCGCGATGGGCGGCATCGACGGACATTTCCCCGAGGTCAAGGAATGGCTGGCGCAGGTGCTGCCGAATTTCCCGGCCTATGCGCACATGCTCGGCAACTTTGACGTCACCATCACCGGCGACACCGCGAAATCGCGCACCATCTGCTTCAACCCGATGGTGCTGCCCGCGGCGGAAGCCGACGCGCAGCCCCAGGTGCTGTTCTGCGGCCTCTGGTACGAGGACGAGTTCGTCCGTACCGCCGAGGGCTGGCGCATGACCCGCCGCGTCGAGACCAAGTGCTTCGACCGGGTGGTTTGACGCGTCCTCGGGATTTGGGGCGGTCGCGGCTGCTCTGGCAGAATGGTCGGCTGTCTGTCCGCGACTCGTTCAATGCGCCGCGCGGCGGTCACACACGTGAGGCAAGACCGGACCGGGCAATCCGCCTGAGTCGCTGAATTGCAGCGTGGCAATCATCAGGAGAAGTGCAGAACATGGCTGTCAAGATCAAGCTCACCCGGCTTGGCAAGATCCGCAACCCCCAGTACCGCATCATCGTCGCCGACGCGCGCACCCGCCGCGACGGCCGCGCCATCGAGGTCATCGGCCGGTACCACCCGAAGGAAGAGCCGAGCCTGATCGAGATCGATTCGGAGCGCGCGCAGTACTGGCTGGGCGTCGGCGCACAGCCGACCGAGCCGGTCGCCGCCCTGCTGAAGATCACCGGTGACTGGCAGAAGTTCAAGGGCCTGCCGGGCGCCGAGGGCACCCTGAAGGTCAAGGAGCCCAAGCCGTCCAAGCTGGACCTGTTCAACGCCGCGCTGGCCAACGCCGACGCCGCCCCCGGTGGCGAGGCCGTCACCCTGAAGAAGCGCAAGGACAAGAAGGAAGAGGCGGCTGAGGCTGCTGCCGAGACCGAGGCTGCCGAGGCCACTGAGGCCGAGGCCGAAGCGCCCGCCGAATGAGCAGCGTCGTCGTCGACGCCGTAGAGCACCTGGTCCGCGGGATCGTCGACAACCCGGATGATGTCCGGGTCGACATGGTGACCAGCCGCCGCGGTCGTACCGTCGAGGTGCACGTGCACCCCGATGACCTGGGCAAGGTCATCGGGCGCGGCGGCCGCACGGCCACCGCGCTGCGGACGCTGGTCGCCGGTATCGGCGGCCGGGGCATCCGCGTCGACGTGGTGGACACCGACCAGTAAATATGGACCTCGTGGTCGGCCGCGTCGTCAAGGCGCACGGCATCAGCGGCGAGGTAGTCGTCGAAGTACGTACCGATGATCCCGGCGAGCGTTTCTCGCCGGGATCATCGCTGCGTGGCCGCCCGGGTGCCAGAAATCCCGGTCCCGAGCGCACCTTCGTCGTCGAGTCGATGCGCGAGCACGGTGGCCGGTTGTTGGTCCGCCTCGAAGGCGTGGCCGATCGCAATGCGGCAGATGCGTTGCGCGGCACGCTGTTTCTGGTGGACTCCGCCAGCCTGCCGCCCATCGACGAACCCGACGAGTTCTACGATCACCAACTCGAGGGCCTCAAGGTCCGCACCGTCGATGGCGACGACGTGGGTGTGGTGACCGAGGTGTTGCACACCCCGGGCGGTGAATTGCTGTCCATCCGAACGGAATCCGGCGCCGAGGTGCTGGTGCCGTTCGTCACCCAGATGGTGCCGACGGTGTCGCTGGCCGACGGTCTGGTGGAGATCGATCCGCCCGACGGCCTGCTCGAGATGGACTGACATCCATGCGGATCGACGTCGTCACCATCTTCCCGGCTTATCTCGACGCCCTGCAGCAGTCGTTGCCGGGAAAGGCCATTGCCAACGGCACCGTCCAACTCGGCGTGCACGATCTGCGGAACTGGACGCATGACGTCCACAAGTCGGTCGACGATTCGCCGTACGGCGGCGGGCCCGGCATGGTGATGAAAGCGCCGATCTGGGGTGCTGCCCTCGACGAAATCTGCAGTCCGGAAACGGTTTTGGTGGTTCCGACGCCGGCCGGCCGGTTGTTCACGCAGGAACACGCACACCGCTGGACCGAAGAACAGCACCTGGTGTTCGCCTGTGGCCGTTACGAGGGAATCGACCAGCGGGTCGCCGACGATGCTGCCCGGCGGATGCGGGTCGAAGAGGTGTCGATCGGTGACTACGTGCTGCCCGGTGGCGAGTCCGCGGCTCTCGTGATGATCGAGGCCGTGGTGCGGCTGTTGCCCGATGTCCTGGGCAATCCGGTGTCGCACCAAGATGATTCGCATTCGGCGCACGTCGGGGGAGTGCTGGAGGGGCCGAGCTACACCCGGCCGCCGGTGTGGCGGGACCTCGAGGTGCCCCCGGTGCTGCTGTCGGGTGACCACGCCAAGGTTGCCGCCTGGCGCCGCGAACAGGGGCTGCAGCGCACGCGGGAAAGAAGACCTGACCTGTTGCGCTAGACCGCTTCCCCGTCGCTTCGCTCGCCCCGACTGACGAACTAGCTGATTCGCCCGCCCGGGAACATCGTCTTGACGGCGTTGGTGATCGTGGCGCGGGCCGTGGCGTCATCGGTGGGTTGCAGCGCGCCGATCGCCATCACATAGCGCCGGTCGGCGCCGATCACGCCGGTGGACATGTGCATCCAGTTGTTGCCGCCCCACTCGGGCATCCAGCCCTGCTTCACCGCAACCGGTTCGCCGTACAGGCCGTCCGGGATGCCGAAGCGCTGCGGGTAGCCGTCGGCGCCGGTGGGCGTCGACGCGGCCAGGTTGGCCAGGATGATGCTGGCCCGCTCCGTCGGGAGGCCGCCGGAACCATTCAGCAGCTTGTCGTAGTAGCGCACCAGGTCGGTCGTGGTGCTCATGGTGTTCCACCACTTGCCGTCGTACGGCACAGACGTCGAGGTCAGCCCGTACCGCGCCGCGACACGGGTGACGACGCTGTTGCCGCCACTGCGATTCCAGAAGATCTCGGCCGCGGAGTCGTCCGACGAGCGGAGCATGGTGTCCAGCGACTGACGGTCGGCCGCGGTGAGCTCGATCTGGCCCTTCGCCTCCTGCAGCAGCAGGTCGTCGGCGATGAACAACTTGGCCACCGACGCGATGGGGAGCGTGGACGTGTTGCCGGTGGCGATCAGCTGACCGGTGTTGCGGTCGAGAACCGCGGTGCTGATCGACGCGCCGGCTGCCGCAGCATCACTGGTGGCGGTCCGTTCGCGGGCATCGAGGCCCGTCAGGGCCGCGGCGGGCTCGGCGGCCGGAGCCTCCGGCAGCTCCAGGGCGGTGACGACCGGTACGACGGTCAGCGCGATCTTGTTCGGCGGCGCCGCCCCGTAGACCTTGGCCTCGCAACCAGCCGTGAGCATCACCGTTGCCGCAGCGGCGGTGATGGTCAGCAGCTTCAATTGCTGCGGGCGCATGGGTCTCCTCGGATCACGATGGATGAAAATCTGATTGATCAGCGTAACGGGTAAATGTGTGTTGGGTGTGACGTCTGTGACGGTGCCGCCTGTGATGTCGACTGCACCGGGCCCGGTGGGGTCACGATTTCGTCACCCGGCGGCTGTCTGGCACAATTGAGCAGTTGTCTGCGCTGGGCGCGGGGTCGGCGTCTGCTTTGGATGTGTCCCCGCCCGCTACGGCATCCGACCAACGTCCGTAAAGAGAATGGCTTTTCCGTCGCGCCGCATGGCGTCCGGCGGCTGCAGCCCGCGAGTTAGCAAGGAAGTGTCACCGATGAAAACGCTGGACTTCGTCGACCAGGCGTCGCTGCGCGACGACATCCCGGCCTTCAACCCCGGCGACACCCTCAATGTGCACGTCAAGGTCATCGAGGGCAACAAGCACCGCATCCAGGTGTTCAAGGGCGTCGTGATCCGTCGTCAGGGTGGCGGCATCGGTGAGACCTTCACCGTCCGCAAGGAGAGCTACGGCGTCGGCGTCGAGCGGACCTTCCCGGTGCACTCGCCGAACATCGACCACATCGACGTCGTCACCCGCGGTGACGTCCGTCGCGCCAAGCTGTACTACCTGCGCGAGCTCCGTGGCAAGAAGGCCAAGATCAAGGAAAAGCGCTGAGCTTGTTCGGCGACCTTTCCGCCGAACTGATTAGCCTGGTGCCGTGACCGGCCCAAGCGAAGACAGCACCACTCCGGACAGTCCGACGACGGACGACGCCGACCCGACAGCGACCGCCGACTCGGCTGCCAAGGCCGAAGAGGCCGACGAGAAGCCGAAGTCGAAGCTGGCCGCGCTGCGCGAAGGCGTCGTCCTCGTCGTCACCGCCGTGTTGCTGTACTACCTCGTGCTGACGTTCGTGGCGCGGCCGTACCTGATTCCCTCGGAGTCCATGGAGCCCACGCTGCACGGCTGCAGCGGCTGCGTCGGCGACCGGATCATGGTCGACAAGCTGACCTATCGGTTCAGCTCGCCGGAGCCGGGCGACGTGGTGGTCTTCAAGGGTCCGCCGAACTGGAACATCAGCTACAAGTCGATCCGGTCGGACAACCCGACCATGCGCTGGATCCAGAATGCGCTCTCGGTCATCGGCTTCGTGCCGCCCGATGAGAACGATCTGGTGAAGCGCGTCATCGCGGTGGGTGGCCAGACGGTGCAGTGCCGTAACTCGACGGGGCTGACGGTCGACGGCAAGAAGCTCAAGGAGCCGTACCTGGACCCGGCGACCATGATGGTCGACCCGGCGACGGACCCGTGCCTGGGCAACGAGTTCGGTCCCGTGAAGGTGCCGGACGGCCGGCTCTGGGTGATGGGGGACAACCGCACCCACTCGGCCGACTCACGCGCGCACTGCACGAACACGCCGACGGACGCCATCAACGCGCTGATGTGCACCGGTGACCCGACCGCGGGCACGGTGCCCGTCGCCAATGTGATCGGCAAGGCCCGCTTCATCGCCTGGCCGCCGTCGCGCTGGGGCGGTGTCGTCACGGTCAATCCGCAGACCGGACAATAGGTTTTAGGATTTCCGTTGCCGGTTTGGCCGCCCCGCACAGTGATCCGCAAGTCCGCGGGCCTGCGCACCCTGGAGTCCGCGCTGTACCGCGGCGGCCTCGGGCCGGTGGCCGGGGTTGACGAGGTCGGCCGCGGGGCCTGTGCCGGCCCGCTCGTGGTGGCGGCCTGTGTCCTGGGCCCCAACCGGTTGGAAAGCCTGGCGGCGCTCGATGATTCGAAGAAGTTGAACGAAGCCGAACGGGAACGGCTGTTCCCGTTGATCCGGCGTTACGCGCTGGCGTACCACGTGGTGTTCATCCCGTCGGTCGAGGTGGACCGGCGCGGGGTGCACATCGCGAACATCGAAGGCATGCGCCGCGCGGTCGCGGGCCTGTCGCTGCGGCCGGGTTATGTGCTCTCCGACGGGTTCCGGGTGCCGGGTCTGTCGGTGCCGTCGCTGCCGGTGGTCAGTGGGGACGCCGCGGCCGCCTGTATTGCCGCGGCGAGCGTGCTGGCCAAGGTCAGCCGCGACCGACTGATGGTCGAGATGGATGCCGTCCATCCGGGCTACGGCTTCGCGATCCACAAGGGCTACAGCACGCCCGCGCACACCGCGGCACTGGCGGAGCTGGGGCCCTGCCCGGAGCACCGGTTCTCGTTCGCCAATGTGCGCAAGCTCGCTGCCAACCCGGCGATAGGGCAGCGCTGCCGATCGGGGTGAGGAAAAATGGGAACTAGTCGCCAATCCGAACAAGACATGGCCCGCAAGAACCGAAGGACCGCTGAACTGATGAGTCTGTGCCGATGAGTGCCGAGGATCTCGAGAAGTATGAAACCGAGATGGAGCTCTCGCTGTACCGCGAGTACAAGGACATCGTCGGGCAGTTCAGTTACGTCGTGGAGACCGAGCGGCGCTTCTACCTGGCCAACAGCGTCGAGCTGATCCCGCGCAACGCGGACGGCGAGGTCTACTTCGAGCTGCGCCTGGCCGATGCCTGGGTCTGGGACATGTACCGGCCGGCGCGGTTCGTCAAGCAGGTCCGGGTCATCACCTTCAAAGATGTCAACATCGAAGAGGTCGAGAAGCCCGAACTGCGCCTGCCCGAATAGCCCGTGTCGACCATCGGCGAGCTGTTCGCCGTCATCGACCTGGTCGGCGTCCTGACCAACGCGATCCTGGGCGGCATCGTCGCCCGCGACGAGCGCATGGATCCGATCGGCTTCCTGACGCTGGCGCTGATGTCGGGGCTGGGCGGCGGCATCATCCGCGACACCCTGCTGCAGCACGGACCGCCGGTGGCGCTCACCGACTTTCGCTACGCGCTGTGCGCGGTGATCGGTGCGGCGATCGCCTTCCTGATGCCGATCGGTGGCCGCGGCTGGCGGGCGGTGTTTCCCTACGTGGACGCGCTGGCCCTCGGCTGTTGGGCAACCGCGGGCGCGCAGAAGACGTTGTCCCTGGGGCTCGGCTGGGTACCGGCCCTGCTGCTGGGCACCATCACCGCGGTCGGCGGCGGCGCGCTGCGGGATCTCACGACGCACCGGGTTCCGCAGATTTTCGGCGGCAACACCCTGTACGCGACGAGTGCGCTGGCAGCCAGTGCGGTGGTGGCCGGGTTCTGGAATCTGGGGCTGGCGCAGACGGGTGTCCTGGTGGGCACGGCGGTCGGCGCGGGGCTGTGCCTGATCTCGCGCCGCCGTGGCTGGCAGCTGTGGGGCGGTTTGTCGTGGGAGTACACCTTCGGCCGCAAGCCGGGGCAGCGGCTGCCGCACATCTCGGTGCGGATGCTGCGTGACGAGGCCGGCGGCACCCCCGGCGACGGTCAGCGGTAGCGCAGTTCCAGGCGCCGGTGCCGGCGCACCATGAGGCTGGGTACCCATTCGGCGTCGGCGAGCTCGAACCAGTCGGTGGCCTCCAGCAGCGTGGTGATCCCGATACGGGCCTCGGTGCGCGCCAGGGCCGCGCCGACGCAGAAATGCAGGCCCTTCCCGAACGCGAGGTGATTGCGCAGGTTCGGCCGGCCCAGCTGCAGCAGGTCGGGGTCGTCGAAGGCCGCCGGATCACGGTTCGCCGACCCCCAGAGCAGCAGCAGGTGACCGTCTTTGGGCAACGGAACGCCGGCCAGCGTGGTGTCCTGCCGGATGTGCCGGTGATGGTTGCGGAACGGCGACTCCAGCCGCAGCGTCTCCTCCAACAGCGCGGGCACCAGCTGCGGGTCGTTCCGCACCTGTTCCTGGATATCGGGATGGGTGGCGAGAAGCCGGGCGGCGTTGCCCATCAGCCCGGCGGTGGATTCGCCGCCGGCGCCGACCAGCTGAACCAGCATCAGCACCGCCACCTCGGGCGCGACGGCGTTCCCGGCCACCGCGCGGGCGAGGTCACTGAGCAGGTCGTCGCCCGGATTCGCTTGCGCTTCAGCGAATTTGGCGTGCAGGTAGCCGGCGAGTCGTGTCGACGTCTCCACCGCGGCGGCGATGTGATCGAGGTCGAAGACGCCGCTGAGCAGTTCGGTGCTGCCGTAGCCCCACTGCACCAGCTGCGGCACGTCGTCGTCGGGCAGCCCGATCAGCCTGGCCACCAACGTCATCGGCAGGCGGTCGCCGAGGGCGGACATCCACTCGATGCTGCCGGCCGCGGCCCCGTCCTGCCACAGCTGCCGGGCGACGTCGGCGATCGCCGGCTCGAGGGCCCGAATTCGCTTGGCCACCAGGGCCGGCAGCACCAGTTTGCGTTCGTGCGCATGCCGGGGGTCGTCGCCCGTGGCGAGGACGTGTCCGGCGGTGTCGACGGCGCCCATGTCAAAGGCCGCCAGCTGCGACCCGCGCGTCACCAGGGTGGCGGTGAGGTTTGAGGAGAAGTCCTCCGGGCGGCTGACGGCTTCCTGCACGGCATCCCACGTGGCGGCCAGGTAGAAGTCGGTGCCCGGCACCCGGTGGACCGGACCGGCAAGGCGAAGCCGCGCATAACACTCATACGGATCGTCCAGCGCGGACGGGCTGAGTAGATCTGAAACCAATTGCACGCCTTGAGTTTTGGGTTCACGCAACAGCATGTCAAGGCCGAAATTCGGCTGTCTCACGCACGGTCCGCGAGCTGCGGTGATGCAGACGGAATCAGAAATTTCGTCTCGCTCTGAGACAAATCAATGGATTAGTATCAGGCAGATGGACTGGTTGATCGGCGCCGATCGCCGCGACGCGGGCGTCGAACGCATCTATGCCGCCGCGGCAGCCAGCGCCGCGGCCCGGGGTCTGGACCGATTGAACATCGACGAGGTCGCGGCGAGCGTGGGCTGTTCGCGCGCCACGGTGTACCGGCACGTCGGCGGTAAACAGGCGCTGCGCGACGGGGTGCTGGCGCGTGCGGTCATACGGGTCGGGCAGGAGATCGCGCAGGCGGTGGCCGGGCACGCCGGGCCCGA
Source organism: Mycobacterium sp. SMC-16 (assembly GCF_046250085.1). Classification (NCBI taxonomy): domain Bacteria; kingdom Bacillati; phylum Actinomycetota; class Actinomycetes; order Mycobacteriales; family Mycobacteriaceae; genus Mycobacterium; species Mycobacterium sp. SMC-16. The sequence goes on from NZ_CP176427.1 coordinate 2,468,801, forward strand.
GCGGATCGCGGCGGCCGTGCTGACGTCCCTGCGGGTGGTCCGGGCGGACCCGCTGGCCTCGGGTGTGGTGCGTGCTGGAGCCCTCATCGACTTCGACTCACCCCGGCTCTCGCAGGCGGCAGCCGAGCTGACCGGAATCACGGATCCGCTCCTCGCGGACTGGATCGTGCGGGTTGTGCTGTCGTTGCTGTGCTGGCCGTTGGCTGACGAAAAGGCCGAAGAGCTGGTGGTACGCCGGTACGTCGCCGCCGTAGCCCCGCCGGTGGCCCGGCACTGACTGTCCCGACAGGCGGTCATGACTGGGGCCTTCGCGGCAATAGATTGTTAGGCTAAGCAGATGGCAAGCAAGCCCCAGAGCAAACCGTCGCTGGCGGCGACGAGTTGGACGCTGCTGGGCATGTTGTCGTACGAAGAGGAACTCAGCGGTTACGACATCAAGAAGTGGATCGACTGGAGCGTCGGTTTCTACTACTGGAGTCCGTCGTACAGCCAGATCTACACCGAGCTGAAAAAGCTTGAGGGACTTGGCTATCTCGAGTCCCGCGTGGAGCAGGACGAAGGCCTGCGCACCCGCCGCCTGTACAAGATCACCGAATCCGGCATGGCGGCCGTGACCGACTGGACCAACAACGCCCCCGTCGACCCGCCGGTGCTCAAACACAGTGTGCTGCTGCGGGTTACGTTCGGCCACCTGAGCAACCCGACCCGGCTCCGGGAGCTGCTCGAGCAGCATGTCGCCTACTGCGAGGCCATGGAGCGGCAGGCCGCCGAGGACTCCGACGGCGCCAAGGCCCAGCCGGTGTGGGCGTATTCGGTGATCGCGCTGCGCTGGGCGGCCAAGTACTACGCCGCCGAGCGGGAACTGGCGCTCGAGTTGATGAAGGACATCGACGACGCCGACGCGGTGCTACAGACCGCGGCGAAAGGCGTTGCGGGGATGCCGCGTTCGATGCCGGGCCTGTGGCGTGAGGTCGAGCGCGAGGTTCAGGGCCGCCACGACGTCTAGAGGACGGCGGTGATGTCGTTCTTCAGGGCCTCGGAGCCGGTGCCGAAAACCGCCTGAACACTGTTGCCGACCTCGATGACGCCCGCGGCGCCGAGACGCTTCAGCCGGTCCTGATCCACCTTGCTCTTGTCGGCGACCTCGATGCGCAGCCGCGTGATGCACGCGTCGACGCTGACGAGGTTGTCCCGGCCGCCGAATGCCGCGATCACCTGCTCGGGCCTCGAGTCCGCGCTCTCGCCGAGGATTTCCTGCTCTTCCGCCTCGAATTCGGTTTCCAGCTCCCGTCCCGGGGTCCGCAGGTTCCACCTCGTGATGGCGAACCGGAACAGTACGTAATAGACGACGGAGAACACCACACCCATGCCGATGAGCAGGGGGATGTTCTTCGCGGCGGGGGCCGTGCCGTAGAGCAGGAGATCGGCCAGCCCGGCCGAGAACGAGAAGCCGAGGTGGATGTCGAGCAAGTACGCGACCGCCAGCGACAGCCCGGTCAGCACGGCGTGGATGACGTACAGGGGGAACGCCACGAACATGAATGCGAACTCGAGCGGCTCGGTCACGCCGGTCAGCAGCGCGGTCAGCGCGGCGGCCGACAGGATGCCGACGGCGACCTTCCGCTGCTTCTTGTTCGCCACGTGGATCATCGCCAGCGCGGCGGCGGGCAGGCCGAACATGAGCACCGGGTAGAAGCCCGACGTGAGGATGCCGGCGGTGGGGTCGCCCGCGGCGAAGCGCGTGAGTTCACCGGTGACGACGTGGCCGTCGGGAGTCTGGTAGTCGCCGTAGAGGAACCACACGTAGGAATTCGGGATGTGATGCAGGCCCAGTGGAATGAGCATGCGGTTGGCGAATCCGTACACGAAGGCGCCGAAGGCACCCGAGCCGCCGATGAACTTGCCGAGGCCTGTCAGGCCGGCATCGAAGAGCGGGTAGCAGTAGCTCATCGCGAACGCGAGGAACAGGCAGGCGAGCGACACCACGATGGGCACGAACCGTCTGCCCCCGAAAAACCCGAGGTACGCGGGCAATTGGATGGTGTGGTAGCGGTCGAACAGCCACGCGGTGAGCAGACCGACCACGATTCCCGCGAACACGCTGTAGTTGATCTGGGCCTGGCCGCCGGCCTTGTCGACCTCGCCGGCCAGCACGACCGGTGACATGGTCTTGAACACCGACTGCACCACGAGGTAGCCGACGACGGCGGCCAGCGCTGTCGAACCGTCCGCCTTCCTGGCGAACCCGATGGCCACACCGACGGCGAACAACAGCGGGAGGTTGGTGAATATCGCATCGCCGGCCGCGCTCATGGCGTGGACGAACGGTCCGATGACGGGAGCCTTGATCCTGCCCAGCAGATCATCTTGACCCAGTCGGAGCAGGATTCCCGCCGCGGGCAGCACCGCGATGGGCAACATCAGGCTCTTGCCGAGCCGCTGCAGTTGAGCGAAGCCGGGAATCCGCAGGTTCGACTTATCCTGTGCACCTGCGATTTTCGCCGTGCCGTTCATGTGCGAGACCCTTCTCTGTCGCAAAAACGCCACTCGGCGCGCAAGTTGTGCGGAAGCTTAGACGAGAACACGCACCCGTGAGAGGGCGTTGGGCGCCGCTCGTATTGTTGGAGCGCAACAGCAGAGGAGATGCGACAGTGAGTCAGACGTCAGTTCTCGCCCCGGTGGCCGGGCGTGCGGTGCGGCTCGAGGACGTCCCGGATCCCGTGTTCTCGGCGGGCATGGTCGGCTACGGCGCCGCGATCGACCCGCCGCGCGGCGTGATCGAGGCGGTCGCCCCGGTCAGCGGCAGGCTCCTCAAGCTGATGCCACACGCGTACATCGTGGTGACACCGGACCACGTGGGCGTTCTCGTGCACCTCGGTCTGGACACCGTCACGCTGAACGGTGCCGGTTTCACGGCCCATGTCAGTCAGGGTGACGACGTCACCGCGGGGCAGGTCGTCATCGGTTACGACGTTCCCGCGGTCGAGGCCACCGGGCTCAATCCCATTGTCGCCGTGGTGGTCATGGACGAACGCGTGCCGGAGCACGTGACCTTGTCCGCCGCGGTCACCTCGGGTGCGGACATCGATTGCGGGGCAACTCTTTTCACTGCGCACCAGGTAAGGCAGGATTGACCGGTGGCAGATCGCAATGTGCTCGGTGCCCCGCTGGACCCGTGCGGCACCGAACCGCTGACCGGTTTCTACCGCGACGGCTGCTGCTCGACCGGACCCGAGGACGCCGGCCGGCACACCATCTGCGCGGTCGTGACCGCCGAGTTCCTGACGCACCAGCGTTCGATAGGCAACGATCTGTCCACGCCGATGCCGGAATACCGCTTCCCGGGCCTGTCTCCCGGCGACCGCTGGTGCGTGACCGCCGTCAACTGGCTTCGGGCGCACAATGACGGTTACGCGGCACCGGTGGTGCTCGCCTCCACGCACGAGCGGACCCTCGAGGTCGTGCCGCTCGAGGTGCTCAGGGCATACGCCGTCGACGTGCCCGACGATCTCGGCAGTCTCTGAGCGTCAGAGCTGCCCCGCGGCATCCCGCCCGGCGATGTAGCCGTACACGAGGCCCTGGGCGATGGTTGCGCCCGCGCCCGGGTACACCGCGCCGAAGGCGTTGGCCGCGGTGTTGCCCAGCGCGTACAGCCCTTCGATGACGCCGCCGTCCTCGCGGCGTACCCGGCCGCGGTCGTCGGCGACGACGCCGCCGCAGGTGCCGAGGTCGCTCAGCGTCATCTTCACCGCGTAGAAGGGGCCCTTGGCCAGTGGACGCAGGTTCGGGTTGGGCGTCACCGTCGGATCGCCGTAGTACCGGTCGTAGGCGCTGAGGCCGCGGTCGAAGTCGGGATCGATGCCGGCGGCCGCGCTCTCGTTGAACCGCGTCATGGTGTGCTCGAAGTCGGTGACCGGGACACCCATCTGCGCCGCCAGCTCGGCGAAGGTGGTGGCCTTGGCGGCGATACCGGCCCGGTACCAGGACTTGGGCAGCGGCATCCGCGGGAACGAACCGGCGGCGAAGACGTAGCTGTTGCGGTATTTCTGGTCGAACACGATCCACATCGACTCCACCGGGGTGCCGGCCCGCCCGAGTTCGAGCACGCGCTGGCCGAACGACATGTAGTCGGTCGACTCGTTGGCGAAGCGCTTGCCGTCCTGGTCGACGATGAGCGAGCCGGGAAGCGAGCGCTCGGCCAGCAAGACGGCCGGCGGGCGGCCGGCCGCGGACGCGACAGCGGGGAACCACCAGGCCTGCTCCATCAGCGCCGTGGCGGCACCCACGTCGGTGGCGGCCCGGATGGCCTCACCGGTGTTGGAATCGGCGCCGAGGCTCTCGTGGGCGCCGAGCGAATCGGACTGGTACTTGTGACGCATCGCCATGTCGTGGTCGAAGCCACCGGCCGCCAGCACGACACCGCGCGTGGCACTGACGGTGACCTCACGGCCACCGTGCGACAGCACCGCGCCGGTGACCCGGTGACCGTCGCCGGTCAGCCGGACCAGCGCGGTGTCGGTCCAGATCGGGACGCCGGCCCGCAGCACACCGGCGAACAGCCCGGCCGCCAGGGCCTGGCCGCCGGCGATGTATTCGCGCCCCAGCAGCTTCCCGCCGACACCCTGCGCGAGCCGTTTTGCGATGAGCGGCAGACCTTTTCGTGGCACCCGGGTCATCAGATTCATCCACTTGTAGTCCGCGCCGGTCGTCGGCATCGGGACCTTGACCTCCATGACACCGCCGCGCAACCGGTCCCGGTATTCGCCGAGCACGCGCGCGTCGAGTGGTCGGCATTCGCAGGTGCGCCCGGTGGCGCGGCCGCCCGGCCTCTCAGGGTGGTAGTCGGAGTACTCGCGGGCCCAGAACAGTCGCATCGGGGTGGTGCGCCCCAGCATGTCGACGGTCGCGTTGACGTGCTTCAGGAAGGCGGTGGAGCGGGCCGCCGGCGCGGTCCCGTCGACGACGGCGTCGAGGTAGGTCGCGGCGCGGTCCGCGGTGTCGGGGGTGCCCTTGTCGGTCAGCAGGGGAGTGGTCGGCAGCCAGAGGGCGCCGCCCGAGCGGGCCGTGGAACCGCCGACGCCGGAGGCCTTCTCGACAACGAGGACGTTCAGCCCGGACTCGTGGCCGCTCAGCGCGGCGGCCAGGCCGGTGCCGGAACCGATCACCAGCAGATCGACGGTGGTGTCAGCGATGTCGAGGCCGGCCGGAATCGTGGCCGCGGCAGATGTCGTCACGGCCGCTGAGCGTATTGCGGCAGACGGGTTTCCGGCCTCGGACGTCCCTGCCAGCGGGAGAACACGTGCGTTGCCCACCTTGTTGCTGTTAGACCTGAAACATCAAACTGCAGCCCAGTTTTCAATGTGAGGATGGTCATCAGATGTCGCTGGAGGATGTCGATGTTCGCCAGATCGAAGCCGGTGAAGCGCCGACCCGGTTCGCCCGCGGCTGGCATTGCCTTGGCCTGACCAAGGACCTCGGTGACGGCAAACCGCACTCGATCAACGCCTTCGGGCAGAAGCTCGTCGTGTTCCGCGGTGCGGACGGCGAACTCAACGTGCTGGACAGCTACTGCCGCCACATGGGCGGTGACCTGAGCCAGGGCACCGTCAAGGGCAACGAGATCGCCTGCCCGTTCCACGACTGGCGCTGGGGTGGCGACGGCAAGTGCAAGCTGGTGCCCTACGCCAAGCGCACACCGCGGCTTGCCCGCACCGCGAAGTGGGAGACCCTCGAGCAGGACGGGATGCTGTTCATCTGGAACGACCCCGAGGGCAGCGCGCCGCCGGCGGACGTCTACATCCCGCGCATCGAGCAGGCGGGCAGTGATGAGTGGACCGATTGGCATTGGTACACAACGGTTGTCAACGTGAACTGCCGCGAGATCATCGACAACGTCGTCGACATGGCGCACTTCTTCTACATCCACGGCTCGGTGCCGTCGCACTTCAAGAACATCTTCGAGGGCCAGGTCGCGACGCAGTACATGAACGGTGGCGGCCGCGAGGACATGCAGGGCACCGAGGGGGCGAAGATGCTGGGGTCGACGTCGGTGGCGTCGTACTACGGGCCGTCCTTCATGATCGACGACCTGACGTACCACTACCCGGAAGCCGATCACAAGACCATCCTGATCAACTGCCACTACCCGATCGACGCGAATTCCTTTGTGCTGCAGTACGGAATCATCGTGAAGAAGATGGCAGGCCTGCCCGAGGACGCGGCCGTCGCGACGGCGCACGCGCTCGGTGACTGGGTGAAGCAGGGCTTCGAGCAGGACGTGCAGATCTGGAAGAACAAGGCCCGCATCGACAATCCGCTGCTGGTCGAGGAGGACGGCCCCGTCTACCAGCTGCGCCGGTGGTACGAGCAGTTCTACGTCGACGTCGCCGATGTGGTGCCGGAGATGACCGACCGGTTCGAATACGAGCTGGACACCACCGTCCCGCGGGAGGCGTGGACCAGGGAGATGGCAGCCAACATCGCCGCCGCGCGGGCCGCGGAGTCGGTCTGATGACCGCGCGGCCCGACATCCGGCTGGCCGACATGCCGATGGTGCCGGTGACCTGCCGCGCTTGTGGCGCAGAGGTTTTGGCGCGCAAGGGCAGCTGGCAGCAGACCAGCGTGCAGTGGACGCGCGAGTCGGCCGCGAGGTGCGAGGAACGGCAGCGCGCCGAGTGCCTGCCGGGCCGGATCTTCCTGGCGTGCGGCCAGCTGAAGGAATCCATCGCGGATGCGGTGGCGGCCGGTGTCGTGCACGTCGTTCAGGACGAACTGGGCGTGGCACCATAACGGCATGAGCGCAGAGAAGCGGGTCGCGGTCGTCACCGGTGCCAGCCGGGGTGCCGGCAAGGGCATCGCCGCCGCATTGGTGGCTGACGGGTGGACGGTGTACCTGACGGGACGCACCGTCACCGATCCCGGCGACGGCGGCATCGCCGTTCCGGTGGACCACCGCGACGACGATGCCGTGGCTGCGCTGTTCGCGCGGGTGGCGGACGAGTCCGGCCGGCTCGACCTGCTGGTCAACAACGCGGCGGTGGTCCATGACAACCTCGTCGACCCGAAGCCGTTCTGGGAGAAGCCGATCGGCCTCGGTGATGTCCTCGACGTCGGGCTGCGGTCGGCGTATGTGGCGTCGTGGCATGCCGCGCCGCTGCTGGTGGCGCAAGGGCGCGGCCTGATCGCGTTCACCTCGTCGCCGGGCGGGGTGTGCTACATGCACGGTCCCGCCTACGGTGCGCAGAAGGCCGGCGTCGACAAGATGGCGGCCGATATGGCCGTCGACTTCCACGGCACGGGCGTGTCGACGTTGTCGATCTGGATGGGCATCCTGCTGACCGACAAGTTCAAGCAGGCGTTCGACGCCGAGACGCTGGCCAAGGCCGCGGGCAATTTCGAGACGCCGGAGTTCATCGGGCATGTGATCAACGCGCTGTACCAGGACCCGGATCTGGAGGGCATCAGCGGGCAGACGGTGATCGCCGCGGAGGAAGCCCAGCGCTACGGCATCACCGATGTCGACGGCCGGACGCCGCTGTCACATCGGGCGATGCTTGGTGATCCGCGGGTGCCCAGCGAGGTCGTCGTCCGCTGAGACTGATTCAGCTGGGCACCCGCGGATGGTCTAACAGTGGGCGCCGCCGTCGACCCGGATCTCGGTGCCGGTGAGGAACGCGCCATCATCGGAAGCCGCCATGGCGACCACCGCGGCGACCGCGCTGGGGTCACCCAGGTTCGCGTCGTTGCCGGTGTTGAGCATGGGGACCTGCTTGGTCCACAGCCCGTAGTCGGTGCCCTCGGGCATCTTGGCGAACGTGCCGTTGGCCAGCGGGGTTGAGACGCCACCGGGCTGGATGTTGACGGCGCGCAGCCCCTGCTTGGCGTATTCGAGCGCCAGCGAGTGGGTGAAGCTCAGGATGCCGCCCTTGCTGGCGGAGTAGGCCGCCATGTAGGGGTGGGCGTAGCTCGCCGAGGTCGAGGTGAAGTTGATGACCACACCGCGCCCCGATGCCAGTAGTGCCGGCAGCGCCTGGCGGGTCATGAGGAACGTGCCGGTGAGGTTGACCGCGATGATGCGGTTCCAGTCGGCCAGGGTCGTCTGGTGGGTGTGCGAGCAGGTCTCGATCGCGGCGACGTTGACCAGCACGTCCAGTCCGCCCATGGCGGCGACCGCGGCGTCGACGCCCGTGGCGACGTCTTCTTCGGATGAGATGTCGAGCACCGCGGTGGTGAGACGTGCTGCGGTGCCGGCCTTTTCGGCGGCTTCCTTCGTGCGGGCCAGGCCGTCAGCGGAGATGTCGCACGCGACGATGGTGCCGCCCTCATCGAGCAGGCGGGCCACGGTGGCCTGGCCGATGCCCGACCCGGCGCCGGTCACGATGACCCGGCGGTCGCTGAATCTGTCCATGCTGCAAGTCCTTTCGTTGCGGAAGGATTCTTGCGGCCCCCGTGTTCGGCTGGACGGCTGTGGTCCGGTCACCGGGATGTCTTCTCAACCGGCGGTCGGCGTCAGCTTGCGGACGGTGCCGAAGAGGTCGGTGCTGTACAACGCCTGTGGGTCCCAGCCGGTGCCCGCGCCGAAGCGCACCGAGGTGCTGCCGAACATCCCCGAGGCCAGAATGCACGCGGCGTGCCGGTCGGGGTCGATGCGGACGATGTCGCCACCGTCCATCGCCAGGTAGATGAGGCCGTCCGGCCCGACCGTGAGGTCGTCGGGGAATCCGAACAGCCCGAACAGCCCGAGGTTGACGGTGCGGATGTGGCTGGGGTCGTCGATGTCCACGATGGCGAGGGTGCTCACGGGATGCAGGTCCATCGACGCGACGACGGCGTTGTGCGCGGCGTCGTATGCCAGGCCGTTGGCCATGGTCACCGAGGGCGCGAGCCGGGTTTCGCGGGTGCCGTCGGCGCTGATCCTGGTCAGCCCGGTGGTCCAGCCGATGTTGCGGGAGACGACGAACGAACCGTCGGGCAACCGGACCATCCCGTTGGGCATCGTGAGTCTGGTGGCGATCGTCGTCAGCGCGCCGGTGCCGAGGTCCACGCGCGCGATGGTGCCGTCCTTGCTGCCGAAGACCCCGGAGAGAAAGTTGTTTCCGGTGGTGAAGTAGGCCGCACCGTCGGCGACGGTGATGCTGCCCGGCGCAGCGACATTGGGTACGAAGGTGCTGCCCTTGCCGTCGGGCGTGAGGCGGTACAACTGCCCGGAAGTGCCGACGGTGCGTGAGACCAGCATGGTGCCCGAACCGTCGAACCCGAGGTTCTCCAGCGAACCGAGTCCACTCGCGACGGTGGTGGCCCGCCACGGGCAGCGGGTAATTGCCACGGCGGCAGCGGGTGTCGGCGGGACACCGACGGCGGCCAGCAACGCCAGCGCCACCGTCGCTGCCAGGCGGGCCACGGCGCCGCGTCGCGGGCGTCGCACAGCACGGATCATCGTCTACCCCCAGCTCCGAGTACGAGGTCGTACTCGCACGTCAGGGGACAGTACGATAACGTACTGTCATGCGCAACACGGAGGATGACGACGCCCGTCAGCGATTCGTGGACGCCCTCGCCACGTTGATTGCCGAACGCGGGTACGCCGCGACGTCCGTCGTCGACATCGTGCGGGTGGCCCAGGCCTCCAAGACCACCTTCTACCTGTATTTCGCGAACAAGCAGGAGTGCTACCTGGCGTTGCTGGCCTCGGTGACCGACGATCTGGTCGCCGACATCCGGCAGTCCGTCGACTCAGATGCGCACTGGCACAATCAGATTCGCCAGATGTTCACGGCGTACATCGCGCATCTCACTGCGCGCCCGGCGATTTCGCTGAGCTGGATTCGCGACCTGCCCGCGCTGGGCGCGGCCGCCCGTCCGATTCAGCGGCGCAATTTCGCCGAACTCGCCGCGCTGCTGGGCGAACTCGCATCCAACCCGGGATTTCAGCGTGCCGGTCTGCCGCCGATCACCAAGCCCAAAGCCGTGATGCTGCTGGCCGGTGTGCGCGAGCTGGCCGCCCAGACCGCCGAGGACGACCTGGACATCGAAAGCGTCATCGGCCCGGCTACCGATATCGCGATCAGTATCCTTGCGGCGCGGTGACCGCAACCGGCGTCGCGGGCTCGGCCGCCGGTGACGGGCGTCGCCGGACCACCTCGAAGGAGACGAGGATGACGGCCAGGGTGACGCCACTCATCAGGAACTGGGATCGGGTGTCGGGCAGGAACGCCATCGCCAGGATGACCGTCGCCATGAGGGCGATGGTGGCGTAGCTCAGCCACGGGAACAGCCACATCTTCAGCTTCAGCGTGCCCGGCGCCAACCTCTCGATCCGGCGCCGCAGGACAACCTGCGATATCGCGATGATCAGGTAGACGAACAGTGCGACGGCGCCGTAGGAGTTGATCAGGAAGTTGAACACCACGTCGCCCCACACGTAGGTCGCGGCAACCGAGGCGTAGCCGACCGCGGTGCCCAGCAGGATCGCGCGGCGCGGGACGCCGCTGGGGGACAGCTTGGTGAAGAACCGGGGCGCGTCGCCAGAGGTGGTGAGCGCGAACAGCATTCGTGAGGTCGTGTACAGCGCCGAATTGAGGCAGGACAGCACCGCGGTCAGCACGATGAAGTTCATGATCGTGGCGACGCCCGGGATGCCCAGCACGGTGAGCACCGAGGCATAGGGGCTGATGCTCACGCTCTTGGTGTTCCACGGCTGAATGGCCACCACCACGAGGATCGATCCGACGTAGAACCCGATAATGCGGAACACGATCGACTTCATCGCGCGCGTCACCGCGCGCTCGGGCTCGTCGGATTCCGCTGCGGCGATGGTGACGATCTCGGCGCCCGTGTAGAACGCGACGCAGGGCACCACGGCCGCCAGCACCGCGCCCCAGCCCAGCGGCGCGAAGCCGCCGTTGTCGATCAGGTTGGCCAGGCCGGGTGTGGAGTGTGGCCAGAGGCCCGTGAGCCACAGTGCGCCCATGCCCAGGAACACCACGATGGCAATGACTTTCACCGAGGAGAACCAATACTCGAACTCGCCGAACGAGCGTGCCGACACCAGATTGCTCGCGGTCAGGGCCAGCATCAGGCCGAGGCTGAGCAACCACAGCGGCACCGCGGGCAGCCACAGATGCAGGATGCGGCCGCCCGCAACGGCTTCGACGGCGACAACGATGACGAAGAAGTACCAGTACATCCAGCCCGTGACGAAACCGCCACGGCGGCCCAGCGCCTGCCGGGCGTAGACATAGAACGAGCCGACCACGGGTTGCGCCACTGCCATCTCGGCGAGCATCCGCATGATCAGCAGCGTGATGATGCCGGCGATCAGGAACGACACGATGGCCGCGGGTCCGGCACTGCCGATCACGACGCCGCTGCCGACGAACAGCCCGGCGCCGATCACCCCGCCGAGAGCGATCAGGTTCAAATGCCTGCGCCGCAGGCCTTTCGCGAGTTGCGCATCACTGGCCTTGAGCTCCGAACTCACCACCGCCGCGACGATGCCGCAGTTCTGCGCACCGGCCCAGGGTTGCGGTCAGCGTGCGTTAATCACGCATCAACCGCGGACCGGCACCGCGAGGGCCCAGCCCAGCACGCCGGTGGCCGCGGTGTTGGCCAGCGCGCGGATCATGTTCCAGCGCACCCACGACGACTCGAACTGCTGGCGGAGCCCGGCGAGATCGGCGGCACTGGTCGAGCCGGCCGCCGTGGCGAGTTTGTCGTTCAGCGGCACATTGATCACCGACGTGATGGCGAGGCTGACGATGTTGAGGGCCAAGCCGACACCGATCCAGATCAGCACCGGGCGGGCGCCGGGTTTGAGGAAGAAGGCCCCGGCCAAGGCGGTGAAGCCGACCGATCCCAGGAAGGTCAGCAGGAACGGCGGATTGACGATGACGACGTTGATCTTGTTCATGACGTCGATGAAGGTCCGGTCGTCGAACGCGCCGAGCGCGGGCATCACCGACACCGCGTAGGCGTAGTAGAGGCCGGCGAGAAGTCCGGAGGACAACAGAGCGACGATGAGCGCCGTCGTGCCGAGCGGCTGGGGGAGCTTGGTGAAGAACATGAGCTGACCGTATTGACTCCAGATTGGACGCTCCATCGTCAAAAGCCTCACTTCCATACGCGAGCGTCTACGCTTTTCCCGTGGATGCCCTGGCCGGGTTGTTGGAGGGGCCACGTGCGCGTGGCGCGTTTCTGATGCGGTCGTTGCTCGACCCGCCGTGGTCGCTGCGCGTGCAGGACCAGGCGCCGCTCACCGTCGTCGTGGTGGCCCGCGGGTCGGCGACCGTCCTCCCGGATGGTGCCACCGGCCGGCAACTCGAGGCGGGCGACATCGCGATCTGCCGCGGGCCCGACTGCTATACCGTCGCCGACGACGCCGCCACCGCACCCGAAGTCGTTGTGCACCCGGGGCAGGTCACCACGACCATCGACGGCGAACCCCTGTGTGAGGCACTGAGTCTGGGGATCCGCAGCTGGGGCACCCGGCCCGACGCGGAGACCTTGTTGATCACCGGCGCCTACGAAGAGGTGGGTGCGGTGTGCCGGCGGCTGCTCACCGCGCTGCCGCCGCTGGTGGTGGTCCGGCGGGGCGAGGTCAACAGCATGCTGGTCGATCTGCTGCTCGATGAGATGTCGCGCGACGAGCCGGCCCAGGGCGCGGTACTCGACCGCATGCTCGACCTGCTCACCATTGCCGCGTTGCGCAGCTGGTTCTCCCGTGACGACGCGCCGGCCTGGTACCGCGCCTATCGAGATCCTCAGGTGGGCACGGCACTTCGGCTCATCGAGAACAATCCGGCACATCCCTGGACCGTCGGGTCACTGGCCGCCGAGGTGGGGCTGTCCCGGGCGGCACTGGCGCGGCGATTCACCCAACTCGTCGGCGAGCCACCGATGGCACTGCTGACCGAGATTCGGCTGGCGCTGGCCGTCGACCTGCTGCGCGGGTCCGATGCCACCATCGAGGCCGTCGCGGGCCGCGTGGGCTACGGCACCGCCTTCGCGCTGAGCACCGCGATCAAGCGCCGCTACGGCATGAGCCCCAAGGCGATTCGCGCCGCGTCCCCCTAGCGGGTCTTGGCGAACCGGCGGTGCCGCCACACGTACCGCGGAATGCCGCGCAGGGGGACACCCTTGGGCCAGCCGTCGGGCCGGAAGTAGGCGTCGGTGCCGCCGTCGACGAAAATGACGCTGCCGCACAGGAAGTCGGCCGAGTCGGACAGCATGAAGGTGATCCAGTTGGCCAGGTGCACGGGATCGCCGAAGCTGCCGGTCGGGATCGGGAAGGCACGCACGGCCTTGCCCTCGCGCGGCGAATCGAGCTGCGCCTGCAGCAGCGGGGTCATGATGGCCCCTGGCGCCAGGACATTCAGCCGGATGCCACGGCCGGCCCAGTCGGCCGTCACCGCGGTCCGCCGGACCCAGCGGGCCACCGCGATCTTGGACGCGGCGTACATCAGCGCGGAGGCGCCGCCGCCGAAGAACCGCACGGCGCGGGCCGCGCGGTCGGCGTCGCCGGCCAACAGCGCCTTGATGGCGCGGCGGGGGACCGCCGGGACCGTCGTGCTGGAGTTGCTGCCCAGCGCAACGACTTTCGCATCACCGGCGGCGGCGAGTGCCGGGCGCCAGGCGGTCAGGAGCTCAACCGTGCCCAGGTAGTTGATCTGAGCGATCAAGCGGGCACGGTCGGCGCCGGCACCGGGGCCGATCCCCGCGGCCAGCACGGCACCGTGGAGCTTGCCCTCGGCCAACTCCAGCACCCGGGTGGCGGCGGTGCGCCGGCCGTTGGCGGTCGACAGGTCCGCGATGACGTCGGCGTCCTTGAGGTCGACGCCGATGACCGTATGGCCCTGCGCGCGTAGCTGTTCCGCCGCCTGGTATCCCATGCCGGATGCCGAACCGGTCACAGCGTAGGTGCCGATGATGAACTCCTCGATTGGTTGGGGAATCGCCGTCTAGTCGGCGAGCAACTTGGTCACGGCGTCGGCCACGTCACGGCGGGCACGGTGCGCGATGTCGAGCACCGGCATGGTCAGGAAGCCGTGGATGGCGCCGTAGTACAGCTCGGCCACCGGAACGTCGGCCTCGCGCAGTCCTTCGGCGTAGGCCAGGGCCTCGTCCCGCATCGGGTCGTAGCCGGTCACCACGAGCACGGCCGGGGCGACGCCCTCGACGGAGGCGGACAGTGGTGCTGCATAAGGGTTTTCGCGGTCTGTGGTGTTGGGGACGTACTGGTCCCAATACCACTGCATGGCTGCGGTGGTGTTGTAGTAGCCGGTGCGGAACTCGTGGTACGAGCCGTAGGTGAAATCGGCGGTCAGCACCGGGTAGAGCAGTACCTGCGCGGCCAGCGGGGCACCGCCGCGGTCGCGCGTCATCAGGGCGGTGACGGCGGCGAGGTTGCCGCCGGCGCTGTCGCCGCCGACGATGAGCTTGGCCGGGTCGCCGCCGAGTTCGGCGGCGTGGGCGGCGGCCCACTGCGTCACCGCATAGACGTCTTCGGCTGCCGCGGGCCACTGATGCTCGGGCGCGAGCCGATAGTCGACCGAAACCACCACAGCGGGAATCGAATTCGCGAAACTGCGGCAGAGTCCGTCGTGCGAGTCCAGATCGCAGAAGACGAAGCCGCCGCCGTGCGCGAACACGAAGATCGGGAGGGGACCATCGGACGCGGGCCGGTAGATCCGCACTCCGATGCCGTCGACCTCCGTATTGGTGACGGAGCCGACCGCTTCGGGTTCGGCAGGTGCGACGAACCGCGCGCGGATGGCGGCGCGCGCTTGCGCGCCGGTCATGTTCGGCAGGTCGGGGAAGCCGCCGCCCAGTGCCTCGAGGAGGCCGGCGATCTGTGGGTCGAGACTCACGCGTACTGCAGCGCCGGGCCCATGCGCAGCGGCCGCATCGGCTGCAGCGTCGGTGCCACGCGGGAATCCTCGGCGTTGCGCCAGATGCCCATGGCGGTCATGCGCACCGGGGCGGTCAGCTGTTCGAAGGCCATGCGGTTCATTGGACCACACACCGAGACGGCGGCGACGGCCTCACCCTGGCGGCCGATCGGCGCTGCGACGCAACCGAATCCGGGCACCGACTCTTCGCGCTCGAAGGCGACGCCGTGGGCGCGGACCTTGGCCAGCTCGGTCGCGAGCTGGGCACGGTTGGCGATCGAGTACTTGGTCTTGCGGCTCATGAGGTCGACTTCGGCGTCCTGGTTGTAGGCCAGGATGGCCTTGCCGACGGCGGTACAGTGCGCCGGCTGGCGGCCACCCACGCGCGACGGCAGCACGGTCATCATGCCGTTGCCCACCTTCTCCAGGTAGACGACGTCGCCGCCGTCGAGCACGGCGAGGTGCACGACGAGGCCGGTGGCGCGGTGCAGTTCGTGCAGCAGCGGGCCGGCGGCACGGTGCATGCGGTCCTGATGCACGGCCAGCGAGCCGAGCTCCACGAGACGCATCCCCAGTTCGTAGTCGCGGCCGTTGCGGCGCAGCCAGCGCAGCTGCACCAGGCGCTCCAGCATCCGGTGAGCGGAGGACCGGGGCAGCCCCGTGCGGCGCACGATCTGCGCCAGGGTCAGGCGCCCGGGGCCGTCGAACGCGTCCAGCACCAGCGATACCCGGTCGATGACCGCGCTGGGGGTGGTGGATTCGACTGCTGCTGTCATGTCGGCCTCCAAGCTCCGTTGCTCCGTGTCGATATTCCTATTAGGAATATGCCTGTTTGTATCACACGGCGGTGCGACTTGTCACACATTTCGCGGGAGCGCGGGAGAATATATGCACGACGAGGCGCCCCGAGCCGGGCTGGCAAGGGGCGCCTCGTGTGTCAATTCTGCAGCTCATGGCCCAAACCTGGGACACGGCTGTGGGGGTTGCGGGTCGGCGACACGCGCACTGGCGACACGCCGGACGGGATCAGCTCTGTGCCGCGGACCTCCCGGCACGGCGCCCGTAGTAGCTGCCGTCGCCCAGGGACACGCCGCTGGCATAACCCCAGGCAGCGAGCCCTGCCGCCGTCCGGCCGGCCGCGAACAGGCCGGGGATCGGCTCGCCGCCGACGTGCAGGACGCGGCCGTCCAGCGTGGTCAGCAGGCCGCCGAGAGTGAAGCCGCCCGTGCTGTTGCGGAGGTCGATCGCACCCACCGGAGATCCGATCGGACGCAGCCACTGCGGCTTCTTGTGCAGCAGCGGGTCCGCACCGTTCGCGGCGTGCTCGTTGTAATAGGCGACGGTGTGCTGCAGGACGCCTGCGGGCAAGCCGATCTCCGCTTCGAGCTCGGCCACCGTCTCGCACACCCAGGTGGCCGGGCGGCGCAGGAACGGCGTCGCCGAGGTCGCGGCCATGGCTTCCTCCTGAGCATCGCCGTCGATGATCAGGTAGGCGGTGTTGTCCTGGTAGTACAGCGTCTGCTGACCGATGCGTCCGGCATAGGTGTCCTCGGCGATGTAGCGCTGGCCGTAGCCGTTGACCAGAATGCCCCGGACGAGCTGCTGCGGGTCGCAGAAGAACGCCACCTCGGTGGCATCCATGTGTGCCAGGTCGGCGCCGAGCGCCTGCGCCATCCGGATCGCCCGGCCGTCATGCTGCTCGATGCTCGCCGCCGGACGCCCCGCGATGCGGGGCGCGTACTGCGCGACCATCGCGTCGCTGTAGGCGAAGCTGCCCGAGGCCAGCACCACGCCGCGGCGGGCCTTGATCGCCACGGCGTCGCTGTACCGGCGCGCGACGATGCCGACCACCCGGCCGTCGGCCTCGGTGACGAGAGACTGCACCTCGGTGTCGTAGATCGACCGGGCGCCCTGCGCGGTGGCGGTCTCCACGAGCGGCTTCATCAACATGTAGCCACCGCTGCGCTCGCCGGCGACTTTGTCGGTCATCTGCGGCACGTGACCGCGCGGCGCGGGAGTGGCAATCGTGTTGTACGGGAACGAATTTTCGCCGCCCGTGAACATCAGGCCCTCGTCGCTCGGCGGCTCCCAGCCCGGTTCGCCCCAGAACACCGGCTTGAACGGCACGCCGCAGCTGACCAGCCAGTCGTAGTGGGCGACACTGCCGGTGCAATAGTCGTCGATCCGTGCCGCGTCAGCGCCGGGACCCATGGCCACCTTCAGGAAGGCGGCCATGTTCTCCACGGAATCGTCGAAGCCACAGGCCTTTTGGAGGTCGGTGCCACCGCCGAGGTAGATGAACCCACCGGCCATGGCGGCGGCACCGCCCCAGCCGCCGGTGCGCTCGACGACCAGGACGTCCGCGCCGGCCGCCGAGGCCTCCACCG
This sequence comes from Mycobacterium sp. SMC-16, assembly GCF_046250085.1. Classification (NCBI taxonomy): domain Bacteria; kingdom Bacillati; phylum Actinomycetota; class Actinomycetes; order Mycobacteriales; family Mycobacteriaceae; genus Mycobacterium; species Mycobacterium sp. SMC-16. Next base: position 2,486,073 of record NZ_CP176427.1, read on the forward strand.
CGGCGGCCGCACCGGCGATGCCGTAGCCGACGATGACGACGTCGGCCTCGTCATCCCAGGTGGTGATCGACGACGCCGGGACCGGTGACAGGGCGGCGCTCATGGCAGCATCGCCCGCGGCGGAACGCCCATCCACTCATGGCCCCAGTAGCTGTCGGCGGTGATCTCCTCTGCGGTGTAATACCGTTCGTCGACCTTCATGCCCTCGGTACCGAACTCGATGTCCCAGTCGCCGGGCGACCGCACGTAGAACGACACCATCTTGTCGTTGGTGTGGCGGCCCAGTGTGGACGACAGCTGGAACCCATCCCGGTTCACGCGGTCGAGCGCCTGCCCGACGGCGTCCAGCGTGTCGACCTCGACCATGAGATGGATCAGTTTCGGATCGCGCAGCGTCGCGGCCGGGCAGATGGCCAGGCTGTGGTGCCGCTCGTTGATGCCCAGGAACTGCACCCGCAACGGGCCGAACTCCGGGGGAGCCGGCACCCGGAAGGCGCCGCGGGGCAGGAAGCCCAGCACATCGGTGTAGAAGGTGAACAGCCCCTTGGCATCCTGCGCGGGCAGCACCACGTGGCCCAGGCCCAGACCCTCGGTGACGAAGCGGGCACCGAACGGTGTCACGACGGGACTGTGGTCCAGTACCGCGCCGTGGAACACCTCGACGTCGTTGCCTGCCGGGTCGGCGAACGCGATGACCTCGTCGACGCGACGCGCGTCGGCCTCCTCGAGGGACAGCTGCTTCCACGGCACACCGGCGCCGTCCAGGGTGGCCTGCACCCGGCGCAGCGCGGCGCCGTCGCGGACCTCCCAGCCGACGGTGACGATGCGGTCGGCGTCGCCCGGCACCACGATGATGCGCGCGGTGCGCTCGTCCATCCGCAGGTACAGCGCGTCGGGGTCGGGGCCGCTGCCCTTTGCGAAACCCAGTACGTCGAAGGCGAATTGGCGCCAGCGTTCGATATCGGCGGTCTGGACCTTCACATAGCCCAGGCTCTTCAAATCGGTCACGTCAGATCATGCCCCGCAGCGGGCCCTGCGGATCGACGCCGAGGCTGCTCAGCGCCGATGCGTGGAACGTGGTGCCGGGAACATGGATGGCGTGCGCCTGGCCGACGTGTGCGTCGCGCCAGTACCGCTGCAGGGGCTTGTCCATGCGGGTGGCATTGCCGCCGCACCGGGCGAAGATCTCGTCGACCGCGGACACCGCCCGCCACACCGACCGGATCTGGGTGCGCCGGCCGGCGGCACGGTCCTCGAACGACACTTCTCTACCGGCCTCGACCATGTCGTAGATGCGGTCGACGTTGGCCAGCAGTTCCTGGCGCGCGGCGTTGATGTCTGCGGCGGCCTCGCCGATGGCGTACATGACGTACGGGTCGTCCTTGATGGCCACGCCGCTGGAGTTGACGCGCTCGCGCTGGTAGTCGAGAGCAGCCGCCAGGGCGCCTTCGGCGATGCCGATGACGGCCGAGGAGATGCCCAGCGGGAACATGGTCGACCACGGCATCAGGTACAGCGGCGAGGTCATGCCGGCCTCGATCTGGGCCCGGCCGTCCATCACCTTGGTGGCGTCCATGGTGCGGTAGGTGGGCACGAAGGCGTCCTTGACGATGACGTCCTTGGAGCCGGTGCCGCGCAGGCCCACGACGTTCCAGGAGTCCTGGACGATCTCGTAGTCGCTGCGGGGGAGGATCATGTGCAGCATCTGGGGCGGCATGAGGGGCTTGCCCTCGGCGTCACCGAGCATGGCGCCCAGGAAGATCCACTCGCAGTGGTCGGTGCCCGAGCTGAACTGCCAACGGCCGTTGAAGATGTAGCCACCGTCGACGGGCCGCGCCACGCCCTGCGGTGCGTAGGGCGACGCGACCCAGGTGTCGGTGTCGGATCCCCAGATCTCGGCGGCGACCTTCGGGTCGGCGTAGGCCAGCTGGTAGGGGTGCACACCGACGACGCCGTTGATCCAGCCGGCGGCGGGGTCCAGGGCGGCGGTCGCCATCACGGTCTCCGCGAACTCGCGCGGATGCACCTCCAGGCCGTCGTATTCCTTGGGCTGCAGCAGCTTGATGTTGCCGGCGGCCTTCATCAGCTTCACGGTCTCGTCGGGCAGCTGGCCCAACTTCTCTGCCTCCCAGGCCTGTTCGCGAAGCTGGTCGGCGATGTCACCGAGTTTGTCGATAACCCGCTGGGTCATGGTCTTTTCCTAACTCCTGTGATGGGCTAACTAATGGTTTACCGCACCCGCGGTACACCGGGAGGCTGTTCCCGGTCAGCGGACGAAATTCCTTGAGCGACGTGGATCTGGTTGTCCCATCGCGTTCCTGGCTTGCCGCGGGAGGGACCTAAGGCTCTCGTCGCCGGACCGATGGGCTCTACCTTCTCGCCCGGAATCGGCGAATCGTCGAGCCCGAAGGTTGACGACCAGACTGAGCCGAGGCAGCGCGATGTACGGATGGACATGCCGTTGGAAGCAGGCGATCGGACCGGCCGTGTCCGTCGCCGCCGCACTGGTGCTCGCCTGCGCCGTGCCGGCGGGGTTGGCAACGCCGGTCGCGGAGCCGCCGGGTTGCTGGGGTCCCCACGGGGTGGATCCGGACTGCCTGGGACCCGGCCCGTATGGACACGGCGAGTGGGGACCGGACTCGGGAACGGTCGCACCGGGCGCCATGATCGTGCCCGGCGGCCCGGCGGAATCCGACCTGACTGTGCCCTGAATATCGGGTCGTCCGTTCACCGGGACGCCTCATACTGGGGCTTCGCGAGGACGGCTAACTTCGCACTATGAGCAGCGCAGAACAGGTTGACGTCGTAGTAGTCGGTGCCGGGTTCGCCGGTCTTTACGCACTGCACAAACTGCGGTCGGAAGGCCATTCGGTCGTGGTGTTCGAAGCAGCCTCGGATGTTGGCGGCACGTGGTTCTACAACCGGTACCCCGGTGCGCGGTGCGACGTCGAGAGCATCGACTACTGCTACTCGTTCGACAAGGACCTGCAGCAGGAGTGGACCTGGACCGAGAAGTACGCCACGCAGGCCGAAATCCTCACGTACATCAACCATGTCGCCGACCGGTTCGACCTGCGCCGCGACATCCGGCTCGATACCCGCGTGGTGTCTGCGACCCTCGATGAGGAGACGCTGCGCTGGACGGTCACCACCGACGCCGGTCAGACGGTGGACGCGCAGTTCTGCGTCATGGCCACCGGCGCGCTGTCCGATCCGCTGCTGCCGAACATTCCTGGCGTCGAGACCTTCGCCGGCGAGACCTACCACACCGCGAACTGGCCGCACGAGGGCGTCGACTTCACCGGCAAGCGCGTCGGCCTCATCGGCACCGGTTCGTCGGGCATCCAGAGCACGCCGATCGTGGCCGCGCAGGCCTCCGAACTCGTTGTCTTCCAACGCACTCCGAACTTCTCGGTGCCGGCCGGCAACGAGCCGCTGACAGCCGAGCGCGAAGCGGAGGTCAAGGCGAACTACGACGAACGGCGTGAGTTGTCGTGGCGCAGCGGCGGCGGCTCTCCGCACCTGGCGCACCCCAAGCTGACCATGGAACTATCCGAGGAAGAGCGCCGCGCCGAGTTCGAAAAGCGTTGGCAGTTGGGCGGTGTGCTGTTCAGCAAGACCTTCCTCGACCAGATGGTGGACCCAGTGGCCAACGCCGAGGCCAAGAAGTTCTACGAAGAAAAGGTGCGCGCGGTCATCGACGACCCGGCTGTCGCGGACATGCTGATCCCCAACGACCACCCGATCGGCGCCAAGCGAATCTGCACCGACACCAACTACTTCCAGACGTTCAACCAGCCGCACGTGAAGCTGGTCAGCGTCAAGAAGACACCGATCGAGAAGATCGACGCCACCGGCATCACCACCACCGAGGCCCGGTTCGACCTGGACGCCATCATCTTCGCCACCGGGTTCGACGCGCTCACCGGCGCGCTGGGACGCATCGACATCACCGGCCGCGGTGGTGAGAAGCTCAAACAGAACTGGGTCGACGGACCGCGCAGCTACCTGGGCCTGGGCGTCGACGGCTTCCCGAACATGTTCCTGGTCAACGGACCCGGCGCGCCGGCGGTGCTGGCCAACATGGTGCTGCACGCCGAAGCGCACGTGAACTGGATCGCCGACGCGATCGAGTACGTGGGCAAGCATGGTTACGCGGCCATCGAGGCCACCACCGATGCGGTCGACGCCTGGGGTGCCGAACTGGTGCGCCGTGCCGACCAGACGCTGTTCCCCAAGGCGAACTCCTGGTACATGGGCGCGAACGTGCCCGGCAAGCCAAGGGTTTTCATGTTGTTCATCGGCGGCTTCGCCGCTTACAACGACATCTGCGCCGAGGTGGCGGCCGCCGGGTACAAGGGATTCGAACTGACCAAGGCCGGCTGATGTCCGGGCTGCTGAACAAGGTCGTGCTCGTCACCGGTGCCGCCCGCGGTACCGGCCGGGTCCACTGCGAGCGGTTCGCCGACGAGGGTGCCGACGTCATCGCTCTCGATGTCGCCAGTGCCGCAGCGGATTTGGCCGATGTCGCCGCCGCGGTGAAGCAGCGCGGCCAGCGCTGCTACACCGGTGTGGCCGATGTGTCGTCGTTCGACGAGGTGCAGGCCGCGGTCGACGAGGGGGTCTGGGAGTTCGGCCGGTTGGACGTCGTGGTCGCCAATGCCGGTATCCACTCGGCGTCGGCGCCCGCCTGGGAGGTGAGCGCCGAAGACTGGCAGCGCGTCATCGGGGTCAACCTCACCGGGGTGTGGCACACCGTCAAGGCCGGCGTTCCGCATTTCGGGCCGGGCGGGGGATCCGTGGTGATCATCAGTTCCACCAACGGTCTTCGCGGCACCGCGAACACCTCGGCGTACACCGCGACCAAGCATGCCGTGGTGGGTCTGGCCCGGACCCTGGCGAACGAGTTGGGGCCCAAGCGAATTCGGGTCAACACCGTGCACCCCGGCGCGGTCGGCACCCCGATGGTGCTGAACCCGGAGACCTTCAAGCGCATCCGGCCCGATCTGGAGAACCCGACCGCTGAGGACGTCGCGGAAGTTCTTGCCGCGCGCAACCTCCTGCCGGTGCCGTGGGTCGAGCCCGAGGACATCAGCAACGCGGTGGTGTTCCTGGCCTCCGACGAGGCCCGCTACATCACCGGCACCCAGTTGGTCGTCGACGCGGGGCTGACGCAGAAGGCGTGACGTGCCGGCGTCGGTCGACGAGTTCGGTGATCAGTTCTCCTCTGGGGTGGCGGTGGTGGTGAACTCCGCGGCCAAGGTGTCCAGCTGTACTGCGGTCCCGTGCTCACGCCATGCGGGTTGTTCCTGGCCGGGGAGATAGATCCCGTGCTCGGTCAGGACGATCAGGGTGTCGCTGCCCTCGTCGTGAAACTCGACGCTCGTGACCGAGACTGTCGACAGCTGCGCCCCGGTGTGCAGCGTTGACGTCGTGAGAATCCGTTCATTGGCGACGATCTCGGCGTACTGCGCCTGGTAGGTCAACGGTCGGCCCTGCGGGTCCGATCCCTTGACCGTCTCGAGTCCACCGACCACAAAGTCCTGCGAGTGCTCTGCTCCTCCGGCCATCCAGCGCTTGCGGGCCTGCGGATCTGCCCACGCCCGGAACACCCTCCCGACTGAAGCTGGGAAGCGCCGTTCCAGCGTGAACGTCGAATGCGTGACCGTCATGATCATCGTCCTTTCAGGTAGTCGTCGAGTTGATCAAGCTGCCTTTCCCATCGCGTGCGTTGCTCTCCGAGCCAGTGTTCGGCTGCGCGTAACGCCGTCGGTTCAACCCGGCAACTGCGCACCCGGCCGGCTTTCTCGGTAGCGATCACACCGGCGTCCTCCAGGACCTTCAGGTGCTGCATGACCGCGGGAAGGGACATCGCCAGCGGCTCCGCCAGGGCCTTGACCGATGCGGGCCGTTGCACGAGCCGTTCCACGATCACCCGGCGGGTCGGGTCGGACAGTGCATGAAAAACCTGGCCGAGTTCGTCGGGTCCCAAATGGTTAGGCACATACTTAACTATTCGCCGACGGGCGCCGACAGTCAAGGAATTGCTTAACTACTTGAGTCCGGCCGCGATCTCGAGTTCCACGAGCGCCGGCTCGATGGCGTCGGCCATGGCGTCGATGTCGTTGGCCATCTCGGGCGTGGTGACGAAGCCGAAATCGATCCGGTCCCGGTAGCTGAAGCAGGTGACGTTGAGTCCCACATCCATCACCAAGGGGCCCATCGGCATCATCTGTTCGAGGACCGCGCCGTCCATGTACAGCGGCACGGGCGGGCCTGGCACGTTGGACACGACGAGGTTCATCGGCTTGAGGGTGCCGCCGAGCTTACTTGCGGTGTAGGCCCGGGCGGCCAGGGCCACCAGGCCGGGCGGAGTGGTATCGGTCAGCCCCATGATCTGGTGCGCCGTAAGCGCTTTCGCCATTTCCTTGGCGCTCTGAGAGCTCGCGTAGATGGCCTTGATCCGCTCGGCGGGGTCGACGATGTCGGATGCCAGCGACACCGACATCGCGCTCACCTGGTTGCCGACCTGGTCGCTGGAGCTCTCGGTGCGTGTCGACACCGGGACCTGAGCGATGAGCGACTTGTCGGGCAGTTCGCCGCGGTCCTCCAGATATGTCCGCATGGCGCTCGAGACCAGTGCCAGCACCACGTCGTTCACCTTTACGCCGAACGCTTCCTTGACCGCTTTCACGCGCTCGAGGGACACGCCGGAATTGCTGACCCGGCGGTGCGGCGAGATTGGTCCGTTGAACCGCGTGGGTGGCGCGTCGAAATAGCCGGGCGGTTTGTTGGCGACGCCGAGCGCGGCGATCTGCTGGCGTACGGTCTGCTCGAGGAAACGCACGACACGGTAGGGCGTCTTGATGCCGATGTTGATCAGCCCGCCCAGGGCCTGCAGTTCGATCCCCGGGGCTTTGATGCCGACCAGTGACCCACTCGCTTCGGCCGCCGGCGGTCGCGGTGTCGGAGTGATGTCGAGCAGGATTTCCCCGAGTCCGGCTCCCGATACGCCGTCGATGATGGCGTGGTGCATCTTCATCAGCACCGCGACCCGGCCGCCCTCGACGCCCTCGATGAACCAGAGCTCCCACAGTGGCCTCGACCGGTCCAGCTTGTAGGACATCAGGCGCCCCACCAACTGGTCGAGTTCGCGGCGGCCGCCGGGTGCCGGGACCGCGATGTGACGGACATGGAAGTCGAGGTCGAGCTCCTCGTCCTCGACGAACCACGGCCGGTCGAGGCCGAGCGGCGCGCCGGTCACCCGCCAGCGCAATTGCGGCATCTCCGGCAGGCGGGCCGCGATGAGTGCCTTCACCGACTCGAAGCTGAAATCCGGTGCGTCGGTGGGGTCGTAGATCGACGATGCGGCGACATGCATATGCCAACTGTTGGTCTCTGCGAACCAGAAAGTGGCGTCGGCGCCGGACAAGCGATTCATGGGCCTGATCCTAGGGCGCGCGCACTGTGCCTTGCGTGAAATCGGCGGATTGGTACGAACTTCGGGGTGTGACGGTTGTCTCCGCGCGCTCAAGGCCGGCAATTATCTTGGCGCGCAACGTGACCCACCGCCTCGGCGGTCGATGGAGATGTTCCATCGCAGTCAATTGGTAAGCCGGACAATATATTCCGGGCTTGCAGAGGCAAGCGAAAGGCCGCGCACCGCACACCATCGGACCGGTGCGCGGTGCGCGGCCGCTCGCGGAGAAGATCAGCGCTGCAGGAAGCCCAGCACCGTGCTCTCGAACGCTTCCTTGGCCTCGATCATCGCCCAGTGTCCGCAGTTCGGGAACACGTGCAGCTCGGCGTTGGAGATGGTGCGCATCGGGATCAGCGCCATGTCCAGCGGGCTGACGCGGTCGTCGCGGCCCCACGTCAACAGTGTCGGTGCCTTGACCTTGTGCATCTGTGCCCACGGCTGTGGCGGTGCGTCGGCCGACCGCATGAACTTCATCATCATCTTGAAGGCGGCCTTGCCGTACATCCGGCGCGCCGATTCGAGTGTCTCGGGATCGGAGGCCAGCTTCATGCGTTCCTCGATCAGCTCTTCGGTGACGATCTTCTCGTCGTAGACCATCGAGTTGAGCCAGTCGATGAGCCGCTGCCGGGTCGGGTCCTCGGTGAACTCCTGCAGCAGTCGGATGCCCTCGGACGGGCCGGGGCTGAAGATGTTGGTGCCGATGCCGCCGATGGTGACCAGCTTGCCGATGCGGTCCGGGTTGTTGATGGCGAAGTTGATGCCGACACCGCCGCCCATCGAGTTGCCGACGATGTCCACCTTCTCGACGCCGAGCGCGTCGAGGAAGGGCACCACCGCGGACTGCGCGTCGATCATCGGGTGGCCACCGAAGTCGTCGCTCACACCGAAACCGGGGAACTCGAGGATCAGGCAGCGGAAGTGCGCCGCGAACGTCGGCAGAATGCCGCGGAAGTTCCGCCAGCCCGTCACGCCAGGGCCGGAACCGTGCAGAAACAGCACTACAGGCCCGGTTCCCTCGTCGTAATAACGCAGCGTTCCGCGCTCGGTCTGGACTTCCTTCAGCTCTGTCATGCGTTCCAAATTACGGTGCGGATGTCACGCGGTCGCGACCACCTCCCGTCCGGCGGGACGCGACGCGCCCGGGGTCACCCGGTTGTGCTGCGGGTGGCCTTTATCGTGTCCAGATGACCGTGCCGGAGTCTGCGCGTCCGCTGGCGGGTGTGCGCATCGTCGAAATCTCCAGTTTCGTCGCCGTGCCCCTGGCGGGGATGACGCTGACGCAGCTCGGCGCCGAGGTCATCAGGATCGATCCGGTCGGCGGCGCCGCGGACTATCACCGCTGGCCGGTCACCGACGACGGCGAGAGCATCTACTGGGCGGGCCTGAACAAGGGCAAGCGATCGGTCGCGGTGGACATGCGCGCACCGGAAGGTCAGGACCTGGTGACGCGGCTGATCGTCGACGCCGGGGTCTTCATCACCAATGTGGCAGGCCGGCAATGGCATTCGTACGAGACCCTGTCCGCGCTGCGGCCCGACCTGATCCACGCCGAGGTGTCCGGCCGGGCCGACGGTGGCACGGCCGTGGACTACACCGTCAACGCGGGACTGGGCTTTCCGTTGGTGACCGGGCCCGCCGAGCTGCAGACGCCGGTGAATCACGTGCTGGCCGCCTGGGATGTGTCGTGCGGCCTCTACCTGGCGTTGGCGGTGACGGCGGCGCTGCGGCACCGCGACGGCAGCGGCCAGGGCCAGCAGGTCAGCATCCCGTTGGAGAACGTGGCCCTGGCCACCGCCGGGAATCTCAGCTTCCTGACCGAGGTGATGGTCAACGGGGTCGGCCGTGAACGTATCGGCAATTCGATCTTCGGGCAGTACGGGCAGCAGTTCGTCAGTGCCGACGGGCGGCGTTCATGATCGTCGCGCTGACCGGCCGGCACTTCCGGGACCTTCTCGAGGTCACGGGTACGGCGAAAGCTGTTGCGGCGCTGTCTGAATCGCTGGGAGTCGACTTCGCCGATGAAGGGCAGCGGTACCTGCACCGCGACGCGCTCACCGGCCTGTTCACCGGGTGGTTCTGCGCGCACACCGCCGAACAGATCACGGCGGCGCTGGGTGCGACGTCGATCCTGTGGGAACGCTACCGCGACTTCAGCGAGGTGGTTGCGAGCCCCAAAGTGACCGCGAACCCACTGTTCACCGAACTCGACCAGCCGCGCATCGGCCGCCACCTGGCGCCGGGACTGCCGCTGCGGATCGATGGTGAGTATCCGCCGCCGCGGCCGGCGCCGGCACTCGGCGACGACACCGCCGCAGTGCTGACCGAACGGCTGGGTCTCACCGCCGACGACGTCGCCCGATTGACGGAAGCGGGGACCGTGGCGTGAGCGTGCTGCCTGATCTGTTGGCGGTGTCTCCCGGTGCCGGGCCCGATGCCTGGGTGGGCGAGGCCGGGGGACCGGACGGCAAGCGGGCCTTTGGCGGGCTGCTGATGGCGCAGAGTTTGTCCGCCGCGTGCCAGACCGTGAATCCGGACATGCGCCCGACCGCGATGCACCTGCAGTACCTGCGCGGCGGTGAGGCCGGCGCGGCCACGGACTACGCGGTGGCCCGGGTGTACGACGGGCGGACCGCGGCGGCGCGGCGGGTCGAGGCCTTTCAGGCCGGGCGGCTGCTGACCGTCGCGACGGTGTCCTTCTCGATGGACCTGGCCGGTCCCGAGCACGACGAATCCCGTTCGCTGCCAGAGGATCCCGAGCTGCTGCCATTGACCGGCCCGCCGGGGCCCGCGCCTGCGGTGCCGCTCGACGAGATCGACATCCGGATCGTCGACGACCGGTCGTCGGGCGAGTTCGTGCGACGCATGTGGTGGCGCGCCACCGTGCCGATGCCACCGGAACAGTTGCCGCACATGATGATTGCCTGCTACATCACCGACCTTTACGGGATCGACCCGGCGCTGCAGGTGCACGGACATTCCATGCAGGGGCGCACCCACCGCAGCGGTACGACCGATTTCTCGATCTGGTTCCACCACCCGATCCGGGCCGATCAGTGGAATCTGCTGGAATCACGGTCGCCCGCGGCGGGACGGGGACGTGGCGTGATCACCGGGAGTCTGGTCGGGGCCGACGGGACCCGGGTCGCGACGCTGGTGCAGGAAGGTCTGATCGCGGACCGGTAGTACCGTCGTCCGCAGGCTGGTGACAAACCCCTGAAGGAGAACGATGAACGGCGCACAGGCACTGATCCGCACACTGGTCGACGCCGGCGTCGACGTCTGCTTCGGTAACCCCGGAACCAGCGAGATGCACTTCGTCGCGGCATTGGACTCGGTGCCCGAGATGCGTGGTGTGCTCTGCCTTTTCGAAGGTGTGGTCACCGGCGCCGCCGACGGCTATGCCCGCATGGCCGACAAGCCGGCGGCCACGCTGCTGCATCTGGGCCCCGGCCTGGGCAACGGCATCGCCAACCTGCACAACGCCCGGCGGGCCTATTCTCCGATGGTCAATGTCGTCGGTGACCACGCGCTGGGCCACAAGAAGTACGACGCGCCACTGGAATCCGACATCGACGCGATGGCGGGCACGGTGTCGGGCTGGGTGCGTCGGTGCGAGAAACTGGCCGACATCGCCACCGACGCGGTGGCCGCGATCGAGGCCGCACAGCAAGGGCAGGTGGCCACCCTGATCCTCCCGGCCGACGTCTCGTGGACCGAGGGCGCTGAGCCGGCGGTCGGGGAGCCGGCCGCGAGGGCCGCGTCGTTCGACTACCGCGCCGGCGTCGACCCGGACGAACACCAGCTGCTCGACGCCGGTGCCGACGTCTTCGGCCCCGGCACCGTCATGCTGCTGGGTAGTGCGGCGTGCCGAGAACGCGGTCTTCGCGCCGCCGGCCGCATTGCAACGGCCACCGGGACCAAAGTGCTGATCGAGACCTTCCCGGCCCGGCTCGAACGCGGCGCCGGCCTGCCCAACTTCGAGCGGCTGGCGTATCTGGCCGAAGCCGCTCAGTTCCAGCTGACCGGCGCCGAGCACCTGGTGCTGGCCGGTGCCCGGTCGCCGGTGTCGTTCTTCGCCTACCCGGGCAAGGCGAGCGATCTGGTGCCGGGCGGCTGTCAGGTGCACACCGTCGGCGGCGACGTCGTCGCGCGCCTCGAAGAACTGGCCGACGCGGTGGCGCCGGGTACGGCGCCGGCGCTGACGGAGCTGAAAGTGCCGGAGCTGCCGGCAGATTCGGTGCTGACGACGCAGAACTGGGTCGACGTGGTGGCCGCGACGTTACCCGATGACGCCATCATCGTGGACGAGTCCAACACCAGCGGGTTCCTCCTGCCGCAGGCGACGATGAGCGCGCCGCGGCACGACCTGTTGACCCTGACCGGCGGGGCCATCGGCTTCGGGCTGCCGAGTGCGGTGGGTGCCGCGGTGGCGCGTCCGGACCGCCCGGTGCTGTGCCTGCAGGCCGATGGCAGTGCGATGTACACGATTTCGGCGCTGTGGACCATGGCGCACGAGCAGCTCGACGTGGTGACGGTGCTCCTCAACAACGCCGCGTATGCGATCCTGCGCATGGAGCTGCAGCGCGTCGGGGCCGAGGCCAGCGGTCCGAAAGCCGCCGCGATGCTTGATCTCTCGGGCCCGACGACGGATTTCGCGGCGCTGGCGGCGGCCATGGGCGTGCCCTCGGCCAAGGCGACGACCACGGCGGAGCTGGCCGAGCTGCTTCGCGTCGGCTATGCCACACCGGGGCCGTACCTCATCGACGCCGCGGTGCCCGCGCTGGTGTAGCGGCCGGGAAAAAAATTCGGGGCCCCTCGGTGAGGGGCCCCGAATCCTGCTGACGCTCAGCGGCTCTGATGCACGCTGTTGTCGACCTGCGGCGCCTCAGCGCGCGGGTGGATGTCGTTGACCCAGTCGTGGTGGGAGTAGTCCGCCGATGCCGGCGCGGCCAAACCCAGGACGGCTGCTGCCAGTCCGTTCGCCACCAGTGCGGCGATTCCGAGCTTCTTCATTGTCCCCAACTCCTTATAACCGAAGCTTTGATGCTCGGTTCAACGGGACGAGCGCCCGGGGTATTTCTGCAGCTGGGGCGTTGGCAGCAATTGATCGTTCCTCGGCAGTAATCAGTCGGTAACACGGCCCTGTGGATGAATCGCGCACTGTGCACAACTGCCTTCCGGGCGCTGTATCCCGGGGTCTTCGCCGCGTGATCTGTCGGTGGCAGCGGCCACGGTGGCGGCATGAACACACCACCACGCATGACCCGCGCCGAGATCGGAGCGCTCGGCGAACAACTCGCGGTCGACCACCTGATCTCGCTGGGAATGACGGTCCTGGTTCGCAACTGGCGCTGCCGGTGGGGCGAACTCGACATCATCGCCACCGAAAGGGACCACAGTGCGGTGGTCTTCGTGGAGGTGAAGACCCGCACCACCGCCGAGTTCGGTGGCATCGAGGAAGCCGTGACGCCGGAAAAGGCCCGCCGCCTGCGCCGGCTGGCCAGTCTGTGGCTCGCCGAACAGGACTCCCGCTGGCCTGATGTTCGGATCGACGTGATCGGTGTCCGTCTCGGTGGCCGGCAGCCGGAACTGGTGCACCTGAAGGGCATCGGCTGATGGCGCTGGGACGGGCCTACTCGGTGGCCATCCGCGGCCTGGACGGCGTCATGGTCGAGATCGAAGCCGACATCACCTCAGGGCTGCCGGGAGTGCATCTGGTCGGCCTGCCCGACGCGGCACTGCAGGAGTCGCGGGATCGGGTCAGGGCGGCGGTGGCGAACTGCGGCAACAGCTGGCCGATGTCACGCCTCACGCTCGGGTTGTCGCCGGCCACACTGCCGAAAGGCGGCTCGATGTACGACCTGGCCATTGCCTGTTCGGTGCTGTCGGCACATTTGAAGACGCACTGGGGGCGGCTGGAAAAGACGGTCCTGCTCGGCGAATTGGCGCTGGACGGTCGGGTGCGCCCGGTCAAGGGCGTGCTGCCCGCGGTCATGGCCGCCAAGCGCGAGGGCTGGCCGTCGGTGGTGGTGCCTGCGGAGAATCTGGCCGAGGCCAGTCTGGTCGACGGCATCGAGGTGTGGGGCGTCCGCACGCTGGGTCAGCTGCAGGCGTGGCTCAATGGGAAGGCGGGCCTGGACGAGAGGGTCGACACGACGGCGCCGGCCGCCGACGACAGCGTTGACCTCGCCGACGTGGTGGGGCAGACCCAAGCGCGGTGGGCAGTGGAGATCGCCGCTGCGGGCGCCCACCACCTGATGCTCACGGGCCCTCCGGGCATCGGTAAGACAATGCTGGCCCAACGGCTTCCGGGGCTCCTGCCCGACCTGACCGACGACGAGGCGTTGGAGGTCACCGCCATCCATTCGGTGGTGGGGTTGCTCACCGGCGATACGCCCTTGATCACGCGTCCGCCGTTCGTCGCGCCCCATCACACGTCCAGTGTCTCGGCGTTGGTCGGCGGCGGCTCCGGGATGGCGCGACCCGGTGCGATCAGCCGGTCGCATCGCGGCGTGTTGTTCCTCGACGAGTGCGCCGAGATCGGGACCAGCGTGCTCGAAGCCCTGCGAACCCCGTTGGAGGAAGGTCAGATTCGGCTGGCCCGTCGTGACGGCGTGGCGTGCTATCCCGCGCGCTTCCAGTTGGTGCTCGCGGCCAACCCGTGCCCGTGCGCACCGCCGAATCCGAGGGATTGCGTGTGCCCGTCGGCCGACCGGCGCCGATATCTGGGCAAGCTGTCCGGGCCCTTGATGGACCGCGTCGATCTGCGTGTCGACATGCATCCGGTGCTGGCCGGGGCGTTCGGTGATCACGCGGCCGAATCGACCAGTGCTGTCCGCGCGCGAGTCGCCGCCGCCAGAGCCGCCGCAGCCGAGCGGTGGCAGGACGTCGGGGTCCGGACCAACGCCGAAGTGCCGGGGCCGGTGCTGCGCCGCAAATTTCGGCTGAGCCGGGATGCGATGAAGCCGTTGCGCAAGTCGCTCGATTCCGGGCGGCTGAGTATCCGCGGTGTCGACCGCACATTGCGCGTCGCGTGGTCCCTGGCCGACCTGGCGGGCCGCGATTCGCCCAATCTCGAAGACGTCAGCACGGCGTTGGGTTTCCGAGAGGGAGAGCTCCGATGAGTGACGACGATCTGGGACGACGGGCGTGGGCGTATCTGTCGCGCGTGGCCGAGCCGCCGTGCCCACGGCTGACCCAGTTGGTGGCTGACCGGGGCCCGGTCGAGGTGGCGGACATGATCCGCCGTGGTCACGAGGACCCGGACCTCACCGGCAGTGTCGCCGCCCGCCGTGAGGTCGATTGTGCAGAAAGGGATTTGGAGATTCTCGATCGCCGCGGTGGGCGGCTGATCACGCCCGACGACGACGAGTGGCCGTACCTGTCATTCGTCGCGTTCGCGAACAAGGCGGTGAGGGAGCGGCCATCGGGTTATCCGCCCATGGTGCTGTGGGCACTCGGCCCGGCCCGGCTCGATGACGTCGCTGAGCGTGCTGCCGCGATAGTCGGCACCAGGGCCTGCACGTCGTACGGCGAACATGTCGCTGCCGAGATCACAGCCGGCCTCGTCGAACGCGACGCGGCCGTGGTCTCGGGCGGCGCCTACGGCATCGACGGGGCGGCGCACCGCGCGGCGCTGGCGTCGGACGGGGTCACCATGGCGGTGCTCGCCGGGGGTGTCGACGTGCCGTATCCGTCCGGGCATTCGGCGCTGCTGCACCGGGTGGCCACCTCGGGGCTGCTGCTCAGTGAGTATCCGCCGGGGGAGCGGCCGACCAGGTACCGGTTCTTGACCCGAAACCGCTTGGCGGCGGCGCTATCCGGTGCCACCGTGGTGGTGGAGGCGGGTTTGCGCAGCGGGGCGGCCAACACCGCGGCGTGGGCGACCGCGATGGGGCGCAAGGTATGTGCGGTGCCCGGCCCGGTGACGTCGGCCGCTTCGGCGGGATGCCACGTTCTCATTCGCAACGGTGCGGTCCTGGTCGACCGGGCCGAGCAGATCGTCGAATTGATCGGGCGGGTAGGCGAACTGGCCGATGAACCCGAGCATCCGGAAACACCGCTGGATGACCTGACCCCGGACCAGCTTCAGGTGTACGAGGCGCTGCCGGCGCGGGGTTTCCGCAGCCTCGAGCAGATCTCGGTCGGTGCGGCCCTGCCGCCCGAACGTGTGCTCGGACCGTTGGCGCTGCTGGAGATCAGCGGCCTGGTGGAGAAGCAGGACGGGCAGTGGCGGATCAGGCGGGCGGGGTGAGGCGTGCTCATTCGAGGACCGCCACCGAGCGCAGGACTTCGCCGCTGTGCATTTTGTGGAAGGCGTCTTCGATCTGGTCGAGCCCGATGCGCTCGGTGACGAACTTCTCCAACGGCAGCCGGCCCTGCAGGTACAGGCTGATGAGGGTGGGGAAGTCGCGTTCGGGCAGGCAGTCGCCGTACCAGGATGACTTCAGCGATCCACCGTGGGAGAAGAAGTCGATCAGCGGCATCTCGAGGGTCATGTCGGGTGTCGGAACACCCACGAGGACAACGGTTCCGGCGAGGTCGCGGGCGTAGAACGCCTGCTTCCAGGTCTCGGGCCGGCCGACGGCGTCGATGACGACGTCGGCGCCGAAGCCGTCGGTCAGGTCCTGGATGGTTTCGACGGGGTCGAGGTCGCGGGCGTTGATGGTGTGGGTGGCGCCGAAGTCGCGGGCCCAGTGCAGTTTCTGGTTGTCGGTGTCGACGGCGATGATGCGTTTGGCGCCGACGAGGGCGGCGCCGGCGATGGCGGCGTCGCCGACGCCGCCGCAGCCGATGACTGCGACGGTGTCGTCACGGGTGACGCCGCCGGTGTTGATGGCGGCGCCGATGCCGGCCATGACGCCGCAGCCGAGCAGGCCGGCGACGGCGGGGTCGGCTTCGGGATCGACCTTGGTGCATTGGCGTTCGTGGACGAGGGTTTTGTCGGCGAAGGCGCCGATGCCCAGGGCGGGGGTGAGTTCGGTGCCGTCGGTGAGCGTCATTTTCTGGGTGGCGTTGAAGGTGTCGAAGCACAGGTGGGGGCGGCCGCGTTTGCAGGCGCGGCATTCGCCGCAGACGGCGCGCCAGTTGAGGATGACGAAGTCGCCGGGGGCGACGTGGGTGACGCCGGCGCCGATGGCTTCGACGGTGCCGGCGGCTTCGTGGCCGAGCAGGAAGGGGTATTGGTCGTTGATGCCGCCTTCGCGGTAGGTGAGGTCGGTGTGGCACACGCCGCAGGCGATGATGTCCACGATGACCTCACCGGGTCCGGGATCGGGGATGACGATGTCGACGAGCTCGATGGGCTGCTTCTTGGCCCGGGAAATCACACCACGCACTGTCTGACTCATCTCAGGGTGCCTCGCTGAGCGCCGCGACGGGGCACGCATCGACTGCCGAGCGAACCGCTGTTTCGATGCCGGCCGGGACCTCTCGCCCCTCGAAGTGGTAGTTCAGGTTTCCATCGTCATCGAGGCTGAAGGCATCGGGTGCTTGGGCGACGCACACGCCGTGGCCCTCGCAGCGGTTGTAGTCGACGTTTACTTTCATGGTTGTCCTAACTGGTGATGGCGAGCTCGGCGGTAGTCGCTCGGAGCAGTGGGTTGTCGATTGCGCGCGCCTAAGCGGCGATCAGCTTGAGCGGCAAGCGTTCATAGCGGCGGATGATGTTGTTGACCGCCCATGTCGGCCTACCGGTCAGCTCTATCCGGTCCACGCGATCGAGTAGCGCCCGCAACATCGCGGTTGTTTCCAGGCGCGCCAGGCCCTGTCCGGCGCACGCGTGGGCACCGTGTCCGAAACCGACGTGCCGGCCGGCGTCACGCCGGATGTCGAAGACCTCGGGGTTTTCCCACTCGCGTTCGTCGCGATTGGCGGAGGCATAGATCACCAGGACCCGTGCGTCCGAAGGGATTCGCACTCCGGCGATTTCGGTCTGTTGGGCCGCGCACCGCGCGAAGGCGCGCAGCGGTGGCTCGCAGCGGACGACCTCATTGATGGCGTTTGACATGAGGTCGGGTTCGTCCTTGAGGAGTTGCCATTGGTCGGGGTGCATGGCGAAGAGCTTCAACGCATTGGCGATGGCGCTCATGGTGGTATCGATCGACGGGGCGATGTAGTCGACGAGCAGCTTCGGGCATTCGTCGTGCGTCAGCTTGCCTTCGTCTGCGGCGGCGAGCAGCTCATCTGCCATGCTGCCCTCGATGACGTTGCGTTCGCGCACCACGCGCCGCGCGAAGCGCAGCATGAGCACAGTGTTGGGTACCGCTTTGATCGCCTGCCAGTTGAGCGGCCCGAGTACGTCGAATGTTGCCCCAGCCCAGGCAACCAGGTGATCGCGCTGGTCGCGCGGCCAACCGATGAGGTCGGGCACGACGGCCAACGGCAGCGCAGCCGCGAGATCTTCGACACCGTCGACATCGCCCTTTTTGAGCGCAGTTTCGACCACGGAGCGGGCCGTGTCATCGACAGTGTCACTGATGGCGCGTAGCGCACGAGGCAGCATGCGGTGCGCGACGCTCTTGCGGCGCTGTTCGTGCTCGACACCGTCGCTGTTGAGCGTGGTGCCGCGAGACATCCGGTTGGTGATCGGATTGAGTGCCACACCGTGGCCCGACAGAAAGGTCTTGTCGTCGCGTAGCACCGCTTTGCATTCGGCGTAACGCGGTACCGCATACGTCCGTTGCTTTGGCAGCCATACCACCGGACCGAGGTCGCGCATTCTCTGGTAGTGGGGATACGGGTTGGCGATGGCGTCGACGGAGTAGATGTCGGGTTCGTAGACGGGTAGGCCGGCGGGTGGGCGTCGCATTGGTGTTCCTCTCATGACTTTGGCGGTGGACGAAGGGTGGCTGCGCTCACGGTCGGCGCTGAAGGAACTGTTCTGCGTTCGCGGACGTCACTGTCCGCCAGTTGATTTCGTGGTCGGAGTCAAGGGCGGCGATCTGTTGGGCCACGCCAAACGCTGGTGTCCAGCAGTAGTCGCTGCCGTACAGGAGGCGGTTCGACCCGACTACGTCCCGGAGCACTCGAGCTTGGGTCGGCAGTGGATGCCCGGCAGTGTCGAACCACATACGCTGCAGCTGGGCATCGGTCGTCAGAGGCCCGGGCGCATCGCCGTTGGGTGCCGGCCACAGGCCGCGGAACAGCTCGATCCGTGCGGCGAGAAGCGGCAGGGCGGCACCGCAGTGCGGGATCAGGAAGCGAATGTGCGGATAGCGACTCATGACACTCGCGAACATCAGGTCGGTGATCGAACGCGTCGTCTCGAACATGAACTCGAGCATCGGCGCAGGCCGCCCCAACGTGGCGTGTGGGTCCGGTGGCGACGTCGGATGGACGAAGACGATCGATCGCCGCTTGTCGAGGCATTCCCACAACGGCTCCAGCGAGTCGTCACCGAGGTAGCGTCCGCCGCTGTTGCTCATGAGTATCACTCCCGCCGCCCCGTGAATGTCCGTTGCGCGGATGGCTTCGTTGATGGCGGCATCCACGTCGGGAAGTGGAAGCGAGGCGAAGAAGGAGAAGCGCTCAGGATGCGCGGCGACCGTCTGGGCTGCGAAGTCATTGACGTGCCGCGCCAGTGCCGGGGCGTCGGCCGTACTTGCAAACGACAGGCCAGGAGAGGAGAGCGACAAGATGGCGTGCCGAATGCCGTTGTCCTGCATCAGTGAAAGGTGCTGTTCGGCGCTCCAGGAGGGCCATTGGGGCATGCCGTCGGGATGTTGGATGCCTTCAGCGATCGCGGCTGCGACGTATTCGCGGGTGAGAAAGTGGGCGTGAACGTCCACCAGGGGAGCGGATGACATGGTGATCGCCTAATTGGTCTGGATGGTCGGGTGGGCGCTGTGTGTCCGAGCGGACAACGTGAAACCCGGTATTGCCGTGCACAGGCTCCACCCGTCGCGGCCCGCGGACATCACGGTGCGATCGGGCCGGATGACAGCGGCCGTCGCATGGCCGCGGCGCAACCACCGTTCCAGCTCACCGCCGGGCTCGGCGACATGAACGACGATGCCGTGCTCAGCGAGCTCGGCGAAGTGGAAGGCCAGCGGACGGGTCGTGGTGACGAGCGCAAAGCCGTTGCCCAACAATGCGTCGAGGCGCCGGCCGTCGGTAAGAACCGGGTTGGGGCACAGGGTGCCGGCAAGGTGCCAGGGCGTGCGGCTCCTGTGCACCAGGGCCGATTCGCGCAGCCGGGGGGTCGTGCCGTGGGTGAGCTTGTCTCGCAGACCGGGTATAAATCGCAGCCGAGGTGCGACGGTGCGTCGCACGATGTTTCCGACATGTCCACCGGCTGTAATTGCCCACCCCATGCCCAGTGCCAGGCCGATCATGCTGCGCGCGTGCGGTTTCCGTTCTGTTTGATAGGTCGCCAGCACTGCCTCGGGCAGCTCTCCGTTGATCACGCCGGCAACCTTCCACGCCAGGTTTATCGCGTCGCGCAGGCCCGCGCCCATGCCTTGCCCGATGAAGGGCGGTGTGAGATGGGCGGCATCGCCGAGGACGAACACATTGCGGTCCCGCCAGCTGTCGGCGATCTGTGCGCGAAAGGTGTACTCGGTGACTCGCACGAGGTCGAGCTCAGCGTCGGCGACATCGCCGATCCAGGGGGCCACCAGGGCCCGTAGGGTCGCCATCGTGCTGAAGTCGGCCGCGGTTTCCGAAGGCCGCAGCCGAAATTCCCAGCGGTAGCGGTCGGGACCGATCCGCATGTAGGTCGCAGCCCGAACGGGATCGCACACCTGATGCACACCATCCCACTGATTGAGCTCGGCCTCAGTGACCACGTCGGCGACCAGCCAGCGCTGCTCGAACCGCAGGTCGTCCATGGCGGCGCCGATGGAGGCTCGCACGATGCTGTTGGCCCCGTCGCAGCCGAGCACGTAGCTGGTTTCGACGACGTGCTCTGTTCCGGTGGCGCGGTCGGAGTAGGTCACTCGGACACGGCCCGGTTCGTGTTGGGTGACGCCGGTGACCTCGGAGTTGCCGTGCAGCTGCACATTTGGGCGCGTGGCCAGGTTGGCGCGCAGCAGCTGCTCCAGTTCGGGTTGGTCGAACATGTTGGCTTGGGGGAAGCCATGTCGGCTGCGGGCGGGGTCGCGGTCGAACTGGGCCAGCGTGTGGTGGTTCTGGTCGAGAAGCCGCAAGCCGAGCGCCGGCCGGGAAATCGCGGCGAATTCTTCGGCGACACCGAGCCGGGCGAGGATGCGATGAATTTCGTCATCCAGGTGCACCGCGCGTGGCTGGGGATAGACCGATTCCCAACGGTCGAGAACCAGCGTGGGCACACCGTGGTCGGCGAGCAATGTCGCCGCGGTGACACCGGTCGGTCCCGCGCCGACGACGACAACGGGTACGGATTGCGTTACAGGGTCAGGCATTTCGGTCCTCGACTCGGGTCAGCCGATGATCGGCTTGCGGTTGGCGACGAGAGTGTCGAGGCGGGCCTGCATGGCGGCCTCGATTCTGGCTGCGAAGTCCTCGGCGGTTTCCCCGGTATGTGGCGTCATCGGGGGCAGGACGGCGGTCACGAGCTTGGTCGGCAATGCGACGTAGGGGAGCATGCCGGCAACGCCGATGTTGAGTCCCCATGGAATGGTGACGCTGATGGGCAGTGTCTTCATTCGCAGGCGCCGGGGCAGGCCCAGCTGGCGTGCGAGCCGTCGACCGTCGGACACGACGAACAACGAGTCACCGGCGCCTGCCGTCACGACGGGGACCACCGGAACCCCATGGCTCATGGCCAGGCGTGCAAATCCGCAGCGTTCATCGAAATGCACCTGGTTGCGGTCGCGCCAGGACTTCGCGGCGTCGACGTCACCGCCGGGAAACACCAGCACGTTGTGCCCGGCGGCAAAAGCGGCGTCCGCCGATTCCCGGCTCGCGGGCCGGCCGTCGAGAAACTCGGCGATGCGCCCGGCGCCGACTGTCCACGCCACCTGGTGAACGAGCGCGGTGGTCGGCCGCCTCAGCGCCGCTTTCTCGCGCACCGCGATCATCGCCAGCACGTTGAGGTCCACCAGGCCACCGAAGCCGTGATTGGCGACGAGCAGCGCCGGTTCGGGGATCGCGGCGTCGAGGTGGATGTCGTGGCGGTGGTACCACTTCAGGTAGTTCGGCACAGCCCTGCGCACAACGGATTTGAGTGCAGACGTCGTCGAGGAGGGGTCGGTCATGATCGCTCCTCGATGTCCCACGCGAGCGCGTAGCGACCGAGCGTCGCGGCAATGGCATCGGTGTCCGTGCCGGTGCCCACGACCACGGTCACCGCGACGGTGCCGTCGTCGACGGCCGCCTCGACCTCGACGACACCGGGCAGGCCTGTCAGCGCATCGGTGATCGCGCGGCGGGCGGCATCGGCGCGCAGTGGCAATTTGAACGGCTTACCAACGGCGGTCACCGGAATGGCGTCGATCACGATCACCGACTTGGGTGCCGCGGCAGACTCGGCGACGTGCTCGACGGCCCACTGCCGCAACGTCCCCGGAGTCGCGACAGCGTCTGGCCGCAATGTCACATAGGCGACCGGCACCTCACCGGCGTGCACGTCGGGCCGGCCGACTGCCGCAACGCCCGTGACGTCGGGGTGAGCCAGCAGTGCGTCCTCGATCATCGCCGGGTCGATGTTGTGCCCGCCGCGGATGATCAGGTCCTTGGCGCGTCCGCACAGATGGACGAAACCCTCGTCGTCGACCCAGGCGAGGTCGCCGGTGTCGAGCCAACCGTCGACGAGCTTGCCGTTGCCGTCGAGGACGAAACCGGCAGAGCTGCGGTCGGTGACGTAGCCCGGGAACACGGTGGGGCCACCGACCACGAGGGTGCCGATCTGGCCGGCCGGCAGTTCGTGCCAGTCGCCGTTGTCGTCGATGTCGACGGTCTTGAGTTGTTGGTAGGGGAGCCGCTGACCGGCCGAGCCGGGCCGGGGATGGTCGGGGAAGCTGCGCGCGCTGGCGCAGGTGGCCTCGGTCAGGCCGTAACCCTCCAGCAGGGGGACACCGATGTGCGACTCGAAATCGCTGCGCACCGCAGGCGGCAGCGCGGAGGCACCGACAATCGCCATCCGCAGACTGGAGATGTCGGCATCGACGGGGAGCTGGCTGAGCACGGCGTACACCGTCGGTACCGCGCTCATGGTGGAGATCCCGTAGCGCTCAACGATTTTCCAGAAGTTGCCGTACAGCCCCATGTCCCGGTAGCCGAGCGGGCCCGCCCACAGCACCTGCTGTCCGCGGAGCAGCGGCGCAAGCAGCGTCACCACGAGTGCGTTGACGTGGAACAGCGGCAATGCGGCGAACAGCACCGACGATTCGTCGAGCAGTGTGTTGGCGGCGATCATCCAGGCATCGGCCACCTCGTTGGCGTGTGTGTGGGCGGCCAATTTCGGTGCGCCGGTGGTGCCGCCGGTGTGGAACAGCGCGGCCAGATCGGTGGATTCCGGTGTGGTGCCGTGGAATCGAGTGCCGTCGTGCGCGGCGGACAGTCGCGTGAGGTAGTCGACCTTCGCGCCCGGCACCGCGGGGACGTCGACGGGTGTGGCGCCGGTCGGTCCGATCAGCAGGATGGTGTCGATCAAGCCGGCGCCGACGAGGCGCTCTGCCACCGCCCATGTCGAGGTGTCGAGTTGAGCGTCCGCCGTGATGAGGACCCGAGCGCCGGAGAGCCGGACCAGCTCGCTGACGTGCTCCGGCGACAGTGCGCCGTTGATGGGCGCGGCGATGCCGGCCACCTGGGCCGCCAGCGTCGCGGTGATCAGCTCATCGCAGTTCGGTGCGATGAGCGCGACCGCGTCACCGCGCTGAATGCCCAAGTCGTACAGCAGGTTTGCGATCTGGTGCACGTCGTGCAGCAGGTCGCCGAAGGTGCGGCGCACCGGGTGCTCCCACCGCGCACCGTCCGGCAGGACCGTGACAGCGATGCGCTCCGGCCACAGCTTCGCGGCCCGCACCAGCATTGCGTAGGTGGAGCTCGGCAGCCCCCGCTCGGAGAGCGGGACCGCTTCGATCGCCGCCAGGTCGGCCGGGCTGGAGTAGCTGGGCCACAACGGGTTCGGGCTCATGCGTACTTCACGATGTTGCGTTGGGCACCGAGGTCGATGGCGCCGTCGTCGGTGGCGACGGTCGTCTCGACGATGTCACCGTCGTGCAGGTATTTCGGGTTGCGCGCCTGGCTCTTGAAGAAGGCTTTCCATTTCACGGCGGGCGGCAGCAGCGACCCGATGAGTGCGACCACCTTGTGCGGTGCGCTCAGCGCGGTGCCGACGGGCGTGCCGGTCAGGACCAGGTCGCCGGCGCTGAGATCCTGGAAGCGGGTCAGCGATTGCAGGGCCTGCAGCGGCGAGTAGATCATGTCGCCGGCGACGCGCATGTCCTGCCGCAGTTCGCCGTTCACGCGCAGCTGCAGGCGCAGCTCGCCGAAGCGCTTGAGCTCGGCGGCGGTCAGCAGCACCAGGGCCGGACCGACGGGCGTGAAGGTGGGGTAGGACTTGGCTTCGTAGAACTGCGTCTGGGGCAGCTGGATGTCGCGCGCGGACACGTCGTTGGTGACCACCAGCCCGGCCACGTAGTCGGCGAGGTTGGACTCGTCGATGGTGCTGCCCACCGGGATGTCGGTGCCGATGACCAGCCCGATCTCCACTTCGTAGTCCAGGAACCGTACGTGGCTGGGTTTGACGATCGCGTCCGACGGGCCGGTGATCGACGCCGACGACTTGCGGAAGAACGTCAACGGGATCGAGGCCGGCTCCATCCCGGCGTCTTTGACGTGCGAGGCGTAGTTGGTCATCTGGGCCACCACGCGGCAGGGCGCGATCACGGGGGAGAGCAGATCGAGACTGTCGACCGGCACCGTGGTGGTGTCGGAGGCGGCGGCGTCGATGGCGGCGCGGTCGGCGAGCAGGGCGCCGGTGGTGGTCGCGGCGGTGGCGATCTTGGCGGCGCCGGTGGCGGTGTGCACCCACCAGGCGTCGGCGGTGCGCAGAACGGAGATGGTCATGACTTGGCTGCTTTCAGTAGGCCGATGAGGCGGTTGACGTCGAATTCGTTGTTGCTTCGCAGTGCGGTGAGCAGTTCTCGTACCTCGCCGCGCGCGTGCCGGGGACTGGTGCCGAGGAAGTCTGCGGTGGCCGGCGGTCCCCATTGCGCCAGTCCGGAGGCGCTGAACTCGGCCCATCCGGGTTCGAGGGTGCTGTCGAACATGTCGCCGTCGGTGAAGTGCTCGACCATGAAGCCGTCGGGGTCGCGCCAGTAGTCGAAGATCTGGCTGCCCTGGATGTGCCGCCCGATGCCCCAGGATCGTTGGTAGCCATGGTCTTTGAGGTATTCGCCGCCGGCGGCGAGGGCGTCGAGGTCACTGACCTGATACGCCGAGTGGACGTAGCGGTTCGCCGGTCCCAGCGCCAGCGCCAGCGTGTGATGGTCGGTCGGGATCGAGCCGCGGTCACAACGGATGAAGCTCATCGTCGGACCGCGTCCGCGCTGTCCCGGGAAGTACAGGAAGTCGCTGACGATCAAGCCGAGCGTATCGAGGTACCAGTCCAGTGCCGCACGGTATTTGGTGGACTGGACGACGACGTGGCCGAGGCGCTGCACCGTCGTCGGCACCCGGGGCGGCCGCTGGGTGGCGTTGATCCGTTCGAGGTCGTGGCCGAGGTTGAGGGTGTGCGGTGCTTGCGCCGGCAGTGGGCTCAGCGGATGGGTGCCGGACACCACGCGTACCGGAATGCCGCTGGGGTCGGTCAGTTGCACGCCCGTTCCGCCGATCGATTCCGGTAGCGCAGTGACCCGCGAGCCGGTCTTGTCGGCCAGTCGCACCAGGTCCGCGTCGTCTGCGGCGGCGAACGCCATGCCGCGGAAACGCGTCTGCGGGCCGCGCCGAATCAGGACACACGGCGCGTCGGGATCGCCACCGCGTAAATGCAATTCGGTGTCGGTGCGCAGCGCGGTCCCGAAGCCGAATGCGTGGGCGAAGGCCTCGGCGCGCGCCAGGTCGGGTTTGTCGAATTCCAGCCAGGCGAGGTCCGTCACCTTGATCAGCAGGTTGCGTGAGCGTCCCGGGTGCTCGCCGGCCAAGGCCCCCTGAGCGCTGTGCAGGCCGTTGTGGGCGCCAATGGTGTTGCTGCTCATCGCGAGTACTCCTTCTGCGACGTTCGGACTGCGGTGCCGACCGCACCCCGGACCTTGTCGATCACGGCTGTCGCGTCGGTGGGGCTGTGGTCTCCGCGCCATGCCACGTGCTGATCGGGACGGATCAGCACCAGGTCGCGTTCGTAGAGCCTGCGGGTGTGCGCGTCGCGGACGTCGACGACGGTCACGGGGACGCCGCGATCCGCGGCCGCGGATGTCAGCTCTGTGACGTCGATGTCGGTGAAACGCAGCAGGGTGAATCCGGGCCCGAACAGGTCGAACAGCGGCGTGCCGTCGGGCAGGAAGACGCTCGGCGGCCGGGCGCCCGGCGTGGTGCCTGGGATGTACCGGTGCGAGGGGCCGGCCGGCGGGTGGCCCGGTTCCGTACAGATGACCGGTGAATTGTCGTAGCGGTATCCGTATTCGATTCCGTCGGCCTCGTTTTCGAGATTGCCGAGGTCCAGGATCTCGCGTCCCAGCCGGGCCCGGTCGCGCTCGCCGGCCCAGCCCTGTCCGGAAAGCGATGCGCGGTTTGCCATTTGAATGGCCAGCCGCACCAGGGTGTGCCGGGCCGAGGCATCCCGGTTGGCGATCCCGACGGCGCGGCGCTCGACGGCGTAGGCGCTGAGCAGGCGCGGGCCGCCCCACCCGTTGACGACGGCCGCCAGTGCCCAGCCCAATCCGACAGCGTCACCCACGCCGGTGTTCATGCCGTAGCCGCCGTTGGGTACGACCTGGTGGGCCGAGTCGCCGGCCAGCCACACCCGTCCGTGCCCGTAGGAATCGGCCAGCGACAGCCGGGGCCGCCACTCGTTGGCAACGACGATGTCACAATCGAATTCGACACCCAGTCGGGCGAACAGGAACTGCTTCGGATCGATCTCCTCGGTCTTGACGCCCATACCGATCAGCGTGTGCAACGTCCAGGTGTCGCGGTCGTTCTGCGAGATCAGGGTCCAGCCTTCGGGGGACTGCGTGTGCCAGGTGGTGCCGAACCGCTCCAGCACCTCGCGTGCGGTGGACCTGAAATGCACCATGTAGACGCGGCCGTCCATCGGCGTCTGCCGCTGTTCCATGAATGCCCGGGCGGTCCCTGCGAGAACCTTGCGTAGCCCGATCTCACGCGCGGCCATCCGGCGGATGTCGATGTCGTGCAACGCAATTCCGAGTCCGCGGCGCACGATGCTGCCGGCGCCGTCGCATCCGGCCAGAAAGTCGGCCCGGACCGTACGGGTCTCGCCGGTCGCGCTGCAGTTGATGACGGCGTCGACGCCGTCGGCATGCTGGCGAAACGACTGCAGGGCCCAGCCGTAACGGACGTCGACGTCGGTGCGCGTCTCCAGAATGTCTTTGAGCGCCGGTTCGAGAATCGCCTGCGAAACTCGCATCGGCGGCTCCAAGGTCATGGTGCCGTCGGTGCAGGCGCGGATCGCGTCCCGGCGCGCGACCACGCCGGGGTAGGGGAATCGTGCCAACTCCCAGCCGCTGAGTTTGGTGACCCACGCGACGTCGAACGGATTATCTTCCGGCACAGCCACTTTGCGCAGATCATCGGCGATGCCGAGCTGCCGGTACAGCTCCATGCTGCGGCCGTTGGTGATGTCCATCTTGGGGTGGGTCGTCGTCGACGGATTGCGTTCGACGAGCAGCGCCGGCACCCCCTGGCGGGCCAAGGTCAGCGCCAGGGTGAGGCCGACGGGTCCGCCGCCGGCGATCAGTACCGGGACTCGGTCGAGCGGCGAGGGTTCGATCATCGTTGATCCCTTCGAGTGGCAACAACTATGTACTGAATTGAACAGAAGTGTTCAATGTAAGTCAAGGGTGTATTTTGAACACAGTTGTTCAGAAGGTTGGCGATATGTGCAATCACTGTTGCTATCGTTTTGGATTGGACAGGTGATGCGGACGGTTCGGAAGGAGCGGCGCGATGACCACGACTGACGACCGGATCGTGACGGCGGCAGTGCGACTCTTCGTCGAGAAGGGCACCACACAGGTCACCATCAGTGAGCTGGCGCAAGAGGCCAACGTCGCCCGCGGCACCCTGTACCGGAACGTCGGTTCGATGGACGATTTGTTCGACCGGGTCGTCGGTGAGGTCACCGCGGACCTTCATCGGCGCGTGTCGGCTTCGTTCGCCACGATTGACGATTCCGCGACAAGGCTGGCCACCGGCATCCGGATGTGGGTCCGGTACGCGCACGAGAATCCGCAGCTGGGCAGGTTCGCCGTCAAGTTCGGCCTCGGCGAGGAGACGTTGCGGTCGTGGATGACCGGACCGCCGAGCAGTGATGTCGACGCAGGTGTCGCGGCCGGCCGCTACCAGCTGGGCGAGGTCGGCGTCGACAGTGTCGCCTCGCTGGTCCTCGGCGCCACGGTCAGTGCCATGTGGATGGTGCTGGAAGGCCATCAGACCTGGCGTGAGGCCGGCTCGTCCACTGCCGAACTCGTGTTGCGCGCCTTGGGGATTGATGCCGAAGAGGCGCACCGTATCGCCACCGATCCGCTTCCCGTACTGCCTCCGAGCGCCTGAATGGCCGCTGGCACGGCCCGCGTTCGCCGCAGCTTCAGGTGGTTCGCTGCTGTCATCGGATTGGTCGTCGCACTCGTGGCAGGAGAGTGCCTGTGGGTACGTGCCTCGCCTGTCGCGATGCCTGTGGTGCCCGAGGGCGGCTACGGATTCAGCGTCGGTGCGCCGCAGTCCTGGATGAGCGATGCCGACGCCGATCGGGAACTCGATGCAGTGGCCCGCACCCGGGCCGAGTGGATGCGGGTGCTGATCGACTGGCACATCGTGGAACCCGTTAAGGGCCAATATAATTGGCACTACGTCGACCACTGGGTGAACGCCTCCAAGAAACGTGGGCTGAAGGTGCTCGGACTGATTGCGTACAGCCCCACCTGGGCTCGGGCGACGGGCTCGTATTTCAGTGCGCCACCGATCAATCCGGCGGACTACGCCGCGTTCGTCACGGCCGTCGTGCAGCGATACGGCGACCGCGTCGCGGACTGGGAGATCTGGAACGAGCCGAACCTGCCGCTGTTCTTCGGCTTCACCGACAACCGCGCCGCGGTCTACACCGGGCTGCTCAAGGCGGCGTATCCCGCGATCAAGGCACTTCAGCCCGGCGCCACCGTCATCGCCGCCGGGCTGAGCCGCGCCACCGGCCCGGACGCGCCGACCAAATTCCTCGCCGACATGTACGCCAATGGCGCGCGGAACTTCTTCGACGCCACCGCGATGCACCCGTACGTGTTCCCGGGTGGCATTGCCGAAGACGGCGACAACGGCTGGTCGGACCTGGTGCGCGTGCACGACCTGATGACCGTCAACGGCGACGGTGACAAGAAGGTGTGGATGACGGAACTGGGTGCCTCGACCTGCGCGCCGCAGGCCCGCGGCGTCAGCCAGGACGAGCAGGCGCGCCAGATCCTGCAGGTGCTCTCGGGCGTGGCGGGCGCCGGTTGGAGCGGCCCCGCGTTCATCTTCGCGGTGCGCGACACCGACACCGCCAAGCGTGACGACCTCGAATCCAACTTCGGCGCGCTGCTGACGTCGGACTGGAAGCCCAAGTACACGGCGGCGGTGCTGGCTCGGTAGCCCACCACCGCGGCTGTGCCGCTCGTATAGTCGAGGCGTGGCAGGCCGTCCGATTCATACGTTCGAAGTACTCCGCACCCACCGCCTGACCCCGCACATGATTCGTGTTGTGTTCGGCGGCAAAGGGTTCGACACCTTCACTCCCAAGGTATTCACAGATTCCTACGTCAAGTTCGCCATCGTGCCCGCGGGCGTCGAGGTGGCCGGCTTGGCGCAGCCCCTGACCCTGGACAGCTTCGAGGAGCTGCCGGCCGACCAGCGCCCGACGGTGCGGACCTACACCGTGCGCAGCGTCGACACCGAGCAGCGCGAACTCACCGTCGACTTCGTGGTGCACGGCGACACCGGTGTGGCCGGACCGTGGGCGGCGTCGCTGGCACCGGGCGACCCGGCGTACCTCATGGGGCCCAATGGGGCCTACAGCCCGAACCCGGCCGCCGACTGGCACCT
Organism: Mycobacterium sp. SMC-16; assembly: GCF_046250085.1. Classification (NCBI taxonomy): domain Bacteria; kingdom Bacillati; phylum Actinomycetota; class Actinomycetes; order Mycobacteriales; family Mycobacteriaceae; genus Mycobacterium; species Mycobacterium sp. SMC-16. The sequence goes on from NZ_CP176427.1 coordinate 2,515,726, forward strand.
GCTGGCCGGCGACGAAGCCGGGCTGCCGGCGCTGAGCACCGCGCTGGAAGCGTTGCCGCCCAACGCGATCGGCCACGCCTTCATCGAGGTCGACGGACCCGACGACGAGCTCGACCTGACCGCGCCCGCGGGCGTGAATATTCAGTGGATCCACCGCGGCGGTCGCGCCGACCTGGTGCCGGACGACCAGGCCGGCGACAACGCGCCGCTCATCGCGGCGGTCCGCGCGGCCGACTGGCTGCCCGGCCAGGTCCAGGTGTTCGTCCACGGCGAGGCGCAGGCCGTCATGCACAACCTGCGGCCGTATCTGCGCAAGGAGCGCGGCGTCGGCGCCGAATGGGCGTCCATCTCCGGCTACTGGCGCCGTGGCCGCACCGAAGAGACCTTCCGGCAGTGGAAGGCGGAGCTGGCCAAGGCCGAAGCCGAGACATAGGCCGAAAAGCCGACGCGTAGGCCGGCGCTAGTGTGCGATCCTCAGCCGAAGTTGCAACGGAAGGGCGGGCCTGATGGCGTTCGGTGACTACCAACTCGAGATCTATCTGCAGGGGCTCGGCGGCGTCGTGCCGACGCTGCCGATCTCGTTCGCGGAACTCGAGGAGCGCGCCCAGGCCGCGATGCCGCCGTCGATCTGGTCGTACGTCGCAGGCGGCGCCGGTGACGAGCGGACGCAGCGCGTCAATGTCAGCGCCTTCGACCGCTGGGGCCTCATGCCGCGGATGCTGGTCGGGGCCACCGAGCGCGACCTGACCGTCGACCTGTTCGGGCTGAAGCTGCCGTCGCCGCTGTTCCTGGCGCCCATCGGCGTCATGGGCATCTGTTCGCGAGACGGCCACGGTGACCTGCATGCCGCGCGGGCCGCGGCCCAAACCGGTGTCCCCATGATGGTCTCGACGCTCACCAGTGATCCGCTGGAGGACGTCGCCGCCGAATTCGGTGACACCCCAGGCTTTTTCCAGCTCTACACCCCGAAAGACCGGGACCTCGCGGCCAGCCTCGTCAGCCGCGCCGAGGCGGCGGGATACCAGGGCATCGTCGTCACCCTCGACACCTGGGTGCCCGGCTGGCGTCCCCGCGACCTCTCGACGGCCAACTTCCCGCAGCTGCGCGGCCACTGCCTGTCCAACTACACCAGTGACCCGGTGTTCCGGGCCAAGCTGCCCGTGCCGCCCGAGCAGAACCCGCAGGGCGTGGTGATGCAGTGGGTGCAGGACTTCGGCAACCCGCTGACCTGGGATGACCTGCCGTGGCTGCGGTCGCTGACGAAGCTGCCGCTGCTGGTCAAAGGTATCTGCCATCCCGACGACGCGCGGCGCGTCCGCGATGCCGGGCTCGACGGCATCTATTGCTCCAACCACGGTGGCCGGCAGGCCAACGGCGGAATCCCGGCCATCGACTGCCTCCCAGGGGTCGTCGCGGCGGCCGACGGGCTGCCGGTGCTGTTCGACTCCGGCGTCCGGACCGGTGCCGACGTCGTCAAAGCACTGGCGCTCGGGGCGACCGCCGTCGGCATCGGGCGGCCGTACGCCTACGGAATGGCACTGGCCGGCACTGCCGGCGTCGTCCACGTGGTGCGGTCCTTGCTGGCCGAAACAGACCTGACCATGGCCATCGACGGCTACCGTTCGCTGTCCGACCTGACGCCGGATGCCTTGCGCCGCGTCGAGGTGCATTGAGGCGCGTACTTGATAAGTGGATGCAAGGATTGATTTTACATCCACTTAACGCATAAGTGGATGTAAAATGTCGGTGTGCATCCACTTGACGCCGTCACTTATGAGGATGTGCGCTGGGAGCCGCAGGTTCGTTACGCAGGTATGCCACCAAAGTACGGCACCTATCACCCGGCTATACCCGCAAGCATCGCCGAACTCGACCTGGCACTGCCCGACGCCGTGGTGGCCGAGGCTGAAGCGGCGAGCCGCGAGATTGCCCGGTTCGACGCCGAACTGGGCGGTGAGATCGCGCCGTTCGCTGCAGTCCTGCTGCGGTCAGAGTCCGCTGCCAGCTCACAGATCGAGAACCTCTCGGCGTCGGCACGATCTATCGCTGAGGAAGAGCTCGTCGGTGGCACTGGCAAGCGCAACGCCGCCGACATCGTCGCGAACACCGCCGCGATGCAGGCGGCATTGGCGCTGTCGGGGACCATCGACGCGGCTGCCATCCTGGCGATGCACGCTGCGCTCATGGCTAATCAGCCGCGGCACACCCCGGGGCAGTGGCGCACTGAGCCGGTGTGGATCGGTCGCGGGTCGACACCGATCGGAGCGACGTTCGTAGGCCCCCGCCACGAACTCATTCCCGCTGCGATCGACGACCTCATCGCGTTCACGAAGCGAACCGACACTGCAGTACTGCCGCTCATCGCGGTGGCCCACGCGCAATTCGAGACACTGCATCCGTTCACTGACGGCAACGGCCGCACGGGGCGGGCACTGGTGCAAGCGCTGCTGCGCAACAAGGCACTGACCCGTCAGATCACCGTGCCGGTGTCGGCGGGCTTGCTGGCCGATACGGACGGATATATCGGGGCACTGATGGCGTACCGGGAGGGTGACGCCGCGCCCATCGTGGAGCTATTTGCCGAGGCGAGCGTGCGCGCGACGGTCAACGGTCGGCAGCTGGTCACAGACCTGCGCACCATCCGCGCCAGCTGGAACGACAGGATCACCGCGCGCGCGGATTCCGGAGCGTGGAAGGTGGCCGACCTACTGACCAGCCGCCCAGTGATCAATGCCGCGTTGCTCGTGGACGCGGGCATCGTGGCCCAAACCGCACATGCCCAGCGAGTGCTGACCCCATTGGTTGAGGCAGGCGTAATCATCGAGACCACCGCCGGCCGCCGCAATCGCGTATGGCGATCCGCGGAAGTTCTTGCCGCACTCGATGCGTTCGCCGAACGTGCGGGCAGGCGCGTCGACGCTTGAGGTCACAGCTCGGCCACCGACGGGTGGCGTGACGGGCGATCGCGCGGGCGTTCTGCCAACGTAGGGGAGTGCACCAGGCGGTTCTCGACGAGTTCGATCAGTTCCTCGAACTCGAATGCGGGCGTTCCGAACACACCCGGCGTGCCTATCTGTGTGACCTGCGGTCGTTGGGGGAATTCCTCGGTGACGACGCGACCATCGCGGATCTGGACCTCATGACGCTGCGGTCGTGGCTCGCCGAACAGGCCGGCAGGGGCGCGGCGCGGACCACGCTGTCCCGCCGGACGTCGGCGGTCAAGACCTTCACCGCGTGGGCGGTGCGGCGCGGGCTGCTCGAGACCGATCCGGCGGTGCGGCTGCAGACCCCCAAGGCCCACCGTGCGCTGCCCGCCGTGCTCCGTCAGGATCAGGCGGTCGATGCCATGTCGGCGGCGAATTCCGGTGCGGAGCAAGGTGATCCGCTCGCGCTACGGGATCGGCTGATCGTCGAGATGCTGTATGCCACCGGCATCCGCGTCAGCGAGCTCTGCGGCCTGGACATCGACGACGTCGACCAGAGTCGCCGGCTCCTGCGCGTCCTCGGTAAAGGCGACAAGGAGCGCACCGTGCCCTTCGGTGAGCCGGCCTCGCACGCATTGCGGGCGTGGCTGTCCGACGGCCGCCCCGCACTGGCCGTCGCGACATCCGGCCCGGCGCTGCTGCTCGGGGCGCGGGGACGGCGCCTCGACCCCCGCCAGGCGCGGACCGTCGTGCACCAGACGATCTCCGCGGTGGACGGTGCGCCCGACATCGGGCCGCACGGCCTACGGCACAGCGCGGCCACCCATCTGCTGGAAGGCGGCGCCGACCTCCGGGTGGTGCAGGAGCTGCTCGGCCATTCGTCGCTCGCGACCACGCAGCTCTACACGCACGTGACCGTCGCCCGGCTGCGCGCCGTCCACGACCAGGCCCACCCCCGGGCGTAACTCGCCGTCGCGAGCATTTCGGGGCCACTCGCGGCTGGTGAACGTGCGCATCCTGCACGCCAATTGCGGCGTGTCGCCGTACAAACGCGGCCGCTCGCGGTTAGGGGGCATCGGGCTTGAGGCGGATCGGGGTGGTGGCGAGCAGGTCCAGGGGATCGACGTAGTCGGCATTGGACGACGCACCCCACATGGCGCCCCAGTGCAGGCAGCTCCCGCCGCAGCCCGGGTGGCCGGCCGCCAGCGTGCCGAGTGGCGAACCCGCGGCGACGACGGCGCCGGGCCGGACCGCCGCACGCACCGGCTCGTAGCTGGTCCGCAGTCCACCCGGATGAGCCACCGACACCACCGGCCGGCCCGCGAGCTCCCCGGCGAACACCACGGTGCCCGGGGCTGCGGCGTACACCGTCTGGCCCGGGGCGCCGGCGAGGTCGACGCCACGATGCCCGCGCTGCCAGTTCGGCCGGGGCGCGTCGAACACCCGCACGACCGCCGGTCGCGGCCGCAGCGGCCAGTCCAGCCGGTCGCCGTCGGCGCGCGCCACGCCGGCCGGCCAGAGGGTGGCGAGCACCACAAGCACGACGATTCGCATCAGCCCAGTTCAACGCCCCGGCCGAGGCTTCGGCACCCCCAGAGACCCGATCTGTGGATAACCGGCGCACTGTGGACAAAGCACCCCTGGGAAGCGTGTAAACTTCCACCTGCAATCCGCATTCGTGGGTTGACTTCGCGCGCCTGCACAGCGGCTCGATCTCGGGTCGCCACCGCATGCCGGGCGGTCCCATCTCGGACAACCGAGTTGGGTCCGGCACGCAGCAGACGCCAGGGTCCGGGATCACCCGATACCGGACGACAACCGATATATAAGTGAGGCACACCCATGGCCGTAGTGACCATGAAGCAGCTGCTGGACAGCGGCGCACACTTCGGGCACCAGACCCGTCGCTGGAACCCCAAGATGAAGCGGTTCATCTTCACCGACCGCAACGGCATCTACATCATCGACTTGCAGCAGACGCTGACCTACATCGACAAGGCGTACGAATTCGTCAAGGAGACCGTTGCCCACGGCGGCACCGTGCTCTTCGTCGGTACCAAGAAGCAGGCGCAGGAGTCCATCGCCGACGAGGCCACCCGCGTCGGCATGCCCTACGTGAACCAGCGCTGGCTGGGCGGCATGCTCACCAACTTCTCGACCGTTCACAAGCGCCTGCAGCGCCTGAAGGAACTCGAGTCGATGGAGCAGACCGGTGGCTTCGAGGGTCGCACCAAGAAGGAAATCCTCATGCTGACGCGTGAGAAGAACAAGCTCGAGCGCAGCCTCGGCGGTATCCGGGACATGCAGAAGGTTCCGTCGGCCATCTGGGTCGTCGACACCAACAAGGAGCACCTGGCCGTTTCCGAGGCCATCAAGCTCGGCATCCCGGTCATCGCGATCCTGGACACCAACTGCGATCCCGACCAGGTCAACTACCCGATCCCGGGTAACGACGACGCCATCCGCAGCGCCGCGCTGCTGACGAAGGTGATCGCCTCCGCGGTTGCCGAGGGTCTGCAGGCCCGTTCGGGTGCCAAGACCGAGGCCGAAGGCGCCGAGCCGCTCGCCGAGTGGGAGCAGGAACTGCTCGCCGGCGCGACCGCCGGCACCGACACCGCGGCCGCTGAGACCGCCGAAACCACCACCACAGAAAGCTGAGATGGCTAACTACACCGCTGCTGACGTAAAGCGACTGCGGGAGCTCACCGGCTCCGGCATGCTCGACTGCAAGAACGCACTGGTTGAGACCGAGGGTGACTTCGACAAGGCCGTCGAGGTCCTGCGCATCAAGGGTGCCAAGGACGTCGGCAAGCGCGCTGAGCGCGCCACCGCCGAGGGCCTGGTCGCCGCCAAGGACGGCGCCCTCATCGAGCTGAACTCCGAGACCGACTTCGTCGCCAAGAACGCCGAATTCCAGGCTCTCGCGGATCAGATCCTCACCGCAGCTGTCGCGGCCAAGGCCAACGACGTGGAGACCCTCAAGGCCGCCACCGTCGACGGCACCACCGTCGAGCAGCTGGTCGCGGACCTGTCCGCGAAGATCGGCGAGAAGCTCGAACTGCGTCGGGTCGCCTACTTCGACGGCACCGTCGAGACCTACCTGCACAAGCGTGCCGCGGACCTGCCGCCGGCCGTGGGTGTGCTGGTCGAGTACAACGGTGCTTCTGAAGAGGCCGCGCACGCGGTCGCGCTGCAGATCGCCGCGCTGAAGGCCAAGTACCTCACCCGTGAGGACGTGCCCGCCGACCTGGTCGCCAACGAGCGTCGTATCGCCGAGGAGACCGCCAAGGAAGAGGGCAAGCCCGAGGCCGCACTGCCGAAGATCGTCGAAGGCCGCGTCACCGGCTTCTACAAGGACGTCGTGCTGCTCGACCAGCCGTCGGTGTCCGACAACAAGAAGACCGTGAAGGCCCTGCTGGACGAGGCCGGCGTCACCGTGACCCGCTTCGTGCGGTTCGAGGTCGGCCAGCAGTAAAACTTGGGCAGCTCACCCGCTGCCCACTGACAAAACCCCGCGCACAATTCCGGCGATCCCGGAGTGCGCGGGGTTTTGCTTTTCCGGCTAGGGCCGGGGGAGCTTGCGGTGCAACGGATTCGCGGTCACCGGCGCGCGACGGCGACTCGCGGGCAGGCTGCTGACGACGTCCGGGCGGTCCGCCGTCACGCGGGTGGCGTCCTGCAGCCGCATGCCCGATGAGTTGCCGGCGCCCAGCGCGGGCGCGCCGATTCTGCGCTTGGCCTGGCCGCTGCAGCTCGGGCAGGGGGTATCGGCGGGCGCGGTCGCCATCGAATGCTGTTCGGTGAAGTCCGGGCAACCCCGGCCACACCGGAATACGTAGGTAGGCACAACGACACCATAAGCCCTCTCGGGCAACGTCATCCGGATGTAACTTGCCCGATCCGCAGACGAGACACCTTCATTATTGAATACTTCCATTCGGAAGTATATGTTGGTATCGCTACGGAGGTAAATGTGCCGGAATTGCTGTTCCCCCTGGATTCGACGAAGAAGTTCACCGACCAGAAGCTGGTCGGCCACAACCGCTGGCACCCGGATATCCCGCCCGCCGTCACCGTCAAGCCGGGGGACAGCTTCCGGGCGCACTGCCGGGAGTGGTTCGACGGCGCGATCCACAACGACGACTCGGCCGAGGACATCCTCAATGCCCCGCTCAAGGGCGTGCACTGCCTGTCCGGGCCGTTTGCGATCGAGGGTGCCGAGCCAGGTGACCTGCTGATCGTCGACATCCTCGACGTGGGGCCCATCCCGCAGGAAGACTCGGGGCCACTGGCCGGACAGGGCTGGGGATACACCGGCATCTTCGCCAAGCAGAACGGCGGCGGGTTCCTCACCGATCAGTTCCCCGACGCCTACAAGGCGATCTGGGATTTCTCCGGGCAGAAGGCCAGCTCACGCCACGTGCCCGGGGTGAAGTACACCGGCATCGTGCATCCCGGCCTCATGGGTACCGCGCCGTCGGCCGCGCTGCTGGCCAAGTGGAACGCCCGCGAAGGCGCCCTGATCGCAACCGATCCCGACCGCGTGCCACCGCTGGCATTGCCGCCCGAACCGCAGGACGCGATCCTCGGCTCATTGAGCGGCGACGCCTTCACCAAGGCGGCCGCCGAAGCCGCCCGCACCGCGCCGCCCCGGGAGAACGGCGGAAACCAGGACATCAAGAACCTCACCAAGGGCAGCCGGGTGTTCTATCCGGTGTTCGTCCCCGGTGCGAACCTGTCGTTCGGCGACCTGCACTTCTCGCAGGGCGACGGCGAGATCACGTTCTGCGGGGCGATCGAGATGGGCGGGTTCATGGACCTGCACGTGGATCTGATCAAGGGTGGCATGGAGACCTACGGCGTGCACGAGAACGCGATCTTCATGCCGGGCAACACCGATCCGCAGTACTCGGAATGGCTGGCCTTCTCGGGCACCTCGGTGACCCTCGACGGCGAGCAGAAGTACCTCGACTCGGATCTGGCCTACCAGCGGGCATGTCTGCACGCCATCGACTACCTGACGAAGTTCGGCTACAGCCCGGAGCAGGCCTACCTGCTGCTCGGGTCCGCGCCGATCGAGGGGCGGCTCTCCGGAGTGGTGGACATCCCGAATTCCTGTGCGACGGTGTACATCCCGACGGCGATATTCGACTTCCCGGTGGCGCCGTCGGCGTCCGGGCCGTACCAGATCGATCCCGGAATGGGCGCGCCACACGCCAGCTTCTGATTGCGCAGCCGACAGCCAGTTCCCCGATTTCCTTGGGGGACTGGCTGTTTGGCGGTGTCAGATCAGTCGCGAAGGTCCGCCGGGGAACCCGGCCGCTGTAGCGTGACCAGCAGTTCGGCCAGCGCCTCGGGCTGCAGTGACGTCGACGTGCACAGCGCGGCCAGCTGCTCGGACTTGTTGAGCCGCTCGCGGTTCTGGCGGTACAGCGCAGCGCCCCTTCGGGTCTGGTAGACCAATACCCGTCGGCGATCGACCACATCGGCCTTGCGCAGCACCAGGTTGTCGTCGACCATCCCGTCGACGAGCCGGGTCAGACTCGGTCCGGGCAGCAGCGTCACCTCGGCCAGTGCCGTCATCGGTTTGCCGGCACCGCCTTCGAGCGCGGCCAGCACATGCCACTGACGCACCGTCAAACCGGCCAGGTGATCTGTCACCACGCGGTCGATTTCGAACGCAACCGACTTCACCAATCGAGCGAGTTCCTCGACGGTGTCGGCACGGGCGCCGGGCTTCATTTCCATGGTGACGCCCAGCCTACCGTGGTGGGACCCCTCGTCTCGCCGTGAAACAGCGCTGATCGGGAGGTATCTTCAAATTGAATTCTGGTCACCCGGGCGGCGGACGTCGTGGTCGTCGCGATCGGAGTGGCATGGCTGGGCCGGTGTCCCAAGGTGAGGTGATGGTGAATCCGAAACCCGCGACGATTCCCGCGCGCCCCGACCGGGATGTGGTCGACATCGCGCTCGTGGTGCCGTTGAGCGGGCCCGCCGGGATGTTCGGACCTTCGTGCGAGGCGAGCGCCGAACTCGCCGCCGAGGACATCAACGCCGCCGGCGGCATACTGGACCGGCCCGTCCGGATTCATCCGGTGGACGCCGGGGCGCCGCTGCGTGATCTGGCGGACGAACTGGGCCGCCTGGTCGCCCAGCAGCAGATCGACGCGGTGGTGGGCTGGCACCTGTCGAATGCGCGGCGCGTCATCACGCCGCAGACGGCCGGCCGGGTGCCCTACGTGTACACCACGTTCTACGAGGGCGGCGAGAGCACCGACGGGGTGTACATGGTGGGCGAAACCCCAGAGCAGCAACTGTTTCCGGCGTTGACGTGGTTGCGTGAGCACCTCGGGCTGAAACGCTGGTGCATCGTCGGCAACGACTACATCTGGCCGCGGCAGACCGCCCGCGTGACCAAGGAGTACATGTGGCGATCGGGCCTCGAATTCGTCGGTGAGGCATTCGTTCCGCTGGGCGGGCGAGATTTCCGGCCCATGCTCGACGTCATCGCCAGCTCGGAGGCCGACGGGGTGCTGGTGTTGATGGTGGGCGCCGACAACGCGGCGTTCAATCGCGCGTTCGCCCGTGCCGGTCTGGACCAGAGCGTCGTGCGACTGTCGTTGATGATCGGTGAGGACGTGTTGTGCGCCAGCGGAAGTGGGGCCACCACCGGCCTGTACACCGCATGCGGCTACTTCGAGAGCCTGCCCACGGAGGTCAACATGGGCTTCGGGTCGCACTATCAACAACGGTTCGGCAGTGCGGCCCCGGCACTCAACAACATCGGTGAATCCTGTTACGAGGGACTGCTTTTGCTCACCGCGCTGGCCCAGACGGCCCGCAGCCTGGAGGTCGCCGCAATCGACCGGGCGCGCTCCAATGTCGCGTACCAGGGCCCGCGCGGCGAGGTCGTCATGCGTGGTGCTCATACTCGTCAACCGGTGTACCTCGCCAGCGCCGACCAGCTCGAATTCGATGTGATTGCCGAGCTGACGCCCTGACCGATGGTCATGGCCCCGCCCGGTGATCAGGGCGAGGCCATGACGATTCATCAGCTCGACTGCGGTGCAACCGCAGTCTTCAGTTCCTCCGTGCTGGTGGCATCGGTGTAGCCGTCCTTCTTGCACATGTCATGGCAGTCCTTCGTGAGCGTGCAGGTCAGCGAGGACACGGTGCCATGGTGAAAAGGACAGTCGTGCACCATGTCCGGCAGTTCGTACCGCTTCTGGTCGACGACGTCCAGCAGCGTCTGACCCGCCCACAGCGGCTCCTTCTCGATCTCCTCGCGAAGTGGATTGCGCCGCGCCAGGTAGTACTTGCCCTTGGTCGCGATGCACATCACCGGGGACAGTACGAACGACAGTGTCAGCGCCAGGTACGGCGACCACGCCGCGAGGAAATCACCGAAAGCGTGGTAGAAGGCCAGGATCGAGAACACCGAACCCACCAGCATCGAGACGAACCCGACGGGATTGATGCTGTAGAGGTAGGCCCGCTTGAACTCGACGTAAGACGGGCTGAGCTTCAGCAGCGGCTTGTTGATCACCAGGTCGGCGACGATCGCACCGATCCAGGCGATCGCGACGTTGGAGTAGAACCCCAGGATGGTGTTGAGCACGGCGAACATGTCGCTGAGCATCAGTGCCAGCGCGATGGCGATGTGCAGGCCGAGGTACACCACCCGGCCCGGGTGCACATGCAGAATCCGACTGAAGAAGTTCGACCAGGACAACGAGCCCGAATACGCGTTGGTGACATTGATCTTCACCTGCGACAGCAACACCATCAGCGTGGCCAACCCGAGGGCGAGGGCGTCGTTGTGGATGACCGAGCCGAAGCCGCCGAGGAACTGCTCGATGGGTTCGGTGGCGGCCGCGAAACCGACCTTGCCCGCGACGTAGAAGGCCAGGAAGGCGCCGCAAATCTGCTTGGCCGCGCCGAGAATCACCCAGCCGGGACCGGCGGCGAGTACCGCGGCCCACCACCGCAGTGGCGGTGTTTCCGACTTCTCGGGCATGAAGCGCAGATAGTCGACCTGTTCACCGATCTGGGCGATGAGCGACAAGGCCACGCCGGCGCCCGCCCCGACCCCGATGGCCGTCACCTGTTCGCTGCCGCCGTTGCCGGCCCAGTTCAGGAACCCCTGGAAGCCAGCCGGATCCGCCGTCGCGATGAAGGCGATGGGGGCGACGAACAGGATCAGCCACAACGGCTGGGTCCAGACCTGGAACTTGGCCAGGGCCGTCATGCCGTAGAGCACGAGCGGAATGATGATCAGTGAGCCGATGATGTAGCCCAGCGCCAGTGGAATGCCGAACGCCAATTTCATCGCCTGCGCCATGATCGCGCCCTCGAGCGCGAAGAAGATGAAGCAGAAGCTGGCGTAGATGAGGCTCGTCAGGGTCGAGCCGAAGTATCCGAAACCCGCTCCGCGCGTGAGCAGATCCATGTCGATGTTGTACTTGGCGGCGTAGTACGCGATCGGGATGCCCGTGAGAAAGATCGTGACCGCGGCGACCAGGATCGCGACGACCGCGCTGGCCGCGCCGTGGGTGACGGCGATCGAGGCGCCGATCGAGTAGTCGGCGAGGTAAGCGATGCCGCCCAACGCGGCCACGGCGCATGCCATCGGTGACCATTTGCGAAAAGACTTGGGCGCGTAGCGAAGTGAGAAGTCCTCGATGGTGTCCTGGTTGGCCCAGGTGACAAAGCGGGACCACGTGTCGTCGGTCACGTAATTCCCCAGGGGTTGCTGTCACGTAATTCCCCAGGTGTGGGCCTCGTGTTGGTCTTACCGGTCGGGGCGGGCGTTGTCTAGGTGGTGGTGCGGCCGGGTCGTTTCCGGGGTCGGTAGCTGGGTCCGTCCATGAGGACTTGGTGGCTGGTGTTGATCAGTCGGTCGAGTAGGGATTCGGCCACGACGGGGTTGGGGAACAGCGGGTACCAGTCTTTGGGGGCGCGGTTGCTGGTCAGGATGAGGGGTTTGCCAGCGATGGCCCGGTCGGAGACCAGATCGTAGAGATCGTCGGATTGGGTGGTGGTGTGCTCACGCATCGCGAAGTCATCGACGATCAGTACCAGGGGCCGGGTGTACTCGCGCATGCGCTGGCCGATGGTGCGGTCGGCGTGTCCGCCGGCAAGGTCGGCGAGCATGCGGGCGCATTTGACGAAGCGGATGTCCCCGCCGCGGCGGGCTACGTGATGTCCGAGTGCTTGTGCCACATGGGTTTTGCCGACGCCGACGGGGCCGTAGAGGATGACTGATTCGCCGGCGTCGAGCCAGCGCAGGGCGGCCAGGTCGCGCAGCATCGCGGCGGGCAGTTTCGGGTTGGCGGTGAAGTCGAAGTCTTCGAAGGTGGCCTGTTCTTCGAACTTGGCGCGGCGCAATCGCCGTGTGAGAGCGGCGGATTCGCGGCGGGCGATCTCGTCTTGACAGAGGGCTTGCAGGAATTCGAGGTGGCCGAGGCCGCCGTCGCGGGTTTGGGCGAGCCGGGCATCGAGGGTGTCGAGCATGCCGGACAGTTTCAGGGTGCGCAGCGCGGTGCGTAGCGCCGGATCACAGATAGACATGGTGGGCTTCCTTTGAAGGTTGATTATGTTGCAGCAGTGTGGAATTGGTGACGATCAGGCGATGATGCCGGTATCGGTGCCGAACTGGTCGGGGCCACGCAGAAACGCCCCCGCCGCGCCGGTGCTGGCGGGCGGTTCGTCGCCGGCGTGTTCGGTGCCGGCGGCCAGGATGCCTTTGATGGTGCGGTAGGACGGGTCACCGACGGCGATGGCGCGGGCGCACGCGGCCTCCAACCGGTCGCAGCCGTGTTTGTCGCGCAGCCCGAGCACTCCTTGCGCGGCGCGCAGATGGTGGATGGCGTTGTCGGCCATGAACGCGGCGATCACCGCGACGCAGGCCGGGCCGACCAGTTCGGCGGTGCGCCGGCACCAGGTCGGGGTTTTCATCGCGAACGCGACCTTCTCCGGCGGGTAATGGGCGAAGTCGGTCGAGCGCCCCGATGGGCGGCGCACGTGGATGGCCACCACCGCATCGGCGTGAAAGACCTGTACCACGTCGCCGGCGGTGCGGGCATGCAGGCGTTGCCCGATCAGCCGCCACGGCACCGAGTACAACGCCTTGCCGACCTTGAGGTGCGCGTCGGTGCCGACGGTGCCGATCGACCAGGTGGACAGTTCAAATACTCTGGGCGGCAACCCGATCAACGCGCTGGCTTCGATCGCTTCAAACACCCGCAACGGCGGCGCGCCCTCCAGTGCCCGACACGACCTCGCCCCGGCCACCTCGATGCTCCAGCGCTGGGCGTCGGTTTGCATCGCGGGCAGCCCGTCGAACTGGCGGCCGCGCCAGAACGAATCCCGGATGTATTGCATGGGCCGTTCGACGCGGGGTTTGTCTTTGGGTTTGAACGCCCGCGCCGGGTCGATCAGGGTGCCGTAGTGGGTGGCCAGCTCGGCATAGGCGCGGTTGATCTTCGGGTCATACAGGTCGGGTTTGTCCACCCCGGTCTTGAGGTTGTCACACACCAACCGGGCCGGGACCCCGCCGAAGAACTCGAACGCCGCGACATGGCAAGCGCACCAGGTGGTTTGGTCCATCCGGATCACCGGGCGCACGAACAGGTGCCGCGAACACGCCAACACCATCACGAACGCCCACACCGCCACCCGGCGGCCCACCGCGGGATCGAACCACATGCCCAGGCGACCGTAGTCGATCTGCGCTTCACTGCCCGGCTCGACCGGCCCGCGCGGCACGGTCACCTTCGCTCGTGCCACCTCTTCCGCGAAATGTGTTGCGATCCAACGCCGAACCGAGGACTCCGACACCGCTACCGCATGCTCGTCCCGCAACCGCTGAGCGATCGTGGCGATCGTGACATCGGCATCGAGCCAGGTCTTGATCTGGTCCCGGTGCGGTTCGATCAGCGGCCAGGTCAGCGCCCGCGCCGCAGGATCGGACAGTTCCGGGAACCACCCGCCGATCAGCTCCGACCACTGTGGCGCGGTCAGCGGCTCCGTACCCGGGCCGATACCCGCCGCGACCGCCGGAGCCAAATATTTGCGGACGGTCTTGCGGTCAATGCCCAGCGACTCCGATAACTGGACCTGCGAACGGCCCGCGTGCCAGTGGGTGAACAACTCGACCAAATCGAGCATCACGATACTTCTCCTCGCCATCAGCGCCCTTCCATCCACCATCAGATGGATGCAGAGCGAACCGGTAAACGAGGCCCACACCAGGCAGACACACCGCCCAGGGTGGGGAATTACGTGACAGCCAGGGTGGGGAATTACGTGACGGACAACCCCTCAAACCTGGGGAAATACGTGACCGCTGACACACGGGCCGACGCGGGCCGCGGCCATCGGTTGGCCGTGCACTTCGTCTAAGGATTGCTCGGTAGTCATGAAGGCGTTTCCTGTCGAATCCGTCGTAATCGCCAGTGATGCAATGCATCAGGCAGGCAGGTCGGATGCGGGCGCCGATGACCGGACCGGTCCGCGACCTGCAGCGGCCGGGTCGAACGGAAATTAGCACCAGTTACTTCCATATGGCAGTAGTCCAAATGGAACGTTACGGCCGGGAAACTACGTGTTTACACTGCGCGTTCGCGCGCGCGGCAAGCCGGTGTCCGGGCTCACAACCGGAAATCTGCGGGTAAGGCGCGGGCGTGCGTCAGCTCGCTGGGATCGGCTGGGGCGGCGTCACGCCGCTGCCGGCACTGGCCGGACGGCTGCCGCCACGGAAACTTCCGCACCACGGAAGCGGCGGCAACGGCCGCTTTGTCGGGCAGCCAGCCTTATGCTGTCTCACAGGTTGCGTCAATTGGGGGTGTGCATGACTGTCGGGCCCGAGAACGGGGCTGAAAGGCAGCCGTGGAAAAAGTCGGCTCAAGGTGGCGGGCCGGAGCCTGCGCCCGGGTCCGAGTCGAGCCCGCCGCCGGTACCTCCGGCGACTCTCGCGCCGAATCCCACCCCGGAGATTCCGCAATTTCAGCCGCCCCCGCCGCCGCAGGACCCGCAGGGGTCGGTCCGCTGGCAGGACCCGGCCACGGCCAAGCCGCGGCAGCCGAGTGTCGCCGAGGCGCGGGCCCGAGACAAGGCGCAGAAGGCGCGTGAGGCCGAAGAAGAGATCGAGCGGGTGAAGGCCGAGAAGGCGCGCAAGCGTGCGGCCACCGGCAAGAAGGTTCTCATCGGTTCGGCGGTCGGCGTCGGCGTGGTTGCGGTGGTCGCCGCCGGCTACGCGATCTTCCACCGTGACGACCGGATCGGTGCGTCCTGCGTCAAGGACGGCACCAACGAAGTGGTGCCCGACAGCTACTGCAGCAGCGGGCACAGTTCGGGCGGCAGCACGTTCTTCTACGCCGGATCGTCGTATCGCTATTACTACGGCGGCTCCAACAGCGGCGTCGGCAGCATCGCGCACGGCGGCACCCTGACCCTGCCGAAAGGCACCACGGCCACAACGAAATCCGGGACCTCCATCTCCAAGTCGGGGTCGTCGGTGTCGCGCGGCGGCTTCGGCTCATCGAGCAGTGGAAGCTCCGGCAGCTGATGCGGCGCGAACGCAGCACCCCGCGGCCGGGGTGGCAGAAGATCATCGCCGACCAGGGCATGTGTTTCGACACTCCCGCCACGAGCGCCGACGGCAGCATGCGGCCCTACTGGGACGAGTCGGTGCACTACGTGTTCGAGATGGACGAGGTGCTCTCGATCGAGGCCTCGGTCGAGGTGCTGCATTCGATGTGCCTGGAAGCCGTCGAGAACATCGTCCTGACCGAGCGCTACCGCGACTTCGGGCTCCCCGAGTGGAGCTGGCCGCACATCGAAAAGTCGTGGCGCCGTAGCGACCCGCACCTGTACGGCCGCTTCGACCTGCGCTACGACGGGCGCCGGCCCCCGGTTCTGCTGGAGTACAACGCCGACACCCCGACGTCGCTGCTCGAAGCCGCGATCCTGCAGTGGTACTGGAAGACCGATGTCTTTCCCGCCGACGACCAGTGGAACTCGCTGCACGAGAAGCTGGTGGAACGGTGGAAGGAAATCCAGGATCGGTTGCCCGGCAACGAAACCCATTTCACCTGGTCGTCCGCCGACACCAGCGGCGAGGACAACGTGACGCTGGCCTACCTCCAGGAGTGCGCCGCCGAGGCCGGTCTGCACACCGTCGGCCTGGCCATCGAGCAATTGGGCTGGGACCGGGACCTGCAGCGGTTCGTCGACCTGGAAGAGGCGCCGATCTCGACGCTGTTCAAGCTCTACCCCTGGGAATGGGTGCTCGACGACGAATTCGGCAAGTACGCGGCCGAATCCCTGCCGGAGACCATGTGGATCGAGCCGCTGTGGAAATCGCTGCTGAGTAACAAGGCCATCCTGGCGGTGCTGTGGGAGATGTACCCCGGGCACCCGAACCTGCTTCCGGCGTACATCGATGATCCGCACGAGCTGACCGAATACGTCCGCAAGCCCAAGCTCGGCCGCGAAGGGGCGAACGTCACGATCGTCGGCGCGGGTTACGAGACCCAGACCGGCGGCGTGTACGGCGAAGAGGGCTACGTGTACCAGTTGCTCGATCCGCTACCGCAATTCGACGACATGCGTCCCGCGCTGGGCGCCTGGATCGTCGGCGACGAATCGGCCGGACTCGGTATCCGCGAGACCTCGGGTCTGGTCACCGACAACGGCGCAGCCTTTGTGCCCCACCGCATCCCGCAGTGACCGGAAGGAAACGAACTTCATGACCCTCACCGCTCTTGGCAACGACTACTGGTCGATCGTCGGGCACGGCGCGTCGGCCATCGCGCTGTACGCGATCGTCGGCGGCGCGCTGATGATCCTCGGCTTCTTCGTGATCGACTGGACCACCCCGGGACCGCTGCGCGACCTGGTCCGGTCGGGGCGGCCGAATGCCGCGGCGGTGGCGGCCTCCGGTGTGGTGTCGATGGCCTTCATCGTGGTGCTGGCCATCTACAGCTCGTCGGGTGACCTGGCGGCCGGTCTGATCAAGACCCTGGTCTTCGGCCTGGTCGGCATTGCCGCACAGGCACTTTCGGTGCGCCTCATCGGTGCTGTCAAGGGCCTGGACATCGGCGAGATGCTCCACGAGGAGAAGTTCTCCCCGGTGGTGCTCGACGTCGCGGCCTCGTATCTGGCATTCGGCCTGATCGTCGCTGCCGCGATTCTCTGATCGCCGCTATTCGGGCGGCAGCAGGCTCGTCAGCGTCTCGCGGAACTGCCGGCGCTGGGCCGGGCTCAGGTCGGCCAACAGGGCGTCGTCGGCGGCGCGGATTCCGGCGACCGTCTTGCTCAGCAGGGTACGGCCGGACCGGGTCAGTTCGGTGGGCCGGGACCGTCCGGCAGCGACGGTCGACGGCCGGGTGATCAGCTCGCGGTCCTGCAGCGCGCGCACCACGATGTTCATCGCCTGTGGCGAGACCCCGACGAACCGCGCCATCTCGGCGTTGGACATGCCGGGCCGGTTGTCGACCATCCGCAGGCAGACGAACTGTGGGAAGGTCAGGCCGATCGGGTCGAGAACATTGGCGGTGATCTCGGCGCGCAGAGCAGTGGCGACCCGGTTGAGCAGATAGCCCAGGGGAGCTTCTTCACCTTCGAACATGTCAATTATATTGACATATATCAACCCCGTTGATAGACCGGAGGTATGACCAGACCCACAGATGCCCTGTTCGAAAGCGCGTACCGCGGCGAGGCCCCCGAGATGGGTGCCCGGCCGCCGTGGAGCATCGGCAGGCCGCAGCCCGAGATCGCCGCGCTGATCGACGCCGGCAAGGTCCACGGCGACGTCCTCGATGCCGGTTGCGGCGAGGCCGCCACCGCGATCTACCTGGCCGAGCGTGGCTTCACCACTGTGGGTCTGGACCAGTCGGCCACCGCCATCGAACTGGCCCGGGCCGAGGCCGCCCGCCGCGGCGCGCACAACGCCAGCTTCGCGGTCGCCGACATCAGCGACTTCACCGGATACGACGGCCGCTTCGGCACCATCATCGACAGCACGCTGTTCCACTCCATGCCCGTCGAGCTCCGGGACGGCTACCAGCGCTCCATCGTGCGGGCCGCCGCTCCCGGCGCGACGTACCTCGTCCTGGTCTTCGATCGCGGCGGCATGCCTGCCGGCCCGGCCAACCCGGTGACCGAGGACGAGCTGCGCGACGTCGTCGGCAAGTACTGGGTGATCGATGACATCTCGCCGGCCCGTATCCACGGCAACATGCCCGCGGGCTTCGGGACGATGGGAGCGCCCGGTACGGGATTCGCCGACGTCGACGTCCGGGACGAGCCGAACGGACTCAAGTCGGTTCGCGCGTGGTTGTTGCAGGCGCACCTGGGGTAGTCCGCCAGGTGGCCGTCCGCCCATCGGGTTCCACCCTCCTTGCCTCCGGCTCGATCGCCATGAGGCAGGATGGAGCCGCTGCCGATCGCCGTGGCAGCTGTGACGTGTGGGGACCGAAGGAGTCTGATGGCCAGCCCAGACAACGAGGCAGACAACGGTGGCCACGGTTTGATCCGGCCGGCCTACCAGCGGGTGCTGCTCAAGCTCGGTGGTGAGATGTTCGGCGGCGGCGCGGTGGGTCTGGACCCCGATGTCGTCGCGCTGGTCGCCCGGCAGATCGCCGAGGTGGTGCGCGCCGGCGCCCAGGTCGCCGTCGTCATCGGTGGCGGCAACTTCTTCCGTGGTGCGCAGCTGCAGCAGCGCGGCATGGAGCGGACCCGCAGCGACTACATGGGCATGCTCGGCACCGTGATGAACAGCCTTGCGCTGCAAGACTTCCTGCAGAAGGAAGGCATCGACACCCGCGTGCAGACCGCCATCACCATGGGGCAGGTCGCCGAGCCGTACATCCCGCTGCGGGCGCGCCGGCACCTCGAGAAGGGCCGCGTCGTCATCTTCGGCGCCGGCATGGGCCTGCCGTACTTCTCCACCGACACCACCGCAGCGCAGCGTGCGCTGGAGATCGGTGCCGAGGTCGTCCTGATGGCCAAGGCCGTCGACGGCGTGTTCACCGCGGACCCGCGTGAGGTGCCCGACGCCCAGATGATCACCAACATCACCCACCGCGAGGTGTTGGAACGCGACCTGAAGGTCGCCGATGCCACCGCGTTCAGCCTGTGCATGGACAATGGCATGCCGATGCTGGTCTTCAATCTGCTGACCGAAGGCAATATCGCGCGCGCCGTCGCGGGTGAGAAGATCGGAACGCTGGTCTCCAGCTAGGGCTGGGGCGGGGCGAGCGGGACTGACGGGAGAAAAGAAGTGATCGAGGAAACCCTCTTCGATGCCGAAGAGAAGATGGACAAGGCCGTCTCTGTGGCCCGTGACGACCTGGGGTCGATCCGCACCGGCCGGGCCAACCCGGGCATGTTCAACCGGATCAACATCGAGTACTACGGCTCGATGACGCCCATCACCCAGCTGGCGAGCATCAACGTCCCCGAGGCGCGCTTGGTCGTCATCAAGCCGTACGAGGCGGGCCAGCTCAAGGCGATCGAGGACTCGATCCGGAACTCGGACCTCGGCGTCAACCCGAGCAACGACGGCAGCGTCATCCGCATCTCCATCCCGCAGCTGACCGAGGAACGCCGCAAGGAACTGGTCAAGCAGGCCAAGGGCAAGGGCGAGGACGCCAAGGTGTCGGTGCGCAACATCCGGCGCAAGGCGATGGACGAGCTGTCCCGGATCAAGAAGGACGGCGAGGCCGGCGAGGACGAGGTCGCGCGCGCCGAGAAGGATCTCGACAAGACCACCGCCACCTACACGGCCCAGATCGACGATCTGGTCAAGCACAAGGAAGGCGAGCTGCTGGAGGTCTAGCACCTCCCAGCCGTGACTTTCGTGACCACCGACACCGCTCCGCCCGGGGAGCCCAAGAAGACATCGCGCGCCGGCCGCAATCTGCCCGCGGCCATCTCCGTCGGCGTGGTGCTCGGCGGCACCGTCATCGCGACGTTGTTGTGGGCCCCGCAGCTGTGGGTGGCGCTGGTGGCACTGGCCATAGCCCTGGCCACCCACGAGGTGGTGCGGCGGCTGCGTGAAGGCGGCTACGCCGTGCCGGTGATTCCGCTGTTGATCGGCGGCCAGGCCATGATCTGGCTGACCTGGCCATTCCGGGAGGCCGGCGCGCTCGGCGCGTTCGGCGCCACGGTCGCGCTCTGTCTGATCTGGCGGTTGCTGTCGGGCGGGCTGAAAGCCGCGCCGGTCAACTACACCCGCGACGTCTCCGTGACCATCTTCCTGGCGGCCTGGGTGCCGCTGTTCGGCGCCTTCACGGCGCTGCTGATCTACCCGCACCACGGCGGCTACCACGAAGGCGCCATGCAGGTGTTCTGCATGATGCTGGGTGTGGTGGCCTCCGACATCGGCGGCTACACCGCCGGCGTGCTGTTCGGTAAGCACCCGATGGTGCCGGCGATCAGCCCCAAGAAGTCCTGGGAGGGCTTCAGCGGGTCGCTGCTGTTCAGCATCGCCGTCTCGGTGCTGTCGGTGCACTTCCTGGCCGGCCGGCCGCTGTGGGTCGGCGTACCGCTCGGCATCATGCTCGTCATCACCGGCACCCTCGGCGACCTGGTGGAATCTCAGGTCAAACGAGACCTCGGGATCAAGGACATGGGCACTCTGCTGCCTGGTCACGGCGGTCTGATGGACCGGATCGACTCGATTCTCCCGTCTGGGGTCGCGGCGTGGCTGGTGCTGGAGCTGCTGGCCTGACGGTCCGTGCCACGGCTCGCGAATTGAGCCAGCACGCCAGCGCGCCGAGCACCAGGCCGACGACCACGCCGAGGTCCGGACGCTGGCCCAGCAACAGCCAGGACAGCACGCCGGCGATCGCGGGGATGACCGCGAACAGCATGGCGACCGCGGCGGCGCCGTAGCGGTCGATCGCCCGCACGTACAGCGTCATGCACAACGTCGCGTTGAGCAGCACCACGGCTCCCACCGCCAGGACCGCGGTGTGCAGGTTGGTCACCGTCCACGGCATGAAGGCGGCCATGATCGCCACCGGGACCAGCGACGCCGCGTTCTGCAGCGCCGCGGTGGCGCGGAAATCCACGCCGCGGCAGAACCGCTGCTGGTAGACGCCGCCGGAGGCCAGAGCCAGCAGAGAGACGACCAGCAACACGATCACGGCGTCGACGCCACCGACCATCAGCAGCCGCTGGGCGCACGCGGCCAGCACCGCCAGCGCGCCCAGGATCAGGGCGGCGACGCGCATGACGGTCAGTCGTTCGCCCAGGAAGAGGGCGGCCAGCAGCGCGGTGGCGACCGGGTTCATCGAGATGACGACGGCACCCAGCACCGCGGGGGCGCCGTGCATCAGCGCCAGGTACAGGCAGATGAACTGCACGGCCTGGGTCAGCAGGCCACTGATCACGACATGAACCAGCCGCGTGCCAGTGGGCCATTTCACACGCGCGGCCAGTGCCCAGGTGGTCAGGATCGCGGCCGCCAGGCCGAACCGGAACACCAGCGTCGCCATGGGTGCCAGGGCCGAAACAGCAAGGGCGCCAATGGGATAGCCCAGTGCATAGACGAAGGCCAGGAGCGACGCGGGACGGGGTGGCATGGGGCCATGGTGCGTGTTCAGCGGGCTGGGGTCCAATGATTTTCGGCTGTGATTTCTTCGGCGGCGTCCGGTCGATGCGATACTGGAACCCGTTATGGCCGTTTCCCTTCCTCTGGTGTTCGATGCACCGCGCCGCGGCATGCCGCCGCGGCACCTGGCCGACCTCGACGCCGACGGTCGGGTCGAGGCCGTCGCCGAGCTGGGACTGCCGAAATTCCGGGCCAAGCAGCTGGCCAACCAGTACTACGGCCGGCTGATCGCCGATCCGCACGAGATGACCGATCTGCCCGCCTCGGTGCGCGATCAGGTGGCCTCGGCGCTGTTCCCCGACCTCATCACCCCCGCGAAGCAAATCCAGTGCGACGCCGGGGAGACCCGTAAGACGCTGTGGCGCGCCGTCGACGGCACGACGTTCGAGTCGGTGCTGATGCGCTACCCGCAGCGCAACACCGTCTGCATCTCGTCACAGGCCGGCTGCGGCATGGCCTGCCCGTTCTGCGCCACCGGTCAGGGCGGCCTCAAGCGGAACCTCTCGACCGCCGAAATCCTCGAGCAGGTCCGGGCGGCGTCGGCCGCCATGCGCAACGAGCATGACGGCCGGCTGTCCAACATCGTCTTCATGGGCATGGGGGAGCCGCTGGCCAACTACAACCGGGTGGTGGCGGCCGTCCGAAGAATTACTGCAGCACCTCCTGACGGTTTCGGAATCAGTGCCCGGTCGGTGACGGTCTCGACCGTCGGCCTGGCACCAGCGATCCGCAAACTCGCCGACGAGAAGCTGGGTGTGACGCTGGCGCTGTCCCTGCACACGCCCGACGACGAGCTGCGCGACACCCTGGTGCCGGTCAACAACCGGTGGAAGGTCTCCGAAGTCCTCGACGCCGCACGGTATTACGCCGACGTGACCGGCCGCCGGGTGTCGGTGGAGTACGCGCTGATCCGCGACGTCAACGACCAGCCTTGGCGGGCAGACCTTCTGGGCAAGAAGCTGCACCGCGCGCTGGGGCCGCTGGTGCACGTGAACCTGATTCCCCTGAACCCGACGCCGGGCAGCGAGTGGGACGCGAGCCCGAAGCCCGTCGAGCGCGAGTTCGTG
Organism: Mycobacterium sp. SMC-16; assembly: GCF_046250085.1. Taxonomy (NCBI): domain Bacteria; kingdom Bacillati; phylum Actinomycetota; class Actinomycetes; order Mycobacteriales; family Mycobacteriaceae; genus Mycobacterium; species Mycobacterium sp. SMC-16. Next base: position 2,538,342 of record NZ_CP176427.1, read on the forward strand.
CGCCGGGTGCAGGCTGCCGGCGTCTCCTGCACGGTGCGCGACACCCGCGGCCGCGAAATCGCCGCTGCCTGCGGGCAATTGGCGGCTGAAGGCTAGTCGGCTAGCGCAGACCGACAGCGTGCCGCAGCTGCGCCAGCAGCTGTTCGGTGTCGTCGCTCGGGACGAGGTAGTGCGACACCGCGATCCGGATGGCCGTCGCGGCCTTCACTTCGGCGTTCGGTCCCGACAGCAGTTTCTGCAGCCGGGCGCGCATGGTCGGGACGACGCTGGGCAGCTGCGCCAGCACCGCCTCGGGCTCGATGTCGATGACCCGCACGCCGGAATAGGTCTTCTGGTACTGCACGATGAATTGCAGTGCGGCATCAAGTTTTTCGCTGCCGCGTAGTCCTTCCGTGGCCGCGGTCATGCCGTCGACGAACAGGTCGCGTTCGTACCGCCCGAACGACTCGAGCAGCTCTTCCTTCGACGCGAACCAGCGGTACAGCGTGGGCCGGGACACGCCGGCCTGCGTCGCCACCTCGGACAGGCTGAGCTTGGTCTGGCCCTGACGGGCAAGCACTTCCGCGGTGGCCACGAGGATTCGGCTGGGGGTCGAGGCGTCCTCGACGGAGCCGCCCTGATTGCTCGCCGCGCTGTCCACGAAACCGATGGTACTACTCGGTAACTTAGTCGACGGTTCCGGTGAGGCCCAGTTCGTCCAGCGCCTTACGGGTGGAATCTGCCAGTGCCGCTTTGGTGTTCGATTCACCCGGTTCCCATGCGGTGACCGTCACGATCATCGACGTCGGCGTCTGGCACAACACCAGGAACAGGTGGCCGTTCAGGCGTTCGAGGTCCACCGGCGTCAATCCCGGCTCGACCAGGCGGGCATGGAAATTGTCGGCGTCGGTGCCGTCGGGCCGGTTGAAGGCGGGCGGGAACACGCCGAGGTTCGAGCAGCCGATGGGCTTGCCGACCTTGAGCACCATCTTCTCCAGGCGCCGCACCGCGAACTTCGGCACCAGGGGAGTGAGCGGCAGCGGCGTGAGCATCATCCGGGTCCACTCGTCGACACCGGCGAGTTCGCGTCGGATGTCGCCGCGCAACTCGGACAGGTCGGTGCTGACCTTCTCGGGATCCGCCATCACGGTGATGGTGCTGAGCGCATTGCCCCGGGTGTCGCCTTCGGTGCGGATGTTGACGGGGAACGAGAGCATGGCCCGGCCGTCGTCGCCCAACCGGCCCACCACCTGCCCGACCCGGGCGGCGAGCGCGGCGAACATGACGTTGCTCGTGCCGCCGAGGGCCTTCGCGCGCTGGTACCACTCCTCGATCTCGACGTGGACGGTGACAAACGGCGGCGTCACCGGCGTGGTGCTCCCGCTGGACACCGGCGCGCTCACCGATTTGGCCGACGCCGCGAGGTCGCCCTTCTGGTCGCGGGCGATCTTGGCGGCGCCGACGACGGCCTTGAACCAACTGGGCACCGCGCGCACCGTCTGGCGGAGGTCTTCGCGCAGTGCGTCGCGCCGGGTGCGGGCGCCGGCGATCGGGTAGCCGAGATCGCGCGGCGACCCGTTGACCGCGTCGGCGACGGCTTCGGCGATGGCCAGGCCGTCACCGACGGTGTGCGACACCACGAGCGACACCGCCGCGCCGCCGCCTTCGAGTTGCTGCACGCCGAGGTGCCACGGCGGGCCGTGTTCGGGGTCGACCGGGATGTAACCGCGTTCGTTGACCCAGTCGTTGACCTCGGCGACGGGTCGCGTCCCGGGAGCGACGTCGAGGTCAACCGGTCCGGTGGAGCGGACCCACCGGTGGCGGCCGAACGGCAGCGGCGACCGTTCGATCCGGCGGCCCAGCAGGCCACCGCTACCCAGATTGCGGTGCAGGCGACGCAGGCCATCCAGGTCGACCGGATGTTCGTAGATCCAGGTGTATTGGATCAGCGGGCCGCGGCCCAACGCCCGTAAGCCGGTGAAGGAGGCTTGATCGCCCAGGTCGATCGTGTTGTCGGCTACGGTCATGTCGCGAATGTTACCCAGCCCACAATATTTTGCTGCGCGAGCCTGTGGGTTGTCTGGGGGGAAGCTGATCCGGCGGATCGGTCCGACGCGCTATGATGAATTGAGAATTTCTTCAATCCATCAATTAGGGGTGCGGCAGATGGTCGACAGCGTGCTCGACGGTCCCGAACGGCCGCTGTACGAGATCAAGGCGAACCTCTTCAAAGCGCTGGCGCATCCGGCGCGCATCCGGGTGCTGGAAATCCTGTCGACCTCTGACGGTCCGACGCCGGTGAGCGACATCCTCGCGGCCAGCGATATCGAGCCGACGCTGCTGTCCCAGCACCTGGCGGTGCTCAAGCGTCATCACGTCGTCAGCGGGTATCGGGCCGGCAACGCGGTCTACTACACGCTGGCCCATCCGAAGATCGCCGAACTCCTGCTCATCGCGCGGACCTTCCTCGCCGATACCCTAGCCGCCCAACGTGATCAGCTCGACGCCGTCGGCTCGCTGCCGCCGATCGGCACCAGCCGATGACCACGCTCGCCGCTGACCGCATCACCAGGTTGCTGCCGTCGCGCGCGGACTACGCCGGCCTGGGGCACTCGTGGCGGCGTGACGTCCTCGCCGGGGTGACGGTCGGGGTGGTCGCGTTGCCGCTCGCGCTGGCGTTCGGCATCAGCTCAGGGGTCGGCGCGGCGGCCGGTCTGGTCACCGCGGTCGTGGCGGGGCTGGTGGCGGCGGTGTTCGGCGGGTCGCACGTCCAGGTGTCCGGGCCGACCGGGGCGATGACGGTCGTGCTGGCGCCGATCGTGGCGCAGTACGGACTGGGCAGCGTCGCCGCGGTCACCATCTTGGCCGGGGTCATCGTCGTGGTGGCCGGCGTCACCGGCGTCGGGCGTGCGGTGACGTTCATCCCGTGGCCGGTGATCGAAGGATTCACCCTCGGCATCGCCGCCATCATCTTCCTGCAGCAGGTCCCGGCGGCATTCGGGCAGGCGGCACCCGCCGGACGGTCCCCGCTGGTGGCCGCGGGCGTCGTCGTCTCGCACATCGACACGGGTGCGGCCCGGCCGGCCCTGCTCGTCACGGCGCTGGTGGCGGTCCTGATGATCGTGCTGCCCAGGTTGCATCCGGCTGTGCCGGCCTCGCTGGTGGCCGTTGTCGCCGCGACCGCGCTGGTGGCCGGTACCGGGTTGTCCGCCATGCGGATCGGGGCGCTGCCGTCGCGGCTGCCCGCTCCCGTCTGGCCGCACGCCGACCTGGCGGTCCTGCACTCCCTGTTCGGTGCGGCACTGGCCATCGCCGCACTGGCCGCCATCGAGTCGCTGCTGTCGGCGCGGGTCGCGGCGACGATGTCCCCGACCGGGCCCTACGACCCGAACCGGGAACTGGTGGGGCAGGGACTGGCGTCGGTCGCCTCCGGGGTGTTCGGCGGCATGCCCGCCACCGGGGCCATCGCCCGCACCGCGGTCAATGTGCGGTCCGGCGCGCGGACCCGCGTGGCGGCCATCGTGCACTCGCTGGTGCTGCTTGCCGTGGTGTACCTGATCAGCGGTCTGGTGGGGACCATCCCGCTGGCGGCGCTCTCGGCGGTGTTGATGGTGACGGCGTTCCGGATGATCTCGCCGCACACCGTCACCCGGATTCTGCGGTCCACGCGTTCGGACGCGGTGACTTTTCTGCTGACCGCGACGGTCACCGTCTGCTTCGACCTGATCCAGGCCGTCGAGATCGGCATCGCGGTCACGGCACTGTTCGCGCTGCGCGCGCTGGCCCGCCGCAGCAGTGTCACGCGGGAGGAACTGCCGGGGCCTTATATGCCCGGCGACGAGCGCATCGCCCTGCTGCGGCTCGACGGCGCGATGTTCTTCGGTGCGGCCGAACGGATTTCGACCGCGATCACCGACGGCAACCACCCCGAGACGTCCGTCGTCATCATCAGGCTGTCGCAGCTCGGCATGCTCGACGCGACAGGCGCGCACACCTTGACGCAGATCGTCGAAGACCTCGAGGCACGCGGCATCACCGTGATCATCAAAGGGGTCAGGCCGGAGCACCGGGATCTCCTCGCGGGCGTCGGCATCATCGACTCCCTGCGGCACGAGAACCATCTCATCGAAAACTTGGACGATGCCATCGCCCACGCCCGCAGCCACACCACCCGCAGCGCCTCGAAAACCCATCCAGGAAAAGGAAACCCGATATGAGTCTGATCGACGAGCCACGCCTCGGCGACGACGTCGCCGTCCACAGGAAGGCGTCCGAGGTGCGCCCGGGCTCGGGTGTCCTGGTGATCAACCGCGGCCCCGGACCCGGCGGCCAGTTCCTGCTGGCCGACGACGTCGTCGCCGCCGGCCGGCACCCCGACAGCGCGGTGTTTCTCGATGACATCACCGTCAGCCGGCACCATGCCGAAATCCGTTGGCTGGACGACGAATACTGGATCATCGACGCCGGCAGCCTCAACGGCACCTATGTGAACGGGACCCCGGTTCAGGCCCTCCCACTCACCAGCGGTGACGAAATCCAGATCGGCAAGTTTCGCCTCGGCTTCACCTGCCGGCCGCAGGACCGGTGACCGCGCCGGTCTGATCCGGGCCCTCCGCCGACCCTGCCGTATATAATGTGCCGGTGGATGAGCAGTCGCCCGACAGGGTTGTGAGCAAGGAAGCCGCCATCGGACCGGAGGCCCGGTTGTCGTGGCTGTTGTCGTGGTTGGCCGGCATGATCGGCGCGGTCGCGTTCCTGCACAGTGCCGGATACTTCGTCACCTTCATGACGGGCAACACCGAACGCGCCGTGCTCGGCTGGTTCGACGTCGCGGAACGGCAGAAAGTGTCCGGAGCCGGGCCGCAGGCGGCGTTGTGGTTGATGGCCTGCTTCCTGGCGGGGGTCTTCGTGGCGTCGTTCCTGCGGCGCAGGTACTGGCAGAACCATCCGCACGGGGCCACGGCCCTGGTGACCTTCGGCCTGTTGGTGGCGTCCGTCGTCGAGCTCTATGAGGACGGCTGGTACTACGAGGACGTCAACTTCACCGGCATCCTCATCATCTGTTTCTCGGTGGGCGCGCTGAACACCAGCTTCGTCAAGAACGGTGAAGTGGCGGTACCGCTCAGTTACGTCACCGGAACGGTCGTCAAACTGGGCCAGGGGCTCGAACGGCACATCTGCGGCAAGGGCACCGTCTACGACTGGCTCGGTTACCTCGCGCTGCTGGGGTCGTTCATGGTCGGCGCCGGCGTGGGCGGCGGGCTGGCCGACCGTCTCACCGGCCCGCAACTCATCGGCACCGTCGGAATTATCTGCGGCGCAACGACACTCGTCACGTTCTTCCATTCGGACAAGAGGCACCGCGAGCCCGAGCAGGCGCCGGAGCCCGCCGCCTAGCACCCGCCGACGACAAAGGCCACGAACTCACCGGAGTTCGTGGCCTTTGTCGTGAAGGCTGAGGTCAGCGGATCCAGCCGCGACGACGCAGCCACCAGCCGCGCACGACGATGACCAGCAGGAGGATGGCGAAGCCGATCAGCCAGGCGTCCTCGACGTGGCCGACGTGGTTACCGCGCAGCATCACCAGCAGGAAGATGGCGGACAGGATGCCACCGGCCTGAATCACGGCGCGGTTCATCTTGGACCAGCCCCACTCGGCAGAGGGGACGTCCTCGACATCGACGCCGGTGCTTCGTTCGACCTCGGTGGTGGCCACGGCAACTCCTTAACGATCCGGTGGATTGCCGACATTCTTACATACGACGCTCGGTCGTATTTGTTGGTGGCCACGTTGTTGCCGCGCGTTTATCCGGTCGACCACCGTTACTCGAATGCGGGCATCGGGCGGCACAATAGAGACGTGAGTGAGCGGCTACGAGTCCTGGTGCTCGGCAGTACCGGGTCGATCGGTACCCAGGCCCTGGAGGTGATCGCCGCCAACCCCGACCGGTTCGAGATCGTCGGCCTGGCGGCCGGCGGCGGCAACGCGGAACTGCTGGCCCGGCAGCGCGCCGAGACCGGGGTCACCAACATCGCGGTGGCCGATCCCGCCGCCGCCGAGCGCATCGGGGACGTCACGTACGCCGGCGCCGACGCGGCCACTCGGCTGGTCGAGGACACCGAGGCCGACGTCGTCCTGAACTCCTTGGTCGGCGCGCTCGGTTTGAAGCCGACGCTGGCCGCGCTGCACTCGGGTGCCCGGCTTGCCCTGGCGAACAAGGAATCGCTCGTCGCGGGCGGACCGCTGGTGCTCAAGGCGGCGCAGCCCGGTCAGATCGTGCCCGTCGACTCCGAGCATTCGGCGCTGGCGCAGTGCCTGCGCGGCGGCACCGGTGACGAAGTGGCCCGGCTCGTGCTCACCGCGTCGGGCGGCCCGTTCCGCGGCTGGGCGGCCAAAGACCTCGACGACGTCACCCCGGAGCAGGCCGGTGCCCACCCGACGTGGTCCATGGGCCCGATGAACACGCTGAACTCGGCGTCGCTGGTCAACAAGGGCCTGGAACTCATCGAGACCCACCTGCTGTTCGGCATCGACTACGACCGCATCGACGTCGTGGTGCACCCGCAGTCCATCGTGCACTCGATGGTCACCTTCACCGACGGCTCGACGCTGGCGCAGGCGAGCCCGCCCGACATGAAGCTGCCCATCGCGCTGGCGCTGGGCTGGCCGGCCCGCGTGCCGGGCGCCGCCCTGGCATGCGACTGGACCACGGCCTCGACCTGGGAATTCGAGCCGCTGGACGACGACGTCTTCCCGGCGGTCCGGCTGGCCCGGGAGGCCGGCACCCGTGGTGGTTGCCTGACTGCGGTGTACAACGCCGCCAACGAAGAGGCGGCAGCCGCGTTCCTCGACGGCCGGATCAGGTTCCCGGCGATCGTGCGGACCGTTGCTGATGTGCTGGGCGCTGCGGATCAATGGGCCGCCGAACCCAGTACCGTGGATGACGTACTTGATGCGCAGGATTGGGCCCGGGACCGGGCGCGGCGCATCGTCGCACAGGAGGTCGTGCCCGCCCGATGATGTATGCAATCGGCATCGCGCTGTTTGCGCTGGGTCTGCTGGTATCGGTGGCCCTGCACGAGTGCGGCCACATGTGGGTGGCCCGGGCCACCGGGATGAAGGTGCGGCGGTACTTCGTCGGCTTCGGCCCGACGCTGTGGTCCACGCACCGGCCCAACCGGCTCGGCTCGACCGAGTACGGCATCAAGGCCGTCCCGCTGGGCGGCTTCTGCGACATCGCGGGCATGACGTCGGTCGACGAGATCGCGCCGCAGGACGAGCCCTACGCGATGTACAAGCAGAAGGTCTGGAAGCGCGTCGCGGTGCTGTTCGCCGGGCCTGCGATGAACATCATCATCGGCCTGGTGCTGATCTACGGCATCGCGGTGTCGTGGGGCCTGCCGGACCTGCATGCACCGACCAGCGCCGTGATCGGTGAAACCGCTTGTGTGGCCCCGCAGGTGGCGAAGACCGGCGACAACCTGTTCGGGCCGTGCCCGCATCCGGGCGCCGGACCCGCCGCGGCGGCGGGCCTGAAGGCGGGGGACACCGTCGTCAAGGTCGGTGACAAGCCGGTGAGCACGTTCGAGGAGATGGCGAAAGCAATCCGCGGCATGAGCGGCGCCGTCCCGGTCGTCTACGAACGCGGCGGCCAGACGCTCACCACCACGGTCGACATCGAGCAGACGCAGCGCTTCACCGACAAGGAAGCCGCGACCGCGACACAGGTCGGCGCCATCGGCGTGACCGCGGCGCCGCAGCCGGGACCAACGCAGTACAACGTGCTGACGGCCGTGCCCGCGACGTTCACCTTCACCGGTGATCTGTCCGTCGAGCTGGGTAAATCCCTGGCGAAGATTCCGACCAAGATCGGCGCCCTGGTCCACTCGATCGCCGGTGGCGAGCGCGACAAGGAGACCCCGATCAGCGTCGTCGGCGCCAGCCGGATCGGCGGCGAGACCGTCGAACACGGCATCTGGGTGATGTTCTGGTTCTTCCTGGCGCAGCTGAACTTCGTCCTGGCGGCGGTCAACCTGCTGCCGTTGCTGCCGTTCGACGGTGGCCACATCGCGGTGGCGACCTTCGAGAAGGTCCGCAACATGATTCGCGCGGCCCGCGGCAAAGTCGCCGCGGCGCCGGTGAACTACCTGAAGCTGATGCCGGCCACCTATGTGGTGCTGGTGGTGGTCGGCGGCTACATGCTGTTGACCGTGACGGCAGACTTTGTGAACCCCATTCGACTTTTCCAGTAGGAGACCGTGATGACCTCCATCGGTTTGGGCATGCCGGGCGTCGGCAGCGAGCCGCCGGCCCCGCCGACCCTCGCGCCGCGCCGTAAGACCCGTCAGCTGATGGTGCGCGACGTCGGCGTCGGCAGCGACTACCCGATAGCGGTGCAGTCGATGTGCACCACGAAGACCCACGACGTGAACGCCACCTTGCAGCAGATCGCCGAGTTGACGGCGTCGGGCTGCGACATCGTGCGCGTGGCCTGTCCGCGGCAGGAGGATGCCGACGCGCTGGCCGAGATCGCCCGGCACAGCCAGATCCCGGTGATCGCCGACATCCACTTCCAGCCCAAGTACATCTTCGCGGCCATCGATGCCGGCTGCGCCGCTGTGCGCGTGAACCCGGGCAACATCAAGGAGTTCGACGGCCGGGTCAAGGAGGTCGCCAAGGCCGCCGGTGCCGCCGGCATCCCGATCCGCATCGGTGTCAACGCCGGCTCGCTCGACCCGCGGCTGCTCGAGAAGTACGGCAAGGCCACGCCGGAGGCGCTCGTCGAGTCGGCGCTGTGGGAGGCCTCGCTGTTCGAGGAGCACGGCTTCGGCGACATCAAGATCAGCGTCAAGCACAACGACCCCGTGATCATGGTGGAGGCCTACCGTCAGCTGGCCGCCAAGTGCGACTACCCGTTGCACCTCGGCGTGACCGAGGCCGGTCCGGCGTTCCAGGGGACGATCAAGAGCGCCGTCGCGTTCGGTGCGCTACTGAGCGAGGGCATCGGCGACACCATCCGCGTGTCCCTGTCCGCGCCGCCGGTCGAAGAGGTCAAGGTCGGCAACCAGATTCTGGAGTCGCTGAACCTGCGGCCACGCGGCCTGGAGATCGTGTCGTGCCCGTCGTGCGGCCGGGCCCAGGTGGACGTCTACAAGTTGGCGAACGCGGTGTCGGCAGGCCTCGACGGGCTCGACGTGCCGCTGCGCGTCGCGGTGATGGGCTGTGTCGTCAACGGGCCGGGTGAGGCGCGCGAGGCCGACCTCGGCGTGGCGTCCGGCAACGGCAAGGGCCAGATTTTCGTGCGCGGTGAGGTGATCAAGACCGTGCCCGAGTCGCAGATCGTCGAGACCCTGATCGAAGAGGCGATGCGAATCGCCGCCGAGTCGGGAACCGATGCGAGCGGTTCGCCCGTCGTAACCGTAAGCTGAGCACAGTCTTGTGATCGCGGTCACGGGCAGACGCAAATAGCAAACCAGGTCACACTCGCAGAAGGTCGGTGAATGTCGGCACCTCCGCTGTTCCGGATCGCAGATGCGCGCCGGATATCAGTGGTGCGCGAGGTTGCCCAGGTGCAGCAGGTCTTCGACGAGGACCCGGTCGGCACCTGCATGGTGGCCGCGCGCGTGGGCGACCACGGCCTCGATCCGGTGGCCATCGGCGGCGAGCTGTGGACCCGTAGCCAGCCCACCGAGTCGCTGTGCTTCGCCGGGGTGAATCTGATCCCGATGCGGGGCACCGCGGCCGACATGATGGTGTTCGCCGACAAGGTGGTGAGCGCGCCGCGGCGGTGTTCGTCGCTGGTGGGGCGCGCCGAGCTGGTGCTGCCGATGTGGCAGCAGCTGGCCCAGGTGTGGGGCCCGGCCCGCGAGGTCCGGGACTGTCAGCCGCTGCTCACCCTGTCCGATGCGCCGCAGTGCCCGGTCGATCCCGCGGTGCGTCCGGTCCGGATGGACGAGTTGGACGCGTATGTCGTTGCGGCAGTGGACATGTTCATCGGCGAGGTGGGAGTCGATCCGCGGATGGGCGACGGCGGCCGCGGCTACCGCAGGCGGCTGGCGGGGCTGATCGCCGCGGGCCGCGCCTGGGCGCGGTTCGAGGACGGCCAGGTCGTGTTCAAGGCCGAGATCGGCGCCCAGACGTCGCGGGTCGGTCAGATTCAGGGCGTGTGGGTACACCCGGACTGGCGTGGCCGCGGTCTCGGCGCCGCGGGCACCGCGGCGTTGGCGGCGGCGGTGCTGCGCAGCGGCCGGACCGCCAGCCTCTACGTCAACGACTTCAACGCCCCGGCCCGGGCGATCTACCGGCGTATCGGGTTCGGTCAGCTGGGCACCTACGCCACCGTGCTGCTGGACTGACGCGCATCCGCGTGCGGTGATGCCGCTGGTTCGGTTGCCCCGGGATTGCCGGTTCGTGAGCGGACCGCCGAGAGCGCGCAGACGACGACGGCGCCGCCACCAAGGACCGTCGGCCAGGTGAGCCGTTCGTGGAGGAGCAGCGCTGCCCAGAGGATGCTCAGCACCGGCTGCGTCAGTTGGGTTTGGCTGACCTGTGCCATGGGTCCGATCGCCAGTCCGCGGTACCACGCGAAGAATCCGAGAAACATGCTGACCGCGGCGAGGTAGGCGAACGACGCCCATTCCGTCGGGCCCGCGACGGGCGGACCCGTGGCCACCGACACCGCGGTGAGCGCGACCATGAGCGGGGACGCAGCCACCAGGGCCCACGAAATCGTCTGCCACGCACCGAGTTCGCGAGTCAACAGACCACCCTCGGCGTAGCCGACCGCCGCGGCCACCACCGCGCCGATCAGCAGCAGATCCGAGATGTGCAACGTCCCCAGGCCGTCGCCCTGCAAGCCGGCGAAGGCGACGGCGGCGACCGCGCCGAGCGCTGCCGCGAACCAGAAGCGGCTCGGCGGACGTTCCCCGGTGCGCAGTACCGAGACGACGGCCGTTGCCGCGGGCAAGAGCGCGATAACGACGGCACTGTGCGCGGCGGACGTGGTGGTCAGCGCATACGTCGTCAGCAGCGGGAAGCCGATCACCACGCCGCCGGCCACGATCAGCAGACGTCCCCACTCGACGCCGCGGGGCAGCCGCTGCCGGGTGACGGCGAGGGCTCCGGCGGCCAGCAGCGCGGCGACGACAGCTCGACCCGAGCCGACGAACAACGGGGACATGGCCCCGTGCTGCACGGCGATGCGGGTCAGTGGGACGGTGAACGAGAATGCGAGGACGCCCAGCATGCCCCAGGCAAAGCCGGAGTTCACGGATAGCGGTTCCAGCCGATTGCGGATAGCGCTACTTTGTATTTTCACATTTGACGATAGCAGTGGCGCCCGGGTTGAGCCATTGGAATTTGGGCCGCCGGGGCCGCGGCGTCAGGTCGACTGAGCGGCCAAAGCCTGCCCGAGCACGCGCACGCCATCGGCGAAGCGCGCGGGATCCGCGCCGGCGTAGCTGAGTCGCGTGTGGTTTCCGACCGGTTCGGCCGGAAACCACTCGATGCCATCGGGGATGAGGAGGTCGGCGCCGGCGCAATCGCGTACCAGTCGGTCCAACTCCACGTCGTCGGGCAGCCGGACCCAGAGATACAGGCCGCCTGCGGGAAGGTGGTCCACCACGGCTTGTGGCGCGTATTCGGCCAGGCAGTGCGCAAGCAGATCGCGGCGCTCCCGCAACTGCCGCCGCAGGCTGCGGAGATGCGTTCGCCATGCCGGCTGCAGGACGACGTCCAGGGCGGCCGACTGCAGAACGCCACTCACGTACATGGACTCGGCGGCCCGGTCCGCCAGGATCCGGTCGCGCACCGGGCCGCGGGCGATCACCGCACCCACCCGCACCGCCGGTGACATGCTCTTGGTCAGTGACCGCAGATACACCACATGCCCGACGTCGTCGTACGCCGCCAAGGGCAATGGGGTGCTGTCGATGCCGAAGTCGTGGGCCCAGTCGTCCTCGACGAGGAAGGCGCCGTGCTCTCGCACCACCGCCAGGATTTGTTCGCGCCGGGCCGGAGACCATTGCGCACCAGTCGGATTCGCGAAGTTCGGTTGTGCGTAGAACACGCGTGCACCTGTCTCCGTGAAAGCCCGGGCAAGGTCGGCGGGGTCAGGGCCGTCGCCGTCGCCGGTGACCGGGGCTGTTCGCACGCCGGCGTGTGCCGCCGCCAGGATCGCGCCCCAGTACGTCGGCGATTCCATGATCAAGGGCTGTCCGGGTCCGACCAGCGCGCGGAAGATGGAACTCAGCCCACTTTGCGTACCGGGGACGACGATGACATCGCGCGGCGCGGGCGCGGCGACTCCGGCCGGCGTCACCGCGGCCAGCTCGTTGGCGAACCACGTCTGCAACGCCGGCAGTCCCGTGACGGGGGACCTGGTCATCGCGGTATCGGCGCGCGCGGCGCGAGCCAGCGCGGTCCGCACGGCGCGGTCGGGGAGCAGGTCGACGGCGGGGAAGCCGGAGTGCAGTCCGATCGCGTCCTGGGTGATGTCGCGCAACGCGGTGGGCAGGCTCGGGGTCCGGGCATTGGCGCTTCGCAGGGCGCCGGCCTGCCAGTTGACATTCAACGGGCGCGCGGCGCGAGCGCCCCTGACGAAGCTGCCGGCGCCGGGCCGGCTTTCGACCAGGCCGAGGCCGATCAACGTCTGCATGGCCCGCTGCACCGTCACCGGGCTGGCCTCATACCGCGCCACGAGTGTGCGGCTCGACGGGAGTTGCGTGCCCGGCGCGGCATCGCGGATCCAGGTCCGCAGGTCGGCGACGATCCGGTCAGCGCTGCTGTGCCCCATCGCGGAATGGTAGCGCTTTTCAGAACGATGCTTCGCTCGTCGCGCCGCCGGCCGGTTGATCGGCTGCGTCCCCGGGCCGATGCCGTCCCGGGGTCGACGGATCTCACAAAACTGTCACGGTTGCGTCTCGGTGTGCCTCCGTGCCGCGCGCTGGTCACACTTCTAACATCAGCTCCAATGGCAACGCACACATCATCCGTTTCACGCTCGGCCGCGTTGTTGTCGGTGGTGGCGGTCGCAGGAGCGATGACGGCCTGCACCCCGAAACCCAACGGCCCCGAGCCCACCGCGCAGGCGTTCTTCGCCGCGCTCGGCCGCGGCGACACCGGCGCCGCCGCCGAGCTGTCCGACAAGCCCAATGACGCCCGCACCGCGATCAACCAGGCCTGGTCGGGCCTGCAGGCGACCAAGCTCGACGCGCAGGTGCTCGGCTCCAAGTACACCCAGGACACCGGCAAGATCACCTACCGGTACACGTGGCACCTGCCCAAGGATCGCATCTGGGCCTACACCGGGCAGCTCAACATGATCCGACAGGACGGCCGGTGGCAAGTCCGTTGGGGCAGCACGGATTTGCATCCCAACCTGGGGGAGCACCAGAGCTTCCAGTTGCGCGCCGACCAACCGATCCGCGCGTCGGTCAACGAACTCGGTGGCACGAATGTTCTGGTACCCGGGTACCACTACAACTACGCGCTGAATGCTCGTTCCGCGGCGGGCGAGCTGATGCGGACCTCCCGCGTGGTCGCCGACGTGCTGCGGCAGTTCGACAACACCATGGACGCCCAGCGGCTCGCCGAACAGGCGAGCTCGTCCACCGGGCCGCTGAACCTGATCACCCTGCGTCGCGAGGACAACGACAAGGTGTCCGGGGCGCTCGCGCATCTGCCCGGTGTGGTCATCACGCCGCAGCCCGAGATGGTGCCCACCGACCCCCGATTCGCGCCGGCCATCGTCACCGAGGTCAAGAAGCAGGTGGCCGATCAGCTGATCGGCCAGGCCGGCTGGCGCGTCGTCAGCGTCAACCAGAACGGCGCCGACATCGACGTGCTGAACGAGGTACCGGGTAAGCCGGCCCCGTCGATCACCATCAGCCTGGACCGCAACGTGCAGAACGCCGCCCAGGATGCGGTGAACATGGTGGGCCGCAAGGCGATGATCGTCGCGATCAAGCCGTCGACCGGCGAAATCCTGGCGGTGGCCCAGAACGCGGCAGCCGACGCCGACGGCCCGACCGCCACCATGGGCCTGTACCCGCCCGGGTCGACGTTCAAGATGGTCACCGCCGGTGCCGCCATCGAATCGGACATGGCCGGACCCAACACCCTGCTCGGGTGCCCCGGCACCATCGACATCGGGCACCGGACCATCCCCAACTACGACCGGTTCGATCTGGGGGTGGTGCCGATGTCGCGAGCCTTCGCGAACTCGTGCAACACCACCTTCGCCGAGCTCGCCAGCCGGATGGCACCGCGGGCTCTGACCAACGCGGCGGCCCAGTACGGCATCGGCGCCGATTACCAGGTCGCCGGCATCGACACCGTCACCGGAAAGGTGCCGCCCACGGTGAACCTGGCGGAGCGCACCGAGGACGGCTTCGGTCAGGGCAAGGTCGTGGTGAGCCCGTTCGGGATGGCGCTCGCGGCTGCCACCGTCGCGGCCGGCAAGACCCCGCTCCCACAGCTCATCGAGGGCCGCCCGACCACGGTCACCGGCAACACGGCGCCGATCAGCCCGAAGATGGTCGACGGCCTGCGGCCCATGATGCAGCTGGTGGTGACCAGCGGTACGGCCAAGGATCTGCACGCCAGCGGCGACGTGCGCGGAAAGACAGGTGAAGCCGAATTCTCGGGTGGCTCACATGCCTGGTTCGCCGGCTACCGCGGTGACCTGGCCTTCGCGGCCCTGATCGTGGGCGGCGGCGGGTCGGAGACCGCGGTGCGCATGTGCCGGGACATGTTCAAGGGACTGCCGCCGGATTATCTGGCCTGAGTAACCTGTTTGGGTGACCAACAGCGACGAGATCGCGGTCCTGCGCGTCTCCGACGCCGACCGCAACGGCACGCTCCGGCGGCTGCACAACGCGGTGGCCCTGGGGCTCATCGACATGGACGAGTTCTCCGAGCGGTCCGCGCTGGTCGCCCTCGCCCGGCAGCAGGCCGAGCTGGCGGTCCTGGTCGGCGACCTGCCCGCGCCCAACGCGATCGTGACGGGCTCGGCCGACCGCGTCGAGCTGCGCGGTGTCATGGGGTCGCTCAAGCGGCAGGGTGAGTGGGTCGTCCCGACCCGGCTCGCGCTGGTCCGCCGCGTCGGCTCCATCGACCTGGATCTGACGCGGGCCCGGTTCGGCGGGCCCATCGTGGTCATCGAACTCGATCTCAAGTTCAGCTCGCTGGACCTTCGGCTGCCCGACGGCGCCAGCGCCTCCATCGACGACGTCGAGGTTGCTGTCGGCAGTGCCACCGACCACCGCAAGGACGCGCCCGCCGATGGAACTCCGCACGTCATCCTGACCGGGCGGGTGGTCTTCGGTTCGGTCGACATCCGCGGACCGCGCCGGACCTGGTTCGGCCGCGGCGACCGCTAACTGCGGCGCCCGTTAAGCTGGGACGATGTCAGTTCGTACCGCGCTTCGCCCCGGCGAGGTGTCTCCGACCCTGCCGGTGCCCAAGTCGATCCCGCGTCCGGAGTACGCGTGGAAGCCGACGGTGCGCGAAGGCAGCGAGCCCTGGGTGCAGACCCCTGAGGTGATCGAGAAGATGCGCGTCGCCGGCCGCATCGCAGCGCAGGCGCTCGCCGAGGCCGGCAAGGCCGTCGCACCCGGCGTCACGACCGATCACCTGGACCGGGTGGCGCACGAGTACATGCTCGACCACGGCGCCTACCCGTCGACGCTGGGCTACAAGGGTTTTCCCAAGTCCTGCTGCACCTCGCTGAACGAGATCATCTGCCACGGCATTCCCGACTCGACGGTCATCGAGGACGGTGACATCGTCAACATCGACGTCACCGCCTACAAGGACGGCGCGCACGGCGACACCAATGCCACCTTCCTGGCCGGGGACGTGTCGGAGGAGCACCGGCTGCTGGTCGAGCGCACCCATGAAGCCACCATGCGGGCCATCAAGGCCGTCAAGCCGGGACGGCAGCTGTCGGTCGTCGGCCGGGTCATCGAGTCGTACGCAAACCGGTTCGGCTACAACGTGGTTCGCGACTTCACCGGGCACGGCATCGGCGAGACCTTCCACAACGGCCTGATCGTGCTGCACTACGACAAGCCCGAGGTCGAGACCGTGCTGGAGCCGGGCATGACCTTCACCATCGAGCCGATGATCAACCTCGGCTCGCTGGACTACGAGATCTGGGACGACGACTGGACCGTCGCCACCGTGGACAAGAAGTGGACGGCGCAGTTCGAGCACACCCTCGTGGTGACCGACGACGGCGCCGAAATCCTGACCCTGCCCTGACGTGACCGGCGGGGCGCTGCTGGTCGCCGGGACGACGTCGGACGCCGGCAAGTCGATGGTGGTGGCCGGCCTGTGCCGGCTGCTGGCGCGCAAGGGCGTGCGGGTCGCGCCGTTCAAGGCGCAGAACATGTCCAACAACTCGGCCGTCACGGTCGAGGGCGGCGAGATCGGCCGGGCCCAGGCGATGCAGGCCCGTGCCGCCGGATTGGCGCCGAGCGTGCGGTTCAACCCGATCCTGCTCAAACCCGGCGGGGACCGGACGTCGCAGCTCGTGGTGCGTGGCGTCGTCTCCGGCACGGTGGCAGCGGGGGACTACTTCACCCGGCGGACCCAGCTGGCCGCCGTCGTGGCCGACGAATTGGCTTCGTTGCGAAGCGAATTCGATGTGGTGATCTGCGAGGGCGCAGGCTCGCCGGCAGAGATCAACCTGCGGGCGACCGACGTGGCCAACATGGGGCTGGCCCGCGCCGCGAACCTGCCGGTGGTCGTCGTCGGCGACATCGACCGGGGCGGGCTGCTGGCGCACCTGTACGGCACCGTGGCGGTGCTCGAGCCCGATGACCAGAAACTGATCGCCGGCTTCCTGGTCAACAAGTTCCGCGGCGATCCGGCGCTGCTGGAACCCGGTCTGCGGCAACTGGAATCGCTCACGGGCCGCCCGACCTACGGCGTGCTCCCGTACTGCGACGACCTGTGGCTCGACGCCGAGGACTCGCTGTCGGTCACGCCGCGCGGACAGCTGGGCCGGCCGGCGGCACCGCGGGGCGCGGAGGCACTGACCGTCGCCGCGGTCCGGTTGCCCCGCATCTCGAACTCCACCGACGTCGAGGCCCTGGCGTGCGAGCCGGGTGTGCACGTCCGCTGGGTCGACACCGCGGCCGAGCTGGCCGGCGCCGACGTGGTGGTGCTGCCGGGCAGTAAGGCGACGGTCTCGGATCTGAATTGGCTGCGCGACCGGGGACTCGCGGAAGCCGTTGTCGCGCATGCCCGGTCGGGCCGCGCGGTGCTGGGCGTCTGCGGCGGGTTCCAGATGCTGTGCTCGACGATCCACGACACCGTCGAGTCCGGCGCGGGCCGGGTGGCCGGTCTGGGTCTGCTCGATGCCGACATCGAGTTCGACGCCGACAAGACTCTGAAGCACTGGGATACCCCGTTGTACGGCTACGAGATTCACCACGGCCGCCTCGCGCGGTGCGCGGAGCCGGACTGGCTGGGGGTCGGCATCCGGCGGGGTCAGGTGTACGGCACCCACTGGCACGGGCTGCTGGACAACGACGCCGTGCGGCGGACCTGGCTCGCCGAGGTGGCGGCCGGTGCCGGCCGCAGTGGGTTCGTGGTGTCCGACGACGTGAACGTCGCGGCCCTGCGCGACGCGCAGCTCGACGTGATGGCCGATCTGCTTGCCGCACATGTGGACATCGGCGCCGTGCTGGGACTGGTCGAATCCGGTGCGCCGGCGCGTCCGGTTATCGCGAGCAGCCTGCTCCCGTGATCAACTCGGTTCGCCCACGGGCTCCAAGGGGTCGAGCGGCTCCTCGACCTGCTTGATGGGGCCGGTGAACCAGTTCTTCACCGACACGTGCCAGTAGACGTAGAGCAGCAACAGGACGCTACCGACCAGCAACGGCGTGTAGTTCACGAACTTCCACTCGAAACTCGGGTCCCACGGCACCCCGCCGAGGGATGTCGGGAACATCGCGATGACCGAGGTGATCGTGATCTCGGCCAGCGCGACCGGCGCCATCCACCGGTGGTGGCCGCGCAGATTCCAACTGCCCGTTTCGAATTCGTCACCGGCGCGCCAGCGGTAGTAGATCGGCACCGCGAAGCACAGGTACACCCCGACGACCCCGATGGAGACGACGGCGTAGAACGCCACCGGGGTGGGCGTGCCGTTGATGTCGACCTTCACCAGGGCCGGCAGGGTCAGCGCGGCGGCCACGACCGCGGTGATCGTGACGCTGTGTGTCGGCACCCGGTGCTTGTTGACCTCCGACCACCACCGGTGGCCCGGCACCGCGCGGTCGCGGCTGAAGGCGAACAGCATCCGGGATGCGCTGGTCTGGCAGGCGACGGCGCAGAAGAACTGGCCGGCCGTCGAGATGAACAGCACCGCCGTCGCCCAGCCCGAACTCATCGCCTGGTTGAAGATGGCGGCCACGGCGCCGCCGCCCTTGGACACGCCGTCGGCGTCCTGCACCGCAAACAGGAAGGCCAGCAACAGAATCCAGCCGCCGACGGCCGAGTAGAAGATGGACCGCCAGATACCCTTGGCGGCCGCGCCCGCCGCGCTCTTGGTTTCCTCCGACAGGTGGGCCGACGCGTCGTAGCCGGTGATCGTGTACTGCGTGAGGATCACCGAGATCGGCAGCACGACCAACAGCCAGCCCGCGCCCGAGGTGGCGCCGCCGAACATGCCGCTGTTGTTGATCGTCTTGGCGAAGACGTCCGAGAAACTCGCGTGGTGGCTCGGCACGAAGATCAGGATGCCGATGACGGCAGCCGCACCGAAGACGTGCCACCACACCGAGACGTTGTTGATGATCGCCAGCAGGTGGCTGGAGAAGATGTTGATCAGCGCCGAGATACCGAGGATGGCCACGAAGATGACGAATGTCCGGGTGAGGCTGTATCCCGCCAGCCAGTCGGCGCTGAGGGTGCCCAAGGTGAGGTCGATGAACGTCGCGCAGCCGTAGGCGACGGACGCGAGGATTGCCACCAGGCCGATGAGGTTGAGCCAGCCGGCGTAGAAACCGGCCTTTGCGCCGCCGAGTTTGGCTGCCCACCAATAGATTCCGCCGGAGGTGGGAAAGGCTGACACCAGCTCGGACATACAGAGGCCGATGACGAGGATGAACGCCGCGACGATGGGCCAGCCCCAGGCGATCGCGGCCGGTCCGCCGTTGTTCCAGCCCAGCCCGAACGAGGTGAAGCACCCCGAGAGAATGGAGATGATCGAGAACGAGATGGCGAAATTGCTGAAACCGGACCAGGAGCGCTGCAGTTCCTGGCTGTATCCGAGCTTGGCCAGTAGCAGCTCGTCCTCGGTAAGTGCTTCGTGTCCTTCTGGCACTGCGGCCTCCTTAGGCGCCCCCGGATGTTGAAGAACAATATGGCGCGTCCGGGTTTCGCGCTGGCCAACCGGTGCCGGCGTTACGGCGATGTTTCGGCCCCGCTCAGCCGTGCAGGATGCGGTATTGCTCGATCGCCCCGGGGTGCAACGGGGTTCGGCCGGTCTGGATCATCGACGGGGGTTGCAGGTACTGCAGACCGCGAACCTCGGGGGGCATGAGTTGGGTTGCGTCCGTGGCCAATACATCGACGGCGGCGGCCACCAAGGGGTTCGGCAGGCCGGGCTGGCACAGCAACAGATCGGCGGAGCCGATGGTGTACACGTTCGCCGGAACGTAGGCGCCGATCGGCGCGCGCAGCAGCAGGTAGGGGTAGGACGCCAGTTCCGACATCGGCGCGACCCATGGCGTCAGGTCCAGGATGCGCAACGGCAACGTCTTGTCGAGCTCGGCGATGGCGGGCGTCGGGATACCGCCCGACCAGACCAGCGCGTCGATGGTGTGGTTGCCCAACGCGGCCACTGCCTCGTTGAGGCGCATTTCGGTGCGCCGGAGCCGGTCGGTCAGGTTCGCCGCACGAAAGAGCACCGTGGTGACGGCCGCGACGCCGGAGCCGGCCGGTCCCGTTGAAACCGTCAGTCCGGCAAGGTCGTTCACCTGGCGGATGGCGGAGTGGTCGGGGACGACCAGCTGTACGTAGTTCTCGTAGACTCGCGCGACCGCCAGTGGCGCATCGGGAGCCGGCCCGGATCGCAACCGCTGCTCGACCACGTCTGCCTGCGCGAGCGCCATGTCGGCCTGGCCGGACCGCAACAGCTCGAGATTGTCGACGCTGCCTGCGGTGGACATGACGGTGACCGTGATGCCGGGATACCGCACCCGTAGGCGCTCGGCGAAGATTTCGCAGACCGCCAGGTACAGACCACCGCGATCACCCGCGGCCAGCCGGATGGTGCCGCGCGTGCCGTTCGGCAGGCAGGCCGCGACGACCGTCGCGGCCGAGGAGGCGAGGAAAGCGCGCCGGGTCAGGGTCATGACGTGCTCGCCGGTAGCTGATAGCGGACCGCGAGACCGCCGTCGGGGGAGCGGCCAACCGACGCCAATCCACCGTTGGCGGCGGCGATTTCGGTGGCGATGGCCAGACCGAGGCCCGTGCCCTGGCTGTCGTCGTGCCCGCGCCAGAAGCGGTTGGCCGCCTGCGAGACGGCGTCGGCGGGTAGGCCGGGGCCGTTGTCGCTGACGGTGAGATCGATACCGGCGTCGGTGGGCACCGTCGACACGATGACGGTGGTACCCGTACCGGAGTAGCGCAACGCGTTGTCCAGCGCGATGTCCAAGAGCTGCTCCACATCGTGGCGCGGCATCTGGACGGCGAGGTGCGGGTGGGCGGTCTCGAAGCGCAGTCGCTGCTCGTTGGGGTCGGCGGTGGTCTGCCAGAAGTCCAGCCGCTGTTCGACGACACTGTCCAGATCTGTTGAATCATGAACTGCCGCAGCCAGACCGGTGCGGTGGCTGTGACTGGCTTCCTCGGCGCGCGCCAGGCGCAGCAATTGGGCCAGCAGGTTCTCCAGGCGGTCCAGCTCCGCCGACATCGACTCGTAGGTCGGGCGTCCCGAGTCGGCGACGTGGTCCTCCAGGGTGTCGGCCCGCAGCCGCACGGCCGCCAGCGGGTTGCGCAACTGGTGGGAGGCATCGGCGATGAGCCGGCGTTGATGGTCGAGCGAGGCGTGCACGGCCTGTGCCATGGCGTTGAACGCCGACGTGAAGCGCCGCAGCTCGGGCGGTCCCGACACGTGAGCCGGCTGCCCGGCGATGCCACCGGCCATGTCCTCCACGGCGCGCTCGAGCCCGACCAGCGGCCGCAGCACCCACCGGGTCACGCTCTGGGCGGTGACGGCCGCAACCCCGAGCAACACGATGCATCCGGCCGCGATCCACAGCCAGTCCACGGTGATGTCGTGTGCGGCGGCGGCCGGGTCGACGCCCAGGACCACCGCCCCGATCAGCTCGCCGTTGCGCCGAATTCCCTTGGCCTCCAACATCGGTTGCCGCGTCCACGGCAGGATTCGGGTCCGGGGCGCGGCGGGAGCGTCGGACACCGCGCGCTCCGCGGCGGTCGTCACCCCCGGATCGGTGCCGGACAACCCGGCGCCGGCCAATGTCCGGCCGTCCGCGTCGACGATCAACGCGCCTTCGCCGTACACGCGGTGGTACCGCTCGACCAGGTCGGTGTCGAGGGCGCTCGCGCCGGCGGCGATGTCGGCCAGCGTCGTCAGCTGCCGCTCGCGTTCGGTGTGCAGGACGTTGGTCCGGTGGTCGGCCAGGCTCAGGGCCAGCGGGATCGCCAACGCCGCCGTCGCGATGAGCAGCAGCGTCATCAGGAGCGCACGAACCCGCAGACCCACGTCAGTGGTCCAACCGGTAGCCGAAGCCGCGCACGGTGTGCAGAGGTATTCCGGCCAGCTTGG
Organism: Mycobacterium sp. SMC-16; assembly: GCF_046250085.1. Lineage (NCBI taxonomy): Bacteria > Bacillati > Actinomycetota > Actinomycetes > Mycobacteriales > Mycobacteriaceae > Mycobacterium > Mycobacterium sp. SMC-16. The sequence continues at coordinate 2,560,124 of NZ_CP176427.1, forward strand.
ACCGGATCTGGCCCACGAAGAAATCCAGGGACCGCGAGCGGCCCACCACCGCGGTGCCCCAGCATTCGAGCATGACCTCTTCGCGGCTGACCGCCTCGCCCTGACGGGCGGCCAGCGTCGCCAGAATCTGGTACTCGGTCTTGGTCAGCGCCTGCGCCTGTCCGGCCACGGTGACCTCGTGCCGGTCGCGATCGATGGTCACCGGCCCGGCCACCACGGGCGGGCGCGCGACGGGACCCGTGCCACGCTGCACGCGTCGCATGACGGCCTCGATCCGGGCCAGCAGCACCGCCTTTCGGACGGGCTTGACCAGGTAGTCGTCGGCCCCGGCGCGCAGCCCCAGCACCACGGCGCCGTCGCTGTCGCGTGCCGTCATGATGATGACCGGTGCGGTCGACGCCCGGCGCAGCGTGCGCAGCACGTCCAGCCCGTCCATGTCGGGCAGGCCCAAATCCAGTAACACGAGGTCGCAGCCCTTGACGCGATTGAGTGCGTCGTCGCCACGAGTGGTGTGGGTGACGGTGAGCCCGGTCTGTTCCAGCAGCTCGACGAGCGCAGCGGCGACCCCCTGGTCATCCTCGACGAGCAGCACGCGCATGGGCCGATGGTAGGGCGCGTGCTGGGCGGACCCGCTGATTTCGCGCCGAATCTGAGGATCGTGCAAGGAAAGACCCGGCGCGGGCCGCGGAGTCTTCCGGTGGACCCGGCGCGCGGAAACCATGTGCTCATCAACAGGCACGAGGAGGTCACGATGTACGCGAACACCCATTTCTCCCGGGCGGCGGTCTCCGTCGTGGCAGGTGCCCTGATCGCCATCGGCGCCCACGGGTCTGCCTGGAGCACAACTGGATTCATGCCCGCGGCGGATGCCGTGGCGACCGGTCATTCCTGCGACGTCGTGGTCGTGGCGAACACGCTGTGTCAGAGCGGGCAGCACCGGCACGGCACGGCGCCCACGGTCGGCCGGGCCTACCTCGACCTGAACCCGCGGCCGACGGCCTGAGTGACGAGCGGACGGAGCAGATCATGAACGTGGCACTCGCAAGCAGCGCGGCTCGGCTGGCAGCCGTCGCAAACCAGGACTCCTCGTGGATCCCGATGGTCGTGTGCTTCGCGGTCGTGGGCATCATCGTCGGCATGGCGATCCTGATGGGCCGGCGACAGCCCGCCGCCGCGCGGGGACAGGCCGGCGCGCGGGCGCGGCCGGCGCCTACGGCTACGGCTACGCCGGCTCCGATGGCGGCGGCTGGGACGCCGGCGGGTCCGCGTGCTCGGACGGCGGTGGCTCGAGTGGCTGCTGCGGCGGCGGAGGTTGCGGTGGCGGCGGGTGCGGGGGCGGCGGTGGCTGCGGCGGTGGTGGCGGCTGCTGAATATCGGTACCGGCGGTCCGGTGGTGTTCGCTACGGTGGCGTCATGCCAATCATCCCGACCGTCGACGGTTTCGGCGCCACCGTCGACGTGTCTGGCCCCGACGCCGCCACGACAGTCGTCATGCTCACGACCAAGCCGGCGACGGGCGCCCTGTGCGAATTGCTGCACACCGCATCGCTACGCACCGTGGTGATCGAGGCCGACGACCGGCTGACCGTGAATTCGGTTGTCGGCATTCTGGATACGCTCGGGGTGAAGTGGGCACTGTTGTTCGCCGACGGCGGTGCGGGCGAGCTGGCCTGGCACCTGGCGGCCACCCGACTGGATCGGTTCACCGCCCTGGTGGCCATCGACGGCAGCCATCCGCGCGCCGACGGGGCGTCGGGCGACGGGTGCCCGCCGGTGGAGATCAACACCACCGTGGTCGTAACAAGCGCCGATGCCCGCGCCCGGGCGCAGGCCGGACAACGCTTCATCTACGGCGAATTCCGGATGTCCGAGCTCATGGGCCGGCGCAGTGCCGAGGAGTTCACGGCCCAGGTGGCCAACGAGATCGTGCTGCGTAGCAGTACCTGGTGACCGGCCAGCCACTGTCGGTCCCGGCCGTTATCGTGACGACATGGAAGGCACGGACTCGACGGCCGGGCTAGCGCTCGCGCCACACGAGTTGCTTCGTGCCTTCAACGCACAGACCCTGGCCCGCGGCGAGACCTATGCGAACCAGGGGCGCGTGGTCGCCGCCAGGTACGACCCGGTCGACGGCACGCTCACCGGCTCGTGCCTGGGTTCGAAGTCCGAGTACTACGACGTCGAAGTGGCGTTGTCGGGTCCCCGCACCGGCCTGGAGATCGAGTACACCGTCTGCACCTGCCCGGTGGGGCGGTACTGCAAGCATGCGGTGGCCCTGCTGTTGGCGGCCGTCCCGAGCGCACCCGACCGCGCGGCCCCACAACGCTGGCAGGTGGTGCTGGGTTCGCTGCTCGACGAGATGACCGGCGCCGACACCGACACCGGCGGCAAGCCGCTGGCCCTGGAGTTCGGGATGCTGCCTGCAGGCCGGTACCACACGACGCCGATCGCGACGCTCCGGGCGCTGACGGTCGGCAAGCGCGGAAACTGGATCAAGAGCGGCATCAACTGGCGGCGCCTGTTCGACGCGGCCGATCCGGGGGAGTTCGACCGGGACCAGTACAGCGCGCTGCGGGCGTTGGTGCTCGCGGTGCCCGGTTACTATCCGTACAGCAGCGACCAGTTGGTGCTTTCGGCTGTGGGACAGAGCTTTTGGGCCGATCTGGACCAGGCTGTGGAGGCCGGTGTCACGCTGCTTCCCGGCGCGCAGATCCGGGCCGTGGAGTTCGCCAAGGACGTCCGTTTGCGGCTGGACTTCGTGGTGTCCGACACCGGCGGCGCGCAGATGTCGACGGTGCTCGTCGTCGATGGCGAACCGCGGTCGCCCCAGGGCATCGGGCTGGTGGGCACCCCGACGCCGCACGGCTTCCACCAATTGGTGGACGGCATCCTGCATCTCGGCGCCTTCGCACCGGCGCCCGGTCCCACGCTGCTTCGGCTGATCGCCGGCGGTGAGAAAGTACAGATCCCGCCCGAGGCACTGTCCGAGTTCGCGGTCGACGTGCTGCCGCGGCTGCGCCGGACGGTGGCCGTCGACATGCCCGAGGGGCTGTTCGCCGAACCGGACATCGTGGGGCCGTTGCCCGTCCTGAGCATCACGGCCGGCGAGGTCGACGGCCACGTGAAGTGGCGCACCCGCTACGAGGTGAACGGGCAGCGTCAGGAGTTCGACGCGGTGGGTGTCACGCGCACGAACGGTATCCGGGACAACGCCGCCGAGGACGCGATGTGGCGGGCGATCGCGCCGGCGCTGGAACTGATCTCGGGTCTGTCGGCGACGGACGATCCGCTGGCCTCGCTGCTGCTGTCGCGCCGGCTGTCCCTGCCCCAGATCGCGGTGTTGTGCCACGAGGTGCTGCCGCAGCTCGCCGGGTACGAACAGCTCATCGTCGAGATCGATGAGCGGGCCGCGGCATTCCGGCGCTCGGTCGCCGGCGCGCAACTCGGATTCGGCACCGCGTCCTCCGACGAGGCGCCGGCGCAGGACTGGTTCGACCTGCACATCACCATCGACGTCGACGGCCACTCCGTGGCGCTGTCTGCCGTCATCGGGGAACTGGCGCTGGGGGCCACCCACATGCTGCTGTCGAACGGGGTCTACTTCCGGCTCGACACCCCCGAGCTGCTCAAGTTGCGGTCGCTGATCGACGAAGCACAGGCGCTGGGCGAGCTCGACGGCGACCGGGTGAATGCGGCATCGCTCAACGCGACGTTGTGGGCCGAGCTGCTGGGCCTCGGCGTCGTCGACCGGGAACTGGCGCAGTGGCGCGACAACATGGCCCGGCTGGCCGCGGCACAGCCGCCCGTTGCCGTGCCCACGCCCGCCGGACTGCAGGCCGAGCTACGCGACTACCAGCGCGACGGGCTCAACTGGCTGGCGTTCCTGTGGGACAACGGACTGGGCGGGGTGCTGGGCGACGACATGGGGCTCGGCAAGACGGTCCAGACGCTGGCCCTGGTCAGCCGCGCCGTCGAGCAGGGTGCGGGCAAGTTTCTCGTCGTGGCACCGACCAGCGTGGCCTCCAACTGGGCCGCCGAGTGTGCGAAGTTCGCGCCAGGACTCACGACCGTCGTCGTGTCGAGTACCGAAGCCCGCGGCGCGGTGCCCATCGCCGAGCAGGTCGCCGCGGCCGACATCGTCGTCACAACCTACACGCTGCTGCGGATCGACAACGACAAGTACCGCGAAATCGCCTGGGCCGGAATGATTCTCGACGAGGCGCAGTTCGTGAAGAATCATCACAGCAAGACGCACCAGTGCGCGCGCCGACTCGATGCGCCGTTCAAACTGGCCATCACCGGCACTCCGATGGAGAACAACCTGATGGAGCTGTGGTCGCTGTTGTCGATCACGGTGCCGGGCCTGTTTCCCAGCCCGAAGATTTTCGAACGCTACTTCCGCAAGCCCATCGAGTTCGACGGCGAGCCCGGCCGCCTGGCGCTGCTGCGGCGCCGCATCAAGCCGGTGTTGTTGCGCCGCACCAAGGATCAGGTCGTCAAGGAGCTGCCGCCCAAACAGGAGCAGGTGCTGGCCATCGAGTTGTCGGCCAAACACCGCAGGATCTACGACACCCGGCTGGCGCGCGAGCGGCAGAAGGTGCTCGGCCTGCTGGGGGAGTGGGAGAAGAACCGCTTCCAGATCTTCCGGTCTCTCACCCTGCTGCGGCAGCTCAGCCTGCATCCCGGCCTCGTCGATCCCGAGACCATGGAGGCCGGGTCCACCAAGGTGGACTTCCTGATCGAACAACTGGACCAACTGGTCGCCGAGGATCACAGCGCGCTGGTGTTCAGTCAGTTCACCGGTTTTCTGGCGATCCTGCGCGACCGTTTGGACGCGGCCGGGATCGAGTACAGCTATCTGGACGGCTCGGTGGACGCGCGGGGCCGGGCGCAGGCCATCGACGACTTCAGCGGCGGGCGGACCAAGGTGTTCCTGATCAGTCTGAAAGCCGGTGGTTTCGGACTCAACCTCACCGCGGCCGACTACTGCTTCCTGTGCGACCCGTGGTGGAGCCCGGCCGCCGAAGCGCAGGCCGTCGACCGGGCGCACCGCATCGGTCAGCAGCGGCCGGTGAACGTCTACCGGCTGGTCTCCGAGAACACGATCGAGGAGAAGGTCATCGCGCTGCAGGAGCGCAAGCGCGCGCTGTTCGCCGCGGTGATCGACGACGGCGACATGTTCGGCACCGCAATCACCGCCTCCGACATTCGCGAACTATTGCGCTGAATCGCCTTACCCGCCATGGATTTTGTCGCCGCTATGCGGGGTCTGCGAAGGCGGGCTCGGTGAGTTTTGCCGACCAGCGTTCTTCGACGTTGCCGAAACGCCACACGGCCAGCGCGGTGAGCCAGGAGACCACGAACAGGGCGACGATGCCGTAGCCGACGAAGTCGAGGTTGATGTTGGCAATCCAGGCCAGGGGCCCCGCGTCGATTCCCAGGCGCTCGGCGATGACGCCCACGAGTTCGATGGTGCCGATCACCAGCGCGACGGCCACGGAGATCGAGGTGATGGTCAGGTTGTAGAACACCTTGCGTACCGGTTTGGCGAAAGCCCAGCCGTAGGCGTAGTTCATGAACACGCCATCGGTGGTGTCCATCAGGCACATTCCGGCCGCGAACAGGATCGGTAGTACGAGGACGGCGTAGAAGGGCAGATTGAACGCCGCAGCGCCGCCCGCGAGGACGAGCAGGCCGACTTCGGTGGCGGTGTCGAACCCGAGCCCGAAGAGCACGCCGATCGGATAGATGTGCCAGGGCTTGGTCACGGATTTGGTCAACCCGCCGAGGAATCGGTTCATGAAGCCGCGGGAGTCGAGGTGCTTTTCCAGGGCCGCCTCGTCGTAGTGGCCGCGGCGGATGTCCCGGAAGACCTTGATGATGCCCACCAGGGCAACAAGGTTCAGGATGCCCAGGATCCACAGAAAGATGCCCGAGACAGACGGCCCGATCAGCGCGGTGACGGTGTGCAGTGTGGACCGTTCGTCTTCGACGGGCCCGACGAGAGCCTTGACTCCCAGTGCCAGCAACAGGGACAGGGCGAACACGATGGTCGAGTGCCCGAGGGAAAACCAGAACCCCACCGAGAGCGGCTTGCGATCCATCCCGTTGTCGAGGTTGTCGGCGATCAACTTGCGGGTGGTGTTGTCCACCGCTGCGATGTGGTCGGCGTCGAAGGCATGCCGGAGCCCGAGGGTATAAGCCAGGATTCCCACGCCCACCGTGAAGACCGGATGGTCTCCGCCCAGGTGATAGTTGTTGGGCGCGATGAACGCGAAGAGCACCACGAAACCCACCGCGTGCAGTAGGACGATGAATCCGTACATCCCCCAAAGGGATTGCTTGTCGCCCCGGGACAGGCTGCGGCGGAACTGGGCCAGCCCGGATGCGGTTCGATCGGTCACGTCGCTGGTTGTCATGTGACCGTCCCCCATCGTGGTGTGTCCGTGCGGGCACCCACAATCGGGGCTCAGGAGCACTTTCGGATCAGGCTATCCACCACCTGTTCACCTGTCCACGTGAACAGATATCTGCCATCAGCCGTGCTGTGCGCCGAGCCAGTGCAGCAATTCGTGCACCGTGTCATCGGCCAGCCGGTAACTGACGGTGCGCCCCACTCGGGTGGCCGTAACCCAGTGCTGGCTGCGCAGAACGCGCAGTGCCTGGGATACCGAGTTCTCAGATCGGCCGACCGCGGCGGCGAGATCGCCCACGCAGATTCCGGGAGCGCGGTGCAGCGCGAGCAGGATGTCCAGACGATGCGGGTCCGAGAGGAGTTCGAACCGCATCGACCATGCGGCTGTGTCGACGTCGGCACGAGCAGACTTCGCCGAATCGACTTTCGCCGCATCGACCTTTGCGGCTGCGTCCGAGTCGCTCATCAGCACAATCTAGCCATAGTGCTCGGCGACTGGCACGGCGTCAGACCAAGCCCAGCAGCGCGTTTTCGATCACCTCGGACAGCGCCGGGTGAATCCAGTACTGGCCGCGGGCCACGTCCTGTGCCCGCTGCCCGAACGACATCGCCTGGATCAGGGGCTGAATCAGTGACGACGCCTGATAGCCCATCAGGTGCGCGCCCAGAATCCGGCCGGTGCCGCGCTCGCCGATCAGTTTGAGGATGCCCGTCGTGTCCTCCATGGCCCAGCCGTACGCGGTGTCGCCGTACTCCTGCACCTTGACCACGACGTCGAAACCGGCTGCGCGCGCCTCGGCTTCGTTCATGCCGACCATCGCGACCTGCGGGTCGGTGAACACCGCGGCGGGCACGAACCGGTGGTCGCTGGCCACGAGCTCGCCGTCCCAGTCGCGCAGCAGGTTCTCCTTCACCGTCCGGGCTTCATGGTTGGCCACGTGCTTGAGCTGGTGGTGCGACGACACGTCACCCAGCGCGAAAATCCCACGCGCCGTGGTGCGTTGGAACTCGTCGACGACGACGTAGCCGTCGTCGTCGAGGCTCACCCCGGCGAGCTGCACATCGAGCAGATCGCCGTTGGGTACGCGGCCGGTGGCGACCAACAGGGCGTCGGCACGCAGGGTCTCGCCGTCGTCGAACTCGAGCACGACGCCGTCACCATCACGCTGTGCGCCGACGACGTTCTCCTGCGTCCGCAGATCCCATTTCTTGCCGACCACCGTGCTGAACCGCCGGCAGATCTCCTCGTCGCAGCGCCGCAGCAACCGGTCGCCGCGCAGGACGATGGTCACCTTCGAGCCGAGGGACGAGAACACGTGCGCGAACTCCACCGAGATGAAGCCGCCGCCGATGATCACCAGGTGCTCGGGCAGCGCCGGGATGCGCATGATGTCGTCGCTGGTGAAGTAGGGGACGCCGGAGCCGGCGATGTTCGGGGGAATCCAGCTGCGCGAGCCCGCGGCGATGACCACCTTGTCGGAGCTGAACTCGTCTCCCGCGGCGGTCCGCAACGTGTAGGTGCCGTCGGGCAGCGTCGGCCCGAAGCGGGTGTGGCTGCCGTAGACCGTGACGTTCGGCAGTCCGCGGCGGTACTCCTCGCCACCGGCCGCGATGGGGTCGATTCGGCCGAAGACGCGCTCGACGATGTCCGGCCAGCGCACGCCGTCGAGGTGCGAGTCGACGCCGAACGTCGCGCTGTGCCGGATGGTCTGCGCCACGTCTGCGGCGTAGACGAACATCTTGGTGGGGATGCAGCCGACATTGAGGCAGGTCCCACCGAAGGTGCCCTGCTCGCAGATCGCGACCTTCAGGCCGTCGTACCGCTCGTCGAGCACGCTGTTGCCCGAGCCGGTTCCGATGATGGTGAGGTCGTAGTGCTCCATGAGTTCAGGCCTGTTCGTGTTGCGTTGTGCGGGAGACCGCTTGGGGGAGATACCAATCCAGCCAGTGGGTCAGCTCGCCGAAGGCGACGGCACGCGGCGCCGGGAGCGACAGGAACACGTCGTGTTTGGCGTCGGGGACGGGGACGACGGTGCTGCGGCTGCCGACACAGCCCGCCCAGCGGGCGATCTGGCTGACGTCCAGCACGGCGTCGCCGCGCTCCATCCCGACGGAGGTCGTGGTCTCGGCGACGGTGTGGTCCGAGCGCAGGATCAGATTCGGCACCCCGACGTCGAGTCCGCGATGCAGCTGCAGTTGTCCGCGCCGGATGGCGTTGATCCAGCCGACGGTGACCGGGAAGCCGCCCAACGGTTTCCAGTCCAGGTTGTAGTCGAACTCGCCGCCGTGGTCGCGGTGCAGACTGGTGCCGTAGCCGCCCTCGGTCGGCCGGCGGATCACCGCCAGCTTGCGGAATCGGGCCAGTGCCCGCAGGGTGCCGGACACCGGAGCCGAACGCAGGACCGCCGGCCCGTGCAGATCGAAGAACGGGCTGTTGAGGACCAGGCCCGACACACGGTGCGCCTCCAGCGCGCCGGCGCGTCGGAGCTGATCGGCGAACAGCGTCGCGATCAGTCCGCCGGCGGAGTGGCCGTACAGGCAGACCCGGGCGCCGGCGGTGTCCGCGGTGATGAGCTGCAGGGCCCGACGGAGTTCGCCGTAGTACGACGCCAGGTCGGTGGTGAAGTGCGGGGTCTGCCCGGGGCGCCGCGACCGTCCGCACTTGTGCAGGTCGATCGCGTAGAACGCCATGCCGCGGGCGGCGAAGTGATCGGCGAGCTCGGTGTGGAAGAAGTAGTCGGTGTAGCCGTGGACCACGAGCACGGCGTGCTCTGCGCGGACCTGCCCACCACGCCGCACGACGGTGGCGACCAGGTCACCCTCTCCGTCGGGGTCGGGTCCCAGTGCGATGGTCTGCTGCCAGTACCCGGGCAGCACGTCCGGCTGCCACTCGGGTTGTCCCTGTGGCTCCTGCGGCGTCACGTGCTCAACCCTAACTGCGACGAACATCATGGTCGATGGGAGGAGATAGCGCGTCAGCGGCGAACACGGTCGCGATAACCTTGAGCACCGAGCATCCGTCAATACCGGCGGGTAACCCGAGTGCGAAGGACGAGCGATCACGTGTCGAATGCAAACGTAGCTGGGAGCGCACAGACCGACGTCGTCCTCGTGGGCGCGGGAATCATGAGCGCCACCCTCGGGGCACTGATCCGGCTGCTGGAGCCGGAGTGGTCCATCACCATGATCGAGCGCCTCGACGGTGCGGCCGCCGAGAGCAGCGATCCCTGGAACAACGCGGGCACCGGCCACTCGGCGCTGTGCGAGCTCAACTACACGCCGCAGAACGCCGACGGCACCATCGACATCAAGAAGGCCGTCCACGTCAACGAGCAGTTCCAGGTGACGCGCCAGTTCTGGGCCTACGCGGTGGAGAACGGGGTGCTGCCGGACGTCAAGAGCTTCCTGAACCCCATCCCGCACGTCAGCTTCGTGCACGGTGCCGAGCACCTGGACTACCTGCGCCGGCGCCGCGAGTCGCTGGTCACCAACCCGCTGTTCTCGACGATGGAGTACATCGACGACAAGGACGAGTTCGCCCGCCGGCTGCCGTTCATGGCCGAGCAGCGCGACTTCACCGAGCCGGTCGCCCTGAACTGGACCACCGACGGCACCGACGTCGACTTCGGTTCGCTGTCCAAGCAGCTCATCGGCTTCACCGCGCAGCGCGGTATGGACACGCTGTTCGGGCACGAGGTGACCAACCTCAGCAAGCAGTCCGACGGCAGCTGGAAGCTGGGCGTCGTGAACCGGCGCACCGGCGACCGGCAGAAGATCAATGCCAAGTTCGTGTTCCTCGGCGCCGGTGGTGGCGCGCTGCACCTGCTGCAGAAGGCCGGTATCCCGGAGGCCAAGGGCTTCGGCGGGTTCCCGGTCGGCGGTGCCTTCCTGCGCACCGACAACCAGGACCTGACGGTCAAGCACCAGGCCAAGGTGTACGGCCAGGCATCGGTCGGCGCGCCGCCGATGTCGGTGCCGCACTTGGACACCCGCATCATCAACGGCCAATCCTGGCTGCTGTTCGGGCCGTTCGCCGGGTGGTCGCCCAAGTTCCTCAAGCAGGGCTCGGTCACCGATCTGCCGCTGTCGGTCAAGCCCAACAACATCGCCTCGATGCTCGGCGTCGGCGTCACCGAACTGGGCCTGGTGAAGTACCTGCTCGAGCAGCTGGCCCTCAGCGAGGGCGAGCGAGTCGATTCGCTGCGCGAATTCGCCCCCAGCGCAGTCGATTCCGACTGGGAGCTGGATGTCGCGGGCCAGCGTGTGCAGGTGATCCGCCGCAAGGGCATCGGTGGCGTGCTGGAGTTCGGCACCACGGTCCTGACCGCCGAGGACGGCCGCATCGCCGGTCTGCTCGGTGCGTCGCCGGGTGCCTCGACCGCGGTACCGGCCATGGTCGAGGTACTGGAGCGCTGCTTCGGCGACCGCTACCAGGCCTGGCTGCCCAAGCTCAAGGAGATGGTGCCGTCGCTGGGCGTCGAGCTGTCCGGCGAACCCAAGCTGTACCGCGAGGTGTGGGACTGGGGGACCAAGGTGCTCAAGCTCGACCAGCCGGCCTGATCACGGATCGCGCATGACTGTCGCGCCGAGGCGAAGCTGGGCCAAGGATCTCGATGCCGCAACGCTTTACGAGCTGCTGAAGTTGCGCGTCGAGGTCTTCGTGGTGGAGCAGGCGTGTCCGTACCCCGAGCTCGACGGCCGTGACCTGCTGGCCGAGACCCGGCATTTCTGGCTGGAAAGCCCTGACGCACAAGTCATCTCGACGCTGCGGTTGATGGAGGAACATCCCGGAGGTGAGAAGGTCTTCCGGATCGGCCGGGTGTGCACCAAGCGCAGCGACCGCGGTCAGGGCCACACGACGCGGTTGATGCAGGCGGCGCTGGCCGAGGTGGGTACGTATCCCTGCCGGATCGACGCCCAGACCTATCTCGAGGAGATGTACGCCCGCCACGGATTCGTGCGCGACGGCGAGGAGTTTCTGGAGGACGGCATACCGCATGTGCCGATGATCAGACCGGGTCTGGGAGCGGGGCAGCAGTAGTGACCTATCCGTTCAGCGCGCTGGTGGGCCAGGACCAGCTGCGGCTGGCGCTCATCTTGTGCGCGGTGCGTCCCGACATCGGCGGCGTGCTGATCCGCGGCGAGAAGGGCACCGCGAAATCGACCGCGGTGCGTGGTCTCGCCGAGGTCCTGGCCGCCGTGGACGCCGGAGCCCGCCTGGTGGAGCTGCCCATCGGAGCGACCGAGGACCGCGTCGTCGGCTCCATCGATCTGCAGAAGGTGTTGCGAGACGGCGAACATGCCTTCTCGCCGGGCCTGCTGGCGCGCGCGCACGGCGGCGTCCTCTACGTCGACGAGGTGAACCTGCTGCACGACCACCTGGTCGACGTGCTGCTCGATGCCGCCGCCATGGGCCGGGTGCATATCGAGCGCGACGGTGTCTCGCATTCGCACGAGGCCCGATTCATGTTGGTGGGCACCATGAATCCGGAAGAGGGCGAGCTCCGGCCGCAGCTGCTCGACCGCTTCGGACTGACGGTCGACGTCTACGCCTCCCGGGACGTCGACGTCCGGGTCGAGGTGATCCGGCGCCGCATGTCCTACGAGGCCGACCCGGCCGGTTTCGCCGAGCAGTACGCCGTCGATGATGCCGAGCTGGCCGGCCGGATCGCCAAGGCCCGGGCCGCGGTGGCATCGGTGTCGTTGCCGGACAACGAATTGCGCCGGATCGCGGCGTTGTGTGCGGCGTTCGACGTCGACGGTATGCGCGCCGATCTCGTGGTGGCCCGCACGGCCGTCGCCCACGCGGCCTGGCGCGGCGCCGCTGCGGTCGATGCGGAAGACGTCCGCGTCGCCGCGGAACTCGCGCTGCCGCACCGGCGCCGGCGCGACCCCTTCGACGATCCGGGGCTGGACCCGCAGCAGCTCGACGACGCCATGGCGCAGGCCGACGCCGAATCGCAGTCCCAGCCGGACCCGGATCCCGATCCGGACCCGCCGGGCGGCGGGATCTCCGCCGACAGCTCGGAAGAGGCCGCGCCGCAGGGAAACTCGGCCGGATCGGGTAGCGCGTCGCGGCCCAGCGCGCCGCCGTCGGCGACCTTCCGGACCCGGGCGCTGGTGGTGCCCGGCGTCGGGGAGGGTGCTCCCGGCCGGCGGTCGCGGGCGCGCAACCGCACGGGCACCCCGATCGCGGCGACCGACGATGCGCAGGCCGGACACGGCGTGCACGTATTCGGCACGCTGCTGGCGGCCGCCGATCGCCGGCCACAGGCCGGCCGGCTGCAGGTGGCCCCCACCGACGTCCGCCACGCGATTCGTGAAGGGCGCGAAGGCAATCTGGTGATCTTCGTGGTCGATTCCTCGGGCTCGATGGCCGCGCGGGACCGGATGTCCGCGGTCAGCGGGGCGACGCTGTCACTGCTGCGCGACGCCTACCAACGCCGCGACAAGGTCGCCGTCGTCACCTTCCGGGGCGCCGAAGCCGCGTTGCTGTTGCCGCCGACGTCCTCGGTGCACATCGCGAGCCGGCGCCTGGCGCGTTTCGACACCGGCGGGAAAACCCCACTGGCGCAGGGGCTGCTGGCCGCGCGTGATGTGGTGCTGCGGGAGAAGGCCCGGGACCGGGCCCGTCGCCCCCTCGTGGTGGTGCTGACCGACGGCCGTGCGACGGGTGGACCCGATCCATTGGGCCGGACCCGGACCGCCGCCGGACTGCTCGTCGCCGAGGGCGCCGCCGCCGTCGTCGTCGACTGCGAAACGTCTTATATTCGACTGGGATTGGCGCAGCAGTTGGCCGGCCAGCTCGGTGCGCCCGTCGTGCAACTGGCGCAGTTGCGTGCCGACAACCTGGCCCGTGTGGTGCGGGCCGGGCAAGCCGCGGCGTAAGAGAACACAGCAGGAAGAACCTCATGCCACAAGGACAACCGCTCGTCGTCCCCAACGACGGACTGACCACCAAGGCGCGCCGCAACGCGCCGATCCTGGCGGTGCACACCGGCCCGGGTAAGGGAAAGTCCACTGCCGCCTTCGGGATGGCGCTGCGCGCCTGGAACCAGGGCTTCGACGTCGCGGTGTTCCAGTTCGTCAAGAGCGCCAAGTGGAAGGTCGGGGAGGAAGCGGCGTTCCAGACGCTCGGCCGGCTGCACGACGAGCAGGGCGTCGGGGGACCGGTGCAGTGGCACAAGATGGGCTCGGGCTGGTCGTGGACCCGCCGGCAGGGCTCCGATGACGACCACGCCGCCGCAGCCGTCGAAGGCTGGGCCGAGATCTCGCGCCGGCTGGCTGCCGAGCAGCACGACTTCTACGTCCTCGACGAGTTCACGTATCCGCTCAAGTGGGGCTGGCTCGATATCGACGAGGTGGTGTCGACGCTGACGCAGCGGCCCGGCACTCAGCACGTCGTCATCACCGGCCGCGACGCCCCGCCGCAGCTCCTCGATGCCGCCGACCTGGTGACCGAGATGACCAAGGTCAAGCACCCGATGGACGCCGGCCGCAAGGGCCAGCGCGGCATCGAATGGTGAGTGTGGGGTGACCACCAACCCCGTCCCGGCCGTGGTGATCGCGGCGCCGTCGTCGGGCAGCGGCAAGACCACCGTGGCCACCGGCCTGATGGGTGCGCTGCGCCGCGCCGGGCACGAGGTGAGTGCCGCCAAGGTCGGCCCGGACTTCATCGACCCGGGCTACCACGCGCTGGCCACCGGCCGGCCCGGCCGCAACCTGGATCCGGTCCTCGTCGGCGCCGATCTGATCGGCCCGCTGTACCGGCACGGCAGCGCGGGTGCGGACATCACCGTCGTCGAGGGCGTCATGGGCCTGTTCGACGGCCGGATCACCGATCAGCCCATGTCCCCGGCCCCGGGGTCGACCGCGCACGTGGCCGGGCTGCTCGGCGCGCCGGTGGTGCTGGTCGTCGATGCCCGCGGGCAGAGCCAGAGCATTGCCGCTCTGCTGCACGGTTTTTCGACGTTCGACCGGGCCGTGCGGATCGCCGGGGTGATCCTCAACAAGGTGGGTTCGCCGCGGCACGAACAGGTGCTGCGGCAGGCCTGCGAGCAGGCGGGTATCCCGGTGCTCGGCGCGATCCCACGGGACAGCGGGCTGGAGATTCCGTCCCGGCACCTCGGCCTGGTCACCGCCGTCGAGCACGGCCGCCGGGCGCACGAGGCCGTCGCCGTCATGACCGAGCTCGTCGCGCGCCACGTGGATATCGAAGCCGTCGCCCGGTGCGCCGGGATCGGAGCACTGGCCCCCGCGTGGGACCCTCAACTGGAGCCGGTGGCGAACGTCACGGTGGCGCTCGCCGCCGGGAAGGCCTTCAGTTTCGGCTACGCCGAGCACGCCGAGATGCTCGAGATGGCCGGTGCCGAGGTCGTGGCCTTCGATCCGCTCACCGACCCGCTGCCGGACGGCACGCAGGCGCTCGTCATACCGGGCGGTTTCCCCGAGCAGTTCACCGTGGAACTGTCGGCCAATGCCGTTGTCCGCGAACAGATTGCCGCGCTCGCGGCCACCGGCGCACCGGTGCACGCCGAGTGTGCCGGCCTCACCTATCTGGTCGACGACCTCGACGGACACCCCATGTGCGGCGTGCTACCCGGCTCGGCGCGCTTCACCGAGCGGCTCACGCTGGGCTACCGGGATGCGGTCGCGACGGTCGACTCCAGCATGCACGCTGCGGGCGAGCGCGTCACCGGCCACGAATTTCACCGCACCACAGTCGAATTCGCCGACGAGCAATCGCCGGCCTGGGTTTTCCGCGGCGCGGGGCAGGCCACGGTGCACGACGGCGCCGTCCGGCGCGGTGTGCACGCCGGCTACCTGCACACCCATCCGGCCGCACATCCGCACTCGGTGCGTCGGTTCGTATCGGCGGCAACTAAACTCGCCGAGTGATACTGCGCGCGCGAGGAGCAAAATGACGTCCCAGCATGCCTACCTCGTGGGGCTGCATCTGTCCGGTAAGAAGGTCGTGGTCGTGGGTGCCGGCAGCGTCGCCCAGCGCCGCTTGCCGCTGCTGATCGCCAGCGGCGCCGACGTCCACGTCGTCTCGCCCGCCGCCACCCCGGTGGTGGAAGCGCTGGTCGACAACCCCGACGGCACCGGCATCACCCTCACCTCGCGGGAATTCCAGAACGACGATCTCGACGGCGCCTGGTACGTGCTGGCCGCGACCGATGACGAGGCCGTCAACGCCGCGGTGGCCGACGAAGCCGACCGCCGCCGCATCTTCTGCGTCCGCGCCGACGCCGGCCTGGAGGGGTCGGCGGTGACCCCGGCGTCCTTCGAATACGACGGCCTGACGGTCGGTGTGCTGGCCGGCGGCGAGCACCGTCGCTCGGCCGCGCTGCGCACCGCCATCCATGAGGCGCTGCAGCGCGGCGCCATCGGTGACGCCGCCGAACCCGACAGCTACAGCGGTGTGGCGCTCGTCGGTGGCGGCCCGGGGGACCCCGAGCTGATCACCGTCCGCGGGCGCCGGTTGCTGGCCCACGCCGACGTCGTGGTGGCCGACCGGCTGGCACCGCAAGAGCTGCTCGCCGAACTCGGCCCGCACGTCGAGGTGATCGACGCCGCCAAGATTCCGTACGGCCGGGCGATGGCCCAGGACGCGATCAACGCCGTCCTGATCGACCGGGCCAAGGACGGCAAGTTCGTGGTCCGGCTCAAAGGCGGCGACCCGTTCGTCTTCGCGCGCGGCTATGAAGAGGTGCTGGCATGCGCCGACGAGGGCATTCCGGTCACCGTCGTACCCGGTGTGACCAGTGCCATAGCGGTTCCGGCCCTGGCCGGCGTCCCCGTCACGCACCGGGCCGTGACGCACGAATTCGTGGTGGTCAGCGGCCACCTCGCGCCGGGACACCCGGAATCGTTAGTGAATTGGGACGCACTGGCCGCGATGCGCGGCACGATCGTGCTGCTGATGGCCGTCGAGCGCATCGAACTTTTCGCCAAGGTTCTGCTGCAAGGTGGCCGACCTGCGGAAACACCGGTCCTGGTGGTCCAGCACGGGACGACGGCGGCGCAGCAGACGCTGCAGACGACGCTTGCCGACGCGCCGGAGGACATCCGTTCGGAGGGCATCCGACCGCCCGCGATCATCGTGATCGGGGACGTCGCGGCCTTCGCAGGGTTAAAGAAATCTTAAGATTACTGTAAGGTAGCTTTCCATGACGGCTCTCAACGACGCTGAGCGCACCGCCATGGCACACAGCCGCCGCGAACCGCTCACGATGCACGTGGGGCAAACCGAGGACGAGCGAAAGAGCTGGTATCCAGCCTGGCTTCCGTCCCCCCGCTTCCTGTCCGCAGTCATTGCCATCGGTGGCATGCAGCTGCTGGCCACGATGGACAGCACCGTCGCGATCGTTGCTCTTCCTAAGATTCAGGACGAGCTCGGTCTCTCCGACGCCGGTCGCAGCTGGGTGATCACTGCTTATGTGCTGACTTTCGGTGGTCTGATGCTGCTCGGTGGCCGCCTCGGCGACACCATCGGCCGCAAGCGCACCTTCATCGTCGGTGTCGCGCTCTTCACCATTGCTTCCATCCTCTGCGGCGTCGCATGGGACGAGACCACCCTGGTCATCGCCCGGCTGCTGCAGGGTGTCGGTTCGGCCATCGCCTCGCCGACCGGTCTGGCGCTCGTCGCCACCACCTTCCCGAAGGGCCCGGCCCGTAACGCGGCCACCGCGATCTTCGCGGCCATGACGGGCGTCGGTTCGGTGATGGGCCTCGTCGTCGGCGGCGCGCTGACGGTGTTCTCGTGGCGCTACGCGTTCCTCGTGAACGTGCCGATCGGCCTCGTCATGATCTACCTGGCCCGCACCACCCTGACCGAGACGTCCCGCGAGCGCATGAAGCTCGACGCGGCCGGCGCCATCCTGGCGACCCTGGCCTGCACCGCGGCGGTGTTCGGCTTCTCGATGGGCCCGGAGAAGGGCTGGATGTCCCCGCTGACGCTGGGCTCCGGCGCCGCGGCGGCCGTGCTGTTCCTGGCGTTCCTCTTCGTCGAGCGCAGCGCCGAGCACCCCGTCGTCCCGTTCAGCCTGTTCCGGGACCGCAACCGCGTGGCCACCTTCGCGGCGGTCTTCCTGGCCGGCGGTGTGATGTTCACGCTGACCGTCCTGATCGGCCTGTACGTGCAGGACATCATGGGCTACAGCGCGCTGAAGGCCGGCATCGGCTTCATCCCGTTCGTCATTGCGCTCGGCATCGGCCTGGGCCTGTCGTCGCAGCTGGTGGCGATGTTCTCGCCGCGCGTGCTGGTGATCGCCGGTGGCGTCCTGGTGCTCGCCGCGATGATCTACGGCTCTACCCTCAACGGCGGTATCCCGTACTTCCCGAACCTGGTCATCCCGATCACCGTCGGTGGTTTCGGCATCGGCATGATCGTGGTGCCGCTCACCGTCTCGGCCATCGCCGGCGTGGCGCTCAGCGACATCGGCCCGTTGTCGGCCATCGCGCTGATGCTGCAGAACCTCGGTGGCCCGGTCGTGCTGGCCGTCATCCAGGCCGTCATCACCTCGCGCACGCTGTACCTCGGCGGGACCACCGGTCCGGTCGCGAAGATGAATGCCGCGCAGCACACGGCCCTCGACCACGGTTACACCTACGGCCTGCTCTGGGTCGCCGCGGTGGCGGTGATCGTCGGTGTGGTGGCGCTGTTCATCACCTACAGCGCGGACGAAGTTGCGGCGGCGCAGGACACCAAGGAAGCGCTCGACGCCGGAGAGCTCTAGCTCGACGTAGTTCCCGGAGGATCGGCGTGCCCTCGTTTGTCACCCATGCGTCGCTGACGCATGGGTGGCTGCCGTTTCTGATCCAGCTGCTGGCTTTCGTGGCGCTGTGCTGCGCGATCGGACAACGGTCGCGGCAGTGGAGTGTTAGCCGCCTGCCGTGGGCACTCGCGGTCGGCGTGGCGTGCGCGGCCGGTTTGTACTGGTACATCACCTCGCTGGGCATCGCCGGCGACCCGGCCCCGGTAGGGCTGTGGATCTGGACGGCGCTCGGCGGGTTCGCCGTTTCGGTCCTGATTCTCGGCTGGCGCGGATCCCAGTGGCGGCGCCGCGGGATGGCCGTGCTCGCCGTGCCCCTCTGCGCGCTCTGTGCACTGCTGATGATGAATGTGTGGGTCGGGTACTTCCCGACCGCGTACGTGGCGTGGCACAAGTTCACCGTCGGCAAGGTGCCCGACGAGGTGGACCGCTGGACGGTGACGGCCATGCAGCTCAAAGGCATCCGGCCGCCGCGCGGTGTTGTGGTACCCATCTCGACCAGCTCGCAGGAATCCAACTTCGCGCACCGCGCCGAACTCGTCTACCTGCCGCCGGCCTGGTTCGCCAGCAATCCGCCGCCGCAGCTGCCGACGGTCATGATGATCGGCTCGCAGCTGAACACCCCGGCGGACTGGATCTGGGCCGGCAACGCCAAGGCCACGATCGACAACTACGCGGCGGCCCATGGCGGTACGGCGCCGGTGTTCGTCTTCGCGGACGCCACCGGTTCGTTCAACAACGACACCGAATGCGTCAACGGCAGTCACGGCAATTCGTCGGTCCACCTGACCAAAGAGGTGGTGCCGTACCTGATCTCGAACTTCGGTGTCAGCCCGAAGCCCGAGAACTGGGGCATTGTCGGCTGGTCCATGGGCGGCACCTGCGCGGTGCAGTTGACCACACGACATCCCAACCTGTTCAGCACATTCGTCGACATCGCCGGCGATCTGAGCCCGAACATCGGCAGCAAGGACCAGACCATCGCCAAGCTGTACGGCGGTGACGCGGCCAAATGGGCCGAGTTCGATCCGAGCACCGTGATGCGGCAGTACGGCCGGTACCACGGAATTTCCGGGCTGTTCGAAATCCCGGGCACCGTCGCGGCCTGCAACGCGCCGGGCCCCGGTGTGCCGCGCGATGCGCGGGCGAATCCGGAGGGCCAGGACATCGCGGCCGGGACATTGTGCGAAATCGCCCAGCAGCACGGCATCAACGCAGAGATTCGGGCGCTGCTCGGCCTCCACGACTGGGGCTTCGCCAACGAGGCGTTCGCGGATTCACTGGGGTGGGTGGCCGGCAAGCTGCACACGCCGGGAGTCGCGAATCCGGCAGGTCATCCGGACGCACCGGCGACGTCCACCACCCCGGATGCGGGGAGTGCGGCGGCAAGGCCGCACACCGTCCCGACGCTCTAGCTCGTCGTCGGCTTCGCCCGGTGGTCGGTGCTCCAGGTTTCGCTGCTATTCATGGTGCATGACTGCACTCCGTGCCCGGACCGTGATCGCGGCGGCTGTGCTCGCCGCGACGGCGATCACAGGCTGCCAGCGCCCACCGGCTCCCGGGCCACAGGCCGGTGCGCTGACGGGCGCCCCGATCCTCAACACCGTCACCGCGCAGGCCGTGGTGCGGGACATGGGCGCCGCAGGACTGCCAGCGGCCAACCCGCGGGATGTGGCCAAGCAGAAATGCCCCGACATCAAGTGCATCGAGGCCATCGAGACGGACACGGTCACGGTGCTGACCTTCTCGACGACCGGAGCTGCCGAAGGCTATGCGGGAGCGACACCGGGCACGTTCCAGGCGATGAACATCGTCCTGCAGTTCGGTCCGACGGTCACCGTGACAGACAAGACCGCCTACGAGCAGGTGGTCAACAAAGCGCTGCTCTGAGGACGTCCCAGCGCCACAGTGCTATGCAGGAAGCATGATCGTCCGGGGGTGTGACGTGGTCGAGGGGACCGAATCATGATGCGGCGCCAGGAGATTTCGGATGCGGTGAGTCCGCTGGGGTGGCGCCTGGTGCTCGGCGCGGTCTACACGGAGGTGCTGACGCCCGATCTGGCGGCTGCGGTGGCAGTGGCCACCGTCGTAGCCGAGGTGGCCGGCCCGCAGGCGCAGGGCCACCTGAACCTCGACGTCCGCGCCGACCGGGTTGTCATGCGGCTGCGCTCTGCCGATGGCGTCACCGCGCACGACATCGCGCTGGCACGCCGTATCTCTGCGGCGCTCGCCGAGCGCGGCGCGGCGACCGCGCCGGGTGATGTCTCGGTGCAGGCCATCGAGGTCGCGATCGACGCCATCGACATCCCGGCGGTGCGCCCGTTCTGGAAGGCCGTCACCGGCTACGTCGACGAAGCGGGTTCGTCGGATCTGAGCGGCGGACTCGTCGACCCGGCCGGCCGCGGCCCGGCCCTGTGGTTCCAGCAGATGGATGTGCCACGGCCGCAACGCAACCGCATCCACCTCGACGTCGACGTGCCGCACGACCAGGCGGCCGCCCGTATCGAGGCGGCACTCGCGGCGGGCGGCGTGCTGCTCAGTGACCGGGCGGCGCCCGCGTTCTGGGTGCTCGCCGACGCCGAGGGCAACGAGGTGTGTGTCTGCACCTGGCAGGGCCGCGATTAAGCTGGCCCCCCGTGATCACCCGCATGTCCGAGCTGTTCCTGCGCACCCTGCGCGACGACCCCGCCGACGCCGAAGTGCCGAGCCACAAGCTGCTGATCCGGGCCGGCTACGTCCGCCCGATCGCGCCCGGCCTGTACAGCTGGCTGCCGCTGGGCCTCAAGGTGCTGCGCAAGATCGAGGACGTCGTCCGCAGTGAGATGAACGCCATCGGCGCCCAGGAGATCCTGTTCCCGGCGCTGCTGCCGTGTGCCCCGTACGAGACCACCAACCGCTGGACCGAATACGGCGATGGCGTGTTCCGGCTCAAGGACCGCCGGCAGAACGACTACATGCTGGGGCCCACCCACGAAGAGTTTTTCACCCTGACGGTCAAGGGCGAGTACTCGTCGTACAAGGACTTCCCGCTGCGCCTCTACCAAATCCAGACCAAGTACCGCGACGAGGCACGTCCCCGCGCCGGCATCCTGCGTGGCCGCGAGTTCATCATGAAGGACTCGTACTCGTTCGACATCGATGACAGCGGCCTCAAGGACGCCTACCACGCCCACCGCGAGGCCTACCAGCGCATCTTCGACCGGCTGGCGGTCAAGTACGTCATCGTGTCCGCGACGTCGGGCGCCATGGGTGGCAGCGCTTCCGAGGAGTTCCTGGCCGAGAGCGAAGTCGGTGAGGACACCTACGTGCGCTGCCTGCAGTCGGGCTACGCGGCCAACGTGGAGGCCGTCATCACCGCGGTTCCCGAGTCACTGCCGATCGAGGGCCAGCCCGAGGCCGTCGTCTACGACACGCCCGACGCCCCGACCATCGCCACCCTGGTGGACTGGGCCAACACTGCCGGGCTGGGCCGCGAGATCACGGCCGCCGACACGTTGAAGAACGTGCTGCTCAAGGTGCGCCGGCCCGGCGGCGAGTGGGAACTGCTGGGCATCGGTGTGCCCGGCGACCGCGAGGTCGACGAGAAGCGGCTGGACGCGGCACTGGAACCCGCGGAGTATGCGTTGCTCGATGACGCCGACTTCGCGGCCAACCCGTTCCTGGTGAAGGGGTACGTCGGCCCGAAAGCATTGTTGGAGAACGGCATTCGCTTCCTGGTCGATCCGCGCATCGTGGACGGCACCTCCTGGATCACCGGTGCCGACGCGCCCAACAAGCACATCGTCGGAATGGTGGCCGGCCGTGACTTCGTGGCCGACGGGACCATTGACGTCGCCGACGTCCGTGACGGCGACATGTCACCCGACGGCGCCGGCCCGCTGGTCTCGGCGCGCGGTATCGAGATCGGGCACGTCTTCCAGCTGGGCCGCAAGTACACCGACGCCTTCAGCGCCGACGTCCTCGGCGAGAACGGCAAGCCCGTCCGCCTGACCATGGGCTCCTACGGCATCGGCGTCTCGCGCATGGTTGCGGTGATCGCCGAGCAGCACCACGACGAGCTCGGCCTGCGCTGGCCGAAAGCCGTCGCACCCTTTGATGTGCACCTCGTCATCGCCAACAAGGACGCCGAAGCGCGCACCGGCGCGACCGAGCTGGCCGGGGAACTCGACCGGCTCGGCCTCGACGTGCTGCTCGACGATCGCACCTCCTCGCCGGGCGTGAAGTTCAAGGACGCCGAGCTGCTGGGCGTGCCGTGGATCGTCGTGGTCGGCCGCGGCTGGGCCGACGGCACCGTCGAGCTGCGCAACCGGTTCACCGGCGAGAAGACCGAGGTGCCGGTCGACGGCGCCGCGACCGCCGTCACGGCTGCGCTGGCGGGGTAGTCGTCGGACGCGGACACGCGGGCAATTCGCTACGCCGAGGATTGCGGTCACTATGTGGCAGCGATCCTCGGCGTTGGCGTATGACGGGGTCAGGCTGCCAGATAGAGGCGGGTGTATTCGCATCCCGGCCCGCAGGCATGGCCACTGACGCCGATCCCATGCTGTCGCATCACTTGAGCGATCTTGGCGGCAGTCTGACACGATCGGTCGAACACCTGTTGATAGGTGAGCCGGACGGTTGACCGGCCATCGACCGCGGCATCGAGGTCGCGCTCGAAATCTTTGTTCCGTGCGCATGCCGAGTCGTGAAACAGGCGGCCGTCGAGTTCGACAACGAGCCGTTCCGCGTATTCGCTGTCGCGATAGACCACGCCGGCCGAGGAGACGGAGCGGGTCTGCCGCTTGGCCCGAGGCAGGCCATGCGCTCGCTCGATGCGATTGCGGTATCCGTATTCGAGAACTGAGCAAGTTCCTTCGGCAATATCGACCAGAACTGCGCGCAGCCACCGCCGACCGCGTATGCGTTGGCGGGCATCGAGGACTCGCAAAAGACGGTCTGCCGTGGTGCGCCGCGACTGGCAGGCATCGGCCAGCACCGCGACGGCATCCAAACCCGTTGCGCGGGAAGCAACGTCAAGTGCGGCTTCCTCGTACCGCAACCGTGGCGGCCCCACGTTCCACAGCACCCGGCCGTCCAGGTGGTCGATGTGGTGGATACGTACTCCTTCCGGTTCGACCAGCTTGGCCCGATGGCGCGAGACTGCGACATGGATCAGCGGGCCTTCGATCGTCAAGGCGGACTCGAGACACAATGCGGCCGGCGCCGCGTAAAGAACCGCAGCCCACGCACGTTGCAGCCAGGTCAGAGGTCCGGTGTGGTCGATGTAAACGCCGGGGTGGACCCGTGCCCATTCGTTACGCCTGAGCAGGCGTCGGATGTGGTGGTCCTGCAGCCCGGCATCGATGGCTTGGCGACGCGAAATGACGCCCGCCTGCTGGCGAACCACTTCATCGATGTCCACGCGATCGATGCTGGCCGATCGACGCTGTCCGGACCAGTCTCCTGGTCGCCGGCCTGTGGATAACCACTTACGCCGCGGATTGCAGTCACCAGGTGACTGCAATCCGCGGCGTTGACGGCTAGGACTGCTCGGCGCCGCCGGGGAACGCCACGACGGCCGGCGTCACGCCGAGGGCCGCGCGCCACCGGGCGGCCAGCACCGCGCAATCGGTGAGGGCCTTGACGGCCAGGGTCCGGTCTTCGGTGGTGGTGGCCTGCTCGGCCACCGCGCGCCAGGCGACGGCGGTCTCCTCTTCCATCTGCAGCGCCAGCTTGCTCGCGTCGGCGGGATTGTTGGCGTCGACCGGCAGCTGATAGCCCGCGGCCGGCAGCGGTGCCGGCACCGATCGACCGGCCAGCGCGGTGATGCCGGCTTCGCGGTTGGCCCGGTGCTTGGCCATGGCCTCGGCCACCAGATCGTTGACGTCTGGCGTGGTGTGCGCCGACACCAGGCCGTAGCCGTAGATGGTGCCGTGCTCGGTGGCGATCGCGTCGTACAGCGCTGCGTCGGCGGCGCTGCCCGGTCGGGTCGGGGTCGGTTGCGGGCTGGTCATGGTGCGGCCTGTCCGGCGAGGGTGACGGTGTGCGCCGCGGTGCACGCGGCGGCGATCGAGGCCAGCAGCCCGGCCCGGTAACCCGATTGGCCGGCCGCCGCGCGGCCCGCGCTGTCGGCGGCCTGCTCCAGCGCCGCCACGACTTCCTGCGGTGTCGGGGGCGCGGGTGCGGGGGTGGCGCCAGGCGTCGGTGCCGCACTCGTGGCGGGCGACGTCTCGGTGCTGGACGACGGTGCGGCGGGCGGCGGGCTGCCCATCCGGGTCAGTTCGTCGGACAGTGCGCGGGCATGAGCTTCCCGCAGCGCCGCGACGGACGTGAGCGCCGGCGCCGACTGCGGCGGCACGCCGGTGGCGGCGGAGGTGGCCAGTTGGCTGTCGCGGCGGGCGCGGTCGAGTTCGGCGGTCAGGATGTCCAGGGCGGGGTCGCGCTGCGGTGCCGATCCGCAGGCCGACGCCCCGGCGCCGAGCAGTGCAAGTGCCGCCGTGCCAAGCAGGACACGCCGTCGGCTGACGGTGGTTTCGGTGTGCGGCACAGCCACATCCTGCCATTGCCGACAGCGCCTTCCCGGCACCGCGGCGCCGGATGTTCTCCGGTGCCGCGGTCGCGATTGCCATTCGGCCATGCGCTGCTGGCGTATCGTTGGTACCGGGTTCACCCTTCTGGGGGCCCTGTCCGCACAACTCAAGATGAGGAGCTCGCCGTGGCCCGGGACACGCCGGAACGACCGCTGCAACCCAGTCGGTTACCGACCACAGGCCAGGTGCTTGAGCTGCTCAGCAGTGCTTTTGCGGACGCCGGATACGACATCGAAGATGTGCGGGTGGACGCTGCCGCACGGCCGCCGCGCATCGTCGTGGTGGCCGACGGTGACTCGGGTCTGGACCTCGATGCGGTCGCCGATCTCTCGCGCGTCGCATCCGAACTGCTGGACCAGGTGACCGCGGAATCCGAGCCGTATGTGCTGGAGGTCACCTCGCCCGGCGTGGAGCGTCCATTGACCGCGGAGCGGCACTACCGCCGCGCCCGTGGTCGCAAGGTCGAGCTGACCCTGGCCGACGGCACGTCGCTGACGGGCCGGCTGGGCGAGCACGACGGCAGCGCGATCCAACTGGTCGTCGCCAACCGCGGGGTGCTGTCGGTGACCACCGTCGCGCTCGCGGACATTACGAAAGCTGTTGTACAGGTTGAATTTTCACCACCCAATCGCCGGGAACTGGAGCTGGCGGGTATGACCGGAGAGGGGGCCGACGGATGAACATCGACATGGCGGCACTACATGCCATCGAGGCGGACAAGGGAATCAGCGTCGACGTCGTCGTCGACACCATCAAGACGGCGCTGCTGACCGCGTACCGCCACACCGACGGGCACGAGCCCGACGCGTACATCGACATCGACCGCAAGTCGGGCATCGTGCGGGTGATCGCCCGCCAGACCGACACCGACGGGACCGTCATCCACGAGTGGGACGACACCCCCGAGGGCTTCGGCCGCATCGCGGCGACCACCGCGCGTCAGGTCATCCTGCAGCGGTTGCGCGACGCGGAGAACGAGAAGAACTACGGCGAGTTCTCGGCGCGTGAGGGCGACATCGTCGCCGGCGTGATCCAGCGCGACGCCCGGGCCAACGCCCGCGGCCTCGTGGTGGTGCGGGTCGGTACCGAGGCCAAGGGTTCCGAGGGCGTCATCCCGGCCGCCGAGCAGGTGCCGGGGGAGAGCTACGTGCACGGCGACCGCGTGCGCTGCTACGTCGTCGGGGTCACCCGCGGCGCCCGCGAACCCGTCATCACGCTGTCGCGTACGCACCCGAACCTGGTCCGCAAGCTCTTCTCGCTGGAGGTCCCCGAGATCGCCGACGAGTCGGTCGAGATCGTCGCGGTGGCCCGCGAGGCCGGGCACCGGTCCAAGATCGCCGTCGCGTCGCGGGTGCCTGGGCTCAACGCCAAGGGCGCGTGCATCGGCCCGATGGGTCAGCGCGTGCGCAACGTGATGAGCGAGCTCTCGGGCGAGAAGATCGACATCATCGACTACGACGAGGACCCGGCGAAGTTCGTCGCCAACGCGCTGTCGCCGGCCAAGGTCGTGTCGGTGACGGTGATCGACGAGGCGCAGCGCGCGGCGCGCGTCGTGGTGCCCGACTTCCAGTTGTCGCTGGCGATCGGCAAGGAGGGCCAGAATGCCCGCCTGGCGGCGCGACTCACCGGTTGGCGCATCGACATCCGCAGCGACGCCGACGGTCAGGGCGCGCCCGCGGCCCCGGGAGGCCGCAGCGGCGGCCACGATCGCTGAGGCGAAAACCCGCAGTTACCGGCGGCGTGTCGGGGCCGCGACCGCGATTGAAGTTCAAGGGCCCCGAGACGGTAGACTGCACTGTGATCCAGCGCGAGACTCCGACAGCTCCGGTGCGTACCTGCATCGGCTGCCGGAAACGAGAGCTGGCCGTCGACTTGCTTCGAGTGGCCGCTGTACGCGACGGGAACGGTAAATGCGCCGTCTCGGTCGATGCAGCGGGTAACCTGCCGGGTCGGGGTGCGTGGTTGCACCCGGTTCAGCAGTGCCTCAACGCGGCAGTTCGGCGGCGAGCATTCGCCCGAGCGTTGCGCATCACCGGTTCGCCGGACACCTCTGCGGTCGAAGAGTTCTTCAGTGCCTTACCGGCCTGACGGACCCGGAACGCCACAGCAACAGAACAGGTAGCGAAGAACATGAGCACACCGTGAAGTCCCGATGACCATGCGTCATAGCTAAACCGAGGCGCGGCCTACCCACCGCTGACGCCTCACGACGAGGAGAGAAGTGGCAGCAGGTAAGGCACGCGTACACGAGTTGGCCAAAGAACTCGGTGTCACCAGCAAGGAAGTGCTCGCCCGACTGAGCGAACAGGGCGAATTCGTCAAATCAGCATCGTCGACCGTCGAGGCCCCTGTGGCCCGCCGGTTGCGCGAGGCATTCGGCGGCGGCAAGCCCGCCAAGTCCGAGGCACCGGCCGCCCCCGCGGCCAGGCCGTCGGGTGCCCCGAAGCCCGGCGCACCCAAGCCGGCTCCCGCCGCGGCACCCGCCGCACCGGCACCGGCAGCGCCGGCCGCAGCAGCTCCGGCACCCGCAGCACCGGCTGCTCCCGCCGCCGGTGGCCCCAAGCCCGGCGCACCCCGCCCCGCGGCTCCGCAGGCCCCGGCTCCGGCTCCCGCAGCGCCCGCCGCTCCGGCAGCGTCCGCGGCCCCGGCCGCCCCGGCTCAGCCGCGTCCGGCCACCCCGGGCGCGACCCCGGGTCCGCGTCCCGGCGCACCCAAGCCGGCTCCGCGGGCTCCGCGTGTCGGCAACAACCCCTTCTCTTCGCAGCAGCCGGTCGAGCGCCCGGCCCCGCGTCCGGCTCCCGGTCCCGGTGGCCCGCGTCCGGGTCCCGGCGCCGGCGGTCCCCGTCCTGGCGGCGGCCCGCGTCCGGGTGTCACGCCGGGCAACATGCCCCCGCGTCCGCCGGGTGCCCGTCCGGGTGCCGTCGGTCGTCCGGGTGGTCCGCGTCCCGGCCCCGGTGGCGGTCCGCGTCCCGGTGGTGGCCCTCGTCCCGGCGGTGCCGGTGGCGGTGGTAACTACCGCGGCGGTGGCGCCGGTGGCGGCGCAGGTGCAGGTGCCGGTGGTGGCTTCCGCGGTCGTCCCGGAGGCGGCGGCGCTCCCGGTGGCGGTGGTCCCGGTGGCGGCGGCGGTCGTCCCGGTCAACGCGGCGGTGCCGCGGGTGCCTTCGGGCGTCCCGGTGGCGCGCCCCGTCGTGGCCGTAAGTCGAAGCGCGCAAAACGCGCCGAATACGAGAACATGCAGGCCCCGATCGTCGGTGGCGTGCGGTTGCCGCACGGCAACGGCGAGGTCATCCGCCTCGCTCGCGGTGCGTCGCTGAGCGACTTCGCCGAGAAGATCAACGCCAACCCGGCTTCGCTGGTGCAGGCGCTGTTCAACCTGGGCGAGATGGTGACCGCCACGCAGTCGGTGGGTGACGACACCCTCGAGCTGCTGGGCAGCGAGATGAACTACGTCGTGCAGGTCGTGTCCCCGGAGGACGAGGACCGCGAGCTGCTCGAGTCGTTCGACCTCACCTACGGCGAGGACGCCGGCGACGAGGACGACCTGGCCAGCCGGCCGCCGGTGGTCACCGTCATGGGCCACGTCGATCACGGTAAGACGCGACTGCTGGACACCATCCGTAAGGCGAACGTCCGCGAGGGCGAGGCCGGTGGCATCACCCAGCACATCGGCGCCTACCAGGTGCTGACCGAGCTGGACGGCAACGAGCGTCTGGTGACGTTCATCGACACCCCGGGTCACGAGGCGTTCACCGCCATGCGTGCCCGTGGTGCCAAGGCCACCGACATCGCGATCCTGGTGGTCGCCGCCGACGACGGCGTCATGCCGCAGACGGTGGAGGCCATCAACCACGCGCAGGCCGCTGATGTGCCGATCGTGGTGGCGGTCAACAAGATCGACAAGGAAGGCGCGGATCCGCAGAAGATCCGGGCGCAGCTGACCGAGTACAACCTGGTGGCCGAGGATTACGGCGGCGACACCATGTTCGTGGACATCTCGGCCAAGCAGGGCACCAACATCGACGGTCTGCTCGAAGCCGTGCTGCTCACCGCGGACGCTTCGCTGGACCTGCGGGCCAACCCCGACATGGAGGCCCAGGGTGTGGCCATCGAGGCGCACCTGGACCGCGGTCGCGGCCCGGTCGCCACGGTGCTGGTGCAGCGCGGCACGCTGCGCGTCGGTGACTCGGTGGTCGCCGGTGACGCCTACGGCCGCGTCCGCCGCATGGTCGACGAGCACGGCGAGGACGTCGAAGAGGCGTTCCCGTCGCGTCCGGTCCAGGTCATCGGTTTCACCTCGGTGCCCGGCGCCGGCGACAACTTCCTGGTCGTCGACGAGGACCGCATCGCCCGCCAGATCGCCGACCGGCGCAGCGCGCGCAAGCGCAACGCGCTGGCCGCACGTTCGCGCAAGCGCATCAGCCTGGAAGACCTGGATTCGGCGCTGAAGGAAACCAGCCAGCTGAACCTGATCCTGAAGGGCGACAACTCGGGCACCGTCGAGGCGCTCGAGGAGGCCTTGATGGGCATCCAGATCGACGACGAGGTGGAACTGCGCGTCATCGACCGCGGTGTCGGTGGCGTCACCGAGACCAACGTCAACCTGGCGTCGGCGTCGGATGCGATCATCATCGGCTTCAACGTGCGTGCCGAGGGCAAGGCGACGGAGCTGGCGAACCGAGAAGGCGTGGAGATCCGGTACTACTCGGTGATCTACCAGGCCATCGACGAGATCGAGAGCGCGCTCAAGGGCATGCTCAAGCCGGTCTACGAGGAGAAGGAGCTCGGCCGCGCCGAGATCCGCGCCATCTTCCGGTCGTCGAAGGTCGGCAACATCGCTGGTTGCCTCGTGCAGTCGGGCATCATGCGGCGTAACGCCAAGGCCCGCCTGCTGCGCGACAACATCGTCATCGCCGAGAACCTCACGGTGTCTTCGCTCAAGCGTGAGAAGGACGACGCCACCGAGGTCCGCGAAGGTTACGAATGCGGTCTGACGCTGACCTACAACGACATCAAGGAAGGCGACGTCATCGAGACGTACGAGCTCGTCGAGAAGGCTCGGACGTAGGTGGCAGATCCAGCACGGGCCAAGCGATTGGCCAAGCGCATCTCGACGATTGTCGCTTCGGCGATCGAGTACGAGATCAAGGATCCGCGGCTCGACGGCGTGACGATCACCGATGCCAAGATGACCGGTGATCTGCACGACGCCACGCTGTACTACACGGTTATCGGGACCAGCCTCGACGAGGAGCCGGATTACGCCGGTGTCGCGGCTGCCCTCGAGAAGGCCAAGGGTGCGCTGCGCTCGAAAGTCGGTGCGGGAACAGGAGTTCGGTTCACCCCGACGCTGACTTTCGAGCGCGACACCGTGCCCGATGCGGCTCTGAAGATGGAGGAGCTGCTGGCCCGGGCTCGTGCCGCCGACGAGGACGTGGCGCGCATCCGCGAGGGTGCCAAGCACGCCGGTGACGCCGATCCGTACCGTGTGGTGGGGGACAGCGATTCCGAGGATGCAGGTGACGGCGATCGAACCGACGACTGAGATTCGGCCGCAGGGCGCGCGGGTTGACGCGCGCGGTGCGGCCGACTTACTCGGTGCGGTCGACAGCGTCAGCGTGGTTGCCCACGTCTACCCCGACGCCGACACCATCGGGGCGGGCCTCGCGCTCGCATTGGTGCTCAGCGAAGCCGGCAAGGACGTGCAGGTCGGCTTTGCCGCTCCTGCGACCGTGCCGGACTCGCTGCAGACCCTGCCCGGCGGGCACCTGCTGGTGCCGCCGGACCAGATGCGGCCCGACGCCGACCTGGTGGTCACCGTCGACATCCCGAGCGTCAACCGACTGGGTTCCCTGGCCAAGCTGGCCGATCCCGGCCGGCAGGTGCTGGTGATCGATCACCACGCCTCGAACCGGTTGTTCGGCACCGCGAATTACGTTGACCCGTCGGCGGATTCGACCACCATGCTGGTGGCCGAGCTGCTGGACGCCTGGGGCAAGCCGATCGAGCTGCCGGTGGCGCACTGCCTGTACGCCGGGCTGACCACCGACACGGGCTCGTTCCGGTGGGCCAGCGCCCGGGCCTACCGGCTCGCGGCGCGGCTGCTCGACATCGGCGTCGACAACGCCGCCGTCAGCCGCGCGCTGCTCGACACCCACCCGTACTCGTGGCTGCCCATGCTCTCCCGGGTGCTGTCGACGGCGTGCCTGGTGCCCGAGGCGGCCGGCGGCAAGGGCCTGGTGTATGCCGTTGTGTCACACCAGGAATACGCGGCTGCCCGATCGGAAGAGGTCGAGAGCATCGTGGACATCGTGCGGACCACGTCCGAGGCCGAGGTGGCCGCGGTGCTCAAGGAGATCGAGCCGGGGCAGTGGTCGGTATCCCTGCGGGCCAAGACCGCGGTCGACGTGTCGGTGCTGGCGAGTTCCTTCGGCGGCGGCGGCCACCGGTTCGCGGCGGGCTACTCACCGACCGGAACCACCGAAGTCGTCGTCGCGGCCCTCGTCGCCGCCCTCTCTTGACCCCCTTCCCGCGAGCGTGCGTGTTTGTACGCCGACACGCCGTGTTTGGCGTGCAATTCGGGGCCGCTCGCGGCCGGCGAGCGTGCGCGTCATGACCACCGAGGTAACGGGCCGGCGCATCGCGGGGCTCGCTTTCCCCGCGCTCGGCGTGCTGGCCGCCGAGCCGATCTACCTGCTGCTGGACACCGCGGTCGTCGGCCGGTTGGGCGCACTTCCCTTGGCAGGTCTGGCGGTCGGCGGCTTGATCCTCAGTCTCGTCGGGTCGCAGCTGACCTTCCTGTCGTACGGGACGACGTCACGGTCGGCCCGGAGCTTCGGCGCCGGTGACCGGGCCGGTGCGGTCGGGGAGGGCGTACAGGCCACCTGGCTGGCGCTGGCTGTCGGCGCGCTCATCGTGGTGGTGGTGCAGGCGTTGGCGCCGTTTCTGCTCACGGCCATCGCCGGATCACGCGGCGGCATCGCGGAGACGGCACTGCCGTGGCTGCGCATCGCAGTCCTCGCGGTACCGGCGATCCTGATGTCCATGGCCGGCAACGGCTGGCTGCGTGGCGTGCAGGACACCGTGCGGCCGCTGCGGTATGTGCTTGTCGGCGTGGGTGTTTCAGCGGTGCTGTGTCCACTGCTGGTGTTCGGGTGGCTCGGATTGCCGCGGCTGGGCCTGACGGGCTCTGCGGTGGCGAACCTCGTGGGGCAGTGGCTCGCCGCGGCGCTTTTCGGGTATGCGTTGTTGTCCGAACGGGTTTCGCTGCGGCTGCGGCCGGACGTGCTGCGCGCCCAACTGACCATGGGGCGCGACCTGGTGCTGCGGTCCCTGGCGTTCCAGGTGTGTTTCCTGTCTGCCGGCGCGGTCGCGGCCCGGTTCGGTGCGGCCGCCGTCGCCGCCCATCAGGTGGTGCTGCAGCTGTGGAATTTCCTTGCGCTGGTGCTGGATTCGCTGGCCATCGCGGCGCAGTCGCTGGTCGGCGCGGCGCTCGGCGCGGGGGAGCCGGCGCACGCCAAGACTGTGGCGCGGCGCGTGACGGTCTACTCGGCCGCTGCGGCGACGGTGCTCGCGGCCGTGTTCGCACTCGGCTCCGGCGTGCTGCCGGCAGTGTTCACCGCCGATCATGCGGTGCGCGACCAGATCGGCATCCCGTGGTGGTTCATGGTGGCCCAATTGCCCATCGCCGGGATCGTTTTCGCCCTCGACGGGGTGCTGCTGGGCGCGGGTGACGCGAAGTTCATGCGCAACGCCACCCTGATCAGCGGGCTCGTCGGCTTCCTGCCGCTGATCTGGCTGTCGCTGGCCTTCGGGTGGGGCCTGGCCGGCATCTGGTCCGGGCTCAGCACATTTTTGGTGCTGCGGCTCGTCTTCGTCGGCTGGCGCGCGTTGTCCGGTCGCTGGGCGTAACTGGCGCGCCTTGCGCGAGCGTGCGTGTTTGTACGCCGACACACCGAGGGTTCCGTACAGAAACGTCCCGCTCACCGCTGGTGAGCGGGACGTTCTTGTACAGCTGGAGCGGCGTGTCGGCGTACAAACACGGTCGCTCGCGGGAATTACACCTGGGTGCGGCCGCGCTGCATGACGGCGTCGCGGTTGGCGGCGATGTCGTTGCCGCTGGACGCGTCCATCCACTTCCGGGCCGATGCGGCTTCGATCCACAGCCCGGCGTCGGTCTGGGAGCCGTCGATCTTGTGGTACGAGTCCAGCAGCGCGCGCACGGCGTTCTGGTTGTTCCCGACGATCGAGGCGGCCACGCGGCGCGCCGTCGGGAGCAGCTCGTCGTGCGGCACCACCTCGGTTACCAGCCCGGCGCGCAGCGCCTCGGCCGCCGACAGGTAATCGCCGGTCAGGCTCATCCTGCGGGCCAGGCCGACGCCGGCCTTCTGCGGCAGCCGCACACTGAGGCCCCACGTCGGCAGCAGCCCGACGCGGGCGTGGGTGTCGGCGAACTTTGCGTTCTCGGAGGCGATCAGGATGTCGCAGTACAGGGCGAGTTCCAGGCCGCCGGTGACGGCCGCGCCGTTGATGGCGCCGATCACGGGCTTGGTCATGTTGGGCCACTTCGGCGAGATGTCCGGCAGATCCGCGCCTTCGCCGAGTTCTTTGAGGTCGAGGCCGGCGCAGAACACCGGGTCGGCGCCCGTCAGGATCACCACGTCGACGTCCGGGTCGGCCTCGGCCTGGCGCAGTGCGCCGTAGAAGGCGTCGCGCAGCTCGTAGGACAGCGCGTTCCGGGACTTGGGCCGGTTCAGCGTCAGGGTGCGAACCCGGTCGGTGGTGTCGATCAGTAGGACGTCGGTCACGTTGGCTCCTTGCGTTGCGGTCACCCACCGACACCGTAACTTGCGGCCTGGACGGGCCTATCGTGGAGGGCATGTGCCGCAACATCACCGAACTGCGTGGCCTGGAGCCGGCCGCCACGGCCGAGGAGATCGAGGCCGCCGCGCGTCAGTACATCCGTAAGGTCAGCGGGATCACCCGTCCCACCGCTGCCAACGTCGATGCTTTCGAAGCCGCCGTCGCGGAGGTCACGGCCGTCACCGAGAGGCTGTTGGACCAGCTGCCGGCCCGTCGGCAGCCGCCCAAGACGGTGCCGCCGTTGCGGCGGCCCGAGGTGCAGGCGAGGTTGGCCGCCAAGTGAATTCGCCCGCGCTCAAGGAGTGGGGCGCGGCGGTCCAGGCGCTGCTCGACGGGCGGCAGACGGTCCTGTTGCGCAAGGGTGGCATCGGGGAGAAGCGTTTCGAGGTATCGGCGCCGGAGTTCGTGTTCTTCCCGACGGTCGAGCACAGCCACGCGCAACGGGTCCGGCCCGAATTCACCGATCTGCTGAACCGGGCGGCCGGGGACAGCACCGATACCGAGGTGGTTGTGCGCGGTGGCGCGAAAGTCGTTGCCGCCGTGGCAGTCGAGCGCCCGGAGCAGTTGGACGCCATCGCCGATCTTCATATCTGGACCGCTGAGTCCGTTCAGAACGACCGGCTGGATTTCCGGCCCCGGCACCGGCTGACGGTCCTGGTGGTGCAGGCGAAACCGCTCGTGGCTCCGGTGCGGCTGCCGCGCACGCCGGACTACGCCGGCTGCCGCAGCTGGGTGGAGCTGCCCGTCACACCCGAGTGGGGCTCGCCGGTGCACGACGACGCGGCGCTGGCCGCCGTCGCCCAGCGGGTGCGTGACTCAGTCGGCTGACAGCGCCACCGTCGGTAGCAGCAGCCGCGACACCCCGCCCGTCCCGTGATGGATCGTGTGCGTGGCCGGCACCATGCGCTCGCCGGAGACGACGGGCTCGCCGGTGCCGAGGTTGCGGTCGTAACGGGGGTGGCAGCCGCCCGCGACGATCACCCGTAGCCGGGACCCGGCCGGGATCCGGTGCGCGACGGCGTCGAGCTCGAGCCGGATGGTCTCGGGTTCGTCGGAAGGTGTTGTGAGCCTGCGGAATCCATCGCTGACGTTGCGGGACTTGCCGTTAACGTCGACCACGCTGAGCCGGACGAAGATGTCCCGGTTGGGGTTGTCGCAGGACTGCGTCAGCTCGATCACCGGCGTGCCGACCAGGTACAGGTCTTCGGTGAGCGGCTCACCGGTGAAGTCGACGACGTCGGGCCGCCGGCTGAGGGCGGAGTCCTCCTGGTAGCCCGCCGACGACGACAGCAGCCGGCCGCCCAGCGTGGGCGTCGGCGCCGCGGGATCGAAGGTGAACCGTGACGGCGGTGCGGTATCGGCGGGCGTGGCGGCGCTGAGCCGGTGCGCCGGTTGCAGGTGGAGCTCGAGTTCGGTGGCAGCCGGTGGCCAGTCCGGCATGGTCAGCCAGCCCTGTCCGTTGACCTCGACCCGGACGGCCGCCCGTTCGGATGCCGGCGCGCGCTCGGCCAGGTGGGTGTCGAGCCACGCCAGGGATTCGCGCAGCACCGTGGCGCCGCCGCGGGTCATCACCTGGGTGTGGGTCCACGATCCGATGGTGACGGCGGTCGGCACGCCACGCGATTTCAGGCGCTGGAACTGCGTCAGGGTCTGCTCCAGGAAAAGGTCCTGCCAGCCACCGATGAGGAGCACCGGCACGTCGACCTTGTCGAGCGTGTCGCTGAAGGCCATGTTCTCCCAGAACGGGTCGGTGCCGTCGGGGTGGCTCAGCCAGGATTCGTACCAGGTCGCTCCGGAACCCAGTAGCCGGCGTCCGGCGGCTCCGGCCGGCACCTGGTCGTGCGTGCGGGCGACCAGGCGCGGTGCCCGAAAGCGCCGGGTCAGCACGGCCAGAGGTGGATCTTCCTGGTGCGCCATCATGTCGCTCCAGCCCAGGAAGTTGTCGAGCGTGAAAGCGCCGGTGCCCCAGGTTGATTCGGCGAAGTCG
Source organism: Mycobacterium sp. SMC-16 (assembly GCF_046250085.1). Taxonomy (NCBI): domain Bacteria; kingdom Bacillati; phylum Actinomycetota; class Actinomycetes; order Mycobacteriales; family Mycobacteriaceae; genus Mycobacterium; species Mycobacterium sp. SMC-16. Next base: position 2,595,734 of record NZ_CP176427.1, read on the forward strand.
TGCGGGCCGACCATGATGATTGCGGCCTTGAGCTCGGGCGGGGGATCGGTGAGCAGCGCCCACTGGGTGAAGCCCAGGTACGACAACCCGATTGTCGCGAACGACCCGGTGAACCACGGCTGATCGCGCAACCAGGCCGCGGTGTCCACGGCGTCGGCGATCTCGTTGACCATCGGTTCGAAGTCGCCACCGGAGCCGAACGTGCCACGCACGCTCTGCAGCAGCACGTGGTAGCCGCGGCGGGCGTACGCCGCACCGAAGGCCGGGCCGAACGGGAAACCGCGTCCGTAGGGGCAGCGGACCAACAGGGTGCCTTTGGCGGTGCCGGTGGGGGCGTAGTGGCTGCCGACGAGTTCGACGCCGTCCCGCATCGGGGTGGTGACGCGACTGACGGTGTAATCCGTCGTCGGCGGCGGGACGTCGAGGACGCGGCTCAGCAACCGGGAGCCGAGACGGGCGATTCGGGAGCTCACGTTTCGAAGGGTACTGATTGGCGGGGGACCGTGACGGCCGTGAGGTCCTCCGGCCGGATCGAGCATGCAAGATCTGATGCTCCTATTGGTGTCAAGCAGCTTGGAGCCATGATCTGTATTGATCAGCCAGGGCGTCGTCGCGTTGTAGTCCGCGTTCGATGCGGGAGATGACGGTGGGCCAGACGCCGAAGTGGTTCGCAGCGGCGGTGACGGTGATGTTTTTGGATTGCCGGGCTGGCCGTAGGTCGTTGTATTCAGGTACTGCGATCTGGCGGGTCAGGAGTTTGAAGACTTCGCGGGCGATGGCCCGTTTGAGTTTGCGCAGGATCTCCATTTTGTTGTGGCCCTTGGCGAGCTGTCGTTGCACGTAGTCCTTGGTCGACTGGTGACTGGACATGCGCACCAGGGCGATGCGGTGCAGCGCGTTGTTGGCGGCGCGGTCACCGCCGCGCGATAGGCGGTGCCGGTTGGTCTTACCCGAGGACGCCGGCACTGGCGCGGTGCCGCACAGAGCGGCGAACGCGGCTTCACTGTGCAGCCGGTGCGGGTTGGCTCCGGCGGTGATCAATAGCTGGGCGGCGGTGTCCGGGCCGACACCGTAGGCAGCGCGCAGGCCGGGGTTGGCCTTGGCGACAAGGGCATCGATCTGCGTTTGCAGGGTTTCGGCTTGGGTTTCGAGGAATTGCACGCGTTGGGCGAGCATCTTGGCCGCGGTGAGCAGCGACTGTGCCCACGTGTCGGCCACAGTGTCGGGGCGGCAGCGGGCGATGGCCTCGATCAACTTCAATGTTGTTAAGCCACGGTACTTTTCACGCACCGCATCCGGCGCCGATATCAGCATGGCTTTGATCTGGTTGATCACCGCGGTGCGGTGCTTGACCGCCGAACGACGAGCGATGTGCAGGGCACGCAATCCGGTGGTGGCATCGTCTTTGGGGGTGGCCAGGCCCTCGCCGGCCAACACGGTGCGGGCGGCGCTGTACGCGTCGAGCGGGTCGGATTTTCCTTTGAGTCGGCGGGTGGACTTGACCGCTCTCGTCACCTCCACCACCTCGATCCCCGCGGCGGTTAAGGCCCGGGTGAACCCGGCGCCGTAGCTGGCGGTGCCTTCCACACCGATGCGCACAATGTGGCCCAGTGTCATGAGGAATGCGATCGCCGCGGCGTACCCGGCGCCGGTGGTGGGGAACTCCTTGTCGCCGAGGGTGGCGCCGGTCGTGGTGATCGCGGCGACGTGGATGGTGTCGAGGTGGGTGTCCGCACCGGCGACGATGAGCGCAGATTCTGTCAAGATGATGGTGTCCCTTCTGACCAGCGTTGGGCGGGGCACACACCGGCCAGGGCGGGCAGACAAGACATTGATGAGGAACGGCCAGGCTCCTGATTAAGTCATGTCCGTCCTGTCCGGTGTGAACAAGACGCGCACCACACGGGCCGGGCAAATCAGGTTAAAGACAACCCAGTAGGGCGTCAGTCAGTGCCAGAGCCACGACCCGCGCGGTAACGCTCTTCCATCATCAATGTCGGTGCCCGCCTCTACCCTGGTACTCATGGCCTTCGCGACCGAATACCCCGTCCTCGCGCACTCGGAATACCGGCCGGTCGACGCCATGGTGCGGGCCGGCGGGCGCTTCGAAGTGGTCAGTCAGTACGAACCGGCGGGTGACCAGCCGGCAGCCATCGACGAACTCGAGCGCCGGATCTCCGCCGGCGAGCGCGACGTGGTGCTGCTCGGTGCCACCGGCACCGGCAAGTCCGCGACCACCGCCTGGCTCATCGAGCGGCTGCAGCGCCCCACCCTGGTGATGGCGCCCAACAAGACGCTGGCCGCCCAGCTCGCCAACGAGCTGCGGGAGATGTTGCCGCACAACGCCGTCGAGTACTTCGTCTCGTACTACGACTACTACCAGCCCGAGGCGTACATCGCCCAGACCGACACCTACATCGAGAAGGACAGCTCGATCAACGACGACGTCGAGCGGCTGCGGCACTCGGCGACGTCGAGCCTGCTGTCACGCCGCGACGTCGTGGTGGTGGCCTCGGTGTCCTGCATCTACGGCCTGGGTACCCCGCAGTCGTACATGGACCGCTCCGTCGAGCTCAAGGTCGGCGACGACGTGCCGCGCGACGGGCTGCTGCGCCTGCTGGTCGACATCCAGTACAACCGCAACGACGTGGCGTTCACCCGCGGCTCGTTCCGGGTGCGCGGCGACACCGTCGAGATCATCCCGTCCTACGAGGAACTGGCGGTGCGCATCGAGTTCTTCGGTGACGAGGTCGAGGCGCTCTACTACCTGCACCCGCTGACCGGCGACGTGGTGCGCAAGGTCGACTCGTTGCGCATCTTCCCGGCCACCCACTATGTGGCGGGTCCCGAGCGCATGGCCATGGCCATCTCGACCATCGAGCAGGAGCTGGAGGAGCGGCTCGCCCAGCTGGAAGGCCAGGGCAAGCTGCTGGAGGCGCAGCGGCTGCGGATGCGCACCAACTACGACGTCGAGATGATGAAGCAGGTCGGGTTCTGCTCGGGCATCGAGAACTACTCGCGGCACATCGACGGCCGTGCCGCCGGTTCGGCACCGGCGACGCTGCTGGACTACTTCCCCGAGGACTTCCTGCTGGTCATCGACGAATCCCACGTGACGGTGCCGCAGATCGGCGCCATGTACGAGGGCGACATGTCCCGCAAGCGCAACCTCGTCGACTTCGGGTTCCGGTTGCCGTCGGCAGTCGACAACCGGCCGCTGACCTGGGAGGAGTTCGCCGACCGCATCGGTCAGACGGTCTACCTGTCGGCGACGCCCGGTTCCTACGAGATGGCGCAGTCCGGCGGCGAGTTCGTCGAGCAGGTCATCCGGCCCACGGGCCTGGTCGACCCCCAGATCGTCGTCAAACCGACCAAGGGCCAGATCGACGACCTCATCGGGGAAATCCGCAAACGCACCGAGCGCGACGAGCGCGTGCTGGTCACCACGCTGACCAAGAAGATGGCCGAGGACCTCACCGACTATCTGCTGGAAACCGGCATCAGGGTGCGCTACCTGCACTCCGAGGTCGACACGCTGCGCCGCGTGGAGCTGCTACGCCAGTTGCGGCTCGGTGACTACGACGTCCTGGTCGGCATCAACCTGCTGCGTGAGGGCCTGGACCTGCCCGAGGTGTCGCTGGTGGCGATCCTCGACGCCGACAAAGAGGGCTTCCTGCGCTCGACGCGAAGCCTGATCCAGACCATCGGTCGCGCGGCGCGCAACGTGTCCGGCGAGGTGCACATGTACGCCGACAAGATCACCGACTCCATGCAGGCGGCCATCGAGGAGACCGAGCGTCGCCGCGCCAAGCAGATCGCCTACAACGAGGAGAATGGGATCGACCCGCAGCCGCTGCGGAAGAAGATCGCCGACATCCTCGACCAGGTGTACCGCGAGGCCGCTGATACGGAGGATGCCACCGAGTCCGTTCCGGTTGGCGGTTCGGGCCGCAATGCCTCCCGCGGTCGCCGGGCACAGGGCGAGCCGGGGCGCGCGGTCAGCGCCGGCATCGTCGAGGGCCGCGACACGGCGAACATGCCGCGTGCCGAGTTGGCGGACCTGATCAAGGACCTCACCGCGCAGATGATGAACGCGGCCCGGGACCTGCAGTTCGAGCTCGCCGCCCGCATTCGTGACGAGGTGGCCGACTTGAAGAAGGAGCTGCGCGGGATGGATGCGGCCGGGTTGAAATGAGCGGTCCTTGACCTCAACCGCGGTTGAGCCCCTAGCGTCGCGGACGTGACCGACATGCGCGCCGAGACCGTGACGATCGGCAGCTGGCGGGAACTGCTGGGTCCCAGGTATCTGGGTGCGTCGACGGTGCTGGCCGGCGGCGTCGCGCTGTACGCGACCAACGAGTTCTTGACCATCAGCCTGCTGCCCAGTGCCGTCAACGACATCGGCGGCGGGCGGCTGTACGCGTGGGTCACGACGGTGTACCTGGTGGCATCGGTGATGGCGGCAACGACCGTCAGCGGCATGGTGGCCCGGTTCGGCCCGCGGCGTTCATATCTGTTGGGGTTCAGCGTTTTCGCGCTCGGCAGCTTCATGTGCGCGCTGGCGCCGACCATGGAGGTGATGCTCGCCGGCCGAGTGGTGCAGGGCGCCGCCGGTGGCATGCTGGCCGGGCTGGGGTATGCCGTGATCAATACGGCTCTGCCGCAATCGCTTTGGCCCAAGGCGTCGGCCCTGGTGTCGGCGATGTGGGGCGTCGGGACGCTGCTCGGGCCCTCGTCCGGTGGCTTGTTCGCGCAATTGGGCGTGTGGCGCTGGGCGTTCGGCGCGCTGGCGATCCTCACCGTCGCGGTGATGGTCCTGGTGCCGTTGAGCCTGCCGGGCAGGTCCGCTGATCGCGAACGCGAGCCGTTCCGGATTCCGGTGTGGTCGTTGATGATTCTCGGCTTCGCGGCCATGGCGATCAGCGTCGCGGGCATCCAGCGCAGCGTGCCGGTGATGGTCGTGCTGCTGGCTGCCGGCGTGGCGCTGGTCGGAGTCTTCATCGTCGTGGATCGCCGGATGCCGGTGAGCGTGCTGCCGCAGACCGCCTACGGGCCCGGCCCGTTCAAGTGGATCTACGTGACCCTGGGCGTATTGATGGCGGCCACCATGGCAGACATGTACGTGCCGCTGTACGGGCAGCGGCTGGCCGGTCTGGTGCCGTTGGCGGCGGGCTTTCTCGCGGTGGCGCTGAGCGTGGGCTGGACGGTGAGTGAGATCGTCAGTGCCTCGGTCACCACACCCGGCCGGACCGTGCGCATCGTGGCGGCGGCACCGCTGGTGATGGCGATCGGACTGGCCGCCGCGGCGCTGAGCCAGGTCGACGGGGCGTCGCCGGCGGTGGTCGCGGTCTGGGCGTTCTCGCTTCTGGTCACCGGCATCGGCGTCGGCATGGCGTGGCCCCACCTGTCGGTGTGGGCGATGGGCCGGGTCGACGATCCCGCGCAGGGCACGGTGGCCGCGGCGGCGATCAACACGGTGCAGCTGATCTGTGGGGCGTTCGGCGCCGGCCTGGCCGGCATCGTCGTCAACACGGTCGATCGGCCCGATGCCGTCGGGGCCAGTTGGTTGTTCGCCGTCTTCGCCGGGCTCGCGGCACTCGGTGGCGTGGCGTCGTTCCGGGCCGGTAAGGGCGTGGGTTAGTCGCGTTCGACGGCTTCGGGTCCGGCGTCGGTACAGTCGGTTTCGTGTCAATCCTTGCCAGGCCCGTCGTCGCTGACGCTGTCGCACGGCTGTTCTCGTCGACCATCAATCCCGCGCCGAAACCGGGCGTTCGATTTCCTGAAATCCCCGGCAACACAACGCCGGTGGTGATTCCGACCCGGCACGGCGACACGGCGGCAACGGTGTACTGGCCAGAGCCGAGTGGCCAGGCGGCAGGCGTCTACGTGAACGTCCATGGTGGTGGCTTCGTCGTCGGCCACCGTGAACAGGACGATCCCTGGTGCCGTTTCCTTGCCGCGCACGCGAATGTGGTTGTGGTGAATACGGATTACGTGCTGGCGCCGGGACACCGGTTTCCGACGCCCGTCGAGCAGGTGTACGACGTTCTGGTCTGGGCATCGGCTGCCGTACGCGAGTGGGACGGCAGCAAGCTCTGCGTAGGAGGTCAGAGCGCGGGCGGCAGTCTGTCGGCGGCCGCGGCTCGGCTCGCGTCTGAGCAGGGCGGACCCGACCTCAAGCTGCAGATGTTGCACTATGCGCCACTGGATCTGGTGACGGCGAGCAAGGACAAACACTCTCCGTTGGGCGCCAAGGCAATCATGCGGCCGTGGATGAGCGAAGTGTTCGACACCGCGTACATCCCGGACCCCGCGCAGCGCCGCGATCGGCTGGCCTCGCCGGCCTGGGGCAACAACGCCGACGGCATCGGCGGCATCGCTCCCGCGTTGATCGTCACCGCTGAGTACGACCGGCTGCGCGATGAGGCATGGCGGTATGCCCAGAAACTGGACGCCGTCGGTGCCCTGGCGGAGTACCACGAGGTGCCCGGCGTCGACCACGGCTACAACATCATGAGTAACGCGACGGACGTCACGCGCGGCGTGTACGAGCTGATCGCCGGACACGTCAGCCGGGCGATCGGTTAATCGGGGTCTTCCTGCAGTTGGCGAATACCCGCCACGCCATCGATCAGAGCCAGCACCGACGCGGCCCGTAGGACGCCGGCGCCGCCGAGCGTCAGCTGCACCCCGACATGGCCGGGCGGTGCACCGAGCGGTTCCCCGGGCGGATCGGTTTCGAGGTCGGTGATCTGCCAATCGCGTCGGCCACACGCCTGCAACACATCCCGTAGGACGCCGCGGTCGTCGGCGTAGGTGATGTGCAGGCGGACCGACCCGCCCAAGCGCGAAGCCAGCCGTCGTGCCAGCGGCATGAAGCCCACGATGATCAGCAGGTGCATGGCGGTCATCACCGACGCGAGCAGCAACAGTCCGGCGCCGGCCGCCATGCCGATTGCCGCCGACTCCCACACCGACGCGGCGGTGGTCAGGCCGTGCACCGAGCCCCGGCGCACGATGATGATGCCCGCACCGAGGAAGCCGATGCCCGAGACGATCTGGGCCGCCACACGTGATGGGTCGACCACGACGAGGCCGGGGGTCAGCACGTCGCCGAACCCGTACTTGCTCACCAGCATGATCAAGGCGGCCGCAGTGCCGACGATCGTCTGCGTGCGCAGGCCAGCACTCTTGCCCTGAATTTCTCGTTCCAGTCCGATCAGTGCGGTCAGGCCGAACGCGACCACGAGTTCGATGATCTGTCGCGAGCCCTGCCCGGGCCCGCCGAAAAAGGCAGGATCTGCCAGCCACTCCATGAGGGACAAACTAACGCGCGCCGATGACTTTTGGCGGCAGTCGAAGTCTGTATTCGTATAGGCCGATTTGAGGAGTGATGCCATGTCCGCGCAACCAACCGCCTATCCCGATGTCGTCACGCGGGAGGAATGGACCGGGGCTCGCACGAAGCTGCTGGCCCGGGAACGGGAAGCGACGCACCTGCGCGACGCCGTGAACGCCGAACGCCGCCGGCTCCCGATGGTGAAGATCGAGAAGGACTACGTCTTCGACGGACCCGATGGCGCCGTCCGCCTGCTGGACATGGGTCTGCTGCACGATCAGGTGACAGTTTCGGTCACGCGGCCTGACTGGCCGGTGTGGTCATGATTGCTTCGAATTCGATCGGGGTCAACCGCCCGAGGCCGGACTGGCGGCGGCGCCGGTGGTAGGTGCGCTCGATCCAGGTGACGATCGCGATGCGGAGTTGTTCTCGGGTGTCCCAGCGGCGGCGGTCGAGCACGTTCTTCTGCAGCAGGCTAAAGAAGCTCTCCATGGCGGCGTTGTCGCCGGCGGCTCCGACACGGCCCATAGAGCCGACCATCTCGTGTTGATTCAAGGCGTGTACGAATTTCCTTGACCGGAACTGAGATCCGCGATCCGAGTGCAGAATGCACCCCGCGACATCTCCGCGTCGGGCTACCGCGCTGTGTAGTGCCCGGATGGCCAGTTGTGACTTCATTCGGGAGTCGATGCTGTAGCCGACGATCCGGTTGGAGAACACGTCCTTAATCGCACAGAGGTAGAGCTTGCCCTCACCGGTGCGGTGCTCAGTGATGTCACTGAGCCACAACTGATTTGGCCCTTCAGCGGTGAAGTCACGCTCGACAAGATCGTCGTGCACCGGCGGCCCGACTTTGCCGTTCTTGCCGCGTTTCTTACCAAACACGCTCCACAGTCGATTCTGCGAGCAGATCCGCCATGCGGTGCGCTCGGCCATCGGCTCGCCGGCATCGCGCGCCTCCTCCACGAGGTAGCGGTAGCCGAACTCCGGATCGTCTGCGTGCGCGTCGAACAGCGCATTGGCGCGGTAGGCCTCGATGAGTTCGGCCTCGGTGATGGGGTCGGCCAGCCAGCGGTAATACGGTTGGCGGGAGAGCTTGAGTACCCGGCACGTCACCGCGACGGGGATCCCGTCGGCGGCGAGCTCTTTCACGAGCGGGTAGACCCTTTTCCCGGCAGATTGGCCTGCGATAAATACGCTGCGGCCCGACGCAGCACCTCGTTCTCTTGCTCTAGCAGTTTGATCCGCCGTCGGGCTTCGCGCAGCTCACCGGACTCGCTGGCGCTCTTGCCGGGCTTGGTGCCTTCGTCGATGTCGGCCTGACGGAGCCATTTCTGCAGCGTCATCGGGTGCACTCCGAAATCGGTGGCGATCTGCTCGATCGTTACACCGTCATCGCGGTTGCGAGCGACCCGGACGACGTCGTCGCGGAACTCGCGGGGGTAGGGCCTTGCCATGGGGACATCCTTCCAGCCCGCCCATGCTGGGCAAGCCAACTCAGATGTCACCTATTCGTGCAGCAGACCCCATGTTCGAAGGTCGCAGGCAGCTCTACATCCACCACTTCATGTGGATCGACGCGATCGATGCCGGCTGCCCGAGTTGTACCGCCGCTGCTGACCTCACCTTCACCGAAGGGGATCGAAAGCTGTTGCACGGCAAGGGCGTCACGTTCGCGTGCGTGTCCCGGGCGCCGTACGCGAGCATCGCCCGGTACCGCGATCAGCATGGCTGGACGTTTCGGTGGTATTCATCGCGCGATGGTGACTTCACCTACGACTTCCATGTGACGCTCGACCCGGCGCGGGCGCCGATCGAATACAACTACAAATCGCTCGACGAGCTGTACGCCGACGGCTGGACCGACGACGACCTGCGCGGAGACTGGCCCGGCGCCAGCGTTTTCCTGCGCCACGGCGACGAGGTGTTCCACACATACTCGGCGTACGCGCGGGGACTCGACCATTCGGCGGTCGGCTATCCGTTCCTGGACCTGACGCCGTACGGACGTCAGGAGCCGTGGGAAGACTCGCCGGCCGGCTGGCCGCAGGGCGGTCCCGTGGTGGGCAGGCCTGTCGGTGATTGCTGCGAGGGGTAGCAATCACCGCGATCCCAACCCTGGGCGGCCGGAGCCTTGACTGGCACTGTGGTCATCAGTGCGGGTGTGGCTGAGTGGCTAGGCACCGGCCTGCAAAGCCGTTCACACGGGTTCGAATCCCGTCACTCGCTCCACTGATAGAAGCTCGGCAGGTGTCATCATCTGCCGAGCTTCTATTTCGGTGGGTGCTCCTCGAAGATGAGTTTGCGCGCGACCTCATACAAAGGAATGTTCAGCTCCTGCGACAATTTCGTCAGCATCGTGAAGGCCGCGCCCACCGGGACATTGAACCGTTCCATCAGGATGCCCTTGGCCTGGCCGATGATGTCCCGCGACGCCAACGCACTTTGGAGTTCGTCGCCGCGGCGTGCGTTGGCGAGCCCGATAGCGGCGTGAGCGGCCAGCGTCAGGGCGGTCTCCTAGACGTCATGGGTGAAGACGTCGGCGTCTTCGGAGTACAAGTTGAGCGTGCCGAGCTCGTTTTCATTGGTGTACAGCTGAATGGACAGACTCGAGCGCACCGGCGTCTGGGCGAGCAACGCGGCCACGAAGGCCGGCCAGCGCGTTTCGGCCGCGTAGTCCGCGACCCGAACGGTGTACAGGTTCCAGATCGACTCCAGGCAGGGTCCTTCGCCAAGTTCGTCCTGCAGCCTGTCGACCGCTCTGGGGATCGGACCGGTCGCCGCAACCGACTCAACTGTTCGGCGGCGACGGTTGACAACCAGTGTCACTCCGCCATGAGTGACCTTGGGGAGCAGTTGGGTCGCAGTTTCGGTCACCTCGAGCAACAGGCGGTCGGAATCGAGGTCCATGGCCTGTTGACTCTGCAAGGTTCGCGCCAACCGCGACAGTTCGGACGAAATTCCGCCTGCGACTTCAGTTTCGGCTTCCATTACACCGCCTCCAAGTCCTGTGCCGGTTCAGCATCAAAATCAACTGTGCTCAACAAGGTCCTGACGTGCAGTGTAGCTACCAGTAACAGGGGTACGCTCCGGCTAGCGATGGAGAAGGCAAGGTTGTCTGCATTCTTCCGCGCGAGGTGGTCAGCGGTGGCAACTTCGGTGTTGAGAAGCCAGCATGGAGCCGCTGATCCCCGTTTTGACTTACGCGTGAATACCCCCGAAAGTCTTGTTTTTCCAGGGTATTCACGTGCCGCTCAGAGCGGCGGTGGGATGTCGCTGTCTGCAGGCGGGCGCTCGGCCTTCTCCTGCGATTGCTGTTGTTCTTCGGCTTGGCGGGCGGCTTCCCGTTCTTCTCGTTCTTTGCGTTGGCGGGCGAAGGCTTCCCGGGCGGCCTCTTGTGCGTCGATGTCGGCCTGGTCTTGCGCGCGGGTGCGGCGGCGGATGGGCATCATGATGCTCCGGCCGGGGGCCGTGGTGGTGTCCAGATCGACGGTCTCTGGTGGTGGATTGGGCAGTGGCGTGTCGGTGATGGTGCGGGGGAACAGGATTCGGCTTTCGGGCACGCTGATGTAGGTGTGCCCGGTCGGTGCGGTCCACACGATGGTGCCGTCGGGTTGTTGACGGTCCTGCCAGCCGTCGGGGCCGCCGTAGAAGGTTTTCAGTAGGTGGTGTTTGCGGCATTTGGGGTTGAGGTTGCCCGGATGGGTGGGACCGGCCGGCCACGGAATCGTGTGGTCGATATCGGAGGCGGTGGCCGGGTGATCGCAGCCTGGGAACATGCACGTCATCGCCCGCATCCGCACGAACTCATCCATCGCGGCCGACGGCCGGTATCGCGGCACCTCATCCAAATCGGCGGCGGAGGCGACGGTGCGAACCTTCGCACCCCGGGCGACAAGGTCCGCCAGCACTGCCGGCGGCACCACGCCGCCGCCGAGGACATAACCGACCGGTGTGCGCACCGGAGCCGGAGGCTTGACGGCAGTGGCCACCGAAGGTGACGAGACCGGTGCCGGGCATGACTCTGGTGCCGGGCCGGCCGTTTGCGTGGGTGCGGTCTCGCTTGCCGGGTCGGCCGCAGCAGGCGCCACCGTTTCGGCGGGCCGCGAATCGGCCACCGGCGCCGGCTCGGACATCGGCGTGGGCGTCGGCGCCGTGTCGTTCGCCGGCTCGGCTGCTGGCGCAGGTTCAGGTGCGACGACCGGCTCGGGCGCGGCCTGGGGCTCGGACGTGAAGACCGGCTCCGGCGCAGACCGGGCCGGCGTGGGCACCAGCGGCGCGGCCGGGTCCCCACTGAGCAGCGGATCCGCCACCGGCGCCGGCAGCCCATTGGTCAGCACATGAATCATCACCGCCGCGGCCCGGGCATCGGGCCCGGCGGCCGGGCAGTCGGGATTGCCGCATTGGCAGGCCAGCCGATCCCCGCGGGCCGCCAGGACTCCCAGGGCGTCGGCGCGGCGCTGCCCGAAGGTGCGCGGATCCTGGTCGCACACTTGCCGGGCCATCTCGGTCAACACCCGATCCAGCAGTTCGGCATCGGTGGCCAGGAGTGCGCCCCAGATGGAGGCCACCCCGGTCTCGTCGTCCGGTTTGCCGACCCCGACGCCACGGCGGCGGGCTGCTGAGCGGACTTTCAGGACTGCGGCCGGGTCGAACTTCTGCACCCAGCCGTCGATCTTCTTCTCGATCTTCTTGCGGGACAACCCCGCCCACTCACACAGCGCTCCCGCGAGCGCGGCGTCGATCACAGCCAGGGTGTTGGCGTCCTCCACCAGGCGGGTGCGCCAGCAGATCGCCCCGGCCGTCCGCGCTGACACCCCGCCGTCGGCGAACACCGCCGCCACCCGAGGTAGCCGGAACCGCAACGCCACCGCGATCGACAACTGCCCCGATGCCTCGCGCTTCCCGAGACCGAGGGCGGCTCCGACTTCGGCGACCGCGGCGTCCCAGCCATCGCAGGCCCACCACTGCCGGCCATCCTGGTCATCGACCCGCAGAGCCACCAGGTCCGCGATGGCTCGGAACTTCCCGCACTCGGCGACGTTCGACACCCGCGCGAAATGGATCATCAAGTCGACCACGCCGGCATCGTGGACCGGCACACCGCCGGCCCCAATACCAGAATGTTCGAACATGTGTTCGAGTCTACCCACCCTTCTGCGGCACCGCAACAGAATTCGCGGAACCTGTGGATAACTCGCAGAGGGCGCCGATGGGCGTCTGAACCCCTCGGGCAAGATGCCTCAGGTGACGTACAGTTCGCCGACTCTGTCTGATCTCGTGAGCACGCTGCTGGTGGATCAGACCGATGACCACCACTTCGTGGCCACTCAGCTCGACAATCCCAGCCACCACATCGTCGGCGGTCATCTCGCCGGTCAGGTGCTGGTGGCCGCGAGTCGGACCGCGCCGGGACGCAGCGCGCACAGCCTGCACGTCTACTACCTGCGTGCCGGTGATGCCCGTAAGCCGGTCGAGGTCCAGGTCGACGCCGCACGTGACGGCGGCACGCTCGCGACGCGCCGCATCACCGCCCGCCAGGACGGCGAGATCCTGCTCGAGGCGCTGGCGTCGTTCAGTACCCCGGTCGACGCGCTCGACTATCAGGCAACCATTCCTGATGTGCCAGAACCGCTTTCGGTACCGACCATGGCCGAGCAGCTTGCCGACTACGCCGACGAATCGGGCGGCTTCTGGGTTCGCGACCAGCCGTTCGAGCTTCGGTACATCGATCCGCACCCGCGGCTGGCCAAGGATTCGCCGGCTTCGGCGCCGCATCTGCGCATGTGGTGGCGCCCCACCGACACCATCCCCGACGACCCGGCCCTGCACGCCGGTCTGCTGACGTACCTGACCGGCACCACCATGCTGGAGGCGGCGATGATCCCGCGGGGCGCGCTGCCGGCCCACACCTTCTCGGCGCTGATCGACCACGCGCTGTGGTTTCACCGGCCGGTGGATCTGAGTGATTGGGTGTTGTCCGACCAGACCTCGCCGAGCGGCATCGGGGGTCGTGGATTGGCCAGCGGGACGATGTACAACCGCGCCGGGCAATTGGTGTGCGTTGCCACGCAGGAGTTGTATTTCGGTCGTGGCTAACGATCTCGGGTCGGAAGCGTTCCACCTCACGGGACGAAACACCCACTCGTTTGGTCACTATCGGCAAGCCTCCTGCGGCGGCTGCCGCTAACATCGGTGCCGGTAAAGCACATTTTTCACGGTGTCCCCGGCGAACTTGTGTGGTGAAACCGCACCAATGGCCACGATTGAGCGGCTACTGTCTGCGGGGATGCCGGACAGAACGCCGGATACACAAACCTGCATAACGGGAGGCCATTGATGAGCGGCTACCAGACCGTGGTCGTCGGTACGGACGGATCGGATTCGTCACTGCGCGCTGTGGAGCGCGCTGCCCAGATCGCCGCGGGGGCCAATGCGAAGTTGGTCGTGGCAACCGCCTATTTCCCGCACGCCGATGATCAGCGTGCGGCCGATGTCCTGAAAGACGAGGGCTACAAGGTCCACGGCGACGCGCCGATCTACGCGATCCTGCGTGAGGCACGCGACCGTGCCGAGGCGGCAGGCGCCACCCAGGTGGAAGAGAAGGCTATCGTCGGCGCTCCCGTCGACGCGCTCGTCGACCTGGCCGAGAATTCCAACGCCGACCTGCTGGTCGTCGGCAACGTCGGTCTGAGCACCATCGCCGGCCGCCTGCTGGGCTCGGTGCCCGCCAACGTGGCCCGGCGCGCCAAGGTCGACGTGCTGATCGTCCACACTTCGTAAGGTTCGTATCTTCCTGAGGCCCTCGGCATACTGCCGGGGGCCTCAGTTTTTTCGTGCCCGTAAGGTTCGGGCCATGGCTCGAAGAAGTCTCGTCCGCGCGTCATGGGTGACGTTGTCATTGGCCGCCACACTGATCGCCGGCTGCGCGGGCCAGAACCAGCCCGCCGCACCTGCGACGACATCCGCGATCGCGTCGGAGACCGAATCGACGATCCCGTCCGTCGCCCCTCCTGACCCCAACGTGGCCGGCAACCCGGCGGTGACTGCCGCGCGAGCGAGCGTGGTGCGTGTTCACGGCGTCGCCCACAGCTGCCGAAAGCGGTTGGAGGGCACCGGATTTGTGGTGGGACCGAAGCGCGTGATGACGACGGCGCACGGCGTCGCAGGGACCGACGAGGTGTCGGTCGAGGTCGACGGGACCAAGTACAACGGCCAGGTGGTGTCGTTCGACCCGAACATGGACATCTCGATTCTCGCGATCCCGGACCTGCCGACGGCTCCGTTGATGTTCTCCGAAGCGCCTGCCGTCAGCGGTGCCGACGCGGCCGCACTCGGGTTCCCGCACGGGGGTGCGTACGAAGCGAAACCGGTGCGGGTCCGCGAGGTCATCAAGCTCCAGGGGCCGGACATCTTCCGCACCGGCACGGTGACCCGAGAGGTGTACGCCCTCAGAGGTGGTGTGCAGCAAGGGAATTCCGGCGGCCCGATCGTCGACCTGGACGGTCGGGTGCGCGGTGTCGTCTTCGGGGCGGCCCAGGACGACCCCGACACCAGTTTCGCGTTGACCGCGAAGGAAGTAGGACCGCAGCTGGCGCTGGTCGGCAACACCCAACAGGTGCCGACGGGTCAGTGCGTGGGCTGACGGGCCGACCGGCTACCAGCCGCGCGCCCGCCACTCCTCCAGGTGTGGCCGTTCGGTGCCGAGTGTGGTGTCGTCACCGTGGCCGGGGTAGATGACCGTCGAATCGGGGTAGACGTCGAATACCTTGCGGGTGACATCGCCGAGCAGTCGCTCGAAGTCGCCTTCCTGCCAGGTCTTGCCGACGCCACCGGGAAACAGGCAGTCACCGGTGAAGAGGTGGGTGACCTCACCGTCGGCGCCGCGCAGCGCCAGCGCCACTGAACCCTCGGTGTGACCCTGCAGGTGGATGACGTCGAACGTCAGGTCGCCGACCGTGATGGTGTCGCCGTCGGCGAGGATCCGGTCGGGCTTCACGGGCAGCGGCTCGGCGTCCAGCGCGTGCGCTGCGGTGGGCGCACCTGTGGCCTCGGCCACTTCCGCCAGGGCCTGCCAGTGGTCGAAGTGCTGGTGGCTGGTGACGATGAGTTCGACGTCCGGCGCCTGCGACCTGATCAGCTCGACGAGCGCCGGACCGTCGTTCGCGGCGTCGATGAGCAGGGTTTTTCCGGTCGCGGAACACGTGATGAGGTACGCGTTGTTGTCCATGGGCCCGACCGATGTTTTGACGATCGTCGCGGCGGGAAGGGTGCGACGTGCCGCGGTGCCCGCATCGACGTGGCCGGTATACGTGTCATTCACGACTGTCATGACGCCACCGTATCCGGACTTGTCGGTGGGGACACATAGCATGGCGCTGTGGTGTCTGGATTGCCCAGACCGGTGAAGGGATACGTGTGTCAGACCGTCTGATCGTCAAAGGTGCGCGCGAGCACAACCTGCGGGGAATCGACCTTGACCTGCCCAGAGACTCGCTGATCGTGTTCACGGGCCTGTCGGGTTCGGGTAAGAGCTCGCTGGCGTTCGACACCATCTTCGCCGAGGGGCAGCGCCGCTATGTCGAGTCGCTGTCGGCGTACGCCCGTCAGTTCCTGGGCCAGATGGACAAGCCGGACGTGGACTTCATCGAGGGCCTGTCGCCGGCGGTGTCCATCGACCAGAAGTCGACCAACCGGAACCCGCGCTCGACGGTCGGCACCATCACCGAGGTCTACGACTACCTGCGTCTGCTGTATGCGCGCGCCGGCACGCCGCACTGCCCGGTGTGTGGTGAGCGCATCGCGCGGCAGACGCCGCAGCAGATCGTCGACCAGGTGCTCGCCATGGACGAGGGCATCCGGTTCCAGGTGCTCGCGCCCGTGGTCCGCACCCGCAAGGGTGAGTTCGTCGACCTCTTCGACAAGCTCAACGGCCAGGGCTACAGCCGCGTCCGGGTCGACGGCGTCGTGCACTCGCTGACCGATCCGCCGAAGCTCAAGAAGCAGGAGAAGCATGACATCGAGGTGGTCGTCGACCGCCTGACCGTCAAGGCCAGCGCCAAGCAGCGTCTGACCGATTCGGTCGAGACCGCGCTGGGCCTCGCCGACGGCATCGTCGTCCTCGAGTTCGTCGACCGCGACGACAACCACCCGCAGCGCGAGCAGCGCTTCTCCGAGAAGCTGGCCTGCCCCAACGCGCACCCGCTGGCCGTCGACGACCTCGAGCCGCGGTCGTTCTCGTTCAACTCGCCGTACGGCGCCTGCCCGGAGTGCACCGGTCTGGGCATCAAGAAGGAAGTCGACCCCGAGCTCGTCGTACCGGACCCGGAGCTGACGCTCGCCGAGGGCGCGGTGGCGCCGTGGTCCATGGGTCACAACTCCGACTACTTCACGCGCATGATGGCCGGGCTCGGCGAGGAGCTTGGCTTCGACATCGACACCCCGTGGAAGAAGCTTCCGGCCAAGGCGCGCAAGGCGATTCTGGAAGGTTCCGACCACCAGGTGCACGTCCGGTACAAGAACCGGTACGGCCGCACGCGTTCCTATTACGCCGACTTCGAAGGCGTGCTGGCGTTCCTGCAGCGCCGCATGGAGCAGACCGAATCCGAGCAGATGAAGGAGCGCTACGAGGGCTTCATGCGGGACATCCCGTGCCCCGAGTGCGCCGGCACCCGCCTCAAGCCGGAGATTCTGGCCGTGACCCTGTCCGCGGATGACGACGCGAAATCCATTGCGCAGGTGTGTGATCTGTCCATCTCGGACTGCTCGACGTTCCTCAATGCGCTGACCCTCGGTACGCGCGAGCAGGCCATCGCCGGCCAGGTGCTCAAAGAGGTGCAGTCGCGGTTGGGCTTCCTGCTCGACGTCGGCCTCGACTACCTGACCCTGTCCCGGGCCGCGGGCACACTGTCCGGCGGTGAGGCACAGCGCATCCGGCTCGCCACCCAGATCGGTTCGGGCCTGGTCGGTGTTCTCTACGTGCTCGACGAGCCGTCCATCGGCCTGCACCAGCGCGACAACCGCCGGCTCATCGACACCCTGGTCCGGTTGCGCGACCTCGGCAACACGCTGATCGTCGTCGAGCACGACCTCGACACCATCGCGCACGCCGACTGGGTCGTCGACATCGGTCCCGCGGCGGGTGAGCACGGTGGCCAGATCGTGCACAGCGGCACCTACAAGGACCTGCTGAAGAACACGAAATCGCTTACCGGCGCCTATCTTTCGGGCCGGGAAGAGATCGAGGTCCCGGCCATCCGCCGACCCGTCGATCGCAAGCGGCAGATCACCGTCGTCGGCGCGCGCGAGCACAACCTCAAAGAGGTCGACGTGGCGTTCCCGCTGGGTGTGCTGACGTCGGTCACCGGGGTCTCGGGTTCGGGCAAGTCGACGCTGGTCAACGACATCCTCGCGACCGTCATGGCCAACAAGCTCAACGGCGCCCGCCAGGTGCCGGGTCGGCACACCCGGATCAACGGTCTCGACCAGTTGGACAAGCTGGTACGGGTCGACCAGTCGCCGATCGGCCGCACCCCGCGATCGAACCCGGCGACCTACACCGGTGTGTTCGACAAGATCCGCACGCTGTTCGCGGCCACGACCGAGGCAAAGGTTCGCGGCTACCAGCCCGGCCGATTCTCGTTCAACGTCAAAGGTGGCCGCTGCGAGGCGTGTTCGGGTGACGGCACCATCAAGATCGAGATGAACTTCCTGCCGGACGTGTACGTGCCGTGCGAGGTGTGCCAGGGCGCCCGGTACAACCGGGAGACCCTGGAGGTGCACTACAAGGGCAAGACCATCTCCGAGGTCCTCGACATGCCCATCGAGGAGGCCACCGAGTTCTTCGAGCCCATCAGCTCGATCCACCGGTACCTCAAGACGCTCGTCGACGTGGGCCTGGGCTACGTGCGGTTGGGCCAGCCCGCCCCGACGTTGTCCGGTGGTGAGGCGCAGCGCGTGAAGCTGGCCGCCGAACTGCAGAAGCGCTCCACCGGGCGCACCGTCTACATCCTCGATGAGCCCACCACCGGCCTGCATTTCGAGGACATCCGCAAGCTGCTCAAGGTGATCAACGGCCTGGTAGACAAGGGCAACACGGTGATCGTCATCGAGCACAACCTCGACGTCATCAAGACCTCGGACTGGATCGTGGACATGGGCCCCGAAGGTGGCGCCGGCGGCGGCACCGTCGTGGTGTCCGGCACCCCGGAAGACGTCGCGGCGACACCGGACAGCTACACCGGGCAGTTCCTCGCCGAGTTGCTGCCGACTGTCGTGCCGGATCCGCCGAAGACCAAGCGGCGCAAGGTGAGTGCCTAGCGAGACAGGGCGACGCTCAGCGGTGACGGGAAGCGCGGCTTGACGCGCACCCCGTCGAGCCAGTCGGTCAGCTCGGAAGCCTTGCGCTGCAGGACCTTCCGGGCGGGCGCGCCGACGTCTTCGACGAACTCCAGCTGCACCCGGCCAGCCACGTCCTGACCCCAGGCGCCGACGACGCGACCGTCCCACCACACCGTGGGGCCGGCATTGCCGGAACGGTCGAACAATTGGCCCGCATGCGGGCCGAGGTACCAGGACCGGGCCTGCCAACCCATGACGGTCGGGTCCAGCCCGGGCAGTAGTGCGCCCCAGGACGGAACCGGGGGAGTGGCGGCGAGATCGTCGGGCAGGGCGAACCCGATGTCGTCGCAGCCTTCCAGCGCGACCTCGACGGCATCGATGGCGTGTAGCCCCTCGCGGGCCCACGACAGCGTCTGGCCGAACCACCATTTGATATCGGCGGCGGTGGCCGGGCCGAAGGTGCGCAGCCAGGCCGTCAGTACTGCCACGCGGGCTTCGTCGGCCGGAAGGGCAGCGGCCCCATCCGGCAGCCAGTGCGACGCCGAGGACCACAGTGGCCGCGACGTCGTCCACATGCCGTCGTTGGGA
This sequence comes from Mycobacterium sp. SMC-16, assembly GCF_046250085.1. Classification (NCBI taxonomy): domain Bacteria; kingdom Bacillati; phylum Actinomycetota; class Actinomycetes; order Mycobacteriales; family Mycobacteriaceae; genus Mycobacterium; species Mycobacterium sp. SMC-16. Next base: position 2,615,001 of record NZ_CP176427.1, read on the forward strand.
CCGCGCAGGATGTGCCCCTGCGCGGACAGCACGGTCATCACCCGTGGCGCGACGGGAGTGGTTCCGCCCCAGGTCTTTCCGGGTGCCGGATTCCAGCTGCCCGCCAGCTCGGGCAACGCGGCCCGGAGCGCACCGGTGCCGGCCGTCAAACCTGCTTCCAGGTGCCCACGCACCGCAGCCGCGGCGCGCTCCAGCCACGCCTCGCCGTCGGCCGCGATACCGGCTTTCTCGACATCGCCGATCAGCCGCTTGCGTTCGGTGGCCGCCACGCGATCGCTCGCGGCGGCCTGGACCGCGGGCAGGTCTGCGGTGTGCACCACCCACAGCGTCCGGCGCATCGCCATGTGCTTGACCAGGTGCCTGTCCTGGTACAGCGCGGCATCGAGATCGGTGACGGCGAAACCGGGCAGCCGCGCCCACAGCGACAGGTACGGGGTGGCGGGATCGGTGCCGTGCAGACCGACCAGTGCCCGGGTCACCTCGGCGGGACTCGCCGCCGCAGCGCTCAAAAAATGACGTTGCGCCAAGCGATTGCGGCGCTCGGCAATCGTGAAGGTACGCAAGTCAGTCGTCGTGCATCGAGCGACGAATCTGCTCGAGGCGTTCGGCGGCAGCCTTCTGGCGCGCTTCGTACTGTTCCTCGACCGACCGGCCCTCCGGGGTGTCCGCGGCCAGCTCGGCCGAGCCGATCGCGGTGCCGTACCGATTCTCGATCTTGTCGCGCACCGACTCGAAGGTCGGGACCCCGTCGGGGGTGTAGCCGGGATCGACGGGCGGCGACACCGGCAACGGTGCGGGCGCCGGATCCAATGGCACGATCTCGGCGTCGATGGGCTCGTTTTCGGCCATGGCTTCACCGTACCGCGCCGGAAACTTGGGATCGGTAGCCGCGGCGCCCGCGTGTACTTGCCGCACGACGACGCCACTGGGGCGTCGGACTGAGGAAGGAAAGCTCCCGCACATGAAGACCAATGGCATGAACATCAAGCGCACTCTGGCCGCCGGTGTCGGCTTGCTGGCCGTGGGCGCCACCCTGATCGGCTGCTCGAGCGACAAAGAGGCAGGCCCGAAGGCGTCCGGCCCGGGTTCGGTGACGGGTGGCGGCAACACCGTCGTCAAGGTCGAGGGCCAGGACCTGGCCGGCCTGGACCTGAAGTCGGTGACCTGCGTGAAGCAGGGCGGCAGCATCAACATCGCCAGCGCACCCATCGGTGGCGGCGCGCAGGGCCTCGGCGTCGTCATGACCGACGCCTCGCCGCCGAAGGTGCAGTCTCTCGGCCTTGTGGTCGACGGCAACGCGCTCGCGGTGTCGGAGATGGGCGGCATGAAGACCGGTTCGGCCGACGTCAAGGTCGACGGCAGCACCTACACGATCACCGGGCAGGCCGCCGGTGCCGACATGAAGAACCCGATGGCGGGGATGATCTCGAAGAACTTCGAGATCAAGGTGTCCTGCGGCTGACATGTCCGCAAGGGCCACAAGGACGGCGGGTGCATCCCTTGCGCCCGCCGTCCGACTTATGATGCGGCCGTGTCGATCACCGGCGAACTCGCCCGCTCCCGCGCGCTGATGTTCGCCGCCGACGAGCCGACAGCCAGAGAACTGCTGCTGTCGCTGATGCCCGCCATCGAAGCGGCCGACCGCGACGACCAGATGCTCGAGGTCTTCGCGCAGCTCGGCGAGATCTATCTGATCCGCAGCGCCCTGGACGGCGTGCGCGAATGTATCCGGCGCATCGATGACTGCCTCGACATCTACGCCTCGATCCTGGCCGGCCGCGCGCCGGCCGAGATCGTGGCGCAGATGACCATGACGCCGGAGGACGCGGACCACATGCTCAGCCGCTACCGGCGCCGGGCCACCTTTCTGCGGACCGGCCTGGCCGCCGCCATCGGAGACCATGAAGGGGCGGCGCTGTCCCTGACCGCGCTGGACGGCCCGTCCTCGTACCCGGATCTTGACGACGAACACACCTACCTCCTGACCCACGCCCGGATCCTGTGCGCGCTCGCGTTGTGCGACGACGATCTGCACGTCCGCGCGGTGCCGTTGTGGGACGGGGTGCTGGCCACGATCGCGACACCCGCCGACGACCCACAGCGCGAATATCTCTGGCTCACCGGTGCTCTCGGCTACGCGCGGTTCTGCATCGAAACCGGCAAGGTCGACGAGGCCTTGCCGTGGCTGCGCCGCGCGGAGGCCAGGGCACAGGCGCGTGGCTGGGAATTTGCCACCGCCCGAGCCCAATTGGAGCGGGCGGCGGTGAGCTGGCTGGCCGGCGACCAGCAGGGGACCGAGGCGCTCGTCACCGCGGCGTATCCGGAGATCGCCCGGCAGGCGCGGGCTCACGAGGTGTCGCGCTGCTGGCTGTACTTCGGGCTGACCCGGCTGGCCGCCGGTGCCCTGCAGGCCGCCGATGAATGCTGGGGCCACGCCGAACGGCACTGGCGTGAGCTCGGTAAGCCCCTGCACGTGCACCGTATCTTGTTGCAGCGCAGCTGGATCGCCGTCTTCCGGGGCCGATACGACGAGGCTCGCGCATTGATCGATCAGGCCCGGGCGTGCCTGGATTCCTCGCCGCGCAGCAGCTGGCTGCAGTATGCGCGGCTGGATGACCAGCTCGGCACCGTCTGGCGCGCGGAGGGACTCGCGGACCTCGGCTTCGACGCCGCCGGCGATCCCGCCGACACGTGGGCGCAGGCCGAAGCCCGCTACCGCGGCGGGCTCGGGACGTGGTCCGCCGAACCGGGTACCGACCAATACCGTTCCGGCATGGACAAATTGGCGGCCGCCGCCGACCTGAAGTTGCCGGCCGCGCTGGCCGTCGACTCGGTGCGCTACTCGATCACCGACGCGGACGCGCGGGCCCGCTGGGCTGCGGGGGTGGCCGCACCTCTGCTGGCCGGAGCGTTCGCCGTGGCCTGGGAATCGCAGGACCCGGCACTGGTAAGTGAATTGATCGAATATCACAGCGCCCGCGGCGCGTTCAGCGTGGATGCGGCGACGGGTGCCACGACGGAGTGGGCCTCGGCCACGACGGCGGCCGCGCCGGTTCTCGATGTCGACGAACTGGCCTCGGTCGCTTCCGGTCCGGTTGCGGTGGGGGCCGCCGGCCTCATCCGGCTCGGGCCGCTGCCGCCGCTGCAGATGGAACCCGGCGGCGAGCCGGTGCTGGCGCGCTACCGTGAGCTGGCGCGGTCGCGCTACGGCCGCGCGGTCATCGCCGATCAGGAGGCGTGGTCGACATGCCCGTAACCGAGGACACCACAACGATGTTGGTGCTCCGCTTCGCCGACATCGGGAGCGCGACGTACGTCAGCCTGCGGGTGGTCGGCTCACCCGAGCGTCTGGTCACCTGGATGGTGGCCGAGGACGTTCTTCTCGCGGTGATCGCTGCTCTGGCCGAAGCACTCCCGGATCCGCTTGAGGGTGAGCAACTTTCCGCGGCATTGACCCGGTCCCTGGCGACCGGCCCGTTCGCCGCGGTGGCGCGCGAGCGGGAACTCGCCCGGCTCCTCGGGGCACTGCTCCCCGACGAAGCGTGGGATCTGCTGCGGCAGTACACCGGCGACCCCGAGCTACCGGTGCTCTTCGTATCGCCGAGTGCCCGCTTGAGCCGGGTGCCATGGGGCCTGCTCGCGCAGCCCAGCGGCACTGCCGACCAACGCCTGATCGAACTCGCCGACCTGCTGCTGGCGGTGCCTGCGAACATCGCGAACGCGCCGCGCAGACAATCACTGCCGGCCGGCGGACAGCCCCTTCTGCTGCTGGACCCGAAAGTGCCCGGCCAGCGGCCGGATTCAGCGCTCGGCTCGGTGCTGGGCCGGCCAGCGCCGGACACGGAGCTGGCCCGGCACTTCGGCGAGCGACCAGCACTGCCGGCGGTCACCGCCCCGGTGGAGCTCTTCCGCCGGGCCGACGCCGACCGGCACTGGCTGGCCACCCAATTGGCGCAGCAGCCGTCACGGCTGGTGTACGTCGGGCATGCCAGTGCCGCCCCCGACCGCGACGGGTCGGCAGAGCAGGCGGCCCTGCATCTGGCTGAGCCCGAGCCGCTGACCGCCGCCGACATCATGGTGATGGGCCTGCCGATCCCGCCCCGCGTCGCGCTTGTGGCCTGCGCATCCGGCGCCGACTACCGGTTCGACGAGGCCACCGGTCTGGTCGCGGCGATGATTCTCGGTGGCGCACAGGTGGTTACCGCGACGCTCTGGTCCCTGCCCACGGCTGCCGGCTACCGGACGGCGACAGCCACCGACGGCGACCCCATGGCAGAGGCGATCATCGCCGTCGACACCGCACACGAGTCGGCAACCCCGGCCCGCGCTGTGAACCACTGGCAGCGAGAGTGCCTGCGCCGCTGGCGGACCGGCGGCGCCGCATTGAGCCCGGTCTACTGGGCTGCCATGATGTCCTTCACCGTCGATGGAGCGCGCTGATGACTGCTGGGCCACAGCCACGTCGCGCCGTCATCGATGCCGCGTGGCGCGAGATCGGGCCCGGTCTCGAACTGCTGAGCAGCCCCGACGGCGGCCCGTTGAGCCGCGCGGTGAAGCGCATCGTCGATCCGCTGGTGCTTCGGCTGCGCGCACACCCCGAGTACTCGGCGCCCGTCGTTGCCGCCGACATCGCCGACGAGATGCGTCAGGTCATCATCGACCACGCGGTCCAGTTGCGCGCTGCGGCGCAGTGGTTCGCACTGCTGAAGGCGCAGCGCCGGCGCGACCGGATCACTACCGGCAACGCCCAGGAGCTCTACTTCCCGGTGTGTTTCGAACTGGCCGCGACCAGAGGTGAACCGGGACAGGATGATTCAGGCGTCGTCGTGGCAGCGCTGCGCGACGTGCACGGCGACCGCGACCGCACCGCGGTCGAGCGGCTGCACGAGTACCTCGCCGATCCCGCGGTGCTGGAAACGTTGTCGCGTCAGCTCGATGCCGGCTGGGACGACGTCACGGCGGGTGACGCATCGTGGGAGCCGTTCCTCGCCGGGCTCACCACGGTCCTCGGGCCGTCCGGCGGTCACAACGCCGATGCTGCGCGCCAACGGGTCTGGACCGCACTGATCGGTGACACCGCCCCGTACAACTTCGGCGCCCGGATGCGCGACGCCGCGGCCGCCGCGCCGTGGTCGGTCGATCAGATCGGGTTGTGCGCTGCCGCACCGCAATCGAAGCCGGCGGTCACCGGCTCCCGCGCGGCAGAACGTCCCCTCGACCGCAGCATCGTCGACCGGGTTCGGGCGACGCTCCGTCGTGCCCTCGATCGCGACGAGTTGCCGGACCTGCCGACCCTGTGTGCCGAAGAGGCGGACCGCGCGGCCTCGCCGTGGGGGCTCCTGGCCGAGGACAACCAGGCCACCCTCGTCGCCGGCATCGAGGTCGGGGTGGACCTGGCGCCGCTCGAGGTGAATCACCGGACGCGCTACCACCTTTCGGGTCAGATCCAGGCGCGGCTCCGCAAAGAGGCGTACGTGCTGCACGCCCGCCGGTATCTGATCGACGGCGGCCCGGTCCACCCGCGGCAGCAGCAGGTGGTGGACGACCTGGCGGCGTTCGTGCGTCCCTATGTCTCGCGGTTGTGGGCCCGGCTGCACGGCCGTGACGTCTGGCAGGAATCCTGCGACGACGCGGGCGAGGTACGGGGCCTGCTGGACGGGGTCGCCCGTTCGGTGAGCCTCGATCATCGGCAGCGCATCAAGGCGATGCTGGAATTGGAGGCGGCCGGATGAAACTCACTGTCGAGTCCGGATTGTGGGCTTTGGGCTCCGAGGTCGCGCCACCGCCCGAGGTGGCGGTACTCGAGGTCAGCGGCGCGGTCCTCGCGTGGACGATCCACGACCCGGCGCAGGCGGTCCGCATCACGTTCACGGATCTGCCTGCGGCCGACTGGTTGTGGCGGCTGGTCGGGGAAGCCGGACACGTCGCGGTGGTGACCGCCGCCGAGACCGCCGACGTCGTGCCGCTGCCCGAACCCCTTGCCGCCCTTCGCCGCCTGGCGGTCGGACACTGGTTACGGCGGTGGTGGCCGGCCAGTGCCCGCGACGGCATCGGCCCGCTGGACGCCGCCGTGCTGGACGCCGAGGTGGCGCTCGCGACGGCGGCGCTGCAGGACTATTTCTCCGAGGACACCCTGGATTCGGATATCGCCGGGCTCCTGGCACCGCATCGCGAGGCCCTGGCGAGGACGACGGCCGCCGGGGATCCCCGGATTCTCGACCTCGTCCGCAGCTGCGTCGGACTCGCCGACGAATCGGGGCTCGGGGACTGGTCGGAAGTCCTTGCGGGCCAGGGACCGCCGCGGCAGGACGACTATGCGCTCGCGGCCGGGCAGCCCGGCGCCGGCGGCGACGGTGCCATCGCGAACGGCGTCGCATCGGTCTCGTGGACCGCGGTGCCACCACGGACTTTCGATGCGGCCGAGGGCACCATCGACTGGTCGGTGCGGGCGCGTGACGGTGCGGTCGTCGCCGACATCCGCGTGGCCACCATCGGTCCCGCGGACGGAATCCCGGTGCGCCTGGACTCGGGTTCGATCACCGGCGACGGCACACTCGACATCGACGGAAACGCCACCCTGCCGCTGCCGGCCACCGAAACCCAGGCGTGGGGCCATGATTGGACGGACACCACCGTGACGGTGGGTGCCGGGGCCGGCGAGACGGAAGCGGTTCGGGACCGGGTCCGGCGCTACGTGCGGGCCCGGCTCGCGGCGCCCGGCCCCGACGCGTTCCTCGCCGAGATCCTCGCCGCCGAAGCCGACTACTAGGTCACCGACGCGCGGCCTCGACCGGCATGGCCGGCGCCGTCGCACTGGGCAACGGCAGTCGCGGCACGTCCGGTGTCCCGAGTTGACCGGCCAGCCACGGCAGCGCTGCGCTGAACGCCTGCGCGGCGAACGGCCAGTCGTGCTTGCCCGGCTGTTCGACCACCGCGCACCGGATGCCACGGCTGCTACCGACGCCGCACAGCGAATGTGCCGCAACCGTTTGCGCGGGCAGCGCGCTGCGGGACAGTTCGGGTCCGTTGATGTCGTACCAGGCCGCGATGTCGTCGTAGGTACGACGGGACATCACCGTCATCGGGTCCCAGTCGGCGTATCTGGCGGTGCTGCCACCGAACAGCCGTTGCACGGTCTGTGGCCGGTCACCGGCGTTGGGTGCGATGTCGCCGGCGATGTCCTGGAACGCGCTGAACAGATCGGGATGCATCACCGCCAGGTCCACCGCGCAGGTGCCACCCATGGACCAGCCGACGATGCCGCGGTGGCGGCGGTCGGTGCTCACCCCGTAGTTGGTGGCCATGAAGGGCAGCACGTCCTTGATCAGGTGATCGGCAGAGTTGCCGCGGGGCCCGTTGACGCACTCGGTGTCGTTGTTGAAGGAACCGCCCGGGTCGACGAACACCAGCACGGGGGCGTTGCCGTGATGCGCGGCCGCGAAGTCGTCGACCGTCTTGATCGCGTTGCCGGCCCGCAGCCAGTCGGCGGGGGTGTTGAATTCGCCGCCGATCATCATCACCATCGGCAGCGGGGGCGGCGGGTTGCTGGCAAACCACGCCGGCGGTAGGTACACGTACTCGTCGCGGTGTTTGAATCCCGATGCGGCCGAGCCGGTTTGGACCGCAACGACACTGCCCTTGCTCGGTATCTGCCGGGCCTTCTGCATCGCGACCACGGTTTCGGGCCGCGTCTGGTTGGGCAGCGGCGCTGAATTGACCTGCTCCCACGCGGTGTCGAGATTTGGGAAGTACCCGACCCAGGTGTTGAGCGTCAGTCCGGTGGACAACACACACAGCGGCACCGAAAGCACCGCGAGCCCGCGGCGCCACCAGCGGGTGGCGTGCCAGCCGACGATCAGCAGCACCACGGCGGCACCGGTGACCGCGGTCCAGATCCAGAGCCGCGTCGGTGCCGGTCCGTCGGACCAGCCCTGCGATGCCATGACCCAGCGTGCGGCGGCGGTCAGCAGCAAGCCGGACACGGCGGCGAAGGGCAGCCAGACGGCGCGCCACCGGCTGTTACGCCAGCCGACCGCGAGGATCAATACCGCCACTGCGAGGGCCTGGACGGTGAAGGGCAGCCAGCCGTGCATCAACGAAACATGTTGCTCGCCATAGAGCCCGGCGTTCGTCGCCCCGATCGTCACGACGTCAGCGTGCCGCGCGAAGCTGGGAGGCTCCTGTGTTCAGCGGGGCTTCGCGAGCGGGAACGGCAGCGTCTCGCGGATGCTGCGCCCGGTGATCAGCATGACGACGCGGTCGACACCCATACCGAGGCCACCGGTCGGCGGCATCGCGTATTCCATGGCCTGCAGGAAGTCCTCGTCCAGCTCCATGGCCTCGGGATCGCCGCCGGAGGCCAGCAGTGACTGTTCCTCGAGCCGCCGGCGCTGTTCCACCGGATCGGTCAGCTCGCTGTACGCGGTGCCGAGTTCGACACCCCAGGCCACCAGGTCCCAACGTTCGGCAACGCCCGGGATGCTGCGGTGCGGTCGGGTCAGCGGCGATACAGAGGTGGGGAAGTCCTTGTAGAACGTCGGTGCCTCGGTGCGGTCTTCGACGAGGTGTTCGTAGAGCTCCAGTACGATGGCCCCGGCGTCCCAATGGGTCCGGTACGGGATCGTCGCGCCGTCGCACAGCTTGCGCAGCGTCGCCACGTCGGTCTCCGGGGTGATGTGCTCGCCCAGCGCTTCGGACACCGCGTCGTGCACCGTCTTGACCGGCCAGATGCCCGAGATGTCAACGGGCACAAGGCTGCCGTCGGGTCCAGGGCGCATGACCACCTGGGTGCCGTTGGCCGCGGCCGCGGCGTTCTGGATGATCTCGCGGCAGCCGTCGATCCAGACGTTGTAATCGGCGTGCGCCTGGTACGCCTCCAGCAGGGTGAACTCGGGGTTGTGGCTGAAGTCCACACCCTCGTTGCGGAACGCGCGGCCCAGCTCGAAGACGCGCTCGACGCCACCCACGCACAGTCGCTTCAGGTACAGCTCGGGCGCGATGCGCAGATACAGATCCAGGTCGTAGGCGTTGATGTGGGTCTCGAACGGCCGGGCGTTCGCGCCACCGTGAATCTGCTGCAGGATCGGGGTCTCGACCTCCAGGAAACCCTTGCCCACCAAGGTTTCCCGGATGGCGTGCAGCACCCGGCTGCGCGCGGTGATCAACTCCCGCGACTCGGTGTTGATGGCCAGGTCCAGGTACCGGGTGCGGACGCGGGCCTCGGGGTCGGTCAGGCCCTTCCACTTGTCGGGCAGCGGTCGCAGGCACTTGCCGATCAGCCGCCAGCTGTGCACCAGCACCGACACCGTGCCGTTGCGGCTGGTGCCCATGACGCCGGAGACCTCGATGAGGTCACCGAGGTCGATGGCGCCGGTGAATTCGGTCACGGTGCTGCCGGTCAGAAGTGAATTGTCCAGCAGCAGTTGGACTTCGCCGGACCAGTCGCGCAGTTGCGCGAACAGCACGCCGCCGTAGTCGCGCAGCCGCAGCACACGTCCGGCGACGCAGACGGCGGTGTCGGCGGTTGCCTGCACCGCCTCGGCGACCGTGTGGCTGGGCGCCTGCCCGACGGGGTAGGCGTCGATGCCGCCCGCCTGCAGCGCCTGCAGCTTGGCCATCCGGACCCGCACCTGGTCGGGCAGGCGGCGAGCGTCGGCGGTGTCGGAGGCCCCGGCCGCGAGGTCGGCCACATCGGGTGCACTGCCGTCGGCGTGCAACCGCCCCGAATCGATCAGATTCTTGGGGGCCGCGGTGTGGTGGCCGGTGTGGGGCTGCTCGTCGCGCCGGGAGAACGGCAACACCAGGAAGCCCTCGGCGATCACCGAGGCGACGCCGACGCGCGGGATCAGCCGCGCGTCTTCGTAGCAGGCGTAGCGCGGCACCCACTCGGGCAGGTACCTCATGTTGGAGCGGTACAGCGTCTCCAGCTGCCACCAGCGGGAGAAGAAGATCAGCAGCGCACGCCACAGACGCAGGATCGGGCCGGCGCCCAGCTGCGAACCCTGCTCGAAGGCCGAGCGGAACATCGCGAAGTTCAGCGAAATCCGGGTGACGCCAATCTCTTCCGAGCGCTGGCACAGCTCGCTCACCATCAGTTCGATGGTGCCGTTGGGGGAGGCGGGGGAGCGGCGCATGAGGTCCAGCGAAACCCCGTTGTTGCCCCACGGCACCAGCGACAGCATGGCGACGACCTGGCCGTCACCCTGAACGGCCTCCACCAGCAGGCAGTCGCCGTCGGCGGCGTCGCCGAGGCGGCCCAGCGCCATCGAGAAGCCGCGCTCGGTCTCGGTGTCGCGCCAGGCGTCGGCATGCGTGATGACCTGAGCCATCTCGTCGGCGCTGATGTCGCGGTGCCGGCGCATGCGCACCGTCAGCCCGGCGCGCCGGGCGCGGGTGACGGCCTGGCGGACGGCCCGCATGTCCGGGCCCGACAGCCGGAAGTTCTGCGGATGCAGGATGGCTTCGTCACCGAGCTGCAGGGCGTTCAAGCCGCCCTGTCGATAAGCCTCGGCGCCCGTCGAGCTGGCGCCCATGACGCCGGGTGCCCAGCCGTAGGTCTGGCACAGGGCCAACCACGCGTCGATGGCCGCCGGCCAGGCCCGGGGGTCGCCGACGGGATCACCACTGGCCAGGCAGACGCCCACCTCGACGCGGTAGGTGATGGCCGCGCGGCCGTTGGGCGCGAAGACCACGGCCTTGTCGCGGCGGGTGGCGAAGTAACCGAGTGAGTCGTTCTTGCCCCACAGTTCGAGCAGGCCGCGGATCGCGGACTCGTCCTCGCCGGTGAGGGCGTTCTCGGCGCGCTGCGACTGGAACAGCACGATCGCGGCAACCATCAACGCCACCGCGCCGAAGAGGCCGAACAGCGCGTTGAGGAACGCGTGCGGATGCCCGCCCTCGAACGCTTCCTTGCCGACCGCGGCGAAACCGCTGACTCGGTTCACGGCGTAGGCCAGCCGGTAATCGGGGTCCAGCGGCGGCCGGCCGGGGAACATCTCCAGCAGGCCCCAGGCCGCCAGGATGCCGACGGCCATACCCGCGACCAGCGTGAGGGCCGCCTTCAGTAGCGCGCCGCGACGAACCTTGGCCCAGAACTGGTTTCGTGACAGCAGCAGCAGGACGATGACGCCGATGTGGAACACCAGGCCCAGTGCCTCGCCGAAATCCTCGACGACGGTCGGGACGTCGTCCGGGAAGTTGTCGGACAGCAGGCCGTAGATGTTCCAGCCGATGTGGCCGACCATGTAGATCAGCAGGATCCACCAGGCGATCCGCTTGCGCGCCGCCAGCGCGGCGGCCAGCAGGACCAGCACGAACGACCAGGCGAAGCTGGTGTCCGGGAAGTTGAACAGGTAGTCGTTGACGAACTCGCGGGGGATGTGGATCATCCACCGGATCAGCGGCGACAGACTGGCGAACAGCGACAGCGTCGCGACGACACCGACGGTCCAGCCGGCGACGGCCGGCACCCATCCCAATGTCGTCGGGCGCTGCTGCGATCTGCTCGGCGTCAACGTCATAAGTTCGGACAATATGCGGTGAAACCTGGAAGTGTCTGCACAGCCCCTGAGCTACCAGACCGGGCCGGTGTACTTCTCGCCCGGACCCTGCCCGGGCTCGTCCGGCGCGACGCTCGCCTCGCGGAACGCCAGCTGCAGGCTCTTGAGGCCGTCCCGGACCGGGCCGGCGTGCAGTCCCAGATACTCGGCCGAGGCCTGAACCAGGCCGGCCAGCGCGGTGATGAGGCGACGGGCCTCGTCGAGATCGCGGTGCGGGCTCTCGTCGGGATCGGCGTCGGCCAGCCCGAGCTTCTCGGCGGCCGCGCTCATCAGCATGACGGCGGCGCGGGTGATCACCTCGACGGCGGGGATCTCGGCGAGCTCGCGCACCTGGTCACTGGTTAGGTTCGGGTCGGTCATGACTGCTAGAGTGTCATGCGCGACCGTCCTGGCTTACGTCAGGACAGCAAGTGGAGTCCCACTCCCACCGTCGGCCTCGCGGCTTGACGGTCCGGTCACAGGCACATTGTGCCTGTTCTGCGTTGTGCGCAGACGGCGTGAGCCGTGATCGGTCGGCATTGGGCCCTGCTATATGCAGGGCTTTTCTGTTCATGCGAACAGATGGCTGAGCCGGGTGTGACCTCTACTGAACAAGTAATGGAACAACCCGGGAGGCCCCATCAGCACTGAGACACGCGTCAACGAGCGCATTCGCGTACCTGAAGTTCGGTTGATCGGACCGAACGGCGAGCAGGTAGGGATCGTGCGCATCGAAGATGCCCTCCGCGTCGCCCAGGACGCCGATCTCGACCTTGTCGAAGTTGCGCCAGGCGCCAAGCCGCCGGTCTGCAAGATCATGGACTACGGCAAGTTCAAATACGAGACGGCTCAGAAAGCACGTGAGTCTCGCAAGAACCAGCAGCAGACCGTCGTCAAGGAACAGAAGCTGCGTCCCAAGATCGACGACCACGACTACGAGACCAAAAAGGGTCACGTCGTCCGCTTCCTCGAAGCAGGGTCGAAGGTCAAGGTGACCATCATGTTCCGCGGACGTGAGCAGTCGCGGCCCGAACTGGGCTACCGACTCCTGCAGCGGCTGGGCGCCGACGTCGCCGAATACGGCTTCATCGAGACGTCCGCCAAGCAGGACGGCCGCAACATGACGATGGTGCTGGCTCCGCACCGCGGCGCGAAGACTCGCGCCAAGGCGGCGCACGACGCCGACGCGCCGGCCGGACGGCCGGCCCCTGCGGCACCTGAATCTGACGCAACCGCGTAACAGCAGTCGCGATCGCTCGCAGCGGCCTCAAGCCGCCGCGAGCGACCGCATGGAAAGAAACTGAGGACACATGCCCAAGGCCAAGACCCACAGTGGCGCATCGAAGCGGTTCCGCAAGACCGGAACCGGCAAGATCGTGCGCCAGAAGGCCAACCGCCGCCACCTGATGGAGCACAAGGCCACCAAGCGCACCCGTCGTCTCGACGGTCGCGCCGTGGTTGCTGCCAACGACACCGCGCGTGTCGCCAAGATGCTGGCCGGCTAGTACCGCCGGCTCCCCTGAACATCGAAGGATAAGGAAAACTCATGGCACGCGTGAAGCGCGCACTGAACGCTCAGAAGAAGCGGCGCACAGTACTGAAGGCCTCGAAGGGTTACCGCGGGCAGCGCTCGCGGCTCTACCGCAAGGCCAAGGAGCAGCAGCTCCATTCGTTGACCTACGCCTACCGCGACCGTCGCGCCCGCAAGGGTGACTTCCGCAAGCTGTGGATCACGCGTATCAACGCCGCGGCTCGCGAGAACGGCGTCACCTACAACCGCCTGATCCAGGGCCTGAAGCTGGCCGGCGTCGAGGTCGACCGCAAGAACCTGTCGGAGATCGCCATCAGCGATCCCGCCGCGTTCACCGCGCTGGTCGAGGTGGCCAAGGCCGCTCTGCCTGCTGACGTCAACGCCCCGTCCGGAGAGGCTGCCTGAGTCTGACTACAGACTCAGCGCTCACCGAGCGATCTGCCCGGGTGGTCGCTGCAGCCAAGCTGCAGCGCCACGTCGGGCGCAAACGCGCCGGGCGCTTCCTTGCCGAGGGACCCAACCTCGTCGAGGCAGCGCTGCGGCGCGGACTTGTTTCTGAGGTCTTCGCGACGGCCGCCGCGCTGGAGCGCTTCGGCGCACTGCTGGACGGTGCCCCGGTCGCGGTGATCACCGAGAAGGCCGCAAAGGCGTTGTCGGAGACCGTGACGCCCGTCGGGCTCATCGCCGTGTGCGCGCTGCCCGAGACGTCGTTGGCGGACGTGCTGGCGGCAGAGCCACGGTTGCTCGCGGTGCCGGTCGGCATGTCCGAGCCCGGCAATGCCGGCACGCTGATCCGCATCGCCGACGCCATGGGCGCCGACGCCGTGGTGTTCGCCGGGCACAGCGTCGACCCCTACAACGGGAAGTGCCTGCGGTCCTCGGCGGGCAGTATCTTCTCGCTGCCGGTCGTGGTGGATCCCGATGCGGCCGCGGTGGTTTCAGCGATTCGGGCCGGCGGCATCGAGGTGCTCGCGACGGCGCTGGACGCCTCCGTCGACATCCGCTCCGCCGACCTGTCGGCACGTACCGCGTGGCTGTTCGGACCCGAGGCGCACGGCCTGCCCGACGAGGTCATGGCGCTGGCATCGCAGCGGGTGCACATCCCGATGCGGGGGAGCGCCGAGAGCCTCAACGTGGCAGCCGCAGCGTCGATCTGCCTGTACGAGAGCTCCCGGGCCCACTCCTGATCCGGCCTCAGGCGAGCAGCCCCTTGGCGACGTGCGTGATCTGCACCTCGTTGCTGCCGGCGTAGATCATCAGCGACTTGGCGTCACGCGCCAGCTGCTCGACGCGGTACTCGGTCATGTAGCCGTTGCCACCGAACAACTGGATCGCGTCCATCGCGACGTCGGTGGCGGCCTGCGAGCAGTACCACTTCATCGCCGACGCCTCGGCCAGCGGAATCTGGCGGCCGGCCTGGCCGGACTCGATGACGCGGAACAGCATGTTGCGCACGTTCATTCGCGCCACCTCCATGCTGGCCAGCTTGAGCTGGATCAGCTGGAACTGCCCGATCTCCTTGCCCCACAACGTGCGGGTCTTGGCGTAGTCGATGCACAGCCGCAGACATTCCTCGATGATGCCCAGCGACATGGACACCACGCCGACGCGTTCGGCCGAGAAGCTCGACCGGGCGCTGTCGCGGCCGTCGCCGGCCTTGTTCTCCTCGGTCTCGCCGAGCAGCCGGTCGCGGCCCAGCCGCACGTTGTTGAAGAACAGCTCGCCGGTACGCGAGGAGTGAATACCCATCTTGCGGAACGGCTTCGACTGGACGAAGCCCTCCATGCCGCGGTCCAGCACGAAGGTCAGTACCTTGCGGTCGCGCTTGTCGGCCCCGTCACCCTCGTCCAGCTTGGCGTAGACGACGACGACGTCGGCGTCGGGACCGTTGGTGATGAAGGTCTTCTGGCCGTTGAGGATGTAGTCGTCGCCGTCACGCACGACGTAGGACTTCATGCCACCGAAAGCATCTGAGCCCGAATCGGGTTCGGTGATGGCCCAGGCGCCGACCTTCTCGTAGGTCACCAGTCCGGGCAGCCAACGCTCCTGCTGGGCCAACGTGCCGCGGCTCTGGATGGTGGGCACCGTCAGACCCAGGCTGACGCCCACGCCCGTCACCAGACCCGAACTGACCCGGCACAATTCGCTGATCAGCACCATGCCCATGCCGGCCTGGTCGGGTCCGCCGCCGAACATCCCGCCGGACGCCCGGGGCTTGCCGTCCGAGGCCTCACCGGACCGCAGTCGGGACAGCCGCCGCTCCAGCGACTCCTTGGCCATGACGTCGATTCCGAAGGTGGCGAACAGCTTCCGGATGATCGGGTAGGGCTCCATGTCGCCGCCCTCGAGCTCGTCGAGGTGCGGGCGGATTTCCTTGTCCACGAACTCGCGAACGGCGTCGCGCACGGCAATATCGACGTCGGACCAATCAAGCATGTATTCAGGCAGCCTTTCCGGACACTGAGCGGCCCGCGCGCGGACGCAGACCGGCCAACGAGAACGTGGTGTGCACCAGTGACCCGGCGCGTTCCATCAACGATTTGTGACGTGGCACATAATGCATCGGCAGGCCCCAGCGGTCTTTCGGCGGGGCCATGAATCCCGGCGCCTCGACCAGTGGTGCGTCGGCCGGCACGCGCCCGGCGGCCCGGCGGTAGGCGGCCAATGCCCTTGGGTGCAAACGGATTTCGTCAGGGACGGCGAGGAAAGCGAGTTCGACGGCCTTGCCCAGCAGCCGCAGCACCACCTCGTCGCCGGGCGTCCAGCGCATGCCGGCCCGCTCCCGGACCGCGGGGTCGAACACGCCGGCCGCCACCCATCGCTGCCCGGCCACCAATGGCTTGAACATCTGGTCCCACACCGGGGTCGGCATCAGGACGAACCACGGCTTGGGAATCCGGATGGTGAAGATGTCAAGGGTGGCCCGGTTGACCTCCAATTCCTCGGAACACTTGTGCTCCCAATAGGTTTGGAAGTCCTCCCAGGTCTCCGGGACCGGCCGCATGCTCATGCCGTACATCCGGTACCACTGCACGTGCTCGTCGAACAGCTGGCGCTTCTCGGCTTCGGTCAGCCCACCGCAGAAGTACTCGGCGGTCTTCAGGATCAGCATGAAGAACGTCGCATGGGCCCAGTAGAAGGTCTCCGGGTTCAGCGCGTGATAGCGGCGGCCGTCGTGGTCGACGCCCTTGATGGTCTCGTGATAACCGCGGATCTGGGCGCCGGTGTCGGCGGCGCGGTCGCCGTCGTAGACCACGCCCATGATCGGGTACACCGAGCGGGCGACCCGCTGCAACGGTTCCCGCAGCAGGATCGAGTGATCCTCCACGCCGGCACCCAGCTCGGGATACATGTTCTGGATCGCGCCGATCCACACGCCGAGGATGCCGGTGCGCAGGTCGCCGAAGTACTTCCAGGTCAGTGATTCCGGGCCGAGTGGTTCGGCGACGGGTGTCGTCCGTGGGGTCATGGTGGCCTCGCTCAACGTTGATACCGAGGGTTCTGTGTCGTCACGATAATCGTGACAACGTATGTTGTCCACGATTTGGCGCCGGTGTCGCGGTGACCGTTACAGAGCGTCCATCGGGTCGCCATAAGTCGGTGACCAGCCGGTTTTGCGACGCGCGCCCAGGGTCGTTGCCGGTGCTGCGGACCGCCACCTAGGGTGGCGTCGTGGAAGTCGAATCGTTCGAAGAACGATCCGACGGTGTCGGAGAGATCGGCCCGGCCGCACACGCCGGGCCAGGATCAAGTGGACCGTTGGGGTGGTTGCAGAACACCAATCACAGTCCGGCTGTCATCGGATTCATCCGACGGGCGCGCCGTGCACTGCCGGGGGACCCGGAATTCGGTGACCCGCTGTCGGTCGCCGGCGTCGGTGGGCCCAGCGCGGCCGCCCGTGCCGCCGATCGGTTGCTCCCTCGTGGTGGGGCGTCCCACGAGGTGAGTCTTGCGGGGCTGCAGGTGTGGCAGGCCCTCACAGAGAGGGTGTCCGGACGCCCGGCGAACCCCGAAGTGACCATCGTCTTCACCGATCTCGTCGGCTTCTCCAAATGGTCGCTGAGTGTTGGCGACGAGACCACGCTGCGGCTGTTGCGCCGGGTGGCTCAGGTCTTCGAGCCACCACTGCTGGAATCGGGCGGCCACATCGTCAAACGCATGGGCGACGGCTCCATGGCGGTGTTCAGTAATCCGGTCACCGCGCTGCGATCGGTGATCCGCGCGCTCGATGCGCTCAAAGACGTCGAGATCGACGGGTACCACCCCAGGATGCGCGCCGGCATCCACACCGGACGGCCGCAGCGCATCGGGTCGGACCTGCTCGGCGTCGACGTCAACATCGCGGCGCGCGTCATGGAGCGGGCCACCAAGGGCGGCTTGATCATCTCGCAGTCCACGCTCGACCGGATCGACCAGCAGTACCTCGACGCCCTGGGTGTGACACCCAAGAAGGTGCGCAAGCAGCTGTTCGCCGCCAAGGCGTCGGGTGTGCCCGAGGACCTGTCGATGTACTGGATCAGGCAGCGCAAGGACGCCGGATCCGAACCCGACGACGGGGAGCTCGCTGAGGCCTAGGATCGGCCCGGTGCGGCGCCGCCTGTCCCGCGTTCCGGTCACCGTCGTCTACGCCGCGCTGTTGGTCGTCGTCACCGTGACCCTGGCGGCGCTCGGCCCGGCGGTGCATGACCGGGTGGTCGGGTACGCCAGTACCAATTTGCACAATCTCGGCGCTGGCCGAATCGACACGCTGTTCGCCAGTGCGCTCATCGCTGATGACGGCCGGTTCTTCCTGTGGCTGCCCGGACTCATCTGCCTGCTCGCTGTCGCCGAACTGGCCTGGCGCAGCCGCCGCCTGCTGGCGGTGTTCCTCGTCGGCCATATCGGAACGACGCTCGTCGTCGCGGCCGGGTTGGTGGCCGCCGTCGAGCTGGGGTGGCTGCCGTGGTCGATCAGCCGGGTTGCCGATGTCGGGGTCAGCTACGGGGTGTTGACGGTGGTCGGAGCGCTGACCGCGGTCGTGCCCGCCCGCCTCAGAGCGGTGTGGCTCGCGTGGTGGCTGGCCGGTTCGGTCGCCGTTCTCGCGGTCAGCGACGACTTCACGGAAGCCGGTCACGTGGTCGCGCTGGCGCTGGGTCTGGTGCTCGCGCGGCGCCTGGCCGCGCCGGTGCGCTGGACGCCGGCGCAGGGCGCCCTGTTCGGCGTGGGCGCGTGCTTCGGCTACGCCGTACTGGTCCACACACCGGAGCTGGCAGTGGTCGGGGTCCCTGCGAGTGCGGTGGGCGCGGCGCTCGTCGCTATGATCTCCGGGTGGCTGAGCAGGGTGAAGAACTAACGGAAGCAGCATTGACCGCGGCGGTCGACGCCGCCCGTCTCGCCTTCGAACAGGCCGCTGACCTCGACGCCCTGGCGCGCGCCAAGACCGAGCACCTCGGGGACAAGGCGCCCATCGCGCTGGCCCGTCAGGCACTGGGCACCTTGGCCAAGGAAGACCGCGCCGACGCCGGCAAGCGCGTCAACGTCGCCCGTAGCGCCGCGCAGCAGGCGTACGACGACCGCATCGTGGTGCTGCGCGCCGAACGCGACGCCGCCGCCCTGGTCGCCGAGCGCATCGACGTGACGTTGCCGACCACCCGGCAGCCCATCGGCGCCCGGCACCCGATCACGATCCTGGCCGAGAACGTCGCCGACACCTTCGTCGCGATGGGCTGGGAGCTGGCCGAAGGGCCCGAGGTCGAGACCGAGCAGTTCAACTTCGACGCGCTGAACTTCCCGCCGGACCACCCCGCGCGCAGCGAGCAGGATACGTTCCACATCGCGCCCGAGGGCTCACGGCAGGTGCTGCGCACCCACACGTCGCCGGTGCAGATCCGCGCCCTGCTGGACCGCGAACTGCCGGTCTACATCGTGTCGATCGGCCGCACCTTCCGCACCGACGAACTCGACGCCACCCACACCCCGGTGTTCCACCAGGTCGAGGGACTGGCCGTCGACAAGGGTCTGACGATGGCCAACCTGCGCGGCACCCTTGATGCGCTGGCGCGTGCCCAGTTCGGCCCCGAGGGGCGCACCCGGTTCCGTCCGCACTTCTTCCCGTTCACCGAGCCGTCGGCCGAGGTCGACGTCTGGTTCCCGGACAAGAAGGGCGGTCCCGGCTGGGTGGAATGGGGCGGCTGCGGCATGGTCAACCCGAATGTGTTGCGGGCCTGCGGTATTGACCCCGACGAGTACTCCGGATTTGCCTTCGGTATGGGATTGGAGCGAACCCTGCAGTTCCGCAACGGAATTCCCGATATGCGCGACATGGTGGAGGGCGACGTGCGCTTCTCCCTGCCGTTCGGGGTGGGTGCCTGATGCGCGTTCCCTACAGCTGGCTGCGGGAAGCCGTCCAGGCCGGGGCGCCGGGCTGGGACGTGTCGCCGGAAGAGCTGGAAGCCGCCTTCATCCGGATCGGCCACGAGGTCGAGGACGTCATCGCCGCGGGGCCGGTCACCGGTCCGCTGACGGTCGGTCGCGTCGTCGAGATCGAGGAACTGACCGAGTTCAAGAAGCCCATCCGGGCCTGCAAGGTCGACGTGGGTGAGGCGCAGCCGCGCGACATCGTCTGCGGCGCACGCAACTTCGCCGTCGGCGACCTCGTCGTGGCGGCCCTGCCCGGCACGGTGCTGCCCGGCGAGTTCAAGATCGCGACCCGCAAGACCTACGGCCGGGTGTCCGACGGCATGATCTGCTCGGCCGCCGAATTGAACTTCGGCTCCGACCATTCCGGCATCATCGTGCTGCCGCCGGGCACCGCGGAGCCGGGCGCTTCGGGCGCCGAGGTACTGGGCCTGGACGACGTGGTGTTCGACCTCGCCATCACCCCGGATCGCGGCTACTGCCTCTCGATCCGCGGCATGGCGCGCGAGATCGCCTGCGCCTTCGACCTGGATTTCGTCGACCCCGCCGACGTGCCGGCCCTGCCCGCCGAGGGCGAGGCCTGGCCGTTGACGGTCCAGCCCGGCACCGGTGTGCAGCGTTTCGGGCTGCGCCCCGTCGTCGGCATCGACCCGACGGCGGTGTCGCCGTGGTGGCTGCAGCGGCGCCTGCTGCTGTCCGGTATCCGCGCCATCTCGCCGGCCGTCGACGTCACCAATTACGTGATGCTCGAGCTCGGCCACCCGATGCACGCCCACGACCGCAAGCTGATCACCGGCGGCTTCGACGTGCGCTTCGCCAACCCGGGGGAGACCGTCGTCACCCTCGATGATGTTGAGCGCAAACTGGATCCGGGCGACGTCCTGATCGTCGACGACGTGGCCACCGCGGCCATCGGCGGCGTCATGGGCGCCGGCACCACCGAGGTCCGCGACACCACCACTGACGTGCTGCTCGAAGCGGCAGTCTGGGATCCGGCCGCGGTGTCGCGCACCCAGCGCCGCCTGCACCTCGTGAGCGAGGCCAGCCGCCGCTACGAGCGGTCTGTCGACCCCGCGATCTCCCGGGCCGCGCTGGACCGCTGTGCCGCGTTGCTGGCCGAAATCGCCGGTGGCACCGTCGAACCCACTCTCACGGATTGGCGTGCCGAGCACACCGCACCGGACTGGTCGCAGCCGCCCGTCGCCATCGCCGTCGATTTGCCCGACCGCATCGCCGGCGTCAGCTACCCCGACGGCACCACGGCCCGTCGCCTCATGCAGATCGGCGCGCACGTCACCGTGTCCGGTGCTTCCGCCACCGTCGTGCCGCCGAGCTGGCGACCCGACATGAAGCAGCCCGCCGACCTGGTCGAGGAAGTGCTGCGGCTCGAAGGACTCGACGGCATCCCGTCGGTGCTCCCGCAGGCACCCGCCGGCCGCGGCCTGACGGCGGCACAGCAGCGTCGCCGCGCCATCGGTAAGTCGTTGGCGCTCAACGGCTTCGTCGAGGTGCTGCCGACGCCGTTCCTGCCTGCCGGTGTGCTGGACGCCTGGGATCTGCCGGCCGACGACCCGCGCCGCGCCACGATCTCGGTGCTCAACCCGCTCGAAGCCGACCGGCCCGCACTGGCCACCACGCTACTGCCGGGCCTGCTGGAGGCGTTGGTGCGCAACGTGTCTCGCGGTGCCGCCGATGTCGCGCTGTTCGGTATCGAGCAGGTCGTGCAGGCCACGCCGCACACCAAGGCCCTGGCGCCGATCCCGGTGGACCGGCGCCCGACCGAAGCCGAGCTCGCCGAGATCGACCAGGCCCTGCCGTACCAGCCGCTGCATGTCGCCGCGGTGCTCACCGGCCTGCGTGAGCCGGCCGGCCCGTGGGGTCCGGGTCGTGTCGTCGAGGCGACCGACGCTCTGGAGACCGTGCAGATCATCGCCCGGGCGTGCGGCGTCGAGGTGACGCTGCGGTCGGCCCAGGAACTGCCGTGGCACCCGGGCCGCTGTGCCGAGGTGCTCGTCGGTGACACCGTCGTCGGCTACGCCGGCCAGCTGCACCCGGCCGTCATCGAGCGGACAGGTCTGCCGAAGGGCACCTGCGCGGTCGAACTGAACCTGGATGCCATCCCGGTCGTCGAGCGCGCCATCGTGCCGTCGGTGTCGCCGTACCCGGCGGTGTTCCAGGACGTCAGCCTCATCGTCGCCGACGACGTGGCGGCCCAGGCCGTGGTCGACGTCGTGCGCGAGGGTGCGGGCGGACTCCTGGAAGACGCGCGGCTGTTCGACGTCTACACCGGCCCGCAGATCGGGGAGGGTCGCAAATCCCTGACCCTGGCCCTGCGGTTCCGGGCGCCAGATCGGACACTGACCGAGGACGAGGCCAGCGCGGCTCGCGACGCCGCGGTCGCCCTGGCCACCGAGCGTCTCGGCGCCGAGCACCGGCGCTAATTCGACTTACCGCGAGCGGGCGTGTTTGTACGCAGACACGCCGCCTGCGGCGTGCATTTTGGGGCCGCTCGCCGGAGCTGCGTGCGCATCGTAGGCATCGGTCAGATCATTGTTGTTGGCCCAACACGGTGTGCAGTTGATTGCGGTTGGTGATGCCGAGCTTGGGGAACATCTTGTAAAGGTGGGCCGCAACGGTTCGGTGTGAAACGTAGATGCGGTCGGCGATCTCCCTGTTGGTCAGCCCTGCGGCGGCCAACTGAGCGATCTGAAGTTCTTGGGAGGTCAGGTCGGAGGCCGGGCCCTGACGAAGAGTCCCGGCAGGGGTGGCCACGCCTGCCGCACGCAGCTCGGCGGCGGCCCGATCGACGAGCGGTGCCGCGCCGGCGGCGTCGAACACGGCCAGCGCCGACGACAGATGGGTGCGCGCCTCGGTGATCCGGCGCTGTCTGCGCAGCCATTGCCCATATGCCAGATGCGTTCGGGCCGTTTCGAGTTCGGCATCCGCGTCATCTCCGGCGGTCAGAGCTGCCAGAAAATGGTCCTGTGCCGCATCATCGGTCTGGGCCAACAGCGCGTGTGCGCGATGCGCGAGCATCAACTCCAGGCCGGTCCCCAGCTGTCGCGCCTGATCCTCGATCTCCGCGAGCAGCGGTCGCACCAGTTCGGCTCGGTCGCTGCCGGCCGCGGCCTCGGCGAGATCGGCGACGGCCCACCGCTGGGATGTCCTGTGCCCGGTCATTTTCAGTAGGTGTCCCAATGCCTCGGCCGGATCGGCGGTAAACAGTGACAACAGGCCCGCTGCCCAGTGCGCGTCGTCATGCCACAGGATCGCGGGATCGGGAGCCAGCAGTCGACGGGCGGTGGCTATGGTCTCGTGGGCCTGGTCGAACCGGCCCTGCCATACCTGCACCCGGGCCAGGGTGGCCGCCGCCGAGGCCGCGGTCATCGGTAGCTTGATGTCCCGGGCCAGCCGCAGCGCATTCTCGGCCGCGATGGCCGCGGCCTGGATTCGGCCCTCTTGCAACAGCAGGTGCGACGCGCCGCGCTGACTCTCGCATTCGTCGGCGGCTGACCCTGAGGTCCTGGACCTGCTCTGGACCAGCTTCCAGCACTGCATGGCATGCGTGCGGTCGGCGACCGCCTCGGCGGCGAACCCGAGCGCCATCAACAGCAAGGGGTCGTCGGCAACCTCGTTTACGAACCGGGGCAGACGGGTGCGTAGGGCCTGACCCGCGCCGGTGTCGTCCAGCAACGCCATTGCCATGCATACCGCCGGATCGTCCGCGCCGCGATCGAGGCGGCTGATGGCCGCGACGATGTCGCGACGGGGCTCCTCGGCGAGGCCGTGCATGCGGCACTCGATGGCTGCAGCCCACAGCAACCGACGCTGTGCGGCGTCGCCGTCCGTGAACTTGCCGGCGAGCGCCACGAGTTCGGTCGCCGACTGGCCCGATAGCGCAGCGGTCGCATTGAGGACGAATCGGGTGATGGCCAATTGCTCTGCGCTGCAATGCTTGGCACCGAGATTCTCGGCTTCGCCGAGAATGCTGATGGACTCGGCGGTCAGTCCGGAGCTGCGGGCGATCTCGGCCGCTTCGGTCAACCGGCGCACCCGAGAAGACGGTTCTGGGGACAGCACGGCCGCCCGGCGCAGGGCCGCGGCGGATTCGGCGCCGGCACCGCGCGCATGGGCGTGCCGCGCGGCGCCTTCCAAAGCTGTGGCAACTTGCTCATCGGTGCCGAATGTGGCTTCCGCGCGGTGCCATGCCGCGCGGACCAGGTCCACCGTCGCGTCGGCGAGTGCCCGGTGGACGACTGTCCTCGTGGACAGCGGAGCTGCGCCATAGACCGTCGATCGGATCAACGGATGGCGGACGTGGATCCGGTCGCCGCCCGCCCTGATCAGGCCCGCCCGCTCGAGCGGGGCCAATTCATCGGTGAGTACCAGGCCGAGTAGATCAGCTGCGACGTCGATGTCACGTAGCTGGCCATCACTGGCCGAGATCAATAGCAGCAGCAGGCGGCCGTTGTCGGTCAGGTCGTCGAGCTGGGACAGGAAAGCTCGTTCGACCCGGCGGGTCGTGGGCAGCGGCTCACCGGAGAAGGTGGCGCTGCTGCCGCGCTCGCTCAGGGCGCCGGACAGTTCGATGACTGCCAGCGGGTTGCCGCCTGCCTGCTCGAGTACCCGTTGCTGGAGCAGGGCGTCTGCGTGCTGGGCGGTGGTGCTCAACAGTTGACGGGCATGTTCGGGAGCCAAGGGACCCAATGACAATCGAGGCAGACCGTCCAGATATGCGGTGGCGCCATCGAGCCCCGTACGTTCGGCGCACAACATCATCAGCGGTGCATTACTGAGCCGGCGCGCCACGAACGCCAAAACCTCCAGCGAAGACTGGTCCAGCCACTGGACGTCATCGATGATCAGGACGATTCGGCGTCGGTTCGCCGATTCTTCGAGGAGTCCGAGTACCGCCAGGCTGACCATCAGCCGATCTGGCGTCGGGCCTTCGGCCAGGCCAAAAGCGGTCAGCAGGGCCGTGCGCTGGCGGGGTGGTAATGCCGGGGTGTGGTCGAGCACCGGGTGGATGAGTTCGTGGATGCCGGCGAAACCCACTTCGCTCTGGCTCTGCAGGCCCGAACAGCCCAGCCTGCTGTAGCCGTTGGCCACCGCCCAGTCGGCGATCGCCGATAGCAACGTGGACTTGCCGATACCTGCCTCACCGTCGACGACAAGCGCTGCGCCATTTGTAGAGATCGCGGCGAGCGTGTCGGTGACGCTCGACAACTCGGTTGACCGACCGATTATCACCGTTGCCAAGCTAGCAGTCTGAATTGGCATTGCCAACCCAGGTATGGTGTGAGGATGCGCACCGACCCGTGGTCCGACGACGCCTGCCCGATAGCCCGCACGATGGCGGTGCTGGGGCAGCGGTGGGCCATCCTGATCGTCCGCGAGGCATTGCTGGGGCGGTCCCGGTTCTCCGAATTCCGCGAGCAGCTCGGGGTGGCCTCCGATGTACTCAGCGCGCGGCTGGCCGAGTTGGTGGCCGCCGGCATCCTGGAGGTCGAGGATTATCGGGAGCCCGGCGAGCGTACGCGCAGTCGCTACGTGCTCACCGACGCCGGACACGATCTGGTGACAGTGCTCGCCGCGATGGGGCAGTGGGGCCGCAAACACCGGGTCACCACCAAACGCAGCGGCTACCGGTTCATCGAGAAATCCACCGGCGAGCATGCGCTGGTGGTCTTTCAGCGGCACGACGGCATCGGTGTACCCATCCGTGACGTGACACTCATCGACCCGCTCAGCTCCGAATGAAGTCCAGCAGATCTCGATTCAACTGCTGCTGATAGTCGCCATGAATACCGTGGGGGGCACCCGGA
Source organism: Mycobacterium sp. SMC-16 (assembly GCF_046250085.1). Taxonomy (NCBI): domain Bacteria; kingdom Bacillati; phylum Actinomycetota; class Actinomycetes; order Mycobacteriales; family Mycobacteriaceae; genus Mycobacterium; species Mycobacterium sp. SMC-16. The sequence continues at coordinate 2,640,290 of NZ_CP176427.1, forward strand.
TTACACCCGTAGGGTGCCGTACCGCACCAGCTCGATCGATTTCGACGCCGCATCGTGGATCGGGACGATCTGATCGTCGTCGCCGTGGGCGATCAGGATCGGCGCTTCGAGGGCCCGCAGATCCCCGGTCAGGTCGGTCTCCGAGAACGCCTTCACGCAGTCGTACGCCGATGCGAGCCCCGCCTGCATGCCCTGGCGCCAGAACTGGTCGATCAGTCCCTGGGAGACGGTGGCACCGTCCCGGTTGAAACCGTAGAACGCGACCGCGAGTTCCCGCCAGTACCCGGATCGGTTGTCCAGTACGCGGGCCCGGATGTCGTCGAACGCCGACAGCGGTGTGCCCTCAGGGTTTTCCGCTGATGCCACCATCACGGGAGGCACCGCGCCGACCGTGATCACCTTGCGCACCCGGCCTGCGCCGTGGCGTGCCGCATACCGCACCACCTCGCCACCACCGGTGGAATGCCCCACAACGACGACGTCGGACAATCGGAGTCCGTTGATCAGCGCCGCCAGGTCTGCGGCGTAGGTGTCCATATCGTTGCCAGACCACGTCTGCTCGGACCGGCCGTGCCCCCGACGGTCGTGGGCGATGGCACGGAAACCGTTGTCGGCGAGGAGTTTCAGTTCCACATCCCACGCGTCGGCGCTGAGCGGCCAGCCATGACTGAAGACCACCGCCGGCCCGGATCCCCAGTCCTTGTAGTACAGCTGCGCCCCGTCGGAGCCCTCGATGAATGGCATGGGTGCCAGTCTGGCCTCAGCTGTCAGACGCGGCCATCAGTCAAACGACCATCGCGACACGCGGGCCCTCGTCCGCATACCCCCGTAGTCAATTGACGGATACCGGGAGCCGGGCCGAGAACGCAGGCTGGTGACAACGACGACAGCAGGGAGACACCACATGACGGAAGCCTCCACCGCGGTGGGCGCTGCGCACGCCGCCAACCTGGACATCGAGGTCGACGGTGAACGGTTCGCCTACCGGCGCTTCGGTGGTCCTTCGGCCACGGTGCCGCCACTGGTGCTGCTTCAGCATTTTCGCGGCAATCTCGATTACTGGGACCCAGCATTCCTGGACGTGCTCGCGGCCGACCGTGAGGTGATCACCGTCGACCTGCGCGGCGTCGGAGGCTCCACTGGCGCCACACCCGACAACATCGCGGACATGGCGCGCGACGCCCTCCGGTTCATCGACGCGCTCGGCCTGAAATCCGTTGATCTGCTCGGTTTTTCACTCGGCGGTCACATCGCCCAGGAGATCGCGCTGGTGCGTCCGCGATTGCCGCGCCGGCTGGTGCTCGCCGGCACGGCGCCGCAGGGTGCTCCCGATCTGCACAGGTGGTCCGAGGACGTCTACGCCTACGCCTGTGCCGACGAGATCACCGCCGAAGGATTCATCGCGCTCTTCTTTTCCGGCTCCGAGAAGAGCGTCCAGCGCGGTTGGGAGTACCTGGCGCGCACCCACGCTCGAGACACCGACCGTGACGCCGAAACCACTCTGGCCTGTCGTGACGCGCAGTACCAGGCGCTGATGACTTGGGGCATACCGGAATCGTCGAAGCTGGAACGGCTTTCGGCCATCACCCAACCGACGCTTGTCGCCAACGGCGACAACGACACCATGATGTCGACCAAGAACAGTTACTTGTTGGCCGAGAGGATCCGCGGCGCCCAACTGCGCATCTATCCCGATGCAGACCACGGATTCCTCGACCAGTATCCGGTCGAGTTCGGCCAGCACGTCCGCCAATTCCTCGGCCGCTAAGGAGAATTCATGACCGACCTGCTCACCTCTGTGCTGAATGCCTACGGCGGCGTCGACCGTTGGCGGGAGTTGACCTCGGTCACCGCGCGCAAACGGTTCGGGGGCGCCATCTGGGACATCAAGGCCGTACCCGGCATCGTCGACGACGGTGAGATCACGGTCTGGATCAAAGACCAACGCACCTCGCTGTCGCCTTTCACTGCGCCCGATTTGAAGACCGCCTACACGCCGCAACGGGTCGGTATCGAGACAACAGCCGGGGACATCGTCGAGATGCTCGACGATCCCAGAGCATCGTTCGCCGGGCATACTCTCGAAACACCGTGGAGCACATTGCAATTGGCGTACTTCACCGGGTACGCCATGTGGACCTACACGGCCGAGCCGTTCAATCTCACCTTTCCCGGTGTGCGTACCGCAGAGGGCGAATCCTGGACCGAGGACGGCCAGCAATGGCGCACCCTGCACGTCGACTACCCCGACGCGATCGCCACCCACAGTCCCCACCAGATCCTGTACATCGATTCCGACGGACTGATTCGACGTCGCGACTACCAGGTCGACATTGCCGGGGGATCCCCGGGCGCTCACTACGTTTCGGATTTCGATGAGATCGGCGGTCTGGTCATCCCACGCACCCGGATGATCTACGTCCGCGACGCCGACAACCACCCGCTACCGGAGCAACTCGTGGTGTCCATCGAACTGACCGATATCACCGTCAACTGAAGGGAATGCCCATGACATATTTGTCCGATCAAGCAGAGGATCGCTTCGTCGGGGGCCCTGACGGCGAACGTTTCCACTACCGCCGATTCGGGAGGACCGGCGGAGTCCCGCTGGTGCTGTGCATGCGCCTGCGCGGAACTGTCGACCATTGGGATCCACAACTGCTCGATGCGCTGGCCGCCGAACGTGAGGTCATCGTCTTCGACAATCGGGGGACCAGCCTCTCCAGCGGTGCCGCGCCGACCACCATCGACGGGCTTGCAGACGGCGGTATCGCGTTCATCCGGGCGCTCGGGCTGACCGAGGTCGACGTGCTGGGATGGTCGTTGGGTGGCATTGTCGCCCAGGGCATTGCGTTGCGTGCACCGGAATTGGTGCGTCGGCTGGTGGTCGCGGGCAGCACGCCGGCAGGAGTGCCGGACCAGCCGGCCCCCGGGCCCCGGGTGGGGGAGATTCTCGGCCACCCCGTCAACGACGATGAGGACTACCTGTACCTGTTCTTCCCCGAAACCGATCAGGGTCGTGCCGCCGGACTGGCTTCATTGCGGCGCTTGGACACTCGGTTGCTGCAGTCCCAGGCCGCGGTGCAAGGGGACACCTATCGGGCCCAGTTGAGTGCCATCGCCGCGTTCGGTGGTTACTACCTGCGGCTGGCCGAACTGAAGCTGCCGGTGCTGGTCGTCAACGGTGCCCATGACGTGATGATCAATTCCTATGCGACCTACGCGATGTCGCAGCAACTGCCGGATGCCAAGGTGGTGCTCTACAGCGACGCCGGCCACGGATTCCTGTTCCAGCACATCGCGGATTTCGCGCACGACGTCAACCGGTTCCTGGGATGAGCGCCATGAGAGCTGTCAGCCAGGACGAACTCGGCGGGCCCGAGGTGCTACACGTGGTCGAGATCGACCGTCCTACACCAGGAATTGGGCAGATTCTGGTCCGGGTGCACGCCGCCGGTGTGAACCCGGTTGACGGGGTGAACCGTCAGAGCGGGGTACTCGTCGGGGCGACACCGTTCGTCCTGGGCTGGGATGTGTCCGGCACTGTCGAAGCCGTGGGTTTCGGCGTCACCCTCTACCGGCCCGGTGACGAGGTGTTCGGCCTGTTGCCATTCCCTCTGGGGCACGGCGCCTATGCCGACTATGTCGTCGCTCCGACTCGGGTGTTCGTGCCGAAACCGGCGAACCTCGACCATGTTCAGGCCGCCGCGTTGCCGCTGGCCGGGTTGACGGCCTACCAGGCACTGGTGGACACCGCCGGCATCGGAGAGGGCACCCGGGTGCTGATCACCGCCCCGGCCGGCGGGGTGGGACATCTGGCGGTGCAGATCGCCAAGGCATTCGGCGCGTATGTCATCGGACTGGCGTCACCCGATAACGTCGAGATAGTGACCGGCCTCGGCGCCGATGAGGTGATCGACTACACCACAACCGATTTCGCGACGGTGCTCAGCGATGTGGATGTGGTGTTCGACCTCATTGGTAACGACTATCAGCGCAAGGCGCTGCAGGTGCTCAAACCCGGCGGCACGCTGGTCTCGTCGCTGCCGCAGTCTCTGCCGGAGGTCGTCGCCGACGCTGTCGCGCGAGGTATCCGGCCGGCCGGACTGTTCGTCGAGGCCGACCGGCTGGGCATGACTGCGCTGGCAGAGCTTGCCGGCCGCGGGGCGCTGGTCCCGACGATCGCGGCCACCTTCCCGCTGGAACAGGCCGGGCAGGCGCAGTCCTACCGTGTCAGGACCGGCAAGGTGGTGTTGACCCTGTGATGGCGAACGAAGCTGGAACCGACGTCGTGGAGAGCACGGCGATCGAAGCCGATCTGCTCGTCATCGGTTTCGGTAAGGGTGGCAAGACGCTGGCCGGTGACGTCGGCCGGACAGGCCAACGGGTGGTCCTGGTCGAGCAGGCGGCGCAGATGTTCGGCGGCACCTGCATCAACACCGGTTGCGTGCCGACGAAGTCGATGGTCCATCAGGGCGAGAAGAACGCCGCGACAAACCTCCCGGGTGAACTGGCTTATGCCGCAGCGGTTGCCGCAACAGAGCGGTTGACCGCGGGGCTTCGTGCGGCCAACCTCGCTGCACTGGAAAGCATTCCGTCGGTCACGGTGCTGATCGGCACCGCCATGTTCGTAGATGCCAACACGGTGCAGGTCAGTTGTGATGCAGGTGCCGTGACGGTGAGCGCTCGTCAGATCGTCATCGGAACCGGGGCGCGCGCCGGCACCGCGGAGATACCCGGCCTGGCTGCTTGTCCGGTGGCCGTCACCAACGTCGAGCTGTTGCATCAGGCGGCTCGCCCGGAACGCCTCGTCGTTCTCGGTGGTGGATTCATCGGCCTCGAATTCGCGTCGATGTATGCCGCGTTCGGCTGCTCGGTCACGGTCCTCGAGAGGAATCCGGCAGTGCTCGCAAGCGAGGAGCCTGAGATCGCGGACATGGCGCGTTCACTGCTGTTCGCGCGCGGCGTAGATATCCAAACCGGCGCCGATGTCGTCGACGTGCAGACGATCCTCCGTCCCGGAGCCGCGCCGATGGCTCGTGTTCGGTACCTGCGCGATGGACGACCGGTGAGTGTCGACGCCGACACTGTTCTCGTCGCGCTCGGGCGCACCCCGAACACGGCTGCATTGCGCCTCGACCGGGCGGGAGTCGAGACGACCGACAGGGGTGCAGTGGTCGTCGATGACTACCGTCGAACCACCGTGCCGCACATCTTCGCCGTCGGTGATGTCACTGGGGGACCCCAATTCACCTATATCTCACTCGATGACTACCGCATCGTCGCCGACCAGCTATCCGGGGTCGATGAACCGCGGCGGGCGTCGCAGCGAACGGCAGTGCCTACGTGTCTCTTCCTCACCCCGCCGCTGGCCCGGGTGGGATTGACCGAGTCGCAGGCGCGCATTGCGGGTCACGACGTCCTCGTCGCCGCAAGTCCGGTCGCAAATCTCGCAACCGTGGCCCGTGCACGTATCGTCGAACAGACCGAAGGAATGATGAAGGTCGTCGTCGATGCCACCACCGGCAAGATTCTCGGCACCACACTGTGGTGTCATGACGCCCAGGAAGTGATCAACATCGTCGCACTGGCGATGCGGCACGGTATCACCGCGCGTGCACTGCGCGACGAGATCTACACGCACCCTTCGATGTCGGAGTGCTTCAACCAGCTACTGGGACTATTGGCCTGAGCGCATTGCCCGGTGCGGGCGGTGCCCGCGCAACCACGCGAGGCACCGCCGCTACCGACTACCCGGCGTCGGCCATCGTCAGGACCACCCGAAAGCGCGCTTCATTGCGCATCATCCGGTCGTAACCGGCGGCCGCATCCCGCAGCGGCATCGGTTCAACCCACGGCCGAATGCCATGCAGGGCAGCGAATTCCAGGGTGTCTTCGGTATCCGCTGCGGTACCGGCAGGATGTCCATGAATGGTGCCTGAGGCGTTGATCAGTTGTAGCGGAGTGATGTCGAGTGGTTCGGCGAGCACGGCAAGCGTGAGTACCTCACCGTGTGGCGCGAGGCCGTCGCCCGCAACGCTGATCGCGGTCCGATTGGTGGCCGTCGCCGCCACCACCCGCGCGCCACCGAGCTTGCGCAGTTCGGCGGCCACGTCGGCGGCGGTCGAATCGATGTAATGGTGAGCGCCCAATTGATAAGCCATATCGGCCTTTTCGGCGCCGCGTGCGATGGCCACGGTCCGGAATCCCATGCGTGCGGCGAACTGCACGCCCAGGTGACCCAGTCCGCCGATGCCCAAGACGGCGACCACGTCGCCTGGGCGTGCACCACTGTGGCGCAGCGAATTGAACATCGTCACTCCGGCGCACGCGAGTGGTGCGGCTTCGACGGCGGTGAGGGCGTCGGGGATCCGTGCCAGTCCGGACTGGTGCACGAGCAGCATCTCGGCATAGCCGCCCGGAAACCCGGCCCCGGTCACCTTCGAGCGCGTGCAGTGCACGAAATCACCGCGGCGACAGCGGGAACAGCTCCCGCAGTAATACCCGAACCAGCCGACTGCGACGCGGTCGCCGATCTGCCAGTCGAGCACTCCGGGCCCGACCGCCACGATGTGACCGGCGACCTCATGACCGGGCGTCACCGGAAAGACCGTGTCGGGCAGGTGGCCCGCGGCGATCTGAGAGTCCGAATGGCACACGCCGCAGGCTTCGACGCGGACCAACACCTCGCCGTCGCCGGGTTCGTGCACCGGCCGGTCCGCGAGTGTGATTGCACCACCGGGTTCGGTGACCTCGACGCTCCGGTATGTGGCGACCATGAATGTGACTCCTTTGCGACAGAAACGGATCAGGCGGGGGTGGCGACGTCGAGCACCACGCGGAACCGGGCGCGGCCGGACATCATCCGGTCATACGCACGGGGTGCTTCGGTGAAAGGCATGGGCTCTACGAGCGGCGCGATCTGGTGCGTGAGGCTGAACGCCAGGTTGTCTTCGTTGTCGATCGCAGAACCGGTCAGACTGCCGAGGATGCTGCGGCCCCCGAAGATCAGGTCGGATGTGTGAACAGGCAGCGGCTCGGGGGATGCCCCGACAACGACCAAACGTCCGCGGGGCCGCAGTCCGGCGACCAACCCTGCCATCGACGGTCCGCTCGACGCCGTCGCGATGACGGCGGCGGCACCGCCGAGTGCGTTGAGCGTCGATGCGACATGTTCGGTTGAGCTGTCGATGAAGTGGTCGGCGCCCAATGTCTTTGCCAGCTCCTCCTTCCCGGTGCCGCGCGCGACGGCGGCGACCTGGAATCCCATCTTCTTTGCGTACTGGATGCCGAGATGGCCGAGCCCGCCGATGCCTTGGATCGCCACCAAGCTGTTCAGCGGTGGCCCAGCGGCGCGTATCGCGTTGAACACTGTGACACCCGCGCAGAGCAGCGGGGCTGCGGTGATCGCGTCGAAACCGTCTGGGACACGGACCAATCCGGTGGACCGGGCGTACATGATCTCGGCATAGCCGCCGTCTGTGGTGGTACCCGGCTGTGGTTGATCACTGCAGTTGACGAAGTCTCCGCGGCGGCAGAAGTCGCACTGCCCGCACTGCCCGCCGAGAAACCCCACTCCGACGCGGTCACCGGCCTGCCAGCGTGGATCGACGCCGGTGCCGACAGCGTCGATGATGCCGATCACCTCATGTCCCGGCACCACCGGTTCCTGCGGGTCGGTTCGCTGCCCCTCCACGGCGAGCACGTCGCTGTGGCACACCCCGCAGGCCAACACGCGGATGCGGACCTGCCCATGGTCCGGCTCCCGAAGTTCCCGTTCCACGAGGGTGAATTGCCGCTGTCCGGTCACCTGATACGCCCGATATGCCGTCACCACGTCAGGACATCAACCCGGACCGAATCGCGGTATCCGCACGGTGACCGTCGTTTGGCGTGCGGCGGGCGTGACGGTTTTTCAAGTGATCTGGCCAGATTGGCAAGGGTTGTCCGCCGCGGCCGGCAGTCAGATTACTTATGCCGCGCTTCGCGATGCACGGCGAGAATCACCGGCATGAACGAATTGTCGAGCGCTGAAATGGCATTGGCCGCGATTCTCCCGGTGCTGGCCGCCGCCGTCGGCGAGAGTGTGCGATTGCCGACGCCCTGCCCGGGATTCGATGTGGCCGCGCTGGCGGATCATCTGGCGGGAACTGTGACAATGGTGGGCGAGGCGGCTGGGGCGCAGGTTTTCGTCACGCAGAACGCGGGCATCGGGACACGCATCTCGCAGACCACGAATTCGGTGATCGACGCCTGGCGCGCTCGGGGCACGGAAGGCGACGCGATGTTCGCCGGCAGGGTCATGCCCGCGCACCTGGCGTTGGGAGTGCTGTCGGTCGAGTTGGTGGTGCACGGTTGGGACTTCGCGCAGGCACTGGCACGCCCGCTGGCTGTCGCCGCCGCACACGCCGACTTCGTGCTCTCGCTTGCACAGCGCATCATCACCCCGGACAGTCGGCGTACTGCGGGGTTCGACCCTCAGGTACCGGTAACCACCGATGCCGAGGCTCTTGATCGCTTGGTCGCTTTCACCGGGCGTCATCCGCGACAACACGTTGCGTGACTCCAGAAGGCGCAGTAATTGGTTTGCAAGTTGATGCATAACCATGCAGAATCGCTTGTATGACTTCTGTGGCGGTGGCCGGCGCCAGTGGGTATGCCGGCGGCGAGATTCTGCGGCTCCTGCTGGGCCATCCGGCCTACGCCGACGGTCGCCTCACCATCGGTGCGCTGACTGCCGCGGGTAACGCCGGCACCACGGTCGGTGACCATCACCCGCACCTGCTGCCCATCGCGCAGCAGGTGCTGCAGCCCACCGAGGTCGACGTTCTCGCCGGGCACGACGTCGTCTTCCTGGGTCTGCCGCACGGACATTCGGCCGCGCTCGCGCAGCAACTCGGCCCGGACACCCTGATCATCGACTGCGGCGCCGACTTCCGGCTCACCGACGCCGCCGCGTGGGAGAAGTTCTACGGCTCCGAGCACGCCGGCAGCTGGCCCTACGGCCTGCCTGAACTGCCGGGCGGCCGGGACAAGCTCGTCGGCACCAAACGCATCGCGGTACCGGGCTGCTACCCGACCTCGGCGCTGCTGGCTCTCGTCCCCGCCGTCGCGGCCGGGCTCGTCGAGCCCAACGTCACCGTCGTGGCGGTCAGCGGCACCTCGGGCGCCGGCAAGTCCGGCAAGGTCGACCTGTCGGCCGCCGAGGTCATCGGCTCGGCCCGGGCCTACAACGTCGGCGGCGCGCACCGGCACACCCCGGAGATCGCCCAGGGCCTGCGCGCCGTCACCGACAAGGACGTGACGGTCTCGTTCACCCCGGTGCTGATCCCGACATCGCGCGGCATCCTCGCGACGTGCACCGCGCGCACCACGGCGTCCGTCGAGGAGATCCGCGCGGCGTACGAAAAGGCTTATGCCAGTGAGCCGTTCATCCACCTGCTGCCGGAAGGACAGCTGCCCAAGACCGGTTCGGTCGTGGGCAGCAACGCCGCGCAGATCGCCGTCGCGGTCGACGAGGACGCGAAGACCCTTGTCGCTCTGTGCGCCATCGACAACCTGACCAAGGGCACCGGCGGCGCGGCAGTACAGTCCATGAACATCGCGCTCGGCTGGCCGGAAACCGAAGGACTATCCACCGTGGGAGTAGCACCGTGACCGACACCCCGTCCCTGCATCGCAACCAGGGCGTCACCGCGCCGGAAGGCTTCCGGGCAGCCGGAATCGCAGCCGGCATCAAGGCTTCCGGGAAACCGGACCTGGCGCTGGTGTTCAACGAGGGACCCGACCTGTCGGCCGCCGGGGTCTTCACCCGCAACAAGGTGCGGGCCGCTCCCGTGCAGTGGAGCGAACAGGTCCTCAAGAGCGGCCGGTTGCGGACGGTCATCCTGAACTCCGGTGGCGCCAACGCCTGTACCGGCCCGGGCGGTTTTCAGGACACCCACCAGACCGCCGAGGCCGTCGCCGCCGCGCTGAGTGACTGGGGCACCGAGACCGGGGCCATCGAGGTCGCGGTGTGTTCGACGGGCCTGATCGGGGATCGGCTCCCGATGGACAAGGTGCTGGCCGGTGTCACCGAGATCGTGCATGAGATGGCCGGTGGGCTGTCGGGCGGTGACGAGGCCGCGCGGGCCATCATGACCACCGACACCGTGCCGAAACAGGTTGCGCTGCACCACCCGGGCAAGTGGACCATCGGTGCCATGGCCAAGGGTGCCGGGATGATGGCGCCGTCGCTGGCGACCATGCTGGTGGTCATCACCACCGACGCCGTCGCCGACGCTGAAGCGCTGAACCTCGCCCTCAAGAACGCGGCCGGCAGAACCTTCGACCGGCTCGACATCGACGGCAGCTGCTCCACCAACGACACGGTGCTGCTGCTGTCGTCCGGCGCCAGCGAAATCCGGCCCAGCCAAAGCGAATTGGATGAGGCGGTCCTCGCCGTCTGTGACGACCTGTGCGCGCAGCTGCAGGCCGACGCCGAAGGCGTCACCAAGCGCATCGCGATCACCGTCAAGGGCGCGGCCAGTGAGGACGACGCCCTCGTGGGTGCCCGAGCGCTGGCGCGCGACAGCCTCGTGAAGACCGCGCTGTTCGGGTCCGATCCCAACTGGGGCCGGGTCCTGGCCGCCATCGGCATCGCGCCCATCGAACTCGTGGCGGACCGGATCAGCGTGTCGTTCAACGGTTCCGCGGTGTGCATCGACGGTGCCGGCGCGCCAGGTGCCCGCGACGTCGACCTCTCGGGCGCCGACATCGAGGTCGTCGTCGACCTGCAGATCGGCGAGCACGAGGCCACCATCCGGACCACCGACCTCTCGCACGCCTACGTCGAAGAGAACTCGGCGTACAGCTCATGAGCACGGCCGGGCTCTCGACCGCGGTGAAGGCGGCGGTGCTTGCCGAGGCGCTGCCGTGGCTCAAGCAGCTGCACGGCAAGATCGTCGTGGTCAAGTACGGCGGCAACGCCATGACCGACGACACCCTCAAGGCGGCCTTCGCCGCCGACATGGCGTTCCTGCGCAACTGCGGCATCCAGCCGGTGGTCGTGCACGGCGGTGGTCCGCAGATCAGCGCGATGCTGAAACGCCTTGGTATCGAAGGTGATTTCAAGGGCGGCTTCCGCGTCACCACGCCCGAGGTCCTCGACGTCGCCCGGATGGTGCTGTTCGGGCAGGTCGGCCGCGAGCTCGTCGGGCTGATCAACGCCCACGGCCCGTACGCGGTCGGCATCACCGGTGAGGACGCACAGCTGTTCACCGCGGTGCGGCGCAGCGTGACGGTCGACGGCGTGCCCACCGACATCGGTCTGGTCGGCGACGTCGAACACGTCAACGCCGAGGCCATCCTGGATCTCATCGACGCGGGCCGGATTCCGGTGGTGTCCACCATCGCTCCCGACGCCGACGGCGTGGTGCACAACATCAACGCCGACACCGCCGCGGCCGCAGTCGCCGAAGCGCTCGGCGCCGAGAAGCTGCTGATGCTCACCGACGTCGAAGGCCTGTACACCGACTGGCCGGACCGCACCTCGCTGGTCACCGAAATCGACACCGCCGCACTGGCACAACTCTTGCCGAAGCTCGAATCCGGCATGGTGCCCAAGATCGAGGCATGCCTGCGGGCCGTGGAGAACGGTGTCCCGAGCGCGCACGTCATCGACGGCCGGGTCGAACACTGTGTCCTCGTCGAGCTGTTCACCGACGAGGGCACCGGAACCAAGGTCGTGTCACCCGCATGAAGGGAACCGAAGCAATGCAAGCCCGTTGGCAAGCGGTGATGACCAACAACTACGGCACGCCGCCCGTCGCGCTGGTCAGCGGCGACGGCGCCGTGGTCACCGACGCGGACGGCAAGAGCTACGTCGACTTCCTGGCCGGCATCGCGGTGAACGTGCTGGGACATCGTCATCCGGCGGTGATCGAGGCCGTCACCACGCAGCTGAACACGCTGGGCCACACCTCGAATCTGTACGCCACCGAACCGGGTATCGCGCTGGCCGAAGCCTTGGTGGCCCAGCTCGACGCGCCGGCGCGAGTCTTCTTCTGCAACTCCGGCGCCGAAGCCAACGAAGCCGCGTTCAAGATCAGCCGGCTCACCGGCCGCACCAAAATCGTTGCGGCCCAAGGGGCGTTCCACGGCCGCACCATGGGCTCGCTGGCCCTGACCGGCCAGCCCGGTAAGCAGGGGCCGTTCCTGCCGCTGCCCGGTGACGTCACCCACGTGCCGTACGGCGACGTCGAGGCGCTCGAAGCGGCCGTGACCGACGAGACCGCGGCGGTGTTCCTCGAACCGATCATGGGCGAGGGCGGCGTCGTCACCCCGCCGGCCGGCTACCTGGTCAAGGCACGAGAGCTCACCGCGAAACATGGTGCGCTGCTGGTGCTCGACGAGGTGCAGACGGGAATCGGCCGCACGGGCGCGTTCTACGCGCACCAGCACGACGGCATCACGCCCGACGTCATCACGCTGGCCAAGGGCCTCGGCGGCGGTCTGCCCGTCGGCGCCTGCATCGCCATCGGCGATGCGGCCGAACTGCTGCAGCCGGGCATGCACGGCAGCACCTTCGGTGGTAACCCGGTGTGCACGGCTGCGGGCCTGGCGGTCGTCAAGACCCTCGCCGATGACGACCTCGTGCACCGCGCCGACTCCGCCGGCAAGACGCTGGCACACGGTATCGAGGAGCTGAACCACCCGCTGGTCGACCACGTGCGTGGCCGCGGGCTATTGCTCGGCGTCGTCCTGACCGCGCCGCAGGCCAAGGCTGTCGAGAACGCCGCGCGCGACGCGGGTTTCCTCGTCAACGCCGCGGCTGCCGACGTCGTGCGGCTGGCGCCGCCGCTGGTCATCACCGACGCGCAGATCGACGCGTTCCTGACCGCCCTACCCACCGTTCTCGACACCGCAGCAGGGGAGTCCAAGTGATCCGCCATTTTCTCCGTGACGACGATCTGACGCCTGAAGAGCAGGCCGAGGTCCTCGCGCTGGCCGCCGAACTCAAGAAGGCGCCGTTCAGCCGTCGTCCGCTCGAGGGCCCGCGGGGCATCGCCGTCATCTTCGAGAAGAACTCCACCCGCACCCGCTTCTCGTTCGAGATGGGCATCGCCCAGCTCGGCGGGCACGCTGTCGTCGTCGACGGTCGCAGCACGCAGCTGGGCCGCGAGGAGACCCTCGAGGACACCGGCGCCGTGCTGTCGCGCTACGTCGACGGCATCGTCTGGCGCACGTTCGCGCAGGAGCGCCTGACGGCCATGGCGTCGGGCGCGACCGTACCGATCGTCAACGCCCTGTCCGACGAGTTCCACCCCTGCCAGGTGCTGGCCGATCTGCAGACCATCGCCGAGCGCAAGGGCAAGCTGGCCGGGCTCAACATGAGCTACCTCGGCGACGGCGCCAACAACATGGCGCACTCGCTGATGGTCGGCGGCGTCACGGCCGGCCTCAACGTGACCATCGCCGCGCCGAAGGGCTTCGAGCCCGACCCGCAGTTCGTCGAGGCCGCCAAGAAGCGCGCGGCGGAGACGGGCGCGACCGTCACCGTCACCACCGACCCGCAGGCCGCCGCCGACGGCGCCGACGTCCTCGTCACCGACACCTGGACCTCGATGGGCCAGGAGAACGACGGCCTGGACCGCGTGCGGCCGTTCCGCCCGTTCCAGGTCAACACCGCGCTGCTGGGCCGCGCCAACGATGACGCCGTGGTGCTGCACTGCCTGCCGGCGCACCGCGGGGACGAGATCACCGACGAGGTGATCGACGGCCCGCAGAGCGCGGTGTTCGACGAGGCCGAGAACCGTCTGCACGCGCAGAAGGCCATGCTGGTCTGGCTGTTGGAGCACAACGCACGATGACCGCACCGACCCGGGCCGGACGACAGTCGCGCATCGTGGCGCTGCTGTCGGCGAACCCGGTGCGCAGCCAGACCGAACTCGCGGCCCTGCTCGCCGCGGAGGGCATCGACGTCACCCAGGCCACGCTGTCGCGGGACCTGGAGGAACTCGGTGCGGTCAAGCTGCGCGGCGCCGACGGCGGCACCGGCGTCTACGTCGTCCCCGAGGACGGCAGCCCCGTCAAAGGCGTCTCGGGCGGCACCGAGCGGCTGTCCCGACTGCTCGGCGAGCTGCTGGTGTCCACCGACGCCAGCGCCAACCTGGCGGTGTTACGTACGCCACCTGGGGCGGCGCAGTACCTGGCCAGTGCAATAGATCGGGCGGCTCTGCCTTATGTTGTGGGCACGATCGCCGGTGATGACACCCTTTTGGTTGTCGCCCGCGAACCGATGAGCGGCGCCGAGCTCGCCGCCACCTTCGAGAACCTGTAGCAGTACTAGAACAAGGAGATTGACACATGTCCGAGCGCGTCATCCTGGCGTATTCCGGCGGTCTGGACACTTCGGTCGCGATCAGCTGGATCGGCAAGGAGACCGGCAAAGACGTCGTCGCCGTGGCCATCGACCTGGGCCAGGGCGGCGAGGACATGGAGGTGGTGCGTCAGCGTGCCATCGATTGCGGCGCCGTCGAGGCCGTGGTTGTCGATGCGCGCGACGAGTTCGCCGACGAGTACTGCCTGCCCACCATCAAGGCCAACGCGCTGTACATGGACCGGTACCCTCTGGTGTCGGCGATCTCGCGCCCGCTGATCGTCAAGCACCTGGTCGAGGCGGCCCGCAGCCATGGCGGCACCGTCGTCGCGCACGGCTGCACCGGCAAGGGCAATGACCAGGTCCGCTTCGAGGTCGGCTTCAACACCCTGGCCCCCGAGCTGGAGGTCATCGCCCCGGTCCGCGACTACGCCTGGACCCGCGAGAAGGCCATCGCCTTCGCGCAGGAGAACGACATCCCGATCAACGTCACCAAGAAGTCGCCGTTCTCGATCGACCAGAACGTCTGGGGCCGCGCCGTCGAGACCGGCTTCCTCGAGGACCTGTGGAACGCCCCGACCAAGGACGTCTACGACTACACCGAGGACCCGACGGTCCACTTCAACACCCCTGACGAGCTGATCGTCAGCTTCGACAAGGGCCGCCCCGTCGCCATCGACGGCCGCCCCCTGAGCGTGCTGCAGATCATCCAGGAGCTCAACTCCCGCGCCGGTGCGCAGGGCGTCGGCCGCCTGGACGTCGTCGAGGACCGTCTGGTCGGCATCAAGTCCCGCGAGATCTACGAGGCCCCGGGCGCCATGGTGCTGATCACCGCGCACACCGAGCTCGAGCACGTCTGCCTGGAGCGCGAGCTCGGCCGCTACAAGCGCGGCGTGGACCGCAAGTGGGGCGAGCTGACGTACGACGGCCTCTGGTACAGCCCGCTGAAGGCCTCGCTGGAGGCGTTCGTCGAGCACACCCAGCAGCACGTCTCCGGCGACATCCGCCTCGTCCTGCACGGTGGCCACATCTCGGTCAACGGCCGTCGCTCGGGTGAGTCGCTCTACGACTTCAACCTCGCCACCTACGACGAGGGCGACAGCTTCGACCAGAGCGCGGCCAAGGGCTTCGTCCAGCTGCACGGCCTGAGCTCCAAGATCTCCGCCAAGCGCGACCTGGGTCTGTAAATGTCGGGCAGCACGACCAACGAAGGTTCGCTGTGGGGTGGCCGGTTCGCCTCCGGACCGTCCGACGCGCTTGCCGCCCTGAGCAAGTCGACGCACTTCGACTGGGCGCTGGCGCCCTATGACGTCACCGCGTCCAAGGCGCACGCCCGCGTGCTGCACAACGCCGGGTTGCTCACCGACGAGCAGCGCGACGGACTGCTGGCCGGGCTGGACAGCCTGGGGAACGACGTCGCCGACGGCTCCTTCGGGCCACTGCCGACGGACGAGGACGTGCACGGCGCGCTGGAGCGCGGTCTGATCGACCGCGTCGGTGACGACCTCGGTGGCCGGTTGCGCGCCGGCCGGTCCCGCAACGACCAGGTGGCCACGCTGTTCCGCATGTGGCTGCGCGACGCCATCAAGACCGTCGGCAACGGCGTGCTCGACGTGGCGGCCGCGCTGGCCGGCCAGGCCGAGGCGCACCCGACGGCGATCATGCCCGGCAAGACGCACCTGCAGTCGGCGCAGCCCGTGCTGTTGGCCCACCACCTGCTCGCGCACGCGCACCCACTGCTGCGCGACGCCGACCGGCTGCTGGATCTGGACAAGCGGGCCGCGGTGTCGCCCTACGGATCCGGTGCGCTCGCCGGTAGCTCGCTCGGCCTGAACCCTGACGCCATCGCCGCGGATCTGGGATTCCATGCGGCCGCGGACAATTCGATCGACGCCACGTCGTCGCGTGACTTCGCCGCCGAGGCGGCTTTCGTCTTTGCGATGATCGCCGTGGATCTGTCTCGGCTGTCCGAGGACATCATCCTCTGGAGCACAACGGAATTCGGCTACGTCAAGCTGCACGACTCCTGGTCGACCGGCAGCTCGATCATGCCGCAGAAGAAGAATCCCGACATCGCCGAACTGGCGCGTGGCAAGTCCGGCCGCCTCATCGGCAACCTGGCCGGTCTGCTGGCGACGCTCAAGGCACAGCCGCTGGCCTACAACCGGGATCTGCAGGAGGACAAGGAGCCGGTCTTCGACTCCGTCGCGCAGCTCGAGCTGCTGCTGCCCGCGATGGCCGGCCTGGTCGGCACCCTGACGTTCGACACCGACCGGATGGCGGCGCTGGCGCCGCTCGGTTACACGCTGGCCACCGACATCGCCGAATGGATGGTGCGCCAAGGCATTCCGTTCCGCATCGCGCACGAGGCGGCAGGCGCGGCGGTCAAGGCCGCCGAGGCCAGGGGAGTCGGACTGGAAGAACTCGCGGCCGACGAGCTCGCGGGCATCCATCCGGGGCTCACCGCCGAGGTACGGGACGTCCTTACCATCGCCGGTTCGGTCGACTCCCGTGATGCCCGCGGTGGCACCGCGCCGGCCCGGGTCGCCGAGCAGCTCACCATCGTTCGGGATCGGGCGGCGCAACTGCGGTCGCAGCTGGGGTAGGCGCCGGTGGACGTCGAGGCGGTGGTGCTGCGGGCCCAACTGCTCGGCGACGTCGGCCAGTGGCAAGCCGCCGCGGACCTGTTGTCGTCCGCCCTTGCCGAGCACCCACACGACGGACAGCTGCTCGCGGCATTCGCCGTCGCGGCCTACAACGTCGGAGATCTGGACCGTGCCCGCGCCGCGGCAGAGGCGGCGACAGCGCAACACGACACGTCGCTGTCGGCGTTGCAGGTCCTGGCGCGCGTCAGCCTCTCGGTGAGCCGCACCGCGGACGCGGTCCGGTATGCCCGCCGGGCTGCAGGCGCGCATCCCCATGACGCCGACGCGCACATGCTCCTGGCGACCTGCCTGGCGCAGGTGCCGGATCGGCGTGCCGCGCTGGCGGCCCTGGATCGAGCGTTGGAACTCGAATCCCATGACGCTGAGCTGTTCTTGGCCGCGGCACGCGTGGCCCGCCGGTGCGGTGACGACCGTGCTGCGCAATTCATCGCCACCGGATTGGACCTCGATCCAGCCAATGCCGATCTGCAAACCGAGGCCGCCGCGGCTCGGACTTTCGCCGGTGAGCGCGTGGCGGGTCTGTCCGCGGTTCTGGTCGACGCACCCACCCACGACGCAGCGCGACACACTCTCGCGCAGACCGTGTGGGGCACCATCGCGCGGCTTGCCAGTGGCGTGTGGATCTATACGTTGGCGGTGGTCCTGTTCTCCGCGTGGGTGCCGCCGTCGGCGTTGCGTCATCTGGCGCCGGTGTTGATGGCGCCGCTGCTGGTGCACTGGACTCGCACCTTCTTCCGGGTGCGCAAGCAGCTTCCGCGCGGCTACCTGGCCCGGCGTCTGCGGCACAGTCCGATTGCGTTGGCCGGCATCGGATTGGCCGCATTCGCCGCGATGATCGCCACCTTGGCACCCGTGCTGATCGTCGTCGGATGGAGCCCGGACGGGGTACGCCTCGGGTACTACGCCCTGATCGCCGCGTGCCTGCTGGCTGGGCTCGCGCACGTCATGGTGACCATCGGGCGCCTTCGGAGCGACCGCGACGTGAGTCTGGGCGACCATCTGGCCGAGCAATCGGGCTACTGGTTGGTCTGGCTGCTCGGCTTGGGGCTGCCGGTCGGCCTCGGGTGGGCGTGTTACCCATTGGCAGCGCAGCCCGGCGCGCTGTGGTTCGCGCTGATGGTGCTGCCGATCGTGTTCGGGGTCCGCTGCATGGAGTACATCGTGGCGCTGGCCGGCCGGGGTCTGCGGTGGCCGGGGTATGTCATGGCGGCGCTGTTCCTCGCCGGTTGTGTGTGGCTCGTCTTCTGGTGCGGTTACCGCGCGGCGAGCATCGATTTCGTGTATCGGCCGGGCCTGTTGTCACCCGGCCGCTGAAGCAGCCGACACCGCCGATCGGTTGCGGGCCGCCTGCAGGGCTGAGCCAGTCCGCGGCCGTAGGCTCATGCGGTGCCAGTTCGCAGCCGCGCCGCCGTCTACGCCAGACGTCGCAAACGCCGGATGGCGAAGGTCGACCACGACCTGACGACACAGCAGTGGGCTGTCCTGCAAGAGATTTGGGGTGGTTGTGCCTACTGCGGCGCGGACGACGCCGACCTGCAGAAGGACTGCGTGCAGCCCATCTCCCGCGGCGGGCGGTACACGCTCGACAACGTGGTGCCGGCGTGCCGGTCGTGCAACGCCAGCAAGTGCAATGCCGAAGTCACCGGCTGGTTACGCCGAAAGAAGTTGGACGAGGGCAGGTTTCTGCTCCGGAAGGCCACCATCGCCAGGGAACTGGCGCAATACGCCGACTCCTGACGCCGCCCGACGCCTACGCTGAGCCGATGGCCGCTACGCAGACGCCCGAAGTGCGCCTGGCGGAGCTCGTCGCCTCGCTCTCGCTCGCCACCGATCTCGGTCTGGGACAGCCGCAGGAGCATGTGTTGCGCCAGACGGTCATCGCGACGCGCCTGGCCGCGGCCGCGGGCATGGCGCCCGAGCTTCAGGCCGCTGCCTTCTATGTGTCGCTACTGGCCTGGATGGGATGTGTTGCCGACTCGCACGAGCTGGCGCACTGGTTCGGCGACGACCTCCAGATGCGGGCCGACAGCTACCAGGTGGACAAGGCCGGACCCGGCATGGCGCGGTTTCTGCTGGGCCACCTCGCGCAAGGGCAGCCGGCGTTGCAGCGCATCACCATGGTCGGCCGCTTCCTGGCCCAGGGCGTCGCCGAGATGCCGAAACTGTTTGTCAGCCACTGTCAGACGGCCAGCGACATCGCGGACCGCTTGGACCTGCCGCCCGAGGTGCGCGCCGCACTGCTCGACGCCTTCGAGCGCTGGGACGGCAAGGGTGTGCCGGGCCGGGCCCGGGGTACGCAGATCCAGCCGGTGACGCGCGTCGTCCACATCGCCGACGACGCCGAGGTGCACCACCGCACCGGCGGCGTCGACGGCGCGCTGGAGATGTTGCGCAGCCGCCGGGGGACCGAGTTCGACCCCGAGCTGGTGGACGTGTGCTGTGCCCGGTCCGACGAGATCTTCGGGGGACTCGACACCGTCGACGCCTGGGCCTCGGTGATCGGAGGCTGCGCGTCGCTCGATCGCACCATCCCCGACGCCGAATTGACCGCGGTGTTGCGGGTCTTCGCCGACTACGCCGACCTGAAATCGCCCTGGTTCCTGGGCTATTCACGCCGCGTCGCCGAACTCACCGCAGCGGCGGCCAGAGCGGCCGGACTCAGTGCCGACGACGTCGCCCTCGCCGAACGCGCGGCGTTGGTACACCGGATCGGGGCCATCGGTGTCTCGACGGGCATCTGGAACAAGCCGGGTCCCTTGACCATTGCCGAACGCGAGCGCGTTCGCACCGTCCCGTATCTCACCGAACGGGTGCTGTGCCGGCAGCCGCGGCTGTGCGAGATCGGCGCGGTCGCCGCGGCCGGCCATGAACGCATGGACGGCAGCGGGTACCCACGCGGGCTCACCGGCACGGCGATCCCGGCGCCGGCCCGGCTCCTGGCCGCCGCGGCGGTCTACCAGGCACTCGGCGAGGATCGTCCGCACCGGACCGCGTTGGCACGCGCCGACCGCGCCGAAGCCCTGCGCGCGGAGGTCACCGCAGGGCGGCTCGACGGCGCCGCAGTCGGCGCGGTGCTGACCGCCGCGGGCTGCCGGCCCACCCGCCGGACCCCACTCGTCGCCGGTCTGACCGGCCGCGAACTCGAAGTCCTCGAGCAACTGGTCCGTGGTTCATCGAATCGGCAGATCGCCCAACACCTTTCGATCACGCCACGCACCGTCGGCACTCACGTCGAACACATCTACACCAAGATCGGGGTGTCGACGCGCGGTGCCGCCGCGATGTTCGCCATGCACCACGGATTGGTCAGCGCCGCCGAATAGATCGGGTATTCACCCGATGTGCCGAGGCGCCGGCGGGCCGTAGAACCGATACATGAGCAACGACATCGGCACGGGATGGGCTGTGGCGGGCGCCTTCCTGGAGGCTTTCGCCGGCCGGGATTTCGCGGCGCTCGCCGAATGCCTAGATCCCGAGGTACATTTCCGCGCCCTGATCCCGCCCGGCCTCGTCGACGTGACCGGCGCCGACGACACCGTCGAGCGCTTCCGGCACTGGTTCGGCGCCGACACCTTCGAACTGGTCGATGCTTCCGTCGGCCGCGTCGGCGACCGCGTCGCGCTGAGCTGGCGGGTTCGCACCTCGCCACCGGGCGACCCGACCGCCGTCAAGATCGTCGAGCAGCGCCTGTTCGCCGCCGCCGATGACCGCATCCGTTCAATCGACTTGCTGTGCTCAGGATTTCAGCCCGAACAGAAGGAGAACCGCTCATGAGCTCGAAAGTGGCGATCAGCCTCACCACCGGTCTGGAGGACGCCGAGAAGGTCACCATCGCCCTGCTCATGGCCGTCGGCGCGGCCGAACAGGGACACCCGACGATGATGTTCCTGGCCAAGGAAGCCGTGCGCCTCGCCCAACCGGGATTCGCGCTCGGCGTCGCATGCGACGGCTGCCCACCACTGCCTGACCTGATGGCCCGCTACGCCGCCGCCGGCGGCAAGTTCCTCATCTGCCCGATCTGCTTCAACGCCAAAGCCCTTGACGCCGAACACATCGTGGCCAACGCGGACCTCGGCGGCACCATCCCGCTGTGGCAGTGGATCGGCGACGAACCGGCCACCACGTTCAGCTACTGACGTCCTCGGACAACTCCATCCAGCGGTCCTCGAGTTCGGTCACTTCACCTTCGAGCTCGCGCAGCGAGCCCGTGAGGCGTTGCAGCCCTTCGTAATCGCCTTGGTCATGCTCAGCCAGACGCTGGTGTGCCGTGTCGATCTGGCCGGAGAGTTTCTCCAGTCGCCGCTCGATGGCGGTGAGTTCCTTCTGCGCCGCGCGCAGCTCGGCGCCGGACAAGCCCCCGGCTGAGCCGGCGGCCGCCACCGCCGCCGGCTTTGTCACCGCCGCACCGGTCTGCGCCGCGTGCGAGGCCCGCAGCCGCAGGTACTCGTCGACCCCGCCGGGCAGGTGGCGCAGACGACCGCCGAGGATGCCGAACTGTTGATCGGTGACGCGCTCCAGGAAGTACCGGTCGTGGCTGACGACGATCAGCGTGCCGGGCCAGGAGTCCAGCAGGTCCTCCATGGCCGCCAGCATGTCGGTGTCCAGGTCGTTGGTCGGCTCGTCGAGGATCAGCACGTTTGGCTGTTCCAGCAGGATCAGGAGCAGCTGCAGCCGGCGCTGCTGCCCACCGGACAGGTCCTTCACGGGGGTGGACAGCTGAGCACTGGCGAAGCCGAGACGCTCCAGCAGCTGGCTGGGGCTGAGTTCCTGTGCCTTGGAACCGGATCCGAACGTGTAGGTGGTGGCGAGCCGGCTGAGCACCACCCGTACGGGCTCATCGAGATGCTCGGCGAGCTTCTCCACACCCTGGGTGAGCGCGGCGATCTGCACCGTCTTGCCGTGCTTGACCCGGCCTTCGGTCGGCTCGACCGACCCGTCGATCAACCCGAGCAGCGTCGACTTGCCGGCGCCGTTGACGCCGAGGATGCCGGTGCGCTCGCCCGGCGCGATGCGCCACTCGACGTCCTGCAACACCTGCCTCTCGCCGTAGGTCACCGACGCGTCCAGGATGTCGACGACCTGCTTGCCGAGGCGTGTCACGGCCAGCGACTGCAGCGCCACCTTGTCGCGGATCTCGGGCACATCGGCGATCAGCGCGTTGGCGGCGTCGATGCGGAACTTCGGCTTCGACGTGCGCGCGGGTGCGCCGCGGCGCAGCCACGCGAGTTCTTTCCGGGCCAGGTTCTGCCGCCGGGCCTCAGAGGCGGCCGCCTGCCGGTCGCGCTCCACGCGCTGCAGGATGTACGCCGCGTAGCCGCCCTCGAACGGTTCGACGATGCGGTCGTGCACCTCCCAGGTCGCGGTACAGACCTCGTCGAGGAACCACCGGTCGTGGGTGACGACGAGCAAGCCGCCGGCGTTGGCGGCCCAGCGCTTCTTCAGATGCGCGGCCAGCCAGGTGATCGCTTCGACGTCGAGGTGGTTGGTCGGCTCGTCGAGGATCAGGACGTCGTGGTCGCCGGCGAGCAGACGGGCCAGGGCCACGCGGCGGCGCTGTCCGCCCGACAGCGTGCCGATCACCGCGTTCCAGTCGAGGTCGCCGAGCAGCCCGGCGATGACGTCGCGGCCGCGCGCATCGCCGGCCCATTCGTGCTCGGGGACGTCGCCGACGACGGCATGCCCGACGGTGTCGGTGTGGTCGAGGGTGTCGGCCTGGTCGAGCATCCCGATCCGGACGCCGCCGCGCACCGTCACCCGCCCGGAGTCGGGCTTGAGCCGGCCGCCCAGCATTGCCAGCAAACTGGATTTGCCGTCGCCGTTACGGCCGACGATGCCGATCCGGTCGCCCTCCTCGATCCCGACCGTCAGCGAATCGAAAACCACACGGGTCGGAAATTCCAGATGCAGGGCTTCGGCCCCGAGTAGATGCGCCATCAGGCGCAGATTCTAGGCGTCGGCCGCAGGTGCCTCTGCCACGCCGTAACCACGAGGTAACCAGCGCGTTGTGCCATGATGGCGTCGTAATCGGGGGATTTGTACTTATTTGACCAAAAGGGAGTACCCGGTGGTGGACTTTTCGGTGATCACCGGGCCGGTGGAGCGGTTGGTAGCTACCGCTCAAAACGGCCTGGAAGTGCTGCGCTATGGCGGTTTGGAGACGGGCGCCGTGCCGTCGCCGTTCCAGATCGTCGAGAGCGTGCCGATGTACCGCCTGCGGCGCTACTTCCCGCCGGACGCGCGTCCTGGCGCGGCGCCGGCCGGTTCGCCGGTGCTGATGGTGCATCCGATGATGATGTCCGCCGACATGTGGGACGTGACGCGCGACGACGGCGCCGTCGGCATCCTGCACGCCGCCGGCCTCGACCCGTGGGTCATCGACTTCGGCTCGCCGGATCAGGTGGAGGGCGGCATGGACCGCAACCTGGCCGACCATGTGGTGGGGCTCAGTGCGGCCATCGACACCGTCAAGGAGACCACCGGCAAAGACGTCCACCTGGCCGGCTATTCGCAGGGTGGCATGTTCGCCTACCAGACCGCCGCGTACCGGCAGTCCCGCGATCTGGCCAGCATCATCGCCTTCGGGTCCCCGGTGGACACGCTGGCCGCACTGCCGATGAACATGCCGGCGAACCTGGCATCGGGCGTCGCGGACTTCATGGCCGACCATGTCTTCAGCCGCCTCAACATCCCGGGTTGGCTGGCGCGCAACGGTTTTCAGATGCTGGACCCGATCAAGACCGCGCAGTCGCGCCTCGACTTCTTGCGCCAGCTGCATGACCGTGAAGCGTTGTTGCCGCGCGAGCAGCAGCGCCGGTTCCTGGCCAGCGAGGGCTGGATCGCCTGGTCCGGCCCGGCCATCGCGGAGCTGCTCAAGCAGTTCATCGCGCACAACCGCATGATGACCGGCGGCTTCGCCATCCACGGCAATCTGGTGACGCTGTCCGACATCACCTGCCCGGTCCTCGCCGTGGTCGGCGAAGTCGACGACATCGGTCAGCCCGCCGCGGTGCGCGGTATCAAGCGCGCCGCCCCGGAGGCCGACGTCTACGAATACCTCATTCGCGTCGGGCATTTCGGTCTCGTCGTGGGTTCCAAGGCCGCCGGCCAGAGCTGGCCGACGGTGGCGTCGTGGGTCAAGTGGCTCGACGCCGGCGGACCGATGCCTGCCGACGTGGTACCGATGCCGTTGCAGTCCGAACTGCCGCGCGAGTCGGTGCCGCTGGCGATCCGCGTGGCCCACGGTGCCGCAGCCGCGACGGAGATGGCGTTCAGTCTCGCCAACACCGCGGCCGACGCCGTGGTGACGGCCGGTAAGTCGACGCGGGCGCTGGCCATCGAGACCGTCCGGACCCTGCCGCGGCTGGCCCGTCTCGGCCAGATCAACGACCACACGCGAATCTCGTTGGGCCGCATCATCTGTGAGCAGGCCCAGGGCGCGCCGGACGGTGAGTTCCTGCTGTTCGACGGCCGCGTGCACACCTACGAGGCAGTGGACCGCCGCATCAACAACGTCGTCCGCGGACTGATCGAAGTCGGTGTGCGGCAGGGCGTTCGGGTCGGCGTGTTGATGGAGACCCGCCCCAGTGCGCTCGTCGCCATCGCGGCGCTGTCGCGTCTCGGCGCGGTGGCCGTCCTGATGCCGCCCGATGCCGACCTGGCCGTCGCCGCCCGCCTCGGTGGCGTCACCGACATCATCTCGGACCCGGCGAATCTCGATGCGGCCCGGCGGCTTCGGACGCGCGTGCTGGTGCTCGGTGGCGGCGAGAACCGCGATCTGCACCTGACCGACGACGCCGACGTCGTCGACATGGAACAGATCGACCCCGACGTCGTCGAGCTGCCCGGCTGGTACCGGCCCAACCCCGGCTACGCGCAGGACCTGGCCTACATCGCGTTCGCGAACGTCGGCGGCGAGCTGGTGGCCCGGCAGATCACCAACTTCCGCTGGGCGCTGTCGGCATTCGGCACCGCATCGGCGGCCAACCTGGGCCGCGGCGACACCGTCTACTGCCTGACGCCGCTGCACCACCAGTCCGGCCTGCTGGTCTCGCTCGGCGGCGCCGTCGTCGGCGGTGCGCGCATCGCGCTGTCCCGTGGTCTGCGGCCCGACCGCTTCGTGCACGAACTGCGGCAGTACGGCGTCACCGTGGTGTCCTACACGTGGGCGATGCTGCGCGACGTCATCGACGACGCGTCGTTCGTGATCAACGGAACCCACCCGGTGCGCCTGTTCATCGGCTCAGGCATGCCGGCCGGGTTGTGGCGCCGTGTCGAGGAGGCGTTCCAGCCCGCACATGTCCTGGAGTTCTTCACCACGACCGATGGTCAGGCCGTGCTGGCCAACGTGTCGGGCGCCAAGATCGGCAGTGAGGGCCGGCCATTGCCGGGCGGCGGTCAGATCGCGTTGGCCGCCTACGACGTCGACGACGACCTCATCCTCGAGGGCGACGACGGCTTCGTGGCGCTCGCCGAGCCCAACGAGGTGGGTGTGCTGCTGGCCAAGCCGCGTGGGCCTGTCGACCCGACCGCGTCGGTCAAGCGTGGTGTCTTCGCGCCGGGGGACACCTGGGTATCGACCGAGTTCCTGTTCCGCCGCGACGACGACGGCGACTACTGGATGGTCGACAACCGCCGTTCGGTCATCCGCACTCCGCGCGGCGTCGTGTTCGGCAAGGAGGTCGGCAATGCGCTCGGCCGTCTCGACGCGGTCGACATCGCCGTCACCTACCGAGTGCCGGTTGCCGATCGGGAGCTGGCGGTCACGGCGTTGAGCCTGCGTCCGGGTGGCAGTGTGCTGCCCGCCGACCTCCGTGAGGCGTTGGCCGAGCTGCCGGTCGGCGTGGTGCCGGACCTCATCCACGTGGTGCCGGAGCTGGCGCTCAACGCGTCGTATCGCCCGGTGCTGGCCGAACTGCGGGCCGCCGGCGTGCCCGAATCGACGGACAACTCGTGGCAGTTCGACGTCGACAGCGACTCGTTCGTGCCCTTCACCGCGGCCGCCCAGGCCGAGTTGACCGGGACGAGCAGTCTGTCGTGACAGCCTGCCGGTCCTGGTCGTCGCTGTTAGGCTGCGGTTTGTCAGTCGGGGTTCACGCCGTCGGGCGCAGATATCGAATGGAGAACGCATGACGTCACACACCAGCCGGAGGCGGCGTGGTGTTGCCGGCGCGATTCTGGCGGGAGCTGTGGCTGCCGGGATGATGATCACTCCTGCCGCGGCACACGCCGACATTCTGGACGACCTGGACGCCCAGTACGACATCGGTGCCAGCGGCGGTGATCTCTCGAAGCTGCTCCACACCGCGCTCAAGCTGCGTTCGCAGGGCTTCGGTCCGTCGCGGGGCAACCTCGCCGATATCGAGGCGGCGCTCGACCAGCGTCCCAACCAGGTGCCGCTGATCCATGCGCTGCAGGACACGGTGAAGTTCCAGAAGCGCAATCAGGCGCGCGCCGCCGGCGCGAAGCCGCAGAACCCCATCGTCATCGGTGGTCCGGGTGGCCTGCCGCCTGGCCTGGTGCCGGGTACCGGTGGCTCGCAGATTCCGTTGGGTGGCTGACGCACGGTGATCGACGAAGCGCTGCGCGCGATTTTGGTGTGCCCGCAGGACCGGGGTGAGTTGCTGCTGGTCGGGGACGAATGCCTGTACAACCCGCGGTTGCGCCGCGCGTACCGGATCGACGCTGGGGTACCGGTGCTGCTCATCGACGAGGCGGTCGACGTCACCGACGACGCCGAGCATCAGCGACTGCTCGCAGCTGCCCAGCGTTAGCTCAGGGCCGGCAGGTCGCCGGTGAGGTAGCGCTGGAGGTTGGGCGCGATCGTTTCCGCGATCTGTTGCACGGGAAGCGATCTGAACGGCTCCAGTTGCAGGATGTAGCGGGCCATCACGACGCCCATCAGCTGGGAAGCGACGAACTGCACGCGGGTTCGTCCCGTGCCGGGCGGATTGTCAACCCGCGCACCGACTTCGGCGGTGATCACGTCTTCCAGGAAAATCCGGATCAGGTTGACGTCGTCGCCCGCGAGCATCGAGCGCAACGCCGCGATGAATCCCACGCCGAGCTCCGAATCCCAGATCGGGAACAACAGCGACGGCAGGGTGTGGCCGAGTTCGTCGACGGGGGTCTCCCGTAACGGGCCCAGCACCATCTGCGGATCGATGGGAATGTGCACTGCCGCTGCGAACAGCTGCTGCTTGGTCCCGAAGTAGTGATGCACCAGCGCCGCGTCGACGCCGGCGGCAGCGGCGATCGCCCGCACCGACGTGTTGTTGAAACCGTTGCGGGCGAACAGGTCCCGCGCACACGACAGGATCGTCTCCTTGGTGTCCGAGGTTCCGGTGGGACGACCGGGCGGCTTGCGGCGCGGCCGCGGCTGTGTCGTGGTCATGGGGTCCGACGACGCAGGGTCGCGGCGGCCAGGCACATGGTGACGACCGCGAACGCGATCACGATCACGATGTCGCGCATTGTGGTGCCGGTGATGTCGGGGTGGCCGGCCACCTGCTGGAGAGCTTCGAGCGCGTAGGTCGCGGGTAGTGCGTCACTTATCCACCGTAACCAGTCGGGCAGCATTTCGCGGGGAACGATGATGCCGCACAACAGCAGTTGCGGCACGATCACCACCGGCATGAACTGCACGGCCTGGAACTCGGTACGCGCGAACGCACTGCACAACAGGCCCAGTCCGACGCCGAGCACCGCGTTGATGATCGCGATCAGGAAGACCAGGGCGGGACTGCCCGCGGTGTCGAACCCGAGGAACCAGAACGAGACCAGGCAGGCCAGCGTCGCCTGGGCGGCCGCGGCCACCGAGAATGCCGATCCGTAGGCGGCCAGCAGATCCAATCGGCGCAGGGGAGTGGTCAGGATCCGTTCCAACGTGCCCGAAACCCGTTCGCGCTGCATGGTTATCGAGGTGATCAGGAACATGACGATCAGCGGGAAGACGCCGAGCAGGATCAGACAGGCGTTGTTGAACGGCGACAGCGTGCCGGGACGGTGCGGCAGATCGTCGAACATGAAGTACATCAACGTGATGACGGCGCTCGGCACCACCAGGATCATCGCCATGCTGCGATGGTCGGCGGCGAGCTGACGCAGGATGCGGGCCGTCGTGGCCAGGTAGGGCTGCAGCGTCAGCCGGCTCTGGCCGCGGTGCTGCGCCGGATGACGGTCAGGAACGCTTCCTCCAGCGACGAACATCCGGTGTCCTCTCGTAGTTGGGTGGGCGTGGTGTGTGCGAGCAGACGGCCGTCGCGCATCAGCAGCAGTTCGCCGCAGTGATCGGCCTCGTCCATCACATGGCTGGACACCAGCAGGGTGGTGCCGCCGCGGGCCAGTCGGTCGAACTGGTCCCAGAGGTCGACCCGCAGGACCGGGTCCAGGCCGACCGTCGGTTCGTCGAGCACCAGCAGGTCAGGTTTGGACACCAATGCGCAGGCCAATGAGGCGCGCGTCCGCTGCCCACCGGACATGTTGCCGCACAACGCCGTTCGGTGATCCTCCAGGCCGACGGCAGTGATCGCCTCGTCGGCCGCGGTCTTGCACGAGCCCGTCAGCGCCGCGAAATACCGCACGTTGTCGATGACGCGCAGATCGTTGTAGACCGTCGGCTCCTGCGTCACGTACCCGACGCGGCGGCGCAGGTCGGCCGATCCGCCGGGTTTCCCGAGCACGGTGACCGTGCCGTTCGTGATGATCTGTGTACCGACGATGGCGCGCATCAGGGTGGTCTTGCCGCAGCCGGAGGGGCCGAGCAAGCCGGTGATGCTGCCACGCCGGACCTGCAGGGACACGTCGTCGATGGCGCGCCGCTTACCGCGGACCACGGTCAGGTTCTCGATCCGAATTGCCACGTCAGCGGCATGACCATTTAATTCACCAACCGATGAACTCATCATAGGATGAATAATCCGCTCATGGCGACGACGTGTCAACGGCCGGCTCGGACCGGGCAGAATGGCGGGCCATGAGTGCCGAGCTACTCGCCGTCGATCCGGTGACCGCGGCTCGACGGCTGCTCGGCGCCACGTTGTACGGCCGGGGCGTCGTCGCGACCGTGGTCGAGGTCGAGGCCTATGGCGGCCCACCATCGGGACCCTGGCCGGACGCGGCTGCGCACTCGTTCCGTGGGCCGACGCCCCGGAGCTCGGTGATGTTCGGGCCGGCCGGGCACTTGTACACCTACCGCAGTCATGGAATCCATGTGTGCGCCAACGTGGTTTGTTGCACTGATGGCGTGGCCGGTGCCGTACTGCTCCGTGCGGCTCGCATCGTCGGTGGTGACGGTGTGGCCGCGAGTCGGCGGCGGGCCGGCATCACGCCCGCGGCGTACGCCCGGGGCCCGGGCAATCTGTGCGAGGCGCTCGGAATCACCTTGGCGGACAACGGCATTGACCTGATGGATCGCCGATCACCGGTTCGGATCGAACTTAATCCGCCGCAGGAGGCGAGCGCCGGGCCGCGAGTGGGCGTCAGTCAGGCCGCCGACCGCCCATGGCGGTTCTGGTTGCCGGGTACCCCTGAAGTGTCGAACTACCGGCGCAGTCCCCGGGCGCCGGCACTGGGCGACAGCGACTGATGGCGGTGGCCGACCTGCTATAGGGGAAGATCGACGTCGTGAGTACTGGCATCCTCGATGAACTGGACTGGCGCGGCCTGATCGCGCAATCGACCGACCGCGAAGCGCTCGCCGCCGCGACGACGGATGGGCCGCTCACGCTCTATGCCGGCTTCGACCCGACCGCACCCAGCCTGCACGCCGGACACCTGGTTCCCCTGCTCACGCTGCGGCGATTCCAGCAGGCCGGCCACCGACCCATCGTGCTGGCCGGCGGTGCCACCGGCATGATCGGCGATCCCCGCGACAACGGTGAGCGGACGATGAACACCGCCGACACCGTCGCCGACTGGGCCGAACGTATTCGCGGTCAGCTGGAGCGCTTCGTCGAGTTCAACGACTCCGGCAACGGTGCGATCGTCGAGAACAACCTGTCCTGGACCGGGCCGATGTCGGCCATCGAGTTCCTGCGTGACCTGGGCAAACACTTCTCGGTCAACGTCATGCTCGACCGCGACACCATCAAGCGGCGCCTCGAAGGCGACGGCATCTCCTACACCGAGTTCAGCTACATGCTCCTGCAGGCCAACGACTTCGTCGAGCTGTACAAGAAGCACGGCTGCAGTCTGCAGGTCGGCGGCTCTGACCAGTGGGGGAACATCATCGCGGGCGTCCGCCTGGTGCGCCAGAAGCTGGGCGCGACCGCACATGCGCTGACGGTTCCGCTCGTCACCTCGGCCGACGGAAAGAAGTTCGGCAAGTCGACCGGCGGCGGCAATCTGTGGCTCGATCCGGAGCTGACCAGCCCATATGCCTGGTACCAGTACTTCGTGAACGCGGCCGACGCCGATGTCGTGGGCTACCTGCGCTGGTTCACCTTCCTGTCCGCCGACGAGCTCGGTGAACTCGCGATCGCTACCGCGGAGCGTCCGCACGAGCGGGCTGCGCAGCGCCGGCTGGCTCGGGAGCTGACCACGTTGGTGCACGGTCAGGCGGCGACCGACGCCGTCGAGCTGGCGAGTCAGGCGCTGTTCGGCCGCGCCGAGCTGGCGGATCTCGATGAGTCGACGCTGTCGGCGGCGCTGACCGAGGCCAGTAATGGCCAGGTCGCGGAGCTGGCACCAGGTGGTCCGGACGGGATCACCGATCTGTTGGTTGCGACGGGGCTGTCGAAGAGTCGTGGGGAAGCGCGCCGGACGGTCGCCGAAGGCGGCGTCTACGTGAACAACGCACGAGTGGAAAGCGACGAGTGGGTACCACAGCAGTCGGACTTTCTCGGTGAGCGCTGGCTGGTGTTGCGGCGTGGCAAGCGCCACATCGCAGGGGTGCGGCGGGTTGGCGGCTCCGGCCAGGTGTGACGCCCCCTCTGACCAGGGGAAACGTTCCGCTGACCTGGCGATTTGACTCGCTGTTAGCCCTGCCGTAACTTATTCCAGGTCAGAGCGACACGGACAAGCGCCGGAGAGCGAAGACCAAATCCGAGAGTAACACCCATTAAGTTGGGAGTTCCTCACTGCCCGCACTACGGACCGCGGCTTTTAGCCGCGGGTTTGTTGCGCGGTCAGGCCGGGCGTGTTGTTTGAGAACTCAATAGTGTGTTTGGTGGTTTTTGTTTGTTGTTTTTTGACCATGCCTCGTGTTTTCCCGTTTGTGGGGTGTGGTTGTTTTTTGATGCCAGTTTGTTTGGTGTCTTTTGTTTAGGTCAGATTGTTCTGAACTTGAAATTCTGCTCTGTCTTTGGATGGGGAGTTTTTGTTTGGAGAGTTTGATCCTGGCTCAGGACGAACGCTGGCGGCGTGCTTAACACATGCAAGTCGAACGGAAAGGCCCTTCGGGGTACTCGAGTGGCGAACGGGTGAGTAACACGTGGGTGATCTGCCCTGCACTTTGGGATAAGCCTGGGAAACTGGGTCTAATACCGAATAGGACCACGCGCTTCATGGTGTGTGGTGGAAAGCTTTTGCGGTGTGGGATGGGCCCGCGGCCTATCAGCTTGTTGGTGGGGTAATGGCCTACCAAGGCGACGACGGGTAGCCGGCCTGAGAGGGTGACCGGCCACACTGGGACTGAGATACGGCCCAGACTCCTACGGGAGGCAGCAGTGGGGAATATTGCACAATGGGCGCAAGCCTGATGCAGCGACGCCGCGTGAGGGATGACGGCCTTCGGGTTGTAAACCTCTTTCAATAGGGACGAAGCGTGAGTGACGGTACCTATAGAAGAAGCACCGGCCAACTACGTGCCAGCAGCCGCGGTAATACGTAGGGTGCGAGCGTTGTCCGGAATTACTGGGCGTAAAGAGCTCGTAGGTGGTTTGTCGCGTTGTTCGTGAAAACTCACAGCTTAACTGTGGGCGTGCGGGCGATACGGGCAGACTAGAGTACTGCAGGGGAGACTGGAATTCCTGGTGTAGCGGTGGAATGCGCAGATATCAGGAGGAACACCGGTGGCGAAGGCGGGTCTCTGGGCAGTAACTGACGCTGAGGAGCGAAAGCGTGGGGAGCGAACAGGATTAGATACCCTGGTAGTCCACGCCGTAAACGGTGGGTACTAGGTGTGGGTTCCTTCCTTGGGATCCGTGCCGTAGCTAACGCATTAAGTACCCCGCCTGGGGAGTACGGCCGCAAGGCTAAAACTCAAAGGAATTGACGGGGGCCCGCACAAGCGGCGGAGCATGTGGATTAATTCGATGCAACGCGAAGAACCTTACCTGGGTTTGACATGCACAGGACGCCGGCAGAGATGTCGGTTCCCTTGTGGCCTGTGTGCAGGTGGTGCATGGCTGTCGTCAGCTCGTGTCGTGAGATGTTGGGTTAAGTCCCGCAACGAGCGCAACCCTTGTCCTATGTTGCCAGCGGGTTATGCCGGGGACTCGTAGGAGACTGCCGGGGTCAACTCGGAGGAAGGTGGGGATGACGTCAAGTCATCATGCCCCTTATGTCCAGGGCTTCACACATGCTACAATGGCCGGTACAAAGGGCTGCGATGCCGTGAGGTGGAGCGAATCCTTTCAAAGCCGGTCTCAGTTCGGATCGGGGTCTGCAACTCGACCCCGTGAAGTCGGAGTCGCTAGTAATCGCAGATCAGCAACGCTGCGGTGAATACGTTCCCGGGCCTTGTACACACCGCCCGTCACGTCATGAAAGTCGGTAACACCCGAAGCCGGTGGCCTAACCCTTGTGGAGGGAGCCGTCGAAGGTGGGATCGGCGATTGGGACGAAGTCGTAACAAGGTAGCCGTACCGGAAGGTGCGGCTGGATCACCTCCTTTCTAAGGAGCACCATTTACATGCCCTGATCCAGGGTTTCCCCCATCCCCGCAACAGTGCGGGACTTGGTGGTTGGGATTGTCGCCGGCGCCTGTAGTGGGCTTGTCCGGCGGGTGCATATGACGACAAACGTGCGGCCGGCTGGAAAGCGTTGGTCGTGAAGAATTGCCAGACACACTGTTGGGTCCTGAGACAACAGGCCCGTTCGCTCCCCTCCTCATGTGGGGGTGGGAGACACCGCTCCGTTGGGGGTGGTGGGGGTTGTTGTTGCCTCACCGGTTTTGGTGGTGGGGTGTGGTGTTTGATTCGTGGATAGTGGTTGCGAGCATCTAACGCGCGCAGTATTGGTTGCCGGCGGCTTTCGGGTCGTTGGTTTTTCCTTCTGTGTGTGTTGATGTGCAATTTTGATTCTTGTTTATCAATTGGTTTTTGTGCGTAAGTGTTTAAGGGCGCATGGTGGATGCCTTGGCATCAGAGGCCGATGAAGGACGTAGGAGGCTGCGATAAGCCTCGGGGAGCTGCCAACCGAGCGTTGATCCGAGGATGTCCGAATGGGGAAACCCAGCACGAGTTATGTCGTGTTACCCACGCTTGAATATATAGGGTGTGGGAGGTAACGCGGGGAAGTGAAACATCTCAGTACCCGTAGGAAGAGAAAACAATTGTGATTCCGTGAGTAGTGGCGAGCGAAAGCGGATGAGGCTAAACCGTATGCATGTGATACCGGGTAGGGGTTGTGTGTGCGGGGTTGTGGGACCTATCTTTCCAGGGCTATCCCTCTGGAGGGCAGTAAGAAAATGTCGTGGTTAACGGAAGTGGCTTGGGATGGCCTGCCGTAGAGGGTGAGAGTCCCGTACGTGAAAACCCGATGTCTGCCTTGATGGTGTTCCCGAGTAGCAGCGGGCCCGTGAAATCTGCTGTGAATCTGCCGAGACCACTCGGTAAGCCTAAATACCTTCTGATGACCGATAGCGGATTAGTACCGTGAGGGAATGGTGAAAAGTACCCCGGGAGGGGAGTGAAATAGTACCTGAAACCGTGTGCCTACAATCCGTCAGAGCCCTCCTTTGGTGGGGTGATGGCGTGCCTTTTGAAGAATGAGCCTGCGAGTCAGGGACATGTCGCGAGGTTAACCCGTGGGGGGTAGCCGTAGCGAAAGCGAGTCTGAATAGGGCGTATCCCGTAAGGGTGTAGTGGCATGTTCTGGACCCGAAGCGGAGTGATCTACCCATGGCCAGGGTGAAGCGCGGGTAAGACCGCGTGGAGGCCCGAACCCACTTAGGTTGAAGACTGAGGGGATGAGCTGTGGGTAGGGGTGAAAGGCCAATCAAACTCCGTGATAGCTGGTTCTCCCCGAAATGCATTTAGGTGCAGCGTTGCGTGTTTCTTGCCGGAGGTAGAGCTACTGGATGGCCGATGGGCCTCACCAGGTTACTGACGTCAGCCAAACTCCGAATGCCGGTAAGACAAAAGCGTGGCAGTGAGACGGCGGGGGATAAGCTCCGTGCGTCGAGAGGGAAACAGCCCAGATCGCCGACTAAGGCCCCTAAGCGTGTGCTAAGTGGAAAAGGATGTGCAGTCGCGAAGACAACCAGGAGGTTGGCTTAGAAGCAGCCACCCTTGAAAGAGTGCGTAATAGCTCACTGGTCAAGTGATTGTGCGCCGATAATGTAGCGGGGCTCAAGCACACCGCCGAAGTCGCGGCATCCGCAAGGATGGGTAGGGGAGCGTCCTGCATCCGGTGAAGCAGCCGAGTGATCGAGTTGTGGAGGGTGTGGGAGTGAGAATGCAGGCATGAGTAGCGAATAGGCAAGTGAGAACCTTGCCCGCCGAAAGACCAAGGGTTCCTGGGGCAGGCCAGTCCGCCCAGGGTGAGTCGGGACCTAAGGCGAGGCCGACAGGCGTAGTCGATGGACAACGGGTTGATATTCCCGTACCCGTGTGTGTGCGTCCGTGATGAATCCATTGTGCTAACCATCCAAATGGCACGTGATGATCCTTTCGGGGATCACGTGTTGCCGGCTGCGTGGGACCCTGGTGGGTAGTAGTCAAGCGATGGGGTGACGCAGGAAGGTAGCCGTACCGGTCAGTGGTAATACCGGGGTAAGCCTGTAGGACGAACGATAGGCAAATCCGTCGTTCATATGTCTGAGAGGTGATGCATAGCCGAGTGAGGCGAATTCGGTGATCCTATGCTGCCAAGAAAAGCCTCTAGCGAGTGCACACATGGCCCGTACCCCAAACCAACACAGGTGGTCAGGTAGAGAATACTAAGGCGTACGAGTTAACTATGGTTAAGGAACTCGGCAAAATGCCCCCGTAACTTCGGGAGAAGGGGGACCTCCATACCGTCAAGGCCCTTGCGGCCGGCAGCGGGAGGGGGTGGCACAAACCAGTGAGAAGCGACTGTTTACTAAAAACACAGGTCCGTGCGAAGTCGCAAGACGATGTATACGGACTGACGCCTGCCCGGTGCTGGAAGGTTAAGAGGACCTGTTAACTCCTTCGGGGGTGAAGCGGAGAATTTAAGCCCCAGTAAACGGCGGTGGTAACTATAACCATCCTAAGGTAGCGAAATTCCTTGTCGGGTAAGTTCCGACCTGCACGAATGGCGTAACGACTTCTCAACTGTCTCAACCATAGACTCGGCGAAATTGCACTACGAGTAAAGATGCTCGTTACGCGCGGCAGGACGAAAAGACCCCGGGACCTTCACTACAACTTGGTATTGGAGTTCGGTACGGTTTGTGTAGGATAGGTGGGAGACTGTGAAGCGCACACGCCAGTGTGTGTGGAGTCGTTGTTGAAATACCACTCTGATCGTATTGGGCTTCTAACCTCGGACCGTCTATCCGGTCCAGGGACAGTGCCTGGTGGGTAGTTTAACTGGGGCGGTTGCCTCCTAAAATGTAACGGAGGCGCCCAAAGGTTCCCTCAACCTGGACGGCAATCAGGTGTTGAGTGTAAGTGCACAAGGGAGCTTGACTGCGAGACCTACAAGTCGAGCAGGGACGAAAGTCGGGACTAGTGATCCGGCACCCCCGAGTGGAAGGGGTGTCGCTCAACGGATAAAAGGTACCCCGGGGATAACAGGCTGATCTTCCCCAAGAGTCCATATCGACGGGATGGTTTGGCACCTCGATGTCGGCTCGTCGCATCCTGGGGCTGGAGCAGGTCCCAAGGGTTGGGCTGTTCGCCCATTAAAGCGGCACGCGAGCTGGGTTTAGAACGTCGTGAGACAGTTCGGTCTCTATCCGCCGCGCGCGTCAGAAACTTGAGGAAACCTGTCCCTAGTACGAGAGGACCGGGACGGACGAACCTCTGGTCTACCAGTTGTCCCACCAGGGGCACCGCTGGATAGCTACGTTCGGACAGGATAACCGCTGAAAGCATCTAAGCGGGAAACCTCTTCCAAGACCAGGTTTCTCACCCTTTTAGAGGGATAAGGCCCCCCGCAGACCACGGGATCGATAGACCAGACCTGCACACTTAGCAATAAGTTTAGGGAACTGGCACTAACCGGCCGAAAACTTACACACACCCAAAAAACCAGTGCGTAAGCAAGAACATTGCACATCAACGTGCCCGCAACCACACCACAATCAGAGTCGAACAGACCACACCCCACCACCAAACAACCCCCCTCCCGGGGATTGTCACGGCCGGTAGAGGATTAAATAAATAGAGTTACGGCGGCAACAGCGGCAGGGAAACGCCCGGTCCCATCCCGAACCCGGAAGCTAAGCCTGCCAGCGCCGATGATACTGCCCTGCACGGGCGGAAAAGTAGGACACCGCCGAACACAAATTAGGAATCACCCCCCACATTTATGTGGGGGGTGATTCTATTTGAGGAATTTCCATTTCTCGGCTCGGAAATGTGCCCCGGGCCGGCAGCCGATTGCTTCGGTGCCGGTGCCCCGAGGGCGAGTTTCGCGAGCAAAGTTCGGCCGGTGACAGATCGGGCCGTATTCTGACCTGAGATTTCGTAGGGAAAGGTTCCAGTGGTCGACAACAGGCAGGGCGGCGATCGTCGCCCCTCGCGCAGAGACGACGGCGACGCACGACGGGGGCAGCGCCCTCAGCGTGACCGCACGCAGGCCCCCCGACGCCCCGGTTCAGATCGGAACGGCCGGCCGCCGCAGTTCCGTGACGAAGCGTCGGATCGCCCGTCTGGTCCCCGGCTGCCCGACGACGTCGAAGCCAAGCAGCTTTCGCCCGAGGTCCGTCGTGAACTGACGACCCTCGACAAGGCGACCGCGGACTACGTGGCCAAACACCTCGTCATGGCCGGCGACCTGCTGGAAGAAGATCCGGAAGCGGCTCTCGAGCATGCACGTGCCGCGCGGAACCGGGCGTCGCGGATCGCGGCGATCCGTGAGGCTGTCGGTATCGCGGCCTATCACTGTGGTGACTGGGCGCAGGCCCTGTCGGAGTTGCGTGCGGCCCGACGGATGGGCAGCAAGTCCCCGCTGTTGGCCCTGATCGCCGACTGCGAGCGGGGTGTCGGCCGCCCCGAGCGCGCCATCGAGTTGGGCCGCAGTCCTGAAGCCGAGCAGCTCACCGGTGACGACGCCGACGAACTCAAGATCGTCCTGGCCGGTGCGCGGTGCGACCTGGGCCAGCCGGCGCAGGCGTTGGCGCTGCTGTCGAACCCACCGTTGGATTCCACTCGGACGGGCCAGACCGCGGCTCGCCTGTTCTACGTGTATGCCGAGACACTGCTGGCCCTCGACCGCAAGAACGACGCACTCCAGTGGTTCCTGCACGCGGCGGCCGCGGACCTGGAAGGCGTCACGGACGCCGAGGACCGCGTCGCCGAATTGGGCTGACGTGGCGACGCTGGCTCAGCTGCACGACTGTCTGCTCCTGGATCTCGACGGCACCGTCTTCCGTGGTCATGAGGCCACCGAAGGTGCTGTCGATGCCCTTGCCGCGATCACGTCCCGCAAGCTCTACGTGACCAACAATGCGTCTCGAACCCCGGCCGAGGTGGCCGACCATCTCGATGCGCTCGGTTTCTCCGCGCACGCGGATGACGTGGTGACGAGTGCCCAGAGCGCGGCGCATCTGTTGGCGCTGCAACTACCCGCCGGCGCCAAGGTGCTGGTCATCGGAACCGAAGCGCTGGCTGCCGAGGTCACCAATGTCGGTCTGGAGCCCGTGCGGCAGTTCAGCGACGACCCGGTCGCGGTGGTCCAGGGCCATTCGCCCCAGACCGGTTGGGCCGACCTCGCCGAAGCCGCGCTGACCATCCGGGCCGGTGGCCTCTGGGTGGCGGCGAACAGCGACAAGACGCTGCCGTCGGAGCGGGGACTGCTGCCGGGGAACGGCTCGATGGTCGCCGCACTGCAGACCGCCACCGAACAGGTGCCGCAGGTCGCCGGCAAGCCGCAGCCGACGTTGATGAACGACGCTCTGGCCCGCGGCCGGTACGAGGCCCCGTTGGTCGTCGGGGACCGGCTCGACACCGACATCGCGGGGGCCAACGCCGCCGGCCTGCCCAGCCTGATGGTGCTGACCGGCGTGAACAGCGCAGCCGACATGGTGCATGCCATCCCTGCCGAGCGCCCTGACTTCCTGGCGCCCGATCTGCGCTCGTTGGCTGTGTCCTCGGATGCCTTGCGTGTCGGGCCGCATCCCGGGTGGCGGGTCGAGATGTCGGGCAACGATGTCACCGTGCACGCCACCGGCGAATCCGTCGGCGACGAGTTGTCGGTGGTCCGCGCGACGGCCGGCGCCGTGTGGGCGGGTGCCGTCTCCGGCCGCGTGCGGATCACCGCGGGGGACGACACGGCACGTGCCGCATTGGATCGGTGGTCGCTGCTCGACGGCACCGATCCGCTAGCGTGAACATCGCTATGAGTACCGATCCTGACCAGATCCGCGAAGATATCGCGGTCCTGCTGTCCCATCTGCCGGATCTGTCCGGTGAGGGTGATGAGACGCCGGACCTCGAGGCTGTCGCGGCGGGTTTGGACCACGCCCACAATCTGCTGGTCCGGGCCCTGGAATCGGTCGAGAAGGGGTGAAGAGCACGTGACGCGACGCGCACGTGTTGATGCCGAACTCGTCCGGCGGGGGCTTGCCCGGTCTCGTCAACAAGCTGCCGAACTGATCGAGGCCGGCCGCGTGACGATCGACGGCATGCGGGCATCGAAGGCATCGACGGCCGTCACACCCGCGGCCAATCTCCTGGTCGCCGAATCCACCGAACGCAGCTGGGTGTCCCGTGGTGCCCACAAACTGATCGGTGCCCTCGATGCGTTCGGCGTGTCACCCGAGGGACGGCGTTGCCTGGACGCCGGTGCGTCCACCGGTGGATTCACCGAAGTGCTGCTCGACCGCGGAGCACGCGAGATCGTCGCGGCCGATGTCGGTTACGGGCAGCTGGCCTGGTCGTTGCGGTCCGACGATCGGGTCATCGTGATGGAGCGGACGAACGTGCGGGAGCTGACGGCCGAGGCCATCGGCGGTCCGGTCGACTTGGTGGTGGCCGATCTGTCCTTCATCTCGCTGGCCACCGTCCTACCGGCACTGACCGCATGTGCGTCGGACCTAGCCGATATCGTTCCCATGGTGAAGCCGCAGTTCGAGGTGGGCAAGGACCGGGTCGGGGCCGGTGGTGTGGTGTCCGACCCGGAATTGCGTGCCGACGCGGTGTTGACCGTCGCGCGGCGGGCCGCCGAACTCGGCTGGCATGCGGTGGACGTCACGGCCAGCCCATTGCCCGGCCCGTCCGGCAACGTCGAGTACTTCCTGCGACTGCGGACCACCACTGATCAGCCGCTGAAGGACGACGCCCTGGTCGCAGCCGTCGGCCGCGCGGTTGCCGAGGGGCCGCAGTGACGCGCGAACGCACCGTCCTGCTGGTGATCCACACCGGCCGCGACGAAGCCACCGAAACCGCAACCCGGGTCGAAAAAGTGCTGGGCGACAACGGAATCGGTTTACGCGTGCTCGCGGCCGAGGCCGTCGACCGCGGTGCGCTACACCTGGCACCGGACCACATGCGGGAAATGGGTGTCGACATCACGGTCGTCGACCCGGACAGCCACGCGGCCGAGGGCTGTGAGCTGGTCCTGGTGCTCGGCGGCGACGGCACCTTCCTGCGGGCCGCCGAATTGGCCCGCAATGCCGAGATCCCGGTGGTCGGAGTGAACCTCGGACACATCGGGTTCCTGGCGGAAGCCGAGGCCGAGGCCATCGATCACGTGCTCGAGCGCATCATCAACAAGGACTACCGGGTCGAAGAGCGGATGACGCTCGACATCGGGGTGCGCGTCGACGGCGAGATCGTGCAGCGTGGCTGGGCGCTCAACGAAGCCAGCCTGGAGAAGACCAGCCGGTTCGGCGTGCTGAACGTGGTCCTTGAGGTCGACGGCCGCCCGGTATCGGCGTTCGGCTGCGACGGGGTACTGGTTTCGGCCCCGACCGGCTC
Organism: Mycobacterium sp. SMC-16; assembly: GCF_046250085.1. Taxonomy (NCBI): domain Bacteria; kingdom Bacillati; phylum Actinomycetota; class Actinomycetes; order Mycobacteriales; family Mycobacteriaceae; genus Mycobacterium; species Mycobacterium sp. SMC-16. The sequence goes on from NZ_CP176427.1 coordinate 2,680,585, forward strand.
GACGGCGTATGCCTTCTCGGCGGGTGGCCCGATTCTGTGGCCGGACCTGGAAGCAATCCTGGTGGTACCCAACAACGCTCACGCCCTGTTCGCCCGCCCCATGGTGACCAGCCCCGACGCATCGATCGCGATCGAGGTCGAAGCAGGCAACAATGACGCCATGGTGTTCTGCGACGGCCGTCGCCAGATGGTGGTCCCGGCGGGCGGCCGGCTGGAGGTCACCCGGTGTGACACCTCGCTGAAATGGGTTCGTCTCGACAGCGCCCCGTTCTCTGATCGTTTGGTGCGCAAGTTCCGGTTGCCGGTGAAAGGGTGGCGCGGCCAGTAATGCTGACCGAGATTCGCATCGAGGCGCTGGGCGCCATCAGTGCGGCCACTGCCGAATTCGGCCGTGGTCTGACTGTGCTGACCGGGGAGACCGGCACCGGTAAGACCATGGTGGTCACCAGCCTGCACCTGCTGGGTGGCGCCCGCGCCGATCCCAGCCGGGTGCGGTCGGGTTCGGCCCGCGCCGTCGTCGAAGGCCGTTTCACCACAACCGAACTCGGTGACGGGGTGTCCGAGCGCGTCGACGGGATTCTGGAGGCCTCCGGCGCGGACCGCGACGACGACGGCAGCGTCATCGCCGCGCGGTCGGTGAGCAAGGACGGGCCGTCGCGTGCGTACCTGGGTGGGCGCAGTGTGCCGGCGAAGTCGCTTGCGACGTTCACCACCGAACTGCTGGCCCTGCACGGACAGAACGACCAGCTGCGTCTCATGCGCCCCGACGAGCAGCGCGGCGCACTGGACCGCTACGTCGACGTGACGGGGCTGCTGGCCAAGTACCGCAAGCTGCGGGACGAATGGCTCACCGCCCGAAGGGATTTGATCGACCGGCGCAACCGTGCGCGGGATCTCGCCATGGAGGCCGACCGGCTGCAGTTCGGTCTGGGAGAGATCGACGCGGTCGCGCCGGAAGCCGGCGAGGACGACGCATTGGTGGCCGATATCCGCCGGCTGTCCGAATTGGACGCGCTGCGGGACGCGGCCCAGACCGCACGCGCCGCGCTGTCGGGGGAACTCGGCGACGGTCCGTCGGACGACGCGGCCTCGGCACTCGATGCTGCGGCGCAGGCCAAGTCTGTGTTGTCGGCGACGGATGACTCCGTGCTGCGCGCCCTGGGCGACCGGCTGGGTGAGGCACTCGCGGTGATCGGTGATGTGTCCGGCGAACTCGGCGACTACCTTTCCGAGTTGCCCAGCGACGCAAGCACTTTGGAATCCAAGCTGGCGCGCCAGGCAGAGCTGCGCAACCTCACGCGCAAGTACGCCGCCGATATAGACGGGGTACTGCAGTGGGCCGCCGACGCCCGGCAGCGGCTGTCCCAGCTCGACGTCTCCGAAGAGGCCCTGGCTGAACTGCAGAAGCAGGTCGACGAACGGCACGACAAGGTCGTGCTGGCTGCCGCCGAGGTCACCAAGGCCCGCACCAAGGCATCGAAGTCGCTGGCGAAGGCCGTCACCGCCGAGCTCGCCGGCCTGGCGATGGGTGGCGCCGGATTCAGCATCACGGTGTCGCCGCTGGAGGCACGCGCCGACGACAGCGCACCGCTGACGCTGCCCGACGGCACCGCCGTGCACGCCGGCCACGATGGCGTCGACGCCGTCGAGTTCGGTTTCACGCCGCACAGCGGTTCGGACGTGCTGCCGCTGGCCAAGAGCGCGTCCGGTGGTGAGTTGTCGCGCGTGATGCTGGCGCTCGAAGTCGTGTTGTCGGCGTCCGCCGAGGGCACCACCATGGTGTTCGACGAGGTCGACGCCGGTGTCGGTGGCCGCGCCGCCGTGCAGATCGGCAAGCGCCTGGCCCGGCTGGCCCGCACCCACCAGGTCATTGTCGTGACGCACCTACCGCAGGTCGCGGCGTACGGCGACGTGCACCTGGTGGTGGAGAGCGGCCCGAAGTCGAGCCGCGTGGTCCGCCTCGAGGACGACGACCGGGTCGCCGAGCTGGCCCGCATGTTGGCCGGACTCGGCGACACCGACAGTGGTCGCGCGCATGCCCGCGAGCTGCTCGAGGCGGCGCAGCAGGAGCACGCCGCGCCGTAGACGTCAGGCGGGGTTGGCGGGCGAGAGCTCTGCCTGACCCCACCGCAGCGGACTGACGTCGCTCAGCTCGACCACTTCGTCGACCGTGAACTCCACCGAACATTGCGGGCCGTCGTCCCAGATGATCTCCGCGGTGCCCGTCAGCTGCAGGGTGTTCCCGGTCTGCCAGTCCGGGATCAGCAGTCCACAGCGAGGATTGGCGCTGATGTTGCCCAGCGTCATGAACATCGAGTTGCCGCGGTAGTCCGGCCACCGCAGCCGGTTCGGCGAAAGCACCTGCAGGAACCCGGGATTGCCGCCGCGGTGCGACGCGTCGGCGTTTCCGTCAGGATCGGCCGATCCGATGAAGAAGGTGTCGGTGCGGCCGACGATCTGCTGCAGGCGCTCGTCGAGGACCTCGGCGTGGCGGACAGTCGGGCGGTGCGTCGCCTCGGCGACACCCGCTATGTGCCGGCGCGAGATGTACTTCGGGCAGTTCGAGTACACCTGGTCGGGATGGATGCGCAGGCCGTCTGCGGTGGGTCGGGCCTGCCCATTCACCCGCATCCGGCGGCGGGTCTGCGGTTCGATTGCGATCATGCCGACCTGTTCATCCGGCCTGCGGAGAACCTCGTGGAGCGGGTCACCCGGTACCGGTAGAGCGCCGACCGCGATGGTCCCGTCTGCGTCGGCGTGCATGAACCCGGCCGGACCGGTGACCAGGCTGGCCCACACCCGGCCCGCGTCGTCGGTCGCGGCGAGCACGACCATCGGCTGTTCGGCCAGGAAGGCCGCCGCGGCGGCCGGAATCTCCGTACGGATCATCCGGCCGACGCGGACAGCGATCTCCGCCTGGCCCATGCGCCGCTGCACTTCCAGTTCACCGGCGTGGTAGGCAGTCACGGCGCGACTCAGAAGAATCCGCAGGTGGGGGCGGCGCCGCTCGGTGCCGGCGCGCTCTCGGCGCCGCCCGGCGCGTAGATCTCGAGCCGGATGCCGTCGGGATCGGTGAAGAAGATGCCGCCCGAGGCCGCGCCCTCTCCGTGCGCCACCACGCCGTCGTGCGCGAACGTCACGCCCAGCTCTTTGAGCGCGGCCTCCACGGTCTGGACCTGCTCGATGGTGTCGACCTGGAAGGACAGGTGGTGCAGGCCCGGGCTTCGGGTGGAGAACGCGCCGTCGCTCTGCTGCCACAGGGTCAGCCGCAGGGTGCCTTCGGAACCCAGGAAGGCGAAGCGGTGGTCGCCGTCGTCGCTGATACCCAGTTGTTCGAAACCCAGAGCGCGCCGGTAGAAGTCGACGGATCGCGACAGGTCGGTGACGTTGAGCCCGACGTGGCCGGGCGCGAGCTTGGGTGTGATGGCAGTGGTCATCGATTCCTCCGGTGTAACTGTTTATCTGACATTTGAAGGTTAGAATCGGAGTCGCAACGTGTCAACCACTAAAATTAAAATAGACGGTTAGTGGACTATCGGGAGGCTGTCGATGCAGGAGAGGCGGTTAATCTCAGCTATGCGTGATCCGCGCCCGCACGTCGGCGAACCTCTGGCGCTGGACCTGCTGAACACCCGGTGGATGTCAGCGGAGGGGCCGCAGGATCTCCTGATCGACGTGGCAGGACTCCGATGCTGGCTGGTGGCCAATGATCTCGATGACCGTTGCACAGCCGACGAAAAGACCCGTGCGGCGCTGGTGCGGGCGCGGGAGGCGATCCTGCAGGTGGTCGCCGACGGCTCGGCCGACGACTTGAACGCGGTCCTGGGCCACGGGCGTATCCGGCGGTCGCTCGCCGACTCGGGGCCGCAGGATGACGTGGATGTGTCGCGATCCGAATGGCTCCCCGGCTGGCTCGCCGCCGACAACCTCCTGCAGCTGCTGGCCGAATCGGCCGGCCGCATCAAGCAGTGCGCGCATCCGCATTGCGTCCTGTGGTTCTACGACACGTCGAAGAACGGCACGCGGCGTTGGCACTCGATGACCACGTGCGGCAACCGCGCCAAGGCGGCTCGGCACTATGCGGCGAAGCGAGATTGAGACCATTCGGCTGTTACGGATGTGACAAAAGAAAACTTCTGAGGCTGTTGTTACGGCGCGCCTCCACCTCTACTTGAGGGTTCATCGACAGAATCGACGCATGAAGATGGCAGCGCTGCTCACCCGAAATGCCGGACCCAAGCCGGGCGTGACTGGAACCGCCCGCGTTGACCGTGACATCGACCGACTGCTGCGACGCGTCGGTCCGGGGGACATCGTCATCCTCGATGCACTCGACCTCGACCGCATCACCGCCGACGCGCTGGTGGAGGCCGAGGTCGCCGCAGTCGTCAACGCATCGTCGTCGATCTCCGGCCGCTATCCGAACCTCGGGCCGGAAGTGCTTGTCGCCAACGGGGTTACGTTGATCGACGAGACCGGGCCCGAGGTCTTCAAGAAGGTCAAGGACGGCGCCAAGGTGCGGCTGCACAACGGCGGCATCTACAACGGAGACCGCCGCCTGGTCCTCGGCAACGAGCGTAACGACGAGCAGATCCACGAGATGATGCACGAGGCCAAGAGCGGCCTCGTGGCGCATCTGGAGGCCTTCGCCGGCAACACCATCGAGTTCATCCGCAGTGAGAGCCCGTTGCTGATCGACGGTATGGGCATCCCCGACATCGACGTCGACGTGAACCGCCGGCACGTCGTGGTGGTGACCGACGACCCGAGCGCCGAGGGCGACCTGAAGGCCATCAAGCCGTTCATCAAGGAGTACCAGCCGGTGCTCGTCGGTGTCGGCGCCGGCGCGGACACGCTGCGCAAGGCGGGCTACCGGCCCGCGCTGATCGTCGGCGATCCCGAGGACATGAGCGCCGACGTGCTGCGGTCGGGCGCCCAGGTGGTGCTTCCGGCCGACGCCGACGGCCACGCCAAAGGCCTTGAGCGCATCCAGGATCTGGGCGTCGGGGCCATGACCTTCCCGGCCGCCGGTTCGGCCGCCGATCTGGCGCTGCTCCTCGTCGACCACCATGGTGCCGCGCTGATCGTCACCGCCGGCCACCGCGCCAACATCGAAGAGTTCTTCGACCGCACGCGGCAGTCCAGCACCCCGTCGACGTTCCTCACCCGCCTGAAGGTGGGGGAGAAGCTGGTGGACGCGAAAGCCGTTGCGACGCTGTACCGTAGCCGGGTTTCCGGCGGCGCCATCGCGCTGCTGGTGCTGGCGATGCTGGTCGCCGTCATCGTCGCGCTGTACGTCGCGCGCGCCGACGCCACCGTCCTGCACCTGGTGACCGACTACTGGAACCGCTTCCTGCTGTGGGCCCAGGGTCTGGTGAGCTAGCTCCGGACGATGATCTCCCTACGCTCGCATGCGATCTCACTGGCCGCGGTGTTCCTGGCGCTGGCCATCGGGGTGATGCTCGGTTCCGGTCTGTTGTCCAACACGCTGCTGTCCGGACTGCGTGACGACAAACACGAGTTGCAGAACCAGATCAACGGCCTCACCGACGAGAAGAACGCGCTGAACCAGAAACTCAGTGCGGCAGGCGAGTTCGATGCCCAGATGTCGCCGCGCATGGTGCACGACGCGCTGGCGGGCAAATCGGTCGTGGTGTTCCGCACCCCGGACGCCGCCACCGACGACGTCGACGCGGCCGCGAAACTGATTGCGGCCGCAGGGGGTTCGGTGACCGGGACCATCGCGCTCACGCAGCAGTTCGTGGACGCCAACGCCTCGGAGAAGCTGCTGTCGGTGGTGAACTCACCGATCGTGCCGGCCGGACGTCAGCTCAGCACCCGGACCGTCGACCAGGGCTCGCAGGCCGGTGATCTGCTGGGCATCACGCTGCTGCGGGACCGTAACCCCGCGGTCCTGCCCGTCGACGACATGCAGCGCGACACCGTGCTCGCGACGCTGCGCGACACCGGGTTCATCACATATGGCTCTCAGCGCATCGGGGTCGCCGACAGCGCGCTGATCGTCACCGGCGGCGCCCTGGGTGACGACGCCGGCAACCGTGGGGCCACGGTGGCCCGCCTGGCCTCGGGCCTGGCGCCGCACGGCGCGGGCACGGTGGTGGCGGGCCGGGACGGCTGCGCGTCCGGCACCGCGGCCGTCGCCGTCGTGCGCTCCGATGCCGGGCTGTCCGGTGCGGTCGGCACCGTCGACGACATCAACAGCCAGGCCGGCCGGATCACCGCCGTCCTGGCGCTGCAGCAACTCATCGCCGGCGGTCATCCGGCGCAACTCGGGATCGGTCGCGGCGCCAGCTCGGTGACGGTCCTGCAGTAAAGCGAGCCGTGGCGACCGTCACCGGCGCGTCAGTCCCAGCTCGGGCCGGTCGGTGATAGGGTGAAATTCCGTGGGTCGGCAGGCCCCAGGTAGCTCAACCGCTACGTTGCCCCATCACCACGGAGGTCGTTCTTGGCATCGCTACGCAGGCACCCACAGGCCGCGACGAAGCACATTTTTGTCAGCGGCGGGGTCGCTTCCTCGCTCGGTAAAGGTCTGACCGCCAGCAGTCTCGGCCAATTGCTCACCGCGCGTGGTCTGCACGTGACGATGCAGAAGCTGGACCCGTACCTCAACGTCGATCCCGGCACCATGAACCCGTTCCAGCACGGCGAGGTCTTCGTCACCGAGGACGGCGCCGAGACCGACCTCGACATCGGCCACTACGAGCGCTTCCTGGACCGCAACCTGTCGCGCTCGGCCAACGTCACCACCGGTCAGGTGTACTCGGAGGTCATCGCAAAGGAGCGTCGCGGTGACTACCTCGGCGACACCGTCCAGGTGATTCCGCACATCACCGACGAGATCAAGAGCCGCATCCTCGAGATGGCGCTGCCCGACGCCAAGGGCAAGCGCCCCGACGTGGTCATCACCGAAATCGGCGGCACCGTAGGCGATATCGAGTCGCAGCCGTTCCTGGAGGCGGCCCGCCAGGTTCGCCACGACGTCGGCCGGGAGAACGTCTTCTTCCTGCACGTGTCACTGGTGCCGTACCTGGCGCCGTCGGGCGAGCTGAAGACCAAGCCGACGCAGCACTCGGTGGCCGCGCTGCGCAGCATCGGTATCACCCCCGACGCGCTGATCCTGCGCTGCGACCGCGACGTGCCGGAGCCGCTGAAGAACAAGATCGCGCTGATGTGCGACGTCGACATCGACGGCGTCATCTCGACGCCCGACGCCCCGTCGATCTACGACATCCCCAAGGTGCTGCACCGCGAGGAGCTCGACGCCTACGTGGTGCGCCGGCTGAACCTGCCGTTCCGCGACGTGGACTGGTCGGAGTGGGACGACCTGCTGCGCCGCGTGCACGAGCCCAAGGAGACGGTGCGTATCGCCTTGGTGGGCAAGTACATCGACCTGTCCGACGCCTACCTGTCGGTGGCCGAGGCGCTGCGTGCCGGCGGGTTCGCCCACCACTCGAAGGTCGAGATCCGCTGGGTCGCCTCGGATGACTGCGAGACCGAGCAGGGTGCGGCCGCCGCGCTCGGCGACGTGCACGGCGTGCTGATCCCGGGTGGCTTCGGCATCCGCGGTATCGAGGGCAAGCTCGGCGCCATCAGCTACGCCCGCCGTCAGCGGCTGCCGCTGCTGGGCCTGTGCCTCGGGTTGCAGTGCATCGTCATCGAGGCCGCCCGGTCCGTCGGCATCAGCGGCGCCAACTCGGCGGAGTTCGACGAGCACACGCCCGACCCGGTGATCGCCACCATGGCCGACCAGCTCGACGCCGTGGCCGGCGAGGCCGACCTCGGCGGCACCATGCGCCTCGGCGCGTATCCGGCGGTGCTGCAGGCGGATTCGATCGTGGCCAAGGCCTACGACGCGACCGAGGTCTCGGAACGCCACCGGCACCGCTACGAAGTGAACAACGCCTACCGTGACCGCATCTCGGAGAGCGGGCTGAAGTTCTCCGGCACCTCGCCGGACGGTCAGCTGGTCGAGTTCGTCGAGTACGACGCCGATCTGCACCCGTTCCTGGTCGGCACGCAGGCGCACCCGGAGCTCAAGAGCCGCCCGACGCGTCCGCACCCGCTGTTCGCGTCGTTCATCGGGGCGGCGCTGGACTACAAGGCCGCCGAACGCCTGCCGCTCGAGGAGATCGACTCCGAGGTGCACGGCGCCGGATCGCATGCGGAGGGTTCGGACGAGGATGCCGAGCAGCTGCAAGAATCCCGTGGCTGACCACGATTTCGCCACGCTGTCGAGCGAAACCGTCTATGTAGGAAAGATTTTCGCGTTGCGGGCCGACGAGGTCGCGATGCCCGGTGGTGGCTCGGCGCGCCGTGAGGTGGTCGAGCACTACGGGGCGGTCGCGGTCGTCGCGCTCGATGAAGACGGCAACCTGGTACTGGTGTACCAATACCGGCACCCGATCGGGCGGCGGCTGTGGGAGCTGCCCGCCGGGCTGCTGGACATGGGCGACGAGCCCGCGCACGTAACCGCGGCGCGGGAACTCGAAGAGGAAACCGGCCTGGCCGCCGCGCACTGGCAGACCCTGATCGACGTCGACTCGACGCCCGGATTCAGCGACGAGAGCGTACGGATCTTCCTGGCCACCGGGCTGACCGAGATCGGCCGGCCGCATGCGCACGACGAAGAAGCCGACCTGGTGGTCAAGCGGGTGCCGCTGGGCGATGCCGTGCAGATGGTGTTCACCGGCGAGATCGTCAATGCCCTTGCGGTGGCCGGGATTCTGGCCGCCGCGCACCGGCCGGCCGAGTTGCGAGCGGCCGACGCGCCCTGGATCGACCGCCCGACCGCATTCCGCAGCCGGCGGGAACAAGGCTGATGACGCCGGCTCCGGCGGGGGTCCGCTCACGGCTGGAGGTGCAGGTCCAGGGCTACCTGAACCACCTCAGCATCGAGCGGGGCGTCGCGGCCAACACGCTGAGTTCCTACCGGCGTGACATCCGCCGGTACACCGCCCACCTGGCCGGCCGCGGTATCGACGACCTCGGTGCCGTCACCGAAACCGACGTCAGCGAATTCCTCGTCGCGCTGCGGCAGGGCGATCCGGAGAACGGCGTCGCCGCCTTGTCCTCGGTCTCGGCGGCGCGGGCCGTCATCGCGGTGCGCGGGCTGCACAAGTTCGCCGCCGCCGAAGGGCTCGCCGACATCGACGTCGCGCGTGGCGTGAAGCCGCCGACGCCGGGCCGGCGGCTGCCCAAGAGCCTCAGCTACGACGACGTCATCGCGCTGCTGGACGGCGCGGGCGGCGACAGCGACGCCGACAATCCACTGACATTGCGCAACCGGGCGCTGCTGGAGCTGCTGTATTCGACCGGGGCCCGCATCTCCGAGGCCGTCGGCCTCGATCGCGACGACGTCGACACCGAGTCCCGGTCGGTGATGCTGCACGGCAAGGGCGGCAAGCAGCGGCTGGTACCCATCGGCCGGCCCGCCGTCACGGCGCTGGACGCCTACCTGGTGCGGGGCCGGCCCGAGCTGGCGCGCCGCGGCAAGGGCACGCCCGCCATCTTCCTCAACGCGCGCGGCGGCCGGTTGTCGCGGCAGAGTGCGTGGCAGGTGCTGCAGGATGCCGCCGAGCGGGCCGGTATCACGGCCGCGGTCTCGCCGCACACGCTGCGCCACTCGTTCGCCACGCACCTGCTCGAAGGCGGCGCGGACGTACGCGTCGTGCAGGAACTGCTCGGCCACGCGTCGGTCACCACGACGCAGATCTACACGCTCGTGACGGTCAGCGCACTGCGCGAAGTGTGGGCCGGGGCGCACCCGCGCGCCAGGTGAGGATGACGATCGGCCGGGGCTAGCATCCGGTCATGGCCTTCTACGACGTCATCGAGACGACCGGCAAGGTGATCGACGCCGTCGGTGTGGCGGTGATCGTCGGTGGTGCGGTGCTCGCGCTGGCCGCGACGGTCGGCCGGATCCGCGGCGAGGGCGGCGCCTATGACGCGTTCCGGCGGCAGCTGGGCCGCTCGATCCTGCTGGGCCTCGAATTTCTCGTCGCCGCCGACATCATCCGCACGGTGGCCGTCACGCCGACCGCACAGAGCGTTGCGGTGCTGGCCGGCATCGTCGCGATCCGAACGTTCCTGAGTTTCTCGCTGCAGGTCGAGATGACCGGCTCGTGGCCGTGGCAACGCCCGGTCAAGGCAGCGGACGACGGTCAGCCCAAGTAGTCCGATTCGAGCACCAGGTCGGGCAGCGTCTTCTGGTACTCGACGTGGGTGGGGTGTTCCCGGGTGCGCCAGAGCCTGCCCTCCTGGTCCCGCATGTACGCGCGGTACGCGGGAGCGCCGGGCACCTTGACGTTGTCCGCCACGACGACAGCACCGCGGTGCAGCCAACCCCGCGCCAGGATCGACTCCAGATCCTTGAGGTAGGCCGCCTTGTCGTGGTCGATGAACACGAAATCGAGGTTGCCCGGCCCGAATCCACAACCGGCGAGGCGGTCGAGCGTCGCGCCGCCGTCGCCGATGGTGCCGACGACGCAGGTGATCCGGTCCGCGACACCGGCGTGGGTCCAGATGCGGCGGGCGATCTCCGCATTGTCGGCAGACAATTCGACGGTGAAGACGTGTGCGTCCGGCGCAGTGCGGGCCATCAACAGGGCGCTGTAGCCGCAGTAGGTGCCCAGTTCGAGGATGCGCGTCGGGTTGGCACGGATGAGCGCGGACTCGAGGAGTTGGCCTTTTTCGTCGCCGACGTTGACCAACATCGACTGTTCCCGGGCGAACGTGTCGATGGTCGCGAGGACATGATCGATGTCGCCGCGGCGGGCGTTGGCTTCCACGTAGGCCGCGGCGGCGGCCTCACGGCCGTCACCCCACTGCCCGGTCTGGACGAACTTTCTCATCCCGAGCGCCATCCGGACCAATGACCACCGCTGCTTCCAGCTCATGGCAGTCACATTAGGACAGCGGGTCTGCCGTCGTCAGCGGCGTGGCACCGTTAAACTTGCCCGGATGTTCGCTATGGGAGTCACGCCGCTGATCGGCGACGCATGACCGATGTCCCAACAGGCGTGGGGGGCCTGAGCTCGGTGGAACCGGTTTCGATGCCGCTTGATGTCGATGGCGCGTCCGCGACCGCAGATCCGGAACCCGCGATCGGCCTGACCGGACGTCCCGCGCGACACATCCCCGAGCCCAAGCCCAAGAGTGTGCACGGCCCGGCCAAGGTCATCGCGATGTGCAACCAGAAGGGCGGCGTCGGCAAGACCACGTCGACCATCAATCTGGGCGCCAGCCTGGCCGAATACGGCCGTCGCGTGCTGCTGGTCGACCTCGATCCGCAGGGCGCGCTGTCCGCCGGCCTCGGCGTCCCGCACTACGAGCTCGAGCACACCGTGCACAACCTGCTCGTCGAGCCGCGGGTGTCGATCGACGACGTGCTGATCAACACCCGGGTCAAGGGCCTGGACCTGGTCCCCAGCAACATCGACCTGTCGGCCGCCGAGATTCAGCTGGTCAACGAGGTCGGCCGCGAGCAGACGCTGTCGCGCGCGCTGTACCCCGTGCTGGACCGCTACGACTACGTGCTGATCGACTGCCAGCCGTCGCTCGGACTGCTCACGGTGAACGGCCTGGCGTGCGCCGACGGCGTGATCATCCCGACCGAATGCGAGTTCTTCTCGCTGCGTGGCCTCGCGTTGCTGACCGACACCGTCGACAAGGTCCGCGACCGGCTGAACCCCAAGCTCGACATCAGCGGCATCCTGATCACCCGGTACGACAACCGCACCGTCAACGCGCGTGAGGTCATGGCCCGGGTGGTGGAGCGCTTCGGCGATCTGGTGTTCGACACCGTCATCAGCCGCACCGTGCGCTTCCCGGAGACCAGCGTCGCCGGTGAACCGATCACCACCTGGGCCCCGAAATCCGGTGGCGCCCAGGCGTACCGGGCGTTGGCTGCTGAGGTCATCGACCGGTTCGGCGCGTGATTGCCGAGGCCGACGTCGCTGGCGGTGAAGTGACCGGGCAAGAGGACGCCAAGAAACCGGGGTTCCAGGTCCGGCTGACCAACTTCGAGGGCCCCTTCGACCTGCTGCTGCAGCTGATCTTCGCGCACCGGCTGGACGTCACCGAGGTCGCGTTGCACCAGGTCACCGACGAGTTCATCGCGTACACCAAGGCGATCGGCAGCCAGCTTGAGCTGGATGAGACGACGGCATTCCTGGTCGTGGCCGCCACGCTCCTGGACCTGAAGGCCGCCCGGCTGCTGCCCGCTGCCGAAGTCCACGACGAGGACGACCTGGCACTGCTCGAAGTGCGCGACCTGCTGTTCGCGCGGCTGCTGCAGTACCGGGCGTTCAAGCACGTCGCGCTGATGTTCGCCGAGCTCGAGGCCGCGGCGATGCGCAGCTACCCGCGGGCCGTCACGCTCGAGGACCGGTTCACCGAGCTGCTGCCCGAGGTGATGCTGGGCGTCGACGCCGACCGGTTCGCCCAGATCGCGGCGGCCGCGTTCACACCGCGTCCGGTGCCGTCGCTGCGCGTCGATCACCTGCACGTGCAGGCGGTGTCGGTGCCCGAGCAGGCCATGAAACTGATGGGGCTGCTGGAGAGTCGCGGCGTCGGGGAGTGGGCGTCGTTCACCGATCTGGTCGCCGACTGCGACGGCGGCATGGAGATCGTCGGCCGGTTCCTGGCGCTGTTAGAGCTCTACCGTGCCAAGGCGGTAAACTTCGAGCAGATTGAACCGCTTGGAGTGCTGCAAGTTTCGTGGACCGGTGAGCGGCCGACGAACGAGCATCTGGCAGCGGCGGTGGAAGAAGACCAATGACGGACAACGACGCGGTGATCGCCGCGGATAGCAGCGTGGGCGAGGACGTCGAGCCTGACGCCGGTGTGACCGACGCGGCCGCTGTCGCCGAAGGTGACGAACTCGACACCGAGATCAGCGATGACGAGCTCGGGTGCGCTCTGGAGGCCCTGCTGCTGGTGGTCGATACCCCGGCCCCGGTCGACTCTCTGGCCTCCGCGCTGGACGAGACGATCGAGCGGGTCGAGGACAAGCTGCGCCGGATGGCCGCCGAGCTGGCCGAGCGCGGCAGCGGCATCGACCTGCGCGAGGCCGGCGGCGGCTGGCGGATGTACACCCGCGCCCGGTACGCGCCCTACGTCGAGCGGCTCATCCTCGACGGCGCCCGGTCCAAGCTGACCCGGGCGGCGCTGGAGACCCTGGCAGTCGTGGCCTACCGGCAGCCGGTGACGCGCGCCCGGGTGAGTGCGGTGCGTGGCGTGAACGTCGATGCCGTCATGCGGACCCTCGCGGCGCGCGGGCTGATCATCGAAGCCGGCACCGATGCCGACAGTGGCGCAACGACTTTCGCCACGACGGAATTGTTCCTGGAGCGGCTCGGTTTGACCTCGCTGAGCGAGCTGCCGGAACTCGCCCCGCTGTTGCCTGATGTCGACGTCATCGACGACATCACCGAGACGCTCTCTGAGGAGCCGCGTTTCGCCAAACTCGGCGGAACCCCTGTGCCGGCTGCGGAGCCGGCCAAATTCGACGTAGATCGGGACTGACATGGCCAACGAAGAAGGCGTGCGACTGCAGAAGGTGTTGTCGCAGGCGGGAATTGCCTCTCGCCGCGTCGCCGAGCGGATGATCCTGGACGGGCGGGTGGAGGTCGACGGCCAGATCGTCACCGAGCTCGGCACGCGGGTGCACCCCGATCGGCAGGTCGTCCGGGTCGACGGCACCCGCGTCCTCGTCGACGAGGACCTGGTGTACCTCGCGCTGAACAAGCCAAAAGGCATGCACTCCACCATGTCTGACGACCAGGGCCGTCCCTGCATCGGTGACTTGGTCGAGCATCGCGTGCGCGGCAACAAGAAGCTCTTCCACGTCGGCCGGCTCGACGCCGACACCGAAGGGCTGATCCTGCTGACCAACGACGGCGAGCTGGCGCACCGGCTGATGCACCCGCGGTACGAAGTGTCCAAGACGTACCTGGCGACCGTGCAGGGGACCGTGCCCCGCGGGTTGGGCAAGAAGGTCCGCGAGGGCGTGGAACTGGACGACGGCCCGGTCTATGTCGACGAATTCGCGGTGGTCGACATGGTCGCCGGTAAGTCGTTGGTGAAGATCGTGCTGCACGAGGGCCGCAATCGCCTCGTGCGCCGGTTGATGGCCGAGGTGGGTTTCCCGGTGAAGGAACTGGTGCGCACGCACATCGGCACAGTGGCGCTGGGGGACCAGCGGGTCAACAGCCTGCGGGCACTGACGCGCAAGGAAGTCGGCGAGCTGTACCAGGCGGTGGGCCTGTGAACGCCCTCGTCATTGCCATCGACGGCCCAGCGGGAACCGGGAAGTCCTCGGTGTCAACGGGTTTGGCGCACGCACTCGGCGCCAACCACATCAACACCGGTGCGATGTACCGGATCGTGACGCTCGCGGTGCTGCGGGCCGGCATCGACCCGGCCGACGCCGACGCCGTCGTCGCGGTGTGTGAGAAGACCGAGTTCTCCGTCAGCTTCGACCCGGACCACGACACGTCGTACCTTGCCGGCGAGGACGTTTCGGACGAGATTCGCGGCGACGCGGTGACTCTCGCGGTATCGGCCGTGTCGGCGATCCCGGCCGTGCGGACGCTGCTGGTGCGGCGGCAGCGTGAGCTGATCGCGGCGGCCGGCTCGGTCGTCGTCGAGGGGCGCGACATCGGCACCGTCGTCAAGCCCGACGCCGATCTCAAGATTTTCCTGACCGCCTCGGCCGAGGAGCGGGCCCGTCGGCGCAATGCGCAGAACGTCGCAAACGGCTCGGGTGACAACTACGAAGCGGTGCTTGCCGACGTGCAGCGCCGGGACCATCTGGACTCGACGCGCGCGGTCTCGCCACTGCAGGCGGCCGACGATGCGATCGTCGTCGATTCCAGCGATATGACCCAGGATGATGTGGTGGCACATCTGCTGGATCTCGTGCAGCAGAAGGTAGGTGTGCGTCAATGAGCGACGACGACGGTGTGTGGTTCGACGAAGGTGACTGGGAAATCGGCTCGGAGGGATTCGAGGCCGAGGTCGACGAGTACGCCGGGCCCCCGCCCGTGGTGGCCGTGGTCGGCCGCCCGAATGTCGGCAAATCGACTCTGGTGAACCGCATCTTGGGCCGTCGCGAAGCGGTGGTGCAGGACATCCCGGGCGTGACCCGCGACCGCGTGTCGTACGACGCGCAGTGGGTCGGGCGCCGGTTCGTGGTGCAGGACACCGGCGGTTGGGAACCCGACGCCAAGGGCCTGCAGATGCTGGTCGCCGAGCAGGCCACCGTGGCCATGCGCACCGCCGACGCGATCATTCTCGTGGTCGACGCGGTGGTCGGGGCAACCTCGGCCGACGAGGCCGCGGCCAAGCGGTTGCAGCGCTCCGGCAAGCCGGTCTTCTTGGCGGCCAACAAGGTTGACAACGAGAAGGTCGAATCCGAGGCGGCGGCGCTCTGGTCGCTGGGGCTGGGACAGCCACACTCGATCAGTGCGATGCACGGCCGTGGCGTGGCAGACCTGCTCGACAGCGTGCTCGAGGTGCTGCCCGAGGTCTCCGAGATGTCCGGTGGGACAGGCGGTCCGCGCCGTGTCGCGCTGGTCGGCAAGCCCAATGTCGGTAAGAGTTCGCTGCTGAACAAGCTGTCGGGCGACGAGCGGTCCGTCGTGCACGACGTCGCCGGCACCACGGTGGACCCGGTCGACTCGCTGATCGAGTTGGACGGCAAGACTTGGCGTTTCGTCGACACGGCCGGTCTGCGCCGCAAGGTCGGCCAGGCCAGCGGGCACGAGTTCTACGCCTCGGTCCGCACGCACGGCGCGATCGACGCCGCCGAGGTCGCGATCATGCTGATCGACGCCTCCCAGCCGCTGACCGAACAGGACCTGCGGGTGCTGTCGATGGTCATCGAGGCCGGGCGCGCACTGGTCATCGCGTTCAACAAGTGGGACCTGGTCGACGAAGACCGGCGCTACCTGCTGGACAAGGAGATCGAGCGCGAGCTGGTGCAGGTGCAGTGGGCTCCGCGCGTGAACATCTCGGCGAAAACGGGTCGGGCCGTGCAGAAGTTGGTACCGGCGCTGGAGTCCTCGCTGGCGTCGTGGGACGCCCGTATCCCGACCGGGCGGCTCAACACCTTCCTCAAGGAGATCGTGGCCGCCACACCGCCGCCGGTGCGCGGTGGCAAGCAGCCGCGCATCCTGTTCGCCACGCAGGCGGCCTCGCGACCGCCGACCTTCGTGCTGTTCACCACGGGCTTCCTGGAGGCCGGCTACCGCCGCTTCCTGGAGCGCCGGCTGCGTGAAGAGTTCGGCTTCGAAGGCAGCCCGATCAAGATCAATGTGCGGGTGCGCGAGAAGCGCGGGGCCAAGCGCTAGCCGCCGACTCGCCGCCGGACCCGTTTAGGGTCCGGCGGGAGGTCTGAGGTAGGCTTTCCAACCGTTGCCGGTTCGTCCGGCAGCGCCGCGGGCTGTGGCGCAGCTTGGTAGCGCACTTGACTGGGGGTCAAGTGGTCGCAGGTTCAAATCCTGTCAGCCCGACAAAGTTTTTGCAGGTCAAAGGCCTCGCGGTGGCCCCGATGGCGCCGTCTCACCGCCGCACCCACCCGAGGACACCTTGATGGCGATCGCCGATGTTTCTGCCTACGTGCACCTCAGCAGTGAGGACGTCGAAGAGATCGGCTACGAACTCGACGTGATCCGCCGGGACGTCGAGGAGTCGCTCGGGGCGAAGGACTCGGCGTACATCCGGCGGGTGATCCATTTTCAGCGGGCGCTCGATGTCGCGGCGCGGCTGATGATCGCCGGCAGCCGGTCCAAGATTGGCTGGGTCGCCGGCACGTGCGCGCTGGCGTATGCGAAGTCCGTCGAGAACATGGAGCTGGGCCACAACATCTCCCACGGCCAGTGGGATTGGATGAACGACCCGGAAATCCACTCCAATACCTGGGAGTGGGACATGGTCGGACATTCCGCGCAGTGGCGGTACTCGCACAACTATCGGCATCACGTCTACACCAACGTGCTCGGCATGGACGAGGACATCGGTTACCGCCTGCTACGGGTGACGACCGACCAGGCGTGGCGGTGGGCGCATTTGTTCACCCCGCTTGGAAACCTGGTGCTGGCAGCGACGTTCGAATGGGGTATCGCCCTGCACGGCCTGCACTCGGAGCGGCTCCGGGGTGAGACGCCAGACGCTGTCGCGGTGGAGAAGCGGAAGTTTCTCGCCAAGAGCGCGCGCCAGCTGGGCAAGGACTATGTGTTCTTCCCGGCGCTGAGCCTGCGCCGGTGGCGTCGCACGCTGGCTGCCAATGCCGTCGCGAATGTGCTGCGGAACCTGTGGGTGTACGTGAACATCGTTTGCGGGCACATCCCCGACGGGGCCGAGACGTTCGACCCCGCGGTGGTCAAGGACGAAACTCGCGGCGAATGGTATCTGCGACAAATTCTCGGGACGGCGAACTTCAACGCAAGCCCGCTGCTGGCGTTCTCGGGTGGGCACCTGTGCTACCAGATCGAGCATCACCTGTTCCCTGATCTGCCGAGCAACCGGTTGCCTGAAGTGAGCGTCCGGGTGCGGGAACTGTGCGCGAAGTACGACCTGCCCTACAACACGGCATCGCTTCCGCGCCAGTACTTTCGGACGCAACGGATCATCCACGGGTTGGCGCTGCCCACCTGGCTGCTGCGTGTGGGACGGCGGCGCGACTAGCCTGACGCCATGACCGTGAACTCGAAAGTTTCGCGCTCCTGGCTGCTCGTCAACCCGTCTCGCGAACCCGACCTCGGGGCAGTCCTGGCGACGACACAATGCGACGAGGTCATTCTGGATCTCGAAGACGCCGTCGCTCCCGATGAGAAGGAGGGGGCTCGGGAGCGGGTCGTCGAGTTCCTGAACGCCGGGGCGCGGGCATGGGTCCGGGTCAATGATGCGTCGAGCGATTTCTGGTCTGCCGACTGCCGTGCGCTGGCGGAGTGCCGCGGGGTCAAGGGCGTTGTGCTGGCCAAGACCGAGGGCGGAAATCACATGTGGGACACCGCGAACCGGCTCGGCGGTGAGTCGCCGGTGATCGCATTGATCGAGACGGCGCGCGGGCTGGCGCGCGTGCACGACATCGCCGCGGCGCGACCGTGCTTTCGCATCGCGTTCGGCGTCAACGACTACACGCTGGACATCGGGGTCGAGCAGGACCCGTTGGCGCTGGCCTACAGCCGCTCGCAGCTGGTCATCGCGTCGCGCGCCGCGCACATCCCGGGTCCGATCGACGGGCCCACCCGCGATCCAGATCAGCTGGCCGAGGGCGTGGCGCTCACCCGGCAGATGGGTATGACGGGCAAGCTCGCGTTGCGCTCGTCCGATGCCGAGACCATCAACGCCGGACTGAGCCCGTCCGAAGCCGACATCGGCTGGGCCCGCGAGTTCGTCGAGCAGTTCAACGCGCGCGGCGGAAAACCGAAGGACGGCAGCGACTTACCCCGATTGAACCGCGCCCGGATCATTCTGGAGAAGGCACGCCAACTCCGGCTGATACCGGACTGAACGCCGCAGCGGAACGGCGCCGTCAGGTCAGCGGCACCCACCCGCGCGGGTCGACATCCGTGGGTACGGCACGGACGTAGAAGCAGTTGCTGAATCCCATTGCACCTTCGCAATGGTTGAAGATGCCGTTGCCGTCGGCTTGCCCGTCGCAGTATCCGCCCCAGGGGGTGTTGAAGCATTGTCCTGGTGTGGCGTGGGCTACGCCGATGGGGCTGAGTGCGAACGCGGCGGCAGCGATTGCGATTGCGATTTTCATCAGCCCATCCCTCCTTCTGTCATGAGGTTTGATCTGTCGCGAGGCTCTGGTGAGTTGCCGTCACCGGGCCCATATAAATTCCGATGGTAGGCCGACTTCCGGAGTGCCGGCACCGTTATGTGTGCAGGCAAACAGCCTCTCCAGCGGACTTCCGAGACAGCTGTGACGCATGAGGTGGAAGGGGATTCTGTGCCGGCGCGAGGGCGCAATTGCCCAAGCCGCCAACAGGTTTCGGTGCGGGCACCGTCTGCTGCTCGACGACGTCCAGTTTCGGCGACGCGGCCGGCCATGACCTACGCGCAGCCCGCCACCGCGGGGTCGCGTACGTTCTTAGAGAATTACAGCCGAGTACCCAGCCCAGCATTCGACGAAAGCCATCATGTCCCAGGACCAGAACACAGACGTTCCACCGAACCACCTCTCCATCGATCCGCGCAGCCCCTTCTACAACGAAGAGGCGCTCATCCGTGGCGTCGGCATTCGCTTCAACGGCGCCGAGAAGACCAACGTGTACGAATACGACGTGGCGGAGGGCTGGGTGCGGGTGGAGGTCCCGACCGCCAAGGATCGTCGCGGCAACCCGATGGTCGTCAAGCTCAACGGCACGGTTGAACCGTATTTCCGCACCTAGCAAGTAGCTGAACCCCGGTGGATATCTCTGCTGCGCCGACCATCACGGCGGCGGTCCCTGGGTCCTTCGAGTGGGATGTGTTCCATGAGCGTCATCCGAAACTGATTCGTCAGGTACTGGACTCGTCGCCGTACACCTCGGCCGAAGAGGCGAAGCTGCAACAGCTGCTCGCCGAGAGCACCACCGGCGTCCTCGCGCCGTTGCCCGAGACCGCGCACGACCGGCAGGAGTGGCTCGTCTGGGGCGAGCACCTCTACGGACGACCGTGGGGTGAGGTGCCATTCCTGTGGAGCGAGAGTTACTTCTACCGCCGATTGCTCGGGGCCCTCGGCTACTTCGGGACGGGCACCTGGCGCAGCATCGACCCGTTCGCTCCGGCCAAGAACGCCGAGTTGACGGGACCGGAGGTCGACCGAGAACTGAGCGCCTTCGCCGACCTGGCGGACGGGTCGGACGACCGGCGGCACGAGGCACTCCTGGTCGCCGCGCTGTGGGGCAACCGCGCCGACCTCAGTTTCCAGCTGCAGCTGAACACCGCCGGCGCGGACGCCCAGTCGGAGGGCATCCTCGTCGACGACAGCGCGTTGCTGTGGTCTGCCCTCACGTCGCGGGACAACGCGGTCGTCTGCGTGGTCGCCGACAACGCCGGACGCGAGCTGTTGGCGGATCTCGTCCTGGCCGACAGCCTGCTCGGTCAGCGCTTGGCGGCCGAGATCGTGCTGTACGTCAAGCCGCATCCGTACTACGTGTCGGATGCGACCATGGCCGACGTCCTGGCGGTCATCGGGCGCCTGCGGGCCGAGTCCCGGCCGCAGCTGAGCGAGATCGGTGACCGGCTCTGGGCCGCTGTGCGTAGCGGCCGACTCCAGGTGCGCACCCACAAGTTCTTCTGCGCGCCTCTGTCCTTCCATGACATGCCCGACGACCTCGCCGCCGAATTCGCGACCGCCACGATGACCGTGATGAAAGGCGACCTCAACTACCGGCGCCTCGTCGGAGACCGATACTGGCCCGCGACAACACCGTTCGACCACACCGTCGACTATTTCCCGTCTGCGGTCACGGCCCTCCGGACGTTGAAATCGGAAGTTGTCGTGGGTCTGACGGCGGAGCAACTCGCAGGTCTGGATGAGAGTGGACAGCCGTGGCGGACCAGCGGCAGGCACGCGTTGATCCAAGTTCACGAGCCGTAGCGCGCCGCATACGCTGGCCGGTGTGATCGAGGACCAGAACGAGGACGACGACGGCGAGCTCCAGATCAGCGGCCCGGTGCAACTCCGTCGCGAGCGGTGCGCCACCACGACCGCCGATCAGCGCCTGCTGGACCGGCGCGGACCCAGCGATTGGGTGCACACCGATCCGTGGCGGGTGATGCGCATCCAGGGCGAGTTCGTCGTGGGCTTCGACGCCCTTGCCGAGATGCCCAGGGCCGTCACGGTTTTCGGCTCTGCCCGGACGACACCCCATTCGCCCGAATACCGGTTGGGTGAGGAGTTGGGCGTGGCGCTGGTGCGGGCCGGCTACGCGGTGATCACCGGGGGCGGCCCGGGGGCGATGGAAGCGGCCAACCGCGGGGCCAGCGAGTCCGGCGGCTACTCGGTCGGTCTGGGCATCGAGCTGCCCTTCGAACAGCGCCTCAACCACTGGGTCGATCTCGGGATCAACTTCCGCTACTTCTTCGTGCGCAAGACGATGTTCGTCAAATACGCGCAGGCGTTCGTGTGCCTGCCCGGCGGATTCGGCACGCTCGACGAACTGTTCGAAGCCCTGACCCTCGTCCAGACCCGCAAGGTCACCGCGTTTCCGATCATCATGCTGGGCGTCGACTACTGGTCGGGCCTGATCGACTGGATCCGCAACACGATGCTGGCCGAAGGCAAGATCTCCGAATCCGACCTGGACCTGATCCACTGCACCGACAGCGTGGCCGAAGCGGTGGACATCATCGTCGCGTCGGCGCGCTAGCCGGGCCGTCCTCAGTCGCGCTTCGTCTCGTAACGCAGCAGGACGGTGCCGCAGGGAAAGGTGTGGTTCTCCAACAGTCGCAACGAGATCCACGAGGGCAGCGCCGGGAAGAACGGGGTGCCGCCGCCGACCGCGGTGGGCACGAGCACGATCCGGAACTCGTCGACCAGCCCGGCCTGCACGACGGGCGCGGCGAGCGTCGCGCCGGCCACCTCCAGATTGCCGTCGGTTTCGGCTTTGAGTTTCGTCACCACCTCGACCGGGTCGCCGCGTTCCAGGCGGGCATTCCAGTCGACGGAATCCAGGGTGCGCGAGAACACGACCTTTGGCATATCGCGCCAGATGCGGGCGAAGTCGACGATCATCGGCCCGGCGTCGGGATCGGCGTCGGCGGTCGGCCAGTACGCGGACATGAGCTCGTAGAGCCGCCGGCCGTAGAACGACAGGGCCGTCTCGCGCTCGAAGTCGTTCCAGTACTGGTGCAGTTCGTCGCTCGGTTCGGACCAGTCGATGCTGCCCTGTGCGTCCGCGATGTATCCGTCCACCGACACGTTGAAGCCGTAGATGAGTCTGCCCATGTAGATCAGACTGCACGCGGAGGCAAGACTCATCGGTTGGGAACAGGGCGCTTCTCAGCCGAGCAGTTCCACAGACCTCTGGAGATCGGTCACCAGGTCCCGGTAGGCGGCGTCGCGGTCGGGCGACGGCAGGCGCAGGATCGAGGAGGGGTGCGCGGTGGCGATGGCCACGGTGTCGTGGTCGGGGACCGTGTCGGGCGGTAGCTGCAGCGTCTCGCCGCGATGCTGGGTGAGGCGAAAGTCGTTGCCCAGGAGCGACTGTGCAGCCGTCGCGCCGAGCAACACGACCACATGGGGTTCGACGGTGCGCAGCTCGGCCAGCAGCCAGGGTCGGCAGGCGACCACCTCGGTTCGGTTGGGCTTCTGGTGGATTCGGCGCTTGCCGCGATCGGTGGCCTTGAACTTGAAATGCTTGACCGCGTTGGTCACGTACAGCCGGCCGCGGTCGATCCCGGCGTCGCCGAGCGCGCGGTCGAGAAGGCGGCCGGCCGGCCCGACGAACGGTTGACCGCGACGGTCCTCCACATCACCGGGCTGTTCGCCGACCAACATGATCGCGGCTGCATCGTCGCCGGCGCCGAACACGGTCTGCTGCGCGTGTTGGTACAGCCCGCATCCGTGACACTCGCCGGCCGCCGTGCGTAGCGCCGGGATGTTGAGCACCCCGGGAAGATAATCGGCTGCGCTGGTTTCGGGCATGCTCTTGATTACCCGGACTCGAACGAGCCAATCGTGCCGTCCGCCGGCGCGGCGCGCGCCTACCGCAGGGACTCGGCGCGCTTCTTGACGCCGTCGGTCATGCCGCCGAAGCCCTTCTTGAGGGCACGGCCCATGATGCCGGCGACGATCGGTGACACGGGGCCGAACAGCTGGAAGTGCGAGTCGTACCGGGTGCGGCCGTCGGGCAGCGGCGTCAGGCGATGCGAGCGCTCGCTGCGGAGCAGCCCCAGCGGGGCGGGCTTCATGTTGTAGCTGAACTCGACGCCCGGGGTGAAAGTGTTGATGAACTCGCGCTGCTTCTTGGGCGGACCGATCAGCACCACCTTCATATCGATCGGGCTGCCGGGCTCGAACGTCGACGAGCACTCGGTGACGAAAGGATTCCACTCGCCGTAGCTGGCCCCGTCGGTGAGCACCTGCCAGACCACCTCGGCCGGTGCGTCGATCTCTACTGACCTGTCAATCGCGAAACTCACAGACACACCGTACGGGAGCGGGTGTACACCTGCCGACAACTGTCCACTCATCGGCGGGACGCAGCGGCAGCACCTCAGGCGGCTCGGGTCCGCTCCTTCTGCGCTTCGGCCGCGATGTTCTTGATCATGCCCGTGAAGATGATGCCGTGAAACGGCATCAGGGCATACCAATACAGCCGTCCGGCAAGGCCTTTGGGAAAGAAGATGGCGCGTTGGTGGAGTCGGGTGGAATCCCCGCGGGCCTGCAGTTCCCATTGCAGCCAGGCTTTCCCGGGGGCGCGCATCTCGGCGCGCAGCCGCAGCAGGTGCGGCCGTTCGATGCGCTCGACGCGCCAGAAGTCGAGGGCGTCGCCGGTGTAGAGGGTGTTCGGGTTGCGCCGGCCGCGGGCCAGGCCGACACCCCCGGTCAGGACGTCGAGCCACCCGCGGATGGTCCAGGCGAGCGGAAACGAGTACCAACCCCGTTCGCCGCCGATGCCCTCGACGACCCGCCACACCTGGTCGATGGCGGCATCGCTGTCGATGCTGCGGTCGTCGGTGTAGATGGCGTCGCCGGTCCAGCTGGGATCGGAGGGCAGGGGATCGGCGGGTGCGCCGGTCGGCGAGGCGTTGGCCCACGTGGTTTCCACTTCGCCGTTCTTGATGCGCCGCAGCGCCAGCCTGACCGCTTCGCGGTATCCGGTGGTACCGCCGGGTGGGGGCGGGATGACGGCATCGATGTCGTGCTCGGCGACCACGGCGTCGGTGCTCAGGGACTCGATCAGGGCGCGGCCGATCTGCGGTGGAACCGGGGTCACCAGCCCTATCCACAATCCGGCGAGTTTGGGTGTGAGAACCGGCAGGACCAGGATTCGGCGTTTGGCCAGTCCGGCGACGTCGGCATAGATCTGCATCATCTCGCCGTAGCGCAGGACGTCGGGGCCGCCGATGTCGTAGGTGCGGGAGCTCGGTAGCTCGGCGGTGGCGGCGGCCAGCAGGTAGTAGAGGACGTCGCGGATGGCGATGGGCTGGATGCGGTTGTTGACCCAGCGCGGCGTTGTCATCACGGGTAGCCGGTTGGTCAGGTGGCGGATCATTTCGAAAGACGCCGAACCGGAACCGATGACGACGCCGGCCTGCAGCACGAAGGCCGGGACACCGGAATTGATCAGGATTTCTCCGACCTGGCTGCGAGACCGTAGGTGGGGGGACAGCCGATCGGATGCAGTGTGCAGTCCGCTGAGGTAGACGATGCGTTTGACGTTGGCGCCGCGCGCCGCGGCCGCGAGATTCTCCGCGCTCCGGCGTTCGGCTTCGCTGAATTCGCCGTGGTTACCCATCGAATGCACGAGGTAGTAGATGACGTCGATGTCGCGGCAGGCGTCCCCGAGGGTGTCGGCGTCGGTGAGGTCACCTCGCACCACCTCCACGTCGGCCGCCCAGGGCACGTCACTGATCTTGTCCGGGTTGCGCGCCATCACCCGTACCCGGTGACCGGCCTCGATGACGCGCGGCACCAAACGCCCGCCGATGTATCCGGTGGCGCCCGTGACCAGCACGCGCAACGACGGGGTGGGTTGATCCGCGTCTGTCACAAACTCTCCTCGGCTACGGCGGCACGCTGACCGTTACGACATTCCCGTAACCGCCAGTTCCTACTCAGTGATTCGGAGACGGGCCGCGCGCGGATGGTCGGCCTTCGATGCAGATTGTTTACTTCGAACGCGGATGGGGCATTCCGGTGCGGACATGCCGTATGTGCGGTGTCCGTCTTGGAAAGGTCCGACCATATGACGATCGATTACGACAGCCCGCAGCAGCTGGTGCGCACGCCGCAGCAGGTCAGTGAATTCATCTGTACCCGTTGCATTCACGTTCGACAGCTCAGCGAACTGGCGGCTGATCGATCGCTGGGCCGCATTTGTCGCGAGTGCGCCTGATCGAGATCTGCTGGTCGGCCGACTCGACCCGCCCGCGCTAGCCTGGCGACCATGTCCAGCACGTTTTTCGACAACCCCGTCGTGCGCGCCCTCAACAAGGCTGCGGTCGGTCTGACCACCCTTCCTGTCGTCGGCGGCATCGTCGGACGCAGCCTTGTCGAGATCCGCTACACGGGTCGCAAGTCGGGGCGCAGCTTCCAGACGCCCGTGAACTACCGGCTGTCCGATGACGAGGTCGTCATCGGTGTGATGTCCCCGGACTCCAAGAGTTGGTGGCGCAATTTTCTCGGCGATGGCGGCCCCATCACGCTGCTCAACTTTCGCGGCACCGACCGGGTGGGACACGCGACCGCGTCGCGCGACGACAAAGGACGGGTCACAGTCCGGGTCAAGCTGGACTGAGCGTCGACTCGACGCCCTCAGTTGACCCGAGCGCATGAACGCCGCGGCGGTGAAGTGGCATGATCCCGGTGTCGACATCCGCAGGAGGCGAGAACGTGCCGCTGGCTCATGTCCCGGGTACCGCCGGTCTGGCGATCGGGATCGGAGACCCCGCCGGCGATGACGCCGAGGTCTGGTTGCAGCAAGCGACTTTCACGTTGGTCGACCGCCCATGCGCGGACCGCAGAACCGTGCAGGTGCCCGATGTCGACGCGGCGCTGGCGCAGATCACCGAACGCGTCGAGTCGTGGCCGCAGACGGCCGCGGTGTGCGACGACGTACTGCGGGCGTTCGACCCAGCAGCGCCGACGTTCGCCGGGATCATCACCGAATCGCTGGCGTATTCGACGTTGCAGTCCGGCGCGGAGTTCGCCCGTTGGCTGGCCGAGCGCGGACCGAAAACCGTTCCGCTGCTCCCGGATCCGGTGGTGTCGGATCGCGACGGCGACACGCTGCACGTGGCCTTCAACCGCCCGCAGCGGCACAACGCGTTCTCGACCGATGCGCGGGCGGCACTTCTCGAGGCGCTGGAGGTCGCTCGTCTGGACACCTCGGTGACCGCCCTGGTGCTCACCGGGAACGGCCCGTCCTTCTGCAGCGGCGGCGACCTCGCCGAATTCGGGACGTTCGACGATCCGGCGTCGGCACACCTGGCCCGCACACGCTTCAGCCCGGCCCTGGTACTCGACGAGATCACCGCGCGATTGGGCGCGGCGTGCCAGGCCGTGGTTCACGGCCAGGTGCTGGGTAGCGGCCTGGAGATGGCCGCGTTCTGCGGGCACGTCACCTGCCACCCGGACGCCACCCTCGGCCTGCCGGAGCTGGCACTGGGACTGATCCCCGGCGCGGGCGGCACGGTGAGCATCACCCGCCGGATCGGCCGCTGGCGCACAGCGTATTTGGTGCTGTCCGGGGCGACGATCGACGCGGCGACGGCGCTGGACTGGGGCTTGGTCGATGCGGTTCGTGCGTGAGTGACGAGGCGGCGCGGGACTGGTCGGCCAGCGGGTTGGCCGCGCTGACGGGCCTACCCGACGGGCCACCGGACGTCAGTCGTGCGGCGGTATTGAGTCGGGCTGGGGCGGTCGCGTCCACGCTGTCCGGGCAACTCGGCATCGCGGTTGATGCCGCGGAACTCCTCGCGGGACGGGCCGCGTTGTCGGGACTGCACCGGCGGGGACGGATCAGCGCCGGGGGCGCCACGCGGCTGATCGCCGGCAGGGACGGCTGGTTCGCCCTGACGCTGGCGCGGCCTGACGACGTCGCTGCGGTGCCGGCGCTCCTCGAATCCGAGGTGCCGGTTGAGCATGTGTGGTCGGCGATCATCGAGTGGGCCGGTCGTCGCCAGGTCGCCGCTGTCGCCGAGCCCTCACGTCTGCTGGGCCTTCCGGTCGGCGTGCAGGCGGAGACCACCGCCTCCGCACCGGTGGTGCGTCGACACGGCGCCCGAAACCCATTCCAGGACTACGGCCGGTTGCTTGTGGTCGACCTGTCCTCGATGTGGGCAGGCCCGCTGTGTGGGCAGCTGCTGGCCCGGGCCGGCGCGACGGTGATCAAGGTGGAGAGCCCGTCGCGGCCGGATGGCACCCGGCAGGGCGAACCACGATTCTTCGACTGGATGAACGCCGGAAAGCTCTGCTGTGCTGCTGATTTCGGCCAGCCGGCGGAGCTGCGACAGTTGTTGGCGGTGGCCGATGTGGTGATCGAATCGTCGCGCCCGGACGCACTGGTACACCGGGGCCTGGGGCCGGAAGACATCCCGGCGCGGGATGGCCGGGTGTGGCTGCGGGTCACCGGCCACGGTACGGAAGGGGCCCACGCCCACTGGGTGGGCTTCGGTGATGATGCCGCGGTCTCCGGTGGTCTGGTCGGCTCCGATCCGGCGGGCAGCGGGCCCGTGTTCTGCGGTGACGCGATAGCCGATCCGCTGACGGGGATGCATGCCGCGCTTGCGATGGCGGAATCGCTGCGGCGCGGTGGTGGAGAGGTCATCGAGATCGCGCTGGCAGCGGTGGCGGCCGAGTACGCCGCGCTACCCCTGACAGCCGGTGACTGCATAGGTCGGGCGGCCGAGCCGATGGCGCCGGCGTTGACGTCGCGGGCCGGAGAGCTGGGCGCGGACAACCAGCGGGTGCGGGACATCGTGCGCGAAAGGGCTTCTGGGACATGCTGATTCAACGAGCCACGATGCTCGACGGCCGCACTGTCGATATCCGGCTGGGCCGGCGGATCGAGGCCCTTGCGGACAGCCTCAAGCCGATCGCCGGCGAGGACATTCTCGACGCGGCCGGCGGCACCGTCATCCCGGGGCTCCACGACCATCATGTTCACCTGCGTTCGGCGGCAGCGGCATTGACGTCAGTGCGGGTGGGCCCGGGGGAGGTGCGCAGCCGCGACGCGCTGCGTGCGGTCCTGGCGCAGGCCGACGTCGGCGTGGACGGTTGGATTCGGGCGGTCGGCTATCACGAGGCCGTCGCCGGCCCACTGGATCGTGCAGTGCTGGACGAGGTGTCACCGAATGTGCCGGTGCGCATCCAGCACCGGAGCGGGGTGCTGTGGACACTGAACTCGGTGGGGTTGATAGCCGTCGGCCTGCCCGACCACCCCGACGGCCGGTTGCGGAGCGCGGACCCGGGCTGGACGCACGCGTTGCAGCGCAACGACGCCGGGCTCGGCGAGATCAGCCGGCGTCTCTCCGCGTTCGGTGTCACCGGTGTCACCGACGCGACCCCCGACCTCACCGCCGAGGATGTGCTGGACTTCGCCGAGGCGCGCCGCCACGGCGAACTGCGCCAGCGCGTCGAAGTCCTGGCACCCGCCAAGCGCATTCTGCACGACGACGATCTGGACCTCGACGCACTCGCCGACTGGATCGCCGCTCGGCACAGTCAGGGCGGAATCGTTGCGCTGCATTGTGTTACGGCCATGCAACTGGTCGTCACGATTGCCGCCCTGCGACAGGCGGGGGCGCGCGCCGGGGATCGCATCGAGCACGGCGCCGTCATCCCCGACGACTGTCTTGGCGAGTTGCGTGATCTCGGCGTGCTGGTGGTGACCCAGCCGAACTTCGTCGCCGAGCGCGGCGAGCAGTACCTCACCGACGTACCCGCAGACGAGCATCGCCAGCTGTGGCGCGTGGCGTCGCTGTGCGGCGCGCAGATACCCGTCGCGCTGTCCACCGATATGCCGTTCGGGGATGCCGATCCGTGGGCGGCGATGCGTGCCGCGGTGCACCGCAGCACGCCCGCCGGCAGCGTGCTCGGGGCGAATGAAAGCATCGACGCCGCAACGGCATTGGGCATGTTCCTCGGCACACCCGAGCAGCCGCACCTGCCCCGGCAGCTGACGATGGGCATGCCTGCGGACCTGTGCCTGCTGGCCGCCCCACCGCGCGACGTCCTGGCCGCGCTGGACGCCTCGCTGGTGGCGGCCACCGTCTACGACGGCGCGGTGGTGTACCAGGCGGGCTAGTGCGCCGGTTCGAGAACCTCGTCGTCGAGCACTCGGCTCAGCAGGTCCTGGCGGGCCTCGACGTACTGCGTCTTCAAGGTTTCGACCAGCTGCGCGACGGTGAGGCGTTCCTTGATGCTGCCCACACCCTGACCGGCGCCCCAGATGTCCTTCCACGCCTTCGCGTCGGTGTTCCCGCCGGAGCCGAAATTCATTGCGGAGGCATCGGATTCGGG
This sequence comes from Mycobacterium sp. SMC-16, assembly GCF_046250085.1. Classification (NCBI taxonomy): domain Bacteria; kingdom Bacillati; phylum Actinomycetota; class Actinomycetes; order Mycobacteriales; family Mycobacteriaceae; genus Mycobacterium; species Mycobacterium sp. SMC-16. Next base: position 2,709,794 of record NZ_CP176427.1, read on the forward strand.
CAGGTTGTCCGGATCCAGGCCCTGAGCGACGATGCTGCCGCGAAGGTAGTTGCCGTGCACGCCGGTGAACAGGTTACTATAGACGATCTGGGATGCGGTGGAGTCGACGATCATCTGCTTGTACTCGGGCACCGCGTTGGCCTCGTCGGTGGACAGGAAAGCCGAACCGACATAAGCGAAGTCGGCTCCCGCGGCGAGCGCGGCAAGAATGGACCGGCCGTGGGCGATGGCGCCCGACAGCAGCAGCGGACCGTCGAACCACTCGCGGATCTCGCGAACCAGCGCGAACGGGGACTGGGTGCCGGCGTGGCCGCCGGCGCCGGCCGCGACGGCGATGATGCCGTCGGCGCCCTTGTCGATGGCCTTGTGCGCGAACTCATTGTTGATGATGTCGTGCAGCACGATGCCGCCGTAGGAGTGCACCGCGTCGTTGATCTCGGGTCGTGCGCCGAGCGAGGTGATCACGATCGGGACCTTGTGCTCGACGATGACGCTCATGTCGTGTTCGAGCCGGTCATTGGACCGGTGCACGATCTGGTTGACGGCGAACGGCGCGACGATGGCGTCGGGATTGGCGAGTGCGTACGCGGCGTTCGACTCTTCGATCTCATCCAGCCAATCGCCGAGCAGGCTCGAGGGCCGGGCGTTCAGCGCGGGAAACGAGCCGATGACACCGGCCTGGCACTCCGCCTTCACCAGTTCGGGTCCCGAGCACAGGAACAACGGCGACGCGACCACCGGCAGGGACAGGCGCTGTGCGAGGACGGGAGGCAGACCCATGGTGATAGCCCTTCGAATCGGAAACCGTGGTTGTGCAGGACTTTAGCCGTGCCGTGCGGGTTATGCAACTAGTGGCATAATCGAGCGGGGTGGCTGGCCGATTGATGAGGATGATCCTCGAACCTGTTGGCAATGGGATGAATTCGGCAACGTTCGGTGGTCGGCCAGATCGCCACCGCGGCTTTATGCAACAGTTTGGATAACGGTCGTGACAGAACTATTGCTGCGCTCCGCCGGCGGCAACCCGACTGGACCTACGATCACGCCATGTCGCTGCAATTCGCCATCCTGACCGCGCTCACGGAGCGGGCATCGACCGGTATCGAACTCACCCGCCGGTTCGATCGGGCATTCGGCTACTTCTGGCCGGCGACGCACCAGCAGATCTACCGGGAACTCGACAAGCTCAAGAACTCTGGGCTCGCCGAGGCCTCGACTCCCGACCGCCCCGAGCGCGGCCAGCCCAAGCGATTCAGCATCACGCCGGCCGGCCGGCGGGCTCTCGGCGAATGGCTGTGTGGCATCGACGATCCCGCGCCGGAGCGCATGGCCATCGCTGTGCGCGTGCGTGCAGCCGCAGCACTCGGTGAGACCGGGGCCGTGCGTGCCGGTATCGCCCACCACCTTGCCGTGCACGAAGCGATGCTGGCCAACTACCGCGAGATCGATGCCCGCGACTTCGCGGCCCCGGTCGCCGACGCCGACGTACTCCGCCACCTCGTGTTGAAAGCGGGTTTGCGTACGGAGCAAGCCTGGGTGGACTGGTGCCGCGAAGCACTGGACGTGCTGGACAGGCTCACGTCGTCCGACGCCCGCACCTGAGGGCTACGCGGCGGGCTTCTGCCAGAGGAGTAGGTAACGCCAGAAGAGCAGGCGCCGCACGTGGGCGCCCGGAAGAAGCTCGGCCGTCTGTGCGGCGACTTCGCGCGTCGTCAGCGGTGGATCCAGGACCACCGGCATCGCGTCGTGATCGGGCGTCTTGGCGAACCCGGTGCCGGTCTTCAGCAGCCGTTCCGCGCGAAACCGGACACCGAGCGCGCGATGCGCGAGCGCAGCCGCGAGCTCCTGCGGCCACTCCCGCCGCAGGTCGGTTCGAGGCAGCGCGATCGCCGCGAGGACGCCGCCCGGCCGCAGTGCTCCGGCCAGCTGGGGCAGCACGGTGTCGAGTGGCATGTGGTGCAGTGCGCTGATGGACACGATCGCGTCGTAGCCGGTCGCCGGCAGCCCGTCGGTCAGCACGTCGGCCTGAACGCAGTTCACGTTCGTCGGCGTCCGGCGCCGCGCCTCGGTGATCATCACTGCCGAACGGTCAACCGCGTCGACGCGGTCGCTGCGCTGGGCGAGCTGGACGGCGAATCCGCCGGCTCCGCAGCCGACGTCCAGGACACGTCGGCACCGCGGCGGTAGGTGCTGCAGTAGCAAGCCCTGGTAATAGGCGTTGTGGTCCCAGTCGAGCAGGCTGCGCGCGTTGGCCACCGCCGGCGTCACACCCGCGCGGCGACCCGAACCGGGATGGGACCTTTGGCGACCGTCGTGTACGGCGATTCGAGTGGGAAGTCGTCGTGCAACGACTCGATACGGTTCGACCGCACGATGGTGGCCAACGCGAGTGTCGTCACCAGCATCGCGAAATGCTCACCGATGCAGGACCGCGGGCCCGCGGCAAACGGGATGAACTGCCACCGGTCGCGGGTCTTGGCGTTCTCCGGGCCGAACCGGTCGGGGTCGAAGGCCAGCGGGTGGTCCCACAACGTCGGGTCCCGGTGCACGGCACTGATGCCGATGGCCACGATGCTGCCGGCTTCGACGCGGTGGCCGTCCACCACCATGTCCTGCAGCGCCGTCCGGCCGACACCGGCCGCCGGCGGGCACAGCCGCAGCGACTCGTTGAGTACCTGCGCGGTGTAGGTGAGCCGGGGCACGTCGTCGGGGGTCAGCTCCCGGTCACCGATCGCGGCGACCTCGGCCGCCACGCGATCCTGCATCTCGGGATGACGCCCGAGCTGCCACAAGGCGTACGTCAGCGTCGTCGCCGTCGTGTCGTGGCCCGCCAGCATGAAGATGAGCAGGTCGTTGCAGATGTCGTCGTCGGACAGCTGCCGGCCGGTGTCGGGGTCCGAAGCCGCGAGCAGCGCCTTGACCAGCGGCGCATCGCGATCCGGATTCGCCCGGCAGTCCTGCAGGACGTCCATGGTCATCTTGCGCATCCGGGCGACGGCGGCACGTGCGCGACGGCGTCCCGGCGTCGGGAGCCACTTCGGCGCCTTGACCGGTCGCAGAGCGCGATCGGCCGTGTAACGCGAGGCCACATGCATGTTCTCGGCGATGGTGTTGCCGTGCTCGTTGATATCGAGACCGAGAATCGAGTAGCCGAGGGAGCGCATGGCGAGCCGGCGGCACTCGGCGTCGAGGTCGACGTCTCGAGCGTCACGCCAGCGGTCGGCGATCGACTGAGCGGCCTGGGACATGTGTCCGCCGAACCGGTCGACGTGCTGCTTGGTGAACACCGGCTGCAGGGCGCGCCGGCGCGGCGGCCAGGCGCTGTTCGGCAGGACGAAGAGATTGTCGCCGACCACGTTGCGCACTTCTTCGTGGATCGTGGAGCGCTCGGCGAGGTTGTCGGTGCGGCCCAGCACGTCGCGGATCCCGGCGGGAGAGGTGACGAGCACGATGGGCGGCGCGACGCGCTTGGGTACGACGGCGATGCGGCTGACGGGCCCGCCGGCTTCACTCAGCAGGACCAGCCCGGTGTGCAGTTGCCGGGTGGCGAACAACTGCCGGAACGGCAGCGGATTCTTCGGCGCGAGCGGCAGCGTGCCCACGTCGCGGGCGTCGATGGTTGCAGTCATGTCAATAAGAATTATGCCGCGCCCGGTGCGCGTGGTCGAGAGATTCTTCGGACAGGTGCTGCCGAGTCGCCGGCCGACCCGCGGCCCGGCAGCGACGCCGCACACCCCCGGCCGGTGAGTGACTTTTGGCCGTAGCACCGGGTAGTCGGCGTCCGTACCGTTGAAGGTGTCGGAATTGCACCTTCGTCTGGAGCGGACCCCATGACCGAGTTATCTCCTCGCCCTTACATTTTGGTCGGCATCGATGGCTCGCGGTCATCGTTGGAAGCGCTGCTCTGGGCCATCGGTGAGGCACAGCTGCGTAATTTGCCATTGCGGCTGGTTCACGCCGTCGACTACGGCAATTTCGTCATGGGCTTCAATCCGGGCGCCTCGGAGAGCTTCTTCAAGTTCGTGGAGACGTCGGGCCAGAACTTCCTCAACGAAGCCAGGGAGCGGGTGCAGGCGCTCGCGCCCGAGGTGGAGGTGTCCGTCCACAATCTCGTCGGCCGCCCCGCACAGCTGCTGGAGGAACAGTCGAAGGACGCCTTCCTGACCGTTGTCGGATCCAGTGGGCTGCACGGATTCACCGGCCTGGTCGCGGGGTCGGTGGCGGTGTCACTGACCGCGCACGGCCACAGCCCCGTCGTCGTGGTCCGCGCCCCCGGCCAGCATGCCGGTGGACCCGTCGTCGTGGGGATCAGCGGTGCGCCCGACAGTGAGGAGGCGATCGGCTGGGCCTTCCAGGAGGCGTCACTGCGCGGTGCGAAACTGCTCGCCGTTCTTGTATCGAGTTATGTGCCAGCCTATTTCGACTACATCGAACCCACGTGGGAAGAGCTGCCGGGACCGGCCCGTGAGGACCAGCAGGCGATGTTGCTGGCCGAACGGTTGGCCGGATGGCAGGAGAAGTTCCCCGAAGTCACGGTCCGTCGCGTGGTCGCTGCCGGCCACCCCGGGCACGTCCTGCTGGGCTACGCGCAGCGCGCGCAGTTGATCGTCACCGGCACCCGCGGACACGGAAACGTGGCCGGGTGGTTCCTCGGGTCGACGAGTCACCGGCTGGTTCAGCATGCCGAGTGCCCGGTGCTGGTCGCCCGCCCGCAGGCCCGGTAGTCAGACCGTTGACAGGGCAGGTGGCCGTTCGCGGTCACCTGCCCTCAGACATTTCACGCCCGCGCAACGAGCACAGACGGATTGTCGGAGTTGGAGTCCGCGTGAGAGCCGACGATCTTCACCAGCTCAGCGGCCTCGCGGGCGCCGACAACGACCACGCTGATCGGTTCGGGCGTCGTCCGGAGGAATCGCATGAAACTGGTCGCGACGGGTACCGTCGAGATGTACACGTCGGGGTAGAGGTCGTGCCACACCGCGCAACGACGCAGTAACTCCTGGCGGGCGCTCATCCCGGTCTCGGGCGGACACACGCCTACCGCGAGAATGGGCCGTCCACGTAATTGCGCCTCGGCGACCGCCGCGGCCAGCACGTCGTGATTCTCTTCCCAATCATTGACCTCGACAACGATCGACCCCGCCGGGAGCCGTCGGCGCGGTGCATAACTGCGGACCACGGCGGCCGGGCACTCCGCGCCCTCGGCCACACCCGCCGCGGTCGATCCCAGCAGCGCCTTTGCGAAGCGGCCGATCCCGACGGAGCCGACGCACACCATGGCAGCGTGGCGGGATTCGCTGACCAACACGGCCGTTGGGTCGCCCACTACAACGGCGGTCTCGATCTTGACCTGCGCGGCGGTGTCGTCGATGGCGGCGTGCGCCGCGCGTAGACAGGTGCGTGCGTATTCGATGGTCATCCGATCCGAGCGCTGCGGGCCTTGCACGCAACTCACCAGCCGTAGCGGCACATCTCGGGCGATGGCCTCGGCGACCGCCCAGTGCGCGGCGTACACGGCAGCTGTCGAACCGTCGATGCCGACCACGACGGAGTCGCCACTGTGGGCCTCGATCATCTTGTCTCCCGGTGCTTTTGGCGTGCTCCGCAGTGGTCTGCCAGGGCGTGCGGAACCGTAGATGTGTCATCGAATCCTCACGCGGGTAAGCATTCGGAGTCGAGGGCACATAGGCCCTCGGGCCGCCGCATGAGTCACCAGGGTCGACGGCATGGAGCGGTGGCGAGTGGTCACTCAACGAGTGACTTTCGGCCATAGCAGCCGATGGGCCGCACTCGTACCGTCGTGGCATCGGACAATAGCGTCATCGGAGGACAACGTGACCGAATTATCGCCCCGTCCTTACATTTTGGTCGGAATCGATGGATCCAGCTCATCGTTGATGGCCCTGAACTGGGCCGTCAACGAAGCACAGTTGCGCAACCTTCCGCTCCGGTTGGTGCACGCCGTCGACTTCGAGAGTTTTGCGATGGGGTTCAATCCGGGTGCCTCGGAGGGGTTCTTCAAATACCTGGAGACGACCGGCCAGCGTTTCCTCGATGAAGCAATGGACCACGTGCAGGTGCTGGACCCTGACCTCGAGGTGACCCTGTCCAGGGTGGCCGGGCGTCCGGCGCGGGTGTTGGCAGAGCTGTCCAAGGACGCGTTCCTGACTGTCGTGGGTTCAACGGGACTGAACGCGTTCACGGGTCTGTTGGCCGGCTCGGTGTCGGTCTCGTTGACTGCACACGGACACAGTCCGGTTGTCGTGGTCCGTGCGCCCGGGGTTCCCGTCACGGGATCCGTCGTGGTGGGGATCAGCGGCTCTCCGGACTGCGAAGAGGCGATCGCCTGGGCATTCGAAGAAGCCTCGATGCGCGGTGCAGAACTCGTCGCCGTGCTCGTCTGGAGCTATATGCCGGCCTACTTCTACTACGAAGAACCGCCTTGGAATGATCTGGCCGGACGCGCTCGAGAGGAACAGCAGGAGATGCTGTTGGCTGAACGACTGGCAGGGTGGCAGGACAAGTTCCCCGATGTCGTGGTCCGTCGCATCACGGCGATCGGCAACCCGGGGCAGGTCCTCCTGAGCCACGCCCAGCGTGCCCAGTTGGTCGTCACGGGAAGTCGTGGCCGCGGAGACGCCACCGGACTGCTGCTCGGGTCCACCAGTCACAAACTGATTCACCAGGCGAATTGCCCGGTGCTCGTTGCTCGGCCGCACGCTCGCGAGTCCACCCGATGACCAGCGCCACACGTCAGCTGAGCAATTCGTCACCGGCTACCCGCCTGCGATCGGTCGATGCGTACTGGCGCGCGGCGAACTATCTCACGGCCGGTCAGATCTACCTGATGGGCAACCCGCTGCTGCGAACACCATTGGCCCGACAGGACATCAAGCCCCGTCCGTTGGGCCACTGGGGCACTTCGCCCGGGCTGAACTTCATCTACGCGCACGTGAATCGCGCCATCATCGAGCACGATCTCGACGCGATGTACGTCATCGGTCCCGGTCATGGCGGGCCCGCGCTGTTCGCGAATGCCTGGCTCGAGGGCAGCTACAGCCGAACTCGTCCCGACATCACCCGTGATGGCCACGGGATGGCGACATTGTTCCGCGAATTTTCTTTTCCCGGTGGCGTTCCCAGTCATGTGGCGCCTGAAGTTCCGGGCTCCATTCACGAGGGTGGCGAGCTCGGGTACTCCCTGGCGCACGCCTACGGTGCGGCGCTCGACAACCCGAACCTGTTGGTGGCGTGCGTAATCGGCGACGGCGAAGCAGAGACCGGCCCGCTCGCGGCCAGCTGGCATTCCAACAAGTTCATCAACCCGGCGACCGACGGCGCAGTCCTGCCGATCCTGCACCTCAATGGATACAAGATCGCCAATCCGACGGTCCTGGCCCGGATCACCGACGCTGAACTCGACTGTCTGTTGCGGGGATACGGGCACCATCCGATCTACGTCAGCGGTGACGATCCGCACCAGCTGCATCAGGACATGGCGGCGGCACTGGATCGCGTCGTGGCGATGATCGACGAAATCCGGACTGCGGCGCGCGTGGCCTCGGCGCCGGCGCGCCCGCAGTGGCCCATGATCGTGCTGCGGACACCGAAAGGCTGGACCGGACCACGATGGGTGGACGGCCTGCCCGTCGAGGGCACGTGGCGTTCGCATCAGGTGCCCCTCGCCGACGTCCGTACCGACCCCGAACATCGTCGACAGTTCATGGACTGGCTGCACTCCTACCGCCCCGACGAACTGTTCGATGAAACAGGTTGTCCCACAGCGCTGGTCACCGATAACGTGCCGGCGCCCGAACATCGGATGGGTGCGAACCCTCATGCCAACGGTGGCCTGTTGCTGACACCGTTGCACCTGCCGGCCGCCAGGGAATTCGCCGTGTCCACGGTCAGGCCCGGCGACACGACGGCAGAACCGACCAGGGTGCTCGGCAAGTATCTGCGTGAGGTCATGGTGCGCAACGCCGGCTACCGCAACTTCAGGTTGTTCGGACCCGACGAGACCGCGTCGAACCGGCTCGGTGCGGTATACGAGGTCAGCGACAAACAGTGGAGCGCCACGGTTCTGCCGAGCGATGAGCATCTGGCTCGCGACGGGCGCGTGCTCGAAGTCCTGTCGGAGCACATGTGCCAGGGCTGGCTGGAAGGCTATCTGCTGACGGGGCGCCATGGCCTGCTCAACAGTTACGAGGCCTTCGCCCACGTCGTCGACTCGATGGTGAACCAGCATGCCAAGTGGCTCAAGGTAAGTCGGCAGTTGCCGTGGCGTGCGCCGATCGCGTCCCTGAACTACCTGATCACGTCGCACGTATGGCGTCAGGACCACAACGGCTTCTCGCACCAGGACCCCGGTTTCATCGACCATGTCGCCAACAAGCGCGCCGAGATCGCCCGCATCTACCTGCCGCCGGATGCCAACACCTTGCTGTCGGTGGCAGCGCATTGCCTGGCCAGCCGGGACTACATCAACGTGATCGTCGCCGGGAAGAATGACGCTCCGGTGTGGCTGACGGCAGAGCAGGCGGCGGTGCACTGCGCACGCGGCGCGGACATCTTCGAATGGGCCAGCACGGACGGAGGCTCGGTCCCGGACGTGGTGCTGGGCTGTGCGGGCGACGTGCCGACTCTCGAGGTGCTCGCCGCCGTATCGATACTGCGAAAGCACTTGCCGGAGATAAAAATCCGCGTCGTCAACGTGGTCGACCTGTTCCGCCTCCAGTCGAACACCCAACATTCGCACGGCATGACCGATGCGGAGTACGACACACTGTTCACCACCGATCGGCCCGTGATCTTCGCCTACCACGGCTACCCGTCGTTGATTCACCGGCTGACCTACCGTCGCCGCAACCATCAGCACATGCACGTGCGCGGATATCTGGAAGAGGGCTCGACGACAACGCCCTTCGACATGCTGGTGCTGAACAAGATGGATCGCTTCCAACTGGTGATCGACGCCATCGACCTGATGCCCGGACTCGATGGTCCGGCGGTGCGCACACTGCGCGCGGACATGGTGGCGGCTCATGACCGCCACCGAGAGTGGATCCGGACGCACGGTGAGGATCTGCCCGAGGTCACGGACTGGCGTTGGGAGCCCATCGGTGGCTGAGGGTGCCAGGCCGTCGGTCGCCCATGGCGACCCGCAATTCAGTGCGGAAGCGAACTGACCACTGATCGTCGAGTGGCCGGGCTTGTGGCGCGCGCGACGACGAAAGTCAACGTCAGGAGAAACGTGCCGACAAGGGCAACATGGATGCGCTCGAACAGCCCCGTCCAATCTGTGTCCGCGAGCGCAGTGCCGATTTCGATGCCGCCGAGTATCGCTCCGATTGCCGCACAGGTGAGGCCCGCCGATCCCAGATGACGCGTGGCCGGCCGACTGCTCAACGCAATGCCATACGCCGCCATCGCGAACAGGACCGCGGTGAAACCGACGACGCCGGAGACGGTGTGCAACTGAGACAGCTGTGTCGACAATGCGGCGTGATCGGCTGCCCAGCACCGGGGGTCGACCGACGGGGCGCAGCTCATGGGGGACAGGGCGTCGACGATCGAAGTGGCGGCGGCAACCGCCAGCGCTGTGCTCCCGAGTCGCATCGGTGACGAGGGGTGCCAGATGACCAGGACGCCCGCGAGTATCGCGAGGCCGATGCCGGCGACCAGGTCACCGATCCGGAAGACCTGGTAGTACGGTTGGCCGGCGACTGCCAGCTCACTGATGTAGGACCGGGTGGGGCTCAGCGGAGACCCGACGACCCATTGAAGCGGGAAGTCGCAGTAACCGAGGAGTCCGGCGAGCACGGCGACAGTCCAGGGTCGTAGTGCCGGCCGGAACCTGGTGTAGGTCACCGTCGCAGCCATACCCTCAGCCCGATCTCGAGAAACCTGGTCAGGCCGCGGGTTCCGGGGTGCAGGTCCCCACCGGAGTCGACTCAGCCCGTTCCTTGATCCCGAGCAGCATGCCGCGAACCGTCAGCGATATCACCGGACCGGCCGCTTCGGTGACGAAGACCTGGCCGGGGTGACGGAGTCCCGCCCTGGTGCGCACCAGCAGGCGGCACTGGTCATCCCAATGGGGTTCGAGATGGAAGGACCACACCGCGTCCCACGGGAAATCCGGCGGTGTCCCACGCAGCACGATCGCCCGCTTGTCGACGACGCTCGCGACCCGCAGCAGGACGCCCCCGCGTCGGCCGAGCCATCCCGGCGGGGTGAGGCGCACCGGGTTGCCGGGTTCGAGTCGTTGCCATTCCGGACGGATGGCGTGGTCGCCGTGGTAGTCGCGACTGAGCAGGCTTTCCAGCGTTTCATAGGTATAGAAACCGGCGCGGTCCTCGCCGAGTTGCATCAGCCAGGGCCACACGACGCGCACCGGTGCGTCGATCAAGATGCCCTCGGTCGACTGCAGCGCAGGTGAGCGCACGAGCTCGTCACCCGGCAATCGTCTTGCGCATTCTTCCTTTGTCGTACCCCAGTTGCGGTAGTACCGGCGTGCCGCGTACAGCAGTGCCGCACCGCAGACCGCGGCCTCGGCAATGTGTGTCCTCGTCATAGGACGACTGTGCGCTCAGCGGGCTGCGGCGACTAGGGTCTTGGGTCCTCAGCTTGACCGCCGCCGGTGATCCACGCCCTGGCGTCTTCGACCCGGCCTTCGGGAAACGGCCGGATCTCCGCAGCGATGAAATGCGCAACCAGGTGCTGTGCAATGCCTGCCATCGGTGAATCGGTCACGACGGCAACCTTTTTCACGTGTTGGTGATGGTCATGGACGAATCGCAGGTGGGTCACCATCGCGCCGAAACTGTCCCACCCCGGGAAACGGGGAGCATCGATGATCAGGCCGGCAAGGTCGTCGCCGTGCTCGATCTTCGGGTCGACGGTGTGGGCGAGCGCGGCGAAATCGCCGGTGCTCAAGGGTGATTCGGGACGAATGGTGAGGATCGAGTTGTCCGAGTCCCATTGCTGATCGATCACGGTCCAGTCCTTCGCTGTGGGTCGCGGCATAACGCGTTGCGCGACAGAGGGTAACGCCTGGGTCTAGCCGCTGAGCAGCATCAGGTTGCCCAGCCGGCGGGTGTGCGTCGCAGCAGACGCGACGGCGATCAGGTGAGTGATTCCGTGCTCGATGCCGCGGGCGAGTTCGTCAGCCTCGAGCTCGGCGTCGTAGTCACCGATGACGCCGAACGTCAGGCGGTCGGCGTAGCTCATGATGGCGATACCGGTGCGCATTCCCATCGCAATCGGGGGCACCGGCACGAGCGCGGCGATCTTTCGGCCCATCAAGCGCATTCGCCGGTTCGGGCCGGGGACGTTCGTCGTCACGGCCACGACGCCGTGTTGCGGCAGCCGGCCCAAAAGCCGCACGGCAGAAGCCATCACCGGAAACGGAATCAGATTGGCTGCGGCAACCACGAAGGAGCCGGCTTGGCGCTGCCCACTGCCTTTCGCTGTCGTCAGCCTCTTGTGGACCAGCCGAAGCTGTTCGAGCGGATCCGGCCGATCAACGGGTAGGTCCGGCAGCAACACAGAAACCCGGTTGTCGGGCACGTGGAGTAGTTCGGCCGGCCGGACGGAAACCGGCACGACGGTGCGGATCGGCCCGGCCGAAGGTTGCATGTCGTGCTGCAGCATCGCGGACCGGAAACCGTCGGTGATGGCAGCCAGAGCCACGTCGTTGACCGTGACGCTGAACCGTTTGGCGACCATCCGGACATCCTGCAGCGAGACCTCGACAGCACTGAATCGGCGCATGTCGCTGAGTTGACCGTTGAGGGGTTGAGTCGACGTGGTGAGCACGCCGGCCACGAGTTGAGCGGCCCCGAACGCCATCCGCACCCCACTGCGCGCCGTCGACCGCACCATCCGCCACGCATCAGTGCCGAGCGTGATCGGATTGAAGGCGCGCGACGGACGCTGGTCCGATACCGAAGGGAGGTTGGGGATTTCATCGTGGTCCGCCCACTGGTTGTCGCAGATGCCTGCGAGCATCGCTGTCGCCGCGACACCGTCGGCGATGCAGTGGTGCAGCTTCACCACGATCGCCCAGCGACCATCAGCCAGACCGTCCAGCATCCACGCTTCCCACAATGGCCGGGATCTGTCGAGGCGGCGCTCCATCAAGCCCGCCACCGCGCGATGAACCGCGGTGTCATCACCGGGCGCTGTGACGGTGAGCCGGCGGACGTGATGGGTGATGTCGAAATTGGTTGCCGGTACCCATTCCGGCGCACTGAGGTCGAGCGGATAGGAGTGCAACACCTGTCGGCAGCGGGGGAGGGTGGCGCAGCGCTCGTCGAGCACTGCCTGCAGTTCGGCGAAGTCCGGTGCTGGGCCCTCCATGATGGCGACCACCGCGACGGCAAGATTGGCATGACTGTCGGAATCCTCCGCCTGCAGGAATCCGGCATCGAGAGCGGTGAGCTGGTTGTCGTTCATCGATGTCCTTTACGGGCCGGCCCGCCAACGGTGCGGTATTCGCGAATGATGTTGCGCCTGTCGGCGGTTCGAGAGCAGGGCTGATGGACCGCGGTCGTAGGGACCTTCGGCACCTGCCACGCCCGCCGTGGCTGGTAGAGCCGAGTGTCGTTGGTGCGCGTCAAGACTCGGAAGGCACGGCGACGGACGGGGCTGAGCGCCGATCCGGCGACCATCCGATGACGGTGAGATACAGCCCGGCCAGTCCGGTGACGATCACGCCGGCCTGCCACCACGGTGCGCCGGCCAGCACCTCCTGTCCCGTCGTGAGGTACGCCCCGGGGAACGTCATCAACGCCACACCCTTGAGTACCGTCAACCAGCCCAGGACCGACACGGTAGCGGCGGCAGCTCCGCGCCAGTATGGGTGCAGTGTGACGACGACAAGTCCCATCGGTAAGACGAACGCGCCGGTGATCCAGGGCCATACGGAGTTGTCCCCGAACGTGTGCAGCAGTGTCTTGACGTAATCGGCCCGGGTGACGAGTGAAGCGGCCGCGACGACGAGGTAGGGCCCGAGCACCCGGGCGAACATCCGGGTGCGGTGCGCGATCATCGATCCGCCTCCTCGTCGCTAGCTGCCTGTGAGCCCATCGCCGGGTTGTCTTCGTGCAGAAGGGAAATGACGTCCGTCAGCGCTCGGCGCGGGGTCGCGGGCAGCGGATCGGCGTTGAGGGGTGCCCAGCCGACCCGGATGAGCATCTGCGGGAACAACTCGTCGCCGAAAACGTCCGACCGGACGATGGCTCGGCATGCGGGATTCTCCAATGCCTCTGTGACTGGGCACGTTGACAGTCCCTGTGCGGTGGCAGTCAGCAGAACTGCGCTCGTTGCTTCGCCGGCCCGCAGTCGATCGATCGGAGCGTCGGTCGTGGTGCCGAGCGCCAGTAGCGAACCGTTGTCATCGGTGGCCGTCGTACCTGCGGCCTGGTTGAGCACGGGTCCGGCGAAGATGCGGCTGGGCAGCGCGGCGCTGTGGTCGGGTGTGGGCGTACTTCGAGCGGGCACTCCGGCGACGGACGCGTAGCGCCCGCTCCAGACCGTCAGTTCGGTGAGATAGTCCGGATCGTGCACATGATGCGAAACAGCTTGGCGCAGTGCATTTGTGAGGACGTCATTGAGCTTCACCCGGCGGAGTCCGATGCCCAGACGGGCGGCACGCGCGGTCATCAGAGCGATGTCGCCGAGTGGCACGGGCCAGCCGCTGTAGTAGCGCCTGTCGGTTCTGCGCCGCGGAATCGCGGCGGCGAGCGCGATGTCGGGTTGCTCCGGGGTGCAGGGCGTCAACTCGATCGCGGCGAGATGATCGGGTTCGGCCGGATTGGGGAATCTGCGCACCGCCGGCTGCCAGCCCAGCGCGTGGAAGGCCACGGTCGCGTGGTGCAGGGCCGCACCGCAACTGATCAACAGGTCGCGTCCGTCTGGGTCGGTATGAATCAGGTGCAGTGACGACTCCGCATACAGGTGCACACTGTTCGAGCCGATCCGCCACCGCCACGGCTGCGTGTTGTGGACCGAGGGGGCACGCGTTGCCAGCGCCATGGCTGCGCAAATCGTCTGATGATCGGGGAACGTCTCGGACATCTGATTCACCTCGCAAGACCTGTCGTCGAGATCGACGCGGAGCGATTCAGGTCGCGCCCACTGCTCGTTTCTCATACGACGATCCTGCAGGTGGCCCGACACGAGCGACAGAGCATTACGTCACTTGCCGTAGGGCCTTTGCCGACGAGCGCGTGCGGTGGAGCGGGCCTGTCTTCGTTGGCGGCCAAGGGCAGTGGTCCTCGACGGCTGACTCGCCCGTCAGGGCAGCGGCGCCCACCACCGCAGGACTGTGCCGGCGTCGACGCCGGGTTCGAGGGTCATGTCGCCGCCGGTGTCCTGCGCCCGTCGGCGAAGGTTCGCGAGGCCACTTTCGGTGATTCCCTCGGGCAGCCCCTGACCATTGTCGGCGACCTCGATACGCAAGTCGTTGTCGACGTTGACGGTGACGCTCACGGCGCTGGCCTTACCGTGACGAACGGCGTTGCTCACCGCTTCGCGGACGACGGCCTCGGCGTGATCGGCCAGATCGGGTTCGATGACCGAGAGCGGACCGTCGTAGCGGACCGTGGTGTGCAGTTCGTGGCTGGAGAAGGAGGCGACAGCGGCATCGAGGCGCTGACGTAACCGGGTGGTGGAGGCGGTGCTGCCGTGCAGATCGAAGATCGCCGTGCGGATTTCGGTGATCACTTCCTGGAGGTCGTCGACGCAGTCGGTGATGCGCCGCTGCACATCGCTGGACTTGGCGCGTGGGATCGCGCCCTGGAGCGTGAGACCGACCGCGAACAGTCGCTGGATGACGTGATCGTGCAGGTCGCGGGCGATGCGGTCACGATCTGCCAGCACGTCCAGCTCGCGCTTCTGACGCTGGCTGGCAGCCAGCTGCCAGGCGAGCGCGGCCTGGTCGGCGAACGCGGCCATCGTGTCCAGCTGATCCGGAGTGAAGTCCGGCCGGCCCGCACGCCGCAGCACGATCAGCACCCCGATGACGCTCTCGGTGGTGCGCAGGGGCAGCACCAGTGCCGACGTCATGTCGACCGCTATCGCTTCGGGCAACTCCGCGGCCCGGCAGATCAGGGGCGTCCGATCGTGAAACGCCCGGCCGATGGGTCCGTCGGCCCCCAGTGCCCCCAGCGATGCGTGGACATCGCCGACGACGTCGATGACCTGGAGTTCGGTGATCTCGCTACTCGGCGCATCGTCGTCCTCGGGAACCGCGATCAGCGTCGCATCCGCGTCTGTCAGGGAGCGTGCTTCCGCCGCGATCTGGCGGAACACCCGCGACGGCTCGGTTCCGGACAGCAGGGCGGTACCGATGTCGCGGGTGGCCTCGATCCAGGCCTGGCGTTGCTGCGACTGGCGGTAGAGCCGTGCGTTGTCGATGGCGATGCCGGCCGCCGCGGCCAGCGCTTGGGCGAGCACTTCGTCGTCTTCGCTGAAGGGCTGCCCGGACGCCTTCTCGGTCAGATACAGGTTGCCGAAGACTTCGTCGCGGATGCGCACCGGTACACCGAGGAACGTACGCATGGGCGGGTGGTTCTCGGGAAACCCCACCGAGGCAGGGTGGGTGCGAATGTCTTCCAGCCGAATGGGTTTGGGCTCGTCGATCAGTACGCCGAGCACGCCGCGCCCTTGGGGAAGCGGGCCGATCTTGCAGCGGGTTTCCTCATCGATGCCCTCGTAGACGAATTCGACGAGCTCGTGGTCGGTGCCCCGTACCCCGAGGGCGCCGTACCTGGCGTCGATCAGCTCGATCGCGGTGTGCACGATGGTGCGCAGCGTCTCGTCCAGTTCGAGACCGGACGTGACCGTGAGCATCGCCTCGACCAGACCGTCGAGCCGGTCACGGCCCTCGATGATCTGTTCGACGCGGTCCTGAACCTCGGTGAGGAGTTCACGCAGCCGGAGCCCAGAGAGTGGCGCTCGCAGCGGATGGCCGGCGCTGCTGTCTTGGCGTGTCACATGGGTGATTCTGCCATCGCGGCAGTCGCGCGCCAGGAATTTGACGCCGCGGGCATATCAGTCGTCAGAGCGCCGCGGCCGGTCCAGCTTCGACACGAACACCGCGGCCTGGGTGCGACGTTCCATGCCGAGTTTGGCGAGCAGCCGCGACACGTAGTTCTTGACCGTCTTCTCCGCCAGGAACATTCGGGCGGCAATCTGCTTGTTGGTCAAGCCTTCACCGAGCAGATCCAACAGCACCCGTTCCTGATCGGTCAGGCCCGAAAGTGGGTCGGACCGCTCGGCGGCGTTGCGAAGCTTCGCCATCAACGCCGCGGCGGCACGATTGTCCAGCAGGGACCGGCCGGCACCGACGGCCTTGATCGCCTCGGCCAGTTCCATGCCCTTGATGTCCTTGATGACATATCCGCTCGCGCCGGCCAGGACCGCGTCGAGCATGGCCTCGTCAGAGGTGAACGACGTCAACATCAGGCACCGCAGTTCGGGCAGCCGCGACAGCAGATCGCGGCACAGCTCGATGCCGTTGCCGTCCGGCAGACGCACATCGAGGACGGCGACATCGGGCCTGAGCGCGGGAATCTGCGCCATCGCATGCGCCACGGTGCCGGCCTCGCCGATGACCTGCAGATCGGGGTCCGCACTCAACAGGTCGATGAGTCCACGGCGCACGACTTCATGATCATCGACGAGGAATACTGTGACCATTCGCGTGCCCTTCTGCGCGCCACCGGCGTGCTTTCAGTGTTGACGTCCTGTCCATGACGATAGGCCAGGCTCCGGCTACAGGCGCTGATTATGTTGGCAGATCAGTGCCGTGCAGTTCACCTGGGGCGAGGCCGAACGTGCGGTTCCCACGATCTCACCCATCCCAGGTCTGCGATGTCTGCCGATCACCAGCAACTGGATCGAATCGGCTTGGCGATCAAGATAATTCATCGTAGAACCACGGATTGCGACAGGGTTGAACTCGACGTCCGGGTTGGCCAGGCGGTGCCGGGCCAGACGTCGGTCCAGACGTGCCTGCACGCCTTCGTCGTGCACTTTGTCCCGTCCGTCCGACGGTGCCGTCTGCCGCACCGCGAGCACCGTCAGGGGCGCCCGGCGCAGCCGGGCCTCGCTGATCCCGGCCTCGAGAACCACGGCGCTGTCGGGACTTTCATCGACCTCGACAACGACGTGCCGGGGCTGCATCACCCCATGGTGGTTGCCGCTACGGACGATGGCCACCGGGCACGGTGCGGACGTGGCCAATGTCGCCGCGGTGGAACCGAGTCGGTGCCCCGTGGCATGCGCGATGCCGAGCGAGCCGAGACACAGCAGATCGGCAGATCGGCTGGCGTCCAACAGGACACGGGAGGGATGCCCTTGCAGTACTTCCCACTCCACTTTGACCGGCTTCTCGGTGGACTCCACCGCGACCAGCGCGCGCCGCACGGAGACGTCGGCGCACGCCAGGTCTTGAGCTTCCTGCTGAGGATCGACGGCACCATGACCCCGTGGCTCGACCACGTACAGCAGGCGCAGGGGCACATCGCGACTGACGGCTTCATCGACCGCCCACAAGGCAGCGTCGACCGACCACCGCGAGCCGTCGATGCCGACCACGACGGCCGATGACGGTGAAGCTGACTTGTACATCTCCACACTCTCCTGACTCCACCGAGCTGACTATTCGTCGACGGTAGGTGTGATGGCGGTGTCGGCGGCAGGGGCATTGGTCCCTAGTCACCGGTCACAGTGACCTCTTGAGCCAGGCCGCTCGACCGCGACCATGGGTCCATGTGCCCTAGTGAACGGCCGAGGTGACGTGCCATCGTCGATCACATGAAGATGCAGCCGGCTACCGGTTTCGCGCTTGCCGCCGCGCTGTGCGTAGCGGGCCGACTGATGCGGAAGCGGGCTGCCGAACCCGGTGCTCCGTCGTCACTTCCGATCGTCAGGGCCATGTGGCCGGAAGCGGAAGACATCCGTCAGGTGGCGTCGCGGTGTCGGTGGCGGGACGTCCTCCAGGGCTGGGGCGGTGCCGATGCGGACCAACACCTGGGGCAGCGGGTGACCGGTGAGCGTGCTGATGATGTCGCGGGTGGCCGGGTGCTCGGTCAGATGGGTGAGCGTGCAACTGGCTAGGCCCGCGACGGTGGCTTCCAGCAGCACTGTCGACAATGTCTCGCCGCACGCCAGGACGTCCTCGCGGGTGTCGCCGAGAGCGGAGACGACCACCACGACGGCCTGGTCATCGCCGGTGTGTGGTCGTCGCTCGCGCGCATGGATCACCGGGAAAGAGCGTCCGATGTCCACCCGGTCGCTTTCTGCGGCCGAGATCAACGCACTGTGCGGGACGCCGGTCGTGGCTTCGAAAGAGGCGGTCCACCAATCTAATTCGGCGTGATAGGTGGCATCGTACATCCGGAGCACGTCGGTCAGGTGTGACGCCTCAGCCAGTTCGGTGCGTTGCTGGGCGGCCAGGACGTCAATCCGGGTGGGGCGATTGCCCACCGCCTGCCGCAGCAGATTTTCCAGTGCCTTCCGGTCGTCGACGGCGCCGAACGGAAGTCGGTCGGTTCGTCGGCTCAATATTGCGTCCGCTGCCCGCCGTTGTGCCGGAGTGACGTCGCGGGCCGGGCGGAAGCGGATGTTCGCGAGGTGCTGATGGTTGTCCGGATCGGGAAAGCGGTCGACCTTGGTGGTCCAACCGGTTGCGGCCATCGCCACCCTGAGATGATCCAATGCCGCGCCGCAGCTCAACAGTGCCTGGCGCCCTGAACGGTCGGTGGTGAGCAGCCGGTCGGTATCGAGGTACAGCTTCAGCGTGGCGGCTTCGAGAACCCATTTCCACGGCTGGCTGTTGTGGATCGACGGTGCCCGGCAGGCCAGAAGCACCGCACCTTCGATTTCCGCGAGGGGAATGGTGGCTTTCGTCATGAGGCGTCCTTCACGGCAGCAGGGACGTGCACCTTGAAGCCTGCGGCGGTGTGGACGCTGCGCACAGGGTCGGAAGTCATCAGTAGCGCAGCCGCCGCAGCTTTCCCGGCAGAGCATTTTTCGGACCTCCCCAGGGACCTTCGACACTAGGCCCGGTGCAGGCGGTGCGGTCAGATGTCTTCGGAGATCGACGGATCTCCGGACCACTACGGCACAAGGACTTCCGATGAACACCCAGGCAACAGTCAATCCGGTCGTGGTCGGTATCGACGGGTCCAAACATGCGCGGCGTGCGGCCCGGTGGGCTGCACTCGAGGCGGCGAGCCGCGACACCACTTTGCGGCTGGTCCACGTCATCGACGCGGAAGAACCTGACCGTCAGCAGAGCATCCACCGGGCGCAGCACGCGTTGCACAAGGCCTGGAAAGCGGTGGCCGACACGCACATCGACGTCAAGCTGGAGTCGGAGATACTCTCCGGCAGTCCGGCTGACTGCCTTGCCGAAGAATCCCGCCGTGCGGCGCTGGTGTGCGTCGGCGACCGCGGAACGCACGACACGCCGGATGCACCCCGCGGATCCACGGCCGTCGAGCTGGCCCGCAACGCTCCGGGCACGGTAGCGATCATCCGCCGGACACACCGAGAGTTCGACCATCGCAAATGGATCGTGGCCGTACTGGACGAATCAGCCTCCGCCACGGCCGTACTCAAGGCTGCCAAGGCGGACTCGGCATGGCGGGATGCGCCGGTCCTGATGTTGGAGCCCTGGTCGCATTCGGGTGAGCCGGCCGATGTCAGGCATCCGGTGCATGTCGCTCTGGCGCGATACCTGAGAGCCGCGGCCAACGCTCATCTCGAGTCGGTCACGCTGGCGATGCCGGGACATCTGGGCAACTTGTTACGGCAGAGTGCGTGCATCGACCAGCTCGTCATCGTGCCCGGCGACGACACGGAACTGGTGGCGGAACTGACCAGTGACGATATGCGCAAGACCTTGAAAGGTTCGGACTGCACGCTGTTGTTCGTCCGGCCATCTCATCGCGTACCGAATGGTGATGTTACCGCCCGTCAACAGAATTCGATCGAGCTGTCGGCGGCGCAGCCATGACCGTGCTACATCAGCCGGGCTGCAACACCGCGCGTCCGGACTGGATCACCGGGGTTGCGGCGAAACTTGCTCTTCGAGAGGGGCGCCACGACAGTGCGCGGGACATGGAGATCATGGGCTGGTGCCGGGAGGCTGCGATGCAGTTCGTGGACGCTCGTATTCGGGCGTTCGTCCCGCTGTTGGTCGAGCGCATCGTGAGCGACCGCATCCGCCGGGAACGTGATCGGCGCCGCTAGAACAACCGGGCAATTGGCTGCCGGGCAGACGCACGACGCGCGGGTGGCTCGCGGCGGGTTGGTTATCTGCGGGGAGAAATCTCGATGGCGAACGACGCTTGCTGACGCCGGGTGATCCAAACGCCGAACTCGCTGAGCGGCCCCAACAGCCAGTACTTGCGGTTCATGATCTTGCGCACTCTTGGACTGTCCGCGAAGTCGAGGATCCGCGCGGTGCCCTCGACCGCGGGCGCTCCCGGCGTGAGCTTGCCGCGAACATCGCAGGGCTGCAACGTGACTGAGGCATTGCGGCGTATACGTTTGACCTTATACGCGCCGACTTCGGAGAAGAAGTAAAGCTTGCCGTCGTCAGGGGCGATCCAGACCCGCGACGACACCGGAGTGCCGTCCTTGCGGTAGCTCGTGAACAACACGTAGTTCGCCCGGCCCACGGAGTCCCACTCGGTGCTCATCCGTCCACCATGCCGCACTCCTCATCGTGGCAGGGAAGTGGCGCCGCGAACACGGGCTTGTGTGCCACATTCCGCCCCGATTTGACACACAAACTCAGTCTCGGGGGCAAACACGCAACTTGTTCTTGGACCGCTGTCTACCCTCTTGGCTAACCGACAACCGGAGGAGGCCGCGATGCCGCTCAACCCCAAGGACTCGTTCGACGCCGCACGCGACGTCGCCGTGCATTCCGTGGAGAAGGCGTCGGACATCGTCGACAATGCCGCGGACATCATCAGAGGCGAAGTCACAGAAGGTATTTCCGGAATCGTTCAGAACTCCGTCGACATCGGCCGGCACGCGGTCGAGACGCTCAAGGAGGTCGTCACCGGAGGCGGTGTCGATACCGACGCCGAAGCGTGATCCTGTTTTCCAGCGAATGATCGCTGGCCGGGGATAGGGTGCGGGCGACAATGGCCGGCGAGTCCCTGGGAAGGACGGACGATGAAGGTTCTGGTGACCGGGGGGACGGGCTTTGTCGGTGCGCATATCGTCGCCGCGCTGATCCGGGACGGACACGAGGTGCGGATGCTGGTGCGCCGGGCCGAGCAGGTGTCGATATCGCTTGAACCGCTGGGTGTTTCGGTGGATGACATCGTCGTCGGTGATGTGCTGGACCCCGAGGTGGTCGCCGCGGGACTCGACGGCGTGGACGCCGTCGTGCACGCCGCTGCGGTATTCAGTCTCGACGCGCGCCGGGCCGCCGAGATCACCCGGACCAACCTGCGCGCAACGGAATTGGTGGTGGGCGGTGCGGTGGAGCACGGCCTGGATCCCATCGTGCACATCTCGTCGACGGTGGCCCTCACCTGCCGCGACGGCGGCGGGCCCGACCTGCCGCTGGGCGACGTCGACCGGCCCTACGCCAAGTCCAAACGTGAATCAGAGGTACAGATTCGGGCGCTGCAGTCGACCGGGGCGCCCGTGGTGGCGGTGTATCCCGGCGGCGTGTTGGGGCCGCACGATCCATACCTGGGAACGCAGTCCGAGCTGTTCGCGTGGATCGTGAAGGGCTGGCTTCCGGTGTGGCCGACGGGCGGTGCCCACTATGTCGACGTCCGCGACACTGCCGATGTGGTCGCCGCATGCCTGGTGCCGGGCCGAGGTCCGCGCCGCTACGTGGTGCCCGGGCATCACCTCACCGGCGACCTGATGCACGGCACGCTGCACAAGATCACCGGACGGTGGCTGCCGTTCGTGACCACACCGTCCATCGTGGCCAAGCCCTTCAGCCGGTTCGTGGAGCTGTTCAACAAGGTGTTGCCCGACAGCGTGCACCTGCCGGCGGACGTCGAGACCGTCGAACTCGCCGAACGCGACACCCGCTTCGACACGTCGCCCACCACCGAGGACCTCGGCATCGTCGCCCGGCCGTTCGAGGAGACTGCCCGCGACACCCTGTTGTGGCTCATCGAAATCGGCGCGCTGGCAAGCAGATACGCCGGAAACCTGCGCTGAGCTAGTGTCCTGCGCCGGGAATTCGTTGAAGATATGAACCGAGTCGTTCGAAGATCTCGTCGGCGGTCTTGGTCCAGTTGAACGGGCGGGGGTTGTCGTTCCAGTCTGCGATCCACTCGCGAATGTCCTTCTCGAGGGCCTGAATTGAGCGGTGAACGCCGCGGCGCAGTTTCTGGTCGGTGAGTAACCCGAACCACCGCTCGACCTGGTTGAGCCACGACGAGTAGGTCGGGGTGAAGTGCATGTGGAATCGGGGATGGGCGGCAAGCCATTTGGTTACTGTCGGCGATTTGTGCGTCGAGTAGTTGTCGCAGATCAGATGGACGTCCAGGTCAGCGGGCACGGTGTTGTCCAACTTGGTCAAGAACTTCTTGAACTCGATCGCGCGGTGCCGGCGGTGAATCGAGCCGTAGACCTCGCCGGTGGCCACATCCAGGGCGGCGAACAAGGTGGTGATTCCGTGCCGCACGTAGTCATGGGTGCGGCGCTCGGGCATGCCGGGCATCATCGGCAGCACCGGCGCGCTGCGATCCAAGGCCTGGATCTGCGATTTTTCATCGACGCAGAGCACCAGTGCCTTCTCCGGCGGGTCCAGATACAACCCCACGACGTCACGGACCTTGTCGACGAACTGCGGGTCGTTGCTGATCTTGAAGGTGTCCACCTGATGCGGCTTGAGGCCGAACGACTTCCAGATCCGTCCGACCGTTGACTTCGACAACCCGGTCTCAGCCGCCATCGAAGACCGCGACCAGTGCGTGGCGCCTTTGGGTTGACGCTCCAACGTGGCCACGATCAGCTGCTCGACCGCCTCGTCGGTGATCTTGCGCGGCGCACCAGGACGCGGCTCATCGGCCAGACCCTCCAGTCGCGCCTCCAGGAACCGTCCACGCCATTTGCCGACCGTTTGCGGCCACACACCTTCATCAGCGGCGACTTCCTTGTTGGATTTCCCTGCCGCGCAACCCAACACGATCCGACAACGTTGGGCCAACGCCTGCGAGGACTTCGATCGACGGGCCCACCGCTGCAACGTCTCACGTTCGTCGTCGGTCAACACCAACTCGACTACCGGCCTACCCCTGGTTCCCACCCGCCAATTCTACAATTAATCAACTAATTTACGGCGCAGGACACTAGGGCGTCGCGGTCGCGGCGGCGGCCCGGTCGGTGAGCAGGTCGTAGATCGGGCGGGACCCGAGCGCGATGGCGACCAGCAGCGCCGTCGCGCAGGCACCGAGCATCGGCGGCAGTTGGTTGGTGCTGCCCGTGAGCTCGGTGGCGAGGATGAGTCCCGTCACCGGCGCCTGGACGGTGGCTGTGAAGAACGCCGCCATGCCGATGAGGGCCAGTGCGGCCGGGGCGGGTGCTGAATGCGGCGCCAGCTGCGTCGCGATCAGGCCGACGATCAATCCGACATCGGCGCCGAGGACGAGCATCGGCGCGAACAGACCGCCGGGCGTGCCCGCCGCATACGAGACGACACCGAGGATGAACCGCAGCACCAGCACCGCGGTGACGGCACCGATGGCACCGTGGCCGAGCAGCGCCTCCTGGGTGAGCTGGTCACCCCCACCGGCAAGGTCGGGGGAGTACCAGACCAGTACCCCGACACCGGCGCCGATGAGCGCGGCCCGGACCTCGACCGGCCACCGGCTGGTGTCGGCGGTGCGCAGGCCGAACATGATGGCCTTGTTGTAGAGGACGCCCAGCACGCCGGCGATGACGCCGACGGCCAATACCCACCAGGAGCCGGCCAGCTGCGGATCGGCCAGGGGCGGCACCTGGAATTCACTGCCGGAGCCGACGAACGGGAGGGCCGCCATGAACCCGGACGCGGACGCGATGAGGGTGGCCACCGTGGTGCGCGGGTCGAAGCGCTTGACGAGTTCTTCCAGGACGAAGACACCGCCGGCGATCGGCGCGTTGAACGCGGTCGCCAAGCCGGCGGCAGCTCCGGCGGCGGCGAGGACGCGAAGGTCGGCTTGGGAGCGCCGCGTCGCCGAGGAGACGATGATGGCGATGGACCCACCCATCTGCACCGACGGTCCTTCGCGCCCGAGGGCGAGGCCGGACCCGAGGGACAGCAACCCACCGACGTACTTGATCGGGAGGATTCTGAAGCGGCCCGGCTCGGCGCGGCCGGCGACGACAGCCTCGACGCGGGGGATGCCACTGCCCTCGGCGTGCGGTTCCACACGGCAGACCAACGACGCGGCCACCGCGGTGCAGACGGCGCAGATGGCCACGACAACGATGGGGCCCCACCAACTTCCGTGCGACCAGTGCGACAGCGAGGTGCGCCACTGCGTCGCGTAGTCGAGCAGCGCCCGGAAGCTGCCTGCCGTCAGACCGGTCAACGCACCGACGACTGCCGCGGCGAGGACGAACCCGATGACGTTGCCGGCGCGTCCCTTATCCATCACAGCCCACCACGGGCGACCAACTGCGCGGCGATGACATTGCGCTGGATTTCGTTGGTGCCCTCGCCGACGATCATCAGCGGGGCGTCGCGGAAGTAGCGTTCGACGTCGTATTCGGTGGAATAGCCATAGCCACCGTGGATTCGGACGGCGTTGAGCGCGATCTCCATGGCGATCTCGGACGCGAACAGCTTGGCCATGCCGGCCTCCATGTCGCTGCGCTCGCCACTGTCGTAGCGTTCGGCGGCATACCGCGTCAGCTGGCGCGCGGCCGTGAGTTTGGTGGCCATGTCCGCCAGGTAATTGCCGACCGACTGGTGTTTCCAGATCGGCAGACCGAAGCTCTCGCGCTCCTGCGCGTATTTGAGCGCGTCCTCCAGCGCGGCGGTGGCGACGCCGAGGGCCCGCGAGGCGACCTGAATCCGGCCCGTCTCAAGGCCTTTCATCATCTGACCGAAACCCCTGCCCGGCTCGCCACCGAGGGTCGAGGACGCGGGCGTGCGGTAGCCGTCGAACGTCAGCTCGCAGGATTCGACGCCCTTGTAGCCCAGCTTGGGCAGATCACGTGACACCGTCAGCCCGGGGCCGTGCTCGACGAGTACCACCGAAATGCCTTTGTGCCGTGGCTCGACGGTGGGATCGGTCTTGCACAGCAGCGCGATCAGGCCCGACCGGCGCGCATTGCTGATCCACGTCTTGGACCCGCTGATCACCAGGTCGTCACCATCGCGGCGCGCGACGGTCGACATGTTCTGCAGATCCGAGCCGCCGCCCGGTTCGGTGAGGGCCATGGTTGCGCGCAGCTCGCCGGTGGCCATGCGCGGCAGGTACGTCTGCCTCTGCGCCTCGGTGCCGAACAGGCCGATCAGCTTGGCCACCACGGTGTGCCCGCCCATGGCGCCGGCGAGGCTCATCCAGCCGCGTGAAAGTTCCTGCGTCACTTCGACATAACACGGCATCGACACCGGGGAGCCGCCGTATTCCTCGGGGATGGCCAGCCCGTAGATGCCGATCTGCTTCATCTGCTCGATCCACGCCTCGGGGTAGGTGTTGGCGTGTTCGACGTCGCGCACCGTGGGCTTGACGTCGCGGTCGATGAACGCGCGCACGGTTTCGACGAGCAGGGCCTCTTCGTCGGTCAGGTGAGTGGACACGGGCACTACCTTGCCAGGGTCGTGCCGGTCACGAAGCCGGTCGGTCTAGGCGAGTTTGCGGTGCGCGGCCTGCTCGACGAACAGCGGGATGAAGTCCCGCACTGTGTGATCGTGGAAATCGGCGTGGATCCGGCGCACCACGGCCGTCACGGTCCGGGGGTCGATGTTCGGATAGGTGATGGTCAATTGCGCCACCAGCGCGTCGATGGCGGCGTACTCGGCTGCACGCGTGGTCGTGGGATCAACCTCGGCCTCGACGTCGATCTCGACCAGGTCGGTGGCCTGGTGCTCGATCGCGAACGCGTCGAACGCGGCGACCACGCGTTCGGGCGTGGCATCGGGGTGCTCGCGGGCCAGCGCGTCGAGCGCAATCCAGCAGGTGGGGCCCAGAATCGTGGTGGGTGGCGGCCGTTCTCCCCGCGTGATGGCCGCGGTGAGCAGATCCCGGAAGGTCTGCTCGGCGAGGCTCGTGGGTTCTTCGGACATGCCAGCGACTGTACGGACCGATGGTTACCGCCAGGCGACGCGCACGTGAGATCGACTTTTCACACCACGGGGTGGGACAGGCGCGGTCGGTGACCGGTGATCGCACCCACAATCGGCGGCGACTGTCGACAAAGGAGCGCGGATGTACCTGCACATCGACCCCACCGAGGTCCCACCAGCAGTCGAGGTGCGGGAACCGGATGACTTCACGGCCTTCAAGGTGGTCGTCGAGGTGCCCGAGCACGCCTGGGTTGCGCCGGATGTACTGACCGCCCTGGCCGGCCGCGGTGACGACGACGCGTGGCGGCAGAATCTGGCCGGGATGCTGGCATACGCCGCGAGCAAGGGCTGGTGTGACGACGCCGGACGGGTCCGGGCGCACGTCGAGGTGACTAGCGCAGCACCGCACCGGGATTGAGAATGCCCTGTGGATCGAGTGCGTCCTTGATGCGCCGCGTCAGGGCCATGACGTCGTCGCCCAACTGATTGGGCAGCCAGTCCCGCTTGAGGCGTCCGACGCCGTGCTCGCCGGTGATGGTGCCGCCGAGCCCGATGGCCAGCTCCATGATGCGGGCGAACGCGCGCTCGGCGCGGTCGGTGGCGTCGGGATCGGTGGGGTCGTACACGATTATCGGATGCGTGTTGCCGTCGCCGGCGTGCGCCACCATGTAGATCTGCACATCGCAGGTGTCGGCGATGTCCTCGACCCCGGTGACCAACGCCGGCAGTTGCGGGATCGGGACGCCCACGTCCTCGAGCAACAAGCTGCCCAGCTTCTCGACCGCGCCGAACATGCCGCGGCGGGCGGCGGTGAACGCGGCTCCCTCGGCCGGATCGTCCGTGGCGAAAACCTCTGTGGCGCAACACTTCTCGCATTTGCTGACCATGGTCGCCACTTCCGCCGCGGCGGCTCCCGGCGCATCGGACTGCATCAACAACATGGCCCGGGCGGACCGGTCCAGACCCATCCGCATGTGGTCCTCGGCGGCGTTGATGCTCGCGTGGTCCATGAATTCCAGCATCGCCGGCCGGATTTCAGCGGTGATGGCGACCACCGCGTTGGCGGCGTCCTCGACGGAGTCGAACAGGGCCACCACGGTCGACGCGGGCGGTTGCGCCGGGATCAACCGCAGCGTGAGCTCGGTGATGACGCCCAGAATGCCCTCGGACCCGATGAACAATTTCGTCAACGCCAGTCCTGCAACGTCTTTCAGCAGCGGGCCACCGAGCCGTAGCGCCGTGCCGTCGGCCAGCACCACCTCCATGCCGAGCACGTAATCACCGGTGACGCCGTACTTCACGCAACACAGACCGCCCGCGTTGGTCGCTGCGTTGCCGCCGATCGACGAGATGTCGATGGACGACGGGTCCGGCGGATACCACAGGCCGTGTTGGGCGGCCGCGCGCTTGACCTCGGTGTTGGTCAGGCCCGGCTGCACCACCGCGGTCCGGGTGGCCGGATCGATCCGGATGTCCCGCATCCGTTCGGTGCTGAGCACGACGGAACCGTCGACGGCGTCGGCCCCGCCGGACAGGCCCGATCCGGCGCCGCGCGGCACCACGGCGACATGGTGTTCGGCGGCCCACCGCAACACCTGCTGAACGTCAGCGGTACTGGCGGGACGCACCACGGCGACGGGGGTGCCGGCGTGCGGATCGGCTGCCGAATCCCGGCGGTAGCGCTCGATGATGTCGGAATCGGTGATCAGCGCGCCGTCGGGCAATTCATCGGCGAGACGGTTCAGGGCGGCGTGCATCGTCGGACTGTATCGAGATCACGGCCCCGATGGACCGAACTGGTCCGCTGGGCGGATTTGTCGACGTTGCCTGCATCGACACCACGGCGGGCCTACGATTTGCCCGTGTTGCTCACCGAGGGTCAGGTTTTCGCCGGTTACACCATCCGGCGGAAACTCGGCGCGGGCGGGATGGGCAGTGTGTACCTCGCTTCGCATCCGCGTCTGCCGCGGCTGGACGCCGTGAAGGTGCTGTCGGCCGAGCTGACGTCGGATCCGGAGTACGGACCGCGGTTTCTGCGCGAAGCGGACCTGGTGTCCACGCTGTCGCATCCCAACATCCTCGGCGTCCACGACCGCGGCGAGTGCGACGGCCAGCTCTGGATTTCGATGGACTACGTGGCCGGGACCGATGCCGCACAGCTGCTGCGCGAGCACTATCCCGCCGGCATGCCGCCCGAGGTGGCGCTCCCCATCATCCATGCCGTGGCCTCGGCGCTGGACCATGCGCACCGGCGGGGGCTGCTGCACCGAGATGTGAAGCCGGCCAACATCTTGCTGGATGCCGAGACCTCCCGCATCTACCTCGCCGACTTCGGGATCGCCCGGCCCATGAATGACTCGGCGGGGCTCACCGCGACCAACATGGCGGTAGGGACGGTCGCGTACGCGGCGCCGGAGCAGCTCCGGGGCGAGGGGATGGACGGCCGCACGGATCAATACGCCTTGGCGTGCACGGCATTCCAGCTCCTCACCGGGAACCCGCCGTACGCCGACAGCAACCCGGCGGTGGTCATCACCAAGCACGTCACCGCACCGGCGCCGTCGCTGGGGGAGCACCGGCCCGAACTCCGTGGCCTGGATCCGGTCCTGGCGCGGGCCATGTCGAAGACGCCTGCGGCGCGTTTCGCCAGCTGCGGTGAGTTCGCGCAGGCCCTGCAGCAGCAGTCCCGCCAACCAATGCCGATGGCCACCAACGACTTCCGCAATCAGCAGACCATGGCCGCGCCGGCACCCCCACCGTCCACACGGCACGCACCGCAGCCGCTGAACCTGCCGCCACAGCAGTTCACCTCGCCACCGCCGCGGTCGTCACGGTCCGGGGCGCTCATTGCGGTCCTGGCGGTGGTCGCCCTGTTGGTCGTCGCCGGCGTGGTGTTCGCCGGGGTGCAACTGTTCGGGGGTGGCGACCACCCGATCGGGACGCCGCCGACGCACACCATGTCGCCGACAGCCGCGGGTACCGGCTTCAGCGGCAGGTACCGCGCCGAATACGGCCCGGCCACCGATCTCCAGGGCACGGCGATCCCCGGCGGACCCGCGATCACGGGCCAATGGGACGTGCGGTCGTCGTGCGGCGCCAACGGGTGCATCGCCAACGCGTCGTACACCGGAAAGAGCGCCGTCCCCGTGGTGTCGAACATGACGTTCGACCAGATCTCGGGCGACTGGGTCGCCGTCGGGACCGGGGCCGTGAAATGTACCGACGCACCGGGTGAGGCGCCGACCGAGGTGTGGGTGGTCTTCACGTTGACCCCCAAGCCCGACGGCACCTTGACCGGTGAGACGACGCGCAGCGCCGTCAACGGCTGCAGCAGCGTGAAGCGGACAGTTACCTTCACCCGCACCGGTGACGGCGAGTTGAGCGGCGTGTCCGACCCCGCCGGTCTGCCGCCGCGCACCACATCACCGGCCTCGACATTGCACGGCCGCTACCACGAGAACATCGTGTACACGGTCGGCGGCTTCGGCCCGGGGGCGCCGGATCTGCAGGTCCGTACGCAGTGCCTGCGCACGGGAGACCGGTGCATCAGCGCTTTCCACGCGATGGACGGTGTGGTCACGCTGATCTTCGCCGCGGGTAAGTGGACGCGTACCGAGGAGGGCACCGTCCCGTGCGCGCTCGGGGGGACCACGCACGTCAAGATCATCGCGGAATATCCGCTACCGACCGATCTTCAGGATCCGATCCCGACGCTGGAGGGTCGAGGCACCAACACTTCGACCGGCGGCGAATGCAAGGGTGGCGATTTCACCGACAAGTTCGTACGCACCGGGGACTGACTGCGATTTGCGTTCCGGAAGTGCCGATCGGGCGGCGGACTCGGGCCGGCCGATTTAAGCTGACCACCAGCGATTTCGCCCAGATCATCCGGGCGCTGCGTGGTGACGAGTTCTCGGGGAGCTGACCATGGCTGAGCCGCCGGTGATCGAGATCCGCGAATGGGGCCGGCCCGCTCGCCGGATGACGCTCAGCAGGCCGGTGCAGTTCGGCCGCGAGTGCGACGGCGTCAACCTCGCCGACAGTGAGGTGTCCCGCCGCCATCTGCGCCTGGTTCCGACGCCGACGGCGCTGTCGGTCGTCGACCTCGGCAGCAGCAATGGCAGCACCGTCAACGGGGTGCCGCTGACCGGACGGGGCACGCTGTCGACCGGCGACGTGATCCGCTTGGGACGCACGGAGATTCTCGTCGTACACGCTCCGAAGCTGTCGAGTGGGGAGCCGGCGCCGGTCGCCACGGCCGCCCACGACCCCACCCGGACCATGCAGGTGATCAAGCTCGTCGACGTCCCGGTCCCGGCGGCCGCGACGGCCGAGGTCCGGCCGGCGGGGCTGCGGCTGGCCGAGCGGGCCCTGGGCATCGATCCGACCGGAACCCGGGACCTGTTCCCGTCGTATGCCGAACTGCCGCACAAGATTTCGCGCCGGACATGGCTCGGGATCCGGGTCATCAGCGTACTGGCGTATCTCGCGGTGGTGGTGACACTGTTCGTCCGGCCGGCCGCGGGACTGTTCGTCTTCTTCCGCGTCATCGTGCCGCTGTGGCCGGCGTTGTTCTTCATCGCGCCAGGGGTGTGGCGCAATATCTGCCCACTGTCGGCGTCGAATCAACTGCCCCGGGTGGCCGGGTTCAGCCGGGCGGCCACCGCGCCCGGCCGGTGGACGCGCAACAGCTTCCTGATCGCCGCCGGCCTGTTCTTCGGTATCGCGGGAGCGCGATTGGCCGGCCTGGACCGCAGCGGACCGGCGATGGGCGTGGTGCTGGCCGTCATCATCGCGTCGGCGTTCGCCGGTGGGTTTCTGCTCAAAGGCAAGAGCGGCTGGTGTTCCAGCATCTGCCCGCTGCTGCCGCTGCAGCGCACGTATGGGCAGACGCCGTACGTCACCTCGCCGAACAGTCACTGTGAGTCCTGTCTGGGCTGCGCGAAGAACTGCTACGACTTCAAACCCCGGGCGGCCTGGCAGGCCGACATGGCGGACCCCGAGCCGCGGTGGAGTGCGCCGCGTGTGCTGTTCGCCGCCGCGCTACCGGGATTCATCATCGGCTTCTTCACCGTGCATGCCCAGCAGGGCGGTATGGCGACCGAAAAGTACGGTGTGCTGGCGCTTTTCGTGTTGGTGAGTGTCGGGCTGTGCTATGTGCTGCAGGCCGTCACGCCGCTGAGTCAGGCGATGGTGACGGCGATCTTCGCCGCCGTGGCGATCAATTCGTACTACTGGTTCTCCGGTCCCATCATCGCCGACTCGGTGCGGCAGATCACCGGTGTGGACGCGCCGTGGCTGCGGTGGCCCATCATCGTGGCGATCGCGTTGCTGACGGTGTGGTGGCTGGCCCGAACGCGGGTCAGCGAGTTGCAGTTCGCGTATGTCAGCGGCGCGCGGCCCGAACCGGTGCTGTTGAACCAGCCGAAGGTGCCGGCGCGCGCTGGCGGCGACGCCGGCGAAACAGGCGCTGTGCGAGTGCGTTTCGAGTCAGACGCCGAGCCCGTCGCGGCGGACGTCGGGATGAGTCTGCTCGACGTCGCGGAAAGCAGCGGACAGCCGATCGAGGCGGGCTGCCGGATGGGCGTGTGTGGTGCCGACCCCGTGTCGATCGTCGCGGGGATGAGCTGCCTGTCGCCGGCGGAAGCCGACGAACTCAAGACGCTGAACCGGCTGGGCCTGGGCAAGTCCAGCAGGATGGCGTGCTGCGCCCGGATCCAGCGCGGCCATGATGGCGGTGTCACGGTGTCACTTACGCCCGAGCGCGCCGACACCGCGGCCAGCGGGCCGGTCAGCTATGACCGCTCGATCGTCAGCATCGTGGTGATCGGCAACGGCATCGCGGGGGTGACGGCCGCGGACTTCCTGCGCCGGGGCCACCCCGACTGCGAAATCCATCTGGTGGGAGCCGAACCGCACGGTCTGTACAACCGCATGGGCATCTCGCGACTGGTGTACGGCCGGTCGGCGATGCAGGGGCTGTACCTGCTGCCCGAGCAGTGGTACGACGACCACGGGGTCACCGCCTGGCTGAACACGTGGGCGTCCGGCATCCATCTGCGTTCGCGGGTGGTGCGGCTGGGCACCGGCGAGACGCTGCCGTACGACAGGCTGATCCTGGCGATGGGGTCCAGCGCCGCGGTACCCGACATTCCCGGCCTGAACCGGCCCGGAAGCGTCGTGTTGCGTTCGGCTGCTGACGCCATGCGGATCCGCGCGTACGTGCAGGAACGGCGGGCCCGGCACGCCGTGGTGGCCGGCGGCGGCCTGCTGGGGCTCGAGGCGGCATACTGCCTGCACCAACTCGGGCTGCAGGTGACCGTCTTGGAACGCGGCACGCGGCTGCTGAGCAAGCAGATCGACGCACGCTGCTCGCAGCTCGTGGCCGAGCATTTCGCCCGCGCCGGCATCACCATCGCGCACAAGGCGGAAACCGCGGAAGTGCGTGGCGCCCCCGCCGTCACCGGCGTGCGGTTCAAGGACGGCCGCATCCTGTCGTGCGAGTTGTTCCTGGCCGCCACGGGCATCCGTCCCAACATCGAATTGGCAAGGGACGCAGGCCTACCCGTCGGCAAAGGGGTCGTGGTCGACGACCGCATGCAGACCCGGGTACCCGGCGTCTACGCCGCCGGTGATGTCGCCGAGCACGGCGGCCGCGTGCTCGGCCTGTGGCCGGTGGCGACCGAACAGGCCGAGGCGGCGGCGGTCAACGCGCTGGGCGGCGACCGGACCGTGCCGGTCGAGACGCCGCCGACGATCCTCAAAGGTGTTGAACTGGAGCTCTTTTCGATCGGCCCGGTGGACCCCGGCGCAGGTGACGAGGTGGTGGTCATCGATCGGCCGGCGGTCCCGTCCTACCGCAGGCTGGTGGTGTCGAAGGGCCGCGCGGTCGGGGCGACGGTGCTGGGCCACCACCCGGCCGACCTCGCGGCCGCGCAGAAAGCGGTCCGCGAGCAGCGCCGCGTCGGTCCGGTGGCGCTGGGGGTGCTGCGGACGGGGAACTGGGCCATTCTGTCCGATGCCGACAGACTCGCCTACTGACTCTGGGCCGGCACCTGGTAGGTGAGAATCTTCTGGCCTATCCGCAGGTAGCAGCCAGGTAGCAACTCGACAGGCTGGTCGCCGATCTGCGTCCAGGTCTGGTCTCCGGGCGCCGCGATGTGGGTCCCACCGACGGTTTGCGCGTCGCGGACCAGAACCATGCCGCCGTTGACGGTCACATAGGCGTGGACGCGCGACACCTGCGGGTCGTCGGGCAGGTTGATCGGCGATGCGGCCCCGCTCACCACCGCGGGGTCGATCAGCGGATTGCGGCCGATGATGTACGTGCGGTCCAACGGGTACACGGCGCCGTCATCGGCGGTCAGGATTCCGGTGACCGGACGGGCGCGGGTGGTCGCGGGGGCCGGCTGAGGTGCCTGCTGCGCGGCGGACCGCGCGAGTATCGACTGCAGTACGAAGCCGCCGCCGGGCACCACGCCGGCGACCAGATCGGTATCCGCGCAGGGTACGAATGTCGTTGCGGCGCCGCAGATCGTGATCCGGTCGAACCAGGGCGCGACCGGTTCGTCGACCAGCGGCCGGCCGCCACTGCCGAGACGCCGCTGACCGCCGCCCGCCTCGACGTCGGCGATCACCTCGCCGCGCACGATCAGGTGCAGACTGTCGCCGGCCGGTACCAGCGCGCCGAACGCCGGCACGGTGTCGGAGTCCGGACCGTGGGCTAGTCCGGCGAGCGCCTGAGGCAATGCCTGCGGCGCGACGGTGGCGAGCAGCTGCAGGAGCGGGCGGGCCCGGGCGCCATCGGGGAGGTATGTCAGCACGTCGCCGAATCGGGCGACCAGACCTTCTCCGCGGCCGATGGCCACGTAGTGCTGCTTCTGTTCCACCTTGTCGCCGCCTCGGTAGGTTGCCGCAGATGCTGATGATAAGTCAGCGTCGGACCCCGTGCCATGCGGCGATTCACCTGCGGCGGCGCGTGCTCGTGCCCGTCATCAGGTCCCGGCAGTGTCCCTGAGTTCAATCACGGTGGCGATCTGCCGTCGGCTACTGAACTCAGGGACCTCGGACGGCCTCAGACGGTACCTGGCTTCAATCGCGGTGGCCGTGAGCACCTCGTCGTTGACTTCACGGATCGCCGTCGTCTTCCAGGTAGCTGCAACGACACAACGGGTGCCTGCAGGAGCGACAAAGGTGCAGGTCAGACCCGACGATGGAAACACTCCGCAATACCGGGCCGCCGACCTGAAAGGAAGCACCGACCATGAAGATCACCGTCAAGCACTTCGCGCCCTGGCTGGCTGCTGTCGCCGCCGTCGGAGCTCTCGCCATGGCACCCGTCGCCGCCGCAGACCACGACGAAGCCGACCCGACTGCCGGCGCGCTGGATCAGCCTCTCTGATCGCGCGCCCGGCGACCGGCCCGGCTCCACCAGATCAGTGTTTCTGCCTTCCAAGGCTTTTCGACGAGAAGGCGGTATCGAGGGGTGACACTGGCGGGAGCCGGGCCGTTTCGGCTGCTCGGTGTAGTCAGGCGATGAGGGCGCGGATCGCGTCGCCCGACAGATCGAGTTTCGGCAGGAACCGCGGTGGTGAGTCACTCAGGTCGGCGACGGGCAGGTCGGTGAAGGTCGAGGTCAGGATGGCCATCACGGTGGCGGTGCCGGCGTGGGAGTTCAGTTGCGCGACAAGGTCGAAGCCGCTCTCCTCACCGAGGTTCACGTCGACCAGCGCGATATCCGGCCGGAGTCGTTCGACGGTGTGCAGCCCGTCCGAGATGGATTGCGCGGTGCCGACGACGTCGATACCGCCCTGCCGCAGGAGTGCCGTCGCCGCGGCCAGGTAGTCGGCGTTGTCGTCGACGATGACGCATCGCAGAGATTGGCGG
The DNA here is from genome assembly GCF_046250085.1 of Mycobacterium sp. SMC-16. Taxonomy (NCBI): domain Bacteria; kingdom Bacillati; phylum Actinomycetota; class Actinomycetes; order Mycobacteriales; family Mycobacteriaceae; genus Mycobacterium; species Mycobacterium sp. SMC-16. Next base: position 2,744,958 of record NZ_CP176427.1, read on the forward strand.
TTCGTCATGACTGCATTGTCTCCCGGGTGATGGCGTCCGGGCATTCCTGCTAGCTGCCATCTGTGCCGGCGACGGCGGTCTCTTTCAGCGGCATCTCCGCGACGAGCGTGGTCCCGACACCGGCGGTGCTGGACAGGCGCAACTTGCCGCCGAGGGCGGCCACCCGGTCCTCCAGACCGAGCAGGCCGCTACCGGCGTCGAGGGACGCGCCGCCGACCCCGTCGTCGGTGACCGTGATGCGCAACGATGTCGCGTCGGTGTCGACGTGCACGGTGACCACCGACGCCTGCGCGTGCTTGGCGGCGTTGGTGAGAGCTTCGGCGACGGTGTAGTAGGCGGCGATCTCGACGGCCTGGGGCAGCCGCACCGGGACATCGACGTCGACCTCGACGGGCAACGGCGCGCGCCGGCCGAGGTCACGCAGTGCCGGACGCAGTCCGCCGCGCGACAGGATCGCCGGATGCACCCCGTGCGCGAGTTCGCGCAGCTCGTCGCTCGCGGTGCGCAGGCCGTCGCCGATGCCGGCGATGCGGGAACGCAGCTCGGCGGGATCGTCCGGGATCGCCATCTGGAGGGTTCGAACCTGCAGGGCCAGCGTGACGAGCCGCTGTTGGGCACCGTCATGCAGGTCGCGTTCGATACCGCGCCGCGCGTTGTCGGAAGCGGTGACGATACGGGCCCGGGAGGCGACGAGCTCGGCGCGCGCGTGCGCGTTCGCGATGGCCGTGCCGATGAGTTCGGCGAAGTCCCTCAGGCAGTCTTCGGTGTCGGCGGGGAGCGCGTCCGGACCGGATGTGCCGACAATCATTGCGCCCCAGAGCTGTCCGTCGACCGTGATGGGTACGCCGACGCACGCCTGTAGCCCGAGATCACGGACGAGCGCCGCCGTCGAACCGCCGGCGTCGTCGTGGGTGTCCTTGCGCGCGGGACCGCCGGTTGAACGCACCATCGCGATGACGTCGTCGCCATCGACGGCGAATGTGGTCCCGACGGCGATCGTGGTGAGTCCCGGTTCGTCGTGTGCGGCAACAAGAGTCGCGGTGCCCTCGGACTCGTACCGGACGAGCCCGGCGTTGCGGACATGCAGCACCGCGGCGACTTCATCGGCCACACCCGACAGGACGTCGGACGGCGACCTGCCTTCGGCGATCTGGGTCGCGACCCGTCGCAGTGCGCCCTGCTGGTCGGCGAGTTCGCGCACGCGCTCGGTGGCCGCGCTGGCGACCTGCCAGCTCTGGTGCGCGTCACGGGCGCGGGTACGGAGTTGCCAGCCAAGGACATTGGCGAGCCCGGCGATGGGCAGGAACACCGAGAGCGTGAGAACGTCGATCGGCTTGAGGGGCAGGAGCGGGCCGCCGTCCAGATGCACCTGCAGGTAGGCGACGGCACTGGCGACAGTGGTGAGCAGCGACAGACCGAGGCCCCAGCCCGCGCTCATGATCAGCACGCCGAACATGAACACGATGGCGTAGGTGCTGTGCGGCGGCGGGTCTCGCAGAAGCCGAACCACCCCGACCTCGCCGGCGATCAGGCCGGTGGCGACCAGCAGCCCGACGTACCACGGCGGGGTGGAGACAGCCGGATTCCATCGTGCCGGATTCATCGGCCGCCTCCCGTCTGGTCACCTGGTTCGGTCATCGAACCCTAACCGCGGTCGGGACCGCGCCGGCGGCCAGTTGACCGACGTGTCAGAACGACTGGTCGATGTGGCCTGCCGGCGCGTTCGAGTTGTGCTCGCCGTTCTGGTACTGGCTGTAGGAATCGGTACCGGAGGGGACGGTCGGGTTGGTGTCGGCGGCGGCGACAGGCGCCACCACGAGTGCCCCGCCGACCGCGGCGATGGACAACCACACGGTGATGCGCTTCAGGGAGTTCTTCATGATCGGGGCTCGCTTTCGGTCGGACGGGAGGGTGGGGGCAGGGCAGGTCAGTGGTTGCGGAACAACAGGAAGCCGTAGTCGCCGCCGAACGGCTGCTGCAACTGCCCGGCTTCCTGCGCCGCCGGGCCGGGTGTCGCCACGATCTGGGCGTTGCCGTTGCTCTGGGTGACGGAGGATCCGGTGGGCAGGGTGGCGGCCGCCGCGGTCGGGGCGGCGACGATGGCCAGGGCCGCCGCCGCGGTCGCGGCCAGCGGGATGATCCGGGTGCGGGTGATGTGCATTGTCCTCTACCAGCTTTCGTTGTTCTGATGTCTGTGGTTGGCCGTGTCCGGCTGCTCTTCAGATTGCTCCGGAACGTCGTCGGCGTCGTCGATGCCAGCGCCCAATTCGGGGGTAGGGCTAGCTGCAATACGGGCCCCCTGCCAGTGGGCCCGGGACCGATTCACAGGACTGCGGGCGACGCTGGACGGCGGCCAGGCAAGATGAACGCAATGAGCGGCACGTCCGGCGTCTGACGGCACGGCGGCCAGGGGTCGAGACGAACAGGACATACGTGGACGCAGTGGGTGCACGGGAGGGGACGCGCGTCGTCGTCGCCGATGACGACGTGTTGCTTCGGGAAGGTGTGGCGAGCCTGCTGACCGGCGCGGGTTTCACCGTCGTCGGGCAGGCCGGTGACAGTGGCGAGCTGCTCGCCTTGGTCCGGGACACGGTCCCCGACCTGGTGGTGACCGATATCCGGATGCCGCCCACCCACACGACCGAGGGCCTGGACGCCGCCAAGGTGATCCGCGGCGAGTTGCCCGACGTTGCGATCCTCGTGCTGTCGGCGCATGTCGACGTCGAGCACGCGATGGAACTGCTCAGCGGCGGCCAGCGCATCGGCTATCTGCTCAAGAGTCGCGTCATCGACGTGACCGACTTCCTCGAGACACTGCACCGCATCACGGGTGGCGCGTCGGTGGTGGACCCCGCCCTCGTGCAGGAACTGTTCGCGGCTCAGCGCCGGGAAGATCCGCTGGCGGTGTTGACCGAACGCGAGCACGAGGTGCTGGCCCTGATGGCGGAGGGCCGGTCGAACGCCGGCATCGCGCATCAGCTCTGGGTGACCGAAGGCACCGTCGAGAAGCACGTGCGCAGCATTCTCAGCAAGCTGAACCTGCCCGACACCGGCGAAGATCACCGCCGCGTGCTGGCCGTCATCACCTTCCTGGATTCGCGCTGACCGGCGGGGTCGCCAGGCCGCCCAGTGCCCAGATGGTCAGGTAGGCCAGCCCGAAGAACGCGGCGACCGCCAGCCCGACCCCGGTCGACTGCACGTAGGACAGCGGTGCGCGCACCCACTCGAACGTGGCGGCCACGACGGCGTGGGGCCGGGTGACCAGATCCCAGGAGTTCCAGCGCTGGAACCGGCCGATCACCACGCCGATCGCACACAGCCCCACGGACGTGACCACGGTCAGCCAGCCCCAGATCGGGCCGAACTCGTGGTCGATCCGCCTGTGCACCAGCAGCAGCGACACGGTGCCGAGCAGGATGCCGGTCCACGCCGCGAACCCGTACTGCAGGACGTGGCGCCACAGCTCATCCTGCTCACCCAGATGCACCAGGTCGGTGACGAGGTATGGCGCGTTCGGCAGGAACGCGAGCCAGCCCAGCCCCAGCGGAAGCAGCCAGCGGCGCCGCGTCACCGCGGCGAAGGCGGCGGCGAAGAGCATCGGGATCCAGGCCAGGAACATGTTCCAGACCAGGAACCACGTCGGGTAGGACAGTGGCGCCGCCGGATCGGTGACCCCGAGGACCAGCGTCAGGGCGGTGGTGGCGAGCAGGGCGGCGACCAGCAGGTACCCGCGGAAATCGATCACCCGACCAGTGTGCCTGCGATTCGGGCGAGTTTCGGGTTCGAGGTTTCACCCGGTCGGGACCGGGGTATGTGAACCGGCGAGGGCAGCGCCTGCCCGGAGCTGATCGAGCGGAGCCATGGAGAGGAGCAGTCCTTGACGGACGCGAGCGACAACTCAATACGGTCGATTCGACGTGCGGCGGCGATCGGTACCGAGGCGCCGACGGCAGCGGGCGTTTGCATGATCTGCGCGTCATCCCGCTATCCAACGAGGTAGTGGCACAGACATTTTGACGAGGTTAGTCGGCTACCGCGGAAGGCGGTAGCCGGCTAACCGGACCCTGCATCACGAAATCGATTGGAAATCAACAGGAAACTCCAGATGACGCTGCCGGAGCGGGGTCTGCGGGGCGGGTACTTTCGTGTCCGTCAATCGGATCGCTGACCACTCCGCGAGCAAACATATTGCAACAGAACAAATTTGAATCATCCGCACGTCGACGGTGCGCATCGGGTACGGTGGAACCGGAGACGTCCACCAAGGGAGCTGACTTCCACCATGTGCGGCATTGCCGGCGAAATCGCCTGGGGCCGTGGTGCTGATCTGGCGGCGGTTGCTGCCATGACCGACCGCATGGCACCGCGGGGCCCGGACAGTAGCGGATTGTGGGTGCGGGACGGGGTGGCGTTGGGTCACCGGCGTCTGGCCATCATCGATCTGTCCAGTCACGGACACCAACCCATGCATGATCCGGAGCTCGGCCTCACCGTCGTCTTCAATGGGTGTATCTACAACTATCCCCAACTGCGCCAGGAACTTTCGAGCAAGGGCTACCGCTTCTTCTCGCACAGCGACACCGAGGTGGTGCTGAAGGGATACCAGGAGTGGGGCGAGCGCGTCGTCGAGCACCTGTACGGGATGTTCGCCTTCGCGGTCGCGGAGATCGAGTCCGGCCGGGTACTGCTGGCGCGTGACCGCCTCGGGGTCAAGCCCCTGTACTGGTGCGAGGCCGCCGGGGGAGCGCTGCGCTTCGCGTCGTCGCTGCCGGCGCTGGTGGCCGCAGGCGGCGTCGACACCGATCTCGATCCTGTTGCGCTGCAACACTATCTGAGCTTCCACTCCGTCGTGCCCGCGCCGCGCACCATCCTGCGCGGCGTGCAGAAGCCCCGCCGGGCACTGTCATGCGCATCGAACGCGATGGCACGCGCACGGAGACGACCTACTGGGAACCCGTTTTCGAGCGGTCGCTCGAGCGGGCCGACTGGACCGAGAACGACTGGCGGGACGCCGTGCTGGCGGCGCTGCGCACCGCGGTCGAACGCCGGCTGGTCGCCGACGTGCCGGTGGGCTGCCTGCTGTCCGGTGGCCTGGACTCCAGCTTGATCGTGGGGCTGCTCGCCGAAGCCGGCCAGCACGGCCTGGCCACCTTCTCCATCGGGTTCGAATCCGCGGGTGGTGAGGAAGGCGACGAGTTCAAGTACTCGGACATCATCGCCCGCCAGTTCGATACCGACCATCACCAGATCCGCATCGACTCCGCACGCATGCTGCCTGCACTCTCCGGCGCCATCGAGGCCATGAGCGAGCCCATGATGAGCCACGACTGCGTGGCGTTCTACCTGTTGTCGCAGGAGGTCAGCCAACATGTGAAGGTCGTGCAGTCCGGCCAGGGGGCCGACGAGATCTTCGCCGGCTACCACTGGTACCCGCCGATGGCGAGTGCGGCCGACAATAACCCGGTCGACGCGCTGCAACGCTACCGCGCCGCGTTCTTCGACCGCAGCCACGACGCGGTCAACCGGCTGCTGCAGCCCCAGTGGCGGCTCGAGCACGACTCCGCGGGCGCGTTCGCGCTGCAGAACTTCAGCCATCCCGGGGCGGCCACCGCGACCGACCGGGCGCTGCGGCTCGACACCACGGTCATGCTCGTCGACGACCCGGTCAAACGCGTCGACAACATGACCATGGCCTGGGGTCTGGAAGGTCGCGTGCCGTTCCTCGACCACGAGCTGGTCGAGCTCGCGGCGACGTGCCCGCCCGAACTCAAGACCGCGCAGGACGGCAAGGGCGTGCTGAAAGACGCTGCGCGCAAGGTGATTCCGGCCGATGTCATCGATCGGCCCAAGGGCTACTTCCCGGTGCCCGCACTCAAGCACCTCGCCGGCCCCTATCTCGAGCTGGTCCGCGACGCGCTGCACAGCCAGGCCGCGCGCGATCGTGGTCTGTTCGCCCCCGAAGCGGTCGCCGGGATGTTCGACGATCCCAACGGCAATCTCACGCCACTGCGCGGGAATCCGTTGTGGCAGATCGGACTGCTGGAACTCTGGCTCGCCAACCACGTCGACGGAGTGGCCCGATGATGACACCGCAGACCAGCGATATGGCCGAGGGCGTCGTACAGGACATGGGTTGGGGGCGGCTGGTTTTCGGCCAGACGTTCCGCGATCCCGACGAGTTCGGCACAGCGCTGCGGGAGGAGGGCAGCGGCCGCCGCGACATCGGGATGTACCTCGACGCGCCGCACGTCTTCGTGGCGCTGCACGCCCACGAGTTCTTCATCGACCCGAGTTTCACCTACCGGCTCGACCTCACCACGCCCATGCAGTACCGGCCGCCCGATGTTCCGGGATTGACGGTCCGGCAGGTGAATTCGATCGAGGACTGCATCGCGATCAACCACATCTACGTGCGGTGCCACATGGTGCCGGCCGACAGCGACCTGATGTGGAGCAACAGTCAGGACGCGCCGCACGTGGTGTATCTGGTCGCCGTGGACGACGAGACCGGGCAGGTGGTCGGCACGGTCACCGGCATCGATCACTGCCAGCTGTTCGGGGATCGGGAGAACGGCTCCAGCCTGTGGTGCCTGGCGGTCGAGCCGACCGTCACCCGGCCCGGAACCGGCGGCCTGCTGGTGCGCTCGCTGATCGAGGAGTTCATCCGGCGGGGACGGTCGCAGATGGATCTGTCGGTGCTGCACAACAACGACGGCGCGATCGCGCTGTACGAGCGCATCGGCTTCACCCGGGTGCCCGCCGCACTCGGGATCAAACGCAAGAATGCCATCAACGAACCGCTGTTCGCCCCGGTGCGGCCGGAAGAGCAACTGGGACAACTGAACCCGTATGCGCGGATCATCGCCGACGAGGCGATTCTGCGGGGCATCGCAGTGGACGTGCTCGACGCTCAGGGCGGCTACCTCCGGCTCACGCACGGTGGCACCAGCATCGTCACCCGCGAATCGTTGTCCGAGCTGACCAGTGCGGTGGCGATGAGCCGGTGTGACGACAAGCGGGTCGCCAGGGCGGTCGTCGCGGAGGCGGGTATCCGGGTGCCGGAGGGCTGCACCGCGACTTTCACCGACGAAGACTGCCGTTTCCTGGAGAAGGTGGGCTCAGCCGTCGTCAAACCGGCGCGGGGCGAACAGGGCGCGGGCATCACGGTCGGCGTCACCAACCCCGACGACCTGAACCGCGCGATCGGCCTGGCCATGCAGCACTGCCCCGACGTGCTCATCGAAGAGTGTTGCGAGGGTGAAGATTTGCGCATCGTCGTCATCGACGGCAAGGTGATCGCCGCGGCCATCCGCCGACCGCCCGAGGTGATCGGCACCGGCACCCACACCATCCGCCAGCTCATCGAAGCGCAGAGCCGGCGCCGGTCGGTGGCCACGCACGGGGAATCGGTGATCCCGCTGGACAGCGTCACCGAAGACACCGTGCACAAGGCGGGCTGGCAGCTGGACGACGTGCTGCCCGCCAACGAACGCCTGATCGTGCGCCACACGGCGAACCTGCACACCGGCGGGACGATTCACGACGTCACCGACGAGCTCAACCCCACGCTGGCGAAAGTGGCGGTCGACGCGGCGGCGGCGATCGAGATTCCGGTGACCGGAATCGATCTGATCGTGCCGACGGTGTGCGGCGAGGAGTACGTGTTCATCGAAGCCAATGAGCGGCCGGGCCTGGCCAATCACGAGCCGCGGCCGACAGCGCAGGCGTTCATCGATCTGCTGTTCCCGCGTACCGCGGCCACCCCGTGGGCCTGGCATCCCGACCCGATCGAGCAGCACTGAGTGCTGTTTCGCAGAACCATTGTGGTCGTTGGACAACGTGATGTGAACTGGAGAAATGATGACTGAGCCCGACGATGCCGAAAACGTGACGATGTCGCCGGACGACCGCATTTGGATGGTCGACACGCTGTTGGCGTTGCTACAGACGCCGAGCCCATCGGGGCGCACCGACGCCGTGATGCAACTGATCGGTCAAACGCTGACCAAACTCGGTGTCCCGTTCACCCTGACGCGGCGCGGTGCACTCATCGCCGAACTGCCAGGGCGGTCGCAGACCACCGACCGCGCCATCGTGGTGCACGCCGACACCATCGGGTGCATGGTGCGCGAACTCAAGGACAACGGGCGGCTGGCGCTGGTGCCCGTCGGCACCTTCTCGGCGCGATTCGCCACCGGTGCCCGGGTCCGCATCCTGCCCGACGACAACGACCAGTTCTTCACCGGAACCGTGATGCCCCTCAAGGCGAGCGGCCATGCGTTCGGTGACGAGATCGATACGCAGCCGACCGGTTGGGACGACGTCGAGGTCCGCGTCGACCGCAGCGTCTCGTCGCGCGCGGACCTCGAGCAGCTGGGGCTCAACGTCGGCGATTTCGTCGCGTTGGTCGCCAGCCCCGAGCTGACGGAGGACGGCTTCGTCGTCTCCCGGCACCTGGACGGAAAGGCCGGCGTCGCCATCGCACTGACGCTGGCGAAGGTCGTCGCCGAGCGCAACATCGTGCTACCGCACCGGACCACGCTCATGGTGACGATCACCGAGGAAGTCGGCCACGGCGCCAGTCACGGCCTGCCGCCCGACGTCGCGGAACTGGTGTCGGTGGACAACGCGGTGTGCGCACCCGGCCAGCAGTCCCTCGAACACGGCGTCACCATCCCGATGGCCGACATGCACGGGCCGTTCGACTATTACCTGACCCGCAAGTTGTGCAAGCTGGCGCAGGAAAAGGGAATCACCCACGCCCGCGACATCTTTCGCTACTACCGCTCGGATGTGGCGGCGGCCATCGAAGCCGGCGCCGCCACCCGGGCAGCCCTCGTGGGATTCGGGCTCGACGGCAGTCACGGCTGGGAACGCACCCATCTCGATTCGCTCGAGGCGACGTATCTGCTGCTGTACAGCTGGCTCCGGACGCCGCTGACGTTCGCGATGTGGGATGCCCAGCCGTTCGGCGATCTGGAAGATTTCCCCGCCGAGCAGGCCGCGGCCAGCGAGCAGTGGGTGCCACTGTCGCGCGGCGACTTCGCCGACCCGGGCGCGGCGTCACAAGGCCACCATTGGCCGCCCGAAGAGGGCAGCGCCGACGTCACCCCGCACTGATTCGGGCGCAATCGGCGGGTTTACTCCGCCGCGGATTGGGTAGCAGAAGCTGGAACACCGGCCGGACAACATTGGAGGGGGATTTTCATGACACCGCCGTCGACGCCAGCCACCGATGACGTCATCGACTACGTCAAGGCCCAGCACCTGACCACGCGCGAGCTGTTCGGCAAGACGCTGCGCGCGGCCGACGTCACCACGCGCCGGCGGCACTTTGCGGCGCTGCGCGCGGCGCTCACCGCGCAGGAAGTGAGCGAGGAGCTGCTGGTCCACCCGAGGGTCCGGCGTGGACGGGTCGTCGAGTCGCTGCGCGGCGAGACGGACGACACCAAGGAACTGCTGGACCAGATGGCGCGGCTGGATCCGGCGTCGGCAGAATTCGAGACCGCCCTGACGGACCTGCAGCAGGCCACCGAAGACCACACCCAGCGCGTCGAAGCCGAGGAATTCCCCCTGCTGACCCGCCGGTGATCAGCGCGGCGCGGCCTGCTCGACGCGGGCTTGCGCTGGAGAGCGGCCGAGCTTGCTCATGACGAATTGTGCTGCCTGGTCGGCCATTCCGTTGTCCGAGTACGCCATATGGGCGGCGTTGTCACCGCCGCCCGTCGAGCACACCGGGTCATCGGCGATGCACAGGTCGAGGGTCTTCGACACATACCGCGAACCCACCGTGATCGGGGGCGCGCCCGTGTAGACCATCTGCAGGAAGCCGGACGACGGTTTGCCGAACAGCACGACCGCCGCCACGTGGTCTGCCACGAATGCCGGCATCGGGCCGGTGATGCCCATCGGCAGGGTGACACCGGCGGGGACGGCGTCCTCGGTGATGTAGGCCGCCACCGCCGCGCCCTGGGAGTATCCGCCCAGCACGATCTTGGTGGTGGGACAGATGGACGCGGTGCTCTGGACTCTGTTGGTGGCGTCGACGACGCCGTCGGCGGCGGTAGCGAAGTCGAGCGACGCCGGGTAGTCCACGGGGGACACGTCGACCGTGCGGCCCGCGGCCCGTGCGGTGAGCGCGTCGACAAAGGCCTGGCCGGGCGTGCCCACGCCCGGCGGTTCCATGGTGCCGCGCGCGAACACCACTTGAACATCAGGGCAGGGTTGCGCAGCTGCCGGGGCGCCGCCGGCCGGCACCGCCAGCATCAGGGAGGTCAGGGGCACCGCGGCGGCGATGCAGCACGTGATGGTCTTCATGACGGAATCCACCGATCCTCGGCTCACCGGTCGGATCGCTCCATTGCGGTCGACGAATACGGCGTAGTTACCCCGCGACCTGAAGAGCTAAACCAACGATGACATCACTCGTCCGGCGCGGGCCGGAGAAACCGTTCGCCGAATTGCCGGCGGCCGCTGTTCGCCGCCGGCCTGGCGCCATGGTCTGCCGCCTGCGCGCAATGCTCGCAGCAATACTGCCGGCCGTCGATCCGCAACGCGTGGCCCAAGATTCGGCATCCGCAGTGGTGGCATGTCGGCGCCACCATGGTGGCCATGCATTCGATGCAGTCGAAGCTGGCGGTGCGCCCGTTCCAATTCACGGTGAACGACTGGTCGCAATCTGTTCCGCAGGTAATGCACACCGACATCAAAAGAGCCGTTCCTGTCAAAGGTTTTCAAGTGCTGCTCATTGCCGACCCCGGGCATACCCTGGGCGGTTCTCGGCGAAACCTGTTCCAGCAGAAAAGTTTTTCGTGCTCTGACCAGGTGTTATGGCCGGTTGGTGCGGCGTCGCGGTGGTGCCCCGATGGCTTCGGCGGTATGGTCGGTTACAGCGTCCAGATGGCGCGGTTGCTTAGACCGAAGCGACAGCAGCTGAGAGCTACCTGTGCGGCATGCGGCCGCGGTCCAGATCAGGGCACGGCCGTGTGGATGCCGTAGGTAGCGATCGGTGACGGCAGATTGCCGGTCCACCTGACAGGTGGAAACAACACGCATGCACGGCGCCGAGTCTAGGCTCGGCCAGCCGGATCTCCCGATGTGTGTTGTGGGCCCGGGGAAGGCACGTCATGTCAAATTCGTTGCTGGAGAAGCGTTTACCTGATGGAGCCCGGCACGCCGACGAATATGCGGATGTCCCGGAATTGTTGGCGGAGCTACGCGCGCTGCCGGCGGAATCCGACGAATTCGCTCGGCGGCGCGAACAGATCGTGTTGCGGTGCTGCCCGTTGGCGGACCGGCTGGCGCGTCATTTCGATGGCCGCGGAGAAAACCTCGATGACCTCGTTCAGGTTGCCCGGGTTGGGCTGATCCAGGCGATCAACCGTTTCGATCCGGACAACGGGGCGGGTTTTGTGGCGTTCGCAGTCCCGACGATCATGGGGGAGTTGCGCCGGCATTTCCGCGACTATGGCTGGAAAGTCCACGTGCCGAGGAGCATTCGCGACATCCGTCAGCAGATCAAGGGCGCGACAACGGAACTGACGCAGCGGTTGGGGCGGTCGCCGAACACCAGTGAGCTGGCGGACGCGTTGTCCGTTTCGCCGGAACAGATCATCGAAGGCCTGTTGGCGGCCAATGCTTATCAGCCGCAGTCGCTCGACATGCCCGTCGTCGACAATGACGACAATCCGCAGTCGCTCTCCGACCTGCTCGGTGATGTCGACGAAGGATTCGAGCGGATCACCGACCGCGAATCGGTCAAGCCGGTGCTGCAATCGCTGCCGGTCCGCGAACAACGCATCCTCTATCTGCGGTTCTTCGCAGCCAAGACGCAGCGCCAGATCGCGGACACGATCGGCGTCTCGCAGATGCATGTCTCGCGGATCCTGGAACGGACGCTGCGGGAGATTCGCGAACAGGTCGCGCAGAGCTGACGTCCCGAAGGTCGCGCAATTGCTCGACGCGCCGGTGCGCCAAGGACTTTCGCCCCGAGAGCACCAGCGTCGTCGATCGTCTGTTGGTCGCTGAGCTGGGTCTCAGTGACGATCAGCCGTGGCCACCGCCGCACCCGACTCCGGGAATACAGCCGCTACCGCCGGGAATGCCGCCGGGACCGGCGTTGACGCCACCGGAGCCACAGGCTGTGCCCCATTGAGTGGGCACGCAACCGGCACCTCCCGGGCCGCCTCCGGGACCACCGTTCACACCACCGGAACCGCACTGGCCGTTGACTCAACCACCGCCACCCGGGCCGGGGCCGGGATCATCGGCGGGCTGCAATGGGTAGCTGGTCAGTACCGGATGGGCGCCGACGGTGCTCGGCACGATATCGGCTGACACGAATGAGGCGGCCACGCCGGCCGTTGCGAACGCGCCGGCCGCCAACAGGGGAATCATTTTGTCGGTGAACATGTCTGGTTCATTGCCGCCTTACGGCGCAGTCAAACATCGGGGCCGTCAGATTCGCGGGATCGGTCGTCCGCGCATGCGGGCGGGAAGCTACTACGTTGTGTCGTAGGTCACGTGGGCTTGAACTTGCATTGATCATGCTTATTTAAATAGCCTGGCTGACAGGTGGAAGACGGGCATCGAAGCCTTCGATCCAGGTCGCGCCGACGCATTCACGACGAAATGAGAGGTTCTGCCATGTTGTCCACGTCCGCGTTGTCCCCGGCCCATGCCGAGGTCGTCAAGGCCACCCTGCCGGTGGTCGGGGGTGCGATCGGCGAGATCACGCCGGTCTTCTACCGTCGCCTGTTCGCGGCACATCCCGAATTGGAGCGGGACCTGTTCAACCGCGGCAACCAGGCGAACGGCTCGCAGCAGAAGGCATTGGCGGGGTCGGTCGCGATGTACGCCACGCTGCTCGTCGACCCTGATGCGCCCGGTGCGGACGTCATCGAGCGGATCGCGCACAAGCATGCGTCCCTGGGTGTGGCGCCGGAGCAGTACCCGGTGGTCTATGAGCACCTGTTCGCGGCGATCGTCGAGGTGCTCGGCGCCGACGTCGTCACCGCGGACGTTGCCGAGGCGTGGACCGCGGTGTACTGGTCGATGGCCGACATGCTGATCGGCCGCGAACGTGAGTTGTACGAGGCGGCCGGCACCGATCCGGAGCATGTCTGGATGCCCGTCAAGGTTGTCGACAGGGTGCAGCAGTCACCGGTGACCGTGGCCTTCGGGCTCGCCGCCGTCGATGGCGGCAAGCTTCCGGATTTTGCGCCGGGACAGTACATTTCGGTGGCGGTGCAGCTGCCCGACGGGGCGCGGCAGATTCGTCAGTACAGCCTGTCGCACGCCGGCGCCGACGACCGGTGGCGCATCTCGGTGCGCCGCGACGGCGCGGTGTCGTCGTACCTGCACGAGTACGTGTTCGAAGGTGACGTGCTGCAGGTCTCGCACCCCTTCGGGGACATCACCCTGGACAGTCCGGCGGAGACACCGCTGTTGCTGATCTCGGCGGGCATCGGCATCACGCCGGTGCTGGGCATGCTGTACTTCATCGCGGCCGAGCAGCCGGGACGCCCCGTGACCGTCGTGCACTGCGAACGCACCCGTGCCAGTCACGCCCACCGTGCCGAACTCGCCGATCTGGTCGCACAGATTCCCGGTGCCGCGCTGCACACGTGGTACGACGGGCTGCCTGACGGCTATCCGCTGACCGAACCGGATCGTCGCGGCCGAATTGACCTGAGCGCCATCGAGTTTCCGTCCGACGCCAACGTCTACATCTGTGGGCCGACGCCATTCATGGAAGCGGCGGTCCGGCAGCTGGGCGAAGCCGGTGTGCCGCGGGACCGCATCTGGTTCGAAGCGTTCAGCCCGCTGGCCGTCTAGCGTCGTCGCTGATGAGTACGCCGGCTGCGATCCAGATCGCCATCACCTTCGTCTGGTTGGGGATGGTGCTCGCCATCTCCTTCCTGGAGGCGCCACTCAAATTCCGCGCGCCGAACGTCACACTGCAGATCGGCCTCGGCATCGGGCGCCTGGTGTTCCGCGCGCTGAACACCGTCGAGCTGGTGTTCGCCGCGGCAATTGTGCTCGCAGCCTTGATGAATCGGCCGCCGATCGCCGTCACGGCCGCGTTTGCCGCGGCCGTGGCGGCATTGGCGGTGCAACTGGTTGCGGTGCGGCCGCGGCTGAACCGCCGCTCCGACGAGGTGCTGGCCGGGCGCGAAGGCCCGCGGTCCCGCATGCACCACGTCTACGTGGTGCTGGAGTTGATCAAGGTCGTCGCGCTTCTCGTCGCGGGTATCTGTTTGCTCTGACGAGGATGTCGGAGGCGCTACGTAACCTGGGCGCATGATGCAGCAAGTGCACTTCTTCACCCTGGCCACGGTCGATCTCGATGCCACCCGGCAGTTCTACGGCGCGCTGGGCTGGGTGCCGGCGCTCGATGTGCCGGGGGAGATCATCTTCTATCAGACGGCCCCGGGCCAGCTGCTCGGGTTCTTCCTCGCGGACAAGTTCAACGCCGACCTCGCACAGGCTGCCGACCACTCACAGGTCAGCGGAATCACGTTGGCGCACAACGTCGGCAGCCAGGACGAGGTCGTCGAACTGGCGGCCGCCGTGATCGCCGCCGGCGGCACCACGCTCAAGCCGCCCCAACCCGGACAGTTCGGCGGCGTGTTCCACGCGCATGTCCAGGACCCGAACGGCGTGATCTGGGAGATCGCACACAATCCGAACTGGCGCGTCAACGCCGACGGCACCGTCAGCCTGAGCTGACCCGCTACATCTTGATGGCGGGCAGGAGCCGGATCAGGTTCCAGGTCCGGTTGCGGCGCGCGCAGAGGCTCGAGATGCCCAGTGCGCCGAGCCAGATGCACACCAGCACGATGATCGCCTGCCACAGCCGGCCGTCGATGCCGCCGAGGATCAGTTGACGGAGTCCGTTGACGCCGAAGGTCATCGGATCGAACTTGTGCATGACCTGGAACGGTCTGGACGTCGTCTCGACCGGGTACATGCCGCCGGCACTGACCATCTGCAGCATCAGCAGCGCCATGATCAACACGCGACCGACCGCCGGTCCGACCAGCGCGTTGATGGCCTGCGTCGCGGCGACGAACGCCACGGACACCAGCACCATGAACGCCAGCATCGCCACCGGATGCGCCACCTCCATGCCGAGGGCGAACCGCACCACGCAGTACAGGATGACCGACTGTCCCAGGGCGAGCACCGCCGCGGGCAGATAGCTCGCCAGCACCACGCGGATGGCCAGCACCTCTGCGGCGATCGGGCGGTTCTGCAACGGCCGCAACACCATCCACAGCACGAGCGCGCCGAAGAACAGTGCCAGCGTCAGGAAGAACGGGGCCATGCCGGTGGCGAAGTTGGGGGCGCCGTTCTCGTGTGAGGACTCCAGATTCACCGGGCCGCCGATGGTGTCGGCGATGGCCTGCTTCTGCTGCTCCGTCCACGTCGGCACCTGCTTGGCGCCGTCGGCGAGCTTGGTGGCCAATTCGTGGTTGCCGTCCTTGAGCTGCACGGTGCCGGACTTCAACTGGCGCGCCCCGTCATCGAGTTGCACTATGCCACTTGCCAATTGCGCGTTTCCGCTGGCCAGTTGCTGAGCGCCGTTGCGCAGTTGGTTCAGCTTGTCGGTGAGCTGCTGACCGCTGCTGCCCACCTGGTCCAACGCCGTTCGCAGCGGGCTGCCGGGGGAGCGCAGTGTCTCGGTCATCGAGATCGCGGCATTGCGGCCGTCGGTGATCTGCTGACGGATCTGTGGCGTGAACTGATGGCCGTTCAGCTGGTCCTGGACGCCGCGCAGCGTGTTGACCGCGCCGACCGAGACGGGGTCCTGGTTCACCGAAAGTTGTTGGATCACCGAACCGATCGCCGCCGCCGCGGTGTCCTGTGCGGTGGCCAGGGCGCCGGCCTGATCGGCGGCCTGCTCGAGTGCCGTCGCGCTCTGCTGCAACTGTTCGGTGCTCCCGCCGACCTGTGACAGGGCCTTGGTCACCTTCAACAGAGGGTCGGTGGCCTGGGTGATGCCGGAAGAGAGTTGTTTGGCTCCCGCGGACAGCTTGGCCGAGCCGTTGCGGGCGTCGTCGAGGCCGCCGACCAATTTGCCCGCGCCGGTATCGACCTGCGCGGCACCGTCGGCCAGTTTCTGCGCCCCGTCGGCCGCCTGTTTGATGCCGGTTCCGGACGAAACCACCACGGACAGAATCTGATTGACCGCCTGGCCGGAGATGCGGGTCGACACCGCGTTGAGCACCTGGCTGGTGGCCGTGCGGCCGATGGTCGAGGAGATGTAGTTGTTGGCGTCGTTGTACACCGCGATCAGCTGGGCCTTCTGGGGATTGCCGCTGACGGGTGAGGCGATGGCCTCGCTGAAGTTCTCCGGGAGCTCCAGCATGAAGTAGAACTTGCCGTGCTCGACGCCGTCGCGCGCCTCCTTGTCGCTCACCACGTGCCAGTCCAGGCTGTGATCGGCCGTCAGGCTCTTGGCGATCTCGTCGCCCGCGTTGACATGGACGCCCTCTACGACGGCGCCGCGGTCGGCGTTCACCAGGGCCACCGGCATCTTGTTGACCTGGCCGAACGGATCCCAGAACGCCCACAGGTACAGCGCGCCGTACACCAGCGGCAGCAGCATCAGCACCACGATGGCGGCACGCGTCATGCGGCTGCGGCCGAATCGTTTGATCTCCGAGCCGAATGCGAGTCCAGCAAGCATGGTCAGGCCTTTCCGGTGTGCATGCGGCGGTCATGCAGAACGTGGTCGGGGGCGTCGTCGCCCAGCGGATTGGTCACCCCGACGACGACGGTGCGGTGTTCGGCCAGGGCGCCGAGCCGCTGCACGGCGAGGGCACGGCGTTCGTTGTCGCGGACCTGCTCGAGGTCGCCGACGATCAGCACCGGCCGGTCGGACATCAACGCCAGGGTGATGCGCAGCAGGAAGAGTTCGAGATCGGAGAGCTCGATGATGAAGGTCTTCGGTGACAACAGCGGTAGGTCGTCGCCGAAGACCGCAGTCATCTCCGGGACGTCCGACTGGACCGGGACCCAGGCCGGGAACGGCGACACCCAGCGGCGCTGTTCGGTGAGCACGGTCTGCACCGTCACCATGTCTTCCAGGTCGTCGATGTCGGCGAACGCGGCGATGGCACAGTGCTTCCGGATGCCGCGCGGCCCCGTCGCGCCGTTGACGGTGACGGTCCCGTGGGTCGGCTTGAGCCGGCCGGCGAGCGACAGCAACAACGTGTGCTGAGCCGGACCGCCGGGCATCTGAATGGCGTGGAAACCCGGCCGCAGCTGCAGGTCGACATCAGAGAACAGCGGGCCGTGTTCGCCGACGACAGCGAGACCCTCCGCGGTGATCACCGGCGGGCTGTCCGCTGCGTCGGGGGCGGCCGTCGTCTCGTCGTCCATTGCTGCTCATCTCCGGGGTCGAAGTAACGATGGCCAGTAAATCAGCGTGCCGGGGCAGAAACTCCGATAGCGGCGTTCTCGCAGGTGTGATGTCACGCGGGATCCGTGCCGATATGCCGTGGCGGACACAAGCGTCTGGGCGGCTTCGCGGATCGCTTGCAGGTAATGTCTGTGCGGCTCGTCACTCGACGTCTGTCAAGAACTAAATTCTTGATATAGGGCAGCCATGATTTCGTGTACGAGAGTCCCATTGTTATTGTTCCGTTATGCATCGCTTCGGGGGCGTTCTGGCAGCGTGTCTGCTCATCGGTTCATTGCTTGCGGGAATGCCCGCAGCCCATGCGGACGGCGACGAGCCGCAGTACGCCGAGTTCTATCTGCCGCCTGATCCACTGCCACCGGGCAAGCCCGGTGATCTGATCCGGACCGAGCCGTCGCGTCTGGTGCTCGAACCGTCGGGCCAACTCGGCGCCATCATGGCGACCGGGACGCGAATCATGTACCGCAGCACCGACGCCCGCGGAAATCCCGTCGCCGTGACCGGCACCTACTTCGAGCCGTACAACGACTGGCCGGGCAAGGGACCACGGCCGCTCATCAGCTACGCGGTCGGCACCCAGGGCCAGGGCAATCAGTGTGCGCCGTCGCGGCAGTTCAACCAGGGCATCCACTACTCGGGTGGCTGGGACATCATGGTCAACTACGAAGAGGCGTTCATCGCCACGATGGTCGCCCGCGGTTTCGCGATCGTGATGACCGACTACGAGGGTCTCGGCACCCCGGGGATGCACACGTACGTCAACCGCGTCGCGGAGGCCGCCGCGGTACTCGACGCCGCGCGCGCCGCCAAGAAGCTGCCGGGCACCTCACTGGATCCCGATGGGCCGGTTGCCTTCTGGGGTTACTCGCAGGGCGGCGGGGCCGCGGCATCGGCGGCCGAACTGGCGTCGACCTATGCGCCGGAACTGCACGTCGTGGGCACCTACGCCGGGGCGCCGGTGGCCGACCTCAAGGAACTGTTCCCGTACACCGATGGCAGTGCGTTGGTCGGCGTGGTCGGCTACGCGCTCAACGGTGAGATCTACGCCTACCCGGAGTTCGCAGACCTGATCCGCTCCAAGCTGACCCAGCGCGGCAAGGACATGCTGGAGAGCGTGTCGAGGCAGTGCGTCGGGCAGACCATCGTCGACTTCATGTTCCGGCACCTGCAGCCGTATTTCACCGAGGACATCAACGTGCTGATCGAGGAAGAGCCGTTCAAGTCGCTGTTCGAGATGCAGAAGCTCGGCAAGTACAAGCCCAACGCCCCGGTGCTGATCAACAGCAACCGATACGACCCGCTCGTGCCGTGGACGGCCGCCAATCAACTGGGCCGGGACTGGTGCGACAAGGGCGCCGACGTCGAGTTCCGCACCAACGAGGAACCGCCGTTCCTGAACAAGCTGGTGATCAACCACGCCTTGCCGATGCTGGTCGACGGCGAGCCGGCGATGCAGTGGATCGCGGCGCGGTTCAACGGTGAACCCACGGCGCCGAACTGTGGGACGTACTGAGCCGACGGCTCAGTCGCTGCCCGCGGCCGAGGCGCGGATGACCCGGTCGCGGCCGCGGCTCTTCGCCTCGTACATCGCCACGTCGGCGCGGTGGATGGCCGATCGCAACCCCGCCTTGTGCCCGAGTTGAGACACCCCGATGCTCACCGTTCCCGCGAGAACAGCGTCGTTGTGGCTGAAGGTCGCGGCGGCGAACGCCACCCGGAGCCGGTCGGCGATGACCGCCGCCTGGCTTTCGTCCACGCCGGGCAGCATGGCGCAGAATTCCTCGCCGCCGATCCGGGCCAACAGGTCGCCGCTGCGCAGGTTCGACCGTGCCACGCACGCGAATTCGGACAGCAGCCGATCGCCGGCCTCGTGTCCGAAGACATCGTTGACGGCCTTGAATTCGTCCAGATCCATCACGATGACCGAGCACCGCAGCTGCCGTGCGACGCATTCCTCGGCGAGGCGCTGCGCCTGGATCATGAAACCGGCGCGGTTCAGCGTGCGGGTGAGCGAGTCGAGCATGGCCGCGTCGGCCAGTTGATCCTCGAGCCGCTCCCACCCCATCAGCGACAGACACAGGTTGATGGCCATGACCGCAAAAGCGAAGAAGAGCATCGGAAACGACACGGCCGGGGCGGTCGTGGCGAACTGGACGGCGCCGGCGTCGAGATGGAGGCTGACCGAACGCGCCACGGTCGCCGCGGCCGCAACGACGTACAGGCCGATCAGGATGCGGCGTGACGCCAGGCGCTCGACGCGCTGGGCTTTGATGCCGTCGACGACGCTCAGTGCGAAATACCCGGCCAGCACCAGGGCGGTCAGCGACACGCGGGCCGGGATGCTGACGGTGAACGGCGGTATCAGCTGGAACGCCGCCAGTACCGCCAGGGGTCCCGCAGCCATCAGGCGGCCGCGGACCGGCTGTCCGTTGAAGGCGCACAGGCCACCCCAGATCAACGACCAGCAGGTGATGATCAGGACGTTCGACACCGTCACCGACAACACCTCGGGCACCAGCCCGCGCGCGCTCAGCAGCCCGGCGCCGACCGCACCTGCGAAGTTGCCCGCACCCCAGAGCTGCACCGCCGGGTGTCGCCGCTTACCGGCCCCCACCCAGACATGCAGCAACCCGAAGATCAGGGCGGTCATGGAGACGACCATCCACAGGGTGCGCACGTCGGGATTCATGTCGCGCTATCGGGTGCGCCAGGCGGCGTGCGGCGTCGGGATCGGCTGAGGCATAGCGCAAACTTACTCGCCGCTGCCGACGGCTGTCGGCAGCATTGGGTAGGGTCCTGCCCGTGAATTTGAGCGTCAAGTCTGTCGTCAAGTCCGTGAACGCCCGCCTGGCCGAAGAGTTGGCCGTCGCCGAAGGTCGGGTTGACGCCGCGGTACGGCTGCTGGACGAAGGCGCGACCGTGCCGTTCATCGCGCGTTACCGCAAGGAAGTCACCGGCAGCCTCGACGACGGCCAGCTCCGCACGCTGGAGGAGCGGCTCCGGTACCTGCGCGAACTGGATCAGCGGCGCGACGCCGTGCTGGCCTCGATCGAAGAACAGGGCAAGCTGACCGACGACCTCAAGGCGGCGCTGCTGGCCGCCGAGACGAAGTCGCGGGTCGAAGACATCTACCTGCCGTACAAGCCCAAGCGCCGCACCAAGGCCCAGATCGCCCGCGAGGCCGGCCTGGAGCCCCTGGCCGACCAGCTGCTCGCCGATCCGACGCTCAACCCCGATGACGTGGCCGCCGAGTTCCTGGGTGAGGAGGTGGCCGACGTTGCCGCCGCACTCGACGGGGCGCGCCACATCCTGGTCGAGCGGGTCTCGGAGGACGCCGAACTCGTCGGCGCGGTGCGCGAGAAGTTCTGGTCCGACGGCACCCTCACGACCAAGCCGTGGTCTGAAGAGGCGGCGAAAAGCCCTGCTGCGCAGAAGTTCCGCGACTACTTCGAGTACTCCGAGCCGCTGGAGGACATGCCGTCCCACCGCGTGCTGGCGGTGCTGCGCGGCGAGAAGGAAGAAGCACTGTCGCTGAACTTCGACGGCGGCGACGAGACGCTGTACCAGGCCATGATCGCGCAGTCGCTCGGTGTCGACATGGGCGCCGGCGGCGCCGCCACACCGTGGCTGACCGCCACGGTGGGCTGGGCCTGGCGCACCAAGCTGATGTTCTCGGCCGCCGTCGACGCCCGGATCCGGCTGCGGCAGCGCGCCGAGGAGGACGCCGTCGCCGTATTCGCCAAGAACCTCAAGGACCTGCTGCTGGCCGCGCCCGCCGGGACGCGCGCCACCCTCGGGCTCGACCCCGGGTTCCGCACCGGTGTGAAGGTCGCGGTCGTGGATGGCACCGGCAAGGTCGTCGACACCTGCGCCATCTACCCGCACCAGCCCCAGAACAAGTGGAACGACGCCAAGGCGACGCTGGCCGCCCTCGTCGCGCGGCACAATGTCGAACTGATTGCCATCGGAAACGGCACCGCGTCCCGCGAAACCGATGCGCTGGCAACCGAACTCATCGCCGACCTCAAGGCGGCGGGAGCGTCCGGGCCCAAGCGCCTGCCGACCAAGGCCATGGTCAGCGAGGCGGGTGCCTCGGTGTACTCGGCGTCGGCCTACGCCGCCCATGAGTTGCCCGAGCTGGACGTCACGCTGCGCGGCGCGGTCTCGATCGCCCGGCGCCTGCAGGACCCGCTCGCCGAGCTGGTCAAGATCGAGCCGAAGTCCATCGGTGTCGGGCAGTACCAGCACGACGTGACGCCCGGAACTCTGGCCCGCAGCCTCGACGCGGTGGTCGAGGACGCCGTGAACGCCGTCGGCGTCGACCTCAACACGGCCTCGGTGCCACTACTTGCCAAGGTCTCCGGCGTGACCGAATCTCTCGCCGAATCGATCGTGTCGCACCGTGACAAGACCGGACCGTTCCGCAGCCGCGCCGGCTTGCTCGACGTTCCGCGCCTGGGCCCCAAGGCCTTTGAGCAGTGCGCCGGCTTCCTGCGCATCCGTGAAGGCGACGACCCGCTGGACGCCTCGGGCGTGCACCCCGAGGCCTACCCGGTGGTGCGGCGCATCCTGGACCGCGCAGGCGTCACTCTCGCCGAACTGATCGGTGACGAGCGCAAGCTGCGGGCGCTCAAGCCGGGCGACTTCGCCGACGAACGATTCGGCATCCCCACCGTGACCGACATCCTGGGCGAACTGGAGAAGCCGGGCCGCGACCCGCGCCCCGCGTTCTCGACCGCGACTTTCGCGGCCGGCGTCGAGAAGGTGTCCGACCTCAAGGTCGGCATGGTGCTGGAAGGCGTGGTGACGAATGTGGCCGCCTTCGGCGCCTTCGTGGACGTCGGCGTGCACCAGGACGGTCTGGTGCACGTGTCGGCGATGGCCGACCGGTTCGTCTCCGACCCGCACGAGGTGGTCAAGTCCGGTCAGGTCGTCAAGGTCAAGGTGCTCGAGGTCGACGTCGAGCGGCAGCGCATCGGGCTCAGCCTGCGACTGAATGACGATCCGCAGCGCACCCGCGACGGCAAGCGGCCCGAGTCGGGCAGCGGGCCCCGGCGCGACGGCGGTCAGCCGCGCGGACGCGACGGCGGCAACCGCGGCGGTAATGGTGGCGGCAACGGAGGCGGCCAGAATCGCGGTCAGAATCAGGACCGTGGCCGTAATCCGCAGCGCGGCAACGGCGGTGGCCGCCGCGAGTCGGCGCCGTCGGGCTCGATGGCCGACGCGCTGCGCAAGGCGGGTTTCGGTAAGTAGCGCCGTTCTCGCGAGCTGGGGTTACCTCCAGCTCGCGAGAAGCGATCAGGAATCGAGAAGCAACGGCGATCGGCGCCCGGTTAGCGTGTGGACATGCCCAGCAGAACGCATGCCGCTGACAGCCATGACCTCATCCGCGTAGTCGGTGCCCGGGAGAACAACCTCAAGGACATCAGCGTCGAGATCCCCAAGCGGCGCCTGACGGTGTTCACCGGCGTGTCCGGCTCCGGCAAGAGCTCGCTGGTGTTCGACACCATCGCCGCGGAATCGCAACGGCTGATCAACGAGACCTACAGCGCTTTCGTCCAGGGGTTCATGCCGTCGCAGGCCCGCCCCGATGTCGACGTGCTGGAGGGGCTGACCACCGCGATCATCGTCGATCAGGAACGGATCGGCTCCGACCCGCGCTCCACGGTCGGCACGGCCACCGATACGGGGGCGCTGCTGCGCATCCTGTTCAGCCGGATCGGCGAGCCGAACATCGGTTCACCACAAGCTTTTTCATTCAACGTCGCCTCCATCAGCGGGGCCGGCGCGGTGACCATGGAGCGTGGCGGACGTACCGTCAAGGAGCGGCGTGACTTCAACATCGTGGGCGGCATGTGTCTGCGGTGCGAGGGCCGCGGCGCGGTCAACGACATCGACCTCACCGCGCTGTACGACGACAGCAAGTCGATCAACGAGGGCGCCATCACCATTCCCGGCTTCAGCATGGACGGCTGGTACGGCCGAATCTTCAACGGTTGCGGCTTCTTCGATGCCGACAAGCCGATCAAGAAGTTCACCAAGAAGGAACTCGACGCCCTGCTGCACAAGGAAGCGACCAAGATCAAGGTCGACGGCGTCAACCTCACCTATCTGGGTCTTCTCCCGCAGATCAAGAAGTCGTTCCTGAGCAAGGACGTCGAAGCGATGCAGCCGCACATCCGGGCGTTCGTCGAGCGGGCGGTCACCTTCACGACGTGCCCCGAGTGCGCGGGCACCCGGCTGTCGGAGCTGGCGCGCTCGTCAAAGATCAAGGGCGTCAACATCGCTGAGGCCTGCGCCATGCAAATCACCGACCTGGCCGAATGGGTGGGCGCGTTGGCCGACGACAAGCGTCTCGGCGCCGGCGTGGCGCCGCTGTTGGCGACGTTGCGCCACACCCTCGACTCGTTCGTCGGGATCGGGCTGGGTTATCTGTCGCTGGCACGGCCCGCCGGTACGCTGTCCGGCGGAGAGGCGCAGCGGGTCAAAATGATTCGTCATCTCGGCTCGGCGCTGACCGACGTCACCTACGTGTTCGACGAGCCGACCATCGGCCTGCATCCCCACGACATCACCCGGATGAACGAACTGCTGATCCAGTTGCGGGACAAGGGAAATACCGTACTGGTCGTCGAACACAAGCCGGAAGTGATCGCCATCGCCGACCACGTGGTCGACCTCGGCCCCGAGGCGGGCTCGGGTGGCGGCCAAGTGGTCTACGAAGGCACGGTGAAGGGGCTGCGTGATAGCGGCAGCATCACCGGGCGGCACCTCGACGACCGGGCGGCGCTGAAGGAATCGGCGCGAGAAGCCAACGGCGCGTTGGAGATTCGCGGCGCCGATACCAACAATCTGCAGAACGTCGACGTGGACATCCCGCTCGGCGTGCTCGCCGTGATCACAGGCGTGGCGGGCTCGGGCAAGAGCTCCCTGATCGATGGTTCGGTGGCCGGGCGCGAGGGCGTCGTCACCATCGATCAGGCGCCGATCCGGGGATCGCGACGCAGCAACCCCGCCACCTACACCGGACTGCTCGACCACATCCGTAAGGCGTTCGCGAAGGCCAATGACGTCAAACCCGCACTGTTCAGCTCGAATTCGGAAGGCGCCTGCCCGGCGTGCAACGGCGCCGGGGTCATCTACACCGACCTGGGCGTGATGGCGACCGTCGAATCCCGCTGTGAAGAGTGCGAAGGCAGGCGGTTCGGCGCCTCGGTGCTCGAATACACCCTCGGCGGGCAGAACATCGCCGAAGTGCTGGCCATGCCCGTCGCCGACGCGGAGCGGTTCTTCTCCGACGGTGACGCAAAAGTGCCGGCCGCCCAGAAAATCCTCGCGCGGATGGTGGATGTCGGGCTGGGCTACCTGACGCTCGGGCAGCCACTGACCACGCTGTCCGGCGGCGAGCGGCAACGACTCAAGCTCGCCGCGCAGATGGGGGAGAAGGGCGACGTCTACATCCTGGACGAGCCGACCACCGGCCTGCACCTGGCAGACGTCGAGCAGCTGCTGGCGCTGCTCGACCGGATTGTCGACGGCGGTAAGTCCGTCATCGTCATCGAACATCACCAGGCCGTCATGGCGCACGCCGACTGGATCATCGACCTGGGTCCCGGCGCAGGTCACGACGGCGGCCGGGTGATCTTCGAGGGTTCGCCGGCAGATCTGGTCGCGGCAGGCAAGACACTCACCGGATCGCACCTGGCCGACTACGTCAAATAGCAGTCAGGGCTGCTACCGCTGAGCGGTCGCAGCCCTGACTGTGAAGCAGAGGGGTCGTTGAACGGTTAGGCGGGCATCTCCGGGCCCTCAGGGGCCGGAGCGGGAGCTTCGGGAGCCGGCGCCGGGGCCTCGGGGGCGGGCGCAAAATTGGCGGCTTCGACGATCTCCGGGGCCGGGAGGTCGGCCGGACCCGCCGGAGGCGCCAGCGGGGCGTCCAAGGGGCCGTCCAGGGGCAGATCGGCGGGGATGTCCTCACCAGGCGCCATGGGCAGGTGCATGTGGTGGGTGAACTGGCGCTGGAAGGCGCCGCCGCCACCGATCCGGACACCGCCGCCCTCGCCGCTGGACACCGGGGTGCCGTCCGGCAGGGTGACGGCCGTGTGGCCGCCGTTCCAGCCGATGTTCAGCGCGCCCGGCGCGGTGCCGGGCAGGAAGCCACGGGCCCGCAGCGCGGCCTCTTCGTTGCCGGTGTTGAACCGGCTGCCGTAGACGGGACGGCCGGTGGCCGCGTTGGCCACCCAGGAGGCCAGTCCGGAGCAGTCGGTGCCGCGTGCCGTGTCTCCACCGGAGATGTACGGCGTACCCGAAACCTGGTTGACCAAAGCCAGCAGCGATGCGGTCGCAATAGCAAACATGACGACGAACGCTAGCAACGGAAAATCGCGACGGTCAAAATACTGTGGCTGCCATCACGTTTCGCGAATCCTGTGGTGTGCGTTACATCCCGGTTTATTCGCATCATGTTGGGGCAGAGGCGATTTCGCGTATTCGCAGGTGAATGCACAAAACATACTGCCATACACAGCTTTTGCGCAAATGCAAGGTCGCAACGGTCGTCGCGTGGTCGTGACCAGCTAATTCCGAAACGGCTCTGCGAGGCGTTTGTGTGGTTTTGGCGCCGATTTCGACGCCGGGCCGGGCAGCTCGTGCCGCCGATTCGGCGGGAACTGGCTGATCATCTGAAACGGTCAAGTTACGGTGGGTCGATGTGGCTGTCGCGGTCCCGGTTCGAGCTGAGGGAAGAGGTGCCGGCGGCACCGGACGACGTCCGCACCTTCTATACAGATCTGGCGAACATGAAGCTGGTCCATCCACTCGTCGTGGCGGTGGACTGTCTCGCCGATCAGCAGGATGCGCGGGGCCGCCGTCGTGACTACCGGGTGCGAGATCGCATCCCATTCGGCCCGTTCAGTCTGGGTGTGACCTACCGGGCGACGGTGCTGATGGCGCCCGACGGCGTCGTGCACACCGAAGCGCGCCAATTTCCGTCAGTGCGACTCAACGGCACCGTCACCTTTGCGCCTGCCGGCGCCGGCACCGCCGTCACCGAGGCTGTAGATATAGAGGCGCCTTTTCCGCTCATGGCCTTCACTGCTGCGCAGGCGGAGAAAGCGCACGCGGCGATGCTGGCGACCATTCGGCGTCATTTCGAGGCAAGTTCGGGCTGATCCAGGCTGCTGGATGGGGTGCCGTGCTGGATGGCCGGATTTCCCTTGCCTTGCCGGCGACGTTCTGGAAAAACTTTGGTCACTTTGTTTTCACTGGTTGCAGTGGGTAACTAGTGGCTCATTCGTCACAGCGAATTGTCGGTGATTCGAACTAGTGTTCGATGTATGGGATTGACCGATCCAGCCGCTGTCGAGGAGGCCTACGCCGCCTACGAAGCGGCGCACGCTCGGCTCGCGTCCCTGGACTACACCGGTCTGGACGTGCGGACATTGCTGGAGTTGCAATCCCGCCGCGAAACCCTGAAGTGCGCCGCCGAAGCCGTCGATCACCAGATTCTGGCCGCCGCGCAAACCCAGGCCACGGCCAAGGAGATCGGGGCCAAAGACTGGCCTGAGGTGCTGCATGTGCGGCACCGCATCAGCCGGGAGGAGGCCCGCCGCCGGGTCCGCGACACGGATAATTTGGGCCCGCGCTCGGCCATCACCGGGGAGCCACTTGGTCCGGTGTGGGAACTGGTCGCCGCCGCCCTCGCGGAGGGCGCGATCAACAGTGAGCACGTCGCGGTGATCACCTGGTTCTTCGGCAAGCTGCCGCTGTGGGCGGCCGACCCGATCACCGTCGCCCAGTGCGAGACCGATCTGGTGGCCGATGCGAGGGTCAAAACCCCCGAAGACCTGCGGCGCGCGGCGGCGGACTTGTTGTACCGGCTGGATCAGGACGGCCCCGAACCTCACGACGACGAACCCGACCCGAAACGCTCATTCGTGATGAGTAAGCAGCGGCCCGACGGCCGTACCGACGTCACCGCCCAACTCGACCCCGAAGGCCGGGCCTACTGGGAAGTGCTGTTCGACAAGTACGCCGCCCCGGGCATGTGCAGCCCCGCCGACCCACAGCCCTGCTACTCCGGTACCCCCACCCAAGAGCAGATCGACGCGGATACCCGCACCCTGGCGCAGCGCCAGTACGACGCGTTCACGTTCGTGGGCCGGATGATGCTCGCTACCGGGACATCGGGTGTGCACAACGGGTTCCCGGTCGCGGTGGTCGCCAACTGCACCGTCACCGACCTGGAAAAGCGCACCGGAATGGCGCTCACCCACACCGGCACGAAACTGCCGATCAGGGATTTGATCCGGATGGCCGCCCAGGGCTCGGACAACTACCTCGCGGTGTTCGATGAGCACACCGGTCAACCCCTGTATCTGGGTCGGGCGGCCCGCACCGCCAGCACCGCCCAACGCCTCGCACTGTTCGGCCGCGACCACGGCTGCACCCGACCCAACTGCACCGCCCCTGCCTCGCGCTCCCAGGCCCATCACATCAGCAACTGGCGCGATGACGGACTGACCAACATCGACACCATGACCCTGGCCTGCGGCCGCGACAACCGCCTCGTCGATACCGGCGGCTGGAGCACCACCATGGGCCCCGACGGCAGAACCCACTGGACCCCACCACCACTACTCGACGTCGGCCAACCCAGGACGAACCAGTCTCACCACCCGACGCTCTACCCGGCCGAGAGCGGCGACGAGGGCGGCGAAAGCGACAGGCCCGCAAGCTGATACGGCGCACTGAGCTGGTCGCGCCGGGCCGGCGCGCGCCTTGGGTGGGATCGACGGCGCCGTCGCGTGAGCCGCAGGACTGCGGCACCACGCTGCGCGGCGCCACCGACTACCAGCGGATGACGACAACCACGAGAGGCGAAGATGTTGCGTTGCAGCCGAATTGGCTACGCATTACCGCCAGAGGTAGGAAGCCGACGGCAGTTCACCAGCGCTGAGTGCGCGGTGTGGCGATCAGGCCGGGTGGCGTGGTCAGGTGCCGCTCCGGTCGGGCGGTGGTCAGGCGCCGAACCGGTCAGGCCGGGAGACGGTCAGCTCGGGAAGAACCCGTCACCGGTCTTGAAGCCGGGCTGCCAGCCGGCGGGGCCGAGGCACAGCAGCGGGCGGCCGTCGGGGGCCTGCGCCGCGGTCTGCGGGCCCGGGCACGGAGAACCGATGTCCTTCACACCCTGGATCGCATAGGAGTAGCCCCAGAATCCGGTGTCGACCGGCGGCCACTGGTTGGGAATCCAGTGGCAGGCCATCGATGCGCCGCCCGGGCCGCGGCCGAAGATGAAGATGTCGTGGTTGTCGCATGGTGCGCCGTTCACGGCCTGGTAGTTCATGCCGGGGACGTCGGTGGGGTAGCGGCCGGGATCGTCGCTGCCGCCCAGTGCCGGATCGGCGCTCGCGAACGGTGCCAGCCCGATGGCGGTTCCGGCGATCGCTGCGGCCACCGTCAGTACCCGAAACATCCTGGTCATCTCCCCTCGCACTACTGTCACACGACAATGTGGCAAAGCGTAGCGTGTCAGCCGCGTCGCCGGGGATATTGTCGGCAGGTCAATATCAGTAGGGTTCGTGCCGCGCCGTCTGCTCGTCGTCGTGTGGCGGGGGACCGGCCTGCTCCGGCGCGTCCAACACGCTCACCCCGATGCCGTAGGGCAGGAATCTGACCTTGCGACACGGATCGGTGTTGTTCTTGTTGGCTCGCAGGGCCTCCAGTTCGGAGGGGTAGACCTCCTCGACGTGCGCCCCGCCGTCCGCGGCCACGGTGTACACCACCCACACGCCGTCGCCCGTGTCTCCGGTGGTCTCGGGCTGCGTGGCGTGCCGCGGCGTCCGGGTCAGGTCGTTCACCACGTTGGCCCAGGCGGCACCGCGGCCGAGGCGGTCGAACACGCCGCGGATGCCCTCGCCCGTCTCACGCAGGACGCGGTCGAACTCTTCCGGATCAATGCCGAACGGGCCGTTGTTGCTCATACCGACCAGTGTGCGCGACTTCGGCGACATCTGCCACGACGATGCGGTCGGCCATCCCCTCGCAGCCGAACTCGGCGGTGGTGGACGATGGAGGCATGTCCGTACCGCAATCGCCGACCCGCGACGACCTCCTTGCCACCGTCGAGCGCTCGCCCGCCGCCACGGCCGCGCACGACAAGGCCGCCTGGGTGGGTCTGTTCAGCGCCGATGGCCGGGTCGAGGACCCGGTCGGCTCGCGGCCGCACGTCGGGCACCGCGCCATCGGGCAGTTCTACGACACCTTCATCGGGCCGCGCACCATCGTGTTCCACCGGGACGCCGACATCGTGCTGGGCAACACCGTCGTGCGCGACCTGGAGCTCGAAGTGCACATGGGTAGCACGGTGCAGCTGCGCATTCCGGTTTATCTGCAGTACGACGTGGTGACCGAGGGCTCCGACCCGTCGCTGAAAATATCTCGGCTGCAAGCATTTTGGGAGCTGCCCGGGATGGTGGCCCAGTTCGTGCGCTGCGGTGCCGCGGCGCTGCCGGCAGGTTTGGGGCTCTCGGCGGCGCTGTTGCGCAACCAGGGCCCCGGCGGAGCGGTGGGTTTTCTCGGCGGCCTGCGCACCGGAGGGACACGAGCAAAGCGCGCGCTCACGGGGCTGCTGGCCGACGCCGCGACGGGCGACGAGCTGGCGGTCAAGCGGCGGCTCAGCGAGCCGGTGCAGATCACCCGTGGCTCCGAGGCCCGGCTCAGCGTCTCCGAACTGGTCGAGGAGCTCTCCGGATGCCGCGTACAGAAGGTGATCGCCGCGGGCAGGTATGTCCTGGCCGGCGTCCACCGGGACGGCTACCGCGGTGTGGTCATCGCGGAGCTGGCTCTCGCAGGCCGGGGCATCATCGGCCTGCGACTCTTTGCCGAATGAAGCCGCCAGTTGCCGCTGCTTCCGTCCCCGACATGAGAACGTAGTCACACCATGCCAGTGCAACCACAACACGAATACATGTCCTACGAGGAATTCGGTCGACGATTCTTCGAGGTCGCCGTCAGTGAGGAACGTGTCGCGGACGCGATCGGAGGCATCGCCGGTGAGGCCTTCGACATGGGTCCCATCGCCCAGGGTCCCGGCGGACTCGCGAAGGTGACCGCGCGCGTGCAGATCAAGCACCCCGTGGTGGCCCGGACGCTCGGTGAGGAGATCACCTTTGCAATCCGCATCCCGCTGGAAATCGACATGACGCTCGACCTGCGCATCGACCGCCCCCGGTTCATGGTGTTCGGTGAGATCAACCTGACCGCGACCGCGCGGGCCGCGCACCCGCTGCTGCTGGTCATCGACGTCAAGACGCCGCGGTCGTCGGACATCGCCATCCACGTCACGTCGTCGTCGATCCGCGCGGAGCTGCTGCGCATCGTCGGCAACGTCGACGGCGAGATCCGGCGGTTCATCGCCCACCATGTCGCAGGCGAGATCAACAGCGCAGATGCCAAGGTCATCGACATCGGAACGAGGATCGCGAGCGCCTGGACGGGCGTCTGAGACGGCCGCGAGGCGGCACCGGCAACCTGCGTCCCCTATGATGAGGGCATCATGAAGAGCACATTCGGTACCGCCATCGCAATCGCAGCTACCACCGCCGGCATCGTGGGCAGCCTCGTCTCGGCCGGTCCGGCCAGCGCCGATGCGGGTGTCGACGCCTTCAACAACGCGCTCAGCAACGCCGACATGATGCTGCCGAGCGGCTCTGATCCGGTCGCCCTGGGCCAGTCGGTGTGCCCGATGCTCGCTCAGCCCGGCCAGACCCTGGCCGACGCCGCGGCCAAGGTCGCCGACACGTCCGGCATGTCGCTGGGGCCGGCGACGATGTTCACCGGCTTCGCGATCTCGTCGTTCTGCCCGGGGGTCGTCGGTGCTCTCGGACGTGGCGAATCGCCGCTGCCGCTCGGGCTACTCGGCCTCGGATAGAGCGGGTCGGGCGTCGAGCGGCGCCATGACCGGGCGCTTCGGCTCGAGCCCCTTGCCCCGAGAACTGCCCAGCGTGTGCCGCCACACCCAGGGCATCAGCATGTTCTGCGCCCACATCAGTTGGGAGTACATCCGCTCGCGCAGTCGCGGCAGGACGAGCTCGCCCTCGACCTCTGCCCAGCGGTGATCGCTGCCGGGCAAACCCAGCGCCTCGGCCGCGGCGTCGGCGAACAGCTGATGGCCGTGCGGGGAGCCGTGTACCCGGTCGATGGCCCAGGTCGCGGGGTCCAACATCGACGTGGCCGCAGACAGGTCGACCAGCCGGAAACCGAAGTGGGCCGAGTCGGTCCGGATCACCTCGTTGATCCGGCGCAGCCGGCCGCTCAGCACCCGTCCGACCGGCAGGATGCGGGCGATATCGGGGAACGTCGTCGTGACGACGGTCGCGCCGGTGGCGGCGAGCTCGGTATGTACGCGCCGCATGTCCTCCAGCGCTTTGTCGAAGCTGCGTACCGGCCGCGTGACGTCGTTCATCCCGATGCAGCTGGTGATGAGGTCGGGGTTCATGTCCCGGGCCAGCGGCAGCTGCCGGTCCAGCACGTCACTGATGCGGCGGCCCCGCACCGCGAGGTTCGCGTAGTGGAGTCCGGGCTGTAATGCGTTGAGTCGCCACGCCAGGCGGTCGGCGAAACCGTGGATCCCGGTGTTGTCATCGCCGTCCAACAGGCCCTCGGTCTGGCTGTCGCCGAGCGCGACGTATCGGGAGTAGCCGATGGTCACGACCGTGACTGTAATGAAGGATCGGCAGAACTTCAGCGCAGCGGATCAGCCCGGCCAGATCACGTCGAGCGGACGGCCCACCACGCTGAGTTGGTTGATCACCTCGTCCAGCACGGCGCGTGGCAGGTCGAACCGCCACTCCGGCAGCGTCGCCCCGACCCGCACCACACCCGGACCGACCTCCACCGAGGTCAGGGTCATGCCGTACGGCAGTTCGGGCAGCCGCACCGGGTACGCCGGCGCGAGCCCGGGCACGGGCACCCGGGCAGAGCCCAGCGTCAGGCCGCGGGGCTTGAGCCACAGCGTGTTGCCGTGGAGCTGGGGATCGACCTCGACGACCCCGGAGCGGAAGCGTGACAACCGGATTCGGGCGACGCCGTCCTCGCCGATCTCGGTGCTGATGCGCGGTTCGGCGGCCCGGATCAGCTCGTCGAGCGAGTCGGACGGGACCTCCACCGTCAGCTCGACGGGTGCGGCGGCCAGCATCGGTGGCACCGAGGGCCGGATGTGCAGGTTGTTCAGCTTCGCCGATATCGAATTGAGCACGGTGCCAGCCCATTTCACCTTGTGTGCGGTGATGTCGACGGTGCCGATGTGGCCGACGGCGAAGATGCCGGCATCCCACCGGGAATCGAACTCGGCCACGGTGAGTGCCAGGTCGCTGGTGGCCAGGCGGACGGTGATCCGGCGCCCGATCACGAGCGGCCGCACCGTCAGCAACGCCGTCCGGTAGGCGGCGGCCGCCCCGGTGCTCACCGGCAGCACCGCGGCGGTCGACACCACCGAGGTGAACAGATCGAGCGGTCGGAGCGGGTCCCACCGGCGCGGCGGACGCGTCATGGGCTCCAGCATGCCTGGATCTGCCGCCCGGGCACCACTCGGCGCCCGGGGCACGGGCTCCCGGTAGCGTCGAGTCGTGGCTGAGTCTGATGAGCTGTACCGGCAGCGCGACCGAGCTGATTCCTTCGGTGGGGCCGCCCGGTCCTATGACCGACATCGGCCACGCTACCCGGAGGCCATGCTCGACGAACTGGTCAGGACGGGTTCGGGCCGGGTGCTCGACGTCGGCGCCGGGACCGGGATCGCGTCCCGCCAACTGATCGCCCACGGGGCGGAACTGGTTGCGCTGGAACCGGATCCGAGAATGGCCGAGATCGCCGCCGAGCACGGCGTGACGGTCGAGGTGGCCACCTTCGAGGACTGGGACGACGCCGGCCGGACGTTCGACGTCGTGTTGTTCGCCCAGTCGTTCCACTGGGTCGACCCGGCCGCGGCGCTGCCGAAGATCCGCCGGTTGCTCGCCCCGGGCGGGCGGCTGGCGCTGGCCTGGAACCGGCTGTTCCCGGTCCAGCCGTCGCGTGCCGACTTCGCCGAGGTGTACCGCGACTTCCTCGATGCCGCTTCACCTTTGGTGACCGCGACGCCCACCGGAGGGACCGGCTCGGGCATGGACAGCGACGACGTGGTGGCCGACCTGGAGGCCGCCGGATTCACGGTGCGGCAGCTGACCTACGCCCGTGGTGAGCAGTACAGCCGCGAGCAGTGGCTGGATCTGGTGTTCACCTACTCGAACCACCTCGTGCTGCCCGCCGACCGGGCCGCGGAGCTGCGGACCCGGCTGGCTGCGGTGATCGGCGACGGCGGGGTTCAGGTCGGCGGCGACACACTGCTGATCCTGGCGCAGCCGAGGTAGGTCGCCGCTAGTCGCGGAGGCGGCGGATGGGCCGGGTCTCGATGGCGTTGAGAGTCAGCGCACGGCGGCGAATCCGCCAGCCGTCGCCGCTCGGCGCGTACTCGTCGTCGTACCGCAGGTGCCACAGCAGATCGGTGACGTCGCCGTCGGCACCGCGGGTCCAGTGATGGGCGACGCACGTGATGCGGCCCCGCGCGTGGTCCGTGGCGTCGGTGTAGACCTCGCCCACGATCTCGTGCTGGGTTCGGGCGACACCCGACAGGGCGGCCATCGCGGCGCGCACCCCGTCGTGCCCCTGCTCGCGCCGAACCGGGTCGAGCGATCGGGGCGGGTCCGGGAGGACCAATTCCGCTGTGCTGGTGAAGAGTTCGACGACGTCGTCGAACCGGCGGTCATCGACGGCCGCGGCGTAGCGGTGCACCAGGTCCATCAGTGCCAGCCGGTCGGCCACCGTCAGCGGCACGGCGTCAGCCCGAGTCGCTCGGCGCACGCCGACAGCGTGTCCCTGGCCTCGTCGATGTCGGTGACCGGTGGCATGGCCAGCACGATACGGTCGGCCCCGAGCTCCGCGAGCCGGCCCGCCCGGTCGGCGTCGACCTTGGGTACCAGGTGCCCGAGGGAGAGTTCGAGGGCGTCGGGGTCCCGACCGGCCCGCTCGGCCGATTCCCGCATCAGCGCGATCAACCCCGACAGTTCCGCACCGGCGACGCCGAGGGGCTGCAAACCGTCGCCGCGCCGGCCGGCCCGCCGGGCCGCGGCCCGGCTGTGCCCGCCGATGTGGATCGGTATCGGAGAAACCGGCTTGGGATAGCAGGCTGCGTGGGCGAATTGGAAGAACTCACCGGAATGGGTGGCACCGCCCGGCTGGTCCGACCACAGCAGCCGCAGCACGTCGATCTGCTCGTCGGCCCGGCGGCCGCGGTCGTCGAACGGCGCCCCGCATGCCTCGATCTCCTCGCGCAGCCAGCCCATGCCGACGGCCAGGCGAATCCGCCCGCCGGACAACGCATTCAGCGTGGCGACCCGCTTGGCCAGCACCACCGGGTGGTGGTTGGGCAGCACCAGCACGCCGGTCGCCAGACCCAGTGTGGTGGTCTGCCCGGCCAGGAATGTCAGCAGCTCCAGTGGATCCGGGACCGCGCAGTCGGCGGGAATGTCCACCCGCCCCGAGGCGTCGTACGGATACACACTCGAGTACTCGGTCAGCAGCACCGTATGTTCCACGGCCACAATGGATTCGAAGCCGCAGCTCTCCAGGTGGCGGGCGAACTGCGTCATCCAGACCGGATCGGCGGTGACGCCGGCCGCGACCGGGGCGACCACGGCGAACCTGGGTGACATCAGCGTCTCCGCTCGCTACGACGAATCTCTTCCCAGCACTGCAGTCGCGTCATGCCGGTCTGCTCCATGCACTCGCGGATCGGCGTTTCCTGTTCCGGCGCAGGCGTTTCCGTGGTGGTCGGGGCGGTCGGGGTCACCGTCGGCGGGGCAGTGGTGGTCTCGACCGTGACGGTGCTGGTTACCGTCTCCTCGGTGGGTGCGGCCGGAGACTCGGTGGGCGCCTCGGTGGGCGACGGCACGGTCGTCGTGGTGGTCACCGGAGGAGCCGTGGTGGTCGTCGCCGCGGGACGGGGCGCTGCCGGCTGTTCGTCCTTGGCGCGGGTGAACTCGATGGCCGCGAAGACGAGTGCGGCGATCAACAGCACCGTGAGCACGACGGGCAGCACGAGCGAGCGGCGCGACCGGGTGGACTTGTCGGCGTGCAGGACCTGCGTCTGGTCGGACGTTGCGGGCGCCAAGATGGTGGCATCCGCGCCCGCAGCGCCCAACCCGTGCTGAAGGGCGCGGGCGAAATCGGCGCACTTGTCGAACCGGTCCCTGGGATCCTTGGCGAGTGCCTTGGCCAGCACCGGATCCAGGGCGGTGAGATCAGGCCGGCGCTGTGAGAGCGAAGGCGGGGGAGCGCTGAGGTGCTTGCCGATGATCACCGCGGCATTCGAGTTCTCGAACGGCGGCGCGCCGGTGAAGAGCTGAAATGCCGTGGCCGCCAACGCATATTGGTCGGCGCGACCGTCGATGACGCTGCCCGTCAGTTGCTCGGGAGCGGCGTAGAAAACGGTGCCGACGGTCATGTTCGTCGCCGTCAGCCCCACGGAATCGTTGGCGCACCGCGCAATGCCGAAGTCCGCCAACTTGATTCGCCGGCTCGCCGGATCGGTGTCGCTGATCAGGATGTTGGCCGGCTTGACGTCGCGGTGCAGCAGGTCGTGCTGGTGCGCGTAGTCGAGCGCATCGGCGACGGCGCTGATGATCGCGACCGCCTGATCGTCGGATACGCCGCCGGCGCTCCGGAGCAGCCGGCTGACATCGGTGCCATCCACGTACTCCATCGAGATCCACAACTGGCCGTCGAACTCGCCGCGGTCATACACCCCGACGATGTTCGGATGCGACAACGCGGCGGTCAGATCCGCTTCGCGCAGGAACCTCTCGCGGAACTCCTGATTGGTCGACATCTCGGGCCGCAGGACCTTGAGCGCGTCCTGCCGGGGGAGTCGCGGGTGCTGGGCGACGTAGACCTCGCCCATTCCGCCCGAACCCAGGCACCGGACGATGGTGTACCCGGCGAAATCGGTCCCCTCGGCCATTGGCATTGGGGCATCGTAAACCGGTGCCGTCAGGCCTCGGCTAAAGGTCCAGCGTCAGCGGGCCGTCGCCCTGGGCGCGCGACACGCAGATCAGCGCCTGCCCGGCATCGCGTTCGGTCTCGGTCAGCAGGCCGTCGCGGTGGTCGACCGCACCGGCGAGCACCTTCACCCGGCACGTGCCGCAGAAGCCCTGTTGACACGAATACGGGGCGTGCACACCGGCTTTGATCAGCGCCGTCAGCAAGGTTTCGTCGGCCGCGACGGCGACGGTCTGCCCCGTCGAGGCGACCTCGACCTTGAACTCGTGGCCGTCGGTCACCGGCGGCGCGGCAAAGCGCTCGAAGTGCAGTTCGATGTCGTCGGCCCCGACGAGCCGGGCCCGGATGGCATTGAGCATCGGAGCCGGCCCACACGTGTACACCGAGGTGCCCGGCCGGCAGTCGCCCAGCAGGTCGTCGGCGGTCGGCAGCCCGTCGACGTCGTCGGTGCGGATCTGCACCCGGTCACCGAACCGCGCCAGCTCCTCCAGGAAGGGCAGGCTGTCGCGGCTGCGGCCGACGTAGAGCATCGACCAGTCGATGCCGAACTGCTCGGCACGCGCCAACATGGGCAGGATCGGCGTGATACCGATACCACCGGCGATGAACCGGAGCGTGCGGGTCGGCGAGCCGAAACCCGGGACCGCCAGCGGGAACGCGTTGCGCGGACCCTTGGTGGTGATCACGTCGCCGACGCTGAGCTGGTGTGCCTCGATGGAGCCACCACCGCCATCGGGTATGCGCCGCACGGCAATTCGGTACGCGCCCTGCTCATCCGGATCGCCGCACAGCGAGTACTGGCGGACCAGACCGCTGGGCAGGTGGATGTCCAGGTGCGAACCCGGGTGCCAGCGGGGCAGCTCCGAACCGTCGGCACTGACGAACGTCAACGCCACCACGTCTTGGTCGTGCGCGACCACCTGACGGTCGGCGATCTTCAGCGCGATGGTGCGTTCGACGACGACGGGGACCGGCGGCTTGCGCAGCCGTGTCGACACCCAGAACGTGCTGGTGACCACGGCGTCGGCCAGCGTGATCAGCGCGTCGTGCCGGAGCAGGCCCATCACGCTGGGCGGCGCCAGCCGTGACCGGAAGCGGCGCGTCTTCACGGGTGTGCGGCGCGGGCGGCGGGCGAGGCAGCGAGATACGCCACGGCCTGCGCGGTCGAGCCCATTTCTTCCGGGCTGTAGTTCGGCTTGAAGTACACCAGCGTCTGGGTCAGCAGCAGGTTGCGGTACTTCGGCAGCAGGCCCAGTTTGGAGTCGCGCATGCGGAGGCGCTGCGATTTCCACCAGCCGAGCTTGAGCTGCGGGTCACTCTTGACCAGGAACCGCATGCCGCGCTGGAAGAACACGTACATCAGGACCGCGACGACGCTCATGGCGCGGATGCGATCGAAGTAGCTGTTGCGGAAGTACATCGCGACTTCGTGAGCCACCGAGCGGTGCTCGACTTCCTCGGCGCCGTGCCAGCGGAACAGGTCCACCATGACGGGATCGGCGTCGTGGTCGTCCCACGTGCAGTTCAGGACGAAGTCGCCGAGCACGGCGGTGTAGTGCTCGACGGCCGCGATGAACCACAGCCGCTCGATGAGGTTGTTCATCTTGCGGCGCGGATCGTCGGTCTTGGCCGGAGCGAGGATTTCCTCGAAGACGAACTCGACCTGGTCGAGCAGCGGCGTGACATTCATGCCGCTGTTCACCAGGTAGTCGTTCATGACGGTGTCGTGCGCCTCGGCGTGCATGGCCTCCTGGCCGATGAAACCGCGGACGTCGTCGGCGAGCTTCGGATCCTTGATCAGCGGCAGCGCCTCGTTGAAGGTCTCGATGAACCAGCGCTCGCCGGCCGGCAGCAGGATGTTCAACAGATTCACCACGTGCGAGGCGACAGGGTGGCCGGGAATCCATGACATCGGCTTGTCCGCGGTCTCGAAAGCCACGTTGCGGGCCTGGATCTGCACCGGGCCCGGGTCGACCTCGTGAGCGAAACGCTGTGGTTGCAGCATGGAAAAGCTACCTCCGGATCCTCAAGCATCGTTGCAAGTGGATTCAGTGTAAGCGTTTTATGTGGGAACGGCGGTACTGGGTTTTGCCGCGAGACGACGAAACGGCATCCCAGCAGGCATAAACAGTGTGTTGACCTGCGGAGATGCCGTCTCGGCAAAGGGTTACATACCGGGGATGGACATGCCCGGCTGCGGGCCGACAGGCGTCGCCTGCACCGTCGTCACGCCGTTGGCGCCGACGTTCGGGCCCTTCGGAGCACCGGGCGCCCCTGCGGGGGCGCCGCCACCGGCCGCAGGCGCACCGGCGGAGGCGTTCTCGACGGCCTTGGTGGTGCAGTTCAGCATGAGGATGACGCGGCCGTGGCTGCCCATCTTCTCCTGATCGACGATGCACTGCGCCTGCGGCACATCGCTGCCGACCGAGCCGCCGAACGTGGCCCGGACGCCCTGGCTCTTGAGAATCGACACGGCGCGTGCGTAGGACTCGCCGACCACATTCATGGAGTTCGAACCGCCGGGATCCGACGCGGCCACCGACGAGCCGAACATCGCGGTGGCACCCACCGCCACCGCACCTGCTGCCACGGCACCTGCCGTCAGCATCTTCAGCTTCTTCACCTGACCTCCTCGAGTACAGCGAAGATAGCGCAGATGGCGGGGTGGAGAAACTCGAATCAACTCAATCCCGGCGTCACCGCGTCGGCCATCACCTGCGCCAACGCGACCGCACGGGGATCGGAAAACAGGTCTTCGAGGAGAATTTTCCGGCCGTCGGGACCCGTCAGCGGCACCCGCCAGTTCGGATATTCGTCGGTGGTGCCGGGCTGATTCTGGGTCCGCACGTCGCCGACGGCGTCGGGCAGCGCCAGCGCCAGCAGTCGCGACGGGGTGCGGGTGAGGTACCGGTACAGCGCGAGGACGATCTGGTCGGCATCGATCGCCTCGGGTGCGTTCGGCGGTAGCAACCCCGCCGCCCGTAGCACGTCCAGCCAGTGCTGCTGATCGGCACGATCGGCCGCGACCTCTTCTTTGTAGGGGCGGGTCAGCAGCCCCAGGTCGCGGCGCAGGCGCAGATGTGCGCCGGCCAGGTAGCCGGCCGTCGGCGGCAGGTCATGCGTCGTCACCGCCGACAGGCAGTATTCGCGCCATCGTGGCGCGGGCAGCGGTCCGCCGTCCTGATCGGCCTCGAACCACAGGATCGAAGTGCCGAGCAGGCCGCGGTCGCGCAGGTAGTCGCGAACCCACGGCTCGACGGTCCCCAGGTCCTCGCCGACCACGACCGCACCGGCCCGGTGTGCCTCCAGCGCCACGATGCCGATCATCGCCTCGTGGTCGTAGTGGACGTAGGTGCCGTCGACCGGCGTCGCACCGTTGGGAATCCACCACAGCCGGAAGAGGCCGATGATGTGGTCGATGCGGACCCCGCCGGCATGCCGCAGCACCGCCCTGACCACGGCGCGGAACGGCTCGTAGGCGCGCTCCATGAGTTCGTCCGGCCGCCACGGCGGCTGCGACCAGTCCTGCCCCAGCTGATTGAACTCGTCGGGCGGCGCCCCGCCCGACACCCCGGTGGCCAGCACATCCTGCAGGGCCCAGGCATCGGCGCCGCCCGGATCCACACCGACCGCCAGATCGTGCACGATGCCCAGCGACATCCCCGTCTGCACCGCGGTGGCCTGCGCGGCGGTCAGCTGGTCATCGAGCTGCCACTGCAGCCACCGGTGGAAATCGATACGGCTGCTGTGCTTTTCGGCGAACGCCCGCACCGCGGGATGGTCCGGGTGCTGGAACTCCGCCGGCCAGTCGCGCCAGTCGTCACCGTGTTTCTCGGCCAGCACGCACCACGTCGCGAAGTCGTCGAGCGTGCGGCCGGTCCGTTGCCGGTAGGCGTCGTAGGCGACGGCCCGGCCAGCCGAGCGAGTGGCCCGGTACACCTCCTTGAGGGCATTGCGCTTCGACTTCCAGGCCGCATCGCGGTCGATGAACTCGTTCTTGTCGGCGCGGGACTGGGCGTCGGCCCGGGCTTTGCGCAGCGTGGCCGGTGTGCGGACGGCGGTGTATTCGGGGATGGCCTGCACCCGCAGATAGAGCGGGTTGGCGAACTGGCGCGAGGTCGGCAGATAGGGCGACGGCTCCATGGGCGCCACCGGGCCGGCGGCGTGCAACGGGTTCACCAGGATGAAATCGGCGTGGTACCGCGCGGCCGACCACACGGCGAGGTCGGCGAGGTCCGTGAGATCGCCCGTGCCCCAAGAGTTCTGCGAACGCACGCTGTAGAGCTGCGTCGCCAGACCCCAGGCCCGGCCACTGCCCAGGCGGCTCGGCAGCGTCAGCGCATCGGGGGTGACGATCAGGACGGCGTCGGCGTCCGCGGCGGTGCCGGCCTGGACGTGCAGCCGGTGGTAGCCCAGCGGGAGATCGGCCGGCAGTTCGAAGGTGGCCTCGCCCACCAGCCGGCCATCGAGATCGAATGGCGGCCGGTTGTTCTCCAGCTGGCGTAGTCCGGCCCGCACCGAGCCGTCCTCCAGCCGGATCCACACGCCGACGGGGGCGCCGTGGGTGACATGGACCCAGAAACTCGACGGCTGGCCGGCCCGGGCGACGATGGTGGGGGACAGGGTGCGCTGCCAGTACGCGCGTTCGTGGTCGGCCAGGGCCGCCGCGCATGCGTCCTCGGAATCGGCAGGCATGCCCAGCGCCGCGAGGACAGCGACCAGCGTGGTCGCGGCGACGGCGTGTTGCGCGCCGCTCCAGTCGATGTACTCGGTGGCCACACCGTGGCGTCGGGCGAGCTCGACGAGCGACGCGGTGCGTTCAGTCATGCGCGCCATCTTGCCGGGATTCGGCGCACCATGGGAGCTGAGCGCGGACTGTCACGAACCCGGCCGGCGTGCGGTACGCGTCCGGATACGCTGCGCGAGGAGGTGTCGACGTGAGTTCCGATCTGCTGTCCGACGTGCTGCCCACCATGCTGCACGACCCGGTCTCGTACGCCATCCCGTTCTTCGTGGTGGCGCTGCTGCTGGAATGGGGCGCGGCCCGCAAGCTTGCGTACGACGAGCAGCAGCAGCGGCCGCCGTCGGGCGCGTACCTGCGCGCCGACGCCTGGGCCAGCATCTGGATGGGCGCG
Organism: Mycobacterium sp. SMC-16; assembly: GCF_046250085.1. Lineage (NCBI taxonomy): Bacteria > Bacillati > Actinomycetota > Actinomycetes > Mycobacteriales > Mycobacteriaceae > Mycobacterium > Mycobacterium sp. SMC-16. The sequence continues at coordinate 2,786,610 of NZ_CP176427.1, forward strand.
GTGTCGCTGTTCACCAGCGGTGTGCTGAATTTCCTCGCGCTGGTCGGCTACGCGGCGCTGTACGTGTATGTCGCGCCGTGGCAGCTGCCGGCCGACGCCTGGTACACGTGGGTGATCGCCATCCTCGGGGTCGACCTGATCTATTACACCTACCACCGCATGGCCCACCGGGTGCGGCTGTTCTGGGCCACCCACCAGGCGCACCATTCCAGCGAGTACTTCAACCTGTCCACCGCGCTGCGGCAGAAGTGGAATCCGTCCGGCGACCTGGCGATGAAGGCGGTACTACCGGCACTGGGCGTGCCGCCCTGGATCGTGTTCGCAAGTTTCTCGCTGAACCTGGTGTACCAGTACTGGATTCACACCGAGCGCATCGGAAAGCTCTGGCGGCCAATCGAATTTCTCTTCAACACGCCGTCGCACCACCGTGTGCACCACGGTAGGGACCAGCAGTACCTCGACAAGAACTATGGCGGCATCCTGATCATCTGGGACCGGATGTTCGGCAGCTTCACGCCGGAGACCGCGCGGCCGAACTACGGATTGACCAAACCTGTTGGCACGTACGACATCTGGAAACTGCAGACGCATGAATATGTCTCGATGGTCCGAGATGTGCGTCAGGCCAACGGGTTCGGGAATCGGATGGGCTACGTTTTCGGCCCGCCCGGATGGCAGCCGGCAGGACCCGGGCCCGGACCGGTTCGCTGACGCGGGCGTCAACGCTGTCGGAACGCTGTGATTTCTCGGCGATAACTCATTGTTTGCCAACTGTTTTGATTTCGGCGAGCGCAAACGCTGGCGTTCCCCGGAACCGTCGGTACTGTCGATGAGCGACAGGGGTGAATCGAACCAAAGGAGCAGGACTTTCATGGGTGACACACTTCAGAAGGGCGAGAAGCTCGAGGTCGGCCAGTCGCTGACGTCGAACAACGGTGCGTACCGGCTGGTGCTGCAGGACGACGGCAACCTGGTGCTGTACGCAGGGGAGCAGTCCGTGTGGGCCACCGCCACCGACGGCCAGGACGTCAAGCGCGCCGAGGTGCAGGAGGACGGCAACTTCGTGCTGTACACCCCGGACAAGCCGGTGTGGGCCAGCCAGACCGCCGGTGCCGACAATGTCCGCCTCGTGCTGCAGGATGACCGCAACCTGGTCCTCTACAGCGGCGACGACGCCAAGTGGTCGTCGGAGACGCACACCGACGAGGTGCCTGCGGCGCCGGTCGAAGCCGCGCCGGAGCCGGCGCCCGAACCCGAGGTGGCGGCCGAGCCCGCCGCCGCCGAGGTCATCGCCGAGCCCGAGCCCGCCCCGGCGCCCGAGCCGCCGGCGGCGCGCACCTACACCGTGCAGTCCGGTGACACCCTGTGGGCCATCGCCGAGCAGTTCTACGGTGACGGCAACCGCTACCCGGAGATCGCCGGTGCCAGCGGAATCGACAACCCCGACCTGATTCAGCCCGGTCAGCTCCTGACCATCCCCTGACCTGGACAGAGCCTGGCGGCCCGGATCGAGAGATCCGGGCCGCCAGTGCGTTTCAACGTCCGATTTCGCGGGCAGTTTGTTTGCTGGTGCAGGGCGGCCGCCGGTCGCCGGGGGCGGGGGCTTTCCCGTCCCGCGTTCGGGTTTGCGGGGTAGGCTGGCGCGACGTCCGTCCCGAGGTGATGGGAGCAAGGTCATGTTTGTGGGGGGTTTGCGGGCCGCGGTAGTAGCCGCGGTCGCCGTGCCGATGTTCGCCGTGGGCGCCCCGGCGCCGATCGCGTCGGCTGATCCCGGAGTGCTCGTCTATCCGGGCATGGAGATTCACCAGGGCACGACGCGCTGCACGCTGGGTTATGTGGACCCGGTCGCGCGGACCGGCTACACCGCAGGTCACTGCCGTGGCAACGGCCCGGTGACCGACAAGGACGGCCGCTTCATCGGCACCATGATCACGTTCCGGGACAACACGCCGGACGGCGCCACGATCGCGACCGATCATCAGATCTCCGACTGGGAGTCCATCAACATCGCCGGCGACGTCATGGTGAACAACATCCTGCCGGGCGGGCGGATGCTCGTCACCGATCCGGCGGTGAATCCGCAGCGCGGCGCCCCGGTCTGCCACTTCGGTGTCGTCACCGGTGAGACGTGCGGCACCGTCGACGCCGTGAACAACGGCTGGTTCACCATGTCCAACGGCATCGTCAGCCAGAAGGGCGACTCCGGCGGGCCGGTCTACACCGTCACCCCGGACAACCGGGCGGTCCTCGTCGGCGTCTTCAACAGCACGTGGGGCCATTTCCCCGCGGCCGTCTCCTGGAGCGCGACAGATCAGCAGACCAATGACGCCGTCGTGCAGCAGGCCTCCGACGGCTGACGCGCTGTTGCGTTGATATGTAACCCTTGACTTATATAAGTCGCGGCTATAACTTGGCGTGGTGCACGCCTTCGATGTCCTGGGGGACCCGGTTCGCCGCCGGATCCTGGAACTGCTGGCGCACGGTGAACAGACCGCGGGCGCCATCGCGACGACCATCCAGGCCGAGTTCTCCATCAGCCAACCGGCGGTATCGCAACATCTGAAGGTGCTGCGCGACAACGGTTTCGCCAGTGTGCGCCCGGACGGTCAGCGGCGGCTTTATGCCGTGGACGGCCGGGGCATGCAGGACATCGACAACTGGCTGGCCGGGTTCCGCCAGTTCTGGCGACCGCATCTGGACGCGCTGGCCACCGAGGTGGCGCGCGGAAAACTCAACCGCAAGGGGGAGTCATGATCGACGTCACCGCACAGATCAACGCAGTGGAACGCAGGGTCGGCACGCGGACGTGGCAGGCGGGCGAGGCCCGCGTCGTCACGATCAGTCAGACGTATCCGACCGACGTGGCGGACCTGTGGGACGCCTGTACCAATCGGGACCGGATTCCGCGGTGGTTCCTGCCGGTCACCGGCGACCTCACGGTCGGTGGCGCGTTTCAGCTGGAGGGCAACGCCGGCGGCACGGTGCTGACATGCGATCCGCCACGCACCTTCACCGCCACCTGGGAGTGCAACGGCCAGGTCAGCTGGATCGAGCTGCGAATCCTCGACGCCGGCGACGGTTCGGCGCGTCTGGAGCTCGACCACATCGCCTCCGCCGATGACGACGAGTTCTGGGCGCAGTACGGTCCCAGCGCCGTCGGTATGGGCTGGGACGGCGCGCTTCTCGGGCTGGCCATCCACACGTCGACGGGGGAGGCCATCGATCCGTCGTTCGGTCCGCAGTGGACCGTGAGCGACGAGGGTCGCCGGTTCACGCGCGAATCGGGCGCGGCCTGGTGTGCAGCAGATATCGCCGGCGGCACCGATCCGGGGCAGGCGCGCGCCGCGTCGGCCCGGTGCATCGCGGCGTACCTCGGCGTCGACGAAAACGGCTAGAAACTAGAACACGTTCTAGCCATGGTCCCGACTCGACGTTATTGTCTAGTCGATCACTGATCAGACACGTGTCCAGGTTGCCGGATTCGACCGCGCCGGACACCACTCGAGACCGGCCCAGGAGAGACGATGCAAACAGTGCCCGAGACCGTGAACGCCGCCGACGTCACCGAATGGTCCGACGAGGCCGACGTCGTGGTGATCGGCTTCGGTATCGCCGGTGGCTGTGCCGCGGTCAGCGCTGCGGCCGCGGGCGCCAAGGTCCTCGTGCTGGAGAAGGCGGCCGGCGCGGGCGGCACGACGTCCATGGCAGGTGGCCATTTCTACCTGGGTGGCGGCACGGCGGTGCAGCAGGCCACCGGCCACGACGACACTGCCGACGAGATGTACAAGTACCTGGTCGCCGTCGCCCACGACCCCGAGCACGACAAGATCCGCGCCTACTGCGACGGCAGCGTCGAGCACTTCAACTGGTTGGAGGACTTGGGCTTCCAGTTCGAGCGCAGCTACTACCCGGGCAAGGTGGTGGTGCCGCCGGGCACCGAGGGGCTGTCCTACACCGGCAACGAGAAGGTGTGGCCGTTCTGCGAGCAGGCCAAGGCCGCGCCGCGCGGGCACTCGGTCCCGGTGCCGGGTGAATTGGGCGGGGCCGACATGGTCATCAAGCTGCTGCTGAAACGCGCCGACGAGCTCGGCGTCGAGATGCGCTACGAGACCGGCGCGACCAACCTCGTGGTGGACGACGCCGGCGCCGTGGTCGGTGTCCGCTGGAAGAACTTCGGCGTGACCGGCACCGTCAAGGCCGGCGCGGTGGTCATCGCCGCGGGCGGTTTCGCGATGAACCCGGAAATGGTCGCCGAACACACGCCGGCGCTGGGCCAGAAGCGAAAGACCAAGCACCACGGCGAAGTCGAGCCCTACATCCTGGGCAACCCGAACGACGACGGGCTGGGCATCAAGCTCGGCGTGTCGGTCGGCGGTGTGGCCAAGAACCTCGACCAGCTGTTCATCACCGCGGCCGCCTACCCGCCGGAAATCCTGCTCACCGGCGTCATCGTCAACCAGGACGGCCGGCGCTTCGTCAACGAGGACTCCTACCATTCGCGCACATCGGCTTTCGTGCTCGAGCAGCCCGACCAGGTGGCGTATCTGATCGTGGACGAAGCGCACACCGAGATGCCGGCCATGCCGTTGATCCGGTTCATCGACGGCTGGGAGACGATCGCGGAAATGGAAGCGGCACTGGGCATTCCGGCCGGCAACCTAGCGGCGACGCTGGAGCGCTACAACGCCAATGCCGCGACCGGCGCGGACCCCGACTTCCACAAGCAGCCGGATTACGTTGCGGCCCAGGACAATGGGCCGTGGGCGGCGTTCGACCTGTCGCTCGGCCGGGCCCTGTACTCCGGGTTCACCATGGGCGGACTGTCGGTCAGCATCGACGGCGAGGTGCTGCGCGCCGACGGCAGCGCGGTGCCGGGCCTGTACGCCGCGGGCGCCTGCGCGTCGAACATCGCGCAGGACGGCAAGGGCTATGCCAGCGGCACCCAGCTGGGTGAAGGATCGTTCTTCGGCCGCCGGGCCGGAACCCACGCCGCCACCCGCTGATCAGACGCGGGCGGGTGCGCCGTCCTCGTCCTCGATCCGGGTGAGCCGCCAGGTGCCGTCGCCCAGCAGTTCCAGCTCCTGCTGGTGGTGCTGCTCGACGGTGCTGCGGTGGCTGACGCTGACCACGGTGGTATCGGGCAGTTCGGTCCGAACCAGTTGGTACAGCATCATTTCCAGGCCCTCGTCGAGTGCTGACGTGGACTCGTCGAAGAACACGGCTTTCGGCCGGGTCAGCAGCACGCGGGCGAAGGCGACGCGCTGCTGCTCGCCCGGGGACAGCACCTTGGCCCAGTCGTCCACCTCGTCGAGACGGTTCGCCAGGTGCGGCAGCGCGACCTTGCGCAGGACCTCCTGCAGGTCCTCGTCGGTGTGGGTCCCGACCTTGCTGGGGTAGGACACCACCGCGCGCAGATCGCCGAGGGGCACATACGGCAGCTGGGACAGGAACAGCGTCTCGTTCTCGTCCATCGGGAAGTGCATGGCGCCGTGACAGAACGGCCACAGCTTGGCCAGGCTGCGCAGCAGGGTCGTCTTGCCGCTGCCGGACGGGCCGGTGACCACCAGTGCTTCGCCGGGGTACAGGCACAGGTCGAGCGGAGCGATGAGCTCGCGGCCGTCCGGGGTGCTCACGGTGACCTTCTCCAGCGTGATGGTGTCGTCGGGGCAGTCCTCGGTGGCGAGCTCGGGCAGGTGCCGGGCCGCGTCGTTGGCCGTCACCAGGCCGTGCAGACGGATGATGGCGGCGCGGTAGCCGGCGAACTGGTCGTACACGTTGCGGAAGAAGGACAGTCCGTCCTGGATGCTGCCGAACGCCGACGCCGTCTGGTTCATGTCGCCGAGCTTGATCTCGCCGGCGAGGAAACGCGGGAACTGCAGGACGTACGGCAGCGGCACGATGATCTGGCTCATCGACAGGTTCCAGCCGTTGAGGCCGATCATCCGGTTCACGTAGCGCTTGTAGTTGTCGACGACCGGTGCGAACAGCCGGCGCAGACCCGTCCGCTCGGCGAGCTCACCGTGGTAGAACGCGACAGCCTCGGCCGCGTCGCGCATGCGCACGAGCGCGTAGCGGAACGCCGCGTTGAAGCGTTCGTTGTCGAACGACAGCCAGATGATCGGACGGCCGATCCAGAACGCGACGACCGATGCGATCAGGACATAACCGAGGCCGATCCAGAACATCGCCTTGGGGATGGTGAGGCCCGCGATGGTCAGGGTGCCCGACAGGTTCCACAGAATCGCGGTGAACGAAAGCATCGATGCGATGGCGTTGATGGCGCCGAACAACAACGTCGAGGTGGTCATGTTGTTGGGCGTGTTGGGCAGTGGTCCCACGCCGGCGGTGAAGATGTCGATATCGCTCTGGATGCGCTGGTCCGGGTTGTCGATGGTGTCGTCGATGAACCGCGACCGGTAGTACGCCTTGCCGTCGAGCCAGTCGCCGGTGAGCCGGTCGGTCAGCCAGGCGCGCCACCGCAGGATGAACCGCTGCGTCATGAACAGGTCGAGCATGATGCGGCAGACGTGCAGCACGGCCAGCAGCGAGAAGATGCCGATCGACATCCAGAAGCCATGGGCGCCCGAGTCTTTGACCGCCTGGTCGTGACCGGCCAGGCCGGAGGCCACCACCTGGAAGCTCGTCATCAGATCGTTGCTCTGATAGCTGAAGAGCACGGTGAGCCGCACGCCCGTGATCACCGACAACAGCAGTGCCGCCAGCCACAGCCACACGATGATGCTGTCGCGGCCGACGAAGTACGCGCCCGTGATGCGCCAGAACTGCCTACCCCAGACCGTGAACCGGCCGATGGCGGTCACCACCACCAGCGTCGATACCGCAGCGATCAGCCAGGCTTTCGCGATCCACCACAGCGAGGTCGTGAGCTCACTGCCCCATTCGAGGGTCGGGGTGAACAAATCCATCCCCGCAAGGTACCCGTGCTCTGTTGACGTGCGCGCTGCGACAGGCATGGACGTGAGACGCCGGTCACCTTCTGCAGGTCTCCGGCAGGTGGATGGTTGCAGAAGTGCCGCCGGACCGGACCGGTACCTTTGACCTGTGGCGAAAACGAGCACCGCGAAATCCGGCCGGCTGAGCAGCAAGTTCTGGAAGCTGCTCGGTGCCTCCACCGACAAGAACCAGAACCGATCGATGAATCAGGTTCGGGCGTCGGCCGAATTCGACGACAAGGCCGCGGGGCTGGACGACGAGCAGATCACCAAGGCCGCCAAGCTGCTCGAGCTGTCCGAGCTCGCCGATGCCGCCGACATCCCGCAGTTCCTGGCGATCGCCCGCGAGGCCGCAGAGCGCACGACGGGCCTGCGCCCGTTCGACGTTCAGCTCCTCGGCGCGCTGCGCATGATGGCCGGCGACGTCGTCGAGATGGCCACCGGTGAGGGCAAGACCCTGGCCGGCGCCATCGCCGCTGCCGGTTACGCGCTGGCGGGACGGCACGTGCACGTCATCTCGGTCAACGACTACCTGGCCCGCCGTGACGCCGAGTGGATGGGACCGCTGCTGGCCGCCATGGGCCTGACGGTCGGCTGGATCACCGCCGAGTCGACGGCCGCCGAGCGGCGCGCCGCCTACGAATGCGACGTCACCTACGCCTCGGTCAACGAGATCGGGTTCGACGTGCTGCGCGACCAGCTCGTCACCCACGTCGACGACCTGGTGTCGCCGCGGCCCGACGTCGCACTCATCGACGAGGCCGACTCCGTCCTGGTCGACGAGGCGCTGGTGCCGCTGGTGCTCGCCGGCACCACGCACCGCGAGACCCCGCGCATGGAGATCATCCGGCTGGTCGGGGAGATGACCTCCGAGAACCGGGTCGACGACTCGCTGCAGTACTACGACACCGACGCCGACCGCCGCAACGTGCACCTCACCGACGCCGGCGCGCGCAAGCTCGAGAAGGCGCTCGGCGGCATCGACCTGTACTCCGAGGAGCACATCGGCACCACCCTGACCGAGGTCAACGTCGCCCTGCACGCCCACGTGCTGCTGCAGCGCGACGTGCACTACATCGTGCGGGACAACGCCGTTCACCTCATCAACGCCTCGCGCGGCCGCATCGCGTCGCTGCAGCGCTGGCCCGACGGCCTGCAGGCCGCCGTCGAGGCCAAGGAAGGCATCGAGACCACCGAGACGGGCGAGGTGCTCGACACCATCACCGTCCAGGCCCTCATCAACCGGTACCCGACGGTGTGCGGCATGACCGGTACCGCGCTGGCCGCCGGTGAGCAGCTGCGCCAGTTCTACCGGCTCGGGGTGTCGCCGATTCCGCCGAACACGCCGAACATCCGCGAGGACGAGGCCGACCGCGTCTACATCACCGCGGCTGCCAAGAACCAGGCCGTCATCGAGCACATCCAGGAGATCCACGCGACCGGTCAGCCGGTGCTGGTCGGTACCCGCGACGTCGCCGAATCCGAAGAGCTGCACGCGAAGCTGGTCAAGGCCGGCGTGCCCGCCGTCGTGCTGAACGCCAAGAACGACGAGGAAGAAGCCGCCGTCATCGCCGAGGCCGGCAAGCTCGCGACCGTCACCGTGTCCACCCAGATGGCCGGCCGCGGCACCGACATCCGCCTCGGCGGCTCCGACGAAGCCGACCACGACGCCGTCGCCGAGCTGGGCGGCCTGCACGTCATCGGCACCGGCCGGCACCACACCGAGCGCCTCGACAATCAGCTGCGCGGCCGCGCCGGCCGCCAGGGCGACCCGGGTTCGTCGGTGTTCTTCTCCAGCTGGGAGGACGACGTCGTCGTCTCGCACCTGGAGCCGGAAAAGCTGCCGATGCAGACCGATGAGGACGGCCGGATCATCAGTGACCGCGCCGGCCAGATGCTCGAGCACGCCCAGCGCGTCGCCGAGGGCCGGCTGCTGGACGTCCACGCCAACACCTGGCGCTACAACCAGCTCACCGCGCAGCAGCGCGCGATCATCGTGGAACGCCGAGAGACGTTGCTGCGCACCACAACCGCGCGTGACGAACTCAAGGAGCTGGCGCCGGACCGGTACCAGGAACTGGTCGACGAGGTCGGTGAGGACGAGCTCGAGCGCATCTGCCGGCTGATCATGCTGTACCACCTCGACCGCGGCTGGGCCGACCACCTGGCCTACCTGTCCGACATCCGCGAGAGCATCCACCTGCGCGCGCTGGGACGTCAGGACCCGCTCGACGAGTTCCACCGCATGGCGGTCGACGCGTTCGCGTCGCTGGCGGCCGACGCCATCGAGGCCGCGCAACAGACCTTCGAGACGGCCAACGTGCTGGCGGACGAGCCCGGCCTGGATCTGTCCAAGCTGGCGCGCCCGACGTCGACGTGGACGTACATGATTCACGACAACCCGCTGGCGGACGACACGATGGCAGCGCTGAGCCTGCCCGGGGTATTCCGTTAGGTTTAGTCGCATGACGACCAGCGATCCGGAAGCCGGCGCGGCCGACCGGGTGCTGACGATTCCCAACGCGCTCAGCGCGTTGCGGTTGCTGCTGGTCCCGGTGTTCCTGTACCTGCTGTTGTCGGCGCACGCGAACGGCTGGGCCGTCGCGATCCTGATGTTCAGCGGCTTCTCGGACTGGGCCGACGGCAAGATCGCGCGCCTGGTGCCGAACCAGTCGTCGCGGCTGGGCGAGCTGCTGGACCCGCTGGTCGACCGGATCTACATGCTCGTCGTGCCGGTCGCACTGGCGATCGCGCACGTCGTGCCGTGGTGGTTCGTGCTGACCCTGATCGGCCGTGACGCCGTGCTGGCGGCCACGCTGCCGCTGTTGCGCGGCCGCGGGCTGACGGCGCTGCCCGTCACCTACATCGGCAAGGCCGCGACGTTCGCGCTGATGTCCGGGTTCCCGCTGGTGTTGCTGGGGCAGTGGCCCGACGCCTGGAGCCGGGTGGTGCTGGCCTGCGGTTGGGCGTTCCTGGTGTGGGGCATGGCCATGTATCTGTGGTCGGCGGTGCTGTACCTGATCCAGGTGTCGATGGTGCTGCGGGATCTGCCGCCGATGACGAGGTCCGCCGCGTGACTGAAGCCGGGACTCCCCGGGACCGGGCGCTGGGCGGCTACTGGCCGGAGGCCGGCCGCAACAGTCACGTCGCCGACGAGCCGGTCCGGATTCCGGTGCCGTCGCTGCTGCGTTCGCTGCTCACCGACCACCTGGACCCCGGTTACGCCGCTGCGGCCGAGCGCCGTGCCGCCGCGGGCGACGGTGCCCGGCGCAGCCGCCCCCGGTTCGCCGACGGCGCCTGGCTGCTGGTCGGCGTCGCCGCGGTGTCGGTGGTATTCGTGACGGCGGCGCAGCATGCGGTGTCGATGGCTCCGGCCAACGACCAGACTCAACACGTGCTGTCGGCCAACGCGCGCACCGCCGAGGAGCGGACGCGCGACAGCACCGCCACCCGCGACGCGCTGGCCGGCCAGGTCGAGGCTGCACGCCGCAGCCGGCTGGCCGGCGACGCGAAAGGCCGTGAACTGCTGGCCGCCCTGGAACAGGCCGAGTTCGGTGCCGGCGTGACCGCGGTGACCGGACCCGGCCTCACCGTCACCGTCACCGAGCCGCCGCCCAGCCCGAACCTGTCCGACGTGTCCAAGCAGAGGGTTGCCGGTAGCCCGCAGATCATCCTGGACCGGGACCTGCAGCTGGCCGTCAACTCATTGTGGGCGGCCGGTGCCGAGGCGGTCTCCGTCGGAGGTGTGCGGATCGGGCCGAACGTGACCATGCGGCAGGCCGGCGGTGGCATCCTCGTCGACAACCAGCCGGTCGCCAGCCCTTACGTGATCGTCGCCATCGGGCCGCCGCACGCCATGCAGGAGGTGTTCGAGCAGACGCCCGCCATGCAGCGGCTGATGCTGCTCGCCCAGTCGTACGGGGTGGGCATCAGCGTCCAGACCCGGGACCGGCTCACGGTGTCGGCCGCGTCGGTACGAGATGTCAACTTCGCCAAGGAGATCGGACCAAAGTGAGCAGGGGTACATGATCGGGATCGCGGCACTGGTGGTCGGCATCGTGGTGGGATTGATCTTCCACCCGAGCGTGCCCGAAGCCGTCCAGCCGTATCTGCCGATCGCCGTGGTGGCGGCGCTGGACGCGGTGTTCGGGGGATTGCGGGCCTACCTGGAGCGCATATTCGATGCGAAGGTCTTCGTGATCTCGTTCGTCTTCAACGTCCTGGTCGCCGCGGTGATCGTGTACGTGGGCGACCAACTGGGCGTGGGCACGCAGCTGTCCACCGCGATCATCGTGGTGCTCGGTATCCGCATCTTCGGCAACGCTGCGGCGCTGCGCCGCAGGTTGTTCGGGGCGTGACGGTGCTGGGGCGAGCGGAGCGACGGGGAAAACGACAGCATGGCTGACGAACAGCACGCGAACGAGCACCACGCGGACGAGGAACACCACGGGCGCCACGAGCTGCCCGACGGCGTCCCGGCGCGGCTGCCGCGCACCCGCTCGCAGTTGATGTTCGGCGCGCTGGCCGTGCTGCTGTGCGCCCTGCTCGGGGTGGCCATCGCGACGCAGGTGCGTCAGACCGAATCGGGCGACGCCCTTGACACCGCGCGGCCCGCCGACCTGCTGGTGCTGCTCGACTCGCTGCAGCAGCGCGAGGCGTCCCTCAACACCGAGGTGGCCGACCTGCAGAAGACGCTGTCGTCGCTGCAGGCGTCGGGCAACAGTGATCAGGCCGCCATCGAGAACGCGCAGGCGCGGCTGCGGGCCCTGTCGATCCTGATCGGCACGGTCGCGGCCACCGGCCCGGGCGTCACCATCGCCATCCAGGACATCGCGCCCGGCGTGTCGCCGGAGACCTTGCTCGACGTCATCAACGAGCTGCGCGCCGCCGGTGCCGAGGCCATCGAAATCCGGTCCGGCGGCGGTGACCAGCAGACCGCGGTGCGGGTCGGGGTCGACACCTGGGTGACCGGCACCGCGGGCGCGCTGGTGGTCGACAACGTGACCATGAACCCGCCGTATTCCATTCTCGCCATTGGTGATCCGCCGACGCTGGCGGCCGCGATGAACATCCCGGGCGGGGCGATGGACAGTGTGAAACGGGTTGGCGGCACAATGACCGTGCAACAGGCCGACACGATCGACGTGAGTGCCTTGCGGCAACCGAAACCGCGCCAATACGCTCAGCCCGTCAAGTAGACGCCGGGTCTGATCGTGGAGCCGTATCGTATGTACCCCATCAACACACTGACCTGAAACTGCAAGGAGCGTCGTGAGCGAAACGCCAGCCGATCTGCTGTACACCACCGAGCACGAATGGGTGCGCCGTACCGGCGAGGGCACCGTGCGGGTCGGAATCACCGATTTCGCGCAGGGCGCGCTGGGTGACGTGGTCTACGTCGATCTGCCCGAGGTCGGTACCACCGTGGCCGCCGGCGACGTGTTCGGCGAGGTCGAGTCGCCCAAGACGACCTCGGAGCTGTACGCCCCCATCGCCGCGAAAATCGTTGCGGTCAACGGTGATCTGGAAGGCTCGCCCGACCTGGTCAACTCCGATCCGTACGACGCCGGCTGGCTCATCGAACTGCAGGCCGACGCGGCCGAACTGGACGGCCAGCTCGCCGGTCTGCTCGACGCGGACGGCTACCGGGCGACCCTTGACGACTGACCCTTTTGTTAGGGTGCTGCGGTCCGGTTCGGCCGCGGCGACACCAAAGTCGGCTCGGCGGATCCGGCGGTGGCGGGCACACTGGCCCGCGCCGCGCGGTACGGTCAATAGTGAGACCTACGCGACATCGATGACTGCTGGCAGCACCTGCCGGCTGGTCGTGCAAAAGAGCGCCACAGCAGCCAGTAGAGGAGCAGCGCGTGACGGATAACGACAGCGGTTCGGGGACTGATTTCGGGTCCGAGGAGGCAACGGTGGAGACCACATCGGTCTTCCGTGCGGACTTCCTCAATGAGCTCGACGCCCCGGCTTCGACGAGCGGCACGAGTGCCGTCTCCGGAGTTGAAGGACTGCCGGTGGGCTCGGCCCTGCTGGTGGTCAAGCGCGGGCCGAATGCCGGCTCGCGATTCCTGCTGGATCAGCCGAGCACCTCGGCGGGCCGTCATCCCGACAGCGACATCTTCCTCGACGACGTGACGGTGAGCCGTCGCCACGCCGAGTTCCGGCTCGAGTCCGGCGAGTTCCAGGTGGTCGACGTCGGCAGCCTCAACGGCACCTACGTCAACCGCGAGCCCGTCGACTCGGCGGTGCTGGCCAACGGGGACGAGGTCCAGATCGGCAAGTTCCGCCTGGTGTTCCTGACCGGCCCCAAGACCGACGACAGCTCGGCTGGTTAGACCGGCGGTCAGTCCATGACGCAGCCCGACCGCAGTGCAGTGGCCGGGATGTCGATCGGAGCAGTGTTCGATCTGCTCCGGCCAGACTTCCCGGATGTGACCATCTCCAAGATCCGGTTCCTGGAGGAACAGGGTTTGGTCACGCCCGAACGCACTGGGTCGGGCTACCGTCGTTTCACGGCCTATGACTGTGCGCGGCTGCGGTTCATCCTGTCCGCGCAACGCGATCAGTACCTGCCCCTCAAGGTCATCAAGGCCCAGCTGGACGCCCAGCCCGACGGCGCGCTGCCGTCGAACGGATCCGCTTACGGCGTACCGAAACTGGTGCCCGATCCCGACAGCGACCGGGCTGGTGGCCCGGCGGACGTCGCGCCGGCCCAGGTCCGGCTCAGCCGTGAGGATCTGCTGCGGCGCTCCGGCATCAAACCCGAGCTTCTCGTCGCACTGGTCAAGAGCGGCGTCATCATCCCCGGCCCGGCCGGGTTCTTCGACGAACACGCCGTGGTCATCGCCCAATGTGCCCATGCGCTGGGCGAATACGGCGTCGAACCGCGGCATCTGCGGGCCTTCCGGTCCGCGGCCGACCGGCAGTCGGATCTGATCGCCCAGATCGCCGGCCCCATCGGCAAAGCCGGCAACGCCGGGGCCCGTGACCGGGCCGACGAACTCGCCCGCGAAGTCGCGGCGCTGGCCATCACCCTGCACACCTCGCTGATCAAGTCTGCGGTGCGCGACGTTCTCGATCGCTGAGGACTAGACTCGAATTCGTTGATGGCACACGGATTGCGGAGGGCAGACGCAGATGGGCGAGGTTCGTGTGGTCGGCATTCGGGTGGAGCAGCCGCAGAACCAACCCGTGCTGTTGCTCCGCGAATCCGACGGTGATCGGTACCTGCCGATCTGGATCGGGCAGTCCGAGGCGGCAGCCATCGCGCTCGAGCAGCAGGGCGTGTCACCGGCGCGTCCCCTGACGCATGACCTCATCCGCGATCTGATTGCCGCGCTTGGGCATTCGCTGCGTGAGGTCCGCATCGTGGATCTGCAGGAAGGCACCTTCTACGCCGACCTGGTGTTTGACCGCGACATCACCGTCTCGGCGCGGCCGTCGGACTCGGTGGCCATCGCCCTGCGCATGGGCGTGCCGATCTACGTGGAGGAAGCGGTGCTGGCCGAAGCCGGTCTGCTGATCCCGGACGAGAGCGACGAGGAATCGTCGGGCGGCGCCGTGCGGGAGGACGAGGTCGAGAAGTTCAAGGAGTTCCTCGACAGTATTTCGCCGGACGATTTCAAGGCCACCTAGAAGGTTTGGCGGCCGGTCCGTGTGGGCGTTATCACGGATGCATCTCAGTTAGGTCAGCGCGTGTCGACACTCGGTGCGCCGTTTGCAGATTCGATGAATCCGCGCCACATACTTTCCTCGTTCTGGCAATAGTCCGAATGGCGGCACCGCCGCCGATGGGCTGAAGTGGCCCGGCGGGAAGCGTATGCTCGACACATTCGAGCAGCGGACATGCCCGCCGAGCAGCAGTGGCCGCCAGGCAGGGTTAGTTCGATCGGCGAGAGGATCAGGCAGTGGGCGACGAGACGCCACGTCAAGAGCAGTTGGACCTGACGACCAACGGCGCGCCTGAGCAGGCCGCCCCGACGCCGGCTCCCGTGCCGGTGCAGGCAGGCCTGTTCCCTGACGAGTCTGTGCCCGACGAACTGGTCGGCTACCGCGGGCCGAGCGCCTGCCAGATCGCCGGCATCACCTACCGCCAGCTCGACTACTGGGCCCGCACCTCGCTGGTCGTCCCGTCGATCCGGGGCGCCGCCGGCTCCGGCAGCCAGCGCCTGTACTCGTTCAAGGACATCCTGGTCCTCAAGATCGTCAAGCGTCTGCTCGACACCGGCATCTCGCTGCACAACATCCGCGTCGCGGTCGACCACCTGCGCCAGCGCGGCGTCCACGACCTGGCCAACATCACGCTGTTCTCCGACGGCACCACGGTGTACGAGTGCACGTCCGCCGAAGAGGTCGTCGACCTGCTGCAGGGCGGCCAGGGCGTGTTCGGCATCGCGGTCTCGGGTGCCATGCGTGAGCTGACCGGCGCCATCGCCGACTTCCCGGGCGAGCGCGCCGACGGCGGCGAGTCCATCGCCGCACCCGAGGACGAGCTGGCATCGCGCCGCAAGCAGCGCGACCGCAAGATCGGCTGAGCTCCGTCTGTTCGCGGCCTGTGGTGACTGACCGGTAGACTGGCGCGCGCATCGTCCCTGCGCGGGAGAGTTCTGTGGCCGCCAGCCATGGACGCCGAAGGAGCAATACCTCTCCATCAACCTCTCAGGCCCCCGGACCGCGCCGGAGCCCGATGCCTCTGGAAAGTGGCGAGCTGTGACTCGCCCGCCCATGGGGAAAGGCCGACCACCGTCGGGCCGAATCTCTCAGGCACCGACGACAGAGGGGGAGGGAACCCCCTAACGTCTGGAGACGCCGTCATGACCGACCGCACGTCCCGTTCCTCTGCCGAGCACCACCAGCTTCGCTTCGTCGACCGGCACATCGGTCCGGATGCCGACGCGGTGGCCACCATGCTCGGGGTCATCGGCGTCGACTCCCTGGAAGAGCTCGCCGCCAAGGCGCTGCCCGCGGGCATTCTCGACGCGCTGTCCAGCGTCGGCCTGGCCCCCGGCCTCGACGAGCTGGCCGCCCCGGCCTCGGAAGAGCAGTCGCTGGCCGAGCTGCGCGCACTGGCCGAGACCAACACCGTCGCGGTGTCGATGATCGGTCAGGGCTACTTCGACACCCTGACCCCGGCGGTGCTGCGCCGCAACATTCTCGAGAACCCGGCCTGGTACACGGCCTACACGCCGTACCAGCCGGAGATCAGCCAGGGCCGCCTCGAGGCCCTGCTCAACTTCCAGACCATGGTCACCGACCTGACCGGCATGGAGATCGCCAACGCCTCCATGCTCGACGAGGCCACCGCCGCGGCAGAGGCCATGACGCTGATGCACCGCGCGGTCAAGGGCGACTGCCGTCGCCTGGCCGTCGACGTCGACATCTACCCACAGACGGCGGCCGTGCTGGCGACCCGCGCCGAGCCGCTGAACATCGAGATCGTCACCGCCGACCTGCGCGACGGCCTGCCCGAGGGCGAGTTCTTCGGCGTCATCGCCCAGGTGCCGGGGGCCAGCGGATGCGTCAATGACTGGAGTCGACTGGTCGAACAGGCCCATGAGCGCGGCGCGCTCGTCGCGCTCGGCGCCGACCTGCTGGCGCTGACGCTCGTCACCCCGCCCGGGGAGATCGGCGCCGACGTCGCGTTCGGCACCACGCAGCGTTTCGGGGTGCCGATGGGCTTCGGCGGTCCGCACGCCGGCTACCTGGCCGTGCACGGCAAGCACGCCCGCCAGCTGCCCGGGCGCCTGGTCGGCGTCTCGGTCGACGCCGACGGCGCCAAGGCCTACCGGCTGAGCCTGCAGACGCGTGAACAGCACATCCGCCGTGACCGGGCCACCAGCAACATCTGTACCGCCCAGGTGCTGCTCGCGGTGATCGCCGCGATGTACGCCAGCTACCACGGGCCGCGCGGCCTGACCGCCATTGCGCACCGGGTGCACGGCCACGCCCTCGCGGTGGCCATGGGCCTGAAGGAGGCCGGCGTCGAGGTCGTCCATGCCGGGTTCTTCGACACCGTCCTGGCCCGCGTGCCCGGCAAGGCCGAGCAGGTGCAGGCGGCCGCCAAGGACCGCGGCATCAACGTCTGGCTGGTCGACGCCGACCACATCTCGGTGTCGTGCGACGAGGCGACCACCGCCGATCACATCGACGCGGTGCTCGCGGCGTTCGGCGCGACCCGCGGCGGCCACCACTGGAACGGCCCGGAAATCCATACGCGCACTTCGGAATTCCTCACCCACCCGGCCTTCTCGCGGTACCGCACCGAGACCGAGATGATGCGCTACCTGCGCTCGCTCGCCGACAAGGACATCGCGCTGGACCGCAGCATGATCCCGCTGGGCTCATGCACCATGAAGCTCAACGCGGCCGCCGAGATGGAACCCATCACCTGGACCGAGTTCGCGCAGCAGCATCCGTTCGCCCCGGCCTCGGACACCCCGGGCCTGCGCAAGCTGATCGCTGACGTCGAGTCCTGGCTGGTCAGCATCACCGGCTACGACTTGGTGTCGCTGCAGCCCAACGCCGGCTCGCAGGGGGAGTACGCCGGTCTGCTGGCCATCCGCGCCTACCACGAGGCCCGCGGCGAAGCCGGCCGCAACATCTGCCTGATCCCGTCGAGCGCGCACGGCACCAACGCCGCGTCGGCCGCCATGGTCGGCATGAAGGTCGTCGTCGTGGCGTGCCGGGAGAACGGTGACGTCGACCTGGACGATCTGCGCGCCAAGGTCGCCGAGCACGCCAGTGACCTCGCCGCGCTGATGATCACCTACCCGTCCACGCATGGGGTCTACGAGCACGACGTCGCCGACATCTGCGCCGCGGTGCACGACGCCGGCGGTCAGGTGTACGTCGACGGTGCCAACCTCAACGCGATCGTCGGGCTGGCCCGGCCCGGCAAGTTCGGCGGCGACGTCAGCCACCTGAACCTGCACAAGACGTTCTGCATCCCGCACGGCGGTGGCGGTCCGGGCGTCGGCCCGGTGGCCGTGCGCTCGCACCTCGCGCCGTACCTGCCCGGCCACCCGTTGGCCGCCGAACTCGCCGACGATCACACCGTGTCGGCGGCGCCGTACGGCTCGGCGTCGATCCTGCCGATCACGTGGGCATACATCCGGATGATGGGCGCGGCGGGCCTGCGCGCGGCCACGCTGACCGCGATCGCCTCGGCCAACTACATTGCACGCCGCCTCGACGAGCACTACCCGGTGCTGTACACCGGCGAGAACGGCATGGTCGCCCACGAGTGCATCCTGGACCTGCGGGCCATCACCAAGGCCACCGGCGTCACCGTCGACGACGTGGCAAAGCGCTTGGCGGACTACGGTTTCCACGCGCCGACCATGAGCTTCCCGGTGGCCGGCACGCTGATGGTCGAGCCCACCGAGAGCGAGAGCCTCACCGAGGTCGACGCCTTCATCGCCGCGATGATCGCGATCAAGGCCGAGATCGACCAGGTCGGTTCCGGTGAGTGGCCGGCGGAC
This sequence comes from Mycobacterium sp. SMC-16, assembly GCF_046250085.1. Classification (NCBI taxonomy): domain Bacteria; kingdom Bacillati; phylum Actinomycetota; class Actinomycetes; order Mycobacteriales; family Mycobacteriaceae; genus Mycobacterium; species Mycobacterium sp. SMC-16. Next base: position 2,805,052 of record NZ_CP176427.1, read on the forward strand.
GACAACCCGCTGCACAACGCGCCGCACACCGCCGAGTGCCTGCTGGTCGACGAGTGGAAGCACCCGTACACCCGCGAGCATGCCGCCTACCCGCTGGGCAAGGGCTTCCGGCCGAAGGTGTGGCCGCCCGTGCGCCGCATCGACGGCGCGTTCGGTGACCGCAACCTCGTCTGCTCCTGCCCGCCGATCGAGGCTTTCGCCTAGTCACGGTCTGTGCAAAAACGTCCCGCTCAGAGCTTCTGAGCGGGACGTTTTTGTACGTACGCAGCGGCGTGTCGCGTACAGACACGGCCGCTCGCGAAAAGGAACCAGCTAGGGCAGGGCAGCGGCGACGGCGTTGGCCAGTTCCGGCGCCGCAGAGGTCGGCATGCCGGTGAATGTGCCGCCGGTGAGCTGCGCGACGGCCTGCCACGTCGAGCCGTCCGAGTCGCCACCGATGTCGATGACGTTGACCGCCACCGGGCGGGCCGGATCGAACGCCGACTTGATGTAGTCCTGCAGGCCCTGGCCGTCCAGTGACTGGTCGGTGTGCGGGCCGGACGTGATCAGCAGGATCGAATTCGCCTGGCCGTCGACGTATTTCGACATGGCGTCGCCGTAGAGCATGCGCAGCGTCGTGAACGAGACGTGACCGCCGCCCGACGAGCTCTGGTTGTTCAGGTTCGAGATCAGCTGCGACGCATGCGCCTGGTCGCTCAGCGGAGCCGCCGGAATCTCGTTGCGGCCCGATACCCCGTCGAACGTCCACAGCCCCACCGAGCTGTTCGGCGACATCGCCTTGAGTCGGTCCATGAGCGCTGTGGTCACATTGCCGAGGCGGGTCTTGGCGCCGTCGCTGGTGGGCATCGACTGGTCCAGCATGATCGTCACGGCGGCGGCCTTCGACGTGCCGCCGACGGCATTGGCCAGCGTGGCGCGCGTGCCCGGATCGCCGACCGACAGGGCGTCGGACAGGGAGCCGAGGTTCACCACGTCGTTCTTCGGGGGATTGCCGCCGTCGACGCGGAAGCCGGCCTTGGACAGCTCGGCGAGCTGTTCGGGCTTGCGCAGGAAGCGTTCGAACTCGCTGGCCGCGGTGACCGCCTCGTGCGACAGGCCCTCGCCGGCGAGCAGCACGGCCGGGTAGTCGGCGACCGCCGGCGCGCCGGGCGGCAGCCAGGCCGCCAACTTGCCCTTGGCGTTGTCGGTGCGTTGCGACCGCTGGTAGAGCTGCTGTTCGGTGGTGACGACCGCGTGCACCGGCGCCGTGGCCGGGTCACTCGCGGAGATCAGCGCGTCCAGCGCCGTAGAGGCCTTCGGGTCCGCGAGCTTCGGCTGCGCGGCCGTCAACCGGTGTACCGCACCGGCGCCGGCGTTGACCGGACCACCATTGGCCGCCGCGGCGGCGACGGCCTCGGCGGCCAGATACGCCGCGTCACTGTTGTCGGCGGTCGGCACGGCGAGCCGCAGCGAACCCCAGCCCGGCAGGCTCAGGCCGTCCAGCGCCGTCGGCGTCGTCTGCAGGGCCGGCAGCGTGCCCCAATTCTGCTGTGACAGCGCATCTTTGAGCTGCGGCCGGACCGCCAACAGCACCGGCGAGGTCGCCAGCGACTTGGCGTCACCGCTGACCGCCTGCTCACCGGCGCCGGCCACCAGCCGGGCTGCCGACACCGAGCTGGCCGGAACCCACAACGCGGGCCGGGGCCCGAGGTTCGACGGCCACTTGTTCACCACGCCGTCGACGACGGTGGTCGGATCGCTCGCCTTGACCTCGACCTTGACGCACTTGTCGCCGATGGGCGCGGCGGACTGGCTGTACTTGCCGGCCAGCGAGTTGAGCGCGTCGGAGATCGACGGGTCGGCCAGCACGGGGACGCTGACCGAGCCGGACACGCACCGCGCCGAGGCCTCGCGGCTGCGGTCGGACAACACGCTGCCGAAGAAGCGCCACAGGATCACCGCGGCGACGACGACCACGACGGTCACGAGCGCGGCGATGACGCCGACGCTGACGCCGCGGCGCTTGGTCTGGATGGCCCGGTGGCTCCCGGTCCATTCGCCGCCCTCCCAGTCGCCGCCGTGCGAGCGGACCGAAGCCCGGCGCGGGACGGACGGGAACGCCTGGGTGATGCTGTCGGCGCCGGTGAGGTCGGGCTGGTCCGAGTAATCGGGTTCGCCGTAGCCGGCGTCGGGCTCGTCGGTCTCGTACCGATCGCCGTTGTCGGCCGGCGGTGTGGCGGGGGGTGGGGTGGCAGCACGCGGGGTGTCGGCAGGAGGCATCCCATGCATCTCGGCCCAGTCGTCCGGCACCCGGAATCCCATCGCGCCGGTCGCGGTGTCGTCGGCTTCCGGGATGTCCGGCGACAACGCGTCGTAGTCAGAGATCGCGTCGTCGCGTGACTCGTCGGCGTTCGATTCGTCGTCGTCGGGAGCTCTGTGCCTACCCATTGGTGTCTGCTCCTGGTGTCGGCGTGCAATCGGCGGACCCGTGTCGAGTGACGCGGGCCCGCCGAATTTTAATCAACGATGATGGGAGAGTTGACCGTTCACGAACCGGCGTGTGCGGCCTTGAACTCCCGCCGGCGCCGATGCAGGATCGGCTCGGTGTAACCGTTGGGCTGTGCGCAACCCTCGAGGATCAGCTCCTGCGCGGCCTGGAAGGCGATGCTGCCCTCCGGGTCCGGGGCCATCGGCAGGTACGCCGGGTCGCCCGCGTTCTGCTCGTCGACCACCGCGGCCATGCGGCGCAGGCTCGCCTTCACGTCGTCCTCGGTGATGACGCCGTGCCGCAGCCAGTTCGCCAGCAGCTGGCTGGAGATGCGCAGCGTCGCGCGGTCCTCCATGAGGGCGACGTTGTGGATGTCCGGCACCTTGGAGCAGCCGACACCCTGGTCGATCCAGCGCACGACGTAGCCGAGGATCGACTGGCAGTTGTTGTCGACCTCTTCGTGGATCTCTTCGGGCGCCCAGGCCAGTTCCTTGGCCAGCGGGATGGTCAGCAGTTCGGCGCGGGTGGTGCGCTTCTTGCCGGCCAGCTCTTCCTGCACCTCGCGCACGTCCACCTGGTGGTAGTGCATGGCGTGCAGGGTGGCGCCGGTGGGCGACGGCACCCACGCGGTGGTGGCGCCGGCCTGCGGCTGGGAGATCTTCTGCTTGACCATCTCGGCCATCAGGTCGGTCATGGCCCACATGCCCTTACCGATCTGGGCGCGGCCGGCGAGGCCGTCGGCCAGACCGGCGTCGACGTTGGCGTCCTCGTAGGCCTTGATCCAGGTCTGGGACTTCATGGCGCCCTTGCGGACCATCGGGCCCGCCTCCATCGAGGTGTGGATCTCGTCGCCGGTGCGGTCCAGGAAGCCGGTGTTGATGAACACCACGCGGTCGGCGGCGGCCTTGATACAAGCGTTGAGATTGACCGTGGTGCGGCGCTCCTCGTCCATGATGCCGACCTTGATGGTGGCCGCGGGCAGGCCAAGGACGTCCTCGACACGGCTGAAGAGCTCGCAGGTGAACGCGACCTCTTCGGGGCCGTGCATCTTGGGCTTCACGATGTAGATGGAACCGGTGCGGCTGTTGGTCAGCTCGCCGTTCTCCTCGGACGACTTCAGGCCGTGCATGGCGATCAGGCTGGTGAACAGCGCGTCCTGGATGCCCTCGGGGATTTCGTTGCCGTCGGCGTCCACGATGGCGTCGTTGGTCATCAGGTGACCGACGTTGCGGACGAACAGCAGGCTGCGACCCGGCAGGACCAGTTCGCCCTCGCCGTCGGGCGTGGTGAAGACGCGGTCCGGGTTCAGGGTGCGGGTGAAGGTCTTGCCACCCTTGCTGACCTCTTCGGTCAGGTCGCCCTTGTTCAGGCCCAGCCAGTTGCGGTAGCCCAGCACCTTGTCGTCGGCGTCGACGGCCGCGACGGAGTCCTCGAAGTCCATGATCGTGGTGATCGCGGACTCCAGCACGACGTCCTTGATGCCGGCCTTGTCGGTCGAGCCGATGGGCGACGACGGGTCGACCAGAATCTCGATGTGCAGGCCGTGGTGGACCAGCAGCACCGACCACGCCGAGTCGCCGAGCTTGCCGGTGTATCCGACGAACTCTTCGGGGCTGGCCAGCCCGCTCGACAGCCCGTCGCCAAGTTCGGCCTGCAGTTGGTGCTCGTCGTCGATCTTCAGACCGGTGATGTCGGCCCACGAGCCGGACGCCAGCGGGACGGCCTCGTCCAGGAAGCCGCGGGCGTAGGCGATCACCTTGTCGCCACGCACCTTGTTGTAGCCGCCCTTGCCGGCCTCGGCGCCGCCCTCGTCGGAGATGACGTCGGTGCCGTACAGCGCGTCGTACAGCGACCCCCAGCGGGCGTTGGCGGCGTTGAGCGCGAACCGGGCGTTCAGGATCGGCACGACCAACTGCGGTCCCGCGGTGCTGGTGATCTCCGGGTCCACGCCCGAGGTCCGGATGCAGAACTCGCCCGGCTCCGGCTGCAGGTAGCCGATCTCGGTGAGGAATTCCTCGTAGGAGTTCTTGAACTCATCGGTGTCGACGGGATCGATGACCCGGGCCCGGTGCCACTTGTCGATCTGCGCCTGCAGATCGTCGCGGCGGGCCAGCAGCTCCTGGTTCTTCGGGGTCAGGTCGGTGACGACCTTGTCGACACCCGCCCAGAAGCTGTCCGGATCGACCCCGGTGCCGGGGAGAGCCTCGTTGGTGATGAAGTCGTGCAGTACGCGGGCCACCCGCAGATTTCCCACCGTCACACGATCAGTCATTTTCTTCTTCCTCCTAAGCAGCCCACACGGCGACCATCCACTTTACCCGTGGGTAACCGCAGCTCACCGGCGTGTCGGCCAATGAGAACCCGGTCACACCGTCATTGCGGTGCCGAGCCGGGCAAACCGATGGCCGGGACACCGGGCGTGTGCAGGCGTCCGGCCAGCCACGGCAGGGCCGCCGCGAATACCTCTGCGGCACTGGGGAACGTGTGGTCACCGCCGTGCGGGACCACCGAGCACTCGATACCGGCGGCGCTCACCAACGCGCACATGTAGGTGGCGACGGCGGTATGGCTTTCCGGATTGTCCGGCGGCTGCACATTCGTCGGCGCGCCGGCCTGCGCGGGTTGATACACCACCGGCCCGTTCTCCGACACCGCGAACCAGCCGGCGACGCCGGTGTACGGGCCGTGCGCCCGCACCACGGTCGCCGGATCGAACTGGGCGAATGCCGCCGCGTCACCGCCGAACAGCCGCGCGATGGTCTGGGGTTCCGAGCCGGCGTTGGGCCCGACCTGGCCGTCCATGTCGACGAAGGTCTGGAACAGCTCGGGGTGCATGACCGTGGTCATCACCGCGCACGTGCCACCGGCGGACCAGCCGACGATGCCCCACCGCGATGGGTCCGGGCTCGCCGAGAACGTCGAAGTGACAAACGGCACAACATCTTTGGTGAGATGATCGGCGGCCATACCGCGGGGCCCGTTGACGCATTCGGTGTCGTTGGAGAACTGGCCGCTGGTGTCGACGAAAACCAGGATCGGCGCGTTGCCGCCGTGGGCGGCCGCGAAATCGTCGGCGGTGCGCTGGGCGCCGCCTGCCGTCGGCCAGTCGGCGGGCCACCCGAACTCGCCGCCCACCATGACCACCGCCGGCAGCTGCGGGGCGTCCTTGGCGAACCAGGCGGGCGGCAGGTAGACCAGCTCCGGACGACTGCGGAAGCCCGACGCGGTGGTGGGGATCTGCACCGACACGAGGACACCACGGTCCGGATGTTCGCCGGAGCGGCGCATGTTCAGTGCGGTCTCCAGGTCGATCTCGCCGCGCAACTCGGCGCCGGTGGCGCGCTGCCACAGGGCCTCGACCGTCGGCAGGTACCCGGTCCACGTATTCACCGCCAGGCCCGCGCACACCGCGCACAGCGGCACCACGGCGACGGCCACCGCCCGGCGCCACCAGTGCAGGCCCGGCCACCCCGCGACGGCCACGACGAGTGCCACCCCGGTCAGCACGATCCACACCCACAGGGACGTCGGGGCCGGCCCGCCGGCGAGGCCCTGGTCGGAGATGAACCAGCTGCACGCCAGCGCCAGGACGACACCGGTGCCGACGGCCACCGGGAGCCACAGCCGCAGCCAGCGCGGAGACCGCCGCCCGACGGCGACGACGAGCGCCAGCACCGTCACCACCTGGATCAGGGTCGGCAGCCAGCCGTCGAGCAGGCCGATGTTCATTCGGCGTCCCCGAGGTCCGCCGGCGGCGGGGGCGCGGGCTGCTGATGATGCGGCGCCTCGGTCTCGGCGGCGGTCTGTTCGGCGGTCGAGGTCACCTCTTCGGTGTCCGAGCCCGACTGCTCGGTGTCGGTGTCGTCGGAGTGCGAACTGGCCGTCGACGTCGGTGTGGTCGACGTCGGGGTCGCGCCGGGGCAGGTGTTCGGCGCGGGCACCCCGTTGAACCGGTCGGTGATCCAGCCCAGCGCGTCGGCTTCGTCGGGCTGGACGTAGTCGATGACGTCGCCCATGGCGCAGGCTCGTTCGACGGCCGCCGCGGTCTGTTCCGGCGGCACGAGCCCGTCGGGTGCTCCCGGGGTGATCAGCATCGGCGCGGCGGCCGGCGCCTGCGGCAGCGTCGCCTTGCGCAGGTAACCGCGCAACGCATCGGCCGCGGCCGGTGTCGTCGGGCCGAGGTCGTTCGGCCCCAGCGAATCCAGCACGCCGGTGCGGTCGGCGACCGCCGGGCCGCGGCAGGCCGACAGCGTGTCCCAGTGGTCGCGGGCGGCGCCGCGGCGGTAGTCCTCGATGGGGAATCCGGGGTAGGCCTGCGGCATGATCGCGAGGTACTGCTGCAGCATCAGCTGCTGGTCGCGGTTCAGGTTCCCGGCGGCCGACGCGTCGGCCAGCCATTCCAGCGCCGCGGTCGGGGCCAGCGCGACCGCGCCCTGCGGACGGAGGCCGCCGCCGTAGTCGGTGGCCAGCTCCGCGGCCGCCCAGGCTGCTTGTCCGCCCTGCCCGGTGCCGACGGCGACCCAGCTGGTGGACGCGGCGGAGACCAGTTTGCGCGTCGCCCGCGCCAGGTCGATCAGGTTGAAGCCCTCGGTCGTGGAGTCCAGATACGGGTGATAGGTCTCGTCGAGGCCGATGCCCTGATAGTCGGTGATCGCCACGAGGTAGCCGGCGCCGACCATGAGCCGCACGGTCGGCAGCAGGCCCAGCAGGCTCGGAGACGACGACGGCGCGCAGTCGGACTTGATGCCGCTGCCCGGGTTGGCGAGCGCGATGATGCGCCAGCCGCCCTCGGGCGGCTGGCCCTTCGGCAGGAACACCGAGCCCGTCACCTTCGGGTGACTGTCGTTGATGCCCGACGTGGAGACGTAGGTGATCCGCGCGGAGATGGCGGTCAGCCCGGCCAGTTCGGGGTCGACGGTCGTCAGCGGCTGCGCGGCGACGAGCGTGCCGGGGCCGGCGCCGCTGTAGTCGCCCGGCAACACCTGACCGCTGCGCTGCGTGCCGCGCCCGGGCGCCTCATCGGAGCAGCCGGCGACGGTCAGCACGGCAGCCAGGGCCACGGCCGCGATGCGCAGCATGCGCCGGGCCGTCACAGCAGGCCGCCGTCGGTGTCGTATTCGAGCAATGTCCGGCACCCGGCCAGTAGCGAGTCCCGCAGCGGCACAGCGAGATTGGCGATGTCCTGCTGACGGCGCACATACTCGGCGCGGCCTGCGGGGTCCTCGATGGCGATGGGCTCGATGCCGTAGTCGCTCAGGTCGTACGGGCTGGCCTGCATGTCGAGGACGCGTGCGTCCGCCGCGAGGTCAAGGCAATCCATCAACAGATTCGACTCCAGCAAAGGTCCGAGCTTGTAGCTCCATTTGTACAGATCCATGTTCGCGTGCACACAGCCCGGCTGCTCGGTGGCCGTTTGGGCGTGTCGCGTCAGGGCATCTGCGTTCCGTGGAACAGCGGCGTCGGTGAAGAACCGGAAGGCATCGAAGTGGGTGCACCGCAACGGCATCGACTCGACCACGGCATCGGTGTCCGCCGCGCTCAGCCGCAGCGGCACCTGGGCGTGCCGTACCTCGTGAGCGCGGTACACCATGGCCCATTCGTGCAGGCCGAAACAGTTCAGCCGCGCCGGGCGCGCGGCCGTCGCAGCCAACAGGTCGGCGACGAACCCGACGGTCTCGCGGCGGGTGGCGAGGTACTCGGGCGTCACCGTCACGGCGTCGCCGCGCCCGCCGTACCCGGCCCGGTCGGCGAATCGCAGCGCGCCGGGGCCGGTCAGCGCTCGGCCGAAACCCGGGTGCCAGCGTCGCAGCTGCCGGGGTTTGAGGCTGTAGTACGTGAACAGGAAGTCCCACACCGGGTGCGGCTCGCCGGCCCGCATCCGTCGCTCGTGTGGCGCCAGGAAGGCGTCGACGCGGTCGAGGTAGCGCTGTTCTTGCGGTGCCCAGTCGTCCTCGCCCAGGACCCGAAGTGGCGCGCACACATTGTCAGACACGGTGGGTACCGTCACGCACCACGCCGACGAGGTCTTCGACCAGGTCTTCCAGCGCCACCATCGCGGTGACGTAGCCGTCGGTCGTCACCAGCGACAGGTGACTGTTGTTGCGGCGCAGCCACGACAGCGCGTCGGCCACCGGCAGCGTCGAGGCCACCATGGGCAGCGGGCGCACCATGGACCGGTCGAGCACCGCGTCGTTGTCGTCCATGCACGGCAGCACGTCCTTGATGTGCAGGTAGCCGAGGTAGGCGCTGTGCCCGTCGGTGACCGGGAACCGGGAGTAGCCCGTCTCGCGCAGTGCCTGGGCCACCGCACCCACCGTCGGGCCGGTACCGGGCGCGGCGATCGGCACCGCGCGGATGTCCTGCAGCGGTATCGCGACGTCCTTGACCGTCCGGGTCCGGATGTCCAGCGCGCGCTTGAGCCGGACGTGTTCCTCGGCGTCGAGCAGCCCCTCCGACAGCGACTCGGTGAGCATCTCGGACAGTTCGACCGACGAGACCGTGACGTCCAGTTCGTCCTTGGGCTCCACCCCGAGCAGGCGCAGCGTGCTGTTGGCGCACCAGTTGTAGAAGATGACGAACGGCCGGGCGATGCTCATGTAGACCAGATACGGCGGGATCAGCAGCATCGCGGCCTTCTCGGGCCCGGCGATGGCGATGTTCTTGGGCACCATCTCGCCCAGCAGTACGTGCACTGTCACCACGATCGCCAGGGAGACGCCGAACGACACCGTGTGCAGCACCGTGTCGGGCACGCCGACCGCGTCGAAGGGCTCCTCGAGCAGGTGCGCGACGGCCGGTTCACCGACGCGGCCCAGCAGGATCGAGCAGATGGTGATGCCGAGCTGAGCGCCGGCCAGCATCATCGACAGTCGCTCACCTGCCCGGAGCACGGTGACCGCGCTGCGCTTGCCCTGTTCGGCCAGCGCCTGCAACCGGTCGCGCCGCGCCGAGATGAGCGCGAACTCGGCGCCCACGAAGAACGCGTTGGCGCCCAGCAGCACCATGGTCAGCAGGATGCCGAGGACGTCATTCATGGTCGGCTCCCGACTCCTCGGCGCCCAGCTCGGTGAGTTCGAGCTGGTCGATGCGCCGGCCGTCCATCCGGATCACGGTGGCCTTCCAGTGCACCGGGTCCAGTTCGGGGTTGTCCGGGTCGAATTCGGTCAGGACGACGGTGTCGCCGACGTCCGGGATGTGGCCGAGCTCCTTGAGCACCAGGCCGCCGATGGTCTCGTAGTCGCCTTCGGGCGCGCGGAACGGGGTTTCGGTGTCGACCTCGTCGATGCGCATCAGACCGGACACCAGCCAGCCGTCGCGCACCTCGACGACGTCGGGGGTGGCGTCGTCGTGTTCGTCGCGGACGTCGCCGACGATCTCCTCGATGAGGTCCTCGACGGTGACCATGCCGGCGGTGCCGCCGTATTCGTCGACCACCAGTGCGGTCTGGACGCCGTTGGCCCGGATCTGGGTCATCACCGCATCACCGTCGAGGGTCGACGGCACCGTCGGGACGGGCCGGGCCAGCTGCGCCAGCCGGGTGCCGGCCCGCAGCTCGACGGGTATCGCGAAGACCTGTTTGACGTGCACGATGCCGACGGTCTCGTCGAGGTCGCCGGCGACGATCGGGAAGCGCGAGAACCCGGTGCGGATGGCCGTCTCGATGAGGTCGGCGACGGTGTCGGTGACCTCCAGCGACTCGATCATGGACCGCGGCGTCATCAGCTCCTCGGCGGTGCGGCCGCCGAATTGCAGGGAGCGGTCGATCAATTCGGCCGTCTGCGGGTCCAGTGATCCGCTCTCGGCGGAGTTGCGCACGAGCGCCAGCAGCTCCTGCGCGGACCGCGCCGAGCGGAGTTCCTCGGCGGGCTCGACCCCGAGCCGGCGCAGCACCCAGTTGGCGGTGCCGTTGGTCAGCTTGATCACGGGGGAGAAGACGAGGGAGAAGAACCACTGCAGCGGCACGGTGGCGCGTGCGGTCGGTACCGGCCGGGCCACGGCGAGGTTCTTGGGCACCAGTTCGCCGAACACCATCGACACCGACGTGGCGATCAGCAACGCGAGCGTCAGGGCCACCGCGTCGGTGAACTTCTCGGGCAGTCCGACGGCGCGCAGCGGACCGTGCAGCAGCCGCGCCACCACGGGCTCGGCGAGATAACCGGTGATCAGCGTCGTGATCGAGATGCCGATCTGGGCACCCGACAACTGGAAGGACAGGTTGCGGTGCGCGGTGCGGACGATGCCGTCGCGGCGCCCGCCGTCGCGGGCGTTGGCCTCGACGGTGCTGCGCTCGAGCGCGGTCAGGGAGAACTCGGCGGCGACGAAGATCGCCGTCCCGAGGGTCAGCAGGATGAACGCGGCCAGGCTCGCGATGGTCAGCGCGGTGGTCACCGTGCACCACCGCTCGGGGCGCCGGGCTGACGGCCCGGCCGGCTACTGGGAGGTTCGGAGTCGATGGACTCGGGACCCGGCTCGGGGAGTGCCTGATCGGCCTGGCACGCTCCCGCCTGGCTCGGGACGGTCAACGCCCCAACGGGTGCCTGCGGCACGTGCTCCCTTTCGCTGAATCGGTATCGACGGCCGACCGACGCCTGCTGCGTTCGGCGGCCGTAGGCCAATGGTAGCTGGTCGGCCCTTTCGGACCTGCTCACCAACCCGTCGGCAGCGGGTGCCCTTCGGCGAATCCCGCGGCCGACTGCACCCCGAGCACCACCTTCTCGTGCAGTTCGGCCAGGTTTGCCGCGCCGACGTAGGTACACGTGCTGCGGACGCCGGAGGTGATGTGGTCGAGCAGGTCCTCGACGCCGCCGCGGACCGGGTCCAGCGCCATCTTGGACGACGAGATGCCCTCTTCGAACAGGGCCTTGCGGGCGCGGTCGAACGCACCGTCACCGGCCGTGCGCGCTGCCACCGCGCGCTTGGAGGCCATGCCGAAGCTCTCCTTGTAGACGCGGCCCTCGCGGTCCATCAGCAGGTCGCCGGGCGACTCGTACGTGCCGGCGAACCACGAGCCGATCATGACATTAGAGGCACCTGCGGCCAGCGCCAGTGCCACGTCGCGCGGGTGCCGGACGCCGCCGTCGGCCCATACGTGGCCGCCGAGTTCCTTTGCCGCCGCGGCACATTCGACGACGGCGGAGAACTGCGGACGGCCCACGCCGGTCATCATGCGGGTGGTGCACATGGCACCCGGGCCGACGCCCACCTTGACGATGGACGCGCCCGCGTTGATCAGGTCGCGGGTGCCGGCGCCCGACACCACGTTGCCGGCCGCCAGCGGCAGGCCGAGATCCAGCGCGGCCACCGCCGACAGGGCGTCGAGCATCTTGGCCTGGTGCCCGTGCGCGGTGTCGACGACCAGGACGTCCACACCGGCTTCGGCCAGCGCCCGCGCCTTGGCGGCGACGTCACCGTTGATGCCGACGGCCGCCGCGATCCGGAGCCGGCCCTGGGCGTCGACGGCGGGGGTGTAGATACCGGTGCGGATGGCCCCCGTGCGGGTGAGCACACCGGCCAGCGAACCGTCGGCGTTGGTGAGCACCGCGACACCGGTCTGCGAGTGCTCCAGCAGGTCGAACACCTTGCGGGGTTCGGTGCCCGCCGGCGCGGACACGAAATCGGTGCTCGCCACGTCGCGGACCCGCGCGAACCGGTCCACTCCGGCGCAGCCCGCCTCGGTGACCAGGCCGAGCGGCCGGCCGCCGTCGAGGACCACCGCCGCGCCGTGCGCCCGCTTGTGGATCAGGGCCAGCGCATCCGAGACCGCGTCGTCGGGGGCGAGCACGACCGGGGTGTCGACCACCAGGTCGCGGCTCTTGACGAAGTCGACGGTGCCCCGGACCGCATCGATGGGCAGGTCCTGCGGCAGCACGACGATGCCGCCGCGGCGGGCCACGGTCTCGGCCATCCGGCGACCGGCGACCGCGGTCATGTTGGCGACGACGATCGGGATGGTGGTGCCCGTGCCGTCGGTGGTGGCCAGGTCGACGTCGAAGCGAGACGTCAGTTCCGAGCGCCCAGGGACCACGAAGACGTCGTTGTAGGTCAGGTCATACGGGGGCCGGTGGCCGTCGAGAAACTGCACGCCTCCAGCCTAGGCCTCGACCTCGGTACGGTCGCCGCTCCAGAGGGTGTGGAACTTCTTGCCCTCGGGCGCGTCGGTGCGGCCGTAGGTGTGGGCGCCGAAGAAGTCGCGCAGGCCCTGCGTCAGCGCGGCGGGCAGCCGTTCGGTGCGCAGCGCGTCGTAGTACGACAGCGACGACGCGAAGCCCGGGACCGGGATGCCCAGCTCGGTGGCCGTCACGACGACGCGGCGCCAGCTGTCGATGCCCGACTCGACCGCGCTACGGAAGTACGGCGCCGCCAGCAGGGTGGCGAGTTCCGGTTCGGCGTCGAACGCGTCCTTGATCCGGTTCAGGAACTTGGCGCGGATGATGCAGCCGCCACGCCAGATGGTGGCCAGGTCGCCGGGCTTGACGTTCCAGCCGTATTCGGCGCTGCCGGCCTCGATCTGGTTGAAGCCCTGCGCATACGCGACGATCTTGGAGGCGTACAGCGCCTGCCGCACGTCCTCGATGAATTTCGTGGCGTCGCTGGGCTTTTCGCCGAGGTGGCCCGAGGCCAGGCCGACCGTCGCGCGCCGCTGCGGCACCGAGCCCGACAGGGCGCGGGCGAAAACGGCCTCGGCGATGCCGGTGATGGGGATGCCGAGGTCCAGCGCCGACTTGACGGTCCAGCGGCCGGTGCCCTTCTGCTCGGCCTCGTCGACGATGACGTCGACCAGCGGCTTGCCGGTCTTGGCGTCGACCTGCTTGAGCACCTCGGCGGTGATCTCGATCAGGTAGCTGTCCAGGTCGCCCTTGTTCCACTCGGCGAACACGTCGGCGATCTCGCCGGCCGCCATGCCGAGGCCGTCGCGCAGCAGCTGGTAGGCCTCGCCGATGAGCTGCATGTCGGAGTACTCGATGCCGTTGTGCACCATCTTGACGAAGTGGCCGGCGCCGTCGGGACCGATGTGCGTGCAGCACGGGACGCCGTCGACGTGCGCGGAGATCTCTTCGAGCAGCGGCCCGAGCGAGACGTACGACTCGGCGGGCCCGCCCGGCATGATCGACGGGCCGTTGAGTGCGCCCTCCTCGCCACCGGAGATGCCTGCGCCGACGAAGTGCAGGCCGCGCTCGCGGATGGCCTTTTCGCGGCGGATGGTGTCGGTGTACAGCGCATTGCCACCGTCGATGATGATGTCGCCGGGCTCCATGGCGTCGGCGAGCTCGTTGATGACGGCGTCGGTCGGGTCGCCGGCCTTGACCATGATGATCACGCGGCGCGGCTTCTCGAGCGCGTCGAGGAACTCGGCGATGGTCTCGCTGCGGACGAACTTGCCCTCCGCGCCGTGCTCGGCCAGCAGCGCGTCGGTCTTGGCGACGGAGCGGTTGTGCAGCGCGACGGTGTAGCCGTGGCGGGCGAAGTTACGGGCGAGATTGGAGCCCATGACGGCCAGGCCGGTGACCCCGATCTGGGCGGTAGCGGTGGTTGATTCCGGGTTTCCCGACGAGCTCACGGCTGGCCCTTTCGTTGTTTGGTTGTGGCGCACAGCATTTCGGACCGGCCGGGGCCGGCGCGGCGTCATCCGCCACCGAAGCTGATGCTGCCAGTCGCAAAGTCTACGAGAAGAACAACCGGTGCAATTCAGTGAGCCAGGGCACTGCCACGGCGACGGTCGGTACGACCAGGACGGCGGCGGCCGCCAGGTACGCGGCGGCGGCCACCCACGAGCTGTTGGGTTCGCCGGCCAGGCGCTGCACCCGCAGGACGGTGGTCGGCCCGCCGGCGGCGAGGGCGCCCTTGGGCGCCCGCCCGGACGCGCAGGCCACGAGGGCGCGGGCCAGCGGCGTGGGGCCGGTGGCCCGGACGGCGGCGTCGTCGGCGAGCAGTTCGATGAGGAAGCGGACCGCGTCGAGGGCGCTGGCGCTCCGGACGAAGCGGGGGAAGGCGGCGTGCACGGCGATGAACATCTCGAGCACCAGGTCGTGTCGGGCGCGCAGGTGTGCGTGTTCGTGGCTGAGGATGGCGGCGATCTCGCTGTCATCGAGGTGCTTGAGCGCACCTTCACTGAGCACGACGCGGCTGCGGACGCCGGGCAGGCAGTAGGCGAGGGGCTGCTGGACGTCGAGGATGCGCAGGCCGTGGCCGATCAGATGCCGGGCCTGGGGTGCGGGTGCGGTGTCCCGCGAACAGTCGAGGAGGTCGACGATCATCCGGTGGTGGGCGCGCCGCCGCCGGGTCGCGATGGCGACCTGGACGAAGGCGATGGCCAGGCGCGCGCCGACGACGAGGGTCAGCGCGAAGACCGCGACGTGCGTGATCCACAGCGGCCAGCCCATGACGCTGATCTCGCTGGTCGCGGTGGTTGTCGGCTTGCCGTCTGGGCCGGGCGCGAAGAGCCTGCTCGCGACGGCGATACCGGCGCTGAACGCGGACAACACCGCGGCGATGGCGATGGATTGCCACAACACGATCGCGGCCCGGGGGGCCCGCTGTGGCCACGAAGCGCGTGCCAGCAAGTCGGGGACCGGCCCGACCAGCATCAGCGCTACGAAGGAGAAGGCCAGAGCGGACACGCGCTTAGTGTCTCTCAGGCGGTGCCGGAATTGCCAGTCGCCGGTGGGATTCGGTGCTTGGCTTCCAACTCATCGAGGGCGCGCCGGAGCGCGTCGGCCTCGTCGACGCCGACGCGTTCGACGAAATGCACCAGCGCCGCGACGCGGCTGCCGGAGTCCGCGGCCTGGTCGAGGGCGTCGACCATCAGCCCGGCGACCAGCTCGTCGCGGCCGTGGGTAGGTGCGTAGCGGTGCGCGCGGTCGTCACGATGCTGGACGACCAGATTCTTCTTCGCCAGGCGCTGCAGCACCGTCATGATCGTGGTGTAGGCCAGGTCCCGGCGCTCCGCGAGGGCTTCATGCACCTGACGCACGGTCTGTGGCTCACGCGAGGACCACAGGTGGTCCATCGCCTCGCGCTCAAGCTCGCCCAGTCGCGTCAATTTCGCCATGTCCTATTTCACTCTTTCGGCAGTGTTTCCAGGGTACTACGCATTTACTACCGTGCGTCGTATCCATTTCGGATGTTCTCCCCAACGCCCCGGCGGAGCGTTGGGGTTCCCGGTCAGGGCCATTTTTCGGCCACTTGTGAGTCCCGTCACAGCGGTTTACATCTCGCGGGTCGTCACTATAGTAAGGCTAACCTAACCTAAGGATGTGTTCATGCCCTCCGCTGTGATTGACCCACTGATCGCCACGATGGACATCCGCCGGATGCTTCCTCTGCACGAGTCGAGCCGCCGGCTGCGCGAGTTGTGCCCCGGCGATCCTCGGGTCTACGGCGTCGCGGTGATGGACGACATCTCACGGCGCCGGTGGTGGCCGCTCGCCGAAGCCGTGACGGGTGACCGCCTGCAGACGATGTACGACACGGCGGTAGGCGACACCGGCAGCGAGGCGGTGGCTGCCCAGCAGGTGGCGGCGATGCTGGCGCACGTCGTCGTCGGACGGGTCGTGCCGCTGCTGGTGTTGGAAGGCCGGGCCTGGGATCCGGGCCTGGAGAACCTGTGGGTCCACATCGACTCGGAAGGCGGCATCGACTGGGTCGGCGTCGCGGACCCCACGCTGCGGGTGCTGCCCGGGGACCCGGTGTTCGGCGGCCGGGGCGTGCCGGCGACGCGCCGGATCGGGGAGGGCGTCGTCGCGTTCCCCGGCGAGGAGGCGCTCGCCACGTGGTTGGCCCACCGGTGCCACCGCGCGCTGAATCCGCTGTTCGCGAAGCTGTTCGACGTCAGTGGTGGCCTGCTGGCGGTGTCGGCGATGTGGCACATCGTCGGCGCGTCCGTGGTCAGCACGGCGACCCAGGTGCCGCTGTTGGCCGGGGTGGGCGAGGCCGACGGTATGCGGCGCGCGCAGGCGGTGCTGGACACCCTCGTCGGGTTTGGTGTGCCGGTGCGCGGGCTCGATCGGGTGCAGCTGGCAAGGGCTTGCTAATTAGGCAAGCCTTGCCTATTCTTTAGGAGTCGAAAGACCACCGGACCGCGCCGGAATCCTGAGGGCTGCAGTGATTCCCGGTCCATTCGAAGAGCAGGCCCCGCACCATCGGTGCGGGGCCTGCTCGCTTTCGTGCCACCCGGGTGTCCAGACCGCCGCCGCCGGCGCTCGTGTAGACAGCTATTCGTGACGACATCTGCGCCTGAGGGCCTGGGCAAGGGCTTTGACAACGAAATCGGACTGACCTACCTGGAGATCACGCCGGACGGTGGCCGCGCCCAGCTGACCATCACCGACAAGATTCTGCAGCCGTGGGGGATCGTGCACGGGGGTGTCTACTGCGCCATCGTCGAGGGCCTGGCCAGTGTGTCCGGCCACGTCTGGCTCGCCGAACACGGTGGCGGCACCGTCGTCGGCGTCAACAACAACACCGACTTTCTCCGCGCGCTCAAGGCCGGAACCGTCACCGCCACCTCGATGCCGATCCACCGGGGCCGGCGCCAGCAGTTGTGGCTCGTCACCATCACCGACGAGGACGATCGGCCCGTCGCGCGGGGTCAGGTGCGGCTGCAGAATCTCGAGGGCTGAGCCCCCGGGGTGCGGTGAGGGGCCGAAAACTCCCGCCCGACATGCCATTCCCGGCGTGCCGTGGCAATATCGCCCCTTATGCGTTTGACGCCGCATGAGCAAGAACGCCTGCTGATTTCGTACGCCGCCGAACTGGCGCGCCGACGGCAGGCCCGAGGGTTGCGCCTCAATCACCCCGAAGCCGTCGCGGTGATCACCGATCACTTGATGGAGGGCGCCCGCGACGGGCGGACCGTCGCGGAGCTGATGGCCAGCGGCCGTGAGGTGCTCAGTCGCGACGACGTCATGGAGGGGGTCCCGGAGATGCTGCCCGACGTCCAGGTGGAGGCCACCTTTCCGGATGGCACCAAACTCGTCACCGTCCACTACCCGATCGCCTGAGGCCCGACGATGACCGAGCGCGCGACTGCCGAAGGAACGGGGCTGGTCCCCGGCGAAATCCTCTATGGCGACGGCGATATCGCCATCAATGCCGGTGCGCAGCGGCTGACCCTCGACGTGGTGAACACCGGCGACCGGCCGGTGCAGGTCGGCAGCCACGTGCATTTCCCGCAGGCCAATTCCGCGTTGGACTTCGACCGGGCCGCGGCGCACGGCTACCGGCTCGACGTGCCGGCGGGCACCGCGATCAGATTCGAACCCGGTGTGGCCCAGCGGGTTGCCCTGGTACCGCTGGGTGGGACGCGTGAGGTGTACGGGCTGTCGCTGACGCCGCCCGGAAAGCTGGATGGCTGATGAGCGCTCGCGCGACGAACGGACGGCACGTATGAGTTCCCTATCCCGCGCCCGGTATGCGGCGCTCTTCGGGCCGACGACGGGCGACCGGATTCGCCTGGCGGACACCGATCTGCTGATCGAGATCACCGAGGACCTCAGTGGCGGTCCCGGGCTGTCGGGCGACGAGGCCGTCTTCGGCGGCGGCAAGGTGCTGCGCGAGTCGATGGGCCAGGCGCGTACGACGCGGGCCGACGGTGCGCCGGACACCGTGATCACCGGCGCGATCATCATCGACTACTGGGGAATCATCAAGGCCGACATCGGGATTCGGGACGGCCGCATCGTCGCCATCGGTAAGGCCGGCAACCCCGACATCATGTCCGGGGTGCACCCCGATCTGGTGGTGGGGCCGTCCACCGAGATCATCGCCGGAAACGGACGCATCCTCACCGCGGGCGGCATCGACTGTCACGTGCACTTCATCTGTCCGCAGCTGCTGGAGGAGGCGATCGGCGGCGGCATCACCACCATGATCGGTGGCGGTACAGGGCCGGCCGAGGGCAGCAAGGCCACCACCGTCACGCCCGGCGCCTGGCATCTCGGGCGCATGCTGCAGGCGCTCGACGGCTGGCCGATGAACATCCTGTTGCTCGGCAAGGGCAACACCATCAACCCCGACTCCATGTGGGAGCAATTGCGCGGTGGCGCAGCCGGTTTCAAGCTGCACGAGGACTGGGGCACGACACCGGCCACCATCGACGCCTGCCTGCGGGTGGCCGAGGAGGCCGACGTGCAGGTGGCCCTGCACTCCGACACCCTCAATGAGATGGGTTTCGTCGAGGACACCCTGGCCGCCATCGCCGGCCGGGCCATCCACGCGTACCACACCGAGGGCGCCGGCGGCGGCCACGCGCCCGACATCATCACGGTGGCCAGCCATCCGAACGTGATGCCCAGCTCGACCAACCCGACGCGGCCCCACACCGTCAACACCCTCGACGAACACCTCGACATGCTGATGGTGTGCCACCACCTCAACGCCGCCGTGCCGGAGGATTTGGCGTTCGCGGAGAGCCGGATTCGGCCGTCGACCATCGCCGCCGAGGACCTGCTGCACGACATCGGCGCCATCTCGATGATCGGCAGTGACAGCCAGGCCATGGGGCGCATCGGCGAGGTGGTGATGCGGACGTGGCAGACGGCGCACGTGATGAAGAAGCGCCGCGGGCCGCTGCCCGGCGACGGCGCGGCCGACAACAACAGGGTCCGCCGCTACGTCGCGAAGTACACCATCTGCCCGGCGGTGACCCACGGTATCGATCACGAGCTGGGTTCGGTGGAGGTCGGCAAGCTGGCCGACCTGGTGCTCTGGGAGCCCGCGTTCTTCGGCGTCCGTCCGCACCTGGTGCTCAAGGGCGGCGCGATCGCCTGGGCGGCGATGGGCGACGCCAACGCCTCGATCCCGACGCCGCAGCCCGTCCTGCCGCGGCCGATGTTCGGCGCGCACCCGACGGTGGCGGCGGGTCTGGCGGTGCACTTCGTCTCGCCCACCGCGATCGAAGACGACCTCGCGGCCCGACTCGGCTTGCGGCGCAGGCTCGTTCCGGTCAAGAACGTCCGTGGCCGGGGCAAGGCAGACCTGCCGCTCAACGACGCCATGCCCGACATCCGCGTCGATCCCGACACCTTCACCGTCCGCATCGACGGTGAGGTCTGGCAGGAACAGCCCGCCGCCGAGCTGCCCATGGCGCAGAGATACTTCCTGTTCTGATGGATGGTGGTTTGGCCACCCTGCTGGCGCTGGCGGATTCGCGGTTGCCGACCGGCGGGCACGTGCACTCCGGCGGCGTCGAGGAGGCGGTCACCAGCGGACTGGTGACCGACGTCGTGACATTGCGGGCGTACCTGCGCCGGCGCATCCGGACCCAGGGGCTCGTCACCGCCTCGATCGCGGCGGCGGTCCACAGCGGGCTCGACCCGGTGGTCGCCGACCGCGAAACCGACGCGCGCACACCGGCTCCCGCCGCGCGGCAGGCCTCCCGGGCGCAGGGGCGTGGGCTGCTGCGGCTGGCGCGCCGGGTCTGGCCGGACACCGACTGGCAGAGTGTGGGCACCCGGCCGCACCTCGCGGTGGCCTCGGGCGTGGTCGGGCGCGTCAGTGGCCTCGACCCCGAACGGACCTGCGCCACAGTCGTTTACACCACCATGACGGGCTCCGCGACGGCGGCGCAACGCCTGCTCGCGCTCGACCCTGCCGACGTCGCCGCACTCACCTTCGAGCTGTCGGGGCTGTGCGACGCGACCGCCGCCGAAGCCGCGAAGGGTATCGCGGACCTGTCCGATCCACTGCTCGACGTCCTGGCGCAACGGCACGCCGGCCGCGACCGTCCCCTGTTCGCCTCTTGAGCCGAAAGGTCCACCATGCCACCACATTTCATCGACGGTCAGCCGCACCATCACCACGACCGGCCCAAGCGCGAGCGGCAACCCGGTGAGCCGCTGCGCATCGGCGTCGGGGGCCCTGTCGGCTCCGGTAAGACGGCACTGGTGGCCGCGTTGTGCCGGCAACTGCGCGACGAGCTGTCGCTGGCGGT
Source organism: Mycobacterium sp. SMC-16 (assembly GCF_046250085.1). NCBI lineage: Bacteria > Bacillati > Actinomycetota > Actinomycetes > Mycobacteriales > Mycobacteriaceae > Mycobacterium > Mycobacterium sp. SMC-16. The sequence continues at coordinate 2,825,448 of NZ_CP176427.1, forward strand.
GCTGACCAACGACATCTACACCACCGAGGACGCCGACTTCCTGCGCCGGCACGCCGTGCTGCCCGACGAGCGGATCGCCGCGGTGCAGACCGGCGGCTGCCCGCACACCGCGATTCGCGACGACATCACCGCGAACCTCGACGCCATCGACGATCTCATCGAGGGCAACGACAAGCTCGACCTCATCCTCGTCGAGTCCGGGGGAGACAACCTGACCGCGACGTTCTCCTCGGGTCTGGTCGACGTGCAGATCTTCGTCGTCGACGTGGCCGGCGGTGACAAGGTGCCGCGCAAGGGCGGGCCCGGCGTCACGTACTCGGATCTGCTGGTGGTCAACAAGACCGATCTCGCGCCGATGGTGGGTGCCGACCTGGACGTCATGCGGCGCGACGCGGGCCAGGTGCGCGGTGACCGCCCGACGGTGCTGATCTCGCTCACCGAGGACCCGGCGGCGTCGTTGGTGCAGGCCTGGGTACGCGAGCAACTCGCCGGCGCCGGGGTGACGAACGCCTGAGTCATGCACACCCAGGTTCTGATCGTCGCGGCCCCCGGCCGGGGCCCGCGCATCGAGTGCGTCGGCGGGGTGGCCGCGCGCCGCACCGCGCCCGACGCCGTCCACCTGGTGTCCACGGCCGCAACGCCGTTGGGCGGTGACACCATCGACGTGCGCGTCGTCGTGGAGGTGGGTGCCCGGCTGCGGGTGCGCAGTGTCGCCGCGATGGTGGTGCTGCCCGGCGCGACGTCGATGCAGTCCCACTCGGAGTGGGAGCTCGAGGTGGCGGGGGAGCTCGATCTGGACCCGGAGCCGACCGTCGTCGCCGGCGGCAGCCGCCATCAGGCTACGACGCGGCTGCAGATCGCCGAGGCGGGCCGGGTGCGGCTGCGCGAACGGGTGCAGGTCGGGCGGGCCGGCGAACAGCAGGGATTCTGGGAGGGCGCACTGCACGTCGATCACGATGCGCTGCCGGTGGTGCGGCACCGCGTCGAACTCGGCGCCGGTGCGGTCGGAGACGACGAGATCGCCACCGCACGCGCCTATGTCAGCGAATTTCGGTACCCCGAAAGCGATTTCGGCGTGGTTCGCACCGCTGAGCGATACGAACCACGCCGAGATCAGGTGGTCATGGCCCTGGCCGACGGAGGTTGCCTGTCGGCCTGGCAGGGACCGCGTCTCTGATCAGGAAGCCACCGGGTCGGGCGTGGCTTGGACCGACGACGCGATCTCTTCCAATTCACCGATTCGGGTGCGGGCGTAGGCCTGCTGCTCGGTGATGGTCAGCTGACCGCGCTGACGGCTCATGAACGTCACCGTCCACGACAGCAGGGTGGCGATCTTGGTCTTGAAGCCCACCAGGTAGATCAGGTGCAGCCCGAGCCAGGCCAGCCAGGCGATGAAGCCGCCGAATTCGAGCTTGGCCTTCTCCCCGAGCGGGATCTGCGCGACGGCGTTCCACTTGGAGACGGTGGCCATCGAGCCCTTGTCGAAGTACGAGAACGGTTCGCGCGGCTTGGGTTTGGTGCCGTGCGCGCGGGCCTTGGCCTCGTTCTTCAAGATCGCGGCGACGTGCTTGCCGCCCTGGATGGCGCCCTGCGCCATGCCCGGGACACCGTCGACGAAGGCCATGTCGCCGACGACGAAGACGTTCGGGTGGCCCGGGACCGAGAGGTCCGGGTTCACCTTGACGCGGCCGGCCCGGTCGATCTCGACGTCCGACTGGTTGGCCAGGTCGCGGCCCAGCGGGCTGGCCTGCACGCCGGCGGACCACACCTTGCATGCCGACTCGATGCGCCGGATGGTGCCGTCCTTGTCCTTGACGGTGATGCCGTTGCGGTCGACGTCGGTGACCATGGCGTTGAGCTGAATCTCGACGCCCATCTTCTCGAGCCGGTTCTTGGCCTTCAGGCCCAGCTTCTCGCCCATGGGCGGCAGCACCGCGGGCGCGGCGTCGAGCAGGATGACCTTGGCCTCGGACGGGTCGATGTGCCGGAAGCTGCCCTTGAGCGTCTGGTCGGACAGCTCCTGGATCTGGCCGGCCATCTCGACGCCGGTCGGGCCGGCGCCGACGACCACGAAGGTCAGCAGCTTCTTGCGGCGCTCGGGATCGCTCGACCGCTCGGCCTGCTCGAACGCACCCAGGATGCGGCCGCGCAGCTCGAGCGCGTCGTCGATGGTCTTCATGCCCGGCGCCCACTCGGCGAAGTGGTCGTTGCCGAAGTACGACTGACCGGCGCCGGCGGCGATGATCAGGCTGTCGTACGGCGTGCTGTAGGTGTGGCCCAGCAGGATCGAGTCGACGGTCTGGTTCTCCAGGTCGATGTGCGTCACGTCGCCGAGCAGCACCTGGGCGTTCTTCTGCTTGCGAAGGATCAGTCGGGTCGGTGGGGCGATCTCACCTTCGGAGATGATGCCCGTCGCCACCTGATACAGCAGGGGCTGGAAGAGGTGGTGGGTGGTACGGGCGATCAGCTTGATGTCGACATCAGCGTGCTTGAGGGCTTTGGCACTGGTCAGGCCACCGAAGCCCGAACCGATGATGACGACCTTGTGGCGATCCGTTGCCGTAGCTCCGGGGTGAACCATGTTGAGGGGCTCCTCGACGTACTACTACAAGACTGTTTACATCCACCAGGCTAGTCGTAGCTGAATCGATCAATGCAGTGAGATGCCCCACCGGGCCCACTTTTCACCTGACCTGCAGGTTCACTTCGCCAGTAGCGGCCTGAGCAATTCCGCGACGGCGGTGATGCCGCCTGGCTGATAACCGTTGAGGCTCGTAACCGGGCTGATGATGACGCCGTCGATGCCCGCATCGAGCACCTTGGTCTTGATCTGGTCGGCCACCTGCTCCGGGCTGCCGTAGACGGCCTGCTGCTTGAAATCATCGGGGATGACGTCGGCGGTGACGTTCTCGTCGATGATCGCGATGGCGAGGTGGCTGGTCTCCAACGTGGCGGGGTCGCGGCCAATCTTCTCGCAGGCCTCTTTGACCACCTGCACCTTGCGGGGCAGCTCGTCGAAGCCCGCGATGACGTTGAGGTGGTCGAAGTGCTTGGCGGCCAACGGAATGGTCTTCTTCTCGCCGCTCCCGCCGATCATCAGCGGGATGTGGTCGCGGAAGCGCGGCTCTGCCATCGCCTCACGCGTCCGGTAGTACTTGCCCTCGACGGTGGGCCGTTCCCCGGCGAGCATGGGCAGGATGATCTCGAGCGCCTCGTCCAGCTTGTTGAACCGGTCGGTGAACGTCCCGAACTCATAGCCCAGTGAATCGTGCTCGAGTTCGAACCAGCCGGTGCCGATGCCCAGGACGGCGCGGCCCTGACTGATGACGTCGAGCGTGGTGATGGCCTTGGCCAGCAATGTCGGGTTGCGGTAGGTGTTGCCCGTGACCAGCGTGCCGAGCTGCACCTTCTCGGTGGCCACGGCGAGCCCGCCGAGGGCGGTGTAGGCCTCGAGCATCGGCTGGTCGGGGGTGCCGATCATCGGCAGCTGATAGAAGTGGTCCATCACGAAGACCGAGTCGAAGCCCGCGGCCTCGGCTTCCTGCGCCTGGGCGATGACGGTCGGGTACAGCTCGCTGACACCGGTGCCGTAGGAGAAATTGGGGATCTGCAAAGCGAATCGAATCGTCACGATTCGACCCTAGTCACCAACCATGTTGCCGCGTCGCGGTTTTCGCCGGGCGCGAAGCCCGGGCGAATCGGGAATAAATCCTCGGGTCAGGCGAAGGTCGCGAGCGCGCCTGCGCTCACGTGCAGCGTCTCGCCGGTGATGTGGCGGGCGGCGGGCGTGGTCAGGAAGAGCGCGAGCTTGGTCAGCTCGGAACCGACGGTCGCGCCGCTGGTCTCGACGCCGTCGTAGCCCGCTTCGGAGCCACGGCCGGCGGCGACCACGTTGATGGTGATGCCGCGGATGCCGAAGTGCTCGGCCTGCCCGGCGGTCCAGTTGGACACGGCCGCCTTGATCGCGGCGTCGGCGGTGCCGTCCTTGGGGCACTCCGGCACGACGGTCACGATGGCACCGCCGGAACGCATCTGGTCGCCGAGGATCTGGACGGTCAGCACGGCCGACAGCAGCGAGGAGTCGAGGGTGTTGCGCCACACGGCGGCGTGCTCGGCCAGGGTGTAGGTGCGCGGGTCGCCGGCGGACCAGACCGGAGCCGGGACGTTCACGATGGTGTCGAGGTGCTGCGGCAGCTTGTCGCGCATCTGCTCCAGCGCGGCGCCGTCGGTGTTGTCCAGCACGATCGACTCGACTTCGAGTTCTTTGGCGGCCACTTCGAGCTCGTCGCGGCGGGCGCCGGCGATGACGACGTTGTGCCCGGCGTCGCGGAATCCTTCGGCGATGACGCGGCCGAGGTCGGTGTCGCCTCCGGTGACCAGAACGTCCATGAGCAGGGCCTCCTCGTGTGCAACGCTGAACGCGGTTGCGGCCATGTTACTGGACAGTAGCTAGCTGACGAAACTCGCCACGCGGAGGAATGGGCCCTAGGGTTTGGCGAATGTGGCTCATGCGCAAGTTGATGCGTGCTGTGGCGGTGTTGGCGCTGTTCGGCAGTGTGAGCGCGCTCTCCGCGTGTGATTCGGGTTCGAAACCGTCGGGCCCTGTGGTCAACGTCTACGCGGCCGCGTCCCTCAAGCAGGCGTTCACCGCGCTCGCCGACCGCTACGAGAAGGACAACCCGGGCGCGGACGTGCAGTTCAACTTCGCGGGCTCGTCATCGTTGGTGGAACAGTTGACGCAGGGGGCCAAGGCCGACGTGTTCGCCTCGGCCGACGCCAACAACATGACCAAGGCGGCCAAGGCCGGGTTGCTCGCGGGCACCCCGGTGAACTTCGCATCCAACACGCTGGTCATCGTGACCCCGCCGGGTAATCCCAAGCAGGTCAACAACTTCGGTGACCTGGCCCGGCCCGGGCTGAACGTCGTGGTGTGTGCCCGTCAGGTGCCGTGCGGCACGGCGGCGCGGAAGGTGGAGAAGATCGCCGGCGTGGAACTCAAGCCCGTCAGCGAGGAGACGTCGGTGACCGACGTGCTGAACAAGGTCACCAGCGGCCAGGCCGACGCCGGCCTCGTCTATGAGACCGACGCCAGATCGGCAGGTGACAAGGTGTCCAAGGTCGACATCCCGCAGGCGGCGTCGGCGGTGAACATCTACCCGATCGGGGTGCTGAAGTCATCGGCCGACGCGGCGGCCGCCCAGCGGTTCGTCGACCTGGTCACGAGTGACACGGGCCGCCAGACCCTGGCGCAGTTCGGGTTCGCGAAGCCTTGAACCCTGGGCTGCCGCGCTGGATCTACGTCCCCGCGGCACTGGGTGCGTGGTTCGTCGTCCTGCCGCTGATCGCGGTCGCGGCGAAGGTCGACTGGTCACGGTTCCTTGAGCTGATCAGCAGCGAGTCGTCGGTGATCGCGCTGGTCCTGAGCCTCAAGACCGCAGCCGCCAGCACCGTGCTGTGTGTGTTGCTGGGGGTGCCGATGGCACTGGTCCTGGCGCGCAGCGGGTCGCGCGTGGTGCGCTGGACCCGCCCGCTGATCCTGCTGCCGCTGGTGTTGCCGCCCGTCGTCGGCGGTATTGCGCTGCTGTACGCCTTCGGCCGCCTCGGGCTGATCGGCAGGTACCTCGACGCCGCGGGGGTGCACATCGCCTTCTCGACGACGGCGGTCGTGCTGGCGCAGACGTTCGTCTCACTGCCGTTTCTGGTGATCGCCCTGGAAGGGGCGGCCCGGACGGCCGGGTCGCAGTACGAGGCGGTCGCGGCGACGCTGGGCGCCCGCCCGACCACGGTGTGGCGCCGGGTCACGCTGCCGATGCTGGCGCCCGGCCTGGTGTCGGGTGCGGTGCTGGCCTTTGCGCGGTCGCTGGGGGAGTTCGGCGCCACGCTGACGTTCGCCGGCTCCCGTCAGGGCGTGACGCGCACGCTGCCGCTGGAGATCTATCTGCAGCGCGAGGCCGATGCCGACGCGGCCGTGGCGTTGTCGCTGGTGCTGGTCGTGGTCGCGGCCGTCGTGGTGCTGGCGATGGGTGGCGCCCGGTTCAGTCACGGGCCTTTCGAGGCGGAGGGCCGGCAGTGACGGGCGGTCTCGCGGTACGCGCGATCATCGAGGCTCGCGGCATCGACGTGGAGTTCGACGTCGCCGCAGGCGAGGTGCTGGCCGTCGTCGGACCCAACGGCGCGGGAAAGTCCAGTGTGCTGCACGTGATCGCCGGTCTGCTGCGGCCCGACGCGGGCACCGTGAGGGTGGGCGAGCGCCTGCTGACCGACGCGGCATCGGGCGTGCACGTCGCGGTGCACAACCGGCGGGTCGGCCTGCTGCTGCAGGACCCGGCGCTGTTTCCGCACCTGACGGTCGCCGGCAACGTGGCCTTCGGGCCACAGGCCCGCCATCTCCACCGCCGGGGCGCACACACCGAGGCGCGGCGGACGGCCGGACGCTGGCTGGGTGAGGTCGGTGCCGCCGAACTGGCCGATCGCCGGCCGGGCCAGTTGTCGGGTGGTCAGGCGCAGCGCGTCGCACTGGCCCGAGCGCTTGCCGCCGAACCTGACGTGCTGCTGCTCGACGAACCGCTCTCCGGTCTGGACGTCACGGCCGCCTCGGCGATGCGCCGCCTGCTGCGTGGCGTCCTGGGGACGGGCGGGCGCAGTTCGGTGCTGGTGAGTCACGATCTTCTCGACGTCGTCACGTTGGCGGATCGGATCGTGGTCATCGAGGGCGGCCGCATCGTCGAATCGGGCGCCGTCGCCGACGTGCTGACCGCGCCGCGGACGGCGTTCGGGGCGCGGTTCGCGGGCGTGAATCTGGTCAGTGGGCGCGCCGGTGACGACGGCGGTTCGGTGCTGGCCGCGGGGCAGACATGGCGCGGAGTGTGGGGGCCTGCCGTGACGCCGGGCGGTCCGGCGATCGCGGTGTTCGCTCCGGCGGCGGTGTCGGTGTGCCGGGAGCGGCCCGCCGATGACGTCAATGTCGTCGCGGTCGGGGTCGCGGAGCTGGATCACCGTGGACCGGTCATCCGCGTTCGTGCCGAGGCTACGGACGACGGCGGCGGGGGTCTGGCGGCCGACATCAGCGCGGAGGTGGCGGCTGGTCTACGGCTGATTCCGGGGGAACAGGTGTACTTCGGCGTCGATCCGCGGGACGTGGCGATTCGGCCCGCCTGACGGCACGCCCGGAGCGTCCCGGGCCACGGCGGGGCACCGCGGCGCCTCAGCAACCGAGCGATATTGCCGTGGTCTGTCCGGATACCGGAAGCGAGCTAACCAACTCGCGAGGGAATTAGCCGCAACTCGCACTTGCGTCACGCCGGTAACACTGTATTTTCGTCCCCATGCGACACCCGGATGCGCGGACAAGTGCCCGCAAACGCCTTCCGAAATCACTGACTGCTGCTGTGGCAGGTGCGGCGGCCGCGGCGATCGCGCTGCCGAGCGCGATCTCGTATGCCGACCCGGTGCCGCCAGCTCCTGCGCCCGCCCCGGCGCCTGCTCCGGCACCCGCCCCGGCCGGGGAACCGGCACCTGCTGCGCCTCCGGCGGTCGACGCTCCGCCGCCGCCCGCAGTGGACCCGGCCGCACCGCCGGCCGACCCCAATGCACCGCCGCCACCTCCCGCGGCTCCCGGCGCACCGGCCGTACCGCCGGCCCCGGGCACCGCTGCGGGTGCGGCTCCGGCTGCCGCCCCAGCGCCGCCGGCTGAGCCCGGCCGGGTCAACAACGACGCCGGTGGCTTCAGTTACGTTGTGCCGCAAGGCTGGAAGATCGCCGACGCGACGCAGCTGTCCTACGGTCAGGCGCTGCTGACCAAGGCCCCGGCCGCGGGTTCGGAGCAGGCCCCGAGTGACACCAGCGTGCTGCTGGGCCGTCTGGACCTGAAGCTGTTCGCCGGCGCCGAGTCGGACAACGGCAAGGCCGCCAACCGGTTGGCCTCGGACATGGGCGAGTTCTTCATGCCCTTCCCCGGCACCCGTGTCGGCCAGGAGACCACGGCGCTGACCGCCGGCGGGCTGCCGGGCGCGGCATCGTTCTACGAGGTCAAGTTCACCGACACCGGCAAGCCCAACGGCCAGATCTGGGCGGGCGTCGTCGGCAACCCGCCGCCGGACGCCACCATCCGCAGCCAGCGCAACCCGCAGCGGTGGTTCGTCGTGTGGCTGGGTTCGGGCAACCACCCGGTCGACAAGGCCGCCGCCGTGACGCTGGCGCAGTCCATCCGCCCGTGGAACCCGCCGCCTCCGCCGCCGGTCGATCCGAACGCGCCGCCCAAGCCCGCCGATCCGGCCCACCCGATGGTCGGCGTGCCGGTGCCGGTGACGAACGCGCCGCCGGAGATGGCCCCGGCCGGATAGTCGCCCAAAGAATTGAGGACCGTGCCCAACCGGGCGCGGTCCTCAATTCTTTTCGGTTCGGTTTCTATGTCGTGCTCTTCGACTTCACGAAGCGGTAGATGAGCACCAGGATCACCGCGCCGACCAGCGCGCCCCAGAAGGAGTGCTCAATCGGCGGGCGGAAATCGAGCTTGTGGGGCGCGTAGACAACACTGCTCAACGTGCCGCCGACATAGCCGCCGGCGATGCCCAGCACGCACGTGAGAATCCACCCCATCTCGTCCTTGCCGGGTACGACGAACCGGGCGATGGCTCCGACGATGAGGCCGAGAAGGATCAACCAGACGATGTGCATCATTGTCATGACCTTTCGATTGACTGATACATCTCGAGGCTAGCCCGGTTCGGCGCACGACAAACACGTCTGAAACGCAGCAATCTGGTGACGGTTCGGGGGCCAGTCGCGGGGCGGGGCGGCCTAGCTGAAATGCCAGACCGCGGCCGCGGCGAGTGCGCCCATGCCGTTCAGCGACCAGTGCAACGCGATCGGCGCGAGCAGGCTGCCGGAGCGGCGCCGCAGCCAGCTGAAGACGAATCCCGCGGCAGCGGTGGCGACGACGGCCATGGCCACGCCGGCGATCATGCCGACCACCCCGCCACCGAGAACCCGGGTGAATCCGACGTTACTGCTGGTCAGGCCCAGCGAGGTCGCGATGTGCCAGAGCCCGAACAGCAGCGAGCCGGCGGCGGCCACACCGCGGAACCCCCAGGCCCGGTCGAGCGTGCCGTGCAGTACGCCGCGGAAGGCCAGCTCCTCGGGGATCACGGTCTGCAGCGGAATGATGATCATCGAGGCCAGTAGGGCGCCGGAGATCGTCGCGTAGTGGTTGTTGAGGAACATCGGCCGGGTCCACGGCAGCAGCACGCCGGCGGCGATCACCGACCCGACGAGCAGGATCGCACCGAGCGCGTAGCGCATGCCGGTCCGCCAGTGCGCGCGGCCGAGACCGAGCTCGGTCCAACCGAGACCCCGTTTCCGGACCAGGGCCACCAGGCCGAGCGCCGCGAGCGGCACGACGACGATGTTCGCCCAGGGGGTCGTGAAGTGGGCCAGCAGGTTGGTCGCGACCAGGACGGCCACCACGACGGCCACATCGATGTAGACGCGCGGGTGCCGCACGGCTGGTGAGCCGGTCGGTAGGCAGGGTGCAGCGGCGGCTGCCGAGGCGTCGATCATCTGTGCCCAGTGTACTGATATGGGGCAATGGGCCAGGTCACAACAGTTGGCGACGATTGCCGGACTGGAGCACGACGACAGCACGGCATTCAGCGACGGTCCTTCCACTGTCGGTATTCCGCGGGCAGACACACCGCGCAAGGGCGGTATCCGGCAGCGGCGGCGGTGTCTTCGTCGGCGAAGAACACCCGGTGGGTGCGGTAGCCGCCGGCGGCGATGGCGCGCAGTGCCGATGGGCAGTCGAGGCGCCCATAGAGCTTGCTGCGCCGGTGGCCGCCCAGGCGCCCCGGCTCCGCGCTGGGATAGGGGCGGCCGTGGGCATCGATGAGGGTGTAACTGCTCACGCCGCGTCGTGGAAGATCAGGCCCAGCGTCATGCGGGATCCTGAGCGCAGGGTCGAAACACCATGGCGCACAGGGCCGACGGCCCATCCGCGTTTCGATGCCACCGGCCGCTCGCGGGTGGTGATGACCAGCCCGTGGCCGAACGGAATGGAGAGGGCCGAGCCGCGCGACTGAGCGCGCGGCCGCTGCTCGTAGAGGAGGAACTCGCCGCCGGTGTAGTCGACCTCCGGCCGGGTCAGGTTGATGACGACCTGGAGCGGAAAGACCAAGTCCCCATACAGATCCTGGTGCAGGGCGCACCAGCCGCCGGCGCCGTACTTCAGCAGCAGCGCGGTGGTCCGCGTCTGGCCCGCCCGGTGGCAGGTCTCCAGCCAGTCGTCGAAGCTGTCGGGCCACGGCGGGTCGCGGCGTAACCTCGTCCACCAGTCCCGGGCGATCGGCAGCAGCCGCGGGTAGAGGGCGTACTTGAGCTCGGTGACGATCTCGGGATAGGGCCGGTGGAAGTAACGGTACTGGCCTTCGCCGAACCGGTAGCGGGCCATGTCGATGGTCGACCGGAATCGGGTCGCATCGGGGTAGATCGCCGCGAGTCCGGCGGCCTCGGCCGGGGCGACGAGAGGTCCGGTCAGCGCGCCGCCGACGGTCTCGAGCTCGGTGCGGACGGCTGCCCAATCGGTGGCGGCGACGCGCTGCTGCCAGACGTTCACGCCGCAGCCTCCAGATCGAGCAGCAGACGCTTGGCCGCCGGGCCACCGAGGTAGCCGCCCATCCCGCCGTCGCTGCGGACCACCCGGTGGCATGGAACCACCACGGGCAGAGGGTTTTTCGCGCATGCCGTGCCCACGGCGCGGACCGCTCTGGGGCTGCCGGCCAGTGCGGCGACGGCGGCATAGCTGGCGGTCTGCCCATAGCCGATCTCCGGCAGGTGGTGCAGCACCGCGGCGCGGAATCCGGCGGCCAGCCGCCAGTCCAGCGGGACGTCGAAGGTCCGACGGGCGCGGGTGAAGTACTCGTCGAGTTCGCGGGCCACCGCGTCGAGCCGGGCCGGCGCCTGCAGGATGCGCGGGCTCACCTTGTCGGCGAGCTGCTGCAGCACGGCGTCATGGTCTTCGACGGCATAGGCGACGCGGATCAGGCCGTGGTCGGTGGCTGCCAGCAGCAGCGGCCCGACGGGGCTGTCGACCGTGCGGTACGCGACGTCGAGGACCCCTTCGCGCTGGGCGGCGGCCGCCAGCCGGTTGTGCAATTCAGCCATCCGGCCCGGGTCGATGTCGGTGCTGCGCGTCAGGTCGCTGGTGATGGTTTCGGCGTTATTCATGGGTGTCTCTTTTCCCGAGCGCCGTGACTCCGATGAGTTCGGCGCGGTAAGCGCGTCGTAGCGTGGCGATGCCGTCGCTGGCGGCGCGGCGGGCGGCCGCGGCGGTGCCGCCGAGAATCTCGGCGATCTCGTTGTAGGGCAGGCCCCCGAGGTAGTGGTAGGCCACGGCGTGCTTCTGTTTGGGTGGCAGCCCGTCTACCGCGGCCGCGAGATCGTCGAAGTCGCGGACGTCGCCGGGACGTGCCGGCTCGGGCACGACGTCGGTGGGAATCGGCTGGCGCGTCCGCGTTCGGGTGATGTCGATGGCCTTGTGGTGCGCGATGGTCACCAGCCAGGCCTCGAGATTCGCGTCCACCGGCAGATCGGGGTAGGCCTTCAGGGCCGCCAGGAACGTCTCCGACCAGGCGTCGTCGGCGTCGTGTGCGCCGACGATGGCGCAACAGACCCGAAAGACCGTCGTGCCATGGTCACGCACCACGGTCTCGAAGGGCGGTTTGGCTTTCACACCCAGTAGACGCTCCGTCGTCGGCATTTGTGAGGTCTCGATCCTCACCGATTTACCGATGCTAGGTGGCGCGGGTGGCCCGTCTAGTTGGTCGACGGTGTGGGTGGTGGTTCGAAGGGTTGGTACCACCACCATTGGGCGCGTTCCCCGGTCGGTCCGGGGCACGGCGGCACATCAGGGCGGGCTGTGGTGGGTGGCCGCGCAAGGGATCCACCGTCCAGTTGTCGGCCCGCGGCATCGGTGACGACCAGCCGATCGGCCGGACCGGTGATGGTGATGACCCGCTGGTGATGCATCCGGTGGTGATACGGGCACACCAGCACCAGGTTGTGCAGCTCGGTTTCCCCGCCGTTCTCCCAATGAATGATGTGATGCGCGTGCAAGCCGCGGGTGGCCCCGCACCCGGGGACCCGACAGCAGCGGTCGCGATGCTCCAGCGCGCGACGCAACCGACGACTGATGGTGCGGGTGCTGCGCCCGGCCCCGATCGGCTGACCATGTTTCTCGAGCCACACCTCGCACGTGGCGTCGCACAACAGCAGCCGGCGTTCCTCATCGGTGAGCACCGACCCCAGATGCAAGGCGGCCGTGCGCTGTTCGAGGTCCATGTGCGCCACGACGGTGGTGCGCTGCCCGTGCGGCCGCCGTGCCACGTCGGCGTCCCAGCCGGCCTCGACCACACTCATGAACGCATCCACACCGTTCGGGAACGGCGGTGCCTGCTCCGACACTTCCCCTTCGGGGTCTTCGTGGTCGCGTTTCCAGTCCGCCACCAACGCATCCTGATGCGACGCCATCGCCGCATCGAACTTCGCCGCCTCCAACTTCGGCAGCCGGATCTTGTACGTGACCGAGCCGTCGTCGTGGCTGGTCTTGGCGATCGACCGCGGCGCCTCGGGCTTCGATTCCGGCTCGGGCTCGGGGCGCGGTTCCAGTTTCACCGCAGTCCGCAACTGCGTGACCGTGGCGGATTCGGCGAACTGCGCGTAATGCTCATCAGAACCCTCGCCGGCATGCTCGGCGACCACCCCGACCTGATCCAGCGACAACCGGCCCGCACGCATCGCCTCAGCGCAGCGCGGGAACTCCTCCAGCCGGTGCGCCACCGCCACCATCACTTCCGCATTACGCGGCGACACACCGGTTTTCCACGCCATCATCGACGCCATCGACCGGGCACCGGTGGCACCCCAGAGCCCGTCACGGTCGATCTCGGCGGCAATCTGCACCAGCCGTGCGTCGATCGCGTTGCGCTGACCGGTCAGCTCACCGATCTCCGCGAAGAACGCATCCATGCGCTCGCACGGCGACGACTCAACATCGAAAGCCGTTGCGGTGCTGGACATGACACCATCAAACCAGAGGGGCCCGACAAAAACGGCGACGCGCTATCCGGCCAACGTGGCCAGCGAAACCGACGGATCGGCGAGCGCCCCGACATCGACCGGCCGTCGAGACCGGATGAGCTGCTTGATGTCGTCGAGGCCTTCCCAGATGTTGACGTTCATGCCGGCGAGCACGCGGTGGCCGCCGTCGAGCCAGAACATCGTGAACTCGCGCGTCCCGAGATCGCCGCGCGTGATGGCCATCTGGTACTGCGGCGCGTATCCCACATATTCCATGCCGAGGTCGAACTGGTCGGTGAAGAAGTACGGCAATTCGTCGTAAGTGCCTGGCGTGCCGAGCATTCCGTCGACAGCTACCGCCGGCTGCTTGAGCGCGTTGGCCCAGTGTTCGGTACGGATGGGGACGCCGAACAGCGGATGCTCGGCCGCCGCGATGTCGCCGACGGCGTAGATGTCGTCATCGCTGGTCTTGAGGGATTCATCGACCGCGACGCCGCCGTCGGCGATCACCAGCCCGGAGCGTTCCGCGAACTCGACGTTCGGCTCGGCGCCGACGGCGACCAGTACCGCGTCCGCCTCGACGGTGGATCCATCGCCGAGCCGCAGCCCCGTCGCTTTGTGGTCAGCGGTGGTGATCTCGTCGACCGTGGTGCCCAAGCGCAGATCGACGCCGTGGTCCCGGTGCAGCCCGACGAACACCTCACCGGCTTCCTTGCCGAGGGAGGCCTGCAGCGGCAGCGCGGCGGTTTCCACCACCGTCACGTCGGCGCCGAGTCCGCGGGCACTGGCCGCGACTTCGAGCCCGATCCAGCCGGCTCCGATTATCGCCAGCCGCCGGCCTTCGGTGAATTGGGCCAGCAGCTCGGTGGCGTCGTCGACGGTGCGCAGGTAGTACACGCCGTCGGCGTCGGACCCCGGGATCGGAGGCTTGCGGGAGCGGGATCCGGTGGCCAGCAACAACTTGTCGTAGTGCTCGTGGTCGCCGGAGTTGAAGGCCACCATGTGCGCCGTTCGATCGAGCGTCGTGACCTCGGTGCCGAGTTTCAGATCGACGTCGTGCTCGGCGTACCAGCTCTGCGGCTGCACCGTGAACTCTTCGACGGTCTTCTTGCCGGCCATGTATTCCTTGGAGAGCGGGGGACGCTCGTAGGGGAGCCGTTCTTCGGCGCCGAACAACACCACCTGTCCGTCAAAACCCTTGCCGCGCAGGGCTTCCGCGGCTTTGGCGCCCGCCAGCCCGCCGCCGATGATCACAAAAGTGGGTGAGCCGGCCATTCGAGATTCCCTTCATCGATCTGAATTCGTGGTTGCGAAGCTAGGTTTCGATACGTTGGCGCACGCTGTCGTCGAGCGAAGCGCGCACGAGTGCCGCCGCCAGCCGGGCATTCCGGTTCGGGGCGAGACTGCTGAGCTTCCGGGCGTCCGTCGGCAGGCCCAGGTCCTTGGCGGCGGCGAGCGCGCGATCGTCGAAATATGGTTGCGCCCAAGTCCAGACGTCCTGGATCTCGCGCAGGAAGATGTCGGCGCCCGTCCGGCCGATACCGTCGAACCCCTGCAGGGCCTTGGCCGCGGCCTTCACATCGTGGTGGGCCCGGATCCGGAGGTTGCGCAGGTCGCCGCCGTACTCGTCGTTGACCCGGGTGGCGATGCGGGTCATCCGGGTCGCCGAGCTCTCGTCGTATCTGGCGTAACCGACGCGCCCGAATGCCTTGATCATCTTGCCGCGGTCGGCCTCGAGTACCGCGGCCGGCGTGCGCAGCCCCGCGCGGAACAATTCTCGCGCCGCGGCGACCGCGGTTTCCGTGGCGATGGGCTTGCTCGCGAGCATGCACAGTGACAGCAGCTTGAACAGTGGCATCGGCTTGTCGCGGAGCGTGATCCCGGCTTCTTCGGCATACGTCGTACCGGCTGCGTCGAGCAGCCGCGCGACGATCTGCCGATCCCGTGCCATAACCCCCGCATACCCAACGGCGCGGAGCGCAAACGCTACTTCGGTGGCAGGGTGCCCGCGTAATCGACGCCGCGGTCGACCCAGGTCTGCAGCTGGCGTTTGGTTTTCAGGCCGTCGGGCGCGACGCGCAGCCAACCGCGCATCTCGCGGCCGCCCATCACCATCAGCCCGACGTGCGCGCGTCCCAGCAACTTCTCGCTGTCGTCGGGCGCAACCCGCACCAGCAGGCCACTGTCGTGACTTGCGGCCACGGACATGTGGCCGTTCAGCAGGAACGCCAGCCCGCCGAACATCCGCTTCTCCTCGATGCCGCGGACCGTGCCGAGTAATTCACGGATCCGGTTGGCCAGATCCTCGTCATAGGCCATGCCGTCAGTCTGCACCAAGAAGCCGTCGGCTTTGGCTATCTTGCCGCTGCACGGTCAGCGAACACGTTAGATTCCACACGTGCTGATCGCGGCGTTACGGGACCTGCAGTGGCGGCGCCGTCGATTTCTCATCGCGGTCGTCGGCACTTCCTTCGTGTTCGCGATGACGCTGGTGCTCACCGGGCTGGCCAACGGATTCCGGGTGGAGGCCAGCAGTACCGTCAACTCACTGGGCATCGACTACTTCATGATCCAGAACGGGGCGGCCGGGCCGTTCCTGGGTTCGTCGCCGTTCGCGCAGACCGAAGTCGAACGCGCACAGCGGCTTCCGGGCGTGCAGGCGGCCGCGGCGGTCGTCTACGCGGGGACCACGGCCCTCGACAACGGAACGCCGCGCACCATGAATCTGTTCGGCGCACCCACGGGCGGGCCCGGCATGCCGGCGATGTCGCAGGGCCGCCCGCCCGCCACGCCCGACGAGATCGCGGTGTCGTCGACGCTGGGCCGCAAGATCGGTGACCAGATGCACATCGCCTCCCACAACTTGCAGGTCGTGGGGATCGTCAACAACTCCACGGTGCTGGCGCAGCAGCCGAATCTGTTCCTGACAACCGTGGGGGCGCAGCGCCTGGTGTACGGCGGTCAGCCCGTCATCGCGTCGGTGGGTATCCGCGGCAATCCGGCCAAGGCGCTCGACGGCTACCGGCTGGTGGACCGCCGTGGCGCCATCGACGACATGATGCGGCCGTTGAAGGTCGCGGTGGACGCCATCAGCATCATGGCTGTCCTGCTGTGGGTGGTGGCCGCGACGATCATCGGCATGTTCATCTACATGTCCGCGATGGAACGCACCCGCGACTTCGCGGTGTTCAAAGCCGTTGGGGTGAAGACGAAGTCGATGATGGCCGGGCTGGCGATGCAGGCCGTTTTCATCGCCGTGTTCTCCGCGGCGATCGGCGTGCTGCTGGCGATGGTGCTCGGGCCGATGTTCCCGATGCGCGTCGACGTCCCGGCGGGTGCGTACCTGTTGCTGCCGGTCGTGGCCATCACGATCGGGCTGATCGCCAGCCTGGCGGGCATGCGGAGAGCGGTGACGATAGATCCGGCGATGGCATTCGGGGGGCCATAGACCATGAGCGGCTTACAGATTCGTGACCTGGTGGTGGAGTACGGCAAGGGCGCCGACAAAGTCAGGCCCATCGACAATTTCGAACTGGAGCTGTCGGCCGGTTCGCTCGCGATCCTGCTGGGGCCCAGCGGTTGTGGGAAGACGACGCTGCTGTCGTGCATGGGCGGAATCCTCAAACCCACTTCGGGTGAGATCCTGTTCGACGGTATCGACGTCACCAGACTCGGACCCAAGGCGCTGACCGACTACCGCCGCAACACCGTCGGCATCGTGTTCCAGGCGTTCAATCTGGTGCCCAGCCTCACTGCCGCCGAGAACGTCATGGTGCCGATGCGTGCCGCGGGGATGAGCCGCGGCGCGGCCCGTCAGCGCGCCGCGGAACTGCTGGACCGGGTCGGCCTGTCGCACCGGATGACGCACCGCCCCGGTGACATGTCGGGCGGACAGCAGCAGCGCGTCGCGGTGGCCCGCGCCATCGCGCTGGATCCGCCGCTGATCCTGGCCGACGAGCCGACTGCGCACCTGGATTTCATCCAGGTCGAAGAGGTGCTGCGGCTCATCCGGGAACTCGCCGACGATCGCGTCGTGGTGGTCGCCACGCATGACAGCCGCATGCTGCCGCTGGCCGACCGCGTCATCGAACTCGTCCCGACGGTCGCCAGTACCGAGCGTGAGCCCGAGGTCTTCGAGCTCGACGCGGGCGACCTCGTGTTCGAGCAGACGACGATCGGTGACCTGATCTACGTCGTCAGGTCGGGCCGGTTCGAGATCACGCGCGAGATGCCCGACGGCGAGACGATGCTGCTGTTCACCGCCGGCCCCGGCGAGTACTTCGGCGAGATCGGGCCGCTGTTCGGGATTCCGCGCACGGCGACGGTACGCGCCCTCACCGACGGGGTCGTCGTCGGCTACACCGTCAAGGACTTCCGGGCCCGGCTGGGGCCCGACCGCATCCACGAACTCATCGAGCACCGTGCGATCCATCTGGCCGACGAACCGCCGTCGGCCGACATCGCCTGAGTCTCAGTCCAGGTCGACGCGGACCGACAGCAGGTCGGTGCCCATCACCCGCACCACGGCGCTGTTCAGCTGGGGGAGTTGCCGCGCCGCTCGACCGGGTCGTCGTCGGGGACCAGGTGCGCGGTGCCGCTGCGCCACTCACCGTTGATGCGCACGCGCACAGCGGGATTCGCCTTGATGTTGCGGACGAAATCGGCGTGGTCGCCGTGCTCGGACACCAGCCAGAACGCGCCGTCGATCACCCGGCCGCCGATCGCGGTGTGGCGTGGCTCGCCGGACTTGCGGCCGATGGTTTCCAGCATGGTCACCGGCAACTGCCGGCCCACCGGGTTGACGAGGCGACGCTGGACGGTGTGGACCACACGCCGTTTCACTTGGTTGAAGTTGGGCATGTGCCCATCTAACGCGAGCAGGCCCAAATGTCCCACCACCATGAGGTGAACAGGAACATTTGGGCCTGCGCGTTGGGGTTACGCCGCCGCCGTGACCTCAGCGGCCGGCTCCAGCGCCTGGGCGATGATGTCGGCGACGTCAGTCATGGGCCGCACATCGAGTGCGTCCAAGACCTCGGCCGGCACGTCGTCCAGGTCCGGTTCGTTGCGTGACGGGATGAAAACCGTTGTCAGCCCGGCACGTTGGGCTGCCATCAGCTTCTGCTTGACCCCGCCGATGGGCAGCACCCGCCCGTTCAGCGTGACCTCGCCCGTCATCCCGACATCGGACCGCACCTGCCGTCCGGTGGCCATGGAGACCAGCGCGGTCACCATCGTCACACCCGCGGACGGACCGTCCTTGGGCACCGCGCCCGCGGGCACGTGGACGTGGATGCGGCGATCCAGCGCCTTTGGATCGACATCCAGCTCCGCCGCGTGTGACCGGACGTAGGACAGCGCGATCTGCGCCGACTCCTTCATCACGTCGCCCAGCTGACCGGTCAGTTGCAGACCCGGTTCGCCATCGTTGGATCCGGCCTCGATGTAGAGGACGTCGCCACCCATGCCGGTGACGGCCAGGCCGGTCGCCACGCCGGGCACCGCGGTGCGCTCCGCAGACTCCGGCATGAATCGCGGACGGCCCAGGTACTCGACCAGATCCGGTTCATCAACCGTGACCGCGTCAACACCCGACGCCAGCCGCGTGGTGACCTTCCGCAGCGCCTTCGCCAGCAGTCGCTCGAACTGCCGCACACCCGGTTCGCGCGTGTAGTCCGCGGCGATCTTGCGCAGCGCCGCGTCCGTCACCGTCACCTCGTCGGTGGTCAACGCCGCCCGTTCGGCCTGCCGGGGCAGCAGGTAGTCGCGGGCGATGGCAACCTTGTCGTCCTCGGTGTAGCCGTCGATCTGCACCAGCTCCATGCGGTCCAGCAGCGCGCTGGGGATGTTCTCGATGACGTTGGCCGTCGCCAGGAACACCACATCGGACAGGTCCAGATCCAGATCCAGGTAGTGATCGCGGAACGTGTGGTTCTGCGCCGGGTCCAGCACCTCCAGCAGTGCGGCCGCCGGATCGCCGCGGTAGTCCGAGCCCACCTTGTCGATCTCGTCCAGCAGCACAACGGGATTCATGGAGCCGGCCTCGCCGATGGCCCGCACGATGCGGCCCGGCAGCGCGCCGACGTAGGTGCGCCGGTGGCCACGGATCTCGGCCTCGTCGCGCACACCGCCCAGGGCGACGCGGACGAACTTGCGGCCCAGGGCGCGTGCCACCGACTCACCCAGCGACGTCTTGCCGACACCGGGAGGGCCGGCCAGCACCATGACGGCGCCCGAGCCACGACCGCCGACGACGGCCAAGCCGCGCTGGGCGCGGCGGGCCCGCACCGCCAGGTACTCGACGATGCGGTCCTTCACGTCGTCCAGCCCATGGTGGTCGGCGTCCAGAATCTCCCGGGCGGCCGTCAGATCCGTCGAATCCTCGGTGCGCTCGTTCCACGGCAGTTCCAGCACGGTGTCCAGCCAGGTCCGGATCCAGCCGCCCTCGGGGGTCTGCTCGCTGGACCGTTCCAGCTTGCCGACCTCGCGCAGCGCCGCCTCGCGCACCTTCTCGGGCAGATCGGCGGCCTCGATGCGGGTGCGGTAGTCCGCGGGCTCCTCGGCGCCGGCGCTACCGTCCAGCTCGCCCAACTCCTTGCGGATGGCGTCGAGCTGCTGGCGCAGCAGGAATTCCTTCTGCCGCTTGTCCATTCCGGCGCGGACGTCCTCGGCGATCTTGTCGTTCACCTCGACCTCGGCCAAGTGCTCGCCCGTCCACTCGATCAGCAGGTGGAGGCGACGACTCACATCTGAGGTCTCCAGCAGCTCGCGCTTCTGCACGTCGGTCAGGTAGGACGCGTAACCCGCGGTGTCGGCCAGTGCCGACGGTTCGCTGATCTGGTTGACGGCGTCGACGATCTGCCACGCTTCGCGGCGCTGCAGGATCGCCAGCAGCAGTTTCTTGTATTCGGCTGCCAGGGTGCGGGTTTCGTCGCTCGCGGCGGTCTCGGTGATCTCATCCACCAGGACCCACAGCGCACTACCCGGGCCGGACGTGCCGGACCCGATGTGTGCACGCCGCTCACCACGGACGACGGCCGCGGTTCCGCCGCTGGGCACCCGGCCGACCTGGACGATCGACGCCAGGACGCCGTGGGTGGGGTAGCGGTCGTCGAGGCGGGGAGCGATCAGCAGCTTCCCGGCCTCGCCGGCGGGTGCGGCGGCCTGGGCCGCGTCGACCGCGGCACGTGCGGCCTCATCGAGTTCGATGGGCACGACCATGCCCGGCAGGACGATCGGCTCGGTGACAAACAGGACGGGAACAGCGATGGGCGCTGTTGTGGCGTCAGACATCCGTACCTCCAAAGTTGAATCTCCTGCGCTCAACCTTTGGGGTCGGTGATTTGTTCCGCGGTCTCCAGCACGGGTTCGTTCCGCTCGTCCCACCTGGCGCGGGCCCGCTTACCGACGATGAACGTCGCGGTCATCAGCACGCCGGTGGTCGCGAGCGAGAACGCCGAGGCCAGGGCATTGGCGACGTCCACCGACGTGGCGAAGATGATCGCCAGCTGCACGCCGGTGCCGACGATCAAGCCGGCGCCCCACATCGCTGAGAGCAGAATGTGCACCCGTCGGCGATATGTGAGGGCAGCCACGCTGGTGTCCTCCGGTCCGCCCTGAAGCCGTTCTGCCACAACCTGCGTGAGCGGTGTGCCGATCACGCAGCTGCCGAGGAAGACCAACCCGCCGATGCCGCCGACCAGCGTGGTGCCGGCGAGCAGCAGCCGGGCGTCCGAGGTGCTCAGTCCCACCGCCAGGCTGAGCCCGAAGTTCAGCATCAGATAGCCGGCGAACGGATCGAGGCGCCGGGTCCGGATCGCGTCATAGGCGACCTTGCTGCCGGCCAGCACGGTGGCGGTGAGCAGGGCCACATACTCCGAGACCCCCGCGGCACGCAGTCCGTAGTACGCGGCCAGTGGCGGAGCGATGTCCAGGAGGATGCCGCGAATGATGGGTCTCATGGACTGCGCCTCGCTCACGGCGACGACACTATGCGGCGATCCTAAGTGGCAGCCAAAGCGGGAGCCTGCCGTCTCGGGGGTAACGGCAGGCTCCCGTGGTTACTAGTGAAACACCGTGACGGCACGGTTCCGTGGACCGATGCCGAAGAGAGACATCGCAATTGGCTAACGGTTGTGACTCGGAACAGGGCTCACGGCCGGAAGCAGGCCTCGTACAAGCCCTTCATGGTGTCGGCCAGGTCGTCGACGGGGCCGTCGACGGGCACGCCGGGTGCCACGACCGAAATGGGCAGTGCCGCAACGGGGGAGGGCGCGACGCCCCACTCGGCGAGCCAGCCGCCCAACTGTGCCGACGACGTCGCGTACACGATGCGCCCCAGGCCGACCCAGGCGTGCGCCGCCGAGCACATCGGGCAGTGTTCGCCAGAGGTGTACGTCACCGCGGCGGCCCGCTGCGCGGCATCGAGATTGGTTGCCGCCCAACGGGCGATGGCGAATTCGGGGTGCTGGGTCTGATCTCCGCCGGAGACCCGGTTGCGGTCCTCGAAGACGACGACGTCGTCGGCGTCCACCAGGATCGAGCCGAAAGGCTGGTCGCCGTCCGCCAGTGCCTCCCGGGCCAGCTCGACACAGCGGTTCAGGTGGCGCAGATCATCGGCGGTGACGGTCATGGCGTGGAGTCTACGGAGTCACAGATCGTCGATGCTGATGATCCGATCCTGGATGGCGCGCGCCACCAGCGCGGCTTTGGTGCCGGCGGGGCGCCCGGCGGCGATGTACTTGGCCCGGATGCGCTGGAGATGCGTACGCACGGTGCTGGGCGCCAGGAACAGCTGCTGGGCGACGAGTTCCTTGCTGTCGGTCCGGAACCACGCCAGCAGCACCTCCTGCTCTCGCGGCGCCAGCACCGGCCGCAGGCAGAAGTTGCGGTCGTCGAGAGCGGCGGCGACGTTCGGGCCCACGTAGGGGAACGGGGTGACGGCGGCCCGGATCGCCTTGAGCAGGTGCTCGCGGCCCGCGGTCTGGAACAGGTAGGTCCGGGCGCCCGAGTCGATCGCGGTGCGGATTACGTCGCGGTCGGTGAGATGCGAGTACACCACGACGTGGTAGCCGCGGTTGGTGAGGTCACGCACCGCGGCCAGGCTGTTCGCGTCGTCCGCGGCCAGGCCCAGTACGACGACGTGGGCGTCGTCCGGGGGAAGGGGGTGGCGGCGCAGGAATTCTCCGGTGTCGACGTAGTAGGCCGTAGTGCTCGAACCGAGTGCGTGATCGTCGCGGAGCCAGGTCGCGATGCCGGCATGAACGACTTCGTACGAGTCGACGACGGCCACGCGCGAGACCCGGCACCCGGCGAACGGATCGATCCTCATCGGCCTGCGCTCCTCAACATCGGGATCCCACCCCCGTCGCCCGCGGTTTCGGGATCGCATTGCCGCATTGCCCAATTGAATTTGCTGCGAGTAGGCGGTCGGCGTTGGATTCAGACTCTAATCCGCAGGCTGCACGATGTACAGCATTGTTCCGCCGGAATACGCAGATTTTCGCAGTGTGCCGCGGCGCCTGTTCGGCGATCTCTCGAATTCGAGCCAATGACACTGGTAGACGTGCATCCTTGGCGGAGTGGTCCCAGGGGCAGCGCGGCGTGTCGGGTGGTCGCTTGGTCGAATCTCGCGATTCCTGGCAGGCCCGGCGTGGCGGACCGCCGGTCTCGGTAAATGCGGCCCAGGTTGCTCGTGGTCAATTTGCTGACACTGAATTGCGTGGTAGCTGTTGCCCTCGGGCGCCGCGGCGACCCCGGCCGCGCCGTGAATTGTCGTAGGCGTCCGAAATCTGTTGCCGCGCAGGCAATGGGACCCCACTCTCGACAGCCCGATTAGAACGTGTTCTAGTTCAAGGGTGCTCGAGGACACATTGCAGAAGCTGAGCGCCGACGAGGTGGCGCGAATGCGAGCCGTCTACGAACCGCTGACGCAGTCCGTACGCGAACTCATCGACGCCACCATCCGGACAGAGGTCGCCGCCGAGGCCATCGCCGCGGTGCAGGCCGAGATCGACGCCGCCACCGCCCAGCTCCGGGCGCAGCAGCTCGAAGGCTCGTTCGGGATCCGGTTCGGCGCGCACGGCAGCGAAATGCCCTGGGGCAACGCGGTGATCGGGCTCCGCAATCCGATTGCCCCACCGGTGGTCCTGATCCGGGCCGGCGACGGCAGCGTGTCCGCCGACTTCCACCTCGGCGCCGCATATGAGGGGCCGCCCGGCCACGTCCATGGCGGGGTGTCGGCGATGATCCTCGACCATGTGCTCGGCGAGGGCGCGAGCCTGCCGGGGCAACCGCGGCTCACCGGCACGCTCACCATGCGCTACCGGCGCATGACGCGGCTCGGCGACCTGCACACCGCGGCCCGCATCGTCCGGACAGAGGGCATCAAGACCTATGCCGTCGGGCACATCGCCGATGCCGAGGGCATCACGGTGGAGGCCGAGGGTGTGTTCATCACGCCGCGCTGGGCGCGGGACTGACGGGGAGATTCGATGGAGAAGGTCATGGTCACGCTGCGGCGTGACACCGCCGACGACGCCTGGTGCGAGCGTCTGCGCACCGAGGTCGCCGGCGAGTTGCTGGCGCTGGGGGTGCCCGGGCTCGCGGTCAACGTCAAGGACGGCGCGGTCCGGGACTCCCTGATGCTCCTGACGACACTCGATCCGCCGGTCGTCGCGGTGGTCAGCGTCTGGACACAGCAGTACTACGGCGCGCAGATGACCGCGGCGCTGGATCGACTGCGGGCCGAATGCACCGAACTGGCCGCATATCTGGTCACCGAATCGGTGCCGATGGCCGGTCCGGCCATCGCCGTCGGTGAGCGCACCACGGGCCTGGCGAACGTGGCGCTGCTGCGGCGTCCCGACGGCATGGACGAGCGAGAGTGGTTCCGCCGCTGGCACCTCGACCACACCCAGGTCGCGATCGACACCCAATCCACGTTCGGTTACACGCAGAACGCCGTGGTGCGCGCGCTGACGTCCGACGCCCCGCAACTCGGCGCCATCGTCGAGGAGCTGTTCCCCATCGAGGCGACGACGAGCCTGCACGCCTTCTTCGGCGCCGCCGACGACGCCGATCTGGCCGACCGCGCCGGCAAGATGGCCGCCAGTACCTCGGCCTTCGGCGCCAACGTCAACATCGACACCGTGCCCACCAGCCGCTACATCATGCGAAACCCGTTTGGAGACAACCTGTGACCGACGCCGCGCTCGTTCAGATCGACGACACCAACCGGGTCCGGACCCTTACCTTGAACCGGCCCGACGCACTCAACGCGTTCAGTGAAGCGCTGTACGACGCCACGACCATCGCACTCAAAGAGGCCGCCGCCGACCCGGACGTCTCGGTCGTCCTGCTCACCGGCGCCGGCCGGGCGTTCAGTGCCGGAAACGACCTCGTCGAGATGCAGGAGATGGTCACCAACCCCGAATATCAGATGGGGGAGTACGGATTTCCCGGCCTGATCGAGGCGCTGACGGCGTTCCCGAAGCCGCTGATCTGCGCGGTGAACGGCGTCGGCCTGGGCATCGGCACCACCATCCTCGGCTATGCCGATCTGGCGTTCATGTCGACGACGGCGCGGCTCAAATGCCCGTTCACCAGCCTGGGCGTGGCGTCGGAGGCGGCGTCGTCCTACCTGCTGCCGCGGTTGATGGGCCGGCAGAACGCCGCCTGGCTGCTGCTGTCCTCGGAATGGGTGAGCGCCGAGGAAGCGCTGCGCATGGGTCTGGTGTGGCGGGTCTGTGAGCCCGACGACCTGCTGCCGGAAGCCCGGCGCCATGCGGAAATCATTGCCTCGCGGCCGCTTTCGAGTCTGATGGCCGTCAAGCACGCGATGGTCGAGCCGACGCGGGAGGCGATCGTCGCGGCGACGCAGCGCGAGTCCGGTCAGTTCGCCGAGTTGCTCGGCGGGGCTGCCAACGCCGACGCGCTGAGCGCGTTCGTGGGGCGGAAGGGCTAACCGGCCTTGTGCACCGGGCAGTCGGTGCGGGCCGCTTCGATGATGGCCCGCACGGTCCGGCGGCAGCGGCCGCAGTCGAGGCCGGCGCCGCATTTCTCGGCGATCTGCTTCGACGTGGTCGCACCATCCGCGACGAGTTCGGTGACGACCTGGCTCGTCACTCCGGTGCACAGGCAGACGAACATCAGTCGGCCGCCTCGATCGACGTGATGTGGGCCAGGGTCCCGACGAACACCGTGGGATAGACGCCGAATCCGGCGGCCGACATCCATTCGGCGGCGGCGTCGGGGTGGTCGATCCAGCGGCGGGCGGCGGCCTCGTTCTCGATCTGCTGCAGGATCAGCACCTCGTGGCCGTCGTCGAAGGCGCGGTACACCCAGACCTTGCACACTCCGGCCTCCCGGAACCGGGCAGCGGCGTCGTGCACCTTGTCCATCAGGGCGGGCACGTCCTCGACCGCGGTCACGACGCCGACGACGACCGAGGCGACGGCATGCTGCCCCGGTGGTGGTTCGGCGAGATCGATCTTCTCGACCACTTCACCGGCGAAGATCGCCGGGATGTCGTCCACACCGGAGGCGTCGAAGAATTCGAATACCGCCGGCGAACGCAGAACTTCACGGACGGAATTCGCATTATGGATTCCGACGGTGGCCAATACGCGGCCCGGTTCCCACAGCGATGAATAGACGACGACGTGATGCGCGGAGAGTTCCGTGAGAATTGAGCGGTGCGATTTCAGTCGCTCCCACATCGATTCCACATCATCGACCCGATAATCCGCGGCAAGAATGAGCGAGTGCAGCGGTTGCTCGCTCATCGTGTCCTGCCATTCTGGGTCGTTCGGGACCGCGGACGGACGCCGCGGGGGTTAGTGCAGTCTAACCTTACTTAGGGCAGCCAGTCCATAGCTGCTGGCCAGCGGCGGAGTTGCGAATCTCCAAACCCGGGATTCGGCGACGAATCGGGCCGGAAACACCGACCGATCCGGTCGCCTGCCCGGGGTTACTCGACTAGGTTTGGAACAGGCACGTTGTTGTTCCGCGCCAGTGACACTTGACCCAGCCCGATGGTGTTTAAAGGAGCCGAAATGCAAGGCGACCCCGAGATCCTCAAACTGCTCAACGAGCAATTGACGAGTGAACTCACCGCGATCAACCAATATTTTCTGCATTCGAAAATGCAGGACAACTGGGGCTTCACGGAATTGGCGAAGCACACCCGTGACGAGTCGTTCGAGGAAATGCGCCACGCGGAAACTCTGACCGATCGCATTCTGTTGCTGGACGGCCTGCCCAATTACCAGCGGTTGTTCTCGCTCCGCGTCGGGCAGACGCTGCGCGAGCAGTTCGAGGCCGATCTGGCCATCGAGTACGAGGTGGTCACCCGCCTGAAGCCCGGCATCATCATGTGCCGCGAGAAGGGCGACGCGACGAGCGCGAACATCTTCGAGGCCATCCTCGCCGACGAGGAAGGCCACATCGACTATCTGGAAACGCAGCTGGAGCTGATGGACAAGCTCGGCGAGCAGCTCTACGCGGCACAGTGCGTGTCGCGCCCGCCGTCATAGGTGGTCCCCGTCGGCCGCGGCCTCGCCCATCTGGGGCGGGGCCGTTGTCGTTTGCGCCGGATTGATTCTCGGGAAAAACTAGAACTTGTTCCAGTTTTGGCGTAGCGTGCGAAAAGTGAGCCGAATCGGAGATTTCACCGACGAAGACGTAACCGCCTGGGTGGTCAAGTCACCCGACATCGGCACGGCCATGGCGGGTTTCACCAACGCCGTCTACACCAAGGGCCGCCTGCCGCTGCGCGTGCGTGAGCTCGCCCGCGTGGTGATCGCGCTCGACAACGAGTGTGTGGTGTGTCAGAACACCCGCGATTCGGCGGCCGAGGCCGAGGGTGTCGACGAAGACCTCTACAACCACGCCGGCGTGTGGCAGACCTGGCCCGGCTACTCCGACCAGGAGCGCATCGCCGCCGAGTTCGCCTACCGCTTCGCCTCCGACCACACCGGGCTGCGCGACGACGAGGACTTCTGGGCCCGTGCCGCAGAGCATTTCAGCGACGAGCTGATGACCGACCTCGCCCTCTCGTGCGCCATGTGGCTCGGGATGGGCCGCATGCTGCGGACCCTCGACATCGGCCAGGCCTGCAAGATCACCCTCTGAGAGGGAGAACTAGACCAGGCCGGTCGCGTCGAAGATCCACGACATGTCAGCCGTCGCGAAGTTCTCCAGCCAGGACGGCGGGGCGAAGTTCGTCAGCCCGCTCATATCCCAGTAGTCCTTCCACAGCGTCACCTTGCCGTTCTCGACGCGGTGCACGGTGACGAACTTGAGCACGGCGGATTCGCCGGTCTCCCAATGCCATTCCTCGTGATGCTCGTACATGGCGTCGGCGCCGTTGGTCAGCAGCAGGCCGTCGAAGTTCTCGTACGAGGCCAGCGGTTCCAGGCCGATCTTGAGGCGTTTGACGATGTCCTCAGGGCCGCGGGCCGCGGCGGCCGGGCCCACCGGCATGTCCAGGTAGATGCAGTCGTCGGACACGAACTCCTTCAGCCGGTCCCAGTCCCGCGCCGACAGCGCCTTCCATAATCCGTGGATCGTATCCTCAACCGACACTGGCGAACTCACCTTCCTTGGCAACGGGCAGGGCTGGGGTCTGACGGGCGAACCGCAGGAAGCGGCCGGTGCGGGTGGTGCCCACCAGGTCGGTCGGCACCCCGTCGCGCACGACCTGCCGTCCGCTGACGAACACCGCCGCGACGGTGGCATCGTTGCGGTTGACCATGCGTGACAGTCCGCCGTACTGCTCGACGGGGTCCTCGGCGTAGGCGTCGAGCGAATCGTCCAGCCGTTCGGGATCGATGACGACGAGGTCGGCGCGGTCTCCGACGCGCAGGTGCCCGGCGTCCAGGCGGTACCAGTCGGCGAGTTCACCGGTCAGTCGGTGCACGGCCTGCTCGACGGTCAGGAAGGGGGCACCGGCGCGCTCGGCGTCGCGCACGTGCCGCAGCAGGCGCAGGCCCATGTTGTAGAACGCCATGTTGCGCAGGTGTGCGCCGGCGTCGGAGAAACCGAGCTGGATACCCGGGTCGCGGGCCAGTTTCTTGAGCACCTCGGGGCGGTGGTTGGAAATCGTTGTGCGCCAGCGGATATCGCGGCCGTATTCGAGTACCAGATCCAGGAAGGCGTCCACCGGATGCAGCCCGCGGTCCACGCCGACCTGGCCGAACGTCTTGCCGATGAGAGCTTCGTCGGGGCAGCCGACGATCTCGGCGTCGAAGAAGTCCCGGTGCCACACACGCACACCGAACTTGTTCTCGTAGTCCTTGCGGAACTGGCGGCGGTACTCGTCGTCGCGCATCAGGTCATTGCGCTCGACCTCGTCGCGCAGGTGCAGAGCCGCTGCGCCCGAACCGAATTCCTCGAACACGACGAGGTCGATGCCGTCGGCGTACACCTCGAACGGCACCGGCAGGTGCTGCCAGCGGAAGTCGCCGCCCAGCTTGTTCACCAGCCGGGCCACCGGTCCCATGATGGTGATGGCGTAGGGATTGGCCTTGATGTCAGCGGCCGACAGCAGGCTCGTCTTGAGATTCTCGCGGAACAGGCCGAGCGACTGCGCCAGCTGCGACACCAGGTTCAGCGGGTTCTGCAGGTCCGGACCCGACTGCAGGATGCGGCCCGAGCGACGCAGTTGCGTCTTGAGCCGGCGAAGTTCGCGGGCCCTGGCATAGGTGGACGGCAGGGTGCGGGACCGGCAGGTGTCGCCGTCGATCTTGTCGAAAAGCAGCTGCTGCGAAGACATTCCGACGAATCCGGCCTGCAGCGCGGCCGCCAGCATCTGCTCCATCTCAGCCTGCTCGCCGCGCGTGGGCCGGACGTCCTTGCGGGTGGCGCGGTCCAGGCCCATGACGGCGGTGCGCATGTCGGAGTGCCCGATGAACGCGGCCACGTTGGGCCCCAGCGGCCGGTCCTCGAGCGCGGTGACGTAACCCGCTGCGGTGTCCCAGGTCTTGTTCGCGTCGACGACGGTGATGACGTGATCACGCGGGATGGCCTCGACCCGGCCGAACAGATCGCCGGCATCTTCGCCGCCGACGTGGACCGTGGACAGCGAACAGGAGCCGAGCATCACGGTGGTCACGCCGTGCCGCAGCGACTCGGCCAGTCCGGGGCCGGCGAGCACCTCGACGTCGTAGTGCGTGTGGATGTCCAACAGGCCGGGTGTCACCCATTTGCCGGTGGCGTCGACGACGTTCTGGCATCCGGTTTCGTC
The DNA here is from genome assembly GCF_046250085.1 of Mycobacterium sp. SMC-16. Classification (NCBI taxonomy): domain Bacteria; kingdom Bacillati; phylum Actinomycetota; class Actinomycetes; order Mycobacteriales; family Mycobacteriaceae; genus Mycobacterium; species Mycobacterium sp. SMC-16. Next base: position 2,854,765 of record NZ_CP176427.1, read on the forward strand.
GAGGTCCACGCCGATCGCCACGACGTGTCCGTCTCGGATTCCGATGTCCCGGACCGCGGATGGCGCGCCGGTTCCGTCGAACCAACGGCCGCCCGCGATGATCGTGTCGAACGTCGCTGCAGAGGTCACCTGACGATAGAAGCGTGCCGGCCAGGCCCATGTCAATGAAAAAGTGAACACTTCCTAAAAAATGTCTACTCGTCCTGGGGAAACCTTGTGACGGCGCTCAGGATCAGGGCGGATACTGGCTCGGGTGACCCCCTTGCAGCGGTACATCGCCGAGGAAATCGCCACCGACCACGTCGACGGATTGCTGTCCCGGCGCGAGGCGCTGCGCCGGCTCGCGCTGCTGGGTGTGGGCACGGCCGCCGCGACCGCACTGCTGGCGGCATGCGGCGAGAGCCGGGGACCGACGGCGGCCACGACGTCGACGGCGGCAGGCAAGCCGTCCATCGAGCCGGGCCCACCGCCGGGGATCGAGAACGCCGTGCAGACCACGCCCATCACCTGGGCCGACGGCACGCTGCAGGGGGCGTGGGCCCCCGCCGCCCAGCCCCGCGGCGCAGTGCTGGTGATCCACGAGAACAAGGGGCTGAACGACTGGGTCCGGTCGGTGGTCGGCCGCTTCGGTGGCATCGGATACTCGGCGTTGGGCATCGACCTGTTGTCGGCGCAGGGCGGCACCGCCACGTTCAAAGATCCCGCGGAGGCCACTGCGGCACTGGGGAAGATCCCGCCGGACCAGTTCGTCGCCGACCTGCGCTCCGGGCTCGATGAGCTGCAGCGGCGGGCGCCGGGCATGAAACTCGCGGTGCTCGGATTCTGCTTCGGCGGCGGGCTCACGTGGCAGCTCCTGGCCGCCGGTGAGCCGAGGCTCTCGGCGGCCTTGCCGTTCTACGGGCCGCTGCCGGACCCGCACGACTTCGCCGGCTCGAAACAGGCTGCGGTACTGGCCTTTTACGGCGCCAAGGATGCTCGGGTGACGGCGAGCAAGGACGCGGCGGCCGCCGCACTCGAGCAGGCCGGCACGGTTCACCAGATCGTCGTGGAGCCCGACGCCGATCATGCGTTCTTCAACGACTCGGGCCAGCGGTACAACCCCACCGCGGCCGCCGATGCCTGGGCGCAGACGCAGTCCTGGATGCAGAGGTACCTGGCATGACGACGCGCCTGCCGGTGGTGCTGGTGGCGGCGGCGCTGGTGGCCGGCGCGGTTGCCGGGTGCGCGACCCCGGCGCCGGCGCCGAACAGCACCCCGACGTCCAGCGCGGTGCCGGTGACCGGGCCGGTGCAGGGGCCGGCGATCACCATCACCGCGCTCAACTTCGGCGACCCGCTCACGGTGGCGCCCGGCGCGCAGGTCACCGTCGTCAACAGTGACGACGTCGCGCATACCGTGACGTCGAAGGTCAAGGGGCAGTTCGACGTCAAGGTCGGCGGCAACGCGCAGACGACCTTCAACGCACCCACGACACCGGGCCGGTACCCGTATTACTGCGTGTACCACCCGGGGATGGTCGGTGTCCTGATCGTGCAGTAGCGCCTCAGTGCGGCGGTGTCCAGCTGACCGGCAGGCGCTTGATGCCGTGGATGAACTGCGACCACAGCCGGTCGGGCTCGTCGGTGGCCTTCAGGTCGGGCACGCAGCGGTGAATCTCCTCGAACGCCACCGCGATCTCGCGACGGGCCAGATTCGCCCCCAGGCAGAAATGGGCGCCACCGCCGCCGAAGCCCAAGTGCGGATTGGGGTTCCGGTGCACGTCGAAAAGCCAGGGCCGGTCGAATTTCGCCTCGTCCCGGTTGGCCGAGCCGTACCACAGCGTGACCTTCTGTCCGGCTTGCATTTTCACGCCGCTCAGCTCGAAGTCCTGCGTCAGGGTCCGGCGCATGTAGACGACGGGGGAGGCCCAGCGGATGATCTCCTCGACGGCGGTGGGTGCCACCGCGTCGTAGTCGGCCCACCACTGTTCGCGCTGCTCGGGGAACCGGCTGAGCGTGAGCACCCCGTGGCTGATCGCGTTACGCGTGGTCTCGTTCCCCGCGACCACCAGCAGGATGAAGAAGGACGCCACCTCACTCGACGTGAGGCGTTCGCCGTCGACCTCGGCTTGCACCAGGGCAGTGGTCAGGTCGTCGTGCGGGTTGACGCGCCGGTCGTCGGCCAGGGCGGTGGCATAGGCGCCGATGTCCATGGCGCACCGGAAGAACGCCTCGTAGTCGGTGGTCAGATCGGGATCGCCGAACCCGAGAATGATGTTGGTCCAGTGGAAGATCCGTTCGTGATCCGGCTCCGGGATGCCCATCATGTCGCAGATGATCTGCAAGGGCAGTGGACCGGCAAGGTCGGCCACGATGTCGCCCTGACCGTCCGGGTGACGTTCGATCATGGATTTCACCAGGCTGCGGGCCCGGTTGCGCACCGACGCTTCTGTGCGTGCCACGACCTTCGGGGTGAACGCGCTGCGCACGATGTTGCGCAGCCGCGTGTGCCGCGGGTCGTCCATGACGATCATCGAGCCGAAATACTCGGCCAGCTCCGGCGTCTGCTCGGCGATCGTGATGCCGCCGGCGGAGCTGAAGATGTGTGGGTGGCGGCTGGCGAAGAACACGTCGTCGTAGCGCGTCAACGCCCAGTGGCCGGGACCTGATTCGAACCCTTCCTGGGCCAGTTCGGCGTGGAAGGCGATGGGTGCCTCGCGCCGCAGCGTGGCGAATGCACCGTCGCGGATCCCGTCGTTCCGGCCCCAGAACCGGACCGAACCGAGGTCGATGTCCGACAGTGCGAGGTCGGCCGGCGGTGCGCCGTTGTCGAGTAACGCGATGGCCATCTTCGGAGCGTAAAGCCCCGTCGGGCAGTACCGCGGCAGAATCGGCTGCGAAGAATCCGCCGAACGTGATAGCACCTTGTGGTGCGCAACCCACATGCAGGACAACCGTTTACGACCTCCGACGAGGACATCGCCAGTGCGCTGATGGACGTCAGCATCCCCACGCTGATGCTGTCACTGGTGCACATGTCCGGTGATCCGGAGCTGATCCGCGGCGCCCTGCGCCCCGCCGGGCTGTTCCTCAACGAGGTCCAGGGTTACATGTCCGAGGACGACAAGGCGGCCGTGCGCACCCTGGCGCTGAAGGTGATCGCGGACTACCGCGACCGCGGGTGCCCCGAGCCCGAGCCCATCGGTGCGGAGCTGCTCAAGGAGATGATGGAGTGGCTCGTCTGCGAGCCGGTGCCCGACGAGTACGTCCCGATGGTGTTGGAGGAGATGGAGCTCGACGGGAGAGATGTCCGCGGCGGCGCGGCCGGGCGTGACGCCGAAGCGGCGGCGGACTTCCCCGTGCTCGTCATCGGCTGCGGCGAATCGGGACTGCTCGCGGGAATCCGCCTGAAAGAGGCGGGAATTCCGTTCACCATCATCGAACGTGCCCCCGGTGTCGGCGGCACCTGGTGGCACAACAGCTATCCCGGTGCCCGCGTCGATGTCGGAAACCACTTCTACTGCTACAGCTTTGAACCCAGCGACCACTGGACGCAGTTCTTCGCCGAACAGCCGGAGTTGCAGGCCTATTTCGAACGCATCCTGGACAAGTACGGCATCCGCCCGCACGTCCGGTTCGAGACCGAGGTCACCGGCGCGCGATGGGATGACGCGACCGAGACGTGGCAGGTCACTGTCCGCAACGCCGACGGCACGTCGGACACGGTGTCGGCACGCGCCGTGATCAGCGCCGTCGGGCAACTCAACCGTCCCTATCTGCCGCCCATCTCGGGGCGCGACGATTTCGCGGGCCCGTCGTTCCACTCGGCGCAGTGGGATCACGACATCGACCTCACCGGCAAGCACGTCGCGATGGTCGGCGCCGGCGCCAGCGGCTTTCAGATCGCCCCGTCGATCGCCGGGAAAGTCGCTTCGCTCAACATCTTTCAGCGCACCGCGCAATGGATGTTCCCCAACCCCAACTACCACGCCCTGGTCGGCGACGGCGTCAGGTGGGCACTGAAGCACCTGCCGTTCTACGGGCGCTGGTACCGCTTCCTGCTGTTCTGGCCCGGCTGCGACAAAGGCCTGGCCGCGGCCCGTGTCGACCCGGACTACCCGGACCAGCAGCGTGCGGTCAGCGAGATCAACGACGTCACCCGAATGATGTTCACCGAGTGGATCAAAGGCCAGATCGGTGACAATCCGGACCTGCTGTCCAAGGTCATCCCGGACTACCCGGCTACCGGTAAACGGACGTTGCAGGACAATGGCAGTTGGCTCAAGACCCTGACGCAGGACCATGTCGAGCTGATCCGCACACCCATCGCCCGCATCGAACGCGATGCCGTCGTGACGGACGACGGCGCACGACATCCCGCCGATGTGATCGTGTATGCCACCGGTTTTCATGCCGGAAAGGTGTTGTGGCCCATGACGATCGTCGGCCGCGACGGCCGGGTGCTGGCCGAGCAGTGGGGGGAACGGCCCACCGCGTACCTCGGCATCACCGTGCCCGGGTTCCCGAATTTCTTCTGTATGTACGGCCCCGGCACCAACCTGGCCAGTGGCGGCAGCCTGATCTTCCATTCGGAATGCCAGATGCGTTACATCTCAGAATGTCTGGACCTGCTGCTGACCGGCCACGGGCGGTGGATGGAACCGCGGCCCGAGAAACTCGCCGACTGGGTGGAGCGCAGCCAGGCCGAGATGCGCACCATGGTGTGGTCGCAGCCGTCCATCAAGCACTCGTTCTACAAGAACGCCGACGGCGAAATCTACACGCTCAGCCCGTGGCGGCTGGTCGACTACTGGACGTGGACGCGCAGCGCCGACCCGCAGGACTACGCCTTCGGGTGAGCGGCCGGCGCGGCGAAAAGCCGCGTTGAACCCGGCCGGTAGCGGGTACGTGTTCCTGATACCGGTCAAGTCGCCACGCCCGGCGGCCGGCCGCGTGGAACTGGAGGTACGGACCATGGTCACCATCGCATCCCCTTCGACATACCGACTGCCGCACACCGTCTGGCGCCTGGCCGCCACGATCGTCGCGGCGCTCATGTTGCTGGTCCTGGCCGGCGTGAGCGTCCCGAAAGCCCGCGCCGACGACCGGCTGCAATTCACCGGCACTCTGCTCAGCGGCGGTACGTTCAACGGCGCGAGCCTGGCCGGCCGGCCGGCGGTGCTGTGGTTCTGGACGCCGTGGTGCCCGTTCTGCAACGCCGAGGCCCCCGGCGTGCATGCGGTGGCGGCGGCCAACCCGAACGTCGCGTTCGTCGGGATCGCGGCGCACGCCGACCCGGGCGCGATGAGCGCCTTCGCCGGGAAGTACGGACTGAACTTCCCGATCATCAACGACGCCGACGGTTCCATCTGGGCGCGCTATCAGGTGCCCTGGCAACCGGCCTATGTCTTCTACCGCCCCGACGGATCCTCGACGTTCGTCAACAATCCGACGTCGGCGATGCCGGAATCTGAACTGGCCGACCGGGTTTCGGCATTGACCAGGTGAACGGGCTGTCACTGGCCTTCGTGGCAGGCGTCGTCGCGGCGCTGAACCCCTGCGGTTTCGCGATGCTGCCCGGCTATCTGGCGCTGGTCGCGCAGAGCGGCCGCACCGGACCGGCGGCGGCGCTGATCCGTGCGGTCACCGCCACCGTCGTGATGGCGCTGGGTTTCGCAACGGTTTTCGCCGCGTTCGGGGTGCTGGCCGTGTCGGCCGCCGATCTGGTGCAGCGCTATCTGCCGTGGGCGACGCTGGTCATCGGCGTGGTCCTGGTGATCGTCGGGGTTGGTCAGGTGCTGGGCCGGCCCCTGGTGTCGTTGCGGTTGGCCGGGGCGGCCGCGGGCGGCGCACCCGACGGCCGGCTCGGGTCGATGTTCGGTTACGGCATCGCGTACGCGCTGGTGTCGGTGTCCTGCACCATCGCCCCGTTTTTGGCGGTGACCGGGATCGGCTTGCGGGACAAGAACATCGGTGCGTCGGCGGGCTACCTGGGCGCCTACGTCGGCGGCTTCGCGGCCCTCGTCGGGGTGCTGGCGGTGACTGCTGCGGTGTCCGGGGCGGCGGTTGCGGACCGGTTGCGGGGCTGGACGCGCTGGGCGCCGATGATCGGCGGTGTGCTGCTGGTGATTTCCGGTCTCTACGTCGCGTACTACGGCGGCTACGAGCTGCGATTGCGGGGGAGTATCGGGGCGGATCCGGTGATCGCGGTGGCCGGCCGGATCCAGCAGCAACTCGCCGGCTGGGCGTACCGGCTGCCGTGGCCCCTAGCCGCCGCGGCGATCACCGCGGCCGTCGTGGCCGTCATCCTGGGCGTCCGGAACCGGCGACGACGCCACGTCGCCCGCGGTCGCGACAGCTGAGCGCTACCGGTTGACGAGCGGGAAGGCCGGCGCGCAGCCGCGTTCGATGGCGTGTGCCCAGGCGTCCTGTTCGGCAGAGGCCCGCAGGTGCCGGTGGCGCGCGGTCCAGCCGCAGGTGCAGGTTGCGTAGGAGCAGCCGAGGCCGCGGACGTGGACGCCCACCTCGCCGTGGGACACCGCGGTCGGTGTGGTGAGTGGGGGTGCCGTCATGATGCTGACCTCCTGGCTGGTCTTGCCGACGATTCTCCCGCCGCCCGATCACGGGGAGCAGTAGCGACAGGTCACAACTAGGCCACTGCATACCTCCACCGGCCTGCCTTCAAACGTGCGGCACATAACCGGGCCACGCCGTGCGGCCTCGGCGGAGATGGCAAATACTGATAACGGTTTGAACACAGCGCCGTGGCCAACTGGCAAATCACCGCAGGTCGGTGGCTTGCGGACGGGTGCATTGTGGCGCAGGTTACGGGTAAAGTCACCGGTCAAAGGGTGGCTTGTCTCACCGCGATTCCGGATAGTTCCCGCACGCCGAAGCGCGCGTCGTCGCCGGTCGTGCGCCGCCGTTATGCGTTTTTTTGAAGGGGTTGTTTGCGTGGACGCGGTGCTCGGGTTGGCCATGACTCCGTCGTCCATCGGCCTGGTTCTGGTCGAGGGCAACGACGTTGACGGTTTCACCATGGACCACGACGCCGTGGAGATCATGAACTCCGACGACGCCACCGCGGCCGTGCTGCGCAGCGAGGCGCTCGCGGCGACGCGGGGACTGCGGCTCAAGTCGATCGGACTGACCTGGAGCGACGACGCCGACGCCGAGGCCTCGATGCTCATGCAGTCGCTGTCGGAGTCCGGTTTCGACAACGTGGTGCCGGTGCGTTTCCCCGAGGCGAACGAGGCGGTGGCCCGCGGTATCGCCGACGCGCTGGGCTGTGGCACCACCGCGGTGTGCACCATCGAGCCGGAGTTTGCGATCACCATGATCGTGCATGCGGCCAGCGGCGCCGTCCACACGGCCGTGAACCACTCCATCGGCTCGCGGGCAGGGCTGACCAGCTGGCTCAGCGCGGTGTTCGCCCGTGCGGACTGGCAGCCGGAGGCCCTGGTGGTCATCGGTTCCGCAGGTAACTTCGAGGCGATCCTGCCGGGACTGCAGGACGCGCTCTCGGTGCCGGTCTTCACTCCGGAAGAAGCGGACCTGGCCCTCGCCCGCGGCGCGGCGCTGGTGTCGGTGCGGTCCGGCGACGCCGACCTGTCGGAGCCGTATTACTTCGGCGACGTGCCGCGCCCCGACGAATGGGCCGGCGAGGATTTCGGCTGGGATCCGACCTTCGACGCGTTCGAGGACGAGTTCGAGCGACCCGCGTTCGCGCCGGCCGGGCGGCACCGCTCGAGCGGTCCGTCGCGGTGGGAGAAGGTGCCTACGTCGCCCGCGCTGCCCCTGACCATGCTGGCCGTCGGGTCGACGGCGTTCGTGGCATCGGTGTCGATGGCGGTCACGCTGCAGTTCCTGCCCTCGCACGGCGCCGCCTCGACGTCCGTCACCAAGAGCCCGCGGCCCGCGGCCGCCGAGCAGGCTGTCGCGCCTGTCGAGCCTCCGACGGTGCACGTGGCGCCCGCCGCCGAGCCGTCGGCCGAGCTGTCGGCACCGGTCGAGGCCCCGCTGTCCGATGCGCCGATCGTCGAGCCGCAGGCGGCTCCCGTCGTCGAACCCGAACCGGCAGCGCAGCCCGACGGCCTGCCGCCCGCCGACGTGCCACCTGCCGCCACGGACATCCCGCCGGTGGAGATGCCGTCCAATGCGGTCGCGGTCGCGGTGCCGGCGGAAGCCCCGGCTCCGGCCGTTCCGGCGCCTGCCGACGCCGCGCCGCCCGCGGAGCCCGCCGCGCCGCCGCAGTAAACCCTGAGGTCGTTCCACATTCGCCGGGCCAGGAGCGCGCGCTGACCGAAGTAACGTCCGGAGCCGAACTACGATATGTAGTGAACGTATCTCGGACCGGAGGATGGACCCCTTGCCCAAAACTGTGCGTTATGCGCTGGCCGTCGCCGCATCTGCGGTGATGATGCTGAGCGGCTCCGTGGGTGCTGCTGTCGCGGCGTTGCCCGAGGCCCTTCCGGTCGCCACGATCACGCCGAGCGGCGGCCCCGCCGTCGGTGTCGGGATGCCCGTCACGGTGACGTTCAGCCGGCCGGTCGCGGACCGGGGACGCGCCGAGCGGACCATCGAGTTCTCGTCACCGAAGATGACAACGGCGCCCGCCGGGACGTTCTCCTGGCTCGCGGACAACAAGATGCAGTTCACGCCGAGCACGTACTGGCCCGCGCACTCGTCCATCACGGTGTCGGTCGGCGGGTTCAAGCAGTCGTTCGAGACCGCCACGGCCACCCTCGGTGTCGCGAGCATCAGCGGGCACACCTTCACGGTGAGCATCGACGGTCAGGTTGTGAAGACCATGCCGGCGTCCATGGGCAAGCCCAAGCATCCGACACCGGTGGGGTCGTTCACCGCGATGTCCAAGGAGAATCCCGTCATCATGGATTCGCGGACCATCGGCATCCCGCTCAACGACCCCGAGGGTTACAAGCTGACGGTCTACTACGCCGTGCGGGTGACCTCGGGCGGCGTCTACGTGCACGCGGCGCCGTGGTCCGTTGCGCAGCAAGGCAGTTCGAACGTGAGTCACGGCTGCATCAACCTGAGCACCGACAACGCGCAGTGGTACTACAACCAGGTCAACATCGGCGACCCGATCGTCATCAACTCCTGAGCGCCTGCGCCGTCGCCTCGTCGGCGGGCAGGAACGCTTCGATGCTCAGCTCCACGGCGGTCAGGTCCAGCGCCGTGCCGAACGTGGTGACGGTGCTGATGAAGGTCAGCACCTGACCGTCCGGGCCGTCGATCACCAACGGCACCGCGACACCGCCGAGATCGGACGAGTCGACGTCACCACCGGGGTAGGCCTCGATCTCGGTCAGCAGGTCGTGAAGCTCCTGCGACGCGCTGGCGGAAACTTCGCGGCGCAGCCGTCCGAGCACGTGGTGCCGCCACTGTCCGAGATTGCGGATCCGGGGCGCCAGCCCGTCCGGGTGCAGTGAGATGCGAAGCGCGTTGGGCGATTCGAGCAACCGGGGAGCGACGTCCTGGAGCAGCACCGCGATGCCGGCGTTGGCGGCGACGATGTTCCACAGGTGGTCGACGGCCAGGCAGGGGAACGGCTCGTATGCGGCGAGGACGCGATCGATCCCGGTGCGTACCGCGCTCATCTCCGGGTCGTCGAGCGACCGCTCGGCGAACACGGGTGCATGACCCGCGGCCAGGAGCAGCCGATTCTGTTCGCGCGCAGGGACATCGAGCACGCTGCCGAGCTTGAGCACCATGGCGCGGCTCGGCGTCGACCGGCCGGTCTCGATGAAGCTGAGATGGCGTGCCGAGACGTCCGCCTCGATCGCCAGGTCGAGCTGGCTGATGCGCCGCCGCTGGCGCCACTGCCGCATCAGCGCTCCGAAGGGTTGCGGCGAATGTGGCGGGGCGGCGCTGGCGACGGTCACGATCCCAGTGTCGCGGTTGGCCGTCCCGGTGGCGACTACCTGTCAGGTAATTGCGGCGATTACCTGGTGCGGACAGTCTCGAATCATGCGCACGAACCCCGCAAACCAACCGCCGACCCAGTCCCCGCCAGTCTGGCTGCGGGCCGTCATGGCCGCCGACCGAACCGGATCGGCCTGGTACGTCGGTACCGGATTCTTCTTCGCGCCGGTATTGCTGCTGGTGTCGCCATGGCCCGCGCTGACGAATGTGCTGTGGGTGGTCATCGCCGTCACCGGCTTGTGGCTCGGTCTGCTCGGCGTCGCGATGGCGACCGGTCTCGCGATGGTGCTGCGCTCCGGCGCGGAGCTGTCCGACGATTACTGGCAGTCGCTGCTCGATTATCCGGACGGGCCCAAGATCACTGCGCGACAGCTGATTTCGCGTTAGCGCCGGTGTAGTCGACCTGCCAGTGCTTGATGCCGTTCAGCCAGCCGGACCGCAGCCGCTCCGGCTCGCTGAGCGGACGCAGGTCCGGGAGATGGTCGGCGATGGCGTTGAACATCAGGTCGATCGTCATGCGGGCCAGGTTCGCCCCGATGCAGTAGTGAGCGCCGGTCCCGCCGAACCCGACGTGCGGATTCGGGTCCCGCATGATGTTGAACGTGTACGGGTCGTCGAACACTTCTTCGTCGAAGTTGGCCGACCGGTAGAACATCACCACCCGCTGGCCCTTCTTGATCGGCACTCCGCTGAGCTCGGTGTCCTGCGTCGCGGTGCGCTGGAACGAGGTGACCGGCGTCGCCCAGCGGACGATCTCGTCGGCTGCCGTCGCCGGACGTTCGCGCTTGAACAGTTCCCACTGGTCCGGGTGCTCGGCGAAGGCCATCATGCCCTGCGTGATGGTGTTGCGGGTCGTCTCGTTGCCCGCCACCGCCAGCAGGATGACGAAGAATCCGAACTCGTCGTCCGAGAGCTTGTGGCCCTCGACGTCGGCCTGCACCAGCCGGGTCACCAGATCGTCGCGCGGATTGGCGCCCCGGTCGGCGGCCATGGCCATGCCGTACATGATCAGCTCGACCGACGCCGTGATGGCGTCATTGCCCGCGAATTCGGGGTCCATGTCGCCGACCATCTGATTGGACCAGTGGAACAGCTTCTTCCGGTCTTCCTGCGGTACCCCCATCAACCCCGCGATCGCCTGCAGCGGCAGCTCACACGACACCTGCTCGACGAAATCGCCGTAGCCCTGGGTGGCCGCCTCCTGCACGATCTGTTGTGCGCGCCGGCTCAGCTCGTCGCGCAGTAATTCGATGGCCCGCGGCGTGAACATGCGCGAGATGATCTTGCGCAGGTGGGTGTGGTGCGGCGCGTCCATGTTCAGCAGCACGAATTTCCCGCGCTCGATCTGCTCGGTGACGGTGCCGTCCTGGTACCGGGGAATGGCTGTCTTCACCTGGCTGGAGAACACGTCGCTGCGGCGGGACACTTCCTTGACGTCCTTGTGTCGCGTCACCACCCAGTAGCCACCATCGTCGAAGCCACCCTTGCCCATGGGCTGTTCGTTCCACCAGATCGGCGCGACGTGGCGCAGTTCGGCCAGCTCCGTGACCGGCAGCCGCTGCGCATAGATATCGGGGTCGGTGAAGTCGAATCCGGCTGGGATATCGGGTGCCGCCATGTGACGCTCCTCACTCTGCAACGTGTTCCAATTTAGTACCGCGTGCCGGTCGGAGCCGCAAGGTTATGCCGATAATTCGGCGCAGATTCTGGGCGAATGTCGATGCCCGCCGAAGGGCCGCGCACTATTCGTCGTAGCCGATCCGGCTGGTGCGGGACCGTCACGGCGCGGGACGCCGGCAGGGATTCGTACGGCCGCACCACATTGATCCGGCAAATTCCCAGCAATACCGCAGTCACCTGTAGCACCATTGGTTACCGCAGACGGACGGGAGGGCAACACATGAGAATCCTGGACAGCGTCAAGTTCCGCGCCGTAGGTCTGGCCTGCGCAGCGTTGCTGCTGCCGATCACGCCGGCGGCCGCCGCGTGGGCCGACGACACCACCGCGCCGGTCGACCAGTCGGCCGCGCCGATCGATCCGCCGCCGCCCGCGGATCCCAAGCCGGCTCCGGTCGGCAAGCCGGTCCCGGTGGCAAATGCCGCACCGGTGCCGCACCTGTCCAGTCCCGAGAATCTGCCGCCGTACACCACGACCACCGCGGAAGGGTCGCAGGACACCGACCAGCTGTCGTATCTGCGCGATGTGTGGCATGCCGTCCAGGAGCGCGAGATCAGCCCGAAGCAGGCCCTCGTGCTGCTGGCGCAGCGCCCGATGGACGCCGACGCGGCACCGCCCGCGGGGATGCCCGCCGGTCCGCAGGCGCCGGTCGCCGCTCCGGCGCCCGCCCCGGAGGGCCCGGTCGGCTAGTTCGGCCGGCCGGCGTCGCGCACTGCCGTGAGTGCCTGGTCGACAACCCGGTAGCACTCGCACGCGATCTGCCGTAGTCCGGCGCGGTCGACGATCTCGATGTTGCCGCGCCGGTAGGTGATCAGGCCCTCGCGCTGCATCCGCGCCGCTGTGTCGGAGATCGTCGGGCGCTGCACGCCCAGCATCTGCGAGAGGCTTTCCTGGGTGCTCGAGAACTGTTGGCAGTCGTAGCGGTCATGAGCGGCCAGGAGCCAGCGCGCCAACCGGGCCCGCGCCGAGTGCTGGCTGATGCACAGCACGTTCTGCGCCATCTGGATGAGCAGATAGTCGGTGAACCGGTCGATGGCGTCGTGCCACGGCCCGCCTTCTGTGGTCGCCCGGAGAAATTCCGCGACCGGAACGTAGGCGGTGTCGCCGGCGCACCAGCAGATGACGGTCTGGCGGCTGTTGCGCGCGCCCAGGTGGCCGGCGATGCCGACCAGGCCTTCTGATCCGACGGTGCCCACTTCGATCCCGGCGCCGTGTTCCGATTCGGCCAGGACCGAATAGACCGAATCGAGGGGAAAGTGGATGTGGCTCAACGGGTTTCCGGCCCGTTGCGCGACATGACCGATGGGGCTGAAGTCGACCTGGATGTGCGGCAGCAATCGATCGAGGCGGTCGCTGTCGAATGTTGCGAGCACCGCGTTGCGGTGCAGATCGCTCACCGCAGCCCCATGCCCACTCATGCAAGCTACTCGACACGTGCGCCGTCCCGATACGGTCTCGCCGCTTTCGGTGTTTGCTATGTCAGAGAGCTGACATAGCGGCTAGTATTTGCGGGCCGACGGTCAGCACGGCCTGGCATAGCCCTCATAGAGATCGAAGATTGGTTCCGTATGCCTGATGCACTGGCCGATGATGCCGATGCCGACAACGCGTCCGAGCACTGGGAAGTCGCCGCGGTATTGGCCGGTGGCGATTCGCCGAAAGCCGGCGGATTCAAGTTCTTCGTCGCCGATCAGCGGTGGGTGTGGTCCGAAGAGGTGGCCCGCATGCACGGGTACGCGCCGGGACAGGTGGAGCCCACGACCGAGTTGCTGCTGAGCCACAAACACCCCGACGACCGGGCCCGGGTGGCCGAAATACTGGACCGCGTGCGGTCGGGAGGCCTGTTCAGCAGTCGGCACCGGATCATCGACGTCGATGGCAAGACCCACTGGATGGTGGTGGTCGGTGACCACGTGACCGACGAGTCGGGTCAGGCGATCGGGACGCAGGGCTACTACGTCGATGTCACCGAAACCATGCAGGCCGACCTCACCTCGGAGATCAAAGAGGTCGTGAAATCCCGTGCCACCATCGAGCAGGCCAAGGGCATCCTGATGGCGGCATACGGCATCGACGCCGACCGCGCGTTCGACATCCTGACGTGGCGCTCGCAGCTGACGCACGTCAAGGTCAAGACCGTCGCGGCACAGTTTCTCGAGGCCGTCATGCGGGAGGGGCTGTCGCCCGAAAGCGTCAGCACCATCGACCGGCTGCTCCTGCCGAACGACCCGGTCGCCACCTAGTCAGGCCGTCAGCGCCTCGATCCGGGCCGGCACGTGCTTGTGCCAGGGGGTCCCGGCGAACGAGTCGCGCCAGTCCGCCGAGGTCAGGTTGTTGGGCGCCACACCGGGCACCCGCTTCCCGCCGTCGGCCTCGGTGAAGTCCACGCCGAACCCGTTGGGCAGCGAGGCGTGGCCGGGCAGCATGACGTCGGTGACCTCCACCGCGGCTTCCGCGGTGCCGGCGGCCGTCGTGATCCGGGCCCGGCCGCCGTCGACCAGTCCCAGTGCCGCGGCGTCTTCCACGCTGACCCGCAGTGCGCCGTCGGCGTCGCGCCGGCGCCAGTCCGGGTCCCGGATGATGTCGTTGGCGGTGAACGCCCGTCGCTCGCCGGCCGAGAGCACGATCGGGTACTCGTCGGAGATCAGCGGCGGCCGGTCGGTGGCGAGCGCGCCGAGTTCTGTGAGCATCTCGGGTATCTCGAGCGCGAACCGGCGGTCGGCGTGGGTGACCAGGCTCCAGTCGTCCTCGTATTCGTGCACCGTGAACGTCACCCCGGACCGGCCTTCGAGGATCGCGGTGAACAGCGCGTTGCCGTCCGCATGACCGGCCCGCCGGACCGCGTCGGGATACGTCATCGCGGCCTTCTGCGCCAGCCCCCACAACGCGGCCGCGCCGGCCAGTCCGTCCGGCAGCGTCGGGCCCAGGGTTTCGTACAGCACGTACGGCAGCACCCGGCCGAGCGACGGATTGGCGCCGACCGCGCCGAAGAAGGCTCCGAGATAGGCGTCGAGGCCCTCGCGGGCGGCCCGGCGCAGCGGGTCGAGTTCGCCGTCGTCGACGACGCCGAGCGCGCGGACCAGCCGCGCCCAGATCTCGGGTTCGGGCAGGGTGCCGGGCAGCGGCGTCATCAGCCGGTGGCGCAGATGGAAGGTGTTGTGCGGGAACTCGAGGTTGAAGAACGTGGCCTCGGGTTTCTCGAACTGGCTCGCCGCCGGCAGCACGTAGTGGGCCAACCGGGCGGTCTCGGTCATCGCGACGTCGATGACGACCAGCAGCTCCAGCGCGCCGAGCGCTTCCTGCACCGCGGCGGAGTCGGCGATCGAATGCGCGGGGTTGCTGCTCTCGACGATCATGGCGCGGAAGCGGTCCGGGTGGTCGGTCAGGATCTCCTGCGGCACGACGTTGGACGGCAGCAGCCCGGCGATGATGGGCGCGCCGGTCACCGGCGAGCGGCCCACGCCACCCGCCGCGAACAGTGGCGCGAACGACGAATGCAGATGCTGCGCACCGCGTTTGGCGAAGTTGCCGGTCAGGATCCACAACATCTTGTTGAGGTAGGAGCACAAGGTGCTGTTGGGCGCCTGCTGCACACCGAGGTCCTCGAACACCGAAACGCTTGCCGCTGCGGCAATCCTGCGCGACGCGGCGCGCAACAGGTCGGCGTCGACGCCGCAGCGCCGGGCGAACTCGTCGACGTCCACAGCGCGCAGGGCGTCCCGCACCGGTTCGACGCCGGTGACGTGTTCGGCGAGAAACGCCTCGTCGCAGAGGTTTTCCTGGACCAGGACCGCGGCCAGGGCCGACAGGCACCAGGCGTCCGTCCCGGGCCGGACCCGCAGGTGGAAGTCGGCCATCTTGGCGGTGTCGGTGAATACGGGATCGATGACGATCATCGACCGCTGCGGGTCTTTCGCGATGTCCTGCAGCACGGTACGGGCGCGCGGGAAACTCTGCGACATCCACGGGTTCTTCCCGATGAACACCGATACCTCGGCGTGCTCGAACTCGCCGCGGGTGTGTCCGCCGTAGAGCTGTGCGTCGACCCAGAACTCACCGGTCTTCTCCTGCGCCAACGCATTCGACCGGTACCGGCTGCCGAGCGCCTTGAGGAAGGCGCCGCTGTAGGCGCCGCCGAGGTGATTGCCCTGGCCGCCGCCGCCGTAGTAGAAGATCTTGTCGCCACCGTGCTCGTCGCGGATCCGCGCGAAGCCGTCGGCGATCTCGGAAATCGCGGTGTCCCAGTCGATTTCCTCGTAGGTGCCGTCGGGCCGCCGGCGCATCGGCGAGGTGAGACGGTCGCGGTTGTTCTGGTAGTGGTCCAGCCGCAGTGCCTTGTTGCAGGTATAGCCCTGCGAGGCCGGATGTGCCTTGTCCCCGCGGATTTTCGACAGCGTCCGGCCCTCGAGCTGGACGACGATGCCGCAGTTGCACTCGCACAGGATGCAGGCGGTCGACTGCCAGTCGGCCTGGGTTTGGGTCATGACGGCGCCTTCCGTTGGGTGAGGGCGGCAGTTACGAGGGTGCGCAGCTGCGGATGCACGAGGTCCAATGGGGTGATGGAAGCGGTGGTGCGGGCCACCAGCACGGCGCCTTCGATGGCGGTGGTGGCGAGCATGGCCAGTTCGGCGGCTTGTTCGGCGGATGCACCGTCGGCGCGCAGCTGTGCTTCGAGCTGGGCGAGCCAGCGGGTGAAGGCAGCGGCGGCCCGTTCTATGACGGGCGGGTTGTCGGCCTCGACCGCGACCGCGACCACGGGGCAGCCGGCCCGGAAGCCGGTCTCGGTGAGTTGCGTGCGGAAGCCGTCGACCAGCACGTCGAGTGCCTCGAGTGCGGTGCCGGCCTTCGCGATCCGGCGGGCGATGTGCTCGCTGGCGAAATCGATTGCCTCGCAGAGCAGTTCGGTGCGACCACCCGGGAAGTGATGGTACGCCGAGCCGCGGGGTGCCCCGCTGTGGGCGAGCACGTCCGAGATGGCCGTCGATTGCGCGCCGCGCTCGCGGATGAGCAGTGCCGCAGACACGATCATGCGTTCACGTGGACCAGACATCCGCGCCCTTCCGGTGGATTATGTATGCAACCATACATAATCCAGGGTCACGGGTCCATGCCCCGTGCCGAAATCAGTTACGCCTCGGATCGCAGTCGCATAGTGGCTGTTGCTTTTTCGGTGACTGATCAATCGCCTGCTATGTCCCTATTTGATGTGTCAGGCGATTGGTGGTCTGTACAGCACCCAGCTGGCCCTAGATGGCCGGTTGGGTGTTGTACAGACGATGGATGTTGATGACGGTGGCGGCGAGGTTAAGTTCAGCGGTCACCGCAGCCAGTCCGCGGCGGGCGAAGCGGCGGAGTTTGATCTGTTCTTTGAGGTGGGCGAAGACGGGCTCGACGGTAGCGCTGCGGCGTTTGTAGCGTTCGGCGTTGGCGGGATTGCGTAACCGGTAGCGCATCGCGTCTTGAGGATCGAGGTCCGGTGGTGGCTCCCCGCTGGTGGGGTCCTCACGTACGTCGGCGTACAGGTCACGGTTCTTGCCCGGGGCGATGAGCCGTTCGGGTCCAGTGGCGGTCAGGTTCTCGTCGGTGAAATAGCCCGAATCCATCAGCACCAGGCCGATCTTCTTGCCCAGCCCATCAGCCTGTGTGGTGGCTTCGGCGATGGCCGGCAGATAGCAGTGGGTGTCGTTGGCGTCCTGGCTGGTGTGTACGCCCAGCACGTAATGATCGTCGGTGACAATGAATTGGGCGTTGTAGGCCTGCACCGATCCGCCGCCGCTGCCTTCGGTCATCAACCGGGAGTCGGGGTCGGTGATGTTCACCGGATCGGCTACGGCACCGCGGGCATGCGCCCGGTCCGCACGCCGATCACGTGCTCGAGCGGCTTTACCGCGCAGGTCAGGCTGATGCCCGGCGGCGATGTCCGCCTGGACCTTGGCCAAGTCCTTCTGCGCGGCCTTGATCTTGCATCGGGCATCGCCGCGGGTCTTGGCCGCGGCAGCTCCTGGGACGCCTTCGACCTGATCAATATTGTTGCGGGCACGCTGAATTCGTGCCTGGTGGTAGCGCACCGGGTCCACATTGCCCGGGGGCCGCCCGACCGGGCCGCCAGCGGCGACCCGGGCCAGGTACTCCTCGGCGGCCTTCTGATCGTGCGCATCGGCTGCAGCGTCGGCGTCGCGGCGGCGCTGCAACTCAGAGACGGCTTTGGCGATGTTGGCCGCCCGGCCACTGTGACGGGCGAACTGCTCGGGCAGCCCCTGACCGCCGCCTGGCCCGTCGCCGGACTCGGCGTCTTCGGCGGCATCAGTGGCCACCGCCTCGTCGACCACGGTCTGCGCGATCTGGGCGCTGATCCGCTCGACCTCGCGTTGCACCGATTCCGATGACCGGTTGGCTCCTCGGGACGCGTTCGCGGCGATCTTGCTGCCGTCGATGGATACCACCCCGACCTTGACCATCCCCTGCGCCGAGCACAACGCCAACACCTGGGCGAACAGGCTTGTGAACGCGTCCTGATGCGTGGCGCGGAACCGGGCGATCGCGCTGTGATCGGGAGCGTCCTGGGCGCACAGCACCCGAAAAGCCACATGGTCGACACACAACTGCTCGATACGCCGCGATGAGCCTTCCCCACTGGCATAGGCATAGATCAGCAATGCCAGCAGCATGTCTGGGTCATACGCCCGCCGGCCGGCACCGCCCAGCTTGCGGTTAGCGTGGAACGCCGCGGTATCCAGCGCCTTCACGACCTCGATCACGAACCAGACCAGATGATCTTCCGGCAACCAGTCAATCATGTTGGGCGGCAACAGAAACTGCTGGTCACGTACCACCGGACGATACCCACGAGCCACACCCAAGTATCGCGAGAATGGCACCCTCAGTCACGCACCGCGGCCCGCGATTCTGCAACAGCCACATACTGACCACGATCCGAGGCGCAAACGGCGTTGTGCTCGGGTAGCTACGCCTCGATCACACGGACGCGGCTTCGTTCAGTTCCTCGAGCCGGCCGGTGGCCTCCAGGTACTCCTGCACCCAGCGCTCGATCACCGCGGCGGTCTTCTCGACCTTCGTGAACTGGCCGACCACCTGGCCGACGGGGTTGAACGCGACGTCGACGCTCTCGTTGGGGTACTTGTGCGTGGCCGCCACCGCCATGCCGGAAACCATGTACTGCAACGGCATTCCGAGCGGCTTCGGGTTGCCTTCCTTCTCCCACGCCTCGGTCCAGTCGTTGCGCAGCATCCGCGCCGGCTTGCCGGTGAACGACCGGCTGCGCACGGTGTCCTTGCTGCTGGCCTTGGCGTAGGCGGCGTGCTGCTGCTCGGAGTGTTCGCTCTCCTCGACCATCACCCACTGTGAACCGGTCCACGCGCCCTGTGCGCCGAGCGCCAGCGCCGCGGCGATCTGCTGGCCGCTGCCGATGCCACCGGCGGCCAGCACCGGCACCGGCGCGACCTCCTTGACCACCTGCGGCCACAGCACGATCGAGCCGATCTCACCGCTGTGCCCGCCGGCCTCGCCGCCCTGGGCGATGATGATGTCGACGCCCGCGTCGGCGTGCTTGCGGGCCTGCGACGGCGAGCCGCACAGCGCGGCGACCTTGCGGCCCTCGGCATGGATGTGGTCGATCATGTCCTTCGGCGGGGTGCCCAGCGCGTTGGCGATCAGCGTGCACTTCGGGTGCTGCAGCGCGACCTCGACCTGCGGGGTCGCGGTGGCCTCGGTCCAGCCGAGCAGCTGCAGGGCGTCGTCGTCGCTGTGGTCGACCGGCACGCCGTGGTCGGCGAGGAGCTTCTTCGCGAAGTCCAGGTGCTCCTGCGGCACCAGCGCGTTGAGCTGCTTCTTGAGCACGTCGGGATCCAGGTCGACCTGATCCATGCCCTCGTACTTGTTGGGGATGACGATGTCGACGCCGTAGGGGTGGTCGCCGATGTTCTCGTCGATCCACTTCAGCTCGATCTCGAGCTGTTCGGGGGAGAAGCCGACCGCGCCCAGGACGCCGAAGCCGCCGGCTTTGCTGACGGCCACGACCACGTCGCGGCAGTGGGTGAAGGCGAAGATCGGGTATTCGATGCCGAGTTGGTCGCAGATAGCGGTACGCATTGGGGTTCCTTGTGCTGGGGCCGAGGCGGAAGCGGCAAAACTGAAACGTGTTCTAATTTAGTACCGCGTGACGGTCCGGCGCGCAAGGCTACGCGCGGATTCGGGCCCAGATTTCGGGCGACGACCGTTCCAGAAGCTCAGCGACGGGTGAGTCGTCGTAGCCAGCCCGGCCGAGCGCTGGGCGCGGCGGCCGCGCGGACCACCGTCCACCCGAGTCGCTCCGCTTCGGCGGCCAGCCCGGGCCGCGGATTGACCGGAATCGGGTGCCCCACGACGCGCATCAGCGGCAGGTCCTCGTCGCCGTCGGCGTAGAAGTAACTCTGTTGCAGGTCAACCTGATTCGCCTGGCTGAACGCCTCGACCGCGGCGGCCTTGCGGTGGCCCCAGACGATGGGCCGCACGATGTCGCCGGTGAGGGCGCCGTCGGCATCGACGGTGAAGTGGTTGCAGATGACGTGCTCGACCCCGAGATAACGGGCCAGCGGCATCACGTGCATGGTCAGGGCCGACGAACTCAGCACCACCGTGTGGCCGGACCGCTGGTGGGCGCGCACGACCTCGCGCATGGTCGGGAAAATCCTGGCCTGCACGTGGCTGTGGAACAGCTGCTCGCCGAGTGCCTCCTGCTCGGCGAGGGACTCGCCGCGCAGGTAGCCGGCGGCGCGCACCAGCAAGCGCTCGAACTCCATGCGGCGCAACTTGTATCGCACCGTCGCCTCGAGAATTCCGGTGAGCTCACCGAAAGCCGCCTGCCGCTGCCGGAACCGGTGGGCGGCATGCACGGTCGCGATGAAACCGGACACCAGCGTGCCGTCGACGTCGAAGAACGCGCCGACGTTCGACTTCTCCGCGCCGGCGTCCGCGGTGTCATCGGCGTCGATCGCAGCGATCGGCCCCGTGATCGGCCCGGCGTTCGGCGCAGACATGCTGACCAGTATGCCGGGCCTCCCGGCTACCCATCGGCCGCACGGTAGCGTGACCCGGCATGGGACGCGTGGACGGAAAAGTTGCACTGATCACTGGCGGCGCTCGGGGGATGGGCGCGGCGCACGCCCGGATGCTGGTCGGCGAGGGTGCCAAGGTCGTCATCGGCGACATCCTCGATGAGCCGGGCGAGGCGCTGGCCGCCGAACTCGGGGACGCCGCCCGCTACGTCCACCTCGACGTCACCGACGCCGAGCAGTGGGCAACCGCGGTCGCCACTGCCACCGAACAGTTCGGCCTGCTGAACGTCCTCGTCAACAACGCCGGCATCAGTGCCCTCGGCAAGATCGGCGAGTTCGACATGGCCAAGTGGCAGAAGTGCATCGACGTCAACCTCACCGGCACCTTCCTGGGCATGCAGGCGGTCGTCGCGCCGATGCGGGAGGCCGGCAGCGGCTCGATCATCAACATCTCGTCCATCGAAGGCATGCGCGGCGCGACGCTGCTGCATGCGTACGTCGCGTCCAAGTGGGCCGTGCGCGGGCTGACCAAATCGGCGGCCATCGACCTGGGCAAGGACAAGATCCGCGTCAACACGATCCTGCCGGGCTTCATCCGCACGCCGATGACGAAGTACTTCCCCGACGACATGATGATCGCGCCGCTGGGCCGTCCCGGGCAGTCCGATGAGGTAGCGACCTTTGTGGTGTTCCTGGCCAGCGACGAATCGTCGTTTGCCACCGGTAGCGAGTTCGTCGTCGACGGCGGCCTGACGACCGACGTGCCGCATAAGTTCTGACCTCAGCGATTCCGGAACTGCCGGTCTGACGGGGCACAATGAGGTGCCCCCACATCGCGCATTCGGTTGTAGAAGCGCGTTCAGATGCTGTCATTTCGGAGGGAGCAGGGCTATCTCAACCGAGTTGCGCCGCGGTGCAGTGCTGGGTGCCGTCATGTCTCTGGTGCTGCTGTTCGCGTGCACCGGTGATCTGCCGCGCCTGCTGAGGCCCATGAGCGCAGCCGCCGAAGTGGAGCTCGCGCAAGGCTGGCAGCTGTCGTCCGCGCAGGGCATGGTGGCCACCGGCGCGCAGCTCAGCCTCGACGGATTCCCGGCCGCCGGACCCGGCTGGCACCAGGTGCGGCACATGCCGGCGACGGTGCTCGAGGCACTGCAGGACGACGGCACCTACCCGGACCTCTACTACGGCGACAACCTGCTGACGAAGGTGCCACAGGACCTGTACAAGCAGGACTGGTGGTACCGCACCACATTCGTCGCACCGGCGGGGCACTCGACGTACCGGCTCAACTTTCCCGGCATCAACTACCGGGCCGAGATCTGGCTCAACGGGCGCCAGATCGCCGACAGCAAGCAGGTCGCGGGCATGTACGTCGATCACACGCTGGACGTGTCGAAGTGGATCGACCGCGGCCGCAGCAACACCCTCGCCGTCAAGGTCACCCCGGAGCGGGCGCTGCAGGACGTCGACGGTGTGGAGCTGGCCGACAGCTGGTTCGACTGGATCAACTGGAACTACCTGGGCTACCAGGGGCCCGGTAAGAACCCGGCGAACGGCAACTCGTTCGTGGCGGACCGCAACGCCGGCATCCTCAAGCCCGTCACCCTGAAGATGTCCGGCGACGTGGCGATCACCGATGCCACCGTGAACAGCCAGCTGCCGCTGCCGCGCACCGACAGTGCCCAGCTGAGTGTCCGGTCGGGTCTGACCAACTATTCCGGCGAGCGGATCAACGGTGTCGTGCGGGCGACCATCACCCGCGCCGGCAAGGCGGACATCGACATCGAGCGGCCGGTGTCGCTCGGTCCGGGGGAGAGCCGCGACGTCACGTTCAGCCCCGGCGACTACGAGGCGCTGCGGGTCTCGCACCCGGACCTGTGGTGGCCGTACACCATGGGCCGGCCCGACCTCTACGACCTCCGTATCCAGTTTCTGCAGTACGGCCAGGCCACCGACGAGTTGAAGCAGCGCTTCGGCATCCGGTCCATCGAGCAGGGGCGCGACGGCAGCGAGGAGTTCCCGCAGCTGGGTTCGGGCGGCAACTTCTACCTCAAGGTCAACGGCCGCGACTTCCTGGCGCGCGGCGCCACCTACACGCCCGACCTGCTGTACCGCGACGACCCCGACCGCGACAACGCGATCCTGCGCTACGTCAAGGATCTGGGTCTGAACATGATCCGGATGGAATCGAAGATTCCGGGTGCGCGCTTCATCGAACGGGCCGACGAACTGGGCATCCCGCTGATGGTGGGCTGGATGTGTTGCAACCAGTGGGAGAAGTGGCCGCAGTGGGGCCAGGAGGACCACCGGGTCGCGCAGGACAGTCTCCGGTCGCAGATCATGATGCTGCGATCGCACGCGTCGGCATTCGTCTGGGCCAACGCCAGCGACGGGCACCCGCCCGCCGACATCCTCGCGCAGTACCACGAGATTCTGCGAAAGCTGCACTGGCAGAACGCCGTTGTCGACACGGTGTCGTCCTACACGACCGATTCCTCGGGTAACCGGCTGTGGGACGGCATTCAGATGGCCGGTCCCTACACATGGCGGCCGCCGGCGTACTGGTTCGACGGCGACTATGCCGCCGCCCGCGGTGCGTCCGCCGAGCAGGGCGACAACGAGCACATCCCGCCGTTCGCGAGTCTGCGCAAGTTCATCCCGCCGGACAAGCTGTGGCCGATCAACGACATGTGGTACTTCCACGCCGGTTCCAACCCCGGCAACGAGGCTCTCGCGAGCATCCGTGACGCCGTCGTGCAGCGCTACGGGTCCTCCACTGGCGCTGAGGAATTCACGCGCAAGGCGCAGTTGGCGCACTACGAGGCGACGCGGGCCCAGTTCGAGTCGTTCGCCGCCCTGGGCTGGGCGGACCGCAAGATGACGATCTACTGGATGCTCAACAACCACTGGCCGTCGTTCTTCGGCAACATCTTCGACTACTACCTGCGGCCCGGCGGTGCGTACTACGGCGCGAAGAAGGGCCTGCAGCCGCTGTCGGTGACGTTCGATTCGTACGCGACCGGCGACCACAGCACCGCCAAGATCAGCATCACCAACCAGAGCCCGGAGAACGCCGTCGGGCTCCGGGTCCGCACCCGGATCTACGACATCAACGGGAACGTTCGTGACGACCGCACCAGCGATCCGTACGACGTCGTCTCCGGTGCCGCCGCCGTGGCGATGACGCTGCCGCGCGAAGTGCCCGACTCGCGCGTGTTCTTCGTGCGGTGCGAGCTGCTGAACCCGGTCGGTGAGGTCATCGCCGACAACGACTACTGGCAGTCGCAGCAGGACGACATCGGTGACCCCCGCAAGGACGTCGCCTTCGAGCTGCACCAGACCGCGTGGGCCGACATGACGCCGCTGAACTACATGACGAAGGCCCGCCTGGAGGTCAGCGCCGCCGGCACGGTGAACGGTGACGGCCAGCAGGTCGTCGACATCACGCTGCGCAACCCGACCAAGCAGGTCGCGTTCTTCGAGCGGGCCGAGCTGACCACCGCTCCCGACGCCGACGAAATCCTGCCCATCGAGTACAGCGACAACTACGTCACGGTGTACCCGGGGGAGACCGCGCACGTCCGGGGGCTGGTGCCGAAACCGGGCGTGAACGCGGGCTGGGTCCGGGTCGGCGGCTACAACACGCCGCCCGTGACGGTCCCGGTGACCGGCAGCCGTCCGCCGCAGGACTCGGCGGAGGCGGCCGCGCGGGCCTCGGTGGCCGACCCCGGTCTGGCCGAGCCCGACGTCCGGCCCGCGGCGCCCGACGCGGTACCGCGGGTCCCGAGACCGGGCGCATAGGACATGATGGTGAGTCGACGTGAAGGAGAAACACATGGCTGACGAACGCTCCGCACTGGCCGAGCGCACCGCCGCAAGCGGGTGGCAGCGGCACACGGACGACCGCGTCGACGTCTACCTGCGTGGCGCGTCCCGGGTCCGTGTGATCTGGCGCGGTGACGACGCGATCAGCGGCGGCACGCGGTTCCAGGACGACATCATGGAGCAGTACACGCGCGAGCTCGACACCGTGCGCGCCTGGCTGGCGGTCTGACCCGGCCCGCAGCGCCGTACCCTGATCGCCATGGGCGTGCGTGCGGGCATCGTGGTGACCGGGACCGAAGTTCTCACCGGCCGGGTCCAGGACCTCAACGGGCCGTGGCTGGCCGATCGGCTGCTCGAACTCGGCGTCGAGCTGGCCCACATCACCATCTGCGGTGACCGGCCCGAGGACATCGAAGCGCAACTGAATTTCCTTGCCGCACAAGGTGTCGACCTGATCGTCACCAGTGGCGGGCTCGGGCCGACGGCCGACGACATGACCGTCGCCGTGGTGTCGAAGTTCTGTGGCCGCGAGCTGGTGCTCGACGAAGCGCTCGAGGAGCGCATCGCGGAGATCCTGCGGTCCTTCATGGGCCGGTTCCCGGGCGCCGATTTCGAGGCGGTGCGGGCGGCCAACCGTAAACAGGCACTGGTGCCGGCGGGCGACGGCGTCGAGATCCTCGACCCCGTCGGCACGGCACCGGGTGTCGTGGTCACCCGGGCCGGCGGCGCACCGACGGTGATCGTGCTCCCCGGACCGCCCCGCGAGCTGCGGCCGATGTGGAGCCGCGCCATCGAGACGGCGACGGCGCAACGTGCGATCGCCGGCCGCACGGTCTACCGCCAGGAGACCATCCGGATGTTCGGGCTACCCGAGTCCGGGCTGGCCGAGACCCTGCGGGAGGCCGAGACCCTGGTGCCCGGCTTCGCGGGGCTGGAGATCACGACGTGTCTGCGTCGCGGCGAGTTGGAGATCGTCACCCGCTACGAACCCGATGCCGCCGACAGCTACCGGCAACTGGCCGCGTTGCTGCGTGAGCGTCATCCGCACGATGTCTTCTCCGAGGACGGCGCACTGGTCGATGATCAAGTGGCGCAACTCCTTTCGGGCCGCACCATCGCGACGGCCGAGTCGTGCACGGCGGGTCTGCTGGCGGCGCGCCTGGCCGACCGGCCCGGCTCCTCGGCCTACCTGGCCGGTGGCGTGGTGTCGTACTCGAACGAAGCCAAGGCCGACCTGCTCGGCGTCGATCCCGCGCTGATCGCGGCCCACGGTGCGGTATCCGAACCGGTGGCCGAGGCCATGGCGGCCGGGGCGCTGCGGCGGTTCGGCGCCGACGTCGCCGTGGGCATCACCGGCATCGCCGGTCCCGGCGGCGGTAGCGACGAAAAGCCGGTCGGCACAGTGTGTTTCAGTGTCGGTCTGGCCGACGGCGCGTACCACACGCGGACCTTTCACCTGCCCGGCAACCGGGCCGACGTCCGGGAGCGGTCCACGACCGTCGCAATGCACATGCTGCGCCGCGTCCTCAGCGGTCAGCCCGCGACGGTCTGACCGCCTCTACTGCGCGGCCAGGTCGGCGGCGTCCCAGACCTCGAGAATCTTGGTCAGGATGTCCTCGGGCACACCGAGACCCGCGAGGTGACTCTCGCCCGGCAGCGTGTACATCTCGGCGTCGGCGATGCGCGCCACCGCGTGCTGGCCGTGGGCGTAGGGCACGATGTGGTCGGCATCGCCGTGCCACCAGCGCACCGGCACCTTGATGTCCTCGAGCCGGAAGCCCCAGTCGCGGGCGAACACGACGATGTCGGCGAACGGTGCGGCGAGTTGCTTGCGGCTGCCGTTGAGCAGGTCGTCGAGGAACATCGCCTTGAACTCTGGGCGGCTCAGCAGGTTCCGGTCGCCGTCGGGGGAAATCCGGGCGTACAGATCCAGGGCGGGGGAGCCGAACGGCCCGATCAGCTTGATCAGCGAGCCGGCCACCCAGCGGATGGGGGTGTCGGCGACCTCGATGATCGGCCGGACGATCTTGGCCAGTTCCATCAGGCCGCTGCTGATGCCGTCCTCGCCGATCAGCGGTGCGACGCCACCGAGCACCGCGGCCATGACCACCCGGTCGGGCATGGCGGCCGCGGTGGCCAGCGTGTAGGGGCCGCCGCCGGACAGGCCGATCACCGCGAACCGGTTGATGCCGAGGGTGTCGGCGATGGTCCGCAGATCGTCGGTGAACCCGAGCACGTTCTCGTACTGGTGCGGCGTCGAGGATCCGATGCCGGGGCGGTCGATGCCGATCAGCCGGATGTTCTTGCGGGCGGCGAAACTGCGGGCCTCGGTCGGGATCTGCCGGCGCGCGCCGGGCGTCCCGTGCAGCCAGAACACCGCCCGCCCCTGCGGGTTCCCGAACTCGGCGAAACCGATCTGGCGGTCCTCGCCGACGGCGATGTTGCCTTCCAGCTTCGGGCGATCGATCGATATGACCATTACCGAATTGTTGCACGCAGATTTCCGCCGCAGTGGGCGGCCTCAGGGGCGCGGGTAGCGGTCCGCCCAGGGTGCGGCCTGCTCCAGCTGCCGGGCCAGTTGCAGCAAGATGGTCTCGTCCGGCGCCATCAGCTGGACACCGATGGGCAGTCCCTCGGTGGTGCGGCCCAGCGGCAGGGAAATGGCGGCCCAGCCCGTCACATTGGCCAGCGACGTCCAGCCGGTGGTGGCGAACTCGACGTCGAAGAATTCCCGGGTGCCGGCGCGGGGCTGGTCGAGTAGGCCGTACGGCGGCGGTCCGGACAGCAGTGTCGGCACCAGCAGGACGTCGTGGCCGGCCATCCCGGCGGCGAACCGCCGGGTCTGGTCGTGGATGGCCGCGATGGCTTGGGCGTAGGCCAGGCCGGTGGTGGCGAATCCCTCGCGGATCATCATCCAGGTGCTCGGTTCGAACTCGTCTTCGCGCGGCGGGCGCCCCAGGTGCGCCGCGGCCAGCTCATGTAGTTGGACGTTGCTGACCCGGTGCAGCACCGCGACGGCGTCGGCGACAGCGTCTGCATCGATGCTCGGCGCCGACGGCTCGACGTGGTGGCCCAGGGCCGCCAGCAGCGCGCCGGTGGCCTCGACAGCGGCGGCGACCTGCGGGTCGGTGCCCGGCCCCGGGAGCGGCGAATCCACCGCGATCGCGATGCGTTGCGCCGCCGGGGTCTGCGCGATGGCGTCGAGGAACGGCTGGGCGGGCAGGGGAGCCGAGTACGGGTCGCCCGGCGCGCCACCGGTGACGGCGTCGAGCAGCGCCGCGCAGTCGCGGACGGTGCGGGTGAGGGCGTGCTCGTTGACCAGTCCCTCCAGCCCG
The DNA here is from genome assembly GCF_046250085.1 of Mycobacterium sp. SMC-16. Lineage (NCBI taxonomy): Bacteria > Bacillati > Actinomycetota > Actinomycetes > Mycobacteriales > Mycobacteriaceae > Mycobacterium > Mycobacterium sp. SMC-16. The sequence continues at coordinate 2,882,579 of NZ_CP176427.1, forward strand.
TGCCCGGCGCTGGGCGCGAACGAGGTCCGGGCGCGGCGCGGTTTGAGGCCGACGACGCCGCAGCATGATGCCGGCACCCGGATCGAGCCGGTCCCGTCGCCACCGGAGGCGGCGGCCACGATGCCGGCGGCGACGGCGGCGGCGGACCCGCCGCTCGACCCGCCCGGGGTGACCTCCGGTGACCACGGATTGACCGTCGGCCCGAACAGGGACGGTTCGGTGGTGCAGTGGTTGCCCCACTCCGGGGTGTTGGTCTTGCCGAAGATCACCAGCCCGGCATCCAGATACCGCTGGACGATCCAGGCGGTCTGGTCGGCGACGTGGCTGCGCAGCGCCCGTGACCCCATGGCCTCCGGGGCGCCGGCCAGCGACGCCCCGAGGTCCTTGAGCAGGAACGGCACCCCGGCCAGCGGTCCGGCCGTGCCGGTGCGCAGCGCGCCGGACTCGTCGAGCCGGCGCGCCTGTTCGCGGCCGCGGTCGAACAGGTCGGTGACCACGGCGTTGAGCGGGCGCGCCGATTCGAGCCGGGTGATCGCGGCCTCCAGCAACTCGGCGCTGCTCACCGCGCCGCTGGCCACCAGCTGCGCCTGCCCGATGGCATCGTCCATGCGATCGGTCACCCGGCCTTGCTGTCCACGCGGGTCTTCCACAGACTCGCCACCGTCGTGATGACGAGCGTGACGATGATGACCGCCAGCGACAGCAGCGTGGGAATCTGCGGTACGTGCACGGGCTCGCCGCCGTTGATGAACGGCAGTGTGTTCTCGTGCAGCGCGTGCAGGACCAGCTTCACGCCGATGAACGCGAGGATGAAGGCCAGGCCCTGCGACAGGTACACCAGCCGCTTGAGCATGTCGCCGAGCAGGAAGTACAGCTGGCGCAGCCCCATCAGCGCGAAGACGTTGGCGGTGAACACCAGGTACGGCTCCTGGGTGAGGCCGTAGATCGCCGGGATCGAGTCGAGCGCGAACAGCAGATCGGTGGTGCCCAGCGCGATGATGACGAGGATCATCGGGGTCAGCACCCGCTTGCCGTTCACCACGGTGTGCAGCTTGCTGCCGTCCCACTGGTCCGAGGCCTTGAGGTATTTGCGGGCGAACCGCACCATCGAGTTCTCGGCGTCGTCGTCGTGCTCGGTGTCGCGGGCCAGCTTGATCGCGGTGTACACCAGGAACGCGCCGAACAGGTAGAAGATCCACGAGAACTGCGAAATGGCAACGGCGCCAAGGGCAATGAAGATGCCACGGAAGATCAGCGCCAGGATGATGCCGATCAGCAGCACCTCCTGCTGCAGGACCCGCGGCACCTTGAAGCTGGCCATGATGATCAGGAAGATGAACAGGTTGTCGACCGACAAGCTGTATTCGGTGAGCCAGCCCGCGAAGTACTCGACGCCGTATTCGCCGCCGTGGAACTGCCATACCCAGATGCCGAAGGCGACGGCGAGGCCGATGTAGAGCGCCAGGTAGCCGGCGGTTTCGCGGTTGGTGGGTTCATGTGGGCGGCGGCCGATCACCACCACGTCGAAGAGCAGTACGGCGATCGTCACCCCGAGGGTGATGGACCATTCCAGCGTTGAAACATTCATGCGAGGGTGCCTCCGGGCGTCAGAAAACGACCGAGGTCTCTACCACCGCCGAAGCGGCCCGCGGCACCGGCTGCCCGACATTGGGCAACGTGATGACGACACCGCGGCGAAGGAATACTCCCCTCGAGAACCATTATCGCAGACGCCGGCGTCACGCCGTGACCAGGACGGTCAACTGCGCCCCGTCGCGCTCGACGCGCATGCCGGCACGGCGGGCGACGGCGGCGACGCCGGCGGCATCGCTCGGTTCGGCGCGGCTGCCGGCGAGCGCCCGGGCCAACCGGCCCTTGTGGGCCTTGTTGAAGTGGCTGACGACGGTGCGCCGGCCGTCGGGGTGTTCGGTGTAGACGTCGACGGTCACCGCGCCGGGAATCTTGCCGAGCGCCTCGTACGAGCCGGACCGCAGATCGACGATCAGCTCCTGTTGCTGGAATTGCGCCAGCACGGGTTCCAGGACCGGCTTCCAGCGGCTGGCGAGAGTGCCGCCGGCGGGCAGTTTCGACGCCGCCGAAAGCCGGTACGCCGGAATCGGGTCATCGGCGCGCAGCAGTCCGAACAGCGCCGACCCGACGGCCAGCCGCGAGCGAGCGCGGGTCGCGGTGGCGCCGCGCAGCGAGCCGACGTCGAGGGCGTCGTACAGCACCCCGGTGTAGCGGTCGATGGCCGGCATCGTCGGGGCGCTGCGCAGTTCGGCGTTGCGCTGGATCTCCGAGTCCTGTGACGCGGAGATGGCGAGGGCCTTGCGGCTCGCCTCCGGGCTGGCTGCGAGCTCGACGAGTTCATCGACCAGTGCCGCGCGCAGTGGCGTGAGTTCGGGCACACTGAGCGCGCCGAGCCGCAGCGGCGCTCCGTCTCCACCTGGGCGCTTGGTCTCAGAGGGCGGCAGCAGCACGATCACGGCGAAGACGGTAGCCGACGCTGGTTGGTACGACGCGTACCATCTACCTGTCAATCGTAGGTGTTTGCTTTGCCGCTGTGGTCGAGGTGGCCTAAAGTTCGGTACCTACTGACGTCGGGGCAGAGGTCGGTGGGCCGAGGTTCGTACCTGCGGTGATTACCAGGGAAATGCTGGGGTGGTTATGGGTAGGAACGCCAAGTTCGCCGTTGACATGCGGGTTCGCGTCAACCGTGGCGACGCCAAAGACGTGCGTGGGGTGATCGTCGAGGACTACGGCGATCATGCGGGCTATTCGGTCGATGTCGGTGAGGACCATATTGTCGACGCGGCACGCCGCTGGGCCGTCCTGCTGGACAGTGGCACTCTCGTTTTCGCCGACGACGCCCATCTGAAGCCGGAGTAATTCCGGTCATCCGGAAGCGATGAGCAGCGGGACCAGCTGCTCGGCATCTGTCCACGACCCGTGCTGCCCGATCAGGGCAGATTCCAGCGGCTCGACCGTCCGACGTACAAATCCGGCGTTGTCCCGGGCCGCTGCCACGACATCGCCGATGCGGCTGCGCGCCGCGTCACTGACCCGCGCGCCGAACCAGCCCTCTTCGATGGCCTGCTCCCGGGTACGAACCCAGGCCTTGGCGCCCAACGTTTCTCGCCACCCGTCGGCGACTGCACCGGCTGCCCCGTCGGCGACATAGACGTGCCGTGCGCGCGCCTCCCCGGCGACGGCGACGACACCGTCCAACAGGTCCGGGCGCGCATCGATGTCGACGACGTCGGCCTCGGCGAGGTTGACCATGCCGTGGTCGGCGACGACCGCCAACAGCCCGCCCGCAGGCAGGGCATCGACGATCGATTCGACCAGCCGGTCCACCTGCCGCAACTGCATGCGCCACGCCGTCGACCCCGCGCCGTACAGATGGCCGAGCATGTCCAGGTCGGCGTGGTAGCCGTAACAGAAGCCGCCGTCGGCGACCGCCTGCTGCACTCGGGCCGCGAGGTCGCCGAGGCGATGCACCCCGACGTACTGGCCACCGCGCAGCACCGCGCGGGTCAGGCCGGAATTGGTGAATTCGGCGCCCGAGATGACGCTCACCGCCACGCCGGCGGCCGTGGCCTGACCGAACGTGGTCGGTAGCGGTTGCACTTCCTCGGGCACCAGCGCGTCCCGCAGATCGGCGCCGAACGGATGGGGCGTCCAACGCAGCGCGTTCACCACACCATGGTCGGGAATCCGGAACGAGTAGCCGACCATGCCGTGTTCGCCCGAGCGCCGGCCGGTGCCCACCGCCGCCAGCCCCGCCGCGGTGGTGGCGGGGTAGCCGACGCGCAGATTCCGGCCGCGAAGTCCTGCCAGTACCGGCGCGTCGTCGGCGAAGGTGTCGAGCAGCTGGGCGCCGAGACCGTCGATCAGCAGGACGCACGCGCCGCGGATGCTGCCAGGCAGGTCGATGGGAAAGTGCACACCGTCGCGTTGGGCTCCGGTCACGCCCATCGCGGCCAGTACGGCCGGCACCACGTCGGCCAGATGCGGAGTGTCGGGCTGCGGGCTCGGGACATCCATGGCCGCGAGCTTAAGGATTTCCCCGACGAAGTAAATGCAATTACCGCCATCGGCACCGAGGGTGAATTCCTATTCGGCGTCGTGAATAGGGGAAACGCAATTATCTCGCGCCGCGAGCAAATGCGTCGTCAGCCGCCCCAGCCGCGGGAGCCGTCCCAGCCGCCGCACAATCCGTTGATGCAGCCGTGGCCGAATCCGCCGGTGACGGGGTTCCAGCCGCCACAGCCCCGCCAGTTCGCGCCGTCGCCGCAGCCACCGCCGCCGCCCTGGCCATCGGGTCCGCCGTAGCCGTTGTCGGCTACCACGGTCCGGTCCGCGCCGATGCTCCCGGAGAGGGTCATCGCTGCGGCCGGAGCGGCAACTATCGCTGCTGTGGCGGCCACCGCGGCGACCGCTGATGTCGTGAATTTCCGCCTAATTAGCATGTCTACAGAATGCTCCCGGGCGGCCGAATATTCCAGTCCCCGGCGCCCTTCCATTGTTTTCTGTGAGCAGAGTTACTGCCGGGCACGCCATTCCGGCGGAAAGAGAATTCCGGCGCTCGGCAGTGCCGTCCAAGAAAGTCACAGGTTTCCCGTCGGGACCTGGGTCGTCGCCGCTGTTACCCTTTTCCCGTCATGAGTGTTGTGCCGAGCGGTGAAATCAAGGCACTGTCCGGCCTGCGCATCGTCGCTGCAGTGTGGGTGGTGCTGTTCCACTTCCGTCCGCTGTTGAAGCAGGCGTCACCGCCCCTGAGCGACGCACTCGCCCCGATCCTCGACTGCGGCGCGCAGGGCGTCGATCTGTTCTTCATCCTCAGCGGCTTCGTCCTCACCTGGAACTACCTCGAGCGCATGGGACCGGCGTGGTCGACGCGGGCGACGCTGCATTTCCTGTGGCTCCGCCTGGCCCGGGTCTGGCCCGTCTACCTGGTCACCATGCATATCGCCGTGGCGTGGATCATCTTCACGCTCAACGTCGGTGACTTCCCGTCGGCGGAAGCCGCCACCCTCACCGGCCCCAACTACCTGCGCCAGCTGTTCCTGGTCCAGCTGTGGGTGGTGCCGTTCTTCGACAACTCCAGCTGGGACGGCCCGGCGTGGTCGATCAGCGCGGAATGGCTGGCCTACCTGCTGTTCGGGCTGCTGGTCATCGTGCTGTTCCGGGTGGCCCGGGCCAGCCGCGCGCGCACGCTGCTGTGGCTGGCCTTCGGCGTGACGCTGCCGCCGCTGCTGTTCCTGGCCGCCACGGGCGAGTTCTACACACCGTGGAGCTGGCTGCCGCGCATCGTACTGCAGTTCACCGCGGGTGCGCTGGCGTGTGCTGCCGTGCGCAAGCTGAACCTGACCGATCGGGGCCGGACCATCGCCGGCGTGCTGTCGGTGGTGCTGCTGGCCCTCATCGTGGGTCTCGTGTACTGGTTCGACGCCCATCCGATCCCGACCATCCGCGATGACTTCGGGCTCGTCGACGTCTTCTTCCTGCCGCTCGTGGTGGCTCTGTCGGTCGGCACCGGAACCTTGCCCGCGCTGCTGTCGACCCGCGTCATGGTCTACGGCGGCAAGGTGTCGTTCAGCCTGTACATGGTCCACGAGCTGGTGCACCAGGCCTGGAACTGGGCCGCGGCGCAGTACCGCATCGACATGTTGCCGAGTTGGGGCACCAAATTCATCGTGCTGGCGCTGCTGGCCGGCTCGTTCGCCGGTGCCGTGGTGCTGTTCCACTACGTCGAGGAGCCGGCGCGGCACTGGATGCGGCGCATGGTCGGGCCGGCAGATGACTCGAAAGCTGTTGTAACACAACGTAAACTCCAGGCGATATCTGACGACGAAGAGCCCGCCGAACGCGCAGGCTGACCGCAGTACGTCGTAGTTCCAACTCATCATGGGAGACCAGTGCGCCATCTGACCGCCTTGTTGCTGACCGCTGCGCTGTGGGCAGTGTCCGTGGTGGGCGCGCCCGGTGCCGCACACGCATACCGGTACGTGCGCCCGGGGATGCCGCCCGAACGCGTCGCGGTGATCAGCGATTCGTACACCAACGGCACCAATTTCGGTGGCCAGGGGCCGCGCAGCTGGACCGCGCAGGCGGGCCGGAACCTCGATGCGTGGGGCGTCCCGATCGCCGCCGATGTCGCCGCCGAGGGCCGGGCCGGCTATGTCGTACGCGGTGACCACGGCAGCATCTTCCTGGACCTGACGAGGCGCGCCGTGCGTCCGGACGACGCCCTGGTGGTGTTCTTCGGCTCCCGCAATGACCAGGGCGTCGACCTCATGCAGCTGTCGGGGATGGCGCATGACGCCTTCGCCCAGGCGCGGGCGACGGCGCCCGGCGCCAAGCTGCTGGTGATCGGGCCACCATGGCCGACGGCCGACGTGCCGCCGGCGATCCTGCAGATCCGCGATGTGCTCGGCATGCAGGCCGGGATGGCCGGCGCCACGTTCGTCGACCCGATCGCCGAGCGCTGGTTCGTCGACCGTCCGGACCTGATCGCGACCGACGGCGTCCACCCGACCGACGCCGGTCATGACTACCTGGCGGGCCTCATCGCGCCGCGCATCCGGTCGGAACTGCCTACTCGTTGATCGGCAGGTCGTCCCGCACGTCGTAGCGGACGTCGTTGCCGCCGTCCTCGCGGGCGCGTTCCATCGCCTCCTCGGCCACGGCGAGCAGCGCGTCGATGACGATCTCGGGAGGGTGCACCGTCAGCGGAGCCAGCGGGGTGCAGACCACGCCGATACTCGCAGTCACCCGGGAGGGCGTGGACTTCATGGCTCCCTGCACGCGGTCGATCAGCGGCGACGCGTCGGGGGTGGCGAAGGTGTCCGCGACGATGAACTCGCTGTCGGAGATGTGCGCGGCGATGGCGTTGCGGCGCACCGTCTCCCGTAGCGCCTGGCTGACGTCGATGCGGGCCCGGTTTGCGCGCCGCTGGCCGGACATCGAGGACAACAGCGGGAAGCTGTCGATGCTGACCACGGCGAGCACCATGTGCCGGTCGTCCTGCCGGTTGCGGGCGGCGAGCAGGTTCGCGGCGCGCGAGTACAGGCCGTCGGTGTTGAGCAGCCCGGTCAGCGGTTCGATCTCGCTGTGGTGGATGTCGGTCGAGCTGAGCCCGATCGCGACGCGGCAGGTGAAGAACACGAAGACGTTGAGCAGCGCGATGATCAGGACAGCGCACGCCGCCAACGCGGGGTCGTCCACCCCGACGCGGACTCCGAGGTATCCCAGCGTGAGCCCACCGAGGAGCCAGGGACCGGCCAGCACGCTGGGGCGGTGCAGGAAGGCCACATAACCGCTGGAGAAGATGAACGCGCTGGTCGCCAGCAGCCCGAGCACCGGATCCGTCATGATCAGGCAGGCCGCGCTCATCGGGATCGCGCCGAGGGTCACGGAGATCGCCGAGAACTGCTGCGAGGGCCAGGAATGGCGCAGCCAGACGGCGCCGACGCCGAGCGCGAAGACCCCGATGATGACGGCGATCGCCTGGCGCACCGGGCCGTGCGGGCCGGCGGGGCTGAGCATCAGCACGGCGGGAACCATGCCGAGCACCGCGTTGAGGGCGGCGATCACCCGGCAGGTTCTGGTCTGCAGTCCACGGACGGCGAGCAGTGAGGTGAGCCAGTAGTAGTGATTTTGTCCGGCAGCGGTCATGCGGGTACCCGGCGGTCTCCCGCGTCAGCCGGCCGGCGAACCGGGGGGCCTGTCACGCTGCGTTGCATATGCAGCAGATTAACAATCGCGTGACTCGGTTTCGGTGGCCGTCGGCAAACTCTGCGCATACGTTCAGCCTCAGGCACTGCCGCCCTCGGCGAACTGGGCAGTGTGATTCGCCGGTTCGGGCGATTTCCCTGCGGGCGCGCGGCGGGTCGCCTAAAGTGTCTGCGGAACAACGGCTTTGACCTCTGCGAATGGCAGTTGGCGCCGGTTCCCCGTCGCGAATCAGCGTGACAGACATCACTGTCAAGTCTTGACTCAGTCCAAAAAAGCGCGTAGAAGTGAACACGTGACGACCGACTACACGGAGCAGCTGCGTTCCGCAGATCTCCGTGTGACGCGGCCCCGCCTCGCAGTCCTCGAGGTGGTGGCGGGCCGTCCGCACGCCGACACCGAAAGCGTCTTCGACGCGGTTCGCGCGATCCTGCCCGACGTCTCCCGCCAGGCGGTGTACGACGTGCTGGCCGCGCTGACCACCGCCGGGCTGATCCGCCGCATCCAGCCCTCGGGGTCGGTGGCCCGGTACGAAACCCGGGTGGGGGACAACCACCACCACGTCGTGTGCCGCTCCTGCGGCGCCATCGCCGACATCGACTGTGCCACCGGGGAAGCGCCCTGCCTGACCCCGTCGGACACCCACGGCGTGCTCGACGGTTTCGTCGTCGACGAGGCCGAGGTCATCTACTGGGGCGTGTGCCCCGACTGTGCCGCGGCAACAGCTTCGCGATCACATCCGTGATCGCGGCCGATTCACCACCCTCGAAAGGAAGTGCAGTGCCTGAGGAAACTCACCCTCCGATCGGAGAAGCACAGACCGAGCCCGCCGAAAGCGGTTGCCCGATGCGCATCAAGCCGCCTGTCGAGGGTGGTAGCAACCGGGACTGGTGGCCCAACGCCGTCAACCTGAAGATTTTGCAGAAGAACCCGCCGGCCATCGACCCGACGGACGAGGGCTACGACTACCGCGAGGCCGTCAAGACCCTCGACTTCGATGCTTTCCAGCGTGACTTCGATGAGCTGCTGACCAACTCCCAGGAGTGGTGGCCCGCCGACTTCGGCCACTACGGTCCGCTGTTCGTCCGGATGTCGTGGCACGCCGCCGGTACCTACCGCGTGGAGGACGGCCGCGGTGGCGGCGGTCGCGGTATGCAGCGCTTCGCCCCGCTGAACAGCTGGCCCGACAACGTCAGCCTGGACAAGGCCCGTCGTCTGCTGTGGCCGTTGAAGAAGAAGTACGGCAAGAAGATCTCGTGGTCGGACCTCATCGTCTACGCGGGTAACCGCGCCATGGAGCACATGGGCTTCAAGACCGCCGGCTTCGCGTTCGGCCGCCCGGACTTCTGGGAGCCAGAGGAGGACATCTACTGGGGCTCCGAGCACGAGTGGCTGGGTTCGCAGGACCGCTACGCCGGTACCGACCGCACCAAGCTGGAGAACCCGCTGGCCGCCAGCCACATGGGCCTGATCTACGTCAATCCCGAAGGCCCGGAAGGCAATCCGGACTACCTGGCCGCCGCCATCGACATCCGCGAAACTTTCGGCCGGATGGCGATGAACGACATCGAGACCGCGGCCCTGATCGTCGGTGGCCACACGTTCGGCAAGACCCACGGCGCCACCGACATCGAGAACGGCGTCGAGCCCGAGGCTGCCCCGCTCGAGCAGATGGGTCTGGGCTGGGCCAACCCCGGCGTCGGCAACGAGGCCGTCAGCAGTGGCCTCGAGGTCACCTGGACCCACACCCCGACCAAGTGGGACAACTCGTTCCTGGAGATCCTCTACGGCAACGAGTGGGAGCTGACGAAGAGCCCGCAGGGTGCCAACCAGTGGAAGCCCAAGGACGGCGGCTGGGCCAACTCGGTCCCCATGGCACAGGGCACCGGCAAGACGCACCCGTCGATGCTGACCACAGACCTGTCGATGCGGTTCGACCCGATCTACGGCGAGATCACCCGCCGCTGGCTGGATCATCCGGAGGAGCTGGCCGAGGAATACGCGAAGGCGTGGTTCAAGCTGCTGCACCGCGACATGGGTCCGGTGGTGCGCTACCTCGGACCGCTGGTGCCGAAGCAGACGTGGCTGTGGCAGGACGTCATCCCGGCCGGTAAGCCGCTGTCCGAGGCCGACGTCGCCACCCTCAAGACCGCGATCGCCGAGTCGGGTCTGTCGGTGCAGCAGCTGGTCAACACCGCATGGAAGGCGGCGGCCTCGTACCGCTCGAGCGACATGCGTGGTGGCGCCAACGGCGGCCGCATCCGGCTGCAGCCGCAGCTCGGCTGGGAGGTCAACGAGCCCGACGAGCTGGCTCAGGTGATCCGCAAGCTCGAGGAGATCCAGCAGGCGTCCCCGACCGGTGTGTCGTTCGCCGATCTGGTGGTCCTCGGCGGTGTCGTCGGCCTCGAAAAGGCCATCAAGGACGCCGGTTTCGACGTCACGGTGCCGTTCACCTCGGGTCGCGGTGACGCCAGCCAGGATCAGACCGACGTCGAGTCGTTCGCCTACCTGGAGCCCAAGGGCGACGGTTTCCGGAACTTCGTCGGCAAGGGCGACACCCTGCCGTCCGAGTACCGGCTGATCGACCGCGCCAACCTGCTGGGGCTGTCGGGTCCGGAGCTCACCGTCCTCATCGGCGGTCTGCGGGTCCTGGGTGCCAACCACGGCGGTTCGGACCTCGGCGTGTTGACGCAGAACGTCGGTCACCTGACCAACGACTTCTTCGTCAACCTGCTCGACATGTCCACCAAGTGGGCGCCGTCGCCGGCCGATGACGGCACCTACGTCGGCACCGACCGCAGCAGCGGCGCGCCGAAGTGGACCGCCAGCCGAGTCGACCTGCTGTTCGGCTCGAACTCGCAGCTGCGGGCCCTGGCCGAGGTGTACGCCGAGGACGACAACAAGGAGAAGTTCGTCAAGGACTTCGTCGCGGCGTGGACCAAGGTGATGGACGCCGACAGGTTCGACATCTAGTCACAACCTGACTCAGTACCCCGTGGGCCCTCGGGCTCACGGGGTACTGTGCTTTTCGTGCTGCTCGACGAACTCCGCTGGTTCGTCGTCCTGGCCGAGACCGAGCACGTCACGAGTGCCGCCGCCGAACTGGGTGTCGCGCAACCGACGCTGTCGCGAGCCCTCGCGCGGCTGGAAAACCAGGTCGGCACACCGCTTTTCGACCGCATCGGCCGCCGGCTCCGGCTGAACGGATACGGGCAGATCATGCTCGAACATGCCCGCCGCGGCATCGCCGAGATGGATGCGGCGCAGAGCCGCATCGACGCACTGCTCGATCCGGACAGCGGCCTGGTGCGATTGGCGTTTCTGCATTCGACCGCGAATTGGTTTGTCCCGGAGGTGCTTCGGCAGTTCCGGGCGCTGGCTCCGGCGGTGCGCTTCGAGCTGTTCCAGGGCGCAGCCCACGATATCGCGGAGCGGCTGCGCACCGGGCAGGCCGATGTCGCGATCACGTCGCCACGGCCGACGCAGGTGCCGTGCACGTGGCGGGTGCTCTACGTCGAACGGTTGTGCCTGGCGGTGCCCGCTGATCACCGCTTGGCGGGCCGTGCCCGGATCCGGCTGAGCGAGGTGGCCGACGAGACCTTCATCGCGCTCGGGGCGGATTTCGGGCTCCGCCAGCTGACGGACCAGGTGTGGGCCGAGAGCGGCATCACGCCCGAGATCGCTTTCGAGGCCATGGAGATTCCGACGATGGAAGGCCTGGTCGCGGCGGGCTTCGGGGTCGCCGTGGTGCCGGTGCCGCGGCCCGGTCGCGGCGCTCCGTCGGTGATCTACATCCCATTGTCCGACACCCGGGTCAAGCGGGAGATCGGCATGGCGTGCGTCAGGGGCCGCGAATTGTCGCCTGCCGCAGCACGATTCGCCGAGGTCGTGACCACGACGGCGGCTGATGCGAAAAACGTATGAATCAAACGCCATTAATGTATTGGACACATTATCGGGGCGCTTTCTAGCCTGCCCAGGTGACTGTTGAAGCGCCTGTCTGGACCGGCCATGTGCGCGGCTCCACCGACTACCGCAGACTGCTCGGTGCGCTGTTCTGTGCCGGTGTGGCGACGTTCGCGCAGCTGTACTCGCCGCAGGCCGTCCTGCCGCTGATCGCCCGCAGCCTCAACACCGGCGCGGCGGCGTCGGCGCTCATGGTGTCTGCGTCGACCATCGGTCTGGCCGTCGGAGTCATCGGGTGGTCGACGCTGGCCGACCACATCGGCCGGGTGCGCGCGATGTCCTACTCGGTTTGTGTCGCAACAGGTTTGGCTCTCCTGGTGCCGTTCGCGCCGACATTCCAACTGCTGCTGGCGGGACGTTTCGCCGAAGGCCTGGCACTCGGGGGAGTGCCGGCCATCGCGGTGGCCTACCTGACCGAGGAGATCGAAGCCGGCCACGCCGCGCGGGCCGCGGGCACCTACGTCGCCGGCACCACCATCGGCGGCCTGCTCGGCCGACTGGTGGCGGCGCCGGTGGCCGAGTTCACCGACTGGCGGTGGGCGATGTTCGTCGTCGGATTGCTCTGCAGCGCAGCGGCTGTCGGGTTCATGCGGCTTGCTCCCGAGCCTCAGGGGTTCGTTCCGGCCGCCGAGGAGACCGAGGGCTCGCTGGCGCACCGGTTGGCCGCCAACCTGCGCAACCCCCGGCAGTTGGTGCTCTACCTGCAGGCCTTCCTGCTCATGGGCGGGTTCGTCGCGATGTACAACTTCCTCGGCTTCCGGTTGAGCGCGGCACCATTCGGCCTGCCACAGACCGTTGTCGGCCTGGTGTTCGTCGCGTACCTGGCGGGTACCTGGGCATCGGCGTGGGCCGGGGCCGCGGCCAGCCGGTACGGCCGGCGCCCGGTGCTGCTGGGCAGCGTCGCGGTGATGGGTATCGGCGTGGTGATCACCTTGAGTCACAACCTGTTTGCCGTCCTCGCCGGTCTGCTGGTCGCCACCGCCGGGTTCTTCGGCGCGCATGCCACCGCATCGGGCTGGACCGGCCAGTTGGCCACCGTGGGCAAGGCGCAGGCCGGCTCGCTGTACAACCTGGCGTACTACGCCGGTTCGAGTGTCATCGGATGGGTCGGCGGTATCGCCTTCGACGCCGCCGGCTGGACGGCCGTGGCTGCCGTCATCGTGGGACTGGAGATCGTCGCCGGGCTTGCGGCGGCTGCCGTCCTGCGGGACTAGTGCTGGTTCGCCCGCTGGTGGACCCGGTCCTTGATCGCGTCCGGCAGCGCGTCGGCCGGAAGCAGTCGCGGCAGCAGCTCGGGTTCGAGGGTCAGGGCGCGGAACACCAGGGCGACGGTGACGTCGTGCGCCGGACGCGAGACCACCGTGATCGATGCGCCGACCCGGAGCACGCCGGGCGTCACGATCCGAAGATAGGCCCCAGGTAGGGCCTCCTTGGTGAAAGTCTTGACCCAGCCGCGGATTTCGAGCCACTCGGCAAAAGTGCGGCACGGGATGCGGGGCCGGCTCACTTCCAGGAGCGGGCCGCCATCGCCGATCTGCCAGCGTTCGCCGATGAGGGCGTCGTTCACGCCGAGTCCCGCGGTGGTGAGGTTCTCGCCGAACGAGCCGTTGGCCAGCTCGCGGTCGAGGCGCACCTGCCAGTCGTCGAGGTCTTCGCGCGCATAGGCGTATACCGCCTGGTCGTCACCGCCGTGGAACTGCTGGTCGCCGATCGTGTCGCCGACCAGCCCGCTGCCGAGGCCACCGTGCATGGGCCCGGGCGCGCGCACCGGTACCGGCTCGGACGTCGGCCGCTTGTCGATTCCGGTGGACAGCTGATCCTTGTCGGGGCTGGGTCGCGGTACCGCCAGATTCACCGTCAGGATCGCTGCCATGCGCGCAAGCCTAGAGGCGCCGCGCCACCAGATCCGTCGCGCCCGGTTACCTTTCGATCACATTTTCGATAAAGATCGCGCGCTGACCTGCATTTATGTGGGATAAGGCGCGCGCGTGGGGTTAAAGTGACGTTAGTGAAATTTGTGACGAGAGGGACCTCCGGGGACACGACCCCTGCGTAGACCACGCGGCGTCGTGCGTCCCGGTGGCGCACGACGAGAGGCAGCCGAAATGCGACGGATGATTGTGACGCTGGCGAGCGCAGCACTGCTGGCGACGCCCATGGCGGTGGCGGCCCCGCTGGCATCGGCGCCCCTCGCGTCCGCCGACACCACCTGGACCGGCGGCACCCACCGACAGGCCATCGACTTCGTCATCCAGCGCGCGCTGTCGCAGCGCGGGGTGCCGTTCGTCTACGGCGGCGGCAACGCCAATGGCCCGAGCCTGCCTCCGGCCAGCGTCACGACCGCGGCCGCCCCGGTCGCCCAGCCGGCGCCTCAGGTCGGCCTGCAGCCGATGGGCGTCACGCAGCCGGCGGCGGCGCCGCAGACCAACGCACTCATCCCCGGCCTGTCGGGTCTGTTCGGCCAGTCGCCCACGGCGAGCGCCATCACGCCGGCGCCGACCACGCCGGGCTTCGATGCCTCGGGCCTGGTCCAGTACGCGTTCGCCGGCGTCGGCATCAAGCTGCCCCGGTCGTCGGGCGAGCAGTACAAGGTCGGTCGCAAGATCACGGCGGACCAAGCCCTCCCCGGTGACCTGCTGTTCTACGGCCCGGCCGGCTCGCAGAGTGTCGCGCTGTTCGTCGGCAACGGCCAGATGATCGAAGGCACCGAGCCGTCCGTGTCGCTGACCCAGGTGCGCACCAACGGCATGGACCCGTACCTGAGCCGCATCATCGAGTGGCAGTAGCCGCTGCGACCAATCGCGAGCGCCTCGGATCTCAGCCACATACTGACTGCGATCCGAGGCGTAAGTGGCGCAGCAGCACCCCCGCGCTGCGGGCGTGACGCAGTCTTGACAGACTGTCGGGTATGGCACAGATAACCCTGCGTGGAAACCCCATCAACACCGTCGGTGACCTGCCCGCTGTCGGCTCCCCGGCTCCTGCGTTCGCCTTGACCGGAGCTGACCTGGGGCCGGTGACCAACGAGCAGTTCAGCGGTAAGTCCGTGGTGCTCAACATCTTTCCGTCGGTCGACACCCCGGTGTGTGCCACCAGCGTGCGGACCTTCAACGAGCGGGTCTCGGCCGACGGCGCCACCGTCGTGAACGTGTCCAAGGATCTGCCGTTCGCCCAGAAGCGCTTCTGCGGCGCCGAGGACATCGAGAACGTCTCCACCGCCTCGGCGTTCCGCGACAGCTTTGGTGAGGACTACGGCGTGACCATCGCCGACGGACCCATGGCCGGTCTGCTCGCGCGCGCCATCGTCGTGATCGGCGCCGACGGCAACGTCGCGTACACCGAACTGGTGCCCGAGATCGCCCAGGAACCCGACTACGACGCGGCGCTGGCTGCCGCCAAGTAATACCGGCTCTTCGACGGACGGGGTGGGTGCCACGGGCACGCGCCCCGTCCGTGTTTTTGCATCGGGCATGATGACCTGGTGCAGCTGCGATTACCGATACCGGCTTTGTCGTTGCGAGTGATCGTCGTTGTCGCCGCGTTGTCGGTGGTCGCGACGGTGCTGATCATCGGGACCTGGGTGTGGATCGGTGTCACCAACGACCAGTACAGCCAACTCGATCGCCGGCTGGACTCGCTGAGCAGTCTGCCGGACGTCAACACCCTGCTGAGCATCGCCAGGCAGAGCCCCACCGGCACGCCGCAGTCCGAGGGCTCACTCGTGCAGACCGTCCGCATCGGCGCCGCCACGGTCTCGATGCCTGCGGACATCGTGCTGCCGCAGTTCGACGCCGGCTATGCCAACACCACGATCAACGGCGTCGAATACCGGGTCCGCACCGTGACCACGGGATCGGCGTCGATCGCGCTCGGCGCGCCACTGGCCGAGGCGCAACGGCAGATCCGCACGCTGCACATCCGCATCCTGGCCATCTGCAGCGGCGTCATCCTCGGCACGTTCCTGGTCGGCGGCTCGATGTGGTTCGTGATGATCAACCCGTTCCGGAAACTCGCGCAGCAGGCCCGGCAGATCAACGCGCAGTCGAAGCCCGAAGAGGTCCACGTGCGGGGCGTCTCGGAGGCCGTGGAGATCGCCGAGGCCGTCGAGGGCATGCTGGCCCGCATCGGTGAGGAGCAGGAACGCACCAAGGCCGCGCTGGAGTCGGCCCGTGACTTCGCATCGGTGGCATCGCACGAATTGCGCACGCCGTTGACCGCGATGCGCACCAACCTCGAGGTGCTGTCCACGCTGGATCTCGAGGCGGAGCAGCGCGCCGAAGTAATCGGTGACGTCATGCGTACCCAGAGCCGCATCGAGGCGACGCTGACGGCACTGGAACGGCTCGCCCAGGGCGAGCTGACCACCGCCGACGACCTGGTGCCCGTCGACATCACCGAGTTGCTCGACCGGGCCGCTCACGATGCGGTGCGGGTGTACCCCGATCTCAACGTCGCCCTGGTGCCGTCCCCGACGGTGCTGATGCTGGGGCTGCCCGTCGGGCTCCGGCTGGTCGTCGACAACGCGATCGCCAACGCCGTCAAACACGGTGGCGCGACCCGCGTACAGCTGTCCGCGGTCAGTTCGCACGACGGGGTGCAGATCGCCATCGACGACAATGGCACCGGCGTACCGGAACACGAACGTGACGCGGTGTTCCACCGCTTTGCACGCGGATCCACCGCGTCACATTCAGGTTCCGGCCTCGGTCTCGCCTTGGTTGCGCAGCAGGCCGAACTGCACGGTGGCACAGCGTCTTTGACGCAGAGTCCACTCGGCGGTGCCCGGCTGCTGCTGGAACTGCCGGCGCCGCGCCCGCACTCGGACTGAGCTAGATGCAGGCGGCGAAGATGCAGAATCCGCCGTCAGGTTCCCAGCCGCCGTTCCAGGTGCCCGGCGGGTTCCAGCCCCAGGCCGGCGGCGGTGGTGGCGGCGGACCCCACCCGGGTCCCGGACCGTTCCAGCCGGGCCCGTGACCCCAGCGGGCCGGGACCGGTGCCATGCCGGTGTCGGCAGCGGCGGTACCGGCGCCCAGCCCGAGGGTTCCGGCAGCGACGCCGCCGGCGACGGCCAGGCCAACAATGAGCTTTATCGATTTCATAGCTATCCCATTCCTCGACTCAGGTGAACCCGCGGCAGTCGCGGGGTCACTGTTTCTCGGTCTGTACCCATTATCGTTAGCCAAGCTATGTATGGCCTGTGCCCGTCTTAGGCATCACCTTTCGGTGTCTAGATGCAGGCACCGAACAGACACACACCGCCGTCCGGCTCCCAGCCGCCGTTCCAGGTGCCGGGCGGGTTTCCATCCGGCGGTGGTGGCGGTCCCCAGTTGCGGTCGCGTGGTGGCGGTCCCCAGTGATGGTCGGGCGGCGGTGGTCCCCAACCGGGGCCAGGTGGGGGTGGCGGCGGTCCCCAACCGGGGTCGGCGGTGGCGACGCCGGTACCCAGCGTCACGAGGCCGGCGCCGAGGCTGCCGGCGATTGCCAAGCCGGCAATCATCTTGGTGGGTTTCATGATCGATCGTCTCCGTTCGTGGCGGACTGTCCGACCATGGAACGGCAGCAGGTTGTGGATCAGCTGTGCCTGACGTAAGTGGCAGGTCCCGGTTTGGCATCGTGCCGCTCCCTACAATTGGCCGATGCCCGCCAATCCCCGGTCCGCCCGAGTCGGAGCCGCGCAATGCTGATCGGCGTCATCGCGGCGTTGGTCGCCTGCTTCAGCTACGGCACGGCGTCGGTGCTGCAGTCCCGTGCGGCACGACAGGAAGGCGAGGCCGCCGTCGCCGCTCCGACCTTCCGCTCGACCGTGACAGCGATCCTGGCGCCCCTGTTCCTCGCCGGCATGCTCCTGGACGGGCTGGGATTCCTGGGCAGTCTGGTGTCGGCGCGGCTGATCCCGCTGTTCCTGTCGCAGACCATCATGAGCGCCAATCTCGCGGTGACCGCCGTCTTGAGTGTGCTGGTGCTCGGGGTGCGCCTGCGCACGCGCGACTGGACCGCCATCGCGATAGTCCTTGCGGCACTGTGTGTCCTCGGTTTCAGCGCCGGTGAACTCGGCACCGAGGTACCGGGCAGGCACATGCACTGGAGCGTCCTGGCGGCCGCGGTGCTCATCTTCGTCTTCGGGGTGGTGCTCGTCCGGGTGCTCGGCACGAAGGCTGCGGTGCCGGCCGGCTTGATCGCCGGGATCCTGTACGGCGCCATGGCTGTTGCGGTGCGAATCGCGCACGGGCTGGACCCGTTCCAGTGGCACACGCTGGTCTCCGACCCGGCGGCGTGGGCGGTGCTGGTCGCCGGCGGCGGCGGCTTCTACCTGTTCACCGTCGCACTGCAGATCGGTTCGGTGAACGGTGTGGCCGCCGCACTCGTCATGGGGGAGACGGTGATTCCCGGAGTGGTCGGTGTCCTGCTCCTGGGCGATGTGGCCAAGCCCGGCCTCGGGTGGCTGGTCGGGGTTGCCTTCGCCACCGCGGTCGCCGGTGCGGTCGCGATCGCGATCTTCGGTGCGGCAGAACAGGAACCGGCGGTTTAGTCCTCCTTGCGGATCAGTCGCCCGAGAGCCTCGCGGTCCGGTGCCAGCAGTTCGTCGATCCGCGCCTTGTTCACGTCGGCGACGATGATCTCGCCGACCTCCTGGTAGACGTTGCTGAACAGGCCGTGCGACTTCATCTTCTCGGTCTGGTAGATGTTGTCCTCCGTCGGCGTCACGTAGTAGACGATCTCCGACTTGAACCGGTGGATCAGCCACACGTGGATCAGATCCATGAGCCGCTTCTGCCGCAGCTTCTCGGCGAAGGTGTTCTGGTCGCGCACCGTGAGGATGTTGCGGCCGTAGCGGTCCTTGATCGGGTCGACGACGACGTTCGCCAGTGGCTCGTCACCGCTGCCGTAGATGCCCAGATCCAGGACGTCGGAACCGGCGCGGCGGGGACGCAGCTGCACGTGCAGCTTCTCGCCGATCTGGTAGTGATCGCTCCACATGGCCAGCCACTCTTCGAGCAGCTTCTTGGGCACCTCGGTCTGAACCAGGTGCTGATGCTGCGTGGAGCCGGCACCCATCGCCTTGGTGGTCGCGGTCCGGCCCGACGACGCGGCCAGCGCGGCATCGCTGCGCGGCCCGCCGACGAGGGTTTGCGGTGTGCGGTAAGGAGATTCGACGAGCCGCATCTTGCGTTGCAGCCGGGCCAGTGCCAGCATGCCCTCCTGGCGCAGGGATGTTGCGAACTCCTCGCACGCGACACCGTCCACCTGGTGGCCGCCGTAGGTGATGAAGTTGAAGACGAACCCCATCTTGCCGAGTTCTTCTGGGAATGCCCGCATCTCGTCGTCGGTCATGCCGGTGGTGTCCCAGTTGAACGACGGCGACAGGTTGTACGCCAGCATCTGGTCGGGGAATTCGGCATGGATGGCCTCCGCGAATTCCCGGGCGTCGGCCAGGTCCGCGGTCTTTGTCTCCATCCACAGGATGTCCGCGAAGGGCGCGGCCGCAAGGGATTTCGCGATCGCGTACGGGATGCCGCCGCGCACCTGGTAGTAGCCCTCGGGGGTCTTGGCGAGCTCGCAGTCCCACGCCACGTCGGCGCCGAGTTCGCGGGCTTTCTCCCGCGCCGCGTACAGCGACGCGCGGGCCGCGAACTTGCGCCACTCCTCGGGGCTCACCGTCGTGGCCTCGCCCTCCTTGGCGCGGAACTGCAGCACTTCGGCCACCGCCTCGCAGTAGGTGTTCAGGCCCGAATCCGCCTGCCACGCCTCGACGAACTTCGACTCGACCTTGTCGAAGACCGAGTCGACGGACTGCCCGGAATTCTGGTCCCAGGAGGCGGCCGCCTCGTCGATGAGGCCCGCAATGCCGTGGCTGTCCAGCCAGGCCTCCGCGGTGGCGTACTGCCCTTCGGGCAACGCGTAGAGCAGGTGCCCACGCAGATCGGTGACACCCTTGTCGTGGAAGCGGCGCACCATCGCCAGGAAACACGACTTGTAGGACGGGATGTTGAGATTGGTGGCGCCCAACAGGAACGGCTGATCGCGCTCGTCGGCTGCACTGTCGATGAGGTTGGCGGCCTCGGCGTCGGTGCGCGCCACGATGATTCCCGGCACACCCATCATGTCGAGCTGGAAGCGCGCGGTGTTGAGACGCTTGAGCTGTTCGTCCGACGGCACCAGCACCTTGCCGCCCTGGTGGCCGCACTTTTTGGTACCGGGCCGCTGATCCTCGATGTGGTAGCCGGGGACGCCCGATTCGACGAAACGGCGAATCAGGTTGCGTACGTGGGCATCTCCACCGTGGCCGGTGTCGGCGTCAGCGATGATGAAGGGCCGGTAGTCGATCGCCGGGGTGGCCGCCCGCTGTTCCTCGGTCATCTGCAGGCGCAGGTACTGCTGGTTGCGGTCCGCGGTCAGCAGGGCGCGCACGAGGCCGGCGGCCTCGTCGGGCACCTGGCTCAGCGGGTAGCTCGCCAGGTCTGGCCCGGGGTCCTCGCTGATCGAGCCCTTTGCCGAGGTGGCCCAGCCACCGAGGTAGATGCCTTCGATACCGATCCGCTTCATCACCACGGCCTGGCCGGGGGAGTACGGCCCGAACGTCGTGATGCTCTTCTTCTGCGCGAACAGTTCGCGCAGCCGCGGATAGAACGCCTCGGCGGCCTGCCGGGCCACCGGGTAGTCGGACGGGATGGTGCCGCGCTGTTCGACGACCTGCCGCGCGGTGTAGAGCCGCGTGATGCCGTCGAAACGGGGGCTGTCGAAATACTCCTGCACGTCGGCGACGTTCTGCTCGAAAGACGTCGCAACTGCTTCGAGAGTCATGGACTGCTCCTTGCTGAGCTTGTTTCCGATGAGCTCTCCGAGCCTATCGCCGCGGGGCGGCCGTGAATACGCGATCAGACATTCACATCGAAGCCGAGGCCGACGTCGCAGGCGGCCTGGCCGCCCCGGATGCCCCAGTTCTCCAGCGCGCTCTCGCGCAGCAGGATCGTGATGTGGTCGGCCGGAATGTCGAAGGCGGCAAGGCGGCCAACGATCTCTCTGTACAGCTCGCGCTTGGCCGCCACCGACCGGCCGGCAAAACAGTCGATGGTCACCAGGGTGTACCGCTCGGGGTGCGCGAGATGCGGCGCGTGCGAAACCCGGTGCGGCTCATGGGCCACCAGCCGGACGTGTTTGTCGCCGACCGGGATCCGGAACGCGGCGACCAGCGCATCGTGGACGGCGTCGATGAGGGCGACCTCATCGGACCGGCTGTACTGGCGTCGGACCTCGATCAGGGAACTCGGCATGGCGCTGATCGTCACACCCGGCGGCCGTCAGCGCACCTGAATTTCCGCTTCGGTCGCCGCATCGAACCGGACGCGGTACACGGCGGGCCAGTACTTGCCCGTGATCAGGAACTGTCCGTTTCCGTCGGGCCCGCCGAGGTGCGCGATGCCGTTGAGCACCCCGGCTTCGCCGTGCCAGGCAGCCTCGCGCAGACCGGTGGCGTACACGACCGCCCTGACGACGCCGGTGGCGGCGTCGACCTCGATGATCTGGTCGGTGGGGAACACGTTGGCCCAGATCCGGTTGCCGACGCAGTCGAGGCTGTTGAGCCCCGGCACTCGAATTCCGTTGTAGGTCACGGCCAGAGTGCCGGTTTCGCGCATGTCGTCGAGACGGTGAACGCGCAGTACCGCGGACCCGTCGCTGCGGATCAGCCGGTCGCCGGCGCGGCACAGGCCCCAGCCCTGACCGTCGAGCGGTACCTCCCGCAGCATGGTCAGCGTGGCCTTGTCCCACTCGATGGCGACGCCGTTCTCGTAGGTCAGCTGCCACAGGTGCGCGCCGGCGTCGGCGATGCCCTCACCGAAATAGGTGGGCGGCAGCGGGACCACGCGACGCAACTGGCCGGTATCGGCGTCGAGTTCGCGCAGCTCGGATTTTCCTTCGAGACCCGTGCTCTCATACAGCGTCGCGCCGTCGACGAACATGCCCTCGGTGAAGGCGACGGGGTCGTGATCGAACCGTTCGAGTACGACGGGTTGGAGTCTGGCGACCTGATCGGCCGCGGCGGTGGGGATCCCCGCCACCACGATCAGGAGCGTGCCGACGGCCGTCAGCGTCACGGCGGTGATCGCGGCGGTGTGTTCCTGTACCCAGTGGCGCATCCGCTCCAGGCCCTTCTCGGCGTACCGCGAGGCCACCAGGTGCGCCACGATGGGAGCGGCGGTGGTGGATCCGGCCAGGGCGACGAAAAAGCCGATGGCACCGGCTTTTTCGGTGGGTGCGGTCAGCAGGGCGTCGATGGCCACGCCGCCCGCGACGCACGCCAGGATGAACTTCGGGTTCGCGACGGCGA
The DNA here is from genome assembly GCF_046250085.1 of Mycobacterium sp. SMC-16. Classification (NCBI taxonomy): domain Bacteria; kingdom Bacillati; phylum Actinomycetota; class Actinomycetes; order Mycobacteriales; family Mycobacteriaceae; genus Mycobacterium; species Mycobacterium sp. SMC-16. Next base: position 2,904,609 of record NZ_CP176427.1, read on the forward strand.
AGACCAGTCCGGTGACGCCGGTGACCAGTGGCGACGCGGACTGCAGCCGGGTCAGCCAGCCCGTCGCCTGCGCGTAGTGCCTGCGCCGCAGCCACGTGACGACACCGAGCACGACCAGCACGATGCCGATGCCGAGCTGCAACCGCGAACTGGTCGCGGCGGCGTGCGACTGCCCGACGGGCGAGACCAGCACCACTGCGCTGATGACGGCGGCCATCCCGACGAGCCACCCGCAGAGGTAGGTCAGGCCGGTGCTGCGGGGCCGGTCCGAGTACAGCAGGAGCAGCACCGGCGGCAGGACCGCCATCGGGGACAGCGCCACGATGAGCGCGTCGGGGATCAACCACGTCACACGAGCCATCCTGCCCAAGTGTCCGCCCGGCGCGGACGTCCGGCCGGTGATCGGGCAGGCTGGAGCACACGATGGCACCCCGCATATCTCTCTTGGACGACCCCGCCGACCTGTCCGCGCTGCGCGCGACGGGCGCTGACCCCGACGAACTGCTGGCGTCGTTCGCCGCGTGGGCCGAGGAGTCGGGGACCGCGCTGTACCCGGCGCAGGAGGAGGCCCTGATCGAGCTGGTGAGTGGCGCCAATGTGGTGCTGGCGACGCCGACCGGCTCGGGCAAGTCGCTGGTGGCCACGGGCGGGGTGTACTTCGCCCTGGCGGCGAACCGGCGCAGCTACTACACCGCGCCGATCAAGGCCTTGGTCAGTGAGAAGTTCTTCGCCCTGTGCGACGTCTTCGGCGCCGCCAACGTCGGCATGCTCACCGGCGATGCCGCGGTCAACGCCGGCGCGCCGATCATCGCGTGCACGGCCGAGATCCTCGCGAACATCGCGCTGCGGGAAGGTGCCGACGCGGACATCGGGCTCGTGGTGATGGACGAGTTCCACTTCTACGGTGACCCCGACCGCGGCTGGGCCTGGCAGGTGCCGCTGCTGGAACTGCCCAGGGCCCAGTTCCTGTTGATGTCGGCGACGCTCGGCGACGTCACGGTCCTGCGTGAGGACCTCACCCGCCGCACCGGCCGGCCGACGGCTCTGGTGGCCGGCGCCGAGCGCCCGGTGCCGCTGTTCTACAGCTACGCCACCACCGCGATGCACGAGACCATCGCCGACCTGTTGCAGACCAAGCAGGCGCCGATCTACGTCGTGCACTTCACCCAGGCCGCCGCGCTGGAGCGGGCGCAGGCGCTGATGTCGGTCAACGTGAGCACCAAGGAGGAGAAGGCCGCCATCGCCGAGCACATCGGGGGCTTCCGCTTCACGACGGCGTTCGGTTCGACGCTGTCACGGCTCGTGCGCCACGGCATCGGCGTGCACCATGCCGGCATGCTGCCCAAGTACCGGCGCCTGGTGGAACAGCTCGCCCAGGCCGGGCTGCTGAAGGTCATCTGCGGCACCGACACCCTCGGCGTCGGCATCAACGTGCCGATCCGCACCGTCGTCTTCTCGGCGTTGTCGAAGTACGACGGCACCCGTACCCGGCTGCTCAATGCCCGTGAGTTCCACCAGATCGCGGGCCGCGCCGGGCGGGCCGGCTACGACACCGCGGGCACCGTCGTGGTGCAGGCCCCCGAGCACGAGGTGGAGAACCTCAAGCAGTTCGCCAAGGTCGCCGACGATCCGAAGAAGCGCCGAAAGCTGGTGCGCCGCAAAGCGCCCGACGGCATGGTGCCGTGGGGTGAGAACACCATGAAGCGCCTGGTCGAGGCCGCGCCGGAAGCACTCACGAGCAACATGCGGGTGTCCACGGCCATGATTCTCGACGTCGTCGACCGTCCCGGTGACCCCTGTCTGGCCATGCGCCGGCTGCTCGGTGAGAACCATGAGCCGCGCAAGAGGCAACTGCGGCACATCCGTGAGGCGGTAGGGATCGCGCGCTCACTGCTGCAGGCCGGCGTGCTGGAACGGCTGGCCGAACCGGAACCCGATGGGCGCCGCTACCGGCTCACGGTCGACCTGCCGCCCGATTTCGCACTGAACCAGCCGCTGTCGACTTTCGCGCTCGCTGCGGTCGAGCTGCTCGACCCGGATTCGGAAACGTTTGCGCGCGACGTGGTTTCGGTGATCGAGGCGACGCTGGAGGACCCGCGCCAGATCCTGGCGGCCCAGCTGAAGAAGGCCCGGGGTGAGGCCGTCGCGACGATGAAGGCCGAAGGCATCGAATACGACGAACGCATCGAACTGCTCGACGACATCACCTATCCGCGTCCGCTCGATGAGCTGCTGACGCACTGCTTCGAGGTGTACTGCCGGAGCAACCCGTGGGCCGCGGACGGGCACCCGGCCCCGAAGTCCGTCGTGCGCGAGATGTGGGAGCGGGGGCTGACGTTCAAGGAGTACGTCAGTGCCTACGGCCTGACCCGCACCGAAGGCGCGGTGCTGCGGTACCTGTCCGATGCTTTCAAGGCGCTGCGCTCCGGAGTACCGGCCACCGCCCGGACCGACGAGTTCACTGACATCGTCGAATGGCTGGGTGAGCTTGTGCGCCAGGTCGATTCGAGCCTGCTCGACGAATGGGAGCAACTGACCAGCGCCGATCAGGTCGACGAGGTGGCGGTCATGGCGCCGGTGCGGCCGCTCACCGGCAACGAGCGGGCATTCACCGCTATGGTCCGCAACGCGCTGTTCCGGCGCGTGGAGCTGTGGGCCCGGCACCGCTGGGACGAGCTCGGGGCCCTGGACTCGGGGTCGGGGTGGACGGCGCAGCGCTGGGAAGAGGTGGGGGAGCAGTACTTCGCCGAACACGAGGACATCGGCACCGGGGCCGACGCGCGCGGCCCCGCGATGCTGATCTTCGACCGGGCGCCCGACGTGTGGCGCGTCCGGCAGATTCTGGACGACCCGGCGCACGATCACGACTGGGGCATCGACGTGGAGGTCGACCTGCGCGCGTCCGACGAGGACGGCGCGCCGGTCATGCGGGTCGTCGATGCGGGGCTTTTCGGTAGCTGAGCGCGCTTCTCGGGCAGACTGGGCGCATGACCGCCCCTGCCGCCGAGCCCGTCAGCGGCACCCGTGGGTTCCTGCCTGCGGTCGAAGGCCTGCGGGCGGCCGCGGCCCTGGGTGTGGTGCTCACGCATGTGGCATTGCAGACGGGCTACACCGACGGGGTTGCCGGCCGGTTGCTGGCGCGCTTCGACCTGGCGGTGGCCGTGTTCTTCGCGTTGTCGGGTTTCCTGCTGTGGCGTGGTCACGCCGCTGCGGCGCACGGGCTGCGACCCGAACCGGAGGCGGCGCCGTACTACCGGTCCCGGCTGGTCCGGATCATGCCCGCGTATCTGCTGACGGTGGTCGCGGTGTTGACCCTGCTGCCGGACGCCCACCGCGCGGACCGGGCGGTGTGGCTCGCAAATCTGACCCTGACGCAGGTCTTCGTCCCCAAGACGCTGATCGCCGGGCTCACGCAGATGTGGAGCCTGTCGGTCGAGATGGCCTTCTATCTCGTGGTGCCCGTGTTGGCGATCCTGGTCGCGAAAGTGTCACTGCGCCTGCGCGTTCCGGTGATCGCGGGCGTGGCGCTGCTCAGTTTCGGTTGGGGTTATCTGCCGATCCCGGCGTACCACGGGGCCAATCCGCTCAACTGGCTGCCGGCCTACGCCTCGTGGTTCGCCGTGGGGATGTTGTTGGCGGAGTGGATGTTCCGGCCGTACGGCTGGGCACATCGGTTGGTTCGGCAGCGCTCGATCCTGATGGCGGTGGCGGTCGTCGCGTTCCTGGTGGCGGCATCGCCGCTGGCCATGCCCGGCGGCCACCAGCACGCAACCCTCGGCCAGTTCATCGTGCGGACGGCGCTCGGGGCCGTCATCGCCTGGGCCCTGCTGGCGCCGCTGGTCCTGGACGTCCCGGACGGCCGGCACCGGGTACTGGCCAGCGCCCCGATGGTGACGCTCGGCCGCTGGTCGTACGGCCTGTTCCTCTGGCACCTCGCCGCCCTCGACATGGTGCTCGCCATGATCGGGCAGACGACGTTCCCCGGCGCGCTACCGGTCGTGATGGTCCTGACGACGACGTTCGGCTTCGCGGTGGCCGCGGTGAGTTACGCGCTGCTCGAGGAGCCGTGCCGGCTGGCGCTGCGGCGCTGGGAAGCGTGGCGGCAGGCCACAGTGACGGTCTGACGCTTCAGGTGGTGCGGTGCAGGAACCCGTGCAGGGTGGCCTGCACCAGTTCGTCGACGATCGCGTCGCGCGACGGCGGGGCGTCTCCGAAGAGCGTCGAGCGGAGGGCCACCATCCCCACGATCATGGCCACCGTCGAATGCGCGGCCAGGTCGGGTTGGTCCGAGGTGAGGCCACGCAGCTGCATGCCCTCGGTGCTGATCCGGCCCAGTGTCGCGAGGGCAGCCCGGATGTCGGCGAGGCCGGCACTTTCCATCTCGTCACCGAGGTCTTCGGCGGCAACGAGCGTGAGCAGCAGCCCGCGGTGTTCGGCGAGGACGTCATAGAGCTGACCGACGAAATGCCTTGCCAGGGTTTGTTCATCGGTGTCTTCGGGCCGCAGGGTCTGCCAGGTGCGGGCGAAGCCGTCGACGAAGTCGGTGAACGGCAGCACGATCGCCTCGCGGAACAGGCCTGCCTTCGAACCGAAGTACCGGAACAGCAGGTGCTCGGTGACGCCGGCCGCGTCGGCGATCTCCCGCGTGGTGGTGCTGCGATAGTCCTTGCGGGAGAAGAGGTTCTGCGCCTCGGCGAGCAGTAGCCGACGGGCCTCGCCGCGCGGGCGGCGGGGCGTGGGCGTAGCTGTCGGCGTTTCGGGCAGGGCCACGGTGTTCAAACATAGCGGCCCTTGACGCTCATTTTGTGGATAGTGTCTACTATCCAAAACTCTGGTTCTCCCACCAGAAAGGACCGCGATGGGCGCAGTCGTCATGCTCGGCACATTGTTCGGGCTGGTGCTCGGGGTCTACGCCGCGGTGCTGCGGTTCGATCCGCAGGCCCGTCGTGGCACTGACGGTGGCGAGCCGCGATGAATTCCGGGCTGACACCGCTGATGACGACTGCGATCGCATTCGCCTACGTGGGCGGACTCGCCTTCGTGCTGCTCGGGGTCTACCTGAGCGTGCGCCGTCGCCGGTTGCATCCCCTTCTGCTGCTGTGCATCTCGGCACTGTCGTTCTCGTGGATCGAGGCCCCGTATGACTGGGCGATGTATGCGCAGTTCGCGCCGGCCATTCCGCGGATGCCGGCCTGGTGGCCGCTGAACATGACGTGGGGTGGGCTGCCGGCGCCGGTCCCGATCGGCTACATGTCGTACTTCGCGCTGCCCGCGGTCATCGCCGCGGCCATCGGCCGATGGCTCTGCCGCCGCTGGCAGTTGCGCCAGCCGACGACGATGCTCACCGTCGGCCTGGTCGTCGGCTTCTGCTGGGCCTTCGCGTTCAACGCCATCCTCGGGGCCCGGCTCGGCGTGTTCTACTACGGCCGCGTCATCCCGGGTCTGGGCCTGTGGGAGGGCACCCGGAACCAGTACCCGATCTACGACTCGCTGGCCATGGGCATCCAGATGATGGTGTTCACCTACCTGCTGGGCCGCACCGACGGCACGGGGCGGAGCGTCGTCGAGGTCTGGGCCGACAAGCGGGCGGCCACGCGAACCCAGTCCGCCGTGCTGTCCGTCGTCGCGGTCGTCGTGGTGGGCAACCTGCTCTACGGCGCCGTGTTCGCGCCGCATCTCGCGACCAAACTGGCGGGCTGGGTGACCGCCGGACCCGAGGCCGAGCTGTTCCCCGGGGTTCCCAATCAGCCGATGACAGGACGGTAGATGATCGAGGCCGAATTATATTACGACCCTTTCGATTACCTCATCGACGACGATCCGTACCCCATCTGGGCGCGGATGCGGGCCGAGGCGCCGTTGTACTACAACGAGAAACACAATTTCTACGCACTGAGCCGTTATGCCGATGTCGCGCAAGCACTTCCGGACTGGAGCAGTTACCGTTCCGGGCGCGGCACCACGGCGGACATCCTGTTCAGCGGCATCGAGGTGCCGCCCGGCATCCTGCTGTTCGAAGATCCACCGTTGCACGACCTGCACCGCCGGCTCCTGTCGCGGGTTTTCACGCCGCGCCGGATGCTCGCGGTCGAGGGTCTGGTGCGCGAATTCTGTTGCCGCGCCCTCGATCCACTGCGCGACGCCGACGGCTTCGACTTCGTCACGCAGCTGGGCGCCGTCCTGGCGATGCGGACGATCGGATATCTGCTGGGCATACCCGAGTCCGATCAGCAGATGATCCGGGACGGCACCGACGAGCGCATCGCCGTCGGGTCCGACGGCAGTGGCGGCGACGTCAGCGCGGCGATCTTCCAGGACTCGATGGTGGCGTTCGCCGAGTACATCGACTGGCGGGCACGCCATCCCTCCGATGATCTGATGACCGATCTGCTCACCGCCGAGGTCGAGACAGCCGATGGGGTGCAGCGGCCGCTCGAGCGCGGCGAGGTGCTGGCCTACACCGCGATGATTGCCGGCGCCGGCAACGAAACAAGCGCCCGGCTCATCGGATTCATGGGTCAGCTCCTGGGCGAGCACCCCGATCAACGGCGCGCCCTGGTGGCCGATCCGGCGCTGATCCCGGCGGCGGTGGAGGAGACGCTGCGCTTCGAGGCGCCGTCGCCGGTGCAGGCTCGGTACGTGGCACGCGATGTCGAATGGCACGGGCGGCGGGTGGCCGAGGGCTCGTACCTGTTGCTGCTCAACGGATCGGCGAATCGGGATCATCGGCACTTCGCCGACCCGGACCGCTACGACATCCACCGCCATGCCGGGCATCTCAGTTTCGGCCAGGGCATCCACTTCTGCCTCGGTGCGGCGTTGGCCCGGCTGGAAGCGCGCGTCGCGTTCGAGGAGGTGCTCGCGCGGTGGCGCGACTGGGAGGTCGACTACCCGAATGCGCAACGGGCCCGGACCTCGAGCGTGCGCGGCTGGGCGCGGATGCCCGTGAGAACCGTACCGACCTAGAGTTGCGGTGTGCGATTCAAGCGTCAGGGGCCGCTGGACCAGATGAACGCCGCGGTGGCCGATCTGGAATTGCCCGAGGCCGTGTACAAGACGTGTCCGTGGCAGCCGCGGGATCTCGTGACCGAGGGCCTGCGGCAGTGGTTGCGGTGCTGCGGCGCGGCCATGCGGGACGGTCAGGTGATCGGTATGCCGTCGCACGCCGTCGACGAGGCCTGGCACGGCCTGATTCTCTGTACCGCAAGGTATTCGGCGTTCTGTGACGCGGCGTATGGCCAGTTCCTGCACCATCATCCCGAAGGCGGGGCGCCCGCCGGTGCCGTCTCGGAGCCGATGCACGAGCAACTCCGTCGGACGGTCATCGCCTGGGAGAAAGTCGCCGGACCCGATGAGGTCTGCGTGCTGTGGGACCTCGACGAACGGGTCGGCGTCGACAAACCGTGGGGAATCGCGGCGGCGCGGGTCGAGGAAGTCAGGTCGGCATACCGGGCTTTTCAGGTCCGAACGAGATGACGGGGGCCGGTACACGCGATAGCCTGACCCGTTACGGACGCCGGTGAAAGGACAGACGAGCATCTTGAAGACCGAGCGACAGCGTTTCCAGCCGCCAGTGATCGTCGGCGGCATTCTGCTGGCCGGTGCGCTCGCTGCGGCCGGTCCGGCTGCGGCGGACCCCGCCACACCGACGACACCCGCACCCGGTCAGCCGGTCGTGGAGCCCGCGAGCGGTCCCAGCGGCCCGGTGGCCGCGCCGCCGATCGGCGCTCCGACGGTGCCCGAGCTGCAGGACCAGACCTACGGCGCGGGAAGCACTCCGGGCCAGCTCGGCTACCTGCGGGACATCTGGCACACGTTCCACAGCGGCAACCCGATCGAGGCGCTCACGATGCCGCCCGAGGAGGCCCCCGGGCCACCGCCCGGTGCGGGGCCGGCGCCCAAACTGCCCCCGGGCTTCATCTCACTGACCGATCCAGGGTCGTCGAACCCGATCGTCGACACCGGACCCAAGACCGGCGGACCGGCGCTGCCTCCGGGCTATTACCCGTTGAACGGCCCGCCGCCGCCCGGGTATTACGACGCCCCGGGTTCGGCGCCGGCGACCCCGGCTCCGGGTGGTCCCGGCGCGGCACCACCGGCTGCCGGATTCGCGCCCACCCCATCGCACTGAGCGCGCGGGGTAATGTGATTACACACGCTAAGTAATCACAGAGGAGCATGCGCATGTCGACCGTCAGAAAGACCTTGTCCGCCGCAGCCGTCGCCGGTTCGCTCGCCGCGGCCGCGCTCGGCATCGGTATGCCGCTGGCCGCCGCTCAGCCGCCGCCACCGGCGCCCGGACTGGGTGAGGAGCCGCCGGCGTGGGCCCCGAAGAAGCCGGCTGAGGCGTGGGACGGTCAGCCCGTGGTGTGGACCTCGGCATGGGGAGGTCGCTGGGGCGTCTGGATCAACGACGGCTTCATCCCGCTGACGTCGAACCCGGTCACCAACGGCGGATAACCGCCGTCGTCACCATCGTGCTGCGACGTTGGTACCGATCTGGTTGGCGATCTGGACCGCCGTGTCCGCCGGATCGGGACTGCACGTGTTGATGTCGATGATGACGTTGTTCTTGTGTGCCAAGGCGCGGCCGCACGCCCAACCGGGTGCGGCCGCGTCTTGCTCTGTAGAGACCACGCTGAGTGTGTCGTGCGCGTTGGTGATCGGCCCGACGGACCACTGCGACTGACTCTGCGTGTGCGTGTACTGCTTGCACGCCGGCCACAGCTGCGCCGACGTGTTGAAGAACTCCTGCGCCTTGTCCTGCGTCGGGAACAGGACCACAGCCTGCTTCAGGTAGTGGGTGAACTTGTCCCCGTCGTTCATGCTCTGCTCGCGCTCGGCCCAGAAGCCACTGCCCGCATACACCGCGGCTTCTGCGGCGCCGTCGATGACGAGACACTCGGGCGGCGCCATCGTGGCACTGTTGTCCGACATGGTGGCCTGGGCGCTGAGCACCGTCATGGCCGCCGACCCCATGGTCGCGTTGACCTGCTCGGGGCTGAGCAGCAGACCATCCAGTTCACGTTCGACCAGGGGCCGGGCCACGAGCGGCGGCGTGGTCACCGGCACTGCCGTGCCCGCGGTGCTACCACATCCTGCCGTCAGGGCAGCGACCATGACAACGGTGACGGTGCCGACTGAGCTGCGCATATATCCTCCCGTCGCGGCAGCGGCGACCTACTGACATGCTGCGCTGTCCTCCCCAGCGCGGCACTCCAACGCCTCCATTGTGGCGTCAGTTCAGGTCGGGGCCGCCTTTGCTCGACGGTGTTTCGCGGTAACGATGAACCAAGTTCTTGATAACAGGTTCGCCGCGAAGCCGCAGCCCGATGATCAGTTCGACACGTCGAGGATCTTGATCGCGAAGACCAGCGAGTCACCCTTCTCGATGCCCGCACTCGGCTGGCCGTCGGGGTAGCCGTCGGCCGACGTCATCGCGACCGCGACGGTGGAGCCGACCTTCTGCCCGGCGATGGCCTTCTGGAAGCCGGGCACCACGCGCATGAGCGAGAAGGTGGCCGGCGCGCCACGGTCGTAGGCGCTGTCGAACTTTGATCCGTCACGGCCGTTGAAGCCCGCGTAGCAGACCGAGACCGTCGCGGTTTCGGGGACGACGGGGCCGGTGCCGGCCTTCAGCGTCTGTACCTGGGTCTGGTTCACGCTGAACGGGCCCTTGACGGTGACGACCGGGGCCGCAGTGTCGGTGGATCCCGTCACGGCCACGCTGCCGGTCGCGCCGTTGAGCGTCCACTCGGGTGCGCCGCCCTGTCCTTCTGCCGTCGGGCAGGTGCGGGCGGCCGCGGTCGAGGAGTTGTCGAGCGCGGTCGCCGCGCTCGGGGTCGTGGTCACCAGCGGCGCCTGGGTGGTGGTCGCCGCCGGTGCCTTTTCGTCGGAGCCACACGCGGTGAGGGCGACGGCGAGTGAGGCGGCGCAGGCGGTCAGTGCAACGGTGGAAGACACGCGGGAGAAGTTCACCGGTGCCACGCTACCGGGGCGGGATCGGGATGAGGACCGCGACCAGGAAGTCGGATTTGTCGGTGAAGACCCGCAGATCCCAGGTGGACAGCAGTAGATCCGGCGTGAGGCCGGCTTGGCTGGCGTCCTGGAAGAACTGGTTGAACTCGTAGTCGCGGCCCGCGCCGAAGCCGATGACCACGCGGCCGTCGTCGGCGAGGTGGGCGCGGAGCCGGGAGAGCACCTGCACCCTGGTGCTCGGGGCGACGAACGTCATCACGTTGCCGGCCGACACGATCAGGTCGAACGGTTCTGGGATCCCGCGGGCCGGCAGGTCGAGTTCGGCGAGGTCGCCCACCAGCCAGCGTGGTCCGGGGTGGTCCGCTTCGGCGGCGGCGATCAGAGCGGGATCGACATCCACCCCGACGACGTCGTGCCCGGCCGCTGCGAGGTATCCGCCGACCCGGCCGGGGCCGCAGCCGGCGTCGAGGATCCGCGCGCCGCGGGCGGCCATCGCGTCGATCAGGCGGGCTTCGCCGACGATGTCCTCACCATCCCGAGCCAGGGTCCGGAACCGTTCGATGTACCACTGTGAGTGGCCCGGATCGGCTTCGACCTTCTGCATCCACAAGCTCTGCTCGCCCATATGTCCCATTGTTGCAAGCCCGGTCTTCAGTGGCTGCCGACCACGCTCTTGGCGATCAGCATCGTCGCGGCCTCCCGGATGTGGTCTGCGTCGATGCCGGCCCAGGCGAGCAGCTCGCGTGTCGTTCCCGACCCGGGCATCCCGCGGACCGCCAGATGCGCGAGGCGGATATCGGCCAGCTCGTGAGCGACGAGGGCGTCGAGCACCGCCGACCCGAGACCACCCTCGGGGTGGTGATCCTCGGCGACGACGACGCGGCCGCCGGTGGCGCCGACGGCTGCGGCGACGGTCGCCGCGTCCATCGGCTTGACCGAGTAGCAGTCGATGACCCGCGCGGTGATGCCTTCGCCGGCGAGTTGGTTTGCCGCGCTGAGGCATTCGTGCACCGTCACGCCGGCGCCGATCAGGGTGACGTCGTCGGCCTCGGATACGCGCAAGAGCTTGGCACCGCCCACCGGAAACTCCTCGGTGGCGTCGTACAGCACCGGGTAGGCGCCACGCGTGGTGCGCAGGTAAGAGATTCCCGGTGTCTCGGCCATCGCGTGCACCAATGCGACGGTGCTGGTGGCATCACTCGGGTAGAGCACGACGGCATTGTGGACGGCGCGCATCATCGCGATGTCCTCGAGTGCCATCTGCGAGGGACCGTCTGCGCCGATTTCGACACCGGCATGGGAACCAACGAGTTTCACATTCGCGCCCGAGATCGCGCCCATGCGAATGAAGTCGTAGGCGCGCGTCAGGAACGCCGCGAACGTGGACGCGAACGGGATGTAGCCGCGGACGCCCAGGCCGGTGGCCGCGGCCACCATCTGCTGTTCGGCGATGAACATCTCGAAGTAGCGGTCGGGGAATTTCTGCGCGAATTCGCCTGCGTGGGTGGAATTTCCGACCTCGCCGTCGAGTGCGACCACGTGACGATTGCGACTGCCGACGGAAACCAGGGCAGCACCGTAGGCCTTCCGGGTGGCGACGTCCGAGCCGAGCTCATAAGTGGGGAGGTCCACGGCCTCGACGGCGTCCCACTCCTCCGTCGGCGCGGGAGCCGGCGGCTCGAGGCTGCGCACGATCAGCCGGCGCCGGCCGCCGAGTTCGGCGATGGCCCGTTCGGCCATGTCCTCGGGGAAGGGTTTGCCATGCCAGTCCGGGCTGTCCTCTACCTCCGAGAACCCTTTGCCTTTGACGGTTTTGGCGATGATCACCGTCGGCCGGTCCACCGCTTCCGGCGCTGCCACGCTTGCCAGCGCGTCATCGACCGCGGCGAGGTCATGGCCGTCGATGACCAGCGTGCGGGCGCCGAAAGCCTGACACCGCCGCTCGTAGGCCGCGACGTTCCAGCCGAGGTCCGTCGGGCCGCGCTGTCCCAGCCTGTTCACATCGATGAGGGCGACCAGGTTGTCCAGCTTGTAATAGGACGCCTTGTCGAGTGCTTCCCACATGGAGCCTTCGGCCATCTCGCTGTCGCCGCACAGCACCCAGACCCGGTAGGGCAGGCCATCGAGGTATTTCCCGGCCAGCGCGAGTCCGATGCCGTCGGGCAGCCCCTGGCCGAGTGAGCCGGTTGCGACGTCCACCCACGGCAACACCGGGGTGGGATGACCTTGCAGGCGCTGCCCGAACCGGCGGTAGCCGTCGATCAGCTCTTCGTCGGTGATCGCACCGACGGCCGCGTACGCCGAATACAGCAGCGGCGACGCGTGCCCCTTAGAGAAGATCAGGTGGTCGTTGGTGACGGCGGCCGGATCGCGCCAGTCGTAGCGCAGATGGCGGGCGATCAGGACAGCGACGAGATCCGCCGCCGACATGCTCGACGTGGGATGACCGGATCCCGCGCTGGTACTGGATCGAATCGAATCCACCCGCAGGCGGGCGGCGAGTTCGGCCACGGTGTCCATGGGAGTTGTCGGTGGCGGCGCAGGTGGTGTCGTGTTCACAGTGGGCTGGTACCCGATGTCGAGCCCGGTACACCCTATTCGGGCTTGAGATGCCGCCACCAGCACGTGATGTAGAGACTCATCGACGCCACCAATATCACGATCACCCACAGCACGACCGACACGTCGATCCATGTTCCGATGGGTGGCGCGTCGGGCAGTGCGTTGCGCAGTGGCACCACGGCGAAAAGCATTGCGGCAAACCATGTCGTCATCGGCGGCTGGAACCTGCGGCGGTTGCGCGCGGTCTGAACGGCCACGACCGCACCCAACGTGGCAATGGTGATGAGTGCGCCGACGAGCACCGCGGCGAACGCGGCTGTGCTCGGCGAGCGTTGCGCGTCGACGCGACGGACGCCCGGTATGGCGCCATTCCGGTCGGCCGGAGTATGGAACATCCAGCCCGGCACGCGATCAAAGAACGCGGGCGTCACGCGGATCGGTACATGCGACGCGCCACGGAACAGTTCGACGGTGATCGGGCCTGATCGGTAGCGATCGAACGGGTAACCGCCAGGGTCGCCGGACAGGATCAGCGCGACCGGGAACACGTCGGGCACCATCCCTTTCGTCCATGTACGCCGGGTGGGCGTGACCGCGGATTGCACTGCGACACTGAGGTCTTCGAGCAGGCCATGTGTTTGGGGATCCAGTAGCGCCGGTCCGGGCACCACTGTCACGTTGGCGACCATGTCGCCCTTGACCGAATGGACCTCGTTCAGGTCGATGGTCACGGTGGTGCCGTCTGTTGTCGGCGTCGCTTCGCTGAGCTGGCTGGGGTGTCCCAGTCCGGTGCTCGCATACAGCGCAATCGTCGTGATGTACAACGCGATGACGACCACCACGCCGGCGATTACCCGCACCTTCATCGACGCCCCCTCCTGCGCTACTGACAGGAGTGTAAATTAGTCCCGCGGCTGGCTGTCCAGATCCAGGCACCGCGCGGATTCGACGATCTGGGCTCCCATGTTGCGCTGCATCATCTTCAGGGCCGCTTCGCCGAGTTGCGGGTCGATATGCGCGACCGCGTCTGGCGGGACGATGACGTCGTAGTGCCGCAGGTGCCCGTCGAGGGCGCTGTAGAGAATGCACTGCTCGGTGACCTGTCCCGTCAGGATCAGCGTCCCGACACCACGCTGCCGCAGCAGGTAGTCGAGCGCGGTCGCATAGAAGACGCTGTGCCGCACTTTGGTCAGGAAGGTGCTGCCGTCCGTCGGGGCCAGCGGCCTGACGAGTTCGGGATGACGCCCGGACAATGCGGCTTCGACGATGCCCTCGCCACCGACGCTGAAGTCCTCATGGTTGTCGTTGACGTACACGACGTCCACACCGCCGTGTGACCGCGCCGCAGTGAGCAGCCGGTGCAACGGATCGAGCATCTCGGCGACGTTCGTCGCAAGGTCCTCACCGTCTTCGTGCCGGTAGTCGTTGAACATGTCGATGATCAACAGGGCGGTGTCACTCACCGATGGTGCATACCCGGACCACACTGCGGGCACACCTGCCGCCGTCACTACGCCGCGTCGCGCAGGATTTGTTGCAGCCCTCGCAGCGGGTCTCCGGCATCGGGTGGTGGCAGGGGCGGCGGGAGCGTCGACGAGGCGTCCGCGGATGCGGGTGGCGGCGCCGGCGGCGGTGCCTCTGGACGCGGCGGTGGCGGCGCGGTCGGCGGACGGTCCGTCGTCGCGAGCTTGGCGTCCAGGCGGGGCAGGGCCTCGGCACGGATCCGGCGGCGCTCGGGGTCCGCGTCGGTATTGCCGGCGAAACAGTTGGCGGGCGCGTGCGTGACGACGTCTCTGGCTGCGGTGTAGCGCCGGACGGCGGTGTCACGGTCGCCCGCTGCGGCGGCCTGATCCCCGAGGGTTTCCCGGATCAGCTCGAGGTTGACCCGGACGGGGCACGACCGGTCGGCCGCGGTGCGAGCCAGGGCATCGCCGAACTCGCGGTCGGCGTCGTCGAGCCGGTGCTGCAGCACCGCGAGGCTCCCGCCGGCGTAAGACGTCCGGGCCGGTTCGATCACGTTGAACCGGTGCAGGATTGCGACGTCGTCGGACAGCGCAGCGGTATCGCGGTGTACGTAATCGGTGACCACCGAATCGCCGACCACTGCGACGGAGGCCAGCTTCGCGGCGAGAATCAGCACGACCGCGACGACGGGTGCCGAGACCAGGAGTAGTCGGCGACGCAGCCTCTGTCGGTCGGTTTTCACAGCCGCACCCGATCCAGTCGGGTGCGGGCGACTTCCCGCAACGTGAGAAACAGCTCGACGAGCAGGAGCACGGCGGCGAGCCCGGAGAGCACCCAATAGAGTTCCGTTCCGCTGTCACCCTGGGCGGTGGGCTGTTCGGCGGGGCGGCCGACGTCGCTGAGTGCCTCGGCCGGCAGTCCCGCTTCCGTTCGCTGTACATACGGCACGCCGATCTGCTGGGCAACGGCGGGCAGCGTGGGGGCTGCGTCGTCGCCGTAACCGAGCACCGCGCCGCCGGCGACCACGCCTTCTGGTAGATCGAATTCCCGTTGCGGCGTGGCGGATTCCGGCGTCCCGGCGCCGAGGTAGTAGACGAGGTTCTTGGCGTCCGGGTATTGCTGGACTGCACTGAGCAGCTGGTAGCGCAGCACCGTACTCGCCGCGCCGGCGTCGGGCGGTGTCAGCTCCGTGGTGCGATACGTGGCGGGCGTCGTGACGACGGGCTTCAGGCTCCACCCATCGGCCGACAGCGGCCACTCCACTGCCGGCCCGGAAGCGAATCCGACGACGGCGAACCGCGCCGTCGGGTAGCGGTCGATCAGTTGCGCGATGTCGGCGCTCGCCTCGGCCGCGCGGGAACGGCCGTCGGGCCCCGGTGCGGTCATGTTCGACGAACGGTCGACGACCAGGAAGATGTTCGGCTCGCGGGCGCCCGCGGTCTGGGGCGGCGGCGCTGTCGCGCCGATGGTGGGGCGGATGGCGGCAGCGATCAGCAGCAGCGCGGTCACCCCGAATCCGGCCCAGCGCCACGTGCGCCATCGCGCGTGTTGGGTGCTCCGGCGTCGCCACCATGCGGCGGCGCACGCTGCGAGGAGGGCCACCAGGAGCACGACGTCCGGCGTCTCGACCGGTTTGGCGGCGACGTTCGTCCGATCCGCCGGCGGCGGATGTCGGGTGATGTCGCGCAACGACGCACCGATATCGGTAGCAGAGTGTGACCAGCCGCCGGTGTCGTGCACGAGCCCCGAAACCGTGCCCCCGCCATCGCCGACGATGATCGCGTCGACCTGAATTTTATTGGCGGCAGCCAAGTCTCGAAGCGCGGCGGCGGTGAAGAGCCGGCCGGCATCGCCGTTCGATGCTTCAGGCCCGACATAGATGAGTGACCGGCGCGTTGTCGATGAGCCGGCGGCCGGCGGGAACCCGGCCATGCACAGCGCCAGCAGGTCGTCGGTGTTCGGGGTGTAGCCGGTGTAACGCACCGGCGCCACAAACGGTCTGGCGTCGCTCCGCTTGATCTGACGGGCGTACGCGGTGAACTCCGCGGCAGCGTACTGGTAGTCCCGAGTCAACGGGACGACACGGCGATTGGCAGACGTGAGCCCGATCCGCTCGGTGCTGAATCCGCGGGCGGAATCGGCGAAAAACTGCAGTGTCGAAGTCACGGCCGCATCGGTCGCCGGGGCCCCGGCGCAGATCATGATGTCCTGTGGCGCAGCGGCTTCGGATCGGTGGTTCAGTGCGGGCAGCCCGGTCGGTCGTGCCGTGGCCACGACGGCGGCGCCGAAGCCCACCACGAGCAGCGCGACGGCGGACCACACCGAGATCGCGTTCCGGCGTCGCGCCCGGCGATACTCGGGCAGCCGCGTCAGGCGGTCGGTGTTGGCCAGCGGCCGCAAGTCGCCGGGGCGGTGGCGGTGTGGCCACAGCACGGCGAACGCCACACCCGCCGCCAACGCAACGCATCCGGCGATCGCCACAACCCGCCAGGTCAGCTCCATCGCATGACCAGCCCTTCGGCAGTCACGCAGGCATCGCCGACATCGACGGTCGAGCGCGGATTGAACTGCACGTCAACGAGTTCGGACAGCAATGGTGCGGCGGCGCCCGCGGGGCCGGCCGCGATGGCGCCGACATGCATGTACTGCACCCGCAGCCCAGTCGCCGAACGCAGGAACCGGCGGAGTTCGCGGCTCAGCGCCGCCGCGGCGGCCGGCGCCGAGAGGTCCCCGGATCGATGGCGGCGGGCGATGCCGCGAATGTCCCGGACCGCGCGCAGCTTGATCATCTCGTCCCGCACGACGCGGATCAACCGCACCTCGCCGATCCGCCGCGATGCCGACGTCACCATGAACAGCCAGGCATACCAGGCGATCACGCACAGAATCAGTGCGGCCGCGAGCCACGGCAACCACGCGGAATAGGGCGCGGGGCCGATCACGTACCGCAGCAGATCCTCATCTGGCACGTGCGTAGACCCCCGTCATCGCCGTCAGCGCAGGTTTGATTCCGGTGCTCCCACCGATTCGCGCATGTGGCACCCCAGACACGGTCAGGAACTCCGAAAGATTCTGGCGCCGTTCGTCTTCCGAGCGCCGATAGGCTTCAGCGACAGTGCGGTCCAATGCGGCCGGCGGCAGCAGCAACTGACCATCGGCGGCGTCGTAGCTCCGGCCGCTTTCGCGTCCCACCGGCGGCATGTCGGTCACCAACGCCCACAGCACGTCATGCCGGGCTGTCAGTGATCGCAGCACGTCGCGCAAGGCGTCACTGATGTCCGGCTCGTCGGACACCACGAACACCAGCAGCCGGTGCCGGTAATGCGTTGCGAGCCAACGCAGCTGGACGAGCAGATCGCTGCGTGCGGGTGCCTCTCCGGCCAGCTGCAGGTAGTGGTGCAGCATGCGCTCGATATGGGTCTCGCCGCGGCGCAGCCGCGTGTCGATGCAGCCCCGGCGGTCACCCGTGACCAGGCCGATCTCGTCGGATCGGCGCAACGTCATCAGCCCGATCGCGCCGATGACATGCATGATGATGTCCTTCTTGAGTTCTCCCGACGGCGCCAGCGCCGACACATTGCGGCCGGCGTCGGCGACCACCACGATCTTGTGGTGTTTCTCGGACACGAACTGCTTGATGAGGGTGTGGCCGGAGCGGGAACTCGCCTTCCAATCGATGTCGCGGACGTCGTCGCCCGGGACGTAGGGGCGTAGTTCGTCGAACTCGAGGCTCCGGGTGTGGATCAGCGCGTAGCGGCCGCCTTCCAGCAGGCTGCCCGGGTCGCGGCCGATGTGAATTTTCGCGGCGTCGAGGTGTTTCCCCATGTCGGCCTCACGGCACCGGGACTGTCTGAAGTACCGCGTCGACCACCGCGTCGGGCGTGATCCGCGCGCTCGCGGCCTCGAAACCGAGAATCAGCCGATGGCGCAGCACCCGGTGGGCGAGCATCGAAATATCTTCGGGTACAACGTGTCCGCGGTCGTGGATGACGGCGAGCGCGCGGGCGGACCGGCAGAAGGCAATGGTCGCGCGGGGGCTGGCGCCGTATTCGATGAGTCGGGCGAGGTTGGACGGTAGGTGTTGGGCGGGTTCACGCGTGACGGCGACGAGCCGGCTGGCGTACGCGACGAGTGCGCGATCGAGGTGGACCGAGCGAACGATCTCCTGCACCCGGCGGACGTCGTCGAGGGATACCACCGGGGCCGGATGACGGTCGCGGTCGTATCGTCCGGCGTCCATGCGGTCGATCATCTCGATCTCGTCGGTGATCGACGGGTAGTGCACGAGCTCTTTGAGCATGAACCGGTCGGTCTGAGCCTCGGACAGGGGATAGGTGCCTTCCTGGTCGACGGGATTCTGGGTGGCCATGACGAGAAACGGCTCAGGTAGCGGGTATTCGACCCCGGCGATCGTGGTCTGGCGTTCCTCCATCGCCTCGAGCATCGCGCTCTGGGTCTTGGCGCTCGATCGGTTGACCTCGTCGAGCAACACGATGTTGGCGTGCACCGGGCCCAGCTGCGTGGTGAACGAGTTGGTGTCGGCCTCGAAGATCTGCGTGCCGATGATGTCGCTCGGCAACAGATCCGGCGTGCACTGGATGCGGCGGAAGCTGCCGCCGACCGATCCGGCCAGCACCCGCGCCGCCGTCGTCTTGGCCAGACCGGGAACGCTCTCGAGCAGCAGGTGACCACCGCCGAGCAACGCGACGAGCATCGTTTCACGCAGGTGCTGCTGGCCCACGACCTGGTGTGAGAACGCCGACGCCACGGCGCCCACGATGTCTCGCGCCTCGGCGATATCGCCTTGGCCGGGCTGCATTCTGGGTAGCGTCATCGGTCCTTCCACTCACGGCTTGAGCATCACCTTCACGGCACCGTCCTGTTTCCTCTGGAAGATGTCGTAAGCATGTGGTGCATCATCAAGGGGCAGAACATGACTGGCGAACGTGTCGACGCCCAGCGGGTCGTCGTCGCCGAGCAGCGGCAGGATGTCGTCGACCCATTTCTTGACGTTGGCCTGGCCCATGCGCAACTGAATCTGCTTGTCGAACAGCGTCAGCATCGGCAGGGGATCCGCCATCCCGCCGTACACGCCGATCAAGGAGATGGTGCCGCCGCGGCGGACGATGTCGATGGCCGAGTAGAGCGCATGAAGTCGATCCACGCCGAAGTCCTGCATCATGGGTTTGGCCACCATGTCGGGAAGGGTCCCGGTCATACGCTGAAGCGCTTGTGCCACCGGCGATCCGTGGGCTTCCATACCCACCGCGTCGATCACCGAGTCGGTGCCGCGGCCGTCGGTCAACGCGCGGATGGTGTCGCCGACGCTGCCGTCAAGCGCGTCGAGGTCGACGGTGTGGATGCCGCGCAGCGTGGCCCGAGCCAGCCGTTCCGGAACTCGGTCGACGGCGATCACCCGATACCCCACGTGTTGGGCGATGCGCGCGCACATGTCACCGATCGGCCCCAAACCGAGCACCGTGACGCTGCCGCCTTCCGGGATATCGGCGTAGGCGACGGCCTGCCACGCCGTGGGCAAGACGTCCGACAGGTAGACGAAACGCGAATCCGGTGGTCCCTCAGGGACTTTGATGTGGGTGAACTGCGCCTGCGGCACCCTGAGGTATTCGGCTTGGCCACCCGGTACCTGGCCGTACAGCTCCGAATAGCCGAACAGTGCCGCGCCTTTACCGTGGTCGCGAACCTGCGTGGTCTCGCATTGCGTGTACAGCTGCTGGTCGCACATGTAGCAATGCCCGCAGGAGATCTGGAACGGTACGACGACCCGGTCACCGACAGATAGCCCGTCGACGTCGCTGCCGACCTCACGAACGATGCCCATGGGTTCGTGCCCGAGAATGTCGCCCTCGTGCATGAACGCGCCGAGCACCTCGTAGAGGTGCAGATCCGATCCGCAGATGTTGGTCGAGGTGACCTCGATGATGGCGTCGGTAGGTGTCTCGATCCGGGGATCGGGCACTGTGTCGACGCGGACATCTCGTCGGCCATGCCAGGTAACTGCCTTCACAGAAGACTCCCATCTCCGGTAGCGACCATCGACGGGGCCCGTTGACGGTTTGCAAGAATTGAGCTGTGGCTACCCCAACTCCGGTATCCCAAAACCCGAGGCCAGGACCGGTGATGACAGCAGACAGCGCATTTGAAGACTTCGTCGACCTACTCGACTACCCGATGTTCGTGGTCACGGTGCAGGCCGACGGTCAGACCGGCGGATGCCTCGTCGGCTTCGCTACGCAAGCCAGCATCGACCCCCCGACATTTCTCGTCGGGCTGTCCACGCAGAATCACACGACGTCGGTCGCCCGGACGGCGACGCACCTCGCGGTGCACCTGCTGCCCCGCGACGAGTTGAAGTTGGCCGAACTGTTCGGCGGCGAGACCGGCGATGCCGTCGACAAATTCCGGCAATGCGACTGGCATGTCGGACCGGAAGGTACGCGCATCCTCGATTCCGCGCTTGCATGGTTCGTCGGCGAGATCATCGGAAGGTTCGACATGGGCGACCACATCGGCCATCTACTCGCGCCTGTCGCGGGCGGAAGCTCAGGCGCCGAAAGCCGGCCGGTGTTCTTCGCCGACGTCAAGGATCTCAGCCCGGGGCACGGCGCGTAGGCAAGCACAACCGCCGGGCGATCTCGCCGTACCGCTCGAAACGGTCGGAACCGCCGAGCGCGTTGTAGAGGACCACGCGGCTGGCCACGCCCTCGTACTTGGCAATCAGCTTGTCCGCCAAGTCATCCCACGTGGATTCGGTGGCGAACGCGGCGATGTGGTCGTCGCTGATCTGCGCCATCATGCCCGCCATGTCGCCGGCTTTCTGCTTCTCCCGCAGGCGCGCCGGGGTGCCTTCGAAGCCGGCCTCGTCCCAGATGAACGCGTAGTTCGGCGTGCTGCCGTAGAAGCTCATGCTGGCGCGGACGAACTCGCGTTCGTTGTACCGTTCCTCGTCGGTGTCGCCGACGATCGTCATGGCCGGGATGATCGTGTCGATGTCGGCAGGGGAGCGGCCCGCCTTCTCGGCGCCGGCAGCCACGTTGGGCAGCACGTGGCGGGCGACGTAGCCCGGCTCGCCGAGTGGGTGGATGTGCACGCCGTCGGCGACCTCACCGGCCATGCGCAGCATCCACGGGTTCACCGCGGCGATGTCGACCTTGGGATCGGGCGCATCGATGGGGCCGGGGCTCCACTGGGGCGTGATGAAGTCCATGTCGTAGAAATCGCCGTGATGGTCGAGCTTGCCGGTCCGGAAAGCCGTGAAGCATGCCTTCACGGCGCGCACGTAGTCGCGCAGTCGCGGGCCCGGCTGTTCGAAGGGCATGCCGTAGCGGCGCACCACGTGCGTCCGGACCTGGGTGCCGAGACCGAGCCTGAACCTGCCGCCGGTGGCTTCCTGGAGTTCCCAGGCCGAGGCGGCCGTGACGAAGGGACTGCGCGGAAAGGCGACGGCGACACCGGTGGACAGCTCGAGGCCGGGAGCGGCCTGGGATGCGACCGCCGCGCTCAGATATGCGGTCCGGCCGGTCTCGGTCAGATGCAAACCGGAGAATCCCGCTGCCTGCGCGCGCTGGGCGAGTGCGCCCATCTGAACCAGAGGCTGCGGAACTGTCATCACGTCGACGTGCACAGTGGGCAGCCTACGGCCGCGGCGCTTGCCGACGGCGAGATACGCAGCACCACAGGAAAAGTCGCGGTCCGCGGCACTTGTCGTGGGCAAGGTGTACATTCGAACGTATGAGCGAAGTTATCGTGGGCCCCGACGCCGATGAGGCGGCGTTGTCGGGTCGCATGGCGGAGCTCGAGCGGGTCAAGGCGCGTGCGGCGGCCGAGCAGGCGCGGATTGCGGTGGCGTTGGAGGCCCGACGGGTGATGGCTGCGCGAGCGGGTGGGCCGCGGGTGTCGCGGGCCGCGCTGGGTTCGGAGATCGGGTTGGCGCGGCGTGAGTCCCCGCATCGGGGTGAGCGGTTGATGGCGATGGCCCGCATCCTGGTCGCGGACATGCCGTGCACGCTGGCCGCGTTGGAATCGGGTGTGCTCTCCGAGCACCGAGCCGAGCTGATCACCAAAGAGGCCGAGTGCCTGTCGGTGCTGGATCGCCGGCTGCTGGATGCCGAATTGTGCGCCGACCCCGCCGCCCTCGACGGTAAAGGTGATGCGGAGATCACCGCCGAGGCCAAGCGGATCGCCTACCGGCTCGATCAGGAGGCGATCGTGCAGCGGATGCGCCGCGCGCCGGCCGGGCGCCATGTCCGGTTCCGGCCCGCCGCTGACGGCATGGCCACCGTGAGCGTGCGGCTGCCGGCCGCCGAAGGCCGCGCCATGCATACCGCGCTGTCCGATGCGGCGGCGAGCACGCTGGCCTCGACACTGCCGGGCACGACGGTACCGGCCGGGCTGGGCCGCACCCACGACCAGATCATGGCCGACCTGATGGTGCAGCGGGTCACGGGCCGCAACCCGGTGCAGTCGCCGGTGCCGGTGACGGCGAACCTGGTGCTCTCGGATGAGACCCTGCTCGCCGGTGGCTCAGAACCGGCGCATCTGGAGGGGTACGGGCCGATCCCGGCCGAAATCGCCCGCGATCTCGTCGTGGCCGGCGCGCTCGATGCCCAGGGCGCGGCCGCGGTGCGGCGCCTGTACGCCCAGCCGGGCACCAACAAGCTGGTCGCGATGGAATCGAAATCCCGGGCGTTCCCGAAAGCCCTGGCCCGGTTCATCGCGCTGCGGGATCAGATCTGCCGGACCCCGTACTGCAACGCCAGGATTCGGCACACCGACCACATCCGGCCGCACGCGCAGCATGGCCCCACCAGCGTGCACAACGGTCAAGGCCAATGCGCGCACTGCAACTACGTCAAAGAAGAACCCGGCTGGCAGTCACGCACCACATACGACCGGCACGGCCGCCACACCGTCACCCTGACCACCCCGACCGGCGCGGTCTACACCTCCACCGCGCCTCCAGGGCCCGAAGCGCTGCGCGTCTTCACCCGCGATGTCTACATCGCGCGGATCCACCCTGCGGCGTAATGGCAAGTACTAGCGTCTGGGCAGCGGCAGTTCACTTCGGAGGGGGTAGGCGTCATGCGGGTGCTGGTCACGGGCGGGACCGGGTTCGTCGGTGGTTGGAGTGCGAAAGCCATTGCGGACAAGGGGCATTCGTGAATCACCCCGGGTTTGATGCACACCTTCTTTCGAGGGAAGGTAATTCGCATCATGCCGAAGAAGTACGACGAGGAGTTCAAGGCCCGGGCGGTGCGGTTGGTCGCTGACCATGCCGACGAATACGACACCCGCACGGCCTGCATCACCGCGGTCGCCAAGCGGTTGGGGGTGTCCTACGAATCGCTGCGACGATGGGTCAACCAGGGCGAGGTCGATACTGGGGTCCGCGAGGGTGTCCCGTCCGATACCGCACGGGAGTTACGGGAGCTCAAACGCAAGAACAAGGAGCTTGAGGAAACGATCGAAATCCTCAAGGCGGCAACAAGTTTCTTCGCGCGGGAGAGCGACCCGCGACGCCGCTGATCTGTGCGTTCATCGCCGAGCATCGTGCTCGGTTCGGGGTCGCTTCGATCTGCCGCGTGCTGTCCGAGCATGGCTGCCAGATCGCCCCGAGAACCTTCTACGCCTGGCTCACCAGGCCCCCGTCCGCGCGGGCCTTGTGGGACACCGTGATCACGCAGGTGCTGGCCGGCTACTACGAACCTGACCGGGCGGGCCGGCGTAAACCGGAGTCGTTGTACGGCGCGGTCAAGATGTGGGCGCACCTGCAGCGCCACGGCATCACGGTAGCCCGCTGCACAGTGGAACGCTTGATGCGCGCCAACGGCTGGCAGGGCGTGCGCCGGCGCAAGAAGGTCCGCACCACCATCGCCGATCCGGCCGCCGGGCGTGCCCCGGATCTGGTGGACCGCCAATTCCGAGTCCCCGCCCCCAACATGCTGTTGGTGGCTGATTTCACCTACGTGCCGCTGGCCACCGGGGTGTTCGTCTACACCGCATTCGCCATCGACGCGTACGCCGGGCGGATCGTGGGCTGGACCTGCTCGACCAGCAAGGCAGATCTGTTCGTGCGCCAGGCGATCCGGCACGCCGCTGAACTCCGGCGCCGTGAAGGTAACCCATTGTCGGGCAACACTATTCATCACTCCGATGCAGGTTCGCAGTACACATCGGTGCGGTTTGGTGAAACGCTGTTGCTCTCCGGGCTGTTGCCGTCGATCGGATCCGTCGGCGATGCCTTCGACAACGCCTTGGCCGAGACCACCATCGGCCTGTACAAGACCGAAGCTGTCCGTGATGACTCACCGTTTCGGCGAGGGCCACTGAACAGGCTCACCGACGTGGAACTGCTCACCGCCGACTGGGTGCACTGGTACAACACTGACCGGCTCATGCACCGTCTCGGACGCATCCCGCCGATCGAATACGAGACCATCTACTACGCTGCAGCGACAGCCCAATCAGAGGCTGCACACCAATAAAACCGGTGTGCATCAAACCCGGGGCGGTTCATTCGGTCCGCTTCCTGGTGCGCAACGCGTCTCGGCTGCAAACCAGTGTGGCCAAATTGGGCGTCGACGTCTCTGACCATGTGGTCGGCGACATCACCGATCGCGACTCGGTGCTGCGCGCGCTGGACGGGTGCGATGCCGTGCTGCACGCCGCGGCGCTGGTCGCCACCGACCCGAACCAGACGGCGCAGATGCTGAGCACCAACATGGACGGTGCGCGAAATGTGCTGGGCGGCGCCGTGGAACTGGGCCTCGATCCGATCATTCACGTCTCGAGCATCACGGCACTGTTCAATCCCGATGTCGACAAGCTCGAGGCCGACCTTCCGGTGTTCGGCGGCACCGACGGCTATGGGCGGTCCAAAGCGCAGGTCGAGATCTACGCCCGCGGAATGCAGGACGCCGGGGCTCCGGTGAACATCACCTATCCCGGCATGGTCATGGGTCCGCCGGTCGGCGACCAGTTCGGCGAGGCCGGCGAAGGTGTGGCCCAGGCACTTCAGCTCGGGGCGATTCCGGGACGTAGTGCGGCGTGGACCGTCGTCGACGGTCGGGACCTGGCCGATCTCCACGCGGCGTTGCTCGAGCCCGGCAAGGGACCCCGCCGTTATATGGCGGGCGGCCACCGCATTCCGGTGGACGAGCTGGCTCGGCTGCTGAGCGAGGTCGGTGACAAGACCATGTTGTCCGTTCCGATTCCCGACACCGTGCTGCGGATGGCCGGTCAGGTACTTGATCGGCTGGGACCGTTGCTGCCGTTCCAGACGCCGTTCACCGAAGCGGCGATGCAGTACTACACCCAGATGCCGGACTCGGACGACACCCCGAGCGAACGCGACCTCGGTGTCACCTACCGCGATCCGCGCATCACACTGGCCGACACCGTCGCCGGCCTCCGCAATCTGGGCCGCTGAGGTGAATGATGGCTGAAGTCAGGACGTTTCAGGTCACCTTCGACTGCGCGGTACCTGAGCGCGTGGCGCAATTCTGGTGTGACGTGCTGGGGTACGTGGTGCCGGCGCCGCCGCCGGGATTCGCATCGTGGGACGACTTCGATCGCGCGCTGCCACCCGAGCATCAAGGTTCGAAGTT
This sequence comes from Mycobacterium sp. SMC-16, assembly GCF_046250085.1. Lineage (NCBI taxonomy): Bacteria > Bacillati > Actinomycetota > Actinomycetes > Mycobacteriales > Mycobacteriaceae > Mycobacterium > Mycobacterium sp. SMC-16. The sequence goes on from NZ_CP176427.1 coordinate 2,930,240, forward strand.
CGCCTGCGTCGATCCAGAGGGGATCGGGCCCCGCTTGTTCTTTCAGCGCGTTCCCGAAGGCAAAGCGGTGAAGAACCGGGTGCATCTGGACGTGCGGGTCGCCACCGGGCTGGCCGGGGACGAGCGCCTTGCGGCGCTCGAGACGGAGTGCGAGCGGCTCGTCGCGCTCGGGGCGGTGCGGGTGCGGCTGCTGCCCGCCGATGACATCAACGAGTCGTGCATCGTCATGCAGGACGTGGAGGGTAACGAGTTCTGCCTCGACTGACCTCAGTCCGTTTATGGCTGCCGGCGTGGGGTATTCACCAATGACTGACCGCAACGATGACGCTGACCGGGAGCCTGGCCGCCGGACTGTTCGGTGTCGCCGGCGGTATCGCAACAGTGTCGCCGACCGAGCTGGGCAGCGGCGTCGCGGCCGCCGAGCCGAACGTGCCGCCGGCCATTCCACCGCCGTGGGCTCCGGTACAACCGAACCCGCCGTGGTGGGCTCCGGGCGCATCCGTGGTGTGGAGCCCGGCCATCGAGCGCTGGGGCTTCTGGTGGTTCGGCAATTTCATGCCGATGTAGGCAGGTTGCCGTAGCCACCGGAACGAGCCGGCCGTCGCATCTCAGAAAAGAAATGCGGCGGCCGGTTCAACGGCGTAGATGTTGATGAAGTCAAGTTGACGACGACAAGAGGGGTGCCAGGGTGAGGCAACAGGTTGCGATTGGTGCGGTGGGCATGGCCGCCGTCTTGGGGCTGGCCGGGTGCAGCGACGAGAAGCCGTCGTCGGAGACGACGAGCTCGACCAGCAGCACAAGCAGCACAACCAAGACGTCGTCGACCTCCAGCGCGACGGCCTCGCCCGCCCAGCCTCCGACCGGCAATCCGCCGCCGGGTCAAGCCGAGGTGACCGTTGACGGGGCGCGCCAGAACATCACGGGAAATGTGGTGTGCACCAACGCGGTCGGTAATTTCAACATCGCAATCGGACAGCAGGTTTCCGGAGTGGCGGTGGTGTTGACGCCCGACGCCGCGACCGTGCACTCGGTGATCCTGGGCAACGTCAACGGCGTCATTCTCGGTTACCAGCAGGGCATGTCGGGCGGTCAGGCCACCGCGACCAAGGACGGCAACACGTACATCATCAGCGGTAGCGCTACCGGGGTGACGGCAGCGCTACCGCCTGTGATGGTGACCAAGCCCTTCGAGATTCGCGTTACGTGTAGTTGAGCGTCACGCCGCGATCTGGGTGACGTTGAGGTGCTTGTGCGCCTCGGGCCGCGGTCGTCCCATCATCGAATGCGACCGGCCGTAGACGAAGTAGAGCACCACGCCGATGGCCATCCAGATCAGGAACCGCAGCCACGTCTCGACTTCGAGGTTCAGCATCAGCCACAGGCAGGACAGCGCCGCCAGGATCGGGACCACGGGGACGAAGGGCACGCGGAAGCCGCGCTTGAGATCCGGCCGGGTCCGGCGCAGGATCGGCACACCGATCGCCACCAGGATGAAGGCGACAAGCGTGCCGATGTTGACCATGCCCGCGAGCGTGCCGAAGTCCACGAACGCGGCCAGCACCGCGCACACCACACCGACGATGACGGTCAATCGCACCGGGGTGCCGTGCTTGCCGGTGTGCGAGAGCCGCTTGGGGAGCAGGCCATCGCGGGACATCGCGAACAGGACGCGGGTCTGGCCGAGGAACATCACCATGACGACGGTCGAGAGGCCCGCCAATGCGCCGATGGAGATGATGTTCTTGGCCCAGGTGTCACCGTGGAGGGCGAATGCCGTTGCGAGGGTGGCATTCTCCCCTTGGAGCTGGGTGTACGGCACCATGCCGGTGAGGACGAAGGACACCGCGACGTAGCAGACGGTGACGATGGCCAGCGCGCCGAAGATGCCGCGGGGGACGTCGCGTTGCGGGTTGCGGGTCTCTTCGGCCGCGGTGGCGACGACGTCGAAGCCGATGAACGCGAAGAACGCGATGCTGGCGGCGGTCAGCAGGCCCAGCCACCCGAAGCTCGTACCGCCAGTTCCGGTGAGCCAGGCCAGCATTGACTGGTGCACACCGTCGGCCTTCGCCGAGGGCTGCGCCGCCGGGATGAAGGGCGTCAGGTTCGAGGCCTTGAAGTAGGTGGCGCCGACGACGAGGATCAGCACGATCACGGAGAGCTTGATCGCCACGGCGACGGCCGAAACTCGCGATGACAGCTTCGTTCCGGTCGCCAGCAATACGCCGACGATGGCGATGATCACCAGCGCACCCCAGTCGAACTTGACGGACCCGAGGTGCACGACGGGCGACACCGTCCCGCCGAGCACGTGGCCGAGATACTGCGACCAGCCTTTGGCGACAACGGATACCGCGAGCGCGAATTCGAGTATCAGATCCCAGCCGATGATCCACGCGACCAGCTCGCCGAAGGTGGCGTACGCGTAGGTGTAGGCGCTGCCGGCGACGGGCACGGTCGAGGCGAACTCGGCGTAGCACAGCGCGGTGAGCCCGCATGTGATCGCCGCGATGACGAAGGCGACCGACACGGCCGGCCCCGCCATGTTGCCCGCGGTCTGAGCGGTAAGGGTGAAGATGCCGGCGCCGATGACGACGGCAACGCCGAAAACAGTGAGATCCCTTGCCGTCAGGTCTTTGCGGAGCTTCGAATCGGGTTCATCGGTGTCCCGGATCGACTGCTCGACCGACTTGGTGCGGAAAAGCCCGCCGCCGGCGCCCATCAGATGGCCCCGTCGAGCCGCTGTTCGGCGAACAGGTTCGCCGCGGCGCCGATGCTGATGCCCGTCTCGTTCGCGGTGGCGATGATGTCGCGGCAGCGGTCGAAGATGCGGATCACGTCGGCTTCGACGGCTGCGCGGTCCGCGCTGTGCAGCTCACCGGCGACCTGAATGAGGCCGCCGGCGTTGGCGACGAAGTCAGGTACCCAGGTGATGCCGCGACGGCCGAGCAACAGCTCGACGTCGGGCGTCGCGAGCTGGTTGTTCGCGGCACCGCAGACCAGTTTCGCCTCGATGGTTTGAGCGCTCATAGGCGTCAGAGTAGCCCCGAGGGCACACGGAGCATAGACATCGACCGGGGCGTCGGCAACTGAATTGACGACGCGCACCGAGGGGTGATCGCTCGACAGGCGCTGCAGTGCCGCGTCGTTCACGTCGGTGGCGAATACGTCGGCGCCATCGGCGAGCAGCAGGGCGATGAGTTCCCGGCCGACCTTGCCGACACCTTCGACACCGACGGTCCGGCCTGCCAACGTGGCTGCGCCCCAGACGGATTCGGCGCCGGCCCGCATGGCGTTGAAAACGCCCAGCGCGGTGAGACGGGCGCTGTCACCCGAGCCGCCGGCGACGGCGCTGCGACCGGTGACGTGCGAGGTGTACTTACCCATGATGTCGAGATCGTCGGTGTTCGTGCCGACGTCGCCCGCGGTGACGTACCGCCCGCCGAGGGTGTTGACGTAGCGCGCGAAGGCCGCGAACAGCGCTTCGCTCTTGTCGCTCGTGGGATCGCCGATGATGACCGATTTGCCGCCGCCCAGGTTCACGCCGGCCGCCGCGGCTTTGTACGTCATGCCCCACGACAGCCGCAGGACATCCTCGAGCGCCTCGAACTCGTCGGCGTATGGGTACATGCGGCAACCGCCGAGGGCAGGACCCAGCGCCGTCGAGTGAATGGCGATGATGGCCTTGAGGCCGGACTCGGCGTCCTCGCAGAACACGACCTGCTCGTGGCTGCGGGAGCTCAACTTGTGCGAGCGACCGAACACTCCGACGGGGGTGGACATAGCTGTCACTACGGATTCCTTTCTGCTGCCGCATGTTTGGCGGCCTGGTTGACACTGCCGCAGGGGTGGCGGCAGGACATCTGGGGTGGCGGCCGGTCAGGCCGGGATGCCGAGCTCGCGCAGGCGTGCCCAGTACAGCTCGACGTTGCCGAGTTTGACGTCCTCGTAGCCGCGGACGGTGTCGGGCAGTCCGGCGGCCTCGACGGCCGTGGCGTAGTTGTCGACGGTCAGCTCGGCGGCGAGGCGCAGCACCATCGCCGTGTAGTGAGACAGCAACTGCCGCTCCACTTTCCGGACGTGGGCATAGCCGAACGGATCCAGCTTGGTGCCGCGCAGCACCTTGGCCTTGGCCAGCATCTTCAGTGCCGCATGCGATTTCGGTCCGAAGCCGACCTTCTTCGTGCGGCCCATGGCGCGCAGGACGGGCGGATGCAGCTTGTAGGTGAGGTTCTCCCCACCGGGCACCTGCGCCTGCACGTCGGCCAGGAACGCCGGATCGACCAGCAGCCGCGCGACCTCATACTCGTCCTTGTAGGCCGTGAACTTGTGCAGCCCACGTGCCACGGCCTCGCTGAACGCGGTGTTGTCGGTGATGGTGCGCTCCAGCTGCCACACGGCCTGAACCGTTTCGACGTAACGCCGGGCGACCTTGGCGTTCTGGTAACCGACCAGCTCGCCGGCCCGCAGTTCGACCCGTCGGCGCACCTCCCCGTCGAACGTGGTGCTGGCCAGCAGCTCCGGGCGCGCCAGCGCGGGCACGGCCTTGGGCCGGGCGGCGTCGACGGCGGCGGCGAACGCGGCCGGATCGGCGACCGCGACACGGCCCCAGCGGAACGCCGCCACGTTGGCGGCGACCGCGACACCGTTGATGCCGATGGCCTCCTCGATGCTGGCCCCGGGCAGGCGTAGGCCGCCGTTCTGGAAGGCGGCGCCGACGACCAGGAAGTTGGCTGCCGCGGTGTTGCCGAACAGGGCCTGCGCCGCGGCGAGGGCATCGAAATGGGTCAGCGTGCGGGTGGCGGCGGTGAGCCGGTCCAGGAGCGACTGCGTCTCCGGGTACGCGACCGACTTGTCGTACACCATGTCGCCCGTCGGCGTCTGGCTCGTCGACGCGACGGCGATGGTGCGCTCGGCACTGCCGTAGCCGAGGTTCCGGTTGTCGGTCGCGGTGAGCAGGTCGATCGCGATGATGCAGTCGGCGCTCCCCGAGGTGAGCCGGTTGGACGGCTCCAGGGCGCTGGTCGAGAACCGCAGGTGCGACACCACCGGTCCGGCTTTCTGGCTCAGGCCGATCTGGTCGAGGCTCTCCACCTCGTAGCCCGCGCGCAGCGCGGCAGTCGCGAGCACCTGGTTGACCGTGACGATGCCGGTGCCACCGATGCCGGCGAGCAAGACGTTCTGGGTGCCGGTCGGCACGCCGAATCCCGGATCCGTGACGCGCGGCGGCTCCGGCGCCTTACGCCGGGATGTCTTGCGGCCCTTCTTCTCCGGGGTCAGTTCGACCGTGACGAATGACGGGCAGTCGCCGTCGAGGCACGTGTAGTCGGTGTTGCACGACGTCTGGTCGATCCGGGTCTTGCGACCGAATTCGGTGTCGACCGGCTGAACGGACAGGCAGTTCGACTTGGTGCCGCAATCGCCACAGCCCTCGCAGACCGCTTCGTTGATCACCACGCGGGTGTTGCGGGTGGGCAGGGTGCCGCGCTTGCGCTGGCGGCGGGCGTCGGCGGCACAGTGCTGGTCATAGATGAGCACGGTGACGCCCGGGATCTCCCGCAGCACCTTCTGCGCCTCGTCGAGCCGGTCGCGGTGCCACAGCCGCGTGCCCTTGGCGAGGGCTTTCTTGTTGTGCCGCTTGGGTTCGTCGGCGCAGATGATGATCTGCTTGACGCCTTCGGCCGTCAGCTTGTGGGTGAGGCCCGCCACGACCAGCCCGCCTTCGACGTCCTGCGCACCGGTCATGGCGACCACTTCGTTGTAGAGCAGTTTGTAGGTGATGTTGACACCGGCCGCGATGCAGGCCTGCACCGCGAGCTGTCCGGAGTGGAAGAAGGTGCCGTCGCCGACGTTCTGGAACAGGTGCGGCACATCGGTGAACGGGGCCTGTCCGATCCACTGGCTGCCTTCGCCACCCATCTGCGTCAGACCCACCACGGCGCTGTCACTGCGGCCGGACATGGTGACCAGAGTGTGGCACCCGATGCCACCGCCGCCGATGGAGCCCTCCGGGATCGCGGTGGACCGGTTGTGCGGGCAACCGCTGCAGAAGTACGCGGTTCGCTTGGCGGACAACACTTCCAGCGACAGCGGCGGGGGAGGCGTGCGCTTGAGTTCGACGTGATCGCGCAGTACCCGGCGCAGCGGCGCGAGCAAGCGTGCCGCGGTCAGCTCGCCGCCGAGCGGGAACAGCGGCGCGCCCGCGGCATCGTGCTTTCCGATGATCTGCGGGGCACCGGTAGTGCCGTAGAGAATTTCGCGGACCTGGGTCTCGATGAAGGCCGTCTTGTCCTCGACCACGATCACCTGCTCGAGGCCCCGGGCGAATTCCCGGACCGCCTGCTGGCCGACGGGGTACGGCATCCCGATGCGCAGCAGGCGAATTCCGGCGCGGTGCAGTGCCGCGTCGTCGACTCCGAGGTCGAGCAGCGCCTGGCGGACCGCGTCGAATGTGGTGCCGGTGGCGGCGATGCCGATCTTGGCGCGGGCCGGGTCGACTTCGAGGACGTCGAGGTCGTTGACGTCCCCGAAGGCGCGCACGGTCGCCCAGCGTGGACCGTAGAGGTCGGCTTCGGCGATGAGGCTGTCGGCCGGGGCCGCCATCGGTCGCTGAACGTAAGTGAACGGCTTTCCGTCCCAGAGGATTTCAGGTGCGGTGATCGCGATGTCGGCCACGTCGGCGTCGACGGTCCAGGCGCCGTCGGCGACGTCGGCGACGATCTTCATCGCCACGACGCAGCCCGAGGCGCGCGACAGCGCAACACCCTGCATGCCCATCGTGATGATCTCTTCGGCGTTGCGCGGGAACAGGACCGGGATGCCGAGAGCGGCGAGGGACCGCTCGCTGACGGCGGGCACCGTCGACGATTTCGATGCCGGGTCGTCGCCGACCAGCAGGAGCACGCCGCCGCGGGGGTTGACGCCGTACATGTTGGCGTGGCGCAGCGCGTCGGTCGCGCGGTCGACGCCGGGTCCCTTGCCGTACCAGACACCGATGACGCCGTCGTGGGTGGCCTTCCCGGCGGGCAGGTCGGTCTGGCTGCCCCAGACCGAGGTGGCGGCGAGTTCCTCGTTGAACCCGGGGGTGAAGACGACGTCGTGTTCGGTCAAGACGCTCGGCATGCCCAGCAGCATCTTGTCGACGCCGCCGAGGGGGCTGCCCTGGTAACCGGAGACGAACGTCGCGACGCGGCGGCCGGCGCGCAGGTCACGGACATGCTGCTCGACCATCATGCGGGCGATGGCCTGAACCCCGGTCAGCAGGACGGGGCCGGCGCCGGAGCGGTACCGGTCATCGAGGTCGTAGGGCGCGGCGGGTTCGGCCGCTGCGAGTTCGGATCGGGACAAGACACTGGTCATCGACAACCTCCACACTTTCCGCCACTCAGATCGCCAGCCATAAACGCGAACTATTAGCAATCAGTGCAGCGAAATCTGCCCCTGTGGGTGATCTACGTCAACAGTCGACGAAAATATTGATCAGACTGCTCAATTGTGACGTGGCGCACTGTGACGCACGCATCATTTTGTTCGACGTTGTGTCACGTGCTGCACCAGAGGCAGCGATCGGTATTCGACGGGTGTCGCCATCGCGAGCATGGTTTCGGAGTGCTTGACACCGTCGATCCGGTGCACCCGCTGGATGACGCTGAGCAGCTCTTCCTGCGTCTGAGCGGCGATGCGGGCGAGCAGATCGGCCCGCCCCGTCGTGGCGTGGACCTCCAGCACATGGGGGACGTCCTGCAACGCTTCGATGATGGCGTTCATCTTGGTCTGGTCGGTCTCGATGAAGACCAGCGCGTGTACCGCGAACCCGAGCTGCGACAGGTTGATGTTGGGCGGGTAGCCGCGGACCAGGCCGGATTCCTCGAGCCGTTTCATGCGCGCCTGCACGGTGTTGCGGGCGACCTTCAGCCGCGACGCCAACTCGAGAATCGGCGTCCGCGGATCGGCGGCCAGCTCCGACAGCAGCGCGGAATCGAGTGCGTCGAGCTTGATGGTCATGCGCCATTTTCCCACGGGGGCACCGTGGGTCACGCCGATTCGGCGACGCTCACCTGTGCTTCGCACCGGACATCGAAGTTGACGGAATTGGCGATGAAACACAGGTGATGGGCTCGCTCGTGGACCCTCGTGAGGGCCTCGCGGTGCCGGTCGTCGGCGATCTCGACAACCGGACGCAGCACCACCTCGGTGAAGTACCCGCCGCCGTCCGGGGTTTGCGCCATGGTGCCCGACGGCTGGTCGGTGTATCCGGTGACGACGATGCCCTCCTGCGAGCACAGCGCGAGGACCCACAACATGTGGCACTGCGACAGCGAGGCCACCAGGAGCTCCTCGGGGTTCCAGCGCTGTGGGTCGCCGCGGAACGCGGGGTCGGCACTGCCTGCGATCGTGGGCTTGCCGTCGGCGCTGACGTCGTGTGCGCGGTCGTACTCGCGGTAACCCGAGGTTCCGGTGCCGGTGTTGCCGGTCCATGTCACCTCGAGTTCGTAGTGGTGCGTCTTCGCCATGGCGGGCATCCCCTTCGTCGCTGCGCTCGCGTACCTCTGTTCTAGCGCACGCGCCCGAAGGTCAGTGCTTGCTCCGCCCGTGGTCGCCCTTCGCCTTGGTCTCGGACTGCTTGGACTCGGACGTCTTGCTGTCGGACGTCTTGCTGTCGGACGTCTTGCTGTCGGACGTCTTGGTCGTCGACTCGTCGCTCTTGGCCTTCTTGGCCGGCTTGCTGGTCCCAGATTTCTGCGCCGTGGTTACCGACGAATCGTCCTGCTTCGTTTCCGATTTGGTGGCCTTGCCAGACCGCTTCCCGGTGACATCGGCAGCGGCCGGTTTCGCGGTGGGTTTCGATGCTGTGCTGGCTGATTCGGCGGTGGCGCTCGGCTCGGCAGTGGAGCGGGTCGCGACCGCCGCGGTCGGCCGCGGCGCGTGAGTGAGCACATTGGCCAGACCCTGGACCGAGGACACGACGTTGGCGACGGCCGTCAACGGATTATGCCCACTGAGGACAGAACCGACGCCCGTGGTGGACAGGGTGGCGACGGCGTAGTAGACGCCGACCGCTGCTCTGGCCACCCTGACGACGTAGATCACAGGGGTCAGCGGCGCGAGGTGGGGCGCCAGCGTGGCCGTCACGGTCTTGGTGGCACCGGCGGCAGCGGCGCCTGCCTGTCCGATCCCGCTGACCAACTGCCGCACCTGAGGTGACGACGCGGCGCCGGGGAAGTCGGTGACCGCGCTGACCAGACTCTGCAGGTGCGCCGTCGTCGACGTCACCTTCTGCACGGCCTCGTACTCACCGGTGCTCTGATCGACCTGCGCGCTCAGCACCAGCAGCGGGAAGTCCGGTGTCTGCCAGTAGATTACGTCGGTGGCGACGGCCTGGGCCGCACCTCCGAGGTTGCCGGCGTACCGAATCGGGTTGAACGCGGCATCGATGGTCGCGGCCGTGAGCGCGTACCGGTACTCGGCGCTGTGCACCGTCGTCGGGTGCGCCGTCGGGTGCGTCGTCGGGAGAACCGGTGCGGCACTGGTGACCACGACCGCGGCCGAGCACACCACAGACAGCGTCACGGTCTGCGTCTTGATCCACATGCGAATTACCTCCTCGATTCCCCGCCGCGGCGAGACTTCCGAAAACCGAACCCCCGCTGAGGTTTCGGTGCTTTCTCTTTGCCTTCTTCGTGTTTGGCGGCCGCCGGGTTGGCCCTGCGCAGAGCCTTCGACGCCAGGGCAGTGATCGACGGCCGCGGAGCCCGATCGCGCGGCGCGACCTCCGGGCGGCGGACGTAGGCGCGGTCGATCTGCGGGCGGAGCAGGGCGTCGATGAGAGACGTGTTCAGTCCGGCATCGCGCAGCGGCTGTGTGAGCGGCAGCCGGGCCGTTGGCACGACGTAATGGGTGGTGGTGCCGCCGGCGGCGTTGGTACGGATGGTCTTGAGCGTTCCCGGCGTCGCCGGGTTGGCCGCCGACCCGTAATCGGTGTGCACGAATCCGATTCCCATGACAGCGTTGAGGACGGCCAGACGTGTTGGCTTGTCCGGCCAATCGGAGAAGCCGTCGTACTCGCGAACGATCTCGGTGGTGGGGTACGCGCTTGCCCGTGGCACATTCGGCGCGAACAGTTGCAGTGCCCGATTCTTGGTGGTGATACCGCCTGTGGTGTTCTGCGGGTCGCCGAAGGTCACGAACTGCAGATTGTCCTCACGACCCCCACCGAATGAATCCCGTAGCGACTGTGCGAGTTTCACGTAGTTCAGGACGATGGCGCCCTGGCTCAGACCGGCCAGGGTGACGGCGGCGCCGTCGGGAACCGTGGCAAGCGATGCGTTCACCTTGGTGGTGCCGATGACAGCGTCCGCGGCGAACAGGAGGCCGGCGGGGTACCCGATGCCATGGATGGTGCCGCTGGAGTCCAGGTATCCGTCGGCCAGTCCGAGGGCTTCCTGGGAGGTCGGCGACACGTCGCACAGGCACGTGCCCTGCAGGTAGAAGGTGACGCCGGGGCTTTCATCCGATGCCGTCGCCGACGGTTGCACACTGATCGTCATGCAGAGTGCGACGACGAAACCTATTGCACTGCAGCGGTTCAGGCCGGCCACGGGGCAGTTCCTATCTGTGCACGAGGAGGGGATTGCGGTTCATACGCAGCGCGCGACCAATCGGGCGACGATGTCGCCCGCGGTGACGTACGTGGATCTCGCTGATGAGTCAGCGGCGGTAATGGCGGCGTGGAGCGAATGATTCTCGCCGGCGCGTCTGATGTGCCCTGCCGTCCCCGACTACCCCCGTTTGGTACCTCAGTACAACTTGACCAGGCGAAATTAACACCGCTGCAGCATTTTTGCATGCCATGAGACGCAGGTCACCGCCGGAACACCACCCAGCGCATCGCGACGTACATATAGACCGCCTCGCAGCCTCCCGCCACCATCCGGGCGACGTGGTACTCGACGCCGAGCGCCGACAATCCCGTCGAGACGCCCAGGATGAAGGCCAGGTAGTTGACCGCGACCACCACGACGTAGATGGCGAGCTGCGGGCCGACCGCGCTGTGCGAGCTGAAGTTGAAGGTTCGGTTCAGCACGTAGCTCAGCCCGAACGCGCACCCGTACGACACCGTGACCGCCACCGCCAGCGGCGATCCCAACCCGTCCCGCAATGCGGTGAGCAACAACAGGTCGATCGCGAACGTGCCGCCGTTGATCAACGCGAACCCTAGGAACGTCGGAGCGACAACCGATTCGAGCCCGAAGGGCAGCCGGCTGACGACCAGTTCGCAGCCACGGTGGAAGCTGTCGACGGCGCGCTGCAGGCCACCTGCCGCGTCGACGGTCACGCGGGCACTGTGCCATGGGCCGGCGTCGACCAGGTAGCTGGCAGGCGAACTCTGCGCTTCGGGCTCGGGCGGCGTCCCGTAATCTCCACGCCGATGAGCCTGGCCACGATCACCCAAGCCATCGCGACCTTCGCCGTCACCAACATCGACGACCTTGTGGTGCTCGCCGTGTTCTTCGGCCAGGCGCGTGGCCACCGCAGCGCGGCCATGCGGGTGATCGCCGGGCAGTACCTGGGTTTCGTGGCCATCGTGGCGGTGTCCGTATGTACCGCGCTTGCGGGTGCGGCACTGCTGCCGGCTGGCGTGCTGCCCTATCTCGGCCTGCTGCCGATCATGTTGGGGCTCAGGGCCGCTTGGGTGGCCTGGCGGCACCGGGGCGGCGAACCGCCGGATGGTGAGGGCGGGCCGGCACCGTGCGCTCCGGGTGTCTGGCAGGTCGCCGGTGTGACGTTCGCGAACGGCGGCGACAACGTCGGTGTCTACGTGCCGATGTTCGCGGTCGCCACGGCCGGCACGGTCGCGTTGTACGTGACGGTGTTTCTCGTCGGGGTCGGGGTCTGGTGCGTCGTCGGCCGATACTTCGCCGCCCACCGCGTCGTCGCCGACACGTTCACGCGGTGGGGACACCTCATCCTGCCGGTGGTGCTGATCGCCGTCGGGACCACGATCCTCGTCGAAGGCGGCGTGTTCGCGCGGTAACCGCAGTAAGTTCACCCGGGTGACCAGCAGACGACTGTCCCCGCTCGACTCGATGTTCCTGGCGGCCGAATCTCCCGAGACGATGATGCATGTGGCCGGGCTCATGCAGTTCCGTCCGACATCGGGCGACGCCGGGGACATCCTGGATCTGCTGCGCGACGAGATCTACGGGTCCAACGAGATCGAGCCACCGTGGAACATGAAGCTGCAGACGCCATGGTTCCTGCTGAATCCGCTGCAGCGCTGGGTCGAGGACCCGAAGTTCGACGTCATGTATCACGTCCGGCGGTCCGCGTTGCCCCGTCCCGGCGACCAGCGCGAACTGGGAATCCTGATCTCCCGCTTGCACGCTCGGCAGCTCGACCTGACGCGACCGCCCTGGGAACTGCACATCATCGAGGGCCTCGATGACGGCAACGTCGCGTTGTACGTGAAGATGCACCATTCACTCGTCGACGGCTATACGGCGATGAAGACGCTGATCCGGTCGATGTCGACCGACCCGTCCGATACCGACACCCCGTTGTTCTTCCGGAACCCGGTGCCGAAGCGGGAGCGCAAGAAGGACGAGAAGGACAGCGGCCTCATTCCCGACATCGGCGGGCTGCTGCGGTCCATCACCTCGGAGTTGTCGACCGTCATCGATCTGCCTGCCGCGTTCGCCAAGCTGGCGGTGACCGCCGTCAGCAGGAGCAATCCGCTTGTCGGCCCGGGCCAGGCGCCGCACACCATCTTCAACGGCCGCATCGGCCGGAGCCGGCGGTTCGCCACACAGCAGTACGACATCGCGCGCTTGCGGGCCGTCGCTGACGCGGCGGGCGCAACCCTCAACGATGTCGCGCTCGCGATCTGCGGCGGTGGACTGCGTGACTATCTCCTCGGACTCGACGCACTGCCCGAGAAATCGCTGATTGCCATGCTGCCGGTCAACATTCGGCCGAAAGACGATCCCGGCGGCGGCAACGCCGTCGGCGCCATTCTCGCAACCCTCGGTACCGACCTCGCCGACGCCCGCGAGCGGATCGAGACCATCAGCGCGTCGACGAAAGCGGCCAAGGACCAATTGTCGGGAATGACCAGTACGGCGATTCTCGCCTACACCGCGGCGCTGATGGCGCCGTTCCTCGTGCAGACCGGGGCGGCGACCGTGGGTGCCCCGAAGGTGGCCCCGGCGTCCTACAACGTCATCTTGTCGAATGTGCCCGGGCCCGACTATCCGCTGTACTTCCGGGGCAACGAGCTCGTGTCCACCTATCCGGTGTCGATACCCGTCCACGGCGTCGGCCTGAACATCACCTGCCAAAGCTACTCGGGCACTTTGAATTTCGGCTTCACCGGCTGCCGTGACTCGATGCCGCACATGCAGAAGCTGGCAATCAAGACCGGCGAGGCGTTGGTGGCGCTGGAGCAGGCCTATGGTCTGCTGTGAAAACAGTGTGTAAAAGCAATTGACCCAAGTGCCGAAACGAACCTTCACAGCAGACGCAAGGGTGCTACCTTCACCGGACCAGTTAGCGCCGGAGAGTGGGTATGAAATGAGCGTAACGACGACGCGATTCGCTCGCATGTCAATGGGGGCAGCAACGTTTGGCGTTGCATCCGCGGTGGCGGCTTTGATCAGCATGCCGCTCGCACACGCCGACGAACTCACGTGCTCGGATGGCCTGGTCGCCTCCGAAGGCACCTGCGTGGCCCCGGCCGACGCCCCCGCAGCCCCGGAGGCGGCACAAGGTCCGTTCAACGCGCCGGAATCGTCGCTCGACGATCCCAGCTTGTTCACGCCGCCCTACGAGCTCACTGAAGGCGAAGTCGCTTCGCCCGGGTACAACGGCGGCGGCCGGCGGTAAGCCTCGCATGATCGAGGCCGGGCACCCGAGCCGTCGTGGGGTACTCCTCGGCGCGGGTGCCGTCGGTGCGGGGATGGTGGTTGCCGCCTGCGGCGGTAAAGAGGCGCCGCCGTCGGGCGGCCAGTCCGCGGGCAGTGAGTCCAAGGCCGCATCACCATCGGTGAAGACCGCCGAGGTACCGGTGGGCGGCGGCGTGGTTCTCCCGGAGGCGAAAGTGGTCGTCACCCAGCCGAAGGCCGGGGAGTTCAAGGCGTTCAGCGCGGTGTGTACACACAAGCAGTGCACGGTGTCGAAGGTCGCCGACGGCACCATCGACTGTCCTTGTCACGGAAGCACATTCAGTATCGCGGACGGCGCCGTCGTGAAGGGTCCGGCGGACGAGCCGCTGGCCCCGAAGACGGTGACGGTCACCGGGGACACGCTGACCGTCACCTGACCTCAAGCCCGGCGGCTACACCGAGCCGTCGCAGCCGCGGACACCGCCCGTCGTGACCTTGGGGGACGTCGGGCCGAAGCCACCGATCGAGCGCGGCGACGTGGTCTGCGATTGCACCGAGACGCTCGGCTTGGTGGGAGGTTCCGGCTGCGGGTTGAACGCCTGGGCCGTGCCCGAGGCCAGTCCGAAACAGATCAGCGTCAAGCCGCCCGACAGCAGAGCAGTGCCCGCGACCTTCTTGATGGCGCTGGTGATCATGGTGTCTCCCTCTCGCTGGTTCGGCCTGTGTCGACCGCTGACAGCAATGGTGAGACGCGGCCCTTGGCGAATTCTTGGCAGATTCCTGCGGATGGCGGCTATCGCCGCCATCCGCTGTGTGTCAGCATGGAAAAGCCGGTCGTAGTAGCTGGAGCTGATATGGACGTCATCAAGCTGTTCCAAGCCAAGCGGTTACCCCATCTCGCCGGGGTCGCCACGGTCGTCGTATCCGCTTTTGTGAGTGCCCCGGCGCCGCCGGTGTCCGCCGATCCGTGCCCCGACGTCGAGGTGGTGTTCGCCCGCGGCACCAGCGAACCACCGGGTGTCGGGATGGCCGGCCGCGCGCTCGTCGACGCGCTGCAGGCACAGGCAGGGAACAAGTCGATCGCGGTGTATCCGGTCAACTATGCGGCCAGCAGCGACTTCGGCAACCGACTGGACTTCGTGCAGAGCGTCGTGGACGGCGTCAAGGATGCCGCCACGCACGTCGAGGCCACCGCGGCGAACTGCCCGAAGACCAGGATCGTCCTCGGTGGATATTCCCAGGGCGCGGTGGTGTCGGGATTCACGACCGCGAACGCGCTCCCGAAGGAGATCCCGGCGGATTTGGCGGAGTACACCTGGTACGCACCCAAGCCGATGCCGCCGGCGATCGCGAACCATGTTGCGGCGCTTGTGCTGTTCGGGAAGCCTTCGCCCGAGTTCATGACGGACATCGGCGCGCCACCGATCGCCATCGGTCCTGCCTATGTCGCCAAGACGATCGAGTTGTGCGTGCCCGACGACACCATCTGCAACGGGGCGCCCGCCGGTGGACCGTCGTTCGCCCACATCACCTACGGGTCGAACGGAATGGCCGACCAGGCCGCGACTTTCGTCGTCAGCAGGCTGTGACCGCGTTCCTGCTCGTTCCGGGCGGCGGTTGCGATCCGTCCTACTGGCGATTTGTGTTGCGCGAGTTGGCTGTTCGCGGGCATCGCGGCATCGCGGTCGACCTGCCGTGCGCCGATGACTCGGCCGACCTGAACGTGTATGCCGACGTGGTCGCGGCACACTCACGCGCCGACGGCGAACCGCCTGTGGTCGTGGCCCATTCGTTCGGCGGCTTTACCGGAGCGCTGGCCTGCCCGCGGGTCGGCGCGGCAGAGTTGATCTACGTCTCGGCGATGATTCCCCAGCCGGGTGAATGCCCCGGCGATTGGTGGAGCGCAACCGGATGTGTTGCCGCGCAACGGGAAGCGGCTGCCGCGGGTGGTTACGACGCCGATGACGCCGTTGCGCTGTACTACAACGGTGTAGACCCCGCGGTGATCGCCGCGGAGATCGAACGCCCACAGTCGGAGACCCCGGCGCTGAAACCGTGGCCGGCACAGGCACTTCCGCAGGTTCCGACGCGGTTCCTGCTGTTCCGCGACGACCGGTTCTTCCCCGAGCGGTTCATGCGGCGCGTCGTCGCGGACCGTCTCGGGATCGAACCCGAGGTCATGCCCGGCGGCCACATGGCAATGCTGTCGCATCCGGTCGAGTTCGTCGACCTGCTGACGATCCCGCGCTGACAGTTGAGGTCAATCGTGCAAGGCGTCACGCGCCCGGCACAGGTAAGCCTCTTCGATGGGGTTCGCGGTCAGACGGGCGGCTCTGTCGTAGGCCTCCGCCGCCTCGGCTGTGCGGCCCAGGCGAGACAGCAGTGCCGCCCGGACCGCGTGGTAGACGTGATAGTCCGCGAGGGCGAGCGCGTCCACCAGGTTTAGTGCCGTCTGCGGATCCTGCGCCTCGGCGACCGCCACGGCGCGATTGAGGGCGACGACGGGTGTGGGGGCGATCGCCATCAGCTGGTCGTACAGCGCCAGAATCTGGCACCAGTCGGTCGCGGCGGCGGTCGGCGCGGCACTGTGCACGGCGTTGATGGCGGCCTGGATCTGGTACGGCCCGGGCTGGTTCCGACGCAGGCAGCGGCGGACCAGGGCCTGCCCCTCGGCGATGAAACCGCGGTCCCACCGGCGGCGATCCTGATCGGCCAGCAGAACCAGACTTCCGTCGGCAGCTGTGCGCGCCGGGCGTCGCGCGTCGGTCAGCAGCATCAGCGCGAGCAGCCCCCACACTTCGGGCTCGTCCGGCATCAGCTCGGCCAACAATCGGCCGAGCCGAACCGCCTCGCCGGTGAGATCGGTCCGCACGAGATCGTCGCCCGAACTGGCGGTGTGGCCCTCGTTGAAGATGAGGTACACCACGGCGAGCACCCCGTGTACGCGCTCGGGTAGGTCGCTGTCGTGCGGTACCCGGTAGGGGATACGCGCGTCGCGAATCTTGCGCTTGGCGCGGACCAGCCGTTGCGCGACAGTGGTTTCCGAGATGAGGAAGGCACGGGCGATCTCCTTGGTGGACAGGCCGCCCAGCAATCGGAGCGTGAGCGCGACCCGCGCGTCGAGGGCGAGTGCCGGGTGACAACACGTGAAGATCAGGCGTAGCCGGTCGTCGTGCACGGGGCCTTCTTCGGGTTGCTCGTCATCGGCTGCGGGATAGAGCAGTGCCGCCTGCGCGTGTCGCTCACCGCGAGCGGATTCCCGGCGAAACCGGTCGACGATCGTGTGCGCGGCGGTGGTGATGATCCATCCGGCAGGGCTCGGCGGCAGGCCGGCCTGCGGCCAGCGATCCACCGCTTTGGTGAACGCGTCCTGGACCGCCTCCTCGGCGAGGTCGATGTCACCGAATCGGCGGACCAGGACAGCCACCGCACGCCCGTACTCCCGCCGGAACACCTCGGCGATCTCTGCGGGCGGCAGCTGCGACACGGTTTCGGTCAGCCCCTCAGATCGCCCCGGAATGGTCGCACCTCGATGGGTAGCAGCCGCACGGCTTCTGCCTGCCTGCGCGCCCAGCCCAGCGCGGCATCCAGATCGGGCACGTCGATGATGGTGAAGCCGCCCAGATGCTCCTTGCCCTCGGCGTACGGGCCGTCCGTCGTCAGGACCGCGCCGTCGCTGACCCGCACCACCGTCGACGCATCGGGATTGTGCAGACCCCCGGAGAACACCCACACGCCCGCGGCTCTCATGTCGTGCTCGACCGCGTCCAGCGCATCCATGATCGGTCCCAGCACCTCGGGCGGCGGCGGATCGCCGACCGGCTGATGCATGGCAAGTAGGTAGTGCATACCGTCACTCCTCGATCTGGGGGCGGCCGGTGCCACCCCTCACCTTCTACACGAACGACCACCCCGAATATCGACAGATCCGGGATTACCCTCGGGAAGCGTGACTTCCGTGCAGCGGCCGGTGCCGCCCATGAATGCCGACGAGCGCACCACACTCGAAGGTTGGCTGGACTTCTACCGCGCGACGTTGGCGTCGAAATGTGACGGCCTCGACGAAGATCAGTTGCGCACCGCCTCCGCGCCGCCATCTGAGCTGACCCTGCTTGGGCTGCTGCGGCACGCCGCGGAGGTGGAGCGCAACTGGTTTCGCCGGGTGCTCGCCGGTGAGCAGGCACCACCGATCTTCGGGCCGACGGATCATCCCGAGGGGCACGACGGCGGCTTCGAGCTGTCGTCGGAGTCGTCGTACCCGCTCGCATTACGGATCTGGCAGGACGAGGTCGCCCATGCGCGTGCCAACTGCGCGGTACGTCGGCTGGATGACGTCAGCCCGTTCATGGGCAGCGAGGTGAGTCTGCGCTGGATCTACACGCACATGATCGCGGAGTACGCCCGCCACTGCGGGCACGCCGACATCGTCCGCGAACGGATCGATGGCGCCACTGGCGTCTGAGTCGCCGGTCAGAGGACGTAGAGCATCTCCTGGTACGTCGGCAACGGCCACAGGTCGTCGGCCACCACAGTTTCCAGCGTGTCGGCCGCGGCACGGATCGCGTCCATGGCGGGCAACAGCGCGACTTGCGCGTGCTTGGCCTCGTCATAGGCGGTCGCTGCCGAATGATCCGTCAGCGCCGTCTTGAGTGCTGCCAGCGCGTCACTGAGGGCGCTGATCGGCTCCGAGATCGACTGCAGCAGAGTCAAACTCGGTGTCATGCCGGCTGCGGTCAATGCCGCGACGTTCTGCGCGAGCTCGGTTTGGTAGCGCACAGCGGCCGGCAGGATGATGGTGGAACCGATCTCGAGCGCCAGCTTCGCCTCGACGCCGATCGTCAGGGCATATTGCTCCAGGCGCACCTCGTAACGGCTGTGCAACTCCCGCTCGTTGAACACGCCGTACTTCTCGAAGACCGCGATCGCCTCGGGCGTGATGAGTTCGGGGATGGCATCGAGCGTGGTCTTGAGGTTCGGCAGCCCGCGCGCAGCGGCCTCCGCCTGCCAGTTCTCCGAGTAGCCGTCGCCGTTGAAGACCACGGCGCCGTGCTCGGTGACGATGTCGGTCAGCAGCTTCTGCACCGCGGAGTCGAACTCCTCACCGTCGGCGACTGCCTTTTCCAGAACGGTTGCGCAGTAGTCCAGCGAGTCGGCCATGATGGTGTTCAGGACGATCATCGGCACCGCGACCGTCTGACCCGAGCCCGGCGCCCGGAACTCGAATCTGTTGCCGGTGAATGCGAACGGACTGGTGCGGTTACGGTCACCTGGGTCGGTGGGCAGCACCGGCAGGGTGTCGACACCGATGATCATGCTGCCCTTGCCCTTTGACGATGTCGCCGCGCCCTTGGCAATCTGCTCGAAGACGTCGGCGAGCTGATCACCCAGGAAGATCGAGATGATCGCCGGCGGTGCCTCATTGGCACCCAAGCGGTGGTCATTCGTCGCCGACGCGACCGAAACCCGCAGGAGGCCAGCGTATTTGTGCACCGCGCGGATGACGGCCGCACAGAACACCAGGAACTGCGCGTTCTCGTGGGGCGTGTCACCCGGCACCAACAACGAGCCCAACTCGGCGTTGCCGACCGAGAAGTTGACGTGCTTGCCCGACCCGTTCACCCCGGCGAACGGCTTTTCATGGAACAGGCATTCCATGCCGTGCTTCTTGGCGATGGTCTTGAACACCGTCATCAGCAACTGCTGGTGGTCGGAAGCGATGTTGGCCCGCTCGAACATCGGGGCCACCTCGAACTGTCCGGGGGCGACCTCGTTGTGGCGGGTCTTGGCAGGAATGCCGAGTTTGAACAGCTCCCGCTCGGTGTCCATCATGAACCCCAGCACCCGGTCGGGCACGGCACCGAAATAGTGATCGTCGAACTCTTGCCCCTTGGGCGGTTTGGCGCCGAATAGGGTACGACCGGCGTTGATCAGGTCGGGCCGGGCGAGGAAGAAGTGCCGGTCGACCAGGAAGTACTCCTGCTCAGGACCGCAGAACGAGACGATCTTCTCCAGATCCTTGTGGCCGAACAACGTCAAGATCCGCTCGGCGTGGATGCCCATGGCCTGCTGGCTGCGCAGCAGCGGCGTCTTGTAGTCCAGCGCCTCGCCGGTCATCGACACGAAAACCGTTGGGATACAGAGGGTGTTGCCGTTCGGGTTCTCCAGGATGTACGCCGGGCTGGTCACGTCCCAGCCGGTGTACCCGCGGGCCTCGAACGTCGACCGCAGGCCGCCGGACGGGAAACTCGACGCGTCGGGCTCGCCCTGCACCAGGGTCTTGCCGGCGAACTCGGCCAGTGCCTGCCCGTCGGAGACCGGTTCGAGGAAGCTGTCGTGCTTCTCGGCGGTCAGGCCCGTCATCGGATAGAACACGTGCGCATAGTGCGTCGCGCCCTTCTCCAGCGCCCAGTCCTTCATCGCGGCCGCGACGGCATCGGCGACTGTCGGATCGAGCTTGGCGCCCTTCTCGATGGTCGCCACCACCGACTTGTAGATCGCCTTGGGCAGGCGGGCCTGCATCTCGGCCTTGGTGAAAACGTTCGTCCCGAAGATCTCGCCGGGCGCTTCAGCAGGGTCGAAGGTGTACGCCGGAGGCGTATAGGCCTGGACGCCCGCGATCGCGCGCAAGCGGGTGGCGTTTCCGCTCAATGGAATTCCTCTCCCCACGTGAATGACCGCTTCACCCTAGGGACGCCTCATGGCGGCAGTGTTACGTCGATGTCAAAGGCGACGTTCAATACCCGTCAGACCCGGCGGCCGACGTCCTGGCTCAGAATCTTGGGCCAGGTCTCGACGTCCTCCGGGGTGTGCGCGAACGTCAGGGTCGACCGCGGCATCAGTGCGGCAAGCGCTTCCGCGGTCGAGGCGGGATGGGCCGGGTCGTCGATCCAGGCCAGGATCGTCGTCGGCACGTCGATCCGCGCGATGGCTTCCGGCGCCGGCAGGTCACTGAGCGCGGCGCCGCGAAACAGCGACGGCAGCAGGGCGTCGGCGACGTCGGGCACCGTTTCGGGCGCACCCACGGTGGCCGGCGGCCGGGTCGCGCCACGGGTGGCGGCGATGAACGCCCCGACGCCCTCCGTCTCGATGAGTGTGGCCGCAGCCTCGTAGTTCGCGGCCTGTGCGCGCCGGGTCTCCCACGCCGTGGCTGGCACCATCAGGGTCAGTCCGGTGAACCGTTCCGGCTCACGGGACGCCGCGTGCAACAGCGTTCCGGTGCCCATCGACGGGCCGACGCCGTGCACCGGTTCGCCGGGAAACCACCGGTCGAGCAGGTTCAACAGGTCAGCGGCGAGCTGTTCCCAGCGGTAGTCCGCGGGGACTTTCCGACCCGTCGACTTGCCGTGGCCGCGCGCGTCATAGCGCAGCAACCGGGTCCCGCTGAGCCCCCGGCCGAGGTCGAGATTGAGCACACGATCGCGCGCGCGGCTGGAGGTGAGTCCGTGCAGTTGGACGACGGGGTGGCCACCTTCGTCGCTGAGTTCGACCGCAAGTTCGGCGCCGGGAACTGCGAAAGTAGGCATCAGGCAACTCTTTCCGTAACCGATCGCCTCGCCGTGGAGTCGACCCGCCGACCGAGCACTCAGGCTATCTGGGGCGCTAGGGTACCGCCATGCGGCTCACGAACGTCTCGCACCTCCGCCTGCCGTTCGGGCGTCTGTGGGGCTACGACGTCGCGGTGTCCGCGCCGGGTCGGTGTTTGCCGGTGTCCTTTGACCAGCGGATTCACGTGGCGGCAGGGGCCCGGCCGGGTTCGTGGATGGCGTTGTCCATCCGTCTGCCCGCGCGGGTGAGCCGGGAAGCCCTGGCCGACGCCTGGCTGGCGGTGGTGGCCCGCCACAACACGCTGCGGACCGCATTCTCCGTAGGGCCGGACGGCGATCCGCAACTGCACGAGATCGAAGTCGGTCCCGGCGGCTGGGTCGAGCATGAGATTGCTGCCGGCCAGGCGGTGAATGACGCCCTGCGTGGTGTCCTGGATGCCGCGTGCTCGCCGTATCAGCAGCCCTCACACCGGTTGTGTCTGTTGGAAACGGCGGCAGCACTGACCGTGGTGATAGCCGCCGACCACAGTCACGTCGACATGTGGTCGATGCTGGTGATTGCCCGGGACCTGCTGGCGCTACTCGGCGGTGCGGGCTTCGGCCGTGCTGCTGCGCTGCCGCCGGCGCCCGCATTCGTCGAACACACCCAGGCGCTGCTCGACCGTCCCGCGGCACCGGACCACGTCCGGCAGACCTGGGCGCGCGTCATCGCCGACAGCGGAGGGGTGATGCCGCGATTCCCGCTGCCGCTGGGCGAACCCGAGTTGGGGCCGGAACGCGTCGAGGTCCGGGACGTGTTCGACGTCGACGCCGGTGCGGCGTTCGCCGTGCAGGCCCGCAACGACGGGGTGTCGACGCTGGCGCTGGCGGTGGCCGCGATGACGGCCGTGACCCGGGAGCTGGCGGACGCGCCGCTTCGCGCCGTTTTCCCGGTGCACAGTCGCTTCGACACCACCTGGCACGACTCGGTGGGTTGGTTCATCACCAATTCGGTACTGGAGTCGACGGTCGCCGAGCCACGTGCCGCGGCCAACGCCGTCAAGGAGGCAGTGCAACTCGGTTCCTGGCCGCTGGCGGACGTGCTGTCCCCATGGGGCGGCATGCCGATGTCCCCGGGCATGTTCGCGATCTCGTGGCTGGACCTGCGGCGCCTTCCGGTCCGCATCGATGACGTCGGCCTGGACGCCCAGTACGTGAGCGCCGCCATCCAGACCGACGGGGTCATGCTGTGGTTCATCCTGGACGAGTCGGGTTTGCATCTGCGGTGTCGCTATCCCGACACCCATGAGGCGCGCACGAATGTCGGGGCATGGCTGGACCTCTTGGTGACGCGCCTGCAGGCGCAGGCGCGGACGTCGGTTCGGGGACTGCTGCAAGTGGGGGACCGCAGTTTCCGGGTGGAACGGGCGGCCCGTGACGACGTCGCGTCGATCGTCGCGCTGCTGTCCGACGACGAATTCGGTCCGGATCGGGAAACCGCCGACCTCGAAGACTACGAGGCGGCCTATGACGTCCTCGTTCGTGACCATGCCAACTACCTCGGGGTGGTTCGCAACTGTTCCGACGTGATCGTCGCCACCGTCCAGTTGACCGTGATTCCGGGTCTCTCCCGCGGTGGCTCGACCCGGCTGCAGATAGAAGGACTGCGGGTCACCGCTGCCGAGCGCCGAAAGGGTCTGGGTACAGCCCTGGTGCAGTGGTCGCACGAGTACGGCCGGGCGCACGGTGCACGGCTGGCGCAGGTGGCCACCGACGAAGCGCGCGAACAGGCCCGGGCGTTCTATGACCGACTCGGGTACCACGCCGCGCACGTCGGCCTCAAACGCACCATCTGAGTCGGCGCTCACGACCCGCGGGAAGCACGGGCCACAGTGAGCAGTCCAGCGACGAGAAGCGCTGCGCCACAGGCACTGACCGTCGCCGGCCAACCGAATGAGATCACCGCTGCCGCGCCGAACGCCGTCCCGAGGCTGCCACCTACGAAGTAGACGAGCATGTACGCGCTGTTGAAGCGGGCAGGCGCGGACGGATCGATCGCCAAGATGGTGGCCTGATTCGCTACCTGCGCCGCGAACAGACCGGCATCGAACACGGCGAGAGCGGCCATGGTCGCCCAGGGACTGCTCAAACCGACGGCAAGCACCGGACAGGCGGCGGCCGCGACCGCGAGGCCCACCAGGATCACCGGCCGGAAACCCAATCGGTCCGTGTACACGCCGGCAACGCGCGTCGCGAAGATCCCGGCAATCCCGGCCAGGGCGTAGAGGCCGATCTGCTTGGCAGACAACAAGTACGGCTCTTGCGACAACGCGACGGCGATTCCCGACCAGACCGCACAGAACGCGAAGAACCACAGGGACCCGCGCAGGGCGCCACGGCGCAGCACCCGGCAGCGCAGGAAGAGCCCGGGCACCGACGCCAGTTCGGTGAGGTAGTTCCGCTCGAGTGTGCCGACCGCTGTCGGCAGGAACAACAAGCAGGCACCGGCGACGCCTATGGTGACCGCGGCGACAGTGAGAAGCATTGCGTGCCAGCCGATCACGTCGGTCAGCCAACCGCCGGCAATCCGGCCGGCCAGGATTCCCGCCGAGATGCCGGCGGTGACGATCCCCAGAATGGTCGCGCGCCGACGCTCGGGCGCGAACCGTCCGACAACGGAACTCAGACCCGCACCCACAGAGGAACAGGCACCGGTCACCAGCAGTCCCACACCGAGCAGCCACACGGTGTCAGCGACGGTGGTCAACGCCAGCGCGCCGCCGAGCGCCAGGAATTGCAGTGCGACCACCCAGCGGGGCGAGAACCTGTCCACCAGCGGGACCAGCAGGGCGAGTCCCAGCAGATAGCCGACCGGCCCGCAGGCCAGCGCAGCCCCCACGGCCGCCGGACCGGAATCGAGCGACCGCGCGATGTCAGCGATGGCCGGCTGCAGCGGGTAGATGGTCGCGGTCCCCAAGGCGGCGGCCAGCGACATGAAAAGGACTGTGGTGCCGGTTATTACCGGGTCTCTATGTGCGGTTGTGGTCACGCGTCGACGTTATTGGCGGCGTCGCGTGCAGCGCTGGCGGAAATCCGCCATCGCAGTCGGCTCAGCTCTTCCAGACCACCTTGTCGGTGCCGCCGGCATCGCGGTACACGACGCTGTCGGGCGCGGTTCCGTTACGGACGTCGAAGTAGATTCGACCCGTCGTGTAGCTGCCCGGAGCGATCGGCTGGTTGGGCAGGCCGCCGGCCTCGTTGCCCTTCATGTCCGCATATGTCGAGCTGTTGACAGCGCGCGCGTTGAAATCGGAGATGTTCGGCGTCGGAGCGCCGCTCACGGCGCGTGCTGTCACGTCCGAGTACCAGATGCCGTCGTTGTGGCCACTGGGCTGCAGGTTGATGACGGTGTACTCGATCGCCCCACCGGGGCTGGGAATCTCCGCGCGCTGGCCGAACATCACCGCCGTCGGGTCGGCGATGGCCGGGGTCGCCGTCAGGATTCCGGCTGCCGCGATACCGACAGCGGCTGTCATCGTTTTCGATGCGATCTGCGAGAACGCCACGTGAAGCTCCTTCCGTGATGCTCCTGTTTTCAGGAGTCAGCTGTCATTGGTCCTTCTGAAGGGGTATCCAGAGGTGCCCACGACGAAACGGAGGGGCGTGAAGACCGGGCCTGCCGCCGGGGGGCGTTGCCTAGATTGGGCATCGGCGCCTCTGCCTGAAGGGCGCCCACGGTGTGGCCCCGGCGGCGTACGGCCCAGCCTTGGTGGCGGAGGTACCAAGCGGCTGCGGCTTCCGGAGGACTGCGCTGTACCGGCGTCATGCAGCGCACCGGCCCGCGCCGTGGTCGCCGAGATGTGTATTCCAAAGACCGACCAGCGCACCGGGGCTCGTGTAGGGCACACCCGATCGCCGGTGGCGTCGGTTGCTGACGGCAAGGAGCTTCGGCGGCGCAGAAGATGGCGTCGACTTCGGCGATCAGCGCTATCACCATCGTGGGGTCGTCCACACCCAGAGACTGGGCCAGCTCTTCTGGCGCGCTGGTGTCAGGCGCCGCCGGCGCCGCAATCATGCTGTACTGCATCACTTTTCACCTCCTCGCACCGTCGGCATGGCACCGACCATTCAAGAATGTGTCGCGACGAATTCGGTTGCCGGGTGCCGGTGCCGAGCGGGACAGCGTCCCGGCCCGGCACCGGCACTTCGACTCGGTCAGGCGTGCACCGGCTCCTTCTTGTTCGAGGTGTCGGTGACAGGGCTGCCGTCTTCGGTGATCACTCGATTCTCATCGATCGCCTTGGCGTTGCCGCCTCTGCTCACGGTGATCTTGCGGGGCTTGGCCTTCTCGGCCACCGGGATCACGAGCTGAAGGACGCCGTCGCGGTATTCCGCGGTGATCCTGCCGGTGTCAAGGTTGTTGCCCAGCACCAGTTGTCGAGAGAAGACGCCGCGCGGCCGTTCGGCGGCCAGCATTTCGCGTGACGAATCCACAGGCGCCCGTTCGGCGCGCACAGTCACCACATTGTTCTCGATGTCGAGATCGAGCGAGTCGGTGTTGATGCCGGGCAGGTCGAACTCGACGTGGAACTCATCACCGTCGCGCCAGGCGTCCATGGGCATCGCGGCCGGCCGGGCTGCGGTGCCGAGAACCTCTTGGGTGAAGCGATCCAGCTGTCGGAACGGGTCAGTACGCAGCAGCATCGTGGCCACCTCCATCTGTCCTTTCTCTTATGCCATCTATGCGCTTCCAGCTCGATTATCTGTATCGGCTGGCATAGATTTGTTTTAGCACTCGACGCCGGTGAGTGCAAGCAAGTGGAGGCAGAATTTTTGGAGCGCCAAGCGGGACCGGGAGACGGTCTCGCGATGGTTGCAATCGCGCAAAGGTACGGCAGCGCACCTGCGGCGCGATGGAGGACGCGCGCGGGGGAGCCTTAGTCTGGGCTGCGATGACTGGACCGGACTCCCGTGTGAAGCGCTGCCGCGCAGCGCTTCACCTCGTCGTGTCCGCGCTGACGGTCATCGTCCTCGGACTCGCCGGCAGTCCGGTGGCGCACGCGGCCGCGGCCGGGGCGCGGTTCGTGGTGCAACACACCTGGCAGGACGGCTTCATCGCGCGCTTCGTTGTCACCAACTACAGCACCGTGCCGATGGCAGATTGGAAGATCGAGTTCGACATGCCGATGGGCCAGTCGATCTCGCACGCGTGGAGCAGCACCTTCACCCAGTACGGCACGCACTATGTGATCAGCCCCGCCAGCTGGAACCGCGTGATTCCACCCGGGGGCACCGCCAACGGTGGCATTCGCGGCGTGCTGAGCGGCACCTACACACCACCGTCGAATTGTGTGCTCAACGGCCAGGTCTACTGCTCCTAGCGTGATGGCGGCCTGATGACGAGCGAAGCCCTGACGGACTGGCTGCTGGACTCGGACCCGGCGCTGCGCTGGCAGGTCGAGCGCGATCTTCTCGGTGCCCCGGCCACGGTATGGGAGGCAACCCGGTCACGGATCGCGACCGAGGGCTTCGGCGCACGTCTGCTCGCGCTGCAGGACGCAGACGTGCGGTGGGCCGGGGGCGCGTTCTTCCCGGCGGACTACGACTTCGACGACCCCGATGGCACAGAGGATGGCCAGCCGTGGACAGCCACGACGTGGACGTTGAATGCACTGCGCGAGTGGGGACTTGACGCATCGGTGTTGCGGGATCGCCGCACCGCCGAATTGCTCGACGAGTACTGCCGCTGGGAGTACGACGACCTGCCCTACTGGTCCGGTGAGGTGGACTGCTGCATCAACGCCTGGACCCTGGCCAACGGCGTGTGGCTCGGCGCGAACGTCGACGGCCTCGCCGCCTGGTTTCTCGAGCATCAGCTGCCGGACGGTGGGTGGAACTGCGACTGGGTCGAAGGTTCGACGCGCTCCTCGTTCCATTCGACGCTCAACTCGCTGAAAGGACTGCTGGCGTTCGAGGCTGCCACCGGGGGAGAGGCCGAGATCAGCGCAGCGCGCCGGCGCGGGGAAGAGTACCTCCTCGAACGCCGGTTGCTCTACCGGCTGACGACGAATCAGCCAGTGGGGCAATGGATCAACGATTTCAGCTATCCGATGCGCTGGTCCTACAGCGCACTCAACGCGGGTGAGTACTTTCGGCGCGCGGCACTGCACGATGACATCGGGCGGGACCCTCGGATGAGCGCGGCGATCGACATCGTGCGAGCCGCCCGGCAGTCGGACGGCACCTGGCTGCAGACGGGCCGCCGGCCGGGGCGGGTGTGGTTCGAAGTCGATGTGCCGGCGGGGCAGCCGTCGAAGTGGCTCACCCTGTACGGGGCGCGGCTACTCGACTGGTGGGACAGCGCGGCATAGCCGCGTCAGATAGCGTGCGGACCAAGCTCTTTGGTCAGGTGCGAGAAGCGCGGAAGGCCCGCGGACTCATCCCATGCCAGCGGCGGAATGCCTGCGAAAAGCTCGACAACTCCACGTAGCCGAGCCGACTGGCAGTCTCGGCGACCGTCAGGCGGCCCCCGATCAACATCTCTTCCGAGAGTCGCTGGCGGATCTCGTCGAGCAGTTCGCGGTACGACGTGCCTTCGGTGCCGAGCCGGTGCCGTAGCGTCCGCGGACTCATCAGGAGCGCATGAGCGATCTCGTGCGCATTCGGCGGCTGCGCCGGGGACGCCAGCAACAGGTCACGAACCTGGCCCGACAGCCCGGTCCGGCTGCGCCGCTCTTCGAGGAGATTGCGGCACTGCTCCTGGGTAGCGGCGGAGTTGTAGGCGTTGGCCTGGGGCAACGGGATGTCGAGCAAGCCGACGGGCAGGATCAGCAGGTTCTCTGGCGCGTCGAACTCCGGCTCGGTGTCGAATGCCGCGATGTAGCGATCGAGATCGGCCGGGCGGGAATGGGTGAACCGAACGCCGAAGGGCGGCAGTTCCGTTGACAATTCGCGTTTGATCACCGATATCGCCGTGGCCAACCGGTCGATATCGAATCGCCGGACGCGGTCCGGTGTTCCCGGCGCCTCCATGACGAACTGGAACTCGTCGCCGACCACCCGGGTGCCCAGCGTCGACGAAGCGAACGTCAGGTCGAGATAGCGCACTCCGACGTCGATCGCACTGCGCAACGTCGGGCTGCTGATCAACGCGAACCCGAAGATTCCGTAGGTGGCGAGACGGTAGCGGAGCCCTACCTCGACACCCAGGTCATCGGGATAGTCAAGTGCCTCAAGTAGATTCGTCACCACGGTCAGTTCCTGGCGGGCGGTGACCTCGGCTCCCGGGCGTTGTAGGCCCCGGACGGTCAGCCGTGAGCCGGCCAGGCACGTTTCCGGGCTGACGCCGCGTTCGCCGGCCAGGCCGAGCAGCACGCCGACGCTTGCCGGCGTACGCGGAATATCCCAGTCGACCACGTTGCCAAATCTAGTAAGTTGCCGCGCCAAGATCGTTTGGCTTCGCCGAATTCACTGCGGGAGTATCGGTTTCGCCCAGCAGGCGGGCGCGAAGTGCGGCGACCCTGGGTGCGTCGATGCCGATCTGGCTCAGGTAGGCGTCGAAGCTGCCGAACTGCTCGTCGACCGTCCGCCACGACGCGGCGATGAAGTCGCCATGGACCCCGAGGATCTTGTCCGAGAACCGGGAGAGGTCACCGTTGCGGGCGAGCACATGCTTGCGCAGTGGTTCGACGGACTCGTTGCTGCGCAGATAGTCGGCCAGGATGTCGGCCTCGCGGACACCGGTGGCACGCAGGAGGGCGGCGACGATCCAGCCCGCGCGATCCTTTCCGGCCGCGCAGTGAATGAGGACGCCACCCGGTGCTTCCGCTATCACGCCGATTGTGTACGCCAGTGCGTGCTGTCCCGTCGGCAGCAGCGGAAAGCGGCTGTAGGCGTACTCGAGGGCGGCCTCGAACAACTCGGGTGTGACCGCCCGGCCGGGCTCATGCGGGGCGTTCTGCTGCCCGTCGTCGTGTACCGACGCGACGTGCAGCGTGACTCCCGCCGGTAGGACGTCGCGCCCGTTCCACGCGATCTCGCTGTCACTACGAAGGTCGATGACGTCGGTGATTCCCAGTGCGTGAAGATTCTTCTGACCGGCGTCGTCGAGCGCACACAGTTCCGACGATCGGTAGAGCACACCGGGCCGTATCGCGCGTCCGTCGCCGGTTCGTAGTGCGCCGACGTCACGAAAGTTCCAGGCACCGGAGAGGTGGTACTGATCGACGACGGCCACGGCCGGTAGCTTACATCTGCCCTCGGCATTGCCACTTCGAGTAAGTATTCAGCCACTTAGGGTCTCCCATCTGCACGTTTTGGTTCCTAGCGTCATTGCCAACGAACAGTCGATGCGAGGAGGCCCCGATGGTTGCAGTCAACGACACCGCAGAGCGCCTGGCCGGCGGCTGGGGCGGCACCGTCCTTCGCTCCGGGGGAACGGTCCGCCGTTCGACCGGGCACTGGACGCCGGCCGTGCACGCACTTCTCGAGCACCTCGAGTCGGTCGGCTTCGAGGGTGCGCCCCGCGTGTTTGGCGTCGATTCCGAAGGCCATGAGGTGCTGACCTTCATCGAGGGACAAACGGCCGCCAGTGCCGCGGGCTGGCCCGCATGGTTGCGCTTCGAAGCGAACCTGGTGCGGGTCGCGCGTCTGCTGCGTCAGTTCCACGACGCCGTGGGGAGCTTCCGCCCGGGGCCCGACTTGCAGTGGCGTGACGGCAGTCGCGGTCTGCGGGCTGGCGAGATCATCGGGCACAACGACGTCAGCCTCGCGAACCTGGTGGCGGACTCCGCCGGCCGAATTCACTCACTGATCGACTGGGACCATGCCGGACCGACCACTCGGCGTCGCGAACTGGCTTATGCCGCATGGCATGTCGTTGGTCTGCACGCACGCGATCACGCCCGTGCGCGCGGTTGGTCCAAGGCCCCCGATGCCGTGCGTCGTCTGCACATGTTCCTTGACGCGTACGGACTCGACGACCGCGAAGGCTTCGTCGACGACATCATCAGCCGCATCGACGAGGCCGTTCGCTCGTGCCGTGCCGCGGTGGACGCCGGCGACCGTGGTGCCCGGCCGTTCGTCGCGCTGCTGGAGAGCGACCTCGAGTTCGTCCGGCGACACCGCGACGCACTGGAGCGAACCGTGCCCGCATGACACAGCAGTGGCCGAAGGCCGATCCACAGCCCCGAATTCCAGATCTGACAAGACGGAGGACATCGTGAACATTCTCGATCAGGCAATCACCAAGGCGCAGGAAGCGATTCTCGATCCGGTGCTCAACCGGGCCCAGTCGACCATCCCCATGCCGTTGCAGATCAAAGGCATGCACCTCTATCAGAAGACGAAGAAGTCGGTGGTCGGCGACAAGACGCCGGTCTTCGTCGAGAGCCCGATTCCGGCTGTCGAAGATGTCGCGCTGGCGGACATCGACGTCAGCAACCCGTTCTTGTTCCGCCAGGGCCGCTGGCAGTCCTACTTCAAGCGGCTCCGTGACGAGGCGCCGGTGCACTACCAGCCGAACAGCCCGTTCGGCCCCTTCTGGTCGATCACCCGGTACGACGACATCGTCACCGTCGACAAGGACAACGAGCGGTTCTCCGCGGAGCCGCAGATCATCATCGGCGACCCGCCCGAGGGCCTGGACGTCGAGATGTTCATCGCCATGGACCCGCCGCGGCACGATGAGCAGCGCGGCGCCGTGCAGGGCGTGGTGGCGCCCCAGAACCTCCAGGAGATGGAAGCACTCATCCGGTCGCGCGTGCAGGAAGTGCTCGACGGCCTGCCCGAGGGCACGCCGTTCGACTGGGTCGACACCGTCTCGATCGAGCTGACGTCACGCATGCTGGCGACCCTGCTCGACTTCCCCTACGACGAGCGCCGCAAGTTGGTCTATTGGACCGACACTGTGGCCGGCAGCGCCTCGGCCACCGGCGGCGAAGCCGACATGGATGAGATGTTCAGCGCCGCAGCCGATATGGCGCGCGCGTTCAGCGCCCTCTGGCACGACAAGAAGGCGCGGTTGGCAGCCGGTGAGAAGCCCGGGTTCGACCTCATCACGCTGATGCAGTCGTCTGAAGACACCAAGGACCTGATCGATCGGCCGATGGAGTTCCTCGGCAACCTGATCCTGCTGATCGTCGGCGGCAATGACACCACCCGTAATTCGATGACCGGTGGCGTGCTCGCGCTGAATCAGAATCCCGACGAGTTCGCCCGGCTCAAGGCGGATCCGGGCCTCATCACCAAGGCGGTCCACGAGATCATCCGCTGGCAGACCCCACTGGCGTACATGCGCCGCGTCGCCAAGCAGGACACCATCTTGAACGGCCAGTTCATCCGCAAGGGCGACAAGCTCGTGATGTGGTACGCCTCGGCCAACCGCGATGAGCGCAAGTTCGAGAATCCGGACGACTTCATCATCGGCCGCCACAACGCCCGCCATCACCTGGCGTTCGGCATCGGCATCCACCGCTGCATGGGCAGCCGTCTGGCCGAGCTGCAGCTCAAGATCCTGTGGGAGGAGCTGCTGGCGCGCTTCGAGGACATCGAGGTCGTCGGGGAACCCGAGTACACCCAATCCAACTTCGTGAAGGGGTACTCCAAGATGATGGTGAAGGTCACCAGGAAGCGGCCGGCCGCCACGGTGTGAGGGAGGACAGCGATGGGCTCGTTCGATGTACTGCTGGACGACGAACGGGCCCAGCTCGACGCCTTCCTGGAGGACTACCGCCGCGCCGTCGAGCTGACTCTCGAGGGCCTCACCGAGGAGGAGTCCCGCCGACGGCTCGTCCCATCGGCGACGACGCTCCTCGGCCTGCTCAAGCACGTCACCTGGATGCAACGCGTGTGGTTCGAGGCATGCGTCGGCGGCGTCTCCCGTGAGGCCCTCGGCCTGGTGCAGAGCGTCGACGAGTCCTTCCAGCTCAGCGGCGACGACACCATCGCGTCGGTCCTGGCGGCGCACCGTGATGCCTGTACGAGAGCGCGGGCGGTGGTTGCCGACATTCCGCTGGACACCATCGTGACGGGACACCAGGCCGGGCCGCGAACCTTGCGCTGGGTCATGTTGCAGGTCCTGCGCGAGCTGGCGCACCACTGCGGGCACGCCGACATCCTGCGCGAACAGATACTTGCCGCTCGCGGGTGAGCGACGCGCATATCCTGGTTCGTAGACGCCGCGCGTGCGACGCCCGGACCTCCGGGAGGCAGCGATGTTCGAAGAAGCGCAGTTGTATGCGCCGGTGACGCGTACGGGAGATGACGTCACCGTCCATCTGGCTGCGGACCACCCAGGTGCCGTCGACCCCGAATACCGGGCCCGCCGCAACGCGATTGCCGCGCTCGCCATGGACTGGCAGCCCGGGACGCCGCCGCCCGTCGCGACCTACACCGACGACGAGCAGGAAGTCTGGCGCATCGCGTGTGCCGAGCTGCACCGGCTGCACCAGCGCCGCGCCTGCACCGAGTACCTGCAGGGCCGGGAGCGGCTCGGACTTCCCGAGGATCGGATCCCGCAACTCGTCGAGGTCAATGAGAAGCTCGGGCCGCTCACCGGGTTTCAGTACGTGCCCGCGGCCGGCCTCGTGCCGCTGCGCGAGTTCTACGGACTCCTCGCCGACGGAATCTTCCACTCCACCCAGTACATCCGGCATCACTCCGTGCCGCTCTACACTCCCGAGCCCGATTTGATTCACGAAGTGGTCGGGCACGGCAATTGTCTGGCGCACGAACGGTTCGCGGCGCTGTACCGGCTGGCCGGGCAGGCCGCGCAGCGGGTGAAAACGACTGAGGCACTTGAATTCGTCTCGAAGGTCTTCTGGTTCTCCCTCGAATTCGGTGTGGTCCGTCAGCACGGCGAAGTTCGCACCTACGGCGCCGGGCTGCTGTCGTCATACGGGGAAATCCAGCAGATCGACGTCGCGGATCTGCGGCCACTGGACATCGCCCGGATGGGTGTGCAGACCTACGACATCACGCACTATCAACCAATTCTCTTCTGTGCCAGAGGATTCAGTGAGATCGAAGATGTCGTCGGCGGCTTCTTCGCCGACGTCGATGACGAGATGGTGGCGCGCCTGGTGCACGACGCCGCCCAGGTCACGGGTAGGTGATGGCCGAGTCGATGACGCTGACGCACTCGCCGAACCCGATGGTGGCCGCGCCCGGGCGCTGAGCCCGTGCCCTGAGCCTGATTTCGTCACCGTCTTCGAGAAACATGCGTGTTTCCCCATTGGGCAGCGTGATCGGCTGAGTGCCGCCACCACTGAGCTCCAGCAGGCTGCCTTCGGAACCCGCACCGGGTCCGGAGAGCGTGCCACTGCCGAGCAGGTCGCCGGGCTGAAGGTTGCAGCCGTTGCTCGTGTGGTGAGTCACCAGTTGCGCGACGGTCCAGTACATATGACGGCTCGACGAGCGAGTGATCGGGGTTGGTGCATCCCCGTCGGCCCGCATCCGCACGGTGCTGAGCTGGACCTCCAGCGCGATGTCGAGGCCGCCGCCGGCGCGATGCCGCGGGCTGTCGAGATAGGACAGGGGAGCGGGGTCGTCGTCGGGGCGCTCGAACGGAATCCGGAACGGCGCCAGCGCTTCTGGAGTGATCACCCACGGCGAGACCGTGGTGCCGAAACTCTTGGCGAGGAAGGGGCCCAGGGGCTGGTACTCCCAGGCTTGCACGTCGCGCGCCGACCAGTCGTTGAGCAGGCAGTAGCCGGCGATATGCGATTCGGCGTCATCGATGCGCACCGGCGTGCCGAGCCGGTTTGGCGGGCCGATCCACACGCCGAGCTCGAGCTCGAAATCCAGGCGGCGGGTGGGCGCCAGCACGGGGGCCGGTGCGTCGGGAGCCTTCAGCTGTCCGTGCGGGCGGACGATCGGCGTGCCGCTGACCCGTACGCTGGAGGCCCGCCCGTGATAGCCGATCGGGACCCATTTGTAGTTGGGCAGCAGGGGATTGTCGGGGCGGAACAGGGCACCGATGTTGCGGGCATGGTGAATGCCGACGTAGAAATCCGTGTAGTCGCCGATGCGGGCGGGCAGCAGGACGTCGACATCGTGCAGCGGGGTGAGCAGCGCCGCGACCGCCTGTTGATGCGGCGTGCCCTCGACAAGCAAGGCGTGCAGCGCCCTGCGAAGCGCTGTTCGGGGACCAGATCCCAAGGCGAACAAGGCATTCAAAGAGGCGTCCGCCGCCACCTCCGCGGCAGTCTGTGCCTCATCGTCCAGTAACCCCGAAGCCGCCAGTCCCGACAGCTCCAAGACCATGTCGCCGACCCGGACGACACCGCGAGGTTCGCCGACGGCACCGGCCACCACGCCGAACGGGAGGTTCTGCAGGGGAAACTCACTGTCGGGACCCGCCGAGGTGACCCAACTTCGCCGACGCGGGTCGTGGGTGAAATCCAGTGCTGTCACGGCGTGCCCGGCTGGAAGCGCTTGGCCAGGCCGCGCCAGCAGTCGGCGTAATCTTGTTGTCGCTGTGGCGAATTCGCCGCGTAGGCCGTGACCTGCTGCGGGAACCGGGTCTCGAACATGAAGGCCAGCGTGTTCTCCTGCTTGACCGGCTTGAGTTCCTCGGTGCTGGCGGCCTGAAACGCGTTGGCGTCCGGACCATGTGGGGTCATGCTGTTGTGCAGGCTGACGCCGCCGGGCACGAAGCCGTTGGGCTTGGCGTCGTACACACCGCGTACGAGTCCCATGAACTCGCTCATGACGTTCATGTGGTACCACGGCGGCCGGAAGGTGTCCTCGGCGACCATCCACCGCTCGGGGAAACAGACGAAGTCGACATTCGCGGTTCCCGGCGTCTCGCTCGGTGAGCTGAGCACCGTGAAGATCGATGGGTCGGCGTGGTCGAACAGCACCGGGCCGACGGGGGAGAACCGCCGCATGTCGTACTTGTAGGGCGCGTAATTGCCATGCCAGGCAACCACATCCAGCGGTGATTGGGCGATGTCGGCCCGCCACAGCGTGCCGCCCCATTTCACGTACATCGTGGACCTGATGTCGCGATCCTCATAGGCCGCGACCGGTGTGAGGAAGTCTCGCGAATTGGCCAGGCAGTTGGCGCCGATCGGGCCGCGTTCGGGGAGAGTGAAAGGGCCGCCATAGTTTTCGCACAGGTAGCCACGGGCCGGACCGTCGGATACTTCGACCCGCATCTTCACGCCGCGGGGGATGACGACGATCTCACACGGTTCGGCGTCGATGATCCCGAACTCGGTCCAGAACCGTACGTTGCCGCGCTCCAAGACGAACAACATCTCGGCGTCGCCGTTGTAGAAGTAGGCGTCCACCATCGACGACGTGATGGTGTAGATGCTGCACGCGAATCCGCTGCGGGTGTTGACGTCCCCGCCGGTCGTCATCGTGTGGACGCCGGTGATGAACGTCCTGTTCTCGACCGCGGGATCCGGCATCGGCTCAGGGTTCCAACGCATTTGGGCAATGGGAACGGCAGGAGCATCGTCGGGTGCGGAGCGCCAGTGTTCGCCGGGCACGGCGGTGAAATCGCCCCAGTGGGCCACGCTCGGCCGAATCCGGTACAGCCAGGACCGCTTGTTGGCGGCGCGGGGTGCGGTGAATGGTGACCCGCTGAGTTGCTCGGCGTAGAGGCCGTAGGCGCACCGCTGCGGTGAGTTGCGGCCGACGGGCAGCGCGCCGGGCAGCGCCTCGCTTTCGAAGCTGTTGCCGAAACCGCTCTGGTACTCGGCCATCACAGATTCCCGCGCTTTTCCTGCTCGCGCTCGATGGACTCGAAGAGCGCCTTGAAGTTGCCCTTGCCGAACCCCAGTGAGCCGTGGCGTTCGATGAGTTCGAAGAACACCGTCGGCCGGTCTCCCAGCGGCTTGGTGAAGATCTGCAGCAGATAGCCGTCTTCGTCACGGTCGACCAGGATGCCGCGCTGCTGTAGTTCCGCGATCGGCACACGGACCTCGCCGATGCGGGCGCGCAATTCCGCATCCTTGTAGTACGTATCGGGGGTGTCGAGGAACTGCACGCCCTGCCGGCGCAGCTCATCGACACTGGCGAGGATGTCGTTGGTGGCCAGCGCCAGGTGCTGGACCCCCGGTCCGCGATAGAACTCGAGGTACTCGTCGATCTGCGACTTGCGCTTCGCCACGGCCGGTTCGTTGAGGGGGAACTTCACGCGGTGGTTGCCGTTGGCGACCACCTTCGACATCAGCGCCGAGTAGTCGGTGGCGATGTCGTCGCCGATGAACTCGGCGAGGTTCACGAACCCCATGACCCGGTTGTAGAAGCCGACCCACTCGTCCATCTTGCCGAGCTCGACGTTGCCGACGACGTGGTCCAGAGCCTGGAACAGCCGCTCGGGAGCACCGTCGCGTCGGACCCGACCACTTGTCGCCGGCTGGTAGCCAGGCAGGTAGGCGCCGCGGTAGCGGGTTCCGGCGACATCGCGCTGAACCAGTGTGTGGCGGGTCTGCCCGTAGGCCGCAATGGCCGCGACGCGCACAGCGCCGTGCTCGTCAGAGATGTCGTGTGGTTCCTCGAGGACGGTGGCGCCGGCTGTCCTGGCCTGGGCAATGCACTTGTCGACGTCGGGCACCTCCAACGCGATGTCGACGACGCCGTCACCGTGATTGGCGTGATGGGCGATCAAGGGGCTGTCGGGACTCACCGCGCCCTTCAGCACGAACCGGACGGACCCCGAACGCAACACGAACGCCTTGTGGTCGCGATTGCCGTTCTCGGGCCCCGAGTAGGCGACCAGTTCCATGCCCCACGTCGACTGGAAG
Source organism: Mycobacterium sp. SMC-16 (assembly GCF_046250085.1). Lineage (NCBI taxonomy): Bacteria > Bacillati > Actinomycetota > Actinomycetes > Mycobacteriales > Mycobacteriaceae > Mycobacterium > Mycobacterium sp. SMC-16. The sequence continues at coordinate 2,967,398 of NZ_CP176427.1, forward strand.
TAGCTCGCTGCCTCTGTGGCATTACCGACCACGAAAACGATGGCGTCCCAACCGGTTACTGGGAATGGATCGTCCGTCGGGTCGTATTCCACCAGGCCCACCAGCTGCTTGAGCTGGTTGACGTCGAGCCGGGCCTGCTTCTCCTGGTCGGTCAGGGCGCTCTGGTTCGCCATGTGGACATTCTTCTCCCAAATGCGGGATTACTGGATGAATTCGCGGCCGTGTTCAGCTACCACCGCGTTCGGCGGCGGGAACCTCGGCCAGCGCACAGTGATAGTGGTGGTTCTGGGGTTCCTCGGCCGGTTCTTCGGCGAGCAGATCGTTGGAGATGGTGGCGAACGCGAGCACGCCACCGAGGGCGGCAAGGCCGGCTGAAATCAGCATCGCCGTGTGGAAGCCGGCGGTGATCGCGGCGGGCGATCGGAAAGCGTCGCCCGTCAGCCCGGACAGCGGGGGCAGCAAGGCGACGGCCAGCAGCCCCGCGGTGCGCGCCACCGCGTTGTTGACTCCGGAGGCGACGCCGGCGTGGCGCTCATCAGCGGCGGCGAGGGCGGCGGCCGTGACGGGAGCGACCGTCGCCGCGAGTCCCAACCCGAAGACGACCACGGCGGGCAGTACGACGGTGCCGTATGAGGCGCCCGGGCCGATCCGCGTCATCAGCACCATGCCGGCCGCGATCACGAGCGGGCCGATGGTCAGTGGCAGTCGCGGGCCGATGCGCTGGGCGAGTGCGCCAGATGCCGACGACAGGGCCAGCATGATCGCAGTGACCGGGAGCGAGGCGGCGCCGGCCGCGACCGGGGAGTAGCCGAGCGCGGTCTGCAGCACGACCACGAGCAGGAAGAAGACCCCGCCGAGTGCGGTGTACACGACGAAGGTCACCGCGTTGGCACTCGTGAACTGTCGTGAGGAGAAAATGCCAAGCGGCAGCATGGGATTCGCGGTGCGCCGTTCGATCACGACAAATGCGACCATTGCGACGGCACCGAGCACCCCGGCCGCGAGCACGACCGGAGAATCCCAACCGCGGTTGGGCCCTTCCACGAAGGCGACCGTCGCGCCGGCCAGCCCGGCAGTCGCCGTCGTCGCGCCGGCGTAGTCGAGGCGGCCGGCGCTCGACGGGGCGCGACTCTCGGGGACGTGGCGCAGTGCCAGCCAGGCGACCAGAGCGCCCAGCGGCACGTTGATGAGAAAAATGGCGCGCCAACTGATCGCTTGTACGAGGTAACCGCCGAGCAGCGGGCCGATTGCCGCGGCGACCCCGCCCAGCGCCGACCATGCGCCGATCGCCTTGCCGCGGTCGGCCGGCATGAACACCGACTGGATTATGGCGAGGCTGCCCGGCGTCAACAGCGCACCGCCGACGCCTTGCAAAGCCCTTGCGGCGATGAGCATTTGGGCGGTTGGCGCCAGCGCACAGATCGCTGATGCCACCGCGAACCATGCCACACCGACGACGAAAATCCGCTTGCGGCCCAACCGGTCACCGAGGCTGCCCGACAGCAGGATCAAGGCTGCCAGCGTCACCGAGTAGGCGCTGACCACGAGCTGCAGCCCGCCAACTTCGGTGTTCAGGTCGTGGCCGATCGCCGGCAGCGCCACGTTGACGACCGTCGCGTCCAGCTGGGCCATGCCGGATCCCAGCACCGTCGCGGCGAGGATCCAGCGCCCCGCCGCGCTGCTGAAACGTACGCCCGAGGAGGTGTTTGCGAGCATCGAAGTCCCCATTGAATCGCTGACGTGCCGTGAGCACCAACCTACCGCGCTGGAAAGTGATTACCTGGCAAAGATTTCCACACGTTTGAAGTGTCGGTCTGCCCGCTACAATCACGACCGCCAGACCCAGCCCGCGTTACACCATCCGGCCATATTGTTGCGTCTACGCATGCTCTAATGGTCCTCATGGCAGGTTTGACGGAGGGGAGCGTCGATCCGGCGTTCGCCGCTGTGCGAGATATCTTCGAAGCGAGCTTCGCCGACGGACAGAACTGGGGCGCGGGCGTTTCTGTCGTGATCGATGGCAGGCCCGTTGTCGACCTGTGGGGCGGCATCGCTGACCCGCGCACGGGACGGCGCTGGCAGCGCGACACGGCTTGCGTCACCTTCTCGTGTACCAAGGCGGTGACCGCGACGGCCGCGCTGATGGTGGCGGAGCTCTACGGTGTCGACCTCGAAGCACCTGTGGTGACGTGGTGGCCCGAGTACGGCGCGGCGGACAAGAGCCACACCACGGGGGAACAGCTGCTCTCGCACGCCGCCGGTCTACCCGCTGTGGAGCGCCCCGTTTCGATCGAGGAAGCTGCCGATCCGGAACTGATGGCCGGTCTGCTCGCCGCTCAACAGCCCCTGTGGGAACCGGGATCGAAGCACGGCTATCACGCGTTGACGTTCGGTTGGCTCGCCGGCGAGATCGTCCGACGGCACGCCAAGAGGACGGTGGGTGAGTTCGTGCGATCGCACATCAGTGGAGATCTCATGATCGGCACCAGTAGCGCCGCCCTCGATGGCATCGCCCGGACCGGCTTTCCCGACGCGAGCGAACAGCAATGGGCAACGGACACCGCCGCAATCCCCGCCACCACGGTCGCACGCCTCGTCGAGGCATACCGCGATCCGCAATCCTTGTTCACCCGCGCGACCGCCAATCCACCTGCGCGCTACAACCATCCCGGTGTTCTGGCGGCCGGCTGGCCGGCGAGCGGACTGATAACCACTGCGCGTGCACTAGCGGATTTCTATGCGCTTCTGAGCGCCGGGGAGCTGTTGCCTCCGGAGAATCTGGCTGACGCAATCCGTTTGCGGCACAGCGGTTCTGATGCCGTCATGGTTCTCGATTCCAGCTACGGCCTGGGGTACATGCGGCCGTCGCAGTTGTTCTCGTTCCCCGATAACGCCGGACCCGGAGCGTTCGGGCATCCTGGCGCCGGCGGCGCGTTCGCGTTCGGTGACGTCGACAATCAACTGGCGTTCGCGTTCGTGCCCAACCTCCGTCGCGACGCGCTCGCCGGGGATCGTCGTGCAAACGATCTCGTCGAAGCGACCTACGCCGCACTGTAAACGCGTTGCTCAGCCAGGAGTCGCATCCCGCCGCCGGCCGAGTTGCCGGAAGCCCGGGTGCACGGCCGGCGTCAGACCTTGCTGGTCGGCGACGGCGGCGAGCAGTTCGCCCAGCGTCTTGCGTTGTTGACTGGACAGGCCGGCGGTCAGGTCTTGTTCGTGCTCACGAGCGATCTCCGAGAGCGTCCGCATCAACTTCTCACCCGATTTGGTCAGATACAACGCGTACAGGCGCCGGTCGGTCGGGTTGCGCCGGCGTTCGACCTCGCCCCGGGACTCGAGCTCGTCGAGATATACGACCACTCTGCTGGGCAACAAACCCAGCAGCGTGCTCAGTTCCTGCTGACTGAGGCCCGGCTGAGTGGCGATCATCCGCAGGATGCCGGCATGCGGGGGAGTCAGCTTCACGGCCTCGAGACGTTCGGCGAACAACTGAGCGGCGTGGTGGCCGAGCTGGGCAAGCAGGAATGCGACACCGCCCCGCTGCTGGGCGCCGGAAGCTGATGACATGGACGAACAATACATGGCCGAAACCGTTCAATTCGTGAATGAGGTTGACGCATCTAATTCACCAAGAATATCGTTCAATACATGAACGATTACGCGCACGATGGACCACCGGTGCCAAGCCGGGCGCCCCAACAGAGCGGGCCGCCGCTGTGGCTTCTTGGCACGATTTCACTCGGCCTGCTGCTCTGCGGCGTCATATTGGGTGTCGCGCTTGGCGGCACACCGCCGCTGCCGTACCAGAATTCAGCGGCAGTGCAGGATTACTTCCGCGCGCATTCGTCGTCGGCACAGGTGGGCGCGGTGTTCGTCTTCGGGGCGTCGGTGCCGCTCCTGATCTACGCCGCCACGGTCAGCGCACGGCTGCGGCAACTCGGCGTCACCGCGCCCGGTGCCACCATCGCCCTGGCCGGCGGGGTACTGGCTGCTGGGGGATTGGGGCTGTCGAGCATGCTGCTGTGGACGCTATCGCGGCCGGAGATCATCACCGACGGCCCACTGATCAATGCGCTCTACTATTTGGTGTTTCTCACCGGCGGCGTGGCACACGTCGTGATGCTCGGACTGTTGACAGCAGGCATCGCGGTCCCGGCGCTGATCCTGCAGCTGGTACCGCGACCCGTGGCGTGGGCCGGCCTCGGGATTGCCGCGGCCGCCGAGCTCGCGACGATTGTCCTCATCTGGCCGCCGGCCTCGCCCCTCCTGCCGCTCGCCAGGTTCTCGGCGCTGATCTGGCTTGTCACCGTTGGCGTTCTGCTCCCGAAGCGACGTGCCGCCCGCAACCGGCGAGAGCACGCAGTCCCTGGCGGGCCGTCATGAGACTCAGCGTCAGCGTCACCAACTTCTCGTGGCCGCAGGGGCCGACCGCGATCCGCGCAAACCTGGCCTCGGTTGCCGAAATCCTCGATGGCACAGATGTTCACACGCTCTGGGTGGCCGATCATCTGCTGCAGGCCGACCCGGCCGGCCGACTGGATGAACCGATGCTGGAGGCGTACACCACCCTCGGCTTCCTGGCGGCCTCGACCGCGGAGCTACGGCTCGGAACACTGGTCACCGCAACAACATTTCGCGACCCGGCGGTGTTGATCAAAGCCGTCACCACCTTGGACATACTGTCCGGCGGGCGAGCCTGGTTGGGGCTGGGCGCCGGCTACAACGCCGACGAGGCACGAGCGCTCGGGCTGTTCCTGCCACCGACCGGCGAACGATTCGACCGCATGGGCGAGCTCCTCGCGCTGGCCCGCCGCATGTGGGACGGCGACGAATCCCCTTACGAGGGGCGCTACTACCGTGCTGAGCACCCCATCGGCCGGCCGCTGCCGATCAGGCGGCCGCCCGTGTTGATCGGCGGCACCGGCGAGCGCCGCACCTTGCGCATGGTCGCCGAGTACGCGGACGCCTGCAACCTTTTCGATATCCCCAACGGGGAGAGCGTGATTCGCCATCAACTCGAGGTGCTGGAGCGGCACTGCGCCGAGATCGGGCGGCCGCCTGAGGAGATCGAACACACCCTCACAACGGCTTTGACTCCCGGCGAGACGGCCGACGACCTGGCCGAACGTTGCCGGAATCTGGCGGGGCTGGGAATTGAGCACATTGTCGTGATCGCCCGCGGCCGGCCGTGGACACCCACCGAGCTCGACGTCGTGGTCAGGGCTGCGGGTCAGCTGGCGAGAGTCTCGGCATCAGCCCGGGCGCACCGGTGAAGGTCCCAGAGAGACAGGCAAATAGCTGATCCCTCGCAGCAGAGTGCTGTCGTTCGTGGCCGGCGTACCAGCGAGAGCCAGACGCGGGAAGCGCTCGAACAGCGTCTGCAGGCCGATCTGCAGTTCCATGCGTGCCAGGGGAGCGCCGAGGCACACGTGACTGCCGGTGCCGAAGCTGACGTGATCGCGGGCGTTGTCGCGTGCGGCGTCGAATTGGTCCGGGCGTTCGAACACGGCTGGATCGCGGTTGGCGCCGGCGAGGAGCAGGAAGACGGCGGTCCCCTTGGGCACCGGGTATCCGCCGACCTGAACTTCCTCAGTCGCCACTCTGACTCCGATCTGGGAGACGGAGTCGTAGCGCAGCATCTCCTCGACGGCGTTGGGCCAGCCCTCCGGATGGGCTCGGAGTCGCTCCAACTGGTCGGGATGATTGATCAGCGCCACCACGGCGTTGCCGAATTGATGTGCCGTAGTGAGGAATCCGGCGCCGAGAAGAAGGCCCGCGAACGTCCTGACCTCGAAGTCGGAGAGTTCGGTGTCCTGGACGACGGCGGACAAGATGCTGTCGCCGGCGCTTGCGCCGCGGAGGTGCTCGATGTGGGTGGCAAGGTAGGTCTCGAGCTCGCGGAGCGCTGCGACGGCGGTCTGGAAGTTACGCCACGACGGTGCTGTGGTCGTGATCAGCTTGGAGGTCGACTCACCCATCTCGTAGAGGTAGGGCGCCTCCGCGCGGGGAATGCCCAGCATGTCCGCGATGATTTCGATGGGGATCCGGGACGCATAGGCTACCGCCAGATCGCATTCGCTGCCGCCGTCGTCCAGCTCGTTCAGCAGCCTTTCGGCGACGTCGTGGATGCGGTGCCGAAGCCCGTCGATGGCTTTCGGGGTGAATGCCCGGGATACCAGGCGTCGCAGCCGGGCATGGTCGGGTGCGTCGACCATCAGAAGTGACGGCGGCTCCACTGGATTGATCACGCCGGGATTGGTCTTCTCGAAGAGCCGCTGGACAGTGCGGAACGGCGATCGATCGGTTGGCTTTGCGGTTCGGTACCTGTTGTCACGCAGGATTTCTCGGGTGATCTGGAGATCTGCGGTGACCAGTGCGTTGCCGCCGAATATTGGCGACATGCGGCCCTGTTCGCGAATCTGCTCGATAAGGTCATACGCGCGATCATGCTGACCGTCGTCGAGCAGCAATCGGGCAAATGGGTCTCCGCGGCGTGAAAGCAGCTTCAGTGTCGCGCGGGGGAGCCCGTACCCCATCAGCCAGTGTGCCCGGGTCTTCATATCCAGATTCACGTCGTTCGCCCCCGCCGATCGCCTACCGCTCAGGCTAGACCGAAAAGCCGCCCGCATCGCCCAGGATCGAAATCATCGGTAGTAGCCATCACTGGCCAGGATCTCGACGCCGCGCCAACCCCAGTAGACGCGGTGGGCCTGGATCAAGCCGTCCTCGATCTCCATGACCTCGACGAAATCCATCTGCTGACCGTCCGGCGTCTCGCGGGGATACTCCCAGGTGGCACGGTGGCCGTCGGTGAAGAAGGCGGCGCGGAAGTAGTGTCGCTCGTCCGGGGTACGGGCCACCACCTCGGTCAGGAAAGGCCGGAGCTCCGTGTGGCCCCGGCAGACCCCCGGGCCGCCCAAGATGTGCGCTGCGACAGGGCTTTCCAGCGTCGCGTCCGGTGCGTAGCACGCCAACAGTGCCTCGACATCGTGGTTCGCCAACGCTTCTTCCCAAGCACGTGTCACTGCTTCGATGCCCGGACGATCGACTTCGTCAGAGTTTTCAGCGTTCATGGATCCAGAATGCGCCGCCGATACTTCGGCGCTGGCCGAAGTGGCGGCACCTCCGAATCGCATGACGAAAAATGGTTGGCCGCGGTTGGCGGCCGCTGATACTTTCTTGGCAGGCCAGGCAAGAGGACGAGGAGGTGGTACCCGTGAACGTATCGACGTGGGTGCTCCTCACCAGGGCCACAGTCGGGCGATAGGTCGTCCCGGGAGCGCCGTCTCACGAGCACTCCCGAAAGGCACGACCATGCACTTCATTTCCGAACATCATCTTGAGGGCGGCGGCGTCGAGCGCACCTTCAGTCTCAACGACATCCCGGGCATCCTGTGGACGCCCGAAGCTTCACCCGCACCCTTGATCCTGCTGGGTCATCCCGGCGGTCTGCATCAGATGTATCCGCGACTCGCGAACCGCGCCCGCGACGCGTTGGCGCACGGTTTCGCCGCTGCCACCATCGAGCTGCCGGGAAGCGGTGATCGCCCCCGCCTGGCGGATCTCGAGCGGGCCCGCGCCGATCTGCACCGGGCGCTGGGCGCGGGCGAGCCGGTCGACGACATCGTCGACCGGCTCGTCATCCCGTTGGTCGATACCGCCGTCCCGGAATGGCAGTCCGTGCTCGATGCTCTCCTCGCGCTGCCCGAGATCAGCGGTCCGGTCGGCTTCTCCGGCGGGGTGCTGGCCATCGGTATCCGGTTGGCCGTGGTCGAGCCGCGCATCGTTGCCGCGGGTTTGTTCGCCGGCAGTTTCGTACCCCGCGCCATGTTCGACGAGGCCCGTCGAATCACGATTCCCCTGCACGTCCTGCTGCAGTGGGACGACGAATCGAATGACCGCCAGATGGCGCTCGACGTGTTCGACGCTTTCGGCTCACGAGAGAAGACGTTGCAGGCCAACATGGGTGGGCACACGGGCGTCCCCTCGTTCGCCGGGGAGGACGCGGCGCGTTTCTTCGCTCGACACCTCACACCGGGCGGCGCGCGGTGCTGAAGTGCCTCCGTTATGGTCGTGACCGGGCCGGGGCATCAGCTGCAACATGACGCGCACCACACCGAAGACGTGAGGGGAACCTATGGACACGAGCACGTACCGCCGCACCACCATCGCCGGCCTGGCCGCCGTCGCACTGGCCGTTGCCGGCTGCAGCAATGGCACGAGCATCGGTGTGTCGGCTCAGGAACCGCAGGTCGCCTTGGTCGTGACGTCCGAAGTTCCGGCGCCGCCCGCCGAAGTGAAGCTCATCGGTGAGCGGGACGTCGAGGTCACGCTGACCGGCCCGATCGCGGCAAAGTACGCGTCGGCGAGCGACAAGCAGAAGTCGGCTCTCGGCAAGCCCCTGACCGGTGACCACAACGCCGGAACCCGCGACAGCGGCGTCGTCTTCCAGCAGTTCCAGGGCGGCGCCATCGTGGCCAAGAACAGCCAGCCGGGCACGCCCGCGTACATCATCTGGGGCAAGATCCGGGAGGCCTGGAATGTCCAGCGCGATGCGGACGGCGTGCCCGCGGCCACCGGCACCAACGGCTCGGCCGGCCCCCTGGGCGTCGTCACCAGTGACGAGACGCCTGTCGGCGATCAACTCGTCGCGACGTTCGAGCACGGCAAGATCACGTACAACACGAAGACCGGTCAGGTCGAGGTGACGGTCAACGGCAAGGTCGTCCCGTCCGGGCTGTAGAACGCGACGCTCAGCTCGATGACGCCAGGATCTGTGCGCTTCACCCCAGGATCGCCCGCGCAGCGCGTTCGGCGATCAGCATCACCGGCGCGTTGGTGTTCCCGGACGTGATGGTGGGCATCGCCGACGCGTCGACGACGCGCAGACCCGCGACGCGATACACCCGGCAGTCGGTATCGAGCACCGTGGCTGCTGAACGCGGAAGACCTTGTGTGTCAAAGGCTCCCATCGCACAGGTGCCCACCGGATGGAAGATGGTCGTGCCCAGCTCGCGGGCTGCCTGCTGCAGGTCGTCGTCACTGGCCACTTGCGGGCCGGGAAGCAGCTCGTCGGGCCGGTAGCGCGCGAGGGCCGGCGCCGCCATGATCTCCCGGGTCATCCGGAGGCCCTTGACCGCGGCTTGGTGGTCGGCTTCGGTCGACAGGTAGTTGCACATGACCTTCGGGTTCGTCAGGGGATCCGCGCTGGCGATCCGCACATGACCCCGCGAGGTGGGGCGCAGATTGCACACCGAGGGAGTGATCGCCCCAAAAGAGTGCAGCGGGTCGCCGAACTTGGGCAGGGACAAGGGCTGCACGTGCCACTCCAGATCCGGACTGGCCAGTGCCGGATCGCTTTTCGCGAAGGCCCCCAACGTCGACGGTGGCATGGTCATCGGTCCGGAGCGCAGCGCCAGGTACTGAAGCCCCATGCCGCCACGAGTGACCAAGTTCCGGTACAGCGTGTTGACCGTCCGGGCGCCCTGGATGCGGTACACCGTGCGCAGCTGCAGATGGTCCTGGAGGTTCTCGCCGACGCCGGGCAGGTCGACGGCCACCGGCACGTGATGCTCGGTGAGCAGCCCGGCCGGACCCAGACCAGAGGCCTGCATGAGTTGCGGTGACCCGATCGCGCCGGCGCTCAGGATCACCTCATGCCGGGCGTGGACATCGACGATCTGGCCGTATTTGCGCAGCCGCACACCGGTGGCACGGTGTCGGGCGGTGGTCCAGGCGCCGCGACGCTGATGCTCCTGGACGCCGTCGTCCATCAGCAGCTGCACGGCCTGGCTGTCGGTATAGACGGTGAGGTTGGGCCGGCGGGCGATGGGATGCAGGAACGCGTCGGCCATCGACCAGCGTCGGCCACGCTTCTGGTTGACGTGGAAATACGCGCTGCCGGAGTTGTCGCCCCGGTTGAACTCGTCGATCGGTGCGATGCCCACCTCGGCAGCGGCCGCTTGCCAGGCGTCCAGGATCTTCCAGCGCACCCGTGGCCGCTCGACGCGGATCTCGCCGCCGACGCCGTGCCACTCGTCGGCTCCGCCGAAGTAGTCCTCCAGCTGCTTGTAGATCGCCAGCGTCTCGCCGACGCCGTCGGAGCCACCCCAACGCCAGCGATCGTCGCCGGTCGCCTGCGCCCAGAGGTCGTAATCGCTGGCCTGCCCCCGCATGTGGATCATGGCGTTGATCGACGAGCACCCGCCGATGACGCGGCCGCGTGCGTAGTGGATGCTGCGGCCGGCCAGACCCGGGTCGGCCTCGGTGGCGAAACACCAGTCGGTGCGAGGGTTGGCGATGGTGTACAGGTAGCCCACCGGCACCTTGATCCAGAACCAGTTGTCCCTGCCGCCTGCCTCGATCAGCAGCACCCGGTGATCGGGGTTGGCGCTGAGCCGATTGGCGAGCAGACAGCCGGCACTGCCTGCTCCCACGATGACGAAGTCGAATTCGGCAACTGGGCTCATTCCGGAATCGGTCCTCCAGGGCGTCGGATTGGTGTCTCAGTCTGCGTTATCACCATCCGGTCCGTACACATCCCGCCGCTGAGCCCACGGCGGTGTCGCGGCGCTCGCCCGGTTGGCTATCTCCGACGCGGCGACATTCCCAGTTTGCACCCCTGGCAACCTGGATGAACATGTGATGCAATCATTCGTCAGCAAATGTGCGCCGCGCAGCGATCAGCGGCTGCGAGGGTTTGACGACTGCGGACGTCCAGGTAACCCGTTGGGGGGAGATGCACCATGCGTTGGGTCAAGCAATGGTGGCGTCAGTCCGATCACTACGACTGGCTCATGGGGTACGTGAAGTTTCGTGGGCTGTCAGGCCTCGTTCGCACGATGATCGCCGCCGTGGCCATCATGAGCACCTTCATCCCGATTGCGCTGATGACGGTTCCCGAGGGACCGGTCGGCGTCGTCCCGCGACTGGTCACCCGCGCGGCCACCGTCGGGTTGGTGCTCGCCGGCCTCATCTGGGTTGTCGGGCTGCCCAGCCGACGACGGTCGACGATCTTCGCCGCGATGGTCACGGCCTGTATCGCCGCCGTTGCGCTGTCCTGTAGCGACCCGGCCGTCGCCATCCTGGTCTGTACCACGTTCGGGATACCTGCGGCGTACGTCGCATTCACCCACCGGGCCATCCACGCGGCCTTCAACTTCCAGGTGGCGATGATCGTCGCGACGGTCGAGGCCGTCCGACTGACCACGTCCGGCCGACCCGTCCTCGCGGTGTGCGCAGTGTGGTTGGTTTTCGTTCTCACGGTGACGGTGCCTGCCAGCATTCAGATCGTCGTCCACGCCCTGGTGACCGACCTCATCCGGGCGGACTGTGATCCACTGACATTCCTGCTGAACCGGCGTGGTTTCGGCATCAAAGCCCAGGAGCTGATCCATCGGGACCGGGGCACGTCCGCACATCTCATGGTGACGGTGATCGATCTCGACGGGTTCAAGCTCCTCAACGACAGCCGTGGCCACCTGTTCGGTGACCGTGCGCTGATCGCCGTGGCCGACATCCTCCGGAAGCAGGCCAGCCATGATGCGGTGATCGGCCGCAGCGGTGGTGATGAGTTCCTGATCGCCGACACCACGCACCGACCCCATCAGTCGTCGGCCGCCGAACGCCTGCGTGCGGCGATCGCCGCCACTCCGTATGCCATCACCGCCAGCGTCGGAGTGGCAACGATCGCGCTCTCAGATGTCGACGACTCCGCTGCCGCCACGATCATCGACGACCTGGTGATGTCGGCAGACCTGGAGATGTACGTGGCGAAACGCTTGGGCGGCAACGCATCCAGGCACGCTGACGGTTCGCACGGACAGACCGCCGTACGTCTCGCGGAGTAGCCGCCCTTTCTCAGAGTTGACCGACTCCGTCCGTATCGACGGGGTTCACCCGGGACACCACCAGCGGGTCGGCCGGAGTGAAGGGGAACGTCGGCAGGTCATCGATGTGGGTGTTGAATGCCGCGGCCAGGACCTCACGCGAATAGGCGCTGGCAGAGGCTTTGAAGCCGATGTCGGCGGGGAACGGCTGGTCGAAGAAGATCAGGAAATGCCAGTCGTCGGCGCCGATGTTCTCGATGTGGTGGGGGTAGGCGCGGGGGATGAAATACATGTCTCCGGTGGTGAGGTTCCACGTGTCCAGGGTCCCGTCCGGATTCATGATGGTCATGCGCGCGTCGCCGTGCTGCACGTAGCCCATCTCCGCGGTGACGGGATGCCAATGTGGTTCGCGCATACCGCTTTCGGTGACGCGCAGCGAGTACATCGAGATGTCCTTCAGCGCAGGCCAGAACTGGTCACGGGCGAAGCGTGCGTTCCCGCTGGCGTAGTTGAGACCGGGCGCTTGGGCCTCGATGTCGAACTTGTGCGGGTCGTTGAAGTGAGCAGCGGCAGGGATACTCGGGTCGCCGGTGCGGGCTGCCAGTTTGTGGTCGACGGTGCTACGGCGGATCTTGCTGATGTCGGACGACGGCAGGTCGTACGTATTGCCCAACACGGCGTCGGTGAACGCCCCGAAGGTGGCGCCCAGCCCGAAGTCCTCCGGACGTTCGTTGCGGAAGGCGATGATGAACTCGGCGACGTCGGTACCGATGTTCTCGATGTGGTGCAGCGCACCGGAATCGATGTGGAACATCTGCCCTGCGGTGACGATGAAGTTCGAGAACACACTGTGGTTGTCCAGGACCGACACCAGCGCGGTTCCCGAGACGCAGTAGGTGAGTTCGTTGGCGTTGGCGTGCCAGTGGGGCGTGCGCATGGCCCCCGGATTGAGCAACAGGCGCTTGATCGACAGATTCTTCAGAATCGGCATGGCATCAGCGGTGACCCGGCGCATCGAGCCGTGTTCGGATTCCTCGACGATCTCGCCGTCGAGTAGCGAGACGGTGTGGCTGCTGCGGGCGATGGACGTTGTCATGCGGAGCCTCCTCGTTGGTCAAGCGGATACAGGTCAGTGTTGTCGGCGGGGAGCGTGCCGTCATGGACGGCGGCGGTAATCCGTGGTGGCGGCGAGCGCTACCTCAGGTATTCCTGCTGGCGGTAAGGCTCGTATCACCCGGATTGAGCAGAACCCTTGGTGACCGCCGACCGACTTGCTAACTTCCGGCGGTGCGCTACATACGAGGAGCCGTCCTGCCGGTGTTGCTGCTCGTCGCTCTGATACTGGCGGCGTGCGGATCGCCGAGTAGCAAGGACGGCGAGAATCCGGTCAAGGCGGCGGGCGTGCTGCGCGTCGGCACCGAAGGGGTGTATTCACCGTTCAGCTACCACGACCCGGCCACGAACGAGCTGGTCGGATACGACGTCGACGTCGCCAAGGCCGTCGCCGGCAAGCTCGGTGTGCGTGTCGAGTTCGTCGAGACGCCGTGGGACTCGATCTTCGCCGCGCTGGAGGCCAACCGATTCGACGTCGTCGCCAATGAGGTGACGATCAATCCCGAACGCAAGGCGAAATACGACCTCTCCGAGCCGTATTCGGTGGGGGAGGGCGTGATCGTCACGCGTGCGGACGACAACTCGATCAAGTCGCTCGACAACCTGAAGGGCAAGGTCGCCGCCGAGAACGCCACCAGCAATTGGTCTGAGGTCGCCCGAAAAGCCGGGGCCCGTGTCGAGACCGTGGAGGGCTTCACCCAGGCCATCAAGCTGCTCAACCAGGGGCGCGTCGACGTCGTCGTGAACGACAGCATCGCGGTGTACGCCTACCTCGCCGAGACCGGGGACAAGTCGGTCAAGATCGCCGCCAACACCGGCGAGAAGAGCGAGCAGGGCTTCGCCGCCCGGAAGGACAGCGGGCTGTTACCCGATCTGAACAAGGCGCTCGACGAATTGCGGGCCGACGGCACTCTGGCCCGGATCTCGCAGAAGTACCTCAAGGCCAACGCATCTGGCGGACCCGACACCGACCGGGCGCAGCATGTGGCGCGCTCGACATGGGCGCTGATCGGGGACAGCCTCGTGCCGTTGGCGAAGGCCGCAATGACCAAGACCATCCCGCTGACGGTGATCAGCTTCGTGATCGGTCTGGTGATCGCGTTGGCGGTGGCGCTGGCACGGTTGTCGTCGAACGTGGTTCTTGCCAACGTGGCGCGGTTCTACATCTCGATCATCCGCGGTACTCCACTGCTGGTGCAGCTGTTCATCGTGTTCTTCGCGCTGCCGGAACTGGGTGTGAAGATCGATCCGTTCCCTGCCGCCATCATCGCGTTCTCCCTGAACGTCGGCGGTTACGGGGCGGAGATCATCCGCTCGGCCATCCAGAGCATTCCCAAAGGTCAATGGGAGGCCGCCGAAACCATCGGCTTCAATTATGTTGGCGCGCTTCGGCGCATCATCCTGCCCCAGGCCGCCCGGGTGGCGGTGCCGCCGTTGTCGAACACGTTGATCTCGCTGGTGAAGGACACGTCGCTCGCCTCGACGATCCTGGTCACCGAACTGCTGCGGCAAGCTCAGATCATCGCGGCGCCGACGTTCGAGTTCTTCGCGTTGTACGGCACCGCCGCGGTGTACTACTGGGTCATCTGCCTGGCGCTCTCGTTCGGCCAGGGTCGTATTGAACGCCGGCTGGAAAGGTATGTGGCGCGATGACAGAGAACCGCGTGGTCGCCGAGGGCGTCCACAAAGCCTTCGGCGACAACAAGGTGCTCAAGGGAGTTTCGTTCACCGTCGAGCAGGGCACGGCGACGGCCATCATCGGGCCGTCCGGATCGGGCAAGACGACGCTGCTGCGCACGCTGAACGCCCTCGACCGGGCTGACGCCGGGGTCATTCGGGTGGACGATATCGAAATCGACTTCTCCACGCCCACACCGAAACCCGAGGTGCGCCGGTTCCAGTCCCGGAGCGGCTTCGTGTTTCAGAACCACAATCTGTTCCCACACAAGACGGTCCTGCAGAACGTGACCGAGGGCCCGGTCATCGTGCAGAAGCGGCCCAAAGCGGAAGCAGAGGCCGAAGCCGTCACGCTCCTGGAGCAGGTGGGGCTTGCCGCCAAAAAGGACCAATACCCGTATCAGCTGTCCGGCGGGCAACAGCAGCGCGTCGGCATCGCCCGGGCGCTCGCCTTGAAGCCGAAATTAGTGCTGTTCGACGAGCCGACGTCGGCGCTCGATCCCGAACTCGTCGGCGAAGTGCTCTCGGTGATCAAGGATCTCGCGGTCGAGGGGTGGACCATGGTGATCGTCACCCACGAAATCCAGTTCGCCAGGCAGGTTTCCAATCAGGTGCTGTTCACCGATCAGGGCATCATCCTGGAGCGGGGCACGCCCGACGAGGTGATCGGCAACCCGAAGGAAGAGCGCACGCGGCAGTTCCTGGACCGCATCCTGAATCCGCTGTAGCGCGATTCAGCTCGCGATCACGCACCATCCCGCCATGCGACCACCTCTTTGAGCGAGGTCAGGTCGTAGTTGTTGTCCGCTGTCAGTTCGGTCTGGAACAGCGTGACGCCGGCCTCACGGAAGGCATCGGCAGCCTGGGCGTTCGTCCACAGCGTCGAGCGTTCGATGTCAGATCCGTTGCGGCCGAATGTCGCTGCCAGCTCGTCGACGCGGTCGCTGGATTTGCGGAACGCCTCGATGTCCTGGAATGCGTGCCAGATGTCGGCGTGCCGGGCGACGGCGGGTAGGGAGCGCTTGGGCCCGGTGCCGCCGATGAGAATCGGAATCTTGCGGACGGGCGGCGGAATCAGGGCGGCGAGCCGGTTCTCGATGCGGATCAGGCTCTCGTCGAACATGTCGAAGCGCGAACCGAAGGTGCCGAAGTCGTAACCGTAAGTGGTGTAGTCCTTTTCGTACCACCCGGCGCCCAGACCGAGGATGAGGCGACCACCGCTGATGTGGTCGACGGTGCGCGCCATGTCGGCCAGCAGATCCGCGTTGCGGTAGCCGACACCGGTGACGAGGAGCCCGATCTCGGCATGTGAGGTGATCTCGCCCCACGGAGCGAGCGCGGTCCACCCCTCGAAGTTCGCGACGTCGGGCTGGTCGTCGAACAGGACGGGCTTGCCGTCGACGATGGCCTTCATCGCCGGGCGATGGAAGTGGTCGTAGCCGAAGATCACGTCGACACCGAGGTCGTCGGCGGCCACGACGGCGTCGCGCCAGGTGGCGTAGTCAGGCGTGCCGCCGGGCTGGATCTGTACAGCGACGCGGACGGGACGAGTCATGGATGCTCCTTGGTCGGGGAAGGGGCGACTCTTGAGCCAAGGTCCCCGCGTGCGGGTTTATTCCGGGTCAGGCGTTTCCAGCCTTGAAGTGGTTGGTGCACCTCGTCTTTGGGGAGGTCATGGCCGGTCAGGTCCACGCTCATGCGCAGGCGGTTTCGGCCACGGTGCCCTCGGGTACCCAGCCGAGCGGTGCCGCCAGACGCGGCGGCGCAGGCAAGGAGTACACCATGCGCGCTGAGGAAGGCGATGAATCGATCGCCGAACTGGCTGACTACGCCGAGCAGGCCGAACAGAATCTGGACGAGAGTATTGCGCCGCTCGAGGGCAAGAAGGTGGCGATCCTCGCCACCAACGGCGTCGAGCGCCGAGAGCTGCAGGAGCCCCGAAATGCGGTACAGGCCGCCGGTGCCAGCACCGAATTGATCTCGCTGCAAGAAGGCTCCATCGACATGCGTGACAACGACCTGAAACCCGGCGGCACCGAGCCCGTGGAACGCCTGGTAGGTGACATCACACCGGACGAGTTCGACGCGCTGCTCATTCCGGGCGGCACGGTGAACGCCGACAAACTGCGCACCGACGACAAGGCGGTCAAGTTCGTCCACGACTTCGTCGAATCCGGCAAGCCGGTCGGCGTCATCTGTCACGGTCCGTGGACGCTGATCGACGCCGGCGTCGCCAAGGGCCGGACGCTGACGTCGTACCCCAGCCTTCGGATCGATCTGCAGAACGCCGGAGCGACAGTTGTCGACCGCGAGGTCGTCATCGACGGGAATCTGATCTCCAGTCGTGGCCCCGATGACCTACCGGCGTTCTCGTCGGCCGTTGTGGAAGCGCTCGCCGGCACCTGACATCAGGCTTACTGAGCGCTGTCGTCCGGCGAAGAGTCTCCGCTGGAACCGATCGCGGACATGTCGGCGTAGCGGGCCCCGGTCACTGCGTTACCCGCATCCCCGAGCGCGCTCACCTGCTCGGCGGTCAACGTCACCGACAACGAGGCGAGGTTTTCGTCGACCCGCGCGGCGCGGCGCGTGCCCGGAATCGGGACCGCCGCAACGCCGAGGTCGTCGGCGCGATGACGCAGCCACGCCAACGCAACCTGTGCCGGCGTCGCTCCGACCGTGGCGGCGACCGACACCACGGCGTCGACGACCGCCTGATTGGCCTCCAGCGCTGATCCGGCGAAGCGCGGCATCGTGCGCCGGAAGTCGTTCTCGCCCATATCGGCCGCCGACCGCACGGAGCCCGTCAGGAAGCCGCGGCCCAGCGGAGAGAACGGAACGATACCCACGCCGAGCTCGGCAGCGGTGGGGACGATGACGGACTCGATGTCGCGGGTCCAGACCGACCACTCGCTCTGCAGCGCGGCGATCGGGTGCACCGCGTTCGCGGCGCGCAGTTCGGCCGCGCTGACCTCAGACAGCCCGAGGTGACGCACCTTGCCGGCCGCGACCAATTCGGCCATCGCGCCGACGGTCTCCTCGATCGGCACGGCTGGGTCGCGCCGGTGCAGGTTGTACAGGTCGATCACGTCGGTCTGCAGGCGCTGCAGGCTCTCGTCGATGCACTGGCGTACGTAGGCCGCGTCGCCCCGCGGACTGATGCGACCCTGCGCGCGGCCGGCCGGATTGCCCTGGATGCCGAACTTGGTCGCCAGCGTGACCTCGTCGCGGCGGCCGGCGAGCACACGAGCGATCAGCCGCTCGTTGTCCCCGTCTCCGTAGATGTTGGCGGTGTCGATGAAGGTCACCCCGGCGTCGATGGCGTGGTTCAGCGTCGCCAGTGATTCATCCTCATCGATGGCTCCGCCGTACACCGGTGTCAGCGCCATTCCTCCGAAACCCATTGCACTGGTGGCCAATTGGTCGCCGAGCAAGACCGATTCGGGCATGTGTCATCCTCCTCCAGGTTCGATGGGCGTCCTAGAGTCCAACCTGAGGCATCGCGAATCTGTTCCGCGGATCGGCCGGCAATGGTGGGTGACAGCGAGCGAGAACCCCCGTCGCTATCGGCGTCGATTGAGAGTGTTGCGCAGTTGTTTGGCCAGATCCCGGTTCTCGATCGGCTTGCCGAGGTAGGGCGCTATCGCGCGCGCGATTCGCACCACCGCGAGAGGGCGCGGCGGGATCTTGTAGAAGTGGTTGCCGATGATCAGCCATCCGCCACCATCGCCGGCGACGCCGCCGAGGATGTCGCCGACGAGGTCGGGCACGTCGGGGAAGTGGCGAACGTGGTCGCCGATCACGGACACCGAGTCGTCGCCGAGATTGGTGACATAGATTCGCTCTTCGTCGGAACTGACCGCGAGAGCCCACGCATCTTCGCCGACCTCGAGCGTTTCGGTGACATCGTTGG
The DNA here is from genome assembly GCF_046250085.1 of Mycobacterium sp. SMC-16. NCBI lineage: Bacteria > Bacillati > Actinomycetota > Actinomycetes > Mycobacteriales > Mycobacteriaceae > Mycobacterium > Mycobacterium sp. SMC-16. The sequence continues at coordinate 2,985,926 of NZ_CP176427.1, forward strand.
TGGCGGCGTTGATCACCTGCAATGAGCCGGGGCCGGGGTAGCCACGGTTGGTGATGTAAACCCGGGCGCCGTTGGGGCTGACCGCAACGCCGATCGGTGAGTTCCCCACAGGGATGGTCTCGGTGACGGTATTGGTCGTCGAATTGATCACCGAAACCGTTCCGATGGGAGCCGCGTTGGTGACGTAGACGCGGGAACTGTTGGGGCTGACGGCAACACCGCTGGGCAAATCACCCACCTCGACGGTCTTGATCACCGTATTGGTGGCGGTGTTGATCACCCACACGGAACCGTCCAGGTCCCAGTTCGTGACGTACGCGCGCGCACCGTTCGGGCTGACCGCGACGCTGTGGGGATGTCCGTCGACGGGGATCGTCGCCGTGACCGTGTTGGTAGCCGTGTCGATCACCACGACGTCTCCGGACGTCGCCGGACTATGGGCCGCGGCGACATAGGCACGAGCGCCGTTGGGAGTGAGCGCGATTCCGCCCGCGAAGTCACCGACGGGAATGTTCGCTGTGATGGTGTTGGTGGCGGTACTGATCACCGAGACCGTGCCGGCGTTCTCGATCGTGACGTAGGCACGTGTGCCGTCGGGGGAGATCGCCACCGAGTCGGGGAGGTCCCCGACGGGAATGGTGGTGGTGACCGTATTGGTCACGGTGCTGATGACCGAGACGGAGTCGCCGCCGCCGTTGAGGACGTAAGCGCGGCCACCATCGGGAGTGAGTGCTACCCGACTCGGGGAGCCGCCGACAGGGATGGTCTTGATGACTTCGAGCGTCATGGCTTGCCTTCCGGTCGAATCGAATTGACCTGACCCAGCGCCAGCCAAGCTACAACAGGGAGATGCGCTCGACACCCGAATGGCAATACTGCCGACGACGATGAGTTGTCGGCGCCGCAGCGGTCTCAATGTAGACAAGGGCAATCGCATGAACCGACCGACGGAACGGAACTTGACGTGGCACGAACGAATCTCTCGATGTCGATCTCGGCCGACTGGTATGTCGCCGGGCCCCATCAGAGCGAAGAGAATCCGATAGGGGTGGGCGGGCTCGACCTCCATGATTGGCATATCGGTGCCACCAGAGATCACCCCCTCAACCGGCAGGTGATGTCCGAGATGCTGGACGGCATGGGCGCAACCATCATGGGGCGCAACATGTTCGGACCGATTCGTGGGGAATGGGACGGCTCGGACTGGCAGGGCTGGTGGGGTGACACTCCGCCGTATCACTGCCCGGTCTTCGTGCTCACGCACCACGCCCACGACCCGATCGAGATGAAGGGCGGTAAGACATTCCATTTCGTCACCGACGGCATCGAATCCGCGTACGCACAGGCGCAGGCGGCTGCCGGCGGGAAGGACATCTCGATCGCCGGCGGCGCATCGTGCGCACGCCAGGCGATCAAGGCGGGCTTGGTGGACGAGATCGACCTGCAAGTGTCGGCGGTCATCCTCGGTTCGGGGGAGCGCTTGTTCGACGGATTCCGGCCCGGCCTACCGAAGATGGAGCTCGTGCGGGTGCTGCAGGCCCCCGGCGTGGCTCATCTGCGCTACCACGTCACCCGATCACCTGAAGGAAGCTGAGATGTCGACATCGGAGTGGGAAGGCACCGTCGTCAAGAAATCCCGGGCGCTTCTCGACGGGGCGAATCTCTACCGGCGCCTGCGCATTCGGCGCGACGACGGGCAGACGATCACGGTGCGCGTCGACCGTGCGACGTGGAAGGAGCTATCCGTCGGGGACAGGGTGAGCAACACCGCGGGAGGGCGGTTCGTAAAAGACGTAGGTCGGGAGTGAGCGCCGCAGACGCGGTGAGTGTTTACCTGTGGCGGGCCGGGGGTAGCCGGTCGGAGTTCAAGCGTGTTTGCAATCACCACCGCGACGACGGGCGGACCAAGGTCGTCCTCAAACCGCCATGGCCGGCCGACCTCGCCAGACACCATCGAAGGAGGAGCCGGCGAGCACTCCCACCGATCACCCAGCACCTGTACGCAGCGGCTTCTGACTCATTCTGGCACCGACCTGATGCGTTACGCACCAAGCGGATTGAGCTGATCGGCGGTGGCGTCGTCGGCCGCGGTCGAGTTGCTCAGATCCGCGTACCGTTCGTCAGAAACGAGCAGGTCGCGCCCGGCCGCGGTGGCGTACCGGTAGGCATCTGGGCCGACCAGCAAGCGAGCCGGCGGAGTGTCCATCTCGACGATGTCGAGCAACAGCGCCGCGACCTTTACCGGATCGCTGGCGCCGAGGTTGGCGGATTGGCTCAGCTGCGCCGCGGCTCCCACTGTGTCCCTGTACTCGTCGCGTACCGGGGCGATGCGCATCGACGAGCCCGACCAATCGGTACGCATGCCACCGGGCTCCAGCACCGTCACCTTGATGCCGAGCGGAGCGACCTCCTGTGCGAGGACCCCGGAGTAGCCGGTGACGGCCCACTTGGAGGACTGATAGGCAGCCAGGCCCGGCCGCGCCAAACGTCCACCGACGGAGGATATTTGGACGATATGGCCCGCACGCTGCCTCCGCATGATCGGAAGCACGGCCTGGGTGAGCCGTACGACGCCGAAGAAGTTCGTCTCGACCTGGGCGCGGAAGTCGTCGACGTCAACGTCTTCGACGGCAGCCATGTTGGCGTACCCGGCGTTGTTGACCAAAACGTCGAGGCGACCCCAGCGTTGGATTGCGGTGTCGATGGCACTGCGGACCTGCTCGTCGTCGGTGACGTCGAGCGGGACAACGGCCAGACGCTCAGGTTCACGGGCAGCGAGATCGTCGAGCGCTGATACCGAGCGAACACCCGCGACGACGTGATGCCCGGCTGCCAGCGCCGCTTCGGCGATGGCGCGCCCGAGACCGCGGGAAGCTCCGGAGATGAGGAAGACATGCGACATGACAGTGACCTTTCTTTGTTGACTGGTGGTTTCAGTTGACGTTGCGGATGGTGCCGCCGTCGACGCGGAGATCGGCACCGCTGATGTACGCGGCATGGGAGCTGGCGAGGAAGCAGACCGCGGCGGCGATCTCCTCAGGACGGCCGAGTCGGCCGATGTCGTTGGGGAACCATGTTGTGGCCGCGGCTTTTTCAATGTCTTCCCAGGAGGTTCCCCAGCCGTGCACGGCGCCGGCCTGCAGCACCATGGCCCGTGTGCTGTCGGTGAGGATGGCTCCGGGCGCGACGATGTTGGCGGTGACGCCGGTTCCGGACAACTCGCGGGCGAGCGAGACGGTCAAGTTGTGTCGCGCAGCCAACGTGGCGCTGTAGTGCGGCTGCTGGGCGACCGGTTGAACGGCGAGACCACCGCCGATCTGGATGACCCGGCCCCAGCCCCGTCGGCGCATGCCCGGGACAAGATGGTCGATCATCCGCACGACGGACACGACGTTGGTCTGGTGGATTCTCGCCCACTCGTGGGTGGTGAGTTCCGCCCAGGACGAACCGTCGTAGTCGCCGGCATTGTTGACCAGGATGTCGATCTCGCCCGCGGCATGCGCGACGGCTGCGGCGCCTTCGTCGGTCGAGAGGTCGCCGAGTACGGCGACCGCTTCACCGCCGTTGGCGCCGATCGCGGAAACGACCGCTTGCGTCCGGTCGGCGTCACGTCCGTGTACCACCACGGACGCGCCCTCTGCAGCCAGCATCTCAGCGATCGCGCGACCGAGACCCGCACTCGAACCGGTGACCAATGCGCGCTTGTGCCTCAATCCGAGCTCCACCCGGGTCCTCCTTGTCTACATCTGTATACCTTCGATGTATACGAACGTAGACTTAGGCGGGTTCATTCCTGCTTCGAAGCTCAGACTCGCGAACCGCCGATGAGCGCGGCGATGGCCGGCTCAAGCACCCTTTCGATGTCCGCGGGCTTGCTTTTGCGAAGCGCGCTCGTCCCGACCACGCCGCGCATCATGAGCATTCCGCTGATCAACGCGAGCAGGATCTCGCCGCGCAGATTCTGATCGGGCGAGTCGAGTTGCCGAGCCAGCCGGGCGCCAACGTGGCGTTCGATGGCGTCGCGCACGATCGTCGTGGCGACCGGGCTCGAGGCGGACCTCAGCATGATCATGAACGGCGGTGGCGCATCGTCGCCGGATCCGGTCCTCGCCACCAGGGCCCGGACAGTGTCAGCGACCAGATCGTCAGATCGCTCTCCGATGAAAGTGGGTGTGGCAAAGGACGTTTCGACCGCCTCGGCGAACAGCCCTTCCTTCGAGCCGAAGTACCTGTTGACCAGCATGGCGGTCACGCCGGCGTCGTGCGCGATCTGGCGGACGCCCACGCCGTCGTATCCGGCGCGGGCGAAATTCTGGATCGCCGACCGCAGGATCGCCTCACGGGTAGCGGCCGCATTGCGCGTAGGCGAAGTGGATGTGGCCATGTGGGTATCTCCTCCCGGCGATGCACCAAGCATCGTTATTGAAGCGGGGAACTCGCGATCGGCTGCAGCGTTTGCGTGTGCGTCGCGACGATGAGCGACGTATCGAAATGCCGGTGGTCCTCGACGAAGTCATCGCTTGCGCGGTAACTCTCGGCGAGGCGGCGGGGATCGCCGCCCGCATAATCGACGAGTGCGATGACGCGAGGCTCGCTCGACTCGGGGTCCGTCCAGACGCCGCGCACAGTGATGCCGTACTTGCGCAGCGTGCGAATGTGGCGAGGCCAGAAGTCCGAGACGTAACTCTCCAGCGCGGCGGCGTCAGTCAATGTGTAGGTTCGCAACTCCACGCGGCAAGTCTACAGTCGTCGATTCGGCTGGATGTCGTTCTCGCCGACGGGGTGCGCCGGACGCGGGGGCTCCGCGATCCAAACGACGCGATGCGCTTCTTTCGGCGTCGAGGATTGGAAGTCTCGATCTCGGGGAATAACGCAACGACAGCCGAGAGGGAGGCAAACATCACCATGAGATTGACAGCTGACACGAGCATCCGCCCGCAATCGCGAGCATCGTGGCGTAGGCACTCAGCCTGGATCGGCCTGATCGCCGGCGTCGCGGTACTTCCTCTCGCCACGGGATGCGACACCGACGAAGGCAGCAAAACGACAACGACCAACTCGACGACTACCACCACGGTGACGACGACGCCGACGACCATGTCACCTACGACTTCACCCGGCACCGGCACCGCCCCAGGCGGAGCCACGGGTGGTGGTGGCCCTGAAGGTGGCGGCGGTTCGATCCCGGGCGGCCCGACCGGCAGCGGGGGACCCGGTGGCGGGGGCGGCAGCGTGCCCGGTGGACCCACGGGTGGCGGCGGCCCGGGCGGCGGCGGTGGCTCAATTCCGGGCGGCCCGACGGGTGCTGGCGGTCCTGGTGGCGGAGGCGGCAGCATTCCTGGGGGGCCGTCCGGCGGCGGCGGTCCCGGCGGCGGTGGAGGCTGTGTGCCCGGCGTGGGGTGCGTCTCGGTTCCTTGATCCGAGGCGGATGTCAGCGCAGTCCCGGTACGCGAGCAGCGCTCCCGTACCGGGACTTACGCGAGAGCGCGTCGCTGTATGTGACCAGCGCTGCTGACGAGTGAGTTCGGCGGGACATCCGATGCCACCACCGCGCCCGCGGCAACGACCGATCCCGAGCCGATCGTGACTCCAGGAGCAATGGTCGCGTTGGCCCCGATCCACACATTTGTGCCAACGTGGATCGGGGAGACCGTGATGCCGTCGAATCGGGCCGCCGGTTCGACGGGATGGCCGGCAGTGCAGAGGGTGACGCCCGGCCCGATCAATGTGCGGTCTCCGATTGTGATGCCGCCGAGGTCAAAAAACGAGCAGTTCTGGTTGACGAAAACCCGGCCACCAAGACGCAAGTTGAGGCCGTAGTCGCAATAAAACGGCGGGTAGATCGTCGTGGTTTCCGGCAGCGACCGCCCCAGGATTTCCTTCAGCAATGCGTTGCGGCCATCCACATCCGAGTGCCGCAGCACATTCAGTTGCGACGTCAGGTCCATGACAAGCTGGACCCGTTCCACCACACGGCGCGATTCGTCGGTACCTCTGGGGATCAGCCGCGCGGTGTTCTTCTTCATATCTCGATCCTGGCACCGACCGCAGGCATCTCGGCGAGCGACGCGCCTTGTTGCCGAACTTGGCAACTGACTTCGCCGGCGGGCGGAAAGCGTTGCACGGCAACCGAAATCCTTCACTCCAATGGCTCGGGGGTGAAGGTCACGTCGACTCCGCCAACGGTCATCGTCACCTGACCTTCGATCACCATCACCTGTGCCGAGACCCGTCGATCGACGCTTTGGGCCAGTTGCTGCACCGACTCGTGCGGTATCTGCAGCACCGACAGGTTCGCCAGCCCCGCCACTTTGGGACCGACGGTTCGCCACCAGGTGGCCACGCCGGCGGCGAACGGGTAGAGCAGCACCTGGTCGGCCTGGCTGGCCGCCTTACCCAAGACGCGTTCGTCGGGCTGGCCGACGTTGATCCATTCCAGGATCCGGCCGGTGTAGTCGGCGAGCCGCACGTCCGGTACGCCAGGGGTGGACAGGCCCGGCCCGAACGCCAACTCGCCGTCGACGTCGCTGAGTCGGTGTGCACGAAGCCCAAAAGCCAACAACCGCACGACCATCCGCTCATCGGTCTCACTGGGATGGCGGGCCACGGTCAACGCGTGGTCGGCGTAGTAACCGTGATCGACATCGGAGACGCCGAGTTCAACTTTGAATACTGTTGCAGAAAGGGCCACGTCATAGTGTCCACCCGGCCGGCACCTGCCCTGCAATCGGGCCGCCGGTCAATTCGAATCGCCACAGGGGAGAAGTGGCGACTCCGCCCTAGCCGACTGGCGGTTGTGAGCCATTCGGCCCGTACGGGCCGTTCTGGCCATTTCCGCCGCCGCCCCCGGCAGCGCCGCTACTGCTCTGCTCGGGTGGGGTCGCGATGACATTGGCGTTTCCCGGCGCCTGGCAGACGGTGGCACTGCCTTCATCCGCACACGGGGCGGAGCCGCCGTCTGCGTAAGCGGCCGGCGCGAGTACTACCGCGGCTGCCGCGCCAGCGGCGACGAGCGTCGACGTAATCGAGATGTTCGACAACATGAGTTCTCCTGTGGTGGCTGCACATTCGTTGCCGCAAAGAGCCGAACCAAGATATTCATGCCGCTTCTGGAGCGGTCAGGGCTCTGCGGCTTTCTCCTGTAGTGGCTACCCGTGGCCGCCCGACAACAAACGTGGTGGCGACGGCCCGAGCTGCGCCGAGCTACGGCCAGCGACTACGCAGCTGTTCCGGCGTCCACGACGGCCATCGGGGCGTGTCGACGCTCAGTCCGCCACTCATCTGCGCCACGATCTGCGGTCCACTGGCCGCGGAATTGTCGTAAACCGCTGTGCTGTCGACGCGAACGATCGCTGCAGCCACCAATGTCCACAGCCGGCGATACCGTTCCCGGATCTTCTCCTCGGGCACATCGTGGCCACCGGCGGCGACCCGGTAGCGGACGCGGTGAACGGCCAAGTTCTCCGGAATCAGCACAATGTGCAACACCACGACATACCCCGCATGACGGGCCGCATCGATCAGCTCCAGCTTGGAGGGGTGCGAGAACACAGTCTCGGCGATGAATGAACGCCCCTGCTCGATCAACGCTTCCCGCGTCGCCGCGGCGATCCGCGCGGCCTCGTAGGCGTGGCCCAAAGCGTCGGTAGGCCAGCGCTGTTTGGCGATCTCATCCGCGTTGACGAGCACGCTGCTCGGTAGCAGCGGAGCCAGCGTGAGTTCGACGAACGTCGATTTTCCGGCACCGTTCGAGCCGACGACGAGGTCCAGGCGTTTCACCGACGCAGCGAGTGCACCGCACCAACCACGGACTCGGTGCCGTCCGGGCGATGCTCGACGATCTGGCCGTCCTCATCCAATGCCACCGTGGTGATCCCACGCGAGGCGAGCACGGCACCGTAATCGGTGCGGGCCAGACTCTCCTCGATCGCCGCGGAAACCTCGGCATTGAACACCACGCCTTCTTCGGTGTTAAGAACGGCGATGTCGATCTGACCGGCGAGGGCAGCCTCCACCCTGCGTCGTGAAGCGGTGTGCTGGGTCGATACAGCACGGCCCACCCGCGCCCAATGGTCGAGTTGCTGCTTGGCGGAGCGACTCTGCCGGGCACCCTCGGCGGCCGCGGCCTCGAACAGGTCAGCGGACACCCGGGTGACCCGATCGGCGACGTCGGACATGACCTACCTCCCGTGTAGCATGTTGCTACCAACGTAGCAGATTGCTACTGTACGCGTCATCTTTCCAGGGCACCGCCCGATAGAAGGGCCAGAGGCGGACAATTGCTCCATGTCCACTGCGTTCTGGATCGTCGTTGCAGTGCTTGCCGTTGGGACTATCGCCGGCGGGTTGTTGCGGATTCGAACCTGGTTACAGCAGCCGGCCCCGCCCGTAGTGATCGAGGCCGCACACCGTCACGACGATGAAGACGACTAGCAGCGTGAACCGAACACATACGTAGGGGTGTTGGGTGACAACGAATCTGAGACTATTGACAACATCTTGAGACTCGCCACCTCGAAGATCAAATACTCACGGATCGTGAACAGGGACAGATGATTTGAGACTTTGTTCATCGGGTCTGCCTTTTGGGCTGCCTGTCAGAACCCGTACAGGTGCTGCCTGGCGTTGAATGCCGCCGGTCCACCCTCGAGGATCGATTCCGCGAGCGCACGGATGGTGGCGTCGTCGAGCGATCCAATGCCGCCTTCCACTGGCTTGCCGTTCTGACCGCTGCCCTCCAAAGCGACGATGAGTTCCGCATCGCCGAGGACCGGAACATTCGCGTTGTGTGTGCTCGCGATGATCTGGCGCTTGCCCTTAAGTTCGCGGAGGTTCTTGACGATCCCGTCGTACACGAACCTGTTATCGAGATCGTCCTCGGGTTGATCAATGACGAGTGGTGCACGTGATGCTCCGAGCAGGAGCAGCAGGAGGGCGGTGGCCCGCTGCCCCTTGGATAGGTCGTCCATCTTCTTGAATTCCCGTGTGCCCGTTCCCGCCCCGATGTCGAGCTGCACTTCCACCGCATTCCCGACCGACAGCTCCTCGATCTGGCGGAAGAGAGCTTCCCCGGCATCGACCACTCCGCGGGCCTGCGCACCACGGATCGAGAACTTGGCTGTGAGTTCAGCCTCACCCTTGCGGGCAGCCTCAACGAACGCACGGGTCGAAAAGCCTTCAGCGTCAACGGCTGCCATGATCTGCGTCCGTTGCCCGCTGACCGCGTCTTCGATCAGCGACTTGATGTGGCGACGGTCCTGGGCCGCGATTGGCTTCACGATGACGACGCCACCTGTTGCTGCGTTCGCAGTTCGGATCGCATCGTGCAGGGCTTCCACCCGCTTGTTCTCGTGCTCAGCGAGTTCCTGGAGAAGTGTCTTGCGGGAAGCGACCAGTTCCTTGATGTTGGCGTCGATGCTGGCCCGCCGAGGCTCCTTGGCCTTGAGGTCTTCAAGCGCCTTCGTCGTCGTCAGGTACTTGTCGGGCTCAAGCCCGTCTTGAACGAGCTTCCGCAGCACCTCTGCGTGATCGTCGCGCTGCTCGCGGACAGCATTCGTCCAAGCGATTTCGGCCGAGGCGATCGCAACGTCGGCAGCTGCGATGGCTGCTTCGGCCTGAGTCGCGAGGGCCTTTAGTATCTCCGCCAACGTGTTCGTCGCAGATCGAACGAGTCGGAGAGTTTCCGCTTGTGGCGATTCTTCAAGCCCGTCGTAGGACGCGCCGAGCTTCGCCATCAGCTGTGTGTCCGTCAGCCCCGTGAGGGTCGACTTTGCGTCGGCAACGCGCGAGTGTCCTTCGGAGAACACCGCCTCGTCTTGGTTCATCCGCGTGACCTCACTCAACCGAGTAGGCACGTCGGTCTCCTGAAACTGGCGCACTTGCTCTTCCAAGCGCGGGATGTCGGCGAGTTCTTCCTCGAGTTCGGCCTTGTCCTTCTCCGCGCGCGCGAGCTTCTCGCGGCTTTCCTTCAACGTTGCCAGCGTCGCGTTGTGCTCGGCAGTCAGGTCTCCGTTGCCTTGAAAACGGTGGAGCATACTGGCGACGTTCGCGCTGTCGCTTGTCAATTCCGCCAGCTCATGTTGTCCGAAGATCTCGACGTCGCCGATCACGTCAGCCGGTTGAAGGCTGGTGACCGTACCACTGGAGTCCTTGACGACCGGAGTGTTGTGGACAGACCGCTCGATCGTGAATGCCTGGATCATCGGCGAGGTCGCCTCCACAGCGAGTTTCACGACGGTCCCTGCCCGAAGCACACCGCTGACGATCGCGTCGTGGTCTGCCTTGGCTGAGGCGCCAATCGGCGTCAGCCCGAGAACGTAGCGAAGGCTCTCGATGGCGGTGGACTTCCCCGTTCCTCGCCCACCGATCAACGCGGTCAGATCCGGCGAGAGCGGGATCGTGACGCCGTCCAGGAAGCCGCCGACCCACGATATTTCCTTCAAGAGAGGGCGAGTCTCTCCTTTGGGGTCAGCGAGAGCGATCCGGGTTTCGGGGGTACGGACCGCGATCTTGAGGCTCTCGACGGTCAGGGTGCTCACTTTGAACCAGGTGGAGCCACCCTCTGTCTCCAGAGCATCTGGGTGGGAGATGTCGTCGGCGTGAATGACTGCGAGTGGGTGCCGGCGGTCGAACGGCTTGCGGCGTTCGATGATGGCTTCCTGCTCCTGCGCAGCAGCCACGCTGGGTGTGATCCCCAAGGCATGGAGCTGTGGATGGTTGATCAGCTTTGCGAGTGGATTGCCCTGCCGGCCCGTAAGCATTCCGCTGTTCGCCACGTTGGCGTGCGCAGGAATGACCAGCGCACCGCGATCCGACATCTTCTCCAAGATGTCCTCGAAAGGCTGCCCGACGGTGCCGTTGTTGCACCCTGGGGTGACACCGCACGCACCGATGGCCGCGTTCACATCGGCAGCAGCGGTTCCGGACTCGAAGATGACGAGCAGATGGAAGCCTTCAGCCGTATTTGCCTCGAACCCAGGCAAGGCAACGACTCCGCGAGCCGTCGCGTCTTGAATGAGTCCACGGGCCGTGTCGACCGCCCAGTGATCGGTAATCGCGATGAGTTCGATGCCAAGCTCGTCACATTTATCGAGAAGCGCCTTGTTGTAGTCAGCCTCCGAGGCGAACCTGGTTGAGGGCGAGTTTCGCCCCTGGTACGCGTAGGGGTTGACCTGCAGAGCGGCGCGAACCCAATGAGCTCCGGGCATCAGATCGCCCGCTCAGTCGGACGCAGGAATGCCCAGACCACCTGCTGGCTCATTCGTCGAGCGCCTTCACGAGGGCATCTTGCGCGTCGCTGTAGAAGATGAATGAAACCCTCGTCGCGACCTCGTCACTGACGTCGAGGAGTTGGCGGCGGGCAGACACCGGGAGCAAGAGGGCTGTGGCCCCCTTCTCCATCGCGTGCTCGGCAAGTTGCGCGGCATTGTGAACGGTCTCGACGCCGCCGCCCAGCGACAGGTTACCGACGGCGATCAGGCCGCCGCGGACCGACCGCTGGAGCATTGCGGAGGTGAGAGCCAGCAAAATCGGGAGCCCGAGGCCGGCGCCGGTCTTGGCAGCGTCGAGGGCTCGGATCTGAGCAGTGAGATTGTGCTCGCGTGGGTCGCGGTCACCCACGAGTTGTCTCGCCTGGGCGATGAGGTTCTGTTCGGCGACCTTGAAGCTCTCGCGGAGAGTCGCGGGCGCGGCTTGGTTGAGCAGACCACGTGCGCCTGAGCCGGGCGTGTCCGCCGCCTCGATCCGGTAAAGCCCTGGGCCGACGTCGCCGTCGCTCTCGGAAATCGCCCACACTTGTCCGGGCGGTAGCGGATCGAGCCCAATCGAGTCTGGGCTCGCCAGCTCGGGCGTCGAGACGAACTGCTCGACTCCCTCACCAAGGCGGTAGCCGAACTGCGTGTTCCGGAACTCGGCGGCACCGATACGCCGCTGCTGCTCCTTGACTCGACGGCGGCATTCCAAGGCAATGCGAACGGCCCATTCGAGGTCCTCGTCGCAGATGGCGGCCTCAGCATCGGGGTAGAGCAGTTTGAGCAACCCGTCGACGGTCTTGTTGACGGCCGAGAGGTCACGACCGGACAGCGCGTCCGAGTAGTTCACGCGGCCCTGAATGGACGCGAGCCGTGACTGGTCGCGCAGGCGCGACCAGCACTCGGAGAGAAAGTCGCTCACAAGCCCGAAGTGATGGGTGAAGTACGTCGGGTTGAGCTTCGGGACATCCCAACCGGGCAGGTAAGCGTGGATGCGGTCCATGAACGCGGTGTCGTCGCGCATCTCCGGCGGCAGGGGTGAGAGCAAGTGGCCGATGCGCTGCTGATGAGCAACATCGACGTCGAAGTTGCCGACCAACACGATCGAGCCGTCAGCACGGATGGACTCACGACCACGGGAGAACTCGCCGGACTCCATGTAGCCCTTCATGATATTGACGCCGTCCTTCTGGTCGAAGGAGACGCCGGATACTTCGTCGAAGCAGACCACGTCGTACTGCGCGACGAGGCCGCGCTGCCCAGTTGCGTTGTTCACAAACATCCGGGCGACGGTCGCTTTACCGCCCGAGATCAGGTGTGCGTACGGCGACACCTGCTGGAATAGGTGCGACTTGCCCGTACCTCGCGGCCCCAGTTCGACCATGTTGAAGTTTCGCTGCACAAACGGGACCATTCGCAGCAAAAGCACGTTCTGCTCGCGTTCGCTCAGCTGCGCAGGCTCGAAGCCCACGGACCGGAGCAGAAGGTGTTTCCACTGCTGGGTCGTGAACCGCGACCGGCCTTCAGCCAGTCGTGACAGCGAGTCGCGAGTTGAGAGCTGGATGGGGCGCAGCGACCCGATGGCGAAGGGTTTGCCGTTGTTCTCCTCAGCGATCGCGGCGTCGTAGGAGAGGTCGACTTCGGCGTAGAAGCCGCCAGTGAGCATGCGTTCGTTGTCCCTGACGACGGCGTCGTCGATCCTCACATCGCGCAGAGCGAGGCTCGGCAGCTCGGCGAGGTAGGCATTCGACTTCGCGTCGAGTCGGGCCTTGACTAGGTCGATGAGCTTGACAGTCATGCGCTCGCGAGCGCGTGACTTGAACAGCTCCTCCTCGCCGGCCCGGACGGTGCGGTCGGCGAGCAGACGGCGTACAACCTGGAGGCCCTCTTCGATTTCCTCGGGGTCGGTCGTGGCGCAGTACCGCCCAATGAGGAACTCGCCCACGTACGTCGGGACGGGATACGCCCCCTTGAACTGTTGCGCTAGATCCTTGCGAACGACGTAGCCCTCGAACACCGAGGCCGCTGTCTCGTCGATCTCGTCGAGCGTGATCGCCTCAGTCATTCCGCGCCTCCCACCGTAGTTTGTGCTTGGGCCAGAACCCCACCGCTCTGGTCAAGAAGTACGACCCAGGCGACTGCCCCACCAGGAGCCTGTTCTTCATCGACGAGAACTTTGATCTCGCCCGGTTCTGTGGGCGATTTCGGACCACCAACGGTGCTCGACGCGTCGGCTGGGCGGAGTCGGATTTCGGCGACGATATCGGCCTCGGCGGGGACGTAGTCGACGCGGCAGCGCTGTCCAGTCCACCGGATGGCATCAACCTGGACGGGCGCAACGGCCGTATCGCCGCGCGTCACCGTGACGACGGGAATCACACACTCCTGCAGGCTCAATCCGCCGTGCTCGTAGAGGCAACCCGCCTCGAACGCCGAAGTTCCTGGTGCACTTACCATGTCGACGGACGAGTCCCATGTCCAGGGCACAATCGGGAAGTCCGGGCGCGCCGCCGCCGCCTTTAACCGAGCCACACGCGGCTTGCGCGCCGCATCACCTTCCGTGACTTGTAGGGGGAGAGCGACCTTCTGTGCTGGCTTGCCAGGCAAGAGGAACCCGTGGTCAGTGACAATGACGACCGTTTGCCACCCCGCGTCGAGCAACCCGCGAACGCGCTCGGCGACGAGGTTCAACTGCTGGTCGACGAGGTCTGCAAGCGCATGTCCGTGGGAATGCCCAAGCGAGTCAATCGAATTCGTCTGCGTCCATGCTTTTCCGGTCGGATCCCCGACCTTGGCGGCGTCCCATTCGAGGAACTGAACATCTGCGCTCACCAGTGCCGAACGCAGGACCGCGCCCTTGAGGGATCGACCTTGGTCGTCAGCCGCATCGAATGCTGTGCCACCGCCCACGGCGATCGCGATAGGGGCGACCGCTGGCTGCCCAGTTGGTGTCACGCTGGGGAACGCGGCCAACCGCGTTTCGACAGAGACAACGAGCGGTGACAGCCGCCGAGTCACTCGAGAGGCCAGGTCGAAGCGCAGCGCGTCGACGTAGACGACGGCAGTTCCCGTGTCGATGTCGAGGCCGATCTGCCGGGGATAATTGGTCGTCGCCGCGATCTGGAAGGCCCGCGCGGACTCATCGACCCATGGGTCGTAGAGCGCACTGAGCGCGGTCGAGACTGCGGCCCGGTCCTGGGCTGTCTTGGCCGCCGCAATGGCTCGTAGAGCGAGGTCGTCGATCGTGTGGCCTTCATCGCCATACCAGGCGACCTGAGCCGTGAGATCTGTCGCTGTTGATGCGGCCACAACACGACCCGCTAGTTCGGCGAGGTGCCCGACAGCGCCCGCCAGCGGTGCCTGCCCGAGGGCGGCCCAGACGTTGTCCTCCCGCTCCGAGTGTGCGGCAACGAGTTCGACGATCCGGCGCTTCGGGTCGGGGTCAGCCGTCAGCCCACCTAACGCGATCCGCAACGCCTCCTCCTGGTCGCGATTCCATGACGGCCACGAATCGGGATGGGCGTCAGGGTCTCCGAAGAGCGGCACGACCGAGGGGCGCGCTTGATCGAGTAGTTCGGGGATGTTCGGATAGCGGGCGGGATTCTCCGTGAACCGCTGCCAGACGGCACTCCACTCGCCGGCCCTACTGCCAAGCTTGCTGGCCGCGGTGAGCGAGCCGTCCTTCTCGGGGCTGAACCCGTAGACGGATCTGCAGGAAGCGTTGAGTGCCTGCCATCGCGCGCCTTCGAGCGAGGCCCGAACCGCGTCCGGGTCGTTCATCCATTCGAGCAGGGTGCGTACCGCGTCATCGAGCACGAGGTGGTGCAGGCGCGACGAGTCCAGGCGCCCCATGCGCTTGAGGTCATCGATGTCCTCGAAAAGAAACTTGTCCAGCACCTGCGCGAATGCTGTTCTCGTCGCGGCGTCGCCAGCGAGATCTAGCCCTGCACCCTGTCTTGACGCGAGGAACGAGTGCGGCGTCCACGGTGCCTGACCGAGCGCAGACGGCCACCAGTTGGAGCGGATTGAGATCTCCGCGAGCGGTGCAAGCGTGTCGTCGAGGGCAGATGCTTCGGCCACAGAACTGCGGCTGACACCGGGTAGGTAGATCACCCACGGGTTGCGCTCACCGTGCCCCGCTAGGTGAGTCGGAAGGTTGGCTGACTCAGGCGATGCGAGAACGGCTCGAAGCCAGAGTGCGGGTCCTTGAGCGCTTGCAGGATCGTATTCGCCGAGAACGAGGATAGGCGTCGCCTCCTGGAGGCTGCGGATCACAGGCTCCCACGCGCGTTCGGGGTCGGCCCACAGCACGGCCATCGGGGCAGAGATCGCCCCCGCGTTGAAGGCGGCGGCATCACGGAGCGCTTTGGCGACCACGGCACGTACCAGCGTCATTCGGTCGACTCCGCGGCTCTCCGGGCTGCGCGGCGCTCATCGAGTGTCGGGTGCAGATCGTTGTGGCGCTCTGATCCGTCGGGATTCGTTCCGCGATCTTTCTTCCAATGCACATTGACCTTCGACCGGAGCACCCCGGCGGTCACGAACGGCCGGATGTTGACTCGGACGCCGTCGTCAAGGTCTGGCTCCCAGCCGATCGGTTGCTCGGCCATGGACTTCCACCGCACGTACACGTCGTGGGGCGGCGCACCTTCGAGGATGAGCTTGAGCTTGCGCTGGAGACCCTCAGCTGCTGCGAGTCGCGCGTCAGCGCCAGCCCGTTCCGCTCGAGTCTCATGCTTCTGCCGGTCGATCCACGCGCCGAGCGATGTGAACGTCAACTTCTCTAGATTCCGCCGGTCGAGCTTGTGGTAGTTGACGATCGCCGAGAACCCATCCTTGCGGCCATCCCAGATGTGCCAGAGGAATGGCCGGTTGTCGAAGACTTTGACGTGCTGAGCGAAGAACGAATCTCGGAGCCAGTCTTCGAGCCTGCCATTCTTTCCGCATGCATCCATCACCAGCTTTCGCTCACGCGCACTCGACCAATCGCTGCCGTACTCGACGGCGAGGACTTCGCGGAGCCGTGTAGCGAGATCCGGTTCACCGGGGAGAGCTGCCAGTGACGCTATCCCGTCGACATCTGCATAGAAGGTAAGACTGTCGTCTACTTGGGATGGCCACCGATATCCAAGGATGCGTCCAATGGCCACTTGCAGCGCGTGCAAGGCATCCGCGGGGTTGCCGCGAAACAGCCACTGTGTTGGATCGTTCGTGGCAGGTGCCGGTAACGGGTCGGACGCGTCTGCGACGGCCTGCCAACGCTCTAGGTCGAAAGGCACCTTAACCATCGTGGAGACAGTAGCTATGACCTTCTGGTTGATCGCACGTACCGCTTGCCGATATTCCTCGGACTGAACGAAGTGCCAGATTGCAGAACAGTATTCCGGAGAAGACGGAATGAAGACTGCCGGGCTATCGAGAAACAGTGATCCTGTGTACAGGGTTGAAGGAAACTTCCCGGCACGAGAAAGACAAATTCCATCCTTCCGCCACGCGTTTTTTCCCCTGATCCATGTGCCCTGCCGCCCCTCTCCAAGACGTTCCGTTATGAACTCATAGAGTTTTCCGGCCCCAGACTCCCACAAGAGAACCTCGTCGCGGCCGCCGTACGGAACGCTCTCGCCCACCGTTCCGGTGAGGCGATCCCATCGGCTATCGATTGTCGGAAATTCCCAGAATTTTCGGACGAAGCGATTGTTGTCGCCCGTGGCAATCCCAAGGTGTGAGGTGCAATAGTTCGAGAGATAGGTCGCCCCCTGTGCATTTCGGAATGCGATGGCGGTATTCGGGTTTCCGAGGTGAACATCTTGCTCACGCATCAAGAGAGGATCCCGAGCAAGGGCACTCGGACGGTCGCCTAGCGGATAATCGGCGACGTCGATTGTTGCGTGAATACTCGGCAATTCGTGCGGAAGCTGGATCATCAGAACCGGCTTAACTACCTCGCCGGTAAGTCCGGAGAAAGCTCCAGGGCCGAGGTTGGCCAGCACTCGAATCGATGACTCCTTGAGCTTTCGCTTTCGGTAGTCGAGATAAGGGCTAAGCGTGAGCCACGTGCTGGGGAGGACAATCGAGATCACGCCGTGTGCGTCAACAAGCTTCGCAGCGCGCTCGACGAAACTGACGGCCAACTCTGCGCTAGCGTCAGGAAAGTGGAATGAGCAGTAGTCGTGGAGACGTGCGCTCATCTTCTGATCATTTAGGAATGGCGGGTTGGTAGCCACCAGCGTGTACATGCCACCCAGGAGAGCCGCGGCATTGACAACGTCCTCGGCGGTATGGCCAAGCACCGTTTCTGCGTCCTGGTCCGCTTCATGGGCCGTTACAAGCGCATCGCGGACGCGGTTCCAGCCGACAGTGGTTGTCATGTCTCGACCGATCAGCGCACCAACTTCAGCCGAAGGGCGCGGGTCGATCAGCGAGCCGAGCGTGTCAGCTTCTCGGAATCTGCCATGTAGTCGGCCGAGGAGCCCGCGAAGTTCCGTGTCGGTACCGGCGAGTGCCTCCCAGTCCTCACGTTTGCCACGAACCGGAATCCCGGAGCAAGCAATCTGCGGAGCGGGAAGTTCGCGGAACCCACCCTGTTTCCACGCTTCAAGCGCGACGTTGAAGGTTGCGATCTGGGTGCATCGTGGATCGAGTTCGAGGCCGTGGAGGTTGTCGCGAAGGACCGCATCCTGCGCATCGGCCGGGGTGAGACCCTCCTCCTCGGCGCGCATGCGCCAGAGCATTCCGAACATGGCCACGAGGAAGTGCCCAGAACCGCAGCAGGGGTCCATCACCGTCACGTCAGCTGCACATTCGGGCCACTCATTGAACGAGCCGGCGGCAGGTGTGCCGTCGTCCTCATTGAGCCGGAGGTACTCCCACGAATCAACGAGCGGTGACTCGGGGTGACGGGCTACCCACCAAGCGCCGAGAGAGTTCTCCAGCAGGAAGCGCACCATGTAGTCCTCGGTGAACAACTGCGTCACGGGCGAGATGTCGGCACCGCCGATCTTGACGCCGGAGTCGTTGACTCGTTTTTTCTCGGCCGTCTGCCAGAACTGGTAGACCCAGCCGAGAGCATCCTCCGTCGTGAACACCTCCGCCGGAATCTCGAGCAACAGTCGCTCCAGTGTGTTCCGGTGTTCGGCCGCGAACCCCACCTGGACTGCAGGATCGGTGAGGCGGAACACACCGGGCAGGATCTCGGATGCGAAGCGAGCGGCAACAGCCCACGCGTCGGGCTCGCCGAGGTCAGATGCGAGATCGCCGCAGTCCTCCAAAGACAATGGGATGTCGCGGTACTCGGGATGCCGCAGGAGTCCGTTTGCTTCCAGGAAGCGTGCGAACAGCAACCGGTGCCACTGCTCATAGGCGACGTCGTGAACGAGGTTCGTCAAGGACAGACCCGCGTGCGAGGTGTTATCGCCGAGTTGGCGAGCCTTGTCGCGAAGTGCAAGGCGAAGCTTGTTCTGCTGTTCGCTTAGGTATGCGGGCCGGCTCGGCTCGCTGACCGCGAGTGCGCGCAATGCATCTTCGGCTGCGCGTTGTGCCGCCTCGCGGGCACGTTGCGTCTGGGTGTCAAGGAAGCGCCGCTGTTCAGAGTTGAGGACAGTGATCGTTTCGGTGCTCATGGTCAGCCCTTCACCACGACAGTGTCGTTGCCGCTGTTCAGAGCGTCGAGAAGCCGAGTGCGCAGGTCATCGATGTACCGCTCGATCTCGTCCACGTTGTTCAGGCTCGCCGTCGACACCCGCACGGTGGTTGTCTTGGCCGCAGGCGTCGTGAGTTGGATCGCAGCCTCCAGCGCACGAGAAGACCGCTGTGGGATTGCGTCTAGTTCAGCGGTCCACCCTTGGAGCGGCCGGGCCTGTGCGGCCACCAGAACGGCCGACGGATCGGCAAGGTTGGGCTCGGGCTCGGCTCCGAGGTGGTGTTCCGCCAGGAGAGCCTCGCGCTGCGTCTCGTCGAGAGCCGTCCACGCGGGCTGCTGTGCGAGGCTCGCCACAGCCGTCGCGCGGGCATCGCGCAAGGCAACTGCTGCTTCGTGGATGGCATCGCGAAGTGTGTCGGCGAGGTCCTTGACGATCGGGGCGACGGGGTCGGCGTCGACGAGTAGATCGCGGCTCGCGGCCAGCGCGTCGAGCCGGTCACGGGCCGCCGCCGCCGGCTCCAGGCCCGCAGCCGACGTCGCAAGCGAACGCGCCAACTCTAGCGAGGGTGTCCGGCTCTTGAGCCTCAGTTCCAGGTCCCGCAGCCGCTCGTTGAAGCTCGTCAGGTCACTCTTCGCAGCGAGAAGGGCGTGCACACGGTCGTTGCCCGAGGTGCTCACGATCGCCTGGATGTTGCCCGGGACAGCGATGTCCGGGCGCGGAGCGGGTCCGCTTATGTCCTTCGCGCGGCCGACGAGCGACTTGACGGCCTGCTCGACCGCCGAGTCGAGCCCATCGTTGTCGGTCGAAAAGCCGAGGTTGCTCAGCAGCTGGCGCGCCTGAATCTTCTCAGCGGGCTTGAGAACTGTCACTTCGCGACGAAGCTGCACATTGCCGAGACGGGTTTGCTTCAGTACGTCGGCAGTAGTCGCGTCGCTTCCGTTGAGCGTCGCTCGGATCACCCCGGTGTCGAGGAGCACCCCGAGGGCGGCCATGAGTGCGTCCCTCGGCCAGCCGAGGGGCTTCGAGGTGACGGCCTTTTCGACGTCACTAGCTGCAGTCCCCGCTGGGCCGATGCGATTGAGTACCTCCTTGACGACGCGGTGCTGCTCAGGGTCGCCGTCATATTGGACTGCTTTGAGGGCGTCCACCGCCGATCCGCTCTTCACCCGGGCGATGACTTGCGGCCACCGGTTGTCGTCAGCCTCGGTGAACCGTGGGAAGAGCCGTGTCGCAGCGGCCTGCGCGCCTGCCTCGATCCCCTCGCGCAGGGTGACCCCGCTTGGTGCCGTCCCGCCGCCAAGTAGAACGTTCGCCTTGGAGATGACATCGCGGACGTATGCGTTCACCTGGTCTGTGGCCCGGTTGAGGCGCGTCTGCATTGCGCTCCGGGCCTGCCTGCCCTCGTCGTCCTGCGGAATTCCCTGCTGGTCGATCACCCGTTGCGCAGCGAGCTTGTTGCGGACCGCTGCAGCGAAGGCGGGAGCCTGGAGACGGGCGAGGTGAACAAGGACGATCGGCGAGTCGACGCCGAGGCTTCGGGCGGCCTCGTCGAACTGCTTCGCGGTGATACCTTCGTCCCACTCGGAGCGCAGCCACACTGGGATCGCCTCGGAGTCCGGCGGGAGCGACGGGTCGGCGTGAAGGGCGAGCTTGCGCGACTCCTTGGCGCGACCCTGCTGGATAGTCGCGGGCAGCGCCCGATTGACCTCCGCGAGCAGCAGGGAGTCGCGCTCGGTGCTCACCTCGCTGTCGGTCACTTGCGCGTGGTGCCTGCGGAAAGCTTCGTCCCACTCGCGGCCCGCCTTGGTCTGAAGACGGAACTCCTCGCCGTCCTGTTGAAGAATGCCCTCTGCGGCGAGCGCTTCGAGCACTGTGGGGACTTTCTGCCGGAGCCGGTCCCCGTCGTGGGCAAGGTCTTCGACTAGCAGATCGACGATGTGGTCTGCCGTGGCGCGCACGCCAATGTCTCCGTGCCCGGACGTCGGAAGCAGACCGATGAGGTGGATGAGGCCGAGGATGCGTCCCCGCAGGTCGTCCTTCTGTCCCTGCTCGTGGATCAGCGTCTGCGTCTCCTTGAGGAGCAGCCCTGCGCCGTTCAGGTCTTCGTTTTTCTGTGTATAGAGGAAGTCGGCGCCTACCGCCGTGCCGACGGATTTGGGAGCGACCATGCGGTTCGCCTCGTGCACGATGCGGAGCTGGGAACGCAGTTGCCCGGCGCGGCCGGCGTCGGCCTGGCGGAGCACACTTTCCCAGAACCGACGACGCACCGGGAGCAGCGGGTAGTCTTCGGCGAGGTCCTTGTCGTCAGCGGCGGTGTGCTGGATCTTGCTGCCGATAAGCTGCCGGGAAATCTGCCCGGCGACCGACGCCAACGTGGTGTCGAGACCGGGCTTCTTCGCGGGCTCCTTGCTGAGCAGCACACGGCGGACGACGGCGTCGACGTCCTGGTTCTTGAGGACGACCTTGACGGTGAAGCGGTCCTGGATCTTCTGGAGCGTCGAGTCGGCCGTCAACTCTTGCTGGCCCGTTGCCACGAGTAGTACCCGACCGTCGAGTTCGCGAGACACCGACTCGACGAGGTTTTGAACCTCCATAGCTCGGCCGCCGTCGCCGCTGATGTACTGCTGCACCTCGTCGAGGACGATCAGCGACGGCGGAATGTGTCCGTCGCCGGCGTATTGAAGGATCTTCTTGAGTAGTTCGACCGTCTCATCCGTGGAGAATGAGCGTGCGCTCGTCGGGAACTGACTGCTCAGCTGGCCGCGCACATCCTTCGCCGAGCTTGCAAACTCCGGATCGACCGCGAGGATGGCATTCGCGAGCTGCCTGCTGAGGTGATACTCGGCCAGTTCCTCGATGATGTCGCCGTCATTGGCCACGATGTGCTCACGGACAGCGTCAAGGTGCCCGTTGTCGGCCAGCCACAATGCCACTTGAGCGGGCGCGACACGCGTGGGCAGCCCAGCTGCCCCGAGGACGATGGAGAGAAATACCGAGTTGAGGGTGTCGCCGCTGCGGTCAAGCGCTCCTGCGGCCGCCCACGGTGCGGCGCCATCTCGGCGGCCGAGCGTCGTCAGCTCGGTCAATTGGTCTTGGATACCTGGCGGGGTGTTGGCCAGTCCTCGCGCAGTCGCACCGTTCGGGAACTTCGTGTCGGCCCACAGGTGCTGCAGAACGCGGACTAGGTGCGATTTACCGCTGCCGTAGAAGCCCGAAACCCAGACAGCAGGCTGCGTCGTTCGGTTCCGGTGACCGGTGTAAGAGTCGAGGATGCGCTGGAGACCGTGCTCATACTCGCCCTCGCAGACAAAGCTCTCCAACTCGTACTTGAGGACATCCCACTGATTGGAGTCTTCGGGACGGTCGACATTGGTGACACCGTCGTTCGGAATTTCGAAGCTCAGCGGGGGTCGCACGAAAAGTTCGTTGTTGATCGTCACGAGATGTCCTTCTGCGGATCGATGACGCGGGCGCGGTAGTTGAACCCGTCGCGCGCGTCGAGCAAGCGGAATGAATGAGTCTCTGGGTCGTGAAGCCCTGGAAAGAGCACGAGGAGGCGGCCAGTCACAGCGGAATCGACGGACTTGATCACGCTCGATGCCCGGAGGAACGGATAGATCGAACCGATCCCCACCAGTGCCACGACGGCATTCGTGGGAGCCGCTTCGAGGGCATCGCGGATGCGCGTGACCAATGTCGTCTCGAACTGGTCGAGGATCGACTGCGTGAGATCGCTCGGCTCCTCGTAGAACGCCTCCGCATGCCGATGCGAAGACAGCCAGCGCCCAAAGTCGTCGCTGACGTCAACGACGAGCCAGTCGCGGCCCGCCTGGGTTGTCGTCAACTCCATGCTCGGAAGAGCGTGCCGCATCCGGCGTTCCAGGTCAGGCGGGTAGACCAGCATCCAGACGCGCTCACCGCCTGAGACGTTGTCCTGCCACGTTAGGGACAACTCGGCTTTGTACGCATCGACAAGATCGGCGACTGGGCTCATCCAGCACCACCTACGGCGGGGAACGATACATCGATGACGTTGCCTGCGACGAGGAGGTCGACGAGTCCCTGGGTGTGCGCAGCGCGCAGCGCCTCCAAGGAGTGGCCATGTGCGAGTTCGAGGATCTGCGACCAAGGGTTGTCGAGAACGCCGAGGCCACGCCCGCCGGCGAGGTGTCCCAGGTATGCCGCGTAGGCGATGGCCGCCGGGCGGGCTTCCACTTCGGTCCGCACCTTCTTGGCGCGACCCGCGAGGTGGCCGGTCTGGGTCCAGCAAGCCCCGGTGTTGCGACCAGTCTTCGCGAGCGTCGACGCCGACATTTCGTGGCCGAACTGTCCGGCAACAGCTTCGGTTAGGTCTGCCGACGTCACGCTCGAACCCGCAGGGAGGTCCGAAATCGCGGCGAACGAAGCGCGAAGCACCTCGTCACGGGTGAAGGCCAGAAGCCCCGCAAGGAGCGAGCGCGACGAGGGGTCGATGTTCCAGAAGTGCCGCAGCGCCGCGAACTCCGAGCGGCCAGGGTCTAAGAAGTACAGCTCGCGGAGATGGCGGAACGAACGCTGCCGACCGGCCTGAGTTGGACGGCCGAGGACGTTGCCTTCTACGACCGCCTCGCGGTACCGCTCGGCGGGCGCATCCGACGGCACCTCGCGCAGAAGCTCAACCAGGTGGGGGATGCCGATCGTATGGCTCGCAGTTGTCCGCAGCGTGCCGAGGACTGAATCGCTCTCAGCGATACGGGAACTCGTCATCTCTCGGTATTTCTCCTTCCCCACACGCACACGGCGCCATCAGTCCACAGCTCCGCATCTCGACTGCCCGATGCGATGCACTCCATCCCGGGTGTCATTGCAGCAGGAGCCACTGACATTGAGCAGTCATGAGACGCCTTCCCCCGCCGCACCGCCACGGCGCACCCAGTCGTCGATCTCGCTTGCTTGGAACTTCCAGAGGCGCCCAACCTTGTGGGCCGGCATGGCTTTCTCAGCGATCCAGGTGTACACGGTGTCCTTGGTGATCCCGAGGTGTGCGGCGATGTCGTCTGCGGACAGCCACGGCTCAGCCACGTCGATCCTCCCTCGGACAGCGTGACCCGGGCAGGTCAACGGCCTCAGAGCTTATCGGAGGTCGGGCCGTTTTAACTGGGTTTTTCCGGGCGTGGCCTAATCGAGCCGGGTGTGACTGGGTGGGTTACACCGCAACGGACGAGAAGCCGATGAAGTCCACGGACCAGGAGCCGGTGATCCGCGCCGATTCAGCAGGTCCCCAGGGGACTCGGAAAGTTGCGGCGCCGAGGAGTGCGATAGTCAAGCCACACTGCGGACGTGTGATTGAAGCAGTTCCTGCAGATTCTTGACCAGCAACCATCGGTCGTCTCCAGCCCAATCGAGACTGTCAGTCAGGGCGCTTCTGACCTCGTGCCGCTTGCGGCTGCCTTGATTGGCCAAGGTGATCAGTTGAGGTCGAGTCACGGCGCGAAGCGCCAGCACGGTCTGCGGGAACAGAGCGATCCGGTCATCGGTACCGACGGTGAATTTGGGTTGGTCAAGAGCTCGCCGGAGTCTTTCTGGCTGGGCGTTCTCACCAATCATGTACGCATGGTCGCGTACGGCGTCCCAGGTGCCTTCGTACAGCTCCCGGGTTACGTCCCCTGATCGGACCATGCGGCGCAGGGCCTGCTCGGCCTTCCAGAGGTCGGCGTCGAGGACGGCAGCGCGTTGAAGTTTGCCTAACCATTGGCCGTGCCGACGGCAAAAGGCGAATCGGATGTGGGGGTAGGTCGCTACCGCTGTGCCGGCGGTGCATGACAGGCATGCGGTGCCGCTGGTGGACTGCTTGTCCCAGGGGCCGCGGAGGTTCCGGTGCCCGATGAGCGCCCATGCGTGCGCTGATTCGAATCTTCCAGGTTCGGGTCCACCCAATTCGGAAATCATGACTCCGAGTTCGCGCGCACCGCAGCCTCCGGTGCGCCGTCGTTGTCGGACAATCGTTTCCATCCACGGACGGTCGATTGAATTCGCTGTGCATAGCCGCGTGAAATACGACCCAGGGGTCTCGAGGTGAACCGGGCGGACGGGCACTGACTGGCGTGGCAGCTCGTCGAGATTCATGCAACGCCGATCTGCCCGACCCCGACAAGGTGCTCCTGCGTGATGATCTCGCTGCCAGTGTCATCACGGTCGGTGATCGCGTTCGCCATCGCGAGGGCAAGAATGCTTCGAAGGTCGCCGATTTTTCCTCCAGTCATCGTCAGCAGGATGTCGGCGTAGGGGGCGAGATGAGCGGGTTCGGCATCGAGCAAATGCATTGCGTCGCCGAGTGAGTTGACCAGCGAGGCCCAGTGACCGCGTGAGGTGTCGTCGCTGCTGAGGAATGGACGCATCTGTGTCACTTGGCATCTGGCCATGATTTGCTCTGCTGGCCGGCTGGAGAGTCCTTCGAGCAGGTCGACGCCGGCGAATACGCAGATCGCCCCCGAGTCGTTCATGATCGTCTTCAAGGAGTTGACCGCATCGTCACCGGTCTTGCCGTCGAGTTTGAGCATCTGAAGCTCGTCGATGATCAGCATCTGGGTGTGTCGCCGACGCAGAGCGTCGAGAGCCTGATCGGTGAGCTGGTGTTGCGTGGCGGACTTGAAGTTATGCGGGATCCCGTAGAAGTTGAGGATCGAGCTGGCGATCGACTTCGGGGATGCCTTCGGCTCCATTTCGATGTAGGCCACGGGTGCACGTCCGGTCTCCCGGAAGTCGGGCGCGCGTTTGCCTGCCCACTGCTCGACTTCGGCAGCGAGGCGGATCAATGCAGTGGTTTTCCCGATGTGTGGCGGGCCGGTCAGGACGATGCCACGCTCACCCACGGTGCTGGGGTCATGGACGCGCAGTAGTGATAATCCGGTCATGGTCAGTCGCCGCAGCGCTGGGGTCCTCACGATCAGTCCGTTGCTGAACCATTGCAGCCGCTGGTCGTCATAGAGAACCTGTTCAGCTTCGGTGCACCGGTCGAAGTCGGTGCGGCTAAGGACGTCCGGCCGGATGATGCGGTTATCGATCCGCTGACGCAGCCCTTCCAAGGTTGTCTTGCGGCCAGGTGTCGCAAATGCGTTGTGGATCATCGTCTTTGGCCTTTCATGCAACCGTATAGTCGTCGGGGTGTTCACGCACCGGCACGGCAGTCGGAAGCTGCATTGGTTCGACAGCTGCTGGGCGGGGGAGCGGGTCACGTTTGCGATTAGCACGTTCGGCAGCACTCTTTGTGGCCTTCTTCTGCGCGGCTTTGCCCGACGAGGTCCTTTGTGTGCCCTTGTCGGTGCCAGAGCGTGTCGCTTTCACACGATGAGATTCGGCGTCGAGGAAGTCCTGCGCCCACTGAGTGTGCGGATCGTCCGCCTGGGCCGTCGCGGAGAGGCTCGCGGTGGTGCTCGTACCGAAAGGCAGGGCGGCGAGCCGAATTGATCGCGCGAAGCAAGTGATCCATTCACCGTTGTCGGGGTGGCGAACCCAGATCCGTTCTGTGTCATAGGGATCTTGACGAATCTCGTGCTTGCCTGGCCGTCCCCGGACTTCGTTGAGATCGGGGGAGTCGTAGATCTCGTTGCTCAGGTGGATGCCGTCTGATTGGAAAGTCCGGTCGTGCCGGGGCATCAGTGAGATGTAGTCGGACTGGGAGATCGGGATCGGGATACCGGCGCTGGCGTCGAAGGTCGCCGAGTACATCTGGTTCGGCGTAAACGTCCGTCCCGGATGTTCGCGAAGCACCAGTCCCTTGTGCGGACGATTCTGATAGACGGTGACGATGAACGACCACATGCCGTCGACCAGCTGCGTGAAAGGTATTGGTGCGCGCGGGTTGCGGCCACGATGGTCAGGGGAGTTGCCGACGTAGGCATCCAGGCGCGACAGGAACAGGCTGTTCATGCTCTTGAAGAACCGCTCGACATGAGGCTTCGCCGTCGGAGAATGCGGTGGTGCGTCCACGACGCTCCACCCGAGCATTTCTGCGGCGACCCGGCTGGCCAGAAAGTCTTTGCCGCGGTCCATAGTCAGCGTCTCGATGGAAATGAACGGCATCGCCGGAGCATCCCCGGCGGCCTGTCCCATCGCGATCATTTCACTCGAAGGGAGCGTCTTCGAATTCGACAGCCACAGTGCCGGATTCATGCGATCAATGGCACGACGTGGTGCAGCGATCCGAGCGAAAAGCACGGTGTGGTCGGTAGACGATGGCGCACCG
Organism: Mycobacterium sp. SMC-16; assembly: GCF_046250085.1. Lineage (NCBI taxonomy): Bacteria > Bacillati > Actinomycetota > Actinomycetes > Mycobacteriales > Mycobacteriaceae > Mycobacterium > Mycobacterium sp. SMC-16. Next base: position 3,013,039 of record NZ_CP176427.1, read on the forward strand.
GCGTGAATGTGGAAGCCGGCAACGCTCCCGGAATAGACGTCGACCGCAGCGGTCATGTAGGGGCGGATGATCTTGCCGTCGGGCATCGCGGTTTCGATGTCGAGGGTGTTCGAATCGATCTCGACGTATTGCCCTGGGTAGAAAGCGAGGATCGGCTGGAATGCTCGGTTTGGCCGGTTCGATTCTGATCGGCGGTGACTGGCGGTCTTGGTCAGGCCGGCTGCTTCCAGCATCGGGGTAAGCCAACGTCGTATCGTGCGGTCACTTGGCCAGTTGACGTCTTTCCCCGGATTGTCCTGGCGGACAAGATGTTTGACCTTATCTATGAAATAGAGGACATCGCGGCTGGTTGCACCGAGATGATCAGCGATGACACGCTGAGCGGCTTCCTCGATCTCAGGTGCGATTCGCCGTGGTTCCTGACGGCGCAGGAGCCGCCGGTCGACGAGCCCGGCGATACCTTCCGTTCGGTACTTGGCGACTTTCCGGAACAGGCTTGGCCGCGACGTTTTGATTCCCGCGGCATCGAGTTCAGCAAGCTTGCGCTGCACGCGTTCTTCAAGGGTCGTCTCTGGGCCGTAGCCGTCACGCGGCTGGGCATCCGGGTCGTGTGGATCGATCAGGCCGGACTGCACCTCGTTCACGTGTTGCAGCCAGAACAGGACATCCTGACGAACTTCCGACGCAAGCATTGCGAGCTCAACGCGGTTGCGCGCCGCCCGGGCATGCTCGGTGTCTGCATGATGATGCTCGAAGGACTCTTCCTGGGAGATCGTCGCGAGATCGACCCAGACGGGCGAGCCGCTTGCCACGGGGTTCAGACGCGTACCACGCTCACCGTGGGCGTCGACTATCCAGTCGCAGCCATCCCAGGTGACGATATCTCCGAGATTCACGCTCCGCAGTTGCATGGTTCTCCCTTGTGGATGGCGTGTTCCCTGTGAATGAGTCCAGCGTGTTTTAGAGTCCCGTGGCCCGGTTTCGGGCCGAGAAGGGACGATGAGATACATGGCTGGACGCAAGCGGCATTCCGCGGAGGACATCGTGCGCAAGTTGCGCCGCGCGGACGAGTTGGCTGCCGAGGGCAAGACTGGCGAGGAGATCGCCGCCGAGCTGGGCGTATCGCCGGCGACGTTGTACAACTGGCGCCGCGCCTACGGCGGGATGGACACCGACGCCGCCCGCGAGCTCAAGGAGCTGCGCGAGCAGAACGCCCGCCTCAAGCGGCTGTTGGCCGAGGCTGAGCTGGAGAAGGACGCGTTGCGGGAGGTTGCGAAGGGAAAATTCTGAGCCCAGCTGCCAAGCGCCGCGCCGTGGACATGCTCAAGGACACCTTGAGCATGTCGGAACGGTTGGCGTGCAAGGCCGTTGGGCTGGCCCGCTCCACTTACAGAAACCTGCCGATGGCGCTGACCCCGTCCGATCCGGACGCCGATATGCGGGTTTGGTTGCGCTCGTACGCCACCAAACACCCGTGTCATGGGTTCCGGCGTGCCTGGGCGGCGTTGCGGTACGACGAGCGCCGTGAGGTGAACAAGAAGAAGATCCACCGGCTTTGGCGCGAGGAAGGTCTGCAGGTGAAGGTCACCTCGCCGCGCAAGCGGTCGGGGGTGTCATCGTGCCCACCGGAGGTCATCGCGGATGCGCCGAAGGTGGTGTGGGCCATCGATTTTCAGTTCGACTCCACCGTCGACGGCAAGGCCATCAAGATCGCGTCGATGCTTGACGAGCACACCCGTGAGTCGCTGCTGAACATCGTCGAGCGGTCGATCACCGCGCAGCGACTGGTGGCCGAGTTGGAGAAGGTGTTCGCCGCGGCCGGCGGGCCGCCGATGGTGTTGCGGATGGACAACGGCCCTGAGTTCATTTCGGCTGCGCTGCAACAGTTTTGCGACGGCAAGGTCGGGTTGTCCTACATCCCGCCGGGCACGCCGTGGAACAACGGCTACATCGAATCGTTCAACAACCGACTACGCAAGGAGTGCCTCAACCGCAATCACTGGAACACCCTGATGGAGGCCCGAGTGGTGATCGGGGACTTCAAGGCTGACCACAACCTGCGGCACCGGCACTCGGCGCTGGGCTACCGAACACCCGCCGAGTACGCTGCCGTCTGTACGTGCAGTCACACCCCGATGGCCTGCGAAATCAACTGAATCTGGATCAACAAACCCGACTCTAATTCCGGGTGGACTCAGAATCGGGGACTCGCCATGGACGCTTTCAAGTAGGCTCGACTCGGTAATAACCTGGTCAAAATCAGTGCGTAAATGCCTGTGCCACAGCAGATGTCGAATATGTGCGGCTGCAATATACGGTCGCTTGAGATCGGCTTTGAGCGCTCCGTCGCGGAATGTGCATCCGTCGGCGAACACCGCGACCAACCGGTCAAGCTCGGGCTGCGTTGGGTGATAACGCGTATGCCGTGCTGCACGAAGCCATTCGAGATTGCGCAGCTTGGTCGGGTGCAATTCGTGCAGCACCTGATGCTTCCAGCCGACCGTGCGACACACGTCCGCCGTCTTCGCGAACTGCTCGACCGTCGCATCGGTCATGCGACCCGATGGTTTGACGTCATAGAGGACCTGGTCACCGCTGCGGAGCGTGGCGAAGAAGTCAGGGAAGTGGGTCGAGCCGTCGGCGAAGCTGATTTTCATGGGCTGCGAGGCGATCTGGCGAACCAGGCCGTCGAAGTCCAGCGACAGCAATGATTCGGCTTCCAAGCCTGATTCGCACCACACATGCGTGCGCTGCGAGGCGAAATACTGCCGCGAATGCCGATTCAGCCGGTTCTGAAACTGGACGCCGGAACGCCAGGGCAGAGCTCGGTGGAAATGCTCATGAAGCAAGGCGGGCGACACTGCAGCCGATCGTTCGTTCCCGTCGGCGGTGATCCACGAGACCGTGTCGATCCCGATCTGCGCCGACGAATCTGCCGATGACTCCACGGACGTGCAACTGGACATGAGCCAGACCATATTGCGGGGGTACGACAAGCTGACGGGCCCGACAGTCTCAACTGTCTGTCACTGAGTCTCAACTAGGGTGTCAAAGTCTCAAATAGGTTGTCATCCGACAAGGGCCGGGGCGGGTGCAGCATCGGACCACGGCAGACCACTATTCGAGTAACTGACATAATGTCGATTATCGGCGTTTGGCTTTCGCCTGGTACGCGAGGGTGGACCAAGACCGTCGATCTCTTCGCCTGATCGGCGGAGTCGCTCACGGACCATCACATGCTTAACCATCACCCGGAACACTCATGGCGCGTATCCGCGCGCTGCAAGCCGCACAAGCGTCGCGGCGCCGGCGGCCGTTCCTCCAAGGACCGGTTGTCACGCGTCGACACCCCGGGTACGTCCGGAGATACTAGCGCCACCCACTCGGCTGCGACGACTCTGATCGAGCCACCCTGTGCGACAATAACGATACGTCACAGTGACGTTTCACCAGCGGCTCGCCGGATGCTTGAATGTTGTTACCCGCAAAGGTTTTTCAAAGGCATAGCCCATGTCGATGCATCGTCACATTGGTGCGCCGGATGTCCGTTCTCATTGAATCTGGGGCACATTTACTAGTCTGACCTGCATTGCCCCAGATTGGATGAGAATTTCGATCGCGACGTTTCTCATTGAATCTGGGGCTACCCTGCTTCCGCGCCCGGCTGCGAGCGCAGCAGGGTAGCCGGAATGGTCTCCTGTCGATTCCGTTGGCTCGGGTACGTCTTCGGTATAACTACTGTGATCGTGTCTCTCGTGACACACGATCATGATTCTGTGGTGCGCTCGCTCGTGTTGGTAGTTCGGGTGCCGGCTGCGGCCTTTGAGCACCTTGGCCACCGCCCGTTTTAGATTGTCATAGCGGATACGGGCCGGGACATCACCAAAGTGGTTGAACGCCAACACATGCCGATGCAGGAGCGCCTCCTGGCCCTGAGTGGTGAAGTTGCTCCGAGCTAGAGGGCGAACGCTCCGCCTTTGATGAGGATGAGGGCCCCGATTGTGATCAGTGCAACGGGCAGAACGATGTGGCCCCAGCGTGAGAGTGCTTTGGCGATGATCGGGTGGGAGGCGAAATATCGGCCGGCCGCGCACCAGATGGCCACACCGATGAGGAACACGATGATGTAAACACCGATGGTGGCGATCGTTGAGACGGCGAAGATCGGAACGTACACGCCGATGTTGTCGCCGCCGTTGGCGAAGGTGATGACTGCGACCTGCCAGGTGCCAGGCGTCAACAGTGTTGCGGGATCATCGGTCGGCGCCGGTTGGGTGCGGCGATCCCGCCAGGCCAGCCATGCCGCCCGCAGCCCCAACACGATGGGCAGCAGCCCGAAGTACGGCAGTGCGGCTGGAGGAAGCAGCGTGGCACCCAGGAGTGCGCCGCCGACCGAAACTGCCAAGATGGCGGTGAAGCCGAGGTACTGACCGGCGGTCACTCGGATGGCTGCGCCACGATGACCGGGCGCCTGGCCGAACATCACCGCGAGGACCACGATGTCGTCGATATTGGTGATGGCGAAGGTGGCGATCGCCTGAACGAGTGTGGCTGGGCTCAGCACGGCCAATGCGACCAGCTTCGAGTGAAATCCCACCGCATCGGGTGAGCCTACTGCTCAGCAGGCCCCGCGCTCCCGCGCACCAACGACCTCCAGTGGGGCGGAAATTCATGACGACTGCCGGGGTCAACGGACTTGACGAAATACATGCCTCCGGTGCCACGGAGGTGGCTCCTAGAGGTATCGACATACGTCATCGGCGCTGCATGATTCCGGGTCGACGCTTTCGGCGCCCTGCCGCAGCCGGGCGATGGTCTCGCGCAGTGCCACCAGTGCGCTGATCTGCTCGTCGAGGTCGGTCAGTCGGATGTCGAGCAGGTCGCGCACGTGCGTGCACGGCGCGTGGCCGCTGTCACGGATGTCGAGGATCTGCCGAATCTGGGCGAGGCTGAACCCGGCGGCCTGTCCCCGTCGGATGAAGCCGACCCGGGCGATCGTGTCGGCGGCATAGTCGCGATACCCCGCCGGGGAACGTTCGGCGGGCGGGAGCAGGCCTTCGTCTTCGTAGTAGCGCAGCGTCGCGGTGGTGGCCCCGGTCGCCTCGGCGAGCTTCCCGATTCTCACGATGTCTCCTCAGAACACTTGACCTTCAAGCCTACTTGAAGGTCAAGGATGGGTGCATGAGTCAGGGATTGGACCTCGCGGTCATCGGTTCCGGCGGCGCGGCGATGGCCGCGGCGATCCGCGCTACCGCGCTCGGCAAGTCCGTCGTCATGATCGAGCGCGGCATCTTCGGTGGCACGTGTGTCAACACCGGCTGCGTGCCGTCAAAGGCCCTGATCGCAGCGGCCGAGGCCCGGCATACCGCAGCCGACACTGCCCGGTTCCCGGGGATCGCCACCACGGCCGGCCCGGTGGACATGGCGGCCCTGATCGCCGGCACGCACGATCTGGTGGAGTCGCTGCGCTCAGAGAAGTACCTCAACGTGGCCGAATCGTATGGCTGGCAGCGCATTCAGGGCCAAGCGCGGTTCGCCGGAACCCCGGACGCGCCCGTCATCGAGGTCGGCGATGCCACCATCGAGGCCGAGCACTACCTGATCGCCACCGGCGCGAACCCAGTCATCCCGCCCGCATTCGAGGGCGTCGCCTACCTGACCTCGACCACCGCGATGGAAGTCACCGAGGTCCCGGAGTCGCTGCTGGTGATCGGCGGCGGCTACGTCGCGTTGGAGCAGGCGCAACTGTTCGCCCGGCTCGGGTCAACGGTGACGGTGCTGGTCCGCTCCACGCTGGCATCGAAGGAAGAGCCGGAAGTCGGCATGGCGCTGCTGGAGGTGTTCGCCGACGACGGCATCCGGGTGGTGCGCCGCGCCACGGTGAGCGAGGTCGAGCAGGCCGACGATCAGGTCACGGTCACCGCGACCATCACCGGCGGAACGCAGCAGTTCCGTGCCGCGAAAGTCCTCGTCGCCACCGGCCGCCGTCCGAACACCGACGGCCTGAATCTCGAAGCGGTGCAGGTCAAAACCGGCGAGAACAACGAGGTCGTGGTGAGCGACGGGCTGCAGTCGTCGAACCCACGGATCTGGGCGGCCGGCGACGTGACCGGGCACCGCGAGTTCGTCTACGTCGCCGCCCATCACGGCGCGATGGTCGCCGACAACATCTTCACCGACGCCGGCCGCAGGGTCGACTACCGCCATCTGCCCCGCGTGACGTTCACCAGCCCCGCGGTCGGTGCGGCCGGGACGACCGAGGCCGAGCTCCTCGCCGCCGGGACACGGTGCGACTGCCGGGTGCTGCCGCTAAAACATGTGCCGCGTGCGGTGGTCAACCGAGACACCCGCGGTTTCATCAAACTCGTCGCCGACGCCGGCACCGGCCGCATCCACGGCATCACCGCCGTCGCCAAGGATGCTGGCGAGATCGCCGCCGCCGCGGTCTACATCCTCGACGCCGCGATGACCGTCGACCAGGTCGCCGGGTCCTGGGCCCCGTATCTGACCATGGCCGAAGGCATCAAAATCGCCGCCCAGTCCTTCAGCGCCGATATGTCCCGACTGTCCTGCTGCGCATCCTGACGCATGGCTCACTCGAAAGGTTCCTGATGCCCAATTTCCTTGACCGCCTGACCATTCCGGAAGAGTCCGGGCTCGACCCGACGATGCTGGTGCCGTTGCTGCGGCTGCTCGCCGCCGGCGAGCCGGTCACCGTGGAGGCGCTCGCCGCGGCCGTCGGCCTCCCGGTTGACGAGGTGACCCGGCGTCTGGCCGCGGTACCCGACACCGAATACGACGAGCAGGGCCGCATCGTCGGCCAGGGCCTGACCCTGCGCCCGACCCGCCACCGATTCACCGTGGCCGGCCAAGAGCTCTACACCTGGTGCGCCCTGGACACCCTCATCTTTCCCACCATCCTGGACCGGCCCGCCAGCATCGAATCCGAATCACCCGTCAGCGGGCACCCGATCAGGGTCTCGGTCGGCGAAAACGGTGTCACCAGCGTGCAGCCCGAGACCGCGGTGGTCTCGCTGGTCAACCCCGACGACCTCACCTCGATCCGGTCCTCATTCTGCAACCAGGTGCACTACTTCACCTGCGCGCAGGACGCCGCGCCGTGGCTCGCCGAGCACCCCGAAGGTCAGATCGTCAGCGTCGCTGAGGCCCACCAACTCGGCGCAGCCCTGACCACACAAATCCTTACCCAGCTCCATACCCCGCCAACTGCCCACCCCGGCTGCTGCAGCTGACCAGCCGCACCCAACCTGATGAGGAGAAATCAATGAATCAACGTCCACGAAGAAATCCCGTGCTGCTGGGTGCGGCAGCGGTGCTGGTGACGGCCCTGTGTTGCGCCGCGCCAGTCCTGATCGCCGGCGGCGCGCTCGCCGCCGTGTGTGGACTGCTCGAGAATCCATGGGTCATCGGGGCAGCCGTCGCGCTGCTGCTGGCGGCTGTGGTCGCCTTCGCCCGCCGCGGTCAACGCGGCGATCACTGCTGTCCCGCCGACAGCCATTCACCCGCGACGCACACGCTCGACGACCTGACGAAAGGAAGCATCGACAATGTCTGAAACGCGTTCGTTTACACCCCACAGGTGGGCGGGCGTTACGGCTGTGATGCTGGCAGCGGGCGCGCTGACCGCGTGCGGCCAATCGGCCACAACCAGCAATCCGACCTCACCGCCACACGCCAACGCCACAACCCAGGCGACGGCGGCGACACTGACCACGGTGGACGGCAAAACCGTCGAACTGCCCGCTGCCGCCCCGACCGCGATCCTGTTCTTCTCCTACGGGTGCGGCGAATGCGTCGGCGGCGGTAAATCCCTGGCCGCTGCTCGGGCGGCCGTGGAGAAAGCCGGAGGCAGCGCCAAGTTCCTAGCCGTCGACATCGTCCCCACCGAGAAACCCGCCGATGTTCGCCACTTCCTGGACCAGATCGGCGGCACCAGCCTGCCCGCGGTCGTCGATACTAACGGGGCCCTGACCAGCCGCTACCAGGTGACCGCGCCGACCACCGCCCTCGTCATCGACCCGTCCGGGCAGATCAGCTACCGCGGCCACGCCCCGTCCCAGGATCAGATCCTGGCCGCCCTCGGCAGCAGCGCCGCACGGTGAACCTGCTCGCGCTCGCGTTTACCGCTGGCATGCTCGCCCCGGTCAACCCCTGCGGGTTCGCGCTGCTACCGGCGTGGATCACCGGCACCATCGCCACCGGCGGCACCGATGCGGTGCTCGTGCGGCTGGCCCGGGCACTGCGCACCGGGGCCGTCCTGACCATCGGGTTCACCGGCACCCTCACCCTCGCCGGTATCGCGATCAGTGCCGGTGCCCGGACCCTGGTGACGGCTGCTCCCTGGCTCGGGATCACGATCGGGCTCACCCTGGCCATCTTGGGCGGCTTCATGCTCACCGGCCGCACCATCGGTCTGCGTATGCCTGCCCGGACGCGTCATCGGCCGGACTCCCCAACAGCCGGTGGTGTGCTCGCGGCCGGAATCGGCTACGCCCTGGCGTCACTGTCCTGCACCTTCGGGGTACTGCTCGCGGTGATCGCCCAGGCCCAGGCCACCAGCGGATGGGGCGGTCTGCTGGCAGTGTTCACCGCATACACAGCCGGTGCCGCCACCATCTTGATGCTGGTCAGCGTCGGCACCGCCATCGCCGGCACGGCCCTGACCCGGCATCTGGGTATCCTCGCCCGCCACGGGACCCGCGTCACCGCCGTTGTCCTCATCGCCACCGGCGCCTACCTCGCGTGGTACTGGCTGCCCGCGGCCACCGGGCACACCGCCAGCGGCGGCAACCTGCTCACCGGCTGGTCGGCCACCGCGACCGGATGGCTGCAGGACCACGCCCTCCCGGCCAGCGTCATTGCCGCCTTCGCTGTGGTGGTCAGCGCGGTGGCCGCGTGCTGGACCACCCACCGCCGGCCAATCACCGGCAAGCAGCGCCGCCGGTGATGATTCACCGGCCGATACACCCAGCCAGATACCACTGTCCCTAACGATTAGAAAGCCGATAGATACAACCGTCGGACACAGTCAGATGCACACCACAAGTGCCTTACTGATAAGGCACATTCAAGACTGCCGACCCCTAAGCGCGACACGCCAGTTCTGCGCCGTCTGAGCGTGTCGTCAATACGGCAGTGGCGAATAGGCGTCGGTACTGCGCCCATTGCTCGACGGGGGTGGCGTCGGCATGGTGGGCGCCGGTGCGTTCGTTGATGCGGTCGAGCAGTAGCGTCGGCCAGGCGGGTTCCGTTGGCGTCCTGGGCTGTTCAACCCGAGGGCGAGCTGTGAGCAATGTTGCGGCTACGGCGATCACATCGGGGTAGGCCACCACGTGCGCTTCTAGGCCATTCTGCAGAATCCCCGCCGCCACGTGACGCTCTGCGTGAGCCCAGAAGACCAGGATGTGGCGGGCGTCGCCCAAGGCGTCATGAAGGTCGACCTCTGAATACTGACGGGCCAAGCGCCGATGCGTGCGCCCGGCACTGAGCACCGTGGGCCGGTCACGAAGATCCACCTGGTCGTCAAGAACGCGCGTTGGTGAACCGATCCAGCGTCGGTGACGGTGGCATACGGAGACATGTGCAGGCAGGTAGCAGTAGACGGGTTCGTGTATTCCCTTGCGTGCCATACATCTTTGACACAAAGGGCGGCGGAGATATTGCTTGAGCGCGGTGGGGTCGCCAGCAAGCCCGCAGAGACGGGACCGGATTACCTGCTCAGGTTGGCCGCTGACGACGGCCAACCAGTCCGGTCGCGGCCGGGCTGCGCATGATTCGGCGACATGGCCGCGCAGTGTGGAGACGCCGATATGGTTGGCGCGGGCCAGCCTGTCGATGTAGGACGATACGGCTTCCCAACGGAACGGTGCGATCGTTCGCGGGAGCCGCTGGCGTGGTCCGCGCGGCCACGGCCTGACAGTTGCCACGTCAGCTGGCCGTGCGGGCCGCGGCCGTGTGGGCGGCGTAGTCGATCAAAATATCGTCCATGGCCTCGCGGGTGATGTGCTCGGTGCCGTCGAGCATCGCTTGGATTGCTGAAGCCCGGATCAAGTGGGCCAGGCTGCCGATCATCCCGCCGGTGCGGCGGTGCAGGTAACGGGCCTGGGCGACAAGGCTTCCCGGTTCGTGTCGATGCAGACGCAAGGTACCTTCCATGGCGGCGACGAGTTGTCGCCACTCCTTGGCGTCGGGGAATGCGCTGGTGTGGATCACCCCGCAACGGCCGGCCAACTGCCGTCCCCGCGTGCCGGTGAACAGCCCCGAGCGTTCCACTTCGATCCCGGCGTAAACGAATGTCGCAGGCAGATGCTCGGTGAAGTATTTGAGGTGGTCGGACAGTTCTTCGCCGGCGCGGGTGTCGAGGTTGAGGTTGTGGATTTCATCGACCACCACGATGTCGGTACGGGCATCGATGAGCACCTGGCACACGGCATCGGAAATATCGGTCACGTTCATCCGCTGATTGAGCGTGGGAAGCCCCAGAAACCGTGCGAACTCCATCGCCAACTTGCGGGGCGACCCTTTCGGCGGGGCCGTCACATACACCACCGGAATCCGGCTCTCATCGCCGGGAAACCGTGCACGGGTGCGCAATTCGTGAAACCGACCCAGTTGCTTGATCGCCGTAGTTTTCCCCGTCGCTGCCCCGCCGGAGATGATCAGCCCGCGCCGGGCCCCGATCTCGCGCTGGTTGAGCAATGTCAACAGCCGGCCCTGATGGGTGATCGCTTCGATCGCCGACGTGGTGACCACCACCAGCTCCGAATGATGCGCAACCCGGGCCTCGTTGTAGGCCGTCCGCTCGTCCTCACCGAGGCTGGCCCACTCGTCGTCGGCGAGCAACGTGAACTCCGGCGGATCGGCATCAACAAAACGCCGCCAGCCCTCCAGCGTCGTGGTCGGCTGGCGGCGATCCTCTAACTGACCCACCGCCGCAATCTCGGTCACAGTCGCCACGTTTGGGCCTCCTTGCGTGCATCAAACACCGGCAGGGGTATGACCTCCGCCATCTCGCCGTCATCGTCGAAAGTCTCGTTGTCGGCGGCCCGTTCCGACGGTGACGGGCCATGATGTTCGGATGATTCCGTCGGGTCCGGCCAGTCCCGGCCGGCGCTCGCGGCGCTGGTCCGTCCAGTCACTCGGCGCTCGGCTTTCGTCTGCTGCTGCGGCCCAGCGGCGGCGCGGTCCAGCAAGTCCTCCGCGATGGCCGCAATCTCCGCTTCCTGGGTCTTCTGGGCCCCTCTGCGGTCGGCTACGGAGCGGGCGTGGCGCCACAGTGTCTCGCCGAACGGCACCGGCGAGGACCGAAGGTGCGTCCACGTCGCGGCCAGCCATCCGTCTTCGTGGTGATTGCGCACCCAAATCCTCGACACGTCATACGGGTCGTAGTGCACTTCCCACTGTCCGTTACGGGCATCGACCCCGGAATGCTGGCGCCGGTATGGGTTGAGCGCCTTGGCGTCATAGGTGCGATGGTTGATCCGGACCCCGTAACTGTTGATTGTGCGCCACTGCACGGGAAGCAATTCGATATAGTCGTCGGCGTCCAGTGGGACCGGTACATAGCCAGCCACCTCAACGAGGGCAGTGTATTTCTCGTTGGGAGACAACGCTTTCCCCGGCGTCACCGGATCCCGCAGGCCATCGTGGGGGCGGTTCTGCCACACCGCGATGATCCACTCGTCCAGCAGCGCCTGCAGCTCAATCATCGACCACACCGCGTCGTCCTCGGCGTTTTTCCCACGCCGCTCCACCGATGAACCGACGTAACCGGCCACGTACTGTGCGAACAGGGTGCCCACCGACTGCAATGTCCGCTCGATCTTCGGCTTATCGGTCGGGCAGTCGGGATGAGCCGGCTGCAGATTGATCCCCAATGTGCAGCACGCTTGCCGAAATGTTTGGGACAGATACGCTTTCCCGTGATCGCAGACGATCGTCTCGGGAGCGATCACCGGCCTGGCCGCAGCATCGGCCAGGCGCTGATCGACACTGGTCAGGCTGTGGTGCGGAAGTACCGACCGGGACATCCGCAGCGCATCGGCCCATCCCGGGCGCATCGGTTCGGGCGTCAATGCCCGCGCCAAGAGCAGTGACGCGTCCACTGCTTTGGTCGTCGGTCGCAGCACCGCGGCCGGGATGGACCGCGTAGCGTTGTCGACCATCGCAGTCAGCTCGACTCGGTCTACCATGCCGTCATCGAGCACTACCCGTACATCCAGAAGGGTTGAATCGATTTCCACCATCTCGCCGGGGCGCACCACGGTGATCGACCCGAATGGGCCATCGGGCTGCTTGGACAGCGATCGCCGCGTCCGTGCTGACCCGAACGTGTGCCGTCCTTCCGCGAGGCGCTTGACCAGCCGGTAGAAGGTGGGCTGCGACGGCATCGCGGGCGCGTCGTCGGCACCATAGGTGGCCACCAGCGTCTTGGCGACCCGCCGTTGCAGACGCTGCACCGTTCCCGTTGACAGGTCGGTCTCGCCCTCGATCGCATCCCGCACCGCGGCGACGACACGGTCGTCCACACGGCCGAATACCGCGCGCCGCCGATTATGGCGCCCGTCAACCACTCCCAGGAGCCCGTCCCGTTCGTAGGCAAATCGGCGACGCTGCAACGCATTCCGACTCACGTCGTGGCCGGCGGCACGCAGCTCGTCCAACTTGGCCAGCTCACGCTGCCGCAGAGATCGTTTCGCCGTGTCGAACTCTGGGCGGGGACGAATGCCCGCGGCCGTCCCAGGCGGGCGGCCGCTGAGGATCTCCACGATGTGGCGCTCCCACCACCGTGCTTGCTCGACGGCTGCCTCGGGAATGCCAGCCAGCATTTCCTCAGAACACAGTGGCGGTCGCGACCCCGACACCAATTCCAATGCCGGATCAACCATCAGCTGCGAGAGCGGCACCACAATCTGCTCGCCGACAGCGTCAACCAGTCGAGCTGATCCGCCCGACAGGGTTACGACGGTGAAAACACCTGCTGATAAACGGATTTCGTCTCCCTCTCGGACGACACCCGTTCGCACGTCAGGTCACCACCCGGTCCCGAGGCCAATCGCCGTGTCGTCGCCAAGTGCCGCTCCTTGCAGATCGGCAACTAAACGGCCGTGCCAGAGCAGATGAAACAGTACGGGCAGCACCACCAAAGGAGTCCCGACCGCGTGCACACCAGCCATCAACGGACGGACCCGAGCGAAGACCTCCGCCAGTTGATCAGCCAAACCGATCTTCAATACTCGCGGATGCCGATAACCCGACAACCAACGTAGATTCGCCCGCAGCACTGGATCGAGGGAACCGACACGCAGGTAATCCCAACCGACCATCGCGCACGTGGCGGCAGACCGATCGAACACGTCCCGATCAGCGTCAGAGATCCGGTCGTCCTCACGAACGTCGACTACGACGACAGATCCATCGCGGCGCCGCACGAAGTAGTCAGGAGCATGCCGCGTGCCGTCACGCCAATGAATCCAAAATGGTTGCGACAGAACACCAACAACATCCGGATCGGCATCCAACGCCATCAACTGGTCACGTTCTACCCAGGACTCGTGACCTACATGTGCGCCGGTTGTGGCGAACCACCACAGCCCGGGAAAGTTACGCTGACCTCGAAACGAGGGGAAATTCCGCACTGGTGAACAGTCCAACTCAAACCGGGTTGCAGCACATCGGTCCAGCGATTGCCGCGTGCATCCCTCGCGGGTGTTGAACTCCAAGTCCACTGCACTCGCTACACCTGGCCCAGCCGAAACAGCCGACGTCAGCACACATAAACGCTAAGCCTCGTGCCCCAGATTCAATGAGAAAGACACGCACTTACCCCAGATTCAATGAGAATGCCCCAGAATCAATGAGAACGGACAGGAGTGACGGTCGGCCACACAACCTCGCGTTGTGAGCCTGAATGGGTCGAGCGCCGCCCGAGGATCGACATGTCGACAGGGTCGCCCCGGCCGCCCCCATTCTGTAGTGCGGGTTCAGCCATGGCTATTCGTCACTGTGACGAATAGCCATGGGCCGCAATGGAGTTGGTCATTCGCAGGCAACGTCGCTGCCACCGCCCGACGATAAGCTCGACCGAAAGCCACGTCCGGCCTTAGTCGCGGGGCGTGATGGCACCCATTGAATCCCGACAATCTGCGCGACGCGTGAGCGTTGAGGCAACGGTATACCGACGCGCACCGCAGCACCTGACTTACACTGCTGTCAATTATGCGGGAGGGTCGCCTATGAAAGTCCGGGTAGTCGCCAGCGTGGCGGTCATCGTCGCCCTGTATCTCACGACGATCGCACTGTACGCGAGGACCGGCCTCGGACACCCAAGCCAAATCAGCGAGCCGATACCGACAGGCGATGGCACCACCGTCACCATCGACTTGAACGAGGTCCATTCGGTCAAAGGCGACATGGTGGCCAACGTGACCGTCGTTCCCGGTCCGGCGCTGCTGGACCCGCAAACGCACAGCCTTACCGAAGATCTCAGTGTCGCAGTGCAATCCGCAGTGACACCGACCCGCCGCACATGGACGAAAGGCATGGTGCCCGACGTCTTTCCCGTGGCGCTGATCCTGTCCGGCGACCCTGGCAGCTATCCATTCGACCATTACCGCTCGGGCCCGATCACCGTCGAACTGTTTCGCGGTGCGTCACACGTACCGATACGAGTGACGCCCGCGTTCTTCGATCGGGTGCCCGGATGGATGTTCCACATTCCGGCCGGCAGCAACGACGCCGCACCGGGTGTCTACCGCGTCAAGGCGCAGCGCTCCCCCAGCACAGCCGCATTCGCCGCAGTCCTCGTCGGCGCGCTCGTCACGATTGCCGTACTGGGAGCGGTGGTCGCGGTACAAACCGCACGCAACCGCCGCAAGTTTCAGCCGCCCATGACGACATGGTTTGCCGCAATGCTTTTCGCAGTGGTGCCGCTGCGCAACGCGCTGCCCGACGCTCCACCCATCGGAACGTGGATCGACGTGTCCGTAGTGCTCTGGGTGATCGTGACACTGGTGGCCTCGATGAGCTTGTACATCACCTGCTGGTGGCGCCACCTCAAGCCCGAATAGAACGGCCGCCGGCAGACACTCCTAACGGCTGTCCAGTTCCTTCAGGAAGTCGTCGATCGCCGGCCACGTCTCGGTGACACCGGCCGACAATGCGACCAAGCCGAGATGGCTGGCTTCCACAGTGGCGAACCGAACATCGGCCGACTTCAGCATGGTCACCCCGTTGTGCACGCATTCCCACGGCGCGATGGCGTCCCGGTGGCTGCCGAACAGTTGGATCGGCAGTGTCAATGACGTCAGGTCAAGGGTCCGGCCCGCGACATTGACGACGCCGGTGGCGATCTCGTCGTGGTAGATCAGCCGGCCCCACATCTGAGATACGGCGCGCCCCGGATATCCCGGGAACGCGTCCTGGAAGCGGTCGATCACTTCGGCCCTGGCCAAGGCTTCGGTGTTGCCCAGGTTGTTGAGGACGAACCACGGTCGCTTGAGTTCGCGATCCCAGGACGTCGCGCGGTAAGCGGCCTGCACCACCGGAGCGGGCACCCCGCCCATGGCGCGCAGGACGGTGGTGACCGCATAGCCGTTGGTGGGCTTGGTGATTCGTCGGACTTCCGGGTAGCCGGGGATTCGGCCGTAATCCAGCGGCGTGCCGATGCCGGTGATCGAACGGATGGGCAGGTCCTTGTTGGCAGCCGCGGTGAACAGGCTGAGTGTGCCGCCGAGGCTCCAACCGATCAGGTCGAGTTCCTGAGCCCCGGAATCGATGAGCACCCGCTCGATGGCTTCCGGCAGGATGTCTGCGAAGAAGGCCTCCAAACCGAGATGCCGGTCAGCCCAGCCGATTTCGCCGTAGTCGACCACATACGGGGTACGGCCCTGTTCCAGCAGGTGAGCCACCAGCGATTGACCCGGCGACAAGTCGTAGCAGGTCGCCGAAGCGGCCAGTGGTGGTACCAGCAGAACCGGCACCAGTGCGGACTCGCGTCCGTCCGACTGGCCGTAGCGCCGCAGTTGGCGGTGCGGTTCATCGAACAGCACCACATGCTCGGTCGGCTCCGGTGGGCAGACACCATCGCCGAGCGTGATGGCGAACAGGTTGCGCGCCGAGGTCGCAAGCGAGGGCATGGTCGGGCAGTCTATCTTCTGCCTCCCCGCCCAGAATGGTTGGGAATAGGCAGGGCTACAAACGCGATTCAATCCTCGTGAATCCAAAGCCTTCCCGGCAGGGCCGTCGCCAGCGGCGTCCTGACGCCGTCTCGCCGTCTGGGATGATCGAGACGTGACCGATGTGCTCGCCGATCCCGTCAACGCCGCGCTGGACGGCCCGCACAGCCGATTCCGTGAAGTCAGCGGACGAATCCAGCGATATCACCCGGACGTGTCGGTGTTCTATGGTCACCCACGCGAGCTGACCGACGAGGACTACAGCCACGTCGCCCGCCTGGCCGGGCCCACCAAGATTGCGGTACTTCGCGACCGCGCCACGCCACTGCCCGCGGGATGGTCCGTCGTCGAGACATTCGGTTTGGTCCAATTTGAAGGTAGCGGCGTCGATACCGCGCCCGAACCGGCGGCGATACCGCTCACAGCGGCCGACGTACCCGAGATGACCGCTCTCGTCGAGCAGACCAAACCCGGGCCGTTCCTGCCCCGGACCATCGAACTCGGAACGTACCTCGGCATCCGTACCGCCGACGGTTCGCTTGTTGCGATGGCCGGCGAGCGGATGCGTCCGACCGGCTACACGGAAATCAGCGCAGTCTGCACCGCCCCCGAAGCCCGCGGACAGGGCCTGGCATCCCGCCTGATCCGCGCGATCGCACACGGCATCCGCGAGCGCGGCGAAACTCCGTTCCTCCATACCTCGAGCGACAACCCGGCTCAGACGCTCTACAAGGCGATGGGTTTCACCCTGACGCGCACGGTCCCCCTCGAGATCATCCGCATTTCCTGACGCCCCAGAGCAGTCAGGTCTCGTCTCACATGGGTCTGAGGCCAGATGTGATGGCCGTAACACGTGTTGATTAGGTGTCCTACTTGCCTGTTTCAACCCTTAGGTATAAATTTGCTCAAAATCGCATTCGTTAACAGATACAGCATCACGCGAGACCACCGTCGGTCCGCGTGTGGATCCTGAACTGGCAGGTGAATCCTGCAAGCAGCCAGGGATCGAACCCGCCGAGTGAGTCCCGCCCAGCAGAGAGCGCCCCGGTAGCCATGTCGACACCAACCGTAGAAAATGCGCAGGTAAAGTCGGTAATCAAGTCGTCCACCGGTCAGGTCGACACAACAAACCAGCTCAATCTGCAGCCACCACCGGCTACCACAAGCGGCAACCGGGGCAGGTCAATCCGTGAGCAACGTCACGCAAAATATGCACGCCAGCTTATTTTCAGCGACGCACTCGTTATTTGCTCTGCCGTCATCCTCGGGCAGATTTTCCGCTTCGCCGGTGCCGACGCGCGCCCTGTCTACGTCTCCCTCGACGGCGGTCCCCACATCCGCTACCTCGTCGTGTCCGCCATCATCGCCATCGCCTGGATGGGTTTTCTGTCCCTTGGCAGCCGATCAGCCAAAATCGTCGGCCGCGGATTCGATGAATACGTCACCCTCGCTGCGGCCACGCTGCAGCTGTTCGGCCTCATCGCCATCGCCTCGACGCTGTTGCACTTCGACATCTCGCGCGGCTACCTGGCCATCGCTCTGCCCACGGGTCTGGTCGGTCTGATCGCCACCCGCTGGATCTGGCGCAAGATCCACGCGAACAAGCGCCGCCATGGCTACAACCAAAGCCGCCTCCTCGTTGTCGGCGCCACGAGTGCCGCCGCGGACATCGCCACCGAGTTCGCGAAGGATCCGTGGGCGGGGTACCACGTCGCCGGATTCTGCACCCCGATGGGACCCACCCACGCCAAGGAAGTCATCACCATCGCCGGCCGCGACATCCCCATCGTCGGCACCGACGAAGCCATCCTTGCCGCAGTCCTGCACACCAACGCCGACACTGTCGCCCTGGCAGCCACCCACCATCTCAGCCCCACCGACATCCGCCGGCTCATGTGGGAACTGGAAACTCATGGTATCGATCTCATGGTCGCTCCCGGCCTCATCGACATCGCCGACCAACGCCTCACCAGCCGCCCGGTCGCCGGCATGGCCGTCTTCGAGATCACCAAACCCCAATACAGCCGTGCCAATTCGCTCATCAAGCGCACCTTCGACATCGCCTTCGCCGGTGCCGCGCTACTGGCGGTGGCCCCGCTCATGCTCGTCACCGCGCTGGCCGTCAAGCTCACCAGCAGTGGCCCGATCTTCTACAAGGCGGAGCGCATCGGCCTCGACGGCATCCCGTTCAAGATGACCAAGTTCCGCAGCATGTACCAAGACGCCGACACCCGCCAAGCCGACCTGATCGCTGCCAACGGCGGTGGTGCCATGTTCTTCAAGATGAAAGACGACCCCCGTGTCACCCCCATCGGCAAAATCATCCGCAAATACTCCATCGACGAACTCCCCCAATTCCTCAACGTCCTCACCGGACACATGAGCGTCGTCGGACCACGACCCCAAGTCCGCCGCGAAGTCGACACCTACGACGACCTCGTCAGCCGCCGCCTCACCGTCAAACCCGGCCTCACCGGACTCTGGCAAATCAGCGGACGCTCCGACCTAGCGGTCGAAGACGCTGTGCGCCTGGACCTTTCGTACGTCGAAAACTGGTCCCTACTACAAGACCTGCTCATCATCGCCAAAACTGTCCGTACCGTCCTGACTGGCAGCGGCGCCTACTGACAACCGTGGCAACCTACCCACAAAACTCCTGGACCTCGAGCGAGACCGACCCCGATCAACTTCGCTCGAGGTTCAGGCTCGTGAGGAGATGCGGCCGTGGGCACCTCGGCCGCCAGTCCGAGCCCACTATCGGCTTCAGGCAACAGTCCGATGACTCGGGACGGTTGTGATGAAATCAACCAGGCGGCAGGGCAAGGCGCTTTCGCTGACGGTCGCGGGCTTGGTCGTCGGAATTGTCGCCTCCCCGTCAGCGAAGGCAGATCAGCCGCCGCCGCTGGTGAACGATGCACGGCCAGCGGCATCGGGCGCCTCACATGGTCATTCGGTACACGGTGCACATGTGTCGAAAGCGATGAGTGATGGCCGTGATGCCCAGCAGACACCGCTGATGTCCGCCAATCCGTCTCCCCGACCGCGTAAATCGCTGCGTACGGCCAACGTACCCGCGCATAAGGCACCAACCAACAAGAGCCGCCCACTGGAGACCGCGCCGCTATCTCCGGATCAACCAGTTGCCGGATCTAACGAACCCAGTCGAGTCGATGCCCGTTCGCTTCGTCAGCAGGACACCACGATCTTCCCGATTTCCATGAACTCCGCGCTGACATCCAGCCCGCAGTCGAGTGCACGGCAGCGAGGCGACCTTTCAATGCCATCGGCTGACATCGCACCGGTGAGCGTGCGGCGCGCTGTCCGCGGGCGAACCTGGCCGGCCACCACCAGAGACACCGACGTGGTAGCAGGCCCATCACGGTGGGGCACGCTACAAGCCGTCGATATCACCCGGTTCATGCCGACTTATTCATCGCCAGCAGATGGCGTGCGCAGTCCCCTTACAGTCTCCTCGCAGGCACCAATTCCGGGGCTGTCAGATCCGGATATACCGGGAGGAGGATGTCTGATCAGTGGTGCACTCCCCGGCGTTACCGGGATGTTGATCCTCACCATGGTTGGCGTCGCACTCGGTCGTCGGCACACGAAACTGGACGACACTGCCGGTGTCGACCGTCTCCGCTTCATGCCGTGAGGGCAGGACGATGCATCTGAGCGGTTGGATCAACGCATAGCGCATATCGACTGTTAGCAATCGGTTCAGCGATGGACGGCCCTGTCACCATCCGAGTTGCTTCCGGACCAAGGCTGGCCACGAATCCGTCTCGAGACCATGAGTCACCAGGAGCGCCAGCGCAATTCGCTCCATCCCGAACCCGACGCAGGCGCTGTGTGCCGTCGCACCATCGGAAGTCGAGAGGCCGAAGGTCTCACCGAAGTGGTCACGGTGACAGTTGGCTGAGACAACTGCGGTGCCCTCGTCGAGATCCCCGTAGAGGCGCACAACCAACTCAGTCTTCAAGTTCTCGTCACGCTGGTTGGCCGCCAGCATCCGGCCGGCTCGCCCAAAGAAAGGATCATTGGCAGCTTCCGAGCGGGCATCGACCCCGAGCGATGTCAGTACGTCCATGCCGTGCGCCACCCACGAATTACGGTGCACCTCAGCCTGTTCAGGCGAACCGACACGAACGTACTCATGCATCCGGAAGGCCTGCATCCGTGCGGGATCGATCGCTGGTTCGTGCCGGAAGCAGTAGCCGTAGATGTCCATCAGCGCACCGCCTTCCGGCAGCACCTTCGGCAACGTTCCATAACTGGGGTGGCATGCGGCCGAAACCAGCATGGTTCCGGCCGGACTCAGATGCCCGTCCCAGGACATGCCGGCATCACGATCAGCCAGCAGGGCCCGGTGCTCGGCGTTGCCGCCGGTGAATGTCGACACGGCGCCGGTGAGGTTCGGAAAGGACGCAATATAGTCGGTCTTCTCAAACGCCTCGCGCGGATACAGCGGTGGAAAACGCAGAACCACCGCATTGTCACCGTGCACTTCGGCACCTTTGGCGCGGACCGCGATGTCGATACCATCGATGATCTTCTCGAAGGCACCGCTGCGGCCATACAACCCGTCGATCCCGAGCGGGACGAGCAACCCGGCTTCAGTCAATGAATCGCGAAATTCCTTGCGGGCGAGTTCGAGTGAATCGGAAACCATGTGCTGATCGTTACCCCCGGTAGGCCAACACGAGGTTGGCGTTATTCAAGCGAATGCGCTCATTGGAGACCATGAGCTGCGGTCCGAACGCGTCCCGCAGCAGACGTCCCATGGACAATGCATGGTCCTCACGATATCCATTGAGTCCCACAATCCTCAGAGCGTCGGTGACCACTTCGATGACAGCAGTCGACGCCGCGATCTTCAAATTGTTCATCGCGAGGGTGAAGCTGATCGTGGCCTCGTCGGCGTTTGACTCGACCAGCGCCTGATACCGCCGCACTTCGTGCTGCACCATCGACTCGAAACCCTGATGCGCGACAGTCAGATCGGCCAGCAATGTCGCCTGCGGTACGGATTTGCCGGGCGACTTGCGCGCAGCTTGCCGAACGGTGCTACGCGCCTTGGCGTAGGCAGCATCGGCGATACCCAGCCACACTGACGCCCACAGCGTGTGCGACGCAGGCAGCATCGTCGTGGCGAGGATGCTGGCAAAGTCGGCCTGGATCACATTGTCGGGCGACGTCCGAGTCGACAAAAGGTAGCCCGGACTGCATGTCCCCCTAAATCCCAGGGTGTTCCATGTGCTGGTGCGCTCCAATTTCGTGTCCTGGGCGGGACATAGCAGTAGTACCTGATCATTCGCCGAGGCGTCGGGATTGCGTCGCGCCGTGGCACCGATGTAGTCCGCGTGCTCGGCGTACGAGATGACTGGTGCGTTCTTCTCCAACTGCACGCCATCGCCGTCGCTCACCACCGCGCACGTGGATGCACCCAGATCGCCACCAGTAGTCACCTCAGTGGTTGCTGAAGCAATAAGTGATTCATTTGCTGCAATCAACTTTGTCAGCTCGGCGGGCGGCCCCGATCGGGCATATTTGGCTAGCACCAGCGCCTGCGTCTGATGCATTGCGAAGACCATGCCCGCCGCGCTGCAGGCGCCACCCAGGGCGCGCGCGACGACAGCCAACCGGCCGATTGGGAAGTTCCGGCCCCCAAGTTCGACCGGCAGGCCACAAGACAACAATTTTGCGTGCTTGAGAGCCTCGACAGCCTCGTGAGGAAAGCGCGCGTCCCGATCAACGTCGTCAGCGGCCGCGGCCGCCGCTTGCACAGCTTCGGCGAGGCCGGGCACCACAGCCTGGTTCAACGTTGCGACGCCGTCACGGTCGGACATGGACGCTTCCCCCAAAAGTTCTCGACGCATTCCGAATCCGTGGTGGAATGCCATTCGCTACAGCACTGACAGCTAACTCAAAATTCAGTTTGGCCTGTATGATAGCCCCATGCGGGAGACTATTGAGCGGGTCCTGGCGGCCCATGGTCGGATGGCCGTCGACCCAACCGGAGTGGCCGATGATGCCGACCTCTACGAACTCGGATTGACGTCACATGCATCAGTGAACGTGATGCTGGCTCTGGAAGATGAGTTCGACATCGAATTTCCCGACGAGGCACTGAAGAAATCCACGTTCGCCTCGATCAAGAACATCGAGGCGGTCGTCTCCAGCCTCGCTGGGTGACGACCGTGACACTTGCCGCGGTGCCCCAGACAGCGACAGCCCTGCGGATCGACGCAACGCCCGCCAGCCATGCACAGCATTTCACGCACGGCGCCGACCGCATCTGGACCGAGACCAACTGCTACCTGGATCTCTGGATCGAGATACTGAATTGCCTTGGGCTGAACCCTGTTCCCGCGTTCGCAGCACTGTTGTCCGCCGATCACGACGGCCTGTCCTGGACGTTCGGCAAGCAGCAACCCGACGAGCTGCGGCGGCTGTACGGCTTGGAGGTCGGCGAAGAAAACGTGTGGCTTCCCGTTCTAGACATCGTGGAGACAGGCCCACAGCGCGGTGTGCTCCACACTGTTGAGGTGGACAGCTGGTGGCTGCCGGATACGGCTGGAACCGCGTACCGCGCAGAGCACGTCAAAACCACCATCACCCCGATCTGGATCGACCGTCCCGCGCGTGAGCTGCGGTACCTGCACAACGCGGGGCTGTTCGAGTTGACCGGCGAAGATTTCGATGGCATCTTCGGCCTGACCGCGGAATCCGCGCTGCCGCTTCCGCCATACATGGAGGTGATCCGGCACTTCCCGCATTGGGCTGAACCCGGTGCTCTTCCCGCCATCGTGCGCGACCACCTGCGTCGCCGACCGCGCGGCAATCCGGTCGATCGACTGGCCGCCTGCGTCCACAATGCCGCCAGCTGGCTACCCGAGGCCGGTATCGCACGATTTCACCTATGGGCGTTCGCTTCGTTGCGCCAGTGTGGCGCCACCGCTGAGCTGCTCGCCGACTTGGCCGAATATCTCGACACCGAGTTCCCGGGCGCGGCGGTCGCCGCCGGATGTCTGCGCAATGTGGCGAGCAACGCCAAATCGGTGCAGTTCAAGATGGCTCGTGTCGCCAACGGCCGCAAGGTGGACGTGACTCCGGCGCTCGATTCGATGGCCCAGGACTGGCAGATCGGAATCCAGGTCATAGCCGACGCGGTAGGTTAGGCCGATGCTGGCCCGGTGGCAGGTCCTGCGTTGCGCGCCTGATGCATTCATACACCCCGACGAATTGGCCGATCAGTGGGAAGCGGCATCAGTTCTGGACGCACCCTCGACAGTGGCCGGCCTCCAGAGCGGTAACCCGGATGATTTCGACTGGTGGTGCCGTACCACGTTCACCGTTGACGAGGCAGCTGATGTCGCGTTCGCCGGCCTGACGTTCCCGGCGATCGTGTTCTTGGACCGTACACCTGTCATCGAATGTGAGTCGATGTTTCTACCGGTCCGGATCGATTGCGAGGCAGGCAAACACGAAGTGGTGATCCGCTTCGGTTCGCTGAACCGTTGGCTGGAGACTCGGCGCCCGCGCGGCCGCTGGCGCTCAACAATGGTCGCATCGCCGGGCCTGCGCTGGGCGCGGACCACATTGCTCGGGCGCGCCCCCGTGTATGGGAACACCCCTGCTCCCGTGGGTATTTGGCGTCCAGTCAAAGTGATCCCGGCGCGCCTGCGCACGGACATCGTGGCGCGGGTCGAGGGCGACATCCTGACCATCGCCGGAACCACCAATGCGAAGTCGATCCATATCGCCCTGTTCGATCCGGCCGGCAGCCTGATTGCTGAACATTCGGTGCCACCGACCAATGGCGCCGTAGACATCGATGTCGCGGTCGCCGACCCCGTACGCTGGTGGCCTAACGGCTATGGCCCTCAGCATCTTTACCGGGTCCGCGTGGCAGCGGACGGCGTCGAGATGATTGATCAGCTGATCGGGTTCCGGACGGTTTCGGTATCGACCGACGGATTCCAGATCACCGTGAACGACACCCCGATATTCTGCAGAGGCGTGACCTGGTCCCCGCCGGACCCGTTCCGGATGTACGCAGAAGACGAGGAAATTCGCTCTCAGGTAATGGCTTTCGCCTCTGCTGGCGCGAACATGGTACGGGTCGTCGGCGGGTTGGCATTCGAACAAGACGAGTTCTGGCAGGCGTGTGCGGAAGCGGGTCTATTGGTCTGGCAGGATGCGATGTTGGCGACGTTCGACCCTCCGGCCGAGCAGGGCGAGTTGATCGCGCGCGAATTGGGATCAGTTCTGCGTCGAGTGTCAGGGAACCCCGCACTGGCGGTGGTCAGCGGTGGTAGCGAGACTCTCCAGCAGCCCGAGATGCTCGGACTGAGCGCACAGGAATCCGCCATTGAAGTCATCGACACACTGCTCCCTGCGGTCGTCGTAGAGCATTCGGATGCCCACTATGTCCGATCTTCGCCCTCACCCGCCCCTGGCAGCGCGCAGCTCGCTATCCGCCCCGACACCGGTGTGGCCGGATGGTTCGGGGTGGGCGGTTACCTGCGGCCGCTGGCGGACGTGCGCAGCGCGGGGATCCGATTCGCAGCCGAGAGCCTGGCGTTCTCCAATCCACCCGAGTCCGCTCATGTGGAAAGGCATTTCGGTTCTGCAAGCGTTGCTGGACACCATCCGGATTGGAAAGCGGGTGTGCCCCGAGACCGGGGATCCTCGTGGGACTTCGAGGACGTTCGGGATTTCTACGTCCGTGAGATCTTCGGGGAAGACGTCCTGGAGGTTCGGCGCACCAGTGCCGAACGGTACCTCCAACTGGGCCGACTTGCCGTCGCCGGCACAATGCGCGAATGTTTCGGCTTCTGGCGACGTTCCGACTCGGGTTGCGGGGGCGCTCTGGTGTTGTCCGGCAGGGACTTGGTGCCCGGCGCCGGTTGGGGCCTCCTGGACTCCGACGGCGGGGCCAAAGCGGCATTAGCAGTGCTGGCCCGCACCTGGGCACCGGTGTCGGTCATCGTCGCGAACGATGGGCTGGCCGGCATCCGGATCGACGTACACAACGACACCAGTACGCCGCTGAACGGCGAATTGAGATTGACTGCAACGAATTTCACAGGTATCGCGGTCGATGCGACGTGCCGTGTGGCGGTGCCGCCCGCTTCGTCGGTCACATACTTCGACTCCGAGATATCTGGTCACTTTCGCGATCTGTCACATGCGTTCCGCTTCGGACCGCCGTCCGCAGACGCAGTGCAAGCCGTCGCGGTGTTCGACAACGCCCGCACCGCGCGCGACGTGTTGGTGATCAACCCGAGAGTCGGGCAAGCCGCGTCAGCAGTGACGGCCATGGTGTCGAGATCATCGCCCGACAACTGGGTACTGAATGTGACGTCAGAGGTCGCGCTCCGTTATGTCGAGGTCGACATTCCCGGCTGGACACCCGGTGACAACTATTTCGACCTGGCACCGCGGCTGCCCCACCAAGTTCTCCTGGCGCGCGAGGGCGGCAGCGAAAGGCCCACCGGCACAGTCGATTCGATAGATCTGATCACCCGCGTTCCCGTCCAGACATGCGAATGAACCCGCCTGAGGCGCAGGTTCCGGGCGCGCAGATTCGGGTGGGCTGCGACGTCGTGAGCCTCGGGGAGATCAAGCACTCGCTGTCAGCGTTCGGACAGCGGTTTCTTGACAAGATATATACCGCCGATGAGCAGGCGGCGTGCGCCGGCCCCGATCAGGTGGCCCGCCTCGCTGCTCGATTTGCCGCGAAAGAGGCTGCAATCAAGGCGTTTTCGCAGCCTGATGCAGCCTTTGCGCCGCGCGAAATCGAGATAGTCACGACTGCCCGACTGCCCGCTTTGCGACTCTTCGGCGCTGCGGCGATGCTGGCAGCAGAGCAGGGCTGGAACCAAATATCTGTGTCACTGACGCACTCAGACTGCCACGCTGCCGCAGTGGTCGTGGCGGTGTGCTCGGGAACAACCCACGGCTGAGTGGTCATTGGTGGCTAATGCCACGTAACCGAGGAGAAACATACAATACCGTCAATACGCGAAAACCATCTCGCCAAATGCGGTTTGTTATCAAAGTGATAGCTGGGACCATTGTTTTGATAGCGACTTGACTGCAGGATGTGACACGTTCTGATCGCCACAACCTCAGGAGCGCGTCATGGCAGTTCGCCGATGGACCGCGCTCGCCGTCGCAGTGGTGTTTCCGATCGCCGTAGCCGCACCAGCCCACGCAGCGGACGCCGCAATCGCCGGAACCACTTTGTCTGTGTCACCCACCGGATCCGCGACAGCGCTCTCTGACGGCACCGCGACGAGCGGAGCAGCACTTGCCTTCATCGCCAAAGGGACTGCGACGGCAACGCTGTCCATGCCCGTCACCGCCGCTGCGACCATCACAGTGCGCGCCAGAGGCGTGCCCTGCAACGGCTCACCCAACATGGTGGTCGCGATCGACGGTTCGCGAGTCATCAAGACCAGTGTCAAAGAGACGACGTGGACGAACTTCAGCACGAATCGCACGGTGCCTGCCGGATCACACGCTCTGACGATCACGTTCACCAATGACAATTCGACGAGCACTTGCACTCGCGCATTGCTCATCGACACGATCACCATGACCCTGGCCGGTTCGTCCACGACCACGCCACCGCCCGTGCCGGCCGGCACCGGGACCGCCGGCGTGCCGTTCACGTCGACGAGCACTTGGCGCACCGCGTTGAGCACCGCGACACCGGTAGATCCCAACAGCGCCAACATGGTTGCATACGCGGCGCGCAATAGAGCCGGTTACGCAAACCTCGTTCAATACGCGGTGCCGATCTACGTGGCCACCACGTCGACGCCCCGCTACAGCGTCGCTTGCACCATCAGCTCATGGGGACCGTGCCCATTCACCGGACACCAGATCCCGATCCCGTCTGGCGCAGTTCCATCTCCAGGATCGGACGGTGCGATGGTGGTCATCGACGAAGCCAGCCGCAACATCTACGAGTTCTGGCAAGCCAGGCAGTCCGGCGCCTCGTGGGTGAGCTCATGGGGTGCGGTGAACAGCCTCGACGGATCCGGCTGGGGCGGAGCCAGTACCGGTTCGGGCGCATCGCGACTCGCCGGAGTCATTCGGGTCGCCGAGATTCAACAGGGCAGCATCACCCACGCCTTGGCACTGCAGACCGACAACGTCTGCGCATCTATATATCGCGCCCCCGCACTCAAGACCGACGGGAATTCGACCGCAACCAATTGCATACCCGAAGGCGCGCGCGTACGGCTGAACCCATCGGTCAACCTCGCGTCATTGAGTCTCACGCCAGCCGAACGTACCGTCGCCACTGCGCTGCAGACCTATGGCGCCTACGTGATGGACAGGGGCGGATCGTCGATCAGCGTAAGCTTCGAGCGGGACACCACGGCGGCCGCGAATTCGATCGGTGCCGTATACCAGTCCGCTGGCTTGCGGTGGGACTACGACAGCATGCCCGACATCCCATGGAGCAGTCTGCAAGTGCTGGCGAGCTGAACCCGTATCGGTTCGCAATTTCGTGCTTCGCGCGACGTCGACTAGGAACAGTCCGCCTACGCTCAGGTGACCAGGCCTCTTCACGGCCGTTGATCCCATGGTCCGGACGAATCAGCCGCGCCGAGGCGCAGCCTATCTACGTGACCGGCAGTGATGGTCGCCAGCGCGGTCTCAGCAAAAGCGAGTACCAGATTGTGCGCTGCACGTCGCCGCCGCCGCCGTCACGCCGACCAACAGGTCCGATTGAAAACAAACTGACGTCCTAGCAAATAAATACTCATGGTCTGATTTGGCTGCGTACTGCACACTTCTCGTCATCTACGTCAATTTCTCAAATTATGGCGAATATTGTTGTGGCGCAGCGTGGTTCAGACTTTTGGAATTGTTTGCGAATCTCGATACACCACCGTCAATGCTCGCCATCATCGTTGCGACAACTGCGGACCTCGTAGCTCAAAACCGCATGCAGCGTCGAAAGGCCGGGCAAATGGACATCGGATTGGGCATCGGACGCGTAGGGGCATTGGCTGTTGCGCTCGGGGTCGGTATGGCCATCGCCGCCGTGCCGGGTATCGCAACGGCAGAGACCGATTCGGGTGCGACATCGTCGAATCCGCCCAAATCCGCATCCGTCGGCGCGCCGACGACAAGCAGCCAGAGGGTCGGGGCACCCAATAAGACTCACACCCCCGCCAAGCGGCGGCCCGGGCCCCGCGGCGCCGGCAGTGCCCCAAAAGGCCACGACGACGATTCGCCGAGCAGTCGACCGGTGGTGAACTCGACCGCGTCCACGCCGTCGCGAGATGGCAGTGCCGCCCCGCGCCCGGCAGCGGCTTCAGCCGCGGCCCGGAAGTCCTCCGCCGCTGCGGCGCCCCCAGCACCATCGCCTGTCGTGGCCGGAGGCGCCAACATCGACCGACTGGCCGTCTCGCACTACAACACCTCTCTGACAACAACCACGCCGCTCACAAATCTGAGCGCGGGGACTTTGACTGTCGGCCCCACCGCACCAATGGACACACCACTCGTACCGCTCGACTCGGCTGCGCAGTTGGGCCTGCTGGCCTGGACGCGTCGCCAACAGACTCAGACGGCGGCGACTACCGTCGCCGCAACGGCCGCAGTTCGACCGTTGACCGCGGTGGCGGTCACGGCTCCGCCGACGGCATCACCCACGCAGACGTCGCCGAACCCGACTACGGGCGTGGTGACTGGATCGATAAACGGCACAGACACCGCCGGAAACACGTTGAGCTACAAGCTTTCCGGCCAGACAGCGAGCAGCGGAGCCGTTGTGGTTGACGCCGCGACGGGCGCATTCACGTACACGCCGAGTCTGGCCGGCCGAGTGCTCGCCGGACTTGCGGGCGGAGCCACCAAGGACACCTTCACAGTCGCCGTCAGCAACGCCTCCACCTCGACATCGGTAACCGTCACCGTGCCAGTCTTACCCGCGACCATTGTCCCGTCGGCAACGCCCACCACCGTGGGCACCGGCCCGGTCGCGCTCGCAGTATCCGGCACCAAGGTGTATGCCGCCAATTCGGGCAGTTCCACATTGTCAGTGATCGATCGGACCACCGGCGCGGTGACCAGCATCCCGGTTGTCGGCTCGCCTTCGGCGATTGCGCTGAGCAGCGATGGCAGCCGCGCGTATGTGGCCGGAAACGGCGCAGTGTCGGTGGTCAACCTCACCACGAACTCCGTTGTGGCGACGGTGAATACCGGAGGTGGAACGGCTTACGGCATCGCGTTGTCCGCGAATGGTCAACGCCTGTACACAAGCAACTCGGGAACCAATTCGGTAACCGTGATCGACACCTCGACAGCGACCCCGAAGGTGCTGAGCACGATTTCGGTTGGTAAAAGCCCGCGCGCGATGGCGCTCTCGGCCGACGGAACCCGGCTGTATGTCGCAAATTGGAATTCCAAGTCGGTCTCGGTGGTCGACACCGGAACGAACAAGACGGTGGCCTCGATTGCCGTGGGCAGCAACCCCTTCGGAGTGGCTGTCTCGGCCGACGGCCGCCAGGTGTACGTCACGAACAACGGCAGCAACTCGGTGTCGGTGGTCGACACCGTGGCAGCGCGGTCGGTGTCGACCATCCAGATGGGTAGCAAGCCCCTCGGTCTCGCTCTGAGCCCCGACGGCACCATGCTGTTTGCTGCCAATGCCACAGACACGGTGTCTGTGATCAACATCAGCACCAACAGGGTGGTGGGCGCTCTCACCATCGACAGCGCGCCAGAGTCGAACTGGCACGGCATCGCATCCGGCCCGGATGGCCGGCAGCTCTACGTGTCCGATATGGCCGACAACGCTGTCCGGGTGCTGAACCTCAACAGTCCGCCCGTTGCCGGAGTTCCCACGGTGGGCACACCCGACCCGGCCAGCGGTGCAGTCAGTGGCACGCTGAACTTCGTTGATCCCAACAACAATTCGCTCACCTATAGCATCACTCAGCCCACTGCCGGCGTTGTCACGGTCACTTCGGCGGGCAACTACACCTTCACCCCGACATCTGTTGCCCGAATCGCCGCCGGACAGGCTGACGGGGCCAAGACCGCGGTGTTCGCTGTTACTGCCAGTGATGGCAGCCTGTCGGCCACGGTGTCGGTGTCAGTGCCTATCCTCGCCACGACCACCCCGACGACACCGACTGTGCCGGAATTCAATTCAGCGACCTGGCTCTGGAACGCGATATCAGGCGGAGCGGTACTCAACACCAATTCGGCAGCGTGGGCCGCTGCGATTTCGGGGGGTCAGCACGTCTTCGACATCAACGCCTACAGTGTCAGCGTGGTCGAGGCATCTCAGGTCACGGCCAACACGCCCCGCTACACCATCCAGTTCACCAATGCCCCGGCCTGGGGGCCCAGTCCGTTCGGGACGTATCAGGTTCCGATTCCGCTCGGCACCCCCGTTCCTACGGGCAGCGACGGTCATCTCGTCGTGGTCGACCCAGTCACCAACATGGTATTCGGCCTGTGGCAGGCGAAGTACAACGCAACGTCGAATACCTGGTCGGCATCGTGGGGCGGCATGACTTCGTTGACCGGCAACGGGATTGACACGTCCGGTTCGGCCACCGCCACCGGGTTCTCGCGGCTGGCGGGAATCGTCATGGCCGACGAGTTCAGCGCTGCGGCGGCGAACAACACCGGTCTCAACCATGCGTTGTTCTTCTCGTCGTCCTTTGCGGCGAATTCCTACGTCTACCCAGCCGTGAAATCCGATGCGTTGGCGTCGACGCCGCTCATTCCCCAGGGAACCCGGTTCATCCTCGACCCGTCGATCAACGTCGATGCGATTCCGGGAATTACGGCCGGAGAGAAGGTCATTGCTAAGACCTTGCAGACGTACGGCGGGTATATCGGGGATGCCGGCGGCGCTCCCCTGGCGCTGATCGGCCAACTGGACCCCGGAAATGCGGCATACACCGGAGCCGGCATCGCATGGGACTACTACAACATGAGTCACATCCCGTGGACATCACTGCAATTCCTGGCCACGTGGAACGGCGCCAGCCCGGCATGAGGGATCCGGCGCGATGCGACTGGGAGTGACGGCTGACTGATCCCATCATGGTTGAGCGGGTGTCGCGGTGGGCTTCGTCTGCAGCACCAACCAGCACGCTGCCACCGCGACGACGAACTGGATGGCAAGAAACGTGCCGAGAGACGTCGGCCCGACGACGCTGAACTCATGATGAAGCGAGCCGATGGCCAATAGGCCCACCGTGATCAGGATTCGGCTCCGCGGCATGTCACTGCGGTGTGCAAGACCCAGCAGATCGGCAGCAGCGCACGACAGCGGCAACAGTGCCAACGCGGCCAAGCGCTGTTCATTGTGTGCGAACCCGGTCCAGGCCGGATCGATCATCAACGGCTGAACTACCAATGACGCTGCGACAACCAGTGAACCCCAGCACCGGAACGTCACACGGCGCCACCCGAGGCTGATGACGAGCACGATGATCAGGGCGACAGGCACGATCAACGGGGCCATGGTGCGCGCAGCGTGGGTGATCAGTTCTGAAGCGGCAGCGGGTAAGTCGGCGATTCGTTTCAGGACTGAGTCGTGCAGGAGGGACGGCTCGTAAGGGATGGTGAAGCGAGCGGTAAACGCTCTGACTCCGCTGTAGAGCGCCGTGGTCAAGACGACCGCGACGGCAGCGATCGTGACGCGCACGCGGATCGATACCGATGACCGCCAGGCCGGATCCAGCAAGACCCACAGCGCCAACACCGGTGCGACACCGATCGCGCTCTGTCGCCCGAGAACCGCGACGACCAGGCCGGCCAACACCTGAGGTACCCGTCTGCTGCGAACGCCGTAAAGGCTCGCACCCAGCCCGATCACAAATACCAGATCGCCCAGCATGCTCGTCTGGATGAGGTAGGGCCGCAGGGCATACGGGCTGAGAGCCAATAAGCCCGCGGCAATGCTGAATTCGCCCAACGAGCAACTCTGAAGCAGCGCAAGAATCACCGCACCGAGGACCACGAGCACCCCCGCGAGGGCTACAGCGTATGCCGCGCCGAGCGGCAGCCCCGTGGCCCAGGAAAACAGCCCGACGGTGTAGTGGACGACAAATCGGCCGGTATAGGCCGAGCCGATGTGGCCATGGGGCAGATGGGGTGCCGCGCTCGCGATCTCGCGGTAGTCGATCGAATCGTGGGTCGGCGGTGCGCCGAGAGCGGAGTTGCTGACCAACAAGAATCCGGCAAACGCCACGAGGATCCAGAGCCGTGGATTCAGTCGGGTACTCAAGCGTCTTCTTTCCAGCGAACGTGCAAGGACTCAATCAACTGCCGTGCCACCACCGACCCCGGTCCGGGTTGAGCACCCCGCGCCAAGGGGTCGGCCCGGATAGCTCCCGGAAACGTCGAACCGAGGACGTGCGGGATGCGGCGCTACGTTTGCTGAAAATGCCACATCACGACAAAACATACCATTCGTTCGTTGTCTCGGCACTCCGCGTCAACAGCGGACAGCGACGTCCGAATCGCCCCGGCAACGGAGCTCTGATCGGTCGACGCGAGTTGGCGACGCCGGTGCGGCAGAATGCCAAGCTGGCGACCGGGACCGGCCGGGAGGCAGCTGATGTCGCCGTGCAGGAACACTTGCGCGTATCGCCACAGCTTTGCGGCTAGGTTGTTGTTACCGATGATCGGCCGGCGTTACTCGCCTTGAGCCCCACCAGTCACGAAAGGCCTCCCAAATGACCCGTGCTGCGAACGATGCCACGGCGGTCGGGACCGCCACCGTGTTGCTCAGCCTGGTCGCGGTGTCGCTGGCCGGGTGCGCACCCACGCCGCCACCGGCCTCCGACGGCAAACCAGGGCCCCACCAGATCACGGTGGCTGCAACCGATCATGAATGCACGCTGTCAAAAACCTCGACCGAGACGGGCCGGACCGACTTCGTTGTCACGAACAACGGCACCAAAGTGACCGAGTTCTACCTGTACGGTGCCGGCGCCCGGGTGCTGGGTGACGTCCACAACATTCAGCCGGGGCAGCAGCGAAACCTGTCCGTGGCCCTGAACGAACCCGGCTACTACTTCACGGCCTGCAAGCCCGCACTGATCGGCGACGGCATCAGCGCCGATTTCAAGGTTGACGGAAACCCCATTGCCGCGGACCGACAGGACGAGGCCGAGCAGAGCTACAAGCGATACGTCAGCAACCAGACCGGCGCCCTGGTGACCGCCACAGCGGCCCTTGTCGGCGCCGTCAAGAAGGGGGACGTCACCGGCGCTCAGGACCTGTACCCAACGGCACGGACGTACTACGAGCGCATTGCGCCTGTCGCACAGCGGTTTCCGAACAACCTCCAGACTCGGATCGACCTCGGCCCGGCCGAAGTGCATCCAGACGACAAATGGACCGGCTTCCACCGGCTGGAAAGGGATCTCTGGCTGAGCGGCCTACAACCTGATACCAACGCGGTGGCCGACAAGTTACTGGCCGACGTCAAAGAGCTCGATTCGGGTCTGACGAGTCCGGAATGGGCAGTCAGCGCCGACGAGGTGGTTCACGGCGCCCAGACCGTGCTGGCGACATTGGCCAAGGAAGCCATCACCGGTGGCGGTGAGATATTCAGTCACACCGATTTGTGGGACGTTCAGGCCGGCGTGGACGGTTGCCGCGTCGGGGTGGGTTCGGTACGGCCGGAAGTCGACCAACGTAGTCCCGAGCTCGGCAAGCGCATCGACCAGGCGTTTGCCAACGTTCAAGGATTGCTGGACAGACTGCAGTGGAACGGCGGCTTAGGCTTCGGACCCTACGACAGGGTGGCAGAGCCCCAGCGGCAAGAGCTTTCGCGCGCGATCGACGCGTTGAACATCGAGGTCGGCCAAGTGCCCAGCACTGCCGCCTCGCGATGAGCGCTGTCGGTGACCACCGCGATTACCGGCCTATTGCGAAAGCCTGGTCGTAGCAAGCGAAGACGGCGTCGCGCGCGTACATCGTGCCGAATTGTCCACGGGCGCCCTCCGATACCGCGCGGTTGCGTGCAGGATCAGTCAGGTCACAGAGGGCCTCGGCGAACTGCTCGGCCTGATCGGCCACCAGCACCCCGTGTTCCGTGCCGGTGGCGAACCCATCGGCACCGATATTCGTGGACACCACAGGCAATCCCCGGCCCAGCGCTTCGATGACTTTGAGTTTGATACCTGATCCGAACCTCAGGTAATTGACCAAGCCTGCCGCCGATGACAGGACCTCGGTGAGATCGGCGACGTATCCCTCCAGCGTCACGGACTCGCCCTGCCGCCCCACGATTTCGGCCAGCTCCGGTCCGCAGTCTCGCCCGATGATCCGCAGCCGCGCTTTCGGCATCCGGCCCAGCACCAAAGGCCAAACGTCAGTCAGGAACGCACGCACGCCATCCTCGTTGTGCGGTAGTGACAGCAACCCGACAAACACGAATTCCGGAGCTCCACCGTATTGGCGCGCACGGTACGGCGGCGGCTTGACCAACGGAGGCACCGCCATCACGTCGGCAGTTCCGCGGTGCGCGACTCGAGCCCGCAAGCGGGCTGCTTCACCGTCGTTCACCAGCAGATTGCGACGAAACCGCAATGCCGCGCGATCCTCGCTGCGCCGAGCCAGCAAACCTTCCATTCGCAGAAGCATCCGCTGCGGCAACTTGCTGTCGGCCAGCGGCCGCAATGGGCCGGGCACATGCTGCTCGAAATTGCCGAGCGGCCGGATCGTCACATCCGGGTACCGATTGCCCGCATCGAGCATCGCTGCGTATCGCTCGGAAAATAGGTCATCCAAATAACACAATTGCCAATCAGCACGCGCCGCATCGGCATACTGCGCCATGCGAATCGTGTCATAGATTTCGAAATCAGGGCCGATGCGGGCTATCGCTGCAGCTACTGCGCGTGCCACATCTGGTGAATACAGCAAAGATTCCTGTAGGGTCGATCGTCCAAACGGAAGGCGGGTGGACACCGCAGTCAGCGCCGCCCTTCGGCTCGGGCGCGGCAGTGGATGCAGGGTGACCGGAAACGCCTGCTGGGCGCGACCGCCGACGAGCAGGTAATGCACGTTGCCCGCGCCGAACCGCTCGCGGAAATACTCCAGGAAACCCGCCAGCACCACCTTCTTGCCGGCATCGGTCGGATACGGATCGACGGCACTGACCAGAGTCACCGACACCACAGCACCTGCCTCGATTCGCTACGCCGCCCCTACCCAACACCAGCAGCGGAAGTGTTCCCCACCTTACGGCGGTAGCCTGACACAAGCACCGCAAGGATGCAGTTTAAGCAAACATGTAGATGATCGACCAGCGCACAGAAAGTGGGTCCCCGACGGCGAAGTCTTCGACTCCTCCGAATACACTGACCACACGCCGGAGGATAGCTCGTCCCCAAATCGCGCTAGACAGTCTCAGCGCTTTTGAATGGAGTGATCGAAGTGATGGGACGCCACACGTCTGCGCGAAGGGTCGCAGCACCGGGGCTGTCAGAAAATTCGGCGACCGTCAGGGAAAGTGTGACGGAACCAGTCTCGGCCGATCCGCCGGAAGACACATTTCCGGAGTCCGCGGCAGCCAAAGCGGCGAATCTTGGCAAACAGACGATCTGGAACTACCTCGTCTTTGCGGTGAGCAAGAGCTCCACGCTGTTGATGACGATCGTCGTCGCCCGCCTGCTCACTCCCGAGGAATTCGGCGTCTTCGCCTTGGCGTTGTTGCTGGTCAACCTATTCGATTACGTCAAAGATCTCGGCGTCGGCCCAGCGCTGGTGCAGGTTCACCACCCGTGGAAACGAATCGCCCCGACCGGATTGACCCTTTCGATCGGAATAGGCGCCATCACCGGTGCACTTCTCGCCGCGACGGCGAGCAGCACCGCACGCCTGCTTCACCACCCAGACATCGCGCCGCTCATTCAGGTCCTTGCTGTCGCCCTAGGGATTTCGGCACTCGGCGTCGTCCCACTGTCTTGGATGCGACGCGATTTGAGCTTTCAGCGACGCTTGATGCCGGAGTTCGTCGGGGCCGTTGTCAAGACAGCGTTGACCATCTGGTTCGCGGCGACCGGCCACGGCGTATGGAGCCTGGTCTACGGCCAGATTGCCGGTGTCTCGATCACCACGGTCATGTACTGGTGGAGCGCTCCGACCTTCATGGCGCCGCGATTCCAATTGAGTGAAGCACGGGCGCTACTTCGATTCGGCATCCCGGTAACCGGAGTCACACTGCTCGCGTACGCCATCTACAACGTCGACTACCTGGCCATCGGAACCCGGCTCGGCACAACCGAACTCGGCCTCTACACACTGGCGTATCGAGTGCCCGAGCTGGTCGTGCTCAGTCTGTGCTCGGTCATCAGCGATGTGCTGTTCAGTTCGATGTCGCGCCTGCAACACGATCGGCGGGCGATGTCGGCGCAGTATCAGAAGGCGTTGAGTGTGGTTGTCGCACTGACAATCCCGATGGGCATCGGCCTGGCCGCCACAGCGCGACCGTTACTGGAAACGATGTACGGCACACGGTATGCCGCCGCCACGCATATCCTTGTGGTGCTGGCGTTGTACACCACGGTTTACTCGGCTTCCTTTCATGCGGGAGACGTCCTCAAAGCGGCGGGCCGCCCCGGCCTGCTGACAGCCATCAATGCTGCCCGGCTCGTGCTGCTGATCGGGCCCGTCTGGTGGGCTGCGGGCCACAGCGCCACGTTGGTGGCCGTCGCGCTTCTCAGCGTGGAAGTCGTGCATTTCGTGATCCGAATGATCGTTGTTCGCAAGGTGATTCCCCTAGGGTGGGCATCGGTTCTCTCGGTGATCGGCCGCCCGTTGGCCGCGGCTGTCCCGATGGGCGCCGCGCTATTCGGTATCGACGCTCTGCATATCCGTCTACCAGCACCGATCCAGCTTGCCGTTCTGGTTCTACTGGGCATGATTATCTATGCTTCGGCATTGTGTCTCACCGCACCTCAGCTGGTTCGGCCAGTCGTCAACCGGCTGGCGATAATGATTCGAAAGGGCCATCCATGAGTCGTCCGAAACGCCTGTGGCTGAACCCGCTTGTCGCGATCCTCGCGATCATCGGCGGGGTCCTGGGCGGAGTCGCCGGCACCCAATTGCTAAATTCAGCGACCTATCGCGCGACTGCACAGGTGGCCCTGGTTCCCGGGCCCGACTTGACGACAGCGGATTCGTCGGCCTATTGGGAGGTGCTCACTCAGGGACAGGTTCCGCGCACGGCGGCGACGGTCTTGTCCGATCCACGTTGGCAGGCAGGCGCCGCCGCAGCAGCGGGCGTCGACCCGTCGAAGCTGACGTTGTCCGCAGGCGCGGTACCGGAGACAACCATCGTGTCGATCACGGCCGACGCACCGTCGGAACACGCGGCGCAAACCGCTGTTGCCGATCTGCTCGAAAAAGCCACGCCTGAGGTCAAGGCGGTTTCGGCACCGTTCCAGCTCCGCGTGATCTCGCCGCCTAGCGCGGTGGAGATGGCGACGTCACCGATCCAGCTGATCCTGACCGGCGCCATCGTCGGCCTCATCGTCGGCGCCGTGGTCGGTATCGGGGTGACATGGCTACGCTCGCGCCGCGGCACCGCGTAACCGAGGCCTGGTCCACGCGGTGGATCGTCGGCGTCCTCGTGGTCATGGTGGTCATGGAGATCGCCAACATTTCCGAGGTCGCTGCGCAGTACACAAAACCCCCGCTGTTCAAGACCAGCATGGCGTTGGGTGCGGTCGCGGTCGTTTTCGCCCTACGTGATACTGAATCCCGAGCACGACTCAATCGCTGGACAGCCATCGGTGTGGCCCTCGTCGGCGTGTACCTGGCCGGTCAACTGATCGCGATGGTGGGCACTGTAGACCTGACCGCATCACAAGGCGTCTTATGGCGATCCGTGGTGGATTTGGTCTATCTCCTGATCATCCTCGTACTCACCCAAGCCACCGGTAAGCCGTGGACTGTGGCGATGGCGGTGGCCGCCACCCTGGCGGTGCTGTCGATTCTGACGATTGTCAATTACCTGAGCGGCGGACATCTGACGTTCGGTGGGCTCGCTTCAATTTCGCAAGCACAAGGGCAATTGATCACAACCCAGCGTTTCGGCGGCCCCTACGGTGACTCGAATTTCTGGGGCCGCCTGTTGGTCCTCGGCCTTCCCATGGGCTGGGCATTGGCACAGCGCAGTCGCCTCGCCGGCAACCAGTTGCTCAGTTTGTTCTGGCTGTTCACCACCGTACCCATGGTGATCGCCGTCTACCTCACGCAATCGCGCGGCACGTTGCTGGTGGCTGGTCTCGCGGTGGTGTTGTGGTTCATCGCTTCGGGCAAGCCGGCCAAGCTCGCATTGATTCCCCTTGCCATCGCAGTGGCGTTTGTAATTCCTGGCATCGGCAACCGCATCATCGCGCTGGGAAGCGACTTGTTCAGCGCCGACCGTAAGTACGATATCGATCCGTCTGTACTCGGCCGCCAAGCATCACAAGAAATGGCCTGGCAGATGTTTCAGCAACGGCCCGTCTTCGGTTTCGGACCGGCTACGTTCGGCGGCCAAGTCCCCTTCTACACCGACAGAGTGTCTACCGCGGTTCACGAAGGACTCGTGGCCCCGCACAATCTGTATGCGCAACTGCTCGCCGAATCCGGCGTCGTCGGCCTGATCACCTGGCTGATCATGCTGGGTGGCGTGTTCACGATCCTCGCACTGCGGATCTCTTCGGACCCCATTTCGGTGGATCGGGCACTGGCAGCGGCGACGCTGACCGGCGTCGTCACTTGGTCGGTCGCCAGCATCTTCCTGCACCTCGCGTACTTCCGCTCGTTCGCGATCGTGTTGGCCCTGGCCTGCGCACTCGGGCCTGCCGAGCCGGTACCAACTGCGATCAAACGGCGGATGCTACGGACCACCGCAACGTGGATGGTCGCGGTGATCGCCGGCGCCGCAGCCGCCGGCGTCACCATGCTGACGAGGACCACGCCAGCAGTGCAGGCCGCCCAGAAGGCGATCGTGGTGCCCGCCGGCCGACTAGACGGGTGGTCCTCCTACGCCATGAACGTCCGTGCTCGCACAGC
This sequence comes from Mycobacterium sp. SMC-16, assembly GCF_046250085.1. Taxonomy (NCBI): domain Bacteria; kingdom Bacillati; phylum Actinomycetota; class Actinomycetes; order Mycobacteriales; family Mycobacteriaceae; genus Mycobacterium; species Mycobacterium sp. SMC-16. The sequence goes on from NZ_CP176427.1 coordinate 3,052,311, forward strand.
GTTCCTGCCGACGATGGCCGAAGTCATGCACAACACCGAAGCCCCTGCCAAGATCGACGTCGACCCGGTCCGCGGAATTTTGACCTTCACCGTCACGGGTTCCGACGGCGATGCCGCGAGACGAAACCTTGCCAACGCGCTGGCGGTGGCGCGTACCCGTATCGATGACAACGTTGGTCACATGCAGTACAGCATCGCGGCGATAACCGATGTACAGCTGGAGCCCGTATCTCTGCGGTCCAAAGTGACGATCGTCTACGCCGCGGTTTGGGGTCTGGTGATCATGGTGCTCACCCGACTCGCCATCGGTCTCCTTGCCCGCCGCTTCCGGGTCAGCAATCCCGAACTGCCGACCGAGGCTGAGCACGAGTCCGCTGGAGCACCAGCGTGACGGACAACCGCACGGTGCTGGTCGAATTTTCCCCGTCGGGCGGCCTCTTCCAATTCGCTGCCCAACTCGGGGCGGCGCTGGCGGACCGTGGCGAACACGTTGAGCTGTGGACCGGTCCGGACCCCGAAATCACCTCCGAGGAAGCCAGATTTCTGGTCCGCTCGGTATTGCCCACCTGGCACCCCAATGACAACGACGACGCCGGTGGCCGTTTGCACTACTTGTTACGCCGTGGCACGCGCGCGGGTCGGCTTGTCCTGGCCTGGCTGACGCTGGCGGTCAAGCTGCGCCGGCGGCCGCCGCGCGCCGTGCTGTTCTCGCAGTGGCGGTTCACCTTCGAACCGTGGTTCGTCGTCGCAATCTGCAAGCTGCTGCCGCGCACAGTGTTCGCGATAGTCGCCCACGAACCGCTCCCCCGATCCGACGCGAAGGACACCAGCACCCCGAAGCAGGGACACCTGCTGCAGGCATCGTTCGCCGCCGCGTGGCGGCACATGGACGCTGCCTTCGTTCTCGGTCCGCGGACCCGGCAGATCGTCATGGAACATTGGCGGCCCAGCTGCGACGTCGTCGTCATTCCGCACGGCGACTCAGGCGTGATCAATCGAGGCCGCCCCGTGGTACCGGTCACCCAAACGGAACCGATCGCGCTGTTCTTCGGCACCTGGACCACCTACAAAGGCATCGACGTCCTGATCGAGGCCTTTCGCCGGGTCAAGACCGGCATGCCGACCGCCCGCCTGGTCATCGCGGGGGCGATCGGTGCCGACGTGAACGGCCCCGAACTGATTGCCAAAGCTGCAGCAGTCGGCGCGGAAACCCGTCCTGGCTACTGCGCGATGGATGAAGTGCAGAACCTCTTCGACTCCGCCAGGGTTGTTGTCACGCCCTACATCCGAGCCAGCGCAAGCGGCGTCGCGCACCTCGCGTACACGTTCGGTCGTCCGGTCATCGGCACCACCGTGGGCGATCTACCGGCCGCTATCGAAGACGAAGTGACCGGCCTGCTCGTGCCTCCGAACGACCCTGCGATGCTCGCCACAGCAATCCTCAAATTGTTGCAGAATCCCCAGTCAGCGGCCACACTCGGGGAGGCCGGGAGAGCCGCTGTGCAACGTTCCTGGGCTGTCGCAGCAGCCGCGATCAGCAATGAATTGACGGCGGCCACTGAACTGATCGGGTCGACAGAATGCGAGCCATGAGGACCAAGCGATTGCGACGGCGGGCCGCCGCCATCGGCATCGGAGTAGCGGTGGCGAGTCTCGCCACGACCCCGATCACCTCGCATGTCACAGCAAGTGCATCAGATTTTGCCCAGCCGTTTGCTGCGGACAGCCCGTTCCGAACGCTCATCCCGGCCGATGCTCCTGTCGACCCCAATAGCGCCGCGATGATCAGTGCCGTGGCCTGGGACCACAGCGCGAATGCTTCGACCATCGAATTCGGCATACCGATATATACCGCCGGCCCGAGAACGCCCCGATACACCGTCCCGTGCACCATCCCCGAATGGGGTCATTGCCCGTTCGACGGCCTTCAGGTACCGATCCCCGACGGGGCGCGACCGCAGGAGGGCTCGGACGGCGCCATGGTGGTGATTGACCCGGCATCCCGGACCATTTTCGAGTTCTGGCTCGCGAAGCCCGGCAACGGTTCGTGGACGACCGGGTTCGCCGCCGTCAACAGCCTCGACGGCTCCGGCTGGGGCGGCGCCAGCACAGGTTCGGGCGCCTCCCGGTTGGCTGGTGTGGTTCGCGTCGCAGAGATCGCGCAGGGCTCGATCCCCCATGCGCTCGCGATGCAGAGCTACAACGTATGCGCCAAGGTCTTTCGCCCACCGGCGTTGAAGACCGACGGCCAATCAACAAAGTCCGACTGCCTGCCCGAGGGCGCCAGGGTTCAGCTGGACCCGAGCCTGGATTTGGGCAGCCTGAACCTTACTCGTGCGGAGCGCCTCGTCGCCGAGGCTCTGCAGCGATACGGCGCCTACATCATGGACGTCAGCGCATCCGCCCTCAGTGTCAGCTTCGAACGCGATGACTCCGCCGCGCCCGGAACTGTTGGGGAAACATACGCGGCAGCCGGACTGCAATGGGATTACGACGGAATGACGAATATCCCCTGGAAGAAACTACGGGTACTCAAATGAGGCCGATTCGGGTGCTGACCCTGATCGATGGATTCCGGATGGGTGGCGCCGAAACGCTGCTGGCGCACTTGGCCGTCGCCATGCGCGACACCGAGGTCGAGATGGACGTCGTCGGCCTCGATCGTGCCTCGGTCAACGCCGAGAAGACGATGGCGATCCTGTCCGAAGCCGGCGTGCACCCTCACTCGCTGGGTGTACGCCGATTGCTGGATCCCACCGGTATTCCCCGCCTGGTGCGCGAGATCCGCAGGGGTGACTACGATCTCGTGCACACGCACCTTGAAATGGCGGCAACCTTCGCGGTGCCGGCAGCGAAGCTGACCGGCCGTCCGGTGGTATGTACGTTCCATCACGTCACGCAGCGCTGGCCCGGCCGCGCGCACTGGCGCGAGCAGATCGCGGCTGAAGCCGCGACGCTTGGCGATCGAGTGCTGTTCGTTTCCGACGCCAGCCGTACATCGTGGGCAGACGTGCACCGCCGAGGGCGCATCCCGAGAAACTGGGATGTGCTGCACAACGGAATCGACGTAACCAACTTTCAGCCCGGGGAGGTCAAGCCCGCGGTTCGCGCGGAATTGGGCGGTGGCCCCGCGCCGCTCGTCGTGTTACCTGCAGCGTTCCGCTTTTTCAAAGGCATCCCGGTGGCAATAGAGGCGTGGCCGCAGGTTTTGCGCAAACACCCCGACGCAATTCTTTCACTCGTCGGCGGTGGGCCCGACGAGGCCGCATTCCGGAAATTGGTCAGCGACGCCGACTTGGAGCAGTCGATCGTGTTCGCCGGCGTTCGGTCAGACATGCCGGACGTCTACCGCGCTGCCGATGTTGTGCTGCTGCCATCGACGTTCGGCGAGAATCTGCCCACTGTCCTGATCGAGGCGTCGGCGTCGGGTAAGGCCATCGCGGCATCACGCATCGGCGGCATCCCCGACATCATCCTCGATGAAGGAACTGGGCTGCTGTTCGAGCCCAATGAACCGGCAGCCCTGGCCGCTGCGGTGAATCGACTACTGGACAATCCTGACTTGCGAAAAACGCTGGGCCAAAACGCAATCGAGCGCGCGCGCAACGAATTCTCGTCAAGTTCGTGGGCCCGCCGACTCAGCAACCTCTACTCTGATCTGGTTGAGCGTAAGCGTTGAGCGCCAAGGCGATCGACTACCTGGTGTCGCGATTTCCGATCATTTCGGAGACATTCATCGTCCGCGAGCTCGACGCCCTCGCAACCGGGGACGAGCGGGACGTCGGGCTGCGGTCGTTGTTCCCGTCTCCTGACCCACAGGTCCACGACATCGCGCGGCCATGGGTCGACAAACTGGCGCAGCCGGGCATGGGGCGAAGCATTGTCGGCCTGTCGTGGGCACTCCTGCACCACCCGCTGATCACCATGTCGATTCTGGCCGACATCGTGCGCGGCTACGGTCGACGGCCCGCATTGTTGCTGCGCGCCTTGGCTACCGTCCCGATCGCCACCGCTCATGCCCGAGAATTGCACGCATCCGGCGTGGCACGGCATATCCATGCGCACTACGCGACATATCCCGCCTTGGCCGCTTGGATCTGCTCACGCCTGGCTGGTGTGTCCTACAGCGTCACCGTGCACGCACACGACCTTTACGTGGACCAATCTATGCTGAGCCGCAAACTCGACGGCGCCGATTTCATCGTCACGGTGTCCGAGTACAACCGCCGTCTACTGTCGAAGTACACCGTCACCCCGGTGCAGGTGATCCACTGCGGAATCAACACCGCCGCATACCAATTCCGCCCCCGTACCATCCCGGAACGCGGCGCCATCAGGGCACTGTGTGTGGCCTCACTTCAGGAGTACAAGGGCCACGAGGTGCTCCTCCGCGCACTGTCCCTCGGCGGGCCCGGCGTCGATCGGATCGAACTCGATCTGATCGGCAATGGACCGCTGGACAATGAATTGCAGGCGCTGGCGGCACAGCTCGGTCTCTCAAAGCGCGTCCGGTTCCAAGGCGGACAGTCCGAGGCAGCAGTGAAGCAAGCGTTGGCGGACGCGGACTTGTTCGTGTTGCCGAGTATCATCGCAGCCAACGGCCAGATGGAGGGCCTGCCGGTCGCCCTTATGGAGGCACTCGCGAGCGGAATACCAACGGTGTCAACAAGTTTGTCGGGAATCCCGGAACTGGTGGTACCCGAACAGACCGGGCTGTTGGCAAGGCCGGCGGACGCACAGAGCCTGCGTGACACCCTGGAACGGCTGATCGCGTCCGGCCCCGTCCTCGATGACTACGCCCGCGCCGGACGCCGCCTCGTCGAACAGCAATTCGACATCGCCTCTACCACGGCAGTATTGCGGGCACTCTTCGCCAAGGTCTAGGCAGTTTATTGGCCCACAAGCCACCATCGCAGCTCACCGTGAGCTATTCTCGCGAGACCACACAGCGAATCCACTGAAAAGATCGGCCGGGTGTGCCGTGAGTGACGCTATTAATGTGCGGTCACGGGGCCACCGCGGCGCGCCGCCCCGCCGGCAATCCGGCGTGTTCGTCTTCCTCGACCACGACTCGCTCTGGCACAGTTTCCATCAAGTAGCGGCCCTGATCCGCCGCAACGGCATTCCATCCATCAGAATCACCACCGCCACGGCCGGCAGGCTCGAACGTCTTGTCCAATCGCTGCTCTATGCGCGGTGCTACTACCTGCCGGACATTCAGGAATTGGAACATCTACCGGAACTTCTCGAGCCGTTCACCGTGGCGCAGGTGTTCCTGACGGAACCCATGATGGTGGGCCTGCCCGACGATCTCTATGACAGCCTGCCGGCGGCAGTGGCCGACGATGTTCGACGCAGGGTGACATACAGTGACAAATCACGTGCCGCATCTTTTGCCGCCGCGTTGGGAATCGAGACTCCCCAGCAATTGGCGGCGTGCGCGGTCACGCCGACCGACGCGGCCGAGCAACTCGGTCTACCGCTCGTCGTCAAGACCAAGCTGGGAGCGTCAGGCGCGGGCGTGGTGATCGCGAGGACCATCGGCGACATCGAATCTGCCGTTGCCAGGTTGGATCTCGGAGGCGACTGCTTCTTCGAGCGATACGTCGCGGGTCAGATCGTGTCGTATGCCGGAGCGGTATTCCAGGGACAGATCGTCCAGGACATGACTCATCAGGCCGTCAAACTCCCCACCGATCCGACGTGTGCGCCACTGGCTTTCGAAGTGGTCAATGACGAAGTTCTGCTCAGCGTCGGCCGGGCGCTTTGTCAGGCGCTGAATCTCAGCGGGCCGATCAATCTACAGAGCATCCGTGATGCGGCCGGGAAACACTGGCTGATCGACCTCAACCTCCGGCCCTACGGCCCGATGCTTTCCTTTGAGCAGGACAAGGTCGATACCGCCGCTGCGTTTCTCTATGCCACCGCGATCAGCAGTGCGTGTCCTCGACAACGGACCGCGGTGCCGGGAACTCGAGTTGAGGCCTTTCCCTACGATGCCGGAGGAATTGTCAATACCTGTGGATCGGCTTGTTTCAGGCGACCTCCGTTCCAGTTGATTCGGTCGGTGCCGAGTCCGCCGACGGGGTGATGTCGGTGGGTCGCTCGAGCAGTTTGCCTTTGTGGAAGATCGCGCCGGCCCGGACCAGAGCGACCAGGTGCGGTGCGTTGACGGCTCGCCAGCGGGCTTGCGCGGCGTCGATCAGCTTGTAAGCCATGGCCATTCCGGCGACGCGTGAACCCGGCCCCTTGGTCACCTTGGTCCTCAAACGTACCGTGGCAAACGTTGATTCGATCGGGTTGGTAGTGCGCAGATGGACCCAGTGCTCGGCCGGGTACTTATAGAACTCCAGCAGCACATCGGCGTCATCGACGATCTTGGCGACCGCCTTGGGGTACTTGGCGCCGTAGTCCACCTCGAACGCCTTGATCGCCACCTGCGCGTGGTCGATATCCTCGGCGTTGTAGATCTCCCGCATCGCCGCGATCGCCCCCGGATGAGCCGACTTTGGCAGGCAGGCAAGAACATTGGCCTGCTTGTGAAACCAGCACCGCTGCTCGCCGGTGGCCGGGAACACCTCACGCACGGCCTTCCAGAACCCCAGGGCCCCATCGCCGACGGCCAGCACCGGTGCGGTCATCCCGCGACGTCGGCACGACCGCAACAGATCAGCCCACGACTCGGCCGACTCCCGGTACCCGTCGGTGAGCGCGACCAGCTCCTTGCGGCCGTCAGCGCGCACACCGATCATCACCAGCAAACAGAGCTTCTCCTGCTCCAGGCGCACCTTGAGATGGATGCCGTCGACCCACAGGTAGACGTAGTCGGTGCCCGACAGATCACGGGCCTCGAAGGCCTTGGCCTCGTCCTGCCACTGCGTGGTGAGTCGGGTGATCGTCGTGGCCGACAAGCCGGCACCCGAGCCCAGGAACTGCTCCAACGCCGGACCGAAATCACTGGTCGACAAGCCATGCAGATACAGCAACGGCAACACCTCGGTCATCTGCGGCGACTTGCGCACCCACGCCGGCAGGATCGCCGAGGAAAACCGTTGCCGCTCACCAGTGTCCGGGTCAACACGTTTGTCATTGACCCGCGGCGCGGTCACACTCACCGCGCCCGCCGCGGTGAGCACCTCGCGCTCGCGGTGATAGCCATTGCGCACCACCAGCCGGTGCCCGTTCTCATCAAGCTCACCGGCATGAGCCTCGATGTAGGCGGCGACCTCAGCCCGCAACGCTGCGGCCAGCATCTGGCGGGCACCGTCGCGGACAATCTCATCGAGCAACGACCGCGACGAGCCAGCATCCTCGTTGGATGAATCCGCATCGTGAACTACCGTGAGCATGGGCGTACCTTCCCGAACCAGCGCGCCAACGCCGGCTCTTGATCAGACCTTCGACATTCAGATCATCCTCGGGAAGGTGCGCCCTTTCCTACGCCGCCTCGCCGAGGCTCATCCACAGGTTCTGATCATTGCTCACGATGCCGAGAATCTCATCCGAGGCGGGCAGCCGTGGCGCGCCGTGGGCCTGTATCTTCTTCGTTCGTCGGCATTTTGGCGAATCCTTGGCGCAAATTATGTGCTGTACGTCTTACTGGCCGCTGCCGCTCATCGGGCTGACGCCATGCGGGCGCGTACGTGCAAGAAGAGCGGCTCCGCAATTGCGGAATTGACCGCGGCCGTCACGGCGACGCGGAAAATTCTCGTCGCGCCGCATCCACCAAGTACTTCCGCATAAATATTTGCAGTCCGCGATGTAGGACAGCGTGATCCCCGCCGGGCACGGCGGTCAGCTTCGGCGTCGACCCGCGACGTGCCAGTCGATTCGCCCCAATTGGGCCACGATGCGCCTGATACCACTCGTAGTCAGATGGGGACAAGACGAGCTCAGTACGCACACCCTTTTTCATAAGGGGAGTCATCAGCACTTCGGGAGCCTGCGTGTAACCCAAGTGTCCCAGAAGCAACCAGCCTGGATATGGCAGGTCGTCCCGTAGCAGTTTCTTGACGGTTTCCCACGTCCGCTGTCTCAGTCGCGGTGGGTTGTCGGGTGCCTCGGCCATGTATGCGAAGCGTTCGGCCACACCATCGACTCGCCGCCACGAATACAGCAGGAGATTCAGGAGCACCACCAGACGCACGCCATATCGCGAACCCGCGTACGCGGAATTCCATGCACCGGAGCAGATCCCAGTCATCATCAGGTTGCGAGACGGCACCCCCAGTGCATGGACGGCAGCCGTCACGTCAGATTGAGCGGCTGCTGAATGGATCCCGGTGTATTGGTCGTTCGCGATACCCGTCTCACCGACACCGCGGCGGTCGTAGCGCACCACGTTGACACCTAGCGTCGCCAGCTCCCGCGCTGAATCTGGCCAGATCCGCCCTGAGCCCACACGATGTTCGCAAGCCGTGTTGTGGATCAATACAGTGGGACCGTCCTCACGAGTTCCGGCGATTGCAGTTCTGATGCCAAACAACCGGTCAGGCCCGAGCTCGACGAACGACTCGACAATCTCCCGACCGTCGGGCAACACCTCGACGACGGCGGAACCCAGCAGGCCAGGACGAAACGGTACCGATTCCGACGCGCTGTTCGCATCCATCCACTTCTCGATCGCAGCCACCGTATCCGTCGGGATTTTGAAGAACACGCTTCGCGGCTCGAGAAACTCCGGTTGCCCAGAAATCACCTGCGCTTCGCAGGCCTGGACGTCGAGGCCGGCGAGCCGACGGTCACCGACATATTCCGGTCTGGTCAGCACCAGCAGGCGAGCAGCGTTGACCACACTCGGCATCTTCAAAGCGCTCAACTCAGCAGCAGCGGCGGACGACAACGGCATGCCGAGGAGTTGTACTGCGCCTACCTCGTCGGGCAGTTCGTCCGAGCCGCCATCGGAAACTGATACCCGGTAGAGCGACTGCTGTTCGCGCACATACCGACGACCATCGGTCACGGGGTCCCACAGGACCACGCACTCGAGCCCGGCAACCGACTCGGCGGCCACAGCCGCCAGCAGTGCGCCGGCTCGCACGCCGACGAGCGATACCCGCTGAACCCCAGCGGACCTCATGTAGTCGACCGCGGTTCGGACGCCCTCGACAAAGTCCGTCACAGCACTGTCGCGAGACTGCGCTCCGGTCGAGTCCCCGGTACCCGGGTAATCGAACCGCAACACCGCAAAACCCTTGGCGCACAACTCCTGCGCCAACAACTTCAACCCTCGATACGAATATAGCTGCTGCCTGCCGAGCGGCGGACAGATGATCACGCCCGCCCGCGCAGCTCCACCCTCAGGCGAATGCACAACGCCAAACAGTCGCGATCGCTCTGGTCCGAACCACGTCGGCTTCCCCCTCATGGCCGATTCCGGCCCTGTCTGCCCATCCACCGCGCCCCCGGTAACAAAAGTATTTGCCCAATCTACATGTATGTGCACACTATTGCGTCATCGCCGCCGTCTGTCGCGCACGTCCAACCCCCCGTTGCGAAGTGGACGAAATTGGGCTCGACAACACCAGTGTGCGCTTATGGACAGCAGTTTTAGCCAAATCGTGACTAGCCTGCCGCACCAGTTTCAACTCTCGGAACGTATTGTTTGGCGGCGAAAGCACGATGTCGCCCGGACCACAGTCCGCTGAACCCGGAACATTTGCCATCATCGACAATTTAGAGGGTTTGACATGACGACCAAGGGGCGGGGTGCAAAAACGTGGACGGCACTGACTCGAGCGGTGAGCATCGCGTCCACCGCGATACTGATCGCGCCGACGGCAGGTGCTGAATCGTCTTTCACGGGGGCCGCAGGCCGCCCATTCGCGAGCACAAGCGTGTGGAACAGCGCCATCACATCCAACCCGGCGTTGATAAGCAACTCCGCGGCCATCGTCGCCAGACTCAGCATCGGCCAGCACGTCGCCAATCTCAACGAGTTCGGAATACCGATCTACAACGCATCGGCCTCGTCGCCGGTCGTCTCCGTTCGATGCACACAAGCTTGGGGTCCATGCCCATTGCCCACCGCGGTGCGTCTACCGGCAGGTGCACTGCCCAACACAGGCAGCGACCATGCGCTGATCTCCATCGACTGGACCGCGAATCCCCCTGTTTCGTACGACTTCTGGGGTGCTGCGCAGCCGTCCGGCGGAACCATTTCGACCAGCTGGGGTGGCATCACGTACGACCTTGCAAACGGTTCGGGCATCGGGCCGGGCGGCGGCACAAGTGGATCCGCCACAGCCACAAACGTTTCGCGACTCGCCGGCGTCGTCAGGATGCGCGAAATCCAGGCAGGTTTGATTCCGCACGCACTGGCCATTGCATCGAGCCTCGCGTGTCCGGGGTACTTTCGCTACCCCGCATCGCATACCGACGGTTTCGACGCAAGCGCGAACTGCGTCCCCGAAGGCTCACGGGTTCAACTGGATCCGTCGATCAACGTCGGCGCACTGCCTTACGGGCAACAAGTGATCGCGAAGGCACTCCAGACATTCGGTGCGTACGTCGTCGACAATGCCGGGGCGTCCATCGCGGTGGTTTTCGAAAGTGATCCGAGCCTGATCGGCAAGCCCGGCCAGATTCCGGCTGCCTACCAAAGTGCCGGTCTCGCATGGGACTACTACGACATGAACGCGATTCCGTGGAGCCGCTTACGCGTGCTGCAGCAATGGGACGGCAACGTCGATGTCACCCCGCCGACCGCACCGGCGGGCGTCACTGCCGTCAGCGTCGCCCCGACCAGCGTCACGGTGGCCTGGCAGGCATCGAACGACGGACAGGGTTCCGGAGTCGTCGGTTACTACCTCTGGCGTGGCGACCCCTCGGGACAGTACTGGACCATGGTGGCGTCGGGATCGTCGGCTACCCTCGCCGACCGATCGGCCCTACCCGGCCAGACCTACCTGTACGGAGTGCGCGCTCAAGATGGTGTCGGCCGGTTGTCTTCGTCATCGAACATCATCTCGGTGCGGACACCTGTCGGTTGATCCGACCGGCAGATGACGGCCGAGCACGCGGTTGGATCACCAACCGAAATCACAGCGCAGACAGCAGTTCCGTCAGCTCCGTGTACATCCGGTCAAGCGCCGCCTCCACAACTTCCCCCGACACGGTGGCTTCGCAGTATGTGACGGAGACGTTGCGACTGTTGGTGGTGTCGGAAATCAGTAGCGTCATCGCATCGGGTCGATCGAGGTCGACGAACGCAGTCGCCAGTTGCGGCGCATCACGCACCCACGGTAGGTGATCGAATGGAAGCCGGCCCATATCACTCACGGACAGCCGAATCCGTTCTGTGCCAACGTCTGGTTCTGCGGCTCTCGTGCGGGTAAAGCCACCCAACAACGAGCGGAGCGCGCCGATCCCGATGGACATGATGGGCCATCCTGTTTCAGTCACTTTGCGCAGCTGAGCCGTGATCTGGTCCGGCGGCAATGTACCTATCCTAAGTGGAATCCCGATCGCGAAATTTCCCAGGGCGGCCGCATATTCGCGAGGCAGGTACCGCCGGCAATTGAACAACACCACCACATGCTCGTCGATGGGCAGCTGCACTGATCGCAGCGCGGCGAGCCACAAGGCTGACATCACCGCCACCCGCGTCGAGTCGGGCGCATGCTTGTCAACCCAATCCTGCAATCGACCGATCTGGCGCGCATCGAACCGACGTGTGGCGACTCGCCTCAACGACCGCCAATCGGCCACGGCGCCGGCTTCGGAAATACCAGAAGTTCTGCGCCGCTGTTCTTTTCGCAGAGTCCAGAGCGATCTCAGCAGCGCAGGGCGCCTAGCGTAGTGCCGCCACAACGCCCGCCAAACCACGGTATGCGGCAGATCCGACGGCAACTCCGGTAGTCCGGCAGCCAGCGCACCGATGATGCTCAACCCGTAATGTCCGTCACCGACCGCGTGTGGGTATTCGACGGCAAGGAAACCGCCGGAGACGAAGACGTCGGTTGGATTCCGCCGACCCTGGCGGTGTCCGATCCCGGTGAGAAAGGCGCCGAGATCGATTGAGGCAGTGTCTGCCACGACGTGAACCGCATCGTCGATGAGATCAGGACGGTACGGCCAGCACGCTTGGCTCTGGCTTGGCGCGATCGCAATCCTGGGGGTTGCCGAACTTGTGACTATCGTCGACAGTCGGGATTGCACCTCATCGGCGGTGAGCCCCTCCAAGGGTCCGACGACTGCAACTATCCGACTGCCGGACCAAGACCTGTCCAAGGGAGTGGAGCGATACACCCCGGTCACGTTGCCCCACCAGCGCTTTCGCATCGACATCAACATGCGGCTCCCCGCCATAATGGTCGCCACCGGTCCAAAGTTACCGCAGACGCGAAAACTTCCCGCGTCAGATGGTCATTTCGACATCATCGAACTCCATTTGCGTCGCTACGCAGCTCTGGGCAAATCGCCACGCCTGCTGCGCCGGGTTGATGGCATGATGGCGCCATGGCCCAGCTGACCCGGCGCGCCTTCATCGGTTGCGGCGCCATCGCCGGCGCCGGAGCCGTCGGCGCGTATGTACTGGGCACGACTGTTCGCCGGCCCCGTGCCACCGCACATCCGGCCCCCGCAACGAGCGGAGCCAATACTTTCCTCTCCGAGGCGCGGGGCGGCGTGTCAACCAGGTGGGCCATCGCACGGCCACCCGGCCGTGGTGGGCCGCTTCGCCCTGTCATCGCGTTGCACGGCAGGGGCAGCAATCTCGACGAGACCATGTCGGCAGACTTTCCGGACCGCCTGGATGAGATTGTGAAGGCAGGATTGCCGCCGTTTGCAGTCGTCGGCGTCGACGGCGGCGACAACTTTTGGCACAAGCGGGCCAACGGAGACGACCCGGGAGCCATGGTGCTCAATGAGCTGATACCGATGCTGGCCGGGCAGGGCCTGGATACGTCGCGGGTGGGGTTCCTGGGCTGGTCAATGGGCGGGTACGGCGCACTTCTCTTGGGCGCCCGGTTGGGTCGCGCCCGGACGGCGGCGATCTGCGCTGTCAGCCCAGCACTGTGGACCTCGCCTGAAACGGTGCCGGAGGGAGCCTTCGACGGCCCGGAAGACTATGCCGCGAACTCGGTATGGGGACAGCGCTCGTTGGCCTCGATTCCGATCCGGATCGACTGCGGTGAGAGCGACGGGTTCGCTGCCGCAACCAGAGCTTTCATCGCTCAATTGCCGAACGGCGCCGCAGGCGGTCTCTCACCCGGCGGTCACGCCCCCGCGTTCTGGAACCCACTGATGCAAGACGAACTCGCGTGGCTCGCGCCGCTCATGGCCCGATGATTGGTGCAGACTCTCAGCGCTTACTCGCTCTCGGTGCGCCCATAGATCCGCACAATTTCCGAGAACGCGGGTCACAGAACTCGGCCCGCTAGATGCTCGCTGCGACGGGCCGCGGAATGCTCGGCGGAAAGTCTCGCCGTTCACGAAGCCAGGCGGGCACGCGATCAGCGGCGATGGGCGTGCTGTAGAGATAGCCCTGCACAACGTCGCACTTGAATTGCTTGAGCCGAGCGGCAGTTTCGCCGTCTTCCACGCCCTCAGCGACGACGCGGGCACCCAGATGATGGGCCAGCGAAATGATGGAGCGGACGATTTCGGCGGCACGATCGTCCTTGAGGACAGATGCGACGAACTGCCGGTCGAGCTTGACTTCGTCCACCGGAAGGTCGCGCAGGTAACTCAACGTTGAATAGCCGCTGCCGAAATCATCGATCGCGACCCGTACTCCGGTGTGGCGCAACCCGTTCAAGACGTACTGAACGCGTCCCAGCTTGCTCAGCATGAAGTCCTCGGTGATCTCCAGCGTCAGGTCGGCCGCAGAGATCCGGCGTTCTTCCAGCGCCTTGGCGATCCGCCGGGGCAAGGCGATGTCAGTGAGGCAATTGGCGAATACGTTGACTGCCACGGGAACAGCCAGTCCCTCACCGCGCCAGCGGGCAACGTCGTCAAGCGCCCGCTCGATCACCAGATCGTTCACCAAGGTGGTCAGGCCATGCGAACGCACCAACGGCAAGAAGCGGTCGGGGGCCAGCAGGCCGAGTTCGGCATGGGGCCAACGCAATAGGGCTTCCACGCCCATCATGGCGCCCGAGATCAGGTCGAACTTCGGTTGGTAATACAGGCAGAGTGCCTCACTGTCGATCGCCTGGCGTAGCTGGCCCAGCAGCCGGACCGTCTCGGTCGGCCGTGCTCCCAAGGCCGCGGTGCGCGTTGTCGTCGCAGCGTCGTCGTCAATGTCGCTGTCCCTGCCGTGGATGTACGCACTTCGCAGGTGCGAGTTCTTGGCGATTTGAACGGCCGCCGCCGCTCGCGCGAGCAGATCGTCGGCAGTCAGGTCGGCTTCGCCCTCGGTGGCCACCGCCAGGCCGACGCTCGGTCGGATCAGCAGGTCGTGCCCGTCGATGATGAACGGGTCGGCGAATGCCTGGACCAGGCGGTCTGCCACGGCCCGGCCGCGCTCGACACCGCCGTCCATGAGTACCGCGAACTGCCCGCTGTCCAGCCGTGCGATGACATCGTCGAGGCCGACGCTCGATCGGATACGGCCGGCGGCCAGGTTCAGCAGGTCGTCTCCCGCACCACGGCCATAGGCCGCGGTCACCAACGCCAACTCGTCCATATCGAGACGCGCAACCGAAACGCCTTCGGCGGCATGGCCGGTCCGGGACAGCAAGGAAGACAGTCGGTCGCGCAACGAGATCGCGTTGTCGAGGCCGGTCACCCGGTCCTGCTCCAAGAGTTCTCGCGCGGCGGCCCGTAGGCGTTGGTTCTCGTTGAACGTCACAATCTGACGCACCACAACCCCGAGGCCATCCCGCACATCAACGCGATCAAGGACGCGGTGTTCGACGCCCTCAAGGCGACACCGATGTCGGATGCCAAGATCTACATCGCCGGTATCGGCTCCACCAACAAGGACATCCAAGAGGGCACCAAGTACGACCTGTTGATCTCCGCGCTGGCGGCAGTCGCGCTCATCCTGCTGATCATGGTGATCGTGACCCGCAGCATCGTGGCCGCGGCCGTCATCGTCGGTACCGTCGTGCTGTCCCTCGGCGCCTCGATCGGATTGTCGGTCCTGGTGTGGCAGTACATCTTCGGCATCCATCTGTACTGGGTCGTGGTGCCGCTCGCGATCATCCTGCTGTTGGCCGTCGGCGCGGACTACAACCTGCTGCTGGTGTCCCGGTTCAAAGAGGAGATGCATGCCGGCCTCAACACCGGCATCATCCGGTCGATGGGTGGCACCGGCAGCGTCGTCACAGCAGCCGGTCTGGTGTTCTCCGCAACGATGGCGGCGTTCATCTTCAGCCCCCTCGTGATCCTCGGGCAGATCGGTACGACCATCGGTCTGGGTCTGCTGTTCGACACGTTGGTGGTGCGATCGTTCATGACACCGTCGATCGCCGCACTGCTGGGCAAGTGGTTCTGGTGGCCGCAGATCGTGCGCCAGCGCCCGGTCCCCGCCCCGTGGCCGTCGCCGCAGAAGTTCGACGACGACGACCTGTCGCTCAGCGAGCGCTGACCGAACCGCGTCGGACGGCGTGCTGCGCGGCACGCCGTCCGGAGAACACACAGTCGGCGAGCGACAGCCCACTCACGTAGGAGTTGGCACAGATGCCGATAGCCGTGCGTCCTGCCGCGAAGAGGCCGTCGATCGATTGTCCCTCAGCAGTTTTCACGGCACCGGTGTCTTCGTCGACGATGAGGCCGCCGAGGGTGAACATCGGGCACGGATTGATCAGGCTGCGCTTGATCGAGATCGCGATCAGCGAGTACGGACCCTGTTCGATGGGGTGCACGTATTCGGCCGGCTTGCCCATCGGATCCGGGCGCCCCGCTGCCGCGGCCTCGTTGTGCTCAGCGACTGTCCGGCACAGTCCAACCGGGTCGACGCCCGCCTTGGCGGCGACAGCTTCGATGGTGGCCGCCTCCACGCGATCGGTCCGCAGCATCGCCTCCATCTGCAGGCGCTGGAACCAGATCGCCTGCTGCGGAAGCTGTTCGCGCGCCTGCTCGAGCAGCGTCCGGTCGGCCAGGATCCAGCCCCGCCCATTGTGGCCTTGCACCATCGCGTTGCCGATGGCTGCGCCGTAACGGGTTTCGTCGATGAAGCGCTGTCCGTGTTCGTCGACGACAAGGCCGCCGAGCATCGCACTGGGCGGCGTGATGAACCGCCACGCTGATACGTTGTCCAGCCGATCCACGGCCGCACCGACGTCGACAGCCAACCGCATGCCGCTGCCGTCGTCCGCGCTGGTGCCGAGCTGCAGGCCATCGCGATAGTCCGGAGCGTGCTGCTGGATCAACTCGCGATTGGCGATATATCCACCGGCGCAAAGGATTACCCCGTTGCGGGCATGAATGTCGACCGTTCGGGCGTAACGGCGTTCGAGAGCGGCGAGCCGCCGGTCCATCGCCGCGCGCAGCGGCGGGTAGTAGATACCGGGTTTCACGGACAGCGCGGCGTATGTCGCGTAGCGACGCTGCACCCACGCCGGAGCCTGCGCCAGGGTGCTGGTCCGGACCCCCACGACCCGGCCCGCGGCATCGGTCAGAAGTGACTCGGCTCGCGTGTGGAACATCGTGCGCACGCCCGCCCGACGCGCTGACGCCACCAGCGGCTGATAGATCTTTTTGCCCGACGCGCCTGCACCCTTGGCCCGGTGGCCGCGCTGCACCGGCGGCGTGAGCGCACGAAAGTGCCCGGAGTTCTCGCTACCCGAGTAGTAGAGGTAGTACTTGTTGTTGGGGTAGGACGTCTTGTAGGGACATACCGAGGCCTCGAACGGCACGCCGTGTGCGGTGAGCCAGTCGATCATCGCAGGGCTACCGTCGACGAACCGCCGCAGTGTTTCCGGCCGCACCGAGTCGCCGACTTCGGCGTGGAGGTATTCGTACATCGCATCGGCAGTGTCATCGATGCCGGCCTGTTGCTGGACCCACGTGCCACCGCCTGCGTAGATGATCCCGCCGGACACCTGCGTGGCGCCGCCCCCGTTGAAACGATCGATGGCGAGGACGTCCGCTCCCTGAGCCCGCGCCTCGAGCGCAGCGCACAGGCCCGCGGCTCCGTAGCCGACCACAACGACGTCTGCGGTGACGCTGCTCATGGTGATCCCTTCCGACAGGTCTAGAACTCACGGTTTAGACTCTGAGTACAACATATCAGTTTAGATGTCGGTTCCACCGTCGCGAGGTCCCGCGGATCGCTCCCTCGTACACTTCGACTCGTGGTTGAACAGACCGGACGCGCAGTGCCCGCGGCAGTGGCGAGCAAGCTCTATGCCGCGGCCGACCTGATCGCCGCCAAGGGCCTCGAAAACACGAAGATCGAAGAGATCGCCGCCGCGTCCGGTGTCCCGAAAGCCACGCTGTACTACTACTTCACCGGCAAGGACGACATCCTCGGCTTCCTGCTGCGGGATTCACTGGGCGACCTGGCTCGTGACGTTGCCGCGGCCGCCGATTCCACGGGAAGCGGGCGGGAACGGCTCATTGCCGTCATCACCGCGCAGGTCGCGCACACCATGAATCGGCCGGGGACGAGCATGGCACTGGTCGGTGACCTGGGCCGCGCCATCCGACTCCCCGACCTCGCTTCGGCGGTCCAGCATGCGTTCTACGAACCCATCGCGCGTGTGCTCGAGGCCGGTGCCGCCGACGGCACCCTGAAGCGTGTCGCGGAGCCACACACCGATGCGGTCAGCATTTTCGGGGCGGTCATGATGACAGCGCTGTTGCACAACGCCGTCGGCTCGGGAAAGACGCAGCGCGACGTCGCCGGTGCCGTCATCGACTTCGTCTTGAACGGCGTTGCCCCGGCGCGCTAGTCACGCCGCACGCGCCGGCATCGTGCCGTGGGTGGCGGTCGATACCTACCCCGGGAGTAGGAAGTCTTCGACCGATCTCCGACCACGGCACGATCCGGGCGGACACCTCACCTTCATAGGCTGTTGAACACGTAGTGCGCCAATCTATTTCACGCACGAGCAAGAAGGTTCACAGTGAAAACCTTAGCGACCGTACGGGGCGAATTCGCGCGAGCCGTGGCCATCTCGGCAGCATTGAGCGCGGCCATGACGATGGTGGCCACGTCGGCGTCCGCATCGCCGGCACATCGAATGTTCCTGCTCGCCAACCTGCACACCTGCGACTTCCAGCTGGTGACAACACAATTGGGTCGCGCAAGCGCAAAACCCTTCGCCGAGATCACCTCGGACGGTCGCATCGCGGTCGCCCATATCGACTTGACGAACGGCGCCGACGACGCGCGGTACGTGGTGCGGGTGATCCCGGCACCGCACGCCGTGCTGGGTTGTCTGCCCGGTGACCGCGGCATCACCACGGGAACCCTCGTCACCGATGCCTTCGGCAGCGGCAGCATCACGCTGCAGGCGCCCATCCCGGCCGGCGCCACCGGCATGTGGCTGGCCGTGGACCTACCGTCTGCGCATTCGCAAGTCCCGGAGGAGTTCTACAGCAGCAACTACATCGCGCCGGTCTGATCGGTCGCCGAATCGTCCGGCCACGGGGTTGTTCGGTACGCCACCACTACGGCGCACCGATTCCCTTGACGAGCAGGACGACGGCGTCGGATCCAGCCCGGCGATCGACCGAGATTTCCTGGTACTCAGGTGAATTCGCCCATGCACGGAACGACGACTCGTCGGGGAACGACATCAGGACCACCTTCTCGCGATCCCAGTCGCCTTCGATGACCGCGGGTGCCTCGTCTGCCGCGAGGATGGTCCCCGCGTATTGCGCGAAGACGCCCATGAACCGACTCTGATACCTGTCGTAGGCGGGTCGATCTGTAAACCGAAGCTGCGCAATGGCGTACACCGTCATGCGGGCACGCTACCCCGTCGGCGCCGTCAGACGCCGGTCCAGGCGCTGGCGATGCGCTTACCGATGTCGACGACCTTCGCCTGCTGCGCTTCGGGCGCCTCGATCCGGCGGCCGACCTGCTTGGCGATGACGCGCTTGATCTCCGAGTCGACGTCGGCCACGATCCGCAGCAGCTCACCGCGCAGTGTCTGCGACGTCACGTTCACGGTGATGTCTTTGCGCTCCGGCTTCGGGATATCGATGATCAGCAGCAGCGGCTCGGCAGCGCGAGCCGTGGCGATCAACGCGATCTCGCCCGTCACCTCGAACCGGGACCGGTCCACGCGCAGGTCGATGAGCAGATCGATGTCGAGGGGAATGCGAACGTCGAAAGCGATCATGTCGCCGTCTCTGCGTGTCACCTGTGGCTGCTCGATGCTGACCCGCGCCGTCACCCGCGCGATCCCGGCGGGGCCGGCCGGAAAGGGCCCGAGCTCAAAGGTGTCGCCGGCCATCGTGCCGAAGCCATCGGCAACGCGATCGGCGGTGACAGCGACCTCGAAGAACTTTCGGCCGAATTCCTCGTAGGTGGCAAAGTCGTGGGTCGACATCGGCACAAGGTCAGTCGACGGTGTGCACGATCAAGATGTCGATCTTGGCCTTGCGCGCAACGTCGGCGGGAACCGAGCCCAACAGGCGTCCTGCGGTCGTGTTCAGGCCGACATCGCCGACGACGATCAGGTCGGCGGCAACGTCGCGCGCCAGCGTAGTCAGCGCTTCGACGGGCGCGCCGATGACCGACCGCTCTTCCACGTCCTGGGCGCCCGCGCCACGCGCGAGTTCGCCTGCGTCGCGCAGAATTTCGTACACGTGCGCGTCGCCGTGCACCCGGTAGCCGGCGTCACGGCCGAGTACGTCCTCGGCGCGACGATCACTGGCCTTTTCCGGTGCGGCCGCTCGTGCCCAACTGCCCTTTTCGACTTCGTGGAAATGGGCGGTCGCAATCACCAGCTTGGCGCCCTGCTGAGCGGCGAACGTAGCGGCGTGCTCAACTGCCTTCATCGAAGAGTCTGAGCCGTCAGTTCCGACCAGGACCGTCCGATAGCTACCCATGGCTGTCTCCTTACGGGAGTGACGTCGAGACGACACTAGCGCGGACAGTCCGGTTGACGTGGGCTTTTGGCGTGCCTCGGAGGTACGCGCCGCCAGCGGCTCCGCCGATCGGTGGACATCGGTTTCCTCCCCCTCATCAACCGGTCGCCCGACAGACCCGGGACCGCCCGAGCGAGACGCTGTAGGCATCGCTGCACGGCGACGCCACCGACTCGTCCGGGAAGGACATCTCCATGACCGCCATGTCGATCGACACCATCGAACCGGAGCCGGTCGACCGCCCGGATGCCGCCCGATCCGCCGCCAAACGCCGCGCGATCGTCCGGACCGTCCTCGAGATCGGCACGCCGCTGGTCGCCTTCTACGGCCTCCGCGCCACCGGGCATTCCGAGTACTTCGCGCTCCTGGCCGCGACGGTCGTCGCCGGTGTCCCGGTCGCGTACGGGCTCGTGCGGGTTCGTCGGCTCGATCCCTACTCCGGGTACCTCATGCTGATGTTCGGGCTCACCCTGGCCGTCGCCCTGGTGACGACCGATCCCCGGCTCGTGCTGGCTGGGCAGACGCTCGTCGGCGGTGTGGCGGCGGCGGTGTTCCTCGCCAGCTGCCTGCTCGGCAAGCCCATGACGCAGTTCGTCGCGGCCCGATTCATGCCGGCCACCACCGAGCACACTCCGACCACCGCGTTATTGGCGTTGCACGTCCGACTGAGCGCCGTCGTCGGCGTCGGCCTGCTGATTCAGGTGGCCGTCCTGCTCGGCATCATCTTCACGTTCCCGTTCGACGTCGCCAACGGCCTGGTCAACGCCGTCGGTTCGGTCGTCGTCCTGGCCATCGGCGCCGTGGTGGCCCTCATGGTCCGCCGCTTCAAGCAGGCTCTCGCACCGGAAGTCCGGCGGCCCGGTACACGGCATCGATGACGGTCATGTTCTCGACCGCGTCCTGCGGAGACGTCTTGACAGGTTCACCACGCAAGACCGCACCGGCGAAGGCGTCCAGCTGATAGTCATAGGATGCGCGCCGCGGAAACCGTTCCACCCGTTTGCCTTTCACGGTGCGGACCGTCAGGCGGTGGTACAGCTGGGGCAGCACGGGATTGAACACCCGCAACTCGCCGTGGTCCCCGACGACCCGAGCGCTCATCTCGAGGAGACTCGTCGACCACATGCTGCAACGTATCCGTCCGGTATGCCCTGCGGGGTAACGCAATTCGGCGGTCATCGCACGGTCGACCTGCCGGTCCCGGAGTTTCGCCTGCGCCGATACGACCTCGGGAGTGCCACCGCCGAAGATGCGCGCCATGTGGATGGCGTAGCAGCCGGCGTCCATCGTCGCGCCGCCCGCCAGCGCGTAGTTGTACCGGATGTCGGAGAATTTGGGCAGCGGGAAGCACATCGCCGTCTCGACGTGCTGCAGCTTCCCCAATTCGCCTGAGGCGATGGTCTCCTCGACGCGCAGCGCCAGCGGGTGGTAGCGGTAGTGGAACGCCTCCATCACCACACGGTCGGAAGTGGCCGCGCGTTGGGCGATGTCGGCCGCCTCAGCGGCGTTGGCGGTGAACGGCTTTTCGCAGAGCACATGTTTACCTGCCTCGAGGGCAGCCCGAATCCACCTGCCGTGCAGCCCGTTCGGCAGTGGGATGTACACCGCGTCCAGCTCGGGATCCGCGATCAGGTCCTCGTAGGCGCTGTACGCCGTACCGATGCCATGGCGGGTGGCGAATGCGGCGGCCCGCTCTTCCTCGCGGGCTGCGACCGCGGCCACGACGACGTCGCCGCGGCCATTGGCCGGTTTGATGAGCGCCAACGGCGCGATCCGGGCTGCGCCGAGGATGCCGATTCGTACCGGCGCGACTGTCTCGCTCATCAACGGCTCAGCATTCGACGACATTGACGGTCACTGCGAGGCCGCCAGTCGAGGTTTCTTTGTACTTGGAGCTCATGTCCATGCCCGTGGCGCGCATGGTTTCGATGACCTGGTCGAGGCTGACCCGATGGGTGCCGTCACCTCGCAGCGCCATGCGTGCGGCGTTGATGGCCTTGCCCGCGGAGATGGCGTTGCGTTCGATACAGGGGATCTGGACAAGGCCGCCGATCGGATCACACGTCAGCCCCAAGCTGTGTTCCATGGCGATCTCGGCAGCGTTCTCGACCTGTTGCGTTGTGCCACCGAGAATTTCCGCGAGGCCGCCCGCCGCCATGGAGG
This sequence comes from Mycobacterium sp. SMC-16, assembly GCF_046250085.1. NCBI lineage: Bacteria > Bacillati > Actinomycetota > Actinomycetes > Mycobacteriales > Mycobacteriaceae > Mycobacterium > Mycobacterium sp. SMC-16. Next base: position 3,074,466 of record NZ_CP176427.1, read on the forward strand.
CCGCGGATCCGACCTCGCCCTGACAACCGACCTCAGCGCCCGAGATGGATGCGCGTTCCTTGTACAGCGACCCGATGGCTCCGGCGGTCAGCAGGAATCGAACCGTCGCGTCATCGGGGTCGGCCTTACCCGCCGCCGTGTAGTGCAAGGCATAGTGCAGCACGGCCGGAATGATGCCCGCGGCGCCGTTCGTCGGAGCCGTGACGACGCGTCCGCCCGAGGCGTTCTCCTCGTTGACCGCCAGCGCCACCAGATTCACCCAATCCTCGGCGAACGCCGGATCCCGCTGCGGGTCTTCGGCATTGAGCCGCACGAACCAGTCCTTGGCCCGGCGACGGACCCGCAGGTTGCCGGGCAGGTAGCCGTCGCGCGACATCCCGTTGGTCGCGCAGGCGACCATCACGTCACGGATGTGCAGCAGACGCTCGCGCACCTCTGCCTCGGTGCGGGTCGCGGACTCCTGCGCCATCATCGCATCACTGATGGAGATGCGCTCACGGTCGGTGAGGGCCAGCAGTTCGGCTGCCGACGTGAAAGCGGCGGTCTCGCTGGTGCTTTCGGGTGAGGCGGCCATGGCCTCCTCGGTGAGGACAAAGCCACCGCCGACCGAGAAGTACGTTTCTCGGTACAGCACCCCGCCGTCCGCAGAGGTCGCCGTGACCGTCATCGCGTTGGGGTGACGGTCGATTTGCTGCGTCGGGTGCAGAGCGATATCGGATTCGGTGAGGGCAAGCACGATTCGGCCACCGAGCCGGATCTTCCCTTCAGCCCGGATGACCGCCAGCCGCTGTTCCATCTCATCGGTCTCGATGGTGTTAGGCCGGTAGCCCTCCAGACCGAGCAGAATCGCCGGCATGGTGCCGTGGCCGCCGCCGGTGGCAGCCAGCGACCCGTACAGGTCGACGCGGACATCGACGACCTGGTCGACCACATTGCGCGCGCTGAGTTCGTCGACGAACATGCCGACGGCTCGCATCGGCCCGACGGTGTGTGAACTCGACGGCCCGATCCCGATGGAAAACAGATCGAACACGCTGATCGTCATGACAACTCCAGATTGGGCGGGAACTGTTCGCCAGCGTACGCAGAAGCGCCAGCACCGAGACTCGGTCGCCGACATTGATCGTCATCGCCGCGCGGTACACCGCGAGTAGCGTCATCACGGCCGGGCGAACCGCTCTGCTCGAGAGACTGCGGACGGGTCATCGAAAGGGGTCGACATGCGTCGGTTGGCTGCCGTGCTGTGCATCGCCGCGTCCGCACTCGTCGGTGCGTGCAGTCCCAAGGTCGTCGGCGGGTACTACGTCGAGGACGGCAAGGTCTATTGGACCGCCGGCATCGACTCGTCACCCCGGGTGGTGGCAGGCGCTGACGCCGAGTCCTTCCACAAACTCTCGAGCGGCTACGCACGGGACAAGTCGCACGCCTACTACCGAGGGGCTCAGATCCCCGGTGCCGATGCCGCCACATTCGACTGGCTGAATTACGGCTGGGCCAAGGACCGCAACCACATCTGGGCCGGCACTCTGCCCCTCAGCAACGACCCCGACCATTTCGTGCCGATCAACAGCGATCTGGCAAAAGACGGTCGGAGTGTCTATTGCAAGGACCGCGAGATTTCGGACGACCCAGCGCACTTCGAGATCCTGCGATTCTCCCCCGACGACCGAAACCTGGACTATGCCAAGGACATTCACACCGCCTACTACCGCTGCGAGGCGATCGCCGGGGCGAACGCGGCGACTTTCCGTCGCCTCAACGACAGCGTGTTCAATTACGCCGTCGATGATCAGCGTGCCTACTACCAGGACCGGGCTATCGTGGGCGCCGACCCACATACGTTCCGGGTGCTGTACGACACCGCCAACGAAGGGTGCGCCGCCGATGCGCAACACGCGTACCGCTGGGACACCGTCATCCCGAACGTCGACCCGCATGACTTCCCATCCGGCAAGCCTGTGACCGGGTGCGACGCGACGCAGGTTACGTTCGGGCCATGACAGCTGACCACGGAGAGCGTCGTCGTGCGCGCCGGCTCCTCATCATCGCGGCAGTGTGTGTGCTGACGCTGGCGGTCCTCGCGGTGATCGGCGTGAAAACCCGCGGTTTCGGCCTCATGGGTCCGGAGCCGCGTGCTGCGCAAGACGTCGCCCGCGACAGATGCCAGGCCGACGTGCGCAAGCAATTGGCATCGCCCGATTCAGCCCAACTTTCCGGCGTTCGGTCGGTTGCCGGCGCGCTGGAGACGGATGGACAGGACATGTTTCCGCTGATGATGGACAAACCGCTGAAAGGCGTTGACCGCAGCCGCATTACGGTGTGGAACGTGTCGGGGACGATCGACGCCAAGGCCGAAGCCGGCGGCACGATTCACGACCCCTTCACCTGCCGCGCCTACTTCGTGGACGGCAACCTGGCCGACACCTTGGTTCTGTTCGACCACGCACACTAGCCATCTGATTCACCGCAGTGGCGGGATGTCTTGTTGCTCTGCCGATTCGGCAGTGGCTGCGGCCTCGGCGGCCTCTGCGGCTTCCCGTTCTTCTCGTTCTTTACGTTGGCGGGCGAACGCTTCCCGGGCGGCCTCTTGTGCGTCGATGTCGGCTTGGTTGAGGGCGCGCTCGTAAGCGATCTGCTGGGCCTGGTCTTGCGCGCGGGTGCGGCGGCGGATGGGCATCATGATGCTCCGGCCGGGGGCCGTGGTGGTGTCCAGATCGACGGTCTCTGGTGGTGGATTGGGCAGTGGCGTGTCGGTGATGTTGCGGGGGAACAGGATTCGGCTTTCGGGCACGCTGATGTAGGTGTGCCCGGTCGGTGCGGTCCACACGATGGTGCCGTCGGGGTGTTGACGGTCCTGCCACCCGTCGGGGCCGCCGTAGAACGTTTTCAGTAAGTGGTGTTTGCGGCACTTGGGGTTCAGGTTGCCCGGATGGGTGGGACCGGCCGGCCACGGCACCGTGTGGTCGATATCGGAGGCGGTGGCCGGGTGATCGCAGCCCGGGAACATGCACGTCATCGCCCGCATCCGCACGAACTCATCCATCGCGGCCGACGGCCGGTACCGCGGCACCTCATCCAAATCGGCGGCGGAGGCGACCGTGCGAACCTTCGCACCACGAGCCACCAGATCCGCCAACACTGTCGGCGGCACCACACCGCCGCCGAGGACATAACCGACCGGCGCCCGCACCGGCGCGGTCGCCGGCGTGGGCGCCGCGTCGGCCACCGGTGTGGACGTGCTGTCGCTGGCTGGTTCGAACGCAACAGGCGCCAGGGTTTCGGCGGCCCGCGAATCGGCCACCGGCGCAGGGTCGGACATAGGCATGGGCGTCGACGCCATGTCGTTCGCCGGCTCGGCTGCTGGCGCAGGTGCAGGTGCGAAGACCGGCTCAGGCGCGCGATCAGGTTGGGGCGTGAACACCGGCTCCGGCGCAGACGGGGCCGGCGTGGGCACCAACGGCGCGGCCGGGTCCCCGCTGAGCAGCGGGTCAGGCACCGGCGCCGGCAGCCCATTGGTCAGCACATGAATCATCACCGCCGTCGCCCGCGCATCAGGCCCAGCCGCCGGGCAGTCGGGATTGCCGCACTGGCAGGCCAACCGATCCCCGCGTGCTGCCAGCACCCCCAAGGCGTCAGCGCGGCGCTGCCCGAACGTCCGCGGATCGTTCTCGCACACCTGCCGGGCCATCTCGGTCAGCACCCGATCCAGCAGTTCGGCATCAGTAGCCAGGAGTGCACCCCAGATCGAGGCCACCCCGGTCTCGTCATCGGGTTTGCCCACCCCGACGCCGCGGCGGCGCGCTGCTGAGCGGACTTTCAGGACTGCGGCGGGGTCGAACTTCTGCACCCAACCATCGATCTTCTTCTCGATCTTCTTGCGCGACAACCCCGCCCACTCCGACAGTGCTCCCGCCAACGCCGCATCGATCACGGCCAGGGTGTTGGGGTCCTCGACCAGACGAGTACGCCAGCAGATCGTGCCGACCGTCCGCGCGGAGACTCCACCGTCGGCGAACACCGCCGCCACCCGAGGTAGCCGGAACCGCAACGCCACCGCGATCGACAACTGCCCCGATGCTTCGCGCTTCCCGATCCCCAGCGCGGCGCCGACTTCGGCGACGGCGGCGTCCCAACCATCGCACGCCCACCACTGTCGGCCCTCCTGATCATCGACACGCAACGCCACGAGGTCCGCGATGGCCCGGAACTTCCCGCACTCGGCGACGTTCGACACCCGCGCGAAGTGGATCATCAAGTCGACCACGCCGGCATCGTGGACCGGCACACCGCCGGCCCCGATGCCAGAATGTTCGAACATGTGTTCGAGTCTACCGCCGGATTCGATGATTGTCACGTGTTATGTCTCAGGGACATCGGTGACACTTCCGCCTGGGTCCCGTGCACAATCGGTGCGTGACCGGCCGACCACTCAAGCCCTGGCACTTTGTCCTCGTCTTCGGCGTGGTGAGCCTGCTTGCCGACATGGTGTACGAAGGCGCACGCAGCATCATCGGCCCCTATCTGGCCACCCTCGGGGCGTCCGCCGCCGTCGTCGGATTGGTCGCCGGCGCAGGCGAATTCATCGGATACGGGCTGCGGGTTGTCGCCGGCTATGCCGTGGCCCGGACCCAGCACTACTGGAGCTGGACGATCACCGGCTACGCACTGACGGTGCTGAGCGTCCCGTTGATCGGCGTCACAGGATCGCTCGTACCGGCGCTGCTGCTGTATGGCACCGAGCGCCTGGGCAAGGCGGTCCGCTCGCCGGCCAAGGACACATTGCTGTCGCACGCGTCGACGAGCACGGGTCGCGGCAGCGCCTTCGGCGTACACCAGGCCCTCGACCAGACCGGCGCCATCGCCGGGCCGCTGCTGCTGGCCGCGGTGTTGAGCGCTCACGCCGGCGACTACCGGATGGCGTTCGGAGTACTGATTGTTCCGGGCGTACTCGTCCTGATCCTGCTGGGTTGGCTCCGCTTTCGCGTTCCCGATCCGCGGAGCTACGAAGAGGAGGCCATTCGGGAAGCAACCGAACCCGACGCCGGTAGCCCTGCGGTACCGAAGCGGTTGCCCGCTCGGTTCTGGCACTACGTCATCACGATCGGGGTGCTGTCGTGCGGCGTCGCCTCGTTCCCGTTGCTCGCATTCCACGCCCAACGCACCGGGCTGCTGTCTGACGCTCAGGTCCCCGTCCTCTTCGCGGTTGCGATGGCGGTCGACGGTGCGGCCGGCCTCGTGATGGGTCGGGTTTACGACAAGCGCGGGCCCGTCACTCTGGTCGCGGTGCCCATTGCCGCCGCGTTGTCCGCGATTGCCTTCACCGGCGACCGGACCCTCGTATGGATCGGCGTTGCGGTGTGGGGCATCGTCAACGGAGTCCTCGACTCCACCGTGAAGTCAGTCGTCACCGAGCTGGTCCCGGTGCACACCCGGGCTGTGGCGTTCGGCTGGCTCGCCTTGTTGCGCGGTATCGCGTTGCTCATCGCCGGTGGGCTGCTCGGTGCGGTCTACGACATCTCCCCCACCTACACGATCGCGCTGATCGTGGTGGCGAACGTCGTCGCACTGATCGGTTTGGTGCCCATCCTGCGCAGGATTCAGCCGGCCATCCACTGAGTAGTCGCCTGCTGGGACACAGTTTCGGCCCACGGGCCGGCGTGCCTGTCAACCCCTACGTGCCCTGCCAGCGGGACGACCTGCAGAGCCGGAAATACCGATCGCTAACATGAATGCGCTGCTCAGCGCGATCGGCCAAGCGACCCGTAGGACAGATGAGTTGAATACACCAGAACTTGCCAATTGGAACACCCAGGAAGCCCTGGCGGAGGCGATGATTCCGATCGTCGGCACCTTGCACCGCACGCGCGGCGTCACCGTCCTGCTGCACAGCCGGTCGCTGGTGAACAAGTCGGTGATCAGCATCCTGCGCACCCACCGCTTTGCCCGGCAGATCGCCGGCGAGGAGCTCTCGGTGGTCGAGACCTTCCCGTTCCTGGAGGCTCTGGCGAATCTGGACCTGGGTCCGGCCAAGATCGACCTCGGCCTGCTGGTGCACGCCTACCGCGCCGACGAGCGTGGCCTTTCGGTAGCCGACTTCGTCGCCGACGCGCTGTCCGACGTCACCGGCGACAACAAGGCCGAGCCGCAGGGCCCTCGTGACGTGGTGCTCTACGGCTTCGGCCGGATCGGTCGCCTCGTGGCCCGACTGCTGGTCGAGAAGGCCGGTGGCGGCAACGGCCTGAACCTGCGGGCCGTCGTGGTGCGCAGCGGTGGCGCCGACGACCTGAAGAAGCGCGCTTCGCTGCTGCGCCGCGACTCGGTCCACGGGCACTTCAACGGCACCATCAAGGTCGACAAGGAGAACAACCTCCTCATCGCCAATGGCAACGTCATCAAGTTCATCTACGCGAATGACCCGTCCGAGGTCGACTACACCCAGTACGGCATCAGCGACGCCATCCTGATTGACAACACCGGCAAGTGGCGCGACCGCGCCGGCCTCGAGCAGCACCTGCGTCCGGGCATCTCGAAGGTCGTCCTCACCGCACCGGGCAAGGGCGATGTGCCGAACATCGTGCACGGCGTCAACCACCTGGGCCAGGACGTCAACCAGCAGATCTTCTCGTGTGCGTCGTGCACCACCAACGCGATCGTGCCGCCGCTCAAGGCGATGGACGAGAAGTTCGGCATCATCCGTGGTCACGTCGAGACGGTCCACTCGTTCACCAACGACCAGAATCTGCTGGACAACTACCACAAGGCCGACCGTCGTGGCCGTTCCGCGCCGCTGAACCTGACCATCACCGAGACCGGTGCCGCCTCGGCCGTCGCCAAGGCGCTGCCGGAGCTCAAGGCCAAGATCACGGGTAACTCGATCCGCGTCCCCACCCCCGACGTGTCGATCGCCATCCTGAGCCTGCAGCTCAAGAAGGAGACGACGAAGGATGAGGTGCTCACGCACCTGCGTGAGACGTCGCTGTCGGGTCCGCTGAGCCGCAACCTCGACTACACCGCGGCGACCGACGCCGTGTCGAGCGACTTCATCGGTTCGCGTGCGGCGTCGATCATCGACGCCAACGCCGCCATCGTCGACGGCGATCAGGCCATCCTGTACTGCTGGTACGACAACGAATTCGGCTACTCGTGCCAGGTTGTTCGCGTCGTGCAGTTCCTGTCGGGCATCGAGTACCCGACGTACCCGCGGAGCTGACCAAGCCGCAAAGCTGACGACGATCCGGCCTGTCTGGGTGCCGCTACGGCGCCCGGGCAGGCCGGATTCGTTTCGCCACCGGGTGGATTGGGCGATGCTAATGTGACGCATTGCCACGGAACGCCGACGTTTGGATCAGACGCAATGAGTGCGACGCCGCTAGATGCCATCCAGTCCTACGTTGACGCATTCAACGCCGGTGACGCAGACGGCATGTCGGCCATGTTCTCTGTCAACGGTTCGATCTTGGACGGGATGGCACCGCACCAGTGGCTGGGGCCAACGGCCGTAGCGGACTGGTACCGCGACGTGATGGCCGAGAGCGAGCACCTCGGAGCCTCGAATTATCATGTGGCGGTGGGCGATCCGCTGCACAACGACATCAACGACGACGCAGCGTACGTCGTGCTGCCCGCGACAATGACGTTCGATCTCAAGGGAACTCGGATCACCCAGACCGGAGCGGTCTTCACCGTCGCGATGCGCCGGGAGGGCATCAGCTGGCGGATCGCATCCTGGGCGTGGTCGAAGGGTCAGCGCGCGACCTGACCGGGATCAGGGCTCCGGCGACAGCCCGTAATGGGCCGCGATGCCGACCAGCAACAAGGTGATTCGATGCTGGAATGCCTCGTCGCCGAACGGATCGTCGCCCGATTTCGCGATGGCACGCAACGTCGGAAACTCCGACGGCGCACGCTTGGCGGTGAGCGCGAGGATCCGGGCCAGCCACGGCTGCCCACTTTCGGAGTACAGGTATTCGCGATGGGCCTCGGTGACGCTGCCGACCGCCATGGTGCTCACCGACGCCCACACCGCAAGCGCATCGCTCGGTGACAAACCTTGTGCGGCAAGAGCTTCGACCGCGTCGGCGGTGTACTCCATCTCGACATCGTGACCGACCGCACCACTGACGAACTTCTCCACCAACGCGGGTTCGGCGGCCAGCACCGTCCGGATGTACGTCGCGTAGTCGCGGAGCCAGGTGGCCCAGTGCTCGCCGGTGTAGCGCGGCGGCGGTGAATTCGTCAGGGCGCTGACGGTCGCCAGGCGCAGTAGGTCGTGCTGGTTCTTCACGTGGTGGTAGAGCCCCGGCAGGCTGACGCCGAGGTGTTCGGCGACCCGGCGCATCGTGGCGTTCTCGGTGCCGATCTCCAAAACCGCTGCGGCAATGGCGCTCTCGTCTATGCGCGGCGGTCGTCCCCGCCGGCGCGCTGAGTTGTTCACGGCCATCGGGGTTGACGATAACCGAGAGGACTTTTAATAATCAATATGAAAACTCGCCGATCCTCCACAGAAACGACACGATGAACCGAGAAAACCGTCAGATCCTGCTGCGGCGCCGTCCCAACGGTCTGGTCTCCCCCGACGACACCGAGATGGTGACGGTGCCCGCGCCAGTCCCCGGCGAGGGGGAAGCGCTGCTGCGGACGACGTACGTCGGCATCGACGCCGCCGCCCGCACCTGGCTCGACGGCGAACCCGGTTACCTCCCGGCACTCCAGCTCGGCGAGGTGGTGCGCGTGGCCGGAATCGGCGAGGTGGTCGAATCACGTTGCAACGCCTATAGAGTCGGCGATCTGGTCACGACGCTGACCGGGCTGCAGGACTACGCGATAATCCGCGACGACCTGTTCAGCACGCCGGTCGTCGGGTACACCGACCCCCTCGCGGTGATGTCCATCTACGGCCCCACCGGAGCGACCGCCTACTTCGGCATGACGGGCGTCGGAAAGCCCCAACCCGGTGAGACAGTCGTCGTCTCGGCCGCGGCGGGCGCCACCGGATCGGTGGCCGGGCAGATCGCCAAGATCGCCGGCGCGCGCGTCGTCGGCATCGCGGGCGGTCCGGAGAAGTGCCGCGTCGTGGTCGAGGAGTTCGGCTTCGACGCCTGCGTCGACTACAAGGCCGACGACTTCCCGGCCGCCTTGAAGGCGGCGTGTCCGGGCGGCATCAACGTCTACTTCGACAACGTCGGTGGTGACATCCTCAACGCCGCGCTCAGCAACCTCGCCCATCGGGCCCGCGTGGTCATGTGCGGCATCATCACCACGTACCTCAACGGCGACCACCCCGGCCCGTCCAACTACGTGAACCTGCTCGCCACGGCGTCGACGATGCAGGGCTTCATCGCACTCGAGGAGTGGTCACGCTTCGATGAGGCGTTCGCCGCGCTGAGCGGCTGGGAGCAGCAGGGCCTGCTGGTGCATCGCGAAACCGTCTACGACGGACTGGAATCCAGCATCGACGCGCTCAACGGGCTGTTCACCGGAGCGAACATCGGCAAGATGCTGGTCAAGATCAACGAACCGGCGCGGTGACGCGACCGTGCTGACTCCGTTCGACGACTATCCGATCCACGCGTCCGCCGACCCGGTAGGCGTGCCGGCCAGCGGCGACCCCAATCACTACGACCGCTACTGGTTCAACGGCCACCAGCGCGACGGCGACTTCTACTTCGGTGCGGCCATGGGGCACTACCCCGTCCGCGGCATCATCGACGCGGCGTTCAGCGTGGTGAAAGATGGTGTCGAGCATTCGGTCTTCGCGTCAGGAGCCATGCCCCTGGACCGGTCGGCGACCATCGGCCCTTTCCGCATCGAGGTCATCGAACCGCTGCGGACCATCCGCTACGTCGTCGAGGCGAACGAACAGAACATCTCCTGCGACCTGACCTTCCGAGCCACCACCGTGGCCGTGGAGGAGCCGCGTCAGCAGCGCCGCACCGCCGAAGGCATCGTGCTGACAGACCACACCAGACTGACGCAATGGGGGACGTGGGAAGGGACGATCAGCGTCGACGGCGAAGACCTTGCGGTCAAGGCCGGGGGCGAGGTGCCGGGGACCCGGGATCGGTCCTGGGGCATCCGGCCTGTCGGCGAGCAACTCGCCGTGTTGCGCCAGCCCATGCCCTTCCAGGTCTTCTGGCTGTGGGCACCATTACATTTCGGCGACCGATTCACCCACTACGCGTTCCACGAGCACGAGGACGGGCGCCGGTGGCTGGAAACCGCCGCGATCCTGGACCCGCTGCCGGACGGTGCGTCACCGTGCAGCCGGGTGGGAGTACGCGAGTGCTACAACGTCGGCTACGAACTCGACTGGGAACCGGGGCGGCGCGAAATCCGGCGGGCCCATCTGTGGTTCACCGACCCCATCGAGGGTGAGACCCACATCGAACTGGAGAAGCTCTACACGTTCCGGATGCGCGGCATCGGCTACTGGCACCCGCACTGGGGGCACGGGTCGAATCACGGCCAGTACGAAATCGGCCGGGAGTCAATCCGTTTGGACGATTTCGATCCGACGGACTTCACATCGTTGCACCTGCAGAACGTCGTGAAGGCGACCATGGGTGAGCGCACCGGGATCGGCGTCGTCGAACAGATCGCCATCGGTCCGCACACCCCGTCGGGACTCACCGGATTCCTGGACGGCCATCAGGGCTGACCCGGCACGGCAAACATCTCCCCCGCTGACGCGACCGTAAGTACCGTACGGCACAGTAGACCCCGGATTCGGGAACAGTCTCTTGCAGCATCAGCAGAAAGAGGGGTCGAGTTGTCTGACACTAGTGTGGTGGCTCCGGTGCTGCCGAACGGTGGCGTCTTGCCGTTCCCACCGGTGCCGTCGGCCAGCATTGCCGGCCGGACACTGCAGGAGTCGACGTACCAGCCGCGCACTGTCCCCAAGCGGTTGCACGACGACACCCCCAACATCGTCATAGTCCTCATCGACGACGCGGGTCCGGGTCTGCCGTCCGCATTGGGCGGTGAGGTGACCACCTCGACCCTCGACCGCGTGTGCGCGGAAGGCGTCTCCTACAACAGGTTTCACACCACGGCCATGTGCTCGCCGACACGGGCGTCGCTGCTGACCGGCCGTAACCATCACGAGATCGGTAACGGGCAGATCGCCGAACTCGCCAACGACTGGGACGGGTACGCGGGCAAGATTCCGCGATCCAGCGCGACGGTCGCCGAGGTGCTCAAGCAATACGGCTACGCCACGTCGGCATTCGGCAAGTGGCACAACACGCCTGCCGAGGAGACCACCGCGGCGGGCCCGTTCGAAAACTGGCCCACCGGTTTGGGTTTCGAATACTTCTACGGCTTCCTCGCCGGCGAGGCGTCCCAGTACGAGCCCAACCTGGTCCGCAATACCACGGTGGTGGCGCCTCCGAAGACGGCCGAAGAGGGCTACCACCTGTCCGAGGATCTGGCCGACGACGCCATCTCGTGGCTGCGCCGGCACAAGGCCTTCAACGCCGACAAGCCGTTCTTCATGTATTGGGCGAGCGGTTGCCTGCACGGGCCGCACCACATCATGAAGGAATGGGCCGACAAGTACGCGGGTAAGTTCGACGACGGCTGGGATGCCTACCGGCAGCGGGTGTTCGAGCGCGCCAAGGACAAGGGCTGGATCCCCCAGGACTGTGAACTCACCGAACGCGATGAGACCCTGCCCGCATGGGACGACATCCCCGAGGACGAGAAGCCGTTCCAGCGGCGCCTGATGGAGGTCGCCGCCGGCTATGCCGAGCACGTCGACGTGCAGGTCGGCCGGATCACCGACGAACTCGACGCCCTCGGCTACGGCGACAACACGCTGCTCCTGTACATCTGGGGTGACAACGGCTCCTCTGGCGAAGGCCAGAACGGCACCATCTCGGAGTTGTTGGCGCAAAACGGAATTCCGACGACCGTCCGCCAGCACATCGACGCTCTCGAGGAGCTCGGCGGCCTGGATGTCCTGGGCTCTCCCCTGGTCGACAATCAGTACCACGCGGGTTGGGCCTGGGCAGGCAGCACGCCGTACAAGGGCATGAAGCTGTTGGCGTCGCATCTGGGCGGCACCCGGAATCCGCTGGCGGTGCGCTGGCCCGCGAAGATCGCGGCCGACACCGTGCCCCGGGAGAACTTCCTGCACTGCAACGACATCGTGCCGACGATCTACGAGCTGGTGGGCATCGAGCCGCCACGCTCGGTCTACGGGGAACCACAGATGCCGCTGGCCGGCGCCAGCTTCGCGCGAACGCTGGTGGACCGGAATGCGCCGGGCGGCAAGAAGACCCAGTATTTCGAGATCATGGGCAGCCGCGCGATCTATCACGACGGCTGGATCGCGTCGGCGCGTGGGCCGCGGTTGCCGTGGGTGCCGGGACAGCCGCCGGGCATCGCGACGTGGACACCCGATCTGGACGTCTGGGAGCTCTACAACCTGGACGAAGACTGGTCGCAGGCCAATGATCTCGTCGAGCAGCAGCCGGAGAAGCTCGCGCAAATGCGGGAGATGTTCGCGATCGAAGCGGCCCGCAACGCCGTGCTGCCCATCGGTGGCGGGCTGTGGGTTCCCGTCTACCACCCGGAATTGCGGATCGCACCGCCGTTCCGGGAATGGCAGTTCTCCGGCGACATGATCCGCATGCCCGAGTTCTGCGCCCCGGCTCTGGGCAACAAGAACAATGTGGTGACCATCGACGCCGAGGTCCCGGAGAACGCGTCCGGAGTGCTCTACGCACTGGGCAGCGGCGCAGGTGGCCTGACCTGCTACCTCGAGGACGGCCACATCCGCTATGAGTACAACCTGTTCATCCTGCAGCGCACCAAGATTCAGTCCGAGTCCGTCATCGCGCCCGGCCGTCACACCATCACGGTGACCACCCGGTACGCCGAGCCACGCCCCGGCGGTCCGCTGGACATCACCGTCGCCGTCGACGGTGAGACGGTGGCCACCGGACAGGTTCCGATCAGCGCGCCGCTGCTGTTCACCGCGAACGACTGCCTCGACATCGGCACCTGCCTGGGGTCGCCGGTATCGATGGACTACCGCGAACGCGCACCCTTCCCGTTCGAGGGTCACATCCACAACGTCCACGTCGCCTACACGTAAGCGGACGCCGCCCTGCCACGGCCCGGCACCATTGCCGACCGTGGCAGGACGCCCCCGAGTTGGGTCAGGTCACCACGTCACCGACGTCTCGACGTGGCCCATCTCCGACTTCTGCTTACCACTGGCGTCATGGCAGGACAGCACGACGTTGTAGGTGGAGAGAGTCGGTGCACCGCTGAAGTTCTCGGTGTGGTTCCCGTTGGCAGGGACGTTGAACTGGCGGGTGGTCTTGCGCGGCGCCAACGGATTGATCGAGTTCGTGGTAGCGACGTAGTTGCAGGTGGCCGAGAGGTTCGACGTGTTCGTGACGTTGAAGGCGACGCTCGTCGCACCCGGGGCGCCGAATGAGGCCTGGATCGCGTTGGTCACCTCGGGAATCGCGGCGCATTGCTGCCCGGCCGGAACCGTCGGAGTCGGCGAGCCGTCAGGGCATTTGATGTCTGCCACTGGCGCTGCTTCACACTGCTGGCCCGCGGGCACCGTCGACGTCTTCGATCCCGCCGGGCATTTCACGGGTGCCTGCTCCTGCGGTTTGGCGGGCGGCGTGTAGTTGTAGTCGGCCCACGGGCCGCACCAGTCGCCCTCGAGGTCCTTCTTGCGACAACCTTGGACACCGATCTTGAATGCCTTGCCACCGTTGTCATGTCCCCACCGCGCGGTGGCGCCGTTGATGCACTTGAAGTCGTACTCGGACTGGATGCCGTTCCACATGACGTGCACGGCGTCGATGACGTAGTCGCCGTGCACGCGAGCGCAGCCACCGATGATGCAGGTCACATGCACGTCGCTGTCGGGCGTACAGGTCGCGGTGAGCCCGTTCGACAACTGATCGGCGGCCGCCGATGGCGGCAGCATCAGGCCGAACGTACACAGACACGCGACCAGAATCGGCGTGACGACGCGTCTCACATTTAGCCGTCGACTGGGCATGACATCTCCGATAGCGTCCCGGGGAGTGGTGGACTTCGGATCTGGCGTGGTTCACGCGTTGTGATCAACGAGTCATGGTGAACGCTAGGCGATTTGGTGTTGTTTGGCAAGTGCTGCCGCGGCGTGTTTGGCGGCGATCACGGCGCGTAGTTCGTCCATGGAGACATCGGAGAGGTAGCGGCGGGTGACCTGCCACTCGTCGTGGGATTCGATGACCACCGCGGTGGCCAGGCGAAGGAACGCCGCCGGATTGGGGAAGATCTCCACGACATCGGCCCGACGCTTGATCTCTTTATTCAGACGCTCTATCGGATTATTCGACCAGATCTTCTGCCAATGCGCCTTCGGGAACGCAGTGAACGCCAACACGTCGGTCTTGGCCTCGCCCATCATCGCGGCCACCTTCGGGAACGACGCGGCCAGGGTGTCGGCGACCCGGTCCCACTGCGCGGCGACCTCGTCGGGTTCGGTGTGAGCGAAGATGGTCTTGACCGCCGCGGTAACCGCCGGGGCGTGTTTGGCCGATACCGCGGTATGCAGGTTCCGCATGAAATGCACCCGGCACCGCTGCCACGATGAGTTCGTGAACTGCTGTGCCACAGCGACTTTCAACCCAGCGTGCGCATCGGAGATGACCAGGTGCACCCCCGATAGGCCGCGCGCCTTAAGCGAGGCGAGGAACTCGCGCCAGAACTCGAACGACTCGCTGTCACCGACCGCGGTGCCCAGCACCTCACGGGTGCCGTCGATCGACACGCCGGTCGCGACCACCAGGGCCTGGGAGACCACGTGCGCCCCCACGCGGACCTTGCAGAAGGTGGCATCGCAGAACACGTAGGGGAAGCTGGTGTGGGTCAGCGAGCGTTCCCGAAACGCTGTGATCTCGCGGTCCAGGCCGGCGCAGATCCGCGACACCTCCGACTTGGACACCCCGGTCTGCACGCCCATCGCCGTCACCAGGTCATCGACGCTGCGGGTGGACACCCCGTGCACGTAGGCCTCCATGATGACCGCGTGCAGCGCCTTGTCGATACGCCGGCGGGGTTCCAGCAGCGACGGGAAGAACGATCCCGCCCGTAGCTTGGGGATCTGCACCTCGATGTCCCCGGCGGTCGTGGAGACGGTCTTGGGGCGGTGCCCGTTGCGGTGCACCGTGCGGCCGTCGCTGCGTTCGTAACGGCCCGCGCCGATCGCCGCGGTGGCCTCGGCCTCGATGAGCTGCTGCAACCCGGAACGGATCAACTCGGCGAACACCGCACCCGAGTCAGCGGACTTCAGTGCATCGAGCTGAGCGAGCAGGGCAGAATGGTCAAGGGTCATCGCGCGGTTTCCTTCGGTGAGTCACTTTGGTACGTAACTCACTGACCACTACGCGATGGCCCACCCCAACACCGGCACCGACACGGCCTGAACATCTCCGCCCACCTCAGCCCCGTCCCCGAATTCCCACCACCCCAGGGGACTTAGCCACATCTCCTCGGGCGCTGGAACATGGCAGACGAATCGCGGTGTGCTGGCCAGCTCGAACCACGGTTCGACGCTACGTCCGCGTCCCCATCCAGCAAATAAGGGAAATCCCTATGATGTGCCCGCCGCCGTCAGGCCTGTCGGATCACCGCTCGATCGAATGCACCATGTCGATCGCCGCGCCGAGGGTGGTGAACCGTTCCTCCAGCGTGTCGCCCGCCGGGTAGATCCGGACGGTGTCGACGCCCGCGTCGCACCACACTTGCAGGCGGTCACGCACCATGTCCGGGGTACCGATCAAGGTGGTGGCCAGGATCATCTCGTCGGTGATCAGCGCTGCCGCGCCGGCGCGGTCACCGGACTGCCAGCGTTCGCGGACCGCGGCCGCGATCTCGGCCCAGCCCTGCCGGCTGTACGCCTGGTTGTAGAAATTTGTCGAGGCCGAGCCCATGCCACCGAGACTGAACGCCAACTCGGACTTCCGGGCGTCGATCATCGTCTTGAGGTGGGCCTCGTCGCGAGCGAACGACACCTCGGCGCCCTGGCAGATGTCGAGATCGGCGCGGCTGCGTTGTGAACGGGTCAGACCCTCGTCCAGGTGCGCGAAATACGCCTCGTCCGCGCCTTCAGGAACGAAGCTGGTGCCGAGCCAGCCATCGGCGACCTCGCCGGTCAACCGCAACATGGCGGGCGTGAGACTGGCGATGTACAGCGGTATTTCGTGCTCCGCCCGCATCGACAGCCGCATCGGCTTGACATCGCCGCCCGGCAGCGGGACCTGGAACTGCTTGCCGGAGTACGAGACCCTGTCGCCGGCGGCGGCTTGGCGGATGATGTCGATGGTCTCGCGCATCCGGCCCAGTGGCTTGGCGAACGGCACGCCGTGCAGTCCCTCGATGACCTGCGGTCCCGAAGCACCGAGGCCCAGCAGGAAGCGCCCGCCGGACAGATTCGACAGCGTGATCGCGGCCTGCGCGATGGCCACCGGCGTGCGGGTGCCGAGCTGAATGATGCCGGAGCCCAACAACATCCGCTCCGTGCATGCCGCGTAGTACCCCAGTGCAGACGGCGCGTCGGATCCCCATGCCTCGGCGACCCAACAGATGTCCAGACCCATCTTCTCGGCCTCGGAGACGAAAAGTCTCTGGTGGTCCCAGTTTCCGAGGCTCGCAGCCTCGACCGTCGTCGCCGCGCGCATCAGCTCTCGGCCCGCTGCTTGATGTGCGCGAGGACGCTCTGCATCCCGGACTCGAATTCGCGGAGACGGTTGAAGACGATCTTCTGTTCCTTGTCGGGCATCCGGGTGATCGCCAGCGACAAGCCCGACGGCGCGGGTCCCATCTGAGCCCACTCCACCAGGCGGGTTCCGGTGCCCTCGGGACGCAGGCTCAAGCGCCAGGTTGCGGTCGGATTGCCGGCATCGCCGATGGCCCACGCCATCACGTGCTGTGGTTCGTACTCGACGATCTCGCACTCGGTCGACCAGTCCCCGAGTGCGGGGTGGCTGTTGTGGCCGACGAAGCGGGCACCGAGACACGGTGCGTCGCAGTCCCCGAGCCACTCGACTCGCTGCAACTCGGAACTGCACTCGGGCATCACCGTGATGTCCGAGGCCAGTTCCCACACCCGTGCCACGGGCGCGTCGATCCACGTCGAGACCTCGACGGTCGGGGCGTCGGCATACACCGCACCGGTCCACTCCATGAGTTCAACTTCCCTTCGGTGTACTTGCGCCGGCCGCAAAGAGGGTCCGGGCCGCCAACAGCAGCTTCAGTTCGGCGTTGACATCATCGAGTGGCTGCAGGCTCGATGTGGCGCGGCACATGGTGATCGCACCTTCGATGGCACCGAGCGACATGGTGGCCAGCCGGCGGGCAACGACGGTGCCGACGCCATCGGCCACGAGGCAATCGGTGACCAACTGATGCCAGGTGCGGAAAATCTGATTGGCATGCTGAGCCAGTGCCGAGCCCGGCGCGGCACTGACGGCAATGGACACCACCGGGCAGCCGACCGCGAACTTGTTCTGGCGCAGAAGCTTCCGCCAGAAGCCCGTCACGGCGTCGACGACGGCGGCCGGACCGTCAGGTGCCGCTTTGGCGATCAGCCGGGAGATGGCATCGCCGCTGAGCTGCGCGGCCTCGTCGATGATCTGGGCACGTCCATCCGGAAAGTGGTGGTAGATGGAGCCTCGAGGCGCGCCGCTGCGGCTCAGCACAGCATCGAGCGTGACACCGTCGACGCCGCGCTCGCGCAACAGCTCGACTGCGGCGAGCACCATCGACTGGCGAGTGTCGGGCGGCATCGGGCGACTCCTGGCGGGCGCAAGTATTGACCCGAATTATGATCGTGTTCATATCGAGGAGTCAAGAAGAGGCGCAGTGATGCCTCAAGGACGCGATCAGCGACTTTCGGCGGGCTCGAATATGAGGGCGGTCATAGCGGACTACAGCGCGCCGTCCAGATAAGCGGCTCGACAGGCGCGGCGCGCGAGCTTCCCACTGGTGGTTCGCGGGATGCCACCGGCGGGCAGCAGCCGAACGTCGGCGACGGCCACGCCGTGCCGCTCCGCTACGAGTGCACCGACCGACTCGATCGCCGGCTGTGGATCATGGCGGGCCGTGCCCGACGCTCGTTCGGCGATGATCACGAGCTGTTCACCACCGTCGCACGGCACGGTGAAAGCCGCCACATAGCCTCGCCGCACCAGGGGTGAGGCATCGGCGGCCGTCGTCTCGAGGTGTTGCGGATAGTGGTTCTGCCCGCCGACCGTGATCACGTCGGCCAGCCGGCCCGTGACGTACAGCTCGCCGTCGAGGTAGAAACCGAGATCGCCTGTCCGCAACCAGGATCCGTCGACGTCGGAGCCGTCGGCGTGACTGTTCAGCGGCAAGGCGCCGTGCAGCCGGGCATGGAAAACGTCACGAGTCGCCTCCGGCAGACCCCAGTAACCGCGGCCGATGTTGTCGCCCTGCAACCAGATCTCGCCGACTCGGCCGTCGGGTTGTTCGATTCCAGTGGTCGGGTCCACCATCACCACCCACAGACTGCTCGCCGGCTGCCCGCAGGCCACCTGCGCAACCGCACCCGGGGCGTCCTCGGACACCGGCACCGCTACTCCCGACGCCAGCTGCCCGCGGTCGAAGTACCGCACCGTCGCCTCCGCGTCAGGTGCGATGTTGGAGACGAACAGTGTGGCCTCGGCGATGCCGTACGACGGCTTGATCGCCGTCTTCGGCAGTCCGAACGATTCGAAGACCGAGTTGAAGCTCTTGATGGCATCCATGCTGACCGGCTCCGACCCGACGATCATCACCACGTTCGCCAGATCGATGTCGTCATCCGGGGTCGGCGCACCCCGGTGCGCTGCCCATTCGTAGGCGAAATTCGGTGCGGCGGTGACCACTCGGCCCACCTTCGAACCGTCCGACAACGCCTGGATCCACCGCAGCGGCCGGCGGATGAACGCGGTGGGTGACATCAACGTCGAGTGCCCGCCGTACACCGTGGGAAATCCGATCATCGACAGACCCATGTCGTGATACAGCGGCAGCCAGCTGACGCCATGGGTGTTGCGGTCCAGCATGTCGATGGACAAGATCATCTGAATCAGGTTGGTGCCCACCGCTTTATGGGTGATCTCCACGCCGACCGGCGGCCGGGTCGCTCCTGAGGTGTACTGCAGGTGCGAGACGTCGTCAATCTCGAGATGGACGGGTTCGAACGAAACGCCCGCGTCGTCCGGCACCTCGTCGGTGGCGATGACGGTCGGAGTACCCAGATCCGGGTGTGCCGAGAGGAATTCGGTGACCGCCGGCCGCGCCGCGGCCGTCGTCAAGATAGCTGCCGGCCGCGCGTCGTGCAGTGCGGTGTCCAAACGCTCGGCGTGCCCGGGTAATTCGGGCGCGAACAGCGGGACCGCAATGGCACCGGCCTTGATCGCCGCGAAGAACCCGAAGACATAGTCGAGCCCCTGCGGCGCCATGATGGCGACGCGATCACCGCGCTGCGTGACCGCCTGCACCCGGGCCGCGATGGCCGCCAGCCGCACGCCGAGCTCGGACCAGGTCACCTCGAAAGTGCGCGGCTCGCTACCGGAGTAGTCCAGGTAGCGGTATGCCACCATGTCGGGCAGATGCGCGATGTTCCCGTCGATGAGCGCGATCAGCGTCGCGCCGGGCGGCAGCGTCACCGCCCCCGCTTCGTCGACGCAGTCCTCGATCTGGAAAAGGCCGCTGCCCGGTGTCATGGGTCCAGCGTAAGCGCACCCCTGAAAGGGGCTGCGGCGCCAGACATCTATTCATTCTTGTTCACCGTCGGGACCATTCCTCGGCCAACAGCTCGTACGAGCGGACCCGATCCCGGTGGTCGTGCGTGATGGTGGTGATGATCAACTCGTCGGCACCGGTGGCGTCGCGCAGCCGCTCCAGCTTGTCGGCGACCTGTGCGGCGGACCCGACGAACTGGGTGTCCACGCGGTCGGCGACGAGCTCACGTTCGGCGGCCGTCCAGGTGTGCGCCCGCGCTTCGGCCGGCGCGGGAAACGGGATGGCCCCTTCGGCGGTGCGGATGCTGCGCACCCACAGGCCGTATCCGGTGGCCAGCTCGCGGGCGGTCGCCTCATCGTCGGCGACAACAACGTCGGCCGAGACGGCGACGTGCGGCTCGTCGAGTTCGGTCGATGGGCGGAACGCCGCCCGGTAGGCGTCGGTCGCCTCGAGGACCGACGCCGGAGCGACGTGGTAGTTGCTCGCAAACCGCAGGCCCCTGGTGCCGGCGACCTCGGCGCTCTCACCGGCACTGCTGCCCAGGATCCAGATCTGGAGGTCGGCACCCTCCCCGGGCACGACCCGCGCCGCCAGTCCGTCCGCGTCGCGGTAGACCCCGGCGAGCAACGCCAGGATGTCGTTGATCTGGTCGGTGTAGTCCTGCGATTGCGCACCGGGCAGCTGCAGCAGCGCCCGTTGGAGCGCGAACCGCGGAGACTGCAACAGCGGTCGCGGATCGAACTTCGGCGGAATCAACAGGCCATGCGAACCGTTGCCGGCCCGGCTGCCCACCGAGGCACTCACCGGTACCTTGGGTTCGCGCGGCTTCCCACCCGAGCGCCCCAGGCCGAGGTCGAATCGGCCCGGATACAGCGCGTCGAGCAGACCGAACTCCTCCACCGTCGCCACCGCGGTCCGGTGACCCATCTGCACTGCCCCCGAGCCCAGTCGGATCGTCGAGGTCTCCGCAGCGGTCAGCGCGAGAAGCACAGCGGGTGAGGTGCCGGCAATGCCGGGATTGAGGTGATGTTCGGCGAACCAATAGCGGGCGTAGCCCAGGGCCTCCGCCCGCTTGGCGAGGTCGACGCTGTTCCGTAGCGCCTGCGGCGCAGTCGAACCCGACGAGATCGGCACCAGATCGAGCACGGTCAGTGGAGTAGCCATGAGCTACGACGCCACTTCTGCGGAGACATTCGTGCGCACTGCCGGCCGTGGCAGCGGCGCCAGTCCCAGGTGGTCGCGCAACGTGGCACCTACGTAGTCGGTGCGGTACGTGCCGCGCTCCTGCAGCAGCGGGACCACCCGGTCGACAAAGGCATCGAGTCCGCCCGGGGTGAGGTGCGGGACCAGGATGAACCCGTCACTGGCATCGGCCTGAACGAACTCGTCGATCGTCGCCGCGATGGTCTGGGGCGATCCGATGAACGATTGCCGACCGGTGACTTCGACGATCAGCTCGCGGGTGGTGAGGTGCTGCGCCTCCGCCTTGGCCCGCCATTCGGCGGCGATCGCGAGCGGGTCCCGGAACATGCGCACACTGGCCCGGCCGCGCGCGATGGTGTTCTCCCCCACGACCGGGTCCACCGCCGGCAGCGGTCCGTCCGGGTCGTGGTCGGAAAGGTCGCGATTCCAGAGCTGTTCGAGAAACTTGATCGCGGTCTGCCCGGACACCTGGGCGAGCCGGATCTCGTGGGCGAGGTCGGCCGCCTCGTCATCGGTGTCGCCGATGACGAACGTCGCAGCCGGCAGGATGAGCAACTCGTCATGGCGCCGTCCGTAGCGTGCCAGCCTGCCCTTGACATCGGTATAGAACGCCTGTCCGGCCTCAAGGGTGCTGTGCCGGGAAAAGATGGCGTCCGCCGCGGACGCCGCGAACTCACGGCCTTCGTCCGAGTCGCCCGCCTGGAAGATCACGGGACGCCCCTGCGGGCTGCGCGGCACGTTGAACCGGCCCTGGATGGCGAAGTGACCGTCCGTGTGCTCGAACGCGCCGGCATCGGGATCGGACAGGAACACGCCGCCGGTCTTGTCGGCCACGATCTCGTCGCCGCGCCACGAGTCGAACAGCTCCAGCGTCGTCTGCAGGAAGGTCTTGGCCCGCTCGTAGCGCTGGTCCTCAGCCAGGAACCCACCGCGGCGAAAGTTCTCGCCCGTGAACGCATCCCACGATGTCACGACGTTCCAGGCCGCGCGACCCTCGGAAAGGTGGTCCAGCGACGCGAACTGCCGAGCCACCTCGTAGGGCTCGTTGAAGGTCGAATTGATGGTGCCTGTCAATCCGATTCGCTCGGTCACCGCGGCCAGCGCCGCCAGCACCGTGAAGGTGTCCGGACGCCCGACGACGTCGAGATCGTAGATCTGTCCGTTCTGCTCCCGCAGGCGCAATCCCTCGGCCAGGAAGAGGAAGTCGAATTTCCCGCGCTCGGCCGTCTTCGCGAAGTGCGCGAACGAGCTGAACTCGATGTGGCTGCCGGCCGCCGGGTCGCTCCACACCGTGGTGTTGTTGACGCCCGGAAAGTGCGCCGCGAGGTGAATCTGCTTGACCGGCTTGCTCATTGGCTGCTCCTTGCATAACGGTTGGCCGGACGCGACAGCCCGAGCAGTCCACGCAATGTGTTCGATTCGTAGCCGCCGCGGAAGAGTCCGCGGCGCCGCAGTTCGGGCACCAGTTGTTCGGTGATCTGAAGCAGGTCGTCCGGCAGGGTTGCCGGCCGCAGCCGAAATCCCGTCAGCCCGGCACTGTGCCATTCCGTCAGCACGTCGGCCAGCTGCGCGGCGGTGCCGGCGAAAACCGCTGCGTCGCTCCGATATTCGGCACCGGCAACATCATCGAGCCGACGCCGGCGGGCCTGCGCTGCCGACTCGCTGTCGTCGAGAAACACCACCACATCGCCGAAGATGTGCAGGGTCTCGGACCCGCGGCCCGCATCATGTTGCAGCCCACGGACTTCGTCGACGACCTCGGCGGCCTGCGCGGCATCTCGAGGGGTGACGAACCCGACATCCGCGCTTCCGGCGATCACCTCGTGGCCGGCTCGGCCGTGACCCAATGCCGCGACGATCGGCTGGCCCTGCGGTGGGCGCGGTGTGATGGACGGACCCTTGACCGAGAACCAGCGGCCGGTGAAGTCGATGTAGTGCAGCTTGTCCCGATCGATGAAGCGCCCGGTGGCAGCATCCCGGATCTCGGCGTCGTCCTCCCAGCTGTCCCATAACCGGCGCAGCACCTCGACGTAATCCGCAGTCTCGGCGAGGTATTCAAGCGCCTGCGACCGGTCCGCGGCCTCACGTCGCCCGAAGTGCGCAGCCACATCCGGACGGCCGGCGATCTGGACGCGCACGCCGGCCCGGCCGGAGCTCACGTAATCGAGCGTCGCGATGGATTTCGACACATGGAACGGCTCCGTGTGCGTGACAACGGCGGTCGGCACCAGTCCGATGCGCTGGGTACGGGGCGCGATCCGCGCCGCGATCAGCACGGCGTCCAACCGGCCCCGCACCCGGTCGACGCGCCGGTCCGGAACGAAGGGGTCGTCGGATTGCACTGCCAACGAGTCCTCGATGGTCACGAAGTCCAACGCGCCGCGTTCCGCCTCGAGAACCAGGTCGGTCCAGTAGCCGGCGTCGAAGAGGTCTGCGGGTCGCGCGTCGGGTTCGCGCCAGGCGGCCGGATGCCAGCCGGCGCCGTCCAACGCCACGGCCAGATGAAACGAATCGGACATACGACCACTGTGCCGAGCCGCGCGCAGATCGCAGCGGCTGCGGCACCGTCAGTGCCAGGTAAGGGAATAGTTGGCCGGCTGTGCGGCAGGTCCGGTCCGGCTCACATGTGTCGGCGGCACCGCCGCTCATGTAGCCAGGCCGATCAGATCACCGAGGGCGCGCGAGCAGCATGGCGCGCGTCATCAAAAGGGGCTGCTGCCAACGCCTTTCATAAGACGGGTCGGCGCGTCGGCAACGTACCTCGTGCCGAATGACAGCCGTCTCAGGCACCCGACATGAAAGGCATCGGCGCGGCCGTCCGCACCGGTGCTCCGCTGTCGACGTCGCGCGGGAGGCACCCTGGAATCATCGGGATTCCAATCCCTGTCTGGGCGCGTAAGCCTAGCGGATGCCGCGGACCAACCGGCCCGGCCGCGCACCGGTGTCGATGCCATTCCGACGGGTCACGGTGCCGCTCACGATCGTCGCGTCGTAGCCACTTGCGCCCTGCACCAAGCGTTTTCCGCCGGCGGGCAGGTCGTGCACCATCTTCGGCGCGTGCAGGGTCAGCGCGTCCAGATCGATGACGTTGAGATCGGCCTTCTTACCGACGGCGATGACGCCGCGGTCGGACATCCCGTACAGCTGGGCAGTGTCATGCGACTGCTTGCGGATGACGTACTCCAGCGGCAGCTTCTCGCCGCGGTGGCGATCGCGGGCCCAGTGCGTCAGCAGGAAGGTCGGGTACGACGCGTCGCAGATCATGCTGCAGTGCGCGCCGCCGTCCGAAAGGCCGAGCACCCCGGCGGGATGCGTGAGCATCTCGCGGATGGCGTCATGGTTGCCGTCCGAGTAGTTGAACATCGGATACATGAGCATGGCGCCGGCGTCGGCTTCCAGCATCAGGTCGTACATCGCCGCCAGCGGGTCCACGCCGCGGCGCTCCGCGATCGCCGCGACCGTGCGCTCGACGGTCGGCTCGTAGTCGGGCGGTTCGCCGATGTGGTACAGGCGATTTGCCGCATTCTGCGCCAGCATGAACATGCCGTCGAACAACTTGGTGGGGTCGATCGGCAGGTCATCCTCGGCCAGGATCGCGGCCCGCACCGCGGGCTCGGCCAGCTTCTCGGCCAGCTCCTCGCGCGTGCATTCGGCGACCAGCCGACGGTAGGTCGGCCGGTGGGTGAAGGCGTGATGGCCGGGGAAGCCCAGGAGCATGCCGAACGGGCGCGCCGCCACTTGCGGGAACAGCCTGCTGCCCGCCTGGTGCGCGGCAGCCGACAGGTCGAGTTGTTCACGCCACAGATTGGGGTCGGCGTCGACCTGGATGAGCGCGAAACTCAGGGCGCAGTCGATCTCCTCGCCGAGCCGGCGCATCCAGTCGAGTTCCTTGCGCGGCGCGATGATGTCCTCGCCGGCCGCGCCCTGCGGGGCCAGCTCGAAGACCGCCGCGCCACCGGCCGCGGTGGCCCGGCCCAGCGCGAACAACTCATCTTCGGCGGCGAACGTGCCGGGCACCGGTTCGCCGTCCATGGCGCGGTGTGCCAGTGTCCGCGACGACGAAAAGCCCAGGGCGCCGGCCTCTATCGCCTCCTGGACCACTTTCGCCATGGCTTTGATGTCGTCGGCGTTGGCCGGTTCGTTGCGGGCGCCGCGCTCTCCCATGGCGTATGCGCGGACCGCGCCGTGCGCGATCTGGGTGCCCATGTCGACGGCAAGTTCACGCTGCCCGATGACGTCGAGGTACTCGCCGAAGCTCTCCCAGCCCCATGTGATGCCCTCGGTCAGGGCGGTGCCCGGGATGTCCTCGACACCCTCCATGAGGGCGATCAACCACTCCTCCTGGCCCGGGCGCACCGGTGCGAAGCCGACGCCGCAGTTGCCCGCGACGACCGTTGTCACTCCGTGGTTGCTCGAGGGCTCCAGCACGCTGTCCCAGCTCACCTGGCCGTCGTAGTGGGTGTGGATGTCCACGAACCCGGGCGCGACGATCTTGCCGCCGGCATCGATCGTCTGGGCCGAATCACCCGACAGCACAGGGTCGTTCGGGCCGCGGCGGTGCACTTCGACGATCTTGCCGTCCTTGATCGCGACATCGGCGGTGAACCGGTCGGCCCCCGTGCCGTCGACGACAGTGCCACCGGTGATCTTCAGATCGAACACATCTGCTCCCTCGTTGCCGCCCCCGAACGTCCGCCAGCGGCAGTACTGTAACAGTGTTACACCGTGATGGGCCGCAGATCCAGAGGCAGGACGCGGCCCCGGTGTGATTAGGTGTTCGGCGAGGCTGAAGGAGGTGGTCATGGCTGAGGCAACCCAGCGCGGGTCGGAGGGTCCGTCGAAAACTGTTGACGCTCAACTCATCCTGGATACCGCCGCGGCGCTTCTGGAGCGCGACGGTGTCGAGGGCTTCTCCATGCGCAGCCTGTCGGAGCATCTCGGTGTCGCCGTCACGTCCATCTACTGGCACGTCGGGGGCCGGGACAAGCTGTTCGACCACCTCATCGACCGGCTGATCGAGGTGATGGCGAGCCTGCCGGCCACCGGTGACACCCCGGAGGAACGCATCGTCTCGCTGGCCCGCGCACAGCGCATCGCGCTCATCGAACGCCAGCATCTGATGGCCATCGCACACGAACGCGACCGGACACCGTCGCTGTTCCAGTCGGTGCAGCAGACCCTCGCCGCCGAACTCGCCGCGCTGGGGATCACCGGCAATCAGGCGGCCCTGGCCTTGCGCTCCATCGAGGTGCACGTGATTTCGTCTGCGCTGATGCAGTTTTCGGCGATTCGCAGTGGCGAGCACGAGGAAGAGGACGCCTCGCTGTGGGGCGACGACTGGCCGGATCAGCAGCTGGTCGACGCCCTTCGCTCCCCCACCGACTACGACGCGGTGTTCGAGTACGGACTGGCCGCGCTCCTGGCCTCGCTCGTCTGATTTGTCACTTGGCGGCGAACCGGCGGGACCGCAGCTTCGGGATCGCCTGCTCGCGCAGGACCCGGGCGCGTTCGGTCATGGCACCGGCGACGGCGTCGGGGTGGGTGGTGAGGTAGAAGCCACCGGCGGCCGACTGATCGAAGATGATCTCCGCGGCGGTCATCGGATCCATGGCGGTGATCTGGTGCATCGCGGTGCGCTCCGACTCTGACGCGTCGGCGGCGTCCCCTTTTCCGCCGTCGACGCCGCCGGCCGCGGTGAAGATGTTCGACTGCACCGGTCCGGGCAGCACCGCCTGCACACACACGCGCTCGTCGTGGCCGGCCAGCTCGACCTCGACGCGCAGGCACTCGGTCAGGGCCAGCACGGCGTGCTTGCTGACGATGTACGGCGCCTGCAGTTGCACCGTCGAAACCCCACCGACGGACGACATGTTCCACACCCACGCGGGTTCCTCGGAGGCCAGCATGGCCGGCAGGAAAGCCCGCACGCCATGGAAGACACCACTGACATTGATGTCCATGACGCGCTCCCAGTTGGCGACCGGGGTGTCCCACAGGTAACCGAACTGCTCGATGCCGGCGTTGTTGACCAGTAGGCGCACCGGCCCGATCTCACCATTGACCCGGTCGGCCAGAGCCTGCACGGCCTCGGCGTCGCGGACGTCGCATACCGCGTCGACGGCCGTCGCGCCGGCTGCGGACAGCTCGTCGCGCAGGGCAGCGACCGCGGCCGCGTCGACGTCGGCCAGCACCGTCGTCATCCCAAGTTTCGCCGCGTACCGGGCCAGACCGGCCCCGATCCCCGAGCCGGCACCCGTGATGACCGCGACGCCACCACCGAACAGTTCCTGTGCACCCATGGCCGAAGTAAATCGCAGGGCGGGGGCCCGGACAGGCCCGACGTCCGATCAGTGGAATGCCGGTCAGGCCGGCTGGACCTCGGCCTCGGCTCTCGGCGCCGCACGCAGCACACACCGCGCATAGCCGATCCAGCTCACCACGCAGGCCACGACGCCGACGACGATCATCGGGTATACCGCCTGGCCGAGAACGACTGCGACGGAATCACTTCCGGCGAGCCGCCGGTCGACCGCGCCGCCCGTCATCAACGGCAGCAGACTGACCACGAAGCAGGCGATGGCGGCGGCCAATGCGGTGCCGAACCTCGCGCGCACCGCGGCGACGATCATCGTGCCGGCCGCGAGCACGATCAGCACGGCAAAGGGCAGCGGGCGCAACTCGGCACCGAGATTTCCGCTGATGTCCCAGATTCCCCAGCCACTCATCGAACCGTGGCCATGGTCGTTGTGCGCGGTGTACCACGGCAGGACAGCCGCGACGACGATCATCGCGAAGGCGATGACCCCGATCGCCCAGCGCGTCAGTACGTTCTCGATCTCGACTCCTCATACCCCCGTGAACGTCGGCTGCATCAGCGTGAGCATGGCCATCGCCAGGCTGATCAGCAGACACAGACTCAACACGATCATCGCACCCACCAGCATCCAGCGGCCCAGCCTGCGGCGAACGCGCGCCCATTTGGCGTTGTGGCATTCCTCGACATAGCCCACCGCGACCATCGCGAATGCGACATCGATGTGTTCGTCCCCGACGGTGGCGGCACCCGCCGCGATCTCCTGGAGGCGGCCGGGGTCGATCTGGACGCCCGCGACGGCGAAGCGCCGACTGAGCCGGCGTGCCTGCCCCCGCGTGAGCGGGTGGTCGCACACGTGCACGTGGTGTCGTGGGGCTGCCACTTGCGTCGTTCCCTCGATTCGGGCACCTCACCCGAGCCGAAAATGCAGAAGGCGCCCAAGAGTGAAGTTACTCCGACGGGCGCCTTCGCACACTGCGACAGTCGATTTAGAGCCCCATGTCCTTCGCGATGATCATCTTCATGACCTCACTGGTGCCGCCGTAGATACGGCCGACGCGGTTGTCGGCATACAGCCGGGCGATCGGGTACTCGTTGATGTAGCCGTAGCCACCGTGCAGTTGCAGGCAGCGGTCGATCACGCGCGCTGCCGCGTCGGTGCAGAACAGCTTGGCCTTGGCGGCGTCGGCGGCGGACAGCTCGTCGAGGTCGTGCGCCTCCATGGCACGGTCGACGACGGCTTCCATCGCATCGACGTCGGCCTGGCAGGCGGCGAGCTCGAACTTGGTGTTCTGGAACGACGCGACCGGCTTGCCGAACACGGTGCGGTCCTTCGTGTACTGCACGGCGAACCGGACGGCGGCCTTGGCCTGCGCGTAGGCGCTGACGGCGATACCGAGCCGTTCCCGCGGCAGGTTCTGGCCGAGGTAGTTGAAGCCTTGGTCGGCCTCGCCGAGGATGTCCTCGACGGGGACCTTGACGTCGGTGAAGTTGAGCTCGGCGGTGTCCGAGCAGCGCAAGCCCAGCTTGTCGAGCTTGCGGCCGACCGAGTAGCCCTCCAGCTTGGTGTCGACCACCAGCAGCGAGATGCCGAAACGGCGGTCGTCTTCCTTGGGGGCCGAGGTACGGGCACAGACGATCACGCGATCGGCGTGCACACCACCGGTGATGAAGGTCTTGGAGCCGTTGAGGACGTAGTGGGTGCCATCCTCGGAAAGCTTTGCGGTGGTACGCATTCCGGCGAGGTCGGAACCGGTGCCGGGCTCGGTCATCGCGATCGCGAACATGATCTCGCCGCTGAGCATGCCGGGGAACCAGCGCTTCTTCTGCTCTTCGTTGCCGATGTCGCGGATGTACGGCAGACACAGGCCGACGTGCACGCTGGAGCCGCCGAACGACACTGCGGCGCGCGCCAGTTCCTCGGTCAGGATCGCCTGGAACTTGTACGAGGTCAGGCCCTCGCCGCCGTACTCCTCCGGGATTTCCGCGCCGAAGATACCGAGTTCGCCGAGTTTGTAGTAGAACTCGCGCGGCACCAGGCCCTTCTCGAACCACTCGTCGTAGACGGGACTCACCTCGGCCTCGACGAAGGCCCGGATCATGGCCCGGTAATCCTCGTGCTCTTCGCTGTAGACCTCGCGTTTCACAGACATCTCCTCAGAAGTGGTGAACAGTGTTAGCTTGTTGCTGTCACAATAAGCTAACGACGTTCGCTAATTCAAGGGAGACGCAGATGGGCAGGCCCCGCGTACCGCTGCTCAACCGCGAACTCATCCGTGACACCGCATTGGAATTGATCGATCGCGACGGCCTCGCCGAGATGTCGATGCGCAAGCTGGCCGCCGAACTCGGCGTGCAGGCGTCGTCGCTGTACAAGCACTACCCCACCAAGGACGACGTGCTCGACGCCGTCGCGAGTCGCGTTGCCGGGGAAATCGACACGTCCGGGTTCGACCGCGGCGACGACTGGCAGGACGCGCTGGCCGCGTGGGCGCGCTCGCACCGCGCCGCGCTGGCAGCACACCCGAATCTCGTGCCCTACCTCGCGACCGGACCGGGCCGACGCGATGTGAGTCTGCGGATCGCCGACGCCGTACACGGCGGACTGGTCGGCGCCGGCTGGCCACCGCGCGAAGCGACCCTGATCGGCGCCGCCACCCGGTCACTGGTGCTCGGGTCGACCGTCGGCTCCTTCTCACGCGGGTTCACCGACGACGTGCAGGTCTACCGCGACCGCTACCCGCACATGGGCCAGGCACATCTACTGCGCGGCAAGGCCGACCAGATCGACACGGCCGGTTTCGAGCTGGCCCTCACCGCATTCATCGACGGACTGGCGATCCGCTTCAACGCCCTGCAGTGATTTGTGCACGATTTTCCGCGCTGGCCGCGGAAAATCGTGCACAAATCACTTGTCTTGCGGCGGCTTGGGCCCACCGCCGAAGGGGTTCAGCCTCGACACCCCAGGAATGTTCGACAGCAGCCGGAACACCTCGTTGCCGGTATTGACCAGGGCTTCGAGTTGCGGCAGCAGGGCGTCGAGCGTGCGGAACATGGGATCGGCCATGGCCATGACCCGCTCGGTGCGGTCGATCGTCGCGTTGAGCCGCTCGGTGGCCACCGCCAGATTCTCGATGAGATCGGGGACCTGGGCGGCGAGTTGGACGGAGGCCGGCGGAATGCGCAAGGCACCGCTGGCCACCGCCTGCGTCATCTCGACGGCGGACTGGGCAGCATCGACGGCGGATTGGGCCGCGGCCTTCAGGTCGCTGGGCTTCGGAATCATTTGACCGGCCATACAGTTAACTGTGCCGCACCCGGGCCCGCCTGTCCCGTGATCGACACGGCTACACGTCGGTAACGCTGCTCACGATCTCAGGACGGCAGTACCAGGATCTTGACGTGCTCGTCCGGATTCCGCAGTGCCGTGAACGCATCTGCGATGCCGTCGAGCCCGGTACGTCCCGTGATCAGGGCTTCTGCGTCGATCTCACCGGCAGCCAGTCGAGCCAGCACCTTCTCGTACGCCTGCTCATAGGGGCCGTGACCGAAGTTGATCGCGATCTGCCGCATCTGCGCCACCACCGGGATGATGGTCTCCTCGGCGAACGGCGATGCCACCACCTGAATCCGCGAACCCCATGGCAGCGTGTGCGTCAGGGTGTTGAGCGTGCCGACCCGGCCGCTGCACTCGTAGGCGATCAGCAGGCCGCCGCCGGTCTTGCCGCTACCCAGCAACTCGTTGTAGACCTCGATGGGGTCCTGCTCGCCCGGGTCGACGACGATGTCGGCGCCCATCTTCGTGGCCAGTTCGCGCCGCTTCGGCGACGGCTCGGACGCGATGACCAGGTGCGCGCCGGCAGCTTTCGCGGCGAGGATCGTGCCCAGACCGATCGAACCGCAGCCGATCACGAGTGCGGTATCCGCGGCCGTCAGCCCGGACTGCTGCATGTGCATCTCGCCGACGTGTAGCGGCTCGGCCAGAGCGGCATGCTCCAGCGACAGGCCGTCGGGCACGTGCCGGACCCAGAACGCGTCGACGACGATGTACTCGCCGAAGGCCCCGTGGTAGTCGTTCGAGTAGCCGATGATGGTCGGCATCCCGTTCTGCTCGGTGGTGATACCGAGGCCGGTGACGCGGTCGTCGACCGTGAAATCCTCGACGCCCTCGCCGGTTTCGACGACGACGCCCGCCCATTCGTGCCCCAGCACCACCGGACGGGTGGCGTCGAAGACGGCGAACGGGAAGCCGGCGCCGGCGGCGACGGACACGAACCGGCACGGGTCCTTGGACATGCTCAGGTCGCTGCCGCAGATGCCGCATGCGGCCACCTTGATGCGCAGCTGGCCGGGTCCGGTGGCCGGGGGCTCCGGCACGTCGGTCACGGCGAACTGGCCGTCGATGAACTGTGCTGCCTTCATGCGCGCGCTCCTGCGGTGTTGAGTTCGTTGGCGGGTGCCGGGGTGGCCGGCAGGTCCGTCGGCTGCCCGTAGTAGTCGGTGTAGGCCTTGGTGATGGCGCCGACGAGGTTGCCGATGAGCACCTCGGAGTTGTCCTGCGCGAACTGCAGGCTGGCTTGCCGGGCGACATTGCGACGACGGAAGTGCGGGATGACCTCCGAGGCGAACAGCTCGTAGCTGCGCTTGGTGTTCTCCCAGTCGGCGAGGTCGACGTGCATGATCAGCAGGGTGCCGAAGCCGCCGGTCTTCTCGATCAGACGGTCGATCTGCGCGATGGCGTCCTCCGGCGTGCCGATGATCGCCTGACCGAACTCACCCAGCGACTCGTTGCGCCAGTAGTCGATGATGCCGGCCGGGGTCTGGGCCCAATCCGGATTGATGTTCTGCTGCCGGTTGACGTACTCGGCGATGTGGTGGATGCGACGGCTGACGGCGCGCTCGGCCTCCGCGCGCGTCTCGGCGATGAACATCGGGTTGACCAGACGCCACGTCGACCGGTCGGCGACGTAGCCGTTCTCGGCCGAAACCTGTTCGTACACAACCCAGTTGCGGTCGAGTGATTCGTAGCCGGCCTGCGAGCTGGCCGCCAGGGACAGCAGCGAGAGGCCGTGCTTGCCGGCCAGCACCGATCCGTTGGGCGAGATGGTCGACGCGGTGACGACCTCGATACCGGCGGGGTTGTAGGTCGGCAGCTGCGCGCGGGCGTCGCGCAGGGTGAACCAGTCGGTCTCCATGTTGACCACCTCGCCGCGCAGCAGTGCGAGCACGGCCTCGAGGGCCTCGCCCTGCATGCGGCGCTGGTTGGTGGTCGTGATGCCCATCATGTGCGCGTCGAGCGGAATCTTGCCGGGACCGGTGCCGACGATCAGCCGACCACGGGTCTGCAGGTCCAGCTGGGTGATGCGGTCGGCGGTGATCAGCGGGTGGTGGTACGGCAGCGACATCACACCGGTGCCGAAGCGGATGCGCTCGGTGCGTTCGGCCGCAGCGGCGATGAAAACATCTGGCGCCGGGACGATCTCGGCACCGGTCGAGTGATGCTCCCCCATCCACGCCTCTTCGAAGCCGAGGTGGTCCAGGTGCGTCATCAGGTCGATGTCGCGGCGCAACTGCAGCGCCGGGTCGGCGTCGAGCGGATGGTACGGGGCGAGGAACGCCCCGAACTTCATGGACGTCGGGCTCCACTGGGCAACGCTGCTCACGGTGGTCTCCTGGTTCTCGGTGCGGGCTGTCTCGGCTTGCCCGGCCGACTGTAATCCGATCACTCGATTGGATCAAGTGATCCACAAATATCGGCGCGCTCAGCAGCCGCGAGCGTGACAAAAGTGCACGTAATTCACGGCGTGTTGCGTGCAGACACGCACGCTCGCGGTTAGGAGTTGAGGAGGCGCTCGGTCCCGCCGACGACGAACGTCACGAGGTCTTCGTAGAACGCTTCGAGGGCGGGCGCCGACAGCTTGGCGCGGTCCCATTCGTCGGCGCGGCTCAGGCCCTGCACGAAGCCCATGATCGACACCGCCCAGCGCGCCTCGAGCCGGTCCGCGTCGGCGTTCGGGAAGGCCCGCCGGACCTGCGCCAGCAGGGCGATCCGCAGCTTGGGCTCGATGGTTTCGTCGGCCGGGCCGGCCTGGGTGATCTGCGCCATGATCTTGATCCAGCGCATCCCGCGGGTACGCTGCCGGCGCAGCAGATCCAGGTAGGGCGCCGTGACGGCGCGGACCAACGCGTCGGGCGACGGCGCGGCCGAATCCGCCGCCAGCACATCGACATTCGCCTGGATGGCCGAGCCCACCGCGGCGCCGAGGTCCAGGACCACCGCGCGCAGCAACTCGTCCTTGGAACCGAAGTGGTAGTGCACCGAAGCGGCCCCGAGGCCGGCCGCGGCGTTGACCGAGCGCACCGAGACGGCGTCCACGCCCTGCTCGGCGAAGAGCTTCTCGGCCGTCTTCACCAACTTGGCGCGGGTGGCATTGCCCTGGCGGTTCTGCGATGTGCCCGACACGGTCAGAAGCATGTCACAGCGGCGCGCCGGCGCCACCGAAAGCGTTGCGTGTCTCCAGGATCAGCAACGCCACGTGCAATGAGGTAGCCGACTCGCCGTCGGCCAGATCGACGCCCAGAATCTGCTCGATCCGGTTCAGCTTCGCGTACAGCGACGGGCGGCTCAGATGTAGTCGCGACGCCAGCGCCGTCTTGTTGCCGCCGAGTTCCAGGTATCCGCGCAAGACGTCGAGAAGCGCGTCTCCGGTTTCGATGTCGTGCAGGATCAGCGCGCGCAACTCCCCTTCGGCGAAGCGCTGCACCCGCGGGTCGGACCGCAGCATCGAGAGCAGTCCGCGCAGCCGGATGTCGGCGACCCGGAAGCAGACGCGCTGCGACGCGGGCAGTGACAGCGCCGCCTCGGCGACGTGGGCGGCATCGGTGATGCGGTGGATCGCCTCGATCAACGCCGGCGCCGGGGTGCCGAGACCGAGCACCAGGCCGTGGGCGTCGACGGCGCGCTCGGCATCGCGCCGCAGGGCCCGGCCCAGCGGCTCCAGCGCGCTGCCCACACGCGTGTTGAGCGACAGCACCATGGCGATTTCGCCGGGCCCGCGAAGTGAGAACAATCCGGTGTGCCCCAATGCCTTCACCGACCGCGTGACGACGTCGAGCAGGCGCGCGCTGCGGCGTTGTTCGGAGACCGGGTCGGCGTCAGCCGCCCAGCCCGCGATCCGCAGCGTCGCGGGCAGGTACTGCGCCGCCGGCCGCAGGCCCAGCGCGAAGGCACGCGCGGTCGCCTCGTCCTCGAACCGGATACGCTCGCGCGCAACGTCTTCCAGCAGGCCGGCCTGCGCCTGGTGTTCGATGTCAGTGCGGCCGCGCTCGGCCATGCGGTGCAGCACCAGCGCCTGGGATGCCCGCTCCAGCACCATGGTGAACCTGGCCGCCACACCTTCGGCGGTGCTCAGCGCGATCAGGCGGCCCCATGCATCGTCGCCGCGGCCCACCTCACTGATCACCCAGTCGTCCGTCCGCTCGGCCCCGGTCTCGTGCTGACGCGACCGACGTTGCCAGTCGCGCAACACATCTGGGGTGGGACGGCCGGCCGTCGCCACCGCGATCGCCTGGTGGTTGAGGTCCTCGAGGACCACGGGTGCACCGAGCAGATTCGCCGCGGCCTCGGCGATTCCGGCGGGCGTCGCCCGGCGCATGCTCAGGTCGGTGAACACCTCGTGCGTCTGTCGCGCGAAATCGACCTCCTGGTACTGGTCGGCGACGATCACCCGGTGCACCTGTTCGGTCACCTCGACGAACTTGATCACTCGGCGCACCGCCACCAGGGCCAGCCCCAGTTCCTCCGCGATCGCGCCGACGTTGACCGGCAGCGGCACGGCGCCCGCACCGAGTTCGACGACGACGCCGACGGCCTGCGCGGCGGCCACCGACCGCAGGTAGTCCAGCGGCGCGGCGCGCAGCGCGGCACCCGTGGTCAGCACCAGTTCGCCACCCTGCAGGACCTCCGAGAGATCCGGGACATCACTGACGTGGACCCAGCGGATCGGGCGATCGAATCCGGTCGCGCAGAGAATCTCGGGTTCGCCCTGCTGGATGACCGGCAGGGCGACGATCTCGGCGACGGTCGGCATTTACAAAGTGTAAATCCACATCCGGAACCTGATACAGATTGTCGGCCGATTCGGAGGTCGCCCCGGGGCAAGCTGAGTGCACACCCCGCACCGACCAGGAAGGCCTACTTCGACGATGACCACCTTGCAGACCATCTCGCACTGGATCAACAACGACGTCTTCACCGGATCCTCGGGACAGTCGGCACCGGTGACCAACCCGGCCACCGGCCAGGTCACCGGACAGGTCGCACTGGCCAGCGTCGAGGACGCCCAGACCGTCATCAATGCCGCGGCAGCCGCCTTCCCAGCCTGGCGCGATACCTCGATCACCAAGCGCGTGCAGACGCTGTTCGCGTTCCGCGAGCTGCTCAACGCCCGCCGCGAGGAGCTGGCCGCGATCATCACCGACGAGCACGGCAAGGTGCTCTCCGACGCCATGGGCGAGGTCGCCCGCGGCATCGAGGTCGTCGAATTCGCCTGCGGCATACCGCATCTGCTCAAGGGCGGCTACGCCGAGAACGCCTCCACCAACGTCGACGTCTACAACATCCGGCAGGCCCTCGGCCCGGTCGCCATCATCGCGCCGTTCAACTTCCCGGCCATGGTGCCGATGTGGTTCTTCCCCATCGCCATCGCCGCCGGCAACACCGTCGTCGTCAAGCCGTCCGAGAAGGACCCGTCGTCGTCGCTGTGGATGGCCGAACTGTGGAAGGAAGCCGGCCTGCCCGACGGCGTCTTCAACGTCCTGCAGGGCGACAAGACCGCCGTCGACGAGCTGCTGACCAACCCCGCCATCAAGGCCGTCTCGTTCGTCGGCTCCACCCCGATCGCGCAGTACGTCTACCGGACCGCCACCGCTTCCGGCAAGCGCGTGCAGGCCCTCGGCGGCGCCAAGAACCACGCGGTGATCCTGCCCGACGCCGACCTGGATCTGGCCGCCGACAGCATGGTCAACGCCGGCTTCGGTTCTGCCGGTGAGCGCTGCATGGCCATCTCGGCCTGCGTCGCGGTCGGTCCGATCGCCGACGACCTGGTCGCCAAGATCGTCGAGCGCGCCGCGGCCATCAAGACCGGTGACGGCGCCAAGGGCTCCGACATGGGCCCGCTCATCACCAAGGTGCACCGCGACAAGGTGGCCTCCTACATCGACGCCGGCGAGGCCGAAGGCGCCAAGGTCGTGCTCGACGGCCGCAACGTCACCGTCGAGGGTGCCGAAAACGGGTTCTGGCTGGGCCCGACCCTGCTCGACAACGTCACCCCCGAGATGAGCGTCTACACCGACGAGATCTTCGGCCCGGTGCTGTCGGTCGTCCGCGTCGAAACCTACGACGAGGCACTGGAACTGATCAACAACAACCCGTACGGCAACGGCACCGCGATCTTCACCAACGACGGTGGCGCGGCCCGCCGGTTCCAGAACGAGGTCGAGGTCGGCATGGTCGGCATCAATGTCCCCATCCCGGTTCCCATGGCGTTCTTCAGCTTCGGCGGCTGGAAGGCCTCGCTGTTCGGCGACACCCACGCCTACGGCCCCGAGGGTGTGCAGTTCTTCACCCGCGCCAAGGCCGTCACCCAGCGCTGGGCCGACCCCAGCCACGGCGGCATCAACCTGGGCTTCCCTGAGAACAACTGATCACGCCACCCAGACAGAGGACCCGACATGACCCTCGCCGCAGACCACGTCCTGCCCGCAGGCCACACCATCGACTCGATGCGTGCCGAAGCCGAGCGTGCCTACGCGCTGGACCGCGCCCACGTCTTCCACTCCTGGTCGGCCCAGGCCGCGCTGAACCCCATGACCATCACCGCCGCCGAAGGCAGTTACTTCTGGGACGGTGACGGCAACCGGCTGCTCGACTTCTCCTCGCAGCTGGTCAACACCAACATCGGCCACCAACACCCGAAAGTTGTTGCGGCGATCCAGGAGCAGGCCGCCAAGCTGTGCACCATCGCGCCACAGCACGCCAACGCCGCACGTTCCGAGGCCGCCCGGCTGATCACAGAGCTGACCCCCGGCAACCTGAACCACGTGTTCTTCACCAACGGCGGCGCCGACGCCAACGAGCACGCCATCCGCATGGCGCGCCTGCACACCGGCAAGCACAAGGTGCTCGCCCGCTACCGCTCCTACCACGGTGGCACCGACCTGGCGATCAACCTGACCGGTGACCCGCGACGGTTCGCCAACGACCGCGGCGCGGCCGGCGTCGTCCACTTCAACGGACCGTTCCTGTACCGCTCGGTGTTCCACGCCGAGACCGAGGAGCAGGAATCGGCCCGCGCCCTCGACGAACTGCAGCGCGTCATCGAACTCGAAGGCGCGTCGACCATCGCGGCGATCATCCTGGAGTCCATCCCGGGCACCGCCGGCATCATGGTGCCGCCGCCCGGGTATATGGCCGGCGTCCGCGCGCTGTGCGACAAGTACGGCATCGTGATGATCGCCGACGAGGTCATGTCCGGCTTCGGCCGCTCCGGAAAGTGGTTCGCCATCAACCACTTCGATGTCGTCCCGGACCTGCTGACCTTCGCCAAGGGCGTCAACTCCGGCTACGTGCCGCTGGGTGGCGTCGCGATCAGCGACGCCATCGCCGCCACCTTCGCCGAGCGCGCCTACCCCGGTGGCCTGACCTACTCCGGCCACCCGTTGGCGACCGCGGCCGCGGTCGCGACGATCAACGCGATGCGCGACGAAGGCATCGTCGAGAACGCTGCCCATCTGGGTGCCGACATCATCGGGCCGGCTCTGCGGGATATGGCGCAGCGGCACCGCAGTGTCGGTGAGGTTCGCGGCGCGGGCGTGTTCTGGGCCGTCGAACTGGTGAAGGACCGCGAAACGCGCGAACCGCTGGCGCCCTACGGTGGCAGCAGTGCCGCGATGAACACCGTCATCGCGTTCTGCAAGGAGAACGGCTTGATGCCGTTCACCAACTTCAACCGCATCCATGTGGTGCCGCCGTGCAATGCGAGCGACGATGAGGTCCGGGCCGGGCTGGAAATCTTGGACCGCGCCCTCGACGTGGCGGACCAGTACGCCCAGTAGGGGTACTGTCGGCCGGTGCGGATAGCCCTGTTCGCGACCTGCCTGGCCGATGCCATGTTTCCGGCTGCCGCCATCGCCACGGTGCGGCTGCTGGAACGGCTCGGCCACCAGGTGGAGTTTCCGGCCGAGCAGACCTGCTGCGGGCAGATGCACGTCAACACCGGGTATCTGCGCGAGGCCGTGCCGCTGGTGCGCAACCATGTGGAGGCATTCGGCGGCTTCGACGCGATCGTGGCGCCGTCCGGGTCCTGCGTCGGGTCGGTGCGACATCAGCATGCGATGGTGGCGCGGCGCGCCGGGGACGACCAGCTGGCCACGCAGGCCGAATCGGTTGCGGCACACACCTTCGAGCTCTCCGAGTTCCTGGTGGACGTACTCGGCGTCGACGACGTCGGCGCCTACTACCCGCACCGCGTCACCTATCACCCGACGTGCCACTCGCTGCGGATGCTGGGCGTCGGTGACAAGCCGCTGCGACTACTGCGCAACGTCCGGGGCCTGACACTCGTCGAGCTGCCCTCGGCCGAATCCTGTTGCGGCTTCGGTGGCACATTCGCCTTGAAGAACGCCGACGTGTCCACGGCGATGCTCGAAGACAAGATGGCGAACATCACGACGACGGGCGCCGCGGTGTGCACCGCCGGTGACGCATCGTGCCTCATGCACATCGGCGGAGGCCTGAGCCGGACCGGCAGTGGGGTCCGCACCGTGCACCTGGCCGAAATCCTGGCGGCCACATCGTGACCGCGGTGTTCCTCGGGCAGCCGGGTGTGGGGAATCTCCGTGGCGATCATAGTTTTCCGGCGGCGGCGCGGACAGCGCTGGCCGATGAGCAACTGCGCCGCAATATCGGCCATGCCACCGGCACCATCCGCGCCAAACGCCTTGCCGCCATTGCCGAATGCGACGACTGGGAACAGCTGCGTGCGGCCGGCAGTGCGCTGAAACAGGATGTGCTGGCGCGGCTGCCCGAACTCCTGGAGGAACTGGAAGTCAACGTCACCGCGCGTGGCGGCACCGTGCACTGGGCCCGCGACGGCGACGAAGCCAATCGCATTGTCGCCCAGCTGATCCGGAACACCGGCAGCACCGAGGTCGTCAAGGTGAAGTCGATGGCGACGCAGGAGATCGGGCTCAACGAATACCTGGAGGCCCAGGGCATCACGCCCATCGAGACCGACCTGGCCGAGCTGATCGTCCAACTCGGACACGACAAACCGAGTCACATCCTCGTCCCGGCCATCCACCGCAACCGTACGGAGATCCGGGACATCTTCGAACGCGAGATGCCCGGCGCGGGCGACCTCACCGAGGAACCCCGCGTGCT
Source organism: Mycobacterium sp. SMC-16 (assembly GCF_046250085.1). NCBI lineage: Bacteria > Bacillati > Actinomycetota > Actinomycetes > Mycobacteriales > Mycobacteriaceae > Mycobacterium > Mycobacterium sp. SMC-16. The sequence continues at coordinate 3,114,188 of NZ_CP176427.1, forward strand.
GGCGATGGCCGCCCGCGCGCATCTGCGTCGAAAGTTCCTGTCCGCCAAGGTCGCCGTCAGCGGCGCCAACTTCGGGGTCGCGGAGACCGGCACCCTGGCGGTCGTCGAATCCGAGGGCAACGGACGGATGTGCCTGACCCTGCCGGAAACCCTGATCACCGTCATGGGCTTCGAGAAGGTCATCCCGCGCTTCACCGATCTCGAGGTGTTCATGCAACTGCTGCCGCGGTCGTCGACCGCCGAGCGGATGAACCCGTACACCTCGATGTGGACCGGCGTGCACCCCGGGGACGGACCGCAGCAGTTCCATCTTGTGCTGCTCGACAACGGCCGGACCCGGGCACTGGCCGACGAGGTGGGACGTGCTGCGCTGCACTGTATTCGGTGCAGCGCCTGCCTGAACGTCTGCCCCGTCTACGAACGCACCGGGGGGCACGCCTACGGCTCGGTGTACCCGGGGCCCATCGGCGCGATCCTGAGCCCGCTGCTGACCGGGACCACCGGACACGACGATCCGAACGCGAGCCTGCCGTACGCGTCGTCATTGTGCGGCGCGTGTTTCGAGGCCTGCCCGGTGCGCATCGACATCCCGTCGATCCTGGTGCATCTGCGTGCCGCGCAGGTGGATCAGGAACGAGGTGGGCTCCCGTCCGGGCAGGATCTGGCGATGAGAACCGCGGGCTGGGCCATGGGGTCCGCGGCGCGGTTCGGGTTGGCGGAGAAGGCTCTCGGTGCGGGGCGGCTGCTCGCGGGCAAGGACCACCGCATCAGCAGGCTGCCCTGGCCGGCGTCGAAATGGACTGCGAGCCGCGATGTTCCGGCACCACCCGCGGAAACGTTCCGGCAGTGGTGGGCCCGCAATCGGGGCACCCGGTGAACGACGCACGGGCCGAGGTGCTGGGCCGGATCCGCGCGGCACTGGGGCCGGACGCGCCCGCCGCGGTGCAGGTGCCACGTGACTACGACCGAGAACCGTTGTCCGGCAGCGGTGACGTCGAACGATTCGCCGCGACGGTGGCCGACTACCGGGCGCAGGTCCACCGTGTCGGCGCGAGCGAGGTGGCCGCCGCCATCGGTGCCCTCGTCGGAACCGGAACGGCCGTCATCCCCGCGGATCTGCCGCCCGACTGGGTCACCGGCATCCACACCGTCGTCGACGACCCGCCTGTCGGCCTCGACGCGTTGGACAGCGTCGATGCGGTGGTGACCGGCTGCGCTCTCGGGATCGCGGCGACCGGCACCATCGTGCTGGATGCCGGTGTGGCACAGGGCCGGCGCGCGCTGACGCTGGTACCCGACCATCACGTCTGCGTCATCGGGGCCGACCAGATCGTCGATACCGTGCCGCAGGCCTTCTCGGCGCTCGACCCCTCGCGTCCGCTGACCTTCATCTCCGGGCCGAGCGCGACGAGCGATATCGAACTGCAGCGCGTCGAAGGCGTGCACGGGCCGCGCACGCTCGACGTCGTCATCGTCGGAGCCGGCCGCTGATGACCGAGCCCGCAGCGACCCGGCCGAGCGCCCATTCGATCGCTGTCCGCTACACCGCCGGATTCACGTTCGCCTACCTGCTGACCACTGCCGAGGTCGTCGCCACCGTCGTGGCGCTGTGCGCCGAAACGCACAGCGCGGCCAGCACGTTGCTCAGCCGCGCGAACCTGGCGCCACTGATCGCCATCGTCGCGGTCGGCACGGTGATCGTCACGGTCGGGAGTTACCGCGAGATCATCGGCATCGCCCGCTGGTATGCCGCCGGCGCGGTGCCCGATGACAGCCAACGGCGACGCGCCGTCACCGTGGTCCAGCGACAGGCGGCGCTCTCGGCTGTGGTGTGGACCATCGGCGGCGCCACCCTCATCACGACCAATCATCAGGCGATCCCGGCAACGCTGCTCGCCATGACGGCGATTTTCGGCGCGGTGTCGACGCTGAGCACCGGCATGTTGTTCACCCAGCGCGCATACCGGCCGCTGGCAGCTGCGGCCATGCAGGATCATCTCGGCCGGACCGTCACGCCGGGTGTGCTGGCGCGCCTGGTGATCATGTGGGTGATGAACAGCGCGCTGCCGAGCCTGTTCATCGCCGTGCTGATCGTCTGCCGGCACATGGGCTGGTTCATGCCCAAGTCGGCGTCGGTGGACATCCCCGTCGTCGTGGTGGCGGTGGTATCGATGGCGCTCGGGCTCCGGGCGCTCATCGTGGTGTCGCTGTCGATCTCCGATCCGGTGCGCGACGTGGTCGAAGCCATGGCCGAGGTGGAACGCGGCGTTATCGGGCGGACGGTGCCCGTCTACGAGCAGTCCGAAATCGGGCGGCTGCAGAGCGGATTCAACCGCATGGTCGCCGGGCTGCTGGAACGCGACCGGCTGCGCGACCTGTTCGGCCGTCACGTCGGCCCCGACGTGGCGCGGCTGGCCCTGTCGTCGGACGAACCGGGCGGCGAGGTCCGCGACGTCGCGGTGTTGTTCATCGACCTGACCAGTTCCACCCAGATGGCCGAAACCATGGCGCCCGCAGACATCGCCGCGGTGCTGAACGACTTCTTCCGGATCGTGGTGGCCGCCGTCGATCAGCACGGTGGGCTGATCAACAAATTCCAGGGTGACGCCGCACTGGCGATCTACGGCGCTCCCCTGCGTTCGGACTCCGCGGCCACCGACGCCCTGGCGACGGCCCGCACGCTCGGCGTCGCGCTGCAGCAGCTCCCGGTGGTCGATTTCGGCATCGGGGTCACCGCGGGCAGCGTGTTCGCCGGCAACATCGGCGCCGAGAACCGCTATGAGTACACCGTGATCGGTGACCCGGTGAACGAAGCCGCTCGGCTGGCCGATGTCGCCAAGAAGGAGCCCCACCGGACCCTCGCCTCCGACGCCGCAATCAGCCTGTGCGACAACGCAGAACGCGGGCACTGGCGAAGCAGCGGCAGCCGGATGCTGCGCGGACGGTCGAGCCTCACGCACACCTCGGTACCGGTCGGGTAAGAATGGACCATTGTGACTGACATCGTGCCGTTTCAGATCGCCGTGCCCGACGCCGTGCTGGACGATCTGCGCCACCGCCTGACCAACACCCGCTGGCCGGAAGCCGAATGCGTCGACGACTGGAGCCAGGGCATCCCGCTGGGCTACGCGCGTGACCTGGCCGCCTACTGGGCGGACGGCTACGACTGGCGGGCCCGCGAGGCCGCGCTGAACCGGTTCGACCAGTACGTCACCGAAATCGACGGCCTGGATATCCATTTCATCCATCAGCGGTCACCGCACCCCGAGGCGCTGCCGCTGATCATCACGCACGGGTGGCCCGGGTCGATCGCGGAGTTCCAGAAGGTCATCGGGCCGCTGACCGATCCGACCGCGCACGGCGGACGGGCCGAAGACGCGTTTCACGTGGTGTGTCCGTCCCTGCCGGGCTACGGATTCTCGGGTAAGCCCGCGGCCAGCGGCTGGGGCGTCGAGCGGATCGCGCAGGCATGGGACGACCTGATGGTGCGACTCGGCTACCCCCGCTACGGCGCGCAAGGCGGCGACTGGGGCGGCGCGGTGACCACCCAGATCGGGCGAAACGTGGGTCATTGCATCGCGATTCACACCAACATGCCCATGGGCCGGCCCGCAGCCGGCACCACGGAGTTCACCGCCGAGGAACAGCACGCGCTGGCGGCGTTGAAGCGTTACCAGGACGTCGACTCCGGCTACGCCAAGCAACAGTCCACCCGGCCGCAGACCATCGGCTACGGCCTGGTCGACTCACCGGTGGCGCAGCTGGCGTGGATCGTAGAGAAGTTCTGGTCGTGGACCGACCACGACGGTGACGTCGAGAGCGCACTGAGTCGCGACGAGATGCTCGACGACGTGATGATCTACTGGGCCACCGCCACCGGGGCATCGTCGGCACGGCTGTACTGGGAGAGCTTCCGGGTGTTCGGCGGCGCGCGGCAGAAGGTCGAACTGCCCACCGGTGTCGCGTCGTTCCCGAAGGAGATTCTGCGGGCACCGCGGTCCTGGTGCGAGAGCGGCTACAACATCACCCACTGGACGACGATGCCGCGCGGTGGCCACTTCGCGGCGTTCGAGCAGCCCGAGTTGTTCGTCGACGACGTGCGCACCTTCTTCGCGACGGTGCGCTGACTCACGAAGCCCGCAGCCGCCGGTAGCCGCCGTAGATCACCAGTGCGACAACAAAATTCACGAAGTACGCGATGTCGGCGCCATGCCAGGCGACGGCGACGGGTCCTTGCAGCAGCGTGGTGTTCATGAACGGGATCGCGGCGCCGTAGGCCACGGCGAAAGCGGCGAGCGCGGCGATCGCATCGGCGCGCGGCGTCGTCTCCGCGGCCGGGTCGACGGTCAGCCGGCCGCGGCTGCGACGGCGCCAGTCGACGATCACGATGGCGGCGAAGGCCGGAATCCAGTAGCTGATCAGGAGCAGCACATTGGTGAATCGCGTTGCGGTGTCGCCGGTATGGAGCCAGAGAATCAGACCGAACGCCAGCGCCGTCACCACCAATGAGGACACCGGCCGCCGCACGCGCACGCCCAGCGTCTGCAGCGCAAGGGAACCGCTGTAGTCGTTCATCACGCCCGAGCCGACCGACGCCAGCGCGATGACCGCCAGCGCGATGGCACCCAGGGCTCCCCCGCCCATCACCGACCGCACGCCTTCGGCGGTCTGGTCGGTGATGAGACTCCCCGCAGCGATGCCGATGGTCTCGACGAACACGTAGGCGGTGGCCAGTCCGGCGAAACTGAACCCGAACACCTTGCGCGGCGCGGAATCCGCCGGGAGGTAGCGACTGAAATCGGCGGCATAGCTGGCCCAGGACACGGCCAGGCTCAGCGCGATCGTGACCGCCAGCACGAAGGCACCGGCGAGGTCGGCACCATGCGCGGTGGCCGGCGTGACGACCTGGTGTCCGGCAACGAGTTTGACCGCGAACACGACGAACGTCGCGAACAGCACCACCGTGAGAACGGCCTGCAGTCGATGAATCAGCTCGTAGCCGATGAACCCGACCGCGCCCTGCACGCCCAGCACGATGAGCACGGCCGCCCAGAACGGGATACCGAGCAGCACCGCCAGCGCCTCGCCGCCGAACAGACCGACCAGCGCGTCCCACGCCACCGACGAGAGCCATTGCAGGACAGCGGGTACCGCGATCAAGCCACCGAAAGCCATCCGCGCACCGGGCAATTGCGCGGTGCCGGTGCGAGGACCCAGCGTGGAGAGGTAGCCGACCACCAGTGACCCGAGCACCGTGCCGACCAGCATCGCCAGCATCGCCAGCCAGAATCCCAGACCCAGCGCACCGATCATCGCGCCGGTGAAGACGCACGTCATGTTGATCTGCGGCGCGAACCACACCGTGAACAGCCGGCCCGGTGTGCCGTACCGGCGGTCGGCCGGAACCGGGGCGATGCCATGGGTTTCCACCGACATGTCCCCGGCCCGGCTGGGGGTGCGGCCGGTGAACGACGAGGCGGTGAGCGCGGTGGCCGGTGGCGTCATGCCCCTATTCGACCATGAGGGCCGGTTCCCGGTGGCCTGCCCCGGCCACGGGTCGCGCACCGCGGCGGGCGGCACCGACACCGGCCAGCACGACAAGTGCGATACCGGCGATGGCAGGCAGGCCCGGCACCTGATGCAGGATGAGCAGCCCGAGCATCATGGCGAAAGCCGGCTCGAGGCTCATGAGCGTGCCGAACGCTGCCGCGGTGAGGCGCTGCAGCGCCAGCATCTCCAGAGTGAACGGGATGGCCGGCAACAGGATGGCCAGGCCCAGGCCGGCCAACAGCAGGTGCGGCGTCAGATGGCCGATGACCGACGGCCCGGCCACCATGGTGACGACCAGCCCGGCGACCGGCATGGACACCGCCAGACCGGTGATGCCGGTGACCTCGTCGCCCACGCGCTGGGTCAGCAGGATGTAGGCACCGAGGCAGACCGCCGAAGCCAGCGCGGCCAGTACCCCGACGGGGTCGACGGCGGCGGCCCACGGTTCGGTCAGCAACACGACGCCGGTGCCGGCCATCGCCGGGAACAGCAGACGCCCGCGGCCGCGCCCCTTGGCCACTGCGACGGCAAGCGGCCCAAGGCATTCCAGGGCGCTGGCGGTGCCGAGCGGGATGCGGGAGACCGCCACCATGAACAGCAGGGTGAACCCGGCGGTGGTGATGCCGAGCAGGACGCACGACACGAACGCTGACCGCGTGAAGGACGCCGGCCGCGGCCGGACGAACAGCAGCATCAGCACGCCCGCCCACGCGAGGCGGAGCCACGCCACACCGGCCGGCCCGACACCGTCCATCAGCTTCACCGCGAGCGCCGCGCCCAGCTGCACCGACATCATCGACGCGACGGTCATGAGTGCGCCGTTTCGCGCCGCTGCGGTGGTCATGCGGGTAACTGGAACTGGAACGTTCATGTCCACGTGATAATCGTGGACATATCGTTCGCAATTCATGAATGAAGCCGTTGTTGCAACGACTGCAACAACGGCTCCTTCGTGATCTGCATCAGAACCGGACCGATCAGAACGTCGGAACGAACGTGCCGTTCACCCAGACGCCCCAGTGGTTCCATCCGGCATCCCAGACCTGGGGATTACCCATCGACCACGCCGGTTCAGCCGGCTTCGGGGGTGCCCATGCCGGCGGCGCCGTCACGGTGGGCCCGGGAGGCGGCGTCATGCCGGCCGTGGCCAGGCCTGTGCCGACACCTGCGGCGCCGGCGAACAGTGCACCGGCAACAGCAGTGGTGACAGCTGTTTTCTTCATCCTCATCGCGATCCTCCAATCAGATGATTGCGGGGTGTCCACCCCACGGATTGCTCGGACAGTTCTTGGTTACCGCATGCATCCCATCGCTAAACCTTCTGCAGCGCTTCAGACCTCGCGCCTGATCCGCTCCGGGAACCGGCTGTGGCCGAAGTCGATCTGCGCGGCGGGGTTGCTGACCGCGGTGGTCAGGCCGGTGCCGATCGGTCCAGCGCTGTCGTACAAGGTGGTGGCACCGACCGCGATACCCTGGGCCGCCCAATGCGTCTCGGCCTCGACGCCGACCCAGTCGTCCTGCGGCAGCCGCGTCAACGCCACAGTGAGGTCGCCGTTGATGTAGCCGATGCCCGCGGTGCCCAGATTCGTGACCATGCTGGTGCCCTCGGCCGTCACCGCGGCACGGACGAACGGGGTGTTGACCTGCCCCTCGATGACGTCGATGGGCCGGTTGACGTAACGCTTGCGGCCGGTGTTCTGATGCTGGGCGATGGTTCGCGTCCAGCCGACACCGTCACTGCTGATGTATGGCGCCAGGCCGTCATCGATCACCGCGGGCGGCTCGAAATCGGTTGTGCCGAACCACTCCTCACCAGCAGGCGCCTCGGCGAGCCGATACTGCACCAACGTGGCCCTGGCGACAGTGACGCCGTCCTGCACCACGTCACACTCGGAATTGCGCACCCGCCGCCCGTCCCGAACCAACTTCACCACCGTCGTCGTCGGCACGCCACGCGCGGCGCGGAACAGGTCGACGGTGAGCCGGGCCGGCAGAAAGTCGGGCAATCCGAACGCGGCCTCCAGCGCATGCGCGGCCAGCCCCACCACCGCCGGGCCGTTGAGATGGTCCTCACCCCACAAGCTCTGGGCGAATCGGGTCGGCTGAACCCGATCGGCGTCGATCGGGACGAAGTGCGCGGGGCGTGCGGTCATTTTCGGATCGTCGCACATTGGCTAAATATTCATAACTTCGGGCCGGAACACACAGAATCGTGCAGATTCCCTGGACAATGATGGGATGGACACCCGTCGGCTGCGCCTCCTGCTGGCGCTGTCGCGCCTGGGGTCGATGCGGGCCGTCGCCGAGAACCTCGATCTGACGACGTCGACGGTGTCGCAACAGATCGCGGCACTCGCCAAGGAAACCGGCACTCAACTGATCGAACCGGAAGGCCGCCGGGTCAGGCTGACACCGGCCGGACAGCGCCTCGCCGACCATGCGGTGACCATCCTCGCCGCCGTCGACGCGGCGCGTCTCGACCTCGATTCCGGCGCCGAGCCCGTCGGCACCCTGCGGATCGGCGGCTTCGCCACCGGCATCCGCGTCTCGCTGCTGCCGATCCTGGCGGAACTGACCCGGGAACACCCTGGAATCGATGTTGCGATAAGCGAGTACGAGCCCATCGAGGCGTTCGCGTTGCTCACCGACGACGACCTGGACCTGGCCCTGACCTACGACTACAACCTGGCTCCGGCCTCCCCCAGCCCGCTCCTGGAAGGCTTTGCCCTGTGGTCGATTCCATGGGGGCTGGGCCTGCCGGCCGATGAGGCGAACGGACCCGCCGAACTGTCCGAGTACGCGGACCGAACCTGGATCGTCAACTCGCGCAACACCGCCGACGAGGATGCCGTCCGCACACTGGGTGCGCTCAGCGGATTCACCCCGCGCATCGCCCATCAGATCGACAGCCTGGAACTGGTCGAGGACCTGATCGTCGCCGGGTACGGCGTCGGGCTGCTGCCGCTGGAACGGCCCACCAGCGCGGGCATCAAGGTCGTCCCGCTGGCCGGGCCGACGGTGATCCACACCGCCTACGCCGTCACCCGCAAGGGCCGCACCAACTGGCCACCGCTGCGGGCGGTGCTCGACCGGCTGCGCCCGGGCGACGGGCCGGTGCCGCTGCCGACATGGCCCCGGCCAGAGGCGGTCGGCCCCGAATGACACTGACCGAGATCTGGGAGGCTACCGGCGTGAAACTGCTCAGGGCGGCACTGGTCGCAACGCTTTTGACCGGGACCGCACTGCCCACCGCCCGTGCCGAATGCACCGGCGCCTGCGATGCGCAGCAACGCATCGCGACGGCGGACTCCTACCTCGCGACCCGGCCGGGCACCGTCGGATATGTGCTCCGCGACCGCAAAACCGGTGCGGTGTACCGCAATTCGCATGCCGGCGACATGGTCTGGACGGCCTCGACCATCAAGCTCGGCATGGTGGTGGACCTGTTCGCCCGGCAGAGCGCCGGGCTGCTGCGGCTCACCGACAACGACATCGCCCTGATGGGCAAGATGCTGCACACCTCGGACAACGACGCCGCCGACACCCTGTGGACCCGGTACGGCGGGCCCGACCACACGATCTTCAACAACGACTTCCCCCATTTCGGCATGACCCGGGTACAACCACAGCGCGGATTCGGAGACATGTTCCCGTACTGGGGCTTTCAGAAGTCGACCACCGACGATCTGGACCAGATGGTCAACTACATGCTGACCAAGCTACGGCCCAACGAGACCGCCTGGATCGTGAACGCCATGCAGCACGTCGACCCCATTCAGCAGTGGGGTGTCTGGGGCGCCGGCCCGGGCATGGCGCCCGGCAACAAGGACGGCTGGTCCGACGAGCAGGGCGGCTGGGTGACCAACACCGTCGGATTCGCCGGGCCGGGACAACGTTTCACCCTCGCCGTCATGAACGCGTTGAACGGCGCCGGCGGCAATGCGGACGGCCAGGCCACCACTACGCGGCTAAGCCAGATATTGCTGGCCGATCGGCAGTAAATTGACGCCATGACCTACGGCGAGAACTACCCCACCCCAGGCGCTTACGGCGCACCCACGCCGGTGCATCCCGGTGACCTGCTGCCCCGATTCTTCGCGCGGTTCATCGACGGGCTGATCGTCGGAGTCCTGGCCTTCTTCGGCGCCTTCTCCATCGGCTCGATGTCCGACGTCATGGTGACCGGCCTGTTCTCCGGACTGGGCACTTTCCTGTACTTCGTGCTGTTCGAGGTCCTGGCCGGGGCGACGCCCGGCAAGATGCTGCTGGGCCTCAGCGTTCGCGGACCCCACGGCATGGCGAAGCCCGACTTCAAGCAGTCGGCCATCCGCAACTCGTTCACCCTGCTGCCCATCATCCCGTGAGTCGGCGGGCTGCTGGCGTTCATCGCCTACATCTTCATCGCGGTCACCATCAACTCCAGCCCCTGCAAACAGGGCCGGCACGACGAACTCGCCGGCGGCACCCAGGTGGTCAAGAAGTAGGCCCTAGCCGTGGACCAGTGAAAAGCCTTCCCAGGCCTGACGCTGCTCGGCGCGCGGATCGAACTCGACGCGGGTCTTGCGGTCGAACACCAGCACGGCGCGGTCGGCTGCGTCGTACTGCGGCCAGCCCTCGCCGGGGATGCCCGTCCTGGCGAACGCCCGCCACCGGTTCTGGACGTCATTGCTGATCCGCAGCGCCGACTTGCGGTCCATGGCGGCGGTCAGCACCGAACCCAGCGGGGTCCGGTACACGTCGAACACCGCGAGCAGTTCGGTGGCGTGCGTGGCACCGAGGCCGGTCCAATGCAGCGCCGGCGGCGCGTAGTCGTACCGGTAGGCGTACGTGGGCGCGTGGCGCATGTGCGCCCCGGCGATCTCCCAGGACGCGGTGCCGAAAGCGAAGTCGCCGCCGAGCTTGATACAGGCGTCGGCAGACCGCGGATAGCCCGGATACGCCCCGGTGATCCGGGCGCGCCGTTCCGCAGGGAGGTGAGCGAGGATGCGTTCGATCATGGCCTCGTTGGTGGGCAGCAGCTGCATGAACTTGGTGAACAGCCGGCCCTCGTCGGCATTGCTACCAACGATCAGCGGCACCTGGTGGGCCCGCCCCTCGCGCATCGCGACCATGGGGTCTTCGGGCAGGAACTCGGTTCCGTACGCCGGCCCGGCCGGGAAGGCACCCGGCATGTCGCCGACGGCACCATGAATGACGCGGTCCAGCGCGGCCATCAGCTCACCCGGTCTCGCCGACATCAGCGCGGCGGCACCGTCCCGCTCGCCGGCTCCCAAGGCTTCGGCGAACTGCTTCGCGAACTGGGCGGCCGCGTCGGGTGAGCGCACCATGCCGCTGGCGGGGCTCTCCGCAATCGCCTGGTGGAAAAGGCCTTTCGCCTGCGGCACGGCGAGCAGCGTCGCCACGGCGTGGGCCCCGGCGCTCTCCCCGAAAATGGTCACGTTGTCCGGGTCGCCGCCGAACACGGCGATGTTGGTCCGCACCCACTTCAGCGCCGCCACCAGGTCCCGCAGGAACAGATTGTCGTCCAGCGGGTGCTCCGCCGTGGCCAGGGTGGACACATCGAAGCAGCCGAGCGCACCCAGCCGGTAGTTGGCCGAGACGAAGATGCAGCCGCGCCGCGCCAGCGCGGCACCGTCGTAGATCGGGGTCGCGGAACTGCCGAGGATGTAACCGCCACCGTGGATTAAGAACATCACGGGCAGCGGCTCACCGGTGGACTGCTCGGGCGTCACCACGTTCAGCGTCAGGCAGTCCTCGCCCATCGGCTGGTACTTGCCCACGCTCAGCATCGTGTACTTGCGCTCCTGCGGCGCGCAGTAGGTGAAGCCATGGCAGTAGCGCACGCCGCGCCAGTGCTGGACGGGTTGCGGGGCCCGGTAGCGCCACGGACCCACCGGGGGCCGCGCGTAAGGTACGGAACGCCAGCGGTGCACGCCGTCGCGGGTGAACCCCTCGATGGTTCCGCTGTCGATAGTCACGCGGACGGTACGTTCGTGCATAAATGGACACTATCGAAAATCTGTAATCCTCGGGGTGCCTGAACCGCGTGTTGGGGTGGTGCCGGTTACCCTGGCGGGCATGCGACTTCCGGTGGCCCTCGCGGCATGTGCCCTGGTTGCTGGTTGTGCCGCCAATTCGGACCAGCACGGACAGCCCGGCGTGGCGATCTCCGAGCCGTCTCTGTCGGCCACCGCACCGGCGAGTCGTCCCCCGGCCCCGGCGCCCAAGGCCGCGCCCACGACGCCGCCGCCCGCGGGCGCGCCGGTCGCCGACGTGATCGCCTGGGTGGAGGCCGGCACCCCGGCCGACCCGGCCGGGTTCCACACCGCGACACGCGACGGCGCGCCCACCGATCTGGGCACCGACATCGCGTTCACCACGGCGTCGGGCGCCAACTGCATCACCGACAAGGGCTTCAACGGTGCACTGGCATGCCTGATGCACCTGACGTCCCCACCGCCGCAACCGGCCGACACCTACGGCCACTGGGTCGGCGGCTGGGTCGATTTCGAAGGACCCACCGCGGAAGTCGGTTCGGTACACGGGGATCCAGGGCGTTTCAACGCCGGCACCGGACCCAAACTGAAGGACGGCCAGAGCCTGCGGTTCGGCGACTATCAATGCCGCGCCGACGCCACCGGGCCGGTCTGCGTGAATTACGCGCGCCGTACCGCGGTCCGGTTCAGCAACGCCGGCATCCAGACCTTCGGTTGCCTGACGCCGGTGCTGCCGGCGCCCGAAGGCGTCGGGCTGAAGTTCGCCTGCACGACAGCCTGAGCCTCAATTCGACGCCGCGACAGTCGCTTTCGGTTCGTGGACGGTCGGCCCCGGCGCGGCTTCGTAGAGCGCTTCGATCTCCGCGGCGTACTTCTCGACGATGGGGCGCCGTTTGAGCTTCATCGTCAAAGTGATCTCGGCTCCCCCGGGCTCCCAGAACGTCGGCAACACCGAGAACCGCTTGATCTGCTCGACGCGTGACAACTCGGTATTGCCTTGCGCCACACCGGCGGCGATCTGTGCGATCAGTTCGGGATCGGCCGCCAGCGCCGCCGGCGATGCGTCGGCAAGTCCGCGCTGCGCGGCATAGGGACCCGCCGACTCGGCGTCGAGCACGATGAGCGCGGTGTTGTACGGCCGCGCATCGCCGATGGCCATGACCACGCCGATCAGCGGGCACGCCGCCTTGATGGATTTCTCGATGTTGGCCGGCGACATGTTCTTGCCGGCCGCGTTGATGATCAGTTCCTTCTTGCGGTCGACGATGGTCAGGTAGCCCTCGTCGTCGATCCGGGCGACATCGCCGGTGTGCAGCCAGCCGTCGGCGTCGAGGGCCTCCGCCGTCTTGGCCGGCTCCTTCCGGTAACCCTTCATGACCAGCGGCGCCCGCACCAGAAGCTCACCGTCGTCGGCCAGCCGGCATTCCACGCCGGGCAGCGGCCGGCCGACGGTACCGAGTTTCGTGTCGCGCGGGTGACTCACCGTGGCAATGCAACTCAGTTCCGACATGCCCCACAGCTCGGTCATCGGGAGCCCGAGACCGACGAAGAAACCGAGGGTCTGCACCGGGATCGGCGCCGCGCCGGAGACGGCCCACCGGACCTGGTCGAGGCCCAGCCGGTCACGCAGTTTGGACAGCACCAGGTCGTCGGCGGTGGCCCACTCGGCGGCCACGTCGTCGGGCACCGGTTGGTGCGCCAACAGCGGCGCGGCCTTCTTGGCGCCGACCGACAGGGCCCATTGCAACGCTGCCCGCTTCATCTCGTCGGGCTCGTTGGCCACCGCGAACTCGACTGCGGCCTTGAGCTTTTCCCACACGCGCGGCACCCCGCCCCAGACCGTCGGCCGGACCTCGGGCAACGCCGCGGCGATCGCACGGACGTCCGAGACGGTGGTGAGCTGCGTGCCGAAGACCTCCTGGAAATACAGTCCGGTCAGACGATCGGCGATGTGGGCCGTCGGCAGGTAGGACGTGCCGCGGTCACCGAACTGGATGCCCAGCACATCGTCGACCGCGAACGACTCGAACAGGATGTTGGCGTGCGTCATCTCCACGCCCTTCGGCTTGCCGGTGGTGCCCGAGGTGTAGATGAGCGTGACGATGTCGTCGGGCCGGACCGCGCGCCAGGTGGCCTCGAAGTCGAAGTCCGCCGGCGCGGATGCGAGCAGCTCCGCGACGCCGATGGTCCCGTCGACCGCGCCGTCGATGACCACGATGTGTTCGATGGGCGCGCCGCTGGCGCGAATACGGTCGACGAATTGCGCCTCGCACATCACGACTTTGGTGCCGGCATTGCCGAAGACGTGCGCCAGGTCCGCCGGGGGCAACGTGTTGTATACCGAGAACGACGTGGCGCCGACGTGCTGCGCGCCGACCTCCAGCGGATAGAACTCCACCCGGTTGGCCATCATCAGCGACACGGTGTCGCCGCGGGCCACCCCGAGCCCGCTGAGCCCGGCCGCCACGGCGCGGACCTGTTCGGCGTACTCCGCCCAGGTGAGGGTCGGCCCGCCGCCGGCGGTGCGCAAGGCGACGGCGTCCGGCTCGATCGACGCTGTCTGCTGGAACGCTTCACACAAAGTGGTCGGATGCTGCGCTTCAGACATTCCGGTGTCCCTCCTCGATGGGCCTCATGATCGAAGCACATCGCCGGCGTCTCATGGCACCACAGCGCGAAATCCACAGGGCGCTAAACATTTTGGGCTGAACGTTCAGCGCCAATGGGGGCGTATGGTCGGAACGATGGGAATAGCTGTGACGTCGCTGACGCCTGTCGAACAGACTGCTCTGCTCACCGTGTACGCGCGGGCTCTGGACAACCGCAAGCCCCGCTCGATTCTCCGCGACACCTGGGCGGACGCCGCCGTCGCGGCAATCGACTATGACTTCGCCGCGCTGGGCGTCCAGACCAGCGTGGTCTGCCAGACCGCGCTGCGCGCCAAGATGCTCGATGACCGCGTATCGGCGTTCATCGCATCGAACCCCGATGCCGTCGTGGTCGATCTCGGTGGTGGCCTCGACAGCGGCTTCTATCGGGTGGCCCCACCGCCGACGGTCGATTGGTACACCGTGGACCTGGCCGCCATTTCTGCGCTGCGCGACCAGATGCTGCCGGCGAACCCCCACTCTCATACGGTGGTGGCGTCGGTTGCCGAAACGAACTGGGCCGCAACGATTCCTGCGGACCGTCCCACCATGCTGGTGGCAGATGGCCTGTTCGCATTCCTGACCGAGCCCGTCATCGCCGGCGTGTTTCGCAGTGTCACCGCACACTTCCACCGCGGCGAGCTGGCGTTCAACGACTACGGACAGTTCGGGCCGGTCAGCCTGGCGGCGTTCAAGTACCTGCCGCAGAAGATGTTCAAAGACGTTGGCAGCCAACTGGGTTATGCGGGTTTCAAGGATGCACGTCACCCCCTGACGTGGAATCCCCGAATGCAACTCGTCGAAGAAGCCAGCCTGGCCCACCAGCCCGAGGTCGACCTGTTTCCCCGGGTGCTACGGATCGCCACCCGGCTGACGGGGCGCACCCGCGCGGGCGCGCGGAAGGCCCGGATCCTGCGCTACCGCTTCTGAACCGGCACTATCCGCCGAGGCAGCCCGGCCCCAGCAGTGCCTTCAGGTCGCCCATCAACGCCGACGACGGTGTCACGCGCAGCGTCTGGTCCAGTTCCAGAGTGGTGATGCGGTCTCCACTGATGAGCCGCAGATGCACCTGAGAGGTGCCCGGGTGGTGGGCCAGCACCTGCTTGAGCGCACTGACCTTCTCCGGCGTGCACTGCCGCGTCGGCAGCCTCACCGCGAGCGGACGGTCGGCCTGCGCGTTCGAGAAGTCGGGCACCACAAGGTCACTGGCGAAGATCGACACCCGCTCGTCTTCGACGCGCGCCTTGCCGCTCACCAGCACGATGGCGTCGTCCATGATGTCGGCACCGAACACGGCATAGGTCTTCGGGAAGAAGTTCACCGTCACCGAACCGTTGAGATCTTCCAATTGCGCTGAGGCCCAGGGCAATCCCTGCTTGTTGACGCGCCGGACCACACCCGCCAGGATGCCGCCGATGCGGACCTGGCTGTCGTTGGCGACAGCGCCTTCGAGAATGGCCGGAATCTGGGTGTCCACCTGCGCATTGAGCAGGTGCGCGACACCGTTGAGCGGATGGCCGGAAACGTACAGGCCCAGCATCTCGCGCTCCAGGGCGAGCTTGTGCTTGTCGTCCCACTCGTCGTCGGGCACCTTGATCGTGAAGGCCGCGTCCCCGGCATCGCCGGCGTCACCGCCGCCGAACAGATCGAACTGACCCATGGCCTCGGCCTTCTTGGTGCCGAGCACCGAGTCGACCGCATCGGCGTGCACCAGGAACAGGCCCTTGCGGGCATGGCCCAGCGAGTCGAAAGCGCCTGCCTTGACCAGAGATTCGGTGACCCGCTTGTTGCAGGCGGTGATGTCGATCTTGCTGAGGTAGTCGGAGAAATCGGTGTATTTCCCCTTGTCGGTCCGGCCCGCGATGATGGACTGCACCACGTTGGCGCCGACGTTGCGCACACCGCCCAGCCCGTACCGGATGTCCTTGCCGACCGAGGCGAAGTTGTGCACCGATTCGTTGACATCCGGTGGCAGCACGGTGATGCCCAGGCGGCGGCAATCCGCCAGGTAAATCGCGGCCTTGTCCTTGTCGTCACCGACCGAGGTCAGCAGACCTGCCATGTACTCGGCCGGATAGTTGGCCTTGAGGTAGGCGGTCCAGAACGACACCAGACCGTATCCGGCGGCGTGCGACTTGTTGAACGCGTAGCCGGCGAACGGCAGCACCGTGTCCCACAGCGCAGTGATGGCCGCCTGCGAGAAGCCGTTCTGCTTCATGCCGTCGGCAAACCCGCCGTAGGCCTCGTCGAGGATTTCCTTCTTCTTCTTACCCATCGCGCGACGCAGCAGGTCTGCTTGGCCGAGCGAGTAGCCCGCGACCTTCTGTGCGATGTGCATGATCTGTTCTTGGTAAACGATCAGACCGTAAGTCTCGGAAAGGATGTCACGCAGCGGCTCTTCGAGCTCCGGGTGGATGGGCTTGATCTCCTGCAGCCCGTTCTTGCGCTTCGCGTAGTCGGTGTGCGCGTCCACACCCATCGGACCCGGCCGGTACAGCGCCAGGACGGCCACGATGTCCTCGAAGCCCGTCGGTCGCATCAGTTTCAGCAGATCGCGCATCGCGGATCCGTCGAGCTGGAACACGCCGAGCGTGTCGCCGCGCGCCAGCAGCTCGTAGGTTTTCGGGTCGTCCAGGCTCAGGTGGTCGAGGTCCAGATCGATGCCCCGGTTGGCCTTGATGTTCTCCAGCGCGTCACCGATGACGGTGAGGTTGCGCAGACCCAGGAAGTCCATCTTCAGCAGGCCGATGGCCTCACACGACGGGTAGTCCCAGCCGGTGATGATGGCGCCGTCCTGGGCGCGCTTCCACATCGGGATGGCGTCGATGAGCGGTTCGGAGCTCATGATCACCGCGCAGGCGTGCACACCCGCGTTGCGGACCAGCCCCTCCAGCCCGCGGGCGGTCTCGTAGATGGTGCGCACGTCGGGGTCGGTGTCGATCAACGCGCGGACCTCGGCGGCTTCCTTGTACCGCTCGTGGTTGGGGTCGGTGATCCCCGCCACCGAGATGTCCTTGGCCATGATGGGCGGCGGCAGCGCCTTGGTGATGCGATCGGCGATGGCGAAGCCCGGCTGCCCGTAATGGACTCGAGCCGAATCCTTCAGTGCCGCTTTGGTTTTGATGGTACCGAAGGTGATGACCTGGGCGACGCGGTCACTGCCCCACTTCTCGCTCGCGTAGCGCACCATCTCGCCGCGCCGGCGGTCGTCGAAGTCGATGTCGATATCGGGCATCGACACGCGCTCGGGGTTGAGGAACCGCTCGAACAGCAGACCGTGCGGGATCGGGTCGATGTTGGTGATGCCCATCGCCCACGCCACCAGCGAACCTGCGGCCGAACCTCGGCCGGGGCCCACCCAGATTCCCACCTCGCGCGCGTGGCTGATGAGGTCACCGACGACGAGAAAGTATGCCGGGAAGCCCATCTGCACGATGACGCTGATCTCGTATTCGGCGCGGTCGAGATACTCCTGGGGCGGGCCGCCCGGGAAGCGCCGGTCCAGGCCACGCAGCACCTCTTTGCGCAGCCACGTGGCCTGCGTCTCGCCCTCGGGCACCGGGAAGATCGGCATCCGGTCGTGGAACTTCCAGACATCGGCGTAGGACTCGACGCGCTCGGCGATCAGCAAGGTCGAATCACAGGCACCGGGTACCTGGTGATCCCACATGGCCCGCATGTCCTCGGCCGACTTGAGGTAGTAGCCGTCACCGTCGAACTTGAACCGCGTCGGATCGGACAGCGTCTTGCCGGTCTGGATACACAGCAGCGCCTCGTGGTTGTGCGAGGCCTCGCGGGTGACGTAGTGGCAGTCGTTGGTGGCGAGCGGCGGGATGCCCAGCTTCTTGCCGATGTCCAGCAGGCCCTCGCGAACCCGGCGCTCGATCTCGATGCCGTGGTCCATCAGCTCGAGGAAGAAGTTCTCCTTGCCGAAGATCTCCTGCCACTTCGCGGCGGCCTCGACGGCCTCTTTCTCGTGACCGAGCCGGAGCCGGGTCTGCACCTCACCCGACGGGCAGCCGGTCGTGGCGATGATGCCCGCGGAATGCTCGGCGATGATCTCCGCGTCCATGCGGGACCACTTGCCGAGCTGCCCCTCGAACGACGCCAGCGACGACAGCTTGAACAGGTTGCGCAGCCCGGTCGCGTTCTCCGCGACCATCGTCATGTGGGTGTACGAGCCACTACCCGAGACGTCGTCGCTCTTCTGGCTCGGATCGCCCCAGGTGATGCGCTTGGTGTTGAAGCGCGCCGCGGGCGCGATGTACGCCTCGATGCCGATGATCGGCTTGATGCCCTCTTTGGTGGCGGTGTTGTAGAACTCGCTGGCGCCGAACATGTTTCCGTGGTCGGTCATGCCGATTGCCGGCATACCCAACCGGATGGCTTCCTGCACCATCGGCTTGACCTTCGCGGCACCGTCCAGCATCGAGTACTCGGTGTGATTGTGGAGGTGCACGAACTGGCTCATAGGGCTGCCAGTCTAAAACGGGCCACCGACACCTCTCGGCGTGTCGGGCGCTGTGTCGTCGGCGGGACTACGACGAAGCCGCGACGGCTGTTGCCCCGGGACCCACCAGCAACCCCTTGTGCAACACCTGTTGCAGTTGCTTAGTTACCGCTTCGACGCGATCCCGGTCGGCCACGAGCCCGGCATAGAACCCGAGCCCCCACACCATGGTGTACAGCAGGTCCGCCACAGGGGCCACAGCGGTCTCGGCAGGCAACTCACCGCGCGCCACGGCGTCGCGCACGGCCTGGTCCATGAATTTGCGGACGGCCGCCTTCGCGTCCCTGCGCGGGGCCGGCAACCGGTCGGCCTCCAGATAGGAGCTGACCAGCAGCGCCACACTGCCCGGTTCATGGACACCAGCGTTGCGGAATTCGGTGACGAGTACCGAAATCTGTTCTGGCAGAGTGGATTCCGCTCCCGCTCGGGCGATGCAGAGGTCGATCGTCGTGGCGATCTCATTCAGCAGACAGTGGTAGATGTCCTCGCGCGTCTGGAAGTGGTAATGCAGCGTGGGACGGCTCAACTCGGCGATCTCGGCGATGGCCTGGATGGTGGTTGCGTGGTAGCCACGGACCGCGATCACCTCACGCGCGGCCCCCAGGATGCGGGCTCGGGTCTGAGCCGAATCAGTACCCGCCGGGCGTCCTCTCCGACGCGGCGCCTTCACTTGGAGAACATCGAGTTGCACCATGCCACGTCCTCGCGCAGGGAAGGGATATTTACGAATTCAGCAAACTTTAAGATATAGCTGAAACGCGGTCAACCGCTACCCTGTCAACGCTGCCGCAGATTGCCGTGCGATCAGGCACGGATCGCATCCCGAGTGGCCCGGCCATCGGCTGCGACTCGCGCCCGAAAGACCGCGTCGCCGGTGAACACAGCAAGTGCAACCCAGATCAGCACGAACCCGGTCCACCGACCTGCCGGCATCGGCTCATGGCCGACAAATACGCCCCAGGCCATCTGCAGCGCCGGCGTCAGGTACTGCAGCAGACCCATCGTGACGAGCGGAAGGCGCTGCGCCGCACCGGCGAATATCAGCAACGGGAGCGCAGTCACCGGGCCGCACAACATCATCAAGGCCGCATGACCCGGCCCGAGCGCGGGCACCGTCGCATGCCCGGCGACCGCCAGGACCGCCAAATAGGCCAGCGCGAACGGGGCCGCGACACCGGCCTCGACACCGACGCTGACCCGAGGATCGGCCCGAACCACCTTCTTGACCGCGCCGTACACCCCGAATGACAAGGCAACGCCCAGGCCGATCGCCGGAAACTCACCGGCCTGTACCGCCAGCACGATCACCGCGGCCACCGCGATGACCAGGGCCGCCGCCTGCGCTCGACCCAGCCGCTCCCCGAACACCGCGACGCCAAGCGCCACACTGACCAGCGGGTTGATGAAGTAGCCCAGCGCCGCGTCCACCACGTGGCCGTTGGTCACCGCGTAGATGTAGATGGCCCAGTTCAGCGAGATCAGGGCAGACGCACACACCAGTAGCCCCCACGTACGACCCGAGAGTCGGCGCAGGTCACCGAGGCGACGGCCGACGGTCAGCACCACCAACATCAGCAGGAGCGTCCACACGATGCGGTGGGCGAGCACCTCGAACGCCCCGGCCGGCTTCAGCAGCGGGAAGAACGCGGGAAACAAACCCCACGAGCCGAAGGCGCCGAGCCCGAGCAGCAGTCCCCGGTTCTGGTTCGCGGTGGCCGTCGCGGTAGTCGTCACTGACGATGCAACACGTCCAGCGCGTGCTGCAATTCCGGCGGGTACTCGCTGGTGATCTCGATCCACCGACCGTCAGCAGGATGGGCAAAACCCAGCGACCGCGCATGCAGCCACTGTCGTTGCAGCCCAAGCTTTTTCGCGAGTGTCGGATCGGCACCGTAGGTCAGGTCCCCGCAACACGGATGGTGCAGCGCCGAGAAGTGCACCCGAATCTGATGCGTGCGACCGGTTTCCAGATGCACGTCGAGCAGGCTCGCCGCCACGAACGCCTCGACGGTGTCGTAATGGGTGATGCTGTGCCGGCCACCCTCGGTGACGGCGAACTTCCAGTCATTGCCCCGGGCCCGGCCGATCGGCGCGTCGATGGTGCCGCTGGACGGATCCGGGTGGCCCTGCACCAGCGCGTGGTACCGCTTGTCGACCGTGCGGTGTTTGAACGCCCGCTTGAGCACGGTGTACGCCCGCTCGGACAGCGCCACCACCATGACGCCGGACGTGCCCGCATCGAGACGGTGCACGATGCCCTGCCGCTCGTGGATGCCCGACGTGCTGATCCGGAAACCGGCCGCGGCGAGCCCGCCGAGGACCGTCGGTCCGGTCCAGCCCAACGAAGCGTGTGCCGCCACCCCGGCCGGCTTGTCCACGGCCACGATGTCATCGTCGGAGTAGAGGATCGCCATGCCCTCGATCGCCTGCGGAGTGTTCTCCACCGGTGGCGGCGCCTCCGGTAGCCGGACCTCCAACCAGGAGCCCGCCACCAGCTTGTCGGACTTGGCCGCCGGAGCGCCGTCGATATCGACACCGCCGTCTTCGGCGATCGTGGCCACCGCGGTCCGCGACAGCCCCAGCAGACGGGCCAGGCCCGCGTCCACCCGCATCCCGGCCAGTCCTTCGGGGACCGGCATCGAACGGCTACTCATCGGCCGGTTTCAGCCTCGTCGACGACCGCGGTGGCGGCCTCCGCGGCTGCGGGCTCGACCTCCGGCGGGCGCTTGCCGGCCGTGTCGTAATCGAATCCGAACATGGACAGGCCCACCAACAGCACCGCCCCGCAGACCACCGCGGAATCGGCGACGTTGAACACCGGCCACCAGCCGACCGACAGGAAATCCACCACATGCCCGCGCAGCGGGCCAGGCGCCCGGAAGAACCGGTCCACGAGGTTGCCGACCGCGCCGCCGAGGATCATGCCCAGGCCGAGCGCCCACCACAGCGAGACCAGACGCCGACCCATCCAGATGATGCCGAGCACCACACCGGTGGCCACCAACGTCAGCACCCAGGTGTATCCGGTGGCCATCGAGAAGGCCGCACCCGAATTGCGGACCAGCGTCCAGGTGACGGTGTCGCCGATGATCTCGACCGGCTGACCCGGCACCAGCAGCTTCACCGCCAGCACTTTGGTCACCACATCCAAGCCCAGCACCAGCCCCGCGACCGCCAGCAACAGCCGCAGGCGCCGTGGCGCGGGTTTGTTCTGAGGCAGCGAGGTCGCCGCGCTCATGGTCTCCAGGGTCGCCTCCGGCTCGGTCTCCAGGGTCGCCTCCGGCTCGGTCTCCAGGGTCGCCTCCGGCTCGGTCTCCAGAGTCGCCTCGGGCTCCGTGGATTCATCAGTCACGCCCCCATCATCCCAAAGACGCCGTGAGGAACAATTTCGCCTATGAATCGCGTCGTCGTGATCGCCACCGGAGGCACCATCGCCACCAGCACCGACCAACACGGAATCGCCCGGCCAACACGCAGCGCAACCGATCTGGTGGGCAGCCTCGGTTCGAGCGTCCAGGTCGACACCGTCGACCTGATGTCCGTCGACAGTTCCGAGCTGACCCCTACCGACTGGGACCGAATCGGGGCCGCCGTACAGGCGGCCGCCGATGCCGACGGGATCGTCATCACCCACGGCACCGACACCATGGAAGAAACCGCACTGTGGCTCGACATCACCTACGCAGCTGCCGCGCCGGTGGTCCTGACCGGCGCCATGCGCAGCAGTGACGCACCCGACCCCGACGGCCCGGCCAACCTGCGTGACGCGATCACCGTCGCCGCCAGCCCGTCCGCGCGCGACCTCGGGGTGCTGGTCAGCATGGCCGGCCGGGTGTGGCAACCACTGGGCATGACCAAGGCCGGTCACGGTCTGGTCGGCACCGCGGTCGGCGCGATCAGGGACGGCTCATTCGTTCCCGACGCGGTAAAACGGCGGCCGTTGCTCGGTGCCCTGTCGGCGGCAGCCGCGCCGCGCGTCGACATCGTTGCCGCCTATGCCGGCAGCGACGCGTTGGCCATGGATGCCTTCGCCGCAGCCGGCGCCGGCGGCATCGTGCTCGAGTCCCTCGGCTCGGGCAATGCGGGTTCCAAGGTGCTCACCGGCGTGCAGCGACTGTGCGCCGCCGGTGTCGAGGTGGCGGTCGCGACCCGGGTTCCGGGTACGCGGGTCACGTCCGGCTACGGACCAGGCCGCGCGCTGCTCGATGCCGGGGCGGTGTCAGCGGGTGGACTACGG
This sequence comes from Mycobacterium sp. SMC-16, assembly GCF_046250085.1. NCBI lineage: Bacteria > Bacillati > Actinomycetota > Actinomycetes > Mycobacteriales > Mycobacteriaceae > Mycobacterium > Mycobacterium sp. SMC-16. The sequence goes on from NZ_CP176427.1 coordinate 3,137,129, forward strand.
GCCGCCCAGGCCCGGGTATTGCTGATGGCGGCACTGGCGGCCGGCATCCCCACAAATGAACTCTTCGCCGAGTGGGCCTAGTCCGCGCCGTCGTCGCTCGGCAGCTGCGCCAGATACTCCTGCCAGTCGAGGCTGTCGACAGGGTCGGCGCGGGTGATCAACGGATCATCAGCGGCGACCGTGCGGGCCACCCCGGGTCCACTGGCCCGGGTTTCGAATCGCACCGTCATGACACCGTGCCCGGCCCCCTGCACCCAGCCGTGGCCGTGGTCCGGATGCTGGACGTCGTCGCCGATGCGCCACGAGGATTCGGTGGGCGCGGCACCCACCGCCCCGGCCTGACCCGCCGACGTCGCCACCTCCGGACCGTCCACCAGCTCCAGCTCCGGGAACAGTGACTCCTGCCGCGCATCCGTCAGGCCCGAAAACCCCACGCCCACAAGGCGAATCGGACCGATCTCGATGGGATCGAGCAGCAACCGGCGGGCCGTCGCCGCCAGGGTCGACGGGTCGGTCGTCGCGTACGGCAACGTGGCCGAGCGGGTCAACGTACTCATGTCTGACTTCTTCAGCTTCACCGTGACGGTGCGGGCACCGCGCCCGTCGCGCTGCAGCCGGCGGTGCGCGTGCTCGGCGATGGGCCCGATCCTCTCGCGCAATTGGTCAAGGGTCGTCAGGTCGACCTGGAACGTGGATTCGGCGCTGATCTGTTTGGCCTCGGCGCGCTCGACAACCGGCCGGTCATCGATGCCGCGGGCCAGCCGGTGCAACGCCGGGCCGACGGTGCCGCCGAGGACGTCGGCGGCCTCGGCATCGGTGAGCGCCGCCAGCGCGCCCACGGTCTCGATGCCCAGCCGGTGCAGCTTCTCTTCGGCTACCGGCCCGATTCCCCACAGCTTGCGGACCGGTAGCGCCGCCAACAGCGAGCCCTGCTCGTCGCCACTGATGATCCGGACCCCGTCGGGCTTGGCCAGACCCGACGCGATCTTGGCGACCTGTTTGCCCGAACCGGCGCCGACCGAGGCCACCAACCCCGTCTCGGCGCGCACCGCGGCCCGCAGGTCCTGACAGAACTGCCGGACCTCGTCGGGCTCGGCACCGACCAGCTCGGCCGGCTCACCGAACGCCTCGTCGAACGACAGCTGCTCCAGCACCGGCACCACGGCACGCACCGCGTCGAGCGCCCGCCGGCTGGCCACCGAATACACCGCGCCACGCGGCGGCAGCACGACGGCGGACGCACCGACGAGCCGCCGGGCCTGATGCATGGGCATCGCCGAGCGGGCGCCGAATCTGCGGGCCTGGTAACTGGCCCCGGCCACCACGCCACGACCACCGAGCCCGCCGACCAGCACCGGGCGGTCCCGCAACGTAGGCCGGGTCAGCTGCTCGACGGACGCGAAAAAGGCGTCCATGTCGAGGTGCAGGACCCAGCGATCCACAGTGGCCAATGCTATGTCGATACCCTTCTCGGCATGAACGACGTGCCGATCCGTGACGAATCGATCCGGCTGGGGCAGTTCCTCAAACTGGCCAACCTCATCGACAGTGGCGCCGACGCCAAGGCGGTCATCGGCGACGGCATGGTGCGCGTCAACGGCCAGGTCGAGACACGGCGCGGACGGCAGCTGCGTCCCGGCGACACCGTGACCTTCGAGGGGCAGTCGGCGCGGGTCAGCGGCTGACCCGCGCCCGGGGCCGTCAGGCCTTCGCGATCGCGGCCCGGACGCCGTCACCGACGTCGGCGCCGTCGGCCAGCTCGCCCGCATCCACCACGGTGAAACCGGTGGCCAGGATCTCGCCGGCGATCAGGTCGGCGTGGGTGGTCGCCCACTGCTGCTTGTCGGCCGGCACCGCGAACGTCACGGTGATGCGGTCGGACACGTCGAGGCCCGTGGCCTTGCGCAGGTCCTGCAGCTCGCGGATCCGGTCCTTCGCCCAGCCCTCGGCTTCCAGCTCGGGAGTGACGGTGGCGTCGAGCACCACCAGACCCGCACCGTCAGGCAGCGCCGCGGTGAAGTCCGGTTCGGCCGCAACGAGTTTCGAGCTGTACTCCGCCGGCAGCAGCACGGCGGGGCCGGCGGTCAGCGTGCCGTCGGGGTTGACGACGCCCTCCCCGGCCTTGACCGCCTTGATCGCGGCCTGCACGTCCTTGCCGATGCGCGGACCCGCGACGCGCGCGTTGACGGTCAGTTCGAACTTGCCGTAGGCGTCGATGTCGTCGGACAGTTCGACGGCCTTGACGTTGAGCTCGTCGGCGATGAGATCCTTGAACGGCGCGAGGGCCGACGGATTATCTACGGCCACAGTCAGTTTCGGCAACGGCAGCCGCACGCGCAGCTTCTTGGCCTTGCGCAGCGACGAACCCGCCGAGCACACCTCGCGCACGCGGTCCATCGCCGCGACCAGCTCGGGGTCGGCCGGGACCACACCCGCTTCAGGCCAGTCCGTCAGGTGGACGGAACGCTCGTCGGTCAGCCCCTGCCACATCTTCTCGGTGGCCAGCGGCAGCAGCGGTGCGGCCAGGCGGCAGGTCACCTCGAGCACGGTGTGCAGCGTGTCGATGGCGTCGGCGTCCTCTTCCCAGAACCGCGAACGGGACCGGCGCACATACCAATTGGTGAGCGCCTCGGCGAACTGGCGCAGCTGCTCGCAGGCGCCCGAGATGTCGCACGCGTCGAGCGACTCGGTGAGGGTGTCCCGCAGGTCGGCGAGCTTGGCCAGGATGTACCGGTCCAGCACGTGCGTCGAATCCGTGCGCCACGTGCCCTTCTTCGGTGCATACAGCGCCAGGAAGGAGTACGCGTTCCAGACCGGCAGCAGCACCTGCCGGACACCGTCGCGGATGCCCTGCTCGGTGACGATCAGGTTGCCGCCCCGCAGGATCGGCGAGGCCATCAGGAACCAGCGCATGGCGTCCGAACCGTCGCGGTCGAACACCTCGGACACGTCCGGGTAGTTGCGCAGCGACTTGCTCATCTTCTGGCCGTCGTTGCCCAGCACGATGCCGTGCGCCACACAGGTCTTGAAGGCCGGGCGGTCGAACAGCGCGGTCGCCAGCACGTGCATGGTGTAGAACCAGCCGCGCGTCTGGCCGATGTACTCGACGATGAAATCGCCCGGGAAGTGAGCTTCTTCGCTCGCCGAACCGTCGAACCAGTCCTGATTCTCGAACGGGTAATGCACCTGCGCGTAGGGCATCGAGCCCGAGTCGAACCAGACATCGAAGACGTCCTCGATGCGGCGCATGGTCGATTTGCCGGTCGGATCGTCGGGGTTGGGCCGGGTCAGCTCGTCGATGTAGGGCCGGTGCAGGTTGTCGGGGCGGACGCCGAAGTCGCGTTCCAGCTCGTCGAGGCTCCCGTAGACGTCGATGCGCGGGTAGGCCGGGTCGTCGGACTTCCACACCGGAATCGGACTGCCCCAGTATCGGTTTCGCGAGATCGACCAGTCGCGGGCATTGGACAGCCACTTGCCGAACTGGCCGTCCTTGACGTGCTCGGGGTACCAGGTGATCTGCTGGTTCAGCTCGACCATCCGGTCCCGGAACTCGGTGACCTTGACGAACCACGACGACACCGCGCGGTAGATCAGCGGGTTGCGGCACCGCCAGCAGTGCGGGTAGGAGTGCTCGTAGGTCTCGTGGCGCAGCAGGACCGCTGCGTTGACCGCGGCCGGGCCGGTGCCGTTCTTGAGGTCCTTGATGATCTGCGGGTTGGCCTCGAAGACCTGCTGACCCTGATAGTCGGGCACCGTCGAATCGAACCGGCCCGTGGAGTCCACCGGCGTGACGGCGACGATCCCGGCGGCGTCACAGGTGGCCTTGTCGTCCTCGCCGTAGGCCGGCGCCATGTGGACGATGCCGGTGCCGTCCTCGGTGGTGACGAAATCACCCTGCAGCACCTGGAACGCGTTCTGCGCCTTGTCGCTGTCGACGAAGAACGCGAACGGCGGCAGGTAGTGCGTGCCCAGCAGTTCGGCGCCGAGGTAGGTGCCGACGACCACCGGCTCTTCGCCGAACTCGCGCGCATAGGCCGCCAGCCGCGGCTCGGCCAGCACGTAGTTCTGCTCGTCGGGGCCCACCACCTGCACGTAGGTGACCTCGGGGTGCACGGCGACGGCCTGGTTGGACGGCAAGGTCCACGGCGTCGTCGTCCAGACCAGGAGGCGGGCGCCGACCACCGGGCCGTCGGTCGCGACGAACCCGACGGTCAGCGCCGGGTCCTGCCGGCTCTGGTAGACGTCGTCGTCCATCCGCAGCTCGTGATTGGACAGCGGCGTCTCGTCGTTCCAGCAGTACGGCAGCACGCGGTTGCCCTCATAGGCCAGCCCCTTGTCCCACAGCTGCTTGAACGCCCAGATCACCGACTCCATGAACGTCAGGTCCAGGGTCTTGTAGTCGTTCTCGAAGTCGACCCAGCGGGCCTGGCGCGTGACGTAGGACTGCCACTCGTTCGAGTACTTCATGACCGAGGCCCGGCAGGCATCATTGAAGGCTCCGATACCCATGGCCTCGATCTGGGCCTTGTCGGAGATCCCGAGCTGGCGCTGCACCTCGAGCTCGGCTGGCAGGCCGTGGGTGTCCCAGCCGAATCGGCGCTCGACCTTGTAGCCGCGCATGGTGCGGTAGCGCGGAACGATGTCCTTGACGTAACCCGTCAGCAGGTGGCCGTAGTGCGGCAGCCCGTTGGCGAACGGCGGACCGTCGTAGAAGACGTATTCGGGGGCGCCGTCGCGGCGCGCGATGCTGGCACGGAAGGTGTCGTCACGGGCCCAGAACTCCAGGACCTCAGTCTCGAGGTCGGGGAAATTCGGTGTGCCACTGGCGGTTTTGGGGTACGCGCTCACGTCTGGTCTCCAGTGCCGTCAGCACCACGCAGGTGCTCAATCCAGGCACGGGGACGACGATCTCGCGTCTGGACGCGAGGGCCGCGGTACCACCCCGCTTGCGCACCGCCGACCCCGGAAGGTCGCAACGTGCGCCGCTCAACTGCAGGCGATGACGGGCCCACCCGTTCGGTTCTACTGAGCCGCGGCGTTGATGGCGCCGGCCGTTCTTCCGAATGCTCCCCGGTGATGGCCGGATCGATGCGAATGCAGCGATTCTAGCGGGCGCGGGCCGTCGCGGAGCACACCGGACTACTCCGCGACCGGCAGGGCCTCCGAGGCGAGCTCGATGACGGCGTAGGAGAACTGCTCGGCGAGTTCTTCCACGGTGTAGGGCTCGAACTGGTGCCGGGCATACCACCAGTCGACGTGCAAGGCGTCGTCGGCGTGGAACGCGCGGACCTCGAGCGTGTGCGCCGGGCCCGGGTGCTCGCCGTCGATGGCGGACATGCCGTAACTGAACAACACGTCGGCAACATCGTTCGGGTCGGCCGCGGCGGCCGCCAGGGCGCCGCGGACCGCCCGCACCATCGCGGTGGCGTCGACGTCCGACGCGGAGGCCACGTCCACCTCGAGCCGCCGGATCACGGCCAGGCCGCCGCCGGAGCGTTCCTTCGCTGCGGCCACGTCGACCGCGGCTCGGCCGGGCCCGATGACCCGCTCGATCGCGCGGCCGAGGGCGGCGATCAGCAGCACCTCGGCATCGACTCCCAGGTATTCGACAGCGCCCTCGAGCTCGGCGGTGATCATCGGCGACAGCGGCGCCTCGAGGCGCCGCATGTCGACCGCAGTACCGGCGGTGTCGAAGCCGCCGAACTCATAGTCGGCGACATGCATCGTCGCCGCAGCAGCAGAAGGGAGAACGGCGTCGAACTCACCGGCGTACGCAAGAGTCATGTGATGCAGACTACAACACCGTTCCCAAATTTGGGACATAGCTCCCGAAACTGTGACGCCCATGTCAATGACGGCTTAGGTGTCGCAAAAACAGTTGCTAGCAACCAAAGGGGGGGGAAGGGTCTATCGTGGCAGAGTGCCCCGAATAGACCAGAACGGCAGACAGCTCAAGGCGCTGCTCGACTACATCTTCGACGGCGACGTCGAAGCGAGGGAGATCTACGGCGCGCTAGGAACGTCGAGCAGTACGTATTACCGGCGGATCAAAGAGGCCGATTACCCCAATGCGGAAGAACTCCGCCTGGTGGCCGATCACTTCCGGCTGAGCTACCCCGACCTGCAAGTTCGGTTCGGCCTGATGAGCCACGACGACGTCATCAACTACATCCAGTCGGCACCCCTCGCGGTTGCCACGGCGGCGCCGGCGGTTCCCACACGCGCCACGAAATTGTCGGAAATGACGCGACGTGCTGATGCACCGCCGCTCTGACAAGTAAAATCTGAGCGTTCGCAGACGCCGGCAAAGGCTTGAACCATGGCTCTCACATTTCTCATCACCATCACTCTCGCCTGTATGGCGTGGAGTCTGTGGATCCGTCGCGTCACCTGGTCCTGCCGGTGGGAAGTTGCCGCGACCCTCAACATCGCGCTGCAGGCCGCGGCCGTCGCCCTGATGTCCCCGACGGCCGCCGACACGTTGGGCCGCGGTATCCACTCGCTGACCGGCGTCTGGAACCTGCCGGCCTACCTCGGCCACGACTGCTACATCGTGGCCGCCTCTGCAATCGTCTACAACGCCATCGGGCGCCTGGCCGACGATTCGGCCATGCAGAAGATGTTCACGCAGTACATCGAGCGGCCCGCGACTCTCTGCATCCCGATCCTGCTGGCCCTGTTCTCGATGAGCGTGGCCGGCCGCGAGTATTCCCCCGATCTGTTCGCCACGCCCACCGACGGCTGGCTGGCCGCCTACTGGATCGTGCTGTGCGGCACGCTCACCTACCTGCTGCTGTTCGGTGCGCGCGCGCTGTTGGTGCTGCGCAAGAACGAGGACTCGAGGCGCATCGCCAACATCTACCTGTTCGCCACCGGCAGCGGCATCCTGGCGTGCGCCACGCGCATCCTGACGTCGCTGGTGCCGGAGCTGCAGCCCCTCGAAGACGGCAAGTTCGTCTGGGTGTTCGCCTGCATGTGCGGCGGGGTCTTCGCGCTGGCATCGGCGCACTCCTGGCTGATCAAGACCAAGTGGCTCTCGAAGGCGGCCCGCTGACTCTCCACCGCGAACCGTCGGAGAGCCGTCAGCAAAAAGCCTGATACGTCAAAAACTGCGCGTATGCCTTACTCTGCTATCCGGCACCCGGTGTCAGTTTGACTGTGTTTCACCGCCTTCGACGACACCCGGCGTTCACCCCTGCCCGTATACCCCCGAGGAGGAAGTGTCCGTGATCGAGTCGTCTCTGCCGGCCGTCCTGCGCGAGCGCGCCAGCCTGCAACCCAACGACCTGGCTTTCACGTTCATGGACTACGACACCGACCCCGAAGGTGTGGCGAAGACGCTCACTTGGGCTCAGCTGTACCAGCAGAGCGTCGCGGTGGCCCAGGAACTGCGCCAGCACGGTGAGATCGGTGACCGTGTGGTGATCGTCGCGCCCCAAAGCCTCGAATACGTCGTCGGATTCCTCGGCGCCCTCGAAGCCGGCATGATAGCCGTCCCACTGACCCAGCCGATCATTGGTCACCACGACGAGCGCGTCATCTCGGTCATGAAGGATGCGCAGCCGGTCGTGGCCCTCACCACCACGGCCAGCAAGGACGCCGTCGCGCAGTACGCGACGCCGCACGACGACGGCCGCAGCCCCGTCGTCCTCGCTGTCGACGAAATGGACCTGGAGACGCGCCGTAAGCCGTTCTCCCGCCGCGAAGTTCGGCCCGAGACCGCGTACCTGCAGTACACCTCCGGCTCGACCCGCACCGCCGCCGGCGTGATGGTCTCGCACCGCAACGTCTCGGCCAACTACGAGCAGATGATCGCGGTCTTCTTCTCCGAGTGGGGCAAGGTCGCGCCGGCCGGCAGCACCGTCGTGACATGGCTGCCGCTGTACCACGACATGGGCCTGCTGCTCGGCGTCTGCACCCCGATCCTCGGCGGCTGGCACACCGTGATGACCAGCCCCATCTCGTTCCTGGTCAAGCCCGCCCGCTGGGTACAACTGATGGGCAGCCACAAGAACGTCATCACCGCCGCGCCGAACTTCGCCTTCGACCTGGCGGCCGCCCGGACCACCGACGAGGACATGGCCGGCAAGGACATGAGCAGCGTCCTGACGGTCTTCAGCGGCGCCGAGCGCGTGCAGCCGACCACCGTGAAGCGCTACATCCAGCGCTTCGCCACGTTCGGTCTGCCGGGCAAGGCCATCCGTCCCAGCTACGGCCTGGCCGAGGCCACCCTCTACGTGGCGTCGCGTGAGTCCGGTGAGCCGCCGACGGTCGTCGACTTCGACACCGAGAAGCTGGCCGACGGCATCGTCGAGCGCGTCGAGTCGGGCAGCCCGCTGATCAGCTACGGCTTCTCCCCGTCGCCCCTGGTTCGCATCGTCGACCCGGAGACCCGCCGCGAGGCCGCCGAAGGCACCGTCGGCGAGATTTGGACGCACGGCGAGAACGTGTGCGCCGGGTACTGGAACAAGCCCGAAGAAACCGAGAAGACCTTCCGCGGCGTGCTGGTCGACGCTCCCGAGGGCACCCCGTCGGACACCTGGCTGCGCACCGGCGACCTGGGCTTCATCTCCGAGGGCTCGCTGTTCATCATCGGCCGGATCAAGGACCTGCTGATCATCCGCGGGCGCAACTTGTACCCCGACGACATCGAAGCCACCGTCAGCGCGGTCTCCGGTGGCCGCACCGCAGCCGTCGGATTCGAGGAGGACGGTGTCGAGCAGTTCGCCGTCGTCATCGAGATGAAGAAGCGTGGCGACACCGAGGACGAGGTCCGCGAGAACCTGGCACAGGTCAAGCACGACATCACCTCGGCCATCTCCCAGGTGCACGGTGTGAATGCCGCCGACCTGGTGCTGGTCGGCCGGGGCTCGATCCCGATCACCACGAGTGGCAAGATCCGCCGCCAGGCCTGCACCGAGCTGTACCGCAAGGGTGAACTAGCGCGACTCGACGCCTGAGCCGGCCGCAGTGTGCGCCGATGGACGCGTACTGCAGCTGCTTGTGCCGTCGACGATGAAGAGGCGCCCGTCGACGGTGATGCTGCCGTACCCGACATTGCCGATTTGTCACGCAATTCAAACAAGGTCAATTGCGGACATCGGGAACGCGACCGCGAAATGGAGCACGAGACTCTCATTGAACGCGGTTGTTGGTGCCGCCGAAGACGGTCGGAACGCCAGCACACCGGACCTGGGAACGATCCCTGCCGGTGCGCACAACTGACCACCCGTCCGCCGGCCGACGAAAGACGACATACGGGACTCGAGCACCGATCAGACCGAGCCGCAGCAGTTCAGGAATGGGCGAGCAAAGTGTGGTCGATTACGTGGACTCGGCAATCGTCGATGCACCCCTGTAACGTGTGCACGCGTGATTGAGCTCGACCGCATCGCCAAGACATACGGGACATTTGCGGCGTTGAAGGGCATCAGCTTCTCGGTTCCGACGGGCTCCATCTGCGCTTTGCTCGGCCACAACGGCGCGGGCAAGACCACCACGGTCAAAATCCTGTCCACTCTGGTCCGACCGACATCGGGCACCGCAGTCGTGGCGGGTCACGACGTGATGCTCGAACCGGGCCGGGTCCGCGCGAACATCGGCGTGACCGGGCAGGACGCGGCGCTAGACGGATCACTCACCGGTCGCGAGAACCTCGTGCTCTTCTGTCGTCTACGCGGAATGGGCCGTCGGGCCGCCCGTCGCCGGGCCGACGAACTAGTCGAGCAGTTCGAGTTGGCATACGCCGCCGACCGTGCCGTCGCGACCTATTCGGGCGGTATGCGCCGACGCATCGACATCGCAGTGTCCCTGGTGGTTCCGCCGAAGGTGTTGTTCCTCGACGAACCCACCACGGGCTTGGACCCGCGCAGCCGTCGCGACGTGTGGAACCTGGTTTCTTCGCTGAAGGAACAAAACACCACGGTCCTGCTGACTACGCAGTATCTGGAAGAAGCTGACGTGCTCAGCGATTCGATCGTCATCGTAGATTCCGGTCAGGTCATCGCGCAGGGGACCGCCAACGAACTGAAAAGCGGGATGCGGCGCACGTACTGCCATATCAGCCCATCCGATCCAGATGATCTCGACCGCGTTGCCGAGGCACTGACCGGTTTCGCGAATATCGAAATCGACCGGGACACTGATTCAGTGGCGATCCCGGCTCTTGAAGGCGCGGCAACGCTCAGCGAGGTGCTGAACCGGATGACGACCCAGGGCATCGAGCTCGCCGATATCGGCCTGCGTAAACCGACACTCGACGAGGTCTTTCTGCACCTCACCGAGCGCGAAAGCGTCCTATGACAGCGGTGGTCGCGCTGACCGAGCGGGTGGTGACGCGCGCGGCGCGGGACCTTGACATCGTCTTCGCGGCAATTGCCCCGGTCGCAACGTTCGCCGGAGCCAATCTGGTACTGCGCCACATCATCGACACCGGCGGCATGAGCTACGCGCAGTACATGTTGCCCGCGATCATCGTGCAAGCCATGTTATTCGGCGCACTCACAACCACCGACCGGGCCGCAGAGGAGAGTTCCTCGGGTTTCAGCGACCGGCTGCGCACCCTGCCCATCTCCCCGCTGGCTCCACTCGCGGCGCGAATCCTCTACTGCCTCATCCGCGGAGGCGTGGCGCTGGTCGCGACGATTGCGGTGGGCTACGCGTTCGGATTCCGGATGGATGGCGGCGCGAGTGCGACGCTCGCCTTCGTCGCGATGGCGCTCGCCTTGACTCTGGCGCTGTCTCTGGGCTCCGACGCGCTCGGCGTCCGAGCGCGCCGAAGCGAGACATCGAGCCAATTGTTGCTGATCCCCCAGCTGCTCTTGCTCCTGCTGTCTACGGGCCTCGCCCCCTTTGAATCGTTCCCCGGCGCCTTACAGCCGTTCGTGCGTTATCAGCCCGTGTCGCAGTTAACCGAAACGCTGCGGGGATTCAGCACCGGAAACACCGACCCTGTCAATCTGGTCATCAGCCTCGCCTGGTGCGCGGGCATGCTGGTGATCTTCGGCACGATCGCCATCCGGGGACAAAGGCGGATTCCATGAACCCGACATCGAAGGATGCGGTGGCCAACTCGGTCGAATCGCGCACCGCCTCCGTGGCCGCCGAGAGTGCGGTGTTCGCCGGCCGTCTGATCACCCGGTGGCGCCGCGACCCGATGGTGCCGGTTCAGGCGTTGTTGTTCCCAACGGTGCTGCTGGTGGTTTACCACCTGCTGATCAGCAAGTCGATGGTCAAGGTGATGGGCACCGACAACATCGCGCTGGTGGTCGCGATGTGCGCGCTGGCCGGCGCCATGTCGGGCTCGTTGGCGTCGGCACTGAGCATTCCCGTGGAGCGCGATAGTGGACTATTGAGTCGGTTCTGGGTCATGCCGGTACACAGGATGAGCCCACTGAGCGGAATCCTGCTGGCGGAGGCGGTACGGACCTTCGCCGGTACACTCCTCATCGTCACAGTCGGAGCGATGTTCGGACTGCGTTTCGACAGCAGGTTGATCGGGGCGGCGCTGTTCGTCCTGATTCCGGTGTTGTGGATCGTGGTGTTTGCGACGGTGGTCATCACAGTCGCGGTTCATTCGGGCAATCGCACCATGCTCACCTGGTTTGCTACCGGCGTCATGGGTCTGGCGTTCGGTAACTCATCCGTGGTACCGGTCAAAGTTCTGCCGTCGTGGGTTCGACCGCTGATCGAATTCCAGCCGATGTCTCCGACCATCCTCGCCATGCGGGCGTTGAGCGAGGGCGGTCCGGTGCTGGCCCCGCTACTGATAACCACAGGCTGGATCGTGCTGCTAGGCGCGGTATTCCTGCCGCTGGCCGTCAGTGGCTTCCGGAAGGCGAGCGAGTCCGGAGACTGAACACATGACTGTCACGTACGTACGGCGCTGACCGACGCACCCTGGCGAGTGCCGCACTTCACATTCTGCGGCAGTCTGTGGAAGCGTGAGCAGTACGAAGCTCGACACGCAGGCATATATGCTGTCAGCAACTAGACCGCGACCCGTATGGAGAGGTTCAGACGTTTGCGCACGGTGATCCTGGTGCCCTATCGACCCGATGGTGGCAGGCGCGATGAGCTGTGGAGCTTCACAGCAGCGTGGCTCAAGAGACATCATCCCGACTACCCGATTTACATCGGCGAATCTCCCGCCGGGTTGTTCAACCGCAGCGCTGCGATCAACCACGCCGCCACTGAAGCGGGTGACTGGGACGTTGCGGTGATTTGCGATTCCGACACCCTGGTGGCACCGTCACAATTCGAGGATGCAGTCGCGCGAGCACATTCGACTGAGCTGTTGACTTCGGCCCTCACCAGGGTCGTCGAGCTCACCGAGGAGTCGACTGATCGGTTCATGGCCGACTCGGAACTGGATCCGCGAGGACTCCGCTCGGTCCGAACCCGTAAACGGGAACTGCTGACGCAGTCGTCGGTCGTTGCCGTGCCTCGCCGCCTGTGGGATGCCGTCGGCGGATTCGACGAGGAATTCTGCGGCTGGGGTTGCGAGGACAACGCCTTTTGGCTTGCCGCCGGTATTGTCGGCGGGCACGGCAAGGCGAACGGTAATCCGTCGCGTATCAGCGGTCCCGCCTATCACCTCTGGCACCCGCCGGCCACTAAAATCAAGATTCTCGACCCGGCGTTCCGGAGCAACTCACGGCGACTGCGGCGCTACAGGAAAGCGCGCACACCCGAACATCTCGCACTGTTGCGCAGCTGATTGCCCACGCCGGTAACCGGCGTTTTCGCTCTGCACTGATCCCGGTGGATACCCGCATTCACCGGGATCAGGTGTAAGCACGGATGGTGGGCGCACGAGCGGCACCATCGTGTCCATCGCACGGGGCGCTTTTGCTGCCCGCCTGCCCACCTCAAACGCGCCGGCCGCGTCGCTTGGTCGGCCGACACCGACCAGCGCCGCACGGCGGGCGACCGGTGCTGAATCTACGGCCCGAGCTAACACGCACGAAGATGGCTGGCACGCGGGCGAGTCTCCGCAAACTTTTCCCATAGGTCCAGCTGCTCACCTCTGACACTCTTCGAGGAAATCTAATAGCTGGCCAGAGGGCGAATCTACGGGCGACAACTTTGCCGGGAATTACTCTTGGTGACAAGAATAATTTTTCAGCAATTTTTACTGTGACAGAATGTGTACCTCTTCGCCAGAAATGCGGCTGAAAGTATTCAACGAAGCCACGCAGAACGAGGTATAAAGGGTCCGTTCAAAGGTACTGCCCTCGACTGCGGAGAGAAATGCAATGCTGGCTTTTATCGGCTCTTCATGATTGAGGGTGTAGAACGGTCAGCTGCTGTCGGCCTGTGATTGGGGTGTCTGGTTGGCTGGGTGTGTGCCGGAGGAGAAGCGGAAGAGTAAGAGGAAGAGCGCGGTGTCCGGGGGTGGTGTGGACCTGTCGATGCTGCAACAGCTGATGGCCGATGCTGGCCGGGATTTGTTCGCGGGAGTGTTCGATGAACCGACACCCGAGGTGGGAGCTGTGCCGGAGCGTGTGCGGGGTTTCCGGGTGCGGGTCGACCTGATGTACGCCAAGCCGCCGATCTGGCGTCGTCTGGTCCTGCCGGGTGACCTCGTGCTCGATGAGCTGCATGACGTGCTGCAGGTTGCGATGGGCTGGCAGGACGGTCATCTGCATAAGTTCGGTGTCGGGGCGGACCGGCGTACCCGTGTCTACTTCGTCACCAGATTTGATCTCAGCGAAGGCGACGACGGTCTCGTCGAGGACGGTGTGCGCCTGGATCAGGTGGTCTCCGGTAAGGGCGACCGGTTGTTCTATGACTACGACTTCGGCGACGGATGGGAGCACGTGCTGGTGGTCGAAGACGTTCTCGATGATCCACCTTCGGCTCCGGTGTGCCTGGCGGGCAAGATGGCCTGCCCGCCGGAGGATTGTGGTGGCTTGGGCGGCTATGAGGAATTGGCTGCGTGGGTTCGTGGCGGGTACGACCCGCGGGCAACACCGATGGGGCTGGGTGCGCAGGAGATGCGCGACTGGCTGCCCCGAGGCTGGCACCCCGATCGTTTCTCGGTGACCGAGACCAATGACGCTCTGGCCGCGTCGAATATGCGTTGAGGACTCTTCACTGCCGAGGTGCAAGGAGCTGAGTTCGGAAGCCTCCGGTCTCGAGCAGTGACCGGGCGATGTAGTTGGTGAGGTTGCGGAAGCCCAGCGCGGATCCGCGCAGGTGTTCGAGGCGGCCGTTGATCGCTTCGGTGGGCCCGTTGGAGGTGCCGGGGCGGTCGAAGTAGGCCAGCACGTCGGCGGCACGCTTCTTCAGGGTCCGTCCCAGGGTGATCAGTTCGGTCAGCGGCTTGGGAACGCCGGTGCTCAGCGTGGTGATCAGCGCCGCCATCATCGTGCGGCCTTTCGTGCGGTCGGGTTCACGATACGCGGCCACGGTGCGCTGATACATCTGCCAGGTGGCCTCGACTTCTGCGTGGGCGTCGGCGGCGAACAAGGCGGCCAGCCGGGTGCGCTGGCGGTCGGTGAGCAGATCGGCACCGGTGTGCAGGGTGCGTCGGCAGGTGTAGAGCGGGTCGGACTTGCGGCCGCGGTGCCCACATGTCGCCAGCTGCACCCGGCGGCGGCACTCATCGAGGGCGTTGCCAGCCAGGCGCACCACGTGGAAAGGGTCCATCACCGTCGCCGCCTCGGGCAGTTCCTCGGCGGTAGCGGTCTTGAACCCGGAGAAGCCATCCATAGCAACAACGTCCACGCCGTCACGCCAGTCCTGCGGCCGCTCGGCCAACCAGTCCTGAAACGCCTTTTTTGAGCGACCCTCGACCATGTCGAGCAGCCGAGCCGGACCGGTCCCGTCACGCACAGGGGTGAGATCGATGATGACGGTGACGTACCTGTCACCGCGACGGGTGTGCCGCCAGACGTGCTCATCGACGCCGATCACCGCCACGCCGTCGAAACGGGCCGGATCGGCGATCAGCACCCGTCGGCCTTCTGCCAGCACCGCGTTGTTGGCGGTGTTCCACGACACCGCGAGCGCTTCGGCGATGCGAGCCACGGATAGATGCTGGCAGACAATGGCTTCCAGCGCCCACCGCAGAGCACGCCGCGACAGCTTGGCACGTGGTTCGGCCATCCTGGTGGTGTCTTGTCGCCACACGTGGGCGCAGCCGGCGCACCGGTAGCGACGGATGGTCACCAGCAGTGTGGTGGGGCGCCACCCGAACGGCTCATGGGCCAGAGTACGGGTGAGGCTGTCGCGTGGGATGCCTTCTTCGCCGCAGCGACGACACCACCGGTCCTCGTCGGTCACCCGGCACGCCAGCACAGCACGGCCGGGCTCAAGGCGTTGTCCGGTCACCTGCAGCCCAAGTTCGTCGAGGCGGCAGAAAGTCGTCAGGTCAGCGCAGGCGAAGCCCGCCCGACCGGTAGCGTCAGGCACGTCGAGGTCTTTCGGATGAGGCGTGTAGGAACCCTCATTTTCGAGAGACCTCGACCCCTATCCCGGCAACGACGCGCCAACCACCTCTACACCCTCAACTGCGAAGAGCCCTTTTATCACCACAATCAGACATCCGAGAAATTCGACCGACTACGGCCAGGTGGAGGAATTCCTATCCGACACACTCGATTCGATCGCGCGGCAGGCTTGCGATGACTATGTGGTCATTGTTGTGGGCAATCAAAAGCCGGCTTTCCCGCTGCCGCCACAGATGCACTTCGTGGGCGTCAATTTTCCGCCTCCCACTGCGCAACGCGGGGCACAGACCGGGATGGGACCGGTGATTTGGGACAAAGGCACCAAGACCGGGATCGGCTTGGCCGCAGCACGTGAATTTTCTCCTGATTTTGTGATGTTCTTCGACGCCGACGACTATCTCCACCGCGATGTAGCCCGCTATGTGCATGACCATCCAGACAGTCAAGGTTGGGTGGTTCGCAAAGGTTGGATGTACTCGCGCGCCAGGAACAGCTATGTTCGGCGCAACCGGCTATTCCGGATCTGCGGCACGTCCTTCGTCGTTCCGTTTGCAGCGTTCGAGGTGCCTGATCACCTTACGGTGTCATCTACGCAGTCAGAGGTCGTCGATGCGTTCGGCGTCGACGCGATTGAGCACGTCATCGGTGATCACCGATACGCACTCGAGTGGTGGCGCGCTCGCGGACGCAGTCTCGCAGCGTTGCCGTTTTCCGCGGTGGTCTATCACGTCGATACAGGCGAAAACCACAGTGGGACCAGGATGTTGGGACCGGGACTGCCATATCGCAGGCACTTGTTGGAGGACTTTGGAATTCGTTCCCAGAAAGGTATAGCGGCCACGATCTGGTCGGCCATCGGACCCTCGGCGTTGAAGCCCGATCTTCGGCCTCGGCGGCCTTTCTTCTTGAAGCCGAGGCGGCCGCTCATCCAGCGCGGTCGGAGCGAGTTGGCGTAGTACTACAGTTGTAGCTGGGGGTCGGCGTGTTTGCGCTGATAGCTGGCTCGATGATTTCGGCGCGCTGGTCGATCGCGTCCGACCCTCGTTCGCCCGATACGAACCCGTGTCGTCGGTCACGTAATTCCCCAGGGGTTGCTGTCACGTAATTCCCCAGGTGTGGGCCTCGTGTTGGTCTTACCGGTCGGGGCGGGCGTTGTCTAGGTGGTGGTGCGGCCGGGTCGTTTCCGGGGTCGGTAGCTGGGTCCGTCCATGAGGACTTGGTGGCTGGTGTTGATCAGTCGGTCGAGTAGGGATTCGGCCACGACGGGGTTGGGGAACAGCGGGTACCAGTCTTTGGGGGCGCGGTTGCTGGTCAGGATGAGGGGTTTGCCAGCGATGGCCCGGTCGGAGACCAGATCGTAGAGATCGTCGGATTGGGTGGTGGTGTGCTCACGCATCGCGAAGTCATCGACGATCAGTACCAGGGGCCGGGTGTACTCGCGCATGCGCTGGCCGATGGTGCGGTCGGCGTGTCCGCCGGCAAGGTCGGCGAGCATGCGGGCGCATTTGACGAAGCGGATGTCCCCGCCGCGGCGGGCTACGTGATGTCCGAGTGCTTGTGCCACATGGGTTTTGCCGACGAGCAATGATCAATACCTGTGGATGAGGCCCGAGGAGGCGGCCTGAAAGTGGGCGCACCTTCCCGAGGATGATCATCACGGAATCAGGTATTCGATCAAGACCGGCGTTGGCGCGCTGGTTGGGAAGGTACGCCCATGCTCACCGTAGTTCACGATGCCGAGGAGGCCAACGGCGGCGAGGCCGGCCGGTCGTTGTTGGACGAGATCGTCCGCGACGGAGCCCGGCAGATGTTGGCCGCTGCCCTGCAGGCCGAGGTCGCCGCGTACGTGGCCGCATTCGCTGATCAGCTCGACGAGAACGGTCACCGACTGGTGGTCCGCAACGGCTATCACCAGCCGCGTGAGGTGCTGACCGCGGCCGGTGCCGTGCAGGTGAAGGCGCCGCGGGTCAACGATCGCCGTGTCGACCCCGATTCTGGTGAGCGGCAGCGGTTTTCCTCGGCGATCCTGCCGGCCTGGGCACGCAAGTCCCCGCAGATGAGTGAGGTGCTGCCGCTGCTGTATCTGCACGGCCTATCGACCAGCGACTTCGGGCCCGCACTCGAGCAGTTCCTCGGCTCGGGTGCCGGGTTGTCGGCCACCACGATCACCCGTCTGACCGCGCAGTGGCAAGACGAAGCCCGTACGTTCGCTGCCCGGGACCTGTCCGGCAGCGACTACGTCTACCTGTGGGTCGACGGCATTCACCTCAAGGTCCGCCTGGACCAGGAGAAGCTGTGCCTGCTGGTGATGCTCGGCGTGCGCGCTGACGGCCGCAAAGAGCTCGTGGCGATCACCGACGGCTATCGGGAGTCATGCGAGTCGTGGGCGGATCTGCTGCGCGACTGCAAACGACGCGGCATGACCGCCCCAGTGCTGGCCGTCGGCGATGGCGCGCTCGGGTTCTGGAAGGCGGTGCGGGAGGTATTCCCGAAGACCCGAGAGCAGCGCTGCTGGTTCCACAAGCAGGCCAACGTCCTTTCCGCACTGCCGAAGTCAGCGCATCCGGCCGCGCTGGCGGCCATCAAGGACATCTACAACGCCGAAGACATCGACAAAGCTCAGGTCGCGGTCAAGGCCTTCGCGGTTGCCTTCGGCGCGAAGTACCCGAAAGTGGTCGCCAAGATCGTCGACGACCTCGATGTCCTGCTGGAGTTCTACCACTACCCCGCCGAGCACTGGATCCATCTGCGTACCACGAATCCGATCGAATCCACCTTCGCCACAGTGCGTTTGAGAACGAAGGTCACCAAGGGTCCGGGATCGCGGGCCGCTGGATTGGCCATGGCCTACAAGCTGATCGACGCAGCCCAAGCCCGTTGGCGGGCCGTCAACGCCCCACATCTGGTCGCCCTCGTCCGCGCCGGAGCGGTCTTCCACAAAGGCAAACTGCTCGAACGGCCCACCGACATCACCCCACCGACACCACCGTCAGACGGCGATCAACACACCGAAACGGAGGTCGCCTGAAACACCCCGATCCACAGGTATTGACAATTGCTCTTGCCGACGCCGACGGGGCCGTAGAGGATGACTGATTCGCCGGCGTCGAGCCAGCGCAGGGCGGCCAGGTCGCGCAGCATCGCGGCGGGCAGTTTCGGGTTGGCGGTGAAGTCGAAGTCTTCGAAGGTGGCCTGTTCTTCGAACTTGGCGCGGCGCAATCGCCGTGTGAGAGCGGCGGATTCGCGGCGGGCGATCTCGTCTTGACAGAGGGCTTGCAGGAATTCGAGGTGGCCGAGGCCGCCGTCGCGGGTTTGGGCGAGCCGGGCATCGAGGGTGTCGAGCATGCCGGACAGTTTCAGGGTGCGCAGCGCGGTGCGTAGCGCCGGATCACAGATAGACATGGTGGGCTTCCTTTGAAGGTTGATTATGTTGCAGCAGTGTGGAATTGGTGACGATCAGGCGATGATGCCGGTATCGGTGCCGAACTGGTCGGGGCCACGCAGAAACGCCCCCGCCGCGCCGGTGCTGGCGGGCGGTTCGTCGCCGGCGTGTTCGGTGCCGGCGGCCAGGATGCCTTTGATGGTGCGGTAGGACGGGTCACCGACGGCGATGGCGCGGGCGCACGCGGCCTCCAACCGGTCGCAGCCGTGTTTGTCGCGCAGCCCGAGCACTCCTTGCGCGGCGCGCAGATGGTGGATGGCGTTGTCGGCCATGAACGCGGCGATCACCGCGACGCAGGCCGGGCCGACCAGTTCGGCGGTGCGCCGGCACCAGGTCGGGGTTTTCATCGCGAACGCGACCTTCTCCGGCGGGTAATGGGCGAAGTCGGTCGAGCGCCCCGATGGGCGGCGCACGTGGATGGCCACCACCGCATCGGCGTGAAAGACCTGTACCACGTCGCCGGCGGTGCGGGCATGCAGGCGTTGCCCGATCAGCCGCCACGGCACCGAGTACAACGCCTTGCCGACCTTGAGGTGCGCGTCGGTGCCGACGGTGCCGATCGACCAGGTGGACAGTTCAAATACTCTGGGCGGCAACCCGATCAACGCGCTGGCTTCGATCGCTTCAAACACCCGCAACGGCGGCGCGCCCTCCAGTGCCCGACACGACCTCGCCCCGGCCACCTCGATGCTCCAGCGCTGGGCGTCGGTTTGCATCGCGGGCAGCCCGTCGAACTGGCGGCCGCGCCAGAACGAATCCCGGATGTATTGCATGGGCCGTTCGACGCGGGGTTTGTCTTTGGGTTTGAACGCCCGCGCCGGGTCGATCAGGGTGCCGTAGTGGGTGGCCAGCTCGGCATAGGCGCGGTTGATCTTCGGGTCATACAGGTCGGGTTTGTCCACCCCGGTCTTGAGGTTGTCACACACCAACCGGGCCGGGACCCCGCCGAAGAACTCGAACGCCGCGACATGGCAAGCGCACCAGGTGGTTTGGTCCATCCGGATCACCGGGCGCACGAACAGGTGCCGCGAACACGCCAACACCATCACGAACGCCCACACCGCCACCCGGCGGCCCACCGCGGGATCGAACCACATGCCCAGGCGACCGTAGTCGATCTGCGCTTCACTGCCCGGCTCGACCGGCCCGCGCGGCACGGTCACCTTCGCTCGTGCCACCTCTTCCGCGAAATGTGTTGCGATCCAACGCCGAACCGAGGACTCCGACACCGCTACCGCATGCTCGTCCCGCAACCGCTGAGCGATCGTGGCGATCGTGACATCGGCATCGAGCCAGGTCTTGATCTGGTCCCGGTGCGGTTCGATCAGCGGCCAGGTCAGCGCCCGCGCCGCAGGATCGGACAGTTCCGGGAACCACCCGCCGATCAGCTCCGACCACTGTGGCGCGGTCAGCGGCTCCGTACCCGGGCCGATACCCGCCGCGACCGCCGGAGCCAAATATTTGCGGACGGTCTTGCGGTCAATGCCCAGCGACTCCGATAACTGGACCTGCGAACGGCCCGCGTGCCAGTGGGTGAACAACTCGACCAAATCGAGCATCACGATACTTCTCCTCGCCATCAGCGCCCTTCCATCCACCATCAGATGGATGCAGAGCGAACCGGTAAACGAGGCCCACACCAGGCAGACACACCGCCCAGGGTGGGGAATTACGTGACAGCCAGGGTGGGGAATTACGTGACGGACAACCCCTCAAACCTGGGGAAATACGTGACCGCTGACACCCGTTCGTCATGCCGCCGCGGGGCTGATGTTGGGATTGCTGTCGAATCTGGAACGCAAAAACTGCTGGACGATCGCCGAGGAACGCGGTGATGTAACACCCCATGGGTTGCAGCACATGCTTTCTCGCGCATCGTGGGGTGAGGAGCGGTTGCTGATGATATGCGTGACTATGTGTGGACCGCATTCGCCGACCCCGATGCAGTACTGGTCGTCGATGGAACTGGGGGACCTCAAGAAAGGGTATGGGGACCGTCGGTGTGCAACGCCAATACACCGGTACTGCAGGACGGATCGAGAACTCGCAGGTCGCGGTGTATCTGACCGACGCCGGCGCGCGTGGGCAAGCTCTGATCGATGCCGCGCTGTACCTGCCGAAATCGTGGACGCAGAATCCCGACCGGCTGGCGCGTGCGTGCCCGCCGATGTCGAGTTCGCAACCAAACCGGCTCTTCACAGATGAGGGTGTAGAGGTGGTTGGCGCGTCGTTGCCGGGATAGAGGTCGAGGTCTCTCGAAAATGAGGGTTCCTACACTCCTCATCCGAAAGACCTCGACGTGCCTGACGCTACCGGTCGGGCGGGCTTCGCCTGCGCTGACCTGACGGCTTTCTGCCGCCTCGACGAACTTGGGCTGCAGGTGACCGGACAACGCCTTGAGCCCGGCCGTGCTGTGCTGGCGTGCCGGGTGACCGACGAGGACCGGTGGTGTCGTCGCTGCGGCGAAGAAGGCATCCCACGCGACAGCCTCACCCGTACTCTGGCCCATGAGCCGTTCGGGTGGCGCCCCACCACACTGCTGGTGACCATCCGTCGCTACCGGTGCGCCGGCTGCGCCCACGTGTGGCGACAAGACACCACCAGGATGGCCGAACCACGTGCCAAGCTGTCGCGGCGTGCTCTGCGGTGGGCGCTGGAAGCCATTGTCTGCCAGCATCTATCCGTGGCTCGCATCGCCGAAGCGCTCGCGGTGTCGTGGAACACCGCCAACAACGCGGTGCTGGCAGAAGGCCGACGGGTGCTGATCGCCGATCCGGCCCGTTTCGACGGCGTGGCGGTGATCGGCGTCGATGAGCACGTCTGGCGGCACACCCGTCGCGGTGACAGGTACGTCACCGTCATCATCGATCTCACCCCTGTGCGTGACGGGACCGGTCCGGCTCGGCTGCTCGACATGGTCGAGGGTCGCTCAAAAAAGGCGTTTCAGGACTGGTTGGCCGAGCGGCCGCAGGACTGGCGTGACGGCGTGGACGTTGTTGCTATGGATGGCTTCTCCGGGTTCAAGACCGCTACCGCCGAGGAACTGTTGAGCGTCTCTGGGCGTGACGACCATGAGGCTTGGAGTCGTCGTTGATTCTGCCGATGCGGGGACGGGCTTTGGGGTGGGTTTGATCTTGGTGGTCTGCACCGTCAGTGTGACGAGGAACTGATGGGTGCACGGCGCCACCGCTGAATTCTTGGCAGATCTCTCCGGCGGCGCCGTGCGTAGTGCGAAAGGCACTGATGGTCACGGTAGAGGTCGATTCTGCGCGCGTCGAGTCACGGTTGGCCGCTGGGGAGTTGCGGTGTCCGTCGTGTGTGGGCGGGGTTCTGGCCGGGTGGGGCTATGCCCGTTCTCGTCGGGTGGTCGGGACGGCCGGGTCGGTGCGGCCGCGGCGGTCTCGATGCCGTACGTGTGCGGTGACTCATGTGTTGTTGCCGGTGACGTTGTTGCTGCGTAGGGCTTATGCCGCGGAGGTGATCTGGGAGGCGTTGGCTGCCAAGGCTGCCGGTGTGGGGCACCGCGGGATCGCGGCAAAACTCGGTGTCCCGGCGTGCACGGTGCGGGGGTGGCTGCGGGTCATCGCGGCTCGGGCCGAGGCGGTGCGGCACTGGTTCGTGACGATCGCGCTCACTGCGGGGGTGGATGTGTCGATCCCGAAGTCGACCGGCTCAGGGTGCGGGGATGTGTTGGCCGCGATCAGCACGGCGACCGAGGCGATCACTACACGGTTCGGGCCGGGGATGCTGCTCGGCGCGGTGACGGCTGCTGCGGTGGCTGTGGCTGGTAGCGGTGCTCGGCTGCTCTGTCGGGGGTGGCCACCGGCGTCGGTGGCGTGGTGATGCAACACCAGCTGCCTCTGCCGCGCGCGGTGGGAATGGTTCATCGTCGCGGGGATGGCTGCCCGGCAACGGGTTTGGGCGGCATCACTTGTTGAGGAGATGTTGGATTGACAAGCGAAGAGGCCAAGCGACGTGAACGTGCCCAGGCAGTGGGGTTGTTCCGGTATCAGTTGATCTGCCCGGCGCTCGATCCCGGACTATCGACCAAGGCTCGGGGTCGGCTGGTCCGCCAGATCGCCGCGCGGGCGCACACCGATCCGTTCGGGGCCCGGGTGCGCTACTCGCGTGACACTCTGGACCGTTGGATTCGCCGCTACCGGGCCGGCGGATTCGATGAGTTGATTCCCTCGCCCCGGTCGGTGGCCCCGCGTACCGATGCCGCGACCCTGGAGTTGGCGGCTGCACTCAAGCGGGAGAACCCGTCCCGCACCGCCGCCCAAGTCGCGCGGATCCTGCGGATCAGCGCGGGTTGGGCGCCCTCGGAATCGACGCTGCTACGCCATTTCCGCCGCTGCGAGCTGATCGGCCCGAACCTCGATGAACAGCCGGCGGTGTTCGGCCGGTTCGAAGCCGAAAACCCCAATGACCGCTGGACCGGGGACGCCCTGCACGGCCCCCGTATCGGCGGGCGCAAGACGTATCTGTTCGCTTTCATCGACGATCATTCCCGACTGCTGTGTGGGTATCGGTTCGGGTTCGCCGAAGACGCTGTGCGGCTCGGCGCTGCACTCGAGCCGGCGCTGGCCAGCCGCGGAGTCCCGGGCAGTGTCTATGTCGACAACGGCTCGGCGTTCGTGGATACCTGGCTGCTGCGGGCGTGCGCGAAACTGGGGATTCGGCTGGTGCATTCCACCCCGCACCGGCCCCAAGGACGGGGCAAGATCGAGCGGTTCTTCCGCACCGTGCGTGAGCAGTTCCTCGTCGAAATCACCGACAGTAGCGCCGAGGACCTGGCCGCGGCCGGCCTCGAGGCCCGCACCGCGCTCATCGAGCTCAACCGGTTGCTGACCGCGTGGGTAGAAACCGAGTACCACCAGCGGATTCATACCGAGACCGGGCAGTCCCCAGCCGATCGCTGGCAGCAGGGATGGTCCCGGCTGGGACGGACCCCGGCGATGCCGACCGCAGCTGATCTGACCGAGGCGTTTCTGTGGTCGGAATACCGGGTGGTGACCAAGACCGCGACAGTGTCGTTGCACGGCAACACCTTCCAGGTCGATCAAGGGTTGGTGGGACGCAAAGTGGAGTTGGTGTTCTCCCCGTTTGACCTAGAAACCGTCGAAGTGCGCTACCACGACACCAGTTACGGCAAAGCCCTGCCCCACAACATCACTCGACACGTCCATCCCAAGGCCCGGCCCGAAACTCCCGAGAATGCTGCGCCGCCGGCGACAGGGATCGACTATCTGCAGTTGACCGCGGCTATTCATCATGAGCAGATCCGCGCCGATCGGCGCATCGGCTACGACGCTCTCTTCGGCGCCCACACCCCCAAAGCCTGCGAACTACCGAGCATCACCGGCATCGACGACCAGGACGAGGCATCAGCATGAGTATCGAACGGCTGCAATCCTATTACGGCTTCACCCGGATGCCGTTCGGGCGGGGTTTGGCCCCGGCGATGCTGCACCGCCACCCCGGCCACGCCGAAGCCGTCGCCCGGATCTCCTGGTGTGTGGATCAGCACGCTATCGGAGTCATCACCGGAGAAGTCGGCGCCGGCAAGACTGTGGCGATCCGCGCCGCGACCGCCGCCCTGGATCCGGCGCGCCACGTCATCATCTACCTACCCAACCCCTCAGTCGGAGTACGCGGCATGCTGCACCACATCGTCACAGCACTGGGGCGGGTGCCCAGTTTCTACACCGCTACCCTGGCCCCGCAAGCCGCCGACGCGCTGGCCGCCGAGCACGCCGAACGCGGCCGAACCCCGGTCGTGGTCATCGATGAAGCTCACCTGCTCGACAACGCGCAAATGGAAGCCATCCGCATGCTCACCAACCACGACATGGACAGCGGGTCACCGTTCGCCGCGTTGCTGGTCGGACAACCCACCCTGCGTCAACGACTACGCCTGGGCGTGCTGGCCGCACTCGATCAACGCATCGCCGTGCGCTATGCCCTGGCCGGGATGACACCTGCCGATACCGCCGACTACATCGGCCATCACGCCAAGGTCGCCGGCCGCACCGACCCGCTGTTCTCCGACGACGCGATCACCGTGATCCACAACGCCGCACGCGGATACCCACGCGCAGTCAACAACCTCGCCCTACACGCCCTGACCGCCGCCTTCGCC
Organism: Mycobacterium sp. SMC-16; assembly: GCF_046250085.1. NCBI lineage: Bacteria > Bacillati > Actinomycetota > Actinomycetes > Mycobacteriales > Mycobacteriaceae > Mycobacterium > Mycobacterium sp. SMC-16. The sequence continues at coordinate 3,162,168 of NZ_CP176427.1, forward strand.
GCCAAGACAGCGATCGTCGACGAGAAATCAGCTCGCATCGCCGTCACCGAAACCGGCCACGACTGAATCACTAACCACGCGACGTCACCGACCCGACGACGCCGTCACCGATCCGACCAAGGCCCTGCCCGCTCACGCGGGCAGGGCCTTCATCACTTCGACATCACCGGCAACGAGAATGACGCCATCCTTTGCACCCTCAGCGACGAGCAACAAGGAACTGCCCGAGGCGGCGACGGTGATGGACCCTTTCCACGTGGTGCGCCTGGCTGGCAACGCCCTCGATGAGTGCCGCCGCCGGGTGCAGCTGGCGACATGTGGGCACCGCGGCCGCAAGTCCGACCCGCTCTACACCTGCCGACGCACCCTGCACACCGGTGCCGATCTGCTCACCGACCGCCAGCGCACCCGGCTGGCCGCCTTGTTCGCCGCCGACGCCCACGCAGAAGTCGAGGCCACCTGGCAGATGTATCAGCGCACCGTGGCCGCGTATCGTGAACCCGACCGCACGAAAGGCCGCACGATGATGGCGGCGCTGATCACCACGCTGAGCACCGGCGTTCCCAAGCCGCTGACCGAACTGATCACCCTGGGACGGACCCTGAAGAAGCGTGCCGCCGACGTGCTGGCCTACTTCGACCGCCCCGGCACCTCCAACGGGCCCACCGAAGCGATCAACGGCCGCCTCGAACACCTGCGCGGATCCGCGCTGGGCTTCCGCAACCTCACCAACTACATCGCCCGGTCACTGCTCGAGACCGGAGGCTTCCGAACTCAGCTCCTTGCACCTCGGCAGTGAAGAGTCCTCAACGCATATTCGACGCGGCCAGAGCGTCATTGGTCTCGGTCACCGAGAAACGATCGGGGTGCCAGCCTCGGGGCAGCCAGTCGCGCATCTCCTGCGCACCCAGCCCCATCGGTGTTGCCCGCGGGTCGTACCCGCCACGAACCCACGCAGCCAATTCCTCATAGCCGCCCAAGCCACCACAATCCTCCGGCGGGCAGGCCATCTTGCCCGCCAGGCACACCGGAGCCGAAGGTGGATCATCGAGAACGTCTTCGACCACCAGCACGTGCTCCCATCCGTCGCCGAAGTCGTAGTCATAGAACAACCGGTCGCCCTTACCGGAGACCACCTGATCCAGGCGCACACCGTCCTCGACGAGACCGTCGTCGCCTTCGCTGAGATCAAATCTGGTGACGAAGTAGACACGGGTACGCCGGTCCGCCCCGACACCGAACTTATGCAGATGACCGTCCTGCCAGCCCATCGCAACCTGCAGCACGTCATGCAGCTCATCGAGCACGAGGTCACCCGGCAGGACCAGACGACGCCAGATCGGCGGCTTGGCGTACATCAGGTCGACCCGCACCCGGAAACCCCGCACACGCTCCGGCACAGCTCCCACGGGACTTGACCCCGTGTGTTGGACACGCTGAATCCCGCAAGGTTGGCGGGGGAAGCGAGATGATCCACCACGATGGCAAGGAAAAATTACCCTGACGAGTTCAAACGGGACGCGGTAGCGCTGTACCGAGACACCGAGGGCGCCACGATCACGCAGATCGCCGACGAACTCGGCATCTCCGGTGTGACGCTCTCAGCGTGGTGCAAAGCCGCCGGGGTGCCGATCAGGCACCGCAACCCCACCGCAGCAGCACAGCCGAGCCCCGGCGTTGAGACCCCAGAGCAGGAGCTGGCCCGGCTACGGGCCGAGAACAAGGCGTTACGCGCCACGGAGGCTCGGTTGTCTACCGAGCGTGACATTCTGCGGTCGGCGGCCAAGTATTTCGCCGGGGAGACGAACTGGTGAGCCGCTTCCAGTTCGTCGCCGACCACCTGCACACCTTCGAGGTGAAGTGGCTGTGCGCAGTCGTCGAGGTTGCGCGTTCATCGTTCTACGCCTGGTTGGCCGCTGCCGACGGACGCGCCGCCCGCCAGGCCGCTGACAAGGCGCTGGCCGCGCGTATCCGCACCGTGCACGATGAGGACAACACCTACGGGGCGCCGCGGATCACCGCTGAACTCAACGACGGTGCACCCGACGGTGAGCGGGTCAACCACAAGCGGGTGGCCCGGGTCATGCGCAGTGCCGGGATCGCCGGCTACCGCCGCCGGCGACGGGTGAAGACCACCACGCCGGATCCGGCCAAACAGAAAGTCCCGGACCTGCTCAACCGGGACTTCACCGCCGCGGCACCCAACGTCAAATACGTCGGCGACATCACCTACCTGCCATTGGCAAGCGGTTCGAATCTGTATCTGGCGACCGTGATCGACTGCTTCTCCGGACGGGTGGCGGGGTGGGCGATCGCCGAGCACATGCGCACCGAACTGGTCGAAGATGCCCTCAAAGCCGCTGCGGCGCTGCGCGGCTCCCTGACCGGTGCAGTGTTCCACACAGATCACGGAAGTCAGTACACCTCAAGGGATTTCGCGAACCTCTGCCGTGACTTGGAGGTCACCCAGTCTATGGGTGGCGTCGGGTCAAGTGCCGATAACGCGCTGGCCGAATCGTTCAACGCCGCCCTCAAACGCGAGATCCTGCAGGACCGCAGCCACTGGCCCGACGCTGCTACCTGCCGCCGCGAAGTGTTCCGCTGGCTGGCTCGCTACAACACCAAACGACGGCACTCCCGGTGCCGCTATTCCAGCCCTGCGACCTACGAAAGGACCCTAACACCGGCTACGCTGCCAGTAGCCGCGTAACCACAAATCCCGTGTCCACTACATGGGGGCAAGGCCCCACCTCGGGTGTCGGTTCATCGAACACTCCCGCGAACAAATCCCGGCCAGCATCGGCCATCAGCTGTTGCAGCATCGACAGGTCCACACCACCCCCGGACACCGCGCTCTTCCTCTTACTCTTCCGCTTCTCCTCCGGCACACACCCAGCCAACCAGACACCCCAATCACAGGCCGACAGCAGCTGACCGTTCTACACCCTCAATCATGAAGAGCCACCAAACCGACAATTGCGCAACGCATGATCGCCGAGGCGTTGGTTGCCGGTGTGCGGGCATCCTGGGTCGCCGGCGATGACATCAAGCCACTGCTCGCGCCTGCCACTATCAACGCAGGTCAACGCATCAATAAACCCGATCTACAACTGTAGTACTAGGCCAATTCCCCGGCTTCGGCACTCGCGGCGCGTCGGGAGCAATGATCAGAACCTGTGGATGAGCCTCGGCGAGGCGGCGTAGGAAAGGGCGCACCTTCCCGAGGATGATCTGAATGTCGAAGGTCTGATCAAGAGCCGGCGTTGGCGCGCTGGTTCGGGAAGGTACGCCCATGCTCACGGTAGTTCACGATGCGGATTCATCCAACGAGGATGCTGGCTCGTCGCGGTCGTTGCTCGATGAGATTGTCCGCGACGGTGCCCGCCAGATGCTGGCCGCAGCGTTGCGGGCTGAGGTCGCCGCCTACATCGAGGCTCATGCCGGTGAGCTTGATGAGAACGGGCACCGGCTGGTGGTGCGCAATGGCTATCACCGCGAGCGCGAGGTGCTCACCGCGGCGGGCGCGGTGAGTGTGACCGCGCCGCGGGTCAATGACAAACGTGTTGACCCGGACACTGGTGAGCGGCAACGGTTTTCCTCGGCGATCCTGCCGGCGTGGGTGCGCAAGTCGCCGCAGATGACCGAGGTGTTGCCGTTGCTGTATCTGCATGGCTTGTCGACCAGTGATTTCGGTCCGGCGTTGGAGCAGTTCCTGGGCTCGGGTGCCGGCTTGTCGGCCACGACGATCACCCGACTCACCACGCAGTGGCAGGACGAGGCCAAGGCCTTCGAGGCCCGTGATCTGTCGGGCACCGACTACGTCTACCTGTGGGTCGACGGCATCCATCTCAAGGTGCGCCTGGAGCAGGAGAAGCTCTGTTTGCTGGTGATGATCGGTGTGCGCGCTGACGGCCGCAAGGAGCTGGTCGCGCTCACCGACGGGTACCGGGAGTCGGCCGAGTCGTGGGCTGATCTGTTGCGGTCGTGCCGACGTCGCGGGATGACCGCACCGGTGCTGGCCGTCGGCGATGGGGCCCTGGGGTTCTGGAAGGCCGTGCGTGAGGTGTTCCCGGCCACCGGCGAGCAGCGGTGCTGGTTTCACAAGCAGGCCAATGTTCTTGCCTGCCTGCCAAAGTCGGCTCATCCGGGGGCGATCGCGGCGATGCGGGAGATCTACAACGCCGAGGATATCGACCACGCGCAGGTGGCGATCAAGGCGTTCGAGGTGGACTACGGCGCCAAGTACCCCAAGGCGGTCGCCAAGATCGTCGATGACGCCGATGTGCTGCTGGAGTTCTATAAGTACCCGGCCGAGCACTGGGTCCATCTGCGCACTACCAACCCGATCGAATCAACGTTTGCCACGGTACGTTTGAGGACCAAGGTGACCAAGGGGCCGGGTTCACGCGTCGCCGGAATGGCCATGGCTTACAAGCTGATCGACGCCGCGCAAGCCCGCTGGCGAGCCGTCAACGCACCGCACCTGGTCGCTCTGGTCCGGGCCGGCGCGATCTTCCACAAAGGCAAACTGCTCGAGCGACCCACCGACATCACCCCGTCGGCGGACTCGGCACCGACCGAATCAACTGGAACGGAGGTCGCCTGAAACAAGCCGATCCACAGGTATTGACAATTCCTCGCGCGTCGGTCCCGGCACAGCAGTAAATCTGACTGCATAGCCGGCGCCTCGTACACTCGTTGCAGCGGTGTAGGGCGCCACTTGAGATACCACTCATTGCTGTACTTGTTCTCGATCGAGAACGCTCGGAATCCGGCCGCCAGAAGTCGCCCGAACAGCAACCGGAACGCCTCTCGATCATCTTGCGGGTTCGCCTCCGAGAGAATGCTCATGTCACTAGGGTAAGCGTCGAGGTGGCCGAGGATGTCGTTCAGAATGACCGGCTCCAAGCCTTCAACATCGATCTTGATCAGTTTGACGCGTGCCAATTCGTCTGGGGTCAGGATGTCGAGTAAGGGTGACGCACCGACCGTGGCAGACTTGGTGCCGCGACGGGACGCCAGGGTTGTGGTTGCCCCGCTGTTGAAAGCACCGAACTCGTAAAGATCGAGTTCGCCGAGCGAGTCTGAAACTGCCAGATTGACCGTCCGTATGCGCTGGGAAAGTTGAGGGTTGGCCGAAACATTGGCTGTCAGACGCGAATAGGTGGCCGGTGAGGGCTCGATGGCAACAACCCGACTGCCGACACTCGAGGCTAGGAGCGATTCGTAACCGATATTCGCACCGATGTCCACAAAGACATCACCTGGTTTCAACGTGCCTTCGATCACCCGGGAGATTCCAGGCTCCCATACTCCGAAGAACAGGATAGTGCGCTGGATGAAATCGACGGTGGCGCATCGAATCCTGGCGCCGAAGTAAGTCTCGCAGTCCTCCTCCGCCCGCAAGTACCGCAGCGGAATTTGATACCAGTCCAGTACGCCACCACCGATCCATCCCGGCAGTTTTAGGCGACGAAGCGCTTTCACCAGCTGTCGATGCCCGGACGTCCTGAGGTCATGGTTATCGCTCCGCATGATGTCCGCAGCGTACTCGGCGTTGTAGCCGATACGCAGCCGCTTTTGCAGAGGTTTCAGGTCGGACTGCGACAATGCTCACGCCGCGGGAAGATTCTCAGCCGCACGCCCGTGCGGTCCGAGACCAACGGCATCGTGGCCATGCACACCGCGTCCGCCTGAGAAACCTGCGGTCAGTCGAGTGCGATGGACGAGAGTCCACCAGCAGTTACTTAACGCCAATTGCCGCCGGCACCAACGGAACTGCGGAATCTACGTCAGCAGTCCGCAGTCTGTCCGGACATCATTCCGCCCGAACTCTGTATCGCACCGGCGATCTGCCCTACTGACCGAGCGCGTAAATATCTCCTCCGAGTGGAACGAGGGGCACCACTCCGGACGGATGGTGAACCAGTGAGCGGTAGCCGAGGCCCGCCAAATGATCGAGGATGCGTTGCCGATTTTCGGCCGTATTTCCGTAGAACAGCGAATTCACGTAATACAACCGATGGCCAGCGCCGACCGTCGGAAAATCAGCCAACAATTGTTCCTGGCCTGTGACCGCATATACCATCGCCTCTTTATCGGCGTGCCACAGTACGGTCGGCAGAATGCCGATCCGGGCGGAATCCAAGATTATTGTATCAGCGTCGTGGACCACTTCGATACGCTGCTGCTCGGATCGATGGACCGCAAACAATGTGGTGGCGCCGATCGCGCAAACCACCGTAGTCAGTGCGACAAACTTGACCGTCCTGTCCGAGATGGAGTTTCGGCACACCTGCGCCGCCTGAGCAATTCCGACGAACAAACAAGGTGAGACGAAATGCATATATTGGAGCCCGATAGCATGAACTGGACTCACGCACAGGATGTACAGCGCTACCACGAACGACCAGGACGCGACCGCGACAAATATCGGGAGGTACTCCAGTGAGATCACCGCGGCGCGTGGCCCAGTATGGATCCGCCATGCTCGCCGTATAATTGACGCAACGAGATACAAGCCCGCGAATCCCACTACTACATTGACGAGGTTGATCGCAATGTCCAGCGGACTCTTGATATCGAGAAGCCCATAGGGCAATGGATGCGTCCAGTCGAATGGATTGAATATCTGGAACGCGGTTGACACGACCGCGCCAACCCGCTGCAGCGAGCTGAACAGTGTAAACGGCTGCGCCCGCGCCCTAGCCCCCGCGATCGACTCCAGAAAACCCGGGTTACAGGCGACGAAAATCAGCGCTGCGGCCCCAGCCGCAACGGCGAGCTGCACGGTCTGGGTGCGCGCATTTCGCCTGAAAAGAATGGCGGCTGCGAACAATAGCGTGAGCCCGGCCGGAATGGGAAATTGATAGTGTGTCAACAGTCCAGCCGCAAGCACGATGGATATCGCAAAGAGATGTCGCGCCTGTTTTCTCTTCAACCACAGGACAACGAACAGCAGCAGCAATGCCACCAGCGCAGTGAAAAGGGTGTACTGCCGCAGCACACTGATGGTCATGCGCGAGGGCAGCACGAACATCCAGACCATCGTGACGACGAAGCTAACCGTCGCCGAAACCGACAGAATTCGACACGTCGCATACACCACGCCGGCGGTGATTGTCAGCAGGACAAGATTCAATAGCAGGCCGCTCAGGATCGACACCCCGAAGAGGCCGAACCAGATGTGCAACACCCAGAAATAAAACGGCGGATGGATATCGTAATGGTTCAGACCACGCGTTATCTCCCCGAAGCAACCGAAGCTATGAAACTGCCAGAACTGCTGCCAGTCGCCGGCCGACACCCATCGGCCGACCGGGGCGGTTTCCTCGAATCGAGCTTGGTTGCAGGTGGCGCTGATGACGCTGATCACGTCGTCGTGGTCGATCAGCACGACCGCAGAAAGTTTCGGTAGGAAGATTGCCACACCCAGCACAGCAAGCAGAAGCACCAGGCCGACGTCCAAACTCACCGCCCACCCGAATCTCGGCTTCAGGCCAACTGTCATGATGCCTCCGCTTCTCGAAGCGGAGGCATTGACCGCCGCGGATTGAGGTTCCAGAACAACACGTCGACAGCCAACTGGTCAGCCGAACGGACCGCCGCGATACTGCGCTGCCCCGGCCACCTCGAACGCCTTCGTGATCTGGCAGGCATCGCACGTCGCGGCGTACCCGCATTCCGGACACGGCTCGGGGTCGTCGGAGTCGTACCGCGAGCGCCGCTCAGCGGCCCGCCGTTCGGCCTCGGCCTCGGCCAGTGCCGCCTCGGCATCCTCGCGCTTGCGCCGCGGCGACTTCGACGGCCACCAGTTGGCGTCACCGAGCAACGCCGCAGTTGCCGGCACGGTGATGGTACGCACGATGAATGTGTCCAGTAGTAGGCCGATTCCGATGATGAAACCGAGCTGCACAGCGCCAAGGATGCTACTGACAGTCATGGCAAGCATCGATGCAGCGAAAATCAGACCGGCAGAAGTGATCACGCCACCGGTGGCGGCGACCGTTTTGACGATCGCCGAACGCACCCCGTACTTCGCTTCGTCACGTATTCGGGAAATCAACAGGAGGTTGTAGTCGGCACCGACCGCCACCAGCACCAGGAAGGCAATACCCGGCACGCTCCACGAGATGTCGTAGCCCAAGATGAACTGAAAGAACACGACACCGATGCCAAGCGCCGACCCGTAGGACAGCACCACCGACAACACCAGATAGAGCGGCGCGACGACAGATCGCAGCAGCTGCACGAGAATCAGGAACACCACGATGAGGGTGACGATGACGATGAATTGGATGTCGCTGTTGTAATAGTCGCGGATGTCGCGGTTCACCGCGGACAAACCGATCATCGACACCTTCGCGTCGGACAACGTTGTGTTCGGCAGGGCCGTCTCCGCCGCCTTGACGATCGCGTTGGTCTGGTCCATGGCTTCGGTACCGAACGGGTTCAGCGCGGTCTGCACCAGGTAGCGCACGGTGTGGCCGTCGGGTGACACAAACAGCGTCGCGGCCTTCTCGAACTCGTTCCGGCTCAGAATCTCCGGCGGCACATAGAAGCCAGCCATCTGCGGTGTATTGGCGTCGCGCCGCATACCCAGCAGGAAGGACGACGCCTGGTTCAGGCCTCCGCCCATGCCGCGCACCTGGTCTACCAGCAGCTTCACGCCATCGGCAAGCTGCTTGCTCGAATCGGCCAGCAGGTTGACGCCGTCGACCGCCTGTTGGAGGCGCCGCTCGAGGTCCGCGGTGTCGTACAGGCGCAACTGCTTGAGCAGGCTCGTGATGCTCTCGATGTTAGTGCCCATCCCGCGCACCTTGTCGTCCATCCCGGGGTCGCTCTTGTACTGCTGCAGCATGTGGCCGAGGTTGATGACTTTTTGCACCGTCTCGGGGTCGTTGCCATCGTTGACGTTCTGCAGACCGATCTTCAGGTCGTTGCACGCCGGGTAGTAATTGCAGAACGGTGTCGCGTTCAGCGTCTCGAGGGCCTTGCCGGACCACTTGTAGACATCCCCCACGCGGACCAGCTGCCCACCGACGGCGTCACCCAAAGACGTCATCTGGGAGATCATCTTGGCCGACTTGTCCAGATCCTCCAGAGTCTTCGAGCCGCCGTACTGCTTCTGCAGCGCCGACATCTGGGTGAGCATCTGCCGCACGGGACCGATACCCCCGAGCACCTGCGTGCGGATCTGGTTCAGCGCGTCGGCGAGCTGGTACTCGCCGTCGACCAGTTTCTGCAGCAGCGCGTCATTGCCGTTGATGAGGTTGGAGGCGTCCTTGAGCTTGCTGCCGACCTCGCCGGCCTGGTAGGTCGCCTTGGCCTGCTCCAGCACATCGCCGGTGGGACGGGTGATGCCGCGGACCGAATCGATGTGCGGCAGCTGGGCGATGCGCTGGGCCATTTGCTCCATGTCCGCGAGCGATCTAGGGGCCCGAAGGTCACGTGGCGACTGGATCAGCACGAACTGCTGCATGGTCGTGCTGACCGGGAAGTGCTTGTTCAGGGTTTCGTAAGCTACGTTGCTTGCCGCATCGGGGTCCAGGTCTTTGCGGTTGTCGTAGTTGTACCGCACCAACGTGGCGCAGCCGGCCAGCGCGAGCAGCACAGCGAGGCTACCGGCCAGGTGGGTCACCGGCCGACGCACGATGTTGACGCCGGAACGACGCCAGAACCGGCCTGCCATGTCCTTGCGCGGCTTGATCCAGCCGCGGCGTCCAACCAGGACGATCAGAGCGGGCAGCATCGTCACCGATGCGATGAAGCCGATCAGAATGGTCACGGAAAGCGCCGGACCAATGGTCGCGAAAACACCGAGGGTGGCGAACGAAAGGGCCAGAAAGGTGACAGCCACGGTGCCGGCCGAGCCCGCGATGACTTCGCCGATCGAGGTCAGCGCCAGCACCAGCGACTGATCGGTCGTGGCCCCCTGCCGAATGAACTCTTGATATCGGCTGAACAAAAAGATGGCGTAGTCGGTCCCCGCACCCAGCATCATGCCGGTCATCAACACCATGGTCTGCGGCCCCAGCCCAAGCCCCAGCAGGCCCAAACCCGCCACCACCTGCTGCGCCACGATCAGCGAGACACCGATGGTGAACAGCGGCAGCAGCATCGCAACCAAACTGCGATACACGATGATCAAGATGGAGAACACCAGGATGCCGGTGGTCGCCTCGATCATGTGCTGGTCATGGGCGCCGATCTCGGCGATGTCCTGGAAAGTGGCCGCCGCACCCACGACGTTCAACGTGAGGTCGGAGCCTTTGACCACCTGTTGGACGGTCTCCATGGCATTGGTGTACGCCGCCTGGCCCGGCGCGGTACCCATGTTTCCGACCAGACTGACGGGCAGCTGGACGGCCTTGCCGTCCTTACTGACCATCACCTGACGCAGCTCAGGAATGTGGATGAAATCCTGCGTTGACTTGACGTTGGTCTTGTCCGTGTTGAGCTTGTCGACCAGTCGGCGGTAGACGTCCTCGTCTTCCTTGCTGAAGCCCTTATCATTGGTCAGCAGGACGATCGCGACGTTGCCGGCGTCGGCTTCGCGGAACGCGTTCTTCATCGCGTTGCCGGCGATCAGCGTCGCGGAATCCGGAGGCAAGAAGTCCGGTGGGTGGCGGCTGGACACATCTACCAACGGCGGAATGGCCAGAAAGAGCACCGCTGCCAACCCGACCCAGGTCACCAAGATCATGACGGGTCGCCGCACCACGAACTTGCCGAGTGCCGCGAAACCCGCATGTGCCAAAGCACCGCTTGGCCTGGCACGTTTCAGCATCCCCGACAGGCTACACGCCGCAAACCGATCTGATGCACCGACCGGCACCTCGATATCGAAGCCGCCGGAGAGCCGCACGCGCCCTGCCGTGCTGTAATCGGGTGTGCCACTGACGAAGTCATCTCTCCTGTGCCGCACGTCCGGGTGCCGGGCGTCCTCGTTGCCATCCATGCCCCAGCAATGCGAAGATCAGCGGCAGACCGTTATGCTTGGCGTCCTGTGAAGTTTGCTATCGCCATCCATGGCACGCGTGGAGACATCGAGCCCAGCGGTGCCGTGGCCAGAGAATTGCTGCGTCGCGGCCACGAAGTACGTATGGCAGTGCCGCCGAACCTGGTTTCATTCGTCGCTGCAGCGGGGCTTCCCGAGCCCGCCAGCTACGGCGTGGATTCTCAGCAGCAACTGGATGCGGACATCTTTCGCGACCATCTGAGCCTCAAGAACCCCGTGAGCGTCGTCCGCGAACTCCGGGACTACATGACACAGGGCTGGCAGGACATGAGCGCCACCCTCACGGAGGTCGCCGCGGACGCGGATCTGCTGCTCGCGGGGACCACCTACCAGGAGGTGGCCGCCAACGTCGCCGAGCATTTCGACATCCCGTTGGCGGCGCTGCATTACTTCCCTTTCCGCCCCAACAGCCAGGTGCTGCCGGTACCGCTGCCACTCCCCTTGATTCGCCGCGGCTTCGCGGTCGGCGAATGGTTCCACTGGCGCATGCTCAAGGAAGCCGAGGACATCCAGCGGCGCACCCTGGGCCTGCCGCCGGCCACCGTGCGGGCCGTCCGTCGCATCGAGGACCGTGGGGCGCTCGAAATCCAGGCCTACGACGAGGTGCTGTTCCCCGGGCTGGCGGCCGAATACGGCGACGCCAAGCCCCTGGTCGGTTCCATGTCGATGGAACTGCAGACCGATACCGACACCGACGTGATGGCGTGGATCGCAAATGGCAAGCCGCCCATCTATTTCGGCTTCGGCAGCATGCCGGTGGAGTCTCCCGCCGACGCTGTCGCGATGATCGACGAGGTGTGCGCCGAACTCGGCGAGCGGGCGCTGATCAGCTCGGGCGTCTGGGATCTGCCGGACACCCGGCTGGGCGATCACGTGAAGCTGGTCGGCGCGGTCAACCATGCCGCGGTGTTCCCGCTGTGCCGGGCCCTGGTCCACCACGGCGGCGCCGGCACCACCGCGGCCGGGCTGCGCTCCGGGATACCGACGGTGGTGCTGTGGGTCAGCGCCGATCAGCCGGTGTGGGCCGGCCAGGTCAAGAAGCTGGGGCTCGGCGCGTCGCACCGCTTCTCCAAGACCACTCCCGGGTCGCTGAAGTCCGCCCTGCGCACCGCGCTGCAGCCGGAGTGCGCGGACCGGGTCCGCGCCGCCGCCGCGCGCATGACGAAACCCGCGGACAGCGTCGCACGCACCGCGGATCTGTTGGAGAAGGCCGCCCAGGCCCGTTGACGGGCCCGGGCGGAAATGCCCACTAGTAGATGGTGAGCGGCGTCAGGCCGAATTCGTCGAGCGTCTCCCGGACCAGTTCGCGCAGCCTGGCCCGGTTGTTCTCGGCGCCCACCTGGTAGCCGACGATGCCGAGGTTCACCCGGCCGTTGTAGCGGCCGGAGGCCACCACCAGCAGCCCGCCGGGCCGCTCGATGTCGGACCGCTTGACCTTCTGCTCGACGCCCCAGCAGTTCAGGAACGTCGCCTGGTTGACCCCGTCGGGGCGGCACATCAGGTCCGGCAGCTCGGCGAAGTTCGAGCACGTGACCGGCATGTCGCCGAGCACCAGGTCGGCCGTCTTGTTCACCGCGCGCAGCGGGATGAACGGCGTCAGCGGCAGCAGGATGAACGACTCGTCCGGCTGGTCCTTGGCCGTCGAGAGCGACGTGCGCAGCGCGCCCCGCAGGTCCGTGAGGTCCTTGGCCACGTGCGTCGGGTCGACGGTGAGGTTGGCGAACGCCATCGCGTTGGCGCGGGTGTCCTCCATCGAGGTGCGGTCATTGACCGCGACCATGAGCGCAATGTTGTTGTCGTGCTTGCGATGCCGCTCCATCCGCACGCCCAGCCGGGCGGCGAACGCGGCGGCCAGAGAGTAAGTGTTGCCGCCGAGGGTTGCGCATTTGGCATCCCACTGCTCGACATCGATGTGGGTGCCGGAGAACGGCAGCAGCACGTACTCGTCGGGGTTGCCTGACGTCACCGCGGGGCGGGTGTCACCGGACTTGGAGATCTCATGACGTCTGCGGTGGAGCATCTTCGCGGCGGCCACCACCGTCCGCCGCACCTCGGGCCAGTCGCGCCGGGCCTGGCGCAGGTCGGCGCGCAGCCCCTGCCAACGGGTGCGGGAACCCGGTTGGGCGTACCCCAGGTCGCGGCCCTGACCGAGCACCGATTCCATGATGGCGGCCACCGCGCCGGTGCCGTCGATCAGGCAGTGCGACAGCGCCAGCGCGACGCCCGTCGACCCGTCACTGAAGTTCTGCACGCCGAGGTGCCAGCCGGGGCCGTGCTCGGGATCGATCGGGATCTGCGACCGCTCCTCCAGCCAGTCCGTCAGTTCCGAACGCGGACGGGCGGTTTCGACGATGTCGAGCGGCCGCTCGATGGCCGGTGCGGCCACCCAGCGGGCCCGCCCGAACGGCAGCGGCGAGCGCTCGATGCGCCGGGCCGCCAGGCTCCGGCCGAAGTTCTCGTGGAACCGGCGCAGGCCGTCCAGGTCAACCGGCCCTTCGTAGAACCACAGCGCCAGCATCACCTGCACCCGGCCGCTGGCCCGGTATGACAGGAAGGTCGCCTCGTCCATGTAGTCCAGACGGTCCTGCGGACGGTCCAGCTCCTGGGGCAGCTTGGTGAACCGGCCGCGGCCGGTCCTCTTCGACCGGGTATCAGTGGACAAGATAGACCTGGCCCTTCACTTTTCGATTGTCTGAAGCGGGATTACTCGTAGACCGCGGACAGGCCGAACTCGGCCAGTGTCGCTTCCACATGCGCGCGCAGCGTGGCCTTGGTGTTCTCGGCGCCCGGCTGGTAGCCGATGATCGCCATCGACACCCGGCCGATGACCTGCATCGAGATGACGGTGAGGATGCCCTTGCGGTGCTCCATCACCGCGCGCGGAACCTGACCGTCGACACCACGCGCCATCAGGTACTCGGCCCGCGTCCCGTCGACGCGCGCCAGATCGTCCGGCAGCGTGCCCAGGTTCGAGCAGAACACCGGCAGTTCGCCGAACCCGACCGCAATGTCGGCGGCCTGCGTGACGGCCCGCTTCGGGACGAACGGGGTCAGCGGCAGCAGCTCCAACTTCTCGTCGGGCTCCTCACGCATCTTGCGCAGGGCTTCCTTGATGACCGCCCGCGTTTCCGTCAGATCCTCGGCAACGCCCTTCGGGTTCACCCGGGCATCGCCGATGAGCACCGCGTTGGCCCGCGTGTCCTCCAGCGTGCGGTCGTTGATCGGCACCACCAGCGGCACCACACCTTCGGCCTCGCTGAACCGGCCCATCCGCTCGGACAACCGCGCCGCGAAGCCGGCGATCAGCGCGTAGCTGTTGCCGCCGAGCGCCTTGGCCCGGCCCTCGAATTCGGCGGCGTCGATGAAGGCCCAGATCGCCGGCACCAGCAGGTTTTCCTTGGCACTGGCCGCATCCAGATGGGCCGCCGCGGATTTTCCGGAGCGCTGCAGCTCGCTGCGCTTCTGGTAGGCCTGCTTCGCGGCCGACTTGATCGAACGACCGAGTTCGGGCAGGTCACGGAACGTCTGCCGCAAGTCGGTGCGCAACGCCTGCAACGACGACCGCGTCCGCGGCTGGGGCAGGCCGAGGTCGCGCAACTGGCCCGTCACCGACTCGAACACCGTCAACATGGCGCCGCCGCCGTCGCCGATGCAGTGCGAACCCACCAGGCTGACGACCGTGGCACCGTCGTCCAGCGGCTGTACACCCATGTGCCAGGCCGGGCCGAACTCCGGGTCGACGGGGATTTGTGCATGTTCGTCGAGGAAGTCGCCGAGCTCGGCCCGCGGCCGCACGGTCTCGTATACCCGCAGCGGCGCCGGCGGCCCCAACGACGACACCCACCGGTGCCGGCCGAACGGCAGGACCGACGGCTCGATGCGCCGACCGGCCAGGCCGTGACCGAAGTTGTAGTGGAAGCGGCGCAGCCCTTCCATGTCGACAGGGTGCTCGTAGACCCAGACGCACTGCATGACAGCGGCCTGGCCGGTGGCCCGCAGACCCAGGAACATCGCTTGGTCGACGTAGTCGAGCACGCGGCTCTCATCACCGTCGTTGTTGTCTGCCAACCAGCGGCGCAACAAAGGCACACGCGACGGGCGCGTGGAGGTCGTCACAGATCAGCCCTTCACAGCTCGAATCAGTTCGCTGCGGCAACCGTTGTGGCGCAAGGCATCCGAGCGTCCCGCACCCGAACCACCGTCGGCGACGCGCAGGTACACGGCGCGCATGGCGTGCAGGTACTTGTCCACCGATTCACGGGCGATGGGATTGTCCGGGTAGGCGATGGTGACCGAGGTTTCCTTCTCGGAACGGTTCACCCAGATGCCGATCTGGTACGCCGAGCGGGCGTCGCTGTAGACGCGGCCGTTGAGCCGCTCCCACTCGTTCATGATCGCCGGAGACAGCGGCGGCAGGTTGGTGTCTAGGTAGGACACCATCGGCACGCCCGGGTCCGCCTTGCGGATACCCGGCACCTTGCCCTCGGCCAGTTCCAGCACCCGCTCGAACGGGACGTGCGCCAGGTCCATGCCGGCGTCGAACGCCTTCTGCATGGCGCGCGCGGTGTCGCCGAACGACTCCGGCACCACGGGCACGCTGATCGGCACAACGCCGGTGAACCAGCCCGTCGTCATGAACTCGGCCGGGGTGCGGCGCGTCGTGGTCGGGGTGATGACGTTGTAGACCGCCTCGCCCGTCAACTCGTGCTCGGCGAGCGCCGCGCACGCGATGACGCCGCCGATCACGCGGGCGCCCGCGGACAGGCAGGCCGACTCGAAACGCTCCGACTGGTGCTTGTCCATCAGCCGGACGGTCAGCATCTCGCCGCCGCACGGCACCGACGGGTCACCGAGCGGCAGCGGGAAGCACGGCAGTGTGCCGTCGTTGGCCTGGGCGAACTTGATCCAGTCCTTGACCTCCGGCGACTCCAGCGTCAGCGCCGAGGTGAACTCCGCCTGCTTGACGCAGTAGTCGTCGTAGCTGCCGGCGTCGGCCAGCGGGATCGGCGGGGCGCCACTGACCAGGGCCGCGTACATCAGGTGAATCTCGACGAGCACGAGTCCCATCAGCAGGGCATCGGTGTGCACGTGGTCGATGCTGAAGTAGAACGTGAAGTGGTCGTCGCGCTGGATGATGCCGAAGTGGAAGCAGTCCCACTGCAGCGGATCGGGCGTCGCCAGCACGTGGTCACGCCACTGCTGCGCGTTCATCTCGCCGTGCTCGGTGGCCACCAGCTTGATGTCGCGCGGGTTCTTGGCCGTGCGGCGGACGACGACGTCGTCTTCCGTCAGTTCGAACCAGCTGTGGAACGTGTCGTGCCGGCGCACGTAGGCGTTGATGACGTGCGTCATGGCCCGGACGTCGCACTTACCCGGCATGTCCCACGCGGCGATGTTGAGCCGGGCCATGTCCGTGCCGTTGCGCTCGTGCGAACGGAACGCGCGGATGTGCTGGCTCTGCTGGTAGCTGACCGGCACCGAGCTGACCGGCGCGTTACCCAGCTTGGCAAGCGACGCAGACGAAGGGTTCCAGGAAGTCAGAACACCCGAGGAACCCATCCAGTCATGGATGGTCCTAATCGCAACCATGCTCACTCTCCTGTGCTTCGGTGAATTCAGCGCGCGGCTTCTGTGACGCCCTACTCTGACCCGTCATGTCGAAATCGCCGTCGAAATCGCCTCCCCCAGGCGCTCTGCCAGTGCTCGGACATTCGTGATGTCCGACGAACCGATCCGGACTCCCGTCTCGGCTTCGATACGGGTCCGCAGTTCCAGCGCCCCGAGCGAATCGAGGCCGTACTCGGCCAACGGACGGTCGGGATCGACAGATCGCCTAAGTATCATAGACATAGCGTCGGTGATCAGGCGCCTCAGCCGAGCGGGCCGCTCCTCCTCCGAGAGGGCGTGGAACTCGGCGAGGAATTCGCTGGTCCCCGCGCCACCGCGACCGATGTTGGCGAACGACTCGGCAAACTTGCTGGTCTGAGCGAAAGCCACCAGCCAGTCGGCCCCGGCCACCGGCGCATAACCGGCGTAGGCGCGGTCGTGGCGGATGATCGCGTCGAACGCGAAAGCGCCGTCCTCCGGATCGATCGCCATGGCCTCATCGGCGGCCATGCCCTGCCCCGCGCCGATCTTGGCCCAGGCACCCCAGGCGATGACCGTCGCCGACAGCCCCTGGGCACGGCGCCACTGCGTGAACGCGTCCAGCCAGCTGTTCGCCGCGGCGTACGCGCCCTGTCCGGGCGAGCCCACCATGGCGGCGGCCGACGAGAACGAGCAGAACCAGTCCAGCTCGGACTCGGCCGTCGCCTCGTGCAGGTGCCACGCGCCGTACACCTTCGGCGCCCAGTCGCGCTCGATCAGCTCGTCGGTGATGTTCGGCAACGTCGCGTCCTCGACCACCGCGGCGCCGTGCAGCACGCCGCGCAGTGGCTTGCCGGTCGACTCGGCAGCGGCAACCAGGCGCGCGGCGGTGTCGGCGGCAGCGATGTCGCCCAGCACCACCTCGACCTCGGCGCACTTGCTCCGGACGGCCTCGATGGCCTTCGCGGTCGCCGCACTCGGCTCCGAACGCGCGTTGAGCACGATGCGTCCGCACCCACCGGCGGCCAGCTTCGCGGCCAGGAACAGGCCCAGGCCGCTCAGACCACCGGTGACGATGTAGGAGCCGTCGGCCCGGTACACCGGAGCCTGCTCCGGCGACAGCACCGCCTCGAACTCCCCGGTGTGCGGGATGTCGAGCACGAGCTTGCCGGTGTGGCCGGCCGCGCCCATCACGCGGATGGCGGTGGCGGCCTCGCTCAGCGGGTAGTGCGTGGTGTCCGGCACCGGCAGCACACCGTCGGCAATCTGTCCGAAGATCGTCTCCAGCATGCCGCGCGTGACGTCGGGGTTGGTCAACGTCAGCAGCGCCAGGTCGAGCGCGTAGAACGACAGGTTCCGGCGGAACGGGAACAGGCCCATCCGGGTGTCGCCGTAGATGTCGCGCTTGCCGATCTCGACGAACCGGCCACCGAAGGTCAGCAGCTCGACGCCGGCCTTCTGCGCCGCACCGGGCAGCGAGTTGAGCACGACGTCGACGCCGTAGCCGTCGGTGTCGCGACGGATCTCCTCGGCGAAGGCCGTGCTGCGGGAATCGTAGACATGCTGAATTCCCCAGCTGCGCAACAGGTTTCGACGGTCGTCACTACCCGCGGTGGCGTAGATCTCGGCGCCCGCGGCCCGGGCGATGGCGATGGCGGCCTGGCCCACGCCACCGGTGGCGGAGTGGATCAGCACCTTGTCGCCGGCCTGGATACGGGCCAGGTTGTGCAGGCCGTACCAGGCGGTGGCGTGCGCACTGGGCACCGCCGCCGCGCTGCCCTCGGGCAGGTCGTCCGGAATCTTCACGGCCAGGTTCGCGTCGCAGGTGACGAACGTCTTCCAGGCGCCGGTCAGCGAGATGCCCGCCACCCGGTCGCCGATCTGATGATCGGTGACGCCCGGCCCGACCGCGGTCACGACACCGGCGAAGTCCGCGCCCGGCTGCGGCAGCCGGCCCTCGAAGCTCGGGTACCGGCCGTAGGCGACCAGTACGTCGGCGAAGTTGAGGTTCGACGCGGCTACCGACACCTCGATCTGGCCCGGTCCCGGAGCGACGCGCTCGTACGCGGCCAGCTCCGCCGATGACAGGTCACCGGGGGTCCGGATCTGCAGTTGCACACCGTCGGTCTCAGGCCGCACGACGGCGGTGCGACGTTCCTCGGGCTGCAGCTGGCTCAGGTTCAGGCGCGCGGTGAACCACTCGCCCGACCGCCACGCGGTCTCGTCCTCTTCGGAACCGGACAGCAGTTCCGCGGCGACGTGCGCGACGTCGGCCTGGACATCCAGGTCGATCTGCGTCGGCCGCATCGCCGGGTACTCCATGCCGATGGCCCGCATGAAACCGCGGATGCCGCCCTGCTCCAGGTTGGCCACGTCGCCCGGCGCCACAGTGCGGGCACCCCGGGTGAGCACGTACAGCCGCGCCGGCTGACCGGGCACGTCCGGCAGACCCCGCACGATGTGGACGAGCTGCTCGACCTGGGACACTCCGCGCTGCGCGGTGGCCAGGGAAGCCGAAGCCGCGGAGCCCTCGGGCGCACCCGTGACGATGACGACGCCCTTGAACGGCTTGGCCGTCAGCGTCTCCTGCAGCGACTCGAGGTTCGACGCATGGTCGGCGTCGGCCGGCCACGCCATGGTGGCGACGTCGGCCTCGTCGGACTGCAGCACCTCGGACAGCTTCTCGGTCAGGCTGTCGGCATCGGCGGCGGCCGAGATCAGCAGCCAGCGGCCCGGGTCGACCACGTTGGCAACCGGGGCGTCCTGGCTGCGCCATTCGATGTTCAGCAGGCGCTCGCCCAGAAGCCGCTCGCGCTGGCCCGCCTCGGACACGCCGGTGCCGAGCCGCAGGCCGGTCACCGCGAGCAGCACCGCGCCGTTCTCGTCGAGCACGTCGATGTCGGCTTCGACCGCCGTCGGCGAGAGGCTGACGAGCTTGACGTAGCAGTAGTGCGCGTTGCGGGTCGACTCGTAGGCCCGCAGCTTGCCGACGCCCAGCGGCAGCATCAGCGCGCCGCTGGTGTCGCCGTGCAGATCGGGATGCGCGGCCACCGCCTGGAAGCAGGCGTCGAGCAGCGCCGGGTGCACGGTGTAGGCGCTCTGCTGCGACCGGATGGCACCGGGCAGCGCGACGGCGGCGAGCACCGTGGTGCCCGCGGACGCGTGGGCCGCGGTCAGGCCGGAGAACGCCGGGCCGTACTGGATGCCGCGATCGGCGAACCAGGCCCGCAGGTCGCCACCATCGACATCTTCGGTGTGGGCGGCGACCAGCTTGGCCAGGTTGTAGGCCGGGCGGGCGGCGTCGTCGTCGATGGCGTGCAGCGTCGCCGCGGCACGGCGCACCTGCTCGCCGTCCTGGTAGGTCTCGACGAGGAAGTCGATGTCGCCCGACGGCACCGCCGTGGCCACCGCCGACACGGCGGTCTCCTCTTCGAGCAGCAGCATCGCCTCGAAGGTCACGTTGCGGACCTCGGAGGCCTCGCCCAGCACCTCGCGGGCCGCGCCGAGCGCCATCTCGCAGTACGCCGCACCGGGCAGCGCCGCGACGTTGTGGACCTGGTGGTCACCCAGCCAGGGCTGCATGCCGGTGCCCACGTCGGACTGCCAGACGTGCCGCTCGGGCTCCTCCGGGAGCCGCACGTGCGCGCCCAGCAGCGGGTGCACCGCCAGCGACGCCCCGCCGGGGGCCTGCTCGTGCGGGTCCCGCGTCAGGATCAAGTGGTTGCGGGTCCAGGTCGGCAGCGGCACGTCGACCAGCACGCCGTCCGGGTAGATCACCGAGAAGTCGATGGCGGCGCCTGCGGTGTGCAGATCGGCGACGACGTCGCGCAGACCGTTCGGCACGTCCTGTTCGCGACGCATCGCGGCGAGGGCGGCGATGCCGATGTCCTGGTGCGCGGCGTTCTGGTTGACGGCGTGCACCAGCAGCGGGTGCGGGGCCAGCTCGATGAACACGCGGAAGCCGTCGTCCAGCGCGGCCTGCACGGCGGCACCGAAGCGCACGGTGTGGCGCAGGTTGTCCACCCAGTAATCCGCGTCGTAGTCCGCGGGGTCACGCGGGTCGTACTGCGTGGCCGAGTAGTACGGCACCGCCGGCTCGTCGGGCTCGAGGTCCTCGAGGGCATCGGCCAGCTCGTCCAGGATCGGGTCGACCTGCGGGGTGTGCGACGCGACGTCGACGGCGACCTCGCGGGCCATGACGCCGCGCTCGTCCCATTCCTTGACCAGCGCGCGGATCGCGTCCTTGTCACCACCGACGACGGTGGACTGCGGCGAGGCGACGACCGCCAGCACCACGTCGCTGACACCGCGGGCACCGAGCTCGGAGAGCACCTGCTGGGCGGGCAGCTCCACCGACGCCATGGCACCCGAGCCGGACACCTTGAGCATCAGGTTCGACCGGCGGCAGATCACCTTCACACCGTCGGCCAGTGACAGCGCGCCGGAGACGACGGCGGCGGCCGACTCACCCATCGAGTGGCCGATGACCGCGCCGGGCTGCACACCGTACGAGCGCAGCGTGGCGGCCAGCGCCACCTGGATCGCGAACACGGCGGGCTGGATGCGGTCGATGCCGGTCACCGTCTCACCGGCGGTGATGGCCTCGGTGATCGAGAAGCCCGACTCCGCTTCGATGAGCGGTTCGATCTCGGCGATGGCCGCGGCGAATGCGGGCTCGGCGGCCAGCAGATCGGCGCCCATGGCCGCCCACTGCGAACCCTGGCCCGAGAACACCCAGACCGGGCCGCGGTCGCCCTTGCCGGCGGCGGGCTGGAACGGGGCCTCGCCGTCGGCGACGCCACGGAGCGCCTGGATCAGGCCGGCGGCGTCCTCGGCGAGCACGGCGGCGCGAACCGGTCGGTGTGCGCGGCGACACGCGAGCGTGTAGGCGGTGTCGGCCAGATCGAGGGCCTCGCCCTGGGCGGCGGCCCAGTCGGCCAGCTTGCCGGCGGTGCGGCGCAACTCGTCGGCCGAGGTGGATGACACGGGGAACAGCAGTTTGCCGCCGATCCCCTGCCCTTCGGACCTGACGACGCGCGGCGACGACTCGGCCGGGGCCTGCTCGACGACGGCGTGCACGTTGGTGCCGGACAGACCGTAGGCCGACACCGCGGCGCGGCGCGGGTGGTCGGCGGTCGCGGGCCACGGCACGAGCTCCGTCGGCACGAACAGGCCGGTGCTGATGGCCGCCATCTCGGCGGGCATCTCGTTGAAGTAGAGGTTCTTCGGCACCTCGCCGTACTGCAGGGCCAGGACGGCCTTCATCAGGCCGACGGCACCCGACGCCGACTGCGCATGTCCGACGTTGGTCTTGACCGAACCCAGCACGACCGGCCCCTGCTTGCCGTAAACCGTTGCCAGACTTGAGTATTCGATCGGGTCACCGACGGGCGTGCCGGTGCCGTGCGCCTCGATGTACCCGACGGTGGCGGGATCGATGGCGGCGAGGTCCAGCGCGCGGCGGTAGACCGCGACCTGGGCGTCCGCGCCCGGGGTCGCGATGTTGACCGTGTGGCCGTCCTGGTTGCTCGCCGTGCCACGGATGACCGCGAGGATGCGATCGCCGTCGCGCTGGGCGTCGTCCAGGCGCTTCATCATGAACATGACCGACGCCTCGGCGGAGACGAAGCCGTCGGCGGCGACGTCGAAGGCGTGGCAGTGGCCGGTCGGCGACAGCATGCCCTGGGCCGAACCCGAGGACATCTTGCGCGGCTCCAGCATGATCGACACACCGCCGGCGAGGGCGGCGTCGCTCTCGCCGTCGTGCAGGCTGCGGCACGCGTTGTGGATGGCGAGCAGGCTCGACGAACAGGCCGAGTCGACCGTGTACGACGGGCCGTGCGCACCCAGGTGGTACGAGACGCGCCCCGAGGCCAGGCTGAAGTTGTTACCGGTGAAGCCGTACGGGCCCTCGATGGCGTGGGCGTCGGCGGCCAGCAGCTGGTAGTCGCCGTGGGTCATACCCACGAAGACGCCCGTGAGCGAGCCGGCCAGGGTGGCGGGATCGATGCCCGCGTGTTCCACGGCCTCCCAAGAGGTTTCGAGGATCAGGCGGTGCTGCGGGTCGATCGCGGTGGCTTCACGGTCGCTGATGTTGAAGAAGTCGGCGTCGAAGCCGGCAACGTCATCGAGGAAACCGCCCCACTTGGACACCGACCGGCCGGGCACGCCGGGCTCCGGGTCGTAGTACTCCTCGGCGTCCCATCGTTCCAGGGGAACCTTGGTAACCAGGTCGTCACCGCGCAGCAGGGCTTCCCACAGCTCGTCCGGCGAACTGATGCCGCCAGGAAGCCGGCATGCCATGCCGATGATCGCGACGGGTGTCGTCGGTGACCCACCCACTTAGTTACCGCCTCTCCGTGCAGTCCGGCCCGACCCCGACACGCAGTGCCGGGTGGCTTTGCAGACCGCGCTCAAAAATCTCTGCGAAATCGTCTTTGCCGCGTTAAACAAACTGGCTCGAAATCCTACCGGGTCAAATTAACTGATCCGCCGATTCGGGGCTACCCGTTTCGGTCGAATCGCTACCAGGTGACCGTCAGCAGCGGATATCCGCAGCACACTCGCCGCGGAAGACCCAACCCGCCCGGCGCGCCGTTGCGCAGGGGTTTGGTTCGGAGCCTTTTCGAACCAGCCACGGGCCGGAAGCATAGCGGTCCGTAGCGAACATCGTTCGCCCCAGCACCGTGCGCACGCGGACGCCGCGACAGGGCAAATGTTTGCGTGGATATGGTTATTGAAATCCGAGCAACACAATGAAAATCGCAGAACTACAGGCTGTGGCCATAAAATCGTATTGTCGGCAATGATCGATACGCATGGTATGAAATATCTGGTGTGACGAACTCCGCTCGATACGGGCAAAAAATCAACATGCCCGACATCTGCGCGTATTCGAAAGTCCGGTGCTGAGGGCGGTCCGCATCGCCTCCGACGCGGCCGCATATCTCGCGCGCGCAAACTCCGTCAGCCCGCAACCGGGGCCGGATCCGCGTACGGTGCACCGAACTCCGCGACCCGGCAGAAACCGTTGCTGCGCGCCTGCGCAGCACCGTGTCGCACCATTGCCCCAAGTGCTACGAAACCAGCCTGATCCGCAACCATCAGCGGCGTCAACAGGCGGTTGTGCACGAAGCCGAAAGCCAGGCCGCGATCGGGATCGGCCCAGCCGAGCGACCCGCCGAGGCCGACGTGGCCGAACCCCGGCATGAGGCCAGGGAACGGCAGCCCGTGATATCCGAGGTTGAAATCCATCGGCAGGCCGAGGCCGAGGTCGGGGAACACGCTGCCGGTCCCCCGCAGCTGCGCGACGGTACCGGCCGACAGGAACCGCAGGCCGTCCATCTGGCCGCCGTTGGCCAGTGCGCCGTACACGCGACCCAGCGCACGCGCCGTGGCCACGCCGTTGGCGCCCGGCATCTCGGAATCCAGCAGCGGCGTGTCACCCTGGGCCATCGACCGCATGCCGGTGAAGTACATCGAGCCGAAGCCGCCCGAGAACGGCAACTTCGCCACGTGCGGCGCCACCACGTCGAACAGCGGATTGCGGATGCGGAACTGCGGGCCGATGATCTGCGCCGGCTGCGTGGGCGCGTCGGCGGCCGGCCGGCCCAGGTGCAGACCGTCGATGCCGAGGGGCTCGGCGAGCTCGGTACGGAACAGCTCACGCATGCTCTGCCCGGTCACGGCGCGGGCCAGCCCGGACAACAGCCAGCCGTAGGTGATGGCGTGGTACGCCGGTCGCCCCTTCATCCAGCTCATCGGCGCCGCCGCCAACCGCTGCTCCATGAGGCGGTGGTCCATCAGCTCGTCGCGCGTGGCGCCGTTGAGCTGCGACAGCCCGGCGCGGTGCCGCATGAGCTCGCGCACCGTCACGCCGGCCTTGCCGTTGGCCGCGAAGGCCGGCCAATACTCGGCGACGGGCACGTCGTAGCCGATCAGGCCCCGATCGGCCAGGCGGTGGATCACGGTCGAGGCCAACCCCTTGGTCGCCGAGAACACCATGGCGCCGGTGTCCGCGTCCCACCGCCGGGTGCCCCACCGGTCGGCCCACCCCGTCCACACGTCGACGACGGGAACGCCGTCGAGGTACACCGAGAGGGCGCCGCCGCCCAGGAATCGGCTGGGGAACATGGCGGAAAAGGCCCGCACCACAGTTGCGAAACTCGGGTCAGCGGCACCGTGAACACCCTGCGGAAGAGGTCCGCCGGCGGACCGGAGAGGCGCGACGTTGCGCTCCCGGCGAATTGCGTTGGTCATTACCAAATGATGACGTGCGCCTGCCGCAGATCATCTCCGACGTTATCAATCTGTTAGCTAAATAGTCTGGATACACAGGTTGGGCGTGTCCGGCATATCCACTTCAAGATCGCACTTACGCCGGCGTAAGCCGTTGCGGAGTCATCGCCATGATCGCGAATCCAGAGGTCAGACCCCCAACCCTGGCACTATTTCGATAGCCGAATGGCCATGATCGCGTTTCGCCCGCAACTCGGACCGGCGGCTGGTCCGTCCCGAATTTCGTTTCGCCAACGGCCCGCCCCAATACCCGGCGGGCCGGTTCCGATATTGCGCCGGCAAACTCGCCCGCAATCTCGGAACTGGCGCGGCCGGCGTCAGTTCGCGAGGTCGATGATGCGCTGTGCCGCCAGCGCCGGCGTCAGCTCACCCTCGCGCACCTGGCGTTCCACCTCGTCGCGATTCGCCTTGACCGCCGGATTCGAGAGCACCCGGTCGAGCACGGTGTCGCGCACCATGGTCCAGGTCCAGTCGACCTGCTGGGCTCGCCGCCGCGCCTCGAATTCGCCTGCGGCACTGAGTGTTTCACGATGTTTGAGCACGGTGTCCCACATCGCGGCAAGACCGTCGCCGGTCAGCGCGCTCATGGTGAGCACCGGCGGCCGCCACAGGGTGTCGCGCGGATAGATCAACCGGATCGCCCCGGACAGCTCCCGCGCCGCGGCCTTGGCTTCGACGGCGTGCTCGCCGTCGGCCTTGTTGACCACGATGACATCGGCGAGCTCCAGCACGCCCTTCTTGATGCCCTGCAGCTGGTCACCGGTGCGGGCCAGCGTCAGGAAGACGAAGGTGTCGACCATGTTGGCCACCGTCACCTCCGACTGGCCGACGCCGACGGTCTCGACCAGCACCACGTCGTAACCGGCCGCCTCGAGCAGCACGATGGTCTCGCGGGTGGCCTTGGCCACCCCGCCGAGCGTGCCCGATGTCGGCGACGGCCGGATGTAGGCCTCCGGCTGCACGGCCAGCTGCGCCATCCGGGTCTTGTCGCCGAGGATCGACCCACCGGTACGGGTCGACGACGGGTCGACGGCCAGCACCGCGACGCGGTGCCCCCGCTCGATCAGGTGCATACCGAGCGCTTCGATGGTCGTCGACTTGCCGACGCCGGGAACGCCGGTGATGCCGACGTGCAGCGCGCTACCGGCCTCCGGCGTGAGCTCGAGCAGCAACTGCTGCGCGGCATCACGATGGTCGGCCCGGGTGGACTCGACCAGCGTGATGGCGCGCGACAGCGCCGCCCGATCGCCGGCGCGGATCCTGGCTGCGAGTTCAGGCACCGGGGCCGTCATGCCCGCCCCCTCAGAGCTTGTAGCCCAGCCGCTCGGCGAGCTTGCCCAACAGGCCGATCGCGGCGTCGGCGATGACCGTCCCGGGCGG
Source organism: Mycobacterium sp. SMC-16 (assembly GCF_046250085.1). Lineage (NCBI taxonomy): Bacteria > Bacillati > Actinomycetota > Actinomycetes > Mycobacteriales > Mycobacteriaceae > Mycobacterium > Mycobacterium sp. SMC-16. The sequence goes on from NZ_CP176427.1 coordinate 3,188,452, forward strand.
GAAGATCGCCGCGGCGCCCGCCTCGTACAGCTCGTCGAAGTCGCCCGGCGGAATCACGCCACCGACCACGACCATGATGTCCGGACGCCCCACCTCGGCCAGTGCGTCGCGCAGCGCGGGCACCAGCGTCAGGTGACCGGCCGCGAGCGACGACACTCCGACGACGTGCACGTCGTTGTCCGCCGCCTGCCGCGCCACCTCGTCGGGCGTGGAGAACAGCGAGCCGACGTCCACGTCGAAGCCGATGTCGGCGAACGCGGTGGCGATCACCTTCTGGCCGCGGTCGTGGCCGTCCTGGCCCATCTTGGCCACCAGGATGCGGGGGCGACGGCCGTCGGCCTCGGCGAACTTCTCGACCAATTCGGTTGCGGTGCTCACGTTTCCGGTCTTCCCCACCTCGTCGCGGTAGACGCCGGCGATGGTGCGGATCTCGGCCTGGTGCCGGCCGTACACCTTCTCCAGCGCGTCGGAGATCTCACCGACGGTGGCCTTGGCGCGGGCCGCGTTGATGGCCAGCGCCATCAGGTTGTTGCCCAGGCCGTCCTCGCCCGCAGTACCGGATTCGCCTGCCGCACGGGTCAGTTCGGCCAGCGCCGCCTGCGTGGCGGCCTCGTCGCGGTCGGCGCGCAGCTGCTCGAGCTTGGCGAGCTGCTCGGCCCGCACGCGGCTGTTCTCGACCTTGAGGACCTCGATCTCCTGGTCCTCGTCCACCTGGTACTTGTTGACGCCGATCACCGTCTGGGCGCCGGAGTCGATGCGGGCCTGGGTACGCGCCGCGGCCTCTTCGATGCGCAGCTTCGGGATGCCCTCGCCGATGGCCTGCGCCATGCCGCCGTGCTCGGCGACCTCCTTGATGTGGGCGCGGGCCTTCTCGGCGAGCTGGTGGGTGAGCCACTCGACGTAGTACGAACCGCCCCATGGATCGATGGGCCGCGTGGTGCCCGACTCCTGCTGCAGCAGCAGCTGGGTGTTGCGCGCGATGCGGGCCGAGAAGTCGGTGGGCAGCGCCAGCGCCTCGTCGAGGGCGTTGGTGTGCAGCGACTGCGTGTGGCCCTGCGTGGCGGCCATGGCCTCGATACAGGTGCGGGCCACGTTGTTGAACGGGTCCTGCGCCGTCAGCGACCAGCCCGAGGTCTGCGAGTGGGTCCGCAGCGACAGCGACTTGTCGCTCTTGGGGCCGAACTCGGCCACCAGCTCGCTCCACAACAGGCGGCCGGCGCGCAGCTTGGCCACCTCCATGAAGAAGTTCATGCCGATGCCCCAGAAGAAGGACAGGCGCGGCGCGAACTTGTCGATGTCGAGGCCGGCGTCCAGCCCGGCCTTGATGTACTCGACGCCGTCGGCCAGCGTGTAGGCCAGCTCCAAATCCGCTGTGGCACCGGCCTCTTGGATGTGGTAGCCCGAGATGGAGATCGAGTTGAACTTCGGCATCTTGGTGCTGGTGTAGCCGAAGATGTCCGAGATGATCCGCATCGACGACTTCGGCGGATAGATGTAGGTGTTGCGGACCATGAACTCTTTGAGGATGTCGTTCTGGATGGTCCCGGCCAGCTTCTCCGGCGGCACGCCCTGCTCTTCGGCGGCCACGACGTAGAGCGCGAGGATCGGCAGCACCGCGCCGTTCATCGTCATCGAGACGCTGACGCTGCCCAGGTCGATGCCGTCGAACAGCTGGCGCATGTCGAGGATGGAATCGATTGCGACACCGGCCATTCCGACGTCACCCTGTACGCGCGGGTGGTCCGAGTCGTAGCCGCGGTGGGTCGCCAGGTCGAAGGCCACCGACAGGCCCTTCTGGCCGGCGGCCAGGTTGCGGCGGTAGAACGCGTTGGACTCGGCCGCGGTGGAGAACCCGGCGTACTGCCGGATGGTCCACGGCTGGTTCACGTACATGGTGGGGTACGGCCCGCGGATGAACGGCGGGGTGCCCGGGAAGCTGTCCAGCGGGTAGCCCGCCCGCGTCGCGGCGTCCCGGTCTTCGGCGATGTACACCGGCTTGACGTCGATGCCCTCGGGCGTCGACCAGGTGAGCTGCTCGGCGGTGTAACCGTGCGCCTGCGCCGCGTCGGCCACGTGGGCGCCGACGGCCTCGGCGGTGGGCGCGGCGGGCGCTTCGCCCTGCAGCGGGACGTCGGCGAAACTGCCGATGGTGGTCACGTCGGAAGCGGTCATGGTCATGCCCCCAATCGGGTGAGCAGGGTCGAAAGCGCTTCGACGGCATCGATTTTCATGGTCAGGTATTCGTCGGGCTTGTCGGCCGCGTCGGCGACCGCCTTCTCCGGGCCGGCGAGATACACGTGCGCGACGCCGGCCGCCCGGGCGGCCTTGATGACATCGCTCGCCTCGTCGGCGTATCGAGCGTCGGTGCCGCAGACCACCGCGGCCACCTGGCCGGCGGCCGCGGCCGCAACGCCCTCTGCGGCGACGGTGCCGGGGTTGACGGCCTCGATGCCACCGGAAGCCAACAGGTTCGCGGCGAACGTGGTGCGAATGTTGTGCTCGGCCAGCGGGCCGACGGGCAGCAGCACGGCCTGCGGGCGCTTGCCCGTCTTGGCCAGGTAGGCGTCGGAGCGATTGCGCAGCGCCTCGAAGGCCGCGGCGTAGCGCACCACGCCCGGGAACGAATCCGTCTGCGCGAGCGGGGTTTCCGCCAGGTTCGGGAACTCATTGACGCCGGTGAGCGCCGTGCGGCGGTGCGCGATGTCATCGGCGCGACGGTCGGCGATCTCTGCGATCTGGGTGCGCAGCTGATCACGTGCCGCGACGAAACCGCCCAGCGACTCCAGCTCCTGGAACTTCGCCCAGGCCTGCTGCGCCAGCTGATCGGTGAGGTCCTCGACGAACCACGAGCCACCCGACGGGTCAACGACGCGGCCCAGGTGCGACTCCTCGAGCAGCAGCAGCTGGGTGTTGCGCGCCATGCGGCGGCTGAAAGTGACTGCGGTACCGGGCAATCCGCCGTCGATGGCGGCGTCGAACGTCTCGACCAGCACGGTGTCGGCGCCGCCGACGCCGGCGGCGAACGCGGCGAGGGTGGTGCGGAGCATGTTCACCCACGGGTCGCGCTGCGACATCATGGCCTTCGAGGTGACGGCGTGGATCGTGGCGGCGCTCGCATCGGGCGCACCGACGACCTCGGCCACCCGGGCCCAAAGCCTGCGCGCCGCACGGAGTTTGGCGATGGTGGCGAACTGGTCGTCGTCCGCGGCGAAGCGGAAGCTGAGCTGCCGCAGCGCGTCGGCGGTCGACAGCCCGCTCTCGGTCAGCAGCCGCAGGTAGGCGACGCCGGCGGCGAGGGCACCCGCCAGCTCCAGCGAGGCGCTCGCACCGAGGTTGTGCAGCGCGGCGGCGTCGACCGTAACGGCGCGCACTCCCCCCTCGTACCCGGTCAGCTTCGCGGCAGTGGCGACGACGTCGGCCTCGGCCGCGGCGGCACGACCCGACAGCGGCGCGGTCAGCGGGTCGGCGCCCAGGTCGATCGACAACCGGGCGCGCTGGTCGGCGTCGAACGGCTCGACCAGCGTCAGCAGCTGATCGGCGGCACCCGCCAGGTCCGCACCGGCATCGAGGAGCACCGGAACCAGATCCAGGAAGACGCCCTCGAACACGCGGTCCAGCTGGTCGACAGGTACGCCGTCAGCACCCACCCGGACCTCGACGGCACTGGTGCCGTCGGTGAGGGCGAGCAGGATGGCGCCGTTCACCGTGGCGACGTCGGCATCGCTGGCGATCGGGAAGGACTCGGTGACCTTCCATCCGGCGAGCACGTCCCGGTGGGCATCACCACCGCGGGTGAACGGCCAGTGCCCGGGCAGCGCGGGCTCGGCGAGTCCGTCCAGGCTGGTGTACAGCGGACGGACCGGGAAGCCGTCGTACGTGGGGGTATCGAGCAGACGCTCAGGGTCTGCCGGCAGATCCTCGACTGCCTTGCGGGTGCTCTTGGCGAGCACGCCGGCGACGTTCTCTTGCCACCGCGCGTAGCGGTCCCGAACGGTGGACGCGTCGACAGTCACCGGCGACTCCCAATCTTTCGGCCATCAGACATATGGCACTGCATGCAGAAATGCCTATCACACTTGATTTTCAGGCTAAATCACGCAGGTCGCTACTACCCAGTAGCTCCACCGCGCACCGGGCGCCCACGACTCTGACGGCAACCGGTCGGCGCAATCGACCGTCTCGTGGACCCGCTCCTGACAGCGATGATCGGGCGGTCGCCCCGTACCCTTGGAAAACGTGAACTCCGTTGTCAGCGCGCTGCGCACGGTCCTGTCTGCGGTGCAAGCCACTGCGGCGCAGATGCCGTTGCGACGGGCCGTGGGCATCGGAACGGCGATTGTGATTCTTGTCGCAATCGCCATCTGGGTGCCGTTGCCCAGCGCGGTACAGATGCGGGACTGGGCCGCCGCGGCCGGCCCGTGGTTCCCGCTGGCATTCCTGGTCGCACACACCGTCGTCACGGTGCTGCCGTTCCCCCGCACCGCCTTCACCCTCGCCGCGGGCCTGCTGTTCGGCTCCGCCCTCGGCGTCACGCTGGCCGTCATCGCCAGCACGCTGAGCGCGCTCATCGCGCTCTGGCTGGTCCGGGTGCTGGGCTGGCAGTTGAGCAAGCTCTCGCACAAGCACATCGACAGTCTCGACGCTCGGCTCAAGGAACGCGGGTGGGCGGCGATCCTGTCGATGCGCATGATCCCCGCGGTGCCGTTCTCGGTGCTCAACTACGCTGCCGGCGCCTCATCGGTCCGGGTGGTGCCGTATGCGTTCGCGACGTTCTTCGGGCTGCTGCCCGGCACCGCGGCCGTCGTCATCCTCGGCGACGCCCTCACCGGACAGATTCGGCCGTCGCTGCTGGTGGTGTCGGCCTGCACCGCGACCATCGGGATCTGCGGGCTGATCTACGAGATCCGGCTCCATCGCCGTGCGCACGCCGCCGCACTCGACAGCGTGGGCCCGTGACCGCAGTCGCCGGCCTCGGCGCCCGGATTCTGCGGAACCGCCACCTGGTGCGGGCGCCGATCTGGCTGTACCGCGCCCGACTGGGGGCGCTGCTGGGCCCGCGCATGCTGATGCTCGAACACCTCGGCCGCAGCTCCGGTCGGCGGCGCTACGTCGTCCTCGAAATCGTGGACCGACCGCGCGACGACTGCTTCGTGGTCGCCTCGGGTTTCGGGACCACGGCGCAGTGGTTCCGCAACGTCCGCGCCGAACCACAGGTCCGGGTCTGGATCGGCAGCCACGGCCCCGCACGTGCCACGGCACGCGTGCTCGAACAGGCCGAAGTCGACCGGACGCTCAGCGACTACCGGACCCGCCACCCCAAATACTGGGCGCAGTTCCGCCCGGTGCTCGAACAGACGCTGGGCCGGTCGATCGGCGACCGCGACGTCCCGCTGCCGATGGTCGAACTGCGGTTGCAGTCCTAACCTTCGCGCTCGGGCAGCCCCTTGGCCGTCATCGCGGTGAACAGCGCCAGGAACAGCACGGCCGGCGCGGCGTTCGCCGGCTTGTCGTGTGCCCTGACGTGCGCGCCGACGGCCAGCGTGAAGTACAGCGCCAGCATCGCGGTGGTCAGCCGGGCCAGCGCCGAATTGCGTTGTCCGGCAATCAGGCCCACAGCGGCCGCGGCCTTGGAGCCGACGAGAATCCAGCGGTACTCGAGCGGGAAGTGCACTCCGTTGAGCGCCTTCTCGATGGGTGCGACGGGCACGGCACACGCCGCGGCGTCACCGGCCATCAGCACCGCCAGGGCCGTGTAGGTCTTCGGGGAGGTCAGTGCGCTCATGGTCACCTCGAGTGTTGCCCGGCGGGCGGGTCGATTTCCGGGGTCTGCCGAGCCTCGAGCGGCTGCGTCTGCGGGGCGCCGTAACCCGGCTGCTGCACCGGCCGGCGGGCCTCGGCTTCGGCCTTCGCCACCGCTTGCGCGATGGCCGGGTCGGTCTGAGTGGAGAACCAGTCGGCGACCTCGTCGGCGTCGTCGTCGGCCCCCGCGGGCGTCGGCTCGACGGGCGACGGCGTGTAACGGAACACCCCGTCCTCGCCCGGTGCCCCGAGCAGTTTGGTGAAACCCTGTAGCGCGGAACCGAAGTCGCTGGGCACCACCCACACCTTGTTGGCCTCGCCCTTGGCCATCTGCGGCAGGGTCTGCAGGTACTGGTAGGCCAGCAGCTCGGGCGTGGGGCGGCCGGCCTTGATGGCCGCGAACGTCTTCTCGATGGCCTTGGCCTGCCCCTGGGCGTTCAGGTACTGGGCGGCGCGTTCACCCTGCGCCCGCAGGATGCGGGACTGCCGGTCCGCCTCGGCGGCCAGGATCGCCGCCTGCTTGGCGCCCTCGGCCGCCAGAATCTGCGACTGCTTCTGGCCCTCGGCCTGCTTGATCGACGCCTCCCGGGTGCCCTCGGCGGTCAGGATCATGGCGCGCTTCTCGCGGTCGGCGCGCATCTGCTTCTCCATCGAGTCCTGGATGGACGGCGGCGGATCGATGCTGCGCAGTTCGACGCGCGCGACGCGTAGGCCCCACCGGCCGGTGGCCTCGTCGAGCACGCCGCGCAGCTGGGCGTTGATCTGATCACGTGAGGTCAGCGTCTGCTCCAGCGTCATGCCGCCGACGACGTTGCGCAGCGTCGTGGTGGTCAACTGCTCGACGCCGACGATGTAGTTGCTGATCTGGTACACCGCGGCCTGCGGGCTGGTCACCTGGAAGTAGACGACGGTGTCGATGTTGACCGTCAGGTTGTCCTCGGTGATCACCGGCTGCGGCGGGAACGACACCACCCGCTCACGCAGATCCACGCGGGCCCGGATCTTGTCGATGAACGGCAGCAGCAGCGTCAGCTGCCCCGAGACGGTCTTGCTGTAGCGGCCCAGCCGCTCGATGACGGCCGCTTCCGCCTGCGGGATCAGCGCCACCGATTTGACCACCACCACGATGGCAAACGCCACCAGGATCAGCAGAAGGACAAGTGCACCAGTCAATTTCAGCTCCCCTTGCGTTCAGATGGCCCGGAAGACCACCGCGGTCGCGCCGTCGATCCGCATCACGGTGACGTGATCGCCGGGCTCGAAGACATCGTCGTCGGCCATCGGGCGCGCCGTCCAGATTTCGCCGTCGAGTTTTACCTGCCCTTCATGGCGGGTCACCCGTTCCAGCACCAGCGCCGACTTGCCTTCCAGGGCCTTCACCGGTTCGGGCAGGCCCGCAGCACCCAGCCGTTTGCGCAGCGCCGGCCGCACCAGGACCAGCAGCAGCACCGACACGATGAGGAAGGAGACGCCGTCGGCCCAGATGGGCCAGTCGGTGGCCCAGCTCAGACCTGCTGTCGCCAGGGCACCGCCGGACAGCATGAGCAGGAACATGTCACCGGTCAGCGCTTCGGCACCGGCAAGCCCGATCGCCACGATGAGCCACAGCAACGGCACCGGCATGCGACCAGAGTAGCGCCTTGCAGGCTTAATCGGCCGGAGCGTTTTACACTGCGTGCATCATGTGGTGTCCAAGTGTTTCGCTGACGGTGTGGGCCAATGCCTGGCATGCCGGCCTGGCCGCACCCGACGATGTCCTCGATGCGCTATCGCCGTGGGCGCCAAGGCATTCCATCGCCGCGTACGACGCCGTGGCGGCCAGCCGCACGGGCCTGCCGTGGCCCGACCTGACCAACTACGGCGGCGTCACGTTGCTGCAGACGCTGCGGCACGCGGCCGGCGCCGCGCGCTCGGAGCCGGCACTGAACCTGGTACTGCCCGTACCCGGGGACGTCCGGGGCCTGACCCCGGGTACCCAGTTCCAGCAGGACGCCGTCGACGTGGGCGAAGCCGTCGTCGTCACCTCCAACTACGGCGAGGCCGTCGGGCTGGTCCCCGATTTCGAATACGAGGACGACACCGACGACGCCGAGGTCAAGGCCCTGTCGTGGACGGTGTACTCACTGCCCAGCGCACCCGTGGCCGGGCACTTCGACCTCGGCGAAGAGGAGTACCGGCTGCGTGACGCGGTCCGGTCCGCGGCCGACGCCCTCGGCCGCCTGCGTGCCGAACCCGGTTCGGACATCGAGGATCCGCGCGAGATGGTCGAGCAGCTGCTCGAGGCCGGGCATCTGCACAAACTGCCGGACCACGCCCCCACCCGTGCGGTGCGGGTACTCGAGACCGCGGCCCACATCGACGCGATCATCACGGTCAGCGCCGGGCTGGCGCCCATCGGCCTGCAGAGCGCCTCGGAGATGCAGATCGCCACCGAGGCCATGCGGCCGCTGACCGACATCGTGCGGTCCGCCCGCCTGGCCGCCGTGACGGCGATCCTGCACTCCGCCTGGGAGCGCTAGGCGTCCCCTACTGGCACCGGCCGTGGCCGCGGCGTGTCGCCGGAAATCATGTGCATCGACTGTGCGCCGTCGCTGAATTTGTTCGAGAACCGAACAGCCACTGCGCACAATCAATTCGGCTCAAGTTGACCTACGCCGAGCGTGGGCCCTCGCACAGTTTCATGTCAGTTCGCGAGAGAAACTCACGAGCCGGGACACTGCGGCGAGCAGGGTGCGCCGTTGATGCTGCAGCCGTAACCGGGCACGGGATCGTCACCGTCTACCCGAGCCGGCTCGGCGCTCGTGCGCAACTCCTCGATCAGCGCTGCCGCCAGCTTCGCGTAACGCCGGTCGGCATTGGGAGTTGCGGTGCGCACCAACGTGATTCCGGCCTCGGCGGCCTGTTGGGCGAGCTCGTTGTCCAGGTCCCACACCACCTCGATGTGGTCGGCGACGAATCCGATGGGACATACCACGACAGCGCTGGCGCCCGCGTCCCCGAGCGCGGCGAGATGGTCGCCGACGTCCGGTTCCAGCCACGGCACCTGTGGCGGGCCGGACCGAGACTGCCACACCAGGTCGTAGTCGCCCACTCCGACGGCCTGAGCGACCAGACGCGCCGCATACGCCACCTGCCGGCTGTACAGCCGCGGTCCGTACCGTTCGTCGGCGGCCAGCGGTATGGAGTGCGCCGTGAACACCAGGCGCGCGCCCGAAGGCGCGGCATGCAAGGCCTGCGAGACGAATTCGGCGTACATCTCGACGAAAAGCGGATGGTCGAAGTACTGCCTCACCTTCACCAGCTCCGGCGCCTGCGGTCCCGCCGCAGCCCTGCCGCGGGCGATGTCCTCGACATATTGCCGACAGCTCGAGTAGCCGCCCCACGCCGACGTCGTGAACACCGCTGCCCGGCGAACTCCGTTGTCCCGCATGGCGATGACGGTGTCCTCGACGTACGGCTCCCAGTTGCGGTTGCCGAAATACACCGGCAGATCCGGCATCGCCGCCTCAAGCTCCGAGATCAACGCGCGGTTGATGCCGTTGATCGGCGACACGCCACCGAAATGCAGGTAGTGCTCGGCCACTTCGTCGAGCCGCGCCGGCGGGATGTTGCGTCCACGGGTGACGTTCTCCAGGAACGGGCGGACGTCCTCCGGACCCTCGGGTCCGCCGAACGACAACAGCATCAGTGCGTCGAAATCCACGGGTTTGTCCCCTCCTCAGACGCGAAACGGCGTCCCGGCAGTCGAAACCTGCTGGAACGCCGTTTCGGCGGAAAACAAATCGAATCAGAGCAGCTGGGTGCTTGCGCCACCGTCGGCGTAGATGATCGAGCCGGTGGTCGCGGGCAACCATTCGGACAGCAGCGCACACACGGTCTTGGCGACCGGCGTCGGGTCCTTCATGTTCCAGCCGATCGGCGCACGCTGGTCCCAGCCCTCTTCGAGCAGCTGCATCTGCTGGCCGGCCTCGTCGCCCAGCGCGCCGCCGACGATGGCGCTCATGGCCAGGGTCCGGATGGGGCCTGCCGCAACGAGATTGGAGCGCACGCCGTACTTGCCCGCTTCGCGCGCGACGAACCGGTTGACCGACTCGAGCGCGCTCTTGGCGACCGTCATCCAGTTGTAGGCGGGCATGGCGCGGGTCGGGTCGAAGTCCATGCCGACGATGCCGCCGCCTTCGTTCATGATCGGCAGCAGCGCCTTGGCCAGCGAGGCGTACGAGTAGGCCGAGATGTGGATGCCCTTGGCGACGTCCTCGTAGGGCGCGTCGAAGAACGGGTTGATGCCCATGCCGCTCTGCGGCATGAAGCCGATGGAGTGGACGACGCCGTCGAGCTTGTTGCCCGCGCCGATCACCTCGGTGACACGCTCACCGAGCGAGGCCAGGTGCTCCTCGTTCTGCACGTCGAGCTCCAGCAGCGGTGCCGGGTTGGGCAGCCGGTCGGCGATGCGCTGGATGAGCTTCATCCGGTCGAAGCCGGTGAGCACCAGCTCGGCGCCCTGCTCCTGGGCGACCTTCGCGATGTGGAACGCGATGGACGAGTCGGTGATGATCCCGGTGACCAGGATCCGCTTGCCTTCGAGCAAACCTGCCATTGTGCTGACTCCTTTTAAACGAAAGTTCGGGTAAGCCAAAGAGTTTCGGGTCAGTGACCCATGCCCATGCCGCCATCGACCGGGATGACCGCACCGGCGATGTAGCCGGCGTCCTCGGAGGCCAGGAAGCTCACCGCACCGGCGACGTCTTCGGCGGTGCCGACGCGCTTGGCCGGGATGAACTCCAGCGCGCCTTCCTGGATGCGCTCGTCGAGGGCCCGCGTCATCTCGGTGTCGATGTAACCGGGGGCGACGACGTTGGCGGTGACGCCGGCCTTGGAGAGCTCGCGCGAGATGGAGCGCGCCATGCCGATCAGGCCGGCCTTTGCGGCGGCGTAGTTGGCCTGGTTGCCGATGCCCCACATGCCCGAGACCGAGCCGATGTAGATGATGCGGCCGAAACGCTTGCGCTGCATGCTGCGTGACGCGCGCTGCGTCACCCGGAACGCGCCGGTGAGGTTGGCGTTGATGACCTCGGTGAACCGCTCCTCGGTCATGCGCATCAGGAACGCGTCCTTCGAGATGCCGGCGTTGGACACCAGCACCTCGACCGGGCCCTGGTGCTCCTCGACCTCTTTGAACGCGCGGTCGATGGCCTCGGTGTCGGTGACGTCACACTCGACGCCGAACAGACCCTCGGGGGCACCGGAACCGCGGTGGGTCACCGCGACCTTGTGTCCGTCCGCGGCCAGGCGCTGCGCGATGGCCAGGCCGATACCCCGGTTACCACCGGTGACCAGCACGGAACGGGAAACGAAGGCCGGACGGCCGGGAGCAGCCTCAGTGGCAGCACTGTCACTCATGCTGGTCAACTTATCGCCTCGGCCGGTGCACGCCTAAATCGGCACGCCCGGAACGGTTGACAGCTACCGGGCCGCCATGGCGCCGCGGCGACGGTTCGCCACGAACCGGACGACGTCGGCGATCCAGTCGCGGTCGGTGCGCAGCGTCAGCAGCGGGGCATCACATCGACGCAGCGTGCGGGCCACTTCGTCGCGGTGCGCCTGGGCGGCGCGGGCGAAGTCGTCCCGAAGTTGCTCGTCGATGGTGAATTCCTTGGTGATGCCGGACTCGGCGTCCTGCAACACCACGTCCCCGACCGCCGGCAGCTCCACGTCACGCGGGTCGATGATCTCGATGCCCAGCACCTCGTGCCGGCCCGCGATGGCCCGCAGCGGGCGCATCCAGTTGATCGGGCCGAGGAAGTCACTGATGATCACCGCCATGCCGCGGCGCCGCTCCGGGCGGCGCAGGGCGTCGATGGCCGCGGCCAGGTCACCGCGGACCCCCGCCGGGGCCTTGGGTGTGGTGGCGATGGCGCGCAGCAGCTCCTGCTCGTGCAGCCGGCCGGAGAGTGCGGGTACCCGGCGGACGGTGTCGCCGTTCGAGATGACGGCGCCCAGCCGGTTGCCGCCGCCGCTGTTGAGGAACGCGATGGAGGCCGCCGCGGCGACCGCCAGATCACGCTTCTCACAGCCCGCGGTGCCGAAATCCAGGCTCGCCGACATGTCGACGACGAGCCAGGTCTCCAGCTCCCGGTCCGCGATCATCTGCCGCACGTGCGGGTGCGTCGTGCGGGCCGTGACGGACCAGTCCATCCGGCGGACGTCGTCGCCGGGCTGGTAGAGCCGCGACTCCCCCGGCTCCGAGCCGGGCCCGGGGATCAGGCCCTGGTGGTCGCCGTGGAGGACACCGTCCAGCTTGCGCCGGACGGTGAGCTCCAGCTTGCGCAGTGCGGCCGACAGTTCGGGATCCCGAATCTGGCCGCGCTGCAGTGACGGCAGATCGACGGACCGGCCGGTCTGTGGCGAAGCCGAACGATCAGACCCGGAGGCGGTCACCGACCAGAGACCCCAGCTGCGCCGGCCATCACGGGCGGAACCGAATGTCCTTGCTGCGGAATGGCATTCACCTGCGGCAGCGCGACAGTCTGCAGGATGCGGTTGACGACGGTCTCGGCGGAGATCTCGTCGGCGAGCGCGTCGTAGGTGAGCACGAGGCGGTGCCGCAGCACATCCGGGATGACCTCGACGACGTCCTGCGGGATGACGTAGTCGCGGCCGCGCACCAGCGCGAGCGCACGCGAGGCGCTGATGATGCCGAGCGAGGCACGCGGCGAGGCGCCGTAGGCGATCCACGCCTTGGCGTCGGGCATGCCGAACTTCTCCGGCTCACGAGTGGCGGTCACGATGCGGACCACGTAGTCGACGAGGGCGTGGTGCACGAAGGTGTTGGCGGCCACGTCCTGCAGGCGCAGCAGGTCCTCGGTGGTGAGGATCTGCTTGGGCTCCGGCGGCTTGACGCCCATCCGGTAGATGATCTCGCGCTCTTCCTCGGGCGACGGATAGCCGACGTTGAGCTTGAACAGGAAGCGGTCGCGCTGCGCCTCGGGCAGCTGGTACACGCCCTCCTGCTCGATCGGGTTCTGGGTCGCCATGACCAGGAAGGGGCTGGGCAGCGGGAAGGTCTTGCCGCCGATGGAGATCTTGCGTTCGGCCATGACCTCCAGCAGCGCCGACTGCACCTTGGCGGGCGCGCGGTTGATCTCGTCGGCGAGCAGGAAGTTCACCATGACCGGGCCGAGCTCGATGTCGAACTCTTCCTTGCCGACGCGGTAGATGCGGGTACCGACGATGTCGGTGGGCACCAGGTCAGGGGTGAACTGGATACGGGCGAACGAGCCGCCGACGACCTTGGCGAAGGTCTCGACGGCGAGGGTCTTGGCGACACCCGGCACACCTTCGAGCAGGACGTGGCCCTTGGCCAGCAGGCCGACCAGCATCCGCTCGACCAGCTGGTCCTGGCCGACGATGATCCGCTTGACCTCGAAGATGGCGCGCTCGAGGGTGTGCACCTCGGACTGCAACGACGCGCTGACGGGCTGCTGCGCGGCGGGGGCGGCGTGCGCCCCGGGCGGGTAACCCTGCGTGGGTGCCGGGCCTGGGTAGCCTCCGGCGCCGTCGGGCGGCCCACTCGGTGACGTCATCTAGCTTCCTCCCACAATTGTTTCGGCCGGGTGTCCGGCACAAAATCGCTGGTCTAGCGGGTAGCCGCCAATATAGCGGCGCGCCCGGACTCAACTATTCCAGGCGGCTGCGTATCCGTCGACGTTGCCACGACGGACTTAGGTGATTATCAGGTCTCGATGATGCGCGACAGGTGCGGCGACATGCCGGCCGTCCGGACCGGACTGACCGTCACCTTGCCGGCACTGCCGGACGCCTCGAGCATCTTTCCGTTGCCGAGGTAGATCGTGACGTGCTGGCTGCCGCCCGGGCCGTAGAAGATCAGGTCGCCACGCTTGGCCTGTGACGGCGGGATCGCGCGGCCGGTGTTGTACTGGTCGCCCGAGTACTTGGGAATCTGGACGCCGACGCCGGCGTAGGCGTAGCGCGTGAAACCCGAACAGTCGTAGCCGATCTTGCCGGCGTCGTAGTCGACGCCGGGACCCGGACCGGTCAGGGTGCCGCCACCCCACGAGTACGGGACACCCATCTGGGAGCCGCCGCGCCGGATGACGTATTCGATGGCCTGCTTCCCGCCGACCCGGCCGCCGGGCATCATCGTGGCGCTGCCGCCGCCACCGCCGCTGGGCTTGCCGCCCAGGCCGAGGCTGGACAGGAAGCTCTGGCCGAGGTTCTGGGTGGTCTGCAGGGCGAGCTGGCTGGCCTGGAAGGTCGCGTTGGCGATGGCCACCGGGTCACCGGGGGCGCCGGAGCTGGCCCGCATGGGCAGTGTCGGGTCCCACCCGCCGTCGGGCTCGGCAACTGCACTCGGCGCAGGCCCGAACGCGAGCGCCAGCGCCAGCGCGCCCACGCCCGCGAGGAGGTCTCTCCGGTGAAATTCCTTGCCCTGCAATGCAATAACCCCTGTATCAGTATTCGATGTAGCGGATCACGTACGGCGTCATGCCGCTGGTTCGCACCGGCGACACCTTGACGTTGGAACCGGTGTAGGGCGCTTCGAGCATCTGCCCGTTGCCGAGGTACAGGGTCACGTGCTGGCTGCCACCCGGGCCGTAGAAGATGACGTCCCCGCGGCGGGCCTGCGAGGTCGGGATCTTGCGGCCCGCCTCATATTGGTTGCCGGAGTAGTGCGGCAGTTTGATGCCGACTCCGGCGAAGGCGTAGAGGATCAGACCCGAGCAGTCGAAGCCGACGGTGCCAGCACCCGAGTCGATGCCCGTGCTGGGACCGGCGGCGGTGCCGCCGCCCCAGGAGTACGGGACGCCGATCTGCGACATGGCGCGCTTGATCACGTATTCCGAGGCCTGCTTGCCGTAGACGCGCGGGATGGCGCCGTTGGTGTAGCCCGACTTGGTGACGGTGGCGGGCACCAGGCCGAGTTTCTGCAGGAAGCTGTGGCCCATCTGCTGGGTGACCTGCGCCGACGTCGCGGTCATGCCGAGCACGTTGTTGATGACGGCGATCGGGTCACCGGGGATGTTGGCGCTCGGGATCTTGGGCAGGGTGGGGTCCCAGCCGCCGTCGTCCCACTTGCGGGGGCCGGCCGCGGCGGGCGCGCCGTCCCAGTTGGCGGCATACCGGCCGGGGTCGGCCGCGGGAGTTCCGGACGCGGGGGCGCTCGCCGCCCATTGCGTGCGCGCCGCGCTGAGCTTGGCCTGCGCCGCGTCGCGCTGGCTGACCAGCTGGTCCAGCTGCGTCTGCTGGTCGGCGAACGTGGTCCGGGCGTCGGTCAGGGCCCTGACGGCGTCGTCCTGCCTGGCCTGGGCATCTTTGACGGCCTGGTCGGCCTTCTGCTTCGCGAGCCGGGCCGCGGATTCGCGGTTGGCCAGTTCGGTCCGGGTGCGCTGCAGGTCGGCGATGGCCTCCTGCGAGCTGATGGTCAGCGCCTGGCCGGTGGCGGCGGTGTTGATCATCTCGCCGGGATCGGTCGCGGTCAGGTAATTGACCGAGGGCCCGTTGATGTAGGCGGCCTCGGCGTACTTGTCGAAATGCGCCTGGGCGGCCGCGATGGCCGCATTCGCGTCCTTGAGTCCGCTCTGGCTGGTGTCGATCTCCTGCTGTGCCGTCGCGGCGTTGTCGCGGGCGGTCTGCACGTCGGCGATGGCCTTGTTGACCGATTCCTGCCGGGTCTGGATGGCGGCGCCGAGGTCCTGCAGCTTCTGGTTGGCGTTGGCGAGATCCGTTACCAGGGATGCGATCTCACTGCCGCCGGGTTGGGCCGACGCGATACCGGATGCGAACACGGACGCGGTCATGACACCGAATACCAGTGACCCGGTACCGACGCGACTGCCCAGCCGGGTGGCCAGCCCACCGGTGAAGGGGCGAATGCTGCGTCCCATTGACTCAGGTCTCCTAAGGCTCCAGCGCGCTGGTGCCCGCGTAAGGCAGAAGCGGGCTCGATCCGTTGGTCCCGTAAGTCGCAGAAATCACAATTAATCACAACTGCAACATGCGGTACCAACTGCACCGTACGTCACAGGTTGCACAAATGAAACGTTGATAACAAACCACACCGTTGTAATTGAAAAAGGTGTGACCGAATAGTGATATTCGAATTCGCGGCGGCCCGCGCCCAGCTACTGAGATGCGGGCGCGACGGCGTCCTGCGGCGCGGCCGCGGCGGCCGACTTTCGGGCGCGGACCTGCAGGAACCGGGTACCCACAGCAGCTGCTACCACCCCGAGGATGACCACCAGGGTGAACGACGTCCAGGGAAATATCGGCGTTTCCAGCTGACTCACAAAATTCTTCGAGTTCTGCACAACGCTCGGCGTCTTCGCGAGGTCCTGACCGGCTTCCAACAGCGACCGGTCATAAGTCGGGCTGACCGAGCCGGCGAAACCCGGACTGAGGGTCAGCACCGTCGACTCGGGATACACATGGCCGACGTCCGCGGCGATGTCACGCAACGGGGTGTCGATACCCGGACTCGTGGGCAACACCACGATCTTGAGGTCGATGCCCTTGGCGTGCGCGTCGGCGACAACCTGACGCAACGCGGCGGCCTCCTGCGCGGCCTCGGCGGCCTGCTTCGCCTCCTGCGGCGTGGCCGGCGCCTTCGCCGGCGGCGCGATGCCCGGCGCACTGACCCCACCGTCACGCACCTGTGTGATCACCGTCGCCATGCACACGTCGACGGGCGTCTTGGCCGGATCCTGACCGACCGTCGCGCACACGTCCGGCGGAATGAACGCCGGCAGAAACGGCATCGCCGCAAAAGTTGTCACGCGGCAAACGGTACTGGAATTTCGCCGAACTCCCTGACGGCACACCCACAACCCGACAAGACTGTAGCCACCCCCTGGGCGCTCATAGGACAAGCGTACTGTTAGGGTAGCAACGCGCCGCTGACACAGCCCGTCGCGGCGAGATCTAGCAGGGAGTTGATGTGAGCAGCAATTCATTTGGAGCCCGTGACACGCTCGTTGTCGGGGAAAACAGCTACGAGATTTTCCGCCTCGACGCGGTTCCGGGTACCGAGAAGCTTCCCTACAGCCTCAAGGTGCTTGCGGAGAACCTGCTGCGCACCGAAGACGGCGCCAACATCACCAAGGACCACATCCTGGCCCTGGCCAACTGGGATCCGTCGGCCGAGCCGAGCATCGAAATCCAGTTCACCCCCGCCCGCGTGATCATGCAGGACTTCACCGGCGTGCCCTGCGTCGTCGACCTGGCCACCATGCGTGAGGCCGTCACCGCCCTCGGCGGCGACCCCAACAAGGTCAACCCGCTCTCTCCCGCCGAGATGGTCATCGACCACTCCGTCATCCTCGACGTGTTCGGCACCGCCGACGCCTACGAGAAGAACGTCGCCCTCGAGTACGAGCGCAACGCCGAGCGTTATCAGTTCCTGCGCTGGGGCCAGGGCGCCTTCGACGACTTCAAGGTCGTCCCGCCGGGCACCGGCATCGTCCACCAGGTCAACATCGAGTACCTCGCCCGCACCGTGATGGTCCGCAACGGCCAGGCCTACCCCGACACCTGTGTGGGTACCGACAGCCACACCACCATGGAGAACGGCCTGGGCGTGCTGGGCTGGGGCGTCGGCGGTATCGAGGCCGAGGCCGCCATGCTGGGCCAGCCCGTCTCGATGCTGATCCCCCGCGTCGTCGGCTTCAAGCTGACCGGTGAAATCCAGCCGGGCGTGACCGCCACCGACGTGGTGCTGACCGTCACCGACATGCTGCGCAAGCACGGCGTCGTCGGCAAGTTCGTCGAGTTCTACGGCAAGGGCGTCGCCGAGGTGCCGCTGGCCAACCGCGCCACGCTGGGCAACATGAGCCCCGAGTTCGGCTCGACCTGTGCGATCTTCCCGATCGACGAAGAGACCATCAACTACCTGCGCCTGACCGGCCGCACCGACGAGCAGCTGGCGCTGGTCGAGGCCTACGCCAAGACCCAGGGCATGTGGCACGACGCCGACCGCGAGCCGGCCTTCTCGGAGTACCTCGAGCTGGACCTGTCGACGGTCGTGCCGTCGATCGCCGGCCCGAAGCGCCCGCAGGACCGAATCCTGTTGTCGGAGAGCAAGATCGCCTTCCGCAAGGACATCCACAACTACGTGGAGGAGCAGCACCCGGCCGACCACACCAAGCTCGACGAGGCCGTCGAGGAGTCGTTCCCGGCTTCCGACCCTGCCGCCCTGTCCTTCGCGGACGACGGCGCCGTCGACGTCCAGTCCGCCGCCAACGGCTCCGAGGGCCGCCCGAGCAAGCCCATCCGCGTCAAGGGCGAGCGCGGCGAGTTCATCCTCGACCACGGCGCCGTCGCGGTCGCGGGTATCACCTCCTGCACCAACACCTCCAACCCGTCGGTCATGATCGGTGCCGCCCTGCTGGCCCGCAACGCCGTCGAGAAGGGCCTGTCCAGCAAGCCGTGGGTCAAGACCAACATGGCCCCGGGCTCGCAGGTCGTCACCGACTACTACGAGAAGGCCGGCCTGTGGCCCTACCTGGAGAAGCTGGGCTTCTACCTGGGTGGCTACGGCTGCACCACGTGCATCGGCAACACCGGCCCGCTGCCGGAGGAGATCTCCAAGGCCGTCAACGAAGAGGACCTGACCGTCACCGCGGTGCTGTCGGGTAACCGCAACTTCGAGGGCCGCATCTCCCCCGACGTCAAGATGAACTACCTGGCCTCGCCGCCGCTGGTCATCGCCTACGCCCTCGCCGGCACCATGGACTTCGACTTCGAGACGGACTCCCTGGGCAAGGACACCGACGGCAACGACGTCTTCCTGCGCGACATCTGGCCGTCGGCCCAGGAGATCGACGACACCATCAAGAGCGCCATCAGCCAGGACATGTTCCGCAAGTCCTACGCCGACGTGTTCAAGGGCGACGACAACTGGCGCAACCTGCCGACCCCGGACGGCGACACCTTCGCCTGGGACGACGCCTCGACCTACGTCCGCAAGGCGCCGTACTTCGACGGCATGGAGATGGAGCCCGCGCCCGTCACGGACATCAAGGGCGCCCGCGTCATGGCGCTGCTGGGTGACTCGGTGACCACCGACCACATCAGCCCGGCCGGCCCGATCAAGCCGGGTACCCCGGCCGCGGACTACCTGGACGCGCACGGTGTGGCCCGCAAGGACTACAACTCGCTGGGCAGCCGTCGTGGCAACCACGAGGTCATGGTCCGCGGCACCTTCGCCAACATCCGCCTGCAGAACCGCATCCTGGACACCATCGGCCTCGAGGGCACGCAGGGTGGCTACACCCGCGACTTCACCCAGGAGGGTGGCCCGCAGGAGTTCATCTACAACGCGTGCATGAACTACCAGAAGGCCGGCATCCCGCTGGTCGTGCTGGGCGGCAAGGAATACGGTTCGGGCTCCTCGCGTGACTGGGCCGCCAAGGGCACCACGCTGCTGGGCGTCAAGGCCGTCATCACCGAGTCGTTCGAGCGCATCCACCGGTCGAACCTGATCGGCATGGGCGTCATCCCGCTGCAGTTCCCGGCCGGCGAGAGCGCCAAGTCGCTGGGCCTGGACGGCACCGAGACCTTCGACATCACCGGCATCGAGGAGCTCAACGCCGGCAAGACGCCGAAGACGGTGCACGTCTCCGCCACCAAGGAGGACGGCACCAAGGTCGAGTTCGAGGCCGTGGTCCGGATCGACACCCCCGGTGAGGCCGACTACTACCGCAACGGCGGCATCCTGCAGTACGTGCTGCGCAACATGCTGCGGTCGGGTAGCGAGGCCTGACAACTGGCTGATTCGGTTGGGCAGCCTCCGGGCTGCCCAACCGAACGCCGGTAGGAGTCCTGGTGCCCAAAGTCAGCGACGATCATCTCGCCGCCCGTCGAGCGCAGATCCTCGACGGCGCCCGACGCTGTTTTTCCGAGTTCGGGTACGAAGGTGCGACGGTGCGGCTTCTCGAAGAAGCCACCGCGATGTCGCGCGGCGCGATCTTCCACCATTTCCGCGACAAGGACGCGCTGTTCTTCGCGCTCGCCGAGGAAGACGGCGAGCGGATGGCCGAGACCGTCGAGAAGGACGGCCTCGTGCAGGTCATGCGGAACATGCTGGCCAAGCCGGAGAACTACCAGTGGCTGGGCACCCGGCTGGAGATCGCCCGCCGGCTGCGCACCGACGCCGAGTTCCGCGCCGAGTGGCAGCAGCGCTACGAGGAACTCAACCAGGCCACCATCGCGCGCCTGGAGCGCAAGAAGGCCGCCGGCACGCTGCGTGACGACGTGCCCACCGAAGTGCTGCACATCTATCTCGACCTGGTGCTCGACGGCCTCATCGCGCGGCTGGCCTCAGGGCAGACCGGCGAGGATCTGGCGGCCGTCCTCGACATCGTCGAGGCATCGGTCCGCCGAAAGCCCTAGCGGCTCAACCCTTTCAGCGGTTCGCGCTCATCACCGACAGCAGCTCGTAGCCGACGTGCGCGGCGGCGATTCCCGTCAGCTCGGCGTGGTCGTACGCCGGGGACACCTCGACGATGTCGGCGCCCACCACGTTCAGACCGGTCAGCGAACGCAGCGAATGCAGCAGTTCGCGCGACGTCAGTCCCCCGGCTTCCGGCGTCCCGGTGCCGGGCGCGTGCGCCGGATCGAGCACGTCGATATCCACCGAGACGTAGACCGGACCGCCCGCCAGCCGCTTGACCATGCGCTCCCGGACGCTCGCGAGGCCGTCGACCTGGTAGTCGTCGGACCGGATCACCTGGAAGCCCAGGACTGCGTCGTCCTCGAGGTCCTTCTTGCTGTACAGCGGGCCACGGATACCCATGTGCAGCGAGCGCTCCATGTCGATGAGGCCCTCTTCGCTGGCCCGCCGGAACGGCGTGCCGTGTGTATAGGCGGCGCCGAAGTAGGTGTCCCAGGTGTCGAGGTGGGCGTCGAAATGCAGCACGGCGATGGGGCCGTGGTCGCGGTGCAGTGACCGCAGGATCGGCAGCGCGATGGTGTGGTCACCGCCGAGTGTGAGCACGGCGCTGCCGTCCTTGCGCAGCGCGGTCACCTCGGTGTCGATGGTCTCGATGGCCTCGTTGATGTTGAACGGGTTGACGCCGATGTCGCCGGCGTCGGCGACCTGCTGATTGGCGAACGGTGACACGTCGAGCGCCTGGTTGTAGGGCCGCAGCAGCTTGGACGCGGCGCGGATGTGGCCCGGGCCGAAGCGCGCGCCCGGGCGGTAGGACACGCCGGTGTCGAACGGGACGCCGAGGATCGTGACGTCGGGCGCGGACACCTGGTCCAGGCGCGGCACCCGGGCGAACGTGGCCGGCTCGGCGTAGCGCGGGAACCGGCTCGCATCGACCTGGCCGATGATCTCGCGGCCGTCGGGCGCGGTGGTCGTGATGTACCGGTCGAAGCTCATCAGTTCTCCAAAGTCGTGGCGTGTGGCTTGGGTCTCATTGTTTCCGGCAGTAGAATTATTGTCAACCTTTGTTTCCTAGGAGGAAATCGTGGGCGGTTCGCCGGCAACGCAACTAACGATCGCTGCCCGGTTGAAGGCCGCCCGCAGCGCCAAGCGCATGACCCTCGACGAGCTCGCCGCCGCCAGCGGCGTGACCAAGGGCTACCTGTCAAAGGTCGAACGCGGCCAGTCCAACGCGTCCGTCGCCGCACTCATCCGCATCTGCGACGCACTCGAACTCCAGGTCGGTTCCCTGTTCGACGAGACCCCCGTCGGCGAGGTGGTCCGCGCCGGCGAATACCCGCCCATCGAGTTCGGCGGCACCCGGATGACCGAATTCCAGCTGACACCGACGGGCGAGCGCCGATTCCAGGTCCTGCTGAGCGACATCGCGCCCGGCGGCGGCAGCGGGAGCGACACCTATTCGCTGCCGGCCGAGGTGGAGTTCGCCATGGTCACCGAAGGCCGGCTGCACATCGACTTCGTCGAGGGCAACGGCAGCCGCATCACCCTCGATGCGGGCGACGCCCTGACCTTCGAAGCCGACCGTCCGCACGCCTTCCACGCCGACGCGCAGTCCGGCGCGAAGGTGTTATGGGTGCTGACCCCGGCGCTGACGCAGCGGCGGCTGGCCGAGGCCGCCGAATAGCTAGGCGGCAGTCAGCTCCTGGCGGCTGCGCTCGACGGCGGCATGCTCGGGCGCCAGGTCCACGCCACGGGTCAGGACGTAGTACACCAGCCCGGACACCGCGAGGCCGACGATGAACGAGATGTCCACTCCCCCAAGCAGCTTGGCGATCGGACCTTCGTGGAAGTGCAGTGAGACAAAGGGCACCATCGACACCATGCCGATGAGGTACGCCGCCAGTCCGCGCCACGACCACCGGCCGTAGATCCCGTCCGGCCGGAAGATGTCGACTATCGAATAGTGGCCGCGCCGAACGAAATAGAAGTCGACCAGATTGACGGCCGTCCACGGGATCAGGAAGTACAGCATCAGCAGCACGAACGTGTTGAACGACTCGAGGTAACCCTCGGGCAGCGACAGCGCGACGACGAACGCGACCAACGACGTCAGCGCGATGCCGAGCACCCGCAGGCGCACGGTCGGCGTGATCGGCCGGAAGGCGTCCAATGCGCTCATGCTCGTCAGGCTCGCACCGTAGGCGTTGACGGACATGATGGTCACCAGCGCGATCGACGCCACCACGACGGTGAAAGTGCCGAAGCCAGGCAGCAATTGGTTGCCGACGGTCTGGATCGAGACGATCGCGTCCGGCGTCGGCAGCGCCGACGCCAGCACCGCGCCGAGCGACATCAGCCACACCGACGAACCCGCGGCACCCAGGTAGGTCCACCAGATGACGTGCTTGGCCGAGGTGTTCTCCGGCAGGTACCGCGAGTAGTCGGAGACGTACACCGCATACGAAATCTGATATCCGGCCGCCGCGGCGAACTGCATGAGGAACACCGTCAGCGAGAACTTGCCACCGTCGGGAACCGCCGCATCGAGGTGCAGGGTCGACAACGCATAGACGGTGAGCACGCCGAACACGACGATCAGCAGGTACGTCAGCCACCGCTGCACGACCATCATCAGGTCGAAGCCGACGACGGCGATGACGATGGCCGCGACCATCAACCCGAGATACCAGAGCCAGTTCGGGCCCGCGAAAACCGTCTTGAAGCCCGACGTGGCGAGGATGGTGTTGAAGACGTTGAAGCCGATGTACACGAAGATGACGGCGACGAACGGGACCAGCGCGCCACGCGAGCCGAACTGCGCACGCGACTGGATCATCTGCGGCAGACCCATCGTCGGACCCTGGTTGGCGTGGAAGCACATGAAGAGCGTCCCGAAGCAGGCGCCGGCCACCGCGGCCAGCACCGACCATCCGGCGGACAGTCCGTTGGCCGGACCGAGGAAGCCCGTGACCATAGTGGTCAGCACGAAGTTCCCGGTGAACCAGAACGGCGCCTGATGGTGCACCTTGCCCCTGCGTTCCCCTGTCGGAATCCAGTCGATGGAGCGGGTCTCGATTGCGCCTGCCATGGCATCCCCTTTGATGTGGCTCAGATCACTGGCCTCAGAGTAGGCATTCATCGTCGCCAAAGGCAACAATTGTTTCCTAGCTCACTCCACATGTTGACAGATGGGAGTGACGTACCGCACTCTGTTACGCGAGTCACAAATCTCGTGGCGCGCCCTCCTCTCCACGGAGCTCCCCTTGGCCATCACCGAGGCCCCACGGCCGGGCATCCTGCGCGCCATGAGCGCACAAAAATCCGTCGACGACATCGTCGCCGCCAACGAAACCCCGGACGGCCCCCACCTCAAGCGCTCGATGGGCTTCATCCATCTGACCGCCCTGTCCATCGGCGCGACGCTCGGCACCGGAATCTTCGTCATCCTCGGCGCCGCGGTGCCGAAAGCCGGTCCGGCGGTCCTGCTGTCGTTCATCCTCGCCGCCGTCACCGCGCTGTTCTCGGCGCTGTCCTACGCCGAACTGGCGGGCACCATCCCCGTCTCCGGCAGCTCCTACTCCTACGCGTACGCCACCTTGGGTGAGTTCTGGGCCTGGGTGTGCGGCTGGTGCCTCATGCTCGAATACGGAGTCTCGGTCGCCGCCGTCGCCGTCGGCTGGGGCGGCTACATCAACACGCTGCTCCACCAGCTGTTCGGCATCGAGCTGCCCGCCGCTGTCACGGGCGCACCCGGTGAGGGCGGCGTCATCAACCTGCCGGCCATCACGATCGTGGTCCTCGCCTCGATCCTGCTGCTGCGGGGCGCGTCCGAGTCGGCCGTCGTCAACACCGCGATGGTCGTCCTCAAATGCGTCGTGCTGGTGTTCTTCTGCGCCGTCGCGTTCACCGCGTTCAAGGCCGGCAACCTCACGCCGTTCATGCCGCTGGGCTTCCTCGGCGTCTCCGCCGCCGCCTCCCAGGTCTTCTTCTCGTACATCGGCTTCGACGCGGCATCCACCGCGGGCAACGAGGCCAAGGACCCGAAGCGGGACCTGCCGCGCGCCATCATGGCCTCATTGCTGATCGTCACGGTGCTGTACCTCGCCGTCGCGCTGGCCGCCCTCGGCGCGATGAGCTGGACCAAGTTCAGCGCCGACGAAGGCGCCACCCTGGCCGTCGCCCTCAGCGGCATCACCAGCAGCAACGTGCCGGCCATCATCCTGTCGATCGGCGCCGTCATCGCCATCGCCAGCGTCGTCCTCGCCGTCCAGTACGGGCAGACCCGCATCCTGTACACCATGGCCGTCGACGGCCTGGTGCCCGCGCTGTTCGCCAAGATCAACCCACGGACCTTCGTGCCGACGTGGAACATCGTGATCTGCGGTGTCGTCGTGTCGCTGCTGGCCGGTTTCGTGTCGCTGGGTGAGCTGGCCAACGCCACCTCGATCGGCTGCCTCTTCGCCTTCGCGCTGGTCAACGTCGCCGTCATCATCCTGCGGCGCACGCGCCCCGATCTGCATCGCACGTTCCGCCTGCGGCTGTTCCCCGTCGCACCGGTGCTGGGTTTCCTGTTCTGCTGTTACCTGATGTGGGCCCTGCCCGTCGCGACGTGGATCGCGTTCGGCATCTGGGGTGCCCTCGGCCTGGCGGTGTACTTCGGCTACAGCATCCGCAAGTCGAAGCTGCGCGTGGACGCCGCGTAGATGATCACCGTCGGCATGTTCCAAGGCCCGCAGGAATCCGGGACCGTCGCCGAGAATCTCAAGGCCATCGCCGCGGCGGCCCGGCGGGCCGCCGACGCCGGCTGCCGGATCCTCGTCACGCCCGAGATGTCGGCCACGGGTTACAACATCGGCACCGAGATCGCCGCCCGCGCCGAGTCCGCCGACGGCCCGATCTTCCAGGCGGTCCGGAACATCGCGCGCGACAACGGGATCGCCGTCGTCTACGGGTATCCCGAGGTCACGGAAGGCATGCCATACAACAGCGTCCAGGTCGTCGACCGGGACGGCGCAGCCCTGGCCAACTACCGCAAGACCCACCTGTATGGCTTCGACCGCGAGTTCTTCACCCCGGGCGCCGACTGGGTCGCGCAGTTCGAACTCGACGGCGTCACCTGCGGACTGCTGATCTGCTATGACATCGAATTCCCGGAGAACGCCCGCGCGCACGCCGACGCCGGCACCCAGTGGCTCGTCGTCCCCACCGGGCTCATGGAGCCGTGGAGTTTCGTTGCGACGCATATCGTTCCGGCGCGCGCCTACGAGAGCCAGCTGTTCCTGTCGTACGTCAACCGCACGGGCTTCGAGAACGGCCTCGAGTACTGCGGACTGAGCTGCACCATCGCGCCCGACACGACCGAACTGTGTCGCGCCGGCCGGACCGAGGACCTCCTCGTCACCCACATCGATCCCGCCGTGGTGGCCGTGTCCCGCGCCGTCAACACCCATCTCGGCGATCGCCGCCGAGATCTCTACCAGGAGAACCAGACCCGATGACCGTCCCCCAGCCCATCGAAGAGACGCAGCTGTCGGAGACCGGACCGCGGTCGTCCGACAAGCCGATCACCATGTTCGGTCCCGACTTCCCGTTCGCGTACGACGACTACGTGTCCTCCGCCGACGGCCTCGGCGAGATCCCGGCCGACCGCCACGGCACCGAGGTCGCGATCGTCGGCGCCGGTTGCGCGGGCCTCACCGCCGCCTACGAACTCATGAAGATGGGCCTGAAACCCGTTGTGTACGAGGCGGATCAGATCGGCGGCCGGATGCGGTCCATCCCGTTCGAGCACGCCCCGGACGCGGTCGCCGAGATGGGCGCCATGCGCTTCCCACCCACGTCGACGACGCTGTACCAGTACTTCGACAAGGTCGGCATCGAGACCATCGAATTCCCGAACCCGCTGGGCCCCGCGACGCCCAGCACCGTTGTCGACCTCAAGGGCCAGACGTACTACGCCGAGAAGCTCGCCGACCTGCCGCAGGCCTTCACCGACGTCGCCGACGCCTGGCGCAAGACGCTCGAGGACGGCGCCGACCTGCACGCGATCCAGAACGCCATCCGCGAACGCGACACCCAGGCCCTGAAGTCCGCGTGGGGCAAGCTCGTTCGCGAACTCGACGACGAGACGTTCTGGGGCTTTCTGACCAAGTCGCACCACTTCAAGTCGTTCGAGCTGCGCGAGATCTTCGGCAAGGTCGGCTTCGGCACGGGCGGCTGGGACACCGACTACCCGAGCTCGATGCTCGAAATCCTGCGCGTGGTGCTCACCGAGGCCGACGACAACCACCGCGGCGTGGTCGGCGGTTCGCAGCAACTGCCGCTGCGGTTGTGGAAGCGTTCCCCGCAGCGCCTCGCCCACTGGCCCGCCGGTACCTCGCTCGAATCGCTGCACGGCGGCCGGACCCGCGGCGCCGTCACCGACATCCGGCGCATGCACCCGAACCGCTACACCATCACCGACGCCGACGGCGAGACGCGCACCTACGACGCCGTCATCGTCACCGCCCAATCGTGGATGCTGCTCAACAACATTCGCTGCGACGACGACCTGTTCCCGTCCAACGTGTGGTCGGCCATCGAGCAGACGCACTACATGGGTTCGTCCAAGGTGTTCATACTGGTCGACCGCCCGTTCTGGAAGGACAAGGACGCTCAGGGCCGCGACGTCATGTCGATGACTCTGACCGACCGGATGAGCCGCGGCACCTATCTGCTCGACCAGGGGCTCGACGCCGACGGCAACGAGAAGCCCGGCGTCATCTGCCTGTCGTACACCTGGGAGGACGACTCCCGGAAGATCGTGCCGCTGGGCGCCACCGAGCGCATGGATCTGATGCTCAAGTCGCTGCAGGCGATCTACCCGAACGTGGACATCCGCAGCCACATCATCGAGACGCCCAAGACGGTCTCATGGGAGACCGAGCGCAACTTCATGGGTGCATTCAAGGCGAACCTGCCGGGCCACTACCGCTACCAGGAGCTGCTGTACACGCACTTCATGCAGCGTGACCTCGACGCGCGCCATCGCGGCATCTACCTGGCGGGCGACGACATCTCGTGGACGGCGGGCTGGGCAGAGGGCGCGATCACCACGGCGCTCAACGCGGTGTGGGCCGTGATGGACCAGTTCGGCGGGTCGACCTCGCCCACCAACCCCGGTCCGGGCGACGTCTTCGACATGATCGCCCCGGTCCGGCTGACCGACGAAATCTAAGGAGCACCAACGGGTTACGCCGCGACTGTCCGGTCACGGCGAAAGGGGCTGGGCCGCAGGGTCGTTCAGGCGATCTTGCGGCTGCGGTGGTTCGGGCCGCCGCGGCTGCGCATCACCGCGCCGGACTGCACCAGCATGCTGTGCACCGACCCATAGGATTTTCCGGACGTGGCCACCAATGACCTGATACTGGCGCCGCTCTCGTAGGCGTTACGCAGCTGGGTCATCATCTGGTCGCGAGATGCCTTGGATTGCCTCATCGCCGGTCCCCTGACTCTCCCCCGGCGGTATACCGGGCTGACGGGAATCAGCGTAAGAACAGCGCTCGCTCGGCGCGGGCGATTCGGTGAATCAGGTCAGGCCAATTCGATGAGATCGCGGTAGGTGTCCGACCAGAAGTCCTCGGTGGCGTCGGGCAGCAGCAGCACGCGCTGCGGATTGAGCGCTTCGGCCGCGCCCGGATCGTGCGTCACGAGCACCACCGAACCGGCGTAACTGCGCAGCGCGTCGAGCACCTGCTCGCGCGACGCCGGATCGAGGTTGTTGGTCGGCTCGTCGAGCAGCAGCACGTTGGCAGTCGAGGCGACCAGGCCGGCCAGCGCCAACCGGGTCTTCTCACCACCGGACAGCGTGCCGGCGGGCTGATCCAGCTGCGGGCCCGTGAACATGAACGCGCCCAGCAGGCCACGCAGATCCTGTTCCCCGGTGTCTGGGGCGGCGTGCCGGATGTTCTCCCACACCGTCGCGGCGTTGTCGAGGGTGTCGTGCTCCTGCGCGAAGTACCCGATCTTGAGGCCGTAGCCCGGTTCGATGCCGCCGGCGTCGGCGGTCTCCACCCCGGCCAGCAGGCGCAACAGCGTCGTCTTACCGGCGCCGTTGAGGCCGAGGACCACGACCCGCGAACCCCGGTCGATCGCGAGGTCCACGCCGGTGAAGATCTCCAGCGAGCCGTAGGTCTTGGTCAGGCCCTTGACGATCAGCGGGGTCTTGCCGCACGGCGCCGGCGTCGGGAACTTGATCTTGGCGACCTTGTCGGCCACCCGCTCGGCGTCGAGCTCGGCGATCATGCGCTCGGCGCGGCGCAGCATGTTCTGTGCGGCAACGGCTTTGGTGGCCTTGGCGCCCATCTTGGCGGCCTGCGCCCGCAGCGCACCCGCCTTCTTCTCGGCGTTGGCGCGCTCACGGCGCCGGCGCTGCTCGTCGGTGGCGCGGGCGTCGAGGTACTTCTGCCAGCCCATGTTGTAGACATCGGCCTCGCCGCGCACGGCGTCGAGGAACCACACCCGGTTCACCACGTCCGCGAGCAGTTCGACGTCGTGGCTGATCACCACGAGACCGCCGGTATGGCTCTGCAGGAACGTGCGCAGCCAACCGATGGAGTCGGCGTCGAGGTGGTTGGTCGGCTCGTCCAGCAGCAGCGTGGTGTTGGAACCGGAGCCCTCCGATGCCGCGAACAGGATGCGGGCCAGTTCGATACGGCGACGCTGACCACCGGACAGGGTCCGCAGCGGCTGCGTCAGCACCCGGTCCGGCAGGCCCAGGCTGGCGCAGATGCGGCCGGCGTCGCTCTCGGCGGCGTATCCACCGAGGGCCGAAAACCGTTCCTCCAGAACGCCGTACCGGCGCACCGCCTTGTCGCGGGCGGCCTCGTCGACGACGTCGGCCATGATGGCCTGCTGCTTCTCCAGATCGGCCAGCAGCGTGTCCAGGCCGCGGGCCGAGAGCACCCGGTCGCGGGCCAGGACGTCCAGATCGCCTTCCTTCGGATCCTGCGGCAGGTAACCGACCTCGCCGATGCGCTCGACCGTCCCGGCATACGGCTGGCCTTCACCGGCCAGGATGCGCAGCGTCGTGGTCTTGCCGGCACCGTTGCGGCCGACCAGACCGATCCGGTCGCCCGGCTGGATCCGCAGCGCGGAACCCTCGAAGGCCAGCAGCGTGCGCGCTCCGGCGCGGACCTCCAGGTCCGTTGCGGTGATCACGCTGCTGCCTCCTTAGCTGTGCCGGGCGGTCCGTGCCGGCTTACTTGTCGTCCGTGAAGACCGCGGGTCGTTTCTCGGCGCGCGCGGCAACCGCCTCTTCGAAGTTGGCGGTGAGCAGTCGGATGAAGAGCTGACCCAGGCCTTCGGCCTGCATATGGCTCTCCAGACTACCGGCGTCCAGTCCACTCCAGAGAGTCCGCTTGGTCAATTCAATTCCCGGGCGGGAGAACGAGCCGATGCGCTCGGCCATGTCGAAGCAGGTTTGCAGGAGCTGATCGTCGGCGACGGTCCGCGACACCAGACCGATCCGCTCGGCCTCGGCCGAGTCGATGTCCCGGCCGGTGAGCATCACCTCGAACGCCCGCGACGTGCCGATGGCCCGCGGCAGCAGATAGGACAGGCCCAATTCGCTGGCCGTCAGACCGTTGTTGATGCCCGCCGCCCGGAAGTAGGCGCCCTCGCCGGCGACGCGGATGTCGCACGCCAGCGCGAGGCACAGGCCACCGCCGATCGCCGCTCCGTTGACCGCCGCGATCACCGGTTGGTGCAGCTTGCGCAGGGCGAGGATGACGTCGTCGAGCACTTCCATGGACCGCAGCGCGAACGTCGGCCGGGTGAGCCCGGCGACGTGCGGCACCGAACCGGCCGACCTGTGGTCGGCACCAGAGGAGAAACCCCGCCCAGCACCGGTGAGAACCACCGCGCGGACGTCGTTGTCGTGGCTGATCTCGTCGAGCGCCGCCTTCAGCGGGACCATGACATCGAACGCCATGGAGTTCATCCGCTCGGGGCGGTTCAGGGTGACCAGCGCGACGCCGGGTCGCGGGTGGTCGACGAGTACCAGTGGGTTCTGTTCGGTCACGCCCTGCACGCTAGCGGGTGCGCAATGTCACACCCGCCGGCAGTGCTCGGCCGCGCTCAGACGTCGGTGCCGTCGCCCTTTTCGGCCATCGCGGCGTCGATGTCGAATTCCTTGATCTGGCTGATGACCTCGTCGAGCTGATTGGCCGCCAGCATGCCCGAGTGCCGGAACACCAGCTGGCCCTTCTTGAAGGCCATCAGGGTCGGGATGGCCTGGATCTCGGCCGCGGAGGCCAGCGCCTGCTCGGCCTCGGTGTCGACCTTGGCGTGGAAGACGTCGGGGTGCTTCTCGGACGATGCGGTGAACGTCGGAGCGAACGCCCGGCACGGCCCGCACCATGACGCCCAGAAGTCCACCAGCACGATGTCGTTGTCGCTGATGATGCCGTTGAATTCGGCGGCGGTGATGTCCTTGGTGCTCACGCTTCTCCCAACATTGCGGTGTACCTGCTTGTTCCCAGTATCTGGTCAGCTCAATCGTGCCAGCGCACTGGCCGCGTCGTAGCCATTGAACCCGTCCAGGGTGCCGCTGCGCAGGCGGTTCACCCAACCGGGATCGGCCAGCAGCGCCCGCCCGATCGCGACCATGTCGAACTCGCCGGCGTCGAACTGCTCCACCAACTGGTCCACCGGTCCCGGCTCGATGACCTGGCCGGGCTTCTCGGACCGGAACGCGGTCTGCAGGCCCACCGAACCGACGGCGATGACGGGCGTCCCGGTGACCTTCTTGGTCCAGCCGGCCAGCGTCAGGGCCGGGTCGGCGTCGGGGAACGCCGGCACATAGTGGCGACGGGTCGAGGGATGCAGCGCATCGACACCGGCGTCGACCAACGGCGCCAGCAGTTCCTGCAGCTGCATCGGGTCGTCGACCAGCGTGGCGTTGTAGTCGGTGCCCTTCCACTGCGAGAAGCGGTAGATGATCGGGTAGTCCGGGCCGACCGCCGCACGCACCGCCGCGACGACCTCGGCCGGGAAGCGGGTGCGATTCTGCACCGATCCCCCGTATTCGTCGGTACGCAGATTCGTTCTCGTCCACAGGAATTGGTCGAGCAGGTAGCCGTGGGCGCCGTGCAGTTCGACGGCGTCGAAGCCGACCTCCTTGGCGTTGCGTGCCGCCTCGGCGTACCACTGCGCGACGGCGGGCAGCTCGTCGGCCGCCAGGGCACGGCCGATCTGCTCGCCCAGTCCGTTCACTCCCGACGGACTGACCGGCGCCACCCCGTCGCGGTCACCACGCTCGGCGCCCTGGTGCCACAACTGGGCGGCGATGGTCGCACCGTGGCGGTGCACCGCGCTGGTGACGTTGCGCCAGCCGTCGAGCGCCGCCGCGCCCACGAGCGTCGGGATGTCCGGCGAGCCGGCGGCCGACGGGTCACCCACCCGCACGCCTTCGGTGATGATCAGGCCGACGCCGCCGGCAGCCCGACGCGCGTAGTACTCCGCCACGTCGGGCCCCGGCACGCCTCCGGGCGACGCCTGCCTGGTCATGGGCGCCATCGCGAACCGGTTGGGTACGGTCAGGTTCCGCAGGGCCAGTGGGGCGAAGAGTCCAGATGCATCGACGGTCATGAGCCTATGCAACACCGTGACGGCTCAACCGATTCCGCCGGTGCCCGGCTGCCGGTCAGTTGTCTGCTGTCATGCCGATGACGGCAGCTCGTGTGCGCGGCGTGCTTCGAACCGCCAGATCGCCTGGTGCAGCGCATCGGCGTGCCAGCCGGCCGCATCGGCAACGGCGGCGAGCAGGCCCGCGGTGTCGATCGGGCCGTCGCGACCGATTTCGCGCGCGACGTATCCCGCGACGCTCGGATCCGTGCCGGGCAGTTCCGCCAGCATCAGCAGGAAGCGCCAGGTGAAGCCCGAGCGCTGACCGGGTATCGCGCACCACGCCCGCTTGGCCTCCTTCGCCAACTCGGGGTCCGCGGCGATCACCCGCAGGTCTTCGGTGGTGCTGATCCCCAGTGCGACAAAGGCTTGCGCGACCTCCGTCAGCGCCACCGAGCGCAGCGGTGCGTCTTTCCTGGTGGATGTCGGCCGCCGATTACCGATCTGGGCGGCCCACTGCTCCGAACCACCCAGTGCCTCGACGTTCGCGAGCAGTTCGGGTGCGCCGTCGGTGTCGGCGTCACCGCCTTGCCCGGCCCGGTAGCTGCGGTACCGCTCGACGATCTTGTCGACGGTGAGGTGCCGGGCGCCTGCGGCGTAGATGGCATCGATGATGCAGAGCGCCAGGGAATTCGGATAGCCGACGGGCGCCGGCCAGCCGGCCGGATCGTCGAGGTCACGTTCGCACGCGGCCCGCAGCCGTTCGATGTCAGCGTTCATGGTGTTTGCCTTCCGGTCGCAGCGGACCTGATTGGTCCTGTTGCGCTGGAAGCTAGAGAAGGCATCCGACAAGAAACGCCTGGCGCGGGTCCGGAACCCGGAGTTATCCACAGCCGCCGGTTTCCGAAATGTAGGGAATTCCCTTATATGCCCGGCGGTCTCGCCGCCTTAGCGTCGAGTTCATCAGCCGGCAGAGAGGGACCGACATGTTCGTATCCACCCGGCGCTGCGGCGGCGTCGCCATGGCGTTGATCGGCAGCATCGGCACCGCGGGCATCGCGCTGGCACCAGCTGCGGCGGCCGACGTGGTCGAGGAATACGTCCGGGGCTACTGTTCGCCGCCGAACGGTCAGGACTGCAACGCCAGGCCGTCGATCCACTTCGATGCCCACATCGCCGAGAAGGTGCTGGCATCGTTCACCAATGACGCCAACGGGTGCTCGGACATCGTCGTGCGCTTCTACCTCGATGGACGCCAGATCGCCGCACCCGCGATCGCGCGACCCGGCAGCACAGTCACCGCCCCGCCGGCCTACACCAAGACAGCGGGCGGCCACGACTTGAGCGTCGGAGCCACCGGGGTGAAGGGCGGCTGCAACGTCGGCACGCTCGAAGCGTTCGGCGGCACCTTGTCTGCCAACGTGATCGAACTACGTCAGTAGCGGGAATCAGACGGTGAAGCCGAGCGCCCGCAGCTGCTCGCGGCCGTCGTCGGTGATCTTGTCCGGGCCCCACGGCGGGTTCCACACCCAGTTCAGCTTGAGGTCGCTGACGAGGCCGGCACCGACCAGGGCGGTCCGGGACTGGTCCTCGATCACGTCGGTCAGCGGACAGGCCGCCGATGTCAGCGTCATGTCCAGCTTCACCACGGTGCCTTCGTCGCCCTCTTCGAGCGTCATGCCGTAGACGAGCCCCAGGTCGACGACGTTGATGCCGAGCTCGGGGTCGACGACGTCGCGCATGGCCTCCTCGACGGCGTCGAGCAGTTCGGGATCGTCGACCACGTTTGCCGCGGTGGTGGCCTCGGGGGTGCCTTCAGTCATCGCTTGTCCTCCGCAGTTGTGCCGGCCGTTGCCAGCGCCGTGTCCGATGCACTCGCCAACGCGAGCGCCGTGTCTTTGGCGCTCGCCTCGGCGAGCGCGGCCTTGAATGCAGTCCAGCCCAGCAGCGCGCATTTCACCCGTGCCGGGTACTTGGCGACACCGGCGAACGCGATGCCGTCACCCAACACATCTTCGTCCCCCTCGACGTTGCCGCGGGAGGAAATCATCTCGGTGAACGCGCCGACGGTCTTGAGCGCCTCGTCGACGCTCTGGCCGATCACCTGGTCGGTGAGCACCGACGTCGACGCCTGGCTGATCGAGCAGCCCTGCCCGTCGTACGAGATGTCGGCGATGGTCTCGCCGTCGTCGGACAGCGTCACCCGCAACGTCACCTCGTCACCGCACGTCGGGTTGACGTGGTGCACCTGCGCGCCGAACGGTTCACGCAGCCCGCGGTGATGCGGGTGCTTGTAGTGGTCCAGGATCACTTCCTGGTACATCTGTTCCATTCTCATGAGAAGAACTCCACAGCGCGTTTGACGCCCGCGACCAATCGGTCCACTTCGTCGAGCGTGTTGTAGACCGCGAACGACGCGCGCGCCGTCGCGGCGATGCCGAACCGCCGGTGCAACGGCGCCGCGCAGTGATGCCCGACCCGGACCGCGATGCCTTCGTCGTCGAGGATCTGGCCGACATCGTGCGCATGCACGCCGTCCAACACGAAGCTCACGGGCGAGCCGCGGTGCTCGGTCGTGGTCGGCCCGATGATCCGCACCTGCGGAATCTGGGTCAGCCCGGCCAGCGTCGCGGCCACCAACTCGGCCTCGTGCGCCTCGACGGCAGCCATCCCGATGGCGTCGAGATACCGTGCGGCAGCGGCCAATCCGACAACCTGGGAGGTCATCGG
This sequence comes from Mycobacterium sp. SMC-16, assembly GCF_046250085.1. Classification (NCBI taxonomy): domain Bacteria; kingdom Bacillati; phylum Actinomycetota; class Actinomycetes; order Mycobacteriales; family Mycobacteriaceae; genus Mycobacterium; species Mycobacterium sp. SMC-16. The sequence continues at coordinate 3,222,989 of NZ_CP176427.1, forward strand.
GGTGCCGGCCTCGAAGCGCTGCGGCGCGGCCGCGTAGGTCGCCGACTCCATGGTGACGGTCTCGATCATGGACCCGCCGGTGAGGAACGGCGGCAGCGCGTTGAGCAGTGCCCGGCGTCCGTACAACACACCGATGCCGGTGGGGCCCAGCATCTTGTGGCCCGAGAACGCCGCGAAATCGACGTCGAGAGCGTGGAAGTCGATGGGCTGGTGCGGCACCGACTGGCAGGCGTCCAGCACGGTCAGCGCGCCGACAGCCTTGGCCCGACGCACGATCTCCGCGACCGGCGCGATGGCACCCGTGACGTTCGAATGATGGGTGAAAGCAACCACTTGCACCCGGTCGTCGAGCTGCAGCGAATCCAGGTCGATGCGGCCGTCGTCGGTCACGGAGTACCAGCGCAGTTCGGCACCGGTGCGGCGGGCCAGTTCCTGCCACGGGATCAGGTTTGCGTGATGCTCCAGCTCCGTGGTGACGATGACGTCGCCGGGACCGATGGCGCGGTCGAACCGGTTGTCCCCCACCGCATACGACACCAGGTTCAGCGCCTCGGTGGCGTTCTTGGTGAACACCAGCTCGTCGTCGTCGGCACCGACGAACGCCGCGATGTCGGCACGGCCCTGCTCGTAGGCGTCGGTCGACTCCTCCATCAGCTGGTGCGCACCACGGTGCACGGCGCCGTTGGACGTCGTCAGGAACTCCCGCTCGGCATCGAGAACCTGCAGCGGCTTCTGCGACGTGGCCCCGGAATCCAGGTACGCCAACTGATTCCCGCCGCGCATGACGCGGCCGAGAATCGGGAAGTCGGCCCTGATTCGCGTCAGGTCGAGATCAACTGACGCCGTCATCTCACGCCTCGGCAGCAGCCGCGGTGGTGTAGCGCTCGTAGCCGTTCTCTTCGAGCTCGTCGGCCAGCTCCGGACCACCGGAGGTGATGATGCGGCCGTCGAAGAAGACGTGCACGAACTGCGGACGGATGTAGCGCAGGATGCGGGTGTAGTGCGTGATCAGCAGGACGCCGCCGTGCTCGGCCTCGGCGTACCGGTTGACGCCCTCGGACACGACGCGCAGCGCGTCGACGTCGAGGCCCGAGTCGGTCTCGTCGAGGATGGCGATCTTCGGCTTCAGCAGACCCAGCTGCAGGATTTCGTGGCGCTTCTTCTCACCACCGGAGAAACCTTCGTTGACGCTGCGCTCGCCGAACGCCGGGTCGATGTCCAGCTCCGACATCGCGGTCTTGACCTCTTTGACCCAGTGGCGCAGCTTCGGTGCCTCGCCGCGGACCGCGGTCGCCGCGGTACGCAGGAAGTTCGACATCGAGACGCCGGGCACCTCGACGGGGTATTGCATGGCCAGGAAGAGGCCCGCGCGGGCGCGCTCGTCGACGCTCATCTCCAGCACGTCCTCGCCGTCCAGGGTGATGGAGCCGGAGGTGACGGTGTACTTGGGGTGGCCGGCGATGGCGTACGACAGCGTCGACTTGCCAGAACCGTTGGGGCCCATGACCGCGTGGGTCTCGCCCGACTTCACGGTCAGGTTGACGCCCTTGAGGATCGGGACGTCGGCGCCGTCGGGCGCGGTGACCGAGACGTGCAGGTCCTTGATTTCCAGTGTGGTCATGAGTTGTTGCGTCCTTCAGTCAGTTCAAGTTCGTGTTCGATGGCGGCGGTGAGGCGTTCGCGGACTTCCGGCACGGCGATCTTCTGGATGATCTCGCCGAAGAAGCCGCGGACAACCAGGCGGCGGGCCTGGTCCTCGGGGATGCCGCGGGCCTGCAGGTAGAACAGCTGCTCGTCGTCGAAACGTCCGGTGGCACTGGCGTGTCCGGCGCCGACGATCTCGCCGGTCTCGATCTCCAGGTTGGGCACCGAGTCGGCGCGGGCGCCGTCGGTGAGCACCAGGTTGCGGTTCACCTCGAAGGTGTCGGTACCGGTGGCGGCGGCGCGGATCAGCACGTCGCCGATCCACACGGTGTGGGCGTCGGCCTTCTTCGAATCCGGATCCCCTTGCAGCGCACCCTTGTACAGCACGTTGGAGCGGCAGTTGGGCACCGCGTGGTCGACCAGCAGGCGCGACTCGAAGTGCTGCCCCTCGTCGGCGAAGTACAGACCCAGCATCTCGGCGTCGCCGCCGGGACCCAGGTAGCGGGTCCGCGAGGTCAGCCGCACGACGTCGCCGCCGAGAGTGACCGCGACGTGCCGCAGCACGGCGTCCTTGCCCAGCGTGGCGTGGTGGGTGCTGATGTTCACCGCGTCGTCGGCCCAGTCGGCGATCGACACGACGGTCAACCGGGCCGCGTCACCGACGACGAATTCGATGTTGTCGGCGTAGGTTCCGCTGCCGCTCTGGTCGATGACCACGACGGCCTCGCCCAGCTCGGCGACCCGCAGCTGCAGATGGCCGTACGCGGTCTTGCCCTCACCCGGTCCGGCGATGGCGATCTCGATGGGCTCGGCGACCTGGACGTCGCGACCGACCGACACGATCGTGGCTTCGTCGAACGACGAATACGCCTGTGCGGCAACGCGGTCCGCGGGCACGCCGCCCTGACCGAGCCGCTCGTCGTCGCGGCCGACGGTCTCGACCGTGACGCCGTCACGCTCGGAAACCTCGACGCGCGCGGCGCCGGTGGCCTCGGCCGACCCGTCGTGCAGCCCGTGCAGACGCTTCAGCGGGGTGAACCGCCACAGCTCGTCACGGCCGCCGGGAACCTCGAAAGCGTTGACGTCGTAGGACGTGAACAGCTCACCCTTGTTGGCGACGATGCCTTCCGTCGCCTCAGTCAAATTACTCACTAACCGACAGCGCCTTCCATCTGCAGCTCGATCAGCCGGTTCAGCTCGAGCGCGTATTCCATTGGCAGTTCCTTGGCGATGGGCTCGACGAAGCCGCGCACCACCATCGCCATGGCCTCGTCCTCGGTCAGGCCGCGGCTCATCAGATAGAACATCTGATCCTCGCTGACCTTCGAGACCGTGGCCTCGTGACCCATCGTGACGTCGTCCTCACGAATGTCGACGTACGGGTAGGTGTCGGAGCGGCTCACGTTGTCGACAAGCAGCGCATCGCATTTCACGCTCGACTTGGAGCCGTGCGCGCCCTTGTTGACCTGGATCAGACCGCGGTACGACGACCGGCCACCACCGCGCGCCACCGACTTCGAGACGATGTTGCTCGACGTGTTCGGCGCCAGGTGCACCATCTTGGCACCGGTGTCCTGGTGCTGGCCTTCGCCCGCGAACGCCACCGAGAGCACCTCACCCTTGGCGTGCTCGCCGGTCATCCAGACCGCCGGGTACTTCATGGTGACCTTGGAACCGATGTTGCCGTCGATCCACTCCATGGTCGCGCCGGCCTCGGCGCGGGCCCGCTTGGTGACCAGGTTGTAGACGTTGTTCGACCAGTTCTGGATGGTCGTGTACCGAACGCGCGCACCGGGTTTCACCACGATCTCGACGACGGCCGAGTGCAGTGAGTCCGACTTGTAGATCGGCGCGGTACAACCCTCCACGTAGTGCACGTAGGAGCCCTCGTCGGCGATGATCAGCGTCCGCTCGAACTGGCCCATGTTCTCGGTGTTGATCCGGAAGTAGGCCTGCAGCGGGATGTCGACGTGCACGCCCGGCGGCACGTAGATGAACGAGCCGCCCGACCACACCGCGGAGTTCAGCGCGGAAAACTTGTTGTCACCGGACGGGATCACGGTGCCGAAGTACTGCTTGAACAGCTCCGGGTGCTCGCGCAGGCCCGAGTCGGTGTCCAGGAAGATGACGCCCAGCGCCTCGAGGTCCTCGCGGATCTGGTGGTACACGACCTCGGACTCGTACTGCGCGGCGACACCGGCGACCAGGCGCTGCTTCTCGGCCTCCGGGATACCCAGGCGGTCGTAGGTGTTCTTGATGTCCTCGGGCAGTTCCTCCCAGGACGTGGCCTGCTTCTCGGTGGACCGCACGAAGTACTTGATGTTGTCGAAGTCGATGCCCTCGAGGTCGCTGCCCCACCGCGGCATGGGCTTCTTGTCGAAGATGCGCAGCGCCTTGAGCCGGAAGTCGAGCATCCACTCGGGTTCGTTCTTCTTCGACGAGATGTCGCGCACGACAGCCTCGTTCAACCCACGGGTCGCCGCGGCTCCTGCGACATCGCTGTCAGCCCAGCCGTAGCCGTACGTGCCCAGGGAGGCAATGGTCTCCTCCTGGGTCAACTGTTCCGGGGTGGTCGTCATTGCGACACTCCTTCTTCTTGGGTCGCGGGGTTGGATCGAGTGGACTGCGTGCTCGGGGATGACGGGAACGTGCGTCGTACAGGCGCAATCCCCGTTGACGATGGTGGCCAGGCGCTGCACGTGCGTACCGAGCACCTCGGCGAACGCTTCGCGCTCGGCGTCGCACAGCTCGGGGAACTCTTCGGCGACGTGCGAGACCGGACAGTGGTGCTGGCAGATCTGCACCCCGCCGATGGGGCCCGTCACCGGCGTCGTCGTGGTGGCGTAGCCGGCCTTCGTCAGCGCCGTTGCCACCTGATCCGCGGTATCGGTGATGTCGTCGGTGGCGGTGACGCCGGACAGGATCGAGTCGATGCGACGACGCGCGAACGTCCGGATGGCGTCGTCACCGCCGATCTCGCGCAGCTGACGCATGGCGGCCGCGGCGAGGTCGTCGTAGGTGTGGCCGAGCTTGGCGCGCCCGGCGGCGGTGAGGCGGTAGCGCTTGGCGGGGCGGCCACGGCCGTTGTGCTGCCACGCGGCGGCGGCACTGGATTCGGCGTCGCCGGCCTCGATGAGCGCGTCGAGATGACGCCGCACGCCGGCCGCGGAGATGCCGAGCTGCTCGCCGATCTGGCTCGCGGTCACGGCGCCTTCCAGCAGCAACTGCACGATCGCCGAGCGGGTGTGACCATCAGAAACAGCCGTTGCCGACGCCACCGCGGTCGCGGTGCCGACAGCTTCGGGAGCTCCGGACGGCAATTTCACAACACCATTGTGACGGAATTCAGAAACCGAATCTAGGAAGGTAACCCTTATCACCGAGTTGGCGGGGGCCAAACAGGCCTACGGCTAATCTGCTCTGATGCCCGACCGCCTTCAGCACCTGAGCACGGCCGTCGCGCACTGGCATGCCGACGAGCCGTCCGTCGGCTCCCCGCTCAACGCGTCCGAGATCGCCTCCCTGCGCCGGACCCGCCGGTTCGGGGCAACCGGAACGGTACTGATGGCCATCGGCGCGCTCGGCGCCGGCGCCCGGCCCGTCGTGCAGGACCCGACGTTCGGGGTGCGCCTGCTGAACCTGCCGTCCCGCATCCAGACCGTCTCGCTGACCATGACCACGACCGGCGCCGTCATGATGGCGCTGGCCTGGCTGATGCTGGGCCGCTACACGCTGGGCAAACGCCGCATGTCGCGCAGTCAGCTGGACCAGACGCTGCTGCTCTGGGCGCTGCCGCTGCTGATCGCGCCGCCGATGTACAGCAAGGACGTCTACTCCTATCTGGCGCAGAGCCAGATCGCGAGCATCGGGCTGGACCCCTACCGCGTCGGCCCGGCGACCGGTCTCGGGCTCGGCCACGTCTTCACCCTGACGGTGCCCAGCCTGTGGCGGGAAACGCCGGCGCCCTACGGACCGCTGTTCCTGTGGATCGGGCGCGGTATCTCGGAGCTCACCGGCGACAACATCGTCGCCGGCGTGCTCTCGCACCGGCTGGTCGTGCTGCTCGGGGTCGCGGCCACGGTGTGGGCAACGCCACGGCTGGCGCGCCGCTGCGGTGTCGCCGAAGTCAGCGCACTGTGGCTGGGACCGTGTAATCCCCTGCTCTTCATGCACCTCATCGCGGGCATCCACAACGAGGCGCCGATGCTCGGACTGATGCTCGCCGGCACCGAATTCGCCATGCGCGGCATCGATTCCGCCCGCCCGTTCCTCCCACGGCCCCTGCGCTGGCCACGGCACCGCGATGACTGGGCCGCCTGGTACCCACTGGCGATGCTGCTCACCGGCACGGTGCTGATCGCCATGTCGTCGCAGATCAAGCTGCCGTCCCTGCTCGCACTGGGTTTCGTGGCGATGGCCCTCGCGCGCCGGCTCGGCGGGACGGTCAAGGCGTTCTTCCAGGCCTGCGTGCCGCTGGGCACCGTCGCGCTCGCGGTCATGGCGCTCATCGGCTGGGCCAGCGGCCTGGGCTTCGGCTGGCTGTTCACCCTCGGCACCGCCAACGTGGTGCGGTCCTGGATGTCGCCGCCGACGCTGGTCGCGCTCGGTACCGGACAGGTCGGCATCCTGCTGGGCCTGGGCGATCACACCACCGCGGTCCTCGGGCTGACCCGTGGGATCGGCGTCTTCGTCATCGGCGTGCTGGTGAGCTGGCTGCTGCTGTCGGTGCTGCGGGGGCGGCTGCACCCACTGGGCGGCCTCGGCGTCGCCATGGGCGCGACGGTGCTGCTGTTCCCCGTCGTACAGCCCTGGTACCTGCTGTGGGCGATCATCCCGCTGGCCTGCTGGGCCACCCGGCCGGGCTTCCGCGGCACGACCATCGTGGTGACGTTCGTCGTCGGCGTCTTCGGCCCGACGGCCAACGGCGACCGGTTCGCGCTCTTCCAGATCCTCGACGCGACCCTGGCCAGCACCGTCATCGTCCTGCTGCTGATCGCCGTGACGCGGGGTCGGCTGCCCTGGCGCGGATTGCCGGAATCCGACAACGGTGACGCCCCTGGTAGCGCCGCTGCCAGGTCCGACGCTTACGCTGAATCCCCGTGAGTTCCGGTGAGACGCCCGTATTGCTGCGCGGCGTCAGCAAGCGCTACGGCGATATCCAGGCCGTGAACAATCTGGATCTGGAGGTGCGGCGCGCCGAGGTGCTGGCCCTGCTCGGACCCAACGGGGCCGGTAAGACCACCACCGTCGAGATGTGTGAAGGCTTCAACAAACCCGACTCGGGCAGCATCTCGATCCTGGGCCTGGACCCGACGGCCGACAACGCCAAGCTGCGCGCCCGCATCGGCGTGATGCTGCAGGGCGGCGGCGGCTACCCGGCCGCGAAAGCCGGCGAGATGCTGAACCTCGTCGCGGCGTATTCGGCCAATCCGCTCGACCCGCAGTGGCTGATGGACACCCTCGGCCTGACCGAAGCCGCGCGCACCACCTACCGCCGGCTGTCCGGCGGGCAGCAGCAGCGCCTGGCGCTGGCGTGCGCCATCGTCGGACGCCCTGAGCTGGTGTTCCTCGACGAGCCCACCGCCGGTATGGACGCCCACGCCCGAATCGTGGTGTGGGAGTTGATCGAAGGCCTGCGCCGCGACGGTGTCACCGTCGTGCTCACCACACATCAGCTCACCGAGGCCGAGGAACTGGCCGACCGCATCGTGATCATCGACCACGGCGCCGCGGTCGCCGCCGGTACACCCGCCGACCTGATGCGGGGCGGCGCCGAGAACCAGTTGCGTTTCTCGGCCCCGCCCAAACTGGACCTGTCGCTGTTGATCTCCGCGCTGCCGGAGGACTACCGCGCCACGGAAGCCGCCGCCGGCGAGTACCTGGTGGAAGGCCACATCGACCCGCAGGTACTGGCCACCGTCACCGCGTGGGCCGCGCGCCTGAACGTACTGGCCACCGACATGCGCGTCGAGCAGCGCAGCCTCGAGGACGTCTTCCTCGATCTGACCGGACGGGAGCTGCGGTCATGAGTGGCCAGCGAGTAGCGAAGGCGGATCGCGCATGAGTACAGCGACAAATCGGTTCGCCCCGGGAACGTTCACCCCGGACCCGCGGCCCGCAGCCATCCCCGCGATGCTCGCGGCGCAGTACAGCCTGGAGCTCAAGCTGCTGCTGCGCAACGGCGAGCAACTGCTGTTGACCATGTTCATCCCGATCACCCTGTTGGTCGGGCTCACCCTGCTGCCGCTGGGCTCGCTGGGCGACCACCGCCCGGGGACGTTCACCCCGCCGATCATGGCGCTGGCGGTGATCTCGACAGCCTTCACCGGCCAGGCCATCGCCGTCGCCTTCGACCGGCGTTACGGCGCGCTCAAACGCCTCGGCGCCACCGCGTTGCCGGTGTGGGGCATCATCGCCGGTAAGTCGCTCGCCGTGGTCACGACGGTGTTCCTGCAGTCAATCCTGTTGGGCGGCATCGGCATTGCGCTGGGCTGGCGGCCGAGCCCGCTGAGCCTGCTGCTGGGCGCGGTGGTCATCGCGCTCGGCACCGCCTCGTTCGCAGCCCTGGGCCTGCTGCTTGGCGGAACGCTGAAGGCCGAGATCGTGCTGGCCCTGGCGAACCTGCTGTGGTTCATCCTGGCCGGGCTCGGCGCCCTGACCATCGAGCACCGCGTCGTCCCCGAAGCGCTGCGCTGGGTGGCGCGACTGACGCCGTCGGGCGCGCTCACCGAATCACTGACCCAGGCGATGACGCTGTCGGTCGACTGGTTCGGCATTGCGGTGCTGGCCGCGTGGGGCGTGCTCGCCGGACTGGCCGCGCTGCGCTGGTTCCGGTTCAGCTGACCGCTGTTCAGACCACCGCGGCCAACTCCGGCAGCAGGAATTCCAGCTGACCGACCTCTTCGATGTTGTGCTTCACCCAGGCACGCACCATGTCGTCGGGGAACCGCCGGAGCAGCAGCCGGTTGACCGGCGCCATGAGCGCCGACCGCGCACCGACGTCGAGAACGCTGACATAGTGCGCCCCTTCGGTGCCCGCTGACCAGGTGTGTTCAAGGCTGAACACGATGACGCCGGCCACCCGCTGTACCAACCGGATGCCGGTCTCGTCGAGCTTTTCCACCGTGTCCACCACGTCGACGCGGTACTCCGGCCGGCCGCCGAACGCCTCGACGATGCGAAACCGGGCACCTTCGGCCGCGCCACCAGTTCTGGCCGGGCGGGCCAGTTCCCACCGGATGTGGTCGACGGGATGCCACGCCAGGTACCGGTCGATGATCTGGTCGCCGTAGCGCATGGTGCCGCCGAGGTGCGTGAACCAATCGAGGAGCATCGGCGGCGTCACCCCAGGTAGCGGCCGATGTTCGATGGTCACCCGCCGCCGGCCGTGGGGTGCGCCGAAGTAGCGGACGGTCGCGGTGTCGACGGACCGCAGCGGATACAGGATCGGTCGGCTCATAGCTCCTCCAAGATACGGTTCCGTTTCTTGATCACTACGCTAAACTGGCCAGTTAAGATACGCAAGCGTTTCTTCGAGGAGGTCTGATGCGACGACGCGGCGACGAGCTCGATGCGGCGATCCGCGCCGCGGTCATGACACTGCTCACCGAGCAGGGACCGGCCGGCGTGACGATGGAGGCTGTCGCCACCGCGGCCCGGACCAGCAAGCCCGTGCTGTACCGGCGCTGGCCCGACGGCGCCGCACTGCTGCGAGACACCTTGCTGCGCAACGCAAAAGCTGCGATACCGCACACCGACACCGGCAGCTACCGCGGTGACATGCTGGCGGTACTGCGCGGCTGGGCCGCGGTGTTCACCGGACCTCAGGCCGCCACCATGCGCGCGGTGGTCGCGGCCATGACACGGGACGACGAACTCGCCGCCGCGTTCCGGGCCGACGTGATTGGCTGGCGCAAGGAAGAGATGGCCGATCTCCTGGCGCGCGGAGTCGCCCGCGGCGACGTCCGGGCCGACGTACCCGTGGAGATCGCCCGCGAACTCGGCCAGAGCGTCCTGTGGCACCGACTCCTGATCACCGGCGACCCCATCACCGACGACCTCGTCGTCGACCTCGTCGATCAGGTGCTGGTGCCGTTCGTCGCCCCTACTACGCCACGTAGTTAACGCTGATCTACCATCAGCCTGTGCTCGACAAGCTGCCCATCCCCTCGCTTCGGGTCCAGCGGCTCATCGCGTTCCTGGTCATCCTGACCCAGGGCGGCATCGCCGTCACCGGGGCCATCGTCCGCGTGACGGCATCCGGACTGGGCTGCCCGACCTGGCCACAGTGCTTCCCCGGCAGCTTCGTGCCGGTGCCCCACGCCGAGGTACCCGTCGTGCACCAGGCGGTCGAGTTCACCAATCGGATGTTCACGTTCGGTGTGGTGTTGACCGCCGCGCTGGCGGTGCTGGCCGTCATCCGCGCCGGCCGCCGCCGCGAGGTCAAGTTCTACGCCTGGCTGATGCCCGCATCGACGGTGGTGCAGGCAATCATCGGCGGCATCACGGTCCGTACCGGGCTGCTGTGGTGGACCGTCGCCGTCCACCTCCTGGTGTCCATGGTGATGGTCTGGCTGGCGGTGCTGCTCTACGTCAAGATCGGCGAACCCGATTCGGGCACCGACCAACTCGTCGTACCGCGGCCGCTGCGCTGGTTCACGGCCCTGACCGCCGTCACGTTGTCCGCGGTGTTGGTGACCGGCACGCTGGTGACCGGCGCCGGACCCCATGCCGGCGACAAGAGCGCCCTTCAACCGGTCAAGCGCCTGCAGGTCGAGATCACCGATCTGGCGCACCTTCACTCGTCGCTGCTGGTGGCCTACCTGAGCTTCGTCATCGGGCTGGGCTTCGCCCTGCTGGCGGTGCGCGCCCCCAAACCCGTCCTGCTGCGGCTGGCGGTCCTGGCCGGGCTGGTGCTCGCGCAGGGCGCGGTCGGCGCGGTCCAGTTCTACACCGGCGTACCCGCGGTTCTCGTCGCCATCCACGTCGCGGGCGCCGGCGCCTGCACCGCGGCTACTGCGGCGCTATGGGCGTCGATGCGGTCGCGTTGCGCCCCAAGCTCCGCTAATCAGTGAGATTCGCGGGGTCGAATTCCACACTGAAGGGCTCGGCAAGGTGTGCCGGTTCCCCGGGCGCAATCGTGCCCTTCATGACGTACTGACCGTCGGTGAGCGCGCGAACTTCGACCGTTCCGTCGCCCTCAATCCGCCAGTAGTTTGGGATTCCCGCTTCGGCGTACTTGATGACCTTCAGACTCCGGTCGACGAGTTCAGTTGAGCGCGAAGCAATCTCGACCACCAGTGCAACGTCGGACGACTCGCGCCATTCGACTCCGCGGGCGGCATCAGGCTTGAGGACAACCAGATCTGGGATGAAATTTCCACCCGGGACGCGGACACCGACTTCGTACAGCACCCGCCAGCCGACCGGAGCCGCACTCCGCAGGATGAAGTACAAATTGCCACCTATCCCCTGGTGACTGTCCAACGGCGGCGGCGTCACGAGCAGGCTCCCATCGACGATCTCGTAGCGGTGCCCGTCCGCAGGTAGATCGTTGAGATCGGATTCGGACCAGTAGTCGGGGAACTTCAGAATCGGCTGCGCCATGGCACCCCCTTTCGATCGCGACGGTAAACCTGACCACTGACAACTTTAGGCGTAGCCCCGACTTGCAGGCGCTAGCACTGGCAACTCCGGACAGTAGGCAACGACAGTGCATCACCGGTGTGCCCCGATTCAGAACAGTGGGCTAGGCCGATACAGCTTCCAGCGCCTGTCGGTACTTGCGTTCAAGGCGTTCACGAGTCGCCGAATCCAAGCCAGCTAGACGGACAGGGTCAGAGTTGTCGGCGATGTCGGCGAGCTTTACACGGCGTGCCAGGTCATTACCGCGGACCCGTCGGTAGTAGTCGGCTGGGGCTTCGCCTACGCGGCGGGTGATCGCATCGACAGCTGCGACGATGTGCGGCGCGAATTCGTCGCCTAGATCGGACAGTTCGATGCTGGTGTCCTCGACGACGTCGTGCAGCCATGCCACTGTCTCAGCGTCGTGGTCGTCGGACACTTGTGCGGCGACACGGGACACGTGCCCGATGTACGGCTGCCCGGCCTTGTCAGATTGGTGGGAGTGTTCGCGGTGAGCGATCGCTTTCGCCGCTTCGAGTGCGGTCATGCGGATGCGGTTCGCAGCTACGCGTCGCCTCAGCGCGTCGCACACCTGCATTGCCTCAGCCTCGGAAACAGGCTGTGCATCACCGGCCTGCCGAGGAAGGTCCGCGGCGATCCAGCCTCTGATCGGGTTGAACGTCTCGATCCACGGGGCGACAGGGCCATCACCCAATCGCCACACCGCGTAATCACCGTCAGCCAAGTACTTGTAGGCCATCGTGCCTCCGTTCTCCAAGGGGTGGGGAGGAACATCGCAGGCAGTCCTCGTGGGTGCAGTCCGGTCGGATGCTGCGGCCCTCCAGTCTCGCTCGCTTCACACAGTCGCGGGTGTACCGGGCATACCCATCAAACCACGCTGCGAGTTCTTCGGACGCGTAGTTACGGACCTGCAGCTCCGTCATTCGCAGAACTCTTCCGAGGATTCGAATGCCCGGGGGTGACAGTTCCGTCCGCGGGTTCGGCGTCGCAGATCGCGGCGGTGCCGGCGGCGGTCGTCGTCGCAGTGTAGGTGTCGAACCCGGGACGGGCGGGTCGACGTTCTGGCAATGAGTGCTCGCGGTTGGCCAAAGCCTTCTCACGAATGACATCCCCCAGCGTGTCCCACGCGCACTGTTGTGCACCGAGGGCGATGAGCGGTCCGAGCCGAATCGTCTTCTGTGTCACTGCTTTTTGATTGAGGATGCTCGTCGCCAGGACATGGAACGCCCATTGTGTGACATCGAGCGGATTGATGTCGTCGCGCTTCGTGCCGTTGAGCAAGCAGAAGACATACACGTCGGCGCTTCGCTCCGCGTTAGCGGCATAGGTGTTGGTACGGGCGTCCCACCACTTCGCGGGGCCGATGTTGAACGAGATCATCGAAGACAGGTCTTGATCTTGATGCCACGATTGGACGTAGGCAGCCGATTTCACCTCCACGCCAATACCGTCGACTTCGAGGTCGTGCTTATCCCATTCGACACGCGTGATTTTCTTGGTGTCGATGCCGAGCGCTCTCGCAACGATGTACTCGGCCAGGACGCCGCGGGTCGTGTTTGCCAGCAGGTCGTGGTAAGCCCACGCGTAAAATTCCTGTTTGTCCAGGTGCGTCATCGTCGCCCTTTCAGTGCATGATCCGTTCCCTTGCCCAGCACCGTCGTCACCTTGTGCCGGTCGATGTCATCCAGGGTCAGCACTGCCTCGGGTCGAGTGATTCGCTTCAAATCGTCGGCTGACGGCTCCGGCACCAACAGCGCTGTTTCGCGCGCCTCATAAATGTCGATGTTCGTGTGTACCCACCGAACCTCGGTGAGCTGGTGGTCGACGCTGACGAACCAGTTGGCGATGAAAACCTGCAGACGCGGGATCAATGTCCACACCTTGCGCCGGGCCAACGCCGAGCCATTCGGCCGAGTGAACGCCAGCCACGCGAGCGCACCACTGTCGGCGTCGGTGAGCTTCCAGAACGCGCGGCCGTTGGGAGCGATGATGTTCGGCCCGTTGGCGGCAAGTCTGTGCCCAATGTGGGAGGCCAGGCCTCGGTAGTCCGGAATGCCGCGGTCATGGTCGTCACGCGGCTCGTCATACGGCACAGACCACATCTAAATGAATACCGCATGGTGCTACAGCGATGACACGCTAACCTAGATGATTGTAGATATGATATCTACAATCATCGTCATGAAGTCGATCACCGTCGCCGAGCTGCGGCAGAACCCGACCGCGGCGCTCGAAGACGTTGCCGCCGGCGAAACCTACGTGGTCACTCGGCACCGGCACCCCGTCGCCCGCCTGGTTCCGGTGGATTCGGAGTCGTCGGGAATCATTCCGCCGCGCAATCCGGCCGCTCCGCGTCTCGCCGAGCGACATCTGCCCCGAAAGTCCGCCAAGCAGATCGACGCGCTCCTTGCCGAAATGGCATCGGATCGTTGACGCGCTACTACCTCGACACGTCCGTCGCCGTCTACGCGATCGAAGGTCACCGACGTGCGGTGGCTTGGTTCGACGCGGCCACCGAACAGCACGAGGTGGTGTCGTCGCGCATCCTGCAAACCGAGCTCACGCGAGTCCTGCGTCGGCAGCAGCGCCCAGTGCTCGAGCGTGACTACCTGTTGGACAAGATCGCCACCGCGCCGCTGAGTGAGTCCGTCCTCACGACAGCCGAATCGATCACTGAGCACGTCAAGACCCTCGATGCGATTCACCTGGCCACCGCCCTGAGCCTGGGCAGTGGCACGGTCATGGTCAGTCATGACGCCGGCGTGCTGCGGGTGGCTGCTGCCCTGGGACTGCGCACAGTCGATCCCGTCGCCGAGACGTAACTACGGCGACAGCGGACCGAGCCCCAGCCGCTCCAGAGCCGACTCGACACCGAGAGCGAATTGCCGTTGCGCCAGAGCACGTTCGGGCTCGGCCAGCTGTCGCCAACCCAGCCCCGGTTCGACGAGTTCGAGTTCCAGTAGCTGCGAATCCCGGCGGTCCCCGATGACGTCCACCCGGGCGTACAGGAACTCCGTCGGCTCGATGCCGAGATGCGCTGCCGCCGCAGCCAGCGTGGCGTAACCGACATCCCACAGTTCGAAGTCCGGGTCGGCCGGCTGCAGCTGCTCCTCGGCGTACGTGCCGGATTCGTGCATCTCCAGACTGCCGCCGGCGGGCGGCAACATCGGCCCCTTGACGAAGGCGTGCGACTGCTTGCCGGCCAGGAACACCAGCGCGGTCTCCCCCGCCTCGATGCGCTCGTCGTAGGGCTGGATGAGCGCCGTGCGGCCATCGGCCTGCAACGCAGCAGCGTGCGCAGCGGCCGCATGCGCATCCGTGAAACGTTGCGCGCCAACCGAACCCGCACCCACCGCGGGCTTGACCACGACCTCACCGCGGGGCACCGACACCGACTCCCCCGGCGCGAAGAAACCACTGGGGACGGTCGGCACCCCGGCCGCAGCCAGATCGGCCAGATACCGCTTGTCGGAGTTCCACGCCACCACGGCAGGCGCGTTCAGCAGATTGCGCACCTGCTTGGTCCACGCCAGAAACTCGTCGTGCCGCTCGGTGTAGTCCCACGTGGCCCGCAGGATCACCAGATCGGCCCGCAGCGTGGCCGGGTCGTCCCACGCCAGCCAGTGGGCGTGCAGACCGCGGTCTCGCAGCGCGCCGACCAGACCGTCGTCGTCCCCGTCGCCTTCGACGAGGGCCTCACACCCTGCCAAGACGACACGGGGATGCCGGATGTCGGGCCTCGCGAGCTTCACGTTGGAATGATAGGTGCCATGCACGCCATCGAAGTCGCCGAACTCGGCGGTCCGGAAGTCCTGTCCCTCGTCGAACGTCCCGAGCCCACCCCGGGGCCGGGTGAGGTCCTGATCAAGGCCGAGGCCATCGGCGTCAACTTCATCGACACGTATTTCCGCTCCGGGCTGTACCAGCGTGAGGTCCCCTACATCCCGGGCGACGAGGTCTGCGGCACCATCACCGCGGTCGGTGACGACGTGGCAGCGCTGGCTGTCGGCGACCGGGTCGTCACGGCCGCCGCGCACGGGACCTACTCCGAATACTGCGTCGCACCAGCCGATTACGTGGCGTACGTGCCCGAGGGCGTGGAGCCCGACGTCGCCGCCGCGTCTCTGCTCAAGGGTATGACGGCGCACTACCTCATCAAGTCGACCTATCCGGTGCAGCAGGGCGACACCGTGCTGCTGCACGCCGGCGCCGGCGGCGTCGGACTGATCCTGACGCAGTGGGCCACCAGCATGGCGGTGCGCGTCATCACCACCGTCTCCAACAACGACAAGGCCGAGTTGTCCCGGCAGGCGGGCGCCGTCGAGGTGCTGGACTATCCCGACGATCCCGCCGAGTTCGGTGCCAAGATCCGCGAGCTCACCGGAGGCGAGGGCGTCGCCGCCGTGTACGACGGGGTCGGCGCCGCCACGTTCGACGCCAGCCTGGCCAGCCTCGCGGTGCGCGGCACCCTGGCCTTGTTCGGCGCCTCCAGCGGGCCGGTGCCGCCGTTCGATCTGCAACAACTCAACCGCGGGGGCTCGCTTTTCGTCACCCGGCCGAGCCTGACGCACTACACCCGCACCGCCGACGAGTTCTCTTGGCGGGCAGGTGAACTGCTACAGGCCATCGCCGACGGCACCATCAACGTGACGGTGAGTCAGCGCTACCCCCTGGCTGACGCCGCCCGCGCACACGCCGACCTGCAGTCCCGCCTGACCGTCGGCTCGGTGGTGCTGGTGCCTTAAACCGGCTC
The DNA here is from genome assembly GCF_046250085.1 of Mycobacterium sp. SMC-16. NCBI lineage: Bacteria > Bacillati > Actinomycetota > Actinomycetes > Mycobacteriales > Mycobacteriaceae > Mycobacterium > Mycobacterium sp. SMC-16. The sequence goes on from NZ_CP176427.1 coordinate 3,239,031, forward strand.
CGCCGCCGGGAACGTCCAACTGCCGTCGAGAATCTCGGGGCGGGGCCGGTACAGCCGCACGGTGTAGTTCCAGCCCGGGGTGATCGGCAGCAGATTGTCGGCTCCCGTGCCACCGAACTGGATAGTCGTCGAACCGTCGGGGTCTTTGGTCGCGGTGATGTTGTTCAGCGAGTAGGCGTTCTGCTCATTGGCGGTGAAGTAGCCGTCCTTGTTGTAGACCGTCACCGACCAGAAGCCGTCCACCGGAACGTCTTTGACGGTGAGCCGGTGCACAGTGGTGCCGTCGTTCTGCGACGGCACCACGGTCAGGTAGAACGCGTCGCGCTCCGGATTGCCGCCCCAGGCGTTCGCCGACCCGATCAGGTGCCGCACGGGATCCGTCTCAGCGGCGGTGCCGAACATGTTCTTGGTGTCGGGCAGCGTGGTGGCAAGGGTGACCAGCGCGTCGCGCACGGTCTTCTGGCTGACAGCATCCCAGTCCGGCGCCGAGAAGTATCCTGGCGCATACTGCGTCACCGTGACGGCGTCCTGCAGCACGTGCACGGCCGCCAGGTCCGCGGCGTCGTTGGGATCGACCAGCGTCCGGATCGCGGCCATGACGTAGCGCGTCCCCACCTGGTCGCGGCTCAGGGTCACCGTCGCCGGCGCGTAGGCGACCTCGGTGGTGTAGTGGTCCTCGCTGATGACCTGGAGCGACATGAACCGGCCCGCGCTGTCCGGCAGAGTGACAGTGACGGCCCGGCGTCGAGGTCGAACACCGCGGCCGAGTAGAGGGTGTCGCGGTTCTGCCGGATGACGATCTGGCGGTCGATCGCGCTCAGTTCGCGGTTGTGGAAGAAGGCGCCGAAGCCGTTGTCGCGGACGATGCCGCCGAAGTACAGATCCGATTCGGCGCGGGCGAAGTTGTCAGGGCTCACCAGTTGGGGCATGACCCCAAGCTAGCGGCCGGCGCGGCTCAGTGGCCGAAGACCATCGGCAGCGCGAGGGCCGAGTCGACCGCCAGTGCGCAGAACACCACAGCCAGGTAATTGTTCGACTGCAGGAACAAGCGCAGCGGCTTCACCGGCTCGCCGCGCTTCACGCCGGAGTACAGCTGGTGCGCCATCACCAGGAACCACACGCCGGCGACGAGCGCCACGGCCGCGTACAGCCAGCCGGTGGCCAGCGCCAGCGCCAGCGTCGTCACAACGGTCGCCCAGGTGTAGATGAGGATCTGCTTGGTGACCTCGCGCTCGGTGGCAACCACAGGCAGCATCGGAACCCCGGCCGCCTCGTAGTCCTCCTTGTAGCGCATGGCCAGCGCCCAGGTGTGCGGCGGCGTCCAGAAGAAGATGATCAGGAACATCACCAGCGCCGGCCACTGAATGGTGCCGGTCACCGCCGACCAGCCGATCATCACCGGCATGCAGCCGGCAGCGCCGCCCCACACCACGTTCTGGGAGGTGCGGCGCTTCAGCAGCAGCGTGTAGACGAAGACGTAGAAGGCGATGGTCGCCAGCGCCAGAAGGCCCGACAGCAGGTTCGAGGAACGCCACAGCCACAGGAACGACGTGACGGTCAGCACCAGGCCGAAGATCAGCGCGTTCCGGGTGGGGACCGTCGCCCGGGCCAGCGGCCGGCGGGCGGTGCGCTTCATCACCTTGTCGATATCGGCGTCGGCGACACAGTTCAGGGTGTTGGCACCGGCCGCGGCGAGCAAGCCGCCGACCAGGGTGTTCAGGATCAGCAGCGGTTTGATCGGGCCCTGGCTGGCCACCACGTCGAAGCGGTGGGCAAGCAGCATCGCCGGAATGGTGGTCACCAGCAGCAGCTCGATGACGCGCGGCTTGGTGAGGGCGATGTAGGCCAGCAACGTGTCCCGAACCCGGTTCGGGGACTTGGTGACGGACTCGTCAGACGCCGCAGCTCCGGGACCGAAACCGTGCGCCCCGTGGACAGAACGGCGCTCGCGAATGCTCACGCAGATATCTCCTCGGAAGTCACGGCCGCGCAGCCTCTACTACAGACGATGGTAGACCGCGCACCTGAGTGCTCGACACCGCAGGGTGGTTTCAGGTGAACAGAAACCCAATCGCGGACAGGCCAAAGGTGAAGCGGTCTGCACCGCGCGAGCGGCGCGCATTAGGGTAGTCATGCAGCTCGCTTGCAATTTGCCGCGACCCAGTCTTTCCCGAAGTACCCGAAGCAGGAGTGCGCCCGTGACCACAGTCGAAGAGATTTCCGAACTCACCCGCCCGCACCACCCGGACGACTGGACCGAGCTGGACTCGGCCGCCGTCGACACCGTACGAGTGCTGGCCGCGGATGCGGTTCAGAAGGTCGGTAACGGCCATCCCGGAACCGCCATGAGTCTCGCCCCGCTGGCCTACACCCTGTTCCAGCGCCAGATGCGTCATGACCCGTCCGACACCCACTGGATCGGCCGTGACCGCTTCGTGCTGTCGTGTGGGCACTCCAGCCTGACGCTGTACCTGCAGCTGTACATGGGCGGCTTCGGCCTCGAGCTGGCCGACATCGAGGCACTGCGCACCTGGGGCTCGCTGACCCCGGGCCACCCCGAGTACGGCCACACCAAGGGCGTCGAGATCACCACCGGCCCCCTGGGCCAGGGCCTGGCCTCATCGGTCGGCATGGCGATGGCGGCGCGCTACGAGCGCGGACTCTTCGATCCCGACGCCGCGCCCGGTGAGAGCCCGTTCGACCACTTCATCTACGTCATCGCATCGGACGGTGACATCGAAGAGGGCGTGACCAGCGAGGCGTCGTCGCTCGCCGGTACCCAGCAGCTCGGCAACCTGATCGTGCTGTGGGACAACAACAAGATCTCCATCGAGCACGACACCAACATCGCGCTGTCCGAGGACACCTGCGCGCGCTACCGCGCCTACGGCTGGCACGTCCAGGAGGTCGACGGCGGTGAGAACGTGGTCGCGATCGAGGAGGCTCTGGCCGCCGCACGCGCGGTGACCGACCGGCCGTCGTTCATCTCGGTGCGCACCATCATCGGCTACCCGGCGCCCACCAAGATGAACACCGGTGGGGTGCACGGTTCGGCACTGGGCGCCGACGAGGTCGCCGCCACCAAGAAGGTGCTGGGATTCGACCCGGACAAGAGCTTCGAGGTGAAGCCCGAGGTCATCGACCACACCCGTGAGCTGGTCGCCCGCGGCAAGAAGGCGCACGACGAGTGGCAGGTCGCGTTCGACGCCTGGGCTGCCAAGGAGCCCGAGCGCAAGAAGCTGCTGGACCGCCTGGAGGCCGGCGAACTGCCCGAGGGCTGGGACGCCGACCTGACGTACTGGGAGCCGGGCAGCAAGGCCGTCGCGACGCGTGCCGCGTTCGGCAAGGTGCTCAACGACGTGGCCGGCAAGCTGCCCGAATTGTGGGGTGGCTCAGCCGATCTCGCGGGCAGCAACAACACCACCATCAACGGGGTGAAGTCGTTCGGCCCGCCGTCGATCTCCACCGAGGACTACACCGCCGACTGGTACGGCCGCGTGCTGCACTTCGGCATCCGCGAACACGCCATGGGCTCGATCCTCAACGGCATCGTGCTGCACGGCCCGACGCGTCCGTTCGCGGGCACCTTCCTGCAGTTCGCCGACTACATGCGTCCGGCGGTGCGGTTGGCCGCGCTGATGAACATCGACCCGATCTACATCTGGACCCACGACTCCATCGGTCTTGGTGAGGACGGTCCGACGCACCAGCCGATCGAGCACCTGGCCGCGCTGCGCGCGATCCCGAACCTGTCGGTGGTTCGTCCCGCCGACCCGAACGAGACCGCGTACACCTGGCGCACCATCCTGCAGCGCACCCACGGCAACAACCCGACCGGTTTCATCCTGACGCGCCAGGGGGTACCTGTCCTCGAGGGCACCGACGCCGAGGGCGCTGCCCGTGGTGGCTACGTGCTCGGCGGCGGTAACCCGGCCGACGACGCCGACGTCATCATCATCGCGACCGGCTCCGAGGTGCAGCTGGCCGTCGAGGCACAGAAGCTGTTGGCGGACAAGGACATCGTCGCCTACGTGGTGTCGATGCCGTGTCTGGAATGGTTCGAGGCGCAGCCCAAGGAGTACCGCGACGCGGTGCTGCCGCCCGACGTCTCGGCACGTGTTGCGGTCGAGGCCGGCATCGCGCAGCCTTGGCACAAGCTGGTCGGTGACACCGGCGAGATCATCTCGATCGAGCACTACGGCGCATCGGCCGACGACAAGACCCTGTTCCGGGAGTTCGGCTTCACCGCTGAGGCCGTCGTCGCCGCCGCAGAACGCTCGTTGGACAACTGACAACCAATTTCAGAAAGAGCACCCTCATGACTCAGAACCCGAACCTCGCGGCGCTGAGCGCCGCCGGTGTCTCCGTGTGGCTCGACGACCTGTCGCGTGAGCGGCTGCAGTCGGGGAACCTCACCGAGCTGATCAACACCCGCAGCGTCGTGGGCGTCACCACCAACCCGTCGATCTTCCAGGCCGCGCTGTCGAAGGGCACGGCCTACGACGAGCAGGTGCACGAGCTGGCGTCGCGTGGCGCCGACGTGGACGCCACCATCCGCACCGTCACCACCGACGACGTCCGCAACGCGTGCGACGTGCTGGCCAAGGTGTACGAGGCCTCCGGCGGCGTCGACGGCCGGGTCTCGATCGAGGTCGACCCGCGGCTGGCGCACGACACCGACAAGACGATCCTGCAGGCCATCGAGCTGTGGAAGATCGTCGACCGGCCGAACCTGCTGATCAAGATTCCGGCGACGCTGGCGGGCCTGCCGGCGATCACCGCGGTGATCGCCGAGGGCATCTCGGTCAACGTCACCCTGATCTTCTCGGTGGAGCGGCACCGCGCCGTGATGGACGCCTACCTGACCGGGCTCGAGAAGGCCCGTGAAGCCGGCCACGACCTGTCCAAGATCCATTCTGTCGCTTCGTTCTTCGTCTCCCGCGTGGACACCGAGATTGACGCGCGACTGGAGAAGATCGGTGGCTCGGCGCTCGGTCTGCGCGGCAAGGCCGGCGTCGCCAACGCGCGGCTGGCGTACGCGGCCTACGAGCAGGTCTTCGGCGGCCCGCAGTTCGCGAACCTCAAGGCCGAGGGTGCCCGCGTGCAGCGCCCGCTGTGGGCATCGACCGGCGTGAAGAACCCGGACTACCCGGACACGCTGTACGTCACCGAGCTGGTGGCCGCCAACACGGTCAACACCATGCCGGAGAAGACCCTGGAAGCCGTCGCCGACCACGGCCAGATCACCGGGGACACCATCTCCGGGACGGCTGCCGCGGCGCAGGCCGTGTTCGACGAGCTGTCGGCCGTCGGGATCGACTTGGACGACGTCTTCAACCTCCTCGAGGTCGAGGGCGTGGAGAAGTTCGGGAAGTCCTGGGGCGAGCTGCTCGAGGCCACGCAGGGTCAACTCGACGCGCTGAAATGAGTGACTGCAGCGGGCGGCCGGCGGATTGGGTGAACCCCCTGCGGGACAAGCGCGACAAGCGCATGCCCCGCATCGCCGGCCCGTGCGCGGTGGTGATCTTCGGCGTCACGGGCGATCTGGCCCGAAAGAAGCTGATGCCGGCGATCTACGACCTCGCCAACCGGGGGCTCCTGCCGCCGTCGTTCGCGTTGGTCGGCTTCGCACGTCGCGACTGGGCCGACGAGGATTTCGGCCAGGTTGTCCACGACGCCGTCAAGCAGCATGCGCGGACCCCGTTCCGGCAGGAAGTCTGGGACCGCCTGGCCGAGGGCTTCCGTTTCGTGCAGGGCACGTTCGACGACGACGCTGCCTTCGAGCGGCTGCGTGAGACGTTGCACAAGCTCGACGAGGAACGCGGCACGGGCGGCAATCACGCGTTCTACCTGTCGATTCCGCCGAACGCGTTCCCGCAGGTATGCGAGCAGTTGTCGCGGTCCGGGCTGGCCGACAAGCCCGACGGCTGCTGGTCGCGGGTGGTCATCGAGAAGCCGTTCGGGCACGACCTGGCCAGCGCCGAGGCGCTCAACGGCGTCGTCAACAGTGTGTTCCCGGAGTCGTCGGTGTTCCGCATCGACCACTACCTGGGCAAGGAAACCGTCCAGAACATCCTGGCGCTGCGGTTCGCCAACGAGTTGTTCGAACCGGTGTGGAACGCCCATTACGTCGACAGCGTGCAGATCACGATGGCCGAGGACATCGGACTCGGTGGACGCGGCGGTTATTACGACGGCGTGGGCGCCGCCCGCGACGTCATTCAGAACCACCTCCTGCAGCTGCTCGCGCTGACGGCGCTGGAGGAGCCGGTCAACTTCTCGCCGCACGAACTGCAGGCCGAGAAGATCAAGGTGCTGTCGGCGACGCACCTGGCCGAGCCTCTGGACGAGACCACGGCACGCGGTCAGTACGCCGCCGGCTGGCAGGGCGGCGAGAAGGTTGTCGGCCTGCTCGACGAGGAAGGCTTCTCGTCGACGTCGACCACCGAGACCTTCGCGGCCATCACGGTCGAGGTCGACACCCGGCGCTGGGCCGGCGTGCCGTTCTACCTGCGCACCGGAAAACGGTTGGGGCGCAGGGTCACCGAGATCGCGTTGCTGTTCAAGCGGGCGCCGCATCTGCCGTTCGATGCCACGATGACCGACGAACTCGGACAGAACGCCCTGGTGATCCGGGTGCAACCCGACGAAGGCATCACCCTGCGGTTCGGCTCCAAGGTGCCGGGACACCTCATGGAGGTCCGCGACGTCAGCATGGACTTCTCGTACGGTTCCGCGTTCGCCGAGGACTCCCCCGAAGCCTACGAACGACTGATCCTCGACGTCCTGCTCGGCGAGCCGTCACTGTTCCCGGTCAACGCCGAAGTCGAATTGTCCTGGAAGATACTGGATCCCGCGCTCGAACACTGGGCAGAGCAGGACAAGTCCGGCGGCCGGCCCGAGCCCTACGAGTCGGGTACCTGGGGTCCGGAGTCGGCATTCGAAATGCTGCGGCGCAGCGGCCGCGATTGGAGGCGACCGTGATTCTCGATCTGCCCGACACCAATACCGGTGCGATCAACAAGAAGATCGTCTCCCTCCGCGAAGAGGGCGGTGCCATCACCCTCGGGCGGGTACTGACCCTGGTGGTGGCGCCCGACACCGAGGCCATCCTCGAAGAGGCCATCGACGCCGCCAATACCGCCAGCCGCGAACATCCGTGCCGCGTCATCGTGGTGATCCCGGGTGACCGGTTGGCCACCGAGGCCCGCCTGGACGCCCAGCTCCGGGTGGGCCGCGACGCCGGCGCCAATGAGGTTGTGGTGCTTCGCCTCTCGGGTCCACTGGCCGGCCATGCCAGCAGTGTGGTGACGCCCTTCCTGCTGCCGGATACCCCGGTGGTCACGTGGTGGCCCGACGTGGCGCCCGCGGTGCCGGCGGCCGATCCGCTGGGCAAGCTGGCGATCCGCCGGATCACCGACGCCACCAACGGCGAAGACCCCTTGACGTGCATCAAGAGCCGGCTGGCCGGATATACGTCCGGGGACACCGATCTGGCCTGGAGCCGGGTGACGTACTGGCGGGCGTTGCTCGCCGCGGCGCTGGACCAGGCCCCGTACGAACCGATCACCGAAGCGCTGGTGTCGGGACTGAAAGACGAACCGGCCCTGGACATCCTGGCCGGCTGGCTGGCGGCCTGCATCGACGGACCGGTGACGCGCGCGGTCGGCGACCTCAAAGTCGTGCTGACCCGGCCGACCGAGACCATCACGCTGAGCCGCCCGCAGACCGGCGTCACCGCATCGCTCACCCGCACCGACCGACCGGAGGCCCGCATTCCGTTGGCGCGCAGGGAAGCCCGCGACTGCCTCGCCGAAGAGATGCGCCGGCTCGATGCCGACGAGATTTACCATCGCGCCCTGGTGGGCCTGGACAAGGTTGTGTATGTCTGAGCAGATCATCGAGAAGTATTCCGACGCAGATGCTTTGGTGAGCGCGGTGGGCGACCGCCTCGTGGCGGCCATCAACGGCGCCATCGAGGCCCGCGGCATCGCGTACATCGTGCTGACCGGCGGCGGTACCGGCATCAAGCTGCTCAAGCACGTCGGCGGGCATCCGATCGACTGGGCCAAGGTGCACCTGTTCTGGGGTGACGACCGCTACGTCCCGGCCGACGACGCCGACCGGAACATCAAGCAGGCACGCGAGGCGCTGCTGGATTCCGTTGCCATTCCGGCCGACAACGTGCACGCGATGGCCGCGAGCGACGGCGAGTTCGGTGACGACATCGACGCCGGCGCGGCCACCTACGCGCGCGAACTGGCTGAGGTGGCCGGAAATGGTTCGCCGACACCGGAATTCGACGTGCATCTGCTGGGCATGGGCGGCGAGGGGCACGTCAACTCGCTGTTCCCGCACACCGACGCCGTCCGCGAGACCGAGCGGTACGTCGTCGCCGTCACCGACTCCCCCAAGCCTCCACCTCGGCGGATCACCCTGACGTTGCCCGCAGTCCGCCGCGCGCGTCAGGTGTGGCTGGTCGTGGCCGGCGCCGAGAAGGCCGACGCCGTCGCGGCCGCGATCGGTGGCGCTGCGGCAGAAGACATTCCAGCGGCCGGCGCGATCGGCACCGAGGCGACGGTGTGGTTGCTCGACGCGGCCGCGGCGGCGAAACTGTAGTCATGGTCGACAAAGGCGATGGCCGCACGCGCCCGGTCGGCGGCCGGATCCGGACGCTGACGCAGGCTGCACTCAACGCCGACGTCACGGTGTCCCAGGTCGATGCGCTACTGGTCGACATGGAGGGCACCCTCGCGACCCTCAGCACGCTGACCGACAACCTCGACACCACGATGTCGCGGTTCAACGAGACCATCACCCAGATCGACGAACTCGCGCCGCGCATTTTCGGCGTCGTCGACCGGATGGAGGCGATCGTGACGCGTGTCGAGGCCATCGTCGGGGTCGCCGAGACGGTGCTGTCGCCCATCACGGTCACGGAGAGTGCGTTGCGGGGTGTGCTGAAGTCAGTTCGCAGCTGGGCCCCGTAGCGATTACGGCGACGCGAGTCGGTCAGACAGCTGCCGGCGATTGGACGCCGCCCATTGCGCCTCGACGGGCTCGATCCGGCTACGCAAACTGTCGTGAAGCAGGGTGCCGCGTTCGCTGAGGAAGACGCGAACCTTACGGCGGTCGAATTGATCGACCTCCCGGTACGCGAGTGCCTGGACGACCAGCCGGTGGACCACCCGGGTCAGCGTGGGTCCAGGGGTCGGCGTCAGCGCCTGCAGTTCTGCCATCGTGAGTCCGGCGGCGGCGGCCAGGGCGTCGAGCGCCAGCCAGTGCTCGACGCCGAGCCCCGTGTCCTGAAGTTCGGCATCCAGGCAGGCGGTCAAATTGCGGGCTGCGCGCAGCAGCGTGGCGGTGATCGAGGTCGTCATGTCGTGTTGGGACACCGTGCTCGCCATGACGAACTCCTACGTGTTGCCCGCTGGGCCGGGTAGCGCAATACTTTCAATTGAAAATGATGATAGCCGGTCCGCGGACGGTGCGGCAAAGGACGTAATGGTCATGAGCTCGCAGGCCACCAGCACTGTCGGCGAGGCATGGCGGGTGGCCATGGTGGTACCCCTGCAGGGTCCGGGCGGCGTTTTCGGGCCGGCATGTGAAGCCGTCAGCGAGCTGGCGGCCCACGACCTCAACGTCGATGGCGGAGTCCTCGGACGCGAAGTGCAGATCGAAGTGGTCGACGGCGGGGCCGACCCGCAGCTGGTTGCCCGGCGCATCGATCAACTCATCACAACGGGCACGATCCACGCAGTCAGCGGATGGCACATCTCCTCCGTACGCAATGCGCTCGCTCCGGTGATCGCGGGCCGGGTGCCCTACGTGTACCCCGCCCTCTACGAAGGCGGCGAGCGTCGCCGCGACATCTATTGCTGCGGCGAGACTCCGGACCGCCAGATCGCGCCGGCGTTGCGCTGGTTGCGGGAGAACGCCGGGGTGCGGCGCTGGTTCATCGTCGGCGACGACTATGTGTGGCCGCGATCGTCGGTGGCCGCGGTCCGGGAGTATGCGCGCGATCTCGGTCTCGACCTCGTCGGGCACCGGTTCGTGGACCTGGGCCGCGCCGACATGTCGGAGGCCGTCAGAGCGGCCATGGCGTCGGAATGCGATGCGGTGTTGATGCTGCTTGTGGGGCAGGACGCGGTCGAATTCAACCGCGCCTGCGCCGCACACGGTGCCGCCGACGCGTTCCTTCGGTTCAGCCCGTTGATGGACGAGAGCATGTTGCTGGGCAGCGGGGCGGACGGCACCCGAGGATTGTTCGTCGCCGCCTCCTTCTTTTCCTCGCTGGTGGGCGCCAACGCAATGGAGTTGACGGGCCGCTACCACGACCTGCACGGCCCCACCGCTCCACCGCTGAGCGGTATCGCCGAATCCTGTTACGAGGGACTGCAACTGCTGTCCCGGCTCATTCATCGATCCGGGCAGTTGACCGACATAGCGACCAGCGATCGCGTCTCGTACGACGGCCCGAGGGGCACCGTGCACTATCGGGCGGACGCGACCGTGCAGCCGGTGCACCTGGCCGTGGCCGACGGATACGACTTCGATGTGCTCACCACCCTGACCGCATTTTGACGGCCGACGGCGTGGCCGGCTCGGGTTGACACCGTGCCAACGGGCATTTAATTTCAATTGAAGATATTTCATCTGAATCTTTTTGAGGTGACAACCGTGCCCGATATCGAACGTGGTCCCGGCATCGCCACAGTTGTGTTCCGTCCGTATTCCGTTCGAGCCCTTACCTTTTGAGGAGAACCGCCATGCGCCATGGTGACATTTCGTCGAGCCCGGACACCGTCGGCGTAGCCGTCGTCAACTACAAGATGCCCCGGCTGCACACCAGGGCAGAAGTCCTCGACAACGCCCGCAAGATCGCGGACATGGTGGTGGGAATGAAGTCCGGACTGCCGGGCATGGATCTCGTGGTGTTCCCCGAGTACTCCACGCAGGGCATCATGTACGACCCCGAGGAGATGTACGCCACCGCGGCCTCCATCCCCGGCGACGAAACCGACATCTTCGCCGCGGCGTGCCGGAAGGCCAAGACGTGGGGCGTCTTCTCCATCACCGGTGAGCGCCACGAAGACCATCCGAACAAGCCGCCGTACAACACCCTCGTCCTCATCGATGACACCGGTGAGATCGTGCAGAAGTACCGAAAGATCCTGCCCTGGTGTCCCATCGAGGGCTGGTACCCCGGAGACACCACCTATGTCTCCCGGGGGCCGAAGGGGATGAAGGTCTCGCTGATCATCTGCGACGACGGCAACTACCCCGAAATCTGGCGGGACTGCGCCATGAAGGGTGCGGAGCTCATCGTGCGCTGCCAGGGGTACATGTATCCCGCCAAGGAGCAGCAGGTGCTCATGGCCAAGGCGATGGCGTGGGCGAACAACACCTACGTCGCCGTGGCCAATGCGGCCGGCTTCGATGGGGTGTACTCCTACTTCGGGCACTCGGCCATCGTCGGGTTCGACGGCCGCACCCTGGGCGAAACCGGCGAGGAAGAGTACGGAATCCAGTTCGCGCAGCTGTCGCTGTCGGCGATTCGAGACGCCCGTCAGAACGACCAGTCGCAGAACCACCTGTTCAAACTGCTGCACCGCGGCTACTCCGGCGTCCACGCGGCCGGTGACGGCGACAAGGGTGTCGCCGATTGCCCGTTCGAGTTCTACAAGCTGTGGGTGACCGACGCGCAGAAGGCTCAGGAAGTCGTCGAATCGATCACCCGGGACACCGTCGGTGTGGCGGACTGCCGCGTGGGAGACCTGCCCGTCGAGCGGACCGTCGAGGCGTAAGAGAGCGACGTGCCCTACCTCACCGACATGTTTCACGATCAGAACGCGACGCGGCAGCGCGCCAACGACGTCGCCGTGAAATCGGTCGCCGGGTTCGATCCCGACGCCTTCGCCGACCGACTCGGGCAGCGGATACTGGGGCAACCGGAGGCCGTCGGCGCCGTCGCCCGGGCATTGTCGATCGCACATGCCGGTATCGCAGATCCCGGCCGCCCGCTGGCCAGCGTGCTGCTGGTCGGGCCGACCGGGATCGGCAAGACCGAACTGGTCCGCCAGGTCGCCGCCGAGATCCGCACCGGGCCCGACGACCTCTGCCGAATCGACATGGCCGCCCTGGCCCAGGAGCACTACGCCGCGTCGTTCTCCGGGGCACCACCGGGATACGCCGGAAGCAAGGAATCCTTCACCCTGTTCGACAAGAACAAGATCGAAGGCGATCCGTACACACCCGGCATAGTGCTCTTCGACGAGGTCGAGAAAGCGGACCCCACGGTGATCCGTGCACTGCTGCACGTACTCGACAGCGGCCAGCTGAGGCTCGCGAACGGGCGCGAACGCATCAGCTTCCGCAACAGTTACGTCTTCATGACGTCCAACCTGGGCTCCCAGGCCGTCGCCGCGGCCCAGCGCGCAAACCGGTGGTCGTCCCGGTGGCGCCGGCATCCGGCGACCCACACGCACGGTCTGGTGACCGCCGCGGTCGAGGAGTTCTTCGACCCGGAGTTCTTCAACCGGATCGACGAAACCGTCATCATGGAGCCCTTCAGCACCTCGACGGCCCGGCAGGTCACCCGGCGCGAAGTGGAGTTGTTCACCGCGCGGCTGGCCCGCGAATCTGTCGAACTCCATGTCGACGAAACCGTGGTGCAGTTCTTGCAAGACTGTGGGTTCGACCCGATCTACGGTGCCCGTGGGTTGCGCAGAACCATCCGATCCCACCTCATCGCACCGGCAGCCGAGTGTGTACTCCGCGGCCGCACGACGCCGACCGCGCGCATCGTGATCAAGGCGAGAATGGTCGGCGGATCCGTCGCGGTGACACTGGCCGACCGCGCAGCCTGAGTCGGCTACCCGCTGTTTCGCAGCGCGGTGGCCAAGCCACTCATGGTCAGGAGGATGCCGCGCTGCACGAGTTCATCCTCGTCGCCCGAGCGGTAGCGGCGCAGCAGTTCGACCTGGAGGTGGTTCAGCGGCTCGAGGTACGGGAACCGGTTGAACACCGACCGCGCGAGGGCGGGGTTGTCGGCGAGCAGGTCGTCGTGTCCGGTGATCAGGGCATGCATCCGGATGGTGCGCTCATGTTCGGCGGCGATCTTGTCGAACACCCGGTGGCGCAGGGCCTCGTCGTCCACGAGCTCCGAATACCGTGCTGCCAGGCCGAGATCCGACTTCGCGAGCACCTGCGCCATGTTGGACAGCACGGTCCGGAAGAACGGCCATCTCGCATACAGATCCTGCAGCACCTCGAGGCCACCGTCGGTGTTGTCGATGAACTCCTCGAACGCCGTTCCCGTGCCGTACCAGCCGGGCAGCATGACACGCGACTGGCTCCAGGCCAGCACCCACGGGATGGCCCGCAGATCGGCGATCGAAGTGGTCGGCTTGCGGGACGTCGGGCGGCTGCCGATGTTGAGCGCACCGATCTCGCTGACGGGTGTCGACGCCTTGAAGTACTCGACGAATCCCGGTGTCTCGTGCACCAATTCGCTGTAGGCCCGTTGCGCGCGGGCGGCGAGGTCGTCGAGCACGTCGTAGGCGGGTGCCGCGGCGTCGCCGAGCCCTTCGACGTCGAGCAGCGTCGACTCCAGGGTCGCCGCGAGCAGGGTCTCCAGATTGCGATGTGCGGCATGCGGTTCGGCGTACTTGGCGGCGATCACCTCACCCTGCTCGGTGATGCGCAGCGAGCCCCGGACCGCACCGGGCGGCTGGGCGAGGATCGCGTCGTAGCTCGGGCCGCCGCCGCGGCCGATGGTGCCACCCCGGCCATGGAACAGCCGCAGCCGGATTCCGGTCTTGCGGGCCGATTCCACGAGATCGAGCTCGGCCCGGTACAGCGCCCAGTTGGCTGCCAGGTAGCCGCCGTCCTTGTTGGAGTCGGAGTAGCCGAGCATGACCTCCTGGTGGTCGCCGCGGGCGGTGACGATCGATCGGTACAACGGAATCGCAAGGGCCGCTTCCAGAATGGCCGATCCGCGTTGCAGGTCGTCGATGGTCTCGAACAGCGGCACGATGCCGACCGGGCTGTACGGCTCGGACCCCGCGGCATCGAGCAGGCCGGCCTCTTTGAGCAGTATCCCGGCCTCGATGAGATCCGACACCGACTGACACATCGAGATGATGTAGTTGGGGACGGCCTCGGGCCCGAAGACCTCGACGGCCCGCGCAGCCGCCGCGACGATGTCCAGTTCCTTGCGAGCCAGTTCCGACAGCCGGGCGTCGCGCCCCACCAACGGCCGGCGCGTGGACAGCTCCGACACCAGGACGGCGACCCGCTCATCTTCCGGCAGCGACGCGTAGTCAGGATGCACACCGGCCCAGGCCAGCAGCTCGGCCACCACCTGCTCGTGCACTTCGGAGTTCTGCCGCAGGTCCAGGCCACAGAGGTGGAAACCGAAGACGCGCACGGACTCTCGCAAGCGGGCCAGCCGGTCGTCGGCCAGCACGCTGGTGCCGCCGGCGCGCAACGACGCGTCGATGACGTCGAGATCGGCCAGCAGTTCGGCCGGAGTGGTGTACGGCGGCAGGCCGAGGTCCAGCTCGTGCTCGGGCTGCCGGTCGAGGATCTCGGCGGCCGTGGCCGTCAGGCGCCCGCGGAGCACGTGCAGCGCCTGGCGGTACGGTTCGTCGGCGTGGGCCGGTTCGGGATGCTGGTCGGCGAGTGTCTGCAGCGCATCGCTGACGCGGACCAACCGCGCCGACATCGACAATTCGTGTTCCAGCGCAAGGAGTTCGGCGAAGTAGCGGTCGAACGCCGTGTAGGCCGCGCTGCCGGTGGCCAGGCGCACGACGTCGGCGGTGACATTGGGGTTGCCGTCGCGGTCACCGCCGATCCAGGAACCGGGCCGCAGGATCGGCGTCTCCAGGAGCGGCTCACCCGGCCAGCGGGCCTGGAGTGCGCCGCGCACCTCCGCGTTGACACGTGGGATGACGTCGAAGAATGCGACCGGGTAGTAACGCAGCCCGGTCGCGATCTCGTCTTGAATCTTCAACCGCGACAAGCGGATCAGCGCGGTCTGCCACAGCGTGAGGATGTGCCGGCGCAGCTCGGTCTCGATGTCGCGGTCGTCGCGCGTCGAACTGTGCCCGTGCAACCGCAGCCGCATCAGGTCGGTGATCCGGTTCTGCGTGTCGAAGATGGTTCGCCGCCGGGTCTCGGTGGGATGCGCGGTGATCACCGGCGAGACCAGCGCACCGCGCAGCGCGTCGGCGACCGCCGCACCGTCCAATCCCCCGGCTTCGTCCAGCTTGCGGTACGTCGCGGCCAGGCTGCTGTCCTGCGGCGGCTCCCCCGCGGCCACGTGCACGGCGCGTCGCCGTTCACGGTGGATGTCCTCGGCGACGTTGGCCAGCAGCGCGAAATGGGTGAAAGCCCGGATCACCGGAATGGCCTGATGAATATCGATGCCGGAGAACAGCGCTGCCAGCTCGGCCCGGTCGATCTCGGAACGGCGCACCCGGAATGATTCGACCCGCGCCCGTTCCACGAGGTCGAAGACCGCGTCACCGTTCTGCTCGCGCACCGTGTCGCCGAGAATGGCGCCGAGCAACCGGATGTCTTCGCGCATCGGTTCGGTGGCCTCACGGCCCAGTTCGGTGCGCTGAACCGATCCGATCGGCAGCAGCGTGGTGTCAGGAGCGTTCGGAACGTCTGCCATCACCCAAGTATCGACGGCCGACGCCGCTCGCGCAGGGCAGGCGGTTCGGCACGATCACGGCGGGCCGACCGGGACGATCGGCGGCGACGACGTGGTGGGCGTGGCAGGCGCGCTCGCACGCGGCGTCGTGGTCGATGGTTTCTGTCCGTCGGGCAACACAATTGGCTTCGAATCGCCGGCGTCGCCGCTACCGCCGGGGCTGTCGGCATCCACGTTCGGCGGCCAATCCACCGACGTCGGCGGCCACGCCTTCGCCGACGAGCTGCCGCCACCCGGGGGCGCGCATCCCGACCCGGCGCCGAAGTCCCCCGCGCCGGTGCAGTCGGCCCGGGCAGCCGGCGCACAAACCAAGAACCAGGCCGATGCCGCGACGCCGACCATTCGTACGGCACTCATAGCTGCAGGATGTCCCCGTAGGCATTCACGCTGTCGTCGTTCTGATCGGTGTCGATGGTCACCGTCGAGAAGAACCGGATGGCCACCGCCCCGCCGCAGGCGTCGACCTTGACGTGGGCGTCGTGCACGGTGATGCCGCCGGTGCGGCCTTTCAGCGCTTTCTTGCCCAGCACCACGTTGGTGATCGTGCCCGGCAGCAGGTTCACCGAGACGTTGCCTCCCAGATCGGCATACGGGCCGATGGCATTCAGCACGTTTCCGCTGAAACCCGGGTTGATGCCGATGTCGGCGTCCCCGCCGACACTGGCGCCCTCGCTGAGGTCGACCTCGCAACCGAGCTGCAGACCGACGATCAGCGTCCCGTTGTTGACCGCCGACGAGCCGCTGCCGTCGATGGACGCCTCGGCCCGGCCGGTGACGAAACCTTCTCGCGTGAAAGCCGTCGCAGCCATGTTCGGGACCGAGTTGACGGTCATCTGCGTGAGCGAAACCCCAAGGCGCCAGCCGTCTTCGGTGTTGACGGCCTGCCGGACGTCGGCGACCGGGAGTGGATCGGCCGCCGCCATACCCGGGGCCACGCCACCGGCCACGCAGAGCAGCGCCACCGCGCCTGCGCCGATACGAAGAAGATGCACCACGCGGCGAGCGTAGGTGCCGGCGCTAAGTGCGCCCTGTCATCGACATAAGCGCCGGCCCAGCGGACGCTGGGTACTTGCTGTCAGACAAACAGAACCGGCCACGCCTGACAGGCGTGGCCGGTTCGTGAAGTCCGAGGCTAGGCGCCGTACTTGATCTGCAGCGCGATGCCGATGATCGACACCAGCCAGATGCCGGTGATGAAGTAGGTCAGCCGGTCGAGGTTCTTCTCGACCACGGTGGAGCCCGACAGGCTGGACTGCACACCGCCGCCGAACAGCGTCGACAGACCGCCACCCTTGGCACGGTGGAGCAACACCAGCAACACAACCAACACACTGGTGATGATCAACGTGATCTGCAGGGCCAAAATCATGAGCCACAGCTTACCGGGTGGAGCGCCGTCACCCGGCCGCGGTCCGTCGTCGCGTCGTCGCCATCACCACAATTGTGTTGCTGATTCGGCCGCAGCGGCGGCGGTATCGGCGCACCATGGACAGATCAACGTCCATTACTCGGCCTGTTTGGAGGCCAACATGTCCGTCGGGAAACTTGCTTCAGCCACTTTGCTAGCTACCGCATTGGCCGTCACCACGGCCCCGGTGTCGATCGCCGCGCCCAGCGACGACACCTGGGATATCGAGGCGTACGACAACTGCATGAAGAAGACCGTCCGGAATGCCGATCTGTGCTGCATCGAGTCCGGCGGCATCCCTGGCATGGATCCGGAAACGGGTTGTCACGCACCGCCCGCCAAGGCGGCGGACGCCCCGTTGACCACCACGAGCCGACCACTGCCCGGAGGAATCAACAGGGGCAACCTGCCCACCATGGTGCTGGAGCCGGCGAACTAACTCCTTACGGCAGCGGTCCGCCTGCGGCGATCGCCGACAGCGTCGCGAACTGCTCACCATCGAGTGACGCACCGCCGACCAGTGCGCCGTCGATGTCGGGCTTCGCCACCAGCTCACCGACGTTCTTGGCGTTGACGGAGCCGCCGTAGAGCACGCGCACGGTCGCGGCGATCTCGGGCGACGCCAGCTCGGCCAGCGTCGAGCGGACCGCGGCGCACACTTCCTGGGCGTCGGCGGCGCTGGCGACCCGGCCGGTGCCGATGGCCCAGACGGGTTCGTAGGCGATCACGACCTGGCTGATCTGCTCGGACGACAGACCGGCCAACGAGCCCTGCAGCTGAGCGGTGCAGTGCTCGACGTGATTACCGGCCTCGCGGATGTCGAGCCCCTCACCGATACACACGATCGGGGTCAGGCCGTGCTTGAGCGCGGCCTTGGCCTTGGCGGCCACCAGGGCATCGTCCTCGTGGTGGTAGGTCCGGCGCTCGGAGTGCCCGACGACGACGAACGTGCAGCCCAGCTTGGCCAGGAACGCGCCACTGATCTCACCGGTGTAGGCACCGGAGTCGTGTTGGGACACGTCCTGCGCACCGTAGGTGAGCAGGAGCTTGTCGCCGTCGACCAGCGTCTGCACACTGCGCAGATCGGTGAACGGCGGCAGGACGGTGACGTCGACCTTGGCGAAGTACTTGTCCGGCAAAGCGAATGCGATCTTCTGCACCAGCGCGATGGCCTCGAAGTGGTTGAGGTTCATCTTCCAGTTGCCGGCGATGAGCGGCTTGCGTGCCATGTTCTACGACCCCAGCACTTCGATGCCCGGGAGGGTCTTGCCCTCGAGGTACTCCAGCGACGCGCCGCCACCGGTCGAGATGTGCGAGAAGCCGTCCTCGGCCAGTTCGAGCTGGCGCACCGCGGCAGCCGAATCGCCGCCGCCGACGACGCTGAACGCGCCCTTGGACGTTGCGGTGATGATGGCCTCGGCGACGCCCTTGGTGCCGTCGGCGAACGCCGGGAACTCGAAGACACCCATCGGGCCGTTCCAGAACACGGTCTTGGCGTTGGACAGCAGCGCCGTGAAGCGCTTGACCGACTCGGGGCCGATGTCCAGGCCCATCTTGCCGTCCGGGATGCGGTCCGAAGCCACGGTCTCCGGTTCGGCGTCGGCGGCGAACTTGTCGGCCGCCACGATGTCGACAGGGAGGTGGATGACGTCGGCGTAGGTGTCCAGCAGCCGCTTACAGGTGTCGATCATCTCCTCCTGCAGCAGCGAGGTACCGACCGAAAGCCCTTGGGCCGCAAGGAAAGTGAAGCACATGCCGCCGCCGATGACGATGCTGTCGGCCTTGGTGGCGAGATTCTCGATCACCGCGAGCTTGTCGGATACCTTGGAGCCGCCGAGCACGACGGCGTAGGGCCGCTCGGTCGAGCTGGTCAGCTGCTCGAGCACCTTGACCTCGGTGGCCACCAACGTGCCGGCGTAGTGCGGCAGGATCTTCGCGACGTCGTACACCGACGCCTGCTTGCGGTGCACGACGCCGAAGCCGTCGGAGACGAACGCGCCGGGCGAACCGTCGGGACCCTCGACCAGAGCCGCCAGCTCGCGGGCCAGGGCCGCGCGCTCGGCGTCGTCCTTGCTGGTCTCACGCGGGTCGAACCGGATGTTCTCCAGCAGCAACACGTCACCGTCGGTCAGACCCTCGGCGCGGGCGAGCGCATCGGTGCCGACGACGTCACCGGCGAGCTGGACGTGCCGGCCCAGCTTCTCCCCCAGCGCGGCGGCGACCGGCGCGAGCGAGAACTTGGCGTCCGGTCCACCCTTCGGGCGGCCGAGGTGCGCGGTGATGACGACCTTGGCGCCGGCATCGGCCAGCGCGGCCAGCGTCGGGACCGACGCGATGATCCGGCCCGGGTCGGTGATGTTGCCGTTCTCGTCGAGCGGGACGTTCAGGTCGGAGCGGACCAGGACGCCCCGCCCCTCTACGCCTTCGGCCAACAGCTCATCGAGGGTCTTGATGCTCATACCTGTCTTTCTCTTACGTGCCGTCTACAGCGACTTGCCGACCAGCGCGGCCAAATCGGCGATCCGGTTGGAGTAGCCCCACTCGTTGTCATACCAGGACACGACCTTGGCTTGGTTGTCGATGACCTTGGTCAGCCCCGCATCGAACAGCGAACTGTGCGGGTCGGTGACGATATCGGACGACACGATCGGCGCGTCGTAGTACTTCAAAATCCCCTTGAGCGGCCCCTCGGCCGCCGCCTGCATCGCCGCGTTGATCTCCGCCGCCGACGCCGACTTGCCCAGCTCGGCGGTCAGATCGGTGACCGACCCGGTAGGCACCGGCACCCGCAGCGCGTACCCGTCCAACTTGCCCTTGAGCTCGGGCAGCACCAGGCCGATGGCCTTGGCCGCGCCGGTGGAGGTCGGCACGATGTTGATCGCCGCCGCCCGGGCCCGGCGCAGATCCTTGTGCGGCCCGTCCTGCAGATTCTGATCCTGGGTGTAGGCGTGGATCGTGGTCATCAACCCGCGCACGATCCCGAACTCGTCGTTGAGGACCTTGGCGATCGGGCCCAGACAGTTCGTGGTGCACGAGGCATTCGAGATGATGTCCTGACTGCCGTCGTACTTGTCGTCGTTGACCCCCATCACGATGGTGATGTCCTCACCGGTCGCCGGCGCCGAGATGATGACCTTCTTGGCCCCCGCCTCCAGGTGGCCGCGGGCCTTGGCGGCGTCGGTGAAGATACCGGTGGACTCGACCACGATGTCCACACCCAGATCCCCCCACGGCAACGCCGCCGGGCCTTCCTTGACCGCCAGGGCCTTGATCTTGGTCTCACCCACGATCAGCGTGTCCCCATCAGCACGCACGTCATAGGGCAGCCGGCCCAGGATCGAATCGAACTTCAACAGATGCGCCAACGCATCCGTCGAGGTCAGGTCATTGACCGCCACGATCTCCAGATCGGCGTTCTTACCCCCCGCTTTTTGCGCATCCAGGGCCCGGAAAAAGTTACGCCCGATACGCCCGAAACCATTGACGCCGATCCGAATAGTCACTGCTGTGCTCCCTCGCCGGTACTCCTGGACAGGTCATGCGGTGAATCCTCAGCCAGCCTAGTGCGGTGAGGAACCTCACGTGCGGTACCGGAGACTCGCGCTAGGCGTCGTCGAGCAGGTCCGGGGTGACGGCCGACTCGGTGTCCGGAATACCTTCCAGCTTGGCCTTCCGGTCGGCCATCGACAGCAGGCGCCGAATCCGGCCTGCGACAGCATCTTTCGTCATCGGCGGGTCGGCCAGCCGGCCCAGCTCCTCGAGCGACGCCTGCCGGTGCTCGACACGCAACCGACCCGCGGCCGAAAGGTGGTCGGGCACCGTGTCGCCGAGGATGTCGAGCGCCCGCTCGACGCGTGCCGCGGCCGCGACGGCCGCCCGCGCGGACCGGCGCAGATTCGCGTCGTCGAAGTTGGCCAGCCGGTTGGCGGTGGCACGCACCTCGCGGCGCATCCGTCGCTCTTCCCAATTGAGCCGGGTGTCCTGGGCGCCCATGCGAGTCAGCAACGCGCCGATGGCCTCGCCGTCGCGCACCACCACGCGGTCGCTGCCACGCACCTCGCGCGCCTTGGCACTGACCCCGAGCCGGCGGGCCGCACCGACCAACGCCAGCGCTGCCTCCGGTCCGGGGCAACTGACCTCGAGCGCCGACGACCGTCCGGGCTCGGTCAGCGAACCGTGCGCGAGGAACGCGCCGCGCCAGGCCGCTTCGGCGTCGCCGACGCTGCCGCCGACCACCTGAGCCGGCAGGCCACGCACGGGCCGGCCACGTAGATCGAGCAGTCCGGTCTGACGCGCCAGCGCCTCACCGTCCTGCGCGACGCGCACCACGTACCGCGTGCTCTTGCGGATACCGCTGGCCGACAGCACGTGCACGACGGCGTTGTATCCGTACAGGTCGTAGATGTCCTTGCGCAGGCGCCGGGCGATGCTGCCCAGGTCGACCTCGGCCTCGACGACGACGCGTCCGGCCACGATGTGCAGGCCGCCGGCGAAGCGCAGCAGCGACGCCACCTCGGCCCGGCGTGCGGTCACCGAGTTGACGACCAGCCGGCTCAGCTCGTCCTTCACTTCCGACGTCATCGCCACGAATCGTCACCTCTTGGTCCTTCAGGGGCCGGCTGCTGACGGAATCCGTCGGCCGACCGAGCGGCGGGAGTGGGTGGCTCGTATGCGGGCCGGGCCGGTGCGCTGCCATTGAGACGCACCCGCTCGAGCGCTGCCGCAAGCCGTGCCGGGTCATGCAAAGGTGTACCAGGTCGGGATACGTCAGCAAACTCGACCTGAGCCTCGAGAAACGAGGCCGCCCGGCGCAGTTGGTCGCGTTCCCGTTCACTGGGGACACTCGCCGCGTCGACGATGATGTCGTGCACCGTCAGGCCCGGGGCGTGCTGCGACAGCACGTGCACGTGCCGTTCGGCGGAGAACCCGGCGGTCTCCCCCGGTTCGGCGGCGAGGTTGAGCACCAGGGCCCGGCGCGCCGACGTCGCCTGCAGGGCAGCCAGCAGCTGGGGCACCAGCACATGCGGGATCACACTGCTGAACCACGAGCCCGGACCGAGCACCACCAGGTCGGCCGACATGATGGCGTCGACGGCCTGCCGGGTGGCCGGCGGATCGCCGGGCAGCAGCCGGACCCGCCGCACCTTGCCCGGTGTGGTGGCGACCGCGACCTGACCGCGGATCACGCGGCTCATCCGCGGATCGGCCTCGAGCCCGGACACGTCGGCCTCGATCTGCAACGCGACGGGACACATCGGCAGCACGCGGCCCTTGACCCCCAGGATCCGGCCCAGCTCGTCGAGCGCGGCGACCGGGTCGGCGAGCACCTCGTTGAGGCCGGCGAGCAGGAGGTTGCCGATCGGGTGACCGGCCAGCGCGCCGCTGCCGTTGAAGCGGTGCTGGATGATGGTGGCCCACAACTGCCCGTGCGGACTGTCAGATGCCAAGGCCGCCAACGCCATTCGCAGGTCACCCGGGGGCACGATGTCCAGTTCGGAACGCAGCCGGCCCGACGACCCGCCGTCATCGGCGACGGTGACGACGGCGGTGACGTGCGGCGTCAGCCGACGGGCCGCGGACAGCGTCGCGTACAGGCCGTGCCCGCCGCCGAGCGCGACGATGCGCGCGGGAGCCCGATCCTCCGTCATTCGCGCCCCAGGTCCCGGTGCAGCACGCGCACGGTCAGGTGGTCACCGCCACGCAGCCGGTTGGCCAGCGCCTCGGCGATCGCCACACTGCGATGCTTGCCGCCGGTGCAGCCGATGGCCACGGTCATGTAGCGCTTCCCCTCCCTGCGATAGCCGTCGATCACAACCCCCAGCAGCCGATGGTAGGTGTCCAGGAACTCGGCGGCGCCCTCTTGACCCAGCACGTAGTCCCGAACCGCCGGGTGCTGCCCGGTGTGGGGCCGCAATTCGTCGACCCAATGCGGATTCGGCAGGAACCGGACATCCATCACGGTGTCGGCGTCCATCGGCAGACCATATTTATAGCCGAAACTCTCGACCGTCACGCTCGTCCCGGCGACGGCCTCCCCGCTGAAGGCGCGTTCGATGCTCGCCCGCAACGCCGGCACCGGCAGTGTCGAGGTGTCGATGATCAGGTCGGCCGTGGCACGCACCGACTCCAGCAATCTCCGTTCGGCGGCAATGCCTTCCGCGAGCGTCTGGTTGCCCTGCAGTGGGTGACTGCGCCGGTTCTGCTCGTAGCGCCGCACCAGGATGTCGTCGGACGCCTCCAGGAACAGCACCCGCGGGAAGACGCTGCGGGTCGCCAATTCACGGCGCACGAAATCCAGGTCGCCCGTGAAGCCGCGGGACCGCACGTCCATCACCACGGCCAGCTTGGTGATGCGCGATCCGGCGGCCAGACCCAGCTCGACCATCCGGGTGATCAGCTCCGGGGGCAGGTTGTCGGCGACGTACCAGCCGAGGTCCTCGAGCACCTTGGCGGCGGTGCCGCGCCCGGCGCCGGACAGCCCCGTGACCAGAACCACGTCGATCTCACCGGCAGCACCGTCCATCTGATCGTCCG
The DNA here is from genome assembly GCF_046250085.1 of Mycobacterium sp. SMC-16. Taxonomy (NCBI): domain Bacteria; kingdom Bacillati; phylum Actinomycetota; class Actinomycetes; order Mycobacteriales; family Mycobacteriaceae; genus Mycobacterium; species Mycobacterium sp. SMC-16. Next base: position 3,262,694 of record NZ_CP176427.1, read on the forward strand.
TCACGACTTCGTCCATCCCCCGCTGCTCATCGACTGGTGCTGCGCGCTCACTGCTCTGTCCGATCATTGCCGATAACCGTCGGCGCCGCCCCCGGTTCCGGCTGGGAATCGGACCGCAGCGCATCGACCACCGCCTGCGCCGTCGCCGCCCCGATGCCCGGCACCGCCGTCAGTTCGTCGACGCCGGCCTCCTTCAACCGTGCCACCGAACCGAAGTGGGTGACCAAGGCCTTGCGCCGGTGTTCACCCAGGCCGGGGATCGCGTCGAGCACCGATGCCGTCATCCGCTTCGACCGTTTGCTGCGGTGATAGGTGATGGCGAACCGGTGGGCTTCGTCACGCACGCGCTGCAGCAGATACAGGCCCTCGCTGTTGCGCGGCATGATCAGCGGGTCCGGCTGCTCGGGAACCCACACCTCTTCCAGACGTTTGGCCAGCCCGATCACCGCGACATCGGTGACACCCAATTCGTCGAGCACCGCGGCCGCCGCGTTCACCTGCGGCGCGCCGCCGTCGACCACGAACAGGTTGGGTGGATACGCGAATCGCTTTGGCCGTACCGGGGTTTCGGTGGCGTCGGTCACGTCTGCGTTCTCCAGCACTTGAGTGTCGGCGACGTGGCGCGCGAAGCGCCGGCGGGTGACCTCGGCGATGGACGCGACGTCGTCGGACCGGCCGCCGCCCGCGGCCTCGCGAATCGCATAGTGCCGGTAGTCGGATTTGCGCGGCAGGCCGTCCTCGAACACGACGAGCGAGGCCACCACGTCGGTGCCCTGCACGTGGCTGATGTCGACGCATTCGATGCGCAGTGGCGCATCGTCGAGCTCCAGCGAATCCTGGATGCTCTGCAGCGCTTCGGATCTGGCGTTGAAGTCACCTGCGCGCTTGAGCTTGTGCTGCGCCAGCGCGTCCTTCGCGTTGCGCTGCACCGTGTCCGCCAGCGCGCGTTTGTCGCCGCGCTGCGCCACCCGCAGTTGCACGCGCGAACCCCGCAGTCCGGACAACCAGACGGCGAGTTCGTCGGCGTTGTCCGGAAGTACCGGCACCAGAACCTCTTTGGGCACCGGATTGGTGGTCTCGTCGGCCGGTCCGGCGCCGCGCAGTTCGGCCTGATCGCCGTAGAACTGCGTGAGGAACTGGCTCACCAGATAGTCCTCGCCGGACTCCCCCGGTTCACCCGACTTCTCGATGACCCAGCCACGCTGACCGCGGACCCGGCCGCCGCGGACGTGGAACACCTGCACGGCGGCTTCCAGGTCGTCGTCGGCGAAGGCCACCACGTCAGCGTCGGTGCCATCACCGAGCACCACGGCCTGCTTCTCCAGCGCCCGCTTGAGCGCCGAGATGTTGTCGCGCAGCCGCGCCGCCCGCTCGAACTCCAATTCCTCGGCGGCCTCCGCCATCTGCTGTTCCATGTCCCGCGCCAGCCGGTCGGTCTTACCGGCCAGGAAGTCGCAGAAGTCGTCGACGATCTTGCGGTGCTCGGCGGCGGTCACCCGCCCGACGCACGGGGCCGAGCACTTGTCGATGTAGCCCAACAGGCAGGGCCGACCGATCTGGTTGTGCCGCTTGAACACTCCGTTCGAGCAGGTGCGCGCCGGGAACACGCGGGTGAGCAGATCCAGCGTCTCGCGGATGGCCCAGGCGTGCGAGTAGGGGCCGAAGTACCGGACGCCCTTGCGTCGCGGGCCGCGGTAGACGAACTGCCGCGGGTACTCCTCGTTGAGAGTGACGGCCAGTACGGGGTACGACTTGTCGTCGCGGTACCGGATGTTGAAGCGCGGATCGAATTCCTTGATCCAGTTGTATTCCAGTTGCAGCGCTTCGACTTCGGTCGTGACGACCGTCCACTCGACACTGCCGGCCGTGGTCACCATCTGCCGGGTCCGCGGCGCGAGTGCCGACAGATCGGCGAAGTACGAGTTCAGCCGGCTGCGCAGGCTCTTGGCCTTGCCGACATAGATGACCCGACCGTGCGGATCCCGGAACCGGTACACCCCCGGTTCCAACGGGATGGTCCCCGGCGCGGGCCGGTACGTCGATGGATCAGGCACTGTTACAGGTTAGTTCGACGGGCTGACAGCATCGATGAGCTCGCAGAACGCCGCGGCCTTGGCCACGTAGTTCGCGTACAGGTCGTAGCTCGCCGCGCCCGGCGACAGCAGGACGGCCGTCACCCCCGGCACGGCGGCCGCGACCTGCACCGCCGCCTGCAGGCTGTCCACCGGGTGCACGCACGCGGGCCGCGCCGCGGCGAAGCGGCGGCCGATCGCGGTCCCGTTGGTCGGCCCCTGGATGAGGTGAACGTCACGTGCGCCCGAGAGCAGATAGTCGTCGATCTGGTCGTAGTCGAGCTGACGGTCCATGCCGCCGACGATGAGCGCCACCCGGTCGTCGGGTCGCATCGAGCGCAGCGCGGCGACGACGCTCTCGCCGGTGGTGGCCAGGGTGTCGTCGATCCAGCGCACGTCCCCGGTGCGGCGCACGACCTGCAGCCGGTGAGGCAGGGCCTCGAATGTCGTTACCGCGCCGAGGTATTCGTCCTCGGTCACCGGCCGGCCGATCACCTCGGCAGCAGCGACGGCCGCCAGTGCGCCGTTGACGACGTTGTGCTCGTAGGCAATGACGTAGTCGCCTTCGGGACGCGTCACGTCCGCCGCGTCGACCGTACGCACGACCGGCGGCGGCGCGATACCCAGTCGCTCGAGAGCGGCCAGCACCTGCGGCGTGGTGATCAGCACCTCGCCACCGTGGCTGAAGATGTTGGCCTTGGCGCCGTGGTAGGCGTCGATGTCGCCGTGCCAGTCCAGGTGGTCCTCGAAAAGGTTGGTGATCACCGAGATCCGCGGTGACGCGGTCACCAGTGCGCACTGCTGGCTGGACAGTTCGGCGACGACGACGGCGTCCGGTGCCGGCTCCAGGTCCGACAGCGGGGTGCCGATGTTTCCCGCCACCACGGCGTCCGCGCCGAGCCGCCGCAGCAGGTGCGACAGGAACGACGCCGTCGTGCTCTTGCCCTTGGTCCCGGTGACGCCGACGGTCTGTGCCGCGTAACGGTGCAGGTACCAGTCGGCGGCGCTGGACAGCGTGGCGCCGGCGGCGCGCAACTCGGCGAAAAACGGCTGATGCCAGGGTATTCCAGGGCTGAGGAACACGACGTCACAGTCCGCCAGTCGGGCCAGGTGTTCGGCGCCGCGCCACAGGCTCAGGTTGGCGATGTCGGTCGGTGCGTCCAGGGTGCCCCGGCCGGCGTCGTCGACGGCGTCGATCCGCGCCGCGCCCTCGGCCGCCGCGGTCCGGGCCAGCGACTGGCCCTCCTTGCCGAAGCCCCAGATGCCGACGGCGACACCGGCGAGCTGCGGACGTCGTGACGTCACGGCCGGTCGTCCAGGGCGGCGCGGTAGCGCTCGGGTACGTACTGCACTGCCGGGCTGTCGTCGTGGTCGGCGGCGACGCGCTCCAGATCGGCTCGCGCACTGCGGAACTGCTCGACCAGCGGCAGGCCGGCCCAGGCCTCGTCGTCGAGGATGGTCAGCATCGACTCGGCGGCCTCGTAGTACTCACCGACGCACTCGAACGGCTTGTGCGCGCCGACCCCGAGGATGTCCTCGAACTCGGCCCGGCTGTCGGTGTCCTCGAACAGGTTTCGCCCGAAGATCGCCTCGACCTCGTCGCGGCCCAGCCGCGGCGCCATCAGCACGAAGACGAACTGACACTTCGGGCAATGCCCGCACCAGGTGGCGCCGCGGCGGCCGGCATCGAGCGCGAACGGCCGGTTACAGCTGATGAACGCGCGGAAGTACTGCGGACTGGCCGCGAACCGGTCGGCGATCTGCGACTCCGAGAGGCCACGCAACAGCGAGAAATACCGGTCGGGGTTCAGCCCGTACGCGGCGAGGGTGTCGCGCAACAGCGTCTCGTAGGTGACGCTCTTGGACCACTGGTGGTTGATGTCCTGGCCCATCCACTCGACGTTGCCGACGTTGGACGAGCGCTCGTTGGACAGCACCACCGGACCGAGGCCCCTGGCGTCGGCCACGATCAAGCCGATGATGCTGTTGATCGCGGTAACCGGGATGTGCCCGTTGTAGGCGCCGGCCGCGTTGACGTCGATGAGGGTGCGGTCGATGGTCCGCATCACGCGCACGTGCGGCAGCCCGCTGATCTCGACGCACCGGTCGATCGGGTCGAACCTGTTGACGTTGAACAACACCGGCTGCAGCGGGGCGAGGGCCTCGATGGTCACCACCGAGTCCTTGCCGCCGCCGACCGGCACCAGCGGCGGCGCGTCGGCGTTCCAGGTGTCCGGCTGCTGTTCAGCGATCTCGGCGCGGTCGCCGGTGAGTTCCGGGCTCAACGCACCCGGCAGGTTGTTGCGGTAGGCGTACTCGCCGAGCCCGCCGGCGAGTACCTGACGCAGATACTCCCGCTCGAAATCGTAAGTCGGGAAAGCGATCTCGATCTGCGGTGGCGCGGCCGCCTTGTAATAACTCAGCGCGCAGGTCAGCGTCAGCAGCCGCAGCAGCCGATCGTCGGGCCGGCCACCGCCCAGGGTGTCGCCGAAGTCGACGGTCTCGGCGAAGCTGACGTCATCGGCGGAGTCGGCCCCGCACATGGTGTAGCGCCCGTGGAACACGCCGTCCTCGATGTCGTAGCCGTCGATGCGGAACGACTTGTAGGACTGTGGGACAAAGGGTTTGGTCACAGCTGCTCCAGGAACGGCGGGTAGGAGGAATCAATTCCGGCGGCATGGTCGCCGAGTTGTGCGACGGGGTGCGTGCGGTACTGCGGTGAGATCCACCAGGCGCGCAGCACCTGGTCGGCGGGCACGGCGGCGCGCCGCACGACGGGTCGCACCACACCGCAGGCCTGCAATTGCTCGAGGATCGAGACGGGTTCGGTGTTCTCGACGCCGACCAGTTCGGCGCCGATGTCGAGGACCAGCGCGCCGGCCACGGCGGGCGTGACGTCGGGGCCGGGCCCGATGCCGTCCACGCAGCCCTGGTCGGCCAACCGGCGCAGCAACAAGTCCACGGTGCCCAGACTGGTGGTCCGGGCCGCCATCCGCAGCCACTGCGCGTCGGTCGCCGCCGGTGGGGTCCAGTCGCTGTCGCGCCGGCCGATCCGGACCGGCTCGGGTTCGTACAGCTGCGAGGGTGTGCCGGTCACCGCGCACCGGCCACCGTCGGTGATCGTGACGGTCACGGCCACCAGCTGCCCCTCGAACCGGGCCACCGCGGCACCCAGATCGGCCTCGGACGGCATGGTCAGCCCGAAATAGTCCGCGGGCTCGGCGAGGTGGTGCCACAGCCACGCGGTGTCGACGGTCCGGCCCTGGTAGATCGGCACGGTCACCGTCGGGTACGCACCAAGGCGGCCGACCAGTTCGGCGGGTGCGATCGCCACGACGTCAGGCGGCGGCGAAGGCATGCGAAAATCGGTCACTATCAGCAAATTCTATCCCATGGGAGGGAGCACCCAGGTGGGGGTGATCCGGCTCACCGAAGCCGACTGGCGGGTGTTCGCGGCGCTGCGGCTGCGCGCGCTGGCCGATTCCGCGGGAACCGACGATGCCGAATACCGCACCGAGATGAGCTTCACCGGGACACAGTGGCGGCGTCGGCTGCGCGCGCATGCCCAGTTCGCCGTGGCGCACGAGGACCGGCTGGTAGGCCTGATCGCGGCGCATCGATCCAGCCCGAGCTCGGTGTACCTCTACTCGCTGTGGACCGATCCGGTCGCGCGCGGCCACGGGGTGGCGCGCACGCTGCTGACCGCGGCCATCGACTGGGGCCGCGGCCTGGGCGCCCACACCGTGACACTGCGGGTACACCGCGACAACACCGCCGCGCTCGGCGTCTACCGCGCCTTCGGCTTCGTCGCCACGGCCGACCCGGCCGAGGGATCCGAAAACCCCGGCCCGGCAGACGAACTCACGATGTCTTTGACGCTGAGCTGAGATCGGGCCGGTATTTCGCGACCAGCTCCCGAAGGCGGTCCATCGCGTCGACGGCCCGGGCCTTGTCGACGGTCTGGATGGCCATGATCGGGACGTACTCATCGTCGGGCAGATCAACCCGGGCCCAGCGGGCGCCCAGCGGGAACGACACCCCGACGATGTCGGACCAGGCAATGGTCTTGTCGCTCAGGACGTTACGGACGACGATGCCGGCCGGTCCGACCCGCAGCCGGGACCGCGTGGGCAGCAGCACCGCACCGGCCAGGATGATGCCGAGCAGCGCCATCGACACCTGGTCGGCGGTCTGGAAGATCACCCCGGTGGCACCGATTTTCAGCAGCGCACCGACCGTGACGTGCACGGCGATGATGACGGCCGCCGCGGCGTAGGCAACGTACTTCACGCGATGCGGCCGGACCTCGAGGTCCCAGCTGCCGGTTTCCCTGGTCATCGGCACGGTCATCGACGCAGATCGCGCAGGGTGATCGCGGTGGCGAGCGCGGCCGAGGCGGCCTGCTCGCCCTTGTCCTCCGCCGAACCCGGCAGACCGGCACGGTCGATGGCCTGCTCCTCGGTGTTGACCGTCAGCACGCCGTTGGCGACCGGTGTCGACTCGTCTAGCGACACCCGGGTCAGACCCTGCGTGACAGCGTCACACACGTAGTCGAAATGCGGTGTGCCGCCCCGGATCACCACGCCCAGCGCGATGACGGCGTCGTGGTTCTTGGCCAATTCCTGTGCCACGACTGGGATTTCGATGGCACCGAGCACCCGGACCACGGTCGGTTCGGCGATCCCCGATGCGGTGGCCACCCGGCGGGCGCCGTCGAGCAACGCGTCACAGATGGTGGTGTGCCAGGTGCTGGCGACGATGGCGAGTTTGATCCCGGACGCGTCGAGCTCCGGCATGTCCGGAACACCGACACCACTCATTTACCTTCTCCGTCTGTTGCGTCACCGGCGAAATCGTCGAGGCCGATGAGGTCGTGGCCCATCCGGTCCCGCTTGGTCATCAGGTACCGGATGTTGTCGGCGTTGGGGCCGATGGGCAGCGGGACGCGCTCGATGATGTGCAGTCCGTAGCCGTCGAGGCCGACGCGCTTGGCCGGGTTGTTGGTCAGCAGCCGCATGGAGCGGATACCGAGGTCGACCAGGATCTGTGCCCCGATGCCGTAGTCGCGGGCATCGGCGGGCAGGCCGAGCTCGAGGTTGGCGTCGACGGTGTCGGCGCCGGCGTCCTGCAGCTGGTAGGCCTGCAGCTTGTGCAACAGCCCGATACCGCGGCCCTCATGTCCGCGCATGTACAGCACCACGCCTCGGCCCTCGTTGGCCACCATCTCCATGGCAGCGTCGAGCTGGGGCCCGCAATCGCAGCGCCGCGAGCCGAACACGTCACCGGTGAGGCACTCGGAGTGCACCCGCACCAGTACGTCGTCACCGTTCTCCGGGGAGACCTCGCCGCGCACCAGCGCCACGTGCTCGACGTCTTCGTACATGCTGGTGTAGCCGACGGCCCGGAACTCACCGTGCCGGGTCGGAATCCGGGCCTCGGCGACGCGCTCGATGTGCTTCTCGTGCTTGCGGCGCCACTCGATCAGATCGGCGATCGAGATCAGCGCCAGGTCGTGGTCATCGGCGAAGACGCGCAGCTCGTCGGTCTGGGCCATGGAGCCCTCGTCCTTCTGGCTGACGATCTCGCAGATCGCGCCGGCGGGCTGCAATCCGGCCAGCCGGGCCAGATCGACGGCGGCCTCGGTGTGACCGGGACGGCGGAGCACGCCGCCGTCTTTTGCGCGCAACGGAACTACGTGCCCGGGTTTGGTGAAATCATCGGCGACGGCATCCGGATCAGCCAGGGCCTGCATGGTCTTGGCCCGGTCGGAAGCCGAAATGCCGGTTCCCACACCCTTTTTCGCGTCCACCGTGACGGTGTAGGCGGTGCCGTGCTTGTCCTGGTTCACCGCGTACATCGGCAGCAGGCCCAGCTTGTCGCAGACCGCGCCGTCGAGCGGCACACACAGGTATCCCGAGGTGTAGCGGACCATGAAGGCCACCAGTTCCGGCGTCGCCTTCTCCGCCGCGAAGATCAGATCGCCCTCGTTCTCGCGATCTTCGTCGTCAATGACGACGACAGCCTTTCCCGCCGCGATATCGGCAATCGCCCGCTCGACGGAATCAAGCCTCGTCATCTCCACCACCCTTGCCGTGGCCACATCAGGGCCATGTTGATCACCTACCAGTATGAACCACTGGTACAGGCCGACTTACTCCCGCTCGTCCGCTCAGCGGACGCAGCGTGACCGGGACTACTGCGCCGGGGTGAGCAGCCGCTCGACGTATTTGGCGATGACGTCGACCTCCAGGTTCACCGTGGTGCCGACCGGGGCGCGGCCCAGCGTCGTCAGCTGCAACGTCGTTGGAATCAGAGAGATCTCGAACCAGTCGCCCTGCTCGTCGCGACCCAGGCCGGACACCGTCAGCGACACCCCGTCGACGGTGATGGAGCCCTTCTCGACCACGTACCGGGCCAGCTGCGGCGGCAGTGCGATGCGCACGACCTCCCAGTGCTCGGACGGTGTGCGCGACAACACAGTGCCGGTGCCGTCCACATGGCCCTGCACGATGTGCCCGCCCAGCCGGCTGTTGAGCGCCGCGGCGCGCTCCAGATTGACCCGGCCGCCGACCTCGACACCGGCGAGGCTGGACCGGTTCAGGGTCTCGGCCATCACGTCGGCGGAGAACGCGCCGTCGGGCAGCACGTCGACGACCGTCAGGCAGACGCCGTTCACCGCGATCGAGTCACCGTGCCCGGCATCGGTGGTGACCAACGGGCCGCGGATGACGAACCGCGCCGCGTCGGCCAGTTGGTCCTTGCTGACGATCTCGCCGAGCTCTTCGACAATGCCGGTGAACATGGGGCCAAGCTTAAAGCTGCTTCTCGCCGAAGTAATGAGCCACCGGGTTGCCGTTGAAATTGGCGATCGGCCGGTATCCGTCGGACTCGTACAACCGCTGGGCATACGGCTGCCGGGCCCCGGTGTCGAGCCTGGCAACCGCGTATCCGAGCCCGCGGGCGGCGTCCTCCAAGGCCCGCAACAGGATTCGGGCCAGGCCGTGCCCGCGCGCCTCGGGCGCGACGTACATCCGCTTGATCTCGCAGGCACCTTCGGGCAGCCGCTTGAGACCGCCGCCGCAGACGGGCCGGCCGTCGCGGTATCCGGCCAGGTAGACGCCGTGCGGCGGGCCGAGTTCGGCCGGGCCGGCCTTCGGCATGTCGGGTGCGTTCAGATCGAGTCCGCCGCGCACGTCGGCATACAGCTCGGCCATCTCGGCCTCCATCGCGCTGACCAGTGCCGCACCGTCCCCGACATCGATCGGAACCGCCCGAAATTCGAGTTCAGCAACCATGGTTGTGGTTCTACCGGCCGATCGAGGCAACTTGTTAGTCGGGCGCACCTATTACGATGCAGGACATGCAGACGCGCAAACGCTCCGCCATGCTTGTTTCCCTACTCTCCACCGTGATGGCCGGGGTGCTCCTGGTCTCCGGATGCTCGAAGTCCGAGGCCCCCTCGGCGCCGCTGCCGGACGCCGCGGCGCTGCTCAAGCAGTCCGCCGACACCACCCGCGGCCAGCAGAGCGTGCACCTGGTCCTGACCGTCAACGGCAAGATCGCCAAGCTGACGGTCACCAAGCTGACCGGCGACATGACGCTGACCCCGGCCGTCGCCGGCCAGGGCAAGGCCAACCTGTCGGTGGGCGGCATGGGCGTCCAGGACGCGCCGTTCGTCGTCTACGACAACCACCTGTACGCATCGCTGTCGTCCGGTGGCCCGCTGTCCGACTTCGGCCCCGCCGACGCCATCTACGACATCTCGGCGATCTTGCGCCCGGAGACCGGCCTGGCCAACATCCTGGACAACTTCACCGATGCCAAGGCCGTGGGCCGCGAGGACATCAACGGTGTGAAGACCGTCAAGGTCACCGGTACCGTCAGCGCCGAGGCCGTCAACAAGATCGCCCCGCAGCTGAAGGTCACGTCCGCGCTGCCGGGCACCGCCTGGATCGAAGAGGGCGGCAACCACCAGCTGGCACAGGCGCAGCTGGAGACCAGCCCGGGCAACAACCTGCAGATGACGCTGACCGACTGGGGTAAGCCGGTCACCGTCAACAAGCCCGACGTTCAGTAATGGCCGGGGGTAGCAACCGCCACGTCGCCATAGCCGCAGGCAGTCTCGCGGTCCTGCTCGGCGCGCTCGACACTTATGTCGTCGTGACGATCATGACCGACATGATGAAGGACCCGCCGGACGGGATCGGCATCCCGATCAACAAGATCCAGCAGGTCACGCCCGTGGTCACGTGGTACCTGCTGGGCTACATCGCGGCGATGCCACTGCTGGGCCGGGCCTCCGACCGCTTCGGCCGCAAGCTGGTGCTCCAGGCGAGCCTGGCGCTGTTCGCCGTCGGCTCGATCGTCACCGCGATGGCCGGCATGTTCGCCCCGGCGAACGAGATGGTCGAGCCGCTGATCCAGCTGATCGTCGGCCGGACCATCCAGGGCGTCGCCAGTGGCGCGCTGCTGCCGGTGACGCTCGCCCTGGCCGCCGATCTGTGGGCCGCGCGCAACCGCGCCGGCGTGCTGGGCGGTATCGGCGCCGCGCAGGAGCTGGGCAGCGTGCTCGGCCCGCTGTACGGCGTGGCCGTGGTCTGGGTGCTGCACGACTGGCGCGACGTCTTCTGGATCAACGTGCCACTGACGCTCGCGGCCATGGTGATGATCCACCTCAGCCTGCCGTCGCGCGCCGAGACCGAGACGCCGGAGAAGATCGACGTCCTCGGCGGCGTCCTGCTGGCCGTCGCGCTGGGACTGGCGACGTGGGGTCTGTACAACCCCAACCCGGACGGCAAGCAGGTGCTCCCGGAAAACGGCCCGCCGTTGCTGATCGCTGCCGCGGTCGTCGCGGTCGCGTTCTTCGCGTGGGAGAAGTTCGCCCGCACCAAGCTGATCGATCCGGTGGGCGTGCACTTCCGGCCGTTCCTGGCGGGCCTGGCGTCGTCGCTGTGCGCGGGCGCGGCGCTGATGGTCACGCTGGTGAACGTCGAGCTGTTCAGCCGCGGTGTGCTCGGCATCGACCAGGCCCACGCGATCTTCAAGCTGGCATGGTTCCTGGGCGCGCTGCCCGTGGGCGCCCTGATCGGCGGCTGGGTCGCGACGCGCGTCGGCGACCGGATCGTCGCCTTCGTCGGTCTGCTCATCGCGGCGGGCGCGTACCTGCTGGTGTCGCACTGGGACATGGATGTGCTCTCGGCCAGCCACGACCTCGTGGTGGTCTCGCTGCCGACGCTGCCGACCGACCTGATCATCGCGGGCCTGGGCCTCGGTCTGGTCATCGGACCGCTGACGTCGGCCACGCTGCGGGTGGTCCCGACGGCCCAGCACGGCATCGCCTCGGCCGCGGTCGTCGTGTCCCGCATGATCGGCATGCTCATCGGTATGGCGGCACTGACCGCGTACGGCCTGTACAAGGTGCAGCAGGCGCTGGCCTCGATGCCGCCGGTGAAGGGCGGCAGCCTTGCCGAGGCCGCAGAGCAGATCACGCGGAATACCAGGACCGCTTACACCATGCAGTACAGCTCGATCTTCCTGATCACCGCCATCGTGTGTGTGGTGGGCGCGCTGGCCGGTCTGCTGATCGCCGGCCGCCACGAGCAGGCCGAGGAGCCCGAAAACGCTCCCGAGGTTGATCCCGCACCGGTGGCATAGGCCGTAACGACAACGGAGCCGCAGAGTCGATCGACTCTGCGGCTCCGTTGTTTCTGGCCTCGTCAGCGGTAGCGGTTCAGCACCGCTCGATGCCCGGGCGCATCAGCACCACATTGGCCGGGATATACGCCGGGGTCGGCGCGGGCGCGGGCGCCGGGTGGGACCCGTTCGCGTGGGCCGCGAGGCGCACCAGCGCCACGTCCACGGCCTCGTCGAACTCTTCGACGACACTCAGCACCGCCCGTAGGGGCCGGCGGAACATCATGTCCTTGATGCCATCGTCACCCGGACGGAAGCTGAGCCAGTCCTGCAGTGCAGTCATGCTCGTATCCTTTGCTCGTGATCACCTTCGCTCTAACAACATCGGTGAGCGCGATATTTCAGCCGGATCCAGATGATCCGGTGCCTGTCCTCAATTTTACGGATGCGAAATCGGGGCTTCCTGCACGAATGTCACGGCGTTGATCTCGAACTGATAACGATTAGCAAAACTAAAGATGGGCCGCGGTGAGCCCAATCACATTGGGCGCCACGCTGAATCGCACATCTCAGCCGCTCACGGGAATCAGCTCGGGTGTGTCAGCCGGTCAGTTTCGCAGCCGAGCCGTCGCGGGCAAGGTGCAAAAAGTTCGCTGGAAGCTCCCGAGCAATCAGTTCGGCACCAGGCTGAGCCGGACGTCGGCACCGACGGTCGCGACGCCGTCGAACCGCCAGCGGCGGGCCTGCGAGATGGTCGCCACCCCGGCGTCGTCGATCGCCGCGATCGGTCCACCCAGCAGCGTCGGCGCCAGGTACGCCAGAATCCGGTCCACGAGTCCCGCCCGGACGAACGCCCCGGCCAGGGTCGGACCACCTTCGAGGATCACATCGGTGCGGTCCGCCAGCGCCTGGAGCACCTCGAGCGGATCGTGGGTCCGGATCACCATGGTCCGGGAATCGTCGTTCAGGACGTTGGCCTCCGACGAGATTTCGCGTTCCCCGACCACCACGCGCAGCGGCTGACGGGCCGCCGGGCTGCCGTCCGACAGGCGCGCGGTCAGCGTCGGATCGTCGGCCAGCACCGTGCCCGTGCCGACGACGATGGCGTCGGCCACCGCACGGTGCCGGTGCACGTCGGCCCGGGCCGCCGGGCCCGTGATCCACTGGCTGGTGCCGTCGGCGGCGGCGCTGCGCCCGTCGACGCTCGCCGCGAATTTCCACGTCACATGGGGTCGGCCGGTGCGCTGGCGGTGCAGCCATTCACGCAGCGGCCCACCGCCGACCTCATCGGCCAGGACGCCCGACGACACCGTCACGCCGGCATCGGTCAGCCGCTGGGCACCGCCCGCCGCCACCGGATTGGGGTCGGCCACGGCGAACACCACGGCCGCGACCCCGGCGTCCAACAGTGCGTCCACGCACGGGCCCGTGCGGCCCTGGTGGTTGCACGGTTCGAGCGTCACCACCGCGGTGCCGCCCGCAGCGCGGGTACCGGCGCGCCGCAGCGCCATCACCTCGGCGTGCGCCTCCCCCGGCGGCTGGGTCCCGCCGACGCCGGCCACTTCGCCGTCGCGGTCCAGGATCACCGCGCCGACCGGCGGGTTCGGGTACGTCGTGCCTTTGACCGCATCGGCCTGGTCGATGGCCATCCGCATGGCCGACTCGATGGCCTCCGGCGTCACAGCACCAGGTGCGGTGACGCGGCCGCGGCCTGACGCCGCAGCGATTCCACCGCGGCACCCGGATCCGCCGCGTTGTACACCGCGGAGCCCGCGACGAAGCAGTCCACACCGGCCGCGGCCGCGGCTTCGATGGTGTCGTCGTTGATGCCGCCGTCGATCTCGACGACCAGGGTCAGCTCACCGGAGTCGACCAGCCGGCGTACCGCGGTGACCTTGGGCAGTACCTCGGCGATGAACTTCTGGCCGCCGAAGCCCGGCTCGACCGACATCACCAGCAGGGTGTCGAAGTCGCGCAGGATGTCGAGGTAGGGCTCGATCGGGGTACCGGGTTTGACGGACAGGCCGGCCTTGGCGCCGGCCGCGCGGATGTCGCGGGCGACCGAGATCGGGTCGTCGGTGGCCTCGGCGTGGAACGTCACGTTGTAGGCGCCGGCCTCGGCGTAGGCGGGGGCCCAGCGCTTGGGGTCCTCGATCATCAGATGGCAGTCCATCGGGATGTCGGTGACCTTCAGCAGGCTCTCGACGACCGGCAGCCCCAGCGTCAGGTTGGGGACGAAGTGGTTGTCCATGACGTCGACATGCAGCCAGTCGGCGCCCTCGACCGCCGCGGTCTCGTCGGCGAGCCGGGCGAAGTCGGCGGAGAGGATGGACGGGGCGATCATTGGTCCTGCCATGGCGGTCAGACTACTTTGAGCGCGGCCGCGAACATCGCATCGGTGCCATGCCGATGTGGCCATAACTGCACGTGTGGTCCGGGACCCAGCCGATCGGCCGGGGCGAACAGCAGCCGGGTGTCGATCTGTTCGACCGGTTGACGTCGCACGGCGTCGGCGATCACCCCGACGGTCTCGGCCAGGTGCGGCGAACACGTCGCGTACAGGACCACCCCACCGGGCCGGGTGAGTTTGATTGCCGCAGCCAGCAATTCGCGCTGCAGCCGGGCCAGGCCGGGCACATCGGACGGCTGCCGGCGCCACCGCGCCTCGGGCCGGCGACGCAGCGCGCCCAGGCCCGTGCAAGGGGCGTCGACCAGGACCCGGTCGAAGGATCCGGGCTCGAGACCGGACTCACGGCCGTCGACCCGCAGGACCTCGACACCCATGCCGGCGGTGTTGCGCTCGACCAGGTCGGCGCGGTGCTCCGTCGGTTCGACCGCCGTCACCGTGGCGCCGCTCTGCGCGGCGATGGCCGCCAGCATCGCGGTCTTGCCGCCGGGACCCGAGCACAGATCCAGCCAGCGGGTGTCGTTGCCCTCCAGCGGCACCTCGGTCAGGGCGCGGGCCACCAGCTGGCTGCCCTCGTCCTGCACCTGCGCCAGACCGTCCCGGATCGGGTCCAGCTGGCCGGGGTCGCCGCCGGGCAGGTACACCGCGTACGGCGAGAACCGGCCGACGTCGCCGCCGATCGCCGCCGCGAGCTCCTCGGCACTGATCTCCCCGGGGCGGGCCGCGAGGTGCACGACGGGGCGTTCGTCGTCGCTGGTGAGCATCGCATCGAGCTCCCCCGCGTCGGCGCCGAGCGCGTCGGCGAAGGACTGCGCCACCCAGCGCGGGTGCGCGTGCGTGAACGCGGTGTGGCCGATAGGGTCGGCCGCCGCCGACGGCGCGAGCTCGGCCACCCAGGCGGCCTCGTCCTTGCTCGCGATGGTGCGCAGCACGCCGTTGACGAAACCCGCACGCACCGAATCGAATTCGATTCCGGCCTGCTCGACGGTCGTGTCCACGGCGGCGTGGGCGTCGACGCGGGTGCGGAGCAACTGGTAGGCGCCGAGCCGCAGCAGATCGAGCAGGACGGCGTCGATCCGGTCGGTGGGCCGCCCGGCGGCACTCTCGATCACCGCGTCGAGCAGCCCGATGCAGCGGCAGGTGCCGTAGGTCAGTTCGGTGGCGAAGGCCGCATCGCGGCCGGTGATGTCGCGCTCGCGCAGGATGGCCGGCAGCGCGAGGTTGGCGTAGGCATCGCGCTGCGACACCGCGCGCAGCACGTCGAACGCGGCCTGGCGGGCCGGATCGAGCGGCTTGCGGCGCGGGCCGCGTGGCGCCTGCGACCGGCCCGGCCGGCGGTCCTGACGGTCCCGGCCACCCGCGCGGCCCTGGTTGCCCGGACGGCCCTGCCGGCCCCCGCGCCCACTGTTACCGCGTTCGGTCACCGGGCCACCACACCTTCGTCCAGCCGGGCGCCGCGCGCCCAGTCCGCCGCATTCATCAGTTTCTTCCCCGGCGGTTGCACCAGGCCCAGGCGCACCGGAGTGCTCCCGGTGCCGACCAGCACGCCCGATTTCTGCACGCGAATTGCGCCGGGCGCCAACGCTTCTCCCTCGACAGGGACCACGGGGCCGAGCTTGACCCGCAGGTCGCCGATCTCGGTCCAGGCGCCCGGGTTCGGCGTGACCGCGCGAACCCGGCGGTCGACGACGTGCGCCGGCAGGTCCCAGCGCACGCGCGCGTCTTCGACGGTGACCTTGGGTGCGATCGTCACACCGTCGGTGGGTTGCGGCACGGCGGTCAGCGCGCCGTCCTCGACACCGTCGAGCGTCGTCTCCAGCAGCCCGGCGCCGGCGTCGGCCAGTCGGGCCAGCAGGTCTCCCGCGGTGTCGATGGGCCGCACCGTCTCGGTGAGCACGCCGTACACCGGGCCGGAGTCCAGGGCGCGTTCGATCTGGAACGTGGTGGCGCCGGTCACCTCGTCGCCCGCCGCGATGGCGGCCTGCACCGGGGCGGCACCGCGCCACGCGGGGAGCAGCGAGAAGTGCAGGTTGATCCAGCCCAGCCGGGGCACCGCCAGCAGCTCGTCACGCAGCAGCGCACCGTAGGCGACGACGGCGCAGCAGTCGGGGGCCAGCGCGGCGAGTTCGGCGACGAACTCGGGCTCATTGGGCTTGGCTGGCCGCAGCACCGGAATGCCTTCGGCCAGAGCGAGTTCCGCTACCGGGGACGGCGCCGGCTTGCCGCGGCGACCGGAGGCCGCGTCCGGACGGGTCAGCACCGCGACCACCTCGTGGCGGGGCGACGCGATGAGCCGACGCAAAGACGGCAGCGCGGGTTCCGGGGTTCCGGCGAAGACGATACGCACGATCCACCAGGCTACTTGTGCAGCGGCCGAACCTACTCATCCGATATGCAGCGGATCGATCTGCACCCGCACCGGCGTCTGATCGTGGCGGGCGCTGAGCACTCCGGTCGCCCGGCGCAGGGCCGCCGCGAGCACCAGCCCGCGCTCGCGCGAGACCCGCACCAGCATGCGGTGCACGGGAACGCCCGGGTCCACACCGGGCGGACGGCGGGCACCGAACGGCAGATCGACCGGGCCCAGCACCTCGGCATCGGGCGGCAGGGCGGCGGCCTCCAGCAGCGCGTCTGCCGCCTCGGGGACGCCGTCGACGGCCGCGAGATGCACGGCGGGCGGCAGCCCGACCTCGGCACGGCCGTCGAGCTCGGCCTCGGCATGCCCGACCGGATCCCAGCGCACCAGCGCCTGCACCGTCGGGATCGACGATTCGGCCACCACTGCGACCGTGCCCCCGGCAGCGCGGTCGAGCACCATGGCCGCTGCCGACATCCACCGGCGCAGCGTGTCCTCGGCCGCGCGCAGATCCTGTCGGCCCAGCAGCGCCCAGCCGTCCAGCAACAGCGCCGCGCCGTAACCGCCTTCGGCGCGCGGTTCGGCGCCCGGCGTCGCCACGACGACCGCGGGGCGGGCGGGTACCTCGGTCACCACGGCGTCACCGCCGGAGGTGACGACGGGCACGCCTGGGAAGGCCCGGCCCAGCTCTTCGGCGGTGCGCCTGGCCCCGACCACCACGGCGCGCACCGCGTCCGAGCCGCACCGTCCGCAGCGCAGCGCGATGTCCTGGCGGCCGCACCACCGGCACACCGCGCCGACGGTGTCGCGGTCGGGCAGTGACAGCGGCCCGGTGCAGTGCCGGCACCGGGCGATGGTCCGGCATTTGCCGCAGGCCAGTGCGGGAACGTAGCCGCGGCGCGGCACCTGGACCAGCACCGGCCGGCCGGCGCTCAGCGCGGCCCGCGCCGCACCCAACGCCATCGACGGCAACCGCGCGGTGCGGGCGGCGGCGTCGCGTTCGTGGGTATGGGCGTCGTCGTCGAGCGCGACGACCCGCGGGGCCCGGGCGCGCACCACACTGCGGCCGGCCACCAGGTCGTGCGCCCACTTGCTGCGCACCAGCGCCTGCGCCTCGGCCGTGCGCGCGAAGCCCCCGATGATTGCGCCGCAACGCAATTGGTGCGCCCGCAGCATCGCGACCTCGCGGGCGTGCGGATACGGCGCGCGAGGTTCCGCCAGCGAGTCGTCACCGTCGTCCCACACGACGATGAGTCCGAGGTCGGCGACGGGTGCGAAAACCGCGCTGCGGGTACCGATCACGAGGCGTGCCTGGCCGCGCAGCACCGACAGCCAGCGCCGGTAGCGCTGCGAGGGGCCGAGACCCGCCGACAGCGCCACCACCCGGGACTCGTCGACGAGCCCCAGCGCGGCGGCGTGGACGGCATCGACGTCGCGCTGGTCCGGCACGATCAGCAGTGCCCCACGGCCGGCGTTGACGACGACGGCCGCCGCCTCGGAGAGCCGCCGCGCCCAGTCCTCCCCCGGCAGCGCCTGCCACACCGCACGCGCGGCCCGGCCCTCGGCGAGCGCCTCGAGGAACTGCTCGCCACGGCCGTACTGCTGCCAGGCACCGGCGTCGACGTCCCGCGGGACGAACGGCGGGAGTTCCGGCGGCGCCTGTTTCTCCACGGTCGCGTGCCGGGGCGGAATCGCCAGCCGCAACACGTCGGGCCGGCTGCCGGCGTACCGGGCGGCCACCGCCTCGGCGAGCCGCTGCACGTCGGGGGTCAGGACCCGCTCGGCCGACACCACACGGTCCAGCCAGCCGAGCTTGCCGGAATGGTCGGTGTCCGAACGTCTTTCGAGGATGAACGCGTCGACCAATCGGCCGTTGAACCGCACCTTGGCGCGCACGCCCGGCTGGGCGTCGTCGGACAGCTCGGCCGGCACCAGGTAGTCGAACTCACGGTCCAGGTGCGGCACCGACAGCATGGGCAGCACCCGAGCCACGGGCTCGTGCTCGGCCTGCTGTCTGGTGACGGTCACGCAGTCGGTGTAGCAGACACGGCCGACACCGTCGACACCGTCCGGCCCGCGAAGAAGCCGGCGGTGATCAGGAGCAACGAGGCGGCGTACGCCCACCAGATCGGGACCGCCAGCCTCTCGTCACCGAGCACGAACTTGCTGATGCCGATCATGCCGTCGCTCACCGCGAAACACAGCGCACCGAGGGCCGTCGCGCGGGTCGGCAGCTCGGCGAACAGTGCGGTGCACACCATCGCGACCAGGACGGCCATGTACACCGTGACGGGGATGGTCATGTGCTGCGCCACCAGGCTCGGCCAGAACCAGATGATGAGCCCGACGCAGACGACCACCAGGACCGCGGCGCCCGCCGTGGCGGCCGGGGTGCGCCGGGCCAGCGGCAGCAGGGCGGCCAGGAAACACAGGTGCGCGATCAGGAACGAGCCGAGCCCGAACACGAATCCCATGGGCCAGCCCGGCACGGCCAGCAGGAAGTCGCCGCCCGCCGAGAACACCAGCGCGGCGACCAGCCAGTTGCGTTCGCGGATGATGGGATGGCCGGCCGCCATGGCCGCCAGCAGCAGCGCGGGTAGTGCCTTGACCTCCGGCTGCAGGGCGAACTGGCCGGTCAGATCGGCGCCCGAGGGCAACCGCAGCGCCGTCACGATGAGGAAGACGCCGTAGCCCGCCGCGACCACCGCGGCCGCCAGCCACAGCCGCCGGCGCAGTGCGTACGGTGAACTCATGTCGGACACTGCGCGTCCCCCGCTCGATCCCATTCTGCAAAAGGTACTGGAAGCCGTTCCGTTCCAATTGACCATGGACGGCGGCGTCGAAGCCGCCCGGGCCCGGTTCCGGGAGCTGCCCCGCAAGCCGGTGTTCCTCGAGGTCCGCGCCGAGGACCGCGTGATCGACGGCGTGCCGGTCCGCATCTACTGGCCCGCCGATGTCGAACCGTCGGCGCCGGTCGTGTTGTTCTTCCACGGCGGCGGCTGGGTGGTCGGCGATCTGGACACCTATGACGGCACCGCCCGCCTGCATGCCGCCGCGACCGGCGCCGTGGTGGTGTCGGTGGATTACCGGCTCGCCCCCGAGCACCCGTTCCCCGCGGCGGTCGACGACGTGTGGGCCGTCACGCAGTGGGTGGCCGCACACGCCGACGAGATCGGCGGCGACCCGAATCGCCTTGCGGTGGCCGGCGATTCGGCCGGCGGCAATCTGGCCGCGGTGGTCGCCCAACTGGCCCGCGACGCCGGCATCACGCTGCGCGCCCAGCTGCTGTGGTACCCCGCGACCACGTGGGACACGTCGTTGCCGTCGTTCACGGAGAACGCCGACGCCCCGGTCCTCGGCCGCGACGCCGTCGGCGGTTTCTCGTTGCTGTACGCCACGGGCGTCGACCTGCGGAACCCGCCGGCCGCGCTGGTCCCGGCGCGCGCCGAGTCCCTCGCCGGGCTGGCACCGGCCTACATCGCCGTCGCCGGATACGACCCGCTGCGCGATGATGGCATCCGTTACGGCGAGATGCTCACCGCGGCAGGGGTTTCCGTCGAGGTGCACAACGCCGAGACCCTGGTGCACGGTTACCTCGGTTACTACGGCGTGGTGCCGGCGACGACCGAAGCAGCCGACAAGGCGCTGGCCGCGCTTCGAGCCGCGTTAGCCTGAGGCATGACCCTGGATGAGACGCCGGACACCCGGCCCGCCATCGACCCCATCCTCAAAGCCCTCCTGGACGCCGTGCCGCTGGAGTTCACGATCGACGACGGTGTCGAGGTGGCGCGGGCCAAGCTCGCCGCGGTGCGACCGCCCGCCGCGATGTTGCCGGACCTGCGGATCGAGAACCGCGTGCTCGATTGCGGTGCGGCAGGCCAGATTCCGGCCCGCATCTACTGGCCGCCCATCGACGGCGAGACCCGTCCACTTCCGGTCGTGGTCTTCTACCACGGCGGCGGCTGGGCCATCGGTGACCTGGATTCGCACGACCATGTGGCCCGCGCCCACGCCGTCGGCGCCCGCGCCATCGTGGTGTCGGTCGAGTACCGGCTGGCGCCCGAGCACCCGTTCCCGGCGGCCATCGAGGATTCCTGGGCCGCGCTGCAGTGGGTCGGCGCGCACGCCACCGAGCTCGGCGGCGACCCGACGCGTCTCGCGGTCGCGGGTGACTCCGCCGGCGGCAACATCTCCGCGGTGATGGCGCTGCGGGCGCGCGACGCCGGTGGCCCCGCACTGAAGTTCCAGCTGCTCTGGTACCCCGTCGCCACCGGTGACGTCACGCTGCCGTCGTTCACCGAGAACGCCGACGCCCCCATGCTCAACAGCAACGTGACGGCGGCCTTCCTGGCCTGGTACCTGCCCGGCATGGATCTCACCGACGCCTCGACGCTGCCGACCGACCTGGCCCCGGCGAATGCCGAGTCCCTGGAAGGTCTGCCGCCGGCGTACATCGGTACCGCCGAGCACGACCCGCTTCGTGACGACGGCGCGCACTACGCCAAACTGCTTGCCGCGGCCGGTGTTCCGGTCGAGCTGAGCAACGAGCCGACCATGGTGCACGGCTTCGTCAGCCTGGCCCTGGCATCGCCGGTGGCGACCGAGGCCACCAACCGCGGACTCGCGGCACTGAAAGCCGCCCTCTACGCCTGAGTTTCCGCAAGTATGGACCCATGACAACGCCTGATGTCCAAACGGTGATCGTCGGCGCCGGCTTCTCCGGGATCGGGGCCGGCATCCTGCTGGACCGCGCCGGGCTCGGTGACTACCGAATCCTCGAGGCCGGCTCGGGTCCCGGCGGTACCTGGTTCTGGAACACCTATCCCGGTGTCGCCGTGGATATTCCGTCGTTCTCGTACCAGTTCTCGTTCGAGCAGAGCGCCGACTGGTCGCGCACCTACGCCAAGGGCCACGAGCTCAAGGCCTACGCCGAGCACTGCGTCGACAAGTACGGGCTGCGGGACCGGATCCGGTTCGGCACCGAGGTCACCGGTGCCGAGTACGACGATGCCGCCGACCTGTGGCGCGTGCACACCAGCGGCGGCACCATCACCGCGCGGTTCCTGATCAACGGCAGCGGTGTCCTGACGGTGCCCAAGCCGCCGGACATCGACGGTGTGAACGACTTCGCGGGCATCACGCTGCACACCGCGCGCTGGGACAGCAGCATCGACCTGCGCGGCAAGCGGGTCGCGATCATCGGCACCGGGGCCTCGGCCGTCCAGGTGATCCCCGAGATCGCACCGGTCGTGGAGCACCTCACGGTATTTCAGCGGACGCCGATCTGGTGTTTCCCCAAGCTGGACCTACCGCTGCCCGCGGCCGCCCGGTGGGCGATGCGCGTCCCCGGCGGCAAGACCCTGCAGCGGCTGGCCAGCCAGGCCTACGTCGAGCTGACCTTCCCGCTGTCGGCGCAGTACTACAGCGTGTTCCCGTTGGCCGACGGTGCGGCCCGGATGGGCCGGTCGTTCCTGCGCCGCGAGGTGCACGACCCCGTGGTGCGCGACAAGCTCACGCCGCGCTACGCCGTCGGCTGTAAACGGCCGGGATTCCACAACACCTACCTCGCGACCTACAACCGCGAAAACGTCAGCCTGGTAACCGAATCCATCGAACGCATCACGCCCACGGGAGTACGCACCGCCGACGGGCAGGAGCACGAGGTGGACGTGCTGATCCTGGCCACCGGATTCAAGGTGATGGACGTCGACAGCGTGCCGACGTTCCCCGTCACCGGTGCCGGCGGTCATACCCTCGGCGAGTTCTGGGAGACGCAGCGGCTGCAGGCCTACGAGGGCGTCAGCATCCCCGGCTTCCCGAACTTCTTCACGGTGATGGGCCCGTACGGCTACGTGGGTTCGTCGTATTTCGCGCTGATCGAAGCCCAGACCCACCACATCGTGCGGTGTCTGCAGCGGGCGGAGAAGCTTGGCGCCCACCGCGTGGAGGTCTCGCAGGAGGCCAATGACCGGTACTTCGACGAGATGATGCGCAAGCGTCACCGCCAGGTGTTCTGGCAGGACAGCTGCCAGTCGGCCAACAGCTACTACTTCGACAAGAACGGCGACGTGCCGCTGCGGCCCGCCACCACGGTGGAGGCCTACGTCCGCAGCCGCCGCTTCGACCTCGACGACTACGAGTTCAGCGCCTGAGGTCCGCGCCGGCACTCATATGAAAGTTCTTTGAACCCGGTAACTTTTCCGCATGCGTTCGCAGCGGCACGGCTATAGGCGCTGAATCGTCGGTACAGTCGCGGAGGTGACGACCCGGCCGATGCGATGGCGGACAGCGGCAGTGCTGCTCGTCGCGCTGCTCGGTCTCGGCCTGGGAATCCAGCTGGGTGCCAAGCCCGTTGCCACAGCGCACGCGCACGCCGCCCCCATGCTCGTCGCCCCCGGACACACGCTGCCGTCGGTGACCGCCGAACACCCGCACGCGCGGGACGGCTCGATCCTGCCGGCTCCGGAACTGTTCGCCACCGCGGGTCTCCCCCGGTCCGCCACCACGCTCCTGGCTCTCGGCCTGGTGGTGGCGCTGTGCGTCGCCACGGTGTGCTGGTGCGCGTCGAGGACGCTCACCAGCCGGGGCCCGCCCCGCCGGGTGGCTGTGCTCCACACCGGCCGGGCGGTCCTGACCCGGCTCTGCATCTCCCGACGCTGATCGGTCAGCGCAGGTCGGCCACTGTTCGTGGCTGATCGGTGTTCGCTGCCCGATCCCGCTGCCGCACCGCGGCCTCAAGCGAAAAGTGATGCACCCATGAACAATTCGTCCAACCTCACCCTGCCCAGAAAACCCTCTCGACCGGCGTCGGGGCCGTGCCGGCTGGCCCGGTACGACCGGCCGGGCACCATGGTCGGCGGCACCCCGGTGCTGCGGATCGCCGCGCCCTTCACCACCGACGACCGCGGCTTCTGGGCCAAGCTCGAAGGCGTGAACCCCGGCGGTATGAAAGACCGGCCCGCCATGTACATGGTCGAACGCGGCCGGGTCCGCGGCGACCTGTTGCCCGGCGCCCGGATCGTCGAATCCACCAGCGGCACACTCGGACTCGGTCTCGCCCTGGCCGGCACCGTGTACGGGCACCCGGTCACGCTGGTGACCGATCCCGGCATGGAACCGATGATGCTGCGCATGCTGGCCGCGTACGGCGCCGACATCGACCTGGTCACCGAGCCCCACCCGACCGGCGGCTGGCAGCAGGCCCGCCGCGACCGGGTCGCGGAGATCCTGGCCGGTGACCCCACCGCGTGGTACCCCGACCAGTACAACAACCCCGACAACGTCGACGCGTACCGCGACCTCGCGCTCGAACTGCAGTCGCAGCTGGGCATCGTCGACATCCTGGTGTGCTCGGTGGGCACCGGCGGGCATTCGGCCGGGGTGGCAAAAGTGTTGCGGGAGTTCAATCCCGACCTGAAACTGATCGGCGTCGACACCATCGGGTCGACGATCTTCGGCCAGCCCGCGCAGAGCCGGCTGATGCGTGGCCTGGGGTCGAGCATCTACCCCGACAACGTCGACTACGCCGCGTTCTCGGAAGTGCACTGGGTGGCACCCGCCGAGGCAGTGTGGGCGTGCCGGGCACTGGCCTCGACAAGCTATGCCAGCAGCGGCTGGAGCGGCGGCGCAGTCGCTCTGGTCGCCGGCTGGGCGGCCCGCCACCACGACGCGGACACCACGATCGCCGCGATCTTTCCCGATGGGCCGCAACGGTATTTCGACACCGTCTACAACGACGACTACTGCCGACAGCACAACCTCCTCGGCATCGAGCCGCCCGCCGAGCCCGCGGTGATCGCGGACCACACTGAGCGCGTGGTGGATTCGTGGACCCGTTGCACCACGGTGCGCAGGCCCGACGCGGCATCGCTGTGATGCCGGTGCTCACGCAGTTCCGCAGCTTCGGCTGGCCCAGCCGGGTGCTGATGCTCAACCAGTTCGGCATCAACCTCGGCTTCTACATGCTGATGCCGTACCTGGCCGGATATCTGGCCGGACCGCTCGGCCTGGCCGGCTGGGCCGTCGGCCTGGTGCTCGGGGTCCGGAACTTCTCGCAGCAGGGCATGTTCATCGTCGGTGGGACGTTGGCCGACCGGCTGGGCTACAAGCCGCTGATCGTGGCGGGCTGTCTGCTGCGCACGGCCGCGTTCGGCCTGCTCGCGGTCGCACAGTCGCTCCCGGCGTTGCTGATCGCCTCGGCGGCAACCGGTTTCGCGGGGGCACTTTTCAACCCGGCGGTGCGGGCCTACCTGGCCGCGGACTCCGGCGAGCGCCGGGTGGCGGCGTTCACGGTGTTCAACGTCTTCTATCAGGGCGGCATCCTCGCCGGTCCGCTGGTGGGGCTGGCCCTGATGGGACTGGACTTCCGGGTGACGGCGGGCATGGCGGCGGTGGTGTTCGCGGTGCTGACCATCGCGCAGCTGTTCGCACTACCGAAGGACCACGCCGATCATGCTGTCGCCGAGCGCGTCTCGGTCCTGCACGACTGGCGCACCGTGCTGGCCAACCGTCCGTTCCTGTTGTTCGCGGCGTCCATGGTCGGCACCTATGTGGTGACGTTCCAGGTGTACCTCGCGTTGCCACTGCACGCCGGAGTGCTGTCGCCGCGCCACGAATCAGCCATCGTGGCGGCGGTTTTCGCCGTGTCGGGACTGGTCGCCATCGGCGGCCAGATCCGCATCACGGCCTGGTTCACGGCGCGCTACGGCCGCGCCCAGTCGCTGACCATCGGCGTGCTGGTGCTCGCAGCGGCGTTCGTCCCGCTCATCGTGGTGCCCGACGACCGCTGGGGGCAACCGGCCGCGGTCGCCGCGCTGTTGCTGACGGCCGCGCTGCTGGCCGTCGGCTCGGCCGCGATCTATCCGTTCGAGATGGACACCGTGGTGTCACTGGCCGGCGACCGGCTGGTCGCGACGTATTACGGCTTCTACAACACCATCGTCGGCGTCGGCATCCTGGTGGGAAATCTCGCCACGGGCGCGCTGATGGAGACGGCGCGTCACGCCGGCCGGCCGGAACTGGTCTGGGTGTCGCTCACGGCGATCAGCCTGCTGGTCGCGCTCGCCCTGTACCGAAGCCGCCGGCTGGAGCCGCAGCCGGTCGGCTGACCGAACGCAAAACTGCCCCTCGTCCAGCGACGAGGGGCAGTTTTGTGTGGTGCAGGTGCTAGACGGAAGCCTTCAGGTCGTCGACCTTGTCCAGCTGCTCCCAGGGGAGCTCGATGTCGGTGCGGCCGAAGTGGCCGTACGCGGCGGTCGGCGCGTAGATCGGGCGCAGCAGATCCAGGTCGCGGATGATGGCGCCGGGACGCAGGTCGAAGACCGAGGTGATGGCCTTCTCGATGCGGGCAGGGTCGAAGTGCTCGGTGCCGAAGGTCTCGACGAACAGACCCACCGGGGCGGCCTTGCCGATGGCGTAGGCGACCTGGACCTCGACGCGGTCGGCGAGGCCAGCGGCGACGACGTTCTTGGCCACCCAGCGCATCGCGTACGCGGCAGAGCGGTCCACCTTTGACGGGTCCTTGCCGGAGAAGGCGCCGCCGCCGTGGCGGGCCCAGCCACCGTAGGTGTCGACGATGATCTTGCGGCCGGTCAGGCCGGCGTCACCCATCGGGCCACCGACGACGAAGTTGCCGGTCGGGTTGACCAGCAGCCGGAAGTCGGAGGTGTCCATGGTGTCGTGGCCCAGGTCGGCCAGCACGGTCTCGACGACGTGGCGGCGGATGTCCGGGGCCAGCGTCTTGTCGAGGTCGACGCCCTCGGCGTGCTGGGTGGACAGGACCACAGTGTCCAACCGGACCGGGACGTTGTCGCGGTACTCGATGGTGACCTGGGTCTTGCCGTCGGGCCGCAGGTAGTCGACGGTGTTGTTCTTGCGGACCTCGGTGAGGCGCCGCGACAGCCGGTGCGCCAGCGCGATCGGCAGCGGCATCAGCTCCGGGGTGTCGTTGATGGCGTAGCCGAACATCAGGCCCTGGTCGCCGGCGCCCTGGGCGTCCAGCGGGTCGCCCGCGCCCTCGACACGCGCCTCGTGCGCGGTGTCGACGCCCGCGGCGATGTCCGGGGACTGCGCGCCGATGCCGATGTTGACGCCGCAGGTGGCGTAGTCGAAGCCCTTGTCGGAGTGGTCGTAACCGATCTGGCGGATCCGGTCACGGACGATCAGCGGGATGTCGGCAAACGCTTCCTTGGCGCTGGTGGTCACCTCGCCCACGACATGGACCTGACCCGTCGTCACGAGCGTCTCCACCGCGACCCGCGACTTGGGATCCTGCGCGAGGAGCGCGTCCAGCACCGAATCGCTGATGGCGTCGCAGATCTTGTCCGGATGTCCTTCGGTCACTGACTCGCTGGTAAACAGCCGACCTTCACTCACGTCGCAAATCCCTTCCAAAACTTTAGTCCGGCGCATAATATCCGCGCCCGGCTACCGACTGTCGTGTACCCCTGCGCAGCAAACCCGTTCCGCGGCGCGGTTCAGGCTATGTTCATTCGTCCTTGCCACGCAGGAAGGCCGCGGTCGCATCGGCGATGCGACTGGCCATCAAGGTCTTGGACCCGTGCTCCAGCGCTGACTCGGTGCCGTCGGCGGCCAGCAGCCAGCCGTCGTTGACGTCGACCTCGAAGGCCCTGCCGTTGCCCACCGCGTTGACAACCAGCAGGTCACAGCCCTTGCGCTGCAGCTTGGCCCGGGCGTGGAACAGCACGTCGCCGTTCGCATCGCCGGTCTCGGCGGCGAATCCGACGATGGCACGAAGGTTCGGCAGCTGGCCGTCGGTGCGCGCCCGCACCGCGCCGGCGAGGATGTCGTCGGTCCGCGTCAGTTCGATGACGGGCGCTCCGTCGGCGTCGCCGGGGCCGTGCGTCTTTTTGATCTTGGTGGTCGCTACCTCGGTGGGACGGAAATCGGCGACCGCGGCGGCCATCACGAGGACGTGCGCGTCGGACACGTACTTGAACACCGCATCGCGCAGCTGCGCCGCCGAACCGATGTGCACGACGTCCACACCTGCCGGGTCGGCCAGGCCCACGGTGTTGCCGGCGATCAGGGTGACCTCGGCGCCGCGCTGGGCCATCACGCGCGCCACGGCGTAGCCCTGCTTGCCGGAACTGCGGTTGCCGATGAAGCGGACCGGATCGATGGCCTCGCGGGTTCCGCCGGCGGTGACGACGACCTTGACCCCGGCCAGATCGCGGGGCAGCGCGTCGCCGCGCTCCAGGAGCAGCTGGGCGAACGTGGTGATCTCTTCGGCCTCAGGCAGCCGTCCGGCACCGCTGTCGGCGCCGGTGAGGCGCCCGGAGGCCGGGTCCAGCACGACGACACCCCGACGCCGCAATGTCGCGACGTTGTCGACGGTGGCCGGGTGCATCCACATCTCGGTGTGCATCGCCGGGGCGAACAGCACCGGACAGCGCGCGGTGAGCAGCGTGGCGGTCAGTAGATCGTCGCCGCGCCCCGCCACCGCCCGGGCCATCAGGTCGGCGGTGGCCGGTGCGACCACGACCAGGTCGGCCTGCTGACCGAACCGGACGTGGGGCACCTCGGAGACGTCCTCGAACACGCCCGTGTGGACGGGATTGCCGGACAGTGCTTCAAAAGTGGCGGCGCCGACGAACTTGAGCGCCGACTCGGTCGGCACCACGCGGACCGAATGCCCGGCCTCGCTCAGCTGACGAACCAGGGTGCACGCCTTGTAGGCGGCGATACCTCCGGCGACTCCGACGACGATGCGTTTGCGGTCGGCCATGTTCGGCGCCTACGCGGCCTTACTCGCCCTCGGTGTGCTCGAGCAGGTCGCCGTGGATCTCGCGCATGGCGATCGACAGCGGCTTCTCCTGCAGGCCCGGCTCGACCAGGGGGCCGACGTACTCGAGGATGCCGTCACCGAGCTGGTTGTAGTAGTCGTTGATCTGGCGCGCCCGCTTCGCGGCGTAGATGACCAGCGCGTACTTGCTCGACACGCGATCGAGCAGCTCGTCGATCGGCGGGTTGGTGATACCCAGCGGCGTGTCGTAGGCGATGGCGGCGTCGGAGTCGATGCTCTCGACAGTGGTGCTCACGAAGGATTCTCCCGGCGTTTGGTGTGAAGATTGGCGTCGCTATCAGCGATATCTGTGCGGTTCTGCGCAGACCGCTCAGCGGCCCACCAGCAAGGATACCAATTCTGCACAGGCGGATTCCAACTGACTGTTGACAACAGTCACATCGAAACTGTCTTGAGCGGCCAGTTCGGCCCGCGCGGTAGCCAGGCGGCGGGCCTGCACCTCGGCGCTCTCGGTGCCGCGGCCGATGAGACGGCTCTCGAGCGCCTCCCAGCTGGGCGGCGCGAGGAAGACCGTCAGCACCTCGGGCATGGCCTCTTTGACGGCCCGGGCGCCGGCCAGATCGACTTCGATGAGGACGGGCCGACCAGCGGCGATGGCTTCCCGGACCGGGCGCGCGGGGGTGCCGGAGCGCTGCAGTCCCCCGTGGATTTCGGCCCATTCGAGCAGCTCGCCGTCATCGATGAGGCGCTGGAACTCGTCGGCCGAGACGAATGTGTAGTCGACACCGTCGACCTCGCCGGGACGCGGCGCGCGCGTCGTGGCGGAGACACTGAAATGCAGGTCGGGCACCCGCTCACGCAGGCAGCGCACGACCGTGGATTTGCCCACGGCAGAGGGGCCGGACAGCACAACAACACGGTTCATCGCCGTCCGGCCCCTACTGCTCGTCAGTCTTGCGTCAGATCAGGAAAAGTCGAACTTTTCCAGCAGGGCCTTGCGCTGACGGTCGCCCAGGCCGCGCAGACGGCGGGTCGGAGCGATCTCCAGCTCGGTCATGATCTCCTGCGCCTTGACCTTGCCGACCTTGGGCAGGGCTTCCAGCAGAGCGGAAACCTTCATCTTGCCGAGGACCTCGTCGGTCTCGGCGTCCGTCAGGACCTGCTTGAGGTTGGTGCCGCCGCGCTTGAGCCGGTCTTTCAACTCGGCACGTGCTCGACGTGCGGCAGCAGCCTTCTCCAACGCTGCCGCGCGCTGTTCGTCGGTCAACTGGGGAAGGGCCACGGGGTTCCTCCGTATCTCCGTCAAATAATTTCTGTCACGGCTGGGGTGAACCAGCCAGCGACGACGACCGTACCCACGCTTCCCGACAAGCGCTAACCCCACCCCCCGGGTAACGAAGCTAAAAGCCCAGCGTGTAGTGCGAACGGCGGCTCCGGGTGGCCGCGAAGTGCAAGCTCACCAAGGCCCCTTTCGAGGCGCTGCAGCCACAGATCTGCCTGCGTATCAAGGGTTTTGAGCACTCAGTGGGAGGACGGCCGATCCGCCGCGGCGCGGCCGGGCGCATTTTCGGGCCGCCGGCCGGGGTTCGTCAGGAAAATTTTCGCAGGTCACGGCGTGTCGGGCGTGTCGGTGCGGGGCCGAACGGGTCGGTGCACTGCCGGCGCGTCTGTCGGCCGATTTGGGCGGTCGGACCACCCAAATCGAGGGGTTTTTGCCGGTCCGGAGACCGGTTCAGCACCCCACGACGCGGCCGACGCGCCGTCGCTGCGCGCCGTCACGCAGACTCCGCAAACACCGGCCTGCGTCCATGCGCCGACCTGGCCGAGCCTCCGCGCATCGCCCCGACGACCGCTTCGTCATGAAACCGTCTCCCGGCCAATGCCTTCCATCCGAGCCAGGTTTCCCACAGGCAACAGTCAGCGCCCGGTGACCGAACCGTTGCGACACGCACAGCACACACCTAACGACGCCAAAGTGCGCGCACATTAGGCGGTCCTAACTTCAATGTCGTACCCATCACGAGGAGGACTGTGCAGCGATGAACTTCAAGCGAGCGTTGACCGCATCCACCCTGGCAGCCGGCATCGGCGTCGCCGGGCTGTTCGGCGTCGGCCTGGCCGGCGCCAATGCCGACCCGGGCTGCCCGCCGAACGCGCAGTGCGGCCAGCACGACGACCATGGCCGCGGCCCGGGTGACAACCGCGGTCCAGGTGACAACCGCGGCCCGGCGGCCCCCGTCGGCCGCGACGACAACTGGCACGACAACCAGGGCCGCGACTGGCAGCACCGCGGCATCGATGATGCCCGCTTCGATCACCAGCCGTTCGACTACAACGGCCAGTGGGTGAACCCGGTCTGGGACAACGGCCACAACGCCTGGGGCTTCTGGCTCGGCCCGATCTGGATTCCGCTGTGATCGACGCCCGCTGATCGGTCCCGCAACGAGACGGCCCGCCACGATGTGGCGGGCCGTCTCGTCATCTGCGGGACTGTGTTCCAAACAGGCTGCCGCACAACATGTTCCTGGCTGCACCGCCACGCACAGCAAACACCTAAGTACAGCTAAGTGCACGCCCATCGAACCGCAATAGCGTCAGCGGCATGAAGATCAAGCAGGCATTGACCGCATCCACCCTGGCGGCCGGTATCGGCGCCGCCGGACTGTTCGGCATCGGGCTGGCGACGGCTGGTGCCGACCCGTGGTGCGGGCCGGGCGCCCCGTGCTGGGGGCCGCACAACGATCACCGCGACGACCGCGGCGGCTGGCAGCGCGGCGTCGACTGGCATCAGGACCGCGACGGCTGGCGCGATGACCGTGGTCGCGATTGGTACCACCGCGGTATCGATGACGGCCGCTTCGACCACCAGCCGTTCGACTACAACGGTCAGTGGGTGAACCCGGTGTTCGAGCCCCGCTTCAGCGCGTGGGGCTTCTGGCTGGGCCCCATCTGGATTCCGCTGTGATGACCGCCGGCGCACCACGTCGGCAGTGCGAAAACTAGGGAAATGCCTGATTCGCGGGGCCCGGCGGCCCCGTAGCGTCCACCTCCATCGGCAGGATCGATTCGGAGGTGGGACACATGCGGTACAAGACCGAGCACCGATGTCTGCTGTCGCTGCCCGTGGTGTGGGCAGCGACGGTGGGCGTGGCCGGAGTGGTGCCGGCGCAGGCGGACCCCTTGCCCTACGGACCCGACACGTGTGTGTCGGGCTACGTGTGGCGGGAGGCGGGGCCCGGCGACCATGTCTGCGTGAAACCGGGTGTCCGCGACAGCACGGCACAGGAGAACGCCAACCCGGATCTGCACCGTCAGCCCGGCGGCGGCGCATACGGCCCGGATACATGCGCCAGCGGCTACGTGTGGCGGGAAGCGTTCGGCGGCGACCATGTCTGCGTATCGCCCGCCGTCCGTCAGCAGGCCTCGAACGACAACGCCAAGGCCGAGAGCCGCTACCAGCGCAACGTGGTCGACCCGTTCGGCCCGGGCGGCCCGTTCGCGGGCTCCCAGGACCGCGTCGAGGCCCACCAGAACTAGTCGGCGCTATTCCGCGAGGTACGCCACGGCGTCGCGAAGCTTCTCCCCCGCGGCGCGCACGGCCGCGACGTCTGGCCCGGCCCGCAGCACCTCGCGCGACACCGCGGGCAGCAGGGTGCCCGGCCGTGCGCCGCCGAGCCCGGCAAGTGCGTCCGGGCGGCCGCCTTGCGCGCCGACACCGGGCAGCAGCACCGGCCCGCCGAGCTGCGACAGATGGGGCACCTCGGTCAGCGTGGCGCCGACGACGACGCCCACCGAGCCGTCGGCCGCGGCGTTCACCGCGGCGACCTCGTCGACGATCGTCTGCGCCACGGTCCGCTCGCCGGCCAGCGCGCGCTGCACCGACGCGCCCTCCGGATTGGACGTGGCGGCCAGGACGAACACGCCGCGGCCATGGGCGGCCGCGACGTCGAGCAGTGGCTGCAGCGAGCCGAAGCCGAGGTACGGCGACGCCGTCACCGCATCGGCGGCCAGCGGCGAATCCCCCGCCCAGGCCTGCGCGTAGGCGGCCATGGTCGAGCCGATGTCACCGCGCTTGGCATCGGCCAGCACGAGCACGCCGGCCTCCTGCAACCCGACGATGGTCCGCTCCAGCACGGCGAAGCCCGCCGACCCGTAGGCCTCGAAGAACGCCACCTGCGGCTTGACGATCGCGAAGCCCGCGAACGCCTCGACGCAGATGTCGCTGAACTTCGCCACGCCGTCGGCCGACACGGGCAGGCCCCATGCGGTCAGGAGCTCGGGGTGCGGGTCGATGCCCAGGCACAGCGGACCCCGCTGTGCCATGGCAGCCCGCAGTTTGGGCCCGAAGGTCACTTGGCGCCCAACTGGCTGTGCAGCTCCTGCAGCGACCGCACCCCGATGTCTCCGCGGATACCGGCCTCGATGCCCTGCACCGCGGCCGAGGCGCCCTGCACCGTCGTCACGCACGGGATGCTGGCCGACACCGCGGCCGAACGAATCTCGTAGCCGTCGATACGCGGACCCGAGTTGCCGTACGGCGTGTTGATCACCATGTCGACCTCGCCGGCCTTGATGGCGTCGACCGCGGACATCGCCGGGCGGTCCGGGCTGGGCTCCTCGAAGTTCTTGCGGACGACCTCGCACGGAATGCCGTTGCGGCGCAACATCTCCGCGGTGCCCTCGGTGGCCAGCACCCGGAAGCCGAGATCGGCCAGACGCTTGACCGGGAACACCAGCGAACGCTTGTCGCGGTTCGCCACCGACACGAACACCGTGCCGCCCGAGGGCAGCGAGCCGTAGGCCGCGGTCTGGCTCTTGGCGAAGGCGGTACCGAAATCGCTGTCGATGCCCATGACCTCACCGGTCGACTTCATCTCCGGCCCGAGCAGCGAATCCACCTGCGAGCCATCGGCTTTGCGGAACCGGTGGAACGGCAGGACGGCTTCCTTCACCGCGATCGGCGCGTTGGGCGCGACGCTCGCGCCGTCGCCCTCGGCGGCCAGGATGCCCTCGGCCCGCAGCTCGGCGATGGTGGCGCCCAGCATGACCCGGGCGCACGCCTTGGCCAGCGGCACCGCGGTGGCCTTCGAGACGAAGGGCACCGTGCGGCTGGCGCGCGGGTTGGCCTCCAGCA
This sequence comes from Mycobacterium sp. SMC-16, assembly GCF_046250085.1. NCBI lineage: Bacteria > Bacillati > Actinomycetota > Actinomycetes > Mycobacteriales > Mycobacteriaceae > Mycobacterium > Mycobacterium sp. SMC-16. The sequence continues at coordinate 3,296,060 of NZ_CP176427.1, forward strand.
CGTAGAGCACGTCGTCCTTGAGCGCGTACTGCACGTTGAGCAGACCGACCACGCCGATGCCGTGGGCGATGGCCTCGGTGGCCTTGCGCACGGCGGCGATGTCGGTGCGGCCCAACGTGACCGGCGGCAGCGCACAGGCCGAGTCGCCGGAGTGGATGCCGGCTTCCTCGATGTGCTCCATCACGCCGCCGATGTACACCTCGGTGCCGTCGCACAGGGCGTCGACGTCGATCTCGATGGCGTCTTCCAGGAACCGGTCGACCAGCACGGGGTGTTCGGGCGAGAGCTCGGTGGCCCGCTCGATGTAGCCCTGCAGGGTCTGCTCGTCGTAGACGATCTCCATGCCGCGGCCGCCCAGGACGTACGACGGGCGCACCAGCACCGGGTAGCCGATGTCGGAGGCGATCCGGCGGGCCTGCTCGAAACTCGTTGCGGTGCCGAAGCGCGGCGCCGGCAGGCCGGCGGCGCGCAGCACCTCACCGAATTCGCCACGGTCCTCGGCGAGGTCGATGGCCTTGGGGCTGGTGCCGACGACGGGCACCCCGGCCTTCTCGAGCCGGTCCGCCAGACCCAGCGGGGTCTGGCCACCGAGCTGCACGATCACGCCGACCACGCCCGGACCACCGGCCCCGGACGCCTGCTCGGCGTGGTACACCTCGAGCACGTCCTCGAAGGTGAGCGGCTCGAAGTACAGCCGGTCGGCGGTGTCGTAGTCGGTCGAGACCGTCTCCGGGTTGCAGTTGACCATGACGGTCTCGAAACCGGCCTGGCTCAACGTGGTTGCCGCGTGCACACAGCTGTAGTCGAACTCGATGCCCTGCCCGATGCGGTTCGGGCCCGAGCCCAGGATCAGCACCTTGGGCTTCTCGGTCTGCGGCGCCACCTCGGTCTCGGCCGCGGGGTCCAGCTCGTAGCTGCTGTAGTGGTACGGCGTCTTGGCGTCGAACTCGGCCGCGCAGGTGTCGACGGTCTTGTACACCGGACGGATGCCGAGCCGCTCGCGCAGTGCGCGCACCCCGACCTCGCCCGCCAGTTCCGGCCGCAGCGCGGCGATCTGCCGGTCGGACAGACCGCTGTGCTTGGCCCGGCGCAGCAGGCGCTCGTCGAGCACGGGGGCGTCGACGAGTTCGCCGCGCAGGGCCACCAGGGTGGCGATCTGGTCGACGAACCACGGGTCCACACCGGACGCCTCGGCCACGGCCTCGACCGAACCACCAAGGCGCAGTGCCTGTTCGATGTCGTAGAGCCGGCCGTCGGTCGCGGTACGCAGCCCGGTCAGCAGCTCATCGAGCGTCTTGTCGGGATCGTCTCCGGTCCAGAATCCGGTGCGCTTGGTCTCGAGCGACCGCATCACCTTGCCGAGCGCCTCGATGAAGTTGCGGCCCAACGACATCGCCTCGCCCACCGACTTCATGGTGGTGGTCAGCGTCTGGTCGGCGCCGGGGAACTTCTCGAACGCGAACCGCGGCGCCTTGACGACGACGTAGTCCAGGGTCGGCTCGAAACAGGCCGGGGTCTCCTTGGTGATGTCGTTGACGATCTCGTCGAGCGTGTAGCCGATGGCCAGCTTGGCGGCGATCTTGGCGATCGGGAAACCCGTTGCCTTGGAAGCCAATGCGCTCGAGCGGGACACGCGCGGGTTCATCTCGATGACGATGAGGCGACCGTCGGCCGGGTTGATGGCGAACTGGATGTTGCAACCACCGGTGTCGACGCCGACCTCGCGCAGGATCGCGATGCCCAGGTCACGCAGCTTCTGGTATTCGCGGTCGGTCAGGGTCATGGCGGGCGCGACGGTCACCGAGTCGCCGGTGTGCACACCCATCGGGTCGAAGTTCTCGATCGAGCAGACCACCACGACGTTGTCGCGGTGGTCGCGCATCAGCTCGAGCTCGTATTCCTTCCAGCCGTAGATCGATTCCTCGATCAGCACGTTGGCCGTCGGCGATGCGGACAGGCCGTCGCCGGCCATCCGCTCGACGTCTTCCTTCGTGTACGCCATGCCCGAGCCCAGGCCGCCCATCGTGAAAGAGGGGCGGACGACGACAGGCAGTCCCAGCTCTGCGACGGTGTCGCGCACCTCGTCCATGGTGTGGCAGACGCGGGACCGCGCCGACTCACCACCGACCTTGGCGACGATGTCCTTGAACTTCTGCCGGTCCTCGCCGCGTTGGATGGCGTCGAAATCGGCGCCGATCATCTCGACGTCGTACTTCTCGAGGACGCCGTTCTCGTGCAGCGCGACGGCGGTGTTCAGCGCCGTCTGCCCGCCCAGGGTGGCCAGCACGGCGTCGATCTTGTTGCCGCGCTCGGCTTGTTGCGCGATCACCTTCTCGACGAACGCCGGGGTGATCGGCTCGACATAGGTGTTGTCGGCGTACTCCGGGTCGGTCATGATCGTGGCCGGGTTCGAGTTGACCAGGCTGACCTGCAGGCCCTCGGCGCGCAGCACGCGGCAGGCCTGGGTGCCCGAGTAGTCGAATTCGCAGGCCTGGCCGATGACGATCGGGCCGGAGCCGATCACCAGGACGTGGTTGAGGTCTGTGCGGCGTGGCATTACTTGCCCTCCCCTGCCATCAGGTTGGCGAACTTGTCGAACAGGTACTCGGCGTCGTGCGGACCGGCCGCTGCCTCCGGGTGGTACTGCACCGAGAAGGCGCGCCCGTCGAGCAGCGAAACACCTTCCACCACACCGTCGTTGGCGCAAGTGTGGCTGACCACGGCGCGGCCGAACGGGGTGTCGAACTCTTCCCCGGCTTCGCCTTCCAGCGCGAAACCGTGGTTCTGTGCGGTGATCGCGATGCGGCCGGTGGCCTGCTCTACGACCGGGATGTTGATGCCGCGGTGCCCGAAGGTCATCTTGTAGGTCGAGCGACCGAGCGCGCGGCCCAGGATCTGGTTGCCGAAGCAGATGCCGAACAACGGGATTCCGGCTGCGAGCACCTGCTGGGTGACCTCGACCATGTGGTCGGCGGTGGCCGGGTCGCCCGGGCCGTTGGACAGGAACACCCCGTCGACCTTGAGGGCGGCGATCTCGTCGAACGTCACCGCCGACGGCAGCACGTGGCTGCGGATGCCGCGCGCGGCGAAGTTGCGCGGGGTGTTGGTCTTGATCCCGAGGTCGATGGCCGCGATGGAGAAGCGCTCGGCACCAACGGGTTCGACGACGTACCGGTCGCCGGTGCTGACCTCACCGGCCAGGTCGGCGCCCAGCATCGACGGCTGGTTGCGGACGCGGTCCACGAGGGTGTCGGTGTCGGCCAGAGCCGGACCGGAGAAGACGCCGGCCTTCATCGACCCGAAGTTGCGCAGGTGCCGCACGATGGCACGGGTGTCGACACCCGCGACACCGACGATGCCCTGGCGCACCAGTTCGTCGTCGAGGGTGCCGGTGGCGCGCCAGTTGGAAGCGCGCGGCGACGGGTCGCGGACGACGTAGCCGGCGACCCAGATTTTGTCGTCGCGGCTCTCGTTGTCCTCGCCGTTCCAGCCGGTGTTGCCGATCTGCGGGGCGGTGGCCACCACGATCTGCCGGTGGTAGCTCGGGTCGGTCAGCGTCTCCTGGTAACCGGACATGCCGGTGGAGAACACTGCCTCACCCAGCGTCTCGCCCACGGCGCCGAACGGCGTGCCGGTGAACACCCGGCCGTCCTCCAGCACCAGCACGGCGGTCTGATCGCTCGTCACTTACTGTCCTCCTCAACCCATTTGGCCAGTTCGCGACGGTCGTCGCTGCGGAATCCGGTATCGATCTCGGTGCCCGACGGCAGCCGCCACCGGATGGCGAGAATCCCGTCGTACGTGAGCACCTTGCCGGCGATGGCCCGCTCGGTGCGGATCGCGGTGATGGATTCGTCGGGAATCCAGATCGGGCTGCCGCCCGTGAGCTGCAGCATGATGCCCTCGGGATACCGCGTCATCACGGCCTTGCTGCGAAATCCGAGGGAGCCCACCGCAATTCGGTCCTGCCAGCTCGGTGCCAGGGTACTGCCGACGTACAAGCCCTTGGTGGCCGACACGATCGCCGGCCCCACGGTGTCGGGCAGCGCGGGCAGCAGTCCGACGGCGCCGGCCTGCCGCTGCACCCGGTGCATCCAGCCCTTGAGCATCTGCCGGATCGCGAACCCGGCCAGCACCACCACGACCGCGGCCAGTACCAGGTAAGTGATCAGCGTCCCGGTGTTCATGCGGGGCTGACTCCGTCCCGCGCGGTGACCTTGCCGCGCAGCATCGTCAGGGTGACGGTGGCGGGCAGCGTCATCGACTCGTACGGCGTGTTGTCCGAGCGACTGGCCAGGCCGGTGCCCTGCACCGTCCAGGTCGCCTCAGGGTCCACCACGGTCAGGTTGGCAGGTTCGCCGACCGCGAGCGGGCGACCCTGGTCGGGCAGGCCGACGATGGCGGCCGGGGCCTCGCTCATCACGCGGGCGACGTCGCGCCAGCTGAGCAGTCCGGGCGCCACCATGGTCTCGACCAACACAGACAGCGCGGTCTGCAGGCCGAGCATGCCGGGACGGGCGTGGGCGAACTCGCACATCTTCTCGTGCTCCGCATGCGGCGCGTGATCGGTTGCGACGCAGTCGATCACGCCATCGGCCAGCGCCTGCCGCAGCGCCTCGGCGTCACTGGCCTCGCGCAGCGGCGGGTTGACGCGGTTACGGCCGTCGTAGTCCGCGAGCCGGCTGTCGTCGAGCAGCAGGTGGTGCGGGGTGACCTCGGCGGTGATCGAAATACCCTGCGCCTTGGCCCATTTGATCAGCTCGACGGTGCCCGCGGTGGAGGCGTGGCAGATGTGCACCCGGGCACCGGCATCGCGGGCCAGGATCGCGTCGCGGGCCACGATGGACTCCTCGGCCGAGCGCGGCCAGCCGGCCAGTCCCAGCCGGGCGGCGTTCGGGCCCTCGTGGGCGACGGCGCCCACGGTCAGGCGCGGTTCCTCGGCGTGCTGGGCGATCAGAACCCCAAGTCCCGCAGCGTATTCCAATGCCCGGCGCATCACCAGCGGGTCATCGACGCAGATGCCGTCGTCGGAGAACATCCGGACCTGACCGGCGCCGGCGGCCATCAGGCCCATCTCGGTGAGCTGCTTGCCGTCTAGCCCGACGGTGACGGCGCCGACCGGGTGCACGTCGACCAGGCCGACCTGCTGTCCGCGGTGCCAGACGTGGTCGGTGACCACCACGGTGTCGGCGACCGGATCGGTGTTGGCCATCGCGAACACCGCGGTGTAACCACCGAGTGCGGCTGCTGCCGAACCCGTTTCGATGTCCTCGGCGTACTCGCGGCCCGGCTCGCGCAGGTGCGTGTGCAGGTCGACGAAACCGGGCAGCATGATCTGGCCGGCGGCGTCGATGACCTCGTCGGCCGTCAGACCGCTACCGATTTCGGCGATCTGCCCATCGGCGATCAACACATCGACCGGATCACCCTCGCCGTACAGCCGGACGCCGCGAATGAGCGTGCTCACGCGATCACCTCCCGGCCCGCGCCGACGAGAAGCTGGAACAGCACTGCCATACGAACATGCACCCCATTCGAAACCTGTTGCAGTACAGCTGATTGCGACGAATCGGCGACCGACGAGGCGATCTCCATGCCGCGCAGCATCGGACCGGGGTGCAGCACCACCGTGTCCTCGCTCAAGCCGGCCAGGCGCTTCTCGGACAGTCCGTAGCGCACCGAGTACTCGCGCGCCGACGGGAAGAAGGCGCCGTTCATCCGCTCGGCCTGCACCCGCAGCATCAGTACCGCGTCGGCGGCCGGTAGTTCGGCGTCCAGGTCGTGCGAGACGGTCACCGGCCAGTCCCCGACCCCGACCGGCAGCAGTGTCGGCGGCGCCACCAGCACGACCTCGGCGCCCAGCGTCGACAGCAGCGAGACGTTGGAGCGCGCCACCCGGCTGTGCAGGATGTCGCCGACGATCACCACGCGCCGGCCCTCGAGACCGCCCAGGCGCTGGCGGATGGTCAACGCGTCGAGCAGCGCCTGCGTCGGGTGCTCGTGGGTGCCGTCACCCGCGTTGATCACCGACGGCCCGCCGTGTTCGTCGCGGGTCCATGCCGCAAGTTGTTGTGCCGCACCGGAAGCCGGGTGCCGGATGATCAGCGCATCGGCACCCGCGGCGCGCAGGGTCAGCGCGGTGTCCCGCAGCGACTCGCCCTTGGCCACCGACGAACCGGAGGCGCTGACGTTGATGACGTCGGCGCTCATCCACTTGCCGGCCACCTCGAACGACACCCGCGTGCGGGTGGAGTTCTCGTAGAACATCGTGATGACGGTGCGGCCACGCAGCGTCGGGAGCTTCTTGACGTCGCGGCCCAGCAGCGCTTCGCGGAACTTGTCGGCGTCATCGAGAATGGCCGTCGCCGCGTCGCGGCTCAGGTCCGAGGCGGACAACAGGTGTTTCACCGGGTGGGTCCTCCATAGGGCGCAATGGAGACGTGATCGTCTCCGCCGTCGGTCTCTGACAGCCGCACCTTGACGTTCTCGGTGCGCGACGTCGGGACGTTCTTGCCGACGTAGTCGGCGCGGATGGGCAGTTCGCGGTGACCGCGGTCGACGAGGACGGCCAGCTGCACCATGCGGGGGCGGCCGATGTCGCGCAGCGCGTCGAGGGCCGAGCGCACGGAGCGGCCCGAGTACAGGACGTCGTCGACGAGGATCACCGTCGCGTTGTCGATGCCGCCCTCCGGAATCGAGGTCGAGGCGAGCGCCCGCGGCGGTTTGAAGTTCAGGTCGTCGCGGTAGAGCGTGATGTCGAGGGCGCCGGCCGGCAGCTCGACGCCGGAGAATTCCTTGACCTTTTCGGCGATCCGGGTGGCCAGGGTGACGCCGCGGGTCGGGATGCCGAGCAGCACCACGCGCGGGGCGTCGGCCGCGTCGAGCGCGGTCTTTTCGATGATCTGGTGCGCGATGCGCGAGATGGTCCGGCCGACATCAGCGGCGGACAACAGTTCCCGGTCCGAGCCGCCGGGCACGCCAGTTGCATCGTTGCCTGTGACAGCCACGAGTACCTGACCTCCTTCTCCGCCTCTCTGGACGGGTCGTTAAAGGACGTCTAACTAGCCGCGTAGCTTAGCAGGCCGCCAGGGCGTCCTCGTCGGGCATGTCGCCCGCCGTATCGTCGAGCTCCGTCCCCCGGGTTTCGGGCAACACCAGCGTGCACACGATGCTGACCAGCACGAAGACGGCGATCATCAGCCCAACGGCCCAGCTCCCGAGGGCGGCGACGAGCGGGCCGGCGACCAGCGGCGGCAACGCGCCGCCGACGATTCCGGCGAGATTGAAGGCCATGCCGGCCCCGGTGTAGCGGTACCGCGTGGCGAACGTCTCAGGCAGGAACGCGCCGATGGGTCCGTAAGCGAGCCCGAAGATGCAGAAGATGGCGGCGATCGCCACCGCGAACCCGACCGGCGAGCCGGAGTCGATGAGCGGCATGACGAGGAATGCCCACGGCAGCGCCAACCCGAACCCGACCAGGATGACGCGCCGTCGCCCGTACCGGTCGCACAGCACCGCCGAGATCGCCGAGAACAGCATGAGCGACACCCCGGCCAGCACGCCGACCGACAGGATCAGCGTCCGCGGATGGTGGATGCGGGTGCTGGCGTAACTCATCAGATAGGTGCCGCCGAGGAAGCTCATGGTGAAGATGCCGACCATGCACCCGGCCCCGAGCAGCACCTGCTTGCCCTGCCGGCGCACCAGCTCCGAGAACGGCGCGCGGGGCACCGTGCCCCGCTTCTGCTCGGCGACGAAGACGGGAGTCTCGTCGATGGTCAGCCGCACGTACAGCGCCACGGCCAGCAGCACCGCGCTGAACAGGAACGGCAGCCGCCAGCCCCAGTCCAGGAACACCGGGCTCTTCTCCCCGATCGTCACGTTGGCGATCAGCACCACCAGATTGCTGACGGCCAGGCCGGCACCGGCGCCCAGCTGGGTGAACATGCCGTAGGTGCCGCGCTTGCCTACCGGCGCGTACTCGGCGCTCAGCAGGGCCGAACCGGCCCACTCCCCACCGACGGCGAAGCCCTGGAACACGCGCAGGATCAACAGGATGATCGGCGCTGCCAGGCCGATCGTGGCCGAGCTGGGCACCAGCCCGACGCCGACGGTGGACAGCCCCATGATCAGCAGCGTCGCGACCAGAGTCTTCTTGCGGCCCAGGCGATCTCCGTAGTGCCCGAAGACGGCGGCGCCGATCGGGCGGGCCAGGAATGCGACCGCGAAGGTGGCCAGCGACGAGATGGTCGCCATGGCGGGCGGCAGGTTCGGGAAGAACACCTGCGGGAAGATCAGCGCCGCTGCCGTCCCGTAGATGTAGAAGTCGTAGAACTCGATCGCGGTGCCGATGAAACTGGCGAACGCCACCTTGTTCATCGGTGTGCTCGGGGTCGACGGGTCTGCAGCCACGTTAGGCAGGCTAACGTGACCGGGGTGAATCTCGACGCGAACACCGAATCGGTCAGCGCGGCGATCGACACCGGCCTGCTGGCCGGCGCGGTCACGCTGGTGTGGCAGGACGGCGCGGTGCGGCAGGTCAACACGCTCGGCCACCGCGACGTGGAAGCGAAGCTGCCGATGGAGCGCGACACCGTCTTCCGCATCGCGTCGATGTCCAAGCCGATCACGGTCGCGGCGGCCATGACACTGGTCGACGAGGGCCGGCTGGCCTTGAGCGATCCCATCGCGAACTGGATTCCCGAGCTGGCCAACCCGCGCGTGATGACCAGCCTCGAGGGGCCGTTGGACCGGTCCGTGCCCGCGCGGCGGCCCATCACCGTCGAGGACCTGATGACGCATCGCGGCGGCCTGGCCTACGGGTTCACGGTGCCGCCGCCACTGGGCAAGGCCTACAACAAGCTGCAGTCGCTGCAGGATCCGGACCGCTGGCTGGCCGAGCTGGGACAGCTACCGCTGGCTCATCAGCCCGGTGACGCGCTGACCTACAGCCAGTCGACCGACGTGCTGGGTTTCCTGCTGGCCCGCGTCGAGGGCAAGCCGCTGCCAGATGTATTGGCGGAACGCATCTTCAAACCGCTGAACATGGTGGACACCGGATTCGCGGTGACGCACTCCGGCCGGCGCCGCGCGGCGACCATGTACCAGCTGGCCGCCGACGGCGATGCCCTGCGCCTGCAGCCCGGGAAGATGGGCCCGCCGCAGGTGATGCCGCCGACCTTCTGCGCCGGCGGCGGCGGACTCTGGTCGACCGTCGACGACTATCTGACGTTCGCGCGGATGCTGCTGGCCGGCGGCGAGGTCGACGGAGTGCGGGTGCTGTCGGAGGAATCGGCGCGGGCCATGCGCACCGACCGGTTGACGGCCGAGCAGAAGTCACAGAACTTCCTGGGCGCGCCGTTCTGGATCGGTCGCGGCTTCGGGCTGAACCTGTCGCTGGTCACCGACGAGGCCAAGGCCACGCCGTTCTTCGGTCCGGGCGGCCCCGGCACGTTCAGTTGGCCGGGCGCCTTCGGCACGTGGTGGCAGGCCGACCCGAACGCGAACCTGATCCTGATCTACCTGATCCAGAATCAGCCGGAGCTCAGCGTGGATGCCGCGGCTGCCGTCGCCGGCAACGCCTCGCAGGCCAAACTCCGTTCGGCGCGGCCGAAATTCGCGAAGCGCACGTACCAGGCGCTGGGCTTGTAGCTAACCTGCGCGGGCTGCGGTCAGCCGTTGCATGTCGGCCATCCCCTGCTCCTGGGCGTCGTGCATCCAGGCCGGCAGTGGTGCCCGCAACTCGGGCAGCACCTCGCCCTCGAGCAATCCCTGCAGCGTGGCCTGCTTGCCGCTGCGGCCCGCCTGGTTGTCGAGTTCGTGTGCGCCCGCGGGCGATTCGTAGTCGTAGAGCTCGTAGTCGATGCGGCGGGTGCGGTCGGCCTCCATGCTGCCGGGCTGCCAGTACGAGTAGCGGCCGAGCTTCGCGTCGGGTGTCCGCACAGCGACGATGTGGCTGGGTGCCGACGTCGGGATCTCGGTGGGCACCGCGCCACCGCCGAACATCTTCTGCACCGCAGGCGATTTCATCAGCGTCGCCATCTCTTCGACGGACATGTCGTCGGTCGCGTGGGCCACCCACGGGCGGCCCGTCGCACCGGGGTCGGCCGCGATGGCGGCGATGTCGCCGCGCGCCTGCAGGTAGGCGTAGCGGCTGTCCGACCGCCAGCCGTTGCCGCCCGCGGCGATGGTGAGCAGCAGCGGCGCGATGTCCACGCTGGAGGTGAGTTGACGCCGGCGCTCGCCTGGTTTGGGGGTCAGGTGACCGGCCGGGTCGTGGATGTACAGCGGCACCCGGATGGACTCCTCATAGATCGCCGCACCCTTGCCGCGCAGACCGTGCGATCCGGCGTACTCGCCGTGGTCGGAGGTGAACACGACGATGGTGTCGCGCTCGATGTCGGGACGGGAGGCCAGGGTGTCGAGGACGCGGCCGATCTGGACGTCCACCTGCTGGTGCAGCCACAGGTAGTTGTCGAGGCACCGGGCCCATTGCGCTGCCATGTCGGGACCCGAATACGGCACCGGGCCGGTCATCAGCGGCGACATGAAGTTCATGTAGTCGATCTGCAGTTGCGGCTTGCCGCGCCGTCGGAGGTCGTCGGCGTTCTCGAAGTTGACGGGCGTCCCGGAGAATACGTGCGGAACGTCGTCCGGCAGTGGGTTTCTCGGCCACCAGCAGATGTCGTGCGGGTTCACCAGGGACACCGTGGTGCACCACGGGCCGCTGCCGGCGTGGTCGGCGAACCAGCCGTCGAACTGGTCGACGATGCTGTGGTCGACCTTGAGCCCCTGGTTGGGGCCACCGTTGGGTGACGGGTACGTACCGCCGGAAAAGCCATGGGCGTCAAGGCCGTCCGGGTTGGTGTCGGCGATGTGACCCAGGTGCCACTTCCCCCACCACCAGGTCCGGTAGCCCTGGTCGCGCAGCATGGTGCCCCACGTCGGAAACCGGGGCGCCAGTGTGGATTCGGTGGGTCCTTCCCCGGTGTACAGGCACCCCGTCTGGTGCGAGTACAGCCCGGTGGTGAGGACGCCGCGCGACGGCGTGCACATGTTGGATGCCGAGTAGTGCGAGTCGAAAGACACGCTGCGCTGCCGCAGCCGGTCCAGGTTGGGCAGCAGTTCGCCGAGCTGTTTGGCATCGGGAAACCATTGGGGCGACCGCATCTGGTCGACGATGATCACCAGGATGTTGGGTCTGCCTGCCGACTGGCCCCGGCCCGCCCGCGACAGGAACTGGTAACCACCGATCCCCGCCGCCGCCACCCCTGCTGCCGCCGCCGTGCCTTTGAGGACTGTGCGCCGGTCGATGTCCGCCATGGGGCCAGCCTAGGAGCCAATGCTGTCAGTGCGCATAGGCTTTCGCACATGGGGCAACCAACGGTGTTGATCAGCGGCGCCGGAGTAGCCGGACCGGCCCTGGCCCACTGGCTGGCCGGCAACGGCTACCGGGTGGTCATCGTCGAAGCGGCGCCGGGTATCCGCCCCGGCGGGCAGACCGTCGACCTGCGGGGCGCGGGCCGTGAGGTGGTCACCCGGATGGGCCTGTTGCCGGCGATGACCGAGCGTTGTCTGTTTCAGCGCGGCATCGCCTGGGTGCGCGCCGATGGCACCCGGCGTGCGGAGATGCCGGTCGAGGCGTTCGACGGCAATGGGATCGTCTCGGCACTCGAGATCCTGCGCGGCGACCTGACCGAGGTGCTCTACCAGGCGACCCGCGACGTGGCCGAGTACCGCTTCGGCACGCGGATTTCCGCGCTCGAGGAGGACGAGTCCGGCGTGCGGGCCACGCTGACCGACGGCTGTGTGGTGGAGGCCGACCTGGTCGTCGGCGCCGACGGCCCGCATTCGGCGGTACGGCAGTTGGCATTCGGCGCCGAGGAACAGTTCATCCACCGTCTCGGCGGCTACAACGCCTGGTTCACCGCACCCGACATGATCGGGCTCGATGGCTGGTTCCTGATGTTCCAGGCCGCCGGCGGGCTCAACGCCTCACTGCGGCCGTCCCATGACGCCGCGACGGCCAAGGCGGGACTGGCTTTCCGGTCCGAGCCGCTCGAGTACGACCGCCGGGACCCGGACGCGCAGCGTGCGCTCCTGGCCGAACGCTTCCACGGCGCGGGCTGGTACTGCAACAAATTACTCAGTGCCGCAGCGCAATCCGATGATTTCTATTTCGATGATTTCGTCCAGGTACACATGGACACCTGGTCGGCGGGCCGCGTCACGCTGTGCGGTGATGCCGGGTACTGCGCATCGCCGCTGTCCGGGATGGGCACCAGCCTGGCCCTGGTCGGGGCATATGTGCTGGCCGGAGAACTCGGGCCCGCCGCGGCGCTCGACGCGGCCGGCATCGCACCCGCGTTACGGCGCTACGAGACGGTCATGCGGCCGTACGTCGACCGCTGCCAGGACCTGCCCGGCGGCCTCGACGGGTATGCGCCGATGTCCGAACGCCAGATCGCGGGCGCAGCGTCCGCCATGAAGTGGGTGCAGCGCTGGCCGCTGCGGCGGTACGCCGGCCGTAAGTGGTTCTCCACGGCCGAGTCGATCGACCTGCCGGACTACCAGCCGGCCTAACGGTCGTGCGTGGGCGGATGACCGGTCCATTTGATGTACGCCCGGCGGAATTCCCGCGGATCGGTGAATCCGACCTCAGCGGCGATGGCGTGGATCGGCATCGCGGTCTCGCGGACCAGGTACCGCGCGCGTTCGCTGCGCACCTTGTCGCGCAATGCGATGAACTGCTGGCCACCAGCACTGAGGCGCCGCCGCAACGTGCGTTCGGTGATGTTGAGCCGCTTGGCGACCTGGGCCATGGTCAGCGGATCGCGCACGCTCTCCCGCAGCATCGTCTCGACCGTCTGCACCACGTCGGTCGGCTGCTCACCCTGCGTCACCATGTCGCGGCAGGCGGCGACGGCGACGGCGTGCGTCGCCGGATCGGCGCGCGGTAGCGGCAGTGACCACAGCTGGCCCGGGAACGTCAAGCGGTTGGCGTCGGCGTTGAACAGGACCGGGCAGCCGAAGAATTCGTGATACCGCTGCGCGTAGACCGGCGGCGGGTAACTGACCTGGACGTACTCGGGTGTCTGCTGCGGCAGCTCCAGTACGGTCCGGACGGTGACCAGGACACTGCAGAACAGCTCCTCGCACAGGAACGGCAGCAGTTCCGGTTCCGGGCGGCGCTCGTAGGCACGCAGCGCGACCGTGCCACCGATCAGCTCGCCGCCGACGTCCATCAGGCTGCCGGCGCTCTGGTGCAGTTCCAGACCGACTGCCATTGCCGCGCCCAGGTTTTCGGCGGAACGGATGGCCAGGCCGAGCACGCCGAACGACACGAACATGTCACGGGCCCCGACGTCGATGCCCAGGCCGCGGTCGGGCATGGCACGCACGGCGCGCCGCAGCACGATCGCCGCCTGCCGGAACGACACCCGCGTCTCGGGCGAATTGAGTGTCGCGGCCGTCAGGCCCGCCGCCGCCAGCCACCGTTCCGTGGGCAGGCCGGCACGGTCGGCGACGTCGATGACGTTGACGAGCACCGACGTCGGGATGAGCGCCGCGCTTTCCCTGTCCACCCCACCTCCAACACGTGTCCGGTTTTCCCCCCATTGTGGTCACCGATGCCCTCGTGCGCACCCACCGACATGCGGTTAGCTCCCGAACCATGGTGTCGTCAATGCCGGTCGATCTGTCGGAATCGCTTTCCGCTGAGGGGTCGTGGGCGCTTCCGGAGACGTATTGGCCGGCATTGACCGACGCGACCGCGCATCTGGAAACGCCGCTGGCCGCGATCGACCTCGGCGCATTGCGCCGCAATGCGCACGATATGCGCCGCCGCGCGGCCGGGACACCGATCCGGGTGGCAGCCAAATCCGTCCGGTCGCGGACCATCCTGGACGCCGTCACGGCTCTCGACGGTTACGCGGGCGTACTGGCGTTCACGTTGCCCGAAGCACTGTGGCTGGCCACCGGCGACGAGGCGCACCCGCCGCAGCACGACGTCGTCGTCGGCTACCCGACGGCCGACCGCACCGCGATCGCCGAGCTGGCGTCGTCCCCGGAGTTGGCGGCTCGCGTGACGCTCATGGTCGACGACGTGGCGCAGCTCGATCTGGTCGACAGCGTCGCCGCGCCGTCGACGCGACCGCCGCTGCGGGTCTGCCTCGACCTCGACGCGTCCTGGCAGGCGCCGGTACTGGGACACCTCGGGGTGCGCCGCTCCCCCGTCCACACCGCGGCGCAGGCCGGTGCCCTGGCCAGGACCGTCGCCGCCCGCAGTGGTTTCACGCTGGTGGGCCTCATGTCCTACGAGGCCCAGATCGCCGGCGTCGGTGACGATGTCCGGGGTCAGGCCGCACGGTCGCAACTGATCCGGTGGATGCAACGACGATCCAAGGACGAGCTGCTCGAACGCCGCGGTCTCGCGGTATCCGCGGTACGGCAGGTGGCCGACCTCGAATTCGTCAACGGGGGCGGCACCGGATCGCTCGAATACACCGCCTCGGACCCGGCGGTCACCGAGATCGCCGCCGGCAGTGGACTTTTCGGTCCGCACCTGTTCGACACTTATCGCGGCTTCACGCCGGCGCCGGCCGCCGCGTTCGCGCTGTCGGTCGTGCGCAAGCCGGCCCCGCAGATCGCGACGGTACTGGGCGGCGGCTGGATCGCCTCCGGACCGCCCGCCCGGGACCGCGTGCCACTGCCGGTCTGGCCGCCGGGGCTGAGTCTGCTGCCCGCGGAGATGGCAGGCGAGGTGCAGACCCCGGTCACCGGAAAAGCCGCTGGGGCACTGAAAGTCGGCGACCGCGTGTGGTTCCGGCATTGCAAGGCCGGTGAGCTCAGCGAGCACGTCGACGCGTTCGCCATGGTCGACGACGGCACGACCGTCGGCACGGCGCCCACCTACCGAGGCGAGGGGAAGACGTTCCTGTGACCTGGACCAACTGGGGGCGCTGCGAGACCGCGCACCCGACGGAAGTGTTGCGGCCCACGACCGTTCAGGCAGTGTGTGACGCCGTCATCCGCGCGACGGCGACCGGCAGGCTGATCAAGGTCGTCGGGTCCGGGCACAGCTTCACCGGCATCGCCGTCGCGCCCGACATCCAGTTGGACCTGGGTGCCCTGGCCGGGGTGCTCGACGTCGACCGCGAGCGCAAGCGGGTCACCGTCGGCGGCGGAACGCCGCTGTGGCAACTGACGCGGCTACTGGCACGGCACGGACTCGCGCTCGAGAACATGGGCGACATCGACCGCCAGACCATCTCCGGCGCCATCTCGACCGGCACCCACGGCACGGGGCTGGCCTTCGGGGGTCTGGCGACCCAGGTCGTCGGGCTGACCCTGGTCTCGGGCACCGGCGAGCTGGTCCGCATCGACGAGGAGCAGAGCAGCGAGTGGCTGCCCGCGGCGCGCGTCGGCCTGGGCGCGCTGGGGATCATCGTCGAGGTGACGCTGCAGTGCGTGCCCGGTTTCGCGATCCACGCTATCGAACGCGTCGAGCCGGTCGACGACGTCGTCGCGACGTTCGACGAACGCTGCACGCACACAGACCATTTCGAATTCTACTGGTTCCCGCACACCGACACCGCGTTCACCAAGGCCAACATCCGGCTGCCCGCCTACACCCCGCTCGAGTCCACCAACCGGGTGTCGCAGTGGATCGAGGAGGAACTGCTCGAGAACGGTGTGCTGGGCGCGATCTGTGCTGCCGGAAGCGCGCTGCCGGCTGCGGTGCCCACCCTGAACCGCACCGTCACCCGGTTCCTGTCCGACCGTGAACACACCCAGCGCTCCGACCGGGTGTTCACCTCGCCCCGCCGCGTGCGGTTCCGCGAGATGGAGTACGCCGTTCCCTACGAGTCGATGGGCGCCGCCTTCGACGAGGTCCGCAGCCTCATCGCCGAACGCGGTTGGCGTATCAGCTTTCCCATCGAGGTCCGCGCCGCCGCCGACGACGAGAACTGGTTGTCCACCGCGTACGGGCGCCGCAGCGCGTACATCGCGGTGCACCGATACGTGCGTGACGATCCGACCGAGTACTTCGCCGCGGTCGAGCAGATCATGCGCCGCCACGACGGGCGTCCGCACTGGGGCAAGATGCACAACCGCACGGCGGCTGATCTGCGGGACAGCTATCCGCGATTCGACGACTTCCTCGCCGTCCGCGAGAAGCTGGACCCCAGAAGAACATTCGCCAACGACTACCTACACCGAGTACTCGGAGAATGAGGCGCCCATGACCACGATCCACGCCTTCGATGACGACGCGCTCGGTGACCACGACGCCGTCGGGCTGGCCCGCCTGGTGCGCGACATGAAGGTCAGCCCGGATGAACTGGCCGCCGCGGCGATCGCCCGCGCACAACTCGTCGACCCCGAACTGCGGGCGGTGGCATGCGATCTGCCACCGCGGCACGGCACCGGCCCGGACGCCGAGTTCTTCGGTGTCCCGACCTTCATCAAGGACAACACCGACGTCGCCGGCCTGCCGACCACGCACGGTTCGGAGGCGTTCAGGGCCCGGCCCGCGAAGCAGGACGGCGCCTACGCGACGCAGCTCCTCAGCACGGGCCTGACGCTGCTCGGCAAGAGCCGGATGCCCGAGTTCGGTTTCAACGCCACCACGGAGTACATGACCGAGCCGCCGGTCCGGAACCCGTGGCACACAGAGTTTTCCGTCGGTGCCTCGTCGGGCGGATCGGCCGCCCTGGTCGCCGCGGGCGTCGTGCCGATCGCACACGCCAACGACGGCGGCGGCTCCATCCGCATCCCCGCCGCCTGCGCGGGCCTGGTCGGGCTGAAGCCCAGCCGGGGCCGGCACCGCGACGGCGAGCAGGCCAGTCATCTGCCGATCAACATGATCTCCGAGGGCGTTCTGACCCGCAGCGTCCGCGACACCGCCGCGTTCGTCGCGGCGTGCGAGAACCATTGGCGCAATCCGAAACTCGCGCCCATCGGGCGGGTGAACGGGCCGGCCCAACGGATCCTCCGCGTCGGCGTGCTGTTCGACAGCGTCACGGGCGAGCCGGTCGACGACGCCACCCGCGCCGCCGTCGAAGACACCGCGGCGGTGCTCGAGGCCGCGGGCCACATCGTCGAGCCGATCACGCTGCCGGTCACCGCCCAGTTCGCCGACGACTTCGTCCAATACTGGGCGCTGCTGGCCGATCTCGCGGTCGGCACCGGCCGGTTGATCCTGGACCGGTCGTTCGACGCTGCCAAGGCCGATGGCCTGAGCCTGGGGCTGCGGGCACACCACCGGCGGAACCTGCACCGCACGCCCGGTGCCCTGCTACGTCTGCGACGCATCGCCGATCAATACGCGCAGATGTTCGCCCGGCACGAGGTCGTGCTGTCGCCGGTGCTGTCGCACACCACGCCGCGGCTCGGCTACCTGGCGCCAACGGTCGAGTTCCCCGATCTGATCGACCGCCTGCGCCGGTATGTCGCCTACACCCCGCTCAACAACATCGCGGGCACCCCGGCGATCTCGCTGCCGCTGCACCGCTCACCCGACGGCCTACCGGTCGGCGTCCAGCTGTCTGCCGCCTACGGGGACGAGCGCACGCTGCTCGAACTGGCCTTCCTGTTGGAGGCCGAGCGGCCTTTCGCCCGGATTCAGGAGGTCGTCAGCGCGTGCCGCGCGTAGGCCCGCACGTCGGCGTCACCGTCTTCCAGTGCGATACCTAGCGCCGACCGCGCGGCTTCCTCGGAATCGGCCCACCGGGTCAGGCTGAGCACCGCGGCCTTGCGCACATCCAGATGCGGGTCGTGCAGCGCCTGCGACAGCGGTTCGACGGCGACCGCCGGTTCCGCGCCGGACAGTGCCCGCACCGCCCCCTGGCGGATCTGCCACGCTGATTCCCGCAGCGCCCGTTGCACTTCCGGCACGTCCTGCTCGGCGCAGCCGACAGCGGCCAGCGCGGCGAGCGCTGCCGCACGCACCAGCGGGTCGCGGTCGGCCAGCAGCCGGCGCACGGTGTCGGCGCCCGACCGGAGCGTGGCCAGCCCGTTGCTCGCGGCAATCCGCACCTCGCGGTTGTCGTCGGCCGCGGCCGCGGCCACCCCGTTGACGTCATCGACGGACACCAAGGCGCGTACCGCCTCGATACGTACGCGGTGATCGGGATCGGTCACCGCGGCACGGTAATCCGGGCCCGCACCGACACGGCGCGAGCTCAGGACGTACAGCGTCACGGCCCGCACGATCGGGTCGGCGGAGGGCAGGTACGGAGTCACCGCCGCTGGATCGGGCAGCACCTCGACCAGCTCCCGCAAGGCGTCGGCACTCTCCGCACGCACCGAGCCGTCCGCGTCACCGAGCGCGGCGACCAGGTCCGGCTGGTAGCCGTCCGGCAGGTTCTCCACCAGCACGGCGACAGCAGCTCGCCGGACTCCCGCGTCGGCGTCCTGCAGGTATTCGGTCAGCTCGGCGAGCGTCGGTTCCTCCAGCGCCACCACGGCGGCGATGCGCGGCGACGGTGGCGTCACCGGCTCGGTCGGGCGCAGCCGCGAGGCCGCGGTCGCCGGCGCCTTACCGCCGACCAGGTCCGGCTGGTGCACATGCTGCACAGCGTGGTCCGACGGCAGGTGGTCCAGATCGGGCACCGGCACGAAATACGGTGCCACCGGGCGCTTCAGGAACTCCATCTCACCGCCGGAGCCCTTGCGCAGGTTCAGGTGATAGCGCCACTGTTCGTCGTCGCGCTCGGGGATGTCGGCGCGATCGTGGTACAGCCCCCACCGTGATTCGGTCCGCGTGAGCGACGACCGGGCCGCCATCTCGGCGCAGTCCCGGATGAACGACACCTCGACGGTGCGCATCAGCTCGTGCGGCGTGCGGGCGCCCATCTGCTCGATCTCTTCGGCCATCCGCTCGAACGTGCGGACCGCGATGGACAACTTGGTCGCGGTCTTGGGCGGGGCCACATAGTCGTTCACGAAGCGGCGCAGCTTGTACTCGACCTGCGGCTGCGGTGGGCCGTCCGGATGCCGCAGCGGGCGGTAGATCAGCTCGTGGGCCTCGGCCAGCTGGTCCTGCGGAAGGTCCACGGGCGCTTCGACATCCGCCAGCGTCGACGCGGCGTGTTCACCGGCCAGGTCGCCGTAGACGAACGCCCCGATCATGTAGTTGTGCGGGACGCACGCCATGTCACCGGCCGCGTACAGGCCGGGCACGGTGGTGCGGGCGTGTTCGTCGACCCACACCCCGGATGCGGAATGCCCACTGCACAAACCGATCTCGGAGATGTGCATCTCGATGTCGTGGGTGCGGTAGTCGTGGCCGCGGTTGGCGTGGAAGGTACCGCGGGTCGGCCGCTCGGTGGTGTGCAGGATGTTCTCCATCGCGGTGATGGTCTCGTCCGGCAGGTGGGTGACCTTGAGGTAGATCGGGCCGCGAGCCGATTCGATCTCGCTCTTGACCTCGGCCATCATCTGGCCTGACCAGTAGTCCGAGTCGACGAACCGCTCCCCCAGCGCGTTCACCTGGTAGCCGCCGAAAGGATTGGCGACGTAGGCGCAGGCGGGCCCGTTGTAGTCCTTGATCAACGGGTTCACCTGGAAGCACTCGATGCCCGAGAGCTCGGCGCCCGCGTGGTACGCCATGGAGTAGCCGTCACCGGCGTTGGTCGGGTTCTCGTACGTGCCGTACAGGTACCCCGAGGCCGGCAGCCCGAGCCGGCCGCTGGCCCCGGTCGCCAGGATGACGGCCTTGGCCCCCACCGTGACGAATTCGCCTGTGCGCGTGTTGAATGCGGCCGCACCGACGGCGCGCCCGTTCTCGGTGAGAACGCGAACCGGCATCAGCCGGTTCTCGATGCGCAGCTTCTCCCGGATGGCCTTCTGCCGCATCACGCGGTACAGCGCCTTCTTGACGTCCTTGCCCTCGGGCATCGGCAGCACGTACGAGCCGGAGCGGTGCACACGGCGCACGGCGTATTCGCCGTGTTCGTCCTTCTCGAACTTCACGCCGTAGCGCTCGAGCCGCTGCACCATGGCGAAACCGCGCGTCGCGGTCTGGTAGATGGTGCGCTGGTTGACGATTCCGTCGTTGGCCCGGGTGATCTCGGCGACGTAGTCCTCCGGGGTGGCCTTGCCCGGGACGACGGCGTTGTTGACGCCGTCCATGCCCATGGCCAGGGCACCGGAGTGGCGGACGTGCGCCTTCTCCAGCAGTAGCACCTGGGCGCCGCTCTCGGCGGCGGTCAGGGCCGCCATGGTGCCGGCGGTGCCGCCGCCGATCACCAGGACGTCACAGTCGAGACGGACGGGATTGTCGAGGTCTGGAATGTCCAGAGTGCTCATTGGTGCAGTGCTCCAAGGATTTCGGCCCGCAGCTCGGTGCGGGGAACATCGGCATCGCGAGGACTCGGGACGTCCAGCAGCGCGCGCAGCGGCTGGCCGGCGCGGCCGAGGACCGCCACCCGGTCGCCCAGGGCGAGGGCCTCGTCGACGTCGTGCGTGACGAACACGATGGTGGTGGGATGGGCCTGCCAGGTGTCGATCAGCAGGTGCTGCATGGCATTCCGGGTTTTGGCGTCCAAGGCGCCGAACGGCTCGTCCATCAGGACCGCCCGCGGCGCCCCGGCCAGGCCGCGTGCCAGCTGGACGCGCTGGCGCATGCCGCCGGACAGGCTCTTCGGCAGGAAGTCGGCGAACCCGGTGAGCCCGACCTCGTCGATCCAGCGGTCGGCGCGCTCGCGCCGGCCGGCCCGCGGCACGCCGCGCAGCTGCAGTGCCAGTTCGATGTTGGATCGCACTGTGCGCCAGGGCAACAGCGCGCTGTCCTGGAACACCATGCCGCGGTCACGCGACGTGGTGATCACCGGTTCGCCGTCCGCCAGGACCCGCCCGGCGTCGGGCTTCAGCAGCCCGGCCAGCGCCCGCAGCACCGTCGACTTGCCGCAACCCGACGGGCCGGTCAGCACCAGGATCTCCCCCGGCTGCACCGTCAGGCTCAGCCCGTCCACGACCGGCTCGCCGGTGTAGGACAGCCGGATTCGGTCGAGTTCCAGGCGCAGGCCGGAGGTGAGTACAGCGGTCATCGTGCGTTCTCCTCACCACGCGGCAGCCAGCGCGTCAGCCGCCGGCCGATCAGTTCCACCGCGGCCGAGGTGCCGAACCCCAGCGCTCCGATGGTGATGATGCCGACGAAGACGCTCGGGTAGTCCAGCACCGTGTAGGCCTGCCACGTGCGGTAGCCGACGCCGAGCCGGCCGGAGATCATCTCCGCCGACACCACACAGATCCACGCCACACCCATACCGACCGACAGGCCGCCGAACAGCCCGGGCAGGACACCCGGAAACACGACCTGCCGCAACACATCCCAGCGGCTGCCGCCGAGGGTCCGCACCGAGTCCTCCCACAGCGTCGGCAGGGCCCGCACGGCGTGCCGGGTGCTGACCATGATCGGGAAGAACGCCGCCAGGAACGTGATGAACACGATGCCGGCCTCGTCGGTCGGGAACAGCAGGATGGCGACGGGCACCAGGGCGATGGCCGGGATCGGGCGCGCCAACTCTGTCAGCGGGCCGACGATGTCGGCGAACAGCCGCGACCGGCCCAGCGCGATACCGACGGCAGCGCCGATCACCGCCGCCAGCCCGAAGCCACTGACGATCCGGATCACCGACTGCGTCAGGTCGAGCCAGTACTGCGTGGCGCCCAGTCGCTCGATGAACTTCGCGGCGATCTGGGTCACCGTCGGCAGGTTGTCGAACCGCAACCAGAACCGGACGTGGCCCGCCGTCAGCAACTGCCAGATGCCAACGGCCGCAATGACCGACAGCGCCTTGACGGCGTAGCCGCGCCATTTGGCCGGCCCCTGGCGCCGCGACACCTCGGTCTCGGCCGGTCGCGCCGGCGCGGCGGTCACCGCGGCGATGGCTGTCATGCCACACCCACCAGCGCCTGTTGGTAGGTCACCACCGACGAACCGGGATGGGCCGCCTGGTAGCGGCGCGCGCCGGCGTCGGTGTCGAAGGGCACGAACTCCGCACCCTGCTGCACCCACACGGATTTGTCTGCCAGCCAACGGGTTCCGAGCTCGGCATCCGGTACGTAGGCAGCGCGGACCTTGGCGCCCTTGGCCTCCACCGCCCGGATCGCCTTCAACAGGCACGTCGGGTTGGCCGCCGGTTGCGTGGTGTCCGAACCGTCCTGCCACAGCTCACCGGCCAGCGCGGGGTAGTCGACCGGGATGTTGCACACCGGGTCGGTACCGTGCACGACCGACGGGTTCGCAGTGCGGGCGGCCTCGGCGTTGTAGTCGCGGCCGCGTTCCGACAAGGCCTTGCGCAGCGGTCCGTCCTCGACGAACTTGGCGACGTCCAGGTCGGCGAAGTCACCGATCGACTTCAGGTACGGCACATCACCTTTCAGTGCGTCCACGAGCGACGGCTTCAGTGTGGTGTCGAACCGGGTGCCGCCAGGGCCGTTGTACAGGTACACGACTTCCTGCGGCAGGCCGCTGCCCTGCGCGACGATCTTTGCCGCCTCCAGAGGTTTGGCGTTGAGGAAGTCGGTGGCATCGAGCTGTGCCTGTAGGAACGCGTCGAGCACCTCGGGATGTGCTGCGGCGTAGGCCCGTCGGGCGACGACGCCGTGCCAGGTCGGGTAGTTCAGCTCGGCGCCGTCGTACAGCAGGCGGGCCTTGTTCTGGAACACCAGCAGACCCGGCCAGGCGACGAACTGCGAAAGCGCCCTGACCTGACCCGATTCCAGCGCCGACGCGCCGATCTGCGGCTGCTGGTTGAGCACCTCGACGCCGGAGATCCCCTCCTTGCCCAGCGCCCGAACGAGCGTCCCGTGACCGGCCGACCCGACGCTGGCCGACACCTTCTGTCCGGCCAGCTCGCTGAGCGACTGCACCGGTGAATCCGGGCTCACCACAACCATGTTCAGCGACCCGGTCGGGCTGGAGCCCGTGGCCGCCACCAGTTCGGTCTTGGCGCGTTCGTTGCTCTGGGTCTTCGATCCGTTGATCAGCATGGGGTAGTCACCCATCGAGCCGATGTCGATCTTCTCGGCGACCATCTGCGCGGTGATCGGTGCACCGGTGTCGTAGTCCTGCCATTCGACGTGGTACTTCTTGCCGGTCTTGGCGCCGATGTCGTCGAGGCGATGCTCCAGGTAGCCCTGGGCGCGCAACAACGTTCCCGCGGTGACGGTGTTGATGGTCTTGGACTGGTAGCCGATGACCACGTTGACGGCGTTGTCGTCCGTGCCGGCCGAATCGACCGAGCAGCCGGTGGCGGCAAGGACGACGGTCGCGGCCAGGGCAGCGAGGCGAGTGGGGTTCATTGAGGTCCTTAGCGGATGAGGTAGGGCATGTTGACGGAGACGGCACCGCTTGGGCAGCGCGCGGCGCATGGCCCGCAGTACCAACATTCGTCGACGTGCATGTAGGCCTTGCCGTTGTCGGGGTTGATGGCCAGCGAGTCCAGCGGGCAGACATCGACGCACAGCGTGCAGCCCTCGATACACAGCGACTCGTCGATGGTGACCGGGACATCGGCTCGTTGGTTGTTGACCAGCGTCATGATTCACTCCGTAACAGGTTGCCGCGCATGGTGATTCGGTCACCACGCAGTCGGATGTATTCGAGGTCGACGGGACGCCCGTCGTCGAGAGTCGTGAGCCGTTCGAGCATCAGGATCGCGCCGCCGGCCGGGATGTCCAGCGTGGCCGCGGTGTGCGGATCGGCGGAAACCGCTTCCAGTGCAATGTCCGCCGAGCCCAGCCGGTGCCCGGTGACCTGCTCGATCAACGCGAACACGTCGTTGCTCTCCAGCGAGTGTTCGAGCACCGCGGCGCCGATGTCGGGTGCCAGGTACGTCAGATCCAGGCTCAGCGGCAGGTCGCCCAGGTAGCGCAGCCGCTCGATGAAGACGACGGGCTCGCCGGGGGTCAGCTGCAGCCGGCGCGCCACGGCCGCGGGAGCCGGCAGCTGGGTGACCGCGCGCACTTCGTTGCGGACGTCACCGTAATCCTTGAAGGTCTCCTTGAGCCCGACAAGCGCGTGCAGGCCGTGATCGTATTTGCGCTGCGCAACGTGGGTGCCGACGCGCGGTCCCCGGTCGATCAGCCCCTCGGCCTTGAGGATCGCCAGGGCCTCGCGCACGGTGTTGCGGGATACCGAGAACTCGGCGACCAGCTCGGCCTCACCCGGCAGGCCCGCCGCGTAGACCCCGTCGCGCACCTGGTGGCGCAGCACGTCGGCCACCTGGCGGGCGCGGTCGGCGCGCCGGCGCAGCGGCGTCGGGGAGGACTCGGGCATGCGGTTGAACCTAGGGACCTGCGCCCCTCAGGTCTGCACCCCCGAATCGGGTGGTTCGAAAGTACCCGCATTACGCCGCCTCGACATGGCCGTGAACAGGGAAAATGCCGAAATCAACCACCATTACGCCACCTCGGGAACGCGTGGCAGTTCGAATCTCGATGAATCCAAAAGGGGCGGGCCCGACTCTGCGCGGCGCTACGCCGAGCGTGGCGGATACCGGTGGCGACACGCCGCAATCATCACGCCAGGCCACACGCTCGCCGTAGGGCCGGAGAATTACGTAGCTTCAACTACGAGGCACAGGCAGCCACCTCTGATTGAAGACAGGTACTTTTTCGGGCCGTTGGCGTTCCCTGAGTTCAATCATCAGGGCAGATCACGGTCGCGATTGAACTCCTGCACTTCGTCGTCGTCTGCATTGCTCCCGCGTGGATTCGAGGGAAACCGCGACTAGCTCCCCGCCGCAGACACCGTCACCGGAATCCCGTTGAGCGCACCGTTGCCCGACGGCTCATCGAGGAAATCCGGTAGCGACAGGATGTTGGTGTTCACCCCGGGCGCGGAGTTGGCGACGCCCAGGCGGGTGCCGGGTTGGCCGTGCCCCCAGCCGTGCGGCATGGACACCACGCCCGGCTTGATGGCGTCGGTCACCTCGACGGGGACGACGATCTTCCCGGCGCCCGAGGCGACTTCGGCGTCGTCACCGTCCGCGATGCCCCGCGCGGCGGCGTCGCGGCTGTGCATCAGCAGCGTGCAGCGGTCGCGGCCCTTCATCAGCGCGCCGACGTTGTGCAGCCAGGAGTTGTTGGACCGCAGATGCCGACGGCTGACCAGCACGAGCTCGTCGGCCGGACGCTCGAGCCGCGCGGCCAGGCGCGGCAGGTCGTCGAGCAGGTACTGCGGGGCCACGCGGATCTTCTTGTCGGCGGTACCGAGAATCTCGGGCACGCGCGGCACCATCGGGC
Source organism: Mycobacterium sp. SMC-16 (assembly GCF_046250085.1). Taxonomy (NCBI): domain Bacteria; kingdom Bacillati; phylum Actinomycetota; class Actinomycetes; order Mycobacteriales; family Mycobacteriaceae; genus Mycobacterium; species Mycobacterium sp. SMC-16. The sequence goes on from NZ_CP176427.1 coordinate 3,321,317, forward strand.
CGTAGTTGATGCCGTCCGGATGGGCCTTGAGCTTCGCGAGTGTCAGCCCGTCGGGCTTCTCGCCGTACCGGTCGCCGAATGCCGCGGTCCGGAGCGTCAGGTCGAGCATGCGCTCGGGGCCGCCGTGGTCGTACTTCGCCCGGATTTCGGCACCGTCGAGCCCCTGCGTGAAGCACAGGTAGTCGAACCAGCCGTCATCGAGCGCGGCGACGTCGACGTCCTCGGCCGGGGTGCCGGTGCACAGCCCGGTGAGCCGGATCAGGATCTCCCACTCCTCCGGTGCGGTGGGGTCCGCGCGGTGGAACACCGGCGGCGAGTACCGCGCGAAGCTGTTGATCGCCGTACCCAGGAGCAGGTCCGCGGAGTGCGCCTGCTCGAGAGCCGAGGGGCCGGGCAGGATGACGTCGGTGTGCCGGGTGGTCTCGTTGAGCCACAGGTCGACCGAGATCATCGCGTCCAGCTGCGGCAGCGCCTCATCGAGTTTGTCGCCGCCCGGCGTCGACAGCACGGGGTTTCCCGCGACGGTGATGAGGGCTCTGAGCTGGCCCGCGCCCGGGGTGGTGATCTCCTCGAGCATGCACGAGATCGGGACCTGTCCCAGCACTTCCTTGGCCCCGCGGACCCGGGTCTGGTAGCGGCCGAAGTTGGGCGCCCCGTCTTCCAGTCCCGGGATGGTCTGGCTGGTGACGGTCCATGCGGTCGGGGTGGCGAACATCGTGCCGCCGGGGACGTCGAAGTGTCCGGTGACGATGTTGACGACATCGATGAGCCAACTCGCGAGGCTGCCGAATTCCTGGTTGCAGGTACCGATCCGGCCGTAGACGACGGCGCGGGGCGTGCCGGCCAGCTCACGCGCCAGCGCCCTGATCCGTTCCGCATCGATACCCGTTGCGGCGCAGACTCTTTCGGGCGACCAGTCGGCGACGGCCCGGCACAGCTCGCCCACCCCGTCGAGGTGCTGCTCCAGTTGGCCGAGGTTGACCAGCCCTTCGTCGAACACCGCGTGGATGACGCCGAGCAGCAGCGCCGCATCGGTGCCGGGCGTGATCGGCAGCCACTCGTCGGCCTTGGCGGCGGTCTGGGTGCGCACCGGGTCGATGACGATCACCTTGCCGCGCTTACGGATTCCGCCGATGATGCCCATGATGTCGGGGGCAGCCAGCAACGAGCCCTGCGACGCCGCGGGGTTGGCGCCCATCACCACCAGCAGGTCGGTGCGCTGCACGTCCGGTGTCGGGAACGCCCACCAGCTGCCGTACATCAGGTGCGACGACAGGTTTTTCGGCCACTGATCGATGGTGCCCGGCGAATAGGTGATCGGCATACCAGACAGACCCAGCAGGATCGCGGCATACCGCGACAGCGAAAACGAATGCGCCAGTGGGTTTCCCGTGTACGCCGCGACCGCGCCGATGCCGTGCTCTGCGATGATCGGAGCGAGCAGCTCGGTGCAGCGGCGGAATGCGGTGTCCCAGTCGACCTCGTGCCATTGCCCGTCGATCTTGATCATCGGCCGGCGGATGCGGTCGGGGTCTTCGTGCAGCGCGCCGAGGGACGCGCCCTTCGGACAGATGTGGCCCGCGCTCCAGGCGTCGGCCCTGTTGGGCCGGATGCCGGCGACCTTGCCGCCGGACACCTGAATCTCCAAGCCGCACATGGCTTCACACAGGCTGCAGGCGTGCAGGTGCAGGCCGTCTTCGCCGACCTCGGCGATCACTCGCTCGGTTCCCATCATCCGACTGTAACGGCGTTACTGAGACGTGGGTCACGATTGCTCCCGATGTCCGGGACGACGGGCTACAAGGCGTGCGAAAGTTCGCGGCCGAATTGCAGCAGCCGCTGCATCTGGGCCAGGCCACCGTCGTCGACGGATTTGGTGTACCGGAACGACTCGCAGAAGAAATCGGTATCGATGGCCGACTTCTGCCGGCTACGGGTGATCAGCTGGGTGTACATCCGCAGCCGCACCTCGGCCAGGCGCCGGGTGCCGTCGGCCAGTACCTCGAACTGGGTCGTCAGGATGTGGTCGGTGATGGTGGACAACAGGATGGTCCGCACCGAGGTGTCCAACGTCCGGCGCGGGTGCTCGTCGTCACCGTTGGCGTCATCGTCGGCCCGCCACATGATGAGCCGCTCGCCGTCGGTGAGGACGACCTCCTGCCACACGGCGTCGCCCCAGGACTCCTCGGACGCGCCGCGCGACATGATGAAGGACTTGATGGACCGGAAGTCGACAACCGACCGCAACTGCTCGAGCGCCAGCTCCGGATCGCGCAGGTAGACCTTCGCCGCATCCTCGACACTCGAGTACGGCGCCCAGTCCTGCGGCTCGTCCACGGCTATTCGCCCCGGACCGCCGCCGCAGCCGCCCGGATCTGCGGCGTCACCAGCATCACCTGGCCGAGGACGCCGTTGACGAAGCCGGGCGATTCATCGGTGGACAGGCTCTTCGCCAGCTCGACCGCCTCGTCGACGGCCACCGGTTCCGGCACGTCCGTCGCGTGCAGCAGCTCCCACACCGCGACGCGCAGGATCGCCCGGTCCACCGCGGGCAGGCGATCGAGCGTCCACCCCTGCAGGTGCGCCGAGATCAGGTCGTCGATGTGCGCCGCGTGCTCGGTGACGCCGTTGGCGACGGTCACCGTGTACGGGTTCAGGACCGAGACCTCGGGGTCGCTGTCGGCGATCGCGTTGCGCAGCTTCGCGCCCTCGGCAGCGGTGATCCCGCGGGCCTCGGCCTCGAACAGCAGGTCGACGGCGCGCTTGCGCGCCTGGTGCCGACCCTTGTCGGAGCGACGGTCAGGCATTGACCCGACTGATGTAGCTGCTGTCGCGGGTGTCCACCTTGAGCTTGTCGCCGATGTTGATGAACAGCGGGACCTGGATCTCGGCGCCGGTCTCGAGGGTGGCGGGCTTGGTGCCGGCGTTCGAGCGGTCGCCCTGCAGGCCCGGCTCGGTGTGCGCGACGACGATGTCGATGCTGACGGGCAGTTCCAGGTACAGCGGTGCGCCGTTGTGGAACGCGATCTGCACCTGCAGGTTCTCCAGCAGGAAGCCGGCGGCGTTGCCGACGAGGGATTCGGGCAGCGGGTGCTGCTCGAAGTCCTCGGCGTCCATGAAGACGAAGTCACTGCCGTCGCGGTACAGGTAGGTGGCGTCCCGACGGTCGACGGTCGCGGTCTCCACCTTCACACCGGCGTTGAAGGTCTTGTCGACGACCTTGCCCGACAGCACGTTCTTGAGCTTGGTGCGCACGAAGGCCGGGCCCTTGCCGGGCTTGACGTGCTGGAACTCGGTGATCTGCCACAGCTGGCCCTCGATGTTGAGGACGAGACCATTCTTGAAGTCGGCGGTAGATGCCACGGTCGGTACTGCTCCTAGCTCTCTGTCATCAGAGGATGGCCAGTTCCTTGGGGAACCGGGTAAGTAACTCAGGTGTGGGTGTCTTGTCGCTGCCCACGACCAGCGTGTCCTCGATTCGGACGCCGCCCCGGCCGGGCAGGTAGACACCGGGCTCCACGGTGACCACAGAGCCAGCAAGCAGTGTACCGGCGGCGGCGGAGTTGATTCCCGGCGCTTCGTGAATCTGCAACCCGACGCCGTGCCCGAGCCCGTGAGAGAACTGTTCGCCATAGCCCGCATCGGCGATGACCTGGCGCGATGCCCGGTCCACCGCCGACAGCGTCGTGCCCGGCACCAGGGCTTCCCGGCCCGCCCGCTGCGACGTCGCGACCAGGTCGTAGATGTCGCGCTGCCACTGCGCCACGGGCGACAGCACGAACGTTCGGGTCATATCGGAGTGGTAGCCCGCGACCAGTGCGCCGAAGTCGATCTTGACGAAGTCACCGGCCGCCAGCACCGCGTCCGTCGGCCGGTGGTGCGGTATCGCCGAGTTGGCGCCCGTCGCGACGATGGTCTCGAACGACGGGCCGTCGGCACCGTGGTCCAGCATCCGCGCCTCCAGTTCGCGGCCGACCTCCTTCTCGGTGCGGCCGGCCCGCAGCCCGCCCGATTCGATCAGGTCTTTGAGCGCGGCATCGGCGGCCTCGCAGGCCAGTCGCAGGATCGCGATCTCGCCGGCGTCCTTGACCTCACGCAGCGCCTCGACCATGCCCGGAGCCCGGACCAGTTCGAGGTCGCCGCTGACCCGCTGCAGCGCCGCGTGGGCGTCGACGGTCATGACGTGACTTTCGAAGCCCAGCCGCTTCACGCCGGCGGCCTCCGCGGCCCGCACCAGCTGCGGCGCGCACGCCCGCTCGATGACGATCTGCGCGTCAGGGGCCTGCTGTGCCGCCTGCGTCCGATACCGCCCGTCGGTGGCGAGAAGAAACGTCTCCCCGTCCCCGTCCTGCTCACTGGGAATCAGCAATGCCGCGTTGGATCCGGTGAAGCCGGACAGATAACGGACGTTGACCAGGTCGGTTACCAGGATCGCATCCAGCTCGGCGGCCGCCAGATGGCGACGCAGAATGTGGCGCCGGTGGGAAATTGTCACGATATGTGACGCTACTCGCTACGCTGTCTGCTCATGAGTAAGTGGTTGCTGCGCGGAATCGTCTTTGCGGCGTTGATGGTGATCGTCCGACTGCTGCAGGGCGCGATGATCGGGGCCTGGGAAAAACAGTCACTGATCATCAGCGTCACGCTCGTCGTGCTGTACATCGTCGCGGCCTTCGTCTGGGGCGTTCTCGACGGCCAGAGCGACGCGAAGGCGCAGCCCGACCCCGACCGCCGCGAGGACCTGGCCATGGCGTGGCTGGTCGGCGGTCTGTTCGCCGGCGTCGTCAGCGGCTTCTTCGCGTGGCTGATCGGCCAGTTCTACGACAACATCTACGTCGACGCACTGGCCGCCGAGCTCACCACGTTCGCCGCGTTCACCGCCCTGATCGTCTTCGTGGGCGGCGTCTGCGGTGTCTCTCTCGGCCGTTGGCTGATCGACCGTAAGGCCCCGCCGGCCCCGAAGCACGACCACGCCGGTGAGGGCGAGCGCGCCGACACCGATGTGTTCGCTGCCGTCGCCGTTGCGGTCCCCACCGAAGGTGCCGAAGGCGAAACCGAGATCATCGAGACCCGCCCCAAGACCAACCCCGAGTCCTGAGACTCGGACACGAGAATCGCGGCCAGTCCTCGGACCGGCCGCGATTTTTTTCTGTCGAAAAAGTTGTAAGACTCGCGCGTCCTCACTGCTCCTACCTGTGAGAGCGGCTCAACCGGAGCCGCAAACCCGACAGAGGAGCACCCCATGAACCGCAAGAAGTCCGTCACCGCCGCCCTCGGCGCGGCAGCCGCCGCCCTGGCCGCCCCGGCAGTCCTGTTCCTCGGAACCGGAACCGCGCAGGCCGCGTCATCGCTCGATACGGCAAGCGACGCGGCGGGCGTCACGGTCCACATCACCTCCACCGGAAGCGAAGGCCTGTGCTTCTACTCCGCCGAGCCGTGGTTCGGCTGGCAGACCGTCAAGCCCCTGCCGGTGTACAAGGTGCCGTTCCAGCTGCAGGCGAACCAGAGCCACAACCTGTGGTTCCCGGGTATTCAGACCGGCACGACGTGGAAAGCCAAGGTCGAATGCCCCGTCGGCGGCACCGACTTTTTCAATCCCGTCTACTGAGCGCGGCTCAGTCCTTCGCCACCACCGAGTAGGCGGCCGCCAGCAGCGAGGGGTCCGGGCCTTCGAGTCGGCCCGGCTTGGCGAGCCCGTCGAGCACCACGAAGCGCAGCACGCCCGAACGGGTCTTCTTGTCCCCCGCCATCGACTCCAGCAGTTGCGGGAAGGCATCTGCGTCGTAGCTGACCGGCAGACCCAGGGCGGTGAGCACGCGGCGGTGGCGGTCAGCGGTGTCGTCGTCGAGACGTCCGGCAAGCCGGCCGAGCTCGGCGGCGAACACCAGGCCCACCGAGACGGCGGCGCCGTGCCGCCACTGGTAGCGCTCGCGCCGCTCGATGGCGTGCGCCAAAGTGTGTCCGTAGTTGAGGATTTCGCGCAGCGCCGACTCCTTCTCGTCGGCGGCGACCACCTCGGCCTTGACTGCGATGGCGCGGCGGATGAGTTCGGGCAACACGGTGCCGGCGGGGTCCAGCGCGGCCTCCGGGTCGGCCTCGATCAGGTCCAGGATCACCGGGTCGGCGATGAAGCCGGCCTTCACGATCTCGGCCATGCCGGCGATGATCTCGTTGCGCGGCAACGAGTCCAGCGTCGCGAGGTCGACCAGCACGGCCAGCGGCTGGTGGAAGGCGCCGACGAGGTTCTTGCCGGCGTCGGTGTTGATGCCGGTCTTGCCGCCGACGGCGGCGTCGACCATGCCGAGCAGCGTCGTGGGCACGTGCACGATGTCCACACCGCGCAGCCAGGTGGCGGCGGCGAACCCGGCGACGTCGGTCGCCGCACCGCCGCCGAGGCTGACGATGGCGTCCTTGCGGTCGATCCCGATGCGCCCCAACACTTCCCAGATGAACCCGACGACGGGCAGTTCCTTGCCCGCCTCGGCGTCCGGGATTTCGATGCGGTGCGCGTCGATTCCGTTGTCCGCCAGGTAACTACGGATCGCTTCGGCCGTCTGCGTCAGTACCGGCTGGTGCAGGATCGCCACGCGGTGCCGACCCTGCAGGACACGGCCGAGGTCGCCGAGCAGCCCCGTCCCGATGATCACCGGGTAGGGCCGGTCGACGTTCACATTCACAACTACGGGGTCGACGACAGCGTCAGTCACACTGCGAGCCTTTCAATCGTTTTGCCAGTGCCGCAGGGCTCGGCGGGGCCTCGGTGGTCGGTCCGGGGTTCAGGACCGTGGGCAGCCGGCGCCATGCCGAGCGGCGGCGGCGCCGGGAATGCTCGTCACAGCGCGGCTGCTCGAGCCGGTGCACGATGTGGCGGACCACGGCGCCGGGATTGCGTCGGTTGGTGTTGACGCGCAGCGTGGCGACCTGCCGGAACAGCGGCACGCGCTGCGCCATCAGCTCGCGGTACTTGGCGCCCGGGTCGTCGCCGGCCAGTAGCGGACGCCCGCCGCCCGCGGTGCGCCGAACACCTTCTGCCGCACTGATTTCCAGGTAGACGACGGTGTGGCCGACGAGCGCTTCGCGCACCTCCGGAGTGGTCACCGCACCGCCGCCGAGCGACACGACGCCGTCGTGTTCGGCCAGCGCGTCACGGATCACGTCGGCCTCGATCTTGCGGAACACCGGTTCACCTTCGGCGAAGATGTCGGCGATGCTGCGACCGGTGGTTTCGACGATCTTGGCGTCGGTGTCGAGCATCGGCACCTGCAGCGCCTTCGCCAACCGTCGACCGATCGTCGACTTGCCCGAACCGGGCATGCCGACCAGTACAGCCTTGGGCGCCATCGAGCTATCCGGACATCTGCGGTTCGCGCTCATGCACCGCACGCAGGTAGTTCTCGACGTTGGCGCGGGTCTCGGCCAGCGAGTCGCCGCCGAACTTGTCCAGCGCGGCCCGGGCCAGCACCAGCGCCACCATGGCCTCGACGACCACGCCGGCCGCGGGCACAGCGCACACGTCGGAGCGCTGGTGGATGGCGACGGCCTCTTCGCCGGTGGCCATGTCGACGGTCGCCAGCGCGCGCGGCACCGTCGAGATCGGCTTCATCGCGGCGCGGACGCGCAGCGGCTGGCCGTTGGTCATGCCGCCTTCCAGACCGCCGGCCCGGTTGGTGGAGCGGGTGATGCCGTCGGCGCCAGGGTAGATCTCGTCGTGCGCGACGCTGCCGCGGCGCCGTGCGGTCTCGAAGCCGTCACCGATCTCGACGCCCTTGATGGCCTGGATGCCCATGACGGCGGCGGCCAGTTGGCTGTCCAGCCGGTTGTCGCCGCTGATGAACGAGCCGAGGCCGACGGGCAGTCCACTGACCACCACTTCGACGACACCGCCGAGGGTGTCGCCGTCCTTCTTGGCAGCCTCGATCTCGGTGATCATCGATTCTTCGGCGGCCTTGTCGAAGGCACGCACCGGGCTGTCGTCGATGGCCGCCAGATCCTCGGGCTGCGGGACGGGGCCGTCGTAAGGCTTCGATGCGCCGATGGAGATGACGTGCGAGACGACCTCGACGCCGAGGGCCTGCTTGAGGAACGCGCGAGCGATGGTGCCGGCCGCGACGCGCGCCGCGGTCTCGCGGGCGCTGGCGCGCTCGAGCACCGGGCGGGCGTCGTCGAAGCCGTACTTGAGCATGCCGGCGTAGTCGGCGTGTCCGGGCCGGGGCCGGGTCAGCGGTTCGTTGCGCGCGGTGTTGGCCAGCGCCTCCGGATCGACCGGGTCGGAGGCCATGACGGTCTCCCACTTGGGCCATTCGGTGTTGCCGATCTGGATGGCGATCGGGCCACCCAGCGTCTGACCGTGCCGAACGCCACCGAGCAGCGTGACTTCGTCCTTCTCGAACTTCATCCGGGCACCGCGGCCGTAGCCGAGACGACGCCGCTGCAACTGCGTGGCGATGTCGTCCGAGGTCACCGAGAGACCGGCCACCATGCCTTCGAGCATGGCCACCAGGGCGCGGCCGTGAGATTCACCTGCTGTGGTCCATCGCAACACGGGTCCCATTGTCCCATGAGGGCCTTTACCGGCTGAAATCCGTCAGCCCAGGCTGCATTGCAGCAGCACGGTGTCGATGTCGCGACCGTGCTTGTGACCGACCTGCCGCAGTCGTCCGGCCTCGTCGAAACCCAGCTTCTTGTGCAGCGCGATGGACGACGGGTCGCCGCTGTCGGCGATCACCGCGATCACCTGACGCACGCCCGTGGCGCGGGCGCCATCCAGCAGCGCGCCCAGCAGTTCTCGGCCGGCGCCCTGTCCGGTGGCCCACGGCGCCAGGTAGATCGAGTCCTCCACCGTGCCCTGATAGGCCGGCCGGGATTTCCAGGGCAGGCAGTACGCGTACCCCGCGACCCTGCCCTCGCGCTCGACCACCAGGAACGGCAGGCCCGCGGCGGTGACCTTGGCGAACCGCGCCTGCCATTCATCGGTCGCGGGCGGCTCGAGCTCGAACGACGCCACGCTGTTCAGGACGTAGTACGCGTAGATGTCGGCGATCGCAGGCAGGTCAGCGGTGGTGGCGGCGCGGGTGGTCATGGTGAGGCAAAGGTACCGAGCGCGACGGCCGCGGCGCTCGCCAGGCACATCGACGGGCCGTGCGGGACGGTCCGGTCATGCCGCCGCAGTAGGACGACCACCGCACAGACCGCAGTCAGCAGCGGCGCCCCGATCGCGGCGAGCACCCAGACATCGGCGCCGCACATCCCGGTCAGCGCACCGAGGCCGAGCGCGAGTTTGACGTCACCGCCGCCCATGGACTTGGGGCTCAGTAGATGGATCAGAAGGTAGAGCGCGCACAGCGCTGCGGCGCCGGCCAACGCGGCGAGGCCCCGGCCGAGGACGACAGCCGCCAGCAGAATCACCGCCGCGCCGGGCAAGGTGAGCGAGTTCGGCAGCCGGCGTTCTCGGAGGTCGTAAACGCACAGCGCGGTCATCCACGTCCCAATAGCCAACGCCGCCCCCATGTTTCGAGGCTAAGTGAGCTGCGTGGGGCATCCCGACACGAATGTTCCACGTGCTGCCGCGATTATTGAAGCGAGGTACCTTTCCAGGCTTGCTGACGTCCCTGAGTTCAATCACGACTGACGGAGCACCACGTCGACTGCACTCACGTACTTCTTGGCCCAAATTTTCGGCCCTTCCAGCAGCCGGCGGCTCGCGACTGTGCAGTCAGAGCGCCGCGCACGCGGGCAGATTCAAGGGGTCGTTGCAACACCTGATTTGAGAGGTGTTGTTCGATGCATCCGAGGCGTTGGAGTCATTTGGGTAGTCATGGTGTTCCGCAGTCGGTGCGGGATGCTTTCGATGCGGCGTTGAGGTCGGGGCTGTCACCGACGGCGGCTGGAACCGTGGCAGGGGTGAGTGGTGCGACGGGTCGGCGATGGGCCAAAGAAGCTGGGTATCAAACCGATCCGCGGCATTGCGGCACGCGGTATTCGGCTGCGGTGAAAGCGTCGTTCTGGCAGGAGATGCATGCCGGTGCCACTGTGGCCGACGCCGCAGTGGTCGCGGGCGTGTCAGAGAACCAGGGCCGGCGGTGGGTCGCTCAGGCTGGATTCGTGCCGAAAACCCCCGCTCCTACCGATGATCCGTCATGCGCCGTGGTCGAACTCGATCCCGGGGTCTCGCGGGGGCCGTTGTCGTTTATCGAGCGGTGGCGCCTCGAGCAGCTGCTGACCGCCGGCGCGACCGTCACCGAGGCCGCAGCGGCTCTGGGGCGGTCCCGGACCACGATCCACCAGGAACGCAAACGTGGAGCCACGACCAGCGGATATCGGGCCTGGGTGGCTCAGGAGGTGGCCACCACCAACGCCAAACGACCCAAGACTCGCAAGTTGGAGTCCAACCCTGCCCTGCTGGAGCAGGTCGTGGCACGCTTAGAAAAGCACGACAGCCCGGCGCAGATCGCGGGCCGACTGCGCCTTGATTTTCCCGACGATCCGGAGATGTGGGTGTCCCACGAAACGATCTACCAAGCGCTGTATGTACAGCCGCGCGGTGAGCTGGCCCGCATCGTCAAAGAAGCCCTGCGCACGGGCCGGGTTCGACGGAAACCGCAGGGCCGCAATGAAACCGGAAGCAAAATCAGAGACATGGTCAGCATCAGCGACCGCCCGAAAGAGGCTGATGATCGGGCGGTCCCGGGGCACTGGGAAGGGGACCTGATCCTGGGCAGCACCGCATCAGGTTCGGCGATCGGCACCCTGGTGGAGCGCACCACCGGGTTCGTGGTGCTGCTGCACCTGCCGGGCGACCACACCGCCGCGACGTTGGCCGCCGCGATGAGCGCCAAAATCCCGGAGATTCCCGAGATCCTGCGCCGCTCACTGACCTGGGACCAAGGTAGCGAGATGGCCAAGCACGCCGACATCACCAAAGCCCTCGGCCTGCCGATCTACTTCTGCGACCCCCACAGCCCCTGGCAGCGCGGCACCAACGAGAACACCAACGGTCTTCTGCGCCAGTACTTTCCTAAAGGGACCGACCTATCGTTCTACGGACCTGGATGGCTCGACCAGGTCGCCGCTGAACTCAACGCACGACCCCGCAAACGCCACGGCTGGCGCACCCCGGCCGAGGAACTCGACCGGCTACTGTCAGACCCGTCCACATTTGTTGCGGCGACCGCTTGAATCTGCCGCGGATCTGACGATCTGTACGCACGCTCGACGCGAACCAATGGCCGCGCCCCTACGCTCAGCTCGCAGCCAGCGCCGCCGCCATCGCCGCGCGCGGCGCGGGCATCCCGGTGAACTGCTCCACCTGGGCGTAGGCCTGGTTCAGCAGCATCTGCAGGCCACTGACCACCCGGCCGCCGGCCGCGGCAACCGCGGCGGCAAGCGGCGTCGGCCACGGGTCGTAGATGGCGTCGAGCAGCACCGCCGTGTCGGCCACGGTCCCGGCGAACTCGCCGGCCACCGCGGCGGGCAGCGTATTGACCACCACGCCAAGGGAATTCAGCGGTTCACCCAGCGCCACCCACCGGGCCTCGACGCCGACCTTCTCCCCCAGCGCCACCAACGACGCCGCCTTGTCGGCATTGCGCGCGACCACCGCGATGTCCGTGATCCCCAAAGAAGCCAAGGCCACGACGGCCGCGGGCGCGGTGCCACCGGAGCCCAGTACCGCCGCCGCACCGGACACCTCACCCAGCGCGCCGACGACCCCGTCGACGTCGGTGTTGTCGGCGCGCCAGCCACCTTCGACGCGCACCAGGGTGTTGGCCGAGCCGACGAGCTCAGCGCGCTGCGTGCGTTCGGTGGCGAACCGCAGCGCCGCGAACTTGCCGGGCATCGTGACCGAGACACCGACCCATTCCGGGCCGAAACCGCCCACCAGGCCCGGCAACTGCTCCCCGGTGCACTCGATGCGGTCGTAGGTCCAGTCGGTGAGCCCGAGCTCCCGGTAGGCCGCCAGATGCAGCTGCGGGGACCGCGAATGTGCGATGGGCGAGCCCAGGACCGCGGCCCTCATCGGGCACTGTCGAGCACGCCGTTGCGTTTGGCGAGCTCGATGCTGGCGAGGTGCTGCTGGTAGTCGCGGGTGAAGACCGTCGTGCCCTGCAGGTCGATGGTCACGAAGTACAGCCAGTCGCCCGCGGCCGGATCCTGCGCCGCGACGACGGCGGGCGCCCCGGGTGAACAGATCGGCGTGACCGGAAGTCCTTCGCGCGCATAGGTGTTCCACGGCGTCGGCTGCTCGCGGTCGGCGTCGGTGGTGGCCACCTCCTGTCGGTCCAGCGGGTAGTTCACCGTCGAGTCGAACTGCAGCCGGCGATGGTCCGGGGTCGCCAGCCGGTTGTAGATGACGCGGGCCACCTTGGCGAAGTCCTGCGGGTTGGATTCGCGCTGCACCAGCGATGCCACGATCAGAATCTGGTACGGCGTCATGCCCGCGGTCGCGCCGGCGTCGAGCAGGCCGCCCTGCTCGTACTGGCGGCTGCTCGAGCTGATCAGGCCCGACAGGATCGACGTCGGCGTGCCGGCCGGGTCGACGTTCCACGTGCCGGGTGCGATGAGGCCCTCGAGCCTGCGGTGGTCGGCGCCCAGCGACTTCACCGGCCCCGCCGCCCAGCTCGGTACCAGCAACGCCGAGACGTCGGCGGCACCGGCGGCCTTCTTCAGCTCCTCGGCGGACACGCACTTGCGTTTGCCGTCCAGGTCGACGCAGGAGGCCGCCGAGATCAGGCTGAAGATGCCCTGGTTGATCTTGTTGGTCTTGACGTCGGTGGTGTCGTCGAGCTGGCGGCCCTCCGGGATCACCAGGCGGCCCACCCGGTTGTTCTTCTCGGTGAGCCGGGACACTGCGTTGGCGGCCGAAATCTCGGTCCGCAGCTTGTAGAAGCCCGGCTGAATCTCGGTCATCGCCTTGTTGCCCTCGGCGGCCTGGACGAACGTCTTCACGTTCGCGACGACGCCGTGGTCGAACAGGGTCTGCCCGATCGCGGTGGTCGAGTCGCCGTTGTGCACCTCGACGACGAGGTCGCTGCCACCGTCACCGGAGTAGTCGTTGCCCGACCCGAAGATGCCGTGCCACAGCCGCGAACCGAGGAACACCGCGGCGACCACGACAACGATGAACACCGTCAGCGCCACGACGCTGCGGCGCCGGCGGCGCTTGCGGTTGCGCTCGGCTCGGACCCGCTCGGCCCGGCTCATGCCGCGGCGGGGCCGGCCCACCGATTCGGGCTTGATGCGGGTGCTGCTGCCCCACTCGTCGTCATCGCCCGGGGCGTCGGGACGCATGTCCTCGGCCGGGGTCACTCGCCGACCTCGCGCTCCGCGGCGGCCAGCACCGACCGGCGCATGTCCAGCCAGTTCTGGAGGATGCCGACGGCTGCCACCTGATCGATCATCTGCCGCTGGCCTTTCGCACGTACTCCGGCTTCCCGCAACGAACGCTGCGCGGTGACCGTCGTCAACCGTTCGTCGGCCATCCGCACCGGGATCGGGGCCACCCGAACCGCCAGCGCGTCGGCCACCTCGATCGCATCCCGCGCCGAGGCGCTCGACTTGTCCTTCAGTGTGCGCGGCAATCCGACGACGATCTCGACCGCCTCCTGCTCACCGGCCAGCTTCACCAGCCGGCCCAGGTGCTTGTCCGTCTTGTCGCGACGCACGGTCTCCAACGGAGTCGCCAGGATGCCGTCGGGGTCGCACACCGCGACACCGATCCGCACCGTGCCGACGTCGATGCCGAGCCGTCGACCGCGACCGGGGTCACCGGTCCCGGGACGGTCGGGCATGCGGTCGGTATCGGCCAAAGCTAGCTCCGGCCCAGTTCAGCGCGTAGCGCGGCCAGACCCGCGTCGATACCCGCTGCCCCCTTACCGGAACCCTGTGCCAGATCGGCCTTTCCACCACCACGACCACCGACGGCGGTGCCCAGCTGCTGCACCAGTTCGTTGGCCTTCAATCCGAGGTCCTGCGCGGCGGGGTTGACGGCCACCACGTACGGCACCGAGTCGCCCGCGTCGGCGATGAGTGCGATCACCGCCGGCTCCGAGCCGAGCTTGCCCTTGATGTCGCCGACCAGCGTGCGCAGGTCGCCACCGGAGAAGCCGCCGGCCATCCGCTGCGCGACGACGCGCACCTTGCCGATCAGCTCGGCACCGGCCGCGGCGTTCGCGGCGGCGGCCTTGGCACCGGCCAGGCGAACCTTGTCGAGTTCCTTCTCGGCGGCCTTGAGCTTCTCGACCAGCGTGGCCACGCGGGCGGGCACCTCTTCCGAGGGCACCTTCAGCGACGAGGCCAGCCCGGCCATCAGCGCGCGCTCCTTGGCCAGGTGGCGGAACGAGTCCAGACCGACGTAGGCCTCGACGCGACGCACACCCGAACCCACCGAGGACTCGCCGAGGATGGTGACGGGGCCGATCTGCGCAGAGCGCTGCACGTGGGTACCACCGCACAGCTCCATGGAGAACGGTCCGCCGATCTCGACGACGCGGACCTCGTCCGGGTAGGACTCGCCGAACATGGCCATGGCGCCCATCGCCTTGGCCTTCTCCAGCTTCTCGTTGAAGGTGTGCACCTCGAAGTCGGCCTGCACCGCTTCGTTGGTGACCTCCTCGACCGCGGTGCGCTGCTCGTCGCTGAGCGCGCCCTGGTAGTTGAAGTCGAACCGCAGGTAGCCCGGACGGTTCAGCGAACCGGCCTGAACGGCGTTGGGGCCCAACACCTGTCGCAGCGCGGCGTGCACCATGTGCGTGCCGGAGTGGCCCTGCGTGGCGCCGCGGCGCCACGTCGGGTCGACGGCAGCGGTCACGGTGTCGCCTTCGACGAACTCACCGGACTCGACGTTGATGGTGTGCACCCACAGCGACTTGGCGATCTTCTGCACATCGGTGACGGCGGCCTTGGCGGTGGCCGACGAGCCGGTGCCGGTGATGGAGCCGGTGTCGGCGATCTGGCCACCCGACTCGGCGTACAGCGGCGTCCGATCGAGGACGAGCTCGACACGGTCGGAGCCCTCGGTGCCGTGCGTCACCACGGGAACCCGTTTGCCGTCGACGAAGATGCCGAGAATCCTTGCCTCGGAAGTCAATTCGTCGAAGCCGGTGAACTCGGTGGGGCCGGCGTCGACGAGGTCTCGGAAGGCGGACAGATCGGCGTGCGCGTGCTTGCGGGCGGCGGCGTCGGCCTTGGCCCGGGCGCGCTGCTCGGCCATCAGGCCGCGGAAGCCCTCTTCGTCGACCGACAGGCCGGCTTCGGCCGCCATCTCGAGCGTCAGCTCGACGGGGAAGCCGTAGGTGTCGTGCAGCGTGAAGGCGTCGCTACCGGAGACGACGGTCTTGCCTGCGGCTTTGGTGGCTGCCGCGGCGTCCTCGAACAGCCGCGAGCCCGCCGCGAGCGTGCGGTTGAAGGCGGCCTCCTCGGCGACCGCGATGCGGTTGATGCGCTCGAAGTCGGTGACCAGTTCCGGGTACGACGGACCCATCGTGTCGCGCACGGTGGCCATCAGGTCGGACATGATCGGCTGCTCGACGCCGAGCAGCTTGGCGGCCCGGATGATGCGGCGCAGCAGGCGGCGCAGCACGTAGCCGCGGCCCTCGTTACCCGGGGTGACGCCGTCGCCGATGATGATCGCGGCGGTGCGGCTGTGGTCGGCGATGACGCGGTAGCGCACGTCGTCCGCGTGGTTGCCGGCGCCGTAGTGCCGGGGCGCCACCGAGGCGACCTTGTCGATGACGGGACGGACCAGGTCGGTCTCGTAGACGTTGTCGACGCCCTGCAGCAGGCACGCGATGCGCTCGACACCCATGCCGGTGTCGATGTTCTGGCGCGGCAGCGGGCCGAGGATTTCGAAGTCGGTCTTGCTGGTGCCCTCGCCCCGCTCGTTCTCCATGAACACGAGGTTCCAGATTTCGATGTAGCGGTCCTCGTTGGCCTCGGGGCCACCGTCGATGCCGTATTCGGGGCCGCGGTCGTAGTAGATCTCCGAACACGGGCCGCAGGGGCCGGGAATGCCCATGGACCAGTAGTTGTCGGCCTTCCCGCGGCGCTGGATGCGCTCGGGCGGCAGCCCGGCGATCTCCTCCCAGAGCCCGATGGCCTCGTCGTCATCGAGATAGACGGTGGCCCAGAGCTTTTCGGGGTCGAAGCCGTAGCCGCCCTCGGAGACCGGGTTGGTCAGCAGATCCCAGGCGAGCGCGATGGCGCCGCGCTTGAAGTAGTCGCCGAACGAGAAGTTGCCGGCCATCTGGAAGAAGGTGTTGTGCCGGGTGGTGATTCCGACCTCGTCGATGTCCGGCGTCCGGATGCACTTCTGGACGCTGGTCGCCTTGTCGTACGGCGGGGTGCGGTCGCCCAGGAAGTAAGGCACGAACTGCACCATGCCGGCGTTGACGAACAACAGGTTCGGATCGTCCAGGATCACCGATGCGCTCGGCACCTCGGTGTGGCCCGCTTTCACGAAATGATCGAGGAATCGTTTCCTGATCTCGTGTGTCTGCACGTGCTGCTGTCCTTCATCGACCGGGTAGTTGCCCGCATAACAGTACCGGGTGCGGTTTTCGCCCCGGCCCAAGAACCATTGTGCGTCGCGGCGCCGCGGAGGACAGTTGTCTCTATCCGGTGGCGCCACCGGAGCGCCGCCCTGAATAACGAGGGGGTGGACCGTGTTCGCACGTTCTACCACGATGATGGCGCGCCCTGATCAGATCGATGCCGGCACTGCCTACATCCGCGACGAGGTCATGCCTACGCTGCAGGAACTTCCCGGGTCGATCGGCCTGTCTCTGATGGTCGACCGGGAATCCGGCCGGTGTATCGCCACCAGCGCGTGGGAGTCCGAGGACGCCCTGCATTACAGCGCCGGCGAGGGCCGCCGGCTCCGCAATCTGGCCGCCGAACGCTTCGGTGGCGGCGCCCCGCTGGTCGAGGAGTGGGAGATCGCCGTGCTGCACCGCGAACGCGGCAACGGCGCGTGTGTGCGCGCGACGTGGCTCACTGTGCCGCCGGATCTCATGGAGGCCGGCATCGACTACTACCGCGACACGGTGCTGCGCCAGATCGAGCATCTGCCCGGGTTCTGCAGCGCCAGCCTGCTGGTCGACCGCGGCTCGGGCCGTGCGGTGTCGTCGGCATCGTTCCGCACCCGCGAGTTGATGGAGGACTACTGGCCGCAGGCCACCGCACTGAAGGTCGAATCGGTGCGGACCGCCGGCGCGACGGAGATCGACGACTGCGCCTTCGATCTGGTCATCGCGCACTTGCGGGTGCCGGAGCTGGTTTAGCGCTTGCGCCGGATGATGGCGCGCAGCTTCTCCAGGCGGCCCGCGATCTCGCGTTCCGCTCCGTACGGGGTGGGCCGGTAGTAGTCGACCCCGACCAGCTCATCGGGTGGATACTGTTGCGCCGCAACACCACCCGGGTGGTCGTGCGCGTACTTGTAGCCCTGGGCGTGCCCGAGGGCGGCGGCACCCGCGTAGTGCCCGTCCCGCAGATGCGCGGGCACCATGCCGGCCTTGCCGGCCCTGATGTCGGCCATCGCCGCGCCGAGGGCGACGGTCACGGCGTTGGATTTCGGCGCCGTCGCCAGGTGCACCGTCGCGTGGGCCAGCGTCAGCTGGGCTTCCGGTAGCCCGATGAGCTGCACGGTCTGCGCGGCGGCCACCGCCGTCGGCAGTGCGGTCGGGTCGGCGATGCCGATGTCCTCGCTGGCGAGGATCATCAGCCGGCGGGCGATGAACCGCGGGTCCTCCCCCGCGGTCAGCATCCGGGCCAGGTAGTGCAGCGCGGCGTCGACGTCCGAGCCGCGCACCGATTTGATGAAGGCGCTGACGACGTCGTAGTGCTGGTCGCCGTCGCGGTCGTAGCGCACGGCAGCCTTGTCGAGGGACTGCTCGATGACGTCGACGGTGACGCGTTCGCCCGCTTCGGCCGCGACCTCCAGTGCCGTCAGCGCCCGCCGGGCGTCGCCCGCCGACAGTGTCACCAGCAGCGCGACGGCGTCGTCGTCGACCTCGACGGCACCGCCCAGGCCGCGCGGATCGGCGATCGCCCGCTGCACGACGGTCCGCACGGCGTCGGCGTTCAGGGGTTGCAGCTGCAGGATCAGGGACCGCGACAGCAGCGGCGCCACCACCGAGAACGACGGATTCTCCGTGGTCGCCGCCACCAGCAGCACTACGCGGTTCTCCACCGCGGCGAGCAGGGCGTCCTGCTGGGTCTTGGAGAAGCGGTGCACCTCGTCGATGAACAGCACGGTCTGACGGCCGTGAATCGCGCTGCGGCGGGCCTCGTCGATCACCGCGCGCACGTCCTTGACGCCGGCCGACAGCGCCGACAGCGCCTCGAAGCGGCGGCCGGTGGCCCCGGAGATCAGCGACGCCAGGGTGGTCTTGCCGGTGCCGGGCGGCCCGTACAGGATGACGCTGGCCGCGCCCGAGCCCTCGACCAGGCGGCGCAGCGGCGACCCGGGTTTGAGCAGGTGATCCTGGCCGACGACCTCGTCGAGGCCGGCCGGCCGCATCCGTACCGCCAACGGCGCCTGCACGACGGAGCCGGATGCCGGCTCGGCATCGCCTCCTACGTCGAACAGGCCATCAGACACGGTTCAGGCTTACCACGCCGCACCGACCGGCGGTTCATTCGGCAGGTGCGGTCACGAAGTCGATCAGTTCCTCGACGCGTCCGATCAGCGCGGGTTCGAGGTCGTTCCAGTCCCGCACGCGGCCGCGGATGCGCTGCCACGCCTGGGCGATGTCGGCCTGGTTGGCGTGCGGCCAGCCGAGCGCCTCACAGACGCCGTGCTTCCACTCGATGCCGCGCGGAATGACCGGCCACGCCTCGCGCCCGATCCGGGCGGGTTTGACGGCCTCCCAGATGTCGATGAACGGGTGACCCACGACCAGCGTGTGCTCACCACCCGCGCCGCGCCGCACCTGCTCGGCGATGCGCGCCTCCTTCGAGCCCGACACCAGGTGGTCGACGAGGACGCCGAGCCGGCGCCCGGGCCCCGGCTGGAACTCGCGCACGATGGCGGCCAGATCGTCGACACCGCCGAGGTACTCGACGACGACGCCCTCGACCCGCAGATCGTGTCCCCACACCTGCTCGACCAGTTCGGCGTCGTGGCGGCCTTCCACGTAGATGCGGCTCGCCAGTGCGGTGCGGGCCCGATGTCCTTGCACGGCAACAGAACCCGACGCCGTGCGGGTGGGCGCGGCCGGCACGGTGCGCTTGGGTGCGGTGAGGATGACGGGCTTGCCGTCGACCAGATAGCCCGGGCCGATGGGGAACGGTTTGCGGCAACCGTCGAAGTCTTCGAGGACCATCCGGCCGTACTCGACGGAGATCACGGCGCCCACGAAGCCGGTCGTGGCGCACTCGACCACGAGCCCCTTCTCGGCGGGCTGCTCGGTCGAACGCTTCCTGGCGTTCGGGTTGCGGGACAGCACATCGGATCCGTATCGGTCACTCACGGCACCGATCCTAGGAACGATCGCGGGCCAGATCCGGTTGCGCCACCCGTGTTTTCGTCACAGACCGGTTACGGGGCCTTCTCGACCTTGATGTCACAGGTGATGCGCTCACCGTCGACTTTCACGATCTTCATGTGCGCGACGTACTGGACCTTGCGCGGACCGGTGAAGTGACAGTCGAACTGGGCGCCCTTGGTGGCCTCCACGTCGGACGGACACTTCACATCGGTGGGGGTGAACTTGTTCTGATCCGACACCAGCTTGACGACCTGCTTGGCGGCGTCGTCCGACTTGACCGTGGTCTTTGAGCTACACGCAGCCGGCGACAGGGCCACCAGACCCATTAGCACCGCTGCCCCCACCCGTACGCGCATCATGGGCGCGATCGTGTCCTATCGCCGTGGGCCGAGTCAACGCGCCGCGCGGGAGGCACCGGCCTCGTCGACCGCCGTGTGGATGAACCGCATCTTCTCGAGCACCGCGGCCGGCAGCACGAACGGGTACAGGTCGTCCTTGCCCATCGACCGGTTGACCATGTTCAACGCCCAGGCCAGCGGTAGCCAGAGCTCGATGAGGGTGTCAAATCCGCTGGGACCCAGCACCCGCCGTTCGAAGGTGGCACCGGCGGGCGCGAAGCCGAAGGCCGCCGCGGTGTCGAGTGCGTCCCGGATGTGCAGATAGTGCGCGAACGTCTCGGCCCAGTCCTCGGCCGGGTGCATCGTCGCGTAGGAGGACACGTACTGCTCCTCCCACCCGGCGGGCGCACCGTCGCGGTAGTGCCGGTCCAGCGCCGCCTGGTAGTCGGCGTCGGGGTCCCCGAACAGTTCCGTGAACCGCGCGACGGCATCGGGCGACGGCTGCACCAGCCGGTAGAAGTAGTAGTGCCCGATCTCGTGGCGGAAATGGCCCAGCAGGGTTCGGTACGGCTCGGCCATGGCGATGCGCAGTTGTTCGCGGTGCACGTCGTCGCCCTCGGCGAGGTCCAGGGTGATGACCCCGTCCTGGTGGCCGGTGAACACCTGGTGCTGCTCGCTGGACAGCAGGTCGAAGGACAGTCCCTCCGTCGGCAGGCCCAGTTCCGACAGTTCGGCGATCAGCCGGCGCTTGGCCTGCTCGGCGACCGCGAAGGCCGCCATGGCCTTGGTGTCATCGTCGGCGGGCCGGGTCCGGGTCAACGCGCACGATGGGCACAGTTGCCGCACCGGCTCGATCGGGACCAGCCAATTGCATTGCGCCAGATGCAGATTCGCGCACAGCTGGTAGTCGGTCGAGGCCACCGCACCGGCATGGTCATTGTCTCCGGTGCCGTCCGGCGGCGCGATCACCAGCAGCGCCATGTCCCCCAGCGAGAAGCCGAGCGCGCTGCCGCAACCCAGGCACAGCGAGTTCTCGAAGGCCAGTCGCTGGCCGCAGTTGGGGCAGTTGAAGTCACGCACGCAGTTGTCCTCCCACAATTGGTGCGACGTCGACGGAGACGTCGATGATGCTGCTCTCGGAGTCGGTGTAGATGATGCCGCGCAGCGGCGGCACATCGGCGTAGTCCCGGCCGAACCCCACCACGATGTAGCGCTCGTCGACCATCTGGTCGTTGGTCGGGTCCAGCCCCAGCCACCGGTTCTGCGGCGTCCACACCGACGCCCAGGCATGGGTGGCGTCGATACCCACCATCCGTTCCTTCCCCGGCGGCGGGTCGGTCGCCAGATATCCCGAGACATAGCTCGCCGCAAGACCGTTCGCCCGCAGGCACGCGATGGCCAGGCGGGCGAAGTCCTGACATACCCCTTCGCGGGCGGCCAAAACCTCCGCGACCCGGGTGGACACCGTCGTCGACCCGGACCGGTAGGTGAAGTCGGCGAAGATGCGCGAGTTCAGCTCGCGCAGCACCTCGATCAGCGGCCGGCCGGGCGCGAAACTCGGTGCGGCGTAATCCCGCACCTCGTCGGTGATCTCCGCGGGCTGCAGATCCAGCACGAATTCGGTGGCCAGCGCACCGTCCGGCCCGGACGGCCGGGAGTCCTCCCACGGCGCCACGGCGGCTCCCGCCGCATACCACTCGGCGGGCGGCGGGTCGACCTCGACGATGCTGCGCCCGGTCACGACGAGTTCCTGATGTGGTTGTGTCACATGGAAATACGAGCTGATGTTGCCGTAGGCGTCCCGGCTCGTGGAACGGTCGGCCGGTTCGGGATCGATGTTGAGCCGATACGACTGGCAGCGCTGCTGACCGCTGTCGCGCGGCGTGAGGAATCCGCGGCCGTACGAGCTGGTGACGACGTCCGAGTAGCGATAGCGCGTGCGGTGGGTGATCTGGTACTCGCGGCTCATGGCATCTGCCGCCGTTCGTCGGGACCCCACAGCGGTTGCATGCCACTCGGCAGGGCCAGGTGGGCGGCGCGGATCAGCTCGGACAGCTCCCGCAGGTCGGTGTGCATACCGTCGAGCAGCTCGGCGAGTTCGTCGCGCCGCCCGTCGTCGGTGACGTGCTCGAGGTCGGCCGGATCCTGGCGTCGTAGCCGGGCGGCGATCTCGTCGATCATGCGCTCCGGCCGGGTGGATCCGGTCGAGGACGGCAGCGCCCGCAGGTCGGCGCGGAGGCGCTCGAACTGGAACGCCAGCGACCGCGGATTCTCCTCGTCGAACAACACCAGGTCGGCGATGGCTGCCACGCTCACCTGTCCCAGCATGCGCCTGCGGTACATCACCGCCGATTCGCACACCACGAGGACGGACTCGCTGACGGTCCGTTCGGTCTCGGCACTGTGGGCGGTGGTGAGGGTGGCCCGCAGCAGCGCGGTCAGGCCGAGACCGCGCTCGATGCGCTTGCCGATGTCCATCATCGTCCAGCCGACGTCGCGGACCATGGATTCGGCCGCCACGCCCGACAGGGCCAGCATGCCGGCCAGCGTCTGACTCGGCGCGGTGGACAGGTACGCCTCGCCCTTGGTCTTCGAATCGGGCGGCGGCAGCGTCGTGCCCTGGCGGTGCCGAGCGCGATCGGACGGCTGCAGCACCGCACGTTCGACGGCGGCCAGCACCATCCAGGTGTCGTTCGACATCTGGTCGCGGACCGCGCGCGCGGCCAGGCCCAGCCGTTCCACCGACTGCGCCAGCGAACCCGGGCGGTGCCGGTCCGCGGTGAGCGCCCACAGCGTCGTCGGCGTGATGGCCAGCTGTTCGGCGTAGTCGCCGTCGGCACCGGTGTCGGTGCCGGTGATCCGGCCCAGTGCGGTCAGCAGGACCGGCACGCAGTCGCTGCCGCCGAGGTCCCGCCGGTACCGGAATTCGTGGTAGCGCTCGCGGGTGACGGTGAGCAGCCGCGCGGTGAACTCGGCACGTTCGGCGTACCGGCCCAGCCAGAACAGGTCGGAGAGCACACGCGGCGAGCTCACGGCGCGGGTCGGGCTCGCCGTCATCCCCGGCAGCTCGACCGGCTGCGCCTGCACGACCGCGGCCCGGTCGGGCGATCGCACCCAGACATCCTTGGCCGCAGCGGTTTCCATGCCGTAGGCGGCGTGCCCCCGCGCCAGCACGTAGCCCAGGCCACCGATCATCGGCGCGTAGCCGCCACGCTGGGCGACGGTGAACAGCCGCATCCCGACGCTGCCGGCGGACAGTCCGCTCGGCAGCAGGTCCATCGGGGCCGTGGAGAACTCGGGCAGTTCCTGGCCCATCCATTGCCACGGCGCGGCGGTGATCCGGGCGGCCAGCGCGGACCGCTTGGCGGCGGACAGGGCCGGGCCGACGATCGCCGGGCCGCCGGTCACCGGCCGGATCAACAGGGTGGACAGCTTGCTCAACAGATGCGAACGCTCGGCGTCGATGCCGCCCCAGAAACATCGGGCACTCGGCAGGTCCGGCGACTCCCCGGTGAGCAGCTCGGCCAGCTCCGGCAGGAACCGGGTGATACCCGGGCTCTCGAGGATGCCGCTGCCCAGCGTGTTCACGACCGTCACCGCCCCGCGGCGCAGCACCTCGACGAGTCCGACCACGCCGAGACGGGAGTCCGGACGCAGATCCAGCGGATCGACGTACTCGGCATCCACCCGGCGAAGTACGACATCGACGCGCTTGAGGGTGCCCAGGGAGCGCATCCAGAGGTTGCCGTCGCGCACGACGAGGTCTGCGCTCTCGACCAACGGGAAGCCCAGCACACCCGCCAGGTAGGCCTGGTCGAAGGCGGTCTCGGAATGACTGCCGGGGCTGAGTACGACGACCACCGGTTCCCGCGCGGCCTCGGGCGCCGCGTCGATCAGCGCCAGCCGCAGCGCCTGCGCCCACGGCGACGCCGGACGCGGGGCCACCTTCTCGTACAGCTCGGGGACGGCGTGCGCGACGACCCGCCGGTCGGCGAGCGCGTATCCGGCCCCCGAGGGCGCCTGCGTCCAGTCCGCGTTGGCGACGAAGCCGCCGTCGCGGTGGCGGCTGACGTCGCAGCCGTGCAGGAACAGCTGGTGACGGCCCGGCACCGTGATGCCGCGGGCCGCCCGGACATAGCCGGGGTGGGCGTACACCAGCTCCGGCGGCAGCACCCCGGAGGTGATGGCGCGGCGCGCGCCGTACAGGTCGGTGAGCACCGCGTCGAGCAGCCGGGAACGCTGCACAAGTCCGGATTCGAGGGTGCGCCAGTCGGCCGCCGACAACACCAGGGGCAGGGCATCGAGCTGCCAGGTGTCCACCACCGGCGTGCCGTCGACGTCGGTGACGGTCTCGCCGTCGCGGTCGACCTGCACGTAGCTGATGCCGTCGTTGTCGACGAGCTCTCGGACTACGCCACGCAGCTGATTCAGGCCGGCCCGGCCGCGGTCGCGGACGCAGTCGGTCAGCTCCTGCCAGGCCGGCCGGATCGCGCCCGACTCATCGACCAGTTCGTCGTAACCGGCCCCGGCGACGTCCCGGACGTCGAACAACGGTTCCTGGGCCCGGTCGGCCCGATACCCGGCCAGTGGGTCGCCGACGGGCGCCGCCTCCTCGGCCAGCTCTGGGGATCTGTGTGTACGGAGAACCATTACCGCAGAACGGTACGCACCCGGCGCAGATCGAGGATGCCCGACGCACCGCCATCGGTGGATTGACGGGCCCGCTTCTCCCGGAGATCGGCCAGATCGACAGTGCCCGGGGTGAATCCGATGGCCTCGAAACGACGGCCCCGACGCGACTCGGCCTCGACGGCGTTGACCGGCGGGGTGTCGTAGGCGCGGCCGCCGGGGTGTGAGACGTGGTAGGTACAGCCACCTTTGGAGAATCCCGTGAAGCCGTCCACCAGCTCGAACCGCAGCGGCGCGTCGACGGTGATGGTGGGGTGCAGCGCGCTCGGAGGTTGCCACGCCCGGTACCGGACGCCGCCGACCTGGACGTCGGGCGAGTCGGTGGCCAGCAGCGGGATGGGATGGCCGTTGACCGTGACCACGTACCGGTTCCGGTCGGCGCCGATCAGCCGGACCTGCAGCCGTTCCACCGAGGAGTCGACGTAGCGCGCGGTGCCGGTGCCCGTCGATTCCTCCCCCAGGGTGTTCCACGGCTCGATGGCGCCGCGCAGTTCCAACTCGGCGCCGCCGGTGATGACGCTGCCGATGCGGGGAAAGCGGAACTCGGTGAACGGGTCCAGCCAGCTGGTGTCGAACGCGATGCCGTGCGCCCGCAGGTCGGCGGCGACCTCGGCGATGTCTTGAATGATGAAGTGCGGCAGCAGGTATCGCCCGTGCAGGTTCTCGCCGTGCCGGATCAGCGGGGCCCGCAGCGGCTCGTCCCAGAACCACGCGACCAGCGACCGCACCAGCAGCGACTGCACCATGGCCATCTGGAAATGCGGCGGCATCTCGAAGCCACGCAGCTCCAGCAGGCCGAGCCGGCCGCGGGCACTGTCGGGGTTGTAGAGCTTGTCGATGCAGAACTCGGCGCGGTGCGTGTTCCCGGTGATGTCGGTCAGGAGGTGCCGCAGGGCGCGGTCGATGATCCACGGGCCGTCTTGAGCGACGCGGTCGATCTCGGCGAACGCGATCTCCAGTTCGTACAGCGCCTCGAGGCGGCCTTCGTCGACACGCGGGGCCTGCGACGTGGTCCCGATGAACCGGCCGGAGAACAGGTACGACAGCGCCGGATGCCGTTGCCAGTACGTCAGCATCGACACCAGCAGGTCGGGCCGGCGCAGCAGCGGTGAGTCGGCGGGCGTGACGCCGCCGAGGGTGATGTGGTTGCCGCCACCGGTGCCACCGTGGGTGCCGTCGACGTCGAAGGACTCCGTGCCGAGCCGGGCCTGCCGGGCCGCCTCGTACAGCGTCTCCAGTTGTGCGGCCTGCTCGGCGAAGCCGGCCGTGGGCGCCACGTTGACCTCGATGACGCCGGGGTCGGGGGTGACGGTCATCTGCTGGAGCCTGGCGTCCGGCGGCGGTCCGTAGCCTTCGAGCACGACGGGCACGCCGATGTTCGCGGCGGCCTTCTCGATCCGTCCGACCAGATCGGCGAAATCGTCGAATTCCGTTGTGGGCGGCAGGAATACGTACAGCATGCCGTCACGCACCTCGGCCACCAGGGCGGTGGTGGGCGCGCCGTCGGCGCTGACGACGGTCGCCGGCCCGGCGGGGTTGTCGGCGCGCCCGGGCGCCAGCGGGTCGGCGTCGGGCACCGGCCGCGGCGGCTGCCAACTGATCGAGTTCAGCGGCAACCGCAGGCCCGCCGGCGAGTCGCCGCCCGTGAGCACCAGTCGCCCGCGGCGCATACGCCAGTCGGCGGAGACCCACCCGGTGTCGTCGTCGCTGCGGTGCAGCGGCAGGACGTGGGCCGCGGGTTCGGTGACCGCGGCATCGAGTCTGTCCGCCAGGGCTTTCCGCTGTGCCGCGCCGTCGTCGGCCAGATCGTCGGTGACCGGATCCCCGTCGGGCCGGCGGACGGCATCGGCCAGCCGGGCCAGGGCGTCCTCGTAGGCCGGACGCACCTGGCTGTCCGGCAATCCGAGTCCGGCCGCGATCTCGGCGAGCAGCCGGCGCGCCGCATCCGTTGCGGCCGCATGAGATTCACCGGACCATGGATCGGCCAGCAGCGCCGCATTTGTCCACAGCGGTGTCCCGTCGGTGCGCCACATCAGCCCGATCTGCCAGCGCGGCAACGGCTCTCCCGGATACCACTTGCCCTGGCTGCGCTGCACCAGTCCGTCCGGCGCCCAGGCGGCTTTCAGCTGCGCGGTCAGCGCGGAGGCGAGGGTGCGCTTGTGCGGTCCGTCGGCGGCCGTGGTCCATTCCTCGTCGGTCTGGTTGTCGATGGAGACGAAGGTGGGTTCGCCGCCGACGGTCAGCCGCACGTCACGCTCGGCCATCCGCTCGTCGATGACGGCGCCGAGGGCTTGGATCGATTCCCACGCCTGTTCGGTGTAGGGCAGGGTGACGCGCGGGTCTTCGTGGACCCGCGTCACCACGTTGACGAAGTCGAGGGTGGATTCGCAGGGTTCGACGGCGCCGGTGATCGGGGCGGCCGATTCCGGGTGCGGCGTCGCCGACAGCGGGATGTGCCCCTCCCCGGCGAGCAGACCAGAGGTCGGATCGAGGCCGACCCAGCCGGCGCCCGGGATGTACACCTCGGTCCAGGCGTGCAGGTCGGTGAAGTCGGCGGCGGGGCCCGAGGGGCCGTCCAGCGCCTCGATGTCGGCGCTCAGTTGTACGAGATAGCCGGACACGAAGCGGGCCGCGAAGCCCATCTTCCGCAGGATCGCGACCAGGAGCCAGGCGGAGTCCCGGCACGAGCCGATGCCGGTGCGCAGGGTGAAATCCGGTGTCTGGACGCCGGGTTCGAGGCGGACGCTGTAACCGACGTCGGCGGTGACCGCCCGGTTCAGCGACACCAGGAAGTCGATGGTGCCGGTACCCGGCACCACGTCGAAATTCCGGACCCAGGCCGCCGTCAGGTCGTCGGCGTCGTCGACGGGGCGCAGGTACGGCTTGAGGTCCTCGAGGAGATTGTCCGGGTAGGCGAACGGGACGGTTTCCGCCCATTCCTCGATGAAGAAGTCGAACGGGTTGATGACCTTGAGGTCGGCGATCAGGCCGACAGTAATGCTCAGGCGGGTGGCGCGGTTCGGAAAGACCAAGCGCCCCACGAAGTTACCGAAGGCGTCCTGTTGCCAGTTGATGAAGTGGTCGGCAGGTTCGACCTGCAGCGAGTAGGCCTCGATCGGCGTGCGTGAGTGCGGCGCGGGGCGCAGCCGGACCACGTGCGGGTACACCTTGACCAGCCGGTCGAACGTGTAGCTCGTGCGGTGCTCCAGCGCCACCTTGATTGCCATAGCGATCGATCCCACCACAAGAACCGGCAGGTCGCAGGGCGAGAAAACTAGCGGCGGCGGGCCCGGTTGTACCCGGCCAGGACCAGCACCCCCGCCGCCACGATGCCGACCATGTTGACCGCCAGCTGTCCGGCCGATGCCAGGGCCACATCCCAGTCGCGTGTGGTGGCCGCGACCACCGACATACCGGCCGCGGGAACCGTCGTCACCGAGATGAAGACCCCAACCAGCGCAGCCGATTTCGACGTCACCAGGGACAGCATCCCGGCCGCGCCGGCCAGCAGTGCCACCACGAACGAGAACGGGCCGACCTGGAAGATGAAGTCGACGTTCTGCAGCTGGTGAATGCTGCGCAGCGTCACCCAGCCCAGCGCCTCGAAGCCGAGCGTGGCCACGGCTGTGACGAGCATCGCCGCCGGGAAGCCGACGAGCAGGGCCAGCGCCGCGCGCTTGGCGAGGTAGCCCTTGCGCCGCACCACCGCCACCGCCAGCGCGGCCAGCGGCCCGAATTCGGGGCCCACCACCATGGCGCCGACGACGGTGACCGCCGAATCGGTCAGTACGCCGACCGCGGCCAGCAGACACGCGATGCACAGGAACGCCATGTAGGAGATGCCGAGGCTGCTCTGTTCCCGGGTACGCAGCACCAGCTCGTCCCAGACCACGGCGTCTTCGCCGTCGCCGTCGATCTCGTCCTCGGCGCGGTAGGCGGCCGTCGACAGCACCGTGTCGAGCACCTCCATCGTGATGGCGCCGTCCTGATCGATGCCGAGCGCCCGTAGCCCGCTGATCAGGCCGTCGGCGGCGTCGCGGGCGATGTCGGCGGTGATCACGTCACCGCGCGGATCGATCGCGGCGCCCGGATGGGCCACCACATTGGCGATGCCGCCGCGGTGGCGGTAGAGCTCGAGCACCGAATCGGCGAGTTCCGGCGGGGTGATCACGCGTAGATGCAGCACGGCCGAAGATTACCGACCGCGGCGGCGGGCCAGCTTCATCCCGAGTTCGTCGGGCGGCACCTCGTGTCCCTCCGTACAGCGAATCTCGACGGTGGCATCGGCGCCGCAGCCCAGGTGGGTCAGCCGCAGGCCGGTGTCGCCCAGGTGCTGGCGGCCCCACTCGAACATCGCCCACACGACCGGCATGAAGTCCGTGCCCGCCTGCGTCAGCACGTATTCGTCGCGGCTGCGCTGACCCGGCTCCCGGTATGGCCGTTTGGTCAGCAGTCCGGCCGCCACCAGTTCGGCGAGCCGTGCCGACGTGGCGGCCTTGGTGATCCCGACCCGCTTGGCGAAGTCGTCGAAACGCGTTGTGCCGTAGTAGGCCTCGCGCATGAGCAGCATGGCGGATTTGGTGCCCACCAACGACATCGTCTTCTCGATGGCGCACTGGCCGACCGCCGACCACTTGTCGCGTTCGGCGAGCACACCCTGCAGCGCTGTCATGCGGATCACTCTACCGCTGGGTTGCTCTTGCCATACCCAGGTGTTAGATCTGGGTATAGGAAGCAGTACTCAGCGTGGAGTTACAGGAGGATTCTCATGTCGGGATACACAGACCGCGATGCCGTGATCGTCGCGGCGGTCCGCACGCCGGTCGGCAAGGGCAAGGCGGGCGGCGCCCTGCACGACGTCCTCCCCGCCGATCTGCTCGCCCACAGCCTGCGGTCCGTGGTGGAACGCACGGGCGTCGACCCGGTACTGGTGGACGACGTCATTGCCGGCGCGGTCACCCAGGCCGGCGACCAGGCCGCCAACATCGCCCGAAACGCCTTGCTGGGCGCCGGCTTTCCCGAGAGCGTGCCCGGCACAACGGTCGACCGCCAGTGTGGCAGTTCGCAGCAGGCCATCTCGTTCGCAGCGCAAGGCGTGCTGGCCGGGTCGTACGACGCGGTGATCGCCGCGGGCGTCGAGTCGATGTCCCGCGTCCCGATGGGCGCGGCCGTCCTGCCGGGCAGCAACCCGTTCGGCGTCGGCATGGCCGAGCGCTATCCCGAGGGTCTTGTCCCCCAGGGCATCAGCGCCGAACTGATCGCGGCACGCTGGAATTTCTCCCGGACCGAGCTGGACGAATTCTCCGCCGCCAGCCACGAGAAGGCCGCCCGCGCCGCCAAGGACGGGCTGTTCGACAACGAACTCGTGCCGGTGGCGGGCCTGACCGCCGATGAGATCATCCGGCCGGGCACCTCAGTGGAGACGCTGTCCGGGCTGAAGCCCGCGTTCTACAGCGACGCCTACGCCGCTCGCTTCCCCCAAATCCGTTGGGAGATCACGCCCGGCAACTCGTCGCCGCTGTCCGACGGCAGCGCGGCGGTCATGATCACCAGTGGTGCCTTCGCCCGCAGCCACGGGCTCACGCCGCTCGCCCGGATCCACACCATGACCGCGGTGGGATCGGACCCGCTGTACATGCTGACCGGCGTCATCCCGGCGACCGAGAAGGTGCTGGCCCGGTCCGGCCTGTCACTGTCGGACATCGACCTGTTCGAGGTGAACGAGGCGTTCGCGCCCGTCGTGCTGGCATGGGCCGCCGACACCGGGGCGGACTTGGCCAAGACCAACGTCAACGGCGGCGCCATCGCCATCGGCCACCCGCTCGGCGCCAGCGGCGCCCGCATCATGAGCACGCTGGTCAATGCCCTCGACCAGCGCGGCGGACGCTACGGCCTGCAGGTGATGTGCGAAGGCGGCGGCATGGCGAACGCCACCATCATCGAGCGGCTGTAGCGCTCAGGCGCGCACGAGCTCGAACAGCGGGATGACGCGCGACGTCTTCGCCTGATACTCGGCGAAGACGGGGGCCACGGCCGTGATGAGCGGATACGTGGCCTCGCGCTCGTCATCGGGCAGTTCGCGCGCGACGACGTCGTACTCGTCGTCGCCGATCTCGATGCGGGCAGCCGGGTTGGCGCGCAGGTTGTGCACCCAGTCAGGGTGGGTGGGCGCGCCGGCCTTCGAGCCGACGATGAGAATCTTGCCGTCGACCGGCAGGTACGCCAGCGGCGACATGCGCGGTTGGCCCGACTTGGCGCCCGTGGTGTGCAACAGCAGGAGGTTGCCACCCTCGAACTGGCCA
This sequence comes from Mycobacterium sp. SMC-16, assembly GCF_046250085.1. Lineage (NCBI taxonomy): Bacteria > Bacillati > Actinomycetota > Actinomycetes > Mycobacteriales > Mycobacteriaceae > Mycobacterium > Mycobacterium sp. SMC-16. Next base: position 3,352,130 of record NZ_CP176427.1, read on the forward strand.
CCCACCTTGCCGCCGTTGGCGCGGAACTCGTCGACGATGGCGGCATTGAAGGCATGGAAGGACGCGGCGTCCGTGAATTCGGTCATGCCTCAGCCAACCTCGTAAACCGGCCCAAATGTTCCCGTCACGGCGCGATACTTGCCTGATATTGACGGAGGTGCCGATGACGCCAGATGCGGACGCAGTTGTGGTCGGAGCCGGTTTCGCCGGCCTGTACCTGGTGCACCGGCTCAGGGAACACGGCTTCTCGGTCCGCGTCTTCGAAGCCGCCGACGACGTCGGGGGCACCTGGTACTGGAACCGCTACCCCGGCGCGCGCGTCGACATCCCCAGCCTCGACTACATGTTCAGCTTTGATCCGGACTGGCACCGCGACTGGCAATGGTCGGAGAAGTACGCCATCCAGCCGGAGATCCTGGGGTACCTGAACCATGTCGCCGACAAGTTCGACCTGCGCCGCGACATCACGTTCGGCACGCGCGTCACCAGCGCGCACTGGACCGACGGCGGCTGGCGCGTCCGCACCGACCACGGCGACGACGTCACGTGCCGTCATCTGGTGCTGGCCACCGGCTGCCTCTCGATCCCCAAGGAGCCCGACATCGCGGGCATCGAAACCTTCACGGGCGAAAGGTATTACACCAATCGCTGGCCCCACGAACCGGTCGACTTCACCGGTAAGCGCGTCGGGGTGGTCGGCACCGGGTCGTCGGGTATCCAGTCGATTCCGCTGATCGCCGCGCAGGCGGCGCAGCTGACCGTCTTCCAGCGCACGCCGTGTTTCTCCATCCCCGCACACAACGGGCCGGTGTCGGAGGAGAAGCAGGCCGCGCTGGCCGACGAGCCCGCGTACCGGGCGGCGGCGCGCGCGTCGTTCGGCGGCGTGCCCCAGGAACGCACACTGATCCCGACATTCGCGGTGCCCGAGGCCTACCGTCAGCAGCGGTACGAACGCGCCTGGGAGATCGGCGAACTCCTCGAAACGCTCAACATGTTCTCGGACCTGATGAGCAACCCGGCCGCCAACGAGTCGTTCGCCGACTTCGTCCGCGACAAGATCCGCGCCGCGGTGCATGATCCACAGACCGCGGACCTGTTGTGTCCCAAGGATTATCCGGTCGGCGCCAAACGGCTGTGCCTCGACACCGACTACTACGCCACGTTCAACCAACCCCACGTGCGGCTGGTCGACCTGCGGACCCAGCCGCTGGTCGGCGTCACCGCGAGCGGCGTCGAGACCGTGGGTGAATCGTTCGACTTCGACGCGCTGGTGTTCGCGACCGGGTTCGACGCCATCACCGGTGCGGTGACGGCCATCGACATCGTCGGACGCGACGGGCTCGCACTGAAAGACAAATGGGCACAAGGGCCGTCGACCTACCTCGGCCTCACCACCACCGGATTCCCGAACCTGTTCCTCATCACCGGACCGGGCAGTCCGTCGGTGCTCTCCAACATGGCGGTGTCCATCGAGCAGCACGTCGAACTCGTCACCGACACGATGGCATATCTGCGCGAGCACGGCTTCGACACCATCGAGCCGACGCCGACGGCCGAGGCCGGCTGGATGCAGCACGTCGCCGATGCCGGCGCCATCACCATGTTCCCGCAAGCCAATTCGTGGTACGTCGGCGCCAACATCCCCGGCAAGCCCCGCGTCTTCATGCCCTACGCGGCCGGCGTCGACTTCTACAGTGCGGCCTGCGCGGACGTCGTCGGCCGGGACTACCTGGGCTTCAAACTGTCCGGACCGGCCGGTGCGCAGTGCCACGACGGCGTCGTCCGGCGGCTGCAACCGGACGTGCAGTCGGTGCTCGACATGGTGGCGGCGCTGAATCCGCCGCCGCTGGAATCACTTCCGGTCGACGTGGCGCGCGCCGCCATGGTCGAGGCCAATGCCACCCGACCGCCGGGGCCGGATGTCGGCGAGGTCATCGACGGCCGATTCCCCGGCGCCGCAGGCGAACTCGAGTACCGGCTGTACCGCCCGGCGACGCCGCGGCCGCACCCGGTGATCGTCTACTTTCACGGCGGCGGCTGGGTGCTGGGCGACGCGACGTCCGACGATCCGCTGTGCCGCGACCTGTGCGTGCGGGCCGACGCGGTGGTCTTCTCGATGAATTACCGGCACGCGCCCGAGCATCCGTTCCCCGCGGCCTTCGACGACGGCGTCGCCGCGCTGCAGTGGGTGGCCGACAACGCCGCCGCGCTCGGCGGCCTCCCCGACCGGCTGGCCGTCGCCGGCTGGAGCGCGGGCGGCAACATCGCCGCGACCGTGTGCCAGTGGGCGCGCGACCACGGCGGCCCGCGCATCGGCGGGCAGCTCCTGCTCACGCCGGTGACCGACGCGCGGCCGTATCCGTCGTATCAGGAGAACGCCGACGGCTACGGACTGACCGCTCCGCTCATGCAGTGGTTCGCCGACCTCTACGCCGGTCCCGCCGACGATCAGCGGCGGTCACCGTTGCGCGGCGACCTCGCCGGCCTGCCCCCGGCGATGGTGGTGACGTGTGAGTTCGACCCGCTGCGCGACGAAGGCAACGCCTACGCCGCCGCGCTGGCCGCAGCAGGCGTGCCCACCGAGCACATCCAGGCCCGCGGCCACACGCACCTGTCGACGACGATGGTCGACCTCGTCGTGTCCGGGGCGCCGATCCGGGCGCAGATGGCCGAGGCCTTACGCGCCTTTTTCGGGCTTGAAGTCGATACCTGACTCCTTGCGCTGCTGCGCCGTGATCGGCGCCGGGGCGTCGGTCAGCGGGTCGACGCCGCCGCCGGACTTCGGGAACGCGATGACGTCGCGAATCGAGTCCACCCCGGCCAGCAGCGCGGTGATGCGGTCCCAGCCGAAGGCCAGACCGCCATGGGGCGGCGCGCCAAAGGTGAAGGCGTCCAACAGGAATCCGAACTTGTCCTGCGCCTCGGCTTCGTCGATACCCATCATCGCGAACACCCGCTCCTGGACGTCGCGACGGTGGATACGGATCGAGCCGCCGCCGATCTCGTTGCCGTTGCAGACGATGTCGTAGGCGTCTGCCATCGCCGAACCCGGGTCGGTGTCGAACGTCGCGATCGAGTCGGGCTGCGGCGCCGTGAACGCGTGGTGCACCGCGGTCCAGGCACCCGAACCGACGGCGACGTCGCCCGATGCGGTGGCCGCGTCGGCGGATTCGAACAGCGGCCAGTCGACCACCCAGGTGAAGGCCCAGGCGTTCGGATCGATCAGGTCGAGGCGCTTGGCGATCTCGATGCGCGTCGCGCCCAGCAGGGCACGGGCGCCCTTGGCCGGACCGGCCGCGAAGAAGATGCAGTCCCCCACCTGCGCGCCGACGTGCGCGGCGAGACCGGCCCGCTCGTCGTCGGTGAGGTTCTTGGCCACCGGGCCGCCCAGCTCGCCGTCCTCGCCGACGAGCACGTAGGCCAGGCCCTTGTGGCCGCGCTGCTTGGCGAACTCCTGCCAGCCGTCGAGGGTGCGGCGCGGCTGCGACGCCCCACCCGGCATGACGACCGCGCCGACGTACGGCGCCTGGAACACCCGGAACGGGGTGTTCTTGAAGTAGTCGGTGCACTCGACGAGCTCGACGGCGAAGCGCAGGTCCGGCTTGTCCGAACCGAAGCGGCGCATGGCCTCGTCGTAGCTGATGCGCGGCAGCGGCAACGGCAGCTCGACGCCGATCAGCTGCCACAGCGCCGCCAGCACCTCTTCCGCGACGCCCATGACGTCGTCGGCGTTGACGAAGCTCATCTCGAGGTCCAGCTGCGTGAACTCGGGCTGCCGGTCGGCGCGGAAATCCTCGTCGCGGTAGCAGCGCGCGATCTGGTAGTAACGCTCCATGCCCGCCACCATGAGCAGCTGCTTGAACAGCTGCGGGCTCTGCGGCAGCGCGTAGAACGAGCCGGGCTGCAGGCGCGCGGGCACCAGGAAGTCGCGCGCGCCCTCGGGGGTCGACCGGGTCATGGTCGGCGTCTCGATCTCGACGAAGTCGTGCTTGTCCAGCACGGCGCGGGCCGCGGCGTTGACCTTGGAGCGCAACCGGATCGCGTTGCCCGGGCCTTCCCGGCGCAGGTCCAGATAGCGGTACTTCAGACGGGCTTCCTCGCCCGGGGCCTCGTCGAGCTGGAACGGCAGCGGCGCGCTCTCGGACAGCACCTCCAGCGTCTTCGCGTTGACCTCGATGTCGCCCGTGGCGATGTCCTTGTTGGCGTTGCCGTCCGGCCGCACCTCGACGACGCCCGTGACCAGGACACAGAACTCGGCGCGCAGTCGGTGCGCCTGCTCCAGCACGGCGGCGTCGCGGAACACCACCTGGGAGACCCCGGAGGCGTCACGCAGATCGATGAAGATGACGCCGCCGTGGTCGCGCCGGCGCGCCACCCATCCGGCGAGGGTCACCGTCTGACCGGCATCGGTGGACCGCAACGAACCGGCGGCGTGGCTGCGCAACACGAAAATCTCCTCTGACGTCTGAATCGACCGCTAAGTCTAAGGGGAGCCTCGACCGGTATTTTGGCGACAGTGAGCTTTGCCCTCGTGGGACCGGGTGCCATCGGATCAACTATCGCCGCGCTGCTGTACGCCGCGGGCCATGAGGTGCTGCTGTGCGGGCGGACGCCGCGCGAGGCGATCGAGGTTCGGGTGGACGGCCGCGCGCCCATCGTCGTGCCCGGCCCGGTGCACACCGATCCCGACACCGTCGCCGGACCGGTCGACGTGGTGCTGCTGGCGGTGAAGGACACCCAGTACGCCGCGTCCGCGTCGTGGCTGGCCCGTTTGTGTGGTCCGAACACCGTGGTCTGTGCGCTGCAGAACGGTGTCGAGCAGGCGGACCGGCTGCGGCCCTACTGCCCCGAATCGGCCGTCGTACCCGCGGCGATCTGGATCGCCGCGGAGACCCGCCCCGAGGGCTGGGTGCAGGTGCTGAGCGCCCCGCGGCTGGTGCTGCCCGACAACGCGGCCGCGGCCCGTCTGGCGGCCGCGATGGCGGGCAGTGGGATCGCCGTCGAGCTGGACCCGGACTTCCTGAGCGCGGCATGGCGGAAGCTGTTGGTCAACGCCGTAGTGGGATTCATGGTGCTGTCCGGCCGGCGCTCCGGGATGTTCCGGCGCGACGATGTCGCCGCCCTGGCCCGCAGGTATCTGGCCGAGTGTCTCGCGGTCGCGCGGGCCGAGGGCGCGACGCTGCCCGACGGCGTCGTCGACGAGATCGCCGACATGCTGAAGCAGGCGCCCACGGACATGGCGACGTCGATGCTGATCGACCGCGAAGCGCACCGCCCGCTGGAATGGGACATCCGCAACGGCGTCATCCAGCGCAAGGGCGCCGCGCACGGCGTCCCCACCCCGATCAGTGACGTCCTGGTGCCGCTGCTCGCCGCGGCCGGCGACGGACCGGGTTAGCGCCGGCCGAAGACGAGCTCGACCAATTGGTCGCGGCTGTTGACGCCGACGCGCTGACACGCCCGGAAGATGTGCCCCTCCACAGAGCGACGGGACATCCCGAGTCGCTCTGCGATGGCGGTGTTGCTCAACCCCTTGGCCGCCAACGCGACGATCTCGCGTTGCCGGACGGTGATCGCCAGCGGGGTGGCCGCGGCGCGCAGCGCCGGGGTATCGGCTCCACCGCATTCGGCCGCCAGCCGGGCGGCAGTGCTTGCCGCGCCGAGTCCCGACCCGCGCAGTCCGGCCTGTTGGTACACGGCCGCGGCCTGCGCGGCGGCATCGGCGGCCGCCACCCGGTCGCCGAAGTACTCGTAGTGTTTGGCCGCCGCCACCAGGCCGTCGCCGTCGGCTGCGGCGAGCGCGACGGCGTGCGCCGCGGCGGCCGCCGCGCGCGGCCCCCGCACCGTTAGCGCGAGCTCGGCGAGCCTGGGCGCCGTGGTGCGATCGCCGAACTGAGTGGCCGTCTGCAGCAGCATGACCTCCCAGCCCAGCCGGCCGAGCTGACGCTCCCGCGCCGCGGCCGTCCGGGCTATCGAAATCGCCTCGGACACAGCGCCTTCCGCGGCGCACACCCAGGCGTGAGCGAGGGTGCGGTCTGGGTCGCGGGCACAGGCGTCCGGGTCGGCCTGCCACCACGGCGTGGCGGCGAACTCGCGGCGCGCGTCGTCGGCGCGGCCCGACATCGCGTCGGCACTGACGAGCCACAGTCGAGCCAGCATCTTGCGCATACTGCCGCTGTCCCGGGCGCTGAAGTCGGCGAGCGATTCCAGGCACAGTCGGTGCGCGTCGGCCAGCGCGCCCCGGCTGATGGCCGACAGCCCCGCCACGAACGCGTGCCACGATTCGGCCACCTGCCACAACCCCTCGATCGGGACGTCGACGGTGTCGCGGCGGATACGCGCGATGGTCACGTCGGCCTGGTCGAGAGTGCCGGCCAGCCGATGCATGTGCAGGTGCAGAAAGGCCAGCGGTAGGCGCAGGTGCGATACCTCCGGACTGCTGTCGGCCAGCCGGTAGCCGGCCTCCGCGACGGCTTCGACCTCGTCGATGCGGCCCAGCTCCCCCAGACTGCTCACCAGCGCCCACGTCGAGAGCATCCGTGCGACGGGTTCGGCGGCCGGATCGTCGACAACTCTGCGCGCCTGCTCGATGGCGGCCGCCGACCGGCCGCGCGCGACGTCGATCGACGCGCGCAACGCCAGTGCCGTCGCCGCGACCGTGGCGTCGCCGGCCGGTATCTCGCTGTCGAGTTCGGCTTCGGCACGGGCCGTGTGGCCCAGGATCACCGCGAAGTTCAGGGCGCGCAGCAACGCGACCTGCACCCGCAGCGGGCCCGAGGTGTCGGCGGCGAGCCGGGCGAAGATGACCTCGGCCTCCTCGCCACGCTCCTGCCAGATCAGCGCCAGCGACAGCGCGATGTCGGCTTCCAGGCCGCCACCTGCCGCCACCGCCCGCTCGGCCAGCGACTCCGCCAGCCGCATGTCCGTCAATTGGATCGCCGCCGACGTCGCCGCATTCAGGATCGGCGGGTCGGGGTCGAGATCGGAGTTGAGCGTCAGCACCGCGCGGCGGACCAGATCACGCGGATCGGTGGCGGGACGCGCGATCAGCGCGGCGGCGATCTGCCCGTGCAGCCGACGCATCCGCAGCGAGTCGGTACGCCGCACCTCACCGAGCATCGGATGGGCCAGCCGCACCGACGGCGGCGTCGCGCTGCCGTCGATGCGGATCAGCCCGAGCGCTTCCGTCTCGGTGATGGCTTCGGAATCCGTGACCGCTGCCAGGGTCTCGATGTCGAGTGGTTCGGTGACCGCGAGGGCATCGAGCACATTGCGCGCCGCCGCCGGAATCTGGCCGATCCGAGTGGTGAGCAGTTCAGCGAGCGTGGGTGTCAGTCGTGGCTGGCCCTGCCACATCCACACCCCGGATTGCTGCGTCAACCGGCCGGCGCTCACCTCGGTGTCCAACAGGTGGCGCAGATACAGGACGTTGCCCTGCGTGTACTGCCACAGCTGTTGCACACACCGTGAATGCACCGGCCCGCCCAGGATGCGTTCGACCAGTTTCGCGATGACCGACGAGGAAAGTGGTTGCAGTTCAATGCGTTCCAGTACGTCGTCTTTCCAGATCGCGGTGATGGCGTCGGGCGCCGGTTCACCCGATCGCAGCGTCAGCACGACGGTCGCCAGCTTGCGCGAGACGAGCTGGTACACGGCAAAGGCCGACAGGTCATCCAGGAGGTGCGCATCATCGACCCCGACGACCACCGCGCCCGTCGGCGCGGCGCCGATGACTCCATCGATCACCTCCCGCACCCGCCGCAGTGGATCGGGACCGAAATCACTGGCGATGTCCGCGAACGCACCCAACGGGATGCTGCGGGCCGACGCGGTGCCGGCGATCCACCGCGACCGCCCCGGCGGCCGGCAGGCCGTGATGACCTCACGCGCGAGGCGGGTCTTACCGACGCCGGCGGCGCCCGACAACACGATGCCGCGGGCCCGGTCCGGGCGTCTGATGGCAGTCTCGATCGCGCGCAGTTCATCGGCTCGACCGTGCAGGGGCCACTCGTGGAGCACTGACCGATCACCCCCGGACCACAGCAAACTCACACCATTTGCGTCAAATGCTGCCAGGTTCGCCGACGGCAAACAATAGCTGGGCTAGATGATTGGGGTATGGCCTTACCCCAGTCCCGGGCGGCCGGCCGCCTTACCTTCTGATCACCGGCGCGAGTGCCGGCACTGGGCGGAGGCGGAGGGCGAATCCTGGGACATGCCAACCACATCGGGCGGATCGGGGCGCTTGCGGTGGCACTGGGCGTAGGACTGGTCGCCGCACCCGGCGTGGCCTCGGCCAAGCCGGCTCCGTCTTCGCCGACATCGGATGGGCCGGGCACCACCGCGCCCACCGCTCCAGGCCAGAACCTGGCCGTGGCGACCAACGGCACCACCCGGGTCCAGCGGGGCGACGCCACCGCGACCTCCGATGGCAAAGGCTCGGTGGCCATCGCCCGCGGATCCGACGCGACGGCGATCTCCTCGGGTGGCCAGGGCTCACTGGCCATCGCCCGCGGCGACGGCGCCACCGCCATCATCAACACGCGCGCATGCGAAACCTGCCTGGCCGGCGGAGGAAACAAGGTCACCGCCAGCGGCACCGGAGCCACGGCCACCGCAAGCGGATCGGGGAACCGCGTCCTTGCCTCCGGCGCCGGCAGTACGGCCACCGTCACCGGAGTTGACAACACGGTCACGGCCTCCGGTTCCGGCAGCGCGGCCACCGTCAGCGGGTCCGACAACACGGTCGACGCCACTGGCCTGGACAGCACCGTCTCACTGATCGGATCCGACAACACCGTGGCCGCGACCGGGGCCCGCAATGTCGTCGTCGTGCGGGGTTCGGACAACGACGTCACCAGCAGCGGCAGCACGAACACCGGCACCGTCACCGTGCGAGTCACCGGCGACCACAACGACGTATCGACCGACGGCGTCGACAGTGGCGCCTCGGTCAGCGGCGACAGTAACGATGTGGCGACGGTTGGCCCCCACAGCTCTGCCTACGTGGCCGGCGACAGCAACACGGCAAGCGCCATCGGCGACCACACCACCGCTTGGATCGAGGGAGATCACAGCACTGCCGACGCCCTCGGCGACTTCAGCAGCGCGCAGGTCTACGGCGACGGCAGCTCCGCCAAGGCCGGCTTGACATCGACAGATTCCGGAAACAGCGTGCAGGTGAACGGGAACAACAGCGCGGCAGAGGCCGGAAACGGTTCGTACAACGATGTCGACGTGAACGGGAACGACAGCACCGCCGCGGCGTTCGGCACGTCCAACACGGTGAGTGCCGAAGGTCCGGACAGCCACGCCGTCGCCATCGGCTCGGGCAAAACCGTCGAGTCCGGGCCAGGCGAAACCGTCGTCAATCCCTAGCTCAGCAGCCGGCGTACCTCGGCGTCGCTGACCTGATCGAAATCACGGTACGACTCCCCCACCGCCGCAAAGGGCGTCGGCATATCGGCACACACCACGTCGTCCGCGATTCCCATGAGCTGGCGGCACGCCGCCTCGCTGCCGACGGGCACCGCCACCACCAGCGTCCGCGGCCCGCGGTCGCGCACCACTTCGGCGGCGACGCGCATGCTGGCGCCGGTGGCCATGCCGTCGTCGACGAGGATCACGGTGCGCCCCTTGACGTTCGGCGGCGGCCGCCCCTGCCGGTAATCGGTTTCGCGGCGCTGCAGCTCGCGGCCCTCGGCCGCTGCGACCTCAGACAGCGTCTCCTCGGAAATCTGCAGTGGCCCAACCACATCCGCATTGACGACGACGTGACCGCCGCCGCCGATCGCGCCCATCGCGTACTCCTCGTGGCCGGGGACGCCCAACTTGCGGATGATCAACGCGTCCAGCGGCGCGTCGAGCGCGCCGGCGATCTCCCGGGCGACGGGCACACCGCCACGGGCCAGACCGAGCACGACGACATCGCGCCTGCCGCGGTACGCCGTCAGCAGGCCGGCCAATACGCGTCCCGCTTCTGAACGATCACGAAAGACGCGCCTCGATGCATGGTGTCGCGTAGTCCCGATCCTATTCCCATCAGCGCTTTTGAGTGGTAATCCGTAATTGACAGGTCAGATGAAAACCGTTTCGAGGAGGCAGAAGTGAAGGTCACCGGAGCAGCTGTTGCGGTTCTCTCGGTCATCGGCATCGCCAGCGCGCCGATCGCGTCGGCCGGCTATCCACTCGTCGGCAAGCTGGGTAGCGCCATGACCATGACGGACAGCGTCGGCCAGGTCCAGCTGAGCTGGCAGGTTTCCGACCTCAAGCCGAGCTCCGACGTCATGCCCGGCTACCGGGTCGCCGGCAAGCTCTGGGAGGCCACCGCCACCGTCCGGGCACTGAGCGGCCCGGTCACCCCGGGCATTTCACAGTTCAACGCCGTCGCACCGAACCAGGCTGCGTACCGCGTGCTGTGGATGGTCGCGAGCCCCGTCAACATCAGCGGCGGCACCATTCCGCAAGGCGGGCAATCGACAGGAAAGATCCACTTCGACGTCACCGGACCCGCCCCCACGACGGTGACAATGAACAACGGTATGGAAGACCTGATGGTCTGGACTCCGTGATCCAGTAGACACTCTGTTCTAGGGTGTCTACTCATGAAGACCTACCAGTGCGAGCCCGTCGGCGTCGACTTCATCGACAGCGCACCGTTCCGCTTCGTCAGCAAAGTCGATCTGGCGATCAAGCCGGAGCAGTTGTTCGAAGTCTTCTCGGATGAGACGTCCTGGCCGCGCTGGGCGACGCTGATCACCAACGTGGAGTGGACGAGCCCGAAACCGTACGGCGTCGGCACCACCCGCACGGTGACCATGCGCGGCCACATCGTCGGCGACGAGGAGTTCATCGGCTGGGAACCGTTCTCCTACATGGCGTTCCGGTTCAACACCAGCACCTCGAACATGCTGTCGGCATTCGCCGAGGGCTACACCGTCGAGGAAACCGCCGACGGTTGTCACCTGACGTGGGTCATGGCGATGAAGCCCAAGGGCCTCGCCGGCGAGCTGGGCATGCGGGCCGGCGGCCCGATGATGGGCTGGCTGTTCCAGCGGTTCCTGCACAACCTGCGCCGCTACTGCGACGAGCGCTACGGGGCGTAGAGCCCTTCCCAGACCTCACGGCGGGCCTGGTCCGGGTCGTCGATGGTCTCGTCGCGCATCGAGCCGATGACCCGCGTGGCCCGGCGGTCGGTGTCGTAGGTCGGCCAATTGGCCAGCGCCGCGGTCGCGAAATCCAGCCAGGTGCGCTGCATACGCCGGCCGACCGACGGCTGCACCTGACGCCCGAGCGGATGCAGCATGCGGCCGAGGTATGAGCCGTAGCTGTGCTGGATGTGCACGATCTCGCTGCCGTGCGTGGCGCCGAGGCCCAGCACCTTCAGCGTCCAGGTCGTGTGGTCGAACCGGTAGGCGTGCGTCGGCGCGTGGCCGCTGTAGGCGTCCGCGAAGGCCCACGTCGGGGCGCCAAACATGACGTCGGAGCCGATCGCGATCAGCGCCCGGCGCCGCGGGTAGCTCGGATAGGCCTGCAGCACAGCATCTTTGGCGTCGGGTGCGATACGCGCGAAGTAGTCGTCGACCATGGGCACGGTGGTGGGCAGCATCGGCGGCCTGCCCCAGGCGAACATCGACGCCTCGCGGCTGTTGGTGCCGACGATCAACGGCACCTTGGCCACGGCCCCGGCCCGGGCGGCGAGCACCGGATGCGCGGGCAGCAGGTCGACGCCGTACGTCAGCCCGTACGCCAGCTTGGGACTGCTGGCCGCGCTCTCCCCCTGCAACTGACCGGCGGCGCGGCGCAGCTGGCGCTGTGGCAGTGCGACGATCTCGTCGATGGGGACGTCCAACCGGCGCACGAACTCGTGCGCCTGGCGGGCCCGGGTCTCACGGTCGGCGATGAGCGGAAGCGCCGGGCTCTGCGCGATGGCCCGGCCGAACAGTCCGTCGGCCGCAGGACTTGCCAGCAGCGCCAGCACCGACGTCGCGCCGGCGGACTCACCGAAGACGGTGACCTGCTCTGGGTCACCGCCGAACGCGGCGATGTTGTCGCGCACCCACTGCAGTGCCGCGATCTGGTCCCGCAGACACAGGTTGTCGTCGAATCCCGGGCCGAGGTCGCCGAGTTCGAAACCGCCGAAGACGCCGAGCCGATAGGTGACGTTGACGACCACGACGTTGCCGTTGGCCGCGAGCCGGGACCCGTTGTACAGCTGCAACTGACCGGCGCCGAACACGAAGGCGCCGCCGGGAATCCACACCATCACCGGCAGTGCGCCCGTCACATCGGGTGACCACACCGTCACGGTGAGGCAGGCCTCGTCGCGCATCTTGGGGTCGTCGCGGCCGCCGCCGACGAACGACTTGCCCTGCGGCGGGATGGGTCCGTGATCGATGGCGTCGCGAATGCCGGACCATGGGACCAGCGGCTGCGGTGCGCGGAACCGCAACGGCCCGACGGGCTGCTCGGCGTAACCGACGCCACGCCAGACGTGCACACTGCCCTCGGTGGTGCCTCTGAGGGCGCCGGCGACGGTGTGAACGATGGTCGAACGGTCGATGGTTTCGGGCTGGACGGCCACACCGGAAATCCTAGTGTGGAAAGCTGACATCCAGTCGTATTCGAGGCCCGGACGGAGCGGTGATGTCCTTCAACGAAGGTATGCAGATCGACACGAGCAACACGTCGACCAGCGGGGGCGGTGGTTTCGGCGGTCGCGGGATGGCGATCGGCGGCGGCATGGGTGGCTTGGTGATCGTGGTGGTCGCCATGTTCCTCGGTGTGGATCCCAGTTCGATTCTCGGCAACCAGAACCAGGCACCCCAATCCAGCGAGGGGTCCAGCGCCTACGACCTGAGCAAGTGCAAGACCGGCGCGGATGCCAACAAATACCTCGAGTGCCGCATCGTGGCCACTGGCAACTCGGTGGACGGCGTGTGGTCACAGCTGTTGAAGGGCTACACGCCGCCGAAGATTCGGCTGTTCCGCGGGCAGGTCAACACCGCATGCGGCCCGGCCGACACCTCGGTGGGCCCGTTCTACTGCCCCGGCGACAAGGTCGCCTACTTCGACACCAGCTTCTTCCAGACCCTGGTCGACGAATTCGGTTCCAGCGGTGGGCCTTTGGCCCAGGAGTACGTGGTGGCCCACGAGTTCGGTCACCACGTGCAGAACCTGCTCGGCGACATCGGCAAGGCGCAGCGCGGGCCGAAGGGCGCCGAGGGCAACAGCGTGCGCACCGAGCTGCAGGCCGACTGCTACGCCGGCGTGTGGGCGCACTACGCGTCGACGGTGAAGCAGAAGAGCACCGGCGTGCCGTTCCTGCAGCCGTTGAGCGACAAGGACATTGCCGATGCGCTGTCGGCGGCGTCGTCGGTCGGTGACGACCACATCCAGAAGCAGGCCACCGGACGCGTCAACCCGGAGTCGTGGACGCACGGATCGTCGGCCGAGCGGCAGAAGTGGTTCACCACCGGCTATCAGACCGGTGACCCCAAGCAGTGCGACACGTACAACGCACAGGACCTCGGCTAGGCCGCAGGGTGTATCCGCGCGATGTGGACATCGCGGGTGAAGATGCGCAACCCGTCCGGTGTCGGCGGCGCCGTTGAGGTGTACACCGCGCCCGATGGCGTGGTCAGCGCGATGGTGTGCCGGCCGTACCGGTCATAACTCGCCGCCGCCTGCCAACCCGGTTCTTCCTTGACGTAATTGCAGTGCTCGCACAAGCCATCGCCGTTGTGCGCGCTCGTCGGCCCCCGCTTGGCATGGGGCGTGACGTGGTCGGTGTGCCGAATCCGCGCATTGCAGTACGGGGTCCGGCAGATCTGGTCCCGCAACCCGATGAACGTCGCGAGCGCTTTCGGAAACGCCCGCGCCTTCGACTCCATCGCGACGAGCTTGTTGGTACCCGGCTGGGCGTACAGGCGCCGCAACGCCGCCCCCACCGTCGCATCGGCCGCCGCGGCCAGCACCAGGTCGCGAGCCAGCGCCGCCGGAATCGGCCCATAGCCGTCCAACTGCGCGGGCTGCTCACCCCCGGTCAGCAGCGTCTCATCCGACATCACCAGGTTCAGTGTCACCGGCACCGGTGTCGCGACCGGATCACGACCCGTGACCCGCCCCACCACCACATCGGCCATCACCTGTGCACGGCTGCGCTCTGAGCCCGCCGCCACCTCCGACGCCGCCTCACGAGCCAGCGCCTGGCGCACCAACTGACCTTGGGCCGCCGGCATCAGGACCGTCATCGACATCATGCCGTCAGCGGCCACCCGGAACCGCACATGCCGCGCGGACCGCGCCCGCCTCATCTTCTCCACCACGGTCTGCTGATCCAGCTCATAGGCGATCCGCGCGGCCTCCGCCGACACCTCGGCGTTCCCCAACCCCGCCAGCGGGCCCGGATCCCCACACAACTCGGCATCCAGCAGCCGGCGATCCAACACCGACAGGCACGCCGCCTCTCTGGTGATCAGCTCGGCCCGGTGCTCGGAGAGCACACCCGACTCCAACGCGGCCAGCGTGCACGGCATGTCCGCGACCAGGATGCGGGCCATCGCCATCAACCGCTCACCCCGATGCGGAGACTCACGCCGCGCCAAACCGATCTCCGAACCCAGCGCGGCCCGCGACACCCGCGGCCCACCCGCTCGCGCAGCCGCCACCCGCCGGGCCTCCAACGCCACCGCAATCCGCGCCTGCTCGGCCGCCGCACGCGCCTTCACCCGCTCGAGCTCCGCCATGCGACCCGACAACGCCGCCTCGTCGGCGTCCGGGTTCAGCACCGGCTCTTCGCTCATACGTTCGAATGTACACCTTGCCCCCGACAAGTGCCATCACGAAATCGATTTCCCGAATCGCTGACCACATTGAACAAATTTCGTTAATGTGTGCAAATGCCCGCCAAGCCGCCGACGCCGCGCACCATCTCGCCGGCCCTACTCGAAGCCACCGCGGAGACGCTCCATCGTTTGGGCCCAAGGCAATTCAGCCTCACCGCGGTGGCCGAAGCCGCCGGCGTCTCGCGTGGCACCGTCTACAACGCGCTGGGCGGTCGTGACCACGCCATCAGCGTCGCGCTGGACCATCTGGCCTCGAGGTTCGTCGACGGCATGGCCGCCGAGATCGACAAGCAGTCCACGCTGGCCGACCAGGTGGCCGCTGCCGCCGTCCTGATCTGCACGCACCGGCAGAGTTCACCCTCGGCGCCGCAGAAGGGCATCAACGAGGGCATCGTCGTCCTGCTGTTGCGCAACATCGGCGAAGACCTCATGAAGCGCGCCGTCGAACTCTGGAAGCCGCGCGTCAAGGCCGCGCAGCGCGACGGTGAGATCGGCGCCGGCGTCGACCCGGCGCGCGCCGGCGAATGGATCGTCCGCGTGCTGCTGAGCTTCGAACTGCTCCCGCCCATCGGCGTCAACCTCGACAATCCCCGCGCCATCCGGCGCTTCGTCACCGACCACATCATCAATGGACTCAATGGAGAGGCACCATGACCACACCCGACCACGAAGTGGTCATCATCGGCGCCGGACCGGGCGGCATCGCCTCGGCCCACCTGTTGCAGCAGAAAGGGATTCACGACTTCGTCATCGTCGACCGGGGCGACGACTTCGGTGGCACCTGGCGTGACAACCACTACCCCGGGCTCGCCGTCGACATCCCGTCGCTGTGGTACCAGCTGTCGTTCGCACCCAACCCCGACTGGTCCCGGTTCTTCGCGCCGGGGCCCGAGATCTACGCCTACCTGCGCGACACCGCCGACAAGCTGGGCCTGCGACCGCACCTGCGTGCGGGTGCCGAGGTGCTGCGCCAGCAGTGGGACGACGACGCCGGTCTGTGGCGGCTGTCGATTCGCAACCAGCCCGACGTGACGGCCCGGTTCCTGATCAGCTCGGTCGGCGGATACGTCAACGCCAAGAACGTCATCGACATCGACGGCATCGAGGATTTCGAGGGCACCATCCTGCGCCCCAACGACTGGGACGACGACTACGACGTGCGCGGCAAGCGCGTCGCGGTGATCGGCACCGGCTCCAGCGGAGTGCAGATCACCGGGGCATTGTCCGGGGTCGCCGCCAATCTCGATGTGTACCAACGCACTCCGGCCTGGGTACTGCCCAAGGTCGACTTCGACATCCCGCCGTGGCTGCGGCGGGTGCTCAGAGTGCCCGGTGT
Source organism: Mycobacterium sp. SMC-16 (assembly GCF_046250085.1). Lineage (NCBI taxonomy): Bacteria > Bacillati > Actinomycetota > Actinomycetes > Mycobacteriales > Mycobacteriaceae > Mycobacterium > Mycobacterium sp. SMC-16. The sequence goes on from NZ_CP176427.1 coordinate 3,368,312, forward strand.
CGTCAGCGCGGCCAACGTCTTCGGACGGCTGCTGATGGACGTCGCCATGGTCGTGCCGATCGTCCACGTCTTCTCCCGGCTGCCCCGCTCAGTGCTGACCAGGCTCATGCCGCTGTACGACGGCAACAGCCGCAACCTCTACCGGTTGCTGCTGCGGTCGACAGTGCAGGACCCGGCGACCCGCAAGGCGCTGTTGCCCCGCTACGGCATCATGGCCAAACGGCCGGTGATCTCCAGCGATTTCCTGCCGGCCCTGAACCACCCCGACACACACCTCATCACCACACCCATCGAACGCATCACCCGCGACGGGATCCGCACGGCCGACGGCGTGGACCACCCGGCCGACCTGCTGGTCGCCGCCACGGGCTACGAGCTGTGGACCGACCCGGAAACCTACCGGCCCGGAACCATCACGGGCGCAGGCGGGTTCGACCTCGCCGAGTACTACCGCGCCCACGGCCTGCACGCCTACGCCGGCACGGCCCACCCCCGGTTGCCGAACCGCTGGGAGATCGTCGGCCCGCTCGGGTTCGTCGGGTTCGCCTGGATGGACTACGTGGAAACCGTTGCCGCCCATGCGGTTCGGATCATTGCAGAAGCCCGGGACCGCGCCCACGCCCCGGTCGTCGCGGTGACGGGCGACGCGTTCCACAAGTGGAACGCCCTGATGGACCGCCGCGGCCGGACCGCGCACACCTACTACACCCGCAAATCGGCGCTGCGCACCTATTTCGTCAACTCCCAGCACGAAACGCCGTACTACCGGCCGCAGACCATCACCGGGGCAAGGATTTTCGCGCGGCGATCGCCGCTCACCGACTACGAGTTCAGCGCCGTCCAGGCGGCCACGATGAGCGAGGAGCTCAGCGCATGACCGATCAACCGCTGGCCGGCAAGGTCGCGTTCGTCACCGGAGCCGCGCGCGGACAGGGCCGTTCGCACTGTGCCCGGCTGGCACGAGCCGGTGCCGACATCGTCGCCATCGACGCCTGCGCGCCCGTGGCGGAGGCCAACGGGTACGCGCCGGCGACTCCCGCGGATCTGGCCGAGACGGTGAACCTCGTCGAAGGCGAGGGCCGCAAGATCTACGCGAAGCAGGTCGACGTCCGGGACGCCGAAGGCCAGCAGCGCGTGGTCGCCGAGACCATCGAACAGTTCGGCCGGCTGGACATCGTGGTGGCCAACGCGGGCGTGCTGAACTGGGGGCGACTCTGGGAGATTTCTCCGCAGCAGTGGCAGGACACCCTGGACATCAACCTGACCGGCATGTGGAACACCATCCGTGCCGTGGTGCCGGCGATGATCGCGGCCGGCAACGGTGGGTCCATCATCGCCACGAGTTCGGCCGCCGGCATCAAGGCCGTGCCGGGTTGCGGGCACTACTGCGCCAGCAAGTTCGGCGCGGTGGGCATGATCAACGCGCTCGCCGTAGAACTGGGCGAGTTCGGCATCCGCGTGAATTCGGTACACCCGTACGGCACCGACACGCCCATGGGCAACGACGTGTCCATGTACCAGGTCCTACAGGATCATCCGCAGTACATCCACAGCTTCTCCCCCGGCGCGCTGCCGACGGATTCGCTGATCAAGCCGGATCAGATCTCCGACATCGTGGTGTGGTTGGCGAGCGACGCGTCGTCGTTGGTGACGGCCGCGCAAATCCCGGCAGACAAGGGTTATCTCAAGATCTGACCGGGTAACCTCAGTCGCCATGGCGAAGTCGAACGCCGGGGTGGCAAACAACAGTCTCGACGCGCAGGCGCGCGCCACACAGTTCATGCGCTCGGCCCTCGACATCCTCGGCGAGACCGGCCGCACAGAGTTCACGGTGCTCGAGGTCGTGGAGCGGTCGAAGACGTCGTTGCGGGCCTTCTATCAGCACTTCGCCACCAAGGATGAGCTGGTGCTGGCCTTGATCGACGCGATGCTGACCGAGTTCACCACCACGTGGCAGGCCGAGGCGGCCGGGCTGAGCCCCGCCGACGCGCTACGTGAGCTGGTCGACCGGATCTGCGTGCCGCCCGCCTCCAGCACGCAGGACAGCATCAATCGTGGGCTGACCTTCTACCACGATCGCCTGGCCGAGACGATGCCGGACGACTACGGCCGCGTGCTGACACCGTTGCACGCGCTCATCGTCGACATCGTCGAACGCGGAATGGCCGATGGCACCTTTGCGCCCGGCCTCGACGTCGAAGCCACCGCGGCGCTGGTCATGCAGACCATCTTCGGCGCTCTGCGACTGCGCGCACTCGGGCCGGGCCTCGAGCTCACCCCCATCGGCAGCGAGCGCATCTACGCGTTCTGCCTGCGCGCGCTGGAGAACTGATGACTTCCGGCCCTGTCTGAGCCGGTCCACGGCGGGCAGTGTGGACTCATGATGAAAACCGCCGTCGCACTTGGAGAAATCGAGGACGCAGTTCATTCGGCGTGTCGCGCACCGTCGTTCCACAACAGCCAGCCGTGGATCTGGGTGCTCGAATCGACCACGTTGCGGCTATTTCTCGATCCCGACCAACTGGTGGACACCGACAGCGCCGGCCGTCAGGCATTGCTGAGCTGCGGCGCGGCCCTCGACCATCTGCGCGTGGTCATGGCGGCGCGCGGCTGGGAGATCCTGGTCGACCGCTTTCCGAATCCGAACAACCGGCATCACCTGGCCGACATCGACTTCCGGCAATCGGCCGGCATCACCACCGCCCAGCACAGGGACGCCGACGCCGTCGCGCGCCGGCGCTCCGACCGGCTGCCCTACGGCCCTGTCGAGAACCCGGCGGCGTTCGAGACGCTGCTGCGGTTGGCAGTCGAGGACCGCCCGACGTATGTCGACGTGCTCGCGCCGCAACAGCAGGACAAAGTGGCCGAAGCCTCGCATCTCGCCGAGGCGCTCCGCATGTACGACACGGAATATCACACTGAACTGGCCTGGTGGACAGCTCCTTTCGGGGCCACCACCGGAATTCCGCACAGCGCACTGGTGTCGGCCGCCGAATCCGACCGAGTCGAGGTCGGGCGAACCTTTCCGGTGACGCATACCCGGGAACGGCGGCAGGATGTCGGCGACGATCAGGCCACCATCGTGGTGATATCGGCGTTCGACGACACCCCGCGCGGCATCCTGGCGTGTGGCGAGACGTTGTCGGCGGTGCTCATCGAAGCCACCGGCGCCGGGCTGGCAAGTTGCACCCTGACCCATGTGACCGAGCACCCCGCCACCCGCGCCATGATCAGTACGCTGACGGGCCGTCCGCTGCCGCAGGTTCTGGTCCGGATCGGCGTCGCACCCGAACTCGACGACGTGCCGCCGCCGACACCGCGCCGTCCGCTGTCGGACGTCTTCCACGTCCGGGCCGGATGACCTCGACGTAGGCTGAGCCCATGCGCGCATGGCGGGTGCGTGAGCCCGCGCCGATCGGGCGCGGCCCGCTCGAATTCGGCTCTGTCGAGGTCCCGGCGCCCGGTGCCGGTGAAGTGCTCATCGCCGTCCGGGCGTGCGGCGTGTGTCGCACGGACCTCCACATCGCCGAGGGCGACCTGCCGGTCCACCGACCGCTCGTCATCCCCGGCCATGAGGTCGTAGGCGAGGTGGTCGCGCTCGGCGAACACACCGATGCGCAGCTCGCCGTCGGTGATCGGGTCGGGGTGGCCTGGCTCCGGCACACCTGCGGCAGCTGCCGATTCTGCCTGCGGGGCGCGGAGAACCTCTGCCCGAATTCTCGCTACACCGGCTGGGACGCCGACGGCGGCTACGCCGAATTCGTCACGGCACCAGCCGATTATGTCCACAGGCTGCCCGCGGGATACACCGATGCCGAACTGGCGCCGCTGCTGTGCGCCGGCATCATCGGCTATCGGTCGTTGCTCCGGGCCGAGCTGCCGGCCGGTGGCCGGCTCGGGATCTACGGCTTCGGCGGCAGCGCACACATCACCGCACAGGTGGCGCTCGCACAGGGCGCCGAGGTGCACGTCATGACCCGCGGCGAGGCCGCCCAGCAACTCGCGCTCGATCTCGGTGCCGCCTCCGCCCAGGGCGCCACGGCCCGGCCGCCCGTCGCCCTGGACGCAGCGATCCTGTTCGCCCCGGTGGGTGATCTGGTGTTGCCGGCGCTCGAAGCCCTCGATCGCGGCGGCACACTGGCGATCGCCGGCATTCATCTCAGTGACATCCCCGCGCTGAACTACCAGCGGCACCTGTTCCAGGAACGCCAGGTGCGGTCGGTGGCGTCGAACACCCGCGTCGACGCCCGGGAATTTCTCGCCTTCGCCGGCACCCACCGCATCGACGTCACCGCCCCGATCTATCCCCTGGATCAGGCGGACCGCGCCCTGGGCGATCTGGCGGTCGGACGCATCTCTGGCGCCGCGGTCCTGCACGTCGGCTGACTCAGAACAACGCAGGCTGCACCGCCCCGGCGGGCACTGCCGCCGGGGCGGTACGCATGGTGTCAAGTCTGTTGGCCCGGCCGCCGAGTCCGTATCGCGCCACCAGCGGCGCGACCCGCTTGCGCAGCTGTTCGCGGTACTCCGGGCCGAGATACGCACCGCGCCCGTACAATTCGCGATATCGGGGCAGCAGCTCCGGATAGATCGAGCCCAGCCACGCCAGGAACCAGCCCCGGGTCGCGCCGCGCAGATGCAGCCCGAAGACCGTCACGCCCGTGGCACCGGCCGCCGCGATCCGCGCCAGCAGCGCCTCCAGGTGTGCTTCCGAATCGGTCAGGTACGGCAATACGGGCGCGACCATCACGTGGCAGTCGAGCCCGGCCTGCGTGATGGCCGAGATGAGCTCCAAACGCGCGGCGGGCGTCGGGGTCCCGGGTTCGACCGACCGATGCAGGTCCGGGTCCAGCATCGCCAGTGACACCGCGACACTGACCCCGACCCGGGCACCCGCGTCGACGATCAGCGGCAGGTCGCGGCGCAGCAACGTGCCCTTGGTCAGGATCGAGAACGGTGTCCCCGAATCCGTCAGTGCCGCGATGATTCCCGGCATCAGTGCGTACCGGCCCTCCGCCCGCTGGTAGGGATCGGTATTGGTGCCCAGTGCGACCGCGTCACGCGTCCACGAGCGCCGAAAGAGCTCCCGCCGCAACACTTCCGCGACGTTTGTCTTCACGACGAGCTCCCGGTCGAAATCATTTCCGGAGTCGAAATCCAGATACTCGTGCGTGGGCCGGGCAAAGCAGTACCGGCACGCGTGCGAACATCCGCGGTAGGCGTTGACGGTGAACCGGAACGGCAGATTCGACGCTTCGGGCACCTTGTTCAGCGCCGATTTGCAGAGCACCTCGTGGAACGTGATGCCGTCGAACTTGGGAACCCGGACACTGCGGACCAGCCCCAGCCGTTCAAGTCCCGGTAGGGCCCCGTCGGCCTCGGCCCGCGCCACCGCTTGTCCGTCCCACCGCACACTTAATTCGAACAATTGTTCGACGTGTTGTCAAGTCTCGCCGGGCCCGTCGATGAGCAACAGATGGTCGATCGAGGTGACGGTCTCGGGGGCCAGCCCCTCGCGGATCACGGCTTCCAACAAGCGGGCCGCGACGGTCCGCAGCTTCAACTGGGTGGCCTGCGAACGCCATTTCAGAATCTCGAAAGCGCGGTCTGCGTCGATACCGTAGGCGGCCATCAGAATGCCCTTGGCCTGGTCGATCACGGCGCGCGATTCCACGACCGAGGCCATGGCCAGGGTGAGATCGGACTGGATGCCGGCGGTGACGTCGATGTAGTAGCCGTGCGTCCCGGTGACCTCGCCGTCCTCGTCGGTCATCCGGTCACTGACCACGACGACCCAGTGGACCTTTCCACCGGAATCGACGATGCGGTGCCGACTGCTGAACAGACCACCGGTCTGCACCCGCCCGAGTATCTCGGCGACCTTGGCGCGGTCGTCTGGATGCTTGTGACTCAGCAGCAACTCGGTGGTGGGCTCGACTTCCCCCAGCGCATAGCCGTGCATGCGGGCCACCGCTTCGGACCACACCCAGCGCTGCTCGGCGACATGGAACTGAAAGCTACCGACATGTTGCGCAGCGCCGCCGCCGAACACGGCAGCGACGTCCCAGGATTCGGAATCGGCGATTTCGCCGTCGGTTTCACTCATGTCGTTGTGGGTGGCAGGTGGCCACAGCCATCGTAACGCGCTACCGGGATTCTCCGCCCGGCTTGCCGGGTACGAGGCCGACATGACGCATATCGGTTATTTCCTCTCCTGTGAACAGTTCGATCCCCATGACCTGATCGCTCAGGCCAGACGAGCCGAGGAAGCCGGTTTCCACGCGCTGTGGGTTTCTGATCACTTCCATCCGTGGAACGACGAACAAGGCCAGAGTCCGTTCGTCTGGGGCGTTCTCGGCGCGCTGTCCGAGGTGACGGCACTGCCGGTGACCACCGCGGTCACCTGCCCGACGTTCCGGATGCACCCCGCGATCATCGCGCAGGCCGCCGCCACGGCGGCCGTTCAGCTGCGCGGTGGTTTCCGGCTGGGTGTCGGCAGCGGAGAGGCGCTCAACGAGCACATCCTGGGCGGCCCCTGGCCGTCGGCCGGAGAACGGCTGGACCGGCTCGCGGAAGCGGTGTCGCTGATCCGGGCCCTGCACCGAGGGGAAGAACTGAACCACGACGGCCGCTACTACCGGGTCCAGGACGCCCGCATCTACACCCTGCCGGATCACCGCATACCCATCTACGTATCGGGGTTCGGCCCGCAGGCGACCCGACTGGCCGGGCGGATCGGCGACGGCTATTGCATCACCATGCCCGACGCCGACCGGGTCGCACTCTTCCGGGAGGCCGGCGGCGGCCGCAAGCCCGTGCAGGCCGGCATGAAGGTCTGTTGGGACCTGGACCCCGAATTCGCGGCGGACACGGCGCAGCGCTTGTGGGCCACCGAGCAACTACCCGGCCAGCTGAACCAGATACTGCCCCGGCCAACGGATTTCGCGTCCGCCGCGAGTCTGGTGACGCGCGAAGCGGTGACGGATGCCATCGTGTGCGGGCCCGACATCGACGCCCACGTCCAGCAGGTGCGCAAGTACGTGGATGCCGGCGTCGACGAGATCTATGTCCAGCAGATCGGCCCGGACATGGACGGCTTCTTCGACGCCTGGGAGCGCGACGTCCTCCCGGAGTTCCAGACCTCGGCCTACGCCTGAGCCGCCGCCTGGCGCTCGGTGTGCGCACCGCCGCTGGCGAGCTCGCCGCCGGCCGATTCCAGATGGGCACGGACGAACCACTGGAACTTCTCCAGTTCGGCGACCTGACCGATCAGCATGTCCTGGGTGACCAGATCGAGCTCGTCGAGTTCTTGGATGGCCTTGCGCGCGTCCCTGATGACGCCGTCGTAGACCAGATCCAGCGCGGCGAGGTGCGACTGCGCGGTATCGCGGCCGATCGAGTAGTCGTCCCACGTGCGGTATTTGAGAATCGCCCCCGGCGTACCGTCCGGCGATGCGCCCAGCGCCGCCAGCCGCTCTGCGGTCTGGTCCGCGTATCCACGCACCAGCTCGACCTGCGGATCGATCATCTCGTGCACGCCGATGAAATTGGGGCCCACGACATTCCAATGCACGTGCTTCAGGGTGAGGTGCAGGTCGTTGTACGTGCTCAGCTGAATCTGGAGCAGCACCCGGATCCGGCTGCTCTGCTCTTCGGAAAGGCCTGGAATGGTGAATTCGCTCATGGCCTGCCTCTACCCCTACGGCATCCGGGACAAACACCGTTTAGTACCGGCGACACCCGGGTACCGCCCCGGGGTGACCGCTGTCGAAGTGCCGTTGACGCCTGGGCGGCCGTTTCCGGCGCGCCGAAAGCGTTTGGGCGCCGTCCTGTACGGACTCGTCAGCACGACCGACCACAAGTTGATCGGCCAGATGTACCTGGCGGTGTCGTTCGCCTTCTTCTTCAGCGCCGGGATCATGGCGTTGCTGATGCGCACCGAGCTCGCCATGCCCGGCCTGCAGTTCCTGTCCAACGAGCAGTACAACCAGCTGTTCACCGTGCACGGCACCTTGATGTTGCTGTTGTACGCGACGCCCGTCGTGTTCGGTTTCGCGAATCTGGTGCTCCCCCTGCAGATCGGCGCACCCGACGTCGCCTTCCCGCGGCTCAACGCGCTGTCGTTCTGGCTGTTCCTGTTCGGCGGGCTGCTGGTGCTGGCCGGATTCGTCGTTCCCGGCGGCGCAGCGGACTTCGGGTGGACGGCCTATACCCCGCTGTCCGACGCGGTCCACTCGCCGGGCTCCGGCGGGGACCTGTGGGCGGTGGGCCTGATCGTGTCGGGCCTCGGCACCATCCTCGGTGCGGTCAACATGATCACGACCGTGGTCTGCATGCGCTGCCCCGGGATGACCATGTTCCGCATGCCCATCTTCACGTGGAACATCCTCGCCACCGGGGTGCTGATACTCCTGGCCTTCCCGATCCTGACCGCGGCCCTGTTCGGTCTGCTGGCGCAGCGTCGTCTGGGGGCACACGTCTACGACGCCGCCAACGGCGGCGCGATCCTGTGGCAACACCTGTTCTGGTTCTTCGGCCACCCCGAGGTGTACATCGTCGCGCTACCGTTCTTCGGCATCGTCACCGAGATCATCCCGGTGTTCTCCCGCAAGCCGATATTCGGTTACACCACACTGGTTTACGCGACGTGGGGCATCACGGTGCTGTCGGTCGCGGTGTGGGCGCACCACATGTTCGCCACCGGCGCCGTGCTGCTGCCGTTCTTCTCGTTCATGACGTTCCTGATCGCGGTTCCCACCGGCATCAAATTCTGGAATTGGATCGGCACCATGTGGAAGGGGCAGTTGACCTTCGAGACGCCCATGCTGTTCTCGGTCGGCTTCCTCGTCACCTTCCTGTTGGGCGGACTCTCGGGTGTACTGCTGGCCAGTCCGCCGCTGGACTTCCACGTCACCGATTCGTATTTCGTTGTGGCGCACTTCCATTACGTGCTCTTCGGCACCATCGTGTTCGCCACCTACGCCGGCATCTACTTCTGGTTCCCGAAGATGTGCGGACGGCTGCTCGACGAGCGCCTGGGCAAGCTGCACTTCTGGCTGACCTTCATCGGCTTCCACACCACGTTCCTGGTGCAGCACTGGCTGGGCGACCAGGGCATGCCGCGGCGCTACGCGGACTACCTGCCGGGCGACGGTTTCGACGCCCTCAATCTGGTCTCCACCATCGGGTCGTTCATCCTTGCGCTGTCCGTGCTCCCGTTCGTCTGGAACGTGTTCAAGAGCTGGCGCTACGGCGAGCCCGTCGTCGTCGACGACCCGTGGGGGCACGGCAACTCGCTGGAGTGGGCCACCACCTGTCCGCCACCCCGGCACAACTTCACCGAGCTGCCCCGAATCCGTTCGGAGCGCCCGGCTTTCGAGCTGCACTACCCCCACATGACCGAACGGATGCGCACCGAGTCGCATGTGGGCCGGTGACCATCAGTGGTACAGGCGGTCCATGGCGTCCATCGCCCGGACACCCGGTTTGACGGCGTTCATGGTCAGCCGGTGCTTTCCCGTTCTTCGAGTCCGACGGCCTCCCGCAGTTCTTTCTCATCGTCGCGGATGCCGTCGTTCTCGTCGCCCTGGTGGTGCATCAAATCTGCCAGTGCATCGGCGATGGCGTTGAGTTTGTGCTGAATCGCGTCATCGGAACGCCGCTGGGTGTTCTGCAGCAGAGCGACCAACAGGAACGTGATGATCGTCGTGATCGTGTTGATGACCAGCTGCCAGGTGTCGACGGTCATGAGGGCGAAAGTCGGCGCCCACACGATCACCAGCAGCACGCACGCCAGGAAGAACCAGGCGCGGGAAACGATTTCGGGCTCTTCACAGATGAGGGTGTAGAGGTGGTTGGCGCGTCGTTGCCGGGATAGAGGTCGAGGTCTCTCGAAAATGAGGGTTCCTACACTCCTCATCCGAAAGACCTCGACGTGCCTGACGCTACCGGTCGGGCGGGCTTCGCCTGCGCTGACCTGACGACTTTCTGCCGCCTCGACGAACTTGGGCTGCAGGTGACCGGACAACGCCTTGAGCCCGGCCGTGCTGTGCTGGCGTGCCGGGTGACCGACGAGGACCGGTGGTGTCGTCGCTGCGGCGAAGAAGGCATCCCACGCGACAGCCTCACCCGTACTCTGGCCCATGAGCCGTTCGGGTGGCGCCCCACCACACTGCTGGTGACCATCCGTCGCTACCGGTGCGCCGGCTGCGCCCACGTGTGGCGACAAGACACCACCAGGATGGCCGAACCACGTGCCAAGCTGTCGCGGCGTGCTCTGCGGTGGGCGCTGGAAGCCATTGTCTGCCAGCATCTATCCGTGGCTCGCATCGCCGAAGCGCTCGCGGTGTCGTGGAACACCGCCAACAACGCGGTGCTGGCAGAAGGCCGACGGGTGCTGATCGCCGATCCGGCCCGTTTCGACGGCGTGGCGGTGATCGGCGTCGATGAGCACGTCTGGCGGCACACCCGTCGCGGTGACAGGTACGTCACCGTCATCATCGATCTCACCCCTGTGCGTGACGGGACCGGTCCGGCTCGGCTGCTCGACATGGTCGAGGGTCGCTCAAAAAAGGCGTTTCAGGACTGGTTGGCCGAGCGGCCGCAGGACTGGCGTGACGGCGTGGACGTTGTTGCTATGGATGGCTTCTCCGGGTTCAAGACCGCTACCGCCGAGGAACTGCCCGAGGCGGCGACGGTGATGGACCCTTTCCACGTGGTGCGCCTGGCTGGCAACGCCCTCGATGAGTGCCGCCGCCGGGTGCAGCTGGCGACATGTGGGCACCGCGGCCGCAAGTCCGACCCGCTCTACACCTGCCGACGCACCCTGCACACCGGTGCCGATCTGCTCACCGACCGCCAGCGCACCCGGCTGGCCGCCTTGTTCGCCGCCGACGCCCACGCAGAAGTCGAGGCCACCTGGCAGATGTATCAGCGCACCGTGGCCGCGTATCGTGAACCCGACCGCACGAAAGGCCGCACGATGATGGCGGCGCTGATCACCACGCTGAGCACCGGCGTTCCCAAGCCGCTGACCGAACTGATCACCCTGGGACGGACCCTGAAGAAGCGTGCCGCCGACGTGCTGGCCTACTTCGACCGCCCCGGCACCTCCAACGGGCCCACCGAAGCGATCAACGGCCGCCTCGAACACCTGCGCGGATCCGCGCTGGGCTTCCGCAACCTCACCAACTACATCGCCCGGTCACTGCTCGAGACCGGAGGCTTCCGAACTCAGCTCCTTGCACCTCGGCAGTGAAGAGTCCTCAACGCATATTCGACGCGGCCAGAGCGTCATTGGTCTCGGTCACCGAGAAACGATCGGGGTGCCAGCCTCGGGGCAGCCAGTCGCGCATCTCCTGCGCACCCAGCCCCATCGGTGTTGCCCGCGGGTCGTACCCGCCACGAACCCACGCAGCCAATTCCTCATAGCCGCCCAAGCCACCACAATCCTCCGGCGGGCAGGCCATCTTGCCCGCCAGGCACACCGGAGCCGAAGGTGGATCATCGAGAACGTCTTCGACCACCAGCACGTGCTCCCATCCGTCGCCGAAGTCGTAGTCATAGAACAACCGGTCGCCCTTACCGGAGACCACCTGATCCAGGCGCACACCGTCCTCGACGAGACCGTCGTCGCCTTCGCTGAGATCAAATCTGGTGACGAAGTAGACACGGGTACGCCGGTCCGCCCCGACACCGAACTTATGCAGATGACCGTCCTGCCAGCCCATCGCAACCTGCAGCACGTCATGCAGCTCATCGAGCACGAGGTCACCCGGCAGGACCAGACGACGCCAGATCGGCGGCTTGGCGTACATCAGGTCGACCCGCACCCGGAAACCCCGCACACGCTCCGGCACAGCTCCCACCTCGGGTGTCGGTTCATCGAACACTCCCGCGAACAAATCCCGGCCAGCATCGGCCATCAGCTGTTGCAGCATCGACAGGTCCACACCACCCCCGGACACCGCGCTCTTCCTCTTACTCTTCCGCTTCTCCTCCGGCACACACCCAGCCAACCAGACACCCCAATCACAGGCCGACAGCAGCTGACCGTTCTACACCCTCAATCATGAAGAGCCCGATTTCGGCCGTGTTGGTGGCGAACCGGTCGAACATGGAGACCTTGCCGGAGACGCCGGATGGCATCACATCGGAGTCTGGATCATCGGAGGCGGTCATGGCGCGTCCTTTCCTGGTGCAGCCCTGTTTACCCGGGACGTGCCCTCGGCAAACGGCACCGGCTGCATCAGGAACTCCACCAACACGTCGGACATCGCACCGATGCCATCGCGCGGCACCACCTCATACCCGTGGGTGCTCAGCGTGGGCAGGCACAGCAACCCGGCCGCGGCCGTGTGCCCGTTCGACTTGGCATGCGACGCATCGGATTCGAACGCACCCAGGACCGCCGGCTGCGGATCGGTGCCCAACTCGGTCGCCACGTCCATCATCCGGTCCGCGACGCCCTTGTCGTAGACGCACTGCGCATCGCTGTAGCCGACGATGGGCCCGCCTGTGACAGTGGTGCCGTATTCGCCTTCGGTCGGGCCGACCTCCAGCGCCAGGGTCAATTCACCCGGCAGGGCCCGGCTGGCGTACGAGCCGCCGAGCCCGCCGACCTCCTCACTGACCGTGCACACGAAATACACGTCCTGCGGCGGTCGTTCCGGCCGCTGCCGCAACTCGCGAACCGCCGACAGCAGCACCACCAGCAGCGCTCTGTCATCCATGAAATAGGACCCGAGGAAATCGTCGATCTCGACTAGTTCCCGCTTGCTTCGGTGGACGCACACGCGCGTGCCGGGTCGGACGCCGGCCGCGGTCAACTGCTCCGGCGTGCGGCCCGTGAACACGTACACGTCCGACCAGTTCAGTGCCCGGTCACCACCGTCGGGTTTGGTCTGCCAGATCTGCGGACTCTCCTGAGCGGTGTGCTCGGATCCCACTGTGAGAACACCACATACGTGCTCACGGTCGCCCAGCATCATCACCGGCCCGAGGCCGAAGTTCGCCGGATACATCGTGCCCAGCGGCGTCAGCCGGACTCTGCCGTCCGGCTGAATCCGCTTCACCAGCATGGACAGTTCGTCCATGTGAGCCATCACGCGGATGGGCGAGTGCTCCTCGTCGCGCGCTGACGAGGACACCCGCCCCACCACGTTGCCCGCCTTGTCGACCCAGACACTGTCGACCACGGGCGCCAGCTCCCGTAGGCAAATCTCGCGGACGGCGTCCTCCTGGCCACAGGGTCCGTACGCCCACAACAGTTCCTGCAGCAGCTGGATCATCGGACTCAGCGGACGCTCGAGATCACGTCCCGAACGCGGTCCAGCATCGAGGCGAACGGTCCGACGATGAGGTTCGCCACCGGGGACTCCACACCGGGATGTGGCCGGGTCGGCGCGACAGCCTCCGCGAGTTTGGCGATCTCACCCATGCGCTCGAGTTCCTGCTGCGACAGCTCGGTTCCGAGCTTGGCGAACTCCTCCGACTCCTCGTGCTCGGCGTGCGCGATCACGGCATCGCGGAGTTTCGTCAGCTTGCCGGTGAACTCCTTGCTGTCGACGTCGAGCGACTCCAGTTCCGCGAGTAGCTTTTTCGCCTCGTGCTCCTCTTCGAGCCGGGCATCGACAACCTTCTCGCCACCGGGCAGCTTCTGCTTCGCCCGCGGATGCACGATCTCTTCCTCGGCGGTTTCGTGCACCGCGAGGAGCCGGCGCAGATCCCGGAACGACCTCGCTCTCTCGTCGCCTGTCAGCACCAGGGTCTCGGTGAACAGTGACTTGATCTGCTCGTGCTGATCAGTGAGGAGATCGATCACATCAGACGGGGATTTGAGGGCGTGTGAAGCCATATTTCCTCCTGTGAGAACGTCAGACGCGCTCGGGCTGTGAGCGCGTCCCTCACCGATTACCCGGTGCACCGGCGGTCAAACGGGCCAGTGCTGCAGCGACGGGCACCCCGCGGCCCAACTGGACAGCATGTGGTCGGCGAGCCGTCCCTCGATCGCGTCGAAGGCCCGAATACCGAAAACGATGTCCCGTTCCAGGCCGGGCTCGCGCGACACCAGGTCTGCCACGACGTCCTTGCGCACCACCTGTTCATGAACCGCGTCGGCCTCGACGTGTTCCCGATAGAAGTCGACGCAGGGTCGCGGAGCGCCAAGTCTCTTGAGGCCCTTGACTATTCGGTGCGATCCCGGCGAGGAGGTCAGTTCGGTTGCGGCGAAATGCCCGACGGCCGCACCACGCAAGTGGCGGTGCAGACCGAACATCGACATGAGATTCACCGCGGCCAGGGTGCTGCCCGTCGCATTGCCGAGGTAGTGCAAATAGTCGCTGCGCAGACCCGCGGCATCGAGCAGATCGGCGAACAGCCGCTGGTGCATGGACGCGTACCCGCCACGGCCGCCGTATTCGTCGTATTCCACCGCCACGAACGCGGCTTTCGCGCGACCGGTCAACCGCGGAATGACCCACGACTGCGGGTCGGCTTCCTTGAGGTGGTACAGCGAGCGATGCACGAAGTACTCCTGCATCTGCGGCCACGTCGCCTGATCTTGTAGGTAGACAGACAGACTCGAATCATCGACAGGGTCGGTGTCACAGCGAGCCAGCTCGGCGTGCGCCGTGCTGTCCGGACTGATGGGGCCGACGAGCTCTCTCACGGCGGCCAGGAACCGCTCCTCGATGCGATGACGGACATCGAGGAGGGCGGGGTTCCACTCCCACTTCTCGTCGGTGCCGGCGAAGCCGCGGTAGTGCAGTTCGTAGCAGACATACAGCGCCAACTGCAGGTCGAGGCCAAAGGGGTCGGCGTTCGCGAGCGGCAACTGTATCCGCGCCAGATACTGTGTGGGCAGGCGCTCGCCCAGCAGTCCGATGACGACACTGGACACGGGACCGCGGGGGTCCGGTAGCAAAGGCTGAACAAGTTCTTCTGTGCACATGAGACCTCCCCGATACCCGCAGGTGTGGCCCGCTAAACCCGGTTTGCGCCGCGGCTCACGTGTACCGATGCCCGCGTACTGGATGCTCTGGGCGCACAACAGTTTTGGGATGACGTGCTGGCCAGCGGCGGGCTTGTACCTGCCGGACCCCGCCCATCCCGAGCTCAAATCGGTGCGAGTCGCCGCACAGCGGGTGTAGAACCGCCCTGCACCGGGCATTAGAACGTCGAGGACTGATCCCCAGGAGGCATTCCATGAAAGACCCCGTCGACCATGCTCGCACCACCCGGCCGCATGCCGGCGAATCCTTGAAGGACGGCACGAACGCTCCGGGCCTGGTGGCTGTTGCGCTCGCGGTGGCCACCCTGGTCGTGAGCCTGTACTTCTTCGCCAGCGGTGACCCCGGAACCGGCGGCGTGATCCTGCTGCTCGCAGCTGTGCTGGCCGTGGTGGGTGGCGCGTGGCTCTTCGTCCGGCACCGCCGCATCCGCCAACGCGAACTCGAATTCCTCCAGGCTCACCCCGGTGAGCCGCGGACCCCACCGACGAGCTGACTGCGGACGCACCGCGGCGTTTTCCGGCGTGCGGGGCGGGTATCCGCTCTGACATGACACCAGAACAGTTCCCGGATGCGGTCCCCGACGCAGACGCCGTCGAGCAGTCGCGCGACGTCCAAGAACAGGCCCTCGACGACGAGGCGGCGGTCAGCGGCCGCGAGAATCCGCCGACGGAGGCCACCGCGCACGACTGGTTGGAGCAGAGCGCGGACGTCGAAATAGACGCCGACGAGGACGATTTCGGACGCGACGCCTGAGATGAACACACCGATTCCCTATCCCGGGCACACCGCGGACATGGCAGAACAGCCGCACGACGAGATGCGCGCGTACGTCGGCCGTGGCCTCCTGAAAGGCCGCCGGGCCCTCGTCACCGCGCGGCGACTCCGGCATCGGACGCGCGGTGGCGGTCGCGTTCGCCAAAGAAGGCGCCGATGTCTCCATCGCGTATCTCGAAGAGCACGACGACGCGACCCACACCGCGACCGTTGTCGGTGCCGCCGGCCGGACGTGTGCCCTGTTCCCCGGTGATCTCGGCGAGCCCGCCCATTGCCGCGAGGTGGTGGCGCGCACACTCGCCGAGCTGGGCGGCCTCGACATCGTCGTCAACAATGCCGCCTTTCAGGCGCCCACAGACGATCTCACCGACATCACCGACGAGCAATGGCGCCGGACGTTCGCCGTGAACATCGACAGCTACTTCCAGGTGACGAAGGCCGCGCTGGCGCATCTCCCGGACGGCGCCGCGATCATCAACACCGCGTCGGTGAACGGGCTACGCGGCAATGCGTCGCTGATCGACTATTCGGCCACCAACGGCGCCGTCATCGCGTTCACCTACGCGCTGGCCCAGTCCCTGGCGAAACGTCGCATCCGCGTGAACTGCGTTGCCCCCGGGCCGGTCTGGACGCCGCTCATCCCGGCCACCATGCCGCAGGAGAAGGTCGAGTCGTTCGGTGAGAACGCGCCTTTCGACCGGCCGGCCCAGCCGGACGAGATCGCACCGTCGTACGTCTTCTTCGCCGCCGACCAACTGTCGTCGTATTACAGCGGTGAGGTGCTGGCGCCCCTCGGCGGCGAGACCATGCCGGGCTGATGTTTGGGGCAGAGCTGCAGGGGAAATCCCTGGTTCATGATAATTCGTAGGATCGCCCGTCCACTTCTGGCCACCGCTTTCATCGGACAGGGCGTCGAAACCCTGTTGAACACCGACTCCGGCGCCGAGGCAGTACGCCCGGCGCTCGACGGACTGAAGGACATGCCGGATCCCGTGGCACGCAACGTGCCGTCCAACGCCGTTGCCGTGGCGCAGGCGACCGCGGCCGCCCAGGTCGCCGGTGGTCTGCTGCTGGCCACCGGACGTATTCCGCGCGTGGCGTCCGCGGTGCTCGCGGCAACGGTGATTCCCGCAAATCTCGGCCACCACATGTTCTGGGCCGAGGACGACCCGGAGGCCAAAGCCGCCAAACGGCGGGGCTTCCTGGCCGACCTCAGCCTGCTCGGCGGTCTGATCCTCGCCTCGGCGGACACCGCCGGAAAGCCGTCGCTGGGCTGGCGGGGACGGCGAGCGGCCCAGCGGGCAGCCGAGGCCCTCTCGTCGACGGTTCCGTCCAGGACCGAAATCGCGCTGGCCCGGATGCCGGAGTTGGGCGAGAAGGTCGGCCACGGAGTCCAGACCGGATTCGAGCACGGCCGCGAACTCGCCGGCGTCGCGCTCGAGAAACTGGAAGACGGCCTCGAGAAAGCCGCGCCGTATGCGGAATCCGCCTACCGGAAAGCCAGCGCACGTGCTTCTGACTTGGCCGATACCCTGGGCGACGGCCTGGAAAAGGCTGCCCCCTATGCGGAATCCGCGTACCGGAAGGCCAGCTCACGCGCGTCGGAGTTGGCCGACACCGCGGTCACTACCGCAAAGAAGGCAAAAGCCCGGGCCTGAGGCCCGGGCTTTTGCCCCTCGCGTCGCATCAATACCAAGTACGGCGTCCGCCGACGGCATGGCCGGCCGCCCCGAGGAGCCAGAAGATCGCGCCCACCACAACGAGCACGATGCCCAGGGTCCACAGCAGATACACGTTGAAGACGAAGCCCAGGATGAGCAGGACTACTCCCAAAGCAATCATGATGATCGTTTCCTTATCTCGGACGCGGTTCACCGCATCGCACTTGGTTGAGGCAGTCGGCAATCGACGACCTTCGGATTGACCCCGGCGTAGTTCAACGGCCCGGCTACCACGGTCAGCGCGATACGCCCGGCCGTGCCGCAGCTGGTGTCGCCGCCGCGGAAATAGTCGCGCTGCCAGGCCGCCAGTACGCCGACCAGCAGCCAGACCACCACGATGACGCCCACGCTTCCTCGCAACATGGCTCCTCCTACACAGACCCCTGTGGTCTCATGGGAAGAAGTACCCATGGGCACGTGACGGCAAACTAACGCGCGAGAAAAAGACCCCGTCACCGGTCCAAGCGAAGGCGCGCCGCCAGGTCGAGAAAGGCCATGGCGAAGTCGTTTTCGGCGGCCAGCTCTCGAATTCGCGGCCAGTCGAGCTGCTCGCGGACGGCCCGCACCGCCGGGAGCAGCGGAGCGAAGTCACAGTGATGCTCATTGAGCGTCAGCAGCTTCTGGGTGATCACCGCATCGGGGGTCAGGACCGGCATCGAAATGGCCACACCTCGCGCTCAACGGCCCCGGCGAGGAGAACGGAGTCCACAGGCACGCCGTTGAGCCGGTGCAGGATATCGACGAGGACGCCGTCGAAGTATGCCTTGAAAAGCCAGTCTTCGGGTGTCCGCTCGATGTCGAATCCGTTCTGCGCCAAGATTTTCACCGCCGCCTCGGTGTCCGGCTCGGGAACGACGAAATCGACGTCGTGATCAGGTTCCGGTGCGCCGTGGACCCACAGGGCGTAGCTGCCGGCGAGCGCGAAACTCTGCGCGTTCGCCTTGAAGGCACTCGCCGCGGCGCGTAGTGCATTTCGCAATGGGGTGCGCTCAGGACACATGACGGACCGAGCATTCAAATTCGGCGTTCGGGGGTATCGAGTCCTCATGACTTCGATGCGTCTCGCGACCTTCAACATCCTGCACGGCCGCACCGTCGGCGACGGCGTCCATCTCGACAGACTGCGCCGCAGTATCCGCATCCTCGACCCGGACATCCTGGCGCTGCAGGAAGTGGATTTCGATCAATCTCGTTCCGGCCGAGCCGATCTGACGGCCATCGCCGCTGAGGTGATGAACGCCGTCTCGCACCGTTTCGTCGCCGCCATCACCGGAACGCCCGGCGCCACCTGGATCGCGGCCACCGGCGAGGAACAGCCGGCGTCGGCGGCGTACGGCATCTCCCTGCTCTCGCGTTATCCGGCGAGCAGCTGGCAGGTGCTGCGGCTGCCCCGCATACCGACACGCTTTCCGATGTATCTGTCGGTACCCGGAAGAGTGATGATCGTGCACGAGGAGCCGCGCGCCGCCGTGCTGGCACGGCTCGATACGCCATTGGGCGCCATGACGATCGCCAGCACGCATTTGTCGTTCGTGCCCGGCTGGAATCGCCATCAACTGCGGCAGCTGGCCCGTACGGTCCGCGCCCTGCCGGGGCCGCACATCATCGCCGGCGACTTGAACATGGAACCGGGCCCCGCAGTGCGCTGGTCGGGTATGCGTTCGCTGGCGTGTGCCGCCACATTCCCGGCCGACGCACCGGCCCAGCAGCTCGACCACCCGCTGACCGACGACCGCCAGCTGACGGCGCTCCGACACACCACCCCGCAGGTGGAACTCTCGGATCACCGCCCGTTGGCTGTCACCGTGACCCGGCATTGAGGCTTGTTACCCGTTCCCGGCGGCGTCAAAACCGTCGACCTCGTGCACCGTTACCGATTCGATGCGTTTGCCGATGCCACTTCGCGGTTATATCGGAGAGGTTGGATCCAGAGAGGAAGCCCGATGCTGAGCTCCGAAATCTCGCCTGAGTGCGCAAACGTCTATCTGCCGCAACATGATTCGCGATTATTGATCGAGGTCATGCGCCGCTGCTGCCACCCGGCGGGCATGAGCGTCGCCGACCTGTGTACCGGCAGCGGGGTGGCGGCGATTGCTGCCGCCGATGCCGGGGCGGATACCGTGGTCGCCTTCGATATCTCGCAGGCCGCCGTCGCGGCGGCGCGCGCCAATGCGCGACTCGTCGGAGTTCCGATCGATGCGCGACTCGGCTCCTGGTCTGCGGCAATGGCACTCGCGCCGTTCGATCTCGTGCTGTGCAACCCGCCTTACGTGCCGGAGCCCGCGAACCGCGAACCGGTGATCGTCGGCGCCGGCGGTCCGCCCGCATCCTTCAACGCGGGCCCCGACGGCCGGCTCGTCCTCGATCCGCTCTGCGCCGCGGCGCCCGCGCTGCTCAGGCGTGGCGGCACCGCACTGATCGTCCAGTCCGAGTTCGCCGATGTCGCGAGCAGCGTCACCGCCTTGCGGGACGGCGGGCTTCAGGCCGATGTGGTGGCGCGCCGGACCATCGCATTCGGGCCCGTGATGACCGCGCGGGCCCGCTGGTTGGAGGACACCGGTCGCTTGGACCCCGGACAGCGCACCGAAGAACTGGCCGTCATCAGGGCGGTGAAGCCATGAGTCCCACCCGCAGAACCGTGCGAATCGTGCCGCGTGGCCCGATGCTGATCCAGGGACCGGTCGAAATCGAACTCGACGACGGCACCCGGGTCTGTTCGGACAGATTCATGGTCGCCATCTGCTGCTGCCAGCGCAGCAAGACCTATCCGTGGTGCGACACCAGTCATCGGCGGCAGAACAGGTCTGCCGCCGATGGCCGAAAGGGCGCCGCCGATCAGGCGCAACCCACTTGAGTTCGCAGGTCACGCAAGGTCCGGTCCAGAATCCGTGACACGTGCATCTGAGAAACGCCGATCGAGTCCGCGATCTGCCGCTGCGTCATGGCACCGAAGTACCGGAGGTAGAGCACCTTCTGCTCGCGTCGCGGCAGCGCCGCCAGCAGGGATCGTACGGACTCACGATCCGTCACCCGGTCGAAGCCGGCATCCATCTCACCGAGCGAGTCACCGAGCGCCTGCGTTCGCGCATCGTCGTCGCCGACGTTGACGTCCAGTGACTGGGGCTGATACGCCTTGGCCGCCACGATGCTCTCGACAACCTGCTCGCGGTCGATCTCCAGTTCCTCGGCGAGCTCCTCGATACTCGGCGCCCTCCGCAGGTCGCTCGTCAAATATGCGGTGGCACAAGCAATGTCGTGCTGACGATCGCGAATTCGCCTGGGTACGTGGACCTTCCAGCCATAGTCACGGAAGTATCGGCGCAACTCCCCCATCATCGTGGGCAGGGCGAATGCCACGAACCGCGACCCCCGCGCAGGATCGAACCGGTTGACTGCCTGCAGCAGCCCCACCCGCGCGACCTGGATCAAATCTTCGAGATTCTCGCCGCGACGGTCGAAGTGGCGTGCCACCCGGTCCGCCAGCGGGCAACACCGCAGCACGATGCGTTCGAGTTGACGGGCATAGGCGTCGGAGTCCGGCGGTAATTGACGGAGCACCGCGACCATCGTGACCACATCCGCGTATTCGTCAGGACTTTGATCCACCACGGAGTCGGCCTCTACCGGCTCACTCACTTCACGAGAATCGTTTTCCAACAGAGAAACTGACATGCAGCACCCCTTCCAGGGTGTTACAGCACGCACGACACCACCGATTGACGACATTGACAATTACGAGAATGCGGTGGATCAGCGACATGCTGTTTTCCGCCTTGCAGGCGGAACGGCAATCTGCCGTAGTCGAACCCGACCACATTCGGCGAATCCTGAGAATTGAGGCCCCGCTCTGGACCGGATTCACGCGCCGAGTTGTAGTCCCTCGACTGATGCCGCTTTTGGCTAAGCGGCCACGCTGTACAACAGCGTCGTGTTCCTCACACTACACGCGGCTAACCGGCGCCACCACCGGAACGGGCGATGAACTCCTGCGCCTTGGTTTTCACGCCCCGATAGACCAGGTGCCAGCCGTTGGGGTCACCCTTGAGAACCGCGGCGGTCATGTCTTTGATCTGTTCGTAGGTGGCATGCGGCGGAATCGGCGGCACTTCGGGATCGCACCTGACGTCCAATACGACGGGGCGGTCGGCGCCCAGTGCCCGGTCCCAGGCCTCGCCGAGCCGATCGGGGTTGTCGACGGTGATGCCTTCCAATCCCACGGCACAGGCGATCTCGGTATACGAGACGTCCGGTAGCGATTGTGACGGCACGAATTTGGGCGCTCCGCCCATTGCCCGCAACTCCCAGGTGACCTGATTCAGGTCGCCGTTGTGGAAGACACACACCACCAGCCGCGGGTCAGACCACTGCGCCATGTAGCGCTTGATGGTCAACAGCTCAGCCATCCCGTTCATCTGCATCGCACCGTCGCCGACGAGCGCCACGACGGGTCGGTCCGGATGCACGAACTTCGCACCGATCGCGTACGGCACAGCGGGCCCCATGGTGGCGAGGGTGCCCGACAGCGAACCGCGCATCTCACCACGGAACTTGAGGCAACGCGCATACCAATTGGTGGACGAACCCGAATCGGCCGTCACGATGGCATTCGACGGTATCCGCTGCGAAAGCTCCCAGGCGACCCGCATCGGGTTGACCGGCCGGGCCGACAACATGCACTGGCGCTCGACGATGTCCCACCACCGAGAGACGTTGTGCTCGACAGTATCTCGCCATTTCCGGTCGGTTTTCGTCTCCAGCAGTGGCAGTATCGCACCGAGCGCGGCACCCGCGTCGGCGACGATGTTGACCTCCGTCGGGTAGCGCATGCCGATCGCCGCCCCGTCGATGTCGATCTGAATCGCGCGGGCCTGGCCGAACTTCGGCAGAAATTGGCTGTACGGGAAATTCGATCCGACGAGCAGCAGGGTGTCGCAGTCGCGCATCATCTCGTAGCTGGGTCGCGAGCCGAGCAGCCCGATGGATCCGGTGACATAGGGCAGATCATCTGACAGCACGTCCTTACCCAACAGCGCCTTGGCGACACCGGCTCCGGTCTTGTCGGCGAGTTCACGCACCTGATCGGCGGCGCCGCGGGCACCCTGGCCGACCAGAATCGCCACGCGCTCACCGGCATTGAGCACCTCGGCAGCCTTGCGGACCTGTTCGTCCTGAGGATGCACGGCGGGTGGCACATACTGCGGATCACTCGACGGCACCTGCTTGAACTCGTGTTGCGGAGGTTCGTACGGCTGCTCCTGCAAATCAGACGGGATCACCAGGGCCGTCGGCGCACGCCGGGCCAAAGCGGTGCGCATCGCCCGATCGAGCGCGTTGGGCAGTTGGTTGGCGACGTTGACCTCGACCAGGTAGTCGCTCGCGACATCCTTGTAGAGACTGTGCAGATCGACTTCCTGCTGATAGCTACCGCCCATCGCGCTGCGCGCCGTCTGACCCACGATCGCCACCACGGGAACGTGGTCGAGCTTCGCGTCGTACAGCCCGTTCAGCAGGTGGATGGCCCCCGGACCTGACGTCGCCATACAGACACCGACGCCACCACCGAATTTGGCGTATCCGGTCGCTCCGAACGCGGCCATCTCCTCATGGCGGGTCTGAATGAATTGCGGCTCATCGTCACTGCGCCCGAACGCGGCCACGATCCCGTTGATGCCGTCGCCCGGATAGGCGAACACGTGACGGACCTGCCACTGCCTCAGCCGCTCGAGTAGGTAATCCCCAACAGTCGTCGTCATAAGGGCGACGTACCCCCGCGATACCGGACGAAACAGGCGTTTCGCGGTCCGACCGCCCGGGTACGCCACCACAGGACAGTACGAATGAAACCCGCTATCACCGGGAGGTGTCGATGTCTGAGGTCCAGACCGGGGCGATCGCGCAACACGATGCAGACGCACAGGGAGACGGACACCGGCGCCGCACCGTCATCAATTGGGTGCTGGCCGGCCTCACCGTGCCGGGCGCCCTCGCCATCATCCTGTATCAATACGCCCAGGTCCTCGCGACCGCGGGCTGCTCCGAACGCACCTGCGCCAAGCTGGGTCCAAGCCCATTCGTGTTCGGGCTGATCGAGTACGGCGCGCCCGTGGTCGCCGTGCTCGCCGTTGCTCTGTCGTTCGTGACCGCGAAGACCCGGCACGGCATCGTGGTACCGCTGGTCGCCTGGGCGTTGCTGATCGCCGGATTCGCCGTCCTCACGTTCAGCTTCGAAACCCCCTGAGAGAAAAGGGGATTCCGGTGACCACTGACACGACGGTCGAAGCCGTCCGACCCGCGGACGTCACCTGGCTCACCGTCCGCGAAATCCGGGTGGAATCCTTGCCGCACAAGGACATCTTCAGTTTCTACGGTTCGGGGCCAGACGACCGCATCACTGTCGTCGATCGCGAGAAAGTTCGACGCAAGAACGATGTGTCCGATGACGGGCGAGCACGGTGACGAGGGCCCATCCGACCAGAGATGGGACCGGATGGCCCGTCACGAGACCGAAATGGAGCGACTGGACCGCAATTGGTCGAGTCTGTTGCAAGAACTCCGCGTCGCTCAGACCGGAGTGCAACTGCTCACCGGCTTTCTGATGACATTGCCGTTCCAGCAACGGTTCACCACACTGGACGACCAGAGCCAGACCTTCTACCTGGCGACCGTGGCCTTCTCGGTCGCGTCGGCGATTCTACTGATAGCACCAGTTGGCATGCACCGCATACTGTTTCGACAACGACGCATGTCCTTGATCGTCGCCGCAGCCCACCGATGCGCCTTCTACGGCCTACTCCTGCTCGGTATGGCCCTTACCGGAGTGACCGAACTGATCTTCGGTACCGTTGCGGGCCAGGTGGTGGGCTGGGTCGCCGGCGGCATCGGCCTGGCCGGCTTCTGCACGTTCTGGGTGCTGGTGCCTTTGGCCATGCAGAACAGCGGACGCAACGATACCGCTCGCGCACAATAGTTTTCGCGCAAGAAGCGGCCCGGCCTCCCCACTGTGAAAGGAGGCCGGGCCGTTCTTGGCTCACTGGTTCTGCTGCTGCCGCTTCTCCGCGGCCTGCGCACCGGAGCGGGCCGACTCGGCCTCCGCCTCTTTCTTGGCCGCATCGCGCTCGGCGTCGGCCTTGTCCTGCTGGGCCTGGCCCTCACGGACCATGTCATCCCGGCCGACGACGCTACCCGCAGCTTCCTTCAGCTTGCCCTTGACACCCTCGACGGCGCCCTTGATGCCCTCTTCAGGACCACTCTTGTTCTCTCCCACTGCATTTCCTCCTTGTGTTCGCGCGCTTGGCGAGCAGCACCTCGGCCTGCTCGGCGCATTTGATTCCGTTGAACAATCCGGCACTACCGACATACCTGGTCTACGCCCATCGGAAACCTGCTCCGGCGCACCGTTTGATCAAAATCTGGCGTGGGTATCGAGTGCCCAGGAGTTGATCACAATGCGAAATATCCGGCATGGCCAGGGAGTACGGCACCATCACCGCCGACGCAGCCCACAATCTCAGGCAATCGGCGCCTTCTGCCGGGTGTTCGTGAAGAACGCGGTACGGATGTGGGCCCTGCAACCGAATCTGGACTGGCCCTTCAGCGCCATCGATCAGGTCGCCGCGCTGGCCCCGCTGCCGAGATCGGCCACCGTTCGGCGGGTCCGGATGCCGTCCTGCCGGGCCGAATTGATCGGCACCGCCGGCTCGTCGGCCCGTCGCGCCATCCTCTACCTGCACGGCGGCGCGTTTCTCACCTGCGGCCTCAACACGCATCGCTCCTTTGCCGCCCAGCTGTCCCGCAGTGCGGACGCCGAGGTACTCAAAGTCGGCTATCGCATGTTGCCCGCTCACGGACTGTCGGCGGCACTGGCAGACGCGGTCGACGGGCTCCGCTGGCTGCTGCGCCGCGGCTACCACTGGTCCGACATCGTGGTGGCCGGAGATTCCGCGGGCGGATACCTCGCCCTGCAGACCGCGGCCGAACTGCTTCGGGACGGCCACCCGCCCACCGCCGGCGTGGCGGCGATCTCTCCCCTGACGACGCTCAACCCGCGCGACAAATCCCCCGGCGGCAAAGACCGCTGTGCGATGTTCACGGCGCGCGCGATGACGTCGTTCATGCGCTACGTCGCCGCGCATGGTGAGAAGAACCCGGCCGGGCACCCCATCGCCTCGCCCGTCGACGCCGATCTGCGGCGGATGCCGCCGGTGTCGATCCATGTCAGCAGCGACGAGTTTCTCCGACCCGACGCGGAATTGATGTACGAGAGGCTGACCGCGGCCGGGGCACAGTGCGAACTTCATATGTGGGACGGGCAGATTCACGATTTCCCGCTCGCTGCCGCCGTCTTGCCCGAGGGGCGGCGGGCAATCCGCTACATCGGAGATTTCGTCAAGCAGGTCGCCCCCGCGTCGAAGGAAGACCAGGAGTATCCGCCGGCCGCGTCGCTGTGAGCCCCGAGCGCCGCGTTTGTTGCCCATCGCGGTGGGTAACCAGACACGGTGGACGAAACATCGAATGCGAAGCACGAGCAGCTCGAGGCCGCGCGGGTCGACAACAACGCGGGCTACCTGACCACGCAACAGGGCGTCCGGGTTCCGCACACCGACGACGCCCTCACCGCAGGTGAGCGCGGGCCGACCCTGCTGGAGGATTTCCATGCCCGCGAGAAGATCACCCACTTCGACCATGAACGCATTCCGGAGCGAGTCGTGCACGCGCGCGGCGCGGGGGCCTACGGATACTTCGAGCCCTACGACGATTCGCTGACCGATTTCACCACGGCGAAATTCCTGACCACGCCAGGCCTGCGGACGCCGGTGTTCGTCCGCTTCTCCACCGTCGCGGGGTCCCGCGGCTCCGCCGACACCGTGCGCGACGTACGCGGCTTCGCCACCAAGTTCTACACCGAGCAGGGCAACTACGACCTCGTCGGCAACAACTTTCCGGTCTTCTTCATCCAGGACGGCATCAAGTTCCCCGACTTCGTCCACGCGGTGAAGCCGGAGCCGCACAACGAGATTCCGCAAGCCGCATCCGCCCACAACACGCTGTGGGACTTCGTGTCGCTGCAGCCGGAAACGCTGCACGCAATCATGTGGCTGATGTCCGACCGGGCCCTGCCGCGCAGCTACCGGATGATGGAAGGCTTCGGCGTGCACACCTTCCGGCTGGTGAACGCCACCGGCGAGGGCGTCTTCGTGAAATTCCATTGGAAGCCGAAACTCGGTGTGCACTCGCTGCTGTGGGAGGAATGCCAGCAGATCGCCGGTAAGGATCCGGACTTCAATCGCCGCGACCTGTGGGACGCCATCGCGGCCGGCCAGTTCCCCGAGTGGGAGCTCGGTGTCCAGCTGATCCCCGAATCCGACGAGTTCGCCTTCCCGTTCGATCTGCTCGATTCGACCAAACTCGTACCAGAGGAACGGGTTCCGGTGATCCCCGTCGGCCGGATGGTGCTCGACCGCAACCCGGACAATTTCTTCGCCGAGACCGAGCAGGTCGCATTCCACACCGCCAATTTGGTACCGGGCATCGATTTCACCAACGATCCCCTGCTGCAATTCCGGAACTTCTCGTACCTCGACACCCAACTGATCCGCTTGGGCGGGCCGAATTTCGCGCACCTGCCGGTCAACCGGCCCGTCGCGGCGGTCACCAACAATCAGCGCGACGGGTACGGTCAGCACACGATCCCCGTGGGGACCACGAGTTACCTCAAGAACAACCTCGGCGGTGGCTGCCCCGCGCTGGCTGATGCGGATGCCTTCCGCCACTACACCGAACGCGTCGACGGCCACAAGATCCGCAGCCGCGCAGAGAGTTTCAAGGACTACTACAGCCAGCCCCGGCTGTTCTGGCTCAGTATGTCGAGCGCCGAGCAGGATCACATCGTCGCCGCGTTCTCGTTCGAACTCGGCAAGGTCGGCCCCGAGACCGGCATCCGGCCACGAGTCATCGCACAGCTCAACATGATCGACCACGAGCTCGCCGAGCGGGTCGCCGCCAAGCTCGGACTTCTGGCACCGGATGAGGTCGCCGTGCCCGACGGGGTGGTGCCGTCGCCCGCGCTGTCGCAGCTGAACACCGCGACCGATTCCATCGTCAGCCGCCGAATCGCAGTCCTGGCCGCAGACGGCGTGGACCTCCGGGGCACCGAACGCACCGCCACCGCCCTCAGGGAGCAGGGCGCCACCGTCGACGTCGTCAGCCTCATCGGTGGCGGCACCATCACCACCGACACCGGCCAGGAACTCGCCGTGGACCTCGGTCTCAACACCACCTCGTCGGCGCTCTACGACGCGGTGCTGGTACCGGGAGCGCTGAACTCCGTTCAGCTACTCGCCCAGGATGGTTCGGCGATCCATTTCGTCAGCGAGGCCTACAAGCACCTGAAGCCGGTCGCCGCGTTCGGTGCGGGCATCGGCTTGCTGCGCGCCGCGGGGATCAACCCCGAATCCGCCGGACTGACCGAAACCCACACGGACCGAGGCGTTGTCACGACGACGTCGCATGGTGGTGCGCTCGACGAGCTGTTCATCGAGGCGTTGATCGACACGATCCGGCGGCATCGGACTTGGAACCGGGCAACCGAGGCGGTGCCGGCCTGATGTCTGACGACCATCTGCTCAGCCCGAGCGAGTCCACCGACTCCGACGAGTTGCACAACCGCGACGGCGATCAAACTGTCGAGCCACCCGAAGGCTGGCATGGGGCGGATCAATTCGGTCTGCTCGAAGACGAAGCCGAAGAGGGTGAATCCCTCGACGACAAGCTGGCCGCCGAGGAGCCGGATGTGCTCGGGGGCCCGGTCACGCCGGATACCGAGGAGGACGCCTCGTTCTTCCCGGTCGTCGACAACGAGTCGGACACCAATTGATCTGCCCGCCAGATGTTTTCACACCGTGAGGAGGAGTGTCATGCCGAAGACCACGAAGAAGGGGCAAGCCAAGAAGAGTGAGCTGCCCAGCACACTGCAGAAGTCGAGCCCCAAGGCACAACGCACGTTCGCCAAGGCGCACGACTCGGCCGCCGAGGAATACGGCGAAGGCGAACGCGCCCACCGGGTCGCCTACTCAGCGCTCAAGCACAGCTATGAGAAGGTCGGCGACCACTGGGAGAAGAAGGACCACAAAGGCCCGTCGGACGAGCGGGCGCGCAGCGGCGGGCCCAACGCCCGCGGCAAGACCGCCGAAGGCGTCGATACCCAGGCCACCAAGAAACACCTCATGGACGTCGCGCGCCGGCTCGACATCAGGGGCCGGTCGACCATGAACAAGGGGGAGCTGGTCGACGCGATCGAGAAGGCCAACCGGCGGGCCAGCCGCCGCTAGCGAACTACCACTGACCGAGCTGGCACTGCACGTTGTACGGCGCGGTCTGGTGCGCTGCCGACTGCCCGTCGACCGCGATGTCGCACGTCGAGTCCGGAGCGGCCTGGCCGCCGTGCGTGGTGCTGCTGACGGTGAAGATGGCCCACTGCGGGTCGGCCAGCGTCGTGGTGAACACCCACGGGGCGTCGGGACCGACGGTGACCGTCTCACGCTTGAGGTAGGCGTAGGCGTCGGCGTTATAGGCGGCCTTGTTGGCCGGCTGATTGACCAGGTAGAGCAGG
Organism: Mycobacterium sp. SMC-16; assembly: GCF_046250085.1. Classification (NCBI taxonomy): domain Bacteria; kingdom Bacillati; phylum Actinomycetota; class Actinomycetes; order Mycobacteriales; family Mycobacteriaceae; genus Mycobacterium; species Mycobacterium sp. SMC-16. The sequence continues at coordinate 3,397,426 of NZ_CP176427.1, forward strand.
TCGAAGGTGGCCGGGCCGCCCACCGACAGCGTGTACCGGACCTCGTGGCCGGCCGGGGCGGCAGACGCCACCGGCGCCATCAGCCCAGCGGCCGCCACTGCTGCCGCGCCACACACCACTGACAACTTGACTGTCGCTTTACGCATGCCGGTCATATCGACTGACGGTACCGGACCGTTACACCCTGCATCAGACGTATCACCCCGCCTGCAGCTCCAGCAGCACCGTCACCGGGCCGTCGTTGGCCAGTTCGACGTGCATGTGGGCACCGAACCGGCCGGTGGCGACCTCGGCCCCCAGTTCCCGCAGCGCCGCCGCGAACTCGTCGACGAGCGGCTCGGCGACCGGCCCGGGCGCCGCGGCATTCCACGACGGCCGGCGGCCCTTGGCGGTGTCGGCGTAGAGGGTGAACTGACTGACCACGAGAATCGGGGCGCCGACATCGGCGGCGCTCAGCTCGCCGTCGAGGATGCGCAGCCGCCACAGTTTGTCGGCCATCTTGCGTACCACCGCGGCGTCGTCGGTGTGGGTGAGACCGACGAGCGCCACCAGACCCTGAGGATCCGGGGTGATCTCACCGACGGTCTGCCCGTCGACAGTCACCCGCGCCGACGTCACCCGCTGCACCAGTACCCGCACGTTCGCAGATGTTGCCACAGCAGTTTGTGGTACCTGTGGTGGTCATGGACGGCCCATCCTGGCGCGGTACTCCCCTCACCCGGCGTTCGGTCCTGGTCGGCCTCGGCGCCGTCGGGGCGTTCCTCGCCCTTGACCTCGGGCTGGTCGCGTACACCAGCCGCGCCGGCACGCTGACCCGCCAGACATTCCTGGACGGCTTCCGGGGCGTTTTCGGCGATCACCCCGGCTTCCGGAAGAACCATGCCAAAGGGGTCTCGGTGGTCGGACATTTCATGAGCAACGGCAACGCCGCGGCCCTGTCCCGTGCCGCGGTATTCGGGCCGGGTGAGACGCCCGTCGCCGGCCGGTTCTCCCTCGCCGGCGGCAACCCGACGGTCGCCGATACCCCCGGTGCGGCCCGCGGGCTCGGCCTGGCCATCGGCTTCCCCGGCGCCGCCCAGTGGCGGACCGCGATGCTGAACATCCCGGTGTTCCTCGACAACTCACCGCAGGGCTTCTACGACCGGCTGCTGGCGTCCAAACCGGTCGCCGACGGCAAGCCCGATCCGAAGGTCATGGCCGACTTCCTCAGCCGCCATCCGGAGACCGCGGCGGCGATGGCGCTGGTCAAGAAGAGCCCGCCCACACCGGGTTTCGCCGACAGCACCTTCTCGGGTCTGCACAAGTTCCATCTGGTGAACCACGCCGGCGCCCGGACCCCGGTGCGCTGGTCGTTCGTCCCACAGCAGACCGCGCTGCCGCCGAAGTCCGACGACCCCAACGCGTTGTTCGACGCGCTGATCCTGCAGTTGAAAAAGGCTCCGCTGCAGTGGAATCTGCGGCTGACCGTCGGCCGTGACGGTGACCCGACCGATCCGACGCTGCCGTGGCCGGCCGACCGGCAGGTCATCGACGCCGGCGTCTTGACCCTCACCGAAGCCCACACCGATGCCGCAGGCAATGCCCGCGACATCAACTTCGATCCCCTGGTCCTGCCCGACGGCATCGAACCCTCCGACGATCCGCTGCTCAGCGCCCGGTCCGCCGTGTACGCCGGGTCGTACCGGGCGCGGACCACCGAGCCGAAAAGCGCCCCGGCCGTTCAGGTTGTCCCATGACCGGCCGCTTCCCCATCCGGACCCGCGTGCTGCACTGGCTGACCGCGGTGGCGGTCTTCGCCGCACTTCTGATCGGCTTCACGATGACCAACCAGATCGGCTCCCACGCAGCCCTGGTCGCCGTCCACATGACGCTGGGCATCAGCATCCTGGTCATCGTGATCGTCCGGGCGGCAAACAGATTCACCCACAAGCCGCCGAAGTGGCCCGACACGGTGGGACCGCTGGAAGGCAAACTGATTGCCGGGTCCGAGCTGGCGATGTACGCCATGCTGCTGGTGCAGCCGCTGGTCGGCTGGGCCATGGTGTCGGCGTCGGGCACCCCGGTACGGGCCTTCGGATTGACGCTGCCCGGCCTCGTCCCCTTCGACGCCGACCTGTACGGCATTCTGCGGCAGGCACATTCGGTGGTGGCCTACCTGCTGGTGGCCGCCATCGCCGCGCACGTCAGCGCCATCCTGCTCCACACCCTGACCCTCCGCGACGGCATGCTCCGCCGCATGACCCACTGAGCCTTCTCCCGCGAGCGTGCGTGTTTGTACACCGACACGCCGTGTCTGGCGTGCATTTTGGGGTCGCTCAGCGCTGACGAGCGGCCCCAAAATGCGCAGCTAAGGAAGTAGCGCGGCCACTCGGGCGACGACGTCGGCGATGGGCACGTCGACCTGCTCGCCGTTCGACAGATCCTTGACGCCGACGGTGCCGGCCTCGATGTCGCGGTCACCGGCGACCAGGGCCACCTTGGCACCGGAGCGGTCGGCGGCCTTCATCGCGCCCTTGAGGCCGCGGTCGCCGTAGCACATGTCGGTACGCACACCCGAACCACGCAGGGCCGCAACGATCTTCGCCAGTTCCAGCTTGGCCGGCGCGCCCAGCGGCACGGCGTACACATCGACCGCCGCAGGCGAAGCCACCGTCTTGCCCTCGGCCTTGAGCGCCAGCACCGTGCGGTCGACGCCGAGCCCGAAGCCGATGCCCGACAGGTCCTGACCGCCCAGCTGCTTCATCAGGCCGTCGTACCGGCCACCGCCGCCGATGCCGGACTGCGCGCCGAGGCCGTCGTGCACGAACTCGAACGTGGTCTTGGTGTAGTAGTCGAGGCCGCGGACCATGCGTGGGTTGATCACGTACGGCACGCCGAGGGCGTCCAGGTGTGCCAGCACGGTGTCGAAGTGTTCCTTGGCGGCCTCCGACAGGTGATCCAGCATCACCGGGGCGTCGGCTGTCATCTCCTTGACGTGTGGCCGCTTGTCGTCGAGCACGCGCAGCGGGTTGATCTCGGCCCGGCGCCGGGTGTCCTCGTCGAGGTCCAGCTTGAACAGGAAGTCCTGCAACAACTTCCGGTACTGCGGGCGACAGGTGTCGTCACCCAGTGAGGTGATCTCCAGGCGGAACCCGTCGAGGCCCAGCGAGCGGAAACCGGCGTCGGCCACCGCGATCACCTCGGCGTCCAGCGCCGGGTCGTCGATGCCGATGGCCTCCACACCCACCTGCTGCAGCTGGCGGTAGCGGCCGGCCTGGGGGCGCTCGTAGCGGAAGAACGGTCCGGAGTACCGCAGCTTGGCGGGCAGCGCGCCGCGGTCGAGGCCGTGTTCGATGACGGCCCGCATGACGCCGGCGGTACCCTCCGGGCGCAACGTGACGGATCGGTCACCGCGGTCGGCGAAGGTGTACATCTCCTTGGACACCACATCGGTGGACTCCCCCACACCGCGCGCGAACAGCGCGGTGTCCTCGAACACCGGCAACTCGATGTGGCCGTACCCCGCCAGCCGCGCGACGTTCAGCAGACCGTCGCGCACCGCGACGAATTCGGCCGAGTCCGGGGGCAGGTAATCCGGGACGCCCTTGGGCGCCTGAAAATCGCTCAACTTGATAAGCCTTCGAGGAATGGGTTGGTACGGCGTTCGGCGCCGATCGTGGTCTGCGGGCCGTGCCCAGGTAGTACCACGGTGTCGTCGTCGAGCACCAACAGTTTTGTCACGATCGAGTCCAGCAGGTCCCGGCCGCTGCCGCCCGGGAGATCGGTGCGGCCCACCGACTGCTTGAACAAGGTGTCGCCGGTGAACGCCAGGTCGGCCGGGCCATCACTGACGCGGAACACCACCGAACCCCGGGTGTGGCCCGGGGTGTGGTCGACGGTGACGGTGATCCCGCCCAGATCGAGCTTGTCACCGTCGCGGTCCAGTTCGACAACCTGCTTGGGCTCGGAGAACAGCACCCCGAACGCCAGCTGGGCCAGCCGCGGACCGAACCCCTTGATCGGATCGGTCAGCATGAACCGGTCCTCGGGGTGGATGTATACCGGGCAGCCGTAGGTGTCCGCCACCTTCTGCGCCGACCAGATGTGGTCGACGTGGCCATGGGTGAGCAGCACCGCCGACGGGGTGAGCCGATTCTCATCCAGGATTTCGCGGATGCGGCCCATGGCCCGCTGGCCCGGGTCGACGATGATGGCGTCCGACCCGGCGCGCGCCGCGAGGATGTAGCAGTTGCACTGCAACATCCCGGCCGGAAACCCCGTCAACAACACGAAGCCATTTTCCCACGTGGGAAACTGCCTCCATGACGCAGCCAGGCCCCTGGGGACCCCCGCCGCAATACGGTCCGGGCTTTTCGCCACCGAAGAAGTCCCGCACCGGCTGGGTGATGTTCGCCGTGATCGCCGTCATCGCGCTGGTCGCGGCGGGTGTCGCCGCCGTCATCGTGCTTCGCCACGAGAACGAGCCCGTCGGTGGCGCCGCCGCGACGTCATCGACGGATTCCGGGCCGACGCCCCTGCACTCGATCCACCTCGCCGCGCCGAACGTCGCGACCAAGCCGGGCAGCTCCGAGCCGAAGGCCACGCTAACGGTCTACGAGGACTTCCTGTGCCCGTTCTGCCGCCGGTTCGAGCAGGTCTACGGTCCGACCATCGGCAAGCTGATCACCGACGGCCGCGTCGCCGTGGACTACACCATGGTGTCGATCCTGGGCCGTGGCGACGTGACGTCGTACTCGGTGCGGGCGGGCGCGGCGGCATACTGCGTGGCCGACGCCGACACCGCGGCGTTCCAGCGGTTCCATGCCGCGCTGTTCGCGCATCAGCCCGAGGAGGGGGCGGCGTCGTACCCGTCCGATGACGAGCTGGTCGCACAGGCCGGGAAAGCCGGCGCACCTGATTCGGTTGCCGACTGCATCACCAGCGGCAAGTACCGCGGCATGGTCAACAACGCGGTGAAGAGCGCAGGTATCAACTCGACGCCGACGGTGCTGCTCAACGGCGCCGACATCGGCGACGCCGTGCTGCAGAGCCCCGATCCACAGGCGCTGCTGGACCAGCTCAAGACCGTCTCAGGGTGACCTGGCACACTCGGTTCCGAACAAGGCGGGGCACTTGCCCCGACCGTGACAAGGAGGACTTCGGCGGTGCCGACGAACGAACAACGGCGGGAGACCGCCAAGCGCAAGCTGGAACGGCAGTTGGAGCGCCGGGCCGAGAAGGCCCGTAAGCAGCGCATCATGACGATCGCCGCGTCGGTGGTCGCGGTGCTCGCGGTGATCGGCGGCGTCACCTTCGGCGTCATCTACCTGAACAAGGACTCCAAGTCGTCGTCGGCGACGGCCTCGGCGTCGACCGAGAGCTCGACCGCGCCGGCGCAGAACCCGCCCGCCGACGGCAAGCTGCCGCCGTTCGTGGCGCCCGCCGGCCTCGGTGAGAACTGCCAGTACCCGGCGTCGTCGGAGCAGGCCAGCAAGAAGGTCAACCCGCCGCGCACCGGCAAGATCCCCACCACGCCGCCGACGGTGACGGCGAGCATGAGCACAAGCCAGGGCAACTTGGGACTGACGCTGGACAACGCCAAGGCCCCGTGCACCGTCAACAGCTTCGCCAGCCTGGCGCAGCAGGGTTACTTCAACGACACCCCCTGCCACCGGCTCACCAAGGGCGGCCTGGCCGTCCTGCAGTGTGGTGACCCGACCGGCTCCGGCATGGGCGGCCCGGGCTACCAGTTCGCCAACGAGTACCCGACCAACCAGTACCAGCCCGACAGCCCCGCGCTGAGCCAGCCGGTCGTCTACCCGCGCGGCACGCTCGCGATGGCCAACGCCGGCCCGAACACCAACGGCAGCCAGTTCTTCCTGGTCTACCAGGACTCGCAGCTGCCGCCGGGCTACACCGCGTTCGGCACCGTCGACGCCACCGGCCTGGCCACGCTGGACAAGATCGCCCAGAACGGCATCGAGGGCGGCGCCGGCGACGGCAAGCCCGTGCAGCCGGTCACGGTGAAGTACATCCAGCTGGACTGACAGTTCACGAAGAAGGCCCGGTCACCACGGTGACCGGGCCTTCTTCGTGTTAGGCCCTGCACGGACCCGGCAGCGGTGGAATCATGCGCATCGTGGCGAACACCAAACCGCAGACCATCTCGTACCCGGCGCCCGGCTCGCGGCCGAACCGCCACGACGATGTCGCCGTCGACCCTCACGTGATCGTGCTGTTCGGCGCGACCGGCGACCTCGCCAAGCGCAAACTGCTGCCCGGGCTGGCCTATCTGGACCAGTCCGAACTCGCGCCCGACATCCAGATCGTCGGGACCTCGCTGGAGAACCTGACCATCGACGAGTTCCGGGAGCTGGCCAAGGCCGCGATCGATGAATTCGGCAGCCATCACCTGACCGACGAGCAGTGGGAACGGTTCGCCGCGACGCTCACGTATGTGCCGCAGAGCGCCGGGCCGTCGGGACTGGCGGCCGCGGTGGCCGCCGCCGAGAAGAAGCTGGGCCCGAATGTGCGCCGGCTGCACTATCTTTCGGTGCCACCGAAGGCTGCGCGAGCAGTGATCGCGACGCTGGACGAGGCCGGGCTGGTCGAGCGCTCCCGCGTCGTCATGGAGAAGCCGTTCGGCACCGATCTGGCCAGCGCCGTCGAACTGAACAACTTCGTCCACGAAACCTTCGACGAGACACAGATTTTCCGGATCGACCACTTCCTCGGCAAGGAGGCCGCACAGAACATCCTGGCGTTCCGGTTCGCCAACGGCCTGTTCGAACCGATCTGGAATCGCAACTTCATCGACCACATCCAGATCGACATTCCCGAGATGCTCGGACTGGACGCCCGCGCCAACTTCTACGAGAGCACCGGCGCCTACAAGGACATGGTCGTCACCCATCTGTTCCAGGTCATGGCCTTCGTGGTGATGGAGCCGCCGACGGCGCTGGAGCCGCGCGCCATCAGCGAGGAGAAGAACAAGGTTTTCCGGTCCATGCTGCCGGTGAAGGTGTCCGACGTCGTCCGCGGGCAGTTCACCGGCTACCGCGAACTCGAGGGCGTGGCAAGGGATTCCGATACCGAAACGTTCATCGCCCTGAAGGTCGGCATCGACAACTGGCGCTGGGCGGGCGTGCCGATCTACCTGCGCACTGGCAAGAAGATGGCCGAGGGCATGCGCATCATCTCGATCGCCTTCAAAGAGGCGCCGCGCACCATGTTCCCCTCGGGCTCGGGCGTCGGCTCCCAGGGACCCGACCATCTGACCTTCGACCTGGCCGACAACTCGAAGGTGTCGCTGTCGTTCTACGGCAAGCGGCCCGGGCCCGGAATGAAGCTGGAGAAGCTGTCGATGCAGTTCTCCGCTACTGAGGCCGACGGTGCCGATCAGGTGCTGGAGGCGTACGAGCGGTTGATCCTCGACGCCATGCGCGGCGACCACACGCTGTTCACCACCGCCGAGGGCATCGAGTCACTGTGGGCGAATTCGGCTGCGCTGCTGGCGGATCCGCCGCCGGTCAAGAACTACCAGCCCGGCACGTGGGGGCCCAACGCCATCCACCAGCTGATCGCCCCCAACGCCTGGCGGCTGCCGTTCGAACGGGGTTGGCGAGAGGCGAAGAAGAAGTAGGGCTTACGGCCGCGGCGCCGCGGCCGTCTGCTCGAGCTGCAGGATCGCGGCGTCGACCATGGTCTGAATGATCTCGCAGGTGCTGAAATCGCTCATCCACAGATGCGGGGTGTCGGTGCGATGCAGCATCGCGACGCCGTGCAGCGCCACCGACAGCGCGGCGGCCACCCGCTGCGCGTCGGGCCCCGGCTCGGAGTCGGGGTCCATGCCGCCGGCGGCCAGCAGCCCGCGGGTGACCACCTCGAGAGCCTGGCGCGCCGACGGGGTGATCTCGTCCACCTTGACCATCAGGACGTAGCGCAACGGAAACCGTTGGGCGAAAGCCACATACGCGCGGCAGCCGAGCAGCAGGCGCTCGCGCCGCGTCTTGCCGCTCGGCACCTGCTCGGCGATGTCCCGGTTCACCTGATCCCAGCTCAGCTCCGCAACGGCGGCCAGGACGTCCTCACGACTGTCGAAATGGGCGTACACCGACATGTTCGAGATGCCGGCTTCACGCGCGATGCTGCGCAATGACACCTCGTTCGTGGACTCCGAGGAGTCGACGACCCGAATCGCGGCGGCCAGGATTTCGTCGCGCAGGAGTGCGCCCTGTCCTCGAACATTCCGCTGCCGTGTCGAGCCCGCCATGCCTTCACCCTAATCGCCGTCGTGACGAGGTGTGATGGTCGCCACCGCACCGTAACTATACATGCGTATGCATACGGTCGTATGGTGCTGTTCATGAACTGGTTGCTCAAGACCGCGCAGCGCGGCTGGGTGCTGCCGACGGTTGTCGGGGTCGTCACGGTCGGGGGTTTCGTCATCGACCGCTTCCACGGCGTGTTCGGCAGCCGGCCTTCCGCCGAAACCCGTACGGACAACATCGTTTCCACGATCCCGAAGTACGTGACGTACGAGGTCGACGGACCATCCGACACCACCGGGATGATCAGCTACGTCGACGAGCGGGCCCAGCCGCAACAGGAGCGCTTCACCTCGCTGCCCTGGTCGAAGACCCTGACCACCACGGTGCCGAGCGTGTTCGCCAACCTGGTTGCCCAGGGCGACAGCAGCCGGCTGACCTGCCGCATCACGGTCAATGGCGAGCTGCGTGATCACCAGGCCGCCGAGGGCGCCTCGGCGACCACCTTCTGTCTGGTGAAGGCAGCATGAGCGGCCAGCACAGTTCGCGGGGCGGTTATCCCCGCTGGATTCGCATCCTGTCGGTGCCGATCATCCTGATCTGGCTGGCGGCCACCGCCGCCACCAACCTGCTGGTGCCCAAACTCGAAGTCGTCGGCGCGAACAATGCCGTATCCCTCTCACCACAGGACGCCCCGTCGGTCATCGCGACCAAGCACATCGGCACCACGTTCGGCGAATTCGACTCCGACAGCGTCCTGATGATCATCATCGAGTCGGACCAGGCACTGGGCGACACCGCACGGCATTACTACGGCGATCTGGTTCACCAGCTCGAGCAGGACACCGCGCACATCGAGCACGTGCAGGACTTCTGGGGCGACCGCATCACCTCGGCCGGCTCCGAGAGCGAGGACCACAAGGCCGCTTACGTCCAGGTCAACCTGCGCGGTGACCAGGGCTCCACGCAGGGCGTCGAATCCGTCGACGCGGTGCGGCACATCGTCGACCACAGCCATCCGCCTGCCGGGGTGAAGGCATTCGTCACCGGCCAGGCCGCCCTGGTCGCCGACACCAACGAGGCCGGCGACAAGAGCATGGTCAAGATGACGGTGGTGACACTCGTCGTCATCGCCGTGATGCTGCTGGTCGTATACCGTTCCCTCGCAACAACTTTCATCGCTCTGCTGGTCGTGCTGACCGAGATGAGCATGGCTCGCGGACTGGTCGCCGTCCTGGGCAACGCCCAATTGATCAGCCTGTCGACATTCGCCGTCAGTGTGCTGACGGCCCTGGCGATCGCTGCCGGCACCGACTACTGGATTTTCCTCGTCGGCCGCTACCACGAGGCCCGCAATGCCGGCGAGGACCGGGAAACCGCCTACTACTCAACATTTTCCAGCGTCTACCACGTGATCCTGGGTTCCGGGCTGACCATCGCCGGCGCCATGATGTGTCTGTTGTTCACCCGGTTGAACTACTTCAATACCCTGGCGTTGCCGTGCGCGACCGCGATGGCCGTCATCCTGGTCATGGCGCTGACCTTCGCGCCCGCCGTGATGGTCGTCAGCACCCACTTCGGGCTGCTGGACCCCAAGCGCGCCAACAAGTCCCGCGGCTGGCGCAGGGTCGGCACCGCCGTCGTCCGCTGGCCCGGGCCCATCCTGGTCGCGGCGACCGCCGCCGCGCTGGTCGGGGTGCTGGCCCTGCCCGGGTACCGCACCAACTACGACAACCGGTTCTACGTACCGAACGACGTGCCGTCCAACATCGGCTACGCGGCCGCCGAAAAGCATTTCACCTCAGCCCGAATGAACCCCGACATGCTGATGATCGAGGCCGACCACGACCTGCGGAACTCCCGCGACATGCTGGTGCTGGACCGGATCGCCAAGAACATCTTCCGGGTACCGGGCATCGCCCGGGTGCAGAGCATCACCCGGCCACTCGGCCCGCCGATGGAACACGGCTCGGTGCCGTTCCAGATCAGCGCCCAGGCCGTCTCGATGAACGAGAACCTGCAGTTCCTCAAGGCCCGTCTCGGCGACGTGCAGACCATGACGGACCACCTCACCTCGATGATCGGCATCATGCGGCACATGCACGACCTCAGCGTGCAACTGGCCGATGCCACGCATGCCGGAGATGTTGCCGCCCAGGACATGTCGGCCACCACCGCCGAGTTGCGCGACCAGATCGCCGACTTCGACGACTTCTTCCGACCGCTGCGGAACTACTTCTACTGGGAGCCGCACTGCTTCGACATTCCGATCTGTCACGCCATGCGTTCGGTGTTCGACGCCACCGACGGCTTCGACCGGCTGGCCGACAACACCAAGGCGCTGTCCGACGCGATGGGCAAGCTCGACGTGGTGACGCCGCAGATCGCCGCTCAGTTGCCGCCGCTGATCAGCCTGTCCACCGACGTCCGCAATCTGATGCAGACCATGCGCAGCACCTTCGACGGCATGGTCACCCAGATGGAGCGCATGACCGACACTGCCGCGGCCATGGGACAGACGTTCGACGACGCGAAGAACGACGACATGTTCTACCTGCCGCCAGAAGCGTTCAGCAGCCCCGACTTCCGGCGCGGCATGGAGCTGATGCTCTCCCCCGACGGCAAGGCAGCCCGCTTCATCGTCACTCATGATGTGGATCCCGCGACCCTGGAGGGCATTTCGCACGTCGACGCCGAGCTGCAGGCCGCCAAGGAAGCCGTCAAGGGCACGCCGCTGGCCAGCGCGAAGTTCCATCTCGGTGGTACCGCCGCGACCTACAAGGACATCCAGCAGGGCGCGCACTATGACCTGCTGATCGCCGCCCTCGCCGCGATCATCCTGATCTTCGTGGTGATGCTGCTGATCACCAGGGCGCTGGTCGCATCGATCGTCATCGTCGGCACCGTGGTGCTGTCTCTCGCCGCGTCTTTCGGGCTGTCGGTCCTGATCTGGCAGTACTTCCTGGGCGTCGAGCTGCAGTGGCTGGTGATCGCCATGTCGGTCATCGTGCTGCTGGCCGTCGGCTCCGACTACAACCTGCTGGTGGTGTCGCGCTTCAAGGAAGAGATCGGCGCCGGCCTGCGCACCGGGCTGATCCGCGCGACCGGCGCGACGGGCGGCGTCGTCACCGCCGCCGGCCTGGTGTTCGCGTTCACCATGATCTCGATGATCGCGAGCGACCTGCGGTCGGTCGGCCAGATCGGCACGACGATCGGGCTCGGCTTGTTGTTCGACACCTTCGTCGTGCGTTCCCTGATCACGCCGTCGATCGCGGCGCTGCTCGGGCGCTGGTTCTGGTGGCCGCTGAAAGTCAGGTCCCGTCCCGCCCGCACGAACCGAAGTGTAAGCACAACAACGGAATTGGAGATGGCATGAGCACCCACCCGTTCACCGACCTGACCACCGTCACCGCGATCGATTCCGGCGTGTTCGTCGCCAACATCGACGACAGGTGGACCATCGGGCCCAAAGTGCACGGCGGTTGCATGCTGGCATTGTGCGCCGCCGCCGCTCGACGCAGTGTTCCCGACGCCGCCGAACTCGCCCCGATTGCGTTGAGCGCCAACTACCTCAACGCACCCGATCCGGGCGAGGTCCAGCTGAGCACGACGATCCGCAAACGCGGCCGGCAGGTGAACCTGATCGAGGTCGAGCTATCGCAACGCGGCCGAGTCGCCGTCACGTGCTCGGTCGCCCTCGGACCGCTCGATGCCAAGCCGCCGCGCCATCAGGTGCCGCTGGATGTCTGCTCGATGACAGTCGAACCACCGGCTGATGCGGTACCCGTTACCCCCGACCACCCACTCGGGCAGGTCGTCCACGTCGCGCAGGGCTGCGACATGCGCCTGGATGCCGCCACGCCGTTCCTCACCGGTATCGAAGGCGACCCCGTCACCCGGATTTGGTTGCGTCCCTTTGCCTCCGATGAAGCCGATCCGGATACGGCCTTGCTCTTCGCGCTGATGGCAGGCGACATCACGCCGCCGGTCACGATGAATCGCGGACACTTCGGGTGGACACCCACGGTCCAGCTGACCACCTACCTGCGCCGCCGGCCGGCACCCGGGTCGCTGCGGGTCATGGCCAGCTCCACCGTCATCGGTGACACCTGGTTCGAGGAAGACCACCTCATCCTCGACGCCAACGGCCAGGTGGTCACACAGAGCCGACAGCTGGCGATGCTGCCGCTGGGGTCCTGACGGTCAGTACGTAGACACCGCGTTCTCTGCTGCCCAACGCTTTTCGGCATCGGAGCCCATGGGCGGCGGGATCAGACCGTTGATCATCCAGAGGTCCTCACTGGTCTCATCGACATGGAATTCCCAGTGCGGGTTGTCATGCGCTTCCAGGTACGGGCTCAGGATCGCCTTGATCCAGTGGGCGATCCGGTGGCGATGGTCTTTGTCTACCGCCCGGCGAGCGATGTGGTCGATGACCACCCGCAGCCCGACGTCCGTCTGCTCACCACCGACATACAGGTCGCCCGAACGGGTTTCGTTGAAGATCACGACAACGTAGAACCGCGGCAGCCCGGCCTTCTCGTAATGATCGGTGATGCTGCGCGCCAGCGCACGCTTGTCCTCGGCGGTGAAGAAATCCGGCGTGTGGTGAATGGTCCACAGCGGCATACTGTTCAGACCGCCATCGCGAAGGTCAGGTTCTCCACGGGGCCGGACAACGCAGACTTGACGCCCACCGACACCTCGTCAGCCAAGACCTCGACCGCGCCCGCTTCCAGACCGTCGATGATGCGAGTCGCGATGTCCACCGCCGTCGTCTTCGGCCCCGGGATGTCGGCGACCATGTCGGTCTCGATCAATCCGGCGTGCACACCGACCACCTGCGTGCCTTGCGCGGCCAGCTCGCCGCGCAGGGAGTTGGTGACCGACCAGATCGCGGCCTTCGAGGCGCCATACGCCGCGCTTCCGGCCACCCACGACAGCACCGAGTGCATGTTGACCAGCGCGCCGCCGCCATTGGACGCCAAGATCGGCGCGAAGGCCCGCGCCACCCGCAGCGGCCCGAACACGTTGATGTCGAATGTCGCCTCGATGTCATCAAAGCTGCCGGTCAGCAGCGGGGCGGGCAGCAGGATGCCGGCGTTGTTGAAGACGATCTCGGCGTCGGACGCGATGTCGGCGAACGCGGAAACCGATGCCTCCGAACGTACTTCGAGTTCAACCGGCACCACTTCGGGGCGGTCGTCGGTGAACGACGAGCGGCCCGTCGAGTAGACCTTGCGCGCTCCCCTGGCCAGCAGCTCGTCGACAAGAGCGGCGCCCAGGCCCCGCCGTCCGCCGGTCACCACAACCACCTTGCCTGCCACTGCGACCATCTGAACACGCTCCCTTGCTGAATAACGATGTCGTTACTAAGATGGAAGCACGGATATCTGAGTAACGCAAGCGTTATCCAAAAGAGGGTGTGATGGAGTTCGAAGAAAGACTGCGCGACCGGCAGTGGTCGGTCGGCAATGCCTGCTCGGTCGCCAAGCTGCTGGACCTGCTCAGCACCAAGACGGTTTTCCTCGCCGTACGCGAAAGTCTCTTCGGCACAACGCGATTCGAGGACTTTGTCGAGCGGATCGGGACCTCGGCGCCTGCGGTGTCGCGCGCCCTCAAACAACTGGAAGCCTCTGGGCTGATGGTTCGGGTGCCGTATCAGGAGCCCGGTAAGCGGGCCCGGGACGAGTACCGGCTGACCGAGGCCGGCGAGGATCTGCTGCCGGTGTACCTGGCGATGAGCCAGTGGGGCGACAAGCACCTGCAGAAGGGCGGCCGCGGCCCGCTGTGCTTCGTCGACCGGGAGTCCGGAAATCGGGTTGGCGTTATCGTCACCGATGATCCAAATGCTGCCACGGTTTCCGCAGGTGACATCGAGATCCGGCTGAACCGGTAGTGACCTTTGCCCGTTCCGGAATCAGCAACCCTCACGTGGCCGTTGGAGATGAAATGACTGCGCAGCCGTTCACCGACCTCACCACCGTCACCGCGGTGGGCGATGGCACCTTCACTGCGACCATCGATCCGGTGTGGACCATCGGCCCGAAGGTGCACGGGGGCTGCATGATGGCGGTGTGTGCCGCGGCTGCGCAGCAGGCCATCGGTTCGGAATCCGAGCTGGCGCCCGTCGCCGTGAGTGCCAACTACCTGAACGCTCCGGACCCCGGTGAGGTGCAGCTGACGACAACGGTCCGTAAGCACGGGCGCCAGGTTGCCCTGGTCGATGTGCAGCTTTCGCAGAACGGGCGGACGGCGGTCACCTGTGCCGTCACCCTCGGACCACTCGATGCCAAGCCGCCGCGCTACCAGGAGTCCCTCGAGGCGTCCTACCTTCCCGTCGAGCCGCCCGCGGACGCCGTACCGGTGACCGCGGGTCACTCGGTCGGTGCGATCGTGCACGTGGCACAGGGGTGCGAATTCCTGCTCGACGCCGCGACGCCGTTCCTCTCCGGCGAGGAGGGCGACCCCGTCAACCGAATGTGGTTGCGGCCCTTCGCCGATGACGAGGCCAATCCGGACACCGCCCTGCTGTTCGCGTTGATGGCGGGCGACATCACTCCCCCGGTCACCATGAATCAGGGGCACTTCGGCTGGACCCCCACCGTGCAGCTCACCACCTACGTGCGACGGCGGCCGGCGCCGGGCTGGCTGCGGGTGCAGGCCAGTTCGACCGTGGTCGGCGAGACGTGGTTCGAGGAAGACCACGTCATCCTCGACTCCACCGGTCAGGTGGTCGTGCAGAGCCGACAGCTGGCGATGCTGCCGCGCGGCTAGGCGCCCAGCTCCACCAGCTGCGCGTCGCCCTGGATCGTCGAGAACTGTTGCCACCACACCCAATCGGTGATCGCTGCCCGCAGGTCGGCCGCGTACGGCGCCGTGTACGCGCGGTACAGCGCCGCGGACTCCTGCAGGCGGCCGTAGGCGGCCAGCTTCTCCAGGTGTGCCGTCCGGTAGGTTTCGCCCGTCGTCTGCATCAGCGGCCGGATTGATTCCATCCACGCCTTGCCGATGGCCGCCGCGTCCGGCGGGACCAGCTGAACCGGCTGC
Source organism: Mycobacterium sp. SMC-16 (assembly GCF_046250085.1). Taxonomy (NCBI): domain Bacteria; kingdom Bacillati; phylum Actinomycetota; class Actinomycetes; order Mycobacteriales; family Mycobacteriaceae; genus Mycobacterium; species Mycobacterium sp. SMC-16. The sequence goes on from NZ_CP176427.1 coordinate 3,412,722, forward strand.
GGCGGCAACGCCTCATGCAGCTGCGCATCCGGCCACTCCGCAAGCTTCGCGGCCGCCTCGGGAGCGATGACCTCCAAGCGGGTGCGACCCTTCATCAGGCCGTCCGTCGGAATGTCTTCGGGCGGAATGACTCTCGTCTGCAGGCTGCCCGCGTACGGTTGCACTTCCTGCTCGGTGCCGATGACCACCTTGAGCGTCTTCTCATGGAAGGTGCACCACGCCTGCAGCGCGACGAACGGCTCGCGGACCCAGCGGCCGCGCTGACCGGCCGGGACGCGCTCGTCAGCGCTGACGAAGATCACCTGCGACGGCAGGCACATGCCGTCCGGAATGAACGACACCCCATAGGAATTCGCGGCGATGATCTCGCCGTCGGTCGTCACGCCGACCGCCCACACGAAGTTCCACGCCATCGGCGGGATCGACGGCGGCGCGTGCAATGCCGCCGCGATCCGCTCGGCGAACTGCACATCCGCGTCCCCCGCGGACTTGCGCACCAAACCGGCCCGTGCCGCGGCAGCCATCGCATCACGCTCAGCGCGCGCTGCCGTCACCGGGATCGGCGCCGCCGCAGCGGCGTTCTGCTGCTGGTTGGTCGACATCGGCGCGACGCCGGGACCAGCCGGACCGCCGGCACCTGCGCCGGGTTGAGCGACCGGAGCGGCCGGCGATGGCGTCGGCGCCGGACCCAACGGGGCGGCCGGCGCTGCGCCGGCCGGAGTACTGGTCGCCGGTGCTGCGGTGCTCGCCGATGCCTGCGCGACGGGTGCCGCACCTCCGCCGCCGGTACCTGTCGCCGCGCCGCTGGCGGCAGCAGGAGCGCCTGACCCGGCGCCCGTCTGGGTGGCCGGCTCGGGCGTTGTGAGCGGAACAGCATTCGCCGCTGCGGACAACGGCTGCGTCGGCAGTTGGCCGAAGGGGTTCTTTGGAGTATCCGGCGCCTGCTGGCCTGCTGGCTGGCCGGTGCCTTGCTGGCCGGTGCCTTGGCCGGTCGGCGAAGCTGACGGGCTGCCCGGCGAACTGGCAGAAGAAGATGCAGCTGTAGTGGCGGATGCGGAGCCCGGGGCATTCGAGCGAGTCGCGGTCGACGCCGGGATCCCGGAGCCGGGAGTGCCCGCAGTCTGCGTGGTCCCAGCGACGGTCGTGCCCGAAGGCGATCCAGTGGTTACCTTCTGTCCGGGACCCTGCTCAGTGACATGCTGGCCTGCGCCACCCAACACCTGGCCTTGGCCGTTCCCCGGTGGATTCACCAGCGGCTCCGCAGGCTTCTGCTGGCTCTCGTGGCTAGCGCCACCACTAAGCACCTGGCCCTGGCCTTCCGCCGGTGGGGTCGGGTTCTTAGGCGTGTCTTTCTTTTCCGGCTGAACTACGTGGTTCGCGCCACCGCTCAAGAGGTCGCCTTGTCCGCCGCCGCCCCCGGGTCCACCACTCGGTCCCCCCGGCACCGGGGGCGGGGTACCTGGCGTAGCGGGGTTTTGAGTCGGCGGCGGCGGTGGCGGAGGCGGCATCTCGCCCTTCGCTCCAGGTGTACCGGGTGGAACACCCAACTCTTGTGCCAGACCAGAAGCGCACGCCGCCACTGCCGCGGTGTTTTCGGCAAGGCCTGCAGCCACCAACGACTGAATCGACTTGATGAACGTCACGGCCGTGTTGAAAAACGTATTGGCCGCTGCAGCGTCCCCTGACGAGCAATGATCAATACCTGTGGATGAGGCCCGAGGAGGCGGCCTGAAAGTGGGCGCACCTTCCCGAGGATGATCATCACGGAATCAGGTATTCGATCAAGACCGGCGTTGGCGCGCTGGTTGGGAAGGTACGCCCATGCTCACCGTAGTTCACGATGCCGAGGAGGCCAACGGCGGCGAGGCCGGCCGGTCGTTGTTGGACGAGATCGTCCGCGACGGAGCCCGGCAGATGTTGGCCGCTGCCCTGCAGGCCGAGGTCGCCGCGTACGTGGCCGCATTCGCTGATCAGCTCGACGAGAACGGTCACCGACTGGTGGTCCGCAACGGCTATCACCAGCCGCGTGAGGTGCTGACCGCGGCCGGTGCCGTGCAGGTGAAGGCGCCGCGGGTCAACGATCGCCGTGTCGACCCCGATTCTGGTGAGCGGCAGCGGTTTTCCTCGGCGATCCTGCCGGCCTGGGCACGCAAGTCCCCGCAGATGAGTGAGGTGCTGCCGCTGCTGTATCTGCACGGCCTATCGACCAGCGACTTCGGGCCCGCACTCGAGCAGTTCCTCGGCTCGGGTGCCGGGTTGTCGGCCACCACGATCACCCGTCTGACCGCGCAGTGGCAAGACGAAGCCCGTACGTTCGCTGCCCGGGACCTGTCCGGCAGCGACTACGTCTACCTGTGGGTCGACGGCATTCACCTCAAGGTCCGCCTGGACCAGGAGAAGCTGTGCCTGCTGGTGATGCTCGGCGTGCGCGCTGACGGCCGCAAAGAGCTCGTGGCGATCACCGACGGCTATCGGGAGTCATGCGAGTCGTGGGCGGATCTGCTGCGCGACTGCAAACGCCGCGGCATGACCGCCCCAGTGCTGGCCGTCGGCGATGGCGCGCTCGGGTTCTGGAAGGCGGTGCGGGAGGTATTCCCGAAGACCCGAGAGCAGCGCTGCTGGTTCCACAAGCAGGCCAACGTCCTTTCCGCACTGCCGAAGTCAGCGCATCCGGCCGCGCTGGCGGCCATCAAGGACATCTACAACGCCGAAGACATCGACAAAGCTCAGGTCGCGGTCAAGGCCTTCGCGGTTGCCTTCGGCGCGAAGTACCCGAAAGTGGTCGCCAAGATCGTCGACGACCTCGATGTCCTGCTGGAGTTCTACCACTACCCCGCCGAGCACTGGATCCATCTGCGTACCACGAATCCGATCGAATCCACCTTCGCCACAGTGCGTTTGAGAACGAAGGTCACCAAGGGTCCGGGATCGCGGGCCGCTGGATTGGCCATGGCCTACAAGCTGATCGACGCAGCCCAAGCCCGTTGGCGGGCCGTCAACGCCCCACATCTGGTCGCCCTCGTCCGCGCCGGAGCGGTCTTCCACAAAGGCAAACTGCTCGAACGGCCCACCGACATCACCCCACCGACACCACCGTCAGACGGCGATCAACACACCGAAACGGAGGTCGCCTGAAACACCCCGATCCACAGGTATTGACAATTGCTCTCCCCTGACTGCGCCGCCGCGCAACCGGCCGCGAGCATCTGAAGGGCTGCCTTCGCGAATACCTGGCAGACCTGCTCAGTGGTCTCCGCGGTCTGATTCACCGCATTCTTAGTTTGCACCACTGCGGATTCGGCGCGGAAAACCTTCCTGGCCGCCGCGTAGACAGCTGCGCACGCGTCCCCGTACGAACCAAGAACCCCTTTGGCGGCAGCCTCTGCGAGCCGACCAGCCTCGCCTTCCCAGTCCGACAACTGCATTCGCTGGTGAGCATGGTGCGGGATCACCTCGCCATCAAGGCGATCGCCCAATGACATCAGCCGGACGGCGATGTCATTGAGCGCGTTCTCGTCAACATCCGGAAACGCTGGACCTTCGACAGTCTTCGGACCGTAGTCACCTGGATGAAATCGATCAATTGCCATATTGGATCGTCCTTCGACCGGCGTAGATCAGAATTGCCGAATAGTCAGGGTCGACAATGCCGGCTCGACTCCCTATGGGAACCGCCGAATCGCTCTCAGACATTGGAGTACCGAATCTCAACCCGCAGCGTAATTGCACGCCATACGCACGACCGCGGCCGCTCCCTGACCAGCAGAGTAAAGGGTGTGATCATTCGGCTGATAAGTCGATAGAGCCTCAACATATGTGCGTTGGTATTGAACACCCAAGAGGATGAAATCCTTCACAACTGGATTCGAGCTCGTCTCAGTCAACTTCTCGAGAGCGTCTGCCATGGAATTCATCGCTGGGATAACCGCCTCGGTGAGGGACTGCTGCTCTGGCGACCAATTGCTCGCAGGAATCTGAGGATCGGTCGTCATCCAGCTCTTGAATGCTGGGTTCTGGGCCAACTGATCAAGAGTCAGGCTCAAATTCGAACATACCGAGTCAGCGGTTTCAAACATTCGCGTTGGGTGTGCCGGATCCCCGACTGGGGCAACCACTGTCGGAGGTTTTTGTGGAGGAACCGCCGATGCTCGCGCCGCAGCAGAACCCGACGAAATCGCATCGCAAACATACGTAATTACCAGGCCTGCCGTCGCCGCTGTTCGCGCCAAGTTGTCGTCAATCGGCTTGTACGTAGAAATGCTGTCCGCGTATGCACGCATATACACAATGGACTGCTCGTATAGTTCTCGCATTGCACGGTGGGGAGTCATCCGAGCTAGCGGCACGATCTGATCGGCGGCCTTACGCCATGCCTTTCCGACAGTCTCGTATTGAGTCCGAGCATCTGGTGTCCACAACGACGCTGGGATCGAAGGATCACGGTCCCGCCAGCCTTTGCCCTCGACCCCCGCCAAGGTATTCGTGATCGGCCCCCACGGCGCACACGACGGATCCTCAGTGATGATGCCAACCGGACCCTTGTCGTTAGCACTCGCGACGTCGGCCGGCGCAGCAGAGGTCTGGGTACCACCGCCACCACCGTTGCTGTCACCGCTGTTCTTGGTGCAGGACACCGCGACTACAGCCGTTACCGCGATCACCGCGACCAACGACACCGCCCCGATGGCCCACTTGGCTGCACCGCCCTTTTTCGGCGGAACCGGAGCCGGCCACGGCTGCTGCGGACCCCACTGCCCACCCGGACCCGGCTGGCCTGGCCAGCCACCCGGCTGCTGCGGCGGGGGCGCACCCCACGTCGGCGGTTGCGTCACAGATCGTCCTCCCTCAGATACTCAACGCAAAACAGTCAAGACCGAAAATTACACATCAACCGCGGGATTTGCGGCGTGGCGCCCCGACCGCGGCGCAGGCGACGACGGCGGCACGGGCGCTGCGGGACCGCTAGACGGTCCCGCGGCAGTGTGCTTCTTGTCGGCCTCTGGCTCCTTCTTTTCCTCGGGCTTCTCGTCCCGCTTCTCCTCGCGGGCCTTCTCATCGCCCGGCTTGCGGTCCTCAGGCTTGAGCTGTTGGCCGGCCGCCCCACCGACTCCGCCGGGTCCAGCGCCACCCTCGCCTGGCTTGCCACCGTCCTTGCCGGCTTGACCAGCCAGCTGCTGGACCTGCTGGCCGATCTGCTGGGCTGCCTGCATCGCGGTCTGCGGCACCGAGCCCAGCGCTTGCATGGCCTGGGCTGGTGCCTGGAAGGCCTGCATCGCCATGCCCATCATCTGGCCGAACTGGCCCATCCCGCCGTCAGCGCCACCACCGGTCTTGCCGGCAGCGGACGCGGGATTGAGGCTCTCACCGGCCTTCTGGATCGCCTGTCCGCCCGCTTCGTCGCCGCTCTGATAGGCGCTGCGAGCCGACGACACCTTGCCCGCGAATTCATGATCTTTGGCCTGCGCCGCCGCGACCTTTTCGTTCGCGCCGTCGACCAAGGTCGGCAGGTATGACGAGAGCATGAGGCTGACGGGGTCGGCACCCGCGGGGATGTTCACGGCCTCAGCCGGCTTCACCGAGCCCGCGGACCACGACATGGTCTCCAGATCGATACTCAAATGCTCGCTCAACGCGTCCACCCCCACTTCTGGACAGTCCCGCATCTGAGATTACCCGCACCACCAACCCCAGTCCTGCACCAATCTTGCGCAGCGCTGAGGACGAGTTTGCTCAAATCACGAACCGCAGCGGAAACCCGCGTTAGGCGGCCGAAGTCACGCGGTAGACGTCGTACACACCCTCGACGTTGCGCACCACGTTCAGCACGTGACCGAGATGCTTCGGATCACCCATTTCAAAAGTGAAGCGGCTGATCGCAACTCGATCGTTGGACGTGGTGACCGACGCCGACAGGATGTTGACCTTCTCGTCGGCCAGTACCCGGGTGACGTCCGAAAGCAGCCTGTGCCGGTCCAGCGCCTCGACCTGAATGGCAACCAGGAACACCGACGACGGCGACGGGGCCCACTTCACGTCGATGATGCGCTCGGCCTGCTGCTGCAGCGACGCGGCGTTGGTGCAGTCGGTCCGGTGCACACTGACGCCACCACCGCGGGTCACGAAACCCATGATGTTGTCGCCAGGCACCGGTGTGCAGCACTTGGCGAGCTTGCACAACACCCCGGGCGCACCCGGAACCGCCACGCCCACATCGTCGTTCGTGCGGCGCCGCACCGGCATGGTGGCCGGCGTCGACCGTTCGGCGATCTCGTCGGCAGCGTCGTCGTCGCCACCGAGCGTGGCCACCAGTCGCTGCACGACGTGCCGCGCCGAGACATGTCCCTCACCGACAGCGGTGTACAGCGCCGAGACGTCCGCGTAGCGCAGTTCGCGCGCGAGCGCGGCCATCAGTTCGGCGTTCATCAACCGCTGCAACGGCATTCCGCCGCGGCGCACCTCACGGGCGATGGCGTCCTTGCCGGTCTCCAGCGCCTCTTCACGCCGTTCCTTGGCGAACCACTGCCGGATCTTGGCCTTCGCGCGCGGCGACACCACAAACGTCTGCCAGTCGCGCGACGGCCCAGCATTCTGCGCTTTGGAGGTGAAAACCTCTACCACTTCGCCGTTTTCGAGCTTGCGCTCGAGCGCGACCAGCCGGCCGTTGACGCGGGCGCCGATGCAGCGGTGCCCGACCTCGGTGTGCACGGCATACGCGAAGTCGACGGGCGTGGAACCGGCCGGCAGCGTGATCACGTCACCCTTGGGGGTGAACACGAAGATCTCCTGCACGGCAAGGTCGTAACGCAGCGACTCCAGGAACTCGCCCGGGTCCGCGGCCTCACGCTGCCAGTCGAGCAGCTGGCGCATCCACGCCATGTCGTCGATCTCTGTGGCGTGGCCGCCGGCGGGCAACCCGTTGCGGCCCTTGGCTTCCTTGTACCGCCAGTGCGCGGCGATGCCGTACTCGGCGGTGCGGTGCATGTCGATGGTGCGGATCTGCACCTCCAGTGGCTTGCCCTCCGGGCCGACGACCGTGGTGTGCAGCGACTGGTAGACGCCGAACCGCGGCTGCGCGATGTAGTCCTTGAACCGCCCGGCCATGGGCTGCCACAGCGAGTGCACGACACCGACGGCGGCGTAACAGTCCCGAATCTCATCGCACAGGATGCGGACGCCGACCAGGTCATGGATGTCGTCGAAGTCGCGGCCCTTGACGATCATCTTCTGGTAGATGGACCAGTAGTGCTTGGGCCGGCCTTCGACGGTCGCGTTGATCTTCATGGCCTGCAGCGAATTGGCGATCTCGGCGCGCACTTTGGCCAGGTACGTGTCGCGCGACGGCGCCCGGTCGGCGACCAGGCGCACGATCTCCTCGTACCGCTTGGGGTGCAGGATCGCGAAGGACAGGTCCTCCAGCTCCCACTTGACGGTGGCCATACCGAGCCGGTGAGCAAGCGGCGCAATGACTTCCAGCGTCTCGCGAGCCTTGCGGGCCTGCTTCTCGGGCGGCAGGAAACGCATGGTGCGCATGTTGTGCAGCCGGTCGGCAACCTTGATCACCAGCACGCGAGGATCGCGCGCCATGGCGATGATCATCTTGCGGATGGTCTCGGCCTCGGCCGCCGAGCCCAGTACCACCTTGTCCAGCTTGGTGACGCCGTCGACCAGATGCCCGACCTCGGTGCCGAACTCGGCGGTGAGCGCCTCGAGCGTGTAGCCGGTGTCCTCGACGGTGTCGTGCAGCAGCGCGGCGACGAGCGTCGTGGTGTCCATGCCGAGCTCGGCCAGAATGTTGGCGACAGCCAGCGGATGGGTGATGTACGGATCACCGGACTTGCGCAGCTGCGGCGCGTGCCGCTCCTCGGCGATCTCGTAGGCGCGCTGCAGGATCGCCAGGTCGGCCTTCGGGTAGTACTCGCGGTGCACCGCGACAAGCGGCTCGAGGACCGGATTGACCAGGCTGCGCTGCGCCGTCATCCGGCGGGCAAGCCGGGCACGGACCCGGCGGGATGCACTGACGGTGCCGGACACCGCCGGCTCGGGCGGCGCCGACTGGACCTGCGTCACCTTGTCGTCAGCCAACGCCGCACACCTCCTACACCTGGTTTGTCGAGGATAGCTCCTCAGACCACGTACAGGCTGGTGACCGGTAGCGGTTCCAGCACAGCGCGTCCGCCGAGGCCGTCGAGTTCCAGCACGACGGCGGCAGCGGTCACTGTCGCACCCGCCGCCTGCAGCAGCCGGACCGTCGCAGCAACCGTGCCACCGGTAGCCAGCACGTCGTCTATCACGACAACGCGCCGGCCGGTCAGATCGATCCCATCGGCGGGAATCTCCAGCGTGGCAGTGCCGTACTCCAGCGCGTACGACTGGCTGTGCACCGGCGGCGGCAACTTCCCGCCCTTGCGGACCGCGAGCACTCCGGTGCCCAGCCGGGTCGCGACCGCGGCCCCGAGCAGGAACCCGCGCGCGTCGATACCGGCGATCAGATCGACACCGTCGGCCACCTCGGCCAGTGCGGCCGTGACGGCCGCCAGTCCCCGGCCGTCGGCGAGCAACGGCGTCAGGTCCTTGAACTGGATGCCGGGCTCCGGGAAGTCCGGCACCTCACGGACCAGCTCGGTGAAGAGGGTGTTCAGATCGGTCACTTGCTCCCCCAGCGGTCCATGTTCCAGCCGGCGCCCCACCGCGTGGGGTTGGCGCGCACGAGCGTCAGGTCATTCGTCACCAGCAGGGTCCGCTGCTGGCGGTACAGCGGCAGCGTCGGCACGTCGCCCCACAGGACGCCGGCTCCTTCCCCGAGCAGGCGCGCCTGCTCCTTGGGGTCGGTGGTCACGGCCAGGGCGGCGATGACGCCGTCGACGCGTTCGTTGGCGTAGCCGGACAGGTCGTTGCCGTTGCCGCCGTGCAGTGCGTACGCGTCCACCACCGACGAACCACTCGAACCGCTGCCCGCCGCGCCCCCACCACCAGAGAGGAGCACGTCGATGTCGTTGGCGCGCAAGCTTTGTGCACCCACCGTCGGCGAGGCGACCTGCTGCACGGTGATGCCCGCGGCGGCGCACGATTTGGTGATCGCGTCGACGACCGACGCCAATCGGGCATCCGGGCCGCGATACCCGATCCGCACGGTCAGGGGCTGGCCGCCCGCGGCGGCGCGCGCCCCGTCCACGTCTGCGGCAGCGAATTGTCCACTCGCATCGATGTTTTCGGCCACCGCCAGGGAATCGTCCGACGCCGTGTTGAGTCGCGCGTCGCTGACGGGGACCCCGACCGCGGCGGCGATGGCGTCCCGCGGCGTACACAGCGCGACGGCACGGCGCGCGCCGGGATCGGCCAGCGCGCCCTGGGCCGCGAAGATCAACTGCTGGATGTCATCGGACGCGCTGTCCTTGCGCACGTAGCTCGACGGCACATCGTCCTTGCCGACCACGCCGGCGGCGATGTCGACGACCTCGGCCTTGCCCGACTTGATCCGGCTCGCGATATCGGCGCCCCGCGGCGCCACGGTGATCTTGCCGATCACCGGCTTGGCACCCCACCATTTGTCGTTGGCCGCCAACGTGATCGAGCCGTCCTTGGCCACCGACGCGAGCTTGTAGGGGCCGGCCGAGGGGAACTTCTTGAGGTCCGCGTCGGGCTTCAGTTCCCAGGTGGTGTTCCACGCTTCGGCGATCTTGTCGATGGTCGGCCCGTCGGCGCTCTGCAGCGCCTTGGTCACGCCGCCCTCGCCGAGACCGAGCGTGTCATCCAGCACGTGCGCCGGCAGCATCGAGGTCGCCGCGAACAGCTGTCCGTAGTCGGTGATGTCGCGGTCGCGGACGAACGTCACCCGGGCTCGTTTCTGGCCGGGCGTGCAGTCGACGACCGCGACATCGCTGTATCCCGCGCGGCTGGCCGCGTCGAACGCCGGGTACTGACCCGACTGCGCGGCCCAGGCCAGCACCATGTCGTCACACGTCACCGGCTTGCCGTCGGAGTAGACGGCGCTGTCGTTGATCTTGTAATCGAGCGTCAGCGGGGCCCGGCCCATCACCGAAACGGTGCCGAAGTCGCGGTCGGCGACCACCTGCCCGTCGGGCCCGCGATAGTTGAACCCCGTCTGCACGCGCGAAAATGCTTGCGGCGCACCCGAAGCCGCGCCGACGACCGACGCGGTGTTGTAGGTGGGCAGCGCGCCGTCGACGATGTAGTCGACGGCGTCGGCTGAGCTGTCACAACCGGACAGGCCGAGACCGGCCACCAACATCACCGCACCGGCCAAGGCGGTTCGGCGGAACCGGGCGGGCATCGAGGGCTAGCCCCGGGTGCGCTTACCCGACGGCTTACCGGTGGGCCGCAACGGCTTGGCCCCCGGCGCCGGCTTTTCCGGCGCGTCCACCGCACCGACCGTCACCTCGTCGCCGCCGGTGGCCCCGCGCTCGATCGACGACTTACGGCGGTTGAGCACCCGGCGGGTGTGGTTTTTCACCAGGTCGGTGCGCTCGCGCATCGACACCAGCAGCGGCGTGGCGAAGAAGATCGACGAGTAGGTGCCGACGATGACACCGACCAGCTGGACCAGCGCCAGGTCCTTCAGGGTGCCGACACCCAGCAGCCACACGGCGACCACCATCAGCGAGATGATCGGCAGCGCCGAGATGAGGCTGGTGTTGATGGACCGCATGAAGGTCTGGTTGACGGCCAGGTTGGCCTGCTCGGCGAACGTCCGCCGGGTGGTGTGCTCGAAGCCGTGGGTGTTCTCCTCGACCTTGTCGAACACGATGACGGTGTCGTAGAGCGAGAAGCCGAGAATCGTCAGGAGGCCGATGACGGTGGCGGGCGTGACCTCGAACCCGACGAGCGAGTAGACACCCGCCGTGCTGATCAGGTCGAAGGCCAGCGACGCCAGCGCCGCGAGTGCCATGTAGCGCTCGTAGCGGATGGTGATGTAGATCGAGACGATGACGATGAACACCACCAGCGCGATGAGCGCCTTCTTGGTGATCTGATCGCCCCAGGTCGACGACACTGCCGAATCGCTGATCACGGCCTTGGACGCCTTGCCGTCCTCGCCCTTGGGCTGGAACGCGTCGAACAACGCGTTGCGCACCTTCTCGGTATCGGCAGTCGACAGGGTCTCCGTGCGGATTTGCAGGGTGGCCGAGTCACCGTTGCCGACGCGCACGACCGACTCCGGGGCATGGCCGAGCGCCTTGTTGAAGACGTCCTCGACAGCCTGCGGCGTGGCGGTGGTGGAAACGCCCGCCACGGGCATCGCGATCTTGGTTCCACCCTCGAAATCGATACCGAAGTTGAAACCACGGACCAGGATGCTGGCGATCATGACCAGCATGATCACGCCGCTGATCGCGTACCACATGCGGCGCTTGCCGATGACCTCGAAGGCGCCGGTACCGGTGTAGAGCCGAACGAAGAATCCGTGTTGCGGCAGGCTGCCGCCCTGCTCGGCGGCGGTGGTCTGCTCGATCTCGGTGGCCGAATCTTCTTCGGCCGCAGCCGATTCGGTCAGCTCGAGGTCGGTGTCGTCAGTTGAATGCTTCGACATGTCGGTGTTACCCCTGTCCCGTCAGGCTGGCCGCTCGCCGCTCGCGCGCAATCTGCTGCACGGCGCCGAGACCGTTGTACGCAGGCTTGGCCATCCGAGCCGACTTGGAGGCCAGGAAGACCAGCGGCCACGTCACCAGGAACACCACCACGATGTCGAGGATCGTGGTCAGACCCAGGGTGAACGCGAAGCCCTTCACCTGGCCGACAGCCAGGATGTAGAGCACCAGGGCGGCCAGGAAGGTGACCGCGTTACCCGAGACGATGGTCTTGCGGGCCCGGGCCCAACCACGCGGCACTGCCGAGCGGAAACTGCGACCCTCCCGGATCTCGTCCTTGATGCGTTCGAAGAACACCACGAACGAGTCGGCGGTCGTGCCGATACCGATGATCAGACCCGCGATACCGGCCAGGTCGAGCGTGTAGTTGATGTACCTGCCCAGGAGCACCAGGATCGCGAACACCATGGCGCCCGACGCGATCAGCGACAGCGCGGTCAGGATGCCGAGGACGCGGTAGTAGGCCAGCGAGTACAGCAGCACCAGGCCGAGGCCGATCAGACCGGCCCATAGACCCGCGCGCAGCGACGTCAGGCCCAGCGTGGCCGACACCGTCTCGGCCTCCGACGACTCGAACGACAGCGGCAGCGAGCCGTACTTCAGGACGTTGGCCAGGTCTTTGGCCGTCGAGGCGTTGAAGTGGCCGGTGATCTGCGTACGGCCGCCCGGGATCGCCTCCTGGATGGCGGGCGCGCTGACGACCTGCGAGTCGAGCACGAACGCGGTCTGGGTGCCGATGTTGGCCGCGGTGAAGGTGGCCCAGACGTCGGCGGCCTTCTCCTTGAACGTGACATCGACGACGTACTCGCCCTGCTGCTGGTTCAGGCCCGACGACGCGTCCTTGATCTCGTCACCGCTGATGATCGACTTGTCCAGCAGGTAGACCTCTTTGTGGTCCTTCGAGCAGGTCACCAGCGGCAGGTTCGGATCGTCGTTGCCGGCCAGCACGTCCTGCTGGTCGCAGCGGGTGGCCTGGAACTGCAGTGCCAGAAGCTGAATCTGTGGCTGCGTGCTCTGACGAAGGGCCTTCTCGTCGGCGATGCGCTGGGCCAGTTCGGCCTTGGGTCCCTGCGGTCCCGGCGCGGGCGCGGGGGCGCCCGGTGCGGGGGCGGCGGGAGCACCCGGTTCCGGTGCACCCGGGGCGGCGGGTGCCGGCGGCGCCGGCGTGGCCGAGGTGTCCGACGGCGCCGGGGTCGGCTCCTCCGGGAAGGGCCGCGGCTGCGGGGCCGGGGCGGGCGCCGGCACGGTGGAGGCCGGGTGCGCGGGCATGCCGGGCGTCGGCGGGGTGATCGGCGCCTCGGGCTCGGCCGGGGCAATCAGCGGCGGCATGCCGGGCATGCCAGGCAAGCCGGGCATGCCACCGGGTGCGCCGGGCATGCCACCGGGAGCCGGAGCTGCCGGTGCGGCGGGCTTCGCGGGCTGGGCGCCCTGCGCCGGGATGACGTGCACGACGGGCCGGATGAACAACCGCGCGGCCTGGCCCAGGTTGCGGGCCTCGCTGCCGTCCTGGCCGGGCACGGTGATGATCAGGTTCGAACCGTCGATCACGACCTCAGAACCCGAGACACCGAGGCCGTTCACACGGGCGCCGATGATCTCCTGGGCCTGGATCAGCGCCTCGCGGGTCGGCGTCGAGCCGTCAGGGGTACGTGCAGTCAGGGTGACCCGGGTACCGCCCTGCAGGTCGATGCCCAGCTTGGGCTTGGCCTGCTTGTCGCCGGTGAGAAACACCAGAAGGTAGGCGCCGACCAACAGCGCCAGGAACAACGACAAATAGCGGTATGGGTGCACCGGCGCCGAAGACGATGCCACGGTTCTAGGGTCTCCTTGAGATCGGTACGTCAGCCCCGCAAAGGGTACGTGTTGGTGCGGGAATGTCAGCCTTCGGTCTTCGGCGTGCCCTCTTCGGCGACAGCCGAGGTCGGACCTTCAGCGGCGGACGCCGCAGTCAGGTCGTCGGCGGCCTCGGTCTCGGGCTCGATGCGATCGCGCACGGCCAGCTTCATCCAGGTCGTGATGACGCCGGGGGCGATCTCCAGATCCACGTTGTCGTCGTCGATCCGGGCGATGGTGGCCTGCAGACCGGACGTGGTGTGCACGCGGTCGCCGACCTTCAGCGAGTTGTGCAGGTCGATCGTGGCCTGCATCTGCTTCCGCTGCCGCCGCGACGCGAAGAACATGAAGGCACCCATGACCAGGAGCAGCGGCAGGAAGACGACCAAATCCATGACAGCGAAAATCTTTCGTTCTGTTGAGTCTGTGAACAGGCAAGCGGGCCGGACCAGCCGTACGCCGTGCCGCGGTAGTGACCAGTGTGCCATCTAGGGCGTCAACGCCGACCACCCACACCGCGCGCGATTCGGCGGCCCACTATGTGGGACAACTGGCTAGCAATTATTTTCGCAAAAGTAAGATGGGAATTTCATGTGGGTAAGCAGTCATACCGTGCAACTCAGTTAACAATGCGCTAGCTTTTCCCGGGTGTGAGGGAGGTACGGGACGTTGGCCTGGCAGCGGATTCGACAGTGGTGGCACCGGCCCGACCACTACGAATGGCTGTCCGCCTACATCGAGAACCGTGGCCTTCAGCCCTACTCCCGCATCTTCGTCTGGCTGGTCGTGCTCAGCGGCGGCATGGTCGGCCTCGCAACGATCTGGAGTCCGTCCGGTCCGGCAACCGTCTTCTCCGTCGCGGTACCGGTCGTCGCCGGCGTCGTCGCCATCGGGTGCTCGCTCGTCTGGCTGACGCGCTGGCCGCGACGTCGCCAGTCCACGGTGATCGTGATCCTGCTCGACTTCTGCATCGCCGGCGTGTGCCTGGTGCAGCGGGATCCGAAAGCGGCTGTCGCCGTGTTCGTCGGCCTCGTCTCCAATACGCTGCTGCTCCCGCTCGCCGTGCATGTACTGGTGATGATGCTGGGCGACGACTCTGCCGTGGCCCACCTCGACCCCCTGACACAGCTGCCGAATCGCCGGGGTTTCGAGCAGGCGATCCGCCCGATGCTCGCGGGCCCGCGCGCCGAATCCGAGATCAGCGTCATCCTCCTGGACCTCGACGACTTCAAACGCATCAACGACACCCTCGGGCACGCGGCCGGCGACCGGGTCCTGATGGACGTCGCCGGGGTCATCATGAATGCCCTGCCCAAGGGCGCGGTCGCGGCCCGGATCGGCGGCGAGGAGTTCGTCATCGCCATCCGCGGCAACCAGGCCAGCGCCCTTCGATTCTCCGAGCGACTACGCCGGAACATCGCCACGAAGCCGTGGTACATGACAGCGAGTTTCGGCATCGCCCACGCCCCGGCCGGCAGCAGGCCGGTCATGGATCAGCTGCTGGCCTCTGCCGATCACGCCATGTACGTCGCCAAACGAGCCGGCGGGGATCAGGTCAGCAGCACGTCACCCGACGTGGTCCGGAAGTAGACCTGCCACTGGTAGTAACCCGCGAACGCGGCGGGGTCGGCGGCCAGCACCGCCGCATAGTCGTTGACGGCGCGGACATATGCGCCGGAATGGTTGTAGTGATGGATGGCGCCATCACGGTCGGCGGCGAAACCGTTGGCCGCCAGGTAGCTGCCGGCCGCGAGAATCGAATCCCGCGGCGAGCGGATGTCACCGGAGCCGTAAGCCGCGAACGTCGACGGCAGGAACTGCATCGGCCCCTGCGCCCCGGCCGTGCTGTCACCGTTGATCCGGCCGAACCGCGACTCGATGAGGTTGATCGCCGCCAGGTAGGTCCAGTCGACCCCGGAGAGGAATTGTCAATACCTGTGGATCGGCTTGTTTCAGGCGACCTCCGTTCCAGTTGATTCGGTCGGTGCCGAGTCCGCCGACGGGGTGATGTCGGTGGGTCGCTCGAGCAGTTTGCCTTTGTGGAAGATCGCGCCGGCCCGGACCAGAGCGACCAGGTGCGGTGCGTTGACGGCTCGCCAGCGGGCTTGCGCGGCGTCGATCAGCTTGTAAGCCATGGCCATTCCGGCGACGCGTGAACCCGGCCCCTTGGTCACCTTGGTCCTCAAACGTACCGTGGCAAACGTTGATTCGATCGGGTTGGTAGTGCGCAGATGGACCCAGTGCTCGGCCGGGTACTTATAGAACTCCAGCAGCACATCGGCGTCATCGACGATCTTGGCGACCGCCTTGGGGTACTTGGCGCCGTAGTCCACCTCGAACGCCTTGATCGCCACCTGCGCGTGGTCGATATCCTCGGCGTTGTAGATCTCCCGCATCGCCGCGATCGCCCCCGGATGAGCCGACTTTGGCAGGCAGGCAAGAACATTGGCCTGCTTGTGAAACCAGCACCGCTGCTCGCCGGTGGCCGGGAACACCTCACGCACGGCCTTCCAGAACCCCAGGGCCCCATCGCCGACGGCCAGCACCGGTGCGGTCATCCCGCGACGTCGGCACGACCGCAACAGATCAGCCCACGACTCGGCCGACTCCCGGTACCCGTCGGTGAGCGCGACCAGCTCCTTGCGGCCGTCAGCGCGCACACCGATCATCACCAGCAAACAGAGCTTCTCCTGCTCCAGGCGCACCTTGAGATGGATGCCGTCGACCCACAGGTAGACGTAGTCGGTGCCCGACAGATCACGGGCCTCGAAGGCCTTGGCCTCGTCCTGCCACTGCGTGGTGAGTCGGGTGATCGTCGTGGCCGACAAGCCGGCACCCGAGCCCAGGAACTGCTCCAACGCCGGACCGAAATCACTGGTCGACAAGCCATGCAGATACAGCAACGGCAACACCTCGGTCATCTGCGGCGACTTGCGCACCCACGCCGGCAGGATCGCCGAGGAAAACCGTTGCCGCTCACCAGTGTCCGGGTCAACACGTTTGTCATTGACCCGCGGCGCGGTCACACTCACCGCGCCCGCCGCGGTGAGCACCTCGCGCTCGCGGTGATAGCCATTGCGCACCACCAGCCGGTGCCCGTTCTCATCAAGCTCACCGGCATGAGCCTCGATGTAGGCGGCGACCTCAGCCCGCAACGCTGCGGCCAGCATCTGGCGGGCACCGTCGCGGACAATCTCATCGAGCAACGACCGCGACGAGCCAGCATCCTCGTTGGATGAATCCGCATCGTGAACTACCGTGAGCATGGGCGTACCTTCCCGAACCAGCGCGCCAACGCCGGCTCTTGATCAGACCTTCGACATTCAGATCATCCTCGGGAAGGTGCGCCCTTTCCTACGCCGCCTCGCCGAGGCTCATCCACAGGTTCTGATCATTGCTCGGGGACCCCGGACGCCGCCTGCGCCTCGCGGTAATAGCCGAGCAGTTCGTCGGCGGGCGCCGGTGGCTGGATGGTCCACGGCGGCAGAGTGTCCCGCGGGGGCGTCATCCCGAACAGCTGACGGCCGGCATCGACGTTGTGGCCGTACGCCGCGGCCAGCGCCGGCGGAATCCGCGGCGCGATGACCGCATCCCACTCCGGATGCCTGGCGATCTCGCGATAGGCCACCTGCTGCCGGTGCGCGGCATCGATCAATACGGGCTCCGGCGTCGCCGGATCGCGCACGGCCTGCTCGTCGGCGACGAGCGTGTCGGCGAGTTGTACCGGGTCCGGGCCCGGGTCCGCGGCGGAGACGCCGCCCCCGGTGAAAGTCAGCACGACAGCGGCAACGACGGTCGCGCAGCGGCGAATCACCCCAGGGATCCGATCAACAACGCGGCGATGCCCAGCACCGGGAGGATGCCCTGGGTGATGGCCGCGCGTGCCTTCTCCGGTGACGACAGCAGCAGCACCAGCGCCGCGGCGGCCATCGACCCGATGCCGGCGAAGATCAGCGCCAGCCCGACCGCCTTGCACCCCGAGACGAGTGCCGCGATGCCGACGCCCGTGACGATGGCCAGGAACAGGTTGTAGAACCCCTGATTGAATGCCAGCTCCTTGGTGTCCGCCGCCTGTTGCTCGGTGAGCCCGAAGGTGGCCCTGGTCCGCGGCGAGGTCCAGGTGAGCGACTCCATCACGAAGATGTACACGTGCAGCAGCGCGGCGAGGCCGGCAACGATCAATCCTGCGGTCAGCATGGGCCTTATTCAAACAGGCCGGCCTGCCCAAGTCCGTTTATCGGTGGTTGCAGGCCCAGGTGCGTCCACGCTTGCGGCGTCGCCACGCGCCCCCGCGGCGTCCGGGCGATCATGCCGGCCCGCACCAGGAACGGCTCGCACACCTCCTCGACGGTGGTGGCCTCCTCCCCGACCGCGACCGCGAGCGTCGAGACGCCGACCGGACCGCCCCCGAAACTCTTTGTGAGCGCGGTCAATACGGCCCTGTCCAGGCGGTCGAGGCCGAGCTCGTCGACGTCATAGACCGCCAGCGCAGCCTTGGCCACGTCCCGGGTGATGACGCCGTCGGCACGAACCTCGGCGTAGTCCCGGACGCGGCGCAGCAACCGGTTCGCGATACGCGGCGTGCCGCGGGACCGCCGGGCCACCTCGGCACCGGCTTCGGCACCGAGTTCGATGCCGAGGATGCCGGCCGACCGGGCGAGCACCCGCTCCAGTTCGGGTGGCTCGTAGAAGTCCATGTGCGCGGTGAAGCCGAACCGGTCACGCAGCGGGCCGGTCAGTGCTCCCGAGCGGGTTGTCGCACCGACGAGGGTGAACGGCGCGACCTCCAGCGGAATCGATGTCGCGCCGGGCCCTTTGCCGACCACGACGTCGACCCGGAAGTCCTCCATGGCGAGGTACAGCATTTCTTCGGCGGGCCGGGCGATGCGGTGAATCTCGTCGATGAACAGCACGTCGCCCTCGACGAGGTTGCTGAGCATGGCGGCCAGGTCGCCGGCGCGTTCCAGCGCGGGCCCGGAGGTGACGCGCAGCGACGAACTCAGTTCGGCGGCGATGATCATGGCCAGCGAGGTCTTGCCGAGGCCGGGGGGCCCGGACAGCAGGATGTGGTCAGGCGTGCCGCCGCGATTCTTGGCGCCTTCGAGCACCAGTTGCAGCTGTTCACGCACCCGGGGCTGGCCGATGAACTCGCGCAGCGACTTGGGTCGCAGGCTGGCGTCGACATCGCCCTCACCGACGGTCAGCGCGGGCGAGACGTCGCGCTCGTCGGGTTCGGCGCCCTCGTCTTCGAACCGGCTCACTTCTTACCCAGCATCGACAGGGCCGCCCGCAGCGCGGTGGCGGTATTGGCCTCGGGATCGTTGGCGAGCACTTTGTCGGTGGCCTCTTCGGCCTGCTTGGCCGGAAAGCCTAGGCCGACAAGGGCTTCCACGACGGGCCCACGGATGGAGTGGCCGCCGGCGACGCCGGCGCCGGCACCCGCCGTCGCGCCGATCTTGTCGCGTAGTTCCAGGACCATGCGCTCGGCGCCACGCTTGCCGATGCCCGGCACCCGGGTCAGCGCGGTGACGTCACCGTCGGCCAGCGCCTGTCGCAGGGTCGGTGCGTCGTAGACCGCGAGGGTCGCCAGCGCGATCTTGGGACCGACGCCGGAGACGCCGAGCAGGACGTTGAACAGATCCCGGGCGTCGGAGTCGCCGAAGCCGTACAGCGTCTGGGAGTCCTCGCGCACGATCATCGCGATGATGAGCCGCGACTCGGTGCCGCGGCGCAGCGTGGACAGTGTCGCCGGGGTGGCCATGATCTTGTAGCCGACACCGGCGGCCTCGATCACCGCGTGATCGAGCGCGATGTCGATGACCTCGCCACGGACCGATGCGATCATGCGCGTGCCGCCTTCACCTTCGCCGCGTACTGCTTCTTGAACTCCGCCGCCTTGGCCTCCGCCGCGGCCATCCGGGCGATCATCGGCGCCCGCCAGCAGTGGCAGATGGCCAGGGCGAGCGCGTCGGCAGCGTCGGCCGGAGTCGGTTTCTGTTGCAGCCCAAGAATTTTGGTGACCATGGTGGTCACCTGAGCCTTGTCCGCACGACCGTTTCCGGTGACCGCGGCCTTGACCTCACTGGGCGTGTGGAAATGGACGTCGATCCCCCTGCGTGCGGCGGCCAGCGCGATGACACCGCCGGCCTGCGCGGTACCCATGGCGGTGTTGGCGTTCTGGTTGGCGAACACCCGCTCGATGGCGATGACGTCGGGACGATGGGTGTCCATCCAGTGCTCGACAGTGTCACTGATGGTCAGGAGTCGCCGCTGCAACTCGACGTCGGACGGGGTGCGCACCACGTCGACATCGAGCGCAGTGACCTTGCGCCCTGTGCCCCCCTCGATCATCGAGAGACCACAGCGCGTCAGACCAGGGTCGACGCCCATCACCCGCACGCCCACTCCTCACTAGTCCCGAACAGCTGTTCGATAGCTTAGCGGGCGGGGGTGACAGGTTGCGCCAGGGACACGCTCAGATCTGGAAGTACCCGGATCGCGCGCCCTGCAGAATCTCCTGGGCCAGCTCGGCGATGCGCGCTTCGGACGCGCCCCACCAGCGGACCAGTTCACGGTGCGTCTCGGCGCCCTCGCGTTCCACGATGATCGACCAACGGACGCCGAACAGCTTGGCCAGCAGCCAGAACGGCCACGCCAACAGGAATGGCAGCACCAGGGCGACGGCAAGCCAGTCCAACAGGAAGAAATCGTCGCCGTCGAGCGTGTCGGAGTACGGCCACCAGCGCCGGCGCACCCGCCACTCCGTCCCGTCCGAGTCCCGCACCGCAGCAGCCATCGTGACATCGTGCAGTGCACCGGTGGTTTCCGCCGCGCGACACCGACCCGACACGCCTGCTCACAGGTACCGCGATCCCGGGTGAGCCACCATCAAGACGACAACGATCACCCACAGCAGGTTGAAGATGCCGGTCACCATGCCGAGGGCACGCAATTGCCGGCCGTCGTCGGGCTCCGCGAGCGCCCGTTGCTGTCGGGGCGCGATCTGCAGCACGAGCAGCCCGCCCGCGGCGGCGGTGAGCACAATCGACACGATGATCCACACCTCGGTCGAGCGCCCTTGCACCCCCGCGAGCGCGAGGCCGACGACCGGCACCGCGAGCGCCAGCACGCCATAGACGCGCGTGATGCGGTGCAGCACACGAGCGACGCCGACGGTCCGATCAGCACCCTCGACCGCCCCGGCCACCGGTGCATATCGGGGAAACAGACTGGCAGCCACGGCAACCGGGCCCACGAACAGGATTCCCGCCAACACATGGACCGACAACAGAACAGCTTGCATAACCTTCAGCCTAACTGAAGGTTATTGCGAAACGGAGGTGGCCCGCCCCATGTACGCGCGTAGCGCCTCGGTCAGTTCTGGATGTTGCGCCGCGAATTCGGCATCCAGCTGCGCCACCACGTCGGCGGCGCGGTTCAGCAGCGACTCTCCGGCAGCCGTCACGCGCAAGGTGGACGCCGCGCCGGCATGCGCCGTCGCGTCCTCGACCAGGCCCGCCTCGACGAATGCCGCCACGGCAGTGTGCGCGCTCTGCACGGTGATACGTGACCGCCGGGCGAGTTCACTGAACGAGATTCCGGCGCTACCCCGGATGTGGCCCAACAGTCCGTACTTGCGCGTCGTCAGCCCGAGGGGTTTGAGGGCGTCGGCGAACGCGGCATCCCACACCCGGCTGACGGTCAACAGCGCGACGGTCGGGCTGAACGGAGGCGGCTCGGACATGCTCGGCAGGCTACCGCCGGAGCG
The DNA here is from genome assembly GCF_046250085.1 of Mycobacterium sp. SMC-16. Lineage (NCBI taxonomy): Bacteria > Bacillati > Actinomycetota > Actinomycetes > Mycobacteriales > Mycobacteriaceae > Mycobacterium > Mycobacterium sp. SMC-16. Next base: position 3,433,929 of record NZ_CP176427.1, read on the forward strand.
GCTACTCCTCGTCGAGCTGCGCGGCGACGTCGTCCGGGATCTCGACGTTGGTGTAGACGTTCTGCACGTCGTCGCTGTCCTCCAGCGCGTCGACGAGCTTGAACACCTTGCGGGCGCCTTCGAGGTCGACCTCGACGGACACCGACGACTGGAAGCCGGACTCGGCCGAGTCGTAGTCGATGCCGGCGTCCTGCAGCGCCGTGCGGACCGCGACCAGATCGGTGGGCTCGCAGATGACCTCGAACGAGTCACCGAGGTCGTTGACCTCTTCGGCACCGGCATCCAGGACGGCCATCAGCACGTCGTCTTCGGTCTGGCCGTTCTTCTCCAGGGTGATGATGCCCTTGCGGGAGAACAGGTAGGCCACCGAACCCGGGTCGGCCATATTGCCGCCGTTGCGGGTCATCGCGACGCGAACCTCGCCCGCGGCCCGGTTGCGGTTGTCGGTCAGACACTCGATGAGCACCGCGACACCGTTGGGTCCGTAGCCCTCGTACATGATGGTCTGCCAGTCGGCGCCGCCGGCTTCTTCGCCGCCGCCACGCTTGCGGGCGCGCTCGATGTTGTCGTTGGGGACCGAGCTCTTCTTGGCCTTCTGGATGGCGTCGTAGAGGGTCGGGTTACCGCCCGGGTCGCCACCGCCGACGCGGGCCGCGACCTCGATGTTCTTGATCAGCTTGGCGAACATCTTGCCGCGCTTGGCGTCGATGACGGCCTTCTTGTGCTTGGTTGTCGCCCACTTGGAATGGCCGCTCATGCGTGTACGCCCTCTTTCTGGTCAAACTTCGACTGACCAGTTTACGTGGACGAATCACAGGCCCTGACGGGCCTGGTCAATCGCTACTTCCGGACCGGCTGCATGAGGTTGTAGACGGTGTCGGACCCGACCTTCATGGGCGCGAAGTTGGCGCCCACCCAGTCGGCGATGTCGCTGTGCGCGTCGGCGTCCCAGTGCCCCTTGTTGTCGGAGACGATGTAGTACGCCACCTCGTGGCCCGCCACATAGGACTGGAACTGCTGCAGCGTCGGCGCCGCGTCACTGCCGCCGAAGCCACCGATCGCGATGACGGGCGTGCGGGTGTCGAGTTCCAGACCGGCGGCCGGCGATGACCGGTCGATCGCGGCCGACCACTTGGTGGTCGTGGCCTTGAGCAGCGCGTTCAACTGGGGGTTCGCGTCACGCTGACCGAAGCCGCCGTGCCCCTTGTCGTCCTTGTCCGCCGGACCGACCGACGGCCCGCCACCGAGGTGCGGCTGCCCGAAGGTCGCGAGCGAGTAGGCCACCGATCCCCCGGCCGCGCCGAACATCGCCAGGCCCAGGGCCAGCGTCGCCACGTGCTTGCGGCCGAGACGGCGCCACCAGATGAGGGCGGCAGCCCCGACGACGGCGGCGACCAGGATCACCCAGCGCAGTGCGGGCAGCCAGTCGGCGTTGCGGCCGAGGATCACGAAACCCCACACGCCGCTCGCCAAAAGCACTGTCACCAAACCGATCCGATGGAACTGTGAGTCCCGCGGCGCCAGAATTCGATGACGAAGATCGCGAACATCGCGGCCATCGCCGGCGCCAGCGCAAGGCAGTAGTACGGGTGGACGTTGGTCTTCATGAAGCTCAGCACCAGGCCGACACTGACCAGCCAGCCGCCGAACAGGATGGCGCCGGCGCGGACGCGGTCGGTGCGGGGTGCCCGTCCACGGGAGATCAGCACGAGCACTGTGGCCAGGAGCGCGGCCGGCACCAGCCAGCCGATTTCGAAGCCGAACTCGCCGGTGAACAGTCGGGGCAGGCCCTGCGTCTGATCGCCCATGCCGAAGCCGTGATGTCCGGCCGTCTTGATCGTCTCGCCGGCGGCGTGGCCGGCGTGTTCTCCGGTGAGGGTGTGCACCGTGGATGGCTTGTCGGGGTCGGTCCTGCCCATGTGGTTCTTGCCGAGCACTCGGCCAAAGCCGTTGTAGCCCAAGACCAGATTCATGAAACTGTTGTCGGTCGAACCGGCCATGTACGGTCGCGACGACGCCGGCCACAGGATCGTGAGCACCACGAACCAGCCTGCGGAGACCAGCATCGCGACAAATGCGCCCAACAGGTGCCACAGTCGGGTGCGCAGCGCGACGGGCGCGGCGACGAGGTACGTCAGGCCCAGGGCCGGCATCACCATCAGACCCTCGAGCATCTTGGCCAGGAACGCGAAACCCAGTGCGACACCGGCGAGGGCCATCCACTTGGCGCCCTTCTCTTTGAGGGCCCGGACCGTGAAGTACGCCGCCAGCGTCATCAGCAGCACCATGGCCGCGTCGGGGTTGTTGAAGCGGAACATCATGGCGGACACCGGGGTCAGCGCGAGCACCGCACCGGCGAGCAGGCCGGCGGCCGGACCACTGATCCGTCGCACCGCGGCGTAGAGCAGCCAGACCGCGCCGACGGCCATCAACGCCTCGGGGATCAACATGCTCGCGCTGCTGAAGCCGAAGATCTGCCCGGACAGCGCCATCACCCACTGCGACAGCGGCGGTTTGTCGACCGTGATGACGTTGTTCGGGTCGATGGACCCGAACAGCAGCGCCTCCCAGTTGCGCGAGCCGGCCCACACCGCGGCGGCGTAGAACTGGTTGCCCATGCCGTTGACCGTGATGTTCCACAGGTAGCCGGCGGCCGTGACGATCAGCAGCGCGGCGAGCGCCGCGCGCTCGCCGGTCTTGGTCGCGAGACTCCAGCGTCGCGGCGCCGCGGTCTGAGTCTCGGCCGTCGGAACGTCCAGGACGGCGGCGGATGTCGTAGTCACCCGACCATTAAGGCAGCTCCAGCTATGGCCGAGCTGTGAAGTCGGCGAGCCGCCGCTATGACGTGACGGTGCGATGAAACTGCTCACAGTCAGCGGATTCACAGGAGGCAATCCAGTGAACAGTCGTACACTCAAGCCATGGACGAACCCCTCGCCAGCGAAGCCGCTGCCCTGACCGAGCTCGGCCTCAACGAGGTGGGCACCGCCGTCGACGGCATCCACAAGGTGCAGCGCGCCATCTCTGAGCGGGTGTTCCGGCTGGTGGGGTTCGGAGTCGGCCCGGCCGCCAAGCCCGTGAAGGTCGTGTACGACGCCATCACCGACGGCGTCTACTCCACCCTCAGTCATGTCGCGACGACGGCCGCGCCCATCGCCGGCAAGGCGGTGCACGACCAGACCGCCGGCAAGCTGTCCGACCAGGCCGGCGGCGCGCGCGTGCTCGCTGTGCTGCAGGGATTGATCGGCGACAAGCTCCACGAGCAGGGTTCGGTACTGGCGACCACGATGTCGGTGCGCGTCGACGGCCGACCGGTGTCACTCGACACCGACAGCCTGCGGGCCGCTTACCCGACCGCCACGGGCGACGTCGTCGTGTTCGTCCACGGCCTGATCGAGACCGAGGCCTTTTGGGCGCTCGGGAAACGGGCGACCTACGGCCAGCGGCTCGGCGCCGACATCGGCATCACCGGCGTCGAGATCCGCTACAACACCGGCCTGCACATCTCCGACAACGGCGTGCTGCTCTCCGAACTGCTGGACCGATTGGTATCCGCCTGGCCGGTGCCGGTCACGTCGGTCTCGCTGGTCGGTCATTCGATGGGCGGACTGGTGATCCGGTCAGCCTGCGCGGTGCCCGGCGGCTCGTGGGTGGACCGGGTGCGTACCGTCGTCTCGCTGGGCACCCCGCATACCGGCGCCCCGCTGGAGAAGGTCGTGCACTACGGGTCGGCGGCGCTCAGCGCACTGCCCGAGACCCGCCCGTTCGGAAGCCTGCTGCGACGGCGCAGCACCGGAATCCGCGATCTGCGGTTCGGCTCGCTCGACGAACGTGACTGGCGTGACCGCGAACCGGACGCCTTGCGCGCGGCGCCGCCGATCGACGTGCCGCTGCTCGACGGGGTCTCGTACTACTGCGTCACCGCGACCATCGCCCGCACCCCGGCCAACCCGATCGGCTGGGTGCTCGGCGACGGGCTAGTGCAGGTGCGCAGTGCGCAAGGCCGAAGCCGCAAGCGCGACATGGGATTCGAGCGCGACAATCGCCTGCACCTGCCGGAGGCGCACCACTTCACGCTGCTCAACGACGAGCGGATCTACGAGCGCCTGAGGGTCTGGTTGTCGCGATCAGAGAGCGTCGACGAAGAGTTTGTGGATGCGCCGGTCGCCGGTGACCTCGGGGTGGAACGACGTCGCGAGCATGCGGCCCTGACGGACGGCGACGGGATGTCCGGCCGCGCGGGCGAGCACCTCGACGTCGGGGCCGACGCGCTCGACCCAGGGCGCCCGGATGAACACCGCGTGCACGGGATCGTCGAGGCCGACGAAATCGAGGTCGTCTTCGAACGAGTCGACCTGCCGACCGAAAGCGTTGCGCCGCACCGTCATATCGATCCCGCGTAGCGGCAGGGCCTCCCGGCCCGGCACGCCCGCGTCGTTGATCTCGGTGGCGAGCAGGATCATGCCGGCGCACGATCCGTAGCACGGCATGCCCGCCGCCAGGCGGTCGCGCAGCGGCTCCAGTAGCTCGAGCTCGCGCAGCAGATGGCTCATCGCGGTAGATTCACCGCCCGGGATCACCAGGGCGTCAACGGCATTCAGCTCCGTGAGGCGCCGGACCGTCGACACCTCGGCGCCCGCCTCGCGCAGGGCGGCCAGATGCTCTCGGGTGTCCCCCTGCAGCGCGAGGACACCGACGTGCGGGCTCACTCCGCCGGCGGGACGAAGCCGCGGTTGTAGCGGGTCAGCCCCTCCTGCATCACAGCGGCCACCATCTCGCCGTACTGGTTGAAGATCTTGCCCTGCGTCAGCGCGCGGCCCCCGGTTGCCGACGGCGACGACTGGTCGTACAACAGCCATTCGTCGGCCCGGAACGGCCGCATGAACCACATCGCGTGGTCCAGCGAGGCGATGTTCATATGTTTGCGTACCTCAAGGTGATTCACCTGCGCCGAGCCCAACAGCGTCAGGTCGCTCATGTAGGCCAGGGCGCAGATGTGCAGGACGTGGTCGTCGGGCAGTGGGTCGCGGTGCCGGAACCACACCTGCTGCTGCGACGCCTTGCCGGGCACCCGGGCCACCTGGTCGCGCGGCACGATGCGCACGTCCCACTCGGCGAACTGGGCGAAGCCGGCGTCGTCGAACGCTCCGGCGGACCGGAACCCGTTCGACAGGTCGGGCGGCGGCGGCACCGGCATGGCGTCCTGGTGCTCGATGCCCGTCTGGTCGGTCTGGAACGACGCCGACATCGAGAAGATGGTCTCGCCGTGCTGGATGGCGCTCACGCGGCGGGTGCAGAACGACCCACCGTCGCGAATGCGCTCCACCATGTACACCGTCGGTGCGCGGGCGTCACCGGGACGCAAGAAGTACCCGTGCAGCGAGTGCACCTGGTACTTCGGCTCCACGGTGCGCACCGCCGACACCAACGACTGACCGGCTACGTGGCCACCGAAAGTGCGCTGCAGGAAGCCCGATTCCGGGCTGAAAACACTGCCGCGGTAGATGTTGACCTCGAGTTGCTCGAGGTCGAGTATCTGCTCGATTGCCACGGGTTGGTTTTACCAGCCCCGCTCGGCGAGCCGATGAGGCTCCGGCACATCCTCCACGTTGATGCCGACCATGGCCTCACCCAGACCGCGCGACACCTTGGCCAGCGTGTCGGGGTCGTCGTAGAACGTCGTGGCCTTGACGATGGCTGCGGCGCGGGCCGCCGGGTCACCGGACTTGAAGATGCCCGAGCCGACGAACACACCCTCGGCGCCCAGCTGCATCATCATCGCGGCGTCGGCCGGGGTGGCGATGCCACCGGCGGTGAACAGCGTCACGGGCAGCTTGCCGGCCCGTGCGACCTCGACCACCAGCTCGTACGGCGCCTGCAATTCCTTTGCGGCAACGTACAGTTCGTCCTCCGACAGCGACGTCAGCCGACGGATCTCGCCGCCGATCTTGCGCATGTGGGTGGTGGCGTTGGAGACATCCCCGGTACCGGCCTCACCCTTGGAGCGGATCATCGCCGCGCCCTCGTTGATGCGGCGCAGGGCCTCACCCAGGTTGGTGGCGCCGCACACGAACGGCACGGTGAACTTCCACTTGTCGATGTGGTGGGTGTAGTCGGCCGGGGTCAGCACCTCGGACTCGTCGATGTAGTCCACCCCGAGGCTCTGCAGAATCTGCGCCTCGACGAAGTGGCCGATACGGGCCTTGGCCATCACCGGGATGGTGACGGCGTCGATGATGCCCTCGATCATGTCCGGGTCGCTCATCCGCGAGACGCCGCCCTGCGCGCGGATATCGGCGGGAACGCGCTCGAGCGCCATGACGGCGACGGCGCCTGAGCCTTCGGCGATGCGCGCCTGCTCGGGTGTTACGACGTCCATGATGACGCCGCCCTTCAGCATCTCGGCCATGCCGCGCTTGACCCGGGCGGTGCCCGTCTGACCGCTGTTATCCGCTGCGGTATCCACTGCAATCTCCCTCAAGAATTTGGTACCCGCCAAGTCTAGTGGCCGGACCAAATCGGTTATCCGCGCAGGTCAGCGGATGGACTGCGGCTCCCCGCCCGCCGTCACCGCCGGACGTGTCCCGTCGGCCAATTCGCCTGCGAGGGAAAGGTATTCACCGAGCTGCAATGGGTAGACAGTCTCACCATCTGCGGCCAGCCGGGCGATGACCGCCGCGTCACACCAGCGGTGCGCGTGGATCGACTGCCGTTCCACGGTGGTGTGGCCGGTGGTCACCGGCTCGAAGCGTGTCGTGCGGTACACGAAGAAGAATTCCTCGCTGCGGATCACAGATCCGTTGAACTCGAACACCGCCTCCCGGCGCCACACCGGGCCGGTCAGGTCGGCCGGGTCGACCTTCAGCCCGGTCTCCTCGGCGATCTCGCGGGCGGCGGCGTCCGGCAGCGACTCGTCCGGTTCGACCGCTCCCCCGACGGTGAACCACCACCGCGGCGCCATCAGCGGGTCGGCGGCCGGGTCGCTGCCGCAGAACAGCAGCACCTGCCCGTCCTGGTCCAGCAGCACGACGCGGGCCGACCGCCGTCGCCCCACCGCGCCGGGCTCGTGCCGCGACGCCCGCTCGACGATCTCGAAATACGTTGGCATGGCGGCGGTTCCACCGAGATGTAGCCAGCGCACCAGGGTGCGCTCACGTAGCGCGAGCGTGTCGCGGACGGCGTCGTTGTGGAAGCGGCGGGCCAGTAGCACGCGGGCCTCGGCGTCGGCGAGCTCGGCGACCAGGGTCACCGGGATGGACGCCGGATCGACCTGTGCCAGGGCTCCCGACAGTTCGTTCTCCGCCGCCTCGCGGGCCGCTCGCGGTGCCCGTTCGGCTTCGTCCGCCAGCGCGGCCAGGCGGCGGCCCGCCGGCCGGGACCCGTATGCGTCGGCGGCGACGGCGCGGGCGACCACCGCACGCCGGGCCAGCGCGCCGTCCAGGGCCTGCCACGACAGGTCGTAGCGGACGTGCAGCCGGTCGAGCCGGTGCGCGGTCTGATACGCCCACACCACGGTGATCAGGACCGTCAGCACCAGCACGACCAGCGCGACGATCAACAGCCAATGCATTTAGGCCTCCACCCGGACCTTCGTCCCCGACCCCGCCACGGTTTCGTAGACCAGCATGATCTGCTGCGCGACCACCGACCAGTCGTAGCGGCGCACCGCCTGCGTGGCCGCCTCGGCGTACCGGCGGCGGTCGGCGTCGTTCGAGAGCATCTCGACCAGTGCCTCGCCGAGGGCTTCGGCATCGTCGACCGGCACCAGCCGGCCCGCCGTACCTTGGTCGAGCACGCGCCGGAAGGCGTCCAGGTCACTGGCCACCACGGGCGTGCCCGCGGCCATGGCCTCGACCAGCACGATGCCGAAGCTCTCGCCGCCGGTGTTCGGGGCGCAGTAGACGTCGGCGCTGCGCATGGCCGATGCCTTCTCGGCATCGTCGACCAGGCCGAGGAAGCGCAGGTGCCCCGCGTGCTCGCCGACGGTCTCCTTGAGGGCGTCCTCGTCGCCCCGGCCGACGATCAGCACCTCGACGTCCGGGCAGGCCGCCACCAGTTTCGGCAGCGCCCCGACGAGCACCTGCATGCCTTTGCGCGGCTCGTCGAACCGGCCGAGGAACAGCACGGTGCGGCCGGGCCGCGGATAGCCGGGCAGCAGTGGCGCGTTGTCGAACGCCGAGACGTCGACGCCGTTGGGAATCTCCACGGCGTCCGAGCCCAGGGCCTCCATCTGCCAGCGCCGGGCCAGATCGGACACCGCGATGCGGCCCATGATCTTCTCGTTCCAGGGCCGCAGAATCCCCTGAAAGACGTTGAGCGTCAAGGACTTCGTGGTCGACGTGTGGAACGTCGCGACGATCGGGCCATTGGCCACCATCAGCGCCAGCAACGACAGGCTCGGGGCATTGGGCTCGTGCAGATGCAGCACGTCGAAGTCGCCCTCGACGATCCAGCGCTTGACCATCCGCCGGGTCGCGGGGCCGAATCGCAGCCGCGCCACGGATCCGTTGTACGGGATGGGCACGGCCTTGCCCCCGGAGACGACGTAGTCGGGCAGGTCGGCGTGCGTCTCGGCCGACGACGGCGCCAGCACACTGACCTCGTGGCCGTAGCCGCGCATCACCTCGGCCAGTTGCAGCACGTGTGCCTGAACGCCACCCGGTACATCGAACGAGTACGGGCACACCATGCCGATGCGCATCAGCCGTTCCCGGCCAACCGGGCGCGACGTTCGTCGGACAGGTCGGCCAGCCACTGCGGCTGCAGCATGTGCCAGTCGGTGGGGTGCGCGGCGATGCCCGCCTCGAAGCGGGTGGCCAGGTCCTGGGTAATGGCCGCGACGTCGCCGCTGGACGTGTCGATCGGCGACGAGACGTCGAACTGCCAGTCGTTGGGTTTGTTCCAGCAGTGGACGGTCAGCAGCGTCGCGCCGGTGTTGACCGCGAGCTTGGCCGCGCCGGCCGGCATGCGGGTCGGCTCGCCGAAGAGGTTGACCTGCACACCATTTCGCGACAGGTCCCGGTCAGCCATGAGGCAGACGATGCGGCCCTCCTGCAACCGCTCCGTCAGCACCTCGAACGGCGGGCGCACTCCCCCGGTCAGCGGCAGGATTTCGAAGCCCAGGGATTCGCGGTACTCGACGAAACGGTTGTACAGCGACTCGGGCTTCAGGCGCTCGGCGACCGTGGTGAACTTGCCGTACTGGTGCACCACCGAGACGCCGGCCATGTCCCAGTTGCCGCTGTGCGGCACTGCCAGGATGACGCCGTTACCCCGCTCGAGGCCCGCTGCGATCTGCTCGGTGCCGACCAGGCAGTGCCGGAGCCTTTGTCCGAGGGTGCGCTGGTTCATCGACGGCAGCCGGAAGGCCTCCCGCCAGTAGCGGGCGTACGACGCCAGCGAGGCGCGGATGACGCGGCCCGGCACCTTGGCCGGCCGGACACCCAGCACCCGGGCCAGGTTCTTGCGCAGCTGCTCGGGGCCGCCGCCGCGCGCCGCGTACAGCGCGCCCGCGTCGAACACGTTGCGGGCGGCGAACTCCGGCATCGTCCGGATCAGGCCCCACCCCGCGGCATAGCCGAGGTCCTTGATCTGCTCGCCCATCGGGACGTCGAAACCCCCGAAGGACGGCACCCCGCCAGTGGGAACGCTCATTGCTGCTCCTTCGACGGCGAACTCGACGGCAGCGGCTCGTCGGCGCCCGGCGAACGGCGCACCGAGGCGACGCGCTGGCCCAGCGTGATGATGCTGGCGACCGCCAGTAGCCACATCGCGATGGGCAGCGCCAGGGGCAGCGGATGGATCGGCAGGTCCGAGAACCCGGCGCCCACCAGCACGATGATCAGCCGCTCCGGGCGCTCGATGAAGCCGCCGTCGGCGTTCAGTCCGCTGGCCTCGGCGCGGGCCTTGATGTACGAGATCACCTGCGAGGTGACCAGGCAGATCAGCGTGGCGATCGCCAGCGGCTTGTCGTGCATCTCGAACGCGATCCACCACAGCAGGCCGCAGAACACCGCGCCGTCACCGATGCGGTCACAGGTCGCGTCGAGCACCGCCCCCAGACGCGTGCCGTAGCCGCGTTCGCGGGCCATGGCGCCGTCGAGCATGTCGGCCAGCACGAAGAACCAGACCGCCACGGCGCCGTACCAGAGGTGCCCCGTCGGGAACAGCGTCAGTGCACTGATGACCGAGGCGGCGGTACCGATGACGGTGACGCTGTCCGGCGTCAGCCCGATGCGCAGTGCTCCCCGGGCCAGCGGGCGGCTCACCTTGGTGTAGGCCGCGCGGGTCAGCAGGTAGAAGTCGCTCACGAGGCGCTGTCCTGCTTAGCCCACTCGTCGGCCAGCAGCTTGCGGGTGTCGCGCAGCAGCTGCGGGATCACCTTGGTGCCGCCGATGACGGTGATGAAGTTGGCGTCGCCACCCCAGCGCGGCACCACATGCATGTGCAGGTGGTCGGCCAGCGAACCGCCGGCCGAGGTGCCCAGGTTGAGCCCGACGTTGAAGGCGTGCGGATTCGAGATGGCCTTCATCACGCGAATTGCCTTCTGGGTGAACGTCATCAGCTCGCTGCTCTCGGCCTCGGTGAGGTCCTCGAGTTCGGACACCTTCCGGTAGGGCACCACCATGAGGTGTCCCGGGTTGTACGGGTACAGGTTGAGCACCGCGTAGACCTGCTCGCCGCGCGCGACGATCAGGCCCTCCTCGTCGGACATCGTGGGAATGTCGATGAACGGCTGCTTCGAGCCTGCGGACGTGCCCTCGCCGCCCTTCATCGGAGCGTCGACGATGTAGCTCATCCGGTGCGGCGTCCACAGCCGCTGCAGATAGTCGACGTCGCCCACGCCGCGGTCCACGATGCTCCGATCCTCGGTCACGCCTGTGCGCCCCGCGCCTCGTTCACCAGGTCTGCGGTCGGGAAGGCATTTTCGCGGCGCGCGATCCAGCCCGCGATGAGGTCGGCGGCCTCGGCCACCGGGACACCGTTGACCTGGGTGCGGTCACCGAACCGGAAGGACACCGCACCTGCCTCTTTGTCCTTGTCGCCCGCGAGCAACATGAACGGCACCTTCTGGTTGGTGTGGTTGACGATCTTCTTGGCCATCCGGTCGTCGCTGCCGTCCACCTCGACCCGGATGCCACGCGACTTCAGTTGCGCCGCAACGTCGTACAGGTAGTCCAGGTGCGCGTCGGCGACCGGGATGCCGACGACCTGCACGGGGGCCAGCCAGGCCGGGAACGCACCGGCGTAATGCTCGGTGAGCACGCCGAAGAACCGCTCGATGGACCCGAACAGCGCGCGGTGGATCAGCACCGGACGCTGCCGGCTGCCGTCGGCCGCGGTGTACTCCAGCTCGAATCGGTCGGGCATGTTGAAGTCCAGCTGGATGGTCGACATCTGCCAGCTGCGGCCCAGCGCGTCCTTGACCTGGACGGAGATCTTCGGACCGTAGAACGCCGCGCCGCCCGGGTCCGGCACCAGATCAAGACCGGAGGCCTCGGCGACCTCGCGCAGGGTCTCGGTGGCCTCTTCCCACAGTTCGTCGGAGCCGACGTACTTGTCCGGGTCCTTCGTCGACAGCTCCAGGAAGTAGTCGTCCAGGCCGTAGTCGCTGAGCAGGTCCAGTACGAACTGCAGCAGCGTGGTGAGCTCCTCGCGCATCTGCTCACGGGTGACGTAGATGTGCGCGTCGTCCTGCGTCATGCCGCGCACGCGGGTCAGGCCGTGGACGACGCCCGACTTCTCGTAGCGGTACACACTGCCGAACTCGAAGAGCCGCAGTGGCAGCTCGCGGTACGACCGCCCCCGCGACCGGAAGATCAGGTGGTGCATGGGGCAGTTCATGGGCTTGAGGTAGTAGTTCTGCCCCGGCTTGCGCAGCGTGCCGTCGTCGTTGAACTCCGCGTCGATGTGCATCGGCGGGTACATGCCGTCGGCGTACCACTCCAGGTGGCCCGAGGTGATGTACAGCTGCTCTTTGGTGATGTGCGGGGTGTTGACGAACTCGTAGCCGGCTTCCTGGTGCTTGCGCCGCGAGTAGTCCTCCAGCTCCCGCCGCACGATGCCGCCCTTGGGGTGGAACACCGGCAGGCCCGAGCCCAGCTCGTCGGGGAAGCTGAACAGGTCCAGCTCCACACCCAGCTTGCGGTGGTCGCGGCGCAGCGCCTCCTCGATCAGTTCGAGGTGCTTGTCGAGGGCCTCCTGCGACTCCCAGGCGGTGCCGTAGACGCGCTGCAGGCTGGCGTTCTTCTGGTCGCCGCGCCAGTACGCGGCGCTGCTGCGGGTGAGCTTGAACGCCGGGATGTGCTTGGTGGTCGGGATGTGCGGGCCGCGGCACAGGTCGCCCCAAACCCGTTCGCGGGTACGGGGATTGAGGTTGTCGTAGGCCGTCAGCTCGTCGCCGCCGACCTCCATGATGTCGGCATCACCGGACTTGTCGTCGACCAGCTCGAGCTTGTAGGGCTCCTTGGCCAGCTCTTCGCGGGCCTGCTCCTTGGACTCGTACACGCGCCGGTCGAACAGCTGACCGTCCTTGATGATCTTCTGCATGCGCTTCTCGAGCTTGGCCAGATCGTCCGGCGTGAACGGCTCGGCGACGTCGAAGTCGTAGTAGAAACCGTCGGTGATCGGCGGACCGATGCCGAGCTTGGCCTCGGGGAACAGATCCTGCACGGCCTGGGCCAGCACGTGGGCGCACGAGTGGCGGATGACGCTGCGACCGTCCTCGGTGTTCGCGGCGACCGGGACGACCTCGACGTCGACGTCCGGGGTCCAGGACAGGTCGCGCAGGCGGCCGTCGGCGTCCTTGACCACGACGATGGCGTCGACCTCGCCACGCTGCGGCAGCCCGGCCTCGCGGACCGCGGCGCCGGCGGTAGTCCCGGCAGCGACCCGGATCGGGGCTGCTGGTGCGGGGCTGGCGACGGCGGTCATCGAGACACTCCTACTGGTTAGGTGACGATCGCGACCATGCTATCGGCACCGGTCATCGCTTCGCGGCCCAGCGCCGCCTCAAGGCTGACCCGGCTTGAGCCTGACGAAGAGGGCCTCGGCGTCGGCGAGCACCGTGTCACCGTCCAGCAGCGCGCCGGTGATGAAGATCTTGCGGCCCTCGACACGCTCCAGCGTCGCCGTCGCGTGCAGGTCCCGTTCGACGGGGACGATCTTCCGGTAGTTGATGTGCAGGTAGGCGGTGCGCTGGAACGGGCTGTCGGTGAGCCGGTAGGCGGCATGCCCCAGCACCGAGTCGAACAGCAGCCCGATGGACCCGCCGTGCGCGGCGCCGTTGCGGCCCAGATGAAAGCGCCGGAACCGGACCGGACCGGCGATCCGGCCGTCATCGGTGACCTTGAGGTTCGACGGCACGTTCAAGACGTTCCCGCGGTTGGGCAGGTCGAGGCGACGGCCCGACGGCGAGTGCCACTCGTCGGCGCGGTACGGCGCCAGCAGGGCGTTGGCCTGTTCGATGAGGTTCGCGGCCTGCGTGATGACGTCGTCGGGCGCGTCGGCGCCGCGGGCATGGTCGCTGACCGTGCGGACGGATTCGACGAACCTGCCGTAGTCCGGGCCACCCTGGGTGGTGGGTTTGGGCGGGTTGAATCCCCCACCGGCATGCTTATCCACCTGTTTCTCTTATCACGGTGGCATGGTGGCCCCATGCGACTGAGCGACCTGGCGGACCTGACGTTCACCTACCCCGACGTCGGCGCTACCGCCGGTCCGCCCCCGGACGGCTATCACCACGTGCACGAGTCGGGTCAGATCGGCTCGGGCCGCATCCGTTTCAACGCCGCGGGTGACGCCGTACTGCGCTGGGGCATGCAGCGCGGCATCGGCATGAAGGTGGAGGCGACCACCGTGACCGCGGCGCCGGGTACCGACATGCTGGGTCGGCTCGGGCCCGTACACGTCCCCTGCCGGGTGGTGTACGTCGTCGACGAACCGGACCGGCGCGGGTTCGCCTACGGGACCCTGCCCGGCCACCCGGAGTCCGGCGAGGAGCTGTTCTGCGTCCGCTACGACACCGCCACCGATGCCGTGTACGCCGAGATCAGCGCGTTTTCTCGGCCGGCATTGTGGTGGAGCCGCGTTGGCGCGCCGGTCGCGCGGGTGGCACAGCGCTTCATCGGACAGCGCTATCTGCGCGCGGTGTGAGCGATGCAGCGGTTTCATTCACCCGGCCGCCGCTGACCACGTGTTGTAGCTTTCACACGAAAACTGAAACGGCCAAGGAGTGCTGGGTGGAGCCGACACGATTCGGGCACTACGAGCTGCGCGAACTGATAGGCCGCGGCGGCATGGGCGAGGTCTACGTCGCATATGACACGAACACCCAGCGCACTGTCGCGCTCAAGGTGCTGCCGCCGCACCTCGCCAAAGACCCCGTATTCCAGGAGCGGTTCAAGCGCGAGTCGCAGGCCGCCGCCGGCCTCAACGAGCCGCACGTCGTCCCCATTCACGGTTTCGGCGAGATCGACAATCAGCTCTACCTGGACATGCGGCTCATCGAAGGCCGCACCCTGGCAGAAATTCTGGCCGATACCGAGCACCGCCCGAGCCCCGAATTCTCCATCGGAGTCGTCGAGCAGATCGCCGCGGCCCTGGACGCCGCACACGGAACCGGGTTGATCCACCGGGACATCAAACCCTCCAACATCCTGGTGACCGACCACGACTTCGCCTACCTGATCGACTTCGGCCTCGCTCGCACCGCCGGTGAGCACGGATTGACCACCGCCGGAAGCACTCTCGGCACCTTGGCCTACATGGCGCCCGAGCGGTTCGAGGGCGGCCAGGCCGACCCGCGCTCGGACATCTACGCATTGACCTGCGTGCTGTACGAATGCCTCACCGGCCGGCGCCCTTATCCGGCCGACAGTCTCGAGCACCAGATCGCCGGCCACGTCAGCGCTCCCGCGCCGAAGCCGTCCGACGTCGACCGGCGGCTTGCCGCATTCGACGATGTGATCGCCAAGGGCATGGCCAAGAAACCCGGCAAGCGCTACCAGCACGCCGGCGAACTCGCTGCCGACGCCCGCGCCGCGCTCAGCGCACGAGTACGTGTCTCGGGCCGCACCGGCCCGCGCACAGGTTCAGGACGCCATGCGGTGCAGGCCGCCGAACCGAAGCGCCGTACCCGGCGGATCGTCATCGCCGTCGGCGCGGTGATCGTGCTGGCCGCCGGCGCGGGAACCGCGTGGCTCTACTGGTCGCGGCAATACCAGGTCGGGCCGTCGGGTTCGGTGCCCTCGGTCGCCGCCAAGCTACCGGCCGATCTCAAAGATTCCGGACGACTGGTGGTGGGAGTCAACATCCCATATGCGCCAAACGAATTCAAAGGCCCCGACGGTAAGTTCACCGGTTTCGACGTCGACCTGATGACGGCGGTGAGCCGGGTGCTCGGACTCGAGCCGGAGTTTCGGGAGATCGGAATCTCCAAGATCGTCGCCTCGGTGCACGACGGGATCATCTCCGTCGGGGCGTCCTCGACCACCGACACCAAACAGCGGGAGAAGTCAGCCGACTTCGTGACCTACTTCAAGGCCGGCGTGCTGTGGGCACGGCGGGCCGGATCGAGTGTGGACCCCAACGCGGCGTGCGGACTTCGAGTGGGCGTGCACCTGGGCTCGGTCGAGGAGACCGATCATCTGCCGGCCCGCAGCGCGGCATGTGTGGCGGCCGGCGTGGCCCCTATCGAGATCGTCCCCATCGCCGGCCAGGACGGCGTCACCGCGGCCCTGCTCGCCGGCACCGTCGACGCGATGGCGGCCGACTCGCCTGTCACCGGCTACGCCATCAAACTCAGCGGCGGCAAGCTGGAAGCGGCCGGCGGAATCGTCGATGCGCAGCCCTACGGCTGGCCGGTGGCCAAGGGCTCGTCGCTGGCAACCGCGTTGCAAGCGGCACTCAAACACCTGATGCAGACCGGCGAATACCGGGAGATCGCCACCAAATGGGGTGTGGATATGGGCATCATCGACAAGCCGGTGATCAACGGCGCGCTGCGTTAACCCAGCCATTTGCGGCTGATGGCCGCATAGCTACCGTTGCCCTGAATGGTGCTCAGCCACTTGTTGATTCGCTTCTGCAGAGCCGCCGCGCCCTTGGGCAGCAGGTAGGCCTTCTGCGCGACGGTGAACGGCTGGTCGGTCGACACCCCGCACAATTGCGGGTGTTGCATGGCCTGCCAACGGATTTCACTGCCGTCGGTGATCATGACGTCGGCCCTGCCAT
Organism: Mycobacterium sp. SMC-16; assembly: GCF_046250085.1. Classification (NCBI taxonomy): domain Bacteria; kingdom Bacillati; phylum Actinomycetota; class Actinomycetes; order Mycobacteriales; family Mycobacteriaceae; genus Mycobacterium; species Mycobacterium sp. SMC-16. The sequence goes on from NZ_CP176427.1 coordinate 3,450,162, forward strand.
CGATGACCTGATCGAAAATGGTGTTGTTGTCCGGGTGTTCGACGATGGTCGCGTGGCGCAGGTGGGCACGGTCGAATTGTTCATTGGTGCCACCGGGATTGACGACCACCCGCACTCCCCCGCGGTCGATGTCGGGCAGGGACCGGTATTTCGCGGCGTCGACGCAACGGACGATGGCCGCCTTGCCGTCGCGCAGATACGGGTCGGAGAACAGCGCCTTGGCGGCCCGGTCGGCGGTGATGCTGATACCACCGACCGCCAGCTCGCACTTCTGCCCCAGATCGGTCATGAGCGTCGGCCACGTTGTCGGCACGAGCTGCAGTTCCGCGCCGGACTCGCGGGCGAAATCCCGGACCAGATCGATGTCCATGCCGCTCCACTGGCCGTCGGCGTCGCGGTAGGTGAACGGGCGGTAGTCGCCGGTACTGCACACCGTCAGCGCCGTTGGCGGAGATTCGGCCGGCGGTGCGCTGCACGCCGCGGCCGCCGCGACGAAAAGCACCGACACGCCTCGGATCACGATGCGCCTCATGCACTCAGGCTCTCATGCGGCCACCGACTCGCCTACGCTGGAGGTATGCGTCGAGTCGCGGCACTGGCAGTGGCAGGTGCGCTCCTCAGCGCCTGCACGCAGACCGTGCCGGGGCAGGCCGGCGCGCCGGACAACCTCAAGTGGCAACGCCCCATCACCGACTCGGTGTCTACCCTGGGCGGCACGCTCGGCACGGTCGGGGAAGCGATGACCGCGCACGACTTTGTCGCAATGTCGCGGGATTGCACGAAACTGCAAGGGACTCTGGATGATCTCGGTAAGAACCTGCCGACTCCCGACGCGGCCGTCAACTCGTCGTTGCAGGACAGCATCGACAACTTCCGGTCGTTCGCCCGCGTATGCACGATGATGACCCCGGGCACCGCGGACGCATCACTCGACCAGCTGAGCGGCTACCTGGACCGCGGCGACACCGCCATGCGAAAAGCCTTGCAACAGATGGGCATCGAGCTGCCCGCCGCCCGCTAGCGCACGCTACGACGGCGAACTCGGGCGGAAGCCGTCGGCCTGGTCGGCCTCCCCTGCGACGCGCACCCCGAAGCGATAAGCCAACTTCCCGCCGAGAAAGCCGGAGACGCCCAGCGCGGCGATGCTCAGCACCGACAGCGTCAGCGGGCCCACGTCGACCGGCGCGGAAACGCCGTAAGAGCCGTGCCGCCAAACAAAATTGACGACGAAGGCCGCGGTGATCGTCACGTTCAGGCCCATGTGCAGGAGGGCGGTGCGGAACGCGACGGTACCCGACGGAATCGCCAGCAGGTCGAGTACCCCTACGGTGGCGGCAGCCAATGCGCCGACCACGCCGATGCCGATCAACCACTGCGCGCCCATCGCGAGAAACTCCGGCCGATCGACGATCCGCGATGCGATGTCGAACACCAGGCTGCAGATCCACGCACCGATCGGCACCGTGACGAGGATCGGGTGGAACGGGTGGCCGTAAGGACCGGTCAGAAAGCGACTGACCGGGGTCTTCGGTTCGGCTTGGACCGTCATGTGCCCACCTCCGGTTTGTACGCGACCAACCCCACCGCCGCAAGATGCGCGCGGTGCCGCGAATACGCACCCGTAACTGCCGGACCCGCCGGCGGGCTTCCGGATGCCGCGCAAGCTTCACGGCGCAACTGACTGTGCCCCAAATACCTTCGTCGGCAATTTGGCGCCGGAGCGCCAATGGTGACGCGCACGCGATCCGCACTTGCCCGACCGTCAGCCCTGCAGCCGTCAGCAGCTGCTCCCACTCGGCCACCGTCATCGGTCGGATCTTGGTCAGGGCGGCGCCGGCCAGCTGACCCGCGATGTCGGCGGCTTCGGCCATGGTGTCGGGCGCCATCGCCAGTTCGTGCACCGCAAAGCGGCCGCCCGGGCGCAGCAACCGCACGGCCTCCGCGACGATCGCCTCCTTGGCGTCCCCGTCGTGCAGCGTCAGCAGCGACTCTCCGATCACCACATCCGCGCTGCCGTCGGGCAGGTCCGTGTGGGCGGCATCCCCGACGTGCACATTGTCGTGCCCCGCCACCAGAGCGGCGGCGTCCGCAGCATCAGCGTCCAGTTCCACACCCAGGTACGAGCGCGGGCCGCGAGCCAGAATCTCGGCCGCGGTACGCCCCATGCCGGGCGCGAACTCGACGACGTCGGCATTGCTGACGCCCACGTCAGCCAGCAGCGCGCGCGTCAAATGCATGCCCCCGGGCCGCAGCACCCGCTTCCCGAGCCTGGCAAGAAGCCAATGCCCGGCCACCGTGTAGTCGCCCCGATCCGCCCGCGGCAGCGCCGGCGGGATCGGGTGCGGTGGGGCGTAATTGCCGTAATGCCAATAATTCATCGCTACTGCGATTCCCACTCAGCCCGTCCCCAAACGTGCCCGGGCCGACGGCGTTCCACCGCAGGTCAACCCGTTGCCGCCCATAGTTCGTCAACTCCCAGTATGTTTGCCCTGTCGTTCGGTCCTACGTTGTGCCCGAAGGAGCCACATGACCATCGCGTCCCAGCGTCATCGCGTCGTCGTCATCGGATCGGGATTCGGTGGCCTGCAGGCCGCCAAGGCCCTCAAACGCGCCGACGTCGACATCACCTTGATCTCACGCACGACGACCCACCTCTTCCAGCCGCTGCTCTACCAGGTCGCCACCGGCATCCTGTCCGAGGGCGAGATCGCCCCGACGACGCGGTTGGTGCTGCGCAAGCAGAAGAACGTCACGGTCCGCCTCGGCGAGGTCGAGGGCATCGACCTGGAGGCGCAGACCGTCACCTCCAAGCTCATGTCGCAGGTGACCGTCACGCCGTACGACAGCCTGATCGTCGCGGCCGGCGCCCAGCAGTCCTACTTCGGCAACGACCACTTCGCGACGTTCGCGCCGGGCATGAAGACCATCGACGACGCACTCGAACTGCGCGGCCGCATCCTGGGCGCGTTCGAGGCCGCCGAGGTGGTCACCGACCCGGCCGAACGCGAGCGCCGGCTGACGTTCGTCGTCGTCGGTGCCGGGCCTACCGGTGTCGAACTGGCCGGGCAGATCGCCGAATTGGCCGAACGCACCCTGGCCGGAGCGTTCCGCAGCATCAAGCCGCAGGACTGCCGCGTGATCCTGCTGGACGCCGCGCCCGCGGTGCTGCCGCCGATGGGGCCCAAGCTCGGTGCCAAGGCGCAGAAACGCCTGGAGAAACTCGGCGTCGAGATCCAGCTCAACGCGATGGTCAGCGATGTCGACTACAAGGGCATCACCGTCAAGGACAAAGACGGCACCGAGCGGCGCATCGACTGCGCCTGCAAGGTGTGGTCGGCCGGTGTGCAGGCGAGCCCGCTGGGCAAGCTCATCGCCGAGCAGTCCGACGGCACCCAGACCGACCGGGCCGGCCGCGTCCTGGTCGAACCCGACCTGACGGTCAAGGGGCACCCGAACGTTTTCGTCGTCGGTGACCTGATGGCCGTCCAGGGCGTGCCGGGCATGGCACAGGGTGCGATCCAGGGCGCCACCTACGCCGCCGACATCATCAAGCGATCCCTGGCCGGCCAGGATGACCCCGCCCACCGCGAGCCCTTCAAATACTGGGACAAGGGCAGCATGGCGACGGTGTCGCGGTTCGACGCGGTCGCGCAGGTGCCGGTGCCGTTGACCAAGAAGAAGCTGGAATTCGCCGGTCCGTTGGCATGGCTGTCGTGGCTGGTACTGCACCTGGTGTATCTGGTCGGCTACAAGAACCGGGTGACGACGCTCTTCACCTGGTTCGTCACCTTCCTGGGCCGCGGGCGCGCGCAGATGGCGATCACCAGTCAGATGATCTACGCGCGCACCTCGATGCAACTGCTGCAGAACCAGTTGAACGCATTGGCCGCAGCCGACAAGGTCGAGAAGAACGAGTCCGCCTGACAGGCATGGAAATCTGTTGGGGCGCAAGTCATACGGCACGGTTGCGTCAGGTGAGTGTCGGTTGGGACGGCACCGAGGCCGGCGCGCCGTGCTACCCGCCGGACTGGGAAACTGAACCCGACGACCTGCACCTGCTGCGGATCGCGGCCGCCCACGGCGCGTGCCCGACAGGCACATACCCGTATCGGCGGCCCCCGCCCGATCACGAATATTCCCCGTTTGTCGCGCATCTGACCGATGCGGCGGACTTCGACTTCACCGGTCAGCACCGGGCCCTCCTCGCGCGGATGAGCTGGGAGCTGTCGGACCCCTACGACGACGAGGACATCCCCGGCGCCGACCCCAAACGGCCGTACGGCGACTTCACCTTCTACCAGATCGAAATGGCGCTGACACTGGGCCTGATCCCGGCGCAGAAGCCGCCCGACCACGACCCGATGACGCCTGAGATCGCACAGGCCATGACGGCCCTGCACTTCCAGATGCAGCCCGCCCTGCAGATCTTCTTGCAGCACTTCGACATTGCCGAAGGCCGGGTGTTCCACGGCGAGGAGTGGGGCGGCTGGATGCCGGCCTGATCGTCAGTCGGCGTGACCGGGATTCCAGGTGCTCGGCAGCATCGGCGCCCGCGCCCCGTCGCCGAACTCGTCGCTGCGCGCCGCCGTCAAACCCACCGGGTTCGTGCCCGCTCTAGATACGGGTCCGGTGAACCCCACGGGGCCGGCACCGCTGTCCGAAGCGCTGGACTCCCATTCCGGGGTGACATCGAGGTCCATGTATTCGACGGCGTCGCCTTCCTGCTTGCGCCGACCGCGGCGCCGTCGTGCCTGCCGGTCCGCCGCTGCGGCGGCCGAGGCTTCTCGGACAATCGTCGACACCCGTGCCGACGCGGCGGCGTCGACGCGCGTCTGACGCTGGAGCCAGGCGCTCGCGCCGATTCCCGAACCGTCACCGACGGCGTACGGGAACCCGGGATCGCCCACGGGCGGTGGTGATGTGGGGGCCGGAGCGGGCGACGACACAGTGCCGGTCGACGCCGACCCGGTCGCACCTGCCGGCGCGGAAGCCGGCGATGCAGCCGTCGGCGCCGGGCTGGGCGCGGGGGCCGTCGCGATCGCGGGCATGGGCGTTTCCTGCTCCGCGGGCAGCTGCTCCGCACCGATCGCGGTCGGAGGCACCTGGATACCGGCCAGCCCTGCGAACCCGGCCGCCCAACCGAGGTTGGCGATCGCCAGCCCCAAAGCCGGCTGGATCAACGCCGGCGCGAATTGTCCGAGCACCGAACCGAGTTGGGCGGCATGGAAAGTCACGTCCGCCAACACCATCGGCAGGTTGGTCAGCAGCGCGGCCGGATCGTAAAGCAAGTTGTTCCACAGCAGTTCGATGTGCTCGCCCATCTCGGCGCCGACATCGAACCACCACTCCAGATCGGTCGGGTCCAGATCACCGTGGCCGTGGTCATGATCGTGGTCGTGATCGTGGTCGTGATCGTGATCGTGATCATGGTCGTGGTCGTCGTGCGCCACGATCGACGGTGCGGGCGTGGAGTGCGGCGCGGACGTCGTCGCAACGTCGGAGACGGCTTCGTACGTCGCCATCGAGGTTGCGGCCTGCACCCACATCCGGACGTAGTCGGCCTCGGTGACCGCGATGGGAATCGTGTTGATACCAAAGAAGTTCGTGGCCACCAGTGCGGCTTGCGTGGCGTGGTTGGCAGCCAGTTCGGCGAGTGTGGGCATGGTCGCCAGCGCGGTGGCATACGCGCCGGCGATGGCCTCGTGCTGGGCCGCGCGGGCGTTGCTTTCCTGGCCGCTCTGAGTGAGCCATTCGAGGTACGGGACGTGTGCGGCCACATACCTCTCCGCAGTCGGGCCCTGCCACGCTGCCGCGTGCGTCGCTGCGAGGACGGCCCGAAGCTCTTCGGCCGCCGCCGTGTAGGTCGCGCCGAGGGAAGACCATTGGGCCGCGGCCGCGAGCAGTGGCCCCGGGCCCGGACCGCTGCTGAGCAATGCCGAATGCACCTCTGGCGGCAACGCCATCCACACCGGCATTGCCATCACACATCCCCCGCTCGTTAACGATAATGAAAACTATATTCATTAAGGCTAGCAGGCGGTACCGCCAGCCCGAGAAAATGCGTTGCCGATCAGGTGGCGGGTCTGAAAGATGCGACCTACCCCGGTCAACCCGCCAGTGCCCCCAGGAGTTCAGCCGTGCCCGACTTCTCGCCGGTCATCACCGACTACTGGACCGCTGCGTTCAGCGGGAAAACGTTGCACCGCAACGAACATCTGACGATCACCGTCAACCCCGATCTCGATCACGACGAACGCGCCGCCATCCTGCGATCAGCCGACGACAAGCTGGTCTCGATCACCATGAGCCCCGCTGTCGCGGATGCGCTGACCAAGGACATTGCTGCCGTCGGCAGCCCGACGGCGGCCGACATTCGGGCCGCGCTCGTGACCCAGGGTGTCGTGCTGAACGGCGCCGCCAATGTGTTTTATCTCTCAGAAGCGGCGGCCGACCACATCTTCGGCGAGGCGGCAGCAACAGACGTCCGGCCACTCTCCAGCGGAGATGCCGAGATCTTTGCGTCGTTCAAAGCGGCTGTGTCGGAACACGACTGGGACGGCGCTTACGTCGAACTCGACCACTGGGCCGTTTTCGGCGCATTCGACGGACACGGGCGCCTCGTCAGCATCGGCAGCATGTATCCGTGGGACGACGAGTTTCCGCTGGCGGATGTCGGAGTGCTCACACTGGAATCGGCGCGAGGCCAAGGACACGCAAAGACGTTGGTGCGCGCGATGTTTCGCTACGCGCTCATGGAGGGATACGAGCCGCAATACCGATGCCGGCTGGACAATGCGGCGTCGAACAAACTGGCCTCCAGTCTGCATTTGCAGCTGTTCGGGCAGTGGGAAACCGTCATGCCCGACGATGCGTGACGGTGGCTTTGTGTGGTGGTCCCGACTGGGATCGAACCAGTGACCTTCCGCGTGTGAGGCGGACGCTCTCCCCCTGAGCTACGAGACCGGGGAATCTCACCGACCGGATCGGTGCGACGACAGACACTAACACGTCCCGCGACCCGAACGGGAATCGCGCCCCGCCGGCACCAGAGGGCAGCCGCGCCCGTCGCCCAACCCCGGCCCCGTACCGCCTCAGGAGTCACACGACGCAACGCCTGAAACACCGGCCAAGACTCGGTCACCTCCCCGAACCAGCCCGTTTACCAGCGGTTTTCACGCGATTTGTGTCTGCTCGCATTCGTGCACTAATGTCTTGCATCGCAACGGACGAACAAAGTTCAACCGAAGCGAAACGCGGATGTAGCGCAGTTGGTAGCGCATCACCTTGCCAAGGTGAGGGTCGCGGGTTCGAATCCCGTCATCCGCTCGAAGGTGCGAAGGCATCAGCCCCAGTGGTGGAGTGGCCGAGTGGTGAGGCAACGGCCTGCAAAGCCGTGCACACGGGTTCGATTCCCGTCTCCACCTCCACAAGTTTTCAACCCGGCGCGATTAGCTCAGCGGGAGAGCGCTTCCCTGACACGGAAGAGGTCACTGGTTCAATCCCAGTATCGCGCACCAAGCTTTACGCAGGTCAGAAGCGGTATCTAGTCAATCTAAGACAGATTTGCACCACTTCCCCACCACATAGGTCAGGCGCACGAGCACGCGCGGACTTCCTTGAATGAGGAGGGACACGCATAAATGACCATCAACGCCGATATCCCGGCTCCCGCCGACGCCCTGGAGACAACCGCCTGGGATGAGGGCCAACCGGTCCGCCACTTCAACGGCTCATCATGGTTGGTCCCGCCAATGGAGCAGCATGCCACCGACGTCTCGGTCTGGAACCAGCAGATCACCGTCAGGATCGAAGGTACCCAGCGGGCCGACGGCCGGGTCGGCCGGTACGTCTCAGTGAACGGCGAACATTACCCGACGTCGGCGGCACGGATGCTCGCGACGGCGGTGGCCGATGCCGTAGCCGAGATTGAACGGCTGGCAGTCTGATGGGCGCGATGAAAGAACTCGCCACCGAGGTTGAATTCTTCTGGGATCGCGGCGCCGAGATCGGCGGCGTCACGACATGGTCGCGCGAACTCCCCGACCGCCGTCTGGCGATCATCGCCGACGGCTACGAGCAGACCAGGCTGATCGTCCAGGACCGGACCATCGGTGAATACGAGTGCCTTGCCGAAGCGGTCCACGCCGCCGGCCAGATAGCCCGAGCCATCCTGTCAGCCCAGATGCAGGAGTGGGGGCATGAGCGTCCACAACGTTCTCAGCGCCCTATCCGACTGCGAGAAGGCACTGTCCGACGCACGAGACGCCGCCCTGATCGCCGGGGCAGAACTTGGCATCGGGCGCACCGGCCGCGCTGCTGAACTCGCCGCCCAGATCGACGATGCGCTGGCGCTGTGCGCTCGAATCACCACGTACGCGAAGGCCGATGCGCTCGCAGGCAATGAGCACGGGTTCGCCGACGGGATCGGCGCATGGGCCGACTACCTGATCGAGACGGGGAGAATTTACCAATGTGGCTGTGGTATCTAGTCGCATTGGTGGCCGCAATGGTCGCGGCGAGTTCGATATTCTTTTGTTTCGCCGTTTACATCAGCGTCAGTTCTAGGAGTTCTACCGTGAGCGTGGGCGAAGGGCTTTTCGGCGCTGTCGAGTTCAGCGTGTGGGCCTGATCGACGGTGAACGAATCCTCCGAATCATCGGCCCCGACGACGAGGAAGCACTCGAATACCGGTGGCGTCGACCTGTCGTCAGTGAACCACTGAACGTCAGGATGGTGCGGCCCGAAAAGCGGTTCGGCGATGTAGAACTCTCCGTGTCCGACTATCTCGCGCGTGAGTTCGGCGACCTATCCGATTACATCCCAGACCACAGTGCGCACGCTCCAGTGCCCTACCGGGAACCGTTCGGCGACGCGCCGCAGATTCTGAAGTACAAACCGCACGCGCTCTAACCGCCAACAAACCGCCGCCCCAAGTCACTCCCTCGGGCCTGGGGCGGCGTCATGTGTGCCCCCAACCCTGTCGCCGTTACTGCCCCGCATCCCCTACGCGGATCGCGTTCCCCTGCTCAAGGCCGCTCACGCGGACCAACCCGTTCCGTACAGGAGGCTCCATTTTCGCGGTTTGACCATTGCGTCAGAGATGGCGCATTACCGTGAGAACACACGCGAGGAGGGCGCCGTGCGGACTCTGACCAAAGTAATTTTGGCAGTACAAGTCTTGTTCGTCATATGGATAGCGACGGGTGTCAACGGCGAAAGTACCTGCACCGATTCCGCCTTCGCCGATGCGTGCCGACAGGGCGAAGATATCGGCAGGGGCTTCGCGGTGCTCTTCATCATCGGCATCTGGGCGCTTGTCGATGTGATCCTGGGCGTGATCTGGGTGGTGACGAATAAGCCGCGCGGAGAAGTGCCTCCGCCAAAGGGCATGCTTGCGGTGAACTGCGTTCGATGCAACGCACGACAGAACATACCGATCGGAGCAAGCAAGTTCGAATGCTGGCAATGCAAGACGACAATTCCAGTCGTCGTGCAGTCGTAATCCCGCCGCGCCTAACCGTCCCCTCAACGGCAATGCGACGCTCACCTATCTAGGCAAATGCGGCATCCTCCGGAATGAGGATCGTCACGCGCGCCCGGATGATCCCGTCGTCGCTCTTCGCCCAGACCCTCGCCTCACCCGTCGCCAGACAGCCAGTTCGCGCGATGCGCTGAAGCCCTTCGGTGTAATACACAGCGAGCTCAGCTGGGAGGTATCCGACGTGGAACTGCTCGATCATCACCGCCACGGCATTCGGATCATTCTCATTCCACGGCTCAGGGACCAGAATGCAGCGGACCGCGTTCAGCGTGACGCCACGCTCAGTAATCGGCAGGCCCGCCGCGTCGAACAGCCGACGAATGTCCTTCGCGCGGTACGTCTCCCCGACAACCTCGACCTGCTCATCAAGCGGATACCGGGGCTCCTCAAGCCTCGCAGAAGCAACGACACCGACCAGCGGAGAGGTAGTTCGACCATTGGCCCCAGCACTGCGCGGTGCTGAAACCGGCGAAGCTGACACGACCGCCACGGGCGCGGGCATTTGCGAGTAGTGATCAGTCCAACTGGAGCCATCCCACCACCGAAGCCGACTAGTTCCGGCAGGATCGGGACACCACATCGGCGGAGGTAACGACATGAATCTCAGTGTGCCGCCCGACCGCTTACCCGTGTGTCAATTCGGCCCGATCCGCCAGCCGCCCCGTGCGGCCCTCGTTTGTTCCCACGTTTACGTGCACGTCAGATATGGCTACCGAAGTCACTGCTCCGGTACGCACACGGGGCGACGACCCGACGAGTCCGAAATGTCCGCGGTCGCCTCCGGCGCGGACGGGTTGTTTGCCGCCGAGGCCTGTCGGGAGGTTGCAGGTCGCCTCTGACTCGATGTACAGAACCAAGTCGAATACGCACCTGCGTGTCGTCTCGTTCATCTAAAGTCTGCCGCGAGGAGCGAATACGAGGGGGAACTCACATGGCTTTTTCGGACGGTCTCTCCAGCCTTGCGACGAAGATTCGCAATACCCGGGACTCAGTGCTGACAGAGGAAGCGACAAAGAACGCGTTCATCATGCCGTTCATCTCGAACGTTCTCGGCTATGACGTGTTCGATCCCTCGGAGGTCGTGCCTGAGTTCATTGCCGATGTCGGCGTCAAAAAGGGCGAGAAGGTAGATTACGCAATCTTCAAAGACGGTCAGGTCCAAATCCTGATGGAGTGTAAAAAGATCGGCGACCCACTGGATCTCCGGTATGCATCGCAGCTGTTTCGCTATTTCGCCGTCACATCTGCACGCATCGCCATCCTGACTAACGGACAGCAGTACCACGTATACACCGATGGCGATATGCCGAACAGGATGGACGAAAAGCCATTCCTAATCTTCGACTTGCTCGACATCGATCGCACATTGGTACCTGAGATTCAGAAATTCTCGAAAGAATCTTTCGATATTGATTCAGTGATCAACGCCGCAGAGGAGTTGAAGTACATCGGCGGCATACGCCGGATCATTGCGGCCGAGGTCAAGGAACCCTCCGAAGAATGGATCAGGTTCTTCGTGAACCGAATCTACGAAGGCCGCACCACCCAACGAATCGTCGATCAATTCAGGCCGTTGGTAGCCAAGGCACTCAACCAATACATCGGCGACCAAGTCAACAGCCGACTGAAAACAGCACTCGGCGATGATGCTCCGGATCCAAATCGCTTGACCGAGGTTGCCCCAACCGGGACCCCGCCCCCCGCATTGCCGGTCGGGAACGCCTCAGTTCCGGACACGAGAGCCGACGTCGACGGAGTAGCTGACCCCGGCGTTCTCACTACCGAGGAAGAACTTGAAGGATTCAATATTGTCCGCGCGATCGCTGTATCGGAAGTGGCTCCTGAGCGTATCCACTATCGCGATAGCAAGTCGTATTTTGCAATTCTGCTGGATGACAACAATCGCAAGCCGATCATCCGCCTCAACTTGAATGGCAAGACCGTCAAATTCGTTACGACGTTCGAGCAAGGCAAAGACGTCGGTGTCCGACGCGACATCAGTTCAGTAATTGATATTTACACAGTCGCGAGCGACCAAATCCGAGAAACGATCCGGCGTTACGAATGCGGCGCCGTAAGCGCAGTAAGCACTGAGAGTCCCGGTTCGCCGCCCGGGATCGGCGTAGAACTCGAGGCGAGCCTGTAGCCGGACGGTCAGGCAACGCTGCGTCGCTCGACGACGCGTGAATCCCCGCCCAGCTACAATCTCGGCGGGTCTAAGGGCGGGCCGTCCCGCATGCTCGATATACTTCGTGTGCGCCGGCTGGTGATCGGCGACGCCGGACGGGAGTACGCCCAGAACACACGGCCAGCCCTCTGGCCTCGCGGCATCACCGGAGACCGCAGCCTTTTGACCTAGGTCAGAAGCACTCACCCGAGTGGGTAAGACCGCAATCAGGACATTTCCGTTCATTTCTCGTCGGCCGGGGAGCATCATTTGCACCAAGCCGGACGGCGCCCAGCGGAGTCAACCTCACATTTGGGCCGAGTGCTCGCAGTTGCGCTAAGCGAGTCGAGATGTGCTGGTCGAGTTCCGGTGAACGCGCATAGTTAAGCAATTCCCGGTACATGTTTGCTTGTTCCTCGGCCTCGGACGGGGCCGTAACAAGTTCGTCGTTGAGAGTCAGATTCACGATCCGGCGCACCGCGGCAACGCTGTCAGCTCGGATGGACTGCCCCGATGCGGCAGCCTCGTGGGCCATTTGCACATCGCTGAGGCCACGCCTCATACCCAGCACAACCTTGGCGAATCTAGTGCGTGGATGGTCGCAAAGAATCTGTTCCATTTCAGCCCGAAATCGCTTCTCGCTAGCCATCTGATTCCCCCGTTCGACTGGCGCTACATCCCAGTAGAGACTAAGGCTGACCACCGACATGTCGGGCTGAAGAAGCACCACAATGCGACGTGAAATTGACTCGTCGCACGCCGCAAACTGTGCCAACAATGCGGTGGTCCGACGACAACGACGGCATCGCCTGCGAAGGCTGATCACCGCCAAGCACGTCGGTTCAGACCGCGGCGGCCCGCAGGCCTTCATCGAGTTCTTCGCGGACGTGCCGCTCCACCAGGAGTGGCACGAAATCCCGTACCGCGGACGAGGCAAACCCCTCGTGGGCTCGCCGCACCGCGGTGGCGATCCGCGTGGGATCGATGGACGGATAGCGTGCCGTCAGGCGCGCCACGACTTCGCCGATCGCTCGCTCTTCGCTGAACTCGCGCATCGACATATTCTCGCGCAGCGCTCCCCCGCACGACGCCGAAACGGGGCAAGAGAGTCCGGTCACCGACCGGCGGTCACCTCGTCGTAGAAGATGCCCAGTCGGTCGATGCGCCACAGCTGCCCATATACGACGAGGACGGCGCCGAACGCCGTCGGCCAGATGAGCAGCGCACCGAGCCCCCACGCCAGCAGCACGGCCCCGGTCACCGCGCCGACGACCCAAATTCTCTGGACGACAGCGAAACCCGCCGGCATGCACGATCGGTCCTGCAGCCACAGCCGTTCGCCGTAGATACCGCGGGAGGACCAGGCGACCGGCTTGTCGACGGGCGCGAACGCATGCGGGTTCCACCACAGCCACAGGATGACGACGCCGACGGGCACCAGCGCCCACCAGCCGATCCAGACACGACTCCAGATCGCCAGCATCATCAGCGGGATGGCCGCGAACCGCGTCCATACGCTCCACGGGTTGGCGTGGCGCCGCCAGGCCTCGTCGCTCATGCCGGCAGCACGGGCGTAGTTGTCCAGTAGCTTCATCGCAGCATTCCCCTCGCGAGAGTTCGGATGGTGGCCTCGAGGACTTCGTCGTACTCGGCGCCGAACCGGTCGCAGTTCATCACGAGCAGCCCGGCGGACCGCATGACACCCAGCAGGGCGGCCGGCGTGATGTCGTCGACCAGGACGCCGGCACGCTGGCCGGCCGCGAGGTAGTCGAGCACCGGACGGACGATCTGCGGCATGACGCGCGCGAGTTGCTCGGACCCGACCCGGCGGGTGACCGCCGCCAGTTCGTCGGCATGGGTCAGCAGCCTCCGGTAGAACGGATCGTCGACCAGGACGTCGGTGATCGCCCGCATGAGGCCGACGAGGTTCTCCTCATCGACGGGCCGGGCCAGCGCCTCGGCGAGCCGAGCACCCACCTGGGGCGCACGCCGCAGCATCACCTCGAGATAGAGCGACTCCTTCGAGTCGAAGAACGCATAGAAGCTGCCTTTGGCGATCCCGGCCGGCTGGACGAGTTCATCCAGCGACGTCTTCTTCAGCCCCTGGGTGGCGAACAGCCGCTCGGCAGTTTCCACCAGCACGCGCACGATGCGGTCCTTCTCATCGGGCGTGAACGCCACTGCCATAGCTATGACTCCTTTGGTCATTTAGTCACAGCCTACGCGTTTGCGACCCCTGCCGCCAGGGCATTCAACAACCGCTGATCACCCCGAAGGGCCACGCACAGTGAACGCCGGCGGATTTACCTCACCCGGCGTGTAACGATTTACTGCCTCGCATCGATGAACCTCTTCACCGCAGCGTTCTCGATAGCCATCGGACGTGCCGACCGTCTGCGTAGCTAATACGCCAACTCATTCTTGGCGGTACTCGAGCTCAGTAGGTGGTCCGCGCACCCAAATGCTCGGACAACAGCACCATCATGCCAGTTCAAGCGGCCCGCTAACCGCTCGCCGGCAGATTGGTCCGCGCAACCGGCTGACCGCCACATCAGTCTCAGCAGTCAACCAGCCGAGGAACTGACCGATGGATGCCAGCAAATCCAATTCCGCGAAATATCCATTTGCGAAAAGTTCGCTCATTTGGTTGCGCCAAGCTCGAAAGTGGTCTACAAATGTTTGCTGTAAGCGAGTTTCGCTCCAGGAGGGACACCAATCATGGCTAACATCACCACTCGCATCGCAGGATCGATTGCTCTCGCTGGCGGCGCCGCGGTCATCGCGCTCGCCGGCGCGGGCGCGGCATCGGCCGACACCAACACCCCGACCAACCCGATCCAGCAGATCGGCCAGTTCGGCACCCAGCTCAACCAGGCCATCGGCACGTTCGGCACCCAGAACGAGCAGGCCCTGGGCCAGGCCGGCACGTGGTACAACCAGGCCGCCGGCACGGCGGGCACCTACTACAACCAGGGCGCCGGTCAGCTCGGCACGTACACCACCCAGCAGCTCGTCGGCCTGGTCGGCGGCGTCTTCGCACCGCAGCACTGATTTCGCGCAACACATCGTCAGGGCGTGGGCCGCAACGGCCCGCGCCCTGCGCTGTTTTCTCGGCCACTATGCGCCCCACGCACATAGCTAGAAGAGCTAAACTTTGACCTCATGAGCTCAAAGACGTCGATCGCCGCTGCCGCGGCACTGGCCGTGGTGAGCTGGGGCGCATCGGCGGCGGTTGCCGTGGCCGACCCCACGCCCGCACCGCCCGGGCCCGCGGCGCCCGCCGGAGGCCTGAAGACCAGCATCGACGGTGACGGACTGTTCATCGTCGGCAAGGACATCGCGCCCGGCACCTATGCCACCGCCGGACCGGTCGGCGACAAGCGCTGCTACTGGCGCCGGATGAACAACGTGGACCCGCACGCAAAGAACAACGTCATCGACAGCGCCATGACCGCCAAGCCCCAGGTCGTGCTCATCGATGAGACCGACAAGGCGTTCAAGACCAGCGGCTGCCAGTCCTGGCACGTCACCGACGCGGCACCGGACTCCGCCGGACCGGGACCCAACATTTCGCCGCAGGCCCGCGCCGCGATCGCGATCCTCGGCACCCTCGGCGGAGGCGGTGGTGCTCCCGCGCCGGCACCCGCGCCCGCACCAGCGGCGCCTGCACCGCCAGCCACGCCGTAGTAGTGCATCCTTAGCGGCATGGACGTCGACGCGCTGCTGCAATCGATCCCGCCGCTGGCGGTGTATCTCGTGGTCGGGCTCGTGATCGGGCTCGAAAGCCTGGGCATTCCCCTGCCGGGCGAGATCATTCTGGTCACGGCCGCCGTCATGTCGTCCCGGCACACGCTGGACATCGACCCAATGGGCGTCGGACTGTCCGCCGCCGCCGGCGCGATCATCGGCGACTCGATCGGATACAGCATCGGCCGCCGCTTCGGCATGTCGCTGTTCGAACGCCTGGGCCGCCGGTTCCCCAAACACTTCGGCCCCGGCCACGTCGCGCTCGCCCGCCGGCTCTTCAGCCGCTGGGGCGTCTGGGCCGTGTTCTTCGGCCGCTTCGTCGCGCTGCTGCGCATCTTCGCCGGCCCGCTGGCCGGCGCGCTCAAGATGCATTACTCACGCTTCCTGGCCGCCAACGCCGCCGGCGGCATCGTGTGGGCCTGCGGCACCACGGCCGTCGTCTACTACCTCGGCGTGGCCGCCGAGAAATGGCTGGCGCGGTTCTCCTGGGTTGCGTTGCTGGTGGGCGGCCTGCTGGCCCTGACAGTGACCATCGTGCTGAAAGAGCGCACCGCCAAGGCGATCGAGCAGCTGGAAACCGAGCACGACTGGGACACCCTGCGCCACTCGTAATTCGTCAACTTGCGGTTGACGATTTCCCTTCGTCAACCTACGGTTGACGCATGGCTACATCTGCTGAATCCGCGCACACCTCCACTCCCAATCCGATTGCCGGCACCATCCGTCTCGACGACCTCATCGAGGCGATCAAGAAGGTGCACACCGAACCGCTCGACCAACTCACCGACGCGATGCTCGCGGCCGAGCATCTCGGCGACATCGCCGACCATCTCATCGGCCACTTCGTCGACCAGGCACGCCGTTCGGGGGCGTCGTGGACCGACATCGGCAGCAGCATGGGCGTCACCAAGCAGGCCGCGCAGAAACGCTTCGTCCCCAAGGAACCCCGACTCGACACCATGGATCCCAAGGACGGATTCAGCCGGTTCACCCCGCGCGCCCGCACCGCTGTCGTCGAAGCCCAGCAAGCCGCGCACACCTCGCGCAGCACCGAGATCACCCCCGACCATCTGTTGCTGGGACTGCTGACCGACCCGGGCTCACTGGCCATGGTCCTGCTGAGCAATCAGGGCGTGACCGCCGACCAGATCCGCGCGGCCGCCGCCGTACCCGTCGGCACCGCCGAACCCAAGGCCCTGATCCCGTTCGACGGCGCCGCCAAGAAGGTGCTCGAACTGACCTTCCGCGAGGCACTTCGCCTGGGGCACAACTACATCGGGACCGAACACATCCTCCTGGCGCTGCTCGAATCCGAGGACGCCGACGGCCCGTTGCACCGCCTCGGCGTCGACAAGAGCCGCCTCGAAGCCGAGCTCGACAAGATGCTCACCGACTTCGTCGCCGCGCAGCAGTCGGTAGCGGAAGAGTCCGGGCCGGCGTGAGTGTCCACTGACAGGGACGAACCGGCGAGATCTGCTCCATTCCTGCGAGGCCGTGATGGCGGTGTGCCATCATGCGATGCAGTTGTAACGAGAGAGGACGCGATGAGCACGGGCGTGAACGGCAACAGGACCTACCGCTGGCTGGCGGGTTTGCTCGGTGCGTTGACCCTGCTGGCGGCCACGCTGGCGCCCTCGGCGGCAGCCGAGACCAGTATCGGCAACCTCGGCCAGACCCTCCGCGTCGACTACAAGGGCCTCGTCGCGGACGTCACCGTCCACAACGTGTTGCCGTCGGACGAGCCGCCGGGCTGGACCTGGAACGGCTCGCCGCGCTGGCGCAACCAGGGTGGCCCCTGGAAGGCCGACGTCACCGTGCACGTCATCTCGACACCCAACCCGCACTGGATGGCCACCGGGGTCACCTTCAGCGGTGTCACCCCCTACGCCGACGCCTACGCCTCCAAGCACACCGACGATCCCAACGCGCTGGAGCTCAAGCTGCTGAGCGCGCCCGCGGGCGCCACCGTCGACGGCGTCGTCTACTGGGACGTCTACCGCGGTCTGGTGACCAACGTGGTCATGCTCAACCCGGCCACCGGTACGCACCTCGCGCAGTGGAACATCTGGCAGCCGGGTGACCAGCTGCCCTGAGGCTCCGACAATCGGACATAAACTGCCCCTGCCCCTCGAGGACAGGGGCAGTTTCTGTTCGTGGACAAGGAGACCCCGATGACGGTGCAGGTGCGGCAGGCGCAGGCCGACGATCTGGCCGAACTCGCCGAGGTGGCCGCCGCGACGTTCCCGTTGGCCTGCCCGCCCTCGTCGACGCCGGAGAACATCGCAGCCTTCATCGCCGCGCAGCTGTCCGCCGAGAGGTTCGGCGAGTACCTGCGCGATCCCGACCGTGCCGTGTTCGTCGCGCACGACGACGCGCGAATCCTGGGCTACACCATGCTGATTCGCGGTGTGGCCGATGACGCCGACGTGCAACGCGCGGTGCCGGAGCGACCGGCCGTCGAACTGTCCAAGTGCTACGTGCTGCCCGACGTCCACGGCGGAGACGTCGCGGCAACGCTCATGGACGCGTCGGTCGCCTGCGCGCGGGAGCTCGGCGCCCGCTGCGTCTGGCTGGGCGTCAATCAGGAAAACGAACGCGCCCAACGCTTTTACCGCAAGCACGGCTTCGAGGTCACCGGCACCAAGACGTTTCAGCTCTGCGCCCGGACCGAGAGCGACTACGTGCTGGTGCGGCCGCTGTAGACCTCAGGCGTGCAGCTGCGTGCCCTCGTGGGTCAGCGCGAGCAGGCGGGACGTGGCGCGCAGGTACTTCTTGCGGAAGCCGCCGGCCAGCATCTCTTCGCTGAAGACGGTGTTCATCTTCTCCCCCGACGCCACGACGGGAATGCCCGCGTCGTACAGCCGGTCGATCAGCGACACCAGGCGCAGCGCGACGGACTGGTCGTACACCATGTGCACGCCCGTGATGAAAACCTGGTGCACGTCCTCGATCAACGCGTGATAGCGCGACGGGTGCATGGTGGCCAGGTGTGCGCACAGGGCATCGAACTCGTCGAGCGTGGCGCCGTCGACGCCGACCGCCCAGGTCCGCACGTCCTCTTCCGACGGCGGCACCGGGGCCGACGGCAGCGCCCGCTGCCGGTAGTCGGGTCCTTCGACGCGGACGGTGGTGAAAATGCTTGACAGCGTGTTGATCTCGCGCAGGAAGTCCTGCGCGGCGAAGCGGCCCTCACCGAGCTGTTCGGGCAGCGTGTTCGACGTCGCCGCAATCGAGACGCCGCGCTCGACGAGCGCCGAGAGCAGCCGGGAGATCAGCGTGGTGTTGCCGGGATCGTCGAGCTCGAACTCATCGATGCAGACCACCACATAGTCGGACAGCAGGTCGATGCACTCGGTGAAGCCGAAGACGCCGGCCAGCTGCGTCAGCTCACCGAACGTGGCAAACGCGGCGGGGCCCGCGTTCGCGCCGGCCAGCGTGTAGTACGTCGAGGCCAGGAGGTGGGTCTTGCCGACACCGAAGCCGCCGTCGAGGTACATGCCGACCCCGGGCAGTGCTTCACGCTTGCCGAACAGCTTCTTCTTGCCGGCCCGCTGGCGGACCGCGTCCTCGCAGAACTTGCGCGCCGAGACCACCGCGGCGGCCTGCGACGGCTCGTTCGGATCGGGCCGGTAGGAGTCGTAGCTGACGTCGGCGAACGTGGGCGGCGGGACCAGTTCGGCGATCAGTCTTTCCGGCGTGACGGTCGGATGACGATCGGTCAGGTGCGCGACTTCGCTGGCCCCAGGCATTTACGCACCATAGCGGCGTGTTGCAATGATTCACGTGTCCGATCCCGACGCTGCGACGCAGCTCACAGAGCTCAGCGCGGTAGGCGCTGCCTTCCCGGCCGACCCGGAGACCGGCGACGACACGCTGCTGGCGCCGTTCTACAGCTACCCCGCGGAGCTGGACCGGCCGTGGGTGCGGGCCAACATGATCTCCAGCCTGGACGGCGGCGCCACCGACGACGGCCGCGCCGGCGGCCTGGCCGGTCCTGGGGACCGGGCACTGTTCGGCTATATGCGCCAGCAGGCCGACGTCATCCTGGTCGGTGCGGCGACCGTGCGCATCGAGAATTACTCCGGCGCTCAGATGTCCGCGCCGCAACGCCAGGCCCGCCAGCTCCGCGGTCAGGCCGAGGTGCCGCCGATCGCGGTGATCACGCACAGCGCCGACATCCCGCACGACGCCAAGTTCTTCACCCGCACCGAAGTACCGCCGCTGATCCTCACCAGCCGCGACAGCATCGACGACACCTGCCGCCGGTTCACCGGGCTCGCCGAGGTCATCGACGCCTCCGGAACCGCCCCCGACCGCGTCGACCCGCACGCCGTGCTGCGCATCCTCGGCGAGCGCGGGCTGCGCCGGGTGCTGACCGAAGGCGGACCGTCCGTACTGAACATGCTGATCGAGGAAGACCTGATCGACGAGATGTGTGTGACCATTGCGCCGATCCTGGTCGGTGGATTCGCCCGGCGGATCGCCTCGGGCCCCGGCGAGGCACACACCCGGCTGCGCCGCAGCCACGTCCTCACCGATACCGCGGGTTACCTGTACACGCGCTACGTCCGCTGACCGGTCTCACCCACCGGCATCGCTACTGTGGTGGCCATGCGTCGCCGCCTGCTGCTCCCGGCCCTGAGCCTGTCGACCGTGGTGCTGTCTACGGTCGTCGCGGGATGCGCTCCGTTGCTGGCCGCCAACCCTCGCTACGTCACCGACTCCGGCGCACGCCCACAGGGTGCGGCAACCACCTCCAAGACACCCGACGGGCCGCCGCCGATCGCCGTGCCGAAGAAGGACATGACGTGGCATGAATGCACGTCCCGGGTGTTCGGCGACGCGACGGTGCCGGCCGTGCCCGGCGTCATCCTGGACTGCTCCGACTACGACGCCGATCTCGATTCCCTGGGCGGCTCCGCCGGGACCGTCAGCATCGGTGTGGTGCGGGCCCGGCTGGCGACGACACCGGCCGACGCCGGACCGATCGTCATGACCACCGGATCGGACATCCCGACGTCGCACCAACTGCCGGTGTGGCTGCAGCGCGGCGGCGTCGACCTGTTGAAGTCGCGCCCCGTCGTGGCCGTCGACCGCCGCGGTATGGGAATGTCCGCACCGCTGAGCTGTGTGTCGAGCAATGACCGGCAGGACCTCCTGGACCAGGCCCAGTTCCTGGCGGGCGACGACCAGGTGGCCAACCTGGCGAAGGTCGCGACCTCGGCCACCACCGACTGCACCGACAGCATCGCGCCGGGCGAGTCGGCCTACGACAACGCGCACTCGGCCGAGGATCTGGAGCGGCTGCGCAGCACCTGGGACGTGCCCGCGCTCGCCGTTCTCGGCATCGGCAACGGCGCCCAGATCGCGCTGGCCTACGCGGCGTCGCACCCCACCAAGGTCGCCCGGCTGGTGCTGGACTCCCCCTTGCCGCTGGGCATCTCCGCCGAAGCGACGGCCGAACAGCGGGTCAAGGGCCAGCAGGCGGCGCTCGACGCGTTCGCCGCACAATGCGTGGCCAACAATTGCCCGCTGGGTCCGGATCCCAAGGGCGCCATCGACGGCATGCTGGCCGAGGCCCGGGCCGGGCGCGGTGCCGGCGGCGCGTCGACGGCCGGTCTGGTCGAGTCGATCACCACGGCGCTGGGCTACCCGCGCGGCGACGGGCTGGCCAACACCCTGTCCCTCGCCGGTGCGCTGGCCGCCGCCCGCAGCGGCGACGCCACCGCGCTCAACGCGCTGAGCAAGACGGCCGAGGACACGCGCCAGACCGACGGGCAGTTCGTCAATCGGTGCGACGACTCCGTCAACCGCCCCACCCCGGACCGCGTCCGCGAACTGCTGGTGGCCTGGCCCAAGAAGTACCCGCAGTTCGGCGCCGTCGGTGCGCTGAGCCTGGCGCCGTGCCTGAGCTGGCCCAGCAGCCCCGCGCCCGCGGCCCCCAAGGAACTGAAGGTGCCGATCCTGCTGCTGGGCACCCACAACGACGCGATCGTCGGCGGCGACGGCGTCGCCGCGGTGGCGGCCATGGCGATCAACGCGGGCAACAACAGCCGCCGCGTCATGTGGCAGGGCACCGGCCACGGCACCCTCGTCTACACGACGGCGTGTGCCCTGCCCCCGGTGCAGGGCTACCTGACCACCGGCAAGCTGCCGGACACCGACACGTTCTGCCCGGCCTGACCGAGCGGTCCCAGCCCCCGTTATAGGGTTCGGTGGTGACGCGCCCTCTATCGCTCCTGAGCGTCTTCGGTCCCCGCACCGGCCCGCAGAGCACCGCGAATATCGTTCGCAATGCGCTGTGGCCCATCGCGATCGTGTCGATCATCCACCGCAGCTACGTGCTGACGACCAACGGTTACATCACCGATGACTTCGGTCCGGTGTACCGCGCGGTGTCAAACTTCCGGCGGCACTGGGCCATCTACAACGAGCACTTCAACTACGTCGACCCGCACTACCTGTACCCGCCCGGCGGCACCCTGCTGCTGTCGCCGTTCGGGTTCCTGCCGGAGTTCGCGTCGCGGTTCTGGTTCGTCGCGATCAACTCGATCGCGATCATCATCGCTGCCTGCCTTCTGGTACGGCTGTTCAAGTTCTCGTTGACGTCGGTGGCGTTGCCCGCCCTCCTGCTGGCCATGTACTGCACCGAATCGGTCACCAACACACTGGTTTTCACCAACGTCAATGGCTGCATCCTGCTGGCCGAGGTGCTGTTCTTCACCTGGCTGCTGGACGGCAAGAAGAACCACGAATGGCTGGCCGGAGCCGCCATCGGACTGACCCTGGTGCTCAAGCCACTCCTGGGCGTCCTGCTGCTGCTGCCGCTGCTGAACCGGCAGTGGCGGGCCCTGGTCGCCGCGTTCGCGGTACCGCTGGTCTTCAACGCCGTGGCCTGGCCGCTGTCGGCCGACCCGATGGGCTTCGTGCGCAACACCGTGCCCTACATCTTCCAGACCCGCGACTACTTCAACAGTTCGGTCCTCGGCAACGGCATCTACTACGGCCTGCCGATGTGGCTGATCATGCTGCTGCGCATCGCTTTCGTGGTGCTCGCGGCGGCCAGCCTGTGGCTGTTGTACCGCTACTACCGCGAGCGCGACCAGCTGTTCTGGATGCTGACGTCGTCGGGTGTCCTGCTGATCACCTCGTGGCTGGTGCTGTCGCTGGCGCAGGGCTACTACTCGATGATGCTGTTCCCGTTCCTGATGACGGTGGTACTGCCGCGGTCGACGATCCGCAGCTGGCCGGCGTGGCTCGCGGTGTACGGCTTCCTCACCATGGACCGCTGGCTCATGTGGCGGTGGCCGACGACCGGCCGGTTCCTCGAGTACATCAAGATCACCTACGGCTGGTCGCTGATGCTCGTCGTGGTGTTCTGCGTGCTGTACTTCCGCTATCTCGACGCCAAGAAGGACGGCCGGCTGGACCAGGGCATCGACCCGTTGTGGTTGTCCGACTCCAAGCCGCAAGGGGCCGCCGCGGGTAGCGTGGGCGCATGAGCATCCCGCCGCCTCCCAAGGTCGAACTCTCCGACGCTCAGTGGCGCGAGAAACTGAGCCCCGCCGAGTTCCACGTGCTACGTGAGGCCGGCACGGAACGCCCGTTCGTCGGCGAATACACCGACACCAAGACCGAGGGCGTCTACCAGTGCCGGGCCTGCGGTGCCGAGCTGTTCCGCAGCACCGAGAAGTTCGAATCCCATTGCGGCTGGCCGTCGTTCTTCGATCCGGCCGACTCGGACGCGGTGATCCTGCGGACCGACAACAGCCTCGGCATGCGCCGCGTCGAGGTGCTGTGCGCCAACTGCCACAGCCACCTCGGCCACGTCTTCGAGGGCGAGGGTTACCCGACCCCGACCGACCAGCGCTACTGCATCAACTCGATCTCGCTTCGCCTGGTTCCGGCCGAGAGCTGAGACGTGGTCGCGCAGCCCACCGACGCGCAATTGCGGCGGTGGCGACAGCACCTGGCCAATGAACGTGCCGAAGCTGCCGTCTACCGCGATCTGGCCCAGCGCCGTCAGGGCGCCGAACGCGACATCCTGCTCGAACTCGCCACCGCCGAAGGCCGGCACGAGAAGCACTGGCTGACGCTGCTGGGCGATCAGGTCGGGAAGCCACACCGTCCCGACGTCCGGACCCGACTGCTCGGCTTTCTCGCCCGTCACCTCGGCTCGGTGTTCACCCTCGCCCTGGCGCAACGGGCCGAAGCGCGCTCGGAGTACGACACCGACGTCGACGCCACGCCGACCATGGCGGCCGACGAACGGATCCACGGCGAGGTCGTCCGCGCCCTGGCCAGCCGGGGCCGCGACCAGCTGTCCGGTAGCTTCCGGGCGGCGGTCTTCGGCGCCAACGACGGGCTCGTGAGCAATCTGGCGCTGGTCCTGGGCATCGGCGCCACCGGGGTTTCGAGCGCGACGATCCTGGCCACCGGACTGGCCGGGTTGATCGCCGGAGCCCTGTCGATGGGCGCCGGCGAGTACGTCTCGGTCAACTCCCAACTCGAACTGCTCGAGGCGTCGACGCCCAGCGCCACCGCCGGCACCGCGGTGCAGGCGCTCGACGTCGACGCCAACGAACTGGAACTCGTCTATCGCGCCCGCGGGATGAGCCCGGAGGACGCCGCCGACCGCGCCGCCGAGGTGTTCGCCAGCCTGCGGGCCGGCGCCCTGGCCGACTCACCACTGGGCGAGGTCTCGACCGAGAAGCACGAAGCCGTGGGCACCGGGCTGCAGGCGGCCGCGTCGAGCTTCATGTTCTTCGCGTCCGGCGCACTGATCCCGGTGCTGCCCTACCTGTTCGGGCTCACCGGTGTCGTCGCCGTCGTCGTCTCGGCGGTCCTGGTCGGGCTGGCCCTGCTGACGACGGGCATGATCGTCGGCCTGCTCTCCGGCGGGCCGCCGCTACGACGGGCGTTGCGCCAGTTGATGATCGGCTACGGCGCCGCCGCGGTGACCTATCTGCTGGGGCTGTTGTTCGGCACCGCGGTCGGCTGAGCCCTACGGCAGGTTCGCGACCAGCTGCTCGATGCCGACCCGCGGGCCGGTGAAGAACGGCGTCTCCTCGCGGACATGGCGACGCGCATCGGTGTAGCGCAGCTTCCACATCAGCTCGACGATGCGGGCCAGGTCCGGGCCTTCGAAGGCGAGAATCCACTCGTAGTCACCCAGGGCGAACGCCGGCACGGTGTTGGCGCGCACGTCCGGGTATTCGCGGCCACCCATGCCATGCTCGACGAGCATGCGGCGACGGTCGTCGTCGGGCAGCAGGTACCAGTCCAGCGACCGCACGAACGGGTAGACGCAGATGTAGTCGCCGGGGTCCTCGCCCGCGATGAACGCCGGCAGGTGGCTCTTGTTGAACTCCGCCGGGCGGTGCAGCGCGACGACGCTCCACACCGGTTCGGTGGCGGCGCCGAGCGCGGTGCGACGGAAGCCGGTGTAGGTGGCCTGCAGGTCCTCGACGCGCTCGGCGTGGGTCCACATCATGAAGTCGGCGTCGGCCCGGAAGCCCGCGACGTCGTACAGCCCGCGGACCACGACGCCCGCGTCCTCGCGCTTCTTGAGGTAGGCGGCGGTGTCGGCGGCGATGGCGGCCCGCGACTTCTCGTCCGCAGGCAGCTCATCGGGCTGCACGGCGAAGACCGAGATCATCATGTACCTGGTCATCGAGTTGAGGGCGTCGTAGTCGAGCTTGGCCATGCCCCTATCGTGCCACGCGGGTACCAGCCACCTCTTGGGCCGCCCGGGTTCCCGACGCGACGCACGCCGGCACCCCGATGCCGTCGAGATAACCGCCGGCCACAGCCAGCCCAGAGGGCAGCCCGGCGCGCAGCTCGTCGACCAGTTCGAGGTGGCCCGGACCGTACTGCGGCATGGCATCGATCCAGCGCTGCACCAGGTAGTCCACCGGGTCGGCGGTGATGCCGAACAGCGACCGCAGGTCCTCCAGCGACCATGCCAGCAGCCGGTCGTCGCCGACGTTGCGGGCCAGATCGTCACCGAACCGGCCGTATGACAACCGCAACAGCTCGACGTTGCCGCCGCGCCCCCACTTGCGTGACGTGAGGGTGATCGCCTTGGAGTGCAACGCTTCTCCCGCGGCCATCAGGACTCCGGACTGCTGCGGCAGCGGCGTCCCACCCGGCAGCGCGAGTGCGACCACCGCGGCCGAGGCGACCGGGATCAACCGTGCCATGGCCGCGCTGCCCGGTGCGACGTTCTCGAGCAGCTTGGCCACGCGCGGCGCCGGAAGCGCCAGCACCACGGCGTCGGCCGACCAGTACTTGCCCTCGTCGTCACGCAGTTGCCAGGCGCGACCCGCTGACGCGACTCCCTCGATACCGACCTGCGCCCACTGGGCGCCGGTCCGGCGGACAAGTTCGTCGAGCAGCACGGCGTACCCGCCGTCGACCGCGCCGAACACCGATGCGCTCGGCGCGCCTGTCTGTGGCGCCGCGGCAAGCACCGAGGCGACCGCGGCCGTCAGACTCGGGGCACCGCGGTCCAGCGCGGCGGCCAGTGCCGGAACCGCGCTGCGGATGCCGATGGTCTTGGCCGAACCGGCGTACACGCCCGCCAGCAGCGGGTCGACCGACCGGGTCACCACCTGGGCGCCGAACCGGTCGCCGACCAGTTGCGCGACGGTCGGATCGGCGTCGAGTTGCCAGTGCAGCGGGCGGTTCGGCTCGCCGGCGATCTGGACCAGTGTCGCGTCGTCGACCAGGCCGCGCAGGTTGGCGCCGGGCCCGGGGATGCCCTGCATGGTGCCCTCGGGCATCGGGTGCAGGCGACCGCAGCTATAGATCAGCGGGCGGACGCCGGTGGTTCCGATCTGCCGCAGGCCCAGTTCCTTGAGCAGTGACGTGACCTCGGGCCGACGGGCCACGAACGCCTCGGCGCCGACGTCCAGGGTCTGGGCGGCGAGCCGTTCGGTGCGCAGCACACCACCCAGCCGGTCTGCCGGGTCGAAGACGGTGATGCGCGCGGCAGGGTCGGCCTGGCGCAACCGGTACGCCGCGACCAGACCCGAAATGCCGCCGCCGACAACGCCATACGTCTTGCTCATCTAGATACTCACAACGAGTGCGCCAGCGCCACCGCTTCGGTGACCACACCGGGATCGGTAGACGGCAACACCCCGTGGCCGAGGTTGAAGATGTGCCCGGCGGCACCGGCCTCGACGGCACGGCGCCCGTCCGCGACAACCTGGCGGACGGCGTCGTCGACCACGCGCCAGCCGGCCAGCAGCACGACCGGATCGAGGTTGCCCTGCAGCGCCTTGCCCGGACCGACCCGGCCCGCGGCGTCGACGAGGTTGGTGCGCCAGTCGACGCCGACCACCGTCGCGCCGGCTTCGCCCATGGCCCCCAGGAGCTCGGCGGTGCCGACGCCGAAGTGCGTCATCGGGACGCCTTCGTCTTTCAGCTCGGCGAAGATGCGGGAGCTGTGCGGCAGCACGTAGTCCCGGTAGTCGGCGAGCGACAGCGTGCCGGCCCAGGAGTCGAACAGCTGGATCGCGTCGACGCCGGCGGCCAGCTGCGCGCGCAGGAACTCGATGGTGAGGTCGGTCAGCTTGTCCATCAGGTCGTGCCACGTCGCGGACTCACCCAGCATCATGGCCTTGGTCTTCTCGTGGTTGCGGCTCGGGCCGCCCTCCACCAGGTACGAGGCGAGGGTGAACGGCGCGCCGGCGAAACCGATCAGCGGCACGTCACCCAGCTCCTTGGTCAGCAGACCGATTGCCTCGGCCACCGGCGCCACCTGATGGGGCTCGAGCGGCTTGATGCCCTCGACGTCGTCCGGGGTGCGGATCGGGTGGGCGATCACCGGTCCGACGTCCGGCACGATGTCCAGGTCGATCCCGGCGGCCTTGAGCGGCACCACGATGTCCGAGAACAAAATGGCGGCGTCGACGCCGTGGCGGCGCACCGGCTGCATGGTGATCTCGCAGACCAGCTCGGGGTTGAAGCACGCCGAGAGCATGGTGTGGGTGGCGCGGATGGCGCGGTATTCGGGCAGGGACCGGCCCGCCTGCCGCATCATCCACACCGGGGTCCGGTCCGGGGTGCGGCCGGTGGCGGCAGCCAGATAGGGCGATTGCGGCAGTTCACGACGGGTGCTCATCACTGCTAATGCTGCCATGTCCGCATCCGCCGCTTATACCCTGTCGCGCAGCCGAATGTCGGGCTATCGGCGCGCCTGCTTACGCGACCGGCCGGATCGGGCTAGCGTCCCAGAATGTGACCTCCGCCGAGCCGGCCCAGTTCCGCACTGCTGTTGCGGCAATGAACGCCGCCGTTGTGCGCCAGGAGATCGAACTCGGCCCGATCCGTCCGCCGCAGCGGCTGGCTCCCTTCAGCTACGCGCTGGGTGCAGAGGTGCGTCATCCCGACGCCTCCGTCGTCCCGGAGAGCTCTGAGGGCGACGCCTTCGGACGTCTGATCCTGCTGCACGATCCCGAAGGCGCTGAAGCCTGGGACGGCACCATGCGTCTCGTCGCGTACATCCAGGCCGATCTGGACTCCACCGAGGCCGTCGACCCACTGCTGCCCGAGGTGGCGTGGAGCTGGCTGGTCGACGCGCTCGAGTCGCACGCCGACGGCGTCACCGCGCTGGGCGGCACCGTCACCGCGACGACGTCGGTGCGCTACGGCGACATCTCGGGTCCGCCGCGCGCCCACCAGCTGGAGCTGCGGGCGT
This sequence comes from Mycobacterium sp. SMC-16, assembly GCF_046250085.1. Lineage (NCBI taxonomy): Bacteria > Bacillati > Actinomycetota > Actinomycetes > Mycobacteriales > Mycobacteriaceae > Mycobacterium > Mycobacterium sp. SMC-16. The sequence continues at coordinate 3,478,323 of NZ_CP176427.1, forward strand.
CGTGGACCGCGACGTCGCTGGAGCTGGGACCGCATGTGCAGGCGTTCTGCGAGGTGCTCGAGCACGCCGCCGGACTGCCCCCTGCGGGCGTGACCGATCTGGGTTCGCGCACGCGCGCGTGACCGCATGACTGACGCTGATCCGGTCGAGACGTCTGACGACGATCCCGACGTCACTCCCCTGCTGGCACCCGCCGACGGCGTGCCTCCCGTTGCCATCTACGCGAGCGACATCGCCCGCGCCGGTGAGCTTCTGGCATCCGGACACGGCGCCTTCGCGATCGACGCCGAGCGGGCGTCGGGCTTCCGCTACTCCAACCGGGCCTACCTGATCCAGATTCGGCGCGCGGGCGCCGGCACGGTGTTGATCGACCCCGTCAGCCACGGCATCGACCCGTTGAAGGCGCTGGCGCCGGTGGCCGAGGTCGTGAATTCCGACGAGTGGATTCTGCACGCGGCCGACCAGGATCTGCCGTGCCTTGCCGAACTGGGTATGAAGCCGCCGTCGCTGTACGACACCGAACTGGGCGGCCGGCTCGCCGGATACGACCGGGTGAACCTGGCGGCCATGGTGCAGCGGCTGCTGGGCCTCGGCCTGAAGAAGGGGCACGGCGCGGCCGACTGGTCCAAGCGCCCGCTGCCCGCGGACTGGCTGAACTACGCTGCGCTCGACGTCGAGGTGCTGCTGGAATTGCGCGCCGCGGTGGCCGCCGAGTTGGAGTCGCAGGGCAAAACCGACTGGGCCGCACAGGAATTCGAGTACATGCGGACTCTTGAGCCGGCGCCCACTCGCCGCGACCGGTGGCGCCGGACCTCGGGCATCCACAAGGTGCGCAACGGCCAGGCACTGGCCGCGGTGCGGGAGCTGTGGCAGACGCGCGACCTGATCGCGCAGCGGCGGGACATCGCGCCGGGCCGCATCCTGCCCGACGCGGCGATCATCTCGGCTGCCGTCGCCAACCCCGACACCATCGAAAAGCTCACGGCACTACCGATTTTCGGTGGCTCGCGGCAGAAGCGCAGCGCCCAGGTGTGGCTCGATGCGCTGGCCCGGGCCCGCGAGGCCGATCCCCCGGCGTCCGAGCCGAACAACGGGCTGCCGCCACCGGCGCGGTGGTCGCGCCGCAAGCCCGAGGCCTTTGAGCGGCTGGAGGCCTGCCGTAGTGGGCTGTCCCTCCTGTCCGAGCGGGTTTCGGTACCCACCGAGAATCTGTTGACGCCGGAGACCGTTCGGCGACTGTGCTGGGACTGGCAGCCGGCTACTGACGTCGCCGCCGCGGTCGACGAGTTCCTGGCCGCGGCCGGCGCCCGGCCGTGGCAGCGCGAGCTGTGCGATCCGGTGCTGGCTGCCGCTTTGGGTTGACCCTCATATGGGGGTAACCCTGTCAAGTGGCAGGGCGAAGCGGCGGCCGTAACCGTCGTTAGGGCCGCCGCTTCGTTGTTGCCAGCACGCACCCGTTCAGTTGGTGCGGCGTGTCGATGGTGTGGGGTCGACGCGAGGGGTCAAGTCTCATATGCGCGGGTTGGTTACCGCAGGACGGGACTTTCGGCAGAAGTGGACGCAGGTCTGAAAAGTACGAGCGTCAACCACAATTGCATAGCAATCATGTTGCGCAGCAATATGATTGCCTCAACAGGGTCATCGCGTGTCACTGGTGTCTTTCGCGTGCCGTGCACCATGAGCGGGTGCGTGCTGGACGTGTTATCCGGTGCTGCCTGTTAGTCGAGCACCGCCAGCGACCAGCACCAGGCTGCCAGCTCCCGGGCCACCGCGGCGTTGGCGATCACCGGCCGCTTCTTGCGCTGATCGAAGCCCATCCAGCGCTTATGGAGCCGCTGGTTGCCTTCGTGGCCCCGCGCCCGCGCCGCCGGGGGTGCGGCGTCCCAGCGTCGACGCAACGTCACCCCGGACCGGTAGGGCTTGCGATGCTGCCAGGCCGCCTCGATCAGCAGCCGGCGCACATGGGTGTTGCCGGTGCGGGTGATCCCGCCCTGGCGGCCATCCCGAACGCGGTCAGCGTCGAGATGCCCCGCAGGCATCCGAGCCGGGTGATCACCGGGGTGAACTCGCTGTCGGCGGCCATCGCCGCGATCGCGGTATCGAGGCGGTCCCGGCGGGCGGTGGCCACCAGCACCGCGTCGAATGCCTCATCGAAGGTGGTCTGCAGCGCCGGACGATCGAAGTGCTGTTGTCGCAGCCATAGCTGGTGGGCGCCGGTCCACGGGTGTCCGCCGTAATAGACGATGCCGCGGCGCAGCAACAGGTGCGTCAGCCGGTGCTGGGCGGCCATCAAATCCCCGCGGCAGTCATCGCGGGCCCGCACCAGATCCCGGGCCGCCTCCTGCCCGACACTGGGGATAGCCACCTCGACAATCTCACCCAGATGCAGCAACCGGGCCAGATGACGGGCATCACGGGCATCGGTCTTGACCCGATCCCCACTGGGGCGCACCAACTTTGACGGTGCCGCAACCATGCACACGATGCCCGCCGCGAGCAGAAACCGGGCCAGGGCGTACCCGGTCGGGCCGGCCTCGTACACCACCTTCACCGGGCCCGGCAACGAAGCTATCCAGGCCGCGATCTCCCCGGGATCGGGAGTCAACCGCCGCTCGAACAACTCACCGGTCTCGGCATCTAATCCACACCCGACCACCGATCGTGCGTGCACATCCAAACCAACACTCGTACGCTGACGTAACACTGGGGCCTCCCACATGGTTGTGGCTCTGCCGACCAGGACCACCCTGTCGGTAACCCACGTTCACATGCGAGCGAGGCCCCAGTCCCCCATACCGTCTGAAGTGAGGGCCCAAAAGTGCGAGTGGATTGCGCCGCCAGCTCAGGATCAATGCGGGTCCAGCTCTGCTCAGCGTTGATCCTGTATGCACGGCCACTCAGGCTCAACTGATCACGGCGCCCCGATCGCCGGCACCGTGTCGTGCGGCACCGCGTCCTGATAGCCCCGACACGTCGTCTGGATTTTGAACGTATGCCATTGGGATTCACCCTGATTCGGTGGCATCCGCCCGCTGACGGTGTAGGTGTCGTCGACTTTGGTCCCCGTCACCTCGCGCGGATCGGCGACGAACCCCGTCGCGTCGTCGTACCGCAGCCCCACTTTCTGAACGACGATCTGGCCCACCTGGGTGAGCTGAATTCGGGCCAACTGACCTGACTTGCCCTGCGCCAGGATCACCAGACCGCCGCCATCGGGTTGCCTGGTGCAGACCACTTTGCCGGTGTCGATGGTGTGCGATTCTCCGTCGAACACAATGGACGTGGCGATCGGTGTATCCGCCTCGCAGCCGGCGATGAGCATGGTGCCGAGCACCGCCGCCAACCCGGTGCGCCGCATGGTCAGCGGGCGCCGAACGGCCGCCAGAGCAGCGGCGTGACGAACTCCAGGAAGTGCTCGAGCACCGCGTCGGGCGCCTCGATCTGCGGCCAGTGCGCGATGTCGTCGGCGAGCATCACCACGTCCGGGTTCGAGATGACCTCGCGGTACCGGGCGGCCATGTGGGCGCCCGAGTTCGGATCGGACGGTCCGTCGATCAGCCGCATCGGGATCGTCGTCTCCCGCATGGCACGCACCCAGCGGTTGCGATGGGTGTATCGGTCGTTGATGAAGCGGCCGACCTGGTGCATGACCTTCTTGCCGTCGTTGTAATCCAGGATTTCGTGGAACTTGTCCATCAGTTCCTTCGAGGGTTTGGTGTTGACGCCGAACATCTCGTTGATGGTCGGGTCGGCCAGCCGCCGCGACAACGGGGTGCCCTGCAGCGGGCTGATGATGTCGCCCAACGGAGTTCGCGACAACGCCTTCTGCAGCAGCCGCGGGGTGTACGACTCGACGAACAGCCCACCGTTGAGCCAGGTGATCGATTCGATGTTCAGCTTTCCATACGACTGATCGCCGAAGTGGTTGCGCGCCAGCAGTTCCTGGCACACCGAGTCGCCGATGTCATGGGCCAGGATGTGGACGGTCTGCACGCCCAGGTGCGCCAGCAGCGCCTCGTGCATGTCGGCGTGATCGGGCACCGAGTACTGGTACGCCGACGGTTTGGCGGAGAACCCCATGCCCATCATGTCCGGCGCGACGAGGGTGAACTTCTCGGCGAGCGTCGGCCAGATCAGCGACCAGTCCCAGGAATTGAACGGGTAGCCGTGGATGAGCAACAGCACCGGACCGGTGCCGAGCTCCAGGCCGTCCTGGCGGTAGAAGATATCGAATCCGAGATAGTCGAAATACTGGCCGGCGGACTTCCAGGCTTCGAGTTCGTCGTGCATGGGCGCGGCTATTGCTTGACGAACTTGCCGTCGGAGTACAGCACCCAGGAATCGGCGACAGCGACGGGCATGGATTGCCAGCCCCGGCTGATGGTCGACCCGTTCGTCGCGTCCACCACGAGCTTCTCGTCGGTGGTCTCGACGAACAGCTGCTTGTTGAACAGGCTGCGAACCCTGAAGTTCAGCGCAGCGGCCTTGTCCCGGGGCATGGCGTAAACCAAGTCACCGGTCAGTGAGTCCCGCACCTCGAAGGCATTGGCACTGTCACGGGACTCCGGCACCACTCCCACCAGCGGGGACCGCTCGTCGGCGAACTCGGTCGACGGCCCGATGACCAGGTTGCGCCGGTGCACGAAGTCATACGCCGCGGCCGGGTGGTAATACTCGGCACCCGCCTTGTTCTCCGGGTTGTAGATCAGCGCGACCAGCCCGACAGCCGAAAACACCGTCTGGCGCAGCGACCCGCAGTACTTGTCGTTGGTCTTCATGGCGAACGTGTCGGCGTCGAAAATGTCGGCACCGGTGGCCAGATCGATGATCGCCTGGTGCGGGCAGCCGACGCCGCCCGCCCGCGTCGTCGACGGGATGTCCAGCACCGCGCCGCCGGTACCGAACGTCGCGTTGTCCAGGCGGCCCGGTCGGCTCCAGGCCTGCTTCGAGGCCGCGAAGTCGTAGCCGGTGGCCGTGTCGCCCGTGCCCCAGGCCACGACGTCACCCGTGGTACCGGCCAGCAACCCGATCGAAGGGGCCTGCTGCCCGTCGCCGTACCGGCCCACCTCAGCTTTCTTGCTGATCTTCTTGGTCTTCGGGTCGATCTGCGCCAGATAGACGACGGTGGCCTCAGGCTCCAGGTCGTGCGAGGGCACGCGGACCTCGAAGATGCCTGCGATGTACGGATTGTCGACCGGACCAGAGCTGGCATAGCGCTGGTAGGTGACGTCATCGCCGGGCAGCAGGTTCTTGGCGTCCAGGTCAATCTCACCGTAGGCGGGGTGGAACAGCGTCACTGTTCCCTCGTGTCCCCGGCCGTCGTAGTCGTTCTGGCCGAACCTCGACTCGATGAGGAAGTGTCCGTAGGACAGCCAACTGTCGGCCTTGAGCTGTAGTGATGTGGGCGCGGCAGGCGGCGCTGACGCGGTCGTCGTGGCCTTCTGAGCGGAGGACTTGACGGAGGTCACCTTCGGTGTCTGCGCGGGCTGCCCGCAGCCCGCCAGCAACAGCGCCACCGCAGCGCCGCCCGCCGCTGACCGGGCCAGCCGATTCAGATGATGTGAAGTCAGCACGTGCAGTTCCTCCCGCTCACAAGCCATCGATTCGGCGACAGTACTGCCGACCGTCGGAGGGTCGGCAATCGGCCTTGTGATCAGACATGGTGTGGCCGGCCCCCGAAACACTCCCAACGCTCAGCCCAAGCCCAAGCGCGCTGTGCAAGCCCCTGAGCAGTCATGTACGTCCTTCGGCCGCCAACTCGTCGGGATACACGATGTCGATCTCGGCAATTGACTGCGGAAAGTCCTTGCGGTTGTTGGTCAGAAAGCGATCAGCCCCCGCTGCGACTGCGGTTGCCAGGTGTGCCGCGTCCGCGGCGCGCAGACCATAGGACACCGCGAGCGCCAGGGACAGGCGGGCCGTGGGCGCGTCAAATGGCTGTAGCTCGAGTCGACTCAGCAGGCTCACGAGTGCTGCGCATTCGTCAGATTCGGGGTCGTCGCGCATCGGCTTCGCGAGGACCTCAGTGAGCAGCAGAACGGAGCCGATACCTACCGCTTCGTCGGCATCGGCGTCCGCAAACAGGGCCGCAATCCGCTTACCAAGTGGATGATCCTTGGCTGCCGCGTAGATCAAGACATCGGCGTCGAAGGCGGTCTTTGGGCTCATCGACCGCTACGACCGCGGCGGACCTCTTTGACGAGTTCGTCCGCACGATCAGGATCCAGTACCGGCGTGCGGAGCGGCTCCGATCGGGCTGTCTGAAGCCGCTCGTCGATGCGATCGGCATCATTCCAGACCCCCGAAGCGCGGCGCGATCTGAGTACATCGGGACTCACCAGCACGGCGACGACGCGTCCGTGCCGGGTGATCGCGACCTCTTCTCCCCGCTCGACGCGATCCAGCTGGGCGGGAAGAGTCTCGCGCGCGGTGCTCGCACTGATCGTGGGCATGACAAATTGTACGTTCACGTACAACACCGGACAATGAGCTAGCGCTTGAGCCAATCGAACACAGGCCACGGCGCACCGTTTTGAGTCACTCGTTCGGTGCCGCGGCCGTACCACCGACCCAGTCGCCTGTATGCGTCCACTCAACTCCCCCGCTGTGCATCGCTCGGCCAGGCATGTCGGCCAGCTCAACTAGCATCCACAGCAACTAACCAGAAAAGGACGTCGGAATGCTTCGTCTCGTCGTAGTGATTGCGGTCGTGATCCTCGTCCTAGCGATTCTTGCCTTCATCGCAGGCGCCTCAGCACTGACTGCCACCGCTTCCGCGCTGGATCGAAAGAAACGCGGGCAAAGCTTCGACGTCAAGCAAACCGTCAGTCACTTCCAGATCCTGGCCGGCGCCTGGACTATCGCGTTGATCGCAGTAATTGGGGTCGGCATCGCCACGGACGGCGCAGGGCTCCTGCCCGCCGTCGGGGTATCAGCGATAGCACTGTTGGTCGCGCACAGTGTCACGGGCGGCCGGACCATGCCCAACCGTCAAGGCACGCCACAGAACGCAGCGGCGACCAAGCAATCACGACGGGCACTTGAACGCGCCGAACTGACCAAGGAACTCGGCCCAGATGGTGTGGCCTTGCTCGACGGAGCTCAAGCAGCAATCAGTCGGATCAAGAGTTCCGAGGCCGCCTCAACTGGCTGGCTCGGCGACCCGGAAGACCTCGACTTCACGGAAGACCTGGCGATGATCCGCGTAAACTCCAGGGCCACAGTGGAACTCAATCGGTTGATCGAAGAATCTAGAAGCCTCCCCGATCCCGCCCCGTCCGATGTCGCCTTGGTCGATGATGCGCGCGCCCAAGTCAAACAATTGCAATCCCGGTCGCGGTCACGGGTCAAAGCCCTCCGAGAATGCGCCGACAAGGCTGAGCAGATTGACCAGTCACTGCAGGACGAGCGCGAACAAGCACGCATCGCCGAGCAACGCGACGATGTCCGGAGTCGACTGACGGCCCAGTTGTACGGCGTGGAAGCGGCACAAGTGCAGGAACCATCGCCATCACTGGACAAGACCAGCGCACTCGCTGCCGCGTACATAGAGATCAGAGGTTCACTCGGCCAGGAGCCTGCCGAGCCGCTCCACGAAGCAGACGCTCCGCCGAACGCTTTGGACTCCACGGCCAAACGTAAGTCCAAGTCGGACGACGACTTTCTTGACCGCGCGTGGAAGTGGCTGACGGAGTAGCTGGCTACTTCGACGGGTCCGAGGACGCTTCGTCAGGCGCGTCCGCGGCACCGTCTCCGAAACCACTCAACGCCGCGCGAGCCGCAGGCATCCATTTGGTCGGCTTGATACCTCGAAGTTTGCGCGACGCAACGTACGCGCCGAACCCTGCCGCGGCGGCAACGACCGCGGGTGCAGCTGCGACAGCGACCGTGCCCGCAACCATGCCGCCGCCGACCAGTCCCCCAATCGCCGCCAGGCCGCTGGAAATACCCACTGCGCTTGTGCCGGCTACGCCCGCCGCAGAGACGGCGGCCAGCCCGCCGGCGCCGGCCGCCACAGCACCCGCCACCGATGCGATGCGCCCGTCGCGTCGCGCGTCGTTCACTTCCTCCGGCAGGCTCTCGTCCTTGCGCAGCCCAACTTGCACAGCACCGATCGAAACCGCTGCGGGTCCCAATGCCAAGGCGAGCGGACCCATCGCCGCCCCGCCGCCGATAAGCCCGCCCGCGGAGGCAAGGCCCGACATGATGCCAGCACCGCTGACGCCCGCTACCGAGCCAACCGCCCCGACTACACCTGCGGTAGCACCCAGCGACGTCGCGGCAGCCGCCCCTGTGGTGGTCAACGACGACACCATACGAACCTGTTGACTCGCCGTGCGCCCAGTGCAGCACCAAGTGGAGAAGTGCTCACAGTTGTTGGTGACGACGTGGTAGTCCCGGCTGCCGAGCTTCGACTCGGCACGCTGGATCACCACGTCAGGCGTATCGCTGTCGCTGTATTCACGAAGGTGAACAATCGAATCGAGGGCGAACTCATCCATCGTCGTGCGCGATACCGAGGCGTCGGATTTCTTGCCAGGCTCTCCCGTGAAATGAATGACCGTCCGGTCACCGCAGTCGATGCCGTGGTGTGTGTAGCCCAAAGGCCTTGTCACCCAAATGTGGTCGCCTCGAGCCATTCGATCCTCACTGGTGTCAACGGACGTAGTGCCGGGATCATCGCACAGGCGACAGACATCCCCGGCAGTCTCGCGCCACGTGCCCATGCTCCGCGGTTGTCGGTGGCCTCGTATATACAGTCCTGTTCAGGTTTGTACGGGGAGTTGAGGAGTGCCGTGATCACCGGTGAATTGAAGAGCAAGGTCGACCGCGTCTGGGATGCGTTCTGGTCGGGAGGCATCTCCAACCCGATCGAGGTGATCGAGCAGATCACCTACCTGCTGTTCATCCGCCGTCTCGACGACCTGGAGACACTCGCCGAGAACAAGGCCCGACGCACTGGTTCGTCCAATGGGCTGCGATTCGGACCCGACCAGCAGGACCTGCGGTGGTCGCGGTTCAAGAACGACGAGCCCGGCGTCATGTACGGCCTCATCGCCGAAGGCGTGTTCCCTATGCTGCGTGGACTTGGCGGTGACGGGTCCACGTATTCCGAGCACATGCGTGACGCCCGGTTCACCATCCCGACCCCGGCGCTGCTGTCGAAAGTTGTCGACATGCTCGACGACATCCCCATGGCTGACCGCGACACCAACGGCGACCTGTACGAATACCTGCTGTCCAAGATCGCATCGGCCGGCGTGAATGGCCAGTTCCGCACGCCACGCCACATCATCGAGTTGATGGTGAAGATGACTGCACCCGGGCCGACCGACGAGATTTGCGATCCGGCCTGTGGCACTGCCGGATTCTTGGTCTCTGCCTCGGAGTACGTACGTGACACGCACGAGTCGGTACTGACCGACGCTGCGCAGCGGAAGCACTTCCACAACAGCATGTTTCACGGCTATGACTTCGACTCCACCATGCTCCGCATCGGGTCGATGAACATGCTGATGCACGGCATCGAAGCGCCCGATATCCGATACCGAGATTCACTGTCCGAGGGCGCATCGGAGGACGCCGAGAAGTACACACTCATCCTTGCCAATCCCCCGTTCGCCGGCTCGCTGGACTACGAAGCGACCTCCAAGGATCTTCAGCGGGTCGTCAAGACCAAGAAGACCGAGCTGCTTTTCGTCGCACTGTTTTTGAAGCTGCTCAAGCCCGGCGGGCGGGCGGCGGTGATCGTGCCCGACGGCGTGCTGTTCGGCTCATCGAAGGCGCACAGGGATCTTCGCCGGATGTTGGTCGAGGATCAGAAGCTCGACGGCGTCGTGAAGCTGCCATCAGGAGTCTTCAAACCGTACGCCGGCGTGTCCACAGCAATCCTGCTGTTCACCAAGACCAATTCCGGTGGCACTGATCATGTGTGGTTCTACGACGTAGGTGCCGACGGGTTCTCGCTGGATGACAAGCGGAATCCCATCGAAGCCAATGATCTTCCGGATGCGTTGTCGCGGTGGGCTTTACGAGGGTCCTCCGAGCTGGACCGGGCTAGGACCGAGCAATCGTTCTGTGTGAGGGTCTCCGATATCGTGGCGCAGGGTTATGACCTGTCGTTGAACCGATACAAGGAGATCGTGCCCGTCGAGGTCGAACACCGGTCGCCACTGGAGATCATCACGGAGATCGAGAAGCTGGACAGCGAAATCGCCTCGGGCCTAGCCGATTTGAAGGCGATACTGTCATGACTGTGCGAGTGCCGTTCGTCGACGCAATCGAAGACATCACGGGTGGCAGCGCCAAGCTAGCCCGTTCGGAGTATCGCGAAGCAGGTCGTCTGCCAGTCGTCGACCAAGGCAAGAGGTTGATCTCCGGATATACCGACGACCCCAGGTACCTGTTTAAATTCGAAGGCCAGCACATCATCTTTGGCGACCACACTCGTGCCGTGAAGTATGTGGATTTTCCATTCGTAATGGGTGCTGACGGGGTCAAAGTACTCCGAGCCCGTAATAACTTCGATCCAAAATACGTTTACCACTACTTGCGCACTGTTACTCTGCCAGACGCTGGCTATTCACGGCATTTCAAGTTCCTGAAAGCGATTCAGTTGCCGTTGGCCCCCCTCGGCGAGCAGCGCCGCATCGCCGCCATCCTCGACCGGGCCGATGAGCTGAGTTCAAAGTGTCATGAGGTAGTCGCGCGTTGGCATCGCGTACTCAGCGCGGTATTCATTGACTCCGTCCGTGACTGCAGTCAGCGCCTGAGCCTCGCCGAGTTGGGAATCGACTTCGTCAGCGGGAAGAACGTCGTGGCCGACGATGCCGGTGCACACCCGACCAATCGGGTAATCAAGGTGAGTGCGATCTCAACTGGGTCGTTCGACCCAATAGCGAGCAAGCCGATGCCCCTTGACTATGCGCCTCCCGCCGCTCACCGGCTAGCGATGGGCGACATATTGTTTGGTCGAGCTAGCGGTTCATTGGAACTTCTCGGCGCGACAGCCGTAGTCGACCAGCGATGCGAGAATCTGTTTCTGCCAGACAAAGTGTGGCGTCTCGAAATCGCCGCTGAAAGTCCAATTGATGAAGCGTTCGGCCTGGGGATTCTACGGAGCGACGAATTTCTGGCATACGTGCGGCATAACGCCAGCGGAGCCGCAGGTGTGCGAAATATCGCTAAGAGCAAGCTCCTCTTGTATCGAGCCCCAGTTGCGACTCCTCAACAACAGCAGCATTTTGCGCTCGTGAGTACCGCAGCGCGCAAACAGGCGCGACTAGCCGCTGCCGCCGCAAAGTCGGCAGACGAGCTCTTCGCGTCCCTCCAATCCCGCGCCTTCCGAGGCGAACTCTGATGCCATTCGCTGTAATTGACTTCGAGACCACAGATCTGGTCCCCGAACGCACCGACCGCGTGGTGGAGATCGGCGTCGCCCTCACTGATGATTTCGGCCGGATCGAGCACAAGTGGCCCACCCTGGTCAACCCGCATCGTGATATCGGGGCCACTCAAGCGTCCTACATGGTTGCGCTCGATAGTGCCTTGCTCGACCGGGAGATCTCGCGCAGCGAGGGCAAACAGCTGCTGGCCTCCGCCGAAGCGGCGGGCCTGTCGCGGGGCACCGTGGCGCGGCTGCACCAGGACTACCTGCGTGCGGTAGCGAAGGAAGCTCTGGCCGACGGCGTAGTCACCGACGAGGAGCGGTCCGAGCTCAATGCTGTCGCCGCTGCCCTGGGTTTCGGCCCGCCGTACGTCGATGAGGCCTTGGCGTGGGCAGCTGCCGCAACGCCGGAGGTGGTGGACGAATCGACTACCTTCTCGCTACGGCCAGGCGACCGTGTCGTGTTTACCGGCGAGATGAATCGTGGCCGCGACGAATGGGTTTCAGCGATCAGTGCTGCGGGCCTCGCGTCCGGCGGCATCTCCAAATCGACGCGTCTGCTCGTCGCGGCCGATCCTGACTCGCAGAGCGGCAAAGCTGCCAAGGCGCGCCAGTACGGGATTCCGGTGGTCAGCGAAGCGGCGTTCGAGAAAATGTTCGCAACATATCGGGCGGCATCGTGAATCTCACAGCGGCACAGTAATTTCTAGGGAGAGTTCGTGTTCGACGAGCAATGGATGGTCCAATTCTTGGAAAGGGTGCGCGCGGACAACAGCGACCAGGGCATCCATGTCCTCTACCGAATCCTCCCAGGCTCGACACCGAAGTGGGACACCGTCACCCTGCCGGTACAGGGCACACGCGACCCGCTCATTGGCTTGTCGTATGTCCCGACGGCCACCGTCGTCTACGCGCGGTACCGGCCGGCACAATCAAGCGTCAACTTTCTCGCGTTCGTGTTCTGGCCAGATGGATCGCACTGTGCACTATTCGGGGACAACAGCGGACCAATCCAGTCCGTCGTCGGCGGCGCGTCCAACTTCCGAATGACGTATCTGGCGCTCAGCAGAATCGCCTGGGACACACCGATGCTGCCAGATGGTCATTCACCGGATAACTGGATAGTGCGTGCCGCATTGAAGGATTTCGTCGCGGAGGTCACCTGCAGTGGCCTTGTCGATGGCGGCGCCACGTATTGGCAAGCCGACGAGAACCTGCGACTCGGCATCGCGAAACGCATCGCGACGCTGCGGCGAGCAGCGAATCCTCACACCGCGGTGGTGACCGAAGGGCAGGACGAGTGGTACAAGCTCCATGATTTCGCCCCGTTTCTCGGCCGGCTCGACTGGTCAGATTTGGATTCCGTAACGCTGGCAACTGATCTCGGCTACACAGATGACGCTGCCCGTTGGTGGACGTCCCAAGGCATCGGGTGCCTGGAGCTGGTCGACCTCCCAACCACGCAGCAGAGTCTGTCCGCACTCAAGGTCAAATATCCGATCGCCGAGGGCAATGTGTGGAGCATGCTGGGCGCTTTCGAACGGGCAGTTAGCAACCACTATGTGTCTCCGGCAGACCGCATGCGTGCTCGCTGGCAAGCAGACGATCCTCAGGCCCTGTTGCATCTGACGCGGGAAGTCGTTGCGAACAACGCGAATAGGCGAGGACAGATGCTTATCGGGTATGCACGCACCGATAGCGGTCGACTGCAACAACTCTCGCAAGTTGCCGTGGACTACGCAGCCAACTCCATCGGTTTGGATCTCGCGGCCGTCCCTGATGTCGACCAGGCCGACGGCGTTCTCCTGATCGGAGTCAATGAGTGCGGTTGGACCGCCCAAGCCGCGAACCGTGACGGCGAGCACGGCGCAGCGGTGAGTTCAGTCGACGACAACCTCCAGTTCGTCCCCCCAATCGCGGACGCAGACAGCGTGGCCGCGCTGCGGCGGACTTTTACCGGGCACGCGAGTTTCGACGTCGACTACACACCATTCGATTGGCTACGGCGGCGCATCATGTTCGGCGTCACACGAGCGCTGGAAAAATTGCCAGCGCAGCGCGACGCTTTCCGTCCCATCACCGATGCGCTCGCGACACTCCTCCCCTCGTTCGATGTGGACACCGACACGCAACATGAGTCGGCCCCAATCGAGAGAATGCTCGATTTGACACTGATGCTGCAAACGATCGCGCATACGAAACCCATTGTGGCGGCATCGCTTCCAGCGGACTGGCTGGACGACGCCGAGTCGGGCAAGCACGATCCTGCGGCGTTGTGGCAGCTTATCGCCGAAGGTCTTGCAGGAGTCCGACAACTTAGGTGGGACGACTTGCGCGTCGAACCTTTAGCCGAAGCGTGGGCGATTCCCACCGCAGAAGCAACATGGTGGGGGGCTGACGGGCTGGGACAGCGACAGCTGCTCATGCTCCCGGACGAAACTGAGTCGATGATTCGCGCCGCCAACGTGATCGTACGAGTGTCTGACTCCTCCGCGCCCACGAAGCATCTGCGCCAGCGGCTGGAACTACTTTTCGGCCAAGATGTTCCGGTGTTGTGGAGCTTGCTGCCCTAGCATTGTCGGTCCCGTCCGATATACATGCCGGTTAACTACACCGAAGGAGCCAGCATGTCGAACGACTTTCCTCTGAAACCCGGCGACACCGGAACTGTCGCCCAGTTGAGCCTGTGCGCCGGTGGGTTGGTGCGCACTTGGACCGATTCGTCCCGGTTGTGGTCGGTGCCTGACGACGAGTACCTGCGTTCCGTCATGGGATCCGGAACCGTCGCACGCACGGTGCGTGAAGAGCACCGGTTCCGCGAAGTGGCAATCCTCGCCGAGGACACCGGCACCCTGTGGCTCCAATCCCGATTCCCGTCACCAACCGACGATGGCACGTTGCAAGTCCAGGGCAGCATCATCGAACTGCAGCCCGCCCATGAACCGTCGGAATCCACCTACGACGATGTACGCGAACTTCTCACCCAAGCGATCGGCCACGCGCTGAACAACAACGAATATCTGCTGGTCGAGCAGGGCGGATGGGACGCGCCGCCGGAGCCATTTTGCCTTTTCGTCGTCATTCCCGACGGCGATGGCTTCGTCAGCATCATCGAAACCGCCCCTGCGCCATCGGGTTCAGAAATTTGGGCACCGCACATTGTGGCCGGACATGAGAGCACCACGTTGTCGGCACCCGCCAGCGCGGACACCATCGAAGTCGCTCCCCTGATCATGCTGGATGCCATCGAGACGTGGGGTCTCGCGCCCTGGGACCTGACGTTGACTTTCGGCACCCGGCAATCACCCGCCGTCTAGGGTCACCGACATGGGACTCGATGCGCACGTGGCGTGCAACTGTTTTCGCGACGGACTGTGCACCGAACCGCCAGTTCCCCGAACCATGCTCACGGTTAACGAATGCGGCGATGTTGAACTGATCGACGAGCAGAACTGCGACGTCGATGTGGCGAACGACGTCTACGACTGGACGATTCACGCGTGCACGCACGAGGACATGGAGTTCGTCAGCGAGCGGGTCGGAAATATTTCTGGTGTGGCGTGGCTGCGTAATGTGGCCGCCGGCCTGCCCGTCGACCGGTTCGGCAAGCTGGCGATGATCCTGGCCGGACTCAGTGGACTGATGGACAGTTACACACCAGCCAGCGAGATACGCCGAGCCCTCCCCGAACTGGAATTGCTTCTTCAGGAAGACCATCTGGGGTCCACCCGCACAATCTGTACCCTGGGCGGCTTCGTCGTTGAGGACGAATTAGACTGGGGGCCAATCATCTTGGATGAATATCACGCGCTCGGTCCGTCGCCATATTACGAGTCCCCGTGGCCCGACCTTGTCGAGTTAGGCGTTATCGGTTACGAATTCGTTGTACGCAGCCGCGCAGCGCCCGCCGATGAACTGCTGCGCACCCGAATCTTGGAACAGAAGTGGGACCCCGAATCTGTTGAATTTGACCCGGCGCCGGACGGCAGCCCGACGTCGCGCATCACATTCACAAACCTGCAAACCATGGAATCGGTGACGGCGCGGTCGTTCGGCGTATCGACACGGCTACCTCGACTCGGCAGAGTACTGGCGAACGCCGATGGGGATGAGCCTGAACCTGCTCTGGTGTATCCCGAGACTCTGATTGTCGGTGAGCGCAGGGTCATGCTCACGGAAGCATGGTGGACGCTCAAGCGCCTCCATCGCCTCTTCGCGGCATCGGCAGCCACAGGCAACCCCGTCGTATGGCATTGAGAATTAACTCGACGAATTCGTGGTGATCAGTGGGCACCGGTACCGTTTCGTCACCGTCGACCTAGCTGGGTGGACGGCGGCGATCCGGACGCGATCAGTATGTGTCGTCTGGGAACAACTACGGCGTAGCGTTGGGCCCAATTGCGTGTGGAGACGTACCCGGCGCGTAGCTCCAGAGGCGTCGTCCCTCGGGAGTCAGGTTGGTGAACTCGTTCACGCGGATCAGCAGTTCGAACCCGTCGAGCCTTGGATCGCGCTTACGGTACGCGAAGCCTCCACCTGGTGCGATACGAGGCGTCGGCGGGATGTTCGGGTCGAACTCGAGCACGAAGTCGTTCTCGCGCATCATCTTCACCCAGGCCGCATGCCGCCCCCGCTTGAAGTCGGACATCTCTCGAGCACCCGCGGCGATGAACTGACCGTGATCACGCAGGCGCTGATAGGCCACCGATTTGCTGTGGGACGAGGTGGTCTCCCACGGCCATGCCTGGTTGACGATCTGGCGGGTCGACTTCTGTCCCCCGTATGTCGTTTTGTGCCATGAGACAGCCTGCCGTGACACGCCGTGCAGATTCGCAATCTCCGTCTGGTTAAACCCTTTTCGTCTCAGCTCTTCGATCTCGCCAAAGACCAATGCTCGGCTGTGAGCCGCCTTCTTGGCCTTGCCGCTCATGCAAACCTCCGTAAGAAAGGGGCCAATGTGTACTCCTACGTCTACCGTGCGTCGAACACCTACGGATCAGCCGGCGGGAAGCACCAAATCTCCCGGCCGTCATCAGTGATCTGGGTGTGGTCATTAACCCGAATCAGCAGATCGCCATCCTGGACCATCCGCTGCCGGTACGCGAAGCCGCCGTGTGGGCTTACGCCGGGCTCAGGCGGCAGGTCAGGATCGAACTCGACCACCAGATTCTCATTACGCAGCTTGCGGTAGAACGTACGCAGTCGCTTCAGCTTGTCCTCGCTCATCCCACGGCCATCCGTCGCCATGTACTCGGCATGATCCCGAAGCCGTTTGTAGGGCGCGGCTTTTCCGTGCAGATGAGTTGTCTCCCAAGGCCATGCCTCGTTGACGATCTGACGGGTCGACTTCTGTCCCCCGTATGTGGTTTTGTGCCAAGAGACAGCCTGCCGCGATACACCGTGCATATCCGCAATCTCAGTCTGGTTCAAACCCCTCCGACGCAGCTCTTCGATCTCGCTGAAGATCAGCGCTTTACGGTTGGTTGCCGTCTTGTATGCCTTGCCGCCCATATCTACCTCCACCGCATCGTGATTACTCCACAAGCCCATCGACATAGACCTCCCCCTGGTCTCACGACGGCGATTCAACTCGCCCGAACAGCGCCAATGACTTCCCTCGCCATCGACAGCGGATGTGCCGGAAACTGGCCGTCGAAATCAGGCAGCTCGCTCATGTTCATCACGAAGCCCGTCTTCAGTCCGGTGTAGGGGTCGCGGGCCCAGCCTCCCATCGGGTCATCCGCAGTGGGCTCATGAAGCCAATTATTTTGCCGCGCAATCTCATACACCGCAGCGTCGCGCACGCCGGTGGTGTGACCTTCGATGAAGAAACCCTGAACCTGTTGTACATGCTCAGCGTGTAGGTGCAACGTCAGGTTGTACTGCACACCGCCAGATTCCTGCTTGATCTTCATGAGGCTGTACACGAACGGCACCCCACTTGACGTCCGCTCGACGTCGACCTCGATAAGCCCGGCCTGTCCGGCAACGACGGCGTCAGCTTCGAGGAGGCCGTCGATCATCTGATCCTTGTCCAGCGGCATCGCGTACTTGGTCGGGTAGGGCCGCGTCGTCACGGTTCCCGTTGCGTCGTCACTGAACAGGTAGCCGAACGCCTGAGTTCCGGGCGGATCGTCGGGCAGCAGCCCGCTCTGTTGCCAGTACTCCGCAAGTGCCAGCGTCGGTCCGCCACCCCACAGGTTGACGCGCATCATCGACTCCTCCCCAATTCGTCGCTCAAGTCATACACGCCGACTCCGACATTCAGACGGTCGACGGGCCATCGAGCCCGACTTGTCGGTGGCGCGTGCGAAGCTATGCGGCTTTCGACCGAACCGACGCAGGAGAATCCACAATGTCCGCACCGCAGCAACAGAACTTCCGAGTGGATCTCGGCGGCGTCATCTCGCTGCTCAGCAAGAACCTCTATTCCAGCCCGGGCGTGTACGTCCGGGAATTGATTCAGAACGCCTTCGACGCCACCCTCGCCCGCGACGCGCTCAGCGACACACCGACCCCGCGGACCATCACCATCTCGCCATTCGGCGTCACCTCTCCGGACTCCCCGGCCAACGAATTCGCGATCACCGACGCCGGCATCGGCGTCACCGCAGATCAAGTCGAGCAGTTCCTGGCCACCGTCGGCGCGAGTTCCAAGCGTGACGAGTTGGCCCGCAGCAGGCGCACCTACATCGGGCAGTTCGGCATCGGCCTGCTGAGCTGTTTTCTGATCGCCGACGAGATCACCGTGATCTCGCGCAGCGCCGACGGCTCCGCGCCGATTGAGTGGGTCGGCAACAGCGATGGGACCTACACCGTCCGGACCATCGCCGACGACGTCGCCGTCGGCACCACCGTCCGGCTTCGGCCCCGTCCAGACATGATCGGATGGGCCCGTGCGGAGCAGGTGACTCCCCTGGTCCAGCGCTACGCCGAGTTTCTGCCGATCGACATCACTGTGCTGAGAAGTCAAGGAAACAGGGAAGTTTCACGCCGGTACCCCTGGGCTGACGACTTCGGATCCCACCGCTCCAGCGTGCAGCAGGGTGTTCCACCCGTGTACGGCGGGGTCGGAGTGGGGCGCCAGTTCGACGTCGTTGCGATCAACGACGCCGGCCTCGGTTTGGATGCCGTCGCCTACATCGGTACGGCGGTGGGCAAATCGAAGTCCAGCGCCCGAAACCGGGTGTACGTCAACGACATGCTGATTGACGACGTGGACGCGACGCTGCTTCCGTCATGGGCGTTCTTTGCCTGGGCGGTAGCCAACTCGACCACACTGGAGCCGACAGCCAGCCGTGAGGCCATCGTCGACAACGCGGCGCTGGTCGCGACCCGACGCAAGCTCGGGCAGGCAGCGCTGAAGTGGTTGCGCACCTTGGCAGATACCGACCCGCAGCGGTTCTCCGAGTTCGTCGCCGACAACGAACTGGAGCTGCGCTCGGCAGCCACACGTGACGCAGACGGCGAGAATCTGGAGCTTGCCGAAGTCGTCCTACCGATGCTGACGGTCCAAACGACAGCAGGGCAGATGCGCCTGGTCGACGTGGTCGCCCACAGCCCGAACGTTCTCTATGCCGTGTCCGTCAAGGAATTTCACACCATCGCCAGCTTCAACCCCGATGGACGACTCGTCGTCAACGCCGGCCACACCCTGGACCAGGAGGTGCTGCTGATGCTGCCGCAGGTCGTTTCCGGAGTGACGGTCACCCGCGCCTACCCCGCTTCCGAAGTCGCCGCACTCGCCGTACCGCCCACGGACGCGGTCGGCGACATTCTGACTTTCGAACAGCGAGCGACCCAGGCGCTCAAAGCATCTGGTGCTCGCGTTGTGGTGCGCCAGTTTCCCTCCGCCGACCTGCCCGCGGTCTTCATCGGGCACGGGCAGATCGACGCGGCATCGCCTGGGTACGGCAACCTCGTGCATCTGGTGGTGAACTGGAGCAACCGAGTGATCCGTGCCCTGACCCGGACGAACGATGACCTGGTGTTCGACCGGCTCATCCAGTTGCTCTACGTGCAGGCGCGGATGGCCGCCCAATGTGATGGCCCCGAGGACCGAGCGCTGCTCTCGGAGGCCCTCGACGACGTCATCCTGCTCGCGGCGGGCATGGACGGAACGGAGGTCGGGAGATGAGCGAGCAACCGACCGCTGAGGAATGCGAATTCCTCGGCGATGAGGCAGCCGGGGCAGGACAGTTGGAGAAGGCTCTGGATCACTACAGTCAGGCGCGCCGATTGCGTTGCGATGCACTGACGATGGCGTTGGCGGGCAACGATCTCGACTCGCAGTCGATGTCTACTTACGGCACCGATAGCACCCGGTTGAATCAGAAGATCCGCACGATCGTGGACGAGTTGAATCCACCAAAGACGCTGAGCGAGCGGATCGCGGACCTGCGGGTCGAGATGGACGAGCATCTGATATCGGGTCGGCTCAATCTCGCCTCCCACCTCAGCACCCAACTCGGCGCGGCGTATGAGGAGCTCGGCGACCTGGACGAAGCTGAGTCCGCCTATCGATCCGCCGTGGTGCTCGCCCGGCAGGTCGACGCCCACGATCCCGAGCTGTTGCTGCACACCTTTTGGGCGTTGATCGACTTCCTGCCGCCGTCCGAGGAATCGGTGGCGCTGGCCAAGGAAATGGCGTCCAATCTGATCGAACGCCGTGAGATGTACCACCCGATGCGGGCAGCTGATGCGGCGTACCGGCTCGCGCTGGCAGAGCTGGATTTCGCCGAAATCGCGCCACAGCATATGGATTCCGCGATCGACGGCAGCACGCGGGAGGCAATCGAGATGCTCGACGGTGTCTGCTTCCACGACAAAAGCCAGGAGCTCCAGCGATGGGTCGCCGCGGTGTTGCGGGCGGTCGGCCGCGACACCGAGGCCGACCATTGGCGGTCCGCGGCCGACCGATACGAAGACTGGGAATGGTTCACGGACCAACAGATGCCCGGGCATGTGCACCTGTGGGACATCCGGCATTGATCGTCGGCCTCGCTAGACTGGCGCTTGAAGTCGGCGAAGGGGGTCGCATGGCGGACGTGGGGGGCGCACGGCTGCGCATCGAGACCGAGCCGGTCAAAGCAGCTGCGGACGAGTTTCGGACCATCGCCGATGAGTTGCGTGAAGAACTGCGCCAGCTCGTCGCGTCGGTCGATGACGTCGTCGAAGGTTCGTGGCGCGGTGAGGCCGCTCGGATGTTCGGCCGCGACTGGGATGAGTTTCGCGCCGCCGCGACGAACATCGTCGACGACGCCGACGAAATCGCGATCCGGGTCGTCCAAAGCGTGGCGGCCTACGCAGCACAGGATGAGCGCGGTGGATCGATCGTTCGCAGCGCGTGGGATGAGCGGTAGGTCGCAATGACTGGGTACACCGTCGACGTCGACGCGCTCAATGAACTGCGGTCGAAAATGCAGGCCTACCTAGCGCACTGCGAGACATCGTTGAGCCGGGTGGAATCGCTTATCGGTCAGGTGTCACAGTCGTGGGACGGTGCAGCCGCCGAAGCATACGAGGCTCGCCACCGGAACTGGGTGCGGTCAGCGCACGACATGCGCACCGCGCTCGCGGACTTCACCGCGTGGTCCACCCAGGCCGAAGACGCCTACCGGACCGTCATGGCGATGAATCTGCGCATGGCCGGCAAGTAGCGAGCATCCATGGGTACTTGGGTTGTCGATTCAGACTGGTATTTCCTGACCGCGGCGATACTCGGCCGTGCGGGATCGAAGGTGGCTGGTGCTGCCGGCGTGGTCTCAGGCGCATCGCACGGGTCCGGCCACATGGCCGGCAACGACCCGGTCGGCACGAAATGGGGATCGCGGTATGACAGCGCCGCGCGCGATGCTGTCGGTGGCGCCGATTCGCTGGCACAAGCCTGGTCTTCGCTGGCTGGACGCGTCTACCAAGCCGGAGTCAACCATGCGTGGGCTGAATTCCACGCCGGCCGTCGCAAGATTCCCGTCCCGGCCAATCTGCCACCGCGACCGGCGATCTCTGAACCGTCGTCGACGATCTCCAGTTCCGTGGGCGCCAATGGCGTCGGTCTGACCGACATCATTCCCGGCTTGGTCGAGGCGGTCGGCAAGGAAACTCCGAACGCAGACACGAAGGGCCTCGACGCCGCTTCGGACATGTGGCAACGGTTCGCAACGACGGTCGCTGAAGCTGTCAGTGACGTGGTGAATCAGGTCAGACGACCGGACCACGACATGCCCGACGCCACCGCGTTCTACGAGACAATCGCCAATCTGAGCGCTCCCGCGGATGCCGTCGCCGCCGACGGCCGCACACTGAGTGCCCTAACGCACAGCTTCTCTGCAGCCACCAGCGCGATGCGCGCGAACATCGCCAGTGAGGTCAACAGCACCGCGATGTGGATGGGCGGGGCCGCGTCAGTCGTGGTGCTGTCGTCGGAAGTCACTGGCGGCGCGTCATTCCGGGCCGTGCCCGCGGCCATGCGCTGGAGGCTCAACCAGGCCGGCACCAACATCCGGAGCTACATCGCCGCGGTAGAAACCGCTGCGACAGCCATTGACTCACTCACAGTTGCACTCGACCCGGCCAAAAAAGGTCTGCTTGACAACCAAAAGTTCGTTGACATCGAGATCTACGATCCCGACGGCACCAAGACCCATCACCATCGCATTCCTCTGTCCAAGTGGCTGGCCTGGCAGAACTATCTGCACCGCGGCGGCCAGGAGTGGGACTGGAATCGCTGGAGCTCCAACTACGACCAGCTTCAAGAGAACTCTGCAAACGGCTGGTGGTTCGACAAGTACGCGGCCGAAGTGATGGGCTACAGCAAGGACGACGGATGGCATTCGCAATACTCAGACCAGACGATCGTCCCCGGTCGTCGCTGGGACTGGGTGAGTCCCGATCTCAACGAGTTCATCGAGAACAAGAGTGGACGCCTCGACATGGACCAGCTGGCCAAAGACGAACGCGTTCTAGCCCTCGGTCATCAGCTCACCTACAACCTCAACGCAAACTATCCGTACAGCCCAGCGGAGATCGCTGCGCTCCAGAGTCTGCAAGACAGATATCCAGACCAGTTCACGGTGAATCGACTGTGACCAACAGGGAGAATCAGGATGGGTAAGTCGTTCGACTACGTCCCCGTGCAACTCACCAAGGCGTTCCGCGAAGCGCAAACCAACGAACAGTTCTTGGGTTGGCTGAAGATGCAGGAAGCCTCGATGGAAATCGAATTTCCCTATGAAGACCTACCGGACGTGCGCGACATCATGTTCACCAAAGACAGTCTTGCGGTAGTCGAACAGAAGCTGATGGAGCTGTACCCCGACGATCCCAGCGCCTATGCAAATGAGGAAGCTGTTCACCGAACGATGCGCTACGCGTACTACGTTGGCGAAACAGTCCGACGCGCCATTGAAGCAACCTGGGTAGCACTGCCGCCGCCCAGCCAGAAAGGCCAACCGGGAGCGTTGCTCCCGGCCATCGACGTGCTCTTCGACGAGATGTTGGTTCAACCCTTGCTGTTGATCCGATTCGCACTCACCCGCCGAACAGGCCTGGAGATCACGCGCGTGTACAACAACATTCTGCGTCTCTATGACGAATGGGCTGAAAAGGGTCGTCCACCAAGGGAGTTTGGCGGCACCTTGCGCGAGGAATGAGTGGCTGACGTTGAAGAATCGTCATGGGTGAGTCCTTCGACTACGTCCCGACGCAACTCACTCGAGCGTTCCGCGATGCACAGTCCAACGAACAGTTCCTGGGCTGGCTGAAGATGCAGGAAGCCGTCATGGAGATCGAATTCCCGTACTACGACCTCCCCGAGATACGCGAGCAGATGTACACCGAAGCGAGCTTGGCGATAGTCGAACAGAAGCTCCTCGACCTGTACGACAACCATCGAAGCGCTTTCTCGCTCGACAACGTCCACACGACCATGAGGTACGTCTACTACGTTGGCGAAACATTTCGCCGTGCTTGTGAAGGGACATGGGTGGCCCTCCCCGTGGCCGACGCATACCTACCTGCGGTTGACTTTCCGATGCGCGAAACCATGACTAAGCCAACAGACCTCGTAGAGGGAGCAGTCAACCGACGCGACGGGAAACACCTGACGAAGGTCTTCGGACACGCCGTGCGCAGCTATCGCGAGTGGACTGAAGCAGGCAAGCCCGAACGGACCTTCCGCGGCACCCTGCGCGAAGCCGACGAATAGGCGGGCCGTCCTAGTTTTTGAACCGAGCAACCAATCAGTCACAACTTGTCGGCTCGACATGCAACACTGCTCGGTTCGCCCGCCAGCAAAGGAATTCGCATCGTGACAACTCGTGACAACACCTCGACCATTGACCGGCAGAAATTGACGATCATGTTGCTCACTACCAGTACAGTGACCCTGTGAGTCCGACTATGTTCGTGAATGAACATTCCGGCTGAGCGCGGATGAGCAATTTCGCATTCATCGGTGCCGCTGAATGGCCCGACATCCAATCCGACTGTGCCCGCGCCGAGAGCTACCTGGCCTCCGATCCGCGCTCGGCCTGCATCTACGGCCGGCGCGCCATCGAACAACTCGTCGGCCTGCTTTACGACGTGATGGATCTCCCGCTGCCATACAAAGACGACCTGGCCGCCCGGATCAACGAACGTCCGTTCAGTACCCAAGTGCCGCCGGCAATCGTTCACAAGCTCAACCTGATTCGCAAAGCCGGCAACGCGGCGGTGCACGAACGGCGCGCCATCGCGCCGAACATCGCGCTCGCGGTCCTGCGGGAACTTCACCACGTCACGGTGTGGGCCGTCTACCACCACTCGGCCTATCCCAAGGCCGCGCCACTCAAGCTGCCGTTCGATCCCAAGCTGGCGGCGAAGGCCGCGCCCCTGAGCCGTGACGAGGTCGCCCAGCTGGCCACGAAGTTCAAGGCACAGGACGAAGCACACGCCAAAGCCCTGGCAGAAAAAGACGAGCTCGCCGCGTCGAAAGACGCCGAGATCGCCGCGCTGCGTGAGCAAATCAAAGCCGCCCAGGCCGCGAAGCAGCAGCCCGACGATCGCGACTACAACGAAGCGCAGACCCGCACCGAGTACATCGACCTCGATCTCGCCGAGGCCGGTTGGACCCTCGACCAACCACGGGACCGCGAGTTCGAAGTCACGGGAATGCCCAGCGGCGGCATGGGTTACGTCGACTATGTGCTGTGGGGTGCTGACGGTCTGCCACTCGCCGTCGTCGAAGCCAAGCGAACCAGCAGGAGTCCACACGTCGGCCAGGAGCAGGCCAAGCAGTACGCCGACTGCCTGGAGAAGATGACCGGCCGGCGCCCGATCATCTTCTACACCAACGGCTATGAACACTGGATGTGGGACGACGCCGGCGGCTACCCGCCCCGTCAGGTCCAAGGCTTCTTCACCGCCGACGAACTCGCCCTGACGATTTCGCGGCGCACATCCCGCAAGCCGCTGGTGGGCGCAGAGATCGACTCGGAGATCGTCGAGCGGCACTACCAGATTCACGCAATCCGCCGGGTCGGCGAAGAATTCACCGCCCACAAGCGCGAGGCGCTGCTGGTGATGGCCACAGGCTCGGGCAAGACACGCACCGTCATCGCGCTGGTCAAGCAGCTCATGGAAGCTGGCTGGGTAAAGCGAGTGTTGTTCCTGGCCGACCGCACAGCCCTGGTCAATCAGGCGGTCGGCGCGTTCAAGGAACACCTGCCGAACGCCACCACCGTGAACTTGGTGACCGAGAAGATCACCGACGGCCGGGTGTACGTCAGCACCTACCCCACGATGCTGAACCTGATCAATTCCGTCGACGACGGCATACGCCCTTTTGGCCCAGGCTATTTCGACCTGGTCGTCATCGACGAGGCGCACCGGTCGGTGTACCAGAAGTATCGTGCCATCTTCGAGTGGTTCGACTCCCTGTTGGTCGGCCTCACCGCGACGCCCAAGGACGAGGTGGACCACAACACCTACCGGCTATTCAACCTCGAAGACGGTATGCCCACCGATGCCTACAGCTTGGATGACGCCGTCAAAGAAGGTTTTCTTGTTCCCGCCGTGGGGATTTCGGTGGGAACCAAATTCCTGCGCCAAGGCATTCGGTACGACGAACTGACCGAAGCGCAGAAGGACGAATGGGACTCCCTGGACTGGGGTGACGATGACACTCCCGACGCGATGTCGGCAGAGGAGCTGGGACGCTTCTGGTTCAACGCCGACACCGTCGACAAGATTCTGGCTCAGCTAATGTCGCAGGGGCACAAGGTCGCCGGCGGCGACCGCCTCGGTAAGACGGTCATCTTCGCCAAGAACCAGGCCCACGCGCAGTTCATCGCCGAACGCTTCGACATCCAGTATCCCGAGTACGCCGGGTCGTTTGCACGCGTCATCACTCACAGCACCGAACGCGCGCAGAGCCTCATCGATGACTTCTCCGTCACCGATAAAGGCCCGCACATCGCCATCTCGGTCGACATGCTCGACACCGGCATCGACGTGCCGGACGTGGTGAATCTGGTGTTCTTCAAAGAGATCCGATCCAAGAGCAAGTTCTGGCAGATGATCGGCCGCGGAACTCGCTTGCGTCCCAACCTGTTCGGACCTGGACAGGACAAGGAGAACTTCTACGTCTTCGACTGTTGTGGCAACCTGGAGTTCTTCAGCCAGGATCTGCCCGGCACGGAGGGTTCGCTACAGAAATCGTTGAATCAGCGACTCTTCGAAACTCGGGTCGGACTGGTCACAGCACTGGATTCTGCTGTCCCTGGGACGAATCCGCCCGAGGGCCACGGCACCGAAACCGAACGCGGGCTTCGCGTCGACACCGCATGGAGCCTGCACAAGATCGTCGTCGGCATGAACATGGACAACGTGTTGGTCCGGCCTCACCGCAGACTCGTCGAACAGTACGCACAATGGCCCGCGTGGTCGTCGTTGACGCACGAAGCCGCAGGCGACGTCGCCGCTCAACTCGCTGGGCTGCCCTCCTCGGAGCTGGACACCGACGAACAGGCCAAGCGGTTCGACCTGTTGATCCTGCGCCGCCAACTGGCACAGCTCGAGGGCGATGCCGTAGCGGCTGAACGGATCCGGACGAAAATTCAGGGAATCGCCGAAGGACTGCTCACCAAGACCTCGATTCCGTCGGTCGCGGCGCAACAGGCCCTCCTTGACGACATCTGCGCCGACGAGTGGTGGGTCGACGTCACCCTGCCCATGCTCGAACTCGTCCGGCTGCGGGTGCGTGCACTGGTCCGCTTCCTGGACCCCGCCCAGAAGACCGTTGTATACACCGACTTTCAGGACGAACTCAGTGAAGCAACCTTGGTCGATCTACCCAACGTCACTCCGGGGACCAACTGGGACCGGTTCAAGGCGAAAGCCAGGGCGTACCTCAGGTCCCACCTGGACCACATCACGCTGCAACGCCTGCACCGTAACAAGCCACTCACGCCCGACGATCTGATCGCATTGGAGCGCATGCTGATTGACAGCGGTGTGGGCGATCCCGCCGACATCGACTTGGCCAAAGTGGACGGGCTCGGACTGTTCGTCCGATCGCTCGTCGGCCTGGATCGAGCTGCAGCGACAGAAGCATTCGGGGCCTACCTCGACGGATCGCGATTCACTGCCGACCAGATTCGGTTCATCAACCTCATCGTCACCGAACTGACCGCAACGGGCGTCGTCGCCGTCGCGCGACTGTATGACTCCCCCTACACCGACAAAGCGCCGACCGGCCCTGAAGAGGTGTTCCCGGAGGCCGACGTCGACAACATCGTATCGATCCTCAACACCGTCCGGGCCAACGCAGCGCCCGAGGGTGGCGCCGCGTGATTATCTGACGCATATGACCAGGCAAGGTCGACCTAGAGCCACCCTCGGGCGGCGACCCGCGCCGAACAGCAGCGGTGTCCGTTCGCGAGTACGTGTCACCGGTCGACGAATGAGCGGTATCGCCGCGAAACCGGTCAGACCTTGGGTATCCAGCCAGACCACGACGGTGACAAGACAAACCCCCGGCCCTGAGGGTCTTTGCAGGCGGTCATTTTCTTGTCATCCACACCGCAAGTGACCCCGAATACTGTCAGTGTGTGGAACGGCGGCAAGACCTTCTTGGTCGATGCAGAACCGCCACATGTCGGGTCACCGACCTGCCACATTTCGTGATCGGTACTGATCGCATTCGACTCAACTGGGCCGTTTGACGGGTCGCATTGCGCAGGAGCAACGGCTGGGAAGTTGTTGCCGACACAGCTTGCCGCAGGAGATTGACCGAAAGTACACCAAATTCCGTCAGGTGTGCTGAACCCGTATGTTGTTATCTTGTTCGGACGGCCGGGATTATTGGATTGCCACTTGTATTCGTCTGGGTTAACGGCGGTGTAGCCGCTCATATCAGGGAATTTCCCGGGCTCCACCGAATGGGATAGCTCGCTGTGAATTGGCGGACGCGCAGCGGCGTCACAAGCTGACGGCAGCACCATCAGGGTGGAAAACAGCGATACGGCCATCAGGCGAATGATCATTCACACCTTTGGTATCCAGCCCGACCAGGACGGAGACAATACGAAACCTTGACCTTGCGGGTCCTTGCACGCCGTCATGCCTTTGTCATCCACACCGCAAACCACACCGTTGACCGTCAGTGTGTGGAATGGAGGAAGAACTTTGTGCGGCGGCGAATCCTCCGAGCAATTCGAGCTACCCCTAGGCCATTGCTGCAGACCTCGACTCGTACTCATTACGTTGTAGCGGTAGATACCTTGCGCGGAATCGCATGTTGCGGGAGAAACTGCGGGAAGGTTGTTACCTCCGCAGGACGCTGAGGCAGGTTTCCCAAAACTGCATCGAACCCCATCAGGAGTATCGAACGCGTATTTGATGAGTTTTTCGGGGCGGCCCGGGTTGTCGAGCGCTTGCGCATAGTCATCAGGGTTTGCGGGTGTGTAGCCGCTCATATCGGGGAATGCCACTGGTCCACCAGATTCATGTGGTTCCGCAGAAGCGGTGCAAGCGGAAGTCAAGACGATCGACGCAAGAAGCACCAGAGTAAGTGCGAACCGAATCATCTTGATCGTTCCTCTCGATGGTGGTAGCTGCGGATACCCCTAGCGGGGCTTGACATTGACATGAATATCCTGCACGTCGTAATGCACCGGACCGATAGGATGCTTGTCCGCATCTACCGGCTGAAACCACTGGCTGCCAAACAAACCGAGATTATCCAGTGTCGATCCGGGCAGAATGTAGCCGCCGTACGGCGCTGGCACGTGGTTCGGTGCTCCCGAGGTATTGTCCATCACCACAATCGGGGCTCCACCCGGCCTAACGACGTTAGTTTGATTGTCGCCAACGTGTACCTCGACTGTAGGCATGTTCGTATCACCGTCGCCACTATGGAGGTTCGTGCCTGCGAGAACCGGTTTACCTTCAACCTCCCGGAAGCTCAGTTCTCCCCAGTTCTGACCGTCAGGTGTGATTGTCGAGGTCGCTGGCTGTCCCGCCGCGCCCCAGGTGTTGTTGCCCGGGTCGTACGGTTCCCACGCCCCGCGGTCGCTGATGTGCGCGGGATCAACCCGATACATGGAGACGCCTTGGCTGCGGTCGAACGCATCCGCGGCGATGTACACCTTGCCGTCACTGCCTTGGTAGCCGCTGAATTGAGTTGGCAACGTGGGGTTGTCGGCGACAGACCTATAACTGCCCTCGATCGGCTTCCAGCCGGCGGCCGGATCGTTCGTGACCTTTACCAGCCACGAGCCCTTCGGACTGAGGCCCTCGCTCGTGTTCGTGCCCACAACCATCATGTAGGTGTCGTTGCCGATCT
The DNA here is from genome assembly GCF_046250085.1 of Mycobacterium sp. SMC-16. Taxonomy (NCBI): domain Bacteria; kingdom Bacillati; phylum Actinomycetota; class Actinomycetes; order Mycobacteriales; family Mycobacteriaceae; genus Mycobacterium; species Mycobacterium sp. SMC-16. The sequence goes on from NZ_CP176427.1 coordinate 3,507,533, forward strand.
TGACGCTGCCCGCCGGCAGCGCGTTGTTGGCTCCCGCTGCACGAGCCGCATCGGGTATCGGGAAGAGGGTATGCGGTCCCGGTGATTCATTTGGCAACCCGCTGTTGAGGTTGGTCCCGGTCAGCGGCGCACCGAAATGAGGCTTGCCGTTCTTGTCGAACGTCACAGGCACCGCAACTGAGGGATAGTGCTCATTCCCAGGTCCACCGACCTGAGGGTTGGCATAGGAGTCCCCGAAAATTGCCACCTTTGTGCCGTCCGGCAGCGTGATGACCTCGCCCAAGTCCGCTGCGCGAATCCCGGGGATAGCGTCGGGGCTGTCGGTCCCGGCGATCGGCCCCATGTTTCGGACCTCACCGGGTGCGAGCGGCCCCTCACCGGTCAGTCCCAGCAGCTCTGCCAGTGTCGTCGGCGTCTTCGTCGGTTCCGGCAACCCTGTCGCCTTCGCAATCGCTTTGGCCAGATCAGCGTCGATTCGGTCGCCTTCGGCCTGCGCGTCAGCGATCCGTGCCTCCAAATCGGCGATCTTCTTCGATACTTTCAGTTTGGTCTCATCATCGAGATAGTCGTAGTTCGCTGGAACGCTCACCTTGTTGGTTATTTGATCAACTTCCACCGCCGGTGCTGCGGCCGCATCGTCGAGAATCGCTTTCACAGTGGTAGCGAGGGCGGTGGCATCTTCTTCTGCGTGGTCCATCGCGGCCGCCGCCGATGACAAGTCCTCTGACCTGACGTTGTGAGCCGCGGCGCTCATCAACATCGACATCATCGCCTCCTGCGCAGCCTGACCTTGCCACGTGGAGGTTTTCACCAACTGTTGGTAGAGCTCCGCAGAGTTCGCGTGGTTGACGGACGCGTCACGCGTAGCTTTGGCCAGCCCTGCGATCTCAGGAACCCACTCCCGCAGCACCTGCAGCGACACGAGTTCAGATCACAACCCTGTGTCGGTGATTCGCGCCGCGCCACTACTATCGGTGCGTTCATATGCGCCCGCAGCCCCGCGATGTCCCTCCGCGTGTGACGCGAAGCGTTCACCAAAATGTGCGCCGTCCGCTTCCCAAGCAGCCAACATTTCCGGCAGTGCAGCGGCCGACAGTCCCGAGCCCAGCGCCGCTTGGCTTGCCGCAGCATGCGCCTTGAGATGTTCGGTGGAGAAATCACTGCTGTGACCATCCAAGCGGTCAGCAGTCATTCGCAGCTCGATTGGATCGACCTTCAACGGATCGCTCGGCACGGCCACGTAAACCCCCTCAAACTAGCCCCCACAGAAAATGATAGGGCCGCCAGGCAACGGTCGCCGACGGCAATTTCACCGCCCCAGTCGTAGCCAAACGACGACGGCACCGGTCAATCTGCGCGCACACGGCGGGGAGCTGGGCTCGCGGCAGTGCACTCGATCCTTGGCGAAATTCGTTTCGATTCACCCGAACTCGAGTGTGCGCCTGCCGAACTTGTACAGCACGAAGGGCGCGGGCAGAAATGTCCCTCCGCTCGATCGAGCGGCCCCAAAATGCACGCGACACACCGGGTTTGGGTGTACAAACACGGCCGCTCGCGGGAAGTGAGCTACTACTGCGAGGCGATGTCGACCGAGCTGCCGATGGCGGCGACCCACCCGGTGACCTGGCGGGCGATGTCCTGATCGGTCAGGCCGACCGACATCAGAACCTCGCTGCGAGTCGCGTGCTCCTGGAATTCCTGCGGCACACCGACGTCGCGGCACGGCACGTCGATCTCGGCACGACGCAGCGAGGCCGAGACCGCGGAGCCGATGCCGCCGGCAACACCGTTGTCCTCAAGCGTGACAACGAGTTTGTGCGCCCGGGCCAGATCGGCGATGGCCGTCGGAACGGGCAGCACCCAGCGGGGGTCGACGACGGTGACGCCGATGCCCTGCTTGCGCAACCGGTCGGCGACCAGCAGCGCCATCCGGGCGAACGCGCCGACGGCGACCAGCAGCACGTCGTCGGACAGGCCGTCGGCGGGCTCGGTCAGGATGTCGACGCCATGCTGGCGGCGGACGGCCGGGATGTCTTCGCCGACAGCGCCTTTCGGGAAGCGGATGGCGGTCGGCCCGTCATCGACGGCCACTGCCTCGCCGAGTTCCTCACGCAGCCGGGCGGCGTCGCGCGGTGCGGCGACCCGCATGCCGGGCACGATGCCGAGCATCGACATGTCCCACACACCGTTGTGGCTGGCGCCGTCGTTGCCGGTGATGCCGGCGCGGTCGAGAACCATGGTGACGGGCAGCTTGTGCAGCGCCACGTCCATCATGATCTGGTCGAACGCCCGGTTCAGGAACGTCGAGTAGATGGCGACGACGGGGTGCATCCCGCCCATGGCGAGACCCGCGGCCGACGTCATCGCGTGCTGCTCGGCGATACCGACATCGAAGAACCGGTCGGGGAACCGCTGCCGGAACGCCGACAGGCCCGTCGGCCCCGGCATGGCCGCGGTGATCGCGACGATGTCGCGCCGCTTGGTGGCCTGCTTGATCAGCTCCTCGGAGAACACCGACGTCCAGCCGAGCACCGACTCGGCGGTGGACCGCCCGGTGTGCGGGTCGATGATGCCGGTAGAGTGCATCTGCTCGGCTTCGTCGTTCTCCGCGTGCGAGTAACCCATGCCCTTGCGGGTGACGACGTGCACGATCACGGGTGCGTTGAAACCGCGGGCGTGCCGCAGCGCCGCCTCGACAGCGTGCTCGTCGTGCCCGTCTATGGGCCCGACGTACTTGAGCCCCAGATCGGTGAACAGCGCCTGCGGGGCCAGCGCATCCTTGATGCCGGCCTTGATGCTGTGCACGCACTGGTAACAGAACTCGCCGACGACGGGCACGCCGCGCAGCGCGTGCTTGCCGCGTTCGAGCGCCTTTTCGTAGCCGGGCTGCAGGCGCAGTGCCGCGAAGTGGTCGGCCAGACCACCGATGGTCGGCGCGTAGCTGCGGCCGTTGTCGTTGACGACGATGACGATCGGCCGATTGGCGGCCGCGATGTTGTTGAGCGCCTCCCAGCACATGCCGCCGGTGAGCGCGCCGTCACCGACGACGGCGACGACGTGCCGGTTGCGATAGCCGGAGAGCTCGAAGGCCTTGGCCAGCCCGTCGGCGTAGGACAGCGCGGTGCTGGCGTGGCTGGACTCGACCCAGTCGTGTTCACTCTCGGCGCGACACGGATAACCGGACAGGCCGCCCTTCATGCGCAGCGTCTCGAAGTCGGGGCACCGGCCGGTCAGCATCTTGTGGACGTACGCCTGGTGACCGGTGTCGAAGATGATCGGGTCGTGCGGCGAATCGAACACGCGGTGCAGGGCCAGCGTCAGCTCGACGACACCCAGGTTGGGGCCGAGATGCCCGCCGGTGGCGGCCACCTTGTGCACCAGGAAGTCCCGGATCTCGGCGGCAAGTTCGGTCAGCTGAGGCTGCGACAGGTGCGCCAGATCAGCTGGGCCGCGGACCTGTTCAAGCATTCCGACAGTCTACGCACGAGTACCGGGTACAGCCGGTCAAGGCTGATAGATGTCCGGCACACCGTCACCGTCGTCGTCGGCGGTCTCCTGCTCGTGGATGCGGCGGAACGCGGCATTGCGGGACAGCAGCACCACCGCGGCCAGCATCCCCGCGATCACCGAGCCGGTGAGCACGCCGATCTTGGCATCAGCGCTGGCGGACGTGCCCGCACCGAACGCCAGCTCACCGATCAGCAGGGACACCGTGAAGCCGATCCCGGCCAGCATCGCCACCCCGGCGACGTCGAGCCAGCCCAGTCCCTCGTCGAGCTCGGCGCCGGTGAATCGCGCCAGCAGGAATGTGGTGCTGAACACGCCGATGGCTTTGCCGAACACCAGTCCCAGCAGGACGCCGGCGGTCACCGGGTGGGTGATCGCGTCGACCAGGCCGGGCCAGCCGCCGACACTCACCCCTGCGGCGAAGAACGCGAACACCGGCACGGCCACCCCGGCCGACAGCGGGCGCAGCGCGTGCTCGAACATCTCTGCCGACGCGTGCCTGCCCAGGACCGGCACCCCGAACCCGAGCAGCACCCCGGCCACCGTGGCGTGGATACCGCTCGCGTGCACCAGGGCCCAGGTCGCCGCCGCGAGCGGCGGCAGCAGCCACCAGTGCCGGATCCCGCGCTGCACGGCTACGACGAACAGCCCGCCGGGGATGACGGCCAACGCCAGCGCCGTGGGGTTGAGGTGATCGGTGTAGAAACACGCGATGACGATGATGGCCAGCAGGTCGTCGACCACCGCGAGCGTCAGCAGAAAGGTGCGCAGCGCGGTGGGCAGGTGCGTGGAGATCACTGCCAGGACGGCGAGAGCGAAGGCGATGTCCGTCGCGATCGGCACCGCCCAGCCGTCCAGGTTCTCCGGGTGCCCCAGCGCCAGATTCAGGCCCACGAAGATGGCGGCGGGCGCCAGCATGCCGCCGACGGCGGCGGCGATGGGCAGCGCGGCACGCGCCGGGTCGCGCAGGTCGCCGGCGACGAACTCGCGTTTGAGTTCGACACCGACAACGAAGAAGAAGATCGCCAGGAGCCCGTCGGCCGCCCAGGCCGAGAGGCTGAGGTGCAGGTGCCACGACGCCGGACCGACCGCGAACTCGGACAGCTCGTGATAGCTGTGGGCCGCAGGCGAATTGGCCCACACGAGAGCGACGCCGGCGGACAGCAACAGCAGGATGCCGCCGACGGTCTCCTTGCGGAGAATCTCGGTGAACCGCTGGGCTTCTGGCCAACTGCCACGGGTCAGCAGGCGCCTGCGCGTGTTGCGGTTGTTCATTCGGGACTCTCCTGGGCAGCGTTGAACGGCGCCGACCAGGCTTCCCGGCACACCTGTCCGCAAATTTACCGGGTCAGCAGCGCCACACACTCGACGTGGTGCGTCAGCGGGAACGAGTCGAAAACCCGGAGGTTCGCCACCTCGTAGCCGTGTCCACGGTAGAGACCGATATCGCGCGCGAAAGAGGCTGCCTCACAACCGATGTGGATCACCCGTGGCACCCCGGCGGCGGCCAGCTGATCGATGACCTCGTGCCCGGCGCCGGTGCGCGGCGGGTCGAGTACGGCGACGTCGGCCGCGACCCGCTGGCTCCCGAGCGCCCGGCGCGCCGAATCGGTCACCACCTCGACGCAGCCGAGATCTCCGAGCGCCGCCCGGGCCGCGCGCGCCGATCCGCGTGAGGTGTCCACCGTCAGCACCTTGCCGGACTCCCCCACCGAGCCGGCCAACGCGGCCGCGAAAACGCCTGCGCCACCGTATAAATCCCACGCCGTCTGCCCCTCGGACAGCTCGGCCCACTCGGCGACCAGCGCGCTGTAGGTGCCGGCGGCGTCGCGATGCGACTGCCAGAACGCCGTCACCGGAACCCGCCATTCCCGATCGCCTACGCGCTGCACGGCTTCGTACTCGCCCGAGACCACTTCGGTCATGCCGGACTTGCTCTTCTTGCCCCCGCGCGGACCGGACCGCACGACGTGCCGGTTGCCGGCATCGTCGAGCACGACGTGCACGTGCGCGCCGGGCGGTTGCAGCGGCAGATCGTCCAGCATCCCGGCCGGCACCTGCGCACACGACAGGTCGGTCACCAACTCGTCGCTGTGATAGCGGTGGAACCCGGCCCGGCCGTCCGCGCCGACCTCGAGCCGCACCCGGGTACGCCACCCGGTCGCGCCGACGGTGCCGACCTCCGCGGCCTCCAGGTCACCAGACTCGTAGCCGCCGAGGCGGGCCAGCTGATTGGCCACCACCTCGCCCTTGAGCCGCCGCGCCGCGGCGGGATCGACGAAAGCCAGGTCGCAGCAACCGGATCCCTGCGCCCCGGCGATCGCGCACAACGAATCCACCCGGTCGGGTGACGCCTCGATGACCTCGATCGCATCGGCGTGCCAGTACGACCCCCGCTCGGACGTCACCTCGGCGCGCACCACCTCGCCCGGCAGCGCGTGCCGGACGAAGATCACGCGGCCGTCGTGACGTCCGACGCAGCTGCCACCGTTGGCCGGCGGGCCAACGGTGAGCGTTACTTCACTCACTCGATGATGCCCCGTCGCGTATCACCGGGCGCCGAGCCCGGGGCCATGGTCACCTTCACCCGCTCCGACGAATTCAGCTGCCACGGAACGGAAGTCACCATCACGTTGGGGATGAACAGCAGCCGGCCCTTCAGCCGCAGCGCACTCTGGTTGTGCAGGATGTGCTCCCACCAGTGGCCCACGACGTACTCCGGGATGAACACCGTCACCACGGTGCGCTTCGACTCGGCGGTGATGCGCTTGACGTAATCGAGGATGGGCCTGGTGATTTCGCGGTACGGCGACGCGATGACCTTGAGCGGGACCGACACGTCGCTGTCTTCCCACTTGTGCACCAGCTCGCGCGTCTCGGCGTCGTCGACGCTGACGGTGATGGCCTCCAGGACGTCCGGCCGGGTGGCCCGCGCGTAGGCCAGTGCCCGCAGCGTCGGCAGGTGCAGATTGGACACCAGAACGACGGCGTGGTTGCGGCTGGGCAGCACGACGTCCTCGTCCGGGCCCGACTGGGAGCGCAGTTCCTGAGCGACGGTGTCGTAGTGCTTGTGGATCGCCTTCATCAGGACGAACAGCAGGCTCATCGCCAGAATCGCGATCCAGGCCCCGGCCATGAACTTCGTCACGATGACCACCAGCAGCACAGCGCCGGTGCAGAGGAACCCGATGGTGTTGACGATCCGCGCGCGCTGCATACGGCGCCGCTCGGACGCTTCGGTCTCGGTGCGCAGCAACCGGTTCCAGTGCCGCACCATGCCGATCTGGCTCAGCGTGAACGACACGAACACGCCGACGATGTACAGCTGGATCAGCGCCGTGACCTCGGCGTTGAACGCCACCACGAACGCGATGGCGGCGAACGCGAGGAACAGGATGCCGTTGGAGAAGGCCAGCCGGTCACCGCGGGTGTGCAGCTGCCGGGGCAGGTAGCGGTCCTGCGCCAGGATCGAGCCCAGCACCGGGAAACCGTTGAAGGCGGTGTTGGCGGCCAGGACGAGGATCAGACCCGTCACGCCGGCGATGAGGTACAGGCCCACCGGGAAGCCTTGGAACACCGCCTCGGCCAGCTGCGTGACCACCGTCTTCTGGTGATAGCCGGCGGGCGCGCCCACCAGCTGGTCCACGCTGTCGGCCATCTTCAGGCCGATCTGCTTGGCCAGCACGATGATGCCCATGAACAACGACACCGCGATGGCGCCGAGCAGCAGCAGCGTCGTCGCGGCATTGCGCGACTTCGGCTTCTGGAAGGCGGGCACACCGTTACTGATGGCTTCCACACCGGTGAGGGCCGCACAGCCGGACGAGAATGCGCGCGCGACAAGGAACACCATGGCGAAGCCCAGCACGTCGCCGTGCTCGGACTTGATGCTGAACCCGGCCGACTCGGCCCGCAGCGGGTGGCCCAGCACGAAGATCTGAATGAAGCCCCAGGCCAGCATGAGGTACATGCCGATCATGAAGGCGTAGGTGGGAATCGCGAACGCGGTACCGGACTCCCGGATGCCGCGCAGGTTCAGCGACGCCAGGATCAGGATCGCCAGCACCGAGAACAGGACCTTGTTCTGGGCGATGAACGGCACGGCCGACCCGATGTTGGACATCGCCGACGCCGTCGACACCGCCACGGTCAGGACGTAGTCGACCAGTAGCGCGCTGGCCACCGTCAACCCGGCGGTGTGCCCGAGGTTCGTGGTGACCACCTCGTAGTCGCCGCCGCCGGACGGATAGGCGTGCACGTTCTGCCGATAACTGGCGATCACGATCAACATGACCCCGGCCACCGCGAGACCGATCCACGGCGCCATCGAATAAGCCGACAGACCGGCGACCGACAACACCAGGAAAATTTCTTCCGGCGCGTAGGCGACCGACGACAGCGCATCCGACGCGAAGACCGGTAAGGCGATACGTTTGGGCAGCAACGTGTGGGCGAGCTTGTCGCTGCGGAAGGGTCGGCCGATCACCAACCGTCGCGTAGCGGTCGAAAGCTTGGACACGAGGGCTAGGGTAAGCCCCCCGGGCTCGGGTTGTAGCGTTCGGACTGAGCTGAGGCATGAAATTCGCTTCGGGGCCGCCTCCCGGCCCAGAAAGGATCGGCTGGTGCGAGTAGTCGTGATGGGCTGCGGCCGAGTTGGCGCATCGCTGGCAGACGGATTGGCCCGCATCGGCCATGAGGTCGCCGTGATCGACCGAGATAAGACGGCATTCCACCGGCTGTCACCGGAATTCCCCGGAGAACGCGTGCTGGGCATGGGTTTTGACCGGGATGTGCTGGAGCGGGCCGGTATCGAAGAGGCCGGCGCGTTCGCCGCCGTGTCCTCCGGTGACAACTCGAACATCATCTCCGCGCGTGTCGCGCGCGAGACGTTCGGTGTGCAGCGCGTCGTCGCCCGAATCTACGACGCCAAGCGCGCCGCGGTGTACGAGCGGCTGGGCATCCCGACCATCGCGACGGTGCCGTGGACCACCGACCGGTTGCTGAATCTGCTGACCCGCGAGACCGAAACCACGAAGTGGCGCGATCCGTCGGGCAATGTCGGCGTCACCGAGCTGTCGCTGCACGAGGACTGGGTCGGCTACCGCGTCACGGCGCTGGAAGGCGCGACCGGCGGCCGCGTCGCGTTCCTCATCCGGTTCGGCAGCGGCGTGCTGCCGGATACCAAGACCGTCATCCAGGCCGGCGATCAGGTGTACATGGCCGCGGTGTCGGGCCGTGTCGCCGAAGCCATCGCCATCGCCTCGCTGCCGCCCGGCGACGACGTCGAAAGCCACTAGGAGCGCACATGAAGGTCGCAATCGCGGGCGCCGGCGCCGTCGGCCGCTCCATCGCGCGGGAACTGGTCGATCACCACGAGGTGATGCTGCTGGAGCGCAATCCGGACCATATCGACGTCGACGCCGTCCCGGCGGCGCAGTGGCGTCTGGGTGACGCCTGCGAGCTGTCACTGCTCGAGTCGGTCAAGCTCCATGAGTTCGACGTGGTCATCGCCGCCACCGGCGACGACAAGGCCAACGTGGTGGTGAGCCTGCTCGCCAAGACCGAGTTCGCGGTCCCGCGCGTCGTGGCTCGCGTCAACGACCCGCGCAACGAGTGGCTGTTCGACGACAGCTGGGGCGTCGACGTCGCGGTGTCGACACCGCGCATGCTGGCGTCACTCGTCGAAGAAGCCGTGTCGGTGGGCGACCTGGTCCGCCTGATGAGCTTCCGCAAGGGCCAGGCCAACCTGGTCGAGATCACGCTGCCCGACGACACGCCTTGGGGCGGCAAGGCCGTCAAGCGCCTCCAGTTGCCGCGCGACGCCACGCTCGTGACCATCCTGCGCGGCCCGCGCGTGATCGTCCCCGAATCGGACGAGCCGCTCGAGGGCGGCGACGAGCTGCTGTTCGTGGCGGTGGCCGAGGTCGAGCAGGAGCTGCGCAACCAGGTGCTGAATCCGGGCTAAGCCTCGGTGACGTGATGCTCCGCGTCCCGGATGGCCTTCTGGGCCGTCCGGATGGCCAGGTAGGACGCCAGCGCGGCGACCGCGGTGAGCGGCCAGCCCATGGCGATCCGGGCCACGCCGAGCAGACCCGTCTGGTCCAGTCCGTACAGGTGGTTCTGGACCAGGAACCGCGCCGCGAACACCAGCGCCCACACCGCGGTCGCGATGTCGAACGCCAGTACCGCCCGCCGGATGTCGCGCCAGCTGCGGTCGTGTCCGGTGACCCAGCTCCAGCCGTAGCCGACCAAGGGGCGACGGATCAGGATCGAGATCGCGAACACCCCGGCATAGATCAGCGACGACCAGATGCCAAGCAGGAAATAGCCTTTCGAGGCGCCGATCATGTACGCGATCAGTGCGCTGATCCCGACGCCGATGAAGCCGGACACCGCCGGCTGCACGGATTCGCGGCGCGCCAGGCGCCAGATCAGGACCAAGCCGGCGACGCCGAGCGCCGAATAGATCGCGGCAGTCAGCCCGAAGAAACTGGAGATGGGAACGAAGACGAGGACCGGCAGGGACGAATAGATGAGGCCGCTGAGGCCGCCCATCTGCTCCAGCAGGACATGCGCCGTGAGTTTGGCGTCACTGTCGTCCTGCTGGGCCTCGATCTGCGCTTCGGCCTGCTCGCTGTCCGCGGTCCCCTTGTCGGGGAACGTCACTTCTGAATCTCGTAATGCGGGTTGTAGATCGCTTTGGCCCCGCTGTCCAAGTTGCCCAGCCGTCCGTGCACGCGCAGGGTGCGCCCGGATTCGATGCCTGGGATGCGCCGCTGACCCAACCAGACCAGCGTGACCGTGTCGGTGCCGTCGAACAGCTCGGCTCGCACGCCACCCGAACAGCCCTTGCCGTTGGTCTCGACACACCGCAGCGTGCCGACCATCGTCACTTCCTGTCCGCGCGTGCAGTCCACCGCTCGCATGGCGCCGGTGTTCAGGGCCTCGTCGTTCAGCTCCTGGACATCGCTCTGTTCGAGGTCCTCGGTAAGCCGCCGGGTGAGTCGGCGCAAATAGCCTTCCGCCGTAGCCATGGTCTCTCCTGAGACTTGCTGCGAATCCACCGTGGACCCGCTATCTAACCAACGTCACGCTAGACCTCTTGGTTCCGATTTGCCATTTCGGCGCGGGATATATCTTCGTTATCCCGCTCACTGGACGGCGCACCCGCCCGGACCCCCTTGCGTGCGCCGTTCCGGCCGCCGGGCACCATCGAGGGATGACGGCCAACTTGCAAGGGATGACCGCGGTACTGCTGCCCGGCACGGGATCGGACGACGACTACATCCGCCGGGCGTTCGGCGGCGCCCTGCTCGAAGCCGGTGCCGTGGTGATCGCCCCGCGGCCGCTGCCGGGCGACCTGATCGGCGGTTATCTCGAAGCGCTCGACGCCGCCGCACAGCACGGCGCCATCATCGTCGGGGGCGTGTCGCTGGGCGCGGCGGTCGCCACGAACTGGGCGCTCGCGCACCCCGAGCAGTGCATCGCCGTCCTGGCCGCACTGCCCGCCTGGACGGGTGATTCCGACGGCGCGCCGGCCGCCCAAGCCGCCCGCTACTCGGCGCAGCAGCTGCGCGAGATCGGGCTCGATGCGGCCGTCGCGGGCATGCGGGCAGGCAGTCCCGCCTGGCTCGCGGACGAACTCACGCGGTCATGGACGGCACAGTGGCCCGGCCTGCCGGACGCGATGGAAGAAGCGGCCGGTTACGGCGGCCCGACCCGCGAACAGCTCGCCGAACTCCAGGTGCCGATGGGTGTCGCCGGGGCGGTCGACGACGCCGTGCACCCTGTCGCGGTGGCCGCGGAATGGGCCGTGGCAGCCCCCAGGGCCGCGCTGCGGACCGTCACCCTCGATGCGATGGGCGAAGAGCCGACAGTGCTCGGCGACGCCTGTGTGGCCGCATTGCGCGAGGCCGTCAGCCTCCGGTGATGGTGCCCATCTGCTGGGTGCGCAGCTGCTGCATGGCCGAGCCCTGCTCGCTACGACGGGCGTCCGGCTCCCCTTCGGGCTGCTGCTGCCCGAACTGCTGCTGCAGCTGTTCGAGCGCCTGCTGAGCCTGCTCCATCTGCTGCTGAGCCATCTGCTGGGCGGCCGCGCGCAGCTGCTCCAGCAGCGGCTCGGACAGCTGCACCGGCAGCGGGCTGCGGACCGGCAGCGGGGTGTCACCACGACGAACCACGGTGTCCGCCAACGAGGTTCGCGCCTCGTCGGTGATGGCGTCGATGGTCTCCTCGGTGCCCACGACGACACAGCGCACCATCCACCGGTAGCCGTCGGTGCCGATGAAACGCATCACGACCTGCGGCTGGCCGGGCTGCGGCACCGGCAGACCCACAACCTCGCGGCCCCACGGTCCGTCCTCGATGCGTGCCTGCGCGTTGTCGTTGCGAAGCGATTCGGCCAGCTCGGCGGCGATCTCCCGCCACAGCCCACCGGTCTTGGGCGCGGCGTACGCGGCCACCGAGAAGCGCCCGTTGGGCGTCATGATCCAGACGGCGTTCGGCACGCCCTGCTCGTTGACCTCGACGTTGAGCTGCGATCCGTCGGGCACCGGGACGAGCACCCCACCCAGGTCCAGGCGGGCGGCCTCGGCGTCGGCCGGGTCGTCGAAGTCCTCGATGTCGAAGGGGCCGTCTTCTTCGGGGTTGAACTCGAATGCCATCACAAACTCGCATGTCCGCCGGAGGAACCGTGGCCGCCCGCGCCACGTGAGGTGTCAGCCAGCCCCGCCTCGTCGAACGACGTGACCTCGACCAGCTCGGGCAGCTCGACCCGCTGCACCAGCAGCTGCGCGATCCGGTCACCGCGTTTCACGATGATGGGCTCGCTGGGGTCGAGGTTGATGAGCGCCACCTTGATCTCGCCGCGGTACCCGGCGTCGACCGTCCCCGGCGCGTTCACGATCGAAAGGCCAACGCGGATGGCCAATCCCGAGCGCGGATGCACCAGGCCGACCATGCCGTGCGGAATCGCGACGGCGATCCCCGTCGGCACCAGCTCGCGCTGACCGGGGGCCAGTTTGAGGTCGATCGCGCTGAACAGATCGACGCCGGCATCGCCGTCGTGAGCACGGGCCGGCATCGGCAGATCCCGGTCCAACCGAACTACCGCCAGAGAGGTGGACACGACCGCACAGACTACCCTTGGCCGCGTGTCAGACACGCGAGCAGCCACCCAAACCGTCCGCTACCGGGAGCGGTTGACGGTGCCTCTGTGGTGGTGGTTACCGGGTTTCGGGCTGGCCGCCCTGATCGCGCTGGAAGTGGTGCAAGGCGTGTCGGGCGTGCCGGCATGGGCGCCGTTCGCCGTGCTGCTGCCGGTCGCGGCGGCGACGCTGGTGTGGATGGGGCGCATCGAGCTGCGCGTGGTGAGCACCGGAACCGGGCCGGACGCCGAGACCGAGCTGTGGGTGGGGCCGGCGCACATCCCGACCGGCGTCATCTCGCGGTCGGCCGAGGTGCCGCGCTCGGCGAAGTCGGCGGCACTGGGACGCCAGCTGGACCCGGCCGCGTACGTCGTACACCGGGCCTGGGTCGGGCCGTTGATCCTCGTGGTTCTCGACGACCCGGACGACCCCACGCCGTACTGGCTGGTGAGCACCCGTCATCCCGATCGGATCCTGGCAGCGCTGCAGGGTCGCTGACGCGGCCCCATAATACGCCGAATGGCCGGTCCCCGCACGGTATGCGTGCGAGACCGGCCACTGACGTGAAGATGAATCCCTAGGCGGCGCAGTCGGTGCAGATCATCACGCCGTTCTTCTCACTGGCGAGACGGCTGCGGTGTTGCACCAGGAAACAGCTCGAGCAGGTGAACTCATCGGCCTGCTTGGGCACCACACGGACCGAGAGTTCCTCGCCCGACAGGTCAGCGCCCGGCAACTCGAAGTTCTCGGCCGAGTCGGTCTCGTCGACGTCGACGACGGCGGACTGTGCCTCGTTGCGCCGTGCTTTCAGCTCCTCCAGAGAGTCCTCGGAAACCTCGTCAGTCTCAGAACGCCGCGGGGCGTCGTAATCGGTAGCCATGGTCATCCCCTCCGTTACCTTGCAGCAGAGCTTTGTACCAGCGTCGAACGCTTCCGCCAAATGATTCGTGCCCGAAAAGCGCGCCGACTATATGTGATTTGCATCACATGAGCAAGAGGTGGTTCGTAATCACGCAGGGTGCGGTGCATCTACAGTGCTCATGTGGTCGCACAAATCACCGAGGGCACGGCCTTCGACAAGCACGGTCGGCCGTTCCGCCGCCGCAACTACGTGCCCGCCGCGGTCCTGTTCGCGGTGCTGGCCGTGGCGACGCTGATCGCCTGGCTCGTCGTCGCGAACCAGCCCGCCGAAATCCACCAGGCGATCACCTGCAATCCCCCGCCCGCACCGACCGACCCGAACCAGCCGAAGCTCGGCGATGAGGTGTCGCAGTCCTCGATGGTCAACGTGGTGCCGGCCAAGCTCGCCGACACCAAGATCAAGGTGCTCAACGCCAGCGGCCAGGGCGGCCAGGCCAGCGAGGTCGCCGGCGAGCTGCGCGACCTCGGATTCGGCCAGCCCGCGGCCAGCAATGACCCGGTGTACGCCAGCACCCGCATGGAATGCCAGGGCCAGATCCGGTTCGGCCCGGCCGGCAAGTCCGCGGCCGCCGCGCTGTGGCTCGTCGCGCCGTGCACCCAGCTGTTCCAGGACCAGCGCCCCGACGACTCCGTCGATCTCGCGATCGGCACCGAGTTCAACGAGCTCGCCCACAGCGACGACATCGAGGCCATGCTGGCCAGCCTGAAGCCCGACGCCACGCAGCCCGCCGACACCTCGCTGCTGCCGAAGATCCACAGCGGGACCTGCTAGCTAGCGGTAGCCGACCCGCGCCAGCTGCCGGGCCAGCGCCGCGGCGACACCAGGCGCCGCGGCGATGACCAGGTCGTCGTCGTCCGCACCCGGCGCGGGCAGCCGCACCACCGCGCCCGCCTCCTCGGCGACCAGCGCCGCGACCGCCCAATCCCACACGTGCACACCGGATTCGAAATACGCGTCGAGCCGGCCCGCGGCGACCATGCACAGGTCCAGGGCGCACGACCCGACCCGGCGGATGTCGCGCACCTCGGCCAGCAGCTCGGCCACGGCGCCGGCCTGCTGCCGCCGCCGCTCCCGCGCGTAGGCGAACCCGGTGGCCACCAGCGCCATCGGGAGTTCGTCGATGACGTTGCAGCGCAAGGCCGCCCGCGCCCCGTCCCGGGTCACCACGGCCCCGTGGCCACGCGCGGCGGAGAACACCTCGCCGGTCGCCGCGTTGGCCACCGCGCCTGCCACGGACACGCCGTCGATCTGCACCCCGACCGACACCGCGTAGGCGCCCAGCCCGTACATGAAGTTCACCGTGCCGTCGATGGGGTCGAGCACCCACACCGGAACGCCGGCGGGCGCCCGCGCCGCACCGCCTTCCTCCTCGCCCAGGATCGCGTCATCCGGGCGCAGCACCGCCAGCCGCGCGCGCAGCAGCCGCTCGGTCTCGGTGTCGACCACGGTCACCGGGTCGGTCGGACTGCTCTTGGTGCGCACCGCGCCGTCGCCCTGCGGCGCACCGGCGAAAACCTCACCGCGCCGGCGGCGGACGAATGCCGCGGCCTCGGTCGCCAGCTGCTCGGCGAGCGCGCGCAGCGCAGCAGGTGCGGTGGCGCTTTCGGGTTCGCGTGCTGTCATGACACCTATCGCAGCACACGCGGTTAGGGTGTGGGTCGCGCCCTCTTGCCCACCCCCTTCAAGGAGTGCAGATGACCGAGACGCCCACCGCCGCCACTGACGGCTCACCGCATCGAGCGCTGGGAATCGATGTCGGCGGCAGCGGCGTCAAAGGCGGCATCGTCGACCTCGACACCGGCCAGCTGATCGGTGAGCGCTTCCGGCTCCCCACCCCGCAACCGGCCACGCCCGAGGCCGTCTCGGAGACCGTCGCGGCCGTCGTCCGCGAGTTCGGCTGGACCGGGCCCCTGGGCGTCACGTATCCGGGCGTGGTGACCGAGGGCATCGTGCGGACCGCGGCCAACGTCGACAGCAGCTGGATCGGCACCAACGTGCGGGAGATGTTCGCCTCGCGGCTCGACGGCCAGGACGTGACGGTGCTCAACGACGCCGACGCCGCGGGTCTGGCCGAGGAGAAGTTCGGCGCGGGCCGGGAGGTGAGCGGGCTCGTCGTGCTACTGACGTTCGGCACGGGCATCGGTTCGGCGGTGATCTACGACGGGGTTCTGTTGCCCAACACCGAGTTCGGGCACATCGAGGTCGGCGGCAAGGAAGCCGAGCACCGCGCCGCGTCCTCGGTCAAGGAACGCAAGGACTGGTCGTACGAGCGCTGGACCGAAGAGGTCACCAAGGTGCTGGTGGCGGTCGAGAACGCCATCTGGCCGGACCTGTTCATCGTCGGCGGCGGGATCAGCAAGAAGGCCGACAAGTGGGTGCCCCTGCTGAAGAACCGCACGCCGGTGGTGGCCGCGACGCTGCAGAATTCGGCCGGCATCGTCGGTGCTGCGATGACCGCCGACGGCGCTCTGCACCGCCATTAGCGGCCGGTCAACGCTCCGAGCCCGCCGCTGATACGGCTTCTGGGCACTATGTCGTTACAATGGTCAACGGCGGCCGCCTGAACGGATAGCGGTGATCATCCGATCGAAGATCGACGCCAATATTCGACAGCCGACGCTTTTCGGTGGCGCACGCCCACGCCATCGATGTACGAAAGACCGAAAGGGTGGCCGTGGTAGCGACCAAAGCCAGCGAGACAGCCGACGAGCCGGTGAAGCGCACCACCAAAGCCCCTGCAAAGAAGGCCGCCGCCAAGGCTGCGCCGGCCAAGCGTGCCGCGAAGGCACCCGCGAAGAAGGCCGCCGCGAAGGCCCCCGCCAAGCGCGCCGCGAAGGCCGCAACCAAGCCTGAAGACGGTGGCGCCGCTGACGACGTGACCGACGTCGACGATCTCGCCGTGGAACCCGAAAAGATCGACGTCGACGACGCCGACCTGGAACTCGACGACGACCTCGAGGCCGACGACGTCAGCGACGATGACGACGAGGACGACGCCGAAGAAGGCGAGTCCGAAGGCGAAGCCAACGCCGAAGGCACCAAGGCCGCCCCGAAGGCCGCCGAGGGTGACGACGCCGACGAGACCGCGGAGCCGTCCGAGAAGGACAAGGCCTCCGGCGACTTCGTCTGGGACGAGGAAGAGTCCGAGGCGCTGCGGCAGGCCCGCAAGGACGCCGAGCTCACCGCCTCCGCCGACTCGGTGCGTGCCTACCTCAAGCAGATCGGCAAGGTCGCGCTGCTCAACGCCGAGGAAGAGGTCGAGCTCGCCAAGCGCATCGAAGCCGGCCTGTACGCCACGCAGCTGATGTCCGAGCTGATGGAAAAGGGCGAGAAGCTGCCCGCCGCGCAGCGTCGCGACATGCAGTGGATCTGCCGCGACGGCGACCGCGCCAAGAACCACCTGCTGGAAGCCAACCTGCGTCTGGTGGTGTCGCTGGCCAAGCGCTACACCGGCCGCGGCATGGCGTTCCTCGACCTCATCCAGGAAGGCAACCTGGGCCTGATCCGTGCGGTCGAGAAGTTCGACTACACCAAGGGCTACAAGTTCTCGACGTACGCCACGTGGTGGATCCGTCAGGCCATCACCCGCGCCATGGCCGACCAGGCGCGCACCATCCGTATCCCGGTGCACATGGTCGAGGTCATCAACAAGCTGGGCCGCATCCAGCGCGAGCTGCTGCAGGACCTGGGTCGCGAACCCACGCCCGAAGAGCTGGCCAAGGAAATGGACATCACGCCGGAGAAGGTGCTGGAGATCCAGCAGTACGCGCGTGAGCCCATCTCGCTGGACCAGACCATCGGCGACGAGGGCGACAGCCAGCTTGGTGACTTCATCGAGGACAGCGAAGCCGTGGTGGCCGTGGACGCCGTGTCGTTCACGCTGCTGCAGGATCAGCTGCAGTCGGTGCTGGAGACCCTGTCCGAGCGTGAGGCCGGCGTCGTCCGGCTGCGCTTCGGCCTCACCGACGGGCAGCCGCGCACCCTCGACGAGATCGGCCAGGTCTACGGCGTCACCCGTGAGCGCATCCGCCAGATCGAGTCCAAGACCATGAGCAAGCTGCGGCACCCGTCACGCTCGCAGGTCCTGCGCGACTACCTGGACTAGTCCCCCGGATCAACGACCATTGCCCCGAAACTTCCGGTTTCGGGGCAATGGTCGTTTGTGCGGCGAATCAGCAGGGCACGCAGCGGTTCCCGTTCCAGATCCAGCCCGCGCCGCCCCGAAAACCGGAAGCGGGAAAAGCGCTGCGTGTGAAAGGCTTTCGTACATGCCGACCTCGGAACATCCCCTGACCCAAGCGATGCTGGACGTCTCGTCCGAGTGTTTCGCCGCGATGGCCGTCATCCTCACCGTGCTCGGCGACGAGCTCGCCAATCAGCGACCTGAGCTGCCGGGCGCGAACAGCTGCTACGCGATCGTCAACCACTGCATCGGTGTGGTCGACTACTGGGCCGGCTCTTTCATTGCCGGACAACGCATCCCGCGGGACCGCGACAGCGAGTTCACCGCCACCGGGCGGGTCGACGAGCTGCTCGAACGACTGACCGCCCTGCAGCAGCGTTTCCCCGGCTGGGTCGAGGTGGCGGTCACCGAGGGAATCCGGGACCGTGAGCTGGCCGACGGGGTGCGCGGCGGCACGACGCGCGCTTCGGTTCTGGCCACGGCCAGCCCGGAGTGGACGCTGCTGCACATCCTGCACGACATCGCGCAGCACGTCGGACACCTGGAGATCACCAGAGACCTGCTGCTCTCCGCGAGCGCAGAGGACTGACGCAAATCGGCCCCCTTCCCTGACAAGAAGGGGGCCGATCTGTTGTCGTCCGACAGCGAACCGTCAGTCGGTGCTTCCAGCGCCTGCGCCGGCCGCGGCCTTGGCAGATTCTGCCTTGGCCTTCTTGGCCTCAGCGGCGGCCTTCTTGGCATCAGCCTTGGCCTTGGCCTCAGCCTTCTTGGCCTCAGCGGCAGCCTTCTTCTCCTCGGCCTTGGCCTTGGCAGCGGCCTTCTTGGCCTCCGCCGCAGCCTTCTTGGCATCGGCCTTGGTCTTGGCGTCGTCGGCCTTGGCCTGGCCCTCCGCCTTGGCGGCGTCGGCGTCGGTCTTGGCGTCGTCGGCCTTGGCCTGACCCTCCGCCTTGGTGGCGTCGGCATCAGCCTTGGCCTCGTCGGCCTTCACCTGGCCGTCGACCTTGTTGTCCGAGGCCGGGGCCTCGGCAACCTTGGCCGGCGAGTCGCCCGCCTGCGCCGCGGCCGGAGCCTTGGCCGCAACCGGGGTCGAGAAGGCCGCCGGCGAGACCGCGGCACCGGAGGTCGGCGCGGTGGTCTGCGTGCCCGCAGCCGGAGCCGGCGGAGCCAGCTTCTTCTGCAGGTTGTCGATGGCCGTCGTCACTCCGCCGATGACCTGGGCGTTGATCGCCCGGACGAACTTGGCCGTCGAGAACAGCGCGTCGGCCGCCCCATGGTTGATCGCGGTCAGGATCTTGCCGACGTTCCCGGTCTGGAATGCCGCGGCGACATCCTGCACCACCGAGTTGAGCTGACGGGTCAGCGTGCGCACCTGGGTCATCACATTCTCGATCGGACCCTTCTGCATGCCGGCGATCTTGACGCCGTTCCATTCGACCAGGTTCCAGCCGTCCTCGGGGTTGCCCTCGACGACGACGACGCCGGTGTTGCCGAGCGGATGCTGGGTGAACAGCATGATCTTCTGCTCAGCGCTCAGATTCTTGGCGTTCATCATCGTCCAGATCATGATTGTGCCGCCGTGCGAGAACACCGCCGCGTTGCGATCGCCGTTGTCGTAGATCGTCTGCAGAGCGCCGTTGACGCGATCCTCGAACTGATGGCCGTTCAGACCCGTCGTCGGATCGGCCGCGGACGGGATGAACGCATCCAGGTTCGGCGCGATCGGGTTGAAGCTGATGTTCGGCGGCGGCGTCACCGACAGCCCCGCCCACGCCAGCGGCGCCGTCAGATAACCGAAGAGACCCGCGCGCTCCGGGGTGCCTTCGTACTTGCCGGCTTCGATCTCCTGCAGACCCGGCAACACCTGGATCGGCAGACCCAGGTACTGCGACAACGGCACCGCCGTCTGCTGCGTCCGAACCATCGTGGACGCGTAGATGGCGTCGAAGTTCCGGTCCCCGAGCTGGGCCGCGATGTCCTTGGCCTGCTGCTGACCGTCCGGCGTCAGGACCGGGCCCGGCACCTGCGTGTCGATGTTGCCCGACGTGTTTCCGTACGACTGCCCGTGCCGGATGAACGTGATGGTCATGTTCTCGGCCGCCCATGCCGGCAGCGCCGACATGACCAGAAGAGCACTCGCCGTCAGCGCGACACCGAGTCCCTTCAGTCCTCTTGCGCGACGGCGCTTACCCGTCGCGTCTTCAGAATTCGTGTGGTTGATCATGTCCTCACCGAGTCGGGGATATTTACGCGCGCGATCGTGCCAATCCCCCGACCGTGATTCGGGCCACATTCCCAATGAGTGGACAGATTTCTCAGACTGTCGTTCATTTGCCGTTAACCAACGGCATCGGCACCGAAATTTGCCGGTAGAACTGCGAAGACACCCTCGACGTCAGGCCGGTAGGGCACGGTGCGGGCCACCGCGGCGACAGGGAGTGCGCCGTACAGATGAGGGAAGAGCATCGAGGCCGGATCCGTCGGCACGCCGGGTTCCCAGCGAACCGGCGACCCCAGCCGCTCCGGGTCGCACACCAGCAGCAGCAGGTCGGACTGCCCGCGGTACAGCCGATTGGCCGGCAGGTGAACCTGTTCCGGAGCCGACAGGTGGACGAACCCGACATCGTCGAGTGAGGGCGGCCGAAGCTCACCATCGAACTGAGCACGCGCCCAATCCGTTTCACTACATAGATGAACAAGGACTGTGGGCGCGGCGATCATGCGGTCAGCCTGCCGCGCCCGCAACTCCAGCGATAGGTGAGACACGACACACCCGTGAACACCCGGGGAACAACGCTGGAATCCAAATCGTCTGAGAGAGTAGAGATGTGTAACCGGCAAAGCGCCCAGGCGGCGACGAGCAGAAGGAGGCGCCATGAACGCAACTCTGACGGGCCCGACACTGACACGGGCCGACCGCTGTGACCGGTGCGGCGCCGCCGCCCGTGTGCGCGCTACCCTGCCGTCCGGCATGGAGCTCCTGTTCTGCCAGCACCACGCGAACGAGCACGAATCCAAGCTGGTCGAGTTAGCCGCTGTGCTGGTGGTCAGCGCCGAGACCGAGTGACCCGCCGGTCACCTCAAATACGGTCCTGACGGGATCTCTTCGGTAATGCTGGTCTGGTCATGAACGACCAGACGAAGCCGATCAAGCCGACACGTCATCACGTGTTACGGGTGTTCCGACGCGCGCTGTCGAAAAGCTGGGACGACTCGATCTTCTCGGAGTCGGCTCAGGCGGCGTTCTGGTCGGCACTGTCCCTACCACCCTTGCTGCTGGGCATGCTGGGCAGCTTGGCGTACGTGGCGCCGTTGTTCGGCCCAGAGACGCTGCCGATGATCCAGGAACAACTGATCGGGACCGCGAAGAACTTCTTTTCGCCGAATGTGGTCAACGAGATCATCCAGCCGACCGTCCGCGACATAGCGGTGGGTGCCCGCGGCGAGGTGGTGTCCCTCGGATTCGTCATCTCGCTGTGGGCCGGTTCGTCGGCGATCTCGGCATTCGTCGACGCCGTGGTCGAGGCACACGACCAGACACCGCTCCGCCATCCGGTGCGGCAACGGTTCTACGCGCTCGGGCTGTACCTGGTGATGCTGCTGTTCGTGATCGCGACCGCGCCGGTGGCCGCCATCGGGCCGATGAAGATCGCCCAGCACATTCCCGAGACCTGGTCCAACGCCATGAAGTACGGGTACTGGCCGGTGCTGCTGCTGGGCATCGTGCTGGCCGTGACGGTGCTCTACCGGGTGGCGCTGCCCAAACCGCTGCCGACGCATCGGTTGCTGTTCGGCGCCCTCCTGGCCACCGTGGTCTTCGTCGTGGCGACAGTCGGACTCCGGTTCTATCTGACCTGGATCACCGCCACGGGCTACACCTACGGCGCCCTGGCGACACCGATCGCGTTCCTGCTGTTCGCATTCGCGCTGGGTTTCGCGATCATGATCGGCGCCGAACTCAACGCGGCGATCCAGGAGGAATGGCCGGCGCCGGACACCCATGCCCGGCGCCTGCGCGAATGGCTCGAAGACAAGGCCGAGACCCTGACCAGCGATCAGCCTGCGGAGAAGGCAGAGCCGCCGGCCTGAGTGGCTGCGGCTATTTCTTCATCTGTTCGTAGATGCGCCTGCAATCCGGGCACACCGGCGAACCGGGCTTGGGTGACTTGGTCACCGGGAACACCTCGCCGCACAGTGCGACGACATGGGTGCCCATGACGGCGCTCTCGGCGATCTTGTCCTTCTTGACGTAATGAAAATGCTTAGGTCGGTCGTCGTCCGTACCGTCGTCGACCTGTTCATCGGAATCGGTGCGTTCGAGGGTGTCGGTCTGCATGCACTCATTGTGCACTTCACCCGAACCGGTCGCGGCGGCACTGAGCCAGATGTGGGACAGTAGAAGGATGAAACAAGGCCAAGAGCTGAGTTTCGACGACGACGGTCGGCCGGTCCTCATCACTCGCGCAGCACCCGCTTACGAGGAGCAGCACCGCGCCCGCGTCCGCCGCTACCTGACCATCATGTCGTTCCGCGTGCCGGCACTGTTGCTGGCGGCCCTGGCCTACAGCATCTGGCACAACGGCCTGATCTCGCTGGCCATCCTCATCGCGTCCATTCCCCTGCCGTGGATCGCGGTACTCATCGCCAATGACCGCCCGCCGCGTACCGCACAGGAGCCGCGCCGCTACGACGCGGCCCGACGAGCGCCCATGTTCCCGACCGCGGAACGCCCGGCAATCGAGGACCGGCACCCGGTCATCGACGGCGATGTCGAGCCCTGATCTCCACCTGAGTTTCCTTCTTTCCCCTTTCTAAGGACATTCTCAGGTCGACGCGGAAAAACCGCTGGTCAGAGGCCATGAGATGACAGGGCCTCGGGAACTTCTCCTGCAACTTGGGCGTTGAAGCAAGTGACAGTTCGAGCTGAGCACGAGCAGGAGGCCGCAAATGGCAAAAGCCACCACAAGCCGTATCGATTCCGATCTTGACGCCCAGAGTCCCGCCGCGGACCTGGTGCGCGTCTACCTGAACGGCATCGGTAAGACCGCCCTGCTCAACGCCGAGGACGAGGTGGAACTGGCCAAGCGCATCGAGGCCGGCCTGTACGCGGCGCACCTGCTGGAGACCAAGAAGCGACTCGGCGACAACCGCAAGCGTGACCTGGCAGCCATCGTCCGCGACGGCGAAGCCGCCCGCCGGCATCTGCTGGAAGCCAACCTCCGCCTCGTGGTTTCGCTGGCCAAGCGCTACACCGGTCGCGGCATGCCGTTGCTGGACCTGATCCAGGAAGGCAACCTCGGCCTCATCCGGGCGATGGAGAAGTTCGACTACGCCAAGGGCTTCAAGTTCTCGACCTACGCCACCTGGTGGATTCGGCAGGCGATCACCCGCGGCATGGCCGACCAGAGCCGCACGATCCGGCTCCCCGTCCACCTGGTGGAGCAGGTCAACAAGCTGGCTCGGATCAAGCGCGAGATGCACCAGAGCCTGGGACGTGAGGCCACCGACGAAGAGCTCGCCGAAGAGTCGGGTATCCCGGTCGAGAAGATCAACGACCTGCTCGAGCACAGCCGCGACCCGGTGAGCCTGGACATGCCGGTCGGCACCGACGAAGAAGCGCCGCTCGGCGACTTCATCGAGGACTCCGAGGCACTCTCGGCCGAGAATGCCGTCATCTCGGAGCTGCTGCACACCGACATCCGGCACGTGCTCGCCACCCTGGACGAGCGCGAGCAGCAGGTGATCCGGCTGCGGTTCGGCCTCGACGACGGCCAGCCCCGCACCCTGGACCAGATCGGCAAGCTGTTCGGTCTGTCCCGCGAGCGGGTCCGGCAGATCGAGCGCGAGGTCATGTCGAAGCTCCGCAACGGCGAGCGCGCCGAGCGCCTGCGGGCCTACGCGAGCTGACCGCCGCCACCCACAACTGCACACCCTGGTGCCCGCCGGAATCCCCGGCGGGCACCGTTTTTGTCGGGCGGTCCGCCCACCGCGGCCCGCCATCGGAATCACTGCGTCGATCGGCCGTGGTGGATGCCTGCTGACCCGGCCAAACCGGTAAGCTGGGCACCGGCGGAGGCCTGGAGGAATTTGGCATGAACGATCTGATCGATACGACCGAGATGTACCTGCGGACGATCTACGACCTCGAAGAAGAGGGCGTGGTGCCGCTGCGTGCACGCATTGCCGAACGACTCGAGCAGAGCGGCCCCACGGTCAGCCAGACGGTGTCGCGGATGGAACGCGACGGGCTGCTGCACGTCGCCGGTGATCGCCACCTGGAGCTCACCGACAAGGGCCGGTCGCTGGCGGTGTCGGTGATGCGCAAGCACCGGCTCGCCGAGCGCCTGCTGGTCGATGTGATCGGCCTGCCGTGGGAGGAAGTCCACGCCGAGGCCTGCCGCTGGGAACACGTGATGAGCGAGGACGTCGAACGCCGGCTGGTCCAGGTGCTCGACAACCCGACCACGTCGCCGTTCGGCAACCCGATCCCCGGCCTCGCCGAGCTCGGCGTCATCCCGGCCGGCGACGCCGACGTCAGCCTCGTCCGGCTCACCGAACTGCCCACCGGATTCCCGGTCGCGGTCCGGGTGCGCCAGCTGACCGAGCACGTCCAGGGCGACACCGAGCTGATCGCTCGGCTCAAGGATGCCGGCGTGGTGCCGAACGCGCGCGTCACGGTGCAGGCCACCGAGCAGGGCAGTGTCCTGATCGTCATCCCCGGCCACGAACAGGTCGAGTTGCCGCATCACATGGCACACGCGGTCCGCGTCGAGAAGGTCTGACCCGAGGCCCACGCGGCTCACGCCGATCTGCCGAAGATCCGGCGCGGCGGCATCTGCACGCCGAGGCGCTCCGCCAGTTTGTAGCCGGTGAGTGCCAGTTCCCGGATGCGGTCCGGCCGCATGCCGGCCTGAAGTGCCGAGTCGAGCAGTCCAGCCATGTGGTGCTCGCTGTCGACGTCCAGCGCGGCCTGCAACGCCACGCCGGCGAGCGGTCCGTCGCCACGGGCATAGGCGCTGAAGGCCAGTAACACCAGCGCTTCCAGCCGCCACGGCGCCGGCAGGGTACGAGCCAGCGCGGCCCATACCGACTCGGCCGCGGCGGCGTGCTCGCCGACCGCCAGCGCGTACAGCGTGTCCCGCACCCGCGAATCCGTCACCGCACAGGCCAGGCGCACCACGTCGTCATCGGGTAACTGCGACCCTTCCGCGGAACCGGTGGCGCACGCCACCGCATGCTCGACATCGGCGCGTGCGTCGGCATCGGGCCGTCCGCGGTAATCCGCTGTGGCAGCACGCTTTTCGATCGCCGGCCGCAATGCCTCGGCACGCGGCGCATCGGTGACGGCGACGACCTCGACGAGGTCCGCGCGGCGGGCGTAGAGGCGCCGGCCGTCGAGCACCGCGGCCATGGTGACGGGCGACGATTCGGGATCCTCGACGACGCCGGCGTTCCCGCAGCCGTCGGCGCAATGCCACCGGCCGCCGGCCGCCACCCGGTCGACCACATGCACCGCGAACAGTTCGATGCCGTGAGCGGACAACGCGTCCTCGAGTTCGTCGCTCACGTCGCGGTACATGTCCGCGCACATCGCGCAATCGACACCGTGTTCGTCGACGATCACCGCGATGGCCGCATCCGCCTCTGCGGCGGCGGCCAGGCCCGAGAGATGTCCGAGGGCGTCGGGCAAGGCCTCGAAGAATCCCTCCGACAGGTCCACGCGCAGGACCGCACCCATCTCGCCGCCGATGATCGTGACGAGCACCAGTGACTTCTCCGGCGCAAACCCCAGGACCGCGGGCACTGCCGCGATGAGGGCGCCGGGCCGGTTCAGTTGGAAATCGAATGAGCTGAAAGATGTCATGCCCCGACGGTGGCAGCACGGTCCGTCAGGAAGCGTCGGCCGGCCCGGCCGGCGGGCCGGTCTGTGAATGAACTCGGATCTGTGGATAACCGTCCCGCGCGAGGTGTTTCCGCAAAGTTCGCCGGTGATCGGGCTGCATGATCCCGCGCGCCGTGCCAACCTGGCTGTCATGGGTTCCACGCAGGAGTTCGACCTCGTCGTCATCGGATCCGGCCCGGGTGGGCAGAAGGCCGCGATCGCCGCCGCCAAGCTGGGAAAATCCGTCGCAGTCATCGAGCGTGGACGCATGCTCGGCGGGGTCTGCGTGAATACCGGGACCATCCCGTCCAAGACGCTGCGTGAGGCGGTCGTCTACCTCACCGGGATGAGCCAGCGCGAACTGTACGGCTCCAGCTACCGGGTGAAGGAACGGATCACCCCTGCCGACCTGCTGCGCCGCACCACCCACGTCATCGGCCGGGAACAGGACGTCGTGCGTAACCAGCTCCTGCGCAACGGAGTCGAGCTGTTCGAAGGGCACGGCCGCTTCCTCGACCCGCACACCCTGGTCATCGAAGACCCCACCCGCGACGAGAACGTCAACATCCGGGCGCGGTACGTCGTCATCGCCACCGGCACCAAGCCCGTCCGGCCGGCCGGCGTGAACTTCGACGAAGAACGTGTCCTGGACTCCGACGGGATCCTGGACCTCAAGAGCCTGCCGCAGTCGATGGTGGTGGTCGGCGCCGGCGTCATCGGTATCGAGTACGCGTCCATGTTCGCCGCCCTCGGCACCAAGGTCACCGTGATCGAGAAGCGCCCCACGATGCTGGACTTCTGCGATTCCGAGATCATCGAGTCCCTCAAATTCCACCTGCGCGACCTCGCGGTGACGTTCCGGTTCGGCGAAGAGGTGACCGCGGTGGACGTGGGCCCCGGCGGAACCCTGACCACGCTCGCGAGCGGAAAGCAGATCCCCGCCGAGACGGTGATGTACTCGGCCGGCCGGCAGGGACAGACCGAGCACCTCGACGTCGCCCAGGCCGGCCTCGAGATCGACAGCCGCGGAAGGATTTTCGTCGACGACAACTACCAGACCAAGGTCGACCACATCTACGCCGTCGGCGACGTCATCGGCTTCCCCGCGCTGGCGGCGACCTCGATGGACCAGGGCCGGCTGGCGGCCTATCACGCCTTCGGCGAGCCCTGTAAGGGCATGACCGACCTGCAGCCGATCGGCATCTACTCCATTCCCGAGGTGTCGTACGTCGGCGCCACCGAGGTCGACCTCACCGACAGCTCGGTCCCGTACGAGGTCGGGGTGTCGCGCTACCGCGAACTGGCCCGCGGGCAGATCGCCGGCGACTCGTACGGAATGCTCAAACTCCTGGTCTCCACCGAGGACCTGACGCTGCTCGGCGTGCACATCTTCGGCTCCAATGCCACCGAACTGGTCCACATCGGCCAGGCCGTGATGGGCTGCGGCGGGACCGTGGAGTACCTGGTCGACGCTGTCTTCAACTACCCGACGTTCTCCGAGGCCTACAAGGTCGCCGCGCTCGACGTGATGAACAAGCTGCGGGCCCTCAACCAGTTCCGGAGCTAGGTGCTGCAGCCGTCGTCAGGGGCGCCGGTGGCGCGGTCTGCGGGGCCACCCTCCTGCGCACGCTGATACACCACCTGGACCTGCACATCGAACGGTGACGAGTACGACAGCTCGTTGCTGCTGCAACCACCGCCCTGCAGACCGCCGACCACTCCCCTGACCTCGTTCCCCGACACCCAGGGCGAGCCGCTGGTGCCGTCCACCAGCCCCGGGCAGCGCAGCGCCGGGAACCCGCGGTCCGGGCGTGACGTCGGACCGCTGCAGCTGACCTGACCGCCGCCGTCACCGAGCGGGTATCCCGTCACCGTGATCGGAACGTCCGGACCGGGCGCGGCGCCGAGCACGAAGCCGCCGCCGGCGCGGTGCTCCAGCGTCTCGGTCGTGGCCGCACCGCCGTGGCTGACCCGGGCGATCGCGAAGTCGGCTGCCGGGTCCTGGCCACGGACCCAGCGCGGGTCCAGGTACACCGCGTCGATGTGCCAGAAGTCCCCTGGCACGCCGCCGCGGTAACCGGGCGCGAACGTCGCTTCGACCGAAGAATCGAGGCAGTGCGCGGCCGTGATGATCAGATTCCCCGCCAGTGAGTCGAGCACCGCGCCACTGCAGGTGTGTACCGAATCGCCGCCCAGGAACACCGCTCCGACGCGCGAATCGGGACGGGGTCCCGGGACGGCGGCCGCACCTGCGTTGACCGTGCCGACGTCGCCGGTGCGGGGATCGGCCTTGATCGGAGGTGGGCTGCACGCAGTGGCCAACAGCGCGACGAGCGCGCTCACGACCAGTCGGGTGCCCAGCATCTGTCCGATCTTGCCCGATACCTCCTGCCCGAGCAGCATCTGGTGCACCATGGCGTACTCCGGGGTGACCCGGGGAACAAGGTGAGAATGCGAGACACTTGTAGGAGACGCACCCCACTGCGAGATGTGGGCGAGGCAGTACGGCAAGGAGTGTGAAGGTGAGCGAGCACGACGGGCACGCGGACGCGAGCGACCAGCGGCCCGAAGACCACCGGGGCCAGCAGTATCAGCCCGAGCAGAGCGGCATGTACGAGCTGGAGTTCCCTGCGCCTCAGCTGTCCGCCGCAGACGGCCGCGGACCGGTGATGGTGCACGCCCTCGAAGGCTTCTCCGATGCCGGCCATGCGATCCGGCTGGCCGCCGAGCACCTGAAGAACACGCTCGATACCGAACTGGTCGCGTCGTTCGCCATCGACGAACTGCTGGACTACCGGTCGCGTCGACCGCTGATGACGTTCACCACCGATCACTTCACCAAGTACGACGATCCCGAGTTGAATCTGTACGCGCTGCACGACACCGCCGGGACGCCGTTCTTGCTGCTGGCCGGGATGGAGCCGGACCTGCGCTGGGAACGTTTCATCACGGCGGTGCGGCTGTTATCCGAGCGGCTCGGGGTCCGGCAGGTCATCGGGCTGGGCGCCATCCCGATGGCGGTGCCGCACACGCGCCCCGTCACCATGACCGCACACGCGGGCAACAAGGAACTGATCGCTGATCACACGCCCTGGGTGGGCGAGGTGCAGGTTCCGGCCAGCGTGTCGAACCTGTTGGAGTACAGGATGATTCAGCACGGCCACGAAGCTCTGGGCTTCACGGTGCACGTGCCGCACTACCTGGCGCAGACCGCGTATCCGCCGGCCGCGGAGGCGCTGCTGGGCGAGGTCTCGCGAATCGCATCGCTGCAGATTCCGCTGCACGAGCTGTCCGAGGCGGGCGCCGAGGTGTACACGAAGATCAGCGAGCAGGTGGAGGCCAGCGCCGAAGTCGCTCAAGTGGTCAGTGCACTGGAACAACAGTACGATTCGTTCGTCGCTGCTCAGGAAAATCGGTCGTTGCTGGCACGTGACGAGGAACTACCCAGCGGCGACGAGCTCGGCGCACAGTTCGAGCAGTTCCTCGCCGAACAGTCCGGCGACGGATTCTCCGATCCCCAGGCCGGCGACGACGACACTGTCGGCGACTGACCACGCGGTCGGCTCCGCCGACACGATGGGAAGGAGCTGGGACGATGTCCGATGGGAAGCCCACCCTGCACTCCGTGCGTGACGTCACGCCGCGGCTGGAGTACCGCACC
The DNA here is from genome assembly GCF_046250085.1 of Mycobacterium sp. SMC-16. Taxonomy (NCBI): domain Bacteria; kingdom Bacillati; phylum Actinomycetota; class Actinomycetes; order Mycobacteriales; family Mycobacteriaceae; genus Mycobacterium; species Mycobacterium sp. SMC-16. The sequence continues at coordinate 3,536,831 of NZ_CP176427.1, forward strand.
ATCCACGGTTACCGGCGGGCGTACCGGATAGCCGGTTCGGGACCGGCGATCCTGCTCATCCACGGCATCGGTGACAACTCCACCACCTGGGAGACCGTTCAGACGCGCCTCGCGCAGCGCTTCACCGTGATCGCCCCGGACCTGCTGGGCCACGGCCAGTCCGACAAACCGCGCGCCGACTACTCGGTGGCGGCATATGCCAACGGCATGCGCGACTTGCTCAGCGTGCTGGACATCGAGCGGGTGACGGTCGTCGGCCATTCGCTGGGCGGCGGCGTGGCCATGCAATTCGCCTATCAATTCCCGCAATTGATCGATCGTCTGGTGCTGGTGGGTGCCGGCGGCGTCACCCGCGACGTGAACATCGCGCTGCGGCTCGCGGCCCTGCCACTGGGCACCGAAGCGCTGGCACTGTTGCGAATCCCGCTGGTACTACCCGCGCTTCAGCTCGCCGGGCGTCTCGGCGGAGCACTGCTCGGGTCGACCGGGCTCGGCCACGACCTGCCTAACATGCTGCGAATTCTCAACGACCTGCCCGAGCCCAAGGCCTCATCCGCCTTCGCCCGGACCCTGCGTGCGGTGGTCGACTGGCGGGGCCAGGTGGTCACGATGCTGGACCGATGTTATTTGACGGAAGCCATTCCGGTGCAATTGGTTTGGGGCACCCACGATGCGGTCATCCCGGCTGCCCATGGAGAACTGGCCCACGCCGCGATGCCGGGCTCCCGGCTCGAGTTCTTCGACCACTCTGGACATTTCCCGTTTCACGACGACCCCGATCGGTTCGTGAAACTCATCGAGGAATTCATCGACACGACTGCGCCGTCGGTCTACGACCGTGACGCCCTGCGCGGACTGTTGCAGACCGGCGTCACCGCAAAGTCGATCGACGCACCGCGCGATACGAAGTTCGCGGTTCTCGACGCGATGGAGACCGACGAACGCAGCGCGACCTAGCTTGTCGTCAGCCCGGCGACGTCACGCCGCGGTGCGCGCGCAGTGCCTCGATTTCGCGTTCGAAGTCCTCAGCGGACGAGAATGAGCGGTACACCGAGGCGAACCGCAGATAGGCGACCTCATCGAGGTCACGCAGAGGGCCGAGGATCGCCAACCCGACCTCATGGCTCGGCACTTCGGGAGATCCGGTGGCCCGCACCGCATCTTCGACCTTCTGTGCCAACTGGTTCAGGGCATCGTCGTCGACCTGCCGTCCCTGGCAGGCGCGCCGCACGCCCTTGATCACCTTGTCCCGGCTGAACGGTTCGGTGACGCCGCTGCGTTTGACCACCGCGACGACTGCGGTCTCCACCGTGGTGAACCGGCGGCCGCACTCCGGGCATGACCGGCGACGCCGAATCGCCTGCCCTTCATCAGCTTCTCGTGAATCGACCACACGCGAGTTCGGATGCCGGCAGAACGGACAGTGCATCACCGCTCCTTCGCCGCACCGACAATCGACCGTTTCGAACGGTCTTGAGCCTACCCGTGCCGCTCGGACGCGGCCGGGCGCCGTGCCGATCGAGGTGCGCACGGGCTGTCCTCAGCCGACCGGTGCGATCAGCGTCTGACCGGCGTTCAGCGCCACCGACGGCAGCTTGTTGAGCTCCTTGATGCGGTCGACGACGGCGCTGACGGGCGCGTCGGGCGCCACGCGCCGGGCGACCTGCTGAATGGACTCCCCGGTCTGCACCCGGACCACCGCGAGCTGTGCGGGCACCGAGGCCGCCGACGAGGTCGGCTGGACAGCTTCGCCGAACTGCGCCACCAGGCCCAGCCACACCGTGATCCCGGCCGCGACCAGAGCCAGCATCACCGTGGTCAACGGCGTGATCGGGTTGCGACGGTGTGAGGCCCGGGAGGTCAGTACTCCCGTACCGCGGTGGCGGAAGGCCGCGCCCGCAGGACGGGAACCGGCCGGCCGCAGCCGGGCCTGGCGGTGCCGATTCACATCTGAACGCCGAGGCACGGTGCGGACGACGACGTCGGTCGGGTATTCGCGGGTGATGACGGTCATGTCGGTTCCTCTCAGGAGTTCGTACATAGGTTCGATCGCTCTTGTGTTCGACTATATCGCCCAAATGTTCGAACGGTAGAACATGTGATCGAACTGTTGCGAACGATACGACGACCCACCGACAAGTTCCGTTCGCCGACTCCGCCGCCCCTTTCACGACGTCACGACGAGATCCGTCCGCGACACGCCGACCCGCCCGATCTCGAACACATGTTTGATGAATCGTCCGCACTGGGCTAGATTCGTCTGCATGAGCGACAGCACCGATACCCCGGACACCCAGCCAGGCGGACGGTCCAGCAGCCTCACCGAGCGCCAGCGGACCATCCTCGACGTCATCCGCACCTCGGTCACCACGCGCGGCTATCCGCCCAGCATCCGGGAGATCGGCGACGCCGTCGGCCTCACTTCGACCTCGTCGGTGGCCCACCAGCTGCGCACGCTGGAGAAGAAGGGCTACCTGCGCCGCGACCCGAACCGCCCGCGCGCCGTGGACGTGCGCGGTGCGGACGACTCGACGGGCGCCACCATCACCACCGATGTCTCCGGTTCGGACGCGCTGCCCGAACCGACGTTCGTGCCGGTGCTCGGCCGGATCGCCGCCGGCGGCCCAATCCTTGCCGAAGAGGCCGTCGAAGACGTCTTCCCGCTCCCCCGCGAACTCGTGGGTGAGGGCTCGTTGTTCCTGCTGAAGGTGGTTGGCGAGTCGATGATCGACGCCGCGATCTGCGACGGCGACTGGGTCGTCGTGCGGCAGCAGAACGTGGCCGACAACGGGGACATCGTCGCGGCGATGATCGACGGTGAGGCCACGGTGAAGACCTTCAAGCGCACCAAGGGCCAGGTGTGGCTGATGCCGCACAACCCGGCGTTCGACCCGATCCCGGGCAACGACGCGGTCGTCCTCGGCAAGGTCGTGACCGTCATCCGCAAGATCTGAGGGCTGCCGGACCTAGAGATGAGCCCCGCTGCAGTCGCTCGCAGCGGGGCTCAGTCATGACTCCGGTCAGCCGCGGATGAACCCGTTGGTGACCGCGAATTCCTCACTGGCAAACCAGATTTGGACGGGCGCTTCGTCATACCCGGGAGATCCCGGCACCCAGTACAAACCCGACTCGGTATTGGCCTTGATGCCGTAGCCCTCAGGCGGCTCCGCACCGGTCGCGACGCGGAACGACATCTGCGCGGTCTCGGGTTCCTCGGCCCCCAGCGCGTGGTGCCGGCCGCTGGCCGGACCGGCCGCGACGGTGTCCTCCGCAGGCGCCTCGTCCACAGGCGCCTCGGCTGACGGTTGTTCCGCTTCCGAGACCGCCGGTGCCTCGGCCTCGGCCACCTGTTCCTCGGGCTCAGGCTCGGGCGCACGCTCGTCAGCCTGGTCCTCGGTGTCCTGGTCCTCGGCCGGCGCAGCCCAGACACGGTCGCCGGGGTTCCGGGGCCGAAGTCCGGCGAAGCCCGCCAACCCGGCCGCGGTCAGACCTGCCGCCGTGCCACCACGACGCAACGCATCGGGGAGTTGCACCGAGGCCGTCGGTTCGTCGGCGGGTTCGCGGTCGCCGTCGTCGTCGCTCGCCTGCGGCTCAGGCTCGTAGGGTTCGGCCGCGTCGACCGGCTCGGCGTCGAGCTCGGCTTGCGCCTCGGCATCGGCATCGGCATCCGCCTCACCGTCGGCGGGCTGCTCGGCCGTGAAATCGGGGTACACCGTCGGCGCGGTGTCGATGACGTCCGGGTTGCTCTGGAACGCGGGCCCGCCGTGCGGGCCGTCGAACTGCTGGTCCTCGGCCGCGAACTCGTCGCCGTACTCACTGTCGACACCGCCGTCCGCATACTGCGGGTCGCCGTACTCCCCGTCGCCGAACTCGTGGTCGTCGTAGTCGTACGCGTCCTGATCGGCGACGGCGTCCGGTCCGGCGTGCCGCCGGCGCCGCAGCAGCGACGCGATCACGATGCCGACCACGACGAGCAGCAGCGGGATGATCGCCAGCAACCACCACCAGTGGAACTGGTACCACTTGCCGGCCTCGTCGGACTGCGAGGTCACCCCGCCCGGCAGATCGACACTGGGTACCTGCAGGCCGCCCAACTGCGACGCCAGTTCTGCCGGCTCGGTGCTGAAAGCGCGGCTGGACTTGTTCCACGAGATCGAACCGCCCGTGAACTTCTGGCTGACGACGTCGCCGCTCACGGTCTGATCGGCGGTCGGTGCGCCGAGCTTGCCGGTCGCGCCGCCGAGCTTGTCCCATGCCGCGTTCATCGCGCCGCGGACGACGAACGCGCCGTGCTCGGGCGTCCAGAAGATCGCCGGGTTGTCGGCGGCGGCGAAGGTGGCGATCCGGCTCGTGGGCGAGATGCCGCCGTCGGTCTCGTTGCTCGCCGGGAATCCGAGATCGCCCTGCGGGCCGCCGGCCGCGCGGTATTTGGCCAGCACGTCGCCGGTGATCGCGTGCGCACCCGTCGCCGGTGAATAGAAGATGGTGCCGCCGGCGAAGTTCTGTGCCACGCCGTCGCCGACCTTGTACTGGGCACCCTGCTCGTCTCCGAGGGTGCCCTGCGGCCCGCCGGCTGCCCGTCGTGCGGCGGCGATGGCCGTCGTCGCGTCGCCCGGCACGTCGAGGCCGGTCAGCTGGCCGGCCAGGTCGGCCGGCGTGGTGGTGAACGCCTTGGTCTTGGCGTTCCAGCTCACCTCACCGCCGGTGAAAGGCTGGGTGACGACGTCGCCCTTCCAGGACTCGTCGGCCGTGGGTACGCCGAGGGTGCCGGCCGACCCGCCGAGCTTGTCCCAGGCGGCGTTGATGGCGCCGCGCACCACCCAGGCGCCGTTGTCGGGCGTCCAGAAGATGACCGGCTTGTCAGCGGCACTGAAGGTGCTGTTGCGGCTGTCGGTGGCCTTGCCCGCGCCCTCGTCGATGGTCGGGAAGCCGAGATCGCTGTCCGCGGCGCCGCCCAAGGCCTGGTACTTGTCGAGGATCGCGCCGTAAATGAGATGGGCGCCGGTGCCCTCGCTGAAATAGATCTTGCCGCCCGCGAAGTTCTGCGCAAAGCCCGCGCCGACCTGGTAGACGTCACCGTCCTTGGCACCCAGCTCACCTGTGTCACCACCCGCGGCATCCCACGTGTGGGATATCGCCGCGTCGGCGTCGCTTTCCGGTGTCGCGTATGCCGTCGGAGCCATGAGCAATGCCACCGCGACAGAAAGGGCCCCGACACCAGCCCATCCGCCACGGGTTCGCAGCCCGGTCATCGAATTCCTCCCGCGGTCGGCAAAACTCCGGATACAAAATTCCGTCAGACAAACTCTCTTGATTGAGAGATTCTGTCAACTTTGCTTCAGTTCATGCCCATCGTGCGGGATATCGGGCAGTGACGCACCAGTGTGTCGCGCTTCGATATGCGAATAAATTCGCGCGGCAATTAGTTAAACGCCCAATCCGCGGCCGATGATCTCCTTCATGATCTCGGTGGTCCCGCCGTAGATGGTCTGGATGCGCGAGTCCAGGAATGCCCGCGCAATGGGATATTCGCGCATATAGCCGTAGCCGCCGTGCAGCTGCAGACACCGGTCGACCAGGCGAACCTGCGCCTCTGTCGAATACCATTTGGCCATCGCCGCCTGGTCGATTGTCAGCTTTCGATCGAGATGCAGACGAATGAACTCATCGACCATGATTCGCACCGCCGTGGCCTCTGTCGCCAGTTCCGCCAACACGAATCGGCTGTTCTGGAAGCTGCCGATCGGCTTGCCGAACGCTTTACGCTCCTTGGCGTATTGCAATGTCGATTCCAGCACGGCCTCCATCGCCGCGGCAGCCATCACGGCGATGGAAATGCGCTCCTGCGGCAGGTTCTGCATCAGATAGACGAATCCCATGCCCTCGACACCCAGCAGGTTTTCGGCCGGGACTTTGACGTCGGTGAACGACAATTCTGCGGTGTCCTGCGCGTCGAGGCCGATCTTGTCGAGGTGACGGCCGCGCTCGAAACCCGCCATGCCACGCTCGACCACCAGCAGGCTGAAGCCCTGCGCGCCCTTGTCCGGGTCGGTCTGCGCGACGACGATCACCAGGTCGGCGTGAATACCGTTGGTGATGAACGTCTTCGAGCCGTTGAGCACGTAGTGGTCGCCGTCTTTGACCGCACGGGTCTTGATGCCCTGCAGGTCACTACCGGTGCCCGGTTCGGTCATCGCGATGGCACAGATCAGTTCGCCGCTGCAGAAACCGGGCAGCCAGCGCTGCTTCTGCTCGTCGTTGGTCAGCTCGAGCAGGTACGGCGCGATGACGTCGTTCTGCAGAGTGAAGCCCAGACCGCTGTGCCGTCCCGCCGCGGTCTCCTCGCTGACGATGACGTTGTAGCGGAAGTCCGGGTTTCCGCCGCCGCCGTACTCCTCCGGCACGGCCATGCCGAGAAAGCCCTGCTTGCCCGCCTCGCGCCAGACCTCGCGGTCGACGATCTTGGCCTTCTCCCATTCCTCTCGGTAGGGCTCGGCATGGCGGTCGAGGAACGCGCGGTACGACTCCCGGAACAGCTCGTGCTCGGGTTCGAACAACGTGCGGTCGTACTTGATGACACCCATGTGAGACCTCCGGTACTGGATAAGTTTGCAACAACTTATCCCAACCGGGCGGTTGGTTGTGAGCGGGCCCACACCCGGCGCGTCGCCGGGTGGCGACTACCTCGCCTGGCTGCGGCCGGACTGCGAACGGCCCGACTGCCCCTGCGAACGACCACCCTGGTTACGCCCGGGCGCCTGCAGCCCACCACTCGAACGCCGGCGACGGCGCTGCGCCTGCCCAGCGGTCGCCGTCTTGGCCGGACGGTTGCCGCCCCGAGGCGCGGGGGCCTCCTTGGGCGCCGGCGCGCGATACGGCGCGATCTCGCCGACCAGTGCCTGCACCGACGCCGAATCGGCGACGACTTCCTGCGGCCGGGCCGTGATGCCGGCCTTGCGCAGCAGCTGCTGGGCATCCTTGCGCTGCTCCGGGAGCACCACGGTCACGACGTCGCCGGCGCTTCCGGCGCGGGCCGTACGTCCCGACCGGTGCAGGTACGCCTTGTGCTCGGCAGGCGGGTCCACGTGGACCACGAGCTCGACCTCGTCGACGTGCACACCGCGCGCGGCGATGTCGGTGGCGACGAGGACGCGCGCCTCCCCCGAGCTGAATGCGGCGAGGTTGCGGTCCCGCGCCGGCTGAGACAGGTTGCCGTGCAGGTCGACCGACGGCACACCGGACTCGGTGAGCTGCCGGGCCAGCTTGCGAGCCTGGTGCTTGGTGCGCATGAACAGGATGCGCCGGCCGGTGCCCGACGCCAGCCGCTGCACCAGGTCGCGCTTCTCGGCGACACCGGCGACGTGGAACACGTGGTGCGTCATGGCCGGCGGCGGCGCATCGATCTCGTCGACCGAATGCGTGATGGGATCGGACAGGAAGCGCCGCACGAGCTTGTCGACGCCGTTGTCGAGCGTCGCGGAGAACAACATGCGCTGACCGCCGGCGGGGGTGGCCGCCAGAATCCGGGTGACGCCGGGCAGGAAGCCCAGGTCGGCCATGTGGTCAGCCTCGTCCAGCACCGTGACCTGCACGGCGTCCAGGCTCACCAGCTTCTGCTTCATGAGGTCTTCGAGACGGCCCGGGCAGGCGATGACGATGTCCACGCCGCCGCGCAACGCGTCGACCTGACGGTTCTGCGAAACGCCACCGAAGATGGTGGTCACCTTGAGTCCCACCGCAGTGGCCAGCGGTTCGACGGTGGCGGCGATCTGGGTGGCCAGCTCGCGGGTCGGGGCCAGCACCAGGCCGGTGGGACGCGACGGACGTCGCGAGGCGCCGGCCAGCCGGGCCACCAGCGGAATGGAGAAGGCGAGCGTCTTACCGCTGCCCGTGCGGCCGCGGCCGAGGACGTCCCGGCCGGCCAGGGTGTCGGGCAGGGTGCTGACCTGGATGGGGAACGGCGCGGCGATGCCGCGGCCGGCGAGCGAGGCGACGAGCGCCTCGGGAACGCCGAGTTCAGCGAAGGACGACGATTGTTCTGCAGACATGGATGAGTACAGCCTTTCCGGCACGGAGGGTCGACAATGCCGGCGGCAGTATCGGTCGCCGCGAGAAGTGCTGGTGCAGATGGACTGACACGGCTCTCAGCCGTTCCACGACGTGATCAGCGGGCGTGTCCTGCGAAGGAGCGCAACTGATGTTGAGTCAGAGCTTAGTACCGAACATCGCCCGTCGCCGACCACGGCAATCGGTACGGCCGATCGCGGGACGAAAAACCCTGTCCCGCAATGAGTATCGCAGTGGTGTGATTTCACCCACGATCCGCGCGCTGCCACACCGAAGAATCGACACGATCGACAAATTTTCGGCAAACACCCGGTCCCGGTCCTGTCACAGTGCGACGATGCGAAACAGGTGCCGATCATCGGATCGGCGACGTCGAAAGGGGGGCGAGGCCATGCGCAACTTCGGACGCACCATCCCCGCAGCTGTGGCCGTGACGCTGACGGTGCTGAGCACGGTTCTGCTGGGCGTGGTCTCGATGGTGACGGCCGCGTTGACCCTCGCCGCAACCGCGCTGATCGTCCCGGGTACCGGCACCCCGAACGCGAATGTTGTTGCGGGATACAAGGAGAACGCCGACAACTACTACATCGCCCCGTTCAATCCGGCGTGCACGCAGCCCACCTGCACGCTGCAAGGCATCAACTATCCCGCGCAGTTCTGGCCGATCCCGCTGCCCGGCTGGGGTGGGCTGTCCGGCGCCAAATGGAACGACTCGACGGGCCAGGGCATCCTCGCGCTGGACACGGCGCTGCAGCTGGCCCTGCCCGCGGCAACGCCCCAAGACCCGGTCATCATCTTCGGCTACTCCCAGGGCGGCAACATCGTGAGCCGCGAGAAGGCCACGCTGTCGGGACTGACCGACGCGCAGAAGGCCTCGTTGGCCTTCGTCATGATCGGCAACACCAACCGGCCCAACGGCGGCCTGTTCGAGCGACTGGCCTTCCTCGGCACGGTGCCGATCCTGGATGTCACCTTCGGTCTGCCGGCACCCACCAATACCGGCATCAAGACCACCGATATCGCGTTCGAGTACGACGGCGTCGCCGACTTCCCGCTCTACCCGATCAACCTGCTCGCCGATCTCAACGCCATCGCCGGTTTCTGGTACACCCACGGCACCTACCTGGCGCCCAACGAGAACAGCGATGCCGGCGAGATCCCCGACCTCGAGTACACGCCCACAGAATTGGACGCCGCGTTGAAGGACCCGGCGAACCAGACCGTGTACGGCGACACCACCTACATCACCATCCCGACCAAGACCCTGCCGATCGTGCGGCCGTTCCTGGAGTTCGGCGGCTTCACCCACACCAGCTTCATCATCAAGCCGATCGTCGACCTGGTCTCCCCCGTGTTGCGGGTGCTCATCGACACCGGCTATGACCGCAGCCTGAGCCCGGGCGTCCCGGCGCCGTTCCGATTGATCCCGCTGCTCAACCCGATCACGCTGACGGTCGACCTGATCAACGCCGCGGGCGCGGGAGTCAAGGCCGCGATCAGCGATATCACCGGCGGCAAGGTGCAGCTCCCGGTCGGCGCGACCACCCCGGCGCCCGCGCCGACGACCGTCGCGGCCCTGACCGGCTCGACCGCACCGAAGGCGGTGTCCGCCACCCCGACCGGTGACACCAAGCTCGCGCCCGTGACGGCTCCGAAGCTCTCGACCACCCCGGATACCAAGGACACCGACACCAAGGACGGCGACACGAAGATCACGGCCGTCAAGGACACCGACACCAAGACCCCGGACACCAAGGTGACGGATCCAAAGACCACCGACACCACCAGCCCGAAGCAGGACCCGAAGCCCGGCACCGACCCGGCCACCAACCAGGGCCCGGCCAAGGACGGTCAGACCGGCGCCGCCGACAAGACCAATGACAAGGCCGGCGACACGACCACCGACAAGACCAAGAAGCCGAAGAAGGACAAGAAGGTCAAGGCCCCCAAGGCCGTGAAGCCGGCCGCCGACAAGGCCGACAAGCCGGCCAAGGCCGCCGCCTGAACTAGGCGGTGACGAACTCGCCGAGGCTGGCGGCCAGCGCCATCGGCACCCAGCCCTTGATCCGGGTGCCGTCGGTGGTGTGTTCGGTGGCCTCGACGCGGCCTTCGGCGTGGACGCGAGCCACGAGGTCACCGCGGTCATAGGGAATGGTCACGTCGACGGCGGCGTCGGTCGGTTCGACCAGCTCGCACATGCGCATCCGTAGCCGGTCCAGCCCCTCGCCGGTGTGCGCCGACACGAACACGGCATCCGGCAACGCGCGCCGCAGGTGGGCCAGCGCCAGATCGCCGGCGGCGTCGATCTTGTTGACCACCAACAGCTCTCGCGGGGCGGCGATGTCGTACTCGGCGACGACTTCCCCGACGACCTTGCGGACCGCGTTGATCTGCGCCAGCGGATCGGCGTCGGAGCCGTCGACGACGTGGACGAGCAGGTCGGCGTCGACGACCTCCTCCAGCGTCGACCGGAACGCTTCGACCAGCTGCGTCGGCAGGTGCCGCACGAACCCGACGGTGTCGGTCAGGGTGAACGGCCGGCCGTCGTCGAGCTGGCCCCGGCGCGTGGTGGGTTCGAGGGTGGCGAACAGCGCGTTCTGCACCAGCACGCCGGCGCCGGTGAGGGCGTTGAGCAGGCTGGACTTGCCGGCGTTGGTGTAGCCGACGATCGCGACGGACGGGGTGTCGCTGGCCCGGCGGCTGTGCCGCTGGGTGTCGCGAATCTTCTTCATGTCCTTGATCTCGCGGCGCAGCTTGGCCATCCGCTCGCGGATCCGCCGACGGTCGGTCTCGATCTTGGTTTCACCGGGGCCTCGGGTACCGACGCCGCCGCCGGCGCCACCGGCACGACCACCGGCCTGCCGGGACATCGACTCACCCCAGCCGCGCAGCCGCGGCAGCATGTACTCCATCTGGGCCAGCGACACCTGGGCCTTGCCTTCGCGGCTGGTGGCGTGCTGGGCGAAGATGTCGAGGATCAGCGCGGTGCGGTCGATGACTTTGACCTTCACCACCTTTTCCAGCGAGTTCAGCTGGGCGGGGCTCAGTTCACCGTCACAGATGACGGTGTCGGCGCCGGTGGCGAGCACGATCTCGCGCAGCTCCAGGGCCTTGCCGGAGCCGATGTAGGTCGAGGCGTCCGGCTTGTCGCGGCGCTGGATCAGGCCTTCGAGCACCTCGGAGCCCGCGGTCTCGGCGAGGGCGGCCAGTTCGGCGAGGCTGTTGTCGGCGTCGGCCGACGTGCCGTCGGTCCACACACCGACCAGCACCACGCGTTCGAGGCGCAGCTGGCGGTATTCGACTTCGGAGATGTCGGCCAGTTCGGTCGACAGACCGGCAACGCGGCGCAGTGCCGCCCGGTCTTCGAGGGCCAGTTCACCGACGCTGGGGGTGTTGTCAGGATCGAAAGGAGAGGTCATAGGTAGTTATCGATGGTGCCCGCAAAGTCAGCGGGGCGCATCTGAATTTCCTTCGTTCTCGTGCCACCATTCGGCGGCGAGTTCACCGTGCGCCAGCAGCACCGACGGCCCGCGCAGGAAGCTGGTGTCCTCGGTGATGGTCACGCTGACCTCGCCGCCGGGGATCACCACCCGCAGGCTGCCGGTGTCGGCGCCGATGTGGTTCAGTGCTGCCAACGTGGCAGCGACGGTTCCGGTTCCGCAGGAGCGGGTTTCGCCCACGCCCCGCTCGTGCACCCGCATCGCCACGACCCCGTTGGCGGGCGCGGTCAGCACCTCGACATTGACGCCCTCGGGGAACTGGTCGGCGTCGAAGGACACCGGCGCCGCGACATCCAGCGCGGTGAGCCCGGCCATGTTCAGCGACGGGTCGACACAGGCCAGGTGCGGGTTGCCGACGTCCACCGCCAGGCCCGCGAAGGTGCGCCCGGCGATGACGGCCTTGCCGGGCCCGAACGAACGGGCCTTGCCCATCTCGACCGTCACCTCGGCGTTGACCGCGTCGGCGCCGTGCACGACCACCGGACGCGGCCCGGCCAGGGAACCGACCACGAATTCGTCGCGGTGCTCGAGCCCGGACGCGCGCAGGTAGTGCGCGAAGACCCGGACCCCGTTGCCGCACATCTGGGCGATGGAGCCGTCGGCGTTGCGGTAGTCCATGTACCAGTCGTCGGCGGCGACGCCGTCGGGAAGGTCGTCGAACACGCCGGCGTTCTGCGCGGCGCCGGCCTTGGTGACCCGCAGCAGGCCGTCGGCCCCGAGTCCGCGGCGCCGGTCGCACAGCGCAGCGATGACCGCGGGGGTCAGGTTCAGTTCGGCGTCGACATCGGGCAGCACCACGAAGTCGTTCTGGGTGCCGTGCCCTTTCGAAAACCGCACAGCTTCAGGATACGTGGCGCCACTGCCGGATGGTCTCGGCCGCATTCCCCTCCGCATCGCCGGCCAGCCACGTGATGCGGCGATCGCGCCGGAACCAGGACCGCTGCCGGCGCACGTAGCGCCGGGTGCCGATGAAGGTGCGCTCCTGCGCCTCGGCGATCGCGGCGTCGTCGCCACCGGCGTCCAGCGCGGTCAGCACCTGTGCGTAGCCCAGGGCCCGGGCCGCCGTCACGCCGTCGCGCAGGCCGCGGGCGCGCAGCGCCAGCACCTCGTCGACCAGCCCGGTGGCGAACATCAGGTCGGTGCGGCGCTGCAGGCGGTCGTCGAGAATCTCTGTGTCCCAGTCCAATCCGACGATGAGGGTGTCCCAGCGGGGCGCGCCGATCTGTGGCGCCGACGCCGCGAACGGCCGGCCGGTGAGTTCGACGACCTCCAGTGCCCGCACGATGCGCCGGCCATCGGTGTTGAGGATCGACGCGGCGGCCTCGGGATCGACCCGCGCCAGTTCGCCGTGCAGCGCCGTGACCCCGACCTCGGCCAGCCGGTCCTCCCACCGGGCCCGCACCGCGGGGTCGGTCGCAGGGAACGACCATTCGTCGAGCAGCGCCTGGATGTACATCATCGACCCGCCGACGATCACCGGCACGGCGCCGCGGGCGGCGATGTCCTCGATGTCGGCCGCGGCGGCCGCCTGGTACTTCGCGACGGTCGCGTTGTCGGTGACCTCGAGGACGTCGAGCTGGTGGTGGACGATGCCGCGCCGCTCCGGCACCGTCAGCTTGGCGGTGCCGATGTCCATGCCTCGGTAGAGCTGCATGGCGTCGGCGTTCACGATCTCGCCGCCGAGCTGTTCGGCGAGGTCCAGTGCCAGGGCCGACTTGCCGGTTCCGGTGGGGCCGACGACCGCGATGGGCCTCACTGGGGGATCCAGGTGCCGACGAAGTAGCCGACGCCGTACGGGGCGCCGCGGTACAGCTCGGTCGCCTTGGGGTCCGGTCCGGCCAGCCCGGCCAGCACCTGGTAGGCGGCACGGCCGAGCGCGCCGGACAGGCCGGCGAGCGCGACCACGTCGCCGGTGGCGAGTGCGTCGTCCCACTGCGCTTGGCGCGCAACGGAATCGGGGTCGAAGCCGCCGGGCGCCGCCGCGGTCAGGGTGTTCGCGCCGTCGGCGACCACGAGCACACCGACGGGCTCGGCGGCCGCGTCCAGCTCCGCGCGCAGCGCGCGGCCCCGCTCGAGTGCCACCTCCGGCGCCAGGTCGTCGGCGAAGACCCGCACGTCGACCGTCGCTCGCGCGTTCACACTCCCCCGCAGCCAGCCCGCGATCAACGCGCACAACGGCAGCGGCCGCGCCGCACCGGACGAGCCCGGCGTAAACGTGGCCCGGACGTCGGCGCCGTAACCGGCGAAGGTGCCGACCGCGTCGGCGGGCACCCGGTCATCCTGCGCACCGACACCGACCGCCACCCAGCGCGACGGCAGGTCCTGCGCCGCACACCGCACCGCGGCCGTCAGATCCGCCAGTTCGACAGCGGCGCCGGACGCCAGCTCAGGCACCAGAATGGGGGCCGACGGGACGATCGCGATATGTGTCAGGCCGGCGCTACGCACGCGTCCACGCTAACGAGTCCGGCAAACGCCTGCGCAGACGGCGGGTCGACCTGTTTGAATAGCGTGCGAGTAACAGATGACGGCGCCGCGTCGCGCGGCAGAAGCGTGGGTCACCCCACGCGCGGGCATGAGGAGCACGAGATGACCACCACCGAACCCGGCAACACCCCGAAACCGACTCCTCGGCCCGGTCCGCCGCGCCCCGGTCCCAAACCGAGCGCCGTCCCGCACCATCCCCCGGCCCCGCCGGTGGCCGCCCCGCCGACGTGCGATCCGCACCGCTTCGGCCGCGTCGACGACGACGGCACGGTGTGGCTGATCACCGCCGCCGGCGAGCGCAAGATCGCGTCGTGGCAGGCGGGCGACGCCGAGGCCGCATACGCCCACTTCGGCCGCCGGTACGACGATCTGAGCACCGAGGTGGCACTGCTGGAGCACCGGCTCGGCAGCGGCAGCGGCGATGCCCGCAAGATCAAGTCGGCCGCCGCGACGCTGCTGGAATCGCTGCCCGAGGCCTCGGTACTGGGTGACGTCGATGCCCTGACCGCCCGGCTGACCACCATCGTCGAGCAGGCCGGCGCCAGCGCGCAGGAGGAGCGGGCCAAGCGCGACGAGCACCGCGCCGCCCAGACGGCCCGCAAGGAAGCCCTGGCCGCCGAGGCCGAGGAGATCGGCGCCAACTCCACGCAGTGGAAGGCCAGCGGTGACCGGCTGCGCGCGATCCTCGACGAGTGGCGCACCATCACCGGCCTGGACCGCAGGGTCGACGACGCGCTGTGGAAGCGCTACTCGGCGGCCCGCGAGGCGTTCAACCGGCGCCGGGGCTCGCACTTCGCCGAGCTCGATCGCGAGCGGGTCGGCGTGCGGCAGGCCAAGGAGGCGCTGTGTGAGCGCGCCGAGGCGCTGTCGGGCTCCACGGACTGGGGCGCCACCGCCGCGACGTTCCGCGATCTGCTGACGCAGTGGAAGGCCGCGGGCCGCGCCGCCAAGGACGTCGACGACGCGCTGTGGAAGCGGTTCAAGGCTGCCCAGGACACGTTCTTCAGTGCCCGCAACGCGGTCAACGCCGAGAAGGACGCCGAGTTCAACGCGAACGCCGACGCCAAGGCCGAGCTGCTGGCCGAGGCCGAGAAGATCGACATCAGCGATGTCGACGCCGCGCGTGCGGCGTTCCGGGCCATCGGCGACAAGTGGGACGCCATCGGCAAGGCCTCGCGCGACCGCACCGCGGAGCTGGAGCGCCGGCTGCGGGCCGTCGAGAAGAAGATCCGCGACGCCGCGCAGAGCGGGTGGAGCGACCCGGAGGCGCAGGCCCGGGCCGATCAATTCCGCGAGCGGGCCGAGCAGTTCGAGCGTCAGGCCGAGAAGGCCGAGGCCGCGGGCAAGGCGAAGGATGCCGAGAAGGCGCGGGCCAGTGCGGCGCAGTGGCGTGAGTGGGCCGACGCGGCTTCCGCCGCGATCAAGAAGTAGGTTCGTCCGGTCCGTCGAGCAGCCCGCGCTTCTGCTGCTCGGCGGTCGACTCGCGGCGCTGTGCCTCGGCGGCCAGCTGCACCGCGGTGCGTGACCACACCACGCGGGCCCAGTGGAACGTCAGCAGGATGACGGCGATCCAGGCCAGGTAGAGCCCGAATCCGGGGCCCGGGTACGGCTTGACGACGGTGTTGCGCGACCAGATGGCGAGCATGCCGAGGAAGCACGACACGGCGGAGCCGGCCAGCGCGATCCAGGCCAGGCCCCAGCGGCGGGTCAGCAGCGCCAGCATCGAGAAGCCGACGCTGAACACCAGGATCAGCCACACGAACACCCGCGACGGCAGCAGGATCTTCGCGTCGAGCGCGACCTGGTCGCCGAGCAGCACGTCGAAGCCCTTGACGGCGCCGGTGTGCGGCAACACGAACGACAGCAGGATCACGAAGACGCAGATCGCCACGACCATGGCGCGGCCGCCCGGGTCGATCTCCCGGGCGATGCGCTGCTCCGCGGCATCGATGTCGCCTTTGAATTCCTCGAATTCGCCGTTCGAGCCGCCGGTCGGCTGTTCGGGCTTGGTGTCGTTCATCGTGAACATCCCTGCTCTACGGGCGTGACGGGCGGCGCGCCGATCTGCGGCATGCCCAGGCCTACGCCGGTGGTGGGTTTGCGGCCCGCGGCGTGCGCGTCACCCGCGCGGGTGCGGCGGTGGCTGATGATCGGCGTGTCGGCGATCAGGTGGTGCGGCGCCGCACCGGTGACGGTCGTGGTGACGATGTCGCCCGGGCGGATGTCGGCGTCACCCGGGGCGAAGTGCACCAGCCGGCCGTCACGCGCGCGGCCCGACATCCTCTCGGTGGCCGAATCCTTGCGGCCTTCGCCGGTGGCCACCAGCAGCTCGACCTCGCGGCCGACCTGGGCCAGGTTCTCCTCCCACGAGATGCGCTCCTGCAGCTCGATGAGCCGCATATAGCGTTCGGAGACAACCTCTTTGGGGAGCTGGTCGGGTAGCTCGGCGGCCGGGGTGCCGGGCCGCTTGGAGTACTGGAAGGTGAAGGCGCTGGAGAACCGGGCGCGTTCGACGACGTCGAGCGTGGCCTGGAAGTCCTCTTCGGTCTCGCCCGGGAACCCGACGATGATGTCGGTGGTGATAGCCGCGTGCGGGATCGCGGCGCGCACCCGCTCGATGATGCCGAGGTACTTCTCGGCCCGGTAGGAGCGCCGCATCGCCTTGAGGATGCGGTCCGATCCCGACTGCAGCGGCATGTGAAGCGTCGGGCAGACGTTCGGGGTGGCCGCCATGGCTTCGATGACGTCGTCGGTGAACTCCGCGGGGTGCGGGGAGGTGAACCGGACGCGTTCCAGCCCTTCGATGTCGCCGCAGGCACGCAGCAGTTTGGCGAATGCGCCGCGGTCGCGCTCGATGTCGGTCCAGGCGTCCGGGTGCTCCCGGAGGCGCTCATCCGAGGAGAAAGAGACGCCGTACGCGTTGACGTTCTGGCCCAGCAGCGTGATCTCCAGGACGCCCTGGTCCACCAGCGACTGCACCTCGGCGAGGATGTCGCCGGGACGCCGGTCGACCTCTTTGCCGCGCAGCGACGGCACGATGCAGAACGTGCAGGTGTTGTTGCAGCCGACCGAGATGGAAACCCAAGCGGCGTAAGAAGATTCGCGTGTGGCCGGCAATGCCGAGGGGAATTCCTGGAGGGCCTCGACGATCTCGACCTGGGCTTCGCGGTTGTGGCGGGCGCGTTCGAGCAGCACCGGCAGCGAGCCGATGTTGTGCGTGCCGAACACCACGTCGACCCACGGCGCCTTGCTCAGCACCGTGTCGCGGTCCTTCTGCGCCAGGCAACCGCCGACGGCGATCTGCATGTTGGGGTCGGTCTGCTTGCGCGGCGCCAGGTGGCTGATGTTGCCGTAGAGCTTGTTGTCGGCGTTCTCGCGGACCGCACAGGTGTTGAAGACCACGACGTCGGCGTCGTCCCCGTCCTCGGCGCGCCGGTATCCGGCGTCTTCGAGCAGGCCGGCGAGCCGCTCGGAATCGTGGACGTTCATCTGACACCCGTAGGTGCGGACCTGGTAGGTGCGCCCCGCGCCGGAACCCGTAGCGGACTCCGCGGCGTCAGCTTCCACGTCCGGAGTCGCTGTCGAAATCACGTGCCAATCGTACGGGCGGCGCGTTTTATACCAAATTTGTCGGCGGGCTTCCGGGTTTCTGTGAGTGATCCGCGCGCCGTCGCTTACCTGGGTAATGTCTGTGCGCATGGTCACCGGCGAGCCGTCACCTGCCACCCCGATGATCTCGGTCAAGGGGGTCAACAAGCACTTCGGCGCACTGCATGTGCTGAAGGACATCAATCTCGAAGTCCCGCGCGGACAGGTGGTCGTGCTGCTCGGGCCGTCAGGGTCGGGCAAGTCGACGTTGTGTCGCACCATCAACCGGCTGGAGACCATCGACTCCGGATCGATCCACATCGACGGTGAGCTCCTGCCCGAGGAGGGCCGCAAGCTGGCCACGCTCCGTTCCGAGGTGGGCATGGTGTTCCAGTCGTTCAACCTGTTCGCGCACAAGACAATTCTCGAGAACGTCACCCTCGCGCCCATGAAGGTGCGGCGCAAGAACAAGGACGAGGCCCGCAAGAAGGGGCTGGAACTGCTGGAGCGGGTCGGGGTCGCCAACCAGGCCGACAAGTACCCGGCGCAGCTGTCGGGTGGTCAGCAGCAGCGCGTCGCGATCGCCCGGTCCCTGGCCATGGGCCCGAAGGTCATGCTGTTCGACGAGCCCACGAGCGCGCTGGACCCCGAGATGGTCAACGAGGTGCTGTCGGTGATGACGTCGCTGGCGACCGAGGGCATGACCATGATCGTGGTGACGCACGAGATGGGCTTCGCCCGCCGCGCGTCGAACCGGGTGGTGTTCATGGCCGACGGCACCATCGTCGAGGACGCCGAGCCCGACGAGTTCTTCACCGCGCCGAAGTCGAACCGGGCCCGGGACTTCCTGGGCAAGATCCTGGACCACTGATCGTGGAACGATCGATTGGGCAGAAGTTGGTGAGCCGCACACTCCGCTGTCTTGCCGCGGTCACCGTGCTGATCGTGGCGCTGCTGTCGCTGAGCGCCTGCGGCGCGAACAGCAAGAAGATCACCATCGGCACCAAGTTCGACCAGCCCGGTCTGGCCGCGAAGAAGCCGGACGGCACCCTGGCCGGCTTCGACATCGACGTCGCGAAGTATGTCGCAGGCCAGCTCGGCTACAAACCCGACGACATCGAGTGGAAAGAAGCGCCGTCGGGTCAGCGCGAGAACCTGATCCAGAACCACCAGGTCGACTTCATCGTCGCCACCTACTCGATCACCGACGCCCGTAAGCAGAAGGTGTCGTTCGCCGGGCCGTATCTGGTCACCGGCCAGAGCCTGCTGGTGCGCGCCGACAACAACGAGATCACCAGCGTCGAGTCGCTGCAGAACCACAAGAAGCTGTGCTCGGTGTCGGGCTCCACACCGGCGCAACGCATCAAGGACAAGTACCCGGGTGTGCAGCTGCAGCAGTACGACACCTACTCGGCGTGCCTGGAGGCGGTGAAGACCGGCGCCATCGACGCGCTGAGCACCGACGAGGTGATCCTGGCCGGCTACGCGGCCCAGACCCCGGGCGCGTTCAAACTGATCGGCAAGCCGTTCTCGGTGGAGAAGTACGGCATCGGATTGCTCAAGGGCGACAAGGAATTACGCCAGAAGATCAACGACGCCATCGAGAAGATGCAGAAGTCCGGCGAGTGGCAGGCCGCTTTCGACCGCAATCTGGGTCCGGCCGGGCTGTCGGCGCCGCCGCCTCCCCCGCTGGACACCAACATCAACGCAGCGGGTGGCGCGAAGCGCGTCGACCTGTGGGGCACGTACGGCGGGAAGATCCTCGAAGCGTTCTGGACGACCATCCAGCTGACGCTGCTCGCCGCGGCCGGGGCGCTGATCCTGGGCACCGTGCTGGCCGCGATGCGGCTGTCGCCGGTGCCGGTACTGCGCTGGCTGGGCACGGCGTACGTCAACGTGGTCCGCAATACGCCGTTGACGCTGATCATCCTGTTCTGTTCGTTCGGCATCGGGAACACGCTGCGCATCACCCTGGTCGACCCGCATTCACCGACGGCCGTGGTGGACAGCAACTTTCGGCTCGCAGCGCTCGGGCTGACGGTCTACACCGCCTCGTTCGTGTGCGAGACGTTGCGGTCGGGCGTCAACACCGTGCCGTTGGGCCAGGCCGAGGCCGCGCGCTCGCTGGGCCTGAGCTTCGGCCAGAACCTGCGGCTGATCCTGCTGCCGCAGGCTTTTCGCGCGGTGATCAACCCGCTCGGCTCGGTGCTGATCGCCCTGGTGAAGAACACCACGATCGCCTCGGCCATCGGCGTGGCCGAGGCGGCGCTGCTGATGAAGGAGATGATCGAGAACACCGCGGCGCTGCTGGCGGTCGGCTCGATCTTCGCCGCCGGCTTCGTGGTCCTGACGTTGCCGTTGGGGTTGTTGTTCGGTTGGTTGGGTAAGCGATACGCGGTGGTGCGGTGATGAGTGAAGCTTCCGTCCTCTATGACGCCCCGGGTCCGCGGGCGCAGCGGCGCAACCTGTTGTTCGCCGCCGTCATCGTCGCGGTGATCATCGCGATGGCCGGCTGGGTGTTGTGGCAGTTCGAGTCCAAAGGCCAACTGACCGAAGCCAAGTGGCATCCGTTCCTGACCGCCAACCTGTGGACGACGTACGTGCTGCCGGGCGTGGCGGGGACGTTGACGGCGGCCGCGGTGTCGATCGTGCTGGCGCTGGTGCTGGGTCTGGCGTTGGGCATGGGTCGGTTGTCGGATGCCCGTGCGCTGCGGTGGGTCTGCTCGGTGTTCGTCGAGTTCTTCCGCGCCGTCCCGGTCCTGATCATGATGTTGTTCGCGTACTTCCTGTACGCGCTGTACGACGTCTTCCCGTCGCGGCAGCTGGCACTCGCCGGCGTGATCACGGGCCTGACGCTGTACAACGGCGCGGTGATCGCGGAGATCGTGCGGGCCGGCGTCTACGCGCTGCCCCGGGGACAACGCGAGGCCGCCGTCGCACTGGGCCTGCGGCCCGGCCAGACGCTGCGGCTGATCCTGCTCCCCCAGGCCGTGACATCGATGCTGCCGGTGCTGGTTTCCCAGATGGTGGTGGTGCTCAAGGACACCGCTATCGGCTACCAGATCACTTTTGTCGAGATGGTTCGCCAGGGCACGAACATCGGTTCGGCGTACAGCAATTACATCCCGGCACTCTTGGTGATCGCGGCGCTCATGATCAGCCTCAACTTCGCGCTGTCCGCATTGGCGACCCGCCTCGAAGCCCGGCTACGACAGTCGCGGCGTGCGCCCGAGCCGCTACCGGTGAACACCGGCGTTCAGGAGGACACGCCAGGTACCCCGGCGGCGTGACGCCGTTCCGGCCAGGCGCGCAGCGCCTGATCGGCGACCGCGTGCAGTTCGTCGCGCTCGACACCGCCGTTGGCCTGGACCGCCAGTCCCTGGCACACCGCCCCGATCCAGCGCGCCAGCAGCTGCGGGTCCGCTCCGGGTAGTTCACCGACCAGCTGCGCGGCCCGGAATCGTTCGGCCAGCTCGGCAATTCCGTTCTCCCGCAGCCCGGCCAGCTCGGCGTGCAGCGCGGTGGCCTCGTCGCCGGCGGCAAGGGCGCTCTGTACCAACAGGCAGCCGCGCGGATCCGCTGTCCCGGACGACGCGTCGACAGCGCCGTGCACGGTGGCGTAGGCGCTCTCCCACGCGGTCGGCAGAGCGAGTGCGCGTTCCGCGTAGCCACCGGGTCCCGCCTGGTAGCGCCGCACGGCGGCGCGGAAAAGGTCTGCCTTGGAACCGAATTCGGCATAGAGGCTGCGGCGGTTGATGCCGGTCGCCGTGGTGAGGTCACTGATGGACACCCCGTCGTAGCCGCGTGCCCAGAACAGCCGCATCGCGGTGTCGAGAACCCGCTCGGGGTCGAATTCGCGGGGCCTGCCGATCGCCATCAAACCTCCCGGTGTGATCTGGGCCACAATTCGGAATGAAGCCCTGCTCTGGCAGCTTGTGCTGAGCGTACTTAGTAACCGATTGGTTCGGAAGAATCATCCCACGACTTGGAGAGCTCATGAGCACCACTTCAGACGCCCCACTCGCAGGCCGGCGCGCACTGGTCACCGGCGGCTCCCGCGGCATCGGCGCCGCGACCGTGCGCCGGCTCGCCGCCGACGGCGCAGCGGTCGCGTTCACGTACCAGTCGTCGCCCGACGCCGCGCAGGACCTGGTCGACGAACTCGAAGCGAGCGGCGCGAAAGTGGCCGCCATCAAGGCCGACAGTGCGGACGCGCTGGCTGTCGCCGCAGCGGTGGACGAAGCGGTCGAGCGTCTCGGCGGCCTGGACATCCTGGTCAACAACGCCGGCGTCGCGCAGGGCGCACCGATCGAGTCGTTCCCGCTGGAGGACTTCGACCGGATGCTGGACATCAATGTGAAGGCGGTGTTCGCCGCGATCCAGCGCGCCGTGCCGCACCTGGGCGCCGGCGGCCGGATCATCACCATCGGCAGCGTGAACGCCGACCGGGTGCCCACCGCCGGATTCTCGGTGTACGCACTGACCAAGGCCGCGGTCGCCGGCCTGACCCGCGGCCTGGTACGTGAGCTCGGCCCGCGCGGCATCACCATCAACACCATCCAGCCGGGTCCCGTCGCCACCGACATGAACCCCGACACCGGCGACTTCGCCGACGAGCTCCGCCCCCTCATCGCGACCGGCCAGTACGGGCAGCCGCGCGACATCGCCAGCGCCGTCGCCTACCTGGCTCATCCCGAATCCGGATTCATCACGGGCGTCACCTGGAACATCGACGGCGGCTTCGTGATCTGACACGAATTACCGCGGCAATCCGCGGGGTTCACCTTCCCGGTGAACCCCGCGGGCATGCACGTCGTGTCCCTGATTGAGGTTCACTCGATCCCGGGAGGCGTCATGAGTGTTGCGATTCGTGCGTTCACAGCAGTTCCGGCCCCAACCCAAACCGTCGCAGCGCTGTGCACCGCGTGTTTGGTGCTGACCGCGGCGCCACCGCCAGGGCGGACCACCGCCCCGGCAGTGCCCGTCATCACCGAGCCGAGCATCGCGCTGACGGCGCAGCCGCTGCCGCTGCCACTCGATCTGCTCAATCAGCAGGTGGTGTTCAACGTCGGGCTGTTCGTCGATTGGGTCACCACGGGCGCTGCCCTGGTCCAGCGCCAGACACAGATACCCGGGGATTTCGTGGCGGCCATCGGCAGTGGCACACCACCAGCCACCGCCGCCGCACAGGCCGTGAGCGCGTTCGCCGACATCGAGTTCGAAGCCGGACGCGATCTCATCGGGTTCGCCCAGGACATCGCGGTGTTCCAACTCCAGTTCAGGGCCACCACCCTGTCCGCATTCCCACCGTTCAACTCGGGACCCGGTCAGCAATTCGTCGTCGACACCACCGCATTCGGCCTCAACATCACCCAGCAGATGGCGGACTTCGCACGAGCGGTGATCACGTCCGTGGAGAAGTTCACCCACAACGCACTGGGCACGCCGATACCGACCACGATCTCTGCGGTGAAGCCCACCGCAACCATCGACGTCACGGATACCCCGAAGACGCTCGCCTCCCCGAAACCATCAACGACGCAACAGGATTCGATCGCCTCGACGTTCAGTCCGAAACCGCCCAAACTTCCGGCGCCGCCGAAGAAGCCCCGGCTCGACGCGACAACCAACGGCGTCGATCACCCGCCGGCCGGCCAGTTCACGCCGCCCAAGTTGCCCGCACCCAAGTTCTCGGCGCCGAAGTTCTCCGCACCGAAGTTCTCGGTGCCGAAGCTGTCCCTGCCCAAGGTCAAGCACCCGCAACCCAAGGGCCCGGCCAAGGACTAGACGGCGCGGCGCTGACGTTCCTGCGTGAGCTGGGTGTTGACGACATCGAAGGCCATACCCTGGCTGTAGCCGCGGCGCGCCAGCATCGCGACCAGGCGCCGGGTCACCTTCATCTCGTCGTCGAGGCTCTCCCGCCGCAGCTTGGCGGCGACCAGTTCCTCGGCGCGCACCCGCCACTCACCCGCGTCGACGCTGTCGAGCGTCTCGGCGATCACATCGGCATCGATGCCTTTGATGCGCAACTCGGAAGCCAAGGCCCGCTTGCCTTTTCCCGCGTTGGTGCGACGTTCACGCACCCATTGCTCGGCGAAGGCCGCATCGTCGACGAGGCCGACCTCGGTGAGCCGGTCCAGCACCCGGGCACTGACATCCTCGGCGAAGCCGCGCTTGGTCAGTTGGGCTTCGAGTTCGGCCCGGCTGCGCGCCCGGGTGGTGAGCAGACGCAGGCACACGTCCCGCGCCTGCTCCTCACGCCGCTGCGGCTCAGCCGGCTCAGTCTCAGAAGTCGACCGGGGCGGGAAGGACGTCATCAGCCGCACCATCGGTCAGCACTGCACCGATACCGAGCTTCTCTTTGATCTTCTTCTCGATCTCGTTGGCGGCATCCACGTTCTGCAGCAGGTAGTTGCGGGCGTTCTCCTTGCCCTGCCCCAGCTGCTCACCGTCGTAGGTGAACCACGAACCCGACTTGCGGATGAAGCCGTGCTCGACACCCATGTCGATGAGCGAGCCCTCGCGCGAGATGCCGCGACCGTAGAGGATGTCGAACTCGGCCTGCTTGAACGGCGGCGCCACCTTGTTTTTGACGATCTTGACGCGGGTGCGGTTACCGACCGCGTCGGTGCCGTCCTTGAGCGTCTCGATGCGGCGCACGTCCATACGCACCGAGGCGTAGAACTTCAAAGCCTTACCACCCGTGGTGGTTTCGGGCGAACCGAACATGACGCCGATCTTCTCGCGCAGCTGGTTGATGAAGATGGCGGTGGTGCCGGAGTTGTTCAGCGCACCGGTCATCTTGCGCAGCGCCTGGCTCATCAGGCGGGCCTGCAGACCGACGTGGCTGTCGCCCATCTCGCCCTCGATCTCGGCGCGCGGCACCAGGGCGGCGACCGAGTCGATGACCAGGATGTCGATGGCGCCCGAACGCACCAGCATGTCGGCGATCTCCAAGGCCTGCTCACCGGTGTCGGGCTGGGACACCAGCAGCGCGTCGGTGTCGACACCGAGCTTCTTGGCGTACTCGGGATCCAGCGCGTGCTCGGCGTCGATGAACGCCGCGATGCCGCCGGCGGCCTGGGCGTTGGCCACCGCGTGCAGGGCCACCGTGGTCTTACCCGAGGATTCCGGGCCGTAGATCTCGATGACGCGGCCGCGCGGCAGGCCGCCGATGCCGAGGGCGACATCCAGGGCGATGGATCCGGTCGGGATGACCGAAATCGGTTGGCGGGTCTCTTCTCCCAGCCGCATCACCGAGCCCTTGCCGAAGCTCTTGTCGATCTGTGCCAGCGCGAGCTCGAGTGCCTTCTCGCGATCCGGGGCCTGTGCTGCCATGGTGGTCTCCGTCCTCGTGGGTGTCCGTTGATCGGGTTTCCGATCGGTTGGCCGTGACGCTAGATGAGGCCACCGACAAGTTTTTCGAACTGCCACCACAGTAGCGAACAGATGTTCGACTTCAAGCAGACACGCCGATCGTGCGAATCAATGACCGACGAACCGGGCAGGCCCCGTACACCGACTCACAACGAACGCTGGCGCCGCAGGCCCAACGCCCGCATCAGCGCCAGGGCGCGCAGTCCCGCGGCCGGCGCCACATCGGTGCCACGGGCGATCACGCCGCGCCAGCGCGGCACCACGCGGAAGACCTGATGCGAGTCCATCAGTTCCAGGGCCGCCCGCGCGATGTCTTCCGCGGCCAGCGGCTTGGGTCCCGAGAACAGCAGGGCCGCACCGGGATCGTGGGCCCGGGTGGTCACCATCGCGGTGTTCACCACATCGGGGCACAGCGCCCGGGCCCGGATCGGCAGGCCGGCGGTCTGCAACTCACCTTGCAGCGAGGTCGTGTACGACAGCACCGCAGCCTTGCTCGCGGCGTACACCGCCAGGCCGGGTACCGGTGTCAGCGCCGAGATCGACGCGATGTTGAGGATGACGCCACCGCCCGCACCCATGGCGCCGACCGCGGCCATGCAGCCCGCCATCATGCCGCGGACGTTGACATCGAGGGTCTGCACCACATGCTCGGCGGGCTGCTCCCAGGAGTTACCCGCGTGCAGCACACCGGCATTGTTGACCCACACCGCAAGACGGCCCTGCTCCGAGGCGAGCGCGGCCACCGCCTGGTGGCCCGCGACGTCACGCACGTCCTGGGCCACGCCCCACGCGCCGCGCCCGACGGTCTCGGCCGCACGCTGCGCGGCGTCCCCGTCGACGTCGGTGATGAGCACCCGGTGCCCAGCCTCGGCAAGGGCTTTCGCGATGGCGAGGCCGATACCCCGCCCGGCTCCGGTGACTACGGCAACGGTGACGCTCATCGGTCCGACATCGTCCTTCCATCGTGAGGTTCACGAACGACGCTATGGGGCAGGCTCGGCGAACACCATGTCGTCGGCCGACAAACACCGAAGCGCGAACAGTGCGGAAAGACTAAAAGCCGACGGTCACCACTGATCGCGCGGGACGTCGAAGTCCGCGCACAGGGCCCGCCAGACATCGCGGGGTTCGACGCCGGCTTCGATCGCCTGGGCCGGGGTTCGGCCACCGAGAACGGCAAGCACGTGGTCCTTCACCAAGGCGGCACCGCGCGCCGCACCGAACTGCTCTTCGATCAGCAGGGTGAATTCGGTCAGTCGCACCGCACCAACCTACTCAGCGCTGCCGCCGAGCGCCGCGCGGCACACGGCCACCGGGTCGGCGACGCCCGCGCCGCTCAGTCCCGCACGCCGGGCCGCGTCCCGGTACGACGGTGTCGCCAGCACACGGCCGACGGTCGCCGTCAGGGCTTCGGCCGTCAACGGCCGGATCAGCTCACCACTGCCCTGCCGCACAATGCGATTGGCGATCTCCCACTGGTCGCCGCCACCGGGCACCACCACCAGCGGCACCCCGGCCAGCAGCGTCTTGGACACGATCCCGTGGCCACTGCCGCAGACCATGACGTCGGCCTGCTTGAGCAGTTCGTCCTGCCGCCCGAGCCCGACCGCGGCCCACGGCGGCACCGGGGCGTCGGGGCCACGCAGCCGGGAGACGACGACGCGGGCGCCGTCGGGCAGCGTCCGGCCCGGGATCAGCGTCTCCAGTGCCATGTCGTCCAGGCCCTGCATGCCCGTCGTCGCGGTCGACGGCGCGACCACCACGACCGGCCCCGAACCGGACGGCACGTCCAGCACCGCCGTTGTCGGCTCGAAGTGCAACGGCCCCACCACGACGGCTTCGGCCGGCCAGTCCGGCCGCGGCACCTCCAGCCCGGGCAGGGTCGCGATCAGCCGCCGCGCCGGCCCGGGATCGCTTGCGGGCAAGCCGATTCCGACGCGTGCCGCGGACCGCTGCCGGTTCCCCTGACGCACCGAACGCGCCGTGAGGAACCGCAGCGTCGCGTCCCGCAGCCGGCCGCGCACGCCGACACCCGGCGCCAGGCCGCTGCCCAGAGGCGGCAGGCCCTTCGAGGGCAGGTACAGCGGGTGCGGGGTCAGCTCGACCCACGGCAGGCCCATCAGCTCGGCCACCATGCCACCGCAGGCCGTGATGACGTCGGACACGATGAGGTCGGGCGCCAGCTCCCGCAGCACCGACAGGTTGAGCATCGCCATCCGGGCCGCACGCTCATGAATCTTGGCGCCCGAATCGAGGTCGTCGTCACCGTCCTCGGGGTCCAGCCCGAGCAGTTCCCGCGCGTCGATACCCGCGTCCCGCGCCGTGTCGAGCCATTGCCGGCCGGTGAACAGCACCGGATGGTCGCCGGCCGCCCGGAACCGCAGACACAGCGCGATGGCCGGAAAGGCATGGCCGGGATCCGGCCCGGCAACCACGGCGACACGCATCGGGTCACCCTGTCACACCGGCCCCTGTGCGCCGGCGGGCAGGCGCATTACGGTGGCCGTATGACACAGAGCACACCGGCATTGACCCAGACCAACGCCGAGATCGTCGAATCCTTCCTGTACGCGCTGCAGGCCGAGGACATGGACACCGCCGACCGCCTGCTCGACGACAACCTCGTCTACGAGAACGTCGGGCTGCCCACCATCCACGGCCGCAGCCGCGCGATGAAGCTGTTCCGCCCCATGAAGAAGAGCCCCGTCAGTTTCGAGGTGAAGTTCCACCGCATCGTCGGCGAGGGCACCACGGTGCTCAACGAGCGCACCGACGCGCTCGTCATCGGGCCCGTCCGCCTGCAGTTCTGGGTCTGCGGGGTCTTCGAGGTGCACAACGGCAAGATCACGCTGTGGCGCGACTACTTCGACATGTTCGACATGGCCAAGGCCACGGTGCGCGGCCTCATCGGCGCCGTCATCCCGGGCCTGCGTCCGACCATGTAGCCAGCGGTAAAATCGGCCACCATGGCCAATGAGAATCGCCCGAAGCCCAACGCCTGGCAGTACATCAAGTACAGCTACGGCGGCCGGCTGCCCGACTCGATGCGGGCGTGGGTGACCGAGGATCTCATCGGCAAGGGCGCGACACTGCGGATCGTCATCCGGATGTTCGTCCCGGCGTTCCTGATTTTGATCCCGATCTGGTTCCTGCCCGAGCTGCTCGGCATCACGGGCGGCTCGGACATGGTCATCCGCCTCAGCGCGACGGTGCCGATCCTGATTCCGGTGATCTACTTCTCGCACGCCCTGAACAAGATCTGGCGCCGCCACATGCTCGTCAAGCACGGCATCGACCCGAAACTCCTCGAAGATTCGTTGCGGCAGAAGAACGCCCACATCCACGCGGCCTACGAAGAACGGTACGGTCGCCGGTCCGACGACGGCACGGGCAGCACCACGATCTAGCGGCCCTCAGGCCTGCCGCAACCGTCCGAGTTCGTCGAAGGCCTGCGCCCAGGCACTGAGCCGGTCGGTGGCGGCGACCAGTTCGCTGCGGTAGCGCTGCTCGGACATCGACCGCGCCGAGCCCGCACCGCTGTTCGCCGCTGACACCAATTGCGCTGCCGCCGTGGCGATGTCGCTGTACTGCCGCACGCCGGCGTCGAGCTGCGCGGTGTAGGCCTGGATGGTCGGGGCCAGATGCGCCCGCGACTGCGGCACCGAGCCGGCCGCGCGTTCCATCGCGACGACTTCCCCGGCAGTACCGGCCAGTGCCGCGGCCGACACATTGGCCGCCGCGGTCACCTCGGCGATCTCCGCGGCGGGCAGCAACTGGCCGCGCTGGATGACGCTCAGCAGGGAGTACAGGCCGCGTTCGGCCGCGGCCAGGGTCTCCATGGGTCGCCGCGCCGCCGAGCCTCTCGGCGGCAGCGACCGTGACGTCCGGGCCGGCGGCAAAGGCTCGCCGCGCAGCCAGCGGTACCGCAGGAAGCACAGGGTGGCCAGGAAAGCGGCGCCGCCGGCGATAGGGCCGGTGACGATCAGCACCCAGAACGGGGTGCTCCAGGCCGCCAGCAGCGCCGTCAGCCCGATCCAGAAGGCGGCGGCGCCGGCGAACAGCCAGCCCAGCCGCAGCGCCCAGCGCCGCTTGCGCAGCAGCCGGGCCCGGGGGTCGGCGGCCGCGCCGAGGCGCCGGGCCACCAGGTCGGACAATTCGGCAGCGGTGTCGATGCTGCGTTGCAGGACCGCCTGCCAGCCCCGGGCCTCCCCGGGACGGCCAGCTGACTGGGCGTTCACCGCTGCCCCCTCACATCTCGAAAGTTACTGCGACAGCGGGTTTTCCGGAGCCGGGTTGGCTGCCGGAGCCGCGGGCGTGGCGGGCGCGGCGGCACCGCCGGACGGCAGGGAGTTGCCCTGCATCGAGGCACGGATCTGCTCGAGGCGCGAATGCCCGGCCATCTGCACGCTGGCCTGCTGGACCTCCATCATGCGGCCCTGAACGGAGTTCTGCGCCAGCTCGGCAGAGCCCATGGCGTTGGCGTAGCGACGCTCGATCTTGTCGCGCACCTCGTCGAGGCTGGGCGTGTTGCCCGGCGCGGCGATCTCGGTCATGGACCGCAGCGAAGCGCTGACCTGCTCCTGCATCTTCGCCTGCTCGAGCTGCGACAGCAGCTTGGTGCGCTCGGCGATCTTCTGCTGCAGCACCATGGCGTTCTGCTCGACGGCCTTCTTGGCCTGCGTCGCGGCCTGCAGCGACTGGTCGTGCAGCCCCTTGAGGTCCTCGACGCTCTGCTCGGCGGTCACCAGCTGGGCGGCGAAGGCCTCGGCAGCGTTGTTGTACTCGGTGGCCTTGGCGACGTCACCGGCCGCGGTGGCCTGGTCGGCCAGGGTCAGCGCCTGCCGCACGTTGGCCTGCAGCTTCTCGATGTCGGCGAGCTGACGGCTCAGGCGCATCTCCAGCTGGCGCTGGTTGCCGATGACCGAGGCGGCCTGCTGCGTCAGGGCCTGGTGCTGGCGCTGGGCCTCCTCGATCGCCTGCTGAATCTGCACCTTCGGGTCGGCGTACTCGTCGACCTTGGAGCTGAACAGCGCCATGAGGTACTTCCAGGCTTTGACAAAGGGATTGGCCATGAGATCGGTCCGCCTTCGTGTCGTTCGTTGATTCGGGATCGGTTGTCAGGTTGCCGGCCACACCGGTGGCAGCGCGTCTACAGCCAACCTAGTGGGTATGGACAGCCCGACGCAGCCCGCATGCAGGATTACGGCGCGGCGCGTGCCATCCGTGTCTTGCTGCGGGTCAGGCCCCGGCGACTCAGGCAACCGCCATGGCGAGATGCTGCGGGATGACGACCTTGGTGGCGACGTCGATGTTGGCCACCGTGCGGTCGGCCTCGGCGCGCTCGGTGTGCAGCATCTGCTCGGCGGCGTCGGCCAGCACCTGGGACAGCGGCACGTCCAGGGCGCCGCAGATGGCGCCCAACAGCTCGCTCGAGGGTTCCTTGCGGCCCCGCTCGACCTCGGACAGATAACCCAGGCTCACCCGAGCACCATCGGACACCTCGCGCAGTGTGCGTCCCTGCCCGGTACGGGCCTGACGCAGCACGTCGCCGATGACCTCACGCAGTAATGTCGTCATCGCGTTTCCCCTTCGCCCTGAAGTAACAGCAGCCGTGCAGCCCGGCCGGACCACCCGTTCTACACGGTCTTGTAGGCACCAACGCGGCGACGCACCGCTTTGGTTCCCGAGGGCACGAATCAGGGTCGAATCAGGTCCGGCGAAACGCCGAGACGGCGTAGTCGATGCCGGTCAGCACCGTCAGCACGACCGCGGCCCACATGAACACCCAGGCGGTGGTCAGCCACGGGGCGGGCCAGGCATGGAGGGGCAGGACGAACAGGCCGATGGCCACGGCCTGCACCAGCGTCTTGAGCTTGCCGCCGCGGCTGGCGGGGATGACGCCGCGCCGGATCACCGCGAAGCGCAACAGCGTCACCGCGAGCTCGCGGGCGAGGATCACGATGGTGATCCACCACGGCAGGTCGCCGAGCATCGACAGCCCGATCAGTGCCGCCCCGATCAGGGCCTTGTCGGCGATGGGATCGGCCAGCTTGCCGAATTCGGTGACCATGTCGAAGCTGCGGGCGATCTCACCGTCGAACCGGTCGGTGATGACAGCGGCTGCGAACACGACGAAAGCAATGATGCGCCAACGCGTTTCGTGACCGTCGCCGACGAACAGCGCGGCCAGGAAGACGGGCACCAGCACAATGCGCAGGCCGGTCAGCAGATTGGCGATGTTCGCCACGCCGGCGCGCGAGGCGCGCGGGTCGGTATCTGGCTGGCCTGTCATCGACACAGGATATCCGGTCACCTACCGGGCGATACGCAGCCGATACCCTCCACATGTGAGCGACGCACCGAAACCCGGCACCACAGGGCTGGTGGTTCGCCGCGCCCGGACTTCCGACGTACCGGGAATCAAGGCCCTCGTCGACATCTACGCAGGGAAGATCCTGCTCGAGAAGAACCTGGTGACCCTCTACGAGGCGGTCCAGGAGTTCTGGGTGGCCGACCTGGACGGCGAGATCGTCGGCTGTGGCGCACTGCACGTGCTGTGGGCCGATCTCGGCGAGGTGCGTACCGTCGCGGCCCATCCCAAGGTGCGTGGCATGGGCGTCGGGCACGCGGTGGTCGCCAAACTGCTCGACGTGGCCCGGGACCTGCAGCTGCAGCGCGTCTTCGTGCTGACCTTCGAGACCGATTTCTTCAGCCGGCACGGCTTCAAGGAGATCGAGGGCACGCCCGTCACCGCCGAGGTGTACGAGGAGATGTGCCGCTCGTACGACACCGGTGTGG
Organism: Mycobacterium sp. SMC-16; assembly: GCF_046250085.1. NCBI lineage: Bacteria > Bacillati > Actinomycetota > Actinomycetes > Mycobacteriales > Mycobacteriaceae > Mycobacterium > Mycobacterium sp. SMC-16. The sequence continues at coordinate 3,568,648 of NZ_CP176427.1, forward strand.
CGGAGTTCCTGGACCTGTCCTACGTCAAGCCGAACACCCTGGGCAACACCCGGATGCTGGTCACGCTGTAGCTAGTCGGCGCCTTCGGCTGCCGCGTTCCGGCGCGCCACGATGCGGTCGCGCATGTCCATGATCGCGGCCCGCCGACGGGACCGTCCGCCACGGCCGAACGACGGCAGCGTCGGGATCACCTCGATCTTGTCCGACACCCCGATCATGAGCTCGGCGATCTCCAGCACCAGCTCGTTGAGCTCGTCGACCTGCTGACCCATCGCCATGAACGCGCTCAGCGACTCCAGGACCACGCGCGCCACCAGCACGATCGCGACGCAGGTGACCGGACCGGCGAGCACCAGCCAGAACACGCCGAGCACTGCGGACAACTCGAACGCCACCACGGCGCCCGCCAGATACAGAACCACCGCACCGGCGATGACCAGCCCGTACAACAGCGGAACCACGTGCTGCGCCGTCGACTTCCGGAACCCGAAGTCGGTGAACGCCGTCAGCGCGGGCCACCTGCGGCCACCGGATTCGAGCTCGGTGTCGAGCTCCGCGTCCGTTGCTGCGCTGCGCGAAATGTCAACCACGGCAAAGCCTCCTTAGGAGTCCAGCCTCCCACAGTCGGAGCCGTCAGCGACCGATCGTCGTTGTTATCCGCACCGCCGATCAGTCCGGGTGTGATGTCGGCAACACCGGTCAGAAACCGGGGTCGTCGCCCATCGAACCGTTGGCGTCCGAGCCGCCCTGGATCAGCATCAGCGTGCCGGCGAGCTCATCGGGCTTGACCAGGACCTCACGGGCCTTGGAGCCCTCGGACGGCCCGACGATGCCGCGGGTCTCCATCAGGTCCATCAGGCGGCCGGCCTTGGCGAACCCGACCCGCAGCTTGCGCTGCAGCATCGAGGTCGACCCGAACTGGCTCGACACGACCAGCTCGACGGCCTGCAGGAAGACGTCCATGTCGTCGCCGATGTCGCTGTCGATCTCGCGCTTCTCGACGGTCTTGACCGTGACGCCGTCGATGAACTCGGGCTGGGCCTGCTGCTTGGTGAAGGCGACGACGGCCTGGATTTCGTCGTCGCTGACGAACGCACCCTGGACGCGGATGGGCTTGGGCGCCTCCGACGGCTGGAACAGGCCGTCGCCCTTACCGGTGAGCTTCTCGGCGCCGATCTGGTCGAGGATGACGCGCGAGTTGGTCGCGTTGGTGACGCCGAATGCCATGCGGGACGGCACATTTGCCTTGATCAGACCGGTCACGACCGACACCACCGGCTGCTGGGTGGCCAGCACCAGGTGGATGCCCGCGGCGCGGGCCTTCTGGGTGATGCGGACGATGGCGTCTTCGACGTCGCGCGGCGCCTGCATCATCAGGTCGGCCAGCTCGTCGACGACGCACAGGATGTACGGGTAGGTCTTGTAGACCCGCTCGCTGCCCAGCGGCGCGGTGATCTCGCCCGAGCGCACCTTCTTGTTGAAGTCGTCGATGTGCCGGACACCGCTGGCGCTCATGTCCTGGTAGCGCTGCTCCATCTCCTCGACCAGCCACGCCAGCGCGGCGGCGGCCTTCTTCGGGTCGATGATCACGGGCGTGATGAGGTGCGGAATGCCTTGGTACGGCGGGAATTCCACCATCTTCGGGTCGACCAGGATCATCCGGACCTCGTCGGGGGTGGCGCGCTGCAGCAGCGACACCAGCATCGAGTTGATGAAGCTCGACTTACCCGAACCGGTGGAGCCGGCCACCAGGAGGTGCGGCATCTTGGCCAGGTTGTAGCTGATGAAGTGGCCTTCGACGTCCTTACCGATGCCGAACACCATCGGGTGGTGGTCCTTGCGGGTGGTCGGCGCGTTCAGCACGTCCTTGAGCCGCACCATCTCGCGGTCGCTGTTCGGCACCTCGACACCGACCAACGACTTACCGGGGATCGGCGCGAGCAGGCGGATGTGCTCGTTGGCCACCGCGTAGGCGAGGTTGCGCTGCAACTGGGTGAACCGCTCGACGCGCACACCGGGGCCGAGCTCGATCTCGTACCGGGTGACGGTCGGGCCGCGCTGGAAGCCGACGACCGTGGCGTCGACCTTGAACTGCTCCATGACCTCGGCGATGGCGTTCATGATGCGGTCGTTGTCGCGGCCGACGCGCTTCGGCGGGTCGCCGTCGGACAGCAGGTCGAGCGGCGGCAGGGTGTAGTCGCCTTCGATGACGCGGTCCAGGGACAAGCCGTCGTCCTGTGCCTTTTCCAGGGCCTTGGCCTTGGTGGGCACCGGGTCCGCGACGTTCTGGGCCTTGCGGCGGCGCGGCGGCTTGGCGGCCGGCTCGGGTGCGGTCGGCGCCTCGTCGGCGGCGGGTTCGACCGGGTAGTTGTCCAGCGGCGTGCGGCCCAGCGGCCGCGTCATGGCCGCGGTGGTCTGCTCCGAACCCGGCCAGGCCTCGGGTTCGTCACGCGAGTAGGTGGGGTCGTCGTAGTAGCCGTCGGAGAAGTCGTCGGCGAAGTCGTCGACAAAGCCGGCCTGGCTGTCGTCGTACTCCGCGTCGTGCTCGCCGTGCAGGCGGCCGGAAACCATGTAGCGCAAGGTGTCCGGCAGTTCCCGGATGGTCGTGCCGGTGACGAGCAGCAGGCCGAACAGCACGCCCATGATGAGCAGCGGCGTGGCGATCCAGACGGTCAGCCCGTCCGAGAGCGGCCCGCCGATGACGAAGCCGACGAAGCCGGCGGCGCCGCGGCGCTCCCCCGGCTCGGTGGGCGCGCCGGCCCAGATGTGCCACAGGCCCAGAACGGGCAGACCGATCATGGCGGCGCCGAGGATCAGCCGGGGCCGCGCGTCGGGGTTCGGATGGGTGCGCATAAGCGTGACGGCCAGTGCGAGCAGCAGCACCGGCAGCACCACGACCGCGGCGCCGATGACGGTGCGGACGCCGTAGTCGATCCAGGCGCCGACCGGGCGCGCCGCGCCGAACCAGGAGCTCGCGGCGATGAGGAAGGCGACGCCGAGCAGTGCCAGCGCGATGCCATCACGGCGGTGTCCGGGCTCGAGTTCGCGGGCCCGGCCGACGCTGCGGGCGGTGGTTCCGGCGCCCTTCGCGAGCATCAGCCAGCCGGCGCGGGCGCCACGACCCACCGCGGCGCCGGCGGTGGCGACCGGAGACGGATGCGGCACGGGTTTGCGGGCCGGCTTGCGGGCGGGCGATTTCGGGGCCGGCGGACGTGCCGGCCGGCCCGACTTTGCACTGCCTGACTTCGATGAACGCGCCCCCGAACCGGCTGCGCCACGATTCGCCGACCCAGCCTTGGCCCGGTTAGCTGAGCTCGTTGCGGTTTTACTCGCCATGGCTGCCAGCCTAGTCGCAATCACCCCATCTGCACCATCTGCCACACAAGTAACGCTTGGGTCACGACCAGGTCCGCATATCTGCTGGTCACGCAGCAGTGGGAGCCACGTCACACGCGCCGCGCGGGCCGGTCTAACGTGGACACCTGTCTAGGTCAGCTAGCTATCGAGGAGTTCTTCATGCCCGTCGTTGTCGTCGCCACCATGAAAGCCAAGCCGGAGTCCGTCGACCTGGTCCGCGCCGCGTGCGTCGAGGCCGTCGACGCCGTCCACGGTGAGCCGGGCTGTCAGCTCTACTCGCTGCACGAGGCCGACGGCGGCACGTTCGTGTTCGTCGAGCAGTGGGCCGACGCCGATGCCATCAAGACCCACAGCACCGCCCCGGCCATCGGCAAGCTGTTCGGCGCCATCGGCGAGCACCTCGACGGCGCGCCCGACATCAAAATGCTCGCGCCCGTGGTCGCCGGCGATCCGGCCAAGGGCCAGCTGCGGGGGCAGTAGCCATGGGTGAGCTGAGCGGCAAGGTCGCCTTCATCACCGGCGCGGCGCGTGGCCAGGGCCGCGCGCACGCGGTGAAGCTGTCGTCGATGGGCGCCGACATCATCGCCGTCGACCTGTGCGACCAGATCGCGTCGGTCCCCTACCCCATGGCCACGCCCGACGATCTGGCCGCGACGGTGAAGCTGGTCCAGGACAACGGCGCCCGGATCATCGCCGGCCAGGCCGACGTCCGTGACCGCGATGCCCTCAAGACCGCGCTCAAGGCCGGCGTCGAGGAACTCGGCGGACGGTTGGACATCGTCATCGCCAACGCCGGGATCGCGCCGATGGCCGGGGAGGACGCCTGGCAGGACGTCATCGACGTCAACCTGACGGGCGTCTACAACACGCTGGACGTGGCGATGCGGCCGATGGTCAAGGCCGGCAACGGTGGATCGATCGTGCTGATCAGCTCGGTGGCCGGACTGGTCGGGCTGGCCTCACCGATGGCCGGGTCGGTGGGCTATGCCGCCGCCAAGCACGGCATGGTGGGACTGATGCGGGTTTACGCGAATCTGCTTGCGTCGCAGAACATCCGGGTCAACTCGATCCATCCGGCCGGGGTCGACACCCCGATGATCGACAACGAGTTCACCCGGAAGTGGTTGAGTCAGTTGACCTCCGACTCCGAAGCGGCCAAATCGGCGCCGAACATGACCAACGCGCTGCCCGTGCAGGTGCTCGAGGCCGAGGACATCGCCAACACCGTGGCGTGGCTGGTGTCGGACGCCGGGCGGTACATCACCGGCGTGACCCTGCCGGTGGACGCCGGCTTCGTCAACAAGCGCTGACATGGCCCGCAACGCCGCGGCGCAGACGGCTTTCGGGCCGATGGTGCTCGCCGCGATCGAGCAGCACGAGCCGCCGGGTCGTCGTCTGGTCGATGACGACCTGGCGGCATCTTTCCTGCCGCCGGGCCTTCGCACACTGGTGGCGGCCACCCGGTGGTCGCCGTCGACTTCGAGCACGACGACCTGATGGCCGCCCTCGCCGCTGCGGGGTACCGCCGTGATGCCCGCACGTTCTTCATCTGGGAGGGCGTCACGCAATACCTGACCGCCGAGGCGGTCGATGCCACGCTCACGCAACTACGGTCCGCGCCGGCGGGCAGCCGGCTCGACTTCACCTATGTGCAGCGTGATTTCATCGACGGCGTCGACGTCTCCGCCGCACCGTCGCTGTACCGCCGGTTCCGCGAACGCAGTCAGGTCTGGAAGTACGGGCTGCGACCCGACGAGGTCGACCGGTTCCTGGATGGTTGCGGCTGGCGACTGCTCGACCAGTTGGGGCCGGACCAGGCGCGGGACCGCTTTGTGCGCCCGACCGGCCGGGCGCTGCCGACCTCGGGTCTCGAGTGGTCGGCGCTGGCCCGGAAGATTTAGACCTCGAGGACGGTCGGCACGATCATCGGCTGGCGCCGGTAGGTCTCGCCGACCCATTTGCCGACGGCCCGGCGGACCGCCTGCGCGATGCGCGCGGGGTCGGTGACCTGTTCGGAGACAAGGTTTTCCAGTGCCGTCTGCGCCTTCTCGGCGCCCGGCTCGAGAGCCTTGGGGTCCTCGGAGAAGCCGCGCGAGTGCAGGTGCACCGGGGCCACCGGCTTGCCGGTCTCGCGGCTGAGCACCACGGTGACCGCGATGAAACCCGAAGTCAGCGTGAGCCTTTCGCCCAGCGTGGCGTCGCCGACGTCACCCAGCACCAGACCGTCGACGAACACCTTGCCGACCGGCACGGCGCCGGCGATCCGGGCCTGCCCGTTGATCAGGTCGACGCTGACACCGTTCTCGGCGAGGACGACGTTCTCCTCCGGCACCCCGGTGCGGATCGCGAGTTTGGCGTTGGCGCGCAGGTGCCGCCAGGTGCCGTGCACCGGCATGACGTTGCGCGGCCGCACCCCGCGGTACAGGAACAGCAGCTCGCCGGCGTAGGCGTGGCCCGAAACATGCACGCGCACCTGCTGATTGGTCACCACGCGGGCGCCGATCTTGGCCAGCGAGTCGATCACGCCGTAGACGGCTTCCTCGTTGCCGGGGATGAGCGAGCTGGACAGGATGATCAGGTCACCGGCGGTCAGCGTGATGCTGCGGTGCTCGCCGCGCGACATCCGGGACAGCGCCGCCATGGGCTCACCCTGCGTGCCGGTGGTGATCAGCACGACGCGGTCAGCCGGCAGCAGTTCGGCCGCCCCGATGTCGACGACGTCATCGTCGTCGACGTTGAGGAAGCCGAGTTCCTTGGCGATGCCCATGTTGCGGACCATCGAGCGGCCGACGAAGGACACCTTGCGGCCCAGCGCCACGGCGGCGTCGATGATCTGCTGAACCCGGTCGACGTTCGAGGCGAAGCACGCCACGATGACGCGGCCGTCCGCGCCGCGGATCAGCCGGTGCAGGTTCGGCCCGACCTCGCTCTCGGACGGGCTGACCCCCGGAATCTCGGCGTTGGTCGAATCGCACAGGAACAGGTCGACGCCCTGTTCGCCGAGCCGGGACATCCCGGGCAGGTCGGTGGGCCGGCCGTCCGGCGGCAGCTGATCGAGCTTGATGTCACCGGTGTGCAGCACCGTGCCGGCACCGGTGTGCACGGCGATGGCGAGCGCGTCGGGAATCGAGTGGTTGACCGCGAAGTACTCGCATTCGAACACCCCGTGGGTGCTGCGCTGACCCTCGGCGACGATCTGCATGTTCGGCTTGAGCCGGTGCTCCCGGCACTTGGCGGCCACCAGGGCCAGCGTGAACCGCGAGCCCACGACGGGGATGTCCGGCCGCATCTTGAGCAGGTATGGAATGGCGCCGATGTGATCCTCGTGCGCGTGGGTGATCACCAGCGCCTCGATGTCGGCCAGCCGGTCCTCGATGTGCCGGATGTCCGGCAGGATCAGGTCGACGGCGGGCTCGTCGTGCGTCGGGAACAACACGCCGCAATCGATGATGAGCAGCCGGCCCAGATGCTCGAAAACGGTCATGTTGCGGCCGATTTCGCTGATGCCGCCCAGTGCTGTCACACGCAGACCGCCCGGCTCCAATGGGCCGGGCGGTGCGAAGTCGGGTCTGGTCACGCAAGCACCGATGCTGCGCGGAGGTCCGCTTCGAGCGCCGTGAGCTGTTCGGCACTGGCGGGCACCTGGGGCAATCGCGGGTCACCGACCTCGATACCCAACAACCGCAGCCCTTCCTTGCTCATGGTGACGCCGCCGAGCCGGTTCTGCGCGTTGCTCAACGAGCTGAGCCCCAGGTGAATCTTGCGGGCGGTGGCGATGTCACCGGAGTTGAACGCCGACAGCAGCGCGCGCAGCTCCGCAGCGGCCACGTGGCCCCAGACGCTGATGAATCCGGTGGCACCCATCGCCAGCCACGGCAGGTTGAGCGCGTCGTCACCCGAGTAGTAGGCCAATCCGGTCTCGGCCATCATCTGCGCGCCACCGTTGAGATCGCCCTTGGCGTCCTTGACGGCGACGATGTTCGGGTGCCGCGCCAAGGTGCGAATGGTGTCCCACTCGATCGGGATCGACGACCGCGGCGGGATGTCGTAGAGGATCACCGGCAGCTCGGTGGCATCGGCGACGGCCGTGAAGTGCGCGAGCAGACCGGCCTGCGGCGGCCGCGAGTAATACGGCGTGACGACGAGCAGACCGTGCGCGCCGGCGGCGGCGCAGGCCTTCGCCAGGTGGACGCTGTGTCCGGTGTCGTAGCTGCCGGCGCCGGCGATGATCCGGGCGCGGTCGCCGACTTCTTCGAGAACCGCCTCGAGCAGGGCGACCTTCTCGTCGTCGGTGGTGGTCGGCGATTCGCCGGTGGTGCCGGAGACGACGAGGCCGTCGCACCCCTTGTCGACCAGATACTTGGCTACCTTCTTCGCACCAGCCAGATCAAGCGAGCCGTCCGGGCCGAACGGCGTCACCATGGCAGTCAGCACGGTGCCCACACGTGCGCTGACATCAATTCCGGTGGTGCTCACGGGCGAAAGATTACCCGCTGGTTCGCCCTGGTTTTGCACCGCCGCCCGCTGTGCCCGCGGGCGCAGTCACCACTGCTTCCCCTGTCCAGGTGTTCCGATCACAATTTCGCGCGGGTCCTGCTCCGTGGTGGCGACTTCGAAGGCCTGGTCACTGTAGATCTCAGTCGAGTACTCCTTGCCATCGCGATCGAAAGCGATCTCGTTGATCCGCAAGGTCGTCGTCCACTTCCACTGAGCGTTCCGTTCGGTGAGTTGTTGGACTGACTCGTCACAGGCTGCGCAGCCCTCGCTCTCCTCGTCGACGTGGGCTTCACACGGTTCGAAATCCGTCTGATACACGCGTCCCGGATCCCAGAGATGAGCAGCCGGCGGCCATTCAAGCTCAACCCATTGCCCCGGCTCCACGCCAAATATGTCGATCGCGTACTCCAAAGCCGCTTTCTGGTCGGCGTCCGTCCAGCGAACGGTTGGGGGTAGTGCGACGTCCTCGATAGCACCTTCATAGTCTGCGGGGTTACCTACTGGCGCAGGCAAATCCACCTTTGCTTCAGCAGCGCGGTCATACCAGTGCAGGGTGCTGAGCTCGTCATGTGGAATCGAGGTATCAACCGGGACCGTCACCTCAGCTTCGAGATACGCCCAATTGTTCCGCACCTCGTGTACCAGTCGCGGCGGCAACCTGCCGATGATCTCCCGTGCGATCACCAGATCCTCGGCGCGCTCGTCAAGCCAGTCGGGGTCAGCTCCCGAGGCCCGCAACTCTTCAATGGTCCGCCGCGTTATCTCACGCAACCGATCGACGTGAGCCGCAGCAGCTTCCTCACCCGCGAAGTCTGAACGTCGCAGATAACGCTCCTGCACCGTGGCAAACACCCGAGACAGTCGATCAGCCATGCCTCTCCCCTTCTGTCGATCGGCGCGCCCGCTCGGCGTACTGGGGCGCCAGTTCCTCCATCTGCTCGATCACCTGTTTGATGGCAGAAGGCTGTTTGTCCGGCGGGTACTTGTACTTGACCAGCAGCCGCTTGATCGACGACCGAAGCTTCGCCCGGACGTCATCACGGACCGTCCAGTCGGTCTTGGTGTCGCGCTGCATCACTGCCACCAGTTCGCGGGCGATCTGGGCCAGCACGTCCTCGCCTTGAATCTCGACGGCCGACTCGTTGTCGGCGACCGCATCGTAAAACGCGAGCTCGTCATGGGACAGCGGCGGTGTGAACTTCTTTCCGCGGTCGCCCTCAGCGGCAACCTCTTTGGCCATCTCGACCAGCTTCGCGATCACTTCGGCTGCCGTGATCTGCTGGTTGGTGTACTTGCGCATCAGCTCGGCAACCCGGTCGGAGAAGGCGCGCTGGCGCACGAGGTTGTTCTTGGTGACGGCACCCAGTTCTTTCGTCAGCAGGGCCCGCAACGCCTCGATGGCCAGGTGCGGATTCTCCGAATCACGCGCCTTGGCTTCGAACTCAGGCGTGAGGTCCGACAGCGAGGGTTTGTCAAGGCCGGCCGCCTGATAGATGTCGACAATGCCACCGGCGGCCGTCGACTCATCGACAAGAACCGACAACAGCCTCTTGATGTCTTCGGGGATCGGCTTACCTTCGGCCTGGCGCTGCTGGGCGTCGAACTTTCCCATCACCACCCGCACCTGCTCGTAGAACTTGACGGTCTGCCGCAACTCGTCCAAGGTCTGGTTTCCAGCGCACAGTGACCACGCCCGCGCCAGCTGTGCGGACAGCGTTCGGAACCGGTCCCCGAGTGTGGGCTCCGTCTGGTTTCCGGGCGTGCTGGGTGCGCGCAAATAGCCAGCGAGGTTGACCGCTGTCTTCAGCCAACTAGCTTGGCCCGAGGCAACTTTCGTCCGCCAGTCGTATCCGCCGCAGAGCTCGTCGAGCTGACCGATCAGTGCCGTGGTGAGCGCGACAGCCTCGTCGATGTCCCTGCCGACGGGCTGCTCTTTGCGGTCGGTCTCGGTGTACTCGGCAAGCGCGGCGGCCAGGTTGTCGACCAATGGGGCGTAGGCAACCAACAGACCCGACGGTTTGCCGCGGAAGGTCCGATTGACCCGGGCCAGAGTCTGCATCAGCAGTGCACCCTTCAGCGGCCGGTCCAGATACAGCGTGTGCAACGGCGGTGCATCGAATCCCGTGAGCATCATGTCCTTGACGATGACGATCTGCAGCTTGTCGGCCGGATCGCGCAGCCGCTGTTGGATTGCCTTGTTCTGGGCTTCTCGGCGCACATGTGCAGCGATGTGCTCGGAGTCCTGGCGGGAGCCGGAGTACACGACTTTGATGACGCCCTCGCTGTCAGCGTCGCTGTGCCAGTCGGGTCGGAGATGGATGATCTGGTCGTAGAGCCGGGCGCAAATCTCTCGGGTAGCACCGACAATCAAAGCCTTGCCCGGTGATTCGATGAAGGGGCGCATCGCCTCTGAGCGAGCTTCCCAGTGCGTGACAATGTCTTCGGCCAGCTTGGCAAGGCGCTCGGGTGCACCGTAAATCGCGTTGATGACGGCAACGGATTTCTCGATCTGGGCACGTTCCACGTCGTCGAGGCCGAGAGTCGCCTCATCGACAGCGTGATCGAGATCGTCTTCACTGAAATCCCTCGACCAGCCGACCTTGGCCAGCCGCGGCTCGAAAAACACTGGCACCGTCGCCTTGTCCGCGACAGCACGGGTGAGGTCATAGACATCGATATCGGGACCGAACACGTCGCGGGTGTCGCGATCCACCCCGGAGATCGGTGTGCCCGTGAAAGCGATGAACACGGCGTTGGGCATGGCGTCGCGGATGTGCCGGGCATAGCCGTCCAGGTCGTCGTAGTGGCTGCGGTGCGCTTCGTCGACAATGACGACGACGTTGCGCCGGTCGGTCAGCAGGGGGTGGTCGGCCCCGGATTCACGTTCCTGTGCAGTGAGGTTGAACTTCTGCAGCGTGGTGAAGTAGATGCCACCGGTGGCGCGGTTGGACAGCTCGTCGCGTAGCTCTGCACGCTTGGTGACCTTGACCGGGGATTCGGCGAGCAGCCGGGACCGGTTGAACGTCTCGTAGAGCTGGGAGTCGAGTTCTTTGCGGTCGGTGACGACGACGATGGTCGGGTTCTTGAGCTTGGCCTGCTGGGCGACGAGGTGGGTGTAGAGCTCCATCTCCATTGACTTGCCCGAGCCCTGGGTGTGCCAGACCACGCCGGCCTTACCGTTGGTCTCGGTAGCCTGCACCGTCGACCCGACCGCCTTGGTCACCGCAAAATACTGGTGCGGCTTGGCGATTCGCTTGGTCAGACCGTCGCCGTCCTCGTCGAAGGCGGTGAAGTTGCGCTGCAGTTGCAGGAACCGCTCGGTGTTGAACAAGCCATCGATGAGCGTTTCGAGTTCGATGGGGACGTTTTCGTCAACGCCCAGGTCACCGACTTTGATGAGCTTGCCATCATCGTTCACGTTCCACGGCGCGAAATGTTCCAGGGGGGTGAACGGAGTCCCGTAACGGGCGGAGATGCCGTCACTGACGACGGTGAGCACCGCGAACCGGAACGCCATCGGAAATTCCCGTAGATAAGTCTGTAACTGGGTGTGCGCGGCGGTTATGTCGGCATGTTCGGCGCCCGCCTGCTTGAGTTCGATGATGGCGACGGGCATTCCGTTGAGGTAGAGCACGATATCGAAGCGGCGATGCTTCTCCGTGGTGCGGATCGTAACCTGTTGCACAGCAAGGAATTCATTCTCTTCAGGGCGGTGACTCACCAGCCTGATGGTGGGGTTCTGCTCGATCCCGTCATGGTCGATATAGCTGATACCGCGGTAACCCTCCACCAGATACATGTGCAATCTGAAGTTTTCGGCGATGGCCTCCTGCGACCGCGGTTGAATGATCGCGGCCCGGGCCTGGTCCAGGTACTCGCCAGGCACATCGGGATTGAGTTCGCGCATCTTGGCGAGCATGCGGTCGGGCAGCACGATGTCGGCCCAGGACTCCCGGCCGTTCTCGGTGCCGGGGGCGATTTGGGTTCCAGTCATGACCGTCCACTCGTGCTCACCGAGGGTGTCGAGGGTGACCAGTTCCCAATCGGCTTCGCTGAATCCGGTCATGGTGCATCTCCTTGATAGGTACCGCTTTCCAGTTCCGCCTCGAGTTCTTCGACCGTGGGCAGGCTGGTTTCGAGTTCGGCGGGCAGATTCGCTGTGATTGCGGTCTTCCATTCGGCAACACCGATCGGCGCGGTGTATCCGCGCAGCGCGTATTCGGCGACGACGTTGTTCTTGGTCTTGCAGAGGATGAGCCCGATAGTGGGTTTGTCGTCGCGGTGGCGCAGCAAGTCATCGACGGCCGCCATGTACATGCCCAGCTGCCCAAGGTAGCTGGGGTCGAAGTCGCCCACCTTTAGTTCGATTACCACGAAGCAGCGCAGCCTCAAGTGGTAGAAGATGAGGTCGGCGTAGAAGTCGGCGTCGCCGATCTCGAGGTGGACCTGACGGCCGACGAAGGCGAATCCCTGACCGAATTCCAAAAGGAACTTCTCCACATGTTCGGTCAGCGCATGTTCGAGGTCATGCTCGCGGCGGATGTCGGCGATGCCGACAAAGTCGAAGAAGTACGGGTCGCGGGTGGCCTGCTGCGCGAGGTCCGAATCGGCCGGCGGCAGCGTACGAGCGAAGTTGGTAATGGCCTGCCCAGCTCGCTCATGGAGTCGGCTGTCGATGTGGTGAACCAGGACGTTCCGGCTCCAGCCCTGTTCGATGGCCGCTTGCGCATACCACAGCCGCAGGTCGGGACTGTCGAGTTTGTCCAACAGCACCATGTGTTGACGCCACGGCAATTGTGCAGCGCTGCGCTGCACAATTGCCGCGTCCTGCCTCGCCGCGGCGAAAGCACGCATGTACTTCAGGCTGCGAGGCGAGAATCCCTTGGCGTCTGGAAAGCGTTCACGGAGATCTGCCGACAACCGGTCGATGACGCGGGTCCCCCAGCCCTCAGCATCCTGGCGGGCGAGGATCTCCTTGCCGACGGCCCAATATGTGGCGACCAACTCTTGGTTGGCCGCTGCCACCGCACGCTTACGGCCTGTTTGTACGCGGTTGGCAACCGCGTTCAGCAGCTCCGGGTACCAGCTCGGAACGCTCTCGCTGCCATGTGCTGCAGGGAACCTCGCCTGGTCGCTTGTGCTCTCGTCTTTGCTCATGATGAATCGCCCCACGTCATCGGTCTCGAATAAGCGCCCCGATACCGGATCGCACGCGAACGTCCATGTACGCCCGCGTATTTCGTTCCAGTATCGCAGCCACTACCGACAGAAAAAGGAGTCCAAAAATGACCAAATTGACTGCGTCTCATGGCAACACCTGCGACAGGACAGTTTCGGCATCCTTGGCCCGAACCTTGCCGGACATAAGTAGCGGAAGAAGTTCGTCGCGAGTGCGAGCGAGTTTGGCGGATTCGATCGCAGATGAACGCTCAAGCGCATCTAATTTGTCGAGTTCCTCAGCAGTTTGGCGTTGCGCTGCTCGTGGTGGGACGAGGAGTCGCAAGTTGCCAAGCAGATCTCGCCGTAACTCAGTCTGTCCTGTGCTTCCTTCGGAGAGCGACTCGATAGCACTCTCCAAACGGAGAAGTCCGAACCCCGCACAGACCGGGTCGACGACCGCGTCGTCGAACCGCACTATCGTGATGTGCGAGTCAACGGTTGCCTCGACGCTATCGGTCCACCGAGCGGTTCGGCCCAACGTCCCGACGCCCGTTGAATTCACCAGAACGTCGTTCTTCCGAAGTAGCCGATCCAACCGGGTCGACAGCGGTGCCATCGACCGGGCTGGCGACAATGACACCCGCTGATTCCGAACACACTTCTGGTTCAGAACGGTCACGCCGCCCCGCTCGACATACTTCGGACTTACGCCTCGACTTAACATCTCGGCAGCGTCGGCGACACGGATCTCCAGGCCCCCGTTTAATGCGTGCGAAAACCTGGCATTAGCCAGGTCGCGAGCCACATGCATCAGCCGCTCGTTTGCGGCGATCTTGTCATCGAGAGCGCCGAGCACCTCGGCGATTGAGTGCTGGTCGCCCAAACTCGGAATCTCAATATCCCAGTCTGGCATCGAAGCGAGGCCGATTCTGCTAACCGTGGCGCCATGGATGGTGTGCTTCGCAATCGTTCTCTGAAAATCGGGACTTAGATAAAAGTACAAGAGGAACCTCGGATTGACTTGTGAACGATTCGGCCGTAGCAGCGCCATCCGGCGCCCCAGGCAAGCCCGAACTTCTGCCGGCATCAGCGCTGCTTCACCAATCCGCGTTTCATACGAAAACAGAAGGTCGCCCGCCTCTGGTGTCACTCGTCGAGTCCACTTCACAAAGTCAGACTCAGATACATGGTCCGATTGCGACAAAACGAGTCTCCCTGACTGCAGACTCGAAATATTCAGGAAGTAGGGACCTTCTGAGCGACGTGTGGGCGTCGCGTGTGGGCCATCAAACAGCTCGCCCAACTTCCCAAATTTTGTGCGAACCCACTCACCCATCGACCCGCTCCAGCTGCTCCCGCACGACCTTCTCCAGCCGCGCCGACTCATCGAACGCTGCAAGCAATTCCGCCTTCAGCCGCGCGATCTTCTCGTCAATCGGCTCGCCGTCGTCCTCGACTTCGGCGGCCCCGACATACCGGCCCGGCGTCAACGCATAATCGGCGGCTTTGATCTCCGCCAGCGTCGCCGACTTGCAGAAGCCCGGAACATCTTTGTACGTAATCTTTTTCGCGGCTGCCGACGAAGACCCGCGCCAGGCGTGGTACGTGTCGCCGATCCGGACGATGTCCTCATTGCTCAGCGCGCGCTCGGCCCGGTCCACCATGTAGCCCAACTCGCGGGCGTCAATGAACAGCACCTGCCCAGACCTGTCTACCGACCCCTGCTTGCCCGCTGTCTTGTCTTTCGCGAAGAACCACAGGCACACCGGGATACCGGTGCTGCGGAACAGCTGGGTCGGCAACGCGATCATGCACGACACCAAGTCTGCTTCGACTATCTGCGCCCGAATATCGCCTTCGCCGTTGGAGTTCGATGACATCGACCCGTTGGCCAACACCACGCCAGCTTTTCCGCCGGGCGCCAACTTCGACAGAATGTGCTGCAGCCACGCATAGTTCGCGTTGTTCGCCGGCGGCACGCCGTAGCGCCAACGCCCATCTTCCTCGTTGCGCGCCCAATCCTTGATGTTGAACGGCGGATTGGCCATCACGTAGTCCATCTGCACCTCGGCATGCTGATCGCGCGCGAAGGTGTCGCCCCATCGGGCACCGAGACCCTTGTTGTCGATGCCGTGGATGGCCAGGTTCATCTTCGCCATTCGCCACGTCTCCTCGATGCTCTCCTGCCCGTAGATCGAGATGTCTTTCGGATCGCCGTCGTGCTCATGGATGAACTGCTCGGTCTGTACGAACATGCCACCCGAACCACAACAGGGGTCATACACTCGCCCACGAGTGGGCTCAAGCACCTCGACAATCACCCTGACCACGCTCCTCGGCGTGAAGAACTCTCCACCCCGTTTGCCTTCGGCGCGAGCGAAATTGCCGAGGAAATATTCGTAGACCTCGCCCATGAGGTCGCGGGCCTTGTGCTCACCCTGTCGACTGAACCGGGCGTTGTTGAACAAGTCGATCAGCTCACCGAGGCGTCGCTGGTCGACGTTGTCACGGTTGTACAGTCGCGGCAAGGTGCCGACCAGTGTCGGGTTTTCTCTCATCACCGCGTCCATCGCCTCATCGATGAGCTGGCCGATGTTCTTGGCAACCTCGCCATCGGTGGCCGGTTTCCCTTTTGCGTTCTCCGCCAAGAACTTCCACCGCGCGATCGGCGGCACCACGAACACGTTGTACCCGTGGTACTCCTCCGGGTCGTCGATCAAATCATCGATCTGCGATTCGTCCATCCCATCGGCTTCAAGCTCGGTGCGAATGTCCTCGCGACGTTCGTCGTAGGCATCAGAGATGTATTTGAGGAACACCAGACCGAGGATCACATCCTTGTACTGGTTAGCCGACAGCGATCCACGCAGCTTGTCGGCGGCCTTCCAGAGCGTGTCTTTCAGTTCCTTCATGGTCGACGGTGCCTGTGGCTCAGTCTTTTTCCGGGGAGGCATCGTGGCCCTTCCTATCTCGACACCGCGGCAACACCGGGTGTGGTGGGTTGCGCGTCGAGCGTCAGGGCGCCCGCAGCCACCCCGTTGATCAACGCCGTCTTCAACTCGCGCGCCGCTTCGGCTCGGCGACACGCTTCCTGTTCGTAGTTCTCAGCTTCCAGCAATGCCGCTTCAAGCCGCTCGGCTTCATCGCGCCGAAGCACCGGCACGCTCCACGTCGGCCATTCAGTTCCGGGAGCAGCCATCTGGTTGATAACCGTCGCGAGTACCATCGGCCCGACCTCGGCGGTGTCTCGCAACCGGATAATTCTCGCCGGCGACGCCACCATGGCGCCGCCGACCCGATCGACCCAAGCCCGTGGGCGTGGCTTCTCGAGGAAGATCACATCCCCGGGCTCGGTACGCGCCGCCCTGGGATACTTCGCCACCGCATCGAATGGGTCCAAAGCCAGGACTCCGACCAATTCCTCTGGCACTACCCGCACCGTGCCTTCCGGCGATCCATGCCCGATGTCGATGCGCCTGCCCCTCTTGACCTCCAGTCGCTTGCCGGCGCGTAGTTCCGCCAGCGACCGATGAGCCAGCTGGATTCTGCCCGGAGCCTGCGCCACAAGCACATCCAGCACCGGTAGCGGCGTCGTCGTCACCATCGTGACGCGGTGGACGCGGTCGAGGTGCTGGGATTCGTCCCGCTCACGGAACTGCACCGCACGCACGCCTCGCGGAACGACTGCCGCTGCCCCGGCGAGCACGCCCGACAGCGGAATACGGCGCGCGTAACGGAAGGCACGATTGTCTGTCTGATCGAGCGCGCCGGCGACATCGGCGGCGACATCGGTCAGTTCGAGATGCTCGACCGCCGCGAGGTCCGCGACCCAAATCTGCTCAGCCTGGGCCCCGCCGACGCAAACCCATACCGCAAGGCTTTGCCGGTGCGCCTCACGCCAGAACCCGCGCGGCATTCGCATAGCTGCGACAAGGTTGCCCACCCGCAAGATTTCTGCGCGGCGATTCTGCAGCGGTCCCGCCAATTCATCGGAAAGCACGGCCGCCGAACCGACAACGATCGCGATGTCACCCGGCTGCAGACTGAGCATCACCTCGTCTGCCTGATCAAGCGCATCGCTGTTGTCGAGCCCCACGACGGATACCGCCGAGACCTGCTTGCGTGACATGCCTTCTCGCACGTGGATTCCCCGGATCACTGCCCGGCGGCGCATCTGACGGTCCTTGGTTACAACGTCAAGTTCCAGTGCCTCCGCAACATCCAGTGCCATCGATGAGCCGTCGGTGCGCAGCACCACCTCATCGTGTTCGAGATGAATCGCGGCAGCTTCGATGACGCAGCGCAACAGAATTACGGCCTCGTCGGTGAATTCGCGCAACTGCTGATCACGCTTGAGCCGCCCGGAGTCCACACGTTGAAGCGCATCAGCCGGTCCGAGCGAGGCTTCCAACAGATCGTCGACATAGCCGAGCAACTCATCCGACACGGCAAGTGCGCGTAGCTCGGCGACCAATAAGGTGTCGTCGGGATCGAACTGCTCTGCCGACGTGATGAGAGCCGCCTTCGACAGACCGGTGAGCTCTCTACCTGTAAGCACGTGCCAGCACAACAGCGTGACCACATCTACAAGTGCAACACCGTCTGGAACTGCGATCGCCGGAGCGTCATAGTTGTGCTCGGTGTTGTTGCCGCGCCCGGTCCGGGCCAGCCAGTCCACGACCTCGTGCCGAGAGAAACGCGCAGCGCCATCGACGGTATCCACCGGGTCCGGGAACGGCATCGACACGCCACGCACCATTGGCCGCTTTCGCCACATGCTGACTACGGGCCGCTGTACCTCGGCAAGGTCAGCGATGTCTTGCAGCGTCAGCGTGTTCAACGGGGCCTCCTTTCGGCGCTCTCCATCAAAGTAGACCGTCTTGCCATCAAATCCAACGTATGCAACTGATAAGCCCGCTTATCAGTTGTAGATATTGACGTGACCCAGCCGTAGCGCCGATTCTCGGGCATACCGCTTCCGCGCTCCGTGGAGGCACCAAACCCAGGAGGCACAAATGCCGGCTAAGAAGAACTCCGCCCACTTCGACGACGCCCTCACCGGGATCGAGATCGAACGACTCACCGTGCGCGACAAGGACGTTGCGCACGAAGCGCAGCGATGGACGGCGGGCGAACGTGGCCCCGTCATCGACGACCCTGACGTCCTCGCCGCAGCCGACCTCACCACCTTCGTCACCGAGGCCATCAAGATCGGCGCGCACGCGTTGTCCGCTGCCGGGCAGGCCCACGACGCCAAGGCTCTGCAGCAGATGCTCAAGGATGTCGGCGAAAAGGCGGCCGAGTCGACCACCAAGGCGGTGGAGACGACTGAGCGCGCAACCAAGACGGCAGCCGAAGCAATGGCGAAGGCCGCCAATGATGCCAAGAAGGCGATCACCGAGGCCGACGCCGCCAGCCGCAAGGAATTCACCACGTCGGTCGACAACGCGAAGAAGTCCCTCAATGCCGAACTCCGCCGCATCTTCGGCGGCACGAATCCCGAACTGATCGACAAGCTGCAGCCGGTGCTGGACAAATTCGGTGCCGACCTCGACGCGAAAGTCAAGGTGGGAACCGGCGACCTGCTCGCCAAGGCAGCCAAGCAGTTCGACCCGTCCGATCCGACCTCGCCGATGGCCAAACACGCCAAGGCACTGGACGCCCAGCAGGAGAAGCTGACCAAGCTGATCGCCGACAACCACTCCGACCTAGCCAAGAAGGTCGACGAAGTCGTGGTGGCGCTGAAAATCCAAGAGGCTAGAAACTCGGTGACCACCCGGACCACTCGGAAAGGAGCAGCGTTCGAGGATGTCCTCGGCGGGCTCCTGCAGGACATCGCAGCCGGCATGGGCGACGAGTACACAGACACCCGCAACACGACCGGCGTCATCGCGCGTTGCCAAAAGGGCGATGGCGTCTGGACGGTGGGCGGCGGCACCGCACAGGTGGTGATCGAGGTGACCGATTCGATCAAGGAACGCCAATGGACTCCGTACCTCGACTTGGCCGAACGGAACCGCGAAGCCAACGCCTCTCTCGGGATCGTTCCGACGCCGGAACAGAATGGCGGTCAGTCGATCCGGGTCCTGGGGCCCCGCCGAGTTGTGATGGCCTTCAAGCCCGAGGCTGATGATCCGGCGCTGCTGCGCACGGTGGTCATGCTGTTGCGCGCCAGCGCCCTGGCGGCTTCGAGCCGCCGCGGCGCGGACGAGATCGCCACTGCCGAGGAGAAGATCACCGAGGCCATCAAGCAGCTCGAGAAGATCGACGGAGTCAAGAAGCTGGCTAGCTCGATCCAGAAGAACGCCACCAAGATCGAGAACGACTGCACCGGCATCAATGCCGGGATCCAGCGCCTACTCACCGATGCTCTGGAGGCGCTCACGGAAGTGCCGGCCGACCAACCTCACGAGTCAGGCGCCGTCGCCTGATCCGAACTTGTCGGACCGCTGCGCTTAACTGTCACGTTCCGCGCCGGACAGCGGGATCAAGGCTCGTCACACGACCCTACCGCCCGGATGACGATCCAGAAATGAAGGGATTCAACATGATCAACAAAACTCAGGCCGCCGCCGCCATCATCGCCGCCGCGTGGTGCGCTGGGTGCGCACCACAGGTGTCGACAGACACGCGCGGCGCAACGCCGTCAATCGTGGGCAGCACGTCGGACACTTCCGATTCAGTGAGCGAGGTGGCCTCGCCGCGGCCCGGCGACTTTCGGGTGGACGTGTTGGTCACCGAACAGAAGTGCTTTGGCTCTGCAGGCTGCAGCTACCACTACACCATCGACCCGCACTACACCGGGACCGCGGCGCTACCGACGAAGACCACCGTGGTTTTCAAAGTCACCGGCGGCGATCAGACGCAGATCGGCAACTTCTCCATCGACAAGAACGGCACCGCGACCTTCGACCGGGAGACAACCATTGACGGCCCCGAAGGAGCCAATCTCCAGGCGACGGTCACTCAGGTGATCGGCGGTCGATGAGCATCGCATCGTGCTGCCCCACCCCGTACAAACAGTCATTCCCCAACGAGCGGAACGCGCGGGCAGCCATCAGAGCAATGCAGCGGCGCGGCAAGTGCGGCAGGGGAAAGTACACACCGCAAGTACCTTACGAATGCCGCTGCGGAGCAATACACCTCACTCACCTACGGCAACAAAGCCGATAAGTTCGGCGTGACGGCGAGCTACCGCGCCGTTTCACCACCTTGCCACCCGGATGCCGGGACGGTCTAGATTCCAATGATGCTGGGACACCTCGGAATCAACGTGCCCGACCTTGCGGCCGCGAAGAACTACTACGACGAATTCATGCCATTGGTAGGTTTCGAGCCTTTCATTGCCGCCGACGACGAGTTCGCCTTTCGCCCGGCCGGCGGCAAACCTGGCACCTAACCTGTTTTTCTATCCGACCGCAGCGCCCGGTGATCACTCGCGGCACCGCACCGGGCTGCAACACCTCGCCTTTATGGTCAAGACGCGATCCGCGGTCGAGCGCGTCCACGAGTTCGTGCAGCGAACCGGCGGCGAGGTGCTGCATGCACCGCAGTCGTTCCCGCAATATCCGCCGCCCTACTTCGCCATGTTCTGGCTGGACCCGTTCGGCATCATGCTGGAAGCGGTGTGCCACCACGACGCGCAGTGATCAGGTTCGCACGGGGACGCGGGTCGAATCAGCTTGGGGCCGTGGCAATTACCGCCCCTTTTGAATTTTCGATATTCAGTCGGATTGCCGCTAAAAAGCTGTGAACCGGCACACTACAACCGGCAATGGAGACTCCGGAGTGCCCTTCTTATTTTTTATCGTTACACTTCCGGCCGAACACCCCCGATAAAGGAGATCATTCGTGGCCGAACGCATTGTCGTCCAACTTGTTGACGATATTAACGGCACTGAAATCACCGACGACAGCGGTGAACGGATTAACTTCTCGGTACGCGGGGTTGATTACCAGATCGATCTTTCCGCTGCGAACGTGGCGAAGTTCGAGAAGGCGCTGGCGCCCTACCTGGACGCCGCCACCCGGGTCGGCGGCCGCCGCGCCCGGACCCAGAAGGTCGCAGAGCCGACCAGCCGCGCCGCCAAGAGCGGCACGGCGCGCCGCCGCGGCAAGAAGGCCGCGTCCTCGAAGGAACAGCTCGCCGCCATCCGCGAGTGGGCACAGGAGAACGGCTACGACGTCGCCGCCCGCGGTCGCATCAAGGCCGACATCGTCGAGGCGTACCACGCCGCGAACTAGCCGCGCCGGATCCGTCGGCCCAGCGCGGTGACCAGGTCACCGCGCTGCCCGACGGTCACATCGTCGACGCCGAGCCACGCCGCCATCGACTGCAGCTCCGGCACCAGCGCCGCGGCCACCCGCGCCCGGTCCTGGCCGTCCTCGGCGAACGCACCGACCACATGGAGCGCGTCAGGGGTTCGTTTCAGGTCGACGCGCGCGACCAATTGGCCGTCGAGCAGAAACGGCCAGACGTAGTAACCGAATTGGCGCTTAGCGGCCGGGGTGTAGATCTCGATCCGGTAGTGGAAGCCGAACAGTCGCTCGACGCGGGGCCGGAAGAAGATCAGCGGGTCGAACGGGCACAACAGCGCCGTCCCGCGATCGGTCCGCGGCACTTTCTGCCCGGCGCGCAGGTAGGCCGGCACCCCGTCGATCGTGACGGGTTCCAGCTCTCCGGACGCCACCAGTGCCGCCAGCGCGGGCTTCACCTGACGCGCGCCCAGGCGAAAATAGTCGCGGATGTCGGCCTCGGTCCCCACACCCAGCGCCCCGGCGGCCTTGAGCACCAGCTGCCGGACCGCCTCGTCGTCGGACACCTCCCGGGCCAGCACATCCGCCGGCAACACCCGTTCGACCAGGTCATAGTGCCGCGCGAAACCGGCCCGGGTGGCGGTGGTGAGCACACCCGACGACCACAGCGCCTCGGCCACCCACTTGGTGTCGCTGCGCCCCCACCACGGCCCCTTGGCGCCGCGGGGTTCGGCCTCGAGGTGTGCCTCGATCTGTCCGGCGGTCGTCGGCCCGAGTTCGGCGACGGCGGCGACGATCTTCTCGGCCAGCTCACCGTTGCGCTTGACGATCTCCGTGCCCCAGCGACCGTGGGTGTATTCGCGCATCCGCCAGCGCAGCAGCGGCCAGTCGTCGACCGGCAACAACGCCGCCTCGTGCGCCCAATATTCGATGAGATGCCGCGGCGAGCGCGCACTGTGGCTCCACGCCAGCGCGTCGAGAGCGTCCCGATCGTAGGGGCCGAGCCGGCTGAACACCGGCGCGTAATGCGCCCGGACGCAGACCGATACCGAATCCAGCTGCAGCACTTGTATTCTGGACAGCAAACGCTTCAGGTGTGCCCGGGTTACCGGTCCGGTCGGCTTGGGTTCGTGAAAGCCCTGGGCGGCGACGGCGATGCGACGGGCCTGGACCGTGGTGAGTGCTGCCACTGTCACATCGTGGCGCAGACCACCGACAAACTCGCGCATGGATCCGCAAGGTTGTCGGCCGAACCGCCTACCATTCCTGCGGCACACCCTGTATTGGGGCTTCGGTCGCTCCCGACCGGCCCTGACGGAAAGGACCAGCAGTGAGCTACAACGCTGCGGACATCACCGAACTCGACGATGTTCAGCACACCCGCCTGCGACCGGCGGTCAACCTGGGCCTGGACGTGCTCAACACCGCCTTGCGCGAGCTGGTGGACAACGCGGTCGAAGAGGTCGCCGATCCCAGTCACGGCGGATCCACCGTCACCATCACCCTGCATGCCGACGGCTCGGTGAGCGTCGCCGACGACGGACGCGGCCTTCCCATCGACTCCGACCCCGTGACCGGCAAGAACGGCATCGTCAAGACCCTCGGGACGGCGCGCGCCGGTGGCAAGTTCTCGGCCCACACCGACGCCACCAGCACCGGCGCCGGCCTGAACGGCATCGGCGCCGCGGCCGCGGTGTTCATCTCGGCCCGCACCGACGTCACGGTGCGCCGCGCCGGCAAGACGTACCTGCAGAGCTTCGGCCACGGCTACCCCGGCACGTTCGAGGGCAAGGAGTTCGACCCGAACGCCGAGTTCACCCGCGCCGACAACCAGAAGCTGCGTGGCACGGGCAACCGCAAGCCCGACGCCCACGGCACCACGGTGCGCATCCTGTTCGACCAGGCCGTCGTGCCGGACGCCAGCGTCGACATCGCCGAGGTCCTGCTGCGCGCCCACGCCGCCGCCCGGATGTGCCCCGGTGTGCACCTGACCGTCGTCGACGAGGGCTGGCCCGGCGAGGAGGTGCCGCCCGCGTTGCTGCAGCCCTTCAACGGCCCCTGGGGCACCGAAGCGCTGCTGGACCTCATGTGCACCTCGGCAGGCACTCCCCTGCCCCCGGTCCGCGCTGTGGTCGAAGGACGCGGCGAGTACACCACCGGGCGCGGCCCCACCCCGTTCCGCTGGTCGCTGACGGCCGGCCCGGCCGAGCCGACCACCGTGGCCGCGTTCTGCAACACCGTGCGCACCCCCGGTGGCGGCTCGCACCTGACCGCCGCCATCAAGGGGCTGTCGGAGGCGCTCGCCGACCGCGCGTCCCGGATCCGGGATCTGGGTCTGGCCAAGGGTGAGGACGGACCCGAACCGCAGGACTTCGCCGCGGTCACCGCACTGGCCGTCGACACCCGCGCCCCGGACGTCGGCTGGGACTCCCAGGCCAAGACCGCGGTCTCGTCGCGCTCGCTGAACGTCGCGATGGCCCCGGATGTGGCGCGCAGCGTCAACGTCTGGGCGGCGAATCCCGCGAACAGCGAGACGGTGTCGCTGTGGACCAAGCTGGCGCTCGAGTCGGCCCGCGCGCGCCGCAGCGCCGAGGGCGCCAAGGCGCGGTCCCGCGCGGCCTCGAAGGCCAAGGGGCTGGGCACCAACCTCTCGCTGCCGCCGAAGCTGCTACCCAGCCGCGAGACCGGCCGCGGCTCGGGCGCCGAACTGTTCCTCTGCGAGGGCGACTCGGCGCTGGGCACCATCAAGGCGGCGCGCGACGCGACGTTCCAGGCCGCCTTCCCACTGAAAGGCAAGCCGCCCAACGTCTATGGCTTCACGGTGAACAAGGCCCGGGTCAAGGACGAGTTCGATTCCATCGAACGCATCCTGGGCTGCGGCGTGCGCGACAACTGCGACCCCGAGCAGTGCCGCTACGACCGAATCCTGTTCGCCTCCGACGCCGACCCCGACGGCGGCAACATCAACTCGAGCCTGATTTCGATGTTCCTGGACTTCTACCGCCCGCTCGTCGCGGCCGGCATGGTCTACGTGACGCTGCCGCCGCTGTTCGTGGTGAAAGACGGTCAGGAGCGCATCTACTGCCAGGACGAGTCCGAGCGCGACACGGCCGTCGCCGAGTTGAAGGCGCGCTCGAAGCGCCGAGTGGAAGTCCAGCGCAACAAGGGTCTCGGTGAGATGGACGCCGACGACTTCTGGAACACCGTGCTGGATCCACAGCGCCGCACCGTGATTCGCGTGCATCTCGACGACGCCGACAAGAAGCTGCACCACACCCTGTTCGGCGGGCCGCCCGAGGGCCGGCGCTCGTGGATGGCCGAGGTGGCCGCCGTCGTCGACACCCTTGCGCTGGACCTGGACTAGAAAGAGTCAACTGTGACCTCGACCCTGGACGTTCCTGAGCAGAATCAGGACCTGGTCCTCGACCAGAGCGCCGACGACTACTGGAACCACTACCAGCTGACCTTCGCGCTCTACAGCGTCAGCGACCGCGCCATCCCGTCGGCGTTCGACGGCCTCAAGCCGGGCCAGCGCCGGCTGCTGTACCAGATGCACGACTCGAAACTGCTGCCCGGCAACAAGCCGCAGAAGTCTTCGAAGGTCTGCTCGGCCGTCACCGGCAACCTGCACCCGCACGGCGGCGCGTCGATGTACGGCGCGGCGGCGCTGATGGCCGCCGAGTTCCAGCGCGTGAAAGTCATTGACGGCCAAGGCGCTTTCCCGCGCATCCAGGGTGACATCCCGGCCGCCGACCGGTACACCGAGATGCGGCTGTCGGCCCCCGGCGCGGCGCTGACCGCCGAACTCGACGACCACGCGGTGCCGATGGTGCCCACATTCGACGGGGAATGGATCGAGCCCACAATGCTCCCGGCCCAGTGGCCGGTGCTCCTGTGCAACGGCGCGGTGGGCATCGCCGAAGGCTGGGCCACCAAGGTGCCCGCGCACAATCCGCGCGAGATCATGGCGGCCTGCCGGGCGCTGCTGAAGACCCCGAACATGACCGACGACCGGCTGGCCAAACTCATCCCCGGCCCGGACTGGGGCTGTGGTGCGACGGTGGTCGGCACCGCCGGGCTGCGCGAGTACCTCACCACCGGCCGCGGTGCGCTCACCGTGCGCGGCACCCTGTCGGTCGACGGCAAGAACGTCGTGATCACCGAGCTGCCGCCCGGTGTCGCGAGCAACACTGTGCAGGACCGGATTCGGGCGCTGGTCGAGTCCGGCGAGCTGGCCGGCGTCGCCGACATGTCCGACCTGACCGACCGTCGCAACGGGCTGCGGATCGTCGTCACCGCCAAGCGCGGCCACGCCGCCGAGACCATCCGCGACCAGCTACTGGCGTTGACCCCGCTGGAGTCGACGTTCGCCGCCAGCCTGGTGGCGCTCGACGAGGACCGCGTGCCGCGGTGGTGGACGGTGCGCGAGCTGATCGGCGCCTTCCTGCACCTGCGCGACTCGGTGGTCCTGCACCGCAGCCAGTACCGGCTCGAGAAGGTCACCGCCCGCAGGCATCTGGTCGCCGGCCTGATGAAGATCCACCTCGACATCGACGCGGCCGTCGCGGTCATCCGCGGCTCCGACACCGTCGACGACGCCCGGCGCGGGCTGCAGGAGCGGTTCAGCATCGACGAGGAGCAGGCCAATTACGTGCTGGCACTGCAACTTCGACGTCTGACGAAGCTCGACGTCATCGAGCTGCAGGCCGAGGCGGACAAGCTGGATGCCGAATTCGCCGAGCTCACCGAGCTCGTCGCGAACCCCGATGCTCGGCGCGTGGTGATCGACAACGAACTGAAGGAGACGGCGAAGCTGTTCGCCGGGCCCGAATTCGACCGCCGCACGGTCCTGGACGTCGAGGGCACGCCGACGGCCTCGAGTTCCGACGACGACGGCCCGCGTGAGCGAAAAGTCAACGCCAACTGGCGCCTTGACGATCGGGGCGTGTTCTCCGACAGCCACGGCGACCTGCTTTCCGCTGGGCTGGGCTGGGCGGTGTGGACCGACGGGCGCATCAAGTTCACCAACGGCAACGGCCTGCCGTTCAAGACCCGTGACATCCCGGTGGCCCCGGACATCACGGGGCTGCTGCGCTCGGGCGTGCTGACGCCGGGCCATCACCTCGCACTGGTGACACGGCGCGGCAAGATTCTGCGCATCGACCCGGCTGCGGTGAATCCGCAGGGCGCGGCAGGCAATGGTGTCGCGGGTGTGAAGCTGGCCGGCGACGGCGATGAAGTGATCGCGGCGCTGCCGATCACGTGCGGCAACGGCGAAGCCATCCTGTCCACGTCCGAAAAGGGCTGGAAGGTAACCGAAGTCGCCGACATCCCGGTCAAGGGCCGCGGCGGCGCGGGCGTCGGCTTCCACCCGTTCGTCGGCGGTGAGGACGCCCTGCTGTCGGCGGCAGTCTCCCCGACCGGGTTCGTGCGGAATGGCAAGGCCGTGCGCGCCGAGAAGCGCGCGAAGTCCTCGGTGAAGGGCACGGGCGCCGACGTGGCGCCGGCCGAGGCGTAGGCATCTGTGCGGTTCGACTGGGCGGGATTCGAAACCGACCTGACCGCCGCCGCGGTCACGGCGGTGCGCGCGCTGGTCGGCGCGGCCGCCGGGCAACAGCCGTATGCGGTGGCGTTCAGCGAGTTCTACGCCGAGACGACCGGTGTCATCTACCTGCCCAATCTGGCCGTGGCCACCGAGGAGACGGTGCCGGAGCCGTCCTGCCGGTTCAGCCCACCGGACTGGGAGCACCAGGACTACGAGTGGAGCGAGACCGCCGGAGACTGGGGTGACCGGCTGGTTGAGGCGGTGTCGGGCCTGCCACGTGCCCAGTGGGACCAGGCCTGGGTGCGGTTCGCGCAGGCGATGCTGACCATCGCCGCGGGCGTGCGAGCCACGCTGGTGGCCGACGGCACCCTGCCGGCGGACGTCGTCGTCTACCTCGACGACGAGGACGGCGACCTGCTGGTGCGTTCCCTGACCCCCGACGAGGTGCGGCGGCACTTCCCGGAGTACGTCGCCGCCGACGCGGCCGAGCACGCCATCCTGGAACTGCCGCCCGCGCAGCGGGTGGCGGCACTGGCGGCGGCTGCCGGACTGGTACCCGGACCACCGGGCGACCTGGGCCAGGAACGCGCACGGGCACTGCTGCTGGAGCTCGGCGATGCCGCGGTCCCCGCCGCCATCGCGGCGTTGCGGCGCCGGGACACCGCCTGGCTCGGCGCCAAGCTGCTGGCGGACCTCGATGTCGCGTCGCCCGAGGTACTCGACGCGCTATGGGCGGCAGTACCTCTGCCCGGCCAGGGCCACGACTGGGCGGCCACCGCCCTGGGACGGCTGGGACATGGACCGCAGGTCCTGCAGAGCGGCCTGCCGGCGGCAAGCCGCGCGGCTGCCGTCACGGCACCGTACCGGTCGTTCCGCGATCACGGCCGCAGCCACCGACCCCTGAACTACGGACTGCTGGCCGCCGGGCTCACCGACCCGGCCATCGCGGCACTCGTCGCGGAAGAGTTGGCCCCGGGCCAGGGCTACTGCACGCTGGATGCCGGCGATCTCCCCGGCGCCCGGTTGGGGCTCGATCATGCCGAGCCGCTGATCCGGCGGCACGCCGTCGTCGTCCTCGGTGAACTGATCGGCCCCATGGGGCCCGAAGGTCTGGCCTCGGACGACATTGCGGCGCTGAGCGCCCGGATCACCGACCTGGCCGTCCACGATCCCGACCCCGACGTCCGGCGGCTCGCGGGCTACCGCCGATAGGTGCAGAAGCGATACCGCAGGCCGGTCCTGCTGGTCTGCCACTCGCTCTGCGTGACGGTCCAGGAGTCGTCCAGCGTCGGTGCGAACGCGTCGCCGTCGGGCACGTCGACGTCGATCTCGGTGACCTCGCACAGCGTCGCCGCCGGCAGTGCCAGCGCGTACAGCTGCGCCCCACCCATCACCCAGCCGTCGATCTCGGCGGGCAACGACGTCACGACCTCGGCACCCTCGGCGGCATAGCCCGCATCCCGGCTGACGACGACGTTGCGGCGGCCCGGCAGCGGCCGGAACCGCGCCGGCAGCGACTCCCAGGTGAGCCGGCCCATCACCACCGTGGCGCCGAGTGTCAGCTCTTTGAAGCGCGCCATGTCCTCGGGCAGCTGCCAGGGAATGTCGTTGTCGCGGCCGATGACACCGCCGTTGGCCTGCGCCCAGATCAGTTTCACGCCGTCAGACCGCAACGGGAGCCTTGATGGCCGGGTGCGGGTCGTAGTTGACGATCGCGATGTCCTCGTACTGGTAGTCGAAGATCGAATCACGCGGCGACAGAACAAGTTCCGGGTAGGGCCGCGCCTCGCGCGACAGCTGCAGCTGCACCTGTTCGACGTGGTTGTCGTAGATGTGGCAGTCGCCGCCGGTCCAGACGAACTCACCGACCTCGAGGCCCGCCTGCGCGGCCATCATGTGGGTCAGCAGTGCGTAGGAGGCGATGTTGAACGGGACGCCGAGGAACAGGTCGGCGCTGCGCTGATACAGCTGGCAGCTCAGCTTTCCGTCGGCGACGTAGAACTGGAACAACGCGTGGCACGGCGGCAGCGCCATCTGGGCGATCTCGCCGACGTTCCACGCCGAGACGATGTTGCGGCGGCTGTCGGGGTTGGTCTTCAGCATCTCGAGCGCGGCACTGATCTGGTCGATGTGCTCGCCCGACGGCGTCGGCCAGGACCGCCACTGGACGCCGTACACCGGCCCCAGTTCGCCTGTCTCCGAAGCCCATTCGTCCCAGATGGTGACGCCGCGCTCCTGCAGCCACCGCACGTTGGAGTCGCCGCGCAGGAACCACAGCAGCTCGTAGATCACCGACTTGGTGTGCACCTTCTTGGTGGTCAGCAGCGGGAACCCGGCGGCCAGGTCGTAGCGCAGCTGATGGCCGAACAGGCTCCGGGTGCCGGTCCCGGTGCGATCGGATTTGGGCGTGCCCTGTTCCAGCACGAGGCGCAGCAGGTCTTCGTAAGGGGTCGGCACAGCCACGCTGCCAGCTTACGTGTGGAGCACCCGGAGTAGAACGGATGCCATGCCGATCACCAAGGACACCATCACCACCGCCGACGGCAGCTGTGCCGTCACCATCGCCACCCCTGAAGGCACCGGCCCGTGGCCCGCGGTGGACATGTACCCCGATGCCGGCGGCCCGCGGCAGACCTTCGACGACATGGCCGCGCGGCTCGCCGCACTGGGCTACGTGGTGCTGGTGCCGGACATCTACTACCGCGAGGCGGGGTGGGCGCCGTTCGACATGGCCACCGCGTTCTCCGACGAATCCGAGCGTGGGCGATTGTTCGGGTTGATGCGCAAGGTCACGCAGGACGTCATGGTCGCCGACGCGACGGCCTTCTTCGATTACCTGGCGGCCCGGCCCGATGTCGCCGGCGACAAGTTCGGCACCACCGGCTACTGCATGGGCGGCCGCACGTCGTTCGTCATCGCCGGCAAACTGCCCGACCGCGTCGCCGCGGCGATGTCGTTCCACGGTGGTGGCCTGGTCACCGACACCGACGACAGCCCGCACCTGCGCGCCGACCGGATCAGCGCCGTCGTGTACGTGGGCGCCGCCGAGAACGACGCGTCCTTCACCGCCGCGCAGGGCGAGATTCTGGACCGCGCGCTGACCGACGCCGGCGTCGAGCACACCGTCGAGTTCTACCCGGCCGCGCATGGCTTCGCGGTGCCCGACAACGTCGGCGCCTACGACGAGGCCGCGGGGCAACGGCACTGGGACGCGATGGAGCGGGTGTTCGGCGCGGCGCTGAAGTAACCCCGGGGCCGCCCCGGCTCCCGCTGTGCGGGACGATTGACGTGTGTACGACCAGAACAGCAGCTACGAACCCGACGCCAACGAGCACGGATCCCGACTGGACCCGGTACTCGCGCGCAGCTGGCTGCTGGTCAACGGATCGCAGTTCGACCGCTTCGCGCCGGCGACGCGCTCCAGCGCCGACATCGTCATCATCGACATCGAGGACGCGGTGGCACCCAAGGACAAGGACGAGGCGCGGGACAACGCGGCACGCTGGCTCGGCGACGGCAACACCGACTGGGTGCGCGTCAACGGCTTCGGCACCCCGTGGTGGGCCGACGACCTGGAGATGCTGTCGAAGACTTCTGTCGGCGGCATCATGCTGGCGATGGTCGAGTCCGTCGACCATGTCACCGAGACCGCCAAGCGGCTGCCCAACGTGCCGGTCGTCGCGCTCGTGGAGACCGCGCGTGGACTCGAGCGCATCACCGAGATCGCGTCGGCGAAGGGCACCTTCCGGCTGGCGTTCGGTATCGGCGACTTCCGGCGCGACACCGGCTTCGGCGACAACCCGGCGACGCTGGCCTACGCCCGCTCGCGGTTCACCATCGCCGCCAAGGCCGCGCATCTGCCCGGCGCGATCGACGGCCCCACCATCGGGTCCAGCTCCCGCAAGCTCAGTGAGGCCACCGCCGTCTCCATCGAGTTCGGCATGACCGGGAAGATCTGCCTGACCCCGGAACAGTGCGCGACGGTCAACGAGGGCCTGTCGCCGTCACTAGACGAAATTGCTTGGGCGCAGGAGTTTTTCGCGGAATTCGAGCGCGACGGCGGCGAAATCCGCAACGGCTCGGACCTGCCGCGTATCGCCCGCGCCAACAAGATCCTGGATCTGGCGAAGGCGTACGGCATCCACCCGTCGATGTTCGGCGACGACCCCGACCACGTGTCGGCGCCGTCGGACACCTACCACTACTGAGCGGCCTCCCCGGCCTTCTTGTCCCGGTGCAGCACCGAGGAGAACGCCCGGACGATGCCGCGCAGCGCGTACCAGCCGGACAGCGCGGTGAAGACGATCAGCGCGATGAACATCGGCAGCCAGCCGGTGCGCGAGTGCTTGAGGTTCCACCAGATGATGCTGAACAGCACGGCCATGATGAAGACCAGGATGTCGCGCAGCCGGCCCTCGCGGTTGAACGCGTAACCGATCGCCGTCGACTTGAGCTGACGACTGCGGTCGACCGCGGCGATGACCTCGTCGATCCGCATGTCGATGGTGCGTTGCAGTTCGGCGCGGCGCTCGGTCTGCTCGGCCGGAATCCGGTCCAGCAGGTCCATGTCGGCCTTGATCGCGGCGCGCACGTCCGGTGGCTTCAGGTTTCCCGCCACGGCGCCGAGCAGCGCGCCTCCGGCCAGTGGCGCGGCTCCCAACGCCAGGTCCGCGATTCCCATGGTCGGCTCCTCACTGATCGACGCAAACGTCAATCACCCTAGCCGACGGCCGGCCGGCGCTACCCCATCAACGTCGCGGCGACGGTCGCTCCCAGGTTCCAGCACGCCTCCACGTCAGCCTTGCTGGGTTTACCCGAAACCACCACGTACTCAGCCGCTTTCACCCAGCCCATTCCGGTGGTGATGGAGGTGACTGCCTTCTCGGCGCCTTCGGTGCCCTCGTTGCCGTGCAGCCACAGGCCGAACGGCCGGCCGCGTGTCGCGTCCAGGCACGGGTAGTAGATCTGGTCGAACGCGTACTTCAACGCGCCCGACATGTAGCCGAGATTCGCCGGCGAACCGAGCAGATAGCCGTCGGCCTCCAGCACGTCGGCCGCCGACAGCGTCAGCGCCGGACGCCGCACGACGTCGACGCCCTCGATCTCGGGATCCGTCGCTCCGGCGAGCACCGCCTCGAACATCTCCTGACAATGCGGAGACGGAGTGTGGTGCACGACAAGGAGTTTCATCGCGAGGCCTGCTCCAGACGGACGGCCTTGCGGATGGTCTCCCGGGCCCGGGTCCGGTCCCCCGCGTAGTCGTAGGCGCGGGCCAGCCGGTACCAGCCGCGCCAGTCCTCGGGACTAGCCTCGACCTCGTCCCGCACCGACTCGAACAGCGCATCGGCAGCGTCACGTTCGATGCGGCCCGACGGGCGCTTGGGCAGGTCACTGATGTCGAGCTCGACGCCCTCGTCGTGCGCCAGCCGGGCCAGCCGCTGGTGCGCGAAACCGGCGCGCAGCGTGGCGACCATGGCCCACAGCCCGATCAGCGGCAGCACGAAGATGCCGATACCGAGCCCGATCGCCGCGGCCTCCCCCGACTGCATCAGGATGACGCCGGAGCGCCCGAGCATCACGAAGTAGACCACCAGCGCGACGCACAGAAATGCGACGACCAGCTGGATGCGGAGTACCTGCGAACTCGGTTTGGTCATCACCGTCCCGTCACAGCCCCATCAGCTTCTCGATGCCGATGGTCAGCCCGGGGTACTTGGCGACCTCACGGACACCGAGCAGCACGCCCGGCACGAACGACGTGCGGTCGATGCTGTCGTGCCGGATCGTCAGCGTCTCGCCCTGGGTACCGAACAGGACTTCCTGGTGCGCCACCAGTCCCCGCAGCCGCACCGAGTGCACGGGGATACCGTCGACATCGGCGCCACGCGCCCCCTCGAGGCCGGTGCTGGTGGCATCGGGGTTGGGCGGCAGACCTTTTCGCGCCTCGGCGATCAGCTGGGCGGTGCGGGTGGCGGTGCCCGACGGCGCGTCGGCCTTCTGCGGGTGGTGCAGCTCGACGACCTCGGCCGACTCGAAGAACGGGGCGGCCAGCTTCGCAAAGTGCATGGACAGCACCGCGCCGATGGCGAAGTTCGGGGCGATCAGCACAGCGACGCCGGGCTTGGCGGCAACCCACTCGCGAACCTGCGCGAGCCGCTCCGCGGTGAAGCCCGTGGTCCCGACGACGGCGTGAATGCCGTTGTCGATGAGGAACTTCAGGTTGTCCATCACGACGTCGGGGTGGGTGAAGTCGACGACGACCTCGGTACCGCTGTCGGTGAACATGCTCAGCTCGTCTCCGGCGTCGACGCCGACGGTGAACGTCAGATCGTCGGCGGCTTCCACACCATCGACGATGGTCGCACCGACTTTGCCCTTGGCACCCAGAACTCCGACTCGCATGAGGTCAACCCTAGCGGCCGTCCTACCATCAGCCCCATGCGCGGCGCCAAGATCCTCATCACCGGAGTCACCGGCCAGGTGGCCACCCCGATCGCCCGGGCCCTGGCGGCCGACAACGAGGTGTGGGGCGTCGCCCGGTTCAACAATCCGCAGGCCCAACAGGGCCTGGAGCAGGCCGGCGTCCGCTGCGCTGCGGTCAACCTGGCGGTCGGTGACTTCAGCGCCCTGCCAACCGATTTCGACTACGTGGTCAACCTCGCCGTGGCCAAGACCGGCCGGTGGGACAAGGACCTCGCGGCCAACGCCGAGTCGGTGGGGTTGCTGATGGCGCACTGTCGCGAGGCCAAGGCGTTCCTGCACACGTCGTCGGCCGCGGTGTACGACCCGCCCGGCGACGAGCCCCGCTCCGAGTCGGCGGCGCTGGGCGACAACCACAAGCACCTGTTCCCGACGTATTCGATCTCCAAGATCGCCGGCGAGACGGTCGTGCGCACCATGTCGCGCGCCCTGGATCTGCCGGCCACCATCGCTCGATTCAACGTGCCCTACGGCGACAACGGCGGCTGGCCGTACTACCAGATGGAGATGATCCTGGCGGGCATCCCGATCCAGGTACCGCCGGGCGGCCCGGCGCTGTACAACCCGATCCACGAAGACGACATCCTGGTGACCCTGCCCAAGCTGCTGGACGTGGCGTCGGTGCCCGCCACGACCGTGAACTGGTGCGGCGATCAGACCGTCAGCCTGCAGGAATGGTGCGCCTACATCGGCGAGCTGGTCGGCCGCGAGCCGGTGTTCACCGAGGACCCGAACGCGCTGCGCGGCGGCCCGACCGACACCACCCGGATGCACGAGTTGATCGGCGGCACGTCGGTCGACTGGCGCGACGGCATCCGCCGGCTGGTGACCAAGTTCCACCCGGAGCTTGTCAGTAGCTAGGCCCAGAGCGGCGGCGCTCCCCGCAGGTTCGCGAAGTAGTGGCCGGCCTTGAGGTCTTCGAGCAGTGTCGGCTGCACGGGCTCCCAGCCGAGCATGGCCCGCGTCCGTTCACTGGATGTCGGGTTGTCCAGCGCGGCGAAGCCCGCCAGGAAACCGAAGTGCGCTGACGCGTCGTCCGCCGGAATCTGCTGCACCGGCACGCCCAGCCCCTCCCCGATGGCCTGCGCGATGTCGCGGAAGGCGATGCCCTGTTCGGCCGCCCCGTGCAACACCGAGCCTGCCGGCGCCGACTCCACTGCCAGCCGATAGAGCCGTGCGGCATCGACGGTGTGCACCGCGGGCCACCGGTTGGAGCCGTCGCCGAGATACCCGGATCGTCCTGCGGCACGGGCGAATTCGATGAGACTCGGGACGAAGCCGTGGTGATCGGTGTCCCCGTGCACCGTTGGAGCGAGCCTGATCACCGACGACCGCACGCCGCGTTCGGCCAGCGCGAGCGTGGCCAGTTCCGATGCCACCCGCGGGCCCGACCGGTCGACGTCGGCATCCTCGGTGCCGAGCCGGCCCGCCCCACCGAAGGCCAGCATGAGGGTGCCCGAGGTGTTCACGAACGGCTTGCCGGAGCCCGCCAGGGCCTCCCCCATGGCTTCGACGGCACGCAGGTCGGTCTGGAGCGAGTCGGCGTAGTTGGAGAAGTCGTGCGTGAAGGCCAGATGGATGACGCCATCGGACGCGGCCGCCGCGGCGGCGAGCCCGTCAGGATCGTCGAGCGTGCCGCGGTGCACCTGCGCGCCGGCGGCTTCCAGTGCGCTCGCGGAGGCGTCCGACCTGGCCAGTCCGGTGACCTGATGGCCCGCCTGGAGCAGCTCGCGGACGACGACGGATCCGATGTGCCCGCTGGCGCCGGTGACGAATATGCGCATGATTTCAACTCCTCGAGTGATGTCAGTGAATGACATCACCGAACGTACACCTCATGTCAGACACTGTCATCACTCGTGGTGACAGTCCCTGACATCGCCTACAATCCGCCCGTGGGCCGTTGGGAACCGAACGCGCAGGGCCGCCTGGAGCAGGCGGCCCTGGACCTGTACGTGGAGCAGGGCTTCGATGAGACGACGGTCGCAGAGATCGCCGCCCGAGCAGGCCTCACAGAACGCACCTTCTTTCGGCACTTCGCCGACAAACGCGAGGTGCTGTTTCGGGGCCGCGAACTCGCCGACGCACTCGGCGCCGCCATCGACGTCGCCCCGGCCGCCACCGCGCCACTCGACGCCGTCGCCGGCGCACTGGAATCACTGTCCGACTTCTTCGCCGACCGTCGTCCACATGCCCGCCGGCGCCAGGCCGTGATCGCCGCCAATCCGAGCCTGCAAGAACGCGAACTCATCAAGCTCGCATCGCTGGCGACGACCATCGGCGATGCGTTACGCCGGCGCGGCGTCGCCGACCCCACAGCGAGCCTGGTCGCCGAGGCCGGTATCGCGGTGTTCAAGCTGGCGTTCGAAAACTGGCTCACCGACCCGGCCGACCGCAGCCTCGCCGAGCACATCCGCGAGACACTCTCCGAACTCCGGGCCGCGACCCGATCCTGATCATGTTCCGTCGCAACCAGTTACAGGGGTGACGCACCCCGCAGGTGCTCGAAGATCAGCGACGTCTGGGTGCCCGCCACATCGGCGTCGGCGTTGAGGTGCTCGACCACGAACGCCCGCAGGTGCGCGGTGTCGCGGGCGGCGACATGCAGGATGAAGTCGTCGGCGCCGGCCAGGAAATAGACGTCCATCACCTGCGGCAGCCGCCGCATGTGGGCGATGAAGTCACGGATGCGGGCCCGCGCCCCTGATTGCAGACTCACCGAGATCATCGCCTGCAGGCCCAGGCCGATGGCCGCCGGATCGATGTCGGCATGGAAACCGCGGATCACCCCGAGCTGTTGCAACCGGCGAACCCGGCCATGACAGGTCGACGCGGCAATCCCGACGAGCTCGGCCAACGCACTGTTGGGCATGCGTGCGTCGGCGTGCAGCGCGGTCACGATCTGCCGGTCGACGTCGTCGAGTTCGACGGGCTGAACATCCTTCGGCTGCGAGGCTTCCTGGACCGACGTTTTCGAAGATCGTTCACTGACAGGTGCCATATTGAGAATTATAATCACAGATATTGCAGGTCGCTCGACGTTTATTCAGACTTAGGGCACCACCTGATCCGCCCTGAGGAGAACCCCAGATGCACGTCGGTATCCCGACCGAAATCAAGAACAACGAGTACCGGGTGGCCATCACCCCGGCCGGCGTCGCCGAACTGATCAAGCACGGCCATGAGGTACTGATCCAGGCCGGAGCCGGCGAGGGATCTGCCATCGCGGACAACGACTTCAAGGCCGCCGGCGCACAGATCGTCACCACCGCGGACCAGGTCTGGGCCGAGTCGGATCTGCTGCTCAAGGTCAAGGAGCCCATCGCGGCCGAGTACCACCGCATGCGCAAGGGCCAGACGCTGTTCACCTACCTGCACCTGGCCGCCTCGCGCGAATGCACCGACGCGCTGCTGGCATCGTGCACCACCTCGATCGCCTACGAAACCGTTCAGACTGCCGACGGCCGCCTGCCGCTGCTCGCCCCGATGAGCGAAGTGGCAGGCCGGCTGTCGGCCCAGGTCGGCGCCTACCACCTCATGCGCAGCCACGGCGGCCGCGGCGTCCTGATGGGCGGCGTGCCCGGCGTGGCCCCCGCAAACGTCGTCGTCATCGGTGGTGGCACGGCAGGCTTCCACGCGGCACAGATCGCCAGTGGCATGGGCGCACAGGTGACGGTCTTCGACGTCAACCTGGACACCCTGCGCCGGATCGACGCGGAATTCAACGGCCGGATCCACACCCGCTACTCCTCGAGCCTGGACCTGGAAGACGCCGTCAAGCAGGCCGACCTGGTGATCGGCGCGGTGCTGGTCCCCGGCGCCAAGGCGCCCAAGCTCGTCACCAATTCGACTGTGGCCCACATGAAATCGGGCTCGGTGCTGGTCGACATCGCGATCGACCAAGGCGGCTGCTTCGAGGACTCGAAGCCCACCACGCACGACGACCCGACCTTCGCCGTGCACGACTCGGTGTTGTACTGCGTCGCCAACATGCCCGGCGCCGTGCCGCACACGTCGACCTACGCGCTGACCAACGCGACGCTGCCGTACGTGCTCAAGCTCGCCGACCAGGGCTGGCAGGCGGCCTGCCGGAACGACGCCGCGCTGGCCAAGGGCCTGTCGACGCACGACGGTGAGCTGCTGTGCAGCCAGGTCGCCGCGGACCTCGACATTCCGCTCGGCCGCGTCGCGCTGTAACCCACGAACCCGATACCCATCGCCCGGTCAGCGCAGCGTCGCGCTGGCCGGGCGATGACTTTCCGCCGGGCCGCCACTGCCATTCTTGACACGTGTCAAGTATCGTCGTGGCCATGCTCTTGCAGGAACTGCTCCCCGCCCCGCCGACCACGACGGCAGAAGCCCTCGAGATCTTCGACGCCGCGCTGGCCGTCGAGCCCGGCTTCATGATCGGCACCTGGCACGGGGCCGAGGTACCCCCCGGACATCCGATGGACGGGCTGCTGGAAGCCAGCGGCTGGTGGGGCAAGCAGTTCGTCGACGCCGAAACCGTCCACCCACTGCTGTTCCCCGACCTGTCCGGCGAGAAGCTGTGGCCCCTCAACCCGGTGCTGGCGTTCTCCGGCGCCGGGCTCGCCACGAAAATCCCGATGCTGCACCGGCTTCCCGCCGCCAAGCCCATCGCCGCCCTGCGGCCACTGCTGCGGGCCCGCTCGGCGAAGGCCCGGCTGCGCACCACGCGTTATCGCGGAGTCGACACCGCCACAATGGTTTACGACCAGCTGCCGATCAACGACGTTTTCCGCAAGCTGTCCGACGACGCCGTCCTGGGCGCCATGGACCTGCGCGGCGAATCGCAGCCGTACTTCTTCGTGCTGCGCCGCGACGACTCGCTCCGCCTCGGCCACTGACGCGATTTGTGCACGATAATCCGCGCCGAGCGCGGATTATCGTGCACAAATCACTAGTCGAGGGAGCGCAGCTGCTTCGGCAGTGAGCGCTTGGACCGGTGCGGGCCCAGGACCGCAGCACCGAACGGACGCGTCAGCAGTTCGCGGGCGACGGCGTTGACCTCTTCGAGCGTCACCGCGTCGATCGACGCGAGCGTGTCCGAGATCGACTTGTGGTTGCCGTAATTCAGCTCCGCGCGTCCGATGCGGTGCATCCGGGAACCGGAATCCTCCAGCCCCAGCACCAGACCGCCGCGCATCGAGCCCTTGGCGATGCGCAACTCGTCAGCGGTGATGCCTTCGCGCGCAACGTCTTCCAGCACGTCGGTGGTCACTCGGACCACCTCGTCGAAGCGGTCCGGCAGGCACGCCGAGTACACCGACAGCGCACCGGCATCGGAGAACGTGTCGATCGTGGAGTACACCGAGTAGGCCAGTCCGCGGTTCTCCCGGATCTGCTGGAACAGCCTCGAACTCAGTCCACCGCCGAGCGCCGTGTTGAGCACCGACAGCGCCCACCGGTGCTCCCAATTGCGGCCCGGGGTGCGCACGCCCAGGTACATGTGGGCCTGCTCGGAATCACGCTTGATGAATTGCAGAGTCGGCGTGCCCGGCACCCGGCCGGCGCCCTTACGCGGCGGCACGGGCTTACGGCCCCGCACGAGGCGCGGCCGAAAGTGCTTGCGCACCATGGCCACAACTTCGTCGTGGTCGATGTTTCCGGCGACCGCGACCACCATCCGGTCCGGGGTGTACCGGCGGACGTGGAACGAGTGCAACTGGTTGCGGGTCATCGACGTGATCGATTCGACGCTACCGATGACCGGACGACCGACCGGGTGCGTGCCGAACATGGAGCCGAGGAAGACGTCCGCGAGGGTGTCCTCGGGATCGTCGTCGCGCATCGCGATCTCTTCGAGCACCACGTCACGTTCCAGCTCGACATCGCTTGCGGCACAGCGGCCGTTGAGCACGACGTCCGAAACCAGGTCGATGGCCAGCCCGAGATCGCTGTCGAGCACGTGCGCGTAGTAGCAGGTGTGCTCGCGCGCGGTGAAGGCGTTCAGCTCACCGCCGACGGCGTCCATCGACTGGGCGATCTCGACAGCGGAGCGCGTCGGGGTCGACTTGAACAGCAGGTGTTCCAGGAAGTGCGCGGCCCCGGCGACGCTGGGGCCTTCGTCACGCGAACCGACGTTGACCCACACCCCGACCGACGCCGAATGCACGTGCGGCAGGTGTTCGGTGACGACGCGCAGCCCGCCCGGGAGATTGGTCTTGCGCACAGCGGCCGGGGCCTGCAGCGCTGTCGCTGCAGAACCCCGGCCGTCGCGCGTTGTCGATTTAGGAGTTTGCAGGCGCGGCATCTGCCGGTGCAGTCTCCGATTCGGCGGGAGCATCGGCGTTCGAATCCGCCGCTGCCGCACCCTCTTCATCCACGAGGATCAGCGAGATCTTCTGACCCTTGCCACGGTTGTCGGCGGAGATGTCCGCGATCTCCACGCGCAGCTTGTCGCCGACGTTCACGACGTCCTCGACCTTCGCGACACGCTTGCCCTTGCCGAGCTTGGAGATGTGCACCAGACCGTCGCGGCCCGGCAGCAGCGAGACGAACGCACCGAAGTCCGTCGTCTTCACCACGGTGCCGAGGAACCGCTCGCCGATCTTCGGCAGCTGCGGGTTGGCGATGGCGTTGATCTTGTCGATCGCCGCCTGCGCCGCCTCGCCGTTCGAGGCGCCGACGAACACGGTGCCGTCGTCCTCGATGGAGATGTTCGCACCGGTCTCCTCGGTGATCTGGTTGATCACCTTGCCCTTGGGCCCGATCACCTCACCGATCTTGTCGACCGGCACCTTGATGGTGGTGATGCGCGGTGCGTACGGGCTCATCTCGTCCGGCTCGTCGATGGCCTCGGCCATGACGTCCAGGATGGTCAGACGCGCGTCCTTGGCCTGGGCCAGGGCACCGGCCAGCACCTTGGACGGGATGCCGTCCAGCTTGGTGTCCAGCTGCAGGGCGGTGACGAAGTCCTTGGTACCGGCGACCTTGAAGTCCATGTCGCCGAAGGCGTCTTCAGCACCGAGGATGTCGGTCAGCGCGACGTAGCGGGTCTCGCCGTCGACCTCGTCGGACACCAGGCCCATGGCGATACCGGCGACCGGGGCCTTCAGCGGCACACCGGCGTTCAGCAGCGCCAGGGTGGAGGCACAGACCGAACCCATCGAGGTGGAACCGTTGGAGCCCAACGCTTCCGAGACCTGACGGATGGCGTACGGGAACTCCTCGACGCTCGGCAGCACCGGCATCAGGGCCCGCTCGGCGAGCGCGCCGTGGCCGATTTCGCGACGCTTGGGCGAACCCACACGGCCGGTCTCACCGGTCGAGTACGGCGGGAAGTTGTAGTGGTGCATGTAGCGCTTGGTGGTCTCGGGACCGAGCGAGTCGATCTGCTGAGCCATCTTGATCATGTCCAGCGTGGTGACACCCATGATCTGGGTCTCGCCGCGCTCGAACAGCGCGCTGCCGTGCGCCCGCGGGATCACGGCGACCTCGGCGCTCAGGGCGCGGATGTCGGTGATGCCACGGCCGTCGATGCGGAAGTGGTCGGTCAGGATGCGCTGGCGAACCAGCTTCTTGGTCAGCGAGCGGAACGCCGCGCCGATCTCCTTCTCGCGGCCGGCGTAGGTCTCGGCCAGGCGGGAAAGCACCTCGACCTTGATCTCGTCGGTGCGCTCTTCGCGCTCCTGCTTGCCGGCGATGGTCAGCGCCTGCGACAGCGCGTCGGTGGCCACCGCGGCGACGGCCTGGAAGGCGTCGTCGGCGTAGTCGGGGAACAGCGGGAATTCGCCGGTCTCCTTGGCGGCAGCCTCGGCCAGCTCGGCCTGGGCGGTGCACAGCGCGGCGATGAACGGCTTGGCGGCCTCCAGGCCCTCGGCCACGACGGCCTCGGTGGGGGCACCGGCGCCACCGGCGATCAGGTCGATGACGTTGTCGGTGGCCTCGGCCTCGACCATCATGATCGCGACGTCACCCTCGACCTTGCGGCCGGCGACGACCATGTCGAACACGGCCTTCTCCAGCTGCTCGACGGTCGGGAACGCAACCCACTGGCCCTCGATCAGCGCGACGCGGACGCCGCCGACCGGGCCCGAGAACGGCAGGCCGGAAATCTGGGTGGACGCCGACGCGGCGTTGATGGCCACGACGTCGTACAGGTCCTTGGGGTCCAGGCTCAGCACGGTGACGACGACCTGGATCTCGTTGCGCAGACCCGACACGAACGACGGGCGCAGCGGCCGGTCGATCAGACGGCAGGTCAGGATCGCGTCGGTGGAGGGCCGGCCCTCACGACGGAAGAACGAGCCGGGGATGCGGCCCGCGGCGTACATCCGCTCCTCGACGTCGATGGTCAGGGGGAAGAAGTCGAAGTGGTCCTTCGGGCTCTTGCTGGCCGTGGTGGCCGACAGGAGCATGGTCTCGTCGTCCAGGTAGGCGACGACGGAGCCGGCGGCCTGACGTGCCAGGCGACCGGTCTCGAAGCGGATGGTGCGGGTGCCGTAGCTCCCGTTGTCGATGACGGCGGTTGCTTCGAACACGCCCTCTTCAATTTCAACTGCAGACATGGATGTCGCAATAACCTCTCTGGGCCCGCCCTATGCGGGTTCCGTTTTTTCTGGTTCCTCTTTGTTACTGCTGTCGCATCGTCACACGCGAGCATCCAGAAAACCCGAAAACCATCCCGCTAACTGCTGACGGCCGTCGATCGAAGCGGCCGGGGGTCATGCCCCGGCAGCCACTACCGAAGACCGCCCCACGAGGTTCAGGCGGACGCTGTGTGACGTTCCGACGTCTTGGGCGCTGGGCCCAAAACAGTTTTATGTTACTACCCGTACCAATGCCCATCGCCAGGCCTGCCGGAGCAGACCTGGCGATGGGAGTGAATCAGTGGTGCGTCAGCGACGCAGACCCAGACGCTCGATCAGCGAGCGGTACCGCGCGACGTCGACCTGAGCGACGTACTTGAGCAACCGGCGGCGACGGCCGACCAGCAGCAGCAGGCCACGCCGGCTGTGGTGGTCGTGCTTGTGCTGCTTGAGGTGCTCGGTCAGGTCCGAGATGCGCTTGGTCAGCAGGGCGACCTGAGCCTCCGGCGAGCCGGTGTCGGTGTCATGCAGGCCGTACTGACCCAGGATCTCTTTTTTCTGCTCGGCAGTGAGTGCCACGAAACAACTCCATCAATTCGGTCCGCGAAGAACAACGAGGGCGCGGCCACCGCGAACTGCAGCACGCGCGTCGGGCAGTTTATCAGGAAGCTACTGCGGAACCAGAATCGTGCGAGCCCGCTGGGTATCGCGATCCATGGCCACGACCAGGTCGTCCACCGAATCGAACTTCTCCTGGCCGCGGATGCGCGAAACGAAATCGACCGCCACGTGCTGTCCGTACAGGTCTGCCTCGGTGTCGAGCACGAAGGCCTCGACGGTGCGGGTGCGGCCGGAGAACGTCGGATTGGTGCCGACGGACACCGCGGCCTGGTAGCGCTCCCCCGGCGTCACGGTGCCGACCGACGGGCCGTGCCCCAGGACTGTGAACCAGGCGGCGTAGACGCCGTCGGCCGGGATCGCCGAGTGCATCGGCGGGGCGACGTTGGCGGTCGGGAAGCCCAGCCCGCGGCCGCGGCCGTCACCGCGGACGACGACGCCCTCCACGCGGTGCGGCCGGCCCAGCGCTTCGGTCGCGGCGGCCATGTCGCCGGCGTCCACGCAGGACCGGATGTAGGTGGACGAGAACGTGACGGTCTCGGCCTGGTGATGCTCGGCCACCAGCGAGATGCCCTCGACGGCGAAGCCGAAGCGCTCGCCGGCCTTGCGCAGCAGCGGCACGTTGCCGCCGGCCTTCTTGCCGAAGGTGAAGTTCTCGCCGACCACGACCTCGAGGACGTGCAGCCGCTCGACGAGCAGTTCGTGCACGTACCGCTCGGGGGTCAGCTTCATGAAGTCGGTGGTGAACGGCATGACGAGGAAGACGTCGACACCCAGTTCCTCGACCAGTTCGGCCCGGCGGGTCAACGTCGTCAGCTGCGCGGGGTGACTACCCGGCAGGACCACTTCCATCGGATGCGGATCGAACGTCATCAACACGGTGGGGACGCCGCGGGACCGGCCGGCCTTCACCGCGTGGCTGATCAGTTCTGCATGTCCACGATGTACGCCATCGAATACCCCGATGGTGAGCACACATCGGCCCCAATCCGTGGGGATCTCGTCCTGCCCACGCCAGCGTTGCACGACCGCAAGCCTACGGCGCGCCGCCGCGGCAGGCACCGTGAGATCCCCGGATGAGGTGACGATTGCCTAAACTTTGTGCTGTGAGTCCTGCAGAAGACGCCGGCAATACGCCGGATCTATCCACGGTCGCCCAGGACTACCTCAAAGTCATCTGGACCGCGCAGGAGTGGTCACGCGAGAAAGTCAGCACGAAAATGCTGGCCGAACGCATCGGGGTGTCGGCGTCGACGGCCTCGGAGTCGATCCGCAAGCTCGCCGATCAGGGCCTGGTGCACCACGAGAAGTACGGCGCGGTGACGCTCACCGACATCGGCCGCAGCGCGGCGCTGGCCATGGTCCGCCGCCACCGGTTGATGGAGACGTTCCTGGTGCGCGAGCTCGGCTACGGCTGGGACGAGGTGCACGACGAAGCCGAGGTGCTCGAGCACGCCGTGTCGGACCGGATGCTGGACCGCATCGACGCCAAGCTCGGCTTCCCGACGCGGGACCCGCACGGCGATCCCATTCCCGCCGCCGACGGCCAGGTGCCGACTCCCCCGGCGCGGCAGCTGTCCGCGTGCTCCGACGGTGACGCGGGCACGGTGGCCCGGATTTCCGACCACGATCCCGAGATGCTGCGGTACTTCGACAGCGTCGGGATCACGCTCGATTCGCATCTGCGCGTGGTGGCCCGGCGTGACTTCGCCGGGATGATCTCGGTGGCTGTCACGGCCGCGGACGCCGTGAACGACGACACGACGACGGTCGACCTGGGCAACCCGGCGGCAGAAGCCATCTGGGTCGTCGCCTAGGGCGCATCGGGTTCGCGTCGAGGGTGCGCACAGATCGTCGGATCCACCGTGGAGACGCTCTGACTGCACGTCCGCATGCGTGTAGGCGCTGGGCACTTGACAAGCAAATCCCTTGTGGGCGTTGATCGTGCGCTCACTCAGACAAAGTTCGAGTAGCGAAGAGCCGGTGTGCACGGTCAACGCCGCGCCACACCTACCAGACCAGACTCACCTGCTCGGCCCAGCCCAGCAGGTGCTCGACCGCGATCATCTGGCCGTCGTCGGTGCGGATGCGGCCGTCGTAGTGGCCGAAACACTGATGCGTACCGGGTCCGGGTGCGCGGTCGTGGAACGGCGTGAAGACCAGGTCCACGTCGT
The DNA here is from genome assembly GCF_046250085.1 of Mycobacterium sp. SMC-16. Classification (NCBI taxonomy): domain Bacteria; kingdom Bacillati; phylum Actinomycetota; class Actinomycetes; order Mycobacteriales; family Mycobacteriaceae; genus Mycobacterium; species Mycobacterium sp. SMC-16. The sequence continues at coordinate 3,613,287 of NZ_CP176427.1, forward strand.
CGGAGTCGGGGGTGCGGATGGCCCACGGCGCGAGGTAATCGGTGTACTGCCAGTCCAGTTCCGTGCCGATCTTGGTGAGCCGGCCGTCGACGCAGAGCGCGTTCTCGGTCATGCCGGTACCGACCGTCCACCTGCCGCCCAGTTGCAGGCCGACGACACGGCCGTCGGTGTGGCCGGACGCCGCGCCCCAGTTCCACCGGACCAGCGCCGGCCAGCGGCCGCGTCCGTGGTCGAGGACGCCCCACCCGCCGGTGAAGTCGTAGCTCTGCTCGCCGAGTTGCACCGCGCCGGACGCGGGCCGCGCGGTGTGCTTGGCGGTGTATTGGAACTTGCGGTCGCTCCACGGGACGACGACTCCGAGCGTCTCGTGTCCGGGCGGCAGGGTCACCGTCAGGTCGCCGGTCAGTGGACCCTGAGCGGTGTTGCCGGAGAACTGAATCCGGGTGCCATCGGGTCCATCTGTCAGATCGACGGTGACCGCGCCACGCGCACTGGCGGGGCCGTCGCCCAGGCTCGTCGGCAGCTTCACGCCGCGTGCCAGCGGCAACACGTTGTTGCAGCTGACCTCGCGGCCACCGTATTCGAGGAAGTAGATGTTGTTGACCCCGACGTAGTCGAGGCTCGAGACGGTGACCGCGACCAGATGGGTCGGCGTCGTCACGCACCAGTACTCCCAGCGCTTGGTGCGCCCCCAGCCCCGTAAGTTGCAGCGGTGCAACGATGTTCGGGTCCAGCCGACCGCATCGCGGTTGAGTCGCCCGGACGGTGTGCACAGGTCGACGGGCCGCGTGATCTCGGGCTCGTGGGTGGCCATGTGCCGACGCTACAACGTGACGGGGTGATCAGTTCACGAGTCGGCGGTGGTACGCCGCGCGCACCGCGGGATCGGTGTGCGTGAACGTGGTGTCGAAATGGGCGACATGGGAGATCCAGTGCCGGGCACCGTCCGGGAGCGCGCCCATGATCTTGATCATGGCCCCGAGCGCTTGTGGCACAGCTACTTTCGCCCTGCCCCTTATGACAGCTCGGACGATGGCGGCGGCGACGTCGTCGGGTTCCACCTCGCTGATGGGCTGAATCCATCGTGGCGCGCTGTGGCCGGCGGATAGTTCGGTGTGCACGACGCCCGGCAGCACGGCCGTGACGGCGATGTCGTCGGCTGCGAGTTCGAGGGACAGCGCCTCGGTGAATCCGACCACCGCATGTTTGGTGGCGCAGTACGTGGCCAGACCGGGAAATGCGCTGACCCCGGCCAGCGAGGCCACGTTGACGATGTGGCCCCCGCGTCCCCGCATCCGCACCGCGGCCAGCTTCGAACCGTTCAGCACGCCGCCGAGGTTGATCGCCACCATCCGGTCGGTCATCTCGTCGGTCTCGTCGGCGAACAAGCCGGTCGGCATGATGCCGGCGTTGTTGATGACCACATCGACGGGGCCAAGCCGACTTTCCACCTCGTCGAGGAACGCTTCGAAGGACGTCCGGCTGGTGACGTCGAGCTGCAGCCCGCAGACCTGCTCACCGGTGGCGGCGAACTCGGCGGCGGTCTTCTCGGCGAGCTCGACGTCGATGTCCCCCAGGGCAACCCGGGCGCCGGCCCGCAGGAAAGCCAGGCCGGTGGCCCGCCCTATCCCCCTGGCGCCGCCCGTGATCACCACGACGCGACCGCGAATGTCGTTGATCTTCCTAGCCATTACTCGACCACCTATTCATAGCCGCTTCCGACGAGAGCGTCTCCAACGGCGCCGGGACCGGCGCCTGCGTCCTGCTGAATCTGGGTGCCGAGGCAGGTTGGGTCACGCCGCCCACATCGATGAACGAATTTCTGGCGACGTGATGCGGGTGCCAGTCGGCTTCCCACGGCGACAACACCGGCGAGACACAGGCATCGACGTCGGCGAACACCGCTGACCATTCCTCACGGGTCTTGGTGGCGAATTTCTGGGCCAGTGCGGCCCGCCACTGCGGCCATGATCGGGGATCCAGCTGGAAGTCGATGTCCTCGTCGTCGAGTTCCATTGTGGTGATGAGGTTTTCGAAAAACTCCGGTTCCACCGCACCAACCGCCATGTAGTTTCCGTCGGCGGTCCGGTAGGTGTCGTAGTACGCGGCACCGCCATCCACAATGTTGGTGCCACGCTCGTCGTTCCACATCTCAGCCTCACGCAGACCGTGGATGAACGTCATGAGCAGGCTGGCGCCGTCGGTCATCGCCGCATCGATCACCTGCCCGACGTCACTCTGTCTGCGTTCGAGCAAGGCGGCCAGCACACCGACCACCACGAGCATGCCGCCACCGGCGAAGTCACCGACCAGATTCGCGGGAGGCACCGGCGGCTCGCCGGCTCGTCCGATGACGTGTAGCGCACCGCTCAGCGCGATGTAGTTGATGTCGTGCCCGACTCTCGGGGCCAACGGTCCGGTCTGTCCCCATCCCGTCAACCGCCCGTAGACAAGTCCGGGATTGACGGCACGCAGGTCATCGGGACCGATGCCGAGCCGTTCGGCCACGCCGGGCCGATAACCTTCGAGGAAGACGTCCGCCTTGGCCGCCAGGCCCTGCACCAGTTCGCGCCCGGCGTCAGTTTTCAAATCCGCCTCGACACATGATTTTCCGCGATCGAGTGGACCGGGTGGTGGCGTGTGTCTGGATCCGCCCGGCGGGTCCACCCGAACCACGTCTGCGCCCAGATCAGCCATCACCATGCCGGCGAACGGCACCGGCGCGAGCCCTGCCAGTTCGATCACCCGAATGCCGGCCAAAGGACCGACCGTCATGACCACTCCCTCATCAGTTGCGCCTTGAGTACCTTGCCGGTCTCGTTTCTCGGCAGGACGTCGACGAACACGACGTCGCGCGGCACCTTGTGCCGAGCCAATTCGGCCCGGACATAACTCTTGACCTCGTCGGCATCGAGCTCTGCGTCGGGGCGGCGTACCACGAACGCGCACAATCGCTTTCCGAACTCGACATCGTCCACGCCGACCACCGAGGTCTCGACGACCCCCGGATGTCCGGCGAGCAGATTCTCGACCTCCAGCGGAAAGACGTTCTCGCCGCCGGAGACGATCATGTCGTCGTCCCGGCCGTCGACGAACCACAGGCCGTTCTCGTCGAAATGGCCGGTATCCCCCGAGGACAACAACCCGTCGACGCACTCTTTGTGACCGCCGTCGGTGTAACCGGCGAAACTCAGCCCACTGGAGACGAAAAGCGTGCCGGTGCGGCCTGGCTCGTTGATCCGGCGCCGGTTTTCGTCATACGCGGCGAGCGTGCAGCCGACCGGAGGCCGTCCGACAGTGCCCGGCGCACTTCGCAATTCGCTCGGCGTGGCCACTGCCGCGACGGCGACCTCCGTCGACCCGTACAGGTTGTAGAGCACCTCACCGAACGCGTCCATGGTGCGCCGGCACAGATCGGGCGACAGCGCGGAACCCGCGGCAAATACGACCCGCAGCGAGGACGTGTCATAGCGCGCCAACACGTCGGGGCCGAGGTCGAGGATGCGGGTCAGCATCGTCGGCACCACGATGAGCGCACTCACCCGATGCCGTGCGATGGCAGCCAGGGTGGCCTCCGGGTCGAACCGGCGGGCCAGCACAACTCGGTTGCCGAGCGCGAGACCCAACGAACAGGTGGCCAGCCCGGTGGCGTGAAACATCGGTGCGGCAACGTAATAGGCGCTGCCGGCCGGCCACGGTATGCGGTCCAGCAGTTGTGCGGATTGCAGTGGACTGACCTTGTTGCGCGGTGCGCCTTTCGGCGTACCGGTGGTGCCACTGGTGAGCAGCACCATGCCACCCACCGACACCGGGGGCGGCAGCGGCGATGTCGGCCGGCCCGCGGCGATCGCAGCCAGACCGCGCACACCGGACCAGCCGACGATGCGGTCGATTTCGAACGGCAACACCTCGAGCAGTTCGGTGAACTCGTCATCGGCGATGACGACGGTGACGTTCTCCCGCTTGCATACGTCGGCCAGCTGGGGCGCTGCGAAGCCGGTATTGAGGAGAACGACTCTGGCGCCGGTCTTTCCGGAGGCAAAGAGCGCCAGCGGCAGCGCCCGGTGATTGCGCATCAGCACGCCGATGACCGTGCCTGCGCCGATGCCTCGGTCCACGAGCCCCCGACCCAACGCGTTGGACTGTGACTCCAGATCGTCGAACGTGAGGGCGCCATCCGTATCCGTGAGCGCGGGTGCAGCGCCGTACCGCGACGCGACGTGACCCGCCAGCCCACCGAACGAGCCGTAGCGGCGCAGGCCACGCGAGGCCGACACCGCATCGAGGGGTCGGCGGACATCCACCATTCCCCTGTGCTGCAACACGATTGCGGCCTCAGCCAGATCGCGTAGCCGGCTCAGCACACCCCTCACTCCTTCGCCATCGGCTGGCCGGGCTGACACAGGGCGAGACCCAGGAACTCGCCACCGGTCGTCATGCTGTCCAAGCTGCCATCACGGCGTCTCGGAAACATCCAATATCCGTGCGCCAGTCCGGGCCACACGCGTTGCTCGCAGTGACCCCCGGCCGCCGACACTCGGGCCGCGAAAGCCTCGGCATCGGCACGCATCACTTCCCTTGTGCCGTAGTGCAACTGAATCGGCGGTAGCACCGACAGATCCGCGTTCAACAGACATAGCCGTGGATCCTCGATGTCCGCATCGCCGACATAGAGCCCAACGGCCCGCGCCGCGGCCCTGGGATCGAACGGCTGCCGCCGCACCCGGGGATCGGCGATCGACGCCCGGTAGGACGGATCGATCAACGGACCCCACAGCGCCAGCGCCGCCGGCGTGGGTAGCCCTTCGGCTTTCGCCCGCAGGGCCACCGCCACCGCGAGATGTCCGCCGGCCGAATCCCCGGCGATGACAACCTTGCTCGCGTCGTAGCCCTGGGCCAGCAGCCAGCGATATGCAGCCATCGCTGCGTCCTCGGCCGCGGGGAACGTGTGTTCAGGTGCGAGCGGGTAAGCGGCGACCAAAGCGGGTACGCCCGCGTGCTGGGACAGGTACGACGCGAACCCGCGATGCGTGCGTGGCGAGCAGACCAGGTATCCGCTGCCGTGCAGCACCAGAACGACGCCCGCGCTGTCCCGGGCGCCCGGCGCGCGGACCCACTCACCGCGCAGCGGCGCGTCGACAAGTTCGATCCTGGTGCCCGCAACCACCGGGCTGAGGCCGACGATCGCCTTGTTGGCGACCGGTCGGATCAGGGTGATCATCCGGGGGTTCGCCACCAGCAGCCGCAGGGCGGCACCGACGGTCAACCTCGCGGCCGAGTTGGCAGTCAACCGATCGGCTAGCACCGTAACGGCAAGCGGAGCGGCGGTTCTCATCCGGCGAGCAGCCCCTTGGCGATGTGGGTCACCTGAACCTCATTGCTGCCGGCGTAGATCATCAGCGACTTGGCGTCCCGCGCCAACTGCTCGACGCGGTATTCAGCCATGTAGCCGTTGCCGCCGAAAAGCTGCACGGCATCCATCGCCACCTCGGTCGCCACCTCCGAGGAATAGAGCTTCACCGCCGACGCCTCGGAGAGCGACGGAATCTTCCCGGCCTTGACCTTCGCCAAGGTCTGAAAGACCATGTTCTGCACGTTGATTCGCGCCACTTCCATCCTGGCCAGCTTCAGCTGGATCAGCTGGAACTGACCGATGTTCTGGCCCCACAGCGTGCGCGTCTTCGCGTAATCCAGGCAGCGCCGGTGACATTCGTTGATGATGCCCAAGGCCATGAGCGCCACGCCGAGCCGCTCGGCGACGAAATTCGCGCGGGCACTCTCCCGCCCGTCGCCGCCGCCGTGTTCCTCCGTCTCCCCGAGCAACCGGTCCGGGGTGATGCGCACGTTGTCGAAGAACAGCTCACCCGTGGGCGACGACATCATGCCCATCTTCTTGAACGCCTTACCCTGGGTCAGGCCCGGCACACCGGCCTCCAGGACGAACGTGAGCACCTTGCGGTTCCGGCGGTCCGCAGTTGGGTCGCCTTCATCCAATTTGGCGTAGACGATCAGCACGTCGGCATCGGGTCCGTTGGTGATGAAGGTCTTCTGGCCGTTGAGGATGTAGTCCGCGCCGTCGCGTTTGACGTAGGTCTTCATGCCCCCGAAGGCATCTGAACCGGCATCGGGTTCGGTGATGGCCCAGCACGCGATCTTCTCGAGTGTCATCAGGTCGGGCAACCAGCGTTCCTTCTGCGCCAACGTGCCGCGGCTCATGATGGTGGCCGCCCCCAGGCCGAGGCTGACGCCGACGGTGCTGAGCAAACCGATGCTGACACCGGCGATCTCCGACACGAGCACCGCTGCCATCGACAGCTGACCGCCGATGTCGCCCATGCCGCCGGGCGAATCCGTCGCCGGCTTGGGTTCCCCTGTCGCAATCGCTTCCGCTTTGGCGCGTTCCTTGTCGAGCATGGTCTTGACCGCCTCGGCGGCCACCACGTCAAGACCGAACTCGCTGAACAGCTTTCGCGCGATCGGGTAGGGCGACAGCTCGCCGCGTTCCAGCCCGTCGCGGTGCGGCTCGATCTCCTTGTCGATGAAGCCGCGCACACTCTCACGGATGAGTTCGTCAGATTCGGACCACTCGATCATGACAGCCTCCCGGCGATGTCATCGATCTCCCATAGACCGTCGGTCTCGATGGTCGTCACGTCGTGCCAGCCACCGAGTTCGGAGATCGCACCACCCTGCACGGCGAAGACCTTGCCCGTCAGGGGGCATTTCTCCGTCGCCAGGTAAGCCACCAGCGGTGCGATGTTGGCCGGACTGAACAGGTCGACCTCGCCCTCTTCCTCGGGCTCGGCCATCAGCGCGCCCATCCCCGGTGTGGCCAAGGTAAGCCGGGTGCGGGCGATCGGGGCAATGGCGTTGGCGCGCACGCCATAGCGCTCCAGCTCTTCCGCCGCGACCAACGTCATCGCCGCGATACCCGCCTTGGCCGCGCCGTAGTTCACCTGTCCGGCGTTCGGGACGGTGAGACCGGAACCCGACGCCGTGTTGATGACGGCGGCGTTGGGCTGGTTGCCGGCCTTGCTCTGCGCCTTCCAGTACGCGGCAGCATGCCGGAGCACGGAGAAGTGACCCTTGAGGTGCACCGAAACCACGGCGTCCCATTGGGATTCCTCCATGCTCGGAATGAAGCCATCGCGCAGAATCCCCGCGTTGTTGACGACCACGTCGAGACCGCCGAATTCGCTGACGGCCTGATCGATCAGACCGGCCGCGCCGTCCCACGTCGCGATGTTGTCGGTGTTGGCGACGGCCGTGCCGCCGGCGGCAATGATCTCGTCGACGACTTCTTGTGCCGGTCCGGCGTCGGCGCCTTCACCGGTGTTGCTGCCGCCGAGATCGTTGACCACGACGCGCGCACCCTCGTGGGCGAACAGCAGCGCGTGCTCGCGGCCGATTCCGCGGCCGGCACCGGTGATGACGGCGATGCGTCCTTCCAAAGCTCCCATGTTCTTGTCCTTTTCAGCTAGTCGGCGATTACGGCCAGGCCGTCGGTGATGGCGAATTCCTCACCGGCGCTGCCATTTCTCACGGTCTCGAACGCGTACTTCGTCGTGTGGCTGCTGCGACCGGCCTGCCAGATACGGGTCTCCAGATCGTCACCCGGGAAGACCATCTTGGAGAACCGCACGGCGAATCGCTTGAGCCGGTTGACATCTTCGCCGCCGACCTCGGTCAGCACGGCCCATGACGTGAAGGCCATGGTGCACAGGCCATGGGCGATGATGCCCGGCAGGCCGGCGTCCTTGGCGACTTCCTCGTCGAGGTGGATCGGCATCGGGTCACCCGATGCCGGGGAGTACCGGAACGTCTGATCGGCATCGATGTGCTGAATGACCTTGGCCAGCGGAGCCTGGTCTCGCAGCGTGGCGTCGAACTTGTGCTCCGGGCCCAACTCCCCGATCTTCTTGTCGGCGTTGAAACCTCGGAAGAAACACGTCACGTACTGCTCGTTGACCAGATCGCCGTCATCCGTGCGGCATTCCAGATACACGGATGCGCGGGTGCCGTTGTCGAGCCCTTCGTAGCCGAGCATCATGCCGCGCGACACCAGCTTGTCGCCGGGATAGATAGGGCGGTGGAAGTGAAAGTCCTGCTCGCCGTGGACGACCCGCGGGATCAACTCCACGGGGGCCACGTCGACCGTCGGGGTGAGCAGCGATTCGAAGACCGGCACGATCGCGAAGATCGGTGGGGCCACGTCACCGGCCAGGTGCGCCGGGATCGGGTCATTGGTGGCCTTCGCATAATCGATGAGGTGCTCGCGGGTGACCTCGAAGTGGTCGTCTTCCGTCCACTTGTTGAGCCCGGTGTCGTCGAAAACAAGTTCCTCGTCGGCCACGTCAGACCGCCGCCGCAGCGAGGGCGTCGAGCTGCTCGAGCGTCTTGTCGAGCTGCTTGGCGCCATCCTTCTCGACGGCCTTGGCCAGCGCGCCCTTGACGAGTGCACCTTCAAAATCGCCGGCCACCTTGAATTCCGAACCGTCACCCGACGGCGTGACGGTGAATTCGAAAGATGCTCTGACTCCGGCCATCCCGGTTCCGGACAGTGCGAACGTGGTCGGCGCGTCCATCCGCTCGATCTTCCATTCGATCTTGTTGGCCATGCCGAGCATGACGATCTTCGCGGTCAGCGTGGTGCCCGGGGTCACGGTCGCCGGCACGTCACACATCCACTTCTCGTGGATGGTGAACCACTCACCCCAGCTGGACAGATCCGAGATGATGCCCCACAGCGCTTCCGGCGAGGCCGACAGCTTCTTGGTCGCTTCGATGTGTCCCATGGTGATGCTCCTTAGCTCTTGTGTTGGAGGGTGTTTCGGTTCAGCGCTCGGCGCGCTGGTAGGCGGTGACGACGGCGGCCCCGCCCAGGCCGATGTTGTGCTGCAATGCGGCGGTGACGCCCGAGACCTGCCGCTTGTCGGCGGTGCCGCGCAGCTGCCACGTGAGCTCGGCGCACTGGGCCAGGCCGGTGGCGCCCAGGGGATGCCCCTTGGAGATCAGCCCGCCGGACGGGTTGACGACCCAGCGCCCGCCGTAGGTGGTGTCGCTGTTGTCGATCAGTTTTGCGGCTTCACCTTCGCCGCACAGACCCAGCGCTTCGTACAACAGCAGTTCGTTGGCACTGAAACAGTCGTGCAACTCGATGACCTGGAAGTCTTCGGCGCCGAGCCCCGACTGCTCGTAAACCTGCTGCGCGGCAGCGACATTCATGTGGTATCCGATCAGCGCCTTGCACGTGCCGTCGAAGCTGTTCTCGAAGTCGGTGGTCATCGCCTGCCCGACGATCTCCACCGCACGATCGGCCAACCCGTGCTTGTCGACGAACGCCTCGCTCGCGAGGATTGCCGCACCAGAGCCGTCCGACGTCGGGGAGCACTGCAGCTTGGTCAGCGGGTCGTAGATCATTCGCGCGCCGAGGATGTCATCGAGACTGTATTCGTCCTGGAACTGCGCGTACGGATTGTTGACCGAATGCTTGTGGTTCTTGTGGCCGATCTTCGCGAAATGCTCAGCGGTGGAGCCGAACTGCTTCATGTGCTCACGGCCGGCCGCGCCGAACATCCACGGCGCCGGCGGGAACAGCACCTCGCTGATCTCGGCCAGCGCCAGGAAGTGCTTTGCCATGGGCTGCTCGCGGTCGTCGTAGGTCGAACCGAGTGAACCGGGCTGCATCTTCTCGAATCCGAGCGCAAGCGCACAGTCGGCCAGGCCGCTGCGTACGGCACGCGCGGCGAGATACAGCGCAGTTGAGCCGGTCGAGCAGTTGTTGTTGACGTTGACCACCGGGATACCGGTCATGCCGAGTTCGTAGACCGCCCGCTGCCCCGATGTCGACTCGCCGTAGACATAGCCGACGTAGGCCTCTTGCACTTCGCGATAGTCAATCCCGGCGTCCAACAGTGCTTTTGAACCCGATTCCCGCGCCATGTCCGGGTAGTCCCAGGGTGACCCATCCGGATTGAGCCGAGCGCCGGGCTTTTCGAACTTCGTCATACCGACGCCGATCACATACACCTTGTTGGGCATGAACCCTCTCTTTCTGTGCGGTGACAGAAACATACCAACCTGTTTGTATCTTTACAAGAGGGTGGCCTAAGGCGCCGTTCAAACGACAGATAGAAGCACTGCGGCGCAGCGAAAAAGGTTAGTTACGAAGAAATTTCGACGTTGGCGGACTTACCGCCGAGGGCGTCGACAAACATGCCGTGCAGCTGGTCACACACCCGGTTCCAGCGCTTCCTGGCGCGTTCGTTGTCCCGGTCCACGAAGCTCGAGAGCAGAATCCCCCGCAGTGCATCCATGGCCGTGAATGCCAGATCGCGCAACTCCTTCTGCGCAGCCCGACTGGGGACAAGTTGCGCCAGCGCGCTGATCAACGCACCGGTGACGATGGGTTCCACGCGGTCGATGTGCTCGGCCAGCACCGGATCGGTCCGTGCGGCGACCCAGAGTTCCAACGTCGCAACGAATACCGCCGTCTGATGGGAGTCCCAGAGATAGTCGAGCATGGTCGAGACCGGATCGGGGTTGCTCCCCACCTTCCCGAGGTCCCGTACCGCGGCCTGCACACGTTGTTCGGCAAGGTGCTCGACTGCAGCTGCCACCAGGTCTTCCTTGGAGCGAAAATGGTGCACCTGCGCGCCGCGCGTCACGCCGGCGATTTCTGCGACCCGTTGTGTCGTGGTGCCGGCGTAGCCGTAAGTGACCAGGCATTCCACCGTGGCATCAAGCAGACGCATGCGCATCGCAGCGCTGCGTTCAGCCTGCGTACGCCGCCTGGCCGGCCCGTCCACCCCTGCAGTCACGATTGCATCGTACGTGGCCGAAGGGCGGATTCCGGCCCGAAATCATTCCAATTGGAAGGTAAAAGCGCCAGCGCAGCCGCCGCTACAACGTCGCCGGACGCAGCACCACGACGCTGCTGGTGCGTTTGGGTCCGTCCTCCAGCAGCGCGATCACCTGCCCGTCAGGTGCCGTGGCGGCGTAGGTCCCGTCGATACCGGCAGGCTTCAGCGCCCGGCCATGGCGGGTGTCCTCAGTCTCGTCGTCGGTGAGGTCACGGCGCGGGAATCCCAGCAGACAGGCCGCGTCCAGCGAGTAGCTCAATTCGGCCGCATCGGTCAGCTGCTCCAACGTCCGCGCCTCGTCCAGCCCATAGCGGCCAACCTTGGTGCGCCGCAACGCCGTCAGATGTCCACCGACGCCGAGTGCGGCGCCGACGTCACGGGCCAGAGCCCGGATGTAGGTGCCCGACGAGCAGTCCACCGTGACATCGACATCGACGAAATCCTCGACCCGGCGGACCGCGTCCACCGTGAAGCGTTCGATCCGCACCCGGCGCGCGGCCAGTTCCGGCGCCTTGCCTTCGCGCACCAACTTGTACGCGCGCTCGCCGTCGACCTTGATGGCACTGACGGCCGAGGGCACCTGGTCGATCTCGCCCCGCAATGCCGCGACCGCCGACTCGATCTTGTCGTCGGTCACATGCGCGGCCGAAACCGTCTCCAGCACTTCGCCTTCGGCGTCTTCGGTCGACGTGGTCTGGCCGAGCCGGATGGTCGCGATGTACTGCTTGTCGGTGGCGGTCAGCAGACCGAGGATCTTGGTGGCCCGTTCGATGCCGACCACCAGCACGCCGGTGGCCATCGGGTCCAAAGTGCCGGCATGGCCGACCTTGCGGGTACCGAACAGTCGCCGGCACCGGCCGACGACGTCGTGGCTCGTCATCCCGGCGGGTTTGTCGACGATCACCAGGCCCGGTGGCGGGGCCGGCTTCGACGCCGCCTTCACAGCGAGATCGCCGTCAGGACAAGGCCGTTCGATACGGTGAAACGGCCCGGCAGTTCGGTCAGCGGCGGGCCGGACTCGGCGACTGGGTCGATGAGGATGCGGGACAGGAACGTGCCCGAACTCCCTGACGAATCCAGCTCGAACGTGATGTGCGCGTCCTCGAAACCCAGCCAGCGGTGGGTCAGCGGGAACCAGGCCTTGTACGTCGCCTCCTTGGCGCAGAACAGGATTCGGTCCCAGTGCAGGTCACCCTCGAGCGTCGCCACGGCGTCCTGCTCGGCGGGCAACGCGACGGCGCCCAGCACGCCCTTGGGCAGCACCCCGTGCGGTTCGGCGTCGATACCGACCGAGCGCACCTCTGTGGCCCGTGCCACCACGGCGCCGCGGAAACCCTCGCAGTGCGTCAGGCTGCCGACGATGCCGTCGGGCCAGCACGGTTCACCCTTGTCGCCCTTGAGGATCGGGACCGGGCCGACATCGAGCTTGCCCAATGCCTCACGGGCGCAGTGCCGCACGGTGATGAACTCGTTGCGGCGCTTGGCCACCGACCGGGCGATCAGCGGCTCTTCCTCCGGCAGCGGCACGAGATTGCCCGGGTCCGAGTACGTCTCGGCGGTGGCCACCACGTCAGGCAGCACCTGAGTCAGCAGCGCATCACTCATCACAACCGCCTCGAATTGATCCGGTCCTGCATCTTCTGCGCGTGCTCCCGCATTTCCTGGGTGATCTCGAAGTGGCCACCGAAGTCGTTGAGATAGCCGGGCGGGTACTGGGGATCCGGCAGGATTTGGCGCATCCACCGATAAGGCTTGCGGCGCCGCCACTCTCGCGGGTAGCCGACCGACACTTCCTCGAACCGCACCCCGTCGTAGTAGGTGGTGCGCGGGATGTGCAGGTGGCCGTACACCGAACAGATGGCGTTGTAGCGGGTGTGCCAGTCCTTGGTCGCGGTGGTGCCGCACCACAGCGAGAACTCCGGATAGAACATGGCGTCGCAGGGTTCGCGCACCAGCGGGAAGTGGTTGACCAGGACCGTCGACTCCATCCAGTCCAGGTCGTCGAGCTTCTTGCGAGTGATGTTCAGCCGGTCCCGGCACCACGCGTCCCGGGTCGCGTACGGCTCGCTCGACAGCAGGAACTCATCGGTCCCGACGACATTGCGCTCCTTGGCCAGCGCGAGACCCTCGGCCTTCGTCGCGGTGCCCGCGGGCAAGAAGCTGTAGTCGTACAGCAGGAACATCGGCACGATGGTCGCCGCGCCGCCCGGGCCGGTCCAGACCGGGAACGGATGCTCGGGCGTTACGATGCCCATCTGGTCGCACATGTCGACCAGGTAGTCGTAGCGGGCCTTCCCGAAGATCTGCATCGGGTCCTTGTTGGTGGTCCACAGTTCGTGGTTGCCCGGCACCCAGATCACTTTGGCGAAGCGCTTGCGCAGCAGGTCGAGGGACCACCGGATATCGTCGGTGCGCTCGGCGACGTCGCCGGCGACGATCAGCCAGTCGTCCGGTGAGGCCGGGTGCAGCGACTCGGTGACCGGCTTGTTTCCGGTGTGCCCGATGTGCAGGTCACTGATTGCCCAAAGGGTCGGCTGAGTCGACACAAAAATCCAGGGTACTTGGGTGACAGCAACGCCCGCCGCAGTGCCAACCGTCCCGCGCAGCGGGAGAAACTAGAACAGGTTCTCCCATCCTGTCCGGTGTGACGCAGGCGACTTGTAGACTCCCCGCAGTATTGCTCGGATCTAAGGGGTGTCATGGCAGCGATGGCCGGGAAACTACGGCTCGTGTCGGCGCTGTGTGCGCTCGTGACGGCAGGCGTGGTGGTCACACAGACCAACCCAGTGACACCGACCGGCGGCGACAACGTCGAGCTGCGCTCCACCTCCGCCCCGATGAGCAGCACCATCAAATATCCGATCATCGCCACCACGAACCCGAGCCCATTCGACCCGTGCGATCAGATTCCTCTCGACGCCATCAACGCCATGGGCCTGGGCTTCACCCCGCCCGACCACGAAGACGGCCTGCGCTGCCACTACGACGCCGGTAACTACCAGATGGCCGTCGAGCCGATCGTCTGGCGCACCTACGAGCAGACGCTGCCGGCCGACGCCGTCGAGCTGAACATCGCCGGCCACCGGGCCGCGCAATACTGGATCATGAAGCCGACCGACTGGAATGACCGGTGGTGGGTGACCTGCATGATCACCTTCAAGACGAGCTACGGGCTCATCAACCAGTCGCTGTTCTACTCACCGATCGAGTCTCCCGACCGCCCGGACTGCCTGCAGACCAATCTGCAGCGTGCCAACCAGCTGGTGCCGTTCTACAAGTTCTGATGGTGAACTTCTGATCGTGAGGCGACCGGGCCCTGTGTCGCCACGCCTAGCTGGGCTCGAGTGCTGATCGGACACCGGTGTGCCCGAAGTCATCGCCCTTCCACAACAATGGCTCGCGACAGTCGATCGCCAGCGCATACGCGAAGCAGTCGCCGAAGTTGAGGCCCGCGGGGTGGCCGCTGCCTTTCCCGAAATCGCGGTAGGCCTGGCGGGCCAGCCGGGCCTGATGCTCGGTCACCGGTTCGATGACGAATCCGGCGCTGTCCACCAGGTCATCGAACCGCGTACTGATGACCGGATCGCGGCGTGCATCCAGGACGATTCCGCATTCGAGATAGCTTGCCGCCGACAGCCGCGGCACCACCGCGGCCGCAATCGCCCGGGCATAGACTCCCACGTCGTCCTCGCCCGCAACCAGCGCGATGATGGCCGAGGTGTCCACGATCATTTCGGCAGTCCGTATTCGTCGTAAAGCAGCTCGCCGTGGTCGGGTAGTCCCTCGGGACCCAGCCGGCTCCTGATACTGCGGGCGATATCCAGCAAGCGCTCTGCCAGATCATCGGCCTGCAGTCGTCGGAGCCGGTCGTTGACCGCAGTCGCGACGGCCTGTGCCTGGGACTCGCCCGTGATCTTCGCGATCGCCTTCACGGCTTCATGGACGGCCGGGTCTTTGATGTTCAGCGCCATAATTGGTACCTTCCGACCCCTCCAATGGTACCAATGGGTCTCAGCGGCGGTCATGCGGTTTTCATCCGGCGCGGCCGCGCGCGGTCATAGGCTGCCGCGAACCGAGCCCATTCGACGGCATCCGGAGGAACGGCGGCATAGCTGCGGTCCATGCCACAAGCTCTCTCGCGCAACCAATTCAGGGCCTCGTCGAAATCTGCCTCGTCCAGGGCAGGCAGCTGCAGCGCGTCTCCGCATGCGGCGAGATGCTCCTCATAGCGATCGTCCCAACATTCGGTCCGCCAGCCGCGCCACAACTCCGGCAGTGCCCGGAACACACCCATGACGTCGGCGGTGTTCCACACCCCGACCACGTTTCGGGGCACATCGATGTGCACCCCGCCCTCGGGAATCTTGTCGAGCCGCAGTCTCCGGACGCCGCTACCCGGCAATTTGTCCAGCAACGCCGGCCCGTGCCATGCCTTGCTGTCACCCCACCACAACGGCCACATCCGCAATTCACCCGACGCGTCGATGACGGAAACCAAGTGGCACAAAGAGTTCCGGGATTTTGCCAGTTTGGGCGCGGAAAGACCGTCCAGCGATGGCAGGGCAAACTCCTTCCCGACGTATCCGCCGATCTCGGCTGTTCCGTCGTAGGCGTAGCAGATCTCGTAGCCCGCCCATACCTCCGCGAGCGCCGCAAGAATTGTGCGGCGGAACGGCATCTCCACCATGAGGCTGTCGCCGAAGAACACGACCCGCCGCCGATCGAAGTCGAAGACTGCACCGCCGTCGCACCACAACGGATCAGTCCAGGTGTCGTGGGACTGCCGGCGGCCCAGCGATTCGAGGAATTGCAAGGCCAAGGGCGGGCCACCTATCAGTAGGTCCACCATGCGGCAGCCCTCGCAGTGGGAGTAAACGTACTGCCACTCTTGGTCTTTCACGACAACGATGTTCGCTCGATTACCCATCGGGGCCCCCACCCTCTTCGGGTGCGGATATGTGCCGCACCGGTTGACTCTGGTTTACTCCGGGGCACCGACATTGATGATGGAAGAGCGTTACCGCGCGGGTCGTGGCTCTGGCACTGACTGACGCCCTACTGGGTTGTCTTTAACCTGATTTGCCCGGCCCGTGTGGTGCGCGTCTTGTTCACACCGGACAGGACGGACATGACTTAATCAGGAGCCTGGCCGTTCCTCATCAATGTCTTGTCTGCCCGCCCTGGCCGGTGTGTGCCCCGCCCAACGCTGGTCAGAAGGGACACCATCATCTTGACAGAATCTGCGCTCATCGTCGCCGGTGCGGACACCCACCTCGACACCATCCACGTCGCCGCGATCACCACGACCGGCGCCACCCTCGGCGACAAGGAGTTCCCCACCACCGGCGCCGGGTACGCCGCGGCGATCGCATTCCTCATGACACTGGGCCACATTGTGCGCATCGGTGTGGAAGGCACCGCCAGCTACGGCGCCGGGTTCACCCGGGCCTTAACCGCCGCGGGGATCGAGGTGGTGGAGGTGACGAGAGCGGTCAAGTCCACCCGCCGACTCAAAGGAAAATCCGACCCGCTCGACGCGTACAGCGCCGCCCGCACCGTGTTGGCCGGCGAGGGCCTGGCCACCCCCAAAGACGATGCCACCACCGGATTGCGTGCCCTGCACATCGCTCGTCGTTCGGCGGTCAAGCACCGCACCGCGGTGATCAACCAGATCAAAGCCATGCTGATATCGGCGCCGGATGCGGTGCGTGAAAAGTACCGTGGCTTAACAACATTGAAGTTGATCGAGGCCATCGCCCGCTGCCGCCCCGACACTGTGGCCGACACGTGGGCACAGTCGCTGCTCACCGCGGCCAAGATGCTCGCCCAACGCGTGCAATTCCTCGAAACCCAAGCCGAAACCCTGCAAACGCAGATCGATGCCCTTGTCGCCAAGGCCAACCCCGGCCTGCGCGCTGCCTACGGTGTCGGCCCGGACACCGCCGCCCAGCTATTGATCACCGCCGGAGCCAACCCGCACCGGCTGCACAGTGAAGCCGCGTTCGCCGCTCTGTGCGGCACCGCGCCAGTGCCGGCGTCCTCGGGTAAGACCAACCGGCACCGCCTATCGCGCGGCGGTGACCGCGCCGCCAACAACGCGCTGCACCGCATCGCCCTGGTGCGCATGTCCAGTCACCAGTCGACCAAGGACTACGTGCAACGACAGCTCGCCAAGGGCCACAACAAAATGGAGATCCTGCGCAAACTCAAACGGGCCATCGCCCGCGAAGTCTTCAAACTCCTGACCCGCCAGATCGCAGTACCTGAATACAACGACCTACGGCCAGCCCGGCAATCCAAAAACATCACCGTCACCGCCGCTGCGAACCACTTCGGCGTCTGGCCCACCGTCATCTCCCGCATCGAACGCGGACTACAACGCGACGACGCCCTGGCTGATCAATACAGATCATGGCTCCAAGCTGCTTGACACCAATAGGAGCATCAGGCGCTGCCGGTCGCCGGACGAGCGCGTACGCTGGCGCCATCCACGCACCCAAGCACGAGACGTTCGACCTGGCCGCCCGCACGAACACCGATCCCAAAGGCATCGTGCGGGCCGTCGACGTGTACCGCCTCGAGCCGTGGGGCCTGTACATGGCCCGTCCCACCCCCGGCCGCCCGCAGTTCCACTACCTGGAGTCCTGGCTGCTGCCGTCGATCGGCCTACGGGCCAGCGTCTTCCATTTCAACCCGGGACATGAACGCGACCAGGACTTCTATCTCGATGTCGGCCGGTTCACCGCCGGCGAGCAGGCCTGGACGTCCGAGGACCACTACCTGGACCTGGTCGTCCGGTCGGGCAAGAGTGTCGAGCTGGAGGATGTCGACGAGCTTCTCGACGCGGTGCGGCACCACCTCCTGAGCACCGACGACGGTGAACGCGCCATCACGACGGCGACGGCCGCCATCGAAGGGCTGGCTCAGCACAATTACCAGCTGAACAATTGGCTAGCCAGTCTCGGTATGTCACTGACCTGGCGCGACGGGTAATGTCAACAACCATGACATCGATCGGGCGCGGACGACTGGCCGCGGCATCGCTGGCGTGCGCCACCGCAGTGGCCACGAGCGCCTCCCTGTTTCTCGCGACGACGGCAGCTGCCGACCCGGCTCCCCCGGCCCCGCCCGCACCGCCCGCACCGCCGGCGGTTCCGGCCGGAGACAGCGCACCGCCCAGCGCGGGACCGCACAACGTCACCTACCGGGCCCGGATCGACGGGGTGTCCCGCGGGACGCTGATCACCTACCGCCTCACCGATACGCAGCTCAATTCGGCGACGCCCTCGTTGCTCCCCGGCGAATCGTTCGAAGCCTCGGCCGTGCTGAACAACGCGGCGAACGCCGGCATGCAGGTGTCGATCCAATGGCCGTACTCGGCCAGCCTGCACTGCGAGATCCTGGTCGACGACGAGATCGTCGCCCAGGCCGACCAGTTCGTCGCCCCGCGCCTGACGCCGCAGCGCCAGGACCCCGGTTATGGCGTGCTCAGCTGCGGTTCGGTGACCGACTTCGATCCCAGCCAGCAGTACAGCGCTGAGCTACCGGGCACCCCGGCCACCCCGGCCGCGCCCGCGACTCCGGTCGCACACTAAGGGCGCCAACCGGTTTCGTCCGCCCAGGCCCAGGCCCGTCGGTACGCACCGGCGAGCCAGGGCTCCTTGGCGTCGGCGTACTCGCCGCTGGTGGCCGGCGCGGCAGCGATCGCATCGTGCTTGAGCGCCAGGTACTCGACCCGCTCGTCGGGGTTGGCGGCGAGCCACACCGGGAACAGCAGGGCGAACTGCTGACCCGGCGAGCCGTCGACCCGGAGGTGCACGTTGGTCGGCCGGCCGGGATCGGCGGACGCGTGAAAGCGCTTCTGCCACAACGTCTTGTCGTCGGTGTGGGCCACGTCTTCGGTGATGTCCGCGACCCGGGGGTAGCCGGCGGCCAGCAGCAGATCGGTGAGCTCGTCGGCCACGTCGAGCGACTTCACCGTCACCTGGATGTCGATGACGTCCTTGGCGTCCAGGCCCGGCACCGCCGTCGACCCGATGTGGTCGACCCGCACCGCCCGGTGGCCGCACGCGGTGTTCAGCCGGGCCACGATGCGGCGGGCCTGCTCGGGCCACGTCTCGTCGTACGACACGACGGCCGGCGCCACACTGACCGGCACGCCGGCCTGCACATTGCGCGCGAACGGGACGATGCGCTGCTCCCACAGTTCGCGGGCCGCGGCGGCCAGTTCGTCGGCGCTGCCGTGGTTGTCCAGCCAGACGTCCGCGACGGCCTGTCGCTGTTCAACGGTCGCCTGCGCCGCGATCCGGGCGCGGGCGTCCGCCTCCGAGAAGCCGCGGTGCTCGACCAGCCGCGCGACCCGCACGTCCTCGTCGGCGTGCACCATGACGACCAACGGGAACAGCGGCGCCATCTGCGACTCGACGAGCAGCGGAATATCTTCCACCACAACCGAACCCACCGGCGCGGCGTCGATGAGCTCGGCACGGCGTTTGCCGACCAGCGGGTGCACGATGCCGTTGAGGGTCTTGCGCTTCTCGTCGTCGCTGAACGCCACCGCGGCCAGCGCCGGCCGGTTGAGCGAACCGTCGGGCAGCAGGATGTCCTCGCCGAAGGCCGCCACCAGGGCGGCCAGCCCCTCGGTGCCGGGCTCCACCACCTCGCGGGCGATCACGTCACCGTCGACGACGATGCCGCCTTCGGCTGCAAAGGTCGATGACACAGTGGATTTTCCGGCGCCGATGCCGCCGCTCAGTCCGATACGAAGCACGGCTTCAGTGTGTCAGGTGCCCCGCTCACCTCAGCCGCGGACTCCGGTCATCTCGATGACCGCCCGCTCCAACGTGGTTTCCGCGACGGCCGCACCGCCGGCCAGGTCGACAGCCACCAGCCGCCGGATCTGCGGATCGCTGACGTAGGCAACGCCATCTTGTACATGCAGATTCGGCATCGGCTCGTGCCAGTCCTCCGGCTCATGCCACGGCGCGATGACGCCGATGTGCGCAATACGCCGGGCGGTCTTCGCATCGAATACGTGCAGTGCGCCGTCGGTGCCCAGAATGACCGCCTCACCGCGCGGCCCGCGATCCAGCGACCGGAAGCTATAGCTGGCATCGAGCGGTACCACCGTGATCCGGCCGGTCTGCGTGTCGGTGAAGGTAAACCGTTGGGGGCGTTCGAGTTTTGCGCCGGCTTCGGTCTTGTAGTCGCCGAGCACAACCGGCGACTCGGCACTTCCCGCCTGATTGCCGATCCGCCCGTACGGGTCCGCGCTGGCAGTCTTCTCAATGGTGTTGCCGCGGACGATGAGTATGCCGTTCTGGCAGCCGAACGTCAGCACACCGTCGGCGGCCGCGGCCTCGCCGTGCAGACCGGGACAGTCGTCGTTGATCGCGATCGGCCTGCCCGCGGCGTCGCGGATTTCCAGACCGGTCCGCGCATGCTCGTCGCCGCGGCTCACGACCACCGACCCGTCGCCGCGAGCGACGGCGACGCCATGATGGGCGGGAACCGCGAAATGCGAAGCCACCTCGGCCTTGCCGGCGAGCAGTGCGTGCGGGTCGACGATGTCCACCGCGCCGGTGCCGTCGAAGAAGAGGGTGAGCTTGCCGTCATGGGCGACGGCGTGGCCGGGCTCGGCGCCGCTGAATCGCATACCCGTCGACCGCGGGGTGGCGGTGTAGTGATGCCCGTGGTCGCCGTGGTCGTCGGTCCAGGTGCCGAGATCGAGGACCGCGAACCCGCCGGCTTGCGACACCAGCACATGCCGGCCGTCCGCGGCGGAATTCAGTCGCAGGAAGCCTTCGAGCGGGACGTCGCCGGCTGGTTTGAGTGTCTTGGCGTCGAGCACCAGCACCCCGCCGTCATAGCTCAGGGCCAGCCGCGGGGTGCGCGCGGACTGTTCCACCGGAGCGGCGTTCTCGGCGGGGCCGGAACACCCGGCGACGACAGCCGTCAGGAGCAGAACGGCGAAGAATTTGAGCACGCCGCCCAGCCAAGCCGTTGATGAAAATTATTGTCAAATAGATACACACGCACGTGTCGACAAAAAAGAACTCCCCGGCTCGGTGAGAGCCGGGGAGTTCTTCTGTGTTGCTACTTAGGCGTTGCCGGCGAGCTTCTCGCGCAGCGCCGCCAGCTGGGCGTCGCTGGCCAGGGTGCCACCGGTCGACTCCTCGGAACGCGAGGAACCGCTGGTCGCCGGACGGGCAGCTGCCTCGGCGTCGGCCGCGGCGAACTTCTCCATCTGGGCGGTGTGCATCTTGTGGCGACGCTCGGCCTCGGCGTACCGGGCCTCCCACTCGTCACGCTGCTTCTCGAAGCCTTCCAGCCATTCGTTGCTGTCGGCGTCGAAGCCCTCGGGGAAGATGTAGTTGCCCTGCTCGTCGTAGCTGTCGGCCATGCCGTACTTCGACGGGTCGAACTCCTCGGTGTAGTCCTCGTTGGCCTGCTTGAGGCTCAGCGAGATGCGGCGACGCTCGAGGTCGATGTCGATGACCTTGACCATCGCGTCGTCGCCGACCTGGACCACCTGGTCCGGGACCTCGACGTGGCGCTCGGACAGCTCCGAGATGTGCACCAGGCCCTCGATGCCCTCTTCGACGCGGACGAACGCACCGAATGGAACCAGCTTGGTGACCTTGCCCGGGACGATCTGACCGATCGCGTGGGTACGGGCGAAGTGGCGCCACGGGTCTTCCTGAGTCGCCTTGAGCGACAGCGAAACCCGCTCGCGGTCCATGTCGACGTCCAGCACCTCGACGGTGACCTCGTCGCCCACCTGAACCACCTCGGACGGGTGATCGATGTGCTTCCAGGACAGCTCCGAGACGTGCACCAGGCCGTCTACGCCGCCCAAGTCGACGAACGCGCCGAAGTTGACGATCGAGGACACGACACCCTTGCGGATGGCGCCCTTGGTGAGCTGGTTGAGGAACTCGCTGCGGACCTCGGACTGGGTCTGCTCGAGCCACGCGCGACGCGACAGCACCACGTTGTTGCGGTTCTTGTCGAGCTCGATGATCTTGGCCTCGATCTCCTTGCCGATGTACGGCTGCAGATCGCGGACACGGCGCATCTCGACGAGCGATGCGGGCAGGAAGCCGCGCAGGCCGATGTCGAGGATCAGGCCGCCCTTGACGACCTCGATGACGGTGCCCTTGACGGCCTCGTCCTTCTCCTTGAGCTCCTCGATGGTGCCCCAGGCGCGCTCGTACTGAGCCCGCTTCTTGGAGAGGATCAGGCGGCCTTCCTTGTCCTCCTTGGTGAGAACGAGGGCTTCGACCTCATCGCCCACGGAAACGACCTCGTTGGGGTCGACGTCGTGCTTGATGGAAAGTTCGCGAGAAGGAATGACACCTTCGGTCTTGTAGCCGATGTCGAGCAGGACCTCGTCACGGTCCACCTTGACGATGGTCCCTTCGACGATGTCGCCATCGTTGAAGTACTTGATGGTCTTGTCGATAGCGGCGAGAAAGTCCTCGGCCGAGCCAATGTCGTTGATGGCTACTTGCGGCGAGGTGATGGAGGGACTTGGCATGTGGTGGGATGCTCCGGACAGGTTGAATCGTAGGGACAAAATGGTTGGTGTTTCTCGTGATGCGTCGAGGCGTTGCCGCCTGACGTCTCACGCGCACCCGTAGCCCATGTGGACACAGGTACTTGTCGAGGGTACTAGACCCGTAGACGCAGGCCAAACGCGGTCTGCTCCACTGCAGGGGAATGCCGTTCCGCCGATAGTCTTCGTGTCGTGTATCCCGCTCCGTCGCCCGTGCCGCCGCCATATCCGTATCTGGCGCCCATGCCGCGGCGAATCCGCAAGGTCGGCGCGCCCCTCGGCGTGATCATCGGCCTGGGTGTGCTGATCGGCTGCGTCCTGATCCTGACCACGCTGACCAACCCGATCGGCATGACCATCGGATTCGTGCTGGCCAGCATCGCGACTGCGGTGGTGCTGCTGACCTACCTGTGGTTCGACCGCTGGGAGCCCGAGCCACCGCGGCTGCTGATCTTCGCGTTCATCTGGGGTTCCTCCATCAGCGTCGTCATCTCGGTGGTCCTGGAAACCATGTCGACGCCGCTGCTCGGCAAGGACGGTTTCGCGGCGATGGCCATCGGCGCACCGGTGATCGAAGAGGCCGCCAAGGGCGCGTTCCTGCTGCTGATGATGACCGGCCGGCGCCGCAACGAGCTCAATTCGCTGACGGACTGCCTCGTCTACGCCGGTTTCGTCGCCGCGGGCTTCGCGTGGCTGGAGAACATCTTCTACATCGCCATGGGCGAGACCATCGCGCACTCCCTGCTCACCGCCGCGCTGCGGCTGATCATGGGCCCCTTCGCGCATCCGCTGTTCACCAGCATGACCGGCATCGGCGTGTACCTCGCGCTGCAGCATCGCAGCGCCGGCGCCAAGGTGCTCTACATCGGACTCGGCTACGTCGCCGCGGTGGTCATGCACATGTTGTGGAACGGCTCGACCGTCGTCGGCGCCGGCGCCTACTTCGCGGTCTACCTGTTCTGGATGGTGCCGATCTTCACCCTCGCCATCGTCACGGGCGTGCTGGGGCGCCGTCGCGAGCAGCGGGTGGTCGCCGAGAAGCTGCCCGGACTCATCGCCTCCGGCCTGATCACCCCCAACGAGGCGACGTGGCTCGGATCGATGCGGACCCGCAAGGCGGCGATCGCGACGGCGACGCGGATCGGCGGCGCGCCGGCCGGGAAATCGGTGAAGGAGTTCGCCGTGCAGGTCGTCGAGTTGGCATTCGTCCGGGACCGCATCGACCGGGGCCTGGCCGACCAGCGGACCTACCAGCTGCATGCCGAGGAGGCGTACTGGCTGACCGCCACGCGGGCGCGGGCGCCGGTGCTGCAGTGGCTGACCAACTACCGCGCCGTCTGACTTAACGATTTGTGCGGGTCAGCGATACTTCTTGCATGCTCGCGCACCTTCTCGACGTCCTGCCGGCGTTCCTGGTCGCGTCGGTGATCCTGGCCGCGCTGCCCGGACCGGCGACGGCATTGTTCCTGCACCGCTCGGTGCGCGACGGCCGCAAGGCCGGTCTGGCAGCCGTTGTCGGCAATGAGATCGGTGTCTGCGGGTGGACGCTGGCCGGCGGCGGCGGGCTGTCAATCCTGCTGGCGGCCAATCACTGGCTGTCGCTGGCGCTGCACGTCGTCGGCGCCGCGATCCTGATCTGGCTGGGCATCAGCGCCTGGCGCAGTGCGAAACACCCCACCGACATGGCCGTGACCATGCCGCTGCGCGGCCGCACCCCGGGCGCGGCGTTCCGTGCCGCACTCGTGTCGATCGCCGCCAACCCGAAGGCCGCGGCCTTCGGGATCGTGGTGCTCCCCCAGTTCCTGCCGGCCGGCGGCCCCGTGCTGCCGACGCTGCTGGTGCTCGCCGCCATCCAACTCGTCATCGACACCTCGTGGTGCGTCGGTGTCGTCCTGGCGGCCGACCGGGCGCGGAACATCTTGAGCCGCACCCACGTTCGTCAGCGCATCGAACGCGCCATGGGCGCGATCCTCGTTGCGCTCGGGATCGGGTTGGCGGCCGACGCCTAGCCCTAGTGGGCGGCGGCGTCCCAACTCGGGCCGTATCCGACCGACACCTCGAGCGGCACGTCCAGCGGGTAGGCGCTGCCCATCTGCTCACGCACCAAGGTCTCGAGCGCATCCCGCTCGCCCTCGGCCACCTCGAACAGCAATTCGTCGTGCACCTGAAGCAGGATGCGTGACTTCAGCCCGGCGTCCTCCATCGCGCGGTCGACGTTGGTCATCGCGACCTTGATGATGTCGGCGGCACTGCCCTGGATGGGCGCGTTGAGCGCGGCCCGCTCGGCCGCCTCGCGGACGTTGCGGTTGCTGCTGTCGAGTTCCGGCAGGTAGCGCCGGCGCCCCAGCACCGTCGAGGTGTAGCCGTCCTTGCGGGCCTGTTCGACCACCGAGTGCAGGTAGTCGCGTACCCCGCCGAACCGGTCGAAGTACTGGTCCATCTGCTGCTTGGCTTCTTCGGTCGAGATCTTCAGCTGCGAGGCCAGGCCATACGCCGACAACCCGTAGGCCAGGCCGTATGACATGGCCTTGACCCGGCGGCGCAGTTCCGCGGTCACCTCTTCGCTCGGCACGCCGAAGGCCCGCGACGCGACGAAGGTGTGCAGGTCCTCGCCGGTGTTGAAGGCTTCGATGAGGCCTGCATCGCCCGACAGGTGCGCCATGATGCGCATCTCGATCTGGCTGTAGTCGGCGGTCATGAGCTCGGTGAAGCCCTTGCCGACGACGAACGCCTCACGGATCTGCCGGCCCGCTTCGGTGCGGATCGGGATGTTCTGCAGGTTCGGCTCGGTCGACGACAAGCGACCGGTGGCGGCGATGGTCTGGTTGAAGGTGGTGTGGATGCGGCCGTCGGACGCGACCGCGTTCAGCAGTCCGTCGACGGTGACCTTGAGCCGGGTCGCGTCACGATGCGCCAGCAGATGCTGCAGGAACGGGTGGCCCGTCTTGTCCAGAAGTGATTGCAGCGCATCGGCATCCGTGGTGTAGCCGGTCTTGGTGCGCTTGGTCTTCGGCATCTCGAGCTTGTCGAACAGCACCACCTGCAGCTGCTTGGGCGAGCCCAGGTTGATCTGCTCACCGATCGCCGCGTAGGCCGCCTCGGCGGCGTCGCGAATCTGGTCGGAGAACTGGCTCTGCAGCCGGCCGAGCAGTTCGATGTCGACGGCGATGCCGGCGTTCTCCATCTCGGCGAGGGCGCGCTGTACCGGAAGCTCCATCTGCCCGAGCAGCGCCAGCGAGTCGATCTTGGCGAGTTCCACGTCGAGCGCGTCGGCCAGATCGCCGACCGCCGCGGCACGCACGATCAGCGCCTGGACCGCGGCGTCGTCGACCTCATCGGGGTCGTCGAGCAGCGAAAGCTGTTGCTCCTCTTTGGTTTCCGCCCGTAGCTCGCGGCCCAGGTACCGCACCGACAGGTCGTCGAGGGCGAAGCTGCGCTGCCCCGGACGGACCAGATACGCCGCCAGTGCCGTGTCGGAAGTGACACCGGCGAGCGGCCAGCCGCGGCCGAGCAGGTCGTGCCACGCCAGCTTCGCCTCGTGCAGCGCCTTCGGCGGACCCGGATCGGCCAACCACGACGCCAGCGCCGCTTCATCCTCGGCGTCCAGCCGCGCGGTGTCGATGTAGACGCCTTCGCCGCTGGCCGACACGATCGCCACCGCGGTCGCGTCGGCGTCGAAGGCCTTGTGCGTGCCCGCGACGGCCATGCCGAAGCGGCTGCCGTTGCTGTGCTCGGCGAGCCAGGCCGCCAGGGTGCCCGGTTCGAGCAGTCCGCCGCGGACGTCGAAACCGAGCTCGACCTCGGGCTCCACGGGCGACAGCGTGTCGAACAGCCGGTCCCGCAGGACCCGGAACTCCAGGTCGTCGAACAGCTGGTGGATGCGGTCGCGGTCCCACGGCTGCACCCGTAGGGCCTCCGGGGTGTGTGCCAGCGGCACGTTCCGGACCAGGTCGGTCAGCTCACGGTTGAGGATGACGCTGGAGAGATTGGCCCGCAGCGAGTCGCCGACCTTGCCTTTGACCTCATCGACATGGTCGACCAGCGCCTGCAGCGAGCCGTACTGGTTGATCCATTTGGACGCCGTCTTCTCCCCCACACCGGGGATACCGGGCAGGTTGTCACTCGGGTCGCCGCGCAGGGCCGCGAAATCCGGGTACTGCGTCGGAGTGAGGCCGTACTTCTCCACCACGGCGTCGGGGGTGAAGCGGTGCAGGTCGCTGACGCCCTTCTTCGGGTACAGCACCGTCACGTCGTCGGTGACGAGCTGCAGCGAGTCGCGGTCGCCGGTGACGACCAGCACGCGGAAATCCTCCGCCTCGGCCTGCGTGGCCAGCGTGGCGATCAGGTCGTCGGCCTCGAACCCGTCTTCGGCCAGCACCGTGATGCCGAGCGCCCCCAGCACCTCTTTGGTGATGTCGATCTGGCCGCGGAACTCGTCGGGCGTGGCGGCCCGCCCCTCCTTGTACTCCGGGTACTTCTCTTTGCGGAACGTCTGGCGGGACACGTCGAAAGCCGCCGCGACGTGCGTCGGCTTCTCGTCGCGCAGCAGATTGATGAGCATGGCGGTGAAGCCGTACACCGCGTTGGTGGTCAGCCCGCCCTGCGTCTTGAAGTTCTCGGCGGGCAGCGCGTAGAACGCTCGGAACGCCAGTGAATTGCCGTCCAGCAGCATCAATGTGGGCTTGGTGGTGGGCGGGGCGTCCGTTGCGGTGGGGCTCACGGCTCTAACTCTATTCAGCCCCACCGACAGCCAGTAACCGCCGCGCCATGTTCACCAACTCCCGGGCCGCCGGGCTCATCGGCCCACCGGCCCGCCACGCGAACACCAGCCGACCCCGCAGTGCCGGTGTCAGCTTGATCAAGTGCAGATCGGTACGCGACCGCACCATCGCTTGCGGCAACACGGCGACCCCCAGACCCCGCGCGGCGAGGTCGGCCAGCGCCTGCGGTGTGCTCGCCTCGAAGGCGACGTGCACGTCGACGCCGACGGCGGCGCATGCGCCGTCGAACTGGTGCCGGATGCCGGTGCCGACGGGCAGCGCGATGACGGCGCGGCCGGCCAGCTCCGCCAGCCGCAGGGCCCGCCGCGTGTGCCAAGGATCGTCGAGGGCGACGGCGGCCACGATCGGCTGGTCGGTCACGACGACGGCTGCGAGCCCCGACGGCAGCGCGGCGCCGACCGACACGATGGCGGCGTCCAGCTGCCCGGTGCGTATCCCCTCGATCAACGCGTCCGAATTGGCGGTGCCGAGGGTGATGTCGACGTGTGGATGGGCCTCATGGAACCGGGCCAGCAGGCTCGGCACGTCGACGTCATGCGCGGCGACCGTGCCGATGGTCACGGAGCCGCGCACGAGGTCGCTCAATTCGGCGACCGCGGTCCGCGCATCGGCCGCCGCCGCGAGGGCCGCCCGCGCGTGCGGCAGCACCGCCTCTCCCGCGGCCGTCAACCGAACCTCTCGCCGGGCGCGGTCGAACAGCGGCTCGCCCAATTCGCGCTCCAGCCGGGCGATCTGGGCGCTGACCGCGGGTTGCGCGACGTGGATGCGCTCGGCGGCGCGGGTGAAGTTGGCTTCCTCGGCGACGGCGACGAAGTACTCGAACTGCCGCAGTTCCATAAGCAATGATTATAGTTTGTGGACCAGATCGATATTGGACTTATGGTTTTGGCGCGCTGAGGCTGGAGACATGACACCAGTACTCATCGCCGGCGCCGGTATCGGCGGACTCACCACAGCCTTGACCCTGCAAACGCGCGGATTCGACGCACTCGTGCTGGAACGCGCAAATGACCTGCAGCCGTTGGGCGTTGGAATCAATCTGCTGCCGCACGCGGTCCGCGAACTCACCGAGCTCGGCCTCGGTGACGCGTTGACCGCCATGGCCGTGGCCCCGTCAGCGATCCGCTTCTACACCCGTCGCGGCGATCTGTTGTTCACCGAACCCCGCGGACTGGCTGCGGGCGACGCCCACCCGCAGCTGTCGGTGCACCGTGGGCGGTTGCAGATGATGCTGCTCGACGCGGTGCGGGAACGTCTCGGCGCCGACGCGGTCCGCACCGGCAGCGGCGTCACCGGATTCCGGCAGCGCGCCGACGGTGTCGTCGTGGACACCGCGGCCGGCCCGGTCGCGGGCTCGGCCCTCGTCGGCGCCGACGGCATCAACTCCGTCGTGCGCGCGGCGCTGCATCGCGGCCCCGATCCCTTGCTCTCGTCCGGTATCACCATGTACCGCGGGGCCAGTGACATCACGCCGTTCCTCGACGGGCATACCATGGCAATCGTCAAGGCCGACAACGGGGTTGACCTCATCACGTATCCCATCGGCGGCGGTCAGGTGAACTGGGTACTGCAGGTGCCCACCGGGCTGCCCGGCCCGGTGGACGGCGACGCCAGGTGGAACGCACCCGCGACCGCCGACGATGTCCTGCCGCACGTCGCCGACTGGGATCTCGACTGGCTCGACATGAGTGCGCTGATCGGCCACAGCCCGGCGCTGTTCAGTTACCCCATGGTCGACAAGGACCCGCTGCCACACTGGGGCGCGGGTCTGGTGACGCTGCTCGGCGACGCCGCGCACCCGATGTACCCCGTCGGGGCCAACGGTGCGTCGCAGTCGATCGTGGACGCGCGGGTGCTCGCCGACGAACTGGCGGCCCACGGCTTCGACGGGCTCCGGAGTTACGAGCAGGCCCGGCGCGCCGAGACCGCCGATGTCATCGCCGCCAACCGCGAGATGCACGTCGCGGGGGCATCGCGGGCGCCGGCGGATCTGGCGCGGGTCACCACCCGGTACCGGGCCGAGACCGCGACGAGCACCCGGTCATGACGGGCTGCCCGCCCGCACCGGATCGAAGCGACGCAGCTGTTCGCGGATCGCTTCCGGCTGATCGGTGATCGCCGCGATGTGGCCGTCGGGCCGAACCAAGACGTAGGAGCCGTCCGGCACGTCGTAGTCCGGCCCGGAGCTCAGGCGGGCTTGCGGAACGCCGAAATCGGCTGCAGCTCTCCCGAATTCGAGCACCGTCCAGTGCGGTCCACGGAAGACGTCGAACAGCTGGCGACCGTCGGGCAACAGGCCGTCGGGTGCGCGGTCGCCGGCCTGCGAGGTTGTAGGCGTCCTGCACGCCGGTGTTGACGCCCTGTCCCCCGGCCGGTGAATGCACGTGGGCCGCGTCGCCGGCCAGCAGCACCCGGCCCATCCGGAACTGTTGCGCCATCAACAGATTCACGCGGTACTCCGAAATCCACCGCAGGTCCGACAGCACCACATCAGTCCGGCCCGAGCGCTGTTCGAGCAGTTCCTGCATCGCGGCAAGCGTCAGCGCCGGCGGTTGCTCACCTGGCGCCATCGTCACCACAAGCTGAAAGTGCTCGCTGCCCGGCAGGTTCCACAGCGAGAACCGCTTGGCCTGGTCACCGTCACGCGTCAGCAGGTGACAGCACCTGCCGTCGAGCCCGGTCACCCGGACGTCGCCCACGATGATGCGTTCCTCGGTCAACGCACCGCCGAGAAAATCGACGCCGGACACCTTGCGCACCGTGCTACGACCGCCGTCGGCGCCCACGAGGTAGGCGGCACGGATCGGGCCGCGACCGGTCTGTACGGTCACACCCTCGTCGTTCTGCGCGAAACCTGTTACCTCGGTATCGAATTCGATGGTCCCACCGAGTTCGGCGAACCGTGCCGCCAGGATCTGGTCGGTCCGCCATTGCGGGATCAGCCACGTGAAGGGATACGGCACGGCCGGCGTGGCCGCCACTTCGGGCAGGCCCAGCAGCTCGTAGATCGGTTTGGTCCAGACCACCTCCGCGCCGCGGTACAGCCGCATGGGCGGAAACGTCTCACCGGCCGCCAGTACCGCACCGATGACACCCAGGTCGTCAAACACCTCGAGGGTGCGCGGTTGCAGTCCTTTGCCGCGCGAGCCGGGAAACAACGCCCGCGCCCGGTCCAGCACGCGAACCGGTACGCCGCGGCGCGCCAGCTCGATGGCGAGGGTCAGTCCGGTCGGCCCGGCGCCGGCGATCACCACGCTCATCGGGCACCGCCCAACAGGGGCAGCAGCACGTCGTCGATGAGCCGCGCACTGAAGGCGGCGTCGACGGGGCGGTCGAGGTGCATTTGCCGCAGGATCATCGCCTCGGCGACATCGTGGATCAGTTCGACGTCGGCGCAGGCGGCGATGTCGCCCCGCGCGATGGCGCGTTGCAGCGCGTCATGGAACGGCGACAGCTCCTCTTTGTCGAGGTGTTGGCGGATGGCCTCGGCGAGCTGTTCGTCGTGGCGCATGAGCGTCGCGAGTTCCGCCGTGACCCGGGTCAACGGGTCGGCGACATTCGCGGCGACGGCTTCCATCACGGCGAACAGGTCACTGCGCAGCGCCCCGGTATCGGGCATCGACGCGTTCCGGGCGGCGTCCGCGGCGTCGAGCGTGGCCCGGACGAGTTGCGCCTTGTTCGGCCAGCGGCGATAGATGGTCGCCTTGCTGGCACCCGCCCGCACCGCCACCGCGTCGGTGGTCAATGCCGCGTAACCCCGCTCGACGAGCAACTCGGCCGTCGCTGCGAGCACCGCCTGTTCCCGCGCCATCCCTCGAACCATGGCAGAAGTGTACGAAACCGTTTCGTACACTACAATGGGTTTTCCCGGCTGCCGGGATAAAACTGCAACACGTTTCAGTTTCGGGCCTATTGGCAGCTACGCTGAGCTCGTGCCAGGAGTGACGGAAGCCGGGAGTCAGCCGGCAATTGAAGGTTGGTGGGATACCGACGAAAACGGTGCGCCACACCTGATCGGGGCCAAGTGCCCGCAGTGCGGGACCTACGTTTTCCCGCCTCGCGCCAACAACTGCCCCAGCCCGGCGTGTGACAGCGACGTGCTCGAGCCCGTCGCGTTGTCGCGCCGCGGCACGGTGTGGAGCTACACCGAGAACCGCTATCCCCCGCCGGCGCCGTACCCGGCAGCCGACCCGTTCGAGCCGTTCGCCATCGCCGCTGTCCAGTTGGAGGCCGAGGGCCTCATCGTGCTGGGCAAGGTCGTCGAGGGCACACTCGCCGCGGATCTCAAGGTCGGCATGGAGATGGAACTGACCACCATGCCGCTGTACACCGATGCCGACGGTGTCGAGCGCACCACCTATGCCTGGGAGATTGCGAAGTGAGCACGCCTGAGCCTCTGTACATCCTCGGTGCGGGCATGCACCCGTGGGGCAAATGGGGCCGCGACTTCACCGAGTACGGCGTCGTCGCTGCCCGCGCCGCACTGGCCGAGGCCGGCCTCGACTGGCGTCAGATCCAGCTGGTCGCCGGTGCCGACACCATCCGCAACGGCTACCCCGGCTTCATCGCCGGGTCGACGTTCGCCCAGAAGCTGGGCTGGAACGGCGTGCCGGTGTCCTCGTCCTACGCCGCGTGCGCCAGCGGTTCGCAGGCTCTGCAGAGCGCCCGCGCCCACATCCTGGCCGGCTTCTGCGACGTCGCGCTGGTCATCGGCGCCGACACCACGCCCAAGGGTGCCTTCGCCCCGGTCGGCGGCGAGCGCAAGAACGACCCCGACTGGCAGCGCTTCCACCTGCTGGGCGCCATGAATCCGGTGTACTTCGCCCTGCTGGCCCGCCGCCGCATGGACCTGTACGGCGCCACCTCCGAAGACTTCGCCCAGATCAAGGTGAAGAACTCCAAGCACGGCCTGAACAACCCGAATGCCCGCTACCACAAGGAGGCTTCGGTCGAGGACGTGCTGGCCAGCCCGGTCGTCTCCGACCCGCTGCGGCAGCTGGACATCTGCGCCACCTCGGACGGCGCGGCCGCGCTGATCGTGGCCAGCGCCGACTTCGCACGCAAGCATCTCGGCTCGCTCGACGGTGTGCCGTCGGTGCGCGCGATCAGCACCGTCACCCCGCAGTACCCGCAGCACCTGCCCGAATTGCCGGACATCGCAACGGATTCCACCGCGGCCATCGCCGGACCGGAACGGGTGTTCAAGGACCAGATCCTCGATGCGGCGTACGCCGAGGCCGGCATCGGTCCCGACGACGTCAACCTCGCGGAGGTCTACGACCTGTCGACCGCGCTGGAGCTCGACTGGTACGAGCACCTGGGCCTGTGCGCCAAGGGTGAAGGCGAGCAGCTGCTGCGCTCGGGTGCCACCACCATCGGGGGTCGCGTGCCGGTCAACCCCTCGGGTGGTCTGGCATGCTTCGGTGAGGCCATCCCGGCCCAGGCCATCGCGCAGGTGTGTGAGCTGACCTGGCAGCTGAAGGGTCAGGCCACCGGCCGCCAGGTCGAAGGTGCCCGCGTGGGCGTGACCGCGAACCAGGGCCTGTTCGGGCACGGTTCGTCGGTGATCGTCGCGCGCTGACGTTTCCGAGCCGCTGAACGTGAAGAAGATCCCGGGGAATTTCCGATTCCCCGGGATTTTCTGCACGCTGGGGCGGTGATGATCTCGGTCCGGGTCAAGCCGGGCAGCCGCAAGGGGCCGTTGGTCGAGACCGACGACGACGGCACGCTGGTCGTCTACGTCCGCGAACCGGCGGTCGACGGCAAGGCAAACACCGCGGTGATCCGCGTGCTGGCCGAGCATTTCGAGGTGCCGAAGTCACGGGTCGAGTTGGTGTCCGGCGGCGCGGCCCGCATCAAGCGGTTTCGGATCGACGAGTAACTGCGTAGTCCCAGGACATCGAGTCGCCGATTACCGGTAGCCTGCTGACAGCAAGTCTGAGTGGGTCGGGCCACCGGACAGTGCGGGGCGCTTCAGCACGCCCTGACCGGGGAGGGTCGCAGTGGGAGCAGGGGTGGACGACAGATGAGTGACGCCCAGCCATCAGCGGATTTCCAGCAGCCGGTCGAGTTGGGCAGCATCGAGCAGGCCGACCGGACGTTGGTGCGGTTCCTCCCGGTGCTTGTGATGATGGCGGCCGGGGTATTGATTCTGGCTCTGCTGATCCTGGGGCTGTTGATGCCACACTCGCCGGCCATCTACTACCCGTTGAGCATGCTGGCGGCCGTCGCGGTACCGACCCTGATGTATCGGCAGAAGCGGCGGCAGCTGAACACCGAGTACCGGCAACACAAGCGCCTGACGCTCTCCCCTGCCGGTCTGCGTCGCGTCGACGGAGCCACGGTGGTCGACATCCCTTGGGGCGGCATCACCCGAATCGATTTGGAACCGGTCAGTTTCGCTGCACAGTCGAAGGGTCCGATCGTCTCGCCGGTAGCCGGCGTCGCCAATGCGGCCAAGGCCATCGCGCATTCGGTGCGCGCGTGGGGCATCCTCGGCGACGGCACGGTGGCGGCCGCACCGGGCGCGTCGCCGCGGGTGCTGAAGATGCACGATGACCGTAACGGGTCCCGGCTGGCCGCCGGCGAGGTTGCCCACACCCCCAACGCCCTGATCTTCCCGTCTGAGTTCGAACGCGACTGGATCGACGGCACCATCGGCGCCTGGCTTCGGCACTACCGCCCGGACATCGGGCTCGACGCATTCCGCAACCGATGAGCAGCGACGCAGAATTGCCTGGGTCGGCCGGCGCGAGCCGGGCCGGCCGTTGGGCGCTGTGGGCGGTGGCCGTGGTGGCGTTGATCGCGGCCATCGTGGTGGTGGCAGTGACGGTATGGCCGGCGCCGCGCGCTGGACTCACCCCGACACCCGCGCCGTCGGCCGACCAGCTGCACGCCCAGCAGGTGGTGACCGCGTGGCTTCAGGCCGCCGACAGTGGCGACGCGGCGAAGGTGCGGCAGCTGACGTGCGCCAACCCCACCGGCACCATCGCCCGGGACCTGCCGACGATCCTCGACCCAACCGGGTATCGGGTCGAGGCCCGCGACCACATCGACGGGTTCTTCCGGTATGCCAAGACCCGCGACGGCGCCCAGATCGACGTGATGTACCGGCAGATCGGGCTCTCCCCGACCGGACGACAGCACGCCGCGATCGGCGCCAACAACTTCTTCGGCGATACGTACGTGCTGGTGTACGAGGACGATGAGCTCAAGGTATGTGGGGCGATCTCATGACACCCCGACCGGCCGGGTACCGCTGGCCGCTGCTGACCGCGATCGTCGCGGTGGTAATGCTTTGTGCGGCAGTCGGATTCACACTGACCCACGAGCGGGTGACGGTGCGGCCCATCGCCGCGGCGGCGGCGATGCCGCGCGAGCAAGGTGAAGCCGTCGCTCAGAGCACCGTGCGGTTGTGGGCGCATCAGGTCGGCGACCGCCAGGGCGCGAACGTGCGTGCGCTGACGTGCGCGGCGTCCGGTCGGGACACCGACGCCGGTAAACGCCTGGCCCAGGTCGGAGCGCCCGGCTCGCCGATCGAGATTCTCGGGTTCGG
Organism: Mycobacterium sp. SMC-16; assembly: GCF_046250085.1. Taxonomy (NCBI): domain Bacteria; kingdom Bacillati; phylum Actinomycetota; class Actinomycetes; order Mycobacteriales; family Mycobacteriaceae; genus Mycobacterium; species Mycobacterium sp. SMC-16. The sequence continues at coordinate 3,648,042 of NZ_CP176427.1, forward strand.
CGACTTCACCGAGGACACCGCCTCCGGCTGGTCGATGTTGGTGTTCTTCTTCCGTCCGGGCGCCAGCGACAACGGCAAGGTGTTCCACTTCGCCGTCGAAGACGAGGAACTTCGCTTGTGCGACATCACCGACCCACCGTCGCTGGGTTGACAGGGCGGTAATGATGAAGGCGATCGAAGGCCCCGTCGACCGCGCGAAGGTTCACGCGCTCGCGGTGGACTGGGCAGATGATCCATCGTCGGTCGTGGAGGTGACCCACGACGAGTTCAACGATGATGAACTCAACGGCGGCTACGCATTTCGCTGCGACCGCGGGATGTTCATCTGCAACATCCATGGCGGCCGCACGTGGACGATCGATCCGGGAACTACCGCAGGCAGACGGGCGAAAATCGAGGAATTCTGGCGTCACACCCAGCACCAGCATCGACCACTTCGGCCGGAAGATGTCAGCGAGTGGCATCGCGCTGCCATCGCCGCCCTGGTGCGCGGCGCCGTGAGTGTCGGCGACTTACCCGAGTCGGAGCGTCTCGGCGTCGCCAATATCCCGAGAGCCGATACGGTGCTCATCCGATTGCGAAGGTGTACAAGCGAATCCACCGAGGCTGCGGCGCTGCGAAGTCTGGCTGCCGCGGACTGGCTGACTGCGATACCCGCGGAACACGAAGCGGCACATCCATGTCCGCTCTGCAAGCTTCCCGCGATCGGAACGTACCGGCAGTACACCAGCGTTTGCGACGACTGCTACGCCAAGACCGTCTGCACGGATGGCCGAATCGTCAGCGGCTACAACACGCGCTGGTCGGGCGGATTTGAGGCGGTGCACGCGGATGACCGCAGCGTCTGCGCACAAGTCACCCATGATGGCCTGGTCTCGGTCGACGGCCGGCCCTGCCACATGGGCGAAGCCAGGTTCGGCGGCGTATTTGTCGGAGTCGAAGGTTTGCGCTGCTAGCGCTGCCGACGCTGGTGTCGGCCGAATTGTCCATGTGGCAAGCAATTTTCACGTTCGCGGTGCAATACTCGAAATCACGAAACATCCAGAGGGGGGATGGTGTGAGAGGTCGTGCGGTCGTCGGGATTCTGGCGGCGTTGGTTCTCGCCGGTTGCGGCACTTCGGGAAACGGTTCCGGTCGCTCATCCGCGCCGACGGTGGGGACTCCGGCGGACCTGCTGGTCGCGATCCCCACCACGACGCCGAAACCGTCGTGGACGATCAAACTCGCCGAAGTGGTCCACGCCCCGGACCTGAAGCAGGGCATCCTGCCCGGCAGCGTCGAGGACCGGGCGTTCGCGCTGGCCTACCCCGCCCACCCGGACCCAGCCGGACCTGGCACCTCCTGGGTCTACTCGTTCACCCCCCGCACCGGCGCGATCCTGTTCAGTGGCGTCGAATTATCGGGCAGCGTGGCGGGCTGCTACATCAACGGCCCAGACCAGCTCACCTGCCTCGGCCGACAGAACGCCGCCGTGGCCGATTCACATCCGTGGGCGTGGGTGCTCGACAGCCACACCGGCAACGTGACCTACAACGGCCCCACCGACATCGTCAACGGCGACACGATGAGCGTGTACAAGGTCGGCCAATACCCGGTGGTCGCCGTACCCGGCACCGGCTGGTACGGCATCGGCTCCTCCGGGGAGAAGACCTGGTTCGTGCCCGGCAGCGGCAAGGCCAGCGACGACACCTTCTGGTCCCGCGACATCCCCCCGCAGCGGCTGGTGGTCGGTGACCGACCCGATGGAACCTACCTGGTGTACTCGGTCAGTGACGGCGCGGTCATCGTCGACAAACTGACCGCCCGGCCGTGGGTATACGACGGCGGTTACGCGGTACCGGGCCGCAGCGCCAGCGATCCCGAGGGCCGAATCACGTTCTACGACAACGCTGGAAAAGAACTGTCGCACTTCACCGTTGGCGCCGGTCGCGGCGCTTGGCAGGTCATCAGCCGCGGCGCGCTGCTGGTCGTCCAGTACGGCAACCCCAAGGCCCCGGACCAGATGCGGTGGCTGGTCTTCGACGCCACCGGCAAGAAGATCGCCGATCTGCCCTCGCAAGGCGAGCCAAGTAAGACCCGGACGATGATCATCGGCGACAAGATGTACGTCTCGGACACCGCCGGCATCGAGAACACCGCCAAAGAAAACCCGTGGAAGCAGATCGATCTGGCCACCGCCAGCATTCTGCGCACCTGCGCCGACCTGAACCTGCGCGGCTACGTCGCCTCCGACGGCAAAACCATCCTGTCAGGCACCATGGGCGAGGCCGGGCACATCACCGAAAACGCTGTCGACCCGTCCAGCTGCCAGACCCTGTGGTCGATGGACTCCAGAGACGGCGGCGTCGTCAAAGTCAACACCTCACTGGTGCAGTACTCGGACACCCAACTCAACGGTGTAACCGCCTGAAGGCACCATATTCGCGAATCCTCAACAATGCCGGTAGTCGCGGCAGGACAGTAGGGTCATGCCCCGCATCACCGCCGTCCTCGGCGACATCACGCAGCAGGATGTCGACGCGATCGTCAACGCCGCCAACAACGCGATGCGCGGTGGCGGCGGCGTGGACGGCGCCATTCACCGGGCCGGCGGGCCCGCGGTACTCCAGGACTGCATCGAGCGCTTCCCGCACGGCCTGGCGACCGGCGACGCCGGCTGGACCACCGCGGGCAATCTCCCGGCCCGGTGGGTGATCCACACCGTCGGGCCGAATTACCGCGCGGGCCAACGCGATCCGGAGTTGCTGCGGTCCTGCTACCGGCGTTCCCTCGATGTCGCCGACGAGCTGGGTACGCAGAGCGTGGCGTTCCCGTTGATCAGCGCGGGTATCTACGGCTGGCCGCTGGACGACGCGATCGCGATTGCGGTCGAGACAGTTGCTGCGAGCCCCGCTCAGGTGGCCGACGTCAGATTCGTGGCATTTAACGACAGCATTTTCGCGCGGATCAACGGACGGCTGGCGTCAGACTCGAGGTAGTCGTCCGGGCCCGGTGGTTGCGTTGACATTGCGCTGGCGCACCAAGACTCCGAGTAGCGAAGACCCTCAGCGCAGGGTCAACTCAAGTTCAGCGCCCAGAACCGTTGACCCCTACGTGACGGCGCACCTCACTCGAACAAATGCGCCCTGGATACAGAATCAAGGCGGGGCGGACATTCAGGCGACGCCGAGGTAGGCGGCTCGGATGCTGTCGTCCTTCAGCAGATCGCGGGCATTGCCGCTACGGGTGACGGCGCCGGTCTCCAGGATGTAGGCCCGATCGGACCGGCTCAGCGCCTGTTGCGCGTTCTGCTCGACCAACAGCACCGTGGTGCCCTGGCTGTTGATCTCGGAGATGATCCGGAAGATCTGCGAGATGACCATGGGCGCCAGCCCCATCGACGGTTCGTCGAGCAGCAGCACCTTGGGCCGGGCCATCAACGCGCGGCCGATCGCCAGCATCTGCTGCTCGCCACCGGACAGCGTGCCGCCGGCCTGCGTCCGCCGTTCGGCCAGCCGCGGGAACGTCGTCAGCACCCAGTCGAGCCGCTCGTCGTGGTCGTGCTTGGACTCGAATTTGCGTCCGTAACAGCCCATTTCCAGGTTCTCGACCACCGTCATGCCGGGGAAGACCCCGCGGCCCTCGGGGGCCTGGATGAGACCCTTCGTGACCCGTTGGTGCGCCTTGACCTTGGAGACGTCCTGACCGTCGAACCACACCGAACCCGACGTCAGTGGCCGCAGGCCGGAGATGGCCCGCATCATGGTGGTCTTGCCCGCACCGTTGGAGCCGAGCAGGGTGACGAGTTCGCCCTCCCGCACGACCAGCGAAACACCATGCAGCGCTTGAATTCTGCCGTAGTGGACGACGGCGTCGCGGACCTCCAGCAACACCGGCCGCGGGTCGAGGTCGACGGATTCAGAGCTCGTCATCGGGCACCCCCAGGTAAGCGGCGATGACCTTCGGGTCCTCGCGGATCTCGGCCGGCAGGCCTTCGGCGATCTTGCGACCGAACTCCAGCACCACGATCCGGTCGGTGACGCCCATGACCAGTCGCATGTCGTGTTCGATCAGCAGCACGGTGTAGCCGTCCTCCCGGATCGCGTGGATCAGTTCGATGAGTGCGGACTTCTCGCTCGGGTTGAAGCCGGCGGCGGGCTCGTCCAGACACAGCAGTTTCGGCTCGGTGGCCAGCGCCCGGGCGATCTCAAGCCGGCGCTGGTCGCCGTACGACAGGTTCCGCGCTTTTTCCTCGCCGCGGTGCGCGATCCCGACGAATTGCAGCAGCGCCGCGGCACGTTCGATGGCGTCGCGTTCCTCGCGGCGGTGCCGGGCGGTGCGCAGCAGTGCGCCCGGGACCGACGTCTTGTGCCGGGCGTCGGTGCCGACGACGACGTTCTCCAGCGCCGTCATCTCGCCCCACAGCCGGATGTTCTGGAAGGTGCGCGCGATGCCGCGCCGGGTGATCTCGTGGCGCTTGATCTTGCCGAGCGGCGCGCCGTCGAACATCACCGAGCCGGACGACGGCCGGTACACACCGGTGATCGCGTTGAAGCAGGTGGTCTTGCCGGCGCCGTTGGGGCCGATGAGACCGAGAATCTCGCCGCGCCGGATATCGAACGTCACCGCATCGAGCGCGGTGAGCCCGCCGAACTTGACCGTGAGATCGGTTGTGGCCAAGAGCTTCTCGCCCTCGGCGACCTGTACGTCACGGTGCAGGGCGGCCAGTTCCTCGTCTGGCGCGGGCTCGAAGATGTCGCTCATGCCGCCGCCTTCGATTCGTCGGCATTGCGCAACAACGCCCGCGCCGACTTGCCGTACGACAGCAGCTGCTGGCGCACCGGGAACAGACCCTGCGGCCGGAAGATCATCAGCACCACCAGAGCCAGGCCGAAGAACAGGTACTTTAGGTCGCCGAGATTGATGCCGAGCACATGCACCCCGAGCAGCCGGTTGGGCAGGTACACGATGATGAACGCACCGACGATCACGCCGAGTTTGTTGCCCTGCCCGCCGAGGACCACCGCGCACAGGAACAGCATCGAGTTGATGATGTTGAAGGTGGGCGGCGCGACATACTGCACCTGGCCGGCATACAGCGCGCCCGACAGACCGCCGATGCCCGCGCCGATGACGAACGCCCACAGCTTGAACTTGAAAGTGTTGACGCCCATGACTTCCGCGGCGTCCTCGTCCTCGCGGATGGCGACCCACGCCCGCCCGACGCGGCTGCGTTCCAGGTTGCCGACGAGCAACAGGATGCCGACCATGAGCGCCAGCCCCAGCCAGAACCACCACGTGCCGTAGTTGGCGGTGCCGGCGGAGTTGCCGCTGGAGAACACCCCCGTGGGCAGTTTGTCGGTCTCCCCCAGCCGCGGATAAGCGATCTGGTTGAGGCCGCGAGCGCCGTTGGTCAGGTCGGAGAGATTGTCGGCGAGGAGCCGGATGATCTCGCCGAATCCCAGCGTGACGATGGCGAGGTAGTCACCGCGTAGCCGCAGCGTCGGAATACCCAGCACCAGGCCGGCCATCGCGGTGACCGCCATGGCCAGCGGCACGCAGGCCAGCCAGGCCCAGTCCTTGTCGAGGAAGCCGTCGACGCCGACCTGGTTCCACGGGCTGTCCGGGCTGGTCAGCAGCGCGACGGTATAGGCACCGACGGCGTAGAACCCGACATAGCCGAGGTCGAGCAATCCGGCCTGCCCCACAACGACATTGAGGCCGATCGCGATGATCGCCACCATCGCGAACTGCGCCATGGTGCCGCCGAAGCTGATGCCGGGTGTGTTGAGGAACGACGGGGTGTGCAGCGGCAGGTACGCCACCAGAAGGAACACGAAGACACCGAAGACCCACTTCGCGGGCCTCGACTGCTGGTCCCACCACTGGCGGATCTGGTCACCGGGTGCCAGCAGGTACCGGGCGCGGCCCTCGTTTTGATGCTGCCCGCTCATGCGCGTGCCTTCCCGAGACTTTCACCGAGTATCCCGGTGGGACGGATCAACAGCACCAGCACGAGGAGGACGAAAGCCACCACGTCGCGCCATTGGGTGCCGAAGAACGCCTGGCCGTAGTTCTCCATGATGCCGAGGATCAAGCCACCGAGGAGCGCGCCCCGCAGGTTGCCGATGCCGCCGAGCACCGCGGCCGAGAATGCCTTGATTCCCAACAGGAATCCGCCCGAGTAGATGATGCCCTGCGGCACCTTCAGGGTGTAGAGCAGCGCGGCGGCGCCCGCGAGCAGGCCGCCGATGAGGAACGTCGTCATGATGATGCGCTCCCGGGACACGCCCATGAGGGTGGCGGTCGTCGGGTCCTGCGCGACGGCGCGGATGCCGCGGCCGAACTTGGTGCGGTTGAGCGCGATATCGGTGAGCAGTGCCAGCACGATGGCCGCCACCACGATGACGATGGTGACGTTCGAGATGTTCGCGCTGAACAGCGTGAACTGAGTCTTGGGTTGCACCAGGATGATCGGCTGCTGCGCGTTGCTGCCGCCGAAACCCTTGAGGATTTTCGGGAGCACGAAGTGCACGAATTCCTGCAGGACGAACGACATGCCGATGGCGGTGATCAGGAATGTCAGCCCGCGTGCATTGCGGCGGCGCAGCGGCCGGTAGGCCACCACCTCCAGGCCGACGGCCGCGGCGCCGGAGACCAGCATCGCGACCACCATGGCGACGCCCAGGTAGAAGATCGTCAACCCGACGCCCAGGTTGTAGGCATTTCCGCTGGGCTTGAAGCCGAGGATGACCTCCAGCGCGAAGTAGGCGCCGAACATGCCGAGCATGAAGATTTCCGAGTGCGCGAAGTTGATCAGTCGCAGGACGCCGAACACCAGGGTGTAGCCGACGGCGACGAGGGCATAGATGGCGCCCCACGACAAGCCGTCAATCGTCAACTGCCAGAACCCGTTCACCAGGTTGTCGACGTTGAAATTGATGTTGGCCGCGGTGCACACGTAGTGGCCGACGCAGTCGGATGTCATCGGGTGGCGGCTCCTCGGTATCGCGGTGGTGAGAGTCCAGGAACGACGACGCGCCCGGCACTGGGTCCGGACGCGTCGTCGCCTGCAGGTTCCTACTGGACCTTGTAGATCCAGATGAGGTTGGTGGTCAGCTCACCCTTGTTGTTCCACTGGTACTTGCGCGCCACGCCCTGGCCTTCGTACTTGGTCACGAAGTCCAGCAGTGCGGGCCGGGTGACGGCGCCCGAGTCGATGCCCTTGACCAGGATGGTGCCCAGGTCGTAGCCCTCGGTGCTGTAGGTGCCGGGCTCCTGGCCGAACTTCTTGGTGTACTCCTCGGCGAACTGCTTGCTCGCCGGGCCGCACGGGCAGGACAGGATGGCGCCCTTGGTCGCCTCGCCGCCCTGCTTGACGAACTCTGGGTCCTTCGTGCCGTCGGCGCTGGCGAACGTCGCGGTCACGCCGCCGTCCTTGAGCTGCTGAGCGAACGTCGCGGCCTCGGCGTAGTACCCGCTGTAGAAGATCGCGTCCGGCGCAGCACCCTTGATCTGGGTGACCGCGGCCGAGAAGTCCTTGTCGCCCTTCTTGACCGAGATGTTGCACGCCGAGTCCGCGACCGGTCCGAGCGTGGTGCGCACGGCGGTGGCCAGGCCCAGGCCGTAGTCGGTGCTGTCGTCGACGACGCACACCTTCTTGTACTTGAGGGTGTTCTTCAGGTAGTTCGCGACCGACGGGCCCTGCACACCGTCGTTGGCGAGGCCGCGGAAGAAGGTCTTCCAGCCGTTCTCGCTCAGCGTCACGTTGGTGGCCGAGGCGGTGGCCGCGACCAGGCCGGCCTGGTCGAAGACCGTGCCGGTGGCCTTGGTCTCGCCGGAGAAGGCGGGGCCCACCAGACCGATGGTGAACTTGTCGTCGACGATCTGCGGCGCGATGCCCGTCGCCTTCTGCGGGTCGCCCTCGGTGTCGAAGGTCTTGAGCGTCACCTGGCAGCCGGGGTTCGCCGCGTTGTGCTTGTCGATGGCGAGCTGCACGCCGTCCTTGATGTTGATGCCCAGTGCGGCATCGGGGCCGTTCAGCGCGCCGGCCATCGCGATGGACACCGGCGGGCACGTGGCCTTGCCGTCACCGGCGGGATCGGCCGGAGTGGCGCCGGCGGCACCCTTGACCTCGGCACCGTTCTCGTCGATCTGCACCTGTTCGACGATCTTGAGATTCGAGCCGGCCGCGCCGCTCTGCTTCGGATCAGACTGGCTGCATCCCGCCAGACCGAACACGATCAGACCGGCACTGCCGACTGCAAGAGCATTCCGAGCTACGCGACTGCGCACGCTTCACCTCCGGGTCATGGTTACGTGGCACCGGATGCGGCCTGCACTCTTCGCAGGTGGGGCCGACGTCCGCTGCTTCGCGTAGACAGTAACCAACAGGGCGCGGCTATACGCGCTGTTGAGCGATGCTGGCCGACGTTGTCTTCATCGGACCTGTGTAAACGCTGCGGCCGGAAACACAGAGTTAACGCCGGCGCGCCTGCGCGACTCAGCCCGCTGACGGTTCCGTCGCTTCTGCGGCCGGCGGATCCAGCGTCTCGACGACGACCTCGGCGACCCGTTTCATCGTGGTGCGACGGTCCATCGCCGCCCGCTGAATCCACTTGAACGCCTCGGGTTCGGTCATGCCCTGCTTGGTCTGCAGGATGCCCTTGGCGCGCTCGACGAGCTTGCGCGTCTCCAGCCGGTCGGACAGCGAGAGGACTTCCTTCTCCAGCGCCGTCAGCTCGCCGAAGCGGCTGACCGCGACCTCGATGGCCGGCACCAGGTCGGTGATGGAGAACGGCTTGACCAGATAGGCCATGGCACCCGCGTCACGTGCCCGTTCGACCAGCTCACGCTGGGAAAACGCGGTCAGGATCACGATGGGCGCGATGCGCTTGGCGGCGATCTCGGAAGCGGCATCGATGCCGTCACGGCGCGGCATCTTCACATCCATGATCACCAGGTCAGGCTTCAACTGCTCGGCGAGTTCGACGGCCTCCTGGCCGTCGCCGGCCTCGCCGACGATCTCGTAGCCCTCCTCGCGGAGCATCTCCGCCAGGTCCAGCCGGATGAGCGCCTCATCCTCGGCCACGAGAACACGGCGCGGTGCGACGACATCAGATGTTGACCCGGTCATCCCCATATTGTCGCGTGAGCCGTCCAAAGAGGCGACCTCGGGGCGCGACGGGCCCCCAGAATCACATCAACTATGGTGGTACACCGCCACCCAACAACCGGTGCGACGCCCTCGTATCCCAACTGGCAGAGGAAACGGATTCAAAACCCGTGCAGTGTGAGTTCGAATCTCACCGAGGGCACCAAAGCTCGCCGCTAAACTGCAGGCATGGGGGCACTGCGAGTCACTGCGGATGGACTGTTCGCCGTTGCCGGCCAACTCGAGCAGCATGCCCAAGAGCTGTCGGCACACACCATCAGCGGCGTGCTGCTGCCCGCCGGCCAGTCCACCGCGGAAGTCGTCGCCGACATCCAGTCGCGCGTTGATGCCGCGTCCGCCGCACACGCCGAACGGATCTGGTCGGTTGCCTCCACGCTGACGGCCGCCGGACGCGCTTATACCGACTCCGACAGCGCCGCCTCGGCAGCACTGGCGGAATAGTCATGATGGCCGAATTGGAATTGCCGACGCTGGCGCAGATCACCGATTGGGATGTGCAACACCTGGTCGACGCTGCCGCGCAATGGAACAAGACCGCCGACCTGTGGGAGAACTCGTTCCACGAGGTCTGGCAGGGCACCCTGCGCCCCGGCGGCACCACGTGGGAAGGCAGCGCAGCGGAGAACGCGCAGGACATCGCCTGGCGTGATCTGGTCAAGGTCCGCGGATCGGCCGACGCGCTGCGGGCCGCCGCCAGTATCGCGCACACGGGCGCAGCGTCGCTCTCTGATGTCAAGCGTCTGGCGCTCAATGCAATTGATGAAGCACGCACCAACGAGTTCACCGTCGCCGAAGACCTGTCGGTGACCGAGGTCAGGTACCGGTTCGTGGCCCGCGAACGCGAGTCACGCGAGTCGATGGCCGACGACCACTCCGCCGACATCCGGCACTTCGCCGCGAATCTCGTTGCGCTGGACCAGGATATCGCACACCGCCTCCGGGCGACGATGTCCGGGATCGGCGCCCCGATCTACTCGGTCTGAGCCGCAGAAACTGCGCGGCCTCCCCGGCGCATGACACGCCAGGGAGGCCTCGCTCAGACCCGGGCTAGGCGCCCTGGTGCTGCTGCGACTTGCCGTCCGTCGCCGAGGTCTTGCCACCGGTGTCGCCGTTGGACCGCCCCGTCGGCTTCGACGGCTCGCTTGCAGCAGGGGCCGGCTTCTTCGTCTTGCCCGGCTTCTTACCCGGCTTGCCCTTGACGCCCGTCTTGTCACCGGCCGTACCCTGGGTCGACTTATCCTGGCCCGCACCGTCTTTGGCCGGCTTCTTGGACTCGTTCGCGGCCTTCGGCTCCGTCGATGCAGGCGAATCGGTCTGCGGCGTCTCCGCCTTGGGCTGCTCGGCCTTCGGGGTTTCGGCCTTCGGCTCTTCCGCCTTGGGAGTTTCCGCCTTGGGCTCTTCCGCCGGGGTCTCGGCCTTCGGCGTCTCCGCCTTGGGCTGCTCGGCCTTCGGGGTTTCCGCCTTCGGCTCTTCCTCCTTGGGGGTCTCGGCCTTCGGATCCTCGGTCTTGGGAGTTTCGGCCTTGGGATCGTCGACCTTGGTCTCCACGGTCTTCGGATCGACCGCGCCGGCGGCTTCGTGCTCAGCGGCGTCGACGACCTTGACGTCACCCGATTCCGACTTGTCGCCGGCCTTCACGTGGTCGGCAGCGTCCTTCGTACCGCCCACCTGAGACTTCAGCTCCGTCGCGGCCCGGTTGGCCTCCGAAAGCGTGTCCGCGCTGATCGACGCGGCGGCAGGCGCCAGGCTCGCTGTGGTAGTCGGTTGCGCCGCAGCGGGTTTGAAGATGCCCGACAGCAGGCTCTGGAACGCCTTGACGGCGTTGGAGAACGCGGTCTGCAGTGACGCGGTGAACGATGTGAACGCCTTCTGGAACTGCGCCACCGCCTTCTGGATCAATTCGGCCAGGGCCACGATCGGCGAGACGATGACGGGTGGCAGACCGATGGCGTCCGAGATCACCTTCACCGCCAGCTTCGCCGTCCAGTCGGCCTGGAAGATGCCGTAGCCGGTGTCCGTGCCGGGCACGCCGTCGCGCGTGGTGTAGATGAACATCGGGCCGGTGTAGGTCAGCGCCCGCCACGCAGTGATGAAGTCCTGGATGAAGTCGGCCTGCAACTGGTTGCTCGTGGGGTCGACGACGCCGAGTTGATCCAGCACGGTCTGGAAGCCGTACTCGGTGGCCCAGATCAGCTTCTCGCCGTCACCGTTCTGCACCATGATCGCCCGCATCTGCTGCAGCTGGTACAGCGGCGCGAATGGGTTCAAGGAGCCCTGCGAGAACTTCAGTACTTGGTTGAACTCGTACGGATGGAACGAGATGGCGTCGAAAAAGCCTTTCGCGCCGGCGGCATACATCGCGGCCAGGAAAGTCTGCGGAGACGAGGTGAGACCGAAGAAGTCCTGAATCGGAGCCAGTGCGCCCGCGATGACCGTGGCCGTCGGGTCCACGCCTCCGGTCCCGTCGACACCTTTCAGCGTGGTGTAGACGGCCTTTAGGATGGCGGTGTACTTCGCGGCATCCATCGGCTGGAAGAACGTGAAACTGTTGGGCTCGTTCCAGACTTCGTACGCGGAGATGACGTCGCCGTAGCGCGTGGCCACCTGTTTCACGAAGTCCGCGTAGACCGCGGGATCGGGTGCGCCCGCACCCGGGGTGGTCCCGCTGGGCGCCGCCCACAGGGGCGTGTGGCTGATGACCGCCAGCACGCCCATGTTGTGCGCTTTGGCCGCTTCCATCACGTTGTTCATCAGCGTCCAGTTGGCGTCATTCGCCAGATCATTCGGGCCCGTCATCTTGATCAACGCCCACGGGACGAAGACCCGGATGTTCTGCACCCCGATGGACTGCAGCTGGGTCAGGGTCTTGTCGATCTCCGCCGGAGACAGTCCGTAAAGGCTCGAGTCGGCGATGCCGATTGTCGAATGTGTGTCATCGATCTCGGCGGTGGGGATGACGTCGACCGCGAGCGACCGGGGCGGCGCCGGGGTGACGTGACTGTAGGTGCAGATGACTGCCAACGGCATCAATACGACAACGACTCTCAGCATGAGAGCACGGACCAGACGGTTCACCGCAGTCCCCTTTCCGCCCTGGTCGTCGCCACTCAGCGACGACGCGTGGCAGTTAATTTACTGCTCCGACAACAATTAAAGGAGCGCAAATCCGAAATCTGATCGAAATAGTCCGATCATGCGTTTCAGGCAAATATAGAGGTGTCCTAAATACTTCTGGTATGTACGTATGTAGCTAATCAATATCGGTTTGCATAATTGCAGTAGACAAGTATTTTTCGCATATATCTGCAGTTCACAGCACTTGCCAGTCTCGCCAGCTCGCCATTCGACGCAACTGCAGAATATTTGGCAATTTTGATATTGATCCGTGCCATACGTACTTTTCGGCTGCAGCGAAGGGACGCCCAGTACCAACGAATATCCCACTCAGCGAGCGCCTCTAATTGGCCAGAGCAACTGGCCATTAGGGGTCCCGCAACCGCTCCGGACGGCCTCACCAGAGGTACCGCGGCGACCCGCTGTTTCGCCGTCAGCGGAGTATCCGCAGCCGGGCACCAAACGCGGCCGTGCGCGTCTACCCTTTAGTCCATGGCGATCATGGATGACGCTCGCCTCGCCGGTGGCACCGCGACCCCGGCCAGCGCCGAGTTGGTCGCCGCCGTGCGCCGTTCGGTGTGTGTACCGACCGCGACCGTCCGCGAGTGCCTGCACCCGGACGCCGACATCCTGAGCCCGACCGTCGCCCGCAGCCGCCGGATCCTGACCCGCACCAGCCGCCTCGGCGCGATGCTCAGCGTCTTCTTCGCCTTCCAGGCGTTGTCCACCGGCCCGTACACGATGTGGATCGGTGCGGTGAACATCGTCAGCGCCGCACTGTTCCTGCTCGTCCCGGCGCTCTACCGCTTCGGCGAACTCGTCGCGCCAGCGGCATTCGTGCTCATCGCCTACACCTCGGTCACCGTCGTGACCATCAATGTCGGCACGGGCTCCGGCATTCTGCTGTATTTCGCCGTGGCAGGCGCCATCACGCTGTTGATCGTGGGTCTCGAACACGTGGGATTCGCGGCCGCCGTCGCCGCCGTCGGCATCGTCACCGCGAGCGTCCTGGAATTCACCGTGCCGGCGTACACCGGAGCGCAGACCGAGATGGAAGGCCGGGTGTCGTTCGTCATCACGGCGGTGTCCGGCTGCCTGATCGTGATGGCGACCGTCTGGTCCGTCCTGCGCGAGAACGCCATCGCCCAGCGCGCCATCCAGGCGGAGTACCTCCGGTCCGAGACGCTGCTGGCGAACATCCTCCCGGAGTCCATCGCACAGCGCCTCAAGGATCCCGCGCACACGGTGATCGCCGACAAATTCGACGATGCCTCAATCCTTTTCGCCGACATCGCCGGCTACACCCAACGCGCCAGCGACACCACGCCCGCCGACCTGGTCCAGTTCCTGGACACGCTCTACACCGGCCTGGACGCGCTCGTCGACCGGCACGGCCTGGAGAAGGTCAAGACGAGCGGGGACTCCTACATGGTCGTCAGCGGTATACCGCACGGCCGCGCCGATCATCTCGAGGCACTGGCCTGCCTGGCCCTGGACTTCGCCGACGAAGTCCGCGAACTGACCGATCCGAAGGGTCGCCCAGTGCCGGTGCGCATCGGGATCGCCGCGGGCCCCGTGGTGGCCGGCGTGGTGGGGTCACGCAAGTTCTTCTACGACGTCTGGGGCGACGCGGTGAACGTCGCGTCCCGAATGGAGAGCACCGACGTGGCCGGGCGAATCCAGGTGCCGCACAACGTGTATGAGCGCCTGCAGCACGCCTACCAATTCGAGGAGCGCGGCGAGATCGACGTCAAGGGCAAGGGCCTGATGCGCACCTGGTACCTGGTCGGGCGGACCTCAGGCGCGTCGCGCGCCGACGGCGCTCAGTCCAGCCCGTGCTCGATGGCATAGCGCGCCGCTTCCACCCGATTGGCCACCTCCAGCTTGCGGAACGTCGCCTGCACGTGGTTCTCCACGGTGCGGTGACTCAGGGTCAGCCGTTCGGCGATCTGCTTGGCGGTCAGGCCTTTTGCCACGTAACGGAGGATCTCCGTCTCCCGCTCCGTCAGGCCCGCGGCCGGGTCCGCGCCCGGCGTCTTGGCCATGCGCCGGTGCTCCCCCAGCACCAGCCCGGCCAGACCCGGGGTGAACACCGCACGCCCCTCGCCCGTCGCCCGCACCGCGTCGGCCAGCTCGGCCTTGGACGCGCTCTTCACCAGATACCCGGTGGCACCGGCCTTTACGGCCTCCAGCACGTCGTCGCGCTCGTCGGACGCCGACAACACCAGCACCCGGCTCGCCGGCGAGACCGCCAGCACCTGTGTGGTCGCCTCGACACCGCTGCCGTCGGACAGCCGCATGTCCATCACGACCACCTGCGGCTTCACCACCGCGGCCCGGCGTCCCGCGGCGGCGACGCCGTCGGCGGTGGCCACCACGGTGAAGCCGGAGTCCTCGAGGTCACGGGCGACGGCGTCCCGCCAGATCGGGTGGTCGTCGACCACCATGACCGTCAGCTGTGGCTCAGACACCGGTTGCCTTCCGGGGTACCGTCAGCTCCCACTCGGTGCCCGCGCCCGGCGACGTCGTCAGCTCCGCCGCACCGCCCAGTGATTCCAGCCGTCCCACAATGGATTTCGTCACGCCCATATGCCCCTCCGCAGCCGCCTGCGCCAACCGTCCGTCGGCAATGCCCACCCCATCGTCGCGGACGCTCACCACGACCTGCTCGCCGAGGTCTTCGACGAGGACGTAAGCCCGGGCCTCCTGTCCCGCGTGGGCGGCGGTGTTACCCAGCACATTGGCCACCGCGGCATCGAGTTCGCCCGCCACGGCGGCGTCGAGCAGCACCGGGTCCGGCGGCACACTGACCGCGACGCGCTCACCCGCGCGGGCCCGGAGCATCTCCCCGATGTCGACCAGACCACCCGGCGCCTCGTCCAGACCGGAACTGACCAGCCGCCGCAGCGCTCGTTCCTGCTCGCCCGCCAGCTGCGCGAGTGCCGTTGTCTCACCGCCGATTTCCCGGCCCTTCCGGGCCACCAGCGCCAGCACCTGGATGGCGCCGTCGTGCACCTGCCGCGACAGCCGCTCACGCTCCGCGGTCGCCGCCGCCAACCGGATGGCGCGCTGCAACTCCGCGTGGGCACGGCGGGCGGTCTGCGCGGCCATCCCGACGGCGAGTCCCACCGCCAACTCGATGACCAGTGTCGCCTGTCTGCCGAGGTTGGGGTCGAAGTAGCCCTTGAGCACCGCGCCGGTCGCCGTCACGAGCAGCCCGACGCCCATGCCGGCCAGCGGACCCAGCTGGATGGCCGCCGACAACGTCGCGTTGGTGGCCCACAACGTGGTCGGCCACGACTGGTTGCCGGCGATCCACGCCGGAGAAGCCACCAGATCGGTCGACAACACCAGCAGGACGACGGCGAGCACCTCTGCCAGCACCCAGGCGCGCCGCCGTCCGAAGCCCTTCAGGTACGCCACCGCACACACCACGCTCCAGGCGATGAGGAGCCCGAACAGCGCCCAGGTGACGGCCGGGTGCAGCAGATCGTCATTGACCGCGAGCTGAAAACCCAAGGCGTACAGGCAGCTGAGCAGCCGGAAACCCTGCGCCGCCCGCCACAGCGGGGCGGCCGGGTCCGGTTCTGATTCCGGCTTCGAAGCGGGGTGAACAGCCACTACATCACTTTGGACAGAAAAGCCTTCGTGCGTTCATGTTTCGGGTCGGCCATCACCTCACGCGGGGCGCCGCGCTCGACCACCACGCCGCCGTCCATGAACACCAGCTCGTCGGCCACCTCGCGCGCGAAGCCCATCTCGTGGGTGACCACGATCATCGTCATGCCCTGCTGGGCAAGCTTTTTCATGACCGCGAGGACGTCGCCGACCAGTTCCGGGTCCAGAGCCGAGGTCGGTTCGTCGAACAGCATCAGTTTGGGTTCCATCGCCAGCGCGCGGGCGATCGCCACGCGCTGCTGCTGGCCTCCGGACAGCTGGGCCGGATACGCATCGGCTTTGCTGGACAGCCCAACCTGGTCGAGCAGATCCCGCGCACGCTTGACCGCCGCATCACGCTTGACGCCCTTGACGTGCACCGGCGCCTCGACGATGTTCTCCAGCGCGGTCCGGTGCGGGAACAGATTGAAATGCTGAAAGACCATGCCGACGTCGCGGCGCTGGCGGGCGGCCTCCTTGGGCGGGAGTTCGTGCAGCTTGCCGCCGCGTTCGCGGTAACCGACCAACTCCTCATCGACGTACAGCCGCCCGGCACTGACCTGCTCCAGGTGGTTGATGCACCGCAGGAACGTCGACTTGCCGGACCCAGAGGGCCCGACCAGCACGAGGACCTGTCCCCGCTGGACTTCCAGCGAGACGCCCTTGAGTACGTTAAGGGCACCGAAGCTCTTGCACACCTGCTCGGCGCGCACCATCGGGGTCATGCGGGCACACCCCCGTGGTCGCCCATCTGCGCCAGGGCGAGGGCCTCGAGCTGTTTGGTCGTCAGCTTGCGCGACGCGCCCCGGGAGAAGTACCGCTCCAGGTAGAACTGGCCGACCATCAGCACGCTGGTGATGACGAGGTACCAGGTGGCGGCGACCAGCAGCAGCGGGATGGGCTGGAAGATCACGGCCGAGATGTCGCGGGTGCGGGTGTAGAGCTCGAGCGTGTACGGCACGGCCGTGACCAGCGACGTGGTTTTCAGCATGCTGATCAGCTCGTTGCCGGTGGGTGGCACGATGACCCGCATCGCCTGCGGAAGAACGGTGCGCCGCATGGTCATCCACCACGACATGCCCAGGGCGACCGACGCTTCGGTCTGCCCCTCGGGGACGGAAATGATTCCGGCACGGATGATCTCGGCCATATAGGCGGCTTCGTTGAGGCCCAGGCCGATGAATGCCATCTCGAACGCGAGAGACAGACCCTGCAGCTGGATGTGGAACAGCGACGGACCGAACGGCACCCCGATCTGGATGTTCTGGTAGATCGACGGGAACAGGCCCCAGAACACCAGCTGCACGTACACCGGAGTACCGCGGAAAATCCACAGATAGCCCCACGCGACGGCACGGAACACCGGGTTCGGTGACAGCCGCATCACGGCCAGGACCACGCCCAGCACCAAGCCGATCGCCATCGCATAGATGGTGAGCTGCACGGTGTTCCACGCTGCCTCGGCCACCCGCTCGTC
The DNA here is from genome assembly GCF_046250085.1 of Mycobacterium sp. SMC-16. Lineage (NCBI taxonomy): Bacteria > Bacillati > Actinomycetota > Actinomycetes > Mycobacteriales > Mycobacteriaceae > Mycobacterium > Mycobacterium sp. SMC-16. Next base: position 3,665,444 of record NZ_CP176427.1, read on the forward strand.
GAGCAGGTACTTGAGATAGGTGTCCCAGCCGTAGGCGGGATTGGTCGCGGCGCCGTAAAGGAACAGCCCGGCAACAACGATGATCGCGATGGCTCCGACCCACCGCCAGGGATGCCGCAGCGGTACCGCGTGGATGGCAGCTGGACCGTGCGGGTCTGCCGCCGACTCAGCTTTCGTCACGTCAGCTGGTGGCCCCATTGACGACCGGCTTGTCGATCATTCCGGCCTGCACGCCCCAGTTGGTGGCGATCTGCTTGTACGTGCCGTTGTCGATCAGGTGCTGCAGCGCCTGCAGCAGCGACTGCGCCAGCGGTGAGCCCTTTTTCACCGGCCAGCCGTAGGGCGCCGAATCGAACACCTCGCCCGCCTGCACCAGCTTGCCGCCCGCCTGCTTGATCGCCCACAGCGTCACGGGCGAGTCCGCGGACATGGCGTCGGCCTGGCCGACGACGACGGCGTTGGCGGCCTGGTCCTGGTTGTCGAACTTCACGACGTCGATGGGCGGCTTGCCGGCGTCGGTGCACGCCTTGGTCTTGGCGGGCAGTTCCTCGGTGTCCTGCACCGTGGTCGACTCGACAGCGACCTTCTTGCCGCAGGCGTTGGCGGGATCGACATGGTCACCGGCACGCTGCGCCCACAGGCTGCCTGCCGAGAAGTAGGTGACGAAATCGACCTGCTGCTCACGCTGCTTGCTGTCGGTGAAGGACGACATCCCGACGTTGTAAGTGCCGGCCTGGATCGCCGGGATGATCTTGGAGAAGTCCGACTCTTCGCGGTAGTCGACGGTCAGACCGAGCGTCTGGGCGATGGCGTTCATCAGGTCGACGTCGAATCCGACGACCTTGCCGCTGGGGTCCTTGTATTCGTTGGGCGCGTACGGGATGTTCACGCCGACGATCAGCTTGCCGCTGGACTTGATGGCCTCCGGCACCGTGTTCGCGATGGACTCGACCTTGGCGGCCGGAGCCGCCGACGAACTCGATGCGGGCGAACTGGATTCGGTGTTCTTGGTGCAACCCGACAGCGCCAACGCGCTGCTTGCCGCCACCACCACCGCGATGCGCCACGCCGTGCCCCGACGGCTCTGACTCACATCTGACACGTTGCCTCTTCCTTCGTGCTCAACTCTGCCCGAACGACAGCTGCCATGACACACCGTCAGCGCGCATCGGTGAGCGTGCTGCGTTGGAGAGCACCTTATCGGCACGCTGGTCCCCAAGCAGCCCAATCGCCCGTTGTCCACATCTGGAACCATCGAAAAACCGGGTTGTCCGAATTCTGCGCAGCCTCCGTCAAATATGTGAGACTGCGTCAATGACGACCCCAACTCCGCCAAGTCTGTTGCAGCACCTGTGGAAAGCCGAGCTCATCGCGGGCCTGATCTCCGTGGTTCTGGGCGCCGCCGTGCTGGCTCAGCCCGGTATCTCGGTCGCGGTGGCGGCCATCTTCTTCGGTGCGTATCTGCTCGTCACCGGCATCGGCCAGGTGGTATTCGCTTTCAGCCTGCACGTCGCGGCCGGTGGTCGGGTGCTGGCCTTCATCAGCGGCGCGGCGTCCCTGGTGCTCGCGGTGCTGGCGTTTCGCCACATCGGTGATGCCGTACTGCTGCTGGCCATCTGGATCGGCATCGGCTTCATCTTCCGCGGCGTGGCCACCACGGTGTCGGCGATCAGCGATCCCGGCCTGCCCGGCCGCGGCTGGAACATCTTCCTCGGCATCATCAGTCTGATCGCCGGCTTCGTGGTGCTGGGTTCGCCGATCGAGTCGATCGGCACGCTGGCGCTGGTGACGGGCATCTGGCTCGTGGTCACCGGTGTCGCCGAAGTGATCACCGCGTTCGGAATCCGTAAGGGCGCCAAGGCCGTTGACAAGGCCATCAACGGGGCGGCGACGAACGTCTGAGTACGCCGGCAGGCTGAACTGTGTGGCCGGGCGCACGTGTGCGCCTGGCCACACAATTCGGTGTGGACCGTCGCCCACATGAACTACTACAGTAAGTCGTAGACGAATCCCTCCGGCTCGGGGAAGGCCCACCCAATGGACGCACTGGACGTATCGAGGTGGCAGTTCGGGATCACCACCGTCTACCACTTCATCCTGGTCCCGCTGACCATCGGCCTGGCGCCGCTGCTGGCCGTCATGCAGACCGTCTGGGTGGTGACGGGCAATCCGGCCTGGTACCGGCTGACCAAGTTCTTCGGCAAGCTGTTCCTCATCAACTTCGCTCTCGGCGTGGCCACGGGCATCGTGCAGGAATTCCAGTTCGGGATGAACTGGAGTGAGTACTCACGATTCGTCGGCGACGTCTTCGGCGCACCGCTGGCCCTGGAGGGCCTCGCGGCGTTCTTCTTCGAATCCACCTTCATCGGGCTGTGGATCTTCGGCTGGACCAAGCTGCCCCGCCTGGTGCACCTGGCGTGTATCTGGATCGTCGCGTTCGGCGTGAACGCGTCGGCGTTCTTCATCATCTCGGCCAACTCGTTCATGCAGCATCCCGTTGGCGCGCACTACAACCCGGAGACCGGCCGGGCTGAGCTGACGAGCATCTGGGAGCTGCTGACCAACAACACCGGCATCGCGGCGTTCACGCACACGGTCGGCGGCGCCATCCTGACGGCCTCCACCTTCGTCGCGGCGATCAGCGCGTGGTGGATGGTGCGCAGCGGCAACACCGAGGAATCGCGCACCATGTTCCGCCCCGCGGCCCTGCTGGGCTGTTCCGTCGCCTTGGTCGCGGCCGCCTCGCTCACGCTCACCGGGGACGCCCAGGGCAAGCTGATGTTCGTCCAGCAGCCCATGAAGATGGCGTCGGCAGAATCGTTGTGTCACACCGAAACCGACCCGGATTTCTCGGTGCTGACGATCGGCACCCACAACAACTGTGACAGCGTCATGCACGTCATCGAGGTGCCGTACGTGCTGCCGTTCCTCGCCGAGAGCAAGTTCGAGGGTGTTCGGCTCGAGGGCGTGCAGGACCTGCAGAAGGCGTACGAAGCCAAGTACGGTCCGGGTGACTACCGGCCCAACCTGTTCGTGACCTACTGGTCGTTCCGCATGATGATCGGATTGCTCGCGTTCCCAGGGCTTTTCGCGCTCACCACGCTGTGGTTGACCCGCAAGGGCCGCATCCCCACGCAACGCTGGCTGAGCCTGTTCGCACTGGTGACGCTGCCCATGCCGTTCCTCGCCAACAGCGCGGGCTGGGTCTTCACCGAGATGGGCCGGCAGCCCTGGGTGGTCGCCACCAACCCGACCGGCGACCCGAACCTGCACCTGACCATCCGGCAGGGCGTGTCGGCACACAGCGCGGGCACGGTCTGGATCTCACTGATCACCTTCACCGTGCTCTATGCGCTGCTCGCCGTCATCTGGTTCTGGCTGATCCGCCGCTACACGCTGGAAGGGCCACTCGAACACGATGCCGAACCGGCGCCGCCCACCCCACCCGGTAGCGACGACGTCGCCCCACTGTCGTTCGCGTACTAGGAGGAGCAGCCATGGCACTTCAGCACCTCTGGTTCATCATCCTGGCCGCGCTGTTCCTGGGCTTCTTCGTCCTGGAGGGGTTCGATTTCGGTGTCGGCATGCTCATGGAGTTCTTCGGCCGCGCCGCCGACGGTGACGAGGGCGACGCCGAGCAGTACCGCCGCGCCGCGCTCAACACCATCGGACCGGTGTGGGACGGCAACGAGGTCTGGATCATCACCGCGGGTGCGGCGATGTTCGCGGCGTTCCCCGGCATGTACGCGACGCTGTTCTCGGGCCTCTATCTGCCGCTGCTGGCGATCCTGGTCGGCATGATCGTGCGGGTCTGCGCCATCGAATGGCGCGGCAAGATCGACGATCCGCAGTGGCGCCGGTGGGCCGACATCGGCATCGCCATGGGTTCCTGGCTGCCGGCCGTGCTGTGGGGCGTGGCCTTCGCCTCCATCCTGCGCGGCCTCCCCGTCGACGCCCACCACCAGATACAGCTGTCCTTCGGTGACGTGCTGAACCCGTACTCCCTGCTCGGCGGTATCGCCACGGCCGGCCTCTTCGCCTTCCACGGCGCGGTGTTCGTGACACTCAAAACCGAAGGGGCCGTGCACGATACCGCGCGCCGGTTCGCCAGCCGCCTGACCGTTCCGGTGACCGTGATCGTCGCCGTGTTCGGTATCTGGACACAGGTGGCGTACGGCAACGACGTCACCTGGATAGCACTGGGCGTCGCCGTGGTGGCCCAGTTCTCGGCGGTCCGGCTGGTGTGGACGCGCCGCGCCGACGGGTGGGCGTTCGCCGCGACGGCCATCGTCGTCGCCGCCGTGGTCGCCCTGCTGTTCAGCTGCCTGTACCCGAATCTCGTTCCCTCGACCCTCGATCCGGCGTGGAGCCTGACCATCCACAACGCGTCGTCGACGCCGTACACGCTCAAGGTGATGACCTGGGCCGCGCTGCTGCTCACCCCGTTGGTGATCTGCTACCAGGGTTGGACGTACTGGGTTTTCCGGCAACGGATTTCGGCCGCGCACATCCCGGCATCCATCGGGTTGTCCCGAAACGGCGGATCGCACTGACCCGATCGTCGGCCAGCCCCCGCATGACCGCCGGTCTGCGGCGGCACCTGGCGGCCACGGTCGGCAGTGGCGTGGTCATCACCGCGGCGGCGCTCGCCGCAGCGGTGATGACCGCACAGGTCGTGGCCGGGGTCATCACCACCCGGGCACCGCTGTCGCACTGGATACCCCAGCTGTTCATGCTCGCCGGGCTCTGGTCGCTGCGTGCCGGCGCCCAGTGGTGGCAGGCCAGGCTCAGCCAGCACGGCGCCACAGCCATGATCGCCGACCTCGACGCACAGGTTCTCACCGCCGTCACCGCGCTGCCGCCGCAACGTCGGCAGGCGGTGCACGACGAGGCCGCGATCCTGCTGACCCGCGGACTCGACGGGCTGCGACCGTACTTCACCCGATACCTGCCGGCCGTCGTGATGTCCGTGCTGCTGACCCCGGCGGCCGTCATCGTGATCGCCTGGTACGACGTGAAATCCGCCCTCGTCGTGCTGATCGCGCTGCCTCTCATCCCGCTGTTCATGGTGCTGATCGGTGTCATGACGACCGAGCGGTCGGCGGCCGCGCTGGCCGCCATGGCCACGCTGCAGTCGCGTCTGCTCGACCTGATCGCGGGTATCCCGACGCTGCGGGCCCTCGGCCGCGCCGAGGGCGCCGCGCCGCACATCACCGAACTGTCCGACGCCCACCGGCATTCGGCCCTGGCGACGTTGCGCATCGCGTTCCTGTCGGCGCTCGTCCTCGAACTGCTGGCGACGCTCGGGGTGGCGCTGGTCGCCGTCGGTGTCGGGCTGCGACTGGTCAGCGGCGGGGTCACCCTGCCGGTCGCGCTGACGGTGCTGCTCCTGGCGCCCGAGGTGTTCTGGCCACTGCGCCGCGTCGGCGTCGAATTCCATGCCGCACAGGACGGCAAGGTCGCGTTCGGGCACGCCTACCGGCTGCTCGAGGACGCCGGGCAACCGGAACCGGGCAGCGCACAGATCGGGGTACGGCCGACCATCGAACTGGAGCACGTGAGCATCGACGGCCGGGACGGGCCGGCGCCGCACGATCTGACGCTGCGGGCCACGCCCGGCTCGGTGACGGTTCTGACCGGCCCCAACGGCAGCGGGAAAAGCACCGCGCTGCAAGCAATTCTGGGGCTGACGGTGCCTGACGCCGGCCGCGTGCGGGTCGGCGACGACGAACAGCGCTGCGACATCGGCGCCCTGGACCGGCAGCACTGGTGGCACCAGATCGGCTGGCTGCCGCAACGGCCCGCCCTCATCCCGGGGACGGTGCGGGAGAACCTGGAGTTGCTCGGCACCCTCCCCGACCTCGACGGGGCTTGCCGCGCATCGGGATTCGACGAGGTGCTGGCCACCTTGCCCGCCGGGCTGGACACCGTGCTGGGCCGCGGCGGCTCCGGGCTGTCGCTGGGTCAGCGGCAGCGCCTCGCGCTGGCGCGGGTACTCGGCCGGCCGAGCCCGGTGCTGCTGCTCGACGAACCGACCTCACATCTGAATGCCGAGCTGGAAACCCGGGTCCTCCAGGCGATCCGAACCCGCGCCGCGGCCGGCGCGACCGTCATCGTCGTCGGACACCGTGACGCCGTGCTGGCCATCGGTGATGAGATCGTCCGGGCGGGAGGTGCTTCCCGTGTCCACAGTTAGATTCGCGATCGACCTGCTCCGGCCCCGGCTCCCCCGCCTGGCGCTGGCCGTCTTCCTCGGTTCCGCGGCACTCGGCAGCGCCCTCGCCCTGGCCGGGGTGTCGGCGTGGCTGATCACCCGGGCCTGGCAGCAACCGCCGATCCTGCAGCTGTCGGTCGCGGTGGTGGCGGTGCGGCTGTTCGGCATTTCCCGTGGGGTGCTGGGCTATTGCGAGCGCCTGGCATCGCACGACGTGGCGCTGCGCGCCGCCGGCCGGGCCCGCACCGAGCTGTACGGGCGGCTGTCCGCGGCGCCACCGGCGACGGTGCTGCGGCTGAGCAGCGGTGAATTGGTCTCGCGCGCAGGCGCTTCCGTCGACGACCTGGCCGAAACCCTGGTGCGGTCGGTGCTGCCCGTCGCCGTCGCGACGGTGCTGTCGACCGCCACGGTGATCGTCATCGCCGTCATCTCACCCGCCGCCGCACTCGCCCTTGCCGCCGGGCTGGTGGTCGCCGGAGTCTGGGCACCGTGGCAGGCCGCGCGCGCCGCGGAAGCCACCGAAAACCTGGCGGCAGTACACCATTCGGACCGCGACGCGGCCGTCATGCTGGCGCTCGACCATGCCGCCGAACTGGCCGTGGCCGGCCGCCTCGGCGGTGTCATCGCTCAGGCCACCGCGGACCACCGCCGCTGGGGCGACGCCGCCGACCGTGCCGCGCGGCCCGCTGCCCTGGCCGGTGCGGTGCCGATCCTGGCCACCGGCGCCAGCGCCATCGCCGCGATCGTCGCCGCCATCTCGCTCACGTCGACCGTCGCTCCCACGACATTGGCGATCCTCATGCTGCTGCCGCTGTCGGCGTTCGAGGCCACCGGCGCGCTGCCGGGCGCGGCGGTGCAGTTGACCCGGGCCCGCATCGCCATCGCGCGGCTCACCGCAATGCTGGCCGAGCACCCCGACGACCGGGTGGTCATGGCCGTCCCGCCGCTACAGGTCGCACCCGGAGACCGGGTCGCCGTGCTGGGCGCCAGCGGCCGAGGCAAGACGACCCTGCTGCTGTCCACCGCCGACCGCTTCAACGAAACCGATTCACCGGCAGGGTTTTTCGCCGAGGATGCGCACCTGTTCGACACCACGCTGCGCGACAACCTCCTGGTGGCCCGCGGCGACGCCACCGACGGCGAACTCACCGCCGCCCTGACACGGGTCGGCCTGGCCCCCTGGCTGGGGACGCTGCCGGACGGGTTGTCCACCCTGCTCTCCGGTGGGGCCGCCGCCGTCTCCGCCGGCCAGCGGCGCCGACTGCTGCTTGCTCGCGCCCTACTGACCGACTTCCCCGTCGTGCTCCTCGACGAACCGACCGAGCACCTCGATGCGGCGGACAGTCACCGCTTGCTCGCCGAACTCCTCACTCCGGGCACGATGTTCGGCGCCGACCGCGCGGTGGTCGTGGCCACGCACCAGCTGCCGCCGGACGTGCCCTGCACGGTGCTGAACCTCGATTCCAGCAACGACGGGTACCCTGCGCAGTCATGAGCATGTATCCCGGTGGCGGGTATCCGCCGCCGCCACCACCGCCGTACGCCGACCAGGGGTACGGGGCGTACACGTCGACTCCGCGCAACGGTATGGGGACCGCCGCGCTGGTTCTGGGCATCGTGGGACTGCTGACCTCGTGGTCGGTGATCGGTGGGCTGCTGTTCGGGCTGGGTGCCGTCGCGTGCGGCATCCTCGGCCGCGGCCGGGTCAAGCAGGGACTCGCCGACAACGGCGTGGTGGCCGGCGCGGGCATCGTGCTCGGCGCGCTGGCGACCGTGCTCGCGGTGGTGTTCGTGTTCGTCGTGATCGGCTTCTACCGCCAGGTCGGTTTCAGCGACTACACCGACTGCATGACGCGCGCCGGGCAGGACCAGAACGCACAGAGCACCTGTGTCCAGGACTTCCGCGGCCGTATCGAGAAGGAATTCGGCGTAAAGGTCGACTGAGCCGACCCCAAAACCGTTAGCCCGGAAAGTGTTTGACGATGCCTTCCTGGGTAACCGTCGCCAGCACCTGACCGGCGCGATCGAAGAAATGGCCGGATGCCAGGCCCCGGGAGTCCGCGGCCACCGGCGACGTCGTCGAATACAGCACCCACTCGTCGAATTTGATGGGCTGGTGAAACCACACGGTGTGGTTCATGGTCACCGCGAAAATCCGGTCGTGCCCCCATGACAGCCCGTGGGTGGTGATGATCGAGTCGAGCAGCGTCGTGTCCGACGAGTAGACCAGCGCCGCGGCGTGCAGCACCGGGTCGTCGGGCATGGCGCCCATGGTCTTGAGCCACACGCGGTTGTGGTCGAGCTTGCCACCCTTGTCCCGCATCACCCAGGCCGGGTCATTGGTGTAGCGCCATTCGATGGGCTTGAGTGCCTCGACGAACAGCGGAACGGTCTCCTCGTAGCCCTTCAGCAGGTCGTCGATCGTGGGCAGCGACAACGGATCCGGCACCACCGGCGCCTTGACCGAGTGCTCGAGGCTGCGCCCACCCGCCAGATGGGACACCAGCGCCGTCGCCAACAGCGTGTCGCCCTGCATGACGTCGACGCGGCGGTTCGCGAAGCGACGTTCGTCGCGCAGCCGGACCACCTTGAACTCGAGGTCGCGCTCCGGGTCGCCACCGGCGATGAAGTGCGTCGACAGCGTCGTCGGCGGCAGCTTGGGCGGCACGGTACGGCTGGCGGCGACGAACGCCTGCGCCATCATCTGACCACCGAAGGTGCGAACCGGGTTCCGGCTCGGATGACCACCGGTGAAGGTGTCGTCGTCGACCTGGGTGACGTCGAGAACCTTGAGCAGTTCCTCGAAATCCGCAGTCGTCACGCGCTACCCCCGGCTCAGTGGTCTTCCTCCCCGATCCGGTGCACGTGGATCAGGTTGGTCGAGCCTACTGTGCCCGGCGGCGCGCCCGCGACGATGACCACCAGGTCACCGCGCTTGTAGCGGTCGAGCTCCAGCAGCGCCTTGTCGACCTCCTGGATCATGCCGTCGGTGCTGTCCATCTGCGGGACGATGAACGTCTCGGTCCCCCAGGTCAGCGCCAGCTGGCTGCGCACCTCCGGCAGGTCGGTGAACGCCAGCAGCGGCAGCGGTGTGTGCAGGCGGGACAGCCGGCGCACAGTGTCGCCCGACTGGGTGAAGGCGACCAGCGCCTTGGCATCCAGGCGCTCACCGATGTCACGGGCCGCGTAGGAGATGACGCCACGCTTGGTGCGCGGCACATGGGTCAGCGGAGGTGCGTCGGTGGAATTCGCCTCGACAGCTTTCACGATCCGAGCCATGGTCCGCACGGCCTCGAGCGGGTACTTGCCGACCGAGGTCTCACCGGAGAGCATCACGGCGTCGGCGCCGTCGAGAATCGCGTTGGCGACGTCCGAGGCCTCGGCCCGGGTGGGCCGGGAGTTCTCGATCATCGACTCCAGCATCTGGGTGGCGACGATGACCGGTTTGGCGTTCTCCCTGGCCATCTGGATGGCGCGCTTCTGCACCAGCGGCACTTCCTCGAGCGGCAGCTCGACGCCCAGGTCACCACGGGCGACCATGATCGCGTCGAAGGCCAGCACGATGGCCTCGAGGTTGTCGACGGCTTCGGGCTTCTCCAGCTTGGCGATCACCGGCACCCGGCGGCCCACCTCGTCCATCACCTCATGCACGAGTTCGATGTCGGCCGGTGACCGGACGAACGACAGCGCGATCAGGTCTACGCCGAGCTTCAGCGCGAACTTCAGATCGTCGATGTCCTTCTCGGACAACGCCGGAACGGACACGTTCATCCCCGGCAGGGACAGGCCCTTGTTGTTGCTGACCGGGCCGCCCTCGGTGACGGTGCAGACGACATCGTTGCCGTCGATCTTGTCGACCACGAGGCCGACCTTGCCGTCGTCGACGAGCAGCCGGTCACCGGCGCGGGCGTCTTCGGCCAGCTGCTTGTAGGTGGTCGACACGCGGTCGTGGCTGCCGTCGCAGTCGTCGACGGTGATCCGCACCGTTTCGCCGGTGCGCCACTCGGTGGGGCCGTCGGCGAAGCGACCGAGCCGGATCTTGGGGCCCTGCAGGTCGGCGAGAATGCCGACCGCGCGGCCGGCGGCATCGGACGCCGCTCGCACGCGCTTGTACGCCGTCTCATGATCGGCGTGCGCACCATGGCTGAAGTTCAGCCGCGCCACATCCATTCCAGCTTCGACCAGCGCCAGCACGGTTGCGTCGGTAGACGTAGCCGGGCCGAGCGTACAGACGATTTTTCCGCGCCTATTCACGGTGCATGAGCATAGTGGATCGATTCAGATAACGGCTTGCCGGGAGCGCTGTCGGCATCTCAACATCAGCCGAACAGCGAGTTGCCTCGTGGTGTCCCCAGCTCAGCGGCGCTAGGACTGCGTGAACGTCGGCACCAACGGAAATCCCGGCAGATTGCGGACCACCGTCCACAACACCATCGCCACCAGTGCGGTCACCAACGGCGGCGCCACCGACAGCCGCCGTCTCCAGCACACCACGAGCCAGACGGTCAGCAGCGGCAACCCCACGAGCGCGAAGACGTTGTCGACGACGGCTGCTGACAAGTCACCGTGCAAGACGTCGTGGGTCATCCGCAGCCCGCCGCACAGTGGACAGTTCCAGCCGGTGAGGGCCTTGAACGGACACGGCGGAAACCCGAATCCGGGGCGATGCGGGTCGGCGACGCCGATATACGTCAGAGTCGCCACCGCCACGGCCCCGGTGCCGGCTACTCCCGCCACACGCGCGACCCTGGCGGCTGACGTCATGCGTCCATGATGCCCGGCGACGACGCCGATCGCCGATTTACGCCGTTCGGCTGATGCTCAGGGAGACCTCGCACCGGACAGTGGAAAGGACCGACTCCGAACGAGGCCACTCGAGGAGCAGCATGGGAAGCAAGACCGGATTTCGCGTCGGCGTCGCCGATCCCATCATCGCGGCTCGCCCAGCAGCCGATACGTTCACCCGAGCCAGCTACCTCGGTGCGGTGGCGAATCGCGCCGACTCCTTCTGGGTGCCGGACCACCTCAACCAACTGTTCCCGCGCTCGTTGTGGAAACCGGAGTATTGCGGCTCCACCAGAGTTGTCCCGACGCTGGACGCCACCATGGAACCGTGGACCATGTTGGGGCACATCGCAGCTCGCAATCGAGTCGGTCGGATGCGACTGGGCGTAGGGGTGACCGATACGGGCCGGCGCAACCCGGCGGTCACCGCACAAGCCGCGGCGACACTGCACCTACTGACGCGGGGACGGGCGATCCTCGGCATCGGCCCCGGCGAGCGAGAAGGCAACGAACCCTACGGAGTCGACTGGTCCAAACCCGTCGCGCGGTTCGAGGAAGCGATGGCCACCATCCGCGCGCTCTGGGATTCGGGCGGCGAACTGGTCAACCGCGATTCGCCATATTTCCCTTTGCGCAACGCGCTTTTCGCGCTACCGCCATATAAAGGCAGGTGGCCTGAGATTTGGGTCGCGGCACATGGTCCACGGATGTTGCGGGCCGCGGGTCGCTACGGTGACGCCTATTTTCCGGGGTTCGCGCATCGGCCGAAAGACTTCGCCCAACGACTGGAGGTCGTCCGGACCGCGGCGTCGGACGCCGGACGCGATCCGATCGCCATCCTCCCGGCCCTCATGATATTCGTCGTGACCGGCCGAACCAGGGACGACGTCGATGCGGCGCTCGAATCCGAGATGGTGAAGTCAGTGGCGCTCAACGCCAGCGACGAGGTGTTCGGCCGCCACGGCGCCGAACATCCACTGGGGCCCGGCTTCGCCGGCGCGCAGGACATCCTGCCGCATGGCATGGACGAGGAAACGGCACTGTCCCACGTGGCTGCAGTCCCGCCCTCACTGATGCGGGAAATTGTCCTCAATGGCACGCCAGACGAGGTCGTCGAGCAGGCAGCGCTGTGGCGTGACTGCGGCGTCCGCTACATGGTGGTGGTGAACATCAGCGTCATGCAGCGCAACCTGCGGAAAGGCCTGGCCTCGATCCAGCCGTTCAACCAGATCGTCCGACGGCTCAAGAGGCTCTGATGGCGCACGAACGTCGGTGACCCCTCGACACCGACGTTCGCCGCGAATCAGCGACAATATTGCCGTATTGTAACGGTTCGGGCAAACGCAGCGGGAGTTATTGGCGCAACTGACCGTGCCGGATCAGCTCGTTGACGGACTCTTCCCACCTGGCCAACTCGGGGTCAGAGGTGAACGACGCCGGCAGGTGCCGGTCGAGGTGCCGGCGCAAGATGACCGAGCCCAGAGTCAGCACCAACGGATTCAGCCCGGCCCAGACCGCGTCGAGCCCCTCGGCGGCGTCCCCGGTGTCGATCATGCGCTGCCACCGGTCGATGCCGATCCGCGCCATAGCGTCGAATATTGCGATACTGTGGTTCCCCCGAAATCGTGGAGGGTTTCCTATGCCGCCTCCGGCTTGGTCTTGGATTCCCTGATCTCGTAGTTGACGGGTGAGAGCCCGTCGGCGGCACTGTGCCGGCGTTGGTGATTGTAGAAGGTGTAGCACCAGTCGATAACCACAGCCTGCGCGTGGATGGTATCACGGAAATGATTGCGGGACAGCACTTCCCATTCCAACGAGGAGAAGAACGCCTCCGCGGCAGCATTATCGAAACACGAGCCGACCCGGCCCATCGACTGCCGAATTCCCAACTGCCGGCACAACTTGGTGAACGAATTCGCGGTGTAGGTGCTACCGCGGTCGGTATGGAATATGACCCGTTCGGACTCCTCATCCCGCCAGATCGCCTGGCGGCCACCGCGCGCGGCCACAGCCATTTTGATCGCCGCACACGCCAAATCGGCATCCGGATGCAGGCCCATGGCCGCCCCCAGCAACCGGCGGCTATAGAGGTCGATCACGGTCGCCAGATACAGTTTCCGCCCGGACTCGGTGGGAATCTCGGTCATGTCACCGACCCATTTGCGGTTCGGCGCAGCCGCGGTGAAGTCCCGTTTGACCAGGTCAGGGAACTTCGGTGCCGTCTTGTCCTGCTTGGTGAGCCCATTACGGCGCTTGATGCGGCGCGCCACCAAACCCTGGCGGCGCATCGAGTCGGCCACCGTCTTCTCCGACACCTCCCAACCCAAATCACGCAGGTCGGCGATCAGCCGCGGCGAACCATGCAGCCCCTTGGCCTTGACGAACGCCGTGGCGACCGCCGCATCCAACTGCGCGCGACGCCGATCGGTGTCGGTATGCACCCCATCGGTATTGTCAGCACGGGTGATCCACTTGTAGAACCACGACACACTGACACCCAATAGAACGCACGTAAACGCATGCGGCACTCGGTATTTGGCCCTCTGGTCGGCGATGAAGCGTGCCACGCTCACTTCGTCGCCTCCTTCACCCACAGGACCACGGATCGCTTGAGGACATCACGCTCCATCCGCAACTCGGCGACCTCGCTGCGAAGGCGTTTGAGTTCCTCGAGGTCATCGCGGGTCACATCGCCGCGGCCTTCGCGAGCCTCACGGGCACGAGTCACCCAATTTCCCAGCGTGCCCTCGTTGACCCCCAGATCACGCGCGACCTGGGCGATGGGCTTCCCCGTCTCCTCGACGATCCGAACCGCTCCCTCACGGAACTCCCGGTCGTACTTCTTCCGTTTCTCTGACATCGCTACTCCTTATAGCTGATGCCTCCACAGTCTTGGGGGAATGCCAATACCGCTTGGGGTTTCAGAAGCCACCGCCCGGCCCAGATAGTCCATCACCACCAGGTGGTCGGTGAGCAGGCCGTGCACCGCCCGGCCGATCGCGGCAACCGAGTCGGGCCCCGGACTTTCCAGCGCAGCGAACATGGTCGAGCTGATGAGTTTCATCGCCACATCGTCGACGGCCTTGATCAAACCGTCCTTGGTGCCGAAATGGTGCTGCACCAACCCGACTGAAACACCCGCGGTATCGGCCACCATCTGCAACGTCGCATCGGACGTGCCCCGCTGCGCAAACACGTTCAGCGCCGCATTGAGGATGCGGTCCTGCCGAGACTGCTGCAACTGCACTCCGTCGGCTATGTCATCCACAGGAGACATCCAACCACCGCACAACCGATCAGGACCGGCGAGTGAGGAACATACCGTTCGCATGAAAGTGCAGCTTGTGCGCACTTTTGCCGTGGGCGGAATCTGAGGCCGCGGTGGCCCTGCGCCTACGGTCCTGGTGTCACGCCCTCAGTGCAGGGTCAGCGACGAGGGCTTCCCGCTATGCATCGACGCTGCAACCACGGCCTTTGCCACTCGTACTTCTGCGCCCAGGATTCAGGCTCAACGACAACGGCCCGCTCGACCGCGTTCACCCTGCAACCACGGCCTGCGCCACTCACACTTCAGCGCCCAGGATTCAGGCTCAACGCCAAAGACCCCCCACGCCGCGTTCACCCTGCAACCACGGCCTGCGCCACTCACACTTCAGCGCCCAGGATTCAGGCTCAACGCCAAAGACCCCCAACGCCGCGTTCACCCTGCAACCACGGCCTGCGCCACTCGTACTTCTGCGCCCAGGATTCAGGGTCGACGACAACGGCCCGCTCGACCGCGTTCACCCTGCAACCACGGCACGCGCCACTCACACTTCAGCGCCCTGGATTCAGGGTCGACGCCAAAGACCCCCCACGCCGCGTTCACCCTGCAACCACGGCCTGCGCCACTCACACTTCAGCGCCCAGGATTCAGGCTCAACGACAAGGGCCGCCGAGCGTGCGCGCAGTGCGTGCTCCTTGCGGGATCCGTGGTCTGCCCGCACATTCGCGGCCTCGTAGGCCAGACTCAGCCCTGTCGGCGCCACCAACGACGACGCGGGGCGGGCGGCTCCCAAACGGGAACCCCAACGGGCTCAACCCTTTCGGTGGCGTCGCCCTTCGGCGCGGGTGCTTCAGCCGGTTCAGCGTCGGCATCGTCTTCTGCGGCTTCGGCGTCAGCGTCTTCGGCCTCAGCGTTCTCGGCCTCAGCCTCTTCGGCCTCGGCGTCTTCGGACTCAGCCTCCGCAGACTCGGAATCCGTTGCCTCTTCGGACTCGTCGACAGCCTCGACCTCCGCGGCCTCCTCGGCTTCGGGTTCCTCGGCGGCCTCGGACTCCTCGTCCTCCACGGCGTCCTCAACGTCAGCGCTGTCGTCGGCGTCCGCAACCTCCGTCTCGACGGCGGCCTCGTCAGCGTCGGATTCCGTTGTCCCTTCGGCCTCTTCTGCCTCGTCAGCGGCTTCCGCAGAATCCACGGCCTCCGCAGACTCTTCGGCCTCCGCAGACTCTTCGGCCTCCGCGGCGTCCTCGACGTCAGCGCTGTCGTCGCCGTCGGCAACGTCCGTCTCGGCGGCAGCCTCCTCAGCGGCTTCGTCGGACTCCGTTGTGCCCTCGGACTCCTCGGCCACCTCGACGGCTTCGGCCTCATCGGCATCCAGGTCTTCGGCTTCGGCGTCGGACTCGTCTGCTTCCTCGACCTCGTCGGAATCGACTGACTCACTACCGGATTCGTCGGCAGCCGTCTCGGCATCGGCGGCCTGTTCGGCGAGCGCCACGGGTTCGTCGGATTGGGTCTCGACGGCGTCGGCCTCGTCGGCGACGTCGGCATCGCCGCCCGATGCGGCAGTGGCAGCAGCACCGGCGGCGACGACCGCGGGCACCTTCACGGCAACTCCGGTGTCGAAATCGAGAACGTCGCCGGCGTCGTCGACCTGTCGGCCACCGAGCGTCGCCGGATCCTCACGGCCCCGCGGCGCGACCATCATGTAGACCACGGCACCGATGAACACGAACGTCGACGTGAACGAGTTGACGCGGATACCGGCGATCAGCGTCGCGGTGTCGCTGCGCATCAACTCGACGCCGAAGCGGCCGACGCAGTAGGCGGCGACGTACAGCGCGAACAGCCGGCCGTGGCCCAGCCGGAACCGGCGGTCCGCCCACAGCAGGAAGAAGAAAACCACGAGGTTCCACAGCAATTCGTAGAGGAACGTCGGATGCACGACCTCATAGACCTGCCCGGTCGAGACGCCGTTGAGCAGGTGCGGGTTCACCACACCGGAGCCGTCACTCCGCTGGAAGATCTGCAGGCCCCACGGCAGATCCGTGGGCCGGCCGTACAGCTCCTGGTTGAAGTAGTTGCCCAGCCGGCCGATGGCCTGGGCCAGGATGATGCCGGGCGCGATGGCGTCGCCGAACGCGGGCAACGGGATTCCGTGTCGGCGGCAGCCGATCCAGGCGCCGACGCCACCGAGCGCGACCGCGCCCCAGATGCCGAGGCCGCCATCCCAGATCCGCACGGCCGCACCGATGCCGGCGCCGCCCTCGGCGAAGTACGTCCGCCAGTCGGTCATCAGGTGGTACAGCCGGCCACCGATGAGGCCGAACGGCACCGTCCACAGTGCGATGTCGTAGATGACGCCCGCCTCACCACCGCGCGCGACCCAGCGGCGATCGCCGATGATCAGCGCGGCGATGATGCCGGTGATGATGCAGAGCGCGTAGGCCCGGATCGGTACTGGCCCCAAGTGCCAGACGCCCTGGGCCGGACTCGGGATGTATGCCAGCAACGATGTGGTCACGCGGAAACTTTCTGTCGTACTCCGTGGGCCAGTTCTTCGGACAATGCTCGTACCGCGGGGATACCGCCGTCGCCGAGCGCAGATACCAACGCCGAGCCGACGATGACGCCGTCGGCGTAGGCCGCTATCTCCGCGGCCTGTTCCCGCGACCGCACACCGAGGCCGACACCCACCGGGATGTCCGACACGGCACGCACCCGGGACACCAACTCGGGCGCCATGTTCGACACCGCGTCGCGCGCACCGGTGACGCCCATGGTCGAGGCGGCGTAGACGAACCCGCGCGAGGCCGCCGCCGTGGCGGCCAGCCGCTCCGGGGTGGACGACGGTGCCACAAGGAAGATGCGGTCGAGGTTGTGGGCGTCGGAGACGCCGAACCATTCGTCGGCCTCGTCGGGGATGAGGTCGGGCGTGATCAGTCCGAGCCCGCCCGCCGACGCCAGGTCACGCGCGAAAGCGTCGACGCCCCAACGCAACACCGGATTCCAGTAGGTCATGACGACGGCGTGCCCGCCGGCGTTGCTGATGGCCTCGACGGCCTTCAGCGCGTCGCGGACCCGCACCCCACCCTGCAGGGCGGTGTTGGTGGCGGCGGCGATAACCGGCCCGTCCATGCCCGGGTCGGAGTAGGCGACGCCGACTTCGATTATGTCGCAACCGGATTCGGTCATCGCGACCATCGCGTCGATCGAGGTCTGCACGTCCGGGTAGCCGGTCGGCAGGTACCCGATCAGCGCCGAACGCCCTTCGGCCCGGCACGATTCGAACAATCCAGCCAGTCGGCTCATGACGCTTCCCCAGTCTCACCGTCCAGTAGACCGAACCATTTCGCGGCGGTCTCGACGTCCTTGTCGCCGCGGCCGGACAGGTTCACGACGATCACCGAACCCGACCCCAGTTCGCTGCCGAGTTTCAGCGCGCCCGCGACGGCGTGCGCCGATTCGATCGCCGGGATGATGCCCTCGGTGCGGCACAGCAGGCCGAACGCTTCCATGGCCTCGGTGTCCGTCACCGGCCGGTACTCGGCGCGGCCGACGTCCTTGAGGTACGCATGTTCCGGACCGACGCCCGGGTAGTCCAAACCGGCTGAGATGGAATGCGATTCGATGGTCTGGCCGTCCTCGTCCTGCAGCAGGTACGAGAACGAGCCCTGGAACGCGCCTGGCGATCCGCCGGTGAAAGTGGCTGCGTGCCTTCCGGTTTCGACTCCGTCGCCGGCCGCTTCAAAACCGACCAGGCGCACACCCGGATCGTCGATGAAGGCGTGGAAGACGCCGATGGCGTTCGATCCGCCGCCGACGCATGCCGTGACCGCGTCGGGCAGCCGGCCGGCCTGCTGCTGTATCTGGACCCGCGCTTCCAAACCGATGACGCGCTGGAAATCGCGCACCATGACGGGGAACGGGTGCGGTCCGGCCGCGGTGCCGAAGCAGTAGTAGGTGTCGTCCGCGTTGGTGACCCAGTCGCGGAAGGCTTCGTTGATGGCGTCCTTGAGGGTCGCCGAACCGGCCTCGACCGACACCACGGTGCCACCGAGCAGCCGCATCCGGGCCACGTTCAGCGCCTGCCGGGCGGTGTCGACCGCACCCATGTAGACGACGCACTCCAGGCCGAGCAGCGCGCAGGCCGTCGCGGTGGCGACGCCGTGCTGGCCGGCGCCGGTCTCGGCGATGACGCGGGTCTTGCCCATGCGCTTGGCCAGCAGCGCCTGCCCGAGCACGTTGTTGATCTTGTGAGAACCGGTGTGGTTCAGGTCTTCTCGTTTGAGGAACAGCCGCGCGCCGCCGGCGTGTTCGGACAGTCGCGTCGCTTCGTACAGCGGCGACGGCCGGCCGGTGTAGTGCTGCTGCAGCCGATCGAGCTCGTCGAGGAACGTCTGGTCGGTGCGGACCTTGTCGTAGGCCGCGGTGACTTCGTCGATGACGGCCATCAGAGCCTCGGGCACCAGCCGGCCGCCGTAGGCACCGAAGTGCCCCTTGGCGTCGGGGTCGTGGCTTGTGGCTTCGGCGACCGCCGCGCTCATCCGCGGCAATTCGGTACCAGTGCGATCAGACATAAGAACTCGGGCTGCTTCTTCGCGCAGGAGCCCGCAATTCAGCGGGCTGGTTTCGGGCAGGACGGGTGCGTGCCGGCAGTTACCAGGTCGGCGACGGCGCTCCGCGGATCGCCACTTGTCACCAGGCCCTCGCCGACCAGGACGGCGTCGGCGCCGGCACCGGCGTAGGCCAGCAGGTCGGCGGTGCCACGCACCCCCGACTCGGCGATCCGGATGATGTTGCTCGGCAGGCCTGGCGCGATGCGGCCGAAGCAGTCGCGGTCGACCTCGAGGGTCTTGAGGTCCCGGGCGTTGACGCCGATGACCTTGGCACCGGCCTGGATGGCCCGGTCCGCTTCCTCTTCGGTGTGCACCTCGACCAGCGGGGTCATCCCGAGCGACTCGGTCCGGTCGATCATCGAGGTCAGCACCGACTGCTCCAACGCGGCCACGATCAGCAGCAGCATGTCGGCGCCGTGGGCCCGGGCCTCGTGAATCTGGTACGGCGTGACGATGAAGTCCTTGCGCAGCACCGGAATCGACACCGCGGCACGCACGGCATCCAGGTCCGCCAGCGAACCGTTGAAGCGACGCTCCTCGGTCAGCACACTGATCACCCGCGCGCCGCCGGACTCGTAGGCCTTGGCCAGCTTGGCGGGATCGTCGATCTGCGCCAACGCCCCCTTGCTGGGGCTCGCCCGCTTCACCTCGGCGATGACGCCGATGCCCGGCTCCCGCAGCGCGGCGAGAGCATCCTTGGCCGTCGGCGCCTTCTTGGCCCGCTCCTTGACCTCGGTCAGACTCAGCGCGGCTTCGCGGGCGGCAACATCAGCGCGAACTCCCTCGATGATGGAGTCGAGCACGGTCCCCGAAGTCATAACGCGTCGTCGTCCTTCCGTGCCGGTTCGGCAAGCCAGATGATCATCTCGAAGGGTAGTCGCCAGGGCGGCGCAGACTGCCACCGGGCCACGCTCATTTCCCGCCGCCGTCGTTCTGGGAGGGATCAGGTCCCTCGTTCCGGGTCGGATCATGGCCTTCGTCCAAGGCGTCCCAGATCATCCGTTCGGACATGCCGTCGGCGGCTTCTTCCTGTGCCGCCTCGCGCCGCGCGCCCGGCGCGGCGTATTTGGCGGTGGCCGCCGTGGCGGCTCCCCGGCCCGCCGAGCGCATCAGCAAAACGGCTCCGACCAGCGTCAACACCGCGGCCGCCAGCGTCACACCGGCACCCCAGTAGTGCCGCTGGGTGCCCACCAGGAACATGACCGCGATCTGTGCCATGTCGGCGGCGCGCACCGAGACGTCGGTGACCGCCCACAGGCTGATGGCCAGATATCCCATCCCGGCGCTCGCGACGGCCACCAGCAGCGCCAGCAGCCGCAGCGCCCAGCCGCGCACGGCCAGTGCCGCCACCGCGGCGGCGCCCGCCAATAGCGCCAGCGGGATGAGGGCCGTGGACCAGGCCGCGCCGGACAGCGTCGTCGTCTTCGGCTGGCCGAGCCCGTCGAACGACGACACGTCGACCCAGGGCAGCCGGGAGGCGCCCCACAGCATCAGTGCGGCGACGAGCAGCAGCACCTGAGCGGTGCGGGTGGTCCTCACGGCTCGCTCAGGGTCTCGGCGGCCGCGATCGCCGCCAGCACGGCCTTGGCCTTGTTGGACGACTCGTTGTACTCGTACGGCCCGTTGGAGTCGGCGACAACGCCGCCACCGGCCTGCACGTAGGCGGTGCCGCCGCGCATCAGCGCGGTGCGGATCGCGATGGCGAAGTCGGCGTTGCCGGCGAAATCGAGGTACCCGAGCACGCCGCCGTACAGGCCGCGGCGAGTCAGCTCGACCTCTTCGATCAGCTCCATGGCGCGGACCTTGGGCGCCCCCGACAGCGTCCCGGCCGGGAAGCAGGCGGTGACGGCGTCCAGCGCGGTCTTGTCGTCGGCGAGCTGGCCGGTGACGGTGGAGACCAGGTGCATGACGTGGCTGTAGCGCTCGATGTGGCTGTAATCCTCGACGCGCACGGTGCCGGGCGTGCAGACGCGGCCGAGATCGTTGCGGCCCAGGTCGACGAGCATCAGGTGCTCGGAGCGCTCCTTGTCGTCGGCGAGCAGCTCCTTCTCGAGCAGAATGTCGTCCTCTTCGGTGGCGCCGCGCCACCGGGTCCCGGCGATCGGGTGCGTGGTCGCCACGCCGTCCTTCACCGTGACGAGCGCCTCCGGGCTGGAGCCGACGACCGAGAAATCAAGTCCGCCTTCGGCATTGGGCACGTTCAGCAGGTACATGTACGGGCTGGGGTTGGTCACCCGAAGCACCCGGTAGACGTCGATGGGATCGGCGGCGGTGTCCATCTCGAAGCGCTGCGAGGGCACCACCTGGAACGCCTCGCCGGCCTCGATGTCGCCCACCAGCTTCTCGACGATCGCCGTGTACTCCTCGACCGTGCGCTGCTGGCGTGGCTGCGGCTGCGGCCGGCTGAAGGTCGCGATGCTCGACGGCAACGGCTCCCCCAGCGCCTTCGTCATGACGTCGAGGCGCGCGACGGCATCGTCGTAGGCCCAGTCGACGCGCTCGTCGGTGCCGTTCCAGTTGACCGCGTTGGCGATGAGCGTGATGGTGCCCTCATGGTGGTCGACGGCGGCCATGTCGGTGGCCAGCAGCAACACCATGTCGGGCAGTTTGAGGTCGTCGACCGCCAATTCCGGCAGCCGTTCCAGCCGACGCACCATGTCGTAGGCGAAGTACCCCACCAGCCCGCTCGACAGCGGCGGCAGCCCCGGCACCGGCGCGGTCTGCAGCAGCGCCAAGGTGTCGCGCACGGCCTGCAGCGGATCGCCGCCGCGGGGTGCGTCCTGCGGGGTGCTGCCGAGCCAGACGGCTTCACCGTCCCGGACCGTCAGCGCCGACGGGGCGCCGGCCCCGATGAACGACCATCGCGACCAGGACCGCCCGTTCTCCGCCGATTCCAGCAGAAAGGTGCCGGGTCGGTTGGCGGCCAGCTTGCGGTAGGCCGACAACGGCGTCTCGCTGTCGGCGAGCACCTTGCGCGTCACCGGGACGACTCGGTGCTCGGCGGCCAGCGCCTGGAATTCCTCACGTGAGGTCGTCTTCACGCGGTCATCCTCCCAGAAGTAGCGTGGTGCCCATGAACGGTGCTATCAAGACGGGCGACGTGGTTCCGGATTTCTCACTCCCCGACCAGACCGGAACGAACCGCAGCCTTTCCGAATTGTTGGCCGATGGGCCGATCGTGCTGTTCTTCTACCCCGCCGCGATGACGCCGGGCTGCACCATGGAGGCCTGCCACTTCCGGGATCTGGCGGCCGAGTTCGCCGCGGTCGGTGCCTCCCGCGTCGGGATCAGCATGGACGCGGTCGAGAAGCAGGACAAATTCGCCGAGAAGCACAGCTTCGACTACCCGCTGCTGTCGGACACCTCCGGTGCGGTGGCCGAGGCGTTCGGCGTGAAACGTGGCCTGCTCGGCAAGCTGATGCCGGTCAAGCGGACGACGTTCGTCATCGACACCGACCGCAGGGTTCTCGAGGTCATCGCCTCTGAGATCAGCATGGACTCCCACGCCGACAAGGCGCTCGAGGTGCTGCGCTCGCGTTGAGCGCCGGGGCGGTCCGCCATCAGCCGACCAACCGGCTGCGTGGCGCGCCGCTCCCGCCTTCCTTGGCCGCCACCACCTGGGCAAGGATCGACAAGGTGATGTGCGGCGGCTCTCGGCCGCCGAGGTCCAGCCCGATCGGCGCCTGGAGACGGTCGACGTCGCCCGGTGCCAATCCGTACTGGAGGAGGGCGGCACGCTTGGCCGACGCGCGGGCTCGCGACGCCAGTGCGCCGACGAATGCCGGCTGTGCGCTGCCGGTCCAACACCGCGAATCGAGGGCTTCGATGAGCAACGGAACCGAGAATCGATCGTCATGCGTCAGATCCACGATCGCGGTATCCGCGTTGATGCGGCCCGCTTCTCGTTCCTGGCGCAAGTACCGATGCGGCCAATCGCGAACCAGCGCCGCCGCTGGAAAACGTTCCTCCTGCACGAATGCGGGCCGGGCGTCGCACACGGTGACGGCATAGCCCAGTGGCAGCGCCAGGGCAGCGAGCCCGGTCGCGACGTCACTGGTCCCGAAAATCAGCATGCGCGGCGGCGGTTCGTATTGGGTGACGAACATCGGTGCACCGTCCGTCTGCGTCAGCGACGTCTGCCCCGAGCGCAAATTCAGGAAGGTGGCGGCGGGCAGGCCCTGCTGCACCATCGACATCAGCGTCGCCAGCTCCGGGAAATGCTGTGGCGTCACCGGGTGCATGGCGATGCGGAGAGTTCCGCGGCATGGCCCTGGTGGGGCGAACGGATCGCCATCGGACCGATGCGCATCAAAATCGATTATCCGGCAACCGATCCCGGTCAAGGCAGCGGGATGCTCGGCGAACACGGCCCGGGCACGCTCGTACAGCTCCGCCTCGACACAGCCCGATGACACGCTGCCTTCGAAACGCTCGTGTCGATCGAAGGCCATCATCGACCCGGGTGGGTACGGAGAGCGATCGAAGGTGCCGAGAACGGTGGCTGCGACGACGTTCTCATTGCGCCGGAATCTCTCGTAAATCCATTGCAGGACAGCCCTGTTTTTCATCGACGTCCACTCGGCCGGCACGATCTCACCGTTCCACAGCCTTGAGCTTCAGGCTTCGATACGCATCAGTCAGGTGACTGATGCGTATCGGCCGTCAATCACAGAGAGTTCAACAGGCAGTGTTGACCACAGTGCCCATCTGCCCGCACGTGTGCCACCGGATCAGGAGTGACATGACCAGACCCCGCACCAATGACGTCTGATTCGCCTATGGGGGTACGGGTCGCGTCGCTCGATGAGCTCACCGAGGACACACCGCACACGGTGCGCGTCTCCGGTGTGGACCTGGTGCTCGTCCGGCAGCACGACGACGTCAGAGCGCTGTACGGGCGCTGCGCCCACCGCGGTGCCCTGATGTCTGACGGTCGCATCGAGGGTGACCTGCTGGTGTGTGGTCTGCACGGCTGGCGGTACGAAATCCAGACCGGGGTCGCGCCGGTCAATCCCGCCGTGACGCTGGCGACCTTCCCGGCCTGGGTATCTGAAGGTTCGGTCTACGTTGATCAAGCTGCCGTTGAGGCGTACGCCCTGACCAACCCGCAGACCTATGACGACGATGGTTACCAGGGCCAGTGGATAAAGCCGGCCGACAGCGCAGAGGAACCGTTCGTCACGCAGATCCATCAGTGGGCCGCGCATGGATTGAACAGCGAACACGGTCCGACGGCAGCCATGGGCGTCCCGCGCGACGAACTCCCGTCATGGGACTCGATCCAGGTGCTCACCGCCCAACTGGCGCGGCTGCCACTGCTCGACGACGAACCGGTGAACACCCGGACAGTGATCGGGCCGGCAGCGCGGCGGCCGTTGGTCCTCGATATCCCGTTGTTCGTCAGCGACATGAGCTTCGGCGCCCTGTCTCAGGAAGCCAAGACTGCGCTGGCCGCCGGTGCGGAGCTGGCCGGAACGGGCATCTGCTCGGGCGAGGGCGGCATGCTTCCCGAAGAGCAGCAACAGAATTCGAGGTACTTCTATGAGCTCGCGTCGGGCAGATTCGGCTGGAGCCTCGACCGGGTCCGCCAGGTGCAGGCCTTCCATTTCAAGGGCGGGCAGGGCGCCAAGACCGGCACAGGCGGTCATCTCCCAGGCAACAAGGTGATCGGCCGGATCGCGGAAGTTCGCGGGCTCCCCCCGGGGACGGCGGCTGTCTCCCCCGCCCGGTTCCCGGACTGGACGTCCTTGCAGCCGTTCGAAGAATGCGCTGCGCAAGTGCGCGACGTCTCCGGCGGCATCCCGGTGGGATACAAGATGAGCGCCCAGCACATCGAACGTGACATCGACGCTGCGCTGCAGATCGGGGTCGACTACATCATTCTCGACGGCCGGGGTGGTGGAACCGGCGCCGCTCCAACGATTTTCCGTGACAACATCTCCGTACCCACCATCCCGGCACTGGCGCGTGCGCGCAGGCACCTCGACCGTTCACAAGCCGACCAGGTCACGTTGGTCATCACCGGCGGTATCCGCACTCCGGCCGACATGGTCAAGGCATTGGCGCTGGGGGCCGACGCCATTGCGCTGTCCAACGCCGCGCTGCAAGCCATCGGATGCGTCGGCATGCGCGCCTGCAACACCAACAGCTGTCCGGCCGGCATCGCCACCCAAGATCCGCGCCTGCGCGCGCGGCTGCCGGTACCGGCGGGGGCGGAACGACTGAACCGGTTCCTGCGCTCGACCGTCGATCTGATGGTCGTCCTGGCCCGCGCCTGCGGGCACCGGAATCTGGCGGACTTCAACGTCGATGACATCGTCACCTTTGATCGCGATTTCGCCTACCTGAGCGGAGTCCCCTACGCAGGAGCCATCCCACTGTGAACGATGAGAACCTCAACTGGCACAAAGCAGTCGATGCCGGCCAACTCGACGACGGCGAGGTGGCCATGTGTCCGGTCGGCCTCAAGACCGTCGCGCTCACCAAGCTCGACGGCCGCTACGGAGCCATCGACAACCGGTGCCCCCACCAGGGTGGTCCGCTTGGTCAGGGCACCGTGGAGAACGACAAAATCCGTTGCCCCTGGCACGGTTTCGACTTCGATCCGTTCACCGGAGAGGCTGCGGGCGGCCCCGATTTCAACGTGCGCACGTATCCGGTGGAGGTGCGTGAGGACGGCGTCTACGTCGGCACCCCGCCTCCCAGCACACACCCACGCACAGTGAGCGATGTGCTCGTGGAGACCATGACCAACTGGGGTGTCGACACCGTGTTCGGCATGGTCGGTCACTCGAATCTCGGGCTCGCCGAGGCGATGCACCGAGCCGAAACCGATGGCAAACTGCGGTATTTCGGTATCCGCCACGAAGGTGCCGCGGCGTTCGCCGCGGCCGCCTACGGCAAGCTCACCGGTCGGCCCGCCGCGTGTTTTGGTATCGCCGGCCCGGGCTCGACCAACCTGCTGACCGGCTTGTACGACGCCAAATCGGACCGCGCTCCGGTCCTGGCCTTGTCGGGCAACGTGGACTCCTCGGTCGCCGGCAAAGGCGCATTCCAGGACATCGACCTGCTCGCGGCATTCGCCGATGTCTCAGCTTACTCGGACATGGTGCGCTCCGGTTCCGACCACGCCGAACTGATGACCATGGCCCTCAAGCACGCGATCCTCGAACGCGGCGTGGGCCATCTGGTCCTCCCCGACGAGGTACAGATTCTGGAGGCCCCGGACCAGAAAGCCTCTGGGCCCCAAGGACGTATGCCCGACCTTCGGGTATCGCCTCCGGCGGCCGCACTCGACCAGGCACTCGAGCTCATCGGCACGGCGACCCGACCGCTGATCATCGTCGGCGCCGGCGCAAAGTTCGACATGCCGGCCGTCGTCGCACTGGCGGAGAGCTTGAACGCGCCCGTGCTGACCACGTTCAAGGCCAAGGGACAGATCTCCGACACGCATCCGCTCGCGGCCGGCGTGCTCGGCCGGTCCGGCACGCCTGTCGCGTCATGGATGATGAACAAGGCCGACCTCCTCCTGGTCTTTGGCGCATCGTTCTCCAACCACACCGGGATCTCGCCGTACAAGCCGATCATCCAGGTGGACACCGACCCCATGATGCTCGGCCGGTTCCGTCCGGTGACGGTCCCGGTACTGGGGGACGTGGGCGTCACCGCTACCGCCGTCCTGCATGGCCTTCGCCCGAACCCGGCGCTGGTCGACCAGCGCCCGGAGCTCGCCGACCGCTGGACGGTCTGGCGTACGGAGAAAACGCGTCGCGCCGTCAAGCATCCGGACGGACGGGTCGCTGCCGCAACTGTTTTCGAGGAGCTCAGCCGCCTGATGCCGGCGAATGCCGTCGTCACCGTCGATGTCGGCAATCACGCCTATTCATTCGGGCGCTATTTCGAAACCACGGAGCAGTCGGTGCTCATGTCCGGATACCTCGGTTCGATCGGCTTCGGGTTCCCGGCTGCCATGGGTGCGTGGGCGGCCGCACCGGACCGTCCGATCATCGCGATCACCGGCGACGGCGGCTTCGGTCAGTACCTTGCCGACTTCACGACGGCGGTCAAGTACGACATGAACATCACCCACGTCCTGCTCAACAACGGCGAACTCGCCAAGATCAGCGAGGAACAGCGCGGCGCCGAGTACGCGGTCTGGCAGACGTCACTGCGCAATCCGGACTTCGCCGAATACGCGAGGAGCTGTGGCGGCTACGGTCGCCGCGTCACCGATCCGGCGGACGTCGCCGTGGCCATCGCGGAAGCACTCGACCACCCGGGACCGGCCATGGTCGAAATCATCACCGACCCCGGTACCCACTAGTCCCCCAACAGATCCCGCAGTTGGTGACGCCGGCTGACGCCCAGTTTGGGATAGACGTTGTACAAGTGGGAGGCGATGGTTCGCGGCGACAGATTGAGCCGTCGGCCGATCTCCGGGTTGGTCAGTCCGGAGGCCGCCATCGACACGATCTGACGTTCTTGTGCCGTCAGCGAATCCAGGCCGGCAACGGCGCCGGCGGTCGGCGCCGTCACGCCGGCGGCGCGAAGTTCGGCGCGCGCGATCTGTGCGTACGGCACCGCACCCAGGCGATCGAAAACTTCGAGGGCAGCTGTGAGCTGGGTACGGGCTTCGGCGGGTCGGCGCACCCGGCGCAGCCATTCGCCGTAATGCAGCCGCGCCCGTGCGCGCTCCATCGGCCACTGATCGCCGGCCGGGTCGAAAATGGCGAGGCGGAAGTGCCGTTCCGACAGATGCGTGGTCGCGGTCAGCGCGAGCGCCTGGTGTCGCAGGAGACGCAGCCGGACAGGAGGATTCGACCCGAGCTGGCGCCCGATCGAGGCCACCAGAGGCCCGACCTCTGCCAAGCTGCCGCTGCGTGCGCCGGCCCAGGCCAGGTCGGCCATGGCGCGATGGGAGACGACGAAATGCGCCGGCTCCCCGTCGGCATCGAACATCTGCCGCAAGGCCCGATAGGCAGAATCGAACTCGCCGCGCGCCAGCGCGCTGCGTCCCATGGCCCACGTCAATGCGGTTCTGGTTGCGGTGCCACAATTTTCGCCGATCAGACGGGACGCCGCGTCGATGGCGGCGTCCGCCGGGTCCGTGTCACCACAGCCGGCCAACAGATGGGCACGCACGACGTTGCTCTCGGCGTGGAGCAACGCCAGGTCATAGACCGCGCACAAGGCCTCGGTCTCGTCGAGCAGTGCCCGCAGTTCCGACCACTGTCCGGTGTCGTGCAGTCCCCACGCCAGCGGCGCGATGGCGAAGGTGAAGCCGCGCAAACCCCCGGCGGCTTTGAGCTGCTCGACGGCTTCGCGTAATTCGGTGACCGCGAGGGCGCTGTCCTCCGTCGCATACGCCATTGCGCCCACCACCAGACGCCGAAACGGTTCGACGGGAGCCGGCATGGGATGCAACCAGCGCCGATCCCACGGCCCCGGACGATCGTGGGCGCTGCCCGCACTCTGCGCGTACATGGCGATATACGCTCGTTGCACAGGTCCGGCCTCGGCCGGGAAAGGCGTCGGAATGACACTCTCCCCCAATACATCCAGCGCAGAGTCCTGCAGCCAGTGGCCGAGGCGGGCCCGGTGCGCCAGTTCTCCGGAGTAGTAGGCCGCTGACGCGCCGGCGTACATCAACGCCAGTCGCAACCGCGAGTTGGACGGCGGCGCGCCGTCGAGCGCGCTGCGGATCAGTTCGGCCGCCTCCGCCGGACGCGCTGATTGCAGCAGCACCGAGGCGCGAGTCAACGCTGCGTGACCGACGATCTCCGGGTCCTCCGCACGCTGGACGGCACTGGCATTCAGCGACAGCGCCCAGGACGGGTCACCGCCGAAGTTGGCCGCCACCGAGGCCAGCGTGAACCGCCGAGCCGCATCGTCCGCACCAGGGCTCAATTCAGCAGACCGCTGCAGCGCCCTGGCCACCTCGAGGTAGCCGCCGCGCTGCCGCGAACGCTCCGCGCCCTGCTCCAGCAGGGATGCCACGGTCTCGTCCGGGCCGGCCGCCGCCGCTGCCAGATGCCAAGCGCGGCAAGCCACATCCAGTTGCGGCGAAGCAGCCAACGCGATGTGGGCAGTGCGGCGGTCGGCCAAATCCCCTTCGCTGTAGGCCACACTGCGCAGCAGTGCGTGGCTGAACTGCACGCGCCGGTCCTCGGTGACGCTCACCAGGGACCGTTCGATGGCAGGCTCCCACCGCCACAGGTCCGCACCGAAACCGGCTGCGGCCGTGATGGTGTCGATGGTCTCGTACCCGGCCCCCGCGGCGGCGAACAAGGTCAACCGCCGCGCATCGGGCGGCAGCTCCGACAGTTGCGCGGCGAACAACGCGTGCGCAAACCCGGAACCCACCATGTGGTTGCCCCGGAACCTGACCGAACCCGTCTTGCCATAGAACCGGGCTGATTCGATGAGGGCCAATGGATTACCGCCGGACCAGCGGATGATCTCACCGCGGACGCTCGCGTCAGGCACCAGCGACTGGGTCGCGATCAGTTCCGCGGCGGCGACATCGGACAGCGGCGCAACCTCGACCACCCGGAAGGAACGGTCGAGACCGTTGAGCTGGTCCACCTGCCGCGCGCTGATCAGCAACCGAACCGCAAGGTGCGGAACCCGGCCGATCACATAGGTGAGTACCTGGCGGGAGTCTGGTTCGAACCGGTCGAGATCATCGAGCACGATGACCAGCGGCCGATCACCTGCGACGACCGCCAACAGTGCCAGCACCGCCTGCTGCACCTGCGCCGGGCCGTGCTCAGCGGCGCCGCCGCCACCGTTGATGATGTCCTGCAGTGCATCTCGCAGTGGTGCCGGCAGATCGGCGATCCGCTCGGCGATGGGCCAGAGCAACTCGGTCAACGCGGTGAAGGGGCGCACGTGGTCCGGCTCGGAACCCCCGGCAAAAAGCACAGTCTCGTGCTGCGGCTGCAGCGATGCGACCGTGTGGCGCAGCAGCGTCGACTTTCCGATACCCGGTTCGCCGAGCAGAACAACTGCCTGGGGCGCGCCCGCAGCACCAGAGGCGACCTCGGTCATGAGACCGATCAACTGACCGCGCCCGACGATCGGCGACTTCGGATGTGTCAGCGTCACTCGAGACACCGCTTCCTGCGCAGCACAATCAGGCGGCGCCTTCTCATCGCTGTATCGCTTCGTCGAGGAAGCGCACACCCTGCTCCAGCGCGGCCCGGGCAGCGGGGGTGTCGCTCAGCTGGCTGAGCACGACGAAATCGTGCACCGTGCCCAGATAACGGGTGCAGGTCACCGGGACACCCGCCGCGCGCAGCAGTTCGCCGAACGCTTCGCCCTCATCGCGCACCACATCGGCCTCGGCCGTGACGATCAATGTCGGCGGCAGCCCGCCGAGATCTGCGACCGGGGCGCGAACCGGAGACACTGTGGGGCAGTCCAGATCACCGTCGCAATACGAGCAATGATCAGAACCTGTGGATGAGCCTCGGCGAGGCGGCGTAGGAAAGGGCGCACCTTCCCGAGGATGATCTGAATGTCGAAGGTCTGATCAAGAGCCGGCGTTGGCGCGCTGGTTCGGGAAGGTACGCCCATGCTCACGGTAGTTCACGATGCGGATTCATCCAACGAGGATGCTGGCTCGTCGCGGTCGTTGCTCGATGAGATTGTCCGCGACGGTGCCCGCCAGATGCTGGCCGCAGCGTTGCGGGCTGAGGTCGCCGCCTACATCGAGGCTCATGCCGGTGAGCTTGATGAGAACGGGCACCGGCTGGTGGTGCGCAATGGCTATCACCGCGAGCGCGAGGTGCTCACCGCGGCGGGCGCGGTGAGTGTGACCGCGCCGCGGGTCAATGACAAACGTGTTGACCCGGACACTGGTGAGCGGCAACGGTTTTCCTCGGCGATCCTGCCGGCGTGGGTGCGCAAGTCGCCGCAGATGACCGAGGTGTTGCCGTTGCTGTATCTGCATGGCTTGTCGACCAGTGATTTCGGTCCGGCGTTGGAGCAGTTCCTGGGCTCGGGTGCCGGCTTGTCGGCCACGACGATCACCCGACTCACCACGCAGTGGCAGGACGAGGCCAAGGCCTTCGAGGCCCGTGATCTGTCGGGCACCGACTACGTCTACCTGTGGGTCGACGGCATCCATCTCAAGGTGCGCCTGGAGCAGGAGAAGCTCTGTTTGCTGGTGATGATCGGTGTGCGCGCTGACGGCCGCAAGGAGCTGGTCGCGCTCACCGACGGGTACCGGGAGTCGGCCGAGTCGTGGGCTGATCTGTTGCGGTCGTGCCGACGTCGCGGGATGACCGCACCGGTGCTGGCCGTCGGCGATGGGGCCCTGGGGTTCTGGAAGGCCGTGCGTGAGGTGTTCCCGGCCACCGGCGAGCAGCGGTGCTGGTTTCACAAGCAGGCCAATGTTCTTGCCTGCCTGCCAAAGTCGGCTCATCCGGGGGCGATCGCGGCGATGCGGGAGATCTACAACGCCGAGGATATCGACCACGCGCAGGTGGCGATCAAGGCGTTCGAGGTGGACTACGGCGCCAAGTACCCCAAGGCGGTCGCCAAGATCGTCGATGACGCCGATGTGCTGCTGGAGTTCTATAAGTACCCGGCCGAGCACTGGGTCCATCTGCGCACTACCAACCCGATCGAATCAACGTTTGCCACGGTACGTTTGAGGACCAAGGTGACCAAGGGGCCGGGTTCACGCGTCGCCGGAATGGCCATGGCTTACAAGCTGATCGACGCCGCGCAAGCCCGCTGGCGAGCCGTCAACGCACCGCACCTGGTCGCTCTGGTCCGGGCCGGCGCGATCTTCCACAAAGGCAAACTGCTCGAGCGACCCACCGACATCACCCCGTCGGCGGACTCGGCACCGACCGAATCAACTGGAACGGAGGTCGCCTGAAACAAGCCGATCCACAGGTATTGACAATTCCTCTCGCAATACTGATCCCAATACCAGGCCTGCTCATCGCTGGTCAGCAGGTAGCCCTCGGCATATGCGTTGTGGGACGGGTACTCACACCGCGCGTCGGTCGGCGGGTAGTACAAGAGCTGCGCGCGAAGTCGCGGACCGCCACGGGCCTTGCACACCATGCTCACCGCCGCGGCGATCGTCGCGCCCGCGCAATCTCCGGCCAGTGCAAAGGCTTTCGGCTCGATTCCGAGGGACGCCGCATTGTCACGAACCCACAGCAGCGCGGCGTAGCACTCTTCCAACGCGACCGGATATCGAGCTTCCGGCGCGCGGCTGTACTCGGGAACCACGACGGCGGCGCGGCAACCTGTGGCGATGGCACCGACAACTCGCCCGTGCGTGTCCGCGTCGCCGAACATGAATCGTCCGCCATGCACGTAGAACACCGCGGGCAGCGCACCTTGCGCGTTCTGCGGCCGCACCAACCAAAACCCCACCAGTCCAGAAGGACCCACCGGCGCGGTGTGAAACCGGGCCACTGTCCCGGGCTGCTCGATGACGGTTCGCTGCGCTTCCCGCAGCGCCAGCCGGCCGTCCTGCGACCCCAGTTGTCCGAGCGTCGGTGGCGTGGCCATCGCCGCCACCAGACGCGCGATCGTCGGATCCAGCACCACGTCTCGACTCACGACATCCTCCCAACCGATGCGGCGGTCTCGTTGCGTGCAGAGGACTCTACGCTGCTTCCGTCGGGACGGGCGGGCGGTCGTGGCGAGCCAGTCAACCGACTGATGACGGGCACGCGTCGACAGCGCAGACTGGACCGTGCACACGTCTGTGGCAGCAGGAACAGGAGCAGCACGTTGGCTCAGAACAAGATGGTCCAGACATACGCCGTGATCGGTGCCACCGGGGCGACGGGCGGTGCCGTCGTCAGCGCCCTGGCCGAGCGTGGCCTGCGCGTCCGCGCCATCGCGCGTAATCCCCAATCGCCGCGCGCCCAGAAGCTCGCGCAGGAGGGCATCGAGATCGCGGCCGCCGATCTCGGCGACGAAAGAGCACTCACCGCGGCCTTCACCGGCGTCACGGGGGTCTTCGCGGTCACCACGCCTTTCGAAGAGGGTCCCGATATCGAAGTGGCCCAAGGACTGCACATCATCGGTGCCGCGGTGCAGGCCCGAGTCCCCCACCTGGTCTACGCGTCAGTGTCCAACGCCGACCAGCACACCGGGATACCGCATTTCGACAGCAAGGCCAAGATCGAACAAGCGCTGACCGAGTCGGGTCTGCCTCACACGATCGTCGGTCCGACCTATTTCTACGACAACATGCTCGGCGGGATCGACGAGCTCCGAGCGGGTCAATTCGCGTTGCCGTTGCCGACGACCACACCACTGCAGCAACTTTCGCGCCGTGACCTGGGCCGCTTCGTCGCCATCATCCTGCAGGAACCACAACGTTTCATGGGGTTGCGCATCGACGTCGCATCCGACGCTCCAACGCCACTCCAGATGACCGCCGCCCTCGAGCATGCATTGGGGTATCCGATCGAGCTGGTCACCTACGACCCGTCCCGAATCGCCTCCGCCGATATGCGGGCCATGTTCAGCTTCCTGTCCGCACACGGTTACAGCGCCGACATCGCCGACCTGCATCGGCGCTACCCGGAGATCGGCTGGCAGACGTTCAGCGACTGGGTGGACGAACACCTCACCACGCGCGCGTGAGCGGCTGGTAGGCGCACCACCCCGGAGACGCCCGGCCCCGGGATCAGTCGAGGATTCTCCGGGCCACATTGGTGGTGATCAGATCGAGGAGCTCGTCCGAATGGCCGGCAAGAACGGTGCGAATCGCGTACAGGGAGAAGCCTTTTGCTTGTTCCGCGGTGATCGCCGGCGGAATGCTCAGTTCGTTGCGTGCCGTCACCACGTCGACGAGGGCCGGCCCGTCGTGCGCAAGCACGTCGGCGATCGCCGCCTCCAACTCGGCAGGATGCTCGACGCGGCGAGTGAACAGGCTACATGTTCGAGCAAGCTCCGCAAAATCGGGGTTGTGCAGGTCCGTGCCGAACGTGACGATGCCCGCTGCCTTCATCTCCAGTTCCACGAAGTTCAGCGACGAATTGTTGAACACGATCAGCTTGACCGGTAATCGGTTCTGCACCAAGGTGATCAGCTCGCCGAGCAGCATGGTCAGGCCGCCATCGCCGGCTAGTGCGACGACTTGGCGGCGGCGGTCGGCGGTTTGCGCGCCGATGGCAAGCGGCAGCGCGCAGGCCATGGTGCCGTGGTTGAAGGAGCCGATGAGCCGCCGTCGACCGTTCATCGTCAGGTAGCGCGCCGCCCACACGACCGGTGAGCCGACGTCGACGGTGAAGACCGCATCGGTCCCCGCCAGCCGGTTGACCATGGCGGCAACGTATTCCGGACGGATCGGAGTGCGGTTGTGGTCGTTGACGGCAAGCGAATCGAGCCGATCCCGGGTCCGCCGGTAATGGCCGAGTGCACGGTCGAGGTGAGTTCGATCCGTTTTCGCCACCAGCATCGGATGCAGCGCGATGAGGGTGTCTCGCACGGTGCCCACGAGCCCGAGATCGATCGGTGTGCGGCGGCCGAGATGCCGGCCCCGAATGTCGACCTGGATGACGATCGCGTCCTCGGGATAGAACTGGCGGTACGGGAAATCGGTACCGAGCATCAGGAGCACATCGGCTTCCTTGATGGCCTTGTAGCCGGAGGCAAACCCCAGCAGCCCGGTCATGCCCACGTCGTACGGATTGTCGTACTCGACATACTCTTTGCCGCGTAGCGCATGCACCACCGGCGCCTTGAGCGTTCCCGCCAACTCAACCAGCTGCTCGTGCGCCCCCGCTGCGCCGGCGCCCGCGAGAATCGTGATTCTGGCCGATTGGTTGAGAATCGCGGCCGCGGCGGCCAGCGCGGTGTCGTCGGGCCGCACGATGGGCCGGGTCGGCAATACCGGGCGGACGCGGGCCGGCTCACGCAGCCTTTGCAGGAACACCTCACCCGGGATGACAACCACTGCCACGCCCTGTTCCTCGATCGCAGCGCGCATCGCCATCTGCAGCACGCGTACCGCGGACTCCGGGGTGCCGGCCATTTCGCAGAAGACACTGCACTCGCGGAACAGTTCTTGCGGGTGGGTTTCCTGAAAGTACTGAGAACCGATCTCGGCGGCGGGGATGTGGGCGGCAATGGCGAGCACCGGTACGCGGCTGCGTTGCGCGTCGAACAAGCCGTTGATCAGGTGCAGATTTCCTGGACCACAACTACCGGCACACACGGCCAATTGACCGGTCACCGCGGCGAAACCCGCGGCGGCGAAGGCGGCCGCTTCTTCGTGACGCACGTGCTCCCACGTGAATCCGTCGGCGCGCCGGATCGCATCGGTGAATCCGTTGAGACTGTCACCGGGCAGGCCGAACACCCGGTCCACCCCGCTGGCCTGCAGTGTGGCAATGACGTGGTCGGCAACAGTGGGCATCATCGATTGTCCTCGCTTGCGTCGTTGTCGCTCCTGTATAGCCGACGCTGCTGTCCCAGCCATCAGTTTCATGACTGAGCAAACCCGTTCAGTCAGCGATGCCAGTCAGCTGACTGATGACACGACCCCTGCCGTCCTGCGACGCTGACACGGGCGGCCGTCGCCGACCACCGCTCCCGCGTAAGGAGGTGGCATGACGATAACGGGGGATCCGTCGCCGACGAGTGCCGACGGCGAGCACGGGACCGCAGCGATCGGGCGGCCGGTCAACCGGGTCGAGGGCACTGACAAGGTGACCGGTCGAGCCCGCTACGCGGCCGACACCACGCTGCCCGGGGTGCTGCATGCGGTTCTGGTGCAGTCGGATATCTCGCACGGGCACGTCACCCGCGACTCGCTGGTCGCCGCCACCGCCCGCGCCGAGGCCGCACCAGGAGTGGTGTGTGTTCTGTCGCCGCTGAATTGTCCTTCCCTCCACATGCTTCCCGAGGTCCTCACCTGGGACCTGCCATTGGAACGCCGGCCACCACTGTCGGATCTGACGGTCCAGCACCGCGGTCAGCATCTGGCAGTCGTCGTCGCCGACACGCTGGAAAATGCGCAGTTCGCCGCGTCACTGATGGACCTGACCTATGACGAGCTGCCCGCCGTGCTGGCGGCTCGTGAGGCGCTCGACCGGCCCGAAGACCGGGACCACGGCGACGATCGGATCGTGCGCGGCGGGGTGTACCAGCCCGACCATTTCGTGAAACTGCCGGAAGAGAAACTCCAAGACCACCGCGGCCCCGCCGACGAACCGGTCGAGGGCATCAGAATCTCGTCGCGTTACACCACTTCGGAGAACGCCCACTACCCCATCGAGCTGGCATCGACGATCGCCAGCTGGGACGGTGATCACCTCACCGTGTACGACAGCACACGGTGGATCGACGGTGAACGACAAACGCTGGCAACCTATCTGGGCATCTCGGTCGACCACATCCGGATCGTCGCCCCATTGGTCGGAGGCGCGTTCGGCTCGAAGAGTTTCCTGTGGATGCACGTCGTGCTGTGCGCCACCGCAGCGCGGATGACGGGACGAGCCGTCAAGCTGGTCGTCAGCCGCGACCAGATGTTCACCTCGACCGGACACCGTCCGCGCACCGAACAACATCTGCGCCTGGTCGCTGACGCTCAGGCTCGGTTGACCAGCATCGAGCACCACACCCTCACTGAAACCTCCACCGTCGGCCACTTCTGCGAGCCGGCCGGATTGTCGACGCGGTTCCTCTATCAATCCCCGCGAATGGTGTTGTCGCACAACGTTGCCCGCGTGAACCGGCCCACCCCGTGCTTCATGCGCGGACCCGGCGAAGCACCGGGCTTGTTCGCCCTGGAAGTCGCGATGGATGAACTCGCGTACGAACTACGCATCGATCCGCTGGAACTGCGGATAGCCAACTACGCGGACAACGATCAAGCCAGCGGACGGCCCTGGTCCGACGAGCATCTCGTCGAGTGTTACCGGCAAGGGTCCGATCGCTTCGGCTGGGAGCATCGACCGCACCGACCCCGCTCGCTGCGGCGCGGCGGCGTGCTCGTCGGATGGGGCATGGCCACCGCCACCTATCCGGGGCGCCGGATGCCGGCCGGTTGTCACGTCCGCACCACACGCGAGGGCACTGTCGAATTCTCTTCTGCCACCCACGAAGTCGGCACCGGCGTGCGGACTGCCATGACCCAGATCGCCGCGGACGCCGCCGGTTTGAACCTGCCGCACGTCGCGTTCTTCTCCGGCGACTCGGACTTCCCAACCGCGCCTTATAGCGGCGCATCGCAAACCACTGCCGCCGTCGGTTCGGCGGTGTTCGAGGCTGCCCGCGAATGGAAGCGTCGGGTGCTCGAATACGTCATCACCGCCGCGAGCTCACCGTATGCCGGATGTGACCTGTCCGCGGTGGACATCCAGGGCGGCCAGATCGTCGGCAGCCGGCCGACACGGGCAGGCATCCCCGTCGCGTCGGTGCTCGCGACAGCAGACAGCGACCTGCTCGACCAGTTGTCCTTCACCGCCGGCAGCGGCGGGCCACCCGAAAACGGGCCGGTGTCACAGTCGTTCGGCGCCCACTTCTGCGAGGTGGAGGTGGACGAACAAATCGGGCGGGCATCGGTGACGAGATGGGTGGCGGTGATGGACTGCGGGCGGGTCATCAACCCGAAACTCGCACGTAGTCAGGTGATCGGTGGCATCACGTTCGGGCTCGGCATGGCGTTGATGGAGCAGGTGCCATACGACCCCGGAACGGGTCACGCCCTGGGCGAGTACTACCTGCCCACGCACGCCGACGTACCCGCCTTCGACATCAGCTTCATCGACGGTGCCGACCGCCACCTGACGGTATTCGGCGCCCGCGGTATCGGCGAGATCGGCATCTGCGGTGTGCCCGCCGCGATCGCAAATGCGGTATACCACGCCACGGGTCGACGCTCGCGCGACTTGCCCATCACTGTCGAAAATCTGTTGTCCCCCTTCAGCAATGCCCGCAAGGAGCCAACATCATGACGGCTGACAATTCACCACCGCACACTGTCGAGCTGTTGATCAACGGTGTTCCGGTCTCCGTGCATACCGATGTCCGCTCGACGCTGCTCGACCTGCTGCGCGAACGTCTCGAGCTCACCGGCACCAAGAAGGGCTGCGACCACGGCCTTTGCGGCGCGTGCACGGTCAGCGTCAACGGCCGGCGCGTGGTGAGTTGCCTGACGCTCGCCGTGTCGATCGACGGGGCCAGCGTCCTGACCATCGAGGGCATCGCGCACGGCGACCAGCTTCATCCGCTGCAACAGGCCTTCGTCGACCACGACGGATTCCAGTGCGGTTACTGCACGCCCGGCCAGATCAGCTCTGCGCATGCGCTTCTCGAAGAGCACGCCCGTGGCGACCTGTCCGCCGCGTCCTTCGACGGCCCGTACGCCGATCTTGCCAGGGGCCCCGAGGCCCTGTCTGCCAATGAGATTCGCGAACGCATGGCGGGCAACATCTGCCGCTGCGGCGCCTACCCCAACATCGTGGGCGCCATCGCGTCCTGCCTGCCCGAGTGTGGCCGATGAAGACATTCGACTTCCACCGCGCGCGCGACGTCGAGGACGCCCTCGGCCTGGCAGGCGCGACCGGCGGCAGCTACTACGCCGGCGGCACCAACCTGCTCGATCTGATGAAACTCGGTGTCACACAGCCGTCGTCGGTGATCGACATCGGCAGGCTGGGCCTGGACGAGATCACCGCCACCGACAGCGGCGGCGTGATGATCGGCGCGGGCGTGACGAACAGCGCGATCGCCAATCATCACCTGATCCGCACCAGGTACCCCGTGCTGTCACACGCGATCCTGTCCGGAGCGACCACACAGCTGCGGAACATGGCCACTGCCGGCGGCAATCTCATGCAGCGCACCCGCTGCCCGTACTTCATGGATGTCACGTTCCCGGCATGCAACAAGCGCGCGCCCGGCTCCGGGTGCGCTGCACGTGACGGGTTCAACCGCGAGCACGCACTGTTCGGCGCCAGCCCCGCGTGCGTCGCGGTGCACCCGTCGGACATGGCGGTGGCACTGACGATCCTCGACGCCGTCGTGCACGTACGGTCGCGTGCAGGCGCCCGCACCATCGCACTGGCCGAGTTCTTCCGGCTCCCTGGGGATCACCCAGAGCAGGACAACGTGCTGCATCCGGGTGAGCTGATCGTCGGTGTCGAGCTGCCGCCCTCCGAGTACGCCTTCCACAGTTGGTATCTCAAGGTGCGTGACCGCCACAGCTACGCATTCGCCCTGGTCTCTGTGGCCGTCGGCATGACGATCGACGACGGGATCATCACCTCGGCCGCAATCGCCATGGGAGGCGTCGCCGCCAGACCATGGCGGTCCACCGACGCCGAGGCCGCATTGGTGGGCAACGTTGCCGACACCACGACGTTCGGTCGCGCCGCCGAAGCGGCCATGGCCGGTGCGGTTGCGCTGAGCCAGAACGAGTTCAAGATCGATCTGGGCAAGCACAGTGTGGTGCGCGCCCTGCACAGAGCAACCACCCGGTCCTGACCCAGCGTCAATCGCTACCCACGTTGGCCGCCCGGATCACCGCCGCCAGCGACGCGGTGAGCACCGAGTCGCTGCGGCCGCACGACCAGCCGCCGCGGTGTTCGAGGTAGGTGACCGCGGTGGCGCCGATCGACTGCTGGGTGAGGCCCAGAATCTCGACAGGCCGGTCCACATCCGCCAGCGCCTGCGTCAGCGCCTCGACGGGGCCGACGCCGCGATGCGTACTGGTGCGGGCGATGCCGTTGACCGTCACCGTGATCTCGGTGGTGTCGTCACTGCTGACCTGCCAGTCCTTCAGCTCGACCGGGCCGCCGCAGCCCAGGTAGGTCGCCTCGAACAGGTCGTACAGCTCGGCGGCGGTCACCTCGGCGCCACTGCCGTCGGTATGGGCCTGCACGTGCCGGGCGAAGTCGATCTGCAGCCGGCGCGGCAGGTCCAGCCCGTACCCGGTGTGCAGCAGATACGCGATGCCGCCCTTGCCGGACTGTGAATTCACCCGGATGACCGCGTCGTAACTGCGGCCGATGTCGGCCGGATCGATGGGCAGATACGGCACCCGCCAATCGATTTCGCGTTCGTCGCGGTTCTCGGCCGCCGCCCGGGCCCGGTGTTCGGCCAGTCCCTTCTTGATGGCGTCCTGATGGGTTCCCGAGAACGCGGTGTGCACCAGGTCGCCCACGTAGGGATGGCGTTCGTGGATCGGCATCCGGGTGCAGTGCGACACCGTGCGGGCGATCGCGTCGATATCGGAGAAGTCGATCATCGGATCGACGCCCTGCGCATACAGATTCAGGGCCAGGGTGGCGATGTCGACGTTGCCGGTGCGCTCACCATTGCCGAACACACAGCCCTCGACGCGTTGCGCGCCTGCCAGCACGGCCAATTCGGCGCAAGCCACGCCGGTCCCCCGGTCATTGTGCGGGTGCACCGACAAGATCACCGCGTCGCGCCGGGCCAGGTTCCGGTGCATGTATTCGATCTGGTCGGCATACACATTGGGCGTCGCAACCTCGACGGTGGCAGGAAGATTCAGGATCACCGGCCGGCTCTCGGTGGCGTCCCACAGCTGCGCCACGGCGTCGCAGATCTCCAGCACGTAATCGGGCTCGGTGAGGTTGAACACCTCTGGCGAGAACTGGAACCGGATGTCCGGCATGTCCTCCGTCAAAGTCAGCACGTCGAGCGCGCCGTGCAGGATCAGACTGCGCAGCTCGTCGCGGTCCTTGCCCAGCACGGTGTTTCGCCACGTGGGCGCGGTCGCGGTGTACATGTGGATGACGACGTCGTTGCGCATACCCCGCACCGAGTCGACGGTGCGCTCGATCAGGTCGCGACGGGCCGGGGTGAACACCGCGATGGTGACATCCGGCGGTGCGATGTCGGTTTCGGCCAACAGGCGCACGAAGTCGAAATCGGTCTGGGACGCCGAGGGATAACCGACCTCGATCTCCTTGTAGCCGATGGCGACGAGCTGTTCGAAGAATCGGCGTTTGCGATCGGGGTCCATCGGCTCGGCCAGGGCCTGGTTGCCGTCGCGCAGGTCGACGGGCACCCACAGCGGCGCGGCGGTGATTCGCTGACTGGGCCAATCCCGTTGGATCACAGGGATGTCCACCCGATCGAAGACATCGGTGTAACGGTGCCACGGCATGGTTGACGGTTGTTGACGGTTCCAGGTGGTGCTCATGAGTGATCTGCTCTCGGTCAGGTTTGGAGGTGACCGGTCGCGACAGAGCCCCACGGCAGGGGGCCGGTCGTTTCAGACCCCGCCGCGGCAGCCAAGGAGAAGCACGCGCGTCATGATGGTTAGACTATACACAACTCCTCAGACAAGTAGAGAGGTTCCATGGTCTCGCAGGTATCGCGCCAGCCCTTGGCGGCACAGGCCGCCCAGCTTCTCCTGATGCGCATCAAAGACGGCGAATGGGCTCTCGGACAACGGCTTCCGGGCGAAACCACGCTGGCCGCCCAGCTCGGCGTCGGCCGTTCCACCCTGCGTGAGGCCATCCGCGAACTCGCCGGAAAGGGCGTCCTCGACAGCCGCCAGGGCGCGGGCGTCTTCGTCACCGCCCTCGATGTCACCGACGACTGGGACACCGTGCTGCGCAGCGCGAACGTGGCCTCGGTGATCGAGGCTCGCATCGCGATCGAGGCCGAGGGCGCCGCGCTCGCCGCAACGCGGCGCACACCGGCCGATCTGCGCACCATCCGGCGCACCCTTGCCGCCCGCGGCGTCACCGGCCAGTCGGTCCCCGAACATGTGGACGCCGACATGGCCTTTCACCGGGCCGTGATCGCCGCGGCGCACAACGACGTGCTGACCCAGCTGTTCGACGCATTCCTGCCCCGGC
This sequence comes from Mycobacterium sp. SMC-16, assembly GCF_046250085.1. Classification (NCBI taxonomy): domain Bacteria; kingdom Bacillati; phylum Actinomycetota; class Actinomycetes; order Mycobacteriales; family Mycobacteriaceae; genus Mycobacterium; species Mycobacterium sp. SMC-16. The sequence goes on from NZ_CP176427.1 coordinate 3,707,146, forward strand.
TGCGGCTGGCCATGATCGACATGCTGAAGATCCGCCCGATCGCATCAGAGCCGTGCGACCACGCACTGCATCAACAACTCGCCGACGCCATCGTCGCGCGCGATCCCGACGCCGCAGCCGCCGCGAGCCGCACCCACCTGAGCGCTTTGAAGGAGTCGTTCACATGACCCCGGTCCTCGAGATCGACAACGTGACCTTCCGCCGCGAAGGCAAGCAGATCATCGACGGCATCTCGCTGACGGTGCGCGAGGGCGAGCACTGGGCGCTGCTCGGCCCCAACGGCGCGGGCAAGAGCACGCTGCTCGGCTTCTGCGGTGCGGTGACGTTCCCGACGACCGGTGTCGTTCGGGTCCTGGGTGCGCAGATGGGCCGCACCGACCTGGCACCGCTGCGCCGGTCGATCGGCCACGTGAATCCCCGGCACCGGCTGCAGTACCCACTGACGGTGCGCGAGGTGGTCCTGACCGGGATCACCGGCACCATCGACACCGCGGCCCGCTGGACACCCACCGCCGACGACATCGCACGGGCCGACGAGCTGATCGGGACGGTGGGACTGACCCACCGCGCCGATGCGGTGTGGCCGACGCTCTCGCAGGGCGAACGGGGCCGGACCCTGATCGCCCGCGCGCTGATCGCCGAGCCGCGGCTGCTGCTCCTCGACGAACCGACAACCGGACTCGATGTCGCCGCGCGCGAGCAGCTGCTGGAAACCCTTGACACGCTTGAGCATTCACATCCCGAAATGGCTTCGATCCTGGTGACGCATCACCTCGAGGAGCTGCCGACGTCGACGTCCCACGCACTGTTGATCTCCGGCGGCCGCACGGTCGCGGTGGGACCAGCGGTCGAGACTGTGACGACCGATCATGTGTCGGAGGCCTTTTCGCATCCGGTCGAGGTCGGTTACGACCACGGCCGGTGGTCGGCGCGGGCAAAAGCCGGCCGGGTCATCGCCTAACACACCAGCCGGGCTCTGTCCGGCTATTGGCAGTATTACTGGCCAGTACCTTGCCGAATATCGGTAATTTACGTGCGCGACAGAGTCTTTCGGTTCTCTTGCGACGGTTGTCGAACTAGTGGTCTACTGCGAACTAGAACATGTTCTACTAGCCACCCGCAACGACGTGGACGCGGGAACGTAGTCGGGGAAATCTACGGACACGTGCAGGATTGCCGCATGCCCGTCGCCGGCGCCGTCGACGCGTCACCTGTATCGGATTCGACTCCGCCGCGCGGACAGCGAAAGGGCTGCGATGACCTCAACGACGGAAGTGACGAACCTCAGCCGGGCCGGGGACGCGTTCCCGCCGTACCCCTACAGCTGGTACGCGGTGGCGTTCGCCCACGAGCTGGGGCCCGGGACGGTGCTGACGCGGCGCTTCCTCGACGGCGAGATCATCGTCTTCCAGACTGCATCCGGCGAACTGTCCGCCGCCGAGCCCTACTGCCCGCACCTCGGCGCCCACATCGGGAAACGTGGCTGGGTCGACGGCGAAGCCGTGGTCTGCCCGTTCCACGAGTTCAGATTCGCTCCGTCGGGCACCTGCGTCTCGACGCCGACCGGAGAGCCGCCGCGCGGCGCGGCACTCAAGACGCTGCCGGTCCGCAACCACCTGGGCATGATCATGGTGTACCACGGTCCACCCGGGCAGCAACCGGCTTTCGAGCTCGACCTGCCCGCCGCCGATGCAGGCTGGCATCCGATCGCCACCAAGAAGCTGCATTTCAAGACCCATCCGCAGGAAGTCAACGAAAATGGTTTGGACCACGCGCATTTCGCGACCATCCACAAGTTCCGCGACTTCGTCGTACCCAAACCGATGGAGATCGACGGTCCGCGCATCTATACCGAATACGGTGGCACCAAGCCCATTCCGGTGATCGGCGGTGTCAGCTTCCACTTCAAGTCGGTTCTGGTTGGCCTCGGCTTCTCCCTGGTGGAGATCGCCATCCAGGGCGGCCTGACGGTCCGCCAGATGGTGCTGCCCACGCCGGTCGCCGAACGCAACGTCGACATCTACATCGGCATCGCCGCGAAAAGGCATGTGCGCAACCGGCTTGTGCGCGCGCTGCTGGCACCGGTCGAACGCCTGGCGGGCTGGATCGTGCTGCAGGTCGTCGCCTACGAGGTCCAGCGTGATCAGCTGATCTGGGACGACAAGGTGTACCTCGAGCACCCCAAGCTGACGCCCGGCGACGGGCCGATCGGCAAGTACCGCCACTGGGTACGGCAGTTCTACACGCCGGCGGCATGAACACGGCCATGCCCCGCGCCGAGCGGGTCAGCGGGATGGACGCCTGGCAGCTCTATCAGGAGACCGGGCTGCAGGTCGGCAACGGCATGTCGCTGATCCTCGTCGATCGCAGTTCGGTGATCGGAAATCTGCGGGACTACGTGGTGTCGGCCCTCGACAACCGCATGCACCTGATGCCCGCGTACCGCAAGGTGCTGTACGACCCGTGGTTCAACCTGGACCGGCCCATGCTGGTGGCCCGGCCGCAGATCGACGTGTCGGCGCATGTGACAGCCCTGCCCATGCCCGCGCCCGGAGGTGCAGTCGGTGCGGCCAAGGCGCTGGCCGCGGTCCGGGCAATGCACCTGGACCGACGGGAACCCTTGTGGCACATGTACGTTCTGGAAGACGACGACCCCGGCTACGCGTATCTCATCTCGGTGGTGCATCACCTCCTCGTCGACGGTGACTCGGCAATCGAGGTCACCGGTTGTCTGATGACACCGGGCGATCTGAGTACCCGGCCCGCCAAGGCCGTTCCCGAATCGGCGACGTTTCCGGCGCGGCCGGCGGCGATCGCGCGCGATGCCGCCGCCCGTAAGGCGCGGCGCCTCCGGCGACTCCCCCGGCTCGTGGCCACCTCGGCGCGCGTCCTGCGTGGCAAGTGGGCCGCCCGCCACCTCGACGTGAAAGCACCACGGACGGCGCTGAACTGTTCGCTGTCGGGTACCTCGACCGCGGCCGTCACCGTCCTGCCGCTCGAAGATCTCCAGACGGTGGCCCAACGGTTTTCGGTCACCATCAACCACATCCTGCTCAGCTGTGTGGGCGCCGCCCTGGACGGTGTACTGCACCGGCAGGGCCGGCGTCCGCAGCAGCCTCTGGTGGCGGCCGTGCCCTATGCGATGCGTGCTGCCGACACGTCCGACTACGTCACCGACGGCATCGGCACCACCACGGTGCTGCGCGTCAACCTGAACACCACGGTGGCCGATCCGGTGCGGCGCCTGCTCGCCGTCGCCGAACACGCGCGGGCGGTCAAAGCAGTGCAGGAACAACGGGGCGTCAACCTGTTTCGGCAGTGGAACGAATACGCTCCGGGCCGCGCCGTCAATCTGCTGTTCCGCACCATCGAGCGGTTCGGCCTGGCCGAACGGATCTCGTGGCCGTGCAACGTCATCGTGTCCAATGCCAGCGGCATCGCGGTCGACGATCCGGTGTTCCTCAACCTGCCGGCCCTGCGCTTCCATCCGGCCGGGCCGCTGTACCACGGCATGGGTCCCAGCGTCATCGCCATGTCCTGGAACAACAACCTGTGCCTGTCGGTGACGGCGGACTCCCGGCACGTCTCCGACGCCGCCACCATCACCGACGGCATCGAGTCCGAGCTCGCGACCCTACTGGCCGCGGCGCGTTAGGGTTTCGTGTTCACCCTGCGGTTCGACATGCGGGCCCCCGCCGGTGGCGCGCCGGCGTCGTCGCTGTATCCCGCCGCGCTCGACATGGCCGCGTGGGCCGAATCCCGCGGCCTGATCCTGCTGGTGGTGTCCGAGCACCACGCCGCCGAAGACGGGTACCTGCCCAGCCCGTTGCCGATGGCCGCGGCACTGGCCGCCCGCACCACATCGGTGCCCATCGCCGTGAGCGCCCTCATCCTGCCGTTGTACAACCCGGTGCGGCTGGCCGAGGACATCGGCGTACTGGACCATCTCAGCGGCGGACGGATCTCCTACACCTTGGGCGTCGGCTACCGGCCCGAGGAGTTCGAGTCGCTCGGCGTCGACTATCACCGCCGTGGCGAATTGGCCGAAGCGCACCTGACGGTGTTACTCAAAGCCCTTGACGGAGCGCCCTTTTACGACAACGAACGCGGTGTGCTGGTCCGGCCCGCACCCGAGCGCAAGGTGCGGCTGTCCTATGGCGGCGGCACGCCGCGGGCCGCACGCCGCGCGGCCCGCTTCGGGCTCGGGTTCAACGCCCAGAACAACCTGCCGGAGCTGGCCGACGCCTACTACGACGAATGTGCAAGGCAGGGCCGCGTTCCCGGCCGGATGCAGCAACCGCGGCCCGGGTTCCCGACGACGGTCTTCGTCGCCGACGACGTGGACCGGGCCTGGGACGAGATCGGGCCATACCTGCTCCACGATGCGATGACATACGCCGACGGCCATCACGACCCGCACATCGTCAGCCTGTCCACCGCGCAGACCATCGATGCGCTGCGTGCCGAAAACGGCAGCCACCGCATCTATTCGGTGGACCAGGCGATCGAGGCCATTGCCCGGGACGGGGTGCTGTCCCTGCACCCGCTCTGCGGTGGTCTACCGCCCGAGCTCGCCTGGCCCTACCTGCACCGCGTCGTCGACGAGGTCATGCCCGCCGTACCGCGCTAGAACCGGACGCCGGTGAGGGATTCCGCCGTCTCCCACAGGCGCTGCGCGACAAGCGGATCGCGCGCGGCAGGGGCGAGTTCGACCTTCACCGGCGCGCCCGTCATCTGCAGACGCCCGCCCGGGCCGTAGAAGTCACCGGCAACGGCGTCGGGATCGGTCGCCGCGCGCAGGATCGGCAGTGCCCCGCCGTCGGCGTCCTGCACGAACCACGACGTGGAGAACCGCAGCCGCGGGTGATACGCCAGCTGCTGCCACCCCTGGTCCCGCAGGATCGCCGTCCTGGCGCTGCCGGGGTGCGCGGCCACGCACATGGCCTGGTGCCGCCGGTTGTACTCGGACATGAACAGCAGTTGCGCGAGTTTCGAATTCGCGTACGCCTTCGTGCTGCGGAACTTCTTGCGGCTGTGCAGATCCTCGAAGTCGATGACGCCGCGGCGGTGCGTCACGCTGCTCACCATCACGATGCGCGCGGCGCGGTCGTGCAGCAGGCCCGTGAGGGCGAAGTGCCCGAGGAAGTTCACCCCGAAATCGCCCTCGAAACCGTCCTTCGTCTCGGCGCGCACCCGATGCATGACGCCGGCGTTGTTGATCAGCAGGTCGATCCTGCGGTGCCGCGCACGCAGGCTCTCGGCGCAGCGCCGCACCGACGCCAAATCCGCCAGGTCCAGTTCCGCGAATTCGGTTGTCGCGTCCGGCAGTGCGGTCTGCACCCGCCGAGCGGCCTCGGCATTGCGGCAGGCCAGCACCACCGTCGCCCCGAGCCCGGCCAGCCCCCTGGCGATCTCGACACCGATACCGCTGCCGGCGCCGGTGACCACCGCGACGCGTCCGTCCTGACGGCTTGCGTCGGCGAGGGTCCACGGTTCGCTCGTCATATTCGTTGCAGCGTAACCGACCGGGATTTGTGCACGATTTTCCGCGGCCGCCGCGGAAAATCGTGCACAAATCACTGGGTGGCGAACTCCCTGGCCTGGAGGTAGGCGCGCCAGCCACCGAACTCCGAGATGTCGGGCGCGGCGATGGCCTCTTCGTCGGCGCACACGAACCCGGTCTCCCAGGACCCGTCGTCGAGTTCCACCGCCGCCAGTCCCATCGGCGTCGGGAGGGCGACCAGGAACGTCCCGAGCGCCGCCGGCGAGAGCGACCAGCGCTCCACTTCGAAGGCCCGCCCGCCATGCGGCAGCCGCACCAGCGCGGGCTTGCCCGACGGCAGCGCCGTCATGCGATAGCGCTCGGCCGTGCGGGCCGGGCCGTCCCACCGCGCCCCGAGATCGTGGAGCTGACCGGCCAGCGGCTGATCACGCAGATGCGCACCGGCCACCACCAGCGTCATCACCCCGGCGCCCGCCCGCTCCGGCCACGACGCCACGGTGCCCCGGTCACCACCGCCCAGCCGGGCCGCGATGTCCGCCACCACGGCGTCATCGAAGGCCCGGCCCAATACTGTGACACCGAATTGCGCTGTGGTGCCGTCGGATTCGACAACCTCGCCTGCCGGAACCGCGACACCGCACATGTCGAAGAGATTGCAGAAATTGGTGTACGTGCCGATCCGGGCGTTGACCGCGACGGGGTCGGCCGCCACCTCCGCGAGCGTCGGCTGCAGCGGAGCGGTCGGGACGAGCAGCGCGTCGCACTCCTCCAGGGCCCGGAATGCCCGCTCCCGCAGGCGGTCCAGCTCACGACGGTCGCGCAGCAGTCCGGTCGCGGTGTGCGCGCCGCCGGCGGCGATGATGGCCGCGACGGTCGGATCGAGACCGGCATCGGCACCGGCGGCGGCGATGAAGTCCCCCACCGCTTCGGTACGTTCGGCGACCAGCGCGCCTTCGTACAGCAGCCGTGCGGCCGCCAGGAAGTCCGTGAGATCGATGGGAACGATTCGCATCCCGGCGTCCCGCGCGGCATCGACCGCGCGCTGGAACGCGACATCCCACCCGGGCGCCATCGCCGGGAGCTCGGCCGGGACGGCCAGGATCGGGTCGGCCGGGGCGGCGAAGCGGGTCGACGTGGGCCAGGGCCGCTGAGTCGTGGCTGCCATCACGGCCATGGCGTTCTCCGCCGTGGCCAGATCCCGCGCCAGGATCGTCACGCAGTCATAGCTCGGGCAGGCCGGGACGACACCCGCGGTCGACACCAGGCCAATGGTGCCCTTGATGCCGACCAGGCCCTGGTACGCCGCCGGCACCCGGCCGGATCCCGCCGTGTCCGTGCCGATTCCGAGGTCGGCCGCACCGATGGCCACCGCGACCGCCGAACCCGATGACGAGCCGCCCGAGATCCGGTCCGGCCGCTGCGCGTCACGCACGGCGCCGTAGGGGCTTCGGGTGCCGACGAGCCCGGTGGCGAACTGGTCCAGATTGGTCTTGCCGATCACCACCGCCCCGGCCGCCCGCAGCGCCGCCACCGCGGGCGCGTCGGCGTCCGGGGTGTAGGCGTAGCCCGGGCACGCGGCGGTGGTCGGGAGGCCGGCGACGTCGACGTTGTCTTTGACTGCCAGCAGCTGTCCGGCCAGTGGGCCCTGCGCCTGCGCGAACTCGCGGCGCACGGTGTCCTCGTCGCGCACGGTGATGAAGGCTTCCGGCCGCTGCGCGATGGCCGCGTAGGCGGCGCTGATCCGGTCCGTCATGCGACTTCCTGTCCTGTTGTGGCGCAGCGCTTCTTGCGTGCGCCGATCTCGCCGCTGGCCTCCCAGCGGGCGCGTTCCTCGTTGCGGGCGGCGGTCATCCGCTGTCGCACCGCGGCGATGTCGTCGGCCTCCCGCGCGAGGAAGGCCAGATGGTCGGCGATCCGGAACTCACCGTCGGTGATGTCGACGGTGCCGCGGCCGGCGGCGACGTCGGCCCGCAGGTCGGTGAGCTCATCGGAGGACACCGGATACCACGACACCTGGTCGAAGAACCGCAGCAGCCACGGCTGCTCGGGCTCGAAACCGGGTGCGGACAGCGGGAATCGGTGGTTCCACACCTGGGTGGTACGGCCCATCAGCTGGTAGCCGCCCGGGCCTTCCATGCCGTAGATGCAGAGGTAAGCGCCGCCGATGCCGACCGCGTTCTCCGGCGTCCAGGTCCGTGCCGGGTTGTACTTGGTGGTGACCACGCGATGGCGTGGATCGACCGGCGTGGCGACGGGCGCGCCGAGGTACACATCACCCAGGCCGAGCACGAGATAGCTTGCCGCATGGACGATGTCGAACACCTCCTGCTGCGACTCCAGGCCGTTCATCCGGCGGATGAACTCGATGTTGCTCGGGCACCACGGCGCGTCGTCGCGCACACCGTTGCGGTACCGGTCGATGGCCAGCCGGATGGTCGGATCGTCCCAACTCAGCGGCAGCCGAACCGAACGGCTCGGCAACACCAGCTGGTCGACGGGCCCGAGCGCGGACTCGAGATCGAGTACGAAGGCCGTCATCGCCTGGTGATCGGTGAGCGCGGCGTCGAACTTGACCTGCAGCGAACGGATTCCAGGCGTCAGGTCGATGATCCCGCGCGGCCGGTGTGCCTCGATCGCGGTGTGCAGGGCGTGCACCCGCGCCCGCAACACCAGATCCAGTGTCATCGTGCCGTATTCGACCAGCAGGTTGTCGTCGCCGCTGCGGCGCAACGTCATCGACGTCGTACCGTCGCCGGTGACCCCGCGGTGCAACACGCCGTCATCGCCGTCACCGCGCGGGCTGCGCACCACCGGCGACGCCGCGCGCCGGGATGTCCCCAGCGCCGCCAGCGGTGCCGCGGCACTGGCCCGCACCGGAACGAAGCGCACCCGGTCGCCGGGCGTGAGCTGTCCGAGCTTCCAGCGGTCCGCCGACGTCACCGTCACCGGGCAGACGAAACCGCCGAGGCTGGGTCCGTCCGGGCCGAGCAGGATTGGGGTGTCGCCGGTGAAGTCCAGTGCGCCAACCGAATACGGGGTGTCGTGGATGTTCGACGGGTGCAGTCCGGCCTCACCGCCGTCGGGCCGCGCCCACTGCGGTTTCGGCCCGACCAGGCGCACGCCGGTGCGGTCGAGGTTGTGGTCCACCAGATACGTGGCCTCATAGAGGCTCTCGATGTCAGCGCGGGTGAAGAACTCCGGCGCGCCGTGGGGTCCCTCGGTCACCGCCAGCCGCCATTCGTGACCGATCGATGGGATCTCCTCATCGGTGAGGCGGCGCGGTCGTCCGCCTGGAACACCCAGATCGAGACGGTCACCGGCCGCGAGCGCCCGCCCGCCGGCGCCGAACTTCCCGAGCGTGAACGTCGAGCGCGAGCCGAGGTACGCCTCGGCCTCGATGCCGCCGGCCACCGCGATGTAGATCCGCATGCCGACGCCCTGCACCGCACCGATCTCGAGCACGCCGGCCTCCGGGACGGCGATGGGCGCCCACTGCCGCGCCGGCACCCCGTCGAGCGTGACCGATACCGGCGCGCCGGTGACGCAGACGACCGTCGCCTCGTCGAATCCCAGTGTGGGACCGGCCATCGTGGCCTCGAGGCCCGGTGCCCCCTCGGCATTGCCGACCGCGAGGTTGGCCAGCCGCAGGGACAGGTCGTCCATCGGCCCCGACGGCGGTACGCCCACCTGCCAGTAGCCGATGCGGCCCGGCCAGTCCTGGACGGTGGTGCTCGGCCCGGGCCGCAGCACGGTGAGGGCGGATGGCGCCATTCGGGTACTCCTTCGAATGCAGAACGCGGTGCGAGAGAACGTGGATCAGGACGGGCGGGTGACGATCATCCGCACCGGTGTCGGATCGAAGCCGTTGCACGGGTTGTTGATCTGCGGGCAGTTGGACACCAGTACGAGGACGTCGGTGTCGGCGCGCAGCGCCACCCGCAGTCCCGGCGCCGACAGCCCGTCGACGATGCCGAGCGTGCCGTCGGCCTCCACCGGCACGTTCATGAAGAAGTTGAGATTCGGCGCCAGATCACGCTTTCCGAGACCGTACCGGGCGCCTTCGATCAGGAAGTTCTCGACGCAGGCGTGCTGGTGCCGGGTGTGGTGGCCGTAGCGCAGCGTGTTCGACTCCTGTGAGCAGGCGCCACCGACGGTGTCGTGGTTACCCACCTCGTCGGCCACGACGGTCATCAGTGCCTCACCGTCGCTGTCCCGCAGCACTGTTCCGGTGCTGACGAACAACGACCGTTGCGCCGTGATGGTGGTCTGGGCGCTGTACCGCCGGGACGTGTCGTGGGCGCCGTAGATCAGCGTGTCCACGGCCTGGTTGCCGCGCAGGTCGACGATGGTCAGCACATCGCCGGCCGCGACGATCGCCGACCAGGGGCCGCGGGCCTCGACGATCTCGTCGCGGATGGTCGTGCCGGACACCAGCGCGGGAACCGAGTCGATGGCGGTGCTCATGCGGGAACTCCTTCGGTGAGATGCAGTGCGGTCCAGACGTCTTCGGTGTTGCGGTGCGCGCGTTCGTATTCGGGCCCGATCGTTTCGGCGCGGGCGGCCAGGTCGGCCAGGTCGGCGGGGGCAGACCAGGCCAGCACCTCCAGGTCGGAGGTCTCGAAGGCCGGCGCCTCGTCGAGCGGGTGTGCGGTGTTGGCGATGGCGACGATCACCGGCAGGTGCAGGATCAGCTCGATGGCCGTGCCGGGTCCGGCCGAGCCCGTCGAGACCAGATGGCCCGCATCGTCGGCGCGGACGCCGTGGAAGAACGACACGCCGGGGCCGACGTCGCGCGGGCCGAGGCCGTGTTTGAGCGCGGCGAGCACCAGCAGCTCGCGCCCGGCCGGGCTGTCCGAGTGCGCGGTGCCGGCGCCGTAGCGCGCTTCGTTCTGGGCTCGGGTCGTGGTGCCGCACAGGGCATCGTGGTGGCCCGAGGTATCGGCGACGATGGTCGCCAGGACCCGTCCCTGGTCATCGAGCAGCGGATGCCCGGTGCCGAGGTACGCCTGCCACGGCACCTTGACGGTGTCGGCGGTGTTGAGCCGTTCCCAGGGGGCGTCGGCGCGCCACAGCAACAGATGCGCGCAGGCGCGGCCCTCGATGTCGGTGAGCCGCAACCGGGTTCCCCGGTCCAGCACCTTGCTGGTGTAGCGGCCGCCGGGCACCGTCTCGGCCCAGGTCAGGCGGTCGGCGTCGACGCCGGCGGGCGGTGTCGGCCACAGCGATGCCGGGACGACGGGCATGGCCGCGGTGTGCGTGCCGGCCTGTGCCCGGGCGTGCGCACGGGCCGCCGCGGTGGTCGAAGTGGTGGAAGTGGACGAAGAACTCATGAGAATCCTTTCGGCAGTAGCTGATTGGCAGAGGTCAGAGCGACCCGACGGGGCGCGGATGGGTCCGGCGGTACGGGAAGCACAGGGCGCCGAGCGCCACGATGGCGACGATGGTGAACGGCCCCGCCCACACCAGCAGCGGCATGGTGCCGGTCGGGTCGTAGATTTCCGGACGTGGCCAGGCCAGGTTGATCACCATCGCCACGCCGTACATCACGGCGAACAAGTTGACCGGCAGACCCCAGCGGCCCAGCGAGAACAGCGGCCGGCCGCCGGCGTCGGTAGCCGTGGTGTCCCAACGCATTCCGCGCAGTCGGTGTGCCAGGAGCGGCGCGGTCACCAGCAGGTAGGCGATATAGATCGCGATGATGCAGACGCTCGCCAGGGTCGCGAAGATCGCGGAGTTACCGACGTTCACCAGCAGCACACCGACACACGCGACACCGACCACGATCGCCGGCGGGATGGGCGTCCCGGTAGCCGGGTTGACGCGGGACAGCAGCGACGAGAACGGCAGCCGGTGATCGCGTGCCATGGAGAACATCAGGCGCGTGGCAGCGGTCTGAATTGCCAAGGTGCAGATGAAGATCGCGATCGCCACGTCGACGAGGAGCAACGTGCCCCACGGCGAGGACAGCACCGCACCCAGCACGTAGGGCAGGCCTTCGGTCGCGAGACGGCCGTCGGTCAGGCTGGGCGCGGCCATCAACGCGCCGATGATCATGAGACCGCCGCCGAGTGCCGAGACGGTGAGCGCCGACCGGATGGTGCGCGGGGCGACCCGACGCGCGTCGCGGGTCTCCTCGGCGAGTTCACCGGCCGAACCGAAGCCGACCATGACGTAGGCGGCCATCAGCCCCGAGGCGATCCAGGCCCAGCCGTAACCGGAACCCGTTGCACCGGTGTCGAAGACGACCTGCGGGCCACGCTGTGCGTGCGTGAAGAACACCCCGACGACCGCGATCACACCGATGATCTCGCAGCACACACCGATGGTCGCCACGCGCGACATCCAGCGGACGCCGATGCAGTTGATCGTGGTGGTGATGACCAACAGCGCCGTACCCAGCAGGACGGCGTTGGCGGCGCCGTCGGCCGACGTGAGGGCGGTGTCGGTGCCGATGATCTGGAAGCCCGACCACACCGCCGGCAGCACCACCTGCAGCGCGATGGCCGCGGCAGACGCCGTGATGATCTGGGCGAGGATCATGAACCACCCGCCGAACCAGCCGACGACCTCACCGCCGAGTCGACGGGCCCACTGGTAGATGGCCCCCGAGATCGGGTAGCGCGCCGCGAGTTCGGCGAAGCACAGGGCCACCGCGAACTGTCCGATGAACACCACCGGCCACGTCCAGAAGAACGCCGGACCGCCGAAACTGTATCCGAGGCCGAACAATTGGAAGATCGTGGTCAGGATCGAGACGAACGAGAAGCCTGCCGCGAACGACGCGAACTTGCCCAGCGAGCGGTGCAGCTGTTGGTCGTAGCCGAACTCGGCGAGATCGTCGTGGTCTGCCGGCGACGTGTTGGTAAATGTCATCCGATCCCGATTCTGCGAAGCCTAATACCTGTCAACTGACAGAATTAATGCGAAGCGTGACGCAGAGGGGTCACCGACGTTTCCGCCGTGGGTCGCGATGTAACAGTTGGGTTTCGTGCGAGCCGACGCTGCACGGAAGAGCGCAGGTGGCACAGTAGTGGCATGAGCCGCCCCGGCCGCCCCCGCCATCGCGACGCCCTACGCCCCGGCAGCACCGCCGTCGAGCAGATCCTCGATGCCGCCGGAGAACTGTTCGTGACGCAGGGCTTCACGGTGACCTCGACCCGGTCCATCGCCGAGGCCGTCGGCATCCGTCAGGCCTCGCTGTACCACCACTTCCCCAACAAGGAAGCCATCCTCGAAGCGCTGCTCGATGCGACGGTGGTGCCGTCGCTGGAGTTCGCGCGGCGCGTGACGCGGTCGGTGGACGATCCCAAGGCCGCCCTGTGGGCAGTGACGGCCGGCGACGCGGCCAACCTGCTGTCTGTGCCGTGGAACCTGGGCCGGCTGTATCTGCTGCCGGAGGTCGACGGCATCGAGGGCTTCCACCGCCGGCGCCGTGAGTTGCACGCCGTGTACCGCGAGTTGGCAGTCGATGCCGTGGGCGGCCGTGACGAGTTCCGCTGCGGCCTGCCGGTGCGGCTGACCGAGACGGTCATCGCACAGCGCGTCGACGACCCGGACATCACCGGTGACGACGTGGCCGAGGCCATCGCCGATGCGGCGCTGCGGGTACTTGGCGTCGACGTCGACGACGCCCTACGAGCCGAGGGCCGGGCGCTGGTCGAGCAACATCTGCCCTCGTCTGAGTGATTTGTGCACGATTTTCCGCGCCGGCCGCGGATTTTCGTGCACAAATCACTCGGGGGCGAGCAACTGGTCGGCGTCGAAGCAGCTGTGGTCGCCCGTGTGGCAGGCCCCGCCGACCTGGTCGACCTCGAGCAGCACGGCATCGCCGTCACAGTCCAGCCGTACCGAGTGCACGTACTGCGTGTGGCCCGACGTCAGGCCCTTGACCCACTGCTCACCGCGCGAACGCGAAAAGTACGTCGCCTCACGGGTTTCCAGGGTGCGGGCCAGCGCGTCGTCGTCCATCCAGGCGACCATCAGCACGTCGCCGGTGCCGCGCTGCTGCACCACCGCGGTGAACAGCCCGGCCTCGTTGCGCTTGATGCGGGCGGCAATCCCGGGGTCCAGAACGTTCATCGCACCGTGATCCCTTCGGCCGCCATCGCTTCCTTCACCTGACCGATGGTCAGCTCGCGGAAGTGGAAGACGCTGGCCGCCAGGACCGCATCGGCACCGGCCTGCACCGCGGGGGCGAAGTGATCGACGGCGCCGGCTCCCCCACTCGCGATCACCGGCACGCTCACCGCGGCACGCACTGCCCGCAGCATCGCCAGGTCGAACCCGGCCTTGGTGCCGTCGGCGTCCATCGAGTTCAGCAGGATCTCCCCGACCCCGAGTTCGGCTCCGCGCGTGGCCCATTCGATGGCGTCGATGCCGGTACCGCGACGACCACCGTGGGTCGTCACCTCCCAGCCTGACGGGGTCGGCACAGAACCTTCAGCGCCCTCCGGCACCGTCCTCGCATCGACCGACAGCACGATGCACTGCGAACCGAACTGGCGCGACAACTCCGACAGCAGCTCGGGCCGGGCGATGGCGGCGGTATTGACCGAGACCTTGTCGGCACCGGCGCGCAGCAGAGTGTCGACGTCCTCGACCGAGCGGACGCCGCCACCGACGGTCAGCGGGATGAACACCTGCTCGGCGGTACGGCGCACGACCTCGAGCATGGTCGAGCGGCCCGACGACGACGCGGTGACGTCCAGGAACGTCAGCTCGTCGGCGCCCTCGGCGTCGTACGCGGCGGCCAGCTCGACGGGATCACCGGCGTCCCTGAGATTTTCGAAGTTGACGCCCTTGACCACCCGGCCGCCGTCGACGTCCAGGCACGGGATGACGCGCGTTGCGAGACTCACAGGTAATCCTCCGGAACCCCAACGGATTTCACGATCTCCAGCATCCTCTCGTGCACACCGGGCGCGGCGGCCAACGCAGACTTCGAATCGGCGGTCCACGGCTCCCCGGCCAGGTCGGTGACGATGCCGCCGGCGGCCCGCACCAGAGCCGCGCCCGCGGCGTGGTCCCAGATGTGGTGGCCGAAACTGATTGCGCCGCCGAGAATGCCGGCGCCGACATAGGCCAGGTCCAGACCGGTCGCACCGTGCATCCGCACCCGTGAGCATTCCCGGGTCAGACTCGACAGCACCGCGTTGCGCCACCGCCCTGGGAACCGGCCCTTCGAATCGATGTTGAAGGTCTGGATGCCGACAATCGAGTCGGCCAGGGTGGTCTGCGCCAACGGCGGCAACACCGTATCCCCGTCCCGGACCGGGCCATCCAGTGTCGCGACGTACCGCTGACCCATGAACGGCAGCCACGTCAGCCCCGCGACGGGAGTGCCCCGCCACAGCAGGCCGAGCAGGATCGCCGCCATGGGCGAACCGGCTGCGTAATTGAACGTGCCGTCGATGGGGTCGAGCACCCACACCAGTTCGGAATCGATGGGCTCGCCACCGAATTCCTCGCCGTGCACACCGATCCCGGTCGCGGCCGTCAGTGCCGCGACGACCTGGCGCTCGATGGCGAGGTCGATCTCGGTGGCGAAGTCGTTGCCCTTCTTGCGAACTGCCGCGTCGGCCTGGTGGCCGGCGATGAACGGGGCGACGGCATCGTCGAGGATGCTGGTCGCGGCCGCGACCAGCTCTGCCAACCTCGCCGGTTCGATCACTTCACCGCGGCCAGGGCCTCGGGCAGCGTGAACCGCTCGGCGTACAAGGCCTTTCCGACGATGGCGCCCTCGACGCCCTGCCCCGTCAGGGTGGCGATGGCCCGCAGGTCGTCCAGGCTCGACACGCCGCCCGACGCGATGATCGGCGCCTTGGTGCGGCCGGCGACGGTGCTCAGCAGGTCCAGGTTGGGGCCCGTCAGGGTGCCGTCCTTGGTGACGTCGGTGACGACGTAGCGCGAGCAGCCTTCGCCATCAAGGCGTTCCAGCACGTCCCAGAGATCGCCGCCGTCGGTCTCCCAGCCGCGGCCGCGCAGGCGCCAGCTGCCGTTCTCGAACTGCACGTCCAGGCCGACGGCCACCCGGTCGCCGTACTCGCCGATTGCGCGCTTGCACCACTCCGGGCTCTCCAGTGCGGCGGTGCCGATGTTCACGCGGGCGCAGCCGGTGTCCATGGCCGCCTTGAGCGAGGCGTCATCGCGGATGCCGCCGGAAAGCTCCACCGCCACATCGAGTTTGCCGACCACCTCGGCCAGCAGTTCCCGGTTACTGCCCCGGCCGAACGCGGCGTCCAGGTCCACCAGGTGCACCCACTCGGCGCCGTCGCGCTGCCAGGTCTGCGCCGCCTCTAGCGCCGAACCGTAATCGGTCTCGCTGCCGGCCTTGCCCTGCACCAGCCGCACTGCCTTGCCGTCGACCACGTCGACGGCCGGCAACAGAATCAAACTCATAGCCCCTCAACCCAATTCGCCAACAGCGTCGCACCTGCGTCGCCGCTCTTCTCCGGATGAAACTGTGTCGCCGACAACGCGCCGTCTTCGACGGCCGCGATGAACGGCACGTGATGCGTGGCCCAGGTGACCTTCGCGTCGGCATGGCCACCCCACTGCTGGGCGGCGTAGGAATGCACGAAATAGAACCGGGTGTCCGGTTCGAGCCCCTTGAACAGCGTGCTGTCAGCCGCGGCATCGACGGTGTTCCAGCCCATGTGCGGGATCACCGGCGCATCGAGCCGGGTGACTTCGCCGGGCCACTGACCGCAGCCCTCGGTCTGCACGCCGAACTCGACGCCCTTCGAGAACAGAATCTGCATGCCGACGCATACCCCCAGCACGGGGTGCCCCGCCGCCAGCCGGTCGGCGATGATCTTCTCGCCGCCGATCGACCGCAGACCCGTCATACAGGCCTCGTAGGCACCGACACCGGGCACCACCAGGCCGTCGGCGGCAGCCGCGGCAGCGGCATCAGAGGTCACCTCGACAGCAGCGCCCACGCGCTCAAGTGCGCGCTGTGCGGACCGGAGATTGCCCGAGCCGTAATCCAGAACAACCAGCTTCTTTGTCACAGAGTGCCCTTGGTCGACGGCACGCCGGCCACCCGCGGATCGGGTTCGACGGCCTGACGCAGCGCCCGCGCCACGGCCTTGTACTGCGCCTCGGTGATGTGGTGCGGGTCGCGGCCGTACAGGGTGCGCACGTGCAGTGCGATCTTGGCGTTGAAGGCCAGCGACTCGAACACATGCCGGTTGATCACGGTGTGGTACGGCACCGAGGAACCCGCGATGGTGAAGGACACCATGGACTCGGGCTCACCGGTGTGCACGAAGTACGGACGGCCCGAAACATCAACGGCCGCATGGGCGAGCGTCTCGTCCATCGGAATGAACGCATCGCCGAACCGGCGGATGCCCTTCTTGTCGCCCAGGGCCTGGCCGAGCGCCTGACCGAGGACGATGGCGGTGTCCTCGACGGTGTGGTGGCCCTCGATCTCGACATCACCCTTGGCGTGCACCGTCAGATCGAAGCTGGCGTGCGTGCCCAACGAGGTCAGCATGTGGTCGAAGAACGGCACCCCGGTGCTGATGTCGACCTGGCCCGTGCCGTCGAGATCGATCTCGACGACGATGCTGGACTCCTTGGTGGTGCGTTCGACGCGGGCGCGGCGGGTCATGAAACTCCTTGTGGGGCTGGTTCCGATGCGGCGAGCTTGGCGCTGACTTCCAGCAGGGCGTCGTTCTCCGAGGCCAAACCGACGGTGGTGCGCAGGAATCCGGGGATCCCGACGTCGCGGATCAGTACGCCCGCGTCGAGGTAGCGCTGCCAGGTCGCCGCGGCGTCGGCGAACTCGCCGAACAGGATGAAGTTCGCGTCGCTGGGGATGACCCGGAAACCCATGCCGGACAATGCCGCTGCGACCCGGTCCCGCTCCGCGGCCAACGTGGCGACGCTGCCCAGCGTCTCATCGGCATGACGCAGCGCCGCACGCGCGGCCGCCTGCGTCAGCACCGACAGGTGATAGGGCAACCGCACCAGCAGCATCGCGTCGATCACCGCGGGGTCGGCCACCAGGTAGCCCAGCCGCCCGCCGGCGAAGGCGAACGCCTTGCTCATGGTGCGGCTGATGATGAGCTTGGCCGGGTATTCAGCCAGCAGCGCGACGCCGCTGGGCTGCGACGAGAATTCGCCGTACGCCTCGTCCAGGATCAGCACACCCGGCGTGACGTCGAGCAGCCGGCGCAGGTCGTCGAGCGGCACGCTCTGCCCCGTCGGGTTGTTGGGGCTGGTCACGAACACCACGTCGGGCTGCTGTGCGCGGATCGCGGCCACGGCGACGTCGACATCGAGCCCGAAATCAGACGCCCGGGTCGCCGACAGCCACTCGGTCTGGGTGCCGTCGGAGATGATCGGGTGCATCGAGTACGACGGCACGAAACCGAGTGCGCTGCGGCCCGGCCCGCCGAACGCCTGCAACAGCTGCTGCAGGATTTCGTTGGAACCGTTTGCCGCCCAGAGGTTTTCCGCCGTCAGCGCGACACCCGTCTGCGCCTGCATGTAGGCGGCCAGATCGGTACGCAGCGCCATCGCGTCGCGGTCCGGGTACCGGTGCAACTCTGCGGCCGCTGCGGCGACCGAGGCGGCGACGTCGTCGACCAACGCCTGGGTCGGCGGGTGCGGGTTCTCGTTGGTGTTGAGCCGCACGGGAACCACGAGTTGCGGTGCGCCGTACGGCGACTTGCCGCGCAGGTTCTCCCGCAGTGGCAGATCGGCCAGGGAAATCTTCCTGCTCATCAGCTTTCGAACCTCCGGCGCACAGCCTCACCGTGCGCCGGCAGGTTCTCTGCCGTGGCCAACGTGATCACGTGACCCGCAACGTCTTTCAGGGCCGCCTCGGTGTAGTCGACGACGTGGACGCCGCGCAGGAACGTCTGGACGGACAGGCCACTGGAGTGCCGCGCGCAACCGGCGGTGGGCAGCACGTGGTTGGAACCGGCGCAGTAGTCACCGAGGCTCACCGGCGACCAGGCGCCGACGAAAATTGCACCCGCAGAACGGATTCGGCCCGCGACCTCAGCCGCGTCGACGGTCTGGATCTCCAGGTGCTCGGCGGCGTAGGCGTTCACCACCCGTACCCCGGTGTCGAGATCGTCGACCAGCACGATGGCGGACTGCTTGCCGTTCAGCGCAACCGTCACCCGCTCGCGGTGCAGCGTCGTGGCGACCTGCGCGGCCACCTCGACATCGGTGGCGTCGGCCAGCTTCTCACTGGTGGTCACCAGCACGCTGGCCGCCATCTCGTCGTGCTCGGCCTGGCTGATCAGGTCGGCGGCGATGTGCACCGCGTCGGCCGAGTGGTCGGCCAGGATGGCGATCTCCGTCGGCCCGGCCTCGGCGTCGATGCCCACCTGCGAGCGGCAGATGCGCTTGGCGGCCGTGACGAAGATGTTGCCCGGGCCGGTGATCATGTCGACCGGCGCAAGCTCTTCGCCGGTGGTGTCCACGCCGCCGTAGGCCAGCAGCGCGATACCCTGGGCACCGCCGACGGCCCACACCTCGTCGACCCCGAGCAGAGCGGCCGCGGCCAGGATGGTCGGGTGCGGCAGACCGCCGTGGTCCTTCTGCGGCGGGCTGGCGATCACCAGCGAGTCGACGCCGGCGGTCTGGGCCGGCACGACGTTCATCACGACGCTCGACGGGTAGACGGCGTTGCCGCCCGGCACGTACAGCCCGACCCGCTCGACGGGTACCCAGCGTTCGGTGACGGTCGCGCCCGGCGCCAGGGTCGTGGTGGTGTCGGTGCGGCGCTGGTCGGCGTGCACGGCGCGGGTCCGCTCGATAGCGACCTCGAGCGCCACCCGCACGTCGGCGGGCAGTCGGGTCAGCGCGGCGTCCAGCTGCGCCTTGGGGACGCGCACGGCCGCCGGCCGCACCCCGTCGAACGAATCGCCGTACTCCAGTGCCGCCACGGCACCGCGCTCGACCACGGCGTCGACGATCGGGCGTACCTTGGGCAGCACCGAATCCACGTCGACACCGCCTCGGGGCAGCACCGCTCGCAACTGCGCCGCGGACAGCTGCTGACCTCGCAAATCGATACGCGCGAGCTTCACTGCAGTGTTCACCCCACTATTCTCCCAGAGCAAGCCAAATCGAATACGGAGGCGTCAATGTCAAGCCGTCAGGACCACCCCAACAACGCCGCCGGCGTGCCGATGATCTTCCCGGTATGGCTGGAGAACTTCCAGATCAAGTACATCAACCCGGTGATGTCGCCGCTGGCCAAGAAGCTGCCGGGCTTCACCGTGGTCAAGCACCGCGGCCGCAAGTCGGGCAAGCAGTTCGAGACCACGGTCAACTCGTTCCGCAAGGGTGACGTGCTGGCGATCGGGCTGCTCCACGGCAAGACCAACTGGGTCAAGAACGTGCTGGCCGCAGGTGAAGCGGACATGTGCGTCTCGGGCACCGATCTGCATGTCGTCAACCCTCGCGTCCTGCCGGCCGGCACCGTCGACCCGTCACTGCCGCGGATCGCGCAGCTGGTCGCCAAGCGCAGCGGCGTCTTCGTCGCCGATATCGGCCACTGACACACCGGGGGCCACGCTGAATCTCAGCGTGGCCCCCGGATGGGTCAGCGGCTACTTGCAGATGTCGCTGATCTGCTTGCTGTCGGCGCCGGCGTCGTCCAGGCGCACCTTCTGCTGCGGGTCGTCGGTCTGTGAACCGGCCGTCGCGGCGGCCCCGATGTCCAACAGGGTGTTGGCGTACTTGCGCGCCGCCGTCGCCAGGTCGGCGGGGGCGGCCGGATCGATCCGGTTCAACAGGTACTGGCCACCGGTGATCAGCGCCAGGCGAGCGTTGGCCGCCACGGCCAGCGCGCCCGTCGTGTCGTCCGGGCCGCCGGGGACCGCCAGGTTGGTGTTGATCGCGATGCCCTTGCTGACGGTCTTCATGGCGTCACAGAGCGCGATCTTGGCCGTGTCCTGCTCGGCCTCGGTGTACTTCTTGTCTTGGTTCTTCACCGCGTACAGCGCGTAGCCGCCGACGGCGATGGCGATCAGGCCGATGACCACGGCCGCAATCGCGATGATCTGCGTGACGGACATCGAACCCGACGCCTCATCGGTGTCTTTTGCGGCTTTGCTCAGCGTGGTGGTCTTGTCTTCGGTCTTCTCGTCTTCCGCCATGCTCGTGATAGTAGCGGCCGAGTCAGGTATCGAGGCCGACGTCGAGCACCCGCACCGAATGCGTCAAAGCGCCGATGGCGAGGAAATCCACGCCGGTCGCGGCGTAGGCCGCGGCAGAGTCCAGGCTCAGCCCGCCCGACGATTCCAGCTTGGTGCCGGGCGCGCGGGCGTCACGGCGCTGCACCGCGATCTGCGTCTGCCAGACCGGGAAGTTGTCGAGCAGCACCAATTCGACATTCTCACCGAGGATTTCGTCGAGCTGCTCGAGCGAATCCACCTCGACCTCGCACGGCAGCCCGGGCGCCGCCGCACGGACCGCCTGCAGTGCCGCGAGCACCGACCCGGCGGCTGCGACGTGGTTGTCCTTGATCAGCGCGGCATCGCCGAGCCCCAGCCGGTGGTTGACCCCGCCGCCGACGCGCACCGCGTATTTCTGCAGTAACCGCAGTCCGGGCAAGGTCTTTCGGGTGTCGCGGATCGCGGCTTCGGTCCCCGCCACCTCCTGCACCCAGCGGGCCGTCTCCGAGGCGATCCCCGACAGGTGGCACACGATGTTGAGCATGGTGCGTTCGGCCGTGAGGAGATCTCGCGTCGGGGCTTCGACGGTCAGCACGGCGTCGCCGGGTTTGACCTCGGCACCGTCCTCGGCGCGGTCCAGGATCCGGTAGGCACCCTCGCCGATCACCTTGTCCAGCACCAGAACCGCGATGTCCAGGCCCGCGATGACGCCCTGCTGTCGCGACACCATGGACGCGACCGTGGTGGCGTCGGCAGGCACCGTCGCCGCCGACGTGACGTCCGGTCCGTAGCGCAGATCCTCATCGAGCGCGCGATCGATGATCGCGTGCGCGTCTGCCAGTTCCGCTGCGGTCAATGCCATCAGTTACACGCTCCTATCGGCAGGGCGGCCACCGCACGCCCGGCGGCGTCCAGCCGCACATCGATCGACATCCCGAACGCCGGATCGCGATCCGGATGGTCACTGCGGTGGTGGCAGCCACGGGATTCCGCGCGCGCGGCCGCAGCTGCGGCCACCGCCGACGCCGTCACGGTCAAGGCCGCATCCTCGACGGCAGCCCGGTCCGACATGGCCGCACCGCGGGCGCCGGCGAGCAACTCGCTCAACTGCCCCAGTCCGGCGGCGTCGCGCACCACCGATGCGTACTTCGTCATGTCACGTTGCAGCGCATCGCGATCCAACGCGGGCCGCTTGCCCAGATCCGGCTCCGGCACCCGGTTTCCGCCGGCCTGGCGGGCCTGCTCGGCCGCCGCACGACCGGCTCGGGCACCGACCACCAGCCCTTCCAGCAGGCTGTTGGAGGCCAGCCGATTACCGCCGTGCATGCCGGTGCGCCCGACCTCACCGGCTGCGTACAGGCCGGCCATCTCGGTGCGGCCGTACACGTCGGTGACCACCCCACCGCAGCTGTAATGCGCACCGGGCACCACCGGAATCGGTTGGCGCGCAGGGTCGATACCCGCAGCCAGGCACGCGGCCGTGACCGTCGGGAACCGGGCGGCGACGTCGGGGACGCCGCGGGCGTCGAGGTAGACGTGGTCGTCGCCGGTGGCCGCGAGGCGGGCGTCGATGGCGGCGGCCACGACGTCACGCGGGGCCAGGTCACCCATCGGGTGCACGCCGTCGGTCACCGAATCGCCGCGGCGGTCACGCAGGATGGCGCCTTCGCCGCGCAGCGCTTCGGTGATCAGCGGGCACCGGCCCCCGGCGGCGCCGGTGTACAGCATGGTCGGGTGGAACTGGATGAATTCGATGTCACGCACCGGCAATCCGGCCCGCAGCGCCAGGGCGACGCCATCGCCCGTCGAACCGTCCGGGTTGGTCGTCGCGGTGTACAGCTGCCCCAGTCCACCGGTCGCCAGGATCACCGACGGCGCCGTCAGCACCCCGGGTCCTTCGGGACTCAGGACCAGCAGCCCGCTGACTGCTCCGTCGTGGTGCAGCACCTGCAGCGCAACATGATTGGGCCGGATATCGAGCGTCCTCGTCGCGGCGGCCAGGGCACGCTGGACCTCGGCGCCGGTGGCGTCACCGCCGGCATGGATGATGCGCCGCCGGCTGTGCCCACCCTCGCGGGTCAGGGACCAGTCCCCCGGCCGGACTTCGTCGAAAATCGCGCCGGCACCGACCAATTCCCGCACGGCGGCATAGCCGTCGGCGACGATCGAGGTGACGGCGTCGACGTCGCACAAGCCGGCCCCGGCGGCGACGGTGTCGGCGACGTGCGCCTGCACCGAGTCATCGGTGTCGGGGATGACGACCGCGATCCCGCCCTGGGCGTAGGCGGTCGCCGTCTCGCCGGACTTGCCGACGACCACGACCCGGCTACCGGCCAGCTGCGCGGCGCGCGCCGCCGCCAGGCCGGCCACCCCGGTGCCGACGACGATGACGTCGGCCCGCTGACGCCAGTAGCCACGTCCGCCGCAAGCAGCCGGCCGACGGCCCACGTGGGCGCTCACGCTATTCCCCGCCGCCGGGCTGCCCGATCGCGATCATGCGCTGCACGCTCAACCGAGCTGCGGCTGCGACATCTTCATCGACGTGAACTTCGTCGGCGCCGTCGCGCAGGCAGCGCAGCAGCGCGGCCGGCGTGATCATCTTCATGTACGGGCAGGACGCCCGATCGTTGACGGCGAGGAACTCGGTTTCCGGTGCGGCGCGGCGCAACTGGTGCAGCATGCCGATCTCGGTGGCGACGAGGACCTGCTTGGCGTGCGTCTCGCGGGCGGCGTCGAGCATGCCGCCGGTCGACAGGATCTTGACCCGGTCGTCGGGCACGGCGCCCTCGCCCGCGAGGTACAGAGCCGAGGTGGCACAACCACATTCGGGGTGCACGAAGAGTTCGGCATCGGGGTGCGAGCGGGCCTGGTCGGCGAGCTCGTCACCGTTGATGCCGGCGTGCACGTGGCATTCCCCGGCCCAGATGTGCAGGTTGTCGCGCCCGGTCATCCGGCGCACGTGCGCGCCGAGGAACTGGTCCGGGCAGAACAGCACGGTCTTGGCCGCGGGAATCGAGGCGACGACCTCGACGGCGTTCGACGACGTGCAGCAGATGTCGGTGAGGGCTTTGACGGCCGCGGTGGTGTTGACGTAGGACACCACAACGGCGTCCGGGTAGTCGGCCTTCCAGGCCCGCAGGTCGTCGGCGGTGATCGAATCGGCCAGCGAGCAGCCCGCCCGCTGGTCCGGGATCAGCACGGTCTTGGCCGGCGAGAGGATTTTGGCGGTCTCGGCCATGAAGTGCACACCGCAGAACACGATGGTGTCCTCGGCGGCCTCCGCGGCGATGCGGGACAGCGCCAGCGAGTCACCCACGTGGTCGGCGATGTCCTGAATCTCGGGCAGCTGGTAATTGTGCGCGAGGATTGTGGCGTTGCGCTCCTTGGCGAGGCGACGCACCTCGTCTGCCCACTGCGCGTCGGCGACCACGTCGCCGAAACCTTCGAACTCCGCCGCACGGTCCAGAACCGTCATGGCCGTCTCCTTTGAACCTGGCCAGGTTTTCGACTTATGATCGAAAACATGCCACATACTAGCACTGCACACGAGATGTTCACCTTCGTGTACCGCGTGCGACAGCAGCCGGCCTGAACCTCACCTGGCTTGACCAGTAAAGACAGCTGCGGCCGGCCGGACCTCACTGGGCGTCGGGGCGGTTCCGGAAGTTCTGCCAGGTCTGCCGCGTCCGGACCGCGATGGCGTCGTTCGCCGTTCCGCTGCCGTCCCACAGTCCCCGACTGGCAACCAGCACGATGGGCCAGAAGTACGCCGCGACATCACGCACCTGACGGATCGGGATTCCCGTGGACACGGCGGCGTAGTGCAACCAGTAATCGTCCGCGCGGGGGCACACCTGGGCGAACACGTCCCCCCGATCCCGCAGTGCCCCAAGCAGTTCCGGCGGGTAGGCAACACCGGATACGCCTGTCGCGAAGACCGATTCGGAGGCTTCGGTCGTCGTGCACATCGGCCAGGTGCGGTAGGGACCGTCGCTGCGGATCCGCGCCCGGAAAGCGGTGACCTCGCCGGGCCGATGCGCGGCCAGCAGCTCCGCGAGCCAGCTGGGCGGGTAGTAGACGTCGTCGTCCGCGGTGACGAGCGTGCAGTCGGGTTCCTCCGGCAGTATCTCGTTGAGATACGGGAAGTACTTCTTGTGCGGCCCGTAGTCGCGGCAATGACGAATTTCCAGCCCACGTGCCTGCAATCGCTTCAGCGTTGCCGGCGGATCGAGGTACGCGTCGCGGTCATCCAGCCACAGGATCAGTCGGTGCGGCTTGACGGTGCCGGCGCCGATGGTCTCGATCGTTTGCCACACGGTGGAAATCCGCTTGCCATAACTCGTCAACGACACGTTGGCGGCACCGGTGCCGACGATCGGGTCAACAGACCTGCGGTTTCGCACGAGCAGGCGTGGACCGAGTGTGCCCAGCTCCGCGAAGGTGAACATCCACCCGAGCGCATCTGTTGGACGAATGCCGATATTGCGCATGGCCCACCGGCCTTTCCCCCGCGTGCCGAACACGAAGATTTGCTGCATTCGAGGGTGAGTCTAACGGCGGGACGGACTTTCTTCCTGTCGGAAATCGCCTGCGATTGGCACGCCGGATTTGCCGTCTCGCCACACCGACGATCGCTTTTGCGCTCCCACGTTTTCGACTTAAAATCGAAAACGTGACGGATGTGGGTACTGCGCATGAAGTGCTCGCCGTCGTGTTCCAGGTGCGTCACCTCGACAGCAAGCAGCCGCAGCTCAGCGTGCTGCTGTGGGAGCGCGCCATGGAGCCGCAACGCGGCGCGTGGTCCCTGCCCGGCGGTCAGCTGCGGCACGACGAAGACATGGTCAGTTCGGTCCGGCGTCAACTCGCCGAGAAGGTCGACCTGCGCCAGCTGACCCACCTCGAGCAGCTCGCCGTGTTCTCCGAACCCAAGCGCGTGCCCGGCCCGCGCACCATCGCCTCGACCTTCCTGGGTCTGGTGCCCTCCCCCGCGACACCCGAGCTGCCGAGTGACACGCGCTGGCATCCGGTGTCGGCACTACCAGGCATGGCCTTCGACCACGGCCCCATGATCACCCACGCCCACGCCCGGCTGGTTGCCAAGATGTCCTACACCAACATCGGATTCGCCCTGGCGCCAAAGGAATTCACCCTCAGTACCCTGCGGGACATCTACGCCGCCACGCTGGGCCACCCGGTGGACCCGACCAATCTGCAGCGCGTGTTGGCACGGCGCGGCGTCATCACCCCGACCGGCACGACGGCCCGCTCCGGCCGCAGCGGCGGCCGACCCGCCGCGCTGTACCGGTTCACCGACTCGACATACCGGGTTACGGACGAGTTCGCCGCGCTACGCCCACCTAGTTAACCTACGGACCGTGACGTAGGTCACTTTCCGGCCACATTTTGCGCGCCAGAATTGGTTTTTAAGGGTTCCTTAAGACATGATTTCCCGATGACCATGGGCAATGCAGCCAGGGCGTTCGACGCCGAGTGGATCGGCCAGCCGTACCACGAGGAACTCCGACCCGGCATCCGCCCACTGCGGCCCAGCGAGGACACGTTCTACGTGCCGCCCGTCGGCTTCGAGCTCACCGTCCCCGGCACCGTCCTGCGGTCCCGCGACGTCGAACTCGGCTTCATGGGCCTCATCCCCCAGGGCGTCACCGCCACCCAGCTCCTGTACCGCAGCACCGACCTGGGCGGCAGCGCGCAGGCCGCGGTGACCACAGTCCTGCTGCCCGTCGGCCACAACCCGGACACCCGCTGCCCCATCGTGTCCTACCAGTGCGCCATCGACGCGGTCTCCGACGCCTGTTTCCCGTCCTACGCCCTGCGCCGCGGTTCGCGCGCCCTGGGCTCGGTGGCGCAGCTCGAGTACATGCTCGTCGCCGCGGTCCTCGCGCAGGGCTGGGCGGTGTCCATCCCAGATCACGAGGGCACCGACGGCATCTGGGGCGCCCCGCACGAGCCCGGCTACCACATCCTCGACGGCCTCCGCGCCGCCATCAACACCGAATCGCTCGGCCTTTACGCCGACGCGCCGATCGGCCTGTGGGGCTACTCGGGCGGCGGCCTCGCCAGTGCCTGGGCCGCGGAGGAGTACGCCAACTACGCACCCGAACTCAACGTTGTCGGCGCCGCCCTCGGCTCTCCCGTCGGCGACCTCGCAGAGGTGTTCCGCCGGCTCAACGGCACCTCGAAAGCCGGCCTGCCGGCCACGGTGATCGCGGCCCTCATGCACATCTACCCCGGCCTCAAGCGCATCATCCATGAGCACGCCACCGAAGCCGGCAAGGCCATGCTGCGCAACATCGAGGGCATGACCACCGGCGAGGCGGTTCTCCGGCACGCCGGACTCGACTTCGACAGCCTGCTCAAGTCGCCGCTGCAGGAGGTGCTCGACACTCCCGAGGTCCAGCACGTCTTCGAGAGCATCAAGCTCGGTAAGACCGCGCCGACGCCGCCGCTGCTCATCATGCAGGCCGTGTACGACCAGATCATCTCGGTCGGCAACATCGACGAGCTGACCGACACGTATGTCATGGGTGGCTCGCACGTGACCTACCACCGCGACATCCTCAGCGAGCACATCGCCCTGCACCCGCTGGCCGCGCCGATGACGCTGAACTGGCTCGCCGAGCGATTCGACGGCAAGCCGCTCGGCCCCACGGTGCGTACCTCGTGGCCGGCCCTGCTGAACCCCGCGACCTACCTCGGCCTGCTCAAGCTCGGCGTCGTCAGCACGAAGGTTCTGCTGGGACTTCCGATTGGGCGTCGGTAGCCGCGGGAGCGGCGGCAGCCGGTAGCCGGACCGGCGCCGGCTCGACCGGCGGCCAGGCGCCCAGATCGTCGCGCTTGGTCGCCAGTGTGCAGAACAGATAGACCAGCGCGGCAATGCCGGCCGGGAAGATCAGCGTCGTCGCGATGACCCACGGCGAGTGGCCGAAGAACACCGGCGGCGCCTCGACGAGGTAGCCCACCCGATGCTCGGGAGACAACGGCGCGCCCGCGAGATCCGGTGTCCCGTAACGCCAATGCGCGACGACGGCGCCGACACCGGTGAGTGCGCCCGCGGCCGCCACATTGCCGAGCGCCAGCGCGCCGGCCAGGAGCGGCCCGCGATGCGCGCGCCACTGCCACACCAGTGTCGCCGTGACCACGGCGATCACCGTCAACAGACCGACCGCCAGCGCGCCGCCCAGGAAGACCCGGTCCGATTCGTCACCGAAGTACCCGTGAATGCGCTGACCCTTCTTGGTCAGCGCGACGACGGCGTCGACCGGCGGGGCGAGAAACGCCCACAGCACTCCACCGAGCGCGCCGGTCAGCGTCAGGCCGACGACGACCCGCAGCGCCGCGGCGCGATGCGAAAGCTTCGGCGGCAGTGCGGTTTCAGCGGTCTGGGTCACCGTTGGGTTTCCAGGTCCTTCGAGTCCACCACCCCGTGCCGCGAGCACTTGGCCCACCAACCGTCGGGGCGCACCTGCACGACCATGCGCCGGCCGCATTCGGCGCACCACCGGGGCGCCTCCAGCCCGAGCTGGGCCGTGGTCGGCATGACGGCGCCGTCGACGGCATCCGCCGCGACACCGGTGTACACGTTGAACTTGCCGGCACTGACGGGTGCGGGCAATTCTCTGGTCATCACGTCTAGTTCTACAGGGTGGCGTTCAGAGCCTTGATCGGCATCTGCAGATCGTCCAGCAGCTCCAGGTCGGACTCGGCCGGACGACCCAGCGTCGTCAGGTAGTTGCCGACGATGACGGCGTTGATACCGCCCAGGATGCCCTGCTTGGCGCCCAGGTCGCCGAGGGTGATCTCGCGGCCACCCGCGAAGCGCAGCATGGTGCGCGGCATGGCCAGGCGGAACGCGGCGACGGCGCGCAGCGCGTCGGCGGCCGGCAGCACCTCGAGGTCACCGAACGGGGTGCCCGGGCGCGGGTTGAGGAAGTTCAGCGGCACCTCGTGCGGGTTGAGCTCGGCCAGGTTGGCGGCGAACTCGGCGCGCTGCTCCAGGGTCTCGCCCATGCCGAGGATGCCGCCGCAGCAGACCTCCATGCCGGCCTCGCGGACCATCTCCAGCGTCTTCCAGCGCTCTTCCCAGGTGTGGGTCGTGACGACGTTCGGGAAGTACGACTTCGAGGTCTCCAGGTTGTGGTTGTAGCGGTGCACACCCATGGCCTTGAGCCGGTCGACCTGCTCCTGATCGAGCATGCCCAGCGAGCACGCGATCTGGATGTCGACCTCGTTGCGGATGGCCTCGATGCCGGCGGCCACCTGGGCCAGCAGGCGCTCGTCGGGCCCGCGCACGGCGGCGACGATGCAGAACTCGGTGGCACCGGTCTTGGCGGTCTGCTTCGCGGCCTCGACGAGGCTCGGGACGTCCAGCCACGCGCTGCGCACCGGAGACGCGAAAAGACCCGACTGCGAACAGAAGTGGCAGTCCTCGGGGCAACCGCCGGTCTTGAGGCTGATGATGCCCTCGACCTCAACCTCGGGACCGCACCACTTCATGCGCACGTCGTGCGCGAGGGCCAGCAGGTCTTCCAGTCGGTCGTCGGGCAGCTGCAGAACCTCGAGCACCTGCTCTTGGTTCAGGCCTTCGCCACGCTCGAGCACCTGCTCGCGGGCTACACCCAAAACATCGGTCGCGGCCTGAGTCATCGGCACTCCTTACTTCAGGCCGACTGCGGCCTACAACTTGAACGGTGTTTAGGATACAGACGTGCAACTGCACCGAAGCGACGTGGTGGCCAAGGCCGCCGAAATCCTGGACAACTACGGGATCGCCGACCTGACCATGCGCAGGCTGGCGCGGGAACTGAGCGTCAGCCCCGGCGCCCTGTACTGGCATTTCGCCGACAAACAGGAGCTGCTGGGCGCCGTCGCCGACCGGCTGCTGGCCACCGCGGCGACCGTGCCGGCCGCCGGCACCTGGCCGGACCGCATCGTCGCCCTGTGTTCGGCGCTGCGTGACGCGCTGCTGTCCGCGACCGACGGCGCGGAGCTGGTCTCGGCCAGTTTCTCCGCCGGCCGGTCTGCCGAGCTGAGCCGCATCGTGACTGCTCTCACCGAGGCATGTGCCGAATCGGGGCTCACGGCCCATGACGCCGACCTCGCGGCCCGCACCATCGTCTACTACGTGCTGGGCTTCACCGCCGACGAGCAGTCCCGCATCCAGTGGGACGCGGCCGGCGCCACCGTGGCCGACAGCGACGCGGTGTGGTCCGAAAACGCCGGTGGCCGTTTCGCTTTCGGCCTGGGCCTGCTCGTCGACGGCCTCGCGGCGCACGGGGACGACCGCCAGCCGTCGGTCGACGCCCTGCGCGCCCGGTAGAGCGTCCAGTCGACGCCGCCTGACCGGATCAAAGCGCCAGTACGCATCACTGCGAAGACGTGAAAAGTCCGTGAGTGCAACCACGTTGGCGATCTGCCCGCGGTGATTGCCCTGAGGGACGTCTGAGGGCTTCGAGGCGTACCTGACGTCAATCACGACAGGTGTCGATATCTCGTGATTGAACTCAGGGACATTCGGCCCAGCCGGTTCTCTCCGCGCCCGCGAGGGCGGGTCAGCGGATCTGAATCTCCGTGCGCTCGTTGCCGTTCCACAGCCGCAGCCCGCTGGCGGTGGCGCTGACCTCGGCGGGCCGGCCGGCGATACCGAGGGCGCGGGCAAGCCGGTCCGGCGGGACCCGGCGCGCCAGGGTGACGTGCGGCGTCCAGTCGCCCGGTTCGGTGTGTGGCATGGGGCCCGGCCGCAGGTGTGGCGCGCTGAGCCGGCAGACCTCGGCGTGCAGGTCGATCAGGTCGCGGCTGGGCACCACGAGTCGGGCGAGAATTCCGGCGGAGCGGCCGAACACCAGCGTGGCACCGAGGCGGACGGGGAACGCCAACCGGTCGACGACACCGGCGAGTGCCGCCAGCACCGCCTCGTCGATCTGTTGTGCGACGCACAAAGTGGCGTGCGGACGGGCGGCGGGTGGCTGTGCGGCGATGCCCGCATCCCTAAGGTCATCCCAGGCGCGCCTGATCACGGCCTCGGTGTCGAGGTCGAACAACAGCTCGACCGAGTGCACCATGTCAGCCGACCAGGCTCGAAACCCATTGCGGATCAAATGCTTTCGCACTGACGGCAGCGAACTCCGCGGGCGACAACCGGCCCGCGCCGTCGGGCAGCACGGCGCGCACCGGAGCGATGTCCGCGAGCGCACTCCGATTGGAGGTTTCCGCGAGCCCCGGTTCGTGCGGCCAGCTGCCGATCACCAGTCCGGCGCAGGCGATGCCGTGCGCGGCCAGCGACTCGACGGTCAGGCCCGTGTGGTTGAGAGTGCCGAGGCCCGGTGCGACGACGACCAGGACCGCGGCCCCGAGCTCGACGGCCAGGTCGCGCAGCGTCGTGCCGTCGGCGCCGAGTTGGACGAGCAGTCCCCCGGCACCCTCGACGAGCGTCAGCTGACGGGGCCGATCGACGTTCCGGACCAGAGCGACGAGCTCGCCGCGCGCCGGCAGCGTAAGACCGGCCAACTCGGCCGCCGCGAGGGGCGCCAGCGGTTCGGGGTAGCGCCAGCCCGGCACGAGCGAGGTGATGTCGGCCAGCCGCGCCACCTCGGCGAGATCGTCGTCGCCGTGCCCGGCCGCGGGCGCGATGCCGGTCTGCACCGGTTTACAGACCGTCACGTCCAGCCCGGCCTGGCGGGCGGCACTGGCCAGCGCCGCGGTGCCGATGGTCTTGCCGACTCCGGTATCGGTACCGGCGACCAGGAGCACCGTCACGACTGCACCAGCGCGAGCACCTCGCCGAGCACCCGCCCGGCCAGGTCGAGCTCGGCATCGTCGAGCGACGCGCGCGCGGTCAGGCGCAGCCGCGAGGTGCCGGCCGGCACCGACGGCGGGCGGAAACAGCCGACCCGAACGCCGCGGTCCAGGCAGGCCGACGCGGCGGCCAGCGCGACCTCGGGGTCGCCCAGGATCACCGACACGACGGCGGAATCAGGCGTATCGACGGCGCCGCCGAACCGGGCCAGCGTCGCGGCGTGGGTAAGCACGGCCTGTGCCCGCCACGGCTCGGCGATGAGGACCTGCAGCGCGGCTTGCGCGGCGCCGACGGCCGCCGGGGCCAGCCCGGTGTCGAAGATGAAGGTACGCGCGGCGTCGATCAGGTGGGCCCGTACTGCGGCCGGGCCGAGCACCGCGCCGCCCTGGCTGCCGAGCGACTTGGACAGCGTCGTCGTCACCACGATGTCGGGGGCACCGGCCAGACCCACCTCGTGCACCAGGCCACGGCCACCGGCGCCGCGGACGCCGAGGCCGTGGGCCTCGTCGACGATCAGCAGCGCACCGTGCCGGCGGCACACCTCGTGCAGGGCGCGCAGCGGGGCGAGGGCGCCGTCGGTGGAGAACACCGAATCGGTGATCACGACGGCGCGCTCCTCGGACCGGCTGATCAGCGCGGTCTCGACGGCGCCGACGTCGTTGTGCGGGGATACCACCACCCGCGCCCGGGACAGCCGACAGGCGTCCACCAGCGACGCGTGGCTGTAGGCGTCGGAGACGACCAGAGAACCGGGGCCCGACAGCGCCGCCACCGCGGCGATGTTGGCGGTGTAACCGGACGAGAACACCAGCGCCGACTCGGCACCCATGAATTCGGCCAGCTCGGCCTCGAAGTCCTCGTGCAATTCGGTGTTGCCGGTCACCAGCCGCGATCCGCCGGAGCCCGCACCCCAGGTGTGCAGCGCCGTCACGCCGCCTGCGATGACGTCGGGATGCTGCGTCAGGCCGAGATAGTCGTTGGACGCCAGGTCCAGTTCGGTGGCCACCGCGGGCCGGACCCGCAGCGACCGGCGCAGCCCCTCGGCCCGGCGCCGGCGTTCGACATCGGCGAGCCAGGCCAGCGGCGAGTGCTCGGTCATCGGCGCGCTCCTGACTCCAGTGCTATTGAACGGTGTTCAGGTTAACGCACGGGCAACGGCGACCACAGCAGAGGTGACCTGGTCGATCTCGGCGGGTGTGCAGATGAAGGGCGGCATCACGTACAGCAGCTTGCCGAAGGGCCGCAGCCACACGCCGTGCTCGATCGCGGTGACCGTGGCGAGCGCCATGTTCACCGGTTCGCGCATCTCGACCACGCCGATTGCGCCCAGCACGCGCACATCGGCGACCGACGGCAATACGGCCGCCGGCGCGAGACCTCGCCGCAGCCCCTCCGAGATCTCCGCGACCCGGGCTTTCCAGTCCTGTCCCAGCAGCAGCTCGACGGCTGCCACCGACACCGCGCACGCCAGCGCGTTGGCCATGAACGTCGGCCCGTGCATCAGTGCGCCCGGCTCGCCGGAGCTGATCACCCGCGCGATCTCCCCGGTGCACAGCGTCGCCGCCAGCGTGACATAGCCACCGGTCAGCGCCTTGCCGACGCACATGATGTCGGGGCTGACGCCGGCGTGGTCCGCGGCGAACAGCTCTCCGGTGCGCCCGAAACCGGTCGCGATCTCGTCGAAGATCAGCAGCACGCCGTGCCGCGTGCAGATGTCGCGCAGCGCCGTCAGGTAGCGCGGGTCGTGGAACCGCATGCCACCGGCGCCCTGGACCACCGGCTCGACGATGACGGCGGCGAGCTCGTCGACGTGTGCAGCGAGCTGGGCCTCGAAGGCCTCGACATAGGCGGGGTCGAATTCGGTGGGTACCCGCGGCGCGAAGATCTGCGGCATCAGGACATCGGTCCAGATGGAGTGCATGCCGCCGTCGGGGTCGCAGACGCTCATCGGGGTGAAGGTGTCGCCGTGGTACCCGCCGCGCCATGTCATCAGCTTGTGCCGGCCGGGACGGCCGAGGCTGCGCTGGTACTGCAGCGCCATCTTCGCGGCGACCTCGACGGACACCGAGCCCGAGTCCGAGAAGAACACCGTGTCGAGACCGGCCGGGGTGATCTCGACGAGCAGCTGCGCCAGCCGCGCCACGGGCTCATGCGTGAGGCCGCCGAACATCACGTGGTTCATCCGGCTCAGCTGCCGCGTGATCGCGGCGTCGAGCACGGGGTGCCCGTGCCCGTGCACCGCCGTCCACCACGAGCTCATCGCGTCGATGACCTGGACCGGGCGACCTTCGTGGATGAGGGTCAGCATGATGCCGTGCGCCTCGGTGGCAACCACCGCCGGCAAAGCCTCGGCACCGATGGTGCTGTACGGGTGCCAGATGTGGGCGGTGTCGATCGCCGAGATTTCGGCAGGGTTCAGCGCTGGCACGAGGACCGAGCCTAATCGCCCTGCAGGCACGTCGAAACCGGCCTACTCAGCGGGCGGGCGACTCGCCGTTACATGAACCAGACCTGGATCTTGGGTAGATTGACATCCGACCATGACGACTCTTGCAGCACCGCGGCCGGCGTCGCAGCCCGGGTCGGGCAACGCCGTGCACGTCACCGACAGCGGTGCGGACTCTGCTGCGGGCAACGCGCCCAGCGGGTTCTACCGCCACGACCTGGACGGTCTGCGCGGCATCGCCATCGCCATGGTCGCCGCCTTTCACGTCTGGTTCGGCCGCGTTTCCGGTGGTGTCGACGTCTTCCTGGCGCTGTCCGGTTTCTTCTTCGGCGGCAAACTTCTGCGCATCGCGCTGACGCCCGACGCGCCGCTGTCCCCCGGACCGCAACTGCGCCGCCTGGTCCGTCGCCTGCTGCCCGCCCTGATCGTCGTCCTGGCCGCCGGCGCCGTGCTGACCATCGTGATCCAGCCCGAAACGCGCTGGGAGACGTTCGCCGACCAGAGCCTGGCCAGCCTCGGCTACTACCAGAACTGGGAGCTGGCCGAGACCGCCTCGAACTACCTGCGGGCCGGCGAATCCGTCAGCCCCCTGCAGCACCTCTGGTCTATGTCGGTGCAGGGCCAGTTCTACGTCGCGTTCCTCGCCCTGATCTTCGGCTTCGCATATCTGTTCCGGCGCCGGCTCGGCGACCGGCTCCGCCCGGCGTTCATCGCGCTGCTCAGCGTGCTGACCGTCGCGTCGTTCGGCTACGCGATCTTCGCGCACCAGGCCGACCAGGTCAGCGCCTACTACGACAGCTTCGCCCGCGCCTGGGAGTTGCTGCTCGGCGCGCTCGTCGGCGCGCTGGTGCCGTCGGTCCGGTGGCCGATGTGGCTGCGCAACGTGGTGTCGATGGTCGCGCTTGCGGCCATCCTGTCGTGCGGCGCGCTGCTCGACGGCGTCCGCGAATTCCCCGGCCCCTGGGCGCTGGTTCCGGTCGGCGCCACCATGCTGTTCATCCTCAGTGCCGCAAATCACACCGAGCGGCTGCCCGCGCCGAACCGGCTCCTGGCCACGGGCCCGTTCCTGTCGCTCGGCACCATGGCGTACTCGCTGTACCTGTGGCACTGGCCGCTGCTGATCTTCTGGCTGGCCTACAGCGGCCACAGCCGGGCCCATTTCGTCGACGGCACCATCGTGCTGCTCGTCTCCGGGGTGCTGGCCTGGCTCACCACCCGCTACGTCGAGAACCCGCTACGCCGGCCGTCGACGACGGCAAGTTCCACCGGACTGGCCGGGCTGCGGCGTCCCACCGCCGTGTTGGGAACGCTCGTCGCCGTGCTGGGCGTGTCGCTCACCGCCACCGCGTTCACCTGGCGCGAGCACATGAACATCGAGCGGGCCAACGGCAAGGAGCTCGCCACGCTCAACCCGGTCGACTACCCGGGCGCGCGGTCGCTGCTGCGACACCTCAAGGTGCCGAAGCTGCCCTTCCGCCCGACCGTGCTCGAAGCCAAGGACGACGTACCGGCCACGACGGCCGACAGCTGTATCGCGGACTTCGACGACCTGTCCATCCGCAACTGCTCCTACGGCGACGTCGCCGCGACCCGCACCGTGGCGCTCGCCGGCGGTTCGCATGCCGAGCACTGGATCACCGCACTGGACCTGCTCGGCAAGCGCTACCACTTCAAGGTGGTCACCTATCTGAAGATGGGTTGCCCACTGTCGACCGAGCAGAACCCGCTGGTGATGGGCGACAACCGGCCGTACCCGAAGTGCTACGAGTGGAACGAGCTGGTCATGCCGAAGCTCGTGGCCGACCACCCGAGTTTCGTCTTCACCACCTCCACGCGGCCCTGGAACATCAAGTCCGGTGACGTCATGCCGGGCACGTACATCGGAATCTGGCAGCGCCTGTCGGATGCGAACATCCCGATCCTCGCCATGCGCGACACCCCGTGGCTGGTGCGGGACGGTAAGCCGTTCTTCCCGGCGGACTGCCTTGCCAGCGGCGGCAATTCGACGTCATGCGGTATTGCCCGCTCCGAGGTACTGTCCGACCACAACCCGACCCTCGATTTCGTCGCGCAGTTCCCACTGCTGAAACCGCTCGACATGAGTGACGCGGTGTGCCGCCCTGACATCTGCCGCGCTGTGGAGGGAAATGTGTTGCTGTATCACGACTCTCATCATCTGTCCGCCACGTACATGCGCACCATGACCGCCGAGCTCGGCCGCCAGGTCGGGGCTGCCACCGGCTGGTGGTGAGCTGCCTTCATGGTTGTTGGCGTCTGGCCGGGTAGCGCCTATCCCCTCGGTGCGACCTACGACGGGTCCGGCACGAATTTCTCGCTGTTCTCCGAAGTCGCCGAGCGCGTCGAGCTGTGCCTGATCGCGAAGGACGGCACGGAGGAACGCGTCAACCTCGATGAGGTCGACAGCTACGTGTGGCATTGCTACCTGCCGGCCGTGACGCCCGGGCAGCGCTACGGATTCCGGGTGTACGGGCCGTGGGACCCGGCCCACGGACACCGCTGCGATCCGAGCAAGCTGCTGCTCGACCCCTACGGCAAGTCGTTCCACGGCGATTTCGACTTCGGCCAGGCGCTGTACTCCTACGACATGGCGGCGCCGTCGGCCACCGGCGAGCCGCCCGGCATCGATTCGCTGGGGCACACCATGACGAGCGTGGTGATCAACCCATTCTTCAATTGGGACAACGACCGGCTACCGCGGACGCCGTATCACGAGACGGTGATCTACGAGGCCCACGTCAAAGGCATGACGCAGACGCACCCGGCCATCCCCGAGGAACTGCGCGGCACCTACGCCGGGCTCGCGCACCCCGCGATCATCGAGCACCTGAAGTCCCTCGGTGTCACCGCCATCGAGCTGATGCCGGTGCACCAGTTCCTGCACGACCACCGACTGCTGGACCTGGGCCTACGAAACTACTGGGGCTACAACACGTTCGGCTTCTTCGCGCCGCACTACCAGTACTCGTGGAACCAGCACGCCGGCAGCGCGGTCGCCGAGTTCAAGACCATGGTGAAGTCGTTCCACGAAGCGGGCATCGAAGTCATCCTGGACGTGGTCTACAACCACACCGCCGAGGGCAATCACCTCGGCCCGACGCTGAACTTCCGCGGCATCGACAACGCCGCCTACTACCGCCTCGATGACGACGACCCGTCGCTCTACAAGGATTTCACCGGCACCGGCAACAGCCTCAATGCCCGCCATCCCCACACGCTGCAGCTCATCATGGATTCGCTGCGGTACTGGGTGCTGGAGATGCACGTCGACGGCTTCCGCTTCGACCTCGCCTCGACCCTGGCCCGCGAGTTCTACGACGTGGACCGGCTGTCGGCGTTTTTCGATCTGGTGCAACAGGATCCGGTGATCAGCCAGGTGAAGCTGATCGCCGAGCCGTGGGATGTCGGCGAGGGTGGCTACCAGGTCGGCAACTTCCCAGGTTTGTGGACCGAGTGGAACGGGAAATACCGCGACACTGTGCGCGACTACTGGCGGGGCGAGCCCGCGACCCTCGGCGAGTTCGCCTCGCGGCTGACCGGTTCCTCGGATCTGTACGAGGCGACCGGCCGCCGGCCAAGCGCGAGCATCAACTTCGTCACCTGCCACGACGGCTTCACGCTGACCGATCTGGTGTCGTACAACGAGAAGCACAACGAGGCCAACGGCGAAGACAACCGGGACGGCGAGAGTCACAACCGGTCCTGGAACTGCGGCATCGAGGGCCCGACCGACGACCCCGAGATCCTCGAGCTCCGGGAACGCCAGCGCCGCAACATCTTCGCGACACTGATGCTGTCGCAGGGCACCCCGATGATCAGTCACGGCGATGAGATCGGGCGCACCCAGCAGGGCAACAACAACGTCTACTGCCAGGACAACCCGCTGTCGTGGATGGACTGGACGATGTGCGAGACCAACGCCGCGCTCCTGGAATTCACCCGCACCGTGGTGGCGTTCCGGCGCAAGCATCCCGTCTTCCGGCGCCGCCGGTTCCTGGCCGGTCAACCGGTGCGCAGCACCGGGCAGGTCCGCGACATCGCGTGGCTGACGCCGGCCGGCGAGGAGATGACGCTCGAGGACTGGGATTCCGGCTTCGGCAAGAGCATCTCGGTGTTCCT
The DNA here is from genome assembly GCF_046250085.1 of Mycobacterium sp. SMC-16. Classification (NCBI taxonomy): domain Bacteria; kingdom Bacillati; phylum Actinomycetota; class Actinomycetes; order Mycobacteriales; family Mycobacteriaceae; genus Mycobacterium; species Mycobacterium sp. SMC-16. Next base: position 3,745,191 of record NZ_CP176427.1, read on the forward strand.
CAACGGCGATGCGATACCCGAACCCAACGCGCGCGGTGAGCGGGTCACCGACGACTCGTTCCTGCTGTGCTTCAACGCCCACGACGAGGCCCTCGATTTCGTGATGCCCGGCGAGGACTACGGCGCCAGCTGGGCGGCGGCCCTGGATACCGCGGACCCACACGGTCACACCGAACTGGTGGCCGAGGCCGGCGCGACGATCTCGCTACAGGCCCGTTCGCTGCTGGTGCTGCGTAAGACGGCGTGAACACGATGCCGGTCATGCCCGTTATCTCCACGTACAGACTGCAGATGCGCAGCGACGGAATGACGTTCGATGACGCGCTGGCCCTGCTGCCCTACCTCGACGAGCTGGGCGTCTCGCACCTCTATCTGTCGCCGGTGCTGACGGCAGCCTCCGGGTCAACGCACGGCTACGACGTCACCGACCCCACGGCCGTCTCTGCGGAGCTCGGTGGGCCGGAAGGCTTGTCCCGGCTGTCCGCCGCGGCGCGGGCGCGCGGCATGGGGCTCGTCATCGACATCGTGCCGAACCACGTCGGCGTCGAACGGCCCGAGCAGAATCCGTGGTGGTGGGACCTCCTGACGTACGGCCGGTCGTCGCGGTACGCGAGCTACTTCGACATCGACTGGGACCTGGACCCCGACGGCCGAATCGTGTTGCCGGTGCTGGGTTCCGACTCCGACGTCGACGACCTCGAAGTCGACGGTGACGTGCTGCGGCTCGGCGACCGGAGGTGGCCGATCCGGCCCGGCACCGGCGCCGGCACGGCCGCCGAGGTCTACGCCCGGCAGTCCTACCGACTGACGGGCTGGCAGTCCGGTTCCTGCGGCTACCGGCGGTTCTTCTCCATCACCTCACTGGCGGCGGTACGCCAGGAGGATCCCGACGTCTTCGACGCCAGCCACGCCGAGGTCGGGCGCTGGTTCCGCGAGGGCCTGGTGGACGGGTTGCGGGTCGACCACATCGACGGATTGACCGATCCGGCAGGCTATGTCGCCCGGCTGCGCGAGTTGGCCGGGCCCGGCGCCTGGATCGTCGCCGAGAAGATCCTGGCCGCCGACGAGCCGCTGGACCCCAGCCTTCCCATCGCGGGCACGACCGGTTACGACGTGCTGCGCGAGATCGGCGGGCTCTTCGTCGACCCCGACGGGGCCGACGCGCTGACGAACCTGGCCCGCGAAACCCGCAGCGATGAACGGGAACTCAAGATCAAGGTCGTCACCGAGACGCTGGCCAGTGAACTGGCCCGGCTGCGCCGAACGATCGTGCGGGCGGCCGGGGGCGACGATCCTGCCCTCCCGACCGCCATCGCCGAACTGCTCAGCCGCGTCAGTGTGTATCGCACCGACTACCCGGTACTGTCCGCGGCCCTACCCGAGGCCATCAACGAAACCCTCAGCGCGGCAACGGAACTGGCACCGGCTCTGCAGCTGGTCGTCACCGCCCTCGAGCAGCCCGAACCGGCGTCCCGGCTGCAACAGCTCTGCGGTGCGATGACGGCCAAGGCGATCGAGGACACCCTGTTCTACCGCGATGCCCGGCTGGTGTCGCTGAACGAGGTCGGCGGCACCCCGGAACGCTTCGGTATGAGCCCGGCGGAGTTTCACCAGCGCGCCGCGGCACGCGCCCACGAGTGGCCCGCCGCCATGGTGACGCTGTCCACCCACGACACCAAGCGGGGCGAGGATGTGCGCGCCCGCATCACGGTGCTGTCCCAGTGCGCCGAGCACTGGGTCCAGCGTGTCCGCCGCTGGAACGCCGTGTGCGTACCGCCCGACGAGGGCACCGGATTGTTCCTGTGGCAGAACATCATCGGCGTGTGGCCGGCCGCCGACGAGGTCGACGACACCCTCCGCGCGCGCCTACACTCCTATGCCGAGAAGGCGATCCGCGAAGCGGAGCTGCACACCAACTGGGAGCAGCCGGGCCGGGCCTTCGAAGATGCGGTCCGCGACTGGATCGACGCACTGATCGACGGGCCGGTCGCGGGCGAAGTCACCACATTCGTCCAGCAGCTCGATGAGGCCGCACGTTGCGACGCCGTCGCGCAGAAGCTGCTGGCCCTCACCGTGCCGGGGATCCCCGACATCTACCAGGGCACCGAGCTGTTCGACGACAGCCTGGTGGACCCCGACAATCGCCGTCCGGTGGATTTCGCGCGCCGCCGGACCGAACTGACGGCATTGAGCCACCCCAAGATTCGGGTGGTCGCGGCAGCGCTGCGGTCACGCCGCGAACGGCCGGACACGTACCTGTCGGGTGACTACACCCCCGTCGTCGCCGAGGGACCTGCCGCCGACCATGTCATCGCGTTCCGGCGCGGCACCGATGTGCTGGTGGTCGTGCCCCGCTGGACGCTGAAGATCGACGAATCGGCGTGCGCCGACACGGTTGTCGAGCTGCCTGCAGGTGAGTGGACCGACCGGCTGACCGGCCGCGTCTGGTCCGGCGCCGTCGCCGTCGACAATCTGTTCGCCGAACTGCCCGGCGTGCTGTTGGAGAAAGCCCGTGCCTGACCACGAATTCTCGGTCTGGGCGCCCGCGCCGGACGCCGTCGCACTCGAGGCCGGCGGCGCCCGGCACCCGATGACCCGCTCCGGCGACGGCTGGTGGCGCGTCACCGTCGACGTGCCGGCCGATGCCCGCTACGGCTTCGTCCTGGATGATTCCGATCCGTTGCCCGACCCGCGTTCACCGCGGCAACCCGATGGCGTGCACGGACTTTCGCAGCTGTGGACGTCCGAACCGCCGGCACCCTGGCCCGGCCGCACCATCGACGGCGCGGTGATCTACGAACTGCATGTCGGTACGTTCACCGAGGCCGGCACGTTCGACGCCGCCATCGAGCGGCTGGACCATCTGATCGACCTCGGCGTCGACTTCGTCGAACTCATGCCGGTCAACGCCTTCAGCGGCAACCACGGCTGGGGCTACGACGGCGTGCTGTGGTACGCCGTGCACGAACCCTACGGCGGCCCGTCAGGCCTGGTCCGCTTCGTCGACGCGTGCCACCGCCGGGGCCTGGGCGTGCTGCTCGACGCGGTGTTCAATCACCTTGGCCCGTCCGGGAATTACCTGCTCAAGTTCGGGCCGTACCTGACCGTGGGCCGGACCCCGTGGGGTGAGGCGATCAACATCGCCGCCGCCGACTCCGACCCGGTACGCCGGTACATCATCAACTGTGCGCTGCGCTGGATGCGGGATTTCGGCATCGACGGCCTCCGGCTGGACGCGGTGCACGCGCTGGTCGACATCACGGCCGTGCATCTACTGGAGGAACTGGCCGCCGAAACGGACGCGCTGGCACAGGAATTGGGCCGTCCGCTGTCGCTGATCGCCGAAAGCGATCTCAACGACCCGCGACTGATCACCCCACGCGACCGCGGCGGATACGGCCTCGCCGCCCAGTGGGACGACGACATCCACCACGCCATCCACACCGCGGTGTCCGGCGAACGGCAGGGCTACTACGCCGATTTCGGGTCGATGCAGACACTCGCCACCACCCTCACGCGTGGCTTCTTCCACGCCGGCACCTACTCGTCGTTCCGGCGCCGTCGCCACGGCCGGGAGCTCGACACCGCGCAGATTCCGGCGACCCGGCTGCTGGCCTACACCTGCACACACGACCAGGTGGGCAACCGGGCGATCGGCGACCGCCCGTCGCAGTACCTCGACTTCGGACAGCTGGCGGTCAAGGCCGCGCTGGTCCTCGGATCGCCGTATACGGCAATGCTTTTCATGGGCGAGGAGTGGGGCGCCTCGACACCGTTCCAGTTCTTCAGCTCACATCCCGAACCCGAGCTGGCACGCGCGACGGCCGAGGGCCGCAAGGCGGAGTTCGCCGACCACGGCTGGGCCGCCGACGACATTCCCGATCCGCAGGACCCGGCCACGTTCCGACGCTCCAAACTCGACTGGGACGAGGTCGGCACGGGCGAGCACGCCCGGTTGCTGCAGCTGTACCGCGACCTGATCGCCTTGCGGCGCACTGAACCCGACTTCGCCGACCCGTGGCTGGACCACCTGCGCGTCGAGTTCGACGAAGCCGACCGCTGGATCGTCATGCACCGCGGCGCGTTCGCCGTGGCGTGCAATCTCGGCGAACGGCCCGTCGAGGTACCCGTCAGCGGCGAGGTGGTGCTGAGCTCACAGACCCCCGAATCCGGAACCGGTGGCACGACGCTGCCCGGCCACAGCTTCGCGGTGCTGCGCCGAGACGATTAGGTCAGGTACCGGTACGCCGGCGACCCCGGCTCCAAGGGCTCCACGTGAATACCGGAATCGTGCATCCGCTCCAGCAGGCCGTCGAAGTTGGCGGCCGAACCGAGTTCGATGCCGACCAGCGCCGCGCCGGTCTCCCGGTTGTTGCGCTTGACGTATTCGAACAGGGTGATGTCGTCGTTGGGCCCGAGCACCTCGTCGAGGAATCGCCGCAGCGCGCCGGGCTCCTGCGGGAAGTCCACCAGGAAATAGTGCTTGAGACCCAGGTGCACCAGCGACCGCTCGAGCACCTCGCCGTAGCGCGAGACGTCGTTGTTGCCGCCGGAGATCAGGCAGACCACCGTCGACCCGGCTTCGACACCGTTCTCCATCAACGCCGCGACGGACAGCGCGCCCGCGGGCTCGGCGATGATGCCCTCGTTCTGGTACAGGTCGAGCATCGCGGTGCACACCGCGCCCTCGTCGACCGTCGTCACCGACACCATGTCACCGGCGGCGGCGAGCGCCGCGTAGGTCAGCTCCCCGGCCCGGGCCACCGCCGCGCCGTCGACGAACTGGTCGACGTGCTCCAGCGTGACGGGCTCGCCCTTGGCCAGCGCCGCGATCATCGACGCCGCCCCGGCGGGCTCGGCCCCGAGCACGGCGGTCGCCTTGGTGTGCGCGGTCAGGTAGGTGGTGATGCCGCTGATGCACCCGCCGCCACCCACCGGCACGATCACCAGGTCGGGTTCGCCGTCCAGCTGCTCGAGGATCTCGACGGCGATGGTGCCCTGGCCGGCCATGGTGCGCAGGTCGTCGTACGGCGGCACCAGCGTGGCACCCGTGCGGGCGACGTCCTCGAGTGCCGCCTCCGCGGCCAGGTCATAGGTGGCGCCGCCGACGATCAGCTCGATGAAGTCGCCGCCGTGATAGCGGATGCGGTCGCGCTTCTGCTTCGGCGTCTTGGCCGGCACGTACACGCGGCCGTGCACACCCATCGAGCGGCAGGCCAGCGCGAAGCCCTGGGCGTGGTTGCCGGCCGACGAGCACACCACGCCGGCGGCCTTCTCCTCTTCGGAGAGCTGCATCAGCAGGTTGTAGGCACCACGCAGCTTGTACGAGCGCACCGCCTGCAGGTCCTCACGCTTGAGGTACACCTGGGCGCCGGTCAGCGCCGACAGCCGGTCGCTGTACTGCAGCGGGGTGCGGGTCACCACCGAGGAAATTCGCCGGGCAGCCGCATCGATGTCGGCCGCGGCAAGCGGCGACGTCCTGTGGGTTCCCTGGCTCAGCTCGGCAGACACCGTCTAATGGTGTCATCTCGGTGCAAAACTGAGCGCATGGACCCCACCCCAGGACCGGTGCCGCCGGCGGTCAGGACGTTCGTCGAGCGCACGCACCGCCTGACGAGCAGCGCCGAACACCACGTGCCGTCGTGGCTGCGGCCCGGCGCACCGGAGAACCGGCTGCCGGTGATCGCCGCCATCCTCGGCGCGGTCCTACTGCAATGGGCCGTGCCCGAGCAGTACACCGTGGTCCCCCGGTGGCCGCTGATCGGCCTGGAGCTGCTGCTCGTGGTCGTGCTGCTGATCATCAACCCGGTGCGGATGTCCCGCGAGACCACCGTCGGTAAGTGGGCGATGTGGGTGTTGACCGCGGCCATCACCGCCGACAACACCACCTCGGCGATCGTCCTCGACGTCCACATCCTCTCCGGTCAGGTCTCCAACAACGCCGGGCTGTTGCTGGGCAGCGGCGCGGCGATCTTCATCACCAACGTCATCGTGTTCGGCATCTGGTTCTGGGAACTGGACCGTGGTGGACCGTTCGCCCGCCGGGCCGGCGACGACCCGTACCCGGACTTCCAGTTCCCCCAGATGAGCGATCCGCAGAACGCCGAACCCGGTTGGCGCCCAACGTTCGTCGACTACCTGTACGTCAGCTACACCAACGTCGTGGCGTTCTCCCCCACCGACACCATGCCGCTGTCCCGATGGGCGAAGATGATGATGACGCTGCAGTCGCTGGTGTCGATCTCGACGACCGCGCTGGTCATCGCGCGCGCCGTCAACGTGCTGAAGTAGGCGTCAATCCCGGTGGAACTCGAGCACCTCGGACTGCCGCGTCCCCGTGCGGTCGGTCGGCAACCAGTGTCGCGTCGAGTTGAGCGACCGGTCGATGAGTTCGGCCGACCGCGAGAAGTCCACCGGCGACACCCGCACCGGGCACAACGGCGGCACCACGTGCAACTCGACCAGCCCCTCGAACCGTTCGACGTCGGTGGCCAGCCGCCGATTGATCGCCAGCGTGAAGGCGTGCATCGCCATCGCGAGTGCGCCCGTGGGTGATTGCGGCATGGCGCACGAGTAGCCGGTGGGCAACACCCACACCTCGGTTGCGCCGAGGGCAACCGCGTGCGACAGCGGTGTGTTGTTCACCACGCCGCCGTCTACCAGATCGCGTCCGCCGATCCGCACGGGCGGCAGGACAGCCGGGATGGCCGCGCTGGCGACGATGGCGTCGACGGCGTCACCCGACGACAGCAGGACGTCCTGTCCGGACAGCACGTCGGTGGCCACCACGTGCAGCGGCGTGGGCGCGTCCTGCAGGCGCCCGAATCTCAGGTGCTGCTTCAGGATCGTGCGGATCCCGATGTCGGACACCAGGTGCGGGCGACGCCCGAGAACGCCGAGCAACCCCATGCTCGGGCTGGTCGGGAACACTTTCCGGCGCGACAGGGTCCGCCACAGATCGGCGAGCGCCAGGGCCCCGTCGTGGTCGGACCGCCCGGCGATCCACGCGCCGTTGAGGGCCCCGACCGAGGTGCCGACGATGAGGTCCGGCTTGATTCCCGCCTCGGCCAGCCCCAGCAGCATGCCCACCTGGACGGAGCCCAGGCTGCCGCCGCCGGACAGCACGAACGCCGTCGTCATGATCCTTCGCCCTCCGGCGCGGGCCGTAATGGAAGCCGGACGACGAAGGTGGTGTGCCGCGGTTGTGAGACCGCGAACAACTCTCCGCCGTGCCGGTTGACGACGATCTGCCTGGCCAGGTGCAGGCCCAGGCCGGTACCTTCGCCGAGCGGTCTGGTGGTGAAGAACGGGTCGAAGATGCGCCCACGGACGTCGGCGGGAATCCCGCTGCCGGTGTCACTGATCTCGATCCGGACCGCATCGTCCTCGAATCGGCTGCGCACCGTGAGCGTCCCAGAGCCGAACGGCCGCATCGCGGCGATCGCGTTCTCGATGATGCGCGTCCACACCTGATTGAGTTCGGCTGGGTAACACAGCAATTCGGGTATCGACGGATCGAAGTCCGTGATCACTTCCACCGGCGTATCCGCGCCGATCCGTCCGGCGAACATCCGCAGGGTACTGGTCAGCAGGGCGCCGATCTCCGCGAACTGGAACGGCGCGCTGTTCAGCTGGGTGTACTGCTTGACGTCGGCGACCAGGCCCGAAATCCGATGCGCCGCCTCATTGAGCTGATGCGTCAGCAGTTCGGCCTCGGCCCGGTGCCGCAACCACGTCATGGCGCGGGGCAACCAGTCCGGCCGGTGGTCACCCGGCAGCAGCTGTTCGAGCCATGCGCAGTCCAATCCGACCTCGACGAACGTCGGCGCCATGTCCCAGGCATCCGCTATACCTTGGCTGGACAACCATTCACAGACCTCGTCCTCGAGGTCGCTCGCCCGCATCGCCGACAGCCGCTGTCCGGACGCCGCGGCCACCTTCGCGACCACGTCGGCCTGCGCCGCGGCCAGGAAAGTCAGCGCCGCACTGTCGAATTCGCTGTCCATGAGCGGCACCGTGAGAGCATCCAAGCGGCCGCGCAGGTCGGTCGCGGCGCGGACGACGGCTGCCACGGGGTTGTTGAGTTCGTGTGTCAATCCGGCCGAGAGCTGTCCGAGTGCCAGCATCCGGTCCCGTTCGTCGGCGACGCGGTGCTGCTTCTCCGCGGTCTCCGCCAGCCCGTCGATGAGATGGACCGCCATCGGGAACTGGGTCTTGACGAAGGCACCGAATTCGCCGGCAGGCATGACGAAGAACCGGCTCGGCCGGGTGGCCCGCACCGAGAACCGGTTCCGGTCATGCCCGACGGGACTGAACGCCGACCGGGCACCGAAGTAGACGCCGGGCTGCGACGTTCGATCGATCTCGAGTTCCCGGCCACCGGCACGCTTCGACAGCACCAACTCGCCATCGATGAGAACCCGCAGCGGTGTGACGGGATCGCCTTCGGTGATGACCGGGCCCGGGCCGAAGACCTCGATGTGACCGGCGTGACACAGCTGCGCCAGCTGCTCGTCCGTCAGCGACTCGAACAGGAACAGTGCCTTCAGTTCCTCTGGTAGGCACTGCTGCAGGTCACCACTGACGTCTCCCACGTCGACACACTAAGCCCCGCCCGGGCCCGAATCGCGCACCCTGCTCGTTGCTCGCGAAGATCGGTCGTCGCGCGTGCCCCACAGATGGCCTCGACGCCCAGTGCCACCCGTCACTGAATTGCTCACCCCGCCGGAACTTCGGCTAGAGTGAAGACCGCCAGGCCGCAGTAACCCCGGGCCCCAAATTTCGCCGCCACGAGCGGCCTACCGCCGAGAGGCGTTCTGCGGTCTGGCTTTAACTTCTCAGCTGTATCCCGCCGATATCGGCGGTGACAGCATCAATCCAGCGAATCGCTGCGCCACAACCCGGCCGCGGCGTGGAGCTCGTTGGCGATCCGGGTGAACGTCACGGCACGGTCGGTCAGCTCCGCGGCGCGCTCCGGCGCCGTGTTCGTCGCATCCTCGGCCAGGCTCGTGCAGCCGGCCGCACTCACCCGGCAGTACGCCGCCGCGCGTTCCAGCGCCACGGCGAAATCCCCCTCGAAGACGCCGCGCAGAATCCGGTCGGCGAGCTCACGGATCTCCGTCGGCCCGACCGGCGTCTCCGCACCGGCGACCACCGGGTAGATCGAATGCAGCACCTCCGTGCCGCGGCCGAACATCAGACTCGCCGCATAGGGGTCGGTGCGGATCGACAGCCGCAGCAGATAGACGCGCCACAGCGCACCGGGCAGACTGCGCGGCCCGGCCCCGGCCCACAACTCGGCGATGGTCTCGATGCCGTGCTCGTCGGTGTACGCCACCAGCCGGGAGACCACGTCGGGGTCCGGATAGCTGCGCACACGTTCCAGCAGCGCCGCCGCGGTCTCGTGGGCGACGCGGCTGTCCTGCACGGGGTCCTCGACATCGTGGAACGCCTCGAAGCCGCGGCCCAGGAACTTGGTCGGCTTGTGTATCCGCCGACGGTCGTCAGTCATGCACCAATTCTTTCCCGCCACCGCGCGCCGTCAGCGGCTCATCCCGTCGCTGCGCTCGCCCTAACGCCAGCCGTCGGCGTCTTTGGCGGCCTGCAGCAGCACCTCACACAATTCTTTCAATTCAGTGGGTCCGGCGCCTTCGGCAACTGCCGTCGCGACGTCCTCGGCCGCACACCGTACCTGATAAACGCGGTCCGAGAGCGCCGCCGCTTCTTCGGCGCTGAGCACCACCGAGTCCTCGGCCAGGTTGGTCCCCTTGACCATGGCCCGCTGTTCATAGGCGCGCTGGCGGCACGACTGGCGGCAGTATTGGCGACGACGGCCCATGCCCGCGTCGGCCACCTCCCGGCCACACCACCGGCACGGCTGGGCCTTCGAGCGCTTCATGTCCGCCTCACGGTCGTGACTGTATCCGCCGGGCGGCCGAACGCCGGTATCATGGACAATCGAGTCGGGAACTTCACGGCGCTGGACTGCGTTGATTCCCTGTCGCTATACCAAGGGAGTGATTGACGATGGCTGATCGTGTTCTGCGAGGTAGTCGCCTCGGAGCTGTGAGCTACGAGACCGACCGCAACCATGACCTGGCACCGCGGCAGGTGGCCCGCTACCGCACCGACAACGGCGAGGAATTCGAAGTTCCGTTCGCCGACGACGCGGAAATCCCCGGCACCTGGGCGTGCAAGAACGGCATGGAAGGCACCCTGCTCGAGGGTGACGTGCCCGAGCCCAAGAAGGTCAAGCCGCCGCGTACCCACTGGGACATGCTGCTCGAGCGTCGTTCCGTCGAAGAGCTCGAAGAGCTGCTCAAGGAGCGCCTGGAGCTGATCAAGACCCGCCGCCGCGGCTGATCTGATTGCGCCAACGAAAAAGCCCCGCCGCGAGGCGGGGCTTTTTCGTGCTGACGTCAGCTAGCGGACGACGCCGCGGGCCCGGTCCAGCCGGCCGCGGATGCCCCACTTCGCCACCTGCGACATGGCCTCGCGGATGTTGGATCCGCTCATCTTCGAGACGCCCAGTTCGCGCTCGGTGAACGTGATGGGCACCTCGACGACGGTGAAGCCCGCGTTGATGGCGCGCCACGTCAGGTCGATCTGGAAGCAGTAGCCCTTCGAATCGACGTCATCGAGGCCGATCTTCTCCAGCACGTCGTGCCGGTAGGCGCGGTAGCCGGCCGTGATGTCGTGAATCTTGACGCCCAGCAGCACTCGGGCGTAGGTGTTCGCGGTGCGCGACAGGACGAGCCGGCGACGCGGCCAGTTGCGGATGGCGCCGCCCGGGACGTACCGCGACCCGATGGCCAGGTCGGCGCCGGCGTCGACGGCGTCCAGCAGGCGGTACAGCTCCTCGGGCGCATGGCTGCCGTCGGCGTCCATCTCGACCAGCACGCTGTAGCCGCGGCCCAGGCCCCAGGCGAACCCGGCGAGGTACGCGGCGCCCAGACCGCCCTTGCCGGCGCGGTGCATGACGTGCACGCGGTCGGGATCGGCCAGCGCCAGCTCGTCGGCCAGCTGGCCGGTGCCGTCGGGGCTGTCGTCGTCGACGACGAGCACGTGGACGTCCGGACGGGCGGCGTGCACGCGGCCGACGATCAACGGCAGGTTCTCGCGCTCGTTGTAGGTCGGAATGATGACCAGCGTGCGCTGACTCGGACGGTCCTCGCCCATGGTCATTACCCCTGTTCGTTCTCGGTGTCGGTGTCGGTGTCAGGCCCGGCTGCACTGCCGTCCTGACGCTCCGCAGCCGCCTGGCGGCGGCGCACGAGCTTCCTATTGTGCAACATGGCTGCCAGAAGAGCCGAAACGCCGACCCCGATGAGCACACCGTTGAGGACCGGTCCCCACCTCGTGGCGAACGTCAGATCGGTCTTCAACCGCACCTGGCGGTCCAGGTAGCCGGGCTGGAAGAACTCGGTGCGCTCGAGGACCTGGCCGTTCGGCGCGACCAGGGCGCTGATGCCGGTGGTGCCCGCGACGACGACGTACCGGTCGTGTTCGACGGCGCGCAGCCGGGCGAACGCCAGCTGCTGCACGCTCATCGGTTCGTCGAACGTCGCGTTGTTCGCGGGCACCGCCAGCAGCTGTGCGCCGTTCAACACCGACTGCCGGGCGGCACGGTCGAAGATGACCTCCCAGCAGGTCGTCACCCCGATCGGCACCCCCGCGGCGGTGACGACGCCGGTGCCGTGGCCCGGTACGAAGTAGCCGGCCCGATCGGCGTACGGCGACAGCATCCGGAAGAAGCTGCGCCAGGGCAGGTACTCCCCGAACGGCTGGACGATGGCCTTGTCGTGGCGCTCCCCCGGCCCATCCGTCCCGTTCCACACGATCACCGAGTTGGTGGTCACCGGGTGCTCCGGCGTGTACTCGGGCGCGGCCAGCACGGTGCCCACCAGGATCGGCGCGTGGATCGCGGAGGACGCGGCCGAGATCAGTTCCGCGGCGTCGGCGTTGACCAGCGGGTCGATGTCCGACGAGTTTTCCGGCCAGATGACCACCGTCGGTTGCGGTGCGCGCCCGGCGCGGACGTCCTCGGCCAGCAGCTTGGTTTCGTGGACGTGGTTGTCGAGCACCGCGCGCCGCTGGGCGTTGAAGTCCAGGCCGAGACGCGGCACGTTGCCCTGGACCGCGGCGACGTTGATCGCGGGGTCGTCACCCGCACCGGCACCGGCCTTGCGGACGTGCGGCCAGGCCAGCACGGTGAGCAGCAGCACCACGGCGATGCAGATGCCCGGGATGAAGACCTCCGGCGGGGCCGCCACACCCGTGCGGTGATCGTGCCGCCAGTGCCTGACCGCCTCGAGCACGATGGCTGTTGCGCAGAAACCGATGAGCGCCACCGCGAACGACACCAGCGGTGCACCGCCGAGCTGCGCGAGCGGCAGCAGCGGGCTGTCGGTCTGGCCGAAGGCGAGGACGCCCCACGGGAAGCCGCCGAACGGCACCGTCGACTTGAGCCATTCGGCCGATACCCACAGCGCGGCGAACCACAGCGGCCAGGCCGGCAGGCGCCGCACGAGAACCGCGGTCAGGCCGAACACTCCGGTGAAGAACGCTTCCAACACCGCCAGCATCAGCCATGGCACCGGGCCGACGAAGTTGCTGATCCACGGCAGCAGCAGCGTGTAGAACACCATCCCGGCCAGCATGCTGTAGCCGAAACCGCCGGCGGGCGTGGTGCGTTCGTCGATCAGTACCCAGGCCAGCAGCGCCAGCGCGACGAACGACAGGTACCAGAGGTCGTACGGCGGGAAGCTCGCGCACAGCAGCAGACCGGCCACGACGGCGGCGCCCAACCGGATCAACCGGGGCTCGAAGAACCGGCGCAGGCCGGCGACGATCCGGGCACCTCGGCCGGGCCCCTGTGGCTCTTCGGGTGCGTCGGGGGTTTCCGGCTCCGGCTCGGCCGGGGCCGCTTCCGGTACTTCTTCCTGTACCTCTTCGGTGCCCTCAGCCATGGATCAGCTCACCGCGGTGCACGGTCTGCAGGCAGGTCGGCAGCTCGTCATCGGGTCCCAGTGGCGGCAGCACCGGCACCCGCGAACGCGGATCGGTCGACCAGCGCTGCACGGCGTCGGCCGGTGCGGTGACGTCGAGGGCGTCAGCGCCGCCCGGCACCTGCCAGACGGCGTACGAGGCGACGGCGCCCGGCACCAGCGTGCCCGTCATGCCGTCACGGACACCGCCGGCCCGCCAGGCGCCGCGGCTGGCCGCCAGGAATGCCGACCGCGCCGAGATGGCACTACCGGCCGTCCGGTGACTGATGGCCGCGCGCACGGATTCCCACGGATTGATGCTGGTGACAGGACTGTCCGAACCGAAGGCGAGGGGCACGCCTTGCGATGCTAACAGCGCAAACGGGTTCAAACCCCGCGCTCGATCGACACCGAGACGCTGGGCGTACATGCCGCCGGCGCCGCCCCACAGCGCGTCGAAATTCGGCTGCATGCTGGCGACCACGCCCCACGCGCCGAGCTTGCGCGCCTGTTCGGCGTCGACCATCTCGAGGTGCTCCAGCCGGTGCACACAACGCGCCACCGCGGGTGCCCCGAACGCGGCCACGGTGCGCTCCAGCGCGTCGACGACGGTGGCGACTGCGGCGTCGCCGATGACGTGGAAGCCCGCGGTGATGCCGGCCTCGGTGCAGGCCAGCAGGTGTGCGGTGACGGCGTCGGTGTCCAGGTAGGTGTTGCCGCAGCAGCTTGGCGCATCGGTGTAGGGCTGCTGCAGCCAGGCGGTACGGGACCCGAGCGCGCCGTCGATGAAGAGGTCACCGGCCAGACCCTGGGCTCCGGTTCGGGCCAGCAGGTCGCGGGCCGCGGCCGCGTTGTCGACGGCCTCGCCCCAGTAGCCGACGATGTCGACGCCGTGTTCGGTGGCGCGCAGGTCGGCCCAGTCGTCGAGACCGCCGATCTCGGGGCCCGCGCACTCGTGCACCGCGACGATGCCGTTGCGGGCGGCCAGGTCGAGCGCGGCGCGCTGGGCGTCACGGCGTTGCGTCGCACTGAGCAGATCGCGGGCCGCGGCACGTACGCGGTGGTGGGCGTCGGCGGTCAGTGGTCCCTGCGCGGAGAAGCCCGCGGCGTCGGCGAGCCCGGGCACCAGCTGCCGCAGGCCGGTCGTCGCGACGGCCGAGTGCACGTCGACCCGGGCCAGGTAGGCAGGCCGCCCGCCGACGACACCGTCGAGGTCGGCGGTGGTCGGGACGACGCGCTCGGGCCAGCCGGATTCGTCCCAGCCGTGGCCCCAGATGACGCCGTCCGGGTGCCGCGCGGCGTGCTCGGTCAGCAAGGTCAGCAGATGCGGCAGCGACGTCGCGGTACGCAGGTCGAGCCCGACCACGGTGAGCCCGGTGGCGGTCAGGTGCACGTGGCTGTCGACGAACGCCGGCGCCACGAACGCGCCCTCGAGGTCGACGACGGTGGCGTCGGGGTGCAGTGCCCGGCCGACGTCATCGGAACCGAGCCAGGCCACCACGCCGTCGCGGATCGCGATCGCGGTGGCGTCGGGCGCCGCAGGGCTGTGAATACGACCGCCCAGCAGCAGCGTCGTCGCAAAGGTGGTCACGAAGGTGACAGGTTAGTCCGTTCAGCCGGCGTGCCGCTGGGCGGCGACCGGTGAGCTGTCGATGACCTCGATCACTTCGCCGTCGATGTACTCACCGCGACCGCGGTAACGCTCGTCGTGGTTGATGTAGATGACCTGGGTCGGGAAATCCATCGGGGTGAGCCGACGGCCGAACAGGGCGTTGGCCGCCGGGCGCACCGCGCGCCGGGTGAACGGCACCAGCATGAGCGCGCCGAGTACGGAGCTGGCCAGGCCCGGCACCACGACCAGGACCGTGCCGAGCGCCACCAACAGGCTGTCGGTGGCCAGTGTCGGGTCGGCGGATCGAGCGCTCAGCGCGTCGGACAACCTGCTGAAATGCCGGGTGATCTGCGTGCCCGCGATGGCCAGGCCGACGGCAAAAGTGGCCAGCAGCGCCAGCAACGTCCACGCCACACCGATGGTCGAGGCCAGGGCTGCCAGCACCGCGACCTCGACCAAGGCATAAACCAGAAAAAGTCGCATCGCCATGCCCTGGACAACGCGGAAACGCCGGAATTGGTTCCTAGCCGCCAGGAAGCGGCTCGACCTCGATGGCGGCGTGCACCTTGTCGACGCCGCCGCGGATGATGGCCTGTGGGATCCACCACCAGGCGTGCCACCAGTAGCGCCTGGTCACCATGTCGAAGACGCGCTTGGTCTCGGACTTCGGCAGGTTGCGGGCGATGGCCTCGACCGGTTCGCCCTTGACCTTCCCGAGCGCGCCGCATTTCTGGATGGTGACCCGCGGCGTGTTCTTGATCCGCTTGGTCTTCCACGAGCCGTCGTCGGTGCTGATCAGCAGCTTGCCCTCGTGCGGCACGCCCCAGACCGGAGTGGGCTTGGGCCGGCCGTCCTTCGTGAAGGTGGTCAGCAGCAGGTACTTCTCGCGGTACACGTCTTCGAACTTCGGAGCCATGGCTCTAGAAGACCACGGTTTCGTTGCCGTGGCGCAGGATCCTGTCCTGACAGTGCCACAGGACGGCCCGGGACAGCACCGCGCGTTCCACGTCGGCGCCCAGGCGAACGAGTTCTTCGACGCTGTGCGTGTGGTCGACCCGCACCACGTCCTGCTCGATGATCGGGCCCTCGTCCAGATCCTCGGTCACATAGTGCGCGGTGGCGCCGACGAGCTTCACGCCGCGCTCCTTGGCCCGCCGGTACGGCGTGGCGCCGACGAACGCCGGCAGGAACGAATGGTGGATGTTGATCAGCGGACACCCGATGGCCCCGAGGAACTCGCGCGTGATGATCTGCATGTACCGGGCCAGCACCACCAGATCGACGTTGCCCTTGAGCAGCTCCAGCTGGCGCTGCTCGGCCTGCTCCCGGATGTCGCGGCTGGCCGGGATGTGCACGAACGGCACCCCGAACGCCCGGACCTGCTCGGCGAGGTCAGCGTGGTTGGAGATCACCATCACCACGGTCATGTCGAGTTCGCCGCGACGGTTGCGCCACAGCAGGTCGAGGAGGCAGTGGTCGGCGGTCGACGCCATGATCGCCACCCGCTTCGGCTTGGACGCGTCGGCGAACCGGTAGTCCATGTCGAATTCGTCTGCCACCGCCTGGAATTCGCGCTCCAGGTCGGGCTGGGCCGCGGCCAGCCCTGGCAGATGGAAGACGGTGCGCTGCAAGAAGACGCCGTCTTCGGGAGCCGTCGAGTGCTGGTCCAGCGAGATGATGTTGGCGCCCGCGCGGGTCAGGAACGTCGACACCGCGGCGATGACACCACGACGATCCGGACAGTTCAGCAGCAGCCGCCCGATGTCCTTGTGGCGCGGCAGCTTTGGCGCGCCGGCAGGGAATTGACTCACGCCGCCCGCAGCTCCAGCGCGACGTTGTTCTCCATGCCGCCGCGCAGCTTGGAGAAGAAGTTGAAGGCCTTGCCGAGCAATCCGTAGCGCTTGCCGATGCCGTCGTAGACCGTGCCCAGCTGCGACTTGTCCAGGATCGCCGCCGTCGCCTCGACGGCCTCGCTCTTCGGGTTGCCGCGCATGTCGCACTTGGCGACCGTCACGCGCGGGGTGTTCCGGATCCGCTTGACCTTCCAAGCCTTGGCCTCGGAGATGACCAGCAGCCGGTCACCGTCCGGGACCGCCCAGACGGCGGTCGGCTTGGGCCGGCCGTCCTTGGTGAAGGTGGTCAGCAGGATGTAATTCGCGGTGGCGACATCGGCGAAGGTGAGGGCCATGGCGATGAGGTTAGTCGAGGTTCACCTCTCCAGCTCCCCTCCGGCCGCCCGCCGAGATTGACGAAATGGTCGTTTTCTGTGGGCTGAGCGACCATTTCGTCCATCTCGTGGCCACTACGGGACATTCGGCCCACGACCGCAACTGCACGGCGAGATTCAGGCCTTGAAGTCAAGCGATTAGTGCAACGCGGCTAGGCAGCTTGGTTCAGGAGTGCGGCCAGGCGTTGAGCTGGGGTGTCGAGATCTAGGGTGGGTCGGGGACGCTTGTTGAGGGTGTCCTGGATGCGTGTGAGGTCGTCTTTGGTGTGCACGCTCAGGTCGGTGCCCTTTTCGAACCAGAACCGCAGCAGCCGGTTGGTGTTCTCGTTGCTGCCGCGCTGCCACGGTGAATGGGGATCGCAGAAGTAGACCGGCGCCTTCAGCGCCAGTTTGATGTCACGCCAGTTGGCCATCTCACTGCCGCGGTCCCAGGTGATGCTGCGGCGCAGATGCGCCGGCAGCTCACTCATCGCCTCGATCATCGCGGCGGCCACTGTGTCGGCGGTGTGATCGGCGGGCAGGTGCAACAAGATGGTGAACCGGGTGCTGCGTTCAACCAGGGTGCCGATCGCACTGCCGCATCCAGCGCCTAGGATCAGGTCGCCTTCCCAATGTCCCAGTACGGCAAGGTCATTGGCTTCGGCGGGCCGGTCGCTGATGGTGAACACATCGTTGAACTTGCCGCGGCGCTCGGTATGGTCACGGGGCTTGCGGGCGGCCCGCTTGGTGGACAACCGCTTATTCAGATCAGCGCGCAGTTGGCCACGGCCCTGGACATAGAGGCACTGGTAGATGGTTTCGTGGCTCACCCGCTTGAGCCTGTCATGCGGGTGATCGCGGGCCAACACCTCGGCGATCAGTTTCGGGCTCCACCCGTCATCCATCCACGTTTCGATGGCGGCGCACAGCGCGGTGTCGTTGAGTTTGAACGCTTTTGGTCGGTGCGCGTTCTGCGCCGCCCGCCCGTGGGCCATCCGGGCGTGATAGTCCCCGTCGGCATTGCGATTACGCCGAACTTCACGCCACACCACGCTGCGGTGACGGCTGTCGCTTGCCAGGGTGATGGGACCACCTGATTGCCAGGGGGATGGGACCACCGTGGCGCGTTATTGAGGATGCTCGTCGGCGGGGTCTGGGTCAAGCTGAGGGCGGGTCCGTTGGCGGTAGGACGGTCCTTCGATGACCAGGGTGTGCGCGGCGGAGGTCAGTCGGTCGATGGCTGATTGGGCGAGCAGGGTGTCGGCGGTCATGGTCAGCCATTCGGCGGGCTCGCGGTTCGACGTCATGATCGTGGTCTTGGCGCGGTGGCGCTCGACGACGATTTCGTAGAAGTCGCTGGTTTCGGTGGCGTCGAGGGGGCGTAGCGCGAAGTCGTCGATGATCAGAACGTCGACGGCGGCCAGGCGGCGGATCTCGGCGTCGACGGTGTGGTCGAGGCGGGCGGCGCGCAGCCGGGTGAACAGTTTGTCGGCGCGGCCGAACACGACGGTGTGTCTGCGTCGAATAGCCATGTTTCCCAATGCTGTTGCCAGATGCGTCTTGCCAACGCCGACGGGCCCGAGGACGATCGCGGACTGGCCGGCATCGAGGAACCGTAGCGAGGTGAGATCACCGAGCAGGGTGCGGTCATAGCGCAGGTCGCCGTGGGCGGTCCAGGTATCAAACCGCATGCTCGGATCGAGTCCGGCTTTGGCCGCTCGTAGTGCCGCGGAGCGGGATTCGCGTCGGGAGACCTCGTCAGCCAGCAGTGTTTCCAGGAAGCCGATGTGGCTGAGTTTGTGTTGTCGGGCCAAGGCGGCGCGTTCGGGCAGGGTGTCAGCCAGTGCACCGAGCTTGAGGGCTTTGAGCAGTCGGAGCAGATCAGCGCCGATCGGGTCGGTAGCTCCACGGGCGGTGGTAGTCATGTCAGCGGTTCTCCTCGGAAACGATGGTCAATGATGTTGGGGTGGAGTTGAATTCGGAAGGATCACGGGCGAAGCGGGTCGCGGTGTGACCGACCGCTTTCGGCAGGGCCGGGGAGCTGGTCTCGGTGGCACGCTCGAGCATGGAGGCGATCTTGTTCACCGAGACGACATCGAGATCCAGCGACAATGAACAGGCCTGTTCGACCCGGTCGGCGCCGTAGCGGCGCACCAGACCCAGCAGCCGGTAGACGGTACGCATCTTCGTCCAGGGCAGCCGGTCATCGAGGATGCGTTCGGCGTAGATCCCGACGTTGGGGCCGTGCGCGGCGCAGGTGGCGATCAATGTCGTCACATCGCGCAGCGCGTAGCCGGTCTTGTGTTCGGGCAGATCAGCGGGGTCGGTGCTGCGCCCACCGGCCGGTTGGCGGGGATGGACCTTGACCAGCACGCCGCGGCGATAGAACTTCACCAGCTCGGTGTCGGCGCGCACGTCCAGGTACTGACCGATCCAGCATTCGGGCAGCGAATACAGGGCCTTGGCGACCTCGGCGTGGAAGTCGCGGTGGACCTTGACCGTCTTGAACACCGGCACGTCATAGACCTGCGGCACCGCCAACAGCCGGGGCTGCTCTTCGTCGGTGAACACCTCCAGCGGGCGTGCGCAGGTGGTGCCGTGGGTGCGGGTGCCCGCAGTGTCACGACACCACGCTGTGGCGGCGTCCTGCGCCTGCTGCAGACTGGTGAATGTTTCTCCGTCCCAGAAGTTTCGCCGCACGTACTGCACGGCGCGTTCCACCCGTGGCTTGTCTTTCGGCGAGGCCACCCTGGCGGGGTCGGTCAGAAACCCGCTATGCCCGGCGTAGTCCAGCCAGCCCTGGCTGAACTGCGGGTTGACCGCGTCCGCGGCGGCGATCACCGGTTTGAGGTTGTCGGGGATCAGCACGGCGAACACCCCGCCGAAGAACTCCCAGGCCGCCTCGCAGCCGGCGATCACCGCGGCCAGGGTCTGCGAGTACGACAACCACACGAACATGTGCCGGGAGTACACCGCGGTGAAGATCAGCGCGTGCACCTTGCGGCGGCGCCCGTCAGCAGCGTCGGTGAGCATCCCCAGGTAGCCGAAGTCGACCTGGCACTCCACTCCGGGATCGCCATCAGCGACCCGCACCGTGAGGTCTTTGCGGCCGAAACCGCAACGCTGGCTGGCGAATCGGTGCAACGTCCGATACGGCACCACACACCCCTGCCGGGCCAACAGGGTGTGGATCTTCGTGACCGTCAACGGCCGATGCTCACCGGTGCCGGCCACCCAGGCGGTGATCTGATCTTCGAAGCCCACCAGCTGCTCCCACGCCGCCCCGTGGCCATCGGGGCGCACCGGACGCACCGCCTCGGCAACCATCCCGATCAACGCATCATCGACCGCGCTGACGTCGTCGTCGCGACGCAAACCCGCCGCCTGGGCGGCCTCGACGTAGCGGCGCACCGTCTTGCGGTCCAGGCCGCAATGCGCGGCAATGCTGCGGTACCCCGGCGCCGGCAGTCCCACCACCCCCAGCCACACCCGCAGCACTTCCCTGATCTCATTCACACTGACCTCCCGAAAAGCCATGCCCGCCGACCTCCGTGACCTTGAGCCGTCACGGCGATCGAACGAACAAATGAAAAGACCACCGACGCGACGCGCCGGTGGTCCCATAACTGGCAATCCAGGTGGTCCCATCACCCTGGCAAAAATCAGGTCACACTGGTCCCATCCTCATGGCAGACGACAGACGGCCAATCTGCGCACCGATCTGCTCATAGGTCAGACCAGCGTCACGGCCCCGCATGATCGCGATGCGCTCATCGAGACTGAGCCGATGCCCGCGTCCACCCTGACGGTCCAGATCACCGGGCTCAACTAACCCATATGCGCTACCGCCGCTGAGCAATTTCATCGCGCCAGCCTCACTCCACCACCGCGACGCCGTCCACATCGACACGCCCATCTCCCGAGCCGTCGCCAGCAGCGGAGCACCCTGGCACACCCGGTCAAACAACTCCCGCCGAGTCGACCTCGGAAACCGATAACCAGACGGCACGACAACCCCTTAAATCAACGGATGTTGTCTTGACCGTATGAATCTGCCGCCGGGATTTGCGCCACCCAGTTGCGTTCGCGAACGCATCCGGGGTCCCGCACGCGCGATAGGGCGAATGCGTGTCAGAGCTGTTGGTTGACGACGGGGTTGGCCGAGTTGGGCGCGAACGCCGAATCGCAGCGACTTACGTTGAACCACGATCGCACGTACTTGGTGTTCGCGTCCGCGCCCGGAAGCGGGCTGTCGGTGAGGTACTTCACGAACCAGCCGGTGAGCCCGTCCCACACGGCGATATCGCCTTCGGGGTGAAGGTCCCAACCCAACTCGGCGAGTGTCCACATATCCTTCGCTCTGTTGGTGCGCATTGACGTTGTCACCCAATTTGATTCGTCATCCGCACCTCCACGAGTAACGGGAATGACGTGGTCGATAGTCGGCAGCAGTTCCCAGAATGCGATGTGCGTTTCAGTCATCTTCCAGTTCGGGTGAAAGGGGAACACACCTGGCAAACGAACGTGGATGAGGCGCAACACCCCCGGATTGACGAGCCGCTGCCCGGTGTATCGATCGATGAATCCGTCCCGACGAAACACGGCGAGCTTCTGTGCATCGGAATACCTGCGGGCCGCCGCCTCGACAGGTGCGTGGGGGTAGCGACTGCTGATGACGTGCCGGGCGGCGAAGGTACCGTTTGCAGCCAACTCAGCGCAGACAGCTTCAAGGGCGCCAGACCCGTCCGCCGACGGCCGCATGTGTTCGCCCATGGCGGCGCCCTATTCCAACTGACTCCAGGGAGATTAACGGACCTGGCAACGGCGCACACCGTCATCCGGATAGTGTCGGAACAGTCGAGGGGCGTCGGTCGGTTGCCGACAAAAGCGACAGGAATGTGGGGCCACCGGTACCGATGACATCTGCCGATTCAGTCGATTCACTCGTGGCAGCTATAGCCGCGGTGCGGATTCCCGCCGAAAACCATCCATTCATCCGCCGGTTCACTGGCCGAGTCGGCATCGTCGACTACCGGGCCGTTCCCTCGCCGGACAAGCCGTACATTCGGGCCGTCCGACGAGACGGCCTCCCCGACTTGCATATCTATTACGGATACACGACTGGATTCACCTCCGAAGCGGAAGTCATCGACGCCGCGGGCAACGGCGCGGGCCGTGGACGCAGCGCCCGGAAAGGCACG
This sequence comes from Mycobacterium sp. SMC-16, assembly GCF_046250085.1. Taxonomy (NCBI): domain Bacteria; kingdom Bacillati; phylum Actinomycetota; class Actinomycetes; order Mycobacteriales; family Mycobacteriaceae; genus Mycobacterium; species Mycobacterium sp. SMC-16. The sequence goes on from NZ_CP176427.1 coordinate 3,767,196, forward strand.
TGGTACGTCGAGCACCCGACGAATCGAATCTGGCACGGCCAGGAAGACCGATCGCGCGACAAACGGAGGCAGGCCGGCTTCTGTCAGTGCGGTATGCAACTGTCAGTTACCGGTATGTGCGGTTCGTGCGACTGAGGGAGTTGAATTACTGCAATGGCCCGACTCGGCATCGACAGAGACTTCCTGCTCGAATTCGCGAAACTGGACCGACCTGTGGCCGCGAAGGTCCGTGAGGTCTTCGGGAAGTTCGCCGAGGCGACACACACCGGCATCCATCTGGAGCCGATCAAGTCGGCACGAGACAAGCGCTTGCACTCGATCCGGATCGATGGCTACTGGCGCGGGGTCGTGCTCAAGCAGGATGACGGCGACATCTATACGCTGCTGACGGTCCGTGGGCACGACGAGGCCTACGAATGGGCGTCCCGCCGCTCGGTATCTATCAACTCGGCGACAGGCGCCATCGAACTCCGAGATGTCACAGCGCTGGACGAGCTGAGCTCCACGCAATCCGAGCAGAGGGCATCCGAACCAATCTTCGCGCACGTCAAGGACAGCGTGCTGATCCAATTGGGCATCGATGATTCAGTCATCAAGTTTGCACGCACGCTTACAGAGGTCGCCCAACTGGATGCAGCGAAAACACTTCTGCCGCAATCTCAGTGGGACGTACTATGCGGTCTCGCCGCAGGCCTGTCCCCCGATGAAGTCTGGGCTGAGGTCGCTGCCAACACTCCGACGGAAATCGACATCAATGATGTCGACGCCGCCGTGGAACGCACCAACAGTCGCATAGTCGTCGTTGATGGGCCTGACGAGTTGATGGCGGTGTTCGAACGCCCTCTAGACCTCTGGCGAGTGTTCCTACACCCCACCCAGCAGTTGTTGGTGGATAAGCAATTTTCCGGCCCCGCCCGAGTGACCGGCGGCCCCGGAACCGGCAAGACCGTCGTCGCGCTGCACCGCGCCTATCGACTCGCAGAACGCAACGACGGACGTGTTCTCCTCACAACGTTCACGTCCACACTGTCGGCCGTGTTGGACGCAAGCCTCCTCCTTCTCGCAGATTCACCCGGCCGAGACACCAATGCTCGCAACAGAATTGACATCTTGCACATCGACAAACTCGCCAATCAGCTGGTTCGCGAGCAACACGGACACCTGACCATCATCAATGACACTCAACAGGCGGGGCTATGGCAAGAGGTCATTGAGCAGCGCGGCGCAGGGTTCACACCGGCCTTCGTCAGCCAAGAATGGCGTGACGTCGTGCTCGCGCAGAATCTAGAAACGCAGGACGACTACCTCGACGCACGACGCTCGGGTCGAGGTGTCGCGCTCTCTGGCCGACAGCGCCAGGCGGTATGGAAAATCATGGATGCCTTCGACGTCACGCTGCGCGAACGCAAGCTCTGGACGCACGAGACCGTGCTACGCGAGGCAGTCCGGATAGCGAAGGCGAAAGGCACCAAGCCATTCCGACACGTAGTGGTCGACGAGGGGCAAGACCTCAGCCCGATGCAGTGGCGCCTGCTGCGTGCCGTTGCCCCAGTCGGCACCGACGACATGTTCATCGCCGCCGATTCACACCAGCGAATCTATAACAACTACGCGAGCCTGCGGTCACTCGGCATCCATATCGCCGGCAGGTCTAGCCGGCTGAAGGTCAACTACCGCACTACGGCCGAGATTCTGGCATGGAGCCTGGGCATGATGCGCGGCGAGCCGATCGACGACCTCGACGAAGGACTCGACACCCTTGCTGGCTGCCGATCGGAGGTCCACGGCGAGGCACCGACGCTGCGCGGATTCACCAGCCGCCAGCAGGAGTTGTCGTTCATCGCGGACACGGTCGCAGGCTGGCTGCAGGGCGACGTGACCGCAAGTGAAATCGGCATCGCAGCGCGCACCAACTCATACGCCGAGCGCATCACCGATGAACTGCGGTCCAGGAACATCGCTGTGCGCGCCCTCGCGAATTCGGGCGGCGACTCAGTGTCAGTGGGAACGATGCACCGGATGAAGGGGCTGGAGTTCCGGTGTGTCGTGGTCGCCGGCGTCAGCGCTCGCATGGTGCCGTTGCCCAATGCGGTACGAGCGGCCGAGGTCGACAAACAGGCCCACGCGCTGGACCTACTGCGCGAACGCAGCCTGCTGTTCGTGGCGTGCACACGTGCGCGAGAGGACCTCGTCGTCACGTGGAACGGCCAGCCCAGCGAATTTCTGGGATAGCCGACACTGAGCAACCGTAGTAGCGGCGCCTTGGCACACAGGACGGCTCACCGACGACCCGATGCACCTTCATAGGCGGCCCACTGGGTTCAGCTGCGCTATGCCTGACTGAATTCTGGTGCAGTGGACGGTCCTCTGGAGCACTTACGCTGTTATTCGGCACTTGTTTCGCCAACAGGGGGGCGCAATGAAACAGCTGACAGTCGACGCCGCAGTAGCGTTGCAGGCAGCTCAAGGAGTAGGCAGCGATGCCACAGAGCTTCAAGAGGAACTGTCGCGTCTGGAGCGGGAGTGGCAGGACATCGCCCACGGGTGGAAGGGTTCGGCCGCCGGTGCGTACGCCGCGCTATGGGAGCAGTGGCATGACGGAGCCATCAAGGTCGTTCAGTCGGTGGCCGAGTCCGCGGAAAAGCTGAATCAGGCTGCCGTCCTCTACACGCAGCAGGACGAAGAATCCGCGCACGTGCTGCAATCCGCATCGCCCGCCATCGAGCAATGATCAGAACCTGTGGATGAGCCTTGGTAGGGCGGCGTGAATGTGGGCGCGCCTTCCCGGGGATGATCACAAGTCCAGTTCGTTTCTGATCAAGACCGGCGTTGGCGCGCTGGTTGGGAAGGCACGCCCGTGCTCACCGTAGTTCACGATGTCGCGCAGGCCAACGACACCCGCAGCGGTGCCGGTCGGTCGTTGTTGGATGAGATTGTCCGCGACGGTGCCCGGCAGATGCTGGCCGCCGCTTTGCAGGCCGAGGTCGCCGCCTATGTCGACCAGTTCGTCGATCAGGTCGACGAGAATGGGCACCGGCTGGTGGTCCGCAACGGCCACCACAACGTCCGGGAGGTGCTCACCGGCGCTGGGGCGATCGAGGTGAAGGCGCCGCGGGTCAACGACAAACGGGTCGATCCGGAAACCGGTGAGCGGCAACGATTCTCGTCGAAGATACTGCCGGCGTGGGCGCGTAAGTCCCCGCAGATGGCCGAGGTGCTGCCGTTGCTGTACCTGCATGGCCTGTCCAGCAGCGACTTCGGTCCGGCGTTGGAGCAGTTCCTCGGCTCGGGGGCGGGGCTCTCGGCTCCGGCGATCACCCGACTGACCGCGCAGTGGCAGGACGAGGCCGCCGCGTTCGGCCGCCGGGACCTGTCGGGCACCGATTATGTGTACCTGTGGGTGGACGGCATCCATCTCAAGGTCCGCCTGGAGCAGGACAAACTGTGCCTGCTGGTGATGCTGGGGGTGCGCGCCGACGGCCGCAAGGAACTGGTCGCGCTGACCGACGGGTACCGCGAATCAGCGGACTCGTGGGCGGATCTGCTGCGGGACTGCCGGCGCCGTGGCATGCGCGCCCCGGTGCTCGCGGTCGGGGACGGTGCTCTGGGGTTCTGGAAAGCGGTCCGTGAGGTGTTCCCCGATACCCGTGAGCAGCGGTGCTGGTTTCACAAGCAGGCCAATGTCCTTGCCGCACTACCGAAGTCGGCGCATCCGGGGGCGATCGCGGCGATGCGGGAAATCGCGGGCGCCGAGGACATCGACCACGCGCAGGTCGCGGTCAAAGCCTTCGAACTGGACTACGGCGCCAAGTTCCCCAAGGCCGTGGCCAAGATCGTTGACGACCTCGATGTGCTGCTGGAGTTCTACCACTATCCCGCCGAGCACTGGGTACATCTGCGCACCACCAATCCGATCGAGTCGACCTTCGCCACGGTCCGGTTGCGCACCAAGGTCACCAAGGGGCCGGGTTCCCGCGCGGCGGGTATCGCCATGGCCTACAAGCTCATTGACGCCGCACAAGCCCGCTGGCGGGCGGTGAACGCCCCGCACCTGGTCGCCCTGGTCCGGGCCGGAGCGGTGTTCCACAAAGGCAAACTGCTCGAACGACCCGTCGACATCACCCCACCCGAACCGGCCGACAACCCGGCCACCCCGACCGGAACGGAGGTCGCCTGAAAAACACCAATCCACAGGTATTGACAATTACTCCCGCCATCACGACCGAAATGGGGCTGTGATGCGGTACAAGGTGGAGCTGAACGAACTCGAACGATTCGTCGAGAAACTGCAAGCGTTCGAACGACATGCTAAAGCCGTCACCGCTCGGATCGACGGACAGATCGCCCACCTACACACCACCTGGTCCGGCGATGCCGCCGACGCACACCGGGCACAGCACGACAAATGGGTAACAGCGGCCGCAGAAATGCGCGAGGCGCTGAAGGGCTTACGAGAGGCCGCCCACAACGCGCACCGCAACTACACCGAAGCGGCCAACATGAACGTTGCGATGCTGACGTGACCCAAGACGTCGATCCACAGACCTACTACGACGTCGGCAAGGGGTTGTACGAAAAGGCCGGCACTGTCTACAACGCGTTCAAAACCAGCGTCGCAACCCTCGGTGCAACCGGGTCGATGGCCGGCAGCACCGACGACGGTAAAGCGTGGGCGCAGTCCTACGACAGCCGTGCCGCTGACGTGCTCGGCGCGGTGAACGACCTGACAAAAGCACTGGAGAACTACGGCGGCGTCATCATCCAGGCCGGCTACAACCACGCCATGGCCGAGTACAACGCGCACCCGTCGCAAACGAGCACACCACCGGTACGTCCCGCCGACCCCGCTAGTGTCGCCGGAGAACTCACTACACCACCGTCTGCAGGTGGACCCGGGACCGGCTTGATCGAGAACATCGGCGTGCTCGAACACATCGGTATCCCAGTCCCCGATGGGGACACCGACAAGCTCGACAAGGCAGCGACTGCCTGGAACCAGCTCGCTACAGGTCCAGGCACCACGGCCGTGGTGCAGGCACTCAGCGGCAACACTGCCAAGTTCAGGGACACCAAGTCCCCCGAGGTCGATTTCATCGTCAAAGATCTCGACGAGCTGCACCAAGCCGCCGATGCGATCCTCGGCAGCTGCGCTGAACTGGCCCAGTCGTGCTCCGAATACAAGACGTCGCTCGATGACCTCCGAACCAAGATGAAGGAAACTGTCGAAGATCTCGTTAAGGAACTTGCGATCAGCGCCGCGATCGGCATCGCGACCGCATTCCTCAGCGCAGGCGTCGGCGCTTTCGCAGCGACTGCTAAGGCCGCGGCATCGATCAAGAAATATGCCGGGATCATCCGCGGGATCATCGAATCCTGGAAAATCTCCAAGAACATCTCGTCAGGCGTCAAGAAGGTTCACGACGTCGCCGGCGTACGGAAGAAACTGGAACGCATCAAGAACCTCGGACGAAAGAGCAAGCACGAAGGCGGAACTCCAGGCCCACGTGTCTCAATTCCAGAGGGTTCGCCCAAGGGAATCAGTGGCTACACAAAACACGCCGAAGAGCAAATCGCTGGGCGTGACGGTGGCGTTGGGGTACGCCGGGATGCGTTGGAAGACGCATTCCAGAACCCAGTCCGGGACGTCGAAAGGCTCGTGGATTCACAGGGGCGAGTTAGTTACCGTTACACCGGGGAAAATGCGACAGTCGTGGTAAATCAGGATGGCAGAGTAATCACTGGCTGGGCAAACAACAGCAGCGGCACGGGAGGAACAGGTGGATAGCTCTTTTGGCTTTCTGACAAGCTCGCAAGCGGATGCGCTCCGCGACATCCTTGGCCGCCGAAACGCCGCATTGCTTAACAGAATTCAGGCGTCAAAGGTCGTCACTCGTTCAGATGCAGAAATGCTGGTGTCAAGCCTCTCCGACGAGTTGACAGATAATCTGGACGACGAATGGGAGCCTACGGAGTATGGACGCGTAGTCAGCGGCATTCTAAGTCAAGTCAATTCGGCCCGAATCGCACAATGGCCATCGTAGACGAATCTTCCTCGCACCGTCGTGTCACACGAACAATCAACGCTTAGCCCGTGAACTACGTTCCCGCACAATATGACTCAACGTCATCGTCGCTCAGTTCTCTCTGCAACTTGCCTGCGCGGCGTAGCGGCTGAGCGAACCCACCTCGCGGTCACGACGGCGCTATAAGATCCCGATCACGCAGCGCGTTCCAGGCCACCTCGATGTGTTCGGCAGTAAATGTCTGCTTCTTTCGCGGCGACCATTGATGCACCTGCTCCATCGCCTTGCGCCAGTCAGCAGCGGCGGTGGCATCGTGTGACGCCACCCAATGCACCGACCCCAGCAGCTCCATGCCGTACCGCGATTCGAATCCGTCGATGGCCCGCATCACCTCCTCGACGCGGTCGCGGGTCTCGACGTTGTCAGCGAGGACACGGCTCGCATCGTCCTCTGCGCCCGGCAAAGCCTTCATCGCCTCGGCTTCCAGCACCCGTGAACTTCCGTCACCGTATCCGGTGATGAAATGCCCTTCAACGGTGGACAGCACGTGTCGCAGGTTGTCCGCGTACGGCCCGTAGCGACCTGGCTGAAAGTTCAGGTTCAATGGTTCGCCAACTGTTTGCAAGAAGTACATCAGCTTTTGAAGCTCGATTGGTGTCGCCCCGACCGCCAGGCGCGAGTAGCGCGCCAGCAATGACACGAGCGCCGCGCGTCCCGTGGTCATTGCTGGCCGGACGGTAGCGTTTGGCATTTCAGCAGCGGCAGGTGCGCCTTGCGGCGGATACAGCTTGACCTCAACGCTGGGCAGATCTGCGAAAGCCCGGACGATCAGCGGCTCCACATCCGCCCAGTCGAGTCCACCATTGCCGCACCCAAGGGGCGGAATCGCGATAGATCCGATCCCGTACGTTCGCACTACGCTGACGAGGTCATCGAGACCTGCAACAACATCGGTCAATCGCGACGGTGCCCGCCAGTGGCCTTTGGTAGGAAAGTTGACAACGAACTGTGGGCCGTCCAGAGCGCCGGTCTCCCAGACATGCATGTGACCGAGCTGCACTTCGCCGTTCTTGCACGCACGTTCGTAGGCTTTGAACATGGCCGGGTAGGCCCGCTTGAACTGTAAGGCGATTCCCTTGCCCATGACGCCAACGGTGTTCACCGTATTCACCAACGCTTCGACATCTGCTTGCAGCAGATTGCCGTGCTCGCTGGTGATCATGGCGGTTGTCTCCATATGGTCAAAAGTAGAACTTGGGTATGACACTGATCGGCGGACCGTCTACGCCCACAGTATCGAGGATCTCACCGACGCGGACCTTGCGGGCTTCGTCGAACACCGCGATACCGGTGAAGGCCGACCAGGGCACAGCTTGATGCGCCAGGCATTCAGCCATACGACGCTCCTTCCGGTCGGGATCGTTGTCGGTGTCGGCCCAATACCTCGCGCGCATCAGTTCCCAGTCGACCAACGTGTCGAGGTCCGGCACGTGCGCGCTGTGCTTGGCCACCTCAAGCACCGCATTCCGATCGGTGAAGACGAGCGACAATCCCTCTGATTGAAGCTTCTCAACCGTCGACATCAGGTAGACAACGTCGTGCGAGTCACCGGCAAACGACGGAACTCCCCCAGCATGGATCGAGAAGAGCATCGGGCTGCGGGACGCGAAGTAGAACGGCACATAGTCGGCGACGACGCCCCCTGGGTCAACCTTCACCCGGCGCTCGCGACGCCTGGCCTTGATGGACGGCTCGCCCACTTCGGTAACGCAGTGCCCTTCCCGCGCAACACTGTCGCACCGCAGGCCATCAACCGCGATCCTGGCGAGGTTGTCGAGGTGCGTGAAGTGCGCGACGGTGGTCGGGACTGGGCGCGCCAAGGATCAGACCGTCATCTTGTCGCAGGACTCAAGGACGAGCCGCCTCGTGCGATATTCGCCAGGCTTCGCTCTAGGATGCCGCCGCAGCACAAGATCGAAACCACCTAACGCATCGTCGGCGCACTTCCTTGACATCAGTTCATTTCGGTCTGCATCCCACACCGCTGGCGCACCCGACTCACCCGCCGCCGCATCGTACGCCGCCAGGCATTCACCGCTATCAGTGACCTCTGCGATCACGAGTCTGTACCCGTGAGATGTCGACCGATGTACCCAATGTAGATCTTCCCCGAACCGTTAGTGTCGTCGAAGTAGTGCATACGAGGAGCGAAGTGGTCCCTCCACGTCGGTTTAAAGTGCGCTGCCATCAGGATCTGCCCCGAAGGATCGACGCTGGTTGGTACGGGTCGAATCCGCTCCCGGCCCCACTTGTTGAGCGTGGTCGGGCTTTCACCTGCCGCGTGACGGTCCGGGTGACATTTGTGGCCATCAATGGAGTCAGTTTTCAGATACAAGTGGACGCCGCCACGGAATGCTCCGCTGGCACATCGCTCAGCGTAGTCGTAGAGAACGTGAACGTAATCCCAGAGGGCGTGGGTGTAGAGAGATGAGATATCTCTTTGCTGGACTTCGAGTGCCGCATCCGTGTCTCCGGTGAATTCGACTCTGCTGAATGCCACGTGAGGATCATTACCCGGCGTGATGCGGTCCAGCAGGCTCATGATGTCATCCGGTGGGCTCCACGATTCCGACTCCGGCTCGACGTATGTGAGCTCGGGTGCCCCCTGTTTCACCAGTCGATGGCGGAGAACCACTACCTCACGTTCCTGTTTGCGGAGACTCTCCTCCGCTACCGCGAGATCGAGGCCGATATTCTCAAGTCTCGACTTTGATTCGCGCGCAGATGATTCCAGACGTTCGTTCGCCTCTGCGACCTTCGTCCAATCTTCTTCCCACTGCGACGCCTCAGCCGATTTCCTGCTCAACAACCGGTCGAGCTCGACGAACGTTTCATCCGACAGCTCCTTGTCCGATCCCAACCAGCGCGATACCAACTGCTGCAGTCGCCCAGATGGAAGTAAGGCCGTGGCAGCAGCGTCGACGGAGTCGCGATGTTCCGGCTCAGGCAACGTCTCACTAACCCGGCGATCGACGTCGCGGGTGCGCTGCGCCGCGGCTTCCGCGCGCGCCAAGATATCGAGTCCGCGCCGCACATCGCTCGGCAATTCCCGCTCGATGAACCTGAGCCGAGTAGATCGAGCATGCAGCTTTGTCAGAGCACGGCTCACTTTGGTGCCATTCAGGTGCTTAATCAATGACCCCGGGTGCAATTTGGGGTGACGCAGAGCGTCGTCCACAGAGGCCAAGTCCACATTCGGCGCGAAGGTCCGAATGACACCTTTTTGTATCCTGTGCGATCCCGGCAATGTATTCGATATGAGTTCGGCCGCATCGTCATCCAGAATGAAGGTCGCTGCAACACCAACGCTTTGCGCGGTCAAGCCGCGAATCGCCTTGCGCCACAGCTCTTCGCCGTCCACCCATGGCAACGGAGCCACTATGACGGAAGCTAGGCGTGTCGGATCTGTAATCGCATCGAGGACGAGCTGCGCGTCCGATCCTCGAATGACCTGTGGCTCGCCGGTCAACTGCGTCACGCCGTCCATCGCCCGATGCGCCTCCAGCAGCTTGCGAATCAGGCGTGGCGGGTCGACTCGTTCGATCGCCTGCTCGATGTCGCCAAGGTCGACATCGACGTCGACGACGACGGTCTGCCGGAATGAGTTCGCGTTCGGCGTAACGAGTGCGGATAGGGAAACGGTCCACAGACCCGTGCTATTCGATTCACGAAAGCGATAGAGGCGCCGACGGGAGCCATCCTGCCTATCGGGATCGTGAACCACCGAAAGTGTGGCACTCGGGCCTAACGTGTGCTGACCGTCGCCGTCCCAGTCCGCGGCGGTCAGGCTGCCCAGCTGCTTCTTCTCTCTGAACCATGAACCGAGCTGCGACTCGGCGACGGAGATGGCATCCTCCGAGTTGTCCAGGCGTGCGATCGCTCGATACCCAATCGCCATCGAGTGTCCCCTTCCAGCTGATTACATGTCCTGCGCCGCAACTACGTTCGCGGACCATACAGCAGGCCGCCGACAGGTACTGCAGCGCTCCGCGGACGAAGTCCGCGATCGTGGTCACCCTGCCAACTGGTCGTAAGCGTCGAGAATCAAGCGCTTCGTGCGATATTCACCGTGCTTTGCGAAGTCGCGCCGCAGCACAAGATCGAAGCTGTCCAGTACGTAGCCGGCGTCGTCTCGCGGTATCTCGAACAGATGCAGGAACGCCGCGTCAAGTTCCGCCCGTAATAGTTCACGGCGGTCTTCGTCCCACACAAATGGTGCTCCCGACTCACCCGACGCCTCTGCATAGGGTGCAAGGACTTTGTCGGTTGCGGATATCTCGACACTCCGATGCACAATCCAGTCGAACGCGGTGGACGCACCAAAAGGCACCGTCCGCGCGTGATTAGGCGGGATGGTCGGAAGCTGCTCGAACGTCCCTTGTGGGATCGACGGTTGCGAAAGAAACTGTCGCAGGACAAAATCGAAGATGAACGAGTTGTATTGCGCACACAGGAACGCGAGCTCTTGGACTGAAGGTCCCGCGGAGAGAATCCAGCCGTACGAAGCCGCGCCCCACGGCAGAATCGCGGCTATGCAGGTCCTCTCGTCGGTGTTCCTCGCGACGCGACGGAAGCCCAGCATAGCCAGGTCTGTCCCCCATGTTCTCCGCTTCTGCCGCTCGTCAGCGCTTTCCGGCCGGACCCAGTACCTGGGCAAGACCGACGATTCAGTCGAGTGGTCATGATTCGGTTGGATATCGGTGTCCTCGATACCGACGAACGTGCCGAATCGGTGATCAAAGGCGTGCCCCATCTTGCCTTCGTACAGCGGCAACATTTGACGTGTCGTCATTTGCCCTCCGCAACAAACCATTCCGACGGAACGCTGGCCGCCCACAACTCAAGAGGTCGGTCATCCAGGCCAAAATAGCCTGCAACCAGGTGGGCGGACTTGTAGAAGATCGTGCAAGCAATCCTGGCCTGCCACTCAAGCATGCCCGGCGGCACTTCGTACATCAGCGCCTGAAAACCCTGACCGGTATCAACCATCGACGATTGAGCGCGCAGCCTAAAAAGCGACGGATGCGAGTAGTCGGACAAGACGTCATACAGACCACGATCATCACCCATGCAACTCTCCGCGAACAGCTTCGTCGCGTGCCCGAGGCCGACGTACTTCACGCCGCCGACGTCCCAACTCCTTTCATCACCGGGTTCAGACCAATCTGTCTGCGCGTCCGGGAACACTTGCATCAAGTCCGCCCGCAGGCGATCACGGATCGTCTTGCTCTCACGTTCGCGACCGCGGTTCTTCATCTGGCTAGCCGTGAATCTCTCTCGACACAGGGTCGCAAGAAATTCCATCTGAAACCGAGCGATCCGCAGTGTCGATGAAACAACCGACTCGCTGGACCCAGGAGCTAACAACCATGCGATGCGACCGGCGATCTCCAATTCGGCACGGATCAGGGGCCATACGGACAGCACGGCCTGATTGGTCTCGAACAGTGCGGCAATCGCGAGCACATATTGGCCTATGGCAGAGACGTACTCACCTGTGTAAAGGCTTGCAGCTTCGATGTTTTGAGGAGCGTCGGGATGCGAAGCACGAAAGTCCAGCCTGTCTCGACTGAACGGCGAGTCGAGTGCGAGTGCACCACGCGCTTGAGAACCGACCTGCTGCCAGGCCGTCACTATTGCCCGCATGTGGACGGCCCAGGAATTCATCTCTTCGCCGAGGCGTTCTGAGACAACAGGATTCATGAATTCTTCGCCAGCTCGTCGTATGCCTCAAGAATCAGTTCTTTGGTACGGAACGATCCGTACTCGGCTTCATCTTTGCGCTTTACGATGGGGAATGTGTCCATCACATAGTCAACATCGTCACGGGTAAGCCCATAGAGGTTGAACATCGCCGCGTCAATCTCCGCGCACGCGCGGCTGCGAGCATCGGTGTCAAAGCGCATCGGCAGCGCGTCCTTAGTCGCGATTCCCACCAAATCGACTGCGGTGTAGGAGAGTTCAATCACTCGACGCTTGACCCACTCCATCAACGTGACACTGGACTCACCCGAACTGGGGACCTGGAACATCGACACGGCGGGAACTGGGAGCTGCCCAACAACCGTGAACGTGAGATTGACACCGTTCAGCTTCTGGCGCAGCGCGTAGTCGAGCGCGAACGAGTTGAAAATGCCCAGGGCCAGAATCGGATCGACCGACTGCACGACTGGCACGCTGTTTCCAACTGCGGTACGAGGCAGCGCATACGCAACCATCGACCTTTCGTTTGTCGGACTAGTAACCCACGAGTACCCAACCAGCCAATCTGGAAGACCTGCAGGCAATTCGCCTTCATCTACCCACGATGCGGGCATTGCGAGACGCGTCGGATCCTGCAACTCGGCAAGTGTGAGATACCGCGGTTGGTTCTGACGCTGGACAGCCGTCGGACTCTTCACCACATCTGCAGCTCGGTGGTTATACATCGCCGCCATCATTCCTTGGTACAGAGGAACCATGAGATGGGTTACCCCCCCCCCGTCAGTTTTCTCGAAGATGTTGCCGTTGAGCACCCAGCCATCGGCCTCAAGTTCTTCGCGGGTATGGAACAGGTGAGAGTCGTTCGACATGTGGAACATCGTCATAAACTTGATGCCCCACGGATTTCCGTTCGGGTCGCCCTCCTTGATCAGCACCGGCACGCGTCGGTATATGCCTAGGGTGATCTCGGCATCACGGCGGGTCCGAAAGACCGGGCAGGTGCCGGTGTTGGGGTTTAGGAGCTGTATCTCCTCGGGTGGAGGAATTGTCAATACCTGTGGATCGGCTTGTTTCAGGCGACCTCCGTTCCAGTTGATTCGGTCGGTGCCGAGTCCGCCGACGGGGTGATGTCGGTGGGTCGCTCGAGCAGTTTGCCTTTGTGGAAGATCGCGCCGGCCCGGACCAGAGCGACCAGGTGCGGTGCGTTGACGGCTCGCCAGCGGGCTTGCGCGGCGTCGATCAGCTTGTAAGCCATGGCCATTCCGGCGACGCGTGAACCCGGCCCCTTGGTCACCTTGGTCCTCAAACGTACCGTGGCAAACGTTGATTCGATCGGGTTGGTAGTGCGCAGATGGACCCAGTGCTCGGCCGGGTACTTATAGAACTCCAGCAGCACATCGGCGTCATCGACGATCTTGGCGACCGCCTTGGGGTACTTGGCGCCGTAGTCCACCTCGAACGCCTTGATCGCCACCTGCGCGTGGTCGATATCCTCGGCGTTGTAGATCTCCCGCATCGCCGCGATCGCCCCCGGATGAGCCGACTTTGGCAGGCAGGCAAGAACATTGGCCTGCTTGTGAAACCAGCACCGCTGCTCGCCGGTGGCCGGGAACACCTCACGCACGGCCTTCCAGAACCCCAGGGCCCCATCGCCGACGGCCAGCACCGGTGCGGTCATCCCGCGACGTCGGCACGACCGCAACAGATCAGCCCACGACTCGGCCGACTCCCGGTACCCGTCGGTGAGCGCGACCAGCTCCTTGCGGCCGTCAGCGCGCACACCGATCATCACCAGCAAACAGAGCTTCTCCTGCTCCAGGCGCACCTTGAGATGGATGCCGTCGACCCACAGGTAGACGTAGTCGGTGCCCGACAGATCACGGGCCTCGAAGGCCTTGGCCTCGTCCTGCCACTGCGTGGTGAGTCGGGTGATCGTCGTGGCCGACAAGCCGGCACCCGAGCCCAGGAACTGCTCCAACGCCGGACCGAAATCACTGGTCGACAAGCCATGCAGATACAGCAACGGCAACACCTCGGTCATCTGCGGCGACTTGCGCACCCACGCCGGCAGGATCGCCGAGGAAAACCGTTGCCGCTCACCAGTGTCCGGGTCAACACGTTTGTCATTGACCCGCGGCGCGGTCACACTCACCGCGCCCGCCGCGGTGAGCACCTCGCGCTCGCGGTGATAGCCATTGCGCACCACCAGCCGGTGCCCGTTCTCATCAAGCTCACCGGCATGAGCCTCGATGTAGGCGGCGACCTCAGCCCGCAACGCTGCGGCCAGCATCTGGCGGGCACCGTCGCGGACAATCTCATCGAGCAACGACCGCGACGAGCCAGCATCCTCGTTGGATGAATCCGCATCGTGAACTACCGTGAGCATGGGCGTACCTTCCCGAACCAGCGCGCCAACGCCGGCTCTTGATCAGACCTTCGACATTCAGATCATCCTCGGGAAGGTGCGCCCTTTCCTACGCCGCCTCGCCGAGGCTCATCCACAGGTTCTGATCATTGCTCTCGGGTGTCAACGTGAATCGAGCGTCCTCCCGTAGCAGGTCGCTAGGGTGGTGCGCGAAGAACGAGAAGTCAGCGCTGGACACGTGGTCGTCGCGGCCGGCGACGGTCAGCAGACAGAACTTATACGAACGATGAACGCCGACGAACAGCGGCCGTGCATTCTCAAAGTCGTACAAACTCGCTATCACTGACCGTTGGACGAGGTCTTTGAAGAAGTATTGCGTGGTCGCATCGGTCGCAATGCCGGACGGCAGGATCAGCCCGCACCGGCCGTGTGTACCAGTGACATGTCGTCCGGTCTCGGCGAACACCGCGTAAGTGTTGATGTCCCCGCGCCCGTTGAGTGGGTAACGGCCTGAGTTCCTCAGGAAATGCGACACGCCTTCCGCTTCGCGCTTGGCGGCTTCGAACTCTTCGAGCAGTACCGGATTCGAGTCAGCAAGCTTCTTGATGAGGTTCTTGCGCGCGTTCGCGTTTGGAGCACCAGCGATCTCCGCGTCGCGCGCGGCGAAGAATTCCTGCTCCTGCAGCTTGACCCGCTCCCACGGCGGGTTTCCGCAAATCGCCGACAACCCCCCAGCCCAGCCAGTCGCCTCGTTGACCGAACCACCGGCCTCGGCCTTCGGAAATAGATGCGGGAACTCTAGATGCCAATGGAAGAAGCGGTATTCGGCGGTCAGCCGTTCAACTTCAGCTCGCTGCGCAGCATCCAGCGCATCGGGATCCTTCAGTAGCTGCTCGAACTTCGCCTGAGTTATCGCAGGTACCGCGTCCGCGGCCTTGCGCCAGACGAACGCCGCGCTCCACGCATCGGCGACGAGCTTCGCGTGCCGGTAGTCATCGGATGCCACATAGTCGCTGAGCCGCTTGCGCTGCACGTGCACGTCGGCCAGCGATAATGCGCGCTCGGCAACGACATTCCGCATCGCTGTGGCCAGCTTGGCGTTGTGCACCGCTTCAAGTTCGTCGGCGGCGAAAAACTCGTATTGGTCGGGATGCTTGCGCTCACTAGCATTCCGCTTCCGCAAGTCAGAGACGACCTTCTTGTCGTCACCCTCGATCGGCTTGAAAGCATCGTCGGGGATGCCGTCTTCAAGCAGGCGCGGCGTCGCTCCAATCAGCGCATTGCCGACCTTGATCTGCGCATCCAGGAACGCCAGCGGCCTGCCCGGTTCCATCGCCTCGAGCCACAGAGACACCTTCGCCAGTTCTGCGGCCAGCGGGTTCACATCCACGCCGTACACACACTTCCCTACGACCTCGCGCAAAGCAGAACGAACCTGCTCGGGCGGTGGCTCGGGATCGCCAGTGCGGTACGCGGCAAGACGTTTCGCAATCCGCCGAGCCGCTGCAACCAGGAAGTGGCCCGACCCACACGCGGGGTCGCACACCGTGATCGCGAGCAGCGCCGCATCAGGATCATCGGCTGCGATCGCACGGTCGAGGACAGGGTCGAGTGTGGAGTCCAGCAGGCATTCCACCAATGACGTTGGCGTGTAATACGAACCAGTGCCCTTACGCTCGTTGCCCGCGGCTTCGAGCAGTGAGTATGACCGCTGTATGGGGTCCCACGACGGGTGGAATTCCAGCAGCGACTCGTAGATACTGCCGAGTTCCTCGGCGTCGAGGCTGCGGTAGTCGACGGGCCATAGCCGATCCGACTTGCCCTTCACCACCGACAGGGAACGCACCGCACTGAGGAAATCGGCGTTACGAATGCCGTAGTCCGACAGGAAATCCAGCGGCCCGTTCTCGAACAGGCCGCCGAGCGCCGGTAGCCCGAGTTCGGGCATGCCTTCGGCCAGTCCTCGCCACACCAGCACTTGTGCCGACCAGCGGTCAGCGTGCCGGTCACCGAGGCGGCGGCGCGCGACATTGCGCAGCCGGCTAGTCGAGAAGTACCGCGAATACCGTTCCCTTACAGCAGTATCCGCGTCATGAACATGTAAGACGCCGCGGTCTTCAACCACAAAGGTGAACAGCAGCCGGTACACCACCCGCAGCAGAGCATGGTGATAGTCACTGACCGCCAGCTCCCCTGACGCGACCTTTTCCCGAAGGTCTTGATTGTCCGGGTGATTGAGGAAGCCGTTGCCAAGCGTCTGGAGCGCCTCGACAACCCCGTCGCGCAGCTGGTCCAACGCACGGGCACCGGTCTGAGCAGCCGCATCACGCCAGCGTTCCATCCAGCACGATGCCTGCCCGACTTCCGCGTCCAGTGCGGCGAGCCGCGACTGATGGCACATCCGGTAGAGCAGCAGGAAGTCGGAGAACAACTCACCGGCGAAGATCGCGTCAAGGTCGAACTCGATGTAGGCCGAACCCGTCAGCGATGTCGAATCGCGCAGCAGCCGGAGGGTTCTGCCGTTGGACAGGATCGCCCACAGATGCCGGCCGGAGCGGTTCAGGTATTCCTGGACCATCGATTGCGGAGCCTGCTTCGCCGCACCCGACACACCCGGTGTCCGCTTGTCGAGATCCACCCCGGCACCGAGCAGATGGATCGGGATGTCGTCGGCCCACAGATGCGAAATGGGGAACCGCTTCTCCGAATCGTCGTCGCCGCCCAGCCCACCGGCGGGCGCAGGCGGAACCCGCCCATAATCGAGCTGATTCAGCAGCGGCAGCAGGAACCGCTCGCGGGTCAGGCCGATGGCGGCGTCGTTGCTATTTGCGCTGGCGAGCTCGTCCTCGAAACGCTTCCACACTCCGCGCATGTACGCCCACACCCGATTCGCGGCGTCACGCACCGACTCACCGCCGGCGAGGTGGTAGTCAGCAGCCGACGAGCCGTCCATGTCGCCGACCGAGATACGGCTGAGAACGCCTGCGGGGATCAGCCCGCCTTGCACCCGCACACCGACAAATGTGTCACTCATGCGGTCACCTCCGGCAGGTAGAGGTACGCGCCGACGATGTCGGCGTTCGGTTCGACCGTCACCTTCAGGCCACGGACGAGTTCGTAGCTGGCCTGACGGACTCGCCGGTGTGATTCGAAAACTTTGGCGGCCAACGCTTCTCCGACCTTGCGTAGGTGTCCGTCCAGCTCGTCTAGCTCGGCGAGGGCGCGTCCCGCAGCCGAATGTGCCTGCTGCTCGGGGATATTTTGCGATGGCACCGCGGCGAAGAGTGGTGCCATGTCCTCGAGCCACTCAGGGCTGGTCGGCGAACCTGCAAAAGCGAGCGATACGAGCTCCTCGGCCACTAGTTTGCGCTGCCCCGTCCGTGACGGCAGTTCCAGATGGAATCGGTAGCGCACCAGCAACAGTGTCGTCCGCTTGGCGACATCGCGGGTACGGATGACGGCACACCGCCGCGCGGGGCGCGCCCCGGCCGGGAGCTCAGAGTCGAGCGCTGACTGCAACACGTAGTCAGCGATAGCGGACACGGACTCGTCGGTGCGCAGCAACACCGCATCGCCACGGCCCACCGGTAGGTCGTCGGCGAACAGCAGAGGATCGGACTTGCCGAGCGGTAACGCATTTCGAAGCCCCAACGGCAGGTTGGCGGTGGACGCCTGCACGCCGTCTTTGCGATCCACCACGGTCGAGCCGAGTTCGCTCAGCGCCCGCCGCACCAGGTCCTTGATATCGGCGTGTGTTCCCATACCGGCACGGACGTCGTCGATCTCCCGTTGTACCTCGGCGGGTTTGATGGCCGCCTGCGCGTATTTGGTCATCGACAGCTTCTCGCGTTCAGCGGCACTATCCCATTCCGCGTGCAGTGAATCGCGCTGTTTGGACACGTCCAGGTCGAGCGACAACTGCTCGGCTTCCATGCCGCGGAACAGGAGGCCCTCCATGAGTGCCTCGACGACCGCGTCGCTGCTGTCGGGCACTGGCACCGAAACGCCCGTCGCCTTACGGATGCGTTCGTGCTTGCGCAGCAGCACCTCCAGGACGATGCCGTCGATGTGATTGTCCGTGCCGTACAACGTGACTGCGCGCACTACGTCGCGCCGCTGGCCGAACCGGTCGACCCGGCCTTCGCGTTGTTCGTGGCGGGTCGGGTTCCATGCCAGGTCATAATGAATGACAGCCTGGAAGTCATCCTGCAAGTTGACGCCCTCGGCCAGGCAGTCGGTGGCGACCAGCACATGCTGCCCACCCGCGGCAGCCAACTCCTCAATGCGGGCAACGCGTTCTTCTGGCGGGAGCGCGCCGGTGACCGCTTGCACCGTCACCTTGCGCCCGAGCTTGGCCGTCAGCACCTCCGCCACATACTCGGCAGTGTGGATGAAACGGCAGAACACGATCGGGTTGTAGTCCTCGGCGAGGAGCTTTTTGACCACCTTCACCAACTCGGTGGCTTTCGTGTCCTTGTCCTCCAGCGCCTCGGCTGCCTTGCGGAATGCCGTGAGCTTGCGGGCCTGCGGACTACCGGAATCAGCTCCTGGCGTCGAGTCGACTGACTCGAGGGTGTCCAGGTCGGGCAGATCCAGCACCGCGGCGCGACCGATCTGATCGGCTTCGTTCGGGTTGACTGCTTCCAGTGACGCCGCTCGGGTCCGCAGTGTCTGAGCAGCTGCGCGAGGAGACGAGGCCAATGCCCGCAGCAGAGCCAGCGCGGACCACCAGTTGACCCGCTTAGCGACTCCCCCGTCGTTCGTCCGGACAGTTTCGCGAGCGTAGTCGAGCACCTGGTCGAACAGCGCGCGGTACTCAGGGCTCAGCGAATACGCGACTTCCTGCGATTCACGATCTTTCGGAAACGGTGTCTCTTGG
The DNA here is from genome assembly GCF_046250085.1 of Mycobacterium sp. SMC-16. Classification (NCBI taxonomy): domain Bacteria; kingdom Bacillati; phylum Actinomycetota; class Actinomycetes; order Mycobacteriales; family Mycobacteriaceae; genus Mycobacterium; species Mycobacterium sp. SMC-16. The sequence goes on from NZ_CP176427.1 coordinate 3,786,226, forward strand.
TCGAGGAAGATCCGAATGTCGCTGCGGCGACGCTGTACGAAATGCCGGGCCAACTTCTCGCGGCCCAGTGCCGAATCGAGCGCGTCCAGACGAAAATTCTTGTCCAGTAATCGGATCAGATTCTCGAAGGCCTCGTCCTGACCGCTGTGGGGTGTGGCGCTCACCAGGATCAGATGCCGATTCACGTCGTCGGCCAATTCACGGATCAAGTCGTATCGCTGTGTACGACCGGAACCTGAGAGCCCGGCCGCAGCGACACAGGTGTGCACCTCGTCGACGATCACCAAATCCGGACACGTGCGCAGGAATTCATGCCGCCTACGGTGTGACTTGATGAAGTCGGTCGACACCACAACATGCCGGTAGCGGTCGAACAGTGACTCAGTGCCAATCAGGCCGCGCTCCAGCCGTGTCACCGTCGACGGCAACACCAGCTCGGCCTCGATGCCGAACTTCTGCCGCAGTTCGGCCTGCCATTGCTCGGCCAGAGCCGGGCTACACAAAACCACCAACCCGTTGGCTGCGCCCGTTTCTAGCAGCTCGGTCGCGATCAACGATGCTTCGACGGTCTTGCCGATACCGACATCATCGGAAATGAGCAGTCGTACGACGTCCTGTCGGAGTGACATCATCAATGGCACCAGTTGATACGACCGCGGCTCCACGTTGATCGACGCCAGACAACGGAAAGGTCCTGTGGTCGAGCGGAATCCGACTTTGATTGCGTCACGCAAGAGGGTGGCGCTGTAATTGTCGCCGAGGTCATCCGGAGAGGGCGGTGCAAAGGTGGCAGCCTGAACGCCTTCGCTGAGGAAGACGCCAGCGATATCGTCGTCGGCACCGCCAAGCGGACGAAGCACTAGAAAATCGCCGACACTGTCGGGCTGAACGACCCATTCCCGACCACGCGCGGAGACGAGACTGCCCGGCGCGAAACTCGTTGCCGCTAAGGTCACTGCGCGGTCTCCTTGATCTTGCCAAACACCCATTCGTGGCCGCCAGCGACCGCGTCCCAGTCGTCGTCGTACCGGAACCGCACTACCTCCCAACCGGCGTCGTACAAGCGCTCCTCGGCAGCGGCGTCACGTTCGGCAACGGACTCTGCATCATGCACCGGACCGTCGATGAACACTGCCACCGCTACTCCGCTATCGAGCCTGTAGGCGAAGTCGGGCCGGACTTTGAGCGCGTCGATCCGACGCTGAGCCTCCGTCGGAACGCGCAGGCCACGCTCCTTCAGATAGCCAAGAAAGTCGCGTTCCAGAGTCGAGGTCGACTGGCGGTCCAAATCTTCCACCTGTACCCGAGGCTTCTGGGTGGTGCCAGCGGCCGAGAGGCGCAACAGATAGTCACGCACCACGTGGCGGTCAATCTTTGTGTGATGCAACTGATTTCCATACGACAGCAAACAGTCGTAACAGGCCTGCACGCAATCGGGCTTAAGGTCAACCCCGGCAGCGTCGAAATGGCAGATGTCCAACGCTTTTCGCGCTGCCCGCGCCAACGCTTCCGGCTCTGCGGCGATCCGTCGCAGAACCCCTGCGCCGCCCTCGGCGGACTCGGTGAACAGCATTCGGCCGCGCTCATCAGGGTCAGGCAGCAGTTCGGTGGATAGCTCGGAGTCCTCCAGCTGGAACTCGGCCTCGATCCCACGCTCCAGGGCGTACTGCAGCGTCATGGCCTCGTTCGAGCCGATTGCTTCCGCAACGCGGAACAGCAGAATGTTGCGGGTGTCCTCCACATACGGGATGACCTTGTCCTTCAGCTTGACCTTGCCGACGTCGTCGATGTCGCTGTCGTCGCCATCCATATCACCGGCGCTCTTCTCCGATAACCAGTTGCCTTTCGCCAGATCCAGCCAGAACCCATGTTCGTTGGGGTCTTTGCGGCGTCGGCGGCCGAGGTTGGTCCGGCGGATCAACGCGGTGTCACCGTAGGCGAGTTCTGCGAGTGTGCCGTCACCGTCCGAAACCGTCGAGTCGTCGCGGTTGTGGTTCGGGGTGAACTTGAATGACGTCGCAATCTCGAATCCCGCACGACGACGTTCCTCCTCGTCCGACGAAATGCGTTCCCTGCGCCTGGTAAATACCGTTTCCATCCGCATCAAGCCGCGGCGCGGCTTCGGAAGCAGGGTGTTGCAGTATTCGCAGCGTTCGAGACCCGGCCCTCGGTCATGGTGGTAGCCACAGGCTTCACACGTGCGCGCCGAGCTGGTGACCAAGCTGCCGTCGGCGGCAGCGTCCATCGGCAACTGGATGCGCACCACCTCGTAACGCGAACCCTCATGGTAGATAAGCGCATTGGGACCGAACTCGCTGATCGCCAGGAAGCGCGGCCGTTGGATGTAGTCGCCGTCCTTGGCGCTGCCGCGTCCGGGAATGAATGCGGCAAGCGGTAAGCGTGGGAAGTTGTAGCCCGGCAGGAAGCCTTCGGCTGCGAAGTAGCGGTAGGTGTAGAAGTCCGAGAACTGCTGGCCTGTGTCGTCGTTGACTAGGAGCCGCAGCTGGTTTTCCGCCTGTGCGCGACGGACTTTCGCGGCTTCGATCTCCTTGGTACTGGCACTGTGATCACCAACAACCTTGTGGAATTTCTCGCGGTCTGCCTGCGCAGCGAGATATAGCGAACGCCACCGGTTGCAGGCCTCGTCGAAGTTCCGGTAAGCCGAGCGCATCGTCTGCTCGACCCAGTCGTCGGTCCACCAAGTGGTTTCACATAGCGCAGGTTCCAATGCAGCGATGAGTTCCTTGGCTCGGGCCGTAGCCTTCTGCACCGCAGAACTTTTCGACAGGAAGCCGTCGATGTCGTGTTTGACGGGGAAGCCCGGCTTGTCCAGGTCAAGGAGACCTCGCATGCTCGAACTCAGGTGTTCATCGGTTTCGGCCAGCCAGATGGCGTGCAAATGCGAACGCAGTAGCGCCTCATTGGCCAAATCCAGCCGCGGTGGGGCGACCGATCCGGCCACCATGTCTTCGGACCGCCGGAAGTAATAGTGATCGTGCGCGTTACCGCTCGCACAGTAAGTGACGACGAGCGCTGGCTGACCACTTCGGCCGGCCCGGCCGCTGCGCTGCGCATAGTTCGCCGGCGTCGGCGGCACATTACGCAGGCCGACTGCGTTGAGGCCCTTGATGTCGACACCCAATTCCATTGTCGGCGAACAGAACAGCAACGGTAGGTCCGCTTCGCGGAATTCGGCTTCCCGATCCTGTCGTTCAGCGGACGAGACCTGGGCAGTGTGTTCCTTGGCGTACAGCCCACGCAACGTCTCCGCAGTGTCGCGATACAAGTCGCGGAAGAACGGATTGACCCGCGCCCCCTCACCGTCGACGCGCTTGCGGGTGGCGTCAACAACGCCGTTGGCGCCGTCCCCGGCCCGCCAGATCAACGCCGCAGCCCGCAGTCGGTAGCCCAATCCCTTGCGCACCTCGGTCATGGAGTCCGTGAGCAGGCCAGCCCGTTCCAGGCATGAAAGCATCTGGCCCAGAACGAGTTCAGCGTCCGACTCGGTGAGCCGGGTCCCGTTGTGGTCGCACAACTTCTCCCGGACGTACCGCCCGATCGACGATCGAGGTGTCAGACGGGGCGACAAGGTGCGAGTACGCGGGTCAGACGTATCGGTGACACCGATCTTGCTGTTGTGGCCGAGTTTGTCGCCCAGGGTCAGCTGCCACCGTTCCACAAGATGTTGTGCCGACTGGCTCAACACACGTTCAAATCCGTACTCGCTGAGGCACTCGGCGTCGATCGCAAGCTCGCGGCGCAACTGCTCAAGAAGGTTGAAGCACACGTCATAGCGGGCCTGTTGCGGAGCATCGCGCAGCGCAGGGTGCGTTCCTTCCCAGAGCTTTTCGCTGGCAATGATCTCATCGAGCGAGTCATAGTCGATATGCAGTAGGCCTGTCTGCTCCAGATTTGGCATAGTGACACGCCAACCGCGCTGCAGGTCGGCATACAGGCGAAACTCGATCACCGCCCGCAGGGCGGCCTCAGCCTTGCGACGCATACCAAATTCAGCCTCAGCACTCGCAGCGTAATCGGCGAAATCGAGCCCGATGGTCTGCGCCACTTTGCGTGCGATGTCTTCGTGCGTGAGGCCGTCCTCAGCGTCGAGCAGCGCCCGATACAGCGCACCGCGCAGTTGTGTCACCTGTACGAAATCGTTGAAGTGTCCGGCTTGCAGGCTGGCATCCTGACGGTTGTCGACGAACGTGAGCAACTTGCGTGCGTTCTTGGGTAGTGCCTCGGCAGGCAAACCCTTGAGGCTACGGACAACCGATGCGGCGATCACCGTCATCGCCGACGATCGGCCTTCGGCGTCTAGTGGTGCCAGGCGCGCGAAATCCGTTGTACCGGCGCGCTGGTAGGTCACCGCGCAACGCAGGCAAAACCGGAACGCACCGGTGATGAAGGCGGCGTCGACGCCGCCCGTGTTCGTCTCGGTACCATCTGGCAGAACCCGGACCCGCTGGGGCCGGTACTTCACCATATTCGGTTTGAGTTGACCGTTCTCCATCCAGGATTCGGGGTATCGGTGACCGACCTCCGGGTCCTGCGGCCACGCGAAATCGGTTGAGATGTAGAGATAGCCGTCCGCGTTGTTGTCCGAGCTTTCGCGATCATTGCGAGACCGGTACGTGGTTCCGTCACCATTGGTCGTGCGCGTGACCACGACGTACTCCTGGCCACATTCACGGCAGAAGCTCACCGGCAGCAGCAGGTGGTCCGGCTGACCCGGTACCTTCAGTTGATACGACGTCGCGATGTGCCGCGTCTCTGGGGATTCCAGCGATACCAGGACGCCCTCGCCCTTAGACAGGAACTGGTGTAGCCGGAACCCGAAGAGCGGCCGATTGGTTTTTGGGTTGATCGCGTTGGCGCCCGCCAAGAGAGTCTTTTCGATGGCAGCCGTGGCCGCCACCTCCGACGAACCCGTCTGTTGGGCGAGCTGCTTGGCTGCGACGGACACTCGCTGTGGGCGCTGGCGAACCAGCTGACCCTCTCTTTGCGTCAGGCCGAACGCTTCCTCGACCCAACCAGCCAGCGGCGCCTTCACCAATTCGTCGTAAGAGGTAGCGGCTAGGTCGAGGCTCGTTACCGGACCCGCCGCGGTTGCCCGCGTGAGAGTTTCGCCGATCACCCGCTCGGGCGTGACGTCGTCGCCGAAGATCTGTGTGGCTACGGTGGCGACCGTGGCCTTCTGATCCGCGATCGAATCGCCGGATGCCATCGTGGCGGACGTGCCGATGCACTGCAGTTCGCCGGATCCGCAGGCATCACGCACGCGCCGCACTAACATCGCCACATCCGACCCCTGCCGGCCGCGATAGGTGTGCAGCTCGTCGAGGACCAGGAATTTGAGTGTGTGGGCCGCACCAATCAACGCCTTGCGCTCATTCGGCCGGGTCAGCAGCAGTTCGAGCATCACGTAGTTGGTCAGCAGAATGTCGGGCGGGTTCGCCAGAATCTGCTCACGTTTTTCCTCCGACTCCTGGCCGGTGTACCGCTCGAACGTAACCGGTTCGTTCCCGTCGCCATAGCCGTAGACGAGAAACTTCCGCAGTTCTTCGAGTTGGCTATTGGCCAGCGCATTCATCGGATAAACGATGATCGCCTTCACGCCCTTCGACTGGTCGGAGCCGATCCGCAGTACGTGGTCGACGATCGGGACGATGTACGACAACGACTTGCCCGACCCAGTACCAGTGGTGAGGACATACGACTTGCCGGTGCGCGCAATCTCCACCGCATCACGCTGGTGCTTGTGCAAGGTGATCGGGGCGGAACCGTGGTCGTCGATGGTCGTCTTGTCGCGGAAGATGAATGAACACTCTCCGTCGACCAAACCCTCGGCAACCAGCTCGTCGATGCTGCCGCCCGAAGCGAACATCGGGTTGAGAGAGACCCAGGGCTCAGGCCACTGTCGACCTTCGTCGAGCGACTTTTCGATTTCCGCGCGAATCCGGTCGTCACGGATGTCGACACCGGCTGTGGTGAACCCGCGATAGTCGTCGATCAGTTGCTTGTGGATCTGGAATACGTCCACTCAGCACCCCCCAAATGAAACCTGTTCTAGCCGACCGGCGGCCAGCCAGTCAGGATACGACCTACCGCCGACAAGTTTGGCGAAATGTGCGCCTGAATTACCCCTCCAACTCCCCCTCGGTCTCCAGCAGCACCTGCTTGAGACCGTCGAGGGTCGCGGATTCGGGCTCGGCCCACATGCCGCGGCCTGCCGCCTCCAGGAGCCGCTCGGCCATGCCGTGCAGCGCCCACGGGTTGGACTCGCTCATGAACTTGCGGTTCTCCGGATCCAGCACGTAGCTCTGCGTCAGCTGCTCGTACATCCAGTCGGCCATGACGCCCGCGGTGGCGTCGTACCCGAACAGGTAGTCGACGGTGGCGGCCATCTCGAAGGCGCCCTTGTAGCCGTGCCGCCGCATGGCGGTCATCCAGCGGGGGTTGACGACGCGGGCGCGGAACACGCGCGTCGTCTCCTCCGACAGCGTGCGGGTGCGGACGGCGTCGGGCCGGGTGTTGTCGCCGATGTAGGCGGCCGGGTCCTTGCCGGTCAGTGCGCGCACCGTGGCGACCATGCCGCCGTGGTACTGGAAGTAGTCGTCGGAGTCGGCGATGTCGTGCTCGCGGGTGTCGGTGTTCTTGGCCGCCACGGAGATTCGCCGGTAGGCCCGGTTCATGTCGTCGGTCGCCGGGGCGCCGTCGAGGCCGCGGCCGTAGGCGAAGCCGCCCCACGCGGTGTACACCTGGGCCAGGTCGGCGTCGTCACGCCAGTTGCGGCTGTCGATGAGCTGCAGCAGACCGGCGCCGTAGGTTCCCGGCTTGGAACCGAAAATCCTTGTGGTGGCACGCCGCTGGTCGCCGTGGTCAGCGATGTCGACCTGCGAATGGGCGCGGACGTAGTTCTCCTCGGCCGATTCGTCGAGTCCGGCCACCAGCTGGACGGCGTCGTCGAGCATGGTCACCACATGCGGGAAGGCGTCGCGGAAGAAACCGGAGATGCGGACGGTGACGTCGACGCGCGGGCGGCCCAGCTCGGCCAGCGCGATGGGCTCCAGCCCGACCACGCGGCGCGACGCGTCATCCCAGATGGGCCGAACACCGAGCAGCGCAAGCACTTCGGCGATGTCGTCGCCCGCGGTGCGCATGGCCGAAGTGCCCCACACCGAGAGGCCGACGGATTCGGGCCAGCGGCCGTAGTCGGTGCGGTAGCGCTCGAGCAGCGAATCCGCCATCGCCACACCGGTTTCCCACGCCAGCTTCGACGGGACGGCCTTGGGGTCGACGGAGTAGAAGTTGCGTCCCGTCGGCAGCACGTTCACGAGGCCGCGCAGCGGGGATCCCGACGGCCCGGCCGCGATGAACCCGCCGCCGAGGGCGTGCAGAATCTGGTCGACCTCGCGGCTGGTGGCCCGCAGCCGCGGCACCACCTCGGTGGCGGCGAACCGCAGCACCTTGGCGACCTCGGCGTTGTCGGTCAGTCCGGACACCGCGGCAGCGTCCCAACCCGACGCCTGCAGCTTGGCCACCAGTTCACGGGCCTCGCCTTCGGCAGCATCGACGGCTTCACGTTCGGCAGAACCGTCTTCGGCGAGCCCGAGCGCCTCGCGCAGCCCCGGCACCGACTGCTCGCCACCGAACAGCTGCCGCGCCCGCAGGATCGCCAGCACCAGATCCAGTTCGGCCTCGCCATCCGGCGCCTGGCCCAGGATGTGCAGGCCGTCGCGGATCTGGACGTCCTTGATCTCGCACAGCCAGCCGTCGACGTGCAGCAGCATGTCGTCGAACACGTCCTCGTCGGGCCGGTCCTCCAACCCCAGATCGTGGTCCATCTTGGCGGCGCGCATCAGCGTCCAGATCTGCTGCCGGATCGCCGGGAGCTTGCCGGGGTCCAGCGCCGAGATGGTCGAGTGCTCGTCGAGCAGCTGCTCCAGCCGGGCGATGTCGCCGTAGGTCTCGGCGCGGGCCATCGGCGGGATCAGGTGGTCGACCAGCACCGCGTGGGCCCGGCGCTTGGCCTGCGTGCCCTCGCCGGGATCGTTGACCAGGAACGGGTAGACGAGCGGCAGGTCGCCGAGCGCGGCGTCGGTGCCGCACGCCGCGGACATGCCGAGCGTCTTGCCGGGCAGCCATTCCAGATTGCCGTGCTTGCCCAGGTGGATCATCACGTCGGCGCCGAAGTGCTTGTTGATCCAGTGATAGGCCGCCAGGTAGTGGTGGCTCGGCGGCAGATCCGGGTCGTGGTAGATCGCGACGGGGTTCTCGCCGAAACCGCGGGGCGGCTGGACGATCAGCACGATGTTGTCGGAAACCATTGCCGCGATGACGATTTCGCCGTCGGGGTCCTGCGAGCGGTCGACGAACAGCTCACCCGGCGCCGCACCCCAGTGTTCGGTGACGGCGTCGGTGAGTTCGGCGGGCAGCGTCGCGAACCAGGCGCGGTAGTCCTTGGCGGACACCCGGACCGGGTTGGCCTCGAGCGCCTCGGTACTGAGCCAGTCGGGGTCCTGGCCGCCCTTTTCGATCATGGCGTGGATCAGGGCATCGCCGTCCTCGGCGTCGACTCCGGGGATGTCGCCGATGCGGTAGCCGGAGTCGCGCATGGCGCGCAGCAGCGCGACGGCGCTGGCCGGGGTATCGAGGCCGACGGCGTTGCCGATGCGGGCATGCTTGGTCGGGTAGGCCGAGAACACCAGGGCCACACGCTTTTCCGCCGGCGAGATGTGCTTCAACCGGGCGTGCCGGACCGCCAGCCGCGCGACACGCTCGCAGCGCTCCGGGTCAGCGACGTACGAGATCAGACCCTCGCTGTCGATCTCCTTGAACGAGAACGGGACGGTGATGATGCGGCCGTCGAACTCCGGCACCGCCACCTGCGATGCGACATCCAGCGGCGTCAGACCGTCGTCGTTCTCGTCCCATTGGGCACGCGAGCTGGTGAGGCACAGGCCCTGCAGGATGGGGATGTCGAGGGCCGCAAGGTGCGCGACGTTCCAGTTGTCGTCGTCGCCGCCGGCGCTCGCGAGGGCAGGCGTCGCACCGCCGGCCGCCAACACCGTGGTGATGAGGGCGTCGGCGGTCCCCAGCAGCTCGATGAGCTCGGGTTCGGCGGTGCGCAGCGAGGCGCAGAAAATCGGGAGCGGACGGCCACCGGCCTCCTCGATGGCCCGGCACAGCGCGTCGATGTAGGCGGTGTTGCCGGCCAGCTGCTGGGCGCGGTAGTAGAGCACCGCGACGGTCGGGCCATGCGCGTCCGACGCGCGCTCGAGCAGCCCCCAGCTCGGGGTGGACTCGGGCTCACCGAAGCCGAAGCCGGTCATCAGGACGGTGTCGGAAAGGAAGGCGTGCAGATGGCGCAGGTTGGTCACGCCGCCCTGCGCCAGGTAGATGTGCGCTTGCAGCGCGACGCCGGCCGGGACAGTCGAGTGGCTCATGAGGTCGGCGTCGGGCGTCTGCTCCCCCGACAGCACCACCGTCGGGACACCGGTGGCGACGACGGCGTCGATGTCGTCCTGCCAGGTGCGATAGCCGCCCAACACCCGAACCACGGCCAGGTCCGCACCGGCCAACAGGTCCGCCAGTTCGCCGTCGATCAACCGCGACGGATTGGCCCACCGGTACTCGGCGCCGCTGGCGCGGGCGGTGATCAGATCGGTGTCGGACGTCGAGAGCAGCAGTACGGTCGGCACCGACTATTCGTACCGCACCGGCGATGCGGGCTGCTCTGCGGTGCCTGACGGCGCCTCGACCAGCTGGTTTCGGCCCCGGTTTTTGGCCTCGTAGACGGCCCGGTCGGCGCGGGCCAGAAGTTCACGGGCAAAACCGCCGGCCGGGGTGCAGTCCGACCGGGACATCTCGGCGAATCCCGCCGAGGCGGTCAGCGTGGTGGGCGTATCCGCGAGGGGGCCCAGCCCGGCGATGCCGCTGCGGAGTTCTTCAGCTCGCCGCTTCCCGGTGCCGTCGCTGTTGTCGGGACCGCGCCACAGCGCCGCGAATTCCTCACCGCCGACCCGCGCCACGACGACGTCCTCGTCCACCGTCGCCAGCCGTAGCCAGGTGCCGATCGCGCGTAGCGCGTCGTCGCCCGCCGGGTGGCCGTACCGATCGTTGAAGCCCTTGAAGTCGTCGACGTCGAGAACCATCAGCGCCGCATACCGGGTCCCCACCGACTCGTCGAGCGCGTCGAGCGCCTCGTCGAACGACCGCCGGTTGGCCAACCCCGTCAGTGGGTCGGTTCGGGTGAGTTCGTCCAGTTTGCGCTCGTCGAGCCACGCCAGCCGCACCGATCGCTCGAGCCGGTAGGAGAACCGCAAGGTCACGATCACCATGAAGATCGACGTGCCCACGGTGAGCAACCTGTTGCTGGTCCACGGGAACACCCACAACTCCAGCGCCGACACCCACAGCAGAATGGCCAATACCGATGGCGCCAGCAGCCGGAACCGGATCTTCACCACGCACAGGCTCAGCAGCACCGCGGTGGGCATGAGGTACGGGACGACGTCGTAGCCCTGCGGCAGCTGGATCACCCGCTCGTACATCTGCGCGCTGGTGATGACGCCGACGGCCGCGACGTACGTGGGAGCGGAGAACCGGTAGAGCCGGGGCACCAGCGCGGTCAGCGCGGCCAGCGTCGCCATCGGCATGATCCCGTAGACCAGGGTGTACACGCCGAGCGCCTGCGATTCGGGCGGCATCTTCAGCACGGTCTTGTACGACGACAGCATCGCGAGGCAGACGGCGTCCAGACCCAGCATGATCGCGGCCCGCGCGATGCGGCCCTGCCGGTCGTACACCTTCGCGAACTCTGCTTCCTGCTCGCGCGCCGGAGCGGGCTGCGGCGCACCGGCCGGCGCGGCCGTCGCTGGGTGGGCGTTCCTGTCGCGGCTCGCCATGGCGGGCAGCTGCGGATCTGCCACGACGAGTCGGTCGCGGCCGTCGCGCTTGGCCCGGTAGAGCGCCGAATCCGCGCGACGGAGCAACTCGACGGCACTGGTCGCGGCCGGGTCGGGCGCGGGATCGTGTGCCAGGCCGGCCGAAGCGGTGACGACGCGACCGTCTTCGCCGCGGTCGATGGCGAGTGCGGCGATTCCGGACCGGATCTCCTCGGCGCGAGTTGTCATCGTGGTCGGGTCGGTCGCACACCACACCGCGACGAACTCCTCACCGCCGAGGCGAGCGCAGAGCTCATTCACGCCGGTCAGGGATCGACCCAGATAGGCACCGACCCGGCGCAGGCAGTCATCACCGGCCAGGTGACCGTTGTGGTCATTGAAGGCCTTGAAGTCGTCGACGTCGAGCACCAGCACCGCCAGGCTCTGGTGCGTGCGCTGCGCAGCCTGCGCCAGCCTCGTGAGCTGTTCGTCGAAGTAGCGCCTGTTCGGCACTCCGGTCAGCGCGTCGGTGCGGGTCAGGCGGTCCAGCGTGCGGGCGCGCAGCCACCCGGTCCGGGTCGACCGCTCGAGCTCGTAGGCGGCGCTGAGCGCGACTGTCACCATCGCGATCGACGCGGTGATGTCGAACATTTCGTTGCTCGTGGGCTCGAACGCAGTCAGCTCGGTCGCCACGATGCCGGCGAGACCGGCCAGAATCGCCGGGGCCAGGAGCACGAAGCGGATCTGTACGACGATGAGACTCATCAGGATCCCGGCGGGCATGACCAGCGGCACGACGTCCAGACCATGCCGGATGCACGCGATGCGCAGCACCATCAGGCACGCGACGTCGATGTACACCGACGCGATGTAGAGCAGCGACGACCAGCGCTGCACTGGGCTGCGGTCTCCGCTGAGCCAGCGCAGCACCATGGGCACGGCGACCGCCAGGACCAGGGAACGCCCCAGCGGCATGACCTCGGGCGGCACCCGCAGCAGGGTGTGGTGAAAAGCGATGCCCGCGGTGATCACGATCAGCAGGACGGCCCACATCTCGTGGCGGGACTTGCGGCCCGACTGGTTGAAGCTCGATCGGAATTCGGACTCGAGGGGCTCGCTGAAGCGAATCCCGTTGACCATCGCCGACCACACGGACTGCGCCTCCCCTGTCGCGACGGCCATCTGAACAGCAGCCTACGTCGCGACCTGCGCAGATCGCGCCCAACCGGGGCCGGAAAAAGCAACAGCGGGCGGGTTGCTGTGCAACCCGCCCGCCGGCGGTCTTATCTACCGCGCTGAGATCAGCGCTGGTTGGTCTCCCAGCGCTGGTACCACGTCTTGCCCTGGTAGGGCAGGCCCGCGGCGACGATGAGAGCGAAGACGCCACCAACGTACAGAGCGAAATCGGACATTGCGTCCCTCCTTATGTCATCCGAATGCGGTGTAGCAAGCGGAAGTTCGGATTCCACGGTACGGGCCGGGAGGTCGAAAACAAGGGTCTTGTAAGGCACGGAACAGGCCGGAAACGGCAGTGACCTGTTTCACTATCTGCGGCACAACGTAACGTGGACAAGGTGATTCGCAGCCGTGACGACGACGCCTGCCCCGGCGCCCTGCAGGTGCACCAGGCGGCCGACGGGGGCCTGGCCCGCATCCGCCTGGCCGGCGGCGTGATCACCGCTGCGCAGCTCGAGGCGCTGGCCCACGCGGCCCCCGAATTCGGTTCGCCGGCAATGGAACTGACCTCGCGCGGCAACATCCAGGTGCGTGGGATTCACGACGCCGCCGGCCTGGCCGCGGCGGTCGAAGCCGCGAGCCTGCTGCCCTCGGCAACCCACGAGCGCGTCCGCAACATCGTGGCGTCCCCGCTGTCGGGCCGCAGCGGCGGACTGGGCGACATCCGGGCCGCCGTGCGCGACCTCGACACCGGCCTGCAAAACCGCCCTGACCTGGCCGAACTGCCCGGTAGGTTCTGGTTCGGGATCGACGATGGCCGCGGGGACATCTCAGGGTTGGCCCCCGATGCCAGCACCCATCTGACCTCTGCCGACACCGCCGCCGTGCTGGTGGCAGGCCGCGATACCGGGGTTCGGATACCCGCCGTGCAGGCCGCGGACACGCTGCTGAACCTGGCCGGCGCCTTCCAGGCCATTCGCGGAAACCGCTGGCGGACAAGCGAACTGGACGACACTGACGAGCTCCTGGCCGGCGCCGGGCTGAATCCCACCGAACCTGCCGGCGCGACCTGGTCACCGGTCGACGTTCCGCCGGTCGGCTGGATACCCCAGGACGACGGCCGGATCACATTGGGCGCCGCTGTCCCGCTGGGTGTGCTGCAGGCCCGTACCGCCGAGTTTGTGGCGGCGATCACCGCTCCGGTGGTGGTCACACCATGGCGCTCGTTACTGATCTGTGACCTCGAAGAGGGCATCGCCGACACCTCCCTGCGGGTGCTGGCACCCATGGGCCTGATCTTCGACGAGCACTCCCCCTGGCTGTCCATCAGCTCCTGCACCGGCAGCCCGGGGTGCGCCAAGTCACTGACCGACGTGCGTAGTGACGCCGCCGCAGCCGCGGAGTCGGGTGAGCCCGGCGGCCGCCGGCATTTCGTCGGCTGTGAGCGCGCCTGCGGCAGTCCGGCCGTCGGCGAGGTGCTGGTGGCGACCAACTCAGGGTACGAACCGCGCCACCCGTAGGGTTATCGCGTGCTCGACTACGTCCGCGACGCTGCGGAGATCTACCGGCAGTCGTTCGCGACCATCCGCGACGAAGCGGATCTGGCGCGATTTCCCGACGACGTGTCACGTGTCGTCGTCCGGCTGATCCACACCTGCGGCCAGGTCGATGTCACCGAGCACGTCGCGTACACCGACGACGTGGTGACCCGCACGCACGCCGCGCTGGCCGCCGGGGCTCCCATCTTGTGCGACTCGTCGATGGTGGCGGCGGGCATCACGCGCTCACGCCTGCCCGCGGACAACGAAGTCGTGTCGCTGGTTGCCGACCCGGGTGCGCCCGCCATGGCCGAGAAGCTCGGCAGCACCCGGTCCGCGGCGGCCGTCGATCTGTGGGCCGACCGGCTCGGCGGTGCCGTGCTGGCCATCGGCAACGCGCCGACGGCGCTGTTTCGGCTGCTGGAGCTGCTGGACGCGGGCGCGCCGGTGCCCGCCGCGGTGTTGGGCGGCCCGGTGGGCTTCGTCGGCTCGGCGCAGTCGAAGGACGAATTGATCGCGCGGCCGCGCGGCATGGACTATCTGGTGGTGACGGGGCGGCGTGGCGGTAGTGCCATGGCTGCCGCCGCGGTGAACGCGATTGCGAGTGAACGCGAATGACAGGGACTCTCTACGGCGTCGGTCTGGGCCCGGGTGACCCGGAATTGGTGACGGTCAAGGCCGCGCGCGTGATCGGCGAGGCCGACGTGGTGGCGTACCACAGTGCGCGCCACGGCCACAGCATCGCGCGCCGCATCGCCGAGCCGTATCTGCGCCCCGGCCAGATCGAGGAGCACCTCGTCTACCCCGTGACGACCGAGACCACGTCGCACCCCGGCGGGTACGACGGCGCGATCGAGGACTTCTACACCGAGGCCGCCGAACGCATCGCCACCCACCTGGCCGCGGGCCGCAACGTCGCGCTGCTGGCCGAGGGCGACCCGCTGTTCTACAGCTCGTACATGCACATGCACACGCGGCTCACCGAACGGTTCCACGCCGTCATCGTGCCGGGAGTGACGTCGGTCAGCGCCGCGTCGGCGGCGATCTCGACGCCGTTGGTGCAGGGCGAACAGGTGCTCACCATCCTGCCCGGCACGCTGCCGGCCGGCGAGCTGCAGCGCCGCCTGGCCGACACCGACGCCGCCGTCGTGATGAAGCTGGGGCGCTCGTACCCGGCGGTGCGGCAGGCACTTTCGTCGGCCGGACGGCTGGACGAGGCGTTCTACGTCGAGCGCGCGAGCACCGAGGCGCAGCGGGTGCTGCCGGCTGCCGACGTCGACGAGACGACGGTGCCGTACTTCTCCATCGCGATCCTGCCGGGCGGCCGGCAGGACCAGGCCACGGCCGGCAGCGTGGTCGTGGTCGGGCTGGGGCCGGGCGACCCGGAGTGGACGACGACCCAGACCCGTCGGGAACTGGCCGCCGCCACCGACCTGATCGGCTACGGGCCGTACCTGGACCGGGTGCCCGAGCGTCCCGGCCAGCAGCGGCACCCGAGCGACAACACCGACGAACGTGCCCGTGCCGAGCTGGCCTGCAAGCTGGCCCAGGAGGGCCGGACCGTCGCCGTGGTGTCCTCCGGTGACCCCGGCGTGTTCGCGATGGCGACCGCGGTGCTCGAAGAGGCCCGGCAGTGGCCGGGCGTCGACGTCCGGGTGATCCCGGCGATGACCGCCGCACAGGCCGTGGCCAGCCGCGTCGGCGCACCCCTCGGTCACGACTACGCGGTGATCTCGCTGTCCGACCGGCTCAAGCCGTGGGACATCATCGCCACCCGCGTCACTGCCGCCGCCCGCGCCGATCTGGTGCTCGCGATCTACAACCCGGCGTCGAAGACGCGCACCTGGCAGGTCGCGGCCATGCAGGATCTGCTGCTGGAATACCGGGACCCGAACACCCCCGTCATCATCGGTCGCGACGTCGCCGGACCGAACGAATCCGTACGGGTGGTGCGCCTGGCCGACCTCAAGCCGACCGAGATCGACATGCGCTGCCTGCTGATCATCGGATCGTCGCAGACGGTGTGGCACTCCACCCCCGAAGGCGACCGGGTGTTCACCCCGCGGTATTACCCCCACTGATTCGGTTGGGCCACTAGGGTTTCCGGACATGAGCGAAAGCCCTCGAGTCACGCGCCTGGTCATGTACAAGCACGGCATGGCGCTGGTCGAACGCAGTGGCCCGGTCGACGGTGATTTCGCCCTGACGTTCCGCCACACCCAGATGAAGGACGTGCTGAAGTCGCTGTCGGTGACCGGCACGGGCGGCGAGCTGGCCGTCGGGGCAGTCTCGTTCGACACCCCGACCGATCCGCACACCCAACTGGGTGGCCGCGGGGTGCAGATCGAGTCGGGCAACGCGCTGCGCGGACTGTTCGACGGATTGCGGGGCCGCACCGTCGAAGTCGACTGCGGCGGCACCCGGCATCGGGGCGAGGTGATCGGTGTCGACGAATCCGCGAAGTATCGACAGGTGCTGGTCCTGCGCACCGACGCCGGATCGGTCAGCCTGATCGAACTGGCCGACGTCGGCGCCGTGACGCTGGCGGAGGGACCGTCACGCGAGAACCTCGAGTACCTGCTGGACCGGTCCCGCGCGCTGACCGCGGGCCAGCATTGCCAGGTGGGCGTACAGGTTCGGGGCAGCGGCACTGTGCAGGTGTCGTATGTGGTGCCGGCCCCGCTGTGGCGACTGTCGTACCGCCTGGTCCGCGACGGTGACACGCTGATCCTGACGGCGATGGGCATCGTGCACAACCCGGTCGACGAAGACCTCACCGACATCGCGCTGACCCTGACCACCGGTGAACCGGTCTCCTTCGATATCGACCTGTACGAGAGCAAGCACGCGCATCGGGAGGTCGTCGAGGAAAGCCGCCGCGGCGTGGCTCCCGTGGTCGCCGCAGGGAAGACGCGATCTCCGGCCGCGGTGTCGATGGCGATGCCCGCGCCTGCCGGAGCGGGTTACTTCGACGCGTACGCCGATGCCGTCGATGATGTCGAAACCGCGGACCGCGGTGAGTATTTCGAGTACCGGCTGAGCACCCCGGTGTCGCTCAAACGCGGCGGCGCGTCGATGATTCCGCTGGCGGTACAGGCCATCGACAATGTCCGGCGCGAGTTGGTCTGGAACGGCCATGACCGCTCCCCCGTCATCGTCCTCGTCTTCACCAATACCGCGGGCATCGTGCTCGAGGAAGGTCCCGCCGTCATCTACGAGCAGGACGCCTATGCCGGTGAAGCGATGGTGCCCTTCACCGCCCGCGACGCGAAGGTGCGCCTGCCGTTCGCGAAAGACCTTGCGGTGCGCTGCCGGCACACCTCGACCGTCAGCGACGTCACCGCCCGCGTGCGCCTCGCTCGTGCCGCGCTGGTGCACGAGCAGCGCCGCGAGAGGCTGCACACCTTGCGCGTCGAGAACGACCATGCCGAACCGGTCGATGTGATCTTCGAAATCCCCCGGGTGCAGGGTCGCCGCGTCGAGACGCGCGACAACGTCACCACGATCGCCGACGACGGGACCAACCACCGGATCACCGTCACCGCGGCAGGCCACGGGACGGTCGAAGCCACGGTGCTGGAAAGCTGGCCGCTGTCGAGCGAGATCGACTACGAGCACCTCGCGCCGGGTCAGCTCGAGGAGTGGCTCGCCGACCGGTCCCTCGACGAGGCCACCATCACCGCGCTCGGCGATGTCCTGGACAAGTGGGCGGCCGCCGAGCGGCTGGAATCTGGCGCCGAGCAGGTCGAGGCCGCGCGCTCGGGTGATTACGAGGCGCAGAGCCGAATCTCGGAGCAGCTCAACGTCCTCGGCACCGACGGCCCCGAAGGCGAGCTGCGCCGCCGGCTCATCGTGGACCTCGAGGCGCTGCGGGACCGCAGCACCGAGCAGGGCGAGAAGGTCCGTCAGCTCCGCGACGACGCGGAAGCGCACCGGCAGGCGGCCTGGGACGAACTCCAGCGGCTCATCGGCGGGCAGCGGCGATCATGAACGCATCCGTGACCGCGCTTCTGATGCCCGAGCCGACAGACATTGACGCGTTACAACACCGGGATATAGCGTAACGCGCGATGACGGCCGTGGTTCCCCTCCCGCGCAGCCCCGAGGACGTGACTGCAGAGTGGCTCAGCCACGCACTCGGTACTCCGGTCGGCGGTGTCGACATCAGCCCGATCGGCACCGGCCAGACCGGCGCTACCTACCGGGTGACGGTTGGCTACCACGAAAACCGCTCCCTCCCTGATACTTTCGCGATCAAGTTGCCGTCACAGGATGAATCGGTGCGAGACCGGGTCGCGATCGGCTATCGCTCGGAACACGCCTTTTACACCGAGATGGCGAAGCACGTCGCCGTCCCGGTGCCGGTCTGCCACTACTGCGAGATCGACAATGACGGTGCCGACTTCGCGCTGGTACTCGGTGACCTGGCACCGGCCGAACAGGGTGACCAGTTGGCCGGATGCAACGTCGACGAAGCGCTGCTTGCTGTTCGGGCGCTGGCCGGACTGCACGGCCCCAGCTGGTGCGAACCCAAATGGGCAGATTTCCCTGGCATCTCGATGCCAAAGGCCGATCAAGACTTCGCCAACGGGCTCGGCGAAGTGGCGAAGATGGCCACGGAGATCACGCTGGAGAAGCTCGGTGCCCGCATGCCGGCGACCGACCGGGAAACGTTGCGCGCATCGATGTCGATGGTCGCACCCTGGCTGATGACGGAGCCCGACCGCTATGCGCTGCTGCACGGCGACTACCGACTGGACAACATGCTGTTCAAACCCGATCGCACGGAGGTCACGATCGTCGATTGGCAGACCATCGGTAACGGTTTACCGGCGCGCGATCTGGCGTACTTCACCGCGACCAGCCTGACACCCGAACTCCGCGCGGCGGCGGAAAGGCAGCTGGTCGATGCCTACCATGCCGAGCTGATGCGTTACGGTATCACCGATTACGACCGCGACACCTGCTGGCGCGACTACCGGCTCGGCATGCTGCAGGCACCACTGTTGATCGTCTTGGGCACCGCGTTCGCGAACTCGACCGAACGTGGCGACGACATGATGCTCGTGATGACCGCGCGCAGCTGCCAGGCCATCCGCGAACTGGGGGCCATGGACCTGGTCAGCGCTGCCTGACCCACGCTTCGGCTTCGTCGACAGTGGCGGCTGTCGCCACGCCGCCGGGCAGCCTCGGCCTGTCCACCATGATCACCGGGACATTCAGCGCGGCAGCGGCATCCAACTTTGCCCGCGTCATGGCGCCGCCGCTGTTCTTCGTGACCAGGGCGTCGATGCGGTGGTCGCGCAGCAGCGCCAGCTCGTTGCCGTAGTCGTACGGACCTCGGGACAACAGGATGTGGTGCTGCGGCGGCAGCGTATCGGCGTCCGGCGGCGTGACGGCACGGATCAGGAACCAGGCGTCCGACGCACGGAAGGCCGTCGTGCCCGAACGCCCCGTGGTGAGGAAGACCCGTTGGTAGCCATGGTCTTTGACGGTCTGCGCGGCCTGCCGGTCATCGGCGACGACGATGGCGTCACCGTGCGGCCACGCCGGCCGTGCCAGGACCAGGTGCGGCAGCCGCAGATCGGCGCAGGCCTGAGCCGCATTGGCGGTGATGGTGGCGGCGAACGGGTGCGTGGCGTCGACAACGGCGGTGATCTCGTTGTCCTGCAGGTAGTTTCGCAGGCCCTCGACGCCGCCGAAGCCGCCGATCCGCACCGGGCCGACCGGTAGCGCCGGGTCGGGGACACGGCCGGCCAGGGAACTGATCAGGTCGACGCCGGGGTGCAGTCGCTTGGCCAATGCCCGCGCCTCGGACGTTCCGCCCAGGAGCAGCAGTTTCATCAGTGGGTGGCCCCGCGGCGGCGGCCACTGGAATACAGGTAGCTCTCGGCAAACCCCTGAGCGCCCAGTGCGTCTCCGATGAAGATGACCGCGGTTTTGGTGATACCCGCCGCTTTGGTCCGCTCGGCCAGCTCGGCCAGGGTGCACGTGATGACCTGCTCGGTCGGCCAGCTCACGAAAGCCACCACCGCACAGGGAGTCTCTGGACGGTACCCACCTTCGAGCAGCTGCGGGACGATGTTGTCGATCTGAGCGGCCGCCAGGTGCAGTACCAGGGTGGCACCGGGCTTGGACAAAGCCACCAAATCCTCACCGTCGGGCATCGCGGTCGACAGCGTCGCCACGCGGGACAAGGTGACGGTCTGGGCCACGCCGGGCACCGTCAGCTCACGCCCGAGTGCCGCGGCCGCAGCGGCGAAAGCCGGTACCCCGGGGACGATTTCGTGGTCGATGCCGAGCTCGTCCAGCCGGCGGCACTGCTCCGCCACCGCGCTGTAGATCGAGGGATCCCCGGAGTGCAGTCGCGCCACGTCGAGTCCCGCCTCGTGCGCGGCGACCAACTCACCGATGATCTGCTCCAGGTTGAGCGGACCGGTATCCACGACCCGCGCATCCGGCGGGCATTCCGCCAGCAGATCGTCGGGCATGATCGAGCCGGCGTACAGGCAGACCTGACACGAACGCAGCAGCCGCTGCCCGCGCACGGTGATGAGATCCGCGGCGCCGGGTCCTGCGCCGATGAAGTACACCGTCATTCTTTGACCACCGTCCACTGGGTTATCGGCAATGCCGGGCGCCAACCGGTGAAGCCACCGATCGGTTCGCCGTGATAGTGCTGGAACCGACGCAGATCGCCACCCAGCTTCGAATAGAGCTGCACCACAAAGGCTTCCGACTCTGCCGTCACCGCATTGGCGACCAGCCTGCCACCGGATTCGAGGGCGTCGTAGCAGGCGTCGAACAACCCGGGCTGAGTCAGGCCGCCACCGATGAAGATGGTGTTCGGGCCGGCCACATCGGCGAAACTCTCCGGCGCCGCGCCACGGACATCGACGCGCACGCCGAACGTGGTGACGTTGGTGGTGATCCGCTGACGGCGCACGTCGTCGCTCTCGAAGGCGACCGCCCGGCCGCCCGAGGCCCGGCACCATTCGATGGCCACACTGCCCGAGCCCGAGCCGACGTCCCAGAGGATTTGATCCGGGCGCGGCTCCAGCGTGGCCATGGTCACCGCGCGGATGTGCTGTTTGGTGATCTGCCCGTCGTGGTCGAAGGCATGGTCTGCCAACACCGCCCCGACCCGGAGATCGGGGACGTACCGCACCGCAACGACATTGAGCGCGTCGACGTGCGGATCCTGGGTGTCCCACTCCTGGGCGGTCATGGCGGTGACGCGTTCGTCCGGACCACCGAGCTGTTCCAGGACGATGAAATCCGATTGACCGCGGCCGGCTTCGGTGAGCAGTCTGGCCAGTGCCCGCGGGGTGTCGGCGCCCTTCGACAGCACGACAGCCTGCCCGCCCAGCCGCATCGCGGTGTGGGGTGCGGCATTGACGAGGCTGATCACCTCGGTGTCCTGGACACTCCAGCCCAGCCGCGCGCACGCCAGGGTCACGGAGGACACATGCGGCAGCACCCTGACGCGATCCCGACCGAACAGCCGGATCAGGGTAGCGCCGATGCCGTGCAGCATCGGGTCACCGGATGCCACCGCGTGGACATCCCCCAGCCCGTCGAACACCGACGGCAATGCCGCCAGCATCGGCGACGGCCAGGCTCGACGCTCTGCCGTCACCGCGGCGTCCAGCAGGTCCAGCTGCCGCGGACCGCCGAAAATCACCGCGGCGCCGAGTAGTTCGTCACGGGCAGCCTGGCCCAGCCCGGCCATGCCGTCGGCGCCGATACCGACGACCGTGATCCTCCCGCTCATCTCGGCATCTTCTGCCAGATCGCCTTCGGCACAAAACGGGTCGCAAAGATCAGCGGGCGGATACCCCACGGCACCCAGACGGCGGACTTGCCCTTCCGCAGTGCTGTTGCGGCCGCCTCTGCGACCTGCGCCGGCGTACTCGACATCGGCGCCGGGTCCATGCCCGCGGTCATCCGCCCGATCACGAAACCGGGTCGCACGATCAGCAGCTGAATCCCGGAGCCGTGCAGCGCGTCGGCCAGCCCGCAGGCAAAGCCGTCCAGACCCGCCTTGGCCGACCCGTAGACGTAGTTGGCGCGACGGACCCGCGCCCCGGCGATCGACGAGAACACCACCAGTCGTCCCCTGCCCGCGGCGCGCATGCGCTGCGTGAGCAGTGTCAGCAGGTTCACCTGGGCCACGTAGTCGGTGTGTACGACGGCCACCGCGTGCGCGGCGTCATCCTCGGCCCGCGCCTGGTCACCGAGGACACCGAACGCCAGGACCGCGGTGCCGATGGGGCCGTGTTCGGCTTCGATCGTGTCGACCAGCGCGGCGTGCGAGGCCAGGTCGTCGGCGTCGAACTCGCAGGTCTGCACGTTGGTGGCGCCTGCCGCGCGCACCGCCTGCACCTCGTCGGTCAGCTGGTCGGCCCGGCGCGCGGCGAGCACCACCGTGTTGCCCGGCGCCAGCCGGACGGCCAGTTCCAGGCCGATCTCGCTGCGGCCGCCGAAGATGACGACCACCTCGCTGCTGGTATCCGCCGTGTCGTTCACGGCTGCGATTATCACCTGCGCTAGTTTTGATCACGATGGCGAAGGCAACGACACGGCTCACCAGTGACGCGCTGGCATTCCTCACCGAGCGTCATCTGGCCATGCTGACCACCCTGCGGTCGGACAATTCCCCGCACGTCGTGGCTGTCGGTTTCACCTTCGACCCGAAGACCCACATCGCGCGCGTCATCACCACCGGCGGTTCCCAGAAGGCTCTCAACGCGGCCCAGCGGGGCGTCGCCGTGCTGAGCCAGGTCGACGGTGCCCGGTGGCTGTCCCTGGAAGGCAAGTCGACCGTCAGCAACGACGCCGACGACGTCCGCGACGCGGAACTGCGCTACGCGCAGCGCTACCGCACTCCGCGGGTGAATCCCCGGCGCGTGGTGATCGAGGTCCGGGTCGAGCGCGTCCTCGGCTCCAGCGAGCTGCTGGACCGCGGCGAGGCTTAGTCCGCTTTTCAGCCTCAGCTCCGGCGACCTGCCGACCGTGGTGACGGTTCGGCGCCCAGCGCAACGCAGGTGCCGCCGTCGCGACGTGGGTGTCGTCGAGCGTCACTGACTCCGTATCACGTTGCGGGACTGTCACTTTCGCCGCCCTCGTCGCCACTCTCGGCCGGGTAGAGCGTCGGGTGGTGAGACTGGTTCGTCCTGGGTTGGCCGACGTCCAGCAGTGGTGGTGGGGTCCAGTGGGTGTGGCCGTCGGGGCCCATGGTGGTGCTCCAGCCGCCGGTGTCGACGAGGCGGTTGTCGCGCCCGCACGCCAGGGTCATGGTGTCGATGTTGGTCAGTCCGTCATCGCGCCAGTTGGTGACGTGATGGGCTTGGGAGCGCGAGGCAGGGGCGGTGCAGTTCGGTCTGGTGCAGCCGTGGTCGCGGCCGAACAACGCCAACCGCTGGGCGGTGCTGGCGGTGCGGGCCGCCCGACCCAGGTACAGGGGTTGGCCGGTGTGGTCATCGAAGATGGCGAGGTAGTTGTCCGAGCCTTGGGCGGCCATCCGGATCAGGTCTTTGATGGGGAGTTTGGTGCCGGTGTGGGTGAGCGCGGTTCCGGCGCGCTTTTCCAGGTCGGTGACGGTGCCGGTGGCGACCACCGCGACGGGGAACCCGTTGTGCACCCCGGAGGTGCCGGTGGCGAGCATCATCCGGCCTACGAATGTGAACGCGTCATATTGGCGCTGCGCCAGGGTGCGGGTATCCGCGTCGATCTGCTCTTGGGTGGGCGTCCCGGAGTGGCAGGGGTGTGGGTCGGCGGGGTTGCACATGCCGGGGGCGGCGTACTTGTCGAACAGCACTTCCCAGTAGGCCCGGCCTTCGGGGTCGAGTTGGGCGGTGACGTCGGTACGGCCGTCGGGCCGCTGCTTACTCATCACGAATGAGCGTTTCGGGTCGGGTTCGTCGTCGTGAGGTTCGGGGCCGTCCTGATCCAGCCGGTACAACAAGTCCGCCGCCGCGCGCCGCAGGTCTTCGGGGGTTTTGACCCTCGCATCGGCCACCAGATCGGTCTCGCACTGCAACAGGGTGATCGGGTCGGCCGCCCACAGCGGCAGCTTGCCGAAGAACCAGGTGATCACCGCGACGTGCTCACTGTTGATCGCGCCCTCCGCGAGGGCGGCGGCGACCAGTTCCCACACCGGACCCAGCGGCTCGCCCGTGATCGCTGAGCGCGGGCCCAAATTATCCGTGTCGCGGACCCGGCGGCGGGCTTCTTCCCGGCTGATCCGCAACCGCACATGCAGCACCTCCGGCCAATCCTTCGCGCCGATGTCCTTGGCGGTGGCTTGGGTTTGGGCGGCGGCCAGGATCTGGTGATCGACGGCCTCGGCGGCGCACCTCAACGTTTCCCGTCGCGACTGCACCTCCAACAATGTCCGCACATCCAGGCCGGTGTAGTCGAGGTTGTCGACCGCCGCGACCGCGTCCTCGAGCGCCGCGTAGGCGGCGAGGACAGCGGCGCGGTCGATGGTCATATTCGAACAATAGTTCGACCTCCCGACAAGAAATGGCCTGGAGTGTGACGCTAGTTACCTACTGTGACCAGCGAAATCAAAGTGACCAAAGTTTTTTCGCGCGCCACCGCGCCGGACAAGACCAACCTGATCGGCGGCCAGCACCCGGTCGGCGAAATGTTCGCAGTCACGACCTCGAGACTGCAGCCATTCACCACACCGACCACCAGGTGGGCCACGGTCCACCAACTGCGACAACTATTCGTCATAAGATGCTGTCGTCCCCAGATCGGCAGGAGCATCGATGTCACGCGGCACTCCGCTGGACGACAGCGCCCGGGCGGGCTCACCACCCACCGACCGCGTCGTCAGCATCATCGAACTCCTGGCGCAACAGTCCGAACCGAGTTCGGTGGCCGCCATCGCGTCGCGCCTGGAACTCAATCGCGCGACCGTCACCTCGATCCTGCTGGCCCTGGAGCGCGCGGGTTGGGTTGTGCGCCTTGCCGATCGGAGTTACACCCTCGGACCGGGCATGCTCGGGGTCGCCGAGGCCGTGCGCAACGCCCTGCCCCTGCCGGACAACCACGCCGAGGTCCTGCACGACCTCGCGCATGCCACCAAGTGCGGGGTGTCGCTGGCCATGGTCGGCACCACCGAGATGACGTTCGTCAGCGTGGTGCGCGGCGTCGGCCACATCCCGGGCGGCGTCGGTGTCGGCGTCCGCCTGCCGCTGACGCCACCCGCTGGCGCGTCGGTGATCGCCCGCCGCGACACTGCCAGCCGGCAACAGTGGCTGGCCGGCGCACCGCACGAGTTGCGCCCCGACCTCAGCAACCTGCTCGATCAGCTCGGCAACGACGGCGTCGCAATATTCGATTTCGGCGACTCCAACCCTGAGGTACTCGGCGTGCTGGGCGACGTCGCCGAGCTGCTCTCGGAACACCCCCGGCGCAGCGCGCTCCGGCAGCGGGTTTTCGAGACACTGGTCAGCCTCGGCGGAAAGCCTTACCGCACGGCACAACTCGAATCGCCCGAGCCGCTGCCCGTGAGCTACCTGAGTACCGCCGTGGACAACTCGGCCGGCTACCCCGCCTACGAGATTCAGCTCGGGCCCCTGGATCCGTCGGTCAGCGCCGCCGACCGTGCACGGTACATCCACGAATTGCGCTCGGCCGCAGCAAAGCTCAGCCAGCACTAGTCATCGCCACTGCGCAACCCGCCGGCTTTCCGGCGGGCACTTCGGCGACCCACTCACCGGGAATCAGTGCTTGCGCCGCCATCGCCGAAGTGCTTACCATCTGCGCGTCGCCAACTATTTGGCATTCATCTGACAATTATTCGTCACATTGGGAGCGTAGATGGACACAGCAACGACGCTGCATCGCATGGGAAGCCCGGCCGGACCAGGCCACGCCCGGTTCATCGGCCGCGTAGGCGCACTGGCCGTTGCCCTCGGCATCGGCATCGCCGTCGCGAACAATCCTGCCATCTGCCTGGCCGACACCGGCGCAGGCACCGGTACGTCGGTGTCGTCGGCCGACAACCCATCGTCAGCCACCAAACCGAAGCCCGAGAAGCCCGCGAAGAAGACGAAAAGCCCCAAGCGGCAGAAGAATCCGCCGGCCACGACGCCGGACAAGCCCGTTGACCACGACGCCCCGAAGCCCGGCGGCACCGACGCCGCCGGCCAACAACCGGCCGCGACAAATCCCGGCGACCCGGCCGCAGCCACGAACCCGACACCCAAGAAGTCCTGGCAGAACCAGCGTCGCAGCCGGACAACGAAACCCGGCGCGTCGGTCACCCCGTCGGCCGCCGAGACGACCAAGACCAGCCCGAAGACGAGCTCGGCACCCATCTCGACCGCGGCCGTGACGGCACCGAAACCGGCTGCACCCCAAGCACCTTCAGTGGCCTCCGCCGCGACCACCGTGTCGTCGGCCCTGTCCGCCGCCGCGACCAGGATCAACACCCTCACCGCCACAACGCAACCCGTCTCCACTGTTGCCACTGGCGGCAACTTCGTCACTCACGTGGTGTCCAGCCTGCTCGGCGCCATCGGCCTGGTCCCGCAGGCCGGCACCAGCCCCGCCGCCCCGCCGCAGGCACCGGTGCTGTGGACCCTGTTCAGCTGGATTCGTCGCGAGATCGGCAACACCTTCTTCAACGCCGCGCCCATCATCAATTACAAGCAGACCGAGACGAGCCAGACATTCGGCGGCGTCATCAAAGGCGATCTGAAGGCCACCGACGCCAACGGCGACAAGCTCACCTACACCGTCGACAGGGGCCCGACCAAGGGCGCCGTGACAGTCCGCCCGGACGGCACCTTCACCTACACCCCAAGCGACGCACTGGCATTCACCGGCGGCACCGACTCGTTCACGGTCACCGTCGACGACCGGCCCGGCAATCCGTTCCACATCAACCTGCTGAAACTGTTCCAGCCGAACGCCGGTGCCACCACCACCGAGACCGTCACCGTCACCGTGAAGCCGACCAGTCCGCTCGGCACAGCCGACCAGATCGCGCTGGAACAGAAGGCCCAGGAAATCGTCAACACCCCGCAGGTGCAGGCGGCCATAGAGGCACTCAAGCAGGCCTGGCTGGCGCACGCGCAGCAGCGATTCGGCCTTGTCGGCGGCGTCGATGCCGAGAATCTGGCGCTGCTGGACCAGGCCGCGCGGGAACAGGCGCTCAACGCCGCGATGACGGTCGTCAACAACGACCCGGACAACCCGCTGGTGATGGCCGTCGATATGCGCGGGCACAGCTGGTACGGCATCGACACCCCCGGCAGCCGGTTCATCTACGACAACCCCGACACCATCTACCGCACCATCCCGGTGCGCAGCGATTCGACGTACGTCATCAGCGGCAAGTATCTGGGCGGCATCCCCGTCGACGGAAACTTCGGTGTCTACGCCGACATCAGCGATGCCAAGCCGATCGGAAATCTGTTGGCGCAGAACCTCGTGGTCAACGCAGACGGCACGTTCACCATTACCGTGGACGGCAACCCCACTCAGCCGGGGCAGACCAACCACATCTACCTGCCGCCGGACGCCCAGCAGATCTTCGTCCGGTACACGATGGCGGACTGGAACACCGAGTCGGCGCCGAGCCTCACCGTCACCCGCACGAGCGGACCGGCCGGTTCTCGCGCCGAGAGCTTCGAAGAGATGGTGGCCCACACCACCGACATCCTCGCGAATTTCGGTACCAGCGAACACAATACGGCGCTGGACATCGTCACCCTCAGCCTGCAGACCGGCCAGCTCAAGCCGCCCAACTCGCTGACGCAGCCGTTCAACTTCCCCGGCACCCTGGTGTCCCAGAAGCAGAGCCTCGGCTACTTCCAGCTGGCCGACAATCAGGCCCTGGTCATCACCATCAATCCCGGCAACGCCGGATATTTCGTGGTACCCGTGACCAACGACTGGGAACTGTCCCCGGGCGACGGCACCGCGCAGACAAGCCTGAACAACGCGCAGTCCATTGCCAATCCGGACGGCACCTACACCCTCGTCATCTCCCCCGACGATCCCGGCGTGGCCAACTGGGTCTCCACGGGCGGCCTCAACCAGGGCACGCTCTACATCCGGTTCCAGGACCTCGACGCCACGTCGTCCGCGGTGCCGATGATCGTCTCGCAGCAGGTCGTCACCCTCGATCAGCTCGGCACCGTGCTGCCGGACGGCACCAAATACGTCACCGACGCCGAACGAGCGGCCCAACTCGCCGCGCGCTTGGACGGCTACAACGACCGTTTCGGCCCCTACCCCCAGATCACCACAGGAGCACAGTCCGTATGACCGCCACCGCCGTCACCTTCACCCCCGGTTCCGCAGCCACCTGGCGCAGCCCCTGGGCCATGTATGCCGCACTGCGCGAACATGATCCGGTTCACCACGTCATCCCCGCGCACGCCCCGGACAACGACTACTGGGTGCTGTCGCGTTATGCCGACATCTCGGCGGCAGCCAAGGACCACGTCACGTTCTCGTCGGCCGAGGGTCTCACCTTCAACTACGACGACATGGAAGCCGTTGGCATCAAGGACAATCCGCCGATGGTGATGCAGGACCCGCCGGTCCACACCACCTTCCGGCGTTTGGTGGCCAAGGGATTCACGCCGCGGCAGGTCACCGCGGTCGAACCCAAGGTGCGCGAATTCGTCGTCGACCGTATCGAGAAGCTACGCACCCAAGGCACCGGCGACATCATCACCGAGTTCCTCAAACCACTGCCCAGCATGGTGGTGGCGCACTATCTCGGTGTCCCGGAGCAGGATTGGGATCGCTTCGACGCGTGGACCGATGCCATCGTCGCCGCCAACTCCACCGGGCACCAGCCCGCGGCCGCCCCCGCCATCGCCGAATTGTTCACCTACTTCAACGAATTGATCGCCTACCGCCAGAAACATCCCGAGGACGACACCGTCTCACACCTGGTGGCGGCCGGCTTCGGCGCCGACGGCGATATGTCCGGCATCCTGTCCATCCTGGGCTTCGCCTTCACGATGATCACCGGCGGCAACGACACCACGACCGGAATGCTCGGTGGCGCAGTGCAATTGCTCACCGCCCGCCACGACCAGCGGCAGCTCCTGATCGACGACCCGGCGCTGATCCCGGACGCCGTCGAGGAACTGCTGCGGCTCACCTCGCCGGTGCAGGGCCTGGCCCGCATGACGACCCGCGACGTCGAGTTCGAGGGCACCACCATCCCGGCCGGTCGCAAGACCTTCCTGCTGTACGGCTCGGGCAACCGCGACCACCGACAATGGGGACCCGACGCCGAGGAGTTGAACGTGCTGCGCCGCCCCGCTCAGATCCTCACGTTCAGCCACGGCAACCACCACTGTCTCGGCGCCGCGGCGGCCCGCATGCAGGCCCGCGTCGCGCTCGAGGAACTGCTGACCCGGTGCCCCGATTTCGACGTCGACGCCGACGCCGTCGAATACGCCGAAGGCAGCTATGTGCGCCGCCCCACGCACCTGCCGTTCACGGCGCAGCCATGAGCCGGGTGGAGGTCGATCGCGAGATCTGCATCGGCATGGGCATGTGCGAGGGAATCAGCGCGGCGTTCCGGGTCGGCGACAGCGGCACGGTCGACATCGGCGACACCGCATCCCTCGACCCGCTGGTGCTGCGACGGGCCGTGGCGGCGTGTCCGACCGGGGCGTTGCGCTTCGCCGACGACGTGTAACGCGGTCTGGCGACGCAGCTCAAGACGGCAACCAACCGGCATGACGCACGTCACCCCGGCATGGTTCGATCTAAGACGCCATGACTATCGCGAGCCCTTTCCCCGAGGTCCAGATCCCGACGACGGCCGTCTACGAGTACATCTTCGGCGATCTTGCGTCGGACGCCGATCGCATCGCGATCACCGAGGTCGCGACGGGTGCCGAGTACACCTACCGCGAGCTGACCAGCCGGATCGAGGCCTTCGCCGGCGCGCTGGCCGCCCGCGGTCTCGGCGTCGGCGACGTGGTCGGCCTACTGGCGCCCAACAGTGCCGCGTTCGCCATCGCCTTCCACGGCATCCTGCGGTCCGGCGCGACAGCCACCACGATCAACGCGCTGTTCACGGCCAAGGACATCGCCAAGCAACTGACCGACTCCGGTGCCGCCATGCTGATCACCGTCACGGCGCTGGCGCCGCAGGCGCTGCAGGCCGCCGCCGAGGTCGGCCTGGCCGCCGACCGTGTCGTCGTGCTCGACGGTCCCGGCACAGCGGCCGACGGTCATCCCAACGCCGCTGAACTGCTCGACGCCGCGCCGCCCGCGCCCGCGGTCACCTTCGACCCGGCCACTCACCTGGCGGCCCTGCCCTACAGCTCGGGCACGACGGGAAATCCCAAGGGCGTCATGCTCACCCACACGAACCTCGCGGCGAACGTCGCGCAGATCCGGCCCATCCAGGGCCTGGTCCCCGAGGATCGCGTGCTCGCGGTGCTGCCGTTCTTCCACATCTACGGCATGACGGTGCTGCTCAACTCCGTCCTGCACGCCCGGGCCCGGCTGGTCATCATGCCCAGCTTCGATCTGGCGCTCTTCCTCAAGACCATCCAGGACCACAAGTGCACGTTCGCGTTCATCGCGCCGCCCGTCGCGGTGGCCCTGGCGAAGCACCCGATGGTCGACTCCTACCGGCTCGATTCCCTGAAGGGCCTGATGTCGGGCGCCGCGCCGCTCGATGACGACCTCGGGATGGCGGTCTCCGACCGGCTCGGCTGCCCCATCGTGCAGGGCTACGGCATGAGCGAGCTGAGCCCGGTGAGCCACTGCATGCCGTTCGACGGCGGCCGCGAACTCGTCGGCGCCGTCGCACCGTTGAGCTCGTGTGGCTGGACGGTGCCGAACGCCGTCAGCAAGATCGTCGACCCCGACACGGGCGCCGAGATCGGCCGGCCCGAACACGGCCTCAGCGAGGTCGGCGAACTGTGCTTCCGGGGCCCCAACGTCATGGCCGGCTACCTCAACAACGACGCCGCCACGAGCGAAACCATCGACGCCGACGGCTTCCTGCATACCGGTGACCTGGCCCGGGTCGACGCCAGCGGCTGCATCTACATCGTCGACCGGCTCAAGGAACTCATCAAGTACAAGGGCTACCAGGTGCCGCCGGCCGAACTCGAGGCCGTGCTGCTGACGCATCCCGGTATCGCCGATACGGCGGTGGTCGGGGTCCGTGATCCGGAATCGGGCGAGGAAGTGCCGAAGGCGTTCGTGGTGCTGCAACCGGAGTCGGCGCTGACGGGCGACGAGATCATGGATTTCGTCGCCGGCCAGGTGGCGCCGTACAAGAAGGTCCGGCAGGTCGCGTTCATCGATGCGATCCCGAAGTCCGCAGCCGGCAAGATTCTGCGCCGCGAACTGCGCGACATCCGCGAGGTCTAGCTCGGCAACGTCTGGCCGATGTCGCGCGCGGCCTTGGCCTGGCGATAGCCGACCGCGAGCCCGATGAGCGGCATCAACACCAAGCCGGCCAGCCCGAACAGGTCGCCCCGCAACCCGACCGGCTCGGCGGCGGCCCACACCGGGATACCGGTGTGGTCGGCGGACAGCAGGTCGGCGTCACCTTCCTCGCTCGGCACCGACAGTTCGTGTACTTCGATGATGGGCTGCGGCGCGCCTGGTGCCCCCCACCAGGTCCCACCTGGCGACGTACCGGTGTGCTGTTCGGCCACGATGACGGGCACCGGCGGATTCGGCGGCTTGAACATGGGCACCGTAGCGGGGTTGTCGGAACCGCTGGCCCCGGGCGCGGTGTTGTTGCTCTTGCCGTTCGCCTTCGACGATTTCCCGGTGTTGGTCTGGCCCGAGACCGACGAATTGGCACCCGAATTGCCGCGCGAGCCACCGTTGCCGGAGTTGCCGTTGCCGGCGTTGCCGCGTGGGGAGCTGCTCTTGCCGGAACCCGTCTTGCCGGAGCTGCTGTTGCCGCCGTTGCCATTGGACCCACCGGGATCGGCGGCGGCGATCGCCATCGAGGGCCCGGCGATCATCAGAAATACCGA
The DNA here is from genome assembly GCF_046250085.1 of Mycobacterium sp. SMC-16. Lineage (NCBI taxonomy): Bacteria > Bacillati > Actinomycetota > Actinomycetes > Mycobacteriales > Mycobacteriaceae > Mycobacterium > Mycobacterium sp. SMC-16. Next base: position 3,817,834 of record NZ_CP176427.1, read on the forward strand.
TACCGAAAGACCGGCAACCGTCAGCAGCACATCGTCACGGCGCATGTCTGCCCCCGATCGGTTCCGCTGAGTGGCAACCCCCTGCGCACTCCGGTCCCTCATCATGGCATGCCATCGTGCCCGGGTTGACGATTTCCGCGGTCGTCGTGGGTCAGGGCTCAGGCCGCGTCCGGGTCCTGTGCGATGCCGTCCGCGGCCTTGCGCAGCAACGTCAACGCGGTGCGCGCCCAAGTCTGCGTCGCGCCCGCGAGCCCGCACGAGGGCGTCAGGCCGACGCGCTCGCGCAGCACCGTCCGGGGAAACCCGAGCCGGTCGGTGATACTCGCGGCGGCCGCGGCCACCGTCTCGACCGGCACGGAACGCTCCGGAGCGACGCCCGGCAGCACGCCGAGCATGATGGTCCGGCCCGCCTCGATCCACTCGCCGATGCCGTCGAGGTCGGCCGCGGTCAGCTTGGTCACGTCGACGGAGATGGCACTGAAAGCGGTGCGCGCCAGGGTTTTCCACGGCACGTCCGCAGCGCACACGTGAATGCTCGCCGGTCCCCCGACGGTCGCGATGCACTCGTCGAGCAGGCTGGCGGCGAGCAGCGCGTCGACCGGGGCCACCGGCGACATCCGGGTTACCCCGGCAAGCCGCCCGGCCAGCGCGGCGGGCAGCGACGGTTCGTCGAACTGCACGACGACGTCGGCGTCGCAGCGCCGCGCGACCTCGGCGCGATGGTGCGCGACGCCCTCGGCGAGGGAGCCGGCCAGGTCCCGCAGCGCGCCCGGATCGGTGATGGCCCGGTGACCGCCGGGCAGTTCGAGTTCGGCGGCCAGCGTCAGTGGACCGGGCGCCTGCACCTTGATGGTCCGTCCGGTCCCGCGCAGCCCGGCTTTCTCCCATGCCTCTTCGAGCGCGTCGACGTCCTCGTCGAGCAGGCCGGTGGCACGGCGCACGACGGCACTGCGGCCGGAGGCGATGCGGTACCCGCGGGGGACGGTGTCGAGGCCGATGTCGACGAGCAGTGCGCCCGCCCGTCCGATGATGTCGGCGCCGATGCCACGCGCCGGCAGCTCCACGAGATGCGGCAGGGCGGGCAGCTCACCGACGACGACTGCCGCCGCTTCCCGGGCGACCGTCCCTGGCCACGAGCCGATACCGGTTGCCTGGGCGAAAACAGTCACCCGGCCAACACTATTCGATGGGGTCCGCGGCCGGATCTTCCACGTAGCTGCGCAGCCGGTCCAGCGCGCGGTCCCAGCGCTTCGACAGCGCGGTCAGGTACTCACTGGCCTCGGCGAGCGGGTCCGGCTGGATGCGCCAGATCCGTTCACGCCCGTGCCGGCTGCTGCTCACCAGCCCCACCGCCTCCAACAGCAGCAGATGTTTGGTGGCCGCCTGCCGCGTCACCGGAATCACCTGTGTCACTTGCAAAGTCGAGCACGGGCCGGCCTCGCAGAGCCGTACGACGATACGCAGCCGATTGGGGTCGCCGAGCGCGTCGAACAGTGGCGCCCGGTCTTCGACCGCAGTACTCACATCGACTCGCCCAGGTACTTGCGTACCAGTTTCGTCTGGGCCTCCCAGCCGCCGCTGTTGGCTTCGAACGCCGCGGCCCGGCGATCGGCCGGGATGTTGTCGAACCCGGATTCGACGATCTGCAACAGCACGCCGTCGCCGGTTTCGGTGAGCGTGAACTCGACGAGGGTGGTCGGCTCGTTGTCATAGTCGGCACCGGGTTCGACGGCGTACGGATGCCAGCGGAACGCCAGACGCCGCGGCGGTTCCACGGCCACGATCTGCCACACCGAGGCTGTCCCGGCGTGCGGTTCCTGCGCGGCGGCGACCTCGTCGTCGACCTCGGTCGGGGTGATCACGCCTCTCACCGATTCGCCCGCGACGAACGGGCTGTCGAAGCGCACGCCGAACCAGCGACCGAACTCGTCGGCGTTGGATATCGCGCGCCACACGCGGTCCAGCGGGGCGCGCAGGGTGACTTCCTTTTCGATGCGATCGGAATTCATAAGCAACCTCCTGGTTGCCTATTACGCTACGACGCACCAGCGCCAAGCGCAACGTTTTGGTTGCTTTTGAAGGGGATCAGCGCGCGATCGTGGCGCTGCCGACGACCTCGTCACCGTCCGGGTCACGGCGATACAGCACCATGGTCTGACCTGGGGCAACACCGCGCAGCGGCGTGCGCAGCTGCACGTCGAGCACGCCGCCGGCGAACTCGGCGACCGCATCCGCCAGGCCCCCGTGCGCTCGCACCTGAATCAGGCATTCAACCGGACCCTCGGGCGCCACACCGGAGGTGAACACCGGACGCTCGCCCGTCAGCGCGTGAATCTCGAGATCCTCCACGCCACCGACATGCACGGTCCCGGTCTCGGCGTCGATACCGGTGACGTAGCGCGGCAGGCCGTCGGGCCCCGGACCCGCGATGCCCAGGCCCTTGCGCTGACCGATGGTGAACCCGTGTACGCCGTCATGCTCGGCGAGCTTCGTGCCGCCGGCATCGACGACCGCGCCCGGCCGGATGCCGATGCGCGCGCCGAGGAAGGCCCGGGTGTCACCCGACGGGATGAAGCAGATGTCGTGACTGTCCGGCTTGTCCGCGACCGCCAGCCCGCGCTCGGCGGCCTCCTGACGAATCTGCGGCTTGGGGGTGTCGCCGATCGGGAACAGCGCGTGGCTGAGCTGCTCGGCGGTCAGCACCCCGAGCACGTACGACTGGTCCTTATCAGCGTCGACCGCGCGACGCAGCCGGCCGTCCTCCAGTCGCGCGTAGTGCCCGGTCGCCACGGCGTCGAATCCCAGCGCCAGCGCCCGGGCCGACAGCGCCGAGAACTTGATCTTCTCGTTGCAGCGCACGCACGGGTTCGGCGTCTCGCCACGGGCATACGACTCGACGAAGTCGTCGATCACGTCTTCCTTGAAGCGGTCCGCGAAATCCCAGACGTAGAACGGGATTTCCAGGATGTCCGCGACGCGGCGGGCGTCGCCGGCGTCCTCCTTCGAGCAGCAACCACGCGACCCGGTGCGCAGGGTGCCGGGCGCGGTGGACAGCGCCAGGTGCACGCCCACCACGTCATGGCCGGCGTCGACCATGCGCGCCGCGGCCACCGAGGAGTCCACTCCCCCGCTCATCGCTACCAGAACCCGCATGACTACCTTCCCAACCCGGCACTGGCCAGTGCGGCCTGACGCGCCCGCTCGACGGCGGCCGGCAACACGGCCAGCACAGCATCGATGTCGGCGTCAGAACTGGTGTGCCCCAATGAAAATCGGAGTGATCCGCGGGCGCTCGCCGGATCGGCGCCCATGGCGATCAAGACATGTGACGGCTGCGCGACACCCGCCGTGCAGGCCGAGCCCGTCGAGCATTCGATGCCCTTGGCATCCAGCAGCATCAGCAGGGCATCGCCCTCGCAGCCGCGAAAAGTGAAGTGCGCGTTGCCCGGAAGCCGGTCCTCGCCGGCGCCGCCGTTGAGCACCACGTCCTCGATGCCGGACAGCACGCCGTCGACCAGGCGGTCGCGCAGGGCGCCGATCCGGGTGCGGTACGCGTCCAGGCCCTCCACCGCCACGCGCGCGGCGGCAGCCATGGCCACCACGCCCGCGACATCCGGTGTGCCCGAACGCACGTCACGTTCCTGGCCGCCGCCATGCAGCAGCGGCACACACGCGACGTCGCGGCGCAGCAGCAGCGCGCCGACGCCGGTGGGACCACCGAACTTGTGTGCCGCGATGCTCATGGCGGACAGCCCGCTCGCGGCGAAGTCGACCGGCACGGCACCGATCGCCTGGATGGCGTCGCTGTGCATCGGGACGCCGAACTCGGCTGCGACAGCGGCCAATTCGGCGATCGGCTGGATGGTGCCGACCTCGTTGTTGGCCCACATCACGCTGACGAGCGCGACATCATCATGAGTTTCGAGAATCTCACGCAGGGCCTGGGCGGACGTGGCGCCGGTGGCGTCCACGGGCAGCCAGGCCACCTCGGCATCCTCGTGTTCGACGAGCCACTCGACGGCATCGAGCACCGCATGATGCTCGACGGGCAACGTCACGATCCGGCGGCGTCCCGGACAGCTGTCCCGGCGGGCCCAGAAGATGCCCTTGACCGCCAGGTTGTCACTCTCGGTACCGCCCGCGGTGAAGATCACCTCAGAGGGCCGGGCCCCCAGCTGCTGGGCCAGGGACTCGCGCGCCTCCTCCATCCGGCGCCGCGCGGCCCGCCCCGACGTGTGCAGCGACGACGCGTTGCCGCCGGCGGCCAGGACCGCCGTCATCGCCTCGATGGCAGCGGGCTGCATCGGGGTCGTGGCGGCGTGGTCCAGATATACGGGGCTCATGGCCTGTCCAGGATACCGGCCAGGCCAAACCGGTCAGGCTGCCTGCCAAACCGCCTTGGTGTGCCCGTGAACAGCGGGGACGGGCAGCGGACCCACCTGGTGTACCGCAGCCTGGCAGCGGCCGGCCAGATCGCGCCGGTCGGTACCGGGCAGTTGCAGCGACTGCACCTGCATGTGGCACACCGTCAGCTTGGCGGTGATGACGCGCTTGATCGACGTCAGCAGCGAATCGTCGCCGATGAACGCCGGGATGGTCGACTGCGCGCCGTTGCGGTGCCGGTAGGTCAGCTGCAGTGGCTGCACGGGACGACCGGTGTCGATCGCGGCCTGGAACATGGCCGGCGCGAAGGTGCCGTGCCCCAGGCCGCACCACGTGGTGCCCTCGGGGAACGCGACGACGGTCTGGCCCGCGGCGAGCCGGTCACCGACAGTGCGCACGACGTCAGGCAGGCCACGCAGGCTGTGCCGATCGATCGGGATGACCTTGAGCAGCCGGGCCACGAAGCCCAGGGCCGGCCACTCGATGAGGTCGGCACGCGCCACGAACGAGCCGGGCATCACGGCGCCGATCGCGAAGATGTCGACCCAGGACACGTGCCCGGCGACCACCAGCACGCCGCTCAGGTTGCGGATGGGACCGCCGGAGACGCTGATCCGCACGCCGAGGCAGCGCAGCATCAGCCGGCAGTACAGCCGCTGGATGCGGGACTTGCCGGGCAGCGGTACCGCCAGCAACGGCAAGGCCGGCAGCAGCAGCATCGTCATGATCAGCCGGACGGTGGTGCGCAGCACCACGACGAACGGGCGGCTGATGTGCACGGAGTCCACCCGGATGCAGCTGGCGTCGCACGACGCCTTGGGCAGCCAGGCGTGCTCCTGCACCGGCACCGGCGTGGTCACTGCGCGGCCTTGTCGGTCGCGGCAGCTGCCGAACGCAGCCGCGTCAGGTACCGGACGTCGGCTTCGCGCTTGTCCAGCAGGGCCGGGAAGTCACCGACGCCGAAATCGGGGTCGTAGGCCGGGTCGCCGCACACCTTGGCGCCCAGGCGCAGGTAGCCGCGCATCAGCGGTGGCACCGTCACGCGAGCCGGCGGCTCGATGTCGTCGAGCAGCTTGCCCTCGATGATCACCGGACGGTACGGACGCACCTTGTACTCCGAGGCGTGCCGCTTGTTGACGAAGTCGCGCACACCGCGAATCTGGCTGGCCGGTGCCTCCTCGGGACTGCCCTGGATGGGCACCGATACGCAGCCGGTTACGTAGTCGTAGCCACTGTGATCCAGGTAGGCCAGGATGCCGCCCCACATGAGCAGCACGACGGCGCCGTTGCGGTGGTCGGCGCGCACCACCGCGCGGCCCATCTCCACCAGCGACGGGCGCAAGGTGTCGAGCGCTCTGACGTCGAATTCCGTTGCGGTGTAGAGGCCACCCGCGGCGATGGCGCCGGGCGGCGGCAGCATGCGGTAGCAGCCCACGTACTCGCCAGTGTTGTCGTCACGGACCAGCAGGTGGTCGCAGAACTGGTCGAATCGGTCGGCGTCCCGGCCGCTTTCGAAGCCGGGGCTGTCGTCGGTGAGGGTGTAGCCCGGCTCCGAGGTGAACACGTGGTGACGAAGCCGTTGCGCGGCTTCGATGTGTTCGGAGTCGGCCGACAGCAGCAGGGTGTAGCGCGGGGCGTCGGTCGATGAACTGGTGTCGTCAGGGGCGATGAGTACAGAACTAGTGCTCATGTTCAGCACGGTGACGGAGCCGTTGGGCGCGGCGGCATCAACCACGTAACGCGTTGATGACCGGTTGCGAAACATCACGGTCCGTTACATTCGGCGCATGATGCCGCGATGAGGAGCCGCGCCGCGATCGTCCGTGACGTCGGCGGGGACTGGTCGGTGGAGGAATTCGAGCTCGACCCGCCGCGTGCCGGTGAGGTTTTGCTGCAGATGGCGGCGGCCGGGCTGTGCCACTCCGACGATCACATCCGGTCCGGCCAACTGGCCGCGCCGAAAGGTGCTGCGGTGCCGGGCATGCCGCCGACCATCGGTGGTCACGAGGGTTCGGCGGTGGTCCTCGAGGTCGGTCCGGGAGTGACGCGGTTCGCCCCCGGCGACCACGTCGTGACGTCGTTCCTCGCGGTGTGCGGGAAATGTCGTTGGTGCACAAGCGGTATGGAGTACCTGTGCGACGTCGGCGCCGGCACGCTGATCCCCGGCATGCCCACCGACGGGACGTTCCGCCACCACAGCCTCGCCGGTGAGGACCTGCGGCACACCTCGAAGATCGGCGCGTTCGCCGAACACACTGTGGTGGCGGCGGATTCGCTCGTGAAGATCGACCCGTCACTGCCGCTCGTGCCCAGCGCACTGCTGTCCTGCGCTGTGCCCACCGGTTACGGGTCGACCGTGCGGCGCGCCGCGGTGCGTGCCGGTGACACCGTGGTGGTCATCGGCGCCGGCGGCATCGGTACCGCGGCGCTGCAGGGAGCCGCACTCGGCGGGGCCGCTTCCGTTGTCGCCGTCGATCCGGTGGCGTTCAAGCGCGATTCCGCGGTCGGGTTCGGTGCGACCCACACGGCGGCGACGGTCGCCGAAGCCGTTGCGCTCGTCCGGGATCTGACGCGTGGCGTGATGGCAGACGCCGTCGTCGTGTCGCCGTCGATGATCAATGACGGTGATGTCGCCGACGCCTTGTCGTTGACCCGCAAGGGCGGCACCTGCGTGCTGACCGGGATGGCGGCGCCTTCGGCCGGGGCCGTGCGACTCGACCTGCAAGACCTGATCCTGATGAACAAGAACCTGTGCGGCACGCTGTTCGGTTCCTGCAACCCGACCACCGAGATCCCGGCACTGGCGCAGCTCTACCAGGAAGGCCGGCTCAAGCTCGACGAGATGATCACGCGGCGCTACCGGCTCGACGACATCAACGAGGCCTTCGACGATCTGCTGGGCGGCCGGGTCATTCGCGCGGTGATCGATTACTCGCTGCGATAACCGCCCGGTCGACGGTCACGGTGCAGCCGCCGGTTTTTGGTGTGGCGGTGCGAGATGCGGTGGAAAGTACGTGAATGCAATCGCGGCGGCGGTCCTCCGGCGGTTATTGCACTCAGGGACGTCCAGCTGCCCGCAAAGGTCCCTACATTCGATCAGGGTGGCTGACAGTGCCCAATGACTGAAACTACGTACTTCTTCAAGCCGGCTGGGCTTGGCCGTCAAGCCGGCGGGGTGCGTCGGCTCCGGATTTTGCAGGTCAGTCAAGTGGCCGCACACCTCTGGCGACCAGTTTGGTCTCCAGGTATTCCTCGAACCCGGCCAGGCCCATCTCCCGGCCGATGCCCGACTGCTTGTAGCCACCGAACGGCGCGTCCGGCGAGTACCAGACCCCGCCGTTGACGTTGATGGTTCCGGTCCGCAGCCGCGACGCCACCCAGTCGACGCGGTCCTGGTCGGTGCCGACGACCGCGCCGGACAGGCCATAGGGCGAATCGTTGGCGATGCGCACAGCGTCGGCGTCGCCGTCGTGGGCGATGACGGTGACCACCGGGCCGAAGATCTCCTCGCGGGCCACCCGGGCGTCGTTGGTGAGCCCGGCGATGACGGTCGGCTCGATGAAGAAGCCTCGGGTCCGGTCCGCGGGGCGTCCACCACCACACGCGAACCGGCCGCCCTCCTCGACCGCCAACCGCAGATAGCCCTCGACGCGGTCGCGCTGACGAGCGGAGATCAGCGGTCCGCACAACGTGGCCGGGTCGGTGGGGTCGCCGAAACCGATGCCGGACATGGCCGTTGCCGCCGCGGCGACGGCCTCGTCATATCGTGCGCGCGGTACCAGCAGACGGGTGGTGAAGGCGCAACCCTGCCCGGCGTGCATCGCGACACCGGCGGCCGCGGCCGCGCAGGCCGCGGGCAGGTCGGCGTCATCGAGCACGATGTAGGCCGACTTGCCGCCCAGTTCCAGGAAAACCTTCTTGATGGTCTGCGACGCGGCCACCATGACGGCCCGGCCCGTTGCCGTCGACCCGGTGAACGACACCAGGTCCACCCGCGGATCCTCGGTCAGCTGGGCCCCGATCCGGTGGTCGTCGGACGTGATGACGTTGACGACACCGGCAGGAAAGTCGGTGCGCTCGTTGATGATCCGGCCCACTTCGGCCGCGCACCACGGAGTGTCCGGCGCGGCCTTGAGCACCACCGTGTTGCCCGCGGCCAGCGCCGGGCCCAGCTTGGCGAAGTTGATCTGGTGCGGGAAGTTCCACGGCGTCACGGCGCCGACGACGCCGCACGGCTCGCGGACGACGGTGCGCCGCGTCGGTTTGCCGAACGGGCTGGCCTCCCCCAGATCGGTTGTCCACGGGTAGTTTTCGGCAAGGTCGGCGACATAGCCCAGACCGTCGACCGGCGCCTGCAGATGCCCACCGTAAGTCAGCGAGACCGGGGCACCCACCTCGGCGACCGTGATGGTGCGCAGGTGCTCGATCTCGTCGTTCAGCGCATCGCGCAACTGCCGCAGGCAGTGCACCCGCAGCGCGGTGTCGCGGGACCAGTCGGTGCCGTCGAATGCGGTACGGGCGGCGGCGATGGCGCGATCCATGTCGTCGGATTCCGCATCGGCCGCGTACCCCAGCGTCTCCTCGGTGGCCGGGTTGATCGTCGCGAACTCGCCACCGCGCCCGGGCACCTGCTGCCCGTCGATCAGCAGGGCGGTGCTCACGTGATGACCAGCCCCTCAAGGATTTCCGCGTCCCGCCAGGCAGCGAGGATGTCGGCGTATTCGGTGGGGCCGCCGAAGAAGAAGCTGTCCTGGTTCAGCCGGTCGCTGGGTTGCCCTTCGCGGTTGTAATAGCCGGGCGTACACGCCTCGCGCCGGCCGGAGATCACCCCGGACCGCGCCACCACGGTGTCGACCCACGCTGCCTCGGCATCGACGGATGCCTCGAGTTCGGTGATGTCGTTCTTGAGCGCCCACGCGACGACCCACGCGGTGTGCCGGGACTGGGTGTCGATGAGGTACGGGAAGTTCACCGTGAATCCCGACTGCGCGATGCTGGCGATGAAGCAGTTCGGAAAACCGTGGACGTGCAGGCCGTGCAGGGTGCGCACGCCGTCGGACCATCTGTCGCTCAACGTCTTTCCGTCGCGGCCGATCACCTCGAAACCCGTCCGTCGGGCGTAGTCGGTGCCGACCTCGAAGCCGGTGGCGAAGATGAGGCAGTCCAGCGGGTATTCGGTGCCGTCGACCACGACCCCGGCAGCGCTGATCTTCTCGACGCCGCGGCCCCGGGTGTCGACCAGGGTGACGTTGTCCCGGTTGAACGTCTGCAGATACTCGTCGTGAAAACAGGGCCGCTTGCAGTAGTAGCCGTACCAGGGCTTGAGGCCCTCCGCGGTGGCCGGGTCGGTCACCAGCGCGTCGATGCGCGCCCGGATCTGCTCCATCTTCGCGAAATCCGCAAGCTCGGCCGCGGACGCACGCGGGTCGGTACCTTCCTTCGCGATCGGCATCGCCTTGGCCAGGCTGGTCCAGGCGTCGGCCACCAGATCCTCGTCGGCCTGGCCGCCCGCGGTGAGAATCTGGAAGTTCTCGATGCGGCGCTGCTGCCAACCAGGCTCCAGCGCCGCCGCCCAGGCCAGATCGGTCGGCGCGTTGGCCCGCACGTCGACCGTCGACGGCGTCCGCTGGAAGACGAACAGCTCCCCCACCGCCGGCGCCAGGCGCGGCACGCACTGGATCGACGTCGCGCCGGTCCCGATGATCCCGACGCGCTTGTCGGCCAGGTGCTCCAGGGCGACGCCGGTGTAGCCGTAGTCCCAGCGGCTGGTGTGGAACGCGTGGCCCGCGAATTCGGTGATGCCCTCGATGCCGGGCAATTTGGGCTTCTGCAGATAGCCGTTGGCCATCGAGACGAACCGGGCGCGGATGGCGTCACCGCGATCGGTGGCGATCACCCACCGCGAATCGGATGGTTCCCAACGGATTTCCCGCACCTCGGTCTGCAGGCAGGCGTTGCGGTACAGGTCGTAGTGCTCGGCGATGGCCCGACAGTGCGCGAAAATCTCGGCACCCTTGGCGTACTTCTCGGTCGGCACGTAGCCCAGCTCTTCCAGCAGCGGCATGTAGACGTACGACTCGACGTCACAGGCGATGCCGGGGTATCGGTTCCAGTACCAGGTGCCGCCGACGTCGGCCGCCTTGTCGATCAGCCGGATGTCGGCCACCCCGAGTTCCCGCAGCCGGGCGCCGGTCAGCAGGCCGCCGAAACCGGCGCCGATGATCGCGACGTCGACCTCGTCGGTCAGCGGCGCCCGGGTGAAACCCGGTTCCGCCCAGGGGTCTTCACCGAACGCCGCGAACCGGCCGGCGATTTCCACGTACTGCCCGATGCCGTCGGTGCGCAACCGGCGCTCGCGTTCCTCTGCGTACCGCTGCCGCAGCGCGTCAGGGTCGAACGTCGTGCCGTCGCTGCCCGAACTCGCGCCATGCGTCATCGATGCATACTGGAACACGTTTCAGTTTCTGGCAAGGGTTCAGGCACTGTCCCGATGTGCCAGCGCAACCCGCAGCTGCCGCCGGCCGCGGGAGACCCGCGACATCACCGTGCCCATGGGCAGTCCCATGAGGCCGGCGGTCTCGGCGTAGGTGTAGCCCTGAACCTCCACATAGAACATGGCGGTCCGCGCACCTTCGGGCAGCTCCCCGAACGCGGCCTCGACATCTCCGTCGGCCATGAGGTCGAGCAGCTCGACCTCTGCCGAACGGCGGGCAGTCGACTTTTCGTGGCCACCCGTCGCGATCACCTCCAGCGGCACCTCCGGTGGGCGCGCTGCCCGGTGGCGATGTCTGCTGACCCACCGGTTGTGCAAGATGCGGAAAAGCCAGGCATTGAGATTGGTGCCCTGCTGAAACGACCCGAATCCCTGATACGCGTGTAACAGGGTGTCCTGCAACAGATCTTCTGCGTCAGCTTCGCAGCGGGTCAGCCGACGGGCGCCGCGGCCGAGGGCGTCGAGCAGCGGCACGGCATCGGCCACAAACCGGGCCGCAAGGTCAGCGTCCGGCACCGGCGCTGCCGTCACGATCGAAACTCCCCTCACCTGTGACAGCACCGGATGCGCCGCCGAACTCAGACTCGCCGGAAAATGCCTGTGGCGAACCATTGGAAGTACGTGGTCGACACCGGAATCCGTGGTGCGCCCGCGATGGATGACTTCGCGCGCCGGCCCGCGTTCAACCCCGCACAGGGTCAAATCCATGACACTGCCGAATGTGTGCCAGAAGGAGACAACGTGAGCTTGGACAACATTTCCCACCTTGGTCAGACGGGGCTCGACGAGTTGGTTCCGTCGCGTTACGCGGTGCCGGTCGGCGATATCGAGGTACTGGTCATCAGTGACGGCGTACTGCCGATCACGGCGTCGACGCTGGGCACCAATGTCCCGCCCGCCGAACTGACAGGCTGGTTGGACGACAACTTCCTGCCGCCCGAGATCGTCGACTGGCCGCTGAACATCGTGGTGGTCCGCAGCGGCGACCAGACGATTCTGGTCGACGCCGGACTTGGGCTGGAGTTCCCGGACTTCCCGCGCGCCGGCCAGACGGTCCAGCGATTGGAGGCGGCCGGTGTCGATCTCGCCTCGGTGACCGACGTCGTGCTGACCCACATGCACATGGACCACGTCGGCGGGCTGATCACCGAGGGCGTCAAGGAGCGGTTCCGGCCGGACCTGCGCGTGCATGCCGCCACTGCCGAGGCCGAGTTCTGGGCGGCCCCGGACTTCTCCCGGACGGTCATGCCGCAGCCCATCCCCGACGTGCTGCGGCGCTCGGCCACCCAGTTCCTGACCGACTACAGCGGCCAATTGCGGACGTTCGAGACGGACTACGAGGTCGCGCCGGGCGTGCTCGTCTCGCGTACGGGCGGTCACACCCCCGGGCACAGCGTGGTTCGGCTGGAATCGCGCGGCGAGAAGCTGACGTTCGCGGGTGATGCCGTGTTCGCCCCGGGATTCGACAACCCCGAGTGGCAGAACGGCTTCGAGCACGATCCCGAGGAGGCGGCGCGTGTTCGCGTCCGCCTGCTGCGGGAGATCGCGGCGACGGGTGAGGCATTGGTCGCGACGCACCTGCCGTTCCCGTCGGTGTGCCATGTGGCGGCCGTCGGCGACGCTTTCCGTTGCGTGCCGGCGACCTGGGACTACTGACCGCTGAACACGAGAACGGCCCCCGGACCTGTTGTCCGGGGGCCGTTTTCAATGCGGCGGGGCAGTCAGGCGGCCGCGCCGCCGCCGTCGGCATGCAGCGTCGACCCGGTGATGAAACTCGACCGCGGCGACGCGAGGAACAGCACGGCCTGCGCGATCTCGGCCGGCTGTGCCGTGCGGCCCAGCGGCAGCGTGCGCCCCAGTTCGTCGTTGGTGTCACCCCATTCGGCAGCCACCCCCGGCGTCGCCGTCGGCCCGGGAGCCACACTGTTGACGCGCACCCCTTGCGGGCCGAATTCCGTTGCCCACGTGCGGGTCAGCGATTCCAGGGCCGCCTTGGACGCGCTGTAACTGGATGCCCCGGGCACACCCTTGAACGCGACCATCGAGGTGACATTGACGATGCTCCCCCGGCTCCGGCGCAACATGCCCGGCACCAGAGCCGCGACCAGGAAGTAGGCACCGCGCACGTTGGTGTCGAAGGTCGACTCGAAGGTCGCCACGTCCTGCTCCACGGTCAGCGCGCCCGGAAAGCTGGCGGCGTTGTTGACCACGATGTCGACATCGCCGCATTGCCGGGCAAGGGATTTCACCGATTCGAGGTCGGCCAGGTCCGCGGCGATGAACCGCACCCCGAGTTCGGCGGCCGCCGCGGCGCCACGCTCGGCCGAGCGTCCGGTGATGATCACCGCCGCGCCTTCGGCCGCCAGCAGGCGCGCCGTCTCGAACCCGATGCCGGCCGTCCCACCCGTCACCAGCGCGGTCAGCCCGGTCAGTTCCGTCACTGGCCGGCCAGCCAGTCCGCCAGGTGCAGGTCCGAGATGATGGCGTCGCCGCTGGTGACCAAGCCGGTGTCGCCGACCTTGGTGCCGAAGTAGGTGGCTGCCGGGTCGACCACGATCGGCAGGCTCTCACCGCGGTGGGCCAGTGCCAGTTTGGCCAGGCCCGCGAACGTCAGTTTGTCCGGGCCACCGATGTTCACGATCCCGTTGACCGGTGCGGCCTGGGCGACGCGAGCCACCTCGGCGGCGACGTCGGCGCCGGCGATCGGCTGGATCAGGCCCTCGGGCACCCGCACCTCGCCGTCGACGATGAGCGACGCGGTGATCGCGTCGGCGAACTCATGGAACTGGGTGGCCCGCACGATGGTGTGGGGCAGCCCCGACTCGGTGATGATGCGCTCCTGGGCGACCTTGGCACGCATGTAGCCGCTGTCCGGCAGTCCGTCGCAACCCACGATGGACAACGCGACATAGTGGCCGACTCCGGCCGTTTTCGCCGCCGCAGTCAGGTTGGTCGCCGACCGGGTGAAGAAGTCCAGCACCGGCCCGTCGGAGAAGTCCGGCGAGTTGACGACGTCGACCAGCACGTCGGACCCCGTCAGCGCTTCCACCAGGCCTGCGCCGGTGAGGACATCGGCGCCCGAGTCCCGCGAAGCCGCCACGGTCTCGTGACCGGCTTCCTTGAGCAGGGCAACGACCTTCGAACCGATCTGGCCGCTGGCACCCATCACAGTGATCTTCATCAGACACACCCTTTCGCTTTGTTTCGGTTGTGCGGCTTCCACACTGGCAGCCGCGGGGAGCCGGCGGACCCCGGAAAGTCCGTAGTCCGCAGGCCGTCAGTCATCGAGGAAAACCACGTTGTCGCCGATCGGGTTACGTGGCGTGTCAAGGTGGTTCGCCGGAAAGGCCGGGTCGGGGTAGCCGATCGAGATCCCGCACAGGATGGTGAGCTCCTCGGGAATGTCGAGCTGCGCGCGCAACACCTCCGGGTAGAAACCGATCGACACCTGTACACAACTCCCGAGCTCGCGTTCGGTCAACGCCAGCATCAGCGTCTGCAGGAACATCCCGACACCCAGCGCGTCGACCGTGCCGAAATCGCGGTGCATGCACACCACCCCGGCGACCGGGGCACGGAAGAACTCCCAGTTGCGCCGCTGCGCCGCCCAGCGGCCTTCCGCATCGCTGCGCTCGATGCCCATCGCGCCGTAAACCAGGGCACCACTCTCGCGGCGCAGATGCGCGAACCGGGGCGGCAGACCCGCCGAGCCCACCTCGGGCGGCGTCGTATCGACGGCGGTGAGCAGCGCGTCCACCAGCCGTGCGCGCCGCGCGCCGGTGACGAAGTAGACGTGCCACGGCTGCGTGTTGGAGTTCGACGGCGCCCGGATCGCGAGCTCCAGCGCCTCGTCGAGCAGGTTCCGCGGAACGGGCGTGTCCGGCAAGAACATCCGTGACGACCGGCGCGACCGGACGATGTCGCCGAACCCGGTGGTCATCGGACTCGCCGGTCCTTGCGCGCTTCGAGTTCCTCGTCGTCGACGACGACGAGCATCGGCACGCCGGGCGTACAGATCATCGTCACCAGAAAGCGCAGGCGGACGTCGGTGCGGTTGTTGGCGTCCGAATAGTGGATGACGTCGCCGCCCGGTTCCCAGAACGCCTCCCCGGCTTTGATCACGCGCGGCGCTTCGCCCTCCAGCTCGAAGAGCATCTCGCCCTCCAAGACGTAACCGAACGACGGCCCGCCGGGATGGCGGTGCGGCGGGGCGCCCGCGCTTCCCGCCGGCCACTCGATGATCGATGTCATCACGTGGGCACCGTCCGGGATGAACGGTGGCGTGACGGTCTGGATGGTCGTGATGGCCTTCATCAGGTCGGCACTATCGAACATTGTTGCTCCTGGAGTTGAACGGCTGCTGCCTTCAGCTTCGTCGCGATGCGGCCGGCACGGACCCTTGAAAGCCCGTAGTCGAAACCGGGTGGAGCCACCGCGCGATGTTGGCGACGTAGCCCTTGAAGACCGCCAAGCGCGCCGGGTCTGCAGCGATCTGAGTGCCGGGAGGATCGGACACGAACGACGGCGCTCCGGCGGTGAGATCCCAGTTGTAGTCGGCAAAGTGGTGGAACGTGGACTCGGCGACCGCGCGGCCCAGCGGCCGTCCGGCCGGGCACCGTTCACCGTCGACCACGACGGCGAGATTGAAGAGCCGGCCGGTCGCGGTACTGCGGCCCTTCGCGATGGCGCGGGCGAGCGGAGGATTCTCGGACACCATGCCCTCATGCGGATGCGCGGGGAACCATTCGATGTGCCCGCTGGCGGTGCGGTCGGTATGCAGCAGTTCGTGCGGCTCGCCGTCGACCAGCACCGGCTGGTAGTCGCCATTGGCGCCGGAATGGTAGTTGGGCCAGGAGATGTCCGGGTTGTCCTGGTCGTCGCACAGGTCGCCGGGATCGAGGCTCGGATCGTGAAATTCGTTGACGACACCCAGGAATCCGAGGCGGTTCAGACAGCACCCCAGGTCTTGGTGATCACGCGCGGTGAGCACACCGCCGCCGCGCTCACGGAACCGCCGGATGCCGTCGGCGTCGGCCGCCGTCAGGCCGTCGCCGACGTCGACCGCCAGCAGCCACAACTGGTCGAAATCCAGCTCGTCCAGCCGACTCAGCACCGGGTCGTCGGTGCGACACGACCGGTTGCGCGCGGTCACATGGTGGCCGCACGCCCTCAGTTCGCCGGCGACCATCGAAAACCGGCGGACGTCCCAATCGTCGGCGCACTCGGTGATCGTCGTCTGCAACAGGATGCGGGACACAGAATTCTTTTCCCTTCAAGGGTTTTCGCGGAACGCGATCAGCATGGCCGATCCCGGACCGCGGTGGACCCTTGACAGTTCGTGGTCCTTGGCGCAATTCAGCCGGCGGGGAATAGCGTGCGCAGCTGCCGCCGCGACGTGATGCCGAGCTTGACGAACACCTTCCGGAGGTGCCATTCGACGGTGTGCGTGCTGATGAACAGCTGCGCACCGATCTCCTGGTTGGTCAGCCCCGCGCCGGCGAGACGGGCGATCTGGGCCTCTTGTGCCGTCAGTTCGTCACCGGTGTTGACGGGCTCCTTGCGGACCTTCTTGCCGGCGGCGATCAGCTCGCGGCGCGCCCGCTCCGCGAACGCCTCCGCGCCCATGCTGCCGAACATTCGGAAGGCTTCGTCGAGGTGCTTGCGGGCATCGGTGCGCCGGTTCATGCGGCGCAGCCATTCGCCGTAACCCAAGTGGGTCCGTGCCAGGAGGAAGACGACCCCGGTGCGCCCGAGCCGTTCGATGGCCTCGGCGTACAGGGCATCTGCGTCCTCGTCATCCGCAACCAGAGCACGCACGTAGGCGAGTGCCCCCAACCCCCAGTCGGTGCCGCTGGTACCCGCACGAGCGGCCAGCCGCTGCGCGGCCCACTCCCCGGTGTCTCTGTCCCCGATGCGTGTTGCGGCTTCGGCGAGCTCAACCAGACCCCAGCTGTAGAAGCCCAGATCGTCGTACTCGCAACAATTCCGGGCCGCGGCGAAGGCTTCGGCGTAGCGCCCGAGTCCGTTGTAGAGCACTGCCGAGAGAAACCCCGTCACGCCGAGCACCCGGCCTTCGCCGCGTGCGGCCGCATCGGACGCTGCCGACTCGATGATGGCCACCGCGTCACCCGCGACCCCACGGAACGCCGCCAACGACAGCGAGTGGTATCGCAAGGGGGCGTAGTCGGTCGCCGCCGAGATCACGGCGGCCTCGGCGATGAGCGCTGCCGCCGTGTCGAATTCGCCTGCGAGCAGATGCACCCCGGCCCCGAAGGCGAGCGCGGACGGCAGCACGGCCAGTGCGCCGGCATCGCGCGCCTGGCGAATCGCGGCGGTGGCCAGCAGCCGGTGGATGCCGTCGTCCCAAATCTCGCCGACGGCAGACTCCTGAACGATGGCCAGCCCCAACGGCATCCACCGCAGGAATTGCCCGTCGGCGTCCTGCGCGTGCCGACAGATGAGCTCCAGCGCGGCGCGCATCTGTTCGGTACCGCCACCGGTGACGATCCGGCTCGCCACGCCGCTCAGCAGCAGGTCCACCGGCCGGTGCAACTCCGCCGCATCGCCGAGGGCCGCGGCCGCGGCGGCGGCCACCTCGGGCAGCGTGTCGGGCCGGCTCAGCCGGCCCGCGTACATGGCGGCGGCGAGCGCCTCCAGATATGTCTCGTGGGCAAGGCCGTCGTCGAGCGTCTCGAGGTCTCTGGCCGCGGCGAGCAGCTTCTGCACGGCATCGCTCAGCGGGGGCACGCCCGGCCCGCCGCCACGACTGCGGGCGAACTGCATCTGGGCCCGCAACCGATCAACTTGTGCCCGTTGCAGTTTCGTCAGTGGCCCCAGTTCGGCGATCGCCAGCAGTTCGTACGCCGCCGCCGGTGCCGCGGCGTCGCGTTTGGCCTGTGCCGCCGCAAGTGCCCGGGCCGCACGCAGGGCCGGGTCCGCGGACAGCACCGTCGCACGTTCCAGGAAGGCCGCTGCCGCGGCGACGCCGCCCTTGCGCTGCGCCCGTCCGGCCGAGCGCTCCAGATCCGCGGCCACCGCGTCGTCGGGCCCCGCTGCCGCATGGGCGAAATGCCAGACGCGCCGGTCGGGGTCGTGTCGTGGATCGGTGGCCTCGGCCAGCGCCCGATGTACCGCGCGGCGCTCGTTCACGTCGGCCGCCCGATAGACAGCCGAACGCATCAACGGGTGGCTGAACCGAACCCGTGCGCCGAACTCGATCAGTCCTGCTGCCTCGGCCGGGGCCAGCGCACCGACGGACAGTCCCAAAGTCGTTGCGGCCCGCTGGAACAGCGCCGCGTCCCCCACCGCGTCGGCGGCGGCGAGGAACAACAGTTGCTGGGTGGCCGGTGGCAGCGCCTCCACGCGACGCCGGTAGCTGTCCTCCACCTGACCCGTCACGCTGCGCCTGCTGCCCATGTTCCAGAAACCGCCGGCGAGCTCGGCGGCGGACACACTGCGGGGAACCTCGAGGAGCGCGAGCGGGATCCCTCGCGTCTCGGCGACGAGACGATCGCGCACCCGTTCGTCGACCCGCCCCAACAGCACCGAGTCCAGAAGATCCCTGGCATCGGCATCCGACAGACCGGTCACCGTCAGTTCCGGCAGGTTCCCCAGCGCCTGCGCTCCGGTGTCGCGGGCTGCGAACAGCAGCACGATGGGCTCGGCGAGGAACCGCCGCGCGACGAAGGCGAGGGTCTGCACCGACACCTGATCGAGCCACTGCGCGTCGTCGACCACACACAACAGCGGCTGATCGTCGGTGGCGGCGGCCAGCAGGCTGAGTACCGCGAGCCCCACCAGGAAGCGGTCCGGCGCGGCTCCGGCACCACGGCCGAAGGCCACGTCCAGCGCTTCGCGCTGCGGCGTCGGCAGTTCGTCGAGGTGATGCATCAGCGGTGCGCACAGCTGCTGCAGGCCCGCGTAGGCCAGCTCCATGTCGGACTCGACGCCCGTCACCTGGACACAGCGGAATCCGTCCGCGGCATTGACCGCATACCTCAGCAGCGCGGTCTTCCCGACCCCCGCCTCACCCCGCAGGACCAGCACCTGACTGCTACCCGACCGCGCGGCCGACAACAGGCCGCGCAGCGTCGTGATCTCGCTGTCGCGGCCACGCAAGACCGGCCCGCGATCCTGGCTCGCCATCGGCACCACCGTTCTGGTTGCTGTCAGCAGTCATGCCCAGACACAAAGGTGCCCCAAAACCGAAGTTTTGGGGCACCTTCGCTTCTGCTCACGCAGAAAAAAATCAGCCCTTACGAGCCTTGATGGCGTCGGTCAGCTGCGGTGCGACCTGGAACAGGTCACCCACGATGCCGAGGTCGGCGATCTCGAAGATCGGGGCCTCTTCGTCCTTGTTGACCGCAACGATGGTCTTGGACGTCTGCATGCCGGCGCGGTGCTGGATGGCGCCCGAGATACCGAGGGCGATGTACAGCTGCGGGGCAACGGTCTTACCGGTCTGGCCGACCTGGAACTGACCGCCGTAGTAGCCCGAGTCGACCGCGGCACGCGAAGCACCGACAGCACCGCCGAGCGAGTCGGCCAGGGCCTCGACGACCGCGAAGTTGTCGGCGCTGCCGACACCACGGCCACCGGCGACCACGACGCTGGCCTCGGTGAGCTCCGGACGGTCACCGGCGACGGCCGGCTCGCGCGAGGTGATCTTGGTGGCGTTCTCGGCCTGGGCCGGAACCTCGACGTTGACGACCTCGCCGGCACCGTCGGCCGGGGCGGCCTCGACGGCACCCGGACGGACCGCGATCACCGGGAGCACGTCGTTGGCCTGCGCCTCGACGGTGTACGCGCCACCGAAGATGCTGTGCACACCGATGCCACCGGCCTTGACGTCGACGACGTCGACCAGCAGGCCGGCACCCAGGCGGGCGGCCAGACGACCGGCGACCTCTTTGCCCTCGGTGCTGGCGACCGTCAGAACGGCGGCCGGGCCGGCGGACTCGACGAGCGCCTCGAGCACATCGACGGTCGGGGTGACCAGGAAGCCGGCCGCCTCATCCGATTCGGCGACGTAGATCTTGGCCGCACCGGCGGCCTTGAGGGCATCGGTCAGCGGGGCGGCGGTGCCGGGGGCACCCACCACAACCGCCGACGGCTCACCGAGCACACGGGCAGCGGTGATCAGTTCGGTGCTCACCTTCTTGAGGGCACCATCGGCGTGCTCGACGAGCACAAGTACTTCAGCCATGCGTATTTGCCTCTGTGTCTTTCTGGAAGTTTCGGTGTGGTGGGGGCTAGATCAGCTTCTGGCCAACGAGGTACTCGGCGATCTTGTTGCCGCCCTCGCCCTCGTCCGTGATCTTCTCGCCCGCGGCCTTGGCCGGCTTCGGCGTCGACGACAGCACCTTGCTGCTGGCGTTGGCGACACCGACCTCGTCGGCCTCGACACCGATCTCGGCCAGCGTCAGCACGGTGACCGGCTTCTTCTTGGCGGCCATGATGCCCTTGAACGACGGGAAGCGGGCCTCGCCGATGCGCTCGTTGACGCTCACGACGGCGGGAAGCGCAGCCTCCAGGCCGAAGACGCCCTCGTCGGTCTCACGCTCACCGGTGACCTTGCCGCCCTCGACGGAGATGCTGCGCAGGGAGGTCAGCTGCGGCAGACCCAGCAGCTCGGCGATGACGGCCGGAACCGCGCCACCGACACCGTCGGTGGACTCGTTGCCACCGATGACCAGCTCGGCGCCCTCGATGGTGCCGAGCGCGCGGGCCAGGGTCCAACCGGTCTGGACGATGTCCGAGCCCTTGAGCTGGTCGTCCTTCACGTGCACCGCGTTGTCGGCGCCCATCGACAGAGCCTTGCGGATGGCCTCGGTGGCCCGCTCCGGTCCGACGGTCAGCACGGTGACGGTGCCGGCGCCGCCGGCGGCCTCTTCCTTCTCCTTGATCTGCAGCGCGGCCTCGACGGCGCGCTCGTTGATCTCGTCGAGCACCGCGTCCGCGGACTCGCGGTCGAGGGTGAAGTCGCCGTCGTTGAGCTTGCGCTCCGACTCATAGTCAGGGACCTGTTTGATCAGGACCACGATGTTCGTCATGGGTGTGGTTCGTCCTCCTCGATGAGGCCGGCGGTCGGCCTGGCATTCACGATTAACGCAACGACCAACATGTTACTACTCGGTAACTTATGTGGCATGGCGCAGGAACACCATAGCTGGTCGAACGCGGCCCGAGGATGCCGCCTTTTGTTTTCTTGACCACACTTGAGGGGGTTCGGCAACATGGCAGAACCAGCAGGTGGAACGGCCCAACCGATCGGGCCTGGGAATTCCTGGACCACTCTGAGCTAGCCTGCCTATCTAATGAGCACTTTTCCCGAAACCCAGCGGGCGGCAGCCGAGCCGCAGGCTGAATCGCTCCTGCCAGTCATGCCACTGACCGGCGAGCGCACCGTCCCGGACCTGGCGGAGGAGAACTACTGGTTCCGCCGGCACGAGGTGGTGTACCGGCGACTGGTCGACCGTTGCCGCGACCGTGACGTCCTGGAGGCCGGTGCCGGCGAGGGCTACGGTGCCGACCTCATCGCCGATGTCGCGCGCCGGGTGATCGGGCTGGACTACGACGAGTCCTCCGTGGCGCACATCCGCACCCGCTACCCGAGGGTCGAGATGCTGCACGGCAACCTGGCCGCGCTGCCGCTGCCCGACGCCTCCGTCGACGTCGTGGTCAACTTCCAGGTCATCGAACACCTTTGGGATCAAGGACAATTCGTCGCCGAGTGCCTGCGGGTGCTGCGCCCCGGCGGCGTGCTGCTGATGTCGACGCCCAACCGCATCACCTTCACCCCCGGCAGCGACACCCCGCTGAACCCGTTCCACACCCGCGAACTGAACGCCGCCGAAATGACCGAACTGCTGACCGAGCAGGGCTTCGTCATGGAGGCCATGCTGGGCGTCTATCACGGCGCCGGGCTGCGTGAGCTCGATGCCAAGCACGGCGGCTCGATCATCCAGGCGCAGATCGACCGCGCCGTGGCCGATGCGCCCTGGCCCGCGGACCTGCTGGCCGACGTGGCCGCGGTGACCATCGACGACTTCGACCTGCTGGACGCCGGCGCCGCCGGTGTCGACATCGACGACAGCCTCGATCTGGTGGCAATCGCGGTGCGGCCGTGAGTGATTCGCCGACGCCGGTACCGGGGATGTTCACCCTGGTGCTGCATACGCACCTGCCGTGGCTGGCGCATCACGGCCGCTGGCCGGTCGGCGAGGAGTGGCTGTACCAGTCGTGGGCGACGGCCTACCTGCCCCTGACGCGCGTCCTGCGCGAGCTGGCCGAGGAAGGTCGCGGCCACCTGCTGACCCTCGGCATGACGCCCGTCGTCACCGCCCAGCTCGACGATCCGTACTGCCTGGCCGGCATGCAGCAGTGGCTGTCCAACTGGCAGCTGAGGGCCCTGGAGGCGACGACCGTCCGTGACGGCGGCGGCGCCCCCGAGACTTTCAACTCACCGGAAGCGTTGCGCGCCTTCGGTATTCACGAACACCAGCAGGCCGGCGCGGCGCTCGCGGAATTCGCCGAGCACTGGCAGCACGGCGGCAGCCCGGTGCTGCGGCAGCTCATCGGCGCGGGCACCATCGAATTGCTCGGCGGCCCGCTGGCGCATCCGTTCCAGCCGCTGCTCAACCCCCGGCTGCGCGAGTTCGCGCTGCGCGAGGGCCTGGCCGACGCCGGCGCCCGGTTCGCGCACACCCCCGGCGGCATCTGGGCACCCGAATGCGCCTACGCCCCCGGCATGGAGACCGGCTACGCGGCCGCCGGCGTCACCCACTTCATGGTCGACGGCCCGTCGCTGCACGGCGACACCGCGCTCGGCCGCCCGGTCGGCGAGTCGGACGTCGTGGCCTTCGGCCGCGACCTGCAGGTCAGTTACCGCGTGTGGTCCCCCAAGTCCGGCTACCCGGGGCACCCGGCCTACCGCGACTTCCACACCTACGACCACCTCACCGGCCTCAAGCCGGCGCGGGTCACCGGCCGCACCGTCCCGTCGGAGTCGAAGGCCCCGTACGAGCCCGAGCGGGCCGCCGCCGCCATCGACGCACACGTCGCGGATTTCGTGCACACGGTTCGGCGCCGGCTGATCTCGGAGGCCGAACGCACCGGGCGCCCGGCCCACGTCGTCGCCGCCTTCGACACCGAGCTGTTCGGGCACTGGTGGCACGAGGGACCGGAGTGGCTGGGGCGCGTCCTGCGCGCGCTGCCGGCCGCCGGCGTCCGGGTCGGCACGCTGTCGGACGCGATCGCGGGCGGCTTCGTCGGCTCCCCCGTCGACCTGCCGCCGAGCTCGTGGGGTTCAGGCAAGGACTGGCAGGTCTGGTCCGGCGAGCAGGTCGCCGACTTCGTGACGCTCAACGCCGAGGTCGTCGATACCGCGCTGACCACGGTGGACAAGGTCCTGGCGCAGGATTCGGCGTACCCGGCACGCGACCGCGTGGCCGACCAGATCCTGCGCGAAGCCCTGCTGACCGTCTCGAGCGACTGGCCCTTCATGGTGAGCAAAGACACCGCGGCGGAATATGCTCGCTATCGCGCGCACCTGCACGCGCACGCCACCCGGGAGATTGCCGGTGCCCTCGCGTCTGGACGGCGCGATCAGGCCCACAAGCTCGCGGAAGGTTGGAACCGCGCCGACGGACTGTTCGGCGCCCTGGACGCCAGGCGGTTACCCCGATGAAAATCCTCATGGTCTCGTGGGAGTACCCACCCGTGGTGATCGGTGGCCTCGGACGCCACGTCCACCATCTGGCCGTCGAACTGGCCGCCCTCGGCCACGAGGTCGTGGTGCTGTGCCGCCGTCCCGCGGACACCGACCCCAGCACGCACCCCACCACCAATGAGGTGCACGAGGGCGTGTGGGTGATCTCCGCCGCTCTCGACCCGAACGAGTTCAAATTCGGCACCGACATGATGGCGTGGACACTGGCCATGGGCCACGCCATGATTCGCGCCGGGCTGAGCCTGCGCGACTGGACCCCGGATGTCGTACACGCGCACGACTGGCTGGTCGCCCACCCCGCGGTGACCCTCGCCGAATTCTTCGACGTGCCACTGGTCTCCACCATCCACGCCACCGAGGCCGGCCGGCATTCCGGCTGGCTCTCCGGCCCGGTGAGCCGCCAGGTGCACTCACTGGAATCGTGGCTCGTGCACGAGTCCGACTCGCTGATCACCTGCTCGGTATCCATGGGCGAGGAGATCACCGACCTGTTCGGACCCGAGCTGCCTGACGTGAGCGTGATCTGCAACGGCATCGACACCGCCGGCTGGCCGTTCGCCATGCGCCGCGAGCATGACGGGCCGGCCGAGCTGCTGTTCGTCGGACGGCTCGAGTACGAGAAGGGCGTGCACGACGTCATCGCGGCGCTGCCCCGGATCCGACGGACCCACCCGGGCACCACCCTGACCGTCGCCGGCGACGGCACCCAGTACGACTGGCTGGTCGAGGAAGCCCGCAAAGCCAAGGTCGCCAAGGCCGTGAATTTCGTTGGCCGCGTTGATCATTCCGGGCTGCTGGAGCTGCTGCACCGGGCCGACGCCGCGGTCCTGCCGAGCCACTACGAGCCGTTCGGCATCGTGGCGCTGGAAGCCGCCGCGGCCGGTACCCCGCTGGTGACGTCGAACGTCGGCGGACTCGGCGAAGCGGTGATCAACGGCAAGACCGGCGTCTCCTGCCCGCCGCGCAACGTGGGCGCGTTGGCGTCCGCGGTCCGCAAGGTGCTCGACGACCCGGCGGGCGCGCAGCAGCGCGCCCTGGCCGCGCGCGACCGGTTGAACCACGACTTCTCGTGGCAGACCGTCGCCGCCGAGACGTCGGACGTGTACCTCGCCGCCAAGCGCGGCGAGCGCCTGCCGCACGCGCGTCGTCCCATCGTCGAACGGCCGCTGCCCGACCGCGGCTGAGGACTCTTCACCGAAAGTCATAGAACTGTCCCTTTTCCCTGGAAGAGGGACAGTTTTCTGCTGGATCGAGGACTCTCGCCCCTTGACGGACATACCCCCCGGGGGTACAAACGGCAGGGTGTTGACTCGCCGCAGTTTCCTGATCGCCTCTGCCGTCACTGGCGCGTCGGCGCTGGCCGGCGCCGCCGCGTGCGGCAAGACGCCGGCCCCCGCCACAGCCGGCGCCGTCGACCCGAAGGCCATTGCCGCGACCGAGGCCGCCCGTCCACACAGCGGGCGCACCGTCTCGGTGGCACTGCGCCCGCAGCCGGCCACCGTCGACCTCGGCGGGGTCACCGTGCAGACGCTCGCGTACGGCGACCAGGTGCCAGGTCCGCTGATCCGCGCTTCGGTGGGCGACGAACTGTCCGTCCGTGTGTCCAACGGGCTCGACCACGACACCTCGGTGCACTGGCACGGCATCGCCCTGCGCAACGACATGGACGGCGCGGCACCCGCGACGCCGAACATCAAGCCCGGCAACGACTTCACCTACGCCTTCTCCGTCCCGCACGCCGGCACCTATTGGGCACACCCGCACACCGGCCTCGACGCGGACTACGGACTGTACCTGCCGGTGATCGTCGACGACCCCGCGGACCGCGGCCGTTACGACGCGGAATGGATTGTGGTCCTTGATGATTGGACCTCAGGCGCCGGCAAGTCACCCCAGCAGATCTACGACGGCCTGCGCGCCATGGCCGGCATGGGACACATGGGCGGCGGCCACGACATGAGCGGCATGGGCGACATGCCCATGGCGACGAGCACGCTGCTCGGCGGTGACGCCGGCGACGTCAAGTACCCCTACTTCCTCGCCAACGGCCGGATTCCGGCCGCACCAACGGTTTTCAATGCCAAGCCCGGCCAGCGCATCCGGCTGCGCATCATCAACGCCGGCGCCGACACCGCGTTCCGGGTGGCCCTCGCCGGGCACCGGATGACCGTCACCCACACCGACGGCTTCCCCGTCGACCCGGTGGATGTGGACGCGCTGCTGCTGGGCATGGGCGAGCGCTACGACGTCATCGTCACGGCAGGCTCCGGTGTCTTCCCGTTGGTGGCGGTGGCCGAGGGCAAGGACAGCGCCGCCCGGGCCCTGCTCTCCACCGGCGCGGGCACAGCGCCGGACGCCGCGTTCCGTCCCGCCGAGCTGACGCGCCGCGTCGGCACCGTCACCGACTTCACGGCCACCTCGGCCGTCGACCTCGGACCCAGCACGCCGGACGTCACGCTGGCCGCCGAACTCACCGGCTCGATGATGAAGTACGACTGGGGCATCAATGGGCGCGGCTTCGACAACCGCCAGGTCCTGACGGTCCGTCAGGGCCAGCGCGCGACCATGACCTTCACCAACTCGACCACCATGTGGCACCCCATGCACCTGCACGGGCACACGTTCCAGGTGCTGCAGCCCGACGGTCGGCGCGGCCCGCGCAAGGACACGCTGATCGTGCTGCCCAGGCAGAAGCTGACCGCCGCATTCGTCGCCGACAACCCCGGCGACTGGATGATGCACTGCCACAACGCCTATCACCAGGAGGCGGGCATGATGACGACGCTCGACTACACGAGCTGAGTTACCGGGAACTCTTCTTCCGCTCGATGTCGGCCAGCGCCCGGGCGAGTTCCTCGCGCTCCGCGGCCGAGGTCTCCCAGTCCAGCTTGCGGTTCTTGACCACCTTGGCCGGAGCGCCGACCGCGATGGAGAAGTCCGGTATCTCGCCCTTGACCACCGCGTGGGCACCGAGCACGCAGCCGCGGCCGATGCTGGTGTTGCGCAGGATCGTCACCTTGGCCGCGACCCAGGTGTCAGGACCGATCCGCACCGGGCCCTTGATGATGCCCTGGTCCTTGATCGGCAGCTCCATGCTGTCCATCTTGTGGTCGAAGTCGCAGACGTAGCACCAGTCGGCCATGAGCGCCGACTCACCGATCTCGATGTCGAGGTAGGTGTTGATGACGTTGTCGCGTCCCAGCACCACCTTGTCACCGAACCGCAGCGAGCCCTCGTGGCAGCGGATGGTGTTCTTGTCACCGATGTGTACCCAGCGGCCGATCTCCATCTGCGCCAGCTCGGGCGTGCACTGGATCTCCACGCCCTTGCCGAGGAACACCATGCCGCGCGTGATGATGTGCGGGTTGGCCAGCTTGAACTTGAGCAGCCGGAAGTACCGCACCAGGTACCAGGGTGTGTAGGCCTTGTTGTCGAGCACCCACTTCAGCGACTCACGGGTGAGGAAGCGCGCCTGCCGCGGATCGCGCAGCCGCGAACCTCGCCATCGCTTGTGAATCGGTGCGCCCCACATCGTCGTCATGGCCGGAAAGCCTACGCGAGGCGAAATCGGACATTCGCCGGTCTCGGGCTAGTCTCGGGACTCGATGCCTGCACACCGAATCCGCCGCCTCGCCGTCATTGCTGTTGCCGCGGTCACCCTGACCGTCGCCGGGTGCGGCAACACCGACTCCTGGGTCAAGGCGCACCCCTCGGACGGCTGGCCGGCGCAGTATGGCGACGCCGCCAACAGCAGCTACACCGCGCTGGCCGGGGCGAGCAGCCTCAAGCAGGACTGGGCCCGCTCGGCCAAGGGCAATATCGGCGCACAGGTGATCCTCGGCTCGGGCAGCTTTCTGGCCATCAACGCGCAGTCGGCCAATGGTTGCTCGCTGATGGTGTGGGAAAGCGACCAGCATGGCCGCCAGCGCTGGTGCACGCGCCTGTGGCAGGGCGGCGGCATGTCGAGTCCCCTGTTCGATGGCTTCGACAACATGTACGTCGGCCAACCGGGCGCGATCATGTCGTTCCCGCCGACGCAGTGGATCCGGTGGCGCCAGCCGGTCATCGGGATGCCGACGACGCCGCGCATCCTGTCCCCCGGTCAGCTCCTGGTGGTGACGCACCTGGGCCAGGTGCTGGTTTTCGACGCGCACCGCGGCCAGACCATCGGCGCCCCGCTGGACCTCGTCAGCGGCGTCGACCCCGCCGACTCGGCGCGCGGCCTGGCCGACTGCCAGCCCGCCAAATCGGCCTGCCCCATCTCTGCGGCGCCCGCCTACTCCCCTGACACCAACATGGTGGTGCTGGGCCTGTGGCAGCCGGGCACCGATGCCCCCGTCCTCGTCGGCATGCGCTACCACGAGGGCCAGACGCCGCTGCTGACGCGCGAATGGACCAGCACCGCGGTCGGGGGCGGTCCCATCGCCAGCCCGGTACTGTCCGCCGACGGCAAGACCGTCTACGTCAACGGCCGCGACCAGCACCTGTGGGCGGTGAACTCCGCCGACGGCAAGGCCAAATGGTCGGTCAACCTGGGCTTCCAGCCGCAGACGCCGCCGTCGGTGACGCCGGATGGTCTGGTGGTCGCCGGCGGCGGGCCGCAGACCAAGCTCACCGCGGTCAAGGACAAGGGCGACAAGGGTGAGGTGGCGTGGACGCGCAGCGACGTCGAGCCGCTGACGACGTCGACGCGCGCCGGCACCGAAGTCGGGTACGTCGTGGTCCGCGACGGTCAGGCCGGCCAGGCATTGGTGGTCTTCTCCCCCGCCGACGGCCACACCGTGAACAGCTATCCGCTGCCGGGCGCCACGGGCTGGCCGGTCGGAGTATCCGTCGGGCACGACAAACGCGTCGTCACCGCGACGAGCGACGGCCAGGTCTACGCGTTCGCCCCAGCCTGATCAGGGATTTGTGCACGATTTTCCGCGCGGGCCGCGGAAAATCGTGCACGAATCCCTAGGCCAGCATCGCCTCGATCGGGGCTCGCGGCACCGTGACCTGCACCGCGCCGGCGGATTCCGGTAGCACCTGCCCCTGGCTGAAGAAGAAGATCAGCGAGTCGTTGGTGATCGCGAAGTTCTGGTAGGTCTCGGGGTCCAGCCCGGCCGCGGGCGGCATCAGCACCGGCTGCGCGGACTGGCGGATCAGTTCACCCTGAACCATCGGCAGGATCACCGGAAAAGGTTGTGCGCCAGGTGCGAACAGGTTCTCGATGGTGATCGGCCTGCGCTGGACCAGGTCCCACGTGAACGTCTTGTAGAAGGTCTGCGGATGCGCCCCACCGACATCCTGGAACGTCTTGAAGACGACCGACTGGGTGTTGCGCGGTGGGATCGCCGCTGTGTACTGCGTCGCGCTGGTGTCCAGCTCGTACGAGGTCTCGTGCGGCCCAGGCATCTTCGCGACGTTGACGTACCCGTCACGGGTCTGCGTGATGTAGTCGACCACCGCCTGCTGATCCGGGTAGTCGATGGGGTAGCTGATGTTGAGCGCGTAGCCGCGGGTGGTGTCGCGAATCTGACACATCCGCGAGCCGTCGACGACGCCGCCCAGCTCCGGGCATTTCGCCGGGGTCGCGGCCGCAAGAGGCATGCCGAGCCATCCGACCGCCCCTGTTGCAGCGATCACTGCGGCGAGTGCGGGAAGGCGCATCTGGTGAATCCTCCAGGGATGAATGAATGGCGGCACATCGCCACCGGTTCTAGCGTACCTGTCGGCCCTGCCGGTCCCGAGCATGAACTGCGACCAGGTGATCTCAGCGCGACGGCCGGCAAATGAAGGCTGTCGGCCGGGCTGCGGCCCCGGCGCCGATGCGCGTGATCACCACGGACAGCTGAGCCCCCGAGCGCTGCAGCTTCAGCTTGGCGCGCAACGCATCCGGGTCGACGTCCACGCCGCGGACCAGGATTTCGACGGCCGCCGCCCCGTGCGCGGACAGCGCCTGCCGGAGCCGCTTCTCGTTGTAGGCGATCTGCTCGACGACCTCGAAACCCCTTGTCCCGCGCGGCAACTCGTCGCCCGACAGATACGCGATCGCCGGGTCCAGCTGCCACAGGCCGTGCCGCGCCGCATAGTGCCGCACCAGGCCGGCCCGCACCACCGCACCGTCGGGGTCGACGATCCACCGCCCCGCAGGCCCCGAGGGACAGTCGTCGGGGTCGGCATCGGTGAATTCCTCCGCCACCTGGCCGGTCTTGTCGAGCACCGTGGCCCGGCGCGTGACGCCGGACGGGGCCAGCCCCGGTGACCACAGGCAGGCCTCCCGGACGCTGCCGGCCAGCGACGTGATCTGCACCTCGCCGCGGAATCCAAGCTCCGACAGCTGGCCGAAATCGACGCCGGGAGCGCATTTCACCACGAGGTCGCGGCCCTGGTAGACCGCGAGCAGCTCGTCCAATGGCGGGGCGTAATCGCGGGGATCGAACTTGCGGCGCCCCGAACTGCGCCGGGCCGGGTCGACGACCACCACCGTGTCCCGTGTGATCGGGCGGAGGGCGTCGGCGCGGCACAGCAGCGCGCGGGCACCCACGTTGTGGCGCGCCATGGCCAGCCGGACGCCGTCGAGGTCGCTGCCGACGAGCAGGGCCGCCGCGCCGGCGCCGCCCGAATTACTCAGGGCGGCAAGCTCTGTCCCGACCGAACACGTCGCATCGTGCACGACGCGGCCGGCCAACCGCCGCGCCCGATGAACGGCGACGGCCCCTGCGGTGGCCTGCTGCAGCGCCTCGTCGGTGAACAGCCAGCCGGTGACATCGCCCAGCTCGGCCAGTTTGGCGACGGCCCGGCGACGCAGCAGCACGGTCTCGACCAGCACCGCCGCGCGGTCACCGAAACGCGAACGCGCCCAGGCGATGTCGGATACCCGGCGGGCATCGGTCAGAGGCCGCGCGGCCACCTCGGCGAGCGCCTCCTGACCGGGTCCGGTCAGGTAGGCAACATCGTCGAGCGTGAAGGCAACAGCCAACTCAGGAGGGCTTGACCCCGGTGATCATCACGTTGTAGAACCAGCCCTTCGGCACCACGCGGCGCCACACGTTGGCGTCCAACCAGCTCAGCGTGGTCCAGCCACCGAAGGCGAACTTGGCCCACTTGAAGCCGAGCTTGCCCGGCGGCACCGTCGACTCGAAGGTCCGCACCGGCCAGCCCAGCATGGCGGCGGTGAATTCCTCACTGGCCGTGGCGACTTCGACGGCACCGGCGTTGGTCGCCATGCGCTCCAGGTCGGCGGGATCGAAGGTGTGCAGGTCGACGATCCACTCGAGCGCCGCGGCGCGGGAGTTCTCGTCGAGCTCTTCCTGCGGCCGGCGCCAGGACTCCAGACCGGGCAGCTTCATGGCCGCGACGGTGGTCTTCCAGGTCAGGTCGGCCAGGCGGCGGGCGTAGAAGTTACCGACCGTGGTGGGCTCGCCGGCGAAGATGAACCGGCCGCCCGGCTTGAGCACACGGACGACCTCGCGCAGCGACAGCTCCACGTCGGGAATGTGGTGCAGCACCGCGTGTCCGACGACGAGGTCGAAGGTGTTGTCCTCGTAAGGGATTCCCTCCGCGTCGGCGACACGGCCGTCGATGTCCAGGCCGAGGGCCTTGCCGTTGCGGGTGGCCACCTTGACCATGCCCGGGGACAGGTCGGTGACGGAGCCACGGCGGGCGACGCCGGCCTGGATCAGGTTCAGCAGGAAGAAGCCGGTGCCACAGCCGAGCTCGAGCGCGCGGTCGTAGGGCAGCTCACGCTGGACCTCGTCGGGGACGATGGCGTCGAAGCGACCGCGGGCGTAGTCGATACACCGCTGGTCGTACGAGATCGACCACTTGTCGTCGTAGCTCTCGGCTTCCCAGTCGTGGTACAGGATCTGCGCCAGCTTGGTGTCGTGGCGGGCCGCCTCGACCTGCTCGGCGGTCGCGTGCGGGTTGGGCGCCTGATCAACAGCCTGCTCAACTACGTCGGATACCTGGGCGGCAGCGTCGGCTGCGGCGACCTCGGACGTCTGGTCGGTACTCGTCATGCAGGTCAGCCTAACTGCCCGGTCACCGGGAGTTCACATCCACACTTCTGTTCACCCGCTGAGCACCGGTTCAGCGAACCGCGAACGCCGCCTTTGCTGTGGCCAGCGCCTCGGGAGACGAGTCCAGGAACCTGCGCGCCAATTTCTGCGCCTCGTCGTAGACGTGGTCGGGCGCCACGAGTTGGTCGATCAGACCGAGGGATACCGCTTCCTCGGCGCCGGCGAACCGGCCACTGAACACGAGGTCCTTGGCGCGGCTGTCGCCGACGGCCGCGGCCAACCGCGCCGCCGCACCCTCGGCCGGCGCCCGCCCCGACAGGATCTCGGTCGACCCGACCTTGACGTTGTCGCCGCTGATCCGCCAGTCGGCGGCCAGCGCCAGCGTCAGGCCGCTACCGAGCGCGTAGCCGGTCACGGCCGCCACGGTGGGCCGCGGAATGGCAGCCACGGCGTCGACGGCGGCGCGGCAGACGGCGCCCGCGACGCGCGCTTCGGCCGCGTCGAGCGTGCTGGTCTCGTGGTCGTCGTCGCCGGTGCAGAACACCTCGTGGCCGCCGTGCACGATGACGGCGGTGACATCGGACCGCTGGCCCAGCTCTTCGGCGGCCGCGGTGATCTCCCGGCACATCTGGCGGGTCAGCGCATTGCGCGGTGGCCTGGCCAGCAGCAGGGTGCCGATGCCGTCGGTGACGTGGATCTGGACGTATTCGCCGATGTCCATCACTGCGCCCTGCCGCCGCGAGCCGCCTTGTACCGCTCGGCGTCGAAGAACTCGATGTCCCAGGTGCCCTCACCCATGGTGAGGACCGGCTCGATGGGCTCGATGGTGCGATCGTCCTTCATCAGTTCGGGGACCGTGCGGCCGTCCAGCGAGCTCAGTTGCGTCCACGTGGGCGGCAGCAGGAACGAATGCCCCTGCGCGAACTCCTCCAGCGCGGCCGTGGGCGTCCGCCAGGCGACGTGGTCGCTCTCGGTGTTGTTGCCGTCGGCCCGTTGGCCGGCCGGCAGCGCGCCGACGAAGAAGAAGGTGTCGTAGCGGCGGGTGCGTTCCTCTTTGGGGGTGATCCAGTTGGCCCACGGCCACAGCAGGTCCGCACGCAACACGAGCTTCTCCCGCGCCAGGAATTCACCGAACGACAGCTCACGGCTCTCCAGCGCGGCCCGGGACTCGTGGTAGACGGTCGCGTCGGAGACGATGCCGTCGGGGTCGTCGGCCGGCCCGGCGAACAGCACACCGGACTCCTCGAAGGTCTCGCGGGCGGCGGCGCACACCAGCGCGCCGGCCAGCACCGGGTCCACGCCGAACTTCTCGGCCCACCAGGTGCGGTCGGGTCCGGTCCAGGCGATGTCGGCATCGCGGTCGCGCTCGTCGACCCCGCCGCCGGGGAACACCGTCATGCCGCCGGCGAAGGCCATCGACATGGTGCGGCGCATCAGGAAGACCTCGATGCCAGGCGCACCGTCGCGCACCAGCATCACCGTCGCGGCCGGCCGGGGATGCAAGGGGTCGAGTTCGGTCATATACGCCTCCTGTGCGCCGCGCGACTGCGGGTACGACGGGCGAAGTACCGCCCGTCGATGTACTCCAGGGCGATCGACTGACCGAAGGCCTGGGAGAGATTCTCGGATGTCAGCACGTCGGGCAGCAGCCCGGCGGCGACCGTCTGCCCCTCGGAGAGCAGCAGGCAGTGCGTGAAGCCCTCCGGGATTTCCTCGACGTGGTGAGTGACCAGCACCGTGGCCGGCGCGTCGGCGTCGGCGGCCAGATCAGCCAGCCGGGCCACCAGTTCTTCGCGACCGCCGAGGTCCAGTCCGGCCGCCGGCTCGTCGAGCAGCAACAGCTCCGGATCGGTCATGAGCGACCGGGCGATCAGGACCCGCTTGCGCTCCCCCTCGGACAGCGTGCCGTAGCGGCGGTCGGCGAGGTGTTCGGCGCCGATGCTCTCCAAGGTGTCCAGCGCACGGTTGTAGTCGACGTCGTCGTACTGTTCGCGCCACCGGCCCAGCACGGCGTATCCGGCCGAGACCACCAGGTCCCGCACGACTTCGTCGTCCGGTATCCGCTGCGACAGCGCCGAACTGCTGAGCCCGATGCGAGACCGCAACTCGGACATGTCGGTGCGGCCCAGCCGCTCGCCGAGGACGAAAGCCGTGCCCGACGACGGATGCTCGACGGCGGCCGCCATGCGCAGCAGCGACGTCTTGCCCGCGCCGTTGGGGCCCAGGACGACCCAGCGTTCGTCGAGTTCCACCGCCCAGTCGATGGGGCCGACCAGGGTGGCCCCGCCGCGGCGCAGCGTGACCCCGGAGAATTCGATCAGCAGGTCAGGATCGGGCTGGGCGTCGGGTTCTACGAGGTGGTCGTTGAGGGCGCCGGGCACTCGCTCATCGTAGTCACGGCCGGTTCAGCCGCCCGGTCCCCCACCACGTGTGCCCAGCCACTGGCCGCGAGCCACCGGGTCGGGGTGCACCGCAGCACCAGTTGCACCAGCGGCCCAATCCCCAAGGCGTACACGACGGTTCCGACGCCGACGGTGCCGCCCAGCAGCCAGCCGGTGGCCAGCACCGTCACCTCGATGCCGGTGCGGACCAGCCGCACCGACCAGCCGGTCCGGGCCACCAGCCCGGTCATCAGTCCGTCGCGTGGCCCCGGCCCCATCCCGGCACCGATGTACATCACCGTGCTGACGGCGTTGAGCACGACGGCGCCGACCATCATCGCGGTGCGCACCGGCAGCGTCGTCGGCTGCGGCAGCACCAGCAGGGCCGCGTCGACCACGACGGAGATGACGATGACGTTCGCGACGGTGCCGACGCCCGGCCGGTTCCGCAGCGGAATCCAACCGAGCAGCACGACGACGCCGACGAGCGCCGTCGCGCCGCCGATGGTCAGTCCCGTGTGCTTGGCCAGGCCCTGGTGGAAGACGTCCCACGGGTCCAGGCCCAGGCCGGCCCGCACGAACAGCGCCATTGACAGTCCGTAACCGCTCAGGCCCGCCAGCAGCAGCGCCGTGCGGACGGCCGTGGTCTTCACGCCGACGTCAGCCCTCACCGGTGGTCCTGGAAGCGAGCGCGGATGGCATCCAGTTCGTGCCGCACCCGCGCCGCATCCAGATCGCGGACATCGGCCCGGTTGTCGCGCCGCGACCGGACGCGCTTCTCAGCCAGTTTTGATAGCCAGTTCGTTCGCATGGCCCCAGTTTTCCCGCCAACTGGCTTGCCATTCAATAGCCAGTTGGCTGATACTGGCTTCAATGTCGATCGAGATGTCAGCCAGATCACTTGACGAAGTCCTTCTGGCACGAGAATTGGGCAACTGGCGCACCTCCAGCCTCAGCGGCCCCGCCTATCTGGGCCTGGCCGATGCCATCCGCCTGCTCATCGTCGACGGCCGGCTTCCCGTCGGCGCCCGGTATCCCAGCGAGCGCGCGCTGGCCGACGCCCTGCGCGTCTCCCGCACCACCGTCACCGCGGCCTATGCCCAGCTGCGCGAGGACGGCTATCTCAACGCCCGCCGCGGCGCCCGCAGCACCACGGCGCTGCCGCCCACCGCACCGACGGCCAGTCCGGCCCCCCTCACCAGGACCGGCACGCTGAGCCTGGCCGACGCCGCCCCCTCGGCGCCGGCGGCCGCCACCATCGAGGCATTCACGCGCGCCGCCCAGCGCCTGGCACCGCACTTGCACGACATCGGCATCGAACTCACCGGCGTCGCCGAACTTCGCCAGGCCATCGCCGAAAGATATTGCGCCAGGGGGCTTCCCACCGAGCCCGACGAGATCATGGTGACCACCGGGGCCCTGCACGCGATCAATCTCATACTGGCCACCTACGCCCGCCCGGGCGACCGCGTGCTCATCGAGCAGCCGACGTACCACGGCGCCATCTCGCTCATCGCCGCGTCCGGAGCCCGCCCGGTGCCCGTCAGCATGGCCGAAGACGGCTGGGAACTGGATGCCGTGCAAGCCGCCATGCGGCAACTGGCACCGAATCTGGCCTACCTGATCGTCGACAACCACAATCCGACCGGGCTGAGCCTGCCGGCCGCGGGACGCGAGCGCCTCGCGCGCATCATCTCCGAGACCCGGACTCGCACCATCATCGACGAGACCATCTGCGACATCTGGCTGGACGAGCCGCTGCCGCCGCCACTGGCCTCCTACCTGGAGAGCCGTCGCGACCTGGTGATCACCGTCGGTTCGATGTCGAAGTCCTTCTGGGGTGGACTGCGGGTCGGCTGGATTCGCGCCGAAAGGTCCACCCTGGCCGCCATCGCCGCGGTGCGGCCGACCATCGACCTGGGCACCGCCATCGTCGAACAACTCGCCTCGGCCGATCTGCTCCGCCAGGCCGACACCGTGCTGCCGGCCCGCCGCGACATGCTGCGGGCCCGGCGGCAGCTGGTGAGTTCGCTTCTGCAGGAACAACTTCCGGACTGGACGGCGAGCCCGTGCCACGGCGGCATGTCGATGTGGATGCGGCTGCCCGCACCCATGAGTTCAGCGCTATCGGCCGCGGCGTCCCGGATGGGGCTCGTCATCCCCGCGGGTCCACGATTCGGCGTCGACGGCACCCTGGAGCGCTTCATCCGGGTGCCCTTCACACAGCCCGAGGAGCGGCTACACGAATCGGTTGCGGTGCTGGCTCAGGCCTGGCGCAGCGTCACCGGCTCCGGTACGCCGGACGCGCACGCCCTCGTCGTCTGAGGGGCCCTGAGAACTTACTGCTGGCTCTGGATCAGGCCGATGCAGGTGCCGATGTGCTCGGGCGTGCAGGGGATGCCGTTGACCGTCTGCAGGCCGCCGACCGACTGGGTGATCTGTGCGCCCGTCCCACTGTTGGACGTCTGCGGCGGCACCGCCTGCGGGCCACTGCCATTCGCCGTGCCCTTGACGCACACGCCTTCGAAATGGCTCGGCACCGTCCCCCAGGGGCACGCGTAGGCCGGCGCGGCCGCCGTCACAGAGACGACCGACAAGGGGCCGGCGACCAACGCGACAGCACTCACACCAACCAGAACCGCACGCTTCATGTCACCATCTCCCACACGCTTACGCAGCAAATCAATATCAATAGTCACCACTGTAACGCGACAGCGGCCCCGGTGTGCCCTCGCCAGGGAATCCCTACGGAATATCGACGCGTCGCACCACACCGTCGACGGCGTCGGCGGCCTCGATCTCGCCACGCGTGATGCCCAGGATGAACAGCACGGTGTCCAGATACGGGTGGTTCAGCGACGCGTCGGCGACGGCCCGCAGCGCGGGCTTGGCGTTGAACGCCACCCCGAGCCCGGCGGCCGACAGCATGTCGATGTCGTTGGCGCCGTCGCCGACCGCGACGGTCTGCTCCATGGGCACACCGGCCTGGTTGGCGAAGTCCCGCAGCGCCTTGGCCTTGCCCGGGCGGTCGACGATCGGGCCGGTCACCCGGCCGGTCAGCTTGCCGTCGACGATCTCGAGGTGGTTGGCCGCGACGAAGTCGAGCATCAGTTCCTCGGCCAGCGGCTCGATCACCTGACGGAACCCGCCCGACACCACACCGCAGTGGTAACCCAGCCGGCGCAGCGTGCGCAGCGTGGTGCGGGCCCCCGGGGTCAGCTCGATCTGGTCGGCGACCTCGTCGACCACCTCGGCCGGCAGCCCGGCGAGCGTGGCCACGCGTTCCCGCAACGACTCCTCGAAGTCCAGCTCGCCACGCATGGCGGCTTCGGTGATCGCCGCGACCTTGGCCTCGGCGCCGGCGCGGGCAGCCAGCATCTCGATGACCTCGCCCTGGATCAGCGTCGAGTCGACGTCGAACACGATGAGCCGCTTGGCCCGGCGGGCCAGGCTGTAGTCCTCGAGCGCGATGTCGACGCCCTCGTCGACGGCGACGCGCGCCAGCGCGGTTTGCAGCTGGGTGTACGCCCCGCCCACCGGCGGCACCGACACCCGCAGCTCCAGCCCCGTCACCGGATAGTCGGAGACGCCGCGGATGAAGTCGATGTTGACCCCCAGCGCCGCGACCTCGCGGGCGACGACGGTGAACGCCTCGGCGGTGATGGGCCGGCCCAGCACGACGATGGTGTGGGTCGACGGTTCCGTCAGGACGGGCTGATCGTCACTGCTGTCGATCGCGACATCGAGTCCCAGCTCGCCGATGGCCTGTTGCACGTCGGCCCGCAGCACCTCGCCGGCCACCTCGGCCGGCACCGCAACCAGCACGCCGAGTGTCAGGCGGCCACGGATGACCACCTGCTCGACGTTCAGCAGCTCGACGTTGTGCCGCGACAGCACGCCGAACAGCGTCGACGTCACGCCCGGCTGGTCGAGACCGGTGACGGTGATGAGCACGGATCCGTTTGGCATTCCTGCCTGCGTCATCTGTCAAGTCCCCTAACGCAGAACCGCCCGCGCCTTAGGCGCGGGCGGGTCGGCTGATTCCTAGTGGTGCGATCGACCGATGTGCGCTTCGGCGCGCATCCGCTCGACCATGTGCGGGTAGTGCAGCTCGAACGCCGGGCGCTCCGAACGGATCCGGGGCAGCTCGGTGAAGTTGTGCCGCGGCGGCGGGCAGCTGGTGGCCCACTCCAGGGAGTTGCCGTAGCCCCACGGGTCGTCCACCACGACGGGCTCGCCGTAACGCCAGCTCTTGAACACGTTCCACACGAACGGCAGCGTGGACAGGCCCAGGATGAAGGCACCGATGGTCGAGATCACGTTCAGCGTGGTGAAGCCGTCGGTGGGCAGGTAGTCGGCGTAACGACGCGGCATGCCCTCGTCACCGACCCAGTGCTGGACCAGGAAGGTGGTG
The DNA here is from genome assembly GCF_046250085.1 of Mycobacterium sp. SMC-16. NCBI lineage: Bacteria > Bacillati > Actinomycetota > Actinomycetes > Mycobacteriales > Mycobacteriaceae > Mycobacterium > Mycobacterium sp. SMC-16. The sequence goes on from NZ_CP176427.1 coordinate 3,856,238, forward strand.
TGGAAGCCGATGAAGGTCAGCCAGAAGTGCAGCTTGCCCAGACGCTCGTCGAGCAGCCGGCCCGTCATCTTCGGGAACCAGAAGTAGATGCCCGCGTAGGTGGCGAACACGATGGTGCCGAAGAGCACGTAGTGGAAGTGCGCGATGACGAAGTAGCTGTCCGTCACGTGGAAGTCCAGCGGCGGGCTGGCCAGCAGCACGCCCGACAGGCCACCGAGCAGGAAGGTGATCAGGAAGCCCACCGAGAACAGCATCGGCGTCTCGAAGGTCAACTGGCCCTTCCACATGGTGCCGATCCAGTTGAAGAACTTGATACCGGTCGGGACCGCGATCAGGAACGTCATGAAGGAGAAGAACGGCAGCAGGACGGCGCCGGTGGCGTACATGTGGTGCGCCCACACGGCGACCGACAGGGCGGCGATACCGAGCGTCGCGTAGATCAGGGTGGTGTAACCGAAGATCGGCTTGCGGCTGAACACCGGGAAGATCTCCGAGACGATGCCGAAGAACGGCAGCGCGATGATGTACACCTCGGGGTGGCCGAAGAACCAGAACAGGTGCTGCCACAGGAGGACGCCGCCGTTGGCGGGGTCGTAGATGTGCGCGCCCAGGTGGCGGTCGGCGGCCAGGCCGAACAGCGCGGCAGTCAGCAGCGGGAAGGCCAGCAGCACGAGGATCGAGGTCACCAGGATGTTCCAGGTGAAGATCGGCATGCGGAACATCGTCATACCCGGGCAGCGCATGCAGACCACGGTGGTGACCATGTTGACGGCACCCAGGATGGTGCCGAGACCACCGACGGCCAGGCCGACGATCCACAGGTCGCCACCGGCACCGGGCGAGTGGATCGCGTCGGTCAGCGGCGAGTAGGCGGTCCAGCCGAAGTCAGCGGCACCACCGGGGGTGATGAAGCCGGCGATGGCGATCATGGCGCCGAACAGGAACAGCCAGAACGAGAAGGCGTTCAGCCGCGGGAACGCCACGTCGGGGGCGCCGATCTGCAGCGGCAGCACCAGGTTGGCGAAGCCGAACACGATCGGGGTCGCGTAGAACAGCAGCATCACCGTGCCGTGCATGGTGAACAGCTGGTTGAACTGCTCGTTGCTCAGGAACTGCAGTCCCGGCATGGCCAGCTCGGTGCGCATGAACAGCGCCATCAGGCCACCGATGAAGAAGAACACGAAGCAGACGACGCAGTACATGATGCCGATCAGCTTGTGATCGGTCGTGGTCACCAGCTTGTAGATCAGGTTGCCCTTGGGGCCCATACGCTCCGGGAACGGGCGACGAGCCTCGAGTTCTCCGATTGGGGGCGCTTCGGCTACCAACAGATCCTCCAAATGTTCCGGGCGAATAGTTCGAGCACACGGGGCATCCCATGTTGTCTGCCGGTGATCTTATCCCCCATCGCACAGCCTTGCGGCGAGGGTCCTACAAACTGTCGTAATTGGCTGGACCGGCCGCCTGGCCCGGCGTGGCGCGGGCCCCCGCGACCGCGCCTCATCTGGGCCCGACCGCGCGGGTGTTACCGTCGGCCACGTGCAGTTTCCGACTTCCCGTACCCGGCTGTCCAGCGCAAGCGCGGCGGTTCTCACCGCGCTGTGTGCGACGGCCGCGGCCGTCCTGACGGGCTGTTCGGGACACACCGCCGAACCTCAGGCAGCGAACTCGGCTCCCATCACCAGCACCACCCGTATCGCCACCGCGGGCGTGCTCGGCAACCAGCGCCGGCCCGACGACTCGTGCGCGCCCAACCCGGCAGCGCTCGATGAAGGGCCGCCCATCCGTCAGGTGCACCACGCCGCGGGAGCCACCGACGTCAACGCCGACCCGCAGCGCATCGTCGTGCTCTCGGGCACAGCACTCGATGCGCTGTGCGCGCTGGGTCTGCAGTCCCGTGTCGTCGCCGCGGCGACCCCGACGGATTCGTCGGGCCAGACGTCGTATCTGGGCACCGTCATCCACAACGTGCCGGCGGCCGGCACGCGCGGCGCACCCGACATGGCGGCGGTCAAGGCCGCCAACCCCGACCTGATCATCGGCTCGCAGGTGTCGTCGACGTCGGACACCTACGGCGCGCTGTCGGCCATCGCACCGACGGTACTCACCCGTCCGTCCGGCGCGGCCTGGGAGGACGATCTACGGATGGTCGGTGCGGCGACCGGACGCGGCGCCGCCGCGGGCGCACTGGTCGACGGATTCAACGCCGACGCCTCCAGGATCGGCGGGCAGAACGACGCCTCGCACTTCCAGGTGTCGGTGGTGCAGCTGACCGAGGGCACCATGCGAATCTTCGGCGCCAACAACTTCCCGGGTAGCGTGCTGGCCCGGATCGGCGCGGATCGCCCTGCGCCGCAACGGTTCACCGACAAGCCGTACCGCGAGATCGACATCTCGAAGCTGACGCCCGGCACCGATTTCTCGACTGCCGACGGTGACATCGTCTACCTGTCGTTCGAGTCACCGGCGGCCAAGGACAAGGCTGCCGCGTTGCTCGACAGCCCGGCCTGGAAGAAGCTCGCCGCCACCCGCGACAACCGGGTGTTCGTGGTGAACAACGAGGTATGGCAGACCGGCCAGGGCATCGTGGCCGCGCGCGGCATGCTCGACGACCTGCACTGGCTCAACGCGCCCATCAATTAGTCATTGCGCGTCCTGCAACGCCTGCTGGCCGAACTGTCCGAGTTCCAGCGAGCCGTCGGGCAGGACCAGCTCGCCCGACTCGATGCGCTGTCTCAGATAGGCGAACGTCTGCGCGGTCTGGGCGAACAGATGCTCGCCCGCGCGCAGCGCGGGGCGTGGCTTGGCGTCTGACGACGCGAACTGCGGCAGCGGTTTCACCTCGGTGTGGTAGTCGACGTTGAAGAACAGCGGAAACGAATACCGCTCCTCGGCGACCTTGCGGACCCGGTGGCTGGTGGCCACGAACGCGCCGTTGGTCCACAGCTCCAGCAGGTCCCCGACGTTGACGACGAACGTGCCGTCCACCGGTGGCACGTCGATCCACTCGCCCGCGCCGTTGAGCACCTCGAGGCCGGGGGCCGTCGGCTTGAGCAGGGTGAAACATTCGTAGTCGGTGTGCGCGCCGATCCCGACGCTGTCGTGGGCGTCCGGGTTGTACGGATAGTGGATGAGCCGCAGCTGGCTCGGCGTCTTGGTGGCGTGCCGGGAGAAGACCTCGGGATCCTCGCCGAGGGCGACGGCGAACGCCCACAGGAGCCGCTGCCCCACGGCCAGCACGGCCTGGTAGTACGCGGTCACCGCCTCGGCGAAACCGGGTAGGTCCGGCCAGGTATTGGGGCCCAGCATGGGGTTGCCGGCCAGATGATCCGGATCGTCGGCGGGCAGATCCAGCGCGGTGTCGAACGCTTCTTTCAGGTCCGGGACGGTGCCCTCCAGGCCCTCCTCGCCGACCGGCACATACCCGCGATGACAGCGGGACAGCCCGATGTAATCACGCATCTTTTCTTCGACCGGCAGCGCGAAGTACTCCTTCACCGCCGCCAGCATCGCGCCGAACAACGACTCGTCGATGCCGGTGCCGCTGATGTAGAAGAAGCCGACGTCGGCCGCCGCCCGGCCGAGCTCGGCGGCCACGCGGTGCTGCTCGGCACGCTCGGGTGACGACAATCCGCTGATATCGATGATCGGCACCGACGTGAATGACGTTACGCCACTCATGAATTCACATTCCCTTCCGAGTTGTCCACCGTCCAGCGCACGCCGTTGGCCTGGATTCCGTCGCCGACAGAAGCCACGTCGGCAAAGTCGATACCGAGGGCTCGCTGCTCGGCACCGCCCACGGCGCCGAGGATCACCCCGGTGCGGTCGGCCCAGCCGAACGTCGCGCCGGCCCGGACCAGTAGCGCCGCGGCCCCGGCGGGCCCGGACAACTGCAGCGCGCCTGTCGGGCCTGCCTCGCCGGGGTCGCGGACCCAGTGCTCGATGTAGTGTTCGTGCACGCCGGTCTCGACGAGAATGTCGCCCTCCCAGTGCATTACGCCGGCATCAGGATGTGGACCCGGTGTCGTGGCGTCGAACTCGCGATGCCACTGGAAGACGTCGGCCTCCTGGTGCAGGACGCCCGCGAAACCGCGGGAGTCCACGTAGGCCGTCGGGCCCTGCAGCCACAGCACACCTGGTGCGGTATCGCGGGTGCCGTCGGTGTCGATCAGCAGGGTGCGGCGCCAGAGGCCGGCGCACTCGGTCAGTAGTGGTGTCATGACGATTCCTCCCATCGCTGCTGCAGCATCTTCAGCCCGTCGGTGGTGGGCACCCCCACGGCCCGCACCCTGGCGAGCCCGCCGTCCGGGTACGCCTGCACGCGCAGTGCCGCCACGTCGGGCACGTCGACCGAGAACACCTGACGCGCATCGGCGAGCAGCCGGGTCCGGGGCAGCACCGGAACGTCGAAAGCGACCATCCCCCAGCCATGTTCACGATCCGGGCGGCAACGGGTGCCCAACACCGACACTTCCAGGCTGGCGTTGAACACGAAATACGAGGTGTCGACCTCGATGCGGCGCAGGTCGGCGGGCACGGCGAACGAGAGGATCACCGCGTCGTGGGTGTCCGGTCCGACGTCACGGCGTCGGCGCGCCTCCCAGCCGTCGCCCATGTTGTGCGGCCGGTTCGGCATGATCAGGGACGAGGCACTGGAATAGAAGCTGTCGCTGCACCATTCGACCCGGCCACCGTTTTCCAGGCCGGACACCTCGACGGTGATGTCCCGCCAGGAAGCGGGGTCCGGCACCACCTCGCCGTACGCCCTCAGTCGGGCGACGCCGCCGTCGGACTGCAGCCGCAGCCGCAGATGTGTCCACCGTCGGCGATCCTCGACGGCCAGCAGGTTGTGTGAATCAGCCTTGAGCACAGTCGATTCCACAATCTCGGTCCAGGCGACAGCGGGGTCCGTCGGGTCGCCGGCGCCCTCCAGGCTGCAGGCGTCCACCGCGCAACCACTCGGATGATTGCCCGAGAAGAACCGGGTGTCCACATCGATCGTGTGCAGCCGGCCGGGTGTCCCCAGCCGGATGATCGCCCAGTCACCGGCGCGGCCGGCGTGGCGGCGGGTTTCCCAGCCGTCCACCACTTCGCCGCGCAGGTCGAATGTTCCGGGCACGAAAGCGGGTTCGGCCGGGTCGACGAGCCGTTCCTTGAATCCGAACGATTCGTCACTGGCCGCCACCACGCTGCCTCCGACGAGTCGCGAGGCGAGATCGACGTCGGTCATGAGCCCAGCGCTTCCGACAACGGCCAGTGGCTGCGTGGATTATCGGGACCCGGCGCGAACACCCCGGTCTTGCTGGTGGACAGACCAAGTCCGACGACAGCCTGTGCGAGAGCCACGGCGGCGGCCACCCCGTCGACTGCCGGCACCCCGAGCTTGGCGGAAATCTCGGCCGTCACCCCGGCCATGCCGGCGCATCCCAGGCAGATCACGTCGGCGCCGTCCTCGTTGATGGCGCGCGCCGCCTCGTCGACGATCGCCTGTACGGCGCCGGCCGGGTCGGCGTCCACGTCGGCCGTGCTCAGGCCGCAGGCGCGCACCGAGGCGCAGTGCGCGTTCAGGCCGGCCAGCAGCAGCCGGTCCTCGATGGGCGGGATCGACCGGGCGAGCGTGGTGATCACCGAGAACCGCCGACCGATCAGGTGCGCGACGTGCGCGGCGCATTCGGCGATGTCGAACACCGGCACCGTCAGCATCTCGGCGAGCGCGTCGCGGCCGTGCTCGCCGAATCCGGCGAGGACGACGGCGTCGAAGTCGAAGTCGCCAGACCGGGTCAGTCTGTCGACCAGGTCCATCACCCCGACCGCGGAAAGGTAGCTCTCGGCGGCCGAGTCGATCGCTGCCGAACCGAAATACGGTGACATACAGACGATCTCAGTGTCAGTGTGCGCGGCGGATCGAGCGGCGGCCGCGATCTCGGCCGTCATCCCCGCCGAGGTGTTCGGGTTGAGCACCAGGATTCTCATGCCGGCTCCCCCACCAACGCCGGCGTGCCGGCCACCCAGGTCTGCAGCACCGAACCCCGCAGTGCGGCCCCGTCATACGGGCTCACCGGATGGCGGTGCCGTAGCGTCGCCGCCCGCACCGTATCCAGGGCGCCGGGGTCGAAGGCGCACAGGTCGGCCCGCAGTCCCACCGCGATCCGGCCCCGATCGGCGTAACCGGCCAGCGCGGCGGGGCGTTCCGACATCCACCGGCTCACGTCCGCCAGCCCGAAGCCACGTGCGGCGGCCTGGGTCCACACCGCGCGGGGGCTCAGCTGCAGTGAGCTGATCCCACCGAATGCCTGCCCGAAATCCCCGGCGCCCTTGAGCTGCGGCGCGCAGGGCGAGTGGTCGGACACCACCAGATCCAGCGTGCCGTCGTGCAGCGCGGACCACAGCAGTTCGCGGTTGGCACCATCCCGGATGGGTGGACAGCAGGCGAATTCGGTGGCACCGTCGTGCACCGCCTCGGCGGCGAATGTCAGGTAATGCGGGCAGGTTTCGGCCGTCACCGAAATGCCGGCCCGCTTGGCCTCGACCAATCGGGCCAGCACCGTGGCGCTGGAGACGTGCACGATGTGCGCCCGGGCCCCGGTCGCCGCCGCGGCGTCGATCACCAATGCCACGGCATCGTCTTCGGCGGCTTCGGGTCGCGACGCGAGGAACGACCGGTATGCCCGGCCCGCCGGCACTGGACCGGCATCGATCACTCCATGACTCTCGGCGTGGACCAGCAGCACCGAGCCCAGTTCGGCGATGCGCCGCATGGCATCCCGGAATTGCGGCGGGCTCAGGTGCGGAAAGTTTGGGTTGCCCGAATCCGCGAGAAAGCACTTGAAACCGCGGACCCCGGCCCGCGCCAGATCGGCCAGACCGTCCAGGTTGTCCGGCACCACCCCGGCCCAGTAGCCGACATCGACGTGGCAATTACCCTCTGCCGTGGCCTTTTTGGTGTCCAGCGCCGCGACGCTCGTGGTCACGGGGTCGCAGTCCAGCGGCATGTCCACCACGGTGGTGATGCCGGCCGCGGCCGCCGCCCCGGTGGCGGTCGCGAACCCCTCCCAGTCGGTACCAGGTTCGTTGATGTGGACGTGCGTATCGACGAAACCCGGCAGCAGCACCACCGATTCGGGCAACCGGAGGTCTTCCACCGCAACGCAATCGGCGTCGACGTCACCGACGAAGACGATGTGACCACTATCGATCCCCACAGCGGCCGGAATCTGGTGACCGTCGACTAGCACCCGATCGGCGCGCAGCACACACTCCATCACAGTCCACCGAACCTGTGCTGGAAATGGTCGGTGAGCTCGGGCCACACGTGTGGATCATGGCCGGGAATCAGCTGAAACCCCCTGTCGGCGGCCAACTTCTTGAGTCGGCGGATCGGCTCGATGGTGTCCTGCGGGTCGACGTCGATGAACCCGCCGATGGCGAGCTCGTGCTCGATGTTCTCGGTGAGGTCGGCGGCGTCGAACGCGAAGACGAAGCCGTCACCGCCGACGGACGGGTCGAGTTCGACGACGAAGCTCTGGTGCCCCGGCGTGTGCCCATAGGTCGGCACCGCGGTGATGCCCGGGGCGATCTCGGCTTCCCCGTCGGCCAGGTGCCACTCGATGTTCGGGTCGTCGAAATCGATGCGGTTGATCGCGTTGCGTTCAGGCTCAGGGTGATTCGACAGCCCGTACTCGAGTTCACGGCGCTGGGCGTGCACCGGGACCTTTCCGGCGAACAGCTTGAGCCCGCCGGCATGGTCGTGATGCAGGTGGCTGACGGCGACGGTGTGGATCTCGTCGAAATCCACCCCGACCTCCGCCAGCCGCTGCTCGATCGGCTCACCGGGTCCGGGCAGCACCGGGCGGTACTCGACGGTCGGGAAGAACCGCCGGTACAGTGCCGGGTCCCGTACGAGCGCGGTGTTGAATCCCGTGTCGAGCAACACCCAGCCGCCGTCGGTCTGCAGCAACACTCCGGGCACCGGCTCCCGCATGCGCTCCTCCGGCGGTGCGCCGTACACCGACACCGATTTCGGCAGTTCCTCCCAGCCCAGGGTCAGCAGGATGATCCGCCTGACCCCGGGCTTGCCGACGAGAGTGGCCATCAGCCGACCGAAAGGGCGTTCAGCCGCAGCGAATTCGGGTTGGTGACCACGTGTGCCTGTTCGACGCCCTTGAGCCACGGCTGGGCCACCATGAAGTCGTTGACGTCAGCGATGTTGAGCCAGCACCCGGTCTTGACGGCTTCCACACCAGCGGTGGAGAAGTCGGCATCGGCGTCGGTCGGCAGGCCCGCGGCGAGTGCGGCGGTAACCGGCGGCGCCGAGCACCCGAAGAAGTTCAAGCCACCGTCGGCGTCCCACGAGATGTGGCCCCACGTGTAGGGCGACGGCGCGTCGGGCCAGCCGAGATAGGTCATGATCTCCGGCGCGGACTGCCCGTCGGTGCCGACCCAGCCGTAGATCTCGGACGTGGGGTACGCCTGCACCTTGGCGGTCAGCCCCGCCGCGGCCAGCTGTGTCTGAATCAGGTTGCTGATCAACTGGTTATCGGGGTTGCTGGAGTCGTAGCCGATGGTGACGGTCTTCTGATCGGCGGGCAGTTTGCCTGCGATGCCGGACAACGCCGACGCGTCATGCGGGACCGATTGCTTGCCGTATTCGGCGGCCATCATGTTCGGCGGATAGATCTGCTCGGCTTTCTTGCCGCGTCCGAAGTACGTCTGCTTTACCAGTTCGTCGACGTCGATCGCCTGCATCACCGCCGCGCGGTTCTTGGCGTCGGTCATCATGCCCTTGCGCGGGTTGATGTACGCGTAGTTCGACATCATGGTCGGCAGCGAGTAGTTGGTGAACGACTTGTTGTTCAGGTACGACTGGACCGCCGAGGACGGCAGGTCGTGCAGGATCGCGGCCACTTGGCCGTTGTTGAACTGCAGCTGCTGCGCCGAGACGTCGGTGATGACCGGAAGCTCGACCTTCTCGAAATACGGTTTGGTGCCCCAGTATTCGGGGAAGGCGGCCAGCGCGTAGTGCGAACCCACCTGGGCGTCGGTCAGCACGAACGGACCCGTGCCGAGGTCGTGGGTGGTCAGATAACCCTGCGCGTTGTCGGTGCCGGCGTTCTTCTTCAGGCCTTCGGGGCTGAGCATCCGGGGGCCGTACGGACATGCGAGGTAGTCGAGGAACGCTGAGTTGGGCGCCTTCAGCGTGATGGTGACGCCGTAATCACCTTGCGTGGTGACCGATTCCACGTCCTTGACCATGTAGGCCGGGCCCTGGTTGACGGCCACCCGGCGGTCGAACGATGCCTTGACCGCCGCTGACGTGAACGGGGTGCCGTCGTGGAACTTGACGTCCTCACGGAGCTTGAACGTGAACACCTTGTTGTCCGGCGACGCCGTCCAGCTGGTGGCCAGGAGCGGTTCCAGGACGGCCTTGTCGACACCGGCCTTGTACTGCAGCAGCCCTTCGTAGGTGTTGGTGGTGAGCAACAGGCCCTGGCCCGCGTAGTAGATGTCAGGGTCCGGCGGCTGCCCCGGGTCCTGCAGGAACGACAGGTGCAGAACCTTGTCGGTCGGCGCGGCGTTGGGCGTGCCGCCGCCGGAATTCGAACCACCGCAACCGCTCAGCGTCAACATCACCGCGGCACCGGCTGCGGCGATCCGCCAGCCTCCGCGCGCACGGCCGGGGACCTTGTGGCTCTTCATCATCGGGCAGCTCCTTCGAGGGCGGGGTTGGACAGTTCGGGCGGACACATTTCGGAAAACGCGGTGATGATCTCCTCGGTGGTGCGCATGGCACCGGCCTGCAGGTACTCCATGGCATCCAGGGCAGCGTCGTGGCGATAGGTCGACGACCCGCCCACGCAGTCGGTCACGACGCGGACGTAGAAGTCCCGCTGGTGCGCGTCGGCGAAGGTGTAGTGCACGCAGACGTCGGTGAGCCCGCCGATGAGAATGAGCGTCGATGCCCGCAGGCCCGACAGCACGATCTCGAAATCCGTTCCGATGAAACCGGAATAGCGGCGTTTGACGATGTGGAACTCATGGTTGGGCCCGTCGAAGTCGGGCAGCAGCGCGGGATGCAGCGGTGTGCCCGGCCGGCCGTCCACGCAATGCTCCCCCTCCGCGCCGTCGAGTTCGCGACCGAAGTCGATTCCGTTGGGGCGGTGGACTTCCTGGAAGAACACGATCGGGATTCGCGCGGCGCGGGCAGCCGCGATGAGGCGCTGTGCCCGGGCGATCCGGTCCCCGTAACCGGCCATGTGCTCGATGCCGACCAACTCGGCCGGCATGTCGCCGGACTCCTGCATGTCGACGACGACGAGGACGGGATTACCTACGATGAGCGGCTGTTTCGGCACCTAACCTCCTGTGACTGCGATACGTGGATCGGCGGCGGCCTGCAGCAGGTCCACCACCGTGTTGATGACGACGTAGAGCGCGCCGAGCATCAGCGTGACCCCGGCGATCGCCGGGAAATCCGCGACGGGAATGCTCTGCGCGACGTACTGCCCGATGCCGGGCCAGCCGAAGACCTGCTCGACCACCAGTACGCCCGAAAACATCAGGCCCACTTGGAGTCCCGTCATCGACAGCGCGGCGCCGACCGAGTTCCGCAGCACATGCCTGGCCAGGATCCGGGTCTCGGACAGCCCCTTGGCGCGCGCCGTCCGCGCATAGTCGCTGTCGATGTCGGCGAGCAGACTGCTGCGCAGCACCCGGCCGATCGCGACGGCCGGGCCGATCGCGATGACGAACGCCGGCAGGATCAGATGGTGTGCGGCGTCGGCGACGACGTCGAGTCGCCCGTGGAGCAGACCGTCGACGGTCAGCATGCCGGTCGGGCCGGTCGGCGGATTCGGCACGGCGAGGCGGCCGTTGGCGGGCACCCAGCCCAGGTCTTGATAGAAGACGATGAGGCCGAGGATGCCGAGCAGGAACATCGGCGCCGACGAACCCGTGAACAGCACTGCCCGAAGCACGTTGGCGCCGCGCCAGTTCAGGGTCGTGCTGAACGCCAGCAGCACCGCGAGGACGACGGCGATCAGCAGGCCGGCGAGTGCCAGTTCCAGGGTTGCCGGGACGAACGAGCCGAGGTCGGACATCACCGCATGCCGGGTCCGGTACGACGTGCCCAAATCACCCGTCGCCGCACCGGACAGATAGTGCCAGAACTGCACCAGCACAGGGTCATTCAGCCCCAGCGCCGCGCGCCGTGTTGCCACCGCATCGGCCGAGGCCTGAGCGCCCAGTTGGGCCTTCACCGGATCCAGTGGCGAGATGTTCTGCAGGACGAACATCACTGCCGTGAGGGCGACCAGGATGGCCACCATCGACCCCAACCGCGAGACCACGAAGGTCTTCATGCTTTCACTCACCTCTCTTCACGCGCTCATCACCGGATCGTCGGCCTACGTCGTCTTCATGAGATTGCGCAGGCAGTCGCCGGAGATGTTGGCGACCAGGGCCAGCACGAGCACCCCGAGTCCGGGCATGACCGGAATCCACCACTGCTGCAGGAAGTAGCTCAGGTTGCGCGCGGAGTCTGCGCCGAGCTCCGGTGCCGGTGCGGCCTGCCCGAGCCCGAGGAAGGACAGGCCGGCCAGGGTCAGGATCAGCGTGCCGATATCAAGGCTGGCGGCGACCAGCGCGTTGGGCACCGCGCCCGGCAGCAGGTGCCGGCCCGCGAGCCGAAATCGACTGACACCGGCCAGCTTCGCGGCCTCGACGTGCGGGCGTGCGGCCAGCCGCGCCACCTCACCGCGCACCAGCCGGGCGTAGAACGGCCACCACACGATGGACACCGCGATCAGGGTGTGCAGGAAGCTCGGTCCCAGCGCCGCGACCACGGCGATCGCCAGCACCGGGGCGGGCAGCGACAGAAAGCCGTCGGTGATGCGCATCAGCGTCGAATCGATCCAGCCGCCGGCCGCCCCGGCGATCAGGCCCACGAGCCCGCCGATCAGCAGGCCCAGTGCCACCACGGCCAGCGCGGCCAGCCAACTCGACCGCGCCCCGTAGAGCACCCGGGACAGGATGTCCCGTCCCACACTGTCGGTGCCGAGCAGGAACCCGTGCTCGCCCGGCGCCTGCAGCGGCATCCCTACCGGGATCAGCGGGTCGTGCGGAGCCAGCAGCGGCACCGCGACGACGGCCATCGTCAGCAGGATCACGAGGGCGAACCCCACGCGGTTGATGAGCAGCGACCGAGATTCCGGCAACGCCAGGCGCAGCCGGCCACGACCGCGGGTCAGACTCGGGGCGGGGATCGCGATGGCCATCAGCGCACCTTCTCTTCGATACAGGCGACCTGGTGTGTACCACCGGATTTGCCCACGAGCCGGACATCGAGTTCGTCGCCACTGCAGGCGTCGACGGCCACCGGGCACCTCGGATGGAACGCGCACCCCGTCGGCGGGGACAGCGGGCTCGCCGGTTCGCCTGGCAGGACCCGTGATTCGCGGCCGAGGTCGGGGATCGCGTCGACCAGCGCGCGGGTGTACGGGTGCGTCGGGTTTCCGATGACCTCTTCGGCCGGCCCGATCTCCACGATGCGGCCCAGGTACATCACGGCGATGCGATCGGCGACCACGCGGGCCACCGACAGGTCGTGCGTCACGAACACCACGGACATGTCCAGACCGCGGCGCAGGTCACCGATCAGGTTGAGCACCGAGGCGGCCAGGGACACGTCCAGGGCGCTCGTCGGTTCGTCGCACAACAACACAGCGGGCGGGACGACGGTGGCGCGGGCCAGCGAAACCCGTTGGCGCTGACCGCCCGACAGCTGGCCGGCGCGTGACTTCGCCACCTCCGCGGGCAACCCCACCCGGTCGAGCACCTCGATGACGGCGTCGCGCCGCGCGGCCCGCGACAGTTTCCGGCCGCGCAATCGCTCGGCGATCAACTCACCGACCGACAACCACGGCGTGAGCGAGGCGCCCGCGTCCTGGAACACCATCTGTGGGCGCTGCTCCCCGGCCACCTCGACCGTGCCGGTCGTCGCCTTCTCCAGACCGGCGATCACCCGCAGCAGCGTGGACTTTCCCGAACCGCTCTCCCCTACCAGTGCCACCGACTCGCCATGTCCCACCCGCAGCGTCACGCCGCGCAGCGCCTGGAGCTTGCCGTGCGGCGCCACGGTGAAGGTCTTGGTCACGTCGGTCACCGTGACGGCCGCGGGTTGGTCTGTGGCGGCCGGGCCGACCGGCTGTGCGGCAACAGGTTCCGGCCCGGCGACGGGTTCTGCCGCCGGATCGCGCACCAACTGCTCCGGGGTGAGCAGACAGGCGCTGACCCGTCCGGGGCCGACGGACGTCGGCTCGGGAGAGGATGTCTCGCAGTCGTCGGTGGCTTGGTCACAGCGCGGGCTGAAGGCGCATCCGGGGAGCGGTGACAGCGGGCTCGGCACCGACCCCGGCAGCGCCGCCAGCCGACGGCCACGCACGGTGTCCAGCGTCAGCCGTGACCGCAGCAGCCCGCGGGTGTACGGGTGCGCGGGTGAGCCGAGAACCTCACCGGCCGGGCCGACTTCGGCGATGCGGCCGGCGTAGAGCACGGCGATGCGGTCGGAGATCTGCGCTGCCACCCCGAGGTCGTGGGTGATGAAGACGATGCTGCAACCGATTTCGTCGCGGAGCCGTTGCAGCAGCTTGAGCACCTGCGCCTGCACGGTGACATCCAGCGCCGTGGTCGGCTCGTCGGCGATGATGAGTTCCGGTGAGCCGGCGATCGCGATGGCGATCATCACGCGCTGCCGCAGGCCGCCGGAGAGTTCGTGCGGGTAGGCGCGCATCCGCCGCGCTGGATCGGGTATGCCGACCGCGGTCAGCAGTCGCAGCGCTTCGTCGTCGCTGCCGGCCGCCTCGGCGACCTGCTTGCCGATGCGCATGGTCGGGTTCAGCGAGGTCATCGGATCTTGGAACACCGCACCCAGATCGAGGCGGCGAACCGTGCGCAGCGCCTTCGGGTCACCGTGCACCATGTCCGAGCCGGCCACCGAGATGCTGCCCTCGATCCGGGCCGACGACGGCAGCAGCCCCAGCATGCCGAAGCCCAATACGCTTTTCCCCGAACCTGATTCACCTACCAGCCCCAGGATTTCGCCACGCTGAACGGTCAGCGAGACGCCGCGCAGCGCGTGCACCTCGCGGCCGTTGCGCGGGAACGTGACATGCAGACCCGCCACAGTCGCCACCGCGTCCGGGTTCGACGACACAGTGGCGACCTGCGTGGCGTCCACCACCGATACAGCAGTGCCCATGTGTGCTCTCCTGCGTTCTGATCGCCATGCCGTGGGACGTCCGTGACCGCTGGCCTGTCAGTTGACAGTTTTCTCCCCGGACCATCGCGCATGGTGTCGCCGAAGTAAGCACGATGTAAGCAACCGGGGCCCTCAGGTAATCGGCCGATATCGTAGGTTTCTGTCGCGTGACAGATACTGGCCGCCGGTATCGATGCCCGCCGGCGTGGACCACGATGAATGGATGTCGACCACCCACACAGGACGGCCTCGACTGCGGCCCCAGCGGCGCCCGGGCGTCACCGGCCGAGACGAAATCCTCGATGCCGCAAGCGAATTGTTCACCACCCTGGGCTACGCGGGTACGTCGACGCGCACCATCGCCGATTCGGTCGGCATCAGGCAGGCGTCGTTGTACCACTACTTCAAGACCAAAGACGACATCCTGTGCGCCGTGCTGAGCCAGACCGTCACCCCGACACTGGCGTTCATCCCGAGCCTGCAGAGCGCCACGCCGGCATTGTCGGCAACCGAGCACCTGCACGCCCTGGCCGCGTTCGACGGTGGCCAATTGCTCGGTGGCACTTGGAATCTGGGCGCGCTCTACCTGCTTCCCGAACTGCGCGCCGATCGCCTGGAGCCATTCTGGTCCGACCGCGAGCGCCTGCGACAGTACTATCTGACTCTGAGCCGGACAGTCCTGCAGGACACCGGCGTCCATCCGGCGGCGGCCGACCTACCGTTCCGGCTGGTCGAATCGCTCGTCAACATGTGGTCGGTGCCGCACGGCCCCGAACGATGCGATCTGCCCATGCAGGTCGCCGATGCCGGCGTGCGCGTGCTGGGCGTCCTCGACGCCGAAACACCCGCCCTACGCGAGCGCACCAGGCAGGTCATCGAACAACACACCGGCCCCGGATAACCTCTTAGCGTGTTTCACGTACTGAACATCACCTACACGCAGCCCTTGGACGTCGTCGACCAGGCGCGACCCGCGCATCTGGAGTGGCTCGGCAAGCTGGTCGAGGAGCGCCGCATCCTTCTTGCCGGCCGGCTCGAGTCGCAGGGCGGCGCCGTACTCATCGCCTCGGACATGACGGCCGAGGAAGCCGACGCCCTCACCGCCAGCGACCCGTACGTGCACGCCGGGGTCGCCACCTACGAGCGCGTGAGCTTCAACGCCGGTTTCCGCGCCGCCGGGCTCTGACCGGAAATTCACAGCCGGATCCGGGATTAGTTCGGCGCCGGGCGCCGTTGAGTGTGGTGAGGGCCTGACGCACTGCCCCACATTTCGTTACCTTCGCTAATCTTTTGTAGTAGGTAACCGCCGCTAGGCAAGCCGAGAATGAAGAGGACTGATACGCATGACCACGACCGTTTCCGCCTACGCCGCGACCTCAGCGACCAGCCCGCTGACCAAGACCACCATCGAGCGCCGTGACATCGGCCCGCACGACGTGGCATTCGACATCAAGTTCGCGGGCATCTGTCACTCGGACATCCACACCGTCAAGTCCGAATGGGGCCCCGCCAACTACCCCGTCGTACCCGGCCATGAGATCGCCGGTGTCGTTACCGCCGTCGGCTCCGAGGTGACCAAGTACAAGGTCGGCGACCACGTCGGCGTCGGCTGCTTCGTCGACTCGTGCCGCGAGTGCGAGAATTGCCTGGCCGGCCTGCAGCAGTACTGCACCGGCAAGGGCGGCAACATCGGCACCTACAACGCCACCGGCCGCGACGGCACCCCCACCTACGGCGGCTACAGCACCGCCATCGTCGTCGACGAGAACTACGTGCTGCGCATCCCGGACAGCATCCCGCTGGACAAGGCCGCTCCGCTGCTGTGCGCCGGCATCACCCTGTACTCGCCGCTGCGGCACTGGAACGCCGGACCGGGCAAGAAGGTCGCCATCGTCGGTCTCGGCGGTCTCGGTCACGTCGGCGTGAAGCTCGCCGTCGCGATGGGCGCCGAGGTCACCGTGCTGAGCCAGTCGCTCAAGAAGATGGAAGACGGCCTTCGTCTGGGCGCGCACCACTACTACGCCACCAATGACCCGGACACCTTCAAGAAGCTGGCCGGCAGCTTCGACCTGATCATCAACACGGTGTCGGCCAACCTCAACATGGGCCTGTACCTGAACCTGCTGAAGTCCGACGGCACGCTCGTCGAGCTCGGCGCCCCGGAGAAGCCGCTCGAGGTGCCGGTGTTCCCGCTGATCGGCATGCGCCGCACGCTCGCCGGTTCGTTGATCGGCGGCATCCCGGAGACCCAGGAGATGCTGGACTTCTGCGCCGAGCACGACGTCACCCCGGAGATCGAGGTCATCGAGGCGTCGTACGTCAACGAGGCCTACGAGCGCGTCATCGCCAGTGACGTGCGGTACCGCTTCGTGATCGACACCGCGACCATCTAGCCGCGGGTTTCTCGTCAACGCCGAGGATTGCAGTCAAATAGTGACTGCAATCCTCGGCGTAACGCGTTATCGGCCGTCTGTGCCGGGGCCGGCGTCAGGCAACAGGTCCATACCCGCCAACGGCCAGCCGGCCGCGGCCAGTTTGGCAGCCACCCGCGCGACGTTCTCCGGGCCGGCGTCATGGTGGGTGACGTCGGCGATGAACTCGGCGATGTCGTCGCGCTCGATGGGATTGTCGACGTCGGCGGGCGCTGAGGCCTCGGCGATATTGCGCACCACTTCGGCCACCTGCTCCTCGGTCAGCGGCGTGGCCCGCAACAATGCCAGCAGAGGCACCCGGTCGGGGCCTGGGACCCCCTCCGGGTAACCGGCACGCAGCCAGTTCAGCACCGAAAGCAGCAGCGACTTCGTCGACACCCGGTAAGTCTCGCCGCTCCCCGGTCAACCCACCACTGGACGCGCCGACATCGGGGGTTTTCACGTCTGCTCTCGGGGTTCCGGCCACAATCTCCCTTGTGCCCGACGATCCGGTAGACATCCTGCAGCGCTGGGAGCTGGCAGGCGGTGTCTGGCGGATCATCGGCCGCCGTGCGCACGAACTGACCATCGGGCTGTTCCAGTGCGACGGCGGTGAGCGCGTCGACGTGATCCGCTCCGGCGACGCCGCACTGCTGGCCTTCGTCGGCGACCGGCAGTCCAACGCCGACTGACTCGTCCGGTTGACGGAATTTACTGTCACGCATTAATACTTGGATCATGACGTCCGCTCGCCGCCGCGCTCCGCTGTCCCAGCTGGCCCTCGCCGGCGTGGCCATCACCTTGCTGCCGATGAGCGTCGCGCATGCCGATCCGGAGCCGCCGGCTCCGGCCCCCGTGTCGCCCGGCGTCACCGGCGTGCTCAACGACTGGCAGAAATCCGTCTGTGCGCCAGGCAGTTTCAACCAGGACGATCCCGCCATCGCCGCCCGCGACTGGCCCGGCGCGGTCCGGGCGGGCACCTGCGCGAGCGCGGTCAACCCGGGCCTGACCAACGGCCTGTGGATCACGCAATGGACCGCCAACAGCGACATGACCTCGGCGCTGCAGCGCAATTTCATGGCGCTGTTCGCATCGGCCGTCAGCGATCAGACCGCGATCATCACCTTCGCGGTGGCCAGCCCCGAGGCGCGCAAATCCCTTGAGCCGCTGACAAAGTTCGGGTTCACCATCAACCCGGTACCACCGCTGGCCTGACGGGCGCCCCACAGAACCCAGAATCCCGATCCAATGAGATGCGGGGCGCATCGGTTACCCGATACGCCCCGCAATCACAGCACTGAACTGCGCTTTAGAAGTCCCAGTCCGCGTCTTCGGTGTTGACGGCCTTGCCGATCACGTACGAGCTACCCGAACCCGAGAAGAAGTCGTGGTTCTCGTCGGCGTTGGGCGACAGCGCCGACAGGATCGCGGGGTTCACGTCGGTCTCATCGCGCGGGAACAGCGCTTCGTAGCCGAGGTTCATCAGCGCCTTGTTGGCGTTGTAGCGCAGGAACTTCTTGACGTCCTCGGTGAGGCCGACGCCGTCGTACAGGTCCTGGGTGTACTCGACCTCATTGTCGTACAGCTCGAAGAGCAGCTCGTACGTGTAGTCCTTGAGCTCGGTCCGCTTGGCCTCGTCGACCATGGCCAGGCCGCGCTGGTACTTGTAGCCGATGTAGTAGCCGTGCACCGCTTCGTCACGGATGATCAGCCGGATCATGTCGGCGGTGTTGGTGAGCTTGGCGCGCGAGGACCAGTACATCGGCAGGTAGAAGCCGGAGTAGAACAGGAAGCTCTCGAGCAGCGTCGAGGCCACCTTGCGCTTGAGCGGCTCGTCACCCTTGTAGTACTTCATGACGATCTCGGCCTTGCGCTGCAGGTTCGGGTTCTCCTCCGACCAGCGGAACGCCTCGTCGATCTCGACGGTGGAGCACAGCGTCGAGAAGATGTTGCTGTAGCTCTTGGCGTGCACCGACTCCATGAAGGCGATGTTGGTGTAGACGGCCTGCTCGTGCGGGGTCAGCGCATCGGGAATCAGGCTGACGGCGCCGACGGTGCCCTGGATGGTGTCCAGCAGCGTCAGGCCCGTGAAAACCCGCATGGTGAGCTGCTTTTCGCTGTCGGTCAGGGTGCCCCAGGACGGGATGTCGTTGGACACCGGCACCTTCTCCGGCAACCAGAAGTTGCCCGTGAGACGGTCCCAGACCTCCGCGTCCTTGTCGTCCTGCACGCGGTTCCAGTTGATCGCGGAGGCCCGGTCGATCAGCTTCATACCTTCAGACACCGTGACCCCATTTCGCCTGGAACTGTGTTTGCCGGATCGGCACCACAGACACTACCCCTGGTGTCTGCCGTCGCCGAACACCGCTAAAAGTTGTGTTGGCGTGTCGCGCCGCGGAGGCCGCTTCAGCGGATGAACTCGTACTCCGTCGACTGGAATTTCCGGGTCTCGAGCCAGTATTGCCAGGTCATGCCGCTCCACAGGGTGCGGTTCACGCCGTGCTCGTCCATGTACCAGCTGTGGCAACCACCGGTGCTCCACACCGTGCCGGCCAGATTCTGCTGCAACTCGGCGTTGTACTCGTCCTGGGCGCGGCGGCTCGGCATCAGCGCGGCGGCGCCCGCCTTGTCGGCGGCGGCAATGGCCTGCGCGGCGTAGCGGATCTGCGACTCGATCATGAACACCACCGAGTTGTGGCCCAGTGCGGTGTTCGGGCCCAGCAGGAAGAACAGGTTCGGCATGTTCGCCACCGTGATGCCGCGGTGGGCTGCCATCCCCTCGCGATTCCACCGGTCGACCAGGTCCTCTCCCCCGAGACCCTTGATGTCGACGTAGGTGTAGGAGTCGGTGACGTGGAAACCGGTGCACCACACCACCACGTCGACGGGGTGCTCGACGCCGTCGCGGGTGACGATGCCATTGGCCGTCATCCGCTCGATACCCTCGGTGAAGACCTGCGTCTTCGGGTTGGCGATGCCGCGATAGTAGGTGTCGGAGTTCAGGATTCGCTTGCAGCCCGCGACGTAGTTCGGGGTCAGCTTGCGGCGCAGCTCGGGGTCCTTGATGCTGCGGTTGATGTTCCACTTGCCCAGCAGCTCACCGATTTTGAGCAGTCGCGGCTGCTTGGTCATCGCGAAGCCGACACCTTCGTGAATCCAGTAGATGGCGTCCCGCATGAGGGCCCGAGTACCCGGTACCCGGCGGAAGGTGTTCTTCATCCATTCCGGAAAGGCGTTGTTGGGCCGCGGCATGACCCACGCCGGGGTGCGCTGGTACAGGTGCAACTCGGACACCTGGTCGACGATCGCGGGCACGATCTGGATGGCGCTGGCGCCGGTCCCGATCACCGCGACGCGCTTGCCGGTGATGTCGACGCTGTGGTCCCACTGTGCGGAATGGAAAGCGGCACCGGCAAATTCGTCGCTGCCTTCGATTTCGGGAACCGCCGGGATGTGCAGGCCGCCCGCACCGGAGATGAGGAACTGCGCGATGTACTCCTGGCCGTCGGTGTCGTAGATGTGCCAGCGCCGCTCGTCTTCGTCCCAGTGCGCGCGGTCGACGTGGGTGTTGAACCGGATGTTGCGGCGGAGGTTGTGCTTGTCGGTGACGCCCTTGAGGTAGTCGAGGATCTCGGGCTGGAACGACCACATGTGCGTCCAGTCGGCCTTCGGCTCGAAGGAGAACGAATACATGTGTGACGGGATGTCACACGCGCAGCCGGGATAGGTGTTGTCGCGCCAGGTGCCGCCGACCTCGTCGGCCTTCTCCAGGATCAGGAAGTCGCGCGCACCGAAGCCCTGTTTGCGCAGCGCGATGCCCATGCCCAGCCCGGAGAAACCGGACCCGATGATCACCGCCCGCGTCACGATCGGCTCGGCGGCGACCTCGACGTCGGCGGACTGTTCGGAAACCGTCATGAACCTGCTCTTTCCTGGGAACGGCGGTACCGGATACTTCACAGTGTCCGGTCAGACCATCGAGGTGTCAACGCACCAGTTAGAGCGAGGTGGTCAGCCCACGTTTTCTTCGCGGCGGACCGCGTCATGCACCGGCAGATCCAGGTCGAACCGGACCCCCAGCAGCCTGGCGGTGCCGTTGATGGCGCCGATCATGATGGTTGTCATGTGCGCGACGAACTGGTCGCGGGGCAGCCGGCGCGGTGTGTCATCGCTCCCCCCGAGCCACCAGTCGGTCGCCGACGCGGCGGCACCGAACAAGGTGAACGCCGCCAGCTCGAAGACGGCGGAATCCAGGTCCATGTCCTTGAGCTCGCCGCTGATCATGGCGGCGATGGCCAGGGTGATGTCCCGGCCGCGGTTGACGGTCGTCATCGCGGCGGCGGACTGGTCGGCGAACCGGCCCTGCAGCAGGAAGCGCACCACGTTGGGGTGCTGGTCCACCAGGTCCACATAGTGGCCGACAGCAGCGCCGATGAGGTCGCCGGTCGAATCATTCTCGATGTCGATGGACGGAATGATGGCCGCCCACAACATGTCGCGCATGCGCTCGCCGATCTGCGAGAACATGTCGGATTTGTCGGCGAAGTGCCGGTAAATCTTGGGCTTGGCGGTGCCGGCCTCTTCGGCGATCTCCCGCACGCTGACGTTCGGGCCCAGCCTGTCGATCGCGCGGAACGCCGCGTCGACGATCTCCTCGCGGACCTTGAGCCGATGTTCGCGCCAGCGCTCGCTGCGGGCGTCCACCTTCTCGGGGGCGCCTTTGGGCGGAGTGACCTTCACCTGCACGCTGACGGAAGGAACATTCACGCCCGGCACACCAGGAACTTTCACCCCGGCCTGGATGCCGGTGCGTGGAAGAGATGGCCTGCGCACCCCGCCACTGTACCGGGCGGGCCAAATCTGACCTGCTCAGACCGCCCGGCGCGGCGCATGTCACATCTGCGGGCGCGTGGTCACGCCAGCCGGCCGGCAGGCTTCGCGCGTACCATCGCCCTCAGGCACCGCCTGAAAGTACCGGCCTCACAGGGGACTTGATCACATGCCGCAGCGGTACGACATCATCGTCGCCGGCGGAGGTCCGGCCGGATCGGCTGCTGCGTGGCAGGCCGCACAGGCCGGCGCCGGCGTGCTCGTCCTCGACAAGGCCACCTTCCCCCGCGACAAGCCGTGCGGCGACGGGCTGACGGCCCGCGGGGTCAGCTACCTGCAGAAGATGGGCCTCGCACAACAGGTCGCCGAGTTCCACCGGATCAATCGGGTCACGGTGTTCAGCCCGCACCAATGGGAGCTGGCGTTCCCGCGCCGACCCGGCATGCCCGACCACGGCTGCACCGTCAGCCGCACCCACCTGGATGCGCTGTTGCTCGGCCATGCCGAGGCCGCGGGCGCCGAAGTGCGGCAGGGTTGCGAGGTGACGGGCGTCGAGCGCAGCGACGACGGCAGGATCACCGGCGTGGTCCTCAGGGACGGCGAGGCGGTGCACGCCGACGCCGTGATCGCCGCCGACGGCGCCTACTCCCCGCTCAGGCGCGCGCTGCACCTCGACTCGGACTTGCACGGCTATTCGGCCATCGCCATTCGCGCCGAGATGCCGGCCGACCGCGCCGACTCCGATGCCCTGGAGATCTATCTCAAGCTGCTGTTCGACGGTCACCAGTTGCCCGGCTACGGCTGGGTGTTCCCCATGGGCAACGGCAACTTCAACATCGGGCTGGGTTACGTCAACAGCTACCGAAACTGGCAGGCCATCAACGCAACCCAGTTTCTCGGCGACTTCCTGAACACGCTGCCGCGCGACTGGGCGCTCCCGTCGATCGACGAGCTGAAACGAAACAAGAGCGTCCGGGCCTGGCGGCTGCCCATGGGGTTCACCGCATGGCCGCCGTGGCGGCCCGGCATCTTGTTCGCCGGCGACGCGCTGGGCGCCGGCAAGCCCGCTTCCGGCGCCGGCATCTCCAAGGCACTCGAATCCGGTTTGGCCGCAGGCGAATGCGCCGTCGCCGCCCTGGCGAATGGCGGTCCCGGCGACTTCACCAATTACGAGCAGCGGATCGAGGCCGCATGGGGCCGCGAGTACCGGCGTGGACGGTTCTTCCACCGGCTGGCCGGTGTCCCGTGGGTGGCCGACGCCGGCCGCCGCGCAGTCGACAGCCGCGTCTTTCGTGATGTGCTGCTGAAGTCGCTGTACAAGAAAGCCGAGGGGCCGGCACACACCTGACTACGCCGCCGGCCGGGCGCTCTTTGCCGACTGCGCGTGATCGGCCTTCGCGCCGGCGGGCGCGTCGTATTTGGTTGTGCTCCTGGTGGATTCGCTTTTCCGGTCGCCGGCTTTGGCGGTCGGCGCCGGGGCTTTGATGCTTGGCGCTGACGTGTCGGCGTCAGATACCGCACGGCCGGGGCCGGCGGATTGCTCCCGCTGGTCGCGGGGCGCCCGGTCGGACTCGACGGAATCTGCCCTTGATCGGCGCAGCTTTCCGGACTTTGCCGGTTTCGCTTGCCCGGCAGATGACGAAGGTGGCGCAGCCGGCGTCGTCGCCCGCTCCGATACAGCGGCCGTCGGCTTCGTCTGCAGCGTGGTCGCTTTCGTCTGCGGCGCCGTGGTTACCGTTACCGGAAGCCGGGTTCCGCCGCTGGGTAGCGCCTGCGGGGTCGTGGTCGACGAGGCGGCGACGGCTGCGGCGGCGCTCGGCGCTTGCGCCGACGTCGGCTTCTGGCCGCCGACCACCTGCAACAGCTTGGCCACCGGACGGGTGATATTCGTCAGCGCCGCAGTCAGATTCACCACCGATTGCCGGATCGCCTTGGCCAGCGGTGAGTTGTCCACCTGCTTCGCCGGGTGATCGGTCGTGGGCGTCACCGGTTCGGTGGCATCCACCGTGGGTTGCGGCAAGGTGGGCGTGTACTTACCGGTGCGGAGAATCTGCATCGACTGCGCGAGCGCCCCGGGCAATTCTTTGAGGGCGGCAGAGATCTTGGCCTGTGGCGTTATCCAGCTGAATTGCTTGACCTGACTGGGATCCGCCGTGCGGTCATAAGCGCTTTCGATGATGACGCGCAGGACCGGGTCCATGGCGTCGACGAGGCGCTGCGCCCCGATCAGGGACGCGGCAAGGCGCAGCGGCGCCAGCAGCGGCAGGCGCTGCGGGAAAGTCACGTACGTGGTGTTGCCCACGGTGGTGCTGACGGTGTTGGAACTGGTCTTGGGCTCCAGCGCATAGCCGGGAAGGACATGTTCGAACATGATGCCCAGCAAGGCGTTGACGACGGCCAGCGGGTTGAAATACGCCGGGAAATCAGCGAATCCGTCGTACTGGTTCTGGTAGACGGTGGTTTGGAATGGGCTGTCGGACGGCCCCGGTCGTCCGAGCGGAAACAGATCACCGAGGATCGGCACACGACTCCACGAGGTGAAGC
This sequence comes from Mycobacterium sp. SMC-16, assembly GCF_046250085.1. Taxonomy (NCBI): domain Bacteria; kingdom Bacillati; phylum Actinomycetota; class Actinomycetes; order Mycobacteriales; family Mycobacteriaceae; genus Mycobacterium; species Mycobacterium sp. SMC-16. The sequence goes on from NZ_CP176427.1 coordinate 3,880,280, forward strand.
GTGACAGGATGCCGCCGTTCGGTTGGTACGGATCGCCGATGAGGGTGAAGCTGTAGTCGCCGGCGTGGGCAACATAGGTCGGGTCCTTGGCCATGTCGGCGCGCGCGATCTCGGCGACCTGCGCGCCTTGTGACATGCCGAGGATGGTGATCTTCTCGCCAGATGCCTGTTTGGCGATGTCCTGCTCGAGATAGCCGGCTCCGATGCGTTCGGACTGTTTCAGCGAGTGCGGCCAGTAGGGGACGCCGGACAAGCCCGGCAGCGCGGAGATGATCGGCCATTCGACGTTGATCTGCCCCGGGTATGGCACAACGTGGAATGAATCTCCTTGGGGGACAGCCGTTCCGTAGAAGAACATCGGGATGCTCAGCCCGAGGGGGTCGAACGATCCCCCGATGCCGATCGTGGTGTCGACGAGCCGTACGGCGGCCTGCGACACGATCGGCGCGGCCGGCGTCGATACGCCGACTACAGCCGCTGCGGCGATACCGACCGCGACACCCCTCGCCAGGACCGTGGTCGTCCGTCGCGGTGATTGCAATTGTGTTGAATTGACCCCCATAGCCGCAGGACGTTATAGCAACCACTCATTCAGAACAAGAACTCTTGTCAAAAACAAGAACTCTTGTCAAACCGGTGCGCGATCGGGTGCGCCGGAGTATGGCGCGGCCGGCGATCAGCGCACCGAGGCGGCGATACCCGCCCGGACCACCGCCATGAAGCTCGTCAGATTCCCGATGAGAGTGTCGATGCTCGGCCGTGATTCGGTGTCGGGCTCGTAATCGTGCAGCCAGTCGGCAACCGCCTCGAACAGACCGCCGACCGTCAAGACCGCCAGCGCATGAAAGTCGATCGTGGCGAGGTCCGCGATCTCTGGGAACTCGCGACGCCGCCACAGCTCTTCGACAAACGTTGCGGTCCAACGCCGGTTCTCCCGGCGCTGGCGCTCGACGCGCGGCGAGATACCCGCGCATTCGCCGAATGCCACCACCGCAATCCGGGGGTCATCGACCAGGGCGTGGGCGAACGCCGACAGCAGCAGCCGGACCGTCTCGTCGTCGTCATCGGGGGCGCTGTCGAGGATCTCGACAACCTGACGTTCGATGCGCTCGGCGATCTGCCGGAGCAACTCGATGTAGCAGTCTTCCTTGCTCTCGAAGGTCTCGTAGAACGCCTTGTTCCCCACCATTGCGCTCTGGCAGATCTGCTCGATCGAAGTGTTCGCGTAACCGTCCCGGGCGATCAACTCGAACGCGGATGCCAGCAGCTGTTCCCGGCGGTGAACCCGACGCTGTTCGGCGTCGAGACCACGGATGGTGCGTGGACCTCGTGCTGTCGCGGATCGTGACGCGGCGGTTTTGCCTGTGCCCGCCGACGGTCTGCCCATGGCCTGGGAGTGTAGTAGCGCCGAGCAAACGCAACGGGGTTACGACGCCCTCAGCGCCGACCACGCTTGGCCTGGCCAGGTTTTCGGGCCGACTTGCCCACGACTCCCTTGCCCGCCGCGGCCCGCGCAGCCTGCTTGGCGAGGGTCTTCTCCCGCGCGCTGCGTTTCGGCGCCGGCTCGGCCTGCCCCCGCGACGAACTGGCCTTGCGGCCACGCACGATGCCGATGAACTCCTCGACCAGGTCCGGCTGCTCACCTTCCGGAAACGCCAGCGCGACCGGGCAGGTGGGCGCGTCGGTGATCGGCCGGTACGTGAGGTCCTTGCGGTGATGCAGCCGCGCGAGCGACTGCGGGACGATCAGCGCGCCCATCCCGGCGGCGACGAGTTCGATTGCGTCCTCGGTGGTTTCGGGCCGATGGTCAACCGGTGTGCCCGGGGCGTCCGCCCACGCGACCACGTGGTCGCGCGGTACCAGGATCGGCTCGCCGTCGAGGTCGGCAGCGGTGATCGTGTCGACGGCGGTGAGCAGATGATCGGTCGGCACCACAGCCACCGTCGTCTCCTCGTACAGCGAGATGACGGCCAGCCCAGTCGTGTCCGCCGGCAGCCGGAGCAACGCCACGTCGACGGTGCCGGCCCGCAGCGCGTCGGCCGCATCCGCCGCGGTCACCGGATGCAGTACCAGCGCAGCGTCGGGACGGCGCTCGGCCCAGATCCGCGCCCACTTGGCGGGCGTCCCACCGGGTACGTACCCGAGGGTCAATGAGGCCAGCGAGGAGGACGGTGCCACGGCCATCACGCTACCCAAACGTGCGTCGGGCGCGTCATCGTCAGCACCGACAATTGAGGCATGACCGGGCTCGGCGTCTTCACGTTCCATCTCGTCGAGCTGCCGATCACGGCGACGGTGCCGCTGCTGCGGCGACCGCCCCGGCCCGACCGGGTGGCGGGGCTGCGCTACGCCGAATGCCTGTCGCTGATGCGGCTCGGCGCGCCGACCATCTCCCCCGACCGGCTGCAGGCGCGGCGGCTGGCGATGTTCGCCCGATGGGAGGACGAGGCCGCGATCGACGCATTCCTGGCCGGGCCGGGCGCGCTCCTGGACGCCGGCTGGCATGTCCGGATGACGTTTCTGCGGCGCTGGTCCACGCTCGTGGCGCTCCCCGATCTACCGCAGGAGGCCGAGGCCTCCGACGATGACGAGCCCGTCGTGGCCGTCACCCTGGCCCGCATGCGATTGCCCGAAGTGCCGCGCTTTCTGACGTGGGGCAAGCCCGTCGAGCGGTTGGTCCGCGACCACCCGGACGCCACCCTGGCGCTGGCCGCGATGCGTCCGCCCCGCTCGATCTCCACTTTCTCGATCTGGAACTCGGTGCGGGCGATGACCGACATGGTGCACGGCCGGGGTGGAGCGGCAGAGCTCGCCGACCCGGCTCGCCATGCCGATGCGATGGCAGAACGCCGCCGCCGGGACTTCCACCGTGAGTTCGCGACGTACCGATTCCGGCCGCTGTCCGAACACGGCCACTGGGACGGACGTACCGGTTACGTGCCGCGGCGTTCGAGCTTGTAGTGCAGGCGGACGGCCGGCATATTCCACATCCGCAGCACATGGTCGGTACGGAGCACCTGCTCGCCGTCGACGTATAGGTCGAACGTCTCGTGCACGGGCACCCGCCGCGCGAAGTAGCGCCCGCGGTCACGCACCAGGACGTACGCCCCGTCAGCGCCCCACCGGCCGGTCGGCGAAGACAACCGCAGGCCGCCGCCCGGCAGGTTTTGCGGCCGCAGGAAGACCTGGACGTTGCCCTCTTCCAACGGGAACGTCACGTGCACGCTCGCCCGGTCGGCGCCGGGAAGCGTTCTGCGCGAATAACATCCGCTGAACACGGTGTCGCCGTTGCCGCGCAAGGTCCGGATCCAGCCGGCCGCGACCTGTGCGCCGGTGCCGTCGGTGATCACCGACACCCGACCATCGATGCCCCGTGCAACGTCGAGAGGACGCATCGGTAACGCCAGTTGCTGCACGCGCTTACCGAACATGCGCGATATCAGCTCGCCGCCCGCCCAGAACAACGGTGACCAGCTGCTCCACACCTCCATGCGCCAGCGCGCAGTCTGGGTGTAGAAGTCGTGAATCATCGGGTGGACGGCCGCGGCATCGAATCCGGGACCGGACAATCCCTCGAGATCGGGCTGCAAACCGGCGTCGGGATCGTCGTCGCGCAGTGCGCCACCGCGCCGGGCCGCTTCGGCACGCAGCCAGCTGTTCCCGCCGCCCCGAGACCCCAGTGGCGCCCGCAGCCAGGCGTCGCCGCCGTCGAGGTCGACGGCTCTGCCGGTGGCCCGCCAGAACTTGCGGGTCGCGAGATCCAGAGTCGAAAACTCCACGTCGCGGATCGTACGGGGTCATCGCGTCGACCTACCGATGGGCTGATGCCCATGAGCAGGCCCAACGCGCAGTCCATGAAACCCGCCACCGCGGCGAAGAAGCTGGACGTCTACCTGCCCGCGACGCCTGCCGAGTTCCAGGAGAACGCGATCACCCGCGCCGAGCTGGCAGCGTTGCAGGCCGACCCGCCGCAGTGGCTCAAGGACCTCCGCAAGAACGGGCCGCACCCCAAGAACCTGGTGGCCGCCAAACTCGGCATCTCGATCGCCGGCCTCGCGCGCGGTGGCGTCGAGAAGGCCCTGACCACCGAGGAGATCGACGCGCTGCTCGAGGAGAAGCCCGACTGGCTGATCATCGAACGCGAGAGCTACCAGCAGGTGCTGCGCGAGCAGCGCCGCATCAAGGCGCTGCACGCCGATCAGGCGCGCGAAGCGTGACGGACCGGTAGCCACCGGTCCGTCACTTCCGATCCGTCAAAACTCCAGCACTCACCAGAGGTCGAAGCCGACATTGGTGTTCGGGTAGTGGCTGCCGAAGTTGTGATTGATCCAGTAATTCCTGGCGAGAAATCCGGTGACGCCGGTGCCCGCGACATTCGTGTTGGTCTTCGAGTTGCTGACCTCGTAGGTGGCGGTCGGGCCGCCGACGCCCACCCGGTAGGCGACGTGCATGTCGAGTGAGTCACCTTGTGGTGCAACGGCTGTCACCGTTTCTGTGGCGCCGGGGGCCAGTATCCGCTGGGGGCCGTCGACCCATGTGCCGTTAGGGCTCGTCCCGTCGTTGAGCAGGAACTGAACCTTGTCGGTGTGGTTGGTGATCGTCATCGCGATGGTCGGCTCACCGGGATGAGTGACCGGCATGGTTCCCGCGTGGGCGACCGCGGCGAAGGAGAGCGCGGCGGCGATCCCCGTTCCGGCAGCGGCGATACGAGCCGTCGTAATGTTCATGGGGCCTCCTGTACGTGAATGTTGTTGATCGAGAGGGGGTTTGGGCCGTTCCTCTGACACCGACAACTATTCCGCGGACGGCGGCTTTCCGGATTCCCCCGAACAGCGGATTCGCCGGTGGAACCGTTCTCCACCGATCAGGGGACACGCAGACGCGCCAGATGGCCACTTATCGCACGCGTTTTTCGTGATCTGTATTCCTTAACTAGTGTCCTGCGCCGGGAATTCGTTGAAGATATGAACCGAGTCGTTCGAAGATCTCGTCGGCGGTCTTGGTCCAGTTGAACGGGCGGGGGTTGTCGTTCCAGTCTGCGATCCACTCGCGAATGTCCTTCTCGAGGGCCTGAATTGAGCGGTGAACGCCGCGGCGCAGTTTCTGGTCGGTGAGTAACCCGAACCACCGCTCGACCTGGTTGAGCCACGACGAGTAGGTCGGGGTGAAGTGCATGTGGAATCGGGGATGGGCGGCAAGCCATTTGGTTACTGTCGGCGATTTGTGCGTCGAGTAGTTGTCGCAGATCAGATGGACGTCCAGGTCAGCGGGCACGGTGTTGTCCAACTTGGTCAAGAACTTCTTGAACTCGATCGCGCGGTGCCGGCGGTGAATCGAGCCGTAGACCTCGCCGGTGGCCACATCCAGGGCGGCGAACAAGGTGGTGATTCCGTGCCGCACGTAGTCATGGGTGCGGCGCTCGGGCATGCCGGGCATCATCGGCAGCACCGGCGCGCTGCGATCCAAGGCCTGGATCTGCGATTTTTCATCGACGCAGAGCACCAGTGCCTTCTCCGGCGGGTCCAGATACAACCCCACGACGTCACGGACCTTGTCGACGAACTGCGGGTCGTTGCTGATCTTGAAGGTGTCCACCTGATGCGGCTTGAGGCCGAACGACTTCCAGATCCGTCCGACCGTTGACTTCGACAACCCGGTCTCAGCCGCCATCGAAGACCGCGACCAGTGCGTGGCGCCTTTGGGTTGACGCTCCAACGTGGCCACGATCAGCTGCTCGACCGCCTCGTCGGTGATCTTGCGCGGCGCACCAGGACGCGGCTCATCGGCCAGACCCTCCAGTCGCGCCTCCAGGAACCGTCCACGCCATTTGCCGACCGTTTGCGGCCACACACCTTCATCAGCGGCGACTTCCTTGTTGGATTTCCCTGCCGCGCAACCCAACACGATCCGACAACGTTGGGCCAACGCCTGCGAGGACTTCGATCGACGGGCCCACCGCTGCAACGTCTCACGTTCGTCGTCGGTCAACACCAACTCGACTACCGGCCTACCCCTGGTTCCCACCCGCCAATTCTACAATTAATCAACTAATTTACGGCGCAGGACACTAGGCGGTCGGCGTGGGGACCGCGACGCCGCAGAGAGCACGCCCCGCGGAACTGAGCCGAAATCGAAGAGGCTTTCTGGATGTCACATCGACGAGCCCGGCGTCGACGAAACTTTGCACCCTGGACCGGACGAACTGTTTAGACCGCTTCCCTGAATCGGTGAGCTCATCGAGCGTCAGCACACCGCGAGGACCAAAAAGAACTGCCTGCCCGAGCGGAAAAAGGATCGCGCGGCCGTCGTCGTCGATGTCAACGGGGGCGTCGACGTGGCGCCCGACGTCGTGGATGCACTGGCGCAGCACAGAGAGCGCTTCCCGACGCTCATCGAGATCAGTAGCAAGGCGGTGCTGCGCCTCGCTGAAGATCCCGAGCATCACCTCGACGAACGGCGTCGCATCCCCACGGTTCAGCGGGTGCTCGACCTCCGTAAACGCACGATAGTAGGCATCTTTGTTGTCGAAGATCGTCGCCGACAACGAGAACCAAGAGATCGGTGACAGCAGTTCGCCGATGTCGAGGGCCATGAAATAACGCCCGGTCCGGCCGTTGCCGTCGTAGAACGGGTGGGCAACTTCGAAAATCAGATGTGCAACGGCGGCCCGGATCAGCCTGGGAACATCCTCATCACGGCGTTGAGCGAGCATCACCGTCAGCGCGTCATTGATTGCACTCTCCGGCGTCAGCCCGACATGAACGATCTTCTGACCCGAGGTGATCGACACCGGGCCGGCGCGAAACCGGGTGCCGTCCGGAGCATCGTCGGGCACCACTTCGCCAGCGGTCACCGCGTCATACAGCGCCCGGATGTCGTCGAGAGTCTTCGGCGGGTTCACGGTGCGATCGCCAAGGGCTTCGTACAAGCGGACCATCTCACGGAACCGACGCTTCTGTGTCGAGCCGTCCTGCCATGATGTCAAGGCATCGGCGATCTCTCGCCTCGTAGATCTGACGTTCTCGATGTCGTTGGTAGCCTGAATCTCTTCGACGATCATCGAGTGCAGGTAGTGAGACTGTGCGATCGGCGGCAGCGATGCCCAGGTGCTCTGCGCACGCGCGTCGAGCATCATCGCCCGCTCAGTCAGCACAGACATCTGCGGTGTCGCAACGCAGAACATTTGGTGCCCTCCGAGATTAAAGTCCCAGGTCATAGCCGACGGCGACCCTCGACGCACGCGCTCCTCCGCATCGGCACCCGCGGCGTCACGCTGATGGAATATCGACTTCAGCGTGCGATACGACATCCTGCGCACCCTCCCCAACTGATCTGGAACCACGAAACGCGTTCCTGTCGCGACCACTAATCATCGCTATTTTATACGGAACGCCATCTATATAAAATAGATAGCGATTCGACATCGCTTATCGACGGTCTCCACTACTCGGGGCGCGACAACGTCTCCCTGCCTATCTGCTTGGGTAGACCCGATGGCTGACACACCGAACCCGCCGCTGGGCATCGCCACGTTCAACGTCAACGGAATCCGGGCGGCACGCCGCCGTGGCTTCGACGCCTGGCTCGCCGGGCGGGGACTCGACGTGGTGGCCCTGCAAGAGCTGCGCTGCCCGCCCGCGGAGGTCGGTGCGTTCGACGGCTATCACGCGGCGATCGACAGTGGCTCCGTCCCGGGCCGCAACGGCGTCGCGATCCTGACGCGGGAGGCGCCTTCCGACGTGCGGACCTGGGTCTCGCATCCGCCGCGCAGCCGGGGACTTGCGGCGCAAGCGCTCGAGGGCCGGTATCTCGAGGTCGACCTCGCGGACGCTCCCCTCACGGTGGCGTGCCTCTACCTGCCGAAGGGCGGCCTGCCCGCACACCTGCAGCGGCCCGGCAACATCCGCGACATTCCGGACGGCGGCGCCAAGTACGACCGGAAGATGCGCTTCCTCGCGGCGTTCGCGCGCGAACTGAACCGCAGCCGTCGGATGGCGCTCGCGACGGGCCGCGAGTTCCTGCTGCTCGGCGACCTGAACCTGGCGCACCTTCCGCACGACGTCACCAATTGGCGGCCGGCACAGAAGATGGAGGGTTTCCTCCCCGAGGAACGCGCCTGGCTGGACGCGCAGATCGGCCCGCGCACGCTCGTCGACGTGGTCCGGACGCTGCACGGCGAGCGGCCCGGGCCGCTGTCCTGGTGGAGTTGGGCGGGCGAATCGTTCGTCAGGGACGTGGGCTGGCGGATCGATCACCACCTGGCCACGCCGAGGCTCGCGCGGACCGCCGTATCGGTGACGGTCGACAAGGAAGCGACACCTGACGCGCGGCTGTCCGACCACGCACCCGTGGTCGTGCAGTACGCCTTCCCCTGATAGCCAAATAACTTGGAGTACAACGGGTATCGGCGCCGTGACGGTGTCGCTAACGGTCGAACATGTCACTCAGGCGATCGAAGAATCGGTCCGCCTTCTGCTCCAGGCGCGTGCCCTTGCCCCATTTCTCCCACGCGTAGACCGCGCCGAAGATCGCGATCACAATCCCGAAGACGAGAGCGGTGACCAGGATGACTTGAACGGTCGTCGACATCGGATCATCTTCACGCACGCGATGAGTTGTGGGCGGGCCGGCTGTCTACCTCTGTGACGGCACCCGCTTCCGGGCGCCGCGGACCACAGGAGCAGCCCGATGCACGCCATGATCTTCGTCCATCTGCCAGTCGCCGACGTCGCGCGCTCGCGGAAGTTCTTCGCCGGTCTCGGCTATTCGTTCAACGAGACCTTCAGCAGCGACAACGCGGTGACGTTGGTGCTGGGCGAGAACCAGTACGCGATGCTGACGCAGCGCGACGTCTTCGACTCCCTGCACCCGGCCGAGACCGCCGACGCCTCGAAGACCAAGGAGTGCGTCATCTGCCTGGCGGTCGACAGCCGCGAATGCGTGGACAGGCTGGTGGACGGCGCCCTGGCCGCAGGCGCGACGGTGGGCGACACCGATGACGAAGACTTCATGTACGGCCGCAGCTACCACGACCTCGACGGCCACTCGTGGCAGATCTTCACGATGGTGTCCGCTGCCGCATAGTCCGAGAACCGGCCTCGGCGAGCCTTGCCCACCACTACGATTCCCAGCATGCAGTCAGCATTCGCACAGGATGACGACCTGATGGACAGCCCGATCGATCCGTCCTGGGTCATCGAGGGCCAACCCCGGGCCCGGTCGCGGCGCTGGCACACCAGTGGCGACTCGGCGGTCGAGTTCTATATCTGGGACTGTTCGGCCGGAACGTTCGACTGGACGTTCTCCTCCGAGGAGGCGGTGCATATCGTCGCCGGCGAGGTCCGGATTGGTGATCCGCAGACCGGAATCTGGCTGAGGCCAGGCGATTCCGCGGTATTCGCGGCGGGCACCACCCACCGGTGGCACGTCCCGGATTACGTCCGGAAGCACGCCACCCTGCGTAGCCCGCTCCCGCGGATGCTGATCCGGGCCGGCCGTTTCGCGACGCGGGTGGGCCGTCGCCTCGCCGCCGGCAGCGGGCGCATGACGCACTAGTCACCGTCAGCGTGGGGCAACGCACCACCGAGCAAAACACGCAAAAGCCCGACTAATACGTACAAGCTCGCGTTGTGATGCCGGTTACAGCGACCCTTCTGAGATTGCTCCAGTCACCCCCTCAGGAGATAGCTGATGTTGGTAGCCCTCGGCCTCACCATGGTCGCCGCATTCATGGTCGTCATCATGACCAAGCGCGCCACGCCCATCGTGGCGTTGATCGCCGTCCCCGTGGTCTTCGGCCTGCTGGCCGGGGCGGGCAGCGGTATCGGAAAGATGATCACCGACGGCATCAAGGACCTGGCGCCCACCGCCGCGATGCTGTTCTTCGCGATCGTGTTCTTCGGAATCATGATCGATGTCGGGCTTTTCGATCCGGTCATCCGCACCGTGATCCGCATGGTGGATCACGATCCGGCGCGGCTGGTGGTCGGCACCGCGGTGCTCGCGGCGGTTGTCTCCCTCGACGGTGACGGTTCGACGACGTTCATCGTCACCGTCTCGGCGCTGCTACCCCTGTATCTGAAGCTGGGTGTCAGCCCGGTGGTGCTCACCGTGGTCGCCGGGTTGGCGAACGGCACCATGAACATCCTGCCGTGGGGCGGCCCGACGGCGCGCGCGGCGGCCGCACTGAAGATCTCGCCGTCCGAGGTGTTCGTCCCGATGATCCCGTCGCTGATCGCCGGAATGTTCATCGTGCTGGCGTTCGCGTGGCACCTGGGAGTGCTGGAGCGCAAACGGATCGGCTCGATCGTGGTTCGCGAGCGGGTCCTGGCCGGTGTCGGAGGCGGGCCGGAACCGTCGGGCCTCGGCGGCGGTGACGCATTCGAAGGTGCCGCCGACAACTCGGGCGCGATCTCCGGTGAGGTCGCCCGACCAAAACTGCTGTGGTTCAACGCATTTGTCACCATCACGCTGCTGGCGGTGCTCACCATGGACATCCTGCCCATCCCGGTGCTCTTCATGATCGCCGCTGCAGTAGCCCTCATGGTGAACTTCCCCCAGGTGGCCGAGCAGCAAGCCGCGATTACTCGGCACTCGTCATCGATCGTGTCGGTGGTGGGCATGGTGCTCGCTGCCGCGGTGCTGACCGGAGTGTTCAAGGGCACCGGCATGGTGGAGGCGGTGGCCACCTGGGTCACCGGCATCATCCCCGAGTCGATGGGCCCGCACCTCGGCGTGATCACCGGCATTCTGTCCATCCCGTTCACGTTCCTGATGTCCAACGACGCCTTCTACTTCGGCGTCCTGCCGGTGCTCTCGGAGACCGCGGGCCACTACGGGATCAGCGCGGCCGAGATGGCGCGGGCCTCGATCACCGGACAGCCGTTCCACATGCAGAGCCCGCTGGTCCCGGCGATCCTGCTGCTGGTCGCGCTGGCCGGCGTCGGCCTCGCCGATCATCACAAGAAGGTGTTGTGGCGCGCGGCGGTGGTCTCGCTGACCATACTGGTGGTGGGCGTCGTCCTCGGCCAGATACCGCTCTGACGCGCCGATCCGCGGCCGATCCGTCGTCGACGGCGATAGCCTCGACCATCATGCCGAGGATCCGATTACGCACGCAGATCCTGATCCTGCAGATGGTGATCGTGACCGCCAGCCTGGCCGCCGGTTTCGGCATCATCATCCACCGCACCGACACCCAGACCCGAACCGAATTCGCGCGCCGCGCCCAGGCCATCGCAGAGACGGTGGCCTCGGATCAGGAGGTCCAGGCCGGCGCGGCCGCCCAATCGGCGGCGCGCCGGGCCGGCCACCCGGCCTCCGCCGCGGAGCTGGCCGCCGCCCCGCTGCAGCGGCAGGCCGCGGCCATCACCGCCCGCACCGGGGTGTTGTTCGTCGTGATCGCCGACAACGCCGGCTATCGCATCGCACATCCCGACGCGACGCAGCTGGACCGGCCGCTGAGCACCGATCCGTCCGCCGTCCGCGGTGGCAAGTCCGAACTGACGGTGCAGCAGGGCACCCTCGGCGATTCGGTCCGCGCGAAGGCACCGATCCGCGGTCCGGACGGCACCGTCGTCGGCCTGGTCAGCGTCGGCGTGGCGATGGACACCGTCAATCAGGCCACCCACCGCACCCTGGTCCTCATGGTGACGTTGGTGGCGATTGCACTGACGGTGGGCGGCATTGGCTCGGCGCTGCTGACCCGGCGGTGGCGCCGCCTCACCCTGAGCCTGGAGCCCGAGGAGATGGCCGAGCTGATCCGCGAGCAGGACGCGGTATTGCATTCGGGCGCCGAGGGCGTCATCGCGATCGATGCGGACGGCATCGCCCGGGTGATCAACGAGCGGGCGCGGGAGTTGCTCGGCATCACCGCCGAACCAGGGACACCGCTCGGCGATCTGGGCCTGACTCCCCGCGTGGCCGCGGTCGCGGCGGAGCCGACGACGGTGCCGGTGGCCGCGGCCGTCAACGAACGCGTGGTGTTGGTGTCGTCCCGGCGGGTACACCGCGACGGCACCGATCTGGGCACGGTGCTGACGGCCGTGGACCGCACCGACATCGAGGCACTCACCCCGGGAACTGGACTCGGTGCAGGCAATGAGCTCGGCGTTGCGGGCACAGCGCCACGAGTCGGCGAACCGTCTGCACGTGGTGGCCGGCCTGCTCCGCGACGACCGGACCGCCGAGGCGCTGAGCTACCTGGACGAGATCACCGGGCGAGCCGGCGTCGCCCCCGTGCCGGGTCTGGAACGCCTCGACGAGCCGCATCTACGGGCATTCGTCGGGGCGAAGGCGGCCCGTGCACACGAGCGCGGCGTCGTGCTGCGAGTGGGCGACGAGACGGCGCTGGTCGGTACGCTCGCGCACCCGGTGGACACCACGACGGTGGTCGGGAATCTCCTCGACAACGCGATCGACGCGGCGGCCGAGAACTCAGCGCCGGACGCGCACGTCCCGGCAGTCGAGCTGGATCTGCTGCGCGACGGACATGATCTGGTGATCGTGGTGACCGATACCGGGCCGGGGTTCGCCGTCGACGACCCCTTCTTGGAGGGCGTGACCACGCGATCTGATCCGACGGTGCCGGGCGGGCGCGGTATGGGCCTGGCCATCGCACGGCAGGTGGCACGCGGACATGGTGGGGACGTCACCATCGCCGCACGCGGCGGCACGGACGGCGAGCCGACGACGGTGCTGGCGACGATTCCGGGAGGTGTTCTGGACGATGACGCGTGAGCTGCGAATCCTGGTGGTGGACGACGACTTTCGGGTCGCCGCGCTGCACGCCTCGGTGGTGGACTCGATGCTCGGATTGGTCACGGTCGGCTCGGCGCGAACCATCACGGAAGCCAGGACGATGTTGGCCGATGCCGACGCCGCGCAGGCACCGGTGGATCTGGCGCTGGTCGACGTCTACCTGCCGGACGGCTCCGGCATCGACCTGGTGCGCAACCTGCGCTGCGACGCATTCATTCTCGGTGCCGCCGACGATGCGGCGAGCATCCGGGCCGGGTTGGCCGCAGGCGCCCTGCACTACCTCATCAAGCCGTTCCCGAACACCGAGTTGGCGCGGCGCCTGGCTGCCTACACGGCGTATCGGCGGATTCTCGACGGCCCACACCTGACGCAGGAACAGGTGGACTCGGCGGTCTCGGCGCTGCGGTCCGAGCGGCCGGCAGCCAAGAAGGACGACGGCGCCCCGCTGACCGAGCGCCTGATCGTGGACGCGCTGCGCGAGGCAGGGGAACCGTTGTTGGCAGACGAGATAGCGCAACTGGTGGGCATCGCCCCGGCTACCGCGCGGCGCTACCTCGCGGATCTGGTGCGGGCCGGCACCCTCACGATGGGCCTGCAGTATGGCTCTGCAGGCCGCCCTCGCCAGCGTTATGCCCTGGCGTGAGAAGGTGATTGGCCTTCAGCCCGGATCCGGTGAGGACGGCGACGACGGTGTCCGCGGCACTGATCTCGCCAGCCGCATGCAGCCGGCGCAACGCGGGCACGACCTGGGCGCTGGTGGGTTCGACGAACAGCCCGGTCCTGGCAAGCTCGCCCACGGCGGGAACCAACTCGTCCTCCGGGACCGCGACGGCTGTCCCACCGGTGTCCCGGATCGCTTGCAGCACTTCGCGATCCCGCACGGGTTTGGCGATGGCCGTCCCCTCGGCGACGGTCGTCGACCACTCGTGTTCGGCGACCTCGTCCCACCCCTGTTCGATGGCCGTGACGAGCGGACAGCAATTCTGCGGCTGGCTGACGAGGATTCGCGGCATCAGCTCTATCGCGCCGGCTCGATGCAGTTCGCCGAATCCGATGGCGCAGCCGAGGACCAGACTGCCGGCACCGGCGGGCACAAGAACCGCTGTGGGGGCACGGAATCCGAGGTCTTCCCAAATCTCGTAGGCGATCAGTTTGATGCCTTGCAGGAAGTACGGATGCCAGTTGTGGCTGGCGTAGAACGTTGTGTCGGCTCGGCGCACCGCCTCGTCGGCCACGTCCTGTCGGGCGCCGGAGACCAATTCGATGTCGGCACCGTGCAGCCGGCTCTGCACGATCTTGTTCGGCGACGTAGCCGCCGGCACCAGGATGTGGGCTTCGATACCCGCTGCCGCGCAGTACGCCGCGACCGAGGATCCGCCGTTGCCGCTGGAGTCCTCGAGAACTCGGTCGATCCCCTGGTGGCGCAAGGCAGTCACCATCACCGCGACGCCACGATCCTTGAAACTGCCGGTGGGGTTCATCGACTCGACCTTCAGGCCGACGTCGACGCCGTCGAAGGTCCGGGTGATCAACGGCGTCCGCCCCTCGCCGAGGGTCACCGGATCGATGTGCGCCAAGGGATCATTTGGCAATGCCGAGCGGTAACGCCACTGGGAGTTGATCGCAGTGGCGATCTGCTCGCGGCCGATGCCCGGTAGCGGTTCGAAGGCCAGTGGGCTGCCGTCGTCACCGCGCCAGCGGGGTTGGTCAGCGGGATATCGCCGCCCGCTTCGGTCGACAAGGCTTGCTTCCTGCGCAGTCATCGACACTCCCCTCCCACATGAAGCATGCCGGGCCTTCCGCGGACCGCGGGCCGCAGACACGCCAAGCTTCCAAGGTGGTCGCCGCAAAAATGCGGGCCAGGGGATTCCCTAGCCCGCATTTTAGTTAGCTACGCTTACAACATGCAGCTGACGCAATTCTCCACCTCGGTGCCCTCCAGAGCCATCTGGCGCAGCCGGATGTAGTACAGCGTCTTGATGCCCTTGCGCCAGGCGTAGATCTGCGCCTTATTGACGTCACGCGTCGTGGCGGTGTCCTTGAAGAACAGCGTCAGCGAAAGCCCTTGGTCCACATGCTGAGTCGCGGCGGCGTAGGTGTCGATGATCTTCTCGTAGCCGATCTCGTACGCGTCCTGGTAGTACTCCAGGTTGTCGTTGGTGAGGTACGGCGCCGGGTAGTAAACGCGGCCGATCTTGCCTTCCTTGCGGATCTCGATCTTCGAGGCGACCGGGTGGATCGAGCTGGTCGAATGGTTGATATACGAGATCGAGCCCGTCGGCGGAACGGCCTGCAGGTTCTGGTTGTAGATGCCGTGCGCCTGCACCGATTCCTTCAGCGAACGCCAATCATCCTGCGTCGGAATGTGAATGCCGGCATCGGCGAAGATCTGGCGCACCTTGTCGGTCTTCGGCGCCCACTCCTGGTCGGTGTACTTGTCGAAGAACTCACCCGAGGCATACTTCGACTTCTCGAACCCGCCGAACTTCGTACCGCGTTCGATCGCAATGCGATTCGAGGCGCGCAGCGCGTGGAACAGCACCGTGTAGAAGTAGATGTTGGTGAAGTCGATGCCCTCTTCGGAGCCGTAGTGAATCTGCTCGCGGGCCAGGTAGCCGTGCAGGTTCATCTGCCCCAGGCCGATGGCGTGAGAATCGTTGTTGCCCTGCTCGATCGACGGGACCGACCAGATGTGCGTCTGGTCCGACACCGCGGTCAGGGCCCGGATCGACACCTCGATGGTCTGGGCGAAGTCCGGCGAGTCCATGGCCTTGGCGATGTTCAGTGAGCCCAGGTTGCACGAGATGTCCTTGCCGACCTTGGCGTAGGACAGGTCCTCGTTGAACAGCGACGGCGTCGACACCTGCAGGATCTCCGAGCACAGGTTCGAGTGCGTGATCTTGCCGTCGATCGGGTTGGCCCGGTTCACCGTGTCCTCGAACATGATGTACGGGTAGCCCGACTCGAACTGCAGCTCGGCCAGGGTCTGGAAGAACTCGCGCGCCTTGATCTTCGTCTTGCGGATGGCGCCGTTGTCGACCATCTCGTAGTACTTCTCGGTGACGTTGACGTCGGCGAACGGCAGGCCGTAGACCTTCTCGACGTCGTACGGCGAGAAGAGGTACATGTCCTCGTTCTTCTTCGCCAGCTCGAACGTGATGTCCGGGATGACGACGCCCAGCGAGAGGGTCTTGATCCGGATCTTCTCGTCGGCGTTCTCACGCTTGGTGTCGAGGAAGCGGTAGATGTCGGGGTGGTGCGCGTGCAGGTAGACCGCACCCGCGCCCTGGCGGGCACCGAGCTGGTTGGCGTAGGAGAACGAGTCCTCCAGCAGCTTCATGATCGGGATGACGCCCGAGGACTGGTTCTCGATGTTCTTGATCGGCGCGCCGTGCTCACGAATGTTGCTGAGCAGCAACGCAACTCCGCCGCCGCGCTTGGACAGCTGCAGCGCCGAGTTGATGGAGCGGCCGATGGACTCCATGTTGTCCTCGATGCGGAGCAGGAAGCACGACACGGGCTCGCCGCGCTGCTTCTTGCCCGAGTTGAGGAACGTCGGGGTGGCCGGCTGGAACCGGCCGTCGATGATCTCGTCGACCAGCTTCTCGGCCAGCTCGGTGTCACCGGCGGCCAGAGTGAGGGCGACCATCACGACGCGGTCCTCGAAGCGCTCGAGGTAGCGCTTGCCGTCGAACGTCTTCAGCGTGTAGCTGGTGTAGTACTTGAACGCGCCCAAGAACGTCGGGAAGCGGAACTTCTTGGCGAAGGCCCGGTCGAGCAGCTGCTTGACGAAGTTGCGGCTGTACTGGTCGAGCACCTCGCGCTCGTAGTACTCCTTCTCGATCAGGTAATCGAGCTTCTCGTCCTGCGAGTGGAAGAACACCGTGTTCTGGTTCACGTGCTGCAGGAAGTACTCCCGCGCCGCGAGCACATCCTTGTCGAACTGGATCTTGCCGTCCGCGTCGTACAGGTTGAGCATCGCGTTGAGAGCGTGGTAGTCGCTCTCACCGGGCAGCGCGTGCGTGGTGGCGGCTACCGGTTCTGCAGCTGTGACGGTTGGTGGCACGAGAGTTCCTTCCAGAAATCTTCCAGACCCTCACGAACGGCGATGACGTCGTCCGGGGTTCCCATGAGTTCGAGGCGGTAAAGGTACGGAACACCACACTTACGAGAGACCACATTGCCCGCGTACGCGAATTCAGCACCAAAGTTGTTGTTGCCCGCGGCAATAACGCCGCGGATCAACGACCGGTTGTGTTCGTTGTTGAGAAAGGCGATGACCTGCTTCGGCACGTAGCCACCGTCGTTGATGTCCGGGGTGGCACGTCCGCCGCCATAGGTCGGGAGCACCAACACATAGGGCTCGTCGACCTCGATGCGGCCGTGCAGGGGGATGCGAGTGGCCGGGATACCCAGCTTCTGGACGAAGCGGTGGGTGTTCTCCGACACGCTGGAGAAGTAGACGAGATTGCTCACTGTTTCCTTCTCCTCCCCCGGTTGGTTGTCTTCTAGGCGGTGACCGCCACGGTGCTGAGCGCCTTGATCCGGTCGGGACGGAAGCCTGACCAGTGCTCGCTGTCGGTCACGACGACCGGGGCCTGCAGGTAACCGAGCGCCAGCACGTACTCGCGAGCTTCGTCATCGATGCTGATGTCGACCTTCTCGTAAGCGATGCCCGCCTTGTCCAGCGCCTTGTAGGTGGCGTTGCACTGCACACATGCCGGCTTGGTGTACACGGTGACGGTCATCTCGGTACGACTCCTCTTCGAAAGGCCTGGAAGCTGAACTGAACATGGCTGGCAACTGACGGGGTAGCGCTTTCCGCTGATATCCCCATCCGGATCAGCGGCCCGGCAACCCCTGAAATTCCCGCATCTCCGGTCGTCCCGAGCCACTGCTGTCAGCACGTCCGGGAATCCCCGTCCGACCGACTTTGCGGCCCCGGCCGACCCTCAAATTGTGGGGGCCTGTCGGTCCGTCAAACACTACACCTAGTGGGCGACAAACCGAACAGATACAAGATGTTCTGAACAACATTCGTGAAATTCCCAGGTCGTAAGGCCGAATCCGAGACACTCTCTCGGCGTGTCGCACATCACACCCGGGGGCGTGTCGCGCTCCGACTACCGGTTTATCACCAGCCACCGACAAGTTGCGGCGACGCGCCGCTCGCGACGCGCCGGGCTCGGCCTGGCGGAAGTGGCCAGCTACGCCGATTTCCACGCGACGGGCATCACTGCTGTGGTACACGCGTGACGGACGTGACAGATGCGACCATCACCCCCGCGTGGCGCGTACCGCCCACACCCCCGCCGCCAGTACGGCCACCGCTTCGGCGACCACACTGAGGACTGCATACGGTACCGGCTCGGCGCCCGTCTCCACGAATCCGAACAGGCCGACGGTTCGCGACAGCGCGAACGCCGCCAATGCCCCCGCCGACAGCACTCCCGAGGCCCATCCGAACCACCGCGGCGCACCCACCGCCAGCAGCGCGCCGACGGCACAGAACACCGCTGCCTGCACCAGGAAGCCGGTGCCGATCGTCGGGATGTGTCGGTACCCGTGCACATAGAGGTAGGCGTGCACACCGCCGCTGACAACCATGGCCGCCGCGAGCACCAGACGGTAGACAAGAGTCACAGCAGGGTCCGTTCCTTGAGCGCGAGCGTGTGCTGACCGGTCTGGTAGCTGACCTCACGGATACCGAGCGCGTCGTGCAGCTTGCCGGCCGGCAACGTCAGCGGTTTCGGTGCCGGACCATCGCCGGGATGCGGCAGCGGGTAGGCGGTCGTGGTGCCGCTGTGGAACGTGATGTTGCCCTCGGTCTTCGAAAATACCTGGTGCACATGGCCGTTGAGGCAGGTGACCGAGGCGAACCGCTTCAGGTAACTCAAGGCCTGCGCGGAGTCGTCGGTCCCCCAGCCCCAGTCGGGATACATCGCGAACAACGGGATGTGGCTGAACACGACGATCGGGGTATCGCTCGACAGCGCGGCGACGTCCTTCTCCACGAACTCGAGTTGATCGACGCCGAGGTGGCCGAGTTTCTTCAGGTTCAGTGTGTTCACCAATGCGATGACATGTACGCCGGCGATATCGAAGCTGTACCAGCCGTCGCCGCGGGTGCCCGCGCCGAAAGCCTGGCGGTACTTGGCGCCGGCGTCGTCGGCCGAATCATGTTCTCCCGGAACGGTGAACACGTGCGGGGTGCGCAGTCCGGTCATCATCTGCCGGACCTGGTCGAATTGTTCCGGCGTGGCCAGATGCGTCAGATCGCCCGTGTGGATGACGAAATCCGGCGTGTAGCCGAGGTTGTTGACGGTGTCGATGGCATGGGTGAACGAGCCGGCCACATCGGTGTTGGCGGCACCGGTGAAGCCGATGTGACTGTCACTGACCTGGGCGAAGCGCAGCGTGGGCTGCGCGGCCGGCCCGGAAGAGCTACCTGCGACGTGCGACAGCACTTCCCCGCCGACCACCGACAGCCCCACGGCCGCGCCGAACCACGCCGTGTGCCGGAGCAGTTGGCGGCGGTTCATCTGCTGCGGGTCGCCTTGCGAGTCACTCATTTGACGACCACCGTCCCGTGCATGAAGGGGTGAATGCCGCAGACGTACGTGTAGGTGCCGGGCGCTGCGAACACGTAGCTGAAGGTGGCGCCGGAACCCATTGTCGGAGAGCGGAACTGACCGCCTTCGGCGACGACGTTGTGTGGGTCTTCGTCGTGGTTGGTCCACGTCACGGTCGTTCCGGCCGGCACCGTCAGCGTGTCGGGCGCGAACGCGAAGTTGTCGATGTTGACGGCGTTCGGGCCGGCCGGCATCGGCGCCTGGTGGCCCGGTTCGGGCGGGGCCATCGTCATCGAACCCATCGCGGGTCCGGACCCGGAACCCGACATGCCAGGCGTGACGCCGGAACTGAAAACCGCGGTTGCAGTTGAACTTTGTGGAACGGTCGAGGTGCATGCGGACAGGAGCAGGACTGCGCCGGAGAGCGCCACCAGGGATCGTCGCGACACGACGGGAACCTCCGTAGTCGTCGGGTTCGGGCGCGCCTGCGCACCCTCACCAACAGATACGGCGGCGGGTTACACCGCGTCAGGCCGGCTGGCTCGGCGGCGTCGGCGCCAACACCTCGATCACGCCACCCACCTCCCGAACCTCGAACTTCGGCAAGGGTTTTGGCGCAATCGGCAACTGATGGGTCAGGACGTGCCCGTCGGTGGCGAACGACGTGGAATGGCACGGGCACCGCAGCCTGTCGTCCGGCCCGTCG
The DNA here is from genome assembly GCF_046250085.1 of Mycobacterium sp. SMC-16. Taxonomy (NCBI): domain Bacteria; kingdom Bacillati; phylum Actinomycetota; class Actinomycetes; order Mycobacteriales; family Mycobacteriaceae; genus Mycobacterium; species Mycobacterium sp. SMC-16. The sequence continues at coordinate 3,900,317 of NZ_CP176427.1, forward strand.
AACCAGAGCCGGCAGCCCTGATGCGTGCAGACACCCGAGATGCCCTCCACGTTCCCGTCGACCCTGCGCACGAACCCCACGACCGAGCCCAGGTCGAACGGATGCACCGCCCCCTCAGACACCTCGGTGCTGTCGGCAACCTTCTGCCACGTCCCCGCCGACGGAACCAACTCCTGGCTCGCGGTGTCCTGCTTGCCAGACCCAGTGCGGCCCACCAACGCCCGGTCGACGGCGACCGCGGCCACCGCGGCACTGGCGGCCGCCGATGTCCCGACGATCACCTGCCGTCGGTTGGCGCGCAGCCAACCCGGCTTCGGCGCCGCCGCGTCGTCGCCGTCGAACTGTGCGGCGAGTCTGGCGTGCAGATCGGCGAGGAACTCCGGACGCGGCTCGTCGGCGCCGGGCCGGGCCGCCTGTAGGTCGATCGCCGTCCGCATCTGCGCCGCGTCGAAGTCGTCGGGCGTGAACCGCGACGGCTTGCGGCCACGCAGCAGATCGTCGAGGTACCGGCGCAACCCCCGCGCGTTCATGGCTCGCCCTTCTCGTTGATCTGTGCCGCCAGCCGTAATGCCCGGTGTTGCAACACCTTTGCGTTGGCGACGCTGACGCCGAGCTCCGCTGCGGACTCCTTGATCGACTTGGTCTGGAGAAATCGCAGCTCCAGTATGCGTCGATAGTTGTCCGGCAGGGCGTCCAACACCGCGGCGACACGGTCCGGCGCGGTACTGATGGACTCCTCGGCTTCCGGCGGCGCCTCGATGTCCAGGTCGATCACCGTGATCTCCCGCCCCATCGTCTCGCGCCAGTGCGCGGCGAGCACCGTGCGCGCGGTACTGCGCAGATACGACCGCACCTCGGCAGCACTTGCCGTCAGCCGCAACGGCCGCAGCGCGGCGAGAAACACCTCGGCGGTGAGGTCCTCGGCGTCGGCCTGATTGCCGACCCGCGCGTAGATCGTGCGGTAGACCCACGTCGCGTTGTCCTGGTAGACGGATTCCCAGTCGGGATACCGGGAATCCGACGACACCACGCGGAGCGGGGGTCGGTGCACAGGATCACGCTGTGCAGACACATTGGCCCCGTCTCATCGGTGCGGCCCGGCACACCCCGGGACCACTTCGACAAGTAGATAGCCGCCGGGGTTACATCGGGCTGCCGCGGGCAACACCGTCACCCGCCGTCGTCCACCGGGTCCAGCAGCCGGTCACCGAACAGACTGCACAGCAGCAGCGCCACCTCGACGTCGAGCCGGTCGTCCTCGATGGGCCGGCCCCGGCGTTCGATCGCCCGCTGCACCCGGTATTTCACCGAGTTCGTGTGCAGGTGCAGTTCCTCGGCCGCGGCCTTGTTGCTGCCACCCGCCTTGAGGAAGGCCTGCAGCGTCTCCCGGAGGCGCTGGTCGCCGTCGGTCGAACAGGCCAGCGGGCCAAGCACTTCCGTGGCCCACGCCGACAGCGCATCGACATTCGACCCCAGCAGCGCCGCGAGCGCGATGCCACGGTGGCCGAACGCGGTGAACCGGCGCCGCTGCGGACCCGACGCCACCGCGACGGCGCGGGCGTCTTCGGCCTGCCGGTGCGACAGCCGGAAGCCGGCGACGCCGGACTGCGGAGTGCCGGCGGCGACGTACGGCCCGTCGGCCGGCACCAGGCTCCCCAGCCACGTCACCGCCTCCGCGATCACTGCCGCGGGCACTGCGACCCAGGCCCATGCCGTGGCGCGGTCGACCGAGACGAAAAGCGGCGAATCTGCCGCGCCGATCGACGCGGCGAACTGCTGGATCAACCGTTCCATCTCGGCCAACCGGTCCTCGGAGTCGTCGCACCACAGCACCACCGCGAGATGGGTGCGCTGCAGTGGATAACGGATCGCCACCGTCGCGGCGTCGATGTCGACGTCGCCGCCGGCCAGCAGTTCACGAATCTCCGTGATGCGCACGCTGTTCCGGTTCTCCAGCCAACTCTCGCGAGCCTGTTGGTACACCTCGACGACCTCTTGGGAGATCCTGTCGATGTAGTTGAACGAGATCGTCGACATCACGTCGAAGACGTCCAACGCCAGCTGCGGGTCGAAGTCCGCGGTCCGGACCTCCTCCAGGACCTCTTTCAGTACCGCCTGATGGCCGAGCCGGTACGACCGGACGAGCACATTGGCGGAGATGTCGCGCTGCGCCAGCCGCCGCGCGTGTTCGATCGCGGCCGCGGGGGCATGCAGGAGGTCGATCGAGATACCGTGTCGCGCCGCGGCGAAGAACGCATCGATGTTCGCGGCGACCGAGTCTGCCAGGATCTGCTGAAGTTGCTCTTCGTCGCGCAGCTCGGCGATGTCGGACACCAGCAGCTCGGAGATGGAGCGCGTGATGTCGGTGAGCCGAGCGTCCAGTCGCGTGCCGATTCCGGCCACCGCCTGCGTCAACGCGTCACCCGCGCCGGTGCGGTCTGCGCCACCGGCCACGTTAACTGCCTGTTTTCCCGGCCACCCCCAAACCGTAGTTCGTCGTCAGTCCGTTTGTCCCCGAAGAACGGCACCTACCGGAATTTTCGTCGCGGTGTTCGCTCAGCGGCCACACAGCAACGGGGCCGCCGATATCCGTTCGCGGATACCGGCGGCCCTGATGTTCACCCGAGGTGTGTTCAGCCGACCTCGGCGGCCAGCTTGGCGACCACGCCACGCACGCCCTCGACGACCTCGGCCGCCTCGCGGGGATGCTTGCCGTCGAACGCCGAAGCCGGCAGGGACAGCTTGACGTCGACGACATCCGCACCGGCGATGCCGAACGACTTGCGGCTCTCGTCATGTGCCCACACCCCGCCGTACTGGCCGAGCGCGGTCCCGATGACCGCCAGCGGCTTGCCGGCGACGGCGCCGGAGCCGTACGGGCGCGACAGCCAGTCGATCGCGTTCTTCAAGACGGCGGGAATGGTGCCGTTGTACTCCGGGGTCACAGCCAGGATCGCGTCCGCGTCGCCCGCGATCTGGCGCAGCGCGACGACCGCCTCGGCAACCGAGTCGTTGTCGATGTCTTCGTTGTAGAACGGCAGGTCGGCCAGCCCGTCCGCGACACGTACCGTCACGCCATCAGGCGCAGATTCGACCGCCACCTCGGCGAGCTGGCGATTGAGCGAGGCCGCGCGGAGGCTGCCGACCAGGACCAGGACCTTGGTATCTGCCATTTTCTTTCCCCTAGCTTGTCTCTGTGGACCGTTCCGGCGAACCGATCCTCGCATGAGTCAATCGGACTGCGGTCCGATTCATTCCGCCTGAGTTAAAGTTTTTTCATGAGCGACGGGGTGGCGCAACTGCGGCCCACGAACCTGCCCATGGCGGGTCTGCCGATGAGTCCGGCTGCGCCGGTCGAGCGCGGCGATGCTGCGCGCAACCGGCTCCTGCTTCTCGACGCGGCCCGCCGGCTCATCGCCGCGCGCGGCTCCGACGCCGTCACCATGGACGACATCGCGGCCGAGGCCGGCGTCGGCAAGGGCACCCTGTTCCGCCGGTTCGGCAGCCGCGCCGGCCTCATGCTCGTACTCCTCGACGAGGACGAGCAGGTCGAGCAGAACGCCATGATGTTCGGCCCACCTCCGCTGGGTCCCGGCGCACCGCCGCTGGAACGACTGCTCGCCTACGGCCGCGACCGGCTTCAGTTCGCCTGGCAGCACCGCGCCCTGCTGTCCGACGCCGGGCGTGATCCGCAGAGCCGCTTCGGGGCTGCGGCCGCCGTCCACCGCACCCATGTCCGGATGCTGCTGCACACCGCCGGCACCGCGGGAGACCTCGATGCCCAGACCGATGCCCTGCTGGCCCTTCTCGACGCCGACTACATCAGCCACCAGCTCGACGATCTGGGTCACAGCCTGCAGGCGCAGGGCGATGCGTGGGAAAGCGTGGCGCGCAAGCTTTGCGGGACCTGAGATGACGTGGGTACTGCACGTCGACCTCGATCAGTTCCTGGCGTCCGTCGAATTGCGCCGGCACCCTGAGCTGGTCGGTCTGCCCGTCATCGTCGGCGGCAGCGGTGACCCCACCGAGCCCCGCAAGGTGGTCACGTGCGCTTCCTATGAGGCAAGGGAATTCGGCGTCCACGCCGGGATGCCGCTGCGCACCGCCGCCCGCAAATGCCCGGAGGCCGTCTTCCTGCCCTCGGACGCACCCGCTTATGACGAAGCCTCCGAACAGGTGATGGGCCTGCTGCGCGACCTCGGCCATCCGGTCGAGGTGTGGGGCTGGGACGAGGCGTATGTCGGTGCGGCCGTGGATGATCCGTTCGAGCTGGCCGAGAAGATTCGCGCCGTGATCGCCGCCGAGACCGGCCTGTCGTGCAGCGTCGGCATCAGCGACAACAAGCAGCGTGCCAAGGTCGCCACCGGATTCGGCAAGCCGGCCGGGGTCTTCGCACTCACCGCCGCGAACTGGATGACGGTCATGGGCGACCGGCCCGTCGACGCGCTCTGGGGCGTGGGTCCCAAGACCGCGAAGAAGCTCGCCGAGCTGGACATCACCACCGTCGCGGAGTTGGCCCGCACCGACGCCGAGCTGCTCACGTCGACGTTCGGCCCGACCACCGGGTTGTGGATCCTGTTGCTCGCCAAGGGCGGCGGCGACAGCAACGTGACGGCCGAACCGTGGGTGCCGCGCTCGCGCAGCCACGTGGTGACGTTCCCGGCGGACCTCACCGACATCGCCGAGATGGACTCCGCGGTCAGCGATCTGGCCCGGCGGACCCTCGATGAGATCGTCGAGCAGGGCCGTGTCGTGACCCGGGTAGCCGTGACCGTGCGCACCAAAACGTTCTTCACCCGCACCAAGATTCGCAAGTTGCCGGCGGCCGGTACGGATCTGGAGACCATCACCCGAACCGCCATCGACCTGCTGCACGACTTCGAACTGGACCGGCCGGTGCGGCTGCTCGGGGTGCGGCTGGAACTGGAGATGCCGCAGTAGTGCTCACCACCATCGCCATCCGGGGCTACCGGTCGCTGCGCGAGATCGTCCTGCCACTGTCGGAGCTGACCGTCGTGACCGGAGCCAACGGCACCGGCAAGTCCTCGGTGTACCGGGCACTGGGGCTGCTGGCCGACTGCGGACGCGGCGAGGTCATCGGGTCCCTGGCCCGCGAGGGCGGGTTGCAGTCGGTGCTGTGGGCCGGGCCGGAGAACACCAGCGGCGCGCGCCGGACGGGTACCACCGAGGGCACCAGCCGGACCCGGCCCGTATCGCTCGAACTCGGCTTCGCGGCAACCGATTTCGGCTATTTCATCGACCTCGGCCTGCCGCAGGACCCCGGACACAACTCGATGTTCGGCCAGGACCCCGAGATCAAACGCGAGACCGTGTTCGCCGGGCCTACTCCCCGGCCCAGCAGCGCCCTGGTCCGTCGCACCCGGACCTACGCCGAGGTGGCATCCGACTCGGGCCGCGGTTTCGACGAACTGACCCGCGCCCTGCCCAGCTACCGCAGCGTCCTCGCGGAGTACGCGAACCCCGAAGCGCTGCCCGAACTGGCCGCGGTCCGGGACCGATTGCGCGACTGGCGTTTCTACGACGGCTTCCGCGTCGACCGGGACGCCCCGGCCCGCCGCCGCCAGGTGGGCACCCGCACCCCGGTGCTGAGCAACGACGGCAACGACCTGGCCGCCGCCGTGCAGACCATCCTCGAAGCCGGGTTCGACGATCTGCCGCGCGCGGTCGCCGATGCATTCGACGGCGCCGAGATATCGGTGAGCGCCGACGGCGGGTTGTTCGAACTGCAGCTGCACCAACGCGGCATGCTCCGGCCGCTACGCTCGGCCGAATTGTCCGACGGCACACTGCGATTCCTGCTCTGGGGCGCCGCCCTGCTGACGCCGCAACCGCCCGCGCTCATGGTGCTCAACGAGCCGGAGACGTCCCTGCATCCCGACCTGGTGGGCCCGCTCGCGGACATGATCGCCGCTGCCGCACGCAAGACGCAGGTCGTCGTCGTCACGCACTCGGCACGGCTGCGCGAGCGGCTGGCCGCGTGCGACGCGAGCGAAGTCGAACTGGTCAAGCAGTGGGGCGAAACCCAGATCGACGGCCAGACCATGCTCACCGCGCCGCCGTGGGACTGGGGAAAGCGCTGAAGCTCAGCAGTTTTGGGGTTCAGCCTCGCTTCGGCCGCAAGGCGCGCGTGAACAACACGTTCACCTGACGCATCGACACGCTGTAGGGCCACCACGCCAGCCGCTTGAACAGGTACAGGGCCCGGATGTCGGGTGACGTGTAGATCATGAACCGGTTCTTGGCCACCCCGGACAGCAGCTTGTCCGCAGCCTGTTCGGGCGACACCGCGTGTCCGGCGAACCTGGCCACCCAGCGCTGCACCTGCGGATCGTCGCGATCCACGCCCGCGATCTGAACCGTCTGCACCAGAGGCGTTTTCACCGCGCCCGGCACCACGACCGACACCCCGATGCGATGCCGTGCCAGGTCGAAGCGCAGCACCTCGCTGACCCCGCGCAGGCCGTACTTGCTGGCACTGTAGGCGGCATGCCACGGCAGCGCGACGATGCCCGCGGCCGACGAGACATTGGCCAGCCGACCACCGCGGCCGGCGGCCACCATGGGCGGGACCATGGTCTCGATGACGTGGATGGGCCCCATCAGGTTGACGTCGACCATCGAGCGCCAGTGCTGATGGGTCAGGGTGCTGACGGTGCCCCAGGCCGAGATCCCGGCGATGTTGAGCACCACATCCATGGCCTCGTGCCGGCTGTGGATGTCGGTGGCGAAAGCCGCGACGGCGTCGTAGTCGGAGATGTCCAGCGCGCGGTGTTCGGCCACCTCCCCGCCGAGTGCCCTGGCGTCGGCGACGGTCTGTTCCAGCCCGGCGGCGTCACGATCGGTCAGATAGAGGACCGCGCCCTGCTGGGCCAGCTTGAGCGCGGTCGCCCGGCCGATGCCGCTGGCCGCCCCCGTCACGAAACACCGCTTGCCTGCGTAGCCGCTCCACCGCGTCATGGCCCGACCCTACACAGGCCCCGTCTTTCAGACAGAGACCTGGCCGCCACCCCACAAGGCGCTGAGCCACAGTCGTTCCACGATGTCGACGGCGCGCTGCGGGTCGCCGCCCCGTCCGATGAACGCGCTGTCTCGCGACAGCGTGTAGGCCGTGGTCGAGACCAAGGTGCGAACCAACGCCGGCAAGTCGTCGGAAATCGGGCGCCGACCGGCGTCCTGCTCGATGAGTCCGACGATCTTGTCGATGACGCCGTCCTCGAAGTCGGCCATCAGGTCGCGGATTTCGGCGTCGGTGTTCTGGGCTGCGGTGCACGCCGCCATGATCGGGTCGTTGATGGCGTAGACCGCCGCCGCGCTACCGACCATGCGCTTGGCGAAGGATGCCGGCGTCTCGTCCGGTTCGCGCGGCGCGAAGTTGTGGGTGAGCTCGTCCAGTTCCTCCATCGCCTCGGACACGATCCGGGCCAGCACGGAGTACTTCGAGTCGAAGTAGAAGTAGAAGCCGGACCGCGCCACACCGGCGCGGGCACTGATGGTGCTGACCGACAGATCGGCGAACGGCCGCTCCTCCAGCAGTTCGCGAACCGCCTCGATGATGGCGTCGCGTTGCTTGTCGCCGCGACTACGGCCCTTGTCGGCCGTCTCGACTTCAGCACTCATGGCGCTCACGATGTCATCGCCGACACGCCAATTCAAACTTGACACGCGTCAAGTATGGCAGCCAAGATGACAACAGGTGGTGACTTTCACCACAAAAGAGCATCAAGAGCAGACAGGAATCCCTGGATGGCGACCATCAGCACCCCGAACTACCTCCTCGATCAGGCCATGCGGCGCCTCAAGCCGACACCCGTCACGGTGCCGGGCATGGGCGTCATCGAGAAGCGGCTGCTGGCCACCGACTGGGATCAGTTCAAGCTCGCCGAGCCGCCCGCAGGCAGCGGCCTGAAGCCGATCATGGGCGACTCCGGGCTGCCGGTCATCGGACACCTGATCGAGGTGTTCCGGGGCGGGCCCGACTACGTCCTGGACATCTACCGCAAGCACGGGCCGCTGTACTACGCGCAGACGCCGGCGCTGCCGGCCGTCATGGCGCTGGGGCCGGACGCGACGCAGGCCGTGTTCTCCAACCGCAACAAGGACTTCTCGCAGCGCGCGTGGGATCCGGTGATCGGTCCGTTCTTCGAGGGCGGCCTCATGCTGCTCGACTTCGACGAGCACATGTTCCACCGCCGGATCATGCAGGAGGCGTTCACCCGCTCACGGCTGACGGGCTACGTCTCGCACATCGATTCCGTGGCGACCAAAGTGCTGGCCAACGACTGGGTGGCCAACGATCCCCGATTCCTGTTCCACCCGGCGGTCAAGGAGCTGACGCTCGACATCGCGTCCGAGGTGTTCATGGGACACCCCGCGGGGACCGACCACAAGCTCGTCACCACCATCAACCAGGCCTTCACCACCACGACCCGCGCCGGCAACGCCATCATCCGGAAGCCGGTGCGCCCCTTCGCCTGGTGGCGCGGCGTGCAGGCCCGCAAGACGCTCGAGGACTACTTCTCGAGCTCCATCGCCGAGAAGCGCCGCTCCGAGGGCACCGACATGTTCAGCGTGCTGTGTCATGCGCAGGACGAAGACGGTCAGACCTTCACCGACGACCAGATCGTCGCGCACATGATCTTCCTGATGATGGCCGCGCACGACACCACGACCTCGACGCTGACGACCATGGCCTACCACCTGGCGGCCAACCCGCAGTGGCAGGACAAACTCCGCGAGGAATCCGAGCGCATCGGTGACGCGCCGCTCGACATCGAGTCACTGGAGAAGCTGGAAACCTACGACCTGGTGATCAACGAGTCGCTGCGGTTGCAGACGCCGCTGGGCTTCAACTTCCGCCGTGCCGTCCGGGACACCGAACTGCTCGGCTACTACATCCCGGCGGGAACCGACGTCGTCACGTGGCCCGGCATGAACCACCGCCTGTCCGAGCTGTGGACCGACCCCATGCGGTTCGACCCCGAACGGTTCGCCGAGCCGCGCAGCGAGCACAAGGCGCATCGCTACGCCTTCGCCCCGTTCGGCGGTGGCGCACACAAGTGCATCGGCATGGTCTTCGGGCAGCTGGAGATCAAGACCGTGATGCACCGGCTGCTGCGCCAGTACCGCCTGGAGCTGACCCACCCCGGCTACGAGCCGTGGTACGACTACGGCGGCATGGCCGTGCCGGTGGACGGCATGCCGATCGTGTTGCGGCCGTTGCGCTGATACTTCTGCCGAACGGGACTAGGCGTGCAGCCGGTTCGCGCACGCGATCATCGCCCGCAGCGCCGACTGGACCGGGTCGCGCGCCCAGCCCATGGCCCACTCCGAGCGCACGCCGTCGCTGCCGTGGATGAAGGTCGCGATGCCGCCGCCGACGGCGGGCAGTTGATGGAACTTGATCATCTCGACGGCCATGCCGCGCTCGTGCAGCATCGCGGTCAGGGCTGCGACGGGGCCGGTCGCGGCGGCCGTAGAGGTCGCGATGCGGTCGCCGACGGCGATGCTGGCGCGGTACCGGCGCGGAGCGGTGATGCCGCGACGAAGGTCGTCGTCGCCCGCGGCGCCCCAACTGCCCAGACGGATCGGACCACCCTGGTGGCCGTAGTGGTCGACGAACGTGTCGTGACACATCGCTTCTGCGTGTTCGCGCAGGTCACGAGGCACGGGACGGTCGAACAGATCCGCGAAACGAGTGGTGGAAATGGCGGTGGAGGTGAACATGCGTCGGTCTTTTCTGCTCGAAAGGAGTGACCGACAGGTAGTAGCGTCCGACCCACAGCGAGGGGTCGGTCAGGATCAGACCCCGCTGTGGGTACTGGCTACTACGAGCATGTGAAGCATGGTCGCCGAGGTTAGTCCGCGACCGTGCCCCGGGTCAAGGCGATTTCACCGCCGGATTGAGCAGCCACAGGAACGGCCGGTGGCTGAGGCGCCCGTCCCGGTGCAGCGGCATGCTGTCTCGCGACGCGGAATACCAGGCGGCCCGGCTGACGCCGGTGAAGTCGAGTTGCCGCCCGCACCGGCCCGCGAGCGCGTGCAGCAGCAGCATCCCGGTGCGTCCGTTGCCTTCACGGAACGGGTGAATCTGGTTGTAGCGGGCGTACAGGCGGGCCAGTTCCCAGGCCAGCCGCGGGTTGTCGAGCTCAGCCCCGACTTCCACCAATGCCGTTGCGGCGAGCTGGATTTCCGCCAGCCCGGCGGCGACGTCGACCTGCCAGGTGAACGCCGAGTCACCGCGGCGGATGTCGACGGTACGCAACTCCCCCGCCCACTCGTAGACGTCACCGAACAGCTCCCGGTGCAGGGTGCGGATGTCGATCTCGGCCTCCGCCGCGGATTGCCGGCAGTGCCACCGCACCATTCGCCCCGCCGTCACCTGGAATTCCACGGCCGCCAGGTCGGGTCCGTGCTGAATACCGAAGTTGTTGCGCAGCACCGATGTTCCCGGAATGAGGTACGGCGCCCGCCGCCGCAGCAACCGGCGCCGCACCGGCGCCGGTGGATACTGCGCACGGCACCGTGCGAGGTAGTCGCCGAAATCCAGTGCGCCGGAGGCCAGTGCACCCAGCTCGACGATGTGAGCGGGCTGCGGCTCCCAACCTTCGATGCGCTGCGCGGCCAGGGTTTGGTGCACCGCATGCTGTGCCGCGCGAGCGGTCACGGTGGACTCTGTCGCCATCAGCGGAACGCCGACGTCGACGCGAGATAGGCCAGCTTGCGGCTGACGCCCGCCACCTCGCGGGCCACACTGCGCAGCATGGCCCGCTCCTGTGGCGGCAGTTCCGACAGCACCACTTGATCGCCGGCCGCGCGCGACGTCCACCGGAATTTCACCAAGGCTGCAAAACAGTCCCGTAACGTCGAAACATCATCGGCGTCAAGCACCTTCGCCGCACCGGCGGCGTCGAGCCGACTCGGCGTCGACAGCGCCGTGGCACCCGCCGACACTCCCGCCCACCGGGCGATCTTCACCAGCGGATCGATCGCCGCCGGTTTGAGGTCGACGGCGTCGGACTGGTTGGCCAGCATGCGCAGCCGGGAGGGAAACGTCGCACGCAACGTGGTGGCGTCCTGCAGCAGATACTGCCGGGCCGGGTAGTTGGCGACAGCCGCACGCACCACCTGCGCCCGTAGGAGGTCCTCGGCCACCTCGTCGTCAGCCAGGTGGACGGCTCGGGAATCGGCCAGCACACCGGTCATCACGACGCCGCGGTCCACGCGCGGATCGGACGTCCAGTGCGCGATGCCGTCGGACCACGCGCTCGCCGATCGGCAAAACCGTGGCCGGCTGGCCAGCACCCCGTTGGCGTCGGCCCGCACGCCACACCGCTCCAACACGGCGTGTACCTCGGCCGCGGCCGCCAGCGCCTCGTCCCGGGCCGCGTCGTCGTCGAGTACGACCAGGGTCTCGACATCGGATCCGGCCACCGCCTCGCCCCGCGCGACGCTGCCGGACACGAACCACGACCAGGACGGGCCCGGCGTCAGCCGCACGGCCGCGGCGACACCGGAGCGGAGCGCCTGCGACCACGCCGCCGCGACCTCACCGGCCGGGGCCGACGCCCGCGCCGCCGCCCGCACCGCCTGCAGGGCCTGCTCGATTCCCGACCGCAGCGCGCCCTCGCCGTCCGCCGCGCGGATCGCGGCGAGGGCGGCGTCGACACCCAGATCAGCGGAGGACATGCAGATGTTTCTATCGGACGACAGTTACCTCCGCGTTTCGTGCACGGTTTTCCGCGGTCAGCGCGGATTTTCGTGCACAAATCGCGAGGTTGTAGGGTTTGCCGCGATGAGCTGGCAGCATGCGTTACTTCTGCTCGCCGCCGGTGTCGCGGGCGGCCTGACCGGGAGTATCGCCGGACTGGCGTCCGTCGCGACGTACCCGGCCCTGCTGATGGCGGGACTGCCGCCGGTGGCGGCCAACGTGACCAACACCGTCGCGCTGACGTTCAACACCATCGGATCGGTGTGGGGTTCGCTCCCCGAGCTCGAGGGCATGGGCCAATGGCTGCGGCGGGTCATGCCGATGGCCGTCCTCGGCGGCGCGGCCGGCGCCGCACTGCTGCTGTCGCTGCCCGCAGAAGGTTTCGAGCAGGTGGTGCCGATCCTGCTGGCGCTGTCGAGCCTCACCATCGCGATACCGCAGCGACGCGGCGCGGACGACGAGCCCGGCCGCTGGCGTTCGGTGCTCATCTCCGTCGCGATCTTCGCAATCTGTTTGTACGGCGGATATTTCGGCGCCGCGGCGGGCGTGATGCTGCTGGCGCTGTTCCTGCACGGCGGCAGTGAATCGCTCGCGCATGCCAACGCCGCCAAGAACGTCGTCCTCGGGGCGGCCAATGGAGTTGCCGGCATTGCCTTCATCGCGCTGGCGCCGGTGCACTGGATTGCCGTGTGGCCGCTCGGCCTGGGTTGTCTGATCGGTGCCCGGCTCGGCCCGATCGTGGTCCGCCACGCTCCCGCGACACCACTGCGACTGGCCATCGCGGTCGCCGGCCTGGCGCTGGCAGTCAAGCTGGGCTACGACGCCTACCGGTAGGGAACGGGTTGTCGCCCTTGGCCACCCGCACACCCAGGTGGATCAGCTCGGTGGCCGAGGCGTGCAGCTTCTCCCCCGCCTCACGGTCGGCCAGGCCCGCCAGGAACCGTGACCAGGTGCCCTCGATCACGATGCCCAGCTTGAAGCAGGCCATCGCGATGTACCAGTCGAGGTGTTCGGTGCGGCGGCCACCCGCGGCGAGGTAGGCGTCCAGCAGTTCGTCCCGGCCGGCCAGACCGCCGGCCTCTGCCAGCGCGGCGCCGACCACGATGGCGTTGGGCGCGGTCGGCCAACAGACGAGCATCCAGCCCAGGTCCAGCAGCGGGTCGCCGACGGTGCACATCTCCCAGTCCACGAACGCGGCCAGCTCCGGCCGGTCGTGGCGCAGCATGACGTTGTTGAGGTGACAGTCGCCGTGCATGATGCCGGGCTCGCCGTCGGGTGGCCGGTTGTCGGTCAGCCAGGTCGCCAGCTGCTCGACCCCGTCGAGCGATTCGGGATCGTAGTGGTCGTGCCGGTAACTCTGCAGCAGCCCGATGAACTGCGGAACCTGTCGTGCCACAAACGATCCCGGCTTGCGGATCGCCGCCAACGGGCTGCCCTCCCAGGCGACGTTGCCCAGCTGCGCCAGGCTTCCCGCGTACGACAGCCCGACGTCGTGCCGCAGACTGGGGTCGGCGGCATAGGCCGGCGAGAGTTCCTCGCCGGGGTTGAAGCCGTCGACCTCGGCCATCAGGTAGAAGACGACGCCGAGCACCGACGGGTCCTCGCAGCCGGCGATGAAGGCGGGATGCGGCACCGCGGTCCCGGCCAGGGTCCGCAGTACCGCGATCTCGCGCAGCATGGTCTTGTCACTGGTCGGGCGGGGATGCAGGGGCGGGCGGCGCAACACCACCGGGCGGCCGTCGATGTGCAGTCGCACCACGATGTTCTGGGTGCCGCCGGTCAGCGGTTCGACGGCGGTGACGTGCTTACCCAGCCCCTCGGCGCGAATCCAGTTCTGGACGATCTCTCGGTCACGGTCGGTCAGAGTCGGCTGCATGATGTAAGTGATTCTGGCCCGGCATCACCCGGACGGGCAGCCAATTCTTACGATCCGTTTTCATTCGGGGCTCGCCACCGGGGCGCGCCGTACTGTGACGGTGTGGCACATCGACTGGATCCGCACCGCTCGCTGGCCGGCCTCGCAGCCGCAGCCGTTGCGCTCGGGGTGGCGGCGCTGCTGGCGATTCCGCTTGGGCCACACGCCGATTCCCGCACCGCGGTCGGATCGGTCGTCATCGACCTGACGCCCGGGCCGGTCAAGGAGTGGGCGATCCAGACCTTCGGCACCAACGACAAGCTGTTCCTGACCGTGGCGGTGCTCGTGGTCATCGCGGTGATCGCCATGGTGGCAGCACAATTCGAGGACCGGAAGCTCGGCAGTATCGCCTTGGGGCTGGCCGGGGTGCTGGGCGGCGCCGCGGTGCTGTCGCGCACCGGCGCCCGCCCGGTCGACGTCATCCCGTCGCTCGTGGGCGCTGCGGCGGGCATCGCGGTCCTGCGGCTGCTGGTCGCCGATCGCGTCAGGCCCCCGGCGCCGGAACCGGGAGCAGATACCGATCCCGGCCGGCGTCGATCGCTGGCGGCGCTGGGTTTCCTCGCCGCCGGCACCCTCGCCGGGGTCATCGGGACGGTGCTGGGCCGCGCCGCGTCGTCGGCCGCGGGTGACCGCAGCGCCTACACCCCGCCGGCGCCCAAGATGCCGGGACCACCGATCCCCCCAGATGTGCAGCCGGCCGGGGTGGACCTGCCGCCGTTCATCACGCCGAATGCCGATTTCTACCGCATCGACACCGCGCTGTCCGTCCCGCAGGTGCAGCGCCAGGACTGGCGGCTGCGGATCCACGGTATGGTCGATCGTGAGGCCACCTTTCGTTTCGATGAGCTGGCGCAGTTCGAGGCGATCGACAAGGTGGTCACGCTCACCTGTGTGTCGAATCCGGTGGGCGGCAACCTGATATCGAACGCCACGTGGACGGGCTACCGCGTGCGCGACCTGCTGGCCCGGGCCGGTGTTCACGCGGACGCCGACATGGTGCTGTCCAAGTCCATCGACGGGTTCACCGCGGGCACGCCCGTCGAGGCACTGACCGACAACCGCGACGCGTTGCTCGCCGTCGCCATGAATGGCGAACCGCTGCCGACCGAACACGGCTACCCGGCGCGGCTGGTGGTCCCGGGTCTGTACGGCTACGTCTCCGCGACCAAGTGGCTCGTCGACCTCGAACTCACCAGATTCGATCGGGCCGAGGCCTATTGGACGAAGTTGGGCTGGTCCGCGCACGGGCCCATCAAGACCGAGTCGCGCATCGACGTACCCCGCGCCGGGTCCGGCGTCCCGATGGGTACGGCGACCTTCGGCGGCGTCGCGTGGGCGCAGAACCGCGGGGTCCGCGCAGTGGAGGTCCGGATCGATGACGGCCCATGGCGGCCGGCGACGCTGGGCGCCGCGTACTCGAACGACACCTGGCGGTTGTGGAGCTACACCTGGCAGGCAGACCAGCCCGGGCGGCACACCATCACCGTCCGCGCCACCGACAACACCGGCGCGGTACAGACCGCCGACGTCGCCGGCGCCGTGCCCGACGGCGCGACGGGCTGGCACTCGGTGCCCTTCACCGTCGCCTGATCGGCGCCCGAGATATTCAGTTGGCGAACGGGATCCGCACCACTACGGTGACCGGATGACCGAACCCGCCCAGCAGTGGCGCACCGGCCTCCGGTCCCGGCTGATCGCGGCGCGCAAGGCAAAGGACGACGTCGCGATTGCGGCGCTCCGCAGCGCGCTCAGTGCCATCGACAACGCCGAGACCCCCGACGTACCTCTGCCGCGGGCCGGTGCCATCGCCGACAGCGCCCACGGTCTCGGCGCCGCCGAGGTCACCCGCCGGCGCCTCACCGAGGCTCAGATCCGGGAGCTGATCGACACCGAGGTAGACGAGCGTCGAGCCGCGGCCGGACAACTACGGTCGGCCGGGCGCGACGACCGCGCCGCGCAGGTCGAGGCGGAGGCCGCCGTACTGCGTGCGCTATCAGCCGGCGGCTGAGCCTTGTCGGTGCCCCGTGCCAAGCTGGGGTCATGCTCCTGTCCGACGTCGCCACGGCCTCGGCCGAAGTGGGTGCGGTGTCTGCCCGGTCCGCGAAGATCGCCCGTATCGCGGCTCTCCTCGGGAGCGCGGCCGGTGATCCGCCGACCGTCGCCATTGTCGTGCACTGGCTGTCCGGTGAGCTGCCGCAGCGGCAGATCGGGGTCGGGTGGGCGGCGCTGCGCGCGCTGCCGCCGCCGGCCGCCGGCGACCCGACGCTGACGGTCATCGAGGTCGACGCCGCGCTGACGGCCATCAAGGCGGTGGCCGGCAAGGGTTCGGGGGCCGCGCGCTCCGCGCTGCTCCACGGTTTGTTCGGGGCGGCCACCGAGGTCGAGCAGACCTTTCTGCGTGGGCTGCTCAGCGGCGGGCTGCGCCAGGGCGCGCTGGCAGGCGTGATGGCCGACGCGGTCGCGAAGGCCGCCGGCATCGCCGCCGCCGACGTGCGCCGTGCCGCGATGCTCAGCGGCGACCTGGCCACGGTCGCGGCCGCCGTGATGTCCGACGGCGCCGCGGGCCTGCAGCGCTTCAGCCTCACCGTGGGCCGCCCGGTGAGTCCGATGTTGGCCCAGACCGCGACGGGTGTCGGCGACGCGCTCGAAAAGCTCGGTGGCACGGCGATATTCGAGACGAAGCTCGACGGCGTGCGGCTACAGATACATCGGTCCGGCACCGACGTGTCGGTCTACACCCGCAGCCTCGACGACATCACCGCGCGGGTGCCGGACGTCGTGAACGCGGTGCTGGCGCTGCCCGTGACGGACCTGATCGCCGATGCCGAGGCCCTGGCCATGCGCCCCGACGGCCGCCCGCACCGGTTCCAGGTCACGTCCTCTCGCATCGGCAAACGCGCCGATGATGGGGCGCAACCACTTTCGGTGTACTTCTTCGACATCCTGCACCGCGACGGCACCGACCTGCTGGACCAGCCGGCCGAGCGCCGCCGCCACGCGCTCGACGACGTCGTTCCCGAACCGCTGCGGGTCCGGCGCTGCGTCACCTCCGATTCGGTTGTCGCCCAGCAGTTCCTCGACGAGACATTGGCCGCCGGCCACGAAGGCGTGATGGCCAAACACCCGGAGTCGCCCTACGAGGCGGGCCGCCGCGGGGCCGGCTGGCTGAAGGTCAAGCCGGTACACACGCTGGATCTGGTGGTGCTCGCCGTCGAGTGGGGTTCGGGCCGGCGCACGGGCAAGCTGTCGAACATCCATCTGGGAGCGCGTGATCCCGCCACCGGTGGCTATGTCATGTTGGGCAAGACCTTCAAAGGAATGACCGACGCGATGCTGGACTGGCAGACCGCGCGGTTCACCGAACTGGCCGACGGCCCGATGGACGGTTACGTCGTGCGACTGCGGCCCGAGCAGGTCGTCGAGATCGCGTTCGACGGTGTGCAGGGGTCGAGCCGCTACCCCGGAAAGATGGCGTTGCGGTTCGCCCGGGTGCTGCGCTACCGCGACGACAAGCGGCCCGAGGAAGCCGACACCATCGACACCGTCCGGTCGCTGTACGAACGCTGAGTGTTACCCCGCGATTCGGGGCCACCGATGACAGGATGTGGGGCATGTCGCAAGCCACCGCGCACCCCGACGAATCCGTCGGGGACGTCACCTATGTGCGTACCGACCCGGACCTGCCACCGGTCGCGATCATCGACCGCTCGCCCATCACCACCCGACATCGGGTGATCTTCGGCGTCATCGCCGTGCTCGCCGCCGTGGCGTGGGCCGTCATCGCCTTCGCCCGTGGCGAGACGGTCAACGCGGTGTGGTTCGTCATCGCCGCGATCTGTACGTATGTCATCGGATACCGGTTCTACGCGCGGCTGATCGAGATGAAGATCGTCAAACCCCGCGACGATCACGCCACCCCGGCCGAACTCCTCGAGAACGACACCGACTACATGCCGACCGACCGCCGGGTGCTGTTCGGTCACCATTTCGCGGCCATCGCCGGCGCCGGCCCCCTGGTCGGCCCGGTGCTGGCCATGCAGATGGGCTACCTGCCGGGCACCATCTGGATCATCATCGGCGCGGTCGTCGCCGGTTGCGTGCAGGACTACCTGGTGCTGGTCATCTCGACGCGGCGGCGCGGCCGCTCGCTCGGCCAGATGGCGCGCGACGAGCTCGGGCCCATCGGCGGCATCGCGGCGATCGTCGCGGTGCTGGTGATCATGGTGATCCTGCTGGCCGTGCTGGCTCTCGTCGTCGTCAACGCGCTCGCCGAGAGCCCGTGGGGCGTGTTCTCCATCGCGATGACCATTCCGATCGCGATCTTCATGGGGCTGTACCTGCGCTACCTACGGCCCGGCCGGGTGTCCGAAGTGACGCTCATCGGCGTCGCGCTGCTGCTGCTCGCGGTGGTCTCGGGCGGCTGGGTCGCTGAAACATCGTGGGGTGCAGACTGGTTCACGCTGTCCAAGGTGACGTTGTCATGGTGCATCATCGTGTACGGCCTGGCCGCGTCGGTGCTGCCGGTGTGGCTACTACTCGCGCCGCGCGACTACCTGTCGACGTTCATGAAGGTCGGCACCATCTCGCTGCTGGCCATCGGCATCCTGATCGCCCACCCGGTCATGTCGGCCCCCGCGGTGTCGCAGTTCGCCACGCGGGCCGACGGTCCGGTGTTCGCCGGCGCGCTGTTCCCGTTCCTGTTCATCACCATCGCGTGTGGCGCGCTGTCCGGCTTCCACTCCCTGATCTCCTCCGGCACGACGCCGAAGCTCCTGGAGAAGGAAGGGCAGACACGGCTCATCGGGTACGGCGGAATGCTGACCGAGTCGTTCGTCGCGATCATGGCGCTGATCACCGCGGCGATCATCAACCAGCACCTGTACTTCGTGATCAACTCCCCCGGCGCGGCGACCGGCCCCACCGCGGCAACCGCGGCGACCTACGCCAACGGGTTGGGCCTCTCAGGAGCCCCGATCACCGCACAAGAGATCACCACCGCCGCCACCGATGTCGGTGAGCACTCGATCATTTCGCGTACCGGCGGTGCACCGACGCTGGCGCTGGGCATGTCGGAAGTACTGCACCAGGTGTTCGGCGGGTCGAGCATGAAGGCCTTCTGGTACCACTTCGCGATCATGTTCGAGGCCCTGTTCATCCTCACCACCGTCGATGCGGGCACCCGCGTCGCGCGCTTCATGCTGTCCGATGCCCTGGGCAATCTCGGGGGGCCGCTGCGGAAACTGCGCGATCCCAGCTGGCGGATCGGTGCGTGGAGCTGCAGCCTCCTGGTCGTCGCGGGCTGGGGCAGCATCCTGCTCATGGGCGTCACCGATCCCCTCGGCGGCATCAACACGCTGTTCCCGTTGTTCGGTATCGCCAACCAGCTGCTCGCGGCCATCGCGCTGACGGTCGTCACCGTCGTGGTGATCAAGAAGGGTCTGCTGAAGTGGGCCTGGATTCCCGGGCTGCCATTGTTCTGGGACGCCCTGGTCAC
The DNA here is from genome assembly GCF_046250085.1 of Mycobacterium sp. SMC-16. Lineage (NCBI taxonomy): Bacteria > Bacillati > Actinomycetota > Actinomycetes > Mycobacteriales > Mycobacteriaceae > Mycobacterium > Mycobacterium sp. SMC-16. The sequence continues at coordinate 3,919,454 of NZ_CP176427.1, forward strand.
CCTCACCGCGTCGTGGCAGAAGATTTTCTCCCACGACCCCAAAATCGGTTACTGGCAACAGCATTCGCAGTATGTGGCGGCCCAGGCGGCCGGCAAGACGAGCTTCGGCTCCGCGAAGAACCCCGACCAGATCGACGCCGTCATCCGGAACACCTTCATCCAGGGCACGCTGTCAATCGTGTTCGCACTGCTGGTCGTGATCGTCGTGGTCGTCGGCATCATCGTCGCGATCCAGGCCGTCCGCGGCGGCGGCCGGCCACTCACCGACGACGAGGCGGTGCCGTCGCGGCGGTTCGCGCCGCGCGGCCTGTTCGCCACCGACATCGAGAAGGAGGTGCAGAAGCAATGGGACGCGCTGCCCGATTCGCACGCCAGATCAGTTGGTACTGGTCATCACTGATGGGCGACAACCACTACGCCCGGTATCTGGATCACCACCGTCGCAGCCATGCCGGCGAGGCGGCGCTGACCGAGCGCGAGTACTGGGCGGCGCGGTACCGCGCCGCGGACCGCAACCCGCAGGGCCGCTGCTGCTGAGCGGGCACGCCGGGTGAACAGCTGATCGTCGGGCCCGCGGGCAACGACCGTCTCTACACAACCGCCCGCACAGTGGACGCACACCGCTGTCGGCACCTCACAGGGTGGTACCAAAAGAGACGCCCCTCACTCCGTGGTACTAAATTCCTGTATGGACAGATGTCCAGTTGTTGCCCGACCAGCTTTAGGAGAAACGTGCTGTTCACGGTTTCCGACGTCACCGACGCCGTCGCTGCAGCCATCCCGGACCGGACCCTGATCATTCAGGGCGATCGCCGCTTCACCTACGCCGAGGTCGTCACCCGCGCCAACCGGCTCGCCGCCTACCTGCACGCACAGGGCCTGGGCGTGCACACCGAGCGCGATCAGCTGGCCGGCCACGAAGTCGGGCAGGACCTGGTCGGCATCTACGCCTACAACGGCCCCGAGTTCGTCGAATCGCTGCTCGGCGCCTTCCGGGCCCGGGTGGCACCGTTCAACGTCAACTACCGCTACGTCAAGGCCGAGCTGCAGTACCTGCTGAACGACGCGGGTGCCTCCGCCCTGATCTACCACGCCGCGTTCGCTCCGACGCTGGCCGAGGTGCTGCCAGAGCTGCCGAACCTCAAGGTACTGATCCAGATCGCCGACAGCTCGGGCAACGAGCTGCTGCCGGGTGCCGTCGACTACGAGACCATCGTGACCACCGATGTCCCGCCGCCGCCGGTGACGCCGTCGCCCGACGACCTCTACGTGCTGTACACCGGGGGCACCACCGGTATGCCCAAGGGCGTGCTGTGGCGCCAGCACGACATCTTCATGGCCTCGTTCGGCGGCCGCAACGCGATGACGGGCGAGCCGGCGCAGTCGGCCCAGGAGATCGTCGACCGGGCCTCGGCCGCCGGCGAGATGCGGATGATGATCCTGCCGCCGCTGATGCACGGCGCCGCGCAGTGGGGCGTGATGACCGGCATCAACAACGGCCAGACCATCGTGTTCGCCAAGGATGTCGAGGGCTTCAACGCCAAGGAGATCGTCGAGACCATCGCGCGCGAGAAGATCGCCATCGCGACGGTCGTCGGTGACGCCATGGCCCGGCCGCTGGTCACCGCGATCGAAGAGGCGATCGCCGACGGCAGCCACGACCCGACCTCGCTGGTCATCGTCGCCAACGGTGGCGCGCTGTTCACCCCGGCCGTGAAGGGCCGGCTCGTCGCCGCTCTGCCCAACGCGATGGTGATCGACGGCGTGGGTTCGTCGGAGACCGGCGCGCAGATGTCGCACGTGTCGACCAAGGCCAACGTGTCCAGCGGCACATTCACCGCCGGCCCGGCCACCCGGATCGTCTCGGAGGACTTCTCCGCGCTGCTGGCTCCGGGCCACGAGGGCAACGGCTGGCTGGCCCAGGAGGGTTACGTGCCGCTCGGATACAAGGGCGACGCGGCCAAGACGGCCAAGACGTTCCCGGTGATCGACGGCATCCGCTACGCGGTGCCGGGCGACCGGGCCCGGCTGCTGGAGGGTGGCACCGTCGAGCTGCTCGGCCGCGACTCGGTGACCATCAACTCCGGCGGCGAGAAGATCTTCGCCGAAGAGGTCGAATCCGCCATCGCCTCGCACCCTTCCGTGGTCGACGTCGTCGTCGCCGGACGCCCGAGCGAGCGCTGGGGCAACGAGGTCGTCGCCGTCGTGGCGCTGGCCGACGGCGCCGAGGCCGACGCCGCCGAACTCATCAAGCACGCCTCGGAGTCCATCGCCCGCTACAAGCTGCCCAAGGCGGTCGTCTTCCGGCCGACCATCGTCCGCAGCCCCGCGGGCAAGGCCGACTACCGCTGGGCCAAGGAGCAGGCGCTCCAGGACTAGCCCGCAGCCCACCTCCCCTCGCGGGCTGGGGGCACCGCCCGCTTGCGGGGGAACGCAAAACTGTCGATTTCGCAACGAAAACGACAGTTTTACGTCTGCTCGCGGGGAGAATTCACGCCCCGAACCGTGCCAATGGATCGGCGGTCGCCTCGATCTTGGCGACGAGTCCGTCGCGGATCGTCAGCACCACCACCGCGAAGAGCTGCCGGTGCGCGAACGCCAACAGGACGGGTTGACCGAGCGGACCGGCGACGACGGTGGTGCCCGGCCCGAGGTAGAGCATGAGGTTCTCGGCGACGCGCTGCGGGCCGTGGTTGACGATGGGCGGGATCGGCGGATCGGTGAGCACCGTGCCGACGCCCCAGACCGTCGGATCCAGTACGGCGGCCAGTGCCTGCACGTCGCCGCCGGCGCAGGCGGTGATGAACTTCTCGGTGACCAGTTGATGGTCGGGCGCCTCGATGTCGTCGGCGCGCACGTCGGTACCCGCCACCTTCGCGCGGGCCCGACGGGCCAGCTGCCGGCACGTGCCGACCGGACGGCCGACGGTCTCCGCGATCGACTCGAACGGGACGCCGAACACGTCGTGCAGGATGAAAGCCACGCGCTCACCGGGACTCAACTGCCGTAGCACCCGCAGCAGGGCGCTCGACACCTCGTCGTCCAGGGTGACGCGGTCCGCCGGGTCTGGCTCACTCGATGCCAGTGGCGGCATCGCGTCCTGCTCGGTCGGTTGTTCCCGCCGCGCCCGCGCCGACCGCACCAGGTCCAGGCACAGCCGCCCGGCGACGGTCGTCAGCCACGCGCGGACGTCCTCGATCTCACCGGGAAGCGTGCGGGACAGTCGCAGAAACGCTTCCTGCGCAACATCTTCGGCGTCGCCGACGTCACCGAGCATCTGGTACGCGAGGTTGACCAGATACGGATGGTGGTGGCGCCAGGCCGCGGTGAATTCGGTGGTTTCTGTCATCAGTTGAAGACGATTCAGGGTGCTGAAAAGTTACCGCACCGCCTCATCTTTCGGGCCGTAACTTTCCCGAGCGGTACTCCGTCCTTGATGCATGACCATTCTCATCACCGGGGCCACCGGCAACGTCGGCCGCCCACTCGTCGAACAGTTGCACGCCGCAGGCATGAAAGTCCGTGCCGTCACCCGTAATCCGTCGCCGCATTTCCCGGCCGGGGTCGAGACCGTCGCGTCCGTCCGCGACGGCCTCGCCGGAGCCACGGCGGTGTTCCTCAACTCCCGTGCCCTCGGACCGGACCTGACATGGACCGTCGAGGCTGCCAAAGACTCCGGAGCCAAGCTGGTTGCGCTGTCCGCGATGAATGTCGACGAAGACTTCACGCGGCAGCCCTCGCGTCTGCGCGGCGACCGCAACAAGGAAGTCGAACAACTGGCTGTCGACTCGGGACTGCCGTGGGTGAGCCTGCGGCCGGCGTTGTTCGCCACCAACTTCATCGGTATGTGGGCGGGCCAGCTGCAGGCCGGCGACGTCGTGGCGGGCCCCTACGCAAGCGCGTCCAGCGCGCCGATCATCGAAGCCGACATCGCCGCGGTCGCCGCGCATGCCCTGCTGACCGACGACCTGAACGGTCGCAAGATTCCGCTGACGGGGCCGCAGTCGCTCACCAACGCCGAGTTGCTCGCCATCGTCGGCGAGGTGCTGGGGCGCGCTCTGCACTACCGGGAAATCCCGGTAGTGCAGGTCCGCGAACGCTTCGTCGCCATCGGCTTCCCCGCCGAATTCGGCACCGCCTACACCGCGCTGCTCGCCGAAACGGTCGACCGCCCGGCGCCGGTGACCGACGAGGTCGAGCGCATCCTCGGCCGCCCCGCCACGACGTTCGCCGAATGGGTGGCGCAGCACCGCGGCGCCTTCACCCCGCGATTGGAGACCAGCCATGTCTGAGCCCCGCACATCGAATCCCCGGCCGCCCCGCTACCTCAAACAGATGAACAAAGTTGTTGTCGCCGTAGGCAAACTCGGCATCCCGGTCGGTCCGGCGATGGTGCTCACCGTGCCCGGCCGCAAGACCGGTACACCGCGGAGCACCCCGATGACGCCGTTCGTCGTGCACGGCGAGATGTACGCCGTCGCCGGCTATCCGGGTGCGCACTGGGCCCTCAACGCCCGCGCCGCCGGCACCGGCACCTTGACGCGGGGCCGCAAGTCGCGGCCCGTGCGGATCACCGAGTTGACGGTCGACGAGGCTCGCCCGGTGCTGCGCGAGTTCCCCGTCCAGGTACCCGTCGGCGTGAAATTCGCCAAGAGTTCGGGCATGGTCACCGAGGGCACGCCCGATGAATTCGAGTCGCTGGCAGGCAGACTCGCGGTCTTCCGGTTCGATCCGCTGGGCTGATCCGGAGATCACGCAAGCCGTCGAACTCTCAGCGGTAGGCGCTGCCCTGCTCGCGGTCGAGGTAGGTGTCGGACTTGTTCTTCAAGAAGAACAGGTACACCAGCAGCGACGCCGCGATACAGACGGTGACGTAGGCGATGAACAGCGGCACGTCGCCCCGGGCCTTGAGGGCCTGGTAGATCAGCGGTGCGGTACCGCCGAAAATCGAATTGGCCAGCGCGTAGCCGACGCCGACGCCGAGGGCCCGCACGTGGGCCGGGAACAGTTCGGACTTCACCAGCGCATTGATCGAGGTGTATCCCGTGAGGATGACGTATGCGACGGCAACCAGCAGGAACGACATGATCGGCGAGTGCGTCTGCGGCAGATAGGTGATGAGGACGTACGTGTAGACCAGCCCGCCGAAGCCGAACCACAGCAGTAGGGGCTTGCGGCCTATCCGGTCGCTGATCATTCCGCCGATCGGCTGGATCAGCATCAGGAAGATCAGTCCGAGCAGGTTGATCCAGGTCGCGGTCATGGGTTGGTTCTTGTAGGTCGCCTTGACCATCGCCGGCGCGTTGACACTGTACGTGTAGAACGCGACGGTGCCACCGAGCGTGATCAGGAAGCACAGCAGCAACGGCTTCCAATAGCGCGAGAACAGCACCCATATCGAACCGGCATGGGGCTCCTTGCCCTCCTGAATCGCCTCGAGGGTCTCCTTGGACAGCGACTCGTCCATGCTGCGGCGCAGCCAGAACACCACCACCGCCGCGACACCGCCGACCGCAAAGCCTATGCGCCAACCGAATTCGCTCACCTGCGCGGTGCTCAGCGCCGTGAGGATGATGAGCAAGGTGAATTGGGCCAGCACGTGCCCACCGACCAGGGTGACGTACTGGAACGAGGAGAAGAACCCACGGCGTTCCCTGGTCGCCGCCTCCGACATGTAGGTCGCCGACGTGCCGTACTCGCCGCCGGTGGCGAACCCCTGCACCAGCCGGCAGATGATCAGGATGATCGGTGCGGCGACGCCGATGCTCGCCCGCGAGGGAACCAGGGCGATCACCATCGAGCAGGCGGCCATCAGCGAAACGCTGACCATCAGTGCGGCGCGGCGGCCCCGGCGGTCGGCGAAGCGGCCGAAGAACCACGATCCGATGGGCCGGGTGACGAACGTGACCGCGAAGATCGCGTACACGTAGATCGTCGAATTCTGGTCGGCCTTGTCGAAGAACTGGTTTTCGAAGTACGTGGCGAAGACGGTGTAGACGTAGACGTCGTACCACTCGACGAGGTTGCCCGACGATCCCCGGATGGTGTTCCAGATGGCGCGCCGGGTCGCGGCGCGGCCCGACGGCGTCGGCGTGTCCTCGGTCAGTGCGGTCATGCTGCTCTCCAACGGTCGGCAACGAACGGGTGTGGGCACATCCTTGCGGCGAACCGACGCCAAGGAACGGGATCTGGCCACAGCGCCGTTTTCCTTGCACGATTCACAGATTCACACAGACCGTACCCCCGGGCGACACCGGCTCACCGGACTTCAGCCCTCGCGGATGACCCCGCGTGCGCAGAGGTGCTCGGTCAGCGGGGCCACCCCGACCTCGAAGTGTTCGGCCATCGCCGTTCGGGCCGCTTCACCGTCGCCGGCCTGCAGTGCGGCGATCACCCGGCGGTGGTCCCGGATCGACAGATCCGGCCAGCCCTCCAGTGTCGGGAACACGGCTTCAGGCGCGTAACGGGTTATGCCGGACATGAATTGGGTCAGCTTGGGTGAGTCGGCGACGACGTTGATCAGCCGATGGAACTCGTGGTTGAGCTGCACCATGCGGTCGACATCGGTGTGCTGGTAGGCCTGCTCAAGCGCGTCTTGAATCCGGGTGAGTTCCGAAACCTGGGCCGCGGTGATGTTCTCGGCGGCGCGGGCCGCGAGTTCCCCGCCGACGAACGCCTGCACCATGGCCACATCGGAGACATCGCGGGCGGTGACCTCCAGGACCATGAAGCCGCGTCGCGGGTGCTGCACCAACAGCCCCTCGGCCCGCAGGTTCAGCAGCGCCTCCCGGACCGGGGTGACGCTGACACCCAGCTCGGTGGCCAGCTGGTCGAGCCGCAGATACTCCCCCGCCGGGAAGGTGCCGTTGAAGATCCGGCGGCGGACGTAACGCGCCACGTCGTGCGAAAGCTGTGCGGGCGCGGCGAATTCGGGTTCAGATGCGGTATTCATTGAGCAGGCTCTTGCTGATGATGGTCTTCTGGATTTCGCTGGTGCCCTCGCCGATCAGCAGGAACGGCGCGTCCCGCATCAGCCGTTCGATCTCGTACTCCTTCGAGTAGCCGTAGCCACCATGGATCCGGAAGCTCTGCTGGGTGACCTCCGAACAGAACTCGCTGGCAAGGTATTTCGCCATGCCTGCCGCGACGTCGTTGCGCTCCCCCGAGTCTTTGAGCCGCGCCGCATTGACCATCATCAGATGCGCCGCCTCGACTTTCGTGGCCATCTCGGCGAGCTGGAAGGCGATGGCCTGGTGGTCGGCGATCGGCTTGCCGAACGTCTCCCGCTGCTGGGCGTACCGCACCGCCAATTCGAAGGCGCGGATACCGACACCACAGGCCCGCGCCGACACGTTGACCCGGCCGACCTCGATACCGTCCATCATCTGGAAGAAGCCCGCACCCGGCTTGCCGCCGAGTACGTCGTCCGCGCCGGCGCGGTAGCCGTCGAAGATGAGCTCGGTGGTGTCGATGCCCTTGTAGCCCAGCTTGTCGATCTTGCCCGGGATGGTCAGGCCGGGTTTGACCTCGCCGAAGCCGGTCGGCTTCTCGACCAGGAACGCGGTCAGGTTGCGGTGCGGCTTGTCCGCGCCCTCATCGGTTTTCACCAGCGCCGCAACCAGAGTCGAGCTGCCACCGTTGGTCAGCCACATCTTCTGCCCGGTGATGGTGTAGCCACCGTCGGCATCCCGGACACCCCTGGTGCGGATCGCCGCGACATCGGAACCCAGCTCCGGCTCGGACATCGAGAAGGCGCCGCGCACCTCGCCGGTCGCCATGCGGGGCAGGTAACGCTGCTTCTGCTCGTCGGTGCCGTGCTGGCGGATCATGTACGCGACGATGAAGTGGGTGTTGATGACGCCCGAGATGCTCATCCAGCCGCGGGCCAGTTCCTCGACGCACAGCGCGTACGTCAGCAGCGACTCACCGAGCCCGCCGTACTCCTGCGGGATCATCAGGCCGAACAGGCCCATGTCTTTCATCTGATCGACGATGGCCTGCGGGTAGGAGTCCGAGTGCTCGAGCTCCTGGGCCGCGGGAATGATCTCCCGGTCGACGAATTGCCGCACGGTGGCGACGATTTCGCGCTGCACCTCGGTGAGGCCGGCGGTCTGGGCGAGACGAGTCACGATGCCACCCTTTCGAAGACAGCGGCCAGCCCCTGGCCGCCTCCGATGCACATGGTTTCCAGGCCGTAGCGGGCATCCCGCAGGTGCAGTTCGCGGGCCAGGGTCGCGAGCATCCGGCCGCCCGTCGCGCCGACGGGATGGCCGAGCGAGATACCCGAGCCGCGCACGTTCGTGCGTTCCCAGTCCCCGTCGGTGAACTTCCATTCCCGGGTGCACGCCAGCGCCTGCGCGGCGAAGGCCTCGTTGAGTTCGATCAGATCGATATCGGCAAGAGCCAGGCCGGCTTTGGCCAGTGCGACCTCGGTGGCCGGCACCGGTCCGATGCCCATGACGTTCGGCGGCACCCCGGCCACACCCCACGACACCAGCCGCACCAGCGGCGCCAGCCCCAGTTCGGCCGCGCGCGGGGGTGGTCACGATGCACATCGACGCCGCGTCGTTCTGCCCACTGGAGTTTCCGGCCGTCACGGTGGCATCCGGATCGTTCTTGCCCAGTACAGGTTTGAGCTTGCCCAGCGCTTCGACGGTGGTGTCGGCGCGCGGATGTTCGTCGGTGTCGATCACCTGGTCGCCGGTGCGGGAGCTCACCATGACGGGCACGATCTCGTCGGCCAGGACGCCACTGCGTTGCGCCGCAACGGCTTTCTGGTGCGACCGCACCGCCAGCGCGTCCTGTTCGACGCGGGAGATCGCACACTGCCGGCGCAGATTCTCCGCGGTCTCCAGCATCCCGCCGGGCACCGGGTAGTTCTTGCCACCGGCGGTGGTCCGGCCACGCGCCAATCCGTCATGGACGGTGATGCCGCCGCGCGAGCCGCCCCAGCGCATATCGGTGGAGTGAAAGGCGACATTGCTCATCGACTCGGCGCCACCGGCGATCACGAGATCGTTTGCGCCACTGGCGACCTGCATGCACGCCTGGATGACGGCCTGCAGTCCCGACCCGCAGCGCCGGTCGACCTGCATGCCGGGAACCGTGACCGGCAACCCGGCGTCGAGCGCCACCACGCGGCCGATGGCCGGCGCCTCACTCGACGGGTAACAATGCCCGAGAATGACGTCCTGCACCGCCTCGGCCGGAATCCCGTTGCGCTGCAACAGGCCCCGCAGCGCCGCAACGCCCAGCTCGACCGCGGTCAGTGACTTGAACATGCCGCCGTAGCGGCCGATCGGGGTACGTACCGGTGCGCAGATGACGGGACTGGTCGCGGTCATCTAGATGTGCCGTCCCCCGGTGATTTCCAGGACGCAGCCGGTCATGTACGACGACATGTCCGACGCCAGGAACGTGACCACCGACGCCACTTCACTGGGCTCGGCGGCCCGTCCCATCGGGATCTCCGCCAGTTTCTGGTCCCAGATCCGTTGCGGCATGGCCTCGGTCATCGCGGACCGGATCAGGCCCGGCTGCACGGCGTTGACCCGCACGCCGAGGTGGGCGACCTCCTTGGCCGCCGCCTTGGTCAGACCGACGATGCCCGCCTTCGCGGCTGAGTAGTTGGTCTGGCCGATGAGGCCGACCTTGCCCGAGATCGACGAAATGTTGATGATGGCACCGTTTTTCGCCTCCCGCATGACATTGGCCGCGAGCCGGGTGCCGTTCCAGCAGCCTTTCAGGTGCACATCGATGACCTGATCGAACTGCTCCTCGGTCATCTTGCGCATCGTGGCGTCGCGGGTGATGCCGGCGTTGTTGACCATGATGTCGAGGCCACCCCATGCGACGGCGGCGTCGATCAGCGCCTGGACGTCGGCGGCGGACGTCACGTCGCACCGGACGGCCTTGGCCACCTCGGCGCCACCGAGCTTGGCGACAGCCGCCTCGGTCGCCTCGAGATTCAGGTCGCCGATCACGACGCGGGCGCCCTCGGCGATGAAGCGTTCCGCGATCGCGTATCCGATCCCCTGGGCTCCGCCGGTGATCACCGCGATACGTCCGTCCAGCAGCGGCATGGTCGTGCACTCCTCCTGATCGACTGAACCGGTCATCGCAGCACCCGACGACCAGCTTCATACATAAAATATGATATTTCTTGCATCAAACCAGAAGCACCGTCGTGTTGCGCAAGGAGACCCCACATGGCCGGACCCACCGGTTCCCCCGTCGCAGAAGTCAGCGATCAGGATTTCCGCGACATTCTCGACGCGACCCGCCAGTTCGTCCGTACCGCGGTGGTGCCGCGGGAGCTGGAGATCATGACCGAGAACCGGGTGCCCGACGACATCCGGGATCAGGCCAAGAACATGGGCCTGTTCGGCTATGCCATCCCCCAGGAATGGGGCGGCCTCGGGCTCGATCTCGTCCAGGACGTCGAGATGGCGATGGAGTTGGGCTACACCACGCTGGCCGTCCGCTCGATGTTCGGCACCAACAACGGCATCGCCGGTCAGGTGCTGGTCGGCTTCGGCACCGACACCCAGAAGCAGCGCTGGCTGGAACCGATCGCCAGTGGCGACTGCGTGGCATCGTTCGCGTTGACCGAGTCCGGCGCCGGTTCCAACCCGGCGGGCCTGCGCACCAAGGCCGTGGCCGACGGGGACGACTGGATCATCACCGGCCACAAGCGATTCATCACCAACGCGCCCACCGCGAATCTGTTCGTGGTGTTCGCCCGGACCCGGCCGGCCGACGCCGACGGACCCGGCATCGCGGTGTTCCTGGTCCCCGCCGACGCTCCCGGCGTCGTGGTCGGACCGAAAGACGCGAAGATGGGCCAGGAAGGGGCCTGGACCTCCGACGTCACGTTCGACGATGTGCGGGTCGGTCCGGATGCCCTCATCGGCGGCAATGAGGACATCGGCTACCGCGCCGCGCTGACGTCACTGGCCCGGGGACGGGTGCACATCGCCGCAGTGGCGGTGGGCGCGGCGCAACGCGCGCTCGACGAGTCGGTCGCATACGCCGCGACCGCCACCCAGGGCGGCACCGCAATCGGCGAATTCCAGCTGGTCCAGGCGATGTTGGCGGACATGCAGACCGGCGTCATGGCCGGTCGCGCCCTGGTCCGTGATGCCGCGCAAATGTGGGTCAGCGGCACGGACCGACGCATCGCGCCGTCCGCCGCGAAGCTCTTCTGCACCGAGATGGTCGGCAAGGTCGCCGACCTGGCCGTGCAGGTGCACGGCGGTAGCGGGTACATGCGCGACGTGCCCGTCGAACGGATCTACCGCGACGTGCGTCTGCTGCGGCTGTACGAGGGCACCAGCGAGATTCAGCGTTTGATCATCGGTGGCGGCCTGGTGAAGGCGGCACAGCGCTCGGCTGCGGGCCGCTGACGCGACCGCGCGACCTGGCGGTCCGCGCTCTCACCTGGCCGCCTCCAGCAATCATCCGATGATTCGCACGATCGACTCGACCACGGCCGCCGGCTTATCCGATCCCTCGATTTCGACGGTTACTGTCACGGTCGCCTGAACGGCACCGTCCAGCTCGTCGACTTTCGAAATGACCGCACCCGCCCGAACGTTTGCTCCGACCTTGACCGGTGTGATGAATCGCACCTTGTTATAACCGTAATTGACGGCCAATGCGACGTTGTCGACGCGATAGAGCTGGTGCATGAAATGCGGTAGCAGTGAAAGCGTCAGCAAACCATGGGCAATTGCGCCGCCGAACGGGCCCGCGGCGGCGCGCTCAGGATCGACGTGAATCCACTGATGGTCGTCGGTGGCGTCGGCGAACAGATTCACCCGCTCCTGGGTGATTTCCATCCACTCCGTCGGCCCAAGCTGACTACCTGCTGCTGCGACGAACTCGGACAGATTGTCGAAGACCTTCACGCTTGCTCCTCTCGGGCGCGGCCGCTTCCCGGGCCGCACCGCTATTACTTCTAACGCGTCCGTCAGGGCAGCACAATGCACAGATTTTCGGCCGATGCCACCTACTTAGCCACTCAAAGTTCGCCATCTTGGGGCATCGCCTACGCTAACCTGCACATATAGCAATATCCGGGATTGCCAACGTCCATTGCACCAGCACACTCGGTTTGACCAATTCTTCGGCCCGCCGAAGGCCGACAGACAACGTTTCACCACTAGTTGGCTGCAGGACCCCGAGCAATTGTCGATACCTGTGGATCGGGGTGTTTCAGGCGACCTCCGTTTCGGTGTGTTGATCGCCGTCTGACGGTGGTGTCGGTGGGGTGATGTCGGTGGGTCGTTCGAGCAGTTTGCCTTTGTGGAAGACCGCTCCGGCGCGGACGAGGGCGACCAGATGTGGGGCGTTGACGGCCCGCCAGCGGGCTTGGGCGGCGTCGATCAGCTTGTAGGCCATGGCCAATCCAGCGGCCCGTGATCCCGGACCCTTGGTGACCTTCGTTCTCAAACGCACTGTGGCGAAGGTGGATTCGATCGGATTCGTGGTACGCAGATGGATCCAGTGCTCGGCGGGGTAGTGGTAGAACTCCAGCAGGACATCGAGGTCGTCGACGATCTTGGCGACCACTTTCGGGTACTTCGCGCCGAAGGCAACCGCGAAGGCCTTGACCGCGACCTGAGCTTTGTAGCGCGCCATCGCCGACGGCCAGCACTGGGGCGGTCATGCCGCGGCGTTTGCAGTCGCGCAGCAGATCCGCCCACGACTCGCATGACTCCCGATAGCCGTCGGTGATCGCCACGAGTTCTTTGCGGCCGTCAGCGCGCACGCCGAGCATCACCAGCAGGCACAGCTTCTCCTGGTCCAGGCGGACCTTGAGGTGAATGCCGTCGACCCACAGGTAGACGTAGTCGCTGCCGGACAGGTCCCGGGCAGCGAACGTACGGGCTTCGTCTTGCCACTGCGCGGTCAGACGGGTGATCGTGGTGGCCGACAACCCGGCACCCGAGCCGAGGAACTGCTCGAGTGCGGGCCCGAAGTCGCTGGTTGATAGGCCGTGCAGATACAGCAGCGGCAGCACCTCACTCATCTGCGGGGACTTGCGTGCCCAGGCCGGCAGGATCGCCGAGGAGAACCGCTGCCGCTCACCAGAATCGGGGTCGACACGGCGGTCGTTGACCCGCGGCGCTTTCACCTGCACGGCACCGGCCGCGGTCAGCACCTCACGCGGCTGGTGATAGCCGTTGCGGACCACCAGTCGGTGACCGTTCTCGTCACGCTGATCAGCGAATGCGGCGACGTACGCGGCGACCTCGGCCTGCAGGGCAGCGGCCAACATCTGCCGGGCTCCGTCGCGGACGATCTCGTCCAACAACGACCGGCCGGCCTCGCCGCCGTTGGCCTCCTCGGCATCGTGAACTACGGTGAGCATGGGCGTACCTTCCCAACCAGCGCGCCAACGCCGGTCTTGATCGAATACCTGATTCCGTGATGATCATCCTCGGGAAGGTGCGCCCACTTTCAGGCCACCTCCTCGGGCCTCATCCACAGGTATTGATCATTGCTCCAGGACCCCAACAACCCCGATACTGAATTAGGGAATGCAGTCCGCGCGAGATGCGTTTACCGCAACCGACTGCCAACTGACGTTGCAGTGACTGCTCGAAACGAATGGGGCAACGATGTCGGTGGAGTATGTCGAATACGAATCCAACGTCGATATTCGCTTTCCCGAAAACATCGCCTGGTTCGACACCGATACCGATTGCAGCGTGGTGCTGTCGCAACCCCACACCGACCCGGAACTCTGGAACCGCTACGTGGATGCGGCGGAGCAAAGCTATCGCCGGCACGGCGTCGAAGCGGTCGTCGACGCTGCCGCGATCCGCGGCGGTGCCGACACCGCGCTGTTCTGGACGGTCCTGGACCGCGGCGGCAACATGGTCGGCGGCCTGCGTGCCAAAGCCCCGCTCGGCGGCGCCGATGATTCTCATGCCGTGGTCGAGTGGGCCGGCCGGCCCGGACTGGCCATGGTGCGCAAGATGATCAACGACCGGGTGCCCTTTGGCGTCATGGAGATGAAAACGGCGTGGGTCTCCGACAACCGGACCAGCCAGCACGCCATCACGAATCTCCTGGCCCGCACCGCCTATCACGCCACCAGCGTCATGGGCGTGCAGTTCGTGATGGCCACGGCAGCCCAGCACGTCCTGGAATTGTGGAAATCCGGTGGCGGCGTGGTGGCGCCCATTCCGGCCACGCCGTACCCGGACGAGCGCTACCGCACCAAGATGATGTGGTGGGATCGACGGACCATGGTCAATCATTCTCAGCCGGAGCAGATTACGAAGGCGCTGCACGAGATCGACGCGATATCAACCAGGCTGGTCGCCGGTTGATGCCAGCTCTGGACGCTAACCACATCTCGATCCTCGACCCGCAGAACCCCGCCGACGCGGAATCCCTCGAAGCGCTGCTGCGCGACCCGACGGTGAACACCGTGGACACCTGGGCCGACCAGTTCGCCGCGCTGGCCGAACTCCGGCCGGCACCGACGTCCGATCTCCTCGACGAGCCCGCCCGCTGGGTCTACTACCCGTGGCGCGCGACGGTGCTGAAGCTGCTGGGACCGCGGTCGTATCGCCGACTGCGTCTGGACCGCAACCGGCATCTGGCCACCAGCGGCGAACAGGACCGGCTGGGCCGCCTCCGCATCGGCATCGTCGGACTCAGCTCGGGCCACCTCATCGCTCACTCGCTCGCCGTAGCGGGGTTCTGCGGCGAGCTGCGGCTCACCGATTTCGACACGCTGGGCGTGTCCAATCTCAACCGCATTCCCGCAACGGTTTTCGACATCGGCCTCAACAAGGCGACCGCCGCCATGCGCCGGATCGCCGAACTCGATCCCTACCTCCTCGTCCGGCATTCGTCCGCCGGACTGAGTGCCGACGCCCTCGCGCCGTTCCTCGACGGGCTCGACGTACTGGTCGAGCAATGTGACTCGTTGGAGATGAAACTGCACCTCCGGCACGGCGCCCGCGCCCGCGGGATCCCGGTGCTGATGGCCACCAGCGACCGCGGGCTGATCGACGTCGAACGCTTCGACATCGATCCCACCCGCCCGGTCTTCCACGGACTGCTCGGCGACATCGACCCCGACGCGATGGCGGGCCTGCCGATCGCCCAGAAGTTGCCGTACCTCATGCAGGTCTTCGACCCGGCCAGAGTTTCGCCGCGAATGGGTGCGTCCCTACTCGAGGTGGGCCGCACGCTGTCGGCCTGGCCACAGCTCGTCGGCGACGTAACCGTCGGAGCGGCAACAGTTTTGGAAGCCATCCGCCGGATCGGGCTGGACGAACCGCTGGCGTCGGGGCGCACCCAGGTCGACATCGGCGGTCTGCTCGGCGAATTGGCCGAACCCACCCGCGCGGACCCACCTGCCGACGGCGCCCTGCCGCCGTCCCCTGCGGTCGCCACCGGGCTCGGCCAGGTCGTCGACGCCGCGGTCGCCGCCGCCATCCGCGCCCCGTCGGGCGGCAATTCCCAGCCCTGGCACATCGCGGCGACAGCCGACAGCGTCGTCATCGGCATCGATCCCGCGCGCACGTCGACCATGGACGTCGGCTTCCGGGGCAGTGCGGTCGCCATCGGAGCCGCCGCGTTCAACGCCCGAGTTGCTGCCGCCGCCAACGGTTTTGCCACCGACGTGACCTACACCGAACCCGCCGGCGAGTCCCCGCTGCAGATCGCCCTCCGGCTGCGGCCGGGCGCCGACCCTGAGCTCGCCCGGTGCTACCCCGGGATCTTCGAACGTGAGACCAACCGCCACCGCGGGACGGGCGCACCGTTGCCCCCCGAGGTGTCCGAGACACTCGCGCGGGTGGCACAGCAACACGACGCACGTGTGCACGTGATGGTCGACCACGACGAGATCGCACGCACAGCAACGGTCTTCGCCGACGCCGACCGAATCCGCTATCTCACCCCCACCCTGCACCGCGAGATGATCTCGGAACTGCGCTGGCCCGGCGACGACGGATCGGACTTCGGCATCGACGTCCGTTCCCTGGGGCTCGATTCCGGCGATCTGGCCGTACTGCCCCTGCTGCGCCGGACCGACGTCGTTGCGGCACTCGATGACTGGGATGCCGGCTCCGTCCTCGGGGATGACACAAGTGGTCGCATGCGTTCCAGCAGTGCGATCGTCACCGTCATGATCCGAGGCGCGGCGCTGAGCGACTTCGCCCGTGGCGGTGCCGCCGTGGTCGCCGTGTGGATGGCGGCGCAGGACGCCGGCCTGGCCGTGCAGCCGATGTCGCCGCCGTTTCTCTACGCCCACACCGGAACCGAACTCGGCGAACTGTCCGGCAAGTACGCCGACGAACTCCGCCGACTACAGGACACGTTCCATGCGTTGACCAGCAAAGGGCCGGGCGAGGCCGTGGTGCTCGCGCTCCGAATATCGGATGCGCCACCGGCTTCGGTACCCAGCCGCAGGAGCACCGCCTTTGAGGTCAGCGCAGGTTAAGCTGATCGTCTCATGTCCATCGACGAGTCTCCCCCTTCACTGGATCGCCTGGTCACAGAGGTTGCGACGCGGTTGATGGCGGCGGACTCCAGCAACTCCACCAAGGTGTACACGGACGTTCTGGAGATCCTCGTCAACTACTTCGAGGTCGACGTCAGCTTCCTGCGCCGCAACGACCATGAGATCAGTGCTTCGATCCTCGTCGCGGAATGGCCACTGCGGCCGGAGATTCCGGACCCCGACCCCCTGCGCGTGGTGTACTTCGCCGAGGCCGACCCGGTCTTCGCGGAGACCGAGCACCGCAAGACACCGCTGATCGTGCGCCCCGACCCGGAGCCGGACGACTACCAGCGCCGCATCGAGGCGGACCGCAACGTCCCCCAGATATCACTGGCAGCAACGCCTTTGGTGTCCGGCGACCGCACCACCGGCGCCTTGGGCTTCATCAAGTACGGCAACCGGGAATGGGTCACCGAGGAGATCAACGCGCTGCAGGCCATCGCTTCGCTGTTGACCCAGGCCCAATCTCGGGTTCTCGCCGAGGAGCAGCTCCGGTACCTGGCCGAACACGACGACCTGACCGGCCTGAACAACCGGCGCGCCCTCATCGCCCACCTCGATGCCCGGTTGCAGCCGGGACAACCCGGCCCGGTCACCGCCCTCTTCTTCGACCTCGATCGGCTCAAGGCCATCAATGACTACCTGGGGCACAGCGCGGGAGATTCGTTCATCCGCGTCTTCGCCCAGCGCCTCACCGAAGGGGTCGACAGCAAGACCGTGATCGCCCGGCTCGGCGGTGACGAGTTCGTGGTCGTCCCGGCCGAACCGATCTCCGCGGACAAGGCCGAAGCCCTCGCCTACCAGCTTCAGGACTCGCTGCGGCGCCGCGTCTGGATCGACGGTGAACGGCTCACGCGGGCAGTGAGTGTCGGCGTCGCTTCGGGCATTCCGGGCTCCGACACCTCCTCCGACCTGTTGCGCCGGGCCGACCAGGCCGTCTTGAGCGCGAAGTCGGCCGGCGGGGACCGTGTCGCGGTGTTCACCACCGCGATGTCCCTGGAAACGGCCTACCGCAACGACATCGAACTGCATCTGCAGGACGTCATCGAGAACGGCGCACTGCTGCTCAATTACCTACCGGAAATCGACATGCGCACCGGGAAGCTGCTCGCGACCGAAGCGCTCGTACGCTGGGACCATCCCACGCGCGGGCTGCTCCCGCCGGCCGCATTCATCGGTATCGCCGAATCGATCAACCTGGCAGGCGAATTGGGCCGTTGGGTGTTGCGGACGGCTTGTCGCGAGTTCGCCCGGTGGCGCGAGGACTTCCGGGCTTCGAAATCCGGCGGCGATGATGCCGACGATCGCGACGATTTCGAGCTGCGCGTCAACGTCTCCCCGGTCCAGCTGGTGACCGACGGCTTCGCCGAGTCGGTGGCCGACATCCTCGACGAATTCGGTCTCGACCGCGGATCGGTGTGCCTGGAGATCACCGAGAACGTCGTCGTCCAGGACAGCGAGTCCTCCCGCGCAACCCTGGCAGACCTCCGCAGAACCGGGGTTCGGCTGGCGATCGACGACTTCGGCACCGGCTACAGCGTGCTGTCCCACCTCAAGTCGCTACCGGTCGACATCCTCAAGATCGATCGCAGCTTCGTCACCGACCTGGGTTCCAACCCCGGCGACCTCGCGATCGTCCGGGCGATCATCGCGCTGGCCGACTCGTTCGGTCTCCAGATCGTCGCCGAGGGCGTCGAAACCAAAGCTGCCGCAACCACACTGCTGCGCCTCGGCTGCCACCGCGCGCAGGGCTTCCTGCTGTCGCGGCCGCTGCCGAGCGATCAGATGGCGACGCTGTACCGCAAGGGCCGGGTGCCGGTCCGGTTCACCGGCGAGATGTGAGCCGAACAGCGCTAGCGCGCAACCAGTTCCACGCGGGCGAATCTGCTGGCGGGCTGGCCGACGATACAGACCTCGAGGGCGCCGGCCGGCGGCGCGGCAGTGTCGGCGGGCGCACCCCCGCCGGTGAAATCGGGCGAGATCACGACGCCGTGGCGCGCACGTACGAAGTACGGCCCGTCGGGTGTGTTCAGTTCGGCTCCGATGATCCGGCGGTCTTCGAACAGCAGCGCCTGCAGCGTGCTGGCCGCGCTCACCGCGATATCGCGTTCGGCGGCCGCCGCCGCCAGCCAGTCGAACAATTGGCCCGGTCCGTCGCCCGTGCTCCATTCGATGGCGCCGAGCGAAGACAGCCGGAGCGTCGTGCCCGCCGAGTCGCGCAGGGTCTCCGAGGACCAGCCGCGAACCGTGCTGTAGAGCGCGCCGGTGGCCGAATCCAGGCACACCCGGGCCCAGTCGAGCAGTCCCGCGCCGAAGAACGTCTCGATGGTGCGCGTGTGCGTCTCGGACTCCGTCAGCTCGCGCACGACACGGGCCGGCACCGAAGCGCCGTCCGACGGCGGTTCGGCCGCGTCATCGACTTCGGCGGTCACCGCAGCGAAATAGACGGCGGTGGCGTCGAGCTGCTCGCCGAGGTCGGGCTCGGCCGCTTCGACTTCGCCGGGTCCGCCGGCTTCCGGGGCGGGCTCGTCGTCGGGAATCCCTCGCGGTACGCCGAACTCGTCGATCCTTGCGTCGAGCGTGGCGCCCAGAGTGACGCAATGCACATCATCGCCGCGCAGCCAGCGCCCGTCATCGGCGTGCAGCGCTCCGGCAACCATCACATCTGCGGCGGCGTCGACCGCGGCAATGGCTGTCGCCAGGCCACCGATACCGGCGCCGACGCACAGCACGTCAACTTCTGCGTCCCAATCCAACCTGAAATCCCTGAGTTAAGCGGCAGCGAATTGCAACAATCCGACAGCCAGGGATCGATTTCGCCGTGCGGCTACTTTACATACTCTCGGAATGAACGACACCAACAACGGCCCACGTTATGGCACCCTTAGGATGATTCCGGGGGGCTAGCCACAGAACGCGCGCTGACGGAAGGTGATCGACGAATGGGGCGCCAGCCGCGATCCGAAGTGACCCGACGCAAGATCATTGACTCTGCTGTCGATTTGATCAACGAGATCGGTTATCCCGCCGCGGGATTGGCTGACATCATCGAACGCGCCGAGCTGACCAAGGGCGCGCTCTACTATCACTTCGACTCCAAAGAAGCACTGGCCACTGTCATCATCGAAGAGGCAATGGTTCTGCTGCACAACGTGTTCCAGTCCGCACGGGACTCCGAGCACAGCGCCATGGAATCACTGATCGTCGGCACCTTCACCACCAGCGACCTGTTGGCGACCAACCGGACCGCCCAAGCGGGGACCAAACTGCTGCGCACGTTCGCCGGCTTCAACCCGACGGCGCGACACAGTTACGTGAACTTCGTCGACCAGTTCACCTCGGACATCAAGCGCGCCGAAACAGACGGCGACCTGCGCCCGGGCGCCGACCCCGCCGACGTCGCCAACACGCTGGTGGCCTGGATCCTCGGCGCGGAGTTGATGTCGAGCGCCGCGTCCGACGGCAACGATCTCCGGGAGCGGTTCGCCAGGCAGTGGCGCGTTCTGATGCCGGCGATCGTGACCGCGGACTCGCTCGACCGCCATCTTGCCTTCATGGCGGCCGCATCCACGCGACAGACGAACACCGTGGAGCAGACCACCACCTGAAACCCACATCGCTAACTAAGTTCACTTCTTTGTTGCTAGGCTGCCATCAGCCCAAGCGACAGAGGAGTCTGCATGGACCTCAATTGGTCGGCCAGTGATCTGGCATTCCGCGATGAAGTACGCACGTTTCTGCAGGAAAATCTGACACCGGACATCCAAGAAGCCGGTCGCCTGATGACCAGCGTGTACAGCGATCACGACGCGAGCCTGGACTGGCAGCGCATCCTGCACGAGCGCGGCTGGGCGGCGCCGGCCTGGCCGGTGGAGTACGGCGGCTGCGATTGGAGCTTGACGCAGCACTACATCTTCAGCCGGGAGTCGATCCTGGCCGGGGCGCCGTCGCTGTCCCCGATGGGCATCCGGATGGTGGCACACGCGATCATCCGGTTCGGCACTGCCGAACAGAAGGACTACTTCCTGCCCCGCATCCTGACCGGCGAGGTCTTCTTCTGCCAGGGCTACTCCGAACCCGAGGCCGGGTCCGACCTGGCCGCCCTGACCATGGCCGCCGCTTCCGACGGCGACGACCTGGTGTGCACCGGCAGCAAGATCTGGACCACCCACGCCACCGAGGCGAACTGGATGTTCGCACTGGTGCGCACCACCCGCACCGCCAAGAAGCAGCAGGGCATCACCTTTGTCCTGATCGACATGAGCACACCCGGTATCGAAATCCGGCCACTGGTCATGACGTCGGGCGAAGAGGTCCAGAACCAGGTCTTCTTCGACGAGGTCCGGGTGCCCAAGAGCAACGTCATCGGGCAGATCGACGACGGCTGGACCGTCGCGAAGTACCTGCTCGAATTCGAACGCGGCGGCGGTGCGGCCGCCCCGGGCCTGCAGGTGCTGGCCGACGAGATCGCCACGGCGGCGGCGCACGCGCCGGGCCCCGAGGGCGGCGTGCTGCTCGACGATGCCGCGTTCTCGCGCAAGCTCGCCGATGCGCGAATCCGCACCGAAGTGCTCGAGATTCTCGAATACCGCGTGCTGGCCGCGCTGGCCGGCGGCGGACATCCGGGCGCAGCGTCGTCGATGCTGAAGGTGCTCTCCACCGAGTTGAGCCAGACCCTGACCGAACTCGCCATGGAGGCCGCCGGCCCCCGCGGCCGGGCGTACCAGCCGCATGCCACCCGTCCCGGTGGACCGGTGGCCGAATTCGCCCCTCCCCCAGACGGTTACGTCAGCGGCGAGGCATGGCAGGCGGTCGCGCCGCTGCGGTACTTCAACGACCGCGCCGGCTCGATCTACGCCGGCAGCAACGAAATTCAGCGCAATATCCTCGCCAAAGCAGAATTGGGGCTGTAGATGGACTTCACCTTCTCCGCGGAACAGGAACTTCTCCGGGACGGCCTGTCCAAGTTCCTGGCCGGCCGGTATGACCTCGAAACCAGCCGGGCGGCAGCCAAATCCGGGCCCGGTTGGCAGCCTGACATCTGGCAGTCGTTCGCCGAGGAACTCGGCATCCTCGGCGCCGCGCTGCCGGAGGACGCGGGTGGCATCGGCGGCGGGCCCGTCGAGGTCATGCTGATCGCCGAGGCGCTGGGTCACGCCCTGGTCATCGAACCGTACGTGGACACCGCGGTGGTCGCCGCCGGTCTGCTGCTGCGCTCCGGGAGTGCGACGGCCGGCCCGGTTCTGGCGGAAATCGCTTCCGGCACAGCGGTTGTCGCGCTCGCCGCGGCCGAGGCCGACAGTGGCGACCGGTGGCAGGACGTCCAGACCACCGCCTCCCGCGACGGCGACGACTGGGTGCTGCGCGGCGACAAGATCATGGTGGTCAACGCGCCGTTGGCCACCCACCTGCTGGTCACCGCACAGACGCCCGGCGGCATCTCGCTGTTCCTGGTCGACATCTCCGAGTCCCGCGACGGGCTGGTCATGCACAGCTACCGCACCGTCGACGACCGTCGTGCGGCCGACCTGGAACTCCGCGACGTCCGGCTGCCGGGCGATGCACTACTCGGCGCCGAGGGCGAGGCGTGGCCGTCGATCGCCCAGGCGCGCGACGAGTGCGCCGCCGCCGTGTGCGCCGAAGCCGTCGGCAACATGCGGAAGGTGTTGGCGGACACCGTCGAATATGCCAAGCAGCGCCAGCAGTTCGGCCAGCCGATCGGCAGCTTCCAGGCGCTGCAGCATCGCATGGTCGACATGCACATGGAGCTCGAACAATCCGTCTCGGCGGTTTACCTGGCCGTGCTCAACCTGGACGCCGACGCGCGTACCCGGGCACGTTCGGTTTCCGCGGCCAAGGCCACCGTCGGCCGCGCCGCGCGGTTCATCGGCCAGAACGCCGTCCAGCTGCACGGCGGGATGGGCATGACCGAAGAGCTCGCCATCGGCCACTACTTCAAGAGGCTGACCGCGGTGCAGTACGAATACGGTTCCACCGATCACCACGTGACCCGCTACGCCGAACTGACCCGCGGCTGAGTTCGGCGCCGCGCAACTCTGGGTGTGCCCTCACCTGATCCGGCCGGACCGGATCAGGTGAGCGTCATCTGCTTCTGCGCGTACAGCTTTGCCCACTCGGCGCGCGGCCGGATCGACGTGTCGACGTCGACGGCCTTGGCGGGCAGGGCACCCGCCGTCGCCTGGTCCTTCGGGGTCAGCTTGAACGGGTCCCAGTCGAAGAACCGGCAGGAGTTCTGCCAGGTGATCTTGTCGATGTCGGAATCGCTTGCGCCCGCGGCATTCAACTCGGCCAGCACCTGCTCGGGCGCATCGGGCCAGAAGCAGTCCGAGTGCGGATAGTCGCACTCCCAGGCGATGATGTCGATGCCGATCTCGTGGCGCAGCTTCAGCGACGTCTTGTCGGTGACGTAGCACGCCAGCGAATGCTCACGGAAGACGTCACTGGGCAGCTTGTCCCCGAAGTCGCGGCGCAGCCATTTCTGGTTGGTGTAGTGCCGGTCACTGCGATCCAGATAGAACGGGATCCAACCGATACCGCCTTCGGAGAACGCGAATTTCAGGTCCGGGTAGTTGCGCATCGCCGGGCCCCACAGCAGGTCCTGGGCGCACATCGCCGAGACCTGCGTGGCCAGGATGATCAGATTGTCGATCGGGGCGTCCTTGGCCATCGAGATCGCGCCGAAACCGGTGCCGATGTGCAGACACATCACCACGTTCTCTTCCGACAGGGTGCGGAACACCGGGCCCCAATAGTCTTCGTCGAAGTAGCTCGGCAGGCCTTCCAGGTGCGGCAACTCGGGCATCGTCACCGCCCGGCACCCCTTCGCGGCGACGCGACGGATCTCACGGCACATCGCCTCCGGATTCCACGTCGGCAGGATCGCGACGGGGATGAACCGGTCCGGGTACGAACCGGCCCATTCATCGATGTGCCAGTCGTTGTAGGCCGAGACCATCACCAGGGTGGCCTCTTCGCGGTGCATGTTCAGGTGCCGGGCCGAGAAACCGGTGAAGGTCGGGAAGCACATCGAGGCCAGGATGCCGTTGCGGTTCATGTCGCGCACCCGCTCGTGCACGTCGTAGACGCCGGGACGCATCTCTGCGAACCCGGCAGGATCGCGGCCCCACTCCTCGGCCGGCCAGGAGACCACGGCATTGAGGCCGCTCACCCCTTGCGGGCGGCCCTGGTACATCCACTGGTCGACGCCCTTGTCGTCGGTGACGACGATCGGCGCCTCGGGCTTGTACTTGTCCGGAACATGGTTGACGAACATGTCGGGCGGCTCCACGACATGGTCATCGATGCTCACCAGGATCAGGTCGTCGGTATTCACTGGACTCCAATTGCTCCTCACGTGCGCGGCATCCTCACGTCCGCGCCTGCTCACCTCAGTAGTACCGTCTACAGGCGTGACCGTCTCTGCACTTTCGGACAGAGGTTTATCTCAAACGGCCAAGATGTCCGAGCGGCCGGTGATCGAGCTGCGCCGCGGCGGCCGCGCCCTCGGCGGCAGCTACCTCTACGAGGGCGACGCGCTGATCACCGGCTGGCACTCGCACGAGGTGCACCAGATCGAATACGCACTGCACGGCCTGGTCGAGGTGGAGACCGATGTCGCCCACTATCTGCTGCCGCCGCAACAGGCCGCCTGGATACCGGCCGGCCTGCCCCATCAGGCGGTGATGAACCCCGACGTCCAGACCGTTGCCGTGATGTTCGATCCCGGCCTGATCTCGGACCGGTCGGACCGGGCTCGGATCATCGCCGTCTCCCCACTGATCCGCGAGATGATGATCTACGCGTTGCGGTGGCCCATCGACCGGCCGGACGGCGATGCCGTCTCCGACGGGTTTTTTCGCACCCTGGCGCATCTCGTCGCCGAAGCGCTGGACCACGAAGCGCCGCTGAGCCTGCCGACGTCCGAGCACCCGATCGTCGCCGCGGCGATGGCCTACACGAAAGCGCATCTGGCTTCGGCAACGGCCGAACAGGTGAGCCGCGCGGTCGCGGTGTCGCAGCGGTCGCTGCGCCGGCTGTTCCAGGAGTCCATCGGATTATCTTGGCGGACTTATCTTCTCAACGCCCGGATGCTCCGGGCGATGGCGTTGCTGACAGAACCGGGGCAGTCGGTGCAGGCCACTGCCACCGCGGTCGGCTTCGAGAGCCTGAGCGCGTTCACCCGCTGCTTCACCCAGTTCAGCGGGCAGTCACCGTCGGGTTACCGGCGCCAGACCGCGGAGACGGCGCGCGCGCCGCACGAGTCGCGATAAGGGTCGCGATCACGGCCGGTCAGCCATCTCCCAGGTGCGATCACATCGCACCTGGGTCTCGGCGATCAACTGCGCGTTCGGCTCGTCGACCGCACGGACCCAGTGCTCGGCCGCGATCAAACTGCGTCCGCCGGCGATGTGGCGCGCAAGCAGTCGCTGCCGCCGCACCTCGTCGGCGCCGCTGAGGTAGTACAGCCGATCGATCAGGTCCCGCGCACCGGCAAAGCCGTTGGACGGCAACGCCAGATAGTTCCCCTCCGTGACCACGAGCCGGGCCGCCGCGGGCACAACCAGTCCGGCCGCGACAGACTCCTCCATCGCCCGATCGAACCGTGGCACATAGACATCGGCAGTCTGATACGCGTCCCGCACCCGAGCCAGCGCCACCAGGAAACCGGCCGCATCGAAGGTGTCCGGGGCACCCTTACGGCCTTTGCGGCCGAGCCGCGCCAGCTGCGCATTGGCGAGATGAAAGCCATCCATGGGCAGTAGGGCCGCGAAATCATGCTGCGCGGAATTGAATTCATCGACGAGATGTGCGGCCGCGGTCGACTTGCCGACACCCGGTGGCCCGGTGAGGCCGACGACCACCCGGCCCGACCGCTCATCGAGCAGTCGGGCGACATCGTCCGTCAAGCGGGCCATGGCGCGGACATTAGCCGTTCGGCGCGTCCAAGTCGAAGACGTCCAGCACGCGATACCGGCAATGTCACCGGCGCTGCGGCTCGGGCGCACACGCCGTCAACAGCTCCGTGCCGTCCTTGCCCGCGACATCAGCGGGACTCAGCCAGCCGAATCCCTGGAACCAGTAGGTATCCGGTGCATGCCGGCCCGACTCGGTGACGGCCGGACCGAGGTCGGTTGTGGTGGTTTCCGGCTCCCCGCTGGGGCGGTAGACCCGCAGCAGCACCGTTTTCCGGGTCCGCCAGTCGAATCCGCCGGGCAGCGGCCGTGCCACAGCGAAGCCGGGGTACGGCCCGGTGGCGGTCAGGGAGTCGAACGGGACGGCATTGCGTGCGTCGGCAGCCAGTACCAGATCCGTCTGACCGGGCTGGAACGTCAGGATCACCGCGTCCACCGGACCGCAGTACCGGCCGGGCCAGATTCGCAACGTGCCGTCGGTGACGCGCACCCCGAAAACCCTCGGCAGTTGCCGGCCCCGCGCGGGGTCACGCGAACAGATCGTCAGGAACTTCGTGCCGTCCCGGGCCGCGACGCCCGCAGGATTGAGCCAACCGATGCCCTCGAACCAGTAGGTGTCCGGCGGATGCCGGTCCGATTCCGTGATCGCCTCGCCCAGCTTGCTGACACCGCCGAATGATCGTGGCGACTGCGGAAAGACGGACACGGTGTCCGCGGTGCGCCAGTCGAATCCGGCGGGCAGCGGCGTCACCACATCGAACCCTGGATAGGGCCCGCCGACGGTGAGGTACTCGACTTCGACGCCGGGGTTCGGCGGAGTCGTGCGTGCACCGATGGCTTCCGGCAATGGCGTCGCCTCGAGCTTCAGTTCCGCCTTGGCGCGGCCATCGATGTTGAAGGTGACGTTGACGGCCGTCGTGCCGCGGCATGGTGAGCCGGTCCACACCCGCAGTTGTCCGTCGGTCACCCGGACTCCGAATTGCACCGGTAGCGACGGCTTCCCCAGGGGGTCACAGCCGCACAACGCCAGCAGCGTCACGAAAGCCACACCGAGACAGTGGATTCGCCGGATCACGAGTAACCCCCGTCCGATGCGCCGGCGTTGGTCTCGAACGGATTTCGGCGGCCGGTGAGCTTTTCGGCGGCCAGACTGATCGCGTACTGCTTGGCGAATTCCACGGGTCCCAACGCGGCCCACTGTCCCGAGTGCCGCTCTTCGTGATGCAGGATGCGATCGATGTCCATGTCCTGCTGGCGTGCGCCGCCGGGCCCGTCGTACCACATCTGACCCGACCCGATGATCTTGCGGAGTTGGTCGCCCGCATCCGCCGGGTGATCGATGTTGATCAGGAACACGTCACCATAGGTGGATCCGGCCTGCTGGCTCAGCTGGTTCTGGATGAACCCGCCGCCCAGTCCCATCAGCATGCCGTTGGGTGTGGTGGCGAACCGCCCGCCGCTGCCCGCCAGTCGCGGAACCTGTTCGTAGCTCCAGGAATTCGCCGACTGCCGGTCGACGATGCGCTGCACCTCGGTCGCCGTGTAGGGCGTTTCGGCGAAGTCGGTGGTCGGGTTTCCTTTTTTGTAGCTGGTGCCCGCGTTGAGGATGTACGTCATCAACACGGCCCGGCGGGCGTCGTCGGCGCTGGTCCCCGGCGGTAGCAGGAAGTAGGTGTTGTCGTCGCTGGGATCGCTGCTCGTTCGGTTGTTGTCGACGACGCGCTCCATGCCCTCGAGGATCTCGAAACTCGCCGGGGTGAGCTTCTGCTGCCGTGCGATGTCGACGATGACCTGAGGCGGCACACCCTTTTTCGCCGCATTCTGCAGCCACTCCCGGTAATACCCCGCGCTGGTCCCGCTCAGCAGGCCCGCGTCGCGCAGCGCGTCCTCGTACTTGTTGACGGGGTCGTATCCCGGTTCCCCGGGATCATCACCGATTCGTGCGTCTTTCGCTTCCGGCACGTCGAACGGAATACGTTCGGCAGCTGCTTGGTCGCCGTGCTCGTAAAGGAACGCGGCCGAATCGAGCTTCCCCGCGAACGCGGACATGCCCTGTCCCAGCACCTGCGCACGACGCAGGAGCGCAGCCCCCACCTCGCGACACGCCTGGCCGCTGTCGAGCCCGGCCACCGGGCCCGCGGCGGCAGACAGTTCGGGGCCGCCGCCGTCGTTGACCAGTCCGCCGGCCACGTCCGCCAGCTCCGCTGCGGTTTCCCGCAACGAGGCCACGACGACCGTCAACGGCGCCGTCATGCCAGTTCCCAACCGACCTTGCGGAGCTGATGGCCGGTGTCGCGGTCGGCCGCTTCGAATTTCGCGAGCAGCAGTTTGATCGCGTTCTCGACCTCGATCCGCTTGGCCGCGATCTGCAGCGCCTGGACCGGCGAAACCCGCGCATACCAGCGGAGCCAGAAGCCGGGCGTGACCCCGCCGTCGTCGGCGACGTCCCACTGCGACCCGGCAGCGTCGACTGCCTTCTTCAGACTGGCGCGGAGCTCGGTGAGCTGGGCACCACCTGTCGCCAACGGCTCTGCCACGGCATCGAGCTGGTTCCGATATGCGGTCTGCTCGTCGAGTGATTCGCGGCCCTGCTTCTGCGCGGCATCGGCGGCGGTGCCGGTCCAGTCCTCGGCCAGATGGGCGAATTGCGTTCGTGCCCGGTCGATCTGGGCGCCGACGCGCTGGGCCGCGGCCCGCGCGTCGAGGGATGCGGTCAGCAGCGATTCCGGATCGGAATTCAGCACCTGCGACACCGTGTACGACATGGACCGTCCCCCGTTCCCATCGGTCTCCATTGTCCCCCACGGGCCGCAGGCCACCGGTCACCAAAAATCGCGTCCCCGCGACCAGGATGTCACCTAGTGGGAACCTGCCTTCCACTGACGCTGCGGGCCGACTAAGACCGAATGATGACCTCCCACATCGCGCCCCCGCCCGACACAATGCAAGCAATGGTGCTGACCGAGTTCGGCGGCCCCGAGGTGCTGCACGCCGCCGAGTTGCCCACCCCGGTGCCCGCGGCCGACGAGGTGCTGGTCGAGATCGCCTGCACCAGCGTCAACCCGGCGGACTGGAAAACCCGCGAGGGCAAGCTCTCCGCCTACATCGACTATCACTTCCCGTTCGTGCTCGGCTTCGACCTGGCCGGCGTCATCGCGGCAGTCGGGCCGGGCGTGACCCGTTGGCAGGTGGGCGATCAGGTCTTCGGGATGTCCAACCAGCGCAACGGGAATGACGGCACTACGCCGAATACTGCCTCGCATCGTCCGAGCTGCTCGCGCCACTGCCCGCCGGCTGGAGCCACGTCGACGCCGCGGGACTGCCGGTGGCGGGCAGCACCGCCTACGGCGGCATGGTCGACGCCGGCGGGCTGCAGGACGGCCAGACCGTGCTGATCAACGGCGGCGCCGGTGGCGTCGGCAGCATCGCGATCCAGATCGCCCGGGCGCTGGGCGCGCGGGTCGCGGTGACGTGCAGCCCGAGGAACTTCGATTACGTCACCGAACTCGGCGCCGAGCTGGCCATCGACTACCGCGGCGGCGACGTCGTCGCGCAGCTGCGGGCCTGGGCTCCGTCGGGCGTCGATCAGGTGCTCGACGCCGTCGGGCTGGACACCCTGCTGCCGCATGCCGAGGAGCTGGTGGCTCCCGGCGGCAGCTACGTCGAGATCGAGACCCTCATTTCGCGCGCCGACGAGGAGCGGGTGGCCCGTGCCGCCGAGCGCGGCGTGCGGATCGTCTCCAACATGATCGCGGTCCAGCGCCAGCCCCAGCACCTCATGGAGTTGGCCGCACTCTGCGCCAAGGGCGCGATCCGGCCACCGGAAACCGAGGTGCTGCCACTGTCGAAGGTGGCTGACGCGCACCGCCTCGTCGAGGCCGGGCACGTCCGCGGGAAAGTCATCCTCGCCACGCATTCCGGCTGAGCTCGCCCGGCCAAAGCCCTTGGGACGGAGACTCATCCGACCACCGGGCTGGTAGCGTGATGCGGACGTTCAGGCCGAGGCACGGGAGGCATTGTGGGGCATCGCGAATTGCTCCATCACCTGGTGTCCGACGCCGCTGCCGCAATGCCTGATCGGCCGGCTCTCATCGCCGAGGACGGCACCGTCACGACGTTCGCGCAGTTCGACCGGTCGATCGCGGCGGTCGCCGGCTGGATCGCGTCGCGGACCAGGCGCGGCGACCGCGTCGCGGTGATCGCCGACAACGGCCCGGATTACGCGACGCTCTACTACGCGGTGCCCGGCGCCGGACGCATCCTGGTCCTGATCAATCAGCGGCTCAGTGCCGACGAGCATGTCGCACAACTGGCGACCGCGGCTCCGACCTTGATACTGGGTGACGGCCGCTATCTGGGGCCCCTGAACCGGCCCGAGGCAATCTCGTTCGACAGCGAAGAGTGGACTGCGGCAACTCAATCGGCCGGACGGCCCGGGCCCGACGAACCTGACGCCGACGACCCCGTCTGGCTGCTGTTCACCAGTGGGTCGACGGGAGCGCCGAAAGGTGTTGTGCACACGCATCGTTCGATCACCGCGGCGGTCCGGGGCAGTATCGCCGGCAGGTCGGTCCGTCCGGGCGGTGTCTATCTGCTGCCGTTTCCCATGTGCCACATCGCCGGGTACAACATGCTGGTGCACCACGGTGCCCGGTCGACGGTGCTGCCGGTGGCGGCATTCCGGCCCGATGACTTCGCGGCCGCGGTGAACCGGCACCAGGTGACCTCGTGTTCGTTGGCCCCGACCATGCTGCACAGCCTGCTGGCCCATCTGGACCAGGCCGGCACCGATCTGCCGTCGCTTCGCGACATCGCCTACGGTTCGTCGGCCATTCCGGCCGACCTGCTCCGGCGTGCCCTCGACCGGCTCGACGTGGGATTCCACCAGGGTTACGGAATGACCGAAACCGGCGGCAACGTCACGTTTCTCGGGCCCGAGGACCACCGGGCGGGCGCTGCTGGCGACACCGCCGTCCTCGGGTCGGCCGGCCGTCCCCACGGCGGCGTGCAGATCCGGATCGCGCCGAACGGCGAAATCCTGGTGCGCGGAGACCAGGTGGCGGTCCGGTACTGGCCCGACACGCCCACGACCGTCGACGGCTGGTTGCACACCGGCGACGTCGGATATCTCGACGACGAGGGCCGACTCGTGGTGTCCGACCGGCTGAAGGACATCATCATCACCGGCGGCGAGAACGTGTCCTCGCGGGAAGTCGAGGACGTGCTGTCAGCGCACCCCGACGTGGATCAGGTTGCGGTCGTGGGGGTTCCGGATCCGTACTGGGGTGAGGCCATCTGCGCGGTCGTCGTGCCCAGCGGCGGGGCTCACCCTGACGCGGATGCCCTGACCGCGTATGTTCGCGAGCACATCGCGGTCTTCAAGCGCCCCCGGCACGTCGTGTTCGTGGACGCCCTACCGCTGACGACCAATGGCAAGATCGCGAAACAGATACTGCGCGAACAGCTCCGAGCACGATTCACCAACTAGCGCGGCTGCTCAGGGCGTGGTCGTCGCGAGGCCTGCCCGCTCGACGCTCATCAGGCTCTCGGTCTCGTGCTCCTGCCGGTACGCCGCACCACCGCCGTTGAGGCCGAACAGCCGCTTGCTCCACAACAACCACAGCACGGCGATGATGTTCACCAGCAGCATCGCCACGCGCAGTGTGGTGACCTTTTCCGTCAGCTCGTAGATCTCCAGCGGCAGGAAGATACCGGTGGCCACCACCGCGAAATACTCTCCCCACCGCCACATCCCCCACAGCCCGACAGCTTCCACCAACTCGATCAGCGCATACACCGCAATGCCGATCCCGATCCACAACAGGGTCGTGCCCGACATGGTGAAGGCATCGTTGATGTGCCGAATGATCTTGGAACCGTCGATGTTCCAGCCGATCTGGTCGGCCAGCGGCCGCAGCAGGGGCAGGTCCTTCTCGAACATGTCCCGCAGATGCACACGCGCCGCTCGCACCCTGAAGACGCCGTAGGACATCGCGGCCAGCAGCAGGAATCGGAAGACGCGCTCGACCGCCAGCACCCGCATCAGCACGCGGTCGCGCAGCAGCCGGCCGCGCGGGACTTCGGGTGCCGATTCCGCCGGTCCCTTCCCCCGTGGCGGGCCGACGACGAACGTCTCGCACCTCAGGCAGCGCCACGCCTCACCGACCGGGGTCTGCACGTGCAGACGGGCGGCCAGCTCCGGCTCATCCGGGGCGAACGTTGCGTGGCCGCGGAGTCCGCAGGACCGGAGGGCGAAATCCACCATGTCCGTACCGTATCGACACGAGCTGAGCGGAGCACCCGAATCCGCCCGCCGTAGTTCCGCCGGTTCAAGGAAGATGGACCGATGCCATCCCTACTGTGGTTCCGTCGCGACCTGCGGCTGCATGACCTGCCCGCGCTGGCGGCTGCGATCGACCAGGACCGTGACGTACTCGCGTGCTTTGTGCTCGACCCGCGCCTCGAGGCGTCGTCGGGCCCGCGCCGTCTGCAGTTCCTGGGCGACTGTTTGAGACACCTGAACGCAGAACTCGATGGCCGACTCCTGATCACCCGTGGCCGCCCTGAAGAGCGAATTCCGTTGATCGCCAACAAAGTCGATGCCACTGCAGTGCACATCTCGGCAGATTTCTCGCCGTTTGGCCGACGCCGCGACAGCCGCGTGCAGGACGCCCTGGACGGTATCCCCCTGATATCCACCGGATCGCCGTACCTGATCTCGCCGGGGCGGGTCACCAAAGACGACGACAGCCCATACAAGGTGTTCACGCCGTTCTTCCGTCGCTGGCGTGACCACGGCTGGCGGCAACCGGCCGGCACCGGTGCACAATCGGCACGGTGGATCGATCCGGGCAGCGTGGCGACCGCCGTGTCCAAACTTGCCGACGCCCCAGACACTGGTGTGCCGGCCGGATTCACCGCCGGCGAGGAGGCAGCTCGGCACCGGTGGCAGCAGTTCGTCGACGAGGGACTGGGCGACTATGACGACCACCGCGACCTGCCCGGCATCGACGGCACGAGCCATATGTCGGTGCATTTGAAGTTCGGCACCATTCATCCCCGCACCATGGTCGCCGACCTCGACTTACGCCACAGCAGCCACCTTGCGTACCTGCGCCAGCTTGCTTTTCGCGATTTCTATGCCGCGGTACTGCATCACTGGCCGAACAGCGCCTGGCACAACTGGAACCGCGACTTCGATGTCATCGAGACCGATACCGACGACGCGGCAGAGCGGCTCTTCGAAGCCTGGAAGGCCGGACAGACCGGATTCCCGTTCGTCGACGCCGGCATGCGGCAATTGCATCAGACCGGATTCATGCCCAACCGGGTACGTATGATCGCCGCGTCCTTTCTGGTCAAAGACCTGCACCTGCCTTGGCAATGGGGCGCCCGCTGGTTCATGGAGCAGTTGGTGGACGCCGATATCGCCAACAATCAGCATGGCTGGCAGTGGTGCGCGGGCAGCGGGACGGACGCCGCGCCCTACTTCCGGGTGTTCAATCCGACAGCGCAAGGACAGAAATTCGACCCCACCGGGGCCTACATCCGCCGCTGGATTCCCGAACTGGCCGACGTGGTTGATCCCCACCTCAAATCGGGATCGCGGCCGGCCGACTACCCGGCGGCGATCGTCGATCACGGCGAAGAGCGCGGCGAAGCGCTCCGCCGGTACCAAGCGGTCGGCGCCCGTAGCGCCGCGGTGCACGCGTCGCGGAAACCGTAGCGATTTCCCGGCGTATGGCAGCATCGAAAGGGAGCGCCTGCCAATTGGCCAGTGCCGTAGCGGTTTTGCCGCACCGGGGGAAGGATTGCGATGCGTGTCACGACATTTCTGATCACGGGAGTCGCGACAGCCGTCACCGCGGCCGTCGGCGGCGCCGCAACAGCGCCTGCGGTCCGCTCGAGTTGGTATGCGCAGCTGCGGAAGCCGGCCTACCAGCCGCCGCGTCAGGTGTTTCCGGTGGTCTGGCCGGCGCTGTACGCGGACATCGCCGTGGTGTCGGCAGCCACGATCGACGAGTTGGGGACAACCGGCCGCGACAGCGAGCGACGCGCCTACCGGAACGGGCTCGCGCTGAACCTCGTACTCAACGCCGCGTGGTCCTGGTTGTTCTTCAACCGCCGCCGGTTCGGAATGGCGACAGCCGTCAGCGCCGTGCTGACGGTGAGCAGCGCCGATCTGACCCGGCGAGCCGTCGACGCGATCGGCGGACGGGCCGCACCACTGGCGCTGTATCCGCTGTGGTGCGCTTTCGCCACCGTGTTGTGCGGGCACATCCGGCAACTGAACCGCCGAGCCGGCCAGTCGTAGCCGCGGAGGTCTGGCACTCACCGGGCCATCGACCTACGCTGGCGAGCATCCACGCCCGATACACGCGGAGGCCAGGTTGCCGAATCCGGAAGCTTTTCTCGACCAGTTCGCCGATGACGCGTCCGGGCGGGTGTTCGCCGAGCCGTACCACACGCCTGATGGCTCGACTGTGATCCCCGTCGCCAAGGTCAGCCACGGCGGCACCGGACCGACGGCAAAACCGCTGGGCGTCTTCGTCATCCGTGACAGTGGCACGACCTGGGTGCCCGCCGTCGATGCGGACCGCATCGCGTTGGTCGGTGTCGTGACGGGCCTGGTGGCCGCCACGATCGGCTGCCTTGCGCTGCTGCGGCGCCCGCCGTGGCCGGACCTGTCCGACCACGGGCACCCGGCTTCGCGTCGGCAGCGCTGACGTTCATCCGCGCCGGGCGCGGATTTCATCTCACAGATTCAGATCGTCGACTTGTCGACACTTGCGTCGTTTCGCGAGCCCGCCTCTGGGTATCTGGTGTTGCGGGGGTCGTGGAGTTGTTCGACCGCGGGACAGCGCGGAAGAGCGATTCCTCTTTCATCACGAGCACACGCAAGGAGTTCAACCCATGACCTTGAAGAAGACCGCAGCGCGTGCAGTTGCAACCAGCATGCTTGGCCTGGCAGGCCTCGGCGTCGGCGCCGGCCTCGCGCAGGCAGACCCGGTCGGCCCGATGCCGACACCGCCATTTCCGTCGCCCAACGTCCCCGGACCAGGCGTAAACGCCGGGACACCGGGCAACCCGCTCCCGCCGGGACGCGGTTTCCTCCCGCCTCCTGGACACGGCGGGCCGATGCCGCAGGACCGTATTCCGTTCACCGCGACGCCGTCGTGGGTCCTGGTCCCGGTGGTGCCGCCGATGGGCACCCCACCGGCACCGGCGCTCCCGGACTGGGCCACCGGCATGCAGGTGGTCTGGAACCCTGACCTGGGCGCTTGGGGCGTCTGGGACATGCAGGGCAGCGCGTTCATCCGCATCTGACCGACAGCAAGCGGCCGCCACCCCGTCGTTTGACGGGGTGGCGGCCCGCTGACGGGGACTGCGGACCTCGCAGCACTCACCAAATCCCCGGAAACTCTACGGATACTCCCAGCTGTATCCCAGGCAGAAATGCTGACTCTGGCGTCAATTCTTTCTACCGTTACCGCTGACAGCCATCAGTGCGCGGGCGGAGGGAACGACCATGGGTTGCTCACGGTACATCGGCCGGGTCGGCGCCCTGGCAGTTTTTCTGGGGGTCGGCGTATCGCTGACGACGGGGCAGGCGATCGCCTACGCCGAGCCGTCGGCGACGGACACCTCGCACGCGACACAAGCAGCAACCCCAGGCAAGCCGGCACCCCACACGCCCACCTCAGAGACGGCGGCACGGGCCGACACGACGCCGGCCTCGACGCCAGACGGATCGGTGCCCTCACCCCACAAGCCCAAGCGGCAGCCGAAGAACAAGGGCGCTGACAGCAAGAACACCGAGACGGCCGGCAAGCACCGCGACGCGAATTCCACCCGCCACGCAGACCGCGCCACCAAGGCCGCGCCGGCCTCGACCACCGGCGAATCCGTCAGCGCCACAACGAAAACCGATCAGCCGCGGCCCACTGCGACGGTCAACCACTCCCCCACACCAGCGGTCGCCGCGACCTCGGCCGTGCCCGCGACGGCATCGGTGGCCCATACCGCCGCCGCACCGCCGGCGGCGGTCGTCACGCCCACCGTGTCGGCCCCTTCCGTACCCAACACGATCAACCAGATCGTCACCGCCGCAAAGCAACTCATCGGCGTGGTGCTGCGGCCGCTGGTATCGACGCTGCCGTCGAACGTACCCGCCAATTCGCCCGCCCTGTGGACGGTATTGGCCTGGGTGCGCAGGCAGATCGAGACGAATCTCCTTCCACCCCATGTGGTCTCCGCCTGGAACGTGACGAGCCCGAACCTGCTGACCAACCCCGGTGCCGAGTTCGGTGATCCTTCGCTGTCCGGCGGCAGCACGGTGTCCATCCCCGGCTGGACCGTCACCGGCACGCCGCCCTATGGCACCAAGCGCCAGCTCCCGTTGGGTCTGCCGACGCCGGGGCCGACACTCCCGGCCATCTTCAACTTCCCCAGTGATCGGCCGACCCCGGGCGACACGCAGTTCTTCGGAGGCGGCAATGTCGCGACCTCCACGCTGACCCAGACAGTCGATCTCAGTGGCGCCGTCGCGGGCATCGATACCGGCACGACACCGTTCAAGCTGAGCGGCTTCCTGGGCGGCGCCATGATCGATCCTTCGGCCGCGTCGATCAAGGTCACGTTCCTCGACGCCACCGGGACGCAACTGGGGGTCGGCAAAGTGGCGCCCGTCGGCCCCTTCGAACGTTGGTTCCAGACCGGACTGCTCGAGCGCAGCACCGAAGGCACCGTCCCGGCCGGCACCCGCACCGCGCAAGTTGTCGTCACCCTGAAAGACTTGAACCCGCTGACCGGCGGCTACAACAACGCGTTCGCCGACGATCTCTCGTTCACCGTCGGGGCGTCGCTGCCTGCACCGTCGCCGCCCACCCCGCCGAAGTCGACGGTCGGCGCACTCGACCACATCTTCATGGTCTACCTGGAGAACAAGGGCTACAAGGACATTGTCGGCAGCGCCAACGCGCCGTACCTCAACAGCCTGATCGACACCTACGGCGTCGCGACCGACTACCACGCGCTGACGCACCCGAGCGATCCGAACTACTACCCGATCCTCGGCGGCTCCGACTTCGGCCTCAGCTACAACTGCGCGACCAACTGCATCGATGCCACCAACCTCGCCGACAGAATCGAATCGGCAGGCAAGACATGGGCCGGCTACGCGCAGGGCATGTCCGCCGCTGGGCCCTACGTGTCGACAAGCGGTTACGCGCCCGACCAGTTGCCGTTCCTGGCATATAGCGACATCTACAACAACCAGGCCCACGCCACCGCGCATCTCCACCCACTGACCCAGATGGCGACAGACCTCTCGTCGTCGGCCACCACGCCAAACTTCGTGTGGTTCGCGGCCAACGAGGCCAACAACGGTGAAGGGCCGCTCGACTTCCCCGGCGGCTATCTCAATTACATTGGGGCGCTGCTCACCAACCACCAGTACAACGTGAAGGCGGCCGACCAGTTCGCTCAGCAGACCATCCCGACAATTCTGAATTCGGCGGTCTGGAACGACCCGACGCAGAAGTCGGCGATCGTCGTCACATTCGACGAAGACACCGACAACCTCTCGCTCGGCTTCGGCAACGGCGGCAATCGCGTTGTCACCGTGGTGATCCCATCTCCGGCAGCCGTCAGCGCCGGGATGCGGTCGGGTAACTTCACCAGCACCAGCTACGCCAACCACTACAGCCTGCTGCGCACCATCGAGGATTCACTGCAATTGGCGCCGTTGACCAACAACGACGCCTACGCCGTGCCGCTCAACGACTTCTGGGGCACGCCGCCGGTCATGCCGTAGCCCAAACGAGCGTCGGACCCGAGGAAAAACCTCGGGTCCGACGTCTACTTCCGGTTGGTTCAGCGGATCAGAACCAGTCGACCTGAGCCTCGACGGTGGTGCGGTCCAGGCTGGCCAGCAGGTCCAGCTGGGTCGTCACCTTCGGCAGCTCGTAACGGAAGAAGTACTGCGCGGCAGCACGTTTCCCGTCGTAGAAGTTGCCGGTGTTGCCGCCGGCGGCAACCAGCTGCTCCAGCCAGATCCAGGCCATCACGATGTGGCCGGCGGCTTCGAGGTAAGCGGTCGAGTTGGCGAGCGTGGTCTCGGGATCGCCCGCGGCCCACAGCGCCGCGGTGACCTCGGCGAGGCGGTCGGTCTGCGCCTGCAGGTCACGCGCGTAGCCGGCCGTCGCCTCCGACTGCAGTGCGGTCTGGACGGTGTCACCGATCCGGCTCTGCAGCAGCTTCAGGCCGGCGCCGCCCTGCATGACCACCTTCCGGCCGAGCAGGTCGATGCCGTGAATGCCATGCGTGCCTTCGTGAATGGCGTTGAGGCGGTTGTCGCGGTACTGCTGCTCGACGTCGTACTCGGTGGTGTAGCCGTAGCCGCCGTGAATCTGGATGCCGAGGTTGTTGGCTTCCAGGCACCACTGCGACGGCCAGCTCTTGGCGATCGGCGTGAGGACCTCGAGCATCAGCTCGGCCTCGTCACGCTCGGCGCCGGTGAAGATCTTGATCTGGTCGACCAGCCGTGCGCAGTACAGGCCGAGCGCCAAAGCGCCTTCCACGTAAGACTTCTGAGCCAGCAGCATGCGCTTGACGTCGGCGTGCTCGATGATCGCGACCTGCGCCCGCGACGGATCCTTGTCGCCGACCGGACGACCCTGGGTGCGCACCTTGGCGTACTCCAGCGACGTCAGGTAACCGGCGTAGCCGATGGCGGTGGCCATGGAGCCGACGGCGACGCGGGCCTCGTTCATCATGTGGAACATGTAGGCCAGACCGCGGTGCTCCTCGCCCACGAGGTAGCCGACGGCGCCGGGCTCGTCGGTCGGCTGGTGGCTGCCGTCACCGAAGTTCAGCAGGGCGTTGGTGGTGCCGTGGTTGCCCATCTTGTGGTTGAGGCTGACGAGCGCGACGTCGTTGCGGGTGCCGTCGGTCAGGAACTTCGGCACGATGAACAGCGAGATGCCCTTCACGCCGGGGCCGCCGCCGGGGACCTTGGCCAGGACCAGGTGCACGATGTTCTCGGACAGCTCGTGGTCACCACCGGTGATCCACATCTTGGTGCCGGTGACGCGGTAGGTGCCGTCGGCCGCCTTGGTGGCCTTGGTGCTGATGTCGGCGAGCGACGAGCCGGCGTCCGGCTCGGAGAGGCACATGGTGCCGAAGTAGCGACCCTCGAGCATCGGGCGTACCCAGGTGTCGATCTGCTCTTCGGTGCCGTACTCGGTCAGCAGGTTCGCGTTGCCGACGGTGAGGAACGCGTACGAGAAAGTGGCGGGGTTCGCGGCACGGAAGAACGCGGCCGACGACTGCGCAACCACGTTGGGCAGCTGCATACCGCCGACACGCTCGTCGAACGAGCTGGCCATCAGGCCCGCGCCGTTGAAGTCGTCCAGCGCCTGCTTGATCTCGTCGATCAGCACGACCTTGCCGGCCTCGTCCACGAACGGCGGGTTGTGGTCGGCCTTCTTGTTGTGCGGCGCGAAGCGCTTGGTGGCGATGTCGGCGCTCAGATCGAGGACGGCATCGAAGGTGTCCCGCGAGTGCTCCGCGAAGTGCTCGTGCTTGGTGAGCTCGACGACGTCAAGCCACTCGTACAGCAAGAAGTCCAGGTCGCGCCGAGACATGAAATCAGTCACTGGGTTCTACCTTCCAATGCAGCCAGACATTAGCAGTCGCTCATTTCCTAAGCGATTGCTAATATCGCCTATCAGTCAGGCCTGTGTCAACTGTGTGTACGATCACGTGCACATGAAGACCGACCGGACGACCGACTCGGCCGCAGCCGAGCGCATCCGGCGGGCGGCCATCGAGGCGTTCGCGGAGTCCGGCTACGGCGGCACCTCCACCCGTCAGATCGCCAAACGCCTCAACATGAGCGCGACGGCCATGTACCCGCATTACCGCTCGAAAGAAGAACTGCTCTACGCCATTGCCCTGGAAGGGCACGGCAGCCTCCTGGCGACGCTGCGCGCCACCGATGATGCCGCCGCACCGAGCGCCGAACGCTTCCACACGGTCGTCGCGGCCTTCGCCACCTGGCATGCGGAGAACAGCAAGCAGGCCAGGGTCGTGCAATACGAACTCCACGGCCTGACCCCGGCCCACTACCGCACCATCGCCCCACTGCGGCACCAGGTCACCGCCGTCATCGCCAACATCATCGAAACCGGCATGGCGACAGGCGAATTCCATGTCGACAACCTCGACGACGTGGTGATGGCGATCTCGTCGCTGTGCGTCGACGTCTGCCGGTGGTTCCCCTCGCGCACGCACCGCGACCCCCACAAACTGGGCGAGATCTACGCCCAGGTCGCCGCCCGCCTGGTGCGCTGACCGCGCGCCGCGCAGCTCGCGCGAAAGGGCGTCGGGACGCCCGATTTTCGGGCTCTACCTGCCATAACCTGCCAGTCATCGGCACCGGTCATGATGTACTTGCTGCCGACGACAGGAGGCCCGATGGTCAACCCTCGACCGGAGGACCGCGAAGAGGTCGCGACGGCGGCAGACGACAGCCCGGCCACCACGGGCGACGCGCCAACGACCGAGGTCCGGTTGCGCCGCGTGCGTGGCAGATTCAGCATCCAGTCGAAGCTCATCACGATGTTGTTGGCCGCGAGCATCGTCTCGGCCGCCATCGTGGGTTTCATCGGATATCAGACCGGACAGGCCTCGTTGCGCAACGCCGCCTTCGACCGGTTGACGCAGGTCCGTGAGACGCAGGCCCGGCAGTTCGCCGTCCAGGTCACCAACCTGAAGAACGCGCTGCTCATCTACACCAGCGGGCCCGCGATGGCCGAAGCAGTCCAGGCCTTCAGCACCGGATTCAACGAACTGGCCAATGCCACAATCGATCCCGCTGAGCAGAACGCAATCCTCGATTACTACAACCAGGAACTGATCAACCCCGTCGAACGCGCGACGGGCGCCAAGCTGAACCTCAACGTCCTGTTGCCGTCGTCCAACGCGGCCAAGTACCTGCAGGCCCGATACACCGTCGCCGCGGCTCGGCCGAACGGCCCGCCGCCGCCGCCCGATCCCACCGCCTGGGGCGCCGCCGCCAACCGCTACAACCTGTTCTTCCAAGAGGTCGTGCGGTTGTTCGGCTACGGCGACGCCCTGTTGATCGATGCCGCCGGCAATGTCGTCTACTCGGCCAAGAAGCGCGCGGACCTCGGTACGAACGTCCTGTCCGGCCCGTACCAACAGGGCAACCTGCACGACGCCTACGCCAAGGCGATGGGCGCCGACCGCGTCGGGTACGTCGCCATCACCGACTACCAGACCTATCACCCGGCCGCCGACCACCCCATCGCCTGGATGGCAGCGCCGGTCGTTTCGGGCGGGCGCACCGTGGGAGTGGTGGCACTGCAGTTCCCGATCTCCGGGCTGAATGACCTGATGACCTTCAACGGCAAGTGGCAGGCGAACGGTCTGGGCGCCACTGGCGAAACCTATCTCGCCGGGACCGACGACCTCATGCGGTCGAATTCGCGTGTCTTCGAGGAGAATCGGCAGACCTATCAACGCGACGTCGTCGCGGCCGGGACGCCGGCCGAGCTGGCGGAGCGGGCCGTCCGGCTCGGCGGTACCACGCTGATACAGCCCGTCGGTGGCCCCGCCACCCGCGCGGCGCAGCGCGGCCAGTCGGGGGTCCTCATCGCCACCGACTACCTCGGCCAGGAAACGCTGCAGTCATATGCGCCCGTGACCGTCGGTCCCGACGTCAATTGGTCGATCGTCGCGAAGATCAACACCGCGGAAGCCTTTGCGCCCGAACGTGTCTTCACCCGGACCATGGGCGTGGCCGTGACCGCGATCGTCATCCTGGACTGCCTGGCCGCCATGGCACTGGCGCAACTGTTCGTACGGCCCATCCGACGGCTCGAGGCCGGTGCCCAGAAAGTCAGCAGGGGCGACTACGACGCGATGATCCCGGTGCGGACGCGCGACGAATTCGGGGATCTGACCAAGACATTCAACGACATGAGCCGGCTGCTCGGGATCAAGGACGACCTGCTGCGCCGCGAACGCCGCGAGAACGCCCAGCTGCTGCGCTCGCTGATGCCCGAATCGGTCATCGAGCGCTATCGCAGCGGCGAGGAGACCATCAGCGAGAACCACCAAGACGTCGCGGTGCTGTTCGCCGACATCGACGGCCTCGACGCCCTCTCCAGTGCGCTGCCGGCCGACGAATTCCTCACCGTGGTCAACGAATTGGTCCGCCAGTTCGACGACGCCGCCGAACGCAGCGGGGTCGAGCCGGTGCGCATCCTGCGCAACGGCTACACGGCGAGCTGCGGTTTGAACGTGCCCCGGCTGGACAACGTCGAGCGCATCGTCAACTTCGCCATCGAGTTGCAGCGCATCGTGGCCCGCCTCAACGACGAGGACAATCTGCAGCTCGGTTTCCGGGCCGGCATCGACACCGGCACCGTCACCAGCGGCCTGGTGGGCGGCGCCACCATGATGTACGACATGTGGGGCAGCGCAGTCGATTTGGCCTATCAGATTCAGGCCGGCGGCGCCGAGCCCGGGATCTACATCACCGGGCGGGTGTACGACGCCGTGCACGACACCCACCGGTTCACACCGGCCGGACAGCACACGGTCGACGACGTCGAAGAGCCCATCTGGCGACTGGCCGGGCGGCGGTAACCCGTGTACTCCTCCGGTTCGTCATGGTTTCTGTGGGTCGCAGCGATCGCCATCGGGCTACCTGTCGGCCTGATCGTCCTGACCGAGTGGCGCCGCTCCCTGATCCGCCGGCACAGCCCGCTCGCCGCGCCCGTCGGGCTCCTGCGCACGTATGTGCTCCCCGTGATCGCCGTCCTGCTGCTGATGCTCAAGGTCGCCGTCGTCCCCGCCCGCGACGTTCCCATCCGCATCGTGGCGACCGTCCTGGTCTTCCTGGTGCTGCTGCTGGTGCTGTCCGGCTTGAGCAACACGATGTTCGCGAACGCCCCGGAGACCTCGTGGCGCAGCCGCATCCCCCGCATCTTCCTCGACGTGGCCCGGATGGTGCTCATCATCCTGGGCTTGGCGGTGATCTCCCGCTACATCTGGGGCAGCAATATCAAGGGCGTCTTCACCGCGGTCGGCGTCAGCTCGGTGGTCCTCGGCCTCATGCTGCAGCACTCCGTCGGGCAGATCGTGTCCGGGTTGTTCATGTTGTTCGAGCAGCCGTTCCGGATGGGCGACTGGCTGGACACTGCCGCGGCGCGTGGCCGCGTCGTCGAAGTCAACTGGCGCGCAGTGCACATCGAGTCCAGCACCGGCGTGCAGATCACCCCCAACTCGGTGCTGGCCGGCACGTCGTTCACCAACCTGAGCCGGCTGGCCACCTCGCACACCACCGTCACCACCACGTTCGCCGCCAGTGACCCTCCCGACCAGGTGTGCGCGATGCTCACCCGGATTGCGGCTGCCCTGCCCAACCGCGGCGACGACGTCGAGCCCAGCACCGTGCCCATCGGCGATCACAAGTACCGCACCACCATCGGGCTCAAATCGCCCGGGGACGACGACGCCGTGCAGGCCACCTTCCTGCGCTGGGCCTGGTACGCGGCCCGGCGCGACAAGCTGCATCTCGACGGTGTGGCCGACGACTACTCCACCCCGAAACGTGTCGACGAAGCGCTCGAGGAGGCGGCGGCGCCCGCACTCCGGCTGAACAAGGCCGACCAGCAAGCTCTCGCCCCGTACGCACGCCTGATCCGTTACGGCACAGGCGAACTCATCCATGCGCCCGGCGAGGTCCCGAAAACCATCAACGTGGTGGTGTCAGGCCGGGTCCGGTTGACCGTGCCGACGGCCGATGGTTCAGTCGCCGGCGTGCGCAGCCTGGACAAGGGCGCGCTCATCGGCGTCGCCGCGTTCACCCACCAGGCCAACCTCGCCTACGTGCACGCCCTCGACGAAGTCACCCTGCTGCAGATCGAGCACGACGAAATCCAGCGCCTGCTCACCGACCGGCCCCAACTGTCCCGGGAGTTCGGCCGCCTCATCGACGAACGGCGGAGCGAGGCCAGAGCCACCATCAGATCTGCGGGGAAAGCAGACCGCGCCAAGGCAATTCGTGATGCCGGGGCCGCACAACTCGGCACTGCCGGTGGAGCCAACGGGCTGCATTCCTCTCAGCTCCCGACAGGCATCACGTCTCGGCCGTCCCGTCGAACTTGCTGATGTGTCGATCGAAGAACTCGACGATGTCGTCACGACCGCCTGACAACCCAAGCGACGCATGCATGGACAGCAGTTGCGCCGTCCCGACGATCAAGGACGTCGCCACAACCGGCGGTAGATCCTCGGCGGCGATGCCGTGCCGCGACAGGACGGACCGGACAGTCTCAGCCTGCGCTTCCAGAAACTGCTGCGCTGCGGCCGCGATCTCGGCCCGCAGCGCTTTCCGATGATTGGCGAGTGCCGTGTATTCCGTGATCAGTCCGAAATCACGGTTGTCGATGAGGGCATTCCACAACGCCCGCAACGGGTTCGGCGCCCGTAGGATCTGGGCCTGCGATGCCAATTCCTGCTCGATCCTGCGCCGGATCGCAGCCAGGAACAGATCATCCATGGTGCGGAAGTAGTAGTGCACCAGCTGCGGCTTGAGCCCTGCCCTTTCAGCGACCCGCCGCGATGTCACCGCGGCGTAGCCCTCGTCGAGCATCAGCGCCTCGGCGGCATCGAGTAGGGCTCCGCGGTTCTTCGACTCGGGACCAGCGATCCTGCGCTCCGATGCCATACCGTCACCACCTTTCTCCACCGCTGCCGCCGGGCGCCATTCTCGCGGTTCCACCACGTGACGGCGACGCCATGATGCTAAGCAGGCGCTCGGCACGAGCATCCGCCAGCCTGGGTTCGGGTACAATTCATGAGTGTTTTCCGCCGATGACCTGGGCGTGTGGTGACCAGCCCGACAGACGATCCGATCTGGAAACAACGCGCGGTCGAGCGCTCAGTCAAGACGGCGAAACTCCGGGCAGCCCAACGAGTCCAACGATTCATGGACGCGGCTCAGTCGATCATCCTCGAGAAGGGCACCACGGACTTCACTGTCCAGGAGGTCGTCGACCGCTCAGGCCAGTCGCTGCGTAGCTTCTACCTGCAGTTCGACGGCAAGCATGAATTACTGCTGGCGCTATTCGAAGATGCGCTGAACCGCGCAGCCGACCAGATTCGGGCCGCCGCCGACCCCGAGAGTGACCCGCTGAATCGCCTCAAAATTTCCATCGAGCTGCTCTTCGAACTGTGCCGACCCGACC
The DNA here is from genome assembly GCF_046250085.1 of Mycobacterium sp. SMC-16. NCBI lineage: Bacteria > Bacillati > Actinomycetota > Actinomycetes > Mycobacteriales > Mycobacteriaceae > Mycobacterium > Mycobacterium sp. SMC-16. The sequence continues at coordinate 3,964,201 of NZ_CP176427.1, forward strand.
CAGCGGCCAGGCAGCCACTGTTCACCGACTTCGCTCCGCGACTCGTGGTCACGCATCCGGATGAGGTCAAAATCGCCCAAGCACCTTTGCTGTCGTTGCTCACCGAGTTGATGGAAAATGCCAGTGCCGCAGGCGAACTTCGGCCGAGTGCCAATCCGGCTCGAATGGCGGCGATGGCCATGCAGACGGTGATGTTCATCGCTCAATCCAGTGGGACCACCGACAGCGCAGCCGCAGATTCCATCACCACCGACGAACTATGGGATTTCTTGGCCAACGGGTTCGCCGCGCCAAAGTGAGAATTGGAAACGGATTTCGAGATGGGGTGCCCGCAGTGACAACAGAGGCAACCGCAGACAAGCGCCGGCGGCGCGAACGAGGTTCCATCAATCCCGACGACATCGTCAGCGGTGCTTTCGAACTCGCCGAACAGGTTTCGATCGACAATCTCAGCATGCCGATGCTGGGAAAGCATCTCGACGTCGGTGTCACGAGCATCTACTGGTACTTCCGCAAAAAGGACGACCTGCTGGACGCCATGACGGACCTCGCCTTGCGAGAGTATGCGCTTTCCGCGGTCTATTCCGTTGCCGAGAACTGGCGGTCCGCGTTACGCAGCCATGCCCGCGCGATGCGTCAAATATTTGTGGACAACCCGGTGATGTGCGACCTGATCCTCATTCGATCCCCACACGCCCTACACACCGACGGCTTGGGCGTACAAGCCGTCGAGCACGCCATCTCCAGTTTGGTCGAAGCCGGGCTGACACCGGAGGCTGCGTTGGACGTCTATACAGCGGTATCAGTTCACGTCCGTGGATCGGTTGTGCTGCAACGCCTTCGGGAAAAGATGACCCCCGAAGCGGGACGGGACGGGCGCAAGGACGCTCCCCTTGTCGATCCCGGGACCACACCACTACTCGCGCAGGCGCTTCGGGACGGTCGGCAACTCTGCACTCTGGACGAGGTGAATTTCGACTTCGGGCTCGAGTGCATTATCGACCACGCTGAGCTCCTGATCGCGGCCAACACCAAGGAGGCACGAGCGCGCAGATCAGCGCGCTCGTGAGCCGGCCCGACACCACGCCGATTAATGTCGCCGCACGGAGACACCGCCGCCCGCGCGTGACCTAACTCCGGTTCGTCTTGATGTCGAAACCGACCTTGTCACCGTCGACACTGGTGATCTTCAGGTGCGCCTTGTAGGGACCCTCCGGGCCGGTGAAAGTGCAGTCGAATTCGCCGCCGACCTTGGCGTCGATGCCCGACGGGCACTTGACATCGGTCGGATGGAATCCGGTCTTGCTGCTCACCATGTCGGTCACCGACTGCGCGGCGCCTTCCGGTTTGATGGTCGAGGTACACGCGCTCAACTGCAGCGTGAGGACCCCGACGATGACGGTCGTGCCGATGAAACCGATGGATCGGGTCATGTGTCGTCGGTCACGTAATTCCCCAGGGGTTGCTGTCACGTAATTCCCCAGGTGTGGGCCTCGTGTTGGTCTTACCGGTCGGGGCGGGCGTTGTCTAGGTGGTGGTGCGGCCGGGTCGTTTCCGGGGTCGGTAGCTGGGTCCGTCCATGAGGACTTGGTGGCTGGTGTTGATCAGTCGGTCGAGTAGGGATTCGGCCACGACGGGGTTGGGGAACAGCGGGTACCAGTCTTTGGGGGCGCGGTTGCTGGTCAGGATGAGGGGTTTGCCAGCGATGGCCCGGTCGGAGACCAGATCGTAGAGATCGTCGGATTGGGTGGTGGTGTGCTCACGCATCGCGAAGTCATCGACGATCAGTACCAGGGGCCGGGTGTACTCGCGCATGCGCTGGCCGATGGTGCGGTCGGCGTGTCCGCCGGCAAGGTCGGCGAGCATGCGGGCGCATTTGACGAAGCGGATGTCCCCGCCGCGGCGGGCTACGTGATGTCCGAGTGCTTGTGCCACATGGGTTTTGCCGACGCCGACGGGGCCGTAGAGGATGACTGATTCGCCGGCGTCGAGCCAGCGCAGGGCGGCCAGGTCGCGCAGCATCGCGGCGGGCAGTTTCGGGTTGGCGGTGAAGTCGAAGTCTTCGAAGGTGGCCTGTTCTTCGAACTTGGCGCGGCGCAATCGCCGTGTGAGAGCGGCGGATTCGCGGCGGGCGATCTCGTCTTGACAGAGGGCTTGCAGGAATTCGAGGTGGCCGAGGCCGCCGTCGCGGGTTTGGGCGAGCCGGGCATCGAGGGTGTCGAGCATGCCGGACAGTTTCAGGGTGCGCAGCGCGGTGCGTAGCGCCGGATCACAGATAGACATGGTGGGCTTCCTTTGAAGGTTGATTATGTTGCAGCAGTGTGGAATTGGTGACGATCAGGCGATGATGCCGGTATCGGTGCCGAACTGGTCGGGGCCACGCAGAAACGCCCCCGCCGCGCCGGTGCTGGCGGGCGGTTCGTCGCCGGCGTGTTCGGTGCCGGCGGCCAGGATGCCTTTGATGGTGCGGTAGGACGGGTCACCGACGGCGATGGCGCGGGCGCACGCGGCCTCCAACCGGTCGCAGCCGTGTTTGTCGCGCAGCCCGAGCACTCCTTGCGCGGCGCGCAGATGGTGGATGGCGTTGTCGGCCATGAACGCGGCGATCACCGCGACGCAGGCCGGGCCGACCAGTTCGGCGGTGCGCCGGCACCAGGTCGGGGTTTTCATCGCGAACGCGACCTTCTCCGGCGGGTAATGGGCGAAGTCGGTCGAGCGCCCCGATGGGCGGCGCACGTGGATGGCCACCACCGCATCGGCGTGAAAGACCTGTACCACGTCGCCGGCGGTGCGGGCATGCAGGCGTTGCCCGATCAGCCGCCACGGCACCGAGTACAACGCCTTGCCGACCTTGAGGTGCGCGTCGGTGCCGACGGTGCCGATCGACCAGGTGGACAGTTCAAATACTCTGGGCGGCAACCCGATCAACGCGCTGGCTTCGATCGCTTCAAACACCCGCAACGGCGGCGCGCCCTCCAGTGCCCGACACGACCTCGCCCCGGCCACCTCGATGCTCCAGCGCTGGGCGTCGGTTTGCATCGCGGGCAGCCCGTCGAACTGGCGGCCGCGCCAGAACGAATCCCGGATGTATTGCATGGGCCGTTCGACGCGGGGTTTGTCTTTGGGTTTGAACGCCCGCGCCGGGTCGATCAGGGTGCCGTAGTGGGTGGCCAGCTCGGCATAGGCGCGGTTGATCTTCGGGTCATACAGGTCGGGTTTGTCCACCCCGGTCTTGAGGTTGTCACACACCAACCGGGCCGGGACCCCGCCGAAGAACTCGAACGCCGCGACATGGCAAGCGCACCAGGTGGTTTGGTCCATCCGGATCACCGGGCGCACGAACAGGTGCCGCGAACACGCCAACACCATCACGAACGCCCACACCGCCACCCGGCGGCCCACCGCGGGATCGAACCACATGCCCAGGCGACCGTAGTCGATCTGCGCTTCACTGCCCGGCTCGACCGGCCCGCGCGGCACGGTCACCTTCGCTCGTGCCACCTCTTCCGCGAAATGTGTTGCGATCCAACGCCGAACCGAGGACTCCGACACCGCTACCGCATGCTCGTCCCGCAACCGCTGAGCGATCGTGGCGATCGTGACATCGGCATCGAGCCAGGTCTTGATCTGGTCCCGGTGCGGTTCGATCAGCGGCCAGGTCAGCGCCCGCGCCGCAGGATCGGACAGTTCCGGGAACCACCCGCCGATCAGCTCCGACCACTGTGGCGCGGTCAGCGGCTCCGTACCCGGGCCGATACCCGCCGCGACCGCCGGAGCCAAATATTTGCGGACGGTCTTGCGGTCAATGCCCAGCGACTCCGATAACTGGACCTGCGAACGGCCCGCGTGCCAGTGGGTGAACAACTCGACCAAATCGAGCATCACGATACTTCTCCTCGCCATCAGCGCCCTTCCATCCACCATCAGATGGATGCAGAGCGAACCGGTAAACGAGGCCCACACCAGGCAGACACACCGCCCAGGGTGGGGAATTACGTGACAGCCAGGGTGGGGAATTACGTGACGGACAACCCCTCAAACCTGGGGAAATACGTGACCGCTGACACATGCAAGGAACCGTAGGCACGTCGGTTGGAAATGCGTTGGAGACCCAACTCTGCGTGGTGATCAAACGCGTTCCGAAATAAGCGTCCCGTTTCTGTTCGGTGGCCGCTCCTACCTATAGGCGGAGCCTCACCGTGGGGCCCAACTTTGAAAATCGGACGTTAATCATGACCAATACCCACAACACCAGGACAAACCGGCTGATCGCGGCGGTTGGCGTCGCAGCGGCCCCTGCCCTGATGCTCATCGCCTCGAGCTGGACGGCCGCGCCGGCATTCGCGGTCTGTAACGAGGCCACACCGAACTGCCAGCAGGTCGATTCCGGGCATCAGAGGGCGCTCGACCAGATCAACGACGCATTGCTGAGTGGACAGTGCGCGGGACCTGACGGCTTCTGCGACGACAGCATCCCTGGCAGCGACGTCACACCCCGGCAAGGCACTCCGAAGTCCCCCACCAAGACTGGCGTTCAGACTCCGATCACGACCACACGAAAGTAGTTAGCCCCTGCGGTCAACGGGTATCCGCCAGTCACAGTGGAAAAGTCACGGCAGTTGCTCTTCCGTCCACCGAGGCAGGCGCGGCGATGAGGTTTGCATATCTGGCCGGAAGCTTGGGCCTCCTCCTCATCTGGCTGGCGTTGTGGTGGCATTCAAGCCATCTGCGACGCCCGCTGATCCTGCGGGTCAGCGCCGCCACCGCACTTTGCGGACTCACCGAACCGCACCGCGTTCCCGAATACTGTTACCCGCCAACACTTTTCGATATCAATCTCATGACGGGGTTCGACATCGAAAGTGTGCTGTTCTCGTTCGCCATCGGGGGCATCGCAACCGCGGTGTACGGCGCCATTACGTTCAACCCGACAACTTCGGCGCAGCGCAGCCGCGCCGCTCGGACGGGTGTCCCCGTCGAGGAGCTGTCGTTCGGCTTCGTCTTCGGCCTGATGTGGTGACCCGTCGCAGTGACGGCTGGGCGGCGCCGTCACTGCGACTTGCGGATGCGGTCCCCGACGGCCGCGACCCGGCGCCGTACCCGCGTGACCCGCGGGACGTACTCGGCGGCGCGCCGGGCACCGTCCAGAATCGTGGCCATCGGCTGCAGCGGTGCGGAGACTCGAACCGGTGTCCGATCGACCTGCGGCGGCTGACTTCCCTGCCACCACACCGGTTCGGTGAGCCTTTGCACGAACGGCACCGAACTCTCCACCGAGGCGTTGCCCCATTCGATCGCGCGGTCGATGGCTTCCGGCGCGGCGGCCAGCGTCACCGGAGACAGCGTGGGGCTGAACCGGATGACACGGTCGGCGAACGGTGCGTTGCGGACCATCTGCAACTGCAGCGCCTGGGTAATCGGTTGCAGCCAAAGGTGTCTCGGGTTCCATTGCGGGTGGAAGCAGTCCCAGCCGATGTAGCACGCGTTGCGGGTGCCGAGGCGACCGTCCTGAATTCGCTTCCACGCCAGCTCGATCGGGACGTTGCTCGCCGCTCCCCCGTCGACCAACGCGGCGACATCCTTCTCCACGAGCAGCTGATCGAGCAGGCCCCACATCCGCGGATCACTCGACTCATGATGCAGAATCCCCGGGATCGCCGACGAAAAGCTCGCGGCGTCAACGACATTGAAGTCGGCCGTCAGATCGTCGCCGCCGAGCACGATCGGCTTGACGACGCGGGAATCGATGAACGCGGCGACCTGCCACAGCCTGTTGACGACGCCGGGCGCGTAGCCCAGCTTGAGGTGCTCGAGCGCGCGCACCCCCATCATCGTGAAATGCGACGGATGGAACTGGCCGGGCAGCCGGTCGAAGGACTGCTTCCGGACGCCGGCGACGACGGTCTCGTACGGGATCGAGAGATCCGTCATCCGCATCGGTTCACCGTCCTCGCGCGTGAACATCTCCTTCGCGAACTCGTTGAACTGCAACGAGAACAGTCCGTTGAGTCCGTGGCGACGGCGGGTCCGGGCCGGGGCCAGGACGCCGCGGTAGGTGACGGTCTTCGCCCAGGCGACGTAGTCCTCGATGGGCACCGGCAGGACGCGGGCCATGACGCTGCCGACGATGGCGCCGAACGAGTTGGTCAACATGTAGGCGGGCGGCAGGCCCGCCGCGAGCATGCGCTGCATGCCGCCCAGGTAGACGTAGCCGGCGCCACCCCCGCCGCCCAGGACCGCGACGTAGGTCTTGTAACCGAGTTCGGCATCGAGTTCGGCCGCGGAGAAGTCGTTGGCGTGGCGCTCCAGCAGCAGCGACCGCTCGTAGTCGACGTCCTCGGCGAAACTCGCGAGGATCGCCTTCGCCGCGTCCAACCGTTCCTGTGCGGTGGTCCGCCCGCGCAGTGCGTGGTACAGCGCATCGATCACTCGCGCGCGGAAGCCGGCGATCTCGTCACCGACCGTCACATCGCCGCGACCCCGGGTACCGCCCGGACCGGCCGCGCCCGGTTCGAACACCGTCAGACGCGCGAAGCTCAACAGGTAGCGCAAACGCCGGAACTGCTCGGGGCTGAGCACGTCGGGGCATTCGAGGTCGGCCCGAACCAGCGCGGCTTCCATATGCTGCAGCGCGAGAGTCGGATTGCTGCCCGGAAGGCCCGGGGGTTCCGCGGCCTCGATCACCGCCAACTCGGTGGACACGTCGCCGAACGGTACGAGCTCGGGATTCACCATCAGATCATTGTTCGCCACCGGGCATCCGGCCGCGGCGGTTGGGTCGGATTGCCAGAACTGCCCGACAACGTCAGCTCTGTCGCGACTCGGCCAGCACGTCCGAGAGCCACTTGATCACGAGATCGGGCTGCTCGTCGATGATGAAGTGACCGCAGTTGGGCACCTCGGTGATGTTCAGATCGTCGGCGTGGTCCTTGAAGCCCTCCAGCAGCGACGGGTGCACCGCCACATCGTCGAGACCGAACAGCACGCGCACCGGCATCGCGAGCTTCTGGTCGTCGTAAGGACCACGCGCCAGTTTCGCGAACTCCTTGCCGACCATGGAACGGTAGATCTTGGAGCCCGCGACACGACGGTCCCGGTCGCGGAAGCAGCCGCGGAAGAAGTCCACCGACTCCTGGGGCATGCCGCTGCGGCGGATGAACCACCACAGCGTCGGTGACAGGTGCGACAGCGGTCCGACGACCGGAGCGCCCACGACAAGTTGGTACGCGAGTTTGTGGGCATGCCGTGCGACGCGGCCCGGCTCCTGCCACACCGGCGGGATGTTGAGGATCGCCAACCGCTTGACGCGCGCCGGCGCCTTCAACGCCACCAGCTGTGCGGTCCAGCCGCCCCAGTCATGACCCACCAGGTCGAAGGTGTCCAGCCCCAGTGCCGTCGCCGCGGCCAGCACGTCGGAGGCGAACTGTTCCTTCTCGTAACCCTTCGGGGTGACCTCGCTCCAGCCGGCGCCGCGCAGGTCCATGGCGTGCACCCGGTAGCCGGCATCGGCCAGCGCCGGAATGACCTTGTGCCACATGAACCAGTTCTCCGGCCAGCCGTGCAGCAGCACGACCGGGCGCCCCACCTCCGGCCCGGCCACGGCGACGTGAATCTTCACGTCGCCGGCCTGCACATATTCATGGGTCACGCCATCGACGGTCGGCATGCTGCGCTGAGTCATGCGCGCATCTTACCGCGCGGTAAGTTCGATGATCGAGAGGTGGCGGATTCTTCGATCGGGACGCTGACGCGGTCCGCAGCGATCAGTTCGTCGCCGCGTTCCACTCATAGGGCAGGAACTTCCCGTCGAACGTGATCACCACGCGGTCACCGCCCGGGTGGGGCTTGCGTTGCAGGTCGATGCTGAAGTTGATGGCGCTCATGATGCCGTCACCGAACTGCTCGTGGATGACCTCCTTGAGCGCTGGACCGTACACCGAGAGCGCTTCGTAGAGCCGGTAGATGGTCGGGTCGGTGGGTACCGCGGTCGGCAACCCGCCGCGCATCGGAACGGCGGCCAGAACGGGAACGACGGACTCGTCGAGACCGAGCAGTGCCACGACCTTGGCGCCCAGTTCGGCCGGCACCGGGTGCTGGCCGAGCAGTGCCGCGATCGTCCACACCAACGGACGCTCGACCGCATCCGCCAACTGTTGCCACGTCAGGCCTTTCGCCAGGCGCGCGGCGAGGATCGCTTCGGTTACTTGATCTCGTGTCATGCGGTACAGCTTCGTGGACCGGTGTTACTGAGGAATTACGAGTTCGGCGCTGCCGCACCATCAACCCCGCCCGCCGGAAACGAGAAACCCGTCCTGACCGAGATAGTCGTCGAAACACAGCGACCACGAGCGATTACGGAGAATGGCGACCATCCCACTGCGGCTCACTTCACAGCTGAGCTGGGCAGAAATCGAGTTGCAAGGTGAACCATGGACCAGAACGAACATGGCGCCCTATCAACACAATTCGACGTATTGCCACACGCCTATCCTTCAAGATGCGGGTTCGGAACATCCTGAACGCGTCTGAGGATCGCCGTCCTCACGGCGCGCAAAACTAGCTCAAACTAGGACACACTGTTGGTGCCGTCAGCCCGCTGGCGCAGTCGCTGAGCGATCTGCCCTAGCCACACGCAGTAGTTATGTGGCTCGGGGACGTAGTAGACGCCGACTACGTCCACTAGAAACTGTTCCAATTCCGACTCAGACCGGGCGGCACGCAGGTCGTCGATCTCTTGAGCCAACATCTGTAGCTGCTGGGCTGCGGGATGATCTGCGGCATAGCCGTCAACAATCCCTTCCCAGTCATCGGCTTCCAGGTCCCAATCCTGGTGGAAATAAGCCGCGAAGAACTGATAGAGAGCGGCGGAAATCGAACCGTCGTTCACGGTGTCGGGAATCCTGTCAACACGTACCATCCACCTGCCCCGTCTCCTTTGAGCACGACTCTAACTCCACTTCCTGCTACCGCTTCGGCCGCTCCGCGACGAAGCACCTCACCACCGACAAACGGTGCGTCCAGTTCGACCTTGCCGACAGCTCCACTCGATATCCACTCGTCAATTATTTGTCGATTGTGCTGGAGCGCGGCGCTAACAGCGGAGGCAGCTTCGTCAGCGGTTCCGAACGACGACACCACTGGCAACCGGGTTGCGTCCAGTCTCGACGACAGGTCCTCGACGGTTTGGCCGACATGCCGATCGAGAAGGTGTCCGCCCGCCGCTTCGCTTGCTCCCAATAGTGCTGTGGTGTCCTCGACGCCATACGGTGCAACGTGTCCCGAATCTCCGCTGACATGGTGCTCGACGGGAGCATCACCTGTCGCGTGATGTTCCACCGGTGGCACGTCGTCGTGGTGTGGCGCCGGTACATCGACGTGCGGAGTCGAGATGTCGTCTGCGTGGCGGCCGACTCCGGCGAGGGCTTCCCAACCGTGGTGAACTTCTCCGACCAGTTTTCCGCCTGGCACCAGACCTGCGGCATCGAGGACTGCTCCAGTCCGTTCACCGGCCGACGCGTCACCCCAGTGGTTAAAGGTGTGAATGTCCTGAGCGACGTCCGGCACCAGACCGAACGTTCCTTTGTTGAGATCGTGGCTGACATCGGTCAGGCCTTTGGCCGCCTGTTCACCAAAGGTGGGCTGCGCCGGCCACGACTGCACATCGGCGTTCTCGGGAAGCTTGGGGACCGGGACGGTCCGGCCACCGGCCTCGGCCGAGGCACCGTTCATGTCCTGCAGGAGCTTCGTCTCGGTGGTGAGGTTGCGCCGCGCATCCATCAGCTGCTGCGTCAGCGGGTCAGTGACATCCCGGCCCGGCCCCTTAAGGGGCCCATCCCAGAGGGCCGGACCAGCGGCGGCATCCAGCTTTGCCTGCGCGGCATCGACAGCCTGGCGGGCTGCATCAACTTTCGCCGCTTGCCGATCCAGGACCGACGGGTCGGCCTTGACGATCGGGGCCAGTAGTGGGTTGTGGGTGTAATTCGGATCAGCACCGGGCTTGCCGTCCTTGCCGGCTAGCAGGTCCAACGGATTGGTTGGCTTGCCCGCCGCGTCGGCAGCCGGAGGCACGCTGGCCGGTTTGTCATGCTGGCCAGCGAGCACGTCCAGCGGGTTCGTCGGCGGCTTGTCCGGCCGGCCGGGAGCAGGTTGCCTCGTCCACGGCGAATTGGAGTCGGGTTTGTCAGAGACACCCAGCAGCTGACCCAGCGGATCGGTTGCGGCTGGTGGTTTTTCGCCGGGTTTCGGCTGCTCGCCGGCAGCCGCCTGCTTAGTGGCTGGTGGTGTAGGTCGCGGCGCGTTCGCAGGGACGGTGGCCGTCGGATCGCCAACAGCCGCCCGCAGGGCATTGGCAACTTCAGTTTCGGTCGTATCGGCAACGGAGAGAAGGTGTTTCAGCCGCGCTTCGGCGGTGGATCGCACCTGCTCGCGTTCGTCGGCTTCCACTTGATCAGTCAAATTGCCAGCATTCGGATCGGTCACCGAACCGTCCGCGTTGACCTTCATTCCTAGGGCTTCCGCTGAGGCACGAGCGTCCTTCAATTCGTTGATGCACCACAGCACGTCATCGATGGCGGTGGTGATGATCTGACCAACCGCTTGAGTCTGCCCGTGCTGCTCGGTGACATCGGTGCGCAGCTTGCCGTGCTCGGAGCGCCACGCTTCCGACGCCGGACCCATCCAATCGGTCAGGCCTGCCGCGGTGCCGTCGAGGCCCTCGCCGAGCTTCTGCAGGCTCTTGCCGGCGTTCTGCGAGACGGCGAACACCTGTTGCAGGGCAGCGACGTTCCAGTGTTCGAGGTCCGGGATTGAGACCACGTGCTACAAATCGACGGATTTGGCGATCGGTGTGGCTGCGTCCTCATCGGTGATTTGATAGCTCAGGACGGCATCGCCCATCGCCGCGCCGATCTGCCCGACCTTGGTATGCAGTGAGTTCCGCTGCTCGGCCCAGGTCGTGGCAACGTGCGACAAGGTTTCACCGATCGGACCACGCCAGCCGCCAGCCGCTTCGGCCAACTCATCGTCATGCAGCGAGTGCTCAGTGCGTGAGCAGTCCATGTGGTCAAGCATGCTGTTGGAGGCGTGGTGCAGCGCTGCTACGTCCACGCGCAGTACTTCAGCCATCAGAACCCCCATTTCACTCCCCGATTCGAGGATACTGCGAGACCGACTGGTCACTCGACGCGTGTTTGGCAGAGGCGATTAGGACCAGCGCATACTCGCCATTGACACCACGACCAGTCGTGAGCCAAGCCAATCCACCCACAGCTAATTCGGACTGAGTACCCGACGCCACATCGCCTGCTTCAGACCGATCTTGACCGCCCGTCTGTCGATCGGGGTTGCTCCACCCCAGCCCTTCGAATACACCCCGCAGGTCTACTTCGCTGCCGCACGATCAACCCGCCCGCCGGAAACGAGAAAACCCGCTCTGACCGAAGTCAGAACGGGTTTTACTTGTGGAGCTAAGGGGACTCGAACCCCTGACCCCCACACTGCCAGTGTGGTGCGCTACCAGCTGCGCCATAGCCCCTTAAGTGGTGCCTGATGAAGCTACACCACTGGCACCACCGTCGACAAAACGGCTGGTCAGAGGGACCCTTCCACCGGCTCGTGGCCCAGTGGACAGATCGGGGTCTCCTCGTCGTCACCGGATCGACGCGTTTCCGGGGCCAGCGACCAACACACCGCAGCCGCCAGCAGGATCACCCCGCCGACGCCGAATGCGGCGGTGAAGGACACGTGCTGGGCGATCTGTCCGGCGGCCAGGGAGCCGACGATCGTGCCGAGGTCCGACATCATCTGGAAGGTCGCTACGGCGGTACCGCCGCGTGCGCGGTTGCCGATGATGTCCGCGACGGCCGCCTGCTGGGGCGAGACGAAGACGCCACTCGCCGCACCCGTCACGAACGCGATCACGAGGAACACCGGCAGCGACGTGGTCCAGCCGAGCAGCGCCGTCGAGGCGGCCGACACCGTCAGGCCGACGATCATCAATTTGCGGCGGCCCACCCGGTCGGACAGGTGCCCGCTGGGAATCACGGCACAGACGTTGCCGATCGCGAACATCGCCAGCACCAGGCCGGCCATGCCCGCGCTGCGGTGCAGGACGTCGACCACGAACAGCGGCACCAGCGCCACGCGCAGGCCCAGCGCCGCCCATCCGGCCGCCAGGTTCGACAGCAGGGCGGCCTGATAGGCACGGTTGCGCAGCACGGTTCGCACCGACACCGTCGGCCCGACCGCCTCCTCGTCCGGAGCGGCCAGCGTCGAGTTCCGCAGGCTGACGAACACCACGGCCGCGGCGACCACCAGCGCCGCCCCGTAGATGGCGAACGGCACGGACAGACCCAGCCCTGCGGTCAAGCTGCCGACCACCGGCCCGGCCACGCCACCGATCATGAAGGCGCTCGAGAACAACCCGGCCACCCGGCCACGGGCGTCGAACGGCGACAGCCGGATCATCAGCGCCAGCGACGACACCGTGAACATTGCCGAGCCCGCACCACCGAGGGATCGGAACACCAACAGCTGCCAGTAGGTCTCCGCAAACGCGCAGGCCAGCGTCGACAACGCGACGATCAGCAGGCCGGTGAGATAGACGCGCCGCTCACCGAGCTTCTGCACCAACAGGCCACTGGGCGGCGCGAAGATCAGGCGCATCGCGGCGAACGCGGTGATGACGAACGTCGCCGCGCTGATGCTGACACCGAAGTTGCGGGCGTACGCCGGCAGTACCGGGGCCACCACGCCGTAGCCGAGTGCGATGACGATGTTGGCGCCGGCCAGCACCCAGATCTCGGCCGGCAGTCGGGTCGGGGTCGGACAGTCGCCCTCCGTTACAGCGCTCACGCTATGACTGTATTCACCACTTCCCGCGCCGCGGCCTGGACCTGCGCCAGATGTTCCGGACCCTTGAACGACTCGGCGTAGATCTTGTAGACGTCCTCGGTCCCCGAGGGCCGCGCGGCGAACCAGGCGTTCTCGGTGGTCACCTTCAGCCCGCCGAGCGGCGCGCCGTTGCCCGGCGCGGCCGTGAGCTTGGCAACGATCGGTTCGCCCGCCAGCTCGGTCGCGGTGACCTGCTCGGCCGACAGCTTCGACAATCGCGCCTTCTGTTCGCGGTTGGCCGGGGCATCGATGCGCGCATAGGTTGGGGCACCGTACTTCTCGGTCAGTTCGGCATAACGCTGCGACGGCGACTTACCGGTGACCGCCAGGATCTCCGAGGCCAGCAGCGCCAGGATGATGCCGTCCTTGTCGGTGGTCCAGACGCTCCCGTCGGTGCGCAGGAACGACGCCCCGGCACTCTCCTCGCCACCGAAGCCGATTGTGCCGCTGAGCAATCCGTCCACGAACCACTTGAAGCCGACCGGCACCTCCACCAGCTGGCGTCCCAGCCCGGCCACCACGCGGTCGATGATCGACGAGCTGACCGCGGTCTTGCCCACCGCGGTGGAACCCGGCCACCCCGCCCGATGCGTGTACAGGTAGTCGATGGCCACGGCGAGATAGTGGTTCGGGTTGAGCAGGCCCCCGTCGGGCGTGACGATGCCGTGCCGGTCCGAGTCCGCATCGTTGCCGGTGGCGATCTGGTATCGGTCGCGGTTCGCGATGAGCGACGCCATGGCGTTCGGTGAACTGCAGTCCATCCGGATCTTGCCGTCGGTGTCCAGCGTCATGAACCGCCACGTCGCGTCCACCAGTGGGTTCACGACGGTCAGGTCCAACTGGTGTCGTTCGGCGATGGCGGCCCAGTAGTCGACGCTGGCCCCACCGAGCGGGTCCGCGCCGATGCGCACACCCTCGGCGCGAATGGCATGCAGGTCAACCACATTCGGCAGGTCCTCGACGTAGGCATTGAGGTAGTCATGCCGCTCCGTCGAGCCCAGGGCCCGCGCCAGCGGCATCCGCTTCACGTCGCGCAGCCCGTCGCGCAAGATCTCGTTGGCGCGTTTGGCGATCACGCTCGTCGCGTCGGTGTCGGCCGGACCGCCGTTGGGCGGGTTGTATTTGAACCCACCGTCACGCGGCGGGTTGTGCGACGGGGTGACGACGATGCCATCGGCGAGGTCTCCTTCCCTCCCGCGGTTGAAGGTCAGGATGGCGTGGCTGACCGCCGGCGTGGGCGTGTAACGGTCCGCGGCGTCGATCATGGCGACGACTTCATTGCCGGCCAGCACCTCCAGCGCCGTGACCCAGGCCGGCTCCGACAAGGCGTGGGTGTCGCGGCCGATGAACAACGGTCCGGTCGTGCCCTGCGCCGCGCGGTACTCGACGATCGCCTGCGTGGTGGCCAGGATGTGCGGCTCGTTGAACGCCGCGTCCAGGCTCGACCCGCGGTGACCCGACGTACCGAAGACGACCTGCTGGTCGACGTTCTCGGGATCGGGCGCCACGGTGTAGTAGGCGGTGACCACGTGGGCCACGTCGATCAGGTCATCTGGCTGGGCCGGTTGGCCGGCGCGCGGGTTGGCCGTCATGGCCTCGATTCTGCTACCGGTTCTCCCCCGGTGTGCACCTGTCGGTGGCCTGCCACCATACTTTTGCTTCATGTTCGGCCACGACAACCGAGAATTGGCCGCCGTGTTCGTCGGGGGCGCCATCGGCACCGTCGCGCGTGCCGCCCTCGCCGTCTTCGCCGCGCCGCACCCTGCGCACTGGCCGTGGCCCACCTTCGTCGTCAACATCGTCGGCGCATTCCTGCTGGGCTACTTCACCACCCGACTACTGGAGCGGCTTCCGGTCTCGAGTTACCAGCGCCCGTTGCTCGGCACCGGCGTGTGCGGCGGCCTGACCACGTTCAGCACCATGCAGGTCGAAACAGTCCGGATGCTCCAGCACGGTGCCTATGGGCTTGCCGCGGGCTACACGGTGGCCAGCATCGTCGCCGGCCTGGCCGCGGTGTACCTGGCCACGGTCCTGGTCCGACGGGTCCGGGTGCGCACATGACGGCGGTCATCTGGCTGGGCGTCGCGCTCATCGGCGGTGTGGGGGCCGTGACGCGGTTCCTGGTGGACCGCGCGGTGTCGAAACGCAAGAGCAGCAGCTTCCCGTTCGGCACCTTCGCGGTGAACCTCAGCGGTGCCTGGCTGCTCGGCTTCTTCGGTGGATTGGCCTTGAGTCCCAATGTCGCCCTGCTGGCCGGTACCGCGTTCGTCGGCGCCTACACGACGTTCTCGACATGGATGCTGGAAACCCAACGCCTCGGCGAGGAACGACAGGTCTGGTTCGCGCTCGCCAACATCGTCGCGAGCGTGGTGCTGGGCCTGGCCGCCGCCGCGCTGGGAATCTGGATGGGCGGCCTGCTGTGAACGACTCCACGGACTACCTGAAACTCACCACGTATTTCGGTGAGCGCCAACGTCATCAGGGCCGCCGCTTCCTCGCCGAGGAGCTGCTCGACCTCTACGCCGCCGAAAACGTCGCCACCAGCGTGGTGCTGCGCGGCATCGCCGGATTCGGGCCACGGCACCAGCTGCGCACCGACCAGACCCTGAGCCAGTCCGAGGACCTGCCGGTGGCCATCGCCGCGGTGGACACCGCCGACAAGATCGCCGCACTGGCCGAGCAAACCGTGGAGCTGACGACGCGCGGACTGGTCACGCTCGAACGCGCTCGCCTGCTCACCACCGCAAAGGTCGCCGCGCACACCAAGCTCACCGTCTATGTCGGCCGCCAGCACCGGATCAATGGCCGGCCGGCCCACATCGCGGTGTGCGACCTGCTCCACCGCAGCGGATTCGCCTGCGCCTCCGTCTTTCTCGGGGTCGACGGCACGGTCCGCGGCCGCCGTGAACGGGCCCGCTTCCTGAACCGCAACACGGACGTTCCCGTCATGATCATCGCGATCGGCGACGGCGACCGCGCGGCCGCGGTCCTGCCCGAGCTGGAGCGGCTGCTGCCCGACCCGCTGGTGACGGTCGAGCGAGCCGAGCTGTGCAAGCGGGCCGGGACACTCCTGGCCCGCCCGGGTGCGCTGCCGGCGCACGACGCCGACGGAACGCCGTTGTGGCAGAAGCTCATGGTGTACACCACCGAGGACACGCTGCACGGCGGCGAGCCGGTGCACCGCGAGATCGTGCGCCGACTGCGCGCCATCGAGGCCACCCGCGGCGTCACGGTCCTGCGCGGCATCTGGGGCTTCCATGACCGACGGACGCCGCATGGCGACCGGTTGTTTCAGCTAGGCCGCCAGGTCCCTGTCACGACCATCGTGGTCGACACCCCCGAAAACATCGCTACCGCTTTCGATCTCATCGACGAAGTGACCGCCGACCACGGCGTGGTCACCTGTGAACGCGTGCCGGCGCTAGTCTCCATCGACAATGGAAACCGGGACGGCGGTACCAGTCTGGGACACTTCCTCAGCTAGAAGGTAAGCCTAGCCTAAACAGCTCTGGTCGACTACGGTCCCTCGACATGGAGTCAACAACTGAATCGGTTAGCACTGGCTTGGCCAAGATCATGCAAGACGACATGGGCGTGGACATCAGACGCGTCACCCGCGAATCACGACTCATCAACGATGTCGGTTTGGACTCGGTGGCTTTCGCCGTCGGCATGGTCGCGATCGAAGACCGCTTCGGCGTCGCACTGTCCGAGGAAGACCTGCTGAGCAGCGAAACCGTCGGCGACCTCGAAGACGCGATCACCGCGAAACTGCCCACCGCCCAACGCTCATGAGCGCCTCGAGTCTGGCCTCCGCCCTGTCCGAAGTGATGACCCGGTCCACACGCGACCTGGTGACCCTCGACCCGAAAACCGGTTGCTGGCAACGACATCCGTGGCAGGAGGTGCACGCCCGCGCCGAGAACGTCGCCGCACGCGTCGACGGCCAGAGCCGAATCGGCCTGGTCGGCGAACCCACGGTCGAATTTTTGGCAGGCATCTACGGCGCGATTCTCGCCGGCGCCGCGGTATCCATCATTCCCGGACCGGTCCGCGGGGCCGACACCGCCACCTGGGCCGGCGCCACCAGGAACCGGTTCGCCGGTATCGGCATCCGTACGGTGCTCAGCCACGGCAAGCATCTCGAACTGTTGCGCGCCGGCACCACCGATGCGGACCTGCACGACGTCAATACCGTTGCCCACGAACATCGTTCGACAACCTTCGTACCCTCGCGGACTGCCGACTTCGGCATCCTGCAGGGCACGGCGGGATCGACCGGCACGCCCCGCACCGCCCAGATCCCAGCGGACGCGGCGTTGGCGAACCTGCGTGGCCTGGTCTCGCGGATCAGCGTCACCGATGCCGATCGTGGCCATTCGTGGCTGCCGATCTACCACGACATGGGTCTGGCGTTCATGCTCACCATGACGCTCGGCGGCGGCGAGCTGTGGCAGGCACCCACCACCGCGTTCTCCGCGTCGCCGTTCAACTGGCTCAAGTGGTTGACCGAGAGCAGGGCAACCATGACCGCCGCCCCGAACATGGCTTTCGGACTGCTCGGCAAGTACGCGCGTCTCGTCAGCGATGTCGACTTGGGCGCGCTGAGGTTCGCACTCAACGGCGGCGAGCCAGTCGACTGCGACGGCACCAATCGATTCGCGACCGAGATGGCCAAGTTCGGCTTCGATGCGAACGCCCTGTGCCCGTCGTACGGCCTCGCCGAATCGACTTGCGCGGTAACCGTTCCCGCCCCGGGCGGCGGGCTGCGCTGCGACGACGTGACCGTCTCCATCGACGGCCACAACACCGTCCGCAGGTACGCGGTACTCGGCCGGCCGATCGACGGCATGGAAGTCCGCATCGCACCCACGGATGTGCCGCACGAACTAGCCGGACGCGATGTGGGCGAAGTCCAGGTACGCGGCACCTCGATGATGGCCGGCTATCTCGGGCAAGACCCCATCGATCCTGAAACGTGGTTCGCCACCGGTGATCTCGGGTACCTCACCGACGACGGCCTGGTCGTGTGCGGCCGGCTCAAGGAACTCATCACCGTAGCCGGGCGCAATATCTTTCCCACCGAGATCGAGCAGGTGGCCGCCCGCGCCGACGGCGTGCGCGAGGGCGCCGTCGTGGCGGTGAGCGCCAACGATGCCGGCGCCCGACAGGGTTTGGTGATCGCCGCGGAGTTCAAGGGCGACGATGAGTCGACCGCCCGCAGCCAAGTGGTGTCACTGGTTGCGTCCGAGTGCGGCATCGTGCCGGCAGACGTGGTGTTCCTCAAACCAGGGTCCCTGCCGCGCACCTCATCGGGGAAGCTCCGGCGCCTCGAAGTAAGACGCACCCTGGAAACGGTGGGATCGTGACCACTTTCGAGACGTGCACCACCGAGAGCTACCGGGAACTGCTGGGTGAGGTCTTCGATGAGCGCGTCCGCGAGTGGACCGCGGAAGCCGAGGAATCCGAACGCTTTCCGCGCAAACTCATCGAATATCTGGGCCAGTCCGAGGTTTTCGCGGCCAAGTGGGGCGAGCGCCAGCATCCGGACGTGGCGAAGGTGTTCGCACTCGCCGAGGAACTGGGCAAACTGGGGTCTGCGGGCATCGGCGTCGGCGTCAGTCTGCATGACTCTGCCATCGCGATCCTGCGCCGGTTCGGCAAGTCCGACTATCTGCGCGACATCTCCGAGCAGGCCATCCGGGGCGAGGCCGTGTTGTGCATCGGCGCGTCGGAAGAGTCCGGTGGGTCGGATCTGCAGATCGTCGAGACCGAAGTCGTCTCGGCGCGTGGCGGTTTCGAGGTCCGTGGCACCAAGAAGTTCGTGTCGATGTCACCCATCGCCGACCACATCATGGTGGTCGCCCGGAGCGTGGACCATGATCGGGAGAGCCGCCACGGCAGCGTCGTGGTGATCTCCGTGCCGACCGCTCAGGTCGAGGTGCAGACACCCTATCGCAAGGTGGGTGCCGGTCCGCTCGATACCGCGGCGGTCCACATCGACACCTGGGTGCCGGCAGAAGCGTTGGTGGCGCGGGCGGGCACCGGCCTGGCCGCCATCTCCTGGGGATTGGCGCAGGAGCGGCTGTCGGTCGCCGGTCAGATCGAGGCCAATTGCCGCAGGATCATCGGAATCACGTTGGCCCGCATGATGAAACGGCGCCAGTTCGGCCAAACGTTGTACGAGCATCAAGCGCTGCGGATGAGACTGGCCGACCTGCACGCTCGGGTCGATCTGCTGCGCTACGGCCTGGCGGGTTTGGCCGCGCAGGGACGTATGGACCTGCGCGCGGCCGCGGCCATCAAGGTCACCGCGGCGCGGCTCGGCGTCGAGGTCGTCGACGAGTGCATGCACATCTTCGGCGGCGCCGGATATCTGGTGGACGAGACACCGCTGGGCCGGTGGTGGCGCGACATGAAGCTCGCCCGGGTCGGCGGCGGCACCGACGAGGTGCTCTGGGAACTCGTGGCGGCGGGGATGCGTCCCGACTACGAGGGGTACGACGCGGTGATGTCCGCACCGTTCATCGCTTGACGAGGTTCACCAGGAATTCGATGGTGACGATCGGATCGACGGCGAGCAGTCCCACCGGCGGCGCCGGTGGGACGATGCCGTAATCGGCGAAGGTGACGGGGATCTGGCCCACCGCCACGACCCCGTTGCCCGAGCGCTGCACATCCAGCCGCACCGCGACTTGCCGGGCCACCCCCTTGAGCGTCAGTTGCGCCGAGACCTCCATCGTCGTGGGCGTGCCGTCGCCGGCGATGGACGACAGGTCGACCGGATCGAGGACCGCGAGTTTCGCCGTCGGGAACTTGGCGGCATCCATGACGTCGGGGCCGCGGAACCTGTCATCGCGGCCGCGGTGCGGCGACTGCATGGTGGCCACGTCGACGACGAAGCTCGCCGCCTGCAGCGTGCCACCGGCAACAGTGGCGTCGCCCCGGACCGAGTTGGTCCGCCCGGTGACGGTCACGGTTTCCCACAACAGCTGTTGCCGGGCGCGGTAGCCGGCCTGGGAGCGGTTGGCCTCATCGTCGGGGCCCGCGGCCACGATCCATTTACCGTCGAGGTTGGTGCTGGCCGGTCGATGAGTGGACGGCAAGGTCAGGGCCGGAGCCGGGGCGCCTTCCATCTGGGTTCGGTAGAACCACGGTCCCGCGCACACCCCCACGACGGCGAGCACTGCCAGCAACAGCAGAAGCCTTTTTGCCACTCCCTCTATATACAGGGCGCGTCCGACGTCAGCTGGATGGGCGCGCCAGCGCGTACAGCGCCATCCTGCGGTTGGCCATGTCGTGTTCACCGAGGAATTCGGCGCCACCATGCTCGACCAGCCGGCGCGCACCCGTGTTGCGGTGGTCGGGATCGAACATCACCCGACGGCACGACGGCACCAGTTCGAACAGGCTCGCCAACACCTGGGGCATCAACAGCGGTCCCAGTCCCCTGTTGACGAAGCGCTCATCGGCGATCGCGGCGTGCAGTCCCAGATCATGGGGCTCGGCGTCGTAGCAAGGAGCAATGGAATCCTTGGCGGCCCAGTACAGCTCGAGGTAGCCCATGGCCTTGTCCTGGTAGCTGACCAGCAACGGTCGCGAGTACTCACCCTCGAGCTGCGCCTGCAGGTGCCGCCGCCACCATGCCGGCGGTCGGTCGTACTCCCAGGCCTCCGCCAGATGCGGTCGGTTCATCCATTCGGACAGCATCTCGGCATCGGCGTCGGCGTCGACAAGGCGCACGGCCCACGGGCCGACGAGCTGCGGAACGGGTGGTGCACCCACCGCTCGCACTTCAGCGGACAGTGAGGTCAACTCGCGCGGTAGCACCGGCCCCAGATCAATCTCGGTCATTTCAGCGGCGAGCCTACCCGATATTGCTTAGGTTAGGTTTGCCTACGTCGAGGTGTCGGAACGTGGCTGCTGCCCACGTCCCGACCGTCACCGCTGCGGTCGCCGATGAGCCCCAGAACCCGCGCGGACTGCTCGTTCGGACGCTGTAACGCTCAGCCACAGACGGTCGATAGAACTGCTAACGTAGTCATCAATCACTTTGGTCGCATCGGTTAGCTGGTGCGGGAGGGGAATACACAATGTCTTTCACCACTCGGATGATGGTCGGCGCGGGCTCGGCACTGGTCGCTGTCATGGCCAGCGGCGCAGTCGCCACCGCTCAGCCGGACCCCACCCCGATCATGTACTCGACCTGCACCTACCCGCAGGTGATCGCCGCTCTGACCGCACTCGACCCGGGTGCTGCCGCCGAGCTGCAGGCAAACCCGATCGGCGTCGGTTACCTGCACCAGCTGATCGCCTCGGGCCCGCAGCAGCGTAAGGCCCTGATCACGCGGGCGTACAACACCCCGGGTGCCGCTCAGTACACCGACCTGGTGCTGAACGTGGCCAACACCTGCAACAACTTCTGATCAGAAGTCAGAACAACGCGGCTCGATCCTTCGGGATCGAGCCGCGTTGTGCTTTCCACAGACTGAAAGTCAGAATCCGCGGTTCGTGCCCCGGACCGCGGCGACGGCCTCGTCAGGTCCGGTGAAAGCCACCTGAGCCGGGCCACGGCCCGCCGCGAAGAGCAGTAGCTCGCCCGGTGCGCCAGTCACCGTAACCTCGGCGCCGCGGCCGGTCTCGGCCAGGCGACGGCCGTCCGGAGTCACCAGCACAACCCGCGCGGGCGCGTTCTTGATCCCCATCCGCGCCATGTTCGCGACTTGTCCCGCCAGCGCGGACACCAGCCGGTCGTCGAGCTCGCGCGGCTCCCAGGCCGGCTGCGCCCGGCGGACGTCCTCGTTGTGGATGAACATCTCGGCGACGTTGACGAACGGGTCGAGCAGTTTGAACGGCGAATACAGCGGCGGGCCCGCAGCGATCATGTCGACCAGCTCTGCCCAGTCGGTGGACGCGGTAACCCGTGCCTGGACACGTTCGGTGTAGCCGGCCAGCTGCGGCACGAGGATTCCGGGCGCTGCGTCGAGCCGACGTTCCCGCACCACCAGATGCGCGGCCAGATCACGAGCGGTCCACCCCTCGCACAAAGTGGGTGCATCGGGCCCGTGCTCGCGCAGGGATTCGACGAGTGCGGCACGTTCCCGTTGGGCGGCAGTCATGGCTGGAGTCTAGGTCGGACGACGATCCGGCGGCGCGGCACGAGCGCTGTATTCCACGCTGCGACGCGGGTCACCTCCGTGGGGCAAACGCCAGGTGAACGATCGCGACGTGGTTACAGATGGGTACCCATCCGCATAGCAGGGGCCTCAACAGCCTCATTGATAACTATGGTCACAAAAGCCCCTCGCTGGCGTCCGAGCGCCGCCTGCCATCCGAAAGGTGTGACCGTGTCGCCGCGTCCTCGCATTGCATCGGTGGCTTTGACGGCTGCCGTCGTTCTCGGTGGAGCTGTCGGCATCGCGCCGCCACGTGCTGCCGCCGAACCCTGCACCGGCCCGAATGCGGGCGTGCTGCCACCGAACGGGGTGCCCTCGAGCGGCGTCATGCGGCCGCCGTCGGGCGGCCACCGACCGAGCAATGCCAACGACAAGGCCCCGCTGCCGACCCTGGGCAAGCTGTCCCGATCGCTGCTGAGCGCCTTCACCCAGGGCACCGTGCAACAACAAGCCGGCGTGCTGCCGGGAACACCTCGTGTGCCGCAGCCACCGGTCCAACAACGCGTGACGCAGCCTGCCCCCGCCGCGGCGCAACCCCAGCCCGGCGCTGAACCGGCGCCGGCCATCGACGCGGGCACCACGTCATTGGTCGGTTGGGTGACCGGCGACCAGAGCGCGGGCGGCGACACCCTGCAGCGTTTCGGCATCTCCGGCACCGACCTGGGCATCATGTGGGACAACGGCGACCCGGTGAACAACCAGGTGCTGATGATGTTCGGTGACACCTACGGCTACTGCGCCACCCCCAATCAGCAATGGCGCTACAACACCATGTTCCGCACCAACGACCGCACGCTGTCGCACGGCATCCACATTCCGCCCGGCTCGGTGACCAACCCCTATTCGGGCTCACCCGAGTGGCAGCCGAATCTGGCCAAGCAGACCATCCCGACCATCCGGTGGGCGCCCGTCGAGAAGGGCATCATCCCGACTTCCGGTGTCTCCGTGGGCAAGACGCAGTACGCCAGCTTCATGTCGATCAAGAACTGGGACAGTGCCGGCGCGTGGACGACGAACTACTCGGCGATCGCCGTATCGAACGACAACGGCCAGAACTGGGGCGTGTACCCCAGCAGCGTCCGGCCGATGGCACCCGACAGCGTGTCCCGCGTGGCGTACATGCCGGGCAATGAGTACTTTCAGCAGGGCGCCTTCTTGAAGGGCAGCGACGGCTACATCTATTCGTACGGAACGCCTTCCGGCCGAGTCGGAAACGCCTACGTGTCCCGGGTCCCGCAGAACTTGTTGCCGGACATGAGCAAGTACGAGTACTGGAACAACGAGAGCCAGTCGTGGGTGCCCAACAACCCCGGTGCGGCCTCGCCGATCATTCCCGGCCCGGTCGGTGAGATGTCGGTGCAGTACAACACCTATCTGAAGCAGTACCTGGCGATGTACTGCAACAACCTGTCCGATGTGGTCATCCGTACTGCACCGACACCGCAAGGGCCTTGGGGCCCAGAGCAATTGGTGGTGTCGTCGCAGCAGTTCCCGGGCGGCGTCTACGCGCCGTACCTGCACCCGTGGTCCAACGGTCGCGACCTGTACTTCACGTTGTCGCTGTGGTCGGCGTACAACGTGATGCTGCTGCACACCGTACTGCCCTGAGCCAGTGGGGTTTTGACGTTCAGTCGAGCGTGGCCCAGAACTCCGTGAGCGCGGCCGCGCCGCGCGCGGGGTCCTGCAGCATCCACCAGTGCCCCAGCCCGTCGAGCACCGTGGTGCGCGCGCCCGCGCGTTCGGCTGCGCGGTAACGAATTTCGTCGGATCCGATGTACGGGTCATCGGTGGCCAACAGCGCGAGGCCCGGCCGGGCACGCAACTTCTCGAGGTCACGCCCGGCCTCTGCCATCGCGGGCTGGCGCGCCGAGCGGTACAGCGCCAGGATCGCCCGGCCCATCTCCGGCCCCTGCGCGGCGGCGAGGGCCGTGGCGACATCCAGCGGCATGCCCAGGGCGACCATCTGGGCGGCGCGGTCCTCGACGCTGCCGCCGAGCATCGTCTCGACCAGCTGCTCGCCCTCCCCCGGCGTCTGCCACACCTGGGCCAGGTCGTGCCAGACATAGTCCGGGTCGAGTATCCCGACCACGTCCGTCACCCAGCTACGGACGAGTTCCGGCCGGTGCATGACGGCAGTGAGCACGTGCCCGCCGCCCCAGTCGTGGCCGACGAGATCGACGGGCTCGCCGAGTGCTTCCAGCTCGGCCTCGAGCCAGTCCCGGTACGCGAGGTACGTGGCGGAGAAGTCGTCGGGCAGCGGGGCGCCGAATCCCGGTGGCGACAAGCGCACCACGTCGTCGCGGCCGAGCTCGTCGACCAGTGGACCCCAGATCGCATCGGTTTCCGGATTGCCATGCACCAGAACGACAGTCATGAGGCGATCCTGGCACTGCCGCGATCGCCATCGCCACGAATTCGTGAATGGCGTCGGTACTCAAGCATTTGCCGCCCTGACGATGTCTAGGTTCTCGGAGGCGGCGTGGCCGCCGGGCCCAACAGGTCGGCGCTGTTGTTCGACGACGTGCGGCGCCACCGCCCGTAGAGCGGCAAGTCGCGCATCGACTCCCCGCCCACCGACCGCCGTCGGGCCACGAAGCGGATGACGGTCCGCACGTAGCGGTTGGTCTCTGAGTACCAACGCCATTCGTACAGCCGTCCGCCCTGCAGCCAGTGCGCGAGTGCTTCGGATTCGACGCCCTGCAGGTACGGCCGAACCCAGGTGACCATCACCCATGGCTGCGCCGCTGCGCCGTCGGGAACCCGGAAGGTCCAGTCGATCGGATCGTCACCGGCAATCATGGTGTGGCGCAACGCCGGCGGCTCCGGCGCCGCGCTCTCGGGCACGCCGAACAACTGCACCGTCACGTTGTGAAAGACAGCAGGTCCCCCGGCCTCGAACCGCACTCGGTAGGTGTCAGTGGCCGCGTCGTCGCGGTCCACGGAGAATGCCGCCAGCCCGCCGACAGCGACATAGCGCGCGAACACCAGTCCGCTGACGACCATCACGACGCGGCGCACCGCCAGCAGCACCGTGAACGTCGCGACGGTCAACGCGACGACGCCCCACATGAGGTCCATCCGGACAGCGTGGCAGAGCGTCAGCGGCGCGTCATGGCAATAGCGGACGTACCACTCAATCCGCCGTGTTCGCCTTCGCCAATTGGTGCAGCAGCGACAACGACAGGAATGTCATCGGTCCCGCGTCCTGGAACTTGCCGCCGACGTTGCCCGCGATACCGCCCTCGACAGCGAGGCCACTGATCAGGTCGAGTTTGAGCTGGGGGCTACCCGCGCTGAAGTCGAGGTCGGCGAGATCCACCCAGACGATGTTCGGGCGGGTCGTGGATTCATAGACGTAGCGCCGATTGGTCAGGTCCATGACCACCTGCCAGATCGTCTGCGAGGCATCGGGCTTGCCCGGATCCGGTATCCGGAAGGGCTGGGCGGCATTGCGGATCACCGAGAACATGCCGGCGATCGCTTCCACTTGACTGGATGGCGCGGGCAGCCGGCCGACGTAGTAGGTGGCTCGCGCGAACCTGTCGGCGGCCGACGTCGAACCCGGCAGCGGCTCGGCGCCCCCGAGGCCCTCGAAGTTCTTCACCAGCTCGAGCTGCTGATCGAAGGTGGGCGAGTTCGTCATCACCCGAAAGTCCTTGCTGTGGTAGACCTTCGGCCGGCCGTCGAGGTACTCGATGATCGCCGAGTCGCCGGTGGCGTCATCGAGGGCCAGATGAATGGTGGGCGGGTCGCCACCGGTGGGGTCGTCCAACTGGACCACCTGCACGTCGGTCTCGGCGATCCAGGCGACGGCCTCGGCCACCGTCGCGAAGTTGTCGAGGAAGTACTGCAACCAGATTGCCTGGCTCAGCTGGGTCCGGGTGTCATCCGGTGTGCCGTAAGTGGATTCGGCCAGCCACAGCACGTGCCCCGCCAGACCGGCTTCGTTGATGCCGTCCACCGAGATGATGTCGAAGGCGGTGGCAATCACGCTGCCGAACTTCGAGGTCCAGGTGAGCTTGCCGGTGACGCCGTCGTCACGGGCCACGCCGCGCGGTTGCTTCCACAGGTTGGTCATGAGGTCGCGGTGGAAGTCCATGTTGCGGCCGACCAGAACCGCATCGCCTGCGTCAGGCCAGATGACTCGTGTGCACACCGGAGCAAGCCTAACTTTCTACGCGCGGGCCACCCGCCGAATCGTTTGCTATGAATTGCGCCGCGCGAGTGGGATGCTCGACAGACGACGGTTCCCCACAGGGAACTCGCAGCTGAACATAGGGGTGAGGAGGTCTTGCCGGTCGACCGATGGTTCGCGGCCATCGGTAGCTATCGAAACCCCCGAGAGGAAGACCCATGAACATGTTGCGTAGCACGACGGCCGTGCTCGTCCCCGCCCTGCTGCTGACGATGTCCTGTTCCTCGGGAGACAAGAGCAAGGATCAGTCGGCCGTCACCACGCTGCACTTCTATGAGCACGACACCGGGCAGACCAGTGTGGATTTGGGAACTCCCGGGGAGGGACCCGGCGACCAATTCATCTTCTCGGGTGATGTCGTCGATCGCCAGGGTGGCACCAAGCTCGGGCGGACAGCCGGCCAGTGCACGACCCTCAGCGGCAACGCCACCTCAGGTGACGTGTCGTGCACCGAGACCTTCATCCTCGACGGCGGGCAGATTTCGGTCCAGACACTTGCCGACCGCGCCGCCGTGTTCAGCAAGGGCGAAACCGTGCCGATATCGATCGTCGGAGGCAGCGGCAAATACAGCAAGGCCCGGGGTGACGGCACCGTACAGGTGCCGCCCGAGGTGCCCAATCAGACCGACGCCAACTTCGTGCTGAACGTGATGACGAACTAGACGAGGCGCGCGGACACTACGCCCAGCGGTTCGCCAGCAGCTTGAAACTCGGCATATCCTCCAGCGAAGTGAGCGCCTCGTAGATGCGCTGGTAACCCGTGCTGGCAATCCGCCACACGCCGTCCTCGTCCTTGCGGTAGGTATCGGCGTAGTAGCCCGAGCCGCGGATCATGGCGTGCCCCGGCACGATCACGGTGTCCTCGAACACCCACGAACCGTGCGCAGTGGTGTCGGAGTCGAGGTCGATCTCGGGGTGGCTGGCGATATGGGTCGTGATGATGCCGTTGTCGAGGTTCGTCCGCATGAAGTCGACGACGGCGTCTCGTCCCTCGTAGTGCACCGGCTCACCCATCGCGTGTGTGCCATAGCGGGTCACGACATCTGCGGCGAGGCAGTCCCCGAAGGTGTCCCAGTCCTTGAGGTCCAAGGAGCGGAAGTAGCGGTACTTGAGCCGTTGGATGTCGGCGATCGCCTCCAGGTTACCCATGATACCGAGACTAGAACATGTTCCAGTTTCTGTCACAGGAATGCGGAAACGTTGCGCCACATGGCGGTATCGAAACTACGACATATGGTGCACCCATACTGATGAGACTGCTTGCACAGAATTGCCCGGAACGGCGCCTGCCACTCACGACGCCCCGCGACCTGCACGCCGGTGGCGCGCCCAGCAAGCGGCGCTTGATCCACTTTGGCGACCACCCGCGCTCCGTCGACCAGGCGGCCGACGGTACGCCCGGTGAGACTTTGGCGCAGAAAAGTGAACCGATTCGATCTATCAGCGTTGATCGCCGTTGTCTACGTTCGACTGATGGCGCTACAGGTTTACCGCTTCGAATGTGGATGGCCGGAAAGTACTGCACCGCAGGGTATTTGACATCTGAAGTAGTCGATCACCACCGAGCTCCACCGCCGTCGATGAAATAACCCCCAAAAATGTGTTGACAGGTTATAGACGCGATGCCTAGTTTATAACTATCTAAATCGAGATAAGAGGTTAGCAATGAGTACAGCTTCCACGAGCTACCACTACGTGACCGTCGCAGGACAGCGGCTGTTCTACCGGGAGGCGGGCCGCAAAGATGCGCCGGCAATAGTGCTGTTGCACGGTTTTCCGACGAGCTCATTCATGTTCAGGGACCTCATCGCGCGACTGGCCGGTGACTATCACGTCATCGCCCCCGATCACCTCGGCTTCGGCTACTCAGACATGCCGCTGGTGACTGAGTTCGACTACACATTCGACGCGCTGGCCGATCTCACCCAGGGTCTCCTGGACCAACTTGGCCTTACTCGTTACGCGATCTATGTCCAGGATTACGGCGCACCCATCGGCTGGCGACTGGCGCTGAACCGTCGCGATGCGATCACCGCGATCATCACGCAGAACGGGAATGGCTACGACGAGGGGTTCGTCGACAGTTTCTGGACGACCGTCTGGGATTACCAGCGTGAACAAACCGCGGAGACCGAGGCCGCCATCCGTACTGCGCTCGAGTTCGATTCGATCAGGTGGCAGTACGTGACCGGCTCACCGGATGAGTCTCTGGTCAGCCCGGACACCTGGACACTCGACAGTGCGCTGCTATCGCGGCCGGGCAACGACGAGATTCAACTCAAACTTTTCCGGGACTACGCCACCAATCCGCCGATGTATCCGGCGCTGCACAACTATCTGCGCACCAGCGGAGTGCCGGTTCTGGCCATCTGGGGCAAGCACGACCCGATCTTCGGGCCGGCCGGCGCGACGGCGTTCGCCCGAGACGCCCACGACGCCGAAATCCATCTGCTCGACGGCGGCCATTTCGTGCTGGAGACCGCCGGCGCAGAGGCTGCCGGCCTGATCGCCGCATTTCTACGCAGGGCTGGCGTGAATTGAATACGACCGCTCGAGAGACCAGCCCGCGTGTCCTCGTCTTCGATGTCAACGAAACGCTCATCGACATCGAGTCCCTGGCGCCGTACTTCGCAAGGATTTTTGGCGACGCCGCGGTTCTTCGGGAATGGTTCGGCCAAGTCGTCATGTACTCGATGACAGTCACCCTGTCTGCCTGCTACGTGGACTTCTTCGCGCTCGGACAATCCGTATTACGGATGCTCGCCGAAGTTCGCGGCATGTCCTTGAGCGATGACGACGTGGCTGCGCTGTCCACCGCCATGGCCACGATGCCAGCACACCCCGATGCCGCCGACGGCCTGTCCCAGCTGCGTGAGGCAGGGTACAGACTGGTCACCCTGACCAACTCGCCACACCGCTCAGGGCGACCCACTCCACTGCAAAATGCCGGCCTCCAGCACTACTTCGAGCGGCAATTCACCGTCGACGAACATCAAGTGTTCAAGCCCGCAGCAGCGCTGTACCGCAGGACCGCCCAGGAGCTGGGCGTACACGCCTCAGAGTGCCTGATGGTCGCCGCCCACGCCTGGGACACCATCGGCGCGCAGGCTGCCGGTTACAGCGGAGCCCTGATCACTCGCCCCGGCAACGCGCAGCTGCGCGCCCGCGGGATACCTCAACCGAACTACGTCGCAACCGATCTCATCGATCTGGCGCAGCAGCTGCAAGCAACCCGCAACGTGTAAGGAGACCGTCACATGACCACCCCCACCAACCCGTCAGCGACGCCGACCCGGCCGGCAGTGGTCCGCGAACAGGACGGCGGGCCGACCATGCGTGCAATCGTCCTCGACGGCTTCGGCGGCCTGAACGCACTGACCTACACGGACATCCCCAAACCGCTGCCGAAGCGCGGCGAAGTGGTTATCCGGGTCAAAGGGTTTGGGATCAACCACGCCGAGATGCATATGCGCCGCGGCGAATGGGCCGAAGCTGCCGAGGGCAGCGGCATCGAGTGCGTCGGAATCGTCGACGCCTGTCCCGGAGGCGAATTCCCGGTCGGCGCCAAGGTAGCAGCCCTGATGGGCGGGCTTGGTCGCACCATCAACGGCAGCTACGCCGAGTTCACCCGCGTGCGCGCGCAGAATGTGGCGCTGGTCGACTCTGACCTGCCTTGGTCGCAGCTGGCGGCGCTGCCGGAAACGTATGCCACCGCATGGACCTGCCTATTCCGAAATCTCAACCTCACAGCCGGACAAACGATCGTGATCCGTGGTGCCACATCGTCTTTCGGACAGGCGGCAGTCAAGCTCGCCGTGCAAGCAGGAGCCCGAGTGATCGCGACCACGCGCGACCGGAACCGTTTTGGATTCCTGACCACACTCGGTGCTGAACGCGCCGAGCTGGAGGCTCCCGATCTCGGTACTCACATCGCCGAAGCCCAAGAAGTAGATGCTGTTCTCGATCTCGTCGGGAACAGCACGATCTTGGACTCGATGTCGATGCTGCGCCGTGGTGGGACGGCATGTCTGGCCGGCTGGCTCGGAGGGCTCGCCCCAATTACGGACTTCAATCCGTTGTTGCAGATGGCGAGCGGGGTCAATCTGAGTTTCTTTGGCAGTTTCGTGTTCGGTTCACCGCAGTTTCCGCTGTCGGATGTCCCCCTTCAGGACATCGCGAACAAGGTCCGCAACGGCGAACTGGACGTCACGCCGACGCGCGTCTTCTCGTTCGATGAGATCCGCGAAGCGCACAGGGTCATGGAAGCAGGCCAAGCCGAAGGAAAGATGGTGGTGGTTGTCGACTGACTCGGCGGCAAGCGCACGAATAACTGACCTGTCAAAAACAGCGAAACCCCGCCCGTACCGACGGGCGGGGTTCGCACCTGCTATTCACTTGTGGAGCTGCCGGGAATTGAACCCGGGTCCTACGGCATTCCCTCAAGACTTCTCCGTGCGCAGTTCGCTATGCCTCTACTTGGATCTCCCGGTCACGCGAACAAGCCGAGATGACGATCCCAGTCGCTGTTTGATGTCCCCACGGGTTCCGCGACCGATCCCGTGGGTGGGTCCCTCTAGTCGATGCCAGGGTCCGGGCCGAGGGCGCTCCCGGTCTGACAGACACGCGGTCGCTACTTAGGCAGCGAGGGCGTAGTCGCGCTGATGAGAATCGGCGCTTAATTGGTTACAACGACGCTTACGGTGGTCTCTTGCCTGCACCGGCACGCTTCCCTTGATTCGATGCGCGAAGTCGAAACCGTTCAGCCCCTCGCGCCCCCGCCGACTTTCGGCAGGACACTCCATCATACCGGCCACGCCGACAACGTCCACCGAGTATCCGTCGTCGCCGTCTGATCAGGTCAGATGACGTAACCGAGGTTCTCGACGATGCGCTGCCCGACCTCGGCGTCGCCCTCGAATTCGATGACCACCGACCGGACCGCGCCCAGCGGACGCCCGCCGCACAGCCGCGTGAACTGCCAGCCGTCCATCCGGATCACCGTGGTCGGCTCGGCGCCGCCGAAGTCGGGCACCACCGCGGCACGGCCGTCGACGGCGACGCGGATGGTGCGCGCCATGGGGCCGGTCAGTTGGATCTCGACCCGCGCTCCGTCGGGCGCTCCCCCGCGCTTGGCGACGACGAAGCCCATCATCGTCTCGATCTCGTCGAGCGACAGCCGCGCTTCCGGCTTCTGCAACGCGGCATCCGGCGCGGGCCGCGCGACGGACTCACGGATGTCCTGCTCGTGCATCCACGAGTCGAACGTCCGGATCCGCATGAAGCGACCGATGCTGTCCTGTCCTGCCGGCGTCATCGTCGGGGTGTTCCACTCCTCGTCCGACATCGCGGTCAGTGTGGCCCGGCGGTCGCCGGTGACGGCGCGGAACTTCTCCAGCAGCTCGGCGCTCGAGAGCCCGGCCATCGACCGGTTCCAGCATTCGTTCATCACGCCGACGGGGTTGTGCACGTGGTCAAGTTCGGAGACGTCCACGTCGGCCTCCGGCACCGCCTCGCCCTTGAGCATCAGCTCGGTGCCGATGATGTGCGCCACCACGTCACGGACGTGCCAGCCGGGCAGCTCGGTCTGCGTGGTCAGCAGTTCCGCTTCGGAAATTGTGGACAACAGCGTGTCGAGGTCGTCCCACACCCCGAAGAGGGCGGGCAGGACGTCGGACTTCTCGAGGACGGTCACGGGGCGGGTTGGGCTGCTCACCGGCTGACCGTACGACGGCAGACCCCTGCGCACTGGGAAATGCGCGATGCGTCCCAATTCCGTCATGCGACGATGGCCCCATGGGGGACGACCGCGCCGAGGCACAGCGCCTGCGGGACATCACGGTGATCCGTAAAGTGCGCGACCGCATCGACCGCGAGTACGCCAAGCCGCTGAACGTCGAGGAGCTGGCGCGCGGTGCGCACATGTCCGCCGGCCATCTCAGCCGGGAATTCCGGCGCATCTACGGCGAATCGCCTTACTCGTACCTGATGACGCGCCGCATCGAACGGGCCATGACGCTGCTGCGCCGCGGCGACCTCAGCGTGACGGATGTCTGCTTCGCCGTTGGCTTTTCATCACTGGGCACGTTCAGCACCCGGTTCACCGAGCTGGTCGGGGTGGCGCCCAGCGTGTACCGCCGCGACCATTCGCAGGCGGCCGACGGCATTCCCGCCTGTCTGGCGCGGCAGGTCACCAGACCGATCAGGAATCAAGAAGCACCGCCGCACTGAGCGCCACTACCGTGACGGGCATGGAAATCTCCATTCACTACGCATTCCTGCCCCACACCGACGCCGAGGCGGCGCTCAAGTTCTACCGCGACGACCTCGGGTTCGAGGTACGCAAAGACGTTGGCTACCAGGACATGCGGTGGCTCACGGTCGGTCCGCCCGGGCAGCCGGGCACGTCGATCGTGCTGCATCCGCCGGCCGCCGACCCGGGCATCACCGAAGACGAGCGCCGCACCATCCTGGAGCTCATCGCCAAGGGCTCCTATGGCGCCGTCACGCTGGCGACCGACGACCTGGATGTGCTGTTCGCCCGCTTGGAGGCCGCCGGCGCCGACGTCCTGCAGGAGCCCACCGACCAGGACTATGGCGTGCGCGACTGCGCATTTCGCGATCCGTCCGGCAACCTGATCCGGATCAACCAGCTCTAGTGACCAGCTACCCCGCGGCGATCATCGCGACCGAGCCCAACGCCAGCGCCATGCCGACGGCTTGCCAGGCCCGCACCCGCTCTTTGAGCACCACCATGGCCAGCGCGACGGTCGCCGCGGGATAGAGCGAGATCAGCACACTCGCCAACGACAGCATCGAGGCCTGCAGCGCCAGCAGCATCCCCACGTTTGCGATGACGTCGAGCGCCGCCGCGACCAGGGCGAGCTTCAGCGGAAGTCCGCGCGGCAGAGCGAAATTGCGGGTCGCCACCGCGGCGAGCATCACCACCGCGGTGGCCGCGAAGCGCGCGAAGACCAACGGCCAGAGCTTGGCGTCGTGCGGTACCTGATGGATCACGGCGAAGCTGAGCCCGAAGGTCAATCCGGAACCGACGGTCAGCCAGGCGACCTTGGCGGTGAACCGGTGCGGCGTCTCGTCCTCGTCGGTGGCCTGCGCACTCACCAGCGCGACCGCGACCAACGCCAACGCGATCCCGGCGATCGCCACCGGACTGGGCCGCTCCCCCAGTGCGACGCCGACGCCGATCGGCCCCGCCGACACCAGGATTGCGGTCAGTGGCGAGACGACGGATATCGGTCCTGAACCCAACGCGGCGTAGAACCACCAGATGCCGAACGCCTGCAGCACGCCGCACAAGATGCCCCACATGACCGCGTTCGACGAAACCTGGCCGCCGACAACGCATGCCATCACCGTCAGCAGCACCCCGGCGACGGGGTACGACACCAGAACCACCCGCAGTGCCGCGACGCGCCGTGCCGCGATGCCACCGACGAAATCGCTGATGCCATAGCCCAGCGCCGACAGCAGCGCGAGCAGAACCCCGGTCAGATCTTGCCCTTGAAACGGCGGCCCATCTCACGGGTGATCTCGCGCTGCGCATCGCGCTTGGCGATGTCCTGACGCTTGTCGTGTGCTTCCTTACCGCGGGCCAGCGCCAACTCGACCTTGACCCGGCCGTCGGAGAAGTACAGCTTCAGCGGCACCAGCGTGAAGTTGCCGTCCCGCAGCTTGCCGACCAGCATGTCGATCTGCTTGCGGTGCAACAACAACTTTCGGTTGCGTCGCGGCGCGTGGTTGGTCCAGGTGCCGTGGTGGTACTCGGCGATGTGCAGGTTGCGCAGCCACACCTCGCCGTCGTCGACGGTGGCGAACGCGTCGGCCAGGGATGCCAGGCCCTCGCGCAAACTCTTCACCTCGGTACCAACCAGCGCGATGCCCGCCTCGTAGGTATCGATGATCGAATAGTTGTGCCGCGCTTTGCGGTTGGTCGCGACGACCGCGTTGTTGCCGGATTTGTCGGCGTCTTTCTTGTTTGCGTTCTTGGCCATCGCTACCGCCGTATGTACGCGCGCAGCGTGACGTATGCGGTGATGCCGGCCATGCCGAGCCCCAGCAACAACATCAGCGGCGCACAATAGACGAGGACATCGGCGTAGTCGACCTTGGCGATCAAACCCGCTTGGTAGAACTGGTTGAGCACGTCCTCGAGGAACATCGCCCGTACGATGATCAACCCGACGACGGCAAGCACCACACCAACCAGTGCCGCGAGCACCGCTTCGACGAAGAACGGCAATTGCGTGTACCAGCGCGTGGCGCCGACCAGCCTCATGATGCTGATCTCGGTGCTGCGGGTACGTGCGGCGATCAACACCGTGTTGGCGATCAACAGGGTCGCGGCGATTGCCTGAACGAGCGCCACTGCGAAGGCGGTGGCACTGATGCCGTCGAGAATGCCGAAGAGGCGGTCGACCAGTTCCTTCTGGTCGGTCACCTGGCGCACACCGGGACGTCCGCGCAGCGCGTCTTCAAATCCCTTGTGCTGCTCCGGATTGTCGAGCTTGACGACGAACGACGCGGGGAAAGCCTTCTTGCTCGCGTAATCCTTGAATGCCGGAATCCGGCGGACCGCGTCGTCGTACGCCTGGTCCCGGTTCATGTACCGCACCGACTTGACGTCCTTGCGGTCGTCGATCAGCTTGCGCAGCGACTTGCACGGGTCGGCGTCGCAGTTGGGGTCGTTGGACGAGACGTCGTCGGTCAGGAAGACCTGGCTCTCCACGCGGTCCAGATAGATCTGCTTGGACTGATCGGCCAGCCGCACCACGAGGAGACCACCGCCGAACAGGCCGATGGAGATGGCGGTCGTCAAGATCATGGCGACCGTCATGGTGACGTTGCGACGAAATCCGGTCAGGACTTCATTGACGAGAAAGCCGAAGCGCACTTAGCGATCCATTCCGTAGACGCCGCTCTGCTCATCGCGGATGAGGCGGCCGAGTTCGAGTTCGATGACGCGCTGACGCATCGAGTCGACGATGTGATGGTCGTGGGTGGCCATCACGACCGTCGTGCCGGTGCGGTTGATCCGCTCCAGCAGGTCCATGATGTCGTTGCTCGTCTCGGGGTCCAAGTTGCCGGTGGGTTCGTCGGCCAGCAGCACCAGCGGCCGGTTGACGAAGGCCCGGGCGATCGCGACCCGCTGCTGTTCGCCACCGGACAGCTCCCCGGGCAACCGGTTGGCCTTGCCGGACAGGCCCACCATCTCCAGCACGTCGGGCACGACGCGGTTGATGGTGTCCGGGCGCTTGCCGATCACCTCGAGCGCGAACGCCACGTTCTCGAACACCGTCTTCTGCTGCAGCAGCCGGAAATCCTGGAACACGCAGCCGAGCACCTGGCGCAGGCTCGGGATATGCCGGCTGGGCAGCTTGTTGACGTGGAACTTCGAGACGCGAATGTCACCCGAGGTCGGCACCTCGGCTCCGAGCAGCAGACGCATGAACGTCGACTTCCCGGAACCGGACGGACCGATGAGGAAGACGAACTCACCCTTGTCAATCTTGAGCGACACGTTGTCCAGGGCTGGGCGTGCCGAAGACTTGTAGTTCTTGCTCACGTGGTCGAGGGTGATCATCACGGCACGCCAGTGTAGTCGGACGCCGGAGTGTGACGGCTGAGGCTGTTGCTGCTAGCTCGCCGCCGGTGCCGCGCCGGGCGAAATGATGGTGGTCGTGACCGGGCCGTCGGGCGGCGCTGCGGCCGGGAGCGGACCCGGTGGCGGCGACGGTGCGGGAGCCGGCGTCGGTGCCGGAGCCATGCCGGGCAGCAACGGCAACGTGACCGGCGGCAGTCCCGGCGCCGGGGTGATGACCGTCGTGGTGGGCGGCGCCGTCGTGGTGGAACTGGTCGTGCTCGACGTCGTCGTTGTGGTCGTGGTCGTCGTCGTATCGGTCGTCTCGGTGGGAGTCTCCGTCGGCGTCGACCGGGGCGTCGTCCTCGGGCGGGTGTTCACATCGGTCCGCGGCACCCAGGTGTACTCGGGATTGGGCACGAACCCCGGTGGCACCACCGCGGGCGGCGGCGTCGGCGGAGGCGGTGGCGGTGCATAGGTCTGGTGCAGCCAGTACGCGACGAAGAAGGCCACCATCAGACCGACCGTCGACGTCCGGACCCGCCCCAGGATGTATGCGGGCCAGGCGCGGTCAGCGCGTTTGACGGCGATACGGGACAGCGCACTCATCATCGCTGGTCCCCCGGCCCCTGGGTCTCGTCCGCGGCGCCGGCGGCGGTCGCCGGATGCACCATGGCCTCCACTTCAGGCTCGTGGTCGGCGGGACTCTCGATACCGGCCCGACCGAAGGCCGAGACGACCATCACGCGCAGTCGCCGGCCGACCTCGAACTGCTTGCCGGGCAGTGTCCGCGCCACCATCCTCAAGTTCACGGTGTCCAGTTCGATGCTCTCCACACCCATCAACTGCGGTTTGTCGAGCAGCAGCGTGCGCAACTGGCGGTCTTCCATCGCGCGTTCGCACACCCGGCCCAGCACGTCGTTGACCTTGCCGAGATCGGCCGTCGTGGGCACCGGGATGTCGACCACCGCGCGCGCCCAGTCCTTGGACAGGTTGACGGTCTTGGCGATCTGCCCGTTCGGGATCGTGTACACCTCGCCGTCACTGGAGCGCAGTTTGGTGACGCGCAGCGTGACGTCTTCGACGGTGCCCTCTGCCGGCACCGTGATCCCGCTGACGGTGAGCGACACCAGGTCACCGAAGCCGTATTGCTTCTCGGTGATGATGAAGAACCCCGCGAGTAGGTCCTGCACGATGCGCTGGGCACCGAAGCCCAGCGCGGCGCCCAGCACCGCGGCGGGAGCGACCAGCGAGCCGATGGGGATGCCGAGGATCTGGATGACGTCGACCAGCACGATCACCGATACCAGAGCAATCGTCACCCACGAGATCACCGAGGCGACAGCTTGCCGGTGCTTGGTGGTCTCCGACCGGACGAGCGCATCGCTCTCCTGAAAGCGCTCATCGATGCGCGCGGTGACCCGGTGCGTCAGCCAGCCGACGAACCGCGCGATGAGCATCGCCGCGATGACGAGCATGACGATCCGCAGCCCGCGGGTGATGATCCATTCGCCGATCGAGCCCCGCCAGAAGTCGTGCCACTGCTGGGCCCACCAACCGAGCGACTCCGGTTGGCTCGCGGCAATCAGAGAAAAATTAGTCATCTTCTTTTCGGTTGCGCCAGCGGATTCCGGCTTCCAGGAAGCCGTCGATGTCGCCGTCGAGAACCGAGGCCGGGTTGCCGACCTCGAACTCGGTGCGCAGGTCCTTCACCATCTGGTAGGGGTGCAGCACGTACGAGCGCATCTGGTTGCCCCAGGAGCTGCCGCCGTCGCCCTTGAGGGCGTCCATTTCGGCGCGCTCTTCCTGGCGCTTGCGTTCCAGCAGCTTGGCGCTGAGCACTCGCATCGCGGAAACCTTGTTCTGCAGCTGCGATTTTTCGTTCTGACAGGTCACGACGATGCCGGTCGGGATGTGCGTGAGCCGGACCGCCGAGTCGGTGGTGTTCACGGACTGACCACCCGGGCCGCTCGAGCGGTAGACGTCGACGCGGATGTCGCCTTCGGGGATGTCGATGGAGTCGGCGGTCTCGACGACCGGCAGCACCTCGACGTCGGCGAACGACGTTTGACGGCGACTCTGGTTGTCGAAGGGGCTGATCCGCACGAGCCGGTGGGTGCCCTGCTCGACCGACAGCGTGCCGTACGCGAACGGAGTGTGCACCGCGAACGTGGCGCTCTTGATGCCCGCCTCCTCCGCATACGACGTGTCGAAAACCTCGACCGGATACCCGTGCTTCTCGGCCCAGCGGATGTACATGCGCATCAACATCTCGGCCCAGTCGGCAGCGTCGACGCCACCGGCGCCGGAGCGGATGGTGACGACAGCTTCCCGCTCGTCGTATTCCCCCGACAGCAGCGTTCGAACCTCGAGCGCCTCGATGTCCTCACGCAACTTGGCCAGTTCGGCATCGGCGTCGGCGATCGCGTCGGTCTTGGCCGCGCCCTCTTCCTCCTCGGCCAGTTCGTAGAGCACGGGCAGGTCCTCGACCCGTCCGCGCAGCTCCTCGACCCGGCGCAGCTCGCCCTGTGCGTGCGACAGGCTGCTGGTCACCTTCTGGGCGTTGGCCTGGTCGTCCCACAACTTGGGATCGGATGCCTCATCTTCGAGTTTGGCGATTCGCGCGCGCAGACCTTCGACGTCGAGCACCCGCTCCACAGTCGTCAGAGTGCTGTCGAGGGCGGCAATGTCGGCTTGACGGTCGAGGTCCACAAAGGATGAGGGTACCGACCAGTGAGACGGACTTTCACATTGCGAGCCCTGATCGCTTAGACCGGTTTAGCATCGCCGTGTAACCCGCTCGGCCGCGTCGCGACAGCCCCTTGCGCGCACTGAGCAGAACAAGAAGGCAAACCATACATATGCGCCCTTACCATGTGGCGGTTGTCGGATCCGGCCCGTCAGGGTTTTTCGCTGCCGCGTCACTGTTGAAATTCGCCG
This sequence comes from Mycobacterium sp. SMC-16, assembly GCF_046250085.1. Lineage (NCBI taxonomy): Bacteria > Bacillati > Actinomycetota > Actinomycetes > Mycobacteriales > Mycobacteriaceae > Mycobacterium > Mycobacterium sp. SMC-16. The sequence continues at coordinate 4,002,998 of NZ_CP176427.1, forward strand.
ATGCCAAGGCCGCAACCGATGATCCGGTCGAGGTGCGCATCGACATGCTCGAGATGCTGCCCACCCCGTGGGGACTGGTGCGCTCCGGCGTGGCTCCGGACCATCCGAAGATCAAGACCGTGACGGCGCAATTCGACAAGGTCGCCGACGATCCCCGGTTCCGGTTCTTCGGCAACATCACCGTCGGTGAGCACGTGCAGGCCCCCGAGCTTTCGGAGCGCTACGACGCCGTCATCTACGCCATCGGCGCCCAGTCCGACCGCCCGCTCGGCATCCCCGGTGAGGAACTGGAAGGCAGCGTGGCTGCCGTCGACTTCGTCGGCTGGTACAACGCGCATCCGCATTTCGCGGCCATGAACCCCGATGTCACGCAGGACCGGGCCGTGGTCGTCGGCAACGGCAACGTGGCGTTGGACGTGGCCCGCATCCTCGTCAGCGATCCGGGCGAGCTGGCGGCCACCGACATCGCCGACCACGCGCTGACGGCCCTCGGCGCCCGCGGCGTCCGCGAGGTCGTGATCATCGGCCGGCGCGGCCCGTTGCAGGCGCCGTTCACGACGCTGGAACTGCGCGAACTCGGCGACCTCGCGGCCATGGCCGACGTCGACGTGATCGTCGACCCGGCCGATGTCGACGGCATCACCGACGCGGACCTGGAAGCGGCGGGCAAGACGGTGCGGCAGAACATCAAGATCCTGCGCAGCTATGCCGAACGCGGGGCCCTCGGGCGCGCGCGCCGCATCGTCTTCAAGTTCCAGACCTCGCCCATCGAGATCAAGGGAACCGACCGCGTCGAGTCAATCGTGTTGGGCCACAACGATCTGATCGACGACGGCGGCCGGATCGTCGCCAAGGACAGCGGCCACCGCGAAGAACTGCCGGCCCAGCTGGTGGTGCGCGCGGTGGGCTACCGCGGCGTGCCGACCGCGGGCCTGCCGTTCGACGAGCGCGCCGCGACCATCCCGCACACCGAGGGCCGGGTCGAGGGCAGCCGCAACGAATACGTCGTCGGCTGGATCAAGCGCGGGCCGTCGGGCGTGATCGGCAGCAACAAGAAGGACTCGCAGGACACCGTCAACACCCTGATCGAGGACATCTGCGGCGCCGAGCTGGCCGACTTCGGACCCAGCCACACCGAGGACCTGGAGGCCTGGTTCCTGTCCCGGCAGCCGGCCTTGGTGACCAACGACCATTGGCGCCTGATCGACGCGCACGAGCGGTCGGCCGGCGAGGGCCAGAACCGGCCGCGCGTGAAGCTGACCGACGTGGCGCACATGCTGCGGGTGGCGCACGGCTGACTACGTTGCGCCGGCACCTGAAGCGAATGCGGGCCGCGAATATCTACAGGAAACTTTCAGATATCTCCGCTTAGCATTGCTTTAGGGGAGGTGCGCAGGCAGTTTCGGGCTCACGAACAAGCTGCAGCTGCGGTTGATGACGGTTATCAAAGTCGACGCTGCACAAATGCGTGCGGCGGCCAAAGGCCTGGCCGGCAATGCCAACGCGGCATCTGACTCATACAGCAAAGTCAGTGCCGCGATGGGATCTATCGGGGGTATGGCCGGATCAGATCCGGCCGCCCAGGACTGGGGCCACGGCTTTGACTCGGCCCTGGCCCGGGCACTTCAAGCTCACTATTCGTCAGTGGGCGCGGTAGCGAACTGCGCGGAACTTACCGATGCCACCGCTGTCAATCACCTGAACGCAGATGGCCAATCCGTGGTGGGGCCAAAGCCGACGCCCGAGGCATTGGGGATCTCCAAGACCAACCTTGTTCCAATGTGCCTTGCACCTCCGCCATCGTCCGCCGGCGGCGACGATGCCAGCAAGCCGTGGTGGTGGGCCAAAATCCAGCATCTCGTCGGTGATATCTGGCCGAATGGGCACCAGGATCGCCTGCATTCCGCGGCGGCGTCACTTCGCACAGCTGCGACAGAACTGCGCTCCGTCGCCAGCCAGATGCAGGGCAACGTCGCCGTCATCGAGAATCAGATCTCCCCCGAGATCGACTCGGCAACCGTAACTTTGATCAAACTGCAAACCGGCCTCAATTCAGTCGCCGGCACTTACGATCAACTGGCACAAAATTGCGACGATCACGCTCACCACATCGACGACGCACATTCCCAGATGGAGGAAGCGGCGGCAGAACTCATTGGACTTGCGCTGCTCGACGTCCTCACCGACGGCGCTTTGTCTGCGGCCGTCGCGCGGGTAGCAGCACGGGTGATGGAGATATACGAGGATTTCAGGGGTCTGTTGCAGACCGCGCGCCTGGCTATCAAAGGCACCGAGGAGGCCGCAGAGGCCACTGAAGGCGTGATGGGCGGGGTCGAACAGGCGGTCAGCAAGGTCGAGTCGTTCTCGGAGGCCGATTCAGCCGCTATGAATCCGGCAAAAGACCTGACCAAACCTACGGGCGACCCAGCCACCGCGCATTTGCCGCCGCTTCGTCAGCATTACATCCAGGACGTCCAACAAAAGGTTGGATCACTCGTGCAGGAACTCCGGCAAGCGGGTGCATCGGACGAGCAGATTGCCCGAGCAGCCAACGCAGAACGGCGAGCAATCGGGCAAGAATACAAGGACGCCACCCCCGAGCCGATGAAGAGCCAGATCTATGGTCGGAATGAAGAAAAATACGGTGACCCACTTGGACCAACCTACGACTATCTCAAGGCGCAAGGAAAAACTGACCAACAAATTATCGATGCATCGCAACGCACCGGCGGCGGCGATTTAGGATTGGGCCAAAAATGACTGAGACGAAAATACTGACGTTACTCTCGCACGATAAGTGGCTCGACGTCGCAGACTATCGTCTTTCTACTCACACAATCGAAAATATCCGACACGTCGATAACCCGGAAGACTTGAAATTTTTGGAAATTTCCGGCCGGTACGGCACTGTGGGATCGGAAAAAATTGTCGTAAGCCTCGACAAATCTTTCCGTGCACTTGTCGTCGGATTCGAGCACGATGCTCAATTCGCACTCTCCAACTGCGATGTCCAGTGGACTCAACTTGACGAGACTCTTGCCCAATTGACGATAACGCACGGGGCATACACCAGATCCCTCACATATCCCCACCATCGCGACTGGGTCGAGGATGATTTCAACTTCGACATGAGCTCATACGAAGATTTTGATTTCGGCTTGTGGATATATGGCTTAAAGACTGACCCAGACCTCAGGCAGCGGTTGACGCAAGAATGGGCAGGGGCGCGGCATGGGGGTTCGATTGTCTAATCCACTAAAGGTCAACACGCAGAATACCTTCGAAGCAGCACAGGGCGTGGCCAACCAAGCACTGGAACTGCGGGACCACCTCAAGCAAATAACCCTGGAGTGGGAACAACTGTCCGACAGCTGGGAAGGAAGGGCCGCATCCGCTTATTTGCACGCATGGACCGAGTGGCACGACAGCGCGTCGATCCTGGTGCAGTCCCTCGTCGAATCGTCTGAGAAATTGATGCGTGCGGCGATCGCATACGACGAACAGGACCATGCGAGCGGCTGCAACATCAACTCCGCGGGAAGCACTATCTGATCATGAGCCACTATCGGGTCGAACTCGAAAACCTGTCTTCATTCATCGATAAGCTTGCGGCGTTCGACAACAACGCGGAGGCCGTCACTTCAACCGTCGACCAACTCGTCTCACAATTACATGAGACATGGTCAGGATCGGCCGCAGACGCTCATCAAAGTCGCCACGACGAATGGATGCAAGCGGCGTCAAACATGCGTGAGGCGGTCGGGAAATTACGACAGGCAGCGCATGATGCGCACCACAACTACGACCGTGCCGTATCCACAAATACGACTATGTGGCCATAACCACGCACCAGCGGTGAGGATGGTGTGCCGGTCGCGCACAAGCTGACTAACATGCATGTGACGCAGCGTGACAGGAAGGGGCGGATCATGAGCGGATGGCATCGGTTCATGCCCAAGACGTGCCGGCCGACCAGCAAACGGTTGTGCGCCGTGGACGACACCCGGACCGGAAGCAGCCGCAAACCTCTGGACCCCATCCAACTCCCGCCGGACTACGCACAGTGACAGTTGACAACGCCGATGACCAGATCGGCGAACTGCACCGATCCTGGTACGAACTCCTCGCACCTCACGCTGGCGCGGCGGTTGACATCGCCCAGACAGGACGGGCAGTGATCGCGTCGTGGGCAGAACCGTCACGGCGTTATCACGACCTCGACCACCTGTGTGATGTTCTGCGCAGTGTCGACCAGTTGGCCGCACATGCGGCCGACCCGACTGCGGTTCGGCTGGCGGCGTGGTACCACGATGTGGTCTATCACGGGCGCTCGGACGACGAGCTGGCAAGCGCCGCCCGCGCCGAACGTGAACTCTTCAACCTGGACGTCGAGCACAGCCTGGTGACCGAAGTGGCGCGGCTCGTACGCCTGACCGCCACCCATGATCCTGGCCCCGGGGACCGCAACGGAGAAACCCTTTGCGACGCCGACCTACGCATCCTGGCGTCTCCCGCCGATCGCTACGCCCGCTACGTGGCTGCAGTGCGCGCCGAGTACGCCCATGTGCCCGACGCCCAATTCCGTGAGGGCCGCGCTGCCCTGCTCTCATCGTTGCTGGCTGGGCCAGCACTGTTTCGCACGCCACACGGACACGCAGAATGGGAAGCTCCGGCGCGGGCCAACCTCACCGCCGAATTGCGCACTCTGCGCGCCTGAGAGCTCATCCACCCGAGTTCTCACAACCTGTACGCGCACACCCGGCTAGTGGCCGGGCCGCAGGATGCCCTGCACGGCGAATGTCGTCAGGTTGCCGCCTGAGTTGAGCAGCGACGACGTGGCCGTCGACCCGGACAGCAAGCCCGAACCCAGTGAACCCACGCCGGCCTGAAGGCCGCCGGCGTTGATGGCCGCGATGCCCTCGAGTCCCCCGATGTTGTGGGTGGTGAAGTGCTGGGCGAAACCGGCCTCGTTGCTCAGGGCGCCGCCCAGGCCGTCGAGCGGACCACTGTCAGCTAATGCCGTACCTGCGGGTGCAAGGAGCAGCGATCCGCCTGCGGCGAGTGCCGCCCCGATCATCTTGGTGGCCCTACCGGTCGCCGACATCTGAGACGTGGCCATGTGCGTTGTTGTCCCCTTCTGCGGAAAGATTCTGTCCAACGGTCGAATCCGAGCGCTGCACGCCAGACGGCCGGCAAGCTCGATGCGATAGCTGACTATTCACACAGTGAATCTATTAGCACAGGACAATGCTCGAATTGAACCCATTTTCCGAAAATCCCAGAGAGTGCTGAGCAAACTCGCGGAGCAGTCCGAGAAAGAGCCGACTACGCCTGAGTGGCGTGCGGCGCGAAGTTCCAGTTGTCGGGGTTCTTGGGCGAGTAGACGACGGGGACCAACTGGCCCACCGTGGGCCACTCGGCGACGTCGATCGCGATACGGCCGTAGACCTCGTGCTCGTTCACGCTGGGGCCGTTGATGACTCCGGCGACGGTGACGAACTGCTCCCCCGTGGCGTCCGGCCGCGGACTGACGCCGGTGATCAGCAGCGTCCCGCTCTCCCCGCTACGCGTACGTCGCAACCACGGGGCGGCCAGCAGCACGAGCGCCCCGAGCAAGACAATGAGCACGACGAATTCCCACACCCACTCATGGTAGGACTGCACTCATGAGTGCCACCCAAGCAAGTAGCGCAGCGGATTGCGCGTCCCGCCGAGACGACGTCACTTTGGCCCTGGCCCTGGCCGATCAGGCCGATGCCGTGACGCTCGATCGCTTCGGCGCGCTGGACCTGCGCATCGAGACCAAGCCGGACCTGACGCCGGTGACCGATGCCGACCAGTCCGTGGAGCGGGTGCTGCGCGAGACGTTGGCCGCGGCCCGGCCGGACGACGCCCTGTTGGGCGAAGAGTACGGGGGCACAGCGGTTTTCGCGGGCCGGCAGTGGGTCATCGATCCGATCGACGGCACCAAGAACTTCGTCCGCGGCGTGCCGGTGTGGGCGACGTTGATCGCCCTTCTCGAGGACGGTGTGCCGGTCGTCGGTGTCGTCAGCGCGCCGGCTCTCGGCCGTCGGTGGTGGGCCGGCACCGGCGCGGGCGCGTTCAGTTCATTCGGCGGGCGGACGCGGCCCATCTCGGTATCGGGCGTCGACGCACTGGACGCGGCGAGCCTGTCCTACTCTGATCTGACCACCGGCTGGGAAGACCGGCGCGACGCCTTCGTCGCACTGACCGACGCGGTGTGGCGGGTGCGCGCGTACGGCGACTTCTGGTCGTACTGCCTACTGGCCGAAGGTGCGGTCGACATCGCCGTCGAACCGGAGGTCAAACTCTGGGATCTGGCCGCGTTGGACGTCGTCGTCCGCGAGGCCGGCGGGGCGTTCACGAACCTGGCCGGCGCGCCCGGGCCGCACGGCGGCAGCGCGGTGGCGACCAATGGATCACTGCACGAAAAGGTGCTCGCCGCCCTCTCCTGATGCCGCGATTTGTGCACGAAAACCCGCGTTCAGCGCGGGTTTTCGTGCATAGGCAGCCGAGTCCCCGAATGTGAATTTGATAACACGAGCGTCGTACCTTACTCCGGAGTAAGATACGGTCATAACGCACTGCCCCAACGACGCGAGGCTGTCGAAATGACCAACACCCTTCCTCAGAACGGCACATCTGCCGGCTCCGCCCAGCGCCCCGTGCGCAAGGGCCCGGAGAGCGCCATCGGACTCCAGCGGCACAAGCGGACAGCGACCGACATCGGTCTGGCGCTGATCACGCCTTTTGTCGGCCAGGAGTTCCTGGACAAGTACAACCTGCGGGATCCGATGAACCGCGGCCTGAAGTACGGCATCAAGACGGCGTTTTCCACCGCCGGCGCCGCGGGCCGGACGTTCAAGCGCATTCCCGGAGTGAACGGCGCCCCGACGCGCCTGAAGCCGGGCGGGTCGGACTACTTCGACCTGAATCCGGACGAAGACCAGCAAATGATCGTGGACACCGTCCGCGAGTTCTCCGCGGAGACTCTGCGCCCGGCCGCCCATGACGCCGACGCGGCCGCGACCTACCCGGCCGACCTGATCGCCAAGTCCGCCGAGCTCGGCATCACCGCGTTCAACGTGCCCGAGGAGTTCGACGGCATCGCCTCTTCCCAGAGCACCGTCACCACGGCGCTGGTTGCCGAGGCCCTGGCATACGGCGACATGGGCCTGGCCTTGCCGATCCTGGCCCCGGGCGGCGTGGCGTCGGCCCTGACCCGTTGGGGCAGCGCCGGCCAGCAGGCCACCTACCTGCCGTCGTTCGCCGGCGAGAACGTGCCGCAGGCCTGTGTCGCAATCGCCGAGCCGCACACACTCTTCGACCCGACGGCGCTGCGGACCACCGCGGTCCGCACCCCCAGCGGCTACCGCCTCAACGGCGTCAAGTCTCTGGTTCCGGCCGCCGCCGACGCCGAGCTGTTCATCATCGGCGCGCAGCTCGACGGCAAGCCGGCGCTGTTCATCGTCGAGTCCAACTCCGAGGGGCTGTCGATCACGGCCGACCCGAGCATGGGCATCCGCGCGGCGGCCCTGGGCAAGATCGAGCTGGACAACGTCGCGGTGCCGCTGGCCAACCGCCTGGGCGAGGACGAGGCGACCGACAACGACTACGCCGAGGCCATCGCGCTGTCCCGATTGGGTTGGGCCGCACTGGCAGTCGGCACCTCGCACGCGGTGCTCGACTACGTGGTGCCCTACGTCAAGGAGCGCCAGGCGTTCGGCGAGCCGATCGCCAACCGCCAGGCGGTGGCGTTCATGTGCGCCAACATCGCCATCGAACTGGACGGCCTGCGCCTCATCGTCTGGCGCGGTGCCTCGCGTGCCGAGCAGGGCATGACCTTCCTGCGTGAAGGCGCCCTGGCCAAGCGGTTCGCCGCCGACAAGGGCATGCAGATCGGCCTCGACGGCGTGCAGCTGCTCGGTGGCCATGGCTACACCAAGGAACACCCGGTTGAGCGCTGGTACCGCGATCTGCGGGCACTCGGCGTCGCCGAGGGTGTCGTGGTTCTGTAAGCCGGCCCGGTAGTCCAACTCTTCCGAACTTACCCGAAAGACCAATCATGGCAATCAATCTGGAACTGCCCCGCAAACTGAAGGCAGTCGCGGAAAAGGGACATCAGGGCGCCGCCGAGATGCTCCGCCCGATCTCCCGTAAGTACGACCTCGCCGAGCATGCCTACCCGTCCGAGCTCGACACCCTGGCCAGCCTGTTCGAGGGCGTGCAGGAATCGAACACCGTCTCGGTGGCCGGCGCCGGCTTCTCGGCCAACGAATCCAAGAGCAAGCACGCAAACGTCAACGGCGCCAACATGTCTGCGCTGCTGAACGCGCTCGAGGTCAGCTGGGGCGACGTCGCCCTGCTGCTGACCGTGCCCTACCAGGGCCTGGGCAATGCCGCCATCTCCGCGGTCGCCACCAAGGACCAGCTGTCCAAGTGGGGCAAGGTGTGGGCCGCCATGGCCATCACCGAGCCCAGCTTCGGTTCCGACTCCGCGGCGGTCACCACCACCGCCGTGCTCGATGGTGACGAGTACGTCATCAACGGCGAGAAGATCTTCGTCACCGCCGGCTCGCGCGCCACCCACATCGTGGTGTGGGCGACCGTCGACAAGTCGCTGGGCCGTGCCGCCATCAAGTCGTTCGTCGTGCCGCGCGAGCACCCCGGCGTCATCGTTGAACGCCTCGAGCACAAGCTGGGCATCAAGGCCTCCGACACCGCGGTCATCCGCTTCGACAACTGCCGGGTCCCGAAGGATTACCTCCTGGGCGATCCGGAGGTCAAGGTGGACAAGGGTTTTGGTGGGGTCATGGAGACCTTCGACAACACCCGTCCGATGGTCGCCGCCATGGCGATCGGCGTGGGCCGTGCCGCCCTGGAGGAGCTGCGGGCGATCCTGACCGACGCGGGCATCGAGATCTCGTACGACAAGCCGGCCCACGCGCAGAGCGCACCGGCCGCGGAGTTCCTCCGGATGGAGTCCGACTGGGAGGCCGCGTACCTGCTGTCGCTGCGCGCCGCCTGGCAGGCCGACAACAAGATCCCGAACTCGAAGGAAGCGTCCATGAGCAAGGCCAAGGCCGGGCGCATGGGCACCGACGTCACCCTCAAGGCCGTCGAATTGGCAGGCACCACAGGCTATTCCGAGCAGACACTGCTGGAGAAGTGGGCCCGCGACTCGAAGATTCTCGACATCTTCGAGGGCACGCAGCAGATTCAGCAGCTCGTCGTGGCCCGGCGGCTGCTGGGCCTGTCGTCGGCACAGCTCAAGTGACCGGGGCTCCGGTAGCCCGGCACCACGACCGGGCTACTGGGGCACGGTAGCCACCACACTGTGATAAGCAGACAGGCCCCGGGATTGCTCCCGGGGCCTGTCTGCTGTCGAGGTTACGAGGACGGGTTGGCGCCCAGCACACGCTGCAGGTCAGGCTTCATGGCCTGCAGCTGCTGGCCCCAGTAGCCCCAGTCGTGGGTGCCGCTGTCGGGGAAGTTGAACACGCCGTTGTTGCCGCCCGCGGCCAGGTAGTTGTCCTGGAAGGTGCGGTTGGTGCGGATGGTCAGCCCCTCGAGGAACTTGGCCGGCACGTTGTCACCACCGAGCTCGCTCGGGTTGCCGTTACCGCAGTAGACCCACAGGCGGGTGTTGTTGGCGACGAGCCGCGGGATGTTGACCATCGGGTCGTTGCGCTGCCAGGCGTTGTTCGGGTCGCCCGTCGAGCCCCACATGTCGTCGGCCTTGTAGCCGCCGGCGTCGCCCATCGAGACGTTGATCAGGAACGGCCACCAGCCCTCGGACGGGTTCAGGAAGCCCGACATCGAACCGGCGTAGATGAACTGGTCGGGGTGCCAGATCGCCAGGGTCATGGACGACGAGCCGGCCATCGAGAGGCCGACGGCGGCACTACCGGTCGGCTTGACCTCCCGGTTGGCCTGCAGCCACTGCGGCAGCTCCGAGGTCAGGAAGGTCTCCCACTTGTAGGTGGAGCAGCCCGCCTTGCCACACGCCGGCTTGTACCAGTCGGTGTAGAAGCTGGACTGGCCGCCGACCGGCATGACGATCGACAGACCGGAACCGAGGTACCACTCGAAGGCGGCGGTGTTGATGTCCCAGCCGTTGTAGTCGTCCTGTGCGCGCAGACCGTCGAGCAGGTACACCGCAGGCGAACCGTTGCCACCGCTCTGGAACTGCACCTTGATGTCGCGGCCCATGGACGGCGACGGCACCTGGAGGTATTCGACCGGCAGGCCGGGGCGCGAGAACGCACCGGCGGTCGCTGTCTGGCCGGCAAGTCCGATGAGACCCGGGAGCAGGGCGACGGCCGAGACGGCGCCGGCGACCCTGCGCGCCCAGCGGCCGCGAAGCTTGTCAACGAACATTCACAATCCCATTTCAGTATCAGGTACCGGGTATCGTGCCCACTCCACGCGCTCGAACGGCGTTGGTGGCACAGCCGCGATCACTCGCAGCTGTGTGCGGCGGCTCAGCCTGGTACGGGAACTGAACGCACCGAATGATTCAGTTGTATGTGGGCAGTAAAACACGCACCGGACACGCCGAGGAACCCCCGATTCCGGCTTGAGACCAGGTTGTTGCGGACTTCGTACCGTTCAGCTACCACCCTGACGCAAAGCCGCGCGGTGTTCATCCGGCCGTAGGCTGCCGTTTGTGACGAGCGATCGGGACCAGGTCGACGAGCTGCCGGACGCCCGAGCCGGCGGCCGGTTGGGGATCGACGACTGGCGCGCGGCCGGGTACGCGATCCTGGCCGAAGAGGGCCTGAAGGCCCTCAAGATCGACCGGTTGTGCGCTCGACTGAAGGTCACCAAAGGCAGCTTCTACTGGCATTTCACCAACATCGCCGCCTACCGGACAGCTCTCATCCAGGGCTGGAGCGAGCTGCGCGACGCCGACCGCAGCCAGATCGAGGAGATCGGCGCCCTGGCCCCGCGCGACCGATTGGTCCGCATGATGAATTCGCTGGTCAGCCCCAGGCATTGGACGCTGGAACGGGCCATGCGGGAGTGGGCGCGCTCGGATGAGGCCGTCGCCGAGAGCGTGCGGGCCGCGGACCGGCGCATTCTCGCCGCGGTCCGGCGCGCGTTCGAGGATTACGGCTTCGACGCCGACGAGGCCGAACTGCGGGCCGACGCCACCTTCGCTGTCGGCATCGGATTCCTGCACCTCTCGGGCGACTCCCCGCATCCGCGGCTGGCCGCGCGCAGCGAACGATTCCTCGACCTGATGCTCGCGACCTGACCTCCATACTAAAAGGTATGGTACGGTCCGGCGCATGTTGAAAACGCAGGCCGGCATCACCGATGGGTTCGTCACCGCACTCGGTGAACGCGCCGCCGAGGCCGAAGAACTCCGCCGCCTCCCCGACGACACCGTGAGCGACCTGATCGCGTCCGGTTTCACCGAGCTTCTGGTGCCCGCACGCTTCGGCGGACAGGAGGCACCGTTCCCCGACATCCTCGATCCGGTGCGCCGCCTTGCCCACGGCTGCACCTCGAGCGCCTGGACCATCGGGTTCCTGACGCTGCACAACTGGATGCTGGCGCTGTTCGGCGAGCAGGCCCAGCAGGAGGCGTTCGACAGCCGGCCCTTCCTGGCACCGGCACCGCTGGCCCCGACCGGCAGAGGGCTGCCGGCCGACGGCGGCATCCGGCTGTCCGGGCGCTGGTCCTGGGCCACAGGGGTCATGCACGGCAACTGGATCATCGTCGCCGCGCTCTGCGGGCCGGATGACGGCATCTACCCCGCCCTGGCGCTCTTGCCGATCAGTGCCGTCAGCGTCGAGGACGTCTGGCACACCGACGGGATGCGGGCCACCGGCTCCAACGACGTCGTCGCCACGGACGTATTCGTGCCCGAGCACCGCCTGGTCAAGGTCACCGACATCTATGCCGGCACCGCGCCCGGCGCGGGACTGCACGACAGCGCCACCTACCGCTGGCCCATGGTGCCGGCACTGGCCCTGCTCGCGGCGATGCCAGCCCTGGGCAGCGCCGAGCGGGTGACAGAGAGCTACGCGCAGCGCTTGGCCGAGCGGGTACTGCCGTACGAGGGCGTCATGCAGAAGGACAAGCCGATTGCCCAGGCGCACCTGGCCGGAGCGCAGGTCCGGTTGCGGTCACTGCGCGCCCTGCTTGCCGACACCGTCGGGGAGATCGAGGCGATCGTCGTCGCAGGCGATTCCGTCGAGAAACCCGTGCGGGCACAAGCGCGGCTGGCGGCCGCACACATCGTTGCCGAATCACGCGCGGTGATCGGCGAGCTCATGGGCGCCGGCGGGGCCAGCATCCATTTCCTGTCGAGTCCGATGCAACGCTTCAAGCGCGACGTCGACGTGCTGGCCGGGCACGTCGTGTTCGACTACGACACCAGCCGGGAGCTGGCCGGCGCACTCGCGCTCGGCATGAAGATCCCGCGCACTTCCATGGTCTAGGCAATCGATCACCGCGCCCTCGCCGCAGAATCGCGTACACCCCGGCGCGCGGATCGATTCACCCTTGCCTACCACCTAAACCAAAAGTAATGTCACTTTCAGTTTTGCTGCCCGATCCTCGAGGAGTCCAGCATGGAATCATTCGTCCACCTGCGAAAAGGCCGGACCCCGAAGCGGGTACACGCCGACCTCGACGGACTCAAGGACGATGAACTCGGGCGCGGCGGATTCGTCGGCCGTACCGCCAACATGTACCGGCGCAACGATCCGACCGCTTACCGCACCGTCGGCCCGCTGCGGCCCACCGACGTGCTGTCGTCCGAACTGAAACCGTCCGACGCGGCCGATCCCCAGGGCGCTCCCCTGCTGATGTTCTCCAACGCGGACTGCCAGGTGCTGCTGAGCCGGCGGAGCACGGAGATGCCGTTCTTCGTCCGCTACGTCGACGGTGATCTACTCCTGTTCGTACACAAGGGTTCTGGGCTGCTGGAGACGGAGTTCGGCCCGCTGCGCTACCGCGAGGGCGACTGGGTCTACATCCCCAAGGCGTGCACGTTCCGGCAGGTGCCCGATGACGAGTCCACCTGGCTCATGATCCAGGCCACCGACGACTTCCGGGTGCCGCCGGCAGGCACGCTGGGACGGCACTTCCCGTTCGACCCGGCGCAGGTCACCATCCCCGAACCGGAACCGATCGACGACGACGGGCGGGACGAATACGAGGTCCGGCTCTACCACGACGGCGGACCGACTTCGCTCTTCTACCAACACAATCCGCTCGATGTGGAGGGCTGGCGGGGCGACAACTTCCCGTTCACCTTCAACATCGAGGACTACACCGTCATCACCTCCGAGAGCGTGCACCTGCCGCCGACGGTGCACCTGTTCATGCAGGCGACCGGCGTCTACGTCATGAACTTCCTGCCCAAGCCGGCCGAGAGCGTGCCGGGTACCGAGCGCACCCCCTGGTATCACCGCAACGTCGACTACGACGAGATCGCGTTCTTCCACTCCGGCTCGCTCTACGGGATCCCGATGCCACCCGGACTGGTTTCCCATGCGCCGCAAGGGGTTCACCACGGTGCACCGGAAGCCGCACGTGAGCGTGCCCGCCGCAAGTTCGACCAATACGACCGCGTCGACTGGTCGGTGATCGCCATCGACACGCGCCGACGTCTCACACCATCCGCCGAAATCCTCGCCAACGATCTGGGGCAACACTGATGACTGTTGAAGCGCCTGTGAAGCACGACTACGACCGCATCCCGTATCTGGTTGCGTACCAGAACAACTCGGCGGTCCGAGATGTGTACGGCGGCGTCGCCGAACTCGTCGTGTTGGAGAGCTATCTGCTCAAGCCCAAAGACAAGCCGTCGGACACGGTCCTGGTGTTCATGCACCCCATCGGGGGCGGTGCCTACCTGCCGATGATCAACGCGCTGGCCCGCGCCGGCCACCACGTCATCTACTGCAACAGCCGGTTCCGCGGCACCGACTCCGCGCTGCTGATGGAGAAGGTGGTCGAGGACCTCGGCGAGTGCATCAAAGACGCCAAGAACCGGCTGGGCTACTCGAAGGTGGTCCTCGCCGGCTGGAGTGGCGGCGGCTCGCTGTCGGTGTTCTACCAGCAGCAGGCGCAACACCCGACGGTGACCGCCAGCCCCTCGGGGGACGGGCCCGACCTGACCAAGCTGGGCCTGATCCCGGCGGACGGCCTGATGCTGCTGGCCGCCCACATCAGTCGCCACGGCACCATGACCGAGTGGATGGATGCCTCCATCCTCGATGAGAACGACCCGTCGAAGCGCGACCCGGAACTCGATCTCTACAACCCGGACAACCCGAACCGACCGCCGTACACCCCCGAGTTCCTGGCGCGGTACCACGAGGCACAGGTCGCCCGGAACCGGCGAATCACCAAGTGGGTCAAGGAAAAACTCGCGGAACTGAAGGCCGCCGGCCGCCCCGATGACGAGTTCGCGTTCGTCGTGCACGGCACCATGGCCGACCCGCGTTGGCTCGACCCGACGGTCGATCCCAACGAACGCACCCCGGGGCAGTGCTATCTGGGGGATCCTGAAGTGGTGAACATGAGCCCCGTCGGCCTGGCCCGATTCTGTACGCTGCGCAGCTGGCTGTCGCAATGGAGTTACGACGATGCCAACGGTGACGCCGTGAAGGCGGGTCCCGACATCGCGGTGCCGACACTGGTGATCGGTAACCTCGCCGATGACGCCTGCACGCCCAGCCACACCCGGCGGCTGTTCGAGGCCATCGGGCATCCGGACAAAGAGATGCACGAGATTCCCGGCGCCAACCACTACTACTCGGGGCCGGATCAGCGCGGCACGCTGCGACAGGCCGTCGGCATCTGCACCGATTGGCTGCACCGACAGGGGTTCTCGCTGTGACGACGGGGGCTCTGGACGGCATCAGGGTGCTCGAACTCGGCACGCTGATCTCCGGCCCGTTCGCCGGCCGGCTGCTCGGCGACATGGGCGCCGAGGTCCTCAAGATCGAGTTGCCGTCCTCGCCCGATCCCTTACGGACGTGGGGCCAGGCGGAACTCGACGGACACCGCTTCTTCTGGACGGTCCACGCGCGCAACAAGAAAGCCGTGACGCTGGACCTGCGCACCGAACGCGGCCGGGAACTGTTCCTCGAACTCGTCGAGATGTCCGATGTCATCGTCGAGAACTTCCGGCCGGGCACCCTCGAGAAATGGAACCTGGGTTACGACGTTCTGCGCGCGCACAATCGGGGCATCATCCTGGTGCGGGTGTCGGGCTACGGACAGACGGGCCCGGACGCCGGCAAGGCCGGATACGCGTCGGTCGCCGAGGCGGCGAGCGGGCTGCGGCACATGAACGGTTTCCCCGGCGGTCCTCCCCCGCGGCTCGCGTTGTCGCTGGGCGACAGCCTCGCCGGCATGTTCGCCGCGCAAGGCGCGCTCGCCGCGCTGTACCGGCGCAGCGTCACGGGCGAGGGGCAGGTCGTGGATACGGCACTCACCGAAAGTTGTTTGGCCATCCAGGAATCCACCATTCCGGACTACGACATCGGCGGCGTGGTGCGTGGACCGTCGGGCACCCGGCTCGAAGGCATCGCGCCGTCGAACATCTATCAGAGCGCCAACGGCAGCTGGGTGGTGATCGCGGCCAACCAGGACACGGTGTTCCGCCGGCTGTGCCAGGCGATGGGCAGCCCGGAGCTGGCGACCGACGAGCGGTTCGTCGACCATCTGGCGCGGGGCCGCAACCAGGACGAACTCGACAAGATCATCGGCGACTGGGCAGCGCAGCGTGAGCCCCACGACATCATCGCCACACTGTCGGAGGCCGGAGTGATCAGCGGACCCATCAACACCGTCGCCGAAGTGGTGCAAGACCCACAGCTGCAGGCGCGCAACATGATCGCCGACCACTGGGACGAACGCGTGCAACGCAATGTCAAGGGCCCCGGCGTCGTCCCGGTGCTGTCGGACACGCCCGGAACCATCCGCAACGGCGGTTCGGCGCGGCCAGGTCAGGACAACGAGGAGGTGTTCGGCCGGCTGCTCGGTCTCGAAGGCGAGCAGTTGGCCGCGCTGCGTGCGGAGGGTGTGCTGTGACAGACCTACCGGCGTTCGTCACCGTCCGCGAGGTCTGCCTGCGTGACGGCCTGCAACTCGAAGACCCGATCCCGTTGTCGGCCAAGCTCGAACTGCTCGAAGCCATCGTCGCCACCGGGGTGAAGGAAGTCGAGGCAACGGCGTTCGTGTCGCCGTCGAAGGTGCCGGCGCTGGCCGACGCCCCCGAAGTGGCAGCCGCGCTGTCCGCATTTCCGGATGTCGAATTCTCCGCACTGGTGGCCGGGCCGGGTGGCGCGGGCCGCGCGCTGGCCGCCGGCATACTGTCCCTGGAGTACGTGGTGTCCGCCGCCGACAGCCACAGCCAGGCCAACGTCGGTCGGTCGACGGCCGAGTCCACGGCCCTGATCGCCGACATCGTGGGACTGGCCCACGACAGCGGAGCCAGCGCCGAGGTCATCATCGCCACCGCGTGGGACTGTCCCTTCGATGGACCGACCGACCCGAGCAGAGTCGTTGAGATCGCAGTGGCAGCAAGCGAATTCGGTGCGGACCGGGTCGCCATCGCCGACACCATCGGTACCACCACGCCGCGGCGCGTCGCCGACCTGATCAACCGGGTCCGCCCGGTCATCGGGGACCTGCCGCTCGGCGCCCATTTCCACAACACCCGGGGCTCCGGCCTCGCCAGTGCCTACGCCGCCGTGCAGGCCGGTGTCACCCGACTCGACGCGTCGGTGGGTGGGCTGGGCGGCTGCCCGTTCGCACCCGGCGCGACCGGCAACATCGCGACCGAGGATCTGGTTTATCTGTTGCGGGACAGCGACATCGACACCGGTATCGACCTAAACCTGGCCATCGACGCGGCCATGGTGGCACAGCGGGTGGTCGGCCATGAACTGCCCAGCGCGCTCCTGCGCGCCGGCGACCGGCTCCTGGACTGAGCATGCCGACCGACACCCTGACCGCCAAGGGCCGCCAGACCCGCGAGGCCATCGAGCTGGCGGCGCGGAAACTGTTCGCCGAGCGCGGCTTTCACGGCACCACGCTGGCCGACATCACGTCGGCCGCGGGCAAGTCGTCGGCGGTGTTCTACCGCTACTTCAACGACAAGGAAGACCTACTGGCCGCACTGGCCGAGTCGTTCCTGCACGACATCGTCACCCCCTCGGGCATGAGTGTGCCGCTGCCGGAATCGCCCGAGGACACCGACTACTTCACCACGGTCGTGACCGGGTACTGGAACCTCTTCAAGCAGAACATCGGCATCATGATCGCGGTCGCCCAACTGGGCGCCACCCAACCGCGATTCGCCAAGGTGCAGCACGAGTTCCGTCGTTTCGGCATGGACATGGTCGCCGACTCGGTACGCCACGCTGCCGCACAGGGTTACGCCGAGGGCCTCAACCCCGAACACATCGCCGCCGCCATCGCGCTGCTGTTCGAGAACTTCACCGTGGTGGTGGTCGGCAGCCCCGGATCCGAACTCCGGATCAGCGACGAGGATGCCATCACCACGCTGTCGACCATCTGGAAGAAAACCCTGTACGGCTTCTGACCGAAAGAAGAGATCACCGTGGATTTCGCGCTACCGGAACACCTTCCGGGCCTACTGGCTGAGATGGATGCCTTCATCGAGGCAGAGATCAAGCCGCTGGAACGGGAGAACCTGCAGTACTTCGACCGACGACGGGAATTCGCCCGCACCGATCTGGAGAACGGCGGTGTGCCGGCCCGGGAATGGGAGGACCTGCTCGACGAGATGCGGCGGCGGGCCGACGCCGCCGGCTGGCTGCGGTACGGCCTGCCCCGCGAGTTCGGCGGCCGCGACGGCACCAATCTGGACATGGCTGTCATCCGGGAACACCTGGCGCACAAGGGCCTTGGGCTCCACAACGACCTGCAGGACGAATCGTCGATCGTCGGCAACTTCCCGCAGGTCATCATG
Source organism: Mycobacterium sp. SMC-16 (assembly GCF_046250085.1). NCBI lineage: Bacteria > Bacillati > Actinomycetota > Actinomycetes > Mycobacteriales > Mycobacteriaceae > Mycobacterium > Mycobacterium sp. SMC-16. The sequence goes on from NZ_CP176427.1 coordinate 4,020,987, forward strand.
ATGAGCCGATTCGGCACCGCGGCGCAGCAAGCCGAATGGGTCGAGGCCATGATCACCGGCGAGCGATCCATGGCGTTCGGGCTCACCGAACCCGACCACGGCAGCGACGCCACCTGGCTCGAGACCACCGCCGTCCGGGACGGCGACGGCTGGATCATCAACGGCCGCAAGCGCTGGAACACCGGAGTCCACCGGGCCACGCACGACCTGATCTTCGCGCGCACCTCGGGCGAGCCCGGTCAGGCAGTCGGGATCACCGCGTTCCTGGTCCCCACCGACACCCCGGGCTTCACCGTGCCGTACTACTGGTGGACGTTCAACATGCCGAGCGACCACGGTGAGGTCGAACTGAAAGATGTTCGCGTGCCGGAAGATGCGGTGCTGGGCGAGGTGGACCACGGCTTGGAGGTCGGCCAGACGTTCCTGCACGAGAACCGCATTCGCCAGGCCGCCAGCAGTCTGGGCGCCGCGCAGTACTGCATCGACCGCGCCGCGCAGTACGCCGGCGAGCGCGTGGTGTTCGGCAAGCCGCTGGCGGTGAACCAGGCCGTGCAGTGGCCGCTGGCCGAGCTGCAGACCGAGGCCCAGATGGTCCGGCTGCTGGTGTATTTCGCGGCCTGGCATCTGGATCGTGATCACCACATGGAGGTCTCCGACAAGGTGTCGATGGCCAACTACCGAGCCAACAGACTGGTGTGCGAGGCTGCCGACCGGGCCATGCAGATCCATGGCGGCGTCGGCTACAGCCGGCACGAGCCGTTCGAGCACATCTACCGACACCACCGCCGCTACCGGATCACCGAAGGCGCGGAAGAGATTCAGATTCGCCGGGTGGCGCAGCGGATGCTGAAGTTCGGACGCAAGTGATCGACGCCGCGGCAGTCGCCCGGGTGCTGGAACCCGGCCTCGGAGACGTCGACGTCCAGAACCTGCGCGAGCTGACCGGCGGGGCCAGCCGCGCGACGTGGGCGTTCGATGCGGTCACCGCAACCGGGGCGCGCGCGTTGATCCTGCGCGTCGGGCCGCCCGACGAGATCCACGCCGGCATGGAACTGGAGGCTGCCGCACTGTCCCGGGCCGCGGCAGCGGGCGCACCGGTGCCGCACGTCCTGGCGGCCAGCAATTCAGTTGCCGCCCTGGGCAATCCGTTCCTGGTGTGCGACTTCGTACCGGGCGAGACCATCGTCCGCAAGATCCAGCGCGCACTCGACGACGACGGCCGGGCCACCCTCCTCGGGCAGTGCGCCGAAGCGCTGGCGGCGATCCACCGCGCCGACCCCACCGGCGTCGGCCTCTCGAGCGAAGACCAGCTGAGTTCGTGGCGACGCGAGCTCGACGAGATCGGCGACACCACCGCCACTTTCGAGTGGGCTTTCCGCTGGCTGGCGCACAATCAGCCGCCGGACACCGGCGATGCCGTGCTGGTTCACGGCGACTTCCGGATGGGCAACCTGATCGTCGACGGCAGCCGGCTGGCCGCGGTGCTGGATTGGGAGCTCACCCATCTGGGCTCGCGCGCCGAGGACCTGGCCTGGTTCTGCATTCGGGCCTGGCGCTTCGGGGCGCCGCGGACGCTCGACGCCGGTGGCCTGGGCAGTATCGAGGACTTCCTGACCGCCTACGAGCACACCAGCGGAATCACTCTGGACCGCAAAGCCTTTCACTGGTGGCTGGTGTCCGCCACCTTGCGCTGGGGCATCATCTGCCGGTACCAGGCGGAACGGCACCTGTCCGGACACACCAGATCAGTGGAGTTGGCCACCATCGGCCGGCGGGTGTGCGAGACCGAATGGGACCTGCTCGACCTCCTGGAGGACCGATGAGCCACTACCGTCCCACCGCCGCCGAACTGGTCGCCGCGGTGGCCGAGTTCCTGGAGACGGAAGTACGCGACGCCACTGGCCCGAACAGTCGGCCGGCCGACGTGGGCGCCGTGAACTTTCATGCCCGCGTCGCGGCGAACGCGCTGCGGATCGTCGAGCGGGAACTCTCACAACAGGGCGCGGAACCGGGGCTGCTGGGATTCGAGGACGAGCAATCCCTGGCTCGTGCGATCCGCGACGGGGACTTCGACGGCCGTGGTCCGGAGCTCGAGCCCGTCCTGCGGACACTGGTGCGATATCGGCTCGACGTGGCCCATCCGGGCTATGCCGACGAGTAGCCGAACCCGACCTACCTGGTCACCGGGTTGTCGTAGCCTGAGCAGGTGGCCGACTCTGCGCTCAAGATCCTGGTGTACAGCGACAACCCGAACACCCGCGACCAGGTGCGCACGGCGCTGGGGCGGCGCATCCACCCAGACCTGCCCGACCTGACGTATCTCGACGTGGCGACGGCACCCGTCGTGGTGAGCTCCGTCGACGCGGGCGGGATCGACTTGGCCATCCTCGACGGCGAAGCCACACCCGCCGGCGGAATGGGGCTGGCCAAACAACTCAAGGACGAGGTCGCGAACTGCCCGCCGATCGTGGTGCTCACCGGCCGCCCGGACGACGCCTGGCTGGCGTCCTGGTCGCGCGCGGAGGCGGCGGTGCCCCATCCGATCGACCCGATCCGGCTCGGTGAGGCAGTGGTGGCGGTGCTGGCTCCACAGCGCTGAAACCGTGCGTTAACCAGCACGAAATGGCCTGTGGCCGTTCACTCTTCGCGTCAACGCCGATGTGACGCGGGAACGTCAGGAACTGATCATGATCCTAGCCAAAATGCGGCGGCCGTTCCGTTAACCGAGCTAAGCTGTGGGCCAGCTCACATCGACAGCTCGACGAGGGAGCCTCACAGGGCATGACGAACGCATGAACGTCTACATCCCCATCCTGGTACTCGGCGCGATCGCCGCGGCGTTCGCGGTGGGTTCGGTCGGAATTGCACTGGTCATCGGCCCTCGCCGGTACAACCGGGCCAAACTCGAGGCCTACGAATGCGGCATCGAGCCGATGGCGCCGGGCTCCGCCGGGCATGAGACGACCGGCCAGCGGTTCCCGGTCAAGTACTACCTGACCGCGATGCTGTTCATCGTCTTCGACATCGAGATCGTCTTCCTGTACCCCTGGGCCGTTTCCTTCGAATCGCTGGGGGTGTTCGCAGTGGTGGAGATGCTGCTGTTCATGCTGACGGTGTTCGTCGCCTACGCATACATCTGGCGACGCGGCGGACTGAGCTGGGACTGAGGACAGATCCATGGGACTCGAAGAACGCCTCCCCGGCGGCATCCTGCTGTCCACTGTCGAGAAGGTCGCGGGCTACGTGCGCAAGGGGTCGCTGTGGCCCGCCACCTTCGGGTTGGCGTGCTGCGCCATCGAGATGATGGCCACCGCGGGCCCGCGCTTCGACATCGCGCGCTTCGGCATGGAGCGGTTCTCCGCGACGCCACGCCAGGCCGACCTGATGATCGTCGCCGGCCGCGTGAGCCAGAAGATGGCGCCGGTGCTGCGGCAGGTGTACGACCAGATGGCCGAGCCCAAATGGGTGCTGGCCATGGGCGTGTGCGCCTCCTCGGGCGGGATGTTCAACAACTACGCGGTGGTGCAGGGCGTCGACCACATCGTGCCCGTCGACATCTACCTGCCCGGCTGCCCGCCCCGGCCGGAGATGCTGCTCAACGCAATCCTCAAGCTGCACGCCAAGATTCAAGAGATGCCGCTGGGCGTCAACCGGGCCGAGGCGATCGCCGCGGCCGAGGAAGCCGCCCTGCAGGCCCGTCCCACCATCGAGCTGAAGGGACTGCTGCGGTCATGACGGACGCGCCCGACCAGACCGGACCCGAGGTGATCGGGACGCGGCGCGGCATGTTCGGTGTCCGCGGCAGCGGCGATACCTCGGGCTACGGTCGGTTGGTCCGGGAGGTCGCCCTGCCCGGCAGCTCACCCCGGCCCTACGGCGGCTACTTCGACGACGTCGTCGACGCGTTGGCGGCGGCCCTCGGCGCCGACGAGTTCGGCGCCGCGATCGAGCGCGTCGTGGTGTTCCGCGACGAGCTGACCCTCGAGGTACGCCGCGATCACCTGGTCGCGGTGGCCCAGACGCTGCGCGACGAGCTGCTGTTCGAGCTGTGCCTGGGAGTGTCCGGTGTGCACTACCCCGACGACACGGGTCGCGAATTGCACGCCGTGTACCCGCTGATGTCCATCACCCACAACCGCCGGATTCGCGTCGAGGCGTGCGCCCCGGACGCCGATCCTCATGTGCCATCGCTGTATTCGGTCTATCCGACCACCGACTGGCATGAACGGGAGACCTACGACTTCTTCGGCATCATCTTCGACGGCCACCCCGCCCTGACCCGGATCGAGATGCCCGACGACTGGGTGGGCCATCCGCAGCGCAAGGACTACCCGCTCGGCGGAATACCGGTCGAGTACCACGGTGCGAAAATCCCGCCCCCGGACGAACGGCGGGCCTACAACTGATGACCCAAGACAACCAACCCGATGGCCGTGAACGTGTGGTCACCGTCGGCGGTCAAGACTGGGCCGACGTCGTGGCCGCGGCGCGTGAGAGTGCTGTCGCCGGCGAGCGCATCGTGGTCAACATGGGCCCGCAGCATCCGTCCACCCATGGTGTGCTGCGCCTGATCCTGGAGATCGACGGCGAGACCATCACCGAGGCCCGGTGCGGAATCGGCTACCTGCACACCGGAATCGAGAAGAATCTCGAGTACCGGACCTGGACGCAGGGCGTCACCTTCGTGACCCGCATGGACTACCTGTCCCCGCTCTTCAACGAGACGGCGTACTGCCTGGGCGTGGAGAAACTGCTCGGCGTCACCGACGACATCCCCGAGCGCGCCAGCGTCATCCGGGTCATGCTCATGGAGCTCAACCGGATCTCGTCGCACCTGGTTGCGCTGGCCACCGGCGGTATGGAGCTGGGCTCCATGTCGGCCATGTTCTTCGGCTTCCGGGAACGCGAACTGGTGCTGTCGATATTCGAGACCATCACCGGGCTCCGGATGAATCATGCCTACATCCGACCCGGCGGGCTGGCCGCCGACCTGCCCGACGAGGCGCTGCCGCAACTACGGGAACTGTTGAAGCTGCTGCCCAAGCGGTTGCGCGACATGGAGAATCTGCTCAACGAGAACTACATCTGGAAGGCGCGCACGCAGGGTGTCGGCTACCTGGATCTGACCGGATGCATGGCGCTGGGTATCACCGGACCGGTGCTGCGTTCCACGGGGCTGCCGCATGACCTGCGCAAATCGCAGCCGTACTGCGGTTACGAGTCATATGACTTCGACGTCATCACGGATGACCAGTGTGATGCCTACGGCCGCTACATGATTCGCGTCCGCGAGATGCGGGAATCCATCAAGATCGTCGAGCAGTGTGTGGATCGCTTGGGCAAGGCGGGCCCCGGTCCGGTGATGATCACCGACAAGAAACTGGCCTGGCCGGCGGACCTGAAGGTCGGCCCCGACGGCCTGGGCAACTCGAAGGAACACATCGCCAAGATCATGGGCTCGTCGATGGAGGCCCTGATCCACCACTTCAAGCTGGTGACCGAAGGTATCCGGGTGCCCGCCGGGCAGGTGTACGTCGCCGTCGAATCGCCGCGCGGCGAGCTCGGTGTGCACATGGTCTCCGACGGTGGCACCCGGCCCTACCGGGTGCATTACCGCGACCCGTCGTTCACGAATCTGCAGGCGGTGTCGGTGATGTGCGAGGGGTCCATGGTCGCCGATGCCATCGCGGCGGTGGCGTCGATCGATCCGGTGATGGGAGGCGTGGACAGGTGACCGCTATCGAACTGCGTCTCGGGCCCCGGCCGGACGAGCCCGGTCCGCCCATCGGCCAAGGGCCGCAATCCTATTCGGCCGACGTGCGCGAGCGCCTGGCATCCGACGCCGCGACGATCATCGCCCGCTACCCCAGTGCCCGCTCCGCGCTACTGCCCCTGCTGCACCTCGTCCAATCCGAGGACGGATACCTCACGCCTGCCGGAATCTCCTTCTGTGCAACGCAATTGGACCTCAGTACCGCCGAGGTCACCGCGGTCGCGACGTTCTACTCCATGTACCGCCGCACGCCCACCGGCGAATACCTGGTCGGCGTCTGCACCAACACGCTGTGCGCCATCATGGGCGGCGACGCCATCCTCGAATCACTCGAGGACCATCTGGGTCTCGGCGCCGGCGAGACCACCGCCGACGGCCGCGTCACGCTCGAACACATCGAGTGCAACGCCGCCTGCGACTACGCGCCCGTGATCATGGTGAACTGGGAATTCTTCGACAACCAAACCCCCGGTTCCGCGCGTGATCTCGTCGACTCGCTACGGGCCGGCGAGCCTGTTACGCCGACCCGCGGCGCGCCCCTGTGCACCTTCAAGGACACCGCACGCATCCTCGCCGGCTTCCCCGATGAACGCCCAGGCAGCAACGACTCCGAACCGGGTGCGGCCACGTTGGCCGGGTTGCGCGTTGCGCAGGAGCGTGGGATGGAGGCGCCGCAATGACGCTCGCGCCGGTGCTGAGCAGACACTGGGACCAGCCGCAGTCGTGGACGTTGCAGAGTTACACCCGGCAGGGCGGATACCAGGCGCTGCGGACAGTGCTGCGGATGCCACCCGCTGAAGTCATTGCGCTGGTCAAGGATTCCGGGCTGCGCGGCCGCGGTGGCGCGGGTTTCCCCACGGGGACCAAATGGTCGTTCATCTCCCCCGACGACGGTCGCCCGCACTATCTGGTGGTCAACGCGGACGAATCGGAACCCGGCACGTGCAAGGACATTCCGCTGATGCTGGCGTCGCCGCACGCCCTGGTGGAGGGCGCGATCATCGCGTCGTACGCCATCGGCGCCCGGCACGCGTTCATCTACGTGCGCGGTGAGGTGGTTCCGGTGCTGCGCCGGCTGCAGGGCGCCGTGGCCGAGGCCTACGCGAACGGCTACCTCGGCACCAACATCGCCGGCACCGGGTTCGATCTGGATCTGGTGGTCCATGCCGGGGCGGGTGCGTACATCTGCGGCGAGGAGACCGCGCTGCTGGACTCGTTGGAGGGCAGGCGCGGCCAGCCCCGGCTGCGTCCCCCGTTCCCGGCGGTCGCCGGGCTGTACGCCTGCCCGACCGTGGTCAACAACGTCGAGTCGATCGCCAGTGTGCCGTCGGTCATCCGCGGCGGGATCGACTGGTTCCGCTCAATGGGGTCGGAGAAGTCGCCGGGCTTCACCCTGTACTCACTGTCGGGTCATGTCACCCGGCCGGGGCAATACGAAGCACCACTGGGCATTTCGCTGCGGGAACTGCTGGAGTACGCCGGCGGGGTGCGAGCCGGGCACCAGTTGAAGTTCTGGACGCCGGGCGGATCATCGACGCCGATGCTCACACCCGAACATCTCGACGTCCCGCTGGACTACGAAGGCATGGCCGGAGTGGGCTCGATGCTGGGCACCAAGGCACTGCAGATTTTCGACGAGACCACCTGCGTGGTGCGGGCGGTCCGGCGGTGGACCCAGTTCTACGCGCATGAATCCTGCGGCAAGTGCACGCCGTGCCGCGAGGGCACCTACTGGCTGGCGCAAATCTATGCCCGACTGGAGAACGGGCAGGCCCAGGCGGCCGACCTCGACAAGCTGCTCGACATCTCCGACGCCATCCTCGGCAAGTCGTTCTGTGCCCTCGGCGACGGTGCGGCCAGCCCGATCATGTCCTCGCTCAAGTACTTCCGCGACGAGTACGTCGCGCACCTGGGCGGCGGCTGCCCGTTCGACGCGCACGCCGCCACGCTCTTCGCCACGGAAGGAGCGGGCGCATGAGGCTTACGACCTTCTCCGCGAAAAGACGTAAAACTGTCGATTTCCGGCCAAAAACGACAGTTTTACGTCTGCTCGCGGAGAAAACGGGGGCACGGGTATGACGGTGACTGAGCCGGCAAAGGACGCACCTGCGGTCGAGATGGTGACGCTGACCATCGACGACCAGCAGATCAGTGTGCCCAAGGGCACGTTGGTGATTCGCGCGGCCGAGCTCATCGGGGTCCAGATTCCCCGGTTCTGCGACCACCCGCTGCTGGACCCGGTGGGCGCCTGCCGGCAGTGCCTCGTCGAGGTGGAGGGCCAGCGGAAACCGTTGGCGTCGTGTACCACCACGGTCACCCCGGACATGGTCGTGCGTACCCAGGTGACATCGGCGGCCGCCGACAAAGCACAGCACGGCGTGATGGAGCTGCTGCTGATCAATCATCCGCTGGACTGCCCCGTCTGCGACAAGGGCGGCGAATGCCCGCTGCAGAACCAGGCGATGTCCAACGGCCGCAGCGATTCTCGTTTCGAGGACGTCAAGCGCACCTACCCCAAACCCATCAATCTGTCGGCGCAGGTCCTGCTCGACCGGGAACGCTGCGTGTTGTGCGCGCGCTGCACCCGGTTCTCGAATCAGGTCGCCGGCGACCCGTTCATCGAACTTCTCGAACGTGGTGCGCTGCAGCAGGTCGGGATCGGCAACGAGGCGCCGTTCGACTCGTACTTCTCCGGCAACACCGTGCAGATCTGCCCCGTCGGCGCGCTCACCGGGACCGCGTACCGGTTCCGGGCCCGGCCTTTCGACCTGGTCTCCTCCCCCAGCGTCTGCGAACACTGCGCCTCGGGCTGTGCACAGCGCACCGATCATCGACGCGGAACGGTGTTGCGCCGCTTGGCCGGTGACGATCCCGAGGTCAACGAAGAGTGGAACTGCGACAAGGGCCGCTGGGCCTTCACCTACGCCACGCAGGGTGACCGGATCACCACACCCTTGATCCGCGAGGCCGACGGCACCCAGCGCCCGGCATCCTGGCCCGAGGCCGTCGCCGTCGCGGCACGCGGCCTGTCGGCAGCCGGTCCCCGGACCGGCGTACTGGTCGGCGGGCGACTCACCACCGAAGACGCCTATGCCTACGCGAAGTACGCGCGGATCGTGCTGGGCACCAACGACATTGACTTCCGCAACCGGGTCCACAGCGAAGAGGAGGCCCAGTTCCTGGCTGCCAGCGTCGCGGGTCAGCCGCTGCGGGTGACCTACGCCGACCTGGAAGCGGCACCCGTCGTGCTGCTCGTCGCGTTCGAGCCGGAGGACGAATCGCCGATCGTCTACCTGCGGCTGCGCAAGGCCTTCCGCAAGCACGGCCTGAAAGTCGTTGCGGTGGCGCCGTTCGCGAGCCGCGGCCTGGAGAACATGGGTGGCACGCTGATCTCCGCCGCGCCCGGCCGCGAACCTCGAGCGCTCGACGCCATCGAGGTGTTGCCGCCCGGCTCGGTCATCCTCGCCGGTGAGCGGCTGGCCGGTGTCCCGGGCGGATTCTCCGCGGTGGCCCGGCTGGCCGAGCGCACGGGCGCCGCCGTCGGCTGGGTGCCGCGGCGGGCCGGCGAGCGCGGTGCGCTGGAAGCGGGCGCGGCCCCCAATCTGTTGCCCGGCGGTCGTCTGGTGGCCGATCTGCCGTCACGGACAGAGGTGGCCGTCGCCTGGCACGTCGACGAACTGCCCGACGCACCGGGCCGCGACACCACCGCGATCCTCGCCGCCGCAGCCGACGGTGAGCTCGAGGCTGTGCTGGTCGCCGGCGTCGAACTGGCCGACCTACCCGACCCGGAACTGGCCCAGCAGTCACTCGGTGCCGCGAAGTTCGTGGTGAGCATGGAGGTCCGGCGCAGCGCCGTCACCGATCTCGCGCACGTGGTGTTCCCGGTGGCACCCGTCGTCGAGAAGGCCGGCAGTTTCGTGAACTGGGAAGGGCGCCAACGCCCATTCGGCGCGGCGCTGCCGCCCGCCACGCGAGCGGACATGGGCGTGTTGGCGGCGCTCGCCGACGAACATTGCATCGATCTCGGCCTGCGCGATGTCGCCGCGGTGCGCAACGAGATGACCCGACTCGGGTGCTGGACGGGGCCACGGCCCGCCGCACCGGAGTTCACCGCCCCCCCGAACCCGGTGCCAGGCCCCGGGCAGGCGATCCTCGCCGGCTGGCGGATGCTGTTGGACGCCGGCCGCCTGCAGGACGGCGAACCGCATCTGGCCGCCACGGCCCGCCCGGCGGTGGCCCGACTCTCCCCCGACACCGCAGCGAGCGTCGGCGCGTCCGAAATCCTCACGGTCAGCACCGATCACGGCACTATCACGCTGCCGCTCGAACTCACCGACATGCCGACCGGCGTGGTGTGGCTGCCGCTGAACTCGCCGGGATCGGCGGCCCATGCCACGCTCGGCGTCGCCCCCGGCGCGGTCGTCTCGATCAGCGGAGCGGCAACGTGAACTATCCCGACCTCTCCTCTTTCGGCCTCGACCCGTGGTGGCTGGTCCTCGCCAAAGCCCTTGGCATCTTCGTGTTCCTGGTGCTGACGGTGCTCGTGGCCATCCTGCTCGAGCGCCGGGTGTTGAGCTGGATGCAGATGCGTATCGGGCCGAACCGGGTGGGGCCGTTCGGGTTACTGCAGAGCCTGGCCGACGGCATCAAGCTCGCGTTGAAGGAGGGGCTGGTCCCGGCCGGGGTGGACAAGCCGATCTACCTGCTGGCGCCAATCATCTCGGTGATCCCGGCGATCATGGCGTTCGCGGTGATCCCGATGGGGCCGCTGGTCCATGTGTTCGGGCACGAGACGCCGCTGCAGTTGACCGACCTGCCGGTCGCGGTGTTGTACGTCCTGGCGGTCACCTCGATCGGGGTCTACGGAATCGTGTTGGCGGGCTGGGCTTCCGGCTCGACCTATCCCCTGCTGGGCGGGCTGCGGTCGAGCGCTCAGGTCATCTCGTACGAGATCGCGATGGCCCTGTCGTTCGCCGCGGTGTTCCTGTACGCGGGCACCATGTCGACGTCGCAGATCGTCGCGTCACAACAGGGCCGCTGGTACGTCTTCCTGCTGCTGCCGTCATTCCTGATCTACGTGATCTCGATGGTCGGCGAAACCAACCGGGCGCCCTTCGATCTGCCCGAAGCCGAGGGCGAGCTGGTCGGCGGTTTCCACACCGAGTACTCGTCGCTGAAGTTCGCGATGTTCATGCTCGCGGAGTACGTCAACATGACGACGGTCTCCGCCCTCGCCACCACGCTGTTTCTCGGTGGTTGGCAGGCGCCCTGGCCGCTGAGCCTCATTCCCGGAGCCAACACCGGCTGGTGGCCACTGCTGTGGTTCGTCGGCAAGGTGTGGGCGTTCCTGTTCCTGTTCATGTGGCTCCGTGCCACGCTGCCCCGTCTGCGATACGACCAGTTCATGGCGCTGGGCTGGAAGGTGCTCATCCCGATCTCGCTGGCGTGGATCATGCTCGTCAGCATCGTGCGCACGCTGCGCCTGCAGGGTCACGACAGCTGGCCCGTCGTGCTGGCCATCGCCGGCGCCGTCGCCGTGGTCGCCATCGCCGGCGCGCTGTGGAATACCGTGCGGCGCAGGTCGGCTCGCACACGCACCCCTGCCGTCGAACCGCAGCCCGGAGCGTTCCCGGTGCCGCCCATCCCGGCCAAGGAGGTACACCATGCCCGGTAGGCCCAAATTCATCGATGCCATCGCCGGCTTCGGCGTCACCTTCGGGACCATGTTCAAGAAACCCGTCACCGAGCAGTATCCCGAGGAGCCCGGTCCGGTCGCTCCGCGCTATCACGGCCGGCATCAGCTCAACCGCTACGACGACGGCCTCGAGAAGTGCATCGGCTGCGAACTGTGCGCGTGGGCCTGCCCCGCCGACGCGATCTTCGTCGAGGGCGCGGACAACACCGCGGAACAACGGTTTTCCCCCGGCGAGCGGTACGGCCGGGTGTACCAGATCAACTATCTACGGTGTATCGGCTGCGGGCTCTGCATCGAGGCCTGCCCGACCCGCGCGCTCACCATGACCAACGACTACGAGATGGCCGACGACAACCGGTCCGACCTGATCTACGGCAAGGACAAGCTCCTGGCGCCGCTGAAGCCCGACATGACCGCGCCGCCCCACGCGATGGCCGAGGGCAGCACCGACGAGGACTACTACCGGGGCAACATCACGGCTTCGGGCCTTGCGCGGCCCGCCGCGGACGGCCTTGCGCGGCGCGAGGCGGCCAAGTGACCGGAGAGGCCGTGACGTTCTGGGTGCTCGGTACCGTGTCGGTGCTCGGCGCCATCGCCATGGTGGCCGCACCCAAAGCGGTGTACTCGGCGATGTTCCTGGCCAGCACCATGATCAGCCTAGCGGTGCTCTACATCGCCCAGGACGCGGTGTTCCTCGGCGTCGTACAGGTAGTGGTCTACACCGGCGCGGTAATGATGCTGTTCCTGTTCGTCCTCATGCTCATCGGTGTCGATTCGGCAGACTCGCTGATCGAAACCATTCGGGGACAACGTATTGCCGCTGTCGTGGCCGGCATCGGTTTCGGCATCGCAGTGATCGCCGGCATCGGGAGCCTCGGTGCCAACTTCGTCGGTTTGGAGCATGCCAACCGCGCCGGCAACGTGCAGGGCCTGGCGGTGCTGATCTTCACCCGCTACCTGTGGGCCTTCGAGACCACCAGCGCGCTGCTCATCACCGCGGCGCTGGGCGCCATGGTGCTGACCCACCGCGAACGGTTCGAGCGCCGAAAGACCCAGCGCGAGCTGGCAATCGAGCGCTTCGCCGCCGGCGGGCATCCGACACCGCGGCCCAACCCTGGGGTATACGCGAGGCACAACGCCGTCGACGTCCCCGCGAAGCTGCCCGACGGCTCGGACGCCGACATGTCCGTCAGCGCCATCCTGCCCCGGCGCAGTGTGTCGGCCACCCTCGGCCGAGCCGAGAGTTCGACGAATGATGGGAGCGACTCATGAATCCCACCAACTACCTGTATCTGTCGGCGCTGCTGTTCACCATCGGCGCCGCCGGTGTGCTGGTGCGCCGCAACGCCATTGTCATGTTCATGTGCGTCGAATTGATGCTCAACGCCGCCAATCTCGCGTTCGTCACGTTCTCCCGGATGCATGGCGAACTCGACGGTCAGGTGGTGGCGTTCTTCACGATGGTGGTGGCTGCGTGTGAGGTGGTGGTGGGGCTGGCGATCATCATGACCATATTCCGGACCCGGCGATCGGCGTCCGTCGACGCCGCGAACCTGTTGAAGCAGTGACCATGACGACATCGGTGTGGTTGCTGATCGCGCTGCCGCTGGCCGGCGCGGCGATCCTGCTGCTCGGCGGCAAGGCCACCGACGCGTGGGGGCATCTGCTGGGCTGCGCCACCGTGGTCGGCGCCTTCCTCGTCGGCGCCACCCAGTTCGTCGCGATGTCCGGTCGCGACAACGACTCCCGGTTGGTGCACGAGACGCTGTTCTCCTGGGTTCCCGTCGCGCAGCTCCAGGTCGATTTCGGGTTACGCCTGGACCAGCTGTCGATGTGCTTCGTCCTGCTCATCACCGGCGTCGGCGCGCTGATCCACATCTATTCGGTCGGCTACATGGCGCACGACCCCGCCCGTCGCCGGTTTTTCGCCTACCTCAACCTGTTCGTCGCTGCCATGCTGCTGCTGGTGCTGGCCGACAACTATCTCGGCCTGTACGTCGGATGGGAAGGCGTCGGCCTGGCGTCGTACCTGCTGATCGGGTTCTGGTCGCACAAGCCATCGGCGGCGACGGCCGCGAAGAAGGCGTTCGTCGTCAACCGCGTCGGTGACATCGGGCTGGCACTGGCCCTGGCGGCAATGTTCGCCCACACCGGAACCCTCTCGTACACCGGGGTTTTCGCCCAGGCACCGCATCTCGCCGCGGCGACCACGACGCTCATCGGGCTGCTGTTGCTGCTGGCGGCGTGCGGCAAGTCCGCTCAGGTACCGCTGCAGTCGTGGCTCGGGGACGCGATGGAGGGCCCGACGCCGGTGTCGGCACTCATCCACGCGGCCACCATGGTCACCGCGGGCGTGTACCTCGTGGTGCGGTCGGCCCCGATCTTCAACCAGTCCGCGGACGCCCGGCTGGCGGTCGCGATCGTCGGGGCGGTCACGCTGTTGTTCGGCGCGGTGATCGGCTGCGCCAAGGACGACATCAAGAAGGCCCTCGCGGCGTCGACCATGAGCCAGATCGGCTACATGATGCTGGCCGCGGGCCTGGGTCCCGCCGGCTATGCGCTCGCGATCCTGCATCTGCTGGCGCACGGCTTCTTCAAGGCCGGCCTGTTCCTCGGTGCTGGTTCGGTGATGCACGCCATGGACGATGAAACCGACATGCGTCGCTACGGCGGACTGCGCACCGCGATGCCCGTCACGTTCGCCACGTTCGGCATGGGTTACCTCGCGATCATCGGTATCCCGCCGCTGTCCGGGTTCTTCTCGAAAGACCCCATCATCGAAACCGCGTTCGCGGCCGGTGGCGCCAAAGGGCTGTTGTTCGGTGGCGCAGCTCTGCTGGGCGCGGGCATCACCGCGTTCTACATGACACGCGTCATGCTGATGACGTTCTTCGGCGAAAAGCGATGGCGTGCCGAGACGCATCCCCACGAGTCGCCCTCGGTCATGGGCTGGCCGATGGTGGTGCTGGCCGCGGGCTCGATCGGTGCCGGCGCGCTGCTGGCCGTCGGCGGCACGTTGGAGCATTGGCTCGAGCCGATCGTCGGCCACCACGAGCCCGAGCATGCCCTTCCGGCTTGGTTGCTCACGGTCGTCACGCTCGCTGTGGTCGGCGTCGGCGTCGCGATCGCGTACCGGATGTATGCGCTGCAACCCATTCCGGTCACCGCACCGGTCAAGGTCTCGGGGCTGACGGTCGCCGCGCGCAACGATCTGTACGGCGACGCGTTCAACGAGCGGGCACTGATGGTGCCGGGCCGGCGGGTCACCAAAGACCTGGTCGACTTCGATGACGTCGCCGTCGACGGTGTCACTCGCGAGCTCGCCGCGCTGGTCCGCAGCGGGTCGCAAGATCTTCGACGCTGGCAGAACGGGTTCGCCCGGTCATATGCACTGTCCATGTTGGCCGGAGCGGCATTGATTGCGGCCGCCATTCTCACGGTGAGGGTGTGGTGACCGGAATGTGGTGGCTGACGGCGTTGTGGGCCGTCCCGATGGCCGGCGGTGCGGCAGTGATCATGTTGCCCGCCACCGCAAGGGCTTTCGCCCGCTCGGCCGCCCTTGCGGTGTCGTTGGTGGTGCTCGTCATCGCGCTGGTACTGGCGCTGCGGTTCGACCCGTCCGGGGCGCGCTACCAGTTCGTCGAGAACCACCCCTGGATCCCCTCGTTCGGCACCGGATACATCCTCGGGGTGGACGGTGTGGCTCTCGTGCTGGTCGCGCTGACGGCGGTCCTGGTACCGCTGCTGATCATCGCGGGCTGGAATGACGCAGGAGCGCAAGCCAAATCGACGCACGCCTACTTCGCGTTGATTCTCGCCGTCGAGTCGATGGTGCTGATCTCCCTGGTGTCACTCGACATCCTGCTGTTCTACGTGTTCTTCGAAGCGATGCTGATCCCGATGTACTTCCTCATCGGCGGCTTCGGTGCCGAACGGCCGGCCGCGTCCAAGGCAGCGGTGAAATTCCTGCTGTACAACCTGTTCGGCGGCCTGATCATGTTGGCCGCGGTCATCGGGCTCTACGTGGCGACCGCCAACAGTTCCGCATTCACCCACGGCTCCTTCGATTTCCGTGCCGTCGCGGACGCCGTGCGCTATGGCAACCTCGACATCAGCCCCGGGATAGCCAACGCCCTGTTCGGCGGTTTCATGTTCGCGTTCGCGGTCAAGGCGCCCCTGTGGCCGCTGCACCGTTGGCTACCCGACGCGGCCGTGCACGCCACGCCGGCCACCGCCGTCCTGATGATGGCTGTCGTCGACAAGGTGGGCACGTTCGGCATGCTCCGATACTGCCTGGAGCTCTTCCCATCATCCGCAGCGACGTTCCGGCCGTTGATCATTGCGCTGGCCGTCATCGGCATCGTCTACGGGGCCATCGTGGCCATCGGCCAGACGGACGTCATGCGCCTGATCTCGTACACCTCGATCTCACACTTCGGCTTCATCATTCTGGGCATCTTCGCGATGACCGAGCAGGCGCAGTCCGGCGCCGCGCTGTACATGGTCAACCACGGCATCTCGACCGCCGCGCTGTTCCTGATCGCCGGGTTCCTGGTGTCCCGCCGGGGATCACGGGCCATCGCCGACTACGGCGGTGTGCAGGGCGTCGCACCGGTCCTCGCCGGCACATTCCTGGTCGCCGGACTGGCGACGCTGTCGCTGCCCGGCCTGGCACCGTTCATCAGTGAATTCCTGGTCCTGGTCGGCACATTCATCCACTACCCGGCCGTCACCGCCGTAGCGGCGACCGCCCTCGTGCTCTCCGCGCTCTACATCCTGTGGATGTACCAACGGATGATGACGGGCCCCATCACCGAGGGCAACGACAAGCTGCGCGACCTGGTGCCGCGCGAACTGGCCGTGGTGGTGCCGCTCGTCGCCCTGCTGCTCGTGCTCGGCGTCTACCCCAAGCCCGCGCTGGACATCATCAATCCGGCTGTCGGGCACACCTCGTCGAGCACGGCGCAGGCGGTGACCCGGTGACGCCCATCCCCGCGCCGTCCGTCGAGTACGGTCTGCTGTCGCCGATGCTGATCGTGTTCGGCATCGCGCTGGCAGGTGTGCTCGTGGAGGCCTTCGCACCGCGCTCGGCGCGGTACCGCGCACAGGTCGCGTTGAGTATCGGCGGCCAGGCGGTGGCGCTGGTGGCCGTGGTTTCCCAAGCGCTGCACCTGGGTTCGGCGATCGGCCGACCCGCTGTCCTCGGGGCCATCGCCATCGACCGTCCGGCGCTGTTCCTGCAGGGCACTCTGCTCGGAGTCAGCATGTTGGCCACCATGCTGATGGCACAACGCGTTTCGGACGGCAGTGGGCTGGCCGCGTTCACCCCACAGGCCGCGACGGTGCCCGACAGCGCCGCCGAGCAGATCGCCCTCAAAACCGGTGTCGCCCAGACCGAGGTGTTCCCGCTGGCGATGTTCGCGCTCGGCGGCATGATGCTGTTCGGTGCGTCCGACGATCTGCTGACGATGTTCGTGGCGCTCGAGGTGCTGTCCCTGCCGCTGTACCTCATGTGCGGCCTGGCCCGGCGGAATCGGCTGCTGTCGCAGGAAGCGTCGCTGAAGTACTTTCTGCTGGGGGCGTTCTCGTCGGCGTTCTTCCTCTTCGGTGTCGCGATGCTGTACGGCTACTCGGGCAGCCTGAGCCTGTCGGGTGTCGCTGCCGGTCGCGGGCCGGCGTCCCTGGGACTCATCGGCATCGCCCTGCTGTGCGTGGGGCTGCTGTTCAAAGTCGGTGCGGTGCCGTTCCATTCGTGGGTACCCGACGTCTATCAAGGTGCGCCCACGCCGGTGACGGCCTTCATGGCGTCGGCCACCAAGATCGCCGCCTTCGGCGCGTTGCTGCGCGTCTGCTACGTGGCGCTGCCGGCGTTGGCCAATGACTGGCGGCCGGTGCTGTCGGTCATCGCGGTGCTGTCCATGGCGGTCGGTACGGTGATCGCCATCGCTCAGGACGACGTCAAGCGCATGCTGGCGTACTCGTCGGTGGCGCACACCGGTTTCATCCTCACCGGCGTGATCGCGCTCAACGACAACGGGCTGTCGGCGTCGTTGTTCTACCTGTTCGCCTACGGGTTCAGCACGCTCGGTGCATTCGCGGTCGTCAGCGTGGTGCGCCGCGCCGACGGTGACGAGGAAGGTGACCTACGCCGGTGGGCCGGACTCGGACGCCGGCATCCGTTCTTCGGTGTGGTGTTCGCGCTGTTCCTGCTGGCTTTCGCCGGCATTCCGCTCACGAGTGGATTCGTCAGCAAGTTCGCCGTCTTCAAGGCCGCGGCCGAAGGTGGCGCCGCTTCTCTGGTCGTCATCGGCGTGATCGTCAGTGCCGTCGCCGCGTACTTCTACGTCCGGGTGATCGTCCTGATGTTCTTCACCGATCCGGTCGAGGACGGCCCAGAAGTGCAGTCGGGCGCCCTGAGTACCGCGATGATCGGGCTGACCGCCTTCGTGACCCTCGCGCTGGGTGCCGTCCCGCAACCGGTGCTGGACCTGGCCAACCACGCCGGTCAGTTCCTGCGGTGAGCAGCTGGCCACCGCCGGTCTACTCGACCGGGCTTCGGGCCGACACCCAGCCCGGTACACTGTTCAGTTATCCAGGTGCGCAACACTTTTAGTGTTATGCGGCGTGGTCGAGTCGCATGGTGCGGCGGTTGTAGGCGGGGATGGGTTTTCGCTGCGGGTCGACGGTGGCGGGTGGGATGAGCCAGGGATGCTTGTCCAGGCCCATGACGACGTCCCAGCCGTCGTGGTGGACGTTGGCGTGGCAGGCCGGGCAGAGCAGGCACCCGTTGCTCAGGCTGGTTTCGCCGTGGTGGGTCCAGTGCACGATGTGGTGGGCGTGGGTGCGCCCGGGGGGTGCGCCGCATTTGATGCAGCACTGGTCGCGGTGATAGAGCGCTTTGCGTAGATGGGGCGGGAACAGGCGTTTCTCCCGCCCCATGTCCAGGGGTACATGTTCGCCGTCGACGATGATCGTGGTGACGGTGGTGTCGCAGGTGAGCCGGTCCAGGGTCATGGTGCTGATCGATCCGATGAATTCCAGCGTGGCCAGGTCGGGGGTGTCGGCGGGCACCGACAGCAGCAGCTGGGTGCGCGGCGCGCTGGCGGTGTCGCCGCCGCGGGCGGCGATGTCCAGCACCGCCTCCAACGCATCAGCCCGGCGCCGCCCCGCCGACCGCACATCGGGGCTGCCGTCGGGTTCGGGCCGCGGCGGAGACAGTTCCTCCATCGCGGCGATGTATTTGGCGCCGACTTCGGCATCCAGGTCCGCGCGGACCTGGACCCGCCCGTCGGAGGTGACCCGGTGGTCGACGGTGTTGATCGACCGGTCTTCGGCCGCGGGCAGCCCACCTTCAGCCGCGGCGTGCCGGTTGCCGAGCCGCCGCGCCCGATTACCGATCTCAGCCGGCGTCGCCCCCGAGAAGAACTGCCCCAGCAGGTCGGCCAACTGGACGAAGCGAGCCTCCTCGTCGACCGGTCCGGGTGCGCGGGCGTGAATGTGGTTGATGCCCTTGACGATCGCGTCGACATGCTCACCGGAGATCGCGCCGTCGCCGGCATGCGCCGCTAGGGTTGGCAGCGACGGTAGCGCGGCACCGACCCGGATCAGCCGTTCGGCCACCGAGGGTGCACACCCCAGCGACATCAGGAGTTCGCGCGGCGACCGGCCCTGCGATGCCGCCACGCCCAACCGGTCCAGCACCCCGGTCATTGTCGCGGCGAGATGGTCGACCACGCCCCGGATCAGCAGCAGTAGCCGCGTGACGTTGACGGCGTCCTCGCCCGACATGTTCTCGGGGATGGCCACGCCGCGCAGGTGGTCGAGGAGTGGGTTGAGATCCGGTGCGATTCCCATAACACATCGTATCGAACAAATGTTCGAATAGCAAGGGGTGGATGCACGGATTTTCGGGTGCATTCGAGGCTTTCACGGCGGTGCCGAGACATGACAGGCGTATTGAAAATGTCACTGCAGTCCCAGACCGGGACTAGCGCCGTCGCCGACTCCCCCACAAGGCGCCGGACGCGAAGGCGGTAGACGTGAGACGGCGCGGGACGCGAAGTCGCGGCACACGCGACATGGCGCCGGACGCGACGTGAGAGCAGGCGCGAAGTGGCACCCAGCACGACGGACGCACCGGATGCGGGGTCGTGGCGGAGCGCTCCACCGGCACCCCAGCACAGCCGCGACCGCATCCACCGAGTGGTACCCGGTTTCGCCACGAAACTGGCCCCTGACAAGCGGCCAATCAGTACCTAGCCTCGTAGACATGGCGACGGAGTTGGCAGTTGGGCATGCCCGCCAGGTGAGCCTGGCGGGCGTCGCACTGCCTCCGCGCCTCCAGCAGGCCGACTACCTCGACGTCTTCGAAGTCACCGTCGCCGAATCCGACACTCGCACACCTGAGATGCTGGCGCGGGAAGCGCTCGAGCAGTCGGCACCACCCATCCGCGAGGGAATCCGATTCGCACACAAGGCATTCCTGCTGTTCCAGCTCGCGCAGGCGAACTCACCGCAGCATGTCCTCGGGTGGCGCATCGCGGAATCGACATCCGATGCCGTTCGCCTGGAGGCTGATTCGCCGCTGATGGAAGGAACCTTGATCCTCCGGCGAGCGAATGCCTCGACAGGCCAACTCATCACCGCGCTGCACTACAAACACCGGCGGGCTGCGGCGGCGATCTGGCGGGCCATCGGCCCCATCCATCGCACGGCCGCCCCGTACCTGATGAACAAGGCGGTCATCCGGTGATCGGTGACCGTTGGGGCGTCACCGACGCCGAGACTCAGGCGCACTATGGCTGTGACAACTACGTCGCCAACCCATCACTAGAGGCGTGGCGCGGAGTGACCGTGAACACCACACCAGAACGGTTGTGGCCGTGGGTTGTTCAGGTACGCCTGGCGCCGTACTCGTATGACTGGATCGACAACCTGGGCCGGGAATCACCGCACGAGCTGCACAACCTGAACGATCCACGGCCGGGTGGTCCGTTCACCGCCAGCGCCGGCCGGCCACTGGGCAAGGTGCTTTCGGTGGAGCATCAGGTGGAGTTGACGGCGCAGATCATGAGCGCTCACATGTCCTATCGGCTCACCCCGGTCGACGAACACAGAACCCGGCTGGTGCTGAAAGTTACTGCGCCGCAATCCTGGCGACTCGCCGCTCCCCTACTCAGCGTGGGCGATCTCGTGATGGCACGGCGGCAGCTGCTCAACTTCAAGCAGCTCGCCGAAAAATAGCGCCTCCCATTTTGTGATACAGGTCACAGTGTGGACCTGTCACAAAACGAGCTCCAGATGCATCTAAGAGGTAAGGCGTTCATCGCAAAGGAGGCAGGACATGAAGGCCGGCTCGGTCATGCGAACGCAACGACAGTCGCGGGCGTCGAATCCCCCTGCCGTCCAGGGGAATGCGATCGACTCGCGGTACCACCCGTCGGGGGCGGTGCGCCGGCAGCTGAACAAGGTCTTCCCGACGCACTGGTCCTTCCTGCTCGGCGAGATCGCCATGTACAGCTTTGTGGTCCTGCTGCTCACTGGCGTGTACCTGACGTTGTTCTTCGACCCGTCGATGACTGAGGTCATCTACAACGGCGTCTACCAGCCGCTGCGCGGCGTGCAGATGTCGCGCGCTTACGAATCCGCCCTGGAGATCTCGTTCGAGGTCCGCGGTGGCCTGTTCGTCCGCCAGATTCACCACTGGGCCGCGCTGATGTTCGCCGCATCGATCATGGTGCACATGGCACGGGTGTTCTTCACCGGAGCCTTCCGGCGCCCACGCGAAGCCAGCTGGGTGACGGGTGCGTTGCTGCTGATCCTGGCCATGTTCGAGGGTTACTTCGGCTACTCGCTGCCCGACGATCTGCTGTCCGGTATCGGTCTGCGCGCCGCGCTGTCCTCGATCACCCTGGGCATCCCGGTCATCGGCACCTGGATGCACTGGGCCCTGTTCGGCGGCGACTTTCCCGGGCAGACCATCATCCCGCGTATGTACGCGCTCCACGTATTGATCATTCCCGCAATTATTTTGGGGCTGGTCGCCACGCACCTGATCTTGTTGTGGTTCGGCAAGCACACCCAGTTCCCGGGTGCCGGCCGCACGGAGAAGAACGTCGTCGGTGTCCGCGTCATGCCGGTCTTCGCCGTCAAATCCGGCGCGTTCTTCGCCATGGTCACCGGAGTCCTCGGCATCATGGGTGGCCTGCTGCAGATCAACCCCATCTGGGAACTCGGCCCCTACAAGCCCTCGCAGGTGTCCGCCGGCAGCCAGCCCGACTTCTACATGATGTGGACCGAAGGCCTCGCCCGCATCTGGCCGGCCTGGGAGTTCTACCCCTTCGGCCACACCATCCCCGCTGTGGTCGCGGTGGCATTGATCATGGGTCTGGTCTTCACGTTGCTCGTCGCTTATCCCTTCATCGAAGCCAGGGTTACGGGCGATCATGCCCACCACAACCTGCTGCAGCGTCCGCGTGACGTGCCGGTCCGCACCGCCATCGGTGCCATGGCCATCGCGTTCTACATGGTGCTCACCCTGGCCGCGATGAACGACATCATCGCGCTCAAGTTCGACATCTCCCTGAACGCCACCACCTGGATCGGCCGCATCGGCATGGTCGTCCTGCCCGCAGTGGTCTACTACCTCACCTACCGCTGGTGCGTAGGCCTGCAGCGCAGCGACCGCGCCGTCCTCGAGCATGGCATCGAGACCGGCATCATCAAGCGGCTGCCGCACGGCGCGTACGTCGAGCTGCACCAGCCCCTGGGCCCGGTCGACGACCACGGCCACCCCATCCCGCTGGAATACCAGGGCGCCGCACTGCCCAAGCGCATGAACAAGCTCGGCTCGACCGGCTCCCCCGGCACCGGCAGCTTCCTGTTCGCCGACTCCGCCGTCGAACAAGCCGCCCTCGCCGACGCCGAACACGCCGCCGAGCACAAGGCACTCACCGCCCTCAAGGAATACCAGGACGAGATTTCGCCCAACGGCTCTGGCCGCCACTAGTCTGCAGCAGGCCACATTGGTTGTGAAACAAGGCGTTTCCGCTCATGATGCTGGTGTGACCGAGTGTGACAATGCCGCGGCTGACGGAGTTCATCCCCTCCTGGTGGAGCGGTTCAGCCCGGTTTCGTTCGATCGAACCGCGTTCCTGAGTGAAGCACAGGTCGAGTGCTACTCGAGGCCGCCCGGTTGACGCCATCGGCAGGGAACTCGCAACCGTGGATGTTCATCGTGGGTCGCCGCGACGACCCCATCCACGCGCGGATCGCGAGTCATCTGGCGCCCAGTTCAGCTCGATGGGCTCTTGATGCCTCGCTGCTCGTGGTCAATCTGGCTCATATCCTCGTCGAAGACACGGATTGGGAGTTCTCCGAGTTCGCACGATACGACCTGGGACAGGCCTTGGCGCACATGACGATTCAGGGACTCCTCATGGGTCTCGGTGCACACCAGTTCCGGGCCTTCGATCGTGACGCTGTCGCGCGCGAGTTCGATGTCCCGGCCGAGTGGGAGGTGACATCGATGACGGCTCTGGGCCCGGCGGGGCGCTCGCCGAGCGAAGAGGCGGAACCTTCCCCGCGCCGGGCTCGGCTGTCGCGACGCGAAATCACCTGGGCCAGAGCGTAACCGAAAATGCCTCGTGAACGTTCACTCGGCGCAGACGCTCCGCGAGTTCGAGTATGAAGGCCCTGCGCGCCCCGCCAACGTGAGGCCGCGACGGCCAAGCCGTCACGCGACGGAATCGTCTGTGCCCCTTCGGAGCTCGGGCTGCGGGATCAGGCACAGCGTTCCGTCCGCCGTGTCCATCGGCCGAATACCCAGCCCCTGGTTTAGGCGACCACGCTGGTTCTCCCAAGCGACTTCCGCAGCGATCTCCATCAGCTGCGCCTTGCTGAGGTGCGTGAGCAGCTCCTCACGCAAGCCTTCGGAGAGGATCGCAGGCGTGCGAGACATCTCTTCGGCGAATTGAATGCAGAGCTTCTCAAGGTGAGTGAACACATCGCTGTCGCGGTAGTTCACCAAGGCGATCAGTTTCTCCTCCGAGAACCCCTCACTCCGGCCGAGGGTGTCCGAAATGTCGATGCAGAATTCGCAGTGCGTCAACATCGCTGCCTTGATCCCCGCGAGCAGCTTCAGTTCGGTGGGCGCCCGACCACTGAACAACAGCGCCATTTCGTAGAGCCCATTCGCTGCCGCGATGAGCGGACGTCGGATCAGCCAACCCGGGAGGTCCCAACGGTTTTGGCGGGACTTCGCCAGGACCGCAAGGTGTACCCAGATGCGCTTCAGAATTCTCACGACGCGTTCTCCTCGATTCCGTCACCAGCGCACGGCGGCTGCGGTATAGCCTCATGTTAGGTCGCCATTGGACGCAAGTTAGGAACCAATATTTCAGTTGAATCGGGTACCACTTCAGGTCCGGAGCTGCTCATCGAGCTGGACCGAACCAGTGGTGCCGACGCGCTGCATCGCCAGCTGACCGACGGCCTACGGGACGCGATCCGGACCGGTCGGCTCACACCGAAAACCCGACTGCCCTCCAGTCGCGTGCTCGCCGCAGACCTCCAGGTGTCGCGACGCCTCGTCGTTGACGCGTACAGCCAGCTCGTCGCCGAGGGCTTCCTGCAGAGCCAACAAGGCTCTGGCACAACGGTTGCCGCTGTCGACACGACCACCAGGGTGTCGCATCCGTCGAGTCCAGACCGCCGAACATTCGACATCGACTTCGCACCCGGCGTGCCCGACCTGTCGAGCTTCCCCCGGCACGGCTGGCTGCGCGCGCTGCGTCAGGGGCTGTCCTCCATCGAATCCCCGTCGCTCGGATACGCCTCCCCCAAGGGCCTACCGGACGCCCGCGCCGCGGTGTCGGACTACCTGCGGCGCACCCGTGGCGTGCTGGCCGATCCGCAGCGCGTCGTGTTGTGTTCCGGAGCGACGCAGGCCGTCGCGCTACTGGCTCAGGTGCTACGACATCGCACCATCGCGATGGAGGATCCCGGATTCTGGTTGCACCGCATTGTTTTCCGCCACCACGGCGTTGATCCCGTCCCCATCCCGGTCGACGACGACGGACTCGACGTCACGGCACTCGCGAACACCGCGGCATCGACGGTGCTGGCAACCCCGGCCCATCAATCCCCGACCGGCGTCGTGCTGTCCCCCGCCCGCCGCACCGCGCTGCTCGAATGGGCGCGGGCGGGCAATCTCGTCATCGAGGATGACTACGACGCCGAATACCGCTACGACCGCGCACCCGTCGGCGCGCTGCATGCCCTGGCTCCCGACCGCGTCGTCTACCTCGGCTCGGTGAGCAAAACGCTGGCCCCCGGCTTGCGGCTCGGTTGGATGGTCCTGCCCCCGGACCTTGTCGGCCCCGTCGTATCGGCGAAAAGTCTTGCCGATACTGGTAGTTCCGTCATGGATCAACTCGCCTTCGCGACCCTGCTCCGGTCCGGCGACTACGACCGGCATCTGCGGCTCATGCGTCGCCGCTATCTGGCCCGGCGCAACTGCCTGCTGCGGGCGCTGCGCGAACACCTGCCAGAAGCCTCGGTGCTCGGTGCCGCCGCCGGTGTCCATCTCACGGTGCGTCTGCCCACAGACTGCGATGTCGACGACATCGTGCGCAAGGCCGCCAACCAGCGGGTGCGCATCGATCCGCTCTCGTGGTGCTACACCGAACCTGCCTGCGCTCCAGCGGGATTGATTCTCGGTTACGCCAACCTCACGGAATCACAGATCGACACCGGGGTACGGGCCATCGCCGCCGCGGCCGGCCGCCCGACGTAAGTGGTACCCGATTCTGGTCACGCAATGGCGCCTGACACTGGGCCATTGCGCGCTTAGTCTCGAGGAATGACGACGCAGACACCGTTGCGGATCGTATTGGTCACCTGCGCGATCCTCGGCTTGATCACGCTGGCCCTGGGTATCTGGGCGTTCGTCGCACCGATGTCGTTCTTCGAGGTTCTCGCACCGTTCGAGCCTTACAACCGCCATTTTCTGCATGACGCCGGCGTCCTGCAGATCGGTGTCGGAGTGGCGATGCTGCTGGCCGCGATCCGGCGGTCGCCCGTGGAAGTGGCACTGGGCGGCTTCATCGCATTCGAAGCGCTCCACGTCGTGTCGCACGTGATCGACCGGGATCTCGGCGGCAGGCCGGTCTTCGACATCACGGCACTGTCGATCCTCACCATTGCCGGCGTCGCCGCATTGATCGCCGGTCGACGGCAGCGCAGCAACACGTCCGAGCCCGAACGGCCAATCCAGCCGACTAGGTCGGCGTCAGGGTGAATAGCAACCAGTAGGTTCCGGCCCCGTCACCGGGGCAGCCCGGCGCTGCCACGGTGAACGTCCGCTCCCCGGTGAAACTGCCGTCACCATTGGGCTTCAGGAAATCGGACCGGAATGCCGTCACCGCAACGCCATTCGGGCCGCAATGGAACGGGTAGTCTCCCGATGATTCCCAGCGGTCACCCGTCCACCGATAGTCGAACAGCGCCGGCGCATTCGGATTCTCTTTGAGCTCAGTCACTCTCAGCCAGTGCGCAACACAACCGCCGGCGTCGCACACGGTCCGGAACAGGGCCGCCTGGGTCGACGGGTCCGATGTATCCGGGCGCCCATTGAACGTCTGACGCGAATGATCGAGAAACGTGTCGTAGCTGCCGTACAGCGGCACCGGTTCCGGGCGATCGGCGTGCGCTTGCGGCACGGCCACCAACAACGCCAAGGCCGGGGCGAGAGAGATTTTCGGCAGCATGACTTTCAATAGCACACTGCCCTGAGCTCTGGGGTCGATCTCGCTCAGCCCAACCGCAGCCCTACGTCACGTCGGTCTCAGCTGCCACAGAACTGCTAGCACCGGATCCGCCACCGATCGACCGTGTTGCGCAACGTGTATGTGTGCCACGAATCTCCGTGCAGCAGCACGGTGACCTCGCTGGGACCCGATGGTGGGTAACCGATACCGGATTCGTCGAAACAGGTGGTGTCGACGTCGTGGCCCACGAACACGCTGACACCGATCACACCAGATGGACCTACCAGCAGTTGACGCTCGGGATTACGGCGGTCACCGATGGCCAACAGCCCGCTGGCGATATTGAGCCGGCCATCAAATGCGCGGACACCAAGCCCTCCGGTGTCCCAGCCAGAGAACACGCGGACCCGGATCAACCGGCCGACGACGTCGCACTCGCCGGCACTCATGGTTCGTACCCACAGTGCCTGCTGCACCGGCGCGGGTTCGGGGTCGATATCGGCCTGTATATAGGTGCCCGTAATCCCCTGTACCCCAGCATCTTCAACGACTACGACGCCGCGGTCGGGTGCGATCATGATGTCGCACAGCAGCTTGTTCGCCGCCGTTCGTGCCGCCACGTCTCCTCTTTTCACAGCCGCATTCACTCTCTCTCGACCCCCGCACGACCGCGCCTCATGCCGAGCGGTGACCGATGCTGCTCAATCCACCCATGGATCGTCCGCGAAGTACTGCCCAGAATCGTGCGGACTTCTCCGGTCGGCCGCTTCTCCCGGTTTGCGAGCGGCTGTGGTGATCACGGTCCACAACACCATCGGTATCGATGCGAGACACTGCAGAATCCTCGGCACGTCCCGAAACACATTGACCTCCTAGGCTCTTCGGGTGATATCGGCGGCGTCAGGCCCTGTCACGCCTGGCGGCCCGTCACGCACTGGTCGAAATCGACAGTGCGGCCGCAAATTCGAGAAGTCGTTCCATTTCTTCCTGACCGTCGTCTGCGTTCTTGTCGAAGAGGTAGCACTCGACGTAGTGCTGACTGTCCTCGGGAGTGGTTCGGGTCGTGCTGTTGACTATCGGCGTGTACAGCCGCAGGCGTACCGACACCAGCTCGTGAGAGCCGTCAGGCATGACGTCGTAGTCGGTGTGCACGGCCTGATCACTGAGCCGCGACAACAGCACCGTCCGCACCGAGGACTGGAACATCGGGTGCGGCAACCGATCATCGTGGCCGGCGCATTCAGTGTCAGAGCCGTGCCACAGGATCAATCGTCGACCGTCGGTGACCGCGACTTCTTGCCATGCGGGGCGCTGCGTGAGCACGAATGAGTAGGCAGTGTCGAAGTTGATGAAGGCGCGCAAGTTGTTCAGCGCCGCTTCGGGATTACGGACGCCGAGCATTACCGCCTGCTGAAGATGTCTGTGCGATGCCCAATCAGCCATGTGCGGCTAGCACCCTTCCGAACTGAATCAGCCGTTCCATCTGCGCTCGTCCGCCGTCGGTCACAGACTTCGTGAACAGCAGCTCCTCGCTGAAAGACTCGGTCCTCGACGGGGTCTTGGCGAGGGCGTAGTCGGTCGTCGTGGTCACCAGCCGCAGTTCCACACTGTGCAGCGACCGTCCGCCACGGTGATCGATGCGGTACCCGACCTTGAGATTGCGGTCAGTCAACGCGGACAACGGAATCGAGCGCAGCGTCGATGTCAGCAAGGGTTCGCCAGGCTCGGGATCGTCGTCGTCGGTGAGTTCATCGTCGCCCATCCACAGCAGCAATGTCCGGCCGTCGGTCACCGCAACCTCTTGGTACAACGATTCACGCGAATCCTTCTCTTCGAGCGTGCGTTCCATGACGAACGCCTTGATCGCGGAGGGATCCATCACCCGGTACAACGCTTCCAGCGCGATCGCCGGATCGCGCAGGTACGCCTCCGCCGCTTGCACCAGGTCGGAGTACGGGGCCCAATCCTGATGGGTGTCCGGCCCAAAAGGGCGGTTGCGTGATAGTTCAGTCATCGACGTCAGCTCCCGGAAGGCGCCGACGCCCGCGGCGCTTGCTTCACCTTCGTCGGTGAGAAATCACCCATGACCACATCCCCCGTCCAGCAGACCGACCTCCGCACACCCGTCGCCGATGACGAGCCTGTGCAAGGTGTAGTCGGGAATCAGCAGCAAAACCGAACGGTGATCTAGGTCACAACGGGCGGCAGGCCTGGCGGGACACCTCTGCGGCCACGCCGCCACGAGATGCGGCTCCACCGCGTGCTGTTGACGGCGCGGGTGTGCCAGGACACACCGTGCAGCAACAGGGTGATCTCACTGGGCCCTGATGCGGGGTAGCTGACGCCGGAGTCATCGAAATAGACAGCGTCGATGTCGTGGGCGACGAACACGCTGACGCGTATCACTCCCGGCGGCCCAACAAGTAGCTGGCGGTCTGGGTTTCGGAGTTCGCCGGTCGCCACGATTCCGCTGGCAATGTTCAGGTGCCCATCGAAGGCGAGGACACCGAGGCCGCCGGCGTCCGAACCGGAGAGTACGCGTACGTATACGCGTCGGCCGACGACGTCGCATTCGTGGACATTCATGGTGTGCACCCACAACGCCCTGTGTACGGCCTCTGGGGCGGGCGCGATTTCGGCGTGCACGTATGTGTCTGAAACATTTGCCGTTCCAGCATCTTCGATGACGACGACGCCGCCATCGGATGCGAGCGCGGTTTCGCACAGTAGCCAGTTAGTTGCGGTTCGCACAACCAAACCCTTCTTCCAACCACCACATGTGGCAGCCACACTTCGTAGACAGATCGCGATCCCGGCGTTGACTCGGACCGCAGATCATCGATGAAACACCTTCCGCGACAACAGGTGTGCCAGCGTCATGGCGTTCTGGTGCCGCGTATGGTGCCGTAGCGGATCCGACGACGTGCTCGGCTCGGGCCGCGTTGCGGCGGCGCCGCAGTCCGTGGAGTACCGTCTGCGGCTCCACCGAACCAGCAGTCAACCCCGATGCCGCACCCCCGGGCGGTCATCACCAGGCGCTTGCACGCCACCCAACCAGCCCCTCCCGCCGAGCGGGCGATGGATCGTAAGTCCCTGCACCACAATCAAATCCGGGAGAGTTCATGGCTGCCAGGAAGCACCGCGGAATGTCGGTCGATGTCGACGCGTTCACCGAACGGTTGAATCGATTATTCGCAGTTGTCTACCCGCCCGGGCGCGGCCCCTATCGCAATGTCGAGGTGACGGAGGCGCTGGCCGGCCGCGGATACCGGCTGTCCGCGCCCTACCTGTCGCAACTACGCAGCGGGGTTCGCAGCGGGCCGTCCGCTCGGACTGTGGAGATGTTGGCCGAATTCTTCGGTGTTCGAGTCGAGTACTTCGACACCGACAGCGGCTACGCCCGCGCCGTCGACGCAGACCTCGACTGGCTGAGCCTCGTTCACGACCAGAGCGTCCGCGAACTCACCACCGCGCTCATAGCGGTGGCGCCCGCCGTGCGCGACCAGCTCCTCGACTCGGCACCACGCACCACGAGTCCCGACTCGACAGCGGTGGACTCCCGGTACCACGACACCGACCAAAAGAGCCCAATCACGAACGGCGGCAACATTTGCAGTCGACGCGAACTCCGACGCCACCCTGAAAGGAACAGGGCATGACGTCTCAGCAACAGCCGGGCATTTGGGCCCGGATGGCGATGTTCTGAACCCGTGGTGGCAACAAAGGATCCAGCCGAATGAGCAGTTCGCCGACCAGTAATCGGCCTGCAGCTCAGTCGATTTCGGGAAGCGGCACTCCGACCACAAGCTCCGCATACTGGCGCATCAGCCGCAGCGCCGTCGTCCGGCTCAGATCCGGATCGCGTGCGGCGATCCGGTAGCCGAAGTAGTCCTCCATCGACATCAAGGTCATGGCGATATCACGCGCCGGGTGCAGCAACCGGAACACCCCGCTCTCCTGGCCGCCCGACAGTAGATCGGCGTAAAGGCCGACCTGCCGGTGATAAATGCCCTGCACGTCGCTGCGCCGGTCAAGCTCGAAGCCGGCCGACAGCACGGCCCGCCAGATCGCACGCCACTCGGCGTCCTCGGGCCCAGTGGGCAGGCCGGCAGCCATCGTCATCACCAGCTGCTCGCGGACGTCGGCCGATGACCGCTGCAACTCAAGCCGCGCGTCGTAGAACCGCACGTCGGAGCGCAGCGCCAGCTCGGAGAGCAACTGCGTCATGTCTTTGAAGTAGTACCGCACCGCGTTGGTGGTGAGCCCCAGCTCCTCGGCGACATCGGCCAGTTTGAGGGTGGCCAGGTCGTGTCGCTCGATCAGTGCGATCGCGGCGTCCATGATCTCGCGACGCCGCTCCTCCTGCTTGTTGGGCCGGGCCATGGCACCAATCTTGCCCGTTCTATTGCGAGACGTGGAACGCGGGCGCATAGTTCTTTTCCAATTAGGAAAAAAACTCGGGAGAAGCAATGCGTGCCAGAGATCTCGGCGTGGTCATCGGGGAACATCCCACCGGCCCGGCCAACGCCATCACCGACGTCAAAGGCGTGCGGGTCGGGCACACAACCCTGAAGCACGGCGGCGTCAACACCGGCGTCACCGTCGTCGTTCCGCATGACGACATCTGGACCGAGCCGCTGTTCGCCGGTTCGCACCGCCTCAACGGCAGCGGTGAACTCACCGGCCTGGAGTGGATCCGCGAATCCGGCGAGCTCACGAGCGCGATCGGGCTGACCAACACCCACAGCGTCGGCGTCGTGCGCGACGAACTGGTGGCCGCCCAGGTCCGCGCCCGTGGCGCAGGCCTCTACTGGTCACTGCCGGTCGTCGGCGAAACCTACGATGGCCTCCTCAACGACATCAACGGCTTTCACGTCCGTCCCGAGCACGCCCGCCAAGCGCTCGAGGCGGCGTCCACCGCACCGCCCACTGAGGGCAACGTGGGCGGCGGCACCGGGATGATCTGCCACGGCTTCAAAGGTGGCATCGGTACGGCGTCGCGCAGCACCGAGACAGCCGCCGGGCAGTACACCGTCGGGGTCCTCGTCCAGGCCAACCACGGCCGGCGGGAACGCCTCCGGATCAACGGCGTGCCGGTCGGCGAACTCATCGGAGCCAGCCAAGTGCCGCTGCCCGACCTGCCCAAGCAGTACGCCCCGGGATCGGGCTCGATCATCGTCATCATCGCCACCGACGCCCCGCTACTCCCCCATCAGTGCACCCGATTGGCGCAACGCTCGGCGCTGGCGGTGGGTCGCCTCGGCGGCACCGGCGAGCAGTACAGCGGTGACCTGATGCTCGCGTTCTCGACAGGCAACCGTGGAATCCCGCCGTACGCGTGGGACGAGGACGCCTCCACTGCACACCCAGAGGTGGCCCTGCGGATGGTCGCACCGCAGCTGATGACCCGGCTGTTCGACCTCACCATCGAGGCCACCGAGGAGGCGATCGTCAACGCGATGGTCGCCGCCACCACGATGACCGGACACAACGGTTTCACCGCCCACGCCATCGACCACGATCTGCTGCGCCACGCCTTGGACCCCAATACCTCTGCACTCGAGGAGATTTCATGACCACTGCACCGGCCGAGACGGAGAAACGGCGGCTTTCCGGGCGCCTGGGCCCCGTCGGCATCGTCTTCATGGTGGTCGCGGCTGCCGCCCCGCTGACCGTGATCGGCGGCAATATGCCGTTGGCAATGGGCCTGGGCAACGGCGCCGGCGCCCCCGTGGGATTCGCGATCGCCGCCCTGGTGCTACTGGTCTTCAGCGTCGGCTTCGTGACCATGACGCCACACGTCCCCGAGGCCGGGGCGTTCTTCTCCTACGTGACCGTCGGCCTGGGCGAGCGCATGGGCAAGGGCATCGCGGTCGTCGCGCTGATCGCCTATACCGCCATCCAGGTCGGCATCTACGGCTACATCGGATGGGCGATCTCTGACACCGTCGCCCACTATCACGGGCCGGTAATCGCTTGGCCCGTCTACTCATTCGTCGTGCTGGTGATCGTCGCCGTGCTCGGCTACCGGCACATCGAGCTGAGCGCCAAGGTCCTCGGCGTGGCGTTGGCCCTTGAGATCGGCATCGTGGTCGTGTTGGACACGGTGATGGTCGCCAAACCCGGCCCGGCCGGTGTCACTTTCACGTCCTTCGCACCCGCCACCTTCACTCAGGGCACCCTCGGCATCGCCATTCTGTTCGCCCTCACCGGGTTCATCGGATTCGAGGCCACCGCCGTGTTCCGCGATGAAGCCCGCGATCCCGAGCAGACCATCCCGCGGGCCACCTACGCCGCGGTGATCATCATCGGCGCCTTCTACGCCATCACGGTGTGGGCGTTCGTGGTGGCCGTCGGGCCGGATCAGGTCGCCACCGTGGCGCAGAAAACCCTTGCTGGCGAAGGCAATATGCTGCTGGACACCACTGGCGACATGTTGGGCATCGTGGGCCGCGACATCGTCAACGTGCTCCTGCTGAGCAGCCTTTTCGCCTGCGTGCTGTCCTTCCACAACGTGATCGCGCGCTATCAGTTCGTGTTGGCCGGCAAGGGCCTGCTGCCCGCACGACTGGCCACCGTGCACGACGACCACGAATCACCGTCGTTCTCTTCGCTGGTGCAAACCGCCACCGCCGCAATCATTGTCGCCCTACTGGCGATCCTCGGCATCGATCCGCTGGTCGGGGTGTTCGGCTCGATGGCCGGCGTCGCAACGGTCGGCATGGTCCTACTGATGCTGACCACTTCGGTGGCAGTGCTGGTGTTCTTCCTGCGTAACCGAGAGCTGAGGACAGACCATTTGTGGACGACGCGCATCGCTCCGGCGTTGGCGGTGCTCGGTCTGCTGGGCAGCCTGTGGCTGGTGCTGTCGAACTTCACCCTGGTCACCGGTGGCAGCGCGACGCTCAGCACGGTTCTGGCCGCGATCCCGTTCCTCGGGCTCGTCGTCGGATTTGTGGCCTGGCGACCGTCGCGGGCGCTGTCGGCCAACTAGATGGCAGAACCCGCTCGGCGATAACCAAGGCACCCGCCTCGAGCCGGTCACGCCCGCGCATCCCGACATCATCTCGCGCGCTTGGCCAGAGCCGCTGGATCGACAATGCAGATCGCCTTGCCTTGCATACGAATCCAGCCCCGATCGACAAACGTCGCAAGGGCCTTGTTGGCCGACTCACGGGTTGAGCCCGCGAGTTGGGCAAGTTCGATCTGGTTAAGCTGATGGTCGACACGCAGTGTCCCGTGGTCGGATTCTCCGAATCGGTTGGCCAGGTCGAGGAGCAGTGTGGCCAGGCGCCCGGGGACGTCGTTGAACGTCTGATCGCACAGCTTGTTGGTGGTTCGGCGCAGACGACGTGCCAGCAGACGAAGCATCTGTTCAACCGCCTCGGGTTCCTGGCTCATCCAGGAGCGCAGTGCTGTGCGGGTCATCGTCGCGGCGCGCACGGCCGTGATTGTGGTGACGGTCGATGTGCGGGGGCCCGGGTCGAGGAGGGCGAGTTCACCGAAAACATCGGAGGGCCCAAGAACGGCGATCAGGCTGTCGGACTGACTGCTCGCGCATGCGACTTTGACTCTGCCGGAAGTGATGATGTACAGCCGATCACCGGCATCCCCCTCACGAAACACGTTGTGCCTCTGCGGAAATGACACCCAGTCAAGTTGGTCGACCGCCGCGGCCAGAACATCCGGCCCGACGCCGTGGAAGATGCTGGCGCGCGCCAACGCCGCATTTATCCCAGGCCCATCCTGGCCGCTGCCATCCCTAGACACTATGCACGCTCACGTTATCCCCCATTTTGCCGTCGCCGCCGTGCCGCGCACTTTCCTAGATTACCTATCTGGTTTGCCCACATTGGCCGGCGAGCGTACGGGTTGACGCGCCAGTCAGCTTATGCGATTGTTCGCGATATCGAGTGAAAGACCAAGCGAGCCGGGGGGCTTGGGACTGGTCTTCACAGGGGGATCTATACATGGCCGCATTTGGAGTGTCCGCGCGCCGCCTGATGACGGCGTCGACGCTGTTCGCTGCATCCGTCGTGGCGTGCGTATGCGCTGCGGGTGTGGTGATCGCTGATCCGCAGCCGATGCCGGACAGGTGGACGCAGGTTCTGGCGCGGTGGTGATCGAAACCGATGGCACCCAAGGCTTCCCCGCGCACGTCACGCTCAGTACCGCAAGAGCCAGCGATCATGGGCCGGCCCAAGAAAGAGACCTGGCAACACCGACCACTGCCGGCGCGTTGATCAGAAGACGCGAATCCAGTCGATCAGCATCTCGGCGGGGTAACTGCCGCCGGCGGGCTCGCGCCCGCCGGAGCCACCGATAGCGAGGTTGAACACCGGGGCCAAGGTGTAGCCCGGATCGTTGAAAGGCCAGTCGTCCAATGAATTGGCCGGCACCGTGAAAAACGGCTCTTGCCCCGGCGCGTAGTCCTTCCAGAAGTACATGCCGGTCGGCTGCCAGGTCATCCGCCAGGTATGCCACCCGCTGTCGATCGGGTGCGGATCGGTGGCGAACGACGTGCCGTCCAGCCGGGCGTGCACCGTTGTCCCTGATGGCCAGTCTCTGTTGCCGTACCACTCGACCAGGTCGACCTCGCCGCCGCGGGCCGGGTCGTCGTTGAGCAGCCAGAAGGCCGGCCAGGCGCCGTCGGTCAGGCAGTTCAGCTTGATCCGCGCCTCCCAGGTGGTGCCGACCCCGCCACGCCAGTTTCCGACCACCTTGGCGCTCGCATAACGCTCCTGAATGTTCGCGCCCGGACCACGGGTGGCCCGAATGACGAGGTTGCCCTTGCCGTCCTGGAACACGTGCTCCTGATCGGTCACGTAACGGCCCATGTTGTAGGGCTGGTCCCATTCGACGGGGTTCCGGATGACTTCGCGCTCGGGCACGATGAACCACCACGCCGGATCCGGCGGTGCCCCCGCGGGGCCGTTGAATTCCTCCCGGAACAGCATCGCCGGTCCTGCCGATGAGCCGGCGGGCGCAGCGGGCGCGGCCCCCGGACCAGTTACCGGACCTGGGGCAACGGGCAGCGGGTCGGCGTCAGCCTTCGCGGCACCCAGCACGGCGGTAACCGCGCCCAGGCCCATCATCATCATGATCCTGCGACGATCCATAGCCGGCACACCAGCAATCGTAGGCGACGCAACATCGTGAGACCGCTAACCGAGCAACCCAATTACAGGAGTGTTCGTGCTCGCCGCCCCGGCGGATGTCCACCGCTGTTCGTTACCAACAGCCCGGAGGGGCGCTGATGACGGTGTGCAGAACAGCGCGCGGCAACACCGAGATCACGTCCATGGAACCGGGCGTGGTGATTCAAAGGCGTTGGCGTCCAAGAGCTTCCGGCGAGACCGGCAACCTCAGCTGATCACACCGTGCGTCACGATGGCCGCCGTCTCGCCGACCCATTGCTCGTCGAGTTCACTCTCCGGATGCAGCAGCATCCGCAACATCGTGGCGCCACCGATGATTTCGATGAGCCGTTCGGGTTCGACGTCGGCCTGCACCTCGCCGCGCTCGATGCCGTGCTCAAGTCGCACCCGCACCACGTCGAACAGCCCATGGAAGCGCGCGACGACCCGGGCGTTGAGTTCCTCGTCGGCGCTCATGTCGGCCATGAGCCCCGGAAGCGCGGCCCGCACCGCGGGGCTGGTGAACACGTCGCGCGCCGCGGCGATCATGGCGCGGATGTCGCCGACGATGTCCCCTTCTGGAGTGTCCAGTGCGGAGGGCGTCGTCGGGAACGCCGCTTCGTGCACCAACTCGGCCTTGCTCGACCACCGGCGGTACAGCGCCGTCTTCGTCGTTCCCGCACGTTCGGCGATGGCCGCCATCGTCAGATTGGCGTAGCCGACCTCAGGCAACAGCTCGGCGGCAGCGGTCAGCACTGCCGCATCGATCCGTGGATCACGAGGTCGTCCAGCGCCAGAGGGCTTGTCAACCGGTTGCAGGTCTGATTTCATAACGCTACGCATCGTATCGTAATTATCTCGGGAAGGAAGGTTCAGTGCCGAACCAACCGGCGGAAGGCTCCGTCACGGTCGAAACGAACGTCGAACATATTCAGCGCTCCAGCCGCGATGTGACAACAGTTCCGGACATCCTGTCACAGTGGCTGTCCACAGTGATGGAAGGTGGCATCAAGCCCGACATCACCGTCGAGAGCGGTATCGATTCCAACGGAATGTCCTCTGAGACAATCATTCTCACGGGCCGCTGGACCGAGGACGGCACGCCGGTGGAGCAGAAGTGGGTAGCCCGCGTCGCGCCGACCACCGAAGACGTCCCCGTCTTCTCCTCCTACCGCCTGGACCACCAGTTCGACGTCATGCGCCTGGCCGCCGAGCTCACCGACGTCCCGGTCCCCCGCGTCCGCTGGCTGGAGAACACCGGCGAGGTCCTCGGTTCGCCGTTCTTCCTGATGGACTGCGTCGACGGCGTGGTCCCGCCGGACGTCATGCCGTACACGTTCGGCGGCAACTGGTTCGCCGACGCCACGCCGGAGCAGCAGCGCACGCTGCAGGACAGCACGGTCGAGGCCATCGCCAAGCTGCACTCGATCCCCGATGCGGAAAAGACCTTCGGTTTCCTGCAAGAGATCGACCCGCCCGGCGAGACCGCGCTGCGCCGGCACTTCGGCTGGCTAAAGGACTGGTACCAGTTCGCGGCGGCGGGCCTGGGCCGCTCGCCGCTGGTCGAGCGCGCCCTCGTCTGGCTCGAGGAGAACTTCCCCGAGGACGTCGCGGCATCCGAGTCGGTTCTGGTGTGGGGTGATTCGCGCATCGGCAACGTGATGTACCAGGACTTCCGGCCATCCGCGGTGCTGGACTGGGAGATGGCCACCGTCGGCCCGCGCGAGTTCGACGTGTCATGGATCATCTTCGCGCACAAGGTGTTCCAAGAGTTGGGCGGGTTGGCCGGGCTGCCCGGGCTGCCGGACGTGCTGCGCGAAGAGGACGTGCGCGCGGCCTACAAGAACTTCACCGGCATCGAGGTCGGCGACCTGCACTGGTTCTACATCTACTCCGGCGTCGTGTGGTGTTGCGTATTCATGCGCACCGGCGCCCGCCGTGTGCACTTCGGCGAGATGGAACAGCCCGAGGACCTCGAATCGCTCTTCTACCACAAGTCTCTGCTGGAGAAGCTCCTGGAAGGAACCGCCTGATGCTCGGCCCCATGGACGAATATCCGATCCACCAGGTCCCGCAGCCCATCGCGTGGCCGGGATCCAGCGACCGGAACTTCTACGACCGCTGCTACTTCAACGCCCACGACCGCACCGGTGACAT
Source organism: Mycobacterium sp. SMC-16 (assembly GCF_046250085.1). NCBI lineage: Bacteria > Bacillati > Actinomycetota > Actinomycetes > Mycobacteriales > Mycobacteriaceae > Mycobacterium > Mycobacterium sp. SMC-16. The sequence continues at coordinate 4,058,517 of NZ_CP176427.1, forward strand.
CTTCGTCATCACCGGCATGGGCTACTACCCCAACCTCGGGGTGAAGGACGCCTACTTCCTCGTCCGCCGCGGTGACACCCAGACCGCTGTCCACCTGTCCGACGCGATCGACCAGGACCGGTTGAACCAGCACGTCGTCGGCTATCGCATCGAGGTCACCGACCCGCTGCACCAGGTGCGCATCGTGCTCGATGAGACGGAGGGCATTGCCGCGGACCTGACGTGGAACGGCCTGTTCGACGTGGTGCAGGAACAGCCGCACCTCATGCGGCAGGGCAACCGCGTCACGCTGAATGCGCAGCGCTTCGCTCAGCTGGGTTCATGGAGCGGCACCCTCGCCATCGACGGTGAAGACATCAAGGTCAGCCCGGACACCTGGATCGGTTCGCGTGACCGGTCCTGGGGCATCCGCCCCGTCGGTGAGGCCGAGCCGGCCGGGCGCCCGGCGGATCCACCTTTCGAGGGCATGTGGTGGCTGTACGTGCCGATCGCGTTCGAGGAGTTCTCGCTCGTGATGATCATCCAGGAAGCTCCCGACGGCTTCCGGTCGCTCAACGACTGCAGCCGCGTCTGGAAGGACGGACGCGTCGAGCAGCTCGGCTGGCCACGCGTGAAGATCCACTACGTCTCCGGTACCCGCATTCCCACCGGTGCCACCATCGAGGCGACGGCGCTCGACGGCACCCCGGTCCGCTTCGACGTGGAATCCAAGCTGCCGGTGCCGATCCATGTGGGCGGCGGCTACGGCGGTGACGCCGACTGGCTGCACGGCATGTGGAAGGGCGAGAAGTTCACCGAACGCCTCACCTACGACATGACCGACCCCGGCATCATCGCGCGCTCCGGCTTCGGCGTCATCGACCACGTCGGGCGTGCGGTGTGCCATGAGGGCAACAAGCCGCCCGCCGAAGGCTGGGGCCTGTTCGAGCACGGTGCGCTCGGCCGCCACGACCCGTCGGGCTTCCCCGACTGGCTGACCATGGCCCCCTAGATTTGCGCGGCTTCCCCGGCCGCGCAATAGAAATGTCCCCGGCACAACGGCGTGCCGGGGACATTTGTCTTGTTCGCTATGCGGCCCACAACAGAGACGCCGCCAGAATCACTTCGACGATGCCGTAGAACTGGTTGGGGTAGAACGACGTTCGATCACCGGCGAGCGCCGCGCACACCCGCCCGAATGCCATACCGAGCAAGGCCACGCTCACGGTGACCACGATGCCGATACGGATCTGCTCCGGCGCCGCGATGGCGTATCCGAGGATCGCCGCGATGGCCAATCCGAAACCACCATAGACCGCCCGCACCTCGGCCCGAGATGCCGCTTCGCCCAAGGTGATTCCGAATGGTCGCAACATCTCCGCCGGTGCGGTCAGGGCCCGCACGCCCATGCCCGCAAAGAACACCGCATTGACGCCGACGACGACGTTGGACGCCACTGACACCGTTACCTCCTGACGACGACGGACAGACAATCAGCATGACGCACGCGAGTCATGTCGTCAGGCGAAAGGCTCAGAGCCGCCACATCTCGCGTTCGGTGGCGGCCTGCTCGAATGCTTTGTGGCGGAATGTCTCCGGCTGACGCACTTTCGTGGCCAGATGCAGCCGGGTCATGAACGCGGTGGTCTTGTCCGACCACCAGTGCATCGCGGCCGCGGCGGGGTGGAAGCCAACTGACGCAGCGTTGGTAGCCATCGCGGTATCCCTTCACGAACTCCGACAATGCTTTTGAGATCGCACGCCTGGGCGACGGGCAACGTCGGCACTAGTGCACAGATTCAGCGAGGGAGGTCGTCGATCTATTCCCTGCGGCGCACCGTTGTTCGCTGTCGGCTTACTCCAGCCCGGCGGTGCCGTCCGGTTTGACGGTCACGGCAGCTCCGGCGAGGTCCTCGCGGGTACTGGCCTCGGCTTGCGAAGAATCGGTGATCACCGCCAACGCCCGGCTGCCGCTGGGTGTCCGGACGGCGACGAAGACCTTCTCGGGGACGCCGTCACGCGTCACCGGCGTGGTCCAGGTTTCCACGGTACCGGTGCCCGACCAGTCGTCCTCGGCCAGCACCTTCGGCTCGGCATCTACCTCCGATTGCACATCCTCCCAACGGAATTCGTGCGCAGGCGGCTCGGTGCTGTAGACGCCGAAGCTGTGCTTGGTCAGGTACCCGCCGTTGGCCGTGATCAGGCCGACCTCGCCCGGATTGGCCGCCAGCCGCTCAGCCATGGTGGCGATCGAATGCGACACGTAGTTGTTCCACGGACCGCCGGCGAACGTCAGGCCACCGGTCACCGTCAGTGGCCGCGCCGGATCATCCAGGCCCAGGCCCAGTTCACGCGCCGCGACCTGCACCGCCGACGGGAAGCATGAGTAGACGTCGACCGCGTCGATGTCGTCGATGCCGAGCCCGGTGAGTTCCAGCACCCGGCGGCCCGCGATGCGGATCGCCGGCGATCCGGCGAAGCTCGCCCGCTCTCCGATCAGATAGGCGTCGTGAGCGTCGGTACCCGCGTACGGGAAAACCCAACGGTCCCTGGGAATCTGCAGCGCTTCGGCCTTGCCCACCGAGGTCAGGATCAGCGCCGCACCTTGGTCGACCATGTTGTTGGAGTTCATCAGCTTGGTGTACGGCCAGCTGATCATCCGGTTGTCCGGACCCGGCTGCCAGATCTCCTCGGCAGGCACCGCCTCCCGACTCCACGCATGCGAATTGCCTACCGCCACCTGGCTGAACCGCGCCCACAACTCGCCGATCCTGCGCCGGTGCTCCTCCGGGGCCTCCCCCGCGGCGATCCGCAGCGCCTGCTCGAACATCGGATACACATGCGACGGCGCCACCAGCCCGATCCGCAGTTCCGCGGGCCCGGCCATGGTGAACTCGGGATCGCTGGGGGCGAGCGGGACCGACTGGTCCTGCTCGGTGCCGGTCAGCCGCTCACCGCGCGCCTTCAACCGCGTGCGCGTCCGCCAGGTCTCGCCGCCGGCGATCAGCACCACCTCATTGCGGCCCTGCTGGATGTCCAGACATGCCTGGTTCACCAACGACTGCGGCACATTGCCACCGATCGGGGTGTAGCGCGTGACGGCGCCGGCGGCGCCGATGCGCTGCGCGAGCAAGAGGCCCGGATCGCGGTAGCGCACCGACAGCAGGTTGACGATCCGCACGGCGTCGACAGCCTCGAGGACGCGGGCGTCGGCGGCTTCTCGCGCCGCCGCTTCCATCAGGTCGACCGGCTCGCCACCCGGGTTTTCGTCGTACTGGTTGACCTGGCCGTAGCCGACGAGCACCGGGGTTCTGGGATCAAGTGACACTGATATTTCCTCTTCTGGCGCCGGACCTTCTCCGGGATACCTCCACCTTGGCGGGCTGCGGCCACCGCTGTAAACGACCAGCACGGAAACCCACACATGAGCGTTCGGGACATCTCACGTCCCGCAGATGTCGCATGAGGAAACGTACAGGTGTCGCACAATGCGATTTACAGGGCGGCGGCATGCACGTTGCATGGACCTGACATGCAGAAGGGTGAACACATGACGATGAGCGTGGCCGAACGCGCCGAACTCGCCGCAGCCGTCAAAGACCTGCTCAGTGAGCATTGCACCGAAGCCGACGTCCGCCGGGTGATGAGCACCGACGATGGATTCGACCGCGACCTGTGGAACAGGCTGGCGGCCCAGGGCGTGGCGGGCCTGATCGTCGACCCCGAATACGGTGGTGTGGGACTGGGCGCGCAGGAGCTCGAGGCGGTCGCCGAGGTCACGGGTGCGGCCTTGCTTCCGGCCCCGTTCCTGTCGAGTGCGGTCTTCGCCACGGCGTTGATCCAGGCTGCCGGCACCGACGACGACAAGGCGCGCCTCTTGCCTGGGTTGGCCGAGGGTTCCTCGATCGCAACCGTGGCGGCCACCGGGTCCCGGGGCACGTGGGCACCGGATGGTGTTGCGGTTCAGGCAGTTCGGCACGGTGACGGGCACCAACTCACCGGCACCGCGCACTATGTGCTCGACGGGCAGATCGCCGACGTCAATATCGTCGTCGCGACGACCGACGAGGGCATCGCCATCTTCGAGGTCGCCCCGGACGCACAGGGCTTCGACCGCACCGCCGCAACGGTTTTCGACGCCACCGTCCGGCTTTCGACGTACACCTTCGACCAGACCCCGGCCCGTCGCATCGGTACCGGCGGCTGGGCAGCTGTCGAACACGCGTTGTCCCTCACGGTGATCGCTCTCGCCGGCGAGCAGGTCGGCGGAGCCCGCCACCTGTTCGATGTCACCGTCGAATACCTCAAGACCCGGATCCAATTCGGGCGGCCCATCGGCAGCTTCCAGGCGATCAAGCACATGGCGGCCGACCTGCTGCTGGAAGTCGAATCCGCCACCTCGGCCGCACAGTATGCCGCCGCGCAATTCGACACCGACCCGGCAGGCGCGGACGGTCCCGTCGCCCTCGCCGCATTCGCTTGTGCGGAGGTCTACCACACCACCGCCATGCAATCGATCCAGATGCACGGCGGCATCGGCTTCACCTGGGAGCACCCCGCGCACCTGTTCCTGCGCCGGGCACGCACCGGCCGTCAACTGTTCGGCAGCTCACGTGACCACCGTGAGCGCTACCTGGCAGCAAAGGGCGCCTGAGATGACCACCATCGCACCGAATCCTGACGACCTGCGTACCGAGGTACGCGACTGGCTCGCGCAGAACTGGGCCGCATTGCCGCCGTCGGATGACCCCTGGGTCAGCTCACCTGAGGAAATCGCCTGGCGGGAAAAGGTTCTCGACGCCGGGTACGCCGTCCCCACGTATCCAGCCGATTGGTTCGGCCGCGGCTACCCGAGCAAGCTCGCCGCGGTCATCCACCAGGAGTTCCGCGCCGTCAAGGCCACCGGCGCCTGCCAGGACAAGCACAACATCCCCGCCAACACCCTGTTCGCGTTCGGCTCGGACGAGCTGAAACACGAACTGCTACGAGACTTTCTGACCGGAGCGGCGCGCACCTGTCTGCTCTACAGCGAGCCCGGCGCCGGGTCGGATCTGGCCGGGGTGAGCACCACCGCGGTTCGCGACGGCGACCGCTGGGTGGTCAACGGCCAGAAGGTGTGGACGTCGGGTGCGGCGACGTCCGAGTACGGTCTGCTGATCGCACGCACCGACTGGGATGCACCCAAGCACAAGGGCATGAGCTACTTCATCATCCCGATGCGCCAGCCCGGCATCGAAGTGCGGCCTCTGGTGCAGATCACCGGTGAAACGCATTTCAACGAGGTGTTCATCTCCGACGCCACGGTGCCGCACGCGAATCTCGTTGGCGGAGAAGGGAACGGTTGGCGCGTCCTGCAGACCGCCCTGGCATACGAACGCTCCATCATGGGCGACGGTGGACGCGGATCGCGGAACAAGTCCAAGGCCGACAGCCTCGTGGAACTGGCCCGCGAGCATGGACGTCTCGATGACGCCGCGCTGCGGGAGCGGCTCGCGGATGTGCTGGCGTTGCGGGAACTCAACCGGCTCAACAATCTTCGCGCCAAGGCGGCCACCAGTCAGGGCACGTCGAGTTCGATCATGTCGCTGGGCAAGCTGGCGATGTCGCGCATCCTGCACTCGGAAGCGGCGCTGAAGACCGAGATCATCGGGACCGAGTCGCTGTTGGCGGGCCCCGACAACCCCGAGGCCGACGACGTCAACTTCCTGTCGCTCAACGCATTCTTCACGTCAATCGGTGGTGGCACCGACCAGATTCAGCGCACCATCATCGGCGAACGCGTATTGGGCCTGGCGAAGGAACCCGAAACCGACCGCGACATCCCGTTCCGCCAGGCTCGGCGCAGTTGACGAACATGGCGTACGACCCGCCGCTGTCAGGTATCGAGATTGTCGATCTGACCGCCGGACCGATCACGGCCGTCGGCCGGCTCCTGGCCGATCTCGGTGCCCACGTCACGTCGGTACACCTGGCCGGCGTGACGGCGGCCGACACCACCGGACCGCGTATCGACGGGGTGCCCATCGGCACCGCCATCAACCGCCACGGCCTCCCCACGGTCGAGATCGATACGTCGACACCGGGCGGGCAGCAGGCGTGGGCCGATTTGGTGGCGACCGCAGATATCCTCATCGAGAACACGCGCCCGGGGTCTGCAGCCGAGAAGTCCCTGGCGGTCAAGCAGATTCACGCCGACCATCCGGCGTTGGTCATCCTGTCCATCAGTGACTTCGGGCGCGATACGCGTTACCGCGGCTGGCAGGCCACCACTCCGGTGCTGCACGCGTTGACCAGCGAGCTGTCCCGGTCGGGCATCCCTGGGCAGGCACCGCTGGTGCCGCCGGGCGCGGACCTGCCGTACCACGTCGCGGCGGCCCAGGCCGCTTTCTTCACCCTCTGTGTGTTTCTGGATCGGCTGCGCACGGGCACAGGCGATCTCATCGACTTCTCGGTGCTCGAAGGCGCCATGCAGACCCTCGACCCGCCATTCGGTACGGCGGGCAGCGCGGCGGCGGGCGTGCCCATCAGCGAACAGAAGCGCGACTGGATCGCCGAGCAGCAGCGGTATCCGATCTTCAAATGCAAGGACGGCCACGTCCGCATGTGTGTGTTGGCGAAACGCCAGTGGCAGGGCATGTTCGAGTGGATGGGACGGCCCGCGGAATTCGCCGACCCGAAGTTCAACAGCCTCCGTGAGCGTTTCGCGTCCGCGACTCTCTTCGGCGCCATCGAGCAGTTCTGTGCCGACAAGACCCGCGCTGAGCTGGAACTGGCCGGACAACGCCACGGTGTGCCGACGGCCGCGGTACTGAGCCTGGCCGAGGCGCTGTCCACCGAACAGGTTGCCGCGCGCGGCTTCTTCCGCGAGACCGAACTCTCCCCCGGGCTCACGGCGCCCGTGCCGGTCGGCGTCGTCGAGATCGACGGGCACCGGGCGAGCAGCCTCAACATCGAGGCACCGGGTCACCGTCCGCTCCGCGACGCGCCCACCCTCACCGCGCGCGAGCGCGGCGAGCTCGGGCTGCCTCTGGAGGGGCTGCGCGTGCTGGACCTCGGCGTCATCGTCGTCGGCAGCGACACCGGTCGCCTGTTCGCCGATCTCGGCGCCGACGTCGTCAAGGTCGAGAATTCCGCCTTCCCCGACGGGCTGCGCATCAGCCTCACCCGGATGACACAGGCCTACGCCGCGGGCCACCGCAACAAGCGGTCGATCGGGATCGACTTGCGGTCCGAGGAAGGCCGGGCGCTGGCACACCAGCTGGTAGCGCAGTCCGACGTCGTGCTGAGCAACTTCAAACCCGGTGTGGCAGCTGCGCTCGGTATGGACTTCGCCACGCTGCAGCAGGTGAATCCTGGCATCGTCGTCGTCGACAGCTCGGCGTACGGCGCCACCGGACCATGGGCGAAACGACTCGGCTACGGCCCGTTGGTTCGCGCCGCGGCGGGCTTCACGAAGCTGTGGACCTATCCGGACGACCCCGACGCGTTCTGCGACACCGTCACGGTGTACCCCGACCACGTGGCGGCGCGAATCGGGGCGTTGAGTGCCGTGGCGCTCCTGCTCCGCCGCGAACGCAGCGGTGGCGGTGGATCGGCGAGCGTCGCGCAAGCGGAGGTGATGCTCAGTCACCTGGCCGACGATATCGCCGGCGAGGTGCTCAGCCGTCGCGGTCATGCGCGCGACGACCAGCCGGTACGGGACGCACCGTGGGGCCTGTTTCCCGGCGCCGGAGATGACACCTGGATCGCGGTCACCGTCCGCGACGACGCCGACTGGTCAGCCCTGTGCGAGGTGATCGACCGGCCCGATCTCGGCGCCGATGTGGAGCTGGGTTCGCGAGCCGGCCGGGACCGTCAGCGCGCGCGGCTCGACACGGCACTCGGCGCGTGGACGTCTCGGCATGCGCCGGCGGACGCGATGACGAAGCTGCAGGCCGCAGGCGTCCCCGCCGGGGCTGTGCTGCACGCCGTCGAGGTGCCCGCCTGGGACTACTACGTGGAGCGACGGGCGTTCCGGGAGGAACTGCATCCGCACGGCACCACACCGTTCATGATGGAGAACGTGCAAATCCATGCTGACCGCATCCCCGATCCCCCACTGGGGCAGGCGCCGCTGCTCGGGGAGCAGACCCGCGAGGTCGCGGCCGAACTGCTCGGCCTGGGCGACCAGCAGATCGAGGATCTGCTCGCCCGTGCCGTTCTCGAAGTACCTGCGGCAGCAGAACATTCGAGACGGTAACCGACGCACCCCATGGAGATCGATTTCACCCGGCTTCGCTACTTCGTCGCCGTCGCCGAAGAGCTGCACTTCAAGCGCGCCGCCGATCGATTGATGATCACGCCGCGGCCACTGAGCAAGCAGATCAAATTGCTCGAACGCGAGCTGGGTGGTGAACTTTTCGAACGCACCTACCACGATGTCCGCCTGACGCCGCTGGGCAGGGAGCTGTTGGAACCGGCGCGCGACATCCTGCGCCGGGTCGAGGAGCTGAAGGCGACCGCGTCGCGAATCACGCAGGCGAGCAACCCTGTTCGGATCGGAGCGACTGCCTATGCGCCATCGGATTTCCTCGCCAGGTTCGAGCAGGCGGTGGCCGGCCTCGCCATGACCACCGAGTTCAGTGTGCCCGGGTCCGCGGCGGAGGTCATCGCCAAGCTCGTCTCCGGCCACCTGGATCTGGGCCTGATCCACCTGCCGGCCGCCGACAAACGCATTCGGCACCGCGTCGTGGCCACCTATCCGGGCGCGGCAGCGGTGCGGTTCGACGACCCGCTCGCAGCCAATGACCTCATCGCCATCGAGGACCTGCGTGAGCGCGATGTCGTGATCGACTTCGCGCGGCCCAACCCCGTGGTGCTGGCGCAGATGGCCCGCGGCCTCAACCAACGGGGCATCACGCGCATCGTGCGGACCGTCGGTCAGCTGGGCGGTGAGCTGGAGATGGCCAGCCACGTGTTCAACCGGTATCTCGTCGCGTTGGTCAGCTACGCGCCCGCCTCGACGCTGGGCCGCATCTTCTCGCCGCCCGAGTTCAAGCTGATCCCGATCGACGAAAGCACCTGGGCCCCGGCCAGAATCGCGCTGGCGTGGGCGCCGGACCGGCTGAGTGATCCCGGCGCGATCGAGGCCGTTGTCGACCAACTCGCCGCTGCCCTGGCCTGACTGCGCGAGACGATTACCTGTCAGCACCCGCCGGTAGGCTGCCTCGACGGACACACTCCACCACAGCAAGCCCCGGAAGGTTCGAAAACCGTGCTCGATGCCGATGATGTGCGCCGCATCGCGCTGTCGCTCCCCGAGACCACCGAGAAGGAGCGTTGGGGCCATCCGACGTTCGATGTGGCGCGCAAGATGTTCGTCACCGTGCCCGACGATGAGACCTCATTTGCGGTGCGCTGCCCCAGATTCGACCGCGAAGAGTTGATCGCGGCCGAACCGCACAAGTTCTGGGTGCCGCGCCACGAGGCGGCATCGTCGTGGGTGCGGGTGCGGCTGGCGGCGCTCGACGATGAGCAGGAACTGACCGACATCCTCCAGGACTCCTGGCGCCTGGCAGCCCCGGCCAGACTCACCGAGCAAGAAGAATCCTGAACGCCGAAGGTGCGTACAGACCGTCAGATCTGTGGATGAGGCGCGCTGATTGCACAGTCGTGGCGGGGTGTGGTTCATCGACTTCGTGACTGTGCAATCAGACGGTCGAAATCGTGAAATCGACGATCAGGTGGCACAGTCGCGACCCACCCCCTGCTGGGCACTTGACAAGCAAATGTCTTGTGGGCTTTGACCGTGCGTTGACGCTCACAACGTTCGAATAGTGAAGATGCTGAGCGCACGATCAACGCGAGGCCGACGTTCCGCACCTCGCAGGGGACCGCTCGCGGGAGAAATCAGACCCGCTGCGTCACCCGGCCGAAGACCATGGACTCTTCGATGCGGTCGAAGCGGTGGTCGATGACGTCGAGCACGTAGTTGTGCCGGACGTGCCACGGGCGATGGGTGCCGGATTTCGGCAGCGCATGGGGATTGCGGTTGATGTAGCCGGCATCGAGATCGAAGGTTTTCTTCTCGTCCATCGGCACGTCACCCAGATGCGGGTAGGCGTGCGTGTAGCCGTGAGAGTCCATGTACGCCACCAGCTTTGCGAAGGCACGGGCGGTCATGTCGGCGCGCAGGGTCCACGATGCGTTGGTGTAACCCAGGCACCATGCCATGTTCGGCACGTCCTCGAGCAGGAACTCCTTGTAGACGTAGCGGTCCGACGGCGTGATCGCGACACCGTCGACCGACAGGGAGATGCCGCCGAGGGCCTGCAACTCCAGCCCTGTCGCGGTGACGACGATGTCGGCGTCGATGCGCGCACCGGACTTCAGCACGATGCCGTCGGCGTCGAAGTGCGAGATGTGGTCGGTGACGACCTCGGCGCGGCCGTCACCGATCGCCGTGAAGATGTCGCGGTCGAGCACGGCGCAGAGGCGTTGGTCCCAGGGGTCGTACTTCGGGTTGAAGTGCACGTCCACGGGGTAGCCGGCCGGCAGTGCGGCCACGGCCCGGCTCCGGATGAGCCGGCGCCCGCCCTTGGGGAATTTGCGCAACAAGTTGTAGCTGAGGACGCTGATGAGCACGTTCCGGAACCACACGATGCGGTGAGCGATCTTGTCCGGCAACAGCTTCCGGATCAGGCTGACCATGGGGTCGATCTGCCACTGCGACATCAGATAGGTGGGCGACCGCTGCAGCATGGTCACCTTCGCGGCCGTCTTCGCCATGGCGGGCACCAGGCTGACGGCGGTCGCACCACTGCCGATCACCACCACCTTCTTGCCGGCGTAGTCGAGTGACTCCGGCCAGAACTGCGGATGGACAACGTCGCCGCTGAAGGCATCGATGCCCGGGAAGTCCGGGGTGTAGCCCTTGTCGTAGTTGTAATACCCGGTGCCGCAGAACAGGAATCGGGCGCGGTACGACCTGGCCACGCCGTCCTGCAGGGTCTGCACCGTCCAGGTGTCGGTCGTCGAATCCCAGTCGGCCGACTGCACATGGGTGTTGAAGGTGATGTGACGGTCGATGCCGTGCGTGCGTGCCGCGGTGGTCAGGTACTCACGGATGTGATCACCGTCGGCGATGTTCTCCGGCCGCGTCCACGGCTGGTACGGGAAGCTCAGCGTGAAGATGTCGCTGTCCGACCGGATACCCGGGTAGCGGAACAGATCCCACGTGCCGCCGATGCGTGCCCGCCGTTCCAGGACTGTGTAGGTCAGCTGCGGGTTGCGCTGGTGCAGCCGGTACGCGGCGCCGATGCCGGAGATACCGGCACCGATGATCAGCACATCGAAGAACTCGCCGTCGCTGGCCGTCATGAATCTCCCTTGATCAAATCCGGTACCGCCGGTATCACCTTAGGACATGGCGGTCCTAGGCCGTCGAACTGTGGGCCGAGCCGACGAGCAGCGCCCGCAAATGCTGATTGACCTGCTCGGGACGTTCCAGGTTTGCACAGTGACCGCCGCCCAGTTCGACGAACGACCACAGATTCGGCACGCTCCTGGCGATCCGGCGGGACGCCGCGATGGGCAGCAACCGGTCCTTGGTGCTGCCGATGACCAACGTCGGCACCGTCAGGTTGTCCAGTCCGATGTGATGCGCATCGAGGTTGTCCACCAGAGCGTTCACCCATCCACTACGGCCGGCCGCGGAGGTGCCCATGAACAGTTCGTAGACGTAGTCGGCGACGGCAGGGTCGGCGTCACGTCCGACGGCGATCATGGCGACGAACTGGCGCGCCGCTTTCCGTGAGCCTGGCACCAGCGGAGCCCCGCCGAACGTCTTCAGGATGCGCCCGGCGGCGTAGGCCCGGGACTTGGCCAGCGAGTTCGGGACCTGTGCCAGCTGGACCAACTTCAGCAGGTCGCCGGTCGTGGTGTTGATCAGGGCGACGGCGTCCGCACATTCGGTGACACGCTGCGGGTAGCGCTGTGCCCAGGACGTGATGGCGATGCCACCCATCGAGTGCCCGGCGATGACGGCCCGCTCCCCCGGCCTGAGCGTCGCCCCCAACACCGCATCGAGGTCGGCCGCGAGAAAGTCCAGGTTGTACTTGTGACGGCCTTTGGGAGCGGCACTCTGGCCGTGCCCGCGGTGGTCGTAGGCAATGACCCGGTAGTCGGTCGCCAGCTCCGCGATCTGGTTGCCCCACACGCCGATGGCGCAGGTGATGCCGTGGGCGAACACGATCGGCTGCCCGTGTTCGGGACCGAACACCTCGGCATGCAGCCGGGTGCCGTCGACGGCCTTGATCTCCATGGCACGGCCTGGTGGCAGGGGCGCGGGACGTCCGGGTCTGACCAGCTTGGATGAGGTGAAGGCGGTCATACTGCTCCGTTCGGGTTCGGCGACGTTGCCGGCGGGACATCCCGTACCAGCGAGCCTACCTAAATAACCAGCACGGGTTTGACAGCGCGACCGGCCGCGGCGTCGGACCAGGCGTCGGCGAAACGGTCGAACTGGTAGGTCCGCACCAGTTTGTCGATGGGCAACTCACCGCTGAGGACGTGCCCGGCGAGCCGCGGGATGAAGGTGTGCGGCTCGCTGTCGCCTTCGATGACCCCTTGCACACGGAGTCCGTTGGCCAGGATCAGGCCGACGGGCAGTTCCGCGGTGAGCGCACCCAGCCCGACGAGCGCGAGCGTGCCGCACTTGCGCAGCATGCTCAGCGCGGTGCTGATGACGTCGCCACGCGCGGTGGTGTCAACGGCCAGCGTCGCGCCACCGCCGGTGAGTTCCATGATCTCGGCAGGCAGGGTCTCCGAGGCCGAGTCGACGGCTCCGGTCGCACCCAATTCGATTGCCAGCGAACGTCGTTCGGCAATCGGATCGACCGCGATGATCGCGCGGCACCCGGCGATGCGGGCACCCATCACCGCCGAGAGACCGACCGCGCCGGCGCCCCACACCACCACCACGTCGCCGGGCCCCGCCGCCAGGGTGTTCAGCACCGCGCCGACCCCGGTCTGCACACTGCAGGCCAGCGGCGCCGCCAACTGGGCGTCGATGCCGTCGGGCAGCACCACGACATTCGACGTGTTGGCCAGCGCGTGCGTGGCGAAGCTGGACTGGCCGAAGAATCCACCGCGAACGGGCTGACCAGCCAGCCGCAGGGCGCTCGACTCATCACCGCGGTCGCCGGCCATGTTCAGGCGTGTCGCGTTGTCGCAGTAGGCCGGCGTGTCGGACGAGCAGGCGGCACACTGCGCGCAGCTTGCGAAGGTCAGGACGACCCGACTGCCGACGTCGATGCGGGCGTCCGGGCCCGCGGCCAGCACGGTGCCCGCGCCCTCGTGGCCGAACACCATGGGCAGTCGCTTCTCCGGCCAGCGCGCCGCCGTACTGATGTCGGTATGGCAGATGCCCACCGCGCTGATGCCGACCAGCACCTCGTTGCCCTGCGGTTCACGAATCTGGACGTCGTTCAGTTCGGGGGTCGTACCCGGGCGGAGCAACACTGCGGCACGTGCGTCGATCATCCACGGATGGTAGGTCGACGGTAATCTGCGCCGGGTGACCGGGATCGACAACCGTCGGGTGCCGCGCGGGTGAAGCTTCGTGAGCTGCCGGGGTGGTCGGTGCCCTTCGTCTTTGTCACCGGTGCGGCATCGCAGTATCTCGGCGCCGCGATCGGCGTCTTCCTGTTCTCCACCACGCAGCCGGCGACGGTGGCCTGGCTGCGGGCCGCCGCCGGCGCGCTGGTGCTGGCGGCCTGGCGCCGGCCGTGGCGGATGCGGCTGACGCGCCGCCGGATCACGATCGCGACGTTGTTCGGGTTGATCACCGTCGGCATGAACATCGCGTTCTACGAGGCGTTGGCGCGCATCCCCCTGGGCACTGCCGTCGCGGTGGAATTCATCGGACCCACCCTGGTGGCGACGCTCGGCTCACGCCGACCTCGGGACCTCCTCGCGGCCGGCCTCGCCGCCGGCGGCGTCGCACTGTTGGCCGGCATCGAGTTCACCTCCGAACTCGCCGGGGTCGCGTGGGCGCTGGCCGCCGCGGCGTTGTGGGCCGGCTACATCCTGGTGGGCAAACGCGTGGCGGACGCGCACGGCGGGCTGGATGCTCTCGCTCTCGGGATGTCCACCGCTGCAGTGATTTTCGCACCGATCATCATCGGCCTGCAGACCCACACGAACGCGGCTGTGTTCTTCGACGCCCGCACCTGGCTGCTCGGTCTGGGCGTCGGATTGCTGTCGACGGCCATCCCCTACGGCCTCGACCAGGTCGTCCTCCGCCAGGTCGGCCAAGCGCGGTTTGCGATCCTCCTGGCGCTGTTGCCGGTGACCGCCACCATCATCGGTCTGACAGTGCTGCATCAAGTGCCGGGTATCGGCGAGATCGCCGGTATCGGATCGGTGGTGGCCGGCCTTTTACTCGGTGCCCGGGGCGGACGCTGAAGGCGACATGCGACAGTGACAGGGACTCACCGGCAGCCCCACAGGAGAAGAGCACCATGCGCGCCATTCAGATCGCCCGGTTGGACGGCCCGTCAGCAGCCGAACTGAACGAGATTCCCGAACCTGACGGCACCGGCGCCGTGGTGATCGAGGTGCACGCCGCCGGCGTCGCCTTCCCCGACGCGCTGCAGTCCCGCGGTCTCTATCAGCACAAGCCCGAGTTGCCGTACACCCCCGGCGCCGAACTCGCGGGCGTGGTGCGCAGCGCGCCCGAGGGCGCGCACGTCGTGGCCGGCGACCGCGTCGCGGCGTTGACCATGCTGTCCGGCGCGATGGCGGAAGTCGTTGCGCTACCGGCCGATCGGGTCTTCAAGCTGCCCGACGCGGTGTCGTTCGAAGCCGGCGCCGGACTGTTGTTCAACGACCTGACGGTGCACTGCGCGCTGCGTACCCGCGGCCGCCTCACGCCGGGCGAGACCGTGCTGGTCCACGGCGCCGCCGGCGGTATCGGCACGTCGACGCTGCGGCTGGCGCCGGCGTTCGGGGCCGCCCGCACCATCGCGGTGGTGAGCTCGCCGGACAAGGCCGAAATCGCCCGTGCTGCCGGGGCTTCCGACGTCGTTCTTGCCGAGGGCTTCAAGGACGCGGTGCGTGAGCTGACCGGCGGTCGGGGTGTCGACCTGATCCTCGACCCGGTTGGCGGCGACCGGTTCACCGATTCCCTTCGCTCACTGGCCCCCGGCGGCCGGCTGCTGGTGGTCGGGTTCACCGGCGGCGATATCCCGACGGTCAAGGTGAACCGGCTGCTGCTCAACAACGTCGACGCCGTGGGTGTCGGCTGGGGTGCGTGGGCCATGACCCACCCGGGTTACCTCGCCGAGCAGTGGGAGGAGCTGGAGCCGCTGCTGGCGTCCGGTGCGGTGATCCCGCCGGTGCCCGAGGTTTATCCGCTGGAGCGGGCCGCCGACGCCATCGCCTCGCTGGAAAACCGTTCCGCCAAGGGCAAAGTGGTCGTCACGTTGCGCTGACCGGCAGCACCAGCCGGGACTGCCCGCCGTCGCCGTGTGCGACGGTGTGCACCGAGGGCACCATCCGGGTTGCGGTCCCCAGCGGGTCACCGGTGCCCAAATTGCGCGCGAACCGCGGGAAACAGCCGCCGGCGACCAGCAGGCGGATCCGGTGGCCGGCGGCGAACCGGTACGCGGTGGCGTCGAGCTCCAGGCGCAGCAGCGCTGCGGGGGCGTCAGCCGCGGTGAGCCGCAGGTAGCCGTCCGTGACGTTGGTCGAATATCCATCGGGCGCAACGTCACTGATGCGCACGAACACGTCGGCATGCGGATTGTCGGTCCGGTGGTCCAGCTCGACGTACGGGGTTCCGATGACGTCGAGGTCGGCGGGCAGCACGGGGCTGGTGAAAGACAGGACGTCGGACCGCTCGGCCAGCGCGGTGTCGTCGATGTAGCCCGACTTGCCCGAAACCAGAAGGCGCCCACCGATACTCGGTGTCGGGTCGGCCGGGTCGTAGACAAACGTGGACGGCGCCCCACTGTCCGGTGGAGTCTCGGCCAGCGCCGCGCCGGGATGCAGGTGCCACACCCGTTCGGCGGTCGGAGGCGGCCACTCCTGCATGTCGAGCCAGTCACCGCCGGCGACGCAGATCCGCACCGGAGCCGCGGCGCGGCGCGAGCCGTCCAGCCACAGCACGGACTCCTTGATGGCCTCGGTGCCGCCGGAGCCGTGCGTCCACGGCCCGACGGTCAATGCCACCTCGACGCCGCGCGCCCGCAGCCGCCGGTACTGCTCGAGTGTCTGGTCGACGAACACGTCCTGCCAGCCGGTGATCAGCAACACCGGGCCCCGCAGGTTGTCGAGTGCGGCCGCCACACCGTTCTCGGCCCAGTACGGCGACGACGGATCCGGCTGTTCGAGCCAGGCGTTGAACCACGGGGTGCGTCCGCCCAGTAGTTCGGCGGCGGCCGGATCGAGCGGCAGCGTCTCCAGCACCGGCTTGAGCGTGCGCGGTGTCGCCATGCCACGGAGGATCTGACGGATCCAGCCACCGCGGTGCTGCCACGCCACCTGATAACTCCAGCCGAGGAAATCGCCGAGTGCGAATGACCCGGTGCTCCACACCGAATGACCGAAATCATGGGGCGCCATGGTGATGACCGACGTGGTCAGGTCGGCAGGTTGGTCGACGAGGAGCGCCAGCTGGGTGAAACCGAGGTAGGAGGCGCCGACGGTGGCGAATTCTCCCCCGTACCAAGGCTGTTCGCGCAGCCACTCGACGGTGTCGGCGCCGTCGTCGACCTCGTGGCGACCGGGCTCGAACGCACCGTCGGACCCGAAGGTGCCGCGCGTGCTCTGCAGGACGACGTGGAAACCCTGCCCCGCGTACAGCCCGGCGAACACCCGGTTGGGCAGGCCGTCGCGGCCATAGGGCCCGCGCATCAACAACGTGCCGGCGGGCTTGCGGGTCCGCGGCGCGTAATGATCGGCCAGCAGCACCGCGCCGTCGCGCATCGGCACCGGCAGCGATCGTTCCACCCAAAAACTCTTGGCGCGCGGCAGACCCAGTCGGCGGGTCAGTGCGCGGGCGCCGAGCCATGCCGGGGTGTCGCGTCGCACGTCACACTCTCCTCGTCCTGTCGTGGGCCTTGGACCATTTTCCACGGCGGGACCGGATCCACAGCAATTGAGAGCCGGAACTGTGACCTGTTCGACCACTGGCGATTTGTGCACGATTTTCCGCGGCTGTCGCGGAAAATCGTGCACAAATCGCTGGAAGGCGGGCTAGAAGGCGGCGTTCTCCAGCTCCATGACGTCGGTGTCGAGGGTCTCGATCACCTCACGCACCGAGGTCAGCAGCGGCAGCATGTTCTTGGCGAAGTACTTCGCCACCGCCACCTTGCCGGTGTAGAACGCGTGGTCGCGTTCGGCGGCGCCGTCGAGCGCGGCCTGGGCGATCTGAGCGGCCAGGATCAACCGCCAGCCGATCACCAGGTCGCCGACCGCGAGCAGGAACCGCACCGAACCCAGGCCGACCTTGTACAGCTGCTCGGGATCGCCCTGGGCTGCCATGAGGTAACCGGTCAGCGCCGCGGCCATGGCCTGAACGTCGGCCAGAGCCGTTGCCAGCCGGTCGGTTTCAGACTTGAGATCCGGCCCGGCGCCGTCGATGGTCGCCGTGATCTGGCTCGACACATGGGCCAGCGCCGAACCCTGGTCCCGGATGATCTTGCGGAAGAAAAAATCCAGCGACTGGATTGCTGTCGTGCCCTCGTACAGGGCGTCGATGCGGGCGTCGCGGATGTACTGCTCGATCGGGTAGTCCTGCAGGAACCCCGAGCCGCCGAGAGTCTGCAGAGATTCGGACAGCATCTCGTAGGCGCGTTCGGAGCCCACGCCCTTGACGATGGGCAGCAACAGGTCGTTCACCCGGTGCGCCAGATCGGCATCGGCACCCGAAACAAGCTGGGCCACATCGTCATTCTGGTACGCCGCGGTGTACAGGTAGACCGACCGCAGCCCTTCGGCGTAC
Organism: Mycobacterium sp. SMC-16; assembly: GCF_046250085.1. Classification (NCBI taxonomy): domain Bacteria; kingdom Bacillati; phylum Actinomycetota; class Actinomycetes; order Mycobacteriales; family Mycobacteriaceae; genus Mycobacterium; species Mycobacterium sp. SMC-16. The sequence goes on from NZ_CP176427.1 coordinate 4,076,482, forward strand.
GCCTTCTGCGTCATCAGACTGCGGCGCACGTCGGGGTGCTCGATGATCGCCACACGCGGGGCGGTCTTGTCGGCCATCTGGGTGATGTCGGCGCCCTGGATGCGTTCCTTGGCGTAGGCCAGCGCGTTGAGGTAGCCGGTGGACAGGGTGCCGGCGGCCTTGACCCCCACCGTCATTCGCGCGTTCTCGATGACCTTGAACATCTGCGCGATGCCGTTGTGCACGCCGCCGACGAGGTAGCCGATGGCGGGCTTGCCGTGGGCGCCGAACGTCAGCTCACAGGTGGGCGAGGACTTGATGCCCATCTTGTGCTCGAGGCCGGTGACGTAGACGCCGTTGCGCTCGCCCAATTCGAGGGTCTCGGGGTCGAAAAGGTAATTCGGTACGAAGAAGAGGCTCAGGCCCTTGGTGCCCGGCCCCGCGCCTTCGGGCCGGGCCAGCACCAGGTGGAAGACGTTCTCGGCTGTGTCAGCGACATCGCCGCCGGAGATGAAGCGCTTGACGCCTTCGATGTGCCACGTGCCGTCCTCCTGGGCGATGGCCTTGGTGCGTCCCGCGCCGACGTCGGAGCCGGCATCCGGCTCGGTCAGCACCATGGTGCCGGCCCAGCCCTTGTCCATCGCCGTCCGGGCCCAGTGCTGCTGCTCCTCGGTACCCACTTCGGCCAGCGTGTGGGCCATCGCCGGTCCCAGGCCGTACAGGAAGGTCGCCGACGGGTTGGCCGAGATCAGCATTTCCTGCGTCGCCCACACCAGCGCCGCCGGCGCGGGCGTCCCGCCGGCCCGCTCATCGAGTCCCAGCCGCCACCACTCGGCTTCCTTGACCAGCCGGACCGTCTTGGCCAGGTCGTCCGAGATCGTGATCCGGTGCTCGTCGGGAAGAAACACCGGCGGGTTGCGGTCAGCCTCGACAAATGTCTCTGCGGCAACATCTTCGGCCAGCTTCGAGACCTCGTCGAGGATCGACCGCGCCGTATCGGCATCGAGATCGCCGTACGTGCCCGCATCCAGGGCCGCACCCAGCGGCAGCACTTCGAAAAGATTGAATTCGATATCGCGCAGGTTGGCGATGTAGTGACTCACACGGCAAAGGATCCGCGCCGGCCCGCAAGGTACGCAACCGTAGGTAGCGGCAACCTACGGTTACGCAGCCGAAGGGTGCGAGGTCACGCCGCCACGTGACCTCCGTCACATGGTGCGTCGCCGAGGATTTGTGCACGATTCTTCGCGGTCGGCGCGGAAAATCGTGCACAAATCGCGGGTGACTACAGCTGGACGACGACGCTCTTGTTCTTGAGGTACGCCTCGAGCCCTTCACGACCGAACTCCTGGCCCCAGCCGGACTGCTTGTAGCCGCCGAACGGCAGGTCGTGGTCAAAGACCAACTGGCAGTTGACCTGAACACTGCCGGCCTGCAGGCGCTTGACGATGCGGTGCGCCCGGCTGACGTTGGTGGTCCACGCGGTGGCCGCCAGGCCGTAGCTGGTGTCGTTGGCCATGGCGACGGCTTCGTCTTCGGTGTCGAACGGCAGGATGCTGACCACCGGCCCGAAGATCTCCTGCTGGTACAGGCGCATGCCGGGGTCGACGTTGGTCAGGACGGTCGGGTGCACGAAGTAGCCCTTGCGGTCCAGCCGGTAGCCGCCGGCGACGATCTCGACGCCGTCGTTCCTGCCTTCGTCGATGAAGCCCAACACCCGGTTGAGCTGTTTGGCACTGATCAGCGGGCCGCTCATCACGCCCTCTTCCTCCGGACCGCCGTACTTCATGAAGTTGGCGACGTTCGCGATGCCCTCGACCACCTGGTCATAGACACCGCGCTGCACGAAAATCCTTGAGCCGCAGACACATCCCTGACCGGAGTGAATGAAGATGCCCATGGCCGCGCCGAAGATGGCCTTGTCAAGCTCGGCGTCGTCGAAGATCAGCACCGGCGACTTGCCACCGAGCTCCAGCATGACCTTCTTCAGGTTGCCCGCCGAGGCCTTGACGATCTCCTTGCCCACTTCGGTCGAACCCGTGAAGGCGACCTTCTCGACATCGGGATGCGCGGTGATGGCGGCACCCGCGGTGTGGCCGTATCCGGTGATCAGGTTGACAACGCCCTCGGGCACACCCGCCTCGTGAATCAGCCGGTCCAGGAGCAGCGCCGAAAGCGGCGTCTCCTCAGCGGGTTTCACCAGGCTGCTGCAGCCCGCGGCCAGCGCCGGGGCGATCTTGGCGCAGGCGTTGAAGATGGGGCCGTTCCACGGGAAGATCAGGCCGACGACGCCGTAGGGCTCGCGCAGCGTGTAGCCGTGCTGATCGACGTAGGCGTCCGAGGCGATACCGCTGGTGCGGATGTCGTAGGCGGTGCCGTTGATCTTGGAACACCAGCCGGCGTAGTAGCGGAAGAACTCGGCGCACGTCGGCACGACGAGTTCGGACTGCATCTTCATCATGCCGGTGTTGGCCGAGTCGATGGCCGCGAACTCAGCGGTGTGCTCGTCGATCAAGTCGGCGATGCGCCACAGGATCTTGGCGCGTTCCCGGCCGGGCAATCCGGACCACACGCCGGCCTCGAAGGACGACTTGGCGCGGGCGACGGCCTCATCGACGAACTCGGGCCCGCAATCGGTGAACTCGCCGATCTGCTCTTCGCTCACCGGATCGATGATCGGGATGAGCTCACCCGTACCCGGGCGCTTCTGGATGTCCTCCAAGACCGACTGCAGCGTCATCGCGTGCCTCTCATCGTCAGCGAGCGCGCGCCCGGGGGTGGGCACGCAAACAAATGCTGTGCAGTTGCTTAGCATTGCCGCGATCAGGTCGTCAAGAGTGGCTCACGTCGGCAGGTTGTCTGGAAAGATCGCAGCTGTGTCTGCCGGCCACGACTACACCTCCCCTGACCTGGCACGCAGCGCCCTGGCGCTGATCGACGTGCAGAACGATTTCGTCTCGGGCCCGTCGCAAGTCGACGGCACCGCCGAACGGGTGCCCGCGATGGCCCGGCTGCTCGCGGCGTTCCGCGCGGCGCACCGGCCGATCGTGCACATCGTGCGGCTGTACGTCCCCGGCGGCAGCGATGCCGACCCACCACGCCGGGCCGCCATCGAGTCCGGGAAGCAGATCGCCGCCCCGCACACCGACGGAGCCGCGGTACCCGGGGAACTGCTGGCACATCCCCTCGACTACGACTCGCTACTCGCGGGCGGCGTCCAGCACGTGGCGGCGGGCGAGGTCGTCATGTTCAAACCACGGTGGTCGGCGTTCTACCGCACGGCGCTGGAAGAGCATCTGCACGACCTCGCCGTCAACACCGTCGTGGTGGCTGGCTGCAACCTGCCCAACTGTCCGCGCGCCACCCTGTTCGACGCCTCCGAGCGGGACTTCCGCGCCGCGCTGGTCACCGACGCCACCTCGCAGGTGACGCCCGAGCGGCTCGCCGACCTGGCGCTGATCGGCGTCGAGACGCTGACCACCGCCGACGTCGAGCAGTTCTTCGAGGCCGCTGCAACCTCACAGGAACGCCAGTGAAGAATTCACGGGGTGAGACCGCACAGTAAGACGCGCCGCTGACCGCCCTCGCGATCACCGCGGTGCTGCTGGCCGGCATCGCCGCGGGAGTGATCAACGCCGTGGTCGGCTCCGGCAGCCTGATCACCTTCCCTGTACTGATGGCCGTCGGTTACCCACCGCTGGTCGCCAACATGTCGAACTCCGTGGGACTGGTGCCGGGCAACTTCACCGGCGCTTACGGCTACCGGCACGAGCTCGGCGGCCAGGGCCCCCGCATCCTCCGGCTCGGCGTGGTCTCACTGGCCGGGGCGATAGTCGGCGCGGTGTTGCTGCTCAAACTGCCGCCCGGCGCATTCACCGCAGTCGTACCGTGGCTGATCCTGCTGGCCGGCGCACTGGTCCTGGCGCAGCCCGTGTTGCGCCGCGCGCTCGATGCGCGACGCGGCGCGCCGCGGTCCACTGACCATGCCGCGCCGCTGTACGCGGGCGTGTTCGGGTGTGCGGTGTACGGCGGCTATTTCGGTGCGGCGCAAGGCATCATCATGATGGCCCTGTTCGGATTGTTCGTGTCAGAAGATCTGCAGCGCCTCAACGGCGTGAAGAACATCTCTGTGGGACTGGTCAATTCGGTCGCGGCCATCATCTTCATCGTCGTCGGCCAGGTGGCGTGGCTACCGGCGCTGCTGCTGGCCGTCGGTTCGACCATCGGCGGCTACATCGGGGCGAAGATCGGACGCCGCCTGCCCCCCAACGCCTTACGCGCCTGCATCGTCGTGGTCAGTGTCATCGCGTTCACCGTCATGATGCTCCGGTAAGCGTCATATCACGTACGACAGCACGAAGACGCCGACCGAGAGCCCAAGCATGCCAAGGCAATTGATCCAGAATTCCTGCTTGAGAAAATTCGCGCGGTAGTGCGCGTAAGCCGCACACAGGAAGTAGACGATCACGCCGGCGTTGGCCGCCACCCCGATGCCGGGATACTTCAGGCCGACCAGCAGTCCCGCCACGGCGAGCAGCTTGACGACGATCAGCACCCACCACCAATCCTCCGGAAGACGCACTCCCTCAAGGCATCCGCGGATGAATTGCGGCGGGCGGATCGACATCAAGGCATCACCGAAGAGCGCCGCCGCCAAGATCGCGGTGGGCCACCAGTAGTGCGGAATTCCGGTCACTGTTCATCTCCTTGCGCTGAATCGTGGATGACGCAACGGACGACGTCGCGCAGTTGGTCTGGCACCGACGCGCCACCCGAGGCGTGGTTGCCGCCGGTCATGACGATGCCGAGGTAGGCGAAGTAGACGACCCGGGCCGCGCGCTCCGCAGCAGCATCGGGCAGGCCGGCGCACGCCAGCACATCCCGCAGTTCGGCGACGAGTGCGACGGCGAGGTCGCGGAAGATCGCCGACTCATGGGTGCCGCGGACGATGATCGACGAGTACTGCCGAGACAACGCAGGATCCTCGGCGAAGTATCGGAGAAACGGTGCGAGCAACCCGATCACGGCGTCGACCGCGCCCTCGGGGGGCAACGAATCCTGCGTTCCCCCGCCACTTTGACGGTCACGGTGCACGGCGCCGATCCACTCGTCGAACACCTCGATGAGCAACCCGTCCTTATCGCCGACCCCCATCACCGTGCCAGTGCTGACACCGGCATCGGTGGCGATCTGCCGGACGGTCGTCGCGGCGAAACCCTGCTGCCGGAAGAGCCGTTCGGCCGACGAGAGCACTTTCGCGCGAGTCTCATCGCGCGCCGCCGCTCTGGATTGAACGTGTTCAGTGAACATGTTCAAATCATGCAGTGCGGACATCTGATCGTCAAGTCGGCCTCAGGCGACAGGCCCTGGCATACGACCTCGACGAGGTGGATCATCTGGTCGGGCTAACAATTTGACCTCATTGGCCACTTTCGGCGCAGGCGTCCCAAACCGCGGCTTCTTGTCGGGGCTTCGAACTATTGTTCGAATATGGGATTGACCGATCCAGCCGCCGTCGAGGAGGCGTACGCCGCCTACGAAGCGGCGCAGGCCCGGCTCGCGACCCTGGACTACACCGGCCTGGATGTGCGGACATTGTTGGAGTTGCAGTCGCGACGGGAAACGTTGAGGTGCGCCGCCGAGGCGGTCGATCACCAGATCCTGACCGCCGCCCAAACCCAAGCCACCGCCAAGGAGATCGGGGCCAAAGACTGGCCGGAGGTGCTGCATGTGCGGTTGCGGATCAGCCGGGAGGAAGCCCGCCGCCGGGTCCGCGACACGGATAATTTGGGCCCGCGCTCGGCCATCACGGGCGAGCCGTTGGGCCCGGTGTGGGAACTGGCCGCCGGCGCCCTGGCTGACGGTGCGATCAATGCCGAGCACATCGCGGTGATCACCTGGTTCTTCCAGAGAGTCCCGTTGTGGGCGGCCGACCCGATCACCCTGGCCCAGTGCGAGACCGATCTGGTGGCCGACGCCCGGGTGAAAACCCCCGAAGACCTGCGCCGCGCCGCGCAGAAACTCTTGTACGAGTTGGATCAGGACGGCCCCGAACCCAACGACAACGAACCCGACCCCAAACGCTCGTTTGTCATGGGTAAGCAGCGACCCGACGGCCGCACCGACGTCACCGCCCAACTCGACCCCGAAGGCCGCGCCTACTGGGAAGTGCTGTTCGACAAGTACGCCGCCCCCGGCATGTGCAACCCCGCCGACCCACAGCCCTGCAACTCCGGTACCCCGACCCAAGAACAGATCGACGCGGATACCCGCACCCTCGCGCAGCGCCAATACGACGCGTTCACGTTCGTGGGCCGGATGATGCTCGCCACCGGGACCTCCGGGGTGCACAACGGGTTCCCGCTCGCGGTGGTCGCCAACTGCACCATCACCGACCTGGAAAAGCGCACCGGGATGGCGCTCACCCACACCGGGACCAAACTCCCCATCAAAGACCTGATCCGGATGGCCGCCCAAGGGTCGGACAACTACCTCGCCATCTTCGACGAGCACACCGGCCAACCCCTGTACCTGGGCCGGGCCGCCCGCACCGCCAGCACCGCCCAACGCCTCGCACTGTTCGGCCGCGACCACGGCTGCACCCGCCCCAACTGCACCGCCCCGGCCTCGCGCTCCCAGGCCCATCACATCACCAACTGGCGCGATGACGGCCTGACCAACATCGACACCATGACCCTGGCCTGCGGCCGCGACAACCGCCTCGTCGACACCGGCGGCTGGAGCACCACCATGGGCCCCGACGGCCGCACCCACTGGACCCCACCACCACTACTCGATATCGGCCAACCCCGCACCAACCACTACTGGCACCCAACCCTCTACCCGGCGGAGAGCGGAGACGACGGCGGCGAAACAGACAGTCCCACAAGCTGATACGGCGCCAGCGGCGCCCACCGACACGACACCACGTCGCGTCGCGGATGCTGCTGTCCAGATGGACGCCGGCAAGCCCTGGCCCGCAACGGATACGGAACGCCATCGCCGAATTCGTCACCGCCGAAACGCAATAACGGACTTTTGGTATGTCACGATTTGAACGCGCCGAGCGCAGCTAACGCGCGGACGAGATGCCGGTGTGTCAGCATGGACCGGTGAGGCCAAGCAGAAGCAGAAGCCGAATCAGAAGTCTGGTCGCAATCCTGTTGGTACCACCAGGATTGATGTCCGCAGCGCTACCACTGGCAGCACATGCCGCCGACTGCCCGGACGCCCAGGTCATCTTCGCCCGCGGTACCGACGAAGCGCCGGGACCTGGCGGGGTCGGGACGGCGTTCATCAATTCACTGCGTACCGCCATCAGCCCGAAAACCCTTGACGTATATGCGGTCGACTATCCCGCGACCACCGACTTCCCCACCGCCGTCGACGGAATCCGTGACGCCCGTAGGCAGATCGTGACGACCGCGGCGGCCTGTCCGCGGACCAAGATGGTGCTCGGCGGGTTCTCGCAGGGCGCCGCGGTTGCGGGCTTCGTCACCGCGGGCACCATTCCCGACGGAGTCTCCGCCGCTGAAGTGCCGGCGCCCATGCCGCCGGACGTCGCGGATCACGTTGCGGCCGTTGCCTTGTTCGGCAAGCCCTCTCCACGGTTCATGCGTGCCATCGGCTCCCCCTCGGTCACGGTCGGCCCGGTTTACCAACCCAAGACCATCGATCTGTGCGCACCCAACGACCTCGTGTGCGACGCGCACGGGTCGAGCTTCGATGCCCACAACAGTTACGAGGACAGCGGATTGGTCACACAGGGCGTCAACTTCGCGGTGAGTCAACTGCAGGCCGGGTGGGCGGCCGACGCACTGGCGGGACCCGCGCCATGGTCGTCGACGACGGTGCAGGCCGCCGATCAGGCCGGTCGCGGTCCCGCGCCGGCCGGGACTCGGCCGACCACCGCGGCGCCGGCCCACATGCCGGCAAGCGCGCCGTGGCTCCCAGGCCCGGAGCAGACCGCACAGGACACAGCGCCACCGCAGTAGCGGTCAGCGGAACCGCACGCCCCGGCGCCGCACCCACCAGTCGGCAAACAGCGTCCCGACGAGCCACACGACAACCGCGATACCCAGGTGCACAGCACTTTTCGTGTCGCGGCCGAGGACGGGCCCGAAGACGTGGGCGACGGCGTTCGGTAGCGACCGCCACAGTTCACGGTGTTCGACGCCGCCGACCGGGTCCGCGACGAAATACAGGGCGTACGGCAACGCCAGCGATGACAACCAGAGTGCGATACGGCGTCGGTCATGGCGCTGGCCCCACCGCTGCACCAGCGGAACTTCGGCAACCGGCAGCAATACCGACACCACGTTGCCCACGCCGAGCCAGGACACGATCGGCACCGCGACATTCGGGATCGTCACGCCGAGCCGGGCCGGCGTTTCCAGCCAGACGGTGAGCACCGCGGCGGCCGCAAGCGTCGGAAGCCCGACGAGAATCAGCAGCGCCAGGTTCTTGTGCAGCAATATCCGCCATGGCGCCGTAGCTGCGTCCAGACTCTGCCGGACCCGATCATGGTCGGCGCCAAGCACATTGGTCGTCGTGGTGTCGGCGAGGACGAAGGACGAGAAGTAGGTGCCGACGAGGATCACCCAGTCTTGATGATGCCGTCCCCCGGAGGTCAACGGCTCCACGGCGAGCCACAGCAGCGCGAGCACGACGTTGGCCGCCACGCCCAGCAGCCAGCTGCGCGGCGGCGTGAAGGCCCACCGCACTTCCGACCACACTGCCGGCAACATCGTCCATCTCCACCGTCAACGCCCCGTCCGCCGCGGAGCCCGTGCGACGATACCGGCAACAAACGTTGCGGTTCCTGTGAGCGCGGTGCCGCCGACACGGATCCGAATGGGGGCGCATGGCCGAACCGCACGGCACCGACCCCAGTGCCCAGATTCAGCTGATCGTCGACCTGCTGGCCCGATCGCTGAATCGCGCGGTGCTACTGGACGACACGGCGATGACGCCGATGACCTTCAGCCGCCAGCTCGGGACCGTCGACGACGTGCGGATGCACAGCCTCCTCGAGCGCACGACGAAACCCGAAGTCATTGCCGAACTTCGAGCCTTCGGAATCGACGACGCCGACCCGGGCGTCGCGATCCCACCGCTACCCCGGTACGGCATGGTTGCGCGTTACTGCGTCCCGGTGCGATCGGCCGCCAACCATTTCGGCTACTTGTGGGTGATCGACCCGCAGCAGTCACTGAGCGCGGCCGAGCGCGCCCTGGCGCACCAGGCCGGGGCGGATCTGGTGGCAATTCTGGATCGGCGCCAGACCACGGAGCGCGCCATCGAGTCCGCGCGTCAGGCCCTGTTGACCCGCCTGTTGTCCGCCGGTGTCGACGAGCCTCTCGACGCCGTGCTGCGCGAACTCGGTGCCCAGGACATGGCGCAGCCGGACAGCCTGCTCACCGTGTTCGCGTTTGTCCCGCCCGGGCGCGCAACGGAGACCGAGCAGCGTCTCATCGCATTGCGACTGCAGCTTTCGGCTGTCGAACGGACACACAACTGGTTCGTCCTGCCGGGCAATCCCGTGGGCGTGTTCGCGTTCTGCCCCGCGCACGTGCGAGTCCCGCCGCAGCGCCTCGCCGAGACCGTGACCTCGTCGATCCAGGCGACCTTCGATGACGTGCCGGCCATCGGATGGTCCGGTACCCGGCTGCCCCTGGCGCAGGCCGCCCAGGCATTTCGGGACGCCCGGCTGGCCTGCGCCCTGGCTGCCGCAGGTGCAGGCAAGGGCGGGGCGGCGCTGGACTGGACCGCGGCGGGGTCGTGGCGGGCGGTGGCCCTGCTCGCCGACAGCTTCGCCGATGCTCCCCACGAACTCGACGCGCTGGTTCATCCGGGCGTCAGCGCGCTCTTGGCCGAGGGTCGCGACGATCTGATCCAGACGCTCGAGGCCTACCTGTCCTCGGGCGGCGATGCCCGGCGCGCCGCCGACACCATGCACCTGCATCGCTCGACGCTGTACTACCGCCTGGAGAAGATCACCCAGGCACTCGGTGACGACGTCACCGACCTCACAGATGGCGAGGCCCGGTTCGATCTGATGCTCAGCATTCGGCTGGCCAGACTGCGCCGGCGCTGACGCCGGCCTTCCGACTGCTGTCGGAAAAACGGCCGGATATTGCGACAAGATGGCGTCTCGTTAGACCCCCGCATGCCGTATCGATCGGCTTAGTAATCGCACACGCCAAAACGTGGTGCAGCTCACATCGTCTGCTGGGCGTGGGCTGAGAACGCCCTGACAAATGCCGTCAGGGCAGCGCGAAGGAGACGACGTGAGTGGGACACCGGCCCTCAAGAAGGCCCTGAGTCAGCGCCAGCTGTCAATGATCGCGATCGGCGGCGTCATCGGCGCCGGCCTGTTCGTCGGCTCAGGAGTCGTGATCAAAGACACCGGGCCGGGCACGTTCATCACCTATGCGCTGGCCGGCCTGCTGATCATCATGGTGATGCGCATGCTCGCCGAAATGGCGGTGGCCAACCCCTCGACAGGTTCGTTCGCCGACTACGCCCGCAATGCGCTGGGTAACTGGGCCGGCTTTTCGATCGGCTGGCTGTACTGGTACTTCTGGGTGATCGTGGTCGGCTTCGAGGCAATTGCCGGAGCCAAGATCATCAAGTATTGGCTGCCGGGCGCGCCCATCTGGCTGACGGCCCTCCTGCTGTTGATCGCCATGACGGCGACGAATCTGTTTTCGGTGTCCTCGTTCGGCGAGTTCGAGTTCTGGTTCGCCAGCATCAAAGTTGCGGCCATCATCGTGTTCATCGGATTGGGCTCGTGCTTCGTACTCGGCCTGTGGCCCCACAAGTCCATGGATTTCTCCAACCTCACCGCCCACGGCGGGTTCTTCCCACTGGGCCCATCTGCAGTCACCGTCGGCGTCGTCACCGTGATCTTCTCCATGGTGGGCGCCGAGATCGCGACCATCGCAGCCGCTGAATCCACCGACCCCGAGCGCGCCGTCGCCAAGGCCGCCAACTCGGTCATCATGCGTATCGCCGTCTTCTTCGTCGGCTCGGCGTTCCTGCTGGTGACCATCCTGCCGTGGAACGGCAAGCAGCTCGCCGCGTCGCCGTTCGTGTCGGCCTTCACCGCGATGGGTATCCCCTACGCCGACCACATCATGAACGCCGTCGTCCTGACGGCGGTGCTGAGCTGCCTGAACTCGGGCATGTACACCGCTTCGCGCATGCTGTTCGTGCTGGCCGCGCGGCGTGAGGCGCCCGCGCAGCTCGTGTCCGTGACCCGCCGCGGCGTGCCGGCCGCCGCCATTCTCACGTCGTCGGTCATCGGGTTCCTCGGCGTCATCGCCTCGGCCTTCTCGCCGGATTTCATCTTCAAGTTCCTGCTGGATTCCAGCGGTGCGGTCATCCTCTTCGTCTACCTGCTGATCGCGATTTCCCAGATCGTGCTGCGGTACCGCAATGGTGGCGACAAGCTCAAGGTCAAGATGTGGCTGTTCCCCGTGTTGTCCATCATCACGGCCTTGGCGATGACGGCGATCCTGGTCCAGATGTTCGTTCAGGGTGGCGACAACAGAAGGGCCCTGACGCTGAGCCTGCTGTCCTGGGCCGTCGTGATCGGCTTGTTCTTCGCCAACCGCTGGTTCAACTCCCGTCGGCCGGTGCCGGAGCCCGTCACCGCTACCGAGCGGCCGCACCGGGTGCTCGTGCTGGCCAACGAAACCGTCGGCTCCGAGGAGCTGCTCGACGAACTGCGCGCGATCGGTGCCGACAACGCCACGACGTATCACGTTGTCGTGCCGGTGAGCCCGATCGAGACCGGAGCCGCGGCCTCGCACAGCCCCCTCGATGTCTGGGAAGCCACCAAAGTCCTTGCCCAGCAACGCCTTGACCAGACGCTGGCCGCACTGCACTCGGCGAACCTGGAGGCCGACGGCAAGCTGGGCGACTACCGACCGCTGCGCGCGCTGGCGGCCGCCGTCGCCGAATTCGATCCGGACCAGATCGTCATCGCGACGGAGCCGCCGGAGCAGTCGATCTGGCACCGTTTCGACGTCGTCGACCGCGCCCGGTCCGACTACCACATCCCGGTGACCAACGTGATCGCGATGGCGCCCTCCGAGGAGCCTGTCGCGTGACGATCATCGCCGGGTTCAGCGCGTCCCGGCAAGGCAGCGCCCCGATCAACCTCGCCGTGCAGATCGCGCAGACCACCGGCGAGAAGGTCATCGCGGCAGCCGTTCTCGAGCGCTCGTGGCCACCACGCAACGACCCGGTCGAGGACGAGTACCTGCGGCACATCAAGGCGCAGACGGCCCAGTCCTTGCAGGCCGTCGTCGACGGCCTGCCCGGGCGGCCGGACGTCCCGACGCTGGTGCACGAATCCGGTTCCATCCCAACCGGATTGCTCGAGCTGGCCCAGGAGTTTCAGGCCCGCGCCGTGGTGCTCGGATCGTCGTCGTCCGGCCTACTGGGACGCGTGGCCCTCGGCAGCGTGACGGAGCGGCTGGTGCACACCGCGCAGGTTCCGGTAGCGATCGCGCCGCGCGGATATGCCTTCAGCCACGAACCGATCCGTCGGCTCACTGCGGCCTATGGCGGTGAGGCCGACACCAATGGACTGGTTCGCGCTGCCGCGGAGCTGTCCCGGGACTGGAACGCCAAGCTGCGGATCGTGGCATTCACCGTGCGGCCCGCGTGGGCGTTCGGCGGGCCCTCACTCGAGGTGGGTGCCGAGGACATGGTCGTCGCGCAATGGTCGAAGCGCACGGCCGACGAAGTCACCAAGCAGCTCAACAAGGTTCGTGAAAATCTGGCGGTGCCCGACGTGGACATGGTCGTCAGCAGCGGGCGGGATTGGCAGCAGGCCGTGGAGAACACGGGCTGGGCGCCGGGCGATGTGCTGCTGCTCGGGTCGGGCGCGGCCGGGCAGTCGGCGCGGGTGTTCCTCGGATCGGCCGCGGCGAAGATTCTGCGTCATTCACCGGTCCCAGTGATGATCATGCCGCGCGCCTGAGTTCATCGTCCGACTGGCCAACTATTGCAGGCGCTTGCCGAAAGCGACTGCAATAGTTGGCCTTTCGGTGTTTGCGCCTAGCTCTTGCCGTAGGGGGCGGCCTTGACGACCGGGCTGGCGGAGGGGGTCAGCGGCGCGGTGGGAGGCGCCTCCTTGGTGGTCGTCGAGCCATTGGCGCCAACCGGGTTCTCCCGCGCCGGTTCGGCAACCGCCACAGTGGCGGCCCCCATGGCCACAAGAGCGCCGGCGCCGATGGCCGCTGCCACGCGACGGATGGTGACGGCGTTGGTCAGACGTGAACGAGACATCAATTTCCTCAGTGTGTTGTTGCCTGTGCAGGATTGGTGCCCGCGGCCCCGAGCCACTCGCACCGCCGACCCTTGTGTCCCGCAATCTCCACGAGCAGATCGGGATCGGCATGGCCAAACCACAAGCAATCGGTGCCGCGAAATCTGCCGTGTTGCCGAGATCACGTCAACAGCCAGCGGAAACGTTGAGCAGTCTGCTCAGAATGTGACGTAGGACACTGTGACCTACGCATCATTTTGTCCGGTACCGCCGGGGTTGACGCCCGCGTCGGAGAGGTGTCGCCGAAGCCGATCCGGGGTAAGGACCGACGGTGCGACACAGACACCGGGCAGGTCTGCCATGAGGCTGCGACACAGTGACATCTCGTCGCCCGGCATCACACGGAGGCGGCGCGGCAACGGCTTCTCGTACTACGACACCGCCGGCGCACCTGTGACCGACGAGGCGACGCTGCAACGAATCCAGGACCTGGTGATACCACCCGCGTGGCGAAAAGTCTGGATCAGCCCGCACCGCAACGGTCATATCCAGGCCGTGGGTACCGACGCCGCAGGACGCCGGCAGTACCTCTATCACGCTGTGTGGCAACAGGAACGCACCGAAGAGAAGTTCGACCGCGTGCTCGAGCTCTCCACGGTCCTGCCCGACTGGCGAGGCCGGATCGCAGCCGATCTCACCGGCCGGGGACTGCACCGCGAGCGCGTGCTCGCGCTGGCCCTGCATCTGATCGATCTCGGGTATTTCCGCGCAGGCGGCGAGGAGTACGCCCAGGACAACGATTCCTGCGGACTGGCCACGCTGCGCTGCGAACACATCGAGGTGCGCAGCGGCACAGTGATATTCGACTACCCGGCGAAGAGCGGTGTGCAGCGGCATCTGGAACTGGCCGATCCACAAGTGGTCCGCGCAGTCCGAGCGCTGCGCCGGGGACGAGGCCCGACCGACCGATTCCTGTACTGCCGCACCGGTTCGGGCTGCGTGGAGCTGCACGCTGACGACCTGAACGCCCGATTCAAAGAGCTTGTCGGCGAGGAGTACAGCGTCAAGGACCTGAGAACGTGGCACGGCACCGTGCTGGCCGCCGCGGGTTTCGCCGCCGTTGCACCGGCAGACACGAAGACAGCCATCCGCCGTGCCCGGACCTCCGTCTTTCGCGAGGTAGCCGAAGAACTCGGCAATACCCCTGCGGTGGCGCGTAGTTCGTACGTCGATCCGAGAGTGGTCTCGGCGTACGAGGAAGGTCTGACGATTTCCGCGGCCGTCAGGCGCGCCGAAAAACAACGCAACGAAGCTGCGGCTCAGGAGATCCTGGAAAGAGCCACCCGAAAGCTCATCCGTCGCGTGGCGCGAACGTCAGGTACCTGAGTGCTGGAGTCTGGCCTGCAGGGAGGTATCGATCATCCGCGGGCTCAAGATGTGATCTAGCGCCGTGGTGGCGCAGCCGATAATGCCGACGCGCTCTTGAAGCACCGAAGGGACGACCTGCAGTGTGCGGGTGGCCAGGGTGCTGGCATTGCCGTACAGGGTCTCTCGCAGACCGGCCACGAACACGTCGTACGCACCGACCATGTCGCCGGCCACGACCAACACGGCAGGATTGATCAGGTTGACAGCCGCCGCGAGCACTTCGCCAACATGCCGGCCACTGTCCCGAATCTTGCTGCGGGCCTTGGCGTCCCCACCATGCGCCAACGCCACGACGTCGCGCAGATGACCCACGGCGTACCCATCACGTCGCAGATCACGCACGATCGCCCAACCGCCGGCAACCGCCTCGACACAACCCGTGTCACCGCAGCGGCACGAAATACCGGCAGCCGCGGCAATCTTGCTGTGCCCGAAATCGCCCGCGGCCTGCACCGCGCCGCGCCGAAGTTGCCCACCCATCACGATGCCGGCACCCAGTCCAGTGGAGGCTTTGACGACCAGCATGTCCTGCACATCGGCAAATCCGAAACGGCGTTCGGCCAGTGCGATCACATTGGCGTCGTTGTCCATGACCACCGGCGCATCGGTGAGGTGCCGGAAGTACGGCGCCAGCGGCACACCGTCCCACCCGCTCATGTTCGGTGAATCCAAGCTCGCCCCGAGCTGCCGATCGACCGTGCCCGGCAGACTGAGACCGATGCCGAAGATGCGGTCGCCGCGGCGCCTGGAGTCGTCGAGTAGCTCATCGAGCCGTTTCACCAGGTCGGGCATCAGATCGTCCGGGCCCATGCCGGGCTCCTGATCGATCTCGGCGGTGGCGAGGATTTCGCCGGCGAGGTTGCACAATGCCAGCTGGGTGCGACTGCGCCCGATGGCCACCGCGAAGACGATGCCGGCATCGGCGTTGAACATGAGCTGCGTGGCCGGACGCCCGCCCGTCGACGCCACATGGTCGGGCTCGATCACCAGATTGTCGGCTTCCAGTGCCGCGATCCGCGTGGTCACCGCGGTACGGGACAGGCCGGTGATTCGGCCGATCTCGCTGCGGGTAATAGCCCGGTGATCCCGGATCACGGCGAACACTTCGCCGGCAGTAGGTGACACCGACGTGCCGCTGAGCGCCATGGCAGCCATTGAAGCAAGGCGGCACGTGCCGAGGCAAGCGTAAGTCACCACCACTTAGGTATTTGGAGTACGTAATGGGCTTGCAGAAAGTCCCAATGGGTGTATGGTTCGTTCTGAAACGATCAAGCGAGGAGCATCAGCAGTGACTATTCGGATCGGCGTCAACGGTTTCGGGCGTATCGGGCGTAACTTTTTCCGGGCCCTGGACGCACAAATTGCGCAAGGTAAGAACACCGATCTGGAGATCGTCGCGGTCAATGACCTGACCTCGACCGATGCGTTGGCGCATCTGTTGAAGTTCGATTCGATCCTGGGCCGGCTGCCCTATGACGTCCGCGCTGATGGCGACACGCTGATCGTGGGTGAGACCAAGATCAAGGCCCTGGCGGTCAAGGAAGGCCCGGCGGCGTTGCCGTGGGGCGATCTGGGTGTGGACATCGTGGTCGAGTCCACCGGTATCTTCACCGACGCCGCCAAGGCCCGTGGCCACCTGGAAGCCGGGGCCAAGAAGGTCATCATCTCCGCGCCGGCGACCGGTGAGGACATCACCATCGTGATGGGGGTCAACGACGACAAGTACGACGGCAGTCAGGACATCATCTCCAATGCCTCGTGCACCACGAACTGCCTGGGCCCGATCGCCAAGGTCCTCAACGACGAGTTCGGGATCGAGCGCGGGTTGATGACCACGATCCACGCCTACACCCAGGATCAGAACCTGCAGGACGGGCCGCACAAGGATCTGCGCCGGGCCCGCGCGGCGGCGATCAACATCGTGCCGACCTCCACCGGCGCGGCCAAGGCCATCGGCCTGGTGCTGCCCGAACTCAAGGGCAAGTTGGACGGGTACGCGCTGCGGGTGCCGGTGCCCACCGGGTCGGTCACCGATCTGACCGCCGAGCTGGGCAAGTCGGCGTCGGCTGCGGAGATCAACGCCGCGATGCAGGCGGCGGCCGAGGGGCCGCTCAAGGGAATTTTGAAGTACTACGACGCGCCGATCGTGTCGTCCGATATCGTCACCGACCCGCACAGTTCGCTGTTCGATGCGGGGCTGACCAAGGTCATCGACAACCAAGCCAAGGTCGTGTCCTGGTATGACAACGAGTGGGGCTACTCCAACCGCATCGCCGATCTGGCCGCGCTGGTCGGCAAATCGCTGTAGTCCGTACCTGGAGCCGATGCGCGATTCGCCCCTAGTCGGCGGGCCGCTCGTCGGCCAGGAGCAGCTGGTCGATGGTGCTGGTGCTCTCGGCCGACAGACCGGTGCGCCGCAGGGAGCTGACCAATTGTGCCGCAACGTTGTTGAGTCATTGTTCGGCCATTACGGCCCAAATCGGTTCAGGCCAGCAGTAATTCGGCATCGGTCGTCCGAGTGCCGGCTTCCCGGCCGACGGTCTAGTCGGTGAATTCGATGCGCACCGACACCGGCGCGGTCCCGTAGGACGCGATTCTCGGTCCGGCCGCACCGGACAGCCGCACGCGGGCACGCACGTCGTCCTCCGGCGCAAAAGTCGCGATGCCGGACCGCCATCGATCACCCTGCTGGAGGCGAACATTCGGATTGGCCTCGATGTTGGCACCCCAGCCCGACAGCGTGCCGTGCCCGCAGATGACCCATGCGCCGGTCTCGTCGAAGATCGGCGAAACCGGAACCCGCCGCAGCTGCCCGGTTTTACGACCGCGGGTTTCCAATTCGCTTACCTGCGTTGGGCGGACGGCGCCGAGACGCGCCAGACCCCGCACCGTCGGGTTGAGCAGGTAACGCCCGACCGCGCGGAACACCCGGAACTGTCGTTGCTCGGCGCGAGTGTGAACTGTTCCCACGAGCTTCCTCCTTGGCGGCCACGGCGATGGGCCCGATACGGTGAATATACCGATCGGTCTACCAATCGGCAAGGTCCTCATAGGCCTGGCATGAACTCGGCAACCGCGAGAATGCTCAGCACGACCAATGCGAGTCCGATCAACCCGCCCGCAGGAATCATGCTGCTGCACACCGCGATCCAGACGGCGAGCTGCGGCCACTCGAAAGGCTGGTTGCCGACCACGCCACCGCGGCGGGTCCGGAGCAGGTGAAAAGACGCCCACACGGCCGTTCCGACCGCCGCCACCGTGATGATCCGCAGCCCGACCGGCGTTGCCGCCATCGCAACACCGGCCGCTATCGCCGCGGCCGCGATTCGGCTCCACATCACCGTGGCGCCGAAACCTGTGCGGGCGCACGACTGACTGCGATCGGGCTCGCTGCGGTACCGCGGCAACCGGCCGTCGATACCCAACAGCCGCCACAACCAGCGGGTCCAGACGGTGCGCAAACCGAGGTCGTCGGCAGCGAGTCGGACGTCCGCGGCCGATTCGGCCAACATCTGCCTGGATCGAGCGCTGCGCCAGTAGGCAGCCTTGAAGACGCGTCGCGGTACCCCGAACTGGCGGGCGAATGCGCGTGGTGGTGCGATCATCTCGCCGATCAGCCAGCGAAGGTAGATCGGGAATGCCATGGCGTAGCACCACCGCCGCAACCGTCCCGCTGCCGGGATTCGTTGTGCCAGATAGTGGTTTGCGAACGAGATGTGCCTGGCTTCCTCGGCGAGGTGAATGGAGGTGACCTTGTTCAACAGCGGGGGCACTCCCGCTGAACCGCGATGCTGCAACGTCTGCTGGAAGTGCAACGGCTGTTCCCCGCACAGCACTCCGATGAACAGGAAGATATTGGCGTAGCCGCCGAGGAAGCCCAGGATCGGCCCGAAGAACCGGGATCCTCGGCGCATACCGGGAACGTCGGCGCCCGTGCGGTTGACGAACTCCTGGAACATCTGGATGTGGTGGCATTCGTCGGTCAGCTCATGGAGTAGGTACTGAAACACCACTGAACCGTTGGGCAAGGTGCCGGCGTGGTGAATCACGCCGCGGATCAACATCATCTCGAATTGCAGTGTCACCTTGAGGATGTTCGCGGCGAGCCAGCGGCCCATCGCGACGCGCCGCTCGAGGGGTTGCTGTGCGTACCACTCGGTGGCGGCGAGCGGAGCGATGTCGGAGTCCAGCTGCCAACGCGCGTCATCGGGGTCCAGTGCGTTTTCGGCGGCGTCCCAGTCGATGTCGATGAACGGATCGAAGCCCCGGCGCGTGCTCGCCCGGCAGAGCGCTGCGGCGATGTCGGTATCGAGTCCTGCCGCCGTACCGGTGTTCAGGTGTGACCTGGTCGATTCGGCGGCGGTAGGTGCGGTGAAGCCCACAGTCATGGCGTGACCTCCGTTGGTATCGAAGGGATCGGGATGCCGACGAGCGTGCTGCCAGGCATTTGCGCGCCGGTGTCCACCGCGTTGCGGCGTCGGCTCTTCGCGTGGGAAGTGTTGTCCCAGTGTGGGATACGCGGTCGACACCACGGCGAAACGTGGCAGAAACAGCGGGATTTCTATACTCGGCGATGCTCACCACGGACAATCAGGTGCCACTGCACGGCCTGGGCCCGCGCACGCGCCTGGGCGGCCTGGATCGCGGCGCGCTGGGCGCTGCCGATGTTGCGGCACAGTCCGTTTCGGCCATGGCGCCCTGCGGCGCCGCGGCGGCGAGCCCGATATTGGTCGCTGCCCACGGCGGTCCGGTCGTTGCGAGCACGGCCATTGCGTTCGCTCTCGCCCTGGTCCTGTCGTGGCTGGTTCGGGGATTCGCGCGGCGTGTGCCCGCAGCGGGTTCGCTCTATACGTACGTTGCCGTTGGCGTCGGGCCGGTGGCCGGGTTCGTCACCGCCGGTGCACTGTTGCTCGGCTACCTCGGCATCGGAATGGTCGCGGTCACCGAGTCCTCGGCGTTCGCGTTACGGTTGGCATCCTCGGTGGGGCTGACGGCGCACGGCTGGCTGGTCGCGGTCGGCGCGCTCGGGTTCGCAGTTGCCAGCGGGGTGGTGCTGGTTCGCGGTATCCGTCTGTCGGCGCGGGTCGCGCTGGTGACCGAGACCATCGCGGTGGGTCTGGTGGTGGTGGTCGCGGGGTGGCTGGTCTGGCATGGTGACGTACGCCGTCTACATGATTCGGTGCTGGCTCCCATCCTCGATCTCGGGCACCTGGCTGGTGGTGTCGCGGTCGCAATGGCGGCATTCGCCGGCTTTGAGACCGCGACAGTGCTGTCGGTCGAGACCCGCGCTCCGCTGCGCACTGTGCCAGCGGCAATCCGTGGCTCGCTGCTGCTGGCCGGGCCCGTCGTGATGCTTGCGACCTTGACCCAAGCCGGAACACCAAGCCAGACACCGACAGATTCGTGGTTCGGGGCACTGGCTGCCGAACCCGGTGGCCGGATACTGGTGCCGGCCCTCTACCTCGCGACGACGCTGTCGTCTTTCGCCTGCGCGCTGGCATTCACGACAGCGGCAGCCCGGGTCTTGCTGTCCCTGGCCCGCGAAGGCGTCTTACCGACGGCACTCGGCCACACCGATCTACGCAGCAAGGCACCAACCGTCGGGATCTGGGTGTGCACCGCGACCGTGTTCGGCGTGCCTTTCGCCATGAGTGCATGCGGTGCCGACCCGGCAGCGGCATGCGGCTCGCTGATGGCCGGCGCGGTCTGCGGCTACCTGCTGGCATATGCCGCACTGGCCGGCGCGATGCCCGCGATGCTGCGGCGCCTGGGCGAACCCAGCAGGGTGGCGTTGGTGATCGGACCGGCCTGCGCACTGGTTCTCACCGCCATGGTGGCCGAATTCTGGGGACTGACGATCACCGGTCCGTTCTGGATTGGAGCGGTAGCCGCCATGGCCTGGATGCTGCTGTGGGCCGCCGCCGGATGGCGATTGCGCAGCAGCCGTCCGGACGCGTTCGCGTCGATCGGCGCGCACGCGGGAACCGTCAGGTCCGAGGTCTGGCGTGGCTACTTGCGGGGCTCGTCATGACCCGAGCGCTGCGCCCCGACGCCGGTTCGCGTTCGGCGCTCGCCGCGCTGTCCATCATCGAAGAGGTCGCGGCCGCGGGACCCGGGATCACGGCGCTGGAGATCACGCACCGGCTGCGGATGTCCCGGTCCTCGGCGTACCGGTTGCTCGCCGTCTTGTTGGAGAGCGAATACCTGGTTCGTACACCGGATTTGGGCGGGTTCGCGCTGGGCCGCCGCATCGACCGGCTGGTCGGCATCCCCACCACTCCCGCGGACCGGTTACGCGAAGCAGTCGACGCCGTGCGCGCCGAAGCGCGGTTCGGCATACATCTGGTGCTGCATCGACCCAAGCGGCAGCCGGTATTGGAGCTGTTCGACATCGATCCGGATTTCCCGCTGTCCGATCCGGCCCGGGTCATCGCCGAACCCGAGTGCTCTGCCATCGGACGGATCGTCGCCGCCGATACCCGCGGTGAACGCCCGGCGTTCGCCACGCAGCGCGGGATTCTGGTGCCCGGACATGGTTGCCTGGCGCTCCCGATCCGCGGCACCGACGCCAGTCTCGTCGCCGTGTTGGCAGCCTCGGCACCGTCGCATCGCGTCGCGGACGCCGATACGTTGATGACGTTCCTTACGCCTCATGCCCGGGCGGTGGCGCTGGCGTGCACGACGCCAGGTTGACGCACGCGCTGCGGCACTACGGTTTCGGCGTTGACGCGATCGGCAGGAGGCTTTGCCGCGCGAATTGTTCGACCTGTTCATAGGTCTCCAATGGCGCCAGCACCGCAGGCGTGAGCAGGATCGAATGGGTGATGCGGACAAGGATTTCGGCTCGTGCGAGCAACTCGGGTTCCGGAACTGCCGCCACGTCGGGGCCACGGAGCACTTCGGCGGTCGCCGCGACGGCGCCGGCCAGCAGCGGTGAGGCTTCGAGGGTCAGTCGAGGCAGCACGGTGTCGGGCTCGATGTCCAGAAGCCGGTTCCAGACCGCATTCGTGCGCACCGTCTCGATCGTCGTGGCAAAACTGTGGACCACGCGATCCGCGAAATTGTCGGTGCGCGCCGCCGCGGCGCGCACCGCTTCGAACAGCTTCTGGGATTCGCGGATGAGCACCGCCGAGACAATCTCGTTCTTCCCGCCGACCCGTCGATAGATCGTGACGCGGCCGAGCCCCGCGCGCTGAGCGATTTCATCGACGGTCGCCCGCCGGATCCCAATCTTGGCGAAGACGTCCAACGCGGCGTCGAGGATCTCTTCGACGCCCTCATCACGGGCCGTGTCGAGCGCGAACAGATCGGTGTGCACGCACCTGACCATAGTCGATGCTGCAACATTGAAACAATTGTATGTAGTGTGTTTCACTGTAGCACGAAGGACTCAGAGCCGAGGAAGGCGTGTGATGGCGAGCAAAAAACCGGGACGAGTGGTGCGCGAGTACAACGACGAGGCACTGGCGATCAACGCCCGCCACGTCCACTTCGATTGGTCCGGCGTCCCGTTGGAGTACATCCCGGGCGAGGCCTATGCCACGCATTTCTGGAACGTGATGCACCTGGTCCTGCCTGAAGGCGAGCGGGCCATGGCCGACGTCTTCGGCCAGGCCCTGCCATACATCGACGACGAGCGCCTCAAAGAGGAAGTCATCGGATTCGTCGGACAGGAGGCGACGCACGCGGCCTCGCACGAGGGCTTCCGCAACTACCTGCGCGCACACGGTGTCGACGTCGGTGTGGTCCTGCGCCGCATCGACTTCGCGGTAGAGAAGATTTTCGGTGACCACGGGATCACCGGCCCCGCACGCAAGGCGTGGCTGAGCGAGCGCCTCGGGGTCTACGCGGCGGCAGAGCATTTCACCGCCGTCATCGGCGAATGGCTGTTGGACAACGAGGCCTTCGATCGCGCCGGCATCGACCCGACGATGCTGGACCTGCTGCGCTGGCACGGCGCCGAGGAACTCGAGCATCGCAATGTCGCGTTCGACGCCTACCAGTACGTCGACGGCGGCTACGCCCGCCGCGCGCGCACGGCCCTCATCGCATGTTCGGGCCTTGCACTGCTTTGGTTTTCGACGGCATCGCATCTGTACCGCAACGACGCGACGGTGCAGCGTCGTCGTCCGTGGCCCTTCGAGTACATCCGCGCCGCCCATCATGGATTGGTGCCGGGAGTGTCCTTCCTGTTCTCGCAGATGTACTTCTATCTACGACCGGGTTTTCACCCGTCGACGATGGGCGACATCAGCAAGGCAGTGCGGTACCTGGCGGTATCACCCGCGGCGCAGGCGGCGCACGTATGAACGAGCTCCTCGACCAACCCACATCTGTCGATGACCCGACGCCCGCGCTCAGGGCCATGGGGCAGTTGGCCCGCGGCTATTCGCGGTTGTTCACCGAGAGCCGCATCGCAGACCGCTTGTCGCCGCCCCGCCCGGTACGCCGGGCCGGATACGACGCGCGGCTCGAAGTCGTTGCGGCGGAACGCGTAGCCGACGACGTCGTCAGCCTCACCTTGAGCCGGGCCGACCGTTCACCGCTCCCCCGCTGGACGCCGGGCGCGCACATCGATGTGCTCACCCCGACCGGCCGGCAACGGCACTACTCGCTGATCGGTGACCAATTCGATCCCCTCCACTATCGAATCGCCGTGCGGCGCATCCCCGACGGCGCGGGTTCGGCCGAGCTGCACCGCGTCCGGGTCGGCGACACGCTGCGCATCCGGGGACCCCGCAACGCGTTCAGCCTGGCCCCCGCCGATGAGTACGTGTTCATCGCCGGCGGGATCGGCATCACGCCGATCCTGCCGATGGTGCGTGCGGCGGCATCCGGCCCCGCCCCCTGGCGCCTGGTGTACACCGGGCGTTCGCGCGCATCGATGCCCTTCATCGACGAGCTCACCGCCCTCGGGCCCGACCGGGTGCTCATCCGGCCCGACGACCAGTACGGCGCACCGGATCTGGCCGAATTGTGTACGACCGCTTCATCCCGCGCGGCGTTCTATGTGTGTGGCCCTCCCGCGATGATCGAACGGGCTCGCGAGGTCGCCACCGCCGCGACCGCGCCGGGCCGTCCCGCAGAGTTCCACAGCGAACGTTTCACCGCCGCACCGATCGTCGACGGCAGAGCATTCACCGTGCAGCTCACCGAATCGGGGCTCGCTGTCGACGTCGCCGCCGACGAGTCGGCCCTCGCTGCGATCCGCCGTGTCAAACCCGACGTGCAGTACTCGTGTCAGCAAGGTTTCTGCGGGGCTTGCCGCGTGCGACTGGTGGACGGGGTCGTCGAGCACCGAGATCGGGTGCTGACCCCCGACCAGCATGCCGACTCGATGATGATCTGCGTTTCCCGCGCCCAGGGTGACTCGATCTCCGTCGCGCTCTAGTCAGCCACCTGCACTCACCAAGGACACACCCATGACCAAACCCACTCCCACACATGTCCATACCGCGATCATCGGTGCCGGCTTCGGCGGGATCGGCGCGGCGATGCGACTCAAGGATTCCGGCGACAACGACTTTCTCGTATTCGAGCGGGCCACCGAGATCGGCGGAACCTGGCAGGCGAACACTTATCCGGGAGCGCAGTGCGACATCCCGTCGGTGCTGTATTCGTACTCGTTTGCCCCGAACCCGGACTGGACGCGCCTGTATCCGCTCCAGCGAGAACTGAAGGCCTACATCGAAAGATGTGTCGATGACAGCGGCATCCGGTCGCACATTCGGCTCGGGCACGACGTCACCGACGCCTCATGGGACGACCTGGCCCAGGTGTGGCAGATCACCGCAGGCGGTCAACATTTCACTGCCACCGTGATGGTTCTTGCCACCGGACCATTCAGTGAGCCGTCGATTCCGAATCTTCCGGGCCTCGAAGATTTCTCGGGCCCGGCCTTTCACTCGGCGGAGTGGCGCCATGACGTCGACCTGCGCGGAAAGGCGGTCGGTGTCATCGGCACCGGCGCTTCGGCCGTGCAGTTCATCCCGCGGATTCAGCCTGACGCCGCCGAACTGGTTGTGTTCCAACGGACCCCGACGTGGATCCTGCCACATCCGGACCGCCCGGTCGGGCCCGCGGTGCGTTCGGTGTTCCGCACGGCCCCGCTCGTCCAGCGCGCAGCCCGTTCGGCGGTCAGCTTGGTCCAGGAAGCGATGGTGCCCGGTCTGGTCCATCTGCCGGCGCTGCTCCAGCCGATGGCGGCCGTCGGCAGGTGGCATCTCCGCAGGCAGGTCCGCGACGAGAACCTGCGGGAAAAGCTGACACCGCGGTATGCGTTCGGATGCAAGCGACCGACGTTCTCCAATACCTATTACCCCGCGCTGGCCGCGCACAACACCGTCGTGGAAACCGCCGCGATCCGGCGGGTCACCAGAGAAGGGATCGAAACCGCCGACGGGCACCACCATCGCCTCGACGCCATCGTTTTCGGAACCGGGTTCAAACTGGCCCACAACGAAGGATTCACGCGGATCCACGGCCGAGATGGCCGCAGCCTCGCGGAGGTGTGGGCCGGCGGAGAGATGAAGGCGCACTTGGGCACCGTCATTCCGGGCTTTCCGAATCTGTTCATGATCCTCGGCCCGAACTCGGTGGTGTACACGTCGCAGATCGTGACGATCGAGGCGCAGCTCGACTTCGTACTCGACGCCATCGCGCAGATGCGGCGCCGCCAGATCCGCAGTATCGAGGTCTCGGACGACACCCTCGGAAACTTTGTCGCACAAGTCGACCGGCGTCTTGCAGACTCGGTGTGGAACTCCGGTGGTTGTCAGAGCTACTACTTGAGTCCATCAGGCCGCAACTTCACCTTCTGGCCCGGCTTCGTCTTCACCTTCCGGCACCAGATGCGGCGAATTCGCCTCGCGGAGTTCGATATCCGCTTCGCCACCATGCCGCCCGAGTCCGCTGACGCCGAGTTGGTGGTCGGACGATGACCGCACGTGCGGCGATGCCCCTTTCTGGCGCAGTGGTTTTCATCACCGGCGCGGCACAGGGCATCGGGTTCGAAGCCGCCTCCCGTTTCGTGGCGGCAGGTTCGCGAGTGGTCCTCATCGACGTCGATGCAGGGAAACTCGGGAAAGCCCAGGCACAGCTGGGGAACGAGACCATCGGCATCGTCGCCGATGTGCGCGATGCCGCGGCATTGACCGCCGCGGCCGACCAGGTGGTGCACACCTGGGGGCGCATCGATGTGGTGGTGGCCAACGCCGGCGTCACACCGCCGCCGGCCACCCTGCGCACCATCGAACCCGATGCGTTCCAACGAGTTATCGACATCAATCTGCTCGGTGCGGTGCACACCGTGCGCGCGACCACCGAGCACGTCATCTCCAGTCGCGGACACATTCAGCTGATCGGGTCATGTGCCGCGTTCGCACCGGGCATGGGCGGTGCGGCGTACATGATCAGCAAGGCCGGAGTCGAACAGCTCGGCCGGGCGTTGCGGATCGAGCTCGCTGCCCACCAGGTGACGGTCGGAATCTCCTACTTCGGAATTGTCGACACGGCGCTGGCCCGCACCACACTCGATGACGATCCGATGGGCCAACGCATCGGTGAACTGTTGCCCTGGCCGTTGAACAAGCGCATCGACGCCGGTCACGCCGCCGCGAGCATTGTCGACGCAGTCGGCCGGCGCAGAGCCAGCAGCACCGTGCCGCACGCATGGATTCCCTACGCCTGGCTTCGTGGTGTCATCAACGTGATCCTCGACCAGCAACTCGCCGCCAACCAGACGGTCGCCGCCATCATCCGGCAACTAGAGCGCTGACACGCTGCCTCGCAGCGGAAGCCAGATCACCGACCAGCACCAGCCGAAAGAACCGCCTCCAGAAAAGAGATGACACGATGGTCACCACCTCCGACGTGCACGGCCTGATCGCGACCGCCACGACATTCGCCCGGCGAGGCCTACGCGTGGCAGGGCGAGCCGACATCCCCGCTCGGGAGGTGCCGTCGTACGAGCAGGCCCGTGGGCCGCCGCACGCGCCATCGCGGGCGGCCGATGCCGACGTCGCGACAACGAATGACTCGCCGCAGTCGAACGATTCGTTGCACACCAAAATGGTGGGGCTGTTGGGTCGCTCGCTGGAGCAGAGCACATGCCAGACGCGGCTGGAGGTCTACGACCGTATCGTCGACCAGCTTGTTGCCGACGAGGCGAGGATTCTCCGTGCACTGTCGAACGGCACCACGTCTCCCCTTGTCAATGTCTATTCGCAGGCCCGGTGGTGGTCCATGCCTCGAGCCGTCCTGACCAATACGTCGCTGATCGGCCGCACCGCAGGCGTGACGCTGCCGGCCATGGCGCCGACCTACGTCGCCAACCTGTTGCGGCTCGGTCTGGTTGAAATCGGGCCCCAGACAGATGGATCCGAGCCCGGCTACGAGGTGCTCATGGCCGAACCGGGCGTTATGCGCGCCATCGCCGACGCGCAGCAGGAACGGCAGTCCGCTCGAGTGGAGCGGCTCAGTCTGCGCCTGTCAGACCTGGGCCGCGAGCTGTGGACGACAGCGATGGGCGGCAGGTCGCGGTAAGGCACGAGAATTCTCGAACTAGCTGGGCCACAACGCGTTCCGCCACAGTGCCGCCACCGCATCGGTGGTGCGATCGAGGTGGCCCGGCTGCGCGGCGACGCGCGCCGGCGCACAGCCGGCGACCGTCGCAGTGGTCAGAACACGTACCAGCGCGGGGAGATCGGTCGAGATCGGTTGGGCGCCTTGATGCACCTCGGCCGATACCATCGCCACGATGCGCTGGGTGATCGCGTCCTCTACGTCGGCGACGATGCCGGCGATCTCCGGTTCATAACCTGCCGACGCGCGACACGAGCCCCACACCGGGTCGTCAGCGGCCAGTGCGGCACGGATACCGGTGATGACACGTGCGATCAATGCCGGCGTGGACTCCCCCTGTGCCCGCAACGCGAACGACTGATCGAGCATCGCGGCAGTGGTGCGTCCATGCAGCAGTTCCGCGAGCGCGGAGTACTTGGATTCGAAATAGAAATAGAACGCGGTTCGCGTGACGCCGGCCTGCCGAGTGATCGCCTGTACCGAAAGCTCCGAGATCGGGTTTCGATCGAGCAGTTCGCGGAGCGCTGTCAAGATCGCGGTACGGGCGTGATCACCGCGGTTGGTGATAGGTGTCCGGTCCCGACCGGAGGCGCTTGAACCGTCGGGGGCAGTCGGACCGGCCGGGCAGCACGTGCCGCTGGGTTGACGTCGGGTTGCCAACATCACGGCTCTCTTTCTGTTGGACAAGGCATTTCGCGTAGCGCCGCACTTCCACCAAGGAGGAGGGCGACAACACCATCGTCGCCCGATTGAAACAATCATACGCAATATGTTCTACTGTTTCAGTCTGAGCCGTTGCGGCCGCACCTCGGTCCGGACTCCGCACGGCACTGCTGTGAAAGGGTTGTGGTGAGCGAAAGTCTGTGCGCGCATTTCCAACGCCGCGTTGCCGAACTCGGTGACACAGCGGCGATTTGCCGCGCCGACGGCACGGTAGCGCTGACCTGGTCGCAGTACGGCGATCAAGTTCGGCGGGTGGCCGCGGGTCTGACCGCGCTGGGTGTGCGGCGCGGCGATGTGGTGGCGATGATGCTCACCAATCGACCCGAGTTCCACGTTGTCGACGCGGCAGTGATGCATCTCGGTGCAGTCGGCTTTTCGGTATACAACACCAGCGCCGCGGCGCAGATCACGTATCTGTTCGAAAACGCCCAGCCGGCAGTCGTGGTCAGCGAAGCGCAATATCTGGAGAAGGTGCTGACTGCCTCATCGGGCACCGCTGTGCGCCACGTCATCTCGATCGACGACTCGAATCACGACGTGCTCACCCTCGACGAGGTAACTGCCGGGGGCGCCGAGGATTTCGACTTCGACGCCACTTGGAAGGCCGTTCAGCGTGACGACATCCTGACCCTCATCTACACCAGCGGGACCACAGGGCATCCCAAAGGCGTAGAGCTGACGCACGGCAACCTGCTGTACCAGCTCGAGGTGATCCCGAATGTGGTCGGTAATCTCGCCGGGGGTCGGGTGCTGTCCTATCTGCCGGATGCGCACCTGATCAATCGCTGGATCGGCCAGTACGCGCCGATGTACTTCGGTATCACGGTCACCGACGTCGACGACCCGAAGACACTGATCGACGTCCTGGGCCGCGTGCACCCGACGTTCTTCGTCGCGGTACCGATGCTCTGGTACAAGATTCGGGCTCGTGTCGAGACGCTCATCGCCGAGCAGACCGGACCGGCGGGCGCGCTCGCGCGGTGGGCCCTGGAAGCCGGCAAGAAGAAGGCGGCAGCCACCCTGGCGGGCGGCCGGTTGGGACTGCTCGACGAAGCAGCCGCCGCCGCGGCAGACGTGTTGGTGTTGTCCAAGATTCGCGCGCGCCTCGGAATGGATCAACTGAGCGCTGCGGTGTCGGGCGCCGCACCCATCGATGTTTCCGTACTCGAGTTCATGCTTGCGATCGGTGTTCCCGTGTTGGAGGCCTGGGGCATGTCGGAGACCTCCGCGGTCACGACCGTCAATCCCAGAGACCGGCTCAAGCTCGGCACGGTGGGTAAGGCGATCCCCGGCACACAGATCAAACTGGCCACCGACGGCGAGATTCTGGTCCGCGGATGTGGGGTGATGCGCGGCTACCACCTCGATCCCGGTCGCACCGCGGAAATCCTCGATGCCGACGGCTGGATCCACACGGGCGACGTCGGCTCGCTCGACGCCGACGGGTATCTGCGTATCGTCGACCGCAAGAAGGAGTTGATCATCAACTCCGGCGGAAAGAACATGTCCCCCAGCAACATCGAGGGCGCACTCAAAGCAGCCAGCCC
The DNA here is from genome assembly GCF_046250085.1 of Mycobacterium sp. SMC-16. NCBI lineage: Bacteria > Bacillati > Actinomycetota > Actinomycetes > Mycobacteriales > Mycobacteriaceae > Mycobacterium > Mycobacterium sp. SMC-16. Next base: position 4,106,023 of record NZ_CP176427.1, read on the forward strand.
GCTGATCGGCGCTGTCGCCGCCATTGGTGACAACCGTCCGCACATCGCGGCGCTGATCACGCTCGACCCCGATGCGGCCGCGGATTTCGCTTCCCGACACGGATTCGGCGGCGCCACCGTCGACGAAATGGTCGGCCACGAGGCGACACAGCAGGCGGTGTCCGACGCGGTGGCGTCGGCGAATAGCCGACTGTCCCGGGTGGAGCAGATTCGGAGCTGGAAAGTCCTGCCGCAGTACTGGATTCCCGGCGGGGATGAGCTGACGCCGACGCTGAAGCTGCGCCGCGCACCCATCGCCGAAAAATACGCCGCACAGATCGACGCGCTGTACACGCGTTGAACGAGAGGAACAAGACAGTGACCCACGCATCGACGACCGAACTCGCCGACCTGTCCGGTTTGGCCCGCGACTTCTTCACCAAGGAAGTCGCCCCGCGTCACGAGGAATTCGCCGCCGCCGGCGAGCCCGACCGCGCGTTGTATCGCCGTGCCGGCGACCTGGGGTTGCTGCTGATGTCGATCCCGGAGGAATTCGGCGGCGGTGGGGCGACTTTCGCGCACGAGGCGGTGCTCTTCCGGGAACAAGCCTATGCCGGTGACCTGTCCATGCAGTTGGGCGTGCACGCGGGCATCGTCCCGCATTACCTGAACGCCTACGCCACCGCCGAACAGAAGCTGCGCTGGCTGCCCAAACTCGCTTCCGGCGAATGGATCGGCGCGATCGCCATGACCGAGCCCGGTACCGGGTCGGATCTCCAGGCCATTTCGACGCGGGCCGTTCGTGTGGGAGACGAGTACGTGATCTCCGGCGCCAAGACGTTCATCTCGAACGGTGCGACATGCGACCTCATCATCATCGCGGCCAAGACCGATCCGCAGCAGGGTGCGGCCGGGTTGTCGCTGTTCGCCGCCGAGGTCCGCGACGATACTGCGGGATTCCAGCGCGGCCGCAAGCTGAAGAAGATCGGCCAGAAAGGGCAGGACACCACCGAACTGTTCTTCGACGAATTGCGCGTCCCGGCGGAGAACCTGCTCGGCGGGATCGAGGGCCGCGGCTTCGTCCAGTTGATGCAGCAGTTGCCGCAGGAGCGCCTGATCGTGGGCGTCGCCGCGCTGGGCGCGGTCGAAGCCGCATACGACCACACGCTGGCGTACGTCAAGGAGCGCCACGTGTTCGGGAAACCTCTCTTCGCCCTGCAGAACACGCGTTTCGAACTGGCCGAGATCGCCACCGTCATCGACGTCATGCGCACATTCGTCGACGACGCGATCCAGCGTCACGTCCGCGGCGACCTCGACGTCAAACGCGCCGCGCAGGTCAAACTCTGGTGCTCCGACCAACAGACACAAATCGTCGACCGCTGCCTGCAACTACATGGCGGCTATGGCTACATGGAGGAATACCCCATCTCCCGCCTGTTCGTCGACAGTCGGATCTCACGGATCTATGCCGGTGCCAACGAGGTCATGAAGGATCTCATCGCGCGCCACCTCTAGCCCGGACGATTCGACCGGCTCGGGCCGACCGGGTGTGAAACGCTCTACCCGTGCGAATGGACAGGTTCGGCCGGGCGGGGAGCGATTGATGGGCGGCCAGACACCGATGGCGCCCGGACCTCAGCGTGCTGGAGCCGAACGCGACATCCAGTTCGGAGTGCTGGGTCCGCTGCAGGTGAACGTCGGGTCAGCACCGATTCAGGTCGGTACGCCGAAACAGCGCGCGGTACTTGCCATGCTGGTCGCGAACGCCAACCGCGCCGTCAGTGCCGCGGACTTGATCACAGCGATCTGGGAAGGCGAACCGCCGGCCGCCGCACGCATCTCGGTGAGTGCCTATGTGTCGAATCTGCGCCGCCTCATCACCGAGGCGGGCATCGACGCCCACGCCGTCGTGGCCACCGCACCCAATGGCTACCGACTCGAAATCGCGACCGGGCAAAGTGATCTGGCCCGGTTCGCCACGGAGCAGCAAGCGGGGATCAACGCCGTGGCCGCTGGACGTTTCGAGGCGGCCAGCACACACCTGACCACCGCACTGGCTCAGTGGCGCGGCCCCGTCCTCGACGACCTGCGCGACTTCGCCTTCACCGATGTGCTGCGCAACGAGCTGGCCGAGGACAAAGTCCTCGCCCAGACGGCGCGGGCCCACGCCGAGATCGCCTGTGGCCGAGCCCATACCATCGTTCGGGAGCTCGAAACCCTGGTCGGGGAACATCCCTACCGCGAACCGCTCTGGGCTCAACTGATGACGGCGTACTACCTCACCGACCGCCAATCCGATGCGCTCGACACATATCACCGGCTCAAGACAACGTTGTCAGATGACCTCGGCATAGACCCCGCGCCGGCGCTGCGCACGCTGTACGAACAGATTCTGCGCCAGGAGCCGCTCGACGTACAGCGCAATGCCCAGGCCGCGGCCCAAACGGTCGTCGCTTTCGAACCCGGTGTGACCACCCTGATCAGCCCTGTCACCGCAGCCCTGCGCGACGTGCACGATCACCTTCATCGGCTCAGGGGTTCGGCCACCCGCATCGGACGCAGCCCGGACAATGACCTTGTCTTGGCCGACGACAAGGTGAGCCGGCACCACGCCGTCATCAACAACGCCGACACCGCCCACATCATCACCGACCTCGGGTCTGCCAACGGAGTCCATGTCAACGGAGAGCGAATCCGCGCCACGGCCGAGCTCCACGATGGCGACACCCTTCGAATCGGCAGTCAGGTGTTCGTGTTCCAGACGTCGCCGCCCACCACGCCGCAGGACGGTGGCCGAGTGTGACCGGACCTCAGCCGCCGTACTGCGGCTTCAGCTGACCCGCCAGCGCAGCCAGCGGGACGTTGGCCACGACGGTGCCACCGTCCATGGACCAACTGAAACGGTCTCGTGGACTTGGGCTTTCGCGGGACATCGGCTGGTCCGGCATGTAGAGGCGCAGGGAATCACCGGTGAGCGCGAAAGCGCGGTAGTTGCCCGAGTACCCGGGCCCGTCTCCGTCGGGCTGGAACTCCTCCACGGTGAACGGGTAGGTGCGCGGTGCGTGCGGCGGTGCGGCCGCGTCGAGGACCGGCGGCAGGATCGGGGCAGCGGCGGCCGAAACCGCCTGATTCGCATTGACTCCCGGCCGGAACAGGTCCGGTAGGTACAGCCGGCGGCCAGAGTTCATGTCGAACAGGAATGATCGGTAGGCGTTGTTGGCCTGGATACCGAAGGGCTCGAACGTCTCGTGCACCACCACCGACTGCAGCCCGCCGGGACCCGGGATGATCTCGTAGTCCGCACGCGCACTGCTGTCGCGCGGCGTGGTGTTTCCGGTCGCGCGCCACCCGTTGAACAGCCGGGTGTAATAGTCACGCAATACCGGTCCGGCAGTCGGGTTGTCGATCAGCTCGGCCGGAACGCGCAGCGTCAGAAGCATTTCCGCTTCGCGCTGAGACTTGACCACCGCGGTGCACGCACCACCGTCCCACACCGCGCCGAGCCCCGCGCAGAAGCTGTCGATAGCCGCGTCGGCAACCGGTGCAGCCGTGAAAGACGTCGTGGCAACTGTCGCACCCAAGGCAGCCAGGGCCGCCCGGACTCTACTTGCCACGTTTACCGTCCGCTCCGGCGAGCAGCACCTCGGCCGCCAGCCACCTGTCGCCCACCTTGCGCATCGTCATCGACACGCTGACGTAATCGGTCCGCTTCTCTTTCACCCCGGCGCTGGAGACGTCCTGCTTCACCGACAGCAGCACGTCGACGTCGTCGCCGCGCACGTCCTTGACCGCCCCGTCCTCGACCACGCCCGTCGTGCTGACCTTGTTGTCGATCAACATCTTCCGCATGGTCGCCGCGGCCTTGCTGTAGGCATCCTTGAACTCGCCCGTCGCCCCGCCCAGCACATCGGCGAAGTTCTTGTCGATCGTGCTCTGGTCGGTGGTCGTCAACATGACCGCGTAACCGCGTGCCGCCGCAAGGGCTTCCGCAGCCTCGGCGTCGCGCTGATGCTGGGCGTAGACCAGTGCCCACGCGGTGCCGGCGGCGGCCGACAACGCGATGACCACGACCGCCACGGCCCAGCAGAGGCTGCGCCGGATGGCATAGGTCTTCGGGGCCTTGGGCGCAGCGGCCGCCGCCGGCGTGGACGGTTCGGCCTCGCCGGTCTCGGCTGCGGCCGTGTCGACGTCGGGTACCTCGGTGTCCTTCTCGGTCACAGGATTTCGACCCTGCTGGCCAGCCAGCGGTCGCCGACCTTCTCCATGGTCATGTCGATGCGGTTGCGGTCGATGCGGGGGCTCGGGTTGTTCGCGTTGGTGATCGACTGATCGACGAACAGCAGCACCTCGACCTTGTCGGGCGTCGCCGACTTGACCGCCGCCGCGACGACGATGCCGGTTCCGGAGGCCTTGTTGTCGATCAGCACCTGCCGCAGCTGCGTGGCGCCCTGGCTGTAGGCGTCCTTGAACTCACCGGTGGAACCGTCGAGCGACTTGCGATAGTTCTCGTCGATGTTCTTGGCGTCCAACGTGGTCAGCACCACGGCGTAGTCCTTGGCGGCCTGCAGTGCCGCATCACTGGCGGCGTTGACCCGGTACTGCTCGTACTGCCGCCAGCCCAGAAAGCCCAGCGCTGCCACCAGAATCGTGAACAGCAACGCGCACACCACCGCCGCCAGCCCGACCCGGCGCTTCGATGCCGCCGCAGCTGGTTCCGTGGTCTCGGCCGCGGCGTCCGCCCCGGTCACGTCCGTTGTCTCAGCCGCAGTCGTCAGCTCGGTCGCCTCGGTTTCGGTGTCGTGCACCTGGTCGAATACGTCGGCGCTGCCAGCTCGTTTACTCATCACTTCTCGCGTGTCTCGTGGACCGTCAGTTCGGCATCGGGATCGGGTACGACGGACCCCCGTACGGGGTGTCGATCGTGTAGCCCGGGTAGTGCGGCGTCTTGTCGGTCACCGCGTGGGGGTCGTAGCCCGGCGGCGGACCGGCAGTGTCGTCACCCGGAGGCCGTGGCGCGTTGCGCGCACCGCGGACCAACAGCGATGGATCCTGATCCTCACAGTAGGTGTACTTGTACGGCTCGGGGAAACTCGCGTCCGACGGCGGGTGCCGCGGCAGGTTGTAGTCGCATCGGTACTTGGGGTAGATGTCAACGATCGCCCAGACACCGCCATCGTGAACGACGGACGCGAACCGGTCGATGAACGGATCCCGGTCGGGCCGCCAGATGTACTCGAGGCCCGGAATGCGTTGATAGATCACCTGCGAGGTCGTCGACAGGTTGCCGAGGATCTGCACCACGTTCTGCCGGTTGTCGGCGATCAGGTTGTCCAGCGTCGCCAACTGCGGCTCACCGCGCTCGACCAGGGTGCGGAAACCGCCGTCCATCTTGTTCACACCGTCGAGCACCTTGGTCAGATCGTTCGTGGTGGCGGCCAGGCCCGGACGCACATCGGCGACAGTGCTGAACACGACGCGCGTGGTACGAATCATGCTCACGGTCTCCGGCAACACCGAATCCACGGTGTTGGCCAACAAACTCGCGCCGTCCAGGATCGCGGCAAGCTTGCGTGGGCCGTCCTTGGTGACGTGCAACTCGTTGAACATCTTGCCGAGCTTGTCGGCATCGAGCTGCGCCAGCGCACCGCGGCTGTGGTCGATGATGTGCGGCAGGGTCACCGGGATGCTGGCCTGCTTGCCGGAGATCACCGCACCGTCAGTGAGATACGGTCCGCCGCCGTGCTCCGGCCGGAAGTCCAGGTACTGCTCCCCCGCCGCCGACAAGCCGGAAACCCGCACCGGGCTGTCGGTCGGGATGTGGGCAGACGAGTCGACGGAGGCCACCGCCTCGACACCGTTCTTGGTGAGGTTGACCGCCGCAACGTGACCGATCGGGATGCCGCGCAACGTGACATCCTGATTGGCCAGCAGCCCACCGGATTCCGGCAGCATGATCCGGATGGCGATGGTCCGGTGGAACGGGTTGAACCGCAGACCGTCGATGGCGATGTAGCCGAAAGCGATCACGGCAGTGGCCAGCAAGCCGAACAGCGCGAGCACCACCTTGCGGCTCGCCACCGCCTTCACGATGCGAATGACGAACGCCACCAGGCTGTTCAGCGCGTTCATCGGGTTCGGTCCGATCCGTAGATGCGGCCGAGCAGCATGTTCCATTCGTAGCGCAGGCTGCCGATCATCAGGTGCCAGTCGGTGCCGTCGGGTCCGTGGATGCCCGGGTCACCCGCGTAGTTCTTGTCGGGCAGTGCACCGATCGCGATCTTCGAGATCTCCGCCTGCACGTGCACGGCGGTGGAACTGGTGGCCTTGACCAGGATGCCGATCAGCCGGTTGAAGGCGGTCAGCGAGATGTTCGGGTCCATGGCGATCTCGTTGAACACCGCCGACAGCTTGTTCACATCGGCAGCGACACTGCGGGTGTCGGTGCCCTGCATCGACGGGAACTTGGACAGCTGCCGCGTGATTCGACCGACGTTGTCCACCACGTCCATGATCCGCGTGGTGATGTCGGAGATGACCGCCAGCGCGGGGGCGCCGGCGGCCAGCGCGGTGTCGATGCTCTGCTGATGCCGGGCGACCTCGGCCGCCATGTTCGACGTGCTGCGCAGCGTCGCATCCAGTTGCGCTGTCCGCGCCGTCATCTTCGCCAGGAACTGGTTGGTCTCCGAGATCAGCCCGGCCAGCTTCTCGCCGCGCCCGCCGACCACGCGGCCGGCGCCGTTGACATCGGTGGTCAGGGCGCGGATGGCGCCGCCGTTGACGAGCATCGCCAGCGAGTTGAGGAGTTCCTCGACCGTCGGGGCCGCGGCCGTGGCCCCCAACGGGATGGTGTCGCCGTTGCGCAGCAACGCTCCGCTGTCTGCCTTGTCGTCCGGCGGACGAATCTGGAGGAAGACGTCGCCCAGCGGTGTGGCCGAACGCAATTCGGCGGTGCTGCCCACCGGCAGCGGTACATCGCGACGGATCCGCATGGACACCTTGGCAGTGAAGTCCACGGCCTCGATCGACGTGACCTCACCGATGTCCGCGCCGTACAGCCGCACCTTCGCCTTCGACGGCAGGTTCAGCGCGTCGGTGAACACCGCATTGAGGTCGTAGGTTCCGCCTCTGGATCCGGGGGACGGCAACGGCACGCTGTCCAGGCCCGCGGCGCAGCCCGTCATCAGCAGGACGCCGCCGAGAACGCCGGCCCAGCGCGCCCCTCGCACAACCGATTTCACGCTCATCGCGTCGGCCCTCCCGGAGCGGGCGCAGCCGGGGCGGGTGCAGCCGGGGCCGATGCGCCGGGCTTCGGCGGCTCACCCTGACCCGACGGGCCGATACCGTTGGCCATCAGGTCCATCATCGACGTCAAGCCGAAGTCCGGACCGTAGTCCTGCAATGTGCCGGTCGCACAACCCAATTGCTTGAGGCCCATCAGGTTGCAGAGTTCCTTGTTCAGCTGGTTGTACGCCAACAACTTGTCGGTCAGCAGGTGGCCACGGATGCTGCCACCCACCGGGTCCAGCACGTTGTAGACGTTGTCCAGGGTCAGTGGCAGGACGTCCAGCGTCTCTTCCAACTCGCGCTTGTTGTCCGAGAGGGACCGCATTACCGGGTCCAAGTCGGCGAACGCGCCCTTGAGCTGGTCACGGTGACGCTCCAGCAGCCCGCTGACCTCTTCGAGGATCTCGTTGGCCTTGGCGCCTGTGCGCCCCGACCCGAGATTCTGGTCGGCGAGGATGTCGCTCAGTTGATGAACGTTGCTGCCGAATCTGCGCACGGCGTCGTCGTTTTCGGCCGCAGATTGGGTCAGGTCCGAGACACTGCGAATGATCTCCTGCAGATTCTTCTCGGTCTTGGCTCCACCGTCGGGTCCGACCTTGAGGGCCTCCGACAACTTGGTCAGCGTCGACTTGATCTGGGTGCTGTTCTCGGAGCTGATCCGGGAACCCAGGTCCACCAGATCGCCCAGTGGCCCACCGCCCTGCGGGTTGCCCTTCAGGGCGGTGCCCAGTTTGTCGATCATCGACAGCGTCTTGTCGAACTCAACGGGAGTCCTGGTGTGGCCCAACGCGATCAGATCGCCGTCCCGCAGCTTGTTCCCACCACGGTAGGGCGGGGTCAGCTCGACGTGCCGGTCGGTGAGGATCGAGGCGGAGACGGTGGCCGCCGTGACGTCGCTGGGGATCGGGATCTTCTTGTCGATGTCCATGGTGACCTCGATGTAGCCACCCTTGTTCACCACCGAGTCGACCTTGCCCACCTGCATGCCGAGCACCGACACCGCGTTGCCGGGATACAACCCGACGGCGTCCTGGAAATGCGCTGTCACGGTGATGTTGCGCTGCCACATGCGCGGCGCCACGGCGGCCGCGGTCGTCACCAGCGCGACGATCGCGATTACGGCGATCGCACCGATCATCAAGGCGCGCTTACTCATTTGCAGTCCTTGAAGTATTCGACGATGTTGAACTGGCGGGCCCGGCCGCTGATCGCGCACATCCAGGAATCCACCATGATGCCGGCGGGCAGGGTGATGTCGGCACCGTTGCCGCTACCCGTGAGGTTGGCGATGTTGCGCGCAGTGACCGGTGCGACCTGCAGGATGCTGCGGACCAGTGCGTCGTGATCGGCGAGCAGCTTGGCGAATTCGTGCAGGTTGGTGATCAAGGCGTCCAGTTGCGGCTCGTTGGCCAGCAATGTGTGGGCCCGGTCGGCCAGCAGCGTCACCCCGTCGAACAACCGCTGCATCGCGGCCCGCCGGGTGGTGATCTCGCCGAGAATCTGGTTGCCCTGCAGCACAAGTGCGCCGAGGTCGGCCTTCTGCCGATGCAACAACGCAGCGATGGTGTCGGCGTTGGTGATCAAGGTGCCGAGCTGGTCACGGCGGGACTGGATGACCCCGGCCAGCGAGTTCAGGTTGGTGAGCGCCTCCGGCAGGGCGTCGGGCACACCCTGCAGGCTGCCACTCATCACGCGCACCGACTCGGCGATCTTGTCCGCATCGAGCGGCGACAGCGTGCTGGTCGCACCCTCGAGCGTCTTCTGCAGGTCGTACGGCACCTCGGTATGACTCAACCTTGATTGTGTTGCCGGCGAGGTGGCCCGCGCCCGCCGGGCTGATCTCCAGGTACCGCGAACCCAAGATGGTCGTGAGTTTGATGGCCGCACGTGTTTCTGTGCCCAGCCGGACGTTCTTGTCGGCTTTGAACGTCACCACCACGTGGTCACCGGCCAGCTCGACGTTCTGCACCTCCCCGACGTTGATGCCCGCGATGGTGACGGCGTTTCCGGATTTGATCGCGGCGGCCTGAGCGAACTCGGCGGTGTACTGCTTCTTGCCGACGTCCAGGATGCTGACCAGCACCACGGCGGCGACCATCACGACGATGACCGTCAAGCCGATCACACCGAGCCAGAACTTGTTGTAGTCCTCCAGGACTCGCTTGCGCCCACCCGGGATGCTCGCCGGGCGCAGCGGACCACCGAACAGGCTGCTCATCGGCACACCGCCGTGTGCCAGGTCTCGTTGCCGTTACCTGGCGTGGCCGCGACGACGAACCGGCGGAACCAGTTGAGCAAGCCGCGCCACAGGCCGAAATCGAGGTCGCAGACGTAGACGTCGATGTAGGTACCCTCCTGGCCCGCGCGGGCAAGTCCCTTGAGCAGCAACGGCACATTGGCCAACGCATACCCCAGGCGGGCCTTGCCGTCGGTCACGCTGTACTTCAGGAAACCCGGCTCGCGGTCGATGAACTGCTGCATCTGCGGGGTGATCGCGTTGACGATCGCCGAGAGTCGCGTGACGTTGGCAGTGATCGACCCCACCGAGGAGACCAGCTCGTCGCGCCGGCCGTTCAGGGCGGCGATCGACACCGAGGTTTCGTGCAGCATCGTCTCCAGATTGGCGCTCTGCGCGGCCAACGTCGTCATCAACCGGTCCAGGTTCGCGATCAAATCCCCCAGGGCCGCATCGGGACCCGCGAGCGTCTGCGTCAGCACCGACGCCTGGGTCGTCAGCGTCAGCAGCGACCCCTGGTTGCCCTGGAACGCCGTGATGATGGCGTTGGTCAGGTTGTCCACCTGCTGCGGGTCGAGCTCGGTGAACAGCGGCTCGAAACCGTTGAGCATGTAGGAGATGTCGAACGACGGATTGGTCCGGCTCTCCGGAATCTGCGCTCCGACAGCCAGTTTGCGTTTGTCGCCCTCACCCTGACTCAAGCCCAGGTACCGCTGACCGATGATGTTCTGGTAGGTCACCGAGGCCAGCGTGTTGGTGTACAACGTCTGATTGCTGCGCACCTGGAACGAGACCTTGGCCTGGTTGTCCGGCGTCAGCTCGATCTTGTCGACCCGGCCGACGCGCACCCCGGCCACTCGGACGTCGTCGCCTTCGGCCAATCCCGAAACGTCGCTGAAGATCGCCGAATAGCTCGAGGTGGGCCCGGCGACGTTGCGCTGCAAGGTGGCGAAGACCATCCACGTGACGGCCACGGAGAAGACCAGGAACAGCGTCAGGAACACGACGGTGCTGCGCTTCAACTTCATGGCTGCCCCTCCGGGATCGGGGTGACCTGCACGTCCTGTCCGCGGGCCACCGGGCCAAGCAGCAACTGCGTGGCGGAAGTGGCCGGGCCACCGACGATCTGGCTCAACTGGTCCTTCTCACTCGGGCTGCCGACCGGCCCCACGGTGCCGCCGTAGAGGGGCGCGGACTGCTGCTGCACCTGGCCGCCAGGTGCGGGTGCGCCGGCTTCGGCCGGCAACGGCGGGCCCGGGGGCACGGGCGTGGCCTGCGGCCCGGGCGCCGGTGCCGCCTGCGGTGCGGGTGGCGCGTTCGGGTCCGGCGGGCCGGGGAACTCCGGCACGATCGGAACCGAAAAGCGCGGCGGCGCAATGTTGGGACGGTTCTCGGTCACCCACGGTGGGGTTGCCATCCCCATCGATTCCAGGCCGGGCTTGAGGTCGGGCGCGGTCGGGGTTTCGGGTGCGGTCTTGCAACTCGGCCCCTCCATCGCGCCGTACCGCGGGCAGTCCGCCCGGGTGTACTGGCGCGACGGGTTCATCGAGATGACGGCCTTCCACACGATGTGGCCGGTGTCCTGGTTGACGCCCTCGTCGTAGACCTTGTTGGCCAGCGCCTGCAATCGTGTTGAGACGCCGTGGAATTCACCGGCGTGGTCGGCCAGCACGCCGAGTGCCGGCGTCAGGCCGGTGCTCACCTGGATCATCCGGTCACTCTGGTGCTCGAACGCATCACCCAGCGTGCCCGTAGTGTTCAGGCCACCAGAGAGGAAATTGGTCAGCTGCGTGCGCTTCTCGGCGAACGTCCGCATCGGCTGTACCGAACTGTCCAGCGCGGTGAACAGGTCCGGCGACACTGTGCGCAGACTCTCGGCCGCGGCCTTCAAGGCGGACAACGTCGTCGGGCCGGTGTCGTCGGACTTGACCACCGTATTCAGTTGCTGCATCACGGCATTGACATCGTGGCCCGCATCGGTGAGCTTCTGGCCACGGCCGTGGGTGGCCTCGGCGATGGCCGCGAAGACACCGACGTTGTTGGCATCCGGTGACTGGCCGACAGCCTTGAGCAGCTGGCGCAACTTGGCCAGCACGTTCTGGAACAGCACCGTCGGCAAGGTCTGGTCCTCGAGCACCACGTCACCGGAACGGATGGGCCGCGCCCCGTCGCCGTTCTGCACGAGCTGCACCGCCGACACCGCAAAGATGTTGGCGGGCACCACGCGCGCGGTGACGTTGTCAGGGATCTGCGCGGCGAACTGCGGCTGGATGTTGACGTGCACCACGTTCGGCTGGCCGTGCTGCGACGGCGTCACACCCGACACCATGCCGACGATGACACCGCGGAACTTGACGTCGGACCGTTCCGGCAGGCCGTCACCGATGTTGATGAGCTTGAGCTCCACCCGGACGAAATCGTCCAATTTGCCTTGCGATTTCACCACCATGAGGACCGCGGCGAACGAGGCGATCACCGCGAAGCACAAGCCGATGACGCCCAGTTTGCGGTCGGTCGAACCGCGCGGGTCGTGGTCGAACGAGTTGCCCATCAGCCACCGAACCTTGCACCGCTGATGACGCCCCACAGCGCCATGGTGAGCAGCATGTTGACGATCATCACGACCGTGACACTGCCGCGCATCGCGCGGCCGGCCGCCACGCCGACGCCGGCCGGGCCGCCGGAGGCGAAATAGCCGTAGTAGCACTGGATGGTCGACGAGATGAACACGAAGATCACCGCTTTGACGGTGGCGAACAGCACGTCGCGGCCCTCGAGGAACAACCCGAAGTAGTGCAGATAGGTACCCGTGGACTGACCGGCCACCACGCTGACCAACTGGCACGACAGGTAGGCCAGGGCGAGGGCCGCGAGGAACAACGGGACCACCGCGATGACCGAGGCCACCACCCGCGTCGCCACCAGGTAGGCCACCGAGTTGATGCCCAGGGTGTCCAGCGCGTCGATCTCGTCATTGATCCGCATGGCGCCGAGCTGTGCGGTGAACCGGCAGCCGGCCTGTGCGATGAAGGCCATCGCGATCATCGCCGGCGCGAGTTCTCGGGTCGTCGCGAAGGACGAGACCAGGCCCGTCGCCGGCCCCAGTCCCAACAGGTTCAGGGCGTTGTAACCCTCGACGGCGACCAGCGCGCCGGCCGTGACACCGAGCACGCCGGCCACGTTCAGCGTGCCGCCGCCCACCACGATGGAGCCGTTGCCCCAGGTGATGTCGGACAGCAGCCGCAGCAGTTCCTTGCGGTAGCGCAGCCACATCGTCGGGATGGCCAGCACGACCTTGCCGAAGAACTCGATCATGTGGCCGGTGCGCCCGGCCGCCTTCAGCAGTCCGTTGCCGACCGCGGTGAACGGCCGCAACAGCTGCGGAGTGAATGTTGAGGGAGCCGCCATGTCAGATCGACGTCTTCGGGAACACGATGACGTACAGCTGGCTCATCACCACGTTGACGATCATCATCAGCAGCACCGACTCCACCACGGCGGCGTTCACCGAGTTGGCCACACCGGCCGGACCGCCGCGGGTGTCCAGCCCCTTGTGGCAACTGATCACCGCCACGATGACGCCGAAGACGATGGCCTTGACCATCGCCAGGGCGAGGTCACCGACGGTGGAGAACGACGAGAACGTCGCGATGAACGAGCCCGGTGTGCCGTTCTGCAGGTAGACGTTGAACATGTAGCTCGCCAGGTAACCGACGAAGCTGGTGACGCCGGTCAGCAGCACACCGATGAGAACGAGGGCGACCAGCCGCGGCACGACGAGGCGCTGGATCGGGGACACGCCCATCACCTCCATGGCGGAGATTTCCTCACGCATGGTCCGCGATCCGAGGTCCGCGCAGACGGCCGAACCGACCGCCGTCGCCAGCAGCAGCGAGGCCACCAGGGGCGCGCCCTGCCGGATGACCACCAGCCCGGTCGCCGCACCCGACAGGGACGACGCGCCGACCTGGCCCGCGAGCAACGCGAATTGGATCGACAGCGTCACGCTGATCGGGATCGTCACCAGAACCGTTGGGGTGAAGGCGGTTCCGGCCATGAACGCGGCCTGGTCCAGGAATTCGCGCACCTGGAAGCGGCCCTTGACGATGTCGAAGAACAGGTACTCCAGTGTCCGCAGGCCGAGGACGATCTGCCCGCCGGCGGTACTCAGCGATGCGATCGGGTGGTTCTGCAGATAACGCTTGACCCAGTCGATGGCCTCGGCGATGGCGCCCCACTTCGCCAGTCCCCTTGGTTGTGCCTGGTCGGTCATCGGGCTGCCGCTTCCTGGCCGGACTGCGGCCACTCGGTGGCGATGCCGCGGCACACCAGTTCATTGCTTGCGATGGTCTGTGCGAGCAACTCCTCGCGGCTCGGCTTCTGTCCGTAGCGAAGGGCGATGCCGAAGGGGATGGCGCAGATTGTCTGGGCGGTGGCGCGCACGTCGACGTCGGCACGGATGTAGCCCTGATTGATGCCGTCCCGGAGCATGTTCGCCAGCACACGGGCGCCGTCGTCGAAGAGCCGCTGGAACTCCTCGGTCATCTGCTGGTCGACGCCGGCGGCCTGCACGACGATCAACTGCATCAGGCGCGGTTCATCGGCGAGGAGTTCGCTGTACGCCATGCCGATGCCGAGAAGATGGTCACGGAATTCGGTGATGGACGTCAGGCGTCCCGGCGTCGAGTCGCCGATGGCCGCCAGCACCCGGGCATTTACCTGGCGCACGGCGTGGTCGACGATGTCGCGCTTGTTCTCGAAGTACCGGTAGAACATCGAATGGCCGGACCCGAGTCGCTTGGCGATGTGACTGATGGAGGTCTGGTGATATCCCCGCTCAGCGAACTCCGCCAATGCCGCTTCGATGACTTCTTCGCGTACCAGCTCAGCGCGTTTCGCCCGCTGGCGTTCCGCCATGGTCGCGCGCGCCTCGCCTGTCACGCGGATCACAGTAGCGTATCGATTCCGGTTTCGGACACAGTCTTCGCGAAACGGAATGAATTGTCTCGCGGGTAGGCCTTGGCGCGCCGCCGGTTTGCTGAAGTTCGCAGTTGACGTTGCCGCTGCACAGTAGGGCGGGTTCCTCGACCGTGGGGCTGTTTGGGCATTTTCACCAAATACCCACAGCTTCGAGCGGCGCTGTGGTAGGCGACAGCGCCGCACTATCCTGCCCCCATGGCAATGGATCGGATCACCGTCGAAGTTCGAGATGGCATCGCCTACGCGACGCTCAACCGGGCCGACAAGATGAACAGCCTGGACCTGCCGATGCTGGAAGCGCTCGCCACGGTCCCCGATCGATTGGCTCGCGACCGTTCTGTACGCGTCGTGATTCTGCGTGGCGACGGGCGGGCGTTCTGCACCGGGCTGGACTTCGCCGGAGCGAAGTTGCAGGGATTGAGCGCCGTGCGCAACTTCGGCAAGTTCCCGGGGCAGAAGACCAACCTGTTCCAACAGGCCTGCTGGGCTTGGCGCGAGTTGCCGGTTCCGGTGATCGCGGCCGTACACGGCCACTGCTACGGCGGCGGCCTGCAGGTGGCCCTGGCCGCGGACTTCCGAATCGCGACGCCGGACTGCAAGCTGTCGGTCATGGAGGCCCGCTGGGGCCTGATCCCGGACATGACCGGGTCGGTGACTCTGCGCGAGCTCCTGCCGATGGATGTGGCCAAGCGGCTCACCATGACCGCCGAGGTGTTTTCCGGGACCGATGCCCTGGGCTACGGACTGGTCACCGCCGTCGCCGACGACCCGCTGCTGGCCGCCGAGGAGCTGGCCGCCCAGCTGATCGAGCGGTCCCCCGACGCGCTGGCCGCCACCAAGAAACTGTTCGACGCGACCTGGACGTCGCCTCCGCGCTGGGCGTTCTGGACCGAATCGCTCTTGCAATTACGGCTGCTGCGGGGGCGCAATCACCGGTTGGCGCGCAAGGCGGGGCGCGACGGCAGTCCGGTTTGGGCGCCGCGGTCGCTGGGCTGAAGACCAGCCTTGGCGTCCGGCTTCGACTTGGGATCGGGCTTTGGCGTCAGTGCCTTCGTCGCTTTCGTCAGACCGTTGGCGAGCCCGGCCAACGGGTTGGGGAACTGCCCCGATGACTGCGACGGCGGCGTTTTCTTCGGCTTCTTCGGCGGCGTCTGGGCGATGGTGACCTCGGGTGTGACGGCCGACGTCGTCACGGGCTTCGGCGCCGCCACCGGGGTGAAGGCACCGGGCTGCATGGCAGCTGCGCGGACCTTGTTCGCCTCGGTGACGATGGTGTTCGCGACGACGTTCGCGGCGTTGGTCACCACGCCACCTGCGGTCTGGACGCCCGCCATGAACGCGCGCAGCGGATTGCCGCTGTTCGCCAGTTCCTGAGCCACCGCATCAGGTACATGGAACGCGCCGGCAAGGAAGAAGTTCAAGCCCGGGAAGATCACGGCCGCAACCACATTGATGACTCCGATCACCGCGACCTGGAACACGCCGCGCGGCATGACCGTCGGCTCCGGGTTCCGGACGACGGGCGCGTTGAGCGCGTCGTAGGTCTGCTGGCGGAACTGCTGGAACGCGTCGAGCACCGCGCCCGGACCGGCGGGGATCGCGGGAGGAATGTTGAGCAGACCCACCACGCCGACTTCGAAAGCGTTGAGTGCCCGCTTCGCCGGAATGGCGGCGTCGGCATCGATCGCCTTGTCCATGGCGGCGGCCGTGGGTCCCGTCATCGATGCCGCGGCGATGCCGAGAGCCTTGAGCGGTCCGTTCGCCGCCAACGCGGAGAGGAACACCCCCGGCTCCTGCAGCGTCGTGGTGACACCGGTCGTGACGGTCTGCGCCAGCAGCGGGCAGATGATGGAGCAGTAGATCCCCTGGTTCTTCACGAAGCTGGTGATCAGCCCGCCCGGCGGAACTGTTGCGGCCAAACGGATTTCCCTCGTCACGGCCGGCGGCGAAGCATGGCCGGAGGCGGGCGGGGCGGGCGGCGCCGGTGCGATGACGGCCATGGCGACGGCGGTCGCGGCGAGAGCAGTGGGCAGGCGTGCGGACAGTTGCATCGTGATCCCCTTGCGCAGCGGTGTACGGGTACCACGATCCGGCGGGCCACTCGGTTCAATCGGTGCGGGAATCGATCTGCGCGGCCAGTGCGCCGAGGCTGATGAGCAGGTTCCTCGTCGGCGGCTGCGCAAGGTCGGCGACCGTGGTGGTGTTCAGCGACGCGTAGAACGCCGCTTTGGCCTGCGCCAACGCCGCGCGGAGCCGGCATGCCGACTGCAGTGGGCAATCCAGCCCACTGCAGTCGACCAGCTCGGTGTCACCATCGTCTTCCAGTGACCGCACCACGTCGCCCAGACGGGCGGTGCGACCGGCCGCGGTGAGGGCAAGCCCGCCGCCGCGACCGCGGTCGGCGTCCAGCCACCCGGACGCCGCCAGGTGCGCACACGCTTTGGTCGCGTGCGTGTAGGAGATCTGCATGTCCTCGGCGATCTGCCGCGTCGAAATCCGCTGCCGGCCGTCTTCGGCGGCCAGCCGGATCAAGATCCGCAGCCCGACGTCACTGAAACCGGTCAACCGCACATGACCACGCTATTTAATCGTCATTTCTGATGCAAATAAAGATGCAGGTGGGCGGCGCCCCTGCCCGGCAGGAACGCCGCCACACCAACGCGTGCCGGTCAGCCCGCCAGGTGCTTCTTGAGCTCGGTCCGGGCGAGAGCGTTCTTGTGCACCTCGTCGGGCCCGTCGGCGAAGCGCAGCGTGCGGATGCCCGCGTACATCGCGGCGAGCGGGAAGTCCTGCGACACCCCGCCGGCGCCGTGCACCTGGATGGCTTTGTCCAGAATCCATTGCACGGTGAGCGGCGTGGCGATCTTGATGGACTGAATCTCGGTGTGCGCGCCGCGGTTTCCGACGGTGTCCATCAGCCAGGCGGTCTTGAGCACCAGCAGCCGGAGCTGTTCGACGCGAACACGGGACTCGGCGATCCAGTCCCGGATCACGCCCTGCTCGGCAAGCGGCTTGCCGAACGCGACCCGGCTCGCGGCCCGCTGGCACATCATCTCGATGGCGCGCTCGGCGACGCCGATCGCCCGCATGCAGTGATGGATGCGGCCCGGTCCGAGACGGGCCTGGGCGATCGCGAACCCGCCGCCCTCTTCACCGATCAGATTGGACACCGGCACCCGCACGTCAGTGAACCGCAGCTCGGCGTGCCCGCCATGGTCGTGGTCGTCGTACCCGAACACTTCCATGCCGCGCAGCACCTCGAGGCCCGGGGTGCCGCGGGGCACCAGGATCTGCGACTGCTGGCGGTGGCGTTCGGAGGTCGGGTCCGTCTTGCCCATCACGATGAACACCGTGCAGTTGGGATTCATCGCGCCGGTGATCCACCACTTGCGACCGTTGATCACGTACTCGTCGCCGTCCCGCACGATGGACAGCTCGACGTTGGTGGCGTCCGAGCTCGCCACGTCGGGTTCGGTCATGGCGAAGGCGGACCGAATCTCGCCGTCCAGCAACGGTTCGAGCCACCGGCGCTGCTGCTCCTCGGTGCCGAATTCGTTGAGCACCTCCATGTTTCCGGTATCCGGGGCGGCGCAGTTGAACACCGCGGGCGCCAGTTGGATACTGCGGCCGGTGATCTCGGCGAGCGGGGCGTACTGCAGGTTGGTCAGGCCCGCGCCCTTCTGCCCCGGCAGGAACAGATTCCACAAACCGCGACGCCGGGCCTCGGCGCGCAGCTCGGTGAGGACCGGGACACTGTCCCACGCCCACCGGTTGTCCAGGGCGCCCAGCTGCTCGTGGAACGTCTTCTCGGCGGGATAGACGTGGCTTTCCATGAACGCCGTGAGTTCGGCGATCATTTCGTTGGTCTTGGCGTCGTACGCGAATTCCATGTCAGTGCTCCTTGAGTGCGTTGAGGCCGGCGTCCAGCAGGAAGTGCACCGCGTCACCGGCGAACGAGAATCCGTCACCGACGGTCTGCCCGTTGACATAGCGGTAGTGGATACCTTCGAAGATGCCTGCCATCTTGAAGAAGGCGAGACCGAGGTAGAAGCCGAAATCACCTAGCGGACGGTCGATTCCGGCGTGGTAGCGGTCGATGATCTCCTGTTCGGTCAGGAAGCCGGGGGCTTCGCTGACATCGGAGACCTCCCCGTTGCCCGATGCGGCCAACTGCCCGTAGGCCACCATCAGCGCGAGATCGGTGAGCGAGTCGCCGATGGTGGCCAACTCCCAGTCGATGACGGCGGCGGGCCGGTCCGCGGAATCGAACAGCACGTTGTCGAGGCGGTAGTCGCCGTGCACGATGCCGGGTGCCGAATCGGCCGGAACCCGCTGCGACAGCGCGTCATAGAGCTTTTCCATGACGGGCAGGTCCCGGGTGCGGGCCGCCGCGAACTGCTTGTGCCACCGGCCGACCTGACGCCCGAGGAACCCTTCGGGCCGGCCGAAGTCCGCGAGCCCTACCGAGGCGGGATCGACGGAATGCACCGCGACCAGGGTGTCGACGAGTCGCTCCGAGATGAGCCGGGTGCGCTCGGCGCCCAGCGCCGTCAGTTCGGCGGCCTGCCGGTAGGGCGTGCCGTCGATCTCGGCCATCACATAGAAGGGTGCGCCGAGCACGGAAGCGTCATCGCAGAATCCGTACATCGCGGGCACGGGCACCGCGGTGGGCGCCAGCGCCGACATCATCCGATATTCGCGACTCATGTCGTGGGCCGTGGCGAGCAACTCGCCCACGGGAGGCCGGCGGACGATCCACGACGAATCGCCATCTGTGACACGGTAAGTCAGGTTCGACTTGCCACCGGCGATCAACGTCGCCGACAGCGTGGCACCGGCGTCGGGCATGGTGGCCGACAGCCACGCACCGAGGCGGTCCAGGTCCAGCCCCGGCAGTTCGAGATGCGTGTCGGCGGCCATCAGACGCCGCCGCCCAGCAGCACGCCGCCGTCGATCGTCAGGGTCTGACCGGTCATCCAGCCGGCGTCGTCGGACAGCAGGAACGCCACCACCGAGCCGATATCTTCCGGCACCCCAAGGCGTTTGAGCGCGTAGTGCGAGCTGACCTCTTCTTCGCGGCCTTCGTACAGCGCCGTCGCGAAGCGCGTCTTGACGACGGCGGGCGCGACGGCGTTGACGCGGATGTTCGGACCCAGCTCGACGGCCAGCTCCTCGGTGAGGTGGATGACCGCGGCTTTCGAGACCCCGTACAAGGCGATGCCCGGCGCCGGGCGCAGCCCGGCAATCGAGGCGACGTTGACGATCGCGCCGCCGTGCTCACGCTGCCAGGCCCGGTTCACCTTCTGCACCCACGACAGGGCGGAGAGCACGTTGACTTCGAGAATCTTGCGCGCGGCGTCCATGTCGATGTCCATGAGCGGCCCGTACACCGGGTTGATGCCGGTGTTGTTGACGAAATAGTCGACGGTCCCGAACTTTTCGAGGGCCTTGGCCACCACGGCATCCTGATGCTCGGTGTCGTCGCCGCGGCCGGCCACGGCCAGCGCGACGTCGGGGCCGCCAAGGTTCTCGACGGCGGCGTCGAGCGCTTCCTGTTTGCGGGCGGTGATCACCACCTTGGCGCCTTCGTCGACCAGACGCTGGGCAATGGCGAATCCGATGCCACGACTGGCACCCGTGACGATCGCGGTTTTTCCTTCGAATCGCGTGCTCATGTCAACTTCCTCGTGGGGTTGGCGGAACATGGCCCCACTACGTGGGACACATAGGCGAAGTGTGCCACACTGGCACACAGCGGCGCAATGTCCCATAATGGAGGGATGTCCGGAGTTGATTCGACGACGCCCGCCCCGTCCGCGCGACTGGGCACGGCCTTGAGCCGCCAGGCCGCGGTCGACGCGGCGACCCGGCTGTACCTGGCAGGCGAGCCGGTCGACATGTCGGCACTGGCCACCGAACTCGGCATCGGTCGCTCAACCCTCTACCGGCTCGTCGGTAACCGGGAAGACCTGCTGGCCACCGTGCTGGCCGAGGCCACCGAACGCACCTTTCGGCGCACCGTCGCCGACATGGCCGCCGAGGCCGGAGCCGACGCCGGACCACCCGGCGGCACCGAATACATCCTTGCGGTGATGGACCGGTTTCTGAATGCGGTTGTCGACGCGAAACCGCTGCAGGCGGTGTCGCAGCGCGAGCCGCTCCTGATCGTGCGGCTCATGCTGCTGCCCGGTCTCGTGGAACAGACCGCGGGGCGCCTGGTGGGGGAACTCCTCGACGCCGAGGTGGCCGCCGGCCGAATGGAACTACCGCTACCCACCGCCACTTTCGGCCTCGCGCTCATCCGCATGTGCGACGCGCATCTGTATGCGCCGCTGCTGGGCGGCGGCGCCCCCGAGATCGGTACCGCGCTCGACCTGGTGGCCGCCCTACTCGGCCACAGCCACCCCGGTGAGGGCTGAATCCTGTTGTGACAGAGAGCCCGACGCCAGGGCAGCCAGATTGTCTGCCACTTCAGCTTCCCAGCGCTCGATGGAATGCGTGGTGTCGATCTCGTACTCGAAGCGGTCGGTCATATCCGGTGTCACGTCTTCGACGTCGACATAGAACTGCTCGTACCAGCGGCGCTGCTGATATACCGGTCCGTCTTCCTCGGTGAGCAGTGGGTTGTCGATGCGGGCCTTGTGCTTCCAGATCTCGACGTCCTGCTCGAAACCGGTCTGCACTCCCTCGATGAAAGTCCGTGCGAGTTCGGCGTTTTCCTGTTCGGTCAGGCCGGGCAGCTTCTTGACGATGGCACCGTACTGCAGCACGAACGAGTTCGGGCTGACCGGATAATGCGAGTTGATCAGGATGGTGTCGACGGTCATCCCGTTGGCCACGCTGCGCAGCCGGTCGATCATGTACGAGGGTCCGAAATACGAAGCCTCAGAATAGAGAATCGACGTGGGGTCATGGAAGGTGCTGACGACCATGTCATCCCGCGGCGTCGAGTCCATCACCTGGGTGGCGACATGGCCTTCGAAGATGTTCTTGAAGTTCCGGGGAAATGCGTAGTGCACGTAGAAGAAATGCGCCATGTCGACGTTGTTGTCGACGATCTCGCGGCAGTGCGAACCTTCGATGAGCTGAATGTTCCAGGTCCAGTCGGTCCAGGCGTCCGTGCCGTATCCCTCGATCTCGGGGATGTCGACCTCCGGCGGCGGGGCGTTGCCCTGCGGGTCGTTCCAGACGAAGAGCTGCCCGTTGCGTTCGAGCGTGAGCCACGAGCGGGTGCGCGCCAGCCGCGGCGTCCGCTTGGCGTAGGGCACCAAGGTGCATTTGCCGTCACCGCCCCAGCGCCAGTCGTGGAACGGGCACGCGATCGAGTCGCCCTTGACGCTGCCGTACGCGAGGTTGCCACCCATGTGGCGGCAGTAGGCGTCGAGCACGTTGAGCCGGCCCTGACTGTCGGCAAAGACCACCAACGACGTACCGAACGCGTCGATCTGATGGGGCGCACCGTCATTGAAGTCACGGATCAGGCCGAGGCAGTGCCAGCCGCGGGCGAACCTGGTCGGGTTCTCCCCCGCCTCGATCTGCCGGACGTCCGGCTGCTCCTGGTCCGTGACCGACATACGCTCCTCCATCGTTGTTCTCACCGGGGTTCGATCAGTGCGGGCATCGGTGCGGTGAGCAGACCGACGACCATCGCGACGATGTTGTCCCTCGCCTCGGCTTCACTCAGGGCACCGCGGACCGCGTCGCGATGCTCTTCCACATGACGTTCGTGGTCGGCGAGCAGCGTGTACATGACCGAGGCCATTGCCGCCATGCGTTGGCGCCGAAGCGCTTCCGGTAGGTGATCGAGTGCCCTCAGCAGCCGGGTCGTGAGGATTCGGGTGGCCGGCCATTGCTCCGCCGTGAGGGTGAGTTCGGCCATGACCGGATGATGGCGCACGCGTTCGAGAAAACGGGCGTAGTGGCTCGACCCATCGGAATACGGAGTGTCGAACAGCGGCTCGACCAGGATGGCCACCAGGGCGGTGATGCTGTCGTCAGGCTCCCCGGCACTTTCGTGGTCGGCCAGCAGTGCCAGCCGCGCCTGCTCCAACGGGGCCTGGCGATGACCAATGATGGCCTTGATCAAGCCGTCTCGCGATCCGAAGTGATAGTGGACGGCCGAATTGTTCCGCTGACCCGCAGCCACCGCGACGTCGCGCAGCGACACCTCGGGGCCGAATTCCGCGATCAGGCGTTCGCCGGCGAGAAGCAGCTGAATGCGTGCATCGGTCCGACTCACAGGCGTCAGTGTAGTTCTCGCGCTTCAGAATGCAATCACCAATGCTTGACCATTTAAGCGAACGCGCTTAGTTTGAGGTGGTTCGTCCAGTCGCACAGCCGGCTTCCCGGAAGGAAACCCATGACCGTCTCGTATGGACCGATCTGCCAAACCGCCTGGGTCACCGAAGACATCGAGGCAACCGAGCAGTTGCTGAGCAAGCAGTTCGGCGTCGGTTCATGGGTCCGGTTGCCCAACATCGAGTTCGGGCCGGAAACCTGCCGCCTGCACGGGGAACCCGCAGATTTCACTGCCCACATCTCGATGTCCTACTCGGGCGACATGCAGCTGGAGCTGATCCAACCGGTGCGCGGCGTCAGCATCTACACCGAATTCCTGGATCGCAGCGGACCGGGTCTGCACCATGTGTGCTTCGAGCCAGGTGATTTCGATGCGGCCGTCGCGTCGGCACAGGAACAGGGACTGGCCATCGTGCAACAGGGTGAGATGTCCGGCGGATTGATGCGTTTCGCCTATGTCGACGGAGCGTCGGCCGGCGTGCCGTACATCGAACTCGGCGAGTTCAGCCCCGAGATTCGGGCGATGTTCGAGCACATCAAGAAGACCTCGGCGGGTGCGTGATGATTCCGGAAACAGTATCTGCACAGAGTGTTTCGTCGTTCTCAGATGAGGTCGACGTCCTGGTGGTCGGACTCGGCATGGCAGGCGGATGCGCGGCCGTCGAAGCAGCCTCGTCGGGTGCGCGCGTACTCGTGCTGGAGCGGGCCGCGGTGGCCGGCGGCACCACGGCGATGGCGGGCGGCCACTTCTATCTGGGCGGCGGCACCGTGGTGCAGGAGGCCACGGGCCACAGCGACTCCGCCGCCGAGATGGCCGCCTATCTGACCGCGGTCTCGAAAGATCCTGTGCCGGACCTGATCAACGCCTACTGCGAGGGAAGCGCCGAACATTTCCGGTGGCTGGAAGCCCTCGGATTCGAGTTCGAGCGCAGTTACTACCCCCACAAGGCCGTCATTCAGCCGGAGACACAAGGACTGATGTACACCGGCAATGAGCAGGTGTGGCCGTTCCGCGAGCAGGCGACTCCGGCCCCACGGGGCCACAAGGTCCCGGTACCCGGCGATACCGGCGGAGCGGGCATGGTCGTCAAGCTTCTTGTCGAGCGACTGGGCGAACTCGGCACGGAAATCCGTTACGAGACGGGGGTGTCCGCCCTCGTCGTCGACGGCGACCGCGTCGTCGGCGCAACCTGGAAGCACTTCGGTGAGACAGGCGCAGTGCGGGCGAAGTCCGTCGTCCTGACCACCGGCGGCTTCGTGATGAACCGCGAGATGCTGGCGCAGCATGTGCCGCGTCTGGCCGACGACCGCGTTTTCGCCTTGGGCAGCACCTACGACGACGGCATCGGTATCCGTATGGGCCAATCTGTCGGTGCCGCAACCAAATACCTCGACCAGGCGTTCATGACCGCCCCGGTCTATCCGCCCGCGACGCTCCTCACCGGCCTCATCGTGAACCGCAACGGGGACCGGTTCGTCGCCGAAGACTCTTATCACGCGCGAACTTCCGCCTTCGCCCTCGAGCAGCCCGACAGTGTCGCGTACCTCGTCGTCGATTCACGACATGTCGAGATGCCGACGATGCCGTTGGTTCAGTTGATCGACGGCTGGGAGGAAGTCGCCGAGATGGAAGCTGCCCTCGGTATCCCGGCCGGCCGGCTGCAGTCCGCGCTCGACAGGTACAACGCGGGTGCGGCGCGTGGCGAGGACCCCGACTTCCACAAGGCCGCAAAGTATCTCGAGCCGCAGGACGTCGGCCCATGGGCGGCATTCGACTTGAGTCTGGGCAAGGCGTTCTACAGCGGCTTCACCCTCGGGGGCCTGGCGATCTCGGCCGACGGTGCGGTGCTACGCGACGATGGCAGCGCCATTGCCGGGCTGTACGCAGCCGGCGCCTGTGCCTCCACCATCGCGCAGGACGCCAAGGGGTACTCCAGCGGCACCCAGCTGGGTGCGGGCTCGTTCTTCGGGCGGCGCGCGGGGCGCGCTGCTGCCCGAGCGGCAACCCGGGAGGAATGTCGGTAGCGTTGATCGGACAATGACCGGATCAGTCGACCTGCCCACCGTCATGCCCGCCGCGTTCATCGGGCATGGCAGTCCGATGAACGCCGTGGAACGCAACCGGTACACAGCCGCATGGACGGAATTCGGCCAGTCGGTGCCACGGCCCCGGGCGATCCTGGTGATCAGTGCGCACTGGTACATCAACGCCACCGCGGTCACCGCGATGGCGCAGCCCCGCACCATCCACGACTTCTACGGCTTCCCACAGGAGTTGTTCGGTGTGCAGTACCCGGCGCCGGGACTGCCCCAGCTGGCCGACGAGATCGCCGAGACCGTCAAACCCACCTGGGTCGGCGCTGACCGGGACAGCTGGGGCATCGACCACGGCACCTGGTCGGTATTGGTGCATGCCTTCCCGGATGCCTCGATCCCGGTGGTGCAGTTGTCGATCAACGCCGAGAAGCCGCTGGAGGAACACGTCGCGCTGGGCGCACAACTGGCCGAGTTGCGCAGCCGCGGCGTGCTGATCGTCGGCAGCGGCAACATCGTGCACAACCTGCGGGCCATGAACACACGGCTTCCCGACAGCGGATTCGATTGGGCCACAAGGTTTGACGATGCAGCGGCCGATCTGCTGACCGCCGCACCCGCGGACATTCTGCGCCTTCGGGAACATCCCGACTTCGCCGCCGCCGCACCGACACCGGACCACTTCATCCCGATGCTCTATTTCGCCGGGCTGTGCGCCGCCGCCGACACCCCTGCGCACGTGCTCGTCGACGGCTATACCTACGGGTCGCTGTCGATGACGTCGTACACCCTGACCTGACAGGCGCTCACGCTGTGCTGGTGGCGTCAACCTCTGTCGCACCAGCGGGTTTCAGCGCCTCGGCCGCCGTCGCGTACGCGTGGCGGTGGTTGAGGAACTGATGACGCGCATTTTCGCCGACCAGCGTCCGCACCTCGTTCATCAGGGCGCGCCTGCCTTGGGGTCTGCGTCGCAGGAGCCGCCCCGCCGAGCCGAACAACCGGCCCGGGCTCAGCACCTGCGACGACTTCTCCCGGTGCGTGAAGAGATCGAGGAACCGCCCGATCTGCCCGTTGTCGTGCAGGTCCGCCACCATCTGCGGGAAGACGGCCGGCACTCGGCCCGCCTTGCCCAGATCGTCGGCGAACCAATAATGATCGGAGAATTCGTGATCGCGCCACCGGCCCACATCGTCAGCGCCGCGTCCTGCACCTCCAGTGAACCGCCCAGCCCCGCCATGATTTTCGGCACCGCCGCGTCGACCTGTGCGAACGCGTCACCGATCCCCCGGCCCGGCGCCGGGTCCTTGAAATGGCCGGCGTCGCCGACCAACATCCACCCCGGCCCGCACGGGTCCCGGAAGAAACCGTTGTAGTGGACCATCCCGAACAACTTGCCGACCCGCTGAGCACCCTCAAGCGCCTCGGCCACCGGTTCACAACTGAGGGCGTGTTCCATGAAGCTGCGTTCGAGGTTGGCGCGGAATCGCGGGAGCTCGCTCAACTCGGGGATCACGATGACCTGATACAGCCCGTTGTCGGCTGCGGCGCTGATCACGAACTTGTCGGCCCACCGATGGAACACATTGGTCGGTTCCGCCGGCATGTTCGCGCCCTCGAAGAAAGCCCAGTACGCGAACCGTTGATTGGGCACGACGTTGTACTTCCGTGCCGCAACAAGATTGGCGACGGTCGAGTTACGACCGTCTGCGCCGACGACCAGCCGGGCACGCAGCTCGTCCTCCCGGCCGCGAGTCCGGACGCGCACGCCGGTGACCCGGCCGTCGTCCTGCACCAGGCCCGTGACATCGGCAGCCATTCGCACTTCAGCCCCCGCCTGCTCGGCGGCACCGACGAGGATCGGGTCGAGCAGGGTGCGCCGGACCGAGGCACTACCTCCGACATCGCCTGCGCGTTGTGGCCATTCGACATTGAATCGGAAGTCCTCGGCGCGGGAATTGGACCGCATCATGAACGGCGCACCGGTTGCGTGCAGCTGATCCGTCACGCCGAGCCGATCGAGGAAAGCCAACCCGTCGGCCTCGAAGATGTGGGTCGACAGGGTGTCTCGCGGAAATGTCGCGCGTTCGAGTACCGCAACGTTCACACCCTGCCGCGCCAGCATCGTGGCCAGCGGCGAGCCGGCACATCGAGCGCCGACGATGACGACATCAAATCCCTGGGCCAACATGGTTGCTCCCGAAGTTCGCACTGCGCCGAGGCAGGCCGCACCCGGCGCAGCTGGGGAAAGCGTACGCCGCACAATGCGTGACGTACAGCAATTCTTCAGGACTTTGCCGTGCTTACCTGAAACGGAATTTCGCCGGTTTTATCACAGCGCCGTCAATGCCACGACGCGCTAGACCCGTTGTTCCACAGCAGTTCTGACGTAACTGTGGTTGCGCGCGACGATGGCGTACTCACGCCGCCGACAGGCCGGCGTGCCATGAATTGCATCAAAACTGTTCGCTTGCAACTGGATTCGTCACCGTAGCGCTCAAGATGCCGGTCGTGGAGTCCGCCGAAAACTGCGAAACCTGTTGTGCGCACGTACTGCTGCGCACAGCAGCGGCGCTACGACAAAGCGGGTCCGGGAGTCGGCGACGTCGTAGTGGAGGTCGACGGAACCGAACTGGGAGGCTGCAATCCGTAGCCGGCCTGCGGGCCCGGCGGCGTGCCGTACGTCTGCGGAGGTCCGGGCAATGCGCCGTAGCCCATTTGCGGGTTGGTACCGGGCTGCGGGCCATACGCCGGGAACTGCGAGCCGTACCCGGGCGGTGTCAGATGCGAGCCGGCAAGGAGCTTCGACGCCACGAAAGCCGCTGCCTGGTCCGTGTAAGCGGGAACATAACCCTGCGTGTGTCCACTCCAGGAATTGCCCGCACCGGCGTGGCAGATCGGGTCGGCAGGATTACAGAGGTCGATCGCCTTGGGACTGAGCGGTGAGTTCTGGGTCGGCGGCGCTCCGTCGGTGCGGTCTGCCTGGTTGCCGAAAGTAGCGACGGCCGCGATGTTCTTGTTGTACTCAGGCGGCAACGGATCACCCCAGTTGATACCGGAGAAGCCGGCCACGATGTTGACGACGCTCGCGCCTTGCGAGTAGCCACCCAGAACGATCTTTGTATCGGGGCAAGCCGACGCCGTGGACTTGATGTGAGCGATCGCGTCCTTGGCCCCCTCGCCACTGTGCCGCTGCGTGATGGTGGCCTTGTAGTTCACCGCATACGACCTGATGGTCAAGCCGCCGGCCTGCTTGCGCAGCGCATCAACGAGGGCATCCCCGACCCGGCCCATACCTGCCGGCTCGTCGGTGCCGCGCGCGAAGATGACTTCGGCGTCGGGACAGTCGTCGGCAGCAGCCACCGGAGTCGCACCGGTGATGATGAGCGGGGCCGTGACGGTCAGCAGCACCGCAGCGCCGGCAACGCCTGAGCTACGGAGGTGGCGAATCAGCATCTGCACATCTTACCCGCATGCAGGAAAGTAAGACAAACCCCTGAACTGCAAATATCTTCCAACCAGCAATCAGAACTCCGCCCGCGGACCTCGCTGAGGCGCGTTTCCGGCAAACCTCGCGCCTGCGATTCTGGCCACACGCAACGGGGCTCCGCAGGCGGTAACCGGTATAGTCGCCGGCGTGGGTGCTCGTTCTGACCAGGCTCCCGCACCCATGGTGCGGGCGTACTCGTCGTGCACCCCGACTTTTCTCTCCTCGATCTGGAACCGCGCCCGCCTGGCGCCGCTGAACAAATTCGCGCGCTGATTCTCGCTGCCCGAACGTTCCCTTTTCCTGTGATGAGAAATGAAGCCATCTCTCTGCGCCGTTGCGGCGTCGCTGTACCTCGCTGAGTACACCCTCTATTCGAATTCCTCCGCGACCGTCCTTCTGAACGCGTCGATCGCGGACTTCTTCCATCTGCCCTACGGCCGTGCCGCGTACGTCGGCGTGGCCTTCCTGGCCGGTTTCTGCGCGACCCTGCTGCCGGCCGGCCTGCGGCTGCACCGATGCCGGCCGATCACCACGTTCTACGTCAGTTCGGCGGCGCTCGCGGTGCTCGGCATCGCTGCGAGCCTCAGCCCTTCGTTCTCGGTACTCATCATCGTCCGGTTCCTGCAGGGCGCGGTGTCGGCCGTGCTGGCACCGCAGTTGTTCCGCATCGCGCGGCAACAGTTCTATCCCGATCACCACACGGCATTCCTGGGCACCTGGGGGCTGGTGGTATCGGCGTCGGCGTTGTGTTCACCGTTGATCACCGCGGTGCTCAACGACGCGTGGGGGTGGCGGGCCTTCCCCTACGAGACGGTGCTGACCACGTTGGTGTCGATTCCACTGCTGGCGTGGGGCGCACATGGCGGGGCAGCTGCGCCCGACTCCGCGGCCGAGAACTCCCGCCGGGGCAGGGGTTTGATCATCGGCGTCGGGCTGGCGCAGGTCGCCATCTTCCTCGCGGTCGGGGCGACCACCGAGCCGGCGACCAAGGTCCTGCTCAGCGCGCTGGCGACGGGGCTGGGCGTCGTGGTCATCGCCACCTGCCGATCGTCGGCGGGCGACGAGGCCCGGCAGCCGGTGCTGTACCGCAGCCTCCTGATCGTCTTCGTGGCGGGCATCGCGACCAACGTGTTCACCTTGGTGGTGATCTATGTCCTACAACGGATGCAATCGTTCAGCTCCTACCGGGCCGCGCTCGTTCTGGTACCCATGGCGGTGGTCGCGGGCCTGCTGCCGATTTCGAAGTTCGGCCGTCCCGGCGATACCGCGAAGAACATCCGGCTGGTGAGTTACGGCGCGGCGTGCCTGGCACTGGCCGGTTGCTGGGTCGCAGTGACCGCCGACGAGGTGGACTCGTTGCTGATCGGCGCCACGGTGATGGGCGGCGCCATGGGCTTCCTGTGGAGTTCACTGGCCACGAACGTGCTGACGAATTCCGTTCGGGTCACGTTTGATTCGGCGGTGTACCACTACCTGCGGGCGTTGGGGGCGGCTATCGGGGTGTCGGTCGGTGCGACGGCAATCGGCGACTTCGAGAGTCCGCACCGGCTGTTCGTCTTCGCCGGAGCGTTGATCGCCGTCGTCGGCGTCGTAGCGTCCGTCGCGGCACGGTCGGTCACTCGTGTCGAGGTCCGGCGGTGATGAGCGACATCGTTTTCGCCTGGCCTCCCGGGCAGCTCACCACGGACCCACGCCTGGCCTACAACGGAATCTCGAAAACCTATGTGCGCCAGGTGTTCGAGAGCCTCGTCGACGTCAACCCGGTGACCGCGCAGGTGCGGCCGTGGCTGGCGTCGAGTTGGTCGCGTCCCGATCCGCTCACGGTGGAACTGACGATTGCGCCCGGCCGGCGCTTCTCCGACGGGGTCCCGTTGACCGCCACCCTCATCCGAAACAGCTTCTGCGACATCATGACTGATCTCGCGGCCAGCACTCCCCTGCCGTCGGCTGTTGCTGCGCTCGCCGGACTGTCCGCTGTCGAATCGCACGGCGATACCGTCGTGTTCCGGTTCGAGCGGCACAACGCCGCGTTCCTGCACAGCCTGGCCGGCGTGAACCTGGCGGTCAGCAAGCCGTCTGCCGGTGACGTGCGCCTGGGCACTGGGGCGTGGGTGCCGGTAGATACGGGATGCCTCACCAATGGCAGGCACCGCCTATTGTTCGGCGCGGGTTACGACGGACCGGCCGACGTGCGCGCCGGTGCCACAGCCGGCTTTCTCACCGCCGAAATCCACCACCCGGGAATCAGTTATGGCTTGTGCCCCAACGTCTCCCGCGGTCCGCTCGCCGATCCGCGAATCCGGCGCGCACTGTCGCTGCTGATCGATCGCGAGCGACTGCGCCCGATCCTGCAGTCGTGCGGCTACGCCGTGGCGAGCTCGGTGCTCACCCCGACCGCGCAGCACCACCTCGACTGCTCCGCGCAGCTTCGGCGCGATACTGCGACGGCACGGCGACTACTCGATTCGGCCGGCGCCGACGCGTTGCGGTTCGAGGTGGTGTTCAACAGCTCGTTCTCCCCGATCGACCGCGAACTGTTGTCGGCCGTTGCCGAACACTGGGCCGATCACGGCGTCGAGCTGGCACTCCGCGACGTCGACTTCGGCGAGCTCCGGTCGCGGCAGCAGGCGAGGACCTACGATTTCCGGTTCTTCTATTACACCGCAATCGATCCCGATGCGCTGCGCTATCAGTTCGCGATCGAGCAACGCAACGCGATGTGTCGTACCGAACGCGAACACCTCGACGACCTGCTCGACGCGCAATTGCACTGCCCCGACCACACCGAGCGCCGAAAGCTGGTGCATGACATCCAGCGCCGGCTCATTCACGACGGGCTGTGGCTGCCGATCGGCAACGTGCGCACCGTCGTCAGCCACCGACCGGACACCGTGCCCCGACTCGCGCTCGACGCCGAGGGCCTGGCGCGCTTCCCCCATCTGTAGAAAGGCACACCGTGTCAGACCACACCACCGCACCAATCGTCATCGTCGGCGCAGGCCTGGGCGGGCTCGCCGCAGCAATTGCGTTCCACCACAATGGCCACCACGCCATCGTGGTGGACAAGACCCGTGAGCTCGGCGAGGTCGGCGGCCCGCTCGGCATCTCGCCACCGACGCTGCGACTGTTCAGCGAATGGGGCATGCTCGAGCAGTTCAACCAGACCTCCTCGGCGACGCGGTATTTCGAGACGCACGATCAGAGTGGTCACGTGGAATCCGTCACCGACTACGCGGCGATCCCGGAAATCGGTGCCGAACACGGCCGGTTCGGATACGCCGATACCGAGCTGTCACCACGCACCGTGCACCGGGCCGATCTGCATGCCTTGATGGTGGCGCATCTCGGCCGCGACCGAATTCGCCTGCGCCACCGCCTGACCGGGATCGCCGAGCACGACGAACACGTCGCGCTCACCTTCACCGACGAAACCGTCCTGCGCGCTCCGTTGGTGATCGGCGCCGACGGGCTGCGGTCCACCGTGCGTGGGCTTTTCAGCGATGACTCGATCCACTACTGCGGTTCGGTGATCTTCCGCGCCGTCAGCCCCGTCAACTGTCTCGGTACCCGCCCGAACGACCGGTTACGCTCGTGGCATTCGGCCGACTACGCCAAACACGTCATCGCAATGCCGGTGCGCGCGGGCCGGCAGGTAGCGGTCGACGCCACCCTCGGCATCGATGAACCACCACTGCACCTGTGGTCGGCGCGCGCGGACCTGGCAGCGTTGGCGAGGCAATTCGACGGTTTCGAACCCGTTGTGGGCGAGCTGATCCGCGGCGCCACCGGTCCGGTGTACATGCACCCCGTCTACGACCGCGACCCCGTCGACCGCTGGACCACCGCCCGCGTCGCGCTGCTCGGTGATGCCGCGCATCCGATGACGCCGTTCGGCGGGCAGGGCGCCAATCAGGCGATCCAGGACGGTGCCGAGCTCGCGCGTCAACTGACCGATGCTGGCGACGGTGATGTCGCCGCAGCACTCCAGCGCTACCAGGCCGTCCGGACCGCGCAGACGGCGGAGATTCAGCGCTCAGCGCGGCAGCTGGCCTCGCGGCGGGCGACCATCGCGATGCGACTGACCGACGTGCTGGTCGACGCCTAGCCCCGCAGACCATGAAACATGCCGAGGCAGTGGCCTAACGCTTCTCGCTGCCCCCGACACGCGCGATCAACCGGGCGAACCACTCGCGAAAACGCACATGCCGCGGCTGCTTCTCGTCTCCGGTCACGTCGACCCAAGATCCCGCACCGTACTTGTTGGTCTGCGCAGACCCGGAGCGGACGATCTCAAGCGAACCGTCGGTGTGCTTGATGTAGCGGTCAGCGAAGCGTGCGAATTCGTCTACTGCACCGCCGTCGCGCGTGACGTGGACGGTCATGATGAAAATCCAATCTCTAGCGTTTTCCTCGTGACTGCGTTGAGCCAGCGAGTTGCCTTGCGGTCAAACACGTTCAGGCGAGGCATGCGCGACGACAGTCGACGCCGCAGTTTGAGGCGTCATCGCGACGCTCCGCTCTCGGCCGGGAATCGGCCAGATCAGTTCAACTCGGCGACGAAACAGCTTCGAACAGCCGCATGCGAGATACCGCCGATTACCCCACACTACGCCGGATCGGCGTGACCTCGCAGAGATTCATGGTGACCGTCGTATGGTGCGTACGGCAGCTGAGCAATATCAGTGCGATGTACTTACGGTGCAACAGTATTGAGATCAGACACCCGATTCCGGCGGTTGGACTCGGTGTGCGGAGCCAACGCCAGCCAGTAGAGCGCGACCACCGCCGGCGGCGCCAGCAGCGGCAGCCACGGCAGGTCCGGATTCACCGCGGTGGCGACGACGCCGATGAGTGTAAAACCAAGCATGCCAAGCAGTGTCGGCCTGGTCATGGTGACCACCCCGGCGCCCGCCGCATGTCGCAACAGCAGGTACGCGGCCGCGGACAGTCCCGATAGTGCCGCGACCAGCGCCGGCGAGTCGGACAGAGCCAGTACCACCACCGTGAGCAGTACAGCCCCCGTCGCCGCAGCCCGGAACGCCAGCCCGGTAGCCACCGCCGCCAGTGCCGCAACGGCAACGATTAAGGCCATGCCCTGGGCCTGGATACCGGCCACCGCGACCATGAGGACACCGAAGCCGGTCGAAAGCGTCCGGGCACCAGGCTGACCCAACCGGGTTGCCGCGTCGGTCGTCATCGCGTCACCGCCTCGCGGCCCGCCGGCGCGCCGGCATCAACCGCAGCGCCTGGTCCAGAGTGGCAGTCGACGGCCACGGCACGACGTCGACGCCGACGATCCCCATGTCGCGGTACATCGCGTGACGCTGCAGCGCCCACATGCGGGCCAGCGTCGCATCGTGCTCGCCGTCGAACGGCGGCCCTTCCAGCACGTCGACGGCCACCACGGTGTGCCGGCGGTTCCGCAACTCGGTGAGCGCCAACGCGAATGCGGTGTCGAGCAACGTCGAGAAGGCGAACACGATCGCGCCGGGTGGGACGGCCGCACGCGGCGCCAATGTGCCTGTCGTCGTTTCGTATTCACGCCCAACGCACATCGCGGCATCGAGTACGCGGTAGAACTGGCGCTGGCCGATGTCGGCGCCGATCCACCGCGGCCGCGCGCTACCGAGCGCGACGATGCCGGCGCGGTCACCGTTCCGCAGCGCGCTCTGCACCACTTGCGCGGCGCCGAGCACGACTCGCTCCATGGCGGCGGACGCCGGTCCGAGAGGCTGCATGCTCGTATCGATGAGCACGACCACGTCGGCGGCACGGTGGGTCAACCGTTCGGTGACGTGAAGCCGGCCCCGGCGGGCGCTCACCGGCCAGTTGATGGTGCGCAGCTGGTCGCCGGGCAGGTAGGCACGGACGTCCGCGTACTCGACGCCCGGTCCGACGTGGCGAGTGAGGTGCGTGCCGAGCCGGTCGGGCAATTCGATGCGCGGTACCGGTGTCGATTGGGGCGGGGCAACGGGAAAGACGAAGACTTCGGCGGCTTCGACGGTGCCCGTCCCGGCCAGTAATCCCCCGCCCGCCACCGCGTCGACCCTGGCCCGGATCGGATAACGGCCCCAGCGTTCGGCCCGCACCACGACGGTCTGCCGCGGTGCGGCACGGCCCTCGAGAACCTCGATGTCCATTCCGGATTCGACGGACACCGTCACCTCGGCCGCGACGGCCGGCGCATCCGTCGTCGCCCACACCGTCAGCTCCGGTTTGTCGTTCTCGAAGCACCGGGTCAGGCCGGGCCGCCCCTGTACGTACACCGTGGCGGACGGGCGCTGCCAGCTGACCGAGCACAGCACACCGAGCAGCGGCGCCGCGAAGGCGATGAGCTGCCACCGCGGGCCGAGCACCGCCACGGCGAGGGCGATGCCGGTGCAGGTGGCGATGGCCTTCGTGAGCGAGGATGCACGCCAACGCAATTCGACTTCGCGGGGTTCGGTTGCACTCGTCACGACGGCCCACCGCGTGTCCGCGGCACAGGCAGGCGTTGCAGCAGCTGTGCCACGATGTCGCTGCCATGGACGCTGCGTACCCACATCTCCGGCTTGAGACTGATCCGGTGCGAAATCACCGGAATGGCAAGTGCTTTGACGTCCTCGGGAATCACGTAATCCCGGCCGAAAAGCAGGGCACGCGCACGGGCGAGTTGCACGAGATCGAGCTCGGCCCGGGGGCTGGCGCCGACGACCACCTGCGGGTGACTGCGACTAGCTGCCGCCAGCGACACCACGTAGTGCAGGACGTCGTCATGCACCGTCACCTGCTCGACCGACTCGCGCATGGCAAGCAGATCATGGGCATCGACAATCTGATTCACCATCGGTTCGGCGGAACCACGTTCGAGACGGCGGCGCAGCATCACCGTTTCGTCGGCACCGGACAGGTACTTCAGTTCGACTCGGACCGCGAACCTGTCGAGCTGTGCCTCCGGCAGCGGGTAGGTGCCCTCGTACTCGATGGGGTTGTCCGTGGCGAGAACGATGAACGGCGCGGGCAGCCGGTGAGTTTCGCCGTCGATGCTCACCTGACTTTCCGCCATGGCCTCCAGCAGCGCGGCCTGGGTCTTCGGCGGCGTCCGGTTGATCTCGTCGCCCAGCAGCAGGTTGGTGAAGATCGGCCCGCGCCGGAACTCGAACCGGCCGGACTGCATGTCGTAGATAGTCGAGCCGAGCAGATCGGCGGGCAGCAGGTCCGGGGTGAATTGCACACGGGTGAAGGCCAGGCCCAATGCTCGCGCAAAAGACTTGGCGATCAACGTCTTCCCCAGTCCCGGGAGGTCCTCGATGAGCACGTGGCCACCCGCGAGCACGGCGGTCAGGATGAGGGTCAGCGCGGCTCGCTTCCCCACCACCACGCGTTCGATCTCGTCGAGCACCGCCTCGGAATGGGCCGTCGTCAGCTCTGCCGGCATCGTCATAGCCGCTCCAATCGGTGCAGGATTTCATCGAGCGTGGCCCGGCCCGGTCCCGGCTCGCCACGGCTGGACCGGCGGACATCGTGCGGATCCACCCACTGCCACAACTGATCCCCGAATACCATCCGCCCGGTCGCTTGCATCGCGGCCGGATCCCTGGCCTGCTGCGGACCGGTCGCCATGAAGAACTCCCGCGCCAACGTGGGCCGCAGGTGTTGATCCCAGTCGCCGCGCGTCGTCTCCGACCATTGGATCAGCGTTTCGGTGCGAACGATCCAGTCCCGCAACGACTCTTCCGCGTCGTTCCCGGCCGGTTCGACGAACCGCGGTCCGCGGTCGACGAGCCGGCGCCGGACAGCCCACAGCACGAACACTGCGACAACCGCGGAGACCCACCCGACCGCTCGGCGATCTCCGAGGACGAGCATGAGCAGTTCCGCTCCGATCACCAACGTAATCCCGACGATCCCAAGCCTCTTCATGTCAGGCTCCGCAACTCGTCGAGTACCCGGAGCAGCGCCCCGGCGGCGATCTCTCGGTGATGCTCGGTCATGACGTGCGGGCTGAAGCGCGCCTCGGCGAACAAGGCGACCAGCTCGGTCGCGCTGCCGGCATGCAATGCATGGTGTTCGACGGCCCGGGCGAGCACTTCAGACGGCGTGTCCGATTCCTGCGGCGCGGCGCCCGGAGCGTCCGCCAGAGCCCGCTCCATTGCGGCGTAGCAGGCGATGATCGACTCGCGCGGACCGCGGCTGCGGTCGCCGATCTCGGCCAGGCCGAATTCCGCTGCCCGCGTGAGGGTTTCCGGTGTGGACTCCCCGACCATCGGTTCCGGGCCGTCAGGGACCGGCGGCTGCGGTTCGGGAGCACGCCGGCTTCTGCGGACCAGGACACCGCCGACAGCCCACAGCAGCAACATCATCACGGTGGCGGCGAGCAGGTAACCGAAGACGCTGGGCTCCTGTTGCCGAGGTACTGCCGGCGGCTGTGTCGGTGCCGGTGACGGCGGCGGTGAGGGCACCGGGTTGATCGGCGCTCTGTTCTGCGGGGGTTCCGCGAAGGGCAGGACAGGCAGTTGCAGCAGCTGCAGATGTGACAGCAGGAGAAGGATCACCAGCCAGGCGAGGAACACCCCGCCCCCGATCAGCAGCAGACGGCCTACGGGCTTCCAGGTGAGCTTGCCGTCGAACGATCCCGGCAACTGGAAGGTCGCCGACGCGCCGGCCGTCCTCGGACGCCGGCGTGATGCGATGAAGCCGATCGCGACGATGAGCACCGAGACGACGAGCACCGTGTCGATGCCAACCTGGCCCGCGGTGCTGCTCGCCGGCTTGTCGGGGTGCGGGTGACCGCTGCCGGGCAGATACCCGCGCAGCGCCAGGGACACGACGAACAGCAGCACGATCAGCGCGACCACGCGCCCCAACGCCCTGTCGCTACCGTTCATCGGTACACCGCTCGATCGTTCGCCCTGCCTCCATCGTGGCACGTCACAGCCGCCGAAACTGCCGAACAAGCTCGATCCCCTCACGACCTGACGTTCCTCGTCTGGCCGAGGGAATCGAGTTGTGGAAATGTGAGGCGCTCGATCGGAGGTCCGAAGTGAAATGGGCAGCAAGGTCACTGTGCGCAGCGGCGACGGGCGTGGTGCTGGCCGCGTCGGCATGCAGCCTGGAAGGCGCGCGCGGTAACTACGGCACCGGCCCGGACGCGATCATCACCGTCAACGGCGGTGAGCCGCAGAACGGTCTGGTGCCCACCAACACCAACGAGAACATGGGTGGTCGCATTGTCGACTCGTTGTTCACCGGCCTCTACAGTTACACCGCCGACGGCACGCCGGTATTGGCGAACGCGGCGTCCGTGGACACCACCGACAACCAGCACTACACCGTTCACCTCAAGCGCGACTGGACCTTCACCGACGGCACCCCGGTGCGCGCCGAAAACTACGTCCGCGCATGGAATTTCGGTGCGGCCACCATCAATGCGCAGCTGCAGCAGAGCTTCTTCTCACCGATCGAGGGTTACGACGCCGTCGCCGCCGAGGGTTCCCCGCTGACCGACATGTCGGGCTTGAAGGTGGTGGACGACTACACCTTCACGGTGCGCCTCACGAGCCCCAACATCGACTTCAAATTGGGGCTCGGGTTCACGCCGTTCAAGCCGTTGCCCGACGTGTTCTTCGCCGAAGGCGCCGCCAAGTTCGGCGAGCATCCCGTCGGGAACGGCCCCTACATGCTGAAGAGCCCGGACGCCTGGCTGCACAACGTCAAGCTCGACGTCGTGCGCAACCCGAACTACAAGGGTCCGGACAAGCCGAAGAACGGTGGCCTGAGTTTCATCTTCTACAGCAGCTTCGACACCGCGTACACCGACCTCGAGTCCGGCAACCTCGACGTGCTCGACACCGTGCCGGTGAGCGCGCTGGGCACGTACAAGAAGGTGCTCGGCAGCAGGGCGCTGACCAAACCGACCGCCCAGAATCTGCAACTCGGCATCCCCTATTACCTGCCGCATTTCACCGGCGAGGAGGGTCGCCTGCGACGCACGGCTATTTCGATGGCGATCAACCGGCCCGAGATCATCAAGGCGATCTTCCGCGGCGCCCGCGGTGCGGCGCAGGACTTCACCGCCCGGTCGCTACCAGGCTGGGATCCGAACATCCCGGGCAACGAGGTGCTGACGTTCGATCCGGTCAAGGCCAAGCAGCTGTGGGCGCAGGCCAACGCGATCGCCCCGTGGTCCGGCACCTTCGAGGTCGCGTACAACTCCGACGGCGATCACCAGGTGTGGGTGGACGCGCTGTCGAATCAGTTGAAGAACACGCTCGGCATCGACGCGCACGGCGCTCCGCAGCCGACGTTCAAGCAGGTCCGCGACGCCATCACCAAGCGGACCATTCGGACCGCGTTCCGCAGCGGATGGCAGGGCGACTACCCGTCGATGATCGAGTTCCTGCAGCCCCAGTTCGTGACCGGCGCCGGCTCCAATGACCCCGTCTACAACTCACCGGCGTTCGACGCGAAACTGGTCGAGGCCGAACGGGCGCTCGACCCGAACCAGTCGTATGCGTTGGTCAATCAGGCCCAGGCGATCCTGCTGCACGATCTGCCGGTGATCCCGCTGTGGGACTACACGGCGGCCGGCGGCGTCGGGCCGGGTGTGACGGCCCAGCTGACCTGGAACGGTCTGGCCGATTTCACCCAGATCACCAAGGGCGACGTCACCGAGAACACCAAGGGATAACCGATGCTGAGATACGGATTGAGCCGGGTCGGACAGCTGGTGATCGTGTTCTTCGGCGCCACGTTCCTGATCTATGCGCTCGTCTTCCTGCTGCCCGCCGACCCGATCTCCGCGCTGGGCGGCGGCAAGCCCATGTCGCCCGCGCTGATCGCAACGCTGCGCGCGCAATATCACCTGGATCAGCCCTTCTACCTGCAGTACTGGCACTACATCAGCGGCGTGTTCCGGTTGGACTTCGGCACGTCCTTCTCGGGCCAGCCGGTGTTCGACGTGATGAAACGCGCCTTCCCCGTGACGGTCGACCTCGCGCTCATCGCGATCGCCGTCGAGGCGGTGTTCGGTGTGACGTTCGGCGTGCTCGCGGGTCTGAACAAGGGAAAGTGGTTCGACACCACGATCCTGATCGTGACGCTCCTCATCGTCGCCGTCCCGATTTTCGTGATCGGATTTGCCGCTCAGTACCTCTTCGGGGTGCGCTGGCAGCTCGTCCCCGTCACCGTCGGCGGCCACCTCGACGTCTATCACCTGCTGCTGCCCGGATTCGTGCTCGGTGCAGTGTCATTCGCCTATGTCGTCCGGCTGACGCGTTCGTCGATCGCGGAGAACCTCTCGGCGGACTACGTGCGGACCGCCACGGCGAAGGGCTTGTCCCGACCGCGGGTGATCCTCGTGCACGTGCTCCGCAACTCGCTGATCCCGGTGGTGACGTTTCTCGGCGCCGACCTCGGGGTGCTGATGGGCGGCGCGATCGTGACGGAGGGCATCTTCAACATTCCAGGCGTCGGCGGAACCATCTATCAAGCGGTGATCCGGGGCGAGTCGTCGACCGTCGTCTCGTTCGTCACCGTGCTCGTGCTCATCTACCTGGCGTCCAACGTGGTGGTCGACTTGCTCTACGCCGCCCTCGACCCGAGGATCCGCTATGCCTGAGACCCCGACCCACGCCACCCCGTACCCCGGCCAGGAGCGTTTCGTCGCGGGCCCCGACGCGGTCAGCGTCGGGGCTGTCGACGCGGTCGCCGCCGACGTGGATCCCGCAGGCTTCTGGAAGTCGGCGTGGCTCGAGTTGCGAGCCAAGCCGCAGTTCGTCGTGGCGATGGTGCTGCTGGCGCTGATCGTCGTCGTCGTGCTCTTTCCGGGACTGTTCACCAGTCAGGACCCGCACTACGGCTCGCTCGAGCAGTCGCTGCTCCCACCCAGCTCCGAACACTGGCTCGGGACCGATCGGCAGGGATACGACATCTACACCCGAACGATCTACGGCGCCCGCGCTTCGGTGGCGGTGGGCGTGCTGACCACGATCGTCGTGGTCCTGATCGGCGGCCTGCTCGGCGCCGTGGCCGGGTTCTTCGGTGGCTGGATCGACTCGGTGATCGCACGGCTGGCGGACATTTTCTTCGGCATCCCGCTGATCCTGGCGGCGGTGGTCACGATGCAGATGATCAGCTCCCGCACGGTGTTCACCGTGGTGATCGTGCTCGCGATCTTCAGTTGGCCGCAGATCGCGCGCATCGCCCGGTCGGCCGCGATCGCGGTCCGCAACGAGGAGTTCATCACGGCGGCGCGCTCGCTGGGCGCGTCCCGGGTTCGCACCCTCTTCACTCACGTCATCCCCAACGCGCTGGGTCCGGTGATCGTCGTCGGCACCATCTCGCTGGGGATCTTCATCGTCACCGAAGCGACGTTGTCGTATCTCGGCATCGGATTGCCGTCCACGGCGGTGTCGTGGGGCATCGACATCGCGGCCGGGCAGCAGTTGCTCCGCGAGGGCACGCCGATCCTGTTCTACCCCGCCGCGGCGCTGGCGATCACCGTGCTCACCTTCATGATGCTCGGTGACGTCCTGCGCGACGCGCTGGACCCGAAGGCGAGGACCCGCTGATGACGGTGAATGACGGAGCTGCACCGCTGCTCGACATCCGAGACCTGCAGGTCGCGTTCCGGGTGCAGGGCAAGTCGGTGCCCGCGGTGCGAGGCGCGAGCCTCACCGTTTTCCCGGGGCAGACCGTGGCCATCGTCGGAGAGTCCGGGTCGGGCAAATCGACCACGGCCGCGGCGGTGCTCGGCCTGCTGCCGGGGACCGGCACGGTGACCGGCGGTCAGATCCTGTTCGACGGCCAGGACCTGGCCGCCGCGTCCCGCCGCGACTTCGAGAAGATCCGCGGCAGCGGCGTCGGGCTGGTTCCACAGGACCCCAACACCAACCTCAACCCGGTGTGGCGCGTCGGATTCCAGATCCGCGAAACCCTGCAGGCCAATGGCGCGGCGAAGCGGGGTGACGCGCGCAAACGCGCCATCGCTCTGCTCCGCGAAGCGGGCATGCGCGACCCCGACAAACGGGTCAATCAGTTCCCGCACGAGTACTCGGGCGGCATGCGCCAGCGCGCGCTGATCGCGATCGGACTCGCGTGCCGACCGAAGCTGCTGATCGCCGACGAACCGACCTCGGCCCTGGACGTCACCGTGCAGCGGCAGATCCTGGACCACCTCGAGGAGCTGACCACCGAGCTCGGTACAGCGGTCCTGCTCATCACGCACGACCTCGGCCTGGCTGCGGAACGCGCCGGCCACCTGGTCGTCATGTACAAGGGGCGGGTGGTCGAGTCGGGACCTGCCCTGCAGATCCTGCAGGACCCGCACCACGAGTACACCAAGCGATTGGTGCGCGCGGCGCCCTCGTTGGCCTCCCGGCGTGCAGACGGTGAGCTCATCGGTGACCAGGCGCTGCAGCTCAAGGTCACCGAACCCGCCCAGGAGGCGTCGTCCGGTCCTGAGGACGTGGTGGTCGCGGCGAACCTGGTCAAGGACTTCCCGATCCGCGGTGCCGTCCCCTTCCGCGGCGGCTCGACCTTCCGCGCCGTGAACGATGTCAGCTTCACCCTGCGGCGCGGGACGACCACCGCGGTGGTCGGCGAATCCGGCTCGGGAAAGTCGACGGTGGCGCGCATGGTGCTGGGGCTGTTGGAGGCGACCTCGGGCACGGTGCACTTCGACGGAAAAGACGTCACGTCGCTGCGCGGCGCCGCGGCAAAGGAGTTCCGCCGCCGGGTGCAGCCGGTGTTCCAGAACCCTTACGGCTCACTGGATCCCATGTACTCCAACTACCGGGCGATCGCCGAGCCGCTGAACATCCACGGCATCGGAGACAAGTCCTCCCGCACCGCCCGCGTGAAGGAGCTACTCGACCTGGTCGCGCTACCGCAGTCGGTCATGCAGCGTTTCCCCAACGAGCTGTCCGGCGGTCAGCGGCAGCGCGTGGCGATCGCCCGCGCGCTCGCCCTCAACCCTGAGGTGGTGGTGTGTGACGAAGCAGTGTCGGCGCTGGACGTCCTGGTGCAGGCGCAAATCCTCACGCTACTGCGCGACCTGCAGAACGAACTCGGGCTGAGCTATCTGTTCATCACCCACGACCTGGCGGTGGTGAAGGAGATCGCCCACGACGTGATCGTGATGTCCCGCGGCGAGGTGGTGGATTCCGGGCCCACCGACCAGGTGTACGAGAACCCGACGTCCGACTACACCCGAATGTTGATCGACGCGATCCCGGGCGAGACGATCGAGCTGGCGGGCTGATCTGCGGGCGTAGCCGGTCTTTGCGGGCTACGCCGCTGCGGCACAGCCACTCTCGGGGCTTGAATTCCACATGCGCGCTCTGCGCACCGCATTCACCAAATATGAAGAAGGCCCCCGGAGAAATCTCCGGGGGCCTTCTCGCTAGTAGCGGGGACAGGATTCGAACCTGCGACCTCTGGGTTATGAGCCCAGCGAGCTACCGAGCTGCTCCACCCCGCGTCGGTGAATACAACGTTACCCAACGCTGCCGAATGAACCAAATCGTATGGTCAGACAGGGTTTTTGGGACCACCTGGTGAACCTGCGCCAGATGCAGAACTGCCCAACTCCCGAAGGAGTTGGGCAGTTTCTGACTCGTGCGGACTACTTGGCGTCGCGGTACTTGGCCATGGCGTCGTCGAGCTTCTGCAGAGCCGCGCCGTACTGGGCGAAATTGCCGCTCTGCTGGGCCGCACGCATGCCGTCGAGGGCCGCGTTGACATCTTGCAGGGCAGCGGCTTTCGCGGGCGACAGCGTCAGCGGCACGCCAGGCGACTGCACCGCGACCGGCGGGGGCTGCGGTCCCACGGCCGGTGGCTGGACCGCGCCCGGAACGGCCGCCGGAGGCGGCGTGCCGGCCGGCACATCGGTCGGGGCCGGACCGGTCGCGGTGGCGCCGGCACCGGGACCGAAGATGCCGTTGAGGGCGTCCCGGACCGTCGGGCCGTAGCCGACCTTGTCGTTGTACATCATCGCCACACGGATCAGTCGTGGGTACGACGACGCCGCGTCACTGGCGCCTGGCGAGGCGTAAACCGGTGCGACATAGAGCAACCCGCCCTGCCCCACCGGCAGTGTCAAGAGGTTGCCCCAGCGGATCCGGTTCTGGTTGTCCCGGCCGATGACGCCCAGGTCCTGGCTGACGGCGGTGTCGGTACTGATCGCGTTGAACGCCAGCTTGGGACCGTTCACCTGACCCGGGATGGTCAGCACGGTGATCTTGCCGTACGTGGCCGGATCGGAGCTGGCGCTGATGTACGCGGCCAGGAAGTCCCGGCGGAACCGGTTCATCGCGGTGGTCAGCTGGAACGACGACGAATCACCGCCCGTGGCAAGGTCTTTCGCGACGATGTAGTACGGCGGCTGGAAGCTGCTGGCCGTCGGGTTGGGGTCCAGCGGCACGTCCCAGAAGTCCGACGTCGAGAAGAACGTCACCGGGTCGTTGACGTGGTACTTGGCCAGCAGCATGCGCTGGACCTTGAACAGGTCCTCCGGGTAGCGCAGGTGCTCGGCGAGTTCCTTGCTGATGGCCGACTTCGGCTTCACGGTGTCCGGGAACACCTTCATCCACGCCTGCAGCACCGGGTCGTGCTCGTCCTGCTCGTACAGGGTGACGGTGCCGTCGTAGGCGTCGACGGTGGCCTTCACCGAGTTCCGGATGTAGGACACCTGCTTGTCCGGCAACATCCGGTTGACCGCAACCTCATTGGAGTCGGCGGTCGCACTCGACAGCGACGTGAGCTCCGAGTACGGGTAGTTGTCCAGGGTGGTGTAGCCGTCGACGATCCACACCA
This sequence comes from Mycobacterium sp. SMC-16, assembly GCF_046250085.1. NCBI lineage: Bacteria > Bacillati > Actinomycetota > Actinomycetes > Mycobacteriales > Mycobacteriaceae > Mycobacterium > Mycobacterium sp. SMC-16. The sequence continues at coordinate 4,150,119 of NZ_CP176427.1, forward strand.
TGCGCTTGTTGACGATCGCCGGGTAGACCGTCGAGTCGGTGGTCAGCCACGGCGCCACCGCCTCGACCCGGTGGGCCGGGTCGCGGTTGAACAGGATCTTGCTGTTCGGCCCGATGACGCTGGAGAACAAGAAGTTCCGCTCGGCGAACTTGGCGGCGAAGACCGACCGGGCCAGCCAGTTGCCGATGTCCACACCGCCGGTACCGCCGTAGGTGTAGTTCTTGGTCTCGGTGTTGGTCTCGTAGTCGTACTCGCGGTCGGCGCCGTTCTTGCCGACGATGGCGTAATCCGATGGCGCGCTGGCGATCACCGGGCCGAAGTACACGCGCGGCTGATCCAGCGGTGCCGGGCCGGGTGAGACGGCCGCGCCGTTGGCGCCGACCACGCTGGCCAGGAACTCCGGGTACCCGCCGTTCTGGTTGGGATCGTTGGCGATACCGCGCACGGTGTTGGCGGGCGAGGCGATGAAGCCGTTGCCGTGGGTGTAGACCGAGTGCTTGTTGATCCAGTCGCGCTGGTTGTCGATCAGCCGGTCGGGGTTCAATTCCCGTGCCGCGACGACGAAGTCGCGCAGCTTGCCGTCGGGCCCGTTGTAGCGGTCGATGGACAGCTGGTCCGGGAAGCTGTAGAAGTTCTTGCCCTGCTGGAACTGGGTGAAGGCCGGTCCGACGATGGTCGGGTCGAGCAGTCGGATGTTCGACGTCGTCGCCCGGTCGGCCGCCACCTGCTCCGCGGTGGCGGGCGCGTTGCCGCTGTAGTCCCGGTAGGTCACCGCATCACCGGTCAGCCCGTACGCATCGCGCGTCGCCGTGATGCTGCGACTGATGTAGTCGCGTTCCTTCTGCGCCGCGTTGGGTTTGACGCTGAACTGTTCGACCAGCATGGGCCAGCCGGCACCGACGATCACCGAGCTCAGCAGCAGCAGGACCAGGCCGATCGCCGGAATCCGCAAGTCCCGCAACACCAGCGCCGAGAACACGGCCACCGCGCAGATCACCGCGATCGCCAGCAGGATCAGCTTTGCCGGCAGCACCGCATTGATGTCGGTGTAGCCGGCGCCGGTGAACGGCTTGCCGGCACGGGTGTGGCTGAGCAGCTCGTAGCGGTCGAACCAGTAGGCAACGGCCTTGAGCAGCACCAGGATTCCCACCAGCGATACCAGCTGCATGCGGGCCGCGCGGCTGAGCGCGCCCTGGCGGCCCGACAGGCGGATGCCACCGAACACGTAGTGGCCCAACAGGTTCCCGACGAGCATCAGGAAGACGCCGACGAACAGGTAGCCGAGCACGAGCCGGTAGAACGGCAGGTCGAAGGCGTAGAAGCCCAGATCCTTGCCGAATTCTGGATCGGTGATGCCGAACGAGCCGCCGTGCAGGAACAGCTGCACCCGCACCCAGTAGGTCTGCGCCACGAATCCGGCCAGCAGCCCGATGAACGCCGGGACACCGATGGCGAACAGCCGCAGCCGCGACAGGACGGTGGCGCGGTAGCGGGCCACCGGATCGTTGGGGCCGGACGCCGGCACGAACACCGGACGGGACCGGTACGCCAGTGCCATTCCCCCGAATGCCACGGCGCCGATGAAGACTCCGGCCACCAGGAAGACCACCAGGCGCGTCACCAGGACGGTGCTGAACACCGAACGGAAACCGACCTCACCGAACCACAGCCAGTCCACGTAGGCGTCGACCAGTCGCGGGCCGACCATCAACAAACCGACGATCAGCAACGCGATCCCGACCAGGATTCGGCTTCGTCGCGTCAGCTTCGGCATCCTCGCCGCAGGCCGCATCCCCACTCGTGCGCTCCAGTCTGTTGAAAGTCTGTATGAAATCCGAAAAGGCCAGCTTGACCTACGACTCTACGCAACCAGGGGTGATCGCACGCTCAGCAGCGGGGCGGTTCGCCACCAGCGGACACGGCGTGCAGGGCGTCGACCGCGCCGGTGAGGTTCTCGACCTTGATCAAGCTGAGTCCGTCGAGGTGGGCCGACACCGCTTCGGCGCAGTTCTCGGCGGGCACCATGAACACCGTCGCGCCGGCCTCTCGCGCGGCCAGCATCTTGTGCGTGATGCCGCCGATCGGGCCGACCTTGCCGTCGTCACCGATGGTGCCGGTACCCGCAACGAACTTGCCGCCGTTGAGGTTTCCGTCGGTCAGCTTGTCCACCACGGCCAGGCTGAACATCAGGCCGGCCGACGGGCCACCGATGTTGGCCAGGTTGAAGTCGATGGCGAACGGCGCCCAGGGCGCGTTGAGCACCGTCGTACCGAGATAGCCGTAGTCCCGGTCCTTGTTGGAGCCCAAAGTGATGGTCGCGACGCCGATTCCGGCGTTCTTGCGCCGGTAGTCGAGCACGACGTGGTCACCCGGCTTGGTCTTCTTCAACAGCGAGGTGAACTCCTCGACGTTGGCCACCGGGATGCCGTTGACCATGTCGATGGCATCGCCCGCGCGCAACTGACCGGCCGAGGGCCCCGGATCGGCGACGGCCTGGACCGTCACGGCCTTCGGGTACTTCAGGTAACTCAGCGCCGCGTACTCGGCGTCTTCCTCGGAGTTCTTGAAGTCGGCGTTGTTGGCCTTGTCGACCTGCTCCTTGGACTTGTCCGGCGGATAGACCAGATCGCGCGGCACCAGCTGCTCGCGGCCCGACATCCACAGCGCCAGCGCCTGGCCCAGCGTCAGCCCGTCGCTCTGCGACACCGTCGTCATGTTGAGGTGCCCCGACGTCGGATGCACCTTGACGTCACCCTTGATGTCGACGACCTTCTTGCCGTCGACCTCACCGAGCGTGTCGAACGTCGGGCCGGGACCCAGCGAGACGAACGGCACGGTCACCACTGACACGAGCACGACGAACACGATGATCGGCACCAGAGCGACCACGAGCGTAGAAATCCGCCTGTTCACGCCGCCAACAGTAAAGCTCGCGGCTAGGTTCGCTGACAGCATGACCCGCGAAGCCACCCGCGGCGCGGGCTGGCAGTACCGTTGACGGTATGGCTGACCTGCCTTTCGGCTTCTCCAGCGGCGAAGACCCCGACCGCGACAAATCCAAGAAAGAGCCTGGACCAGGCTCTTCCGGTGGCTCGTCGGACCCGTTCGGGTTCGGCAACGCGTTCGGCGGCCCCGGCGGCGCCGGCATGCCCGACCTGGGCCAGATTTTCACGCAGCTCGGCGCGATGTTCAGCGGCGCGGGCGCCTCGATGAACAACCCGCAGTCCGGCCCGGTGAACTACGACCTGGCCCGCAAGCTGGCGTCGAACTCGATCGGGTTCGTCAAGCCGGTGCCCGAGCAGACCGCGACGGCCATCTCCGACGCCGTGCACCTTGCGGAGACCTGGCTCGATGGCGTCACCGCCCTGCCGGCCGGCACCACCCGCGCCGTGGCGTGGACGCCGAGCGACTGGCTCGACAACACCCTGAACACCTGGAAGCGGCTGTGCGACCCGGTCGCCGAGCAGCTGTCGACCGTGTGGGTGTCGGCGCTGCCCGAGGAGGCCAAAGCAATGGCCGGCCCGCTGCTGGCGATGATGTCGCAGATGGGCGGCATGGCGTTCGGCTCGCAGCTGGGCCAGGCGCTGGGCACGCTGTCCAAGGAGGTGCTGACCTCCACCGACATCGGCCTGCCGCTGGGGCCGTCCGGCGTCGCCGCGCTGATGCCCGAGGCAGTCGAGGCGTTCGGCGAGGGCCTCGAGCAGCCGCGCAGCGAGGTGCTGACGTTCCTCGCGGCGCGTGAGGCTGCCCACCACCGCCTGTTCAGCCACGTGCCGTGGCTGGCCAGCCAGCTGCTCAGCGCCGTCGAAGCCTTCGCCAAGGGCATGAAGATCGACATGAGCGGGTTCGAGGAAATGGCCTCCGGCCTGGACCCGGCGTCGCTGATGGGCGATCCCGGCGCCATGGAGAAGCTGCTGAGCCAGGGCATGTTCGAGCCGAAGGCCACCCCCGAGCAGGCGGCGGCGCTCGAACGGCTCGAGACGCTGCTGGCGCTCATCGAGGGCTGGGTGCAGACCGTCGTCACTGCCGCGCTCGGTGAGCGGCTGCCCGGCACGTCGGCGCTGAGCGAGACGCTGCGTCGTCGTCGCGCCACCGGCGGGCCGGCCGAGCAGACCTTCGCGACCCTCGTGGGCCTGGAACTGCGGCCGCGCAAGATGCGCGAGGCCGCCACGCTGTGGGAGAAGCTGACCGACGCCGTCGGCGCTGACAAGCGCGACGCCGTCTGGCAGCACCCCGACCTGCTGCCCGGCGCAGCCGACCTCGACGAGCCCGCAGCCTTCATCGACCGGGCACTCGGCGGCGACACCTCGGACCTGGACCAGGCGCTGGCCGACCTGGAGAAGGACCTCAAGCGGGACTCGGGAGACGACCCAGCCGAGGGCTGAGGGTGCCTGTGGATAACTGATTCGCCGAATCGGCGTGCCGTTGGCACAGTTGGGCAGGTGACATCAGGGGTGGATCGCGGCGCCGCGCAGTGCATGTTGAACCCGGCCATGCCGGTGTTGCAGCGGCCCGACGGGACCGTGCAGCTCGGCTGGGACCCGCGGCGCGCCATCGGCATTCGGCCACCGGACGGGTTGACGGTCGGTGACCTGGCAGACCTGCTGCGCGGTATGCAGAGCGGCGTCGACGCCGAGAGCAGCCAGGCGCTCGCGCTGGCCGCCGGGCTGACCGACGTCGACGGCTGGACTGCGCTGGTCGACGCCCTGAACTCAGCGGGACTGTTGCAGACAGTGCCGGATACCGGCCGGCGACCGGTCTCGGTTCGCATTCACGGCAGCGGTCCCCTCTCGGACCTGTTGGCCGGCGCCTTGAACTGTTCCGGAACCCGGGTGCGCACCAGCCGATTCGGTCACGTCGCCGTCACACGGGACGCCGCAGATCTGGTGGTGCTGTCCGATTTCCTGGTGGCCGACCGCCGTCTGGTGCGCGACCTGCACCGTGCCGGGGTGCCGCATCTGCCGGTGCGGATCCGGGACGGCACCGGGCTGATCGGTCCCCTCGTTTTGCCCGGGGCGACGAGTTGTTTGAACTGTGCCGACCTCCACCGCAGTGACCGCGACGCGTCGTGGCCGGTCCTCGCCGCCCAACTGGAGGGCACCGTCGGCAGCGCCGACCGCGCCACCGTGCTCGCCACCGCGGCGGTGGCGCTCAACCAGGTGGACCGGGTGATCGACGCGATCCGCGGCGGCGGGGGCCGCGCAGAGCCACCGCCGACGCTCGACGCCACGCTCGAATTCGACATCGGCTCGCGGACCACTGTGGTGCGCCGGTGGTCGCGTCATCCGTTGTGTGACTGGTGTGATCGACTTTCGTGACAACACGCGTTGCCATGTCGCTGCCGTGCACTCAGCAACGTCATGGATGATGTGAATGTGGCTGATATCAAACGGGGCAGTGTGGCACGCAACGCGAAGCTCGCCGGTCTGGCCGGCGGCATGGCGGGACGGGCGGCGCTGGGCTTGGGCAAGCGCCTGGCGGGCAAGTCCAAGGACGAGGTGACCGCCGAGCTGATGGACAAGGCTGCCAACCAGCTGTTCACCGTGCTGGGCGAGCTCAAGGGCGGCGCGATGAAGGTCGGCCAGGCCCTGTCGGTGATGGAGGCCGCGATTCCCGAGCAGTACGGGAAGCCGTACCGCGAGGCGCTGACCAAGCTGCAGCGGGAAGCCCCGCCCCTGCCGGCCGCCAAGGTGCACCGCGTGCTCGACGCGCAGCTGGGCACCAAGTGGCGCGACCGCTTCCAGTCCTTCGACGACACCCCGGTCGCGTCGGCCAGCATCGGCCAGGTGCACAAGGCCGTCTGGTCCGACGGTCGCGAGGTCGCGGTCAAAATCCAGTACCCCGGTGCCGACGAGGCGCTGCGTGCCGACCTGAAGACCATCCAGCGTCTGGTCGGCGTCTTCAAGCAGCTGGCGCCCGGCGCCGACGTCCAGGGCGTCGTCGACGAACTGATCGACCGCACCGAGATGGAACTGGACTACCGGCTGGAAGCCGACAACCAGCGGGCGTTCGCCAAGGCCTACGCCGGGCACCCGCACTTCAAGGTGCCGGCGATCGTGGCCAGCGCGCCGAAGGTCGTCATCGCGGAGTGGATGGACGGCATCCCAATGTCGGTAATCATCCGGGAGGGCACCGTCGAACAGCGCGACCTGATGGGTACCCGCCTGTCGGAGCTGACATTTGACGCCCCGGCGCGCCTGGAGATCATGCACGGAGACACCCACCCGGGGAACTTCATGCTGCTGCCTGACGGCCGCATGGGCGTCATCGACTTCGGTGCGGTGGCGCCGCTGCCCGGTGGGCTGCCGACCGCGATCGGCGAGATGATCAGCCTGGCGCGGGACAAGAACTACGAGAAGCTGCTGCCGGTGATGGAGGATGCCGGGTTCATCCAGCCGGGCGAAGAGGTCCCGATCTTCGAGGTCGACAACATGCTGCGGCAGTACGTCGAGCCGATCCAGACCGATGTCTTCCACTACACGCGGCGCTGGATCATGAAAATGGCTGCGGGCCAGCTCGACAACGGCGTGGCGCAGATCAAGATGGCCCGTCAGCTCGACATGCCGCCGAACCTGGTCATCCCGCTACGGGTCATCGCGTCGACCGTCGCGATCTGCTGTCAGCTGGACGCCCACGTCCCCGTGAAAGCCATTGCCACGGAACTGGTTCCGGGCTTCACCCCCTAGTCAAGGGCGATTACGCGGCCGCTCGGCGCCGGCGAGCGGCCGCGTAATGCACGCCAAACACGGTGTGTCGGTGTGCAAACTCCCCCGCAAGCGGGAGGTACCCCCAGGCCGGCTCGCGGTTGGTGCCCCCCCGGGGTTTGCGCGCGGGGTCATGCCGCGACGACGTCCTTGCGCGGACGACCGCGCGGACGCTTGCGTGCGATGACGGCACCCCGTTCGAGGATCTCCCCGCCCCAAACACCCCACGGCTCTTCACGTTCCAGCGCCTCGCTGAGGCACTGGAGCCGGATCGGGCAGTCGGCGCACAGCGCCTTGGCCTGTTCCAGCTGAGTGGGGTTGTCAGCGAACCACATATCGGGGTCGCCAACATGACATGGCACCGCCAGCCTTTGTCGGCAAGTCTGGCTAGTCATGTCCTCATCACCTACTTCCTGGTCGTCTTGCGTCTCATCTGTCTGATGGATCGGTGACCAGGTGGTGGTTTTGAGGTTGTGCCCCAAAAACATTGGCCACGGATCCGGTGGTTTCGGGTCCGTGGCCAGGTTTTGGCTTTTGTAGGCGCTACCTAAGTAGTGCCCCGCTTCACGGACGCGAAGGTCTTGGCGTTGCGCTTGCGCTGCGGGTGGTCGGCGACATGCCCGGCCGTCGCGAGACGTGCCGCCGGCATAGCGGCGGCTGCAGCGGCAGCGGGAATGGCGGGGACGTCAACGATCTGATGCCAACCGGCGCCGACGCGCGATACCGCCTCATAGGCGGCAGCGGTCAACGGCGCACGGGAACCAGAGACAGCGAGGACAGCGCCACGGGACGCATCAAAACTGATCATCGGGGCCACCTCCTCAGCGGTCGACTGCGGATTCGCACGGTGCGAATTCGCGGGATTTCGTTGCGGCTTCGAGGCTAGACGCTACCACCAAAATCAGGCAAGCGATTTTTTGACCAGCAGTTTTGGCGCAATTTGCGTCATGTTTGGCGCAATTTAGTGGGGCTAACGGGACGCGTTCACCAATGCCAGCACATCCGGACCGTATTGCTCCAGCTTGCGCGCACCGATCCCGGGAATGGCCACCAGCGCGGCATTGTCGGCCGGCAGAGCCTCGGCGATCGCGATCAAGGTGTTGTCGGTGAACACCACGTAGGCGGGCACCTTCATCTCCTGCGCGGTACGCAGGCGCCACTCCTTGAGCCGGCCGAGCAGCTCCTCGTCGAGGTTCGACGGGCACGATTCGCAGCGCCGCAACAGGATCGCGGTCGACGACGTCAACGCCGCATTGCAGACGCGGCAGCGCGGCGCCGGACCCCGTTTACGTTGCGGCTGTTGGGGTTCCCGGCGACTCTGCGGTGTCAGCCCGTTGAGGAACCGCGAGGGCTTGCGGCTCTGCCGCCCGCCGGCGGCCCGGGCCAGTGCCCATGAGATGGTCAAATGCACTCTGGCCCTGGTGATTCCGACGTAGAAGAGGCGACGCTCCTCCTCGACCGGCTCGCTGTCCGCGCCGTGTGACAACGCATGCGAGATGGGCAGCGTGCCGTCGACCAGACCGACCAGGAACACCGCATCCCACTCGAGACCCTTGGCCGCGTGCAACGATGCCAGCGTCACACCCCGCACGACCGGTGGGTGCCGCGAATCGGCACGCTGACGCAACTCGACGAGCAGGCCCTGCAGGTCCAAATTGGGACGTACCGCGACTTCCTGCTCGACCAGTTCGACCAAGGCCAACAACGCATCCCAGCGTTCCCGGGCCTTGGTACCCGCCGGCGGCTCGGCCGTCAGCCCCAGCGGTTCGAGCAGATCCCGGACCAGCTGCGGCAGCTCGACACCGGCGACGTCACCCTGGTGTCCCGCGGCGCGCTGCAGCGCCAGCAACGACTGCCGAATCTCCTGGCGGCTGAAAAAGCCCTCACCCCCGCGCACCTGGAACGCCACCCCGGCCGCGGTGAGCGCCTCCTCGTACACCTCGGACTGCGCGTTGATGCGGTACAGCACCGCGATTTCCGAAGGTGCGGTACCGGATTGGATGAGCTTCTTGATGGCGGCGGCGACGGCGTTGGCCTCGGCGACCTCGTCGGGATGTTCCCGGAACACCGGCTTGGGCCCCGGATCGCGCTGACCGATGAGCTGCAACCGGCTGGCGGCCATCCGGCCGGACGCCGCCGAGATCACCTGATTGGCCAGCGACACCACCTGCGGCGTGCTGCGGTAGTCGCGCTCCAGCCGGATCAGTGCCGCATCGGGGAACCGTCGCGAGAAGTCGAGGAGGTACTGCGGGGTGGCACCGGTGAACGAGTAGATGGTCTGGTTGGCATCACCGACCACCGTCAGGTCGTCCCGCTCCCCCACCCAGGCATTGAGCACCCGCTGCTGCAGCGGGGTGACGTCCTGGTACTCGTCGACGACGAAGCAGCGGTAACGATCGCGGAATTCGCCGGCGACGGCGGCGTCGTTCTCGATGGCGGCGGCGGTGTGCAACAGCAGATCGTCGAAGTCCAGCAGCGCCGAACCGTCACGACGGGCCTTGAGACCCTCGTACCCGGCGTACACCGCGGCGACCTTGGCGGCGTCGAACGGAATGTCGCGCTCGATCTTGGCGACCTGCTCCGGATACAGCTCGGGACTGATCAGGGACGACTTGGCCCACTCGATCTCGCCGGCAAGGTCACGCACGTCGTCGGTGCTGGCCTGGATGCCCGCGCGGTTGGCTGCCTGCGCGACCACCGCGAACTTGCTGTCGAGCAGCTCCCAGCCGGTGTCGCCGACCACCCGCGGCCAGAAGTACCGCAGCTGCCGCAGCGCCGCGGCGTGGAATGTCATGGCCTGGACGGCCCCCGTGCCGGCAGCGCCGTCGATCTCCTGTTCCAGGCTGCGCAGGCGGCCGCGCATCTCGCCCGCGGCGCGCTGGGTGAACGTCACGGCCAGCACCTGACCCGGCGAGACATGTCCGGCGGCGACGAGGTACGCGATGCGGCGGGTGATGGTGCGGGTCTTGCCCGTGCCGGCGCCGGCCAGCACGCACACCGGGCCACGGGGCGCGAGGACGGCCTCGCGCTGTTCCTCGTCGAGGTCCTCGAGGAGCGTGGACGGCGGGGCCTCGGCTGGCATGGTCCCCATCATGACAGCCGGGTGTGACACACGAGGCACCGCCGGGCGGCATGACGCGGCCATCGGATACGTTGAGTCGCGTTATGAGTGCACTCATCATGTACAGCACGACCTGGTGCGGCTACTGCAAGCGGCTCAAGACCGCGCTGAAGGCCGAAGGCATCTCCTACACCGAGATCGACATCGAGCAGGACCCGGCCGCCGCCGAGTTCGTCGGTTCGGTCAACAACGGCAACCACGTGGTTCCGACGGTGAAGTTCCCCGACGGCTCCACGCTGACCAACCCCAGCATAAAGGACGTCAAGGCCAAGCTGGCTTAGCGATTTGTGCACGATTTTCCGCGCTGAGCGCGGATTTTCGTGCACAAATCACTGGGCCGCCCAGGATTCGATGATCTCCCGGGCGATCGAGATGGAGCCGGGCAGCAGCAGGCGGGTATCGGCAGTGCTGTTCCAGTCGCCGTGCTCGAGGGCCTCGCGCACCTCGGCGCGGGTGAACCAGTCCGCCTCGGCGATCTCGCCGTCGTTGAACGAGAACGGCTGCTCCGGATCGCCGATGGCGTGGAACCCGACCATCAGCGAGCGCGGGAACGGCCAGGGCTGACTGCCCAGGTACTTGACGTCGGTGACGGTCAGCCCGATCTCCTCGGAGATCTCGCGGACCACGCAGGACTCGAACGACTCGCCGGCTTCGACGAACCCGGCCAGCAGTGAGAACAACCGCTCGGGCCAGTTCGTCTGCCGGGCCAGCACCGCGCGGTCGTGGCCGTCGTGCACCAGGCAGATGATCGCCGGATCGATGCGCGGGAATTCCTCGTGGCCGCCGATGCTGTTGACCCGTGCCCAGCCGCCCTTGACCGGCTTGGTCGGCGCGCCGTCGATGGCGCTGAAGCGGGCGCTGTCATGCCAGTTCAGCAGTGCCGTCGCCGTCGAGACGAGCTGGGCGCTGATGTCGTCGAAGATGGTCCCCGCGCGGCGCAGGTCGAGAACCTCGACGGGCGCGTCCGTCCCGCCGGCGGGGTCCTCCAGTGCGGCGCGCACGCCCCACACGTGCCGGCCGTCGGGCATGCGGCCCAGGAACACCGCGTGCTCGTCGGGCTTGTCCCCGAGCTCCGCCGCCCGACCCAGCACCACCTGGCCGCCAGAGATCAGCACCTGGTTGCGGCGGTCGACGCGCAGCAGCAGCGCGTCCTTCCAACCGGCGATCGCGGCGTCGACGTCGGTGCGCAGCGTGTCGGCCCGGTCGGCACCGACCCGGGACAGCAGCGGGACGTTACGCAGGGTGAAATCGCTCATCGCAGCGGCTACCGTTCGACTTCGGCGTTGCGGATGTAGAGCAGTCGGTCCCCGGCCGCCAGGGCGTCGACCTCAGGGGCGTCGACCCGCAGCAGCCGTCCGTCCCGGACCACCCCGAGCACGATGTCCGTCAGGTGCCGCGGCGAGCCGCCGAGCTCCTTGACCTCGACCTCGCGCTCGGAGATCGCGAAGCCGGCATCCGGGGTGAGCAGGTCCTCGACCATCTCGACGACGCTCGGGGTCTGGGTCGCAATGCCCAGCAGCCGGCCGGCGGTCTCCGAGGACACGACCGTCGAGTCGGCACCGGACTGCCGCAGCAGGTGCTGATTCTCGGCCTCCCGGGCCGAGGCGACGATCTTGGCCTTGGGTGCCACCTCGCGCGCGGTCAGCGTGACCAGGACCGCGGTGGCGTCCTTGTCGGTCGCGACGACGATCGACTTGGCGTGCTGGGCCCCGGCCAGGCGCAGCACCTCCGACTTGGTGGCGTCGCCGACGACGGTGACCAGTCCGGCGGCCCGCGCCCGGTCCAGTGCCGCCGGGTTCTCGTCGACGACGACGATGTCTCCGGGTGCGACCTCGTCACCGACCATGGCCTGAACCGCGGTGCGGCCCTTGGTTCCATATCCGACGACGATGGTGTGGTTGCGCACGGTGCTCCTCCATCGCTGAATCTTCAAGGCTTGGCGAGACTGCGTGGTCAGCGTCTCGACGGTCGTACCGATGAGCACGATCAGGAACGCGATGCGCATCGGGGTGATCACCAGGACGTTCACCAGGCGCGCGCTCGGGGTGAGCGGCGTGATGTCGCCATAGCCGGTGGTCGACAGCGACACCGTCGCGTAGTAGATGCAGTCCAGGAGCGACATCTCGTTCTCCTGGGCGTCGCGGTAGCCGTCCCGGTCGAGGTACACGACGAGCACCGCGGCGGCGAGCACCAGCAGCGCGTAGATGACACGGCGCACGATCCGGCGGATGGGACTGACGAACGCTTCCGGAATCTGCAGCACATCAACCAGATCCGCGTTCTGGCGGCTCGTGAGGTTCTGTTCCATCGCGGCCATGCGCCGCGACAACCTAACGCGAGCCATCAAGAGCCAATATCTGGCACAGGCTCACCACGGGACGGCTCAGCACAGCACTATGTAACCATGACCGCTCCCAGCAGCACTGCCAACACCACCCCGAGCCAGGCGCCCGCGTACCGAATGGGCGCGCTGCTCGTCGGGATGGGCGCCCTGCATTTCGTCGCGCCCAAGCCTTTCGACGGCATCGTCCCGGAGGAACTGCCCGGCACGGCGCGGTTCTACACCTACGCGTCGGGCGTCGCCGAAGTCGCCACCGGCGCCGCGCTGCTGCTGCCACGTACCCGGAAACTGGGCGCGCTGGCTGCTGTCGCGCTGTTCGTCAGCGTGTTCCCGGCGAACGTCAACATGGTCCGCCTGTGGTGGTCCAAGGGTTGGCCCGCCCGCATCGCGGCACTGGCCCGGCTGCCGCTGCAGGTGCCGATGGTGACCCAGGCGCTCAAGGTGTACCGCAACTCACCCGAGGTGAACTAGCGCCGCCAGCTCGTCGGCGCCGGGCAGGTCGGTGGGAGCCACCGTCTGCCCCGCGCGCACGTAATGGAAGACCGCCCGCACCGAATCCACGGGCACACCCTGGATGGACGACCACGCCAGGCGGTACACCGCCAGCTGAATCGCCTTGTTGCGCATGGCCTCCGGGGTCGACGGCGGATCGCCCGTCTTCCAGTCCAGGACGGTGTAGCCACCGTCGGCGTCGGAGAACACCGCGTCGATCCGGCCGCGGATCACCCGGTCGCCGATCACCATGTCGAACGGCACCTCGATGTCGGTCGGGGTGCGGGACGCCCACTCGGACAGCGCGAACGCGGCCTGCAGATCCGCCAGTTCCTCAGCGACGGCCTGCCCCAGCTCGGCGTCGACCGCACCGGGCAGGTCGTCGAGGTCGAACAGCCGCTCGGCGGAGAAGTACCGTTGCACCCAGTCGTGAAACGCGGTGCCCAGCAGCGCCTGCGGGTCCGGCCGGGCAGGCAGCCGCCGCTGCAGCCGTTGCAGTGCGCCGGACCGGTCGGTGCCCAGATCCACCAGCGTGCTCACCGACAACTGCGGCGGCAGGTCGAGCGGACCGCGCTCGTGGGCGCGCGCACGCTCGGCCAGCAGGGCGTCCACGTCGGCGGACCACCCGTGCGGATCGTCGACGGTTTCGTCGGTGCGGGCGGTGAGTGCCTGGGCCACCAGCGCCGCACCCCGGTCGACGTCACCGCGACGGGAACCGGCCGGGTCGACGGGCCATGAGCATTCGACGACGTTGTCCCGCAACGGGTTGACGGCATTCTCGGCGGGTGCGGGCGCCCACTGTTCGATCTCGCCGCAGGGGTCGCCCTCCTGCGCTGCCCGGTCGATGATGTCGCGTATCTCGATGAGGAAGTCGGACGGTCCGGCCGGTTTCCCGGCCGTCGTCCCCCAGTGGTACCCGGACAGCAGCAGGGTGTCCTCGGCGCGGGTGAGGGCCACGTAGAGCAGGCGGCGTTCCTCATCGGTGCGCCGCTGCGCAAGCAGGTCCTTGTGCGCGGCGATCTTGTCCGCCAACATCTTCCGGTCGTAGACGTCGGAGGTGTCGAGTACGGGCACCCCGTGTTCGGACAGCTCGGCGCGGTCGCCGCGCAGCAACGGCGGCAGGTCCCCCGCATCGGTCAGCCAGGTGCGCTGCGACGCGGTGGACGGGAACACCCGGGCCACCAGGTGCGGAACCGCGACGATCTGCCATTCCAGTCCCTTGGCCGCGTGCACCGTCAGGATCTGTACCCGGTCCGAAGCCACCGTCACCTGCGCCGGCGCCAGCCCGTTCTCCACCTCAGCGGCCGCCGTCAGATACGCCAGCAGTCCGGCGATGGGCGCGAACATCTCGGCGTCGCCGGCCGGCCGCGCAGCGTATCCCGCGACCACATCGGCGAAGGCATCGAGATGCTCGGTGCCGCGCCAACCCTCGGAAACGCCACTGGCCGCCCGGGTTTCGGCGTCGATCCCCAGGACCCGCCGGACCTCGGCGACCAGATCCGGGAGCGGCTGATGCAGGTGTGCGCGCAGCTGGCTCAATTCGGCAGCCAGCGCCAGCAGCCGACGATGTCCCTCGGGTGAATAGCGGTCGGCCGGACCGGGATCGCTGATCGCGTCCGCCAGGCAGGCGTGGTCGGCGTCGGGGGCGACCTGTGCGACGGCCTGCTCGGCGGCCGACCCGGACGTCCGCGCGGCGTCGGGCACGTCGAGTTCGGCGGCGCGGCGCCAGAGTGCGGCCAGATCCGCGGCGCCGAACCGCCATCGCGGGCTGGTGAGCACCCGCATCGCGGCGACGCCGGCGGTCGGCTCGGCCACGAGGCGCAGCATCGCGACCACGTCGGCGACCTCGGGAATAGCCAGCAGCCCGGCCAGACCGACCACCTCGACCGGCACGCCGCGGGCGGTCAGCGCCTCGGCGATCGGCGCGGCGTCGGCGTTGCGGCGCACCAGGACCGCGGCCGTCGGCACCGGCTCACCCGCCGCCACGGCACCGTGGTACCGGCGGGCCAGGTGGTCGGCCACCCAATCACGTTCGGCGACAACATCATCCAGCAAGGCGCACTGGATGGTTCCCGGCTCGGCGCCCGGCCGCGGCAGCAGTTCGCGCACGCTGACGCTGCGGCGCCGGGCCTCCGCGGAGACCTCGTTGGCCAGCCTGAGCGCGCGCGGCGAGTTGCGCCAACTGGTCCGCAGTTCCAGGGTCGGCGCCGGTGACCCGTCCGACAGGCGGAAGTCGGTGGTGAACCGGGGCAGGTTCGTGGCCGACGCACCGCGCCAGCCGTAGATCGACTGGATGGGGTCACCCACCGCTGTCAGTGCCAGGGCGTCGTCGACGCCACCGCCGAACAACGACGAGAGCGCGACCCGCTGGGCGTGTCCGGTGTCCTGGTACTCGTCGAGCAGGACCACGCGGTACCGCTCCCGCAGTTGCGCACCGACCTGTGGAAACTGCTCGGCCAGACGGGCCGCGGCGGACATCTGGGTGCCGAAGTCCATCACCTGTGCGTCCCGCATCCGCTGGTGCACCGCATCGATCAGCGGCACCAGTTCGGCCCGCTCGGTCTGGGTGGCCAGCAGATTCAGCAGCCACTGGGTTGGTCCACCGCGCTGGCCGGGCCCCGCGGGAAGAGTGTGGATGAGCCGTTCGAGCTCGTGATGGGTGTCGCGCACGGCGTCGGTGTCGACGAGATGCTCGGACAGTTGGCCCGCCAGACGCAGCACCATCTGGGTGACGGCGGCCGGCGACTTGTCGGTGTCCAGGCGGCCCGGGAAGTCGGACACCACGCGAAAAGCCAACTGCCACATCTCGGTTTCGGTGACCAGCCGGGTGGCCGGCTCGATGGGCAGCAGCAGCCCGTACTCGCGGAGCAGCGTACCGGCGAAGGCGTGATAGGTGCTGACGGTGGCGTGTTCGTCGGCCAGCGAGACGCCGGGCAGCAGACCCGAACCGGCGAGGCGGGCCAGCCGGGTGCGTACGCGGCGCAGCAGTTGTCCGGCGGCTTTTCGGGTGAACGTCAGTCCCAGCACCTGCGACGGCGTGGCATAGCCGTTGGCCACCAACCACACCACGCGCGCGGCCATGGTCTCGGTCTTCCCGGCACCGGCGCCGGCGATCACCACCAGTGGTCCCGGCGGCGCGGCGATGACCGCCGCCTGCTCGTCGGTCGGGGTGAACAGCCCGAGTGCCTCGGCAAGGTCGGCGGGGCTGTACGTCACGGGCATGCCCCCTTCGTACCCTGCGCCGGGCACATGGCCCGCACCGGGCATGTCGCACACCCGGCGCCGGCGCGCGCGACGAAGTGCGGACCGGCCGTCGCGGCGGCGGCTTCGGTGACCCGCTGCCGCCACTGCGCCTGCGCCGTCTCCCCCATCGGATCCTGCTCGCGTTCGGTGGCGCCGGTCTTGGCAGGCTTGGCCGGATACACCAGCCGGCCGCCGCCAGGCTGATCACCATGCGGCACAACGCCTTCAGCGATGGCCAGCTGATACAGCGCGAGCTGGGCGTGCTGCTGGGCGTCGGCCTTGGTGGCGGGGCTCTTGCCGGTCTTGACGTCCACCACGACCAGGCGGCCCTCGCGGTCACGTTCCAGCCGGTCGATGCGTCCTTTCACCTGCACCTGCGGGCCGTCCGGCGAATCGACGATGGTGCCGGCGACCTCGAGCTCGGTACCGACCTCGGTGAGCTCGCCGCGGCTCTCCTGCCGCCAAGTCGTGAACGTCGCCAGCATGGCGCGGTACCGCTCCAGCTCGTTGTCGGCATACCAATTCGAATCGAAAGGCAGCTGCTGCCAGACTTTTTCGAGTTCACCCCGCAGCTGGGCCTCGCTAGAACCGGAATCGGCGACCAGCGCGTGCACCAGTGAGCCCAGCGCCGACCGCAGGTCCCGGCCGTCGCTGCCGCCGTGGCGCTCCAGCATCCACCGCAGCGGGCAGTCGGTCAGCGTCTGCACGGTCGACGGCGACACCGTGACGACGTGGTCATCCCCCGACCACAGCGGCTCGGCGGTGGACAGCTCCGTGCTGGCGTACCAGTGCGCCGGGTCGGCACCCGGCACACCGGCTGCGGCCAGCCGCGCCAATTGAGCTGCCGCACAAAGCCGATCGGTCTCCTCGACCGCGCCATCGGGCGCGCACACCACCGACCGCAACCGGCCGACCAGGGCCGCCGGGGACAACACCGCGGGCGCGTGGACCGGCGGTTCGTCCGAGCCGGGGTCGGTGCCGCCGGCCAGGGCCGCCAGCTCCTCGAAGAAGGTCGACGGCAGCAGCGCCTCGTCGCCGTTGTCGCTGTCGACGGCCGTCACCAGCACCCGGTTGCGGGCCCGTCCCAATGCGGCGACCAGCAGCCGTCGTTCCTCGGCCAGCAGCGGCGCGGTGGCCGACATACCGCGAACGTCGCCCACCCCGTCGACGATGTCGAGCAACTGCTGGGTTCCGAGCACGCCCCCGCGCGGAGCGGTGTTGGGCCACAATCCTTCCTGCAGGCCCGCGATGACCACGAACTCCCATTCCCGGCCCAGCGCGGCATGTGCACTGAGCACCGCCACCTCGTCGGCCTCGGCGCGTTCGGGGGCCGACCCCGACCAGGACAGGGCACGGACGTGGTCGATCAGGCCGGCGAGCGACGCGGCCGCGGTGCGGGCCACGTACTGATCGGCGGTGTCGAACAGCGCGGTGACGGCATCCAGATCGGCATTGGCCGCCAACCCGACCGCACCCGGGCGCCCGGCCGCGGCCTGCCACCGGCGGGACAACCCACTGGCGTGCCAGGCCTGCCACAGGACGAACCGCGGATCCTGGCCGGCCATTGCCGCCCGGTGCGCCGCGTCGAGGACCGCGCGGACGCGGCGCACCGGGCGGGCCAGCTGGTCGGAAAGCTGATCCTTGCCGTCAGTGCCCAGCGCCTCGACGAGCAGCTCACCGAACTCGCGGCCACTGTCGTCGGCCCGGCGCAGGGCGCGCCGCAACTGGCGCAGCGAGACCGGGTCGACCCGGCCGATGGGACCGGTCAGCAGGGCCAGGGCCCGGTCGCCGGTCAGCTGGTCGGCGACGCAATCGAGCACCGTGAGCAGCGCGCCCACCGCCGGATGCTGGGCCGGCGGCGCGATGCCGGCCTGCTGCTGCACCGGAACCCCAGCCGCCGTCAGGGCCCGGGCCAGCGCCGTCCCGGCCCGCGGCACCGATCGCACGATGACGGCCATCTGCGACCACGGCACGCCGTCGACCAGGTGTGCGCGGCGCAATGCGTCGGCGATGAGGGCGGACTCGGCGTGCGGCGACCCCGCGACACGCACCGCCAGCGAGCCGAGCTCGTCGGTCGCCGCCGGTGTCAGTGCCCGGGACGCGTCGACGCCGGGCAGCCGCCGCGCGACGGTCGCGACCGCGCCTGCCACGGCGGGCGCGCACCGGTAGGACTCGGTCAGCACCACCTGCGGCTGGTCCTCGGGGGCGTACAGCAGCGTCGGCTCGGCGCCGCGGTAGCCGAACACCGTCTGGCTCGGGTCACCGGCGATGACCGTCAGCTGCGCACCCGCGGCCAGCACCCGCACGAGCAGCGCGGCCTGCGGGTCCAGGTGCTGCGCATCGTCGACGAGCAGCAGCTTGATGCGGGCGCGTTCGGCGTCCAGCAGTGCGGGGTCGACGGCGAAGGCCTCGAGCGCGGCGCCGACCAGCTCGGCCGCACCCAGCGCCGGCACGGTCGCCTGCGGGGCCGCCATGCCGACGGCGCTGCGCAGCAGCATCACCTGCTCGTAGACCTGCGCGAACCGGGCCGCGGCGACCCACTCCGGGCGGCCGGCCTTGCGGCCGATCCGGCGCAGATCCGCGGGATCGACGCCGCGTTCGGTGCAGCGCGCCAACAGGTCCCGCAGCTCGGTGGCGAACCCGGCGGTGCCCAACGCCGGCCGCAGGTGCAGCGGCCAGTCGACACTCGCGTCGTCGCCGTCCTCGAGGTCACCGGCCAGCAGCTCGCGAATGATGCCGTCCTGCTCGGCGCTGGTGATCAGCCGCGGCGGCGGGTCACCGGCCCGCTGCGCGGCCTGGCGCAGCACGGCGAACGCGTAGGAGTGCAGGGTACGGACCAGCGGCTCGCGGGTGACCTGGCCGGTGTCGCCGAGCAGCGCCGAGGTGATGGCACCCCGAACCCGGCTGCCCAGCCGTGCCGAGCCCGTGAGCAGGAGCACCGACTCCGGATCGGTCCCGGCCGCGATATGCGTTGCCGCCGTGCGGATCAGCAGCTCGGTCTTCCCGGTTCCGGGGCCGCCCAGCACCCGCACGAAACCACGCTGCCCGGGCTCGGTCAGGGCATTAACCGAGCCGGGCGCGGTGAGTGCGGAGTGCGGGGCGGCCATGGCAGGAATGCAACCACGGGGGTACGACAAGTCCGGCCGACTGGGCGAGCGCAGCGACGGGACGGCGTACGTCTGGCAGCATCAACGGGGTGAGCTTGCAGGTGTACCGCTACGGACCGGCGCGGCCGGCACAGATCCTGGCCCTGCACGGCCTGACCGGCCACGGAAAGCGCTGGCAGACACTGGCGGACGAGTATCTGCCCGAATATGCCGTGCTGGCCCCGGACCTCTTGGGACATGGTCATTCGTCATGGGCGGCGCCGTGGAACATCGACGAGAACGTCGCGGCCCTGGCCGCCCTGCTCCACGACGAGGCCGACGGGCCGGTGGTCGTGGTGGCGCATTCGTTCGGCGGCGCGATAGCGCTCAATCTCGCTGCCGCCCAACCGAATCTCGTATCGGGCCTGGTGCTGCTGGACCCGGCGACCGGGTTGGACGGCAGCTGGATGAGCGAGATCGCCGACGCCATGCTCGGCTCCCCCGACTACCCGGACCGGCACGAGGCCCATGCCGAGAAGGTCAACGGCTCGTGGGGCGAGGTCTCGGCGAAGTACCCCGGCGAACTCGAGCGCGATCTGGACGAGCACCTGGTCGCACTGCCGGGCGGGCGCGTCGGGTGGCGCATCAGCCTGCCCGCCATGATGTCGTACTGGAGTGAGCTGGCCCGCCCGATCGTGTTGCCGCAGCAGGGCACACCGACGACGCTGGTCCTGGCGAAGCGGACCCACCCGGCCTACGTCACCGGCGAGCTGGTGTCCGGCTTACAGGCGCGCCTGGGCGCCGACTTCGTGCTGACCGAATTCGACTGCGACCACATGGTGCCGCATGCCATGCCCGCCGAAACCGCCGACGTGATCCGGCGTCACCTGGTCTGATCATGGCCGCTGTCACCGACGAACAGGTGGAGAAGGTCCGGGACCTCGTCGCCTCGATTCCGCCCGGCCGGGTGTCGACCTACGGCGACATCGCCGATGCCGCAGGGCTTTCCAGCCCGCGGATCGTCGGCTGGATCATGCGGACGGACTCCTCGGACCTGCCCTGGCACCGGGTGATCGGCGCTTCGGGCCGGCCCGCGCCGCATCTGGCGACGCGGCAGCTGGAAAGGCTTCGCGCCGAAGGGGTTCTGGCGGACGACGGCCGGGTCCGGTTGCGGGAGTGCCGGCACGAGTTCTGACGTCGTGTTCAACCCACGGTGATGGCGTCCAGCCGCTCCTTGATGAACTCCGCGGAGATCACCGGCGCCAGCCCGGACACCGCCCCGATGGGCGGCTGCAACGGGGTGATCAGCGCATCATGGTTGGCCTCGTAGAAGTAGATCAGCGACACCAGGTCCTCTTCCGGTGCGTGCGGTTGCGGCGGCAGCACGCGATGCCGGCCGGACGGCCAGCGTCGTCCGCTCCAATACTCCAGCAGGTCACCGATGTTCACCGTCAGCGCGCCGGGTTGCCACGGCGCGTCCTGCCAGCCCTCGGCGTCGGAATACACCTGCAGCCCGCCGGCGCCCGGCTCGCGGTCGAGCACGGTGACGGTGCCGAAATCGGTGTGCGGCCCGATGCGGAACTGACCAGGCTCGGGTTCACCGACCACGCTCACCGGTGGGTAGTGGTTGATGTTCATCGTCCAGGTCGGCCGATCCGCCAGCGCGGCAAAAGGATTCGCCGGCAACCCGAGCGCATGCGCGAACAGGGCCAGCAGATCATCGGACAGCCTGCGCATCTGGGCGGTGTAGTCATCCACCAGCGTCTGTAATGCGGGCACCTCGGCGGGCCAGACGTTGGGGGCGAACCAGATTCGGTCCACCTCCGGATCCCCGGTCGCGGTTTCCGCGCCGAGACTGAAACTCTCCTTGAGGTCGGGGGGCGTCTCAGTGCCCTCGGCGTAACCGTTGGCCTCGGCGCCCGGGCCGATCCAGCCGTGCCCGCCGACCGGCACCGAATACCGCCGCTTCACCTCGTCGGGCAACGCGAAGAACTCCCGACTGGCAGACCGGACCGCAGCCGCCAGACCTTGGTCCACCCCGTGGCCGGTGACGACGATGAAACCGGCGCGCTGCAGACCCTCATCGACTTCGGCAGCCAGTGCATCGGCCTCGGCTCCGCCGGCATACCAGCGGGAGATGTCCACCGTCGCAATGGCACTCATTCGCCGATGTCCTCCGCCCACAATTCGGGCCGGGCGCCGATGAACTCCGTCATCATCGCCACGCACCGCTCGTCGTCCAGAACCGTAACCGCCACACCGTGTTCGGCCAGCCAGTCATGCCCACCGTGGAACGTGCGGGCCTCCCCGATCACCACCGCGCCGATGCCGAACTGCCGCACCAGGCCGCTGCAATACCAGCACGGCGAGAGCGTCGTCACCATGATGGTCGAGCCGTAGCCGCGCTGACGTCCGGCCGCACGGAACGCGTCGGTCTCGGCGTGCACCGAGGGGTCACCGTCCTGCACCCGACGGTTGTGACCGGCGCCCAGGAGTTCACCATCGGCCCGGAACAGCGCCGCACCGATCGGAATACCGCCTTCGGCCAATCCATTTCGCGCTTCGGCGACCGCGACGTCGAGCATCTGCTCAGGGGTCATGCGGCGGCACATTCCGCGGCGATCTTCTTTCGACACAGCACCAGGTACGCGGCACCGGCGATCACGAAGCCGACGAAGAAGGTGATGTCACCGAGCTTCGGCACCACCCGGGCGACGAAGCCGACGAACTTCTCCTGGTTGGAGAACAACAGCACCGAGAGGCTCAGTCCCAGTGCGAACGACAGCAGCCCCGGCCAGTTCGAGTACGAGCGGTCGTAGAGATACCCGGCTATCTGTTGCCCGCGGCGCAGGTACTGATCGGCGAAGACCACACCCAGCCAGGGTCCGATCCAGTAGGCGATCACCAGCAGGAACGCTTCATAGCTGTGCGCGGCATCGGGCAACGCCCACCACGCGATCAGGAAACCCGCCACGCCGAAGAAGACGGTCACCAGCGCCCGCGCGATGTGTGGCGGCAACGTGATCCCAGTGGTCACGAAAGCCATTGCCCCAGAATAGATGTTGAGCGCGTTGGCAGCGATCGCACCGACCGCGATGGCCAACAGCGTCGCCTTGGCCAGCCACGGCGTCAGCTCGGCGGTGAACGACGCCGTCGGGTTGCCCAGGCTCGCCGCGCCGAACGTCGTCGACGCCGCCCCGACGATCTCCAGGACCACACACGAGACGAACAAACCGGTGGAGGCGAAGAAGCCCGTCGCGAAAGGGGACACCGCCGAGGGCAGATAGCGGGTGTAGTCCGCGGCGTACGGGGTCCAGCCGGCCGCGTATCCGAACGCGGTGCCGACGGTGAGCAGGAAGCCCCCGAGCCCGCCGAACCCACCCGACGGCGCCGGGGCACCCAGATCCGCGTGCGCGAAAATTCCCACCGCTGCCGCGCCGAAAACGATGGCGAGAGCCGGGAACGACCACCGCTCGAACGCCTGCACCAGATTGTGGCCGAAGAACGCGAACGCGGTCTGCAGCACCACGATGATGATCAGGCCGATCAGCGGTCCGAAGCCGAACAGGGTGGACAACGCGAACGCACCGCTGACACTGTTGGTGGCGAACCAGCCGACCCCCGCGGTGATCGACATCAGTGTCGCGGGCAGCGCATTACCCTTGAACCCGAACGCCATTCGTCCCAGTACCATCTGCGGCACGCCGTGCAGCGGTCCGCGCGCGGACAGGAAATAGTGGGCGATGGCACCCAGCCCGGTACCGATGATGATCCCGGCGACCGCCTGCCAGAAGGTCATACCGAACGCGAGGACGGCCAGCATGCCGACGAACACCGTCGCGAATTCCATGTTGGGCGACGTCCACGTCCAGAACAGCTGACTCGGCTTGCCGTGCCGGTCCGCCTCCGCGATGAACTCGTTGCCACCGGGTTCGACCGCAGCGATCCGGTCCTTGTAGGTTCCGTCGGTGGTGGGTTCGACAGCCGTCATGCGAGGTAACTTTCCCACCGAACGGCGCATGCTGCCATTCGAAAGCCGGCGCGGCGGCTACAGCACCAGACGGACCAGGGCTGCGGTACGGGCCAAACCCGGGAAGGCCGCCGCCGTCGACCGCGGATGCAGCGCATGCACCGCGAGCCGGAAGATCAAGGCGCGCAACAACATCTGCGGCCATTCCGGCAGCGACGCCCAACGCTCGATGAGACCGTCGTCGGCCTCGCCCCACGACAGCGCGTCGACGACTACCACACCCGCGGCCCACGACGCCGGGCGCCAGTACGGCGTGATGTCGGTGATGCCGGGCGCGGCAGTACCGGCGAACAGCACGGTGCCGTAGAGGTCGCCGTGCACCAGCTGGCTCGGGTTGCGGGTCGGCTTGCGCAGGGACGCAAGCTGATTGATCAGTTCGACCGAACGGCGGCCGTCGGTGGTGCCCGGCGCCACCCGCGAACCGGGCGGCAACGACTGCAGTGGGCGGTCTTCCCAGGCGGCACGGTCGGCGGCGATGAACACGTCGACGTCGCTCCACGGCACCGCGGGCGGCTGCGTCAGGAAGCGCGGACGCTCGAGCTTGGCCGTCGCCTCGTGCAGGCGTACCGCCGCCGAGACGATCTCGTCGTGTCGCGGCTCCGGGGTCCCGGTGACGAACGTGTCGGCACGCCAGCCGGCGACGACGTAGCGGCCATCGGTGGCGCGCACCGGACGGGCCAGCCGGACGCCGTCCACGAACAGCGTCTCGCGCACCTTGGCCGACCAGGAAGCCCGCGCGTTGTCGGCGACCATGGACAGCACGACCTCGCCACAGCGCCAGCCGCCCTCCCAGCTCGAGCCGAGCGGCACCGGCCGGAGACCGGTCAGGCCGAACGCCGTGAGCACATGTTCGGGGGGACGGTCGACGGTCACCCGATCAGACTAAGGTGTGCCCGCCTCTACCTGACGTCAGTACATCACCATGTCGGGCTCGAGTTGCCGCGCCCAGGCCACGATGCCGCCCTGCAGGTGCAGCGCGTCGGCGAATCCGGCCTGTTTGAGCGCGAGCAGGGCCTCGGCCGAGCGGATCCCGGTCTTGCAGTACAGCACCGCGATTCGGTCCTGCGGCACACGGGCCAGCCCGGCCCCGGAGTCGAGCGTCGACTTGGGGATCAGTTCGGCACCCTCGATGTGGTTGATGGCCCATTCCGCGGGTTCGCGCACGTCGATGAGCGCGACGAGCTTGCCGGCGTCGATCATGTCCCGCAACTCCAGCGGGGTCACCGTCGAATCGGCTGCCGCCTCGGCCGCCGCATCGGAGACCACGCCGCAGAACTCGTCGTAGTCGATGAGTTCGGTGATCTTCGGCGTCGCCGGGTCCTTGCGAATCGCGATGGTGCGGTAGGTCATGTCGAGGGCGTCGTAGATCATCAAGCGGCCCAGCAGCGGTGTGCCGATGCCGGTGATGACCTTGATGGCCTCGGTGCCCATCACCGAGGCGACCGAGGCACAGAGAATTCCCAGCACGCCGCCCTCGGCGCATGACGGCACCGTGCCCGGGGCCGGCGGCTCCGGGTAGAGGTCGCGGTAGTTCAGTCCGCGCCCGTCGGGGGCGTCCTCCCAGAACACCGATACCTGGCCGGAGAACCGGTAGATCGAGCCCCAGACATACGGCTTGTGCGCGAGCACCGCGGCGTCATTGACGAGGTAGCGGGTGGCGAAGTTGTCGGTGCCGTCCAGGATCAGGTCGTACTGCTCGAAAAGCGGCACCGCGTTGTCGGTGTCGAGCCGGAACTCGTGCAGATTGACGGTGACGAGTGGGTTGATCTCCAGGATCGAATCGCGGGCGCTGAGGGCCTTGGACCGGCCGACGTCGGACTGGCCGTGGATGATCTGGCGCTGCAGGTTGGATTCGTCGACCACGTCGAACTCGACGATGCCGATGGTGCCGACGCCGGCCGCCGCGAGGTACAGCAGGGTGGGGGACCCCAGTCCGCCGGCGCCGATGACGAGCACCCGCGCGTTCTTGAGCCGCTGCTGACCGTCGACGCCGAAGTCGGGGATGATCAGGTGGCGGCTGTACCGCGCCACCTCGTCGCGGGTCAGTTCGGCCGCCGGCTGGACCAGCGGCGGCAAGGAGCCGTTTTCCTCCTTGCGTCCGGACGGGGATGCCATGCCCTCAACAGTAATCAGCGACTCCGCATGACATTTCGGGGCCGCTCGGCGGCGACGAGGGTGCGCCACGTGTACGCAGATTGCGGCGTGTCGCCGTGCAGACGCGGCCGCTCGCGGGAGATGGCTAGGGAATCTCGCGGGGAGTGGCTAGGGAATCTCGCGGGGAGTGATCAGGGAATGGGGTACGGCCAGGAGTTGACGTGGCAGGTCTTGCCGTCGGGCTTGACCGACTCCGGGTCGAACTTGGCGTCGTCGTTGTTGTTGGTCGAGAAGGTCTGCTGCATCATGATCGGCGCCAGCCCGCCGTTGTCACCGCAGGGCTCGTGCATCCGGAAGCCGAGGGCGTGCCCGACCTCATGGTTGATCAGGTACTGGCGGTACGAGCCGATGTCGCCCTGGAACGGCACCGCGCCGCGCACCCAGCGCGCCTCGTTGATGAACACGCGGGACTGCGCCTTGCCGCCGTCGGCCGGGAAGTACGCCGGGTTGAAGCACGACGACTCCAGCTGGATGTCGTAGCCGCAGCCCTCGCGCACCGTCATCGGCGAGGTCAGGGACACCCGGAAGTCAGGTGTCTCCGGCGACGACGCGTCGAGCCTGGTGAAGGCGAACTTCCCGTCGTGCGTCCAGCTCTTCGGGTTGGCGAGGGTTTCGGCGACCATCCGGGCAAACGCCTCGTCGCCGCCGAAACTGGTGGTGTCGACGCCGTCCTCCACCTCGACGGTGTAGGTCACCGACTTGGTGGTGCCCTGACCGATCTTGCCGGTGGTGCCCGGCACGATGTGCCAGGCCTTGGCGCCGGCCTCGGTGAACGGCCCGCCGTCCGGGAGGATGCCGGTGGGCAGATTGACGTCGAACTGCGTCAGGCCCTTGGGCGGCGCGCCGACGATCGCGGTGCTCGCCGAGTTGATGGTGGGCTGGCCGACCATCGGCACGTGCGGATGCGCCGGCGTGATCGGTTTCGGACCGGAGATGCCCTGGTAGACCACGATTCCGGTGACGACGGCCAGCGCGGGCAAGGCGTACGCGCGCCACCCGTAGGTGGATACGAAGCGACCCAGCCAGGACTGCTTGCGCCACTGCTGCCGGTCGTCCCGGTTGGACCGCAGCCGTCCGGAGTCCTCGGCCACCGGATCCCGCTGCGCGCGCAAGGGCTCACGCCACTCATTGCGCACCACAGGGACGCGACCGGTGCCTCGGCCCGGGTCGTAGGTCACCGAACCAGGATGGCATAGAGCTGCGCGTACGCCGGTAATGGCACGCCACCGGGTGTTCAAGTGGGACCGGACACAATCGCCGAACCGCTGGTAGCACGCGGATGCCGCGAACTAACGGTAGTAGTGTCGTGGCGATAAACTGCCGGGTCGGTCAACCTGAACAACAAGTTGGGCGGCCATGAACAGCGGGGTCCAGATCGGACAATGCCAGATTGAGGACGTAATGAGCGAGGTTGCCAACACCTCAGACGCCAGAGGCACGCAAGCCGGAACCGACGGCACGCAGGGCGGCCCGACCACGAATCGACGGGGCAACCGCCTGCCTCGGGACGAACGGCGCGGCCAGCTGCTGATCGCGGCGAGCGACGTCTTCGTGGACCGCGGCTACCACGCCGCCGGCATGGATGAGATCGCCGAACGCGCCGGCGTGAGCAAACCCGTCCTGTACCAACACTTTTCGTCGAAGCTGGAGCTGTACCTGGCGGTGCTGCAGCGGCACGTCGACAACCTCCTGCAGGGCGTCCGCGGGGCGCTCAGCGCCACCACCGACAACCGGCTGCGCCTGCGCGCGGCCGTCGAGGCCTTCTTCGACTTCATCGAGCACGACAGCCAGGGCTACCGGCTGATCTTCGAGAACGACTACGTCACCGAGCCGCAGGTGTCGGCCCAGGTGAAGGTCGCGACCGATTCGTGCACCGACGCCGTGTTCGACCTGGTGAGCAGCGATTCCGGGTTGGAGCCCCATCGCGCCCGGATGATCGCCGTCGGCCTCGTCGCGATCAGCGTCGACTGTGCCCGCTACTGGATCAACAACGACCGGCCGATCTCGAAGGACGCAGCCGTCGACGGCACGGTGCAGTTCGCCTGGGGCGGACTGTCACACGTTCCACTCACCCGCTGACGCGGCCCGAACAAGAAAACTGCCCCTTTCCGTTGTGGAAAGGGGCAGTTTTCTTGTGTGCGGGCGGAGTCAGTCCTTGCCGGTGACGCCGAAGCCGACCCGGCGGACGTCAGCCGCGCCGATCTCGACGTAGGCGATCTTGGCGGTCTGCACCAGGAACCGGCGGCCCTTCTCGTCGGTCAGCGCGAGCACGCCCTCCTTACCGAGCGCGTCGGTCACCAACTTCTCCACTTCCTCGGGAGTCTGCGCGCTGTTGAGGAACAGTTCGCGCGGGCTGTCGGTGACACCGATCTTGACCTCCACGCTGACCCCTTTCATTCGTTTTCAAGACTTCAGTCGAGCTGCTATCGAACTCTCCTCAGGAGGCTAGTGGACGACGGCGGCCGGGGTACCCGGGGGCACGTTCGCCTGTAGGCGAATCAGCGCGCGCGACCGTTGGACGCCGCCGGCGAGGTCACGACGTCGTCACAGTTGCCGGCCTCGACTCACCGCCGGACGGCACCGCTTTTCGAGGTCGCGACGGGTCGTCGCGGCGGGGTCGACCGAACCGAGTCCCGACCGTTATCAGGCGGCCAGCGAGCCGAGCTCATCCGTAACTTCTGCACCATTAGCATCGACGAGGTAAGTGATACTCGAGCGGGGAAAGTCGCCATGAGCAGGACATATTCGCGATATTCAACACCGTCGGGGGCGTCCACCGGCAGCTACGGGGACACCCCGAGCTACGAGGGCTACGACCGCGGTTACAGCTACGGCTCCAGCACCGCGTACGGCAGTGGATACGGCAGCACGGAGTACAGCAGCGACCGCAGCCACTCGTACGGCTCGTACAGCTCGTACGGTTCGGCCACCGATCTGGCCGACCGACCGGCGCGCGAGTACACCAGCACCTACGGCGACACCGATCGGTTCACCGCGTCCGACGCGGGCTACACCGACGCGGACGCCGACGCGGCATACGACGACTACGACGACGACATCTACGAGTACGACGAAGGCATCGACCGGCGCTGGGTGTGGGTGGCCGGCGTCGCCGGTGCCATCCTGCTCGTCGCCGTCATCTGCACCGTCGTGATTCTCGGCGGCGGCGACAGCGGGCCTGTCACCGCGCCGATCACACCGCCCAGCACCAGCCAGTCGGCAACGCCGACCGCCTCGGCCGCGCCGTCGGCCGCTCCGCGCCCCCGGGTGACGGCGGCGCCGCCGACCGCGTCACTGGCACCCGAGACCGTCACGACCGTCACCCCGACCGCAGCGGCGCCCACACCGGCCGAGGCCGTCCCGCCGGCCGACGCCGCGGCGGTGCCGGCGGCACCACTGCCGAACACCATCACGTACCGCATCACGGGCAACAAGTCGCTCCTGGACCTCGTGACGGTGATCTACACCGACGGGCAGGGCGCGCTGCAGACGGACGTCAACGTGGCGCTGCCGTGGGCCAAGACGGTCACGCTGAACCCGGGCGTCACGCTGAGTTCGGTGACCGCGACCAGCGTCACCGGTCAGCTGAACTGCTCGATCAGCGACGGGTCCGGCCAGGCGGTCGCCATGCAGACCAACAACACGATGATCACCACCTGCACGAAGTAATCACCACGGCACCACAGAACCGGGTGTGTGAGCTCAGCCGAGGCCGAGTTCGCGCACCCGGTTCTTGTGTGTCTCCTGCAGGCGCTCGAAGAACTCGGTCATCTGGGTCAGGCCCTCGCCGCTGGACAGCACGAGATCGACGAGCTCGTCATGCTCGGCCATCACGAACTGCGCCTGGGTGATGGCCTCCCCCAGCAGCCGCCGCGACCACAACGCCAGCCGGTGCCGCTGCCGGTCGCTGGCGCTGACCGCGGCCCGCACCTCGGCCACCACGAACTGGGAGTGCCCGGTTTCCGACAGCACCGCGCGCACCACGTCGGCGGCCTCGGCGGGCAGCGAACCGGCGATCTCCAGGTAGAAATCCGCCGCGAGGGCGTCGCCGACGTACGTCTTGACGAGCGCTTCGAGCCACGTGCTCGGCGTGGTCAGCCGGTGGTAGTTCTCCAGTGCCGGAGCGTATTTCGTCATCGCCGGGACGACGTCGACGCCACGGCGCAGCAACGCGTCGCGCAATACGTCGAAATGCCCCATCTCGGCGGCGGCCATGCGCGCCAGGTTGATGCGGCCGGCCAGATTCGGCGCCATGCGCGCCTCCTCGGTCAGCCGGTAGAACGCGGCGACCTCGCCGTAGGCCAACAAGGCGAACAACTCGTTGACACCGGGATGATCGCCGGACACCGCCGGCTGCACCGGAGTTGCCGTCTGCTCGGGCCGCGCCTGGGACGTCGAAGGCATGGCCCCAACTGTAGACCGCGACTCGCGTCACAGCCGACCGGCGATGCGACCAGCTACAATGGTCTCGGCTGTAGCCAGTTCCGAGCAAGTTCCGGATCCGAGAAGGGTCCGGCGCGGGCAACGCGCAACCGGCCACGACCAAGGAAATGTGCGTGCACGTGTTGGCCCGCCTCCATCCGCGACCGACGCGGTAGGCGGTTCTCCAGCTCGCCGGAACATCCGGCTGAATCGGCAGAATCGCCCCGAGGGCCCAAGTGTTGATCGTCAGACTCGTGCGCGCGTGGACAAACAGCGAGCACTGACTCCGATGACACTGGAAGGCATCCACGCCACCTCATGACCGCATTGACTGCAAAGACAACCGAAGAAAAAACATTCGCTGACCTCGGCGTTCGGGACGAGATCGTCCAGGCGCTCGCCGAAGACGGCAAGGCCCACCCGTTCGCCATCCAGGAGCTGACCCTCCCGCTGGCGCTCGCCGGCGACGACCTGATCGGCCAGGCCCGCACCGGTATGGGCAAGACCCTGGCGTTCGGTGTGCCGCTGCTGCACCGCGTCGCCTCCGACGCCTCGCTGCCGCTGACCGGCACGCCCCGCGCGCTCGTCGTCGTCCCCACCCGCGAGCTCTGCATCCAGGTCCACGGCGACCTGACGATGGCCGGCAAACACCTCAAGGCCGGCGAGAACGGGGAACGCAAACTCCGCGTCGAGGCCATCTACGGCGGCCGCCCCTACGAGCCGCAGATCGAAGCCCTGCAGCAGGGCGTCGACGTCATCGTCGGTACCCCGGGCCGGCTCCTGGACCTGGCCCAGCAGGGTCACCTGCAGCTCGGTGGCCTGAGTGTCCTGGTCCTCGACGAGGCCGACGAGATGCTGGACCTGGGCTTCCTGCCCGACATCGAGCGCATCCTGCGCCTGACCCCGGATTCCCGGCAGGCCATGTTGTTCTCGGCGACCATGCCGGACCCGATCATCACGCTGGCCCGCACCTTCATGAACCAGCCGACGCACATCCGGGCCGAGGCCCCGCACTCGGCGGCCACGCACGACACCACCAAGCAGTTCGTCTACCGCGCCCACGCGCTGGACAAGGTGGAGATGGTCAGCCGCATCCTGCAGGCCAACGGCCGCGGCGCGACCATGATCTTCACCCGCACCAAGCGCACCGCGCAGAAGGTGTCCGACGAGCTCGCCGAGCGCGGCTTCAAGGTCGGCGCCGTCCACGGTGACCTGGGCCAGATCGCCCGCGAGAAGGCGCTCAAGTCGTTCCGCAACGGCGAGATCGACGTGCTGGTCGCGACCGACGTCGCGGCCCGCGGCATCGACATCGACGACATCACGCACGTCATCAACTACCAGATCCCCGAGGACGAAATGTCCTACGTGCACCGCATCGGGCGGACCGGTCGTGCCGGCAAGACCGGTATCGCCGTCACGCTGGTGGACTGGGACGAGCTGACGCGCTGGACGCTCATCGACAAGGCCCTGAACCTGGACTGCCCGGACCCGGCCGAGACGTACTCGCGTTCGCCGCACCTGTACGAAGAGCTGGACATCCCCACCGATGTCACCGGCTCGATCGGTGCCTCGCGGGCCAAGCCCGCCAAGAAGTCGGCTTCTGACCCCGAGCTCAAGCGCGAGTCGAGCGCCGACAAGGACCGCCCGGCCCGCAGCCGCAGCCGGTCGCGCCGCCGTACCCGCGCCGGCGAAACGGCCACCGGTCATGTCGAGGCGTCCGGTGCCGCCGAGGGCGACGCCCCCGCCGAAGCCGGTGCGCCGACCGGCGACACGCCCGCCGAGTCGACCCATTCGGGTCGTCGCCGCCGGCGTCGTCGTCCGAGCAAGGCCGGCGCCGAGGCCGCGGCCGTCGCAGCACCTGCAGCCGAATAGCCGCAGGTCGTCGGCGCCCTATGGTCAAACCGGAACGACGTACCAAAGCTGATCTGATCGCCGCCGCGGCCATCGTGGTGGTGGTCGCGGTCGGCGCCGCGCTGATCTGGTGGAACAGCGACGCGCGGGCCACCGTCAGCCGGCCCGCCGAGCGTCCCATCCCGGCGTTGCATGCCGCGAAGACAGTCCCGACGACGCTGCGCGAGCTATGGACCGCAGCCAGCGGCAAGACCACCCAGCCGGCGGTCGTCGGCGGCGTCGTGGTGACCGGCGACGGCGACGAGATGCTGGGCCGGGACCCGGCCACCGGCAGCACCGTCTGGAGCTACTCCCGCGGCCGCGAACTGTGCGGCGTCACCACCGTGTACCAGTACGCGGTGGCGGTGTACCCCGACGACCGCGGCTGTGGGCAGGCCAGCGCGATCGACGCGAGCACCGGACGTCGCGGACCCGCCCGCAGCAGCCTGGCCGACGCCGAGGTGAAGCTGTCCACCGACGGGACGACGATCCTGTCGTACGGGGACAGCCGCCTCGAGCAGTGGCGCTCGGACCTGGTGCGCATGATCAGCTACGGCTACCTCGACGCCGTCGTGAAACCCGGTGTGCCGGCCTCTCCCCTGTGCCGGTTGACCTCCGCCGCGGCGAGCCCGGCGTCGGTGGCCGTCATGGAGGCCTGCCCCAAGCAGAACGACCTGCGGTTGACGCTGCTCAAGGCCGCCAAGGAAGAAGACCAGCCGGACGTCAAGCGGGTGGCGTTGCCCGGTGTGAGTGTGGACTCCGACGCCCAGGTGATCGCGGTGTCCGAGACCAAGGCGGCCATCTACGTGCCGACGCCGCAGCCGTGCGTGAACATCGTCGACGAAACCGGCAACACCATCGCCAGCACGCTGCTGCCGCATGCGCCGACACCGGTGACCGCGACGACCCGCGTCGGTGACGTCGTCACCTGGTACACCGGCGACTCGGTGCTGGTTTTCGACGCCAACGGGTTGCGCTACAAGTACACCGTCAGAGCGCAGGGTGGACAGGCGCCGATCGGCCCGGCGACCATGCTGGCCGGCCATCTGCTGGTTCCGGTGACCAGCGGCTACGACACGTTCGACGCCCAGAGCGGCGCCGGCCAGACGCACATCGCGCTGGCCAGGCAGCCCGTCAACACCGCGGTCATCCCGGCCCTGGCCGGTTCGGTGCTGCTTGAGCAGCGCGGCAGCCAGTTGGTGGCGTTGGGTCAGTGACCCGCGGTCACACCTCAGGGGTGAAGACGGGCAGCGCCTTGTTCTTCTTCCAGTGCTTCAGCAGCGACTGCGCCAGTTCGCGATAAGCGATGGCGCCCTTGTTCTTTCGGCCTGCGAGGACCGACGAACCCGACGCGCTGGCCTCGGCGAACCGCACCGTGCGCGGGATCGGCGGGGCGAGCACCACGAGGCTGTAGCGGTCGGCCACATCGAGCAGGACGTCGCGGCTGTGCGTGGTGCGGGCGTCGTACAGCGTGGGCAGCGCGCCCAGCAGGCGCAGGTCCGGGTTGGTGATCTGCTGCACGTCGGTGACGGTCCGCAGGAACTGGCCGACACCGCGGTGGGCCAGCGTCTCGCACTGCAGCGGCACGACGACGTCGTTGGCCGCGGTCAGGCCGTTGAGCGTCAGCACGCCCAGCGACGGCGGGCAGTCGATGATCACCACATCGAACTGGTCGGCGACCTTGGCGAGCGCGCGCTTGAGCGCGTACTCGCGACCGGCCCGCATCAGCAGCATCGCTTCGGCACCGGCCAGGTCGATGTTGGCCGGCAGCAGGGTCATACCCTCGGTGGTCGAGACCAGCGCGACGTCGGGCTCCACGTCACCGAGCAGCACCTCGTGCACCGAGACCGGCAGCTTGTCGGGGTCCTGGCCGAGAGAGAAGGTCAGGCAGCCCTGCGGATCGAGGTCGACGAGCAGAACGCGCTGCCCTTCCTCGGTCAGCGCTGCACCCAGCGACGCCACTGTCGTCGTTTTTGCGACCCCACCTTTTTGGTTGGCGACCGCAAGTACCCGTGTCACGGTGCCCATCCTGACACGCGGCCATGTGGCACCGCTCACCGTGGGGCAGAATCTCGGGCGTGAGTACCGCAGCCGATCTTTCCAAACACAGGCTGTTGCTGCTTCGCCACGGCCAGACCGAATGGTCGCGCAGTGGCCGGCACACCGGACGCACCGACCTCGAGCTGACCGAGGAAGGCTTGCAGCAGGCCCGCAGCGCCGCCTCGGCGCTGGCCGAGCTGAAGCTCGCCGACCCCTTGGTGATCAGCAGTCCGCGCCGGCGGGCCGTGGTGACGGCCGAACTCGCCGGGCTGGACGTCGCCGAGACCACCGAACTGCTGGGCGAGTGGGACTACGGCGATTACGAAGGCCTGACGACGCCGCAGATTCGCGAGCAGGTGCCCGACTGGCTGGTGTGGACGCACGGCTGCCCCGGCGGCGAGAGTCTGGCCGATGTCAGCGCCCGCGCCGACCGGGCCGTCGCGCTGGCCCTGGAGCACATGGCGACGCGCGACGTGGTTTTCGTCGGGCACGGCCACTTCTCGCGCGCCGTGATGACCCGCTGGATGGAGCTCCCGATCACCGACGGCATCCGGATCTCGATGGCGGCGGCCTCTATCGCGGTGTGCGGCTTCGAGCACGGCGTGCGCCAGTTGGTCGCGCTCGGTCTCACCGGCCACCCCAACCCGTGCCTGCCCGAGTGACCCCGGTTTTCGTGCTGGCGGGTCCCGATGGGGTGATGCTGGCAGACGGCCCGGCCCGGGCGTTCCCCGATCTGGCCGAGGCACGACGGGCGCTGGCCGCCGGCGAGGTGCCGATCCTGGTGGGCGCCTTGCCTTTTGATCTCGACACCCCCGCCGCACTGATGGCGCCGGCCTCGGTCACCTATGCCGACACGCTGCCGTTCACCGATGACCGGCTGCCGGCGGTCCGGATCGCGGCCAGCGTGCCCTCGCCCGACGAACACCGGGCCCGGGTGGCCGCGGCGGTACGGGCCCTGCGCGATCCGGCGGCCGGCCTGCACAAGGTGGTGCTCGCCCGAGCCCTGGAGCTCGTCGCCGACGACACCCTGGACCCGTACGTCGTGCTGAGCCGTCTCGCCGACGACCACAGCGCCACAGCGTTTTTCACCGATCTCAGCGCGGCAGGGGCGCCGTACTCCGGCACCGCGTTGCTCGGCGCGAGTCCCGAACTGCTCGTCGCCCGCCGCGGCGATGTGGTGACCTGCAAGCCGTTCGCCGGCTCGGCACCGCGGTCCGCCGACCCCGACACGGACGCCGCCAACGGCGCCGCGCTCGCGGCGTCGGCCAAGAACCGGCATGAGCACCAACTGGTGGTCGACATCATGCGCGAGGCGCTCGAACCGCTGTGCAGCGAACTGGACATCGCCGCCGAGCCCCAGGTGAGCGCCACCACGGCCGTCTGGCATCTGAGCACCCCGATCGTGGGACGACTGCGCGAAACATCGACCACCGCACTGGATTTGGCCATCGCACTGCATCCGACGCCGGCCGTCGGCGGGGTCCCCACCGAAGCGGCGGTGCGGCTGATCCACGAACTCGAAGGCGACCGTGGGTTCTACGCCGGTGCGGTCGGCTGGTGTGACAGCGCCGGCGACGGCCGGTGGGTGGTGTCGATCCGGTGCGGGCAGCTGTCGGCCGACCGGCTGTCCATCGACGCCCGCGCCGGCGGCGGTATCGTCGCCGAATCCGATCCCGATGACGAAGTCACCGAGACCACAACAAAATTCAGGACGATGCTGACCGCGTTGGGAGTACCCGTATGACCGTGACCATCCGCCCGGTGCAGCCCGGCGACGAAGTCGAGATCACCGCGATGATCCACGAACTGGCCGCATTCGAGAAGGCCGCCGACCAGTGCACCGTGACCGAAGCGCAGATTCGGACCGCGCTGTTCGGTGGCGCCGAATCGGGTCAGGCCGCCGTCTCGGGTCATTTTGTCGAGGTCGACGGCCGGCCGGCCGCGTTCGCACTGTGGTTCCTGAACTTCTCGACGTGGGACGGCGTCTCCGGCATCTACCTCGAAGACCTGTTCGTGCGTCCCGACTTCCGGCGCCGCGGCCTGGCCCGCAAGCTCCTGTCGACACTGGCGCAGGAATGCGTGGAGCGCGGTTACACGCGGCTGCAGTGGGCGGTGCTGAACTGGAACGTGAATGCCATCGCCCTGTACGACGAGGTCGGCGGGAAACCGCAGACCGAGTGGACCACCTACCGGGTGTCCGGACCGGAGTTGACGGCTCTGGCCGAGGGCTGATCCGGCCACCGCTGACGTTCCTCGCAAATTTCTTCCCCAATTCCCTTCTGCACGTGGGCCTCAGCTGCCACCATCGGTGGTGATCCGCGGCCCGACCGATGAGGCCGGGCCGGGGAAGGGACGGCAATGCGATTCCAGCGTCGCCAACTGCTGTCCAGGGTGAGCATCCAGTCGAAGCTCGTGGTGATGCTGGTGCTGTGCACCATCGTCGCGGCGACCGTCGTGGGTGTCATCGGGTTCCGGGCCGGTCGCGCCTCACTGCGCGACTCGGTCCTGAACCGGCTCACCGAACTTCGGCAATCGCAGTCGCGCGAATTGAAGGACCAGCTGTCGGATCTGAAGAACTCGATGATCATCTATGCGCGCGGCGCGCACACCCAGGGTGCTCTGGCGGAGTTCACCGCCGGATTCGACGCGCTGGCGGACAAACCCATCAGTCCGGCGCAGTCGCAGTCGATCACGGACTACTACACCAACACCTTTCTCAAAGAGGTCGAGCAGTCCAGCGGCGCCAAACTGAATGTCGATCAGCTCCTCCCGAGGGACAACGCCCAGCGCTACCTGCAGGCGAACTACACCGCCGTACGGAAGGACGACGACACGGCGGTCAAGGTCGACGACGCACATGACGGCAGCACGTGGTCAGCGGCGAACGCGCGGTACCAGGATTTCTTCCGCCAGATCGTCAACCGGTTCGAATTCCAGGACGCGATCCTGCTCGACAACCGCGGCAACATGGTCTACAGCGCGTACAAGGACGTAGACCTCGGCACCAACATCCTGACCGGTCCCTACAGCGGCTCCAAACTCCGTGGCGCATACGAGAAAGCGATGTCCGCGAACTCCGTCGACTACGTGGACATCACCGATTTCGAGATATACCAACCGGCGGAGAACCAACCCACCGCCTGGATGGTCACCCCGATCGTGACGGCGGGACGCGCAATGGGGGTGCTCGCCCTCCAGTTCCCGATCTCGAAGATCAACCGCCTGATGACGTTCGACCAGCGCTGGAAGGAATCGGGCCTCGGTAACACCGGCGAAGTCTTCCTGGTCGGTCCCGACGACCTGATGCGCTCGGATTCGCGGATGTTCCTGCAGGATCGGCAGACCTACAAGAACGACGTCGTCGCGGCCGGCACGCCGGCCGACGTCGCCGACCGGGCCATCCAGCTGGGCGGCACCACCCTGGTGCAACCGGTGCCACCGACCACCAACAAGCAGGCCTTGCGGGGCGAGTCCGGAACCCGGCTGGCCACTGACTATCTCGGCCATGAGGTGCTGTTGGCCTACGCACCCATCACGATTCCCGATGCCGAACTGCACTGGACCATCATCGGCAAGATCGACACCGCGGAGGCGTTCCAGCGGGAGACCGCGTTCACCCGGACCATCGTGCTGACGACCGTCGGCATCATCTTCGTCGTGTGCATCGCCGCGATGTTCCTCGCCCAACTCTTCGTGCGGCCCATCCGGCGGCTGGAGGCGGGCGCGCAACGCATCAGCGCCGGCGACTACAACATCAACGTGCCCGTCGAGACGCGCGACGAGATCGGTGAACTGACAGAGGCTTTCAACGAGATGAGCCGGAGCCTGACGGTGAAGGAAGAGCTGCTCGTCGAGCAGCGCAAGGAGAACGCCAAGCTCTTGGCGCTGCTGATGCCCGAACTGGTCGTCGAGCGCTACCAGCAGGGTGAGGAGATAGTCCCGGAGGAGCACCAGAACGTCACGGTGATCTTCACCGAGGTCATCGGGCTGGACCGGCTCCAGGCGCAGTTGACGTCGCAGGGGTCGCTGGCTGTCGTCACCGAGCTCGAGCGCCAATTCGACGCCGCCGCAGACAGTCTCGGCATCGAACGCGTCCGCGCGATCCGTAACGGCTACCTCGGCAGCTGCGGACTCAACACCCCGCGACTGGACAACGTCCGGCGGACCGTCGACTTCGCCCTGGAATGCCAGCGCATCATCGACCGGTTCAACAGTGAAACCGGTAACCACCTGGGTCTGCGGGCCGGCATCGACACCGGCACCGTCAGCAGTGGACTCGGCGGCGAGTACTCCGTGGTCTACGACATGTGGGGCGCCGCGGTCAACGTCGCCTACCAGGTCAAGAGCGGCTCGCCACAACCCGGAATCGATGTCACGGACCGCGTTTATCAGGCGCTGCAGGCCACCATGACCTTCACTTCTGCCGGCACCATGTCCGTGGACGGGCAGGATGAGCCGATCTGGCGGCTGGTGGCGCCGCAATGATCGCCGACGTGTTCACCTCGGCCTGGTTCTACTGGGCCGTGGCCATCGCGGTCGGATTGCCGATCGGAATGGTGGTCCTCACCGAATGGCAGCACGCGCTGCGACGCAGGCAGAGCTACCTGGTGCGGCCGGTGACCGTACTACGCAACTACCTGCTGCCCCTCGGTGCCCTGCTGCTGTTGTTGACCGAGGCCCGGCAGGTACCGGCCGGAGCCACCTCGGTCCGCACCGTCGCAACACTTTTCGCGTTCGTCGTGCTGATCCTGCTGCTGTCCGGCGTCAACGCCACCCTGTTCCAGGGGGCGCCCGCGGGGACGTGGCGCAAGCGCGTGCCGACGATCTTCGTCGACGTCGCCCGGTTCGTCCTGATCGCGGTCGGTCTGGCGGTGATCTTCTCGTACATCTGGGGAGCGAACGTCCGCGGCCTGTTCACCGCGCTCGGCATCACCTCGATCGTCATCGGCCTGACACTGCAGAATTCGGTGGGCCAGATCATCTCCGGCCTGCTCATGTTGTTCGAGCAGCCGTTCCAGATCGGCGACTGGCTGGACACAGCTGCCGCACGCGGCCGCGTGGTCGAAGTCAATTGGCGGGCAGTGCATCTGGAGACCGGCGCCGGCACCCAGATCACCCCGAACTCGGTCCTTGCCGGGGCGTCGTTCACCAATCTGAGCCGGCCGGCCGACGCGCACTCGCTCACCGTGACCACCATCTTCTCGCTCGACGATCCGCCGAACCAGGTGTGCGCGCTGCTCACGCGCTTGGCCGCAGACCTGCCGATGCGACGCCCGGACGGCGCCGTGTCGGC
Organism: Mycobacterium sp. SMC-16; assembly: GCF_046250085.1. Classification (NCBI taxonomy): domain Bacteria; kingdom Bacillati; phylum Actinomycetota; class Actinomycetes; order Mycobacteriales; family Mycobacteriaceae; genus Mycobacterium; species Mycobacterium sp. SMC-16. Next base: position 4,188,935 of record NZ_CP176427.1, read on the forward strand.
AACCCCCGCGGGCGGACTCGAATATCAGACCACCATTCCACTGCACTCCCCCGCCGACGACGGCGAAACCAAAAAGCTCTTCCTGCAATGGGTCTGGTACGCATCGCGACGGGCCGGCCTGCACCTGGACGAAGCCGAGGACGATTTCGCGACAACCGAAAGGCTCGCCGAGGCCGTCGCCGACGTCGTCGCACCGACACTACGGCTGAACGCCGACCAACAAAGCGAACTGCTGGGTGCCGCGAACCTGGAACGCTACGGAATCGGCGAATTGATCCAGCGGGTCGGCGAGGTACCGGAGCGGATGACGTTCATCCTGTCCGGACGCGTTCAGTTGACCGCCAGCAGCGACGACGGCGTGGAAACCCTGATCGGGCTCCTCGAGGACGGCAGCTATCTCGGTCAGAGCACACTGACGCGCCAACCGGTGATCGGCAATGCGCACGCCCTCGACGAAGTCACGGTGGTGCACGTCGAACGCGACCACATCGAGACGGTGGTACAGCGAAATCCGGTGCTGCTACAGGAATTCGGCCGGGTTATCGAGGACCGCCGGGCCCACGCCCGGCGACTCCTGAGCGCCGACTGAAACCGTCACTCCCGCTTCGAGATCCACTCCACCGTGGACGGGCTGAACAACAACCCCAGCGTGACGATGGCGACCAGTGCCACCACGATGGCGTACTGCAACTGGCCGGATTGGAAGACGTACCAGGCGACTCCGAGCAGCAGCAGGTTGGCGAACACCCCGATGCCGCGGCCCCAGCGCCGGCCGGTGATCAGGGCCCAGCCGCCGGCGAGCACCGCGCCGCCGACGCACGCCAGCCAGATCGCATTGCCGTAACCGTTCACGATGTGCTGGTCGGCACCGGCCAGGCCGCGCACCACGTACACCGCGGCCCCGATCAGGCCGAGCGCACCTTCGGCGGCCACCAGGAATCCGGCCCGGCGCACGGCCGGCGGGTGGATCGTCGGATCAGTCACCGCGACAACCGATCTGCCAGGTACCGCACCGCCAGCTCGTAGCCGATGGGCCCCGCGCCGGCGATCACGGTCTCGGCCACGGCCGACACGTAAGAGTGGTGCCGGAAGGCCTCGCGCTTGTGGATGTTGCTCAAATGCACTTCGGCAACCGGCAATTCGGCCGCGGTGAGGGCATCGGCGATGGCCACCGACGTGTGGCTGTAGGCGGCGGGGTTGATCACGATGCCGACGCAGTCGGTGCGCGCCGCCTGGATCGCGTCGACCAGTTCACCTTCGTGGTTGCTCTGCACCGCACGCACGGAGAAGCCCAGTTGTGCCGCGAGATCGGTGACGGCCTGCTCGATCTGCGCCAGCGTGGTCGAGCCGTAGATTTCGGGCTGGCGAGTGCCCAACAGGTTCAGGTTGGGCCCGTTGACGAGGAGCAGGCGGCGATCGGTCACCCATCCACGGTACCGGCAGCGAACAGGCAGAATTGGCCGGTGCCGACCAACAATCAACCGTGTCGCTGCGATACCGGGACCGAATACGACGCCTGCTGCGGCCCGCTGCACCGCGGCGAACGTCCGGCTGCCACCGCGGTGGCGCTGATGCGTTCCCGCTTCACCGCGTTCGCCCTCGGCGATGTCGACTACCTGTTGGCGACATGGCATCCGAACACCCGCCCGGCCGATCTCGACCTCGATGACGCCGTGGTGTGGCGCCGGCTGCAGATCGTCGACACCGAGGCCGGCGGCGCGGACGACCCGGCCGGTGTCGTGCAGTTCCGCGCCCAGTACGTGCGCGACGGCAGCCGGCACATCCTGCACGAGCGCAGCCGCTTCACGCGGGGCGGCGACGGCCGCTGGCTGTACGTCGACGGCGACTTCGTGGATTAGCACCCGGGCGACCGAGTTGCCGACGGTCGCGGCGCGGATAGGCTCGTGACCCGTGCGTGCCGTGCTGATCGTGAATCCGAACGCAACCTCGACGACCCCGGCAGGCCGGGACCTCCTGGCCCACGCACTGGAGAGCCGCGTCGACCTGACCGTCGCACACACCGACCACCGCGGCCATGCCATCGAAATCGGCCATCAGGCCGCCGCTGACGGCATCGACGTGGTGATCGTGCACGGCGGCGACGGCACGGTGAACGAGGTGGTCAACGGCATTCTGGGGCACGCGGGCGGCGTACCCGGGGCGTCCAACACCGCTGTCGGCGTCGTGCCCGGCGGTTCGGCGAACGTCTTCGCCCGGGCGCTCGGCATCAGCCCCGACCCCCTCCAGGCCACCAACCAGCTCGTCGACCAGCTCAGCGAGTTTCGACGTGGGGTGCCCTGGCGGCGCATCGGGCTGATGGACTGCGGCGACCGCTGGTCGGTGTTCACCGCCGGCATGGGCGTCGACGGCGAGGTCGTGGAGGCCGTCGAGGCGCAGCGCGCCAAAGGCCGCAAGGTGACCGCGTCGCGGTACATCCGGGTGGCGATCCGCGAGGCCGTCGGCAGTGCCCGCAAGCCCCCGCGGCTGACGCTGCACCTGCCGGACCGGGAGCCGGTCCCCGGCGTGCACTTCGCGTTCGTGTCGAACGCGAGTCCGTGGACCTACGCCAACAGCCGACCGGTCTGGACCAACCCGACGACGACGTTCGAAACGGGGCTGGGCGTGTTCGCAACCACGAGCATGGGCATCTGGGCCAACCTCCGATTGCTGCGACGGATGCTGTCGCGCACGCCACAGATCGAGGGCCCGCACCTCATCCGCGATGACGACCTGCCGTGGCTGCGCGTGACAAGTGACACACCTATCGCGTGTCAGATCGACGGAGATTTCGTTGGCCTGCGCGAAAGCATGACGTTCACGTCGGTGCCGGCGGCCCTCAATGTGGTCGCGCCCCCAGCAATAACACAGTGACCAGCGATCTTGATAACACTTTGCAATATTTAGGGCGCAGGTGGGCCAAGTGTAGTACAACTGGTTCAGGGGCCTGCCAACGCGGGTCCGCAGTGACATTGCCCACGAGTTAACGCGCCGCTATTGACATCTGTCCAGCCTGTGAAAACATCAGATGCAACAGTGCAGAAACATTTCGTGTGCACCCGTTAACAGCCGAAGTGAAAAAACATTGCGCGCTTTGCTGCGCGCCCAGTGAGGAGTGTTGACCATGGATTGGCGCCACAAGGCGGTCTGTCGCGACGAGGATCCGGAACTGTTCTTCCCCGTGGGAAACAGCGGCCCGGCCATCGCTCAGATCGCTGACGCGAAGCTCGTGTGCAACCGCTGCCCGGTGACCACCGAGTGCCTGAGCTGGGCACTCGAGTCCGGCCAGGACGCGGGCGTCTGGGGCGGCATGAGCGAAGACGAGCGTCGCGCGCTGAAGCGCCGCAACGCCCGCACCAAGGCTCGCACCGGCGTCTAGCCACCACGGCATCCGAAAATGACCCCGGCGATCCGCCGGGGTCATTTTTGTGGTCGGGTAGATGGCGGGCACCGGACCGCGAGTGTGCCGTCAGATCGCAGATTTTCGGGAAATCCCGATCTGTGTGCACGCTCACACTGCGCGACCTAGACGCGAAAGAACTTGTGCGGCTGGGTTATTGCGCTGTACCTATTGCGCGGCCCGGCCGCGGCGACCGATCGGCACACGCAGCACCACATCCGTGCCGCCTCCCGGTGCCGCATCCATGCTCAGCGTGCCGTCGAGAACCGACGACACCTGCGTCTGCACGATCTGCAGCCCCAGCCGGTCCGAGTTCTCGAGGGTGAAGCCGTCGGGCAACCCGTGCCCGTCATCGTGGATCACGACGTCGAGCCAGCGCGCCGACCGGTCCGACCTGATGGTCACGCTGCCCTGCTCGGTCGTCGGATCAAAAGCGTGCTCGATGGCGTTCTGCACCAGCTCGGTGATGACCATGATCAGCGCGTGCGCGCGGTCGGCGTCCAGGACACCCAGATCACCCTCCCGCCGCACCCGGATGGGCGCGCCCAGCGAGGCCAGATCGTTCATCATCGGCAGGATGCGGTCGATGACCTCATCGAGGTTGACTTCCTCGTCCACCGACAGCGACAGGGCGTCGTGCACCAGCGCGATCGACGACACCCGGCGCACCGAATCCAGCAGCGCCTCGCGCGCCTCGGCGTTGTTCATGCGGCGGGACTGCAGCCGCAGCAGCGCGGCCACCGTCTGCAGGTTGTTCTTCACCCGGTGGTGAATCTCACGGATAGTGGCGTCCTTGGACAACAGCGCGCGGTCACGCCGCTTGATCTCCGTGACGTCGCGGACCAGAACCGCCGCGCCGACCGCCTGACCGCCCACCGACAACGGGATGGTGCGTAGCAGCACAGCGGCGCCGCCGGCGTCGATCTCCATGCGCATGCTGGACCCGCCCGCCAGGAGATCCCGGACGTGGTTCGCGAGCTCCTGCGCGTCGAAGGGGTCGGAGATCAGGGGGCGGGTGACGCTGATCAGGTTCTGACCGTCCAGCTCGGTGGCCAGCCCCATGCGGTGATAGGCCGAGATGGCGTTGGGGCTGGCGAAGACCACGACCCCGTCGACGTCGAGCCGGATGAGGCCGTCACCGACGCGGGGGCTCGATCGCGACATCGGCACGTCGCCGACGTTCGGGAACGTCCCCTCGGCCAGCATGCGCAGCAGATCGCGCGCGCAGTCCAGGTAGGCGCGCTCGAGCGGCGCCACCTTGCGGCGGTCGGCGAGCGCGGTCTGGTGCGTGAGCACCGCCACCACGTCATTGCCGTACCGGACCGGGACAGCCTCCAGATTGAGGCGCGAATCACCTTGCACCGCAGAGCTTTCCGCTCCCCGGCCGATGAGCCCGGTCTCGAAGGCCGCCGTGACCGCGGGCATGTCCGCAGCAGAGTTGATGGTTCCGACCGCATCGGCGAACAGCACCGTCAGCGCGGTGTTGGGCCGAATCTGGGCCACGCACACCAGCGCACCGTCGTCGCGCCGGACCCACATGAGGTAGTCGGCGAACGACAGGTCGGCAAGCAGCTGCCATTCACCGACCACGGCATGCAGGTGGTCGACCGCATTGCCGGGCAGGACAGTGTGCTCGGCGAGCAGATCACCGAGGGTGGACACGTCGCGTTATCCCGTTCTGGGGTTACCTAGCCGATGACGGCGATCAGGTCGCCGGCCTGGATCACGTCGCCGACAGCCACGTTGACGGATGTCACCGTGCCGGCGACCTCGGCCAGCACCGGAATCTCCATCTTCATCGACTCGAGGAGCACCACCGTGTCACCCTCGCCGATCTGGTCGCCCTCGCGAACCACGACCTCGAGCACACTGGCCACGATTTCAGCGCGAACGTCCTCGGCCATCTTCACCCCACTCGTCTATGCGTTTGTACGCAGGCGGTGCCTGCGGCCTCTATTGCACCACAGCACCACGGTTTGCAATTGGGTGGCGTGGCCGTGCGACACTGTAGGGCGAGCAACCGAACCTTTGGAGGACCATCATGGCCAAGCGTGGCCGCAAGAAGCGTGACCGCAAGCACTCGAAGGCCAACCACGGCCGGCGTCCCAACGCCTGACCTACGCCTTCAAAAAACCGCCCGGCTCCTCACGGAACCGGGCGGTTTTCGTTTTCAGCCTCGGACGATGGTGGTGCGGCTGATCTCGAGCTTCAGGCGCGCACGCAGGCCCTCAGGAGCCTTCTCGCCGCTGCACTTGGTGGCGATGAGCGCCTTCACCCGCTCCTCGATGCCGTACTGCCGCAGGCAGGTGGGGCATTCCTCCAGGTGGAACCGCAGCTTGTCGCGGGTCTCCGTGGTGCACTCCCCGTCCAGCAGCGTCCATACCTCGGCGATCACCGCGGCGCATTCGGGATGCTCCGGGTCGACGGGGCCGATCGGCGGCTGGAAGTCGTGCCCCTCGGGCCGGGTGTACTCGTCGCCCATCAGGACACCTCCTGGGTGTCGAGGCTCTCGCCGCGGAGGAAGCCCCGGTCCCGCGCGACGCCCGACAACAGTTCGCGCAGCTGCTTGCGGCCACGGTGCAGACGGGACATCACCGTCCCGATCGGGGTATCCATGATTTCGGCGATCTCCTTATACGGGAAGCCCTCGACGTCGGCGTAGTACACCGCCATCCGGAACTCTTCCGGCAACGCTTGCAGCGCCGCCTTGATTTCAGTGTCCGGCAGCGCCTCCAGCGCCTCAACCTCAGCTGACCGCAGACCGGTCGACGAGTGCTCGGCGTTGGACGCCAGCTGCCAGTCGGTGATCTCGTCAGTCGGGTATTCGGCAGGCTGCCGCTGCTTCTTGCGGTAGCTGTTGATGTACGTGTTGGTCATGATGCGGTACAGCCACGCCTTGAGGTTGGTGCCCTCACGGAACGAATGGAAGGCCGAATAGGCCTTCACCATGGTTTCCTGCACCAGGTCCTCGGCGTCTGCCGGGTTGCGCGTCATGCGCAGCGCACCGCCGTAGAGCTGATCGAGCAGCGGAATAGCGTCGCGCTCGAACCGCGCCGTCAGCTCCGCGTCGCTCTCGACCGCGGAACCCAGCCCGTCGATGTCGGTCATCGTGATCGTGACCGTCCCTTCTGTCGCGGCACCACGCAACAGGTCCGGCAACTCGACCGGACGTTCCAGACATGCCGTTGGCACCTGTGTCCCCTTCCGTCCGATCCTAGAGGCTGCGACCGACAACTTCGCGAGCCATTAATTGACCATGCTGACGGGAGTAACAGCGCCGGACCACGCAGTTGTTCCCGGCCTCTACGCTTGCCAGCCATGGCGAGTGCGGCTACCCCGGCGATCAAGGCCCTGCAGGCCGCGGGAATCGGCTACGAGATTCGGCAGTTCCGGCACGATCCGCGGGCCACGTCGTTCGGCGACGAGGCCGTCACCGAACTCGCCGCGGAAGGGTTCGTCGCGGCGCAGATCTTCAAGACGCTGGTACTCACGATCCCCGGCGGACTGGCCGTCGCGGTGCTGCCCGTGCCCGACAAGCTGTCGTTCAAGGCCGCGGCGGCGGCGCTCGGCGTGCCCAAGGCCGAGATGGCCGAGCAGGCCGCCGCGCAGCGCGCCACGGGCTACGTCGTCGGCGGCATCTCGCCGCTGGGGCAACGCAAGGCGTTGCCGACCGTCGTGGACAAGTCGGCACTCGGTTGGGACCGGGTGCTGTGCAGCGCGGGCAAGCGCGGACTGGACATCGTGCTGGCCCCCGCGGACCTGGTCGCCGCCACCTCGGCGGTGACTGCCGAGATATGTACTCCGCGGTAACTCCCGCGGCATAGGGTGTGCGCATGACACTGTCCGGGAAGACCATGTTCATCTCCGGTGCCAGCCGTGGCATCGGCTTGGCCATCGCCAAGAAGTTCGCGGCCGACGGCGCGAATGTCGCGCTGCTCGCCAAGACCGCCGAGCCCCATCCCAAGCTCGACGGCACCGTCTACACCGCGGCAAAGGAGATCGAAGAGGTCGGTGGCCAGGCGCTGCCGATCGTCGGCGACGTCCGCGACCCCGACTCCGTCACCGCCGCGGTGGCCCAGGCGGTCGAGCAGTTCGGCGCCATCGACGTCTGCGTCAACAACGCTTCCGCCATCAACCTCGGCTCCATCGAAGAAGTGCCGATGAAGCGCTTCGACCTGATGAACGGCATCCAGATCCGCGGCACGTACGCCGTCTCACAGGCCTGTATCCCCCACATGAAGGGCCGCGAGAACCCGCACATCCTGACGCTGTCGCCGCCGATCCGGATGGAATCGGAGTGGCTGAAGCCGACCGCCTACATGATGGCGAAGTATGGAATGACGTTGTGCGCGTTGGGTATCGCCGAAGAGATGCGCGAGGCCGGCATCGCCTCGAACACGCTGTGGCCACGCACCCTCGTCGCCACCGCCGCGGTGCAGAACCTGCTCGGTGGTGACGAGGCGATGGCCAAGGCCCGCAAGCCCGAGGTGTACTCCGACGCCGCATACGCCATCTTCAACAAGCCGGCCCGCGAATACACCGGGCAGAGCCTGCTGTGCGAGGACGTGCTGCTCGACTCCGGCGTCACCGACCTGTCGGTGTACAACTGCACCCCGAACGCCGAGCTCGGCGTCGACCTGTGGGTGGACACCCCCAACCCGCCCGGATACACCGGCCCCTAATCAGTGGCCGGGCAGATCTCGACACCCGTGACCATCGGCGGCCACGCCACCGTCACCTCGACGAGTGCGGCCAGCGGCGCGACCGCGGGAAATGCCCGGTCCCACTGTTTCTGTACCTGCTGCACCGCATGGGGGTGCAGAAACGTCCAGGCCATCCCGATCAGCAGGTACGGCAGCGCCAGCCACAGCAGGAATTCGGTCATCGCACCGACGCTGACGCGCCGGCTGAGCAAGCGGCGCATCAGATCAGCGCCCCGTCCCGGCGAATCTGCCTGCGTACGTAGGCCAGCAGCACGTAGCTTCCGGCCTGCCGCACGAACAGCGGCAGGAACCGGTTGACGAGAGCGACCAGCCGGAACAGCGTTTCGAACAGATACTGCCGGCCGCTGCCCCACGACATGCGCATCGCGTCGCGGAACACCGGCGCCAGGAAGCCTCCGGTCAGGAATGCCAGCAGTGGCCGAAATGGCAGGGCCAGAACCGGATTGATCATCTTGAGGCGCACGAGATCCGTCAGGTAAGCACGGACGGTGTCATCCATGGCGACCTTGGCGCAGGCCGCGGTCCAGTAGTCGTCGAACTCGGCCCTGGTGGCCGGCCACTGGTCGGCGGTGACCTGCAGCGTGGTGCCCAGCGGGGCGGCCGACCGGTAGAACTGTTCGGCCAGTTCGGGTGTCAGCTCGCCGCGCAGCAGTTGGTAGACGTCCTCCATGCCGACGAACAGGCACGCGGCGACCCACATCTGCAGGTCGCGGTCAAAAGCGTTGTAGCGCACCGGGCTGTCCGGACCGGACTGCACCTGGCGGTGCGCGGTGTCGACGGCCTTGCGCATAGCCGTGCGGTCCTCGTCATTGCCGAGGATGGCCACCGCGAGGTACTGGAACGTGGTGCGGGCGCGCTTCCACGGATGTTTGAGCAGGTTCCCCGAATCGACCTTGCTCTCGACGACACCGTGCCCGACACCCGGCCAGGACAGCTGCATGATGACGTTGGCCGCACTGGCCGCCGCGCCCCAGAAATCGGCGGCGTCGGCGATGGTCACCGGGTACTCGTCCCAGCGCGCGGTGCGGCGCCGAATCTGGATACGGCAGTCCGCGAGGGCCAGGGCAGGTGAATCGCCGGTCATGGCAGGCACATGTTCGTCAGCAGCAGCATCGGCCAGAACACCACGGTCCGGGCGAAGACCAGTACGCGCTCGAGGCCGTGCGCCGCCTCGAAGGCGCCGGTGTGGGTCACGGCCCACAGCACACCGAGCACCAGGTACGGCGCGGCGAGCATCGCTGCGGTGCCGAGCCACTCCGCGATCGTCATCTCGAAACTGAATATGCCCGGTGCGGGTTCTTCGTCGTCGGTCATGGTGCTTTCAACCTAGGCATACAGTGGCGGCATGTCGACGTGGTCAGTCGGACGGTACGAAGCCGTCGCCGAATTCATCTCCCCCATCGCCGTCGAGGTGGTGGCCGCGGTACCGCACGGCGCCGGCACCGCATTGGTCGATCTGGCCTGTGGAACCGGTAATGCGTCGCTGCACGCCGCCGGCCTCGGTGCCCGGGTCACAGGTGTCGACATCACGCCGGAGCTGCTGGCCATCGCCGAGGCCAAGCCCGGCGGCGACGCCGTCGAGTGGGTGGCCGCCGACGCGTCGGCCACCGGCCTGCCCGACGCCTCCTTCGACACCGCGGTGTCCAACATGGGCATCATCTTCGTCGAACCGACCGCGATGGTCGCCGAGCTGGCGAGGCTGCTCAAACCCGCTGGCACTCTCGGGTTTTCGACATGGGTCAAGGCCGGCGACAACCCGTTCTTCACCCCGGTCGTCGAGGTGTTGGGCCAACCGGAGCCGGGCCCGTACTCACCCGATCAGTGGGGCGTGCCCGAGCTCGTCCACGAGCGGCTCGATCCCGATTTCGCCGATGTCGCCATCGAAAGCGGCACCCTCACCTGGAGATTCGGCTCGGTGGACGACGCCGTCCGCTTCGTCACCGACGAATCACCCATGCACGTCACCACGTTGACCTACCTGGACGACGAGACCAGGAGCCGGCTCATCGGGGCCTTCACCGCGGCGTTCACCGCACACGAAGCCGCCGACGGCACCGTCGCCTTCGACGCGCCGCACGCGGTGATCACGGCACGCCGCCGCTGAAATCAGTTGGCCTGGTAGAGAATTCCCCGGGCGATGGCCTCGCGGATCTCCGGCAGCGCGGCCTCGGCCAGCGCGTCGGCGTCCACCCCGTGATGCGCGGCCAGCAGTCCGATGAGCGTGCCCAGCGGCACCTCACCGCGGCACCCGGCCAGCAGCGCCGTGAACACCTCGTCCACCCCGAGCACCGCACCCGGCCCGCCGGGACGACGGACCGCGCATCCGATCTCCTGCCAGCCGTCCGGCCCCGGCAGTGAATGCTGTTCCAGCAGTACCGGAGCGGTCGACAGGCGGGCAGCCAGCAGCGCGTCGTCCGAGGTGTCACGCAGGTAGGCGCGACGGGCGAAGAACGCCTCCACCTCGATGCCCGTGATGGGTTCGTCGGTGATCTCCTCGAGGATCTGCTCGGGTGCCTCACCGGGACGCGGCACACGCAGCGAGATCAGTCCCATGCCGATCCCGGTGATGCCCTCGGCGTCGAACCAGTCCAGCCAGTCGGCGCCGCGCTGCGCGATCTGTTCCGCGGACTCCCCCGCGTCGGCCAGCCACAGCGACACATAGCTGACCGGGTCGGCCAGTTCGCGCTGCACCACCCAGGCGTGCAACCCGGTACCCGCCAGCCACTCCTGCACCCGGGACCGCCAATCATCTTCCCGGACAATCCAATTGGCCATGATCTGCGCGGTGCCGCCGGGGGTCAGGTAGTTGCCGACGTTCTCGATGATGGTGCGGCACAGCCCATCTCCGGCGACCCCCGAATCGCGGTAGATGTAGTCCTGGGCGCCCGCGCCCACCACGAACGGCGGGTTGGACACGACCAGGTCGAACCGTTCCCCCGCCACCGGCTCGAACAGGCTGCCGGGCCGCATGTCCCAGGACATGCCGTTGATGCCCGCGGTCGCCCGCGCCAGTGTCAGTGCCCGCGGGTTGGTGTCGGTGCCCACGATGTCGGCGCAGTGCCCGTTCAGGTGCAGCGCCTGGATGCCGCAGCCGGTACCCAGATCGAGCGCGCGCTGCACCGGGGTGCGAATCACGGCCCGCGCCAACGACATCGACGCACCACCGATGCCGAGCACGTGCTCATGCTCGACCGGCCCGCCGCGCAGAGCGGCATCCTGGTCGGAGACGACGTAGAAATCGCGTTCACCATCACTGTGCGGCCGGATGTCGAGGGCCGCCCTGACGGTGTCGCCCACCTCCTCCAGCACGCCGGCCGCCGCCAATTCGGCCAGACCGGCCGACGGGAACGCCGCCCGCACCTGATCGGCCGGTTCGTCGGTGCCCAGCAGGAACAATCGCACCAGCGTGGCCAGGCGGCCGCCGCCGGCAGTCGCGCGCAGCGCCGGCCACCACACGCCCCGGCCCATCGCGGCGTTCGCGTCGTCGCCGAGCAGTTCGGCCACGCCGTCGGTGGTGTAGCCGGCCGAGCGCAGGTCAGCGCCGAGGGCTTCCACCAACAGCGGGTCCAGGGCGGTCAAAACAGCGTCCCTTCGGATTCGTTGTCGGCGGGCTCGATGAGTTCGGGGCCGTTGTTGCGAATGCTGTTGACCAACTTGGACACCTCACGGGTGACGATGCGGTCCAGGTCGCCGTGCCCGCGCAACAGCCCCTCGTCGATGGGTGCGTCGGGATCGAGCCAACGGTCCCAGTCACGGGCGCTGATGGTCAGTGGCATGCGGTCGTGGATACCGGCCAGCGGCCCGACCGACTCCGTCGTGATGATGGTGCAGCTGACGAGCGGCAGGCTGTCCTTGGGCGCGCCGGCCGGCCGCCACGTCGACCACAGACCCGCCATGAAGAGCAGGTCGTCGTCCGCGGCGTGCATGTAGAACGGCGTCTTCGTGGCCTTCTTGCCGTCGGCGGCCGGGTTGGGCCGCCACTCGTACCAGCCGTCCATCGGGACGAGGCAGCGCTTCGACTTCGCCGATCCGCGGAACGCCGGCGACGTGGTCAGCGTCTCGGCACGCGCGTTGATCAGCAGCGGCCCCTTGGTGTCCGGCGCGCCGTCGGCCGTGGTCTTGACCCACGGAGGGATCAGGCCCCAGCGCATCGACCGCACCCGGCGGGTGGGCTCGTCGTCAGGCTCGGAATGCCGCCGCACCACGGTGCTGATCGTCGTGGTGGGCGCCACGTTGTAGTTGGCCGACGGCAGGGTGCCGCCCTGTTCACCGCCGTCTTTGGCGGCGTCCGACGCCTTGGCATTCGTCTCGTCGAGAGCCTGGATCTTCTCGGCCAGCAGCGCCGGGTCGGTGGTGACTGCAAATCGCCCGCACATACCAGGCAGGATAGGGGCATGGAACTCTGGCCCGCACCGTCGGTGACCGGTCCGGTGCAGGCCACTGTCACCGTGCCGGGATCGAAGTCGCAGACCAACCGAGCGCTGATCTTGGCAGCCCTGGCCACACCGCAGGGCACCTCGACCATCAGCGGCGCGCTGCGCAGCCGCGACACCAACCTGATGATCGGCGCACTGCAGGCGCTGGGCGTGACGATCACCGGTGACGGCACCGAACTGACCGTCGGTGGCGCCATCTCCCCCACCGGCGACGTGCGCATCGACTGCGGGCTCGCCGGCACCGTGCTGAGGTTCGTCCCGCCGGTCGCCGCGCAAGGCACCGGACGCGTCATCTTTGACGGCGACGAGCAGGCCAAGACCCGTCCCATCACGCCCCTGCTGGACGCGATGCGCGGTCTCGGCGTCGACATCGACGGCGACGGCATGCCGTTCACCGTGTCGGGCACCGGGTCGGTGGCCGGCGGCGAGGTGCGGATCGACGCGTCGTCGTCGTCGCAGTTCGTGTCCGGACTGTTGTTGGCGGGAGCCACTTTCCGCGACGGCCTGACGGTGATCCACACCGGTGCGACGGTGCCGTCGCAGCCACACATCGAGATGACCATCACGATGCTGCGCGAGGCGGGCGTCGAGGTCGACTACAGCGAGCCGAACCGTTGGCACGTGGCGTCGGGCCCGATCGCGGCGCGGCACTGGGCCATCGAACCCGACCTGTCGAATTCGGTGCCGTTCCTGGCCGCCGCCGCGGTGACGGGCGGCACGGTGCGGCTGGCCCATTGGCCGCAGCAGAGCGTGCAGCCGACCGCTGACGTCCTGGAGCTGCTGGGCAAGCTGAATACCGTTGTCCAGGTGGTCGATTCGTTCCTGGAGGTCCGGGGCGCGCAAACCTACGGCGGCTTCGAGGCCGACCTGAAGGCCGTCGGCGAGCTAGCGCCGTCGATGGCCGCGCTCGCCGCGCTGGCCAGCGAGGGTTCGGTGTCGACGCTGTCGGGCATCGCGCACCTGCGTGGGCACGAGACCGACCGCCTGGCCGCGCTGACCGCCGAGATCAACGGGCTGGGCGGCCAGTGTCGCGAGACCGACGACGGTCTGGTGATCACGGCGGTGCCGCTGCACGGCGGCCTCTGGCGGTCCTACGCCGACCACCGCATGGCCACCGCCGGCGCGATCATCGGGCTGCGGGTGCCCGGCGTCCAGGTGGAGGACATCGCCACCACGGCCAAGACACTGCCCGACTTCCCCGGTATGTGGGCCAACCTGCTGGCCGGGAAATAGCTTGCGGGAGTACGACGAATCCGATGTCCGGGTGCGCTCGGGCAAAGGTTCGCGTCCGCGCACCAAGAACCGGCCGACCCACGCCGACGCGCGCGAGGCCATGGTCGTCACCGTCGACCGCGGCCGGTGGGGCTGTGCGCTGGACGGCAATCCCGACCACATTGTCACCGCGATGCGGGCCCGCGAACTGGGCCGCACCCCGATCGTGGTCGGCGACTCGGTGGGCATCGTCGGCGATCTGTCCGGCAAGCCCGACACCCTGGCGCGCATCGTCCGCCGCGACGAGCGCCGAACGGTGCTGCGTCGCACCGCCGATGACACCGACCCCACCGAACGGGTGGTGGTCGCCAATGCCGACCAGTTGTTGATGGTGGTCGCGCTGGCCGATCCGCCGCCGCGTGCCGGGCTGGTGCAGCGTGCCCTCATCGCCGCGTACGTCGGTGGGCTGCGGCCCATCCTGTGCCTGACCAAGCAGGACCTGGCTCCCGCCGAACCGTTCGCCGCCGAGTTCACCGGCCTGGACCTGACGATCATCACCGCCGGCCGCGACGACCCGCTCGACGCCGTGGCGCCCCTGCTCGAAGGTCAGATCACCGTACTGCTCGGCCACTCCGGTGTCGGCAAATCGACGCTGGTGAATCGCCTTGTGCCAGAAGCAGACCGGGCCACCGGTGACGTGTCGGGCGTCGGCAAGGGCAAGCACACCTCGACGCAGTCGGTGGCACTGCCGCTCGACGACGGCTGGGTCGTCGACACACCGGGTATCCGCTCGTTCGGGCTGGCACACATCAAGCCCGACGACGTGCTGATGGCTTTTTCCGACCTCGCCGAGGCCATCGAGGACTGCCCCCGCGGCTGCGGGCACATGGGCCCACCGGCGGACCCAGAGTGCGCGCTGGACGCGCTCACCGGACCGGCCGTCGACCGCGTCGCGGCGGCCCGTCGTCTCCTCGCGGTCCTGAACGAGCCGACGTACTAACGCGTCACCAGCATCGTCGCGCGGTAGTCCGGCAGCGGGATGGTGCCCGGCGTCTCGGGATACGGGTCCAGCGACCGTAATTCGACGGCGAACCCGCCGACCGTCTCGGTCAGGTGAGTCTGCCCCGGCGCGGGGTTGGTGTTGAACTCCAGCGTGGCCGGCGGCCGGCCGTCGGGCGTGACGGTGACCGCGATTCGGGCCGCACCCGTCCAGACACACGACACCCGCTTCGGGCAGCGCGAATCATCGAGCACCCGATCGAATTTCAGCCGCAACCCGGCACCGTCGACCACCGCGTCCTGCCCGCCGGCGAGGACGAACTCGTGGCCCAGTTGCACGGCGGCGGTGTCGGGCCGCGCCTGCCCCGGCGAGCAGGCGACGGCGAGCGCCACTGCCAGAAGGACCGCAGGAAAACGTAAAAACCCCCAAAACCGGCCGGTTTTGGGGGTTTTCACGACTGCTTTACGCGGCGGCTGCGGCGCGCTTGGCCCGACGGCGGCTGCGCACGGTGGCGATGGCCGTCTTCAGACCGCGCTTGTTGCCGGTCGCCGGGTCGATGGCGCCGAAGCTCTCGTCGAGCTCGACGAACATCCGCTCGCTCCGGGTCTCCGGGGCATCGTCGACGGTGTCGGTCAGGTACTTGTTCGGCACCGACAGCTTGGCGATGGTGCGCCACGTCTTGCCGTACTGCACCAGGAAGTTCCCGGTGGTGTAGGGCAGGTCGTACTTCTCGCACAGCGCCCGAACGCGGATCGAGATCTCGTACAGCCGGTTGCTGGGCAGGTCCGGGTACAGGTGATGCTCGATCTGGTGGCTCAGGTTGCCGCTCATGAAGCGCAGCACGGGACCCGAGTTGAAGTTGGCGCTGCCCAACATCTGGCGCAGGTACCACTCGCCCTTGGATTCGCCGACCATGTCGGTCTTGGTGAACTTCTCGGCGCCATCGGGGAAATGGCCGCAGAAGATCACCGCGTTGGCCCACACGTTGCGGATGACGTTGGCCAGGAAGTTGGCCTTCATCGTCGACTTGAACGTGGCGCCCGGTGACAGGGACGTGAGCGCGGGGTACGCGACGTAGTCCTTGCCCAGCTGATGCGCGGCCTTGGTGCCGAACTCACGCACGCGGATCATCGTGGCCTTGCGGTCGTCGCGGCCCTTGAAGATCTTGCCGAGCTCCAGGTGCTGCAGACCCACGCCCCACTCGAACAACAACGCCAGGACGGTGTTGAACCCGAGGTTGAACAGGTGATGGGGCTTCCAGCGGATGTCCCGGGTGACGCGAATGAGGCCGTAGCCCACATCGTCGTCCATCCCGAGGATGTTCGTGTACTTGTGGTGCATGAAGTTGTGGGTGAACCGCCAGTGCTTGGAGACCCCGTTCATGTCCCACTCCCACGTCGAGGAGTGAATCTCGGGATCGTTCATCCAGTCCCACTGGCCGTGCATGACGTTGTGGCCGATCTCCATGTTCTCGATGATCTTGGCCACGCCCAGGGTGCTTGCCCCGGCCCACCAGTACGACCGCTTCGAGCTGCGCAACAGCAGCAGGCGGCCGGCCACTTCGAGAGCACGTTGTGCCGCGATGGTGCGGCGGATGTAGCGCGCGTCGCGAACGCCGCGGCTTTCCTCGATGTCTTGCCGGATCGCGTCCAGCTCGACGCCCAGAGCCTCGATATCGGCTTCGGTCAAGTGCGTGAATTCAGGTACGTCAGTGACTGCCATATCGACCTCCTTCCAGTTACCTACGCTAGCGTAACCTACTCAACCGTAGGTTGCTAGACAGCAAATTCTATATTTCCCAGATCTGCGGTTTTGTTAAATATCCAACACACAGTCGCCGGCCGCAGCCGAAACGCACGTCTGCACCCGACTGCCCGGTTCCCGTTCCGCTCCGGTCCGCAGATCGCGTGCGTGACCCTCCAGCAAACTCACCACGCAGGACTGGCAGATACCCATCCGGCAACCGAACGGCATCTGCACGCCGGCCTGCTCGCCGGCCTCCATCAGCGATGTCGCCGCATCGGCGACGACGGTCTTTCCGCTGCGCTCGAAGGTCACCGAACCACCGGTGCCCTCGACCGCAGCCCGGGACGCCGCGAAGCGCTCCAGGTGCAGGCGCACCCCGAGCCCCGCCGCCGCGTATTCACGCTCGGCGTCGTGGAGCATGGCCTCCGGGCCACACGCCCACGCTTCGCGCGTCCGCCAGTCGGCGACTTCCTCGTCCAGCTTCGACAGGTCCAGGCGTCCCTCGGTACGAGTGGCCCGCACCCGCAACTGGTAGCTCGGGTGAGCCTCGGCCAGCTTCGCCAACTCGTCGGCGAAGATGACGTCGGCCGCGGTCGGGGCCGAGTGCAGGTGGACGATGTCGGTGATCTGGTCCCGGCGCGCGAGGGTGCGCAGCATCGACATCACCGGGGTGATGCCCGACCCGGCGGTCAGGAACAGCACCTTGCCCGGCGCGGGATCCGGCATGACGAACTCGCCCTGCGGCGCGGCCAGTCGCACGATGGTGCCGGGCGCCACGCCACCGACCAGGTGGGTCGACAGGAAGCCCTCGGGCATGGCCTTCACCGTGATGGTGATGGTGTGGTCGCCGCGCGATTCCACCGGGCTCGAGGTCAGCGAGTACGAGCGCCACCGCCAGCGGCCGTCCACCAGCAAGCCGATGCCGATGTACTGCCCCGGGTGGTAGTCGAACGAGAAGCCCCAGCCCGGCTTGATCACCAGGGTTGCCGAATCCTCGGTCTCGCGGCGCACCTCGACAACCTTGCCGCGCAGCTCCCGTGCCGACCACAGCGGATTGACCAGCTTGAGGTAGTCGTCCGGCAGCAGCGGTGTGGTGATGCGCCCGACGAGCGTGCGCAGCGCGTGCCACCCCGGCCGTTCCTTGGCGCCGGCAACCTTGGGCCGCACCGTGTCGACCACATTGGCCGAGACCTTGATGGTGTTCTTGGCCACGTTCACTCCCGCTCGGTTGGTCGTCCTAACCTACGGTACCGTAACCTACGCACAAGTAGCTACCCCTGCAAGCCAGGGACAAGGGCTATAGAAGCTCCAACAAAAACGGTAACTCCTGAGCGGCGTACCACGCCAGATCATGATCCTGAGCATCTCCGACGGTGAGCTCGGCGTCCTCGTCACCGAGGTCGGCGGCGTCGACGACGGCCACCGCAGCAAGCACCGCCGGCTCGGCCGCCGAGTTGTCGACGTACGCCGCGATCACGTCGGCCAGCTTGACCGGCCCGGCCAGGCGCACCACCGCGTCGTCCAGATCCGGGCGAACCGTCACTTCTTCGGCCTCGGCCACCAGCACCGCCCGCCGCGGCGGCAACCCGGCTTCCTCGCCGACCCCTTCGCCGGCCAGCAGCCGCAGTGACGCCAGCGCGGCTTCCTGCAGCGCGATCTCGCCGAGCTCGTCCTCGTCGCCGTGCGCGTAGGCCTCACGCAACGTCGGCGTCACCGCGAACGCAGTACCGCTGCGGGCC
Organism: Mycobacterium sp. SMC-16; assembly: GCF_046250085.1. Classification (NCBI taxonomy): domain Bacteria; kingdom Bacillati; phylum Actinomycetota; class Actinomycetes; order Mycobacteriales; family Mycobacteriaceae; genus Mycobacterium; species Mycobacterium sp. SMC-16. The sequence continues at coordinate 4,207,189 of NZ_CP176427.1, forward strand.
GGCATCACCCCGTCTGCCACGAGTTGCGACAGCATCGCCAGGGTCGCCGGAATATAGACACGCACCAGGGCACTCTAGAGGGATCTCTCGGGATCGCCCATCAGCTCGGCCACGTGATCTGGCACATAGGTGGTGAGTTCGCGCGGGCCTTCCTGGACGCCATCAGCGCGCCACCTCGCGCAGCTCGTCGAGCGCCTCGCGCAACAGGCTCGGGAACACGTCGACGTCGCTCATGGCCTCGCGGTCGGCGTTGATGCCGTAGTAGAGGCTGCCGTTGTACGACGTGATGCCGAGCGCCAGCACCTGGTTGTTCAGCAGCGGCGGCACCGCGTACGTGTCCAGCAGCTTGGTGCCCGCGACGTACATCTGCTTCTGCGCGCCGGGGACGTTGGTGATCAACAGGTTGAACTGGCGCGCCGGGAAGCTGGTCGCGACCCGGGTGCCCATGGCGTGCAGCGTCGGCGGCGCGAAACCCGACAGCGCCACGATGGTGCGCGCGTCGACCGGGGTGGTCGTCGTGGCCTGGGTCTCGGTGGCGTGCGCGATCTGGGACAGCCGGACGAGCGCGTTGTTCTCGCCCACCGGCAGGTCGACCAGGAACGGTGTCACCTCGCTGATCGCCTGGCCGGGGCCGGCGGTCTCCAGATGGTCGGTTTCGGGATAGACAGACATCGGCGCCATGGCCCGCACTGTCAGGCCCGTCGACACCGATTGACCGCGGGACATCAGCCAGTTCCGCAGCGCGCCGGTCACCACCGACAGCACCACGTCGTTGACGTCGCAGTCGAAGCACGTCCGTAGCTGGCGGTACTCCTCCAGCTCGTGTTTGGCGACGGTGAATCGCCGGTTGCGGGACACGGTGGCGTTCAGCGGACTGCTCGGGGCGGTGCCCCGAACCAGCGTGCGGGCCATGTCGATGACGCGCCGGCCGGCCTCGACGAACTGTTCGGTGCTGGAGATCATGTCCGCCGCCGCCGACTGCACGGCGGCCAGCTGTGCCGTCGGGCGCGTGATCCACTCCCCGATGGCACCCAGCAGCAGCGAGGCATCGCTGGGTTCGCGGCCCGGGATCCAGATGTCCTCGCCGAACTCGGGAGGCTTCTGCGTGCGGTCGGCGATGACGTGCCCGATCTCCAGCGCCGTCATGCCGTTGACGAGCGCCTGGTGGGTCTTGGTGTAGATCGCCAGCCGATTGTCGGAGAGCCCTTCGACCAGGCACATCTCCCACAGCGGCCGGGTCTTGTCCAGCGGTCGCGAGCCCAGCCGGGCCACCAGGTCATGGAGCTGGGCATCACTGCCCGGGGACGGCAGCGCCGAGCGCCGGATGTGATAGGTGATGTCGAAGTCGCGGTCGTCGACCCAGACCGGCCGGGCCAGCCCGAGCGTGACCTCGCGGACCTTCTGCCGGTAGCGCGGGATCTGCGGCAGCCGGGCCTCGACGGTCGCCAGCAGCGTCTCGTAGCTCAGGCCGGCCCGCGGCTTACGCAGAATGGACAGCGTCCCGACGTACATGGGTGTCGATGAGTCTTCCAGCCCGTAGAACGACGCGTCCGACGCCGACAACCGGGTCACCATGCAGCCCGCTCTCCTTCACCCCTGGCGGATCGACCCCGTCACGGTATCCCCGGGACCGGTCCCCCGCAGCACCGGATCGGCGAATTGGCGTCGAGCACCTGGTGAAACCGGTGCGATGATTTAGCGGTCTGCAACTCTCCAGCAGATGCGTCACGCACCTGACCGACGGCTGGAGAGATTTCATGACCGCATCGACCCGCATCGACATCGACCTCACGGCGCCGATCGTCGACTACGAGCCTGCGCCGATCGAGACCGGCGCGGCGGTGCGTGCCCCCAACCGACTGCAGGTGGTGGCCGATCCCGAACCGGACTGCGCGACCGTATCCGCCGTCGTATCTCGGCACGAGGTCGCGCCGCCCACGGCCGCGCTGATGTTCGCCGACGCCGCCCTGCGCCGGGTCCTGGAGGTCAGCGACCGACGCCGGCCGATGGCGCAGCTGCGTCCGCTGGTCACCTCGACACTGTTCGACGCCATGTCGTCATGGCCCCACCACAACCGGAGCGACGGCACGGCAGCGCTGCGCAAGGTGCGGCTACGCACCGCCCGTGAACAGGACGGGTTGCCCACGGCCGCCGAGGTGTTCGCCACCTTCAGCCGCGGGCCACGTCTGCACGCCGCCGCCGGACGCATCGAAATGCTCGGCGGGCGTTGGCAATTCGTGGCCCTGCAGCTGGGTTGAGCGGGTTACCGCCGCTTCTGCTTGCGCGCGGCCTCACGGCGTTCCCGACGCGAGCCCGGGCCCGCCGCGTGCCGGCCACCCTCGCGACGCACCTCCGCGGACCCGTCCTCTGCTGGACCGCTGTAGGTCATGGCCGGGGCCTTGTCCTCAATTCCCTTGGCGCGCAACGCGGCCGGTGCGGCCTGCTCTTGGGCGGCGTTCTGCTCGGCCTCCGCGGCGAACTGCGCGAGCCCCTGCGGCGCGGCGACCGGGGCCACCTGCGGCGCCTGCTGAGCCTCGACCTGCACGTTGAACAGGAAGCCGACCGACTCCTCCTTCAAGCCTTCGAGCATGCCCGTGAACATGTCGAAGCCCTCGCGCTGGTACTCGACCAGCGGGTCGCGCTGCGCCATGGCCCGCAGGCCGATGCCCTCCTTGAGGTAGTCCATCTCGTAGAGGTGCTCGCGCCACTTGCGGTCGATGACGTTCAGCAGGACGCTGCGCTCCAGCTGCCGCATGGCACCGGGACCGGCGATGGCCTCCAGGTCGGCTTCGCGCTTGGCATAAGCCTTTTCGGCATCGGCGATCAGCGCCTCACGCAGCTCGTCCTGCGTCAGCTCGCCCGGCTCGCCGACCTCGTCGGAGTCGATCAGGTTGTGATAGTCCAGGCCCACCGGGTACAGCGTCTTGAGCGCGTCCCACAGCTTGGCCAGATCCCAGTCCTCGGCGTAGCCCTCGGCGGTGGCGCCGTCGACGTAGGCGGTGATGACGTCGACCAGCATCTTGTGCGCCGTGTCCTGGACGTCCTCACCCTCGAGGATCGCCTTGCGCTCGCGGTAGATGACCTTGCGCTGCTGGTTCATCACCTCGTCGTACTTGAGGACGTTCTTGCGGACCTCGAAGTTCTGCCCTTCGACCTGGGTCTGCGCGCTCTTGATCGCGCGGGTCACCATCTTGGCCTCGATCGGCACGTCGTCCGGCAGGTTCAGCCGGGTCAGCAGCGCCTCGAGGGTCGCGCCATTGAAGCGGCGCATCAGCTCGTCGGACAGCGACAGGAAGAACCGGGACTCGCCCGGGTCACCCTGACGGCCCGAGCGACCGCGGAGCTGGTTGTCGATACGACGGGACTCGTGGCGTTCGGTGCCCAGCACGTAGAGGCCACCGACCTCGCGGACCTTCTTGGCCTCTTCCTCGACCAGCTGCTTGACCTTCGGCAGCTCTTCGTGCCAGGCCGCCTCGTACTCCTCCGGGGTCTCGACCGGGTCCAGACCGCGCTTGCGCAGGCGCACGTCGGCGATGAAGTCGACATTGCCGCCCAGCACGATGTCGGTACCACGGCCGGCCATGTTGGTGGCGACCGTGACGGCCTTCAGCCGGCCCGCCTCGGCGATGATGCTCGCCTCCTGCTCGTGGTACTTGGCGTTGAGCACGTTGTGCGGGATGCGGCGCTTGGTGAACTGCTTGGACAGGTACTCCGACCGCTCGACGCTGGTGGTACCGATCAGGACCGGCTGGCCCTTCTCGTAGCGCTCCTGCACGTCGTCGACGACGGCGATGTACTTGGCCTCTTCGGTCTTGTAGATGAGGTCGGACTGGTCCTGGCGGATCATGGTCCGGTTGGTGGGGATCTGCACCACGCCGAGCTTGTAGATCTCGTGCAGCTCGGCGGCCTCGGTCTCCGCGGTACCGGTCATGCCGGACAACTTGTCGTAGAGCCGGAAGTAGTTCTGCAGCGTGATGGTGGCCAGGGTCTGGTTCTCGGCCTTGATCTCGACGTGCTCCTTGGCCTCGATGGCCTGGTGCATGCCCTCGTTGTAGCGGCGGCCGACCAGCACGCGGCCGGTGAACTCGTCGACGATGACGACCTCGCCGTCGCGGACGATGTAGTCCTTGTCGCGCTGGAACAGTTCCTTGGCCTTGATGGCGTTGTTCAGGTAGCTGACCAGCGGCGAGTTGGCGGCCTCGTAGAGGTTGTCGATGCCCAGCTGGTTCTCGACGAACTCCACGCCGGCCTCGTGCACACCGATGGTGCGCTTGCGGATGTCGACCTCGTAGTGGACGTCCTTCTCCATGAGCGGCGCGATGCGCGCGAACTCGGTGTACCAGTTCGACGCGCCATCGGCGGGGCCGGAGATGATCAGCGGGGTACGGGCCTCGTCGATGAGGATCGAGTCGACCTCGTCGACGATGGCGAAGTTGTGGCCGCGCTGGACCATGTCGTCGACCGAGTGCGCCATGTTGTCGCGCAGGTAGTCGAAACCGAACTCGTTGTTCGTGCCGTAGGTGATGTCGGCGTTGTACGCGGCGCGACGCTCCTCCGGCGTCAGCTGCGACAGGATCACCCCGACCTCCAGGCCGAGGAAGCGGTGCACGCGGCCCATCCACTCGCTGTCGCGCTTGGCCAGGTAGTCGTTGACGGTGACGACGTGCACACCCTTGCCGGAGAGCGCGTTGAGGTAGGCCGGGAGCACACAGGTCAGGGTCTTGCCCTCACCGGTCTTCATCTCGGCGACGTTGCCGTAGTGCAGCGCCGCGCCGCCCATCACCTGGACGTCGAAGTGGCGCTGGTCCAGCACGCGCCAGGCCGCCTCGCGGGCGACGGCGAAGGCCTCGGGCAGCAGGTCGTCGAGCGACTCGCCACCGGCGATGCGCTTCTTGAACTCTTCGGTCTTGGCGCGCAGCTCGTCGTCCGACAGCTTCTCGACGTCATCGGACAAGGTGTTGACATAGTCGGCGACCTTTTGCAGGCGCTTGACCATGCGGCCTTCACCGATGCGGAGCAACTTCGACAGCACGCTTTTCCCCTGTGGGTCTGGAACGGATATACGTCGGCGGGTTAGACGTGACCATCGTAGGTGACCGGCGGAATCGGCAGATAAGAGTGCGCCCCCGGCGGTTCGGCCGGGGGCGCATCAGCGGGACCTCAGGACAGACGGATCAATCCGTAGTCATAGGCATGTCTGCGGTAGACCACCGTCGGCCGGTCGCTCTCCTTGTCATGGAACAGGAAGAAGTCGTGTCCGACCAGCTCCATCTCGTAGAGCGCATCATCGACCGTCATCGGGTTGGCCGGGTGTTCCTTGACGCGGACCACCTGACCGGGCACATGGTCGTCGACCTCGGCGGCTGCGGTCTGGTTCGGCACCTCCGGCAGATCCTCGGGCGGGACGATGGACGTCGCCTCGGCCAGGCCCACCGGCGTCTTGTCGCCGTAGTGGATCTTGCGGCGGTCCTTGCTGCGCCTGAGCCGGTTCTCGAGTTTGCCGACGGCCGATTCGAGGGCCGCGTAGAAGCTGTCGGCGCAGCCTTCGCCGCGAACGACCGGCCCGCGGCCGCGTGCCGTGATCTCGACATGCTGGCAGTTCTTGCGCTGGCGCCGGTTCTTCTCGTGGTCGAGTTCGACATCGAACAGGTAGATGGTGCGATCGAAGCGCTCCAATCGAGCGAGCTTCTCGGAAACGTAGATGCGGAAGTGTTCGGGGACCTCGACGTTGCGGCCCTTGACGACGACGTCGGCGTGCGGTTCGGGCGCAGGCTCGGTGTCGTCGGCAAACATGGTCGAGCGGGCAGAATCCACGGATTGGGTTGTCATGCTTAGCAACTCGCTTCTCTCTCGCAGTGCACGTGTGGCTCTTCTTGCACACGGTCTGAACTACGCGCCGAGCGGGTCTGCAAGTCGCCGCAGCCCGGCGCAAGGTGTTGACTACTCACCTCCTACCGCTGTCAGCGATTTGGTACCGAGTGAATATGTCGGTACCGCCGTGAGGCTTCACGGGTGGTTGCAGCCGACGGTAGTCCGAGTTCACCTAGTCGTGCCACCGATTTCGCATACCGGTTTTGAGAACTTCATATCGAGTTGATGTAGGTACTGCTCCGGCCGTGTCGTGCCGTCTCGAGGCTCACGCGTGTGCTATTGCGAGCACCGCCGCCACCTGTGCTCCGGATGTTTGCAGGACCCGAACGGCCTCGGCTGCCGTCGTACCGGTCGTCACCACATCGTCGAACACAATGGTCTCCCCCGCCACCGGTGTGCGCTGTCGAACCCGGCCGCGGATGTTGCGCTGTCGTTGCGCACTGGAGAGGCCGACGGAGTCTCTGGTGAAGGCCCGCATGGCCAGCGCCGGCTGGACCGTCACTCCCGGAAGAGCCGCGGCCGCGGCGCGTGCGATCTTCGCGACGGGGTCGCCGCCGCGGCGCCGGGCGGCCAGGCTGCGGGTGGGCGCGGGCACCACCGTCAGCGGCGGCACGATCAGACCCCAGGTGATCAACGTCCGCAGGGCCGCGGCGACCGCGTCGGCCAGCGGCGCCACGAGATCGGTGCGGCCGTGCTCTTTGAGTCCGACGACGGCCCGTCTTCTGGCTCCGGCGTAGCGCCCGAGCGCGAAGACCGGCACCCCCGGGTCCTCACGCGGCGTGACGACGTGCGGCTCGTCGGGGCGGACCGTCAGTTCCGCCGCGCAGGCGGGACACCAGCGCGTCGCCGGCGCGCCGCAGCCACCACATTCGACGGGCAAGACCAGGTCGAGCATGGGGTCAGCATGACTCGGGGGTACGACACCAGCCCGATCAGCCAGGGAGCACGGGCAGCGCGCCCGCGACCATCAGCGGCCGGATATCGGTCCACATCAGGTTGTTGTCCGCTGCCGAACCCGACAGCTGCAGAATCCCGCGCTGATCGGCGAGGTACACCGTCGAGGTATTGGCCGCCACGGTGGACACCGGGACGACCAGGTTCCGGGTGGGTCCGTCGGAGTTCACGCCGTCGAGGTTGACGTATGACACGGGATGCGCGCCGTCGGTGCGGGTCACCACGATGTCGTCGCCGGTGCGCCAGGACAGCGACAGCGCCGTGTTGCCCAGACCGAAGCCGAGCCGGCGTGGATAGGTGAGCGCGAGCTGGCCGCCCTCACGCAACTCGACGCTCGCCAGGATCACCTGGCCGTTGATCACCATGGCGGCACGGGTGGCGTCCCGGGACAGCTGCAGCGCGCTGATCGGACCGGGGAACTTGGTGGCCACGGCCGACGAGTCGACGGGGATGCGGGCGGGCTGGCCCGACGCCGCCTCCTGGATCGCGCGCACGACGTTGGTGCCGTCGACGACGATCCAGATCGCATCGTCGAGCGACCAGCTGGGACGCGTCAGCGTGTGCGCGTCGAGCGCCTGGGCCGCATCGCCGTTGAGCGGACCCACCCACAGCGACTGCGCCATGTCCGGCGCGCCGGGCCGCAGCGTCACCACCGAGGCGACCTCCTGCCCGCTACGCGACAACGCCGCCGAGGTCTGGCCCGGCAGTTGGCCGAACGCGCCGGCAACCCGCGGCGCGTTGTCTCCTTCAAGCGACACCAGCGATCCCCCGGCCAGGGCATGCAGTCCGGCCGCCGCGCCGGGATCGGCACCCGGATCGGTGGCCGCGACGTCGGAGGTGTTCCACCCTTCGGCGAAGCGGTCGTCGAGGGCGGCACCGTCGGCGTTGATCACATACGGGCCGTTGACGCCGGCCCGGAACAGCGTCCAGATGATCTGTGCCGCAAGCAGTTGCCGGCTGTGCGGGTCGGTGGTCGACAAGCTCTCGAGGTCGATGCGGGCGCCGCCGTAGCCCCGCCCGACACCGGTCTTGCCGCCGTCGGCCCGCGTCACGGGACCACGCAACCGCAGCGGTGCGGCCATGAGATTCCGCACGCTGCTGGCCATCTCGGGGCGCGGCCCGGACAACAGCTTGGTGACGAGTTCGGTGGCGAGTAGGTCCGGGTCGGACACCGCGACGTAGCGCGGGTCGGGCACGACGGTCTTGCCGGTCGGGTCGACGAAGTACAGTGTGTCCCGTTTATAGGTGGACTGGAACTGTTGCCAGTCCAGGAAAACCCCGTTGGGCAGCTTGTCGATGCGCCAGCCCCGCGGCGTCTTCACCAGATCGATGGGGCCCGGGTCGGGCAGCGCGCCCTCGCCGGTCTCGAACACCCCGACATCCGACAGCGAACCCAGGATGTCGGCGTGCATGGTCACCGAAACCTTGTCCGTGCCACGGGTTTCCACGAACACGACGCGGTCGATCAGCAGGGCACTACCGGCGTCGTCCCAGGAGCGGGAGGCCGATTCGGTGAGGAACTGGCGTGCCGCGAGATGCCGGTTCGCGGGATCGGCGGTCGCTTTGAGGAATTCGCGCAGCAGCAGGTCCGGGTCCATGCCCGGCGACGGCGTCGGCAGATTCCGCGGGGCCGGACGGTCGACCGTGCCCACAGCCTGCGGTGCCGACGAACTGGGTACGCCGGCGCATCCCGTCAGGACCAGCATCAGCACCGCGCAGAGCGCCAGTGCCCCTTTCATGACGTCTCCCCCGCGGGCAGTTCGCCGGACGAGAGGGCCGTAACCGATTTGGGGCCAGTGGGTTTGAGCGGCAGCGGGCTGGTGGTCACCTTGTGACCGCGTACCAGCGGCAGCGTGAGCCGGAAGCAGGCGCCGTGCCCGGGCTCGCCCCAGGCCTCCAGCCGGCCCTGGTGCAGGCGGGCGTCCTCGATGCTGATGGCCAGGCCGAGGCCGGTGCCGCCGGAGCGCCGTACCCGCGAGGGGTCAGAGCGCCAGAACCGGCTGAACACCATCTTCTCCTCGCCCGGTCGCAGACCCACGCCGAAATCGCGGACCGTCACTGCCACGGTATCCACATCGGCGGCCATCTTGATCTGAACGGGCTTCTTCTCAGCATGGTCGATCGCGTTGGCGATGAGGTTGCGCAGAATGCGCTCGACGCGGCGCGGATCCACTTCGGCGATGACGGCCTCGTCGGGAAGATGCACGGCGAGTTTGATGTTCGCGTCGTCGGCCAGGTGGCCGACGTTGTCGAGCGCGCTCTGCACGGTGTCACGCAGGTCGACCGACTCCACCGACAGTTCGGCCACACCGGCGTCGTGCCGGGAGATTTCCAGTAGATCGGCCAGCAGCGTCTCGAAGCGGTCGAGCTCGTTGACCATCAACTCTGTCGAGCGCCGCAGCGCCGGGTCGAGTTCCTCGCTGTGGTCGTAGATCAGGTCTGCGGCCATGCGCACCGTCGTCAGCGGCGTCCGCAGCTCGTGACTGACGTCAGAAGTGAAGCGGCGCTGCAGATTTCCGAACTCTTCGAGTTGAGTGATCTGCTTGTGCAGGCTCTCGGCCATGTCGTTGAACGACACCGCCAGGCGCGCCATGTCGTCCTCGCCGCGCACGGGCATGCGCTCGGTGAGGTGCCCTTCGGCGAACCGCTCGGCGATGCGCGACGCCGAGCGCACGGGCAGCACGATCTGCCGCGCCACCAACAGGGCGATGGCCGCGAGCAGGCCGAGCAGCACGATGCCGCCGGTGGCCATGGTGCCGCGTACGAGAGCGATGGTGCTCTCTTCGTTGCTCAGCGGAAAGATCAGGTACAGCTCGAGATTCGTGACCTGCGACGACGTCGGGCTACCGACGATCAGCGCCGGACCGGAGAACCCGTCGGTGTGGACCGTCGCGTACTGATAGCTGACCTGACCGGCTTTGACGAAGTCCCGCAAGGAGTTCGGAATCTCGCCCACCGGCCCGGCCGACGTGGCCGCCCGCGGACCGTCACCAGGCACCACCAGCACCGCGTCGAACGCACCGGCCAGCCGCGAGCCCGAATCGACCTTGCGGTCGATGAGAGTGTTGCGCGCCAGCTGCAGGCTGCTGTTGAGCGAGCGCGTCTCCTCGCCGCCGACGATGCCGCTCACCGTCGTGCGGGCGTGCTCGACCTCCTCGGTACCGGCGCGGACCTTGGCTTCGAGGATCCGATCGGTGATCTGACTGGTCAGCACGAAACCGAGCACGAGAATGACCGCAAGGGACAACCCCAGCGTCAGGGACACCACGCGAAGTTGCAGCGAGCGGCGCCAGGCGTAGCCGACCACCCGGCCGACGGCACCCAGCCCGCGCACGAAAGCGCCCGAGCCGAAACCGCCACGGATACGCCGTCGTGATCCCCAGATCACCGGCGCCCTACGGTCTCAGGCTCGGGCGTGACGAGCCGTCCGATCACGGCGGTCCGGCCTTGTATCCCACTCCTCGAACGGTCAGCACCACCTGCGGGTTCTCGGGGTCCTTCTCGACCTTGGCCCGCAGGCGCTGCACGTGGACGTTCACCAGGCGGGTATCCGCCGGGTGGCGGTAGCCCCACACCTGTTCGAGCAGCACGTCACGAGTAAATACCTGGCGCGGCTTCCGGGCGAGAGCGACCAGCAGGTCGAACTCCAGCGGCGTCAGCGAAATCTGCTCGCCCTGACGCGTCACCTTGTGGGCCGGCACGTCGATGTCGACGTCGGCGATGGACAGCATCTCTGCCGGTTCGTCGTCGTTGCGGCGCAACCGCGCCCGCACCCGCGCCACGAGTTCCTTCGGCTTGAAGGGCTTCATGACGTAGTCGTCGGCGCCGGACTCCAGGCCCAGCACCACGTCGACCGTGTCGGTCTTTGCGGTCAGCATGACGATCGGCACGCCCGAGTCGGCGCGCAGCACACGGCAGACGTCGATGCCGTTCATTCCGGGCAGCATGAGGTCCAACAGCACCAGATCCGGACGCAGCTCGCGGACCGCGGTCAGCGCCTGGCTGCCGTCACCGATGACGGCGGTGTCGAAGCCTTCGCCCCGCAGCACGATGGTGAGCATCTCGGCCAGAGATGGGTCGTCGTCGACGACCAGAATGCGTTGCCTCATGGCGTCCATGGTGTCACCAGATCGCGATAAAGCTGTGATCTCCGATGGGTGTTTTGCCTTCTACCTGACAACTTGCTGGTAAGCGACGTGGCCCGATCACCCCAGCAGCGTGGCGGCCAGCTCCCCCGGGTCGACGTCAGGTGCCACCAAAGCCCAACTGCCGACCCAGTTTTCGCCCGCCAGCGCGGTGTAAACCGCCGCGGTGCGGCCCTGCAGTCCGCCGTCTCGCTCGTAGGCGTCGCGGGTCCGCGTCGCGTCCTGCGCTTCCCGGCGCGCCGCCCGCTCCGCGGCGAGATCGGTCGGCACGTTGAGATAGAGCTGCCAATCCGGCACCGGCAGCCCCAACCGCTCGAACTCGAGTTGCCGCACCCAGGCGACGACTTCCCCGTCGGCGTCCTGGTGCAGCCGGGCCGCGCTGTAGGCGGCGTTGGAGGCGACGTACCGGTCGAGGATCACCACATCATGCGCGTCGCTCAGTTCCGCGATCTCCGCCTTGGCGCCCGCGCGGTCGAGCGCGAACAGCATCGCCATCGCGTACACCGACTCCGCCAGGTCGCCGTGCTGGCCGTGCAGCGCCTCGGCCGCGATGTCCGCCTCGACCGAGCGGCCGTACCGCGGGAACGCCACGGTGGTCACCGACTTGCCGTGGGCCTCGAACTGCGCCCGCAGGCCCTGGGTCAGGGTGTTCTTCCCGGCACCATCGACGCCTTCGATTGCGATCAGCACGTGGCGAGACTAATTGCTGGATTGGATATATCTGCTGCGCGACGTCACAGAAACATCGCAGAAATCGCACGGTGACGCCTGATCAGTACTTTCGCGCGATGGCGACCAAGATCGAACCTCCCAAAAGCGAGATGATCCGGCTCGCGAACAAGCCACCCTGGTACACGTCGCTCTTCGTGCAGTTGCTCGTCGCAATCGTCGCCGGGATCCTGGTGGGCTGGCTGCAGCCGAAAGTCGGCGCGGACCTCAAGCCGCTCGCCGACGGCTTCATCAAGCTCATCAAGATGCTGATCGCGCCGATCATCTTCTGCACCGTCGTGCTGGGCATCGCGCACGTCGGCGACCTCAAGTCGGTCGGCCGGATCGGCGTCAAAGCGTTGATCTACTTCGAAGCGGTGACCACCTTCGCGCTGCTCTTCGGGCTGGTGGTCGGCAACATCGTCAAACCCGGGGCAGGTTTCCACGTCAACGCCGCCACGCTGGCGGCCGGGGCCGACGCGATCGCGAAGAAGACCCAGAGCAAGGAACTGCCGCACACCGTCGACTTTCTGCTGAACATCATCCCGGAGTCGTTGTTCAAGGCATTCACCGACAACAACCTGCTGCAGGTGCTGTTCTTCGCCGTCCTATTCGGGCTGGCGTTGGCCAAGTTCGGCGAGAAGGGGCCGCCCGTCATCCTCGAGATCGTCGACCACCTGAGCCACCTGTTCTTCACCGTCATCGGCTGGGTGATGCGACTTGCGTCGATCGGCGCGTTCGGGGCGATGGCCTACATCATCGGCCAGTACGGCATCGGTTCCCTGAGCAGTTTCGCGAAGCTGATCGGCTGTTGTTATCTCGCGGCTGCGCTCTTCATCGTGGTGCTCGGGGTCGTCGCCAGGGTCTTTGCCGGGGTGAACTTGTGGAAGTTCGTCGTGTACATCAAGGACGAGTTGTTCCTTGCGCTCGGCACCGCGTCCACCGAGGTCGTGCTGCCGCGCATCATGGCCAAGCTGACGTTGTTCACGCACCACGACGGGTCTGGTGGTGCCGACCGGCTACTCGTTCAATCTCGACGGAGCGACCCTCTACCTCTCGATCTGTGTGCTGTTCCTGGCCCAGGCCTTGGGCGTGAACCTGAGCCTCGGCGAACAGATCACCGCGGTCCTGGTGCTGATGCTGACATCGAAGGGCATGGCCGGAGTGCCCGGATCGTCATTCCTCGCGCTGTCGGCGACCGTAGCCGCCATCGGCCACGGCGCCATCCCGGTTGCCGCGGTGGCCCTGCTCCTGGGCGCCGACCGCATCATGGATTCGATGCGTGTCTCGGTGAACCTGCTGGGCAACTGTGTCGCGACGTTCGTCGTGGCCGCTTGGGAAGGACAACTCGACAAGGACCGCATGCGCAAAGTGCTCGACGGCCAAGACGTTCCACCGCTCGACGACCCTGACCCTATGGTGGATACGGCTGAGGGTGGCGGACGTACTGCATCCACGTCCAACTGATCGCCCTACGGCTAGGACCTGTCGACCGACTCGCCCCCCTTCGGCCGCCATCCGAACTGGCGTTGTAGCGGAAGCAGCCGAGGCGAAGGAGAACAAAGTTGACGCTCACCGAATTGGCAAGGGCTCTGGAATCAATCGGCATCTCGCCTGCGACCGTTGCGCTCGGTGGGCATGCGGACTACGCGTGGGCTGTCGAGCAGTCCCCTGAAGGCGCCTGGGAAGTGTATTGGTACGAGCGCGGCACCAAAAGGATGCCTGCTTTCAGCTCCTCGGGCGCTTGACCTACAGTCAGCTGTTGGCTGGCGTCATCGAGGCCAAGCAGTAGTCTCATCAGCGAGTGCCAAGCGCGCATACCCCTGAAATTCATTCTTTTCCAGGGGTATTCACGTGTCGGTCAGAGTGGCGGTGGGACGTCGCTATCTGCTGGCGGGGGCTCGGCCGCCTCCCGCGATTGCTGTTGTTCTTCGGCCTGGCGGGCGGCTTCGCGCGCCGCATGGCGGCGAGCGGCGGCTTCTTCGCCGTCTGCGATTTTTTGCAGCTCGGCTTCGTTGAGTGCGCGTTCGTAGGCGATCTGTTGGGCCTGGTCTTGCGCGCGGGTGCGGCGGCGGATGGGCATCATGATGCTCCGGCCGGGGGCCGTGGTGGTGTCCAGGTCGGTGGCATCGGGTGGTGGATTGGGCAGGGGTGTGTCGGTGATGGTGCGGGGGAACAGGATTCGGCTTTCGGGCACGCTGATGTAGGTGTGGCCCGTCGGTGCGGTCCACACGATGGTGCCGTCGGGTTGTTGACGGTCCTGCCACCCGTCGGGGCCGCCGTAGAACGTTTTCAGTAAGTGGTGTTTGCGGCACTTGGGGTTCAGGTTGCCCGGATGGGTGGGCCCGGCCGGCCACGGCACCGTGTGGTCGATATCGGAGGCGGTGGCCGGGTGATCGCAGCCCGGGAACATGCACGTCATCGCCCGCATCCGCACGAACTCATCCATCGCGGCCGACGGCCGGTATCGCGGCACCTCATCCAGGTCGGCGGCGGAGGCGACCGAACGGACCTTCGCGCCCCGGGCGACAAGGTCCGCCAACACTGTCGGCGGGATCACGCCGCCGCCGAGGACATAACCGACCGGCGCCCGCACCGGCGCCGGAGGCCGCGCAGGCGCCGGTGCGGGCGCCGACTCAGGCACCGGCGCGGTCGCCGGCGTGGGCGCCGGCGTGGGCGCCGCGTCGGCCACCGGTGTGGACGTGCTGTCGCTGGCTGGTTCGAACGCAACAGGCGCCAGGGTTTCGGCGGCCCGCGAATCGGCCACCGGCGCAGGGTCGGACATAGGCATGGGCGTCGACGCCATGTCGTTCGCCGGCTCGGCTGCTGGCGCAGGTGCAGGTGCGAAGACCGGCTCAGGCGCGCGATCAGGTTGGGGCGTGAACACCGGCTCCGGCGCAGACGGGGCCGGCGTGGGCACCAGCGGCGCGGCCGGGTCCCCGCTGAGCAGCGGATCCGCCACCGGCGCCGGCAGCCCATTGGTCAGCACATGAATCATCACCGCCGTCGCCCGCGCATCAGGCCCAGCCGCCGGGCAGTCGGGATCACCGCACTGGCAGGCCAACCGATCCCCGCGCGCGGCCAGCACCCCCAGGGCGTCGGCGCGGCGCTGCCCGAAGGTGCGCGGATCGTTCTCGCACACCTGCCGGGCCATCTCGGTCAGCACCCGATCCAGCAGTTCGGCATCGGTGGCCAGGAGTGCACCCCAGATCGAGGCCACGCCGGTCTCGTCATCAGGCTTGCCCACCCCGACCCCACGGCGGCGCGCTGCTGAGCGGACTTTCAGGACTGCGGCGGGGTCGAACTTCTGCACCCAACCGTCGATCTTCTTCTCGATCTTCTTGCGCGACAACCCCGCCCACTCCGACAGTGCTCCCGCGAGCGCGGCGTCGATCACCGCCAGCGTGTTGGGGTCCTCGACCAGACGAGTACGCCAGCAGATCGCCCCGACCGTCCGCGCCGAGACTCCACCGTCGGCGAACACCGCCGCCACCCGAGGTAGCCGGAACCGCAACGCCACCGCGATCGACAACTGCCCCGAGGCTTCGCGCTTCCCGATCCCCAGCGCCGCCCCGACTTCGGCGACCGCGGCGTCCCAACCATCGCAGGCCCACCACTGCCGGCCATCCTGATCATCGACCCGCAGCATCGCCAGGTCGGCGACGGCTGTCAGCCGGCCCGCAGCGCACTGGTTTTCCACCCGCGCGAAGTGGATCATCAAGTCGACCACGCCGGCATCGTGGACCGGCACACCGCCGGCTCCGACACCAGAATGTTCGAACATGTGTTCGAGTATACCGCCAGATCCGACGATTGTCACGTGTTATGTCTCAGGACATCGGTGACAGTTCCGGTGGTCTTGGTGGTGACACTTGGGTCCGCAGGCTCGGGCGGTGGCTGTTCATGAACCGATCGATCCTCGTGTCCGTCTGGCGATCGCGCAGTGGCCCGATGACGCGCCCCCGGAGTGACCTACGTCGGCAACCGAAAACCCCGCGGCCGCGCCAGGACCGATGAATCGTCACCGATGTCCTGACACGTCACATCCACGATTGTCACGAAAACGGCGGAACCAGCGATAACCCCTTCAGGACACAATCGAACGTTTTCCATCGCTCCTACGTGTCATTGGGTATAGGACCGGAAGGACCCTGAGATGCGTACTGCACTAATAACTCTCATAGCTCTCACCGCAACCGGTGCCATCCTGGCACCTGCCGCGCCGGCAGCCGCCGAGTCAGCGATCGTCACGATCGGCCAGCTGGAGGCCGAGGGATTCCACGTGAACGTCGACCGGGTCGGCAGCGCACCACTGGATCAGTGCGTGGTGACCAGCGTCCGCAACCCGCAGGAGCAGACCAGGCTCATTCGGGTCGACGGCCCCGGCAACCGCGATCAGGTCATCCGTGTCGTGGTGCGACGGACCATCACCGTGTCGCTGGATTGCAGCCGCTAGCGCCGGGACTCAGTTCGCGATCACCGGCAACGTGATCGACGATGGATGCGAAGGGTCATGCAGGATCGTCTGCGTCGCAACGACGGTCGCCGCATCGCGCCCGAATGGCGCACCAGTGTTGGGATTCGGCGCGAACTGCGGGTAGTCGCTGCTGGAAATCTCGACCCGCACCCGGTCCCCCGGACTGAGTTGGTAACTGGTGGGCCAGATTTGGATGCGGTACTGGTACGGCTGCCCGGGGACGATCGGTGTCGGCGCCGACAGCGAGTCCCGGAACGACGCCCGGAGAATCCCGTTGTTCAGGTTGATGGCCGTCCCGTCGGGCTTGACCACGACCAGCTTGGCCGTGAAATCGGTGTCCACAGCTGAGGATTGGGCCCACAGCGTGACGGTGGCCGCTCCGGTGATCTCGGTGTCACGGGTCACCGGATCGCCCGTGTACACCAATACGTCGGATCGCTGTTCCACCGGCGTCTGGTCGTACGGCCCTTGCGGACCGGACTTGGCACCACAACAGGAGTGCCCGCCCAGGCTCGGCGCCGGATTCAGCGGATCGTAGGTGTAGGTGTCGGCCGGCTGCGGGCCTGGCAGCACCGGCAACAGCTTGCCGTCGCGGTCCGCGATGCCCCCGGCACCGGAGAGGTAGTAATTGATCCATTGTGTCTGTGGCAGTGGCCAATTGGTGGCCGTCTTCCAGGTGTTGGTGCCCATGGTGAAGTAGTCGACGCGAGGCTTGCCCGCCACACCGTTGTCGACGCCCTTCAGGAAATGGTCGAACCAGGCCAGCATCAGCTCGTTGATCGGGCTGTTGCCCACCGCCCCGATGTCTTTGAGCATCGGGGCGGGCTCCGAATCAGCGCGTCCCCATGCGACGTGGTCCCACGGCCCGACCACCAGACGCTGGTTCGAACGCGCAAAGTCGTTGCCACCGTGGGCCACCATCCCGGCGAAGTTCTCCACACCGCCGGCCAGGAAGGCGTCGTACCAGCCCTCGAAGTGCAACACCGGAATTCGCACCGCCGAGTACCGGTCGCGAATGCTGACCTGCTGCCAGAAGGCGTCGCGGGTGTTGTGCCGGACCCAGTCGAAGTACCACGGCGCCACCGCCGGATTGTGCGGCTGCATCGGGGGAAGGTCCTGTTGCGGGCGGAAATTCAGCCATCGGGTCGGGTCGGCCCCGGCGTCCCGCAACAGCCGCTCCGCCTCTGTGTCCCGACGGTTCTGCGCGGCCCCGAGCGCGATCGACTCGATGGCCCACGGCTGCACGAACGCCAGCCGGAACTCGCCGCCCTCGTAAGTCCAGCCATCGTAGTAGTCCGATGCGGTGTTGGCCGGCGCGATGGTCACCAGATGCGGCGGCGCCGTCACCGCCGCAAGCCATTGCGTCGCACCGACATACGACGATCCGTACATGGCGACCTTGCCATTTCCACCGGGCAGGCCGGCCGCCCATTCGACGGTGTCGTAGCCGTCGGCCACGTCGTTGGTGAACTCGCTGAACACCCCGCCGGAACTCCCCTGGCCCCGGACATCTTGCACCACAACGAGATAGCAGTGCGAGGCAAACCAATCCGGCGGCTCGTAGCGCTCCGGCGAGGTCTGCGCCCCGGACTTACCGTACTGCGTGCGCATGAGCAGCACCGGCACAGGTTCAGAGGACCTGGGACGGTAGACATCGGCGCGCAGCACGACGCCGTCGCGCATGGTGGCGCCGACGTCGCGTTCGGTATCGACGGCGCACGAGCCCCGCCCCGTCGCAGCAGGAAATGGAGAGACGGGCGGACGGTCCGCGCCACAGGCGGCCAGCACAGCCAGCACGACCACGAACGCCGTCACGCGGATCAGAGCGCGCACACCACCACGCTAGCCGGTCACGACGGTGCGGGTCCGCCTGACGTCGTCGTCAGCACCAGGACGTTGTCGTCGCGGTCGAGGAACGCCTGCGTGGTCATGCCCGGACCGGAGAAGTGGTTGTTGAGTTCGGGGCCCGACAGGTACGGACCGCCGGGCAGCTCCGACTGCAGAATCTTCTGCACCATCGGCTGCCGATCGGTGGCGGACGGGTGGTACTCCGCCAGCAGTCGCGTGGTCTCGGCAGGAGACAGCTTGACCACCGCGTCGATCCAGTTGACCTTGCCGGCGAGGCTGGGATCACCGCTGTTGTTCCAGGTGACCCACACCGCTTCGTCGGGTTTGCGCAACTGCGGGAACTGCCAGACCAATTGCTGAACGTCGTGTCGGACCATCTCCGGCGGCACCGGCGGTCCTTTCACCGCGGGCGACGTGCTGCCGAAGATGCCGAGGCTGCCCAGATTCACGCTGTCGCAACCGGTCAACGTCGCCCCGACGACGGCCAGCAACGCGATGCGTCTTGCCCAGCGGTTCTCCTGCATGGCCGACGTCCCTTCACGAGGGTGCCCTGGTGTGCGCAAATTCTAACGCCGATGTCCGCTCGCCAGCAGATCTTCAGCAAACACGGAAACCGCGTCGCACAAATCGTAATTGTCGCCCATTACAAAATAATTACCGGCGGTTGAACCCCGTCAGCTAATTCATCGGGATGTGCCGGGCCCGGCAACCGCAAAAACCCCCAATTCCCGTGGGAATTGGGGGCTTTCGCGTGTGCTGGCGCGAACTACGCAAACAGACTCAGTAGCGGTAGTGCTCCGGCTTGTACGGGCCGTCGACGTCGACGCCGATGTACTCGGCCTGATCCTTGGTGAGCTTGGTCAGCGTGCCGCCGAGAGCCTCGACGTGGATGCGCGCGACCTTCTCGTCGAGGTGCTTGGCCAGGCGGTAGACCTCGTTGTCGTATTCGTCGTTCTTGGTCCACAGCTCGATCTGGGCGATGACCTGGTTGGAGAACGAGTTCGACATCACGAACGACGGGTGGCCGGTGGCGTTGCCCAGGTTGAGCAGACGGCCCTCGGACAGCACGATGATCGACTTGCCGGTGTCACCGAAGGTCCACAGGTCGACCTGCGGCTTGATGTTCAGCTTGGTGGCGCCCGACTTCTCGAGGGCCGCCATGTCGATCTCGTTGTCGAAGTGGCCGATGTTGCCCAGGATGGCCTGGTTCTTCATGGCCTTCATGTGCTCGAGCAGGATGATGTCGTAGTTGCCGGTCGCGGTGATGACGATGTCGGCGTCGGCGATGCCCTGCTCGACGGTGACGACGTCGAAGCCGTCCATCAGCGCCTGCAGCGCGTTGATCGGGTCGATCTCGGTGACCGCGACACGCGCGCCCTGGCCGGCCATCGACTCGGCACAGCCCTTGCCGACGTCGCCGTAGCCGCAGATCAGGACCTTCTTGCCACCGATCAGCACGTCGGTGCCGCGGTTGATGCCGTCGATCAGCGAGTGGCGGGTGCCGTACTTGTTGTCGAACTTGCTCTTGGTGACCGAGTCGTTGACGTTGATGGCCGGGAACGCCAGCTCACCCGCGGCGGCGAACTGGTACAGCCGCAGCACACCGGTGGTGGTCTCTTCGGTGACGCCCTTGACCGACTCGGCGATCTTGGTCCACTTGGTCTTGTCGTTCTCGAAGCCGTTGCGCACCAGCTCCAGGAAGACCTTCCACTCGGCCGAGTCGTCTTCCTCGGCCGGCGGCACGACGCCCGCCTTCTCCCACTGCGCGCCGCGCAGCACCAGCATGGTGGCGTCGCCGCCGTCGTCCAGGATCATGTTGGCCGGCTCGCCGTCCCAGGTGAGCATCTGCTCGGCGCACCACCAGTACTCCTCCAGCGTCTCACCCTTCCAGGCGAAGACCGGGGTGCCCTTGGGCTCCTCGACGGTGCCGTGCGGGCCGACGACGACGGCCGCGGCCGCGTGGTCCTGGGTGGAGAAGATGTTGCAGGAAGCCCAGCGCACCTCGGCACCGAGGGCGGTCAGCGTCTCGATCAGCACGGCGGTCTGCACGGTCATGTGCAGCGAGCCCGAGATGCGCGCACCCTTCAGCGGCTGCACATCGTGGTACTCGCGCCGCAGCGCCATCAGACCGGGCATCTCGTGCTCGGCGAGGCGAATCTCCTTGCGGCCGAACTCGGCCTCGGACAAATCGGCGACCTTGTAGTCGATGCCGTTACGGACGTCTGCCTTCAATTCCGTCATGGATTAGAGCCCCATTCATTCGTTCCACTGGAGTGACCCCATGGCCTGCGGGCTCGCGGGACAGGCGCCAGGAATCCTGCTCGAATGGCGCGCTGACGGCTACGGGGCTTCCCCACTACCGTAACGGTCGGCGAATGGCGTCATGAGCCGGGCCAGGTCAGCGGCCACATCATGGTCCGCTTCCGGCGGCATTGACACATAACTGATCGCCAGCCGGACGATCGCCCGGGCGAGCACCCCGGCATCGTCGTCGCAAATCTGCACCCAGCTGCCGCGGAACGCCTCGGTGAGGCGCTGCGAGCAGTGCGAGATGATCGGCGCGCTGTCGGTGGTGATGATCTGCAGCAGATCCGGCTTCGCGACGCCCGTCAGCAACGAGATGACGAGCGGATCGGACGCCGACTCGGTGAAGAACATCCGGAAGCCCTGCAGGAACGCGGACTCGATATCTCCGACATTGGCGTAGATGGCGTGCTCGACGGCGTCGACCAGGCGGTCGGCGAGGCGCATCGCGTAACCCTCGGCGAGGCCCTGGCGCGAGCCGAATTCGTTGTAGATGGTCTGCCGGCTGATGCCGGCTGCACGCGCGACATCGGACAGCGTGATCGATGACCAGTCCTTGGCCAGCAACAGCTCTCGCATGCCGTCCAGGATCGAATGCCGCAGCAGGACCCGTGAGGCCTCGGCGTACGGCACCCGAGGTGCCGCGGGGCGCGACACCTCGGGTCCGTCCGGTACTGCGGCCGCGGCGGTCACGACGCCACGACCTCCACCATTTCGAAGTCGGCCTTGGCGGCGCCGCAGTCCGGGCAGCTCCAGTCCTCGGGGATGTCGGCCCAGCGGGTGCCCGGGGCGATGCCGTCCTCCGGCCAGCCCTTCTCCTCGTCGTACTCGAAGCCGCACTGCAGGCAGACGAACTTCTTGAACGGCTCGCTCATGAACTCACTCCTACCGATTCGAAATCGACTTTCTCGCGGACCGCGCAGTCCGGGCAGCACCAGTCGTCGGGGACATCGTCCCACGCCGTGCCCGCCGGGAATCCTTCACGCGGAGCGCCTTTGGCCTCGTCATAGACATAACCACAGCCGGGGCAAGCGTAGGCACTCATGCTCAGGCCACCGCCCCGTACTTGGCCATCACCTTGTCACGCACCCGCGGGTGGACGTTGACCTTGGTGATGTCGCCGTCGTAGTGCTCGATGACGCGGTGGTCCATCATCCGGCGCCACAGCGGCGGGATGTAGGTCAGCCCGATCAGCGTCGCGTAGCCACTGGGCAGGTTCGGTGCGCCGTCGATGCTGCGCAGCGTCTGGTAGCGCCGCGTCGGGTTGGCGTGGTGGTCACTGTGCCGCTGCAGGTGGTACAGGAACAGGTTGGTGACGATGTGGTCGGAGTTCCAGCTGTGCACGGGCGCGCAGCGCTCGTAGCGACCGCTCTCGGTCTTCTGCCGCAGCAGGCCGTAGTGCTCCAGGTAGTTGACCGACTCCAGCAGGCTGAATCCGTAGATGGCCTGGATCAGGACGAACGGGATGAGTGCCGGGCCGAACACCGCGATCAGGATGCCGAAGAACACCAGCGACATGAGCCACGCGTTGAGGACGTCGTTCTTGAGGTAGGTGCGCGGGTCCCACGGGCTGCGGCCGAGACGACGGATGCGCTGGGCCTCCAGCTCGACCGACGACTTCAGCGCGCCCCACACCGTACGCGGCAGGAACTCCCAGAAGTTCTCACCGAAGCGCGCCGACGCCGGGTCCTCCGGGGTCGCGACGCGGACGTGGTGACCGCGGTTGTGCTCGATGTAGAAGTGGCCGTAGAACGTCTGCGCCAGGGTGATCTTGGCCAGCCAGCGCTCCAGGTTCTCCTTCTTGTGTCCCATCTCGTGGGCCGTGTTGATGCCGACGCCGCCCAGCACACCGACCGACAACGCGACACCGAGCTTGGCCCACCAGGCCAGCCCGCCGTCGAAGCCGAGCCAGCTCAGGTCCTTGGCGGTGAACAGGTACGCGCCGAGGATGACGCTGGCGTACTGGAACGGGATGTAGACGTAGGTGCAGTAGCGGTAGTACTTGTCGTTCGCCAGCTGCTCCATCATCTCGTCGGGCGGGTTCTCCCCGTCGGGCCCGAACTTCAGGTCGAGGATCGGCAGCAGCACGTAGAGCAGGCCGGGGCCAATCCACAGCGGCACCTGCGCGAGCACATGCCAGCCGGCCTGGTTCAGTGCCCAGATCAGCGGGAGCATCACGAACAGCGCGGTGGGCGCGATCAGGCCCATGAGCCACAGGTGACGCTTGCGATCGCGCCATTGCTCAACGTTGACGTCGGATACCTCGACTGACACGGGTCCACCTCCATTGGTTGGGCCGACAACTTGTGATCTTGACTATAGACCGCATTTTGTCGCCGGTCTAGACAACGGAGGCAATTTTGTAAAACGACTTGTGGTAGCCGTCACCGCCGCAGGTGACTGCGGGTGTTCCGGCGGTCTCAGCCGCGGTAGAGGTCGGGCTCGATGTAGATGATGCGGGCGTTCGGCACCGCGGCCCGGATCGTCACCTCGGCGGCGTCGATCGTGGCGGCGACGGTCGCCAGATCGGTGTTGGGCGCCAGCGCGATCTTCACCCCGACGAGCATCTCCTCCGGCCCCAGGTACTGGGTCCGGAGGTGGATGACACGGTCGATGTGCGGCGTCTGCTCAAGTGCGTTGCGGATGGCGCCGGTCTCGTCGACCGTCGCGCCCTCACCGATCAGCAGGCTCTTCATCTCGACCATGAGCACCACCGCGATGATGCCGAGCAGCACACCGATCGCCGCGGTGCCGATGCCGTCCCACACCGGGTCGCCCGTGAGCATCGACAGGCCCACACCGCCCAGGGCCAGCACCAGACCGATCAGCGCGCCGCTGTCCTCCAGCAGCACTACCGGCAGCTCCGGGTTGCGCGAGGTCCGGATGAATCGCCACCAGCTGCCGGCGCCCTTGAGCGGACGTGATTCCTTCACCGCGGTGTAGAAGCTGTAGCCCTCCAGCCCGATCGCCACGACCAGGATGGCGACGGCGACGACGGGCGACGACAGCGGCTCGGGGTGGGTGATCTTGTGGTAGCCCTCGTACAGCGCGAACATCGCACCGAGGCTGAACAGCACCAGCGCCACCACGAACGAGTAGAAGTAGCGACTGCGGCCGTAGCCGAACGGGTGCAGATGGTCGGCGTCCTTACGCGCCTGCCGTTGCCCCCACAGCAGCAGCCCCTGGTTGGACGTGTCCGCCAGCGAGTGCACCGACTCCGCGAGCATCGACGAACTGCCCGTGATCAGGAAGCCGACGAATTTCGCCGCCGCGATCCCGGCATTGGCCAACAGCGCCGCGATGATCGCGCGCGCACTCCCCGAGGCCGACATGACCCGCCCTTTCGTAGGTTTTTCTAGATCCCGACCGTCGCACGGAACACCGTCGACGGTTCTTCAGCCACCAACCGCACGGGACCCTCCCCGGCAGCGATCCAGGCGGCGGCGCCCTTGTTCAGGGTCAGCTCGCCACCGGCGGAATGCACCTGCACCCGGCCATGCGTGCCCAGCAGAATCTGCGGGCCGGCGTGCCCTTGGGGCACCTCGACCACGCTGCCCACCCGGTCGTCGTCGATCCGCAGGATCGTCACCGCGAATTCCGGTGCGGGCGTGTCGAAAACCTCTTCGACGCCGTCATCGGCCGGCCGCGGATGGATGGGCCGACCATCGGTCGGGGTGAAGTCGAGAACCCGGAGAAGCTCCGGCACATCCACGTGCTTGGGCGTCAGACCACCGCGTAACACGTTGTCGGAGTTGGCCATGACCTCGAACCCCATGCCGTGCAGGTAGGCGTGCAGATTGCCGGCGGGCAGGTAGATGCCCTCCCCCTCGACCAGGCTGATGCGGTTGAGCAGCATGGCGGCCAGCACGCCGGCATCACCCGGGTACCGCTCGCCGAGCTCGAGCACCGTCTTGGCCTCGGGCGCGAATTCTGTTGCCCCCGAACGGATGTAGTTCACCGCACCGTCGAGAACGGCCGGCACCAGGACGTCGAGATCGGGCTGCGGCAGGGTGATCCAGGTGGTGAAGACGGCTCGCAGCCCGGCCGCGTCCGACTGGCCGGCCAGCAGGTTGATGTACGGATCGAGGTCGGACACCGCCAGCGCCCGCATCAACTCGACGGTGCGGGCCACCGGCCGGAACCCGGCGAGCGCCTCGAACGGGCCGAGGGCCACGATCAACTCGGGCTTGTGGCTGCGGTCCCGGTAATTGCGGTTGCGCGCGTTGAGGGCAATGCCTTGGCGCTCTTCACGATTGAAGCCTTCGGCAGCCTGCTCGGCACTGGGATGGGCCTGCAGCGACAGCGGTTCGTCGGCGGCCAGCACCTTCGCCAGGAACGGCAACGACTCACCGAACCGGGCCACGACCTCGGGCCCCAGTTCGCCCGCGGGATCGGCCCGGATGACGTCCAGCAGCGACACCTCGCCGTCGGCCGTCTCCAGTCGCGCCGGGTCCCCGGGGTTCGCACCCAACCACAGCTCAGCCTCGGGATGCGCTGAGGGACTTGGTCTTCCGGCGAAATCGGCCAAGGCGGTACGCGACCCCCAGGCGTAGTTCCTGACCGCGCCTCGTAGCAGATGCACTATGTCTAACCTCGAACCAGTTTCAGGTAAACGGCCGTCATCTCCAGCCGGACCGCCAGCATCGCGATCTGTTGTTCCAAGCGACTTCCCGGCACCTGCAGCCCCGCGTCGGGCACGTCGTCGGCGCTGAGCACGTCGACGTCGCCACCGAGCGCGTCCATCCGGGCGATCACGCCGGGACGTTCCTCGTCGGCACACAGCACCACGGTGCGGACCCGCGCCGGCACCGGTCCGTCGATCTCGGGGTCGTGGAAAAGCGAGTCCTCGTAAGACATTTCGACCGTCTCGCGGCCGAGCCCACCGTGCAGCGCCACCAGAGCGTCGGAGCCGCCGGTCGCGGTCACGAGCTGATGGGCCACCCGCAGCAGCACCGTCGCGGCATGGCGGACCAGCGCCAGCATCGCCGCGCCCTCACCGGCAAGCACCACCTGCCGGCCGGACATCCGCTCGGCCAGGTTCTTGGCCGGGTTGGTGAAAATCTCGCGGGCCGCACTGTTGCGCAGGGCCTCGGCGTCCAACTCGTCGGCCAGGGCCTCCAGGTCGATGCGCAATGCCGGGTCGACGACCATCATCGTCGCGAGTCCCGCGGCCAGGTAGCGGGTGAGGCCGAAGTCGTCGGGCACCCCCAACCGCGGCGGCAGCACCACCGCGCGCCCGGCGGCCGCATCGCGCAGCGGGCCGTCGTTGGGCGCCACCACGATCACGCGCGCGCCGCGCCGCACCCCGGTCGCCACCGCGGTCACCAGCGCCGGGTCGGCCGCGTCATCCCCGGCCACCACCACGACGTCCAGCGCGCCGATCCACGGCGGCACATCCGGGGTGACCACGAGCGGGATCGCCGACGTCGCGCCCAGTGCCGCGGCCAGCACGGTCCCCGCCGCGCCGGGAGCTCCCGACATCCCGCGCCCGCACACCCAGGTGACGGTTCGCGGACGTTGATCCGAGCGCAGTTCGTCGAGTTCGCCTTCAGTGAGCGCCGCGGCGACCGCGCGGGTCTGTGCGCCGGCCATCGACGCGGCCCGCAGCAGGCCGTCGCGGTCGGCCGCGATCAGACCCTCGACATCGTCGAGGTCCAGGGTCGCCGGGGCGGCACTCATGGCGCAGACGCCCTGATCTGCGCCGCGATGTGTTCGACGATCTGGTCGACTTCCACGCGCGTGCGGGATTCGACGTTGAGCCGCAACAGCGGCTCGGTGTTGGAGCTGCGCAGGTTGAACCAGCGCCCGTCGCCGAGGTCGACGGTCACACCGTCGAGTTCGTCGGTCGAGGCGATGTCGCTGCCGTACGACGCGAGGACCGCCCGCACGCACGCCGGCGCGTCGGCGACGGTGAAGTTGATCTCGCCGGACGCCTCGTACCGCTGGTACTTGGCCATCAGTTCGGACAGCGGACGGTCCTGTTCCCCGAGCGCGGCCAGCACGTGCAGCGCGGCGAGCATGCCGGAGTCGGCGCCCCAGAAATCGCGGAAGTAGTAATGCGCGGAATGCTCGCCACCGAAGATCGCGTTGGTCTCGGCCATCAGCGCCTTGATGTACGAGTGGCCGACGCGGGAGCGCACGGCCGTGCCGCCGCGCTCCTCGATCAACTCGGGCACCGCGCGTGAGGTGATCAGGTTGTGGATGACGGTCGCGCCGGACTCGCGGGCCAGCTCGCGATCGGCGACGAGCGCCGTCACGGCCGACGGCGACACGGGGTCGCCCTTCTCGTCGACGACGAAGCAGCGGTCGGCGTCGCCGTCGAACGCCAGGCCGATATCGGCGCCGTTCTCGACGACGTGCTTCTGCAGGTCCACCAGGTTGGCCGGATCCAGCGGGTTGGCCTCGTGGTTGGGGAACGTGCCGTCGAGTTCGAAGTACAACGGCAGCAAGGTGATCGACCCGACGGTGCCCAGCACGGCCGGCGTGGTGTGCCCGCCCATGCCGTTGCCGGCGTCGACCGAGACCCGCAGCGGACGCAGCGCCGACACATCGACCAGCGAACGCAGGAATGTGCCGTACTCGGCGAGCACGTCGCGCTCCTCGACCGTGCCGGCCGCTCCGTCGTGACCAGGCACGCCGTCGATGACCTCATTGCTGATGTCGGTCAGACCGGTCTCCTTGCCGACGGGCTTCGCGCCCGCCCGGCACAACTTGATGCCGTTGTAGGCGGCCGGGTTGTGGCTGGCCGTGAACATGGCGCCCGGGCAGTCGAGGAGACCCGAGGCGAAGTAGAGCTGATCGGTCGACGCCAGCCCGATCCGGACCACGTCCAGACCCTGCGCGGTGACCCCCTCGGCGAACGCCGTGGCCAATGACGGTGAGCTGGGCCGCATGTCGTAGCCGACGGCCACCCGGGTGGCGCCCTCGGCGCGCATCAACCGGGCAAATGCTCCGCCGACATCGGCGACGAACGACTCGTCGATCTCCTCGCCGACCAGCCCACGCACGTCATATGCCTTGATGACGCGCTGTACAGAGGCAGCAGGCCGAGACATAGCCCTCCCGATCTCATCGTTCGCAGACCACTGCATTACCGAGGGTCTGTGACAGTCAGCCTATCGGCTGACCCATCTGCCCGCGGACGGTCGGTGGGGTTCGGTAGGACTTGTGTCGCTAACTCTCAGGCGGATCCGGCAACACCCGGAGATGGCCGCGCCGCCGCCCGTTGTGCTGCGTGCGCGGTGCGGGCGGGGCCATGACCGTGCCGCCGGGTGTGCCGGCGTGGCTGCCGGGCAGCGGATCGGTGAAACCTGTTGGGATGCCACCGCGGGACGGCGCGTCGCGCCCCTCGCGCACCGCATCGGCGAGCGCGACGAGGTCGTCGTCCTCAGAGGGCGTGGGCAGCGGACCGGCGTGGCGGACCAACTCCCACCCGCGGGGCGCGGTGATGCGACTGGCGTGCGACACACACAGGTCCCACGAATGCGGCTCCGACGCGGTGGCCAACGGACCTACGACTGCCGTGGAATCCGAGTAGACAAACGTCAGCGTCGCCACGGCGTAGTGCGGGCAACCTGGCCGGCAGCAGCGACGGGGAACATTCACTCGGCGAGATTATCGCGCCGCCGACGCGCCCACTGCCGGACACGCGCGTCGCGGGCACGTCGATCTCCAACCGTTACTATCGGCCGATGGCCCACTCGCGTGTGCGCCGCCGTCGCGGCATGCGCGGCCCGCTACTCCCCCCGACCGTTCCCGGATGGCGCAGTCGCGCCGAGCGATTCGACATGGCGGTCCTCGAGGCCTACGAACCCATCGAGCGCCGGTGGCGCAATCGGGTGTCCGGACTCGACGTCGCCGTCGACGAGATTCCGCGGATCTCCCCCAAGGATCCCGATGCCATCCAGTGGCCGCCCGAGGTGATCGCCGACGGGCCGGTGGCGCTGGCGCGGCTCATCCCGGCCGGCGTGGACGTTCGGGGTAATTCGACACGGGCGCGAATCGTCTTGTTCCGCAAGCCCATTGAACGGCGGGCGAAGGACTCCGTTGACCTCGCCGACCTTCTGCACGAAATTCTCGTGGCGCAGGTAGCCACTTATCTCGGCGTTGAACCGTCGGTGATCGACCCGACCATCCTTGACGACTAGTCGGTCGATCTACCCGCGGTGTGTCAGATGACGCCGCGCTTGATCCGCCGGCGCTCGCGCTCCGACAGACCGCCCCAGATGCCGAAGCGCTCGTCGTGCGCCAAGGCGTACTCGAGGCACGCGTCGCGCACCTCGCAGCCCTGGCAGATGCGCTTGGCTTCGCGGGTCGAGCCACCCTTCTCAGGGAAGAAAGCCTCGGGGTCGGTTTGCGCGCACAGGGCACGCTCCTGCCACTGGTCTTCCGTGAGCTCGGGTTCGTTGTCGATGTGATCGGGCACCAGACTCAGCTGCGGCCGTCCGGCGACGACGTGCTGAACGGGTCCGGTGTTCGTGTGCGGTGCGGTCCCAACAGAGCCGAGCATCCGCCCGTCGAATTGCACCACGTGATCGAAATCTGCGTGTTCGTAAGACATTTGCCGCCTCCTCCCCTGCTTTACGTAGTTCTCAAAACGGAGTCCAACTACTTGCCCTGCGTGCCGTGAGTGGCGAACAATATTCGAACAAACGGTCGAATCTCGGTCTGCTGCACCGGAACCGGTAAACAAACCGGGAATGACACTGTTGTGATTACACACGGGTTAGCTGCCACGGTCAAGCGGATGAAGCGCATTTCCTACCATCGTGTGACCTGATTACGGCGCGTCGTTACCGCGGCGTGTCGCGATAGTGACCAATAACACGCTGCCGCACAACGTAGTTGGAAATGGCGATAACTGATGCGGCTGTTACTCAAGTGAATACTGAGGTTTTAAGTTTGCTGCGCGCCAAATTGCCGTCCGGGCGCGTCATTCCGCCCGCGCGTCATCGCCTAGGGTGAGTCGACGTGAAGGTGACGGTTCTGGTCGGTGGCGTCGGCGGCGCTCGGTTTCTGCTCGGCGTCCAGAAACTGCTGGGGTTGGGTCAATTCGCCGAACCCGGTGCGGACCCCTCGCCGCACGAGCTCACCGCGATCGTCAACGTCGGTGACGACGCCTGGATGTTCGGCGTCCGCATCTGCCCCGACCTCGACACCTGCATGTACACCCTCGGCGGCGGCATCGACCCCGAACGCGGCTGGGGACACCGCGACGAGACCTGGCATGCCAAGGAAGAGCTCGCGGCGTACGGCGTGCAACC
This sequence comes from Mycobacterium sp. SMC-16, assembly GCF_046250085.1. Lineage (NCBI taxonomy): Bacteria > Bacillati > Actinomycetota > Actinomycetes > Mycobacteriales > Mycobacteriaceae > Mycobacterium > Mycobacterium sp. SMC-16. The sequence goes on from NZ_CP176427.1 coordinate 4,236,759, forward strand.
GGACTGGTTCGGACTCGGCGACCGCGACCTGGCCACGCACCTGGTGCGCAGCCAGATGCTGCGGGCCGGCTACCCGCTGTCCCAGGTGACCGAGGCGTTGTGTGACCGCTGGCAGCCCGGCGCCCGGCTGCTGCCCGCCAGTGACGAACGCAGCGAAACCCACGTGGTGGTAACCGATCCCGAATCGGGCGATCAGCGCGCCATCCACTTCCAGGAATGGTGGGTGCGCTACCGCGCCCAAATCCCCACCCACAGCTTCGCGTTCATCGGCACCGAGAAGGCAAAGGCCGCACCGGGAGTCGCCGATGCCATCGCCGGCGCCGACGTCGTGCTGGTGGCGCCCTCGAACCCGGTCGTCAGCATCGGCGCGATCCTGGCGGTGCCCGGCCTGCGCAGCGCGCTGCGGTCCACCCCGGCACAGGTGATCGGCTATTCCCCCATCGTCGCCGGAAAGCCGTTGCGCGGGATGGCCGATGACTGCCTCAAGGTGATCGGCATCGACAGCACCTCCGAGGCCGTGGGCACGCACTACGGCGCCCGCAGCGCGACCGGCATCCTCGACGGCTGGCTCATCGACGAGGGTGACCACGCCGAGATCGACGGCGTCAACGTCAAGGCCGTGCCGCTGCTGATGACCGATCCGGCGGCCACGGCAGAGATGGTCCGCGCCGGACTCGAACTGGCCGGAATTCAGCTGTGACCGAGCATGGCGCCGCGGCCGCCGTCGAAATCCTTCCGGTTCCCGGACTTCCCGAATTCCGCCCCGGCGACGACGTGGCCGCCGCCATCGCCGCCGCCGCCCCCTGGTTGCGCGACGACGACGTGCTGGTGGTCACCAGCAAGGTGCTGTCGAAGTCCGAGGGCCGGATCGTCGCCGCGCCGACCGACCCCGACGAACGGGACGCCCTGCGGCGCAGGCTGATCGACGACGAGGCCGTGCGCGTGTTGGCCCGCAAGGGCCGCACCCTGATCACCGAGAACGCCATCGGGCTGGTCCAGGCGGCGGCCGGCGTCGACGGATCCAACGTCAGTACAACCGAATTGGCGCTCCTGCCGGTCGACCCCGACGGCAGCGCGGCGCGGCTGCGGGCCGGCCTGGCCGAGCGGCTCGGCGTGACCGTCGCCGTCGTCATCACCGACACCATGGGCCGGGCCTGGCGCAACGGGCAGATCGATGCCGCCATCGGCGCCGCCGGACTGGCCGTGCTGCACGGGTATTCCGGCGTCCAGGACACCCACGGCAACGAGCTGCTGGTGACCGAGGTGGCCGTCGCCGACGAGATCGCGGCCGCCGCCGACCTGGTCAAGGGCAAGCTGACCGGCATCCCGGTCGCCGTGGTGCGGGGCCTGTCACCGCGCGACGACGGCTCGAACGGCCGGACCCTGGTGCGCGCCGGGCAGGACGATCTGTTCTGGCTGGGCACCGAGGAAGCACTGGCACTGGGCCGCAGGCAGGCGCAGTTGATGCGCCGTTCGGTGCGCACCTTCAGCGCCGAGCCCGTGGCACCGGAACTCATCGAGGACTCCGTGGCCGAGGCGCTCACCGCGCCCGCACCGCACCACACCCGCCCGGTCCGGTTCGTCTGGGTGCAGGACCACGACACCCGAATCCGCTTGCTGGACCGCATGAAAGACAAGTGGCGCACCGACCTGACCGCCGATGGGCGGCCCGCCGACTCCGTCGACCGGCGTGTGGGCCGCGGCCAGATTCTGTACGACGCACCGGAATTCGTCATCCCGTTCCTGGTCCCCGATGGCGCACACAGCTATCCGGACGCGGCCCGTACCGAAGCCGAGCACACCATGTTCACCGTCGCGGTTGGCGCGGCCGTGCAGGGACTCCTGGTGGCCCTGGCGGCGCGCGACGTCGGCAGCTGCTGGATCGGGTCGACGATCTTCGCCGGCGACATCGTGCGCGCCGAGCTCGAGCTGCCGGCCGACTGGGAACCGTTGGGCGCCATCGCCATCGGCCACTTCCCGGAGAGCGATGAGCCCCGTCGGCCACGGCCGCCGGTGCCGACCGACGAACTGCTGATCCGGCGATGAGCGACTCGCTGCACGATTCGGTGTTGACCGCGCTGCACGACTGGCCGGCGCCCGACGCCGATCAGGACACCCTCCGGCACGCCGTCGCGGCGTTCGTCGCGGCCCGCCCCGACGCCTGCCGGCGCGCCTGCGTACCCGGCCACATCACCGCGTCGGCGCTCGTACTCGACCACACCCGGACCAAGGCGTTGCTCACCCTGCACCCGCGGTTGGGCCGCTGGGTGCAGCTGGGTGGGCACTGCGAGGACGTCGACACCGACATCCGCGCCGCGGCACTACGCGAGGCGACCGAGGAATCCGGCATCACCGGACTGCAGATCGCCGAGTTGCCCGCGGCGTTGCACGTCCACGCGCTGACGTGCTCGCTGGGCGTCCCGACGCGGCATCTCGACGTGCAATATCTGGCTGTCGCGCCGCAGGACGCCGAAATTCACTGCAGCGATGAGTCACTGGATCTGCAGTGGTGGCCGCTGGACGCGCTGCCGGACCCGGACCCGGGTCTGCAGCGGCTCGCGCGGGCCGCTCAGACGTCCGTGGAGTAGCGAATACCGCCGTCGGGGATGGTGACCCCCGGCCACACCCGCGCACCGCGCAGCAGCTCGCAGCGGGCGCCGATGTTGGCGCCGTCGCCGATGACGCCGTCACGGATCAGCGCCCGCGGGCCGATCCGGGCGCCGAACCCGACGATGGACCGCTCGATCACCGACCCGGCCTCGATCTTGACGCCGTCGAAGATCACCGCACCGTCCAGCCGGGCGCCGGCGCCGATCTCCGCGCCGCGGCCCACCACTGTCCCGCCGATCAGCAGCGCACCGGGCGCCACCGCGGCACCCTCGTGCACCAGGCTCTCGCCGCGGTGCCCGTCGAGTACCGGCGACGGTGCGATACCGCGCACCAGATCCGCTGAGCCACGGACGAAGTCGTCGGGCGTGCCCATGTCACGCCAGTAGCTGGCGTCGACGTAACCGCACACCTTGAAACCGTCGGACAACAGCTTCGGGAACACCTCGCGTTCGACCGATACCTCACGGCCGGTGGGGATCTCATCGATCACCGCACGCTGGAACAGATAGCAGCCCGCGTTGATCTGATCGGTCGGCGGGTCCTGCGTCTTCTCCAGGAACGCCGTCACCACGCCCTCGGAATCGGTTGGCACACAACCGAACGCGCGCGGGTCGCTCACCCGCACGAGGTGCAGCGTGACGTCGGCCTGCCGCTCGCGGTGGCTGGCGACCATCGCACCGAGATCCAGCCCGGAGAGCACGTCACCGTTGAACACCATGGCGGTCGGGTGGCGCAGCTTGGGCGCCACGTTGGCGATACCGCCACCGGTGCCCCGGGCCTCCTCCTCGACCACGTACTCGATCTCCAGGCCCAGCTTGGAGCCGTCGCCGAATTCCGCCTCGAAGACCTCGGCCTTGTACGAGGTACCCAGCACCACATGGCGGATACCCGCGGCCGCGATCCGGGCGAGCAGGTGGGACAGGAACGGCACTCCCGCCGTCGGCAGCATCGGCTTGGGCGCCGAGAGGGTCAGCGGGCGCAGCCGGGTGCCCTGCCCACCCACCAGGATGACCGCGTCGACGTCAACCGGATTCACCGCGTCACTCAACTCGCGTCCTTTCAAGCCTCGAGGTCATCGCCGGTAGCCTAGTTCGCCCGACGGCGCTTACGCCTGGAATTGCCCACCACCGCGCGTTCGCGCGCGTTCAGCGCCGACTTGATGGTCCACCGCAGCGGGGCCTGCCACCAGTGCGGATGCCGGTCGGCAAGGAATGTATAGGTACTGCGGTGGTGCGCGGCCAGATTGCGGGCCGGGTCCCGTCCTGTGGAATGTCCCTTGTCGTGCAGGATTTCGGCGGCCGGCACGTACACGTTCTGCCAGCCACCCTGCGCGAGCCGGTCACCGAGGTCGACGTCCTCCATGTACATGAAGTAGTTCTCGTCGAATCCGCCGATCTGCCGGAACGCCTTGGTGCGCAACAACAGACACGAGCCCGACAACCAGCCGACGGCGCGTTCACTGGGCTCCAGCCGGTCCTGGCGGTAGGCCGCCGTCCACGGGTTGGATTTCCAGAACGGGCCCACCACGGCGTGCATGCCGCCGCGGATCAGGCTCGGCTGATGCCGCGCCGACGGATAGACCGAGCCGTCGGGGTCGCGGATCAGCGGACCCACCGCACCGGCCGCGGGCCACCGCGCCGCCCCGGCGAACAACTCGTCGATGCTGTGCGGTCCCCACTGCACATCCGGGTTGACCACGACGAAGAACTCCTGGTCGACGACGCTGTCGGGCGTGTCGAGGTAGGCCGCGACGGCGCGGTTCACCGCGGTGCCGTAGCCGAGGTTGCCGCCCGTGCGGAACAACTCGACGTCGGCGTAGCGCTCCAGGGCCGACTCGGGCGCACCGTCGGTCGAGCCGTTGTCGGCCATCACCACCAGCAGGCGGCGTTCCGTCGCGTGGGCCAGCGTCTTCAGGAAACGGTCCAGATGCGCGCCGGGTGAATACGTCACCGTCACCACGAGCAGCGGGCGATCCGATTGCGGTACGGATGGCTGCTCGATCACGGCCTAGAGGTTAGCGGGCCGACGGCCGTACCCGCACCAGGGTGTGACCCGCCGAACCCCGGGCTACCGGCCACGGCAAGCGCTCACCAGTAGCCTGTCCTGGTGCCAGGTCGACTGTTCCGCATCCTCGCCGTCATGACGACGGTGCTCGTGATGGTGGGCACCGGCGTGGCCTGGAGCAGCCTGCGTTCGCTGGAATCCGGCATCAACCGCATCAGCACCGCGGCCCTCGGCGGCGGGGGCGACGACGGTGCCGTCGACATCCTCCTGGTGGGTATGGACAGCCGTACCGACGCGCACGGAAATCCCTTGTCAGAGGACGAACTCGCGACGCTGCGCGCCGGCGACGACGTGTCCACCAACACCGACACCATCATCCTGGTGCGCATCCCCAACAACGGGCGCTCGGCCACCGCCATCTCCATCCCGCGCGACTCCTATGTGCAGGCGCCGGGGCTGGGCAAGACCAAGATCAACGGTGTCTTCGGTCAGGTGAAGCTCGAGAAGATGAAGGAACTCGTCGAGGAGCAGGGTGAGGACGCCGCCACCGCCGAGCCGAAAGCCGTCGAGGCCGGCCGCGAGGCGCTAATCAAAACCGTGGCAAAGCTCACAGGCGTCACCGTCGACCACTACGCCGAGGTCGGGTTGCTGGGCTTCGCCTTGATCACCGATGCCCTCGGCGGCGTCAACGTGTGTCTGAAGAACGCCGTCGACGAACCGTTGTCGGGCGCGAACTTCCCGGCGGGCTGGCAGAAACTCAACGGCCCGCAGGCCCTGAGCTTCGTGCGGCAGCGGCACGATCTGCCCCGCGGCGACCTGGACCGGGTGACGCGCCAGCAGGTCTTCATGGCGTCGCTGGCGCACGACATCATCTCCGGGCAGACGCTGTCCAGCCCCAGCACCCTGAGCCGGCTCCGCAGCGCCGTGCAGCGGTCGGTGGTGCTGTCCGATGGTTGGGACATCATGGATTTCGTCCAGCAGATGCAGAAGCTGGCGGGCGGCAACGTCGCGTTCGCCACCATCCCGGTGCTCGCCGAGGACGGCTGGAGCGACGACGGCACCCAGAGCGTCGTGCGCGTCGACCCCGCACAGGTGCAGCAGTGGGTGGCCGGTCTGCTGCAGGACCAGGCCGAGGGCAAGACCGAGAAGCTCGCGTACACCCCCGGCAACACCACCGTCGACGTCGTCAACGACAGTGACATCAACGGACTGGCCGCGGCGGTGTCGGAGGTCCTCACCGAAAAGGGCTTCGTCGCAGGCAAAGTCGGCAACAACGAGGCCGACCACGTGACGTCGAGCCAGATCCAGGCCGCGAAGTCCGACGACCTCGGAGCCAAGGCCATCGCCGAACAGCTGGGCAATCTGCCGGTGGTGGAGAACGCCTCCGTGCCGAGCGGCGCGGTGCGGGTCGTGCTTTCGCACGACTACGCGGGCCCTGGTTCCGGCCTGGACGGCGGTAGCCACACCGTGACGCAATCCGCCTCCGACACCACCGATTCCGGCACCACCACCCAGGTCCCGCCGTCACCCATCATCACCGCGGGCGCGGCCGACCCCAAGTGCGTGGACTGACCGTGACCAACCTGTCCAGCGCGATCCTCGACCCGTTGCTGCGTGACGACCCGGCCGGGCCGCGCATCACCTACTACGACGATGCCACCGGCGAGCGCATCGAGCTGTCGGCGGTGACACTGAGCAACTGGGCCGCCAAGACCGCCAACCTGTTGCGTGACGAACTCGGCGCAGGTCCGGGCAGCCGGGTCGCGGTGCTGCTGCCCGCGCACTGGCAGACGGCCGGCGTGTTGTTCGGCATCTGGTACATCGGCGCGGAAGTCTTGCTGAAAGACACAGCCGGAGAATCGATCCCATCCGGCTGCGATATCGCGCTGTGCACGGCCGATCGCATCGACGCGGCCGACGAGACCGGTGCAGGCGAAGTCGTCGTACTGTCGCTCGATCCGTTCGGCAAGCCGGTCCCCGACCTACCGATCGGCGTCACCGACTACGCGACATCCGTTCGGGTGCACGGCGATCAGATCGTGCCCGAACGGAACCCTGGTCCGGCCCTGGCCGACCGCTCGGTCGACGATGTCCTCGCCGCGGCCCGCAACGGTGCGGCGGCAAAGGGATTCACCACCGGCACCCGGCTGCTGTCGACGGCCGCGTGGGGCAGCCCAGACGAACTCGTCGCCAATCTGCTGACGGTGTTCGCCGGCGGCGCCTCCCTGGTGCAGGTGGCCAACCCCGACGCGGGCGCGTTGGAGCGGCGCCGCGCGACGGAGAAGGTCACTGCCGACCTGTAGCGCCTGACGTCAGCGCAGCAGGGCGCGGGACATCACGACCCGCTGAATCTGGTTGGTGCCCTCGTAGATCTGGGTGATCTTGGCATCGCGCATCATGCGCTCCACCGGGAAGTCCACGGTGTAACCGGCACCGCCGAACAACTGCACGGCGTTGGTGGTCACCTCCATCGCCACATCCGAGGCGAAACACTTCGACGCCGCCGAGATGAAGCCCAGGTTGCCCTCACCACGCTCGGCGCGGGCCGCGGCGTTGTAGACCATCAGGCGGGCCGCCTCGGTCTTCATCGCCATGTCCGCGATCATGAACTCGACACCCTGGAACTGGCTGATCGCCTTGCCGAACTGCTTGCGGTCCTTGGTGTAGGCGATCGCGGCGTCCAGTGCACCCTGCGCCACACCGACGGCCTGTGCACCGATGGTCGGACGGGTGTGATCCAGCGTCGCCAGCGCGGTCTTGAAGCCCGTGCCCGGCTCGCCGATGATGCGGTCACCCGGGATGCGGCAGTTCTCGAAGTACAGCTCGGTGGTCGGCGAACCCTTGATGCCGAGCTTGCGCTCCTTGGGGCCGATGGAGAAGCCCTCGTCGTCGATGTGCACCATGAACGCCGAAATGCCGTTGGCGCCCTTGTCGGGGTCGGTCACGGCCATCACGGTGTACCAGCTCGACTTGCCACCGTTGGTGATCCACGCCTTGGCGCCGTTGAGGATCCAGTCGTCACCGTCGGCCTTGGCGCGCGTGCGCATCGCTGCGGCATCGCTGCCGGCCTCCCGCTCAGACAGCGCATAAGAAGCAAGCGCGCCATCAACCAAATCGGGCAGCACCTTGCGCTTGAGATCGTCGGAGCCGTTCAGGATCAGGCCCATGGTGCCGAGCTTGTTGACCGCGGGGATCAGCGACGCCGACACGTCGACCCGGGCCACTTCCTCGATGACGATGCAGGCGGCCACCGAGTCCGCGCCCTGGCCGCCGAACTCCTCGGGCACGTGCACGGCGTTGAAACCGGACGCGGTCAGCGCGTCACTGGCCTCCTGCGGGAACCGGGCCTGCTCGTCGACCTCGGCGGCAAACGGGGCGATCTCCTTCTCGGCCAGGGCCCGGATGGCGGCACGCAGCTCCTGATGCTCTTCCGGCAGCTGAAACAGATCGAATGACGGGTTACCGATAGACATTGATGGCTCCTTGCCTGCCCATGTGGCGAGATGCGGGGTGCTACTCGCCGGTAACTTTACCGCCCCTGACCCGACACCTTCTGCAGCCCACGGACCAGCTCGCGGTAAGTGCGGTGATAGACGGTGCGCAACGTCTCGCTGCGGCGCAGCACGTCGACGGCCGTCACGGGGCCCAGCAGCAGCACCGGGTGCCCGGCGAAAACCGAGGTGGTGTGCTGGATGCGGGCCGAGCGGTGTGCCGCCGATTCGAGTTCGGCCTGGTAGTAGTCGCAGAACTCCGGCTGGGTGAAGAACACCTTGTTGAAGCCGATCGCGAACGGGGCCAGGCCGGCGCCGTCATCGAGATACTTGAGCGTGCCCACCGCCACGCCGGGCCAGAACTCGTTGAAGACGTCGTCGGCGATGACGATGCCGCCGTCGGCCAGGGTCGCCTCGGCCAGCTGCATGTCGCTGTAGACGATCTCCTCGGTGTGGCCACCGTCGACGCTGAAGAACCGGACGGGCCCGCCGGCCTCCTCCAGCAGCACCTCGGGGGTCAGCTTCGTGGAGTCACCCTGGTGGATCACCACGCTGTCCATGGACGACCAGACGTCGACGTTGCTGGTGAACTTCGCCAGATCACCGGCCCCGGAACCGTCGATGTTGAGGTCCTGGTCGCCGAAAATGTCGATGGCAACGGACTTTTCGTCGTCCCGCTGCAGCAGGTTCAGGCCGATGAACAGCTTGCCGTGGTGCACGCCGATCTCGGCGACCGCGCCGCCGACGGACCTGGCCCGCTGGGCCTCGTCCAGCGCACCGGCGACCAGGAGCACCTCCGGCTCCATGAATCCCGTGACGAGTTTGTGGCCGACGCTGCGGTACCGCGCGAATGAAGATTTCATCGATCGTGAGCTTACTTGCCCAGCAACCGATTCCGTAGCGCCTCGTCCTTGTCGAGCACCATCTGCTCCAGGTCCGCCTGGAAGCGCTGCATCCGGGCCCGCAGCGCGGCATCGGCCGACCCCAGGATGCGTACCGCCAGCAGGCCCGCGTTGCGCGCGCCGCCGATCGACACCGTGGCCACCGGCACGCCGGCGGGCATCTGCACGATCGACAGCAACGAGTCCATGCCGTCGAGGCGGGCCAGCGGCACCGGAACCCCGATCACCGGCAGCGGAGTGGCCGACGCCACCATGCCGGGCAGGTGCGCGGCGCCACCGGCGCCGGCGATGATCACCTCGACGCCGCGGTCCGCGGCGGACTTGGCGTAGTCGAGCATGCGCTGCGGCGTGCGGTGCGCCGACACCACGCCGACCTCGAACGGCACCTCGAACTCGGCGAGCGCGGTGGCCGCGTCCTCCATCACCGACCAGTCGCTGTCACTGCCCATGATCAGGCCGACCCGGGGGCCTCCCGCGCGTTCACTCATGTCCACTCCATCCGTCGGTCCACTCAGCGTGCGACAACCAATGCGCGGCCCGGACGGCGCGCTCGCGCACGTCGGCCACGTAGTCCTCGTCGTCGAGCGAGCCGCCCGGCGCGCCGACGATGTTGACGTGGCCGATCTTCCGGCCCGGCCGCTCCCCCTTGCCGTACAGGTGCACCCGGGCCTCGGGCAGCCGGCCGAACAGGTGGTGCAGGCGCTCGTCCATGGTCATCTCGGGTTGCGTCGGCGCGCCCAGCACGTTCGCCATCACCGTCACGGGCGCCAGCGGTGCCGTCGACCCCAGCGGGTAGTCCAGGACCGCGCGCAGATGCTGCTCGAACTGGCTCGTCGTCGCGCCGTCCATGCTCCAGTGCCCGGAGTTGTGCGGCCGCATGGCCAGCTCGTTGACCACCAGGTCACCGTCGACCGTCTCGAAGAGCTCGACCGCCAGCACGCCGACCACACCGAGCTCATCGGCGATCCGCAGCGCGAGCTGTTCGGCCGCCGTCGCCACCGCGGCGTGCAGCTGCGGCGCCGGCGCGATCACCTCGACGCAGATGCCGTCCTCCTGCACGGTGTGCACGACGGGCCACGCCGCGCCCTGCCCGAACGGCGAGCGCGCGACGAGCGCGGCCAGCTCGCGGCGCATGGCGACCTTCTCCTCCACCAGCACCGCCACGCCGGCGGCCAGGTAGCCCTCGGCGGCAGCGCGGGCCTGTGCCACGTCGTCGGTCAGGGTGACGCCCTTGCCGTCGTAACCGCCCCGGCTCGCCTTCACGACCAGCGCACCACCGGTTTCAGCGGCGAGCTCGTCGATGGCATCGAGATCAGCGGTCGACGCCACCTCGCGGTAGCGCGGCACCGGAGCGCCGAGTTCGGCCAGCCGGCGGCGCATCACCAGCTTGTCCTGGGCGTGCACCAGCGCCGACGGCGGCGGGGCCACGTTGACGCCGTCCGCGACCAGGGTCTGCAGCAGCTCGGTCGGCACGTGCTCGTGATCGAACGTCAGGGCCGACGCACCGGCGGCCACCTGGCGCAGCGCCTCGAGGTCGGTGTGCGAGCCCAGCACCACCGCGGGGCTCACCTGGGCGGCCGGCTCGTCGGCGGAAACCGCCAGGACCCGCAGGGTCTGACCGAGCGCGATGGCGGCCTGGTGGGTCATGCGGGCCAACTGGCCGCCACCGATCATTGCCACGACGGGGGGTTGCGTCACGGCGCCTAGTTTGTCACGCACCGCGGGTGTCCCCCGAATCTGCCTATGCCGACTAGCTACCGCCCGCTACCTGCACGGGTACGTGAAATGCAGGTACTTTCCGTAAACTGGCCGCTTATGTCGTTCACCGAGGCCACGATTGCGCGGCTCCCGCGAGTGATTCGGCCGTTTGCCGAGCGGCATCACGAGCTCATCAAGTTCGCCATCGTCGGCGCCACCACGTTCGTCATCGACTCGGGCATCTTCTACACCCTCAAGCTCACCGTGCTCGAACCGAAGCCCGTCACCGCCAAGATCATCGCGGGCATCGTCGCGGTCATCGCGTCGTACGTGCTGAACCGCGAATGGAGCTTCCAGAACCGCGGTGGCCGCCTGCGTCACCACGAGGCACTGCTGTTCTTCGCCGTCAGTGGCGTCGGCGTGCTGCTGAGCATGGCCCCGCTGTGGGTGTCCAGTTACGTGCTGCAGCTGCGGCAACCCAACGTGTCGCTGACCATCGAGAACATCGCCGACTTCGTGTCGGCGTACATCATCGGCAACCTGCTGCAGATGGCGTTCCGGTTCTGGGCGTTCCGGCGCTGGGTGTTCCCCGACGAGATGGCCAAGCACGCACCCGACATGACGCTCGAGGCGACGATCACCGCCGGTGGTTTCGCCGAGGCCTACGACGAACTCGGCGACGACCCTCAGCTGGGCGACTCCTCGGAACCCAAGGTGTCGAAGACTTCGTGATACAGCAGCGAATGGACCTGCTCCACCCGCGGAATGTCATGGAATTCCAGGGGATCCTGCGATGCCGACTCGATGATCAGCGTGCCGGTGCGCAGTATCCGGTCCAGTAGCTGGTGCCGGAACTCCACGCTGTTGATGCGCGCCAGCGGAATGTCGATACCCGACCGCGTCAGCACACCGCGCCGGAACATCACCCGCCGGTCGGTGATCACGAAATGCGTTGAGCGCCAGGTCAGGAACGGCCAGACGGTGAGCCAGCCGATCACCACCAGCCAGACCACGCCGATCACCGCGAAGATGATGTTCTTGGCGTTCGAATCCCAGTTGGTGTGATTGACCACTGCCGCGAGGAACGCGGCCAGCGCCGTCGCGACCAGCAGTACCAGCACCGGCCCGATCAGTCGCTTCCAGTGCGGGTGCCGATGCAGCACAACATGTTCGTCGGCTGCCAGCACGTTGTCCGGGTAACCCATACCCAGACTCTAGGCGGTGCTCAGCCGGCGGCGGGACGCAAATGGACGACGTCGCCCGCCGAGACGGCGACCGCGCCGTCGGCCGAATCGATCACCAGCGCACCACCGGCATCGATCTCGGTCGCCCGCCCGACCACCTCACGCCCGCCGGGCAACTCGGCCCGCACCGACTGCCCGAGAGTGGCGCTGTGCTTGCGGTAGATGGCCAGCAGCTCGACGTTGCCACCCACGCGCCACTCGGCGATGCGGGCGTGCAGACGGTTCAGCAGCGCCACGGCCAGCCGCTGCCGATCCGGTTGCGCGACACCGATACTCAGCAGGGACACGGCCACCGGGTCGGGCAGTTCGGCGGCGGCGAGCGACACGTTCAGACCGATACCGACGACGATGACGGGCGACCCGCCGGCCGGGGCCGCGACCTCGGCGAGAATGCCGGCGAGCTTGCCGGTGCCCACCAGAACATCGTTGGGCCACTTGAGCGCGGCCTGCACGCCGGCCACCTCGGCGACGGCCTCGACGACAGCCACCCCCGCCGCCAGCGACAGCAGGCCCCACGTCTCGCTCGGCACGTCGGTGGTGTCCACCCCGATCGACATCAGAATCTGCGACCGCGGCACCGCCGTCCAGCTGCGGCCCTGGCGTCCCCGGCCCGCGGTCTGGTCCTCGGTGAACAGCGCCACGCCCGCCACGTTCTCGCCGGACTGGGCCCGCGCCGCCAGATCGGCATTGGTGGAACCGGTTTCGGCCACCACCTCGACGCGCCAGCCGTCACCGACGGACGCCTGGATCGCCGCGGCGTCCAGCGGCAGCAGCTCAGCAGTCATTGGTTACCTTCTTCCCGGCGAACCGATCCGCCATCCAGTCGAGCATCTCCTGTGCCGCGGGCGGATTGTGGCCGCCCTTCGGGTCGAACTCTGTCGTCACCGTGCCACCGAGCGAACAGGCCCGCCCGATGGCCGCCTTCGTCCAGACCGAATCGATGAACGGATCCTGACCGCCGTACCAGACGTACAGCGGCGCGGTCAGCCGGCGCTGCGGAATTGCCCACGCCTGCAAGAGATTCTGCAGTCGCTGGGCCGCATCCGGCGACACCGGGAGGAAGTCGCGCGGCCCGAGTTGTCCGGCGGCGACGGCACGCTTGTAGGCCGCACCGGCGCTGCAGTCCGTCAGCACGTTCCAGTAGCGGGACGCACCGCCGTGCCGGTATTCATCACGGTTCAGATCGGGGTGCAGCCGGGCCAGCGATTCGATCAGCGCCTGCAGCACCGGCCGCTGCTCACTGGTCAACGTGCCGGTCTGCGATTTCGCCACCAGACCGCTGATATCGGCGGCGGGCGCCACGGCGACCGCACCCACCAAGTTCAGTTCCGGGGCATAGGGCTCGGCCTGCTCGTCGGCGGCCCAGGCCGCCGCGCCACCCTGCGAATCGCCGAACGCCGCCCACGTCGTGGAGATGTCACCGAACACGTGCCGTGCCGCGCGGACGGCGTCGATCATGTTGAGGCCCGCGGTGCGGGCGTCGGAGTACGGGTGCACACCCTTGACGCCCAGCCCCTGATAGTCGGCCAGCGCGACGGCGTACCCGAGATTGATCACGACTTTCGCGATGGGCAGCAGGTTCATCAAGGTCGGCGACAGCGACGGCCCGCAGTTGTTGTCAATGCCCAGGGTGCCGTGCCCGAGCGCCACCACCGGCCAGCCGCCCTTGGGCGCCTGGCCCAGCGGCGTGAGCACCGCGCCCGAGACGACGGTCGGCGCGCCGGTGTCACCCGAGGTGGAGTGATACACCACGCGGGCCGCACGAATCCCCTGCCCGGTGAAGGTGCTGGTGACGCCCGGCATGGTCGTCGCCGACAGCAGGCTGCCCGGGCCGGAGCCGGCGAGATCGGCCGAACCGATCGGCTCCGGCGCGCCCGAGAGCGGAATGAACATGTCGAGGACCTTCGAGGTCCCGATCAGCGCCAGCGGTCGCAGGTAGGTCGCGGCCGTCAGACCACCGACGACCAGGACGGCCACCACTATCCACGGCAGGGCTTTACGCATCAAAGGGGATTATTCACCGACGGTCGCCCGTCCGGAGTCAGTAGGCGCCAGAACCGCCGATGATGGTGCGGAAGGTCTTGGCCGCGATCAGCAGATCGTTGGTGATGGACCAGTTCTCGACGTACGACAGGTCGAGCCGTACCGAGTCCTCCCACGACAGGTCGGCCCGGCCGCTCACCTGCCACAGCCCCGTGATGCCGGGGAGCACCAGCAGCCGACGGCGCACCTGCTCGTTGTACGTGTCGAATTCACGGCGCAGCGGCGGGCGCGGCCCGACGACGCTCATGTCGCGGCGCAGCACGTTGAAGAACTGCGGCAGTTCGTCGATGCTGTAGCGCCGCAGGTACTTTCCGACCAGCGTGACGCGCGGGTCCTCGTGAATCTTGAACAGCACGCCGCTGCCGCTCTCGTTGAGGTCCAGGCTGATCAGGTCGTCGACCATGCGGTCGGCGCCCTGCACCATGGTGCGGAACTTCGTCATCTGGAACGGCTTGCCGTCCAAGCCGATTCGCTCGGAGCGGTAGAAGACCGGACCACGGCTGGTGAGCTTGATCGCGATGGCCGACAACACCATCAGCGGCGAGGTCACGGTGAGCGCGAACAGCGCGACGAACACGTCGAAGGCGCGCTTCTGGAGTTTCTTGGTCCCGCTGTACTGCGGACGCTCCACGTGGATCAGCGGCAGACCGGCGACGGGACGCATGGTGAGCCGGGGGCCGGCGACGTCGATGACGCTCGGGGACACGACCATGTCCATGCCCAGCTTGTCGAGCTCCCACGACAGTTCGCGCACTCCCTCGGGCCCGAGGTGGTCGGTCGTGGTCAGTGCGACGGCGTCGAAGGCGGCCTGGGTGATGGCGTCGGACACCTGGGTCTCGTTGCCGAGCACCGGCAACTCGCCGACCCCAGCCACCTCGAAGGTGCCGCCGGCGGGCCGTCCGGTGAGGCAGACGCCGCGGACCGAGTAGCCGTACCACCATTCGCGGTGCAGGGACTGCACCAGGTTGCTCACGGCGCGCGGGTCACCGACCGCCAGCACGTTGGCGACGCATTTGTTGCGCCGGCGCAGCCGGGCGAGCACCCGGCGGCAGATGGTCCGGCCCACGACGAGGCCGACGAGGCCGAGCGGCAGCGCGACGGCCAAGTAGCCGCGAGCGTACTCAGGGCGGAAGATCATCAGTGCGACGGCGATGATGCCGACGGTGGCCAGCGTCGCGGAGAAGACCCGGCGGTACTCCTCGACGCCGGCGCCGACGATGCGCGGCGATCGGGTGCGGTATGCGGCCAGCATGGCCAGCCAGATCACGGCGACGAACAGCGAGAGGACCGAGTAGTACGAGAAGACGTGCAGATACGTCGAAGTGAATTCCAGGGAGGCGTCGGGTGTACCGAGCTTGACGAACTGGGCACTCGCCAGGGCCAACACGACCACGACCAGATCGAATGCGATGAGGCACCAGCGGTAACGCGTCTGCCAGGCCCGGTCAGCTAAAGGCGCGACGGCCCGTACGGGACGCGCGGGAGAAGCCTCGGGAACGTAGAGTTCTTCTGCCACTGACACTGACGCGTACTCCCTCCCATTTGCTGGCTGTTCGCTATAGCCCCCGCTCAGCGAACTGCGACTACTATCGCATCGTTTGCTCGAAAATACCACCGATCAGAAAAATAGGCAGGTCAACCGCAGCGACCCTGCAGCGCGGCCTTAGCGAACCCGGCAAACTGATAGAAGAACGTCAGCTCCCACCCGACGGGCGAGAAGTCATAGTCCCTGGGCAAAGCCACCGCGACAACCGAACCGTGGTCCGGGGAATAGCACTGCCGGAAGATCAGGCGGGCGCGCGGCAGGTGGTACCGCCAGCTGACGACGATGATCCGGTGCCAGGATCGGCCCTCGGAGAGTTGGCGCATCATCATGGCCTCGCCGCGGGTCGTCAGGATCTCCGGCTTGCGGCAGATCACCTCGATGTCGGTGGCCGGCGCGCAGGCGCTCTTCATCTGAGGGTCGCCCGGCACGTACGGGTTGGACAGCACCACGGTGCGGGCCCAGCCCTGCCGGGCCAGGCTCAGCCCGTACTGTTCGCGGCCGTCGTGTTCGCCGGCCAGCACGATGATCGCGTCGGCCCGCTGGAGCTGATCGGACTTGGCGCCCGCGAACAGCACCAGCCCGGCCAGCCCGACATCGACGAGCACGACGATCGTGACCACACCGATGACACGGCGGATGACCCGGCCGAGTTCACCGCGCGCCATAGTCCGCCAGTTGTTCGGCGCACATCTCGCGGTACTGCTGCCACATCCGGCGACCCAACTCGCGCTGCCCGGCAGCGCTGTAGTGGCGATCGTCGGGACTGTTGTACGAATCGCGCGGGCCGGGCACGAAGGTGCAGAGCGGCCACCGGTTCGGGGTATCGGCGTGCACGGCGTCGATCGCGGCGTAGGGCTTGCCGCTCAGCTCCATCTCCTCGGGCACCATCTGCCCCAGGACGAACGGCAGGCTCTCGCCGTACCGCGCGCGCAGGTCCCCGATCAGCGAGTCGAGCTTGGCCTGGTACTGCGCGCCGGAGATCAGCGGCACGTCGGTCTCCCCCTGGTGCCAGAGCACCGCGGCGATCTCACTGCCGGGAAACCGCGCCAGCGCCGCGTCGATGGCCGCCACGGCCCGCCGGTACAGGTTCACCCGGGTCTTGCGGTCGGCCGGATCCCACGTGTGCCCGTTCTTCGGCGTGAACGAGGTGTCGCCACGGGCACCGGGGATCAGCAGCACCGGGCGTCCGGTGTCGTCGGCGAGTTGCTTAGCGAAGGTTGGGCCGAAACCGACGTATTTGCAAGGTATTTCGTGCAGCAGGGGTTGCGTCGCCAGCACCGCGGTGCCTTTGGAGGGCCCGCACATGGCCCACTGGTGCACCAGCGGGTGGGGGCGGTCCAACCCGTCGGGCTCGACCGGCAGCCCCATGCCGAACGCGTTGGACTGCCCCAGGATCGGCAGGATCAGATACGGCCGCTCGGGTTCGCCGACCGCGGTGCCGCGGGGCGCGATGAGTCGCTTCACGATGCATTTCGCCTCGATCAGCAACTGCTGATGAATCGGGCTGTCGCCGTCGGGATTACGTGGTCCCCTGCGCAGGACAGTCATTGACCGCCTCGCCTCCCCTGAATCGTTCTGCCAGCCACCGCAATTGACCCGGCCCGTCAATATCGCCGTGTCCACCGTCCGGCTGGAAATTCCAGACCACCGTACCGCCCAGCGAACATGCGCGGGCGATGGCGGCCTTGGTCCATTCCGGGTCGAGGAACGTGTCCTTGCCGCCGTAGACCACCGACATGGGGGCCGACAGCGGCTGCTGCGGCAGGGCCCAGTCCTGCAGGTACCGACGCAGTCGGTCGGCGGCCGCCGCATCGACCGGTGCCAGGTCGGTCGGTCCGATCGCGTCGATGGCGGTGGCGCGGTACGCGACGTCGGGCCCCGAGCACGCCGACAGCACCTTCCAGTACCTGGCCGCCGCGCCCCGGCGGTAGTCGTCGCGGTTCAGGTCGGGATGCAGCCGGGCCAGTGACTCGACGATCGCCTGGAACGCCGCCTCCTGGTCCTTGGTCATGGTGCCGGCCTTGCCCTGATCGAAGATGCCGGCCTTGTCGACGATGCCCGCCACGTCGGCCGACGGCACGCTGGCGGCCGCGCCGATCAGGTCGAGTTCGGGCGCGTAGGTGCGCGCCTGTTCGTCGGCGGCCCAGGCCGCGCCGCCGCCCTGCGAACCGCCGAACACCGCCCAGCGGTTGGAAATGTCGCGGAACGTGTGGCGCAGGGCGCGCACCGAGTCGATGACGTTGCGGCCCGCCGTGCGGTTGTCGGTGTAGGGGTGGACACCAGGTGCGCCCAGGCCCTGGTAGTCGGCGAGGGCGACGGCGAAACCGAGGTTGACGAAGCCCTGCACGAAGACCACGTTGCCGAGGAGATTCGCCGACAGCGACGGCGCGCACGGGTAGTCGATGCCGGTCGTGCCGTGGGCCAGCGCGATCACCGGCCAGCCGCCGTCGGGCGCCTGGCCCCGTGGCGTGAACACCGATCCCGACACCACCGTCGGCGCATCGGTGTCACCGGAGGTGGATCGGTAGACCACCCGGGCGGCCTGTAAATCCTTGCCCTCCACCGAGTTGGTCAGCGCCGGCATCGTCATGGCGCTGATCAGGCTGCCCGGGCCCGACCCCGTGAGATCGGCCGTGCGGATCGGCACCGGGTCGCCGGCATCGCCGTGCCGCAGCTTGTCCAGGGCCCAGCTGCCGACCTGCCACATCACCGGCAACGACGCCGCGATCAGGAGCACTGCCGCGAGCGCGGCGCCCCACTGGATCGCACGGCGCATTCAGGACCACCTGGTGCGGTACCGCTTGGCGAATTTCATGACGGGCTCTTCCACTGCGTAGTACGTGACGGCCGAGACCACCAGTGTCACCGCCAGGACGAGCGCCACGTTGCGCAGCATGCCGGGCACGGTGTCGCCGGCCATCAGGCCCCAGCGGCCCAGCAGCAGCATGAGGGGGAAATGCCAAAGATACGCCGACAACGAGACCTTGCCGACGAACCGGAAGGGCGCGGTGTCGAGCAGCTCGGCCAGCCCGGACCGCTCGCCGCGGAACAGCGGCGCGACGATCACCAGGATGCCCAGCGCGCACAGCACGGCCAGCGCCGACGTGGCGTACGGGTTGGCCAGGGCGATCAGGCCGAGCATGACCACGCCCGCGGGGAACATCGCCAGGAAGCTGTACAGCCGGACGCGCCGGCTGAGCTTCTCGCGAATCGCGTTGTGCTCCATGGCCACGACCAGCACCGCGGCGGCCATGCCGAACGCGAAGGTGTCGGAGTTGGTCAGGAAGGTCTTGGTGTAGACCGCAACCCAGTTGGCGCCCCAGTTGATCTCCGTCGGATCGGTCAGGTGCAACGCCGAGATCATCCACGGCACGAAGGCCCGGCCGATGAAGCCGAGCGCGATCAGCAGCGCCGGGCCGAGGGACACGATGACCCACGGCCGCAGGTTCGATCGCCGGGCGAGAGCGAACAGCAGCATGCCCAGCAGCGGGATCGAAAGGTAGAAGGCGTATTCCAGCGTCAGCGACCACGACGGGTTCAGGCCGGTCTGGAAGTACTTCGGGATGTACGACTGCATCAGCGTCAGGTTGGCGATCAACTGCCACGGGTCGGTGATCATGCCGGTGCCGTCTTCGGTGCGCGTCGGCTGCAGCGACGCGTTCTCGATGTAGACGATCTGCAGCAGGTAATTGCACAGCAGGAAGATGACCAGGTAGCCGGGCAGAATCCGGGCGATGCGGTGGACGGCGAAGTTCGCGGTGCTGGGCAGTTCGCGCTGCTCGATCAGGTTGCGTACGTAGGGCAGGAACAGCAGGAACCCGCTGAGCGCGTAGAAGAAGATCAGCGACAGCCCGACGAGGTTCGTCTTCCAGTGGTAGGCCGTCTGCGGTGAGTAGTGCCCCGTGACGTGCATGACGGCGACGCCCAGGCACGACAGCCCGCGGGCGCCGTCCAGCCCGATGATGCGGGCCCGGGTCCGGACCGGTGCCGAGGTCGGCGCGTTCACTGTCCTGCTCCCTGCATGGAATTGAATGACGGACAACTGTTCTGGGCGGGGACGCCGCCGAACCGGTCCTTGATCCAGTCGTAGGACATCGCCACGTCGATGTCGGCGTGCCCCTTGGTCGGCTGGAACATGATGTCGATGACGTCGCCGAGGCGGCACGCGGCGGCGAGCGCCTTGTTCGTCCAGTCCGGCGGCAGCAGCGTGTCCTGGCCGCCGTACAGCACGAGCATCGGCGCGGACGTCGGCTCCTTGGGCAGGCTGCGCTTGGCCAGCAGGCCCTGCAGCGTCGCTTCCGCCTGCGGGGTCGCGGGCCGCAGATCGTCGGGCGTGATCTTGTCGATCGCCGCGGTCCGCGCCGCCGCGTCCTCGGTGCGGCACGAGGCGAGGACGTCCCAGTGCTCGACGATCTCGCCGTGGCGATAGTCCGCGAGGTTCAGGGACGGGTTCTCCGTCGCCAGGGCGGCCAGGATGAGCTGCAGGATGGCGCCCTGCTCTTTCGACAGGCTGCCGGCCGCGGCCCCGGCGGCCAGGCCGGTGAGATCGGTGGCCGGCGACAGGCTGACGGTGCCGACGAGGTTCAGCCCGCTGCCGTAGCGGGCGGCGAGTTCGTTTGCGGCCCAGGCGGCTTGGCCGCCCTGGGACACCCCGACGGCCAGCCAGCGGTCCGACGACTGCGGTACCAGCTTGTGCGCCGCGCGCACGGAGTCGATGACGTTGTAGCCCACCGTGGTGGCATCGGCGTACGGATGGCCGGCGGTGCCCGGGCCGAGGCCCTGATAGTCCGGCAGGCTCACCAGGTAGCCGGCCTTGACCAGCGTGGTGATCGGCGCGGACAGCCCCTGCAGCGTCGACGACCCCGACGGTCCGCAGTCGCGTTGCACGCCGGACGTCGCGTGGCCGAAGACGATGATCGGCCAGCCGCCCGGCGGCGGTGTCCCGTTCGGCACGAAGACCGAGCCCGACACCTCGGTGTGCTCACCGGTGATCCCCGACGTCGACGTGTACCCGATGCGGGCGGCCAGCGACACGGCCGATTTCAGCCGCAGGTCCAGCGTGGGGAACGTCGACGCCGACACCAGCGCCCCGGGCACCTCGCCGGCGCCGGTGGTGTCAGGTTTGAGATCGATCCCCGGAGCCGTTGGTGGCCCGGCCTTTTTCGGTGCCGAGTCACTCTGGCAGGCCGGCGCGGTCAGGCACACCGCGGCCAGCAGCGCCGCCGCGGCGACGCGCCGCAGCCACGGCGAGTTCATCCCGAGGTCCCGGCGCTCGCGTCACCGATCACCCGCTCGAGGTGGCGGCGACTCTGTACCCGGTCGAAGATCAGCGCCCGCGCGATGACCGCGATGACGCACAGTGCGAAACCCAGGACCGTCCCGGTCATCACGTAGGACCACACGCCGCCCACCCGCTGGGCGGGACTGGCGTCGTCGATGACGACGAGCGTCGCGCTGGTACCGGCGACCAGAGCCAGCCGGTTGCCCACCGCGACGAGGTCGTTGACGACCTCGTGTGCGATCTGCGTCGTCTGGTCGGCGTCACCGCCGGTGACCGTGACGTTCAACATCGCTGTGGCACTTGGCAATATGACGATCCGGGCGGCGAGTTCCTTGTCGGACTCGATCAGGCCAAGCTTCTGGATGATGGGCGCGGTGATCTGCGAGCTGGTGGCCAGGTTTCGGTAGGTCTCCATCAGGCCGAGCATGCCGGCGTCGCCGTAGTAGGCGTCCAGGGGCGATGCGCTGCCCTCGGTCCGGACGAACACCGATGCCGTGGATCGGTATTCGGGCTTGGCGTGCTCCCAGCCCGCCCAGCCCACCAGTGCACTCGCGATGGTGGTGACCAACACCAGCACCCAACTGTTCTTGACGAACAGCGCGTAGTCGCGCACCCGCGGCACTCCGGCCGGCGTGATCACGTCGCCCCCACACAGACATCGGCCACGCGCTCGCCGTCGAACCGCGCCTGCAGCCACGCCAGCGCGTTCTGCATCGTCTGGTCGTTGATCTGGCCCGTGTCGCCGACGCCGCGCATCACGACGATCTGCTGGCCGCGGGCACACGCGGCCGCGGTGGCCGTCAGCACGCCGGCCGCCGGGTTGACGGTGTCGGCCGTGCCGAACGCCACCAGCACCGGCGGATCGTTCGGGCCCGCACCGGGACTGGGCAACGCGACGGCACCGAGGCGACGCTTGAGGTCTGCCGCAGCGGCCGCATCCTTGGCCTGGAAGTCGTTGGGAGTCAACTGATTCAGCGCCAGTTGGGCGGCCGCGACGTCGCGCGGTGCGCAGTCGACCAACAGGTCCCACTGGTCCTTGAGTTTCGCCGAGCGGTGCGCGTCGAGGTCGAAGTCGGGCTGCATGGTTTCCAGGCTCTGCAGCGCCCGGATCTGCAGCCGGTACTGATCGGCGGTCGCCAGCGCGGCGGTGCGGTCCGGGTCGGCGAGCGGCGCCAGATCCGCGATCGGGTTGACCGCCACCGCGCCGACCATGTTCATGCCGGCGCCGTAGGTCCCGTTGCGTTCGGCCGCGGCCCACGCGGCCAGGCCGCCTTCGCCGGCGCCCAGCGCACCCCAGTTGGTGCTGGTGGACGGAGCGGCGCGATGGATCGCGCGGGCGGCGTCGATGATGCTGTTCCCCAGGCTGTTCGCATCCAGGATGGAGTGCTGCCGGGCACTGGAGCCCGGGTCGATGCCCAGCCCCTGGTAGTCGGACAGGACGATGGCGAAGCCGCGCCGCAGATACACCGTCATCCCGGTCGAGTAGCCCCAGAATTGCGGCGCGAGGGTCGGCGCGCACTTGGGCAGCAGCCCGGTGGTGTCGTGGCCGAACGAGATGATGGGCCAGCCGCCCTTGGGCGCCGGGCCCGGGGGCACCGCGATCAGGCCGCTGACCTGGATGGGACGGCCGTCCACGCCGCTCGTGGACCGGTACACGATGCGTGCCGCGGTGGCGCCGGCCTCGTCGAAGCTGGGGTCACCTTTGACGGGCTTCAGCTCGACCAGGGAACCCGGGCCGTCGTCGGTGAGGTCGGGCGGCGGGAGTGCCTCGGCCCCCGGAAACATCGGGGTGAGGTCCCGGGTGGGACGCACGTCGTCACCCGGCCGTGGCGGCACCGGACCCGACTGGCCGCACGCAGCGACGGTGACCAGCACTGCAGCCAGTGCCAGTACCGTGCGCCGCAACTCAACCTGACGCATCACGGCTTCTGGTGCGCCGCCGTCTTGGCCTCGGGCTGCGATGCAGCCTTGGCGGCGGCCTTGGGCGCCGCCTTCTTGCTCTTGCCGCCACCGGACTTGGGGCCGTCGGACCCGCCGATGTGAAGCTTGAACTCGACCGGTTCGTCGGTGGCGACCGAACCGATCAGTACCGCGTTGGCGGACTTCAGGGTCTGCACGGCACGCGTGAGCGCATTGCTCGTCGTGTGCCGGATGCGGCCGACCAGCAGAGCCCCGTCCGACAGTGCGGCGGCGACGGCACCGTCGTTGTACTTGCCCAGCGGCGGCGTATCCACGACGACGTAGTCGAACTGGCCGGACAGGTCGGCGAACAGGCTCTCGGTATGGTCGCCGGCCCACAACTCGCCCGGACGCGTGGTCGCGGGGCCCGCGGGCAACACCGCGATCCGGTGCTGACCGACGGAGACCTCGGGGATCAGGCTCTCGGCGACGGTGTTCTCGCCGACCAGCACGGTGCTCAGGCCGCGGTCGGCCGCGCCTTGACGGGCCGCCGGGGTCAGGTCCAGGCGCTGCGCCACCGCCGGGTTGCGCAGGTCACCGTCCACCAGCACCACGCTTCTGCCGGTCTCGGCCAGCACGGCGGCCAGATCGATCGCCACCGTCGTCCGCCCGTCGGACGGCGACGGACTGGCTACCGCGATCACCCGAGCGGCTTCATCACGATTTGCCGGCACGGTGAACCGCAAATTGTTGCGGAGCTCGCGCAGCGCCTCCGGATAGGCACCCTCGGCGGTCAGGTCGACCACCGGCGCATGGCTGCGGGCCGAGTCCGCGGGCAGCGCGCCCATGAGCAGCGAACCACTGGCGTCGGCCACGCGGTCGCGGCCGCGCACGCGGCGGTCGATGATGCCGAGCACGATGGCCGCCAGCAGGCCGAGGACGAGGCCACCGGCCAGCCCCATCCCGATGCGGGTGACCATCGAATAGCCCAGGGGCTTGGTCGGATAGCCGGCCTCGTCCACGACGATGGCGCCCGCGGCGGGGCTGCCGCCACGGCGGGACGTCTCCACCTCCCCCACCAGGCCGGCGAGCTGATCGGCCACCGCGCTGGCGTAGGTCTGCGCCTGGCCCGGGTCCTTGTCGGTGACCGACACCTGCAGCAACACGGTCTTCGGCAGCGGGACGGCGGTGACCTTGGCCCGCAGTTCGCCCGCCGAGATGGTCGCCTTCAGCTGGTCCACCGCGCGGGCAGCCACCTGCTCGCTCATGGCGAGGGTGGCGTAGGAGTTCACGCGGTCCTGGGAGAACAGGTTGTTCTGGTAGGCCTCGGTGACCGACGTGCCGTTCTGGGTCGCCACGAAAAGCGTCGCGCTGGACTGGTATTCGCGATCACCGAATTCCCACCACGACCAGCCCGCGACACCTCCGACAACCGTCAGCGCCACGATCGCCCACCAGTACCGGCCGAATATCCGCAGGTACTCTTTGATCTCCAAGGTCGTGCCCCTTATTTCAGCAATGCGACGGCTCACAGATTAGCGGCTGGGAACCGGACCGACCATTCAGGCGCGCCACGGGTCCGGGCAACCTGCTTGAGCTTAGCTGGTCGAGCTGAGAACATAGTCGGCATGAACGCCCGTTTGGGTCAACTCGGCAATCTTAAATCATCGGTCGGGATTCTGGCCGTGATCTTGGGCCTGGTCTGGTTGGCGACGTCTTTTGGCCAGGTCACCCTGTTGGGCATTGTCGCTATTGCCGCACTGGTTGTCGGCATCTATGTCGGATTACGGCATCCGCTGTGGTTCTTGTACGGATTGGCGGTCGTCACCGGCGCACTGCCTTTCGGATATTTCCCGGGCGTTCACGTGCCCTTATATCTGCCGTTCGCATTCGGTGCGGTGGTCGCGTTGTTTGTGCATCCGCGACTGGCCCGTCCGATTCATCCGCTGGAATGGGCGATCATCGCGCTCGTGATCACGTCGATCGCGTCGGTCGCGGTAACCGGCGTGGGCGTGGGCGACGTCATCCAGATCGTCCGGTGGTCGGTGGTCACCTTGGTCGCGATCGCACTGAGCAGTCTGTCGGGGCAACATCTGGAGAAGTTCGGCCGCATATTCGTCTACGCGACGCTGGCCAATGCGGTCTTCGGCCTGTACATCGTGGCATTCGACCCCAACCAGACCTCGTTCAGGTATCTGCGGGTCTTCGGTTACGCGGCGGAATACACCGCGACGCGCTTCGCGTTCGCCGAAGGCGGTGCCGAAAGGTCCATGCGACTCGGCGGCACGTCGGTGGACCCCAACGCCGAGGGCATCGCGCTGGTGGTGTCGATCGCTGTCGGCCTGGTTGTCCTGGCGGGCTGGCAGCGCATCGTCGTGACCGGCATCTTCCTCGTCGCGCTGCTGCTCACCTTGAGCCGGGCCGGCATGTTCACCATCGTCGGCGGGGCGGTGCTGGTGCTGGCCTTCCACACCATGCGGTCCCGGGACCGCGGTTTGGCCATCGCCGCGATGGTGGCCGCGATCGGAGCCGCGGCGGCGATACCGGAAGTGCGGACCAGATTCGCGCACTCGTTCAGCAGTGACGATGTCGGCTCCACTTCCCGAATTGATGCCATCCGTGAATTCCCCGACACCATGGCCGGTTACTGGTTGTTCGGAAAAGGCTGGAACCGGCTCGAATTCCGGGACGGAAACTATGCGTTCGTGCTGAACCATGTGTCGAACGCGCCATTGCTGACGATTTACCGCGGCGGCATTTTCCCCGGTCTGGCGTTCTTTGCGATCATGGTGATCGGTTGCGTCATGAGCTACCGCGCGATTCGCTCGAATTCATTTGCCTGGGCCGGATATGGCGGCATCTACATCGGATTCTGTGTTGTCGCGCTCCAACTCGATCACCCCGTGGTCGGCATCCCCCCGGCCACCCTCAAGTTCTCCATTTTGCTGGCGTTCCTGGTGCATATAGACCGAGAACGGCAGGAACAGGTAAGACTGCGACACGCCCAAGCAGATTCACAGCAAACGCCCTTGGCTGCTGCACACTGAGTGCGCGTTTGCGCCTCGCGACGCACTTCATAGGTGAAGGGCGGTTGCACGATGCCCGGGAAGCGCCCCCGACGATCCGCCCGCCGTTTCTCGAGCATGGCATCGGCGATCGCCGGCAGCATGGTCTGCGCCCTCATCGTCTTGACCGGCATCCCAGGGGACACCCCTGAGCGGGTCAGGATCGCCGAGCGGGCCAAAGTCGTCAACCTGCCGACCACCATCGGCTTCGCCGACTCCGACATCTACGGCCTGTCGCAGGATGACGTGAACCGGACATTGGCATTGATGGCCAACAACCGCGTGAACACCATCCGGTTGATGATCCCAGTGGGCCGGGGTCGAGCCGATCCTCGGCCAGCTCGACTGGAGCCTGGTCGACAAGACGGTGAATGCCGCCGCCGCCATGAACATGTCGATCATCGCGTTCATCAACGCGACCCCGCCCTGGGCCATGTCGCAGGGCGGCCTCCCGCTCAGCAGCCGGCCGTCGGACCCCGACGCCTACGGCGCCTTCACGGCCAAGGTGGCCACGCGTTACAAGGGCAAGATCTCCGCCTACGAGATCTGGAACGAGCCGAACGCGGTGTTCTTCTACAGCCCCGCGCCCGATCCCGCGGGCTACACCGATCTGCTGAAGTCGGCCTATCCGCGCATCAAGGCCGTCGACCCGGACGCGACGGTGATCGGTGGGGTCGTCGGCGCCGTCGTGGACTTCGGCTCGTGGTCGATCAACCCGGTGCGCTTCATCGCCGGGATGTACGCCGCCGGCGCCAAGGGCAACTTCGACGCGCTGTCGTTCCACCCGTACAACTACAACCTGAAATTCTCCGACGGCATGCTGATCGCGAATTCGCCTGTCCTGCAATTGCTTCAGATGCGCCAGGTGATGATCGACAACGGCGACGACGAGAAGAAGATCTGGGCCACCGAATACGGCGAGCCCACCTCGGTGGTCAACGAGACCACGCAGGCCGCGTATCTCAAGGACATCTACACCAAGTGGCAGGAGATGCCGTACACCGGCCCGCTGATGGTCTACACCACACGTGACCGCAAGACCGGGAGCAACCAGGCCGACGCCACCGTCGGGCTCTACCGCAGCGACTGGACCCCGAAGCCCGCGGCCGCCGACCTGGCGGCGACCATCGCCGCCGGCGTACCCAAATCGCCGGAGTTCCTGCGCTTTTCGCAGATCACCGACCCGGCGCACGGCTCGGTCCTGAGCCCGGTGTTCAAGGCAACCAAGACGGTGTGGGCGCAGGTCCGCACGGTCAACACCATCTACGAGCTGCCGAGCGGCTACGTGTCGTCACCGCGCCCGGTGGCCGACATCGCGATGCAGCGGAACTCGGTGCCTTCGAGCGTCTTTGCCGATGGCTACCAGGACTTCTCCGGCGGCCAGGTGTTCCGCGTGTGGTGGTCGCCCGAGACCGGTGCCCACTGGGCCTCGAGCGCTTTCGCGCAGGCCTGGAAACCGCAGCTGGGGTTGGCCACCAGCGACGAGCGCTACGTCAACGGCTCCAACCGCGTCGACTTCCAGCACGGTTACATGGTCTGGGCACCGTGGGTCGGCGTGAAGGTCTACTACACCTGACCGTCGCCGCGCAGCAGGTCGGCCACCGCCCGGTGCGGCAACCGGTCCTGCCACCGCTGCCGGTTGATCTCGAACAGCTGGTTTCCCAGGTCGACGGCGGCCGGCACGTCGGTGAGCAGCCGCCGGCACTCGGCGATGAACGCCGCATCGTCGTCCAGGGGTCGCAACCCGAAGATCGGCCCGAGTGATCCGATGGCCGCCGTGGTGGCGACGGCAGGCAGCCCGATCCGGATGGTGTCGAGCAGCTTGACCCGGACTCCCCCGCCGGTGCGGATCGGCGCGATCAGGGCACGGCACGTGCCCAGGAACGCCCCGAGGTCGTCGACGAATCCGAGGTCGCGGACCCCGTCGGGATAGACCGGGTCGGCCGCACCAGGTTTCTTGGCCCCGATGATGCACAGTTCGGCGCCGGGGATCCCGGCGGAGATCCGCGGCCACAGTTCGAGAGCCCGCAGGAACCCCTCCTGGTTGGGCGGCCAGTCGCGGGTGCCCATGAACACCAGCCGCGGCGGGGAGGTCGCGACGTCGACCTGCGTACCGGGCGGCATCGTGATGTCCATGAACCGGGCATCGGCGACGCCGTTGTCGCGGTAGTACTCGGCTTCCTCGGCGTCGTAGGTGCTGACGGCGTCGGCCGCGCGCGCGACGCGCAGCTCGTCGCGGACCAGGCGCGGTTCCTCGACGCGGCCGAGCGCGCCGCGCGACGCCCGCCAGACCAGCGACTCGCTCACGTTGGTGTTGACGACGAATCGCTTCTTCCCGAAATGCGTGCTGCGGAAGAACGATTCGGCCATGTAGCTGTGTTCGGCGACGAACACGTCGGCGTCGCTGCGATCGATCGCCCGGACCAGTTCGTCGGTGTCGAATCGGACATGCACCAGGCTGCGCCGGCGCCGCAGGGAGTCGATGAGCAGCCGGTGCGGACGCACGGCCGGCTTGTGGACCCGCTCGAGCGGCAGGCCACCGGGAATCAGGTCGGCAGTGACGGTGCCCGGTCGGGGTGACAGCGCGATGGCCGACACCTCGGACGAGTCGGCGGCCAGCTGCATGAGCATCCGGGCCAGCGCGACGTCACCGGTGTGTTCGAGCACCGGGTCTTTCGACAGGATGAACGCGGTCTTCGGCGTGGTCATGACTCCACCACCTCGCGCGGCCGGTAGACCGCCCACGTGAACCCGGCGAGCATGATCGCGTCGGCGACGGTGGCCGCGATGGCCGCGCCCACCGCACCGAGCGGCGTCAGCGTCGCGAGGGCGGCGACCATGCCCAGTTTCACCGGCACCAGGCCGACGGCGATGGTGAGCCGGAAGACATCGCGCCGCTGGGTGTAGAGGATCACCTGCAGCACGAAGATGCAGATGCGCAGCGCGGCGAAGCCGCCCATGATCATCATGGTCGTGGCGAGCTGGGTCGGTGCCCCGAAGGCGAACAGGCAGCCACCGATGATCAGCAGCAGCGAGCCGCCGAGTGCCGCCATCCGCAGGATGTTGCGCAGCGGTGGGGCGGCCGACAGGTCTCCGCCGCTCTCCCGCAGCGGCTCGTGATAGGTCATGCCGAAGGACTGGCCGGCAGCCGCCACTGCGGCCGCGACGACCCACGCGAGCTGGTAATAGCCCGCTGCCGTGGTGTCCACCAGGGTGCCGAGCAGCAGCACGTCACCGCCGAGATACAGCGTGGTGCCGAGCATTTCGCCGGTCAGCGCCGCGATCAACCGCGGCGGCCCGGGTGGTGCGGGCCGGTGACCGATGGCCAGCTTGGCCCCGACCAGCAGAATCAGCACGTAGGGCGTGCAGTACAGCAGCGAGGCGTGGGTGAGCGTCGGGTGCGCCGCGGTGTACAGGTACACCGCGCCGATGCCGGCACTGGAGAACTGTCGCGCGGTGTCGAGCCGATACACCTTGTCCGGGTGGCCATCGCGCGCGGACTGGCTCTTGACGACGTTGAGGGCGATCTCGCCGCCGGCCACCATCAGACCGAAGCCGATGACGTAGTTGACGTCGAACGTGACCGCGCCGGCGGCGACCAGACCCACCGCGACGAGGTAGCGCATGGTGCGCTCACGCAGGAAGTGCTCCTCGGATTCCCGGATGGCCCGGACCGCGAAGGAGTTGTCGACGGTGTTGCCGACGATGCCGTTGAGCACCGTCGCCATGGCGTACAGGCCGTATTCGGAGACACCGAGGCGCTGGACGAGGATCAGCGTCCACAGCAGGCCGACCCCGCGACCGCCGTAGATCCAGATCAGCGAGATGAGCGTCTTCGCCACATTGCGGGTGGGCGCTTCGGGGGCAGTCAGGTCACACGCTCACAGCTGCTCGGGCCAACATGTCGGTCCACACGCGGCCGAACGCCTCGGCCGTCCGCGGCCCGGAGCAGGCCTCGCGGTAGGCCTCGACGTGCCGGCCGAACTCGGCCAGTCGCTGATCGTCGTCGACGAGGGACACGATGGCCTTGGCCAGCGACGACGCGACCTGTTCGGCGTTCTGGTCGCCGATGCGGACGACGAGGGCGCCGGTGCGCTCGTCCAGTTCGGCCAGGGCGCCGTAGTCGGTGCAGACCACGGGTGTGCGGTAGGCCATCGAGTGGGCGACCGAACCGGATGCCGGGTACGTCTCGGCGTAGAAGTGGCGCTTGCCGTACGGAATCACCACGGCCCGTACCGAATCGAAGAACGTGTCCTCAGCCGGACCGTCGACCGGGCCGACGATCTCCACCCCCGGGCCCCCCGTCAGTGCCTCGGTCCCCCGGCCCGCCACCCGGATCACGATGTCGTCGGGCAGCTCCCGGCGGATGCGGGCGATCTGCTCGAAACCCTTGCCCCGGTACACATGCCCGAAGAAGCCCACGGCCTTGGGCCGCTCGGTGAGCGGGCGCAGCCGCGGCCGTTCGGAGATGATGTGCGGCACGGCGGCGACGGTGCTGTCGGGGTAGATGGCCTTGATGGAGTCCGCGCCGATCTGACTCAGCGCGACCATCGTCCGGTCCCCGTTGACGACGCCCTCGATCCGCCGCGACAGCGGGCGCAAAGGGTAATGCAGGCCGTGCATGACGAGCCGGTGCTGCGCCACGAACCGGGTTCGCGCCGGCCACCAGATGCCTTGCGGCGGATCGTGAATCGTCGCCGCCACCGGCACCCCACGTAATCCGGCGATCGACCAGAACGCCGACACCGCACCGGCCGCCAGCTCCGCATGCACCAGCACCCGTCCCGGCGGCGCACCGGCCACCAGTTCGGCGACCGCACGCCGGTGGCCCCGTACCTGGGCGACCGTCTCGGCGCCCGGACCCAGGGTGCGACGTTGCATGACCTCACCGAACAGCGGCTGTACGGCGTTGACGAAGTTCTCGGCGTAGTCGCCCACCGCGGTCTGGCCTTCGGCCGGACCGATGTAGACCAGCCGGTACTCGCGTAGATCGACCGGCATCAGCAGAACAACGGCCGGTACTTTGCGCTGTAGCCCAATGCATCCGGATTTCGCTTGGCGAACACCTTGGCGGGGTTGCCGCCGACCACGTCGAGTGGGGCCACGTCCTTGACCACGAGCGCCTGCGCGGCGACGACGGCGCCGCGGCCGATCAGGGCGGGCAGCACCATGGCCCGGCTCGCGATCCATACGTAGTCCTCGATAACCGTCGGGATCGGGATCGGCAGGAAGTCCGGGTGGTTGATGTCGTGCCCGCCGCCGAGCAGGTGGACATCGCTGGCGATGGTCACGTTGTCGCCGATCCACAGGCCGGCCCGCGCGTCGAGCAGGCAGCGGAATCCGATTGTGGTGCCGTTGCCGATCGTCAGGAATTCGATGTCCAGGATCGTGGTGCCGCGCATGATGGTCGACCACTCACCGATGGTGGCGCCGAACAGCCGCAGGAATCCCTGGCGGATGGTGTGCGACGGGATGTGCGTGATGAACATGTTGAACAGCAGTTCGCCGATTCGGTTGCGCGCCTTACGGCGAACGCTCATCTTCTGCATCTTGTAGTAGGTGACGCGGCCGTCCTCACCGAGTTCCCACTCGGGATCCGGCGGCAATTTCAAGGTCGGCGCGGCCGCTTTCTTGCGTGCCACATCTGCCGGGTCTGCCGTTGCCGGCTCGCCAATCACGTTCTTCGCTCCCGTCGTCCCGGATTCCGAGTTAACCACAGTGTTTCGGCCCCGTCAGTGCAGCCGGCCCTGGCGCGTCAGCATCTCCGACCACTTTGCGGCGTAGGCGGCGGCGACGTTCTCCGGCGACCGCTCCTGGCGCGTCCGGTCGGCATTCGTCTCCAATTCCTTGAGCCGCGCCTCGTCGTTGAGCAGGGCCTCGATGGCCGCCGAGAACCCGGCCGGCAGCGCCTTCGGGTCGTCAGAGTCCATCGGCACGACGACCGCGCCGGTCTCGGTGCCGAACTCGGCCAGAGAGCCGTAGTCGGTGCACACCACCGGGGTGCGGTACGCCATGGCGTGCGCGGCGACCGACGACGCGGGGTAGGTCTCGGCGTAGAAATGGCGCTTGCCGTACGGAATCACCACGGCGCGCACCGAATCGAAGAACGCGTCCTCGGCGGCACCGTCGACGGCACCCACGATCTCCACCCCCGGGCCACCGGGCAGCGCCTCGGTCCCCCGGCCCGCCACCCGGATCACGATGTCGTCGGGCAACTCCCGGCGGATGCGCGCGATCTGCTCGAAACCCTTGCCGCGGTACACATGCCCGAAGAAGCCGACGGCCTTCGGGCGCTCGGTCACCGGGCGGACCCGGGGCCGCTCGCAGACGAGGTACGGGGTGTACGCCACGTCGGTGTTCGGATAGGTGTCGCGAATCGACTGGGCACCGATCTGGCTCAGCGCGAACAGCGTCCGCTCCCCGTTGACCGCGCCCTCGAGCATCCGGGACACCGGACGCAGCGGGTAGTGCAGGCCGTGCATCACAAGCTTGTGCCGGGCCACGAACTTCGTGCGCCCCGGCCACCAGATGCCTTGTGGCGGATCGTGCACCGTCGCCGTCACCGGCACCCCACGCAACCCCGCGATGGACCAGAACGCCGACACCGCACCGGCCGCCAGCTCCGCGTGCACCAGCACCCGGCCGGGTTTCCCACCGGCGACCAGCTTCGCCACTGCACGCCGGTGTCCCAGGATTTCCCGCGCGCTGTCGGAACCCGGCCCGAGCGTGCGGTGCTCGACGAGTTCGCCGACGTGTGGCCGCAGCGCGCGCGTCAGGTTCTCCGCGTAGTCGCCCACCGCCGTCTCGTGGTCCGCCGGACCGACGTACACCAGGCGGTAGTCCTTCAGCGTCGCGACCCGGGTCGCTTCTGGCGCCATCAGTACCCGGCCAGCTTGTCGACCGCTTCATGCAGTCGAGCGCTGAACGCGTCCTCGGTGAACTGGGAGACGTGATGCTTGATCTTCTCCTGATCCCACGTCGCCGACTCGAACCGGTCCAGCGCCTCGCGCACCGAATCCGGTTGTGGTTCATCGAAATACAGGCCGGTGGTGCCCTCGTCGATGGTGTCGAGGAAGCCGCCGAACCGCAGCGCGACGCTCGGCCGGCCCCAGACACCCGCCTCGATGGGGGTCAGGCCGTAGTCCTCGAAACTCGATGACATCAGTGCTCGGCAGTTCTTGTAGAGCCAGGCCATCTGCCCGTCGGTCAGGTTGTGGAGCATGGTCACATTGTCGGTCTTCATCGACCGGAGCCGCTCGGCTTCGGGCCCATTGCCGACCACCACGAGCTGCCGGTCACTACCCGCGAAAGCCCGCACGATGACGTCGACGTTCTTGTACGGCAGCAGCCGGCACACGACGAGGTAGAAGCTGCCGTCCGGATCGCTCAGGTCGACCTTGTCCTCGAGCTCCTCGACGGATTCGACGGCGTACGACCGCGACATCGCCACCGGCGCGAACATCACCTCGGCGTCGATGTCGTAGGCCTTCTTGACGTAGCCGCTGATCATGGTCGAGATCGCGAGGTACTTGTCGGCCGCGAGCGCCTGCCGACGGTCCCAGTCCAGCAGGCGCTTCTTGGTGAGCTTGAGGCCCAGGCGCTTGATCGGGTTCGCGTGGTCCCCGAGGTAGGCCTCGGTCTGGTACAGCCAGCGCGCCGGGTTGTAACAGTAGATGAGCTTCTTGCCGTTGGTGCGGAAACCGTGCGACCAGCCGCTGCAGCTCGCCAGCACGATGTCGGCGTCGACGTACATGGACTCGGCGACGCGCGGATAGATGGGCAGCGCGGCCCGGTGGTACTTGCGGGCCAGACCCACCTTGTTGAGCGCCGACACCCGGATGTCCAGGTCGGCAAACTCCGGGTAGGTCAGCTCGGGGTCGTAGAGCATCGTGTAGAGCGGGGCGTCCGGGAACGCCTTCGTCATCGACAGGACAACTTTTTCCGCGCCGCCGAACTGGGTCAGATAGTCGTGGGCGATGGCCACCTTCGGCCCGTCCACTCCGTCGTACTTGCGCGTCGAATGCACTGTTGAATATCCCCTTGCGCCGATCTGCTGATCGTTTCGCGGTCGTAGAGTCAGCTACCCGAAAAGAGCGGGCACGCATATCGAACCGCAAACTTACGCAAATGACAAGCTAAATGCATCGCGCCTGCGCAGGACGCACTGCCGACAGTGCGCACGCGCTCCCTCAGCTAAGCGCGATTCGGTACCATCGGTCCGCCTTTCCCGGCGCCGCGCTCCCCCGACGGCAACCCGGTCTCGCGGCTTCGACCAGGCATTACCCACTGCCCGAGCGGCGCCGGGTCGCGACCGCGCTCAGTGCCCGCTCAGCAAATGCCACCGCCTGAACGCTGTTCAACCCGAGTTACGGGCGGGACCAGCGCGCGAAGTGTATATTGACTTACCAGCAAACTGCTGACGCAGGTCGTGCAAGCCGCGGGGGCGGAAAAATCTATGAACGGTGCGCAAATGAGCGGTACACACGTGGATGTCCATTACAAGGACCTGGACACCCTCTGGCAGGGCTACGACGAGTCCGTCCGCACCCTGGCCGAGCGCGAAGGCGTCAAGGCCGTCGCCGAACTCGGCGGCGGCGCCAACCCGATCATCGGCGGCGACGACTGGAGCTTCGCCGACGAGCGCGTCGTCATCGACATCTCCGCCACCGAACTCGCCAAGGCCAACAGCCGCGTGCACACCCGCGTCGCCGATCTGTGCAAACCGATCGACAACGAACTGGCCGCGTACGACCTGGTGTTCTCCAAGATGCTGTGCGAGCACCTGCCCGACGCCCGCACGTTCCACGAGAACTGCTTCAAACTCCTTCGCCCAGGCGGACTTTCGGTGCATTTCTTCCCGACACTGTTCGCGTTCCCGTTCGTGGTGAACCTGCTCATCCCGGAGCAGGCGGCGCGCACCGTCATCGGCAAGCTGCAGCCGGGGCGGTTGCAGAACCCGCACCACGAGAAGTTCCCGGCCTACTACCGCTGGACCACCGGCCCCACCCAGAAGGCCATCAAGCGCTACGAGAGCGTCGGTTTCCAGGTCGAATCCTGGTCCGGCGCCTACGGCCACGGCTACTACCGTGTGCTCCCCCCGCTCGACGCCCTCGAGCGCGCCAAGAGCCGTTTCCTTCTTAAGCACCCGGTGCCGGCACTCACGAGTTTCGCGGCTGTCGTCCTGCGCAAACCGGCGTGACCCGCCGAGAGAGCACCCCACCTTCACAACTTTCTTAGAGAACCGTTAACATCGTCGCCATGACGAGCGTGACCGAGCCACCGGTGGACAAGGCGATCGACATCCACACCACCGCAGGCAAGCTGGAAGACCTGCGTAGGCGTACCGAAGAGACCCTGCACCCCGTCGGCGAGGCCGCGGTGGAGAAGGTCCACCAGAAGGGCAAGCTCACCGCCCGCGAGCGCATCCTGGCGCTGCTGGACGAGGGCTCGTTCGTCGAACTCGACGCGCTGGCCAAGCACCGCAGCACCAACTTCGGCCTGGCCGACAAGCACCCGCTCGGCGACGGTGTGGTGACCGGCTACGGCACCATCGACGGCCGCGAGGTCTGCATCTTCAGCCAGGACGCCACCGTCTTCGGCGGCAGCCTTGGCGAGGTCTACGGCGAGAAGATCGTCAAGGTCCAGGAGCTGGCCATCAAGACCGGCCGCCCGCTGATCGGCATCAACGACGGCGCCGGCGCCCGCATCCAGGAGGGTGTGGTCTCGCTCGGTCTGTACAGCCGCATCTTCCGCAACAACATCCTGGCGTCGGGTGTCATCCCCCAGATTTCGCTCATCATGGGTGCCGCGGCCGGTGGCCACGTGTACTCGCCCGCGCTCACCGACTTCATCATCATGGTCGACCAGACCAGCCAGATGTTCAT
This sequence comes from Mycobacterium sp. SMC-16, assembly GCF_046250085.1. Lineage (NCBI taxonomy): Bacteria > Bacillati > Actinomycetota > Actinomycetes > Mycobacteriales > Mycobacteriaceae > Mycobacterium > Mycobacterium sp. SMC-16. Next base: position 4,272,426 of record NZ_CP176427.1, read on the forward strand.
CACCGGACCGGACGTCATCAAGACCGTCACCGGTGAAGAGGTCACCATGGAGGAGCTGGGCGGCGCCCACACCCACGAGGCCAAGTCCGGCACCGTCCACTACGTCGCCTCGGGCGAGCAGGATGCCCTGGACTACGTCCGCGACCTGCTGAGCTACCTGCCCCCGAACAACTACGCCGAGCCGCCGCGCCTGCCCGCGCCGCCGCACCCGGGCGCTGTCGAGGACAACCTCACCGAAGAGGACCTCGAGCTCGACACCCTGATCCCGGATTCGCCCAACCAGCCGTACGACATGCACGAGGTCATCTCGCGCATCCTCGACGACGACGAGTTCCTCGAGATCCAGCCCGGCTACGCGCAGAACATCGTCATCGGCTTCGGCCGCATCGACGGCCGCCCGGTCGGCATCGTGGCCAACCAGCCGACCCAGTTCGCCGGCTGCCTGGACATCAACGCCTCGGAGAAGGCCGCGCGGTTCATCCGCACCTGCGACGCCTTCAACATCCCGATCATCATGCTGGTGGACGTCCCGGGCTTCCTGCCGGGCACCGAGCAGGAGTACAACGGCATAATCCGCCGCGGCGCCAAGCTGCTGTACGCCTACGGTGAGGCCACCGTCGCCAAGATCACCGTCATCACCCGTAAGGCCTATGGCGGCGCGTACTGCGTCATGGGTTCCAAGGACATGGGTTGCGACGTCAACCTGGCCTGGCCGACGGCCCAGATCGCCGTCATGGGTGCCTCCGGCGCGGTCGGCTTCGTCTACCGCCAGGAGCTCAAGCAGGCGGAGAAGGACGGCGTCGACGTCGATGCCCTGCGCCTGCAGCTGCAGCAGGAGTACGAGGACACCCTGGTGAACCCGTACGTCGCGGCCGAGCGTGGTTACGTCGACGCGGTCATCCCGCCGTCGCACACCCGCGGCTACATCGCCAACTCGCTGCGTCTGCTGGAGCGCAAGGTCGTGCAGACGCCGCCGAAGAAGCACGGAAACATTCCGCTGTGAGCGGCGACGTGCAGACCTCTGAAGCCGAGGCCTCCGTGGAAGCGCCCGTCGCGCCGCTGTTCCAGGTCGTCAAGGGCAACCCGTCCGACGAGGAACTCGCCGCTCTGGTGACGGTGCTGGCCAGCGCCTCCGGTGGCGGTGCCGCCGAGGCCGGCGACCGCAACGACTGGGGCCACCCGGTCTCCAAGCTGCGGTACGCCTACACCAGCTGGCAGCTGGTGACGTTGGTGGAGCGCACCTTCATCCGTCGATGAGGCTCGTTCTGGGCTCGGCCTCCTCGGGCCGGCTCAGTGTCTTGCGCAAGGCCGGTGTCGAACCGGTCGTGCTGGTGTCCGACGTCGACGAGGACGCGATCATCGCGTCTCTCGCAGACGCGAGCCCCGGCGATGTCGTACGCGCCCTGGCAACAGCCAAGGCGCAGCGGGTCGCCGACTCCCTCGACGCGAGTCTGTCGTCGGATTGCGTTGTGATCGGCTGTGATTCGATGCTCGAGTTCGACGGCCGGCTCACCGGCAAGCCCGGCTACCCCGATGTGGCTCGCCGGCAATGGCACTCGATGGCCGGCCACAGCGCCGTCCTGCACACCGGCCACTGTGTGCTGCGCCTGACCGCCGGCGCCGTCACCGATCAGGTCACCGAACTCGGTTCCACCACGGTGCATTTCGGCGAGCCGAGTGCCGCGGACCTGGACGCCTACGTCGGCACCGGCGAACCCCTCTGGGTGGCAGGCGCTTTCACGCTCGACGGCCTGGGCAGCTGGTTCATCGACGGCATCGACGGCGACCCCTCCAACGTCATCGGCCTGAGCCTGCCGCTGCTGCGCCGCATGCTGGCCCGGCTCGGCGTGTCCGTCGCGGAGCTGTGGGCCGCGAACCGGCCCGCGTAGTTTTTTCCCGAATCCACCTATCCGCACCGCATCCCGCACCGAACTCCTGGTGACAAACCAGGAAGGACGGCACGGTGCGGCGGATTGCAGTGATCGGGAGCGGCATATCGGGGCTCACCGCGGCCTGGGTGCTCGCCCGCGACGCGGAAGTCACCCTGTTCGAGGCACAACCGCGATGCGGTGGTCACGCCCACACGCATGAGCTGGCGGCACGCCGCGGCGGCACCGACGTCGTCGGCGTCGACTCCGGCTTCATCGTGCACAACGACCGCACCTATCCCACTCTGCTGCGACTGTTCGCCGAACTCGGTGTCCGGACACAGGAATCCGACATGTCGATGTCGGTGTGCTGCGAAGGCTGCGGCCTGGAGTACGCCGGCGCGAAGGGGCTGAAGGGCCTGTTCGCCACGCCGGGCGCGCTGGTCTCGCCGCGCTATCTGCGTCTGCTCGCCGAGGTGACGCGCTTCCACCGGCTCGCCCGCGCCGAGCTGGCGCGCGGCGTGGCGGACGGGCAGACCCTCGGCGAATTCCTCGGGGCCGCAGGGTTTTCCCGCTACTTCGTCGCGCATTTCATGGTGCCGCTGGTCGCCGCGGTGTGGTCGTGTCCCCCGGACGTCGCGCTCGACTATCCGGTCGGCTACCTGCTGGCGTTCCTCGACCATCACGGGATGCTGACGGTGTTCGGGTCACCGACCTGGCGGACGGTGACGGGAGGCTCCGCGCGGTACGTCGAGGCGGTCACCGCGCGGCTGCCGTCGGTACGCCTCGGCGTACCCGTACGCGCCATCACCCGCAACTCCGACGGCGTGCTGGTGCGTGACGACGCGGACCGCGTCGAACAGTTCGACGCGGCCGTCATCGCGACGCATCCGAATCAGGCCCTGTCGATCCTGGACCAGCCGACGGCGGATGAGATCGAGATTCTCGGCGCCCTGCGGTACTCGATCAATCACACTGTGCTGCACACGGATACGTCACTGCTGCCGCGACGCCGTGGCGCTCGTGCGTCGTGGAACTACCGGATGCCGTCGTGCACCGTCCAGTCCGACGAGGTCCTGGTCAGTTACGACCTCAACCGGCTGCAGCGACTCGACGGGAGCACCGACCGGCGGTTCGTGGTGACGCTGGGCGGCGGCACCCGGGTCGATCCGGGTCAGGTCATCGCCACCATGCTCTACGACCACCCGCAGTACTCCCCCGAGTTCCGCGCCGCACAACAGCGCCTGCACACGCTCGGTGATCACCGCGTGGCGTTCGCCGGCGCGTATCACGGCTGGGGCTTCCACGAAGACGGCGCGGTGTCCGGCGTCGTCGCGGCGGAACGACTCGGCGGCAGCTGGAGCGGTGCGGTGCCACCTCTGCTGCGGCCGGCGGGGAATGTGGCATGAGCCCACCACAGATCGTGCGGACCAGGATCCACCACGCGCGCACCGTGCCGGTGCGGCACGCGTTCACCTACCGCAGCTACAGCTGGCTGGTCGACCTCGACGCCGTGCCCGAGCTGCCCCGCCTGTTGCGGCGGTTGGCCGGGTTCCACGCCGCCGACCATGCCGGCGATCCGCGCCGCACCCTGCGGGAGAACGTCGACGCCTATCTCGGCGAACACGGAATCGACCTCGGCGGCGGCCACATCCGAATGCTGGCCAATGCCAGGGTCTTCGGTTTCGTGTTCAATCCGCTGACCGTCTACTGGTGCCACGACGCCGGCGGCGCGCTGGTGTGCGCCGTCGCCGAGGTGCACAACACCTACGGCGGCCGGCACCGCTACCTGTTGCGCGCCGATCATCGCGGCGAGGTCGTCGTGCCGAAGGCGTTCTACGTCTCGCCGTTCAACCCCGTCAGCGGCCGGTACGTGCTGCGCGTCCCCGAACCCAACCGGGGCCGGCTCGGCGTGGCGGTCACCCTGCTCGACGCGTCCGGCGCAGTCGTGCTGACCGCGACCTGGACCGGGTCGGTCCACCCCGCGCGCCCCGCAACCGTTCTGACCACCGCACTGGCAGCGCCACTGGCGCCGCTGCTGGTCCTCGCCCGCATCCGTTGGCAAGGCGTGCGCCTGTGGGCGCGCGGACTGCCACTGCACCCCCGCCCCCAGGAGGCCGCCCTATGACGAATCAACTCCACGACGGTGCCGCGTACGATCCGTTCCTGCCGGCCAGATGGACCGACATCGCGCAGGTGCCGAGCGGTCTGCGCACCCGGCTGGGTACGCCCGTCACCCGGGCGTTGTTCCGGGCCGCGGTACGGGACCTGCCGGTGCGGGTGGAGTATCCGGACGGCACCGTCCAGGGTGCCGCCGGTGCCTCCGATCCGGCCGCACCGCGAATGTTGTTGCACCGCCCCGACGATTTCTTCGGCCGCATCGCGAACAGTGGCCTGATCGGCTTCGGCGAGGCGTACATGGTCGGAGACTGGTCGGCGCCCGAGCTCACCGCCGTGCTCACCGCGCTGGCGTCCCGCATCGACACCGTGGTGCCGGCCGCCTTCCAGGGACTGCGCTCGGTCCTGCTACCGCGGACGCCGCGCAACCACCGTGGGGCGCAAGCGGATACGCGCGCGAACATCGCTCATCACTACGACCTGTCCAACGAGTTCTTCAGCATGTTCCTCGACCCGACGCTGACGTACTCGTGCGCCCTGTTCGAGACGCTCGACCCGCCACCGGCCTGGCGCGACCTGGCGGCCGCGCAATACCGCAAGATCGACCGGCTGCTGGACGCCACCGGCGTCGGTGCCGGCACACGGCTGCTCGAAATCGGCACGGGCTGGGGCGAATTGGCGATCCGGGCCGCACGACGCGGAGCACACGTCCACACCGTCACCCTGTCGCGCGAGCAGCAGCTGCTGGCCCGCGAGCGCATCGCCGCCGCCGGGTTGTCGGACCGGATCACCGTCGAGCTGTGCGACTACCGCGACATCACCGGGACGTACGACGCGATCATCTCCATCGAGATGATCGAGGCCGTCGGCTACCGCTACCTACCGGCATACCTGCGCACGCTCGAGCGCCTCCTGGCGGCCGACGGCCGGGTCGGCCTGCAGCTGATCACCATGCCGCACAAGCGCATGCTGGCTTCGCGTGACACCTACACCTGGGTGCACAAGTACATCTTCCCGGGTGGGTTCCTGCCGTCGGTCAAGCTCATGGAACGGTCGATCAGCGCACACACCGCACTGCGCATCACCGACCGGCATTCGTTCGGACCGCACTACGCCCACACCCTCAGGCTTTGGCTGCAGCGATTCACCGCGAACAGCGCCGGCGCCGACGCCCTGGGGTTCGACCGCATCTTCCGGCGGATGTGGCGTTTCTACCTGGCCTACTCCGAGGCGGGCTTCGCCTCGGGCTACCTGGACCTGCACCAGCTGGTCCTGCAGCCGAAGGCGCGATCGTGAGCACGCCGTCCGGATCCGACCGGTTGCGTCAGATCGACCCGGTTCTCGCGCAGCCGTGCGACGATTCCCGGATGGAAGGTGAGCCGGACCGCGTAGCTCTGCTCACCGCGATCGCCGACGGCGACAGTGCGGCTTTCACCGAGTTCTACGACCTCACCTCGCCACGGGTGTTCGGACTCGCCTATCGCGTCGTGCGGGACCGGACCCTGGCCGAGGACGTCGTGCAGGAGGTCTTCCTCCAGGTGTGGTCCTCTGCGGCGCGGCAATACGACCCCGCGCTGGCCAGCCCGATCGGCTGGCTGATGACGTTGACCCACCGCCGCAGCATCGACCGGGTCCGCTCCGAACAGTCGGCCGCCGACCGCAACCACGCCTACGGCGCCTCGAGCCTCGGCCGCGAGCACGACACCGTCGCCGACGAAGTGGGCCAGCGACTCGACGAGCAGGAGGTCACCGACTGCCTCGACGGACTGACCGCCGTCCAGCGCGAAGCCATCGGCCTGGCGTACTACAGCGGCCACACCTATCGGGAGGTCGCCGAGCACCTCGCCGTCACACTCCCCACCATCAAGGCCCGAATCCGGGACGGCCTGATCCGCCTGAAGAACTGCTTGGGGGTGGGCACCGATGCCTGACAGCTACACCGACGACGAACAGCAATTGCTCGATCTCGCGTACGTATATGCACTCGATGCGGTGTCCGAGGCCGAACGCTCCGACATCGCCGGCCGCCTGGGCGTCGCGGCGCCGCACACCGCGCAGGCCTTCGCCCGCATCGTCGGCGACACCCAGGAGACCATGGCAGTGCTCACCGCGGGTGACACCCTGACGCCGCCCGCCGAGCTGCGCGTGCGCATCCTGCAGGCCATCGGCATCCAGGCGGCCGAGCGCAGTTCGGATGAGTTGGCACTCAGGCGAACCCGGCGACGCCGGCTGATCGTCCGGCTCGCGGCGGCTGCCGCCGTGATCTGCGCGATCACCATCGGCACGACGGTGATCGCCGATCGCTTCACCGAGCACCCGGCACAGCCGACGGTGTCGCAGGTGCTGGCCAACCCGGACATCCGCACGTACTCGGCGCCGGTTGCCGGCGGCACCATCACCCTCAGCGCGTCACAACGGGCGAACGCCGTCGTCGTGGCCATGTCCGATGTGCCCGCGCCGCCGGCCGGCCACGTCTATCAGATGTGGTTCATCCCGGCGTCGGGAGCGCCGCGATCCGCCGGGACGATGAGCGCGGACACCATGCCGCCACCCGGCGGCGAGGTGATACCGGCGCTGGACTCGGCCGCCAAGGTGGCCGTGACAGTCGAGCCGGGCTCCGGGTCCAGCCAGCCGACGAGCGATCCGGTCGTCGTCGTCGCCCTGACCTGATGACCATGGTCGGCGCCTTCTTCGACGATCTCCTCGACCGCACCGTCGTACTCGGGTACTCCCGACTGGGGCTGGCTGTGCGGCAACAGCTCTGGCGGGACCCCGAGCTGCCGGCCGGCGCCCTCGCCGGCCGCACCGTGCTGGTCACCGGCGCGAATTCCGGTATCGGCAAGGCCATCGCCACCGAACTCGCGACGCTCGGGGCGACGGTGTTGATGACGGTGCGCGACCGGGCCCGCGGCGAGGCCGCGCGACACCATGTGCTCACCGTCGCGCCGGCTGCCGACGTCGCGGTGGAGGTGTGCGACGTGTCGCACCTGGCGGCCGTCCGGTCGTTCGCCGCAGACCTGCTGTCGCGGCGCCCACGGCTCGACGCCGTGATCCACAACGCCGGCGTCATGCCCGAACAGCGCACGGAAAGCGCTGAAGGACATGAGCTCTCGCTGGCAACCCACGTTCTGGGGCCGGTGTTGCTGACGGAACTCCTGCGGCCGGGGCTGACCCCGGCAGCGCGGGTCGTGCTGATGTCCTCCGGCGGCATGTACACCCAGGCACTTCCGGTCGACGACATCGAGTACCGGCGCGGGCATTACCGCGGTGCCACGGCGTACGCGCGCAGTAAGCGCATCCAGGTCGCGTTGACGCCGCTGCTGGCGCGGCGCTGGCCCGAACTGATGGTGGCGGCCATGCATCCCGGCTGGGCCGACACCCCCGGCGTCGCGCAGTCACTGCCCGGGTTCCGCCGCGTGACGCGTCCGATCCTGCGGACGCCCGAACAGGCCGCCGACACCGCGGTGTGGCTGACGGCGACGAACCCGCCGCCGGAGTCGGGACAGTTCTGGCACGACCGCCGGATCCGTCCCACGCATTACCTGCCCACCGCGCATGACGACGCCGCCGAGGTAGCGCAGGTGTGGCAGTACTGCGCCGCCGCCGTCGGTGTGTGAGGACTTGCAGCGCAATCAGATTCGAGCGAGTTCGCGCCGCAGCCCGCGCGCGCCGTCGTCGAGGAGGTGCGCCACCGCGAGCTGCAGCAGCGGCTCGATCCACCGCAGCCACCCCTGGAAAGCGAACCGGATCCGGTAGGTGACCTGGGTTCCGTCGACGTGTGGGGTCACGGTGATGGTGTCTCGCGCAACCAGGTGCCGATTGACCCCGCGCAGTTCGATCGACTGCCCCGGCGTCAGGCCGATGACTTCGTACGTGATCTCCGAGGTGCGACCGGCGAAGCGGGACGTGTTCGCGTAACGGGTTCCCATGCCGCCGTCGCCGGCGATGCGTTCGGTGCGGATCGTGCCGGGGTCCCACTGCGTTGTCGTGGTGAAGTCCGCCAGGTACGCGAAGACGGCGTCGGCGGGCGCTGCCACCACCACCTGTCGCTGCGCGTCGATCATCGGGCTGCCTTTCCCAACTGGTGGCGCAGGCACTGCGCCAGGTCCGGGCGCCGGAAGCGATGTCCGGCCTCCATGAGCCGGCCGGGCACCACACGCTGACTGGCCATGGCCAGCTCGCGGGCCCCCTGCCGGCCGAGCAGGAGCGCCGGCCCCAGGGCGGGTACCGGCAACACGGCGGGCCGGTGCAGCACCCCGGCCAGTGTCCGGGTGTAGTCGGCGTTACGGACGGGTTGTGGCGCAACGGCATTCACTGGTCCGGAGAGTCCGGTGTCGACCAGTGCGCGGTGGTACACGTCGATGAGGTCGTCGATGTCGATCCAGGACAGCCATTGCTTCCCGTCGCCGAGCGGACCGCCGAGACCGGCGGCGAACAGCGGCCGCATCAACTGCAGGGTGCCGCCGCGCGGCGTCTGCACGATCCCGGTGCGGACGTTGACGACCCGCAGTCCGGCAGCGGTGGCCGGCGCCGTCGCCGCTTCCCAGTCGGCGACGACGTCGGCCAGGAACCCGTCGCCCGGCCCTGCCGATTCGTCGAGGCGCTCGTCGGCCCTGTCGTCTCCGTACCAGCCGATCGCGGACGCGCCGATGAAGACCGACGGCCCGTCCGTCGCCGCCGCGGCGCACTCGGCCAGCCGGCGAGTCGGCTCGATCCGGCTGTCGCGCACCGCTTTCTTGTGTGCGTCGGTGAACCGGCCGGCAATCGACGCGCCCGCGAGGTGCACCACGGCGTCGATCCCGTCGAGCAGATCGTCGGCGGGTGATTCGGGATCCCAGCGGCGTTCGGTGTCATCGCGTGGTTCGCGGCGCACCAGCCTGATGACCCGGTGACCACCGGTGGACAGAAAGGCGGTCAGGGCGCTGCCGACCAATCCCGACGCCCCGGTCACCGCCACCGAACCGGGACGCCGGCCGTGTTCGTGCGCCCACTGATGGGCGGCCAGGTCGTCGCTCAGCTGGCGATGGCGGTACCGGAACGTCGGCTCGAGCAGGTGCCCGGGTACCGGCGCGTCGACACGGTCGGTGACCCGGGTGCGCCCGTCACCGACGGCGTCGAAGCAGTGTTCGTGTCGCCAATGCCCAACCAAAGCCGTTGGCAGCGAACGCAATCCGTCCCGGCTCAATTCGTCCACGAAACGCGCGGGCGGCGCGTAGTCGGCCGGATTGTGTTGCGCGCTCCAGCGCAGTCCGCCGGGCAGGCCGAGCACGGCGCGCCCGTCGGCCAGCGACGCGGCTTCCGCGACCACGCTCATTGGCTGCCACGGCGGCAGCAACCGGTGGATGGCGCCCGGCCGCGCATGCCAGGCGAACACGTCGTCGCGCGGCGCGTCGAACACACTGCTGTACTCGATCCCCATCAAACCTCCGAGTCGAATCGGTCTCAGTGGGATTCGGAGCCAACCGGCCGGCGGATGGGTCTGCTCAGCCGGTGGGCTTGTAGCTGAACGACACCTTGCCGTCGGCGACGTCGGTGACCGTCAGCGTGTAGGCGCGGTTCTGGCCGCCGACGAGCGCGGTGCACCGCTGTGTCGCGCCGACCTTGCTGTCGACGTCTCCGTCGCACTTGACCGTGCTGGGGCTCTGACCCAGTTGCGTCGCAAGCGAACTCTCCGCCACCGACTTCTCCAGCACCGGTGTCAGGCCGTAATTCATTGCGAGGCCGGACACTTCGCTCACCAGTGCGGTACGTCGGCTGGTGAATCCGTCATCGGTGATGTCGCACAACGCCACCGCACCCTGCTTGCCCTCGAGCCCCGACTGGCACACGACGGAATCCGGGGCGGCCTTGCGCGCACGGGTCACCATGTCCGCCACCGCCGCCTCCAACTGGGTCTTGGAAACCGCGGGGGTCATCGAATAGCTGACCTTGCCGTTGTCGACGCCGGACACCGTGATGGTCGGCTGAATCCCGTAGGCCGGTGACATGGTGACGTCACACCGCGTGCTCTGCCCGACCCGGGCGATGAGGCCGCGCTCACAGATCACCGCCTGCGGCGGCTGGCTCGTGAAGGCATCGTGGATCGCCCGCTCCAGCGACGCCTTGTCCACCATCGGCAACTGCGCCGACGGCTTGGCCTGGACCGCTTCCGGTTCCGGACGGGTGAGGCTGTAGACCAGCGCCGCGAGGCCCGTCAGCAGCAGCCCAGCGATGACGACCAGTGCCAGGATGCGCGCCCTCATACCCGCTATTGTGCCCGGCTACATCAGGTCGTTTGCGGGCACGTCATTTCGGTGCTCGCGGTACCAGGCCACGGTGCGCGCCAGCCCGTCGTCCAGGGCGATCTGCGGCGTCCAGCCCAGCTTGCCCATCTTCGTGATGTCGGGGCAGCGCCGCTTCGTCTGCCCGGCGGGCGACTCGCCGGGCTGGACGTCCAACGCGACGCCGACGATGGCGCCGATGCGGTCGGCCAGCTCACGGATCGACATCTCCACGTCACTGCCGATGTGGTAAATCTCGCGGTGCCCGCCTTTTTCGTACATCGTCATGATGCCGTCGACACAGTCGTCGACGTAGCAGAAGGACCGGGTCTCCGTGCCGTCACCCTGGATCGGGAACACCGCATCACCGCGCTCCTGGCAGCCCAGCGCCCGCAGGATGAATTGCGGCTCGACGTGCTTCCAGCCCATGTTCGGCCCGTAGATGTTGTGCGGCCGGAAGATCTGCACCTGGCGGTAGTGCTCCTGACCGTAGTTGAAGGCGATCAGTTCACTGGCGATCTTGCCGCCGCCGTAGGAGTACCGGGGGTTGAGGCTGTCGGGCAGCATCAGCGGGATGGTCTCGGGCGTCGGGATGATCGACGGTGTCTGATAGACCTCGGCCGTGGACGCCACCACCAGATCCGGCACACCGGCGTTGCGGCCCGCGTTGACGACCGCCAGCGCGCCCAGCATGCCGACCTCGAGCACCAGTTCCGGTTGGGTGTAGAAGTTCTGGGTGCCGTTGATGGCGGCCAGGTGCATGACCACCTCGGCGCCGGCGAATGCCTTCTCGAGGGCGTCCTGATCGCGGACGTCGCACGTGAAAAGCTCTACGTCCGAGGCGACTTCGGCGAATCTGCTGGCATCGCCGCGGACCATGGAGTCCACCACCGCGACCTGCCAGCCGTCCCGCACCAGCCGCTTGACCAGGTAGGCGCCGATGAATCCGCCACCACCGGTGACCACGACCCGCTTAGACACGCTCGACGACCTTTCCGCTGCGGCCCACCGCGAAGTAGCTGTCGCCCAGTTCGGTGGCCGGCAGGTGGCTGTAGTGGTTCCAGTAGTCGAAGACGAAACCGTCGGGGCTGATGAACTCGCTGATGGTGCGCGGCGAGATGGTGCCGAGCGACGGGTGGTTGTTGCCGAGGACGACGACATCCGCGCCGCTCACCGCGTCACCGAACCGGTTGTACACCTTGTGCCCCGGAAAGGCCTCGGCCAGAACGTCATTCGGCGTGACCGGGTCGTAGACACCGATCTCGGCATCCGGGTGCGCGGCCTTCAGCTCGTTGAAAACCTTGATGGACATCGACCCGCGCAGGTCACTGGTCTCGGGCTGGCCCTTGAACGCCATGCCCAGCAGGTTGATCTTCAGCGGCCCGTCGGCGCCCAGCTTCCGGCGCGCGATCTCGCTGCTGATGAACCGCACCGTCTCGGCGGGCTGCCGCTCGTTGACCAGGCGGCCGGCGGCGGTGATGTCGAGGGTGACGCCGCGCTCGCGGACGCTCTCCATCAGGATGTGCGGGTCCTTCTCCAGGCACGGCCCGCCGACCAGACCCGGCAACGGGATATTGGTGCGGTTGTATCCGAGTTTGCCCGCCGAGATCACCTCATAGGCGCTGACGCCGAATGCGTCGCAAATCCGGGCGACCTCGTTGGCAAACGCGAACTGAACATCGCGGAACGTATTGCTCACCAATTTGATGATCTCGGCGGTCTCGATATCGGAGACCAGCACGATCGAGCTGGTGAGTTTTCGGAATACCGCGGCCGCCCGGTCGGCGACGGCCGGATCGTCGGCGCCGACGATCTGCGGCAGCTCGCGCAGTTCCTGCAGCGCCTTGCCTTCCAGGGTGCGCTCGGGGCACATGGCGATGTCGAAGCTCTTGCCGCTGGCGGCCAGCATCGGTGCCACCACGTCGCGGGTGGTGCCGACCTTGACCGTCGACCGCAGGATGACCAGCGCGCCGTCCTGCATGTTTCCGGCGATGTCGCGGGCCGCGGCCTCGATCATGTCGACGCGCGCGACACCGTCCGCCGACAACGGCGTGCCGACGGTGATGATGTACGTGTCGCACGAGAAGCTGTCGTCAAATGCGGTGACGGCCTTCAGTTTCCCGAATCGGGTGACGCCCTCGAGGGCGTCGGGCAGGCCGGTCTCGGTGAAATGCGGCAAACCCTGATTGGTCATGTCGACCAATTCCTGACGGGTCTCGATTCCGATGACGGAGTTGCCGGCCTCAGCCAGCACGGTGGCCAGCGTCAGCCCCACATATCCCAGGCCGATGATTCCGACGTCGTATTTCTCTGGCAAATCCTCAATCCCTCCAGTCAGCCCTGTGGGAGACGGCTGTTTTCATACCGCAGCAGCTGTCGCGCAAACAAGTTTCGACCTTACGGGTCTGCGGCGCATTTCGGGCCTAGGTACGCTTCCAGTGTGCCGCTGCCTGCAGACCCACATCCCGCTTTCGCCACCTACGCGCATCCCGATCGGCTGGTGACCGCCGACTGGCTGTCCGGCAACATCGGACGCCCGGGTCTGGCCATCGTCGAATCCGACGAGGACGTCCTGTTGTACGACACCGGCCACATCCCCGGCGCGGTGAAGATCGACTGGCATACCGACCTCAACGACCCGCATGTCCGCGATTACATCGACGGCGCGCAGTTCGCCGCACTGATGGATCGCAAGGGCATCAGCCGGGACGACACCGTGGTGATCTACGGCGACAAGAGCAACTGGTGGGCGGCCTACGCGCTGTGGGTTTTCACGCTCTTCGGGCACCCTGATGTGCGCCTGCTCGACGGTGGCCGCGATCTGTGGATCACCAACGGCCGGGACACCACGCTGGACGTCCCGAGCAAGCAGACCACGGGGTACCCGGTGGTCGAGCGCAACGACGCCCCGATCCGCGCCTTCAAGGACGACGTCCTCGCGATCCTCGGCAAAGAGCCGCTGATCGACGTCCGCTCGCCGCAGGAGTACACCGGCGAGCGCACCCACATGCCCGACTACCCGGAGGAGGGTGCGCTGCGCGGCGGTCACATCCCCACCGCGCGGTCCATCCCGTGGGCAAAGGCCGTCGACGACAGCGGCCGGTTCCGCAGTCGCGCCGAACTCGACGAGCTGTACGGCTTCATCTCTCCCGACGACAAGGCCGTCGCGTACTGCCGCATCGGCGAGCGCTCCAGCCACACCTGGTTCGTGCTGACGCACCTGATCGGCCTGCCCGCGGTCCGCAATTACGACGGTTCGTGGACCGAGTGGGGCAACGCGGTGCGGGTGCCCGTCGCCGTTGGTGAGGAACCGGGGGACGCGCCTTCGTGACCATGCCCGCGGCACTGGCCGAGGTCGTGTCGGAGTTCTCCGAGATGCAGGGACAGGACAAGCTGGCACTGCTGCTGGAGTTCGCGAATGAACTCCCGCCGTTGCCGTCGTCGCTCGAAGAAGCCGCGATGGAGCCGGTGCCGGAGTGCCAGTCGCCGTTGTTCCTGCACGTCGACGCCGCAGACCCCGAGCACGTGCGGTTGTTCTTCAGTGCGCCGGCCGAAGCCCCGACGACGCGGGGTTTCGCGGCCATCCTGGCGGCCGGTCTGGACGGCCTGCCGGCGTCGGACATCCTCGCGGTGCCCGACGACTTCTATGCCGACCTGGGGCTGGCCAAGCTGATCAGCCCGCTGCGCCTGCGGGGCATGTCGGCGATGCTGACGCGCATCAAGCGCCGCCTGCGCGACGCTTGATCCGGATCGGCTCAGAAGAACGGCAGCTTGAACTTGCCGCTGTAGTGCAGCGCGTCCGGGTTGCGCTGCCCGATGATCTTGCCGGGCACGCCGCCGACGATGCCGAACGGCGGCACCTCTTTGTTCACGACGGTGTGGGCGGCCACCACGGCGCCGCGGCCGAGCAGGCACGGCAGGATCATGGCGCGCGTCGCGATCCACACGTGGTCGTCGATGACGATGGGGTCGGGCGGGTTGGGCGCCGGCACGAAGTTCGGGTGATTGATGTCGTGCCCGCCGGCGATGATGTGCGTGTCGCTGGCGATGACGACGTCGTTGCCGATCGCGATGCCCGCGCGGGCGTCCAGCAGGCAGCGGAAGCCGATCGACACCCGGTCACCGATCACCAGATAGGGAATCGACCAGACACTGGTGCCGCGGTTGATCGCGGTGCCCTTGCCGATCTTCGCCCCGAACAGCCGGAGGTAGCCGAGCCGGATGAAGTGGAACGGGATGTGGGTGACGACCGAGCTGTAGAACAGCGCGGCGTAGGTGTCCCGGATCCGGTGCCACAGGGTCTCCCCGGGCAGTTCGTGCTTGAGGATGTTGCCGTCGTCGTCGGTGACCCACTGCATCTTCGGTGGGATGCGGACGTTGGGGTTGACCGCCCGCTTGCGCGCGATCAATTCGGGGTCTGAGGCCTGCGGCTCGACGAACAACGGTGTCCCCTTACTCGTGGCTCCCCGGCGGGTCCGGTGCGGCACCAGTATCACCCAAGCAGATGTTCGGTGAGAAAGCGCGGGTCAAGCGGGTCGCTTGGGCAATCTCTAAGAAAACGTCCCGGCGCCCTCGTTTCCCGAAGTGGGGATCCGCCGGTTAGGCCTTACACTGCACGCGATACATTCTTAAAGACATTTCTTAGAGAACCGCCGTCAGGAGGCACTGTGGCCAACCACGCCAGTTCCAAGATCTCCAAGGTGCTAGTCGCCAACCGTGGAGAGATTGCCGTCCGGGTCATCCGGGCTGCCAAGGACGCCGGACTGGCCAGCGTCGCCGTTTACGCCGAGCCGGACGCCGATGCGCCGCACGTGCGGCTTGCCGACGAGGCCTTCGCCCTGGGCGGCCAGACCTCGGCCGAGTCGTACCTCGTCTTCGACAAGATCCTGGACGCCGCCGCCAAGTCGGGCGCCAACGCCATCCACCCGGGCTACGGCTTCCTGTCCGAGAACGCCGACTTCGCGCAGGCCGTCCTCGACGCCGGGCTGATCTGGATCGGGCCGAGCCCGCAGTCCATCCGCGACCTCGGCGACAAGGTCACCGCGCGCCACATCGCCGCCAAGGCCAACGCACCGCTGGTGCCGGGCACCCCGGACCCGGTCAAGGACGCCGACGAGATCCTGGCGTTCGCCAAGGAGCACGGTCTGCCGATCGCCATCAAGGCCGCCTTCGGCGGTGGCGGCCGCGGCATGAAGGTCGCCCGCACCCTCGAGGAGATCCCCGAGCTGTTCGACTCGGCCACCCGTGAGGCCGTCGCGGCCTTCGGCCGTGGCGAGTGCTTCGTCGAGCGCTACCTGGACAAGCCGCGCCACGTCGAGGCTCAGGTCATCGCCGACACGCACGGCAACGTCGTCGTCGCCGGTACCCGCGACTGCTCTCTGCAGCGCCGCTTCCAGAAGCTCGTCGAGGAGGCCCCAGCGCCGTTCCTGTCCGACGCGCAGCGCAAGGAGATCCACGAGTCGGCCAAGCGCATCTGCAAGGAAGCCGGCTACTACGGTGCGGGCACCGTGGAGTACCTGGTCGGCCAGGACGGCCTGATCAGCTTCCTCGAGGTCAACACCCGTCTGCAGGTGGAACACCCGGTCACCGAGGAGACCTCGGGCATCGACCTGGTGCTGCAGCAGTTCAAGATCGCCAACGGCGACGCCCTGGACATCACCGAGGACCCCACCCCGCGTGGCCACTCGTTCGAGTTCCGGATCAACGGTGAGGACGCCGGTCGCGGCTTCCTGCCGGCCCCCGGCCCGGTCACCAAGTTCGAGGCCCCGACCGGCCCCGGCGTCCGCATGGACTCCGGTGTCGAGAGCGGTTCGGTCATCGGCGGTCAGTTCGACTCGATGCTGGCCAAGCTGATCGTCACCGGCGCCACCCGCGAAGAGGCCCTGGCCCGCTCGCGTCGTGCGCTGGCGGAGTTCAACGTCGAGGGTCTGGCCACAGTCATCCCGTTCCACCGCGCTGTGGTCTCCGACCCGGCCTTCATCGGTGACGGCGACAAGTTCGACGTGCACACCCGCTGGATCGAGACCGAGTGGAACAACACGGTCGAGCCGTTCACCGGTGGCGAGGCCCTAGACGACGAAGACGCGGCGCCGCGTCAGAAGGTCGTCGTCGAGGTCGGTGGCCGTCGCGTCGAGGTGTCGCTGCCCGGCGATCTGGCCATCGGTGGTGGCGGTGGTGGCGCGGCCACCGGCGTCATCAAGAAGAAGCCGAAGCCGCGTAAGCGTGGCGCCGCCGGCGGCAAGGCCGCCTCGGGTGACTCGGTCACCGCGCCGATGCAGGGCACCGTCGTGAAGGTCGCCGTCGAGGAGGGCCAGCAGGTCTCCGCGGGTGATCTGATCGTCGTGCTCGAGGCCATGAAGATGGAGAACCCGGTGACCGCGCACAAGGACGGCACCGTGACCGGCCTGTCGGTCGAGGCCGGCGCCGCCATCACGCAGGGCACCGTCATCGCCGAGCTGAAGGACTAGTTCTTTCGATCCGCCGGGTGGTCAGTTCTCTGGCCACCCGGCGGATTTTTTCATCATGGAAGCTATCGAGATCAACGCCGGCGCGTGGTACCTGCGCGCCTTGCGCGCCGACGACCGGATGGATGACCGGCCGTCACTGGCGGACCTGGGTGAGCACTCCCCCGATCACGTCCAAACCCGCACGGCGCAATGGGAATCCGACACGTTGTACTCGTGGGCGGTCTGCGAGCCGACGACCGGCGAACTGCTGGCCGAGATCACCCTGGACCCCGCCACGCGGGAGATTTCCGTGCGCACCCGGGCCGGATTCGACGACGCCGCCGCAACGGGCGTCGAATCGGTGCGGCGCTTCGCCGCCGCGATGCTCGGTTAGGCTCCGCCGAACTCAGAACAGCAGCACCGGCAGGCTCATCGTCAGCACGATGGACATCAGCAGGAGCAGGAACCAGCCGGCGCCCTGCCAGGCCCACCAGACCTTGTCGCCCCGCCAGGCCCGGTAGGTCCGCACGAATGCCCACACCCCGCTGCCGAACAGGAACAGCGGGCCGGCCAGCGCCAGCACGGTGCGGTACGGCATGCTGCACGCCGCCGTGTCGTAGCCACTGCAGTGCCGGACCCACACGGCCGCCAGCACCATGAAGCCGACGCCGACGCTCCCCATCACCAGGCCGAATCGCGCGGCCTGATGCACGCTGGGATCGTCGTCGCGGAACCGATCGGTTGTCGGGCTGAGCATCAATATCACCGCCAACCCCAGTATGCGCCTGTTCGGCGCTAGGGCGCCAGTGGACCCTCGGCGATGCGTTTGATCGCAGCCAGACGCCGATCCCATTGTCTGCCAATGGTTTCCAGCTCGGTTCCCAGAGCGCTGAGCTTGGCCCCCAGCGCGCGGTAGCGAATCTCCCGGCCCACCTTGACGGGCTCGACCAGCCCCGCGTCGGCCAGCACCGACAGATGCTTGGCGATCGCCTGCCGGCTCACGGGCAGTCGGCCCGCCAGGGCGCTCGCCGACAGATCGTCGGCGCTCAACTCGGTAAGGATGCGCCATCGGGTCTCGTCGGCGAGCACCGCCAGCACCGCCGGCATGCGGGTGTCGGTCACACCGCCGCCTGCAGGTACGCGACCAGGTCGTCGAGCTCGGCAGTCCAGCCGCCACTGTTCTCGGCGTGCGCCGTCTGCGGATCGGCCAGGGTCTCGAAGCCCGTCTCGCGCAGGTCGAGCCGGGTGCCGCCGTCGATCTCGGTGAGGTCGAAGCGCACGACGGTCGAATTCTGCGGGGTCGGGTCGGCATCCGTTTCGCGATGCGCCCACCGATAGACGAGCGTGTGCGGCGCCTCGGCGCTTTCGACGACGACCCGGAACTTGCCGTGGGCATTCCAGCCGAAGAACCCTGTGCCACCCGGGATCGCCTCGAGTTCGGCCGCGTCACCGAACCATTGCGCGATGAGCTCGGCTTTGGTCAGGGCGTCCCAGACCCGCTGGATCGGCGCGTTGATGTCGATGGTCCGGGTGATGTCGAGCGTGTCCATGATTCCCCTTCGAGTGGCGTTATGTGCAACTCCACAGTTGCACACATGCACCCGTACTGCAACCCTCAGATTGCACTTGGCGTCGCGCGCCGCTCTCGCACCAGCATCAGACCGATGGTGCCGAACACCAGATTGGCGGCGATCTCCAGAATCGCGGTCACCCACGAGAACGCCGTCACGCGTGCCCACGGCGGCGCGTTGATGAAACTGTCGCTGAAGAATCCCCATTTCGGAAGCAGATGCGCCGCAGTGAAACCCACCGCACCGGCGTAGCCGATACCGACGGCTGCGAGCGGTGCCCACCGGTTCCGCCTGAACACCAACACGATCGTGACCGCCGCGAGGATCAGCTGCAGCGTGCCACCCACCATCACCGCCGGCGGGACGACGTTCATCCCCCGCCGCATGTGATCGCCGCCGTGCAGCAGCAGCGCGACGACCAAAAACCCTGCGGCCCAATCGAAGTTACGTTGCCAATTCCTGGAGTCACCAGTCATTCGGATCACCTCTACTACGCACGGTAGTAAATTGGCGGCATCCTGTAAAGACCTGTCGGGGGTCGGCCCTACGATGCCTGGCGTGCGGATGAAACTCTTGAGCGCGGCAGGACTGTGTGCCGGCGGCGCCGCGTATCTGCACGGCTGGACATGGGAGCCGGCGCTGGCCGTGGCCGTCGGCGTGCCACTGCTTCTCGCCGCCATCCCGCACGTCGTCACCGGAATGCGCACCCCGAGCCGCCACGAAGACCCGGTGCACGACATGTCCGGCACCGAATTCGAGGATTACGTCGCCCGGATCGCCCGGTCCTGTGGCGTCCCCGTCATCATGACCGAGCTGTCCGGAGACTGGGGTGTCGACCTGATCGTCGGCACGCGGCCCAATCGCCTTGCCATCCAATGCAAAAGGCTGTCCCGTCCCGTCGGCCCCGGCGCCGTCCAGGAAGTGGTCGCCGGCGCACCCATGCAGGACTGCGCGCACACCATGGTGGTCACCAACAACGACTTCACGCCGGCCGCAAGGAAATTGGCCGAGCTGCACGACTGCACCCTGGTCAGCGGCGCCGAGCTGACCCGGCTGCGTGGCTTGATCCGCCAGCAGGTCCTAGAGCGCCGCTAACACGTCCCGCACTGCCTGGACGGCCTCGTCGATCTCCGTCCGCGACACCGTCAGCGCCGGCCGGAACCGCACGGAGTCGGTGCCACTGGCCAGCAGGATGACATGGCGCTGCCACAGCCGGCGGATCACCTCGTCGCGCTGCGCGGCCGAGGGCATGCTGAACGCACACATCAGCCCGCGCCCGCGCGGGTCGAGCACCAGCGACGGGAATTCGCTTGCCAGGCAGCGCAACTGCCCCACCAGGTACCAGCCCATCCGCACGGCATTGTCGATGAGGCCGTCGGCTTCGATGACCTCGAGGATGCGCCGGGCCCGCACCATGTCGGTGAGGTTGCCACCCCAGGTGGAGTTGATCCGTGAGCTGACGCGGAAGACGTTGTCGTCGACGTCGTCGACGCGGCCACCGGCCATCACGCCGCACACCTGCGCCTTTTTGCCGAACGCCACCACATCGGGCGTGACACCCAGTTGCTGGTAGGCCCAGGCGGTTCCGGTCATGCCGACGCCCGTCTGCACTTCGTCGAAGATCAGCAGCGCGTCGAACTCGTCGCACAATTCCCGCATCGCGGCGAAGAACTCGGGGCGCATGTGCCGGTCACCGCCCTCGCCCTGGATCGGCTCGGCGATGAAGCACGCGATGTCGTGCGGGTACGCCTCGAAGGCCGACCTGGCCTGGCGCAGCGATTCCCGTTCCAGCGCAACGATATCCACGCCCGGCATCACCACCGGGGCGTCGATGCGCGGCCAGTCGAACTTGGGGAACCGGGCCACCTTGTTGGGGTCGGTGTTGGTCAGCGACATCGTGTAGCCGCTGCGGCCGTGGAAGGCGCCACGCAGGTGCAGCACCCGGGTGCCCAGCGCCGGGTCGATGCCGCGCGATTCATTGAGTCGGCTCTTCCAATCGAAGGCGACCTTCAGCGCGTTCTCCACCGCCAGCGCGCCGCCGTCGACGAAGAACAGGTGCGGCAACGCCGCGTCACCCAGCACCCGTGCGAACGTCTGCACGAAGCGCGCCATCGGCACGCTGTACACGTCGGAGTTGCTCGGCTTGTTCACCGCCGCCTGCGCCAGTTCGGCACGGAAGCCCGCATCGGTCAGCGCCGGATGGTTCATCCCCAGTGCCGACGACGCGAAGAACGTGAACATGTCGAGGTACCGGGTGCCGTCGCGCGCGTCGACCAGATATGAACCGCCCGAGCGGTCCAGATCGAGCACCAGGTCCAGACCGTCGGTCAGGATGCTGCGCCCCAGCACGTCGCGCACGTCGCGGGCGCGGCCCGCCGACAGCCCGTCACCAGAAGTCAGAACAGCGGTCATGCCGCCATCCTAACGCAATATTTACAGTTTTATGGACTCGAAACAGGAACTATTCCGGCAGCGACACCTGATCATCGTAAAAAGTCTGTAAGATGATGGTGCTTCGCGTGCGAACGTTGGCGACCGTGCGGATCCGCTGCAGCAGGCCCTCCAGCGCCCGCGCCGTGGCGACCCGCACCAGCAGGACGTAGCTCTCCTCGCCGGCCACCGAATGGCAGGACTCGATTTCCGGGAAAGGCTGCAGCCGCGCCGGGGCATCATCAGGTTGGGAAGGATCGAGTGGGGTGATCGCGACGAACGCCGACAGCATGTGGCCGACGGCCTCGGGGTTGATCCGCGCCGTGTATCCCGTGATCACACCGCGAGATTCGAGCCTGCGCACCCGCGACTGCACCGCCGAGACCGACAGCCCCGCCGCCGTCGCGAGGTGCGCCAGCGTCGCGCGGCCGTCGGCCATGAGCTCCCGCACCAGGATTCGGTCGACATCGTCAAGCTGCTCGGCTTCGGCCATGGCCGGAGACTACCCGCAGGCGTTGCCATGACGGTTCAGACGTGGGAGCTGCGTGCCGCGTTCGCCGCCGCGCTGTCCCACATGTACGGCACCGAGGTACCGGCCTACACCACGCTGGTCGAGGTCAGCACGGCGGTGAACCGGGACTGCGCCACGGACGGTCGGCTCGGCTCCGTTGACCGGGTCACCGCGGAACGTCACGGCGCCATCAGGGTCGGCAGCCCCGCCGAACTCGCCGACGTCGCAGACCTTTTCGCGGCCTTCGGCATGTACCCCGTCGGGTTCTACGATCTGCGCGAGGCCGCCTCACCGGTGCCCGTGGTCTCCACCGCCTTCCGTCCCATCGAGGCAGAAGAGCTGGACCGCAACCCGTTTCGCGTCTTCACCTCGATGCTGGCGACCGCGGACGCCCGCTTCTTCTCCCCCGACCTGCGGGCCCGGGTACAGCGGTTCATCGGTCAGCGCCAGCTGTTCGACCCGGCACTGATCGCCCAGGCCCGCCGCATCGCCGCCGACGGTTGCCCCAAAGCCGATGCCGACGACTTCGTGCGGCGCGCCGTCGCGGCCTTCGCGTTGTCGCGCACGCCGATCGACAGGGCCTGGTACGACGAACTCAACGCCGTCTCCGCCGTCGCCGCGGACATCGCCGGCGTGTCCACCACCCACATCAATCACCTGACGCCGCGCGTGCTCGACATCGACGAGCTGTACCGCCGGATGACGGCCCGCGGCATCACCATGATCGACGCGATCCAGGGGTCGCCCGCCACCGACGGCCCGCCGGTCCTGTTGCGGCAGAAGTCGTTTCGGGCCCTGGCCGAGCCACGCACGTTTCGCGCCGCGGACGGCACCCTGTTCGACGGCAGCCTGCGGGTGCGCTTCGGTGAGGTCGAGGCCCGCGGGGTGGCGCTGACCCGCGCCGGCCGGGAGCGCTACGACACCGCGATGGCCGATCAGGAGCACTGGGACCGATACTTCCCCGCCACCGACACCGAGATGGCGGCGCAGGGGCTGGCCTACTACCGCGGCGACGATCCCACGAAACCCGTTGTCTACGAGGACTTCTTACCGGCGTCGGCAGCCGGCATCTTCCGGTCGAACCTGGACCGCGATGCACAACCGGCCGCCGCCGACGACACTGGCGACTACAGCCTCGCCTGGATGGCCGGCGCCATCAGCCATCACATCCATGACCCTTACGACCTCTACGAGAAAGCGGCATCATGACCTCTGTGCAGAATCATCTCTTGCCCACCGCCGATCAGCTCCGTGACCGCGTGCGGACCGCGCTCCAGGCCGTCGGGGCTCACGTCACCCTGGGTGAGCCCGGCGCCCACGGCCTGCACGCCAGCACGCCCATCACCGGTGAGGTGCTGTTCACGCTTCCCGAGAGCAGCGCCGAGGAAACCGACGCCGCGATCGTCGAAGCGGCGCAGGCCTTTGTCGCCTGGCGCACCACGCCGGCGCCGGTGCGCGGTGCTCTCGTGGCCCGCCTCGGTGAACTGCTCGTCGAGCACAAGGCCGATCTGGGCACCCTCGTGACCATCGAGGCCGGCAAGATCACCTCCGAGGCGCTCGGTGAGGTCCAGGAGATGATCGACGTCTGTCAGTTCGCGGTCGGCCTCTCGCGCCAGCTCTACGGGCGCACCATCGCCTCGGAACGGCCCGGACACCGGCTGATGGAGAACTGGCACCCGCTCGGGGTCGTCGGCGTCATCACCGCGTTCAATTTCCCCGTCGCCGTCTGGGCCTGGAACACCGCCATCGCGCTGGTGTGCGGCGACACCGTGGTGTGGAAGCCCTCCGAGCTCACCCCGCTGACCGCCGTCGCCTGCCAGGCGCTGCTGGAGCGCGCCGCGGCCGACGTCGGCGCCCCGGCGGATGTCGGCCGGTTGGTACTGGGCGGCCGCCAGATCGGTGAGCAGCTGGTCGACGATCCCCGCGTCGCGCTGGTGAGCGCGACAGGGTCGGTGCGGATGGGTCAGCAGATCGGGCCTCGGGTGGCGCAGCGGTTCGGCAAGGTGCTGCTGGAGCTCGGCGGCAACAACGCGACCATCGTCACGCCGTCGGCCGATCTCGATCTCGCGGTGCGCGGCATCGTGTTCGCCGCCGCCGGGACCGCAGGCCAGCGGTGCACCACGCTGCGCCGCGTCATCGCGCACCACAGCGTGGTGGACACACTGGTGCAGCGGATCGTCACCGCGTATCAGAGCCTGCCGGTCGGCGATCCGTCCGCGGAGGGCACCCTGATCGGGCCGCTGATCCACGAGCGGTCCTACCGCGACATGGTGGGCGCGCTCGAGCAGGCGCAAGCCGAAGGGGGCGAGGTGACCGGCGGCGAGCGAGTTCAACTGCACCCCAGCTCGTACTACGTGACGCCGGCGGTGGTCCGGATGCCGGGGCAGACGGCCATCGTGCACCAGGAGACGTTCGCGCCGATCCTGTACGTCCTGACCTACGACACGCTCGACGAGGCCATCGCCCTCAACAACGCGGTACCGCAAGGGCTTTCGTCGGCCATCTTCACCACCGACATCCGGGAGGCCGAACGCTTCATGGCCGCCGACGGGTCGGACTGCGGCATCGCCAACGTCAACATCGGCACGTCCGGCGCGGAGATCGGCGGCGCGTTCGGCGGTGAGAAGCAGACCGGCGGCGGCCGCGAATCCGGCTCCGATTCCTGGAAGGCCTACATGCGCCGGGCCACCAACACCGTCAACTACTCGTCCGAGCTGCCGCTGGCGCAAGGGGTTCAGTTCGGTTGAGGTAGACATGAGCCCGTGAAGATCGAAGGTGCGGTGGCCGTCGTCACCGGAGCGGGCTCGGGTATCGGCAGGTCCATCGCGACGGCACTGGCCGCCGCGGGCGCGTCGGTCGTGGCCGGCGACATCAACGCCGAGGCTGCCGCAGAGACGGCCGCGGGCTACGGCGGTGTCGGCATCGGCGCCGACGCGTCGTCGGTCGACGGCATCGCGACGCTGCTCGACGCCGCCCGCGAGGCGTACGGACCCGTCGACATCTACGTCGCCAACGCCGGCATCACCGGCGAACCGGGATTGGGCGACGACGAGGCCGCCTGGGACCGCATCATCGACATCAATCTGCGCGCGCATATCCGCGCCGCGAAAGCCGTTGTGCCCGAATGGGTCGAGCGCGGCGCCGGGCATTTCGTCGCCGTGGCCTCGGCCGCCGGCCTGCTCACCCAGCTCGGTGCGGCCGGCTACAGCGTCACCAAGCACGCCGCCGTCGGCTTCGCGGAGTGGCTCAGCATCACCTACGGCGACCAGGGCATCGGTGTCAGCTGCGTGTGCCCGATGGGCGTCGACACGCCCCTGCTACGCGGCATGACGGACTCCCCCGACGCCGCGATCCGGGTGGCCGGCAATGCCGTGACCCACGCGGGGAACGTCGTCGGGCCTGATGACGTCGCCGCCCTCGTGGTCAAGGCAATCGAGGACGGGACGTTCCTGGTGCTCCCGCACCCCGAGGTCCTGGAGATGTACCGGCACAAAGGCGCCGACTATGACCGGTGGCTCGCCGGCATGCGGCGGTATCAGCGCACGCTGAACGGCTGAGCTAGGCGCAGTCGTCCCACATCGGCTCTCGGCCCACCCCGCAGGCCGGCACTCGCCCAGCCCGGGTGCCCGGACCGACATCCCGGGCCGGCGGCTCGAATGCAACTGGGTGGCGGTGGATCAGCGGATTTTCCGCCACCCAGTTGCGTTCGAGCGGCGCGAGACGCGATTAGTTCTCTCACAGCGATCACAGTGGCTGCTGTGACTCGCCTGACCCGGCATAACTTGTCGGTGCCGCGAGGCAGTATGGACACGTGAATCCACTCGACAGGTTCAGTGACCTGACCCGGGAGTGGTTCGCGGCTGCCTTCAGCACGCCCACCCCGGCCCAGGCGCAGGCCTGGCAGGCCATCGCCGACGGGCACAACACGCTGGTCATCGCGCCCACCGGGTCGGGCAAGACACTCGCGGCGTTCCTCTGGGCCATCGATCAGCTGGCTCAGGAGCCCGCCAACACCAACGGCGCCAAGGGCACAAAAGTCCTCTACGTCTCGCCGCTGAAGGCCCTCGCGGTCGACGTCGAGCGCAACCTGTCGACGCCACTCACCGGCATCACGCGGGTGGCGGAGCGCGTCGGGGCACCGGCACCCGAGATCACCGTCGGCGTGCGGTCGGGTGACACGTCCCCGGCGCAGCGCCGCCAACTGATCGCGACACCGCCGGACATCCTGATCACCACTCCCGAGTCGCTGTTCCTCATGCTGACGTCGGCGGCCCGCGAGACACTGGCGACGGTACGCACCGTCATCGTCGACGAGGTGCACGCCGTCGCGGCCACCAAACGTGGCGCACACCTGGCCCTCTCGCTGGAACGTCTCGACGAGCTGCTCGACAAGCCGGCCCAGCGGATCGGCCTGTCCGCGACCGTCAAGCCGCCCGAGGAAGTCGCCCGTTTCCTATCGGGGGCCGCGCCCACCAGCATCGTCAAACCACCGGCCGCCAAGACCTTCGACCTGAGCGTCGAGGTGCCGGTGCCGGACATGGCCAACCTCGACGGCGGCACCATCTGGCCCGATGTCGAGGAACGCATCGTCGACCTGATCGAGTCGCACAATTCGTCGCTGGTTTTCGCCAACTCCCGGCGGCTGGCCGAACGGCTCACCGCACGGCTCAACGAGATTCACGCCGCCCGCTCGGGCATCGAGTTGCCCAATGAACGCAACTCGCAGGTCGGCGGGGGCGCGCCGGCCAACCTCATGGGCAGCGGGCAGACGTTCGGCGCGCCGAGCCTGCTGGCCAAGGCCCACCATGGTTCGGTCAGCAAGGAGGCCCGGGCGCAGGTCGAAGAGGATCTCAAGAGCGGCCGGCTCAAAGCCGTCGTCGCCACCTCGAGCTTGGAGCTCGGTATCGACATGGGCGCCGTCGATCTGGTCATCCAGGTGGAGGCGCCGCCCTCGGTGGCCAGTGGTCTGCAGCGCATCGGCCGCGCCGGCCACCAGGTCGGTGAGATCTCCGAGGGCGTGCTGCTGCCCAAGCACCGCACCGACCTGATCGACTGCGCCGTCACCGTGCAGCGGATGCGCGCCGGCGAGATCGAGACGCTGCAGGTACCCACCAATCCACTCGACGTGCTGGCCCAGCACACGGTCGCGGCGGCGGCTCTCGAACCGCTCGACGCCGACCGCTGGTTCGACGCGGTCCGCCGCAGCGCACCGTTCGCCGCCTTGCCGCGCAGCGCATTCGAAGCGACGCTCGACCTGCTGGCCGGCAAGTACCCGTCGACCGAGTTCGCCGAGCTGCGGCCGCGTCTGGTCTACGACCGCGACAACGGCACCCTGACCGCCCGGCCCGGCGCGCAGCGGCTGGCCGTCACCTCCGGCGGCGCGATCCCGGACCGCGGCATGTTCACCGTCTACCTGGCCACCGGCGATGAAAAGCCCTCGCGGGTGGGCGAACTCGATGAGGAGATGGTCTACGAGTCGCGGCCCGGTGACGTCATCTCCCTCGGCGCTACCAGCTGGCGCATCACCGAGATCACCCACGACCGGGTGCTGGTGCTGCCCGCGCCCGGCCAGCCCGCGCGGTTGCCGTTCTGGCGCGGTGACGCCGTCGGCCGGCCCGCCGAGCTGGGCGCCGCGATCGGCGCCTTCACCGGAAAGCTCGCTGGACTGCCGCGCGCCGAATTCGACGAGTACTGCAGCACAATGGGGTTCAACGACTACGCCACCGACAACCTGTGGCAGCTGCTCGACGAGCAGCGGCAGGCCACCGGCACCGTGCCCACCGACACCACCTTCGTGGTGGAACGGTTCCGCGACGAGCTCGGTGACTGGCGGATCGTCCTGCACTCCCCCTACGGGCTGCGGGTCCACGGTCCGCTGGCACTGGCCGTCGGTCGGAGGATCATGGAGCGGTACGGCATCGACGAGAAGCCCACCGCATCCGACGACGGCATCGTGCTCCGGCTGCCCGACACCGGGGAAAATCCGCCCGGCGCGGACATTTTCGTCTTCGAAGCCGATGAGATCGAGCCCATCGTCACCGCCGAGGTCGGCGGGTCCGCACTCTTCGCCTCCCGCTTCCGCGAGTGTGCGGCGCGGGCGCTGCTGCTACCGCGGCGCCATCCCGGCAAGCGGTCGCCGCTGTGGCATCAGCGGCAGCGCGCCGCCCAATTGCTGGACATCGCCCGCAAGTACCCGGATTTCCCGATCGTGCTGGAGACGGTGCGCGAGTGCCTGCAGGACGTCTACGACGTCCCGATGCTCATCGAGTTGATGCGCCGCGTCGCGCAACGACGGATCCGGGTGCTCGACGTGCAGACCGCCACGCCATCACCGTTCGCCGCCTCGCTGCTGTTCGGCTACGTCGGTGCATTCATGTACGAGGGCGACAGTCCACTCGCCGAACGGCGGGCTGCCGCACTGTCATTGGACGCCACCCTGCTGGCCGAGCTCCTGGGCCGCGTCGAACTGCGCGAACTGCTCGATCCCGATGTCGTGGCGTCGACCATCCGTCAGTTGCAGCATCTGACCGAAGACCGGGCCGCCCGCGACGCCGAGGGCATCGCCGACCTCCTGCGACTGCTCGGTCCGCTCAGTACCGAGGAACTCCGGCAGCGTTGCACCGCAAGCGATGTCGAGGCCTGGTGCGCCACGCTACAGGCCGCCAAGCGCGCCGTCTCGGTGACCTTCGCCGGCCAGAGCTGGTGGGCCGCGGTCGAAGACATGGGTCTGCTGCGCGACGGGCTCGGCGTTGCGGTGCCGGTCGGCGTGCCGGCCAGTTTCACCGCCGCGGTGTCCGACCCGCTGGGTGAATTGCTCGGCCGCTACGCCAGGACCAACGGGCCGTTCACGACGACCCAGGCCGCTAGCCGGTTCGGCCTGGGCCACCGCGTGACTGCAGATGCCCTCAGCCGGATGGTGTTGGACGGCAAGCTCATCCGCGGTGAATTCACTGATCTTCCGGACAGCGTCGACCAACAGTGGTGTGACGCCACGGTTCTGAAGATTCTGCGGCGCCGTTCGCTGGCCGCGCTGCGGGCCCATATCGAACCGGTGAGCACCGCCGCATACGCCCGGTTCCTGCCGGCCTGGCAGCAATTCGGCGACGCCCGCGGCATCGACGGCCTGGCCTCGGTCATCGAACAGCTTGCCGGCGTGCCGATTCCGGCGTCGGCGGTCGAGCCGCTCGTGTTCGGCCAGCGGGTCTCGGACTACCAGCCGGCGATGCTTGACGAACTCCTGGCCTCCGGTGAGGTCATGTGGTCTGGCGCCGGTCAGATCGGTAGCAACGACGGCTGGGTCGTGTTCCACCGTGCCGACACCGCGCCGCTTTCGCTGGCGCCGGGCACCGAGATCGAGTTCACCGACACGCATCGCGAGCTGCTCGACACACTCGGCAGCGGTGGGGCGTACTTCTTCCGGCAGCTGGCGGCCGAAGACGGCACCGACACGAAACAGGCTCTGTGGGAACTGATCTGGGCCGGCTGGGTCACCGGCGACACCTTCGCCCCGGTGCGGGCGCTGCTCGGCAACGCGGGACGCAAACCAGGAGGTGCGCACCGGCAACGGCAGCAGCGCCCGCCCCGGCTCAGCCGCTACAGCGTCGCCCGGCCGCAGACCCGCACCGTCGACCCGACGGTCGCCGGCCGGTGGTCGGCCCTGCCACCCGCCGAGCCGGAATCCACGACGCGGGCGCACTTTCAGGCCGAGCTGCTGCTGAACCGCTACGGCGTCGTCACCCGCGGCGCGGCCGACGGCCTGCCCGGCGGGTTCGCCACGCTGTACAAGGTGTTGACGGCTTTCGAGGAAGCCGGCCGCTGCCAGCGCGGGTATTTCATCGAATCGCTTGGTGGTGCACAGTTCGCAGTGGCGTCAACGGTGGACCGGCTGCGCAACTACCTCGACAATGTCGACCAGAGCAGCCCCGACTACACCGCCATCGTGCTCGCCGCCACCGACCCCGGAAATCCCTACGGCGTCGCGCTCCCCTGGCCCGAGGTCGCGGGCCACCGGCCGGGCCGCAAGGCAGGCGCACTGGTGGCGTTGGTCGACGGCGAGTTGGTGTGGTTCCTGGAACGGGGCGGAAAGTCGTTGCTGTCGTTCGACGCCACGCCGGAACAACAACGCGCGGCGGCCGGTGCGCTGGCCGACCTGGTGAGCGCGGGGCGGCTGCAGTCGCTGTTGATCGAGAAGGTCAACGGGCAGCCGGTATTGGCCCCCACCCCTGACGCCGAGCAGGCCCAGGTCCATGCTGCGCTGGCCGACGCCGGCTTCTCCCGGACACCGCGGGGGCTACGGCTGCGCTAGGCAAAACTCCGTCGGAGGCTGGCGCTCTTACCTACGAGGATTTAGGTCACTGAGACAGGGCCGGTATTCGCAAGAGCAATGATCAATACCTGTGGATGAGGCCCGAGGAGGTGGCCTGAAAGTGGGCGCACCTTCCCGAGGATGATCATCACGGAATCAGGTATTCGATCAAGACCGGCGTTGGCGCGCTGGTTGGGAAGGTACGCCCATGCTCACCGTAGTTCACGATGCCGAGGAGGCCAACGGCGGCGAGGCCGGCCGGTCGTTGTTGGACGAGATCGTCCGCGACGGAGCCCGGCAGATGTTGGCCGCTGCCCTGCAGGCCGAGGTCGCCGCGTACGTCGCCGCATTCGCTGATCAGCGTGACGAGAACGGTCACCGACTGGTGGTCCGCAACGGCTATCACCAGCCGCGTGAGGTGCTGACCGCGGCCGGTGCCGTGCAGGTGAAAGCGCCGCGGGTCAACGACCGCCGTGTCGACCCCGATTCTGGTGAGCGGCAGCGGTTTTCCTCGGCGATTTTGCCGGCCTGGGCACGCAAGTCCCCGCAGATGAGTGAGGTGCTGCCGCTGCTGTATCTGCACGGCCTATCAACCAGCGACTTCGGGCCCGCACTCGAGCAGTTCCTCGGCTCGGGTGCCGGGTTGTCGGCCACCACGATCACCCGTCTGACCGCGCAGTGGCAAGACGAAGCCCGTACGTTCGCTGCCCGGGACCTGTCCGGCAGCGACTACGTCTACCTGTGGGTCGACGGCATTCACCTCAAGGTCCGCCTGGACCAGGAGAAGCTGTGCCTGCTGGTGATGCTCGGCGTGCGCGCTGACGGCCGCAAAGAACTCGTGGCGATCACCGACGGCTATCGGGAGTCATGCGAGTCGTGGGCGGATCTGCTGCGCGACTGCAAACGCCGCGGCATGACCGCCCCAGTGCTGGCCGTCGGCGATGGCGCGCTCGGGTTCTGGAAGGCGGTGCGGGAGGTATTCCCGAAGACCCGAGAGCAGCGCTGCTGGTTCCACAAGCAGGCCAACGTCCTGGCCGGGCTGCCGAAGTCAGCGCATCCGGCCGCGCTGGCGGCGATCAAGGACATCTACAACGCCGAAGACATCGACAAAGCTCAGGTCGCGGTCAAGGCCTTCGCGGTTGCCTTCGGCGCGAAGTACCCGAAAGTGGTCGCCAAGATCGTCGACGACCTCGATGTCCTGCTGGAGTTCTACCACTACCCCGCCGAGCACTGGATCCATCTGCGTACCACGAATCCGATCGAATCCACCTTCGCCACAGTGCGTTTGAGAACGAAGGTCACCAAGGGTCCGGGATCACGGGCCGCTGGATTGGCCATGGCCTACAAGCTGATCGACGCCGCCCAAGCCCGCTGGCGGGCCGTCAACGCCCCACATCTGGTCGCCCTCGTCCGCGCCGGAGCGGTCTTCCACAAAGGCAAACTGCTCGAACGACCCACCGACATCACCCCACCGACACCACCGTCAGACGGCGATCAACACACCGAAACGGAGGTCGCCTGAAACACCCCGATCCACAGGTATTGACAATTGCTCATTCGCAATACGCTGTGCGTCAGCGGCGTTGGTGCAGGCATAGCTGAAAGAATGGGAGCGCACCATGCCATTGCTGAACTTCACAGTCGTCCGCGGCCGGACTCCTGAGCAAATCCGCCAACTGCTGGACAGCGCGCACGCTGCCGTCGTCGAGGCGTTCGAGGTCCCAGAGACTGACCGCTACCAGGTCGTCGACGTCCGCGAGCCCGATGACGTTGTCGCGCAAGACACTGGACTGGGATTCGAACGATCAGACCAGCTGGTGATCATCCAGGTGGTCAGCCGCCGCCGCACCGCAGAGATGAAGCAGCGGTTCTACGAGCTGCTGGCCGAGCACCTGCATAGGGACTGCGGTTTGGACGCCAAAGACCTGATCGTGTCGATCACCGAAAACGGCGACGCCGATTGGTCGTTCGGCGCGGGCCGGGCACAGTTCGTCACCGGCGAACTCGCCTGAACATGATCACGACGAGACTCACTTCGAGGTTCGGCCTGTCAGTGCCCGTCGTGCTGGCCCCGATGGCCAAGTTCGCCGATGGCCGCTTGGCCGCCGCAGTCACAAAGGCAGGCGGTCTCGGACTGTTGGGCGCCGGCTATGACGATGCCGCCTGGCTCAATGCACAGTTCGCCACGGCTGGAGATACCCGCATCGGCGTCGGCTTCATCGCCTGGAAGCTCGCTGAACGCCCGGAGCTATTGGATGCAGTACTCGCACACAACCCCGCTGCTGTAGCGCTCTCATTCGGCGATCCCACGCCGTTCGCGTCGAAGATTCGCAATGCGAATGTTCCTCTGTTCAATCAGGTCAACGATCTGGAAGAGGCACGACGCGGCGTCGACATCGGAGCTGACGTACTGATTGCGCAAGGCGGCGAAGCGGGTGGTCACGGTAAGGGGATTCGTTCCACCTTCACCCTGGTCCCGGAGGTCGCCGACCTGGTCGCCGACCGGGCACCGGATACCCTTGTCCTCGCCGCCGGAGGCATCGCCGACGGTCGTGGCCTTGCGGCGGCACTCTCGCTCGGTGCTGACGGAGCCCTCGTCGGCTCCAGGCTGTGGGCGGTGCAGGAGTCGCCGGTTAACCCAGTGGCCCGGGAGCGCGCCATCGCCGCAGGCTCCGACGACACCATTCGCTCAACCGTGTTCGACATCGTGCGCGGCTATCCGTGGCCGCGGGGCTACGGTGGTCGCGCTTTGCGCAATGATTTCGTCAGCCGCTGGTATGGGACCGAGGACGCGCTACGCGCCAATCTCGCTGAGCTCCAGCGTGATTACCGCGCCGCGGTCGAAGCGTCAGACTTCGACACCGCTGAGGTTCATATCGGCGAAGGTGTCGGCATGATCCATGACAATCCGACTGCAGCTGAGGTGCTGGCACGCATGGCGCGAGAGTCCGCCACCATTTTCGGAAGACTGTCCGAGGCCGCGAAGTAGGACAATAAAGGGCGTGACCGAGCACGCAGACCAGG
Source organism: Mycobacterium sp. SMC-16 (assembly GCF_046250085.1). Taxonomy (NCBI): domain Bacteria; kingdom Bacillati; phylum Actinomycetota; class Actinomycetes; order Mycobacteriales; family Mycobacteriaceae; genus Mycobacterium; species Mycobacterium sp. SMC-16. The sequence continues at coordinate 4,304,959 of NZ_CP176427.1, forward strand.
CGTTGTCAGACGCCGCCATCGCCGCGATGACGCCGGCGCAGCGGCACGACCTGATCATGCGGTTGCAGCGTCCGCTGGACGAAGTGTTTCCGCCTGCGATGGCCAGGAGGATGCGACGCATCCGGCTGACGGTGATGACCGGCAGCTGCATCGTGCTGATCCCGTGGGTCGTCTACCTCGGATTCACGCTTCCGGAAAACTACACCGCGCACAACTGGCCGGCCACCTGGATCGGGTTCGACGGCCTGCTGGTCGCCTTCATGGCCACGACGGCCGTGCTCGGTTGGTTGCGCAGGCAGCTCGTGCTGCTCACCGCGTTCACGACCGGCGTGCTGTTGGTGTGCGACGCCTGGTTCGACGTCATGACTTCGGATTTCGGCCACGATTCGACCATCCCGTTGATCACCGCGGTGTTGATCGAGCTGCCACTGGCGGTGCTCATGATGACCGGCGCCATCCGGATACTGCGCCTGACCGCGACGCGGCTGTGGTTCCTCGAACCCGGTGCGCCGCTGTGGCGGCTGCCGCTGCTGCCCTAGTTGGTCGACGGTGTGGGTGGTGGTTCGAAGGGTTGGTACCACCACCATTGGGCGCGTTCACCGGTCGGCCCGGGGCAGGGCGGCACATCAGGGCGGGCCGTAGTGGGTGGCCGCGCAAGGGATCCGCCGTCGAGTTGTCGGCCCGCGGCGTCGGTGACGACCAGCCGATCGGCCGGACCGGTGATGGTGATGACCCGCTGGTGGTGCAACCGGTGATGGTAGGGGCACACCAGCACCAGGTTGTGCAGTTCGGTTTCCCCGCCGTTCTCCCAATGAATGATGTGATGTGCGTGCAAGCCGCGGGTCGCCCCGCACCCGGGGACCCGGCAGCAGCGGTCGCGGTGTTCCAGAGCGCGGCGCAGCCGGCGGCTGATGGTGCGGGTGCTGCGCCCGGCCCCGATCGGCTGACCATGTTTCTCGAGCCACACCTCGCACGTGGCGTCGCACAACAGCAGCCGGCGTTCCTCATCGGTGAGCACTGACCCTAAATGCAACGCAGCCGTGCGCTTTTCGAGATCCATATGCGCCACGACGGTGGTGCGCTGCCCGTGCGGCCGCAGTGCCACGTCGGCGTCCCAGCCGGCCTCGACCACACTCATGAACGCATCCACACCGTTCGGGAACGGGGGTGCCTGCTCCGACACTGCCCCTTCGGTGTCTTCGTGGTCCCGTTTCCAGTCGGCCACCAATGCATCCTGATGCGACGCCAGCGCGGTATCGACCTTGGCGGCTTCCAGTTTCGGTAGGCGGATCTTGTATGTGGTGGACCCGTCTTCGTGCGTGGTCTTGGCGATCGACCGCGGCGCCTCGGGCTTGGGATCGGGCTCCGGGCGGGGCTCGAGTTTCACGGCCGTGCGCAGCTGGGTGACGGTGGCGCTTTCGGCGAACTGGGCGTAATGCTCGTCAGAACCCTCGGCTGCGTGTTCGGCGACCACCCCGACCTGGTCCAGCGACAACCGGCCCGCGCGCATCGCTTCGGCGCAGCGCGGGAACTCCTCCAGGCGGTGCGCCACCGCCATCATCACTTCCGCATTGCGCGGTGACACACCGGTTTTCCATGCCATCATCGACGCCATCGACCGGGCACCGGTGGCACCCCAGAGCCCGTCACGGTCGATCTCGGCCGCAATCTGCACCAGCCGTGCGTCGATCGCGTTGCGCTGACCGGTCAGCTCACCGATCTCCGCGAAGTACGCATCCATGCGCTCGCACGGCGACGACTCAACATCGAAAGCCGTTGCGGTGCTGGACATGACACCATCAAAGCAGAAGGGTACGACAAAAAATCGCACCCAGCCGCTCGCGTACTCCTCAAGCAGCAGAGGGATTTTCGAGCACAATGGCAACGCCTTGACCCGATCCGACGCAGACCCCGATGGCCCCGTAGCGGACATTGCGCTCGCGCAGTTCGGTGGCCAGGGTCAGGACATACCGGGCACCGGTGGCGCCGAACGGGTGGCCGATCGCCACGGCGCCGCCGTTGGGTGTGAGCTTCTCATCGGGAACGACGAACCCGCCGAGCTGATTGGGCAGTTCCCGCAGCACACCGAGGGCCTGCGCGCTGAACGCTTCGTGGACCTCCCAGACATCGATCTGCTCAGGCGTCAGCCCGGCACGTTTGATGGCCAGAGGCAGGGCCCACGCCGGGGCGAGACCCATGAACAGCGGATCGATCCCGTACACCGCCGAGGACACGACCCGCGCCAACGGCTCGACACCGAGTTCCGCCGCGCGCTCCCCCGACGCCAGCACCAGGGCGCTGGCGCCATCGGTGAGGGGCGTCGAATTTGCCGCGGTCATCTGGGTCGTACCCGGCTGCGGTCGTAGTGCCGCCAGCTGCTCGGCCGTGGTCTCGTCGCGGATGAATTCGTCGTGTTCGAAAAGCCGCGCCGGTGCCTTCTTCGTCGCCGCGATCTCGACCGGCATGATCTCCTTGGCCAGTCGCCCGGAATCGCGGGCCGCCTTGGCATTTCGCTGCGTTCGCAGCGCGAAGGCGTCGATCTCCTCGCGCGTCAGGCCGTAACGATCGGCCACCTTCTGCGCGGTCTCGATCATGCTGATGTAGGCGTTACGCGCCAGCAGCGCGGGGTTGGGCGGGCCGCCGGCGCCGGCCCACATGGTGTCGAGCAGGATCACCGGCCCGCGCGGCGCGAACGGCGCGTCGCCTTTCATGTAGGCCCAGCCCGATCGCGACATCGATTCGACGCCGCAGGCCATACCGACACCGAGGTCGCCGGCCCTGATCGCGTGCGCGACGTTGATCGTGGCGCTCAGCGACGAACCGCAGAACCGGTTGATGGTCGTCCCGGCCACGGTGTCGGGGAATCCGGCGGCGAGCGCGGCCCAGCGCGCGACGTCGCCCATCCCCTCGTGCGCGGGATTCACGCAGCCGGCGACGACGTCCTCGATGGCGCCGAGCTCGACGCCGACACGTTCGCACGCGCCCTTCATGGTCATGCCGAGGAGGTCGTCGGTGCGGATGTGCGACAGCGAACTGCCGTACCGCGCAAATGGAGTGCGGACACCACCAAGCACAAATGCTTCTGTCATCAGCCGTCTCCCGCTCGATGTCGAGGCGAGCGTACCGCCGGCGCCGCTCCGGCAGCAGGCGATCCGTCAGCTCTCTACACCGGATGTGCGCGCAACCAGTCCAGCACCTGCTGCGCGTGCGTGTTCGGCGGGAAGATCGGGTAGAAGACGTGCTCGATGCGGCCGTCTCGGATAACCATGGTGAGCCGGGTGTAGAGACGCGGGTGCCCGTCGGCGGCGAACGTCGGGAGCCGCAGCGCGTCGGCCAGCGCGAACGTCTCATCGGACAGCATGTGGAACGGCAGCCGCAGCCGCCGCACCACTTCCGCCTGATAGTCGACGTCCTGACTGGAAAGGCCCCAGACCTCCTCTGCGCCGGCAGCTTTCAGCTCGGCGAAGTGGTCGCGGAAATCACACGCCTCTGTCGAACAGCCACGCGCTCCCGGTATCGCGTCCCACCCTTCGGGGAGATCGGTGCCCGGACGACCGGTGAGCGGGTACAGATACAGAATCGTCCGTCCCATCGGCAGGCTCCCGAGCTGGACGGGGCCACCACCGCTGGACTTCAGCGTGATATCGGGGACCCGCAGCCCGACCAGATGGTCGGCCGCGCCGTCGTTTTCGGGAACCGGAAGGCCCGCGGGAAGCGTCGTGTAGTCCGTCACCTGCTCATACTCCTTGTCGAACTCGCGGCACGCGGCAGCGTTGAGCCGCGCCGTGAGGATCTGTCTGCGCTGCGTCAACGCTGCGATGGTCTCGTCGAGAACCGCGATGCTGTCCCGATAAGCCGCAAGCGACTCGGGGCACTCGTCACTGTGCTCGTGGCCGTGGCGTAGGCAGTCGATGAACGGCCCGGCCTTCGACGGGGCGATGCCCACCGCGGCCAGCGCGCGCACCTCGCTGACGATCTGCACGTCCTCTTCGGTGTAGTCCCGGTAGCCGTTGGGGAGGCGCAACGGCTCCAGGAGGCCGAGGTCCTCGTAGTACCGCACGGCCTTGGTCGACGCGCCCGTCAGCCGGGCCAGCTCAGAAATCTGCATGGTCAATGTCCTCAGCCCAGAGGGTAAACATTGCCGCCAGGGGCAAGGTCAAATCGAGCAGTCATACAGTGAAGTCATGGCCCTGCACACCCCGCTCACCGAACTGTTCGGCATCGACCACCCGATCGTCCTGGCCCCGATGGGCGACGTATCCGGTGGCCGGCTGGCAGCTGCGGTGTCCGAGGGCGGCGGATTGGGTCTGATCGGTGGCGGCCGCGGTGACCTGACCATGCTCGCCACCGAATGCCAGCTGGCCAAGCAGGGCACCGAAAAGCCCTGGGGCGTCGGTCTACTCACGTGGGCGGTGAATCAGGAGATCATCGACTGGGTCATCGCGCAGCAGCCCGCCGCCATCATTTTGTCGTTCGGCGACCCCGCCCCGTTCGCCAAGGCCATCCACGACGCCGGTATCCCGCTGCTGGCGCAGGTGCACAGCCTCGACGAGGCCAAGCAGGCGCTCGACGCGGGAGTCCAGGCGCTGGTCGCGCAGGGCAGAGAGGCCGGGGGCCATCACGGCGGCCGGTCGACGCTGCCGTTCGTCCCCGCGGTCGTCGACCTCGCGCACGGTATCCCCGTGCTGGCGGCCGGCGGGATCGGTGACGGCCGCGGCCTGGCCGCCGCACTGACCCTCGGCGCCGCGGGCGCCATGGTCGGCACCCGATTCGAAGCCACCCACGAATCCCTGCTCAGCGCCGCCGAATCGAAAGTCATGCTCAAGGCGAAGGCGGCGGACACCACCAGCGGCCGGGCCATCGACATCGCCGCCCGACCGGTCGAAACGCGTTGGCCCGCGGAGTATCCGGCACGCACCTTGCGCAGCGTCTTCACCGACGAGTGGCAGGACCGCGACGCTGAGCTCGACGCAAATCCCAAGGCGCAACAGCAGTTCCGCGACCGAACAGCCGAGCTGGACATGGATTACGTGCCGATCTGGGCCGGCGAGGCCCTCGACCTCATCGACGACCTCGAACTGGCCGCTCCCCTGGTCCAGAAGATCGCGCATGACGCCGAACGCGCGCTGACCCGGGCTCACGCCTACATCCGCTGATGCCCGAAGGCGACACCGTCTGGCACACCGCAGCCATCCTCCGCGATGCGCTGCAGGGAAAGACGCTGACCCGCTGCGATATTCGCGTCCCGAAGTTCGCGACCGTCGATCTCACCGGCCAGACGGTCGACGAGGTCATCAGCCGCGGCAAGCACCTGTTCATCCGCACGGCCGAGGCCAGCATCCACTCGCACCTCAAGATGGAGGGCAAGTGGCAGGTCAACTCCAGGCCCCGCCGCCCCGACCACAAGACCCGGATCATTCTGGAAGCAGGCGACATTCAGGCGGTGGGATCCGAACTGGGCACCCTGGAAGTCCTCCACCGGGACCACGACGACGAACCCGTCAAACACCTCGGCCCGGATCTGCTTGGCCCGGACTGGGATCCGCACCGAGCCGCCCAGAACCTCACCCAGGACCCCGACCGGCCGCTGCACGAAGCACTACTCGACCAACGCAATCTCGCGGGCGTCGGCAACGTCTACGCCAACGAGCTGTGCTTCATTGTCGGCCGCCGTCCAACTGCCCCGGTCAGCACAGTGAAAGACCCGCTGCGCTTGGCGCAGCGGGCCCGGGACATGTTGTGGCTGAACAGAAACAGATGGAGCCGGACCACAACGGGCGATACCCGGCCCGGCCGTCAACTCTGGGTGTACGGCCGGGCCGGGCAGGCGTGTCGCAGGTGCGGGACGCTGATCGAATCAGCCGGCCGACACCGGCACGAGAACCTCGACGTCGTCGGCGACCTCGACAACCTCACGGACCGGATCACCTTCTGGTGCCCGCTTTGTCAGCCATGAGTCCGGCAGGGCCAGGCGGCAGATCTTCTTGACCACCGAGAAGAACTGCTTGTGCAGCGGGCCACTGTTGTAGGGCAGGTCGTACTTCTCGCACAGCGCCTTGACCTCCGGTGAGATTTCCGCGTAGCGGTGTGCCGGGATATCGGGGAACAGGTGGTGCTCGATCTGGAACGACAGGTTGCCGCTGAAGATGTGGAACCACTTGCCACCGGACAGGTTCGCCGAACCCAGCAGCTGCCGGTAGTACCACTGGCCGCGGGTCTCGCTCTTGGTCTCCTCGATGGAGAACTCGTGGGTGCCCTCGGGGAAGTGACCGCAGAAGATGATCGCGTACGACCACACGTTGCGCATCAGGTTCGCGGTCATGTTGCCCGCGAACACGAACGGCAGGAACGGTCCGGCCAGCAGCGGGAAGGCCACGTAGTCCTTGACGGTCTGCTTGCGGACCTTCGCCCACATCTCACGCAGCATGTCCTTCTTGTCCCGCAGGCGGATTTCACCGGTGCGGATGCGCTCGGCCTCCAGCTCGTGCAGCGCGACGCCGTACTGGAAGAACACCATCAGCAGGAAGGCGTAGACCGGGTTGCCCAGGAAGTACGGGCTCCACTTCTGGTCCTCGCTCATCCGCAGGATGCCGTAGCCGATGTCGCGGTCCATGTCGACGATGTTGGTGTAGGTGTGGTGCATGTAGTTGTGCGAGTGCCGCCACTGGTTGGACGGGCAGGCCGAATCCCATTCGAAGTTCTGGCCGCGCAGCGCCGGGTCACCCATCCAGTCGTACTGGCCGTGCATGACGTTGTGGCCGATCTCCATGTTGTCCAGGATTTTCGACAGACCGAGCATCACGGTGCCGACGGGCCAGGCCGGCGGCAGGAACAGCAGCGCGCGGCCACCGATCTCCAGCTTGCGCTGCATGGCGATGATGTTGCGGATGTAGTCGGAGTCACGGTCACCGAGGTCGGCGAGGTGGCGTTCGCGAATGGCGTCGAGCGCGCGGCCGAACTCGTCGAACTGCTCGGGGGTCATGGGGGCGGGACGTTGAGCCATGGTTCGTCTCCTTTGGGTGTGTGGGCTGGTGGGGTTGTCTAGAGGTCGATCTGGACGTCGCCGCACGGGGCGGTCACGCAGATTTCGATGTTTTCGTCGGGGGCGGTCGAGACGGCGCCGGTGATCAGGTTCTTCACGGGGCCGCTGATCTTCTTGCGGGTGCAGGTGTGGCAGATGCCCATGCGGCAGCCGTTGGTCGGGTTCAGGCCCGCGGCCTCGGCCTGCTCGAGGATCGAGCGGCCGTCGTCGACGACGTCGACCTTGCTCTCGGTGAAGGCGACGCTGCCGCCGGAGGCCTCGGTCGGGACCGCGATGACCGGGGGCACGAAGCTCTCGGACTGCGCGCCCGGCAGGAGGTCCTTTACCGCGTCGACCAGTGCCGGCGGGCCGCAGACGAACACCGCGTCGGGGTTGGGCATGGCGGCGGCCAGGTGGTCTGGGCCGAAGTGGCCGCTGAGGTCACCGCGGTTGGATCGGGTGTAGCTGTGCAGCACCTTGACCCCGGGCGTGGCCGCCAGCTCGGTGGCGTACGCGGCCTCTTCGGGGTTGCGGGCGTAGTGGATGAACGCCACCTCGCCGTCGAAGTTCTCCTCGCGCAGTGTGCGCAGCATGGAGAGCACCGGGGTGATGCCGCTGCCGCCGGAGACCAGCAGGATGCGGCGGGGACGCTGCGCGGGCAGGACGAAGTCACCACCGACGGAGTCGAGGTGAACGACCATGCCGGGCTCGGCGTGCTCGAACAGGTGGCTGGAGACCAGGCCGCCGTCGTGCAGACCGACGGTCAGCTCGATGACGGGGCTGCCCTCGGAGTTGGCCGGCGAGTAGCACCGGGTGCGGCGACGGCCGTCGATCTCGACGGTCAGGTTGATGTGCTGGCCGGCCTTGAAGCCCTGCCAGGCGTCGTTGGGCTGCAGGGTCAGGGTGACGCTGCGCGGCGTCTGCCGGCGGACCGCGACCACCTTGGCGCGGGCATCGTTGACAGTCCAGGTGCGGTCGAAAACCTCGGTGTACCGGTCCACGCCATGCGGGCCGGTGAGGATGCCAACCAGGGCGGAGCGCCGAACTCGGCGGCTCAAAGTTTCGGTGAACATGTGTACACAGTGACTGATGCCAACCGTTCGCGTCAAGGGTTAAACCGCAGGTTGTTGCCCGCATCACACGGTGAACATCCGTACGCATTTACCTCACACAAATGTTTCAGAGTTCCCGTTTACCGCGCTGTGTAAACTTTGTTCGGTGAACAGTCGTACCCCTGGTTCACGCGACCGGAGGTCCAGCCGCTCATCAAGCTCCCGCGTCCAGGACAACCTCTCGCGCGAAGAGCGCAAGGAAGCCACCCGCCGCGCCATCATCGCGGCCGCCCTCAAGCTGCTCGACGAGGACAGTTTCAGCGCGCTCAGCCTGCGCGAGGTCACCCGCGAGGCCGGCATCGTGCCTGCGGCCTTCTATCGGCACTTCGAAACCATGGACGCCCTCGGCCTGGTACTGATCGACGAGTCGTTCCGCGCCCTGCGGGAGATGCTCCGCGGCGGCCGCGCCGGGCAGCTCGACCCCAAACGCATCATCGAGTCCTCGGTCGACATCCTGTTCAGCAGCGTCGCCGAACGCCCCGAGCACTGGCGCTTCATCAGCCGCGAACGCAACAGCGGCGTCACCGCGCTGCGCTATGCGATCCGCACGGAAATCCGGTTGATCACCTCGGAGCTCGCGATCGACCTGGGCCGGCTGCCCGGGCTCACCACCTGGAGCGCCGAGGACCTCAACATCGTGGCCGGCCTGTTCGTCAACACGATGATGACCACCGCCGAATCCATCGACGACGCCAATGACGCCAAAGCACTGGACGACGTCAAACGGACCGCACGCAAGCAGTTGCGCATGATCGCCGTCGGCGTGGCCGGGTGGCACAGCGGCTAACGTCAGGCGCATGACAACGCTGTCGCTCGCCTATCCCCGCCCCGAGATCGCGGTCCTCACCCTGAACCGGCCGGAAAAACTCAACGCCCTGAACTTCGACCTCGTCGAAGCGCTGCACAGCACCCTCGAGGACATCCACCGCAACAACGAGTGCCGCGTCGTCGTACTCACCGGCGCCGGCCGCGGATTCTGTTCCGGCCTGGACCTTTCCGACCCCAACCCGCCGGAAGCCGGTGGCGGACTGGAATTTCCGCGGTCGGGCATGCGCTGGCAGGAACGTATCGCCGAGCTGACCACCCGAATCCAGAATCTGCGCCAGCCAGTGATCGCCGCGGTCAACGGGCCCGCATACGGCGGCGGCTTCGCCGTCGCGCTGGCCGCCGACATCCGCCTCGCGGGACCCGGCGCACGGTTCTGCACCCAGTTCATCAAGCTGGGCATCGGCGGCTGCGACATCGGGGTGAGCTACACGCTCCCCCGGATCGTCGGCGCGGGGCAGGCGTTCGATCTGATTCTCACGGCCCGGACGGTCGAGGCCGACGAGGCGCTGCGCCTGGGGCTGGTCTCGCGCCTGTCGGCGGACGACGTCGTCGCCGACGCCCTGGCTATCGCCGAAACCCTGTGCAGCTACGGGAAATTCGGTGTCGAGTCGACCAAGCAGGTGCTGTGGGCCAACCTCGAGGCCCCCAGTCTGCAGGCCGCTCTCCACGTCGAGAACCGCAGCCAGATTCTCGCCACCTCCACCCAAATCGATTTGGCGGCAAAGGCTTTCGGCCCCCGGTAGCTAGGGCACGCGCTTCTTCAATCGCGCCACCCGGTGCAGCTGACCGAAGATGTTGAGCGAGGTGAGCATCGGGATGCCGCCGATGAAAGTGCGGAACGACGGATGGCCGCCGTGGACCTGGAGTTCATACATACAGCCGACCACGTAGAAGAAGCCCATGGTGAACAGCAGCGCGGGGATCGCATAGGCGAGCGGCGAGCCGGCGTCGGACACCAGCTCCTTCGCGTAGTCGATCTCGTCCTGCGACATCGGTTGGCCCTCGCGCACTTTGACCAGTACGGCTTTGTGGGCGCCCACCTGTTCACCCAGTGCGGCGGGTGGCCGCCGCTCCAGCCCGCGGATGTACACGAAGACGCATGCGAGACAGATCAGTGCCATCAGCCCGGCGAGGATGGTCAGGCCGCCCCACAGTTCGATGCCCGTCATGCGTCTCCTCCATGCCGTCGCGCACCTGCACCCGATCCCGTGACCGCAGGATCGCCGTCTTCCCACAACAGCAGTTGGCGCACGGCCGAGCGGGATCCGTAGGGCTGCAGCATCTGGCTGGCGGGGCGCGGCCGCACCTTCAGCGGCCACCAGAACCACCGTCCGAGCAGCGCCGCGATGGCCGGTGTCATGAACGACCGCACGATCAACGTGTCGAACAGCAGACCGAGGGCGATGGTCGTGCCGATCTGGCCGAGGACCCGAAGGTCGGCGAACACGAAGGACGCCATGGTGGCGGCGAACACCAGCCCGGCCGAGGTCACCACCGCGCCGGACCCTGCCATCGCCCGGATGATGCCGGTGTTGATGCCGGCGTGGATCTCTTCCTTGAACCGCGACACCAGCAGCAGGTTGTAGTCCGAGCCCACCGCCAACAGCAGAATGACGGCCAGTGCCAACACGATCCAGTACAGCTCGATACCGAAGATGTCCTGCCAGATCAACACGGAGAGTCCGAACGAGGCGCCCAACGACAGCGCCACGGTACCGACGATGATGACGGCCGCAACGATGCTTCGGGTGATGAACATCATCACCAGCAGGATCAGGCTCAGCGCGGCGATACCGGCGATCATGAGGTCGTATTTGGCGCCGTCCTGAATGTCCTTGTAGGTGGCCGCAGTCCCCGCGAGATAGATCTTCGACCCGCCCAGCGGCGTGCCCTTGACAGCCTGTTGCGCGGCATGCCTGATCTCGGCGATGTGCGAAATGCCCTCGGGCGTCGCGGGATCGCCGTCGTGCGTGATGATCATCCGGGCGGCCTTGCCGTCCGGCGACATGAACAGCTTCATCCCGCGCTGGAACTCGGGGTTGGTGAACGCCTCCGGCGGGAGATAGAAGGAGTCGTCGGTTTTCGACGCGTCGTATGCCTGGCCCAGCGCGGTGGCGTTCTGCAGCGATGCGGCAGCCTGGTCGTTGAGACCCTTGTTCGTGGCGTAGTTCGTCATCGTCAGTTCGCGGTTGGTCTGCTGGCTGGCGATCTGCGGTGGGATCAGCGCGAGCAACTTCGGCTGCAGCGCATCGAGTTTGGCGATGCTCCCCGCGACGTCATTCAGTTGGTCGGTCAGGTCGTCGATGCCGTCGAGCGCGTCGAATATGGACCGCAAGGCAGCGCAGACGGGGATGTCGTAGCAGTGCGGCTCCCAGTAGAAGTAGTTGCGCAGCGGGCGGAAGAAGTCGTCGAAGTTGGCGATCTTGTCACGCAGGTCCTGGGCGGTCGCGACCGTCTGCTGAAATGCCGTGGCCTGCTCGTGCGTGATGCCGCTCGACTGCTGTTGCAGCGAATACTGCTGTCGCAGAATGTCGATCGAATTGTTGATCACCTCGACCTGCTTGAGCAGGTCGGCGCTGCGCGCCTGCTGGAAGGGCAGGTTGTTGATCTGCCCGGCGTTTCCGGCACTGATCAGGAACGGTATCGACGAGTGGTCCAGCGGCGTCCCCAATGGCCGGGTGATCGACTGCACCTGAGCGATGCCGTCGGTGTGGAACACCGCTTTCGCGACGCGCTCGAGCAGGATCATGTCGGTGGAGTTGCGCAGGTCGTGGTCGGCTTCGATCATCAGCAGCTCGGGATTGAGCCGGGCCTGCGAGAAGTGTCGTTCGGCCGCGGCGTAGCCGATGTTGGCGGGCGCATCGGCGGGCATGTACGGGCGGGTGTCGTAACTCGTCTTGTAGCCGGGCAGGGCGATCAGGCCGATGAGGGCCACCGCGACGGTCGCGACCAGGATGGGGCCGGGCCAGCGCACGACGGCGGTACCGATGCGCCGCCAGCCTTGCGTCTGCAGCTGACGCACGGGTTCGAAGAGGCCGAAGTGCCGGCCGATGCACAGCAGCGCGGGCGCGAGCGTCAACGCGGCCACCACGGCGACGAGAACACCTGTGCCGGCCGGAATTCCGAGGCTCTCGAAGTAGGGCAACCGGGTGAAAGTCAGGCAGAACACCGCCCCGGCAATGGTCAGGCCCGACCCCAGGATGATGTGAGAGGTACCGCGGTACATGGTGTGGTAGGCGGAGATCCGGTCTTCTCCCGCATAGCGGGCCTCGTGGAAGCGGCCGAGGAGGAAGATCGCGTAATCGGTGCCGGCGGCAATGACCAAGAGTGTCAAGAGGTTCGTCGAGTACGTCGACAGCTCGATGATGCCGGCGTTGGCGAGCACCGCGACGACACCGCGCGATGCGGTCAGCTCGATCATCACCGTGAAGATCACCATGATCACCGTCGTGACACGGCGGTAGAGCGAGAACAGCATCACCATGATGACCCCGATGGTGATCAGCGTGGTCTTCAGCGTGCCGTGCCGGCCCACTTCGAACTGGTCGGTGATCAGGGGCGCGGCGCCGGTGAGAAATACCTTCAAACCTGCTGGCGGCGGCGTGGTTTCGATGATCCGGCGGACGGAGTCGACGGACTCGTTGGCCAGCGACTCACCCTGGTTGCCGGCGAGATACACCTGAACCAATGCGGCCTTGCCGTCGGCGCTCTGTGAACCGGCCGCCGTCAGCGGGTCACCCCAGAAGTTCTGCACGTGCTGGACGTGTTTGGTGTCGGCGGTGAGCTTGTCGATCAGGCCGTCGTAGTAGTGGTGCGCGGCGGCGCCCAATGGCTGATCGCCCTCCAGGACGATCATGGCCGAGCTGTCGGAGTCGAACTCGTGGAACACCTTGCCGATCTGTTTGGCCGCCTGCAGCGACGGCGCGTCCGTCGGGCTCAGTGACACGTTGTGCGACTCGGCCACGGTCTCGAGTTGCGGCACAAAGACGTTCGTGACCACGGCCAGGCCCAGCCAGAAGAAGGCGATCAGCACCGAGTATCGGCGGATGAAGTCGGGTACGCGGCCCGCGCTCATCCTGATTTGTCCAGACAGTAGGTGAAGGCGTGCACGGTGTTGACCGTTCTCTCGTCCTTGACGGCGTCATCGATGGTGATGCGGCAGCCGATCGAGTCGTTGTCGCCCTGGGCCTGGAGATTGACGAACACCGCGGGCTGCGTGGTGGTCGTGTCGTAGGTCCACGGCAACGTGACGGCGTCGGCGCGCTGCGGTTGGGCATTGACGTCCAGGTAGGTGACGGTGGCGACCGTTCCCGGCGGCCCGTACACCTCCATCACCACGTGCTTGGGGTTGAAGGGCACGATGTCGTTCACCGCGCCACTCGGCGTCGAGGTGACGTCATGCGAGGCGAAGATGCCCTGCAGCCGGTACACCGCGAACCCGGCGACCACGACCACCATCACGGCCACCACGTACATCCAGTGCTGACCGAGCCGGCGTCTGATCGAAAGTCGCTGCATCCGTGAACCTTTCGCACGGGCGAACTGCGCGGAACGTCTCTACTTCCTGGTTCATCAACGGGGTTGACGGTATGACATTAACCCCGCCGGGGCTATAATTCAACACGTAAAGAATTCTGTGAGTGGGGAGTCGAATGACGCAGCGACCTACCCGCGGTGGACGTCGCCCGGGACCCAACGAGACCCGTGAGGCGATCGAGCAGACCGCGCGAAAGCTGTTCGCGGAACTCGGATACGAGCGGACGTCCCTGCGGCAGGTCGCGTTGCAGGCCGGCGTCGACCCCGCGCTGGTCAGCCACTTCTACGGCAAGAAGTGGGATCTGTTCCTCGCCGTGGTCGAATTACCGGTCGAACCCGCCGTGGTCATCGGCCGGGTACTCGACGGCGACAAGGACGAGGCCGGCCTGCGACTGGCGACGTTCATTCTCAACGCCCTGGAGGATGAAGTCAGCAGGCGGCCCATGATCGGCATGGTGCGCGCCGCCACCTCCGAGCCGGAGGCGGCAAAGCTGGTGCGAGATTTCCTGGCGCGCAACATCATTGCGCCGATTGCTGAAGGCCTGGGGTCCGCGGATGCCGAGTACCGCGCCGCCCTGGTGATGTCGCAGGTCAACGGTTTCGCGCTGGCGCGCTATGTCTTCGGGCTCGAACCGCTGGTCAACCGCTCGAACGAACAACTCGCCGCCGACCTCGGCGTGACGCTACAGCGTTATCTGCTCGGTGAGCTCGCGCCGGACTGAGCCAGCTCATGGCGGATTAGGCGCGAGCTGTTGGTGACAACGGCGACGGACGACGCGTTGTGCAGGATCGCGGCCAGGACCGGGGACAGCCCGCCGACCGCTCCGAGTAGCAGCCCGACGGCGTTCACCGCGATCGACATGGCGTAGTTCTGCCGGATCACCCCGACCGCATGGTCGCTGAGCCCTCGGACGTCGAGCAACCGTCGCAGGTCGTCTGTCGACAGTGCCACGTCTGCGGTCTCGACGGCGACGTCGGTGCCGGCCAATCCCATTGCGATACCGATGTCCGCCGCGGCCAGTGCGGGTGCGTCGTTGACCCCGTCCCCCACCACCGCAACGGTGTAACCCTCGTCATGGAGAGTGCGCACCAGCGCGAGTTTGTCCTCGGGCAGCGCGTTGGCCTTCCATTCCGTGATGCCGAGTTCGGCGGCGACTGCCTGCGCGGTCTCGGCGTGATCGCCGGTGAGCATGACGATCCGGCGCACCCCCGAGGACCGCAGGCGCGCAAGCACTTCCGCCGCTTCGGGGCGCACCTCGTCGCGAAGGCTGATCAAACCCACCAGTTCGCCGTCGACGGCGAGCAGTAGCGGCGTCTCGGCCTGACGGCGCAGGCGCTGCACCCACTCATCGGATTCGCCGCACACGGTGACATTCTCCCGATCCAGGAGCGACGGGCTACCGAGCAGCAACGTGCGGCCGTCGGCGCGGGTCCGCATGCCCAGACCGACGAGCACCTCGCACTCCTCGTGCGGCGGAATCACGATGTGTTTGTCTTCGGTCGAACGGATCACCGCCTCGGCCAACGGATGCCGTGAGTGAATCTCCGAACTCGCCGCGTACGCAAGAATTTCCTCGGGAGTCCAACTCTCCTGAAAAGAGACAATGTTGGTGACAATGTGCCGGCCGAGAGTCAGGGTGCCGGTCTTGTCGAAGACCACGGCGTCGGCCCGGCCGGCCGCTTCCAGGTGCGAACCACCTTTGATCAGAATGCCGCGCCGGGCGCCGTTGCCGATCGCCGCACTGATCGCGGTCGGGGTGGCCAGCCCCACCGCGCACGGGCATGCCACCAGCAGCATGGTCATCGCCCGGCGTACATCGCCGGTGACGAGGAACGTCGCCGTTGCCAGAACAAATGAGGCGGGCACGAAGCGACGGGAGAAGTTCTCGCCCACCGTCTGGATCGGTGCCCGATCACGTTGCGCCTCTTCGACTCTCGCCACGATGCGGCCCAGCACGGTGTGACTGCCCACCGCCCGGGCCCGCACGACCACACGGCCCCGCACGACCACTGATCCGGCGTGTACGGCCGCACCCGGCGCCACGGTCACGGGCAGGGTCTCGCCGGTGATGGCCGACTGGTCGACGATCGCCTCGCCCGCGACGACGTCACCGTCGACGGGAATCGCGACCTGCTCATGAACGACGACCAGATCGCCGATCCGTAGCGCTTCGGCGTTGACCTGCACTTCGGTGCCGTCGTCCAACTGCACCCACGCGGTGTCCTGAACGCCGCGCAGCAGGTCCGCGATGGCTCGACGCGTACGACGCAGCGTCAGATCCTGAAGGTATTCACCAATGTTCAGCAGCCACAGCACCGTGAGTGCGACGACGTTCTCGCGCAGAACCAGACTCGCTATGGTCGCCGCGGACACCAGCAGATCAGTGCCGGGCGACTTGCCGCCGCGCAGCGCGCGCAGCGCCCCGCGCAGGAACGGGTATCCGGTGACGATGGTCGCGCCGGTCGCGAATGTCCGCGCGGCCGGCCCGAGCAGCCGCGGCCGGGACAGCCCGTAGCGACGGACTCCCAAGAGCGCCAGAGCCAACGCCCCGAGCACCATCCGCAGTACTTCGGCATTGTGAATATCGGCCGAACGCGGCGAGCGGGCGGGGACCAGCTGGGCCGGGGTGGCTTGCGCGGCCCGGATCGCAGTCAGCAGCTCCGCGGTATCGCAGCGCTGCGGCGAGTACCAGATCACCACCGACGCCGTGCGCGGGTACGCGTGGACGGTTCTGACGCCACCGACCTTGTCGACGGCGTCTTCGATCGCCACCGCTCGGACGGCGTCACCCCGCAGCCACGGGGCATGAACCCGAATCCGCCCCGCCGCAACGGATATCACCGCAAGCTCGGCGTCGGCATCGATGCTGGGCGCATCGGCCACGTCGGTCAGCACATCAGTGGTCATGGGAATGTTCGGCGTCGGCCACCGACGGCGGGGGCACTTCTTCGCCGATCCGCTCGCGCGCCTCGGCCATCACGTCGGCGACCTTCAGCCGGGCGTTCTCCGCGGCTTCCTCGGCTTTGCGCGTGCCGCGCAGCGCCCACGCTGCGGTGGTGACACTGGCTTCGTGGACCGGCGCCGCGCGCAGCGCCTTCCGCAGCACATCGTATGCCGCCACGCCGATGACGCCGGTGGCCACGGTCCGGGTGGCCTTGATCAGTGCTGGGTGAATCGACATCGGGCGGTACCTCTCGTCGTGTGATGTGTTGTTCAGTTCCGGTTTTCGGGCGTTCCGCAACGGAGCGGCATCAGTCGCGGTCGCGATCGGCGGATCAGGCCGGCGCCGCGGACACATGTCATACCGACCAACGTAATGCCTGACATCGGTGCTGTGGTGGGCTTGCACCAGTTGACGCGCCGGTAAGCACGGCAGCCGCGCCGCGACGCACTCAGACGTGGCTGTGCGCGGCGGTCCAGGCCGGCAGCGGGTCCGCATAACGCAGCCAGGCACTCGTGCCGGCCGCCATTTCGTCGTCGGTGAGGAGCGCTGAGTCGAGAAGTGCTCGTACCGAGCTGGTTTCGAGGCGGATACCGATGAAGACGATCTCCTGACCGGGATCTATGTCGGTACTCGTCCAGTACTGCGCGGGCTCGATCGTGAGATTGGGGCCGGCCTGCGACCAGATGGCGGCGATGTTCGGGCGGGTCGCGATCCAGCAGAAACCCTTGCTGCGCAACAGGCCTCGCACCTGATCGAGGGCCGCGGCGAGACGCTGCGGATGGAACGGGCGAGCAGCACGGAACGTCATGCTGCTGATGCCGTATTCCTCGGTTTCGGGAGTGTGCCCATTGGCGATCTCCTCGTCCCACCCGGGCGCTTCCGCGGCCAGTTCCGGATCGAACAACCCGGTGTCCAGAACGGTTGCCAGCGGGACGATCCCGTGCTCGGTGTGCTCGATCCGCGCGGTGGGGTTGAGGCGCCGCACGACGGCCTCGACGGTCGCAATCGTCTTCGCGCTCACCAGGTCGGTCTTGTTGACGAGGATGACGTCGGCGAACTCGACCTGATCGACCAGCAGATCGGCGATGTTGCGGCCGTCGCCGTCGGCCACCGCCAGGTTCCGGTCGGCCAGCGCCTCCCCGCGCGCCAATTCCGGCAGGAAGGTGCACGCATCGATGACGGTGACCATGGTGTCGAGTCGGGCCAGCTCGGACAGGATGAAACCGTCCTCGAACTCCCAACTGAAGGTCGCCGCCACCGGCATCGGCTCGGAGATGCCCGTCGATTCGATCACGATCTGGTCGAATCGGTTCTGCCGGGCCAGATCCGCGACCGCGGTGATGAGGTCTTCACGCAGGGTGCAGCAGATGCATCCATTGGTGAGCTCGACGAGCTTCTCTTCGGTCCGGTCGAGATGCCCCTGCCCCGCGATGAGCGCCGCGTCGATGTTCACCTCGCTCATGTCATTGACGATCACCGCCACCCGGCGCCCCTCCCGGTTGGCGAGGATGTGGTTGAGCAGCGTCGTCTTGCCTGCTCCCAGGAAGCCCGAAAGCACGGTCACCGGGATGAGGTCAGCTGAGGTCGAGGACATGACCTTAACGATAATCATTTTCATTAAGGAATGCGAGTCGATGGCCGGAATAATCCGGACTGCGGTCCGGTTGGGCAGTGCAGAGTCCGGACGAGCCGGTGCTCACACACGAGAGACAAAGGACAGGCACATGACCACCGCAACCGCTCCCCTCAGCGTCGGCACCTGGGCGATCGACACCGCCCACTCGACAGTCGAGTTCTCGGTACGCCACCTGATGGTCAGCAAGGTCCGCGGGAAGTTCGAGAACTTCAGTGGCACCATCACCGTCGACACGGACGGCACGCCGTCGGTCACCGCCGAGATCGATGTGACATCGCTCAACACCGGCAACGAACAGCGCGACGGCCACGTGAAGTCGGCAGACTTCTTCGACGCCGAGAACCACCCCGTCGCGACCTTCGTCTCGACCGCCGTGCGGCCCAACGGCTCGTCGTACCTTCTCGACGGCAACCTGACCATCAAGGGCAACACCCGCCCGGTCACCCTGAACCTGGAATTCAACGGCGTGAGCCCCGGCATGGGCAACGGCGAGGTCTCCGGCTACGAAGCGTCAGTTGTCATCAACCGCAAGGACTTCGGCGTCGACCTCGACCTGCCGATGGAGACCGGTGGCGCCGTCGTCGGCGACAAGGTGACCATCACCCTCGACATCGAGGCCGTCAAGCAGGCCTGATCGAAGAGACGACGCCGGGCCGGGTTTTCCCCTGCCTGTCGCCCGGCCCGGCGTTGTCCATCGCCATCATTTGCGTTCATTCCGGCCAGGCGTTGCCCTGAATGAGGTCAACCATGTCGATGCGTTCGAACGACGGGTCGAAGTGCGCCAGCACGTCGTCGTTCATCGTCCCGAACGTGGTGAGCGGACGATCGACCATGCCGGCGTTGAACGCCCGCAGGATGCGGTTCTTGAAATCGGGGCGCGGATGGGCGGCTACCACCTCGGCGCGCTGCCGGTCGCTGATCTCGTCGAGCCCCAGACCGATGACGTCGGTTTCGACGCCCATGATGACCACCGCGATCTCGGGCGCCAGGTGATGCGGGACCTCCGGCGTGGTGTGCAGCGCGATCGCCAACCACACGTTCGTCGCTTCCTGCTCGCTACGGCCGAAGTCCAGCAACAGTTTTCGAGCCAAGTCGGCGCCGTCGATCTCGAACCGCTGATGCTTGGTGCCGTACTCCGTCGTGAGGCCCAGGTCGTGGAACATGCCGCCCACGTAGGCAAGTTCCGGGTCGACATCGAGGCCGCGCGCAGCGGCCTTCAACGATCCCCACAGGAACACCCGGCGGGAGTGGTTGAACAAGGTGTCGTCGGTCGCCTTCCGGACGATCGAGGTGGCCTCCCGGACCAGCTCGGTATCCGGAATCGTCACTCCTGCAATGACTTCGGTCATGATCGTCAACCTTCCATCGGACTAAATTGGATACATTCCATTTTGTCCGCGGATCGACCAGACTTACAGGGCGCGCAATGCCACGCATCCCACAGATCAGGACATGATCAGACGTACTTCTCGTGCACGTAGCACCACCGCCAGTTCTCACCCGGCTCGAAGGACTGCACAATCTCGTGCCCCGGCGTCTGCGCGTGCGCACTCGCGTGTTTCATCGGCGACGAATCGCAACAGCCCACATGCCCGCACGTCAGACACAACCGCAGGTGCACCCAGCGGGTGCCGGCCGCAATGCAGTCCTGGCAGCCCTTGGTGGTCTGCGGGGTGACCAGGCGGACGTTCTTCAAGTGCGAGTCGCCGAAGATGGATGCCACGGCCGCGCCCTCCTCCGACTGTCGACGCTTACGGTAGCGCACCCGCGATCAATCCACCGTAGCGCGCGAAAGTCCATCCGCTTCGTCGAGATACGCTCAGGACGCTGCCAGGGCTGCAGCGACTGCGCGCGAGTATCTTGGTTGAGCTTCACGTCATCTCCGCGTGGACCGCACGCGCCGTTGCGTTTGCCTGAATCAGGGTCGTCGCCAGCTTTATTACGAGCTTCTCCGCCACCCCATTCCGGTCGGGTTGGCAGACTTCCTTGTCTTTGGGCAGCGGCCCACGCTTCCCTCCCAGCAACACCGTCACCACCCTGCTGGTCTGGTCACGATAACGCCGACAACACCAATACCGCGCCCGACAATCCCACTACAAGCGACGCGAATACCACGGATCACGATCTAACAGCCGCGTGCCCGACAACTCATCGAGAAGCAACAAGCACACGCACCGTGCTTACAGAGCCTCGCCGCCGGCCGAAGCTTCGAGGGCCGAGGCCACTGCCTCGAACTCTGCGAGCGCCGCCGTCAAGTCTTCAACGATTTCCCTGGCAATCACCTCAGGCGCCGGAAGGTTGTCCGCGTCCTCAAGTGACTCGTCGCGCAACCAAGTGATATCGAGGTTGACCTTGTCGCGGGCGAGGAGATCGTCGTAGGAGTACGCGTGCCAGCGAGTGGATTCGACCCGCTCGTCGCGGGGTTTGCCCGACAGATATGACTCGACGAAGTCATCAAGGTGGCTGCGCCGCAACGGATTCTGCTTGAGCGTGAAGTGCTGGTTGGTACGCAGGTCGTACACCCAGAGCTTACTGGTCCACGGGTGCTCCGACGCTGGCTTCTTGTCGAAGAACAGCACGTTGGCCTTCACGCCCTGAGCGTAGAAAATACCTGTCGGCAGTCGCAGCATGGTGTGAAGGTCGAAGTCTGCCAGGAGTTTCCGGCGCAGTGTTTCCCCTGCGCCGCCTTCAAACAACACATTGTCAGGCAGGACAACCGCCGCGCGGCCATTTATATCCAAGATCGTCATGATGTGTTGCAGGAAGTTGAGCTGCTTGTTGCTCGTAGTGACGACGAAGTCTTGACGCTCGATTTCGATATCGTCGCGAACCTCGCGTCCGTCCGCGCCAATCATCGTCAGCGACGACTTGCGCCCGAACGGAGGGTTGGATAGCACGACCGACCACCGACGGCCCGGGTCAGCGATCAACGCGTCACGCACCTCAATCAGCGACGCGCCATCCGCAGCGCCGATACCGTGCAACAGCAGATTCATCGCAGCCAACCGGGCAGTACCATCAACGAGTTCGTAGCCGGCGACTAAGCTATCGCGAAGATGAGCCCGCTGCGTCGGCGTGAGCTTACCCGCCGCTTCGGCTACGTGTTCGTGCGCGACAAGGAGGAATCCGCCTGTGCCGCATGCAGGATCGACGACGGTGTCTGCCACTGAAGGATCGATGACGTCGACGATAGCGCGGATGAGATCACGTGGCGTGAAGTACTGTCCGGCGCCAGAACCCTTGTCTGAGGCACCCTTGGCAAGCAACTCCTCATATGCGTCGCCTTTGAGGTCCGTACCCGATGCGGACCAGTTCTCTTTGTCGATGAGGTCAACAATCAGTCGCTTGAGCTTGGCTGGATCCTGAATCCGGTTCTGGGCCTTGCGGTAGATGGTGCCCAATGTTCCTGGCTGCTGACCGAGCCCGACGAGAATCTTGGTGTACTCGACTTCGAGATCGGTTCCCTCGGCATCAAGGAGCTTCTGCCAGGAGAACTCGTTGGGAACGATCTTCTGCGGGTTTAGTCTCCGCGTCGCCCGCTCGTGCGCCATTTTCAGGAACAGCAGGTACGTGAGCTGCTCGGTGTACTCGATGACACCAACGCCGTCGTCGCGCAGCACATTGCAGTACGACCACAGCTTGTCGACGAGGCGACGCGATTCAGACATGCGTTCCTTCGAAATCAGTTGAGAACATTGAGGTTTGGAGCACCCTGAAAAATTGCGTCTCCAGATAACAGCTCGAAGTGCTTGGCGATGGCGCAAGCTGCGATCCAGCGATCAGCAGTGTGAATCTTGTCGTGGAGCGGATGACCCTCGGCGCGGCAATCTGCTGAGAGCGCGGCATACGCCCCGACTACGTCGACATCTGCATAGATCGTCGGCGTGCGTTGAAGCACTTCGAGCAGACGCACCATCCGGGCAGCGCCCCAATTCGCTTGGCGGGCACCGCTGAGGACCTCGCCTTGAGTCTGAAAGGAAATGACCGTGGGCCGCCCCGCCAAGACGTCACGCCATTCCTGCGCGCGCGAATCGGCAGCTACTGGATTGACGTAGACACGACTAAACACATCGGTATCCACGACCGTCGCTCCCGGCCGGCTCATGAGCGAATTGCCTGAAGGAAAGCGGCCCATTCCTCGTCTGTGGGGTCAACACCGCCGTTCGGATCCGGCCCGGGAGCACTCGCAAGAATTTCGTCCGGAGAAACGACGTCGCGCCGCCGAAACTCGGCGACCGGATCGACTGTTTCGTGTACCCGTGCGTCATCCAAGACCACTACCCGTCCAGACGGACTGAGCATTGCCAGGCCCTCGGCATAAACCCATTGTCCGACGAGCCGCGCAGCAGCTGCGTCATCGGCGACGCGGCGCAATTCGACTGTGTTGCCGACGTCGTCGCGGAGTCGGAACTTGTGGGAATGCAGGTCCACCTTCTCGAGCCGCCCAGCCGCAGTGCCGGCGCCACCAGCAGTCTGTCGGGTCGTTGCCCAAGTCTCGGGATGGGCGTTTGAGGCCTCGATACGAATGTCCCCGCGGGACGGCGAGGCTACGACGACGGTGTCTGCGGCAGCCCTCATCGCGAGAGTCAGCTTGCCTGCCGACTCGGCGATCAATTCACTGACCCAGTCCGGCCGATGGTCGGTGCTGATCGCCGTCAGTACCTCCCAGAACCTGTCGTCGGCATCGGCCAGCCCGGGAACCTCGACGTCGAGCTTGTCGGTCGGTCCCTTGCTGAACTGGAGCACCGTGCTCCCCTGCTGAATGGCGCCCAACCGCAGTTCGGCGAACTCCTCCACGTACTGCTTGGATCGCCCAGGGCCAGCCGCGTCTGCTGCATCACGGCTGAGTCTGGTGACCAACTCCTGCAGCGCAGCCGATATGGCGCTCAGGTCTTTCAGTGTGATCTCGCCGCTGGGCGCAGAGCCGCCGACGAGGCGCAGTTCGATCTGCTTGATCATGACCATCGCCTCCCATCTGCGATTCCATGCGGTCGGTCAGTTGCCTCCGGACCATTGTGCCGCGCGAAGCCGCTCTCGCTCACAGAATAATTGCAGTGCCCACCGACAACCTGCTCGCGCCGCTACTCGACGCCGCGACTCTCCCAGTCGCCAAAAGTTGAACCGTCCGAGGCGATCCACTCTCGGCGCCCATTGCAGGAGTGTCCCCATGCAACAGCGCCCGCCGTGGAAGGTGAGCTGAACGGGATGCTCCGGGTGACCACGCCCTTCCCAGCTTCGATGACGATCGCCCCGTCGGCGATCAACTGCTCATGGTGCGCACGGTACGACGCATACGACTTAATCGTGCTTTGAGCCTTGCCAATGCCCTGCCAGACCGCCACGACAATCGACCCGGCGAGCATGGTGAACTCGCCGTCGATCTGCTGGGCCTGAGCGTCGACACCTTGCTTGGCGTTGCGCAGGTGAAATACCGGCGAATCCGAGTCCACGACGTCCCGGATTCTGGGTTTCGGGAGCGGGATGCGGATGGCATTGACGCCAAGAACCGGCAGCACGATCTCAAGTTGCGAAACGAAGTAGTCCATGTCGGAGGCATCCGCTTCGGGCAACGCCGGCGGCGACGGAGCCGTACCGTTATCCACCTTGACGCGCCCAGCTCTTGTCGCCAGATCGATGAGGCGTGACTCAAGGTAGCGGCCATGGGCCTTTGTCAGATTCGCGTCCTTCGACGTGATCACGACGACGCGATCCCAAAAATCTTTCTCCCGTTGGTGATAGCGCAAGCGCTCAGCGACGACGTCGGCCTCACCTATGTAGCAACGAGTGTTTCCGACAACAGCTTCATCTTCGCCCATCAACAGGTAGGCGCCGGTGCGTTGTGCCTCCTCACGTTTGAGGAGATCGGCCAATTCTGACCGCGGCGCCGACAGCACATGCCCAGTCCAATTGGTGATCTCAGCGGTGGTGAGTCCACCGGCACTACCGTCGACAAGAAAGATCTTGATCTGCTTGCCGCTCATACAGATTCGACTTTTCTCAACTCGGCGGAGGAACCCGTGAGGCGGCCGGAGAAAGCTGCGGATAGGATAGCGCCGCGAAGGCGATTACTACGCATCTTCGCCGCGCTTAGCTCAGCGCTGAGACGCTCGCGACTTGCATTCAATTCGTCCAGTTTCCCCAACAACGTTGCGCGAATCGACTCGGGTGGGATCGGCACTTCGATCGAACGCACTAGTGACAGGTTGAGATTCGGCTGAACCCCGCCCGCAGCCATCCGGCGCATCGCTGTGTAGTTGGCATCAAGCACCAAACGTACCCATGCCCGGAGCTCAGGATCGTCAAGAACTACCGCCGCGCAAGCCTGATTCGTAGTCGCATCGATGCCAAGTTCGGCAACGGTACCCCGCGTTCGCCCTTCCCCGTACATCGCGATCAGCAGTGAACCTGCCGGCACCAATTTGATGTTTGTCCTCGCCAGTGCCGCCTCGGTCACGAACTGAGACGGCTTTGTCACGCGGCCTTGATGTAAATCACCGCTCGTAATCCATGGAATCGTTCCATTGAGGTAGAAGTCCGAGTTTGATCTCAACGGCGTCGCACCAGTAAGCACTTGCGAAATTTGACCGAGCGGAACGACTTGAGTCCCGTTGACCGATGACAACTCCCGAACACATCTCGCAAGGAAAACGTCCTTCATCGCGGAGACTCGTCTCGCACACCTATCGAGCGCTGCGTTTGCCGAATTCAAGCGCGACAGATGGTCTTCAAGAATCTCTACGATGCGGTGCTGCTCATCCGATGGAGGTAACGGCACCGGAATTCTCCTCAACTGCTGCTGCGGAAGGTGCGCGATTGTTGAGCCGGTGGCAAACGCCGCTAACGTTCCGTTATTCGCTTGGTGCTCAAGCAGGTAACGCAGAAAGCGCACATTCAACACTGCAGAGGGTCTAATCCGGTGCAATGCCTTCTGAAATGCGATGTACTCGGGCCGGCCGCGCCAAATAGCACAGCGGCCGATCTCACCACCTTCACAAACGAGGAGATCTCCTTCAAGAACCTCGAACCGTTCGAGCTCTGCGTCGGCAAGTTCCATCGACAGCAAGTCGTCCGCGTCGATCCGCCCCCACTGAACGTTGACGTTGCGAAGATACTGAACCCGAGGTTTGCCCGAATCTCTGCCCTTGTCCAGCATTTTCCCAAGTGCCGTATCAGCGACCTCACCCAGCGGCTTAACTGGCCAGCTCACGCCGTCAACTCCGCGTTCAATTGGTCAATCAACTGTGCTGCTCGATCGCCCAAATCCCTTATCGCCCCGTCAGTTCCGCCGCGCTCTGTGAATGGCGCGTCGTCCAGGTCTTCGACCCGGATGCCCGCAGAACTCGCGATCACCGACACCATCCGGTCCAGCCACCACCGCTCGGTCTCGCTGAAGACTGCGCCCGACTGCTCCTGTTGCGCCAGCCAGGCGGCATATCGTTCACGCACCCGCTCACCGTAGGGCACCAGCTCGTCATCAACACCAGTGGCGTAGCGAATCAACGACACCAGGTCGGTAAGCGTGTGGGTGGCACTCTTGCGCACCTTCGCCCCATCCACCGCGGCATAGGCGTTCCAGATCGCGTCGGTTGTCCAATTGTGCGGTGGCCGTGAGATTCTCGCCGCCAGCCCCTCGATGACCGCGAAGTCGATACGCCGTTCGCCCGCCTCATAACCGACTTGCAGTGCGGTGATCTCGTCGCGATGTTCAGCCAGATAAGCGGCCCACGACTCCACCACCGAGCGAGCCTTGTCCGTGTCGACCACACCCCCAGCTTCGATCAGTTCGTCGCGACTGACCTCGTCGATCACTCGATCATGCGCAGCCCGGAGCTCCAAAATACGGCTGCGCAGCTCAGGGTTCGAGGCCAGCGGTTCAATCGCACGATCAATGGCTTCTCGTGTCGTGGTCGATGGTTCGACCGCATCAACGAGATTCCGGATGATGTCGCGAACCGAACCGGATGCGACCTCATCTAGTTCAACCCGCTCTTTGTCGGTGAGGTCAAGCTCCAATTTGGCTAAACGCGAAGCAAGAGTGGCTGCTTCATCCTCGGTGATCGTTAGATTGGCCGCTTTCTCCAGCAACTTCTTGAGCGGCACCGACCGTTGCCGGTTCAGGGGCGGCTCCACGAAGTCGTGCTCGGTGACGCCGACGGCGTCGACTATCACAAACCGCGTCTTCGTCTGCGCATCCGGTGTGACCGATTGAAAGTCAGCGTCCGGAATTGTCCGTGCCCCACGACCTTTCATCTGTTCGAAGTACTGCGCTGAGCGCACATCGCGCATAAAGAACACACATTCCAGTGGTTTAACATCGGTACCGGTGGCGATCATGTCGACAGTGACGGCGATGCGCAGGCTCGGGCTGGTCCGCAGGGCTTGTAACTGCTCCTTGGCATTTCGCGCGTTGTAGGTGATCTTCGCAGCGAAATCGTTGCCCTTACCGAACACTTCACGTACTTGCTTGACGATCTCCTCCGCATGGTTGTCATCTTTGGCGAAGATCAGCGTTTTCGGCACCGTGCTACGTCCCGGGAAAATCTCGGTGAAGAGCCGGTCCCGGAATGTTTCGAGCACCGTCCGGATCTGATCGGTCGCGGTCACTGCCCGATCGAGCTGTGCTGCAGCGTAATCCAGATCATCGTCTAGTGTCTCAAGCCGCTGTTCACGAGTACGCCGGTCAACCTTCGGCACGATGGTGCCTGCCTCAATCCGCGAACCCGCATCGCTGATCTTCGTGCGGATCCGGTACACGTCGAAGTCGACGTTGACGCCGTCAGCTACGGATTCGGGATAGGTGTAGTCCGACACCAGGTTCTGCCGGAAGAACGCGAACGTCTGTTTACCAGGAGTGGCCGTTAGCCCGACCACGTGGGCGTCGAAATACTCGAGGACACCCCGCCAAACCCCGTAGATGCTCCGATGAGCTTCATCGACAACGATGAGATCGAATGTCTCCGGTGGGATTTCACCGCTGTACGAAACAGTCACCGGCACCTCCGGGGTGTAATCGTCGATGTCCGGGTCGTCGGTGTCGCTCACTTCGCCAACCTTGATGGCCTTGAAAACCCGCTGAATCGTCGAAATCGATACCTTC
The DNA here is from genome assembly GCF_046250085.1 of Mycobacterium sp. SMC-16. Lineage (NCBI taxonomy): Bacteria > Bacillati > Actinomycetota > Actinomycetes > Mycobacteriales > Mycobacteriaceae > Mycobacterium > Mycobacterium sp. SMC-16. The sequence continues at coordinate 4,332,134 of NZ_CP176427.1, forward strand.
GTCGAACCCAACAATCCCGCCTTGGACAGCTTGGCGACGTTGTACAGCTCCGTGAAACGCCGACCGTCGTCAGGCGTGCGATAGTTCTGGAATTCAGCAAGTGTCTGGTCGGCCAGGTTGTTTCGGTCGACCAGGAACAGAATTCGATTGAAGCCACCGTGTTTGAGCACGCGGTACGACTGCGCCACCGCGGTGTACGTCTTGCCGGCGCCAGTCGCCATCTGGATCAGCGACCGATCGAACTGCTGTGCAGCCAAACTCTTTTCGACGCCATTGATAGCCTCGATCTGGGCCGGGCGGAGCGGAGCAGTATCGAGCGCAGGCAGGTTCTGCACCTTAGCCCGCCATGTCGGTCGACCTGGGTCCGCTTCGGCGTCACGCAGAATGCGGGCCAACGCCTCGGGCCTAGGCACATTGAAGATCAGCCGCGCGCGTGGTTCCGGATCGAATCCGTTCGTGAAATGAGTTTCGACGCCCGAAGCCTCGAACACGAATGGCAAGCGACCTTCACGCGTCTTCGCGGCGATCCGCACATCGGCTGGCAAACCCTCGGCATACATGGCTGACTGCCACTCGACCCCAGACAACGGCGTACCGACTGGTTTCGCCTCAATGACGCCGACCACTGCCTTATCGACGTAAAGCAAATAGTCGACCCGTCCGTGGCTTGGCTCCATCACCACTTCGCGAACAGCAATGCCCGAACCCGCGAAGAGGTTCAGGTCCTTCTTATCTTGGACTACCCAGCCCGCCTGGGTGAGCTGCTCATCGATGAGCCGTCGCGCACGCGCCTCGGCCGGCAGCAGAGAATCGCCCCCCACGTCGCTCATTAGCACAGCTTATCGACTTCGATCGTATGGAAAGCCAGTATCAGACGAGTCATACCCACAACGGAGTACAAAGTCGTGCCCTCCGAGGCATCCAACCGACAGTGCTAAGCCTTATGGAGTGCACGATCTCGTGGTCCGGCGTCTTCGCATGGACACTGGCATGGCGCATCTGCGACGAATCGCAGCACCCGCCGGACCACATGCCAGACAAGGCCGCAGGTGCACCCAACGGGTGCAGGCGGCGATGCAGTCCTGGCAGCCCTTTGCGGTCTGCGGAGTGACCAGGCGGACGCTCGTTAAGTGCGAACCGCGAAGATGGATGCCACGACATCCACGGTAGCCCCGTTGCTCCCTGATTACCCGGGCGCGCTCGACACGTCGGCCGAGAGCATCTCGGCCAACTCGCCAGTCCGACGGAACCCGCCAGGCTCCTCGTCGTCTTCGTGTCGAACACCGGGGACGAACTGAAAGTCGACGACCCGCTTCGGTAAGTTGTTCGCCTGACGGCTCCACGCGAAAGCTGATGAACTGGAGCCACTTCGGGACGGACGGGGCGGGCACGATGGCACATCGGTATGACGTCGTCGTCGCCGGCGGCGGTCCGTCAGGCGCCGCCGCGGCGTGGCAGGCGGCGCAGGTGGGCGCCAAGGTGCTGGTCGTGGACAAGGCAGAGTTTCCCCGCGACAAACCGTGTGGCGACGGCTTGACGGCCCGCGCCGTCAGTTACCTGCAGAAGATGGGCCTGGCCGACGAGGTCTCCACCTTCCACCGGGTCGACCGTGTCACGGTGTTCAGCCCGAGCCGGTGGGAGATGTCCTTCCCGCAGCGCCCCGGCATGCCCGATCACGGACATACCGTCAGCCGAACGCATTTGGACACGGTGTTGCTCAGGCACGCCGAGAAGGCGGGAGCCGAGGTGCGCGAGGGCGCCGAGGTGGCGGGGCCCGAACTCGATGCCGGCGGCCGGGTGGTCGGCGTGGTTCTCAAGTCCGGCGAGAAGATCTCGGCAGACGCGGTCATCGCCGCCGACGGCGCGTACTCACCGATCAAGCGCGCCCTGCACATCGATTCGGAGTACAACGGCTACTCGGCCATCGCGATCCGCGCGGAGGTGCAGGCCAACCGACCGAACACCGATTCGCTGGACATCTACCTCAAACTGCAGTTCCAGGGCAATCAACTGCCCGGCTACGGCTGGGTGTTCCCGATGGGCAACGGCGTGCTCAACATCGGCGTGGGCTACGTCAATTGCTACCGGAACTGGCAGGCGATCAACGCCACGCAGTTGCTCGGCGAATTCCTGCGGTCCCTGCCGCGTGATTGGGAGCTACCGTCGATCACGGAATTGAAGAAGAGCAAGAGCGTGCGCGCCTGGCGACTGCCGATGGGTTTCACCGCGTGGCCGCCGTGGCGCCCGGGCGTGGTGTTCACCGGCGACGCCCTCGGTGCCGCCAAACCGGTTTCGGGCGCTGGCATTTCGAAGGCGCTCGAGGCCGGCCTGGGCGCCGGCGAGAGTGTGATCGCGGCACTGCAGAACGGTGGCCCCGACGACTTCACCAACTACACCCGGCGCCTGGAGGCTGCCTGGGGCAGGGAGTACCGCATGGGCCGCTTCGGCCACAAGCTCGCCGGTATCCCGATCATCCCGAACACCGGCATCAAGCTGCTCGACAAAGGATTCGTCCGCGACGGCGCGCTCAGAGTGATGTACGGGAAGTCATACGGCCCCCTGCACACATACTGACAGCCCTAGCGCGGCGTCCCGCCGCCGTCCACGATGACGACCTGTCCGGTGATGTAACTGCCTGCACCCGAACACAACAGCAGCGCCGTGCCCACCATTTCGTCGGGGCTGGCCAGCCGCTTCAGCAGCGTGTTGGACGCCATCACGTCGATGGCCTCCTGCGGGTTGTTGCGCACCATGTCGGTATCGACGGGACCGGGCGCGATGGCGTTCACCCGGATGCCATCGGCCGCGTAGGCGGCTGCCATCGACCTGGTGAACGACAGCAGCGCCGCCTTGCCCGCGGCGTACATCGACACGAACGGCGCGAACTGGAACGCCCCGACCGACGACATGTTCAGCACGGCGGCGGCCGGGCTGGCCTTCAAGTGCGGCAACGCTTTCTGCACCAGGAACACCGGGCCACGCAGGTTGGAGTCGTAGGACTTCGCCCAGGCCTCGGGCGTCATCTCCCCCAGCGGCTGAGCGAGAGCGTTGGCCGCGTTGTTGACCAGGACGTCGATGCCGCCGAATTCCGCGACGGTGGCGTCCACCAGCCGGTCGAGATCGTCGAGGTTGCCCATGTTCGTCGGGACACCGATCGCCTTGCCACCCAGCCCGCGCAGATGCTCGGCCGCGGCCTCGCACGCGTCGGGCTTGCGGCTCGCGACCACCAGATTGGCGCCCGCGAGCGCGAATCCCTCGGCCATCGCGAGGCCGATACCGCGCGTGCCGCCGGTCACGATGGCGGTGCGGCCGGTCATGTCGAACAGGCGGTCAATTGTGGTGCGGTCCATGGCTAGCAGTAGAACACAGGGTCATACGCGCTGACCCGGGCCGACCTGTCGAGCGGACACAAGGCCGCCGCGGCACGTCTTCATTCATTCCGCGCTGAGGGCGACAATTGTCGAGTAGACGCAGCCGTGCCCGCAGAGTCGATCCCGGTCCCTGGTTGATCCCGCGGCAGGGGCGAGAAAGTTCGAGCACGTGACGCCGCTGACGCAGAGTCAACGCAGGCGCGGGTGATTCTGCGGTCAGGGCGCGTCACCCACATGGCCCCTTACGTCTCCAACGTTCGCTCGCTGACGAACTCCCGCTCCACCCCGGTCACCGGATCAGTGAACGCCAGCCGATGCGCCAACAACTGCAATGGCGTCGAGAAATCGCCGGCAGGAACATCAAGCACCGTGGGGTACAACGGATCACCATCAATGGGCAGCCCCAGCGAGTTCATGTGCACCCGCAGTTGGTGGGTGCGACCCGTCGACGGCGTCAGCCGGAACAGCCCATCCCCAACCGGCTCAACGAAAGTCACCGCGTTGACCGCACCGGGCTCGATGACGGCCTGTAAAGACCCGCGCCGCTTCACAATTCGATTCCGCAGCTCGACGGGCTCGGGCAGCGTCCCGGCCGACGACCGCGCCAGATACGTCTTGGACGCCCCGCCGGACGCGAACATCGTCTGATACGCCCCACGGACCTCGCGTCGTGCGGTGAACACCAGGACGCCCGCCGTCAGCCGGTCCAGCCGATGTGCCGGCGAGAGCTCCCATAACTTCAGTGACCTTCGCAACCGCACCAACGCCGTCTGCACCACATGCCCGCCGCGCGGCATGGTGGCCAGGAAGTGCGGCTTGTCGACCACGACGATGTTCTCGTCGCGGTATAGCACCGGTACGTCGAACGGCACAACGACCTCGTCGGGCAGGTCCCGATACCAGTAGATGTACGCGCCCGCCGGCAGCTCGGTCGCCTCATCGACCACCGACCCGTCAGCGCAAACCACCTCGCCGGCAAGGACTTTCGCGGCCGCGTCGGCGCCGAACCGGGACCGCACCTCGGCCAGCACCGGCCCGCCGTACACCCGCAGCCGAGCAGGTCCGATCCCCTCGTAACCGGGACGGACGGGCAGACTCAATCGAGCGGAACCGGCTCGAGGATCTCCGAACGGGCCTCGGGAGCCGCCGCGCGCAGCGCATCTGCCGATTCGTCGTCGGGCTGCGTCTGTGACAGCACCTCGGCTTCGACGCGGGCCAGGTACGTCGCGACCTCGCGGTCGACGTCCTCGGCACTCCAACCCAGCACGGGCGCAACGACTTCCGCGACCTCGCGGGCGCAGTCGACGCCGCGGTGCTGGTACTCGATGGAAATCCGCATGCGGCGGGCCAGGATGTCCTCGAGGTGCAGCGCGCCCTCGGCCGCGGCCGCGTACCAGGCCTCGACCTTCAGGTACACCGGCGCCTCGGTGATGGGCTCCAGCAGCTCGGGGCGGTCGGCCGCCATGTCCAGCACCTCGCCGATCAGCGAGCCGTAGCGGTCCAGCAGGTGCCGCACCCGGTAGGGATGCAGCCCATAGTGCTGGCCCACGTGTTCGGTCTGGTTGATCAGCGCGAAGTAGCCGTCGGCCCCGAGCAGCGGCACCTTCTCCGTGATCGACGGCGCCACGCGCGTCGGCACGAACTCGCTGGCCGCGTCGATGGCGTCCTCGCCCATGACCCGGTAGGTGGTGTACTTGCCGCCGGCGATGGCCACCAGGCCGGGAGCCGGCACCGCGACGGCGTGCTCGCGGGACAGCTTGGAGGTCTCCTCGCTCTCGCCGGCCAGCAGCGGACGCAGGCCCGCGTAGACGCCGTCGATGTCGTCATGGTTGAGCGGCGTGGCCAGCACCTTGTTGACGTGCCCGAGGATGTAGTCGATGTCGGCCTTGGTCGCCGCCGGGTGCGCGAGGTCGAGGTTCCAGTCGGTGTCGGTGGTGCCGATGATCCAGTGCGTGCCCCACGGGATGACGAACAGCACCGACTTCTCGGTGCGCAGGATGATCGCCACCTCGCTGACGATGCGGTCCCGCGGGACGACGATGTGCACGCCCTTCGAGGCGCGGACCCGGAACCGGCCGCGCTGCTTCGACAGGGCCTGAATCTCGTCGGTCCACACTCCGGTGGCGTTGACCACGACGTGGCCGCAGACCTCGGTCACCGCACCGGTTTCCGAATCGCGGACCCGTACACCGGTGACCCGGTCGCCTTCGCGGAGCAACGCCACGACCTGCGTCGAAGTGCGGACGACGGCGCCGTAGTGCGCAGCGGTGCGGGCGACGGTCATGGTGTGCCGCGCGTCGTCGACGACGGTGTCGTAGTAGCGGATCGCGCCGATCAGCGAACTGCGCTTGAGCCCGGGCGCCAGGCGCAGCGCGCCGGCCTTGAGCAGGTGCTTCTGCGCGGGCACCGACTTCGCTCCGCCGAGCTGGTCGTACAGGAAGATGCCTGCGGCGATGTAGGGGCGCTCCCAGACCCGCTTGGTCAGCGGGAACAGGAACGGCAGCGGCTTCACGAGGTGCGGTGCCAGCGTGGTCAGGGACAGTTCGCGTTCGTACAGCGCCTCACGAACCAGGCCGAACTCGAGCTGCTCGAGGTAGCGCAGGCCGCCGTGGAACATCTTGCTGCTGCGGCTGGAGGTGCCGGAGGCGAAGTCGCGCGCCTCGACCAGGGCGACCTTCAGCCCGCGCGTCGCCGCGTCGAGCGCCGCACCGGCGCCGACGACACCGCCGCCGATCACGATCACGTCGAACTGCTCGGAGCCCAACCGGTTCCACGCGGTGTCGCGCTGTGCGGGGCTCAGCAGGGTCTGACCATTGCCCGGACCGGGAATCGGGTCACTCACGGCGGAACTCCTCGTGGTTACTCGTCGGTAGGCCTTGCGTGACCGAGCCTACGTGGTCGGCCTGGTTCGTGTGTCAGTCCAGATCGTCGTGAGCCATGAGCCGGCGGGCCGTCTCGATGATCGAGCCCGACAGCGACGGGTAGACCGACAGCGTCTGCGCCAGATCGGTCACCGAGATCCGGTTCTGCACGGCCAGCGCGATCGGCAGGATCAGCTCGGACGCGATCGGCGCGACCACGACGCCGCCGATCACCACGCCGGTGGCCGGGCGGCAGAAGATCTTGACGAAGCCGTGCTCGAGCAGCGACATCTTGGCGCGCGCGTTGGTGTTCAACGGCAGCATCAGGGTGCGGGCCGGAACCGTGCCGGCGTCGATCGCCGATTGCGGCACGCCGACCGCGGCGATCTCCGGGCGGGTGAACACCGCCGCCGCGACCGTCCGCAGCTTGATGGGCGAAACCCCTTCACCCAGTGCGTGATACATCGCGATGCGGCCCTGCATGGCGGCCACCGACGCCAGCGGCAGCAGCCCCGTGCAGTCACCTGCGGCGTAGATGCCCGACGCCTTGGTGCGTGACACCCGGTCGACCGTCAGGTAGTTGCCCGGGCCGAGCTCGATGCCGACCTTCTCCAGGCCCAGACCCGAGGTGTTGGGCACCGACCCGATGCTCATCAACGCATGGCTGCCCTCGACGACGCGGCCGTCGGCCAGGCTGACCTTGACGCCGGTGTCGGTACGGACCACCGAATCGGCGCGTGCGTTCTTGACCAACGTCACACCGCGCTCGGAGAACACCTCCTCCAGCACCGCGGCGGCGTCGGAGTCCTCGTGGGGCAGGATCTGGTCGCGACTGGCCACCACCGTGACCTTGACGCCCAGCTCGGTGTAGGCGTTGCAGAACTCGGCGCCGGTGACACCCGAGCCCACGATCACCAGGTGCTCCGGCAGTTCGGTGAGGTCGTACAGCTGGCGCCAGTTGAGGATGCGTTCGCCGTCGGGCACTGCGTTGGGCAGCACCCGGGGGCTCGCGCCGGTGGCGATCAGCACCACGTCGGCCTTCAGCACGCCGGACCGCCCGTCGGGCGTCGTGACCTTGACCCGGTGGTGTGCCATGCCCGGGATGCTGTCGACGAGCTCGCCGCACCCGGCCACCACGTTGACGCCGGCGCGCAGCAGCTGCCCGCCGATGTCGACCGACTGGCTCCGCGCCAGCGTCTTGACCCGATTGTTGATCTGCGGCAACGAGATCTTGGCGTCCTCGATCTTGATGTCGAAGCCCAGCCCGTCGGCGCGGCGCAGCTCGGTGCGCACCCCGGTGGACGCGATGAAGGTCTTGGACGGCACACAGTCCCAGAGCACGCAGGCACCACCGATACCGTCACGGTCGACGACGGTGACCTCGGTCGCCTCACGGCCGTAACCGGCGGCCACCAGGGCTGCCTCATACCCGGCGGGACCGCCGCCGATGATCACGATGCGGGTAGCCACGGCTACATCTAACCCTGAGTTGGGTGTTGGTCGCCCGACAACAAGCCGTAGGCTTGCCGAGTGCCGCTCTACGCCGCTTACGGATCGAACATGCATCCGGAGCAGATGCTTCAGCGGGCCCCTCATTCTCCGATGGCGGCCACGGGGTGGCTGCACGGCTGGCGGCTGACGTTCGCCGGCGCGGACATCGGCTGGGAGGGCGCGCTGGCGACGCTGGTCGAGGATCCGCTGTCGAAGGTCTTCGTCGTGCTCTACGACATGACCCGCGAGGACGAGGACCGCCTGGACCGCTGGGAAGGCTCCGAGCTCGGTATCCACAAGAAGATCCGCTGCCGGGTGCACCGGGTGTCGTCGGACACCACGACCGACCCCGTGCTGGCCTGGATGTACGTCGTCGACGCCTGGGAGGGCGGCCTGCCCTCAGCGCGCTACCTCGGCGTGATGGCCGAGGCCGCCGAGATCGCCGGCGCCCCCGCCGACTACGTCCACCACCTCCGCACCCGCCCTTCCCGCAACATCGGGCCGTAGCCAGGCCTCCCCTCTCCCCGCGAGCGGCATGTGAGGCGCCGCGGGATGTGAGGCGCCACGGGATGTGAGGCGCCACGGGACAGCTCGGGGTCAGAACGCGGCGGCCTGCTCGATGATGTTGACCAGGACCCGGACGCCGACGCCGAGGGCGCGTTCGTCGAGGTCGAAGGTCGGCTGGTGGAGGTCCAGCTGCGGGCCGACGCCGGGCCACACACCGAGCCGCGCCATGGCGCCCGGCACCTCTTCCAGGTACCACGAGAAGTCCTCGCCGCCACCGGATTGCTTGGTGTCGGCCAGGGCCTCGGCGCCCAGCGCCTCGATGGCGTGGGTCATGATCCGCGTCGACAGCTCCTCGTTGACCACGGGCGGGACACCGCGGCGGTACAGCACCGTGTGATCGACGTTCAGCGGCGCCAGCAGCGACGAAACAATCTCGCGGACAATCGATTCCATCTCCACCCAGGCGTCCCGGCTGGCGGTGCGGATGGTCCCGGCCAGGGTCCCCGTCTGCGGAATGGCGTTCGAGGCGAAACCGGCGTTGACCGCGCCCCACACCATCACGGTGCTGTGCCGCGGGTCGACGCGACGCGACAGGATGCCGGGCACCCCGGTGATCAGCGCACCGAGCGCGTAGACGAGATCACCCGTCAGATGCGGGCGGGACGTGTGCCCGCCCGGCGAGTGCAGTGTGATCTCCATCTGGTCCGCGGCCGACGTGATGGGTCCCGGAATCGTGGCGACCTTGCCGACCTCGAGCCGCGGATCACAGTGCAGCGCAAAGATTCTCGACACACCGGCCAGAGCGCCCGCAGATATCGCGTCCAGCGCGCCACCGGGCATCAGCTCCTCGGCCGCCTGGAACACCAGGCGCACACCGACCGGCAGCGTCGGCGCCGAAGCCAGCGCCAACCCGGTGCCGAGCAGCACCGCGGTGTGAGCGTCGTGCCCACATGCGTGTGCCACGTTGGGGACTGTCGAGGCGAACGGCAGGCCGGTGCGCTCGTCCATCGGCAACGCGTCCATGTCGGCGCGCAGGGCGATCCGCGGCCGGTCCTCGGGGCCGAAATCACACGTCAGGCCGGTACCGCCGGGCAGAATCTTCGGGTTCAACCCGGCCTCGGCCAGCCGCGTAGCGACAAACTTGGTGGTCTCGAACTCCTGCCGGCCCAACTCGGGGTTGGCGTGCAGATGCCGCCGCCACCCGACCAGGTCACCGTAGTTCGTGGCCAGCCAGCGCTCGGCGTGGTCCGAGAGGGTCATCCGCGCCCTGCCTTCACTTGTTGCTGAACCGCTGCCCGGTCCGCCATCTTCTGCAAAACCCGGGCGCGCTCGTCAGGTGCCTGCGCCAGTGCAACCACAGTGCGCGCCAACATGATCGAGCCTTCGGTGACGGCCTTGTCGGCACTCGGTCCCGCCGCGGCCGCGGTGAACTCCGGTTGGTGGATCGAGGCCCCGTTGGCCTCGATGCCGACCACCGGATGGATACCCGGCATCACCTGCGTGACGTTACCCATGTCGGTACTGCCAAGGGGCACAGACACTTCCAGATCCATCGGCAGCGGGGTACGGCCGAGGCGCTCCATCTCGGCACGGAACACCGTCGTCAACCACGGATCGGGCGTCAGCGCGTCGTACCGCGGTGACACCTCCGTCACCTCGTGCGTGCAGCCGGCCGCCAGCGCGCCGGCCGCGAAGCACGAAAACATGCGCACTTCCAGTTCGTCCAGCGACGCCGAGTCCGTGGCCCGCATCGTGTACAGCAATTCGGCATGCGCCGGAATGACATTCGGCGCCTGACCGCCGTCGGTGACGATGCCGTGCATCATCTGGCCGGGCGTCAACTGCTGACGCAGCAGCCCGATCGCCACCTGCGCGACCGTCACCGCATCGGCAGCATTGATGCCGAGATAGGGCGCGACGGCGGCATGGGACTCGCGCCCGCGGTACGCCACCGACACCTCGGACAGCGCCAGCGACCGCGCTCCCGCGATGTCCACCGGACCGGGGTGCAGCATCACCGATGCCGCGACATCGTCGAACACTCCGGCGTTCAGCAGCAACGCTTTTCCGCCGCCGGCCTCTTCGGCGGGCGTCCCGATCAGCGCCACGGTGATGCCGATGTCGTCGGCGACCTCGGCCAGCGCCAGGGCCGTTCCGACTGCCGACGCGGCAATGATGTTGTGCCCGCACGCATGTCCGATGCCGGGCAGCGCGTCGTACTCGGCGCAGATGCCGATCACCAGGTCGCCGCTGCCATAGTCGGCGCGGAAGGCGGTGTCCAGACCGCCGGCGGCCGGAGTGACGTGGAAGCCCCGCTCGGCCACGAGCGCCTGGGTCTTGGCGCAACTGCGGTGCTCCGCGAAAGCCAGTTCCGGCTCGGCGTGAATCGAGTGCGACAGTGCGATCAAATCGGCACGGTGACGCGCGACGGCATCGGTGACCGTCTGCAGTGCGTCTCCCGTCGGCATCATGGAAGTATCGCACCGGCCCGTTCGGCCGCGGTCGGCAACTAAGGTGGACGCCGTGACCGATCCGCAGGCCACCCCTGACTCCGCCGCCGCTGCGGCCGCCGCCACCATCCGTGACCGCACCGGAATCGCCGACTTCGACGTGGCTGTCGTCCTCGGTTCCGGCTGGGCCCCGGCCGCCGCCGTGCTGGGCGAGCCGTCCGCCGCCATCGCCATGGGTGACCTGCCCGGATTCACCCCACCGACGGCGTCAGGCCATGGTGGCCAGGTGCTCGCGCTGCAGGTCGGCGGCCGCAATGTGCTGGTCCTGCTGGGCCGCATCCACGCCTACGAGGGTCATGACCTGCGGCATGTCGTGCACCCCGTGCGCACCGCCATCGCGGCCGGCGCGGGCACCGTGGTGCTGACCAACGCCGCCGGCGGCCTGCGCGAGGAGTACTCGGTGGGCCAGCCGGTGCTGATCAGTGACCACCTGAACCTGACGGCCCGCTCACCGCTGGTCGGGGCGCAGTTCGTCGACCTCGTCGACGCCTATTCGCCGCGGCTGCGGGCACTGGCCCGCGCTGTCGACCCCACGCTGGCCGAAGGCGTGTATGCCGGGCTGCCCGGCCCGCACTACGAGACGCCCGCCGAGATCCGCATGCTGCGCACCCTGGGCGCCGATCTGGTCGGTATGTCGACGGTGCACGAGACCATCGCGGCCCGCGCCGGCGGCGCAGAGGTGCTGGGCATCTCGATGGTGACCAACCTGGCCGCCGGCATGACCGGAGACCCACTCAGCCACGCCGAGGTGCTGGAGGCCGGACGCCAGTCCGCGACCCGGATGGGCACGCTGCTGGCCGAGGTGTTGGCGAGGCTTTAGCGATTCCAATGGGGAGTAAGACATCGGGGGCAGGGCAAGAAGTCCGGAAAGCTCGGAAGACACACACGCCTAAACCCCTTTATCGGGAAGCCAATACGCTCGCGCGCGGCTTCCACCATCCAGCTGGGGGTGATTTCCGGGATACGCGCAACACCAAGGCGGAAATCGCGAACGATCGAACCCGTGGTTCGATGCGGCCGGTCGTGCGTGGCCACCGAGTGGGCCGCGACTACACACCACTGTTCAAGTTCTTGCTGGCTGCCGTGGGTCGGCACTGGCGGGATGTTCATTCCGAGGCCACTGCGCGGCTCGACACCGACGAACCCTTGTACTGGATGGTGGCGGTCAACGAAGCCGACCGTGTCGAGGTCGTCCGCCTCGGCGACTGTTCGTTCTACAGCGGCCTCTTCGTCGACGACGAGGGACTGCTTCGCGTCACCAATCCCGATCTCACCGCGGCGGAAATGACGCCCACCTGCTCATGCTGCACTCATACCTTCAACGGGGTGCCCTTCGGCACGAGCACAATGGCCCCGTGACCACCACACCCCTGACCTTCGGCACCGCCGGCCTGCGCGGCCCCATGCGTGAGGGCCTCGACGCCATGAACGTCACGACCGTCAGCCGGGCGACGTGGGCCGTGGCGAAGGTGCTCAAGGACCGTTGCCTGGGCGGGTCGACGGTCATGGTCGGCCGGGACGCGCGGCACCACTCCGACGAATTCGCCACGGCGACGGCCGAAATCTTTGCCGCCGAAGGCTTTTCGGTCGTCCTCCTCCCCTACCCGGCGCCAACCCCGGTCGTGGCGTATGCGGTACGTCGGCTCAACGCCGTCGCCGGCGTGCAGATCACCGCGTCGCACAATCCCCCGGCCGACAATGGCTACAAGGTGTATTTCGACGGCGGCATCCAGATCGTCCCGCCCACCGACCGGGACATCGAGACAGCCATGCGGCAGGCGCCGACCGACATCGCCCGCCAGCCCGTCACACCCACCGACGAGACGCTCATCGAGCAGTACGCCCGGCAGGCCGGTTCGCTACGCCGGACCGAAGGCGATGTCCGGGTGGCGCTGACCCCCATGCACGGCGTCGGAGGCGCGCTGGCGGTCGACGTCCTGCACCGCGCCGGTATCACCGATATCCACACGGTCGCAACACAGTTCACCCCGGACCCCGACTTCCCCACCGTGGCGTTCCCCAACCCCGAGGAACCCGGCGCCACGGACCTGCTGCTGGCCCTCGCCGCCGAGACCGACGCCGAAGTCGCCATCGCCCTGGACCCCGACGCGGACCGCTGCGCCGTGGGCATCCCGACCGCACAAGGCTGGCGCCTGCTGTCCGGCAACGAAACCGGTTGGCTTCTGGGCGATTACCTGCTGTCGGGCCTGACTCCCGACGAAGCCCAGAAGACCGTCGTCGCCAGCTCGCTCGTCTCGTCGCAGTTGCTCGCCACGATCGCCGCCGACCACGGGGCCCACCACGTCGAAACCCTGACCGGTTTCAAATGGCTGGCGCGCGCCGACCAGGACATCCCCGGTGCCACGTTGCGGTATGCCTACGAGGAGGCCATCGGGCACTGCGTCGACCCCGATGCCGTGCGCGACAAGGACGGCATCAGCGCAGCCGTGGTGGTCTGCGATCTGGTTGTGGCACTGCGGAATCAAGGCCAGACGGTACAGGACCGGTTGGACGCACTGGCCGCGAAGTACGGCGTCCACCGCACCGGTGCGGTCTCGGTCCACACCGACGCCGACGCGGTGATGGCCCGGCTTCGTGCCGAACCGCCGGCTCAGATCGCCGGTATCGCCGTCGGCGTCGAAGACCTGGACCAGCTTCGCGGTCAACGCCGCACCGACGCCCTGATCTTCACCGGCGAGGGCTTGCGCGTCGCCGTGCGCCCGTCGGGCACCGAGCCAAAGGTCAAGTGCTATATCGAGGTCAGCAAGCCGCCGGCCGGGGACGTCGCAGCGAGCGGCGCTGCAGCCGAGTCCGAACTACGCGCGATCGAGGCCGCCGTCACCGGCCTGCTGGCTCCAACCTGACCGCGAACCATAGGGAAATCCCTTATATCCCGCGGGCTCCGCTGCACCCTAGCCTCGACTCATCGGAGGAAAGAGGTGTCGGCATGTTGGACAACGCACTCGTTCGACGCTGCGGTAGCGCTGCGACAGTCATGATCGGCGCAATCGGCACCGCGGGTATCGCCCTCGCACCACCGGCGGCCGCCGTCCACGCCGAGCAGTACATCTCGACGTACTGCCGGCCCGCCACCGTCCAGGACTGCCGGCAGCCGGCGGTGCTCCGATTGGATCTCCCGACCGACGACTGGGTACAGCCGTCCTTCACCAATGCCGCAGACGGCTGTTCCGATATCTCGGTGCGCTTCTCGGTCAGCCCCGCGGGGACCCCGGGCACCCTCAGCAGCAGCTACCGGCTCAGCCCGGGCCAGACCGCGGTGGGCCCGCACGCCCACATGTCGGCAGGCGCGATGCAGGTGAGCGTCTTCGCCACGGGTATCGAAGGCGGCTGCAACACCGGCGCTCTCATGGCATGGGGTGGCACCGTGTCGGTCGACTCAACCGGAAAGCCGAACCTGCCCGACGCCGGTCCGCGGCCGACCCCGACCCCGATACCGACCCCGACCGGCCCGGTCGTCCACTAGCGCGGACCGAACTGCCGATCCCCCGCATCGCCCAGGCCCGGCACGATGTAGGCGTCGTCGTTCAGCTCGGCGTCGATGGTGGCGGTGAACAACTTCAGCGACGGAACTGCCTTCTCCACCAACGCAATTCCCTCGGGCGCACACACCACGCACACCGCGGTGATGTCGTCGGCCCCGCGGTCGACCAGGAGTTGCAGGGTGTACGCCATCGACCCGCCGGTGGCCAGCATCGGGTCGAGCACCATCACCGGCCGGCCACTCAGGTCCGCCGGCAGCGACTCGAGGTACGGCGTCGGTTGGTGCGTCGACTCGTCACGCGCCATGCCGACGAAGCCGACCTGAGCCTCCGGGATCAGCGCATGCGCCTGATCGACCATGCCCAGACCGGCCCGCAGCACCGGGACCAACAGCGGCGGGTTCGCCAGGCACGAGCCGGTCGTCGCGGCCACCGGCGTCTGCACCGGCAGCTCCGCGCAGGCCAACGAGCGAGTGGCCTCGTAGACCAGCATCAGCGTCAGGTCGCGCAGCGCAGCCCGGAACCCGGCATTGTCGGTGCGCTCGTCGCGCAGGGTGGTGAGCCGCGCAGCGGCAAGCGGATGATCGACGACCCGGACGTCCATGCGCGCAAACATTAGTGGAACCGAACGAGCCCGACGGCCGTCTTATCCACATGACGCGAAACCTGACCGTGGCCCCGTCGGCCCTGCACACCCTGGCCGCGGACTACCGCGGCCACAGCACCGGACTCGCCGCGCACGCCGCGGATCTGGCCGCGATCGGCGGTCAGGTCGACGTGTTCGGACCGGTCGGCGCCGCCTTCGCGGCCGCCCTGACAGAGGCGACCCGCCACCAGGCCCAGCTGGCCCACCACCTCAGCGCGCGTCTCGACGCCGGTGCCACCACCGCCGTCGCCACCGCGAACACCTTCATCGTCACCGACCACAACGCCGGCGGCCGGATCGGAACCTGGTGGTGACGGGCTCGCTGACAGCCGCGCTGGCCGCGCCGATCCGGGAGGTGCGAGCGCTGGTCGATCCAACCGGCCCCGATCCGGCGGCAGCCCTGCGGGCGGTGCAGTCCGGGCTCGACGGTGTCGCTGCCGCTGCCGACGGTGCGTGGCAGCGGGCCCAGGGCGAGTGGACCGGCGCCGCGGCGGGCGGTGCCAGCCAGTTCGCGAACGCGGCCGTCACCGCGATCGTGGCGATGGCGATGACCGCCGGTCAGCTGAGCACGCACACCGAGCAAGCCGCGGCCGCCGTGGCAAGGGCACGCGAACGGCTCGACGCCATTCTGCGAGATTTCGAGACCCGGGCCGCCGAGCTCGAGGCCGCCCTCGAATCCCCCACGGACGCCGCCGCACTCATCGACGAAGCCAGCCGGGCGCTCGATGCGGCCATCACCGTCGTCGACGAGCTGCACACCGAACTCGCCGCTCAGGCCGAGCAGGTCACCGCAACCGTGCATGCCCCCGCGCCCCAGAGCCATGGATCACCTTGGGAGACAGGCGGATCGGGTTCTGGCACCGGCCCGGCCGGTCAGGGTGCGAACTGGGCCGGCGGGCTCGGCGCGCTCGCCACACCGGCGGCGCATACCGCCCAGGCCGCGCTCGGCGCACGAAATCACCGCCGGCCGCCCGATCCGGAGAAATTCGGCGCCGGTGAAGCGGTCACGCTGCCCGACGGCAGCACCGCCACGGCGCCGAACAAGGTCGCGGCCGACGCGGTCCGGCACGCGCTCACTCAACTCGGCGTGCCGTACGTGTGGGGCGGCACGACGCCCGGCGTCGGACTGGACTGCAGCGGCCTGACGCAGTGGGCCTATCGCGAAGCCGGGCTCGACCTGCCGCGGCTGGCGCAGGAGCAGGACGTCGGCGCCGCCGTCGACCGTGGCGCGCTGCGTCCGGGCGATCTGGCGGTCTGGGATGGCCACGTCGCGATGATCGTGGGGAACGGCCTCATGGTGGAGGCGGGCGATCCGGTTCAGCTGTCCCCGATCCGAACGACCAACCTGAATCAGGGTTTCCACGGCTTCTTCCGCCCGACGGCATGACCACTGCCGAATACGACGACGCGATGGCCCGTGCCCGGGCGGCGCTCGCGGTGCTCAAGCGCGCCGCCGCGGAACTGTCGACGCCGGGCCACGATTCCGGAGCCGACGGCGCCGTGCTCCAGCACCTGCGCGACGATCTGCTTCAACACGGCCCGCCCGCCACCCGACGACAAGATGCCCCCAGCGTGGCCCAACCCACACGTCGATAGGCTGTGCCGCATGGCTGCTGACATCGTGCCGGTTCGGCTCGGGTTGACCAATGGCGATCTGTACACCCTGTGGGCGCCGCTGTGGCGCGACTCCGACGACGAGTGGGAAGCGTTCCTGGGCCACGGGGACGACCTCTACGCCTTCGAATCCGTCGCGGACCTGGCCGCTTTCGTGCGGACCAACACCGACAACGACCTCGCCGACCACCCGAAGTGGAAGGCGCTCGGCGAGGCCAACGCGCACCGCCTGAACCCTGACCAGAGCCACCTGCATGACCTCGTCGGCGTGCCCGAGCTGGTCGCCGAGAAGCCCACCGAAGAATCCGTCACCGCGCTGCGGCGGACGCTCCAGGTGGTCGGTGCCCTCGGCTCGGTCTGCGACCTGATCGCCGTCGCCAAGTTCTTCAACGGCAACCCCGTGCTGTCGACGCTCGGCGGTGGCGCCGAGGCCTTCTCGGGCCGCGCCGGTCGTAAGCGCTGGGCCGATATCGAGGCCGCTGTCGGCCGCAGCTGGGACCACGTCCTCGATGCCATCGACGCCCTGGTGACCACCCCCGAGGTCGACGCCAAGGCCGCCGAGAAGGCCCAGGCCGAGCTCGACGAGCCCGCACCCGAGCCTGAAGAAGACGAACTCGACGAGGTCGACGAGACCGACGCCGACGACGTCGTCATCGAGGACGAAGTCGACACCGACTCCGAGGAGGCGGCGCTCACCGCGCAGGCCGAGCGGCAGCTGCTCGGCAGCGACGAGGACTTCTGGGAGCGCGTCGGCATCGATCCGATCCGCATCATGACCAAGGGCGGCACCCTCTACACGCTGCGCTGCTACTACAACGACCAGCCGCGGTTCCTCGGGCGCAACGGCCGCATCAGCGTGTTCGGCTCGGAGCGCACCCTGGCCCGCTATCTGGCCGACGAGCACGAGAGCGACCTGTCCAGCTTCGAGGCGTACAGCGACATCCGCACCGCGGCCACCGACGGCTCGCTGCAGATCCGCGTCACCGAGGACAACGTCTACGTGCTCAGCGGTCTGTCCGACGACATCGCCGACGGCCCCGAGGCCGTCGACCGCGAGCAGCTGGACCTGGCGGTCGAGTTCGTCCGCGACGTCTGCGACTACGCCGAGGACGGCACCGCCGACAAGTACCTGACCACCAGCCAGCCGCTGGGCAAGTTCGTCGGTCATGTGCTGGAGCCGGAGACCGTGGGCGCCCCGTCGAAGCCGTATGCCGAAGCTGTCGCCCAGTGGGAGACGCTGGAGCGCTTCGTCGAGTCGCGCCTGCGCCAGGAATGACGCGCGCTGCGATGAGTTAGGGCCGCTGGTCGGGTCTGCACTGACATGACCCAGACCAGCGCCCAGCCCGTCGTCCGAAACCTCGCCGTCCCCGGCGCCACGCTGCAGTACGAGGTGCGTGGCGACGGGCCGGTCCTCGCCGTCATCGGTTCGCCCATGACGGCGTCCGAGTTCGCCGCGGTGGCCGACGCCCTGGCCGTCGACCACACCGTCGTGACGTACGACCCGCGCGGGCTCGGCGCCAGCCCCATCGACGAACCCGCGCAGGACTCCACGCCCGAACTGCGGGCCGACGACGTCGCCGCGATCCTCGACGACCTGGGCGCCGGCCCGGCCCACGTGTTCGGCTCGAGCGGCGGCGCCGTCACCGGCCTCGCGCTGGCCGCCAGGTACCCCGGCTGGGTCCGGACGCTGGTCGCGCATGAGCCGCCGCTGCTCGAGTTGCTGCCCGCATCGGAAGCCGCCGAGCAGCGCGCCGCGACGCGGGACATCATCGCGACCTTCCACAGCGACGGCCCGGGCGCGGCCATGGCGAAGTTCATGGCCACGGCCGGCTTCGAGCAGTCCGAGGACGGGACGCCGGTGCAGCCGGGACCGCCACCCTCATCCGACGAGATGGCCGGGCAACTCGCCGACCTGTCCCGGTTCTTCAATCATGAATTGCTCTGCACCACAACGTATGTGCCGGACCTCGAGGCGTTGCGAGCAAGCCGGGTGATCGTGGGCATCGGCGCCGATTCCGAACCCCTCATCACCCACGGCACCTCGCTGGCACTGTGCCGCCTACTGGGCGTCGAGCCCGTCACCTTCCCCGGTGACCACGGCGGGTTCATGAGCGCGCCTGCCGAATTCGCCGACGCGCTGCGGGCCGTACTGGCCGACTGAACTCCCACGTCACCCGCGCTCACAGCCGACACACAACTTCACCGCGTTGCAAAATTAGTTAGCAAGGCGTAAGAATTTCCCAAGAATCCGCTGAGTGAGCGGAGCCGCCTGCCCAGGGCAGGCGAGGCAGCAGCTTGATCGTCGGGGATTCGATCAGCGCGCGTTGAGCGGAAGGTGGTCGGGTGCGGTCGGAGTCGAAAGGCCTGCTGAAAAAGGTCTGGATACCGCTTGTCCTGGTGGCCGTGCTGGCGGTGTCGGGCCTCGTGGTGTCCCGCCTGCACGCGAAGTTCGGGTCGGAGAACCTCAACGCCCATGCCGGCGCGGGCATCGAGATCGTCCAGTTCAATCCGAAGGTCCTCGTGTACGAGGTCTACGGCCCGCCCGGAAGCTCGGCCGAGATCAGCTATTTCGACCCCGACGCCAACGTGCACTCGGTGAGTGCCGCGCTGCCCTGGTCCGTCACCCTGTCCACCACGCTGCCGACCGTCAGCGCGAACCTGATGGCGCGCAGCGACAGTGAGCGCAGCAGCGACCACATCGGCTGCCGCGTCACCGTGAACGGCACCGTCCGCGAAGAGCAATCCGCCGACGGCGTCAACGCCCAGACCTACTGCCTGGTGAAGTCCGCATGACCGACACCGTTCAGACGCAACACAATCCGGCCCTCCCGAAGCGGGGCAAGTTCGCGCATGCGCTGCGCATCCTGTCGGTGCCGATCATCCTGTTCTGGATCGCGATGGCCGTCCTGGTGAACGTGATCGCGCCGCAGCTGGAAGTCGTGGGCGAGGAGCACGCCGCACCGATGGCACCCGAGGACGCACCATCGATGCACGCCATGAAGTTGATGGGCGCCAACTTCAAGGAGTTCGACTCCAACAGCACGATCATGATCGTCGTCGAGGGCAAGGAGCCGCTCGGCCCGGACGCCCACAAGTACTACGACGAGATCATCCGCAAGCTCCAGCAGGATCCCAAGCACATTCAGCACATCCAGGACTTCTGGGGCGACACGCTGACGGCTGCCGGCGCGCAGAGCGCCGACGGCAAGGCGTCGTACGTGATGATCAACCTCGCCGGTGAGCAGGGCATGACGCTGGCCAACGAGGGCGTCGAAGCCGCCCGTAAAGCGATCGAGGAAACCAAGGCCCCGCCCGGCGTGCAGGCCTATGTTGCAGGTCCCGCGGCGCTGACTCGAGACCAACACGTCGTCGGTAACGCCAGCCTCGGCATGATCACCCTCATCACCCTCGCCGCGATCGCCGGCATGCTGCTGGTGGTCTACCGCTCGATCCGAACCACGCTGATCCAGCTGTTCCTGACCTTTCTCGCCTTGCTCACCGCTCGCGGGGTGGTCTCGGTGCTGGCCTTACACGGCGCCTTCGGGCTGACCACTTTCGCGGGCAGCATCCTGACGATGCTGGCGATCGCCGCGGCCACCGACTACGGCATCTTCATCTTCGGCCGGTACCGCGAAGACCGTGGCATGGGCCTGGATCGCGACGACTCGTACTACGCGACGTTCACGTCCGTCGCACCCGTCATCGTGGGGTCCGGATTGACCATCGCCGGAGCGACGTACTGCTTGAGCTTCTGCCGCCTGCCGTACTTCACCACGATGGGTGCCCCCGTCGCGATCGGCATGATCGTGGTGGTGGCCATCTCGGTCACCCTCGGCCCGGCCGTCCTGTTCCTCGGCAGCAAGGTGGGACTGTACGAATCCAAGCGACCGCCGCAGAGCAGGTTCTGGCGCCGCGTCGGCACCGCCGTGGTGCGTTGGCCCGCACCGATTCTGGTGGCCAGCCTGTTCATCGTGCTGGTTGGCGTCGTCGCCATCCCGGGCTACAAGCCGGCCTACAACGACCGCTATTACCTGCCTGCCGATGCCCCGGTCAACATCGGCTTCGCCGCGGCCGACCGGCACTTCACGCAGGCCCGGATGAACCCCGACATCCTGATGGTCGAGTCCACCCACGACATGCGCAATCCCGCGGACATGTTGGTGATGAACAAGATCGCGAGCAACGTGATGCACACCGAGGGCATCGCGATGGTGCAGAGCATCACCCGGCCGCTGGGCATCCCCATCCAGCACAGCTCGATTCCATTCCAGACGAGTGTCTCGGGCCAGACCAGCAACATGAATCTGCCGTTCCAGCGCAAGCAGCTCGAAGACCAGCTGCGGATGGTCGACGCGACCAACGTGTCGATCGGCATCCTGGAGAAGCAGTACGCACTGTCGCTTGAGCAGACCAAGCTGACCCAAGACTCGGCCAAGAAGTCGGAAGCGCTCCTGCAGGTCACCGAGGAGATGCGCAACAACATCGCGAACTTCGACGACCAGTTCCGGCCGATGCGCAACTACTTCTACTGGGAACCGCACTGCTTCGACATCCCCATGTGTGCGGCGGTGCGGTCGGTGTTCGACGCGCTGGACGGTATCGACGAGCTGACCGACCGGACCGGCGACGTCCAGGTCAACACCGACAAACTGGCCGACCTGGCGCCGAAGCTGACGGCGCTGCTCCCCCAGACCATTGCGTCGATGAAGACCAGCCGGGACCTGTCGCTGGCGTCGTACAACTCGCAGAAGGCCCTCATCGACCAGATGCAGGCCATGAACGACACCGCACTGTCGATGGGTGCCGCGTTCGACGGCGCCAAGAACGACGACCTGTTCTACCTGCCGCCGGAGGCCTTCCAGAACCCCGATTTCCAGCGCGGATTGAAGATGTTCATGTCGCCGGACGGCAAGTCCGCCCGCATGTTCATCACGCACCAGAGTGACCCGGCAACGGTCGAGGGGATCAACCGTGTGGCGTCTGAGCGCAAGGCTGCGCAAGAGGCCTTGAAGATGTCGTCGCTATCGGACGCCAAGATCTACCTCGGCGGCGTCGCGGCCACCTACCGGGACATGGCAGACGGCGCCCGTTACGACCTGATGATCGCCGTCGTGTCTTCGCTGACGCTGATCTTCATGATCATGCTCATCCTGACGCGCAGCGCCGTAGCAGCGTTGACGATCGTCGGGACGGCCGGGAGCTCCATCGCCGCGTCGTTCGGCGTCTCGGTGCTGCTGTGGCAGGACTTGTTCGGCATCCAGGTGGAGTGGCTGGTCATGCTGATGTCGGTCATCATCCTGTTGGCCGTCGGCTCCGACTACAACCTGCTGCTGGTCTCCCGGTTCAAGGACGAGATCCACGAGGGCCTGAAGACCGGCATCATCCGGTCCATGGCCGGCACCGGCGGTGTCGTCACATCCGCTGGCCTTGTGTTCGCGGCCACGATGGCAGGCATGCTCTACAGCGATCTGGTCGTGCTCGCCCAGATGGGTTCGACCATCGCCATCGGTCTGCTGATCGACACCTTCATCGTGCGGTCACTGCTGATGCCGTCGATCGCGGTGCTGCTCGGCCGCTGGTTCTGGTGGCCGCAGGTGGTGCATCCGCGCGGCAGGTACAACACCGAGAGGTTCGTGCCGAAGGCGTTCCAGCAGCCGCGGCAGGAGCCGGTGTCCGCGGGCGCCGCCGGGAGGTCCGGCTTCGTCGACGACGCCCCGACAGACAGCTACCCGACCAGCACCGCGTAGCGCGGTTTGATGATGTCGTCGATGATCGCCAGCCGCTCGTCGAATGGGATGAAGGCCGATTTCATGGCGTTGATGGTGAACCGCTGCAGGTCGGTCCAGCCGTAGCCGAACTCGTTCACCAGGAGCGCCATCTCCTGCGTCATGGTGGTGTCGCTCATCAGCCGGTTGTCGGTGTTGACGGTGACGCGGAAGCGCAGCCGCGCCAGCTGGTCGAACGGGTGCTCGGAGATGCTGGCCGCGGCGCCGGTCTGCACATTGCTACTCGGGCACATCTCCAGCGGAATTCGCTTGTCCCGCACGATGTTCGCCACCCGGCCGAGCCGGAAGGTGCCGTCGGGCCCCTCCTCGATGTCGTCGACGATGCGCACGCCGTGACCCAGCCGGTCGGCGCCGCAGAAGGCGATGGCCTCGTGGATGGACGGCAGGCCGAAGGCCTCCCCGGCGTGGATCGTGAACCGGGCGTTGTTGCCCCGCATGTACTCGAAGGCGTCGAGGTGGCGGGTCGGAGGGTAGCCGGCCTCGGCGCCGGCGATGTCGAACCCGACGACGCCCCGGTCGCGGAACCGGATGGCCAACTCGGCGATCTCGCGGGACCGGGCGGCATGCCGCATGGCGGTGACGAGGCAGCGGACCGAGATCGCCTGCCCTGCCGCGGCCGCGGCCTTCTCTCCATCGGCGAACCCGGCCAGCACCGCGTCGACGACCTCGTCGAGCACCAGACCGCCGTCGATGTGCAGTTCGGGCGCGAACCGCACCTCGGCGTACACGACGTTGTCGGCCGCCAGATCCTCGACGCATTCGTACGCGACGCGGTACAGCGCGTCGGTCGTCTGCATGACGCCGACGGTGTGCGCGAAGGGCTCCAGATAGCGGACCAGCGATCCGCTGTGCGCCTGGGTGCGGAACCACTTCGCGAGTTCGTCGACGTCCATGGTGGGCAGGTCGCCGTAGCCGCTCTGGTCGGCCAACTCCACCACCGTGGCGGGCCGCAGGCCGCCGTCCAGGTGATCGTGCAACAGCGCTTTGGGTGCCTGCTTGATCTGATCCAGCGTCAGGGTGGTCATAAGTCCATCTTGCGCCGGATGGTGAGTTTTAGCCCGCCGGCTCGTCCGCCAGCAGCAGCCGTGTCCGGAACAGGTCGAGAACCTGATCCAGTGCGGCGCGGGTGGGTTGACCCGGCTCGTCGATCAGGTGCTCGGTGACCACCGAGTGCGGTGCGAGGCGCGCATCCGGATTGGCGTCGGCGTCCTCGAGTTCGACGGCGATGAAGGCGTCGCCCAGCTGCTCGCGCAGGAAGTCGAAACGCTCTGCCGGCACCAGCTTGTCGCTCTTGAACCGCATGCCGATGACGTTGAGCCCTGCGGCGCACCGGCCCTTGACGACCTCCAGGTCCGCCGGCGAGATGTCGATGTTGCGGCGCTGCTTGGCGGTCAGGCCCAACGGCAGCGACGGCTGCGACAGCACCGGGGCCAGGATGACGTCGTCGGTGGCCATCGCCAGGGCGTAGCCACCGGTGAAGCACATCCCGATCGCGCCGACGCCGGGTCCGCCGCAGCGCTCGTGTTCGGCGCGGGCCAGGGCCCGCAGCCAGTCGACCACCGGCGACGTCTTGCCGGTCGCGAGGATGGTGAATTCCTTGCTGATGCACGACGGCAGCGCCGACCCCATGGCCTTGAGTGCCGCCAGATTGCTGGCGTTGGGGTCCAGTCCGGGGATGCCGAACAGGTGCGGCAGGACGGCGGTACAACCCAGGTCGGCGACCTTGCGGGCGAAGTCGAGAACCTTGGGCGTGATGCCGGGGATCTCGGCGATCACGATGACGGCGGGACCGGTCCCGCGGCGGAACACGGTGCGGGTCGTGCCATCGTGGGTGAACTCGGTGCGCTCGAAGTCGCGGAGGTCATCGTCAGCCATGCGGACGACCCTAGTGGCGGGCGGGGCCGGCGGCCATAGTTGGTTTCGCGGCTATTCGATGCGGTCGAGCACCACGTGTCGCGGCGGCGGCGCCGCGTCGTCCACCGACCAGCCGCCGTCGAGTTCTGCGAGCGCCGACGGCAGCCGCTCGGGGGTCTCGGTGTACAGCGTGAACAGGGTCTCGCCGGCGGCGACGGGCTCACCGCTGCGACGGTGGAGGTACAGCCCGGCCCCGGCCTGCACCGGGTCGCCGGGCTGGGCCCTCCCGGCCCCGAGCCGCCACACCGCCATCGCGACCGCCATGGCGTCGATGTCCCCCATGACCCCGCTGTGCGACGCCACGACCGTCTCGGTGTGCGTCCCCATCGGCAGGGGCGCCTCGGGGTCGCCGCCCTGCGCGGCGATCAATTGCCGGAAGCAGTCCATCGCGGTGCCGTCGGCCAGGGTCTGGGCGGGGTCGACGCCGTCGATGCCGGCCACGTCGAGCATCTCTCGGGCCAGTGCCAGGGTCAGCGCGACGACGTCCTCGGGCCCGCCACCGGCCAGCACGTCCAGCGACTCGGCGACCTCGACCGCGTTGCCGACAGCGCGGCCCAGCGGCCGGTCCATGTCGGTGAGCAGCGCCCGGGTCGGGACGCCGTAGGCGACGCCGAGATCGACCATGGTGCGCGCCAGCTCCCGCGACTCGGCCTCGGTCTTGAGGAACGCGCCGCGGCCGACCTTGACATCCAGCACCAGCGAGCGCGCGCCCTCGGCCAGCTTCTTGCTCATGATCGAGCTGGCGATGAGCGGCAGCGATTCCGTCGTGCCGGTGACGTCGCGCAGGGCATAGATCTTGCGGTCGGCCGGCGCCAGGTCCCCGGCCGCGAAGATCGCCGCGCCGATGCCGGAAAGTTGTTGGCGGATGCGGTCTTTCGACAGCTCGGCGGTGAATCCGGGGATCGCCTCCAGCTTGTCCAAGGTGCCGCCGGTGTGCCCGAGGCCGCGGCCGGCGGCCTGCGGGACGGCGCCGCCACAGGCCAGGATGACGGGCACCAGCGGGATGGTGATCTTGTCGCCGACGCCACCGGTGGAGTGCTTGTCCACCAGCGCGAGCGGCCGGCCGTCACGCCGCAGGTCGGTGAAATCGAAGCGCTCGCCCGAGTCCACCATGGCCGCCGTCCAGCGCGCGATCTCGGCCGGTGTCATGCCGCGCAGGAAGATCGCCATCAGCAGTGCCGACATCTGCGCGTCGGCGACGCGACCGTGGGTGTAGCCGTCGATCACCCAGTCGATCGCGGCGTCGGACAGCACGCCGCCGTCGCGCTTGGTGCGGATGACGGTCGGGGCATCGAGATGCGACACCCGAGCATGCTAACGAAGTTACTGGCCGGTAACCGGGACCCCGGCCAGAAGTGTTGCCCCGCTTGGCGTTACCGGCGGTTCAGGTCGTCCGGCCCGAACGCATCGGGCAACAGTTCGGCCAGCGGCCGCGGACCCGCGGCGTGGTCGATCAGCATGGCCGGCCCACCGTGCTCGAGCAGCACTTGCCGACACCGCCCACACGGCATCAGCACCGCCCCGGAACCGTCGACGCACGCCAGCGCGAGCAGCCGTCCACCACCGCCGGAATGTAGGGCGCAGACCACAGCACACTCCGCGCAGAGGCCAAGGCCATATGAGACATTTTCCACATTGCAGCCCACCACGATTCGGCCATCGTCGACCAGCGCCGCCGCCCCCACCGGGAAATTCGAGTAGGGCGCATAGGCCCCGCGCGAAGCAGCTATCGCATTGTCCCGCAACAGTTTCCAGTCAATCTCCGGCATCACCGACACCCCGTTCCCACCACCCCGGCACCACTCCGAGACCCGACCCGACCGCCAAGTAAGTTAATGTAGGCAAACCTAATTTCCGACGCGGGTTTGCCATTCCCCCCACACGGTAGTTCTGACTGTGCGCAAATTGGGATTAGAGTCGCCCCGAGGTTTGGGCTCGGCACGCGAAAAAGTTGCTGCCGGGTCGTGCGTCCACCGACGGCGTTGGAGGTCGAAATGAGTACAGCGGCAGCCGCGGATTCCGCCATACCCGCGCCGCGTTCATCCCAGAAGCGACGGAGCCTGTATCGCGGAGACCCGGGCATGTGGTCCTGGGTGCTACACCGCATCACCGGTGCCACCATCTTCTTCTTCTTGCTGGTCCACGTTCTGGACACGGCACTGGTCCGGGTCAGCCCCGAGGCCTACAACGAAGTGATCAACACCTACAAGACGCCGATCATCGGGTTCATGGAGATGGGCCTGGTCGCGGCGGTGCTGTACCACGCCCTCAACGGCGTGCGAGTCATTCTGATCGACTTCTGGCAGCAGGGACCCAAGTACCAGCGGGTCATGCTGTGGACCATCCTGGCCATCTGGATCGCGGTCGTCATCGCCGCAGTTGGGGTAGAGGGCATGCACATGGTTGAGCACTACGGGTGGCTCAAATGACCACTCATACCGATTCCGGCGCCGCTGAGGCGCGCCGCGGGGGCCGTCCGGCCCCGGTCATGGAGCGCGAGCACGACCGCCCCGCCGCCCTCGATCACCCGCGCGCGCCCCGGCGCGCCCGTGGTATCCCCTACTTCGAGAAGTACGCCTGGCTGTTCATGCGCTTCTCCGGCGCCGCGCTGGTGCTGCTGGCCCTCGGTCACCTGTTCATCGGGCTGATCTGGCAGAACGGCGTCTACCGCATCGACTTCAACTACGTCGCACAGCGGTGGGCCTCCCCGTTCTGGCAGATCTGGGACATGGCGCTGCTGTGGCTGGCGCTGGTGCACGGCGCCAACGGCATGCGCACCATCATCGGTGACTACGCCCGCAAGAACACCACCAAGTTCTGGCTGAACTCGATTCTGCTGCTGGCCACCGGATTCACTCTGGTGCTGGGCAGCTACGTGCTGGTCACCTTCGACGCCAACATCAAATAGGGACGCAGATGATTCAGGAACATCGCTACGACGTCGTCATCGTCGGTGCCGGTGGCGCGGGTATGCGCGCGGCCGTGGAAGCCGGCCCGCGCGTGCGCACCGCCGTGCTGACCAAGCTGTACCCGACGCGTTCGCACACCGGTGCCGCCCAGGGTGGCATGTGTGCCGCGCTCGCCAATGTCGAGGACGACAACTGGGAGTGGCACACCTTCGACACCGTCAAGGGTGGCGACTACCTCGCCGACCAGGACGCCGTCGAGGTCATGTGCAAGGAAGCCATCGACGCCGTGCTGGACCTCGAGAAGATGGGCATGCCGTTCAACCGGACGCCCGAGGGCCGCATCGACCAGCGCCGCTTCGGCGGTCACACCCGTGACCACGGCAAGGCCCCGGTCCGCCGGGCCTGCTACGCCGCCGACCGCACCGGCCACATGATCCTGCAGACGCTGTACCAAAACTGCGTCAAGCACGACGTCCAGTTCTTCAACGAGTTCTACGCGCTCGACGTGGTCCTCACCGAGACCCCCGGCGGCCCGGTTGCCACCGGCATCATCGCCTACGAGCTGGCCACCGGCGACATCCACATCTTCCACGCCAAGGCGATCGTCTTCGCCACCGGCGGCTCGGGCCGGATGTACAAGACCACCTCCAACGCCCACACCCTCACCGGCGACGGCCTGGGCATCATCTTCCGCAAGGGACTTCCCTTGGAGGACATGGAGTTCCACCAGTTCCACCCGACAGGCCTCGCCGGCCTCGGCATCCTGATCTCGGAAGCCGTGCGTGGCGAAGGTGGACGTCTGCTCAACGGCGAAGGCGAGCGCTTCATGGAGCGCTACGCCCCCACCATCGTCGACCTGGCGCCGCGCGACATCGTCGCCCGCTCGATGGTCCTCGAGGTCCTCGAAGGCCGCGGCGCCGGACCGCACAAGGACTACGTCTACATCGACGTGCGTCACCTCGGCGAGGAGGTCCTGGAGGCCAAGCTTCCCGACATCACCGAGTTCGCCCGCACCTACCTGGGCGTCGACCCCGTCACCGAACTGGTGCCGGTGTACCCGACGTGCCACTACGTCATGGGCGGTATCCCGACCACGATCAACGGCCAGGTGCTGCGCGACAACGTCAACATCGTGCCGGGTCTGTACGCCGCCGGTGAATGCGCCTGCGTCTCGGTGCACGGCGCCAACCGCCTCGGCACCAACTCGCTGCTCGACATCAACGTGTTCGGCCGTCGCGCCGGCATCGCGGCCGCCGAGTACGCGCAGAACCACAACTACGTCGACCTGCCGGACAACCCGGCCGACATGGTCGTGGGCTGGGTCGGCGACATCCTGTCCGACCACGGCAACGAGCGCGTCGCCGACATCCGCACCGCGCTGCAGCAGTCGATGGACAACAACGCCGCCGTGTTCCGCACCGAGGAGACCCTCAAGCAGGCGCTGACGGACATCCACGCGCTGAAGGAGCGGTACAGCCGAATCACGGTGCACGACAAGGGCAAGCGCTACAACAGCGACCTGCTCGAGGCCATCGAGCTGGGCTTCCTGCTCGAGCTGGCCGAGGTCACCGTCGTCGGTGCACTGAACCGCAAGGAATCGCGCGGCGGCCACGCCCGCGAGGACTACCCGGACCGCGACGACACCAACTACATGCGCCACACCATGGCCTACAAGCAGGGCGCCGACCTCCTGTCCGATATCCGGTTGGACTACAAGCCTGTCGTCCAGACCCGGTACCAGCCGATGGAACGGAAGTACTAAGCATGAGTGCACCTGTCCTCGACAAGCCTGAAGCCGGCGACCCGCCGCTGCCCCCGGTGCCGGACGGCGCCGTCATGGTCACGCTGAAGATCGCCCGGTTCAACCCGGAGAACCCGGACGCCGCCGGCTTCCAGAGCTTCCGCGTCCCCTGCCTGCCCAGCGACCGGTTGCTCAACCTGCTGCTGTACGTGAAGGGCTACCTGGACGGCACGCTGACGTTCCGCCGGTCCTGCGCGCACGGCGTGTGTGGCTCGGACGCCATGCGAATCAACGGTGTCAACCGGCTGGCCTGCAAGGTCCTCATGCGTGACCTGCTGCCGAAGAAGCCCGGCAAGGACCTGACCATCACCATCGAACCCATCCGCGGCCTGCCCGTGGAGAAGGACCTCGTGGTGGACATGGAGCCGTTCTTCGACGCCTACCGCGCCGTGAAGCCGTTCCTCATCACGTCGGGCAACCCCCCGACCCGTGAGCGCATCCAGTCGCAGACCGACCGCGCCCGCTTCGACGACACCACCAAGTGCATCCTGTGCGCCTGCTGCACCACGTCGTGCCCGGTGTACTGGAGCGAGGGCTCGTACTTCGGCCCCGCCGCCATCGTCAACGCGCACCGGTTCATCTTCGACTCGCGTGACGAGGCCGCTGCCGAGCGTCTGGACATCCTCAACGAGGTCGACGGTGTGTGGCGCTGCCGCACCACCTTCAACTGCACCGAGGCCTGCCCCCGTGGCATCCAGGTCACCAAGGCGATCCAAGAAGTCAAGCGCGCCTTGATGTTTGCCCGCTAGGGCCTGTTTCTAAGTCGAGTGTTGGCTTGTGGTCGAGATTCATTGAAATTCTCGACCACAAGCCAACACTCGTTTCAGTAGGGCGCACCTGCAGCCCGCAACTCTGTCCGAGTCCGGGCGATGATGATGTCGTGGCGGGTGCGCATGAGGTCAGCGCCGACGTGGACCAAACGCCAGCCCAATTCGCGGTACTCGGCATTCTGGTCGATGTCTTTGGTGCGCCGTCGTGGGTCCTGCCAGTGCTGGATGCCGTCGTACTGCACGCCCACTTTCCATTCCGGCCAGCCCATGTCGATGCGGCCCACGTGATACCGGCCGTCAAAGACGTCGATCTGAGTGCGCGTCGGCCGCATGCCGTTGTTGGTGAACAACAGTCGTAGCCGCGTCTCTTGTGGTGACTCTCCGCCGTAGTCAGCGAGGTCAAGCACCTGTTCCAGTTGCCTCAGTCCCCGAACTCCGGGATGCCGCTCGGCAAGTGCGAGCACCTCAGGGAGTTTCAACTGTGTTGCCTGAAGCAATGCGTCCACGCGGACAACAGCGAGCGTCTGCCCTTTCCGTCGCCCAAGGTCGAATGCCGTCCTCGCCGGCGTCGTGACGCTGATGTTGTGCCCCGACTGCTCGCACTGGTTGGTCAAATTCCAGTCGTGCACCACGCAGATCTCGTCCTCGGCGAGCGCATCGCTGTGAATGAGAATGCCCGGTGGTCGCGTCCGGCTCGGCTGGTTGAGCTCTGCTGGTTGCCTCGCGTCGATCCATAACGAGCCATGCAGGGCGGCAGCCGACAATCCGACGACGGTCGCCCTGCGTTTGGACCACAACCAGGCAGCTACGGCCTTGTCCACGGGAGTGAGCTTCTGACCACGGGGAATGTAGACGTTGCGGTACAACGCGTCATAACGAGTCCTCAGCTGATACCTGTTGACCGTGCCCGCAGCCAGGGCCTCGGTGCCGACAAATGGCATGTCGATATGACGGCTGCGATATCCGCCCGGTTCCATCTGCGTTGAGTGTTGGCTTGTGGTCGACAAATGCGTGAAATCTCGAACACAACCCAACACTCGGCGAGAAGAAATTCCCTATTTACTGGGACCACTGTTCCCGGTAAATTGGAGATATGACTCAGGCAATGGAGCCCGGTTACGAGAACCTCCTCGACGTGTTGTCCGAAGGCTCCGTACGACGGCGCTTCGACCCGTACCTCGACATCGCGTGGGATTCGCCGGACATGGCGATCGACCTGCACGATCCGCGGTGGGTGCTCTCCCCTGTCATCGACCCGCTGGGCGCCACCGAGTGGTACCAGAACCAGCCGCTGGAGCGGCAGATCGAGATCGGTCGTTGGCGCACGCTCAACACCGTCAAGGTGGGCGCGGCGTTCGAGAGCATCCTGATTCGCGGGCTGATGGCGTTCATCATGAAGCTGCCCAACAACTCGCCCGAGTTCCGGTACGCACTCCACGAGATGACCGAAGAGTGCAACCACATCCAGATGTTCCAGGAGCTGGTAAACCGCTCCGGGACCGACGTGCCCGGTATGCGGAAGCTGTTCTTCAAGCTGTCGCCGTACATCGGCCTGGTCGGTCAGTACTCGCCGACGGCGTTCATGGCCGGCATCCTCGCCGGCGAAGAGCCCATCGATCACTTCCAGAAGGGCATGATCCGCGAGGGCGCCAACCTGCCGCCGGCCGTGCTGCGCACCATGCAGATTCACATCGCCGAGGAAGCCCGGCACATCTCGTGGGCCAACGAATTCCTCAAGACGCACATGCCCGAACGCTCGTGGCGCTTCAAGGCCTTCGCCACCGTCGCCTTCCCGCTGACGTTGCGCTGGCTGGCGCACGAGATCATGGGGTCGTCGAAGTCGTTCGGCAAGCAGTTCGACATCCCGGAAGACGTCATGCGGCAAGCCTTCTGGCGCAGCCCGCAGTCGCGCAAGATCATGGCGAGTTTCTTCGACGAGACCCGCGCACTGGCCGAGGAGATCGGTCTGATGAACCGCGTGGGCCGCTGGATGTGGAAGCGCTGCGGCATCGCCGGTGAGACGGCGCGCTACCGCAGCGCCCCCAACCGCGAGGCACAGTTGATCGCCTGATGCCCCACGTCATCACGCAGTCCTGCTGCAGCGACGCGTCCTGCGTCTACGCCTGCCCGGTCAACTGCATTCACCCCACGCCCGACGAGCCCGACTTCCACACCGCCGAGATGCTCTACATCGACCCGGTGGAGTGCGTCGACTGCGGCGCGTGCGTGACGGCCTGTCCGGTCGACGCCATCAAGCACGACGGTTCGCTGGAGCCGACCGAGAAGGTCTTCCTCGAGCTCAACGCCGACTTCTACGCCGAACCCCGGCCCCGGCCACTGCTGGCGCCCGTGGTTCCCCCACTGCAGGTCCGGGCTCCGGGCACTATCAGCGTCGCGATCGTCGGCTCCGGACCGGCGGCCATGTACGCCGCCGACGAGGTGCTGACCATCCCGGCCGCACGCGTCCGGATGTACGAGCGGCTCCCCCAGACCGGCGGGCTCGCGCGCTTCGGCGTCGCGCCGGATCACCGGCGCACCCGGGCGGTGTCCCGGCAGTTCGACACCATCTGCGCCGACCCGCGGCTGGAGCTGGTGACCGGCGTCGACGTCGGCACGGATGTCACCCACCAGCAGCTGCTCGCCGACCACGACGCCGTCATCTACGCCGTGGGTGCGTCCACGGACCGGCCGCTCGAGGTACCCGGCGCCGACATGCCGGGCGTCAGCTCGGCGACCCGGTTCGTGGCTTGGTACAACGGCCATCCCGACTTCGCCGACTGCGCCTTCGATCTGTCGCAACCGCGCGCCATCGTGATCGGCAACGGCAACGTCGCGCTCGACGTCGCCCGGATCCTCACCACCGATCCCGACCGCCTCGCAGCCACCGACATCGCGCTGCACGCGTTGGAAGCGTTGCGGCAGAGCCAGATCGAAGAGGTCGTCGTCGTGGGACGACGCGGCCTCGCGCAGTCCGCGTTCACCGTGCCGGAGCTCGTCGGCCTGACGTCGATGCCCGACGTCGACGTCGCCGTCGCCGAAAAGGACCTGGCGTCACTGCCGGGCGCCGATCCGCGGGCCCGTATCCTCCGTGACCTGCCACGGCGCCCCGGCAACCGCCGCATCGTGCTGGAGTACCTGCAGTCCCCTGCCGCGATCCTCGGCGAATCCGCCGCAACCGCAGTCGAATTCGCCCGCAACGAACTGGTGGCGGCAGCCGACGGCACCGCGAAGGTCAAGCCGACCGGCGACGTGCACACCGTTACCGCCGGGCTCGTGCTCACGTCGATCGGCTATCGCGGACGGCCCGTGGCCGACCTGCCGTTCGACGACGTGCACGGCACCGTCCCCAACGAAGCCGGCCGAGTGCGGGGCGCCAGAGCGACCTACGTGACGGGCTGGATCAAACGCGGCCCGACGGGGTTCATCGGTACCAACAAGTCCTGCGCGCAGGAGACCGTGCGCAGCCTGGTGGCCGACTACAACGCGGGGTTGCTTGCCTGAGCAGCCAGCGCGGCGACCACGGCGACGAGCGGCTCATCGGGGCTGACCTCGAAGCCGATGGCCCGCGCAGCGCCGTCGATGACGTACCAGGTGAAGTCGGCGAGGTGGGCGATCATCTCGTCGCGGGTGTGCGTCGGCGCCGGGCTGCGGACCCAGGCGAACAACGTCTCCTCGACCATGGTCACGATCGCCAGCGGGACCAGTTTGAATGCGCTGTCCTCGACGCCGATGGCCAACTGGATGGCGGCGATGATGCCGTCGGCGCGTTCGATGATGCGCAGCTTCAGCTCGCCGACGGCGTCGAGCGTCTCGTCGCCCTCGAACGACGGCCCGCTGCGCGCGAACTCGTTGAGCCGCGGGTGGTCGATCATCCAGTCCGCGACGGCCTCGATGGTGCGGGTCAGAATCTCGCGCAGCGAGCCGTCGGAGACATCGAGCTTGCCGACCAGAACGGACCCGAAGTCGTCGATCAGATACGACCGCACCCGTCGCTCGAGTTCCTCCTTGCCGGAGGTCTGCCGGTAGATCACCGACTTGGCGACGCCGGCACGCTTGGCGATGGCCGCGACGGAGATGTCGGCGCCGGGCGGGCTCTCCTCCAGCAGGTCGATCATCGCCAGCAGGATCTGGGCCCGGCGTTCGGCGTTGTGCTGCTCCCACCGCGCCTCGTAGCCGCTCACCGCCGCAGGGTTCGGGGCCACAGACATGTGTCCTACGGTAGCCGCTGCGGCACCGGGTGACGCCCGCCACACCCCTGTCACACCTTGACGACCTGTCTCGTCCAACCGATATGACGACAACACCACGCATCGCGCCCCTGCCCCCGCAACGCGCCGGCCTGCTGACCCGGCTCATGTACCGCTACGCCAAGCGTGAGTTCGGCGAGGTGCCCGAACCCTTCACGGTGGCGGCGCACCACCCGCGACTGCTGGTCGCCAACGCGGTCCACGAGACCCTGTTGAAGAGCGGCTCGAAGACGCTGCCCGACGCGGTCCGCGATCTCGCCGTGCTGTGGACCGCGCGGACGGTGGGCTGCTCCTGGTGCGTCGACTTCGGCACCATGCTGATGCGGCTGGAGAGCCTGGACACCGAACGGCTCAAGCACATAGACAGCTATGCGAGTTCCGACTTGTTCACCGACGACGAGCGCGCCGCCATCGCCTACGCCGACGCGATGACCACCGATCCGCACAACGTCACCGACGAACAGGTCGACGACCTGAAGCACCGATTCGGCGAGGCCGGCGTCATCGAGCTGACCTATCAGATCGGCGTGGAGAACATGCGGGCCCGGATGTACGCCGCGCTCGGTATCACCGAGCAGGGCTTCAGCTCGGGTGACGCGTGCCGGGTGCCCTGGGCCGAGTGATCCGGGGGCGCTGGCCTCGCAGCCTGGTCAGGTGGTAGAACACGTTACAGAAATAACGGCCTCGGCCATTGAAACCGCCTGCTCAGCAAGGAGCGACCATGCACTGGTACACCGGCAACACGTTCTATGACACGGTGCTGACGGCGGCCTTTGCCTTCGCCGCATTCGTGATCATCGGCGGTTTCTTCGCGCAGAGTTCGTATGGTCGGTTCTCGACGACGAAACTCGGCTTGAACCTCAACCCCAAGCTCGGCTGGTGGCTGATGGAGATCCCGGCGACGGTCGTGTTCCTCATCAGCTATCTGGCCGGGCCGCACCGCTTCGAGCCGACATCGCTGGTGCTGGCCGGGATCTGGCTGCTGCACTACGCCAACCGGGGCTGGTTCTTCCCGCTCGCGATCCGCCAGGCGCCCGGCAAGCGCGGCACCTTCAACGTGTCGGTGATCGTGATGGGCATGCTGGTCACGTCGATGCACGGTTACCTCAACGGGACCCTGTTCAGCCACGACTTCTTCGGGCAGTACACCACCGCGTGGCTGACCGACCCCCGGTTCCTGGTCGGTCTGGTGGTGTACCTGTGCGGATTCGCGCTGTTGGTCAACTCCGAATCGATCGTCCGCAATCTGCGTGACAAGAACAATCCCGGCGGCGCGGAGTACCGGATTCCGTTCGGCGGCGGCTTCCGGTTCGTCACCAGCCCCGCATATCTGGGTGAGCTCATCGCCTGGTCCGGCTTCGCGCTGCTGACCTGGGCGCTGCCCGGCGTCGCCATCCTGCTGATCACCGCGGGCAACCTGATTCCCCGGGCACTGGGCACCCACACCTGGTACCAGGAGAAGTTCCCCGAGTACCCGACCGACCGCAAGGCACTGATCCCCTACGTCCTCTGAGCCGCTAATCAGACCGCAGCGGTGACGCCGTGAACTTGTCCGGGTTCGCGATGTCCCACAGCGCGACGACCTTGCCGTCGCGCACGGCCAGCGCCGTGACACGCGGCAGCATCTCGGGATGCTCGCCGTCGGCCGGCAGGCCGGGGCTGTACGCGCCGAGCTCGCCGTTGATGAGCGCCAACTGTGACGTCGAAAGCCATTGCGGGCCATAGCGTCTGGCCAGCCCGAACAGGAACCGTGCGACCTTGTCCGCGCCGACGATGGTGCGGGGCGCCGTCGGTGCCCGACGGTTGGAGTCGCCGGTGAACGTGGCATCGGGGTGCAGCAGTTCGACGACGGCGGCCATGTCCCCACTGGCGAGCGCGGCCATCAGCTTGCCGACGACCTCGTTGTGGCCGGCGTCCGGTGGCGGCGGCGGGGCCTCGGCGACGGCGCGCCGGGCGCGTGAGGCCAGCTGCCGCGCGCTCGCGTCCGTCACGCCGAGCACCGACGCGATCTCGGAGAACGGCACCGCGAAGCCGTCGTGCAGCACGAAGGCGACCCGTTGGTCGGGTGTCAGCCGCTCCAGCACCACCATCGCGGCGAAGCGGGCGTCCTCTCCCGCGACCACCGCGGCCAGTGGGTCAGCGGCGTCGAATCCCGTCACCACAGGTTCGGGCAGCCACTCCCCGAAGTACGCCTCGCGGCGGTACGCAGCGGACCGCAACCGGTCCAGGCCGAGGCGGCTGACGACCGTCGTCAGCCAGGCCCGGGGCTCTTCGATGGCGTCGACATCCGCACTGTGCCAACGCAGCCAGGCGTCCTGCACGATGTCCTCGGCGTCGGCGTACACACCGGTCAGCCGGTAGGCGACGGACAGCAGGTGCGGGCGCAGCCGCTCGAACTCATCGGTGTCCTGCGCTGTGGTCACCCCACCAACCTACGACTCGGTGTTCGGGGGCGGCGAACCGTAGCATCTCTTCGGCAAATCAACCGGGATGAGCAGGGAGCAGATGACCACGCCGGCACCAGACATCGTCGCCCCAGACAAAGGCCTCAAGCGGGGCGCCCTCGGTCTGGTGTCCAGCGTGGTGGTCGGGTTGGCGTCCACCGCACCGGCATACAGCCTGGCGGCGACGCTCGGCCTGGTCATCGCCGCCGGCGGCACGCTGCTCGCCGGCGTCAAAGCACCTGCCATCATGCTCATTTCGTTCGTGCCGATGTACCTCATCGCCGTCGCGTACCAGGAACTGAACAAGGCCGAGCCCGACTGCGGCACCACGTTCACCTGGGCGGCCCGGGCCTTCGGTCCCGTCGTCGGCTGGCTGGGCGGCTGGGGCATCATCGCCTCCGACGTCATCGTGATGGCCAATCTCGCGCAGATCGCGGGTTCGTACTCGTTCACGTTCGTCGGCGACCTGGGGTGGCATTCGGTCGCCAGTCTGGCGAGCAGCACCCTGTGGTCGACGGTGGCTGGCGTCATCTGGATCATCCTGATGACGTACATCTGCTACCGCGGCATCGAGGTGTCGGCGCGGCTGCAGTACGTGCTGTTGACGGTCGAGGTCGTCGTGCTGATCGTGGTGTCGGTCGTGGCGCTGGTGAAGGTCTACACACACCACGGGCACGCCTACTCGATCATGCCGTCGTGGTCCTGGTTCTGGCCTGGCGGAATGGATTTCGGCACGGTGATCGCCCCGGCGGTACTGGCCACCATCTTCATCTACTGGGGTTGGGACACCGCGGTGGCGTGCAACGAGGAGTCCGACGATCCGGGCCGCACTCCCGGCCGCGCCGCCGTCATCTCGACGTTCCTGCTGCTCGCCACCTACGCGCTGGTGACCGTCTCGACCATCGCGTTCGCGGGCGTGGGCACCGAAGGCATCGGACTGGGCAACCAGGAGAACGCCAAGGACGTGTTCACCGCCATCGGGCCATCGCTGTTCGGGGACAGCGTGATCGGGAAGATCGGCATGCTGCTGCTGTCGGCGTCGATCCTCACGTCCGCGGCCGCCTCGACGCAGACCACCATCATGCCGACCGCGCGGACGACCCTGTCGATGGGCGTATACCGGGCGCTGCCAGAGAGTTTCGCGAAGATTCATCGCCAGTACCTGACGCCCACCACCTCGACCATCGTGATGGGCGTGCTGTCGGTGCTGTGCTACGTGCTGTTCACCGCGATCAGCACCGATCTGTTGACGGCACTGATCGGTTCGGTCGGTTTGATGATCGCCTTCTACTACGCACTGACGGGCTTCGCCTGCGCCTGGTTCTACCGAAAGACGTTGACCCGCAACGTGCGTGACTTCGTGATGCGCGGCGTGCTGCCAGTGCTCGGCGGCGTCACGCTGTCGGTGGTGTTCGGCTATGGCCTGGTCCAGTACAGCAAACCGGACTGGCTCAAGGACGAAAGCCACCATGACGTCACGATTTTCGGCTTCGGCGCGGTGGGTGTGGTCGGTGTCCTCGGGCTGCTGCTGGGGGTGGTGTTGATGTTCGCCTGGCGCGTCGCGCAACCCGAGTACTTCCGTGGAATGACACTGCCGCGGCGCCATGACCTGGTGCTCGATACGCCGGCCGCCGGTCATGCCGGACCGGCGCATTTCGGCTTGCCCGACTCGGGTGACATGCCGACGGTCATCGCCCCGGACCTGTCGAACCTGCCCCCAGGTGAGACGGCGGTGGACACGGCGACCGGCGAACAATTCCGTCGCGACTGACGTTTCCCCCGCTGGACGAACCCGGACCCGCCTGCCGACGATCGCGAAAGCCCCTGATTCGACGGCAAATTGGGGGTTTCCGCGGCTGCTGACACGTAACACGCGTTACCGTCTACACGTGCCGCACAAGCCGCCCATCAACCCGGTGCGCTGGACCCCACCGCCGGTCGACGCCCTGCCCGATTTCCCGTCTGCCGACCTGACCATCGTGCCGATGCCCGGCGACGCCCCGGAGGACGTCGTCGTCGGTGCCGACGGCACGTTGTGGACCGGCCTTGTCGACGGCCGGATCGTGCGGGTCTCCGCCGACGGCGACACGGATGTGGTGGCCGATACCGGCGGCCGGCCGCTGGGGTTGCACGTCGCGCGCGACGGGCGGCTGCTGGTCTGCGACAGCTACCGGGGGCTGCTGTCGCTGGATCCCGGCACCGGCGCCCTGGAGGTGCTGGTGCCCAACATCGACGGGCGGCCCCTGCGGTTCTGCTCGAACGTGACCGAAACCGAAGACGGCACAATCTATTTCACCGAGTCGACCAGCTCGTTCCACTACGAGCATTTCCGCGCCGCGATCCTCGAGGCCCGTGGCGACGGCGGACTGTACAAACTGGCGACCGACGGCACGGTGAGCACGCTGCGCGACGGCCTGTACTTCGCCAACGGCGTCACCGTCACCGCCGATGGAACGGCGCTGGTGTTCGCCGAGACGCAGGGCCGCTGCCTGTCGAAGTACTGGTTGTCCGGGCCACAAGCCGGGACCATCACCCCGCTGGCCATCAACCTGCCCGGCATGCCCGACAACATCTCGACGGGTGCCGACGGCCGAATCTGGGTCGCGTTCGTCACCCCGATCAACGCCGCCGCGGAGTGGCTCGCACCGCGGCCGACCATTCTGCGCCAATTGGTGTGGCGACTGCCGGACGCGCTGCAGCCGCAGATGGCGTTGGAGGTGTGGGCCGTCGCCTTCGACCCCGACAGCGGCGCCGCGGTCGCGGGCGTGCGCATGCGGCATCGTCAGTTCGGACAGGTGACCGGACTCGTCGAGCACGACGGGCGACTGTGGATGAGCTCCATCGGGGTGCCCGCGCTGGCACATTGTGCGATCCCCGAGCGCCGGTAGACCTCTGTCAGCTAATTCACAGTTGTAACTTCAACCCCAACTGTCACAGCGCGGCAACACGGGATCCGGTGGTCCGTCGCCTAATCTGACGACACCATGGCGACCACCCGATCAACGGCACAACGCGCTGCAGCCCTGGCAGCAGCGTTTTTCCTGACGGCCGCACCGGCGTTGACCTATGCCGAACCCGACCCACCGGCCGCGGACCCATGCCCGTACCGCGTGAACACCCCGCCCGCGGTCGACCAGTCCGAGGTGCCGAAGGCGGGCGACCCGCCGGCCCCGATCCCCGTGCCGGCCACGCCGCTCGGCGGGGACCTGATGGGCAGCTGCGGAATCGTCGCCGCACCGGACATGCCACCGCTGCCCGGTGATGTCTCCGCCGACGCCTGGATCCTGGCCGACCTCGACAACGGCGACATCATTGCCGCCAAGGATCCGCACGGCAGGCACCGGCCGGCCAGCATCATCAAGGTGCTGATCGCGACCCAGGCACTGCGTGAACTGCCCATCAACAAGCGCGTCACCGGAACCCTGGAGGACGCTGCCGCCGAGGGCACCCGCGTCGGCGTCGACGACGGCGGCGTCTACACCGTCAACGACCTGCTGCACGGCCTGCTCATGCACTCGGGCAACGACGCGGCGCACGCACTGGCGATGCAGGTCGGCGGCATGGACACCGCGATCGACAAGATCAACGACCTGGCCGCCAAGCTGGGCGGCCGCGACACCCGGGCGGCCACCCCGTCCGGCCTCGACGGCCCCGGCATGAGCACGTCGGCCTACGACATGGGCCTGTTCTACCGCTATGCCTGGCAGAACCCGACGTTCGCCTCGATCGTGGCCACGCAGAAGTACAACTTCCCCGGCCACCCGGCCAAGCCCGGCGAGCCCGGCGATCACCCCGGCTACGAGCTGGAGAACGACAACAAGCTGCTCTACAACTACCCGGGCGCACTCGGCGGCAAGACCGGTTACACCGACGACGCCGGGCAGACATTCGTCGGCGCCGCCGACCGCGGGGGGCGTCGCCTGGTCGCGATTCTGCTGCACGGCACCCGCGTGCCGATCGCGCCGTGGGAGCAGGCCGCGCGCCTGCTGGACTACGGCTTCGCGACGCCGCCCGGCACCAAGGTCGGCACCCTGATCGAGCCGGACCCGTCACTCACGCAGCGCAAGCCCGACGCCAAGCATCCGGTGGCTGCGCCCGCCTTCGACAGCCTGACTCCGGCCGACGCGGTGCCGATCCGCGTCGGGGTCGGCGTGGTCGGGTCCGCGGTGGTGCTCTCGCTGATGATGGCCGCCCGTTCGATCAATCGGCGCCCTCAGCACTCGAACCGGTAGAGACTGACGGGCGATGACGCTCATCTCGGCCGGGACCGTTGTATTGGGAGGCTCAGCGCTCGACGCTGTGTCCCGGCCTGGGTGGTTGGAGATCGATGGCGACCGCATCGTGGCGTGCGGCGGCGGCGCTCCGCCGCGTGGCGTCGACGTCGACTTCCCGGACGGTGTGGTGGTGCCGGGATTCGTGGACATGCATGTGCACGGTGGCGGCGGATTCTCCTACAGCACCGACGATCCCGACGAGGTAGGGCGGGCAGCCGATTTTCATCGTGCCCACGGCACCACCTCGACCCTGGCCAGCCTCGTCACGGCGGCGCCGGAGGCCTTGCTGGCCCAGGTTCAGACCTTGGCCGACGCGGTACGCGCCGGCGTCGTCGCCGGGATTCATCTGGAGGGTCCGTGGCTCAGCTCGGCGCGCTGCGGTGCGCACGACGTCGCGCAGCTTCGGGACCCCGACCCCGCCGAGATCGATTCGGTACTCGCCGCCGGCGACGGCACCATCCGCATGGTCACCATCGCCCCGGAGCTGCCCGGCGCCGATGTCGCGATCGAGCGGTTCGTCGACGCGGGAGTCATTGTGGCCGTGGGCCATACCGACGCCAGCTACGAAGAGACCAAGCGGGCCCTGCAGCTGGGTGCCACCGTCGGCACGCACGTGTTCAACGGCATGCGTCCGCTGCACCACCGCGATCCGGGGCCGGCGCTGGCGCTATTGGAGGACGCCCGGGTGACCGTCGAGCTGATCGCTGACGGCGTGCACCTGCACCCTGCTCTCGTCCACCAGGTGGCGGTCACCGCGGGCTCTGATCGCGTCGCACTGATCACCGACGCGATGGCGGCTGCCGGGATGCCCGACGGGTCGTACCAACTCGGTGGGCTCGACGTCGAGGTCAGCGGCTCGGTGGCCCGGCTGCGTGAGCGGTCCACCATCGCGGGCAGCACAGCGACCATGGAAGCCTTGTTCCGCACGGCGGCAACGGGTTTGGAAGCGGCCTCGGATTCGGCGCTGCGGCACGCGGTGGCGATGACGGCGACGACGCCGGCACGCACGCTGGGTCTCGACGACGTCGGTGCCTTGGCGCCCGGGAAGTCTGCCGACCTCGTCGTGCTGGACCGCAAACTGCAGGTGCGCGCGGTCGTGCGGCGCGGGGTGTGGTCGGCCTCCGGCGCCGCCTCTCCCCGTTGACCCTGTAATCAGGGCGGGTTCTTGCGAGTAACCGAGAACCCAAGTCCGCGAGCCTGACCACACGGCGAAAATCCGACCGGACTATCACCCTATGGTCAGGTTCGCGGGCACCTGGGCCCTCAGATCACCGTGAGCGGCAGCGCCTTTCCCAGGTCAGTGCCCGCGGCGATGGACATGCGCTGGCGCCCCAGCGCCGGCCACGCCTGTACCGCGCAGAACGGCGCACACTGGTCCTGGCTCGAGCGGGTGCCGACATGGACACAGCACTGCACCAGGCGTTCTTCGATCATGCTCGAGATGTCCATGAACGGCTTGACGGTGATGCGAACCACCCGCTCCCCCAACAGCTTCCGCACCCGGTTCTTTCCACCCGGCAAGGCGGACGACGCGAGCGCCAGCAGCGTCGGCATACCCAGATCGCAGTTCTGGCAGATGGTTCGCCACACGTCGCCGATCCCGGGATGCGACAGCGAAGACTGCTCGGACAGCAGGCCCAGTAACGATTCGCGGACCGCGAGCTGCAGTTCCTGCGGCAGCTCGCTGTCGGCAATCCTGTTGGACACCAACCCCAGTCGGTCCTTGAGGACATCGTGGCCGATCAGCGAGACCAGCGACCGCCATTGCCCGGAATCGTCGCGCAGCACATAGCCGACCGAGCAGCAGTGCGGATGCGAGCACGGCAACGCGGTGAGGTCGTGCCAGGTCACGAGGCTGTCGGTCTGCGGGCCGAGCCTGCTCAGCACGCCGGTGTGGGTCAGCCGGTCGTGCACGTCCAGGTTCCCTGACCGGCCCGAGCCGAACTGCGGCTGAATGGTGATACCGCCGACGTAGGGGGTGTCCAGCGCCAGCTGGACCATGGCGCCGATCTCGTCGTCGTTGACGCCGAGCGCCGCGGCCATCACCAGCGTCGTGAAAATCTGACGTTCCGAAAGGCGTTGCAAAGCCAGCGTTTTCAGCTTACGAAGGTCGCCGCCGCGGTGGTGTCGGTGCGCCGCCTCGGAGAGCCCGTCGTACTGCAGATACACCTCGACGCGGTGGCGGCGGGTACTGAGCAGCTCGAGGAGGGCATCATCCGTGGCGATCCGGATGCCATTGGTGTTGACCAGGATTCGCGTGATGGGCCGGCTGGTCAGTTCGTCGAGCAGCTCCGCGAGGTCGGGGTGCAGCGTCGGCTCCCCGCCGGAGAGCATCAGCACATCCAGCCGCCCGTTCTCCCGGGCGAGCCGCTGATCGACGTTCGCGAGCACGTCGGCGACCGGCACCACGTTGCGCAGGTCGGGCGAAGAATCGGTGAAGCAGGTAGGGCACCGCAGATTGCAGACCTCGGCGATGTCTTCGAGCAGGATGCAGGTGTGCTGCGTCTGCATCTCCGGCAGCCCGCGCAGATAGGCGGACGGGATCGGATCGAAATTGCCTGCCATATCAGGGATGTGCGCCTTGGTCGGGGCGGTCCACTCCTCCAGATAGGTCAGAATCTCGGGGTTCTCGTCGTAGAGCGTGCGCACCAGACCGTGCGCCGGGCACCCCCGCTCCAGCCACACCCGCCCGTCTCGTTCGACCAGGCGGCCGGAGAGGCGCGCGACGTCGGCAAGCGGCCGTTCCGGCGCCTCATGGTGGCAATTCGGGCAGTACGCCGTCACGTAGCGCAACAGCCGGTCACCGCGCAGACCCATCCCGGCCGTCATGTGTACATGGTGGGGTTCAGGCCGGTGCAGTACCCGACGGTCAGGATCGAGGTGAGCGCCCAGCCGATCATCAGGCCGAGACCGAGCCCCTTGGGCACGGGGCTGCCGGTCTTCCACAACGCGAAGCCACCCCCGAAGGCGACGAGAGCCAGGAGTACCGCGCCGAACGCCAGCAGCACCTTCCCCTGGTCAGCAAGCATCACCGTGCCTAACCCGATGACGAAGTTGAGCACCGGAAACATGAAGACACCGCCGATCACGCCACCGACCGAGATCGCGTTGGGGTTCTGCGCGTTCGGTGCCGGATAGCCGTACTGCGGATATTGCGGCGGGTATTGCGGGTACTGCGGCGGATATTGGGGATATTGCGGGTACTGGGGCGGGTGCTGACCGGGCGGTACGCCGTTGCCGGGTTCGTCATCCGGATAATCAATTGGCGGTTCGGACACGGTCGCCCTCCTTGTCTGCCGACGAAATCCGGTAGTAGCCACGGCCATGGCCCCGCCATACCCGGAAACCCAAGAGCGCCAAGGACGGCAGCAGCACCCATTGCGGCCGCGTCAGGTCCAGCCACACCGTCTCGTTGGCACGCACGAACTCCACGAAGAACCGGAACACCGCGTAGGCGGCGATGTAAATGACGAACAGCTCGCCGGGATGGGTGATGCGGGGCCGCAGCCACATGAGCACCGCGAAAGCCGCCAACTGGAACGCGATTTCGTACGCAAACGACGGGTGCATGGCGAGCCCGGCGACGCACCCCGGGCATTCGGGGGTAGTCGCCGGCGCATGTACTCCCCAGGGCAGTGTCGTCGGGCGTCCGGGCGCCTCCGTCAGGAGGCAGCCGATTCTGCCGATCGCCATCCCCAGCGCGACCGCGGGCGCGAACAGGTCGCCCGTCTTGCCGCGATATCCGCCGAGCCGCTTGGCGATCAGCACG
Source organism: Mycobacterium sp. SMC-16 (assembly GCF_046250085.1). Classification (NCBI taxonomy): domain Bacteria; kingdom Bacillati; phylum Actinomycetota; class Actinomycetes; order Mycobacteriales; family Mycobacteriaceae; genus Mycobacterium; species Mycobacterium sp. SMC-16. The sequence goes on from NZ_CP176427.1 coordinate 4,376,548, forward strand.
CCGAGGTAGGCACCGAGCAGTCCGCCGAGGATGCTCTTGGAGCCGTACTCCCACGCCTGCGCGACAGTCGGGTTGGCGCTGAAATCGAGGTGACGCGCCAACCCCGACGCCCGCATGCCGATCGCCCCGCCGACGAGGGCGCCGGTGACGGCCACCAGTGACTGTTCGTTCACGGCGCCGCGGCGGCGCGCCTCGTGGACGAACACGATCACGGCGGCCAGCACGCCCAGCCCCACGAACAGACCGTGCACCGGCACCTGCACCGGTCCGATCTGCCACTGCGGGATCATTGCGATCACAGTGGCAAACCTACCGGCCGGATTCGTCAGTGCACGATGATCCCGCGAATGTTCTTGCCCTCGCGAAGGTCCTGATAGCCCTGGTTGACCTCTTCGAGGGTGTACCGCGTGGTCACCAGGTCGTCGAGTTGCAGCTGGCCGTCGTTGTAGAGCCGCAGCAGACGGATGATGTCGTACTGCGGGTTGGCCGAGCCGAACAGCGAGCCGCGAATGGTCTTCTCGAACAACGTCAGTTCCAGGCCCGAGACGTGGATCGTCAGCTTCTCGGGGTTGGCCATGCCGATCACGACGACCGTCCCGCCCTTGCCGATGGCGCTGAAGGCCGACGTGACGACGTCCTCGTCGACGGTTCCGACGCAGATGATGGCCTGATCGGCGCCCTGCCCCCAGGACAGTTCGTTGATCTTCTCGGCGGCGGCCTCGGCGCTGGCGAAGACATGTGTCGCACCGAATTTCAGTGCGGTATCGCGTTTGAAAGGCACGGGGTCGACGGCCACGATGTACTTCGCTCCGGCATGCGCGGCGCCCTGGACGGCGTTGATGCCGATGCCGCCGATGCCGTACACGACGGTGATGTCGCCGGGCCGCACGTTGCCCGCGTAGGTGGCGCCGCCCCATCCGGTCGGCACACCACAGCCGACGAGCACGGCGGTCTCCAGCGGCAGCCAGTCGTCGATCTTGACCACCGAGTGCTGCGAGATGGTGGCCTTCTTCGCGAACGTGCCCAGCATGCACATGGCACCGAAATCCGTGCCGCCCTTGTGGAATCGGAACGAGCCGTCGGGCATGGAGCCCTCGAGGATGGTTGCGCCCATGTCGCACAGGGCCTGCCGACCGGTCGAGCAGTAGCGGCAGTGGCCACAGCTGGGGATGAAGCTGCATACGACGTGGTCACCGGGCTTGACCTTGGTGACGCCGGGGCCGACGTCCTCGATGATGCCGGCGCCCTCGTGCCCACCGACTATGGGATAGCGCGGCGGGAGGTCACCGTCGGACAGGTGGAGGTCGGAGTGACAGAGCCCGGCGGCGGTGTAGTTGATCAGCACCTCGCCGGGGCCGGGACCGTCGAGATCGAGTTCCATGATCTCGAACGGCTTGCCCGGTTCCAGGAGAACGGCAGCGGTGGTCTTCATCGATGTATTCCTTAAGTTCGTAGTTGCAGTTATTTCGTGATGTTGTGACGGTTACGTTGAACTGCGACCCGGGTGGGTCGGGTGAGGTCGACATGGGGTCTTTGCCGGCCTGGTGGTGCGGCTTGAAAGGACTGGCCGCCCGGCCCACCTGGACTTCCTCGGGCCGCTGATTGAGATCTGCGATGTGATCGCTTGTTTAAGGAAATGCCGGCGAGGTTGTCCGTGGGGATCCTGTTGGCAGACAAGCGAAAAGAGGTTCCATGGCCGAAGACCAGGTGTGGGCTGGGGTCGACGTCGGCAAAGAACACCACTGGGTGTGCGTCGTGGACGGCAACGGCAACGTGGTGTTGTCGCGCAAGGTCGTCAACGATGAACACACGATGCGTGACCTGGTCGCCGAGATCGACAAGCTCGCCGGTGAGGTGTCCTGGACAGTGGACTTGAGCAACGTGTTTGCCGCCCTGCTGTTGACGGTGCTGGCCGATGCCGGCAAGACGGTGCGGTACCTTGCGGGCCGGCAAGTGTGGCAGGCCTCGGTCACCTACCGCGGTGGTGAGTCCAAGACCGATGCCAAAGATGCCCGGGTCATCGCCGATCAATCCCGGATGCGCGGCGAGGACCTTCCGGTCCTGCGTCCCGGCGACGATCTGATCACCGAACTGCGGATGCTCACCGCCCATCGCGCTGATCTGGTCGCCGACCGAACCCGGACCATCAACCGGCTGCGCCAACAACTGCTGGCCGTGTGCCCGGCCCTCGAACGCGTCGCTGAGCTGACCCAGGACCGTGGTTGGGCAGTGCTGCTGGCGCATTACCAACGACCGAAAGCGATTCGCCGAACCGGTGTTTCGCGGCTGACCAAAGTATTGGCGGCAGCGGGAGTACGCAACGCTGCCACGATCGCGGCAGCGGCGGTGACGGCCTCTAAGGCCCAGACCGTCCGCCTGGCCGGTGAGGACGTCGGTGCAGGATTGGTCGCCGAACTGGCCCAGGGGGTGATGAACCTCGATGAGCGCATCAAACACACCGACGCGGACATCGAGGAACGATTTCGCCGCCATCCGCTCGCCGAGGTGATCACCAGCCTGCCTGGTATCGGCTTCCGGCTCGGCGCCGAATTCCTCGCGGTGGTCGGCGACCCCGCTCTGCTCGAATCGCCCGACCAGCTCGCCGCCTGGGCCGGGCTGGCTCCGGTAGCCAAAGACTCCGGTAAACGCACCGGCCGGCTGCACACCCCCAAGCGCTACAGTCGTCGACTGCGCCGCGTCATGTACATGTCCGCGCTGACCGCGATCCGCTGCGACCCCGCATCCAAGGCGTATTACCAGCGCAAACGGGACCAAGGCAAGCGGCCGATCCCGGCCACCATTTGCCTGGCCCGCCGACGGGTCAATGTCCTCTACGCGCTCATCCGCGACAACAGAACCTGGCAGCCCAACACGCCTCAGATCACCACTGCGGCGGCTTGACAGGCTCATTGAGAGTCCTTTCAGGCCGAGTGGGTTTCGTGCAGGTTGCCGTGCGCCGGCGCCAGATCGCGCTCGAGGAAGTCGAGCTGGTCGGCCAGAACCCGCTGCTGCCAGGGACCGTCGTAGAAATCGAGGTGGTCGGCGGGGTATTCGCGCAACTGTGCCCAGTACCCGGCGCGGCGGGCTGCCTTGCGAGCCGCAGCGGGCGGCGCGATGCGATCGTCGGTGCCGGGCTGCACGAGGATCGGGCACGTCAGCTTTCCGGCTTTGGTGATCGGCCGGTTCAGCGCGACGCCGAGGGAGTGTCGGCCGCGGACCTCGTTACGCCACGTCGCTCCGGCGACAGGGAGCCAGGCCTCTTCCGAACCTGAGGTGGCGATCACCGCGTTGGATCCGGGCTGCCCCACCACCGGCACCATGTGCGACGGCCGCCCGAGCGCGCTGCCGACAACGTCCCGCAGGGCGTTGACGGTCGAGCGCACCAGGTAGCCGGTCCCGCAGGTGCGTCGCAGGTGCGACAGGGTCGCCACCCCGTCGACGGCGGGGTTCATCGAGATGACGGCCGCGATGCGCTGGTCCCGGGCCGCGACCGCGATGACGTGACCGCCGGCGTACGACGTGCCCCACAACACGATCCGGTCCGGGTCAACCCCGGGCAGGTGCCGCGCCGCGGCGACGGCGGCGTGGTAGTCCTGCCGCTGCTTCTTGACCGAAATATCCTGGCGCGGTTCGCCTTCGGAATCGCCGAAGCCCCGGTAGTCGAACACCAGCACGTCCAGTCCGGCGGCGGCGAAGGGCTCGGCGAAGCCGAGCAGCGCGGTGTCCTTCGTGCCGCTGAAACCGTGCGCCATCACCACGCACGGCCGGCCCGATTCACCGGCGAGTGCGTCGGTGGCGGCAGGCAGATGCCAAGCGGCACAGCGCACCCCGTGGCTGTAGAAGTAGAGCTGTTTCATGGCGGTTTCTCCCCTACGAGGCGTACGCGACGGTCTTGACGGACGAGAACCGCAGGCCAGGGTCCTCGATGGCACCGCCCCGCAACCGCTCGGCATCCATCTCGTAGGCGTGCTTGACCAGCCACGAACCGCTGTCGCCGCTGCGGGGGAACTGCTGAATGCCGCGCTGGACGTAGCCCGACGACAGGTCCATCAGCGGGCCGCGCGCCATGTCGGGGTTCTCGACCACCGGGACGACGACGTCGTGCCCGTGGGCGTCCATGTGGTCCAACAGGCGGCAGAAGTGCTCGCACACCAGGTCGACCTTCAGGGTCCAGGCGATGTTGGTGTAGCCCATCGCGAACGCCATGTTGGGTACGTCGGAGACCATCATCGCCTTGTACACCGTGTGGTCGGGCAGGTCGAGCGCCTGGCCGTCAACGCTCAGCGCGATCTTGCCGAACGCCGCCATGTTCAAACCCGTTGCGGTGACGATGATGTCGGCCTCCAGCTCCTGGCCGGATTTCAGCAGGATGCCGCGCTTGGTGAACCGCTCGATCTGGTCGGTGACCACCGACGCCTTGCCGGCCTTGATGGCCTTGAACAGGTCGCCGTCGGGCACCATGGCCAGGCGCTGCTCCCACGGGTTGTACCGCGGCGTGAAATGGGTGTCGACGTCGAAGCCCTTGGGCAGCTGCCGGGCCACGTTGGCGATCAACAGCTTTCGCATGGTCTTCGGGTATTTCTGGCACAGCTTGAACAGGCCGCGGCTGGTCGCGATGTTCTTGCGCCGCACGATCGGGAACGCGCGCTCGTGGCCCAGGACCTTGTTGAGGGTGTTGGTGATCGGGTCGGCCGCCGGCACCGACAGCACGTAGCTCGGGGACCGCTGCAGCATGGTGATGTGGGCGGTCTTGTCGGCCATCGACGGGATCAGCGTGACAGCCGTTGCGCCACTTCCGATCACGACGACCTTCTTGCCGGCGTAGTCCAGGTCCTCGGGCCACAGCTGCGGGTGGATCACCGGGCCTTCGAAGTCGTCCTTGCCGGGGAAGTCCGGGATGAAGGGCTTCTCGTAGTCGTAGTACCCGGTGCCCAGGAACAGGAAGCGGCCGGTGAACGTCGTCGTCTCGTCTCCGTGCGTGGTGGTGACGGTCCACCGTCCGGTGTCGGAGTCGAAGTTCGCGTTCTGCACGCGCTGGCCGAACCGGACGTGCTCGCCGATCCCGTTCTCGTCGACGGCCTGCTGCAGGTAGTCGAGGATGATGTGGCCGTCGGCGATGGACTTGCGGTGCGTCCACGGCTTGAAGCCGAAACCGAAGGTGGGCATGTCGGAGTCCGAGCGGATGCCGGGGTACTTGTGCAGGCTCCAGGTGCCGCCGATGGCGTCGCGCCCCTCGATGATCAGGAACGACGTGCCCGGGCGGTTCGCCTTCAGGTGGTATGCCGCGCCGATGCCGGAGATACCCGCTCCGATGATCAACACATCGACATCGCGCGTCTCGGACCGCTTCATTGAGGTGGACACTGTGACTCCTGGTCGTTTGGAGGTGCTTTGTGATGGCACTAACGCTATGGACGCCGCGACACACAGCACAGGTGCGGCCGCCCAGTACTCGACCGGTGATATGTGCAGGGGCATACTTCGGTGATGCCCGCCGAGACACCGTCGCCTGAGGTCATCGATCTCATGGGCGACGTCGCCGAGCTGATGCTGGCCGAACTCGACGACCTGGTTGCCGAGATGGACGCCGCCGCGGTCGAGCTCTCGCCCACCGCCGGCTCCGACGCGGCCGTGCTGGCGGATACCTCGGCCAGCAATCGCGCCAATGCCGCCCGGCTGCTGTCGTTGTTCGCCCGCCGCGACGCCAAGATGGCGGCCATCGACGTCCCGCCCGAGGCCCTCGACATCGCCCGCACGGTCGCCCGGCGCGGCATGGACCTCGACGTGATCTTCCAGTCGTACCGGCGCGGCCAGAACGTCGCGTGGCGTCGCTACATGGTGCACGCCACGCAACTCGTGCCGTCCGGCCCGCTGTTGATCGAATTGCTGGAAGTCGCGTCCCGGCGCATGTTCGAGTACGTCGACCATGTCGTCGCCAACGTCATCGCCGCAGCGCAACGCGAGCGCGAGGAGGTGCTCGGCGGGGCCATCGCCCGCCGCGCCGAAACGATCCGGCTGATCCTCGACGGCGCCGCCATCGACACCGGGCGGGCCGGCGAACGCCTGGGATACGACCTGCGGCAGCGCCACACCGCACTGGTGCTGTGGACGCCGCCGCACGGCGATGTGCAGGGGGCACTCGAATCCGCCGCGGCGGTGCTGGCGCGAGCCGCAGGCACTCGCCCGCCGCTGACGTTGTCCGTCGGCCCGTCCACGTTGTGGGCCTGGCTGGGCAGCAGTTCCGAGCCGGTGGTCGATGCACTGTCTGACGCAATCACACAGGCGCAGAACCATATTCGCGTCGCGGTGGGTCCGACGCGGCCGGGCATCACCGGCTTTCGCCGCTCCCACGAGGCGGCGCTGGCGATCCAGAGTCTGCTCGCCGGGCACCCCGGCGGCACGCGGGTGGCCCTCTTCCGCGACCTCGAGGTCACCGCACTGGCGGCCCAGAACCCTGATCGCGCAGCCGAATTCGTCTCGGCAACCCTGGGTCCGCTCGCGGAGGACACGTCGGCGGCGGCCCGCCTGCGCGATACCCTGCGCGTCTTCCTCGACGAAGCCGACAACGCGCCACGCGCCGCCGGCCGGCTGCACACCCACCGCAATACCGTGCTGCAGCGGGTGGCGCGGGCGACCGAGCTCCTCGGCTACCAGCCCGGTGAACGGCGGCTGGCAATGGAACTCGCATTGGAACTGGCGCACCAGCTCGGTCCGAGGGTGCTGACCGCGCCGCAGCGGGGCGCCTAGCCGTCACGTCGTCGGCAGCGTCACGTCCAGCCGGAATCCGCCGGGCACATGCGCGGCGGACACCTCGCCGCCGTGCGCTTCGACGATGCCCCGCACGATGGCCAAGCCGATGCCGGCGCCCGCCCCGCCGCCTTCCGGGGTGCGGGCCGCCGTGCCGCGCCAGCCCATGTCGAACATCCGCCCCAGATCCTGGGACTGCACGCCGGGCCCCTGGTCCAGCACCGTGAGCACGATCCGGTCGCCGTCGAGCCGCTGTGCCGAAACCTCGATCTCGGAATGCTCCGGTGCATGCCGAATGCTGTTGACCAACAGGTTCGCCACCACCCGGGACAGTTCTCCGGCGTCGGCGTGCAGCACCACGTCGGCCATCCCGGCGTGGGTGATGCGGATGCCGCGGGTGGCCGCGAGGGCCTGCATGTCGGACACGACATCGGACACCAGGTCCAGGAGCACTACCGGCTCCTTGCTGAGCTTCAGCATGCCGCTCTGAATCTTGGACAACTCGAACAGGCCGTCGACCATGCCGTTGACGGAGTCCACCTGATCGCGGATCTGCCGGATGTATTCGGCCGGGTCGTCGACCACGCCTTCCTCGAGCGCTTCGGCCATCGCACGCATGCCGGCCAGTGGTGTCCGCAGATCATGCGAAACCCAGGCGACCAGCTGCCGCCGGGACTGATCCAGCTGTTCGACTTCCGCACGGGCAGCGGCCAATTGCGCCGACGACTGCGCCAGCTGGCTCGACAACTCGGCGAATTCCCTCGAGCTGTCGACGTCCGCCGTGACGACTTCGCCGCTGCCGATCTGCTGGGCCGCACGTTGCAGCCGGGCCAGCGACCGCCGCAGCCGTCGCAGCATGAAGCCGGCGGCGAGGCCGGCCATGAGCGCCGAGATGGCGAGTACCGCGAGCAGGACCTGCAGATCGTGCGACGACAGGTACATCTCGATCGAGATGGCCACCGTGGAGGCGACGATCGCGACGATGGTCGCGCAGATCAGGACCGACACCTGCGTCCCGATGGACCCGCGCCGATTGAGTTGCATGACAAGGACGGCCGCGCCCGTGGCCACCGACGTACAGATCAGGGCCGTCACCGCGATGATGACGAGGTCCACCGCGCCGAGGATCATGACGACCGCCCCGACGGCGTGAATCGGTATCCCGTGCCCCACTCGGTGCGCAGATAGACGGGATCGCGCGGGTCGGCCTCGATCTTCTCGCGGAGCCTCCGGATGTGCACCGTCACCGTCGACGCGTCGCCGGTGCTCCAGCCCCACACTTCCCGCAGCATCTCGTCGCGGGAGACGACGCGGTCGGGGTTCTTGAGCAGGAAGAGCAGGAGCTCGTACTCGCGTGCGGTCAGCTCGACATCGGCACTGCCGCAGGTGATCCGGCGCATCGTCGGGTCGATCCGGAACCGGCCGACCACGAACGGGGCGAGCGGCGACTGGTGGGAGACCCTGTGCCGCAACACTTTCGAAATGCGCAGTTGCAGTTCGCGCAGTGCGAACGGCTTCGCCAGGTAGTCGTCGGCGCCGAGTTCGAGGCCGTCGATCCGGTGCCCGCTCGCACCGAGCGCGGTCAGCATGATCACCGGAACATCCGAGCGGGTGCGGATCTCGCGCAGCAGGTCGTCACCCGACAGCCCCGGCAGCATGCGGTCGAGCACCAGTACGTCGGGCGTCGAGCGTTGCACGGCGTCGCGCGCGGTTTCCCCGTCGGAGAACTCGTCGATTCGAAACCCTTTGGCGCGCAGGTACGCCGCCACCGCGGTCCGCACCCGCTGGTCGTCTTCGACCAGCACGACGTGCGCTCCGCCGCCGTCGTCGGAACTCACGGGCGCATCCACATAGCACCTCTCATGGTGCTGAGCCTAGACAGCCGGCGGCGCGACGGGCCGGTTCTTACGGTTCTGAAATGTTTGTCGAACGCGCCCGGCGCGCTCCCTAACTTCATCGGCGACGGGGTGATCGGCACCCCACGACGCTCGAAGGAGTTCCACATGGTCATCAAGCCGATCGCAGCTACAGCAGCTGCGGTGTTCGCCCTGACCCTCACCGCGTGCGGTGCGAACGAGATGAAGTCGGCCGGTTCGTCCAGCCCCTCCAGTTCCGCCATGTCGTCCAGCATGACCTCCGCAATGACCTCCGCAATGACCTCCGCGATGACCTCATCGAGCGCCGCCGCTCGCACGGGCCACTTCACCGGCCTCAACGGCAAGCACGTCGCCGGTACGGCGACCGTCAGCGGCATGAATCTCGAATTCACCGACTTCTCCTCCGACGAGGGCCCGGACCTGCACGTGTACCTGACGAAGGGCTCCACCGAGTCCGACGTCGCCGCGGGCAAGGAGATCGCCGCCATCAAGTTCGACCAGGCCACACAGTCGTTCCCGCTGACCGGCATCGACACCATGGGCTACACCACCGTCGTCATCCACTGCGACAAGGCGAAGGCAGTCTTCGGCGCTGCCTCGCTGATGTGATGACCGGTCTGATGACCACCCGCGCACTGACCACGCGCGACCGCGCCGACCTGGCCGCGTCGATACTCTTCGGCGCGGTCCGGGTCGGGCTCGGACTGCTGTGGCTCCACGAGGGCTACGTGAAGTTCCGGGCGCACTTCGGGCGCGCGGACATCCTGCTCGTCGTCGACGGCGCGTCGGCGAATTCGCGGGTGCCGGAATACTTCCGGTTCGTGTCCGAGCACCTGCTGCGGCCGACGGCAGACCTGGCCGGCGTCATGACGCCGCTGACCGAAGTGGCACTGGGGCTGGTCCTGGTGCTCGGTGTGTTCGGCACGCTGTCCGCGGTCGTATCCGCGGGATTGCTTGCGGTCTATTGGAGTTCGGACCAGCTCATCGCGCAGTACCCGATCATGGCGGTGCTGAGCGTGGGCGTCCTTGCCGGACAGGGTTATTCGAGCCGCTGGACGATCATGGCACTGATTCACCGCCGTCGGGATACCGAGAAAGAGGGATGACCGGGATCACAGCTTTCCGGTGCGCAGGTCTTGGCTGCTCTTCAGAACGGCCGAGTCCAGACTCCAGTTCTGCGGCTGCACCCGCTCCCAGAGGCTGCCCTTGCCGGCCGCCTTGCCGAATTCGTCCTCGCGCCGGAACCACTGCTCGGCGCTGCGGATCCGGTTGGGATGGATTTCGTCCAGCAGCGCGTAGTTCCGCTCGATGATGCCGTCTTTCCACAAGTTCCAGAAACCGGTGAAGTTGGCTCGAAAAGTCATGGTGCTCGGGTCATCCGGGGCCGCGTTGTATCCGGCAGGGGTATCGGCGACGCCGCCGAGCGGGCCCTGCCAGTACGCGTCGATGTCCGTGTCGACGTATCGGGCAGGATGTCCGGTGACCGTTTCGAACGCTCGGGCCAGTTCGCGGTACGGGATGTGGTCGATGGCCACCTCGAGGTCCATGCCGTTGGACCGGCCGGTGTTGTCGAAGAGCCACCTCACGTAGTAGCCGCAATCCTCAAGGGAGACATGGGGTACCGCGCCGTCGCCGAGGGGCACCCGCCAGGTGACGACGCCGTCCTCCACACTGGGCGCCATCGGCGTCAGGGGTGAGATCGTCATTTCGATGTACGGGCCCGACGTGAAGATGGCGGCACCCATCCGGGCCGAATTCGCCTGATTCTGCAGCAGGATCCATTCGGCGATGCGCCCCTTGCCGTCGTAGTGCCCGACACGGTACTTGGAGTCGTAGCCGGCTTTCTTGAGCCCGTAGTCGAGGTTTCCGTACACGAAGAACTTGACGCCTTCTTCGATGGCGATCTCGTAAGTGCGCATCGCCCAATACATCTCGGTCTTCTCGCCGGTGTTGAATCCGTCGATGTTGACGAACGCACCGTCGCATTCGCGGAAGCCTTCTCGCAGCACGGCTTCATCGGTGAATGTCCCTTCGAGTGCCGAGATGCCGCCCAATTGGAGCAACGATTCGGCCCGGGCACTCGTGGCGTCACGAGTGAGAAATCGAACGGAATACCTGCCGTCGGCGACGAGGGCGCGGGCGACGGGAAGTCCCTGGGCTCCCGTCGCTCCGATCATGAAGATCTTCGAGGTGGCGTGTGACGACATTGCAGCTTCTCCTAATAGTGTATATACAACATTTGGGGCCATCGACAAGGACAAACCCCATCGATTTCTAGTCGCCGGGCGACAGGCCGCCGACGCTCGTCGCGAGGGACCGGACCGCCGTGACGCCGCCGGCACCCAGCAGTTCGGCGGCCTCTTGCTGCGCCCGTCGCCATGCCGGCATCACGGTCTCGATCTTCTTGCGACCCGACGCGGTCAGCATGACCTCACGCACGCCCTTGGCGCTCACCGACACCGCCTCCACCCAACCGTGTTTCATCAACAGGCTCAGATTGCGGCTGACGGTCGACCGCTCCAACTGCAGCACCTCACCGATCCGGGCCGGCGAGCACGGGCCGATCTTCCCCAGCGCCGCCAGGAGATTGATCTGGGCGATGCTGACGCCATGTTCTTCGAGGGCGTGGTCGTACAGGCTCGTCACCGCCCGGCCGAGTAGCCGGACGCGGACCGCCAGGCAGTTACCGGCGATCTCATCGACAGCGGCGGTGGCCATGCCGCCATTGTTGCATATACATCATTACCCTGGCAATGGACCGTCGCCGGAGCTATCCCCTGCGCCGACGCACCAGCCGCGAAAGACTCAGCCCACCGAGCAGACCCACGGCCGCGCCCACCGCCACGCTGTTCGCGTCGACGCCCTCGCGCTCGCGGTAGCGGGTGACGATCGCAGCCGGTCCGGGCGGCGCCACCGGGGCCAGCGCCATGGTGTCCGCGGCGGTTGCCGCCCACGCGGTCGAGAACAGGATCAGCCGGGCGGTGATGTAGGCGAACACCATCAGACCCAACACGGGACCGAACGTGGCACCGGCCGGGCCGTGCATGACGGTCCGCAGGTAGATCGAGGCGACCTGCTTGAACAGTTCGAAGCCCACCGCGGCGATCAGGGCCGCACGGGCCGAGCTGCGCAGGCTGACCTTCTCGCGCGGCAACCGGGCGATGATCCAGGTGAACATGAGCCACGCCACGAGGAACGACACCGCGATCGACGCCACCCGCAGCAGCGCATTGAGGCCCGGGACGTGCCCGACACCGAACCAGTGCAGGACTGTCGCCATCAACCCGGTGTCACCCAGAGCGGTCAGGCCGATCGTGACGACGATGGCCAGGAATGCCGACACCAGCGCCAGCAGATCGGACAGCTTGGTGCCCACCCAGCCGTCGGGTTCGCTCTGTTGCTCCCACATCTCGGTGAGGGCCTTACGCAGGTTCGCCATCCAGCCGAGGCCGGCCCACGCCGCGGTCGCCAGGCCGATGACGCCGACCGACGTGCGCGATTTCACGGCCGAGTCCATCAGGCCGACCAGCTGATTTCCGAAGTCGCCCGCGACGGCGGACCGGATGTGCACCTCGAGCTCGGCCAGCAGGTCCGGGCGGGAGGCCAGTACGAAACCACCCACGGCAAAACCGACCATGAGCAGCGGGAACAGCGCGAACACCGTGAAGTAGGTGATGCCGGCGGCGTAGAAGTCGCCGTTGCAGTCCTGGTAGCGGTCCTGGGCCCGCATGATCCGATCCAGCCACGGATGCCGCTGACGCAGTCGGTAGAGTAGGCCCGGCTGGTCCGAGTCGGTCATTTTCGGCAAACCCCCTTGTCTGCCGAAAAGCCTAGTGTGCGACGCCGCGGGTGTCCCCCCCGCGGCGTCCGCAACGTCAGCGCAGACGCGGTAGGAAGCCCAGTCGGTCGTTGACGCGCTGCAGGGTCTTGAACGCCACCTGCTCGGCGCGCTCGGCACCGGTGGCCAGCACCGATTCCAGTTCGGCCGGGTCGGCCAGCAGCTCGTCGACCCGGTTCTTGATCGGGGTGACGTACTCGACTACGGCTTCGGCGGTTTCCTTCTTCAGGTCGCCGTAACCGCGTCCCTCGTACCCGGCCACCAGCGTGTCGATGGCGGTTCCGATGACCGCCGACTGGATGGTCAGCAGGTTGGAGATGCCGGGCTTGGCCTCGGTGTCGAACCGGATCTCGCGCTCACTGTCGGTGACCGCCGAGCGAATCTTCTTGGCGCTCTTGGCCGGATCGTCGAGCAGGTTGATCAGCCCGGCGTCGGTCGCGGCCGACTTGCTCATCTTGGCGGTCGGGTCCTGCAGGTCGTAGATCTTGGCGGTGGCCTTGGGGATCATGGCCTCGGGCACCACGAAGGTGTCGGGGAAGCGCGCGTTGAACCGCTGCGCGAGGTCCCGGGCCAGCTCCAGGTGCTGACGCTGGTCCTCACCGACGGGCACCAGGTCGGTGTCGTAGAGCAGGATGTCGGCGGCCATGAGCACCGGATAGGTGAACAGGCCGATCGTGGTGGCGTCGGCGCCCTGCTTCTGCGACTTGTCCTTGAACTGCGTCATCCGCGACGCCTGCCCGAAGCCGGTGAAGCAACCCAGCAACCACGCCAGCTGGGTGTGTTCGGCGACGTGGCTCTGCACGAACACCGTGCTGCGGGTCGGGTCGATACCGAGCGCGAGGTACTGCGCGGCCGTCACCAGCGTGCGCCGACGCAGCGTCTCGGGGTCCTGCGGGACGGTGATGGCGTGCAGGTCGACGACACAGAAGAACGCGTCGTAGCCGTCCTGCAGGTGGGCCCAGTTCTGCACCGCGCCCAGGGCATTGCCCAGGTGAAGCGAGTCGGAGGTGGGCTGTGCCCCGGAAAAGACGACGCGCTTGTCCGCGCCTGCACCGCTGTTGCTCATGATGGCTTCGATTTTCGCACTGTTGTCATCCGGTTTTGTCCGGGGCTCGGTCTACGCTGGGGAAAGTGGGTTCCCGTGCGATGCCGACCTCCGACAAGGAGACGAAGTGAGCGCCGATCCAACGTCCCCCGGCCACCTGATGGCCGCCGAGATCACCGAACAGCCGCAGGTGTGGCGCCGGCTGCTGGACGATGGCCGCGGCCCCATCCGGGCCGCCGCGGCTCAGATCGCGGCGGCTGCGCCACGCTTCGTGCTGTTCGTGGCACGAGGCACCAGCGACCACGCCGCGCTGTACGCGAAATACCTCGTCGAGATCAACCACGGCCTGCCGGCAGGGCTGGTCTCCCCGTCGACCATGACCGTCTACGGCGCCCAACCCGATCTGCGCGACGTGCTGTACGTCGCGGTGAGCCAGTCCGGTGGTTCGCCGGACCTCGTGCGCTCGGTCGAGGTGGCCCGCGCCCAAGGTGCGCTGACGGTCGCCGTCACCAACAACCCGGCGTCGGATCTGGCTGCGGCAGCCGAGATTCACATCGACGTGCTGGCCGGGGCCGAGAAGTCGGTGGCCGCGACCAAGTCCTACACCGCGGAGCTGCTCGCCCTGCAGCTGCTGCTCGGACGGGATGGCGACGGCGTCGACGCGCTGCCCGACCTCGGCGAGCAGGTGCTCGCTACCGGGGAGCTGGTCCGCGAGGTCGCGCAGCGGTATCGGTTCGCGCAACGACTCATCGCCACCGCCCGCGGCTACTCCTACCCCACTGCCCGCGAGGCCGCCCTCAAGCTGATGGAGACGTCTTACCTTTCCACACAGGCGTTTTCGGGCGCCGACCTGTTGCACGGTCCACTCGCCACCGTCGACCCCCAGGTGCCGGTGCTCGCGGTGGTGCCCGAGGGCGCCGGCGGCCAGGCCATGGCGCCGGTGCTGGAACGGCTGGCCGAGCGTCATGCCGATGTCTTCGGGGTCGGAGCGCCGACGGCCCTGGCCGGCCTGGCCGGTGGTATCGCGCTGCCCAGCGGGGTCAGCGACGAACTCTCTCCGCTGCTGGAAATCCTTCCGCTGCAACAACTTGCCCTGCACCTGGCACTGGCCCGCGGTGGCGACCCGGACCAGCCGCGCGGGCTGCGAAAGGTCACGGAGACGCTCTGACGCCGAGCGCTCGTGTTCAGTCGGGTCGAGGCGCCAGACGTTGCAGCACGCCGAAGAAGACGCGCCGCTCCTCGGCGCTCAGCTCGCCGAGCCACTGCTCCTCGCCGCGCTGAATGTCGGCCTGCACGGCGTCTTTGAGCCGGCGGCCGGCCGGCGTGATCGACAGCAGCCGAACCCGGCGGTCGTCGGGGTCCGGCGTGCGCTCGATGTAGCCGCGGTCCTGCAGGTCATCGAGCGTGCGGATGATGCGGGTCTTGTCGGCGCCGATCGCCTGCGCCAGAACAGCTTGCGACCGCATCGGGGTCTCGTCGAGCGCCAGTAGCACGACGTAACCCCACATCGAGATGCCATGGGCGTCCAGGACAGGCTGCTCGGCAGCCATCAGCTCACGCAACAGCGGCGCGAGCAGCGCGGCGAGGTCAGGGCGCTTGACCGACATCCGACCATCGTAGGCATTGCCATATCGTATGCGACTGCATACGATAAGCTCATGCGTACATTACCCACCGAACTTCTCACCGCCCATCGCCGCGCCGTCCTGGCCTCGATCGACGTCGTCAACACCGTCGGTCGTGCCGACCTGCTGCGCCCGACGCCGTGCGCAGCTTGGGATTTGGCCGACCTCATCGCCCACATGACCGTCCAGCACCGCGGCTTCGCGGCCGCCGCCCGTGGCCACGGCAGTGACCTCGCACTCTGGGATCCCGCCACCGTGCGCGACACGCAGGACCCTGTCGGCGATTACGCCGCGGCCGCCCACGATGTGCTGGACGCATTCGCCGGCGCCGATCCCGAAAGCCAGTTCGCGCTACCGGAATTGGGCACCTCGGTGCCGGCCGAGATGGCGATCGGATTTCACCTGATCGACTACGCGGTGCACGGCTGGGACGTCGCGGCCGGCCTCGGCGTTCCCTTCACGCTGTCCGACGACGTCGTCGCCGTAGCCCTCCCCCTGGCCCTTGCCGTGCCCGACGGGGACTTCCGCAGCATGCCCAATGCGCCGTTCGGACCGGCCCGGACCGACGACAGCACAACGGATTTCGAGCGGCTGCTCCAGCACCTCGGCCGGGATCCGCAGTGGGGCGATGCGTTCCATGACGAGTCACTGCATCCCGTCCAGTAACAGATTGAGGTCTTCCGGCCCTGTTATCAGTAACTTTCGGCCACTGAGGTCAAGTGCCACCGCATCGATACCGTCCGTCGTATGACTTACGTAATCGGACGAGAATGCGTTGACGTCACCGACATGTCCTGCGTGCAGGAGTGCCCGGCCGACTGCATCTACCAAGGCGATCGGGCGCTGTACATCAATCCGCAGGAATGTGTGGATTGCGGTGCCTGCAAGCTGATCTGCCGAGTCGATGCGATCTACTACGAGGACGAGCTGCCCGACGACCAGCTCGCGTACCTCGCTGACAATGCCGCATTCTTCGAGGAGGTACTCCCCGGACGCGACGCGCCCGTGGGCTCCCCCGGCGGCGCCAGTGCGCTCGGTCGCATCGGAGTGGACACCCCGCTGGTGTCGGCCCTACCCCTTCGGAGCTGAGCCGACCGCCAGACGATCGTCGATACCGCGGCCGAGTCCGATCAGCTGTACTCGACCGTCACCGGCGCGTGGTCCGACCAGCGCAGCGCATACGCCGCAGCCCGCTCCACCCGCGCCGCATGGGCTTTGGGCGCCAGCTTGGCGTTGGCCAGGTGGTAGTCGATGCGCCACCCGGCATCGTTGTCGAAAGCCTTACCGCGCCATGACCACCAGCTGTATGGCCCGGGCACGTCGGGGTGCAGCTCCCGGACCACGTCGGTCCAGCCGGAAGCCATCAGCTCGGCCAACCACTGCCGCTCGCTGGGCAGGAACCCGGACTTCTTGACGTTGGCCTTCCACGCCTTCAGGTCCAGTTCCGTCGCGCAGATGTTCCAGTCGCCGCAGATCACCACGTCGCGGCGCTTGCGGGTCAGCTCGGCCATCCGGCCGGCGAGCGCCACCATGAAGCGCTCCTTCTCCACCTGCTTGTCGGTCTCGGCCTCACCGGTGGGCACGTAGACGCTGGCGACCGTGACGCCGTCGGTGTCGACCTCCACATACCGCCCGTGCGCGACGAATTCACAGTCCGGGCTGAGCCCCACCCGCACCGCGGTGATGGGGGCCCGCGACAGCACCGCCACGCCGTTGCGGCCCTTGGCAGACGGCTCGGCCGACGCCAGCTGCCAGCCCGCATCCAGCGCGGGCGCCAGGGCCTGCGTCAGCTGCGCGTCGTCGGCCCGGGTCTCCTGCAGGCAGATGACGTCGGACGTGGTGTCCTTCAGCCACGGCAGCAGCCCGAGGTTCTCCGCCGAGCGCTCTTTGACCGCGGCGCGGATGCCGTTGACGTTGATGGTGGTGACGATCACGAAGCAGAACCCTAACGTCCCGGTACGACAATGCACCCGGGGCAAATACGCCCCGGGTGCATTGTCGCGCGATGAGCGATTACTCCTGAGCGGAAGCCAGCGCCGCGTTGAAAGTGGCGCTCGGCCGCATCACGGCCGTCGTCTTCTCCGGGTCCGGCGCGTAGTACCCGCCGATGTCGGCCGCGCTGCCTTGTGCCGCAGCCAGTTCCGCGACGATCTTCTCCTCGTTCTCGGCCAGGGTCTTGGCCAGCGGAGCGAACTTGGCGGCCAGCTCGGCGTCCTCGGTCTGCTTGGCCAGCTCCTGCGCCCAGTACATGGCGAGGTAGAACTGGCTGCCGCGGTTGTCCAGCTCGCCGGTGCGCCGCGACGGACTCTTGTTCTCGTCCAACAGCTTTCCGGTCGCGCTGTCGAGCGTCTTGGCCAGCAGCAGGGCCTTGGCATCGTCGGTCTTGTTGCCCAGGTCCTCCAGGCTGGCGCCCAGGGCCAGGAACTCACCGAGGGAGTCCCAGCGCAGGTGGTTCTCCTCGACCAGCTGCTGCACGTGCTTGGGTGCCGAACCGCCGGCGCCCGTCTCGTACAGGCCGCCACCGGCCATCAGCGGCACGATCGACAGCATCTTGGCGCTGGTACCCAGCTCCAGGATCGGGAACAGATCGGTGAGGTAGTCGCGCAGGATGTTGCCGGTCGCGGCGATCGTGTCCTGACCGCGCATGGCCCGCTCGATGGTGTGCCGCATGGCGCGTTCCTGCGACATCACGGAGATGTCGAGGCCCTCGGTGTCGTGGTCCTTGAGGTAGGTCGCGACCTTCTTGCGCAGCTCGGCCTCGTGCGGACGCTCCTGATCCAGCCAGAACACCACGGGCATGCCCGAGAGCCGGGCGCGGGTGACGGCCAGCTTGACCCAGTCGCGGATCGGCAGGTCCTTGACGACCGGCATGCGCCAGATGTCACCCTCTTCCACCGCGGTGGTCAGCAACACCTCGCCGCTGTCGATGTCAACGATGTTGGCAATGCCGTCTTCGGGAATCTCGAAGGTCTTGTCGTGGCTGCCGTACTCCTCGGCCTTCTGCGCCATCAGACCGACGTTGGGCACGGTGCCCATGGTCCGCGGGTCGAACTGGCCGTGCGTCTTACAGAAGTTGATGATCTCCTGGTACATCCGGGAGAACGTCGACTCGGGGTTGACGGCCTTGGTGTCCTTGAGCTTTCCGTCGGCGCCGTACATCTTGCCGCCGAGCCGGATCATGGCCGGCATCGAGGCGTCGACGATGACGTCGGACGGCGAGTGGAAGTTGGTGATGCCGCGAGCCGAGTCGACCATCGCCAGCTCGGGGCGGTGCTCGTGGCACTTGTGCAGGTCGTCGACGATCTCGTCGTGCAGCGACTTGGGCAGCGTCGAAATCTTGTCGTACAGGTCCGAGAGCCCGTTGTTGACGTTGACGCCGAGCTCGTCAAACAGCTTCTGGTGCTTGGCGAATGCGTCCTTGTAGAAGATGCGCACGGCGTGGCCGAACACGATCGGGTGGCTGACCTTCATCATGGTCGCCTTGACGTGCAGGGAGAACATGACGCCCGTCTTGTAGGCGTCCTCCATCTGCTCCTCGTAGAACTGGATGAGCGCCTTCTTGCTCATGTACATCGAGTCGATGATGTCGCCCGCGTCGAGCTTGACCTCGGGCTTGAGCTCAATTGTCTTGCCGGTCTTGGTCTTGAGCACCATCTTGACGCGGCGGTCCTTGTCGAGCGTCATGGACTGCTCGCCGTGGTAGAAGTCGCCGGTCTTCATGGTCGCGACGTGCGTGCGGGAGGCCTGCGACCACTCGCCCATGCTGTGCGGGTGCTTGCGGGCGTACTCCTTGACGGCCTTCGGCGCACGACGGTCCGAGTTGCCTTCGCGCAGAACGGGGTTCACCGCGCTGCCGAGACACTTGCCGTAGCGGTCCTTGATCGCCTTCTCTTCGTCGGTCTTCGGGTCGCCCGGGTAGTCGGGCAGGTTGTAGCCCTTCTCCTTGAGCTCCTTGATGGCGGCGACGAGCTGCGGCACCGAGGCGCTGATGTTGGGCAGCTTGATGATGTTGGTGTCCGGGAACTGGGTCAGCCGGCCCAGCTCGCCGAGGTTGTCGGGGACCTTCTGCTCGTCGGTCAGGTAGTCGCTGAACTCGGCGAGGATGCGGGCCGCCACCGAGATGTCACTGGTCTGGACGTCGATACCGGCGGCGCCGGCGAAGGTGCGGACGACCGGCAGGAACGCGTACGTCGCGAGCAGCGGCGCCTCGTCGGTCAACGTGTAGATGATGGATGGTTTCTCGCCACTCATGGTCACTCTCCCGGCGTCACGGACGGTACGTACGAAAATCTATGTCGAGTCCGGCGTCTGCACATGACTACCCCGTCGCACGACGGTTACGAAACTACCGTGACCGGCGGGGCGAGTTTCCGGTGGTCCGGTCTGTCATGCACAGATCTGGATCGATACCGACAGGCTGCGCGAAGCGGACCGACGACGACACGCCGTGTCCCGCCCACCGGACGGCACCAGCTAGCAGTTGCCCGGCCTCGTGAGTTACCCTCGAGTCCGGTCATGAGTGCCAGCGTCAAGCCCCGGCTTGCTGGCCGGCAACCCTCCATCCGCGGTGGGGTGCCCCGGGAGACGACCAGGTTGAGCAGCCGTACATCGGCTGCGAGGCAAGCGCGGGTCCGCCACCACGGACCCGGATGACTGGGTGAGTGGAGGCTTCCTATGCGTCGCTGTCTGTGATTCGTGCGAGTTCGCGCACCCCTTCGTCGTACCTAAAAACTCACAGGAGACACCCCTAACATGACCACTGAGGCCATCGACCCCACCGCGCGCTGGAGCTTCGAGACGAAGCAGATCCACGCAGGTCAGAGCCCCGACAGCGCCACCAATGCCCGGGCGCTGCCGATCTACCAGACGACGTCGTACACGTTCCGCGACACCGACCACGCCGCTGCCCTGTTCGGGCTGGCCGAGCCGGGCAACATCTACACCCGCATCATGAACCCGACCACCGATGTGGTCGAGCAGCGCGTCGCCGCTCTCGAGGGCGGTGTCGCCGCACTGTTCCTGTCGTCCGGGCAGGCTGCCGCGACCTTCGCGATCCTGAACATCGCCGGCACCGGCGACCACGTGGTGGCCTCACCGCGGCTGTACGGCGGCACCTACAACCTGCTGCACTACACGCTGCCCAAGCTCGGCGTCGACGTCAGCTTCGTGGCGGACCCCGACGACCTCGATTCGTGGCGCGCCGCCGTCCGCCCGAACACCAAGGCGTTCTTCGCCGAGACCATCTCCAACCCAAAAATTGATGTGCTCGACATTCCTGGTGTTTCGGGCGTCGCGCACGACAACGGCGTGCCGCTGATCGTCGACAACACCGTCGCCACCCCGTACCTGATCCAGCCGCTGGCTCACGGCGCCGACATCGTCGTGCACTCGGCCACCAAGTACCTGGGCGGGCACGGCTCGGCGATCGCCGGCGTCATCGTCGACGGTGGCACCTTCGACTGGACCAACGGCAAGTTCCCCGGCTTCACCGAGCCCGACCCGAGCTACCACGGTGTGGTGTTCGCCGAGCTGGGCGCACCGGCCTACGCGCTCAAGGCGCGCGTGCAGCTGCTGCGCGATCTGGGCAGCGCCGCCGCCCCCTTCAACTCCTTCCTCATCGCGCAGGGATTGGAAACGCTGTCTCTGCGCGTTGAACGCCATGTGTCCAACGCGCAGAAGGTCGCCGAGTACCTCGAGGGCCGCCCGGACGTGCTCTCGGTGAACTACGCCGGCCTGCCGTCGTCCCCGTGGTACGAGCTGGGCCGCAAGCTGGCCCCCAAGGGCACCGGTGCGGTGCTGTCGTTCGAACTGACCGGTGGCGTCGAGGCGGGCAAGGCGTTCGTGAACGCCCTGACGCTGCACAGCCACGTCGCCAACATCGGTGACGTCCGGTCGCTGGTGATCCACCCCGCGTCGACGACGCACCAGCAGCTGACCGCCGAGGAGCAGCTGGCTTCCGGAGTCACCCCGGGCCTGGTGCGGCTGGCTGTCGGCATCGAGGGCATCGAAGACATCCTCGCCGACCTGGAGCAGGGCTTCGCTGCTGCTGGATCGGTGGGGGGTGCCGACCGAAAGGCGGCCTTGGTGTGACGATTATCGACGTGCCCGTGTCTGACATCTCCGCAGCGCCGCTGCTGCCTGCCGAAGGCGAAACCGGTGTGGTGAACATCGGCTCGCTGACGCTGGAGAGCGGCATCGTGCTGCCCGACGTGTCCATCGCGGTACAGCGCTGGGGTGAGCTGTCCCCCGCCGCCGACAACGTCGTGATGGTGCTGCACGCGCTGACCGGTGACTCCCACGTCACCGGGCCGGCCGGGCCGGACCATCCGACGGGCGGCTGGTGGGACGGCGTCGCCGGTCCGGGTGCCCCGATCGACACCGACCGCTGGTGCGCCATCGCCACCAACGTGCTCGGCGGCTGCCGCGGCTCGACGGGCCCCAGCTCGCTCGCTCCCGATGGAAAGCCCTGGGGCTCAAGGTTTCCCACCATCACCGTGCGCGACCAGGTTAACGCCGACCTGGCGGCGCTGGCCGCCCTCGGCATCACCCAGGTGGCCGCGGTCGTCGGTGGCTCGATGGGCGGCGCGCGGGCGCTGGAATGGCTTGTGGGACACCCCGACACGGTGCGGGCCGGGCTGGTGCTGGCGGTCGGCGCCCGGGCCACCGCCGACCAGATCGGCACGCAGTGCGCGCAGGTCGCGGCCATCAAGGCCGACCCGAACTGGGCCGGCGGCGACTACTACCTGACGGGTCTCACGCCGGACGACGGCATCCAGATCGCCCGCCGTTTCGCGCACCTGACGTACCGCGGCGAGAAGGAACTCGACGACCGGTTCCGCAACACCGCACAGAACCACGAAAAGAGTTCCAGCGACGGCCTTTACGCGGTCGAGAGCTACCTGGAGTACCAGGGCCGCAAGCTGGCCGCACGGTTCGATGCGGGCACGTATGTCGCGCTGACGGATGCGCTGAGCAGTCACGATGTCGGGCGCGGACGCGGCGGGGTCGCGGCGGCCCTGCGGTCCTGTCCGGTGCCGGTGATCGTCGGCGGCATCACGTCCGACCGGCTGTATCCCATTCGGCTGCAGGAGGAACTGGCCACGTTGTTGCCGGGTTGTCCGGGCCTCGAGGTCATCGAGTCCGACTACGGCCACGACGGTTTCCTGGTCGAGACCGACAAGGTGGGCCTGTTGATCCGCCAGACCCTGGACTTGGCGTCCCGGTGACGGGCGAACGCTCGCTGTCCTTCGGGGAGCAGGCCGCCGCGTACGAACGCGGACGGCCGTCCTATCCGCCGGAGTCCATCAACTGGCTGCTGCCCGCGGGGTCCGTCGACGTCCTCGACCTCGGCGCCGGTACCGGCAAGCTGACCGTCCGGCTGGCCGAGCGCGGCCTGGCGGTCACTGCCGTCGACCCCATCCCCGAGATGCTCGAGGTACTCAGCGGGTCGTTGCCGTCGGTGCCGGCGCTGCTCGGCACGGCCGAGGAAATCCCGTTGCCCGACAACAATGTCGACGCGGTCCTGGTCGCGCAGGCCTGGCACTGGTTCGACCCGGAACGGGCCGCGGCCGAAGTGGCCCGAGTGCTGCGGCCGGGCGGCCGGCTGGGTCTGGTCTGGAACATCCGCGACGAGCGGCTGGGCTGGGTCAAGGAATTGAACCGCATCATCGGCTGCGAGCACGACCCGTCGGCCGACTCACTGTGCGGCGACTTCACCGACATCGAGACCCACCGCTTCGAGTGGACGAGTTACCTTACCCCGCAAGCGCTTCTGGACCTCGTCGCGTCCCGGAGCTACTGCATCACCTCGCCCGCCGATGTACGCCGCAAGGTATTGGGCGAGGTACGCGAGCTCCTCAGCACACATCCGGCGCTGGCCAGCAGCACCGGGTTGGCGTTGCCGTATGTGACGCACTGCGTGCGGGCGACGCTGGCCTAGGAGCGTGGGTCAGTAACACGCGTGGTGGGGTGCTGGGTTGATGGTCGGGTGCGGGCGATGATGGGGTGTGCCTGATGATCTCGATGTGGACGGGTTGTTCGAGGTAGACCCGCGCCAGCGTGTGGATTCACATTCCGGGGCGCCGAAAGCGCCGGTGGACAAGACGTTTCGCCGGTTCGATCCGGATCAGGGGTTGCTGTTGCCGCCATCGTTGGATGACTGGCTGCCCACCGAGCATCTGGCCCGGTTCGTCGCTGAGCTGGTCGATGAGTACCTGGACCTGTCGCGGATCCTCGGCGCGTATACCGAGGTGCGGGGTGGGCCGCCTTACGATCCGCGGTTGATGGTGCGGATCCTGCTGTACGGCTACACCACGGGGGTGCGTTCATCGCGGGCCCTGGAACGCAAATGTGTTGATGAGGTGCCGTTTCGGTGGCTGGCTGCCGGGTCGGCCCCGGACTACCGGGCGATCGCCCGGTTCCGTAAACGTCATCTGTCGGCGTTGGGGCACCTGTTCGTCCAAGCGTTGGCGTTGTGCCAGGCCGCGGGCATGGTCAGCCTGGGCAGGGTCGCTCTGGACGGGACCAAGCTGCGGGCCAACGCGTCCAAACGCAAAGCGATGAGTTATGCCCGGATGACCGAGAAAGAAAAGGCGCTCGCCGTCGAGGTGTCGGCGTTGTTGGCCGAGGCCGAACGCATCGACAAAGCCGAGGACCGGCAGTTCGGCAAGGACCGGCGCGGTGATGAGCTGCCCGCCGAACTGGCCCGGCGCGAAACCCGGCTGGTCAAGATCCGGGAAGCCAAGGCCGCGCTGGAGGCCGAGGCCGCCGAGGCGGCCCGCGAACAGGCCGAAGCCAAGGCCCGTGAGCGTGGCGATGATGACGACACCACCACCGGCAAGGGAGCAGAGGCGGCGGCCACGGCCACGCCCAAACCCAAGGCGCAGCGTAATTTCACCGATCCGGACTCCAAGATCATGCTCACCGCTGATGGGGCGTTTCATCAGTGCTACAACGCCGCGGCCGTGGTGGATGCCGATCATCAGGTGATCGTGGCCGCCGAGTTGGGCACCAACGCCACCGATATCGCCACGTTGATGCCGATGACACACCAGGTGGTGGCCAATACCGGTGTGGTGCCCGCCCAGGTGCTCGCTGATGCCGGTTACAGCAGTGCCGCCAACTGCGATGCCGCGGCCGAATACACCGCCACCTGCGGGACCGAGTTTTTCATCGCACCCGGTCGGCGTCGTCGCGATGACCCGGTGCCGGTGGCTCCGCGGGGTCGCATCCCCGCGGGCGCGACGGCCAAGCAACGCATGGCCCGCAAGCTCACCACCAAGGAAGGCCAGCGGGTGTACGCCCGCCGTAAGGCCATCGTGGAACCGGTGTTCGGTCAAATGTCGACCCTGCAGAACGCCAAACATCTGCTGCTGCGTGGGTTTGAGCAGGCCCGCGCCGAATGGCTGCTGCTCGCGGCCTGCCACAACCTACGAAAACTGCACGGCCACATCGGAATTGCCGGGCTCAGCGCACTGCCCGCCCAGTAAACGGGGTTGCGGACGCATCCACCACACCGCCAAACACACCGATGCATCGGCACACACGACGAATGTGCCGCCAGATCACAAATGTCGATCTGGCGATCTCACCGCATGCTCACATAACCCACCCAAACCGTTACTGACCCACGCTCCTAGGCGCCCGGTTCACCGGGAGCCAGAAAACCTCCGATCACCGCGGTGCCCGGGCCGACGTGCGCGCCGGGGCCGGGCACCGCGGTCGTCGTCAGCGCCCCGAGCTCCCCGCCACATTCGGCACAGACGGCCTTTGCCGTTGTGACACAGCCGCATTCATCGTGAACAAGTAGCGCCGGCGGCCCACCCTCGCCGGCCGTCCACTTGTCACCCCACGCGAGCAGGGTCGCGATCACCGGGTAGAGGTCGCGTCCCTTGTCGGTGAGCACGTACTCGAAACGCGGAGGCGCACTTTGGTATTGGCGCCGTGTCACGATTCCGTGGCGCTCCAGGTCCTCCAACCGCGCGGCCAGCACGTTCGATGCGATGCCGAGATCACGACGGATGTCTTCGAACCGGGCCATCCCCGCGAACAGGTCCCGCAGCACCAGGGCCGTCCACCGTGGGCCCACGATGTCGAGCGTCCGCGCGATCGAGCAGGAGATGTCGCCGAAGGACTGTTTGGACACTGCACAAGCGTAGTCCATTGCTTTCTGCAATGGACTCTGAATGAGTGGGTTGCAAATAACAAGTGACGCTCAGGGGGTCCTGATGACGACAAGCACAGATTCCGTCGCGACGTTCTGCGCGGCCACCCGCAGCGGTGACGTCGACCGGTTCATCGCCGCACTCGCACCCGACGCCGAGCTGATCTCCCCGCTGTCCGGGCGCATGGTGTTCCGCGGCCGCGACGACCTCCGGGTGCTCCTGACCGCGGTATATGCCGGGATGCGAAACCTGGAGTGGGAGAACGTCATCGGCGACGGTCCCACGCGCGTCGCGGTGAGTCGCGGACGGATCGCGGGACTGACCATCACCGATGCCCTGGTGTTCGAAGTCGACGATACGGGGTTGATCCGGCGGCTGCGACCGCACCTGCGGCCGTGGCTTGCGGTGACGGTCTTCGCCCTGCTGCTCGGCCCCAGGCTCGCCGCCCACCCCGGCGTCGCACGCCGGGCGCTCAGGCGCTGATCTCGGCCGGACCGAACCAGCGCGCTAGCGCGGCCCGCAGGTGCTCCGCGTCTTCGGCCCCGAAAGTGTCTGCCGCCCAAGCGACATAACCGTCGGGCCGGATCAGCATGGCGGCAGGCCCGTCCGCCATGGCGGCTTCCACCGTGTCGACGCGCCGCTCCCACGGTGCGGCGGCCGCGGCCGCCGCACCGCCGGACAGGTCGAGGACCACGCCCCGACCGCTGTGTAGCAGGTCGGTGAGCCGGCGCCCGTCGTCCATCGTCTCGTCCGGCACCATGAATCCGGTGAGGCGGTGGGTGGTGCCGCCCATCTCGTAGCGCACGTCGGCCCCCGCCAGTAGTCCGGCCATATGTGCGGTGGCGTCGGGCAGCTGGAAGAGTTCACCGAGAAGCGTGCGCAGGGCGCGCACCTCGGGTCCGGGCGCGGTGAGCGCGATCTGCGCCAGAGAGTGCATCATGACGCGCTCGCCGACCGGATAACGCTCGGACTCATACGTGTCGATCAATTCCTCCGGCGCCCAGCCGTTGATGACGGCAGCCAGCTTCCAGCCCAGATTCAGGGTGTCCTGCAGACCGAGGTTGAGCCCCGGACCACCCATCGCCGAATGCACGTGTGCGGCATCACCGATCAGCAGAATGCGGCCGGACCGGTACGCGTCGGCCTGCCGGGTGTTCTGGCCGTCGACGCGGCGCTTCGCGAACGGACCGGGCCCGGCCGGAACGTCGAACGGCACGTCGACCCCGAGCACCCGCCGCAGGCTCTGCCTCAGCTCGTCGTAGGTCAACTCCCCCAGCGCGTCGTCCGCCAGCGAACCGAACTCCAGCGTGCCCAGCATCGGCGGATCTCCGTGCGCCTCGAAGAAGATCACCATGCCGGTGTCATAGCGGTTGTGCCCGAAGGGAATCCGGCCGAAGCCGGGTACGTCGAGCTCGCCGTCGGCGGTGCGGAACTCGTCAGCGATGTGCACATGCGCCAACCGGGCCACCGTCGGGGACGTGTACCCCGGGAAGCCGATACCCGACTGCTTACGGACGGTGCTACGGCCGCCGTCGGCACCCACCAGCCAATCGGCGTGCAGTACATAGGGACCGTCGGGCGCGGCCACGTCGACGGTGACGCCGTCAGGTCCGGCCGACAGCGCGGTCACGGCGTGTCCCCATCGCACCTCGACCCCGAGAGCCTGTGCCCGCTCGTACAGCAGCTGGACCAGCCGCGGCTGCTTCATCAGCACAGCACGCATCGGATTGTCCTCGACACCAACAAAATCCAGCGGCAGGCCGGAGAACATCCAGCCGTAAGCGGGTTGCGGCGCGTTGGGATCGCCCGTGAATGCCTGGTAGAGGCCACGCATGTCGAGCTGCCGGATCACCTGTCCGACACGGCCGTTCGCTTTGGGCTCGTCGCCGGGTCCGGGCAGCGCGTCGAGAAGGACGGGTTTGATGCCGGCGAGGGCCAGTTCACAGGCCATCATCAGGCCGTTGGGTCCGGCGCCGGAGATCACGACGTCAGCGGGCATGGTCACTCCTTCGTTCTGGTCGGTTCGGGCAGTCCCGCGATGACGGCGTCGAAACCCGCACGCATCAGCTTGGTGATGGACACGGGCGGATCGGCGTTCGCGTACGCCTCCATCGCGGTGTCCCCGATGGCGCGCACCACGGCCACCACGAGGCGCGGGTACATGTCGTCGGGACCAAGACCCGTTCGCTCGGCGATGGCCGCCACCCAGTCCTGGTAGAGGATCTGCGGCACCGCGTTACGGACTTCGGTGCGCATCAGCAGTTTTCGCACTTCGATGAGCTCGCGGCGGTCCGGGATGAGATCGGCACCGGTGATGTCGACCATCTCCTCCTCGAGGGTGCCCGTCATCGCTTCGATGATCGATGTCCACAGCGGCTCATCGGCCGGCCGCGACCGAAACACCGCGAGACTGCGCTGCATCCGCTCGGCCATGCGGTAGGCCAATGCCTCGTACTTACCGGTGAAGTAGTTGTTGAACGTCCGCAACGACACTCCCGCCAGCGCGGCGATCTCCTCGCGCGTGACAGCGTCCAGCCCGCCGCGGTCGAACGCCAGCTGCAGCGCCGCGTCACTGAGCGCCCGACGGGTGTCGAGCTTCTTTCGTTCGCGCAGACCGGTGTCAGCTGATTCGGGCATGCCGCCACCGTACAGACAATTTTGCACACCGGGCAACTTTGCCCAGCGGGCAATTTCCTGTGAACATGGCTGACTCAAGTCATTGACTCAGGTCAGTAAAGCGGGTACAACTTGAGCCACCATGACCCGCGCCACCGCCAAACCTTCGCTGCGAGAAGCCAAACGGCTGGAAACCCGCCAGCGCGTCCTCGA
This sequence comes from Mycobacterium sp. SMC-16, assembly GCF_046250085.1. Lineage (NCBI taxonomy): Bacteria > Bacillati > Actinomycetota > Actinomycetes > Mycobacteriales > Mycobacteriaceae > Mycobacterium > Mycobacterium sp. SMC-16. Next base: position 4,404,672 of record NZ_CP176427.1, read on the forward strand.
TGCCGCGATCACCGAGTTCAAGCGCACGGGAATGGCAGATGCCGATGTCGGGGCCATCATCAAATCGGCCGGCGTCGCACACGGCACGTTCTACTTCCATTTCCCCACGAAGGAGCACGTGCTCTTCGAGCTCGAACGCCAAGCGGAGGAGACGGCCGGCCGCGAGCTCGCCGCGTTCCTGCAGACCCCGCACACCCTCGAAGAGGCCCTGAACGAGGTGGTCCGGGTCATCGTGGCCGTCGAACAGCGGCTCGGCCGACTGCTCTTCAAAGACGTACTGGCCCTGCACTTTTCCTCGAACCGCCCGCTCGACGACGAATGGACCGACCACCGGGTGATCGTGCTGGTGGTCCAGGAGATCGAACGGGCCCGCCAGGCCGGGGAGGCCGATGCGGATGTCGACGCGTTCCACAGCGCGGTCTACTTCCTGCTCAGCCTCTATGCCCTGCTGACCACGAGTCGCGGCGCGGACCAGATCCGCACCGCCCTGCTGGACAACTTCGTCCACACCGCGCTGCGAGGTATCGCGGCCCGATAACCGGAGGAGACACCATGTGGCAGGAGATCGCCCGTCTCGCCATCGCATGGGGCGCCATGGCCGCCCTGATCGCGTTCTGGTACTGGATGTTCTCGAACATCGGCACGTTCTGAATCGGCCGGTCCGCCTGTGTCCCGATCGATCGCCGCCGCAGAGCTCGAACGCGCCTGCGCGTTGACCGCGGTGGCATTGTCCGGGCGACGACGGGCCGGGGTGCGGCTGATCTCCGGCGACCTGCGCCACTTCGGTTTGAGCGCAAGCCGTTCCGTCGTCCACGTCCCCTACCCGGCACCGGCGCCCGACTGGTCGCTGCGGACCTACACATGTGGTGTTGCCCTGCAGTGCGCACCGTCGAAAGACCGCATCGCGCAGTACCCACTGCACCAGTTGTCCGAGCGCGAACTCGCTGCGCTCCGCCTGGTCGAGGGTGCGGTGGCACTGGGTTGGGTGGCCGGGCGGTGGCCCGGCCTGCTTCCCGAGGCGCGTCGGGTGCTGCCCGAACTGGAGCCGGCCGATCCGGACCTCTGTGCAACCGAAATTCTCTCCCGCACAGATATCTTGGCGCAGTCCCGGGAACGATTGCCCGATCATCCGCTGCTCGGCGCACCGCCGCTGAGCGCGGCCGCCACCCGCACACTGGCGAGCGCGATCCGGCGCACCCTCGGCCGTATGCCGTGGTCGTCAACCCGCTCGGACACCCAACGGCTGATGTCGATCCCGGTCGGCGGCGAGGGCGGCGTGCGCAACGCCAACCTGCCACCGGCCAGCCGACCCGAGGACGACGACCTCGACATCCGGCCCGACCAACGCGCGGGAATCCCCTATCCCGAATGGAATTCGTGGCGTGGCCAGTTCCTGCCCGATCACGTCGCGGTCCTGGAACGGCGACAGACCCGGCACGACCGCCGCGGTGGTGCGTCGCCCGACATCCGGCGCTGGTTCGATGAGCCGACCCACCGCACGATGATCAACCGACTGGAGGACGGCAGCGACCTCGATGTCGACGCCTACGTCGCGGCCTACGCGGACGGGCGCGCCGGGTCACAGCAGGAGGCGAAGGTGTTCCGCGCCTTACTGCCAAGTGCGCGCGACACCGTCACCGCCGTACTGATGGACGGCAGCTCGTCGCTGGGAATCCATCAGGGCCGGGTGTTCGACCTCGAATTGGCCTGTGCCGACGGGCTTTCCCGCGCCATGACGGTGGCTCGCGAGCGCCACGGCATCTTCGTCTTCAGCGGCAACACCCGCCACCGCGTCGAGGTTCGATGCCTGAAAGACTTCAGCGACAACCACTTTGCGCTACCCAGCCGGTCCGGCCTGGTGACCGGCGGCTACACCCGACTCGGCGCACCCATCCGGCACATGACCAGCCGCCTCCTGACCCAGCCCGCGCAGCGCCGGGTTCTCATCGTGATCGGCGACGGGCTCATCTCCGACGAAGGCTACGAAGGCCGGTACGCGTGGGCCGACGTCGCGCACGCCGTCGGTGAAGCCGACGAGGCGGGCGTCGGCGTCTACTACCTGGGGCTGGGACCGGTCCGGGTGGATCCACTGCCCGAGGTCTTCGGCTCCCGGCGATCCCGCCGAATCCGCCGTATCGACGAACTTCCCCGCGTCCTGGCGCACGTGCACCGAGAGTTGGTTTCCGCATGACTGATTCGCCATACCTGCCGGCCGGCGACGAGATGACCACTTTCAGTCTGGCGTATCAGCGTCGGCTGCCGGTCATGCTCACCGGGCCCACGGGCTGCGGCAAGACGCGCTTCGTCGAGCACATGGGAAACCTGTTGGGGCGCCCCGTGGTCACCATCAGCTGTCATGACGACCTCACCAGTTCGGACCTGGTCGGCCGGTTCGTCGTCGCCGGCGGTGACGTGCTCTGGACCGACGGCCCACTGACCCGCGCCGTCAAAGATGGCGCCATCTGTTATCTCGACGAGGTGGTGGAGGCGCGTCATGACTCGCTGGCGATCCTGCATTCACTGACCGACCACCGCCGCACCCTCTATCTGGACCGCGCCGGCGAAGTGGTGCCGGCACCCGATTCCTTCCTGCTGGTCTGCTCGTACAACCCGGCGTACCGGCATTCGCTCAAGGACCTCAAGCCGTCGTTCCGCCAGCGCTTCGTCACCATCGCGATGACATATCTGCCACCCGACCGCGAGGCCGAAGTCCTCGTCGGCGAATCCGGCATCGACATCGGCGCCGCCATGCGGCTCGTGCAGTGCGCCAACAGCATTCGCCAGGCCGAAGACGCCTTCCATTTCGAGCCGCCGTCGACGCGCGTGCTGGTCTCGGCGGCGCACCTGGTCGCCGCGGGTGCCGACGAGATGTCGGCCGCTGAAGCGGCGGTGCTGGCCCCGCTGAGCAGCGATGGCGCCATCAATGAAGGCCTGCGCGAGATCGCCGCCGCGTGCCTGCAACCGGCGGGTATCCACTGACCACGAATGTCACAGTCAGAAAAGGAGTTTCACGGCCATGAATGAGCAGGACCGCAAACGCAAACGGGCACTGATCGTCTTCCAGCTGTTCGCCTACGGCTGGCTATTGGCGATGTTCCTGATCCAACTGCACATGTCGATCGTCCGTGGCTGGTGGTCACTGTGAGTACGACAGCAGTCCCGGCCGTCAGCTACGACCAGCACCACGACGAATCCCGGCTGGCGCAACGACAAGCCGACCGCTGGCTCATCACCGGCACCCTGTTGATGGGATCGATGTTCATCGGCTTCGTCGGGCTGCCGTTCTTCCTGCGGGGCGTCTGGCTGCAGCGGCGGGCACAGAAGGCCGGGCTGTCGGTGCGGCCGATCATCGTGACGCTGATCGGCTATCTGGTGATTCTCGACGCCGCGCTCAACAGCATCGGGTGGTCGTTGGATCTGCTGGCCAATCACACGCTGCTGAACCGCACCATCATCACGGCGTGGGGCAACATGTTCGACGCCGGATACTTCTGGCACTACAACGAATTGTGGATCGGTGGGGCCGGCGCGCCGGGCGAAAAAGCCTGGGAGGTGGCGCTGATCCTGACGGTGTTCACCATGCGCATCGCAGCCGGAATCGCGTTCCTGCAGATGAAGCGGTGGGGGCACCAATGGCTCATCATCACCTGCTGGTTCGGCATCGTCATCTGGATCGGTTACACGTTCAACATGACGATGTTCGCCGACATCCGTTACGCCGGTGTGGTTTTCCCCGTCGTCGGCTGGTGGTTGTACGACATCTTCTACATCACGCCGTTCCTGGCCATCCCGTATCTGCACACCGTCAATCGCGAAATCTTCAGCGACTAAAGGAATTCCATGACCACCACCGAAGCCGAATCCACGCCGGCCCTCCCCTTGGGCACCACACCCGTCTACGCCAACATGCACAAGTGGCTCAAGCGCGGGCTCTTCATCTGCCTGTTCGGCCTCGTCATCGAGGGGTCGTTCACCATGCCGGCGCTGGCCGTCTGGTACGGCTGGCCGACGTTGTCGTTCCGAGAGATCTGCAGCGAGCTGATGAAGGTGCGCTACTCCGACGACACCGTGGAATGCAAGTTCCCCTACGACTTTTCAGGTGCGCCATTCGGTGGGCCTGCCGAGGCGACCGGGCAGAAAACCGCCCAGGACACCTGGGGCGTGCAGCCGGTGCCGCACTACCACCGGCTCGGTTTCCGCGAGCTGGTGCAGATTCACGAAGATCGGCTCGCCCGCGCGGGCGGTCACTGACAGCGATTTGTGCACGGTTTTCCGCGGCTACCGCGGAAAACCGTGCACAAATCCCAGAGATCAGAAGGCGTAGGCGCCGAACCGGCCCCAGGCGACGAACAGTGCCAGACCCAGCAGCACCACGTTGACGGCGACATTCGGGTACTCCTTGCGCCGGCCGTGCACGACGATCGCGCCGACCATGACCACCGCCAGGCCGAGGGCGGCCAGCGGGGTGAGTACCGGGAGGATGTGCACGAGCGGCGGCACGATCAGGCCGATCGCGCCGGCCACTTCGGCCGCGCCGATACCGCGGATGGCGTTCGGGTCCACGTCGGCGAGTCCGCCGAGGCCCTGCGCGACCAGCTTCTCCTTGGGAAGGACCAGCTTCATGATGCCGCTTCCGGCGAAGACGAAGGCCAGTACGCCGGCGACGATCCACAGTGCGGTGTTCATGTTGCGCTCCTCAGGGCTGAAGTTTCACGGTCGGAATGACTCGACCGAATTAAACGGACTTTAGTCCGATTCAATTCCCCGCGCGAGTGCGACATGAACGCGTCGCCGCTAGATCGGGGCGACGCGGTCGGCCCAGGGCATCGCCTCCTCGAGTTGAGCGGCCAGCTTGATGAGCAGCGATTCACCTCCGAGCGGAGCCACGAACTGGACACCGAGCGGCAGCCCGTCGGCGGTCCAGTGCAGCGGCAACGAGATGGCCGGGCGGCCGGTCAGGTTCGCCAACTGCGTATACGGCACCCAGCCCAGGTTCTTCTCCACCATGTCGTCGACGATCTTCGTGTATCGCAGGAAGGATGCGGTGCGGGTCTTGAGCAACACGTCGACCGCGGGCCGCAGGGCGGCCGGTAAGTCGAACTCGCCGATCTTCGGGGGCGGCGTCGCCAGCGTCGGCGTCAGTAGCAGGTCGTAGGACTCGAAGAACGTGGTGAGCCGGCGGGCATGGTCGTGGCGCCGTTGCACAGCGGCCACGTAGTCGACGCTGCTGGTCGCGCGTCCGAGCGCCGCCATGATCAGCGTCTCGCGCTCGAACGCATCGTCGCCCGCACCCGTCAGCCGCTTGGCATCGGCGACCTCCCACGCCAGAAACACAAACCAGGTGAGCAGGAAGTCCCGCGCCAACTCAACCGTCGTCGAACGGCGCCTGCGGCAACTCCTCCACGTGGTGGCCGAGCTCGGTCAGGGTGCGCACAGTCGCCTCCACCGCTGCGAACGCCTCAGGGTGCGGCGTCGGCGTGATCGCCGCGGGCACCCGGACGCCGATCCGCAGTTTCGCCGGGCGCTCACCCACAGCCGACGCGAACGACGTCGTCGGCATCCCCGGCACATAGGCCCCGCTGGGCTCGCCGCCGCTGATGACGTCGAACATCGCGGCGGTGTCGCGCACCGTCCGCGAGACCACCCCCTGCACCGCTGCGCCGTGCATCATCTCGCCGCTGCCGGGGCCGAAGGGGGTCAGCCCGCGTCCGGGCTTCAGCCCGACCAGTCCGCAGCAGGCCGCTGGGATGCGCGTTGATCCGCCACCGTCGTTGGCACCGGCGCAGGGCACGATTCCCGCGGCGACCGCGGCGGCCGAGCCGCCCGACGAGCCGCCCGGGGTTCGCGTCAGATCCCATGGATTGCGCGCGGGTCCCCAGACCTCGGGTTCGGAAATGGCCTTCGCCCCGAACTCCGGCAGGTTGGTCTTGCCGAATATCACCAACCCGGCGTCGAGCCAGCGCTGCACGATGGTCGCGTGTTCCGTGGCCGGCAACGACTTCAACGAACGGGAGCCGTGTGAGCTCGGCAAGCCCGCGTAGTCCTGCGCCAGGTCCTTGATCAGGAACGGCACACCCGCAAATGGACCACTGAGCTCGTCCGACGGCAACGCGGCGGGCACATCACGGACGATGGCATTGATCTTGGGATTCACTGCCGCAGCCCGGTCCCGGGCCAGCGTCAGCAATTCCGCCGGCGACACCTCTTTGTCGGCAACCAGCTTCGCCAGCCCGGTGGCGTCGTATGTGCGGTACTCATCGAAGTTCACAGTGTGATCTTCGGTGCGGCCGGGAAGTCGCTCTTGACATATCGAGACACGGATTTCGACACTGACGAACGTGGACGAGTCGATCAGAGCCGGCGTGCTGCAGGACTTCGCCCCGTTCATCCGCGAACTCTCCGGCGATCCCGACCGGTTGTACCGGCAGAGCGGGCTGGACCCGGATGCATTGCACGATGCCGAGACGATGGTCCCCCTCGACGCCGTCGCGCTCCTCCTCGAGAACGCCGCCCGGCAGCACCGGCTGCCCACGCTCGGCCTCCGGCTGGGCAGCCGTCAGGACCTGTCGATATTGGGCCTGCTCGCCGTCGTCGTGCAGAACAGCGACACGGTGTACGAGGCGACGGCCAACGCATCCCGGTATCTGTTCTTTCACAGCCCCTGCTACGAGTTGGTCATCGAGGACCCCAGCCCGCACCTGCCCGGCTGCATCACGGTGCGTTTCGACGTCCAACTCGAGCGCGCGGTCCCACAGCGGCAGTTGATCGATGCGTACCTGTCGTCGACATACCGGATGGCACAGAGTCTTTCGCCAATTCCACTGCGCCTGCAGGGCGTATCCCTCCCACACTCGCCGGTCGGAGCGCGCAGCGCCTACCGTGCCCATTTCGATGCGCCTGTCGCTTTCGAACAGCCCTACGCGGCGATACATTTGGAGCGCGATCTGCTGCACGCCCGAATCCAGTCCATCAAGCCGCACCTCCGCAGCCAGGCGATCGCGTACATCGCCACCCGTTATCCCGCAGCCGGACAAAGCCTTTCGGAACGTGTGCAGCGCACACTGAAGAGCACCATCGGAGCCAACCGGGGCACCAAGGCGGAGATCGCCGATCTGCTCAACATGCATCCGCGGACGTTGCAGCGGCGACTGTCAGACGAGCACGCCACGTTCGAGGACATCCGGGCCGACGTCTACCGGTCGGCGACGCGCCGGTTGCTGCTCGAAACCGAGCTGCCCCTGAGCCAGGTCGCGGCCGTCCTCGGCTACTCCGAACAGTCGTCCATGACGAGGTCGGTCAAGCGCTGGTTCGGGGTCACCCCGGCACAGCTGCGCAAGGACGGCCCGGTCGCGCTGCTCCCGACGGCGTGAGGCACCGGCCTCGGGCCAAAAGCTAGGCCGTGCCCAACGGATTGATGGTCCACGCCACGTACAGCATGACGGCGCTGACCGACGCTGTTGTCGCGACGTCGATGATCCGGCTGCGCACCACGAGCAGGCCGGCACGGTCATCGGTCAGCAACAGCCGCATGACCGCCGCGATCCCGACGCCGATCGCCATCACGAGCGCGCCGCGGCGCCAGTAGCCGCCGACCACCAACGCGAAAGCCACCACGAAGAACACGCCCACCGACAGGATCGGCCATTGGCCGGCGAATACCTTCCGGGCGAATTCCTTTGCGGTCAAGACAGTTTCGCCTCTTCAGCCTCGACCACGTTGGCCAGCAGGAAGGCCCGGGTCAGCGGTCCGACACCACCGGGGTTGGGCGACACGTGACCGGCGACCTCCCACACGTCGGGGTGGACGTCGCCGGCGAGCTTGCCGTCGACCCGGCTGACACCCACGTCGACGACGGCCGCGCCCGGCTTGACCATGTCGGCAGTCAGCATGTGCGGCACACCGACCGCCGCGATGATGATGTCGGCCTGCCGGGTCAGCGCCGGCAGATCACGAGTTCCGGTGTGGCACAACGTCACTGTCGCGTTCTCCGAACGCCGCGTGAGCAGCAGGCCCATCGGCCGGCCCACGGTGACGCCGCGGCCTATCACCACGACATGCGCACCGGCGATCGGCACCTCGAAACGGCGCAGCAGGTGCACGATGCCGCGCGGCGTGCACGGCAGCGGTGCGGGCTCGTTCAGCACCAACCGACCCAGATTGGTCGGGTGCAGCCCGTCGGCGTCCTTGTCGGGGTCGATGCGCTCCAGCGCGGCGTTCTCGTCGAGATGCTTGGGCAGCGGCAGCTGCACGATGTAGCCCGTGCACTCCGGGTTGGCGTTCAGCTCGTCGATGACGGCGTTCAGCTCGGCCTGACTGATGTCGGCGGGCAGGTCCCGGCGGATCGAGTTTATGCCGACCTTGGCGCAGTCGGCGTGCTTGCCGCGCACGTAGGCGTGTGAGCCCGGGTCGTCGCCGACCAGCACCGTGCCCAGACCCGGCGTCCGGCCGGCAGCAGTCAAGGCCGCCACCCGCTTGGTCAGGTCAGTGAAGATCTCGTCGCGTGTGGCCTTGCCGTCCAGCGTGATTGCACCCACGAGGAACATTGTGTCAGGCCCGCGGGAACCGCCGTTGACACCACCCAGGACGGCGTGGTCAGCTGCGGAAGTGAACACCCAGCCCAATGTGTCCACTGACGTCTTCAGTGCGGCCAAGCTCGGTCCGATCACGTTGCGGAACCGGGTGATCAAGGCGGCGACGTTCGAGGCGGCGACCCCGGACGCGCTGGTCACCGACGATCTGATCCGCTATCACCGGCTGCCCGCCGCCGGTGGGGTGGGGATGACCACGGTCGCCTATTGCGCGGTGTCCCCGGGCGGGCGCACCGATGGGTGGCAGTTGTGGATGCGCCCCGAGGCCGTGCCCGGGCTGCGCAGACTCACTGATGCGGTGCACGGCGAGGGGGCGGCGATCAGCGCGCAGATCGGGCACGCCGGCCCGGTCGCCAACCCCCGCACCAACAAAGCCCACGCCCTGGCCCCGGTGCGGTTCTTCAACCCGCTGTCGATGCGCTTCGCCAAAAAAGCCACCCGCGCCGACATCGACGCGGTGATGGCCGCACACGCGAACGCCGCCACACTCGCGATCGACGCCGGGTTCGACGCCGTCGAAGTCCACTTGGGCCACAACTACTTCGCCTCCTCGTTCCTGTCGCCGTTGATCAACAAGCGCCGCGACGAGTTCGGCGGCACCCTGGCCAACCGGGCCAAGGTGGCCCGCGGCACCGTGGCCGCGGTACGTGAGGCGGTCGGGGATCAGATCGCGGTGATCGCCAAACTGACCATGACCGACGGCGTGCGCGGCGGCATCCCTATCGACGAATCCCTGCAGACCGCGACGTGGCTGCAAGAGGACGGCAACCTCGATGCCCTGGAGCTGACCGCCGGCAGTTCGCTGGTGAACCCGATGTACCTGTTCCGTGGGGACGCCCCGGTCAAGGAGTTCGCCGCGAACTTCAAGCCCCCGCTGCGTTGGGGCATCCGGATGAGTGGGCACCGGTTCTTCCGTGAATACCCGTACCGGGAGGCGTTCCTGCTCGAGCAGGCCCGCCAGTTCCGGGCCGAGCTGTCGATGCCGTTGATCCTGCTGGGTGGCATCACCAACCGCCAGACGATGGATCTGGCCATGGCCGAGGGGTTCGAGTTCGTCGCGATGGGCCGGGCCCTGCTGGCCGAACCTGACCTGCTGGGCCGCATCCAGGCCGACAACACCACGAAATCAGGCTGCACACACTGCAATCTGTGCATGCCCACCATCTACACCCGGACCCACTGCGTAGTGACCGGCAAGCCGTACTGACCCGGCTGGTCCCCAGGAAAGTCCCCGGCAACGGATAGAGTTGCCTTCGATGACTGGACCAGCCGCACTGCCAGCGCTAACCGTTCGCCATGACGCCACCACGCGCACGTTCGCCCCGGGAAACGACGTCGTCGTCGGCCGCGATCTGCGCGCCGACTTCCGCGTCGCCCACCCGCTGATCTCGCGCGCACACCTGATGCTGCGTTTCGATCACGGCCGCTGGGTCGCGGTCGACAACGGCAGCCTCAACGGCATGTACGTCAACGGGCAGCGTGTCCCGGCCGCCGATCTGCACAACGGCTCGGCGGTGAACATCGGTAACCCCGACGGACCGCTGCTGACCTTCGAGGTCGGCCAGCACCTGGGCCCGGCCGGCACGCCGCCGACGACGTCCATGCCCGTCGCCCCCACGCCGTCGACCAACCACCGGCCCAGCGCGACCTGGCCCAGCCAGCAGCCGTACACGCCGCCGTCGGCGGCACAGCAGCGCTACCCGAGCGGTCCGCAGACCTTCAGCCCGTCGGGTCCGCAGCCGCAGTATCCGAGTGGCCCGCAGCCGCAGTATGGCCAGCAACAGCCACCGCGCTACCCGACCGGCCCCCAGCAGTACGCGCCGCCGTCGGCGCCGATGTCGCGGCCGGCGCCGGCGCGCGTCGTTCCTGAAGAGTCGAGCTCGCCTGCCACCCAGTTCGGGCCGACCGCCGTCGCGCGGCCCAGCGAGAACAACCTCGGCACGACGATGCTCAAGATCCTGCGGCCCGGCCGCAACGCCGACGTGCCGGCCGGCGCCATCAAGATCGGTCGCGGTACCGACAACGACATCGTCATCCCCGACGTCCTGGCGTCGCGGCACCACGCGACGTTGGTGCCGTCCGCCGGCGGCGGCGCGCAGATCATCGACAACCGCAGCATCAACGGCACGTTCGTCAACGGCCAGCGGGTCGAAGAAGCGATGCTGCGGGACGGCGACACCGTCACCATCGGTAACGTCGACCTCGTCTACAGCGGCGGCACTTTGGCCCGCCGCACGGTCACCACCGCCGACACCCGCACCGGCGGCCTCGAGGTCCACGGCCTGACATGGACCATCGAGGGCAACAAGACCCTGCTGAACAACATCTCGCTGGACGCCCGCCCCGGCACGCTGACCGCGGTGATCGGCCCGTCCGGCGCCGGCAAGTCGACGTTCTCCAAGCAGGTCGCCGGCCTGACCCACCCGACCAGTGGCACCGTCACCTTCGAGGGCCACGACATCCACGCCGAGTACGCCTCGCTGCGATCCCGGATCGGCATGGTGCCGCAGGACGACGTGGTGCACGGTGATCTGACCGTCCGGCAGGCCCTGATGTACGCCGCCGAGCTGCGACTGCCGCCGGACACCACGAAGGAAGACCGCGAACAGGTCGTCATGCAGGTGCTCGAAGAGCTCGAGATGACGAAGCATCTGGACACCCGGGTGGCGAAGCTGTCCGGCGGTCAGCGCAAACGTGCCTCCGTGGCGCTCGAGCTGCTGACGGGGCCGTCGTTGCTGATCCTGGATGAGCCGACCTCGGGCCTGGACCCGGCACTCGACCGCCAGGTGATGACGATGCTGCGCCAGCTGGCCGATGCCGGTCGTGTCGTTCTCGTGGTCACGCACTCGCTGACCTACCTGGACGTCTGCGATCAGGTGCTGCTGTTGGCGCCCGGCGGCATGACGGCGTTCTGCGGCCCGCCGAGTCAGATCGGGCCCGAGCTGGGCACCACCAACTGGGCCGACATCTTCTCGTCGGTGGCCGGCGATCCGGAGGCGGCCCACCAGCAATTCCTGCAGCGCTCCGGGCCGCCGCCCCCGCAGCCGGCCGCGGCAACACCGGCCGATCTGGGTGCGCCGGCGAAGACGTCGCTGCTGCGGCAGTTCTCCACCATCGCCCGACGGCAGGTGAAGCTGATCCTGGCCGACCGCGCCTACACCGCGTTCCTGCTGTTCTTGCCGTTCATCATGGGTGTGCTGTCCCTATCGGTGCCCGGCGGCGGCCCGAACAAATCCGGTGTGGGCTTCGGTAAACCACTCCCGGCCGGCCCACCCGATTTCGGCGCCGCCCCGAGCGAACCCGGCCAGATCCTGGTGATGATGAACGTCGGCGCCATCTTCATGGGCACCGCGCTGACCATTCGCGCGCTGATCGGTGAGCGGGCGATCTTCCGTCGGGAACAGGCCGTCGGCCTCTCGACCACCGCCTACCTGGCGGCCAAGGTTGCGGTGTTCACTGCCTTCGCCGTCGTGCAGTCCTCGATCGTCGTGGCCATCACGATCATCGGCAAGGGCTGGGGCGCGGGGTCGGTCACCAATGGTTCGGTGATACCCAGCCGCAGCATCGAGATGTTCGTCGATATCTCGATGACGTGTGTGGCCGCGGCCATGACCGGTCTGGCGTTGTCCGGTCTGGCCAAATCCGCCGAGCAGATCATGCCGCTGCTCGTCGTGGCCGTGATGAGCCAGTTGGTGTTCTCGGGCGGCTTGATTCCGGTGACCGGCCGAGTGGTGCTCGATCAATTGTCCTGGCTCACCCCGGCGCGGTGGGGCTTCGCGTCGTCGGCGTCGACCATCGATCTGACCAGATTGGTGCCTGAGCCGGTGCTGCCCAATGACAAATTCTGGCATCACACCACCGGCGCGTGGTGGACCGACATCGGCGCCCTGCTGCTGCTCTCGGCGGTCTATCTCGGCTTCGTGCGCTGGCGTATCCGCCTCAAAGCGGACTGACGGACTAGCTGGACAAATCCAGCCCGTGGGCGACGGCGTAGGCGATGGCCTGGTCGACGTCGATGCGGGCGCCCCGCAACCCGGCCGTGGTCCAGAACGTCGCATCGGTCCGGGCGGCGCGCAGATCCGCCTGCTCGAACTTCGCGTCCTGCACTCGTGCGCCGCGCAGATCGGCGGCGCGCAGCACGGCCTTGCGCAGGTCGGTGCCGACCAGCGAGGCCTCGGACAACCGGCAGTCGGTCAGGTCCACCGCACGCAGATCGCAGCCGGCCAGCACCGCGAGCCGCAGGTCGACCTCGATCATGGTGATGGGCCGCATCGAGCACTCGGTGAACGTCGACCCCAGCAAGGTGCAGTGCCGGAACGTGCTGTGCGCCAGCCGTGTCCGCCGGAAGGTGCAGTTGCGGAACGCCGAGCCCGAATGCTCGGATTCGGTGAGGTCGACGCCGCTGAAGTCGCAGTCGGTGAAGACGACCCGCTCGGTGCGCAGCCGGCTCAGGTCCCCGTCGTATTCGTCGCGAAAGACGACTCCGGTGAATTCCGTGTCTTGCCAGTGCTCGTCGGGAACCGTCACGTGTTCGTACGATAGCCCCCATGGCAGACATGGCACGCCCCGCTGACCGCCTGTCGAGACGTGGTTTCCTGACGCTGACCGCAGCCGGACTGACCGCGTCACTGAGCACGCCGATTGCCTTGGCCGACAACGGCAAACCCGTCGGCTCCGCCGGCAACGGCAAACTGATCGACTTCACACATCTCCAGGTGCCCGTCGACCAGGTGGTCGCCGCCGGCTACACCGGCGTCATCGTCTACGTGTCGGAACTACGGCCGGGCGCCACCTTCGACTTCAAGCCCGTCAGCCGCGGCTACACCGATGCGCTGCGGGCCTCGGGCCTGCAGGTGGTGAGCGTCTACCAGTACGGCAAGCCGGGCTGGGTCAACAGCCCGTCGGACTACACCCGCGGCTTCGACGGCGGCGTGGCCGACGCCCGCACCGCGCTGCGCCTGCATGGGGCTGCCGGTGGCCCGGACACGGCGCCGATCTTCTTCAGCGTCGACGAGGACATCTCCGCCGACACGTGGAAAAACGTTGCGCTGCAATGGTTCAAGGGCATCAATTCGGTGCTCGGGGTGCAGCGCACCGGCATCTACGGCGGCGCCCGTCAGGTCACCTGGGCGGCCGACGACGGTGTCATCGGCCGCTCCTCCACGCCCGGACATCGGTGGGCCTGGCAGACGCGAGCCTGGTCCGGCGGAGCCCGCGCGCCGATGGCGGTGCTGTATCAGGCGACGGTGGTGACGGCGTCCGATCCGGGCACCATGATCGGCGACATCCACGTCGACGAGGACGACATCCTGGCCGCGGACTACGGCCAGTGGGACCTGGCCCGTTAGGCCGGGGCGCCCAGCCGCGTCAGCGCGTATTCGGTGACGGTGATGAGCGCGTCGCGCGCCGACTGCCGCTGCCGCGCGTCGACGGTGACGACCGGGATGTGGTCGGCCAATGCCAGCGCCTTACGGACCGCATGACCGGGATGCCTTGGTGCGCCGTCGAATTCGTTGACGGCGATGATGAACGGCAGACCGCGCGCCTCGAAGAAGTCGACAGCGGCGAAGCTGTCCTGCAGCCGCCGGACGTCGACCAGGATGATTGCGCCGATGGCGCCGCGCACCAGGTCGTCCCACATGAACCAGAACCGGCGCTGCCCCGGTGTGCCGAACAGGTAGAGCACCAGGTCGTCCGCCAGGGTGATGCGGCCGAAGTCCATGGCCACCGTGGTGGTGTTCTTGTCGGGGGTGCCGGCGAGGGCGTCGACGCCGACCGAGGCGTTGGTGACGATGGCCTCGGTGCGCAGCGGCATGATCTCGGAGACCGCGCCGACGAACGTCGTCTTACCGGCACCGAACCCACCCGAGATGACAATCTTCGTCGACGCGGGGGCGTGCCGATCAGAGTGCCCGTAGGCCACGCAGTGTCCTCCCGATCAATTCACGCCGGTCGTCGATGCTCGCCGTGGTGCCGAGCGTGGCGTGTACTTGAAGATAACCCTGCGTGACGAGGTCGCCGATCAGCACACGCGCAACACCGAGTGGTATTGCTAACTTTGCCGCGACCTCGGCCACCGAGGGCCGGGTGGAACCGAGTTTGAGGATCTCGCCGCGCACGTCGTTGCCGGGCCAGTACGACGCCGGGGCGGCCGCCAGCGGGTAGATCGGCGCTTCCACGGGCAGCTCGATCTCGGTGGTGGTCCGGCCCGCGGTCAGCGTGTAGGGCCGCACCAGGCTGGGCTGCTCCGCGGTGAACGCGGACTCCCAGGCGTCAGATGTCGGCTCCATGGTTGTCCCCTATCGGGTCCTGCGGGCGGATTGCACGACGGTCCCGACGCGTTCGACGAGAATCGCCATCTCGTAGCCGATCTGGCCGATGTCGCACGACCGGGTCGCCAGCGTCGCGAGGTTCGAACCGTCGCCGACGCGCATCAGCAGCAGGTAGCCGTGCTCCATCTCGACCACGGACTGCAGCACGTGCCCGCCGTCGAACAGCTGCGAGGCGCCGGTGGCCAGACTGGCCAGCCCGGAGGCGACGGCGGCGAGCTGGTCGGCCCGCTCGGTGGGCATCCGCGAGCTCGCGGCCATCAGCAGTCCGTCGGCCGACACCAGGATGGCGTGCGCCACGCCGGACACCTCGTCGGCGAATTTCGTGACCAGCCAGTCCAGCGACTCGCGCTGGGTCGTGCGCGTCATCACCGGCCTCCCGTGTCCCGGGACTGCGACCGACCGGCGTGCACGCCGCCGAAGTGTCCGCTGATGCTGGCCCGCACCGCGGCGGGATCCCGCCGCGGTGCGCCCTCGTCGGTGGTTTCGGGGTGGACGCCCTCGTCGGGCGAACCGGGGATCAGCCGGGCACCGGGCTGACGGACCGGCAGGCCCGCCTCGGTGTGCTCGACGACCGGCGCGTCCTGTGCGGCGGCCGCCGCCGACCAACCCTGGTCCCACACCGTCTGCCAGTCGAGGTCGGTGCTGTTCGCCAACTGCGTGGGATCGTCGATCAGCCATTCCGAGAGCATCTTCTGGTAGATGGCGTCCTCACTTCCGGCGGTGGTGCTCGGCTGGGGCGTCGGGGCGGGGCGGACCGGCGGCGCGGGCTGGACAGCGGGGCGGACCGGCTCGCGCGCCGGACGCACCGGCTCGGGCGTCGCGTTCGGAGTCTGGGCCCGGGCCGCGAAGAACGACGACGTGTCGGTCGGCGCTGGTGCGGGTCGCTCGACGGGCGACTCGGTGTGGCCGGCGATGCCGCTGGCTCCGGGATTGCGCTGCGGCAGGTTGACGCCGCTGAGGTCGCCCGCGTCGGCGGGGCCGGCGCCGAACCCGTTACGGGCCGGGGGCGCCACGTACGCCGGCTCGACCGACGGAGCGGGCGGCGCCGGGGGCTGAGCGACGGGCTGGGCCACGGCGCCGAAGGTCGCGAACCCGCCGGTGTCGGGGCCGAGGCCCGGCAGTTCCGTCACGCCGGTCTCCGCGGTCGACGAGCCGTCCCAGTAGGTCCCGAAGTCCGGGATGGCGGGCAGCCCGGCCTGTAGCTCGACGGGAACGTAGATGCCCGCGGTGGTGCCCGAGTCGGGATCCCCTTCGACGGTGTCGCGCAGCCGGACGACCAGGCCGTGCTGAGTGGCCAGCCGGCCGACCACGAACAGGCCCATGTGCCGCGCGGTGTAGGTGTTGACCTCGCCGCCCGAGCGCAGACGGCTGTTGGCCATGCGCAGATCGGCTTCGGTCATGCCCAGGCCGCCGTCGCTGACCTCGATCACCAGGGCACCGTTGGGCGCGTGCACCGCGGAGACCTGCACCTCCGACGTCGGTGGCGAGTACCGCAGCGCGTTGTCGAGCAGCTCGGCCATCATGTGCACCAGGTCGCCTGCGACCGAACCGTGGATCTCGGTGTCGGGGGCGGCGACGATGGCCACTCGTTTGTAGTCCTCGACCTCGGACGCCGCGGCATTGATCACCGCGGTCACCGGCACCGGCTCGCCTTGTTCGTGCGGCACGTTGGTGCCGGCCAGCACCAGCAGGTTGGCGCCGTTGCGCCGCATCCGCGCGGCCAGGTGGTCCAGCCGGAACAGCTTGGCCAGCCGCTGCGGGTCCTGTTCGTCACGCTCCAACTGATCGATGACGGTCAGCTGCTGGTCGATCAACGACCGGCTGCGCCGTGACAGCGTCTCGAACATGTCGCTGACCTGAAGCTGGAGCCGGGCCTGCTCACCGGCGAGCAGCACGGCCTGTTCGTGCAGCTCGTCGACCGCGTGCGCAACCTGCCCGATCTCCTCGGTGCTCTGCACCGGCAGCGGGCGGACGGTGACGTCGGCGCCGGACCGGACCTCGTCGAGCTCACGGACCAGGTCTTCGTGCGCGACCTTGAGGGCGCTGGTACGCAGTCGCCGCAGCGGCCGGATCAGCGTCCGCGCCATGTACAACACGATGAGCAGGGCCAGCACCATCACGGCGCCGACGATGGCCGAATCGCGGATGGCTTCGGTGCGCTTGGCGTTGGCCTGATCGTCGACCGCCGAGACGACGGTCGCGGACACGCTGTCGAGCACCTTGCCGGCGATGCCGCTGGTGGTCTGGATCGACTGGCTCAGGTCGGGATTGTTGACGAGCGGCACATTGGGGTCGGACATCATCGACATCCGCTTGACCATCTCCTGGGCCAGCTTCTGAGCTTCGGGCGAGCCGACACCCAGGACTTCACTCATGCCGAACAACGTCGACGGCTCGGTGCCGGCCAAGGTCGTCATCGAGCTGCGCAGTTCGTTGTCCGGCAGTTCGCCGCCGAGGGTGACGAGCAGCTGCTGCATCATCATCTGACCGCGGGCGCCGACGGCCCGGCTCAGGCCCTGCGTCTGGGCGCGGATCTTCTCGTCGTCGATGCGTACCGAACCGGTGATCGTGTCCTCGGCGGTCAGCAGGAGCGGCGCGTACGACGTCACGCGCTCGCGCAGTCCGATGCTGTTGGCCGCGACCTTGTTGAGCAGCCCCTGGCCACCGTCGAGCAGGGTTTTGACGCCGGTTCCGACGTCGGTGGCGACGTCGGTCTCCGTCAGCCGGTGCTGCAGCCGCCGTTTGCTCTCGTCGTAGGCGCTGAGCGCCTGTTGCGCGTCGCCGCCGGTGGACGTGGCCAGTATCGCGGCGTCGAACGTCGCCATATAGTTCTCGATGGCCGGCACCATTTCGGCGCGGTCCGCTGCGCGGCGCAAATCCGCGGCGTCCGTCCAGCCCGAATAGATGCGCATTCCGCCGAACGTGCCGGCCAGCGCCAAAGGCACAAAGGCGATGGCGAAAACTTTCCAGGCGACCGGCCAATTCGACGGCGCGAAGCGCGACGGGCGTTTCGCGGGCGCGCGGGTGACCTGATCAGCTGCCGAAAACTGTTGCGCAGCAGTCATCGCGGCTCGGCTTTCCCGCCGGCCATCGGTCCGCAAACAGTTACAGGCGCTTGGTTCATATTGGTGTTCCCCGCCGGATTATCAGCCCACTCGGGCACGGGAAATCCGCCTGGCAATCTGTCGCAGTATGACAGCGATGAGCAGCCGTTTCCATGCTTCACATCCAACGAACAGCGTTCGTGACCTATGTGTTGCACAGTTGTGTGGTAAAAGCGCGCGGTATTGGTGATTTAGAGTGCCTAGATGGCACGGAGCCGGCTGACCCCCGAGCAACGTCGGGACCAGATCCTCGATCTCGGGATGGCGGCATTCTCTGTCCTGCCGTTCGAGCAGGTGGCGATGGAGGACATCGCGGCGCAGGCCGGAATCTCGCGGGCTTTGATCTACCACTACTTCCCCAGCAAGAAGGAACTGTTCGCGGCGCTCTGGGCGCGGGCGCACGAGAAGCTGGCTCACGACTCGCACTTCACCGCCGTCGACACCGTGCGGGCCCAGATCCGCAGTGCGCTCGTCGCGCACTTCACGTTCTACGAGCAGAACCTGACGCTGATGATGATCGCCAATCGCAGCGCCATAGCCGCCGATCCCGCGGTGCGCAGCCCGATCACCTTCGAACTCACCCGGCTGCGCGACCACGCACTGGACGCCCTGGACCTCGCGGGGTCCGGTCGCGATCTGGTGTCGGTGGCGCTGTCCGGATGGCTGGCGCTGGTGCGCGAAGTGGCATTGGAATGGCTTGAGCTGCAGAGCTTTTCTCGTGACGCCGCCGTCGACCTGTGCCTGACCGCACTCGACGCCCTGGTGTCACCGCATGCGGATCTGAACCAGGTGCCCCATGGCGCCGGCGATTCAGCGGCAGCACAGTAACCTACTTCGGCCCCACCTAGACCAAGACAGAGAGGCGCCACGGTGGCACTGAAGGTGCTGTTCTACTCACCCCGGATCGCGCCGAACACCGGCAATGCGATCCGGATGGTCGCCGCCACCGGCGCCGAGCTGCATCTGGTCGAGCCGCTCGGCTTCGACCTGTCCGAGCCGAAACTGCGTCGTGCGGGGCTGGACTACCACGATCTGGCATCGGTGACGGTGCACCCCGATCTGCCGACCGCCTGGCAGGCACTCCTGCCGGCACGGGTGTTCGCCTTTACCGCGCACGCGAATTCGTCGTTCGCCGACGTGGCCTACCAGGGGAACGACGTGTTGATGTTCGGCCCCGAGCCCACCGGCCTGGACCCCGAGACCCTCGCCGACCCGCACATCACCCAGCAGGTCCGGATCCCGATGATCCCGGGCCGGCGGTCGCTGAACCTGTCCAACGCCGCGGCCGTCGCGGTGTACGAGGCGTGGCGTCAGCTCGGCTTCGCCGAGGGCATCTGACCGAGCCGACGCCTCAGCTCACCAGGTGTCCCAGTGGGCGAGCTGCTCGGCCGGCAGTCGCTGGGCCTTCTTGAAATCGGTGCCCTTGGTGTAGGCGATGGGGAACAGTCCGCCCTGCGTGTAGCGCTCGAACGGGATGCCCAGGAGCTCGGCCGCCTTCCGCTCACCGTCGCCGAGCAGGTGCAGTGTCGTCCACGCGGAGCCCAGTCCGCGCGAGCGCAGCGCGAGCATGAAGCTCCAGACCGCCGGCAGCAGCGAGCCCCAGTACGAGGCCTGCATGCCGGCCTCGGCGCGGTCGGGCCGGCCCTCCAGGCACGGGATCATCAGCACCGGCGCCTTCTCGAAGTTCTCGTTGAGGAACTCCGCCGAGCTCTTCACCGCGCCGGCCCGGTCGTCACGCATGTCGCCGCGCTGCGGTGCGTCCATCGCGAGGTACGGGGTGGCGTTGGTGCGGTAGATGTCGGCCAGCGCCTTCTTCTTGGCCTCGTCCTCGACGAAGACGAACTGCCAGCCCTGGTTGTTGGAGCCGGTCGGCGCCTGCAGCGCCAGATCGAGACACTCCATGATCACCTCGCGCGGCACGGGCTTCTCGAAGTCGAGTCGCTTACGCACCGATCGAGTCGAGGTCAGCACTTCGTCAGCGGTGAGGTTCAGCGTCATAGCCGCACATTACCGCCGGCCCGCCGGCACCCTGGTGGCGGCGGGCTCGGTGCCCGTCAGTGCCGGGGCAGCTTCGTCACTGCGCGCACGATCGGCACCAGCGACTTCTGCCAGAGCGACTTCGACAGGCCGAACGGCGGGTCGAGGTTGAGCACCTTGGACGTCGAAATGGTCTGGGATTCGGTGTATTTCAGCAGACCCTCGGCACCGTGCCGGCGGCCCACACCCGAGATGCCCATGCCGCCCATCGGTGCGCCGAGGCTGCCCCAGGCCAGGGCGTAACCCTCGTCGACGTTGACCGTGCCGGACCGCAGGCGCGACGCGATCTGCTCGCCCTCCTCGATGGAGGCGGCCCACACGCTGGCGTTGAGCCCGTACTCGGTGTCGTTGGCCTTGGCGATGGCCTCATCGACGTCGGCGACCGGGTAGATCGACACCAGCGGGCCGAAGGTCTCGTTGTTGGCGCACTCCATGTCGGAGGTGACGTCGGTGAGGACAGTCGGCTCGTAGAACAGCGGGCCGATGTCCGGGCGGGCGTTGCCACCGGCAATCACCTTGGCGCCCTTGACCTTCGCGTCGTCGACGTGACCGGAGACGGTCTTGAGCTGGCCCTCGGAGATGAGGCTGCCCATGTCCACGCTGAAGTCGTAGGCGGTGCCGAGCTGCATCTTGCGCACCTGGTCACCGAACTTGCGGGTGAACTCGTCGGCGATGTCGCGTTCGACGTAGATGCGCTCGATCGAGATGCAGAGCTGGCCGGCGTTCGAGAAGCAGGCCCGGGTGGCGGCCTTGGCCACCTTGTCGAGGTTGGCGCCCTGGGCGACGATCATCGCGTTCTTGCCGCCGAGTTCGGCGGAGAACCCGATGAGGCGACGACCGGCGTGCTCGGCGAGGTGGCTGCCGGTGGCCGAGGAGCCGGTGAACATCAGGTAGTCGCAGTTGTCGGCGATCGCGGTGCCGACAACCGAGCCCGGTCCGGGGACCACGGCGTAGAGCGCCCGCGGCAGACCGGCGCGGTACAGCAGCTCGGCGCAGGCCAGCGCGCAGTACGGGGTCTGGCTGTCCGGCTTGAGCACCACGGCGTTGCCCGCGAGCAGGGCGGGGACGGCGTCGGAGACCGTCAGCGTCATCGGGTAGTTCCACGGCGAGATGACGCCGACGACACCCTTGGGCTGGTAGGCGACGGTGGTCCGGTTCAGGCCCGGAAGCAGCGGCGCGACGCGGCGCGGCTTGAGCAGCTTGGCCGCGACCTTGGCGTAGTAGTCCGCGTTGGCGAACAGGTCGATGATCTCTTCCTGGGCCGCCCACCGCGCCTTGCCGGCTTCGGCCTGCAGCAGGTCCATGAGGAATTCCCGGTTCTCTAGAACCAGGTCGCGGTAGCGCGCGATCACCGCGGCCCGCTCGGCGACCGGACGCTTGACCCAATCACGCTGGGCGGCACGCGCTTTGGCGAACGCCTTCTCAGCATCTTCGGCGGTCGCGACCGGGATGGTGGCCAGCAGCTTACCGGTGAAGACCTCGTCGATGGTGCGGGTCGGCCGGGCGTCGATGTTCTCAATGGCGGCCAGTTGACGCAGACGATCGAAAACCTGCGCGGACGGTGCGGGCATACTGGCTCTCCTGAGTCGATCACGGATGCGCGGTCAATTTTGCGGTACCGGCGGTCTCGGTAACACTACTCGACAGCGTGCCGCTGCCATAGATCCAGCTTTTTACAAATCGGGGATTATGTCAATGAAATTGGCAAAATTACCCACTTCGTCTGGTGGTCAGCCCGTCATCAGGGTGATTCGGTCGGTCGATATGCGGTCGACGCTTGGGATTCCGCGTTGACCTTGCACCTACGGCGCATTTGTTCGAGTGGGGTGTGCCCTCAGGTCAGGGTCAGTGGTTCTGAGCGCTGAAATCGAGTTGACCCTGCATCCTGGGCGGAGTTGTACGAGTACCTCTCAGCCAGGACGCACACTCAACCGCCAAAGCGCCGCCTGCCGAATCTCCCTCAACGGAAGTCCCGGGATTTCGCCATCACCCGCAGGTCGAGCCGGCCCATCCGGTCCGCGATCACGGTGACCGCCCCACTGGCGTTCTGCACGATGCCGCGCACCAACAGCGCCGGCGCTGTCTGCGCCAGCTTGCGATGGCGGGACCACACCCCTGGTGCACACAGCACGTTGACCATGCCGGTCTCGTCCTCCAGGTTGATGAACGTCACCCCCTGCGCGGTGGCCGGACGTTGCCGGTGCGTCACCGCGCCGGCCACCACGATGCGGGTGCCGTCGGGCACCTCCAGCAGCTTGTTCGCGGGCACCACGTCCAGCGCGTCGAGGCCTTCCCGCAGGAACTGCGTCGGGTAGCTGTCCGGCGAGATACCCGTGGCCCACACATCGGCGGCCGCCAGTTCCAGTTCCGTCATGCCGGGCAGCGCCGGTATGCCGCCGGCCGACCCGACGCCGGGCAACCGGTCGGGGCGTTCCGCGGCCGCCGCTCCGGCCGCCCACAACCCCTCCCGCCTGGTGATGCCGAAGCATCCCAGTGCGCCTGCCGTCGCCAGCGCCTCGGCCTGGGGTACCGACAGCTGCACCCGCCCGGTCAGGTCGAGCAGAGAGGCAAACGGCCCGTTGGCATTTCGTTCGTCGACGATGCGCTGGGCCAACTCGTCCCCGATATGCCGGACCGTCCCCAGTCCCAGCCGCACCTCGGTGCCGCGGTTCTCGCACGTCGCGTACGCCAGGCTGGCGTTCACATCCGGCCCGTGCACCAGCACCCCGTGCCGGCGGGCATCGGCCACCAGCGACTGCGGCGAGTAGAAGCCCATCGGCTGGGCCCGCAGCAATGCCGCACAGAACACCGCGGGGTGGTGCAGCTTGAACCACGACGAGGAGAACACCAGCGACGCGAAACTCAGCGCATGACTCTCCGGAAAACCGAAATTGGCGAAGGCTTCGAGCTTTTCGTAGATCCGCTCGGCTGTCGGCCCGGTGATGCCGTGCAGTTCCCGCATGCCGTCGTAGAACCGTCCGCGCAGCTGCCGCATCCGTTCGGTGGACCGTTTGGACCCCATGGCCCGCCGCAGCTGATCGGCCTCGGCCGGGGTGAACCCAGCACAGTCGACAGCCAGCTGCATGAGCTGCTCCTGGAACAGCGGCACCCCGAGCGTCCTGGTCAGTGCCGCTTCCATGGACTTGTGCTCGCAGGTCGCGTCCTCCAGTCCGTTGTGCCGCCGGATGTACGGGTGCACCGAGCCGCCCTGGATCGGGCCGGGCCGGATCAGTGCCACCTCGACCACCAGGTCATAGAACTTCTTGGGTTTCAGCCGCGGCAACGTGGCCATCTGGGCCCGGGACTCGACCTGGAACACCCCGACCGAGTCGGCGCGCTGCAGCATCTCGTACACCGCCGGCTCGGTCAGATCCAGCTTGGCCAGATCCACCTCGATACCCATGTGCTCCCGGGCCAGGTCGATCATGTAGTGCAGGGCCGAGAGCATGCCCAGCCCGAGCAGGTCGAACTTCACCAAACCTATTGCGGCACAGTCGTCCTTGTCCCACTGCAGCACACTGCGGTTCTCCATCCGCGCCCACTCCACCGGGCAGACGTCGGCGATCGGCCGGTCGCAGATCACCATGCCGCCGGAGTGAATTCCCATGTGCCGCGGCAGATTCCTGATCTGCAACGCCAGGTCGACCACCGCCGCGGGGATGTCCTCGACGTCCGGCGAGTCGGCCAGTCCGTTCCACCGGCTGATCTGCTTGCTCCAGGCATCCTGCTGCCCCTGTGAAAACCCCAGGGCCCGAGCCATGTCCCGTACCGCGCTACGACCGCGGTAGGTGATGACATTGGCCACCTGCGCGGCGTAGTCCCGGCCGTACTTCTCGTAGACGAACTGGATGACGTTCTCGCGCAGGTCCGATTCGATGTCGATGTCGATGTCCGGCGGGCCGTCGCGCGCCGGGGACAGGAACCGTTCGAACAGCAGCTCGTTGGCCACCGGGTCGACGTTCGTGATCCCCAGTGCGTAACAGACCGCCGAGTTGGCGGCCGACCCCCGGCCCTGACACAGGATGTCACTGTTCCGGCAGAACTCGGTGATGCTGTGCACCACCAGGAAATAGCCCGGAAACTCCAGCTGCTCAATGATTTTGAGCTCGTGTTCGATCTGCCGGTACGCCTTCTCCCGGTCCGCGTCCGGTTTCCAGCCGTAGCGACGGGCCGCCCCCTCCGCCACCAGCTCACGCAGCCAACTGATCTCGGTATGCCCTTCCGGCACGTCGAACGGCGGCAATTTCGGTGCGATCAAACGCAATTCGAACGCACACTGCTCCCCCAGTTCGGCAGCGTTCGTCACCGCACCCGGGTGGTGGGCGAACAGCCGGGCCATCTCCGCCCCGGACCGCAGGTGCGACCCGCCCAGCGGGGCCAGCCAGCCTTCGGCCTCATCCATCGAGTTGCGGGCCCGGATGGCGCCCATCGCCATCGCCAGCTTTCCCCGCGACGGCGCGGCGAAATGCGCGGCGGTGGTGGCGACGACGCCGATGCCGAACCGCGGCGCCAGCTCCGCCAGCGTCGCATTGCGTTCGTCGTCGAGCGGATGCCCGTGGTGGGTCAGTTCGATGGTCACCCGGTCCGCGCCGAACCTGTCCACCAAATCGGCCAGCGCCGCGTCCGCCGCTTCCGTACCACCTGACGACAGGGCTTGGCGCACATGGCCTTTACGGCAGCCGGTGAGGATCTGCCAGTGCCCGCCCGCGGCCTCGGTGAGGGCGTCCAGGTCGTAACTCAGCACCCCCTTCTCGCCGCCGGCCAGATGCGCCCGGGCCAGTTCCCGCGACAGCCGCCGATACCCCTCGGGCCCGCGGGCCAGGACCAGCAGATGCGGCCCGGGCGGGTCGGGCAACTCGGTGCGCGGAGTGTTGCTGAGCGACAGTTCGGCGCCGAAAACCGTCGCCATGTCGAGTTCCTTGGCGGCCTCGGCGAAACGCACGACACCGTAGAGCCCGTCGTGATCGGTCAGTGCGATGGCCCGCAGATCCAGCCGGACAGCCTCCTCCACCAGCTCCTCCGGCGTACTGGCGCCGTCCAGGAAGCTGTACGCGGAGTGGGCGTGCAGCTCGGCATACGGCACCGCCGTTCCCGGCCGCGCCGGGCGGTTGACCGGCCGATAGTCACCGCGCTTACGCGACCACGCCGGGCTGTCACCGCCGTCGGCCGGCGACTCGGGGGAAGCGCCGGCCACCCGAGGTTTACCCTCGAGCACCCGCTGCATCTCCGCCCAGCTCGGCGGCCCATTGTGCCAACCCACCACATCAGAGTATTCGAAACTTTGTTCGAACACCAGATGTCCTGGTCCGCGGGAACTCAGCGGCCTCCCGTGCGACTAGATCCCAAAGGGCGCCAGAGAGGGACGGACGATGGCCATGCTGAGGCACTTGGGCAATCTGGAACGCGAGGTGATGGATCACCTCTGGGACGCGGACGGGCCACAGACCGTTCGCGAGGTCCATCACGCCATCTGCGCCGAACGCAAACTCGCGTACACCACCGTCATGACGGTGCTGCGCAGACTCGCCGGCAAGGGCGTGGTCCGCCAACTCCGCGATGATCGGGCACACCGCTACGTCGCGTCGCGCAGCCGTGATCAGCTGGTGGCCGGCCTCATGGTCGACGCGCTCGGACAAGCCGCCGAGCAGAGCGACCGGCACGCAGCCCTGGTCCACTTCGTCACACAGGTCAGGGCTGACGAGGTCGATGTACTGCGGCAGGCACTCGCCGCCGTGGATCCCGCGGTGCGCCTGGTATCCAGGCGCACCGCGTAATCGCTAGAAATCGTCGGGCACACCCGGAGCGATGGGCCAGCCGAAGGCGACAGCGGCGCAGTGCACCGAACCCGGGGTGAGCTCACGAACGGATCCTGCATTCGCCAGCGCCTGCAGGCCAACCCCGCCGAGGTATACGGCGCCGAGATCACGTACCGACATGGCGATATCCGCCGGCGCCGTGGTGCTTTCGCATTCGGCGCCATCAGGTCCGCCACGTAGCTGCCACCGGCCGGTGTTCCACGGACAGAACTCATCGGCGATGTCCAGCACCACGTCGACCGGAGCGGCGTAGCGGCGCAAACCCAGGGCCCGAGGCAGATCCACCAGGCGTACGTAGATGCCGTCCCTGACCTGGCAGGCGAGCGCGCGCCGGTCGGCCACCAGGCCGAGGAGCGGCTCATCGACTGCGGCACCGTCGTATGCGACGGTCCTGATCAGATCCATATCCAGGAGATGGCGCCAAATCTCCGTGTACGCATGGGGATTGGTGGCCACCACTTCTTGGATCCGGATCTCGCTGTCGGGCTGCCCGCGGTCGCTCCAGTTGACCTTGGGCCGGTAGATGGCGAATCCGCTGGCGGTACCGTCGGCCTCGTGGTGCAGGAGGAAGCGAAGCTTGCCGAACTCCTTGCGCCGCACCTCGTTGTCGTGGATCCAGTTGTCCCACCACGGACCCGGCCGCTCCATCAGACCGGGCCGCTGTGCGATCGCTCGCTGGTGAATCTCGGGGCCGCTGGCCAGCAACGTCTCGGCGTCGACGTGCGTCACCGAGCCGTCGCCTCGCTGGACGTCCGCGCGGAATCCCAGTTCACGCACATTGCCGGAGAGCTCCGCGACCGGTACCGCCATGCCGTAACCGAAGCGCCCATAGATGCTGGCCTCAGATGCGTACAGCATGGCCAGCGCCTCGGTTCCGCGGTCTCGGATGTCCTCGAGTTGGTGGCGCATCATGGCGGTGAGCAGGCCGCGGCGTCGATGGCTGGACGACACCGTGACGGCAGTGACGGCAGCCACCGCCGTGGTCGCCCCACCGGGTAGCACCACCTGCTTCCCGAAAGCCCCTGCGGTGGACACCCAACGGGTGCCGTCGTGGAAACCGAACATGCGGTCGTACTCGGTGAAGGCGCGCATCAGGTCGATCTCGTCCTGCTGCGGATCCTGCAAGAACACGCCGTACGACGTAGCCATGAACGCATCGAAATCATCGCTGTCGCTGACACAGCGCAGCGTCAAATCAGTCATGTACCAACGGATATCACGGCGCCCCCGCTGAAGTCATCTGATTATTCGGGGCGGACGAAAAGCCAACACCAGCAATGGTTTCGGTCATGCGGCCGGAGCAGATAGCCTGTCGCCGAGCGTCATTCGCGTGCGGCACAGTGCACTGTCAGGCGTCGCCGGCACGTAGCCGGTCACAGCCGCGGTGAGCGGCCTGGTGATTGCCTGCTCGGCGCGTCTGGCACACACCACGACGACCAGCGGCCACGCCAGTTCGGTCACCGCGGTGAGCCGTTCGGCCAAGCCGAGAAAGACGCCGTGCCTGGCCTCGTAATAGACCCACAGCACGAGGACGCACAGCACCAGCGTCGCGGTCAGAGCACAGCGCGGACGACACACCAGCGGGGTTGCCGCCGCGCTGCTCATACCCAGAATCGGCACCAGCGCCAATGCGATGAGGCCACCCCCGGCCGCCAGCAGATGGGTACTTTCGTTGGCGCTCACCGTGACCGGAAAGGCGGCGACGGCAAGCCCGCAGCACCCGGCAATCGCCAGCGCGATGCGGGCGGACAGTCGCACCACGCGCAGTCCCATCGCGGTCGCGATCTGACAGGCCGCACTCAACACGAACCCAGCCGTCATGATCCCTTGACCACTGCCTCGTCCCGCGAGAACGCTCAACGTTTCCGACAGCGGGTCATAACTCGTCGTCAGGACGGCCCTGGCAAGAATCGCGGCCCCCACCAACACCACTGGCGCCGCCGCGGCAGTCACCAATGTCCACCCGGCCGTCCGGCATCCTTGCTCAATCACCACGAGAACGACTCGGCACTCGGTTGTACCGGCGCCACAGCCCGAGCCATGACACCAAAACGGCTGCGACCACGATGATTTCGGCCACGGCTCCCCACCCGTGCGGATACAGCACGCCCGCGACGTGGTGGTCGATGAAGCCGGCGCGTGGCAACGGTGACAGGCCCGCGCCGTCGCGGGCCCACCGCTCGATCGTGGTCAGCGGGCACTCGACGACACCGGTGAGAATGATGACGGTCCAGCCGACGATGAGCGCGTGCGCCCAGATCGTCACGGGCCACCGCCACGCCAGGAACCCGCCACCGATGAGGTAGCCGAGAAAGGCGAAATGTGCGGCAACCGCCGCTACTGCGATCGCGGAATACGGCATCGTCCCGGCCTCTTCGAACTGGCGTAGCTGCTGGGGCATGGATACCCGAGGTTGGAACCGGCAAACCGCCACAGCGCACCCGCGCAGCTGACCGTGCGCCCGCCGTCAACCGCGTGCGCTACCTACCCGATCGGGTAGGTAGCGACCTGTCCATGCGCACATTGGTCCCGGCGGCGGCACGCCGTAGGCTGGGCGTGTTACCTGGATCACAGGATGAGGGATGGGTCTGGTGAGACTCGATGTGATGGCGCCCGCGCAGATCGCGGCCACGACGGCGGCGACGGCTGTGCCGACGCGGCTGTTGAAGTTCCATGCCCCTGAGATCGTGTTCGGCATCGACTCGATGGCGGAGGCCGCGCACGCCGCCGTCCGCCTGGGCGGGCTGCGGCCCATGCTCGTCACCGACCCCGGCCTGATCGAGGCCGGCTGGGTGGCCGAGCTGGTCGGGCACCTACGTGCCCAGTGCGTCGAGGCACACGTGTGGAGCGCTCTGACCCCGAACCCCAAGGACCACGAGGTGACCGCCGGCCACGAGTTCTACCGGTCGCACGGCTGCGATGTGCTCATCGCGTTGGGCGGCGGCTCGGTGATCGACGCCGCCAAAGGCATCGCGATCCTGGCGGCCAATGGCGGCCACATCCTCGACTACGCCGGCGTCGACAAGGCGACCGCGCCGATTCCGCCCTTGGTGGTGCTGCCGTCCACGTCGGGCACCGGCGCCGACGTCTCTCAGTTCTGCATCGTCACCGACACGACCCACAACACCAAGATCACCATTTTGGGGCGCGCCCTCGTCCCGGACATCACCGTCATCGACCCCCGACTGCTCACCACCATGCCCGAATGGCTCAATGCGGCAACGGGTCTGGATGCGCTGACGCACGGCATCGAGGCTTTCGTGTCGCTCGGGCACAACCAGCTGACCGACCACCACGCACTGCGGTCGGTCGTGATGGTCACCGAAAACCTGGTCACCACTATCGAACGGCCGCAGGACATGCCGGCGCGGGTGCTGATGGCCCAGGCCGCGTTGGAAGCGGGTCTCGCGTTCACCAACGCCATCCTGGGCGCCGCGCACGCCATGAGCCATCAGGTCGGCGGGCTCCTCGACTTGCCGCATGGCGTCATCAACGGCGTGCTGCTCCCCCACGTGGTGCGGTTCAACGCCGAGGCCGACCCGGCCCCCTTCGCCACCATCGCGACCTGCCTCGGGATCGCCGACAAGCGCGCTCCGGAGCTGGAATCGGCACTGGCACTTGCCGATCGACTCCAAGAGCTGGCCCGCCAGGTCGGCGTGCCGCGCGGGCTGGCAGAGCTCGGAGTACGCGACGCCGACGTTCCGGTGTTGGCACACAACGCCCTTCAGGACGCCTGCCTGACCACCAACCCGCGCCCCATCGACGATGCGCAGCTGCGCGCGCTGTTCCGGGCCGCGCTATGACGACCCTGCCCGGCAACCCGGTGGTGCCGCGCCGCGCGGCCGTGCCGGATCTGGACCAGCTCACGGGTGTGCGGTCCGGTAAAGGCACGTTCTATCCCGAGTTCCGGGTGGCCGCGCAACGCACTGAACGGGTGGTCGCAGCGCTCGACGCCATCTCGCGCGCTCTGGTGCAGACCGTCAACGGCCCCGAGAATCTGGTGCGGGCCGTCGCCGAGGCAGCCCGTACCCATCTCGGTGCCGAATGGGTGCTGTTGGCGCTCGCCGACGGCGCCCTGCCGGAGGCGCGGCCACGTCACCTCATCCTCGACGCCGACGGGCACGCATACTCGTTCGAGGGCCTGTCGGGTACCAAACATCCGGTACCGCACCTCCCGGACGCGGTCCTGAACCGGCTCAACGACGTCCTGCGCGGTCAGCTTGCCCAGTTCCGCGTGCCCGTCATCGAAAGCCACCATTCGCACGTGCCGATCGAACTCGACGGCGGGGTCGTCGGGGCGTTCGCGGCGTGGACGCCGCCGCACCGGCTGCTCGACGGTATCGACGAGGCGGTGATGCGCATCCTGGCCAGTCAGACCGCGGTGGCGCTACAGAACTGCGAACTGTTCCAGCGCTCGCAAACGCTGCTGGCCCAATCCGAGGCCCGCAATGCGCAGCTGCTGGCGACGCAACGCGAACTCGGTGCGGCACAACGCCACCAGGTACTGGACTCCGAGCGGCACCGCATCGCACGCGAGCTGCACGACAGCGTCACGCAGACCGTCCTGTCGGCGGGCATGCAGATCGAGGTGTGCCGAAGTGAGGTCGAATCACGCTCGGGTCCAACAGGTCTGGCCGAACGACTGGACACCGCCAAAGCGTTGACCCGATCGGCGATCGACCAATTGAGGTCGGCCATCTACGCGCTCAACCATTCCTCCGACGCTGACCGATCCAGCCTCCCCGAGCTCCTCGAACAGCTTGCCACCGTGCACATGCCGAAAGACCTGCGGGTGACACTGCGGGTCGACGGCGATGTCGCCGAACTACCCAGCGCCGTCGAACGGAGCCTGCTTCGCATCGCCGGTGAGGCCCTGTTCAACACCGCGATGCACGGCCGCGCCTCACGGGCCATCGTGCGCTTGAGCTATCGCGCCACCGGGGTCACCCTGTCGGTGTCCGACGACGGCATCGGTGACCCCGACAAACTCCGGCTCAGGCTCCAGCTGGCCGATGTCGCGGACCTGGACGGGCACCACCGCGGGCTGGCGAACATGCTGGCGCGGTGCCGCGAATACGGCGGCACCTTCACCGTCGGCCGGTCTCGCATCGGCGGCGTGCGGGTTGTCGCCACCATCCCACGGGACCCAGAAGAAGCTCCGCGCGAAGGAGTCGTGCCATGACCGTAGGAACCAGCACCGGGACCATCCGCCTTGCGCTGGTGGACGACCACGCCATCCTCCGCCAGGGCCTGCGGTCATTATTGGAACGCGAGGACGATCTCGTGGTCGTCGGCGAGGCCTCCAGCGAGCCCGAAGCCGTGGCCATGGTCGCGGCGACGCTGCCCGATGTGGTGCTGGTCGACCTCAAACT
The DNA here is from genome assembly GCF_046250085.1 of Mycobacterium sp. SMC-16. NCBI lineage: Bacteria > Bacillati > Actinomycetota > Actinomycetes > Mycobacteriales > Mycobacteriaceae > Mycobacterium > Mycobacterium sp. SMC-16. The sequence goes on from NZ_CP176427.1 coordinate 4,435,921, forward strand.
GTCAGCGGGTTCGGATTTCGAGGGACTGTCCTTGTGCACCAAGCTTTCTGGTGCCCACCCGGACCTCGGCCTGCTCGTGCTGACCACGTTCCTCGATGAGGACCTCGTGGTGCGTGCGGTGCATGCCGGTGCCCGCGGCTACGTGGTCAAGGATGTCGACACCACAGAACTGGTGCGGGCGATCCGGGCCATCTCCGCCGGGCAGAGCGCATTCGACTCGCGCAGCGCGGCCGCGGTGGTCCGCTCACTCAGTGGACGCGGCGATCAACGCGACAAGCTCACCGACCGCGAGATCGAAGTGCTGCGGCTGCTCGCCGCGGGCCTGTCCAACCACAAGATCGGTGAGCAGCTGTACATCTCGGCGACCACCGCCAAGTTCCACGTCAGCAACATCATGCGCAAGCTCGACGTCAGCCGCCGCGCCGAGGCCGTGTACGCGGCCAGTAAACGCGGACTGATCTAGGCCGACGATAAATCGTCGGCCTAGATCAGCTGGGCGGTTTCCGCTATGTGCCGCTAGGCATTCCGGTAGTCGATGACGATGCGGCCGTCGATCTGTCCGTGTTCCATCCGCTCGAAGACATCGTTGATGTCATCGAGGCGCGCGCTGGTGACGGTTGGCTTGATCAGGCCGCGTGCGTAGAAGTCCAGCGCCTCGGCCATGTCTTGCCGCGTTCCGACGATCGACCCCCGGATGGTGAGTCCCTTGAGCACGATGTCGAAGATCGGTGCCGGGAAGTCGCCCGGCGGAAGTCCGTTGAACACGATGGTGCCACCGCGACGGGCGAGGCCAATTGCCTGACCGAACGCCTGCGGGTGCACGGCGGTGACCAGGACACCGTGCACTCCGCCGGTGGCCTGCTGCACCGACTCGACGACGTCGGCGGTACGGGCATTGATGGCGACCTCGGCGCCGAGGCGGGTGGCGAGTGCGAGTTTGGCGTCGTCGACATCGATGGCCACGACACGCAGACCCATCGCGCGGGCGTATTGCACTGCGATATGTCCCAGTCCGCCGATGCCCGAGATCGCCACCCACTGGCCGGGCCGGGTGTCGGTGACCTTGAGACCCTTGTAGACGGTGACGCCGGCGCACAGGATCGGCGCGATCTCCAGCGGGTCCGCGCCGGCCGGGATCCTCGCAGCGTAGTCCGCATTGACCAGCATGTAGGTACCGAAGCTGCCGTTGACGGAATATCCACCGTTGCGCTGACTTTCGCACAGGGTCTCCCAGCCCGTCCGGCAGTATTCGCACCGGCCACACGCCGACCACAGCCAGGCGTTACCGACCTTGTCGCCGACGGCCAGGTCGACCACGCCCTCGCCGAGCGCTACGACCGTGCCGTAGCCCTCATGCCCCGGCACGAACGGCGGCTGCGGCTTGACCGGCCAATCACCATGCGCGGCATGCAGATCCGTGTGACAGACGCCGGACGTCTCGAGCTTGACCAGGGCTTCGCCGTAACCCGGTGTCGGCAGTTGCATGTCGTGCACCTGCAGCGGCATGCCGAAGTCGGTGACGACGGCGGCCCGCATGGTGTCGGTGTGTCCCGCCACGGTTTCAGTGGCCAGTGTCTGTGTCATTGATTCGCTCCATTCGTGAGATTTGGTCCAGGAAAATGTCTTTGAGGTTCGCGGTGGCGTAAAGCTGATAGCACACAACGCTATTGCCGGCGACGTGGCCGGCGCATGCCCCGATCGGTCCGAGTACCGGACCCGCCCGGGTGGTTCCGGTACTACCCATTCGGACAGGGCCGTCGGGCGATGACCGCCCGGACCGAGGGAACCGTTGCGCAAAGGCGCCACCCTGGCGTCACTCACCCGCCATGATGAGTGCCGTAACCAGACATTGCGAAGGTGGATCACGTGGCAACGAGCGAACATCCGAAGGGCACAAGCGCGGACACCAAGCCCGAACGCCGCGGCGTCATGCAGTCCCTCACGGCCCTGTGTGTCCGCTACGTCGAACGCCTGATGCCCGACCCGTACCTGTTCGCCGTCATCCTGACTGTTCTGGTCGCCGGGATGGTCGCCCTCCTGGTGCACGGCGCCACCCCCAGCGGCATGCTCAAGGCCTGGTACAGCGGCGTGTGGGGTTCGCAGAACATCTTCACGTTCGCCTTCCAGATGGTGCTGATCCTCGTGACCGGTTACACGCTCGCCGAGGCGCCCGTTCTGAAGCGGGCCATCGTCCACATCGCCGGCAAGCCGAACAACCAGGTGCAGGGCGCGCTGCTGTGTTTCACCGTCAGCGCCGTGCTGTCCCTGCTGAACTGGGGACTGGGACTGGTCTCCGGTGCACTGGTCGCCCGGCAGGTCGCAAAACGCTTCGCCGACGCGCATTTCGGGTACCTGATCGCGGCCGCGTTCATGGGGTTCATCGTCTGGACGCAAGGACTGTCGTCATCGATCGCCCTGGCCAACACCGACAGCAGCAGTCCCATCAACGTGATCCACAAGCTCACCGGCATGACTGTTCCGTTGAGCCAGACCATCTTCCAGCCGTACAGCTGGCTGTCGGCGATCGCGGTGCTGGCACTGCTCGCGCTCGCGGTCTGGCGCATGGCTCCGACGCAGCGTCTGGCGCCCGACCCCGCGGTGTTCGAAGACGAAAACCAGCCGGACAGCGGAGCTGCGACAGGATTGCCGGCTCAGCCGGCGTCCGGCAAGAAGACCTTCGCCGAATGGCTCGAGAACCTCTGGATCCTCAACGTCCTCGTATTCGCCGCCGGCATGGCCTATTTCGTGATGAGCGGGTTCGCCCTGAACATCTCGTCGATGATCATGCTGTTCACGATCACCAGCGCCTTGCTGCACCGCACGCCGATCCGCTTCATCCGCGCGTTCACCGGCGCCGCCAAAGTGTCCGGCCCGCTGCTACTGCAGTACCCGCTGTACGGCGGCCTGGTCGGGCTCCTCGGTTATCAGGCGACAAAGGCGGATAAGCCGCTGCAGACGCTGCTGGCCGAGGCGCTCGTCAACGGCGCGACCGAACACACGCTGCCGTTCCTGACGTTCATCGGCTCATTGATCATCAGTCTGTTCGTCCCGTCGGGCGGCGGGCACTGGGCGGTGCAGGGCCCCATCGCGGTCGACTCGGCGCTGGCCATCGGTCAGCGGTCGCCGGAGTATCTGGGACTGATCTCCATGGCGGTCGCCGTCGGCGAAGGCGTCGCCAACATGATTCAGCCGTTCTGGCTGCTGCCCCTGCTGGTCATCGCAAAACTGAACGTCCGCCAGGTCATGGGCTTCACCGTCGTCGCATTCCTGATCGGTGTGGTGGTGTTGGGCGCCACGACACTCATCGCGCCGTACGTGCTCTGACGGCCAACACGCCGCGCGGGCGGTGAGAAGAATGGGCCGCGCTTTTGGTGCCGGAAACAAAACTTCGACCGATTGGTCCCGGCATCTTCCGCCACCGCGTTGTGATGGATAACAATCGGCACGTGCCGTCCCCGTCCGAGCTGCCGCCGATCCCGGCGGACGCACCGTTGCGGAAGGTGATCGAGGACCGGATCGACGAGATCGCCACGACGCTTCTCCATGAGGCCGTCGAGTCCATCGAATGGCTCACACCCATGCCGATCGAACATTTCGACGGCGAGGTCACGCCGTACATCATCGGCGGGTTTCTGTACGGGCTCGACCTGATCACCGAAGGACGCCGGGTGACCCGTGCCGAGGCGGCGACGTTCGTCCTGCCGGTCGCGGAGCGACATGCCGAGGACGGTATCCCGTTGCCGTTCCTGTTCACCGCGCTGCATGCCGGCATCCGGAAACTGTGGGAGATTGTGCTCGAGTCGGCCTCCGAGGGCGACTCGGAAACGATCGCCGCACTGGGCATGTACCTCGCCGACCTCACCGGGACCATCAGCGTGCTGATGACCGAGGTCTACCAGGACTCCGATTTCGTCCTCCGAGCCACCACGCGCCGGCAGCTGAGCGCCCTGTGCGCCCACCTCGTCGACGGCGAGCCCGGCAGCGACATCATCGCCAAGCAAATCGGTGTCAAGCTCAGCGACCGCTATGACGTGTTGGCGATCCGGGTGGACGGCGACGAACCGCGCACCACCCATGAGACGTTGGCCGCGCGCCGACGGTTACGGCTCGCCAACCAAGTGTTCTACGGGCGCGGCGCCGGCGAAATCCTCAACACGTTCGATGGACACACGGGCGTGATCTTGCTGCCCGCACAGGTCGTGGAACCACGGGACGACACCGTCATGGCCGCACACCTGGGCGCCCTGATCGACGCGCTCAGCGAGCGACTCGAGGTCGCGATCTATGCCGCATACCATCCCGGCGCCACGCTGGCGGCCATTCCGGCCGCGGCTGCGGAGTCCGCCGAAATCACCTGCCTGGCAAGACAACTGAACAGAGAGCCGGGTATCTACCAACTGTCCGATGTCCTTTTCGAGTACCAGTCGACGCGTCCCGGGCCCGCCCGTGACCTGCTCGCGCGGCACATCGCGCCGCTGCGCGACCACCCGGGGTTACTCCAGGCGCTCCGATCGCATCTGCAGCACGGCGCCGACCGGAAGGCCGCGGCGGCAGAGCTTTTCATCCATCCGAACACCCTGACCTACCGCCTACGGCGCATTCAGGAGATCACCGGCTATGACCCCACCGACCCCTACCAGTCCCGATTGCTGGCCGCGGCCATGACCGTCCACACCATCGACCAGGCAGGTGCGCCAGTCGACGACATAGATCCGGGCAATCCCGGCTAGCTCGAGCAGCCTCGGTCATCGAACGCGAGTTTTTCGTATCCCTACGGCACGAGATGTGAATCCAGTGGTGAACTATCAAGAGTTGCTGTCCGACGAAATTCGCAGCGCCGCACGGCAGTTGCGGCATGCGGCCACGCAGAGCACCTGCCCGATCGAGCGCATCCTGTCGTACACCGCGACGATGATCGACTACGTCTACCCGGTAGAGCGGTGCGGACGAGCCTCAGCGCTGGCGGCCGTCTGGCTCGAGCGTTCCGGACGCCACGCCGACCAGAACGATGCGCTCGTCGACGAATTGATCGAGCCGTTGCGTGACGCGATCCGCGTCGGGTGCCGGAGCGGGGAGATGTCGTCACAGTGTCCTGACGACGATGCGCAGTCGATCTTTCATCTGGTCACGGGCATGATCATCACCCAGGCGGCCCTCGGCAGGCGCGCCTCTCCGGAGTACCTCAAGGAGACGACGAGAACCGCGGTTGCGCACGCCCTCAAATTCGCCGCGCCATGAGCACCTAAGCGGACTGCTCCTGCGCCCCGTTCCGGGCGAACGCCGACTCGATGAACTGCGTCACCTCGCGAAGCGCACGGGCCGCTTCCGGGACGATCGAGGCCGCGGCCTGGAAGACGTGGACCTGGTCCCGCCACACCTGCAGTTGGTGCGGCACACCGGCCTTCGTCAGCGCAACGGCCAACTCCTCGGCGTCGGGGTTGAGAAGTTCGGTCGAGCTCACCTGGATCAACGACGGCGGCAGCCCACTCAGATCCGCATCGAGCAGGCGATGTTCGTCGGCTGGCGGGCTGTGCCGCATGACGAATTGATGGAACGCGCGGGCGAAGGCCTTCGAGAACAGCACATCGGTCGATCCTGACGGCGCATCGATCTTGGCCTGCACGTCGAAGTCGGCCAGCGGTGCCATCGAGACGATCGCGCCGGGCATCGGCAGTCCACGCCGGGCCGCGAAGATCGCCGTGATGAACACCAGGTAGGCACCGGCCGAGTCGCCGATGAATGCGATGTTCTCCGGCGCGACACCGCGCCCGAGGGCGAATCGGTAAGCATCGATGCAGTCCTCGATACCGTCGGCGATGGTGTGCTGGGGCAGCTTGCGGTAGTCCACCGCCACGACCTCGCTCTGCAGCGACGCGGCAATCCGCGAAATCATCTGGCGGTGCAGGTGACGGCCACCGACGAGAAAGGCGCCGCCGTGCAGGTACACCACGTAGCGGTCCCCGCGTATCGCCGCCGGCCGGGTTGTCTCGGCGGAACAGCGCGCAAGGCTCACGGGCTTTCTGCTGGTACCCGCGACCGACCGCAGCACTCGACCCACGTGATCGACTGCCCGGTACGGCCAGGGCAGGCCGGGCGCCATCGCCCAGACCGTCAACACCGGTTTGACCGAGGCCTTCAACGCCAGCGCGAGGAGGCGCGACTGGATGCTGCCGCCCTCGAACTCGACGCGACGGGAGTCACCCCGGTCCAGCGGAATCAGAATCTCGGGTGCGGCAACCACGTTGTAGCCCTCCTGTATCAACGAGCCCCGTGCGGTGGCTGCGGCAGCGCCGATGCTGCCCCGTTGTCCGAACCAGTATCGACGCCCGGGTGGCCACCGTCTCTACACCGAGGGCAGAAGTATCAGACCCGGCGTTTGTGACGAGTCACAAACGCCGAGGTAGCTGCGGTCCGCACCACTATCCTTGCGCCCCAGGTGTTCTCGCTGCGGCTCGGCAGCTCATTCGTATTCGACCGGCAGTGCCCCACGTTCGACGGCACTGAGCAGCCCCGCGTGGTCGGCCTCGGTTTGATCGGCGTAACGCCGGGCGAATCCGGCCAGCGCTTCGCTCACGCGGCCGGAATGGCCGAGATAACCGGCGATCATCGAGGCCCCACTGGTTCTGGCATGCCCCTTCGCCAGCAGTTGACCGACCACGCTGGCGTAGCCCGTCAGCATCTTGGCATCCAACTCGTCAAGAGGTATGCGGCCCTTCATGTTTCGCAGCTGTCGCACATAGAACTGGCGGCCGTCCACCGTGGTCCAGCCCAGCAGCGGGTCACTGACCGTCTGCAGACACTGCTGGTATTCGACGACGCGTTGCCCCTGGTGGGCATGTAACGGCGACTCACCATGGACGTAGCGCGCCAGGACGGATCGCCGGGCCTGCTTGAGCTGCAAGAAGATGACGTCCTTGGGCGACGAGCCCTCCAGCAGCGCCACGTAGGCGCGCAACCCGACACTGCCGACCCCGACGACCTTCTGCGCCACGTCCAAGAGCGTGTAGCCACCGACCAGTCGGCGCCAGTACAGCGGCAGGGTCTCGAGATAGTCGTCCATCGCTTTGGTCAGCAGCTTCTCTTCCAGCGCCGGTAGCGGGGTGATCAAGGGCGGTTCATCGACGATCTTTCGCACCCCATCGACCTCATGGGTGAAGCGCGGCAGCGCGCGATCACCGGTACGGCGTCGTGCCCGCTTCGCCGAGCGGGTGACGAGCCGCTCCAGCGGCCCGTCGGCTTCGGTGGTCAGGCGATCGACGCTGAGCCTGTTGAAGGCCCTGACGAGCAGCGGCAGATCAGCGAGCCGCCTGACCTCCTTCTGGTAGGCCGTGACGCACGCTTGCACGGCGTCGCCACAGGCGCTTTCCGAGGCGTCGTTCTCCCGTCCGGCCACCCAGATGCTCGCCACCAACCTCCGCAGGTCCCATTCCCAGCCGCCCGGGTGCGCTTCGTCGAAGTCATTAAGGTCGATGACCAGGTCCCGTTCGGGTGAGGCGTAGAACCCGAAGTTGCCCAGATGCGCGTCGCCGCAGACCACCGGCATGATTCCGGTCGTCGGCAGTCGCGAGACGTCACAGGCCATGACGACCGCGGCGCCGCGCAGGAAGCCATACGGCGACGCCGCCATCCGCCCGACCCTGATCGGGATGAGCCGCTCGATCCGCCCCTCATGACTGGCCTTGATCAGATCGACCGGGTCGGGTCGCCCCGCACCATCCGGCCACCTCGACAATGTCCGCCGCGGCACCTTCTTACGCAACGCCTTCCCCAACGCGTACCGCTCGTCGCGCGTGGCCGGCGTTCGCAGCAACGACCGGTACGTCTCGGTCTCGGTGCCGGTCACGACGGTGTGCCGGTCGGGAATCGTCGTGTCGGCAAGTGGCGGCGGGTCGTTCACCATCGGCGTATACCCGTTGATGCGCAGGTCAAGCATGGCAGGGACTTGCGGAGCCGCCAATTGGGCCTAGTGTCGTCTTGTGCCTCATTTGCGCGCTGCGCGGGCCGGAGAACGGGCCCTGGAACTGGCCCGATTACGCACCCGGCTCCTTGCCGGCCGGCCGGTCACCGCCGAGGATCTCGAGCTGGCCGGGCGGCGGGCGCAGCAGTCTCGGCAGTGGGCGCTGGAAGCTTGCCTGCGGGCAGCTGAACGTCACGAAGCGGCGGCGAGTGCGCATGACCGGGCCGCCCGTGTGCACGAGAACCTTCGTTCCGAAGGTCACGATGCGGCGGCCCATCAGGTGGCCGCCGAGGACCACCGATGCGCGGCGCGCCTGGATCGGGACGCCGCGCTGCAGGATCGCCGCCGGGCTGCCGAACTCGCCGTCGTCGAATTGCCTGCAACGTAGGTGCCGCCGCTCGTGAACACGCCGATCGCGCTGGGAATCATCAACGCGCAGCCCCACGGGACGGCGACCCAGAACGGCCAGAAGTAACCGGCGCCGGTGGCGAGCCAGATGGCGAGGCACAGCAGGTTCACCGCGACCCACGGCATCCACATGATGACGACCCATGCCGGAATCGACTGCTTCCGTTGTTGTTTCGGTTCCCCCCGCGCATCGGATCGCGGTAGGTCCGAAACGATGTCGGCGAGGTCGCCGCGGGTTTCGGCCCGGTAGAGCCGCTGCAGACGGGTGTCGTACTCCGTCAGGGTCAGCCGGCCCTCGGCAACGGCGCGGCTGAGTCGGTGAGAAACCGTTTCGCGGTCGGCATCGCCGACCCGGATGTGCGTGTCGAGCGCGCCGGGCGCGGCACTGCGGTGCGACGGCTCGGGAAACGGGAGGTTCTCATGGTGGTCCACGGTGCAACTCCATTCGCCATAACGGTGTTATGGACATTCATAACACCGTTATGGACTGATGGCAAGGACCTTCCGCGGTGCTTCATCGTGCCGACGCCGACGAGGAAGCAGTCGGACAGGTCGACGCCGGCGGCGTAGTACATGTCGACGCAGCGGCGATAATCGTCAGGCGTCCAGCCCTGCAGAACCGGGACGTAGGGCACATCCCAGTCGGGGCCGGGCCAGAGGTCCTGCAATTCTTGGAAGTTGTCGATGGTGCGGCGCTGGTGTTCACGCACGCTCAGTCCGGTGCGGGCGATCTGTTCGGGCTCGCACATCCAGTCGCCGGGCGAGGCCCATTGGAGGTTGCCGATCTCCTGGTCGTAGCGCCAGACCGCGGCGTTGTAGTCGCGGGCGGTGGTGCGCCATTGCCCGTACATCGATAGTTCGGTGAATCCGCCGGAGTCCAGCGCCCATCCGGTGAGCGCACGCGGGAAGCTCTTGCGGGGTGCCAGGCGGCGGTGGGAGATGAACAGCGGGACGTTGGCTTGGCCGAGCCAGCGCACCTCGCTGGTTCCGAGATAGAAGTACTTCATGGCGGCGGTCCTTCGTTTCTGCGGTGGCTGGGCTGTGGGGTCGGCGCCCGGTGGGGGGTGGGGGGAGCACCCCACCGGGTGGCTTCTCAGGCGGTGGGTTGGAGCGTTTCGCCGGTGACGGTTTCGACGACCAGACCCACCAGGTCACGGGCGGCTGGCGGCGTGACGGCGTTCCCTGCCAGCCGCACCTGCTCGCGCCTGGTGCCGACCATCCGGTAGCCGGTCGGGAAGTCCATCGCGGCGGTGATCTCGCGGGGCTCCAGCATCCGGAAGTAGACATCGTTGATGTCGCGCGCGTACCGTCGACACCATGACCCAGGCACCTGCCTCACCTCCGCTGCACATGCAGCGTGTCGACTTCGACCCCATCCCCACCCTCGGCGAGATCCGCGAGAACGAGGGGGTGCGCACCGTCATCAACGCCTTCGGCATGCCGGTGTACCTGGTGACCCGCCACGACGACATCAAGACGGTGCTCTCCGATCCGGAACGGTTCTCCAACGAGCGCCCGCCAGGGTTCTTCGTCCCCGGGGCACCCGAGATGTCCGAGGAAGAGCAACGCGCAGCCCAGTCCGGCAACCTGCTGGGCCTGGACCCACCCAGGCACACCCGGTTACGCCGCATGCTCACCGGCGAATTCACCGGCCGCCGGATGAAGCGCCTGGAGCCGCGGATCACCGACATCGTGACCCAGCATCTGGACGCCATGGAAAAAGCCGGTCCACCGAGTGATCTCGTGACCGATTTCGCTTTACCCATCCCGTCACTGGTGATCTGCGAGTTGCTGGGCGTGCCGTATGACGACCGCGACGATTTCCAGCACCGCACCAGCCGCCAGCTCGACCTGTCGATCCCGATCGAGGAACGCTTCGAACTCCAGCGCGCCGGGCGTGCTTACATGCACGCACTGGTGGGCGGCGCACGGCGTTCCCCCGGCGACGACATGCTCGGAATGCTGGTGCGCGAGCACGGGTCCGAGCTCACCGATGACGAGCTGGTGGGCATCTGCAACCTGCTACTGGTGGCCGGCCATGAGACAACCTCCAACATGCTCAGCCTCGGCACCTTGGCGTTGCTGCAGCACCCGGATCAGCTGGCCCTGGTGCGTGATGACCCCGATGCGGTGAGTCCGGCGGTGGAGGAGCTGCTGCGCTGGCTGTCGATCGTGCACTCCGGCATCCCCCGCATCACCACCAGCGAGGTGGAGATCGCCGGGGTGCAGATTCCCGCGCACCAGCTGGTGGTCGTCTCGCTACCGTCGGGCAACCGCGATCCGAGTTTCATCGACAATCCGGAGGTGTTCGACGTCCGCCGCGGCGCCATGGGGCATCTGGCGTTCGGCCACGGCGTCCATCACTGCCTGGGCGCACCGCTGGCCCGGATGGAGATGAAGATCGCGTTTCCGGCTCTGTTGCAACGCTTTCCGACCCTGCGCCTCGACGAACCTTTCGACGACGTGGCGTTCCGCTCTTTCCACTTCATCTATGGGCTGCAGTCGCTGCAGGTGGCCTGGTGAGGGTACAGGCCGACCGCGACGTCTGCATCGGCGCCGGGGTCTGTGTGATGAACAGCGAGGCGGTCTTCGACCAGGACGACGACGGCATCGTGGTGCTGCTGGTCGATGACGTGCCCTCGGCCGAGCAGGACAACGCACGGAAAGCCGTGCAGCTCTGCCCCTCCGGAGCGCTGAGCGTCGTCGAGTGAACGAGCGTTGACACTGCACCCACCGCGAAGAAGTGTGAGTAGAGATCGCGCTGGTCGCAGTGTGAACGAGGTCCGCCGGGTCAATCGCCGTCGCGGTGCAGGTCGATCAGCCCGGCCTTGCTCAGCGCGAGCACGCTGACGATCAGCACCCAGACCGGGAACGCGAGCGTCAGCCAGACCGACACGTCACTGGCCACCAACAGCGTCAGCGCCACCACATAGGTGAAGATCACCAGCCCCCGCGACACCAGGCCGGTCTTGAGCCAGATGGTGGCCAGCGACATCATGAACACCGCTGCCATTCGCAGGGCGTAGGTCTTCGACAGCGCGATCAGCAGTCAGCAGCCCACTGCCCAGGAAGACCGAGGCATGCCGCCGCCAGGCCAGCGCCGAGATCGACGTGATCCTGTCCACCATCCAGCGCCACGACCCCGACATCCCACTCCACGCGTACGGCTTGAAGCTTTCGGGCCTCAAGCGCTACGGCCACAGAGTCCTCAGCGCCGACTCAATGGCGTGGAGTTGGGCAGCGCGAATGAGCGAGCCGCTTCCCGGGCACACGCACGCCGCGTGCAACAACTGCCTGCCCTACGCCCTGGCCTGGCGCGAACGCGTCCTGGACATCACGCCCTCCGGACAGATGAGCCTGTTCGACGCCGCCTGAACCACCACCGAATCGGAAGGAACCCTCCCATGACCATCCCGCCTGCGACCGCCGCCAACGCGGCCGATGAACCCGCACGGCACACCCGAGAGAACGACACGAGCAGTGTCAAGCTGGCAGCATTCGTCGCCAAAGGCGACGTACTCGCCGACGGGCGGGTCGTCCGGCGCCGCTGGAGTATGCCAGTCCCGGATGCCACGTACTCGACAGATTTGAGCTTCACCGACGGCACTCACCAGTGGTATGACCACGGCGCGACTGTCACGGTGGTGGACCACATCAACGAGTGGCGCATCCGATAATTGCCGATCCACCACCGTCGCCTCCGCGCCGCGAACCGCTGTCACTCGCACAACTCCGATGACCCCCTGCCGGTGACTCTCACCATGCAAACGCCGACGGGTGCAGAGTCTGACCCTGCACCCGTCGAATGCTTGAAACCCGTTCCCGGTCACCACAACCGTGGCTGACCTCCGAGCATGGCCGCCTCCACTGCGGCCGAGTCCCACCCTGACCGCACCGCCTCCCGCAGCGCCAGCGCACGCTCGCGTCGGGCCCGCAGACCCGCGCCCCGCGCGATCACGCGCGGCCGGCCACCGCCGCGGCCCCGCGCCGCCATCTGTTCCATGTTCTCCTGCTGGGTGCCCGCGGTCACGTGCGCACGCACCCCGGCCGCGATCTCCTCGGCGCCCACCACTCGCACACACAGGGTGACGTCGCATTCGTGCAGTGCCCGCACATCCCCCTGTAGCGGTTGCCCCGCCCGTGCGACCGCCAGCGCATAGCGCGGCGGCCGCACCATCATCACGTGCCGCCAGCCGCCACGCCGCAATGCGAAGCGCCCGTACCCATCTGATCCGATGGCGCCCGTCCATAGCCAGCAGTCCTGTCGCTCCGGACCACGCACCACGTGTGCGAAGAACCGTGCGATCTCACTGCCATGACGTATCGGGTCGACCACCAAGTCGCGGCCCTGTCGCCGCCGACTGGGGGTACTCACGCGACTGCCCGTCAGGCGCTCAGCGCCTCGGTCGCCGGATCATCCACCGCCGCGACCCCCTCACTCATCTGCGCCGCTTCGCTGAGCGACGCCGGGGTATCGGCGCCCCCATTGGGGACCGTCGCCGAATTCTCGGCGTGCGCGTCCTGCGGTGTCTGTTCGCCGGCGTCGTGCTGCTCAGTGTCGGCCAGGCGCAACAGTTCTCGCACCTGCGTCTGCGTCTGACCACTCTGTGCGGCGATGCTGGCGATTGTTTCGCCGTTGGTGCGCATCACCTGTGCTGCCGCGCCGGCCGTCCGCCGAATCGTCGTCGCCTTCTCCTGCGCGCTCTGCCGGATCCGCTCCAGCCGTTCGTTCAACTCACTTTCGATCCGGGCGATCTGTTCCTCGGCCCTGGTCCGCGCCGCCGCCTCATCTTTAGCTGCGGACTGCTCGGCGTGCTCCAGCTTGTCCAGCTCGTCGAGGAACTCCTTGAGCGATTGCACGATCGCGCGCTCCCGCGCCTCCCTCTCAGCATTCGCGCGACGCCGCGCCTCCAAAGCCCGTTGCAGATTCCCTGATTTCGTCGTTGCTTTGCGGGGTGGTGCGCGACGGATTGGGCAGGTACGAGGACAAGTTCTTTTGATCCGACGAAGGGATCGGCAACGACGACCCTGAAGACGAGCCGGTCGGCCGAAGAGCACGCCGATTGCCACTCCCCTTCGCAATCAATGTGCGGCACAATCGGATCGAAAACTGGCCGGCAGTGAGACGGCTCCGACGCGGCACCGGTCCCGCAAAATCGGCGCATATACGTACCCCCGTCCTGACGCGCCGAAACATGTTATTTGCCACACCGACGAACAGGCTGTGTCCTACTAGGTTTGGTGCAGCGGGCAGCAGAAGCGCCGATAGTATTTGGACTGTCGGCTCACGCGTGTGAGCCCCTCGGAGGTGACAATGACAGGCCAGCCAGTCCAGGGAAGCGGCAACCCTGCCGCGGCGAGCTGCGCGGTCGAACAGAGCCAGATCGGCGCGGTCAGCGTGGTCGCGGTATCGGGGACGGTGGACATGCTCACCGCTCCGCAGCTCGAATCCGCACTGAGCCCGGCGGCTGTCGGCACAGCCCAGGCGGTCGTCGTCGACTTGAGCGCCGTCGACTTCCTGGCCTCGGCCGGGATGGGCGTGCTCGTGGCGGCGCACGCCGACCTGGCGCCGGCGGTCAGGCTCGTCATCGTCGCCGACAGCCCCACCACCAGCCGCCCGCTCAAGCTGGTCGGCATCGCCGACCTGATCGAGCTGTTCGCCACGCGAGACGAGGCCCTCGCGGCTGTCACCGCCTAGTGCGGTCGTTGTCAATCGGAAGGTAGGTCGAGCAGGTCGCTATGACGGAGCCGGACCAGTCGAGCAGCGGGGCACGTTTCAGTAAAACGGACGTGGTGGCCATCCCCGAACATGCCGCATCCGTCCGTCAGGAGTTCTCGACCTGGTTGACGGGCCACATCGCAGTGGACCGCGTCAAAGCCAGCGACATCGTGCTCGCCGTCAACGAGGCATTGGCCAACGCCGTCGAGGCCGCGTATGCCGATGCCCCCGCTCCCGGCGTCATGCATGTTCGTGCCGACTTCGACCGCGTGTCAGGGCGGCTGACCGTGACCGTGACCGACGAGGGCACGTGGCGCCCCGCCCCCGCACAGCTCGCGAACTCTGCCCGCGGACGCGGAATTCCGTTGATGCAGGCGCTGACGGATCATGCGTCGATCGAACCGACCGATGCCGGTACGGAGGTGCGCCTGCAATGGGACGTCATCGACGCCGTGCCCGCCGGCGGCGGGTGACCCGCACCTACTGCGGCAGCCGCACCACCTGCACGAAGAACTCGTCGATCTCCCGCACCGCCTTCATGAACTGATCGAGGTCGACCGGCTTGGTCACGTAGGCGTTCGCGTGCAGTTTGTAGCTGCGCAGGATGTCCTCCTCTGCCGAGGACGTGGTCAGGACGACGACCGGGATGTGACACAGATCGGCGTCGGACTTGATCGCCTCCAGCAACTCCCGGCCGTCGTACTTCGGCAGATTCAAGTCGAGCAGGATGAGGTCCGGGGTCGGGGCGTCGGCATGGACACCGCGGCGGTAGAGGAAATCCAGACCTTCTTGACCATCGCGAGCGACATGCAGAGTGTTCTTGATCTTGTTGTCCGCGAACGCTTCACGGGTGATCAGTTCGTCCCCCGGATCGTCCTCGACCAACAGGATGTCGACGACTCGGCCGGCTGACGACGCATTCATGGGTGACTTCCTTCCGGCTGCTCTGACGCGATGACGTTCGGTTCGGTGATCGGGGTGGCCGGCAAGGTGAACACGAACCGCGTGCCATCGGTGTACGACGTGTCGATCCCGATGGTGCCGCCGTGATGTTCGACGATCTTCTTGCACAGTGCCAAGCCGATGCCGGTGCCGCTGTAGGCGTCGCGCCCGTGCAAGCGCTGAAATATGACGAACACCTTGTCCACGAACTCCTCGGCGATCCCGATACCGTTGTCCGTCACCGTGAATACCCAGTTGTCGGCGTTCTCACCCGTTCCCATTGTGCAGTCGATCACGATCCGCGGCGTTTGGCCCTCGCGCCGGAACTTCACCGCGTTACCGATCAGGTTCTGCCACAGCATCGTGAACAAGGTGGGGTCGCCGTCGACGCGCGGCAGGCCGGCGGGCGGCAGCACCACCTCGGCCTCCGACTCGGCGATCGAGGTCGCGAGGTTCTGCATGGCCGACGCGACAGCCTCGCCCAGATCGACCTCGGTGTTCCTGGCGTTCAGCCGGCCGACACGGGAGAAGGTGAGCAGGTCGTTGATCAGCACCTGCATGCGCTTGGCGCCGTCGACCGCGAAGTTGATGTACTCGACGCCGCGCTCGTCGAGCTGATCGCCGTACCGCTTCTCCAGCAGCTGGCAGAACGACGCCACCTTGCGCAGCGGCTCCTGCAGATCGTGCGACGCGACGTAGGCGAACTGTTCGAGTTCGGCGTTGGATCGGCGCAATTCCTCGGCTTGCTCGTCGAGCGCCACGCGGGCGAACTGAGATGCCTCGAGCTCCTCGACGATGCGCTGCCGCATCTCCTCGACATCGACGGCGATCGCGCGAATGTCAGTGGGCCCCTGGGGAACTATGCGCTCATCGAAGTTTCCCTGCGTGATCCGGCGGCATGCTGCGGCGAGTGCGCCCAGCGGGCGGGTGACCGAGCTGCGCACCAGCATGGCCAGCACCACCGCCATGACGACGAAGGCGCCGACCATGGTGGCCAGCACCCGGTCGCGCCATTGGCGTATCGACGCCAGCCGAGCGGTGTCGGCATCGCGCGCCTGTTCCAGGTGCTGGTTCTGGGCATCGAAGAGCGTGCGGAGGTTGTCGAACTCTTTCTTGCCGTCCTCGTTGGTACGGCTGTCGACGACGGCGGGATGTCCTACGACGACACTCGCGATCAACGGCCGCGCATAGGTGGTGCGCCAGGTACCAGCGGCTCGTTCGATGGCATCGAGGTCGGCGATCAGGGCGTCGCGACCTGCCAACAATGTTCTGATTTTCTGTGCCGCAGCGGTTTCAGCGCGTTGTCCGTCCTCATACGGCGCCAGGAACTGGCTGTCGGCGGCGCTCGCATAACCACGGACCGCGGTCTCTTGATCACGCAGTCCGGCCTGTAATCGGTAGGCGGCCACGCGCGCCGGCTGCAGATGCTCGATCAGTTCGCTCGACACCGTGTCGGTCCGGTTCATCAGGAGCGCACCGCCGACGGCACCCGAGAGCACCACCACACCCATCGCGGACAGAACCAGGTTCTGCCAGCCCTGCACCGTCAACTTCATCGAACCGAGCGCTCCACTCGAATGACGGCGATGTCGTCGGTGAGACCGCCGAAGGGCTCGGCCCGGGTTTCCACCTCACTGATCAGCGCCTTGACGAACTCGGTGCCGGGCAGGCGCGCCAGTGAGCGGGCCGCCGCGAGCAGTCCGTCCTCGCCGAGACGTTCACCCCCGTCGCCTGCCGACCCCTCGAAAAGCCCGTCCGTCAACAGCATCAAGCCGTCGCCCGGCCGCAACTGCAACCGGTTGACCGGCCATTCCCTGGCGCCGAGGCCCAGTGCCGGGCCGGCGGTCGGTTCGAGCCAGTCGACGGTGCCCGTCCCGTGCATGAGCAAGCCGGGATGACCTGCCCGCACCACGTCGAACTGCCCCGTATCCGGTGCCAGTGCCACACTCAGCAGGGTCGCGAACGTGCCCCGGCTCGGCCGCTCGGTGGTCAGGATGCGGTCGAGCTGACGCATCCGCTCATTACCGCGCAGGCCGGCGAAAGTCAGTGCGCGCCAACCGATTCGCAGTGCCACGCCCAACGCGGCCTCATCGGGCCCGTGGCCGGCCACGTCACCGATCATGACGTGCACGGTGCGGTCCGGGGTCTGCACGACGTCGTAGAAGTCACCGCCGATCAGCGCATCACGCCGGCTCGGCAGCGACTGTGTGACGATCTCGACGCCGGGATCGTCCGCGAGCAGTGGCGACGGCAGCAGGCCCCGCTCGAGTCGGGCATTCTCCTGGGCGCGCAGTCGACTGGCTTGCAGGTCGACGGCGGTGAACTCGGCACGCTTGCGTTCGATCGCATACAGGACCGCACGGCGCAGCGTCTCCGGATCGACGCGGCCCTTCACCAGGTAGTCCTGCGCACCCGACGCCATGGCAGAAACACCGAAATGCTCGTCGTTCAGACCGGTGAGAACGACGATCGGCAATCCCGGTGCCAGGGCGCTCAAACGGTCGAGAGCGTCGACACCGCCGGCATCGGGCAGGTGCAGGTCCAGCAGCACACAGTCCGGACGGATCGTTTCCAGCGCGGCCGCCGCCTGGGTCAATGTGGACGACCAGTGGAAGTCGATGTCGATCGCAGCATCGGCGATCAGCTCCTCGACCAGTAGGGCATCTCCCCGATCGTCCTCGACCAGCAGCAGCGACAGCGGTCGGTCTCCCGCAGGCCCCGATTTCGGGGTAGTGGAGCGGTTCATCCGCGGCTCCGCCGGCATGGACAAGTGGTCACATCCTTCACCAAGGGGCCACCTACCTCGTGCTGACCATCTCGTTTCACTGGTGCTTACCGTCGCGGACGTTACCAGTTGGTCCACACCGTGCTGGGCCATTGACGCGCAGCACGCCGGCCCGCTACTCCAGCTTCTCCCGAAGCTGCGCCAGGGTTTTCGCCAGCAACCGCGAGACGTGCATCTGGGAGATACCCACCTTGGCGGCGATCTGAGACTGCGTCATCGATTCGAAGAATCGCAGCACCAGCACAGTGCGCTCGCGCTCGGGCAGTTCCTCCAGAAGCGGCCGGAGCGCCTCGCGATACTCGACCTTCTCCAGGCCGGGGTCGACGTCGCCGAGCGTCTCCGCGAGAGACGGGCGCTCGTCACTGCCGCTGCCCGCGGTCCCGTCGATCGAGGTGGTCTTGTACGAACTCCCGGCCATCAGGCCATCGAGGACCTCATCGCGATCGATGCCCAACTCGGTGGCCAGTTCCGACGCGGTGGGTGCGCGCCCGAGGCGTTGCGACATCTCGGCGCTGGCCGTGCCGATCTGCAAGTGCAGCTCTTTCATCCGCCGCGGGACTTTCACCGACCAGCTGTTGTCACGGAAGTGGCGGCGCACCTCCCCCATGATCGTGGGGACCGCGAACGAGGCGAAGTCCGAGCCCATCTCGACGTCGAAACGCTTCACCGCGTTGATGAGGCCGATGCGCGCGACCTGCAGCAGATCATCGCGCGCCTCACCCTTGCCCTCGAAGCGCCGCGCGATGTGGTCGGCCAGCGGCAGGCAGCGCTCGATGATCGCGTCCCGCTGCGCGATGTGGTCAGCTGAGTCCTCGGTTGTTCCCTGGAGCTGACGGAACATCTCGAGAACGTCCGCATACTCCGCCGTCACCGCTGCAGACTCACTCGTCTCGAAGTCAACGAAACACCCAGCACCTGGGTGCCGTCGATAGCCTGCTCGTCAGCGAACGTCGACACCTCGTCGGCCAGCGAGCTGAGCACGTGCCAGCTGAAGCTGTCCGGCTTCACGACAGCGTCGCCGCGATTGTCGTCGGCCACACAAGTCGCCGAAGCACGAATCACCACAGCATCATTCGCCGGATCGACGACGACCCTCAGGCTCGACCCCGGCACCGCGGCCCGGATGAGACCGGTACAGGCTTCATCGACCGCCAGCCGGATATCGGCCATGGCGTCCAGATCGAAATCTTCGAAGGCCGCGACCGCTGCCACCAGCGTCCGCAGGACCGCCAGGCTCTCCGGAGACGCCGCAACGATCAACTCAACAGACCGGTCACTGGACGCCAAGCTGCCCTGCCCCACTGCCTCAACCACGTATTTCCTCCAGCGTCCCTGTGCAGGCCCACTCACGTCGCACTCTGTGTACCCATTGTCCATGGCTGCTCAAACAAACGTGCATCGCCCGCCACCACCCGCTGTCGGCGGGGGCAACACCCGAAGGTGGGCGACGGTGTCAGCACGCCTCGCGGTCTGCGCAGCCGTCCGATTCAACCTGTGCCGCAGCTTGTTTCGCCTATCCTCCGCGAGTCGCGATCGACGGGGTGACCGCATCGGCACGCGGCCGCCTAGTACCAGTAGCGGCGGCCACCGACCGGCCGTGCGGTCGCCCCCAGCAGCCAAAAAACCGCACCCACCACCAGCACGACAACGCCGGCCACCCACAAGGGGTAGATGTTGAAGATCAGCCCAAGAGCAAGCAGTACAGCTCCGACCAGAATCATGGTGCCTCTTTCCGTTGTGGGCAGCGCACACGTCGTCGTGGTGCCTGCCCGTCTGACCTTGCCGGTCAGCGGCAGTCCTTCCGTACCCATGCGCGTCAGCTGCCCAAACATTTCGGCACCCACCCACGGAATGCCCTGTGGGGCACGCACATCCGTGTGGCGCAGATCGCAATACTCGCCGTTTGACGGGCACCAGAGCTGGGAATTCTCGGCAGGCGTGGGGAACGGTTCTCCGTGCGATCATCCGATCCGTGAGCGGAAGGGTAGCCATGAGCGAGGACAAGAACACCGGTCCTGAAGAAGCCGTCCGGGGCGTCGTGGAAGGCGTCAAGGGCAAGGCCAAGGAAGTCATCGGCACCGTCACCGGCCGTGACGACCTGGTCCGCGAAGGCCAGGCCCAGCAGGACAAGGCCGATGCGCAGCGCGACGCCGCGAAGAAGGAAGCCGAGGCGGACGCCGCACGCGCGGGCGCCAAGGCCGCCGAGGCCCGGGAGCGAGCCGAGCAGCAGAACTAGCACGCAGTGCGACACGGCCCAGTCCAGCGGCATGCTGGACTGGGCCGCTCGCGTGTGTGCGCGTTCTTCCGGAAAACCTTTGCGGCGAAGGGCCTTTCGATACCCGGGGTGCGGCGTTGCCCACACGTCCCCGGCCGCACCAGCTGCGTGTTTGCGGCTCGAATGGACTGGGTAACTGTGAAGTCAGCTGACGCACTCGCGTTGCCCGACTCGAAGGAATCAGGGATGACAATCGAACTGATGGCGGCGCCACGAAGTGCGGATGAGACGGCGGTCATTGTCGAGCCCACGCCAGACGAGGCCGCGGCACTCGGCGTAGCGGTTCACCTGCCGGTATTGCTCGTGGGCCTGCGCTGGCTGTTCGACACCGAGCAGCCGGCGGGCGCGGTCCAGTGCCCCGCGGGGGACAGCCTGCCGTCGGTGGGCGGACGCGCTTTCCGGTTCATTCCCGCCGACCGCGACGGCCGGGCTGCGCTGGGCATCGCGGTGACCACCGGCATTGCCGGTGACGCGATCGGCGGCCATGAAGCGGCCGATTTCATCGATCTGCTCGAGGGCATGGGCGAAGAGGTGCTCGCCATCAATTCCGTCGCGGCGGGTGCGTTCTACTTGCTGACCCTGGCACGACCCGCGCATCCGGCCTTGCGGAGCGCCGTCGTTCGTTACCGCGCTCAGCACCGCGCCGACTCAACCGCCTCACCATTCGGACCGGCGCAGCATCCCGCTGACGCCGGCCGCCGCGTGAGTGCATCGGACCTGCAGCGGCAGTTGGCCACCGCGGCCGCCGCGCAGGCCAGCGAGCCACTGCCCAGCGATGTCGGCGGCGTGCAGTGGATGGACCGCTTCGGTTTCCCGACGACCTCCACTGTCGCCGGCACCGAGCTGTCTCTGGCCATGCAGGTCTAGAGACGAGCCGGTCGCTGTCAGCCCCGCGGCAGCCGGACCACCTGAACAAAGAAATCGTCGATCTGGCGTACCGCACTCAAGAACTGCTCGAGATCGACCGGCTTGGTCACGTAGGCGTTCGCATGCAGCTTGTAGCTGCGCAAGATGTCTTCCTGCGCCGACGATGTGGTGAGCACGACGATGGGAATGTCGCACAGTTCGATATCCGACTTGACCTTCTCGAGCAACTGCCGCCCGTCGTACTTGGGCAGATTCAAGTCGAGCAGGATCAGGTCCGGCCGGGGCGCACCCTCGTGGGCACCGCGTCGATAGAGAAAGTCCAGGCCTTCCTCGCCGTCGTGGGCGACATGCAGAACATTCTTGATCTTGTTGTCCGCAAAGGCTTCCCGGGTGATCAACTGGTCGCCCGGATCGTCCTCGATCAACAGAATGTCGATCGGCCTGCTGTCGCGCGGCACGGTCACGTGTACACCTTCCCCACCTATACGTAGATGACGTTCGATCCATGGTCCGGCCGCGCCGGGAATGTGAGTACACGGCGGGTTCGGCGTTCCATCTAACGGCGCCAACCGGCAGTCACCTGCCATTGGCACACATCCCCGACCACAATCAGTTTACATTGTAAACAGGGGAGCTGCCCGCGGGGCTCCGGTCAGCCGCCGGCTCAGGACCGCGGCAAATTCGATTCGAGCCGATCCAACAGCGCTTCGAGCGCTTCTTCGAACTCGGCGTCGCCATAGTCCTCCGACAACAAGGGTTGCAGTCGCTGCAGCTGCGGATAGTCCGAAAGTTTGGCCTTCGGGCGGTCGGCTTCTTCGAGGATCGCCTCGGCGGGACTCAGCTGCGCGCCGCGGGCCGACACCTCCAGCAGGAGCTGCCCGACCAGGAATGTGGTGTACGCCCGATATGCCGCGACTGCGGCGGCATCGTCGAACCCATACGACAGCAGGGTATCGAGGAAGCTCTCCATCCAGCGCATGCTGCGCAGCGGCGGGCGCACCCACGGTGCCTCCGGCGCCTGCGTGGCCACCAGCGGGAAGAGTTCGGGATGCTGCAGCGCGATCTGACGCACCCCGTGCGCAAGCCGGATCAAATAGTCCTGCCAGCCGTCTTCCTGCCGGCGGGCCGCCAACTGCTCGGCGTACAAGCGGTCGACGACGTGGTCGACCACGCCGGTCAGCAGATCTCCCCTGCCGTGTACATAGCGGTACAGGGCCATCGCCTCCACACCGCACGCCGCGCCCAACCGGCGCATGGTGAGCTTCTCCAGCCCATGCTGGTCGATGAACTCGATCGCGGTGTCCAGGATGACCTCGCGGGACAACGACGCGGAGTGGCCATCGCGCGTGCCGTCGGCGGGCGCGGCATCGGAGTCGCCCGCCGCTGGGGAGACTCCAGAGTCATTGGCTCCCGACAACGTGCCTCCCAGTACTGGACGATTCCGGGCCCAACGCTAGTCGCTGCAGGCACCGAAATGACGGAGCGTCACCGCGGGCAGCGTGCTCGGCTTCAGGAAACGGTACGGAACACAGTCAGGGCACGGCCTTCCACCATGACGGTGGCCTCCGCGTCCAGCGGAGTGGCCTCGGCCTCCACGGTGGCCAGACCGCTGGCGGTGTCGAGCACCAGTTGCCATTTCGCACCGAATTGTTGTGGCGGCAGCGTGAATTCGATGGCGTCGTGGTGCGCGTTGAAACACAGGACGAACGAGTCGTCGACGACCCGCTGCCCACGCTCATCCAGGTCCGGTATGCCCTGCCCGTTGAGGTACACCGCGACGGACTTGCCGAAGGCGGTGTTCCAGTCGTCGTCGGTCATCTCCGAGCCACTCGGGGTGAAGAAGGCGACGTCCGGGACGTCCTGCGAGCCCCGGGCGCGCACCGGCCGTCCGGTGAAGAAGCGCCGACGCCGGAAAACCGGGTGCGCGGTGAGGATTGCGGCGACGCCGCCGAGGAACGCGGTCAACACGGTGTCCGCCGATTCCCAGTCGACCCAGGTGATTTCGTTGTCCTGGCAGTAGCCGTTGTTGTTTCCGCCCTGCGTGCGGCCCAGTTCGTCGCCGTGCGAGATCATGGGCACGCCCTGGCTCAGCAGCGTCGTGGCCAGAAAATTGCGCTGCTGGCGTCGACGCAATGCATCGATGTCGGCATCGTCGGTCGGGCCTTCCACACCGCAGTTCCAGGATCGGTTGTTCGATTCGCCATCGGCGTTGTCGTCACCGTTGGCCTCGTTGTGTTTCTCGTTGTAGGACACCAGGTCCCGCAGCGTGAAGCCGTCATGGGCCGTCACGAAATTGATCGAGGCGACCGGCCGGCGCGAGGTGTGCTCGTAGAGGTCCGCCGACCCCGTGAGCCGTGAAGCGAACTCGCCGAGCGTGGACTCCTCACCACGCCAGAAGTCGCGCACGGCGTCGCGGTACTTACCGTTCCATTCCGTCCACTGCGGCGGGAAGTTCCCGACCTGATAGCCCCCGGGCCCGACATCCCACGGTTCGGCGATCAGCTTGACCTGGCTGATGACCGGATCCTGCTGGACCATCTCGAAGAACGTCGAGAGCCGGTCGACGTCGTAGAACTCCCGCGCCAGGGTCGATGCCAGATCGAACCGGAAGCCATCGACATGCATCTCGGTCACCCAGTACCGCAACGAATCCATGATGAGCTGCAGCGCGTGCGGATGACCGGCATTGAGACTGTTTCCCGTGCCCGTGTAGTCCATGTAGAACTTCGGTTCCCCGTCGACCAGCTGGTAGTACGCGGCGTTGTCGATCCCACGGAAAGACAGCGTCGGACCCAGATGGTTGCCTTCCGCGGTGTGGTTGTAGACCACATCGAGAATCACCTCGATATCCGCCTGGTGCAGGTCACGCACCATGGCCTTGAACTCCTGCACCTGCCCTCCGGGCGTCGCCCCTGACGTGTACTTGGGGTCCGGCGCGAAGAACCCGATGGTGTTGTACCCCCAGTAATTCGACAGTCCCTTGTCGATCAGTACGGAGTCGTTGGCGAAGTGGTGCACCGGCATCAGCTCGACAGCCGTGATACCGAAGCTCTTCAGATGCTCGATTATCGCGGGATGCGCGACGCCCGCGTAGGTGCCGCGGTCACGTTCGGGCACATCGGGGTGAAGCTGCGTCAGCCCCTTCACGTGGGTCTCGTAGATCACCGAATCGGCGTACGCGCGCTGCGGCGGCCGGTCGGTCCCCCAGTCGAAGTATGGGTTGATCACCACCGACTTCGGCATGCGGGCGGCGGAGTCATCGTCGTTGCGGCTGTCCTCGTCGCCGAAGTTGTACCCGAAGAGACTTTGGTCCCAACGGAATTCGCCGTCGATCGCCTTGGCGTAGGGATCGATCAGCAGCTTGTTCGGGTTGCAGCGCTGCCCCGCCGCCGGATCGTACGGCCCGTGGACCCGATAGCCGTAGTGCTGTCCGGGTACGACATCGGGGAGGAATCCGTGCCAGATGAATCCGTCGACTTCGGGCAGCACCACCCGCGTTTCCGTGCCGTCGTCGTCGAACAAGCAGAGCTCCACACGCTCTGCGGCCTCACTGAAGAGGGCGAAGTTCGTTCCGACACCGTCATACGTCGCGCCGAGTGGGTACGCCTTGCCCGGCCATACCTCGGTACGGCGGTTGTCCTCCGAGTCGGCGGACCGTGTCATGTGCTCTCCTCGAACGAGAGGGCTTGGGATGGGAGGGATAGCCCGGATCAGCGCCATCCAATCATCGCGACAGTCGGATTGCACGGTTGGTTTGACCGTCCAGCGACATGGGTACCTGTAACCCGCCGGCATTGACGAACACGTCAACGCCCTGAGCGAGGAGCGCAACACATGATCATCTTGGGCATTATCTTGCTTGTTCTGGGATACGCCTTGGCAGTACCGATTCTCGAGACCATCGGTGCGATCCTGGTCGTGATCGGTGCGGTCCTGTGGATCCTGGGCGCCGTCGGGCGGCCGGTCGCGGGACGCAAGGTGTGGTTCTAGCCAGGCCGTAATCAGGCCTGTACACCACGGGCATTGTGGTGACGCGTGCCGGCCCCGACGCCAGGGACCAATCCAGCGGCAACACGAAACACGTTGAGACGGTGGACGATGCCGGCCAACCGGCGCACCACGACATGGTGGCGCAGCCGCACGGCACAGACGACGAACCGATCGCCGCCGCAGAAGCTGTTGCGGCGGAGATGAAAACCGACGCCCGTCCCCACGGGGAACTCGGCCGGCGTTTCGACCGGCACTCGCCCTTCTTCGTGGGGATGACGGCGGCGGCAGGCGTAGCCGTCACGTACGGCGCCGTGCACATGCTGGTCGCCGCGCAGTCGGTGCTGGTGCTGATCGGCGTCGCCTTCTTCCTGGCGTTGGGGCTGGAACCCGCGGTGTCGTGGTTCGTCAACCACCATCTGCCGCGCTGGCTCGCCACCACAACCGTTTTCGTCATCTTTCTCGCGCTGATGGCGGCGTTCGTCGCAGCGGCCATTCCTCCGCTGTCGCAGCAAGCCACCCAGCTGATCCATCAGGCGCCGCACTACATTCAGCAGGCCCAGAGCCACTCGTCCACCATCGGAAAGCTCAACGACCGCTTCCACATTCAACAGCGGATCACCGACACGATGAACGGGTCGGGCGGCTCGATACTCAACGAGATCGTGACCGCCAGCTCGGCGGTGTTCGCCGCGTTGGCGGACATGCTCATCGTCATCGTGCTCACGGTGTACTTCCTGATCGACTTTCCGCGCATCCGCGCAACCCTGTATCGCCTTGTCCCCCAGACCCGTCGACCTCGGGCGATCCTCATCGGCGACGACGTCTTCGCCAAGGTCGGCGCCTACGTACTGGGCAATGTGGCGATATCGGCGATCGCCGCCGTGGCCACCGCGGTGTGGCTGACGGCCTTCGACGTGCCGTACCCGCTGCTGCTCGGCATCTTCGTCGGACTGTTCGATCTGGTTCCGGTCGTGGGCTCGACCATCGCCGGAGTCGTGGTGGCAGCGGTGGCCCTCACCGTCTCCTTGCCCGTATGTCTCTCTACCGCAATATTTTTCGTCGTCTTCAGAGCGCTCGAGGACTACCTGCTGGTTCCCCGCATCATCGGCCATGCCGTCAAAGTGCCCGCACTGGTCACCGTGGTAGCGGTCCTCATCGGCGGCGCGTTGCTCGGCATCGTCGGCGCTTTGGTGGCCATCCCGGTCGCTGCCGCCGTGCAGCTGATCGCGCGCGAGGTGCTGTTCCCGCGCCTCGATGGCACCTGAGCACCGGCCACTCGGCGCTCACACTGCGCGCCCGATGTCCGCCAGGTCACAGCATCGGGGCGTTTGGAGTCGAGGCAGATCGGAAATCCCTCAAACAGGGCGCGGACCAGGGATACCGCACCTGACGCAAATCCATCCATGAGTATTGGAAGGGAAAGACATGACCGACAAGCAGAACACCGGACCCGAAGAAGCCGTGCGTGGCGTGGTGGAAGGTGTGAAGGGCAAGGCGAAGGAAGTCATCGGCACCGTGACCGGCCGCGACGACGTCGTGCGCGAGGGTCAGGCCCAGCAGGACAAGGCCGATGCCCAGCGCGACGCCGCGAAGAAGGAAGCCGAGGCGGACGCCGCACGGGCGGGCGCCAAGAGCGCGGAGCAGCGACAGGAAGCTGAGCAGCGCCGCTGACTCACAGATCGGCCCAGCCGGGGTTCACCCCGGCTGGGCCGATCGCTGTGTACATATTCATGTTCCGCTACAGCCGGGTGGTTTCCCGGTCTCCTGGCTGAACCATCGCGCGACGATTTCCATGGAGCACCGGTTGTACTTGTTCTCCAGCTGGTGGCCCAGCGATCTCTTCGACCGCTCAGACAGCGTCCAGCCGAGCGGGGCTTCGACACCGGGCTGTGCGACGGGATAGAAATCGACGACATTCGGCAACACCCAGTCAGGCCGTGCGGCTGCGGGCGCCGTGTCACCACCGCATCGACCCGGCGGGAAGAACTTCTCGAAATCCAGAGCAGCGGCCTGCCTGGCGTGCTCAGCGATGCCTACTACCCCGGGAATGTGCTTGCCGCCAGTGGATTACGCCGCCTTCCGGTGATCGCGATCATCCTGATCAGTGCCACGGCAACGTCATTGACCGATGACCAGTCCACCTACCACTCTGTCCGATTGAAGGATGCGGCGGCCGGCAACCGGGTGACGATCGATGCGGCGCTCGATCAGTGGGGCCGGCGGCAAACAGAGGTGACGACTGCCCGGCCGGCCGGGTCCGAGCCGATTCCGCTGGTGTTCGTCGCCTCTGCCGGAGGCGGTATCCGGGCTGCCTACTGGACGACGATCGTGCTGAATTGCCTTGTCAAGAACCAGGATAACGCCGGTTGGAAACCGATCGGCATGGACATGAACAACGTCTGCACCCACCGGATGTCGATGGATTCGGTCTTCCTGGCCAGCGGAATTTCGGGCGGAAGTCTCGGCCTTGCGGTGACCAAGGCGTTCAAGGACGCTCCCGCTGTTCCGTGGTCGGAGCCCCTCGGAAAGGACTTCCTCGGGCCGACGGTGGCCGGCGTCGCCTTCCGCGATCTACCCAATGCCTTTGTGCGCCTTCGCGCGACCGGCCAGGACAGCGCGGCCGTATTGGAGAAATCGTGGGAGAAATCGGTTCGCGATGCAAAAGGCGATCTCGAGTCCGGATTCTTGGCCACGGCGTGGTCGACGCCTGATCGACTCGACTTCCCACTCTTGGCGCTCAGCGGCACCTCGGTGACGGACGGCTGCCGGGTGACGGTGTCGGCGCTCAAGTTGGCCGACGCGGACGCCGCCTCGCACGACTGCTTGTCGCTCGATCGCGTGGTGACGCCGATTCAGGGCGCCCACGCTCAACTGCAAACGTTGGCTGCCACAAAGGACGCGTTCGACAGCACGTGCCCGGCGGACGGCTGCCTGCACTTTCTGAAGTGCGGTTTCTTTTGTGAACGGCGGGACCGGCGGGCGTTGTTCGCTCATGATTTCTTCTCCAAATAGTTGAGAACGTGCGTTCTCTACTCGACTCGACTACCATAGGGAACGAACGTTCTCAACGTCAAGGATGGATTCGATGCCCGCGCCGATCAGCGAAGAACAGAAGTCCCGCGACCGCGAGGTGCTGCTGGACGCCGCAGAGGCACTCTTCTACGAGCGTGGCATCCAAGCCGTCGGCATGGACGACATCCGCGCCGCAGCCGGGATCGCGCTGAAGCGCATCTACGGGCTTTTCGCGACCAAGGAGGAACTCGTCGTCGCGGTACTGCAACGTCGCGACCTTCGCTGGCGCGGCAACCTGGCCACGTACGTGGAACAGCACGAGGATCCACGAGAACGGGTTCTGGCGGTCTTCGACTGGCTGGGACAGTGGTTCGCCGAGCCCGATTTCCGCGGCTGCGCCTGGATCAACGCCTACGGCGAACTGGGCGCCACTTCCCCCGCGGTCCTGACCGAGGTGCGCGCACACAAGCGGGCATTCCACGACCAGATCGCCGGGTGGGTCGCCGCCGCCACCGAGGCGCCGGCGGAACCCTTGTGCCTGTTGACCGAAGGCGCGATCGTGACCGCCGCCATCACCGGAGACACCGGCGCAGCGCGGCGTGCCCGGGAGGCGGGCAAGTCCCTCATGGGATGACGGCGGCCGGCCTCAGAACGGTCGGCTGTTCGCCTGCCATTTGGCGGATTCCGGTCGCGGACCGAAGCGCTCGACATAGCGGTCGTGCATCTGCGACTGCTTCTGCCGCAGGACTTCGTCGATCAGGTTGGGGTCGAGGCCGTGCTGGCTCAGACGGTAACGACGCCACACCTTATTGAGGACGAACGCCATCACGAGCGCCCAGAAGTAGATCGGCAGTGTCATTTCCGAGTGCACGTACACCGACGCCGGCAGCAACCACAGCGGCGCCAGTACGAAGACCGGCGGGATGGCGTACCGGATCATGTGCCGACGCACGGCGCCGTCGTCGGTGAGGTCCCGACGAACCCAGTCCCGCAGGTGGTCCGGTAGGCGTCGCCCGTAGGCGTAGGTGATGCGCTGCCAGAACGTCGGACTGTCGGCGGCCATGACGACTCCTTTGACTGATCAGATCGACGAGCACCATGTTCTTCGTACCCTAATAATTAGGACACTATCAATTAGCACGCTATTCCAATACCCGAAGGAGCGTGATGCACGCCGCAGCGGTGCGCGACGACGGCGATCGGATCAGCTCACCATCGAGGTGGGCGCAAAATGTTAGGACCCTAATTGCGTAATAAGCTGAGCAACATGCCCGCTGCCTCGGAAGACGTCGACCCCCTGGCCCTGGAGCGGCAGGTCTGCTTCGCACTGGCCATCACCAACCGTGCGGTACTCGCGATCTACCGGCCGCTGCTGGAACCACTCGGGCTGACGCATCCGCAGTACCTGGTGCTGTTGGCGTTGTGGGACAACGCGAAAGCCAAGCAGGACCCGCTGACCGTCAAGCAGATCGCCGCGCTGCTGCAGATGGATTCGGCCACCGTGTCGCCGATGCTCAAACGCCTCGAGACGCTCGAGCTGATCAGCCGCACGCGCAGCGCCACCGACGAACGCACCACGCACATCACGCTGACGCCGAGGGGCGTCGCGCTACGTCGCCGTGCCCTGAAAATTCCGCCCGCGGTGGTCGAACAACTCGGTGTCGACCTCGACGAGCTGGAACGCCTTCACACAGTGCTGACCAGGATCAACGCCGCCGCTGTTGCCGCGGGCACGCTGAGCACGTAACTTCAGCCGCCGCTCAGTCGAGCAGGGCGCCGATGGCACTCTCCCGCAGCTGGGCCAGTAGCGCGCCGGGGCCCTCGAAGACCTCGGCCATTCCGGCAGCACACAATTCATCGCTGCCCACTCCGCCGGTGAGAAGACCGATGGCGGTCACGCCCGCGCGCGCACATGCTTGCGCGTCCCAGACCGCGTCACCCACAAATACCGCCTGCTCCCGGCCGACACCGGCCTTGTCGAGTGCCACCTTGATGATGTCGGGCTCGGGTTTGGCCGTATCGACGTCGCCGGACATGGTGACCGCCGAGACCACGTCGTCACAGTCGAGGACCCCACGCGTCAGTTCGAGCTCGTCCTCGGGTGCCGAGGTGGCCAGAACCACCTGCAGGCCCAGGTCCGCCACCTTGTGCAGGAGCTCGCGCGCGCCCGGCAACGGCCGCAGCAATCCGGCCGCCTGATGGTAGTAGCGACTGTGCAGTTGCTTGAGGCGCCGGCCGACCGCGTCGGACACATCGGGGCTCAGGTCATGGATCAGTGACGACCCGTCCATGCCGATGCACCGGTGCACGCGCCATGCCTCGACCGGCAGGCCCTCGTCGGCAAACGCGCGCAGCCACGCGTGTACGTGTAGGTAGTTCGAATCGACCAATGTGCCGTCGACGTCGAACAGAACCGCTGAGTGTTGCGCCATACCCACGCGGGTACCCCCGATCGGGGCCACCTACGCCACGTTTCGCCGGATCACCGACCGACCACGAAATGCCTTGGTGGTCGTGCGGTTACGCCTGACTAGTTGAGCCCAGAGGCCTGGGCGGTCGACTGGGCCGGCTTGGCCGCGCCGCCCCCGAGTCGGCCCACCACGTAGTCGGCGGCCTGGTCTGTGAGTCCGCGTGCCGGGTACGCACCGTGGGCACCCTGATCGCCGCCGGTCGGCGAGCACACCGGATCCTCGGGGATGCAGATGTCATCGGTCTTGCCGGCGTAGCGCGGGCCGACGGTGATCGGCGGCGCGCCCGTGTAGATCATCTGCAGGAATCCGCTGGACGGCTTCCCGAACAGGACGACGGCGGCCACGTGGTCGGACGTCGACGCCGGCATCGGCCCGGTCAGGCCCGGCGGCAGCGTGAAGCCCTTCGGCACGGTGTCCTCGGTGATGTACGCGGCAACCGCCGCACCCTGCGAGTAGCCACCGAGCACGACCTTGGTGTTCGGGCACGCGTTCGCCGTGGCCATGACCTTGTTTCGCGCGTCGATCACGCCGTCGGCGGCGGTGGCGAAATCAAGAGACGCCGGATAATTGACCGCGTACGCGTCCACCGACTTCCCCGGCGCCTTGGCACGAAGCGCATCTACGAACGCCTGCCCGACGCCACCGACACCTGCCGGCTCAAAGGTGCCGCGGGCGAACACCACCTGAACGTCCGGGCACGCCTCCGCGGCGGCGCTGCCGGCCCCGGCGATGCCCGCGGCAACGCCCCCACTCGTCAAGAACACTGCCGAAACGGCAGTAACCAACCATCGATCATTTCGGTTCATCTAGACCGCCCCAACTCGACCTGAAACCCGTAACGGGGCAATGGCCCCGCTTCTCCCAATTCCTGTCTACCCCATCCAGCACAGTCGAATCCTCCGCCGGCCAGTGATTCACGCCACGTGACCGAGCTCGCCGCGGCGAAATCGGCTGCCGCGAAGCGGGACTCACTGGATCGGGCGGGCGGAATTTCGTGACCATGGTCTGCTCTCAGCGCACCGGCATCAGACGGACGTCAGGTCGGATTCGCGTGGGACCGGCTTCGGCCAGGGCTGCGGAATCGGGCGCTGACGAACGCGCTGCGGCCACCAGAACCAGCGTCCGAGCAGGCTGGCGATCGACGGTGTCATCAGTGACCGCACCACGAGGGTGTCGAACAGCAGACCCAGGCCGATGGTCGTACCGACCTGACCGATGATGATCAGCTTGCTCACCGACATCGACATCATGGTGAAGGCGAACACCAGGCCCGCCGAGGTCACCACCGATCCGGTGCCCACCATGGCGCGGATGATGCCGGTGTTCAGACCGGCGTGGATCTCCTCCTTGATGCGGGAGACCAGCAGCAGGTTGTAGTCGGCGCCGACGGCCAGCAGCACGATGACCGACATCGGTAGCACCATCCAGTGCAACGGAATACCCACGATGTGCTGCCACAGCAGTACCGACAGGCCGAAGGCCGACGCCAGGCTGAGTACCACGGTGCCGACGATCACCGCCGACGCGACGACCGCACGCGTGAGCACCAACATGATGATGAAGATCAGGATCAGCGCCGCGGCCGCGACGATCATCAGGTCGTAATCGGCACCGATCTGCATGTCGTTGTACATGGCCGCGCTGCCACCGAGATAGATCGAGGAGCCCTCGAGCGGCGTGCCCTTGATCGCGTCGGCCGCAGCGACCTTGAGCGGCTCGATGCGCGAGGTGCCCTCCTGCGTCAACGGGTTGCCCTGGTGAATGATGGTGAACCGCACCGCATGTCCGTCGGGCGACATGAACAGCTTGAGCCCGCGCTGGAAATCTGCAGTCTCAAAGGCTTCCGGCGGAAGGTAGAACGAATCGTCGTTCTTGGCCGCGTCGAACGCTTCGCTCATCGCGGTGCCGGTCTTCTGCATCGCGATGGTCTGGTCCTGCTGGGCCTTCTGCATCTGGTACTGGTTCAGCAGCACCTGCTTCTGATGCTTCATCGACGCGATCTGCTTGGGCATCGTCGCGACCATCTTGGGCATGAGGTCGGCCATGCGCTGCATGTCGGGAACGATGGCCTGGAAGTCATCGGACATCAGGCTGATGCCGTCGATGCTCTCGAAGACCGACCGCATGGACCAGCACACCGGGATATCGAAGCAGTGCGGTTCCCAGTAGAAGTAGTTGCGCATGGGCCGGAAGAAATCGTCGAAGTCCGACAGGTGATCTCGCGTATCACCCATGTCATCCGACGTGGTCTTCATCTTGTCGGCCATGCGCTGCGACACCGCGGCCAGATCTTTCTGGACGCTCATCATCTCGGTCATGGCGTCGATGCTGTTCTGCAGATCGTCGGCCTGCGAGAGCAGATTGTTCAGATTGGTCTGCGTGTAGTCGTTGTTCATGAGCTGCGTGGAGCCGCTCTGTCCGACCGTGTACGGGATCGTCGAGTGCTTGATCGGGTCACCGTCAGGTCGGGTGATGGTCTGCACCTGGGCAATACCGTGCACGTTCTTGAGCGCCTTGGCGATCTTGTCGATCACCAGGAAGTCCGCCGGGTTCCGCAGGTCGTGATCGGACTCGACCATCATCAGATCCGGGTTCATCTTCGCCTGCGAAAAGTGCCGGAACGCAGCGTCATAGCCGACGTTGGCGGGGATGTCCTTCGGCAGGTAGATCCGGTCGTCGTAGATGGTGTGGTAGCCCGGCAGCGCGATCAGGCCGACCAGTGCCGCCACCACGGCGCCGACCAGGATGGCGCCGGGCCAGCGCACCGTCGCGGTGCCGACCCGATGCCAGCCGGCGGTTCTCGTGTTCTTTCGGGGTTCGAGAACGCGCCGGAAGCGGGTTGCGACTGCGATCACTGCGGGCCCCAGGGTCAGCGCCATCGCGACCACCATCACCATGCCGATGGCCAGCGGGAAGCCCATGGTCTGGAAGTACGGCAACCGGGTGAAGTGCAGGCACAAGGTGGCGCCGGCAATGGTCAGGCCCGAGGCCAGCACCACGTGCGCGGTGCCGTGAAACATGGTGTAGTAGGCCGATTCTCGGTCTTCTCCGGCCCGCCGGGCTTCCTGATAACGCCCGATCAGGAAGATGACGTAATCCGTCGCGGCGGCGATCGCCAGCGTCACCAGCAGGTTTGTGGCGAAGGTGGTCAGTCCAAAAACGTTGTGGTAGCCCAGGAATGCCACCAGACCGCGCGCCCCGGAGAGTTCGAGCACCACCATCACCAGCACGAGCAGGGTCGCGATGACGGATCGGTAGACCAAGAGCAGCATGACCGCGATGACGCCGAAGGTGACCAGTTCGATCATCTCCATGCTCTTGTCACCGACGACGTTCTGATCGGTGCTGGTCGCCGCGGGACCGGTCACATAGGCCTTCACCCCTGGCGGAGCGGGGCTTTCGGTGGCGATGTGGCGCACCGCGGCGACCGACTCGTTGGCCAGCGTCTCACCCTGGTCGCCGGCGATGTACACCTGAACGTAGGCGGCCTTGCCGTCGCGGCTCTGGGCACCCTTGGCGGTCAGCGTGTCGCCCCAGAAGTCCTGGACGTGCTGCACGTGGGTGGTATCAGCGCGCAGGTCACTGACCATCTTGTCGTAGAACGCGTGCGCGTCGGCTCCCAGCGGGTTTTCGCCTTCGAGCACGATCATCACCGAACTGCTGGTGGTGTATTCGTCAAACACCTTGCCGACACTTTTGGTGGCGATCATCGAGGGCGCGTCATTCGGGCTCATGGACACCGCGCGCAGCTTGCCGACTTCCTCGAGCTGCGGGACGACGGTGTTCAGCGCGGCGATGACCCCGATCCACGCCAGGATGATCAGCACCGCGAACCGGCGGAGGAACCGCGGTATCCCCTTGTGCCCCTTGGCTTCTACCGCCGGGATGGCGTCGGTCTGGGCCTCGTCGGCCGGCGCGCTCATGCGGCCTTCACAAAGCAGAAGGTTTCGGCGTTCATACCGGTGGCGGTCCTCTCTTCTTTGACCACGTCATCGACACTGACCCGGCAGCTGATGCTGTTGCCGTCGCCCTGGGCCAGGATGTTGGGCTGCACCGAAGGCAGGGTGGTCTGCAGGACCAACGTCCACGGCAACGACACCCCCGCGGCACGCTGCGGCTTGCCTTCGAGGTCCATGTAGTTGATGGTGGCCGTGCTACCCGTCCCGTAGATCTCGTACTTGACGAACTTGGGGTTGAAGTCCTCGGCGTTGTCCGAACTCTTCTCGGTGATCACAACCGGGTTCGAACCGAACACCTGGCGCACATTCGACACGATCACCACGCCGCCGGCGACCGCGACGATCACCAACAGCGGAAGCCATGCCCGTCGAAACACTCTTGTCATCGCTGCCTTCTCCAGAAGTTGTCGACCGCGCGGTCGTCGGGCATGCGGAGGCGCGCCACCGTTGGCGGGCCCCCGGACATCTAGCTAGGTAACCTAACGGAAAAAGTGGATAGAGTCCATCCATTTAAATCTCGTCTTCGTTACAACCAGGCCCAGGCCCGGCGCATTCCCGTCATGCGCACAGAAATGTGGATTTCACCTAAATATGTTGCACAGCAATGTATTCAGCGACAATTACTCAGCTATTGGAGGCGAAATCCCAGACTTGCATGTTGCCGGCGGGGTAGCTCAGGCACACGTCGGTGGCCTTGGCGACCACACCCTTGTTGTTGAAGAACACCTTGGCCCAGTTGCCCCAGTGCGTGGCCACCTGTTCGTAATACACGTTGGTGGCGGTGTCCTCGGAGTACTGCCGGCGGGCTGCCGGGTCCAGCGAGAAGAACCAGTGGATGCGGTCCTCGGCCATCTGCTGGATGTCGACCGGCCGGTTGTTCCGGTCGATCATGTAGCGCTGGTAGTAGACCGGACTGGTGTCACGTACCGCCTGCAGGTACTGCTCGGCATCGCAGGTGGTGTTGATGATCCGGCGCGGGATCGGGTAGTCGTCGGTCGCATCAGCGCCAGCCGGAACCGCCACCGACAGAGAGGTTGCGAGGCCGAGCGTCATGGCGGCCAAGCCGATACGGAGCGATCGCCGCGTCATGCGCGGTCTCCTGCTTGCGACTGATGTGCGGCGTCTTCCAGTACCGAGCGCTTATCAGGGCAATAGAAATCTATTGCGGCACTGAGGAATTGCCAGTTCTGCTGGGTGGCGTTCTGCCGCGACAAATTGGTTGCGACGAACTTGGCCGACTGATAGGCGTCGTGGTCGACGTTGTTGTCCAACCGCTGGCAGGCAATCTTCCCCAGCCAGGCGTTGTAGTCCTTCGGTCCATAAATCCCGTAGGTGTGCAACTGATTGGCGAAGTCCGTATCGGGATCGGCGTGCGCAGGCCCGGAGCCGGAAACCGCCGCGACGATTCCGATAGCGGCGGCGGCCAACGCAGGTACGGCCCGGTGATGTCGTGTCATGCTGCGCGCCCTCCGATCGCGGATCACCACAGTCGTCAGCCGATCGCAGTGCTCGGCATGAAACTATTCCGGTAAGTGGATGGAGTCAATCCACTTACCTGAATCGTGTCCCGGATTACACTGCGGGGGTGATGACCCGCCCGACCACAGATCGACCATTGCGCAAGGACGCCGTGCGCAATCGTCAGCGCGTGATCGACGCGGCTCGCGACCTGTTCGCGACACAGGGCCTGAGCGCAACGCTCAATGACGTGGCGCACCACGGCGGGATCGGCGTCGGCACGGTATATCGCCGATTCCCCACCAAGGACGAGTTGATCGAGGCCATCTTCGAGGACGCGATCGACGAGATCGCCGCATTGGCCGATTCAGGATTGGAATTCGACGACTCCTGGGCGGGATTCACCTGGTTCGTCGAACAGATGGGCCGGCAGACGGCCACCGATCGTGGCCTGCGGGACATCCTCTACGGCAAGGGCGGCGGCGGCAACCGGGTGGATGCGGCACGCACCCGCCTGGTGCCGAAACTCGCGAAACTTGTTGAGCGCGCTCAAAAAGACGGCTATCTGCGACCGGGCATCACCGAAAGCGACATGCCGATCCTGGGGCTGCTGGCCGGCACCGTCAGCGAATTCGCCGGGCACGTCGACGCCGACCTGTGGCGACGGTACGTGGCGATATTCCTCGATGGACTGCGCGCTCGCGATGGACAGGACAAGCTGCCGGTCGAGGCCCTCGACGAGGACCAGGCGGCGATCGCCATGACCACCTCACCACCGGGGTCCTGCTTCGGCAAGCAGTAGCGGCCCACGGCGCAGGAGAGGGCTCGCCCGCTCGCCCGCCTTCGTCTTACCCAGCTGTACTGGCGACAAACACCAATGTCGTTGGCAGCGTTGATAACCCAACGCATCTGTCGGTACGTGAGATGGCTTCAGGCTCGGCTGCCGTCCGTTGCCGCGACAGTTTTTGGTCGTTCCCCCACGGCGTCGATGCTCTTGAGGTTGTATTCGTATGGGGCAGCGTTGCTGTCGTCCAGTGGCTTCTGCGCGATCGAGGTGAGCGGTGCCCGACGGAGTCAGCGGCGAGCCGGCAGCGGCGGCGCACGGCGCCCGGTCGTGGGAGGTCGCCGCGGTGCTGGCCGGCGGCTACGCGCAGACGATCGGTAGGTTCCAGTACTTCCTCGCGGACCAACGGTGGGTGTGGTCCGATGAGGTCGCGCGCATGCACGGCTACGAACCCGGACAGGTTGAACCGCCCCGGGTTTGATGCACACCTTCTTTCGAGGGAAGGTAATTCGCATCATGCCGAAGAAGTACGACGAGGAGTTCAAGGCCCGGGCGGTGCGGTTGGTCGCTGACCATGCCGACGAATACGACACCCGCACGGCCTGCATCACTGCGGTCGCCAAGCGGTTGGGAGTTTCGTACGAATCGCTGCGACGATGGGTCGCCCAGGGCGAGGTCGATGCCGGGGATCGTGCCGGGGTGCCCAGCGATACCGCACGGGAGTTGCGCGAGCTCAAACGCAAGAACAAGGAGCTTGAGGAAACGATCGAAATCCTCAAGGCGGCAACAAGTTTCTTCGCGCGGGAGAGCGACCCGCGACGCCGCTGATCTGTGCGTTCATCGCCGAGCATCGTGCTCGGTTCGGGGTCGCTTCGATCTGCCGCGTGCTGTCCGAGCATGGCTGCCAGATCGCCCCGAGAACCTTCTACGCCTGGCTCACCAGGCCCCCGTCCGCGCGGGCCTTGTGGGACACCGTGATCACGCAGGTGCTGGCCGGCTACTACGAACCTGACCGGGCGGGCCGGCGTAAACCGGAGTCGTTGTACGGCGCGGTCAAGATGTGGGCTCACCTGCAGCGCCAGGGCATCGAAGTGGCCCGTTGCACCGTCGAACGGTTGATGCGGGCCAACGGGTGGCGTGGGGTCACCCGGCGCAAGAGGGTCCGCACCACCATCGCTGACCCGGCGGCCGGGCGGGCACCGGACTTGGTGGACCGCCAGTTCCGCGTACCGGCACCCAACAAACTGCTGGTGGCCGATTTCACCTACGTCCGATTGTCGTCAGGAGTGTTCGTTTACACCGCGTTCGCCATCGACGCGTACGCCGGGCGGATCGTGGGCTGGACCTGCTCGGCCGGCAAGAGCGATGCATTCGTTCGGCGGGCGATCCGCCACGCCGCCGAACTCCGGCGTCGTGAAGGTAATCCGTTGTCCGGCAGAACTATTCACCACTCCGATGCGGGGTCTCAATACACGTCGGTGAAGTTCGGGGAAACCCTCGCACTATCGGGGTTGGTGGCATCGATCGGATCGGTCGGCGACGCCTACGATAACGCTCTGGCCGAAACCACGATCGGGCTCTACAAGCACGAAGCCATCCGCGATGACTCCCCGTTCCGGCATGGCCCGCTGCACCGGCTGACCGACGTGGAACTGCTCACCGCCGACTGGGTGAACTGGTACAACACCGACCGGCTCATGCATCGCCTGGGCCGCATCCCACCCGTCGAGTACGAGGCCGTCTACTACGCTACGAACACAGCCCAATCCGCGGCTGCACACCCATAAACCGGTGTGCATCAAACTCGGGGCGGTTCACGGTGCTTGGCGAAGCCTTCGGGGCCGGGCACGAAGATGTCGACGCCACCGTCGCCTTGACTAGGTCGGACGCGAACGGCGTTGGGGAAGTCGCTGCAGATGAACATGCCAACGACGGCTTCGATGTCGTCGCCTTCATGGCGAGTCCATTCAACTCGCGCCATGGACTACACCCTCTTCCAGACTGCGGGAGCGGCGCCGTCTGTGCCGAGCGCCAACGCCTGAGACTCACTCAACCACCCTGCGGCCGTGTGCTGGCGCCGACACCCCGAACTTCTGATCCCACACTGGAGGCGCGTTGCGGGCGCGGCGGTTCGGCCAGCTGGCACCCCCATCGAATGCCGACGTCCGGAGCTGTAGCAGCTGGGTCCGTCTTCCAAAGAGGCGCTCGATGCTATGGCGCGGTCGGCCTAGTGTCAGCTCATGCCGTCGTCGCGGGCTGCCCGAAGTCCTCAGCGTGTTCAGCCTAAAAAGGAGCCCCGGCAGTCATCATTCATCGGTCGGCGTGGCCTACCGGAGACGGTTGGTTAGCATTGCTGGACATTCTCAAATCCGTGTCACTTGAGACATCGGAGTGACATCGATTTTGAGAATGTGACATCACGTTTGAGAACGGACAACCGCCTGTCCGTTCTCATATAGCTTGTCACATCCCAGGCCGCTGAGCTGGGAAGACCGAGACGTTCTCGTTTGATGTCACGCTCGCTTTTCTCAATTTTGTCACTTTTCGCATCCGCTCCGCCGGCAGCGCTGTCACCGGAAGCGGTTCCGCTGCGCCGGCCTAAACGGCACGCTCGGCGTCGATGTAGACAACCGCCAGGTCCACACATCGCGTTGTCGAAGTTTCGTCACTTTCAAACTCGCGGCGGTTCACTGGATGGCAGATCTGTTCAAGTTCGATGCGTCGTGTGTAGAGGTCACGTCCGAGGACTTGTTCGGCGTTCTTACGTGGCGGTATAGGTGAGGGTCAGACACGTGCAGGTCGGGTGACCTCACGCTATGGCTGGGGCTAGTCCGCGCGGGAGCCTGTCATGGCAGCCCGCCAACGACGGCCGAAGGAAGCAGAAAGATGACCTCACCCGCGACGACGCGAACGGCGCGCCCTGACTCTCTCACCCTCGATGAGGCGCTGGAGCGCGCGCGTTCGATCGGCCAGCAGGTTCTAGCTGAGGCTCCCGATACTGAACGAAAATCTCGTCACTCCGAAGCACTGCACGCGCAGTTCCTCGACGCTGGTTTCTACCATCTCCTGCGCCCGAAAACTTGGGGCGGCTATGAGTTCACTCTCCCTGACTTTCTGAGGGTCATGCGCGAGATTGCGTATGCCGACATGGCGACCGCCTGGTGTCTGACACTTGCTTCCGGACACAATCTGCAAGTCGCCTCTTACTGGAGTGAGAAGGCACAGCGGCAGCTTTTCGCGGGCGATTATTTTGCTGCGCCGATGACGAGCGCACCCTCAGGCACCCTCACCCGGGTCGACGGCGGCTTTCTGGTCGACGGCGTGCACCGATACGCCTCCGGTGTGCCTTACGCGACGCATTTCAGTGGGCACGCCTTCCACGATGACCGACCCGGCGTCGTCTCGAACTTCATCGCTCCGCGCGGCACGTACGAAGTGCTCGATGATTGGGGAGAGCAATTGTCAATACCTGTGGATCGGGGTGTTTCAGGCGACCTCCGTTTCGGTGTGTTGATCGCCGTCTGACGGTGGTGTCGGTGGGGTGATGTCGGTGGGTCGTTCGAGCAGTTTGCCTTTGTGGAAGACCGCTCCGGCGCGGACGAGGGCGACCAGATGTGGGGCGTTGACGGCCCGCCAGCGGGCTTGGGCGGCGTCGATCAGCTTGTAGGCCATGGCCAATCCAGCGGCCCGTGATCCCGGACCCTTGGTGACCTTCGTTCTCAAACGCACTGTGGCGAAGGTGGATTCGATCGGATTCGTGGTACGCAGATGGGTCCAGTGCTCGGCGGGGTAGTGGTAGAACTCCAGCAGGACATCGAGGTCGTCGACGATCTTGGCGACCACTTTCGGGTACTTCGCGCCGAAGGCAACCGCGAAGGCCTTGACCGCGACCTGAGCTTTGTCGATGTCTTCGGCGTTGTAGATGTCCTTGATCGCCGCCAGCGCGGCCGGATGCGCTGACTTCGGCAGCCCGGCCAGGACGTTGGCCTGCTTGTGGAACCAGCAGCGCTGCTCTCGGGTCTTCGGGAATACCTCCCGCACCGCCTTCCAGAACCCGAGCGCGCCATCGCCGACGGCCAGCACTGGGGCGGTCATGCCGCGGCGTTTGCAGTCGCGCAGCAGATCCGCCCACGACTCGCATGACTCCCGATAGCCGTCGGTGATCGCCACGAGTTCTTTGCGGCCGTCAGCGCGCACGCCGAGCATCACCAGCAGGCACAGCTTCTCCTGGTCCAGGCGGACCTTGAGGTGAATGCCGTCGACCCACAGGTAGACGTAGTCGCTGCCGGACAGGTCCCGGGCAGCGAACGTACGGGCTTCGTCTTGCCACTGCGCGGTCAGACGGGTGATCGTGGTGGCCGACAACCCGGCACCCGAGCCGAGGAACTGCTCGAGTGCGGGCCCGAAGTCGCTGGTCGATAGGCCGTGCAGATACAGCAGCGGCAGCACCTCACTCATCTGCGGGGACTTGCGTGCCCAGGCCGGCAAAATCGCCGAGGAAAACCGCTGCCGCTCACCAGAATCGGGGTCGACACGGCGATCGTTGACCCGCGGCGCCTTCACCTGCACGGCACCGGCCGCGGTCAGCACCTCACGCGGCTGGTGATAGCCGTTGCGGACCACCAGTCGGTGACCGTTCTCGTCACGCTGATCAGCGAATGCGGCGACGTACGCGGCGACCTCGGCCTGCAGGGCAGCGGCCAACATCTGCCGGGCTCCGTCGCGGACGATCTCGTCCAACAACGACCGGCCGGCCTCGCCGCCGTTGGCCTCCTCGGCATCGTGAACTACGGTGAGCATGGGCGTACCTTCCCAACCAGC
This sequence comes from Mycobacterium sp. SMC-16, assembly GCF_046250085.1. Lineage (NCBI taxonomy): Bacteria > Bacillati > Actinomycetota > Actinomycetes > Mycobacteriales > Mycobacteriaceae > Mycobacterium > Mycobacterium sp. SMC-16. Next base: position 4,477,369 of record NZ_CP176427.1, read on the forward strand.
GCGCCAACGCCGGTCTTGATCGAATACCTGATTCCGTGATGATCATCCTCGGGAAGGTGCGCCCACTTTCAGGCCACCTCCTCGGGCCTCATCCACAGGTATTGATCATTGCTCATAACGATTGGGGAGGCACCCTCGGGCTAAGGGGTAGCGGTTCAAACTCGGTGAAGTTCGAGCGCGCCTTCATCCCCGAAGAGTTTGTGCTCGAAGGGGTCAGTCAACTCTCGATCGATCCGGCCACCCAGGCCCCCGGCCGGGCGCTGCACGCTAACCCGATGTATGGGGCGCCGGGTATCGGGTTCTTCTCTCTCGAACTGAATTCGCTCGCCCTCGGCGCGGCCCTCGCTCTGTTTGACGAATACGACGCTCAGATGACGGTGCGCAAGACCGTGAACGCTCCCTTCGTCCTGCGTGTGGACGACACCTTCTTCCAGTGGCGCTACGGACGAGCTCGGGCGAAACTCGATGCCTCGCTCGCGAGTATGGACTTCGCGGGAGCGTTGTTTGACCGCACCATCGCTGACTCGGTGTCAACTCCTTACTCACGAGCGTCGGACGTCCACGTTGCCCTCGTCGCACATGAATCCGCACGACTGCTCTGGGACGCCGTCAGCGATTTTCTCTTCAAGTCGATCGGTTCGAGTGCCGTCGTTCAGGGCACTCGCACTGAACGCATCTGGCGAGACCTCAGTCAATGGTGGGGTCACCTCAACACCCAACTTGCCGATCCCACCGCCGCCATGTACGCCGCGGAACATTTCGCCGGCGCGCGAGCGGAGTCATGATGACGCCCGCTGAGTCCGTGTCCGCACCGAGTGAACTGACGAAACCGGTTGCGCCACATGAGTTCGTGACGGCGATGAATTGTTTCACCTCGGGGGGTGGCCGTCGTGACTTCCCGTGATGACGGGCAGCCGGTCGGGGCCACCGTCGCGGCCATTGCCCCGATCGCTTCTGACCCTGCCACGGTCATGGTGTCGCTGTCGTCGACGTCCCGCACCGCGCTGGCCATCTTGCGTACCCGCACGTTCGCGATCAACATTCTCGATGAGGACGCTGCAGCGGTCGCTGGTCGATTCGCCACCCGCGATGCAGACAGGTTCGCGGGACTCAAGTTCGCTGACGATGTCCTTGGAAACCCGGTCCTGGCGGGCCGCGTCGCGGCACTCAGCTGCCGCATCGTGGACGCGATCCCCGCCGGATCACATTGGGAGTTTCGCGCCAGCGTGGTTGGTGTAGACACCGTCGACGGTAACCCCTTGGCCTACTACCGCGGCAACTTCGCACACCTTCGGACCGAAGCCGACCGTTCGGTTCTCGACACGGTTCGCGCACGGGTCCTCGCGCTCCGCACCGACTCGGCGCACGTACTTGACCCGGACGAACTCGCACGCGATCTCGGCGCATCACGTGGCACGATCCTGCGTGCCCTGTCAGCACTGAAATCGGAAGGACTCACCGAACGGGTCGACGGGGTGCACAGCGTGGCCGCCGTTCCAGACGAGGTGGTCGACGACGCTTATCAAGCGAAACTTGTGATCGAACTCGGCGTGGCCGCCCAGATCATCGGCCGCATCACCGACAACGACGTCGCAACATTGCGTGCCCTTCTGCAGCCGATCCGTCGTGCAGGTCCTGGCGGCTCGGCGGAGAGCATCCCGGACCTAGTCAGCGCTTTGCATGACTGCGCAGAGGTATTCGTCGGGCTTGCGGGGTCCGAGTCACTGCTGCGAGCGTACCGTTCACTTGGGTTGCCGGGCATCGACCGCCGAACGATCACCGCGGCGATCTTCGCCAACATCTCCCCAACGGGTGGCTTTGAAGAGGTGGTCGAGGGACTCGAACGCCGCGACCTCACCGCCGTCATCACCGCCCTGCGTTCGCAGCGGCGCTCCCCCGCCTTCGTGCGTGACGCAACAGCTGAAAGAGCGTTGAGATGACGAAGCTTGCCTTCAGCTACCGTGCGCTGCCCGTCCAGGTCTACTTCGGACGTGAGTCCGCCGCTGACAACGTTCGCCGTGCCGTCGACGACCACCATGCTCGCCGCATCCTGGTCGTCGCCTCGTCGTCACAGACCGCCAATGTCGAGCGTCTGACCGCGCAATTCGGTGACCGCGTAGCTGGTCGATTCGCCGGAGTCGTCGAGCACGTTCCGGCGGCTACAGCCACTGAAGCGGTCGAGGCCGCGACGTATGCACACGCCGACCTCGTCCTCTCCATCGGAGGCGGATCGAGCACGGGTACGGCCAAGGTCATTGCCCTGGAAACGGGTCTTCCTATCGTGGCTGTGCCGACGACGCTCGCTGGATCGGAGATGACTGACACCTGGGGTATCACGACAGATGGACGCAAACAGACCGGACGGCATCCGGCAGTGCTTCCGCGCGCGGTGGTCTACGACCCGGTGCTTCTAACCTCACTTCCGCCGGCCTTGGCAGTCACATCGGCGTTCAACGCCATGGCCCACTGCATCGAGGCCTATTGGGGCACCGCGGCAAACCCGGTCAGTTCGGTACTGGCGAGTGAGGGCGTACGGCACCTCGCCGATGGCCTCCGCGCTCTTCAAAGAGGCGAGCAGGATGCGCTCGACGAACTCCAGTACGGCAGCTTCCTTGCTGGGCTGGTGTTCGCACAGGCGGGCTCGGGTCTCCACCACAAGATCTGCCACGCGCTCGGTGGTGAGTTCGACCTTCCCCACGCGGCGACCCACACAGTCATCCTGCCGGAGGTTCTGCGATTCACCGCACCGAGCGTTCCGCAAGCTGCTGCAGCGATCGCTGAGGCGCTCGGAGCCGTCGATGCGGTGGACGGTCTTGATGCGCTGATCGTTCAGACCAAGGCACCGCGCAGCCTGTGCGACGTCGGCCTGAATCCAGACCAGATCACCACCGCCGTCGAGGCCATAGCCGGGCGCCTCCCGATCGACCACCCGCGGCCAGTCACACGCGCCGGCCTGATGCAGATTCTCGCGGCCGCCTCCGAGCGAAGGGACCCCATGGATGAGTGACAACGCTGAGGTGTCCCCGGTGAATGTGTCGAGGGAGACCGAACTGACCGAGAGGGTGGTCGCCAGCTTCGCAAACAGCCCGAACACTCGTCTCAGAGTGGTCATGTCCTCGCTCGTGCGACACCTACACGGCTTCATCCGCGAAATTCGCCTAAGCCAGACCGAATGGGACACCGCGATCGCTTTCCTGACGCGCACCGGTCACATCACCGATGAGCACCGGCAGGAATTTATCCTCCTGTCCGACGTGCTGGGTGCCTCAATGATGACGGTCGCCGTCAACTCGCCCCCTCACTCGGATGTCAGCGGTCACGTATTTCCCCAGGTTTGAGGGGTTGTCCGTCACGTAATTCCCCACCCTGGCTGTCACGTAATTCCCCACCCTGGGCGGTGTGTCTGCCTGGTGTGGGCCTCGTTTACCGGTTCGCTCTGCATCCATCTGATGGTGGATGGAAGGGCGCTGATGGCGAGGAGAAGTATCGTGATGCTCGATTTGGTCGAGTTGTTCACCCACTGGCACGCGGGCCGTTCGCAGGTCCAGTTATCGGAGTCGCTGGGCATTGACCGCAAGACCGTCCGCAAATATTTGGCTCCGGCGGTCGCGGCGGGTATCGGCCCGGGTACGGAGCCGCTGACCGCGCCACAGTGGTCGGAGCTGATCGGCGGGTGGTTCCCGGAACTGTCCGATCCTGCGGCGCGGGCGCTGACCTGGCCGCTGATCGAACCGCACCGGGACCAGATCAAGACCTGGCTCGATGCCGATGTCACGATCGCCACGATCGCTCAGCGGTTGCGGGACGAGCATGCGGTAGCGGTGTCGGAGTCCTCGGTTCGGCGTTGGATCGCAACACATTTCGCGGAAGAGGTGGCACGAGCGAAGGTGACCGTGCCGCGCGGGCCGGTCGAGCCGGGCAGTGAAGCGCAGATCGACTACGGTCGCCTGGGCATGTGGTTCGATCCCGCGGTGGGCCGCCGGGTGGCGGTGTGGGCGTTCGTGATGGTGTTGGCGTGTTCGCGGCACCTGTTCGTGCGCCCGGTGATCCGGATGGACCAAACCACCTGGTGCGCTTGCCATGTCGCGGCGTTCGAGTTCTTCGGCGGGGTCCCGGCCCGGTTGGTGTGTGACAACCTCAAGACCGGGGTGGACAAACCCGACCTGTATGACCCGAAGATCAACCGCGCCTATGCCGAGCTGGCCACCCACTACGGCACCCTGATCGACCCGGCGCGGGCGTTCAAACCCAAAGACAAACCCCGCGTCGAACGGCCCATGCAATACATCCGGGATTCGTTCTGGCGCGGCCGCCAGTTCGACGGGCTGCCCGCGATGCAAACCGACGCCCAGCGCTGGAGCATCGAGGTGGCCGGGGCGAGGTCGTGTCGGGCACTGGAGGGCGCGCCGCCGTTGCGGGTGTTTGAAGCGATCGAAGCCAGCGCGTTGATCGGGTTGCCGCCCAGAGTATTTGAACTGTCCACCTGGTCGATCGGCACCGTCGGCACCGACGCGCACCTCAAGGTCGGCAAGGCGTTGTACTCGGTGCCGTGGCGGCTGATCGGGCAACGCCTGCATGCCCGCACCGCCGGCGACGTGGTACAGGTCTTTCACGCCGATGCGGTGGTGGCCATCCACGTGCGCCGCCCATCGGGGCGCTCGACCGACTTCGCCCATTACCCGCCGGAGAAGGTCGCGTTCGCGATGAAAACCCCGACCTGGTGCCGGCGCACCGCCGAACTGGTCGGCCCGGCCTGCGTCGCGGTGATCGCCGCGTTCATGGCCGACAACGCCATCCACCATCTGCGCGCCGCGCAAGGAGTGCTCGGGCTGCGCGACAAACACGGCTGCGACCGGTTGGAGGCCGCGTGCGCCCGCGCCATCGCCGTCGGTGACCCGTCCTACCGCACCATCAAAGGCATCCTGGCCGCCGGCACCGAACACGCCGGCGACGAACCGCCCGCCAGCACCGGCGCGGCGGGGGCGTTTCTGCGTGGCCCCGACCAGTTCGGCACCGATACCGGCATCATCGCCTGATCGTCACCAATTCCACACTGCTGCAACATAATCAACCTTCAAAGGAAGCCCACCATGTCTATCTGTGATCCGGCGCTACGCACCGCGCTGCGCACCCTGAAACTGTCCGGCATGCTCGACACCCTCGATGCCCGGCTCGCCCAAACCCGCGACGGCGGCCTCGGCCACCTCGAATTCCTGCAAGCCCTCTGTCAAGACGAGATCGCCCGCCGCGAATCCGCCGCTCTCACACGGCGATTGCGCCGCGCCAAGTTCGAAGAACAGGCCACCTTCGAAGACTTCGACTTCACCGCCAACCCGAAACTGCCCGCCGCGATGCTGCGCGACCTGGCCGCCCTGCGCTGGCTCGACGCCGGCGAATCAGTCATCCTCTACGGCCCCGTCGGCGTCGGCAAAACCCATGTGGCACAAGCACTCGGACATCACGTAGCCCGCCGCGGCGGGGACATCCGCTTCGTCAAATGCGCCCGCATGCTCGCCGACCTTGCCGGCGGACACGCCGACCGCACCATCGGCCAGCGCATGCGCGAGTACACCCGGCCCCTGGTACTGATCGTCGATGACTTCGCGATGCGTGAGCACACCACCACCCAATCCGACGATCTCTACGATCTGGTCTCCGACCGGGCCATCGCTGGCAAACCCCTCATCCTGACCAGCAACCGCGCCCCCAAAGACTGGTACCCGCTGTTCCCCAACCCCGTCGTGGCCGAATCCCTACTCGACCGACTGATCAACACCAGCCACCAAGTCCTCATGGACGGACCCAGCTACCGACCCCGGAAACGACCCGGCCGCACCACCACCTAGACAACGCCCGCCCCGACCGGTAAGACCAACACGAGGCCCACACCTGGGGAATTACGTGACAGCAACCCCTGGGGAATTACGTGACCGACGACACTCGGAGGCAACCGAGTCGACCGTGTTCGGACCGTTCTTCGTTGACGACGCTCCGACGATCATGAACGGTGACGACATCGGGCAGGGGATGGTCGGACGACCCTGCCACTTGCGCGGCACGGTGCGTTCGACCAATGGCGATCTCATTGCAGGCGCTCGCGTCGAAGTGTGGGCCGCCGACGACGACGGCTTCTACGACGTGCAGTACGAGGGTGCCCGGCTCGCCGGCCGCGCCCGGCTACACACCGACCTGGCCGGACATTTCGACTACTGGACAGTGCAACCCGCTGCCTACCCGATCCCGCACGACGGCCCGGTCGGACAGCTTCTCGCGGCGGCTGGACGCTCACCCATGCGCCCGGCTCACATCCACTTCATGGTGAGCGCACCCGGCTACCACACGCTGATCACCCACATATTCGTAGAGGGTGACGAATGGCTCGGTCACGACACCGTATTCGGCGTCAAAGAGTCCCTGATCGTCCCCTTCACCGTTCACGAGCCGGGTACGGGTCCCCGCGGGAAGCTACTGCGCGAGACCTGGAGCTCGACATCCTTCGACATCTCGCTCGCACCTGTATCCGACGACCCGGTCAACTGACCGCCGCCCGAGAAAGCACATCCCATGGCACCGACAACACGCCTGCGCGACCACGCCTGCCTCATCGTGCACGGACCTGACCAAGCCGGGCTCGTCGCTGCAGTCACGGCGCTCATCACCCGCAACAAGGGCAACATCGTCTCACTCGATCAGTACTCATCAGACCCGGAAGGCGGCGACTTCTTCCAGCGGGTGGTATTCCATCGCAGCGATCTGCAAGCAGCGATCGCGGATATCGAATCCGACCTGGCGACCAGCCTCGAACCCTACGGGATGAAGTGGCTGCTGACCGACCAGTCAAGGCCAAAGCGCATGGCAGTTCTCGCATCGAGGTCCGATCACTGCCTGCTCGACCTGCTGTGGCGTCACCGGCGCGGCGAGCTGCCGGTGACGGTTCCGATGGTGATCTCCAATCACACGGATGTGGCCAGCGATGTTCGCTCCTTCGGCATCCCCTTTTTCCATGTGCCCTCACAAGGGCCGGACAAGTCAGAAGCCGAGGCAAGGATCATGGAGTGTTGACCGTCTCTCTGGATGGCTATCACGGGGTGGCCATTCGTCATTGATCTTGCCGATGTGATCGGTGGCGTGGCCCGCCGGCTTGAGCTTGGTGGTGTGCACCATCAGTGTGATGAGGAACTGATGGGTGCGCGGCACCCCGCCGAAGTCTTGGCGGGCTCGCAGGGTGCCGCGCTGTAGTGCACGGAGGCACTGATGGTGACGGTAGAGGCTGATCTGGTCTGCGTCGAGTCCCGGTTGGCAGCTGGCCAGATCAGCTGCCCGGCGTGCTCGCAGGGTGTTCTTGGCGGCTGGGGATTCGCCCGCACTCGCCGTGTCGTCGGTCTGGCCGGTGCGGTTCGGCCGCGGCGGGCGCGGTGCCGGTCGTGTCTGGTGACCCATGTGTTGTTGCCGGTCACGGTGTTGCTGCGTAGGGCTTATGCGGCACAGGTGATTTGGGAGTCTTTGTCGCTGCGCGGCCACGGGCAGGGGTATCGGCAGATCGCTGAGCAGTTGCGGGTTCCGGCGGCCACGGTCCGCGGCTGGCTACGTCGGGCCGGCGGGCGACTTGAGGCGGTTCGGGCGCGGTTCCTCATGGTGGCGGTTCGAGTCGGGATCGATGTGACGATTCCCGACGAGCGGAGCAGTCCCTGGGGTGACGTGGTGGCGGCGGTCAACGCCGCGGCGGCGGCGATCCGGCAGCGGTTCGGACCGGCCGGATTGGTGGGCGCGGTGACGCCTGGCGTGTTCCCTGTGAATGAGTCCAGCGTGTTTTAGAGTCCCGTGGCCCGGTTTCGGGCCGAGAAGGGACGATGAGATACATGGCTGGACGCAAGGGGCATTCCGCGGAGGACATCGTGCGCAAGTTGCGCCGCGCGGACGAGTTGGCTGCCGAGGGCAAGACTGGCGAGGAGATCGCCGCCGAGCTGGGCGTATCGCCGGCGACGTTGTACAACTGGCGCCGCGCCTACGGCGGGATGGACACCGACGCCGCCCGCGAGCTCAAGGAGCTGCGCGAGCAGAACGCCCGCCTCAAGCGGCTGTTGGCCGAGGCTGAGCTGGAGAAGGACGCGTTGCGGGAGGTTGCGAAGGGAAAATTCTGAGCCCAGCTGCCAAGCGCCGCGCCGTGGACATGCTCAAGGACACCTTGAGCATGTCGGAACGGTTGGCGTGCAAGGCCGTTGGGCTGGCCCGCTCCACTTACAGAAACCTGCCGATGGCGCTGACCCCGTCCGATCCGGACGCCGATATGCGGGTTTGGTTGCGCTCGTACGCCACCAAACACCCGTGTCATGGGTTCCGGCGTGCCTGGGCGGCGTTGCGGTACGACGAGCGCCGTGAGGTGAACAAGAAGAAGATCCACCGGCTTTGGCGCGAGGAAGGTCTGCAGGTGAAGGTCACCTCGCCGCGCAAGCGGTCGGGGGTGTCATCGTGCCCACCGGAGGTCATCGCGGATGCGCCGAAGGTGGTGTGGGCCATCGATTTTCAGTTCGACTCCACCGTCGACGGCAAGGCCATCAAGATCGCGTCGATGCTTGACGAGCACACCCGTGAGTCGCTGCTGAACATCGTCGAGCGGTCGATCACCGCGCAGCGACTGGTGGCCGAGTTGGAGAAGGTGTTCGCCGCGGCCGGCGGGCCGCCGATGGTGTTGCGGATGGACAACGGCCCTGAGTTCATTTCGGCTGCGCTGCAACAGTTTTGCGACGGCAAGGTCGGGTTGTCCTACATCCCGCCGGGCACGCCGTGGAACAACGGCTACATCGAATCGTTCAACAACCGACTACGCAAGGAGTGCCTCAACCGCAATCACTGGAACACCCTGATGGAGGCCCGAGTGGTGATCGGGGACTTCAAGGCTGACCACAACCTGCGGCACCGGCACTCGGCGCTGGGCTACCGAACACCCGCCGAGTACGCTGCCGTCTGTACGTGCAGTCACACCCCGATGGCCTGCGAAATCAACTGAATCTGGATCAACAAACCCGAATCTAATTCCGGGTGGACTCAGAATCGGGGACTCGCCATGTCGGGGCTGCCCGTGGTGGGGTTGTCGAACCCGACTCCGCCAGCGAACTCTAGTTCACACACTAATGGCTAGAAAAAGTGATGGTCATGATCGCTACGACAGGGTGCGGATCCCCGCCTTCGGCCGTCCGGTACTCCCGATTGAACTGGTAGTCGATCCGAACCTTTGATGAAGCCTCATAGTGGCGCGTCTTGGACCAGCCCACGTCTTGTGGGTCGCCCGCCTTGCCTTTGAGGATGCAACACGCCCCCACCGACGGAGGCTTGTCCGGCGTCATGGCCAGGTAATCCCACAATTCTTGCGCCTGCTTGATCCCAACGACGTCCGCCAGCCGTGTGTACTTCTCGTAGTACTGCCGGTGCACAAGGACTCGAAATGCTGGTGCGTCGCTTGGCTTGCCGCCCGGACGTTGCGCCGGACGGCTCGGCTGATAGGCACTATTCGCCATGTGGCCGCGGTGCATCGACATAGTCGGTCGGACCGTGATCGGCCACCAGCACGGCTCTGCGCAACGGGTCCTCCAGTTGTCTTGCAGTGACACGCCAGGCATTGAGCATCTCGTCGAGGACGCCGGTGGACTCATCAGACAGGGATGCAATCAACACTTGAGACAGCTCTTCGGCAAACTCGCGTAGATCGTCTGCGTCAAACGGGCGAAGCCATGCGAGTTCCCCGAGGTCCACCACCGATGGTGCGGTTTCGCGTGCGAGCAGTTCTTGCAGTCTCAGCAGCCGGCCAGACCACGCAGCGAGGCTTTCCAATGATTCCACGCGCTGCTCACGCAGCATTACAAAGGGTGTTCCATCGGCGTCTCGGACATGGGCGGCACCCTCTTCTCGCGCAGTACGAAAGAACTCTGTCCGCTTTGTTGCCAGATCGCTGAGTTGGAAGATCGTTGATTTGGACATACTTTCCCACCTCAGGGTCGTGTAAGATCGTGAATACGATCCTACACATGATCTTGCGCAGAAGCTAACAAGATTCTGAGACTTCAGGAGATGCACGTGCCCGAGGATGAGCTTGCACTCGGCGATGACGCCGCGCGGACACTAGACCTGGAGCTCGACCTCGGCGGCGTCGTCCGGGCACTGCGGGGCGCGCTGTCTGAACTGGACATCGAAGACCTCGGGGCGGACCTTCCCCAACGCAAGAACATCCTGACCTTCGTTGCCCAGATCAACGATGCGGGGTTGGACGGCGAGGCTTTCGTTCGATACGGCTGCACACATGACATTGCTGTTCCACTGTCTCTCGCACTCGCCATTGATGTGTGGGAGGACGGCCCGTCGCCCATAGGGAAGCAGTGGATCGATGCCCTCGGGATTGGCAGCACGCTGGCGACTCGGCGCCAGCCGGAAAGAACCACTGCCATCGGAGAACTCACCGCTGCCGCGTTCCACTTCGTCTGCGACTGGGTCTACCACGCGCCGTTTGCAGACATCGTGACGCTCAACGCACCCTCGCGCGCAACTCAACGCGCCATCGCCGAGAACCGCCCTCCTTCAGAGGATCTCACCGCTGACTACAGGTGGATCGCAGATCGCCTCAGCGCGGAGTCTTTAGACGGCTGGGGCCTGCCCTCCCTCGTGCGGGAGTACAAGTGGCTGCGCGGGCACGGCGCAACGCTGCCCTTACCCGAGGGTGTGCGCGCCGAAACTCCGACGACACCCGAGGCTGTGGCGATGGAACTCGCGGATCGGAACGTTCTTCAGGAGCAACCGATGTCCACGCTGGCGCCGATGACTCACCAGGTACAGAACCAGGCCAGAGCCTTCCTTCACGCCCGGCGCCACACGGAAGCTGCCGCCCTGTTCGAGTTCATGTGCGAGCAGGGATGGCTCCCAGAAGCACTGTGCTACAACAACCGCGGCTTCTGCCTAACCCCCGTAGACCCGCGCCGCGGGCTGCGCTTCCTACAGCGCGCGGCGCGGATGGGATTTTCCGACGCGGCCATCAATGTCTACAACCAAATGTGCTGCATGATGGCGCTCGACGATCCGGCCGGGCTGCTCGATACCGCAGAACGCTACTGGTGCGATCAATTCGAGCACACACCGATCGCAGCCCATCTGTGGACCAGGTCCGGCCGCGAATGGGCGCTCATTCGCACACCGGACGCACGCGAGGCGCTGGCAACACTCGCGTTGCAGATCGCGACACGCGAGATGTGGCTCGACAGGGTTCAACGATGGGAAGAGCGGCTCGACAAGCTGCGCCGCGGCGAGTACTTCCGGTGAACCGCGCCCACCGCTGCCTGGCGAGGCGGTTCGCTGATGACGCCCAAACCGCACCAGTGTGATGTTCATCACACTGGTGTCGATATCGCTGAACGAGGCGCCTGAACAGTAGAGGGCCAAAAATTCACGGCCTCGCTCTACAACCAACAGGAGGCTTCCATGTCGGACCGCGACGAAGACGAGACACCCGCAGCTATTTCGGCTCTACCTGCCACCAGGCCTCTCGCCAGCCCGCCCACGCCGACTGTTCCCGGTCCGTTGTCGGCCGCGGCGGCGCGTCTGGCTGCCGCAGCGCTTCAAGCCGGCAACAGTTCTGCGATCAGTGACATCGCAAGGTCCCTGACGACGGCACTTAACCAGCCTGCGCTGACGCCCACGGTCGACTGGCAACGTCAATTCCTGCCCGCCATCGATCACACCACATTCGATGCGCTGCGGCAGTTCAACGGCGGTGCTGCAGTGTCGTCGGTCACGTAATTCCCCAGGGGTTGCTGTCACGTAATTCCCCAGGTGTGGGCCTCGTGTTGGTCTTACCGGTCGGGGCGGGCGTTGTCTAGGTGGTGGTGCGGCCGGGTCGTTTCCGGGGTCGGTAGCTGGGTCCGTCCATGAGGACTTGGTGGCTGGTGTTGATCAGTCGGTCGAGTAGGGATTCGGCCACGACGGGGTTGGGGAACAGCGGGTACCAGTCTTTGGGGGCGCGGTTGCTGGTCAGGATGAGGGGTTTGCCAGCGATGGCCCGGTCGGAGACCAGATCGTAGAGATCGTCGGATTGGGTGGTGGTGTGCTCACGCATCGCGAAGTCATCGACGATCAGTACCAGGGGCCGGGTGTACTCGCGCATGCGCTGGCCGATGGTGCGGTCGGCGTGTCCGCCGGCAAGGTCGGCGAGCATGCGGGCGCATTTGACGAAGCGGATGTCCCCGCCGCGGCGGGCTACGTGATGTCCGAGTGCTTGTGCCACATGGGTTTTGCCGACGCCGACGGGGCCGTAGAGGATGACTGATTCGCCGGCGTCGAGCCAGCGCAGGGCGGCCAGGTCGCGCAGCATCGCGGCGGGCAGTTTCGGGTTGGCGGTGAAGTCGAAGTCTTCGAAGGTGGCCTGTTCTTCGAACTTGGCGCGGCGCAATCGCCGTGTGAGAGCGGCGGATTCGCGGCGGGCGATCTCGTCTTGACAGAGGGCTTGCAGGAATTCGAGGTGGCCGAGGCCGCCGTCGCGGGTTTGGGCGAGCCGGGCATCGAGGGTGTCGAGCATGCCGGACAGTTTCAGGGTGCGCAGCGCGGTGCGTAGCGCCGGATCACAGATAGACATGGTGGGCTTCCTTTGAAGGTTGATTATGTTGCAGCAGTGTGGAATTGGTGACGATCAGGCGATGATGCCGGTATCGGTGCCGAACTGGTCGGGGCCACGCAGAAACGCCCCCGCCGCGCCGGTGCTGGCGGGCGGTTCGTCGCCGGCGTGTTCGGTGCCGGCGGCCAGGATGCCTTTGATGGTGCGGTAGGACGGGTCACCGACGGCGATGGCGCGGGCGCACGCGGCCTCCAACCGGTCGCAGCCGTGTTTGTCGCGCAGCCCGAGCACTCCTTGCGCGGCGCGCAGATGGTGGATGGCGTTGTCGGCCATGAACGCGGCGATCACCGCGACGCAGGCCGGGCCGACCAGTTCGGCGGTGCGCCGGCACCAGGTCGGGGTTTTCATCGCGAACGCGACCTTCTCCGGCGGGTAATGGGCGAAGTCGGTCGAGCGCCCCGATGGGCGGCGCACGTGGATGGCCACCACCGCATCGGCGTGAAAGACCTGTACCACGTCGCCGGCGGTGCGGGCATGCAGGCGTTGCCCGATCAGCCGCCACGGCACCGAGTACAACGCCTTGCCGACCTTGAGGTGCGCGTCGGTGCCGACGGTGCCGATCGACCAGGTGGACAGTTCAAATACTCTGGGCGGCAACCCGATCAACGCGCTGGCTTCGATCGCTTCAAACACCCGCAACGGCGGCGCGCCCTCCAGTGCCCGACACGACCTCGCCCCGGCCACCTCGATGCTCCAGCGCTGGGCGTCGGTTTGCATCGCGGGCAGCCCGTCGAACTGGCGGCCGCGCCAGAACGAATCCCGGATGTATTGCATGGGCCGTTCGACGCGGGGTTTGTCTTTGGGTTTGAACGCCCGCGCCGGGTCGATCAGGGTGCCGTAGTGGGTGGCCAGCTCGGCATAGGCGCGGTTGATCTTCGGGTCATACAGGTCGGGTTTGTCCACCCCGGTCTTGAGGTTGTCACACACCAACCGGGCCGGGACCCCGCCGAAGAACTCGAACGCCGCGACATGGCAAGCGCACCAGGTGGTTTGGTCCATCCGGATCACCGGGCGCACGAACAGGTGCCGCGAACACGCCAACACCATCACGAACGCCCACACCGCCACCCGGCGGCCCACCGCGGGATCGAACCACATGCCCAGGCGACCGTAGTCGATCTGCGCTTCACTGCCCGGCTCGACCGGCCCGCGCGGCACGGTCACCTTCGCTCGTGCCACCTCTTCCGCGAAATGTGTTGCGATCCAACGCCGAACCGAGGACTCCGACACCGCTACCGCATGCTCGTCCCGCAACCGCTGAGCGATCGTGGCGATCGTGACATCGGCATCGAGCCAGGTCTTGATCTGGTCCCGGTGCGGTTCGATCAGCGGCCAGGTCAGCGCCCGCGCCGCAGGATCGGACAGTTCCGGGAACCACCCGCCGATCAGCTCCGACCACTGTGGCGCGGTCAGCGGCTCCGTACCCGGGCCGATACCCGCCGCGACCGCCGGAGCCAAATATTTGCGGACGGTCTTGCGGTCAATGCCCAGCGACTCCGATAACTGGACCTGCGAACGGCCCGCGTGCCAGTGGGTGAACAACTCGACCAAATCGAGCATCACGATACTTCTCCTCGCCATCAGCGCCCTTCCATCCACCATCAGATGGATGCAGAGCGAACCGGTAAACGAGGCCCACACCAGGCAGACACACCGCCCAGGGTGGGGAATTACGTGACAGCCAGGGTGGGGAATTACGTGACGGACAACCCCTCAAACCTGGGGAAATACGTGACCGCTGACAGCAGGCATTGCGGCGCGCACGCACCACCTGCTAGGTCCAACCGCGCCGGCTGCCGGAAGCCTTGGACACAGTGCCGCCGCTCTCCGGGGCATTTCCGGCGCTGATGCTGCTGGAACGTTCACGGACGCCCTCCGCGCGGTCAAGGACATCACAGGCCGAGACCAACAGAATGCGGCGCGCACCTTCGCCCGTGCGGTCGATACATTCCGAAGTCATCAACGCGGCCCAATGAACGAGATTCCCGGCAGCCATCTGGCTCACGTGACCCGCCCGTGGTCGCAGAACATTCTCGGTGCAAGGGGGCTTCGCCCCGACTACAGCCAGCAGGTTCGTGGCCTCGCCGGCGCCGGATCGGGCAGCATTGCCCGCTGGCTTGATACCTCAGTCCCCCGTGTCAATATGAGGGCCTGGTCCCATGTCGTCGACGCCGCCTCAGCTGTCAGCACCATGCGTGATTCCGTGCGCGCCGCTACTCGCGCGATCCTCGACGCCCACGCGAGCATGCACGACACCCTGAGCCTTGCCTCCCGCACCATGTTGGATGCCAGCAGGGCCTACCACGGGATCAACGACCTCATCGCACCGGCGTTGCTGGGCATGCAAGCCACAGTCAACGAAATCCATCGCCTGACGCCAATCATGGGATCGGCGATCGCCATGCAGCACTCGGCGGCCGCGGCGTGGTCTGCCCGCGTCGCCGACCTGATGCAGGGCTGGTCCGTGCTGTCCGGTTTGGGTCACCACTTGGCCGGACGAGCACTCCATCTGGCCATCCGCACTCGCGACGCCCTCATCAACAACACCGATCGCAAGGCAGTACGTCAGGCCGTCATCGACTTCACGCGCTACATCCTCGGGTACACGAAGTGGCCTTCGGAGGCGCGGATAGAGGCGGTCATCTCAGCGCTGCTCGACGACTCCTGGCTGCCTACCTCCGCGACCTCCAGTGCCGCGGTCTACAACCCCCGCGACCAATTGCGAGATCTGACCCGGTATCAGCACGGCTTGTGGTTGCCGCTCACCGAAACCAAGCGCCGCGGTCGGCTGATTGCCTCACTGGAGGAACCCGACCACGTCGAGTCCGGGGGCGACGGTCCGGCCTGTCCGATGGACCGCTTGCAAGCATCCGAGTACACCTCGGAGCGGCAGCTCATCACCAATCCCGTCCTCAAACGGATCATGGATGCGCTGACCCCCATCGAGAGAGAAATCGTGTGGGCCCGGCACCACGACGGCGCCCGCACGTGGGCTGACGCCGCCACGATGTGTGGCCGCCCCGCCAGCGAAGGCGAAACCGTCCGCCGCAAGCTGCTCAAACTCAAGAATGCTGAGCTGCAACGCCGTTCGGCCTGAGCACGCTTCGCGGAGCCACCCTCAACTGTCCACATCCGCAACCGCGGACTGCGGGCCCCTGAAGTAACTCACAACACAAAGGAGAACACCATCATGGCTAGAAGCCGAAGCAGTGTCACCGGACGGTACGTACGCCAATCCACCGCAGCGCGTAACCCGCGGACCACTGTCACCGAAGGTGGCAGTGGACGTAACCACAGTTCCGGTACCCATCACCGCAGCGCGATCACCGGGCGTTACGTCACGCCCGCCACCGCCGCACGCCATCCCCGCACCACTGTCACCGAACGCGGTTAGCGCCGGGCGCGAACACGCCGAGACCGCGGTTGTCTCGGCGTGTTCGTACCCAGAACCGAGTCAGCGTATTGGAGCGGCAGCGGTATGCGTACCTCCCGCTGACAATCATTGTCAAGCAATGGATTTACCGCGTAGCGGACGTGGAAATATTCGCACGGCATACTCGGTTGACGAATCGGCCGCCCCCCATCCAGCTGCGGAGGCCGCACCAGCAGCGTCATCGGGGCTCTCGCCGAGTGCGGTGAGAATTTCTATTGCGAATTGTTCTGCGGCTCCGCGGCTTGGTTGCAAGCTTGCGCCGAAGTAGCTTCCGCTGCTGACCTTTTGGAATTCAACAACGTAGAGTGTAAAAGCGGTCAGCGCTTCGAGTGCCGAGTGGGCCGACCGCGCTGCCTCTGCGAGTAGATCGTTCGTGGCGGTGGCATCCATCGGCCTGTTAGCAACGACGAAATGCCCGCCGTTGCGGCCTGTGCGCGCCTCGACCAGCCCGTCGGCAATCAGCGGTGCGTACACCGCCCTTGCATGCTGGGGGCCTGCAGTCGCACTGAACCATTCCCGGCTTAGTTCATCAAGAGTCGGCAGGCGATCCCCGATCGAGTAGCGCCCACCAATGATGGAGTTTCGGATCTTCGACGTCGCGACGTCGACTTGAGACAGCGGCATAGCGAACACCTCTTCAAGATCAGGGTGAGTAGCCCACCTGAATCGCAGGGCCACTGCCAGATATTATCTGTAAAACATATCGCATAATTTGTGCCAACGCTATACCGCGCCTACGCTCGCTGAGGTCGGGTCTGCGGTTGTCGTCGACGGTGTGCGGGGGCAGATGGGTGCGGATCGTGTCAATGATGAACTGCGCGCGTTCAGACACCGCAGATCCGTAGCCGGCGTCATCGACAGTGCCGGTGGCGATGTGCACTCCCACCTTTAGCTCACGGGTCTGGTAGGTCGCGGTGCCGTCGGGTTCGGTTCCGGCCACCTGTTGGATGTACCTGCCGGTCGGCGGATAGTCGATCACGATGTCCCATTGGCCATGGCGTTCTCGGAACGAAAAGCTGTGCCCATCAACGTCTCCGGTCCAGCATTCGGGGGCGAAACCGCCGTGGCTGTGAATCGCTACCCCCCGTTGTGAGTTCGGCCAGTCCGCGAGGTCGGTGTCCGGGCCGTCTTCTGTGTCCGCGATTTGCTGGCCTCCTAGTGCGTGCCAAAACGCGTCGGAAGCTGCGTGCCATCGTGGTCGGCTCTCGCCGGTGCTCCCCGCCGTCATCCTCAAAATCGTCGCCGTTCACAGTCGCCGCGTGGCATGTCGCGGTCAGCATGTCGCCGGCTTTTCCAGTGACATGTCCGCGAACCGGCTGGCGACGCGATCTCGCCCAGCAGCTATGCCGCAGCACGATATAGGAAATCCGTCCCCCTCCCGAGACAATTCTTGGCGCGGGCCAAACGATTTCTATCAGTTCAAGTAGCACTTCGAGAGGTGGCCCCCTGGCCCCGAGGGCGACCTCTACGGTGTCGGAGCTCCGACTATGACCTCCAGCGGGTGCGTCAGGGCGCATGACGCTGGGCCCGACGTGTGAGCACGGTCATCGCAGGAAAGTAACCCCGGCTGCGAGTCACTGCTGAGCAGGAGAGGCACACCCGCCGGGGAATACCAGATCAGGATACTGGCAGATCGCTTTTGGCGGCGGCGGCAGGTTTTGGCCATTTCGGCCGCAACGGTCATCCGTGGATATTTGGCCACGGCTACCATTCGGGCATGCCGGTTGACCCCTTGGTGACACTGACTCAACTCGCAACCATGGAAACGACGCCGGGGACCGGTCGAGCCTGGCAGCGCAGCGTCGCAGCGTTCGAAGACGAACTGGCTGAAAGGCTTACGGAACGATTCGAGGGAGTGCGGCTCCCGGTCGGTGGTCCCGACGGCGGGGCAGATATTGCGCTCGTAAAAGGTGACGGCGCTGTGCTGGCAGTCGACGTCAAGGCGATTCAGTACGGGGGCGGGTTTTCGAAACTTCTCCGAAATCGGATGCAGGAGCTGCTCGCCACTTCGGTGACGATGCGGCGGGAGTTTCCTTTTAGTGGCGCCCTTCTCGGGATTATCGGCATCGTTAGCCCGCCGAGTAGCAAGTGGAGTGACGCCATAGAGGGCTCGGCCACCACGCCCCTAGGCCGTCTCGTCGGCATGACCCAGCAGATTCTTCTGCGGGATTCAGATGGCGTCGGTTTTGATCATGTCGCGATCGGGTTGGCCGCTGAAGACGGAGAATGGCTCGTACTAGATCCGGAGAACGAGCGGAGAGCCGTCCCGGCATTTTCTGCGGTGATGGACGAAATTGCCGCGGCATCCTCCGGTTTGAGTGAGCGGCAAGGCGATCTTCTGCCACGGCGTAGACGGAGTGGCTCGACCCGAATTCTCCTAGTCGGAGACGAATGGTCATCTTCGCACGGGGGCCTGTCAACGGTTAACCGAGAGCTTGCTGTTGCGCTCGCCGCTCGCGGTGCCGACGTCACTGTCGACGTTCCTGCCGCAAGTTCCGATGACCGAGATGCCGCATCCGGCGTCAACGTCAACCTCGTGAGCCCTTTGCCCGTGCCCGGCCTGACGCCCCGTGAACTTCTTTGCACCCGCCCGGTCACGGTACCCGCAGACTACTACCCCGATGTCGTCATCGGTCACGGCAGAGTCTTGGGCCCGCACGCCGAGGCCCTACGCGGGCAGTTCTACCCGAACGCTAAGCGGGTCCACATCGTTCACACCGATGCAGAGTCACTCGAGGCGGCCAAGGAGACCCCCGGCGGCCCGTCGCGGATGTCGCTGTCCGACGATCGGCGTGAGCTTGAGACCGAGCTGGCAATTACCGCAGATCTTGTGGTCGGAGTGGGGCCTCTGCTGACCGGCGCAATCGAACACTCGATGCGTGGACGCGGCCGACCGATGCCCAAAGTCATTGAGCTGACGCCCGGTTTGCGAGACTGGGGCGAAGTCATCGATCCTGAGGACCCGCCGCAACGTAACCAGGTGCTGGTCCTCGCCCGCGCCGAAGACCCGGTGTCGAAAGGCCTAGACATCGCCGCCCTCGCTGTCGTTGAAGCATCGACGCTGCTCGGTACCTCGCCGAGCGTTCGTCCAACGCTCGTTGTCCGCGGCGTGCCTGCGGGTGAGGAAGCCGACAAAGTGAAGTACTACCTAGTGTCCTGCGCCGTAAATTAGTTGATTAATTGTAGAATTGGCGGGTGGGAACCAGGGGTAGGCCGGTAGTCGAGTTGGTGTTGACCGACGACGAACGTGAGACGTTGCAGCGGTGGGCCCGTCGATCGAAGTCCTCGCAGGCGTTGGCCCAACGTTGTCGGATCGTGTTGGGTTGCGCGGCAGGGAAATCCAACAAGGAAGTCGCCGCTGATGAAGGTGTGTGGCCGCAAACGGTCGGCAAATGGCGTGGACGGTTCCTGGAGGCGCGACTGGAGGGTCTGGCCGATGAGCCGCGTCCTGGTGCGCCGCGCAAGATCACCGACGAGGCGGTCGAGCAGCTGATCGTGGCCACGTTGGAGCGTCAACCCAAAGGCGCCACGCACTGGTCGCGGTCTTCGATGGCGGCTGAGACCGGGTTGTCGAAGTCAACGGTCGGACGGATCTGGAAGTCGTTCGGCCTCAAGCCGCATCAGGTGGACACCTTCAAGATCAGCAACGACCCGCAGTTCGTCGACAAGGTCCGTGACGTCGTGGGGTTGTATCTGGACCCGCCGGAGAAGGCACTGGTGCTCTGCGTCGATGAAAAATCGCAGATCCAGGCCTTGGATCGCAGCGCGCCGGTGCTGCCGATGATGCCCGGCATGCCCGAGCGCCGCACCCATGACTACGTGCGGCACGGAATCACCACCTTGTTCGCCGCCCTGGATGTGGCCACCGGCGAGGTCTACGGCTCGATTCACCGCCGGCACCGCGCGATCGAGTTCAAGAAGTTCTTGACCAAGTTGGACAACACCGTGCCCGCTGACCTGGACGTCCATCTGATCTGCGACAACTACTCGACGCACAAATCGCCGACAGTAACCAAATGGCTTGCCGCCCATCCCCGATTCCACATGCACTTCACCCCGACCTACTCGTCGTGGCTCAACCAGGTCGAGCGGTGGTTCGGGTTACTCACCGACCAGAAACTGCGCCGCGGCGTTCACCGCTCAATTCAGGCCCTCGAGAAGGACATTCGCGAGTGGATCGCAGACTGGAACGACAACCCCCGCCCGTTCAACTGGACCAAGACCGCCGACGAGATCTTCGAACGACTCGGTTCATATCTTCAACGAATTCCCGGCGCAGGACACTAGAAAGCGTTGCACAGCCGGCGGTTCGTTTCGTCTTGCGGCCCTACAGCGACGACGAGAGCAGCATTCGCGCAGACTTGTGGCAGTCTCGGGTGGTTCTCATGCCTTCTCGCCACGAGGGTTTCGGCTTGGCCGCCCTTGAGGCCATCGCTGCAGGTGTCCCGGTGCTGATCAGTGAAGAATCGGGTTTAGCTCGACTACTTGAGCGGGACTTGGGCGAAGAATTCGCCGAAATGATTCTCCCCACTCAGGGTGACGCGAGCCGCGTCGCGGCAACTTGGGGCGCGGCACTCGCAGAGCGGCTGAAGGATCCGACCGCGGCGTTCCGGCGGGCCCACGCTTTGCGCGACCGTCTGTCGGCAATCATCTCCTGGGACAAGGCAGCTGACGCACTGCTGGAAGCCCTCGGCTGACCGGCAGGGTGACCTGGGCCCACCGGTGGTTCAGTCAGTCACACCGCGAATTGCGTAGAGCTATCAGTCAAATTCCAGAAGACCGTACTCGCGGACAAGGGATCGATTGGGCTCTCTCAATATCTCGATATCGTCCTGCAGCGACCCGATCGCACGAGTCTTTTCCACGAGTTGCTGCGCGAGTTCGGCCACCTGGCTTCGAAGCTCGATGACAGCCGGATGGTGGTCCCCTATGTGGGGGCCAAGGGACGGCTCCGCAGCCCCTAGACGCCGCTCTAGCCCGGATTTTGCGTGGTAATTGGTGTGGGTTCGGTGTGATGCCGAGTTGTGTTGTTGGGTAGTGGTTTTCGTGTGGTGGCGTAGAGGTGCTGTCCCGTGTCGCCGGGTGGGGCGGGCTTTCCTGGGGCCTGTGGGTCCTTCATCGTTGATGGGTCCGATGGGGTGGGGTGTTATCCGAAGGCGGTGCGGACGCGGTGCCAGGCGGCGGCGATCGCCGCCGCCCAGCGCCAGGTGGCATCGATGCGTAGCCGCAGTTGGCGGGCGCCGCGGGTGATACGGGCGGCCACGTGCAGGACCCGGTAGCGGAACGTGGTGATCTCGACGCGGGCCAGAGCGCGATCGCTGGCGAACCCGATGAGGCGGGTCCAGGTGACCAGGTCAGCGGCGGCCAGGACGATTTCGAGCCAGGCAGCATTGGCCCAGAAGGAGTGGCAGGGCAGGTTACGCAGCCCGGTGGCTTTGAGTTCGCGGATACGGTCCTCGACGCGGGCGTGCTGGCGGTGCCGTAGTTCCAGACCGGCGACCTGACCGGGTACGACACCCGGTGGTGTGTCGGTGATGAACGCGGTGACCCGCATGCCGTCGGCGTCGGTGAACCGCAACTGCGCGCCGGGGTGGGGGCGTTCTTTACGCAGGATCAGCCGGGTCCCTTCGGGCCAGGAGGCCAGGTTGACCAGGTCGGTGGCTTCAGCGACCCACGCGCCGTCGCGGATCCCGCCGTCGGTGTCGATCGCTGGATACCAGCAATCGCCGAGGTTGAGGGTGTCCACGGCGTCCTGGACGCGGGTATCGACGGGGTACCCGAAGGAGAACCCGGCCCCGGCGGCCCGGCACGCTGCGGCGAATTTGTGGGTGGATCCGGCGGTATCGCAGCGCACCAACACCTTCGGGGCCTCGGGGTTGTCGGGATCGTCGGGGTTGGGCCGCCACGCCGCTGGCAGCGATGCCAAAGCCTGGTGCAGGACGATGATGTGGTCGGAGGCGGTGTTGGAGCCGGCGTTACCGTTGCGCAGCAACCCGGCCAGGGCTTCGCCGCCGGCGATGTCGGGGCGGTCCAGAAACGCCAGCAGCGGGTGCAGCCCGAACGTTTTCTTCCAGGTCGGCGCAGCCCCGGCCTTGTTGTCGGAGTGATCGATCACCAGCGTGGCATCGATGTCGATATGCAGCCAGCCGCCGGTGGTGGGGGCGGCTCCGACAGCCCAGGCCGCTGCCCGCGCCGCGGCTCGGGCTGCGCGCACCCCGGGTAGATGCGCGGCATCGATCCGCTCATCGATCAGCCGCCACATGGTGGTCGTTGAGGCCTTGGCCCCCAGGACGTGCTCCCGGTCACCGCACAGCTGACCGACCGCGTCGATGCAGTCCGCGCCGTCGGCGACCGCGGCCGCCAGATCAGCGAACACCTCCCCAGGCGCATACACCCACGGGCCGCGGTAGGTGTCGGCCAACGCGGCCGTGACCTGCGCCGATAAGCCGGTCCGGTCGGCAAGCTCACGCAGCATGCCCATCCCGGCATGCGACACAACGCCATGGCCGTCGGCGGAAACTTTCACCGGCGATGCCGCCGCGATATTCTTCACCTGCGAAGTGCCTTCCCGTCAGGGTTTTTGAACCGTAGAGAAGTCCAATTATTCCTTGCAGGACAGGCACTTTCGCTTATCTACACACCCCCACAGTCAACATTCCACGAAAAATCCGGGCTAGCACGGTGACTTGGCGTTGCAAACTTTGGTTTTGATGCTTTACGGACGCGAGCTCGGTACGCAGGCTGTCCACCGTGATTCGATCGGCTGGAGTACGCTGCCGACCGATTGCCGCCGAAGACAAGTGAAAGTGGTTGCAGCACAAAATACTAACCAATCGAGACGCTTCGCAGACCTTCCGTTGCAGCAGAAGACTACTTAGCAGACCTTTGCATTTCAAATGTCGAATTCGACATCATTCGACATTTCGTAATGCAATTCGACACGGAGAAATGCAACCTACACCCACTTTCAACATATAGCGCACCCCGGGGCTTGTGGCAAGACCCCCTTTATGGTCCAGAATCGCTGGGCTGCAACGTAACTGCAGCTTGATCGTCTTGAGGGGGACGCATGACAGACACCGACGTGATCATCGTGGGCGCGGGACCGACGGGCCTGACGCTCGCCACGGAACTCTGTCTGACCGGGGGCCTTGCCCCCATGTAGTGGACACGGGATTTGTGGTTACGCGGCTACTGGCAGCGTAGCCGGTGTTAGGGTCCTTTCGTAGGTCGCAGGGCTGGAATAGCGGCACCGGGAGTGCCGTCGTTTGGTGTTGTAGCGAGCCAGCCAGCGGAACACTTCGCGGCGGCAGGTAGCAGCGTCGGGCCAGTGGCTGCGGTCCTGCAGGATCTCGCGTTTGAGGGCGGCGTTGAACGATTCGGCCAGCGCGTTATCGGCACTTGACCCGACGCCACCCATAGACTGGGTGACCTCCAAGTCACGGCAGAGGTTCGCGAAATCCCTTGAGGTGTACTGACTTCCGTGATCTGTGTGGAACACTGCACCGGTCAGGGAGCCGCGCAGCGCCGCAGCGGCTTTGAGGGCATCTTCGACCAGTTCGGTGCGCATGTGCTCGGCGATCGCCCACCCCGCCACCCGTCCGGAGAAGCAGTCGATCACGGTCGCCAGATACAGATTCGAACCGCTTGCCAATGGCAGGTAGGTGATGTCGCCGACGTACTTGACGTTGGGTGCCGCGGCGGTGAAGTCCCGGTTGAGCAGGTCCGGGACTTTCTGTTTGGCCGGATCCGGCGTGGTGGTCTTCACCCGTCGCCGGCGGCGGTAGCCGGCGATCCCGGCACTGCGCATGACCCGGGCCACCCGCTTGTGGTTGACCCGCTCACCGTCGGGTGCACCGTCGTTGAGTTCAGCGGTGATCCGCGGCGCCCCGTAGGTGTTGTCCTCATCGTGCACGGTGCGGATACGCGCGGCCAGCGCCTTGTCAGCGGCCTGGCGGGCGGCGCGTCCGTCGGCAGCGGCCAACCAGGCGTAGAACGATGAACGCGCAACCTCGACGACTGCGCACAGCCACTTCACCTCGAAGGTGTGCAGGTGGTCGGCGACGAACTGGAAGCGGCTCACCAGTTCGTCTCCCCGGCGAAATACTTGGCCGCCGACCGCAGAATGTCACGCTCGGTAGACAACCGAGCCTCCGTGGCGCGTAACGCCTTGTTCTCGGCCCGTAGCCGGGCCAGCTCCTGCTCTGGGGTCTCAACGCCGGGGCTCGGCTGTGCTGCTGCGGTGGGGTTGCGGTGCCTGATCGGCACCCCGGCGGCTTTGCACCACGCTGAGAGCGTCACACCGGAGATGCCGAGTTCGTCGGCGATCTGCGTGATCGTGGCGCCCTCGGTGTCTCGGTACAGCGCTACCGCGTCCCGTTTGAACTCGTCAGGGTAATTTTTCCTTGCCATCGTGGTGGATCATCTCGCTTCCCCCGCCAACCTTGCGGGATTCAGCGTGTCCAACACACGGGGTCAAGTCCCCCGGGGTCAAACCGCTTGTCCTGGAGCGGCTCACCGACATCCGCGAGGTCGCCAAAGCCGGCGGCATCGGCGGCCAGATTCTGAACCTGCTGCGCTACCGGAAACTGGGTGACCTGCTCAACGACGCGGCCGGCGAACCCGTCACCGCCAAACTTCCGTTCGGCGGCATCCACGTCGACCTCACCCAGCTGGACGAATCGCCGATGCAGGTGCAGCGACTCCCCCAGCCCCGGCTCGAAGCGCTCTTGCAGAACTACGCACAAGACCTCGGCGTCGAGGTCCGGCGCGCGGCCACGAGGTCGTCGGCCTGCAGCAGGACGACGACGCCGCACACCTCGACGTTCAGGGTCCGGAGGGCCCCTACCGCATCACCGCGCGCTACGTCGTGGGCTGCGACGGCGTCCGCAGCCGCGTGCGCGACCTGGCCGGCATCGGCTTCCCGGGCATCGTCTATCCCGAGATCCACCGCATGGCCACGGTGACGTGGCCGCCCGAGATCACCCTGCGTGAGGACGGCGACTACGACGTGCCGGGCTACGGCCGTTTACCGTGGGGCTACAGCCAGACCGAAGGCGGCGTCTTCGCCATCGCGTCGTCGGAGCCCGGGTGGCTGGGCCTCTACACCAGCGAGGCTCCGGACCACGATTACGACGATGACGACCCGATGACGCTCGATGAATTCGGTGCCAGTGTCCGTCGCGTACTCGGCGTGGATTTTCCGCTCGGCGAGCCAAAGCGGTTGACCCGCTTCACCTATGCCGCCCGGCACACCGAACGCTACGTGGCGGGACGCGTACTGCTGGCCGGTGACACCGCGCACCAGATTCCGACGGGCGGCGTCGCGGTCTCGGCCGGGATGCTCGACGGGGTGAACCTCGCCTGGAAACTGGCCGCGACGCTGCAGGGCTGGGCACCGCCGGGGCTACTGGAGACCTACCACTCCGAACGGCACCTCGCCGGCGAGCGCCTGTTGTTGCATTCTCAGGCCCAGGTGGCGCTGCGGCGGGGCCACGATCCGGCCGACGAGGCCCTGCGAAAAGTGTTCAGTGAGTTGGTCTCCGATGCGTCGGCACTCGCGCGCGTCGGCGCGATGATCACGGCGTCCGACGTCCGGTACCCGATGCCCGGCGCGCAGCCGCACGCGCTGGCCGGGACGTTCGCAGCGCACCTGCCCGACGACGTCGTGGCAGCCCTGCGCGCGGCGCGCCCCGTCTTCGTCGGGCCGTCCGAACTGTGCGATGTCGCGGCGCCGTGGGCAGACCGCGTCAACGTCATCGTCAGCAGCCAAGCCGAGGCCCTGCTGATCCGCCCGGACGCGCACATCGCGTGGGCCGGCGCCTCGGATGCGGGGCTGCGTGAGGCGCTGACGTATTGGTTCGGCGATCCGCGATGAGTATTCGGGCTCGCAGCGGTCTATCCAATGAACGCAACCTTCAGGAGGCAACATGACCGAGCAGACCGCCCTGCCGCCGGTGGTCGACCAGGACACCTGGCGGGCCGCTCTCGACGACCTGCGCCGCCGCGAGAAAGCCGCGACGCGCGAACTCGACACCATCGCCGCGCAACGGCGCAAGCTGCCGATGGTCGAGCTGCCCGAATACACCTTGATCGGCGAGGACGGTCCGGTCCGCCTGGCCGACATCTTCGACGGCCGGTCACAGCTGATCGTCTACAACCACATGTGGACCAACGGCGCCGAGTGGCAGTGCTCGGGCTGCACCGGTTACACCTCGCAGTTCACGCGTCTGGATTTCCTGTCCAACTACGACGCCCGGTTCGTCATCGTCACCAACGGGCCCATCGAGGAGGCCCTGGCCTACAAGGCCAAAGTGGGGAACAAGATGGACTGGTACTCGTCGTCGGAGAGCAGCTTCGGCTCGGACATGGGCGCCCCGCCCGGCGCGGGTTTCGCCGTCAATGTGTTTCTGCGACATGGCGATACGGTGTACCGCACCTGGCACACCGATGGCCGCGGCTGCGAACAGCTGGGCCACAGTTTCGCGTTGATCGACGTTCTGCCCTACGGCCGCCAGGAGCAGTGGCAGGATTCGCCCGAAGGCTGGCCGCAGTCGCCGACGTACTCCAAATGGACCAGTTCACAGGACATTGCCCGCGCATACGGATCGAACGCAGAGAACGGACAGAACCGATGACCAGTAACTCGACGACCCAGGAACGCTTCGTCGCCACCCGAACCATCGCCGCGCCGCCCGCGGCGGTCTTCTCCGTGCTGGCCAACCCGGCCCGGCACAAGGACACCGAACCGGGCGACTGGGTCCGCGACGCCGTCGACACCGCGCCGATCACCGGTGCCGGCCAGGTCTTCGCGATGAACATGTACCTGGACCAGGCCGGCGGAGACTACGTCACCTACAACCTGGTGACGGAGTTCGAGCCCGACCAGACTGTCGCCTGGTCGACCGGCAGTCTGGACGAATCGGGACAGCACGTCCCGGGCGGTTGGTGGTGGCGCTACGACCTGGCCCCGAACGGTGACGGCACGGACGTCACCCTGACCTACGACTGGGCCGGAACACCGCAGGCCTTCCGTGACCAGATCGGCGGTATGCCGCCGTTCCCGATCGGCTTCATCGAGGAGTCGCTGGCCGCGCTCGACCGGGCGGTGACGAGCTAGCCGGCCCGGGACGCCCTCGAGACACTCCAGCACCCGCCATCAGCGCCAATCCGCCATCAGGCAGGCGGGTGGCGGTGGACAATGTGCCGGTACTCACCAACCGTGAGTAACCATTCGCCGGTGGTGTCCACCGGGAAGGGGGTCCACATGACGGCACCCGGTTGGTATGACGATCCGCACGACCGTAACGCGCTGCGTTACTGGGACGGTCGGCAATGGACGCCACAGCAGCAACGAAAGGCTGCCGCTCCGCCGCCACCTCCGCCGCCGCCACCTCCTCGTCCGCAGCCGAACTACGGTGCGCCTCTCCCGCCACCGGGCCCGGGCGCGCCGCCACCCGGCTACGGCACTCCGACTCCTCCGGTTCCGGCGGGCTACGGTCAACCGCTTCAGTCGCCGGATCAAGCGGGCTTCGGCGGCCAGATGGCAAGTGCGGGTTCACAACCGGCATCGCAAGCCAGCGCCGCCGCCAAGAACTTCGCCGCGAACCTGTCGGTTCCGGGCTGGCTGATCTACGGTGGCTGCCTCGCCGCCGTCATCGGCGTTTTCCTGCCATGGGTGACGGTCAGCGCCAACGTCATCATTCAGGTCTCGGTGAACGTCAGCCCATCCCAGCGTCCCGCATTGATGATCTTCCTGCTGGCCGTCATCGTCGTCACCGCAGGGCTGGCCTGGACGGTGCTGTCGGCGGCCCCCGCGGTACCCGCTGGGCGACTCACCGGACTCGCCGCGAGCGCAGGTGGTCTCATTCTCGGCATCCTGCTCGGCATCTACTGGTACTTCAGCGGCGCCTCGGAAATCAGTGATCAGCTCGGCGGTTCCGGTTCCGACCTGTCGAGCCTGGTGAGTGTGTCGTTGAACTTCGGGTTCATTCTGTACACCGCCGGTGTCGCAGTCGTCATCGCCGGCGTCGTCATGCTCTGGAGAAAGCGCCCTTCTGCATCGCCGCCGATGCAGCCACCGATTCAGTCCTACTAACGCGAAAATTCACCTCGCAGCCATACTGCCGAATCCCGCACGATTTGTACCGTCAGCTATCCCACGTATGCTTGCTCCATCGGCGGTACTTCGTCGTATGGCTGATCAATGCCATGCCGTCGCCGATTCGAAGAAGATTCTGACCGATTCGCGGTCAAGGCAGGAGCGTCGTGATGACGCCGCAAGTACATTGCACAACCCAGACAGAACTCCCATCGCCCAAGCAAATTCCCCGATTGCGGCTGAAGCCGGAGGCTCGCCGCAGCGGATTCGTGGATGGGGCGTGGTGGCCGCACACCAGTAACCTCAGTGCTGAACTACCCGACTTGTTGGCAGCGCTGTCCGTCCGCCTCGGACAGATCGACCGAGTGCTGTACAACGTCGACGACTGGTCGCAGACCCCGTCCAGACTCGCCACCGGCGGGCGACGGATCCATCTCGACGGATACCGGCGCCAGCCCGTCAACACTGTCGAGGTGATCGGCTTCAACCGCGGCAGGATCGTGCTACTGGCGGTACCCGCCACCACCTATCCGGCCGAAGCGCGTTCCGCACTCATGAATGCGGCGAGCCCCAACGACCGGTCGACAGCGGTGAACATCCTGCTGACCGCGCAGCACGCGGACTGATCTGAGCATCGCGGACATCTTTGGCGCGAGAGACGGCGTTATGCCGTTTCACTCCAAGGGTTTTCCCGTAATCCTCTGCCGCCGAGCGGCCGTCAGAATCTCCTCCACCGTGTCCAACATGGCAACGTCGCCGCGGCGCGGCTCAACCGGCAGACCGGCCGCACGTCGCAGCACCATACCGGCCAGAGGACCGTTGGTCGCACTGGGCACGATGAGCAGATTCGCAGTGCCATCACGACCGCCAACGGTGATGATGTGTTGAGGTTTGGTGCGCCAGTCCCGCCAGTTGAGGCTCGGCGGATTGTTGAGTGGCGACCAGTTGAGGCCGACTTCGACAACCTTGCCCAACTGATCATCCAGAGCCGCGACCAAGCCGCCCAGTTCATCGGCGAGTGCTGACGAATACGGCCACCACGCACCGTCGATCCGACGACCGAGGTCGCCTGCCAGGCAGAGCCGGATGGGTCTGCCTTGTTGTCGTCGCTGCTGGAGATATGCCATCAGGTCACCACGAAACGGGGAAGCATGCCGGTGCGCCATCTCATGGAGATTCCTCAATCCGATGCCGCGACCTGCCCGTCCGCCAGAATGGCGAGCGGCATCCACGCGGCTCCGTCCCTAACGCTACGCCGCATTCGTAACTACAGCGCCCATCGACGTGCCGCCGAGCGATCGGGTCCTCAGTCGGTGTACTCCGCAGTTCCGTCTTCGAGCACCAGCCGGGCGTTGCTGCCGTCGGCCCCGGCAGCCTCGGTGCGGAACACCGCGTGTCCGGGCTGGGTGCGCCAGACCGAGGTCGTCAACGTCTCACCGGGGAACACCGGTGAGGTGAAACGCGCGCCGACGGCCTTGATCTTCGAGGCGTCGCCGCCGCCGAGCTCGGCCAGTAGAACGCGGCCGGCGACGCCGTAGGTGCACAGGCCGTGCAGGATCGGCTTCGGGAAACCGGCCAGGGTCTGCGCGAACCACGGGTCACTGTGCAGCGGATTCCGATCGCCGGAAAGCCGGTAGATCAGCGGCTGGTCCTCGGTGGTGGGTAGCGCGACGACGGCGTCGGCCGGGCGATCCGGGATCTCCGGAGCCGCCGCCCGCTCCCCTGGCTGTCCGCCGAAGCCACCCTCACCGCGGATCACCGCGGTCGACCAGGATTCGGCAATCACGTTTCCGCTGTCGTCGGTGGCGGTGCCCTTGAACGTCAAGATGGCGTTCTTGCCCTCACCCTTGTCCTGGATGTCGACCACCTCGGAGCTGACGTTGAATCGGCCCGACGGTGGCAGCGGCGCGTGCAGCCGAATCTGCTGACTGCCGTGCAGCAGCTTGCCGAAATTGAAGCTGCCGACCTCTCCGACGGCGCCCCAGGCCGGGCAGCAGATCACCGCGTAGGTGGGCAGCACCTGCTGGTCGATGCCATGGCTGTTCTCCGTGGTGAACGCCAAATCCTTGGTGCCGCAACCCACTCCGAGTGCGTAGAGCAGGGTGTCGCGTTCGGTCCACTCGAAGGGCTGCGGTGCAGTCTTGGCTCCGATGGCATTGGGGTTGATCGGCATTCGGTGGTTCTCCCTCAGAAGTCGGTGTGACAGATTCGGACCCTAGCCGCTATTGACCTTGGCCCGCGAGAGGTTCACGATGACTCGCATGCGATATGTCGTTACCGGCGGTACCGGGTTTATTGGCCGCCGCGTCGTCAGCCGGATTCTGGCTCTGCACGACGAAGCCGAAGTGTTCGTTCTCGTTCGCCGGGCCTCGTTGGCCCGCTTCGAAGAACTGGCCGCGGAATGGGGTGACCGGGCCAAACCCCTGGTCGGCGACCTCACCTCCGCGGGTCTGGGCCTGGCTGACCTAGCCGATCTGGGTCCGATCGATCACGTGGTGCACTGCGCCGCGATCTATGACATGACCGTCGACGCCGCCACCCAGCAGGCCGCCAATGTCGAAGGCACCCGCGCGGTGATCGAGCTGACGCGTGGTCTCGGTGCGACGTTGCACCACGTGTCGTCGATCGCGGTGGCCGGCAATTACCGGGGGATCTTCACGGAGGACGACTTCGACGTCTCGCAGGAGCTGCCGACGCCGTACCACCAGACCAAGTTCGAAGCTGAGCAACTGGTGCGCGCCACCCCGGGGCTCCGGCACCGGATCTACCGGCCCGCCGTCGTGGTCGGCGACTCCCGTACCGGCGAGATGGACAAGGTCGACGGGCCGTATTACTTCTTCGGGGTGCTGTCGCGACTGGCCGCGCTGCCGAAGTTCACGCCGATGATGGTGCCCGATACCGGCCGCACCAACATCGTGCCGGTGGACTACGTCGTGGACGCGCTGGTGGCACTGATGCATCTCGAGGGGCGAGACGGCCAGGCGTTCCATCTCACGTCTCCGAATCCCATCGGGCTCAAGGACATCTACCGCGGTGTCGCACAGGAAGCGGGGCTCCCGCCACTGCGTGGCACGCTGCCGAAGGCCACGGCGGCGCCGGTGCTCAAGGCCACCGGCCGGGCCAGGGTCCTGCGCAACATGGCGGCCACCCAGTTGGGTATCCCGGGTGAGGTGCTCGACGTCGTCGACCTGGCGCCGTCGTTCGCCTCGGAGAAAACCGTTGCCGCGCTGCAGGGCACCGGCATCGTCCTACCCGAATTCGCTTCGTACGCACCGAAACTCTGGCGGTACTGGGCCGAGCATCTGGATCCCGACCGGGCCCGCCGGGATGATCCGCGCGGTCCGCTGGTCGGCCGCAACGTGATCATCACGGGCGCTTCGAGCGGCATCGGCCGGGCCTCGGCCATCGCCGTCGCCGAGCGCGGCGGGCGAGTGTTCGCCTTGGCCCGCAGCGCCGAGGCGCTCGATGAGCTGGTGGCGGAGATTCGTCAATTCGGCGGCGAGGCCTACGCTTTCACGTGCGATGTGGCTGACGGCGGGTCGGTGGAGCACACCGTCAAGGACATCCTGGGCCAGTTCGATCACGTCGACTATCTGGTGAACAATGCCGGCCGCTCGATCCGTCGTTCGGTGGTCAACTCGACCGACCGCTTCCACGACTATGAGCGCGTCATGGCGGTCAACTACTTTGGCGCGGTCCGGATGACGCTGGCGCTGCTGCCACACTGGCGCGAACGCCGGTTCGGCCACGTGGTCAACGTGTCGAGCGCCGGGGTGCAGGCCAACAGCCCGAAGTACAGCGCCTATCTGCCGAGCAAGGCGGCGCTGGACGCGTTCTCGGAAGTGGTTGGCACCGAGACCCTTTCGGACCACATCACGTTCACCAACATTCACATGCCGTTGGTCGAGACTCCGATGATCGCGCCATCGAAGCGGCTTAATCCCGTGCCGCCGATCACCGCCGAACACGCGGCGGCGATGGTGGTGCGCGGTCTGGTCGAGAAGCCGGCCCGGATCGATACCCCGATGGGCACGCTGGGCGATCTCGGAAACTACTTCACGCCCAAGCTGTCTCGCCGCGTGCTGCACCAGTTGTACCTCGGCTACCCGGATTCGGCGGCGGCCCGCGGTGTCACCGAAACCCCGCCGCCGGTTGATCGTCCGGAACGCCCACGCAACCCGCGCCGGCCTAAACGGCCTCTCGCGGCCGGCAAGGTCCGGGTGCCGCGGCCCGTCAAGACCGCGGTGCGCCTGCTCCCCGGCGTGCACTGGTAGACACCGCGCACAGATAGAAAACGACACCTGGTCCCAGCCATAGGGCTCGGACCAGGTGTCGCGGTAGCGGGGTCAGATCAATTCGTATGCCGGATCGCGGTGCAGCGTCGAGTCGATACCCTCTTCCTCCTCCTCTGCCGAGATACGCAGCCCCATCATCTTCTTGATCACGAGGGCGATCACGAGGGCCACCGTGAACGAGTAGACCAGGACCGCGCCCGCGGCGACGGCCTGCTTGAGCAGCAGGTCTGCGCCGCCGCCATAGAGGAGTCCGTTGACGCCGTTGGGCATTCCCGAACTGGCGAAGAAGCCGATCAGCAAGGTCCCGACGATGCCGCCGACGAGGTGGACGCCGACCACGTCGGTCGAGTCGTCGTAGCCGAACTTGTGCTTGAGGCCGATGGCGAACGGGCAGAGCACCGCCGGGATGAAGCCGACGAAGATGGCGCCGACCGGCGTGACCGCACCACACGCGGGAGTGATGGCGACCAGACCGGTGATCGCGCCGGAGGCGGCGCCGATACCGGTCGCATGACCGTCCTTGAATTTCTCCACCAGGAGCCAGCCCAGCGTGGCGGCGCACGTCGCGACAAATGACGTCACCATGACGATGGCAGCCGGCTTACCTGCGGACAGCGCCGAGCCGCCGTT
This sequence comes from Mycobacterium sp. SMC-16, assembly GCF_046250085.1. Classification (NCBI taxonomy): domain Bacteria; kingdom Bacillati; phylum Actinomycetota; class Actinomycetes; order Mycobacteriales; family Mycobacteriaceae; genus Mycobacterium; species Mycobacterium sp. SMC-16. The sequence continues at coordinate 4,510,479 of NZ_CP176427.1, forward strand.
GAACGCGTACCAGCCGGCCCACAGCAGCCCCGCGCCGAGCAAGGTGAGCGGCACGTTGTGAGGCTTACGTGAAGACCACGTCGCCGACCTGCCGAGCACCAGCGCGACCGCGAGCGCGGCCGCGCCCGCGTTGATGTGGACGGCCGTGCCACCGGCGAAGTCGATGGCATGCAACTTGTTGGCGATCCAGCCGCCCTTGGCGTCACTCGTGACGACCCCGTCGACCGCGAAAACCCAATGGACGACGGGGAAATAGACCAGGACCGCCCACGCCGTTGCGAAGGTCATCCAGGCGGCGAACTTCATCCGGTCCGCCGCGGCGCCCGAGACGATCGCAACGGTCAGGGCCGCGAAGAGCGCCTGAAACAGCGCGAACAAACTGACCGGCAGCGCGTTGATGGTGGTCATCGGGTCCAGGAGGTTCTTCATCCCCGCGAACTCGGTGAAGCTCCCGACGAATCCACCGTAGGAAGTACCGAACGTCATGGAGAAACCGAACACCGTGCTCGTCGGCGATGAGAACGTCGACGCCCTGAGCGCCAACACGGCCATGCACCAAGCGCTCGGCGTCGACGTCGAACTCATCGACACCGATACCTTGCAGAAGCTGTGGCCGATGCTCGAGACCTCCGATGTGGCGCTGGCCTCCTACGAACCACGGGGCGGATTCGCCGACGCGACGCAACTGGCACTGCACTTCGGGCAGGCTGCCCGCGCGGCGGGCGCCCGAATTCGGCAGAACACGCCCGTCGCCCGCGTCGTGACCGCAGGCGACAAGGTCACCGGCGTCATGCTGGACAACGGTGATCTCATCGACGCTGATCTGGTGATCGTGGCCAACGGCTGGTGGTCGGCAAAGTTGTTGGCCGCCATGGGTATCGACTTCCCGATCGAGGCGTACCGGTCGGAGCTGCTGATCGTGGACGCCGGCGAACCGCTGCCCGATCTCCCGGTGATCTCCGACCTGATCAGCCTGCAGTACTGCCGTGTCGAAGGCTCCGGCCAGTTCCTGGTCGGCAACAGCGACCACGCGGACTTCCAGAAGAAGTTCGTCGACCCGGACAATTACTCGAATGTCGCGGCCGAGGCATCGGTCCTGGCCTACGGCGAGAAGGTGATGCACCGGTTCCCCGGCTTCCCTGAGCCGGCGGTGACCCACACCTACGCCGGCGTGTATGACGTTCCGCCGGACTGGAATCCGGTGATCGCCCCGATCGGCGGAGTCGACGGATTGATCCTGGCGGCCGGCTTCGCCGGACATGGATTCAAGATCAGTCCCGCCGTCGGCGAGCTGGTGGCGGACCTGGTCTTCGAGGGCGACAGCACCGACCCCGACATCCCGGCCACGGACTTCCGGCTGGAACGGTTCGCCGAAGGCCAGCCACTCAACAGTCTGCACCCGTACGTCGGTGCGGGCGAGATGCGCTGACCACACTCCATTCCGAATTTGCTTTGCCAGAAGGATTTTCATGACTGACACCGTGACGTCGCTGCTTGCCGAGATCGCCGGCACCGGCGTCGACAACCAGCGCGGCGGCTACACCCGGCCGGTCTATTCGACTGCCGAGCTCGATCTGCGGTCGTGGTTCGTCGCGCACGCGCAACAGCGTGGCCTGGACATCGAGACCGACCGCAACGGCATCATCTGGGCCTGGTCGGGCGGAATCGGTGAGGACGCCGTCGTGACCGGCAGCCATCTGGACTCCGTCCCGGGAGGCGGTGCCTACGACGGACCGCTCGGGGTGGCGTCGGCCTTGGTCGCCTTCGATCTGCTGGCCGCCCGTGGCGTCGGCGGGCGCCGGGCCATCGCGGTGTTCCCCGAAGAGGAGGGCTCCCGGTTCGGGGTCGCGTGCCTGGGCTCACGGCTGCTCACCGGGGCGATCGACCCATACCGGGCCCGGTCACTCACCGACAGCAGCGGCACCACCTTCGCCGAGGCAAGTCGTTGCGCCGGAATCGATCCGGCGCATCTGGGACCCGACCCGGAAACGCTCGGGCGGATCAGGACGTTCGTCGAACTCCACGTCGAGCAGGGCCGCGGGCTGATCGATCTGGGCAGGCCGGTGGCAGTCGCGTCGTCCATCCTCGGCCACGGCCGGTGGCGGCTGTCGTTCACCGGCGAGGGCAACCACGCCGGCACCACGCTCATGACGGACCGCTCCGACCCCATGGTGGCCGCCGCCCGGTTGATCACTGCCGTCCAGGCACAGGCGCGGGCCATCAGCGGCGCTCGTGCCACGGTCGGCAGGATCGTCCCGGTGCCCGGCGGCACCAACGTCATCGCCTCTCGCGTGGACCTCTGGCTCGACGTACGTCATCCCGAAGACGCGGTGACCAAGTACCTGGTGCACGAGATCGCGGAGGCGGCCAACGCGGCGGCCGTCGGCGAAGGATGCGGTGTCACCATGACGGAGGAGTCATTCAGCGCCACAGTCGATTTCGATTCTGAGCTCCGGGACCGCCTGAGCGGTGCACTCGAAGACGCCCCGGTGCTGGGAACCGGCGCCGGCCACGACGCCGGCGTGTTGAAGGACCATGTCAGCACCGCAATGTTGTTCGTGCGCAACCCAACCGGCGTCTCCCACGCCCCGTCCGAAGCCGTGGAGGACGCCGACGCCGAAGCCGGCGCCGTCGCGCTGGCCGACAGCATGCAGCACCTCATCGAGTCACAGTCGGCGCGGACCGATCCCGACGCGCGTCGTCTACTGACAGTGGACGTTGATGCGTTACGGTTGACGGGTGGAGAACGACGAAACGCTACTTCGCAATGCGGGCACCACCCGTAACCGACGGCCCGAGGACAAGGTCGAAGAACTCGAGCTCGAGGTGGCCATCGCGCGCAATGTTCGTCAGCTGCGCCAGAATTCGGGTCTGTCCGTCGGCGAGATGGCGGCCCGCATCGGCATCTCCAAGGCCATGCTCTCCAAGGTCGAGAACGCCCAGACGTCCTGCTCGCTGAGCACTCTCGCGCTGCTCTCCAAGGGTTTCGACGTTCCGGTGACGTACCTGTTCCGCGGCGCCGACACCGAACGGCCGGCGTCGTTCGTCAAAGCCGGCAAGGGCACCCCGATCGTCCGCAGCGGTTCACAGGCCGGCCACGAGTACGAACTACTGGGCGGGTTGCGCGGCGAGCACAAGCGCCTGGAATGTCTGATGGTCACGCTCAACGAGGACAGCGAGGTCTACCCGCTTTTCCAGCATCCCGGGACCGAGTTCATCTACATGCTCGACGGCGTCATGGACTATGGCCATGGTCATTCCGAGTATCGGCTCGAGCCCGGCGACTCCCTGCAGTTCGACGGCGAGGGCGTCCACGGGCCCACCCGGCTGATCCGGTTGCCGATCCGTTTTGTGTCGGTCATCGCATTCCCCGACGGCGCGATCTAGATAACAGGCCCAGAGCCGGCGATCGGAATGCCCGTTCCTCCGCGGCCCCTTAGGGTTGGCGACATGACAGGGGGCCTACTTCCCGCCGGCCGGGCCAGGGTGCAGCCTGTTTTTGCTGACGTCGATACCGGCGTCGACGACGCGATGGCGCTGGTCTACCTGTTGGCCAGTGCCGACGCCGAGTTGGTGGGCATCGCGTCGACCGCGGGCAACGTCCCGGTGGACCAGGTGTGCGTCAACAACCTGGGGTTGCTGCAGCTGTGCGGGGTCGGCCCGATCCCGGTGTCCCGGGGCTCGAGTGTTCCGCTCGTCGCACCGCTGCGCACCGCCGAGGACACCCATGGCCCGCGCGGGCTCGGGTACGCCGAACTGCCCGAGCCGCGCGCCGAGTCAGAGACCGGCGGCGTGCTCACCGAGTACGACGCCGCCGAGGCGTGGATCCAGGCGGCCCGCGAATACCCGGGCGAGCTGATCGGTCTGGTTACCGGTCCGCTGACCAACTTCGCGCTGGCGCTACGCCTGGAACCGTCACTACCCCGGCTGCTACGCCGGTTGGTGATCATGGGCGGCGCCTTCGACTACCGGGGCAACACCACACCGGTCTCCGAGTGGAACATCAGCGTCGACCCCGAGGCCGCGGCCGAGGTGTTCGCGGTCTGGGGCGCGGCGTGGGGTCTGGAGGACGCCGGCCACCTGCCAATCATCCTGGGGATCAACCTGACCGAGAACATTGCGATGACGCCGTCGCTGCTGAGCCGGCTGGCCACCGCGGCAGGTGGACCGTCGTCGCCGATGAGCGTGCTGGACCATCGCGGCACGCGGTCGACGTCGTCCAGCCCGCTGATCCGTGTCCTGGAAGACGCCATGCGGTTCTACTTCGAATTCCATTTCGACCAGGGCGAGGGCTACCTGGCGCACCTGCACGATCCGCTTGCGGCGGCCGTCGCCCTGGACCCGGACATCGTCCGGTACCAGCAGGCGACGGTCGACGTGGAACTGCTGGGCACATTGACGCGCGGCATGACGGTGGCCGACTGGCGCGGACACTGGGGCCGCCACCCCAATGCCCACATCGGCGTCGAGGTCGACCCGGTGGCGTTCTTCGATCGGTTCATCGAGCGCGTCGGGGCCTTCGCGTCCAAGCTGTGACGCCGGCCGGCCGCTCACGACTCCCCGCGAGCTGGGGGCACCTCCCGCTTGCGGGGGAACGCAAAACTGTCGAATTCGTGCGGATAACAACAGTTTTGCGTCTGCTCGCGAGACAGTCAGGACCAGTCGTTGCCGTGGCGATCAGTCGTCGGTGACGGTGATCTTGACGTCGATGTTGCCGCGGGTGGCGTTGGAGTACGGGCAGACCTGGTGGGCCTTGTCGGCCAGTTCCTGCGCGGCGTCGTGGTCCAGGTTGGGCAGGGTGATCTCGAGCTCGACCGCCAGGCCGAACCCACCGTTGTCCAGCTGACCGAGCGAAACCCGTGCTCCCACAGACGAATCGGTGACGTCGGCCTTGGCCTCGCGGGCGACGAGCCGCAGCGCCGAGTGGTAGCAGGCGGCGTAGCCGATGGCGAACAGCTGCTCGGGGTTGGTGCCGTTGCCGCTGCCACCCATCTCCTTCGGGATGGCCAGGTCCAGGTCGAGCTTGCCGTCCGAGGTGCGGCCGTGGCCGTCGCGACCTTCGCCGGTGGCCAGTGGGCTTGACCCTGTTTGGTGGACACAGGGTCAGGCGGCTTGTGCCGTCTGATTGATCCGGTTTTCAAACTCGACGGGGCTGATCATGCCCAGTGCGCTGTGACGCCGGCGGCGGTTGTAGACCCGCTCGATCCAGTCACCGACGGCGAGCCTAGCGGCAGCTTTCGTCGGCCACAACCGCCGGTCGTAAAACTCGACTTTCAGTGTCGCCCATAATGATTCAGTCGCAGCGTTATCCCAGCACACCCCGGTACGGCCCACCGACCGCAGCAGGTTGTTCTCCCGGGCGAACCGAGCCAGCTGCGCCGAGGTGTACTGACAGCCCCGATCGGCATGGAAAATCACCTTCTCCGGCAACGGGCCACGCAACGCGATCGCCATCGTCAACGCCGACTCGACAACATCGGTATGCAGGGTATCGGCGATCGCCCAACCGATCACCCGCCGCGAATGCCCGTCCCGTACCGCCGCCAGATACAACCAGCCTTCCCCAGTCCGCAGATAGGTGATGTCGCTGGTCCACACCGCGTTGAGCACACCGGTATCGAAACGACGTTTGACCAGGTCCGGGATCGCTTCGGCATCCGGGTCCGCCACGGTGGTCGGCGGACCGAAAGTGCGCGGACTGATCCCGAACAAACCTTGGCGGCGCAGTGATGCCGCCACCGTCTTGCACGAGACCACCCAGCCATCCTCCCGTAGATCGGCCAGGATGCGCGGTGCGCCGTTCACCCCGTCGGAGTCGGCATGAAACCCCGCAACTGCGGTGTCGAGGCGCTTACGGCGCTGCTGGGCCGGCGTAGGACCGGCAGCGTCGGCCACACGCCACTTGTAGAACCCCGACCGCGATACCACCAGCAGTCGGCACATCCGCACAATGCTGAAGTTCGCCTTCTCCGCCTCGATGATCCGGTAAGCATCTACCGGTTCTGTTCGGAGGCGAAGAAGGCTGCCGCTTTTTTTAAAAACTCACGGTCCAAACGCAATTCAGCGTTCTCCTTGCGCAGCCGCTCCAACTCGGCGCGCTCATCAACATCAAGCACCCCGCCAGTATCCCCGGCCGACTCGCGGGCCTGGCGCACCCACCGACCCAACAACTGCTCACCCAGATTCATCTCCGCGGCCACATGCGCGATCGGACGTCCCGTCTCGATCACCAGGCGGGCAGCCTGCTCCCGAAACTCCGGGGTGTACTTCTTACGCTTGCCCGCCATACGGACATCCTTCCCGCAGGACCAGCAGTCCCACCAGTTAGGTGTCCACCATCAGGGGTCAAGCCCACCAGGGCTTCAGCGGTGTAGAGCGTCTTCATGTCGATCTCCTTGTGGTGGTTGGTGCACGGTGACGCGGGATGCGTCGGTAAATCACTGCGATGCGGTGAGCGCATCGGTCAATCGGCGGATCGCATCGCGCAGGTCCGCGGCTTCCTGCTCGGTGATGCCACTTCGAGCACCCAGCTGTTGAGGAATGCACTGGGCGTTGGCTTCGAGCTTGCGCCCGGCCGGGGTGAGGCTCACCTCGACCTGACGCTCGTCCTGCTGCGACCGTTCACGACGGATGAATCCGTTGGCCTCCAGCCGTTTCAGTAGCGGTGAGAGGGTCCCCGAATCCAACTGCAGCCGCTCACCCAGCCGCCCGACCGTGGCCCGATCCTCTTCCCACAGGACCAGCAGCACCAGGTACTGCGGGTAGGTGAGGTTCAGCTCGGACAGGATCGGCCGGTAGGCCGCCGTCATCGCCCGCGACGCCGAGTACAAGGCGAAGCAGAGCTGGCGGTCCAAGGTGAGTGCGTCCACGTGCTGAACTGTAGCCAACAATTCAATTGTGCACAATCATTATTTTCGGGCGCACCCTGACGCGCTGTGCCATGCTCGACACATGGACTGGTGCCCTGACCAGGACGCGTTGCGCGGCACGGTCGCGGTGGTTGCCGGCGCCACGCGCGGCGGCGGCCGCGGCATCGCCGCCGGGCTCGGCGAGGCGGGAGCGACGGTCATCTGCACCGGCCGCAGCAGCCGCGACAGCGGCATCGCATCTGACTACGACCGGCCGGAGACCATCGAGGAAACCGCCGAGCTGGTCACGCGCCTCGGCGGTGTCGGCGTCGCCATACCCGTCGACCACCTCGACCCGGATCAGGTCCAGCGCCTGGCCGACCGGCTGCGCGGTGAGTACGGCAGCATCGACGTCCTGGTGAACGACATCTGGGGCGCGGAGAAGCTCAAAGGCGCACCGCCCGAATGGAACACACCCATCTGGGACCACGACCTGGACCGCGGACTGCGCATCATGCGCCTCGGCATCGAGACGCACCTGATCACGTCGCACCACCTGCTGCCGCTGCTCATCGAGAAGCCGGGCGGCCTGCTGGTCGAAGTCACCGACGGCACAACGGAATACAACGCCGACCAGTACCGCATCTCGGTTTTCTACGACCTGGTGAAAGTCGCCGTCAACCGGCTGGCGTTCTCGCAGGGGCACGAACTCGCCGACCACGGCAGCACGGCGGTGGCCATCACCCCGGGCTGGCTCCGCTCGGAAATGATGCTCGACAACTGGGGCGTCACGGCCAACACCTGGCGCGACGCACTGGCGCAGAACCGGCCTGGCGGATTGCCAACCGCGCCAGCGGCCTTCGCATCGTCGGAATCGCCGCGCTACCTCGGCCGAGCCGTGGCGGCTCTCGCCGCCGACTTGGACAAGACCCGGTGGAACCAGCGCTCGGTAACCTCGGCAGATCTGGCCCGCACATACGGATTCACCGACGTCGACGGCAGCAGGCCCGACAGCTGGAATATGTGATTCCGCGTAATCCGCACTCCGGCAGTGCCATCCTTGACCCATGCGTAAACGACGCGACAACGCGCACCGGGTATCCCGCGGGTGCGCCGTGGTCGCGTCGATGTCACTGCTTGCGGCGTGCACTCAGACGGCCGTCAATGACGCGCCACCCACGTCGTCGATCGAAACCACCAAGCTGCCGACGCCGACGCATCAAACGACACATGCGCTGACGACCACGACGACGACCACGGTGGCGGGCTACACCCAGCCATCGAGCACCAGTGGGCCCATTCCCACGTCAACGACATTCACCAGCTCACTGGCGCCGCCGACGTCCATAACGCCGACCGGGCCCAGCATAGCGACTACCGTCCCCACCGGCAGCCTGCCGATCACCACGATCATTCAACAGCCCGCGAATAGATGACGACAACCGACGAACGAACCATGTCGCCACATCTGCAATCGTGGCTGGGCGTGGTTGGTATTGTCGCAGCACCGCTTTCGGCAATCACGGCACTTTTCTACTACTTCGGCCGCGTCTCCACGAACGCACAGATGACGTATCTCGGCTTGTCGCCCGACCTCGTCGGCTTCACGACAAACGACTACGTCGCACAGAGCGCCAACGTGTTGTACTTCGTGGCGTTGTGGTCGCTGGTTGTATGTGCAGCCGTTTTGGCCTTTTGCCTTGGGTTCCGCAGTTTGGTCCGGCGGGGTCGACATCAGGTCGCGCTACGACGGGTGGCGCTGACTGTGCTCATCCTCGGCATCGGTGCGCTTCTGCGCGGGGTCCACGGCGTGTGGTCACCTGCCTCCTACGACAACGATAGGCAGTGGCAGACACCTGCCGCACTCGCCATTGGCGCCGCGCTGTTGCTTCTCGGTGAGTGGCTACGACGCGCGTGCGACGACCCAACGCAATCTGCCCTCCCGCCAACCCGAGTGGGCCAGGCAATCTTCGGTATCAACGCGGTCGTATTGATCCTCGCCATATTCGCAAGCACCAATGCGTTCGCGGCGAAAGCGGGGACAGTTGAAGGGATCAACGCCGTCGCGCGACTGTGGTCGACGAACAGCACCGTCATCCTTGACACCCCGGACCAGCTGGAGCTGCCCAGCGAATTGATCAAGGTACGGACACTCCCCGGCCGGGATGCCCAACAACAGCCAACGTACCGCTACGAGTGTTTTCGGCCGGTTGCGGTTCGAGGCGATCGCTGGGTGCTCATGCCGGCAGGCTGGAAGCGGGAGTTCGGGTTCACGGTGATCGTGACCGCCGATGCGTCACACCGGATCATGCTGCGCAATATCAAGGATACGGGACCTGATATCGGCGACGGGCCGAATGTCCGCGATTACTGGCCGTGCCCGGAATTCGTGAAGACAGTCAAAGGCGACGACATCGTCACTCAGCTCTTGTCCTTCGAGGATGTCAAACGCGTGGCCCAGGTTCCCGCATTCCCTGTGACGAACGAGTATGTGCAACGTCCGCAACGTGATTCGGCGCCCCGTGCCCCGTCGTGCGCCGAAGCGGTGAACCCGACGGCCTACGAGCCCGGCCGCGACAGCGGATTCCTGCGACGGTCCGGCCGTGAGATGGTCGACCCGGCGTCGCAGACCCGAATGGACGAAAGCGTCATCGAATTCGCGACTCCGCGCCAGGCGTCCGCATACTTCGAGCCGATCCGATCGCAATGGGATGCCTGCAAGAAATCAACTATTACCGTTGGCACCCAACGTATTACCGTCGGCGACCTCTCGGAGGACCACCACGTCTGGACCTTGGTGGTCAAGACGTCCAACGAACCCGGTGGACAATGCGCACGAGCTTCCGCGGCGATATCCAACGTCGTCTCGGACGTGGTGGCGTGCGGACCGAAGGCGTCCGAACGGGCGACCGCCGTCGCCACCGCCATCCGCGACCGCTTCCCCAAGGAGTGACCGACTACGGGTGCCGCCATGGGAATGGCGAATCCGAACGCATCCGGAACGACCGGAAGTACTCGAACATGCCGACGAACATCACCGCGGTGAAGATATGCCACAGCGCGTGGCCCTGAAGGACCGACGTGTGACTGTAGAGGCATTCGTAGTAGTGACCATCATGCTGCGCCAGTAGGTTTTTGGTTCCGTCGGTGTACTTGAAGACCAGCGCCAGCAATCCCGTGGCAACGGTGACACCCAGCGCCCACCACATATTCCCCTCCGCCACCGGCTCGATGCCTTTCCGGGTCTTGCGCGCCAACGCAGCCCACACCATCCCGCCGATGATGATCACGACCAATGCGGGAGTGAATACATCGGAATCGAAGACGATGACATCTGTCCGGAGGAACCCTGTCACCAAGCCGATGACGCCTGCGGCGATCATCACTAGCCACGACTGCCACTCGTCGTCCGACCAATTCATGAGCTCGATCAACGCGTACGCGATGATGGCCAGCAGCACGGCGTAGACGCCGACGATGTCCAGCGACTTGCCGAGGCCCGTCAGCGTGCCGTGGAACCAGGCGCTGCAGATGGCCAGGAAGCACAAATAGCAGCCGATGAACCGGCCTGGCATCGACTTGTTGAAGAACAGAATCATCAACCCGGCAGCCAAATAGGCGAAGTTGGACCAGAAGTTGGCGATCTGCAGAAAGAAGGCCGTCTTGTCGACTGCCTCGCACTGCTCGTGGCGATAGCCGTTGACGGCATCTGATGTGACATTCGACCAGGGCGAGTCGGAGGCGATCGAACCGAGCAGGGCAATGCCGGCCACCACAAGAATGCAGCCACCGCAGATGATCAACCAACTCCAGCGCCGCATCAGACTCATTGGTGCTTGCGGCTTTTCACTCATGTGCGCCTCCTCACGCGACAGATCTGATGGCCTTGACCACCGAGGGAATCGAGCCGATCAACAGGATGCTGCCCCAGATGATCGCGATGACCGCGAAGACGATGGCGGCGAGGTCGTCGGTGATGCTCACCAGGATGACCGGCACCAAACCGTGCAGGAAGCTGAGGATCACGCCGCACACCAAGGACGTGAGCAGCATGAGCACCAGGCCCTTGTTCTGCAGAAATCGCTGGTGCGCCAACAACAACAGCACGCAGACGACAATCTTGAGGAACATCAGCAGGCCGTTCAGCATCGAGGCGTCACCCGTGGGAAAGAACCCCCATACCGCGAGATAGGCCAGCGTGCCGAACGGCGGACTCATGAAAAGCGCGATCATCACCAACAATTCGACGAACGCGATGATCGCCATGACGATCGCCCCGAGGATCAACAGAATTGACCCGATGATCGTCACAATGCCCTGCACTCGGCCGTGAATGCGCTCGGGCACGATCAGCGAGACGCCCATCAGACCGAGCGTGTACAGCAGAATCCCGTCGACCAGCGCCAGGTACGGGATGCCCCGGCCGGGTGGCTCGACAACACCTGAGCTACTGGGCATCTCGTCGAGATCCAGTTTCCCGGCCTGCACCAGGAATTCCGCACCGGCGCCGTGCCCACCGGTGATCAACGGTGACCCCAGTTCGATCAACACGATCAGCGCGCAGGCGATCAGCGCGAGGACGAACAGCGGCGTGCGTAGCTTGTCCACGGTGTCACCCGCCGATACGAAGTTTGCAGCTGAGGCAGCTCAGCGAAATCACCGCGCCGTCCTTCCCGACGGCCACGTTGACGTCCTTGCCGGCGGTGAGTTCCTTGCTGACCGTGCGAGGGGGCCCGCCCTTCGGATCCGGCAGCGGTGCCGAGACTTCAACGGAGCCTTGGGTTGCGGCCAGCCGGACGGTCCTGAGCCCGTCACCGCCGGCCGGAACCTTCAGCTTGCAGCCGGCTTGGACGACGAGTACCCCACCGGGCTTCAGGCAGTCCGCGCTGAGGTCGCGGAGCGGGACCTCGCTCTGCCCCGACGCACTCTTCATCAGGCGTCCGAGGAGCCCGCCGGGCGCGGCACTCGCGTCGCCATCTCGTTGCTGCGTACCAACCGCCACGAAGGCGACGAAAAGCACGACGACAGCGATCAATACGGCGATGAAGCCCTTCTTGCCCATGGCGGCACCGCTCAGTGACCGGGTCCAACAGGAACCGTGAAGGGGGGCATGAAGGTGGGCACGATGACGTCGGTGACTCTCAACCAGCACCACTTGGGGGGATTGATGCCCTTACAGACATCGGTCGTGCCACCAGATCCCGTCGACACGTAGAGAATGACCTTGCTCCCCTTGGGGACTGGCCCTTGATTCGGCGCGGTTTTGTAGACGTGATTCGCCGGCTGAGAGCTCGCGCCCTGGTCGAAGCCCGGAACCAGACCCGCTTTCTGAAGCCGGTCCACCGCGTCGTCGACTTTCATACCAACGAGACCCGCCGGTATCGGCACCATGTCGGCGCCAGATGAGACGTTGATGGTGACCGTCGAATCCTTCTTCGCGCTGGCGCCGGCCGCCGGATCCTGGCTGATCACATTGCCGTTCGCCACGGCGTCGCTGGGCTGCTGTGCCGCTTTCGGAACCAGCCCGTTGTCCTTGAGCATCTGCTCGGCCTGTGCCTGGGGTTTGCCGACGACGTCGGGTACCTCCACCCCACTGCGTCGCATCATCAACGCTGTCACCACGCCGATGATGACCAACAGCAGCACCCCGCCGGCGATCAGTGCCCACAACCAGTCCTTGGATTTCGGCTTCTCCGGCGGCGGCTTGATCTCGAAGGCGACCCGGTTGGAGGTGACCGAATCCTCCTCTGGCGCGACATCTGCCGAGTAGACCCGGCCGGCCAGCCAGTGCGATCCGGCGGGTGCCTTCTCGCCGGGCTTCACCGTCGCGGTGAACTGTTTGGAGCCGCCGTGCGGTATCAGCTGCTGGGGCTCGGCGACGGTGAACCACGATGCCTGGGCCTGCTCGCTGCCGACGATGTCGACGGTGGCACGGGTGTCGACCGGGCCGGGGTTGGTGACGGTGAACACCACCTCGGCCTGCCCGTCGGCGAGTTCGACGCGCTCGGTGGCCGGACTGATCTGCCATGCGGTCATCGTGTTGCCTCCGTGAGCTGTAGGTCCGCGGTCATCGCCGCGGGTTTCTCATGGTTGACGATGTGCTGCACCACACCGGCATACGCAGTGGCGTCCGCCGGTATTCGTACAGTGAAATGGAACGGCTGATCGGGCGTCTCGATTATCTCGAAACCGGCTACCCCCGTGGCAATTTCCAGGAACTGGCGGAGGCCGTCACTGGTGCCGCGCAGCTGGGCGAGCGTTGCCGCTTCGGCGATGAGATTGCGCATCTGGGCCGGCGGGATGAGCAGGGTGTCCGTCGCGCCCGGACGGCGCACACCGACAAGGTAATCCAGCGTCACCCACCGGGCGAGAAAGGAGAGGAAGTCTTCCCGGGCGGTGTACGGGGAGAACTGCGCGCCGAAATCCCCGATCAGTTCCTCATCGGGCGCCTGTAGCGCCTCCATGGCGTCGAGCAGGGCGGCCAGGACGGTCCCCTCGAACGCCGCGTCCTGGTACGCCGACGGCAACAATCGCTTAATCGCTGGGCTGCGCATAGCTTCCCACCACGGTGATGTTGTGTTCTCCCGAGCAGAGCAGCCAGGTATCGGGGATGGTCACCTCATCGGTGCTGATCCGATTGGCCGCAGGCGTCCAGCGGCCCGCGACACCGTTGCGGTACACACCTTTTGGGCCTCCCACGATGACGGTGCCCGCCTTGGCATCGGCACTCTGCACCGCTTCGAAGCGGGCGCGCTGCTCGGGCCGCAGTGGCAGCCCACTGCTCGCGTCCGGCGCCAGCCAGGACGGGTTCTGGGCCGCTCCGTCGAGCATCAGCACACCGGCGCTCTGCGTCGCCGCCAGCGCCCGGCTGCCGTCCAGCGCAATGTCCCAGCAGGTGCCACCGGCCCATCCGGCGCTCAGCGTTTCCCACCGCAGATCGGCTTCGAAGAGCCGCGCGCGCAGGCACCCGGTCCCGACACCGCCTTGTTCCGACTCGCCGATGCCGACCCACACCACGGTCGCGGGTCCACTGATCTGCATGGTCAAACAGCGACTGTCGATACCCGGAACGGGACCGACCTGACCGAACGAGCCGGCCCGTCCGCCCTCGACCGAGAGATAGATGCCCTGCTTGGCCTGCGCGGCCACCATCACCGCCCACTTGCCCTGCTCGGAGATGGCGGTCTCGACCGCGTAGAGCGCCCGATCCTGTTCTGCGGGTTCGAAGATCACCAGGTCGGGCGCGGGCGGCTCGGCAAGCAGCTTGAGTTCGTAGAGTCCGCCGTCGGTGGCCAGCAGCAGCGCGGCGACGGTGTCCCGCTCGATCCAGGCGATGTCATTGACCGTAGGGCCGAGCTCTTCGATCATCCGCCAGGTCTCACCGAGATCGTCCGACAGGTACACCCGGGAGCCGCCGGTGTCGGCCCGTCGGGTGGCCAGCGCCAGGGTTCCGGTGCGCTCGACCATGCCCGCGCGCACCGCACGGGGCGCCGGCACGATCGTCATCACTTCCTCTCCCGGGAACCGCCAGATGCTCTCCCAGCCCTTGCCGTCGTTGACCGACCGGAACAGGACTTCGCCCGACCCGCAGTACCACGTGTTGTCCTGGTAGGGGTCCGCCACCGTGCCGCGAATCTGACCGTCGGGGGCCTCGCCGATGACGAACCGCAACTCGTCGACGTAGCGGACACCCGGCTCGGAACCTTCCAGCAGTTGATACACCGTCGATGCCCGCAGAGACTCACCGAACTGCCACCCGGTGGTGTTCTCGGCAGACGCCAAGGGACTGATCACCCGGTTGAGCCGTTCGTGCACCCGGTCTCGCACCGCGGCCGCGTCCTCTTCGGGACGCACCACGATGCGCCCTTCGACCGAAACCTCTTTGTATTTCGCCCAACTGGTGTCGCATGTCGTGCCGATCATGCCGCGGTTGCTCAGGTCGGTGGCGGTGCGCACGCGGGCTTCTTCCACTTCATGCGCCAGCATGGTGGCCAGGCTCAATCTGCCGCCGGGCCGGTCCTGCACCGAAACCTGTGGTACCAGAACCACTTCGATCGAGCCACGCTGCGCAAACGGCCGGACGTCGACGCGGGTGAAGGCACGGGCACGGGCGACCCCGGTGGAACTGATGGTGGCCAGCACTTCGTAGTCCCGCGCTGTCACCGCACGTTTCAGGGAGAAGAACTCGTACGGCCCGCGCTCCAGTGCCGCGCCGACCTCCTCGAGGTCCGAACCGCCTTGTGCCGGCGACACGTTGGTCACGGTGACACCGTTGATACGCGGTTCGATGGCCGTCAGTTGGCCGGCGGCGACGTTGCCGCCGACTCCCCCGCCAGTCCGGTACCACAATCTGATTTCCGCGCCGGCGGCCGGGACGACCGCCCCGGAGACGCTGGGGGCGAAGATGACGGCGCCCGTCGACCGGTCCACGAGGTATGCCCGGTCCTGTGCCCCGACGTCGGCGAAACTGTCGACGGATTCCCAGATCTCGAACTCGTGGCCCCCGTATTCGCGAGCCGCACGCCGCTCGTCGCGGTCACCGACGACCTGAACACCCAAAACCATCGACAGCGGCTCCGTTGTCGCCACGATGGGCGCGTGCGCGGCGGTGAAACGCTGACCGGCGCGGCCCGTTCCGGTGCCCACCAACTCACCGTTGATGATGGTGCAGTGGTGGCCGCGGGCGACCGACGAATCCTGCCCGGCCGGGATCACGACGGCATCAGGGACGACGAAGACCGTCTGCGACAGTGCGCCGGCGCCGGTAGTCACCCGGGTGCCAGGCGGGATGGTGATTGTCGGTTTCTCCGAATCGGTTTCGCGACTGTCCCGCGCGAAGGTCAGTTCCACCCACGCGGCGCTGGGCGGCCGGCGGGAGAGCCCGATCAGGTTGAGGAAGGTCAGGTAGGACTTCTCTGGCAACCGGTTGAGCCGGTAGATCATCACCTCGGTCAGGTGCGCGAAGACCTCGATCAGCGCCATGCCCGGGTCGTTGACGCTCATGTCCGTCCACGCCGGGCAGGCGTTGCGCGCCCGTTCGCGGGCCTCGAGCACCAGGTCGACGAAGGTGCGGTCGTCCAGATTGGGCACGGGGAATGTCACGGCGAACCTCCCCCCAGGTCCAGCGGATACACGAGCGTCTCGGCGCTCAGTGTCGCGCGAATGCGGTAGGTCAGCGTGATGTTGAGCCGGGAGGCGCTCTCGGGGTCCACCTCGGCATCGACATCGATGATGGAAACCCGTGGCTCCCAGCGGTGTACCGCCTGCCTGACATAGTGGATGGCCAGCCCGGCGGTGGTCTGATCGTTGTTGGCGAACAGCAGCCGGTGCAGATACGAGCCGTAGTCGGGGCGCATCAGCCGATCCCCGGGCACCGTCGACAGCAGCAACATCAGGGCCTGCCGGATGGCGCCCGCACCGTCGACCATGGCCACCTGACCGGTCGGCGTGGTCGACAAACCGGTCGGGCCGTAGGCGTCCAGGCCCGCCCCAGTGAAACGAAAAGCGTTGTAATCGGCCGTCATACGTCGGCCCTCACAAACATCTGCTTGGGGTCCTCGACGGTGTAGTGCACCATGCCGGGCGGGGTGCCGTCGGTCAACCCGTCGAGGGTGGCGAGCACCACCGCGTGGCCGTCGATGCGAATCCAGGTGCTGTAGCCGACCGCGACCTTCAGCGTCTTGCCGCATTTCTTGATGGTGGGTCCGCTGTTCGGGCACCAGTCGATATCGCGGCCCTCAGGGTCGTTGTCGACGAGCACGGGAACGTCGATGGTGACCCAATCCTGTTGATTGACATTCTGGATCACGCCCTTGTGATCGCATTTGATAACCGAGTCCAGCGTGATCCACTCCGCCATCACTCCTCCCGCATGAATTCGACGGCTTTGGCCTTGATGGTGATGGTCTTGCCGGGCGCGGTGATGTCCAGATCCGTCTCGGCGTGCAACGTGACCTTGCCCGGCGCCAGGCTCAGCGTGCTGCCACCCCGGTTCGCGACGGTGATCATGTGGGCACCGTCGTCGACGACGATCCGCTGCCCGTCATCGGTGTGCAGCGACCACCGCTTGACCTTGCCGCCGTCCACCCCGGCATCGGGCGGCTTCTCGCCGCCGTACAGCCCGCCGAGCACCACACCCCCGACCGGGCCGTGGGACAGTGCGACCAGCACGGTGTCGCCGACGTCCGGCAGCACCACCAGGCCACGCTTCTTCCCCGCGCCCGCGCACAGCACGGCCAGCCAGCCCACGTCCGGATCGCCGTACGCCGGCAGGCAAACCTGCACGCGCCCAAGTCCTTCCGGATCGGCGACGTCGGTCACCGTGCCAAGGGTGATGGCCGTCGACGGCCGCGCGACCGGCAGCGCTTTCGGTTCGGTGCTCAGCGCGGTGTGGAAACCGGTTGCGTCGACGGTGTGGATCGCCTCGGTGAGCACGTAGCTGCCCGTAAAGTCCGCGGCCACGCCGCTGACCTCGACGCACACCCCGGCCCGCAAGGCGGCGTCACCCGCCGCGGTGCCCCGCAACGTCACCGTCGACGCTGCCCGCACATCGAGTTCGGCCTGCGCCCGCGCTGCGACCTCGGCAGCGGAGGCGCCCTGCTGGTCCAGGAGCATCAGCTTGCCGTCCAGACCGAGAGCGCCCAGGCCGGGCTCGGTCTGGACCACCGCTCCGCCCCGCGGGCTGTCCACCTCTTCGCGAAACAACTTCGCGCTCTGCCGATCCCAACCGAAGGCGGTGAAGCCCTGGGCCGACCGATCCAGGTTCGCCTCGACGGTGGCCTCGAAAAGGGTCCGGCCGAGTTCGAGCGGCACACAGTCATCGCCTCCCCGTAAGGTGCAGAGCCGCAAGTCATCTCCCGTCAGCACCGGGTAGAGACCGGCGCTGGAACAGACTTCGCGGAGCAGCTCGAAATCGGTCTGGCTGTACTGCACGATGCGCTGGAACTCCGGACCGGGTTCGTCAGCCGACACGCTGATGCCGTCCGGACC
The DNA here is from genome assembly GCF_046250085.1 of Mycobacterium sp. SMC-16. NCBI lineage: Bacteria > Bacillati > Actinomycetota > Actinomycetes > Mycobacteriales > Mycobacteriaceae > Mycobacterium > Mycobacterium sp. SMC-16. The sequence continues at coordinate 4,528,316 of NZ_CP176427.1, forward strand.
GCACAACTTCTCGGCCAGCTCGACTGCCGTGACATCCGAAAAGTACCGCAGCTGTTGACGTTTGCGCAGCAGGTGCAGCTTGTCATAGCCGCGGACCCGGATCTGCGTCGCGCCATCGGGACCGTGCACCAACGCGCTCGCGGTGATCTGGCCTTCGAACAACGGTGTCTGGTCGCCCTCCAACCGTGCTGCCAACGCGGCACCGAGCGGGAAGGTGCTCAATTCCATCCCGCTGCCCCGCACCACCGCGTAGGCCAGTTCAGCCTGCGCCGGCAGACCGAGACGCGTTGCGACCCTGGCCGATACGATGCGCGCGGTGAGGTCGGCGGGTACCGGCGACCCGTCCACGGTGACCGCGAGCGCGGCGGTGCTGGTCAGCATCATTGACTCGGACCGCCTTGCGCACCGGCGAGTTCCGTCGGGATGGAAAGCACTTCGCCGGGGTTGATGCGCAGCGGGTTGTCGATGTCGTTGTGCTGGGCCAGGCGGCGCCACAGGAACGGATTGCCCAGCGCGTCGGTGGCCAACAGGTCGAATCGGACCCCGGTGTACTCCGGGTCGGCATTGCCCTCACCGACCGCCTGCACGGCGTCCTGGACGCCGACGGATCCCGATTCCTGCTGCACACCAACGGCATCGGCAGATGCGCGCGCGAGTTCGTCTTCGTAGGACAGTGCCGCCTCGGCCGCGGACTGCGCCACCCGCACCATCTTCATCCGGAGCCACGACCGGCGCGGCCTGCCGTCGACACCGAAGGCGTCGAATCGTTCGGCGAGCGCGGTGATGATGCACGGGATGTTCCAGCTCTTGCACCAGACCAGCCGGACCAGCGGCGGGCGGCAGTTACCCAGTTCCTCGTCCGAGTTCTCGGCCAGCATGCGCAGCTTGTTGGTCAGCGCGCGCACGTCAGTCGGCCGGTTCTGCTCGTCGACAAAGTCGACATCGAAGAGCAGGTCGAGGGTCAGCTCGGTACGGCCGCCGCCTGTGAACTGCAACGGATCATCGGCCAGGCCGGTCCCCGTGAGCTGCCCCGATGCGGTGCCGCGGGCCCGCACCCCGGCCAGCCGCGTCATCGTGACGGACTCGGGGTTCAGCATGCAGTCGATGCGCTCCCCGGTCTTGTCGACCAGGAATGCCACGCGCTCCATCACCAGCCTCGCTGTTCATCGTCCAGGCGCGTGACATCGTGACTGCTGAACGTCGATGATGCCGGCTCCCAGAGCATCTCGTCATCGGGCAGCTCGGGCCACCGGTCGTCATCACGGCGCTCGTCCAGCCAGACCGATGCCGCAGACCTCTCCTCGGGAGCGGGAAACTCCGGTTGCTCACCGGACGTGCGCGCGGCGCGCTCGAACGACGGCCACTGCTGCCGAGTCGGGTTGCCCTGGGGCTCGAACGCCGGCGCGGTCACGAAAGACCCTGGTGTGACCGGCCATTGCGCCGTCAACCGCGGCGGTGATAGCGGCCGTCGCTCGTCACCATCTGAAACAGGCTGGTTACCAACCGTTCTGGGAGGCGAGGTGTCGAAGCCGACGGCCAGCGGCGGTCGGGTCCGGGCCACGGGCGCGCTGGGCTCCGGGTACTCCGCTGGCCGGTGCTCGGCGACCGGTGCAGCCATGCGCACCGTGGGCATCCGTCTGACGGGCCTGCGCCGGATCAGGCGGAGTCGCCGACGCAGTCTCCTGACGATGGCCGTGAATTGTGGTGCCGGCGGCGACGGAGCCGCCGGCAGTGGGGCCGCGAGGTTCGGTGTCGGCTGCCGGCGCGGCGACACGCCGCCGGCGTGAATACCGCCACCGGTCAACAACTCCGGGGCACGCTCACGCACCACGGCGAACCAGTGTTCGTTGCCCGCCGCGGCGGCAGGTAGCGGTTCGAGCGGCGGCTCAAGCACCGGCACGGGTGCTCCCGTTCCGGGCTGGACGGCGTCGGCAAGGTACCGGAACACCCGCGCCAGAAAGCTACGCAGACGACGCGCCGGAGCCATTGTTGGTGACCCTCTGAATGCCCTCGTGTGCGATGACCAACGTCTCGATGGCCAACTCGTGGCTCATGGCGTCGAGCACCGCACCGTGCCACTCGGAGGCCCACGCGTTGGCCAGCGTCCACCGCATGACTTCCCCGGTACCCGCCGGGTCGCGCAAGACGATCTGTACGAGACGCCGGTCGACCTGACCGGATACGGCCAGCATCAGCCAATCCCACAGCTCTGTCGACGACGTGAGTCCGGCCCGGAGCACCACGGGCGAGTACACGGCGCGCCCCGGCACCATCCGGACGACCTGGCTCAGTCCCGCTTCGCGGTACGAGATGCGTTCGATCTTCACACCGAGGCCGCTGACTTCCGTGAAGTGGCCGCTGGCCACCTTGTCGATGATCAATTCGAAGTTGTACGACCGGTGCGGGTCCACCCAGTTGCCCGGTTGTGCTGCTGGTGCGGTCATTTCAGCCACCTACCATTTCGATCTCGGTTCCTCCGCTCCACTGGCTTATCTGGAAGACCACGAACTCGGCCGGCTTGACCGGTGCGACACCGACGAGCGCGGTGACCCGCCCGGCGTTGCGTTCCTCGACCGGGTTGGTCTCCTCGTCGCACTTGACGAAGAACGCTTCTTGCGGGGTCCGGCCGAACAGGGCGCCATCCCGCCACACTCGGGTGAGGAATTCGCTGACCGATGTGCTGATCGACGTCCACAACTTGTATTCGTTCGGTTCGAAGACAATCCACGTCGTGCTTTGCGCGATTGATTCCTTCAGCATGTTGAACAGCCGGCGCACGTTCAGATAGATGAACGGATCGCCCATGGGCGCGACGGTGCGGGCACCCCACACCCGAATTCCTTCGGCACCGAACTTGCGGATGCAATTCACGCCCGCAGGGTTGAGGTTCGCCTGTTCACCCCGGGTCACCAGGTAGGTGAGGTCGAGGGCACCGACGATCGGCTCGTTCGCGGGGGCCTTGTGCACACCGCGGTTGGCATCGACGCGCGCCCACACGCCGGCCATGTGACCACTGGGCGCCGTCGGGACATTCTGTTGGGAGAGCGTGTCGTACGCGACGATCCACGGGAAGTAGACCGCGCCGTAGGTGGACGGCCGCGGCCGCAATCCATTCGCGTCCGGGCCGGCCGCATGCGCGGGCGGCGGAGCGTCTCCTTCGGCTCCGTCCTCGGGTTTGTCGGGCTTGTCCGGTCTGCCGGGGCCGCGCGGCGACCCGAGGGTGCCGACCGTGATGAGACTCCCGATGTCGTCGACGTCGGCGGGCGCATCGAGGATGGCGACCCGGTCCTCCAGCCGCTCGCAATGTCCCAGCAGCGCCTCGTAGCTCTGCACGCCGACGTATCCCGGTGCCGCGACGATCGCGACTTCGTCGACCGCTTCGAGCAATTGCAGTCCACTGCGCCGGGCACCGCCGCCTTCGATGGCCTGGCCTTCGGGATGGTTGACGATGTAGCAGCGTCCGCCGCCGTTGGCGAAGAAGCCCCACACCGCCCGGGACAACGCGGTGCCTTGCGGCCGTGGGACGTTCGCGAAGTTCCGCACGAACTCGGTCCAGCTGTTCACCGCCTTGGCTTCGCCCAGCAGCGCCCCGGCATCGGGAGCTTGGCCGACGAACGCGGCGGTGCTGGTGCCGACCGCCTGGATGGGGCGTGCGCCACTGGGCACTTCCTGCACGTAGACGCCGGGCGCCCCAATTGAACTCGTCATGGTTGGCCTCCTTCTGATGCGGGTTTCGGGATGAGGTTGATGCGCAGTTCTTCGGTGACGATCGGGACCTGCGGGGTGGGCCGGGCGATCACGACGGGCATGTCGAACAGCAGCGCGATCCGCGGCGCGCACCCCAACGCGAGCCAGGTCTCGGGGCTGAGCGGCGTCAGGTCGACAGCCGGGTCACCGGCTTCGGTCGCGGCGACAAGGGCTTTGCCGAGCATGACGGCATTGCCGGTCACCAGATGACGGACTCGAAGGCGCAGCGGCTCCAGCGCGCGGTGGGTCCGCAACTCCCGCTCTGACTGCAGCTCAAGCGGCCAGACGCTCAGCCCGTCATCCGGCGTCTTGGGCGGTGCGATCTGGACCGCATCACCCGATATGTCCTTGAGCCACGCCACCACTTTCGAGGTGGCTGCGGCGAGCGGTCCGTCAGCCTGCCCGTTGGAAGAGGTCATGACGCGGGGCAATCGGGAAGCAGCACTGCACAACTGATGTAGGCCCCGGTCAGATCACTCATGGCGATTCCCCTCGGATCAGTTAGTGCATGTTTGATACGTGATCACTACGCCCACCATCGGCGCACCTACCAAAGACTGCCGCGCCGCTACAAACTGATTCCCAACCGTGCGAGTTTAGAATCGAATGGCGATTCGCTGCGGGTTTTCTGTGAAATGCAACTATTCGTAAACCCCCTCTACATACCACCGCCGCTGCCGATAGCAGAGCAACAGCGCACGGCTCTCCCCGTCGCCCCCGAGCAGCACCTGAGCCCGTGCGGTGCGCCCCTTCCCCCGTTCCGGGTCCCACCAGCGTTCGTCGACCGACCACGGCCCCGCCCACCAGCGCAACACCCCGCGATAACCCGACCCCGTCAGACCCGCGGGATCAGCGGAGAACATGCCGCGGTCCGTCACCCGAACCGAATTACCCTGTACATCAACGAGTTCCACTGGATCATCCAGCAGGACCACCGGGGCCGGCTCCGGCAGCCGTCCCGGCCAGGGCTGCGCCGGATCGCATCGCGGCACCACCTCGTCCCCCAGCGGGGTCAGCGTGATGCGCTCGGCCGGTCCCCGTCCACCACTGAGTACCGGCACCTGCACCGCCTCCGGCCCCAGCAGACCTTGCACCCGGACCAGCGCCCGCCGGGCCCGCATCCGGTCGTCGTCGCCGGAGGATCCCCACAACGGCAACTGCAGCGCCGCAGCCGAGACCACCTCGACCGGATGCAGGCGCAGCACCGTGATGGGCGCGGTGGGCCCGGCCCCGCCCAGCCCCCGCCTGGTCAACCAGCCGTCCAGCTGCCACCGCACCCGGTCCGCGGTGGCGTCCTCGGTCAGCGGCTCGGCACACCGCCAAACCCGTTGCAATTCTTCGCCATTGGCAGTCACCGCATCGATGGCCAGCCGGGTGCACCCCACCCCGGCGGACTCCAGGCTGCGGTGCAACCGGCCCGCCAACGAACGCCCGGCGAACGCCGCCGCGTCCACCCGGTCGATGGGCGGATCGCAGTCCATCACGGCATCGAGGTCCGACGGTGCCTCCGGCCCGGCCGGCCGGCGGGCCGGCTCACCTCGGGCGAACCGGTGCGCGACCACCGCATCGGTCCCGAACCTGGACGCCACGTCGGTCCGGGACAGTGTGGCGAACTGCCCGATGGTCCGAATACCCATGCGCCACAACAAGTCCGACAGTTCTTCCCGGCCCTCACCAGACAGGCTCGGTTCGGTGGCCAACTGCCGGATGGACAATTCGGCGAGAAATTCCGCATCCGCACCTGGCGTGAGGATGCGTCCCGCCCGGGCCGCGAAGACCGCGGTGGGCAACTGGTCGGCGATGCCCACCTGGCATTCGACCCCGGCCGTACCCACCGCGTCGACCAATCGCTCGGCGGCGGTCTGCTCCGACCCGAAATACCGGGCCGCGCCACGCACCGGCAATACCAGCAGCCCCGGCCGCAGGACCTCCGCCCGCGGCACGACCTCGTCGACCGCGGCCGTCACGCCCTCGAAGTGACGGGCGTCGCGCGCCGGATCGGCTGTGACGACGTGCAATTGGGGGCAGCGGGCCTGCGCCTCCCTGCGCCGCAAACCCCTCCGCACCCCTGCCGCTCGGGCCGACGCCGAACAGGCCGCCACCCGGTTCGCCAGAGTGACCGCCACCGGCTCGGTCACCGACAGCCCGGCCGCCACTGCCGCAGCCACCGCGGGCCAGTCCATGCACCAGATGGCCAGTACCCGGGACATCTCAGCCACCCACCGCTCGCAGCGGGCGCATCGAGCGGCCCCGGGCCCGCGTGTCCAACCGCACCCGGCCGATCCGTCCGCACCCGGGCGCCGGGTCCCCGGCACCCGCGCCGACCACCTCGTACCCGCGGACCCTGGCCTCCAACCGGGCCGTCGCCCCGGGCCAGTCGCCGTCGGTGACCAGCAGGGTGCACTCGCGCTGCCGGGCCCGAGATGCCACGACCCGGGCCCGGCCAGCCGGAACAGACTTGCCGCCCAGGCCGAGCAGGACCAGGTCGAGCCCGTCCATGAGCACCGCGGCCACCTCCACCGGGTCCGGTCCCGGATCCGGGATCAGCGCGATGCGTTCCAGGTCGGCTCCCATCTCCACGGCGGCCAGCAGCCCGACCTTGGGCTGACCGACGATGGCCGCATACCCACCGGACGCCGTCACCGCAGCCACCATCCGCAACGGCAACGACCGGGCCCCCGAGAGCACTGCGACGGTGCCACGGGGCAACATGTCAGGCAGCAGCTCAGACTGGAAATCCTCAGGCTCCAGCAAACTTTGGACAACCTTCGGGGCCGGCTCCGGCCGCCCCCGGTCCCGACCCCGCAAACCCGCCGGACCGGACATCTCGGCAATCTTGCGCCGGAGCTGTTCCAGCTGGTCAGCACGGTCAATCCGACCATCCGCCAGGCTGGTCACAGCCGCCACAAAAACACCTCCTGCACCATCAGTCACCGTTTGTATTCGAATATTTGTTCGATATCGTGAGTAAACACCCAGCCACCGACACGGTCAAGCCGCGAGGCGCGTGCCGCCCCATCTGCCGCCGGCGCGTCGAGGCGGTACGCTCGAATCTGGAACCGATCTGAAGTTCCGCCCCCAGAACTCATCACCGGGTCTGGTGGACCACCGCCCGCCGAAGGGACACCGACATGGGCTCACACCGCCTGGTCCACCGCGTCACAGCCGCCGCCGGCGGCACCGCGCTCATCGCGATGATCGGCCTCACCGCCGGCTGCGGCGAGGAGAAGAAAGCCCCCGAGACGCCCTCGTCGACGACCACCACGACCACGACGACCACCACCCACGAGGTGACGCCGACCGAAAAGTCGCTCAGCCCGAACGGCGGCGGCAACCTGTTCACCCCGTCGGTCACCGCTAACCCGGCGCCCACTGCCACCCCGGGTACGCACCGCAACTGACACTCGGCCCCGGTAACTCAAGGGCTCAACAGAATCCGGGTTAGCGCTACCGTTGCTACATGCCACCGACTCGCACACCGTCAAAGCGATGGCTGTCGGCGCTGGTTCTTGCCGTCGCCCTGGCGCTGATCTTCAACCTTCCCGTCCCGGGCAGGTTGATACCAGGGGCAGACCAACCGTCAGGCACCATCGACGGGCCCTTCGCGTCGCTGCTGGCCTCCTCGACGGATCTCGGACTCGCACATCAGCAGCGGGTCCGGCTCACCGCCATGCTCGATGCCAACGATCGGCCCGACGCGCTGATCAATTGGGCTGATGTGCAACGACTTTCGGTCCAGTGGCGCCCCGGCGACAACTGGGCCGTCATCGAAGGCGAACCCGGCCACATGGGCACCGCCTTCGGCGTCGAGGTGCACGACTACCGCAGCCGGCGCGGGCAGGAGTTCTACGCCGCGCCGCAACAACCCCGGGTCCCTACCGAATTGCACGGCACGGTCACCGAATTGGGCCGAATCCTCAGCTACACACCGCATCATGAATCCACCCCGCCGCCCCGGCCGCTGGGTGTGACCGAACGCGGGCTGACCCCGAGCCACCTGCTCAGCGCCTATCACGCCGACAAACTGGCCACGGCCGGCTACACCGGTAAGGGCACCACGGTGGTGGTCTTCGCCTTCAACGGTTACGACCAGGCGGACCTGGACCAGTTCTCCACCACCTTCGGCCTGCCCACATTCACCCCGACCCTGGTCGGCGGAACGCCCGGCGACGAGCGGGGCGAGACCACCATGGACCTCGAGGTCATCCATGCCATCGCACCCGATGCTCGACTGGTCGTCGTCAACGCCCGCCCCACGGTCACCGGCGACGGCGCCTACCTCAAGATCGGCGAGATGTTCGAGCAGACCGACCGGGACTTTCCCGGCGCGGTCTGGAGCCTGTCGATCGGCTGGGGTTGCGACAAGCTAACCACCGCGGCCGACCTCGCACCCGTCCGGGCCGGGTTGGCCACCGCGGAATCCCACGGCACCACGGCCTTTGACGCCAGCGGCGACCTGGCCGGACTCGAATGCAAAGGCGGCGACGACTGGGATTCCCCGCCCGGCCCCAGCGACATCGGCCTGGATTCGGTGGCGTCACTGCCCGAGATGACCAACGTCGGCGGCAGCACCCTGTCCACCGACGCCGACGGTCAATGGCTGGACGAACAGGCGTGGTTCAACGTCCCGCTCTCCCAGGGCACCGGCGGCGGGGTTTCGGCACTGTTCGACCAACCGCGCTGGCAAGCGACGGCAGCGGCCCGGGTCGACCCGAAGCGCAGCGCCGGGAAGCGCATGACGCCGGACATCTCGGCTGTCGCCGACCCCTACACCGGAGTGAAAATCGTTGTGGACAAAGAGGTTGTCGTCGGTGGCGGTACCTCACAGGCCGCTCCGATCTGGGCCGGGCTGACCGCCATCATGAATCAGCACCTCATCGCGAACGGGGGGCGGCTCATCGGCGACCTCAACCCGTTGCTGTACCGCATCGCCACCGGCGCCCCACGCCCGGCGTTCCGCGATGTCACCTTGGGCGGCAACGCGATTGACACCGCAGGCCCCGGTTACGACCTGGTCAGTGGCCTCGGTACCCCGAATCTGGAGAACCTGGTGGCAGACCTGGCGCTGTTGCAGAAAGTGACGCAATGAGCACACAGCTCGAAGACCGGCCGATGATGGAGTGCGAGGTCTGCCAGCTGGATGTCCCAGCCGGCGAGTACTGCGGGCTGTGCGGGGCACCGCTGAGCCAACACAGCCACGACGGGCCGCACTGGTTGCGGGCCCGGTCGTTCAGCGCCGCACCCGGCCAGCATCTGCTCCGGCTGTCGATCACCAGCTCGCTGTTCCCGCACCTTTCCCCGCGGTCGCGCACGTCGTTCATGCTCGGGCTCGTCGCCCTGGTGCTCGCATTGGTCGCCACCGCGATGCTCCGCCTGCCCGGCGCACTGGTCGCGGTCGCCGTCCTCGGGCTGCCCGTCATCTTCGGGATCTATCTGCGGGAATCCGAATTCAACCAGGACGCGCCTCGCGGCAACCTGTGGCTGACGGCCGGCCTCGCTGTCGCCCTCGGCGTCGGCTGGGCACTGCTCACCGGCGCTGCCGCCGCGAGGACCTATGGCATCCCGCTCGGCGCGGGCATCGCGGCAGCCCGCATGCTGCGCACCGGCGTGGGTGTCACGCTCGGTGGACTCCTGCTGATGCAGGTACCCGCGCTGGTGATCCGCCTGGTCCGGCCAGGCCATCGAGAAGCCCTGCACGGCTATGCGATTGGCGCCCATGCCGCCATCTACTTCACGGCGGCGGCGACCCTGACCCGGCTGGCCCCCCAGTTCGGCACGGGCATGGTCAACCGGGACCGCCCGCTCCTGGGCCTGTTGGTCGAGGCCGGGATCCGCGGGCTGGCAACGCCCATCATCGCCGCCACCGTCGGCGGTCTGATCGGTGCGGCGCTGTGGTTCACCCGGCCGCCGAACAAGGCACACCAGCATCGCGGCTATGTCCGGCTGACGCTGACCCTGATCGCGGTGGTCGTCGCGGTGGTCTATGCCCTGCTCGGCCTGATCGACGCGGTGCAGCTGCCCCAGTTGGTCCAGCTGGCAATGTATTTCGCGCTCACCATGATCGCGCTGCTGGCGTTGCGCGTCGGGCTGCACCTGGCACTCCTGCACGAGGCGCACGACGACTACAACATGGACGAGCCGCTGCTGTGTACCCAGTGCGGCCACGTGGTGCCCGACGCGCCGTTCTGCGCGGCCTGCGGTGCCGCCACCCGCGCCTCGTCCCGGGCCGCACGGCACGGCCAGCGCACCGACCGCCCGGCACCCGCCGACAGCATGTCCGTCGGCCTCCTGCCCGGCTATTCGCTGCATGCCCCGGCCTACGCAACAACGCCGACCAGGACCACGAAACGCGTTCAGGTGGCCCTGGTCTTCGCCCTCGCCGCCGTGGTGGTGGCCGCGCTCCTCGTCGGGGTGTCCAGTCTCCTGGAGAAACCGGCCGTGCGGTACGTGTGCCCGCCGGAATGCGGCCATCCGCCCATGGGCCAACCGGTCACCATCAACCCCCGGTTCACCGCACCCGACGGCTCGTTCAGTGTCGCCTACCCGGCGGCCGGATCGGCGTACGACGTCACCAAGGACGACCATGGCGTGCTGGCGAAACTGCTCGCCGGTGACGGCGGGATGCTGCAGTTGTTCAGCCGGCCCGCGACCGGACGCCAGCCGAAAGACATTGCAGCCGAACTGGTCTCGTCGACCTACCCGGACGCCAAGACCGCGTACGAGGTTCCGAACGCCATGGTCGGCTACCAGTCGGGCTACGGCATCGTCGCCGACTGGTATCCGCAGGGCGCGAGCCGCCAATACACCCGGATGCGGCTGCTGGTGCTCGTCGCCGTCAAGAACGACCTGGCCCTCATCGCCGCGGCGTCAGGTCCCTACCACCGGTTCGGCCCGGACTTCGGCTCCGGGAAACCGTCCGCCGTCGGCCTGCAACTGGCCCTGGACATGGGCCAGTACGTCAACAGCTTCGCGTGGCGGGGCGACCCGGCGCGCTAGCTCACTCCCACTCGATGGTGCCCGGCGGCTTGCTGGTGATGTCCAGCACCACGCGGTTGACCTCCGGCACCTCGTTGGTGATCCGGGTCGAAATGCGTTCCAGCACTTCGTAAGGCACGCGGGTCCAGTCGGCGGTCATGGCGTCCTCGCTGGACACCGGACGCAGCACGATCGGATGGCCGTAGGTGCGTCCGTCGCCCTGCACGCCGACCGAGCGCACATCAGCGAGCAGCACCACGGGGCACTGCCAGATGCTCTGGTCCTGACCGGCCGCGGTGAGCTCCTCGCGGGCGATCGAGTCGGCGCGGCGCAGCGTGTCCAAGCGGGGACCCGTCACCTCGCCGACGATCCGGATACCGAGACCGGGACCCGGGAAGGGCTGGCGCCCAACGATTTCCTCGGGCAAGCCCAGCTCGCGGCCGACGGCCCGCACCTCGTCCTTGAACAGCAGCCGCAGCGGCTCGACGAGTTTGAACTTCAGGTCCTCGGGCAGACCGCCGACGTTGTGGTGGCTCTTGATGTTGGCGGTGCCGGTGCCGCCGCCCGATTCGACGACGTCCGGGTACAGCGTGCCCTGCACCAGGTACTCGACCTCGGACTCGCTCGAGCCCAAGGTGTCGCGCACCGCGCCCTCGAAGGCCCGGATGAACTCGCGGCCGATGATCTTGCGCTTGCCCTCGGGATTGGTCACCCCGGACAGTGCGTCGAGGAAGCGGTCGGCCTCGTCGACGGTGACGAGCTTGGCGCCGGTCGCGGCGACGAAGTCGCGCTCGACCTGCTCACGCTCACCCGCGCGCAGCAGGCCGTGGTCGACGAACACACACGTCAGCCGGTCACCGATGGCGCGCTGCACCAGCGCCGCCGCCACCGCAGAGTCGACGCCGCCGGACAGGCCGCAGATGGCCTGGCCGTCACCGATCTGCTCGCGCACCTGCTCGACCAGTTGGTCGGCGATGTTGGCCGCGGTCCAGGTCGCGCCGATGCCGGCGAAGTCGTGCAGGAACCGGCTGAGCACCTGCTGGCCGTGCGGCGAGTGCATCACCTCGGGGTGGTACTGGACGCCGGCCAGCTTGCGGGCCCGGTCCTCGAACGCGGCGACCGGGGCGCCGGGGCTGCTGGCCACGACGTCGAAACCGGCGGGCGCCGCGGTGACGGCGTCACCGTGGCTCATCCACACCGGCTGCGTGGCGGGCAGGCCCGAATGCAGCTCTCCGCCGGCGACTTTCAGCTCGGTCCGGCCGTATTCACTGGTGCCGGTGTGCGCGACGGTGCCGCCGAGCGCCTGGGCCATGGCCTGGAACCCGTAGCAGATGCCGAACACCGGGACGCCGAGATCGAAGATCCCCGCGTCCAGTTGCGGAGCGCCGTCGTCGTAGACGCTGGACGGACCGCCGGACAGCACAATGGCCTGCGGATTCTTGGCCTTGATGTCCTCGACCGTCGCGGTGTGCGGCAGCACCTCGGAGAACACCCGAGCCTCGCGGACCCGGCGGGCGATCAGCTGCGCGTACTGCGCACCGAAGTCGATGACCAGAACGGGCTGTGAAGCTGGTGTTTGCACCCGCCCAGTCTAGTGGTGGGCTGCCGGGGGCTCTGCCAGCCGCTCGGCTGCCGCGCCCACGGCGGCGCGGACGTCGTCGTCGCTCATCTCACCGAGCCCCAGCGCCGGCCGCAGGAATGGCCCGAGCAGTCGCCAGCCCAGTTGCAGCGCGATGATGTTGCCCACCGCGAACCGGGCCTGGTTCGCGTCGGCGTACCGGGGCAGAAATTCGTCGAGCAGCCGCGCCATGTTAGGAAACGTGGTCTGCAACTCCCCGACCGGGTAGCCGTCGAGCGCGGCCCGGGCGATCACCCGGAGCTGCCGGTCCAGCGCCGCATCGATCACCTCGGCCGGCGCATCGGCGTCGATCAACTCCTTGAGGCGTTGTCCCAGATGGTCCAGCACCGCGCCGACCAGCTTCTCCTTGGAGCCGAGGTGCCGGAACACCAGTCCGTGGTTGACGTTCGACTTGGCGGCGATGTCCCGGATCGACGTGGCCGCGGGACCGCGCGCGGCGAACAGCTCCGATGCGGCCTCGAGGACTGCCGCGACGACTTCGTCCCGGCCCACTGGCACACCTGTAGTCATGTGGCTACACTAGCGGCCATGCACTGTAGTCAACTGACTACAGTGCGCGTCTTTCGAAAGGCTTCCGATGAACATCACCAAACTGACCAGCAAGATCGGCGCCGTCATCGACGGCGTGCGACTGGGCGGCGACCTGTCCCCCGAGACCGTCGCCGAGATTCGCGCCGCGCTGCTGGACCACAAGGTCATCTTCTTCCGCGGTCAGAACCACCTCGACGACGCGCAACAGCAGGCGTTCGGGGAACTGATGGGTGATCTCGTCGGCCATCACTCGATGAAGCGCGCCGACGCACCGAAGATCACCCCGATCGACTCCGAGTACGGCAAGGCCAACCGCTGGCACACCGACGTGACGTTCATGCCCGACTACCCCTCGGCGTCGGTGCTACGGGCCGTCACCCTGCCGACCTACGGCGGTTCCACGCTGTGGGCCTCCACCGTGGCGGCCTACGACGGGCTGCCCGCGCCGCTCAAGGCATTGGTGGAGAACCTGCGGGCCGTGCACTCCAACCGGTTCGACTACCTCAAGGACGTCACCGTGGACACGACGCACCTGACCGACGAGCAGAAGGGCTACCAGGCCGAATTCCAGAAGCCCGACTTCCGCACCGAGCACCCCGTGGTGCGGGTCCACCCGGAAACCGGCGAGCGCGCGCTGGTCGCCGGACAGTTCGTCCGCGGCTTCGTCGGGCTGGACAGCTACGAGTCGGCCGCCTTGCTGGAACTGCTGCAGCGCCGAATCACCTTGACGGAGAACACAGTTCGCTGGGACTGGCAGCCCGGCGACGTCGCGATGTGGGACAACCGGGCCACCCAGCACCGCGCCGTCGACGACTACGACGGCCAGCACCGGCTGATGCACCGCGTCACGCTGACCGGCGACGTCCCGGTCGACGTGCACGGAGAACCCAGCCGCGTGATCAGCGCGGCGTAGCGTCAACGAATAAGCGAGCCGAAAAGCGGGAAAGGACACAGCAGGACAATCCCCGACCGAAAGAGCGACCATGCTGGGTCTCCCCAAAGCCGTGCACGCCTGCCTGTTCGACCTCGACGGCGTCCTGACCGACACCGCGAGCGTGCACAAGAAGGCCTGGAAGGCGATGTTCGACGACTATCTGCGGCACCGCGCCGAACGTGACGGCGAACCGTTCGTCGCGTTCGACAGCCACGACGACTACCTGCGGTACGTGGACGGCAAGCCGCGCCAGGACGGCGTCCGCTCGTTTCTACGCAGCCGTGGCATCGACCTCCCCGACGGCAACCCGGACGACCCGCCGGACGCCGAGACCGTCGCCGGCCTGGGCAACCGCAAGAACGAGATGTTCCAAAAGGTGCTGCACGACGACGGTATCGAAGCGTTCAGCGGGTCCCGGCGATACCTGGAGGCCGTCGCCGCCGCCGGGCTCGGCATCGCGGTCGTGTCGTCGAGCGCCAACACCCGTCAGGTACTCGACGTCACCGGGCTGTCCCACTTCGTGCAGCAGCGCGTCGACGGCCTGACGCTGCGGGACGAGCACATCGCGGGCAAACCGGCACCGGACTCATTCCTGCGGGCGGCGCAATTGCTGGGAGTCGAACCGGCGGCGGCCGCCGTCTTCGAAGACGCGTTGGCCGGTGTCGCGGCGGGCCGAAACGGCCACTTCGGATACGTCGTCGGAGTGGACAGGGCCGATCAGGCCGCGCAGCTACGCGACAGCGGCGCGGACGTCGTCGTCAGTGACCTGGCCGAGCTGCTGTAGGCCGACGATGATCACCCAGGAATCATTTCCGGTCGAGCCCTGGCAGGTGCGCGAGTCGCAGCTGGACCTGGACCTGTTGGCGCAGTCGGAGTCGGTGTTCGCGTTGTCCAACGGGCACATCGGCTTTCGCGGCAATCTCGATGAAGGGGAACCGCACGGCCTGCCCGGCACCTATCTCAACTCGTTCTACGAGACCCGGCCATTGCCTTATGCCGAAAGTGGATTCGGCTACCCCCAGGGTGGCGAGACCATCGTCGACGTCACCAACGGCAAGATCATCCGCCTGCTGGTCGACGACGAACCCTTCGACGTCCGGTACGGCGAACTCATCGACCACGAGAGAATTCTGGATCTGCGCGCCGGAACCCTCTCGCGCACAGTGCATTGGCGGTCACCGGCGGGAAAGCAGGTGCGGGTCAAGTCGACTCGGCTGGTCTCACTGGCCCAGCGGAGCGTCGCGGCCATCGAGTACACCGTCGAGGCCATCGATGAATTCGCCCGTGTCACAGTGCAATCGGAGTTGGTCGCCAATGAGGATCAGCCGAAAACCTCATCGGATCCGCGCGTTGCGGCGGCCCTCGCCAATCCGCTGCAGGCGATACACCACGAACACAACCAACACAGCGGGCTGCTGATCCACCAGACCAAGCGCAGTGGCCTGATGATGGCCGCCGCGATGGACCACGAGATCGAGGTTCCGGGCCGTGTCGAGGTGAGCACCGACGCCCGCCCAGATCTGGCGCGCACCACCGTGATCTGCGGGCTGCGACCGGGCCAGCAACTGCGCATCTTGAAGTATCTGGCCTACGGCTGGTCGAGCCTGAGGTCGCGTCCCGCGCTGCGCGACCAGGTCGCCGGCGCGCTGGCCGGCGCGCACTACAGCGGCTGGCAGGGACAGCTGGATCTGCAGCGCGCCTATCTCGACGACTTCTGGGACAGTGCCGACGTCGAGGTCGACGGTGACCCGGACTGCCAGCAGGCCGTGCGGTTCGGGCTGTTCCACGTGCTGCAGGCCAGTGCCCGCGCGGAATGCCGCGGCATCGCCGGCAAGGGGCTGACCGGAACCGGCTACGACGGTCACGCCTTCTGGGACACCGAGGGTTTCGTCCTCCCCGTGCTGACCTACACGAAACCGCATACCGTCGCAGACGCCCTGAGGTGGCGCGCCTCTACACTGGAATTGGCGAAAAGCCGTGCGGCCGAACTGGGTTTGCGGGGCGCGAGCTTCCCGTGGCGCACCATATCCGGACCCGAATGCTCGGCGTACTGGCCGGCCGGCACCGCGGCGTGGCACGTCAACGCCGACATCGCGATGGCGTTCGAGCGCTACCGCAACGCCACCGGTGACCAATCCCTGGAAGTCGACTGCGGCCTGACCGTACTGGTGGAGACGGCGCGATTGTGGATGTCGTTGGGACACCATGACCGCCACGGTGTCTGGCACCTCGACGGCGTCACCGGTCCCGACGAGTACACCGCAATGGTGCGTGACAACGTCTTCACCAATCTGATGGCGGCACACAACCTGCGCGTCGCCGCCGACGCGTGTACGCGGCACCCCGACAACGCCTATGCCATGGGCGTGACCAACGAGGAGACAGCCGCGTGGCGTGATGCCGCGGCCGCTGCGCACATCCCGTACGACGAGGAGCTCGCGGTGCACCCGCAGTGCGAGGGCTTCACCACCTTTGCGGAATGGAAGTTCACGCCCGACACCGCCTATCCCCTGTTTCTGAACCACCCATACGTGCGGCTGTATCCGGCGCAGGTGATCAAGCAGGCCGACCTGGTGCTGGCCATGCAGTGGCAGGGCCACGCCTTCACCGCCCAGCAGAAGGCACACAACGTCGACTACTACGAGCGGCGCACGGTCCGGGACTCGTCGCTGTCGGCGTGCACGCAGGCGGTGATGTGCGCCGAGGTCGGTCACCTCGAACTGGCGCACGACTATGCCTACGAAGCGGCCTTGATCGACCTACGCGATCTGCACCACAACACCCGCGACGGACTGCACATGGCGTCCCTCGCGGGTGCCTGGATCGCTCTGGTCGCCGGTTTCGGTGGTCTACGCGACGACGAAGGCTTCCTCGCACTCGACCCGCAGCTGCCGGACAGTCTGTCCCGGCTCCGATTTCGGTTGCGGTGGCGGGAATTTCGGGTCACCGTCGATGCGACGCACAGCGAGGTGACGTACACCCTGCGCGACGGACCCGACTCCACCCTGGTGATCCGGCACGCCGGCGACGAACTCACGCTGAGTACCCGCGAGCCGACCGTCGTCGACGTCAAGCCGCGGCAGTCGATACTGCCCCCGCCGCCGCAACCACCGGGCCGCGCGCCCACACACCGGCGGTTCAACTCGGCCTGACCCCAGGGATTTGTGCACGATTTTCCGCGCTGACCGCGGAAAATCGTGCACAAATCCCTACTAGACCGGGGTGATCGGCAGCCGGCGCAGCGCGCCCGGGGCGTCGGCCGGGACGACGGGACGGTCCGGTGCGATCGGTTCGATCCGGCGGTAGGGCTCACCCTGGGCCGGCCGCGCGTCGTCCTGTCCCTTGTTCGGCCACAATGACGCCGCGCGCTCGGCCTGCGCCGCGATCGAAAGTGACGGATTCACACCGAGATTCGCCGAGATCGCGGCACCGTCGGTGACGAACAGCGTCGGGTAGTTGTAGACGCGGTGGTAGGGGTCGATGACGCCCGTCTGGGCGCTGTCACCGATCGCCGCGCCGCCCAGGAAGTGGGCCGTCAGCGGGATATTGAACAGCTCGCCCCAGGTGCCGCCGGCGATACCGCCGACCTTCTCGGCCATCCGTCGGGTCGCCTCGTTGCCGACCGGGATCCAGGTCGGGTTGGGCTCGCCGTGGCCCTGCTTGGACGACATGATCCGGATACCACCGGGCCCACGCTTGGTGAACGTGGTGATCGAGTTGTCGAGGTGCTGCATGACCAGTGCGATCACGGTGCGCTCGCTCCACCGCTGCGGGTTGAGCAGGCGGATCAGCTCACGCGGGTCCTCACCGGCCTGGTTGAGGAACTGCTTCCACCGCGGCACGTCGGTGCCCTGCGGGCCGGCGCCGTCCGTCATCAGCGTCTGCAGCATGCCCATGGCGTTGGAGCCCTTGCCGTACCGGACGGGTTCGATGTGGGTGTCCGGGGTCGGGTGGATCGACGACGTGATGGCCACACCGTGCGTCAGGTCCATGTCCGTGGGCACTTCGCGGGTCTGGGCACCCACGATGGACTCGGAGTTGGTGCGGGTCAGCACGCCCAGCTTGTCCGACAGCTTGGTCAGCTTGCCGGTGTCGCGCACCTTGAACAGCAGCTTCTGGGTGTTGTACGTACCGGCCGCGACGATGAGGTACTTGGCCGTGAAAGTCCGCTTGCCGCGGCGCACCCGGCCGTTGGTCCGGCGGGTCGCCACCTCCCACAGCCCGTCGCCGCGCTGCTGGAAGCTGGTGACCGTGGTCAGCGGATGTACTTGCGCCCCAGCCTTTTCCGCCAGGCCGAGGTAGTTCTTCACCAAGGTGTTCTTGGCGCCGTGGCGGCAGCCGGTCATGCACTCACCGCACTCGATGCAGCCGGTGCGCGCCGGGCCGGCCCCGCCGAAGTACGGGTCGGGCACGGTCTTGCCCGGGGTCTTCTCGCCGTCCGGTCCGAAGAACACCCCGACGGGCGTCGCGACGAAGGTGTCGGCGCAGCCCATGTCCTCGGCGACCTCTTTGATGATCTTGTCCGCGTCGGTGAACGTCGGGTTCTTGACCACACCGAGCATGCGCTGCGCCTGCTCGTAGTGCGGCATCAGTTCGGCGCGCCAGTCGGTGATGTTCTTCCACTGCGGATCGTTGAAGAACGGGTCCGGCGGGATGTAGAGGGTGTTGGCGTAGTTCAACGAACCACCGCCGACACCCGCGCCGGCCAGGATCATCACGTTGCGGAGCAGGTGGATCCGCTGGATGCCATACATGCCGAACTTGGGTGCCCACAAGAACTTTCGCAGGTCCCATGAAGTCTTTGCGAAGTCGGCGTCGGAATACCGGGGGCCGGCTTCCAACACTCCAACGCGGTAACCCTTCTCGGTGAGCCGGAGAGCGCTGACGCTGCCTCCGAAACCCGAGCCGATGATCAAGACGTCGTAGTCAGGCTCCATGGCAGAAGTATGGACCTACCGCTCGGTAACCAGCTACCAAGGTAAACCTAACTTGCTACCGCCGGTACTAGGAACCGACGGTGAGGCCGACCTTCTGGAACTCCTTGAGGTCGCAGTACCCAGCCTTGGCCATCGACCGGCGCAGACCACCGACCAGGTTGACCGAACCGAACGGATCGTCGGACGGGCCGTTGAGAACCTGATCGAGCGACGGCCGCTCGCCCAGCGCGACCTGCAGCAGCGCGCCGCGCGGCAGCGACGGGTGCGCCGCGGCGGCCGGCCAGAACCAGCCGTCACCAGGCGCCTCTGCCGCAGCGGCCAACGGGGTGCCCAGCACCACCGCGTCGGCGCCGCACGCGATGGCCTTGGCCAGGTCGCCCGAGGTGTGGATGTCACCGTCGGCCAGCACGTGCACGTAGCGCCCGCCGGTCTCGTCGAGGTATTCGCGCCGCGCGGCGGCGGCGTCGGCGATCGCGGTGGCCATCGGCACGCTGATGCCCAGGACCTCGTCGCTGGTGGTGGCGCCGTAGGTGGAGCCGTAGCCGACGATGACGCCGGCCGCACCGGTACGCATGAGGTGCAGCGCGGTGCGGTGATCCTGCACGCCGCCGGCGACCACCGGCACGTCCAGCTCGGAGATGAAGGTCTTCAGGTTGAGCGGTTCACCGTCCTGCGCCACCCGCTCGGCCGAGATGATGGTGCCCTGGATGACCAGCAGGTCGATCCCGGCCGCGACCAGCGTCGGCGTCAGGGCCTGGGCGTTCTGCGGGCTGACTCGCACCGCGGTGGTGACGCCCGCTTCACGCACGCGCGCGACGGCGGCGCCGAGCAGCTCCGGATCCAGCGGCGCCGCGTGAAGCTGCTGGAGCAGCCGGACCGCCGCCGACGGATCGTCTTCCTTGGCCGCGAGCTCGACCACCTGCGCGAGCTTGTCCTCGACATCGCGGTGCCGGCCGATCAGGCCCTCACCGTTGAGCACACCCAGGCCGCCGAGGCGGCCCATCTCGATGGCGAACTCGGGTGACACCAACGAGTCGGTCGGGTGCGCCAGGACCGGAATCTCGAACCGGTAGGCGTCCAGCTGCCAGGCCGTGGAAACGTCCTGGCTGGAGCGGGTGCGCCGAGACGGCACGATGTTGATGTCGTCGAGTTCGTAGGTACGACGAGCGGTCCGGCCCATGCCGATTTCAACCATGTCACGCATGTGTGTTGACTTCCCTGTCAGATGGCGCGTGTCAGTTAGCGCGACGAATAGTTCGGTGCTTCGACGGTCATCGTGATGTCGTGCGGGTGGCTTTCCTTCAAGCCGGCCGCGGTGATCTGCACGAACTGCGCCTGCTGCAGTTGCTCGATGGTGGCCGAACCGGTGTAGCCCATGGCGGCCCGCAGACCGCCGGTGAGCTGGTGAATGACGGTGGACAGCGGGCCGCGGAACGGCACCCGGCCCTCGATGCCCTCGGGCACCAGCTTGTCCTCGGACAGCACGTCGTCCTGGAAGTAGCGGTCCTTGGAGTAGGACTTGCCCTGCCCACGACCCTGCATGGCGCCGAGCGATCCCATGCCGCGGTAGCTCTTGAACTGCTTGCCGTTGACGAAGATCAGCTCGCCCGGCGACTCGGCGGTACCGGCCAGCAGCGAACCGAGCATGGCCGTCGAGGCACCGGCGGCCAGCGCCTTGGCGATGTCGCCGGAGTACTGCAGACCGCCATCGGCGATGACCGGGACGCCGTAGGGGCGGCACGCGGCGGTCGCCTCGAGGATCGCGGTGATCTGCGGGGCGCCGACACCGGCGATCACGCGGGTGGTGCAGATGGAGCCGGGCCCGACGCCCACCTTGACGGCGTCCGCGCCGGCCTCGCACAACGCGGCGGCGGCGGACCGGGTGGCGACGTTTCCGCCCACGACCTCGATCTTCTCGCCGACGGCCTTCTTGAGGCGGGCCACCATGTCCAGCACACCGCGGTTGTGGGCGTGCGCGGTGTCGACGATCAGCACGTCGACACCCGCGTCGGCCAGCGTCATGGCGCGGGTCCAGGCGTCGTCACCGACACCGACAGCGGCACCGACCAGGAGACGGCCGTCGCTGTCCTTGGTGGCCAGCGGGAACTGCTCGGTCTTGACGAAGTCCTTGACGGTGATCAGCCCGGTCAGCTTGCCGTGGCCGTCGACGATGGGGAGCTTCTCGATCTTGTGCCGGCGCAGCAGTCCCAGCGCGGCCTCGGCCGAGACGCCTTCCTGGGCGGTGATCAACGGCGCCTTGGTCATCACCTCGGCGACGGCCTTGTCCTGGTCGACCTCGAAGCGCATGTCGCGGTTGGTGATGATGCCGACGAGCTGCCCGGCCGTGTCCACGACGGGCAGGCCCGAGATGCGGAACCGGGCGCACATGGCGTCGACCTCGGCCAGCGTGTTGCTCGGCGAGCAGGTGACCGGGTCGGTGACCATGCCGGCCTCGGACCGCTTGACGGTCTCGACCTGCGCGGCCTGCTCGCTGAGCGGCAGGTTGCGGTGCAGCACGCCCATACCGCCGGCGCGGGCCATCGCGATGGCCATCCGCGACTCGGTCACGGTGTCCATGGCCGAGCTGACCAGCGGCACGCGCAGCCGGATGTTGCGCGTCAACTGGCTCGACGTATCGGCGGTGGCCGGGATGATGTCGGACGCCGCGGGCAGCAGGAGGACGTCGTCGAAGGTCAGCCCGAGCATCGCAACCTTGGTCGGATCGTCACCTCCGGTCGGCACCGGAACGGAGATGGGAACGCTGCTTTCAGCGATCGACATGGGTGGGGCCTCCAGGGCAGACACAGTCGTGGAACTAAAAAGCCATCCTATCGGCCCAGACTGTGTGCAATGAACCCCACTATGTGACGGCTCGCCGGGGTAACGGCTGGCGCATCGTCGGGGGTGATAAGTAGGGTGGACCTGTGCGTGACCACCTGCCGCCGGGCTTGCCACCCGACCCGTTCGCCGACGATCCCATGGACCCGTCGGCCGTTCTGGATGCGCTGGAGCCCGGACAACCCCTGGACCCGCAGGAACGCATGGCTGTCGAAGCCGATCTCGCCGATCTGGCAGTGTACGAAACACTGTTGGCGCACAAGGGCATTCGCGGCCTCGTCGTCTGTTGCGACGAATGTCAGCAAGACCATTACCACGACTGGGACATGCTGCGGGCGAACCTGCTGCAGCTGCTGGTCGACGGCACCGTCCGCCCGCACGAGCCGGCCTACGACCCCGAGCCTGATGCCTACGTGACGTGGGACTACTGCCGCGGGTACGCCGATGCGTCGCTCAACGAGGCGACCTCCGAGCACGACGGCTACCGCTGATTTTTTCTGTTGACGTGCCAGATATCACGTCTCGCGGGTTGATCTTGCGCTGAGGGCGAAATCTGGCGAGTAGGCAGCGCCGTGGTTGCAGAGCCAACAGCCGAGTTGCGTTGACCCTGCACACAGGGCCCCAAAAGCCGAGTAGGCACCGCCCTAGTTACAGACTCAACAGCCGAGTTGCGTTGGCCCTGCGCCCAGGGCGCAAAAGGCCGAGTAGGCAGCGCCCTAGTTACAGACTCAACGGCCGAGTTGCATTGACCCTGCACTCAGGGCCCAAAAGGCCGAGTAGGCGGCGCCGTGGTTGCAGAGCCAACAGCCGAGTTGCGCTGACCCTGCACTCACGGCGCCAAAAGCCGCGTAGGCAGGGCCACCATTACAGACTCAACAGCCAAACCGGCTGCCGCATCACGTCAGTGCTGCCCGTGTCCCGATCCCGATCCTGATCCCGAACCCGACGGCGCCTGCGTCGTCGTCACGACTGACCGCTCCCGTGTCGGCTCCGGCTGCGCTTCCTTGGTCGTCGGCGCCGCGGTCGGCTGCACTGCCGGGACTGTCGGGGCCGGTGTGGTCACCGAGGGCACTGTGACAGTCGGGGCGACGGTCGTGACCGTCTGCGCCGGCGCCGGGTTCTGCGTCGACGGCGCGACGGTGGCCGGCTGGGTGGCCGTCGCGGTCGGCGGGTTCGTGACGGCGGGTTCGCTCGACGGCACGGTGATGGACGACGTCCCGGTCGCTGTCGCGGTCGACGGCACCGTGGACGGCGCGGACGTGGCCGTCGACACCGAGGACGACGATGTCGACGTCACGGTCGAGCTGCTCGGCGACGACGAACTCGCCGTCTCGGTCGCAGACGTCGCGCTCGACGAGGTAGGCGAGCCGGACGTGGTCGTCGGCTCCGAGGTCGAGGTCGGCGCACTGGTCGACGTCGTGGACGTGTCGGCCGAGGTGGACGTCGTGGACGACGAGGTGGTCGCCGACGTGCCGGATGACGAGGACGACGACGTCGTCTCGACCGCCGGGACCGGCAACAGGGTCAGCGGAGACGACGGCAGGACCGGCATCGGCTCTCCCGGTGGGGGCAGCGTCGCCGCCGGGTCCTGCTCAACCACCTTGTAGGTCAACGCATTCCACTGCTGGATGAGCTGTTGCTTGTGCTCCGGCGTGTCGACGCTCTGCACGGTCGGGCTGAGCGCCTGCAGCTTCTCCTGCGCCTGCTGCCACTGGCCGTTGTCGATCAGCTGCTGCACCTGTTGCATCTCGGTCTGCGCAGCCAGCATCACCTGGTCGTCACGGCTGGCCTTGTCGGTGCCGAACATCGCGGTGTGCAGGCCGTACAGCGAGGAGTTCGGCCCAGCGGCGTAGATCGCGGTGCCGAAGCCACCGAGGCACAGCAGCGCGGCGGCAACCGAGCCGACGATCGTCAGGGATGTCCGAGATTCCTTGCGGTGCAACCCGTTCTGCAGTGCGGCGACGGCGTCGCGGGCCGTGACGGGCGTCGTCACCGCGGGTTCGCGGATGCTGTCGCGCCAGTCTGCGAGCAGGAACGCCAGCTCGGCTTCCGTGGAATCCGTCGAGTACGCGTGCTGGTCGGCCGCGAGCGCGTCGAAGAATCGGTCGACGCGTCGAATCTCGTTGAGCGAGGGGTCGCCGCCGCCCGGCGACCATTGTCCGGAGTCAGGCATGGCCGCGCTCCGTCGAACCGATCTCGGTCTTCAAGCGCGCCAACGCGCGGTGCTGAGCGACGCGGACCGCGCCGGCGGTGCTGCCGACGGCCTCAGCGGTCTCCTCGGCGCTCATGCCGACGACGACACGCAGGATCAGGATTTCACGCTGTTTCTCGGGCAGCACCGACAGCAGGCGGTTCATCCGGGCCGCCGAGTCGGCGTCGATGGCCATCTGCTCCGGGCCCAGCTCGGTCGAGGGGCGGTCCGGCAGATCGTCGGTGGCTTCAGCCCGGTTGCGGCCGGCGGCACGATGCGCGTCAGCAACCTTGTGAGCGGCAATGCCGTACACGAAAGCCAGGAACGGCCGTCCCTGGTCCTTGTACCGCGGCAGCGCCGTGATCACAGCTAAACACACCTCCTGAGCCACATCGTCTGCGGAAACACCCTGTCGTGCACCGACCCCGAATCGCGCACGGCAGTACCGAACGACGATCGGGCGGATGGTTTCCAACACCTTGCGGAGCGCGTCGCGATTGCCGGCAACTGCATCAGCAACGACAGCATCGAGACCATCTCCCGAAAATGTCATCGTGTGCGCAATCTCCAGCGTTACGGACGAGGCAGTGCCGTGGTTGGTATGTCAGGACAACAGTAATGACTGCTGCAGGCGGTCAGATTCATCCCGCCCATCGCCCGCCGCGGTCGCACACGGTGGCGGCTGCCACGTCGCGGACCTGCGCCATCGCTTCTGGACTGTGTCCGGCGCTCCCGATATCGCTCAACAAGCAGCCCAATGCCCAGGTCAGCGGCACCAACCCGAAATGCTGGGTCCGCTCCAGAGCGGCGTCGGCGACGCGGCGGGACTCGTCGAACCGGCCGGCGCTGCACAGCGCCGCCGAGTACACGACGTCGGTTTTCACGGCGTGGCGTGGCGAGCCGAGGTCACCGACGAGCGCACGGGCACGTTCGGCATGAGCGACCGAGTCCGCGCCACGACCACTGACCATGGCCAACTCGGCGCTCACCCACTCCAGCCGGACCCGCTGGCGCGGCACCCCACTCTTGTCGGTGTCGACCGCGGCGCGCTCGAGCAACCGCTGTGCCACCGCGAACCGGCCGATCCCGAGCGCATCAGCGGCCAGGCCGACGAGGGCGTCGGCGCGTGCCTCGGCGGCGTCGGGCCGGTGGGCGACCAAAGCCCATGCGCGCCCGTCGGCAACCCGGGCCAGGCGATGCCAACCGAGCTGCCGGAGAAACGAGGCGCGGGTGCTCTGCGCCAGCGACAGCAACGGACCGCGACCGCGCCGCGCCACGTCATCGAGATCGGCTGTGGCGGCGGCGTATCGACCCTGACCGCCTGCAGCGACGGCGCGCAGCCACAGTTCGTCGGCCGAGTGCGCCGCCGGTAGTGGCCAGCACGGCAGGTCGTTGCCAAATGCGGCGTCGTGCAGCTGGACTGCTGGCGGGTCGGCAGCGCCCGTCCTGGTACCGGTTGCGGTCATCGAGTCAGCACGGTATCAATGCCGCCGCGCAAGTTGGTCTCCGTCTCTCGCCGTGCGAGTTCGGCAGCTTTCGTTAATAATTAATGCTGGCCGTGTTAACAACTTGTCAACGACTTCCAATTCCGCCACATATCGACAGACATGGCGAACTGGCGCGAACTGCCGAAACAGGTATCACCGGACTATTTCGCCACCACTCGTTTCGTTTCCAAAGCATCGCGCAGATGAACGTGATGTAAATTGTTGACCTGCGCTTATGGGGTTTCGCACAGAGCGTGGCTATTGACGGAATTTGCCGAATCCTTCTACTTTGTGTGCACGAGTTGTCATCGGCGACAAGTTCTCGGGTCATTTGCAGATCAACGCGTATCCACAGATTTCCGAATGGACGCGCGGGGAGGAGTCATTCCCAATGCCACAGCCGCAGCAGCTTCCCGGACCCAACGCCGATATGTGGGATTGGCAGATGCACGGCACTTGCCGGGGCGTCGACTCCGCGGTGTTCTTTCATCCCGATGGCGAGCGCGGTCGCGCTCGGGCGCAACGCGAAATGCGCGCCAAGGAAATGTGCCGGGCCTGCCCGGTGATCACCCAGTGCAGGTCGCATGCCCTGGCCGTCGGCGAGCCCTACGGCATCTGGGGCGGACTCAGCGAAGGTGAGCGCGAACTGTTGCTGAAGCGGGGCATCCGCCGCGCGTCGTAGCCGTCAGTCCGGCTCACCGTACTCATCGAACCAGTAGGCAAGTTTCCCCCGACGGCTCACCGCGCGCAGTCTGCGCTCGGTGGCCTCGCGGGTGGTGCTGGTGCTGACGATCAGCAGTTCATCACCGGCTTCCAGACGAGTGTCGGGCTGGGGCACGAAGGTATTGCCCTTGCGGATGATCAGGGTGATCACGCTCGGATCGGGCAGCCGCAGTTCCAGCACCGTCACGTTGTGCAGCCGTGACTGCGGTAGCACCGTGAGCGTCAGCAGCTCCGCGTCGAGCACGTCGAGAGGCGCCGCTTCCACCTGAATCTCGCGGGTGACATCCCGACGGATCAGCCCCAGCCGGTGCGCGATCGGCTTCAGACTCGGGCCCTGCACGAGCGTGAACACCACCACCAGCACGAACACGATGTTCAGTAGTCGCTGACTGTCCGGCACCCCCGTGACGATCGGGTAGGTCGCCAGCACGATCGGCACGGCACCGCGCAGTCCGGCCCAAGACAGGAATGCCTGCTCCCGCCACGGCACCCGGAAGCCGATCAGCGACAACACCACCGACAGTGGCCGGGCCAACAGCAGCAGAACCAGGCCGATGACGACGGCCGGCACCAGATCGTCACCGAGCTGGCTGGGCGTGACCAGCAGACCGAGCAGGACGAACAGCCCGATCTGGGCCAGCCAACCCAGTCCCTCGGCGAACGACCGGGTGGCGGCGCGGTGCGGTAGACCGGAATTCGCGAGTACCAGGCCGGTCAGGTAGGCCGCGAGGAACCCACTGGCATGCGTGACCCCACACGCCGCGAAGGCCACCGTGCCCAACCCGAACGTGGCCAGCGGATACAGGCCCGAGGCCGGCAACGCGATCCGGCGCAGCGTGACGGCACCGAGGTAGCCGCACAGCAGACCGATCGCCGCGCCGACCGCCAGCTCGTAGGCCAGGTCGACCAGCCCGTGCACCGGATCGAAGGCCAGCGGAACCATGCTGAACATCAGGACGAGGATGACGGCGGGGGCGTCATTGAGACCGGATTCGGCTTCCAGGAGGCCCGCCAGCCGCCGGGGCAGCGGCAGCACCCGCAGCACGGAGAAGACCGCGGCCGCGTCGGTCGACGAGACGATGGCGCCCAGCAGCAGTGCCAGCTGCCAGTCCATTCCCAACAGCAGATGCGCACCGGCCGCCGTGACGGCCGTGCTGACGGCCACGCCGAGGGTGGCCATCACCGCGGCCGGCGCCAAACTCTTGCGGACGTCGCTGAACTTGGTGGTCAGACCACCCTCGATGAGGATGATCGCCAGCGCCGCGGTCCCCAGATCCCGCACCAGGGCGACGTCGTCGAACCGCAGCCCGATGCCGTCTTCGCCGACCAGCACGCCGAGGCCGAGGAACAGCAGCAGACTCGGCAGGCCGACGCGGGTCGCAAGTCGCGTAGCCACGATGCTCGCCAACAGCACCAGCGCCCCGACGAGCAGCACCCGGTTCAGCTGCTCCAGCGTCATCGATCCCCCATTCCGGTGTGCGGCCGAAGCAAATGTATCCATGTATCTGGGAACTCGCTGCGGGCGGCGGTAGGCGACAATGACTGCGTGAGCACCCGGGGCATGCGCGTGGCGATCGCCGGCGCCGGCGCGGTCGGCCGGTCGGTGGCACAGGAACTCGTCGCGAACGGGCACAAGGTGCTCCTGATCGAGCGCGACATCCACAAGTACGAGCCGCACACGGTCCCTGAGGCGGACTGGCTGTGGGCCGATGCCTGCGAGGTGGCCTCGCTCGAGGAATGCGGCGTCGAGATGTGCGACGTCGTGATCGCCGCGACAGGTGATGACAAGGCCAACCTCGCGATGGCGCTATTGGCGAAAACCGAGTTCAGCGTGCCGCGCGTCGTCGCGCGCGTGAACAACGTCGCCAATGAGTGGTTGTTCACCGAGGACTGGGGTGTGGACGTCGCGGTGTCGACGCCGCACGCGATGGCCGCCGGGGTCGAGGGTGCCATCGACGTCGGCCACCTGGTGCGGCTGATGGGATTACGTCAGGGGCATGCCAACCTGACGAAGTTCACGCTGCCACCGGACAGCCCGCTGATCGGGCGCACCATCGGGGAGATGACCCTGCCGCCGAACACGTTGTTGGTGACGGTGCAGCGCGGCAGCAGGATCATCGTGCCCAAATCCGGGGACCGCTTCGAGGACGGCGACGAATTGCTTTTCGTCGCAGACGAATCCGTCGACGGCGATATCCGCGACCTCATCCACGGCGCTTAGAGCGCGTAGCAGTACCTGCTCGTCGGCACTGAGTCGAGGTTGGTGTGGGCGCCGAAGCGCATCACGCTCTCGACCATGAGCGTCATGCGCCGCTGCAGTTCCGCATCGTCTCCCCCGCTGCCGTAGAACGCGTGCACATCCGTCATCGCCGCCATGTGGAACAGTTCCTCGACGACCGCGTCGACCCGCTCGCTGCCGTGCACCGTCCGCAGCACGCGGTTCTGCACATAACCGAACGTGTCCTGGGTGTCGATGGCGACGCTGGTGTGCTGCCCCTGCCAGATCTGGAGCCAGTCGGCCGGATCGAGATCCGCCGGGATGCGCAAGAGGCCGATCTGCGCCAGTGCCGTTGTGCGAACCCCGTTTTCCACGACAGGCGGCACCAGCCGCACCGTCTCTTCGACCTCCCAGCCCGCACTGCGCTCGGCGACCCCGGCCAGCACGCCCGAGATGGCGTCGGGGTCGGTATCGGCAGCGGTCCATACGCTGACCACCGCGGGCACTGGGCCGTCGAAGGTGGTGATGCGCAGCATCGCCGGCGCGACGTCGGCGTCGTCGACGTTGACCTGTAGCCGGGTGGCGCCGGCCGCTCGCAGTTGCTCGTGCAACTGCGGTGCCCGCAGGGTGGTGTCCAGACCGGCGCCCCACAGGGCGTAGATCAGCTTCACGGCGTCAGCCATGCTTGGCGGCCATCGGCTCGGCCTGCATGACACCGCCGGCCTGGAGCCACTCGCCGACGGCCCGCGGTGCGTCGCGCACCGGGTTGTAGACGTCCTCCTCCGAGGAGAACAGGTTGTCGCCGGCGTAGACGAGACGGGTGATGTTGGGGAAGCCGAAGACCTTGCCCGGCTCGGTCGGATGGTCGAGGGCGTTGATGATCTCGGTGACGATCGCGCCGTTCTCCTCGTCGATCGCGACCCAGGTGTGCGGAAATCGCATGTGCGGGAACGGCTTCATGACACCGACGATCCATTCACGGACGGCCTCGCGGCCGTGCATCTCGCCGTACGCATGCTCGATGTAATGGACGTCCTCGGTGAACAGATCAGCGAAGGGGCCCCAGTCCCCCGTGCTCGAACAGACCTCGACGACCTTGGTGTAGTGGTCGAGCGCAGCCATCAGCTCGTCCCGGGTGAATCGTGGCATGTGCAGACCCTCCAAGATGACTAGAATCAATTTCAGTTTTGGGACTCTACCCAACAACTAGAATTCGCTCCAGACCCAAAAAGGAGCTGCCCCGTGGCACGAATCGCCGAACCACGCCCGGCCGCCGAGCCGAGTTCCGCCGTGCAGCAGCAGCGTCGGGACGCGATCCTGCAGGCCACCGCGGCGCTGGCGGCCGAGAAGCCGGCCGACCAGGTGCAGATGAATGAGGTCGCGCGCGCGGCCGGGGTCGCGCTCGGCACGCTGTACCGCTACTTCCCGTCCAAGACGCACTTGTTCGTCGGCCTCATGGCCGACCGGGTCGACCGCATGCAGGACGGCATCCACCGCCGCAAGGCCCCGGCCGGCACCGCGGCCGACCGCGTGTTCGACGTCCTGTCGCGCGCGACCCGTCCGATGCTGCGCCAACCCCACCTGACCGCAGCCATGCTCAATTCGCTGAACACCGCCGACGCGACGGCCGTCGCCGAGGTAGGCCACATCGACCGCCAGGTCCGCAGCATGCTGCTGACCATCTGCGGTGTGGACGATCCAGGGCCACAAGATATTTCGTTGATGCGACTCGTCCAGCACACCTGGCACGGCATCCTGCAGTCCAGCCTCAACGGGCGAATCTCCGCCGACGAGACCGAAGACGAAATTCAGCTGGCGTGCCGGTTGATCCTGGCCCCGCTGTCCGAGGCCGCCCGTTAGCCTTGTCGTCATGACGACACCACAGCCCGAAGGCACCGTCACCGTCGCCGAGAGCGGCGCGGGGACCTACACGCAGGAGATCATCGCCGGCGGGCACCGGTTGATCGCCGACGAACCACGCCCGTTCGGCGACGACGCGGGGCCGTCACCCTACGACCTCCTGCTGTCCGCCCTGGGCGCCTGCACCTCGATGACGGTGCGGATGTACGCCGACAAGAAGGGCTGGCCGCTGGAGCAGGTCCGGGTGTCGTTGCGGCACGCGAAGATTCACGCGAAGGACTGCGCCGACTGCGAAACCGACCACGGCCTGATCGACCACATGGACCGCGAGATCGAATTGATCGGCGACCTCGACGACGAGCAGCGCGAGAAGCTACTGGCCATCGCCGAGCGCTGCCCCGTGCACCGGACGCTGACCTCGTCCGTGCACGTCTCCACGTCGCTGCGGCCGGTCAGCTCGCTGCCTGCGTGATGATTTCGTCGACTTCGGCCGCCCGGACAACCATCTCGGCGTGGGCCTTGTCGAGCGCTTCAGCCTGATCCTCGTCGGCCTTCATCATCCCCTCGATGTCGAAGCCGGCCATGTCCAGCACGCCCATGTCCGCGAACGCCTTCTGCACCTTGGGACCCCACAGCCCAATGTCCTTGACAATCGGCACGATTCGGCTGAACAGATGCGACCGGAACTGGCTCAGCATGGGCGCCGGCTCGACCCAGTCGATACACGCCTGCACGTCGAGGCCCAGCGCCTCGTAGACCTCGTCGCCCCGTAGCCGGTCCCGCATGAGGTAGCAGGCCTCCACGACGAATTCTTCGCGCTCGTTGCGCTCGGCGTCACTGATCTGGGAGTAGTAGTCCTTCAACGAGATTCGGCCGAAGGCGACGTGCCGGGCTTCGTCCTGCATGACGTAGGCCAGCACCTGTTTGGCCAACGAGTTGGGCGCGGCCAGGTCGCGCTGCACCCCGAACGCGGCGAGCGCGAGACCCTCGATGAGCACCTGCATGCCGAGATAGGGCATGTCCCAGCGGGAGTCGCGCAGGGTGTCCTCGAGCAACACGGACAGGTTCTTGTTGACGGGGTAGACGACGCCGACCTTCTCCTGCAGGAACCGCGAGAACGTCTCGACGTGCCGAGCCTCATCCATCGTCTGGGTGGCGGCGTAGAACTTCGCATCCAGATCGGGCACGACCTCGACGATCTTCGCCGCGCACACCATGGCGCCCTGCTCACCGTGCAGGAACTGCGAGAACTGCCAGGCCTGCGAATGCTGGCGCATCTCGGCGCGCCGTTTCTCATCGGCCGATTCCCACATCGGGCTGCCGAACAGCGGATGGAACTCGTCAGGCAGGCCGATGGGGTTCATCGGATCGACGTCCTGCGACCAGTCGATACGCGACTGGGCATCCCACTGCTTGTCCTTGCCCTTCTGATACAGGGACAGCAGGCGGCCGCGGCCGTCGTCGTATTCCCAGGTGAAGCGCGCGTCGCCGCCGCTCGGCACATCCCAGGAATAGGGCGAGGGCACCGTCGTGTACTTGTCCTTGGTAGTCATCAACGGCCGCCTCTCTGCGCGCATATGTCCGGGACGGAAATATGACCTGTATCACAGTGCGCTGCGGACGGCCGAGCCGTCAACCACTCAGCCCAAGTCGTAACTCTCACGCGCGACGCGGATGAAGTGCCCGGTGGCAGTGTCGGTGCAGGTGACCCCGGACAGATCGCTGGTGCAGGTGATCGCACCTTGAGTGAAGGTCTGGCCGTAGTCGAGCGTCTTGAGGTTCGAGGCGGTGAAGTTGCTCGCGCCTTCGTAGCATCCGAGCTTTCCGGGATTGCCCTTGCTGACGTAGAACTGCAGACCGCCAAAGCGGAAATTACAGGCCCGGCCGTAGGGACCCATCGTGGATGCCGGCTGCACCCAGGCATGTTCCCGCACTTCGCAATTCACGCCAGTGCCGTCGGAATAGACATCACACACGATGTTCCCCGAGGGAGTCACGAACTCGTGGTTGGCGGGCACCGGGCCGCCACCGCCACAGGCGTTCGCCACGGCGGCGAGCGGCAATGCTGCGGTGGCCGCGACCGAGAGCGCCGCGATCAGAATGGTCTTCATGGCCACAGCGTGGTGTGCGGGCCTTGGCGGATTCTTGGCGCGCAGGCCGCCACGTCAGTTGGGCGGGCGCTTCTCGATGAACGCCAGCACGCCTTCGAGCGCGCTCGGGTCCATCATGTTGCAGGCCATGGTCGCGCCGGCATCCGCATACGCGGCGTCGATGCCGACTTCGATCTGGCGGTAGAACAGCGACTTGCCCATCGCGACGGCGACGGCGGGCTTGGCGACAATGCTCGCGACCACCGCCTCGACCTCGTCGTCGAGCGCCTCCGGCGCCGCCACCCTGTTGACCAACCCCAACACCTTGGCTTCATCCGCCGAGATGAATTCGCCGGTGACGAGCATCTCGAAGGCGGCCTTCCGCGGGACGTTGCGGGACACTGCGACTCCCGGTGTGGCACAGAACAATCCGACGTTGATGCCGCTGACGGCGAAGCGCGCGTCGTGGCTCGCCACCGCGAGGTCGCACATCGCGACGAGCTGACAGCCGGCGGCGGTCGCCAGCCCATGCACCCGCGCGATCACCGGGACCGGCAACCGCTGGATCGCCATCATCACCGCGGTGCACTGGGCGAACAGTCCCTGGTAGTACTCGAGCGACGGCTCCGCGCGCATTTCTTTTAGGTCGTGGCCGGCGCAGAAAGCCTTGCCGGATGCCCCCAGTACGACGACCCGCACCGTCGCATCGTCGGCGATGGCGGAGAAGGCCTCCCCCAGTTCGGTGAGCATGGCCTCGGAGAGCGCGTTGAAGGCCTGCGGACGGTTCAGCGTCAGTGTGACGACGCCACGGTCGTCGCGGTCACGGCGCAGCAGCGGTTCGCTCATCAGCGGGCGCCCTCCAAGAAGTACGTCGTCATCGGCCCCTTGCCCTTGACCTCGACCACCTGCGGGTCGCTGAATGCGTAGCGGTGCGCGAGCAGCGAGTGCGTGGATGCGGACACCTGGATGCGGTGCGGGCGGCCGCTGGACTCCATGCGGCTCGCCGTGTTCACGGTGTCGCCCCACAGGTCGTAGATGAACTTGCGCTGCCCGATCACGCCCGCGACCACCGGACCCGACGAGATACCTATCCGCATCGAGATCGGACTCGGCCAGCTCGACGACAGGCCGGTGACGGTGCGTTGCATCTCGAGTGCCAACTCGGCCATCGACGCGGCGTGGTCGTCATCGGGGTTGGGCAGGCCGGCAACCGCCATGTAGGCATCACCGACCGTCTTGATCTTCTCGATGCCGCGCCGATCGCAGAGCTCGTCGAAGGCGCGGAACATCGTGTCCAACAGCTGCACCAGCTCCTCAGGAGTCAGCGTCTCGGACAGTGGCGTGAAGCCCACGATGTCGGAGAACAACACGCTGACGCTGGGCGCCGAGTCGGCGATGGTCAATGCGCCGTCTCGGAGCCGGTCCGCGATGGTTGCCGGCAGCACGTTGTAGAGGATTTCCTCGGTCCGGGCCCGCTCCTGTTCGACTTCACGCTGCCGGAGGAAGTCGATACGCCGCAGCCGCTCGAGCGCGTAGGCGATCAGCACGCTGATCGCGGACAGTCCCCCGATTTGGGGCACCATCGTGCCGAGCTCGTCCAGGCTGCCCCGGGCAGCCGGCAGTTCCAGACACACAGCGACGAACACCACGGTGTTGGCCAGCGCGGCGTGCATGCGCAACCGCAGTAGACCGACGGCGCCCAGCAGCGTGACGGTGGCCGAGGTCATCAGGTACTGGGTCGGGAAATCGCCGACGCGGGCCAGCACCGGTACGAGCAGCACCTGGATGACCGTCAGCTGTACGACGGCGGCGACCTGTAGACGGTCCTGAAGCGTCCGACTCCGGCGGATCGCCACGATGCCCAGCAGGAAGATGCCGATGGTAACCGCGCGGACGATCAGGGCGCCCGGGACGAACCCGCGCAGGACCAGGAAGTCCACGGCCGCATACACGACGGTGAACAGGATGCCGACCACTTGCGCGAAGGTCGCCGCCCGCAGCCCGTTCGCGTCGTCGTGCGCCCGGAATTCGCGCTCGGAGTCGGCGTCGTCGAACTCCAGCATCCACTTGCGCATATGAAGCTGGGCATGAGTGTGCTGCACCCAGCACCGCACCGCTTGCGCATCCACAGGCCGAAAATAGCGGAGACCCGCGACGTCGAGGCCGCTATTCGACGATGTCCCCGCGGTATTGCTCGAAAAGCGCCAGGAATTCAGCTCTTTCGGTCTCGGCCACGCCATTCTTGATCAGCGCGGCGTCGGCGTGTTTCATGTTGGCGTCCCATTCGGCATCGGAGATCGCCAGTCCCGCATGGGAGGTCAGCATGTCACGCCCGATGTAATGGCACGGCCCGCCGGTGAGCTCGCACATCTGATCAATGAGCAGCTGCCGGGCCCGCAGGTGGGAATCCGTGCTGCGGCCGGAGCCGAAACGCGCGAATGCCGGGTCGGCACGCAACAGGGCGAACATGTCGTCGATGATCGCCGCGATCACGTCGTAGCCACCCAGCCGCCGATAGAGCGATGGCGTCGTCTCGGTCATCGTGTCCTCCTCGCCGACCAAGCATCTCGCCGGCCGCGAGGGATGTGCGGCGAATCGCAGATATTCCCCGCACAGCATTGTCGGTCGTCACAAAAGACTTGATTCTGCCAACCGTGGATCAAATCCTGCCGATAGGAATGGTAGTGCCGCACTACCGGTTTCAACGATCAGAGCACCACAACAACCGAAAAAGGGGTTCAAAATGAAGAAGTTCGGCTTTGCCACTCTGATCGCATCGAGCATGACCGCCGCCGTCCTGGGCCTGGCCGTCCCTGCGCAGGCCACCACCGGAACCCCGATCGGTCCCCACTACAGCGTCGACAACCACGACAACACCAACACCAGCAACGGCTTCTACGACCAGGCGTTCTGACCGCCCGACCAAGGACCCCCGATCCGCACGGATCGGGGGTCCTTCATATTGTGAGCCGATGGCGGTCAGGCGTATCGACATCGGCGGCACCACCCTGCAGGCGACTGAAGACGACGGCATGGTCGTCGCCCGCGGCATCCCCTATGCCCGCGCCGACCGGTTCGCCGCCCCGGAACTGATCACAGTCGGCGCGGAAATGCTCGACACAATCGAGCGTGGGCCCGCGTGTCCTCAACTGCCATCCCGTCTGCAGGGCGTCACGGGCGCCGTCGTCGACGGCCTGACCAAGAGTGAGCAGTGCCAAGTGCTCACCGTCACCGCAGCGGCGGATGCCGAAAGTCTGCCGGTGATGGTGTGGTTTCACGGCGGGGCCTACGTGTCGGGTTGTGGCGAATCCCCGAAGTACGATCCGCTGGCGCTGGTGGCCGAGGGGCAGGTCGTCGTGGTGACGGTCACCTACCGGCTCGGCATCTTCGGGTACCTGAACATCCACGACCCGGAGACGCAGAACCTCGGCCTGCGTGACCAGATCTGCGCGTTGCAATGGGTCCGCGACAACATCTCGGCGTTCGGCGGCGATCCACACCGCGTCACGGTGTTCGGCCAATCAGCCGGCGGCGATTCCGTCATGTCACTGATGTTGTGCCCGGAAGCAGCGGGACTTTTCACACGCGCGATCCTGCAGAGCGCTCCACTGGGCCTGCCGCGCGAGCGCTCCTCGATGGCCGCCGCGATGCGCACCGCGGCGCTGGCGGCGTTGAAGGACACGCCGGCCTTGGACGCCGACATCGACCAGCTGCTCGAGGCACAGCTTGCCGCGCTGGCCGCCGCCCAGTCGTTCGGCCGGCTCGGCATGATGGCCTTCGCGCCGATTCTCGGTCACGCACCGCTGGTTTCCGCCGAACAACTCGAGTCTCAGATCGCCGCTGCGGCAGCGCATGTCGAGATCCTGGTCGGCTACACGCGCGACGACGGCGCGCCTTTTGTGTCGATGGATCCGCGCGGTGCCCGCGTCCAGCGTCTCGGTCCGCTCGGTGCCGCGCTCGCGAAGCTGATCGGGCGCAACCTGACCCGCACCGAATTCGGCAGGCCCGCAACCGATCTCGCGCGCACCTGGGAGCGCGCGGGCGGACGGTCGGCTACCTTCCGCATCGACTGGGCACCACCGCGAGCGCCACTGGGCGCATGCCATTGCATCGAGCTTCCGCTGCTCCTGGGCGCGGTGGGCGCATGGCAGGATGCACCGATGCTCGGCCCCGAGCCACGCACCGTCGACGAAGACCTCGGGCGTCAGATGCGTTCGGTCTGGGCGGGTTTCGCGCATGACGGTGTCGCCGCCCTCGGGCAGAGACAACTCGTCTTCGGGTAAACGAGAGCACCCCCGGCCCAACAGGACCGGGGGTGTTTCGTTGGAACTACTTAGTGGGCGTGACCGTGGTGGCCGTGCCCGTGATCGGCTTCCTCGGCCGGCTTGTCCACGACGGCCGTCTCGGTCGTCAGGATCATCCGGGCCACCGAAGCGGCGTTGAGCACCGCGGACCGGGTCACCTTGGCGGGGTCGACGACACCGTCGGCCAGCAGGTCACCGTAGGTCAGGGTGGCGGCGTTGAAGCCGTGGCCGGCGGGCAGCTCCGAGACCTTGTTCACCACAACGGGGCCGTCGAGGCCGGCGTTGGTGGCGATCCAGTACAGCGGGGCCGACAGCGCCGAGGAGAAGACCTCGAGGCCGATCAGCTCGTCGCCGCTCAGCGAGCCACGCAGGCCGTCCAGGGCGGTGCGAGCCTGGACCAGAGCGGCGCCACCACCGGTGACGATGCCCTCTTCCACCGCAGCCTTGGCGGCGGCGACGGCGTCCTCGACGGCTTCCTTGCGCTTCTTCAGGTCGGTCTCGGTGGCAGCGCCGACCTTGATGACGGCCACGCCGCCGGCCAGCTTGGCGAGGCGCTCTTCGAGCTTCTCGCGGTCCCAATCCGAGTCCGAGGCCTCGATCTCGCTGCGCAGCTGCGCCTTGCGGCCGTCGATGGCATCGGCAGTGCCGCCGCCGTCGACGATCACGGTGCTGTCCTTGCTGACCACGACGCGGCGGGCGGTGCCCAGCACATCGAGGCCGGCCTCGCGCAGCGTCAGGCCCACGTCGGGGTTGACGACCTGGCCACCGGTGACGACGGCGAGGTCCTCCAGGAACGCCTTGCGGCGGTCACCGAAGAACGGCGCCTTGACCGCGACGGCCTTGAGGGTCTTGCGGATGGCGTTGACGACCAGCGTCGAAAGAGCCTCACCCTCGATGTCCTCGGCGACGATCAGCAGCGGCTTGCCGGCCTGGGCGACCTTCTCCAGCAGCGGCAGGAGGTCGGGCAGCGAGCTGATCTTGTCGCGGTGCAGCAGCACCAGCGCGTCCTCGAGGACGGCTTCCTGGGCGTCGAAGTCGGTGACGAAGTAACGCCGACAGGAAGCCCTTGTCGAAGCCGACGCCCTCGGTGACCTCGAGCTCGGTGTTCAGGGTCGAGGACTCCTCGACGGTGACGACACCGTCGGCACCGACGCGGGTCATGGCCTCGCCGACCAGCTCGCCGATCAGTTCATCGCGCGACGAAACGGTCGCGACCTGGGCGATGGCGGTCTTGTCGGACACCGGCTTGGCCGCGGCCAGCAGGGCCTCGGACACCGCGTCGGCGGCCTTCGAGATACCCGCGCCGAGCGCGATCGGGTTGGCACCGGCAGCGACGTTGCGCAGACCGGCCTTCACGATGGCCTGGGCCAGCACCGTGGCGGTGGTGGTGCCGTCGCCGGCGACGTCGTTGGTCTTGGTCGCGACGGACTTGACCAGCTGGGCACCCAGGTTCTCGAACGGGTCTTCCAGGTCGATGTCGCGGGCGATGGTGACGCCGTCGTTGGTGACCTGCGGGCCACCGAAGGCCTTGGCCAGCACGACGTTCCGGCCGCGCGGGCCGATCGTGACGCGGACCGCGTCGGCGAGCTTGTCGACACCGGCTTCCATGGCCCGGCGCGCAGCTTCGTTGAATTCAATCTGCTTGCTCATAAGAGCCTTTCGCTGATACGCATACCGCCCCGGACATCACCCGCACATGCGGGGACGACCGGGGCGGGACACGAATGCTTACTTGGAGACGACAGCCAGCACGTCGCGGGCCGAGAGGATCAGGTACTCCTCGCCGTTGTACTTGATCTCGGTGCCGCCGTACTTGCTGTAGATGACGGTGTCGCCCTCGGCAACGTCCAGGGGGATCCGCTTCTCGCCGTCCTCATCCCAGCGGCCGGGGCCAACTGCGACGACGGTGCCTTCCTGCGGCTTTTCCTTGGCGGTGTCAGGGATGACCAGACCGGAAGCGGTCGTGGTCTCGGCCTCGTTGGCCTGAACGAGGATCTTGTCCTCGAGTGGCTTGATGTTGACTGCCACGATGGAAGCCCTCCACTTGGTTGGTATGTCGATCCAGGGCCAATCCCCGGATGCCAGGTTGTTCGGCAAGCGTCCTGACCACACACCGTCGTCGCGGGTGCCGGAGCGCGGTTGGTCGCGTGCCACCTAGCACTCTATACACGCGAGTGCTAGCGCTCAAGGGTGGGGCAGTGCCGGATTCGACGAACTCGCTGTGAGCGGAAACCGCAGGCTACTCAGCCGCCTGCGACGTGTTGACCAGGAGCAGGTTGGACGTCGCCCGGTGGGTGATGGTGTTGGCCGTCGACCCGAGGACCCGGGCGAGGCCCGTCATGCCACGGTTCCCGATCACGAGAAGGTCGTAATCGGCAGCTGCGAGCACGTCCGCCGGGTCGCCGATCAGCGCTTGCCGCTCCAGCGAGCCGGCGATTCCCAGCCGGCTTGCGACCGCGTTCAGGGTCTCCTCGGCCGCCGCGGTGTCGCTGGCAACAGTGACCAGGATCGGCCGGGCCCCGACTGCGGCCGCCAGGTCGTAGCCGGCCCGGACCGCACGCTCCGACGTGTCGGAGCCGTCGGTGGCCAGGGCCATCGTCTGTACCGCCGCCACCGGCTTGCGCACGAACAGCACGTCGACCGGGCTGTGGTGCGACAGTTCGTTCGAGGTACTCCCCCACAAGCGACTGGCGGTTTGACCGAGGCCTGCCGCACCGACGACGATCAGCGGCCGCTCCGACTGCGCGGCAGCGTCGACCAGGGCGTCGAACGCGCTGCCCTTCACGGGAACCTTGTCGATCGTCGTGACGCCCAACGC
This sequence comes from Mycobacterium sp. SMC-16, assembly GCF_046250085.1. Classification (NCBI taxonomy): domain Bacteria; kingdom Bacillati; phylum Actinomycetota; class Actinomycetes; order Mycobacteriales; family Mycobacteriaceae; genus Mycobacterium; species Mycobacterium sp. SMC-16. The sequence continues at coordinate 4,567,608 of NZ_CP176427.1, forward strand.
GGTGAGATCGACGTCGGCGCCCTCGGCCGTCAGATCCGCCCACGGCTGTTCCCGTCCACCCGGAACCGAGACGCTGGGCTTCCATGCGGTGACGACGGTGACCGGCACACCGAGGGCAGCGGCCACCACACCGGCGACGGTGACCGCGTCGGTCGCTTCGTCGGACCCGTCGGTGCCGACGACGATTCGGGAGTAGGACGTCATGGCGGTCCCTTCGATCGGGGTGTCAGGCACCGAAGACCAGGATGTGGACGGCGCCGACGAGGATGCCCAGGAGTCCACCGTGGGCGTACAGCAGCCAGGCGTCCTGCTCGATGGCCGAGTACAGCATCTCGCCGAACTTGTCGGGCGGCAGCGCCCGGAACTTCTCGGTCGCGAACGTCTCGATCTTCTTCGCTTGCGTCTTGTTGAAACCAGGGTCGTAGAGGACGCTGGGCGCGAAATCGACCAGCTTGTCGCCGGCGCCGCGTTGCAGCCCTTCGACATCGACAACACCGAATGAGTTGCGGGCGACGACCAGGTACGGCCCCAGGATGCGCTCGGCCTCTTCGCCCACCGCGGACTGGATCAGCGCCCGGGTCTTGTCCGCGCTGGCACCGTTGAGCAGTTCGTGCGCGAAGTTCTTGACCGTCAGGACCTGTAGCGACAGCATCGTGGCAAGCTCGTGGGCGGCCTGGTGCTGCCGCTTCGCGAAAAGTCCTTGCTTCCAGAGGTATTTGTAGCGGGGCTGCGGCTCGCCGGGTTCGAACACCACCTTGATCGCGATGATGTTGACGATGATGCCGATCACCGCGGCCCCGCCGAGCACCCACAGCCAGGCCGGCAGGAAGTGCAGGATCGAGTCGAGGAATCCCGGCAGGTGGATGGCGAAACCGCCATGTGCCGCAGCGTGTTCGCGCGCCTCATCGCTGGAGTAGTAGATCAGCGACAGCCACAGTGCCAGCAGGACACCGAACGGAAAGCCCAGTGCGCCGATGCGCACCATGAAGCGGAGTTCGGGCACCGCCATGCCTTTGATGATGTCCCGCAACACTTCTGGGTTCCGGCGCAGGAAGTTGACGGTCATCAGCTTGACGTTGAGCAGCTGATCGATGTTCTCGCCGATCTTGGCGAAGGCCCGCTTGGAAATGGTCGGCAACTCGGCGTCGACGGTCTGCAGCACCTCGTCCTTCAGCGGCTGTGGGAGCGACCGCCACATCTGCGGATGCCGGGCCTCGATGATCTCGGTGGTCAGCCGGCCGATGTCCGGTCGTGCCGCCACCGCAATGGCTTTGGCGAGTTTGTCGGGATTGAGTTGTGCGTAGAAGTCCGAAATCTTGCCGATCCGGGCTATGGACGTATCGACGATGAGACTGGCCATCTTCTCGGCACGACACGGAATGAATCCCTGGAAACCCAGAATTCCGTTGGGCGCGAAGGTGGGCAGAATCTGGACCTTGCGGGGCAGAAAGGGAAATATCCGTTTCAGGCCCGGCACATAGAAGCCGGTGAACCGCACGGGCGCGAACAACATGATGACGCCGGTCCAGTTGGTGATCAAGCCGGCGATCGCGCTGAAGATCGGCACGCTGATGATGTCGACGATGAATTTCGATTGTCCGGTGAGCTCCTCCCAATCAAGAAAGGGCCCGGCGGCGAGCGTTGTCATGGCATATCCCTGGGCTTGTCGGGGTCGGGTTCAGTGCTTGTGGTGCGCGGCGGGATCAGGTGGGCCTTTCCCGATGATCTTGTCGCCGCGCTCATCGGTGGCCCAACCACCGGCGTTGTAACCGTCGGTGTCGATGCATACTTCGCAGAACTGTTTGCCGAAGTCCGACAGATAGATGCTGCGGTACACACTGATCGTCTTGGGCATCACCTCGGTCACCTCGAGTGCCCGCGGCTGCACCTCGAGCAGTGCATAGCGCCGGTAGTCCGCCACTGGCTCAGACGAAAAACGCACCAGGCCAAGGCGGTTGAGGTTGGCCAGATAGCGTTGGTCCGCCTCGGGCCACCGGCAGCCGGCCATGTCCGCGATCATGTTCACGCCACTGACGAGCCGCTCCGAGCCGACCTGGAACATCGTCTTCGTCCGGATGTCGATGGACGGCTGGGTGCCCGCGACGGCCAGGAAGCGCAGCATCCGAACTTCATCCGGCGCAAGCTCATTGAGGATCTGGCTGAATGCCGGATGCCGGTGCGCCTGTTTACGTGTCGGCTTCTGCGACTTGGCAATCAGCTCGTCGCCCCAGTGGCGCAGATCAGCGTCGCTGTCGTGCTTCGCGTCCTTCTTGTCACCGTCGCCGTGTTCGGACTTCTTCTTGACGGTATCGCCGGAGCCACCCATCACCCGGCGTACCGGTGTGACGGCGACGCCGATGACGGCGGCGGGATTGAGCGCAGACTCCGCGGCGCGCTTCAGGCCGCCGAAGATTCCCGGATTCTCGACCGGCAATTCGTCCGGTGCGACGACGGGCAGGACAGCGGTTGCGGCAGTGGCATTTTCGTCGCCATCGTCAATATCCTCGCCGTCATCGGCCACTTCCGCCGGCGACGAGATCGCTACCGGCGTCGGGGTGGTCTCGCGTCCGGGCAGCCGGCTCAGAATATTGACGACCTTCAGCAGATCGCCGGCGGCAGCCCGGGTCGATTGCACGGCCGCCGCGATGTCGCGCGCCGTGTCGATGCCGAGCTTGGTGAGCGGATCAACCAAGGCGCCCAAGGGATTACCGCTCGGCTGTTGACCGCGATCGTCGGAGGGCGAGGTGCCACGAGCTTTGTCGGATTTTGGATCGTCGCCCATAATTCGCCTCCGTCAGACTGTGCGAGTAATTATCCAAAGGACCGGCTCGCGGACATGCGTTTCGCGCTGATCCAAAAACTACTGACGGCAACGCAAGCGAACTACGTCGCAAACAGCCAAAGTTCGTCCCGCGCCCGAGGCGCGTGTTGTCGACGGTCCACAAATGACCCCGTCGCGGCGAATAGTCAGTTCAGAACGGCCTGGCCGAACCAATGGCACAACAGCAATGCGACCTCGACCTCGATGCGATCGTCGACAATCGGCGTGCCCCGGCGACTGATCGCCCGGTTCACCCGGTATTTGATCGAATTCGAATGCAGATGCATTTCGTCGGCAGCGGCCTTGAAACTCGACCCGGTCCGCAGGAACACGCGCAATGTTTCGCGAAGCCGTTCGTCGTTCTCGGTGTCACTCGCGAGCGGGCCCAGGATTTCGGCCACCCAGGCGCCGACCGACCCGACGTTGTCGCCGAGCAGCGTCGCGACGGGCAGCCCGGGATCGCTCGCCGCGGTGATGCGCCGTTCTACCGAGCCCGACACGACCGCGACCGCGCGGGCGTCCACCGCCTGCTCGTGCGAACGCCGGAACCCTTCGATGCCGGGCAACGGATTGCCCAGCGCGATCCATGGCGAATCCTTTTGCGTCGCCGCGAATTCGCGGATCCGGTCCGACGCGCCCTCGGCGCCCTGCGCCGACAGCGGCAGCCAGACCCACGCGGTGAGATGGTCGACCGACAGGAACAGCGGCGGCTCATGGGTGCCGAGCGATGTGGCGAGGTGGTTGGCGAAACGCTCCATGCGGACGAGCTCGTCGCCGCCGTGGTCATCGGGGTACCACAGCGCCAGCGCCAGGTGCACGCGCCGCAGCGGGTAACGGATTTCCTCGGTGAGCTCGTCGACGTCGCCGCCGGCCGCGGTGAGAATCGCGCGAACCCGCTGGGCCCGCATGCTGTTCCGGTTCTCGACCCAGCGGTCGTACTCCTGCTGGTAGGTGATGAGGACCTGCTGCGAAATCCAGTCGATGTAACCGAACGCGACGGTCTGGAAGTACTTGAAAACGTCGAGGCCCCAGCGCGGATCCAGGTCCGAGTCCGCGATCTCATCGAGCACGAAGTTCATGACTTCCTGGTGACCCAGCCGGTAGGCGCGCACCACCGCATTTGCCGGAACGCCGCGTTGCGCCATCCGCCTGGCGTGTTCGAGCGACTCCGTCGGCGGCACGACGTCCTCGATCGGGATCCGGTGGCGGATCGAGGCGAAGACGGTCTCGACATTGGCGGCGACGGTGTGCGCCTGCAATTCGAGCAGTTGGGCATCCTCGCTGAGCTCGGCAATCTCGGTCAGGAGGATCTTCTGGATCGACTGCGTGATGTCGTTCAGCTTGCCGTCGAGCGCGCCGATCACCTCGGCTGCGCGCGCGACGACGGCCCCTTCGTCGACGCGTCTTCCCGGCATGACAAGACCGTAGATCACGAGGCGCCGAAGTTGCCGCAAATCGGGCTTTGTCGCCGCACGACAACGACGCTCCGCAAACGCCCTGAGAGTTGGTCGTCCCGAGACGTCGATCACGGCGGCCGCGATGAATAGCTTTCGTAGACATCAGACCAACGAGGAGGGCAACGTGACTACTGCCGCCGCAACCGAAGTGGACCTCGCCGCCGTCGACCTCGCCGACCCCGCGGTGTGGGACGACGGTCCGCCGTACGAGCTGTTCGCCCGAATGCAACGTGAAGACCCCGTGCACTACAGCCCCCAGCGCAACGTCCCCGGCGAAGGCGGCTTCTGGTCCATCACCCGCTTCGACGACGTCCGCACCGTCAGCCGCGACCACCGCACGTTCTCGTCCGAGAAGCGCGGCATCTTCAACGTCGACGACATCGGTGTGCCGCTGGATGTCCAGCGGCTGCAGCTGATTTCGATGGACCCGCCCCGGCACGACCGGCTCAAGGCCCTCGTCATCAAGGCCTTCACACCCGAACGTGTCGCGGCCCACGAAGACGCCATCAAGCAGATCATCAACGACGTCCTCGACAGCGTGGCCGACCGCGAGAGCTTCGACCTGGTCCGCGACATCGCCCGGCCGGTGCCGGCCCGGGTGATCGGCTCGATGCTCGGGACACCCGCCGAGGACGACGAGCGCCTCGTCTACTGGACCAACGTGTTCAGCGCGTTCGAAGACCCGGAAATCCGCTCGCAGTGGGATGACGCCGGCGCCATCGTCGGAGAGATCATCACCTACCTGGGCGAGCAGATGGCTCAGCGCCGGGACAACCCGCGCGACGACCTGATCACCGCGGTCATGAACGCCGAAGTGGATGGCGAGAAGCTCACCGAACTCGAGATGGCCACGTTCTTCACCCTGCTCATGACGGCCGGCAACGACTCGACGCGCGCCACGTACAGCGCGACGATGCTGGCCCTGATGCAGAACCCGGACCAGCTGATCCTGCTGCAGGAGAACCCGGAGCTGCTGGAGCCCACCGTCGAGGAGGGCTTGCGCTACGCCCCTGCCTTCGCCTTCATGGGCCGGGCCGCGACGACGGACTTCGAGCTGCACGGCAAGCAGATCAAGGAGGGCGACCGGCTGCTGCTGTGGTATCTGGCGTCCAACCGGGACGAGACCGTCTTCGAGAATCCGCACGAGTTCGACATCACCCGCGAGGAGTTGGCGGACAAGCACCAGGCCTTCGGTGGCCGCGGCAAGCACTTCTGCCTGGGCGCCAACCTGGCGCGGCTGGAACTGAAGCTGTGGATTCAGGAGACCGCCCGCCGGTTCCCCGACCTCGCGCTCGACGGTGATCCCACTCGCGTGCGGGCGCTGTTCCTGAACCAGTACAAGTCGATCCCCGTCCGCCGCACGGCAATGCGCCGCTCGGACGAAGAACAGAGGGCACTGTGAGTAACGCTGCATACCGGGAAGTCGAGGTCGACCTCGAGGTGCGCCGGCGCGAGCAATCCGCGGACGGTGTCGTCACGCTGACGCTCGCCGACCCCTCCGGCGCGGACCTGCCCGAGTGGACCCCCGGCGCTCACATCGACCTGGTCCTGTCGCCGTCGCTGACGCGGCAGTACTCGCTGTGCGGCAGCACGGCCAGCCGCACCGAGTGGCAGGTGGGCATCCTGCTCGACCCGAACAGCCGCGGCGGCTCGCAGTACGTCCACGACAAGCTGCACGAAGGCACCACGGTCCGGGTGCGCGGGCCGCGCAACCACTTCGCGCTCGTGAACTCACCGCGCTACCAGTTCGTCGCGGGCGGTATCGGCATCACGCCGATGCTCCCGATGATCGAGGCCGCCGAGGCCACCGGCGCCGACTGGCAGTTGATCTACGGCGGCAGCTCCCGCTCTTCGATGGCGTATCTCGATGCACTGAAACGCTTCGGCGACCGCGTGACAATCTGTGCGCGCGACGAGCATGACGATGCGTTCCGGACGAAGCTGGCGGCGGTGCTCGCGGCGCCGCAGGACAACACGCTGGTCTACTGCTGCGGCCCCGAAGGACTGCTGGACGCCGTCGAGAAGGGCTGCCAAGCGTGGCCCGGCGGCAGCCTGCACCTCGAGCGCTTCTCGGCGAAGACCATCGAGGAGCCGGCCGACGCCCTCGACACGTTCGAGATCGAATGCCAGCGTTCCGGCATCACGCTGACCGTGCCGTCGGACAAGACGATCTACGACGTCGCCGAAGAAGCCGGCCTGGACGTGCTGGGGTCGTGCATGGAAGGCGTCTGCGGCACCTGTGAATGCGAAATCATCGCCGGCATCGGCGATCACCGCGACTCCGTGTTGAACGACGCGGAGAAGGCGGAGAACAAAACCATCATGATCTGCGTCTCGCGCTCCCGGTCCGAAAGGCTGGTGCTCGACCTATGAGAACCAACTACCCGTTCAACTGCTGGTATGTGGCCGCGCTCAGCGATGAGGTCGGCGCGGGACTGCTCGCCCGGCGGCTGCTGGACAAGCACGTGGTCCTGTACCGCCGCGCGTCCGGCGAAGTGGTCGCCCTGGAGGACCGCTGCGTCCACCGTGCCTATCCCTTGTCGGAGGGCCGGCTCGACGGCGACCGCGTGGTCTGCGGCTATCACGGCTTCAGTTACGAGCCCGACGGCTGCCTGGCCGACGTGCCGTCGCAGGAGAACGTGCCGCCCGGCGCCCGGGTGGCGGCGTACCCCGTCGTCGAGACCGCGCCGTTCATCTGGATCTGGCTCGGTGAGCCGCGCGCCGCCGCCCTGCGCCCGCCGCCGCGCGTGCCCTGGTACCTCGACGGGTCCGGCTGGACCAGCACCACCGAGGTGCTGCGCGTCGAGGCGAATTATCTACTGCTGCACGAGCATTACCTCGATCTGACCGATGTGTTCGTGACGCACCCCGAGGTCGTGCCGCCGGATATCCAGCAGCTGCCGCCGCTCAACGAGGTCGAGATCTCCGAACGTTCGGTGGCCTACACCCGGTCGACTCCCCCGAGCCGGCTGGCGCCGTGGGAGTCGGCGATCACCGGACTGCCGGAAGAGTCGGTGGCCACCCGGCGCGAAGAGGGCACTTTTGTCTCGCCCGCGCTGCACACGCAGCACTACGCCATCGAGCTCGAAGACAGCGAGTCGTACGGGCTCTTGCGAATTCACGGCTTCACTCCGGAATCGCCGGGCTCGACGCATGTCTTCCTGCAGATGGCCCGCAACTACGCCGGCGCCGAGGACAGTGTCACCGAGTATCTGCGGATCATGTTCCACGAGTGGGCCGTTCGCGATGCCGCCATCCTGGAGACGATTCAGCGGCGGCTCGACGAACCCGGCGCCCGCCGACGCGACATCAACGTCAAGGCTGACCGGGCCGCCATTCGGGCGCGACGTATCGCCATGGACATGGTCGACGACGAAACCAGCCGTTTCACTGCCAACTGAGGAGAAGTGCATGTCCAACACCGACTATGACGTGATCGTCGTCGGGTCCGGATTCGGGGGCAGCGTGACGGCGTTGCGGCTGACCGAGAAGGGCTACCGCGTCGGCGTTTTGGAGGCCGGCCGCCGGTTCACCGACGACCAGTTCCCGAAAACCAGTTGGGACGTCCGGAAATTCGTGTGGGCGCCCAAGCTGGGCTGCTACGGCGTACAGCGCATCCACATGCTGCGGGACGTCGTCATCCTGGCCGGGGCGGGCGTCGGCGGCGGGTCGCTGAACTACGCCAATACCCTCTACAAGCCACCCGCGACGTTCTTCAACGACCCGCAGTGGGCCCACATCACGGACTGGTCCGACGAGCTGTCGCCGTTCTACGACCAGGCCAGGCGCATGCTCGGAGTGGTGATCAACCCCAGCATGACCCCGGCCGACGAGATCATGAAAGCGGTCGCCGAGGACATGGGCGTGGGCGACACGTTCGTCCAGACGCCGGTCGGCGTGTTCTTCGGACCACCCGGCCAGACGGTCCGGGACCCGTTCTTCGGTGGCGTCGGACCGGACCGCACAGGGTGCATCGAATGCGGCAGCTGCATGACGGGCTGCCGCTACGGCGCCAAGAACACGCTGCTGAAGAACTACCTCGGGCTGGCCGAGAGCGCCGGTGCCACAGTGCATCCGCTGACGACGGTCGACTCCGTGCGGCAGAGTCCCAGCGGCATCTGGGAGATCGACACCGTGCGCACCGGCCGGACCCTGCGTAAGAACCGCCGGACCTTCACGGCGCGGCACGTCGTCCTGGCGGCCGGTACCTGGGGCACCCAGAACCTGCTGCACAAGATGAAGGACAGCGGCACCCTGCCACAGCTGTCGGACCGCCTCGGTGTGCTCACCCGCACCAACTCCGAATCCATCGTCGGCGCAATGAAATACAAGGTCGACCCGGCGCTGGACCTGACCCGCGGCGTGGCCATCACATCGTCGTTCCATCCAACAAGCGACACCCACATCGAGTCGGTGCGCTACGGCAAGGGCTCCAACGCGATGGGCCTGCTGCAGACCCTGATGACCGACGGCGGCGGCCGGTGGCCACGCTGGCTGAAGGCACTCGGCCTGGCCGTGAAGCATCCGCGCGCACTGCTGCGCGTGCTGACGGTCGGCAATTGGAGTGAGCGCACGGTGATTTCGCTGGTGATGCAGAACCTGGACAACTCGATCACCACGTTCACCAAGCGCGGACTGCGCGGCCGGCACCTGTCGAGCAAGCAGGGGCACGGCCGGCCCAACCCGACGTGGATCCCAGCCGGCAACGACGCGACCCGGCGGGTCGCCGAGAAGATCGACGGCGTGACGGCCGGCACCTGGGGCGAGCTGTTCAATATCCCGATGACGGCGCACTTCCTCGGCGGTTGCGCCATCGGCTCGGATGCCTCCAACGCGGTCATCGACCCGTACCACCGGGTCTACGGCTACCCGACGCTGAGTGTCGTCGACGGATCGGCGGTTTCAGCGAACCTGGGCGTGAACCCGTCGCTGACCATCACTGCCCAGGCCGAGCGTGCGGCCGCGATGTGGCCCAACAAGGGCGAGGAAGACCTGCGCCCCGCGCAGGGGCTGCCCTACCGCCGGGTGGACGCTGTCGCTCCGGTCAAACCGGTTGTGCCGGAAGGCGCTCCGGGGGCGCTGCGACTCCCCATCATCCCGCTCTCCCCGGCCGCCAATGACGCCTGACGGCTACAGCGCGATGTTCAGGTGGTCGGATACGTTGCCGACCATCTGAACATCCACGACGCGTTCGGTGAAGTACCAGCCGGCGTCGTCGCGCGCGAACGTATCGGCGTACCGGCCCACCACGATGGGTTGCAGCGGCACCGTATCGGTCTGCTGCACCACGCAGAACGTCGACCGGGCGCGGGCGGTATCGCCCTCGAGTTCGACGATCGGGTTGAGCACCAGATGCCGGGTGCGCGGGGTGTTCCCGTGATCGGGGAAACGGCGGGTGGTGCGGGCGAAGGTGTTGGCGATCATGTTCCGCCCCTCGACGCTGCCGGAAGTCGGTCCGCCGAACCGGCTGCGTGCCAACAGCTCTCCCACCTCGTCGAAGTCCCCGGCGTCGATCAACTCGGCGTACCGGTACAGCAGCTCGGTGACGGCCAGTTTGTCCGCCAGATGCTGCACGCTCACGCGATCTGTCCCTTCACCACCGGCAGCCCTGGGTCGCTCGGCACGTCGAGACGCGACGGCTTGGCGCCCGCCGCGATCAGGTGCGCGGCGAACGAGGCGATCATGGCCCCGTTGTCGGTACACAGTCGCGGCCGCGGCACCCGCAGGGTCAAACCCGCCTCGGCACAACGTTCTTCAGCCAGCTCGCGCAGCCGCGAGTTGGCGGCCACTCCCCCGGCGATCAGCAGCGTCGACACACCGAGGTCGGTGGCCGCGCGAACGGCCTTGCGGGTCAATACATCCGCGACAGCCTCCTGGAAACCGGCCGCCACATCGGCGTGCGACGCGTCCGGGTGTTTCTCCATGTGACGGGCGACCGCGGTCTTGAGTCCGGAAAAGCTGAAGGCGTACGGGTCATCTCGCGGCCCGGTCATGCCGCGCGGGAACACGATGGCGTCCCGGTCGCCGGCGCGGGCCAGCTCGTCGAGTACCCGGCCGCCCGGATAGCCGAGGCCGAGCAGCCGCGCCACCTTGTCGTATGCCTCGCCCGCCGCGTCGTCGACGGTGCTGCCGAGCTCCTCGATGGGCTCACCCAGCGATCGGACGTGCAGCAGATGCGTGTGGCCACCCGACACCAGCAGGCCGACGCTCTCGGGCAGCGGGCCGTGGTCGTAGACGTCGGCGGCCAGGTGTCCGCCGAGGTGGTTGACGCCGTAGAACTGTACACCCCACGCCGCCGAATAGGCCTTGGCCGCAGCCACACCCACCAACAGCGCCCCGGCCAGACCGGGTCCGATGGTCGCCGCCACGACGTCGGGCCGCTCGATGCCGGCGGTCGCCAGGGCTCGACTCATGATGGGGCCCAACGACTCCAGGTGTGCGCGCGAGGCGATCTCGGGAACCACGCCGCCGTACCGGGTGTGCTCGTCGACGCTGGAGGCGACCTCGTCGGCCAGCAAGGTCACCGTGCCGTCGTCCGCCAAATCGCAGATGCCGACGCCTGTTTCGTCACAGGAACTTTCGATTGCCAAGATGACTGTCATGTGACTTGGTTGCTCCTCACGTCCGCGCCGCCTGACTCGCTGCTCACACCCGCGTCCCGCCGCATGGTGTACGCGTCCGCGCCACTGATCCGGTAATACCGCTTGCGCACACCCATCTTCACGAACCCGACGCTTTCGTAGAGGCCGATCGCCGGCTCATTGTCGGTGCGCACCTCCAGAAAGACGGTGCCGCCGTCGGCGATGGTCAACAGCCGGTCCAGCAGCTGGCGGCCGATGCCCTTCCCCTGGTACGCCGGATCGACACCGATGGTGTGCACCTCGTACTCGAACGGCGGTTTGCGGCCCAACCGGCTGATGCCGGCATACCCCACCAGCAGCTTGCCGTCCCGCGCGGCAACGTAGTGGTTGTGCGCCGAGTCGAGCTCACGGATGAAGGCGACGGCCGGCCACGGGTCGTCGCCGGGGAACAGGATCGCTTCCAGTTCGCCGCACCGGTCGGCATCGCCGACCGTCAGGGACCCGTACTCGATGGTCACGAGAGTCCCCGCTCGGCAAGCGTTTTCGCGTCGGGGCGGCGCAGGTACAGCGGCACCAGCGCGGCGGGCGGCTGGTCCCAGTCGGCGGCGGTCACGAGTCCGGCCACCGTGGGGTACTCGACCCCGAGCGACGGCAACGGGAACAGCGCGGCCTGCGCGGCGGGGCCGGCCACCGATCCGGAGCCGGGCTCGACGTCCGCCGCGGCACTGACGGCCGGTCCGTCGACTCGCACGCCGTCGCGGTACCGCGCCCAGTACACCTCCCGGCGCCGGGCATCGGTGACCACCAACAGTTCTCCCGTGGTCACCGGGGCGATCGCATCCAGGCTGCACACTCCGTACACCGGGATGCCGAGCGCCTGTCCATAGGCTGCCGCGGTGGCCATCCCGACGCGCAGCCCGGTGAACGGGCCCGGCCCGCAGCCGACGACCACCGCTTCCAGGTCGGCGAACGTGATACCGGCATCGGCAACGGCGGCAATCACATTGGGGGTCAACTGCTCGGCGTGCGCACGGGCATCGACGGTGATCCGTTCGGCCAGCACCTCGACACCGGCCGCGGTGCGCCGTGCGACGCCTGCCGTGACGGCCGGGGTGGCGGTATCGATGGCGAGAATCATCCACGGCTCCAATGCCAGACAGCGGTACGGGTGTCGTCGTCGGCTCGCTCCAACCGGATGTCCAGATGGCTGGCCGACAGTCGCTCGGCCAGACCCTCACCCCACTCGACGACCACCACGGCGTCATCGAGATCGGTGTCGAGGTCGAGCGAATCGAGTTCTCCGAGCAGGTCGGTGCTGCCGGAGTCGAGCAGCCGGTACATGTCGACATGCACCATGGCGGGGTATCCCGCGCGACGGGCAGGATGCACTCGGGCCAGCACGTACGACGGCGACGTCACCGCGCCGTCGACGTCCATGCCCTGCGCAATTCCCTTGGCCAGCATGGTTTTCCCGGCACCCAGCGGACCCGTGAGCACCACGACGTCACCGACGCGCAGCTCGGCGCCGAACCGGGCGCCGAGGGCCATGGTGTCGGCCTCGGTCGGCAGGTGCACGGTGCCGTGCGAATCATCCATTGCGCTTGGCCTTTCCACGCAGATGCCGGGTCAGCGCCACCAGCCGTGACGGCGTGGCGTGCTCGACGAAGCGCTCCAGCGCCTCGTTGATCAGTTCAGGTTGCTCCATGTGCACCATGTGCCCGGCCCCTTCGACGATCACCAGTTCGGATTTCGGCAGCTGCCGGGCCATCGCCTCGGACTTCGCCAGCGGGGTGAGCAGATCGTGGTCGCCGCAGGCGATCAGGGTGGGCACGTGCTGCAGCACCGGCAGCGCGCCGGCCTCGTCGTGGGTTTCGAGTGCGTGCAGGAACTCGACGGTCGTGCGGATCGACGTGTTGTGCGTCATCTTCTCGACGTACCGCGCCACCGACGGGCTGACCGCGTCATCACCGAACGACGCGGCCTTGAGCACGGGGCCGATGACGGCCTTCGCCGCACCACGGCCGGCACTGACCGCTCCGGGCGCGAACCGCACCGCGACTTTCGCCGCCTCGAGCGCCGGATTCTGTAGCACCTCACCCAGCGGCGAACGGGTAACCCCTTGCGCCGCAGAGGCGAGGATCGCCACGCCGCACACCCGGGCCGGATAGTTGTGCGGGAACTGCCGGGCATGGGACAGCACCGTCATGCCGCCCATCGAGTGACCGACCAGCACCACGGGACCACGCGGCGCCATCACCCGCATCACCGATTCGAGGTCCTGCCCCAGTTGCGGGACGGTGTAGGAGTCGGTCGGCCCTGCCGAGGAGCGGCCGTGACCGCGCTGGTCGTAGAACACCATGCGGACCTGGTCGCCCCACCGCTCGGCCAGCCGGGCGCGCTGAAAATGGAAGGAGCCCATGCTGTTACAGAAACCGTGCGCGAAGAGCACCGTCAACCGGGCGTCTTTCGGGCCGACCTCGCGTACTGCCAGCGGCACCCCGTCGGTGGCGGTCACCACGTAGCCGCGGTCGGCGTCGAGCGTGGTGAAATCCTCACCCGCGTAAGGGTCCTCACCACGACGGCGGCGCAACGAGCGGGCGACGCTGACCCCGGCGACCGACCCGACGGCAGTGAGACCGGCCATGCCCGCCAGCCACCGGGCATTCTTGTTGTCGCTCATGGACGTCAGCCCGTCAACTCGCGATAGGTCCGGGAAATCCTGCCCCGCGGGCTGGTCACGACCTCGTAGTTGATGGTGCCCAGCAGTTCGGCCCAGTCCTGCGCCGTCGGTTCACCGGCGGTACCCGAGCCGAACAGCACCGCCTCGTCCCCCACCGTGACGCCGGCACCGTCAGGGCCGAGGTCAACGACGAACTGATCCATACAGATTCGGCCGATGTTGCGGTATCGGGCGCCGTTGATGCTGACGTCGATGCGTCCGCTCAGGCCGCGGAACACCCCGTCGGCATAGCCGAGCGGGATCAGCCCGACAGTGGTGTCGCGGTCGGCGATCCACGTGTGTCCGTACGACACACCGTCGCCGGCTTTGATCGAACGCACCGCGGCGACAGGACATTTCAGCGTCATGACGGGTCGCAGGCCGAAATCCCCGAGCGCCGGGATGGGCGACTGCCCGTAGACCGCGATGCCCGGCCGCACCACATCGAAATGCAGATCGGGCCGCGTCAGCGTCGCGGGCGAGTTGGCCAGGTGCGCGACTTCGAAGTGCACGCCGGCAGCCGCCGCCTGCTTGCGCGCCGCGGTGAGGCGGGCGGCCTGCGTGTCGTTCATCGGGTGCTGCGGGTCGTCGCCGCACGCGAGGTGGCTCATGATGCCGCGAGGGCGGACCGCACCGTCGGCGGCGGCCCGGGCGATGGCGTCGAGCAGGGCCGGGTATTCGGCGGGGCTGACGCCGTTGCGGCTGAGGCCGGTGTCGACCTTGACGGTCAGGGTGGCAGGCGCGCCGCTGCGGCGCACGCCGTCGAGCACATCGTCGAACTGACGCACCGACGCCACCGCCACCTGCACCTCGGCGGCCAGCGCGGGCGCGAAGTCGGTACCGGGCAGGTTCAGCCAGGACAACACCGGCGCCGTGATGCCGGCCTGCCGCAGCGCCAGCGCCTCGGTGATGTTGGTGACGCCCAGCTCGGCGGCCCCGGCCGCCAGAGCGGCACGCGCCACCTGCGGCGCACCGTGCCCGTAACCGTCGGCCTTGACCACCGCCATCACCGCGGCGCTACCTGCGCGTTCCCGCAGAAGCCGGACGTTATGCGCAATTGCGCCCAGGTCGATGACGGCCTGGGCAGCAGGTTGGGGATCGGGCGAACTCATATCGCCTCCGATTCTCCCAGACGCCCGCTGGTCCGCGTCGAGCCTGAGCTTGTGCACCGCAATTTCCGGAGATCTGGAACACAAGCTCAGGTTCGTCCGCTAGTGGGCGAACGGCTGCACGTCGTCGAACTGGCCCTTCGGTTTGAGCTCGTCGAGGCTGTTCAGGACGGTGATCAGGTCGTCTCGCAAGGCGCGGGCCAGGTCCGCCGAGAAGCCCTCGCGTACCACCACCCGCAGTACTGCGATGTCCGTCGCACCCTCGGGCATGGTGTACGCCGGCACCTGCCAGCCGTAGGCGCGCAGCGCGTGCGACACGTCGAACTCGGTGTAGGGCCGCTTGCCCTTCAGCCGGCACGCGAGCACCGGGATGGCCGAGCCGTCGGTGATCACCTCGAAGTGCTCGCTCTTGCGCAGCTCGTCACCGATCCAGCGGGCGGTGTCCGACAGGCAGTGCATGATCTGCGCGTAGCCGGCCCGGCCGAGGCGCAGAAAGTTGTAGTACTGACCCACCACCTGATTGCCCGGCCGGGAGAAGTTCAGCGTGAACGTCGGCATGTCGCCACCCAGGTAATTGACCCGGAAGACGAGGTCCTCGGGCAAGTGCTCCTTGCTGCGCCAGACGACGAAGCCGATGCCGGGGTACGTCAGCCCGTACTTGTGGCCGCTGACGTTGATCGACACCACCCGCGGCAACCGGAAGTCCCACTCCAGATGCGGGTGCAGGAACGGCACCACGAAACCGCCGCTGGCCGCGTCGACGTGCACGGGGATGTCCAGGCCCTTGTCCTGTGCGAGTTGATCGAGCGCTTCGCAGATCTCGGCGATGGGCTCGAGCTCACCGGTGAACGTGGTGCCGAGGATGCCGACGACGCCGATGGTGTCCTCGTCGACGTTGGCGAGCACCTGTTCGGGGGTGATGACGTAACGGCCCTCGGCCATCGGCAGGTACCGCGGCTCGACGTCGAAGTAGCGGCAGAACTTCTCCCACACCACCTGGACGTTGGAGCCCATCACCAGGTTGGGGGTGCGTCCCTTCCAATCGCCTACCTTCTCACGCCACCGCCATTTGAGGGCCAGACCGGCAAGCATCACCGCCTCGCTGGAACCGATGGTGGACACCCCGCACGCCGACGACGGGTCGTCGTCGCGCAGGTCGTCGGCGTGGAACAGGTCAGCCACCATGGACACCGTCCGGGCCTCGATCGCCGCGGTGGCCGGGTATTCGTCCTTGTCGATCATGTTCTTGTCGAACGTCTCGGCCATCAGCTTCTCGGCCTCGGGATCCATCCACGTGGTGACGAACGTGGCGAGGTTCAGGCGCGAGCTGCCGTCGAGCATCAACTCGTCGTGGATGAAGCGGTAGGCCGCCTGCGGGTCCATCGGGTCGTCCGGCAGCCGCAGCGATGGAACCGGTGCCGTGGAGAGCCTGCCGGTGTAAGCGGGGCTCATGACCGATGCACGAACATGCTTGTGCGACACAAAAATTCCCTTCCTAGAGCGATGCGATGGCAGCCCGGACATGGGCCAAGATGCGGTGCGCCGACGTCGGCGCGGGACGAGGGCCGGGATCGTGCGCGGCGAGATCGGCGGCACGCGCGTGGACGAACGCCGCCATCGCCGCAGCCTCGCCCGGTGCGATACCCGACGCCAGCAGCGCACCGATGATGCCGGACAGCACATCGCCGGATCCGGCTGTGGCAGCCCAGGATTGGCCGGCCGGGTTGAGGTACGTGGGGCCGTCCGGCTCGGCGATGATGGTGACGTTGCCTTTCAGGAGGACAGTGGCATTGACGCGGTCGGCCAGTCCACGGGCGGCCGCCACCCGGTCGGAGCCTGGCGGATGTCCTGCGAGCCGGGCGAATTCACCGGCATGCGGTGTCAGCACGGTGGGTGCCGTGCGGTCCGCGACGAGGTCGAGATCAGCGGCCAGGAGCGTGAGGGCGTCGGCGTCGACGATCACCGGGAGGTCTGTGTCCAAGGCGAAGCGCAGTGCCTCCTCGCCGACGGTGTCGGTGCCGAGGCCTGGGCCGACCACCCACGCCTGGACCCGCCCGGCGGTAGTCACATCCGGCGCCGCAACGACTTCCGGCCAGTGCGACACCACCTCGGCGTGGGCGGAACCGGCGTAACGGACCATGCCGGAGGTCGCGGCGACGGCGGCGCCGGTGCTCAGGATCGCCGCGCCGGGATAGGTCGCCGACCCGGCGAGCACGCCCTTGACGCCCTGGCTGTACTTGTCGTCCGACGGGTGCGGCACCGGCCAACGGGCGCGGACGTCGTGCGCTTCGAATCCGAGGAACGTCGGCTGCGGCAGGTCCAGTCCGATGTCGATCAGTTCGACGCGGCCGCAGTCGGCCAGTCCGTGAACGGGTTTGAGGCCACCGAAGGTGACGGTCAGCGCGGCCTGCACGTGGGGGCCGTCGGTGGCGCCGGTCTGGACGTCGATACCGCTGGGCAGGTCGACGGCGACGACGGGCGCGGTGTTGGCCGCGAAGACGGCGGCGGCATTGGGCCGCAGCGGCCCGGTGGCACCGATGCCGACGACGCCGTCGAGCACCAAATCCGTTGCTTCGGGGATGGTTTCGACGATTCTGCCGCCGGCTGCGCGGAAGGCTTCGAGCGCTTCGGCGTGTGTGCGGTCCGGGTTCAGCAGCACGGCCGTGGCGCCGGCTCCGCGCCGGCGCAGAAAGGTGGCGGCCCAGAGCGCGTCGCCGCCGTTGTCCCCGGAGCCGACGACCGCGCAGACCCGGCGGCCCGCGACCCCACCGGTGCGGGACTTGAGTTCGGCGGCGATGGCCGTCGCCAAGCCATAGGCCGCCCGGCGCATCAACACGCCATCGGGCAGGGAAGCCAACAGCGGCGCCTCGGCCGCGCGAATCTGCTCGGCGGTGTAGTAGTGCCGCATAGCTCCGAAGGTTACGCACATCCGCCCGGCAGGGGTTGGCATGTGCGTCAAATTCGAGCTTCGAGTGAGCGTTTGTGTGCGAACTTCTGTCGATTCTTCGCCCACGAGCTCACGTCCCGCGCGACTACCATCCCGCCATGACCTACGGCTATCCGCCGCCCACGCCAGCCAGGCCCCCGCTTTCAAGCGGCGACCTGGCAGCGTCGATCAGCGCGCTGGTGCTCACCTACGTCGGCGGCGGTGTGGCCGCGTTCTTCGCAGTGTTCGCGCTCGCGTTCACCGACTACTGCCCGCCGGCGACCTGTCACATCGACGCCGGGATCAATGCCATGGCAGCGGGTTTCATCGCGGCGGCGCTGGTGGCCTTGGCCGGCACGGTCGTGACCGTCATCCGGCTGGTGAAGCGCCTGCGCGCCTGGCCTTTTGCCGTCGGCACGCTGGGGTTGTGTGCGGTCCTGTGCGTCGGCGCCATCGGTGGCTACATCGCCGCCGTCGGCGGCTGAGGCTCAGACGAGCACAGCGCTGGGCTCCACCGTCACCTTGATGGCTTCGCCGTTCTGGACGATGCCGAACGCGTCGAGGACCTCGTCGAGCGCGATGTGCCGCGTGATCAAGTCCTTCACCGGCACCTGACCGGTCGAGATGTAGTGCAGCGCACGCTTGTTGTGCTCGGGCGCGGATCCGTTGGCGCCGTGGATGTGCAACTGCCGGTAGTGCACGACGTTGGAATCGCAGGTGATCGTCGGGTTGGTCTTGGGCAGGCCGCCGAAGAACGAGATGCGGCCGTTGCGCGCGGCCATCGCGATGGCCTGTTCCTGGGTGATGTTGGCGGCAGTTGCGGTGATCACCACATCGGCGCCACGTCCACCCGTCAGCTCCAGAACCCGTGCCACCACATCGGTATCGGCTGCGTTGATCACCTCATCGGGGTGCACCGCGTCGGCGGACATCTTCAGCCGGGCGTCGTTGACGTCGACGAGATACACCGGCCCGCAGTCGTGCACGCCGCGCGCGATGCGGATGTGCATGCATCCGATGGGGCCGGCACCGAACACGACGACGGTGTCGCCCGGCTCGATGCCGAGTAGATCCTGGGCGTTGATGGCGCAGGCGAACGGTTCTGCCGCCGATGCCTCGTCGTAACCGACATTGTCCGGAATCCGGTTCAGCCCATCGACTTTGAGCACCTGTCGGGGCACGATCATGTACTCGGCGAACCCGCCGTCGTACTGGTAACCCATGGACGTCTGGTTCTGGCACACCGCCATCCAGCCCTTGGCGCATTCGTGGCACTCGCCGCACGGCACGGCGGCGATGACCTGCACGCGGTCGCCCGGCGCCCAGGCGGTGCCGTACGTGGCATTCACCTCGGCTCCGACCTCGACGATGTCGCCGGCGATCTCGTGCCCGATGGTCCGCGGCGGGGTCAGGTTCTGATGCCCGTTGTGCAGGATTTTCACATCGGTGCCGCACGTCGAACAGTTGCGCACCCGGATCTTGATCTCGTCGGGCCCGCACACGGGTTCGGGCACGTCTTCGAGCCGGACGTCCTCGGGTGCGTAGTAGCGCAGCGCTTTCATGGGCTTCCTTCCGATTGTCCGGCCTGGCCGGCGGGTGTGGCGTGGTTCACGTTGTGGCCACTCTAACCGCAATTCGGGCAGAAATACAAACATTTCCCTGCCCACTTTTGCCCATTTGCTTGCCAACATGCCCATTTGTGGGCTTTACTCGTAACACACGGTGATGTGACGGGCATCACCCTCACAGTCAGCCAGGCGGAGGTCCAGCACAGTGACTGCAACGACGGAAACACCCCAGCGCGTCAGCCTGCGCGTCCGGGTACAGCAGCTCGGCACCGCGCTGTCGAACATGGTCATGCCGAACATCGGCGCCTTCATCGCGTGGGGCCTGATCACCGCACTGTTCATCAAGACCGGCTGGCTGCCCAGCCTCTTCCACTCGCTGCAGAACCCCGACGGTTGGGTGGCCCACATCGGCGGCTGGGGAGCCTTCGAAAAGGGCGGCATCGTCGGGCCGATGATCACCTACCTGCTTCCGATCCTCATCGGATCCACGGGCGGCAGAATGGTCTACGGAACCCGCGGTGCCGTCGTCGGCGCCATCACCACCATGGGAGTGGTTGCCGGATCGGATGTTCCGATGTTCATGGGCGCGATGATCATGGGGCCATTGGGCGGCTGGGTCATCAAGAAGCTGGATGCGTTGTGGGACGGGAAGATCCGCCCCGGCTTCGAAATGCTGGTGAACAATTTCTCGGCCGGCATCGCCGGCCTGGTGATGGCCGTCATCGGGTTCTTCGGTGTCGGCCCGGTGGTGTCGGCCTTCACCCGCGGCGCCGGCCACGGCGTCGACTTCCTCGTCGGACACGATCTGCTGCCACTGACGTCGATCTTCATCGAACCCGCCAAGGTGCTCTTCCTCAACAACGCCATCAACCACGGCGTGCTCACCCCGCTGGGCACCACCCAGGCGCTCGCCACCGGCAAGTCCGTCCTGTTCCTACTGGAGGCCAACCCCGGCCCCGGCCTGGGAATCCTGTTGGCGTTCATGGTGTTCGGCCGCGGCGCCGCCAAGGCATCGGCACCGGGCGCCGCGATCATCCAGTTCCTCGGCGGCATCCATGAGATCTACTTCCCGTACGTACTCATGAAGCCGAAGCTGATCGCCGCCACCATCCTCGGCGGAATGACGGGCGTCTTCATCAATGTGCTGTTCGGCTCCGGCCTGCGCGCGCCCGCCGCACCCGGTTCGATCATCGCCGTCTACGCCCAGACCGCGACCGGCAGCTACCTCGGCGTCACACTGTCGGTTCTCGGGGCGGCGGCCGTCTCGTTCGCGGTCGCGGCCGTACTGCTCAAGACCGACCGCGCCACCGATGAGCCTGATCTGGCCGCGGCCACAGCCGAAATGGAGGCACTCAAGGGGAAGCGGTCCAGCGTCGCCGCGGTACTGACCGGCGGTTCGACCGCGCCCATCTCCAACATCGTGTTCGCCTGCGATGCGGGCATGGGTTCGTCGGCGATGGGTGCGTCGGTGCTGCGCAAGAAGATCCGGGACGCCGGAATCACCGGTGTGACGGTGGTCAACCAGGCGATCTCCAATCTCACCGATACCTACGGCCTGACTGTCACCCATCGTGATCTCACCGAGCGAGCCCGGCAGAAGACTCCGTCGGCGCTTCACGTCTCGGTCGACGACTTCATGAACTCGCCCCGCTACGACGAGATCGTCGAACTGCTGGGACGCACCAACGGCGCCGCCCCCTCGGACGAATCCGCTACGACCCCAACCGAACCCGCCGCTGCCGACGATGTGCTGTCACTCGACTCGATCGTGCTGGCCGGCTCGGCCACCACCGCCGAGGCCGCCATCACCGAGGCGGGCAACCTGCTGGTCTCCGCACAGGCCGTCGACGCCGCGTATGTCGACGCCATGCACGAGCGCGAGAAATCAGTTTCGACGTACATGGGCAACGGCCTGGCGATCCCGCACGGCACCAACGACGCCAAGGGCGCGATCCGCCATTCCGGCATCTCGTTCGTCCGCTATCCCGAACCCATCGATTGGAACGGCAAGCCCACCGAGTTCGTGGTGGGCATCGCCGGCGCCGGCAAGGACCACATGGCGCTTCTCACCCGCATCGCGCACGTGTTCCTGGACAAGGACGAAGTCGAACGGTTGCGCCGGGCCAGCACTCCCGAGGAGGTTCGGGCGGTGCTGAGCGAAAGCCGGTAGGCGACGACCGCAAGAATGTCATCCGTGGATTCCGACAGCCGTCAGCGCCGCATCGTCGAGTTCGCCCGCACCCGCGGGCGGGTCGAGGTGCTGGCGCTGGCCGAAGAACTGAACGTGGCGTCGGAGACCATCCGCCGCGATCTGAAGGTGCTGGCCGGGCGGCGCATGCTCAAACGGGTCCACGGCGGTGCCATCCCGCTGGAGACGGCAGCGTTCGAATCGACGGTCGAGTACCGCAGCCAGGTCGACCTGGCCCAGAAACACCGGATCGCCGCCGCGGCCGCGGATCTGCTGCACGGAGCTGAAACCGTTTACCTGGATGAGGGTTTCACCCCGCGCCTGATCGCCGAACGGCTCGCCGACCAGGAGCTGACAGTGGTGACGTCGTCGCTACTGGCCGCCGAGGCGCTGGCCCACAGCGAGACTGTGACGGTTATGTTGCTCGGCGGACGGATGCGCGGACGGACCCTGGCCACGGTGGACAACTGGGCCGTGGATCGACTGCGCAGCCTGGTCATCGACGTCGCCTACCTCGGCACCAACGGCATCACGCCCGAGCACGGGCTGACCACCCCGGACCCCGCCGTCGCCGCGGTCAAGCAGACAGCGGTGTCTGTCGCGACGCGCCGCATCCTCGTCGCCGCCGATTCCAAATTCGGCGAGACCAGCTTCTGCCGGTTCGCCGAGGTATCCGACTTCGAGACGATCGTCACCGGGACAGAACTGCCGGCCGCGGAGGCGGCACGCTACGAAGCCCTGGGGCCATCGATGGTGCGCGCCTGAGCATCACGACGGGGTCATCTCGGTCGTTGGCGTGTGGTGGAAGCGACGTGGGCGACGCAGTCGGTGCTGGACCGCCACCACCCGAGCCCTGTGGGCAGAACCGTCTCCGCCAAGGTCGTCTGAAGTGTCACCGATGTCCTGATACATCAGAAATTTCGAACGTCCACCCCTTGCTATTCGAACGTTTGTTCGATACGGTGTGTTATGGGAATCGCACCGGATCTCAACCCACTCCTCGATCACTTGCGCGGCGTGGTCGTCCCCGAGAACATGTCGGGCGAAGACGCTGTCAACCTCGTGCGGGTGCTGCTGCTGATCCGGGGCGTGGTTGACCATCTCGCCGCGACGGTGACCGGGGTGCTGGACCGGTTGGGCGTGGCGGCATCGCAGGGCCGGCCGCCGCGCGAGCTGCTGATGTCGCTGGGGTGTGCACCCTCGGTGGCCGAACGGCTGATCCGGGTCGGTGCCGCGCTACCGTCGCTGCCAACCCTGGCGGCGCATGCCGGCGACGGGGCGATCTCCGGTGAGCATGTCGACGCGATCGTCAAGGGCATCAACCACATACAGGCCCGCGCACCCGGACCGGTCGACGAGGAGGCTCGCTTCGTCCAGTTGGCCGACCTGCTGGGGCAGTTCTTCTCCGGCGCGACGCCGGCTGAGATCGGTAATCGGGCGCGGCGGCTCGGCAACCGGCACGCCGCGGCTGAAGGTGGGCTGCCCGCGGCCGAAGACCGGTCGATCAACACCGTCGAGCACCGGGTCACCTCCGACGGGCGGGTGCAGGTCCGCGCGGACCTGGACGCCGAAGTCGGCGCCAAATACATCGCCGCGATGGAAGAGCACTCGGCGCCGCGACCCGAACCCGACGGAACCCCCGATATCCGCACGGCGGGGCGGCGGCGCGCCGATGCCCTGGAGGCGGTGCTGGACATCGCCGCCCGCGGCGGCGACACCGCCAGCGCGCCGCGCACCCAGCTGCTGCTGTCGGTGCCCGCCGACACCCCCGAGCTGGCCACGCTGGAATTCATCGGGTCGATCAGCACCATGACCCTGGACCGACTCACCTGCGATACCACCGTCACCACCATGATCGTCGACGGCGAACAGGTACCCCTGGACATGGGGCGGGAGAAACGGCTGTTCCCGCCCCATCTACGCAAAGCGCTCTATCACCGCGACCAGTGCTGCATCAAATGCGGCGCACCCCCGGGACGCACGCACGCCCACCACATCGTGCACTGGACCCACCACGGCGAAACATCACTGAGCAACGGGTGTCTGCTCTGCCCGGCCTGCCACGCCAACGTCCACCACGACGGCTGGGACGTCGTCATGGGAATGGACAAACACCCCTGGCTCATCCCACCGGCGACCGTCGACCCGGACCGAAAACCCATCCCCGCCTACAACCGCCGCACCATGCGACTCGACAACGCCGCATAACCGCCGCAGATACGTACTCAAACCTGCTGTGCACCTTGACAACTCAACAGTGAACACGCATCGCGGGCCTGCCGCTTCAGCGGCGGAGTGGCAGGCCCGCGCACCGGCTGAACGCAGGGAACCTGCCACCGCCGCGGTGTCCGGCTCAGTAGCGGGCGCGCGACCCGGCGTCGGATCCTGTTGGCCGCCTGGGCGATCCACCACGGGAGTGTTGGATTGAAACATCCATCCCCCGGAAGACGCTGCTGATCGGAGCGTCCAGTAACACCGCGATGCCGCGCCGCTCGTGGGTGGATCGCCGGCAGTTCACCGCGATGTCCGAACCGCGTCGGGCATCGACGGCAGGTAGCTGATGGCGTTGCCGCCGCCACGCTTGGCGACGAACATCGCCTCGTCCGCGCGGGCGACCAGATCGCCGAGCAGTTCCGCGTGGTCGCACCCCGATTCGGCGAAGTGGGTAATCGCCGCGGCGGTGATCCCGATGCTCGCCGTGATCGGCGCGTGGTCGCCGCGGCCGCACAGCGCGACCCGGATCCGGTCGGCCACAGATGCCCAGTCCCCCGGGTGCAGGACGTCGACGACGACGAACTCCTCGCCCCCGACTCGCGCCACCAGCGCGCCGCCGTGCACTGCGGACTCCAGCCGGTGGGCGCAGCGCACCAGCACCTCGTCGCCGACACCATGGCCGAAGCGGTCATTGACCACCTTGAACCGGTCGAGGTCGATCACGATGACCACGACGTCGGCCGTGCGCTTGCGGTGGCCACGCAGCAGGTCGTCGATGTGGAGATTGAGACCGCGGCGGTTCAGCAATCCGGTCAGCGGGTCGTTGGAGGCCTCGTTGGCTTCATTGCGCAGCACCCAGATGCCGAAGTGGGCAGCTATCGGCGCCACTGCGAGCGCCCCGCCGGACAACAACTTCACGAACGCCAGCACCGGATCGCCGCCGCCGATCATCGCGATCTCGACGGACATCGCCGCGATCGACGACACCGCCCAACAACTGTGTACGGCAAGGGCTTTCGGACCGTCGAAGAAGATGATGTAGAACGACACCAGCAGCAGCGCACTCAGCCCGAACATGCCGGACAGCACCTTCTGGTTGAGCAGGGTGACCACGGTGACGCCGACGTCGACGTTGACGATGAACGCGCGCGAGAGCCGGTACGACGGCCACGGCCGCAGCCACCACACCCAACTCCACACGTACATCGCCGTGATGAACACGACCGACACAGCCCGGACCGCCACACCTGCGGGCTGGTCGACGGACCATTGGGCGATCATCACGATCAAACCGACCATGCCGACGCCGAGCCCGACGAGGAACTGGATCAGCCCGGTCAGCGACCGCTTGGCGAAGTACTCGACCTGCGCCGCGTAGTCGGTCGGCGTGTGCCACCATTCGCGGACCAATCGGACCGTCGCGTGGCGCGCAGCAGCATCCAGCAACAATCCACGGCCCTCACGACGAACACCTTCGACTGACACTCACCCGCATTCAACCGCTTTCCGCAGCTAATATTTCAGCTGAAAGTATGGACACGGTTGACCTGCGATTTCCCATGCTAGGGCATAGGCATCGTTCATGCCAGCGAACGAGTCGACGCAGAGTTACTCGACGGTGACCGACTTCGCCAGGTTCCGCGGCTTGTCCACGTCATATCCGCGCTCGCGGGCCACCGACGCAGCGAACACCTGCAGCGGGATGGTCGACAGCAGGGGCTGGAACAGCGTCGAGGTCGTCGGCAGCTCGAAGATGTAGTCCGCGTACGGGCGCACCGTCTCGTCGCCTTCCTCGGCGATGACGATGGTGACCGCCCCACGGGCCTGAATCTCGCGGATATTGCTCAGCAGCTTGGCGTGCAGCATCGACGAGCCCTTGGGCGACGGCATCACCACGATCACCGGCAGATCGTCGTCGATCAGTGCGATGGGTCCGTGCTTGAGCTCACCGGCGGCAAAGCCCTCGGCGTGCATGTACGCCAGCTCCTTGAGCTTGAGCGCACCCTCGAGGGCCACCGGATAGCCGACGTGCCGACCGAGGAACAGGATGGTCGGCGACTGCGCGAATTGCCGGCCCAGATCGGCGATCGGGTCGAGCCGCTCGAGCACCTGCTCGACCAACGCCGGCATCGCCTCCAGCTCGCGGTACTCGCGGGCGACCTCGTCCGGGTACTTGGTGCCGCGCGCCTGCGCCAGCGCCAGGCCCACCAGGTAGTTGGCGGCCACCTGAGCCAGGAACGTCTTGGTCGCGGCGACGCCGATCTCCGGCCCGGCCCGCGTGTAGAGCACGGCGTCGGCCTCGCGCGGAATCTGCGAACCGTTGGTGTTGCAGATCGCCAGCACCTTGGCCTTCTGGCCCTTGGCGTGCCGGACGGCCTCCAGGGTGTCGGCGGTCTCGCCGGACTGCGAGATGGCGATCACCAGCGTGCTGCGGTCCAGCACCGGGTCGCGGTAGCGGAACTCGCTGGCCAACTCGACCTCGACCGGCAGCCGCGTCCAGTGCTCGATGGCGTACTTGGCGAGCAGGCCGGAGTGGTACGCGGTACCGCAGGCGACGATGAAGACCTTGTCGACGTCGCGCAGCTCCTGGTCCGACAGCCGCTGCTCGTCGAGCACGATCTTGCCGTCGACGAAGTGACCGAGGAGCGTGTCGGAGACAGCAGTGGGCTGCTCGGCGATCTCCTTGTACATGAAGTAGTCGTAGCCACCCTTTTCGGCGGCGGACAGGTCCCAGTCGATGTGGAACGGGCGCGCGCGGTCGGACGCGTCGTTGCCGTCGAAATCCAGCACCTGGTAGCCGTCGGCGGTGATCACCACGGCCTGGTCCTGTCCGAGTTCGACGGCGTCGCGCGTGTACTCGATGAAGGCCGCGACATCGGAGCCGATGAACATCTCGCCGTCGCCGACCCCGACCACCAGCGGGGTGGAGCGACGGGCCGCGATGATGGTGCCCGGCTCGTCTGCGTTGGAGAACACCAGCGTGAAGTGGCCCTCCAGCCGGCGCAGCACCGCCAGCACCGATGCGACGAAGTCGCCGGCAGTCGGCCCGTTCCGGTAGGCCTGCGCCACGAGGTGGACGGCGACCTCGGAATCGGTGTCGCTCTGGAACTCGACGCCGGCGGCCTCCAGCTCGGTACGCAGACCGGCGAAGTTCTCGATGATGCCGTTGTGGACCACCGCGAGCTTGCCGCTGGCATCGCTGTGCGGATGCGCGTTGCGGTCGGTGGGACGCCCATGGGTCGCCCAGCGGGTGTGCCCCATGCCTGCGGTGCCCTGGAGCTCGGCGGCATCGGTTTCGGCCAGCGCCTCTTCAAGATTGGCCAGTCGGCCGGCGCGCCGCCGGATGGTCAGGCCGCCGTGGCCGTCGGCCAAGGCGAGACCAGCGGAGTCATAACCGCGGTATTCCATCCGTCGCAGCGCGTCGACCACGATGTCGCGGGCCGGCCGTTGCCCGACATAGCCGACGATTCCACACATGGTTATCCAGGGTAGTGCAGCCGCCCGGGTACCGGACCGTGCATGCGTGGCGCATAAACCGGGGGCACTGCGCTAACGTCATCGCGTGGCCAAGACGAAGAAGCTCTTCGGCGCCCTGACGCGCCGCGGCCCGCACCGCGTTCTGCGTGGTGACCTGGGTTTTGCCGGCCTGCCGGGCACCGTCTACACCCCCGAGTCGGGGCTGAATCTGCCCGGCGTGGCTTTCGGCCACGACTGGTTGCAGGGTGTCGGACGTTACAACGGCACGCTCGAGCATCTGGCGTCGTGGGGCATCGTCGCGGCCGCGCCCAACACCGAGACCGGCATCGCGCCGTCGGTGCTGAACCTGGCGTTCGACCTGGGCACCACCCTCGACATCATCACCGGAGTCCGGCTGGGGCCCGGCAAGATCAGCGTGCACCCCACCAAGCTGGGCCTGGTCGGGCACGGTTTCGGGGCATCGGCCGCGATCTTCACCGCCGCCGGCCTGGGCTCGTCGGCCAACCCGCCGAAGGCGGTGGCCGCAGTGTTCCCGACCGCCAGCAAGCCCGACGCCGATCAGCCCGCAGCCGGTCTGCGGGTGCCCGGCCTGATCCTCAACGCGCCAGGCGCCGAGCTGACCATCCAGTCCAACGCCACCGAACTGGCGACCGCGTGGCGGACGGCGACGGTGCGCACCGTCGCCAAGGCCGAGCCGGGCGGGCTGACCGAGGGCTTCCGCCTGTCCAAGCTGGTCGGGATGCCCGGCGCGGATCGTCGCACCCAGAAGACGGTGCGCGCCCTGCTGACCGGTTACCTGCTGTTCCAGCTGACCGGCGACAAGACCTACAAGGATTTCGCCGACGCCGACGTGGTACTGCCCAGGACCGCCCTCGCTGGTCCAGCCGCCGAGGCTTTCGAAGCACCGGCGCTGGAGGACAAGGTCGTTGCCCTGCTGAAGGGCTGAGAACGTGGGCACGCAGCGGAGCCCTCGCAGCCAACCCGAGCGATGACGTTTTGCCGCTGACGTCCGGGGTACCTGCGTCAGCGTGTTGGAGACCGTCACCGCCCCGTTTCAATGGGTGGCCGCTGTGCGGCATCGCCGGGTGTTCCACCCGCGCGGCGTATTGGCATGGGGCTCGATCGAGCGGGTGGCAGCACCCGGCGTAGGCCTACCGATCGAGTCCGCCTCCGATGTGCTGGTGCGGCTTTCGAAGGGAATCGGCACACCGGGAGCGCTGCCCGACGTGATCGGGCTGGCGTTTCGGCTGCCGGCGGGTGACTCGGAGACGGCATCGGCGGCACCGCCCTGGGACGTGCTGTTGGCGTCGGCGGGCCGCGGACGGCTCAGCCGCGTCGGCGTCCGGCCGGTCGTTCGATGGCCGGGCCAGCCGATGTCCAGTGTCATGCCACTGCGGTACCAGGGCACCAACTGGTGGCTGCGCGCGCAGATCCTGAGCCATGTCGACGGCGCCGGAGTGTCGCTGGACAGCATCCGCAGCGCCCTGCACGACGGGCCGATGACCGTCGCCATCGACCAGGCCCCGGGCTTCGCATCGTTTCGCCCGTTGGCCAGGCTGACGATCAAAGACGTTGTGCCGCACGATGAAATAGCTGACACCGACTTCGACCCGGTGCTGCACACCGCACCCGGCGTGCAGTTGGCGCCGCACTGGCTGTCGAACCTACGGATGCAGGCGTATCGACGCAGCCGCAAAGGGCGGCACCCCGACAGCGCATGACCCAGATCC
Source organism: Mycobacterium sp. SMC-16 (assembly GCF_046250085.1). Lineage (NCBI taxonomy): Bacteria > Bacillati > Actinomycetota > Actinomycetes > Mycobacteriales > Mycobacteriaceae > Mycobacterium > Mycobacterium sp. SMC-16. The sequence goes on from NZ_CP176427.1 coordinate 4,596,398, forward strand.
GGACCGAAGAGGAGAAACCGTATGGACGCCTTGGCATTTCTGCGACGTGAACACGAGAGCGTGCTGGGCATGTTCGAAGTGCTCGACGGAGCTCCCCGCGGGACCGGCGCTCAGCAGAGCGGCCTGGCGACGATGGTCGAAAACTTGGTGATCGCCGAATCACAGCACGAGGCAATCGAAGAGCAGTTGTTCTGGCCGGCGGTCCGGGACGCGCTCGATGACGGTGACGAACTCGCCGATCACGCCATCTCTCAGGAAGAGGCCGGGAAGAAGCTGCTGCAGCAATTGGCGGACGGCGCGCCCGGCGAAGCGGAATATCATGCGGCACTTGACGAATTCATCAAGGCCGGCCGCGAGCACATCGCCTACGAGCAAGACGTCGTGTGGCCGAGGCTGTCCGCCGCGGTGAGCGACGAACGCTTGGAAAAGCTGGGCCACGAGCTCGAAGCAGCCAAGAAGATGGCGGCCACCCGGCCGCATCCAGATACCCCGTCGAGTTCCGCGGTACAGAAAACGGTGGGTGTGGCGGCCGCCGTGGTCGACCACGTTCGGGACGCGGTGAGTGGACGAGACCGACAGAATCCGCCCGACCCACCTACCTCGTGATTGTCTTACGGCCGCGGCCACCGGCGTTCGCCGGTGGCAGCGGACCGCTGGATCAGGTTGTGGCGGTGTGCTGTTCGTGGGTGAACGGCTTGTCGCAGTGCACCGCGGGTTCTCCACTGGGATTGTTCTTGGCCCCGGTGTTCTTCTGCAGGGACGTGCCCAGCCAGTCTTTCGTGGGCGACTTCACGTAGTTCCACGACATACCTTCGGGCCACGGACCCTGACCTTCGTTCCACGGTCCGCGGACGTCGCCCTGACCGTTGGACATGTTGAACGCGAGGGTCTGGAAACGCTCGTCACCGGCCAGGGTGCCCGGCGGGAAGTTGACCGGCAGCTCGTTCAGGGCGGCGGTGAACTGCTGGAAATGGGTGACCTCGCGCGTCATCAGGAACGTGAGCGTGTCCTGCACCCCCGGATCGTCGGTGAACTGCTTGAGGTATTCGTAGACGATCTTGGCCCTCGACTCGGCGGCGAGATTGCTGCGCAGGTCGACCGACGGATCACCGTTCGCGTTGACATACGACCCCGACCACGGAATCGCGGCCGCATTGCTGACGTCCGGGCCGCCGCCGGTCAGCACGCAGTACAGCGGATTCATCGCGACCTGGTGAATGGCCTGGTCGCGGCCATCCGGACTGGCGACCGTCGCCATCCAGTCGCAGCGCTCGTTGGCCTGCTTGAGATCGTCATTGAAGCCGTCCAGCAGCATCGTGATCATGGCACCGACCATCTCGAGATGGCTCAGTTCCTCGGTGGCGATGTCCATGAACAGGTCGTACATTTTCGGGTTCTTCTCGCGCAGTACGAATGCCTGGGTGAAGTACTGCATCGCCGCTTTGAGTTCCCCGTTCGCGCCGCCGAACTGCTCCTGCAGCAGCGTCGCAAAGCGCGGATCGGGTTGATCGACGCGTACCTCGAATTGCAAATCCTTGTGATGAGTGAACATTCACGCTCCCTTGGGCTGGTAGTGATCTACCGCAACCGCGTACCCCCTGCCGGCCCGGCGAAACAGCATCCAGCCCGACGGCTTCACTCCCCCACATTCGGTAGTTCGTCGGCCGCGATCTCGCATGGCGTCTTGGTGGTCGGATCGGTTTGCTCCGCAACCGGTTCCACCGGCGGCGTGGTGGGCGCCGGGTCGGCTACAGGTTGGCCGGGTACCGGCTGCTGAGGCGGTAGCACCGGGGCGTCGACGGGGCCGGGCTCGGCGTCATCGGACTCAGCGGTCTCCCCCGAGGTGTCCTCCTCGCCGGCGGCATCGCTCTTGGCGGCGTCCTCCTCGTCGGCCTCCTCTGCGTCGCTGTCGTCCGGCTCGTCATCGGCATCGCCATCCGCCGCGTCGTCCGGCTCGTGGTCGGTATCGGTGCCATCGGCGCCGAGCCCGAGGTCGTCTCCCAGACCGTCCCTGACGTTGTCGAGACCGCCCAGTCCCGATACGCCGGGCGCCAAACCCGCCATGGAACCCAGCGCTCCCCCGATGGCATCGGTCAGCTGCCGGCCCAAACCGCCGATACCCGAACCGAATCCGAGGTCTCCGGACGGCCCGGTTGCCGCCGGGGTTGCTGCGGCAGCGCCGAGCGCCGGTTCGGGACCTCCGGGCGCAGGGGTCGACGGTGCCGGAGCGGATTCGGCAGAAACGAGCGGGGTCGACGGCGCGGCAACAGGTTCGGCCGGCACCGGCGGAGCCGCAGGTGCGGACGGCGCCGTCGGCGCCCACCCCGCCGCGGTTCCCAACGTCGCGAAGGGCGCAGCCGCCGCGGCCTGATATGCCGGCGCGGCCGGCCACGCCGGTGCGGGCGAAGCCTGAGGCGCCCAATCGGGCGTCAGCACGACGGGCACCGCGAACGACACCCCTGCCGGGGTGACCGCCGCGATGGCCGAATCGTACGCCGCCGCAACGGCATCGGAGGCGTCCTGCAGCGCAGGCAGCAGGTCCCCCGACACCGCACGAAGGACGAAGGGCTTGACCTGCTGATCGACGATCTCGCTGGCGGCCGACAGGTCGCCGGCCCGGGCGAGGACGGCGCGGGCCGCTGCGCTCCACTGGTCTCGGTGTCCGGCAGTCTGCGCGTCGGCCCGCAACACCGCGTCGACCTTGGCGTCGACGGCGCGCCACAACGCGTCCCGCAGCATCGTCAGTGCCTGCGCGCTCCGCTGCAGATGCGCGACCACATCCTCGGCCGCCACCGTCAGGGTGCGCAGAAACCCGCCGGCAGCGTCCCCACCCGCACCCGACCACTGTGCCGTCAGGTCCCGATATCCGTTGCCCTGCAACCGCACTGCATCCTGCGCCACCACCACCGCAGCGTCAAGCGAGCGGGCGTCCGCGGCCAGCGCGTCGAGGTTCAGCCCAGTCTCGGCGTAATACAACTCCGCCAACGGCCCTGGAGACGGCGAGCCCAACACCTGGCATGCCGTCACGTACTCGTCGAGGACCGTCACCGCGCCGTCGCCTTCGGAGAGCCGCCCGGCCACATCGAACGCAGCCGCCATCATCAGACCAACCGGCCGGCGAGGTCGGTGTCCGCGTCCTCGTAGCGCCCTGACGAAACCCGTAGTGCCGCTGCGGCTTCCGTCGACGCTGACGCCCATGCCCGAAGCTGCCCGGCCGACTGGTCCAGCGCGGCGCGCAAGGCGGCCGCGCGGGCAGCATGATCACGCCCGCCGCAGAACCCGTCGAAGTACCAGCGCAACAACGGCGCGACCGCGGTGCCGAGCATGTCGGCTACCGATTCGCACCGCTGCGCGACATCCCGCACTGCCGAGAGGTCTATCCGAGCGACGTCACGTTCTCCCATACCTTGCTATGACGCGCGGCGCGGCCGTTCGGTTCCATCGAAGCTGAAAATGTCCTGTGTCCACCCGCCAGAACAACCTTCCTGGACGGCTGTCGGCACTAGGGCGTGTCTGATAAATGGGGTAGCCAAAGGGTGACTGCCCGTAGGACTGCCGCGGCACGGTAGACGATGGCCAGCTTGTCGTAGCGGGTGGCCAGTCCGCGCCATTGCTTGACGTCGTTGAAGTTGAGTTCAACGACGTTGCGGCCCCATCGCCGCGGACGCGACGGTGTCGCGGTTCCAATTGCTTTCCGATGCCTCCAAGTCTCGGCCACCACACCCGAAACTTTTATCAGACACGCCCTAGCCTTCAACCTGATCCAGCGCGAGACGTAATGAGCGCCGTCGCCGCACAGTGCCATGCGAGCCGCGCTGATGGCCGTGCCATTCCAAGTACCTCGAGGTACGAGGAGACCTCCATGGGCGGCCTTAAGTCACGTGCCCGGCGAACTAGTGTCCTGCGCCTGGAATCCGTTGATTAATTATAGAATTGGTCTGTGGCGGGTAGGGGCAGACCGGTAGTTGCGCTGGTATTGACCGACGACGAACGTGAGACGTTACAGCGCTGGGCGCGCAGAGCCAAGTCGTCGCAGGCGTTGGCACAGCGGTCGCGGATCGTATTGGGTTGCGCGGCAGGTAAATCCAACAAAGAGGTCGCCGCTGACGAGGGCGTGTGGCCGCAAACGGTCAGTAAATGGCGTCGGCGGTTCCGCCAGGCCCGCATCGACGGGCTGAGCGACGAACCCCGTCCGGGCGGTCCCCGCACCATCGCCGACGAGCAGATCGAAGCGGTGCTGGTGGCGACGTTGGAGCGCACCCCGGCGGACGCGACGCACTGGTCGCGGACGTCGATGGCCAAAGAATCGGGTCTGTCCAAGTCCACGGTGGGGCGGATCTGGAAGGCATTCGGGCTCAAGCCCCACCTGGTGGACACCTTCAAAATCAGCAACGATCCCCAGTTCATCGACAAGGTCCGCGACGTTGTGGGGTTGTACCTGGACCCGCCGGAGAAGGCCCTGGTGCTCTGCGTCGACGAGAAATCGCAGATCCAGGCCCTCGATCGCAGCGCCCCGGTGCTGCCGATGATGCCTGGGATGCCCGAGCGGCGCACCCACGACTACGTGCGCCACGGCATCACCACCTTGTTCGCGGCGCTGGATGTGGCCACCGGCGAGGTCTACGGATCGATCCACCGCCGGCACCGCACCGTCGAGTTCAAGAAGTTCCTCACCAAACTCGACCAGCAGATTCCCGCAGAGCTGGATGTCCATTTGATCTGCGACAACTACACCACCCACAAATCACCGGTCGTCGCGAAATGGCTTGCTGCGCACCCGCGATTCCAGATGCACTTCACCCCGACCTATTCATCGTGGCTTAACCAGGTGGAGCGGTGGTTCGGGCTACTGACCGACAAGAAACTACGCCGTGGCACACACCGATCGATTCAGGCCTTAGAGAAAGACATCCGCGACTGGATCGCCACCTGGAACGAAAATCCACGCCCATTCACATGGACCAAAACCGCCGACGACATCCTTGAACGCCTCAACTCATATATTCAACGGATTCCAGGCGCAGGACACTAGGTCTGCGCCGGTTAGACACGGTCCGCCCACCCGGTAAAGTCTACGGCCGCAACCCTTAGGGCTGCTCGCTGACGGATTCGGCGACGCGGAACGCGACGGTCCTCGCCGTGATTTCATCTGGGGCCTCCACCATGACCCGGACCACCTGTTCGGTTCCGGAGGGGCGCAACAGGATTCGGCCGGTGTCGCCGAGTTCGGCCTCGGCCGCGGCGACCGCGGTCTGCACCGCCGGCGCCTGGGCCACCGTGGCCTTGTCGGCCACCTCGACGTTGATCAGCACCTGCGGCAACGTCTTCATCGGCGCGCACAGCGCGGCCAACGACTGCCCCGTCTGCGCCATGCGCGACATCAGCCGCAGGCCGGTGACGATGCCGTCGCCCGTGGTGCCTAGCTCGGGCATCACGATGTGACCGGACTGCTCGCCGCCGAGGGCGAACCGGCCCGCGCGCAGTTCCTCCAGCACGTACCGGTCGCCGACACCCGTGGTGCGCACCTCGATGCCGGCTTCGCGCATCGCCAGGTGCAGACCGAGGTTGCTCATCACGGTTGCCACCAATGTGTTCGACACCAGCTCGCCGGCGTCGCGCATGGCCAGCGCCAGCACCACCATGATCGCGTCGCCGTCGACGAGGGCGCCCGACGCGTCGACGGCCAGACAGCGGTCGGCGTCGCCGTCGTGGGCCAGACCCAGGTCGGCCCCGTGGTCGATGACGGCCTGCTGCAGCTGCGCCATGTGCGTCGAGCCGCAGCCGTCGTTGATGTTGAGGCCCGTCGGCTCGGCGTTGATCGCGATGACCGTCGCGCCCGCGGCCCGGTACGCCAGCGATGCGGCCGTGGAGGCGGCGCCGTTCGCGCAGTCGACGACCACGGTCAGCCCGGCCAGCGGCGCAACCGCGGCCTTGGCGGCGTGGGTGAGGTAGCGGTCGAGCGCGTCAGGTGCGTCGAGAATCCGTCCGATGCCGGCGCCCGTCGGCCGGGTGCCCGGGCCCGCGGCGACCAGCTCGGCGATGCGGTCCTCGGTGTCGTCGTCGAGCTTGTGCCCGCCGGTACCGAAAATCTTGATGCCGTTGTCCGGCATGGGGTTGTGCGAGGCGGAGATCATCACGCCGAGCTGGGCGTCATACGAGGCGGTCAGATACGCCACCGCGGGGGTCGGCAGCACGCCGACCCGCAGCACGTCGACGCCCTCGCTCGTGATGCCGGCCATGACCGCGGCCTCCAGCATCTCGCCGCTTGCCCGGGGATCTCGTCCGACGACCGCGACGCAACGGCCGGCTCCGGAAGTCGAGCAGAGCCGACGGGCGGCAGCTGAACCCAGCGCCAACGCCAACTCCGCGGTCAGATCACGGTTTGCGACGCCACGGACGCCATCGGTGCCGAACAGCCGACTCATGAACCTTCTTTCGTCCTTCAGGTACCCCATGAAACGCCGAAGGCGGGCGTGTCCAGACTGCGACACGCCCGCCCACGAGCAGAAACGATCAGCGCTTGCTGTACTGAGGCGCCTTGCGGGCCTTCTTGAGGCCGTACTTCTTGCGCTCGATGGCACGCGGGTCACGGGTCAGGAACCCGGCCTTCTTGAGTGCCGGACGATCCTCGGGCTGAACCAGGATCAGCGCACGGGCGATGGCCAGACGCAGCGCGCCGGCCTGACCCGAGGGGCCGCCACCGTCGAGGTGGGCGTAGATGTCCACCGTGTCGACGCGGTCGACGGTCACCAGCGGGGCCTTGATCAGCTGCTGGTGCACCTTGTTCGGGAAGTAGTCCTCCAGGCTGCGGCCGTCCAGGTTGAACTTGCCGGTGCCGGGCACCAGGCGAACGCGGACGACGGCCTCCTTGCGGCGGCCAACGGTCTGGATGGGACGGTCGATGTAGACGGGCTCGCGGGGGGCCGACTCTTCGGCCGCGTCGAACTCGGTCACCTCGGCCACTTCAGTCACGTCAACTTCAGTCACTGGGCCACCTGCTTGATCTCGAACGGAATCGGCTGCTGCGCGGCGTGCGGATGATCAGGACCCGCGTACACCTTGAGCTTCTTCTGCACCTGGCGCGACAGCTTGTTGTGCGGGAGCATGCCGACGATCGCGTTCTCAACGGTGCGGGTCGGGTGCTTCACCAGCTGTTCGCCGATGGAGCGCTTGCTCAGACCGCCCGGGAAACCCGAGTGACGGTAAGCAAACTTGTCGGTGAGCTTCTTGCCCGACAGGGCAATCTTCTCGGCGTTGATGATGATGACGAAGTCACCCTCATCGGAGTTGGGCGTGAACGTCGGCTTGTGCTTGCCGCGGAGCAGCTTGGCTGCTTCCACGGCGAGCCGGCCGAGCACCACGTCTTGGGCGTCGATGACGTACCACTTACGCGTGGTGTCACCCGCCTTCGGCGTGAATGTAGGCACAGCTATACCTCTTCTTCTCGGGTTGAGTCCCGGTGCTATCCGGGTGCCGGTCAAGTACGCGACCTGCGATTTCCCGGCGACCGACGGTGACCCGGGAAGCATTGGCCTGACGGCCTGCAGCGCACCAACGTGGGAGCTTACCCGGGTGCGTCACCGCAGGTCAAAACGCGGAGCAGGTCAGTGGACCCGGTCCTGCTGGTCGGGCACGACGCTGCCGTCCGACCGGTGCAACGGCCCCTTGGCGCCCGACGGCTCGATGTGGCCCTTGGTCGCGCACGCATACGTCTCGGCCTGCTTCTTGGGGTCGATGAACATCGGGTTGACCAGCCAGTTGCCGCCCGCGTCGTCGTAGGCCGTGCACATCAGCTCGGTCTTGTTTCGGTTGAGCACCAGTCGCAGCGCGGTGGCGTCGGTCAGGAACGTGACGTCGGTGTCGGAGTCACCGGCGGCGAAGGCAGCGCGCTTGGGCTCGGGCTGCCGGGTGAAGGCGGCGGGACCGGTCACCCCGAACACCTCTTCGTTGACCCGGCAGCGCTTGCCCTCGATGTAGGTGATGGCGGGCTCACCGCCGCACGGCACCAGACGCGACGTCAGCACATCGCCGTCGTGCTCGGTCCGCACGCCCATCACGTGGTCGGCCGGGATGTCGAGTTCCTCGGCCCACACCCGGGCCACCGGCTCGGCCGACGCCGAGATGATCCGCACGTCGAAACCGTTGGCGTGCAAGGTTTCCACGAGGTCGCGCATCTGCGGGTAGTAGCGCACCCAGCCGGTCTGCATGGCGCTGCCGACCTTCTGCTCGGTGCCCGCCGGGGCGTCGAGGTTCTCCTTGCGGGCCGTCTTCGCGAACTCGACCACGTCGGCTTCGCGCCATCCGGCCTGCAGCTGCGCGGCCCAGGCGTACGCCGGTTCCATGCGGCGGGCGTTGAACCCGGCGAATGCCGGCTCCCCGGCTTTCGTCTCCGCCTCGGTGTAGACCGACACGAGTTCGTCGGCGCACGCGGCGTCGGTGTCGGTCGGCATCGGCTGACCCGGCCTGGCCGCGGCACAGGCGCGGGTCAGGGCCGCGACGGCCTGCGGCGTCAGGAACGTGCTGGTGGACGCCCAGTTGCCATCGGCAGGCGCCCGCAGCTTGCCGTTGCGCACCATCCAGAAGAACGTGGCGTCGCCGATGTCGTTCTTGACGATGGTGTTGTCCCAGTCGAACAACGCCAGGGGCGCACCCGCACTCACCGAGCCGGCGGCGCCGCAGGTGCCCAGCTTGGTGAGCATGGCGTCGATCCGGTCGCGGTTGTCGCCGTACCAGCCAGAGTTCTGGGCGAGCGTCCGGCACGACGGCTTGGCGGGGGCCGGCGATTGCGCGGCCGGAGTGCTGTCGTGGCTGCTGCAGCCGGACATGGCGAGGAGGCCGACCAGCGCAGCGGCGGAGGCCAGTCGGTTGATGCGGGGCACTTTTCTCCTGTGTGGTCAGGTGAGCTCGGCGGCGCTGGGCGCTTCCAGGGAGGTGTCGCGGGAGGTGTCCTTGAGGTCGACGCCGGACCGGCCCAGCGCGCGGGCACCCGACACCAACCCCGCCGCGACCGTCGCGGCCTCGGCGTAGCCGAGCCCCTCGGGCGGGTGGATGTTAGAGATGCAGTTGCGGTCTGCGTCGGTACGCCCCGGCATCGGCAGATGCGTCAGGTAGATGCCCAGGCTGTCGGCCACCGACAGGCCCGGCCGCTCCCCGATGATCACCAGCAGCGTGCGCACTTTCGCCGCCGCGCCGACGTGGTCGCCGAGCGCCACGCGGGCCTGCGTGGCGATCACCGGCGGCGCCAGCGTGTACTGGTCGCCCAGCCGCGCCACGAGCTCGGCGAGCAGCGCCGGACCATGCTTGGCCAGGGCGTAGGGCGAGAGCCCGTCGGCCAGCACGAAGCCGATGTCGGCCGGGGTTTCCGGGACGTCCATGGGCGTGGCCGGGAGCCGGCCCAAGTCGGGGCGGCGCAGGTATTCGCTGCGGGACTCGGCCTGGCTGCGCACCACCGCCGGTTCGCCGATCCCGATCTCCCGGACGCGGGTCGCGAGGGACTCGACGTCAAGGGGCTCGTGCACGGCGTCGCGGGCGGCAGCGTGCGCCGCGGCCAGTTCGAGGACTTCCCGGGTGGGCAGCGCATTGCCGGCGCGGCCCAGTCCGATGCGGGCCTGCGTGGTCTTGCGGAGCTCGTCCCAGAACTCTTGAATGGCAAGATCTTCGGTCATCGTCATCCCGCCGCGGTGAGCGCCCGCAGCGCCGAGCGCTGCAGATCGAACTTGGTCAGCTTGCCGGCGTCGTCGGTCATGCCGACCTTCTTGAGCCAGGCGTCGAACTCCGGAGCCGGCTTCAGCCCGAGCGTCCGGCGGACCGCGACGACGTCGTGGAACGACAGGCTCTGGTAGCCGAGCATGACGTCGTCGGCGCCGGGCACCGTGATGACGAAGGCGCAACCCGCCGCGGCCAGCAGCGTGAGCAGCGTGTCCATGTCGTTCTGGTCGGCTTCGGCGTGGTTGGTGTAGCAGACGTCGACGCCCATCGGCAGGCCGAGCAGCTTGCCGCAGAAGTGGTCCTCGAGCCCGGCCCGGATGATCTGCCGGCCGTCGTACAGGTACTCCGGACCGATGAAGCCGACGACGGTGTTGACCAGCAGCGGGTCCAGGGCGCGGGCGACACCGTAGGCCCGGGTTTCGAGCGTCTGCTGGTCGACGGGCCGGCCGCCGGTACCGAGGTGGGCGCCCGAGCTGAGCGCCGAGCCCTGACCGGTTTCCAGGTACATGACGTTGTTGCCGACGGTGCCGCGGTTCAGGGACCGGCCGGCCTCGTTGCCTTCGCGCAGCAGCGCCATGTCGACACCGAAGGCCTTGTTGGCGCCTTCGGTGCCCGCCACCGACTGGAACACCAGGTCCACCGGGGCGCCGGCCTCGATGAGGCCGATCGTGGTGGTGATGTGCGACAGCACGCACGACTGCGCCGGGATGTCGTAGCGGCTGCGAATGTTGTCGAGCAGGTGCAGCAGGTCGGCGGTGGCCTGCGGCGAGTCGGTGGCCGGGTTGATGCCGATGACGGCGTCGCCGCACCCCATCAGGAGTCCGTCGAGCACGGCGGCGGCGATGCCGCGCGGATCGTCGGTCGGGTGGTTGGGCTGCAGCCGGGTGGCCAGGGTGCCCGGCAACCCGATGGTGCTGCGGAAGGCCGCGTGCACCTGGGTGGCCGCGGTGACGGCGATCAGGTCCTGGTTCCGCATGATCTTGGAGACCGCTGCCGCCATCTCCGGCGTGATGCCGGGGGCGACGGCCGCGATCTTGGCGGCGGCGTCGTCGCCGGCCACCGCGTCCAGCAGCCAGTCCCGGAAATCTCCCACCGTCAGGTGGGAGATTTCCGAAAACGCTTGCTGGTCATGGGAATCGATGATGAGGCGGGTGACCTCGTCGGTCTCGTACGGCACCACCGCTTCATTGAGGAAGGTGTCCAGCGGAAGCTCGGCCAGTGCCCACGCCGCGGCAGCCCGCTCGGCGTCGTTGTGGGCCGCGCACCCGGCGAGTTCATCACCGGAACGCAGCGGCGTGGCCTTGGCCATCAAATCCACAAGCCCGTCGAAGGTGTGGTTCACCCCCGAAATCCGCTGGTGGTACTTCATTTCAGCTCGTCCTCGGCTTCTGCGAGCATCGCGAACTCTTCATCAGGAGAGTTTGCCACCAAACGGTGCCGGCTGTAGACCGCGAAGTAGAGCATGAAGGCTGCGAACACCGCCAGACACAGGCCCACGGCGAACGGATCGACCAGGAAGGTGGCGATGACCGCGATGACGGCGATGACGAGCGCGAAGCCGGTTGTCACGATGCCGCCCGGGGTGCGGTACGGGCGCGGCATGTTCGGCTCGCGGCGGCGCAGCACGATGTGGCTGACCATCATCAGGACGTAGCTCACGGCCGCACCGAAGACCGCCATGTTCAGCAGCAGGTCGCCCTTGCCGGTCAGCGACAGCAGGAAGCCGATGACGCCGGGGACGATGAGCGCCAGTGTCGGCGCCTTGCGGGAGTTGGTCACCGACAGCTGGGTCGGCAGGTAGCCCGCCCGGGACAGGGCGAAGAGCTGACGCGAGTAGGCGTAGATGATCGAGAAGAAGCTCGCGATCAGTCCGGCCAGGCCGATGTAGTTGACCAGCTTGGCGCCGACGCCCGAACCGAGCGCCTCGACGAGCGGGTTGCCCGAGGCCGACATCTGTTGCGCGCCACCGACACCCGTGGTGAGCACCAGCACGACGGCGCAGGTGACCAGCAGGACCGTCATCGCCGCGATGATGCCGCGCGGCACGTTCTTCTCCGGGTTCGCGGTTTCCTCGGCGGCCAGCGGCACGCCTTCGATCGCCAGGAAGAACCAGATGGCGAACGGGATGGCGGCCCAGATGCCGAGGTAGCCGTGCGGCAGGATCGCCGAAGCCCCGGCCGCGTTGACGTCGACCGCAATGGTGGTCAGGTTGGAGACGTCGAACTGCCCGAAGGCACAGACCGCGAAGATCACCAGACCCAGCAGCGCGATGGCGGTGATCACGAACATCACCTTGAGCGCCTCACCGACACCGGACAGGTGGATGCCGATGAAGAACGCGTAGGCCGCCAGATACACCCACCAGCCGTTGTGAATCCCGAAGAGCCCCAACGATTCCACGTAGGCGCCGATGAACGTCGCGATGGCGGCGGGGGCGATCGAGTACTCGATGAGGATCGCGGTGCCGGTGGCGAAACCGCCCCACGGGCCCAGGGCACGACGGGCGAAGGTGTAACCGCCGCCGGCGGCCGGCAGCGCCGAGGACAGCTCGGCCATGCCCAGCACCAGGGCCAGGTACATGCCGGCGATGATCACGGCGGCGATGGCGAGGCCACCGAAACCACCGTGTGCCAGACCGAAATTCCAGCCGGAGTAGTCCCCGGACACCACGTAGCTGACGCCGAGTCCGGCGAGCAGCAGCCAGCCGGCCGTGCCCTTCTTCAGCTGACGTTTCGCGAGGTATTCGTTGCTCTCGACGTGCTCTTCGACACCGCGAGCGGAGTGCTCACTGGGTGGGTTGGTGATGGACACTGCGAACTCCTGAAAGAGGGATGGCGGATGCCGAATTGGCCTGCCCCCCAGGAGTCTTCTGGTGCCGGCCTTGATCATTGTGTCGCCGAACGCTTTTGGAAAGCGTCGACCGAGAAAGGAAGCGAGCGCCCGCGCATTCGGGGGGTACGCGGGCGCTCGCGGTTCGTGGGAGCTACGCGCTTCGTTTCCTTGCGCGCTCGCTCATCAGAGTGCTCGTTTCCTCGCGCGAGCGCTCGTCAGAAGAACCCCTGGGCCTTCGTCGAGTACGAGACGAGCAGGTTCTTCGTCTGCTGGTAGTGGTCCAGCATCATCTTGTGGTTCTCGCGGCCGATTCCGGACTGCTTGTAACCGCCGAACGCGGCGTGCGCGGGGTACATGTGGTAGCAGTTGGTCCACACGCGGCCGGCCTTGATGTCGCGGCCCGCCCGGTAGGCGACGTTGCCGTTGCGCGACCACACGCCGGCGCCGAGGCCGTACAGGGTGTTGTTGGCGATCGAGATGGCGTCGTCGTAGTCCTTGAACGACGTCACCGACAGCACCGGCCCGAAGATCTCCTCCTGGAAGATGCGCATGCCGTTGTGGCCGGAGAACACCGTCGGCGTCACGTAGTAGCCGCCGTTGAGGTCGCCACCCAGCTCGGCCCGCTCGCCACCGGTGATCAGCTGTGCCCCTTCGGACTTGCCGATCTCGATGTAGGACAGGATCTTCTCCAGCTGGTCGTTGGAGGCCTGCGCGCCGATCATGGTCTCGGTGTCCAGCGGGTCGCCCTGGCGGACGGCCTTGGTGCGGATGGCGGCCAGCGCCAGGAACTCGTCGAAGATGTCGGCCTGGATCAGGCTGCGCGACGGGCAGGTGCAGACCTCGCCCTGGTTCAGCGCGAACATGGTGAAGCCTTCGAGCGCCTTGTCCTGGAAGTCGTCGTTGGCGGCCATGATGTCGTTGAAGAAGATGTTCGGGCTCTTGCCACCCAGCTCCAGGGTGACCGGGATCAGGTTCTGGCTGGCGTACTGCATGATCAGCCGGCCCGTGGTGGTCTCACCGGTGAAGGCGATCTTGGCGATGCGGTTGCTCGACGCGAGCGGCTTGCCGGCCTCGACGCCAAAACCGTTGACCACGTTGACAACACCCGCCGGCAGCAGGTCGCCGATGAGCGAGAACAGGTACATGATCGACGCCGGGGTCTGCTCGGCGGGCTTGAGCACGATCGCGTTGCCGGCAGCCAGCGCGGGGGCCAGCTTCCAGACGGCCATCAGGATCGGGAAGTTCCAGGGGATGATCTGGCCGACGACGCCGAGCGGCTCATGGAAGTGGTAGGCGACGGTGTCGTCGTCGATCTCGGAGATCGAGCCTTCCTGGGCCCGCAGCACGCCCGCGAAGTAGCGGAAGTGATCGACGGCCAACGGGATGTCGGCGTTCAGGGTCTCGCGGACCGGCTTGCCGTTGTCCCAGGACTCGGCGACGGCGATGGCCTCGAGGTTCTGCTCCATGCGGTCGGCGATGAGGTTGAGCACCCGGGCGCGGGCGGCCGGCGAGGTCTTGCCCCAGGCCGGCGCGGCGGCGTGCGCGGCGTCCAGCGCCTTCTCGATGTCGGATTCGTCCGAGCGGGCAATCTCGATGAACACCTCACCCGTGACCGGGGTACGGTTCTCGAAGTAGCGACCGGCAGCGGGTGCCACCCACTCGCCGCCGATGAAGTTGTCGTAGCGGGCCGGGTAGGTCATCACCGAACCCTCGGCACCGGGACGCGCGTAAACAGTCATGGGTTCACTCCTCCAGTGGGTGACAAAACACAGATGTGCTGCTGGTCACTAACGGTACGCAGAAGTGGGTTGCAACACAGTTGCATCGTTGAACGCGATGGAACCGGAGCCCGTCAGCCGAGGTCGGCGTCCAATCCCGCCAGGTGCCCGACCGCCTGCGCCCGCACCACCGCGTCCGCCGACGGGTGGTTGCGCAGTAACTGCCAGCCGTGCCGGTCGTCGCGGCCGTCGGGCAGCGCCAGCCACCGGCGCAACAGGCCAACATGTCCGGCCGCGGACGCCGACAGCACCGCGGTCCGCAGGCTCTCCCCCAGCTCGGTGCGCAACCGGGCGATCGCCGGCGACACCGACTGCGGCAGCAGCGCACCCGAGTAGTGGGACAGCGCGGCGTCGACATCACCGCGGTGCAGCGCGGCGAAGACATCGGCGACGTCACTGTCGATCGGGGTGAGCAGCCGGTAGGGCCGCGACGCCACGTACTGGGCGCCGATGACCCGGCGCAGGCGGGACATCTCGACGCGGATGGTGACCGAGTCAAGATCGTTGTCGTCCAACAACATTGCGAGATGGTCGGCGCTCAGACCCTCGGGATGACGGCTCAGCAGAACCAGGATGTCGGCGTGCCGGCCGCTCAGGGTGTGCTGGCGCGGTTGTCCGTCGTCGCCGGTGGCGACCCAGCGCGGACGGTCACCGCCCAGCACCGTCAGGCGAGCCATGGTCACCGGACTCGGCGTGGGCTGCAGCAGCCGCTGCAGCGCCAGGTGGTTCTCGATGGCCATCACCGTCGCGCGCACCAGGCCCAGGGTCTGGGCCGAGGCAATCTGGCTGTCACCGGTGAGGTCGACGCAGCCGATGAGCTCGCCCGTCGTCGGGTCGTGCACCGGCACCGCCGTGCAGGTCCAGGGCTGCACCAGGCGGGCGAAGTGTTCCGAGCCGTGGATCTGCAGTTCCCGGTCCAGCGCCAGCGCGGTGCCCGGAGCGTTGGTGCCGGCGCTGCGCTCGCTCCAGTTGGCGCCGGCCACGAAGTTCATGGCCTCGCCCCGGCTCAGGGCCGTCTTGTCGCCCTCGACCCACAGCAGGGTGCCGTCGGCGGCGGCCACCGCCACCATGACACCGCTGTCCTTGGCGTCCTCGACCAGCAGTTTCCGGATCACCGGCAAGGCGGCCGCGATGGGTTGTTCGGCGCGCAGCTGGTCCAGGGTCTTGGGCACGACGGGCGTGAACTGCGCACCGCCGAGGTCGGGGTCCACGCCCGTGGCCAGGCTGCGGCGCCAGCTGTCGGCGATGACGGGACGGACGGCCGCGGGGTCCAGGTGCTGGGCGTCGATCTCGCCGGTGACGAACCGCTGGTGTACCGCGCGCAGCGTCGAGCCGGCCGGCGACCCCTCGGTGCGGCTGGTTCCCACGACACTCACACTCCTCGCAGGTCGGATACACACCTGCGTGGCCGCCAGGGTAGTCGACCTGGGTGTTCTAAGACACAAGTTGGGCCCTGCGCGCGGCATGACTGTGTGGTCCCGCCCCCGGCTCTCCTCCGGGGGCGGGACCACACAGGGCTTGTGGTGAGGCTAGAAGACCCAGTCGCCCGCCGCGCGCCGGTCGGTCGCGGCGATGTCATCGGCGCCGTCGCGGACGGCGTTGCCGAGGCTGTGCAGGATGTCGTTGAGGGCGGCCGCCGACTGGTTCCAGCGGGCCTGTTCGGCCTGGAACGCCTCGGCCGCCTCCCGGGTCCAGGTCTGCTGCAGTGGCGCGACCAGGTGCCGGAGCTCTTCCAGCGACGTGTTCATCCGTGCCGAGGTGGCATGGATTTGTTGGCGGACGGTGAACTCGATCTCGCCGAAGTGGTACGACAGTGCCGGTTGCATATGCCTTGTCCCGTCAGATCGCGTGGCCGGTGGCGCCGATGCGCTGGGCATGGTCGTCAGCGGCCTGGCTCAGCACCGCCGCGTTGGCCCGGATGGTCTCGGCGATACGTTGCAGTGACGCATGCAGTTTCATCGATTCGCCGTTCCACCGGCTCACCACGTCCTGGAATCTGGTCGCCGCGGCGCCGCCCCATACCGTCGGCGGGATGGCGGTCATCTGACCGATGAAATTGCCGAGCATGGCCCGAATCTCCTCGTTGCGGACCTCGACCTTGCCGGCGATGCCCGTCATCAGATCGAAATCGGTAGTCAGAGCGCCACTTTCCGGAGCTGTCATGATTTCCTCTCCATTGGTTTGATTGTTCAGACGTTTGCCGACGGCGTTCGGTTCCATTGCCGCCCAGGTTTTTTCAATCGGTCCGGCGCGCGGAGCGGATCGCGGTGTCGCAGGCCGCTTGGACGGCTGCGCCCTGGCACCCCACGGCGATCCGGACCGGGCCGTCAAGCAGCACCGACCAGTCGACGGTCCGCGCGCCGCGCACCTCGCGATACCGCACGGCCGCGCGTCCGGCACTAACCGCGGCCTCCTGGAAATCCAGGATGATCCCTCTGGGCAGCTTCGCCGACGCCTCCCGCAGCGCCCGCGCCGCCACCTCGAGCGTCTGCTCCTGGGGCACCACCGACTGGGTGAGGTGGATGATCTGCCCGCGGTCATCGGGCGAAATGATCTGCAGCCGAGCCGAACCCGCGCCGGCAACCGCCCGATCAACCGTCCAGCGCGCCGGGACCTGTACCGCCACCCGGCCCTCCACGAGCCAGGAAAATTCCGGGTCGGTGGCAGCGGCGACCGCAGGCGCCGGGCCGTCACGGGTGGACAGGCCCAGTCCCCCGGCACCGAGGACGGCGACGGCCGCCGCGAAGCCGATCGCGATGTGTGCCCGCGCCAGACGTGGTCGGGCCGTGGTCGGTGGCGGGTGCGTGTCGGCGTCTGTGCGCAGGTCGTCGCAGCTGAGAATCTCGGCCGGGACACCCTGATCCTGCAGCAGCGCTTGGATTTCGGCGGCCAGGGGTGCGCCATCGGGGACGCCGATGGGCGCATCGATCACCACCCGGGTGTCCCACGTGGTGCGCGCGATGACGGCCTCGGCGGTGGCGCTGTCGGTGCGTCGTACGACCGACGCGGCCGATCCCGGACGGGAGATCGTCACGAGCTCCTCCCCCAGTTCGACGACCGCGCAATCGGGTTCACCGCCGGCCGCCCGGAGTGCGTCGGTTCTCCGCGCTATGACAACGTGGGAAACGCGGCTGGGGACCGCGGCCCGAACCCGCTCGATCCGCGACGGCGACCACCAGGTCGGGCACACCACCGTGACGGCCGATGCGGTACCTGTCGCCGCGGTCATGGCATCGCGCCAGATGCGTTCGGCGGGAACGACTGTGGCATCGAGCACACCCAGCGGCTCGTCGATGCACTCCAGGGCCGACGCGACCAGGTCAGCGTCGATATCCGCCGGCCCGATGATGGTCGTCGGGCCCACCACCACGACTGTCACGGTGGTTCGGTCCAGCCGATCTGGACCAGCTGATCGGTTTGGCCACGGCGCACGACGACGGCCCGGCCAGGAGGCAGCGTCATCGGCCGCGCGGCGCCGAGCAGCGGCCCTTCATCCGGGCTGGTGCTCATGATGATGCCCGTCGCGCCCAGGTCGCGCATGCGCGACAGGAGCGGGTCGAACATGGCGCGTGCGGCACCGCCGGAGCGGCGGGCGACCACGACGTGGAGCCCGATGTCCGAGGCGTGCGGCAGCAGGTCGAGCAAAGGGTTCAGCGGATTCCCCGCGGCACCCACGACCAGGTCGTAATCGTCGACCACGACCTGGATTTCGGGACCGGACCACCAGGAGCGGTCGCGCAACTGCTGCTGCGTGACACCGGGTCCCGGCAGCCTCGCGGTGAGCAGGGTCAGCGCAGCGGCGAGTTCGGCAGCGGTCGTCACGGCCGACATCGCGTAGCCGCACAGGTACGGCGGTTCCACCACCCCCAACAGTGACCGCCGGTAGTCGACGATCAGCAGCTGCGCCCGAGCGGGATCGGTCTGTCCGGTGATCGCGCGGCACAGCGTCCGCAGCGCCGACGTCTTGCCACAGCCCGTGTCGCCCAACAGGATCAGGTACGGATCGGCGCCCATGTCCAGCGCGAACGGTTGCAGGTCCTCTTCAGAGACGCCGATGACGTACCGCGGCGGTCGTTCCGTGGTGGCCGGTAGCTCGGCGTAATCGACGCGCTGCGGCAACAATTCGATCTGGGGCGCGGGCTCTTGATCGGTGAGCGTCACGTCGAGCTGCGGCCGCGCGACCACGAACTCCTTACCGTCTTTGGTGAGGCCCCGGCCAGGAGGACAGGTGGCCAGCAGATGGGCACGGCGGCGGTCCATCTCGGACTCTGCCGGATCACCCAGCCGCAATTCGATCCGGGTGCCCAGGTGGTCTTTCAGCATCGGCCGCAGTTCCGCCCACCGATTCGCGGTCAGGACCACGTGGACCCCGACCGACAGGCCTTGCGCCGACAGCGCGGTGATGGGGTCCTCCAGTGCGTCGAATTCGCGACGCAGCGTGGCCCAGCCGTCGACCGCCAGGACGACCTCACCGTAATTGTCCGGAAAACGGGCCTCGGGCCCGTGCTGCTGCCGAAAGTCCTGGCGCCGGCGGCACACCGATAACAGCTGGGACACGATGCGCCGCAATAACTCCGGCTCGTTCCGACCGGCGACGGTGCCGACGTGCGGGTGCTGTCGCAACGCCGTCAGCGCACCGTCGCCCAGATCGAGGCCGTAGACGCTGAGGCCGTCGGCAGGCGCGGTCACAGCGAGGCCCAGTAGCAACGTCTGCAGCGCAACGGATTTCCCCGAGCGCGGGCCGCCCACGATGGCCACGTGCCCGCCGGACCCACTGAGGTCGGCAACGAGCGGCTCGCGGCGCTGCTGAAACGGGTTGTCCACTAATCCGATCGGGACCCGCAGCGGACCGCCTTCGCTGCCGGCCGCCAGCAGCTCGGACAACGCGGGCGAATTCGTGAGGGGCGGCAGCCAGACCGGATGAGCGCGCGCACCGCGACCGGTCAGCCGGCGCAAGGTCGTGTCCATCAGCGTCGGCCCGGCCGGCGGGTCAGGCGTGACCACCGGGGCCTCGACGGTGAACAGGCGCGGAACCGGGCGTTCGTCGTGGCTCTGTGGGACCGGCCCCGAGACGAATGCAGTGTGAAATCGCACCAGCTTTCCGTCTGCGGTGCGCAGCAACCCCGCACCCGGCGTTCCGGGCAGCTCGTGTGCGTCGGTGACCCCGATGACGGCCCGCGACTCCGCCGCCGAGAACGTCTTGAGGCAGACCCGGTACGAGAGGTGGGTGTCCAGTCCGCGCAGGCGACCCTCGTCGAGACGCTGGCTGGCCAGCAGGAGATGAACGCCCAGTGATCGACCGAGGCGGCCGATGGCGACGAACAGCTCCGCGAAATCCGGATGCTGGCTGAGCAATTCGGAGAACTCATCGACCACGATGAACAGGGCAGGCAGCGGTGGCAGGTCGGCGCCCGCCGCGCGTGCCCGCCGGTGGTCGCCGATTCCGGACAGGTTCCCGGCCGCCCGCAACAGTCCTTGGCGCCGTGTCAGCTCGCCGGCGAGGGCGTCGTGCATCCGGGCGACCAGATGTGCTTCCTGCGCCAAGTTGGTGATGACGGCCGCGACGTGGTTGGCCTGTTCGAAGCCGAGAAACGTTGCACCGCCTTTGAAGTCGACGAGGATCAGATTGAGCTCGTCCGGCGAGTGGGTGCTGATCAGACCCAGGGTCAGGGTGCGCAGGAACTCGGATTTGCCGGAACCTGTTGCGCCGATGCACAAGCCGTGCGGACCCATGCCGTGCTCGGCCGGTTCCTTGAGGTCGAGCTCGACCGTCGCACCGGTGTCGTCGGTACCGATCGGCACCCGCAGCCGATGCCGGGCCGGACGAATCGGCCACCCGTCCCCCGCCACGTCCACGCCGACGAACGTCGTCCGATCATGGTGTCGGCGTGCGTTGTCCGCACCGACGGCCAGGCGGTAGCGCGCCACACGTCGTCCGCAGGTCTCTGCTTGTGCGGCCGTGAGCACGTCGGCGGTCGAGCAGGGCGGAAGCGTCGACGCCGTACCCGGCGCGCCGAGCACCAGCAGTGTCACCGCGTCGGTGTCCACGAAGACGGCGGCCGCCGGACTGTCGACCAGCACCACCAGATGACACCCGGCGATGGCAGTGACGGCACCGAGGTCCGTAAACCGCAGCGGCTGCCCGCTGAGCACGCCCGAGCGATAGTGGTGCGGTAGCCATTTCAGCCAGTCCCACTCGGCCGATCCGGCGACCGCGGCGATCTTCAGCTGGTCGGGTCCATGCCACATAGCCAGCTGGCACGCCATGGCGCGCGCCTGTCCCCGTGGATCATCGCCGCCGACGTCGATCCGCCGCAGCCGATTGACGACGACCGTCACCGGGACATCGGGCACGGTCGCGGCGGTTCGTAGCAGCCGATCGAGTGCCGAGGCGGTCAGCGGATCCGTCGTCCCGTCGCCGGTGGCGGGTACCGGAACGAGTCTGGTGTTGAGTGGGCGTTCCCCGATCCCGACGCGGATTTCGGTGAAATCGTCGTCGTTCCAACGGCGTTGCCACATCCGTTCGGAGCCGGCGAGCGTCCACAGCGTGTCAGGCGGCGGGTGGTTCTGATGTAGTACCCGATGCTGCTCGGCTGCGGTTCGCTCCGCGCACTCACCGATCGCGTCGAGATACACCAGGTACTCACGCCGATCTGCGTCGATCTCACCTGCCCGGCGCGCACCGCGCGACCCGAGGACAGTGCTGCCGACCAGCGACAGCACCATCATCGCCGGAAACAGTAGGAACATCGGATTCCGGCCGGTGGCCGAACCCGAACGGAAGTAGAACACCATCATGCCGGCCATCGCCAACAGCATGAGCACGGGTGCGACTCGGGTGACGACGTTGCCCGACGACAATCGCGGCACCTGTGGTGGTGTCCGGACCTCGATGTCTTCCGCATCCACTGGGACTACGGGAGATCGTGCGACTCTGGTGAATTCCATCGAACTATCAGACGTACCCCGACACCGTTCGGTTCCATCGATTTTCGTGTCGGGTAGGGACCCGATTCGCGGTTACGGTGAGATCGGCATGTCGATCCGGGGGGCGCGATGTCTGAAGCAGTGTGTCGGCTATCCGTACGGACCGACAGTGAACGCACCAGCGACACCACCGATCTGGTGCTGCCTGCGGGCGCCGCGGTGGACGCGTTGCTCCCTGACATCGTGGCGCTGGCACATGCGCGCGCGCCGGAAGGCGTGAGTTGGCACCTGAGCCGGGCTGCCGGGGATCCGATCGACGGGTCATTATCGTTGCGGCAAAACGGAGTTCACGACGGTGACATCCTGGAGCTGCGGCGAAGCACGGTGCCGGAGTTCGGCACGCTCCGGAGGCACACGGCGACCATGGCCGCCGACCAGGCGCCTCGCGATGCCACCGGCCATCTGGTCGGGCCCGTGCTCTGTCTGTGGGCGGTGACCGCCGCGTCCGTGCTGCTGCTCTGGTCTGCTGCGCGCGGCGACCACTTCACGGCAGCCACTGTCGGTTGCGGTGGTGCGCTGGCTGCAGTGGCGATGTCATGGCGGTCCGGCCGGGCGGCGTGGCCGGCCGCCGCCGTCGTGCTCGCTTTCGCGGCGGGTTTCTCGGCCGTACCGGGTGGCCCGGCGGCGCCCAACGTCCTGCTCGGATCGGCGACGGCGTTCGCGGTGGCCCTCGTTCTGCTACGGATCGGTGTGCTTCCCGTATCCGTTGCGGCCGTGGCCTTTACGATGCCGACAATGGTGGCGACCGTTGCGGCGAGCATGTGGTCGGTGGCGCTGGCCAGTACCGGGGTGGCCACCACCGTGGCGGCATTTGTGGTGCTGTCGGCCGCGCCGCGGTGCGCTGTCACCGTCGCGGGACTCACGCCGCGCTCGGCGACGGTCACCGACGGCGATCCGCAACGGATCGAGCTGGCGCAGCGGGTGCTCACGGCGATGGTCGTGGGCGCGGCCGCTGCCGCGGCGGCCGGCGCCGTCGTGGTTGCAATGGGCGCCGTCCATGAGTCCCGGACCTCGACGGTGGTGTTCATCTGGGTGGCGACGGCCGCGATTGCGCTGCGGGCACCGTCCTATCGGCATCCGGCACGGCGGTGGGCGGTCATGGTCGCGGGAATGGTCTGTACCACTGCGGCTTTGGTCGTCACCGCGATGGCATTCCCCGGCTGGGCCGCCTGGCTCGGCGGCGGCGTCATCGCGGTGGTGCTGGGCGCTCAGCGGATCGGACGGGTGAGTGCCACGGTGGGCCGAGGCTTTGTACATCTCGAATACGTGGCACTGGTCGCCGTGCCGGCATGCGCACTCTGGACCGCAGATGTTTTCCGCCTGGCGCGTGGCCTGTGAGCGCCCTGCGACGGGTCATCGCTGTCGCCTTGACGATCACCATCGCGTCGGCCGCTCCGTGCGCACATGCCATCGCGCCGAAACCGGTTGATCACAGCCAACTTCCCGGACCCGCGGCCCCGGCGCCGCCCGGTAGGACCGAACAATCGGACCGGTGTGCGACGGCGAAGCCGGCTGATGCCCGTCCCGCAGACCAACCCGACATGCTCAATCTTGCTGCGGTGTGGCCGCTTTCCCGCGGCAGCGGACAGCTGGTGGCAGTGATCGACACCGGCGTGGCCCGGCACCGACTGCTCCCCCGCCTGGTCGCCGGCGGTGACTACGTCTCGTCCGGGGACGGTACGCAGGACTGCGACGGCCACGGTACGGCGATCGCCGGACTGATCGGCGCCGTTGCCCCGGACAACGGGACCTTCAGCGGTGCGGCACCCGACGCCACGATCCTGGCGATTCGACAGTCCAGCAACAAGTTCCGGCTGACCGACGATCATGAGATATCAGGGGTGGGTGATGTCGAGACGCTCGCCCGTGCGGTGCGCTCGGCCGCCGACGCGGGCGCCACTGTCATCAACATCTCGTCGGTCGCCTGCATGCCCGCCGCGGACCCGCTCGACGACCGGTCGTTGGGCGCCGCCCTGGCCTATGCGGTCGATGTCCGCAATGTCGTGGTCGTCGCGGCGGCGGGCAACGCCAGCGGTGACTGCGCGGGGCAGAACCCGCTGTCCGATCCCAAACGGCCGGGCACGCCGGACTGGGACACGGTGCACACCGTCGTCAGCCCGGGCTGGTACGACGACTACGTGCTCACCGTCGGATCGGTCAGCCCGAACGGGACGCCGTCGCCATTCAGCCTGGCCGGACCCTGGGTCGACGTCGCCGCGCCCGGCGAGTCGGTGGTGTCACTGAGCGCGCAGGGCGACGGACTGGTCGACAGCCGGCCCGACGGGCGCCCGCTGTCGGGCAGCAGCTACGCCGCACCCGTCGTCAGTGGTGTTGTCGCACTGGTGCGTTCGCGACTGCCACAATTGTCGGCCCGCCAGGTGATGGCCCGTATCGAAGACACCGCGCGCCATCCGGCCGACGGCTGGAACCCCCAGATCGGCCGCGGCGTGGTCGACCCGTTGGCCGCGGTCAGCGGCGGTGTGCCGACACCCGCCCCGGCGCGGGTGTCGACCGGGCAGAGTGCGCCGGCGTCCGGCTCCGATCATCGGCCGTCGCGGCGCATCGCCTTCCTCGGCACCGCAATCTGCATCGCGGTGGCGGCTGTCGCCGCGACCGGGCGGCGCCGGTCACCGCGATAGGCAACCGAAGGTCATTGCGTGTGCAGGTCGGCGAAAACAGATTCAGATGGCGTCCGTCCGCCCCCACCTTGACGCCCCTACCTACTAGTAGGTAGGCTAGCTTGCGTGGCACGAGCTCCGTCGACAGCAGACGAAATCCTTACTCACGCAGAAAGACTCATCATCGCCGGCGGCTACAACGGCTTCAGCTACGCCGACATCGCGAACGAAATCGGCATCCGCAAGCCGAGCATTCACCACCACTTCCCCACCAAGGCCGATCTTGTCCGGACCCTGGTGAGCCGTTACCGGCAGGAGGCCCTCGCCGGAATCGCCGAGATAGAACGCCACGTCGGCGATCCCATCGGCATGCTGCGTAGCTACGTCGATTACTGGCGCGCCTGCATCGCGGACGCGAGCCATCCATTTTGCGTCTGCGCCCTCCTGGCCGGCGAACTACCTTCCCTCCCGGAGCAAGTCGCCGACGAGGTGACCGCTCACTTTCGCGCACTGTCGGCGTGGCTGACGTCGGTTCTCGAGCGGGGCGCCGAGCAGCAACTGATTCGAATCGAGACAAGTCCCGGCGTCGACGCCGAGGTGTTCATGGCCACCGTGCACGGGGCGATGCTGTCCGCCCGCGCCTACGGCGATGCCGCAACGTTCGCCACCGTCGTAACCCCTCTGGTCAACCGACTCGACGCGATGGGCTCCACTCCGACGGCAACTGCGTGAACACCACGGCGGCAGCACCAATGACGAACAAGTCGTCGAAGTGAGCAATGCGGCGCACCCGCCGAAACCGATTCGTCGCGGCGATCGAAATCATTGAGAGGAAACCCATCATGTCAATCCACCAAGCAAGCCCGTCCGAGACCGACCGTGAGCAGTGGTTGAAGGTCTACTACTTCGTTCGCGCAGCCTTCTCCTTCGCCTGGGTAGCTGGCGCGCTGACGCTCGCCCAGCACAGCCTTCCGCTGGCCTCGGGGTGGCTCATCCTCTATCCGCTGTGGGACGCCGCCGCGAATTTCTGGGATGCCGCGCGAAGCGGTGGACTGGCGCAAAACCGCAGCCAGTTGATCAACGTTGCGGTCAGTCTGATCGTCACCGTCGTGGCTGCCTACGCCCTGTTCGCGGGTACGACGTGGGTACTCGCGGTCTTCGGCGCGTGGGCCACCCTTGCCGGGTTGCTGCAACTCATCACCGCCATTCGACGTTGGAAGGTCGGCGCGCAGTGGGCGATGGTCCTCAGCGGCGGCCAGTCGGCGCTTGTCGGGGGCCTGTTCATCACCCAGGCTCACACGCCGACCATCGAGTCGGTCAAGACCCTTGCCGGATACGCGGCGATGGGCGCGATCTACTTTCTCATTTCAGCGGTCTGGCTGACGGTGAAGGCCAAGCGCACCAAGGCAATAGGTGTCCCGCACGACGGGGACGCACGCACCGCGAAGCTCAGTCGACGGTCACGGGGCTAGCGGATCGAACGTCGTTGTCGCCGTGGCCAATTCGGACATGACATCGCCGACATCTTTGCGGCGTCGCCAGGCCCGACGCTGCCGCATGGCCCCGTTGCCCTGCTCGGCGATGCGGGCCAACTCGTCGCGGGCCATGTCATAGTCACCCAGCGCTTCGAGGGCCGGGCGGAGGTTCTCGATGAATCCGGCGAGCAGAACCCGGGCCGGCGCCATCGAGCAGTCGCCCGCCAAGTCGATCGCCTCGCCGTCGAGCCCGTCATGCGCCGCCTTCCAGTGCGCGGCGCGCAGCGTCCAATCAGCAAGGCGTGGTATCGGTTTCCCACGTTCCTTCGCGTCCAGCGCCGTCATCACCGCGGCCCGGATGAGCGTGGCCAGTAACACGGTCTCGGCCACTGTTGCCGGCACATCGGCCACGCGCACCTCGACGGTCGGGAAATTGGCAGACGGCCGCACATCCCAATAGAGCATGCCGTCGTCGAGCACCGCACCGGCCCGCGTCAGGGTGTTGGTGACGGCGTCGTAGTCCTCGACCGAGTCGAAGTATGGTGGCGGTCCGGCGCTCGGCCAGCGGGTCCACAGCACGCCCCGGAAGCTGGCGTAACCGCTGTCGGTGTTGCGGTAGATCGCGGAGTTCGCGCTCAGCGCGAGGAGCGGGTGCAGATAGGGCCGAAGCCGGTTACTGACGTCGACAGCCGCCGCCCGACTGGGCACCTCGACGTGCACGTGACACCCGCAGATGCCCTGTTCATGAGCGATCATGCCGAACCGATCGGCGATGCGGGCATACCGCTCTTTGGTTGTCACCGGGAACGCGTGCGGCACCGTCGGCGGTAGCGCGACGGCCAGCAGCCGCGCCCGCTGCGCTTCCGCCGACTCGGTGGCGACGCGACGCAGCCGGGTCAGTTCCGCACGCAGATCGCCGCTAGTGGTCATCACCGCGGTGGTGGTCTCGACCTGGCACCTGGTCAACTCGAGCTGTAGGTCGACACCGCGCGCGGCCGCATATTCCGCGACCGCCTGGTTGCGCGGTAGGGGCGCACCGTCACGGTGATCGACGAGGAGAAACTCCTCCTCCACCCCGAAAGTCGGCACGTCGGTCATGGCACCCGGAATGCCCCCGAGGCCACCATGGCAAACCTGCCGCGTCGCTACGGCGACAGGCCGTCGCGCAGCACCTCGGCCGCCGCCACACTCAATTCGGGCCCGCCCGGCAACCGGGCCAGCAGCGGCCACGGTGCGGGCAGCGGCGCACCCTCCACCCCGAGATACTTCGCCGTCTCGGCATCGTGGATGCCGTACCGCACGCCACTGTCCGTCACCAGGTACAGCGGTCCGGTCACCGATCCACCGGTCACCCCGGTGGCGTGCACGTACGCATACCGGCCCGGCGGTAATGCCACGGCATCGATGTTCGGACCGTCGCCGTCCTCCTGCGCCAGCGCCACCGCGGCCGCATCCGGTTTCCCTTGCACGACAACGGTATCCGCACGATCGCCGTCGGCCCGCCACCGTGCGCAGACCGGGGCCTCGCTCGGCAGTGGCGGGCTCGCCTGGTCCGGAAACGTCGACACCGCAAGGTCATGGACAGCGGGAATGCCGGCGATGGCCGCCGGCGGCACGGTGCGAAGGTCACCGTCGGCCACTCCATGGGTGAACCGGATGACATCGGCCGCCACGTCGCCGACGCGCTGCAGACCGCCGCCGAGGACCACGTGATGTTCGGGAGCGTCGGCGCGGCTCACCCGCAGCACCTGCCCGACAACGA
This sequence comes from Mycobacterium sp. SMC-16, assembly GCF_046250085.1. Lineage (NCBI taxonomy): Bacteria > Bacillati > Actinomycetota > Actinomycetes > Mycobacteriales > Mycobacteriaceae > Mycobacterium > Mycobacterium sp. SMC-16. The sequence continues at coordinate 4,623,558 of NZ_CP176427.1, forward strand.
AGCCGCCCGGCCCCGTCCTGCCGAGCCCCGGAATCGACGGCGCGGTGATCGCGGGCAGCTCGGGCAGCAGGTCGAGAAATGATCGCGACACCGGCCGGGGCGTCACGCCGTCGAGCCGCAGCGCCCGGACCACCGCGAGGTCACGCAGGTCCACCGCGGCGCGCTTGCCGCCGTACAGCAGATACGTGGCGGCCAGGTGCTCACCCGCCGCCGTCGCCAAGATGGGCCGCGCACCGTCAGGTCCGATCGTGTCCGTACCGGCGATCATTACCGTCGTTCCGTTGTCACACACCTGCCACGACGTCGCCGCGAGCGGCCGGCCCAATTGTGCTGGTGCACCCGGGATTCCGACGAGCGGGCCGCGCGGTGCGCCCGCGATCGCCTCGGCGTCGACCGCTACCGGGTTGGCTGCGGAGTTGGCGACGAGCCGCGCGGACGCGAGATTCAGGGCGGGATGCCACGTCGACCCGACCCGCACGTACAGCGCGCCGGTGTCCCGGACCATGACGATGGGCGCGTCTCCCAGCCGGCCCGCCGGTGAGGCGATCGCGATCACCGCGCATACTGCCACCGCCAGCAGTGCGGCGAGCCAGCCCGCCGCGTACGAAATCGATTGCGCGCGAATGGGTTCGTCGACCATCGCCGCGTCGCCACGCACCAGTGCGTGGATCAGCCGCCGCGTCTGAAAGCGCCGGCCGCTGGCCTCCAGTTGCGCGCCCTGCCCCCGAGCCATGTCCATCCCCCGGCTAGCAGCCTAACCGCGGGCAGACGCATGCCCCGACACCAATTCTCGCCAGGGATTTGTGCACGATTTTCCGCGCCAACCGCGGAAAATCGTGCACAAATCCCTAGGAGACGTCGACCCAGTCCAGGGTGCGGCCGACGGCCTTCTGCCAGCCGGCGTATCCGGCGGCGCGCTGGCCGTCGTCCCACGACGGTGCCCAGCGCTTGTGCTCCAGCCAGTTGGCGCGCAGCTCGTCAGGGTTCGACCAGAACCCCACACCGAGCCCGGCGGCATACGCCGCGCCGAGCGCAGTGGTCTCGGCGACAACGGGTTTCACCACTTCGACGCCCAGCACGTCGGCCTGGATCTGCATGCACAGTTCGTTGGCGGTGATGCCGCCGTCGACCTTGAGTACTTCGAGGTGCACGCCGGAGTCCGCGGCCATGGCGTCGACGACGTCGCGGCTCTGGTAGCAGATGGCCTCGAGGGTGGCCCGGGCGATATGGGCGTTGGTGTTGAACCGCGACAGCCCGACGATCGCGCCGCGCGCATCCGAACGCCAGTACGGCGCAAAGAGTCCCGAGAACGCCGGCACGAAGTAGACGCCGCCGTTGTCCTCCACCTGGCGAGCCAGCGTCTCACTGTCGGAGGCACCGGCGATGATGCCCAGCTGGTCCCGCAGCCACTGCACGGCCGACCCGGTGACGGCGATCGAACCCTCCAGCGCGTAAACGGGTTTCGCGTCACCGAAGCGGTAACACACAGTCGTCAGCAGGCCGTGCTCCGAGCGCACGATCTTCTCACCGGTGTTGAGGAGCAGGAAATTACCTGTGCCGTAGGTGTTCTTGGCCTCGCCCGCCGACAGACACACCTGCCCGACCATGGCGGCCTGCTGGTCGCCGAGGATGCCGGTGACCGGTACCGGCGCGCCGAGAGGGCCGTCGGCCGCCGTCAGGCCGTAGGGCTCCGACACCGACGACGACGCGATGGTCGGCAGCATCTGGCGTGGAATCCCGAAGAACGACAACAGTTCGTCGTCCCAGTCGAGGGTCTCGAGGTTCATCAGCATGGTGCGGCTGGCGTTGGTGACGTCGGTGACGTGCACGCCGCCGCGCGTGCCGCCGGTCAGGTTCCACAGCACCCAGGTGTCGCACGTTCCGAAGATCGCGTCACCGCGTTCGGCGGCTTCCCGCACGCCGTCGACGTTCTCGAGGATCCACTGGATCTTGCCGCCGGAGAAGTAGGTCGCCGGCGGCAGGCCGGCCTTGCGGCGGATGACGTCGCCGTGGCCGTCGTGTTCCAGGGCCGAGGCGATGCGGTCGGTGCGGGTGTCCTGCCACACGATCGCGTGGTAGTACGGGCGCCCGGTGTGCTTGTTCCACACCATGGTCGTCTCACGCTGGTTGGTGATACCGAGCGCGACCAGATCGGACGCCGACAGCCGGGTCTTGTTCAGCGCGGTCTGCAGCACCGAGCCGGTGCGCTCCCAGATCTCGACGGGATTGTGCTCGACCCACCCGGCCCGCGGCAGGATCTGCTCGTGCTCGAGCTGGTGGCGTCCGACCTCGCGACCTGAGTGATCGAAGATCATCGCCCGGGTGCTGGTGGTGCCCTGGTCGATGGCCGCCACGAATTCGGCCAATGGCCCGTCCTTCCGCTCAAACGCTGCATCCGCTGTCGGACATCACGGTAGGAGACGCGGGCCTGTCACGCGATGCATTGCGGCAACCGGCGCGGGCGCGTCGGACGCCGAATGTCAGTTCTCGCGGGCGCGGCGTTCGCGGTACGCCGCGACGTGCTGGCGGTTCCCGCAGTTCCCGGTGTCGCAGAAGATGCGGGATCGGTTGCGCGACATGTCGATCAGCACCGCGGTGCAGTCCGACGCCGCACACGTCTTGAGCCGGCGCAGTTCACCGGCGCGGATCAGGTCGGCCAGGGCCATCGCCATCTCGGCGCCCATGCGCTGGGCGAGCGGGTCCTGGTCGGCCGCCAGGTGCAGGTGCCATTCCGGCATCTCGGGGTGTCGCGTCAGCCAGGGGTTGGCGCGGGTGTCACTGAGCAGGGCGTTGACCTGGCCTACCACCGCCTCCTCGTCGTCCGCCGCGGCCCACAGCAACCCGAGCCGTTCGCGCAGGGCCTGCACCGCGGTCAACTCCGCGGTGTCCCGGTCGCGCCGGCCCGTCCAGCCGAAGTCGTTCAGATACCCGTCGAGGGCCGCCAGATCGGCCAGTTGGTCACCGTCGACCCGGTCGCTGTTGATCAACACACACGCCGCGCGCAGCGTGAGCTCCGTGTCATGACTGAAATTCATTTGACTCGTTACACCCGCCCTCCGTAGCGTCATGACCAATCCCAACTTCACTCATTACATCATCGGAGGTGGCCCGTGACTTTGTCGAACGGCACCGCGGCCGGCCACTTCCGGACCGGCATGATCTTCGCCGTCGCATCCGCCTTCACCTTCGGGATGGCGGGCGGCCTGGGCAAGTCCCTGATCGAAGCGGGCTGGAGCCCCACCGCCGCGGTGGTCGCCCGACTGACCGGCGGCGCGCTCATCATGGCCGTCGTCGCGACCATCCTGCGCCGGGGCTGGGTACGCGAAGCCCTGAGCCACAAAGGGACGGTCATCGCCTACGGCGCCATCCCGATCGCGGGCGCCCAGCTGTGCTACTTCAACGCCGTCACGTACCTGCCGGTCGGCGTGGCGCTACTGCTCGAGTACGCCGCGCCCCTGCTGGTCGTCGGCTGGGTGTGGGCCACGACCCGGCGCCGGCCCAGCACCCTCACGCTCGCCGGCGTCGCGATCGCCATCGCCGGCATCACGCTGGTGCTCGGCCTGGTCGGGCCTGGCAGCCACACCGCAGCCCAGATCAGCCTGGCCGGCATCGCTTGGGGCATGGGCGCCGCGGTCTGCGCCGCCTGCTACTTCGTCATGTCGGACAAGGCCAGCGCGGACGGCACCGGCCTGCACTCCGTCACCCTGGCCACCGGCGGCCTGATCGTCGGCGCCGCGGCGGTGGCACTGCTGGGTGTGTCGGGCGTCATGCCGCTCACCTTCACCAGCCACACCACCACGCTGGCCGGCCTGTCGACGTCCTGGCTGGTCCCCGTCATCGCCCTGGCCATCGTGCCGACCGCGCTGGCCTACACCTTCGGCATCATGGGCATCGCCCGCCTGCAGCCCCGGTTCGCCTCACTGGTCGGCCTGTCCGAGGTGATGTTCGCCGTCCTGGCGGCCTGGGCACTGCTGGGTGAGGCCATCACCGGCATCCAATTGCTGGGTGGCGCGGTGGTGCTGGCCGGCCTGGCGCTTGCCCGCCAGGGCGACCGCGGCGAAGCGACCTGGCATGACGATTGGCCCGACAGTCCGGAGGGTTTGCCAGCAGGTCAAACAATTGGCCGTAGCTGAGCCCCATATGTGAAGATGGCCCGCGTGACCTTGCTCAGCATGTCGGTCCGAGTGGCCGCAATCGCCGCCACCGTCATCTCCGGAACCGCGCTGCTGCCGTCGGCACCCGCCCAGGCGGACCCCTGCCCGAACATCGAGGTGATCTTCGCCCGCGGCACGCACGACGACCCCGGCATGGGCCGCGTCGGCTCGGTCCTGGTCGACGCCATCCAGCCGCTCGTCGGCAACCGCACCGTCACCGGCTACGCCGTCGAGTACCCGGCGTCCTATGACTTCCTCACCGCGCAGGACGGCGCGACGGACGCGCAGAACCGCATCGCGACCATGGCGCAGCAGTGCCCCAGCACCAAGATCGTGCTCGGTGGCTACTCGCAGGGCGCCGCGGTGGTCGACATGCTGGCCGGCGTTCCGCCGCTCGGTGACCGGATCGGCGATGTCGGCTCGGCACCTCCGCTGCCCACCGAACTCGCGAACCGGGTCGCGGCTGCCGCCGTATTCGGTAACCCGTCGGCCAAGTTCAGCCATCCGCTGGACTCCATCGGCCTGTTCTCGAACCGCTCGGTGGACCTGTGCCTGTGGGGCGACCCGATCTGCTCGCGTGGCCGAAACCCGTTCGCGCACTCGCGCTATGAGTCGTCCGAGTACATCGGGCAGGCCGCGCAGTTCATCGCATCCCGCGTCTGACCGGCGGCGGACCGGCTGTCGCGGGAGCACATCGGGAGTCGCGGTTAGGATTCGGTGTGATCATCAGTGCTCTGCGCCGGGCCTTCGCCGGCACCGCAACCACCGTCGTCATGGCCGGCATCACTGTGCTGACGCCACCGTCCCTGGGTGCCATCGGCACCGCCGCCGCGGCCAACTGCCCCGACATCGAGGTGACGTTCGCCCGCGGCACGTCCGAAGATCCGGGCCTGGGCCGCGTCGGCGGCGCGTTCGTCAACCAGCTGCGCAACAAGGTCGGCGGCCGCTCGGTGGGCGCCTACGCCGTCGTCTACCCGGCGTCATACGACTTCCTGGCCGCCGCTGACGGCGCCAACGACGCCAGCGCCCACATCCAGTGGATGGCCGAGAACTGCCCGGGCACCCGGCAGGTGCTCGGCGGCTACTCGCAGGGCGCCGCGGTGATGGACGTCATCGGCGCCATCCCGGTTCCGGGCATCGGCTTCAACAACCCGCTGCCGCCCGAGGCCGCCGGCCACGTCGCGGCGATCGCGGTGTTCGGCAACCCGTCCGCCAAGCTGGGCCTGCCTCTGACGGCGAGCCCGGTATGGGGCGGCAAGGTCATCGATCTGTGCAACGCGGGGGATCCGATCTGCCAGACCGACGGTCAGAGCGTGCCGGCGCACAAGAGCTATGCGGGTGGCCCGACCAACGAAGCGGCCAATTTCGTCGCCGGATTGTTGTAAGGCTGGCATCTTTTCTCGACGAGACCGTCAATTCGTCGGGATACCATCGGATTTGTGATTGGCCGCCGGACGCTGTGTGTGCTGATCACCATTCTGACTGTCGGCACCATCCCAATGTCCGTGCTACTGACGGACATTGGGATGGCCAACGCCGCTGCCACATGTGCGCCCGCCGAGGTCGTGTTCGCGCGCGGCCGGATGGAACCGCCCGGTCCCGGACAGGTCGGCGCCGCCTTCGTCACCGCGCTGCGTCAGCTCCGCGGCCCGAATATCGGTCTGTACCCGGTGAATTACCCCGCGGACACCCAGGTCGACGTGGGCGCCAACGACATGAGCCGGCGCGTGCAATGGCTCGCCCGTAACTGCCCGGCGACCAAGATCGTGCTCGGCGGTTACTCATTGGGCGCCGCCGCCACCGATCTGGTTATCGCGGTACCGATTTCGGCCTTCACCTTCAACAGCCCCCTGCCCCGCGGCGCCGATCAGCACATCGCGGCCGTCGCACTCTTCGGAAATGGCGCCAACTGGGCCCTGCCCATCACCGCGCTGAGCCCGACGTATCAGAATCGGACCATCGATCTCTGCCATTCCGACGACCCGGTCTGCAACCCGAGCAGCCCCTACAAATGGCGTTCCGAATGGCAGGATCACCTCGCGCCGGGCTACATCAAGTCCGGCATGGTGAACCAGGCCGCGAAGTTCGTGGCTGCGCGTCTGTGACGCGCCGCTAGACTCCAGCCATGACCCCCCGCTCCGTCATGACGTCCGTCCGGTCTGCCGTCGCCCTGGCCGGCGCGGCAGCGTCGGTTGCCACCGGCCTGGTGGCCGCGACGGCCGTGGCCCCTGCAGCTGTCATCGGCGTCGCAGCGGCGGACCCGTGCCCGCAGGCGGAGGTGATCTTCGCGCGCGGCCGCAACGAGCGACCGGGCGTCGGCCGAGTGGGAGGCGCATTCGTCGATGCGCTGCGCGCCAAGACACCACTGAACGTCGGGGTCTACGCGGTGAACTACCCCGCCAACGTCGAAATCGCCCAGGGCGCCAACGACATCAGCTCGCGCATTCAGGACATGGCCGCACGATGCCCCGACACCCGGTTGATCATCGGCGGTTACTCGCTGGGTGCCGCTTCGGCAGCCGTGGCATTGTCCTCCGACGGCAAGGGATTCGGGTTCAACCGGCCGCTGCCGCCCGGCATGGACACCCACATCGCGGCCGTCGCACTGTTCGGCAACGTCACCCACCGCATGGGTGGCTCCAACATCGGCCCGGCCTATCTCGATCGCACCATCGACCAGTGCAACGGCGCCGATCCCGTGTGCATGGCCGGACTTCCGCAAACCATCACCCAGCTGCAGGGCGACTGGCAGAACCACCTGCAGGACGGCTACATCGGGTCCGGCATGGTCGATCAGGCCGCCGACTTCGTCGCCGCCCGCCTGGCCCCGCCCCCACCGCCGGCCCCGTGAGCTCAGTCGAGTGTACGTAAATCCCGGGTGACGACGATCCGCGACGCCAGCTGATCGTCGGGCGGGTAATCCACCGACACCAGGGTCAGGCCCCGCGCCGGGGCGGCTGCGTACTCGCTCGACCGGCTGTCGGCCGCCAAAAGGCCTGCGATCCAACCAGGTTCGCGACGGCCCTCCCCCACGGCGAGCAACGCGCCGACCAGCGACCGCACCATGTTCCAGCAGAAGGCATCGGCCGTCACGTGGGCGGTGACCAGATCACCCGAGCGCTGCCAGTCGAGCCGCTGCAGATCCCGGATGGTCGTCGCACCCTCCCGGAATCGGCAGAACGCGGCAAAATCCTGCAGCCCCAACAACTCCCGCGATGCGGCCGTCATCGCCTCCAGATCGAGCGGCCGCGACCACGGCGTGATGAAGCGCGCCTGCTGCGGCTCGACACCGTACGGCGCCAACGACAACCGGTACTCGTAGTGCCGCCGCAGCGCGGAGAACCGCGCGTCGAATCCCGGTGCGGCCCGAACGATCTGGCGGACCCGCACATCGGCAGGCAGGAAGCGTGCGAGCCGGCGCACCAGCGGCAGGAACTCCGGATCGCCGGGGCGGGGCGTGCGCGGATAGACGAATCTCAGTGCGACAGAAGGCACATCGACATGCGCGACCTGACCGGTGGCATGCACGCCGGTATCGGTCCGGCCGGCGGTGACCAGGCGCACCGGCTCCCGGAACACCGTCGACAGCGTCTCCTCGATGACACCCGCGACGGTGCGCTGCCCGGCCTGCGGTGCCCAACCGGCGAATTCGGTGCCGTCGTACGAAATATCCAGCCGTAAACGAACGTGCCCGCCATCGGATTCGATGGCGGGCACGTCGTTCACAGCGTGATCAGGACTTGGCCTCATCCTCGGTCGCCTCAGCCTCGGCCTCAGCGGTCTGAGCGTCGGCGATGCCCTCGTCGGCAGCCTCGACCTCGGCAACCTCGACAGCGGCTTCCTCAGCAGGAGCCTCGGCCTCGGCAGCCTTCGCCTGAGCGGCGGCCGCACGACGGGCGCGGTCGGCCTCGGAGACGACGGTCTTCTCCCGAACCAGCTCGATCACGGCCATGGGGGCGTTGTCGCCCTTGCGGTTCTCGACCTTGATGATGCGGGTGTAGCCGCCCTCGCGGTCCGCGAAATGCGGTGCGATCTCGGCGAACAGGGTGTGCACCACGTCCTTGTCGCGGATCTTCTTCATCACCTCGCGCCGGTTGTGCAGCGCGCCCTTCTTGGCGTGGGTGATGAGCTTCTCGGCGTACGGACGCAACGCCCGGGCCTTGGCATCAGTGGTCTTGATGCGGCCGTGCTCGAACAGCGAGGTGGCCAGGTTGGCCAGGATCGCGGCCTGGTGTGACGACGACCCGCCGAGGCGAGCACCCTTAGTGGGTTTGGGCATTGCAACTTCTCCTAATTGGGGCCGGCCCCCGTATCAGGTAGGGCCGGGACGGAATCTCTTCTTTAGAGCTGTTCGGTTTCGGCGTAGTCCTGGTCGGCGTCCAGGTCATAGCTGGCATCGCTGTTCCAGGTGCCGGTGGCCACGTCGTAGCCGGCGACCTGCGACGGGTCGAACGTGGCGGGGCTGTCCTTGAGCGACAGACCCAGCTGGTGCAGCTTGATCTTGACCTCGTCGATGGACTTCTGGCCGAAGTTACGGATGTCCAGCAGGTCCGACTCGGTACGCGAGACCAGCTCGCCGACGGTGTGCACACCCTCGCGCTTGAGGCAGTTGTACGACCGCACGGTCAGCTCCAGGTCGTCGATCGGCAGCGCGAACGAGGCGATGTGGTCTGCCTCGGCCGGCGACGGGCCGATCTCGATGCCTTCGGCCTCGACATTGAGCTCACGGGCCAGACCGAACAGCTCGACCAGCGTCTTGCCGGCCGAAGCCAGGGCGTCGCGCGGGGCGATCGAGTTCTTGGTCTCGACATCCAGGATCAGCTTGTCGAAGTCGGTGCGCTGCTCGACGCGGGTGGCCTCCACCTTGTAGGTGACCTTCAGCACCGGCGAGTAGATCGAGTCGACCGGGATACGGCCGATCTCGGCACCCGAAGCCTTGTTCTGCACGGCCGGGACGTAACCGCGGCCGCGCTCGACGACGAGCTCGACCTCCAGCTTGCCCTTGTCGTTCAGGGTGGCGATGTGCATGTCCGGGTTGTGGACCGTCACACCGGCCGGGGGCACGATGTCACCGGCCGTGACGGCACCCGGGCCCTGCTTGCGCAGGTACATGGTGACCGGCTCGTCCTCTTCCGAGGAGACGACCAGGCCCTTGAGGTTCAGGATGATGTCGGTGACGTCTTCCTTGACCCCGGGGACGGTGGTGAACTCGTGCAGGACACCGTCGATCCGGATGCTGGTGACCGCTGCGCCCGGGATGGACGACAGCAGCGTGCGCCGCAGCGAGTTGCCGAGGGTGTAACCGAAGCCCGGCTCCAGCGGCTCGATGGTGAACCGCGACCGGTTCTCGGCCAGCACGTCCTCGGACAGGGTGGGTCGCTGAGAGATCAGCATTTTTCTATCTCCTTCTCGGCACCCGCTATTTGATGCCGGTTGGTTGGTGCCCGCCCGGGATTGGGCGGGCCACCAGGACTCGAATTACTTCGAGTAGAACTCTACGATCAGCTGCTCGGTGAGCGGCACGACGATCTGGGCGCGCTCGGGCAGCTGGTGCACGAGGATGCGCTGACGCTCGCCGACGACCTGCAGCCACGACGGGACCGGACGGTCACCGGCGACCTCGCGAGCGATCTGGAACGGCAGGGTGTTCAGCGACTTCGGCTTGATGTCGATGATGTCGTACTGCGACACCCGGTAGCTCGGGATGTTCACCTTGACACCGTTGACGGTGAAGTGACCGTGGCTGACCAGCTGACGGGCCATGCGGCGGGTACGGGCCAGGCCGGCGCGGTACACGACGTTGTCCAGACGGCTTTCGAGGATCTGCAGCAGGTTCTCACCGGTCTTGCCAGCCTTGCGGTTGGCTTCCTCGTAGTACTTGCGGAACTGCTTCTCCATGACGCCGTAGGTGAAGCGAGCCTTCTGCTTCTCCTGCAGCTGGGTGCGGTATTCGCTCTCCTTGATCCGCGCGCGGCCGTGCTGGCCGGGCGGGTAGGGGCGCTTTTCGAACGACTGATCGTCACCGACGAGGTCGACGCCGAGGCGGCGCGACTTGCGGGTGGCGGGTCCGGTATAACGAGCCATTTTTCAAATCCTCCCTAGACCCGGCGCCGCTTGGGCGGACGGCAGCCGTTGTGCGGCTGCGGGGTGACGTCGGAAATCGCGCCAACCTCGAGGCCGGCGGCCTGCAGCGAACGGATCGCGGTCTCGCGGCCCGAACCCGGGCCCTTCACGAAGACGTCGACCTTCTTGACACCGTGCTCCTGCGCCTTGCGGGCAGCGTTCTCGGCGGCGAGCTGCGCGGCGAACGGGGTGCTCTTGCGCGAACCCTTGAAGCCGACGTGACCCGACGAGGCCCAGGCGATGACGTTGCCCTGGGGATCGGTGATCGAGACGATGGTGTTGTTGAACGTGCTCTTGATGTGAGCGGCGCCGTGCGGGACGTTCTTCTTTTCCCGGCGACGAGTGGGCTTGCCGCGCTTAGAGGAGGCTTGCCCTGCCTTTTTAGTGGGTGCCATTCGACTTACCTGGCCTTCTTCTTGCCGGCGATGGTGCGCTTCGGGCCCTTGCGGGTACGCGCGTTGGTCTTGGTGCGCTGGCCACGCACGGGCAGGCCACGACGGTGGCGCAGGCCCTGGTAGCAACCGATCTCGATCTTGCGACGGATGTCGGCCTGCACCTCGCGGCGCAGGTCACCCTCGACCTTGAGGTTGCCTTCGATGTAGTCGCGCAGCTGGGTCACCTGGTCATCGGTGAGGTCCTTGGTGCGCAGGTCCCGGTCGATGCCGGTGGCAGACAGGATTTCCTGGCTGCGGGTACGGCCGATGCCGTAGATGTAGGTCAGCGCGATCTCCATGCGCTTGTCACGCGGGAGATCAACGCCCATGAGGCGTGCCATCAGGCAGTGTTCCTTTTCGTTGCGGAGGTCTGATCCCAGTCCGTTCCCCGTCTTTTTCGGGGTCCGGCCTCCGTGCCGGACGTGGTTGAGGGCCGTCTGCCCTCAGTGGTACTGGGAGGTCTGCATTCAGTTTTGGGTGCTGCTTGAGCTGGTGCTCAGCCCTGCCGCTGCTTGTGCCGCGGGTCAGAGCAGATCACCATGACCCGGCCGTGGCGGCGGATCACCCTGCACTTGTCGCAGATCGGCTTGACGCTCGGGTTCACCTTCACGACTTAGCGATCCTTTTCTCGGTTCTGAATTGGTGGTGCTCGGGCGTTACTTGTAGCGGTACACGATGCGGCCACGGGACAGGTCGTACGGAGAGAGTTCCACTACGACACGGTCCTCCGGCAGGATGCGGATGTAGTGCTGCCGCATCTTGCCGCTGATGTGGGCGAGCACCTTGTGACCGTTCTCCAGCTCAATGCGGAACATCGCATTGGGCAGGGGCTCGATCACGCGACCCTCGACCTCGATGGCGCCGTCTTTCTTGGCCATACTCTTTGGTAATCCTCTGGTTCTTCGGTTTCGTATCTCATACGCCCGTGCTCGGCGCAGAGCCCACCCCGGCTACAAGAACGTGGACTTAATGCCAGGAAATTCCGGGGAACTTCAAAACAGAGCACGCAAAGAGCCGGCGCAGAAGCTGCACCGTTGGTCCACGATACCCGCTCGGACCCCAGGTACCAAAATCCGCGAGGCACCCCGGCAGACCCTAGGCGGGCGCATCGTCTTCGCAAGTCAGGGCGCATAATGAACAACGATGACTGGACCCGCTTCCCCGGCTCGCAATCCGGTGATTCTCACCGTGGACGACGATCCCGCAGTGTGCCGGGCCGTCGCCCGCGACCTGCGCAAACACTATGGCGAGCGCTACCGGATCGTACGCGCCGAATCCGGACAGGACGCGCTGGTAGCGATCAACGAGCTGCAGCTACGGGGCGACACCGTGGCGATGTTCATCGCCGACTACCAGATGCCGGAGATGAACGGCATCGACTTCCTGGAACTGGCCATGGACGTGTTTCCGCTGGCCCGCCGCGTGCTGCTGACCGCGTACGCGGACACCCACGCCGCGATCAACGCCATCAACCTGGTCGACCTGGACCACTATCTGCTCAAGCCCTGGGACCCGCCCGAGGAGAAGCTGTACCCGATCATCGACGGCCTGCTGGAGGCCTGGCACGAGGTCGGCGACCGCGCCGTCCCGCACACCAAGGTGATCGGCCACCGGTGGAATCCCCGCTCGTGGGAGGTCCGCCAGTTCCTGGCCCGCAACCAGCACTACTACCGGGCATACGCGTCGGACGAGCCCAAGGGCAAGCAGCTGCTGACTGCCGCCGGCCTCGACGGGCTGGAGCTGCCGGTGGTGATCTCCGAGCAGGGCGAGACGCTGGTCCAGCCGACCGATGCCCAGCTGGCTGCGATGCTCGGCCTGGCCACCACCCCGTCGCTGGAGATGTACGACCTGGCCGTCATCGGCGGCGGACCGGCCGGTCTGGCGGCCGCGGTGTACGGCGCGTCCGAGGGGCTGCGCACGGTGCTGATCGAGCGCACCACCACCGGCGGACAGGCGGGCCGCAGCTCGCGGATCGAGAACTACCTGGGCTTCGAGACCGGAATCTCCGGCGCTGAGCTCACCACCTCGGCGCGGCGGCAGGCCGAGCGCTTCGCGGCCGAGGTCATCACCACCCGTGAGGTCGTCGAACTGGATGTCTCGTCGCTGGTCAGTAAGACGCTGACCTTCGACGACGGCCGGAGCATCACCGCACGGTCGGTCATCCTGGCCACCGGCGTCGACTACCGGCATCTGCAGGTCGCCGGGTGCTGGGAGGACCCCGAGTCCGATGGAAACAGCTCCGCACCCAACTACATCGGCAACGGCGTCTTCTACGGTGCGTCGGTGTCGCAGGCCTCCGAATGCGCGGGCGAGGACGTCTACATCGTCGGCGGCGCGAACTCCGCCGGCCAGGCCGCGATGTTCATGTCGCAGCAGGCCAAGTCGGTGACGCTGCTGGTACGCGGCAAGTCGCTCGAGGCGTCGATGTCCTACTACCTGATCCAGCAGATCGAGAACACCCCGAACATCAGCGTCCGGACCTGCACCGAGGTGGTCGACACCTGCGGCGAGGACGGGCACCTGACCGGGCTGTGGCTCGTCAACAACGCCACCGGCGAGCGCGAGCACGTCGAGTCCACGCGCCTGTGCTGTTTCATCGGTGCCACCCCGCGCACCCAGTGGCTGGAGAACGCCGGCATCGCCCGCGACGACCACGGCTTCATCCTCACCGGCCCGGATCTCAAGGACGTCTGCGGCTGGAACCTGGACCGGCCGCCGCACCACTTGGAAACAAGTGTGCCCGGTGTGTTTGTTGCAGGAGATATCCGCGCTGAATCGGCCAAACGGGTCGCAGCCGCGGTTGGCGAAGGCTCGATGGCAGTAATGCTGGTGCACCGGTATCTGGCCGAGACGTAGGAGGAGACCGGTATGGGCGAAACGTGCGCGCGAAGTGAACTGAAAACGCTGTTCCTTTTCGAGGCGTTGACCGACGAGCAGCTGGACACGCTGTGCGCCAACGGTCACATCGCGACGTTCGAGCCCGGCCCGGTCTGCACCGAAGGCGAACCGGCCACCTGCTTCTACGTCATGCTCGACGGCGAGCTGGTGATGTCGATGAAGTCGGGCGGCATCGACATCGAGACCAACCGCACCTCGATGCGCGGCGTGTACTGCGGCGCCTGGTCCGCGTACATCCCCGACGAGCAGCCGGTCTACGAGGCGTCGGTGCGGGTGACCAAGCCGTCGCGGTTCTTCGTCCTGGACGCCAACGCCTACGCCGACTTCATGCGCAAGGAATTCCCGATGGCGGTGCACCTGCTGGAGGGCCACAAGGTCGGCGGCCGCCGCGGGCGGCAGATCGTCGGCCAGCGCGAGAAGCTCCTCGCCCTGGGCCAGCTGTCGGCCGGCCTGACCCATCAGCTGAACAACCCGGCTGCCGCGACCGCGCGCGCCGTCGCCGACCTGCACGACCGCATCGGCAAGATGCGGCACAAGCTGGCCATGCTGGCCGACGGTCAGGTCAGCCCGCAGTCGCTGCGAGTACTGGTCGGCATTCAGGAAGGCATCGCCGAGCAGGTGGCCAAGGCCAGGACGCAGGAGCTGTCGGCCATCGAGGCCTCCGATCGCGAAGACGCGATCGGCGAATGGCTCGAGGACCACGACATCGCATCCGCCTGGGACTACGCCCCCACGTTCGTCGACGCCGGCCTGGATGTTGCTTGGCTGGAAGGCATTTCGTCGTCGCTCGGATGCGCCGATGCGTCCGCGACGCTGCAGGGCGCGCTGGGCTGGCTGAAGTACACCATCGACACCGAGCTGCTGATGTGTGAGATTTCCGAAGCGAGCAAACGGATTGCGACGCTGCTGGCCGGCGCCAAGCAGTACTCCCAGATGGACCGTGCCCCATACCAGAACGCCAACGTACATGAGTTGTTGCGCAGCACCCTGATGATGTTCGGTGACCGCATCGGCAAGGACGGCACCACGTGCGTCAAGGTGGTCAAGGAATACGACCCGGCACTGCCCGAATTGCAGTGCTACCCAGCCGATCTGAACCAGGTATGGACGAACATCATCGACAACGCACTGCAGGCCATGAAGGGCTGCGGCGTGCTGACGATCCGCACCAAGCGCGTCAGCGACGACACCGTCCGGATCGAGATCAACGACAACGGCCCGGGCATTCCGCCCGACGTCATCGAGCGCATCTTCACCCCGTTCTTCACGACCAAGCCCTTCGGCGAGGGCACCGGACTGGGGCTCGACCTGGCGTGGCGCATCATCTGCGAGAAGCACCACGGCAACATCTACGTCGAATCCAAACCGGGCGACACCACGTTCATCGTCACGTTGCCCGTGCACGCGCCGGCGCCGGAAGAGTTCCCGGCCGTGGCAGCGGGATAGTTCAACTCACCGCGCGCCGAACGGAATAGCCGCCCGCGCCCCAGAGTTGCCGCAAAGGTGACCAAACCAGACCTTGGGCAGTACGGCGTATTCGGGCGCGGCGCAACGCCGCAACAGGCAGCAGAAATCGAAGCGCTGGGCTACGGCGCGATCTGGGTCGGGGGATCCCCGACCGCGGAACTGGACTGGGTCGAGCCACTGCTCGGCGCGACGGAGCGGCTGAAGGTCGCGACCGGCATCGTCAACATCTGGACGGCGGCCGCCGGACCGGTGGCCGAGTCGTTCCACCGCATCAACTCCGCCTATCCGGGCCGCTTCCTGCTGGGCATCGGCGTCGGTCACCGCGAGGCCATCGCCGAATACAAGAAGCCGCTCGACGCACTCACCGAATACCTCGACAAGCTCGACGAGTACGGCGTGCCGAAGGAGCACCGCGTCGTGGCCGCACTCGGCCCGCAGGTGCTCAAGCTCTCGGCTCGGCGCAGCGCCGGCGCCCACCCCTACCTGACCACCCCGGAGCACACCGCCCAAGCGCGTGAGTTGATCGGGCCGGACGCGTTCCTGGCGCCCGAGCACAAGGCGATCCTGACGACCGACGCGGACAAGGCGCGCGCGGTCGGGCGCCAGGCCCTGGAGATTTACCTCAATCTGAACAATTACCTCAACAGCTGGAAGCGGTTGGGATTCAATGACTCTGACGTCGCCAAGCCTGGCAGTGACGAGCTCGTCGATGCCGTGGTGGCGTACGGCACCGTCGACGCGATCGCCGCCCGGCTCAAGCAGCACCTCGACGCCGGCGCCGACCACGTACCGGTTCAGGTGCTGACGTCGCCCGAGAAACTGGTACCCGCACTGACCGAACTCGCCGGCCCGCTGGGCCTGCGGTAACTGGAAGGATCGCGCATGAGCAAGCTGGATCTGGGCCGCGTCGGGGTGTGGACGTTCGGCGCCCCCACGCCCGAGCAGGCCGCCGAGATCGAGAAGTTGGGGTACGGCGCGGTGTGGCCGGGCGGCTCCCCCGCCGGCGACCTGGCGTTCGTCGAGCCGATCCTGGCCGCGACGGAGAAATTGCAGGTGGCCACCGGCATCGTCAACGTGTGGACGGCCCCGGCCGGGCAGGTCGCCGAGTCGTACCACCGGATCGAGGCGGCCTACCCGGGACGGTTCGTGCTGGGCGTCGGCATCGGCCACCCCGAGCACACCAAGGAGTACCGCAAGCCCTACGACGTCCTCGTCGAGTACCTGGACGAGCTGGACGCCGCGGGCGTTCCGGTCGCGCGCCGGGTGGTCGCGGCCCTCGGCCCGAAGGTGTTGCGGCTGGCGGCCGACCGCAGCGCCGGTGCGCACCCGTACCTCACCACCCCTGAGCACACGGCAGAAGCGCGCCAGCTCATCGGGCCGGACGCGTTCCTGGCACCCGAGCACAAGGTCGTGCTGACCGACGGTTCGGCCGAGGCCACCGCGGAGGCACGGGCCATCGGCCGGCAGACCGTCGACTTCTACCTGAATCTCAGTAACTACCTGAACAATTGGCGCCGGCTCGGCTTCTCCGAAGACGACATCGCCAAGCCGGGCAGCGACGCGTTGATCGACGCGGTGGTCGCGCACGGAACACCCGATGCCATCGCCGCACGGCTCACCGAGCATCTCGACGCCGGCGCCGATCACGTGACCGTCCAGGTGCTGGGCGGCTGGGACAAGCTGGTGCCGACGCTGACGGCGCTGGCGGATCCGCTCGGCTTACGCGGATAGCCTGGCGCTCAGCGCTTTTGGCCTTGACCGTCCTGCTGGTCGTGGTGCTGCCAGATGCGGCGCAGCCAGTCCCAGTGCGGCCGGCGCTGCGTCGGCTTCGGGGCCTCGGCGGCGGGCGGCGCGGCAACCGGCTGCGGCGGCACGACGGCCTTCGGCGGGACGACGACCGGCGCGCTCACCACGCCGGCCACCGGCGCCGGTGCCGGTGCCGGACCTGCCAGATGATTGGCGGTCGGCATCGGGGCCGCGGCCGGCGCGACGTACGGAGTCGACCGCGTGTGGTCGACGACGGCCGGCGGAGTCGACGGCTCATCGCTGCCGCCGAGCAGGATCGCGCCGAGCGCGGCAGCGACGGTGACCCCGCCGAACACCACCGCGACGAGCGCGCCCCGTGTGCTTTTCGGTGGCCGCGTCGACGCGAGCGGTGCGGCGGGAATCAGGTTCGGCGCCAAAGGTTCTTCGGCGTCTCCCGACTCGGCCAGCGACCAGGCCAGCGCCCCGAACGGCATCGTCGGGAGCCCGTGGAGGCTGCCACTGGCCGGGTCGGATGAGTACTCCAGGTTCGGCAATGTGGCGGTCATGGCAGTGGACATGGCGTGCTCCTGTGTCGTTCTCGCGGTCCCGGATGGGCGGCTCTCACAGGTAGGAGTCGCGCGGTACCCACGACGGGACAACTTTTGGCGGGCTTTGCTTTCCGGCTCGAAATCGGCCGGGCTAGTAGATGATTGGGCCCTGCGTCGTCGTCACCGGCGCCGGCTCGATCGGCCCCACGGGGCCAGGGGGCAGCGGGCGCGGCGGCTTGTGCGTCGTCGTCGGCGGCGGGGTGGGCGACGGCGACGGCTCGGTGATCACGGGCGGCTGTTTGCTCGGCGGCGACGGTTCTTCACTGACGACGGGCGGCCGCGGACGTCGCGGCGGTGGCACCGGCCGTGTTGACGGCGGCGGCGTCACGACCGGCGCGGCCGGCGGCAGCGGCACCGGCGACTGCTGCGGCGGCGGGACCGCCCGTGGCGGAAGGACCGTCGTCGGCTCGATAGGCGCGGTGACGACGGCGGTCGGGCTGGGCGGCGGCGGGGGCGCGACGGTCGTGGTCACCGGGTTCTCCGGCGTCGTGCTCGGTGGCGGGGTGACGGAGGTGGTGACGCCTTTCGGGGCGACCGGGGCGTTGGTTTCGTACCGCCAGGCGATGGTCAGCGCCAGCACGATCAGTGGAATGCCCATCAGCAGCGACATCGTCAGCATCACGCGGCCATTCGGCTGCCTGGTGGCCGGTTCCGCGGCGAGCCCGTCGGCCGCGGCGAACTGCTCGGTCGGCGCATCCGGCAGCGCACTCTGTGCGGCGGTGGGTGCGCTGTCCAGATCGGCGGACGCCGAGGTCAGCTGAATCCGATTCAGTGTGCGGTCGCGCAGCCAGGTCGGCGCGGGGATGAACAGCGGCGTGCCGCCGAGCAGCGCGACCGGGTTGACCATCCGGCGACGGTCCTGATCGCACGTCAGGCAACTTTCGATGTGACGGGCGATCCGCTTGCGCATCAGGATGGTGAAAGTCCCGTCCCACCCGGCGAGGATCGCGCCCAACTCCGCACAGCTGTTACCACTCTGTCCGCGTCGGGCGACCAACAGCGCGCCCAGCGAGCGTTCCATGGTGTCGCGCAACCGCTGCATGATCTTCTTGGCGCTGGCGGTACTGACGCCGAGCGCCTCGGCAAGTTCGGGCCCCTCCAGTCCGTGGCGGTAACCCAGCTCCAGCACCGCACGGTCGCGGTCGGACAACCCGCCGGCCGCTTCGGCGACCAGTTTGGCCAGTTCGTTGCGGGCTGCCAGCGTGTCGGGCCCGGCGTCCCCGGACGCCTCGTCGGGCAGTTCTTCTGACGGTTCTTCGCGGCGCCGCTGCCGGATCCGGCGCAGCGCCTCGTTCCTGGCAATCGCGTACAGCCAGGGGCGCAGCTTGTCGGGTTCCCGCAACTTGTCCAAAGCTGTTGCGGCAGTGCAGAACACGTCCTGGACGCAGTCCGCGGCAGCATCGCGGTCCCGGACCATGCCGACGCAGAAGTCGTGGAGCCGGTCGGCGTAGCGGTCATAAATACCGGCAAATGCCATGCGGTCTCCGGAGAGCGCGGCGCCGACCAAGTCGGCGTCGCTGACAATGTCCCAATCTGGCACTGCGGTCATGAGACGGGCTCCCGTACCGGATCGATCGCCGGTATGCACTGATGCTAATCCGGCGAAGGCGAGATGGTTTGCCGAATCAACGAGCATCGGCGTTGGCTTCATTGAGGAGAACGAGAGCAGCCCGGACCCGGTTCAACACCGGACCCGGCTGCGTCTCGAATCCGCGCAGGCGGGGTGCCATCACGGCCAGTCAGTGCTTCTTGTGGTCGGAGTGCTTCCAGTCCCAGTCGTACCAGTGCCAGTAGTAGTGGCAGTGCTCCCAGTCCCACCAGGCCCACGAGCAGTAGTCGTGGCCCCAGGTCTGCGGAGCAGGGATGGACGGCTGTGCCTGTGCGGTGCCCGCCGTCAGGCCCATGCCGGCCAGGGCCATGCTGCCGGACAGCAGCGCTGCCGCGGCAGCCCGCTTCGCAAGAGACTGCCGCTTGGCAGGGGTGTTGTTGGTCATTTCGCGCTCCTTGTTCGGTGTTGCAGACGCCCCGTGCGGGCTCTGTCATAGGTAGGAGCGCGACCCCCGGACGCCGGGGACACTTTTTTCGGAAGAATCCGAATTGCCACGAAAAAACTTGTCAGACTCTGCTGCCGGCAGTGCTCATACCAGCATGAGCAACCATTCACCCACCCCGTGGAACCCCGACACCGACAACACCATCGCGGCTGACGCCATAGACGCCGGCCCGCGTTCGGCGACCTTCTCCCGGCTCGCGTACAGCGACCAACTCGACATACCCGATGCGCCGGAGGACGAACTCACCGTCGCCGTCGGCACCGACGACGGCCGCTGGGCCCGGCGCCGCGTGGCGCTTGCCCTGGGCGGTGCGGCCAGTGTGATCGTGGCGTCGGCCGCCGTGGCGTTCACCGCGATCAGTTCACTCGACGCGGGGACCTCTGTGGCGGCCGCCGGCGGCTCGACTGCCGTTCCCGCGGCCGCGCCCGCCGTTCTGGTGCAACCGCCGTCGGCGCTTCCGGCACCCTCTGCCCCGCAGGCGGCACCGGCCGCTCCGGTGGTTCCCGACCACGTGCCGGCGGCCGTGCCCCAGCGACCGGCCGCACCGGTCGTCACCGCGGCACCCGCGGCCGCACCCGCCCCGGAAGTCGCACCACCGGCTGCCGCCCCCGAGGTGGTCCCGGCACCGCCGCTACAACCGATGCCCACGTTCCCGCCGATCATCATCAATCTGCCGGCGCCGCCGGCGGCACCGCCCAAGGAACCGCCCACCAAGCCTGAACCGCCGGCGCTGAAGGGCCCGCTCGCCATTCCGAGCCCCGGAAAGACCCCGCCCGTCAACCCGAATCTGCCTCTAGATGCCGGCTGACATCACCAGACCCACAAGCCCGCCACGGTGGTTACCGTGGCGGGCTTTTCATTGACCCTGTACCCAGTGCGCAGTTGTCCGAGAGGCACACGCCCCCACGTCAGGATCAACGGCCCAACGCACCCAAGCCGCGTCGACCCTGCAACCAAGGCGCACTTCTGCGCGAGGCACACGCCCTCACGTCAGAGTCAACGGCTCAACGCCGGCCGCCGGAACCCGCATCGCCGGTGGGAGGCGGCGGCGCTTCGAACGACGGCGGCGCAACCGACATCGGTGGACGCGTCACCGGGCCGGGCCTGCCGGCCGTGTGATCCGGTGGCGACGGCTGCGGTGCCGGCATCGGTTCGGCAGCCGGGGAATCCTGCTGGGGCTGCGGTTGCTGACTCGGCACCACCACCACCGGCGGTGCGACCGATTTGGTCGAAATCCCAGGCACCAGCATCCCTGGCGCGCTGGGCGGCGCGGAAAGCGGCGTCGTCGCGGGTGTATCCAAGGGCGCCGTGATGCCGCTGTCGACCGGTTCCCGGCCGTGGCGGGCCGGCCCGGTCAGCGTCCAGACCAGACCCGCAACCAGCAGCAGCGCGCAGGCGGCCAGGCTGATCGGCAGAGCCAGCCGGCGGCGTCGTTCCTCCGCGGGCGCGGTACCGACGCCGGGGTCGGCGCCGGCACCGGGGTCGGCGCCTGCACCAGGGTCGGCGCCTGCACCGGCGTCGGCGCCATCGACCAGATCGGTTGTCCAACAGACCAACTGAATGTCCGCAAGCGTGGTGTCCCGGAGCTCCTTCGGGGCCGGGATGAAGGGCATGGCGCCCAGTAGCGCCGCCGGACTCACCCGGCGGCCTCGTTCGGATTCGCACTCGGGACACGACTCGATGTGCCGGGCGATGCGTTTGCGCATCAACACCGTCATCGTTCCGTCCCAACCATCGAGCACCGCGGCAAGACCCGGGCATCGTGCCGGGTCCTGCTGGGTCTGCCGGGCC
The DNA here is from genome assembly GCF_046250085.1 of Mycobacterium sp. SMC-16. NCBI lineage: Bacteria > Bacillati > Actinomycetota > Actinomycetes > Mycobacteriales > Mycobacteriaceae > Mycobacterium > Mycobacterium sp. SMC-16. The sequence continues at coordinate 4,644,833 of NZ_CP176427.1, forward strand.
ACCAGCAACGCACCGAGCGAGCGGCCGACCATCTCCCGGGCGCGATGGGTCAGGGTGTTGGCGGTGGCCGGGCTGACGCCGAGTGCCTTGCCGAGTTCCGGTCCGTCGAGCCCGTGGCGGTAGCTCAGTTCGATGACCTCGCGGTCACGGTCCGAGAGGCCACCGCAGGCCTCGCGGATCAGCTGGGCCAGGTCGACCTGCTCGGCCAGGGCGTCCGGACCGGCCTCGGCCGACGCGCCGTCGAGGTATTCGTCGTCGGCCGGCTGTTCGAGCTTGCGGCGCTGAATGTGCCGCAAGGCCTGGGAGCGCGACACCGCGTACAACCACGGCCGCAGCTTCTCGGGCTGGCGGAGCTTCGACAGCCCGGTCGCCGCGGTACAGAACGCCTCATGGACGCAGTCGGCAGCGGCGTCGCTGTCCCGGACCATGCGCACGACGAAGTCGTTGAGCCGGTCCGCGTAGCGGTCATAGATCGCGGCGAACGCCGCGCGGTCGCCCGAGGCGGCCGCGCGGGCGAGTTCCCCGTCGGGTGCTTCGTCCCAATCGATAAGCGCGCTCATCGGCGGGGTTCTCCCCCCATCAGTAGTAGTAGGCCGGGTAGAAGCCGGTGTCGCCGTTGTCGCAGTTGACGTTGATGTCCCAGAACCGGTTGAGCGGAATGCCCGGCACGAAGAAGCCCGCCTCTCCGGCGGAGTTCTGGTAGGCCCGCGTGGTGAACCAGTCGGAGGTGTAGGTGCACCAGGTGCCCCCGCTGCCGCCGCTCCAACCGATCCAGATGCCGCCGTAGTGCGGCACCGGATTCACTCCCAATGGGTTCGCGTGCGCGGTTCCAGCGCCCGCCAGAGCTACCGGTACTGCCGCTGCCGCAGCAATTCCAGCAACGAACTTTTTCAGCTTGGTAGCCATTGTGCTCCGCCTCTCCTTCGCTCGGCCCGGTTGGCCTCGCTTGTATGTAGGAGCATCTCGCCGTATCAATCCTGACAAGTTTTTCCGGATTTGGTCAGGCATCCGCAAAGAAGTCGCAACCCGGGCAACTACCCCGGAGCAACCAGCGCGGGCAAAGGCCCCAGGTGTCATGCCGGCAACCCCTTGCCAACACCGGGCCGCAATTACTAGGATATGCAAGTATCCCGGCGCGTGAGGCCGAGAATCCCGAACTCTCCATAACTTTGGACGGACGTCATGACCACCCAGATTCCGCACTTCATCAACGGCCGGCGCACCACCGGCGAATCGACCCGCACCGCAGACGTGCTCAACCCCAGCACCGGCCAGACCCAGGCCCAGGTGCTCCTGGCCTCGGCCGACGACGTCGACGCCGCGGTGGCGGGTGCCGTTGTCGCGCAACGGGAATGGGCTTCGTGGAACCCGCAGCGCCGGTCGCGCGTGCTGATGAAGTTCATCGACCTGGTGAACCAGAACAAGGACGAGTTGGCTCGCCTGCTCTCGCTGGAACACGGCAAGACATTCGAGGACTCGCTTGGCGACATCCAGCGCGGCGTCGAGGTCATCGAGTTCGCCGTCGGCATCCCGCACCTGATGAAGGGTGAGTTCACCGAGGGCGCCGGATCCGGCATCGACGTCTACTCGATGCGGCAGCCCCTGGGCGTCGTCGCCGGCATCACGCCGTTCAACTTCCCCGCGATGATCCCGCTATGGAAGGCCGGACCCGCGCTGGCCTGTGGCAACGCCATCATCATCAAGCCGTCCGAGCGCGACCCCTCGGTGCCGCTGCGCCTCGCCGAGCTGTTCATCGAGGCCGGTCTGCCGGCCGGTGTCCTGCAGGTGGTCAACGGTGACAAGGAGGCCGTCGACGCCATCCTGGCGCACCCCGACATCAAGGCCGTCGGCTTCGTCGGCAGCACCGACATCGCGCAGTACATCTACTCGAACGCCGCCGCCAACGGCAAGCGTGCGCAGTGCTTCGGCGGCGCCAAGAACCACATGATCGTGATGCCCGACGCCGACCTGGATCAGGCCGTCGACGCCCTGATCGGTGCCGGCTACGGCAGCGCCGGCGAGCGGTGCATGGCCATCAGCGTCGCCGTCCCCGTCGGCGAGGAGACCGCAAACCGCTTGCGCAACAAGCTCGTCGAGCGCGTCAACCAACTGCGGGTGGGCCACAGCCTGGACCCGAAGGCCGACTACGGCCCCCTGGTCACCGGCGCGGCGCTGGAGCGCGTGCGGGGCTACATCGCCCAGGGCGTGGACGCCGGCGCCGAGCTCGTGGTCGACGGCCGCGAACGCGCCAGCGACGACCTCACGTTCGACGATGCCGACCTGTCGGGTGGCTTCTTCCTCGGCCCCACCCTGTTCGACCACGTCACCCCGGACATGTCGATCTACACCGACGAGATCTTCGGCCCCGTCCTGGTTATCGTCCGCGCCCACGACTACGAGGAGGCGCTGCGCCTGCCGTCGGAGCACGAGTACGGCAACGGCGTCGCGGTGTTCACCCGCGACGGCGACACCGCCCGTGACTTCGTCTCGCGCGTACAGGTCGGCATGGTCGGCGTCAACGTGCCGATTCCGGTTCCGGTGTCCTACCACAGCTTTGGCGGCTGGAAGCGGTCCGGCTTCGGCGACCTCAACCAGTACGGGACGGCGTCGATCCAGTTCTACACCAAGGTCAAGACCGTCACCGAGCGCTGGCCGTCGGGCATCAAGGACGGGGCCGAGTTCTCGATCCCGACCTTCAAGTAAGGGCCTGCGTTGAGCATCGACCTCTTCGGACTCGACGACGACGAACGCGTGATCGCCGAAACAGCGGCCGCGTTCGCCGAAAAACGGCTGGCCCCAAACGCTTTGGCGTGGGATGCCGACGACCACTTCCCCACCGACGTCTTGCGGGAAGCGGCCGAGCTGGGCATGGCGGCCATCTACTGCAATGACGACGTTGGCGGCAGTGGACTCCGCAGGTTGGACGGCGTGCGCATCTTCGAGCAGCTCGCCACCGCCGATCCGACCATCGCGGCGTTCCTGTCGATCCACAACATGTGCGCGTGGATGGTGGACAGCTTCGGCACCCCGGAGCAGCGCAAGACGTGGCTGCCCAAGCTGGCCTCGATGGAGGCCATCGCCAGCTACTGCCTCACCGAACCGGGCGCCGGCAGCGACGCGGCGGCCTTGCGCACCAAGGCCGTTCGTGACGGTGACCACTACGTGCTCGACGGGGTCAAGCAGTTCATCTCGGGCGCGGGCGTCTCGGACGTCTACGTCGTGATGGCCCGCACCGGGGCCGACGGACCGCGTGGCATCTCGGCCTTCATCGTCGAAAAGGACACGCCGGGACTGAGTTTCGGCGCCAACGAGGAGAAGATGGGCTGGCACGCCCAGCCCACAGCCCAGGTGATCCTGGAAGGTGTGCGGGTGCCCGCCGAAGCCATGCTCGGCGGCTCGGACGGCGAGGGCACAGGCTTCTCCATCGCGATGAACGGCCTCAACGGGGGCCGCATCAACATCGCCGCCTGCTCCCTGGGCGGTGCGCAGGCCGCCTACGACAAGGCGCTCGGCTATCTGGCGTCGCGTGAGGCCTTCGGCGGGGCCCTGATCGACGAGCCGACCATCCGGTTCGCCCTCGCGGACATGGCGACCGCCTTGGAAACCTCGCGAAACATGTTGTGGCGGGCGGCAATCGCACTCGACACCAACAATCCGCGCAAGGTCGAACTGTGCGCCATGGCCAAGCTCCACGTGACCGAGGCCTGCTACACGGTGGCCGACCAGGCATTGCAGCTGCACGGCGGCTACGGCTATCTGCGCGAGTACGGGCTGGAAAAAATCGTCCGCGATCTCCGGGTGCACCGCATCCTGGAGGGGACGAACGAGATCATGCGCGTGGTCATCGGTCGGGCGGCCTCGACCGCCGCACGCAACTGAGCGATTTGTGCACGAAAATCCGCGGCGAGCGCGGGAAATCGTGCACAAATCGCGGAGAACTAGGGAGGACACACTGATGGCGACGATCGCATTTCTCGGGCTGGGCCACATGGGCGGGCCGATGGCGGCCAACCTCATCGCGGCCGGGCACACCGTGCACGGCTTCGACCCGGTCCCGGCCGCGGCGCAGGCCGCGCGGGAACACGGCGCGACGACCTTCGACAGCGGCCCCGAGGCAGTGGCCGGTGCCGACGTCGTCATCACCATGCTGCCCAACGGCGATCTGGTGAAGAGCTGCTACGCCGACGTCCTGCCCGCCGCGGCCCCCGGCACCTTGTTCATCGATTCGTCCACCATCTCGGTCGACGACGCCCGCGAGGTGCACCGTCTGGCCGGCGAGCACGGCTTCGCCCAACTGGACGCGCCGGTGTCGGGCGGCGTGAAAGGCGCGACGGCCGGCACGCTGGCGTTCATGGTCGGCGGCGAGCCCGAGGCCTTCGAACGCGGCCGCGCGGTGCTCGAGCCCATGGCCGGCAAGATCATCCACTGCGGCGACTCGGGGGCCGGCCAGGCCGCCAAGGTGTGCAACAACATGGTGCTCGCCGTCCAGCAGATCGCGATCGGTGAGGCATTCGTCCTCGCCGAGCACCTCGGCCTGGACAAGCAGTCGCTGTTCGACGTGATCACCGGCGCGACCGGCAACTGCTGGGCCGTGCAGGTGAACTGCCCCGTCCCCGGACCGGTCCCCACGTCTCCGGCCAACAACGATTTCCAGCCCGGTTTCGCCACTGCCCTCATGAATAAGGACCTCGGTCTGGCGATGGCTGCGGTGCGCTCGACGGGGTCGTCCGCACCCCTCGGCAGCCATGCCGCGGACATCTACGCAAAGTTTGCCGCCGAGCATCCCGATCTCGACTTCAGCGCGGTGATCAATCTGCTGCGTCAATGACGTCACCTCATCATCACCGCACGTCACAGTGGTATTCGTTAGTTAACTGTGACATCGCGCGCATTAGGGCATAGGATGCGTGGGTCGCACAGGGAGGATTCGCGCCGCATGACTTTCAAACTTTTCGCCCGGGGGGCAACGGTCTCCGCAACGGCGGTTGCTGTTGCGCTCTGCGGAGCCGGTGTCGCGTTCGCGTCGCCTGACCCCGTGAGCCCTGACAACCAGGATTCGTCGCAACAGCAGGCCAGCAAGAACAACGAGTCGGCCACCACTCCTTCGGGTGACGTGGGCACGGCCAACAGCAAGACCGTCGCCAACTCGACCTCGAGCTCGACGGCGGGCCACACCGGCAAGACGGCGCGCAACAACGACAACGGCCTCGACTGGGGCGACGACTGGAGCCTGGGCGGCTTCCCGCCCATCAACCTGTCGAGCATGCAGCCGCCCGAGGCGACCGTCGCCATCCCGCTGTCTCTCGGTCTGCCCGGCCTGAGCCTGCCCAGCCTGGTGGTCGACGCCGGCCTCGGTGGCCTGGTCACCGGACTCGCGGGTCTGGCCCTCGGCAATCTGGCGGTGCCCGCCAGCGCCACCCTCGCAGGCGCTCAGACCGTGGCGCCGGTCGCGACCGCCGCCACCTTCGGCACCATGTCCGCCGTCGGCGACATCGCCAAGGTCTCCTCCGTGGCCGCCGCCGCCCCGGCCATCGCTGCTCCGGCGCTCGCGGCGCCGGCCGCGGCCGCACCGAGCCTCGGTGGTCTGCCGGCGCTGGGTCTGCCGGCCATCGGCGTACCGGCCATCGTTTCGCTCGGCGCGCTGGCCGCACCCAAGCTGCCCCCTATCGGCCTGCCGCAGATGCCCCCCATCGGCATGCCGCAGATGCCGGACTTCACCAAGCTGGCGGCGCCGCAGATGCCTGATCTGACCAAGCTGCCATCCCCGAAGATCGGCCTGCCGCAGCTTCCGCCGCCGCCGCCCATCGGCCTGCCGCAACTGCCGCCGCCTCCGGCGATCGGCATGCCGCAACTTCCGCCGCCGCCGATCGGTTTGCCATCCATCGGGCTGCCGTCCATCGGCTTGCCGAGCATCGGTCTGCCGCACCTCTGATCGACCAAAGCGAGGCGGGCCATCGGCCCGCCTCGACAACTCAAAAGCTGTGAAGAACTGGTGGTCAGCCCTGGGCTGACCACCAGTTCTTGTGTAGGCGCTCGCATCCGGCGGCCAGCAGGCCGTCGTACTCTGCGCGCACCTGGACCGCCCCGGGGAATTCGTGGCCGGCCGAGTAGCCGGTGGTGACCACCAGCGTCGCCAGCTTGGCGGCCCGTGCCGCGCGGAAACCGCGGGCACCGCCCGCCACCGCCAGCGCGCTCTCCGGTCCCAGCCCCAACTCCCACAGGGCGTGGCCGTGCAGATCCGGTTCCCGGGTCGGACGCGGCAGATCATCGGGCGTCACGATGGTCTCGGCGATGCCGTCGCCCAGCAGCTGACGGACCAGCGGCTCGACCCAGGACCGGCTCCCGGTGCTGACGACAGCCACCGCCACCCCGGCGCCGAACAAGCCGGCCGCCAGGTCGGCGAGGCCGTCGCGCGGGCTGACGTCACCGTCGAGGACCGACGTCTCGAAAAGGTCGGTCTTGGTGCGGTACACGTGGGCGGCGATCTCGTTGCTGACCCGTCCGTATCCGCGCCGGCGCAGTGCCGAGGCGACGCGACGCTGTTCGTCGGCGATGCGGACAAGCCGGCCATATTCGGCCACCGACCAGGAGATATCCAGCCCGTGCTCGGCGAAGGCGGCGTTGAACGCCACGCGGTGTGCGTCGCGCTCGACGTCGGCCAGCGCACCGTCCAGGTCGAAGATCACCGCGCGCAGCGGGTCGATCACGGCATGGGCCGGGCGTGCCACATCCCACCAGAACGTGCGCTCCACACAACTCACCGACATGGGTACAAGGGTGTCCCACGTCACATGTGCGGGGCCTCCCCCCAACGGGGGATTGGACGGGCGAGATTCGGGATGAACATTCCCGATGGTCCACAGCCGGTCCTCCCGACCAGCGCGGAATCGCCGCTCTAAGGTGATGCCATGAGCACCAGCGAGAAGCCGAAGGCGGATCGCGCATGACCGCCGAGCCCGAAGCCGGCGCCGCTGCGCCGGTACGGCTGATCCTGGTCGACGACCACGAAATGGTCATCGAGGGACTCAAGGCCATGCTGGCCGCGTTCAGCGACCGGGTGCGGGTGGTCGGCCAGGCCGTCGGGGCCGAACGCGCCGCCGCGGTGGTCGACGAGCTGCAGCCCGACATCGTTCTGTGCGACGTGCGGATGCAGGGCGCCAGCGGCCTGGACCTGTGCCGTGAACTGCGCGAACGTGCCCCGGACCGCAAGGTGGTCATGCTGTCGGTGTACGACGACGAGCAGTACCTGTACCAGGCGCTGCGGGTCGGGGCGGCGGGCTATCTGCTCAAGAGCATCAGCAGCGACGACCTGGTCCGTCAGCTCGAGTTGGTGCACGGCGGGGCGACGGCCATCGACCCGAGTATGGCCGCCCGGGCCGCCGATACCGCCGCCCGAATGCAGCGCGACGAGTTCTGGCCCGGCGCCCGGCAGGGCCTGACGCAGCGCGAGAGCGAAATCCTGTCGTTCGTCGTCGACGGACTGTCCAACCGCGGTATCGCGACCCGGCTGGTGATCGGCGAGGAGACCGTCAAGAGTCACCTGCGGTCCATCTACCGCAAGCTCGACGTCAGTGACCGGGCCGGCGCCGTGGCCACCGCGCTGCGGGAGGGCATCTACCGATGACGCCGCGCAATGAGGTGCTGACCGCCGACCGCGAGCTGGCCCTGCTGCGCGAGCTGATTCAGGCCGCCTCGAGCGGACCCGGCGTCGAGCCGCTGGCCGCGGCGGCCGCCCGGATGATCACCGCGGCCACCGGCACCGACGTCTGCTTCGTCCACGTGCTCGACGACACCGAACGCTCGCTGACATTGACGGGCGCCACCCCGCCGTTCGACCAGGAGGTCGGCAAAATCCGGCTGCCGCTGGGCGAGGGCGTCTCCGGGTGGGTGGCCAGCAATCGCGAGCCCGTCGTGATCCGCCACGACAAGGAATCCGATCCGCGCTACCGGCCGTTCGAATCGCTGCGCGGCAGTGACTTCGCGTCCATGGTGTCGGTGCCGATGGAGACCGACCCGGGCGGACTGGTCGGCGTGCTCAACGTGCACACCGTCGAGCGCCGGGAATTCACCGCCCGCGACGTGGAGCTGCTGCTGGTCATCGGCCGGCTGATCGCCGGGGCCATGCACCAGGCCCGGTTGCACCGCCAGCTCGTCGCCCGCGAACGTGCCCATGAGAACTTCGTCGAGCAGGTCATCGAGGCCCAGGAGATCGAGCGCCGCCGGCTGGCCGGCGATATCCACGACGGTATCTCGCAGCGGCTGGTGACGCTGTCGTACCGGCTCGACGCGGCGAGCCGGGCGGTCGGGACCGACACCGCCGTCGCGGCCGAGCAGCTGACGCTGGCCCGGGAGCTGGTGGACCTGACGCTCGGCGAGGCCCGCGCCGCCATCGGGAACCTGCGCCCGCCGGTCCTCGACGATCTGGGGCTGGCCGGCGGGCTGGCCAGCCTCGCGCGCTCCATCGGTCAGCTCGACGTCGACGTGGAGCTGACCGACGTCCGCTTGCCCGACCACATCGAGCTGGCGCTGTACCGCATCGCGCAGGAGTGCCTGCAGAACGTCGTGAAGCACGCCCACGCCAGCAATGCGCTGCTGAAGTTCACGGCCGACGCGGAGCACGCCCGGCTCGAGATCATCGACAACGGCATCGGTTTCGACACGTTCGAGCGCCCGCTGGGCGCCGACGAGACGGGTGGCTACGGGTTGTTGTCGATGGCCGAGCGCGCCGAGATCGTCGGCGGCCGGCTGAATATCCGGTCCCGGCCCGGCTCGGGCACCATCGTCACCGCCACCATCCCGCTGCCATCGACGACTTGATGACAACGGCCTGACGTTGCTAGAAATCATCCGTCATGTATCTCGCGGCTGATTTGGCAAATTTTGACAATGCCCGAGGAATACCGAACCATCGTGGTTGACATGGGAGTGTAGGTGCGCACAGGCAACACAAATGCGGTCATCGGTGCTGCTGCAGTCATCTTCGCTGCATTCGCCTATCTGGTGATCTTCGGTGACCATGGCACGTTGGCGGCACGTCTCACCAACGACATCGGGCTGACGGTCTTCAGCAGCCTTGCCTGCCTCGCCGCGGTGGCCGCCTACCGGGCCAACCGAGGCCGGCGACAGCGCGCCTGGCTGGCACTCGCGATCGGGATGGCGGGCTGGGTCGCCGGCAACCTGATCCTGCTCTATCACCACGCCGTGCTCGGTTCGCCGCCCGCGTTTCCGTCGGTGGCCGATGCCGCGTTCCTGCTGCTGCCCTGCTCTGTGGTGGTCGCGTCCGCCGGGAAGGTTCGGCCCGACCGCATGTCGGCACTGCGCCCCGTGCTGGACGGCGTCATCATCGCCTCCGCGCTGTTCCTCGTGTGCTGGGTGCTGATCCTGGAGGAGCTGTTCGCATCCACGCATTCCAGCTGGCTGGCGACCGCGGTGTCGGTCGCGTTCCCGATCTCGGACGTCGTCATGATCACGCTGGCGGTGTTGACGGTCAGTTCGACGGTACCGGGCAAACGCCAGGCCATCGTCCTGGTGTGCACGGGGCTGATCATCGTCGCAGTGGCCGATAGCATCTGGATATACGTTCTGGCCCAATCGAATTCGACCAGTCCGGTGGCTGTCGTCGGCTGGGCCGCGGGCTTGGTGTTGTTCAGTGCCGGCGGGCTGATCGATGCGCGCAAACCGCCGTCGGCGACGGGGCGGAAACGGCAGGCCCTGGCCGATCCATTGCTCTGGCTCCCCTATTCGCCGATGGTGGCCGCAGTGGTCGTCGGGCTCATCGACCTCTGGCCGGTGACCAACGACAAGCCGGTACTGATCGCCGCGTCGGTACTCGTGATGACGGCACTGGTCCGGCAGCTGATCGTGCTGATCCAGAATCGGCGGCTGTTGTTCGACCTCGCCGACCAGACCCGGCGCGATCCGTTGACGGGGCTGGGCAACCGGCTGATGTTCAACGACCACCTCGATGCGGCCATCCGGTCACGTGGAGACGACCGGGTTCCCATCGCCGTGCTCGCACTCGACCTCGACGACTTCAAGATGGTGAACGACAACCTCGGGCACCCGAGCGGCGACGAGCTGTTGATCGACGTCGCGAGTCGGCTCAAGAACACGGTGCCGGCCGAGCACACCGTGGCCCGGCTCGGCGGCGACGAATTCGCCGTTCTCATCCGGTCGGCACCGAATGCGGCAACCACCATCGCCGAGCGGATCATCGAGGCCTTCGACGCACCGTTCTCGCTCAACAGCGAGAAGGTCTTCATCCACCCGAGTGTCGGGTTGGCGATCACCCCCGCCGACGAACCAGACGTCACCGCTGACGATCTGATGCAGCAGGCCGACATCGCGCTGTACGCCGCCAAGCGGACCGGCATCGGCGGCGTACAGACCTTCTCCGCGGACATGCGCCAGGTCTCGCGGCTGGACCTGCCGCAGCGGTGGAGCGACAGCGGTCGGATCCAGCCGCCCGCCCAAGCCGGTGTGCAACTGCTCGGGCAACTGCGCCGTGCCATCGGCGACTCCGAGTTGAAGTTGGTGTATCAGCCCAAAGTGCTGCTGGCCACCGGCGAAATCGTCGGTGTGGAGGCGTTGCTCCGCTGGCCCCATCCCGAGCTCGGCCTGCTGACCCCGTCCGAGTTTCTGCCGTTGATCCGGCGTAACGGCCTGATCGGCTCGGTTACCGACACGGTGCTCAAGCAAGCGGTCCTGGACGCCTCGACCTGGTTCGGGACGGGATATCGCAATGTGCCGGTCGCCATCAACCTCTTCGCGCAGTCGCTGACCGACGTCGATCTGGCCGATCGCATAGGGACCATCCTCGCCGAGCACTCACTGCCACCGAGCGCCCTCACCGTGGAGATCACCGAGCAGATGCTGCTGTCGAACATGAGCCGGACGGAGGTGGTCATCGATCGGCTCCGGAAGTCGGGTCTGCGGGTGTCGATCGACGACTTCGGGTCCGGCTACTCGACCACGAGTTACCTGCGCGACCTGCCGGTCGATGAACTCAAACTCGACCGCGAGTTCGTGCTGCCGATGACGCACAATCCCCGCGCCGCCGCCATCGTTCGATCGGTGATCAACCTGACCCACGCCCTGAACATCGCGAGCGTCGCCGAAGGAGTCGAAGACGCCGCGACCGCCGAGCAGCTCTCGGCGTACGGGTGCGATATCGGCCAGGGCTACTACTTCGCCAAACCGATGTTCGCCGAATCGCTGCGGCCCCTGATCGAATCGCGGAATCCGCTGCGGCGCTGAGCCGGTCAGAAGTCGCCGGCGGTGCGGCGCAGGGTCTCGATCGCATCGACCAGCGCCGCGGACTGTTCGTCGGACATCCCGACGTCAGCGAACACCTCCTTGTTGAGGGTCACCGTGGCGTCCTCGACCGTCGAGCGGCCCACCTCGGTCAACCGCACCAGGGTGGTCCGCCCGTCGGTGGGGTGCGGCACCCGCTCGACGAGACCATCGGCCTCGAGCCGCCGGATGGCATGGGTGACGCTCGTGACGTGCACCTGCAGCCGGTCGGACGCCTTGGTGATCGGCAGCGCGCCACTACCGCTGAACGCCAGCAGCCGCAGCAATTCGTAGCGGGAAAAGCTCAGGTCATAGGGCCGCAGCGCAGTCTCCACGCGCGCCAGCAGAATCTGGTGGGCCCGCATCACCGACGTCACCGCGACCATGCCGTCGGCGACGTCGCCCCAGCCGGCCCGCTCCCAGTTGGCCCGGGCCCGGGCGATGGGGTCACTGCTCACCGCTCATTCATACCGCACCGGACCCCTCGGCCGATGCAGTCAGGCCCCGACGCCCGTCCCGTCCACCGCCTTACGGATGGCCGCCAGCACCGCGCGCGACGACCTGCGGTCCCCGACGGTGATCCGGACGCCGCCGTCGGCGTAGCTGCGCACCCGCGGGCCGTCGTCGCCGAACTCCCAGGCCCGCGCCCCGCTCGGCAGATAGACGAAGTTGGCGTGACTGTCGGTGCAGTACACGCCCATCGAGCGCAGCCGTGCCCGCAGAAACGCCCCTTCCGAGGCGATCATCCGGATACGTTGCCGCAGTTGATCTTCCGCATCGTAGGACGCGGCGACGGCCACCAGGCCGGTGATCCCGATCCCGAACGGCAGCTGCATACCCCACAGGTCGCGGGCGAGCGACGGCGCACACACGCCGTAGCCGATGCGCAGGCCGGCCAGTCCGTAGGCCTTCGAAAAGGTGCGCACCACAACCAGATTGGGATACCGCACCACGAGCGACGGGATGTCCAGGCACAGCTCGGGGGCCAGGAATTCGACGTACGCCTCGTCCAGCAGGACGACGGTGCCCGACGGCACCCGGTCCAGGAACCGGTACAGGTCGGCGGCCGACTCGACCGTCCCGGTCGGGTTGTGCGGACGGCAGATCACCACCACGCGGGCCCGCGCCGCGGCCGCCGCCATGGCGTCGAGGTCATGGTGACCGTGCCGGTCCAGCGGCACGGTCACCGACCGCAGTCGCGCCATCTGCGCGAAGATCGGGTAGCCGTCGAAGGTCGGTGACGCCGTCACCAGCACATCGCCGGGGTGCGTGACGGCCTGCAGCACCTGCAGGATGACGCCCGTGGCGCCCGCTCCGACGAGCACCTGGTCATCGGCGACGCCGACGTGTCCGGCGATCAGCGACCGCAGCCGCTGCGGCAGGAACTCCGGATACCGGTTCACCACACCGATCGACGCGGTGAGCGCGGCCCGCACCGCAGGCAGTGGCGGGAACGGATTCTCGTTGAGCGCCAACGCCAGCGGGTCGTCCGCGGCGGGTAGCGAACCGACCGCATCGGCCAACGCGCACGTGGGCGTCATCGCTGTCCGCCCCAGCGCACGGCGGCCGCACCGGCGAAGTCACCGGCGTGCGCGAAGGCCGCCATCATCACGACGTCACCCTCGCCGACCTGTCCGTCGGTGATCGCCCGGTCCAGGTTGACGGGCACGCCGGCGGCGAACAGGTTGCCGCACTCGTCGAACGTGTCGCGGTGCTTCGACTCGGGCAGTTCCAGGGCCTCGCGCCAGTTCCGCAGGAACACGCGGTTCGGCTGATTGGTGACCAGCAGGCCGATGTCCTTGGGCGCCAGCCCGATCCGGTCGCACACCGCGTACGCCACCTCGGGCACCTGACGGTTGCCCCGGGCCAGCACTTTGGTGATCTTGCTCTCGGTGAAGCCGATGCAGCCCTCGCCGGGCCCGGCCTGCCACCATTTGCGCGGCGGGTCGACCGACATCGTCATGTCACCGGCGTATTCGCCGTAGGTGCGGCATTCGACGTCGAGGATCGGCGAAACATCAGAGGCCGCAACGAGTCCCACCGCGGCACCGTCACCGGGTACCGACGCCTGCGCCTTGGGTCGAATGGTGACCTGGTCGAAGACCTGGCCCGCCGCGTTCTGCGCCACCGCCACCAACGCGGTACGCCCCTCCCCGGAGGCGATCAACTGCTTGGCCAGCTTGAGGCCCAGGATGAAGGCCGCGCACCCGCCGTTGTGCAGGTCGATCACCCAGTTCGGCTTCATGCCAAGCCGATTGGCCATACCGCCACCGCCGCCGTAGAACGGCATGTCGGGCAACTGGGTGTGGGTGATCAGGATGTCGACGTCGGCGAGGGCGTCGGAGCCGTGCCGGTCGACGAGGCCCGCCGCCGCCCGCTCGACCATGTCGATGGCCGTCTCGTCGGGTGCCACGTGGTGGCGGAACTTCGGCGCCCGGAACATCAGGTTGTCCCGCAGGTCGTCGGAATCGGCGAACTGCGCGTAGTAGTCGGCGCTGATCGGCTCGCCCGGAAGATAGGTCGAAACGTCGAGCAGGCTCACAACTGGTTGGCTCATGCGTGACTCACTTCATCCAGGCCGGGGTGATCGGCAGACCGTTGCGGTGCCGGTATTCGGCAATCGCCTTGAGGTTGTCCAGTTCCAGGCGGTGGCCCGCCCCGAACATGTCCCAGAAGTCCCCGACCCACACGGGTCGCTGTGCGGGCGCGGTCTCCGGGTAGGGGTTGTTGTCGTAGAACGGGTGGTGGCAGTTGGTCCACAGCACCACCGAACCCGGCTTGTTGAGCACGACCTGGGCGTCGACGACGCGCATCAGGTAGATCATCCAGAGGTGCCGGCCCTGGTCCCAGGCACAGTGGTAGTCGACGGTCATCGCCTCGCGGTTCGCCACTGTGCGCGTGTAGATTTCGGTCTCCGAGCCCAGCCGGTCGTAGGCCAGCCAGAGGCCCGGTTCCTCGGTCTCGGTGAATCCGCGCAGACTGTAGGTCCACTCCTCGAGGCTGCGGGTGTCCGCCAGGTACTCGAACAGTTCCTCCGGCGGGCAGTCGATGTAGTCGTTGACGGTGCAGTAGCCACCGAAGACGACGTCGTGCGGGTATACCGACCGCATCATCTCCATGATGATGGGCGTGGCCTTTTCCCGCGGCGCGTTCTCGATGCGGGTCACGCCGTCGATGGGTAGGGCGATGTCTTCAAGCGCGGGCAGCGACATGCTGGGAGCTCTCTTTCTGCGTCTGTTGTGTGGCGGTATCGAGAAATGGTGCGAACGTGGGGATTTCGTCGGCGGAGCATTCGACGCTGACGACCGATGGCCCGTGCCGGCTGAGCGCTTCGCTCAGCGCGCCGGCCAGCTGCGGCAGCTCGGTGACGTCCGTCGCGTGCAGGCCGGGGAACATCGCGGCCAGGCCGGCGCCCAGCCGGGCCGGGGTGAAGCGGTTGTAGCTGTAGCGGTCGCCGTAGAACAACTGTTCGCGGGTGACGCACATGGCGTGGGCGTTGTTGTTGAACAACACGAAGGTGATCGGGAGCCGGTACTCCAACGCCGTGTGCAGCTCCATGCCGTGCATGAAGAACGAGCCGTCGCCGGCCACCACCACGGTCCGGTATTGCGGCCCAGCGGTTTTCGCCCGCGCGAAGCACATGCCGATGCCGGCGCCGAAGCTGTATCCCATGCCGCCCATCCCGAGCGCCACCACGAAGCGGCCGGACCGGCGCACCGGCAGCCCGTGCACCGTCGAGGCACCGGTGTTGCCGGCGTCGACGACGATGTCGGCGCCGTCGGGCAGCAGTTCGTCGAGCAGGGCGACGGTGTCGCGGTACCGGATGCCGGGGCCGTCGTGCGGCGGCGGCTGAAGTTCGGTGTGCGGCAGCGGGTCGAGGACCCGTAGCCCGTGGGGCCGGCCGGCTCCGGTCAACGATCGGGTCAGCGCCGTCAGCGATGCCCGCAGGTTGGTCGAATTCACGTGTGTGCTCGGCACATACGGACGTTCCGCGCCGAGCGAGACCGTCTGCACCCCGGCCAGCGCGCTGTCGAGGCCGGCGCGCGCCGTCACCGCCAGGCGCGTCCCGATCACCAGACACACCGCGCTGCGGGAGATCGCGTCGACGACCCGCGGATGGCCCATCACGCCGGTGACGCCCAGCCATGACGACTGCCCCAGCCCGGGTGAGCCGCTGACGTCCTTGCCGTCAGGCACCGTGGCGACCCAGGCCCGCAGCACCGAGCGCAATTCCTCGAGCTCACGGCGGGCGTCGTCGCGGGCCACCTGCTCGCCGGCGATGATCGTGACCGGCCCCAGCGCCCGGCGCAGCACCTCGGCGATGGGACCCGGGTCTGCCAGCAACGAATCCTGCACAGCAGCAACCGGATTGACCACATCGATCATCGCCTGCTGGACGTCCTTCGGCAGCAGCAGTACCGCCGGGCCGCCACCGGCCGCCGCGGTCAGCGCCTCCGCCAGCGCCGGCACGATGTCCTCCGGCTCCGTCACGCGACGGCAGTACACCGACACCGCCGAGAACAACGCCACCGCGTCCAGCGATCCGGACCGGCCACTGGTGTCCTGGAAGCTGCCGCGGCCGTCCATGCCGGTCGGCGCCTGCCCCACCAGAGCCAGCACCGGCACTCGGCTGGCCAGTGATTCACCCAGTCCCGCAACAAGATTCAGCGATCCGCCGCCCGACGTCGCGGCCACCACCCCGATCCGGGACACCGCGCGGCTGTAGCCGTCGGCCATGGTGGCCGCGGAGAACTCATGCTTGGCCAGGATCGCGGTGACGTCGTCGGCGAGGAACGCCGCGTCGAACAGGTCCTCGATGTTGGCCCCGTCGACGCCGAAGAAATACTCGACACCCGACGCCGCAAGTTGCGTGATGATGTGGTCCGCCACCCGATGCCTGCTGACCATCTGCCACCTGCTTCCGCTCGTCTAACCACAGACACGAGGCGGATGGGCGAATGGTTCAACGCCAGTGGAAATTTTTAGAGATTGCGCTCCAGTAAAACCTTGCCGTTGTCGGCGGAAACCAGTTGTACCGCAGCAATTTCCGAAACCTGCATCGGCGTGTTACCACTCGGCAACGCGGTGGCACCGGACATGCCGAACCATGTGGCGATCTGGTTACGGCTGCCATCGCGGCCCACCACCACCATACCCAGGTTGGTCGGTGGCGCGGCCGGTCCGCTGGACCAGTCGCCGTAGCTGCAGGCCATGTCGATCCGCGTGCCCCAGCCGAAGCTGCTCAGCGCGATGGTGGCGTTGAACGGTGTGGGTGCCACGTGCTGCATGGGCAACTGCGCGACCTGCTCCTGGCTCTGGCCCCCACCGAAGAACTCGGGCCGGACGACGGCCACCGCACCGACTGCCAGTACCGCCGCGGCCAGGCCGGCCACCGCCGTCGTCACCCAGCGGGTCCGGCGCCGGCGCCAGCGCACCTTGGCCAGTACCGAGTCGAGCACCTCGGGCCGCAACGGCGGCTCGGGCTGCTCGGCGCCGATCTCCTGCACGTCGGCCAAATCCAGTAGACCCAATAGGGCCGGCATACCGCTGAGCTCACCGACCGCGTCGCGGCACCGGGAGCAGGTCTGTAGGTGCGCTTCGTACTCACGGCGTTCGGCGCTGGACAGCGAGCCCAGCACGTAGGCGGCGTCCCAGGTTGCGTACCGGTCGCCATCGAAGGGTCCGAGAGGTTCGACAATGTGAATGCTCACCGGGTCACCCCCATTTCCTGCAGATTCAGGCGCAGCGCCCGGACCGCATAATGCAGCCTCGATTTCACTGTGCCCTCGGCGATCTGAAGCTCCGCCGCGATCTGGGCGACGCTCAACTGCCGGTAGTACGCGCGCTCGATCACTGCGCGATGGTCGACGGAGAGCTGACTCAGGGCACCCCCGAGCAACATCCGATCCAGGGCGGTATCCACCTCGTCGGTGGCGGCCGGGTCCGTCCGGTCCTCGGCCTCCACCACCTCTGACGACGTCGTTTCGTGCCGGCGCCGGGCGCTGCGCTGCTCATCGATGATGAGGTTGCGGGCGACGGCGTAGAGCCAGGCCCGCGGGGACTGGTTGGCGTCGGATACGACATCGGGGTGGCGCCACGCCCGCAGCAACGTCTCCTGCACCACGTCCTCGGCACGCGCCGAGTCCTGTGTCAGACGCAGGGCATAGCGCCAAAGGGCGCCTGCGTGCTCGTCGTAAAGCACCCGCATCATGGCGGCCTCCGGATCGCTCATGCACCAACCTCCGTCATTGACACGAGATCAGGGGCGATCCGGTTCACCGGATCAGTCGCGAAGCAGCGTCAAGATTCGGGGTCCGTCCTCGGTGACAGCAACGGTGTGTTCCCAGTGTGCGGCACGCGAGCCGTCCTTGGTGACGACTGTCCATTCGTCTTCGAGAATGACCGTCTTCGAGGTGCCCAGCGTCAGCATCGGCTCGATGGCCAGCACCGAGCCGGGCTCGAGGAACGGGCCCCGGCCAGGTGATCCCTCGTTCGGCAGGAACGGGTCCATGTGCATCTCTTGACCGATGCCGTGCCCGCCGTAGCCTGCGACGATGCCGAACTTGCGGTCGTAGCGGGCGGACGCCGCGTGGGTCCCCCGCTCGATGGCATGCGAGACGTCGGTCAGCCGGTTACCGGGGACCATGGCGGCGATGCCGGCCTCCATGGACTCACGGGTGGCGTCGGACAGCTTCTGGTCGGCGTCGATCAGCGGGCCGACACCGAACGTCACGGCCGAGTCGCCGTGCCAGTTGTCCAGGATGGCGCCGCAATCGATCGAGACCAGGTCACCGCTGACGAGCACCTCGTCGGCGGTCGGAATGCCGTGCACCACGCGGTCGTTGACCGACGCGCAGATGGTCGCCGGGAAGCCGTGATAGCCCAGGAACGACGGGATGCCGCCGCCATCGCGGATGACGGATTCGGCGATCTGGTCGAGCTCGAGAGTGGACATCCCGGGTGCGGCGGCTTCACGAACCGCTTTCAGCGCGGCCGCCACCAGCGAACCGGCAGCGGCCATCGCGTCCAGTTCGCCGGGTGTCCGCTGCGGGACGACCTTGCGGCCGCGTCGGGGTAGACCAATCATCGATGACTACTTCAGCCGGATCGGCGGTTTCAGCTACCGAGCGCCTGCAGGGCGCGGGCGAAGACCTCGTCCAGGCTGCCGACGGCGTCGACCGAGACGAGCTCGTCCCGGTAGTAGTCCAGCAGCGGGGCGGTCTCGTCCCGGTACACCTTCATGCGGTTGAGGATGACCTCTTCGGTGTCGTCGGCGCGGCCGCGGCTCTTCAACCGCGTCAGCAGCTCGGACTCCGACACACGGAACTCCAGCACCGCGTCCAGCTTGAGGTTGCGCTTGGCCAGCATGTCCTTCAGCGCGACGGCCTGCTCGACCGAGCGGGGGAAGCCGTCGAGGATGAACCCGGCGGCGGTGTCGTCGGCGTCGAGACGGTCGTCGACCAGCGCGTTGGTCAGCTCGGCCGGGACCAGGTCACCGGCGTCGAGGTACTTCTTGGCATCGACACCGAGCGGGGTGCCCTTGCTGATGTTGCTACGAAACAGATCACCCGTGGAGATCTGCGGGATGCCGAACTTCTCGGCCAGCTTCTCGGCCTGAGTGCCCTTGCCTGCTCCCGGCGGTCCCAGCAGAACCATTCTCATTTGAGGAACCCTTCGTAGTTGCGCTGCATCAGCTGGCTCTCGATTTGCTTCACCGTGTCCAGACCCACGCCGATCATGATCAGCACGGCCGTACCGCCGAATGGCAGGTTCTGGGCGCTGCTGCCGCCGCTCTGCAGGAACAGATTAGGCAACACCGCGATCAAACCGAGGTAAATCGAGCCCGGCAGCGTGATGCGGCTCAGGACGTACCGCAGGTAGTCCGCCGTCGGCTTGCCCGGCCGGATGCCCGGGATGAAGCCACCGAACTTCTTCATCTCGTCCGCCCGCTCATCGGGGTTGAACGTGATGGACACGTAGAAGTAGGTGAAGAAGATGATCAGCCCGAAGTAGATCGCGATGTAGACCGGATCGGCCGGGTTGGTCAGGTACTTGGCGATCGCCTTGGACCACCAGCCGTTGGATGCGTTCGGATCACCGGCGGTGACCAGCTGGGTGATCAGGTGCGGGATGTAGATCAGCGACGACGCGAAGATGACGGGGATGACGCCGGCCTGGTTGACCTTGAGTGGCAGATAGGTCGAGGTACCGCCGTACATCCGGCGGCCCACCATGCGCTTGGCGTACTGCACCGGGATACGGCGCTGGCCCTGCTCGACGAAGACGACACCGACGATGATCACGAGCGTCGCGACCACGACGGAGGCGAAGACCACGCCGCCACGGCTCTCCAGGATGGACTGGCCTTCGGACGGGATGCGGGCGGCGATGCCGGCGAAGATCATCAGCGACATGCCGTTACCGATGCCACGCTCGGTGACGAGCTCGCCCATCCACATGACCAGGGCGGCGCCCGCGGTCATGACCAGCACGATCACGACCAGGGTGAAGATGCTCTGGTCCTGGATGATGTTCAGGGTGCAGCCCTGCAGCAGGTTGCCGCTCGCGGCCATCGCGACGATCGAGGTGCCCTGCAGAACTGCCAGCGCGATCGCGAGATAACGCGTGTACTGCGTCATCTTGGCCTGACCGGACTGGCCTTCCTTCTGCAGCTGTTCGAAGCGCGGGATGACCACGACCAGCAGCTGCACGATGATGCTGGCGGTGATGTAGGGCATCACGCCGACCGCCAGCACCGACAGGTGCAGCAGCGCACCGCCGGAGAACAGGTTGATCAGCGAGTAGACCTGTGCGGCGTCACCGCCACTGACCTGCTCGATGCACTTCTGCACGTTCGGGTAGTTCACCCCGGGGGACGGCAACGCGGCACCGGCCCGATACAGGACGACTACACCCAGCGTGAAGAGGATCTTGCGTCGCAGATCGGCCGTCCGCAGGGACGAGATAAAAGCCGAAAGCACTCTTCCTCCTGCGCAGCCGAGCTCGGGCCGCGGCGTGCTGATGGGGCTGGTCAGGTCCAGCGTTTGGTTAATTCCGTGCGCGAACACAGCAGGTACCCGACCTGCCTGGACGCGCCGTCAAATCAGTCTCCGAGAATAACAGTTGCCGTCCCCGCGACCTGCATCCGCTCGGCGCCGAACCCTTCCTACCCAGCCGGGACGCGGCGAAACGTGCCGCCACCCGGCATTTCTGCCGCGTTCAGGAACGGCGCGTACAGTCGCCGACAGGTTGTTACATGAGCTAACTACCAGCCCGCTCAACGGGTACTCGACGACAGGAACGACGCGATGGCACGCACTGACAACGACACGTGGGACCTGGCATCGAGCGTAGGAGCGACCGCGACCCTGGTCGCCGCCGCCCGCGCCCTCGCCACCAATTCCGAAGACCCGATCATCGACGACCCGTTCGCCGCTCCCCTGGTCCGCGCCGTCGGGGTCGAGTTCTTCACCAAGCTGGTCGACGGCGCCACCGATCCCGCCCAGTTCGGCGCCGGCTACGGCCCGACCATGTCGCAGCTGACCAACGGGATGGCGGCGCGCACCAGATTCTTCGACGACTTCTTCCGGGACGCCGGCAAGGCCGGTATCCGGCAGGCCGTCATCCTGGCCGCGGGCCTCGACTCGCGGGCCTACCGCCTGGTCTGGCCGGCGGGCACCGTCGTCTTCGAGATCGACCAGCCCGACGTCATCGAGTTCAAGTCCAAGACCCTGTCGGATCTCGGCGCGGCGCCGACCACCGAACGGCGCACGGTGGCGATCGACCTGCGCGACGACTGGCCTGCCGCACTGCGCGCCGCTGGCCTGGACCCCACCAAGCCCACCGCATGGATCGCCGAGGGCCTGTTCGGCTACCTGCCGCCCGAAGCACAGGACCGGCTGCTCGACCAGATCTCCGAACTGTCCGCACCGGGCAGCCGGATGGGCGCCGAAGGTGTGCCGGCCACACCGGACCTCGACGAGGACGCCGTGCGCGAGCGGATGAAGGCCGCGTCGGAACACTGGCGCGACCAGGGCTTCGAACTCGACTTCAGCGATCTGGTCTATCTCGGTGACCGCGCCGACGTGGACACCTATCTGCAGGGCCACGGCTGGCAGACCACCGCCGTCACCTCCAACGAACTGCTGGTCCGCAACGGCCTGCCGGCCGTCGCGGCCGACCCGAACGGCCAGCCCTCGATGGGCGAGGTCAACTACGTCACCGCACTGCGCTGAGCCCACGACAGGAGTGAACCGATGACCCGGACCGACAGCGACACCTGGGACCTGGCCTCGAGCGTGGGCGCGACCGCCACGATGGTGGCGACCGCCCGCGCCCTGGCGACGAAGGAAGCCGAACCGCTCATTCGCGATCCGTACGCCGATCCGCTGGTGCGGGCCGTCGGCGTCGAGTTCTTCATCAAGCTGCTCGACGGGCAGGTCGATCTCAGCGGCGAGGTCGGGACGGCCGCCGCCATGATGACCAACCTGATGGCGGTGCGGACGAAGTTCTTCGACGACTTCTTCACCACCGCGGGTGACGCCGGCATCCGGCAGGCCGTCATCCTCGCCGCCGGCCTGGACTCGCGCGCCTACCGGTTGGACTGGCCGGCCGGCACCGTCGTCTACGAGATCGACCAGCCCGAGGTGATCGCCGCCAAGACCGGGACCATGGCACAGATCGGGGCCACCCCGACGTGCGAACGCCGCACCGTGGCGATCGACCTGCGCGAGGACTGGCCGGCCGCACTGCGCGCCGCCGGATTCGACCCGTCGGCACCGACGGCCTGGATCGCCGAGGGGCTGCTGATCTATCTGCCACCCGAGGCGCAGGACAAGCTGTTCGACAACATCACCGCGCTGTCGGCGCCGGGCAGCCGCCTGGCCACGGAGTTCCACACCGACCACGGCGCCGGCATGCGTGAGCGCGGTGCCGCCATGAGCGAGCGGTGGCGCGGCGCCGGTCTCGACCTCAACCTGACCGACCTCTGGTACCAGGGCGAGCGCACCTCGGTGGTCGAGCACCTGGACGCCAGCGGCTGGAATACCACGGCCCGCCCGCGCCTTGAAGTTTTCGCGGAGTACGGCCGTCCCCTCGCCGAGACAGAAGACACTGCGGCACTGCGTAATTCCCTGTCCGTGACGGCCACCAAGAACTAGGAGCTGGCAACCAATGACACGAACCGACGGAGATTCCTGGGACCTGGCGTCCAGTGTGGGGGCCACCGCGACCATGGTCGCCGGGCAACGCGCCTTCGCCCACCGCGAGCAACTGATCAACGACCCGTACGCCGAGCCGCTGGTGCGCGCCGTCGGGCTGGACTTCTTCACCAAGGCGCTGGACGGCGACATCGACCTCAGTGCCGTCAACCCGGCGTTCACGCCGCGGCGCGCGGCGGAGGGCATGACGGTCCGCACCCGCTGGTTCGACCAGCTGTTCCTCGACGCGGCCGCGGCCGGCGTCCGACAGGCCGTGATCCTGGCCGCCGGTCTGGACGCGCGCGCCTACCGGCTGCCCTGGCCCGCGGGCACCGTCGTCTACGAGGTGGACCAGCCCGAGGTCATCGAGTTCAAGTCGACGACACTCGCCGATATCGGCGCCGCCCCCACCGCGACGCGGCGCACCGTCGCGGTCGACCTGCGCGACGACTGGATGCAGGCGCTGCGCGACAACGGTTTCGATCCCGCGGCGCCCACCGCGTGGATCGCCGAAGGACTGCTGATCTACCTGCCGCCGGAGGCCCAGGACAGGTTGTTCGACAACATCACCGCCCTGTCGGCGCCGGGCAGCTTCGTGGCCACCGAACAGGTCGGCGATCTGAGCTCCGCGTTCGACGACGAGCGGATGCAGCAGATGCGCGAACGGATGAAGGCACTCGGCTCGAACATCGAAATGGCCGACCTCATCTACCAGGGCGACCGCAACCACGTCACCGACTACCTGACCGGTCTCGGCTGGGACGTCACCGCGCGGTCGGTCGAAGAAGCGCACGCCGACAACGGTTTCCAGTACCCGGACGACGAGTTGTCCCGCGCCTGGACCCAGCTCAAGTACGTCCGCGCGGTTCTGGGCGAGAAGGCATAACGGCGATGGCACGGACACACGGGGACAGCTGGGACCTGGCGTCGAGCGTCGGCGCGACGGCCACGCTCGTCGCGACCGGGCGGGCGATCGCCAGCACCCACGAACACGGTCTGATCGACGATCCGTTCGCCGCGCCGCTGGTGCGCGCCGTCGGGATCGAGGCGTTCACCAAGATGGTCGACGGCGAACTGGACCTGGCCGTTCTCGATGCCGTCGCCCCCGATGCGGCGGCGCGGGCCCGGGCCAACATCGACGAAATGGCGGTGCGTACGCGGTTTTTCGACGACTACTTCATCGCCGCCGTCGGCGGCGATTCGGCCGGGGTCGCCGCGTCCTCGGAAATCCGGCAGGCGGTGATCCTGGCCTCCGGGCTGGACGCGCGCGCCTACCGGCTGGCGTGGCCCGAGGGCACGGTGGTCTACGAGATCGACCAGCCCGAGGTCATCGAGTTCAAGACCCGGACCCTGGCCGGCCTCGGCGCGGAGCCGACTGCGCAGCGCCGGACCGTTTCGATCGATCTGCGGGAGGACTGGCCTGCGGCGTTGCGGGCAGCCGGTTTTGATCCCAGCCTCGCGACGGCATGGTTGGCCGAAGGGCTGCTGATCTATCTGCCGCCGGAAGCCCAGGACAAGCTCTTCGACACCATCCACGAGCTCAGCGCTCCCGGCAGCGCCGTGGCCACCGAATTCGTGCCGGGGCTCAAGGATTTCGACGCCGACAAGGCTCGCGAGGCTGCCGCCGGCTTCCAGCAGCTCGGCGTGAACATGGACATGCCGTCACTGGTCTACCACGGCGAAAGGCATTCCGCCGCAGAGTATCTGGCCGCAAAGGGCTGGCAGACGACCGGCATCGGCCGGGTGGATCTGCATGCCCGGCACGGCCTGACGGCAACGGTCCTCGGCGACGACGACCCGATGCGCGAGATCATCTACATCAGCGGCACTCTCGGCTGAGCGGCTAAAAGCGGTAGTCCCCCAGCCAGAGAGCGCTGACCCCGGTCATCGACCGCTCGGCCTGGCCGAGGGCACCGACCAGCGACCGGCCGAGCAGCGCCGCGACCGCTTCCGGCAACGACGCCGCGGCCGGCTGCGACGAGGCCTTGGGTCGCACGTGATCCAGCAGGGACGAGCCCGGGTAGTTGACGACCTTGGCGGTCGCATCGGGATCGAGCCCGGCCAGCACCTTGGCCCGGCGGACGGCGGTCCGCAGCCCACCGAGTTCGTCGACCAGGCCGCGTTCCAGCGCGTCGGCACCGGTCCAGATGCGGCCGCGGGCCACCTGCTCGACGGCCTCGACCGGCAGGTTGCGGCCGTCGGCGACGCGCTCCACGAAGTCGGTGTAGAAGAGGTCCGCCTCGGCCACCACGTGCGCGTGCTGCGCTTCGGTGAACGGCTGGTTCGCCGACCAGGCATCGGCATTCTCGTTGGTACGCACGGCATCCGAGCCGACACCGAGCCGTTCCTTGAGGCCCCTGGTGACGAGCTTGCCCGTCACCACGCCGATGGATCCGGTGATGGTGCCGGCGTTGGCGACGATGTGGTCGGCCGCCATCGACACGTAGTAGCCGCCCGACGCGGCGACCGCGCCCATCGACGCGACGACCGGCTTGCCCGCTTCGCGCAGTCGCGCCACCTCGCGCCAGATGGTCTCCGAACCCGTGACCGCACCTCCCGGACTGTCCACGCGGAGCACAACGGCTGCGACGTCGTCGTCCGCGGCGGCTTCCCGTAGGGCCGCAGCGATGGTGTCGCCGCCGACGCTCGACGGTCCGGGCGGGAAGGCGCTCGGACCGCCGCGGCCGCTGACGATGGGCCCGGCCATGGTGACGACGGCGATGGTCGGCTTGTGCTTGATGCCCGGCAGCGGCGGCACCTCGGGCAGCGTGTGTCCCGCGGTGGCCTTGGCGTACCGGGACAGGAACAGCCGCGGCGGCGCTTCCTTGCCGTCGGATTCCGCTGCGCCACCGGTCAATTCGCCGACCCGGGCATAGGCCTCGTCGCGGAAACCGATGCGGTCCACCAGGTTGGCGGCGCGCGCGTCGTCACGCAGCAGCGGCGCCCGGTCGACCAGGGCGTCGAGCTCGCCGGCGTCGACGCCGCGGGATTCCGCGATGGCGGTCAGCACCTGGGCATGCAGGCTCTCGATGAGGCGGCCGTCGGCCTCGCGGTGTGGCTCGGTGTAGCGGTCCTGCGTGAACATGTTGGCCGCCGACTTGTACTCGCCGCGCGCGACGAACTGTGCCTCGATGCCGGCCTTGTCGAACGCGTCGCGCAGGAACAGCGCGTTGGTGGCGAAACCGACCAGCCCGACGGTGCCCGACGGCTGCATCCACACTTCCCGGAACGCCGAGGCCAGGTAGTACGACATGGTCCCCGGGTAGGTCTCGGCCCAGGCGATGGACGGCTTGATGGCGCTGAACGCGGCGATGGCGTCGCGCAGCTCCTGCACCGGACCCGCTGCGGCAGCGGGCAATTGGACCCGGGCGATCAGGCCGGCTACGCGCTTGTCGTCGGCTGCGCGGTGGATGGCGGCGACGGCGTCGCGCAGCACGAGGGGCCGCGAGTTGCCCATGACGAAGGCGATCGGGTCGAAGCCGGCGGTCTCCGGCGGCACGGCCTGCAGGTCGAGTTCCAGTACGCAGCCGTTGGGCACGCCGTGGTGACGTGCGGTGTCGACTTTGCGGACCAGGGCTCGCAACTCGTCGGGGCCGGGGAGACCGGGCAGGCTTGGCCGGAAAGCAAACATGTTCCGAGCCTACCGATTCGCCGTCGCATGCCGAGCCGACGCAAAACTGTCCATTTCGTGCCCGGTTTCGACAGTTTTGCGTCTCCTCGCGGGTGATGATCGACGCCATGGTGCTCAAGGTCTCCGTCTCCCCTGATCTGGTCCACGGCGATGCCGACGACGGCTACGGCAAGGTCGCCGACGCGTTCCGGGCCAACTTCGCGGCCGGGGGCGAGGTCGGCGCGGCGCTGTGCGTCTACCGTGACGGCCGCAAGGTCGTCGACATGTGGGGCGGCTACCGCGACGGCATCAGCCGGGCGCCGTGGCAGGCCGACACCATGGTCAACATGTTCTCGTCAACGAAAGGTGTTGCCGCCCTAGCCGTTGCGCACGCGGTGTCGAAGGGGCTCTTCGATTACGACGAGCGGGTCAGCACGTACTGGCCCGAGTTCGCCGCGCAGGACAAGGGCGACGTCACCGTGCGTCAGCTGCTGGCGCACCAGGCGGGCCTGTGCGTCCTGACGCCCAACCCGCTGCTGTCCGACATCGCCGACCCGGTGCGACTCTCCGCCATCCTCGCCGCGCAGAAACCCGCATGGACGCCCGGCACCCGGCACGGGTATCACGCCATCACCATCGGCTGGTACGAGTCCGAGCTGATCCGTCGCACCGATGGCCGTACACTCGGCCGCTATCTCGCCGAGGAGATCACCGGGCCGTCGGGCCTCGACCTGTACATCGGTCTGCCGGACTCGGTCGATCGGAACCGGCTCGCCACGTTGCACCATTGGCAGCGTTACGAGTCCTTGCGGCACCTCGACGTCATGCCGGCCGGGTTCCTGATCGGCAGCCTCAACCCGCGCGGGTTGCTGGCCAGGACCGCCGCCATCCCCGCCGACATCGACCCCTACGCCGGCGACTACAACACCGACAAGGTGCGCCGCGTCGAGATCCCGTCCGCCAACGGCACCGGCACGGCGCGCGCACTGGCCGGCCTCTACGGCGCCGCGGCGACCGGCGGGAGCGAAATAGGTTTCACCCCAGAGATTTTCGATGCATTGATCGCCCCGCCGCGCAATCCGTCGGGCGGCACGCGGGACATGGTGCTGCGGCTGGACGGCGCATACTCCCTCGGCTTCTGCAAGGAGTTCCCGCGGATGGTGTTCGGATCGTCGGGAGAGGCGTTCGGCACGCCCGGCTTCGGTGGCTCGTTCGGCTTCGCCGACCCGGACACCGGCGTGGGCTTCGGCTACGTGATGAACCGACTGGGCTTCCATCTGGTCAGCGATCCCCGCGAGCTGGCCATCCGGCAGGCACTCTTCCACGACGTCCTCGGCGCCCGGTTGCAGAGCTAGCTGCAGGACCAGGCCACCGAAACTGAGCTTGTGTGCCAATTCCCCGACGAACTTGGCACACAAGCTCATTCTCGGCGGACACAAAAGGGAGCCCCGGCCGAAGGCCGAGACTCCCTTTTTGCGAAACAGTTACAGCTCGGTCGCGCTACCACCGGCAGCGGTGATCGCCTCACGGGCGCTACCGCTGAACTTGTTGGCGGTGACGTCGACCTTGACGGCCAGCTTGCCGTCGCCGAGCACCTTGACCAGGGTGTTCTTGCGAACCAGGCCCGCGGCCACCAGCTCGTCCACACCGACGGTGCCGCCCTGCGGGAACGCCTTGGCGAGGTCGCCGACGTTCACCACCGCGTACTCCGTGCGGAAGCGGTTGCGGAAGCCCTTGAGCTTCGGCAGACGCATGTGGATCGGCATCTGGCCACCCTCGAACGTCACGGGGACGTTCTTGCGGGCCTTGGTGCCCTTGGTACCACGACCAGCGGTCTTACCCTTGGAGCCCTCACCACGACCGACGCGGGTCTTGGCCTTCTTGGACCCCGCGGCCGGCTTGAGGTCGTGCAGCTTGATGACGCTCATTTACGCCTCCTCAACCGTGACGAGGTGGTTGACCACCGCGAGCAGACCACGGGTCTGCGCGTTGTCCTCGCGAACGACGGACTGGCGGATCTTGCGCAGTCCCAGCGTCCGCAGGCTCTCGCGCTGCTTCCACCGGGCACCCACGGTGCCACGCACCTGGGTGATCTTCAGTTCAGCCATGATTATGCCGATCCTTCACGCGCTGCCGAGGCGGCGAGCGCTTCTGCCTCACGCCGGGCCCGCAGCATGCCGGCCGGCGCAACATCTTCGATGGGCAGGCCACGACGGGCCGCCACTTCCTCCGGACGCTGCAGCTGCTTCAGCGCGGCAACGGTGGCGTGCACCACGTTGATCGCGTTGTCGCTGCCCAGCGACTTGGCCAGGATGTCGTGCACGCCGGCGCATTCCAGCACCGCGCGAGCCGCACCACCGGCAATGACACCGGTACCCGGGCTGGCCGGACGCAGCATCACGACACCGGCAGCAGCCTCACCCTGAACCGGGTGCACGATCGTGCCACCGATCAGCGGGACGCG
Organism: Mycobacterium sp. SMC-16; assembly: GCF_046250085.1. Taxonomy (NCBI): domain Bacteria; kingdom Bacillati; phylum Actinomycetota; class Actinomycetes; order Mycobacteriales; family Mycobacteriaceae; genus Mycobacterium; species Mycobacterium sp. SMC-16. The sequence continues at coordinate 4,673,397 of NZ_CP176427.1, forward strand.
GAAGAAGCCCTTGCGAGCCTCCTCGACACCCTTGGCGATGGCGGCCGGAACTTCCTTGGCCTTGCCGTAGCCGACGCCCACCATGCCGTGGCCGTCACCGACGATCACCAGCGCGGTGAAGCTGAAGCGCCGACCACCCTTGACCACCTTCGAAACGCGGTTGATGGTGACAACGCGCTCGATGTAGTTGCTCTTCTCACCGCGGTCGTCGCCGCGACCACGGCCACCGCGGTCATCGCGGCGACCACGGCCGTCGCGGTCACCACGACCGCCACGGTTGTCCTGCGCCGAAGCGGCGCCAGCCTGCTCGGCCATTATGCAGTCCTTCCGGTCATCTTCAAGTAAGTCATTAGAACGTCAACCCGCCTTCACGAGCGGCGTCCGCGAGAGCGGCGATCCGGCCGCCGTAGCTGTAGCCACCGCGGTCGAAAACGACCTCGGAGATGCCGGCAGCCTTGGCGCGCTCGGCGATCAGCTGACCCACCCGGGTGCTGACGGCCTTCTTGTCACCGTCGACGGCACGCACGTCGGCCTCGATGGACGACGCGGCGGCCAGCGTGGTGCCGGTCAGATCGTCGATCACCTGGACGTGGATGTGCCGCGAGGAGCGGTTGACCATCAGGCGCGGACGCTCGGCGGTGCCGGCGACCTTCTTGCGCAGACGGGCGTGACGACGCAGACGCGCCACCCGACGGGTCTCAGAGATGTTCTGGCCCAACGGCTTACGCTTGTCAGTCTCAGTGTTGGCCATTGCTACTTACCTGTCTTTCCGACCTTGCGGCGGATCTGCTCACCCTCGTAGCGAATGCCCTTGCCCTTGTACGGGTCGGGGCGACGCAGGCGGCGGATGACTGCCGAGATCTGGCCGACTTTCTGCTTGTCGATGCCGGACACCGAGAACTTCGTCGGGGTCTCGACTGCGAACGTGATGCCCTCGGGGGCTTCGATCAGCACCGGGTGGCTGTAGCCGAGCGCGAACTCCAGGTTCGAGCCCTTGGCCTGCACGCGGTAACCGACGCCGAAGATTTCCATCTTGGTGGTGTAGCCCTGCGTCACACCGGTCACCAGGTTGGCGATCAGGGTGCGGGACAGTCCGTGCAGCGAGCGGTTACGACGCTCGTCGTTCGGACGAGTGACCACGACGGCACCTTCGTCGTTGCGCGACACCTCGATGGGCTCGGCGACATCGAGAGTCAGGGTGCCCTTGGGGCCCTTGACCGCGACGTTCTGGCCGTCGATGGTCACATCGACACCGGCCGGAATGACAACCGGCTGCTTTCCAATACGCGACATGTTTTCTGCCCCCTACCAGACGTAAGCGAGGACTTCGCCGCCCACGCCCTGTCGAGCTGCCTGGCGGTCGGTGAGCAGGCCGGAGGACGTGGAGATGATCGCCACGCCCAGGCCACCCAGAACCCGCGGCAGGTTGGTGGATTTCGCGTACACCCGCAGACCGGGCTTCGACACCCGGCGGAGGCCAGCGATGCTGCGCTCGCGGCTCGGGCCGTACTTGAGGGAAACAACGAGGCTCTTGCCCACACGGGCGTCCTCGGTGCGGTAGTCGGTGATGTAACCCTCCTTCTTGAGGATCTCGGCGATGTTCGCCTTGATCTTCGAGTGGGGCAGGGTCACCTCGTCGTGGTACGCCGAGTTGGCGTTGCGCAGACGTGTCAAGAAGTCTGCGATCGGATCCGTCATTGTCATGACAGCGTTGATCAACCTTTCTCGCTGCGGTTCCCATGCATCACGCCCGTGTCGGTCCCACCTTGCGGTGGCTCGGCACGTCACATCGTGGGCCTGCTACGAAGTGTTTTCCCTTATCTGACCGAGGTCGGTCAGGGGTCGTGCATCAGTAGTGCAATCCGGCTTCGGAAGGCACATGCCGATCGGCCATTGGACGAAAACGCCCATGGCAACCTGCCAAGTGTAGACAATGCGCAGCTCAGGGCCAAATCCGTGCGAGGGAGGGGCTTCCAGTGGCGAATATGCGACCCGACCGGTGGATTGCCGCGCAGATTCTGGCGAATTCGCCGCTCATTGCGGCATTTTCGGCGGCGCCTCGCCCGCATGCACATCGCAGATCCGCGTGGCGAGTACCTGAGTTCAATCGTGCGGCAATGTGCCGGCGATTATTGCACTCAGGGACGTCCGACGGCTCGGAACCATCCCTGGCTTCAATCACCATGGCTGCCAGTGCCTCGTGATTGAAGCTACGCATCTTCCCGGGCCGGGCCGCTGCCTGCCCGGGCGCGCCATGCCCGTCGCAGATCCGACGCACGACGCTAGGTGGGTGCCCATGCGACGGACAGACGCAAAAGCCGCCCCGGTCACGAGGACCGGGGCGGCTTTCTACAGCGTCATGAGACGGGCAGAGTCACCAGCTGGACTTCTGCACGCCGGGCAGCTCGCCGGCGTGGGCCATCTCCCGCAGGCAGATTCGGCACAGGCCGAACTTGCGGAACACCGAGTGCGGGCGACCGCACTTGTTGCAGCGGGTGTAGCCACGCACCGCGAACTTCGGCTTCTTGTTGGCCTTGTTGACCAGAGCCTTCTTTGCCATTGTCAGTTCTCCTTGAACGGGAAGCCCAGGGCCCGCAGCAACGCACGGCCTTCGTCGTCAGTGGTGGCCGAGGTGACGACCGTGATGTCCATGCCGCGGGGGCGGTCGATCGAGTCGACGTCGATCTCGTGGAACATCGACTGCTCGTTGAGGCCAAAGGTGTAGTTGCCGCTGCCGTCGAACTGCTTGGCCGACAGACCGCGGAAGTCGCGGATACGGGGCAGTGCGATGGAGATCAGGCGGTCCAGGAACTCCCACATGCGGTCGCCACGGAGGGTGACGCGGCAGCCGATCGGCATGCCCTCACGCAGCTTGAACTGCGCGATGGACTTGCGGGCCTTGCGGATTTCCGGCTTCTGGCCGGTGATCAGCGTCAGGTCGTTGACCGCGCCGTTGATCAGCTTGGCGTCGCGGGCGGCGTCACCGACACCCATGTTGACGACAACCTTGACCACGCCGGGGATCTGCATGACGTTGGCGTAGTTGAATTCATTGTTGAGCGCGTCGCGGATCTCTTCGCGGTAACGCGTCTTCAGCCGGGGCTGAGTGTTTTCCACAGTGGTCATCTCAGATGTCCTTGCCATTGCGCTTAGAGATACGGACCTTCTTGCCGCTCTCCTCATCGACGCGGTAGCCGATGCGGGTCGCGTTGCCGTCGGAGTCGACCACCATCACGTTGGAAACGTGGATCGGCGCCTCCTGGGTGACGATGCCACCCGACGATGCACCGCGCTCGTTCTGCGACTGCGCAGTGTGCTTCTTGATCCGGTTGACGCCCTCAACGAGCACCTTGTTGCGGGTCGGGTAGGCCTCGATGACCTTGCCCTTGGCACCCTTGTCCTTGCCGGCGATGACCAGCACGGTGTCGCCCTTGTGCACCTTCATCACAAAACCTCCGGGGCCAGCGAGACGATCTTCATGAACTTCTTCTCGCGCAGTTCGCGACCGACCGGCCCGAAGATGCGGGTACCGCGGGGGTCATTGTCGTTCTTGATGATGACGGCGGCGTTCTCGTCGAACTTGATGTAGCTGCCGTCCGGCCGGCGGCGCTCCTTGACGGTGCGCACGACGACGGCCTTGACCACGTCACCACGCTTGACGTTGCCGCCCGGGATGGCGTCCTTGACGGTCGCCACGATGATGTCGCCGATGCCGGCGTAGCGCCGCGACGAGCCACCGAGCACGCGGATGCAAAGGATTTCCTTTGCGCCCGTGTTGTCGGCGACCTTGAGTCGCGATTCCTGCTGAATCACTCGATCTCCTGACCTGGGTTTTGTATGCACGCCAGATACCGACCTGGACGTGCGCGGTCTTGTTGTCCAAAGGCACGCGAGGTCACGTGATGACCGGGGTCTGCCCTGGGCAACCCTTACATAGTAGGCGAGCAGCCATAACGCTCCAAATCGCTGCTCAACCAGCCTTGAAAACAACGAAATGGTCGCTGCCGTTCGTCGGCAGCGACCATTCGTCGGTCTCGAACAGGTGGCGGTCAGCCCCCGATGCCCCAGCCCAGGACCCGCGAGGTCAGCAGCACCAGCGCCAGTGACACCGTCGCCACCACGACCAGGCCGATCACCGCGACGACGAGCGGGCGCCAGCCGGTCCGCGCGATCTGCCGGAAGTCGGTGGACAGCCCGACGCCCGCGAAGGTCAGCAGGAACGCCCACTTGGACACCGCGGCCAGGTTCGCGATCTGACCCTTGCTCAAGAGCCCGGCGGTGACGACGGCCGAGACCGCGAGGAAGCCGAGCACGAACTTCGGGAACTTCTGCCAGACGAACGCGGCCTTGGCACGCACGCCGGAGGCGACGGCGTCGGCCTCTCCCCTGGCGGCCCAGTAGATGGCGAAACCGAGGACGACGAAACCGATCAGCGCGTTGCGCACCGACTTCACGAGGACGGCAGTCTTGCCGGCCTCGTCGGAGAACAGGTAGCCGGTGGCCGTGGTCTCGGCGGTGTTGTCGACCGCGAGGCCGGCCCACAATCCGAACTCGTGGTCGGTCAGCCCGATGGCGTGCCCCAGCGGCGGCAGCACGAACAGTGCGACGGCGCCGAGGGCCAGGATCGACGCGATCGCGTAGCTGACGTCGGAGTTGCGGGCCCGGATGGCGCCCTTGGCCGCGATGATCGCCGACACGCCGCAGATCGATGTCCCGATGGCCAGCAGTGAGCCGAGCTTGCCGGACAGTCCGAACCACCGAGCCGCGGCGAGAATGATCGCGCCCGCGACGGTCATGTCGATCAGGATCTGCACCAGGCTGGTGGCGCCGAGCTTGAGGACGTCGCCGAGGACGAACCGCGCGCCCAACAGGACGATGCCGACCTTGAGCCAGAATTCGTACGTGGCCACGCCTGGACGGAAAATCCGGTGCAGCCCAACAGTATTGGTGATGATCAACCCGAAAACGATGGCCCACAGCACGTATTCGATGTCGGGCACGTGCCAGTGCTGCTGCTTGGCCAGCGCCAGCCAGCCGATCTGGGCATATTTTCCGGCCAGGCCCACCGCGATCAGCAGCAGCAGACCGGGCACGTAGTCGAGGAACCTGCGGGCGCCCGTGGATTCGGTGTGATCGCCCGATTCGACGTGGTCGGCGGTGTCAGCCGCATCGACGGTCATCGCGTCACCAGCCGATCTTCGGCAGGACGCCGGCCACGGCCAGTGCCGTCACGGCCAGCCCCAAAATCGTTGCCCACCAATCAGTCCCGACGCGGCTTATCCAGCCTTGCGTCGCGTCACTCTCTGTCATCACGCCTCTCCCGTCACCGATGTTGGGCTCATGGTGGCGGGTGCCGCGCCGCGTGCACAGGGATCTGCTCGCGCTGAATCTGAACGGACCCGCGGGTCAGCCGAGGACCGCGTGCGCCAGCCGCGTCAGCGCACCGCTGATCTGCGCGACGGACAGGCCACGGTCGCGTTGATGCAGGAAGTTCTCGGCAGCCAGCGGCGCCAGCAGGATGTCGACGAGCGCATCCGGGTCGGCGACGTCGGCCTGCACCAGCAGGGCGCGCACGTGGGCGGCCCAGAAACCGTAGGCCCCGGTGCCGAAGCGGGCGCCGCCGACCTCGGCGCCGAGCGCGAGATCCGCGTGCCGGTCGAGCAGGTCGACCATGGCGGCATAGAAGGCCGAAAGTCGTTCGGCGGGAGCAGCTCCCGGCCCGAGCGGGGGTTCTCCGGAGATCAGTTGGCGCTGCAGGGCGCGTTCATGTTCGTCGAGCAGCGCGACGGCGATGGCCGCGGTGTTGGGGTAACGCCGGTACAGCGTGCCGCGCCCGACGCCGGCCGCGGTGGCGATGTGTTCCATCGTGACGGTGCGCGGGTCACGAGCGGCGAAGACGTCCGCGGCCGCGGCCAGGATCCGGGCGCGGTTGCGCGCGGCATCGGCGCGCTCGGCGCCGGCGTCGTCACCGCCGAGCAGGTCCGCGCCGATATCCACCACTGCACGATAACTCACGTCCGGAATAAGTGGACACATTGTCCGGTTGTCTGCATCATTAACCGGACACTGTGTCCACTTTGAGAGGATCGCCATGACCACGCTGCTTCACCTGGATGCCAGCGCCCGCAACCCATCGATCAGTCGGCAGGTCAGCGCCGCGTTCGCGCGGGCCTGGCGCGCGGCGGCACCCGGCGGGACCTACCGCTACCGCGACGTCGCGGCCGACCCCGTGCCGTTCATCGACGCCGGCTGGACCGAGATCTGCGATGCGGCACTTGCCGCCGGCGTCACCGACCTCGACGAGCTGGCCGACCTGGCACGCACCCCCGCCCAATCCGCGGCCTGGGCCGTCGTCGAACCGCTACTGGCCGAATTGCGCTCGGCCGACGTCGTGCTGATCGGCACGCCGATGTACAACTATTCGATTCCGGCCGCCCTGAAGGCCTGGCTGGACCAGGTGACGTTTCCGCGAATGTCGTTGGCACCCAGGCGGTTCGTGGTCGCCACCGCACGGGGTGGCGCCTACTCGCCGGGCTCGCCCAAGGCGGCCTTCGACTATCAGGAGCGGTTCCTGCGCGACTTCTTCGCCGGGCATTTCGCCGTCACCGACACCGTTTTCATCAACGCCGAACTGGCCAACTCCCGGGTGGATCCGACGCTCGCCCAGTTCCGGAACGGGCACGACGCATCCCTGGCGGCCGCGCTGAGCACCGCCCGCGCGTTGGCTGCGGAGTATGCGAAATGAACTGGCTCATCCTCGCTTTGGCCGGCGGCGTGGAGATCGCCTGGTCGCAGAGCATCAAACCGACCGACGGATTCACCCGCCTGCTACCGACGGTCATCTGCGTTGTCGTCGGCGCGTTGTCGGTGTACCTGTTGTCGCTGGCGATGCGGACGCTGCCGGTGGGCACCGCCTACGCGGTGTTCACCGGCATCGGCGCGGTGGGTGCCATCGCCATCGGAGTGCTGGTCCACAAGGATCCGCTGAACATCGGCCGGGCGGTGGCCTTGTCGATGATCGTCGGCGGAATCATGTTGGCGCGCTTGACCAATCCCGAGTAGTGAGCGCCGGCCCCGCTCAGCCCATCCGGATACCGAAATCCCCCAGCAGCACCGGCTTTGCCGCATCGAGCCCCTTCGAACCAGCGGGTCCCTGCAACTGCAGCGCGATGAGGTAGTCCCCGTTGTTGGTCCACACATGCACGATGCGGTCGACGTAATCGCTGCCGGAGCCGGGCTTGTCGGCAAGCACACCCATCAGCTTCTGCCCGCTGTAACCGCACAATTCGTCGGGCAGGATGCTGACGCTGTTGAATTCGTGGCCCGCGGTGCGCGCGTCGGCGTATCCCTGGAACGCCGCGGCGGCATCCTGCGGCGTGGGAGTGATCTTCACGGTTCCGGTCAGGCCGTCGGGGCCCGTCAGGTTCAGCCCGACATCACCGGACGGCGGCGCGCCCGGACTGAATCCGTCGGGCACCGCGACGACGACGGTCGGCGACCCGGGTGCTCCGGTGGACGCGGTCATCGTCTGCGCGGGCGGGCTCGGCGGGTCGCAGACCTGCTCCCCGGCCGCGACAGGGCGTTTGGTGGTCTCGACCACTCCGTACGTCGGCAGGTCGGGCATCTTCGACCCGGATGCCGCCGTCGACGTCGACGTCGACGACGGAGCAGACGTACTGGTCGTGGTGGTGGTGCCGTCGGGTTTGGTTGTAGTGGTGGGCTTCTCGTCGGTCTTACCGCCGCAGGCTCCCAACAGCACCGCCGCCGACATCGCGGCGGTGCACCGGATGATCGGTCCGCTCATCTCAGTCCCCTAGTCCTTGCAGAACGCCTTGGCCAGTTCCTGTTCGACGTCAAGATACGGCGTACCGGAGATGTCGACGACGACTTTGGCGATGGTGCCGCCGACGAAGGGAAACGGGGCCCGGTAGCGGTTCGACACCGGCTGGCCCGCGTTGCGCCCGACCGCGACGCCGCCGCCGGCGAGGCCGAAGGTGCCCGGGTGGGCGCGGATATCCGGGCGGGTTGCCACCACCGCGTCGTCGATGCGCAGCTCGACGGTGCCGAGCGGAGTGTGACTGCCCGCCACGGTGCCGGTGCGGTCGTAGTGGACGCCGAACACGTGCCGCCCCAAGGGCAACGGATCGAGCGCGGACACCACCTGCTCGTCTTCGCCCATGAAGTTGTAGACGTACTGCAGCCGGCCGTCCTGGACGAACAGCACATGTCCGCCGTGGCCGGCGCCCTGCTTGAAGAGCACCCCTTCGGCGGCCGCCGATTCGACGTCGACCTCGGCCAGTACCGAGAACGACTGTCCCCGCAGTTCGACGCCGGCGCCGATGCCCACCTCGGCGGTGCCCGGGTAGTAGGTGAAGGTCTGGCGGTCGCGCATCAGGTAGGGGCGGTCCCGCAGCAGCGTCTCGAACACGTTGAGGTCCGCCAGCGGCAGGCCGTTGTACTTGGCCGCCTCGGCGAACCAGAGTTCCTGCATTTCAGCGAGTTTCGTCGGATTCTCCGCGGCGAGGTCGTGGCACTGGCTGCGGTCGGACGCGATGTGGAACAACTCCCAGCGGTCCTTGTCGAAGTGCGACCACCCCGACGGCGTGGCGGCGTGCACCGTGCCCGCGAACCAGCCGTCGTGCCAGATGCCCCGCGTGCCCAGCATCGCGTAGAACTGCGTCGCCTTGCCGGTGCCGGCCGCCGAATCTTCCAGGGCTGCTTTGAAACTCACTCCTTCGAGCGGCCGCTGCGGCACGCCGCGCACCTCGGTCGGTGGTTCGATGTCCAGCAGGTCGTAGACGGTCGGGGTGATGTCGGCGACGTTGACGTAGTTGTCGCGCACTTCGCCGTGTGCGGCGATTCCGTTGGGCCAGCTGATGATTGCGGTGTCGGCAATACCGCCCTCGTGCGAGGCGTAGCGCTTGAACAGCTTGTAGGGCGTGTTGAAGGCCATCGCCCAGCCGATCGGGTAGTGGTTGTAGGTGTCCGGTGAGCCCAGGGTGTCGAAGTACCGCATGCTCTCTTCGACGGTGTCGATGTAGCCGTTGAAGAACTTGTTCTCGTTGACCGAACCGTTCGGGCCGCCCTCGCCGCTGGCCCCGTTGTCGGAGATGACGACGATGAGGGTGTTGTCCAGCTGGCCCGACTCTTCCAGGTAGTCGAGAATCCGGCCGATCTGGGCGTCGGTGTACGACAGGAAGCCGGCGAACACCTCGGCCATGCGGGCGAACAGCCGCTTCTCCTCGTCGCTCAGCCCGTCCCAGGGCCGCACGGTGTCCTGCAGCGGCCATGGCTCATCGTTCGGCCCTTTGACGTCCAGATACGGATTCATCGGCGAGAGCTCGGTGTCCGGCGGCACGATGCCGAGCCGCTTCTGGTTCTCCAGCACCAGATCGCGGTAGGCCTCATAGCCCATGTCGAACTTGCCGGCGTACTTGTCGGCCCATTCTTTGAACACGTGGTGCGGCGCGTGCCCGGCGCCCGGGCAGACGTAGGAGAACCAGGGCTTGTCCGGCGCGATGACCTTGGCGTCGCGGATGAACTCGATGGTCTTGTCCGCCAGGTCTTTTGACAGATGGTAACCCTCTTCCGGAGTGGCCGGCGGGGCGACGGGGTGATTGTCGTAGACGAGTTCCGGGTACCACTGGTCGGTCTCGCCGCCCATGAAGCCGTAGAAGCGTTCGAAGCCCCGTGACAACGGCCAGTGCCGTTTGGTGGACGCGAGGTTCGACTCCTCCAACGGCGTCAGATGCCACTTGCCGACGCAGTAGGTGTTCCAGCCCTTCTCGGCCAGCACCTCGGACAGCAGAGCGGTCTCAAAAGGTATGCGGCCGTGGCAGTTCGGGAAGCCGTCGGTGAACTCCTCGATGGTGGCCATTCCCACTGAGGTGGCATTGCGACCGGTGAGCAGCGACGCCCGCGTCGGCGAGCACAACGCGGTGGTGTGGAACTGCGACAGCCGCACGCCGCGATCGGCGATGCGGCGCATGGCCGGCATGTCGACGAGGCCGCCGAAACAGTCCCAGGTAGCGATGCCGGTGTCGTCCCAAACGAGGTAGAGCACGTTGGGAGCGCCCGTCGGTGCGACCGGTGCCGCGTAGGGAGTCCAGTCGGCCTCGGAGTCGCGGATGTCGAGTTTGATCTTGCCCTGAAATTCAGTTGCCATGACGCCTCGTCCCGGTCAGTATTCGCCGATCCCGGCGATCCGCCCGGAGATTACACCCGGGAGCTGGGCTGCGCCCCGGATATTGACGTTCGCGCACCCGGTCGTGAGGTCAGGGACGGACTGCCCTGATCGCCTCGCGTCGATTCGCCACGGCAAGCTTGCGGTAGATCGACCGTTGGTGGGTTTTCAGCGTGTTCAGCGAGACCCCCATCCAGTCGGCGATTTCCTGAGACGTCATCGCGGTCCGGAGGTGCGCCAGCACCTCGAGCTCGCGTGGAGTCAGCGCAGATGCCGATGACACCGCCTTGGGCTGCTCGACCAGCACCAGCGCTTCGGCCAGGAACTCTTGATGAGCGGTGGTCGGCAGGTGCGCCGCAAGCAATTCCCGGCAAACCGAATCGGCGTTGTCGACGAACTGGTACCGCACCCGCTCCTCGCGCGCCAGACCGAGCACGGTCTCCAGCCCCCGATGTGCGGCGGCGGCGCGGCCCTGCTCCCAGTCGAGCAAGGCCAGTGTCAGGAGTGCGTAGACCTCGACGTTGACAGGCGCCTCGACCGCCAGCGCCTGGCGCGCCAACCGATCCGCCAGGTCCGGGTCGGCAAGCCGACGGCACATGCCGGACAGCACCGCGGAGATCATCGGAACATGTTCGCGGCCAACGATGCTGGCGGCGGCGTCGAGCGCCTCCTGGCGGCGGCCACGGGCCTCCGCCAAGCGGGCCCGGCTGGCGGTCTTGTAACTGTTCCACGGCACCCCGTGGGTGTCGAGGTCCGGCATCCGGCGGACGGTGGCCTCCGCGACTCCCAGGACGTCTTCCACGCCGAGCGTCGCGGCGGCGAACGCGAGCATCATCCGTCCGGTGTCCGGATAACCCACACCCACGGACGCACTCACCGAAACGAGGTAGTCGACGGCAACGTCCATCTGGCCACGCCAGAGACTGATCCAGCCGGCGGTGAAGCGCTCGATGCCGTCGCCGTCGTGCGACAACCACAGCTCGGGCGACGGGTCAGCGACGGCCTGGGCGGACTGGAGCGCGGCGAGAGCCCTATCGAACTCTCCGGCGTGCGCCGCGGCGAATGCCAGGTTCTGTCTGGCCCGGTGGGCTACCTCTGTCAGCCCCTGTGCCGTGCATTCGTGAACGGAGGATTCCAGATACGCCGATCCACGCGACGGCCCTCGGCGCAATCTCGAATCGGCCCAACCGATGACGAACAGGGCGCACGCGTATGCCCGCGGTGCTACGACGTCGCGGTCCCCCAGTACCGCCTCCGCACGGGCCGCGGCGGCGGCCATCGCGCCACGATCATCAGCTACCAGGATCGTGCACAGGTCCGCGATGAACTCCATTCGACGCGGATCGGCGCCGGCGGTTGCCGCAGACCTGGCGCGGTCGAAAAGCAAAGCAGCCGCGACACTGTCGCCTGCCATCGCCCGGCATGAGGCGCGGACCATGAGGACTTCGGGATTCTCGCCGAAAGCTTGGTTCAGGCGCGCACAGGCGTCATCGAGCGCGTCCGATCGAGACTGCAGCAGCAATTCCAGCCAGTGGTCGGCGATGATCTCGAACCCGGCGCGTGGATCGCTACCGCGGATCGCGCACTCGACCGCCTCCAACGGGTACGTGGCAGCCAGCTCGACGGCGGCGATCCGGTTCAGGCGCTGCCACTCACCGGGCCGGGTGCGGCGAAGTATTTCGCGACAGTGCCGGACGAAGATCGCATGCCATTGATAGAAAGTGCTCTCGCCTGCGCCGAACTGTTCTACGAACAGACCGGATCCGACACACTCTCGCAACAGCGAAACCGCGTCTGCCCGTCCGGACAACGCGACAGCGAGTCGTTCGTCGAGTCGGGCACAGACCGTCGCGCTGAGCACGAAGTCGGCGAGCTCGCGTCGCAATCGAGACAGCACGGCGGTTTCGAGGTACTCGGTGAGGTCGGCGGAGGAGACCGACGACGGCGCACTACCAGACACCAGCATCAACCTGACGGCCGCCGGCCATCCACCCGTGGCAACCGAAATCTCTTCGATACCAACATCTTCCACAGGAATGCCCGATTGCAGCGCCAGTGCCGCGATGTCATCGTGAGTGAACGCCAGGTCATTGGCCCCGATCACCGCGACCTGGCCATGCACCCGAAGACGCGACCATTCGGGTCCTACCGAATCCGTGGTCGCCAGCACGAAACTGAGCCATGGCGGCCCCAGCTCGATCAGCTCGAACACGTCGGCTTCGCGCCAGGCCGCGCGCGCCTGCTGAAAGTCGTCGATGACCACCGTCAGCGGTCCGAGTGGGTCTATCTCCATCAATGCTGCCACCGCCGACGGATACGACGACGTCTGCAGTACTTCGGCGACCTCGGCAATCTGCCGCCCCAGCCCGTCATCGCCGGCCGCACGCGCGCTGTTGCCCATCGCGGTCAGCAGACCGCGCAGTACGTCGTCACGGTTGGCGACCCGCACCGTCAGCGTCAGCCAGGCAACCGAGCCCGGCTTGTTCGCAGTCCGTTCCGCGGCCCATTGCGACAACGCCACGGTCTTGCCGTAACCCGACGGCGCTGCGACAACGATCGCCCGTTTGCGGTCGCATTCGGCATCCAGCAGCCGACTGATCGTCCGGCGCGGCAGCATGTCCGGCCGGGCGACCGGGATCGTGGCGAGAAACCAGGGCACCGGCCGCATCGCAGAAGTTCCGTCCGCCGCCACCGCCCAAAAATACCGGATCCAAGAATGCCGATCCATGTCACCCGAAAAGGGTGATATCGATTGCTTGACCATTTCTTTGTCGCTCTACCGTATTCGCTGAAATTGCCCATCGCGACGAAAAACCGTTGGCACAGGAGGTAATCCGACGCACCGACTTACGAGCGCCGATCGTCAGAATGGCTGCGAATGATGCCGATCTTCTCGATAATGGCGCCATGGCATCCGATATCTCACCGTCCGAGCCCGCTCCCGAATCCATCGGCCCGAAGCTGTCCCGACGATCGATGATCGGCGGGTTGGCCGCCGCGGCCGGCGTCGCCGCGGGGTCGTCGATCATCGCGGGGTGCGAAAACGACAAGGCCAGTACCGCAAGCGAGGGCGACGGCAGCGCGGCCGCCAACGAAGTCATGAAGGACTTCAAGGGCGAGGTGAAGCTCGACGTCCGTGACTCGAAGCCGGACTGGGGCCCGTGGGAGCTCAAGCACGCACCCGAGGGCGCACCGAATGTCCTGGTGGTGCTCTACGACGACACCGGGATGGCGTCGTGGTCGCCCTACGGCGGCCGGATCAACATGCCGACGATGCAGAAGTTGGCCGACAACGGCCTGATCTATTCGCAGTGGCACACCACCGCGCTGTGCTCGCCGACCCGGTCCTGCCTGTTGACCGGACGCAACCACCATGTGAACAACTTCGCGAACATCGCCGAAGGTGCCCAGGGATTCCCGGGAGCATCGGGCCGACTGCCGGAAGAGTGCGCCACCATTGGACAGGTGCTGCAGCAGAACGGTTACAGCACGTTCTGGGTCGGCAAGGATCACAATGTCCCGGAACAGGATTTGGCCAGCGGCGGCAGCCGGTCGCAGTGGCCGGTACAACAAGGCTTCGATCGCTTCTACGGCTTCCTCGGTGGCGAGACCAACAACTGGTACCCCGATCTGGTCGAGGACAACCGCTACATCGAGCAGCCGTATTCGCCGGAGCAGGGCTACCACCTGTCGAAAGACCTTGCGGACCAAGCTCTTCGGATGTTGCGCGACCAGCGCGCCACCAACCCGTCGAAGCCGTGGTATCTGTGGTTCTGCCCCGGCGCCAATCATGCGCCGCACCACAGCCCGGCGGAATACGCCGCAAAATACAAGGGCCAGTTCGACGATGGCTATGAGGCCTACCGTGAGTGGGTGCTCAAGCGCATGAAGGACAAGGGCATCCTGCCGCAGGACACCAAGCTCACCCCGATCAATCCGCTGCCGAAGGATGTCGCGATCGACGCGGACATGGTGCGGCCGTGGAACACCTTGAGCCCGGACGAGAAGAAATTGTTCTCCCGGATGGCCGAGGTATTCGCCGGGTTCTCCGAGTACACCGACGCCCAGGTCGGCCGTATCGTCGATTACCTCGAGCAGACCGGCCAGATGGACAACACGCTGATCTTCTACTGCGCGGACAACGGCGCATCGGGCGAGGGATCACCCAACGGTTCGGTGAACGAGAACAAGTTCTTCAACGGCTACCCCGATGATCTGACCGAGAACATGGCGATGATCGACAAACTCGGCACCCCGGCGACGTACAACCACTACCCGACCGGGTGGGCCGTGGCATTTTCGACTCCGTTCCAGATGTTCAAGCGGTATTCGCAGTTCTCGGGCGGCACCTGCGACCCCATGGTCATCCACTGGCCCAAGGGCATCAAGGCCAAGGGCGAAGTCCGGCACCAGTACCACCACGTCACCGACATCGTGCCGACCATCCTCGACGTCATCGGCCTGAAGATGCCCGACACCTTCAACGGCGTCCCGCAGTTCCCGGTCAACGGGGTCTCGATGAAGTACACCTTCGACGCCAAACCGGACGAGCCGACCAAGAAGAAGAACCAGTATTACGCGATGCTCGGCACCCGCGGCATCTGGCAGGACGGCTGGAAGGCCGCCGCCCTGCACGCACCGTTGAGCAGCAAGGGTCATTTCGACCAGGACAAGTGGGAACTGTTCCACGTCGACGAGGACCGTTCGGAATCGACGAATGTCGCCGACCAACACCCGGAGAAGCTCAAAGAGTTGCAGGACCTTTGGTTCGAGGAAGCCAAGAAGAACTTCGTGCTGCCGCTGGACGACCGTACGGCCACCGAGCAGCTGACCATCGAACGGCCACAGTTCGAACCACCGCGCGAGCAGTACCTCTACTACCCCGACGCCTCGCCCGTGCCCGAAGCCGTGGCGGTCAACATCCGTGGCAAGTCGTACAAGATCATCGCCAACATGGACGTGACCCCGCAGGCCCAAGGCGTCATCTTCGCGCACGGCTCCCGGTTCGGTGGACACGCCCTGTTCATCAAGGACAACAAGCTGTTCTACGTGTACAACTTCCTCGGCATCCCGCCGGAGCAGGTGTTCACCTCGCCCCCACTGCCCCCGGGCAAGCACGACCTGGGCGTGGAGTTCATCCGGGAACGCGCCGGCAAGTACGGTGAATCCGTCGGCACCGCAAAGCTTTACGTCGACGGCAACACCGTCGCGCAAGGACCCATGCGGGCACAGATCGGCAAGTTCACCCTCGCCGGCGACGGCTTGTGCGTCGGCTACGACAGCGGCGACAACGTGTCGAACCTCTACCAGACACCGGGCCGCTTCACCGGCGGCACCATCAACGTGGTCGCGGTGGACGTCAGCGGCAAGGCGTACATCGACCTCGAGAAAGAAGCAGCGGGCGCCTTCGCGCGAGACTGACTCACGGCGACAGGATGGGGTACCGGCCCGCAGCCGGTACCCATTCTGGCGTCTAGATCGCTTCGACGGCAGGCGGTTTCCAACTTCCGTCGAGAATCCCCTGCTTACCCCAGTACGCCCGGATGTACAGCGAAAAATGTCCGTCCGGCGCCGGCAGCCAGTTCGACTCCCTATCCGGCCCCGGCGATTTCGCACCGGCGTAGATCGTCAACGAGCCGTCCGGGTTGGTCACCAGGTTCTTGTTCTTCGTGCCCAATGAGTACCGGTTCAACGGGTTCGGATTGAACAGATGCTTGTCGTTATAGAGCGTCAGCGACCAGAATCCGTTCACCGGCGGTGTCTGGCCCGCGGCGAATGTCACCCTGTAGCTCCGACTTCCGGCGAGCGGCGCGCCGGTGACGTCCCCGTCTGTGTAGAAATACTGCGTCTCGGCCGGCCGGTTGTCGAACATGTTCGATCTCGCGGTACCGGTGCGGTTGAAGTAGTCGACGCCCCACTGCGCGTTGTTGGTGGACCGGTTCCAGCCGTTGCCCGCCGGGCGGCCGTTGTGTGCCCACTCGAAGAACGGTCCGATGACATCGTGTTCGGTCGCCACCGCCGTATCGACGAGAACCTGATGCAGCGGAGGGTCCTGCTTGGCGGCGCCGAGCAGTGCCCGGAATTGCGCATAGATGGCTTCCTCGCCCGGCAGTGGTGGCACGGTGTCGAGCACCTGACCGAACTGGTCGAAGAATCGGTCCGGCACAACCCATTTCGTCTCACCTGCGCCGACATCCGATGGGGGTGCGGGGATCACTGGCAATTTGGCCCATTCGACGGTCTTGAGCTTCCCGTCGAATTCGGCGAGCGGATAGATATTGACCTGGTTGATCACCGCCTGGATGGCTGCTCGGTCCTCCGGGGTGTCATCCATGAAAATCCGTGGAATCGCCGCCGCCAGCGCCGTCGACGAACGGATGACCGCCTCGACCCCATTCGGCTTGTCACCCTTCCAATTCGGACCGGCCAGCAGATAGAAACCAGGCTTGGTGCGGTAGGGCTTGCCCACCTCCCCGAATTGGTCTGTGCGCTGGTCATACAGCGCGTACACCCAGAACCGGTCACCGAAATCGGGCACCTGGACGATCACCGGCTGTTCGTCGAGCGACAGGTACGACAACCCGTAAACCACGTCCTGGTTGGGGCAGGCTACGAAGGTCTCACTCGGCTGGATGTAATCCGAGAGCATTGCCAGCCGCCCCTGCGGCGCCGCCGGCAACACCCCACTGAGCAGCCCCGGGTGCGGCGCCTTGGTGATGGTGTCGTGCCGGTTGATCATGTTGACCATCGGCCAGCCCCACACGCAGGCGAACTGACCGACGGTCTTGGCGTACCCGGGCGTCATCGAGATACCGGCTGCCGGTTGAGCCAACTGAGGCACCGAGCGGCCCGGGGAACTGGGGGCCGCCGAGGTCGACGTGCCCGGCGCTGATTCGGCTGAGTCCTTGCCCTTGGCACATGCCGCCGCCACCGCGACTGCGCCGGTCGACGCCGCAGCCAACCCTGCGGCCCGCAACGCATTTCGGCGTGAGAATTCGGTCATGTGAAAGTTGCCCTCTCGTTGGACGATTCACGGCACGGGGCGTCACGCCCGCATCAGCAGCCAACTCCGACAAGTGAAACCTACTGCACCAGAATTCAAAAGACTTCCAAAAGAACGTCACTCATCCGTTGTGGGTGAGCGACGACTGGACCGCAACCACGGTGGAATTTGCCGCAGAGAGCACGTCGGACAACTCCGCGTCCCGCACAGCACACGTGGCCCGAAACTGTTCCCGCAATTGCCCCGAATCGGCGGCCGGGGCGGCTCTACTATCGGTGCACGGACCGGGGAGGGACCTGTTGATGCTGCGGGCTTTGGCGCTGTTGTCGGCGATGCTCGTCGCGCTCACCGGCTGCGGCGGGACGTCCCCGAAAGCGAGCCAGACAACCCCATCGGCCACGTCGACCGATGACCCGTCGTCGGCTCCTTTGACGAATGTGGTCCCGACGGTGCGCGATGCGGCCGCGTCGATGCACGTCGTCACCCACGTCTCCCGTTCGGGCGTCAACGATGGCGGCACTCACGTCTCGACGTCGGTGTTCGTGCCCAAGAGCAATCCGCCTGCCGGTGGCTACCCCATCGTGGCGCTGGCGCATCAGACGACCGGGTTGTCCGCAGAGTGCGCCCCGTCGCAGTCGGACACGCTGCTCGGTCTGGCGCCCACCGTGGAAGGGCTGCTGCGGGCCGGTTACGTGGTGACGGTGCCCGACTATCAGGGCCTTGGTAAGCCGGCCGTCACCGACGACGAATACAACCACTACTACCCGTATCTCGACTCGGCGACAGCCGGCTACAACGTCATCGACGCGGTCCGCGCCACGCACGCCACGGTGCCGCAGACATCGACGTCATGGGTGGCGCTCGGCTTCCGCGAGGGCGGACAGGCCGCATGGGCCGCCAACGAATTGACCGACGGCTATGGCAGTGACCTCAAGTTCTTTGGTTCTGCGAGCATTTCACCCGTCGCCGAGGTCAGCGGGCTGGCCGACGCGGCCCAGAACGGCACGCTGAACGATGCGCAGAAGGTCGTCTACATCCGCTATCTGGCGGCCATCGGCCGCGAATACCAATACGACATCGAACTCGACGACTACCGACGCGGTGCCGCCGGTGAGCAGTGGGACGCGATGCTCAGCTGCCGGCCCGATGCACCCACCGCGCCGGCGCAGATCACCGCCGCGGATCTCCGCCCTACGGACGAGAAGGCCCTGGCCGCGCTGCGCGCCTATCTGAAGAAGACCAACCTGCCGCAGGGTCCAGCGCTGGCTCCGATGCTCGTCATCCACGGCGATACCGATCCGGTGAGCCCGGGGGCATGGACCGACCGCGCGCTCGATGCGGCCTGCAAGATGGGCGACTCCATCGCCATCCAGAAGCGCCCCGGTCCGCAGACCGATCCGCTTGCGGCACTGGCCTGGATCGGTGATCGGTTCGCCGGCGCGCCCGCCCCCAACGATTGTGGGGGCCGCAGGTGACGAACCTGTCGCTGACCCATGGTCTGATCCCCATCACCCTGCAGCTGCTGGCACTCGTCGCCATCGCCGTCGCGGTCGGCCGGCACCGGTCGACGAAGTGGCTGAAACGTGCAGTGCCGGGCGCGGTCCTGACGGGGCTCGGCCTCGCCGCCGGCATGCGGCTGTTCGTCAAAGATCGGGGCTGGTCGGTCGACGCGGTGTCCTATCAATCCGTCTTCTGGGTCTTCATGACCGGCTTCGCCCTGGCGATCGTTGTCGCCGGTTGGCGGGGCAGCAACTGGTCTCGGCGGGTGGTGTCGGTTCTTTCGGTGCTGTTGGCCGTGGTGTGCGGCTTCGCTGCGCTCAACACCGCAACGGGCTACTTCCCCACCGTCAAGGTGGCAATGAGTCGTCTGAGCGACGCCAAACCCAAGCAGTGGATCGATGAAGCCCAGCTGGCCGATCTGATCAAGAGCGGTGAACAACCCGTCCGCGGCACGGTAGTCCAGGTCGACATTCCCGGTGACGCATCGGGTTTCGATCACCGCACCGAGCTGGTGTACCTGCCCCCGGCGTGGTTCGCCAGCAACCCGCCACCGCACCTACCCACCGTGATGATGGTCGGCGCCGAGTTCAGCCACCCAAACGACTGGCTGGAATCAGGTGGCGCCCTGAAAACTCTCGACGACTACGCAGCGCTGCACTACGGCACCACGCCGGTCGTCGTGTTTCCGGACACCAGTGGCAAGTTCGACAACGACACAGAGTGCGTGAACGGGCCGCGCGGGAACGCCGCCGATCATTTGACCAAAGATGTGATGCCGTATGTGATCTCGCGCTTCAACGTCAGTCCCAAGGCGTCCAACTGGGGGCTGGTGGGTTGGTCGTCCGGCGGTACCTGCGCCCTGGTCACCGCGGTCCGCAACCCGGACATGTTCACCGCGTTCGTCGCATTGGACGGCCAGTTGGGTCCCAACACCGGCACCAAACCACAGACCATCGGCCGGCTGTACGGCGGCGACGCAGACGCCTGGGCGGCATTCGATCCGCGGACCGTGATAACCAAACACGGCCGATACGAACACATGTCGGCCTGGCTGGGCGTTTCGGGTGACGTCGCGACGGTGCATCGCGCGGCCGGTGACAATCCGCCGGACCCGAGTTCGATCGAGCCATGGGATCTGTACAACGACGACCGCGGTCCCAACGCCAACAAGCTGTGCACCCTGCTCAGCGGTTACGGCATCGAATGCTCCGTGGTCGGTTATCCGGGTGAGCACGACTTCGATTCTGCCGGAGTCGCTTTCGCGAAGGCACTCCCCTGGCTGGCCTACGAGGTCGGTACGCCGCAGTCACGTAAGAAGTCGTTGCCGGGCTCCCGAGGAAACTGACCATGCCACATCTGAGCCTCGTCATCGCCCTCGCGCTGGCAGCGGCCTACCTGTTCGCGCTCGCCGCGCATTTGCAGCGCAGGGGATCTCAACAAGTCATGGCAGGTACCACCGCGTCGGCACAGGAGTCGGGCGGCGCCAAACGCCTGCTGCAAGGGCTGCCGGCCAATCGGACCTGGCAGTGGGGCGTACTGGCCAATTTCGGCGCGTTCGCGTTGCAGGCCGCGGCCCTGGCCGTCGGGACGGTTGCGACGGTTCAGCCGCTGATCGCGACGCAGTTGCTGTTCGTCCTCGTGCTCGCCTCATTTCAGCAGCACCGGTGGCCGGCGGTCCGCGACGGACTGTCTGCCGCGGCGGTGTGTGGCGGCATCGCACTGCTGCTGTCGACCGAGGGCAGGATGGGTTTGGCCGGCCATCCGGACCGTCCACGCATCATTCTAACGGTGGTCGCCGTGGTGGCCGTCATCGCGGTTCTCGTAGCTGCCGGCCGCAGAGCTCCGAGCTGGTTGGCGAGCATGCTTCTCGGCACCGGAGCCGGGCTGTTTCAAGCCATGAGCGCCGGATTCATGAAGCTCGCGCTGCGCGACTACGCCCATCGCGGACTCGCCGACATGCTCGCCGATTGGCCGGTCTATGCGGTACCGGTCTCAGTTCTCGGTGGTGTGGTGTTGGGCCAGTTGGCTTTCGCCACCGGCACCCTGCCGCCCGCGGTGGCGGCGATGAGCGTCACCAACCCCGTGGCGAGCCTGGCTTTCGCGCTGTTCGCCTTCGAAGTGCTCCCGCGGGAACCCGCAGTCCTGGCGGGAATTGCCGTGTCCGGCGTGGTCATCGCCGTCGGCCTCGTCGGCCTCGCCGCCTCACCGAGCACCCGTGAGTATCTGACCGAGTGACTTCCGGACTCGGCTCACGACGCGGTGTGAGCCGGGTCGTGAACCCGATAGAGCCGCCAGATCGGCTGATCCTTACCGTCGTTGGGGACCTCGAGCTCCAACGTGGCGACATTGCCGCCGGTCTCGTACAGCGTCGGATAGCGCAGGTTCAGCGCATCCGAGGTCCCGCGGCCCTTGTTGGGCACCGCCAGCATGTACCTGATCGTGTGGGCCGTGGGATCGTTCAAGATGGCGACAAAGTCCGGATCGGACGGCACCACGAACATCTGCGGTCGGCGCGACGCCACGATTATCGAGAATGCATAGACGGGGTCCGCAAGGATCGAGCCGTCGGGCAGCTGCATCCGGTCCAGGTACGCGGCGATCTGCCGCTCCGTCGAGAAGGTCGCGGCCAGCCTGCGCTGGTCCAGGTTGCGTTGCCCGGTCGCGTTCGGCGACGCGAACAGCGCCCCCAGCCCGTACTCCTGCGGGGCGTATCTCGCCGACGTCATCGCCAGCCCGGCGACCGGAACGCAGCACGCCAGCACCACTGCGGGCAGGACATACGCCCAGCGCCGCGACCGCGGAGGCGGATCCGATTCGGGCACTGCGTAATTCCCGCGCCGGGTCGGTGTCCGCAGCGTCCCGTTCGGGACGCAGAAGTAGGTGATGGCGGCCGCGAACGGGATCGCGATGATGTAGTACCGCAGGAACGGGAAGGTCGCCCCTTTGGAGAACGTGTAGACCTGGAAGCTCAGGACCGCGCCGAAGATCACCAGCGGTGCGACCAGCATGGGCCACCCGGACCGTCGCCAACGGGCCACCACCGCCCACCCGATCAGCGGCGCCAGCGTCACTGCCAGCAGCGAGAACGACGCCAACGAGTAGACGATGCCGTCCCACATCGACGATTTCGCGGCTCCGCCCTCCTGCGCCAGGATCGCGGTGTTGCCGTACTGCGAACTGAACTGCGCGAATGCCAGTCCGGTGATCAGCCAGCTGGCCACCGCCCAACCGATGAACGCCAGGAAGCCCGGCCCACTGACCAACACCATGTCCAGCAACGCGCGTTTGAACCGCGGCGTTTTCGCCGCCCGAGCGAATGTGGTTATGGCAACCAGGAATCCGGCCGCGGCGATCACCGCGGCCGCGTCATAACGGGTCAGATATGCCAGGCCCATCGCGATGCCGCCGGCCGCGACGAGGTGATGGACATCGTCATCGACCATCCACATGATGAGCCGCCGTGCAGACCACACGATGAAGAAGATGAACGGTGCTTCGCTCATGCCGTTGGAGCCGTAGAAGACGATCATCGGGTTGAGCGCGAACAGTGCGACGACGGTCAGGATGAAGCTGCGCGGGACCCCGCGATCGAGCCCGATACCGAGCATCTGGAACACCGCACCGGCCATGAAAGCGGCCGACATCAGCGAGCCGGTGAACGCGCGCGCCACCACGTCGGGAAACAGCGGGCCGAGGGCAACGAACGGGATCTGCACCGCCGCGGTCAGCGGCGTGAAGATGAACCCGATGGCGGCCACGTGTGGGGAACGACTGAACAACACGCTCTGTGCGGCCGCCACCCGGGCGAGTGCGTCGCCGATGATGAAACCGTGCCGCACCTGCAGCCAGTACCCCACCGCGGCATATCCGACGAATACAACGACGAAAGCGGCCCACTGCAACCGGCGTCCGGTCATCTGCGAGACCCTCATGTCGGCTGCTCCTGAGGTTCCGCCAGCCCGTGGAAGGTCTTCTCCCAGTAGGACGGTTTGCGGATCAGCTGATAGGTGCCCTTCGCCGCGGCGACGCTCATCATGAGCCAGAAGAGCGGCACCGTCAGCGCGGGTATCAGCAGGTCCGCCCGGTCATCTTCGCGCAGCGCGATGAGGCTCATGTAGATGGTGGCGATGTTGCCGATCGACAGCGCGGCGAGCGAGGGAAAGTAGATGTACCACGGGAACACCGCCTCGATGGCGGACGGCTGGCCGAGGAACCAGAGCACCGTGATGAGCCAGAACAAGAGGTTCATCACCGCGATGATCGGCGTGCCGAACAGCACCACGTTGAACCTGACAAAATTGCGGAAACCCAAGGTACGCAACAACTGCCGCGGACGGCGCATCTGGACCAGCCAGGTCTGCAGATAACCCTTCAGCCAGCGGGAGCGCTGCCGCACCCAGTTGATCGGATCGCTGTTCGCCTCTTCCAGCGTCACCGAGTCGACGATCGCGGTCTGATACCCGGACGCGGCGATGCGCAGGCCCAGGTCTGCGTCCTCGGTGACATTGTGCGGGTCCCACGCGCCGATCTTGTCCAATACCGGGTGCAGCAGATGATTCGACGTGCCGCCCAGGGGAATCGGTGAATTGCTCCGCATCAGCCCCGGCAACAGATACCCGAACCACAGCCCGTATTCGGCGGTGAACCAGCCGGTCAGCATGTTCTGGTGACCGTTGTAGTACGCCAGTTTCGCCTGCACGCAGGCGGTGTTGTCTGGGAGCTGCCGGAAGGCGGCCACCACCCTGCGCAGCTGCAGCGGTTCGGGCACATCCTCGGCGTCGTAGATCGTCACGATCTCACCCGTGGAGAACTGCAGGCCGTAGTTGCAGGCCTTGGGTTTGGTGCGAGGTTCGGCCGGCGGCACCATCAGGATGCTGACGTAATCGATGTCGGCACAACCCTTTGCGGCCGCGATGGTGACATCGTCGTCCGCTTCCAGTAGCAAGAGCACTTGCAGCTTTTTCCGCGGATACTCGAGCGCCGCCATCGAGCCGACCAGATTGGCGACGACCTCCGGCTCGTTGTAAGCCGGGACCAGAATCGTGTAGTCCGGCAGATCTTCGTCGGGAATGGCTCGCGCCTCGTCATCGGAGATGACGATGGCCCGGGCCGCCAGTCCCGTTCTGAAGGTCAGGATGCGGTCGACCATCGACACCACATACGCCAGAGTGCACAGCCCGACGAACGTCACCGCGGTGGCCTGGGGCCACAGCACGGCGCACACCACGGTCACCGCGAGCAGTCCCCACAGTGCCGCGCGCTGCCAGCCGAGCACCGGGACCGACGCCGAACGCAGCGGGTCGTCTTCGCGAAGGCCGTCCACAGCGCGGTGCAGGGCACGCTGCTTCTCGGCGTCGGTGGCCTCATCCACCGACAGCAGGCGGTCGCGGTGCTCGTACTGGACCCTCATCCGCGCGCCTCGAGTTGCGCGGCAACGACTTTGCGACCGACTTCGGTCAGCATGTCCGCGTCCTTGAACTGCGCGGCCCGGTTGGAGACGGCGGAGTTGCCCCGAAACAGCACCACCAGAAGCGAATTCAGCACACTCGGCACCGAATGCCCCGGCTCCGGGATGGGTGCGCCGTCTTCGTGATAGTCGACCGAGAACATCAGGATGCGCTGCGCGGTGGATCCGTGATGCCAGGTCCACAACATCACATTCCACGTCACCAACAACTGGTCATCGGTTGCCGAGAACAACTGGGCGACCACGCCCGAGCCGAGGTCGATCGCGCGAGGCGGGCTCACCCGCGACCGCGGCAGCGGGTACAGGGTGATGCTCGGATACACCTCGAACGCGAACGGATTGCGTGTGGAGATCGAGTCGATCACGACGAGCCGAGGCTGGGACAGCTTGTCCCACTTGGGGTTGCCTGTGTCCGCGCGAATCTCCTGGCGGATGAACATCGCATCCGAACCGTAGAGCCGTGCGACTTTCGGGTATTCGGTCTGCTGGACCTGATGCCAGCCCGCGGACACCCGCAACGGTTTCCAGAAACCAGTGCCGTCCACGACGATGTCGTCCGGGTTCCAGATTCTCGGCAGCGGTACCAACGCGAGCAGGACCGCCACCACCGCAACCATCGGCACAGCCGTCCACACCTGTTTGGTCGCCAGTGGCGCCAATTCCCGCACAGCCGGCTTCTTGATCGAACCGCGCCGATACATGACGGCCACCGTGACAACGACCGCCGTCAGCGAGGGCACCACCTGATAGGCGAGCAGCGGGCCGTCCGGCGCGACGACGGACAGTACGGTGAGCGCTGCCAAGCCCACCCCTAATGCCACTGCCGCACCGGTTATCCCACGCCTGCGCGCGGTACCCACACAGATCCCGGCCGCCCAGACCGGAACCACCATGGTCGCCAAACCCGCGGCCGTCCGGTCACTGCCGAGGAGCACCACCAGCACGTGGTACGGCAGCGGAAACTACAGCAGAAGGATCAACCACACTGCCGCATAACGGATCACGGGGCGTAGGCCGAACAACACGATGGTGCAGCCGAGCACGAACCACCCCATCGCCACCAAATCGAGTCGCAACAGACTGAAATACAGGGTGTAACGCCCCAGCAGCACCCCGTGCAGCAGGAGCGCGACTCCCAGCACCATCGCACCGACAATGATGTCGGTCTCCCGGTCATGGATGGGCAGTTCGCGGCGCTCGCGACGGGCGATGCCGACGGTCGCCAACAGCCCGGCCACCAGCACCATCCAGATGTAGCCGTTGAGGGTGTTGCCGACCGTTGCCTCGACCAGGATCAGCAGGCTGCGGTGGAACGCGACGACGGTAAGGAGCGCTATGTAACTCCACCGCAGCACCAACCGCCCGGTAGTGCTGCGGAACCACGGCGGCACGGCCGGCGTGGGACCCGGCGGATCGATGAGCGACGGCGTCCTGGCCGTCACGTCAGCGGGCCGCCTTACGCCCGCGCAGGACCGTCATGCCCGCCGCGCCGAGCAATACGACGACCACGCCACCGCCCAACCACGGCACCCAGGCCGGCAGCCCGCCGGATTCCGGCGGGGGTTGCCCAGTGTCGGTCTTCACCACGACCGGGGGATGACCGGGCATGGCGACCAGTGCGGTGCCATCCAGATCACGCCAGTGCCGAACGTCATTCGCAAGCCAGCCGAGCAACGAATCCAATTGCGCAGCACTGCCGTTCGAGGTCGCGACGAGAAGCGTGCGGCTACCGCTGTACAGCGTCTGCAGCGATCCGAACGGCTGCGCCGGATCCAGCGTCAATGTGGCGGCACCGCCCTTACCGTCACTGCCGGCGACGGTGATCGGACCGGTGGCCCCGGCCGACACCGGCAATGTGATGTCCTTGCGATCCCAGCCGTCGGCCGCGATCAGCACTGCCGGCAGCTCCGCCCCCGCGGCACGGTCGAACGGCACCACCTCGGAGTCCAGTGGGCGTTGGCTCAGGTGCTGCAGTCCCGTCAGGATCGTCACGGCGCGCACCGTATCGGCAAATGCGTCGGGCCCCTTCATCCCGATCAGCACCTTCGGCATCAGCGCCTGTGGCAATGACTGGAACCCGAGTGGAGACGGCGGATCGGCCAACTGGCTCTGCACCTCGGTGGCACCGTCGATGGTCAGCGTGATCGGCTGGAATTCGCCGCAGCGTCCAGTGTTTCCGGCTGCCTCGACGGCGACATCCAGATTGGTGAACCGGGTCACCAACCGGTCCGGGATGTCGACCCACCGATCGATCGCACCGGACGAATCGGCCGGCCACCGTGTCAACACATCATCGCCCACCCGCACGGTGACCTGCCCGCCGATCGTCGACGGCAGCGGCGTGTACGAACCTTCCAGGTGCACCCGCAGCCCTCGTGCCACGCGCCCCAGCCGGGTCTGGTCCAACGGAATGGTCACTCGCGGATTCGTCAGCGCCGTGGAGTTCACGCCGGGCTGCCCCAGCTCCCGAATGGTGGTCAGGTTCGTCGGCAATTGCGCGACGGTGGCCAGCGGTCCGGCCACGGCTTTCGAACTCAGCGCCAGCCGCGAGAGGTCACTGCTGAGCAGTCGGACCTGATTGGCGATCGCGCCGGGCGGCCCGGAGATCAGCAGGGACGGCATGCCGACTCCGGGCTGCAGTGCCACCGAAGCATTCTGGCTCTCGCGGATGAACACCTGCCGCTCGAACGCTGCCGGCGGCCCTGGCGGCACCGTAGCACCGTCGAAGGGCTGGACCGATACTGCTGTGCCCTGCGAACCGTAATGCGCCACAACGGAAGTTGCCAGCTTCACGGCTGCATCCGACTCCGTCGGCGACGGTGCGCCCGGCAGGAAGATCGTCAGGCGGTGCAACACCGGCGGCAGAAACTCCCCCACCGTGGCGGGGGGCGTTTCAGCTCCTCCGAACGACACCGCAACGCCATTAAGCCGCAACGGATTCGACGGATCGTAGACACAGTTGTCGAGCACCGGAATCAAGTTGACCCGCAATCGAACCGTCAGCGCGTTGTCGATCACCTGCGCCCCCGCCAGCGCGATGATGATGGGACTGCGGTCCGGCGGCAGGTCGGTACGCGACACCGTCCGGTCGTCCTGGATGACGGTGATGGCCCCGCGCTGGATGTACGGCGGGAGGTCCACCGTGGCGGTCAGCGCAGTAGGAGTCAGCCCAGCGGGCACCGGAATGGAGATCGTCGTCTCGGCCTGCAATCCGTAAAAGGCCAGGGATCGGCCGAATCCCAGTGAATCCAACGACAGTGACACAGCACTCGATGTCCCGACCGGAGCGTCCCCCGGGGCCGCGTGCACGACGGCCGCCCCGCCCGAACCCAGCGCCAATACCGATAAACCGCTTATCAGAATCCTCGACAAACGAATCAGCACCGAATTCATAGTTGGAGAGTATTCGGAAAGCGGGGCGGAATTTGAACAATCCGGCGTAATCACCGCGGTCCCATGGATTTCGAAGCGCCCCTCATCCGATTCGGATGAGGGGCGTGGGCAATTAGCGAGCAGACACAAAACTGTCCATTTTCAGCAGGGAGTCGACAGTTTTGCGTCTGCTCGGGAAATAACCGGGCGACCCATTTCGCATCACGGCAGCACCACCCGCGCCACCATGTCGCCGGGCGGCGCATCAGCCGCGCGCACCGCCGGCTCGACAGTCAGACCCAGCGCCGTGGCCCGCCCGATGTCCGAAACCATGACCGCGCGCGTGTCCCGGATCGGCGGCCCCGACTGCACCGGAACACCGTCCTTCATCAACCACACCTGGTACGCCATGCCCGGCGGCGGCGGAGCGGCACCGTCGAACATCACCATGCCGTCCCCGCGGGCCCGCGAGTACACGACGGTCGCCGTGCCACCGGACCGCAACGGGGTGGAGACGCTGCGGACGTCGGGCGCGGTCATCACCTGTTCGGCGACCGGGGATGCCGGCGGCGGCCGCAACATCCAGCCCGCCGCGAACGCGCTGCCACCGACGGCCAGCACCGCCGCCGCGACGAGAATTGCACTGCGCCAGCGACGTTCGTGAGCCTGACGACGGTTGCCGTGCAGCACAGCTTCTCTCAGCGCCGCCGGTGGCGGCACGGCCGTCGCGTCCGACAGGGTCACGAGCGTCTCGCGGGCCTCGGCCACCTGACTGCGGAACGCCTCCGCCACGGCGCCGGGCGCCGTGGCCAGCCGCCGCTCGATCTCGGCACGTTCAGAGTCGGAGACGGCGTCCAGGGCATACGGCACCGCCAGCTCCAGCAGATCGAATTCGGACGGATCGGTCATGGTGTCCCCAGACAATCACGAAGCTTGCGCAGCCCTTCGCGCATCCGCGATTTCACGGTGCCGAGACTTGTGGCCAGTCGCTCGGAGACCTGCACGTAGGTCAGGCCGTCGTAATAGGCCAACTCGATCGCCGCACGCTGCGAATCAGTGAGAGCGCCGAGGCAGCCCACCACGCGCAGACGATCGTCACCCCGCACCGCAGCCTCCGCCACCACATCCGAGGGCCGATCGAGATGCCTTGTGCCGTAGTCCCGTTCACGCCGGGCGCGCGCGGCCTCTGCACGCACCCGGTCAACCGCCCGGCCGTGCGCCAGCGTCAGCACCCAGGCCACCGCCGAACCCTCGGCGGGGTCATAACCGGCAGCCGCACGCCACACCTGTGCGTACACCTCCTGCGTCGTCTCCTCGCTGTAACCGGGGTCCCGCAGCACCCGCAGGATCAGGCCGAAGACCCGGGCACACGTCGCGTCGTAGAACGACGCGAACGCGTCGGCATCCCCTTCCGCGACACGCTGCAGCACGGCACCGAGATCGGGGGCGTGCTCAGACGATGCGGCCATCGTCGAGCAGCCTAGCCTCACCCGTCAGTGCTTCGCCTGAGCCAGCAGCTCACGGATCATGCCCTCGGTGACGTCGTAGTCACCCTCGCCGAACTTGAGGTGGCGGACGACGCCGGCGGCGTCGATCAGGTAGCTCGCCGGCCAGTACTGATTCTGGTAGTTGTTCCAGGTGTCGTACGAGTTGTCCAGGGCGACCGGATACGTGATGTGCAGATCCGCCGCACCCTTGATGACGCCGGCACGGTCGTGTTCGAACTGGTATTCCGGCGTGTGCACGCCGATCACGGTGAAGCCCTGGTCCTTGTAGCGGTCATACCAACCGGTGACGTGCTCGATGGCTCGCTGGCAGTTGATGCAGGTGTAGGTCCAGAAGTCGACGAGAACCACCTTGCCGCGCAAGGCTTTCAGATCGAGCGGGGCGTCGCCAGGTGTGTTGAACCAGCTGTCGATGCCGACGATGTCCGGGGCGGTGCCGCAGTCCTGCAGGACACTCGCGGCCTCTGCACAACTGGACAAGCCGACTCCGGCGGGTGCGATGCGCGCCTGCAACGTCGCGGTGTAGTCGGGGATCTCCCGTTGCACCGTGGCGGGCAGATTCAGCGCCAGCGCCACCGCGGCGACCAGCATGACCACCCCGGCGGCAACCCGGATTTGCCGCTGTCGCTCCTGAAAGGCCTTGACCCGCCGGGCAACTCGCTGCCCGCCCACGGCGAACAGCAGCAGCGGCAGCGCGGTGCCGACCGCGAACGACGCGGTCAGCGCCACGGTGTCGAGCCCGATCCGGCCTGTTGCCCCGGCCACCACGATCGCCGCCAGCACGGGTCCCGCGCACGGGGCGTAGAGCACGCCCGAGGCCAGCCCGAGGCCGAAACCCTTGCGGTTGCCGGCGATGTCACGTTGCGGCAGGCGCGCGAACGGCGCTTCCAGCAGGCGTTCGACGCGCGGGAAGATCAGGCCGACACCGATGGCCGTGAGGGCAGCCAGGCCGACCCAGCGGATGATGTCGGCCGGCAGATGCAACTGCTGCAGCACGACGGTCCCGACGAGGGTCACCACGCTGAAACTCAGGACCAGTCCGGCGATCACCAGGTAGGGGCGGCGATTGGTGCCGGAGAACAGGACCACGGGCAGGACCGGCAGGATGCACGGCGAGATGCCGGTGATCAGTCCGCCGAGAAATCCGATGAGGACGAGTGTGTGCATGCCCCGTATTCGGAGCCGACGCCGAACCGGATTGGATTGCGACGCAGAAATTTCCCGCCGGGCAGGCTCCGAATGCAAAACTGCCCCTCTTCCGAAGAAGAGGGGCAGTTTCGATGTCTGTCGAAGGCCTTACTTGGCCTTCTCGAGCACCTCGACCAGACGCCAGCGCTTGGTGGCCGACAGCGGACGGGTCTCCATCAGCGAGACGCGGTCGCCGATACCGGCATCGCCGTTCTCGTCGTGCGCCTTGACCTTGGTGGTGGTCCGGATGATCTTGCCGTAGAGCGGGTGGCTCTTACGGGATTCCAGCTCGACCACGATGGTCTTTTCCATCTTGTCCGACACCACGTAACCGATGGCGGTCTTGCGGCTGCCACGCTCGGTCTCGGTGGCCGGCGTGTGCTTGGGGCCTTTAGTTTCTGCCATGACTAATCCTTACCAACCGGCCCGGACGCCAGGCCCAACTCGCGTTCGCGCAGAACGGTGTAGACCCGCGCGATCTCCTGCCGCACGGTACGCAGCCGGCGGTTGTTCGACAGCTGACCGGTGGCCATCTGGAAGCGAAGGTTGAACAGCTCTTCCTTCGACTCGCGCAGACGCGTGGTCAGCTCTTCCTCGGTGAGCTCACGCAGTTCACCAGGCGTAACTCCAACTGCCATCAGAACTGCTCCTCTCGAGTCACGATGCGTGCCTTGATCGGCAGCTTGTGGATGGCGCGGGTCAGCGCCTCCCGGGCGATCTTCTCGTCGGGGTAGCTGAGCTCGAAGAGCACGCGACCCGGCTTGACGTTGGCGACCCACCACTCCGGCGAACCCTTACCGGAACCCATGCGGGTTTCGGCAGGCTTCTTGGTCAGCGGGCGGTCCGGGAAGATGTTGATCCAGACCTTGCCGCCACGCTTGATGTGCCGGTTGATGGCGATACGAGCGGACTCGATCTGCCGGTTGGTGATGTAGGCGTGGCCCAGGGCCTGGATGCCGTAGTCACCGAAGCTGACCGAGGTGCCGCCGCTGGCGATACCGCGCTGCTCCGGGTGGTGCTGCTTGCGGTGCTTGACCTTGCGGGGAATCAGCATGCTTAGCTCTCCGTTGCTTCCGACGGCGCATCGCCGGCGGGGGCCTCAACAGCGACGTCCACAGCGCGGCCGGCCTCGGTGCTGGTCGCCGTGGTGCCCGACGAACCGCTGCGACGCGGACGGGTACCGGACGGACGATCCCGACGGGGACGGTCGGCGGCGGGAGCGGCGGCGGCGAGCTCACGCTTGCCACCGACGATGTCGCCCTTGTAGATCCACACCTTCACGCCGATACGGCCGAATGTGGTCTTGGCCTCGTACAGGCCGTAATCGATGTCGGCGCGCAGCGTGTGAAGCGGCACGCGACCTTCGCGGTAGAACTCCGAGCGGCTCATCTCAGCACCGCCGAGGCGGCCCGAGCACTGCACCCGGATGCCCTTGACGTTGGGCTGACGCATGGCCGACTGGATGGCCTTGCGCATGGCACGACGGAACGCGACACGGTTGCTCAGCTGCTCGGCGACGCCCTGCGCCACCAGCTGCGCGACGCCCTCGGGGCTCTTGACCTCGAGGATGTTCAGCTGAACCTGCTTGCCGGTCAGCTTCTCCAGGTCGGCGCGGATGCGGTCGGCCTCGGTGCCACGGCGACCGATGACGATGCCCGGACGTGCGGTGTGGATGTCCACCCGGACGCGGTCACGCGTGCGCTCGATCTGCACGTCGGCGATGCCGGCGCGCTCCAGGCCGGTGGCCAGCAGCTTGCGGATGGCGACGTCTTCCTTGACGTAGTCCGCGTACTGCTTGTCGGCGTACCAACGGGACTTCCATTCGGTGGTGATACCGAGGCGGAAGCCGTGCGGGTTGATTTTCTGGCCCACTACTCCGAGCCTCCCTTCGTCTCGGTCTTGGCAGCCGCGGCCTTACTACCCTGCGCACGACGAGCGCGGGCGGCACCGGCCGTTGCGCCCTTCGAGGCCTTGTCCTTCGCGGGACGGCTCTCGACGACCACGGTGATGTGGCTGGTGCGCTTGCGGATCCGGTACGCACGCCCCTGGGCGCGCGGCCGGATGCGCTTGGCGGTCGGGCCCTCGTCGGCGAAGACCGTGGCGACCACGAGGGTCGTCGGGTCCAGGCCCTCGTTGTTCTGCGCGTTGGCGGCAGCGCTGGCGATCACCTTGGCGACCGGCTCGCTGGCAGCCTGCGGTGCCCACCGCAGGATGTCGAGCGCCTCTTCGACGCTCTTGCCACGGACCAGGTCGATGACCCGGCGGGCCTTGCTCGCCGACACACGCACGAAGCGCGCCTTGGCGCTCGCGGACGGGTATTCAGTAACGGTAGTCATTAGCGGCGCTTGCTCTTCCGGTCGTCCTTGATGTGACCCTTGAAGGTCCGCGTCGGGGCGAACTCGCCGAGCTTGTGCCCGACCATCGCCTCACTGACGAACACCGGCACGTGCTTGCGACCGTCGTGGACGGCGAAGGTGTGACCGATGAAGTCGGGGATGATGGTCGACCGACGGGACCAGGTCTTGATGACCTGCTTGGTGTTCTTCTCGTTCTGCGCGTCGACCTTCTTCAACAGATGGTCGTCGACGAACGGACCCTTCTTGAGGCTACGAGGCATCGTCTATTCCTTTCCGGCCTAGCGCTTCTTGCCGGTGCGCCGGCGGCGGACGATGAGCTTGTCGCTCGGCTTGTTGGGCTTGCGGGTGCGGCCCTCGGGCTTGCCCCACGGGCTCACCGGGTGACGACCACCGGAGGTCTTACCCTCACCACCACCGTGCGGGTGGTCAACCGGGTTCATCACGACACCACGGACGGTCGGGCGCTTGCCCTTCCACCGCATACGGCCGGCCTTACCCCAGTTGATGTTCGCCTGCTCGGCGTTGCCGACCTCGCCGACGGTGGCGCGGCAGCGCACGTCGACGCGTCGGATTTCACCCGACGGCATACGCAGCGTGGCGTACGCGCCTTCCTTACCGAGCAGCTGGATGCTGACACCGGCCGAGCGGGCCAGCTTGGCACCGCCGCCCGGACGCAGCTCCACGGCGTGGATGACGGTACCGGCCGGGATGTTGCGCATCGGCAGGTTGTTGCCCGGCTTGATGTCGGCGTTGGGGCCCGACTCGACAACGTCGCCCTGCTTGAGGTCCTTGGGGGCGATGATGTAGCGCTTCTCGCCGTCCACGAAGTGGAGCAGCGCGATGTTGGCGGTGCGGTTCGGGTCGTACTCGATGTGCGCGACCTTGGCGTTGACGCCGTCCTTGTCATGGCGACGGAAGTCGATGACGCGGTAGGCACGCTTGTGACCGCCACCCTTGTGACGAGTCGTGATGCGGCCGTGCGCGTTACGACCACCAGTGCCGTGCAGCGGACGGATCAGCGACTTCTCCGGAGTCGAACGAGTGATCTCGGCGAAGTCGGAGACGCTCGAACCGCGACGACCCGGGGTCGTCGGCTTGTACTTGCGAATTCCCATTATCAGTTAATCCCTTAACTCCCGGCCGATCAGGCCGGAGCTCCGAACAGTTCGATCGGCTTGCTGCCGGCGGACAGGGTCACGATCGCGCGCTTGGTGCTCTTGCGCTGGCCGTAACCGGTGCGGGTGCGCTTGCGCTTGCCCTTCCGGTTCGCGGTGTTCACCGAGTCGACCTTCACGTCGAAGATCTTCTCGATAGCGATCTTGATCTGCGTCTTGTTGGACTCCGGCGCCACGATGAACGTGTACGTGTTGTCCTCGATGAGTCCGTAGGACTTCTCCGAGATGACCGGGGCCAGGATGATGTCGCGAGGATCAGTCACGGTAGCCATCAGGCCGACACCTCCTCTTTCGTGTTGGCGGTGATGTAGGCGTTGAGCGCCTCCACCGAGAACACCAGGTCGTCGGCGTTGAGCACGTCGTAGGTGTTCAGCTGATCCGGCGAGATCACGTGCACGCCAGGCAGGTTGCGGACGCTCTTGGCGCCGACCACATCGCTGCGGCCGATCACGACGAGCACCTTCTTGTTGTCGGTCAGCGACGACAGGAACGACTTGGCGCTCTTGGTCGACGGGTTCTGACCGGCCACCAGTTCGGTGATCGCGTGGATGCGCTCGTTGCGAGCCCGGTCCGACAGCGCGCTGCGCAGGGCGGCAGCGATCATCTTCTTCGGGGTCCGCTGGCTGTAGTCACGCGGCTGCGGGCCGTGGACGACGCCACCACCGGTGAACTGCGGGGCGCGGGTCGAACCCTGACGGGCGCGGCCGGTGCCCTTCTGGCGGTACGGCTTCTTACCACCACCGGACACCATGGCCCGGGTCTTGGTGGCGTGCGTGCCCTGGCGGGCGGCGGCCAGCTGGGCCGTCACCACCTGGTGCATCAGCGCGATGTTGGGCTCGACGTCGAACAGCGCGGCGGGCAGCTCGACAGAGCCGTCCTTCTTGCCGTCCGGGGTCTTGACGTCAATCTTGAGAGTCATTACTTCTCGCCTCGCTTAACTGCGGTGCGGACAACCACCAGTCCACCGTTGCGGCCCGGGATGGCGCCCTTGATGAGCAGCACACCGTTCTCGGCGTCGACCTTGTGAACCTTCAGGTTCTGGGTGGTGACGCGGTCGCTACCCATCCGGCCGGACATGCGGGTGCCCTTGAAGACACGGCCCGGGGTGGCGCAGCCACCGATCGAACCGGGACGACGGTGCACAGCCTGGGCACCGTGCGCGGCGCCCTGGCCCTTGAAGCCGTGGCGCTTCATGGTGCCGGCGAAGCCCTTGCCCTTGCTGGTGCCGGTCACGTCGACGTACGCGCCGTCGGCGAAGATCTCGGCGGTCAGCTCCTGGCCGACCTCGTACTCAGCAGCGGCGGCCTCGTCGTCGAGACGAAGCTCGGCCAGGTGCCGGCGCGGGTTGACGCCTGCGGCGGCGAACTGACCGGTGACCGGCTTGTTCACCTTGCGAGGGCTGATCTCGCCGTAGGCGAGCTGCACGGCGCTGTAGCCGTCGCGCTCGGTGGTGCGGATACGGGTCACCACGTTGGGGCCGGCCTTCACGACCGTGACCGGGACGACTTTGTTGTTCTCGTCGAACACCTGCGTCATGCCCAGCTTGGTGCCCAAAATGCCTTTGCGTGCCATTTTTCTGGGTCTCCTACTGGATGTTGACGTCGACGCTCGCCGGCAGATCGATGCGCATCAAGGCGTCAACGGTCTTCGGCGTGGGGTCGAGGATGTCGATAAGGCGCTTGTGGGTACGCATTTCGAAATGCTCCCGCGAGTCCTTGTACTTATGGGGAGACCGGATGACGCAGTACACGTTCTTCTCGGTCGGCAGCGGCACCGGGCCGACCACGCTTGCCCCCGTACGGGTGACCGTCTCAACGATCTTGCGCGCCGAGGCGTCAATCGCCTCGTGGTCGTAGGCCTTGAGCCTGATGCGGATCTTCTGTCCCGCCACGCTTCTCCTACCTAACTTTCACGGGCCCGTGCTCGGGCCTGGTCTTCAATACGCACGCATCGGGACACCCGATCGCGCGCGCTGGCTATGCCGCCGCTCTTTACGTTTCTGTGGTTCACCGACCCCCGCGCTCGGGCGTGTCGCCTTTGCGCACAGTCGTCCGCGTTGGAAATTCCATCGTGGGCGATGCTGGGACCGGATGCGCCCGAGATGGGCGCCGGTCGTATGCCCGCAGCGGGCGAACCCGGCGCAAGGCAACCCGAACAGTATGCCCCAGATCCGGGCTCGCTCCAAATCCGCTGCGGAGCCGTCCGGCGCGCCCGGGTTCTGCCGCCGGTCCTGCGGTGATTCTGCGGTGCGGGCCTGGTTGTCCGAGTGGACGCCGCTCTGGTTTCGCGGTTGATGGAGGCTGTTCTGTTGACCCGGTATCCAAGGCGCATAAGTGCGAGTGGAGTGCGCCCTGGGTACAGAGTCAACGCATGCGCAGCCACGCCAGTTGTTGACTCTGTACTGGTGGCGCAACGGTGCGAGTCGGGCGCACCCAGGCCGGCGAAATCCGCGTCGGCACTGAACTTACTTTTGAGTAAGATAGAGCCATGTCGACACTGAGCCCCACCTACCGCGCCTGGAAGCAGCTCTCCGGACGACCCGGCGGCAGCCTGATGTTCTCCGCGGCCGCGATGGTGCGGGTGCCGTACTTCGCTTCGGTCCTACCCCGGGTGGTGACGATGGAGCCGGGCTACGCCGAGGTGGCGGTGCCGAAGTGGTTCTTCGTCTACAACCATCTGCACACCGTGCATGCGATCGCGTCCTGCAACGCCGCCGAGGCCGCAATGGGGATGGCGATGGAAGCGACGGTCCCGACGAGCCACCGCTGGATCCCGAAGGCCATGAACGTGCGGTACCTGGCCAAGGCCACCACCTCACTGCGGGCACACGCGCGGGTCGACATCCCTGACTTCGAGGCCCTGACCAAGGGCACCGACGTGGTCGTATCGGTCTCGGTGGTCGACGCCCGAGGCGAGGAGGTCGTGCACGCCGACATCACGACGTGGGTGACGCCCGCCTAATCGAGATAGGTGCCGTGGCCTTCGCGCACCAGCTCACCATCGAAGATCAGCACCTCGTTGACCAACTGGCCGCGGTGGTTGCGGTAATTGATGACGAGCGCCTGCGTCCCTATATAGGTAGCCACGACCTCGAAGTGCAGCTCCGGCACTGCGGCCAGCGCGGTCCAGTACCGCCGCAGCGCGTCCTTACCCCGCACCACTCCCCCGGACTCGGGCACCACGCGCGCCGCGAC
The DNA here is from genome assembly GCF_046250085.1 of Mycobacterium sp. SMC-16. Lineage (NCBI taxonomy): Bacteria > Bacillati > Actinomycetota > Actinomycetes > Mycobacteriales > Mycobacteriaceae > Mycobacterium > Mycobacterium sp. SMC-16. The sequence goes on from NZ_CP176427.1 coordinate 4,710,341, forward strand.
CGGTGAGGTGAAGACGACATCGTCGTGAAAATGCGCCAGAACCGCCTCGACGTCATGTGCGTTCCAGGCCGCGCACCACTCGCGGGCGAACCGGTCGGCATCGGGAAGCGTCATGCCGCCCTATCGAAGTGCACACCCGCCCGGGCGGGCAAGCCATTTTCGGGCAGTGTGCGCCGAGCGTGGCACCTACCGCGACGACGCGCCGCCGGCGCCACCAGGATGCGCCACGTTCGACGTAGCACTCAGTGCTGCAGAGTCGCCCAGAACGCGCATTGGTGCACCTGGTCATAATCTGTGACCAATCGACTTCCGTCGGGGCGCAAGGACATGCGGCTGTCATGCTCGCCACCGGTCAGCGCCGGCCATTCCGGCGCACCGTCGGCGCTCGGCCTGCCGTCGCGGACGAATGAACTCCAGTAGTCGATCATCTGATCCGATAAGGCGATCTGCGCGGGCGCGGGCGGCGGCGCCCCGCCCATGTTGAAGATGTACCGCAGATCGAGCGAATGACTTGCCCCTACCGGGAAGGGCAACTTGCGCAGCGGATCTGGTGTCGGTGGCGCCGGATCGGCGAACTCGTACCCGTACACGGGTGCGTCGGCAACCAGCGCGTCGCCGATGCGGTCCGCCACACACGCGAACGCCGCGTCGGTGACTGCCGTCGAATAGGCGACTGCGGCGCTGCCGCCGTAGCCGCCCAGCGGGTAGTGCTCCGCCACCGCGCCGGCATCGGCGCCGAATGTCGACTCCAGCAGCCGCGGGTAGGCGTCGGCGTGGAACCGCTTGCCCGCGCGCAGGTATTGCAGCGCAACGAAGAGCGTGAACTCGTCGCGGGTCGTGCCGATCATCACCGGCACCCGGGCAGCGCCGCCATCGCTGATGGCCCGCATCGGGTCGACCGGCAGCAGTGTCGTCCCGGCGACGGGTCCGCTGAGCATGTTCTCGCCGATTCCGTAGTACCACACGGGTTTTCGCAGTTTGTCGACCGGCAGGCTGCGCAGGCAGTCCGCCGCGGCCGCCGGATCGCCGCAGCCCGCGGCCGCCGCGTAGGCCAGGCTGGCGCGGGTGGCCTCGGGCAGCGCGCCCTGGGCCTGGCACGGCCCGCTGGCGATGATGGCGCCGCGGAACAGACCGGCCGAGTCGGGCGCGACAAGGTGGTCGCACACCGACATCCCGCCCGCGGATTCGCCGGCAATGGTCACCTTGTCGGGGTCGCCGCCGAACGCGGCGATGTTGTCGCGCACCCAGCGCAGCGCCGCCTGCTGATCTGCCAGGCCGTAGTTGCCGACGTCGGAACCGGCACCCAGCGCGGGATGGGCCAGGAAACCCAGTGCGCCGAGTCGGTAGTTGACGGTCACCACCACCACGTCGCCGCGCGTCGTCAGCCGCGTCGAGTTGTAGATGCTGCTGGAGCCGTTGATGAACCCGCCGCCGTGGAGCCACACCAGCACCGGTCGACGTTCGCCGGAGGCCTGCACCGGCGGCGTCCAGACGTTGAGCGTCAGGCAGTCCTCGCTGGTGTTGCGGCCCATCTCGAGGTCGCCCTTGGGGTCCTGGATGCAGCGCGCGCCTGGTTTGGCACCGTCGCGCGCGCCGTCCCACGGTGGCGCCGGAGCCGGCGGACGGAAGCGCAGCGCACCCAACGGTGGTGCGGCATAAGGGATTCCACCGAAGAAGCGGAGATCGGGATTGACCGTCCCGCGGACGGTCCCCGAAGCGGTGTGCACCAGCGCCGGATCAGCTGTCACCGCGTCGGGCGCGCCGGCCGTGGCACCTTCACTGTGCGGGTCCAGACCACAGCCGGCCACCAGCAGCGCCGCGGCCGCCACTGCTACAGCGCGCTGCAGCAGTCTGCGCGGATGGGCGGACGACACGAGCACCCAGCCTACTGAAAGGCTGCCGAATGCAGCTCAGAAATATTTTCGGCGACCCCCTCCCCATCGGGGATCGAACGACCTACACTCCACTTGACAGCTGTCAAGTTTGCGTCTGCGTGAGGAGTTCAATGACTGCACCCACCACCGACGAGGCCGCCAAGGTCCTCGCAGATCCTTCCGCCTACGCCGACGATGATCGGCTGCACACCGCACTGACGCACCTCCGCGCCACCAATCCCGTTGCCTGGGTGGATAATCCGCCGTACCGGCCGTTCTGGGCGATCACCAAACACGCCGACATCATGGCCATCGAACGGGACAACAACCTCTTCATCAGTGAGCCCCGCCCGCTGCTGATGCAGGCCGACGCCGAAGATCTACTGAAGGCACAGGCCGACGCGGGCATGGGGCTGCGGACCTTGATCCACATGGACGACCCGCACCACCGCAAGATTCGCGCCATCGGCGCCGACTGGTTCCGCCCCAAGGCCATGCGCGACCTCAAGGTCCGCGTCGACGAACTGGCGAAGCGGTATGTCGACCGGATGCGCGACGCCGGCCCGGAATGCGACTTCGTCGAGGAGATCGCGATCCAGTTCCCGCTCTACGTGATCATGTCGCTGCTCGGTCTGCCCGAAGAGGACTACGACCGCATGCACACCCTCACCCAGGAGCTGTTCGGCGGCGACGACGACGAGTACAGCCGCGGCCAGTCCCCCGAGGAACTGTTCAGCGTGCTGCTCGACTTCTTCGGGTACTTCGCCAAGCTGACGGCATCGCGGCGGGCCAATCCCACCGACGACCTGGCATCGGCGATCGCGAACGGCCGCATCGACGGCGAACCGCTCAGCGACATGGACACCGCGTCCTACTACGTGATCGTCGCCAGCGCCGGCCACGACACCACCAAGGACGCCATCTCGGGTGGGCTGCACGCGCTGATCCAGAATCCCGGCGAGCTGGCCCGCCTCAAGGCGAATCCCGACCTGATGCCGACCGCGGTCGAGGAGATGATCCGGTGGAGCACGCCGGTGAAGGAGTTCATGCGCACCGCCACCGCCGACACCGTCCTGCGCGGCGTGCCGATCGCGGCGGGCGAATCCGTCTATCTCGCTTACGTTTCCGGCAACCGTGACGAGGAGGTGTTCACCGACCCGTTCCGGTTCGACGTCGGGCGCGAGCCCAACAAGCACCTGGCGTTCGGTTACGGCGTGCACTTCTGTCTGGGTGCGGCCCTGGCCCGCATGGAGATGAACAGCCTGTTCACCGAGCTGCTGTCGCGGCTGGACTCGATCGAGTTGGCCGGTTCCCCGGAACTCTCCGCGACGACGTTCGTCGGCGGCTTCAAGCACCTGCCGGTCCGGTATTCGCTGCGCTGATGCGATGAGTCGCGAGGAATCCGTCGACGGCGACGACGGCGATCTCGTGGTAATCGAAGTCGGGCAACGTGCTGAGCTTGCCGAGCACGATGGGGCCGAATAGCAACGCCGCCGCGTGGAGTCGGTCCACGTCGCCCAACTCGGCGACGGCCTCGGGACTGGACAGCACGGCCTCGAACGGGAAGGCGTACTGCTCGGCGACCCGTTCCCGCAGGTTGCGGACCTCGACGCTCTCGGCACCTGCCGTACCCCACGGCAGGTGTTCGAGGTTGCTGCCGAGCGCCAGCCAGGACATGGCCGCCAGGCTGACCGGCGCCTCAGCGATCAACTCCGCCTGCGCGCGCACGAGCGCGATCAACCGCTCGCGCAGGTCCCCCTCGGCGAGCGGCACCGGAGCCGGCGGAATGAGTGCGTGAAATGCCGCTGCCAGCAAGTCATTTCCGCTGGCATAGTGCCGGTAGAGGGTGGCTCTGGCCACATTGGACGCCCGGATCACGGCATCCACGGTCACGGCGCTGGGACCGCCGGAACGCAGCAGATCGGTCGCCGCCTCGAGAAGCCGCGCCCGGGAACGAGCCGGCCGCGGGTCACCATGTTCGCTGGACAACGCCAATCACCTCCGGGCGACAAACGAGACTGTTAGTCTCGTTTGAAGATCAACAGTCTTGAAACTACCGGAAGGCGGCTGCATGGCCGACAAGGCGAGCGCGGTGAGCCCCCGGACCCAAACCACCCTGCCTACGGCCGCACCACCCACCTCGCGTCGCCGCGGCTGGACGCTGTTCGTGGCGTGTTGTGGTGTGCTGCTGGTGATTTCGTCGATGGTGGCACTCAACACCGCGCTCGGCGACATCGCCATGGCGACCTCGGCGAACCAGACGCAGCTGACCTGGATCATCGACAGTTACACCTTGATCCTGGCGTGTCTGCTATTGCCCGCCGGTGCCCTGGGCGACCGCTACGGCCGGCGTGGCGCGCTGCTGTTCGGCCTCGCCATCTTCGCGGTCGCCTCGATCGTTCCGGCGCTGAACACCCATCCCATGCACATCATCGCGGCCCGAGGTGCGGCCGGAGTGGGCGCCGCGTTCATCATGCCCGCAACGCTGTCGCTGATCACCGCGTCGTACCCGGCGGACCAGCGCACCAAGGCGGTGGGCATCTGGGCCGGAATCTGCGGCTGCGGTGGCGTGGTCGGCATGCTGGGTTCTGTTGTGCTGCTGCACTTCTGGCCCTGGCAGTCGATCTTCTGGGCCTTCGGCGGTGCCGGGCTCGTCCTCATCGCCATGACCGCGACCATCACCAGTTCACGCGACGCGGAGGCCCGGCCATTGGATGTTGCAGGCGCCGCGGTGATTGCCGCGGCCGTGGCCGCACTGGTCTACGGCATCCTGGCGGCGCCCGATCGCGGTTGGACGCATCCGGTGGTTCTGGGTGGCATCGCCGCCGGGCTGATCCTGGCAGCGGCGTTCGCGATCATCGAGCTACGGGCCCGGTACCCGCTGCTGGATGTCCGGCTATTTCTCGATCGCCGATTCGGCACCGGAGCCGCAGCCATCACGGTGCTGTTCATGGTGATGTTCGGTTTCTTCTACCTGGCGATGCAATTCATGCAACTGGTCATGGGCTACAGCCCGATCGGGACCGCACTGGCCCTGTCCCCGCTGGCGGTGCCGATGCTCATCCTGTCCCCGCTGTCGTCGTGGTACCTGCCGAAGCTGGGATTGCGCCTCGTGGTACTCATCGGTTTGGGGCTGCTGTCCGCCGGTCTGCTGTCTCTGTGCCTGGTCCGCGTCGACTCGCCGTACTGGAGCCTGGCCTGGCCGCTCCTGGTGGTGAGCACCGGCGTCGGAATCTTCACCGCACCAACGACTTCAGCGATCATGACGTCCGTGTCCGATGACAAGCAGGGCGTCGCGTCAGCGGTCAACGACACCACACGGGAGGTGGGCGCAGCCATCGGCATCGCGCTGACGGGCTCCCTCCTGGCGGCCGGATACACCAAGCACATCGGGGCTGCCGTGGCCGGATTCCCGGTTCCGGTGCAGGACGCCGCGCGCGGCTCGTTGGCCGGCGCGGTGGCCGCCGCACCCCATCTGGGCCCGGTCGGCGGTCAGCTCGTGACCGTGGCCCGGGTGGCGTTCCTCCACGCCATGCAGACGTCGCTGGTGGTACTCGCGACGATCACCGCGGCCGCCGGCGTGCTGATCGCGTTCTGGGCGCCCGGCCGCGAGCGCTGAGCCGAAAGGCCATTTATCGCAATTGTTTTCGCGATTCGCGTGCGCCAGGTGGCCACTCAGCGGCTACGAGCGTGGGTCGGTAACACCGCAAGCGGGGTCCCCATCGATTTCGCAATTGACCGCACGCTCGCGCTACGCCCCACCCGAACCGTTACCGACCCACGCTCCTAGGACACGATGAACCGCGCGGCCCGGTGCGCCAGCATGACGATGGTCGCGTGCGGGCCCCGACCGGTGATGCCCGGCAGCGCGGCGCCGTCGGCGACCCACAACCCGTCGACGCCGCGCACCCGGCACTGCGGATCGAGGACGGCGCGTTCGTCGCCGTCGGCGCCTAACGGGGCCGTGGCAGACAGATGCTGCGCGGTGGACCAGGCCGGTTCCGCGTCGGCGATGGCAGTACCGAACAGGTCGCGACAGAGTTCGTACCCGACGTGTAGGGCCGCGGCGTCGGCCGGGTCGGCGTCGTAGCGGTGCTCGATGACGGGACGCACCTCGGGGTCGTCCGACACCAGCAGGACCCTGCCCTGCGCGCGCGGTCGCATGAGGGAGATGCCGAGGTGCACCGGGTCCGCGCCGTCGGTGACTCCGCCGGTCATGGCCGCGAAGCCCCAGGTGTACGGCCGGATTTCCAATTCGTCGGTGGTGAGCAGCAATTCGAGCGGCGGGCGTGCGGGCGCCGCGGGCCAGGTGGTCGGCACCACCCATTCCGGATGATCCGCGCACCCGGCCCCCACCGGCAGGTCCGCCACCACCGGTACGCCGACCGTGCGCAACTGTGCAGCCGGGCCGATCCCGGACAGCATCAGCAGATGCGCGGATTCAATTGCCCCGGCGCACAACACGATCCGGTCGGCGTACCGGTCCGACACCCCCTGGGGGCCGAGGCACCGGACTCCCACCGCGCGGTCACCGTCGAACAACACCCGTAGCGCGCGGGTGCCGGCGAGCACCGTCAGGTTGTCCCGGCCGCGCGCGGCCGTCAGATAGACCTCGCCGGGGCCGTGCCGGTGCCCGGTGTCATCGATGTTGAGCGGCACCGCGCCGAGGCCCGTCCGGACCCCGGCCGCGGCATTGAGATCGTCGATCCAGGGGAACCGCGCGCCCGCCGCGGCCCGGAAAGCCTGTGAGGATGCTGCGAATTCGCTGATACGGCGGACCGGGACCGGGCCGGCCGATCCATGTTCGGCACCACTGAAGTCATGGTCCGTCTCGATGGCGCAGTAGTGCGGCAGCACGTCGGACCAGGACCAGCCCGGCACCGCCCAGTCCGCGAAATCGGCCGGCCAGGCCCGGCAGAAGTAGCCGCCGTTGATCGCCCCGGAACCGCCCAGCACCCGTCCTCGCACGATGTCCACGGACCGCGCCGGATTCTGCGTCAGGGTCGTGCGGTGTTGTCGGGCCACGATGCTGTCGACGCCGATGGGCAGCACCCAGCCCGGCTCCGGGCGGATGGTGCCGCCGGTCTCCAGCAGCGTCACCTGGCAGGCGGGATCGGCCGAAAGACGCTCGGCCAGAACGCAGCCGGCACTGCCGGCCCCGACGATCAGGACGTCATCGCGGCGTCGGCTCAAGTCCGGATCTGCGGCTTGAGCGCACCCAGATGCCGCTCGCGCACCACGCCGCCCCACAGCCCGAGACCGTAGGCGATGTCGTCGAGACGCTTGAGCAGCAGGTAGGCCAGCAGACCAACGCGCTGGGTGTTGTCGTCGACGGTGTGGTGGCGGCGCGCCCAGTCGACGACGCCGTCCACGATCGCGGCGATGAGCACCACCTGCCGCCAGCGCCGGAAACACACCGCCAGCACCAGCGCCACCGGCCAGTAGTGCCGGCACAGCGCTGCGGCGAGTTGCAGGGCCGCAGCCCACAGCCCCTGCGCGGCGACCGCGGCGACCTCGCGCGGCTCGGTGTCGATCGATCGCAACGAGTTGGCGATGCGACGGCCGGTGATCGCCGCGGCGATGGTCGAGGCCAGGTACCCCACCCCGGACCCCATGGCCAGCAGCACCCAGACCACCAGCGTCCAGCCGGAGATGACCAGCGGCGCCGTCTTACCCGGGTGCCGCACCGACAGCGGCGCGGCAGAGGAACCGTAAAAGGCCTTGCGGGCGAACCATTCTCCCAGGGCGGTGCGGTGATCGTGGCCGACCAGCGCGATCGGCTCGTACCGCAGCCGGGCCCCGGCCTCGATGAACCGCCAGCACAGGTCCACGTCCTCGCCGGACTGCAGCGACTCGTCGAAACCGCCCACCTGGTCCAGCGCCGCGCGCCGGCAGATGATGGCCGCGCTCGGCACATAGGCCACCATGCCGTACGGCACCACGGGGGCTTCCCGCATGCCGAGGTCGAGCGACGAGCGCACGGCCTCGTAGCGCGCGATCAGATTGTCGGGCTCGTGCAGGCCGACGATCCGCGGCGCGACCAACGCGACGGCGGGGTCGCAAAAGTGCCCCAGCAGCGCTTCCAGCCACCCGCGACGGGGCACCACGTCCGAGTCCAGGAAGGCCACGAAGTCGGTCTCGCAGGCGGCCAGCCCGGTGTTGCGGGCCGCGGCCGGTCCGCGGCTGACGTCGTGCCGGAGCACGCGCACGTCGCAGTGCCCGGCCAGATCGCAGAAGTCCGCGGCCTGCAGCGACACCACGGAGCCGTCGTCGACCACGACCACGCGCATGCCGCGCAGGGACCGCACCAGCCGAGCGACGCCAACGGCGTTGTCGCGTACCGGAACAACGACGGTGACGTCGAGGTGCGACGGACCGGTCGCCGGCCGTGGGTGCGCCACCGTGGCGTCGAGCAGCGTGCGGGCCAGCTGCGCGCTCTGCGCGTCGTGGACCTCCAGGCGGCCGCGGTCGAGCATGGTCTGCGCCGCCGGAGCCAGCTTCAGCAGGCGCGTCGGCGAGCCACCGAGCAGCGCGGCGCCCTCTCCCAGCACCTTGACTCGGCGATCCACTTGGACGGCAAAGCCGTCAGGCAGCCGCGGCCCAGTCACTGTCCCACCCCCGTCACGCGAGCATCCCCCCAGAGCTCGGCTGCCATGCGCTGATCCGGCGCACGGAGCTTTCGACCATTTCTGCAAAGATACGGGACCCGTCTGCTGCGGTGGCGGTCGTCGGATCGCCGAGCACCCCGAGCGGGCTGACCGCCGCCATGCCGCCGCGGCGCAATGCCGGCAGCAGCTCGGGCAGCGGTGCGGTGTTGCCGACGACGCTTTCGTCGACCCAGACATCGGCCGGTGAAAGGTGCAGCAGTACAGACGTTTCGGTATGGCCCGCGTGGGCGTCCGCACCGGCGGCGGTGCACGGGCACCAGGCCACGTCGCGCCCCTCGGCCCGCAGCAGCGTGGTCGCCGCCGTCAGCGCCGCCGCGTTGCCGCCGTGACCGTTGACGAACACGATCCGGCCGGCCCAGTTACATGCAGACCGCCCGAACTCGACCAGCAAATGTTCCAGCGCGGCCAGGCCGATCGAGATGGTGCCGGGAAAGCCCTCGTGCTCACCGCTCGCGCCGTAGTTGATGGCAGTCGCGACCAACCACGTGGGCTGATCGACGCCGTGGATCGTCTGCGCGCGCAGTTCCTCCGCGACGGACCGCGACACTGCCTCAGCGATCCGGGTATCGGTATCCAGCGGCAGGTGCGGCCCATGCTGCTCGGTGGAACCAATCGGGACGATCAACGAAGGCCGCATGGCTTGCAACTGCCTCGACGTCGAGTTCCCGAGCTCGCTGGGAAAAGGCACCCGCCGATGGTAAGCCGAATTTGCCTGCTGTGCGCCAATTGTTGCCGTATACGCAACAATTCGTAGCGAATGGTCAAATCGCCGCGGTTGTCAAGACCCCGGCGACCATCACGTCAGTCCCGTCAGCACCGCGCGTATCAGCGGACCCGTCGAATCACCCCGTCCGCCCCGCGGCTCAGCCGCCCAGCCGCCGGGTGAAGCCTTCCGGCACCAGGATGTCGTCCGGTCCGAGGTCGTGGATCGAGGCCTTGCCCAGCCCACGCAGCGCCGAGTCGATACCCCCGTGCATGATGTCGAGGACGTTCTCGACGCCGGCCTGTCCTTCGGCCGCAAGCCCCCACAGGTAGGCCCGGCCGAGCATGACCGCCCGGGCCCCCAGCGCCAGCGCCTTGACCACGTCGCTGCCGCGGCGGATACCGCCGTCCAGCAAAACCTCGACCTGGTCGCCGACGGCCTCGGCGATCGCGGGCAGCGCCCGGATCGACGCCGGCGTGCTGTCCAGGTTGTTACCGCCGTGGTTGGACACCGAGATTGCTGAAACACCGGCATCCACAGCACGTTTGGCGTCGTCGATGCGCATGACGCCCTTGAGCATGAACGGTCCGCCCCACAGCTCACGCAGCCAGGCAATGTCCTCCCAGGTCGGTGCCGGGGTGCCCATCCATTCGCCGTAGGCCTGGAAGAACGGCGGCGCGGCCTGGCCGTTGATCGCCTGGTTCGGCACCGACAGGGCCGGCGGCCGCATGGTCTTGGCCCACTGCAGCAGCCAGCGCGGCTTCGTCATGACCTCGGGGCTCATCTTGACGATGGTCTTGAGATCCATCTTCTCCGGGATCTTTGGGCTGCCCCAGTCCCGGCCGTGGCTGAAGCTCCAGTCGGTGGTGACGATGAGGCCCTTGGCGCCGGCCGCGCGGGCGCGCTCGGCCCGGGCCGCGATGTCGTCGCGGCTGCCGAGCCAGTAGATCTGGAAGAACGTCTTGTCGTTTGCCGCGATGACCTCTTCCATCGGCTTGCTGGCGAACGACGACAGCCCCATCGCGGTGCCGCGGGCCGCGGCCGCGCGCGCGACAGCGACCTCGCCGTCGGGGTGGATCGCCTGCACACCGGTGGGAGAAATAATCACCGGCAGCGAAATCTCTTGACCCATAACCGTTGTGGCCATCTCACGCTTGTCCAGCGCGCCGATGACGTGCGGGGCGAAGCCGAGCTCGCCGAACGCCGCGACGTTGTCGGCGACCGTCAGGCCCTTCTCGCTCGCCGAGATCAGCGAGGAGTAGGCGGACTTGGGGAGCCGCTTCTTCGCACGCTCCTGCGCGATGGCGACGGTTTCGAACCAGGTATCACGGGCCATGATTTAGACAGGACTTTCGTTACAGAATTTCTGGGGCGCCTTGGCCGGCATGGCCAACAGCTTGAGCGGGATCGGCCCCTTGCGGCCGCCGCTGCGGGAGTGGTCGAGATGCGACTTGGGCTTGTCGCGGCCCTGCGCCAGGGCGGGCTCGCCGTAGCCCTGCACGCACTCGGGGTCCGGCCCGTCCATGGGCAGGCCGGTGAAGAACTTGGCCGCCATGCAGCCGCCGCGGCAGCTGTCGTAGTGCCCGCAGCTGCTGCAGGCACCGGCTGACTGCGGTTCCCGAAGCTCGCGGAACAGCGGGGCGTTCTGCCAGACGTCCTGGAACCCATTGTCGCTGAGGATGTTTCCGGCCAGGAAGCGCTCGTGGATGGCGAACGGGCAGGCGTACACGTCACCGACCGGGTCGATCAGGCACACGACGCGCCCCGCGCCGCACAGGTTCAGCCCCGCGAGCGCTCCGGGCTCGCCGAGGCCCGACAGGTGGAAGAACGAGTCACCGGTGAGCACCCGCTCCCCCTTGGCGACCAGCCAGTTGTACAGCTGCACCTGCTGCTCGGCGGTGGGGTGCAGGTCGTCCCACACATCGGCGCCGCGGCCGGACGGACGCAGCCGGGTGATGCGCAGGGTGGCGCCGTAGTTGTCGGCCAGGGCCTTGAAATCGTCGAGCTGGCCGACGTTGTGCCGGGTGACGACGACCGAGATCTTGGCGTCCTTGAAACCGGCGTTCTTCAAGTTCTCGAGCGCCCGGATCGCCATGGCGAACGAGCCCGGGCCGCGCACCGCGTCGTTGATCTCGGCGGTGGCGCCATCGAGCGAAATCTGAACGTCCACATAGTCACTCGCGGCCAGCTTGGCCGCGACCGCCTCGTCTATGCGCACGCCGTTGGTGGAGAACTTGACACCGACGTGGTGCTCGGTGGCGTAGTCGACGAGTTCCCAGAAATCTGACCGCACCGTCGGCTCGCCACCGCCGATGTTCACGTAGAACACCTGCATGCGCTCGAGCTCGTCGATGATGTCCTTGCACTGCTGGGTGCTCAGCTCGCGCGGGTCACGCTTGCCCGACGACGACAGGCAGTGCACGCAGGACAGGTTGCAGGCGTAGGTCAGTTCCCAGGTGAGGCAGATGGGCGCGTCGAGGCCGTGCTCGAACTGCTCGATCAGCCGGGGCACGGGTGCCGTTGCGGTCATGAAGCGGTGGATCCTTCGGGGCTGTTCTGGTCTACCGGGATCAGCATCTTGGACTGGACCAGCACGCCGAACGCGTGCAGATACGGCCCCTGCTGGTCATCGTCGATACCGACGGCGCGGCAGGCGCTGCGAACGTCCGGATGGTCGGCGAGCGAGTTGACGATCTCGACGATGATGCGGTTCTTGAGGAACGAAAGTTTGCGCGTACCAAAGTGATATAAGAGGGCGCCGAACGGTTCCGGACGGACGGCGACCTGGTGGTGCAGCCGCCAGCCACGGTCCGGATCGAAGGCCGCCTCGGGCCCGGTCCGGGCCGCGGCTGGTGCAGACACGGTCAGTAGACCCCGCACATACCGTCGATCGAGACCTCTTCGACCAGCGTCTCGGTGACCAGTTCGGTGTCGGAATTAGCCTGCTGATTCGAGTCCATGGATCGCCCCTTTCGCTACCGTGGCAGTTGTCGGGACTCGACAACTGTGATCCAAGTCGCAAGAATATGGCATCGAGTGCCGAAAAGGAAGGGCGGGTCTGATGCGGACCGAAACGGAGCGTCCCGAGCGCGATGCCGCGGCCGCCCCCCAGCACGGCCGCGTGGGCCGTCGCCGCTCCACCACGCGCGACCACATCACCCATGTGGCGCTCGAACTCTTCGCGACCCGCGGCTTCGACGACGTCAGCGTCGACGACGTCGCCCACGCCGCCGGGATCTCCCGGCGCACCCTGTTCCGGTACTTCTCGTCGAAAAATGCCATCCCCTGGGCCGACTTCGACGCGAGTCTGACCGATCTGCGGGACCTTCTGAATGCCGTCCCCCACGACGTACCGCTGGACGCCGCCCTGCGCTCGGCGCTGTTGGAATTCAACAGCTTTGACGAATCCGAGACGCCCCGGCACCGACGCCGGATGCAGGTGATCCTGCAGACCGACGCGCTGCAGGCCTACTCGATGACGATGTACGCGGGCTGGCGCGGCGTGATCGCGGCATTCGTCGCGCGCCGGCTGGACACCAAGCCGACAGCGCTGGTGCCGCAGACGGTGGCGTGGACGGTGCTCGGGGTCGCGCTGACCGCCTACGAACAGTGGCTCGCCGACGAGACCGTCTCGCTGCCCGATGCCCTGGGCGAAGCCTTCGACATCGTCCGCGCGGGCATCGGCGCCGTGTGATTTGTGCACGGTTTTCCGCGGTCAGCGCGGAAAACCGTGCACAAATCACAAAAAGTTGCGGTTGGGGCGTCGGAAAATGCGCGCCCGGCGCGACGATAAGGGTGTGAGGGGCGAATCAGACGGTGATGCTCCGCAGACGCTGCTGGCGCTGTACGACTCGGCACTGCCCGTCGTCTACGGCTACTTCGTGCGGCGCTGCGGTGATCGGGGCACCGCGGAAGACCTGACGTCGGAGACGTTTCTGGCGGCGATGGACGCCGCCCGCCGGGATGCGCCACCGACGATCTCGGTGCCCTGGTTGATCGGCGTGGCCCGGCACAAACTGGCCGACCACTACCGTCGCAGACACGACCGCTTCACCGTCCCCGTACCCGAAACACCCGAGCCCGCAGAGCCTTTCGACGACTGGGACGCCGAGCTCGACCGCATCGTCGCCGAGGCCGCGCTGGCCCGGTTACCCGAACAGCACCGCATGGTGCTGACGTTGCGATATCTGGATGACCGCCCCGTGCCCGAATGCGCCGAATTGATCGGACGCACCGTGCACGCCACCGAGGCCCTGCTGGTGCGGGCCAAGCGGGCATTCAAGATCGAATACCACGACACCGAATACCAGGACGGAGGTGCGTCATGACCATGCACAACAGTCACGACCCGCTGACGGTCCTGGCCGGCGGTGAACACCCCGTGCAGCCGGACCCGACATTCGCGGCCCGACTGCGCGCGCGCCTGGAAGCCGCCGTCACCCTGCCGAAAGGAGTTGTCATGAGTGGCACCGACACTGCCATCGCCGAACTGAACACCCCCGCCGCTGAGGTCGGGGTGCCCCGGCCCGCGGCGCTGCCCTATCTCGCCGTGGCCGACGCCCGCGCCGCGATCGGCTGGTACGTCGACGCGCTGGGCGCCGTCGTCGCCGGCGATCCGGTGGTCATGGACGACGGGCGCATCGGGCACGCCGAGCTCTCGCTGGCCGGCGGCGTGCTGTACCTCGCCGATGAGTTCCCCGAAATCGGCCTGAAAGCACCGGCACCCCAGTCGGTTTCAGTGAGTCTGATGCTCAACGTGCCGGACACCGACGCCGCGCTGGCGCAAGCCCGGCAACATGGCGCGCAGGTACAGCGGGAACCGTACGACGCCCACGGCTCGCGGACCGCGGTGGTCATCGACCCGTTCGGCCACCGCTGGATGCTCACCGGCCCGGTCCCGGTCGCGGTCCCGATCCGGCACGGCGACATCGGCTACATCTCGGTGCAGACGCCGGACGCCGAACGGGCGGCCGCGTTCTATGGCCACGTGCTCGGCTGGACATACGACCCGGGCACGCACAAGGTGACGGGCAACCGACTGCACACCGGCATCTTCGAGACCACCGGCCCGCAGACGGTGTTCTGCTGCTACGCGGTGCGCGACCTCGACGCCGCGCGGCAGGCGATCCTCGCCGCGGGCGGTCAGGTGGGCACGCCGGAGGACCACGAATGGGGGCCGACCGTGGACGCCACCGATGCGCTGGGCACCGACTTCGCGGTGTTCCAGCCGACACCGGACATTCCTCGCCCCGCGCTGAACGGGGCTGGGCCGGGCGAACTTTCGTACATGACGTACTACGTGACCGAATCGGCCGCGTTCCGGAACTTCTACGGTGCGGTACTGGGCTGGACGTTCGAACCAGGCCGCATCGACGACGGATGGGGCGTGCAGGACTGCCACCCGATGTCCGGCGCCGCCGGTGGCGCCGCCCAGACCGTCGCCGTCCCGATGTGGACGGTGACGGATATCGACGCTGCCGTCGCGCGAGTTCTCGAAGCCGGCGGTTCGGTGATCGAAGCACCGTCCCGACAGCCGTACGGGATGATGGCGCACTGCGCCGACGACCAGGGCGCTCGGTTCTACCTCGGCGCGTTCTGACCGGTGCGCGAAAGCCCGCGCGCGACGCGGGCTTTCGCGCCCACCGAGCCGCACATCGCGAGGAACGTCAGTGTCCACGCGGCCAGCGCCACCCAGCCCGCGAGGTCGCCGATATCGGTCAGGGCGGGCAACCCGTCAGCCAAACCGAGGAAGTGCCCGGCCACCGCATACATCCCAAGCGGGAACACCATGCTCCAGAGCGCCGTGCTGTACCGCAACGGCACCCGGCGGATGAGGTGGCGCCAGAAGCCGGCCACGATCAGCACCGGGATCAGCCACGTGCCGAACGCGAAGAACAGCACGGCCACCCCCGCAATCAGACCCCGCGTGGACACCACCACCGGAGTGTCGGCCATCTGCACTATGCGGGCGCCGGCGAACACCGTGATCGCGGTGGCGCCCATGGCAATCCAGTACGGCGGGGTGAGTTCTTGCGCGGTCACCGGATACATGAGCATGCGGAGCGCGACCAAAATGCCCGCCGCCGCGTACAGAAAAACGCCGACCGACCAGCAGAGCACCGCGAGCAGCGCCAGTGGCCGGTTGGTCTCGCCGAGCAACGGCTGCAGTCCAGCCGCCATGACGGCCACCGACTGGGCCGCGACGACCGCAAGAAACCACGTACCGTTCACACGGGACAGGGCCGGCTGCTCCGGCTGCCCGAGCACCGCCGTCCACGGAATCAGGTAGCCCAGTACCAGCCAGGACAGACCCCCGAGGACCGACAGCCAGACCGCCGGTGCGACATGACCATCGAGCAACAACCGGGCCGCCAGGACATCGGTACCTGCGACGAACGTGAACAGCGTGAAGCTGCGTTCGGGATCGGCCAGGCCATCCCGAAAATCTCTACCGAACAAGATGATTCGTGCGACATTGCCGACCACCAGCACGACGTAGACGATTCCGGCGATCCACAGCAGCACCGCCGACACCGTGTGCAACTTCAGCAGGCACGCCGCCGTCGACACGATGCCCGTCGCCATGACCACCGCGAAGTAGCCCGGTTCGAGCGTGCGCACCGCCGCGCGCAGGCCCGCAGCACGGACCTCAGAAGTCATCTCGACAGCCAAGCACGCCGGCTCAGGGATTTGTGCAGGATTTTCCGCGTGACGCGCGGATTTTCGTGCACAAATCGCACGGGAGCTAGCCCAGGACGTCCGCGATCGGCACCGCGACGGCGACCTTGGCCCGGTTCTTCATGACCTTGCCCGGCATACCGCCGCCGACCACGCCGCTGACGGCGCCGTCGCGCTCGTAGAACGCCAGGAACTTGCGGCCGTCGTCCTCGATGATGTGCACGGTGTCACCGGCCTTGGGCTCGCCGAGGCACTGGATCTTGACGTCGTACTGGTCGCTCCAGAAGTAGGGCACGACGACGGCGGCGGTGGCATCCTGGCCCAGCATCGCCGGCACGATCACCCGCGCCTGCTCGGCCACGTTGCTCCAATGCTCCACCCGCACTTGATGTCCCGCGACATCCCGCCAGGAGGCGACGTCACCGATGGCCCATACGTTGGGCGCGCTGGTGCGGCCGGCGGCGTCGCACACGACGCCGTTGTCGACGGCGATGCCGCTGCCGTCGAGCCAGTCGGTCGAGGGGCGCGACCCGATACCGACGACGACGACGTCGGCATCGAGCTCGGAACCGTCGGCCAGCTGCACCTTCTCGACGTGACCGGTGCCGGTCACGCCGGTGACCCCGACGCCGCACCGCACGTCGACGCCCTCGGCGCGGTGCAGCCGTGCGACCAACTCACCGATCTCGGTGCCGAGCACCGACGCCAGCGGCGTGGGCTGCGGCTCGACGATCGTCACCTCGACACCCATCTTGCGCAGGCTGGCGGCCACCTCGCAGCCGATGAACCCGGCGCCGATCACGACGGCGCGCTTGGCCGACCCGGCATGCGCGCGCAGCGCCAGCGACTCGTCGTAGGTACGCAGCACCCGGATGCCCTCGAGGTCCGGCAGCGACGGGATGGTGCGCGGCACCAGGCCGGTGGCGATGACCAGTTCCTCGTACGCGACGACCTCGCCGCCCGCCAACGTCACCGTCTGCGCCTCGGTGTCCAGCTTGACCGCACCCGAGCCCAGCAGCAGCGTGATGTTGTTCTCGGCGTAGAACTCGGCGGGCTTGAGCGTCGTGTCGTCGACCTCGGCGCGCAGCACGTCCTTGGACAGTGGCGGCCGGTCGTACGGCAGATGGACCTCGTCGCTGATCAGCGTGATCGGCCCGGCGTACTCGGCTTTGCGCAGCTGCTCGGCGGTACGTGCAGCGGCCAGACCGCCACCGACGATGACGATGCCTCCGTTTGTAGTCACGTCGGCTTTCTTACACGATGCGGCCGGTGCGAGGTAGGCCACCCTGTGCTTGCCTGCTCAGCACACCGGTAGCCATTCAGGCCTGGCCCCGGCCCCCGACCCTGCGCTCGACGATGTTCGACAGCACCACGATGCTCTCGCTGCGTTCGATCGCCGCGCTGCCCCGGATGCGCTCCAGCACCGACTCCAGATGTCTCATGTCGCGCGTCATCAGATGCAGGATCGCGTCGGACGTCCCGGTCACCGTGGCAGCCGAGACCACCTCGGGGATGCCCTCCCAGGCCTCGCGCAGCTGCGCCGGCGTGATGGTGCCGTGGCAGTACACCTGAACGTATGCCTCTGTCCCCCAACCGATCACGTTCCGGTCGACGACGGTGGTGAAACCGCGGATGACGCCGGTGGCGAGAAGCCGGTCGACCCGCCGCTTGACCGCGGGCGCCGACAGGCCGACCCGCTCACCGATCTCGGCGAACGTGGCACGCGCGTTGTCCGCCAATTCGGCGAGGATGCGCTCGTCGGTCTCGTCGACGCTTTCCACCGGCCGCACACCTCCGTCACGCAATAGATTGTCGAATCGCGAGTTATCAAACAATAGATCTGTTACATACGTGCAACAAGCAGCGATTGCTTGCACGCAAGAGTGCTTCTACCATCGAATTATGACGATTACTGATGTCGTCAAGATGGCGACACCGAATCCAGGTTGGCGACCAGACCGGGTGGCCCGCCCCCGGCACTATGTGATGACCCGGCCGACGCATTTCGCCGTCGAATATGCGATCAACCCGTGGATGGACACCTCGACCCACGTGGATGCGGCGCTGGCGGTGCGGCAGTGGGAGCAGCTGGTCCGCACGTACCGGAGCCTCGGGCACACCGTCGAACTGGTCGACCCGATTCCCGGACTGCCCGACATGGTGTACGCCGCCAACGGCGGACTGGTGCTCGACGACGGGTTCGAGAAGGTGGCCATCATCGCCCGCTTCACCTACCCGCAGCGGACCGGAGAATCGGTGGCCTACGCCGGCTGGATGATGGACCACGGCTACTGCCCGCTGTACACCGAGCACACCAACGAGGGACAGGGCGACCTGCTGATCATCGGGTCGAAGATCCTGGCCGGCTATGGATTCCGCACCGACCGCCAGTCGCACGACGAGGTCGCCAAGCTGTCCGGGCTGCCGTTGGTGAGCCTGCAGCTGGTCAATCCCCGCTTCTACCACCTCGACACCGCGCTGGCTGTCCTCGATGACGAGACCATCGCGTTCTATCCCCCGGCCTTCGGCGCCACGTCGGTGGCGTTGCTGCGCAAGATGTTCCCGGGCGCCATCGAGGTTTCCGATGCCGATGCCCACGTACTCGGCCTCAACGCGGTGTCCGACGGATTGAACGTCGTACATCCGGCCGCGGCCACTGGCTTCGCCGCGCAGCTCGCCGACGCCGGTTTCCGTCCCGTCGGTGTCGACCTGTCCGAGTTGCTCAAGGGCGGCGGGTCGGTGAAGTGCTGCACCCTGGAGGTGCACTCGACGTCATGCTGAAAGCCGTTGCGGGAACACCGCAGAGCACGGCTCAGCTGATCGCCCTCGACGACCGCTATGCCGCGCACAACTACGCCCCGCTGCCGGTCGTCGCGGCATCCGCCGACGGCGTCTGGATCACCGATCCGGAGGGACGCAGCTACCTGGATTGCCTGGCCGCGTATTCGGCGGTCAACTTCGGCCACCGCAACCCCGAAATCTTGGCGACCGCGCACGCCCAACTGGACGCCGTGACGCTGGTCAGCCGTGCCTTCCACTCCGACCGGCTGGGCCCGTTCTGCGCCGCGCTCGCGCAGTTGTGCGGCAAGGATCTGGTGCTGCCCATGAACAGCGGCGCCGAGGCCGTCGAGAGCGCCATCAAGGTCGCGCGCAAATGGGGCCGGGACGTCAAGGGGGTGACGGCGCCCAACATCATCGTGGCGCGGGGCAACTTCCACGGCCGCACCACGACGATCATCAGCTTCTCCGACGACGAGACAGCCCGGCAGGGCTTCGGCCCGTACACCCCCGGTTTCCGGTCGGTGCCGTTCGGGGACGCCGACGCGCTTGCGGCCGCCATCGACGACGACACCGCCGCTGTGCTGATCGAACCGATCCAAGGCGAGGCCGGCATCATCGTGCCGCCCGACGACTATCTGCCCCGGGTCCGCGCGCTGTGCACCGAGCGCCGCGTGCTGTTCATCGCCGACGAAATCCAGTCCGGCCTGGCCCGCACCGGGCGCACGTTCGCCTGCGACCACTGGGGCGTGGTGCCGGACATCTACGTGCTGGGCAAGGCGCTGGGTGGCGGCATCGTACCGCTGTCCGCGGTCGTGGCCGACGCCGATGTGCTCGGCGTACTGCACCCCGGCGAGCACGGATCGACGTTCGGCGGCAATCCACTGGCCGCGGCCATCGGCACCACGGTGGTCGGCATGTTGCAGCGTGGCGAATTCCAGTCCAGGTCAACTGAACTCGGCCGGCACCTGCACGCCCGCCTGACCGCGATGATCGGACACGGCGTGACGGCGGTGCGCGGGCTGGGCCTGTGGGCGGGCGTCGACCTCGATCCGGCGGTCGGCACCGGCCGCGAGGCCAGCCTGCGACTGGCCGAACGCGGCGTGCTGACCAAGGACACCCACGGCCCGACCCTGCGGTTCGCCCCGCCGCTGGTGATCACCGGGGCCGAAATCGATTGGGCGATGGACCGATTCGCCGAGGTGCTGGCCGGGCCGCCGGGCGCTCGGTGATAGACCCATAGGATGCGCTTCAATCCGCCACCCAACTGGCCGCCGTTCCCGCCCGGCTGGCGGCCCGGGCCCGACTGGCAGCCGGATCCGACCTGGCCGCCGCCACCGCCGGGATGGGCGTTGTGGGCGGACGACCAATACCGTTACGCGCCAACAGAACCGGGCCCGCCGCGCCGGTCCGGCGCCCGGAAATGGTGGATCATCGGCGGTGCGGTGCTCGCCGTGGTCGCGCTGGTGGCAGGCGGCACGGTCGTCGCCACGAAGTCCCTGCGCGACACCGCGGCGCCGTCGACCGCGCCGCCGACGACGTTCAACGGCCTGACCATCGTGCCGACGCACCCACCGGAGCCGACGGACTTCGACACCTGGACCCGCATCGGCGACATCGACGTCACGTTCACCAACGACGGCCGGACGGTACGCCTCGACCCGCCAGCCAACCCGACGACCGCCTGGGCAGGACTGATCCAGCCCGGTGATCCGGCGTGCTCGCTGCGATTCACCGGACGGGTCCGCGGCACGACCGGCGGCTACGCCATCGGACTCACCGCCGGCAACAACCCGGCCGACGCGGATGCGGTCCCGATCCCGGCACCGCCCGACAACGACTGGCATGCAATCGATGTGACCATCACCAAGGCGGGCGAGGTCTCGGTCGACCTCGACGGCAAATCCGCGCTGCGCCGCACGACGACGCCCGGCTGCGGCCGCCCGGCGATCAGAATCTCGGCGGGCGCAACAGAATTCGCCGACGTCCTGGTCGGTCAGGTGTCCGCGTAGGTCAGTACTTCATGACGCCGCGGTCGACGGCGATCTGGGAACCTGAGATGGTTGCCGATCCCGGGCCGGCCAGCCAGGTCACCACGTCGGTGACCTCTTCGGGCGTCATGAACTCCTGCAGACCGGCCTTGCCGTCGTGTGCGACGGGCTTGTACGGCATCGGCGCGAAGCTGTGCAGGTAGGTCGGGTACTTGGAGAAGATCGCGCCCATGGCCTCCGGCTCGATCATCGGCGTCATGATCGAGTAGGGGTGGATCGAGTTGACCCGGATGCCGAACTCGCCCACCTCGAGCGCCAGCGCATTGGTCAGACCGACGAGGCCGAACTTCGAGGCCGCGTAGTGGCCGTTGCCCGGCGTCGCCTTCAGCCCGGCCGACGAGCTGACGATGATGATCGATCCCCCGTTACCGGCCTCGATCATGGCGGGCACCACCGCCCGGATGGTGCGCCAGGTGCCGGACAGGTTGACGTTGACGACGCTGTCCCACTGGTCTTCGTCGATCTCGAACAGCCGTCCCCAGCTCAGCACACCCGCGTTGGCCACCAGGATGTCCAGACGACCGAACTGCTCGACGGCGTCGGCGACGACCTGCTTCTGGGCGGCGAGGTCGCGGATGTCGACCTCGCGGGCGAGGACCTTGCGGCCCTCGGCCTCGACCAGGCGTGCGGTCTCGGCGAGATCCTCCGACGTCGGCATGGGGTAGGTGATGGTGTCCGAGACGGGACCACAGATGTCGATGGCGACGATGTCGGCGCCCTCGCGCGCCATCCGGATGGCGTGCGCCCGGCCCTGCCCGCGGGCAGCCCCGGTAATGAACGCCACCTTGCCTTCGAGTGCTCCGTCTGCCGCCATTGCCAGTCCCTTCATCGCGCCGGAATTACCGTCACGCTAGCAGCCAAACTAGAACGCGTTCTAGTGGCTCCCCGCAGGCGGGATATCGGCTACAGCTCCGCGATGATCTGAGCGCGCTTCGCGGTGTACTCGGCCTCGCTGATGGTGCCCATGGCGCGCAGTGTCTCGATCTCCTGCAGCCGTTGTGCGGTCGACGGCGCCGGTGCCGGCGGAACGACAGGTGCCGCCGCGGCGGGCGCTGCGGCCGGCTCCCGCTCGGCGGCCGTCGCCCGCCGGACCACGTCCATGACCTGTTGCCGCACAGCCGGATTCGACCGCAGGTCCGCCATGCCCTCGAGCGCCACCCCGTTGGCCTTGAGGATCTGCAGGATCGCCATGATCGGACCCGAGCGCCCCGTCAGGTCATACGTCCGGCCGTCCTGCTCCGACGTGAGCCGGACCGGCATCATGCCCGACACCAAAGCACTTCGCTGCCAGTCGATGTGGAACTTGTTGGTCGCCGGATCGACCAGTGCGACGAGCTTACGGGCCGTGATCATCGGCAGCCTGCTCACCGAGGCCAGCACCTTGTCCTGCGCCTGGAACGGCGCCAGACCCGGCCCCGAGATCTGCAGATTCAGTTTCACCAGTGGCTGGTCGTTGACCCGGGTGCCGGTCTCCCCGATCCCGGTCACCTCCGCCAGCGCCAGTACCCCGCCGGCCTCGAGTTGCTCGAGCTCCGCCGAACGCATCTGACCGAACCCGGCCAGCCCCAATGCGACCAACACGTCGATGGCCGTGACCAGCAGGCCCGCCCAGAACATCCACTTCAGCAATTCGTCCTGGCCGGAGAAGAAGTACACCGCCAGGAAGATCGGGCCCACCAGCCCGCCACACAGCAGCACCATGGCCTGAGCCTTGAGATAACGCACCAACATGTCAGCCACGCTCCTTGATCAGCTGAACCGCTGCGAGAGACTCTAGTGCGGCTCAGTCGCCGAGGACGTCCAACAGGACGAACGAGAAATTGTCGGCGGCGCCGTTGGCCCGCGCCGTCCCGATGATGATGGCCGAGCCGTCGCCGCGGTCGTTACAGGCGGTGGCCGCCTGCAGATCGTGATGCTCCATCTGACCGTGCACACCGTCAGAGCACATCAGGTAGCTACCGGGCTGCAGCGGTGTCGCGGTCAGGTGGGCGGCGATGGGCACGCCCTGGCCGAGCGACTGCGTGATGATGTTGGTGGGCCGGCCCGAGGCGTCGAGGACGGCGTCGTCGACCGAAACCTGCGTCAGCGTCTCGCCCGCAACCGAATACACCCGGCTGTCCCCGACATTGAAGACGATCACCTCGTCGGCTGTCAGACAGACACCGGCGATGGTGGTACCCATCCCGGCCAGTTCGGTCTCGCGGCCCATGTCGTACAGCCAGTCACTGACGTACGACAGCGACGACGTGATGTCGTCGCCACCGGTCCAGCCCGGCGACATGGTCGCGATCATGCTCAGCGCCGTCCGGCTCGCGACGTCACCGCCGACGTGCCCGCCCATGCCGTCGCACACCGCACAGACGAACGGGGACCCCGGCTGCATCCGCATCTCCACCAGGACACCGTTGTGCGTCTGGCTGACCCAGCCGCCGACCATCACGGCATCTTCATTGCGCTTCCGGCGTAGACCGGTGTCGGTGAATGCCCGCACGTTCACCCGCACGACAGGCCACCCCTCATCGCGTTCCCCTCCATCGCGAACGATCCTGCCATCTTGCCCGCAAGTTCCATGCGTCGACACCTCTTTCTCCTGCAAAACAAAGCGCCGCCCACCCTTTCGGGTGAGCGGCGCTCCGCTGGAAAAACTAGATCACTTGATGATCTTGGTAACGCGACCCGCGCCGACGGTACGACCGCCCTCACGGATGGCGAAACGCAGACCCTCGTCCATGGCGACCGGCTGGATCAGCACGACGGAAATGTCGGTGTTGTCACCGGGCATGACCATCTCGGTGCCCTCGGGCAGGGTAACCACGCCGGTCACGTCCGTGGTACGGAAGTAGAACTGCGGGCGGTAGTTGTTGAAGAACGGCGTGTGGCGGCCGCCCTCGTCCTTGGACAGGATGTAGACGCTGCCCTCGAACTCGGTGTGCGGGGTGGTGGTGCCGGGCTTGACGACAACCTGGCCACGCTCGACCTCTTCGCGCTTGATACCACGAACCAGCAGACCGACGTTGTCGCCGGCCTGGCCCTGGTCGAGCAGCTTGCGGAACATCTCGACACCGGTGACGGTGGTCTTGGTCGTGGTCGGGCGGATGCCGACGATCTCGACCTCTTCGTTGACGTTGATCACGCCACGCTCGACACGACCGGTCACCACGGTGCCACGACCGGTGATGGTGAAGACGTCCTCAACGGGCATCAGGAACGGCTTGTCGGTCTCGCGAACCGGGTCCGGGATGGACTCGTCGACGGCCTCCATGAGCTCCTCGACCGACTTCACCCAGGTGGCGTCGCCCTCGAGCGCCTTCAGCGCCGAGACGCGGACCACGGGGGCGTCCTCGTCGAAGTCCTGAGCGGCCAGCAGTTCGCGGACCTCCATCTCGACGAGCTCCAGGAGCTCCTCGTCCTCAACCATGTCGGACTTGTTCAGCGCGACGAGGATGTAGGGCACGCCGACCTGGCGGGCGAGCAGCACGTGCTCACGGGTCTGCGGCATCGGGCCGTCGGTGGCGGCGACCACGAGGATTGCGCCGTCCATCTGGGCGGCACCGGTGATCATGTTCTTGATGTAGTCAGCGTGACCGGGGGCGTCCACGTGGGCGTAGTGGCGCTTGTCGGTCTGGTACTCAACATGCGAGATGTTGATGGTGATACCGCGCTGACGCTCCTCGGGCGCGTTGTCGATCTGGTCGAATGCGCGCGATTCGTTCAAATCGGGGTACTTGTCGTGCAGAACCTTGGTGATTGCTGCAGTCAGCGTGGTCTTGCCGTGGTCAACGTGACCGATGGTCCCGATGTTGACGTGCGGCTTCGTCCGCTCGAACTTCGCCTTCGCCACTTCTGTGTCCTCCTGGACTTGTTGGTGCTTTGGTTAAGCAGGTGTGTAAAGCAGTAAAACAGTGTTCAGTTATGTGGTCCGCCAGGGACAACGGGTCAGAGACTACTGGCCCGTCGCCTTGGCGATGATCTCCTTCGACACGTTCGCCGGAACTTCGGCGTACGAGTCGAACACCATGGAGTAGTTCGCCCGGCCCTGGGTCTTCGACCGGAGGTCGCCGACGTAGCCGAACATTTCGGACAGCGGAACCTGTGCCTTGACGACACGAGCACCACTGCGCTCCTCCATGGCCTGGATCTGGCCACGGCGGGAGTTCAGGTCGCCGATCACGTCGCCCATGTAGTCCTCGGGCGTGGTGACCTCGACGGCCATGATCGGTTCCAGGATGACCGGCTGCGCCGCAGACGCAGCCTTCTTCAGTGCCTGCGAACCGGCGACCTTGAAGGCCATTTCCGACGAGTCGACGTCGTGGTAGGCGCCGTCGAGCAGCGTCACCTTGAGGTTGACCAGCGGGTAGCCGGCCAGGATGCCGTACTGCATGGCGTCCTGCGCACCGGCGTCCACCGACGGGATGTACTCACGCGGGATGCGGCCACCGGTGACCTTGTTCTCGAATTCGTAGGTCGCACCGTCTTCGCCGATGAAGGGCTCGACGTTGATGATGACCTTCGCGAACTGGCCCGATCCACCGGTCTGCTTCTTGTGGGTGAACTCCACGTTCTGCACGGCCTTGCGGATGGTCTCGCGGTACGCGACCTGCGGCTTACCGACGTTGGCCTCGACCTTGAACTCGCGACGCATGCGGTCGACCAGGATGTCCAGGTGGAGCTCGCCCATACCGCCGATGACGGTCTGGCCGGTCTCCTGGTCCAGGTGCACCTTGAAGGTCGGGTCCTCTTCGGCGAGCTTCTGGATCGCCGTGCCCAGCTTCTCCTGGTCACTCTTGGTCTTGGGCTCGATGGCCACCTCGATGACCGGGTCCGGGAAGGTCATGGACTCCAGGACGATCTGGTTGCTCGGGTCGCACAGGGTGTCACCGGTGGTGGTGTCCTTGAGGCCGATGACCGCGTAGATGTGACCCGCGGCAGCCGACTCGACCGGGTTCTCCTTGTTGGAGTGCATCTGGAACAGCTTGCCCAGACGCTCCTTCTTGCCCTTGGTCGAGTTGATGACCTGAGCACCGGAGTCGACCTTGCCCGAGTAGACGCGGACGTAGGTCAGCTTGCCGAAGAACGGGTGCGTGGCGACCTTGAACGCCAGGCCCGAGAACGGCTCGTCGGCCGACGGCTTGCGCGAGATGATCTCGTCTTCCTTGCCCGGGACGTGGCCTTCGGCGGCCGGCACGTCCAGCGGGGTCGGGAGGTAGTCGATGACCGCGTCGAGCATGGGCTGCACACCCTTGTTCTTGAACGCGGAACCACACAGCACCGGGTAGGCGGCGCTGGTGACGGTCAGCTTGCGCAGGCCGCCCTTGATCTCGTCGATCGTCAGCTCTTCGCCGCCCAGGTACTTCTCCATGAGCTCGTCGTCGGTCTCGGCGACGGCCTCGATCATGGCGGTGCGGTACTCGTCGGCCTTCTCCTGAAGGTCGGCCGGGATGTCGATGGTCTCGTACTTCTCACCGAGCTTGGTCTCGCCGCGCCAGACCTTGGCCTTCATCTCGACCAGGTCGACGACGCCCTCGAAGTCACCTTCGGAGCCGATCGGAAGCTGGATCGGGATGACGTTCGCGCCCAGGCGGTCCTTCATGGTCTGGACCGAGAAGTAGAAGTCGGCGCCCAGCTTGTCCATCTTGTTGACGAAACAGATGCGCGGCACGTCGTACTTGTCGGCCTGACGCCACACCTGCTCGGACTGCGGCTCCACGCCTTCCTTGCCGTCGAAGACGGCAACGGCACCGTCGAGCACGCGGAGCGAACGCTCCACCTCGACGGTGAAGTCGACGTGGCCCGGGGTGTCGATGATGTTGATCTGGTTGTCGTTCCAGAAACACGTGGTGGCAGCGGAGGTGATGGTGATACCACGCTCCTGCTCCTGCTCCATCCAGTCCATGGTGGCCGCGCCGTCATGGACCTCACCGATCTTGTACGAGATACCGGTGTAGAAGAGGATGCGCTCGGTCGTCGTCGTCTTGCCGGCGTCGATGTGCGCCATGATGCCGATGTTGCGGACCTTGTTCAGGTCGGTCAGCACGTCCTGTGCCACGGCTAGATTCCCACTCTTTCAGTTGCTTTAAGTAAATCCGCGTCGCCCGGGAGGGCGGTCAGTTGTGAATCAGATGCGCCGGCCGCCGACATTGGCGGCCGGCGATTGAGTCACCAGCGGTAGTGCGCGAAGGCCCGGTTCGCCTCGGCCATCTTGTGGGTGTCCTCGCGTCGCTTGACGGCGGCACCCAGGCCGTTGCTGGCGTCCAGGATTTCGTTGGCCAGACGCTCGACCATGGTCTTCTCGCGGCGAGCCTTCGAGAAGCTGACCAGCCAGCGCAGCGCCAGCGTGGTCGAGCGGTCCGGACGAACCTCGACCGGCACCTGGTAGGTCGCGCCACCGACACGGCGGCTGCGGACCTCGAGGGACGGCTTGACGTTGTCCATGGCGCGCTTCAGCGTCACGACGGGATCGGTGCCGGTCTTCTCACGAGCCTGCTCAAGGGCGCCGTAGACGATGCGCTCGGCCAGCGACTTCTTGCCGTCCAGCAGCACCTTGTTGACGAGCTGGGTGACCAGCTGCGAACCGTAGACCGGGTCGTTGACCAGCGGCCGCTTCGGCGCGGGACCCTTGCGTGGCATTAGCTCTTCTCCTTCTTGGCGCCGTAACGGCTGCGTGCCTGCTTGCGGTTCTTGACACCCTGGGTGTCCAGCGAGCCGCGGATGATCTTGTAGCGCACACCGGGGAGGTCCTTCACACGACCGCCACGCACGAGCACCATCGAGTGCTCCTGCAGGTTGTGGCCTTCACCCGGGATGTAGGCCGTGACCTCAACCTGGCTCGTCAGCTTCACACGGGCGACCTTGCGCAGCGCCGAGTTCGGCTTCTTGGGGGTGGTGGTGTACACGCGGGTGCACACACCACGACGCTGCGGGCTGCCCTTGAGCGCCGCGGTCTTGACCTTGGCGGTCTTGTCGTGGCGACCCTTGCGGACCAGCTGGTTGATGGTTGGCATCTATCGGCTTTCTCTGTTGCGTTCGTACTGCGGTTTTAAGTCTCTGTACTGCGGTTTTCGTCCGATCGCATACCCCGCGTCCGGGCGTGTCGCACGAGGCTGGGCACAGAACCTTTCAGTGCACCACGGACATGCGAATTGGCCCGGCGTGCAGGCATGCCTACAAACACAATGAATGCAAGCGCCCAGTCGGCCAGGCACGAACCACCACGATACCAGTACGGACCGCCACGATCCAAACCCGCACAGAGGACTCAAACCGCAGGTCAGGGCGGTGTGGCCAGGAGCGTGATCAACACCTTATCGGTGGCGCGGTCCCCATCGGGTCATCAGAACCGCTCCGAGGATGACCGCGAAGATCACCACCACCCCGCCACCGACAACCGCGATTCGTGGTGCCGACCAGAATGCCGGGGCGAGCTGATCCGTCTGCACCGACTGCACCGAGATCGGCAGCGGTAGCGCCCCGCCGGCCACCACCGCGGCGAACGACTTCGCCGAATCGGCGGTGAACTGCCCATGGATCTGGGTGCGCCCCGTCGTGATGGGTTCCAGCAGCGCCGGCGCGCTGACGATCCGGGTGTCGACGGTGAAGGCGGTCCGGGCGCCGGTGTTGGCCGCGGTGAACGTCGACCAGACGTCGGCGGCCTTGTCGTCGAAGGCGACGAAGACGACGTAGTCGCCGCGCTGCCCGCCCTGCCGCGCCGACGCGTCCTTGATCTGGTCGCCGCTGATGATCGATTCGTCCAGCAGATACACCTGCTTGCCGTCGTCGGAGCAGGTGACGAGCGGCAGCGTCGGGTCGTCGTGGTCGGCGAGTGCGTCGGGCTGACCACAGCGCGTGGCCTGGAACTGCAGCGACAACACCTGAATCTGCGGCTGGGTGCTCTGCCGCAGCGCCTTTTCATCGGCGATGCGCTGGCTGTCGGCCCGCTGCGGAGTCGCCGGGGTCTGCGCCGGGTACGTCGGGTCGGGCTGCGCCGGAATCGTATGGATCACGGGTCGGATATAGAGGCGGCCGACGGCGGTGACGCCCCGCAGTTGCGCCTCGGTGACGTCAGTGGCGCTGACCTTGAGGGTGTTCCCGTCCAGCCCGACGGCCACGTCGTGTCCACCGAGGTGACCGATCCGGGACTCGACGACCTTGCGGGTCTGCGCGAGGGCGTCCGGCGCCGTGCCGGGCGGAGCCTGAATCTCGACCGACGCGTGCACCACCGGGCGTGGCTTGCCCGCACGCCAGATGTCCCTGGTCACGAAGACCGTCGCGCCATAGCTGAGGATGAGCACCGTCAGCACCAGGGCGACCAGCCACCGGGGCACGCCGGACGGCGCGGTCACGGGCGGCGGCAGCCATGCGGGCGACATGCCCGGTGGCATCCCCGGCGGAAGGAAGCCCGGCGGCGGCTGGGGCGGCTGCGGCGGCTGCCAGCCGCTGGGGTCGTCAGACATCACGCACTCCCCCGCTCACGCCGAGTCGCGCTCGTTCATCCCTCGTGCCAGCCGTACCACCATGTCGGTGAACACCGCGTCGGTGTCGACGCCGTCCATCACGCCCGTCATCTCCAGCAACACGAAACCGTGCAGGGCCGACCAGAACTCCAGCGCCGCGTAGAAGGCGTTCTCACCGTCGAGGCCGTACGACGCCAGGACCGCGATCACCGGCCCGGCCGCCGCGTGCGTCGCGGCGGTGTACTCGGGGTCGTCGCCACCCAACGGCATCCGGGTGAACGCCGAGTACCGGCCCGGATGGTGATGGGCGTAGCTGCGGTAGGCACTGGCCATGGCCATCACCGCGTCGTCGCGGCTGCGGCCCTCGCCGACGGTGTTGAGCATGCCGATGATGTCGTCGATGACGCGCATCCGGACCGTGCGGCGCAGGTCGTCGAGGCTCTGCACGTGGTTGTACAGCGACGGGCCCTTGGTGCCGAGTTGGTTGGCCAGCGCATTGATGGTCAGCGCGTCCCAGCCCTCGCGGTCGAGAAAGGTCAGCGCGGCGCTGACGATAGAGTCCCGGCTGAGCTTGGTGGCGCGTGCCGTCGCCCGCGACCGGACCGGCGCAGCCGGTCGGGCATCCCCAACGGCTTGCGACTCTGGCCGAGGTGCCATCTGCCCGATCCTCCGGTGTTCTATCTGGGTGCCACCAGCTGCGGCGCGGCCAGTTAACTAATGACTCTAACCTCTGGACGCTGCAGATACGTCGCCATTTGAGCGAAATTTGTAACCGCGTCTCATGACAAGTCCCACAGAACGGACCAACCTCCTCCGCAGCACCTGCCCCGCAACGTAGGCTCCCAGATACCGCACGACGGTGCACGTCATGCCCGACCCACAACGAAGGGGACCATCGTGATTCGCAAAGCATGGGGAACCGCATTGGTTGCCGGCCTGCTTACGGTCCCGCTCACCGTCGGCGCACCCCATGCCGCCGCGGTCAACGACGACACCCACATCGTCGGCACGGGCATCACCCAGACCCTCGACTGCCACGGCGGCACCCTGTTCGTCAACGGGAGCGGCAACACCGTCACCGCGTTCGGCACCTGCTGGGCCGTCACCGTGCAGGGCTCGTCCAACACCGTCATCGCCGACACGATCGTCAATGACGTCACCGCTTACGGCTTCAATCAGACCGTCATATTCCACAATGGGGATCCGGCACTCATCGACGTCGGACACCAACTGGGATTGGGCAACCGGCTCAACAAAATCCCCTGACCGGCCTCCGCACCGGGTGCCGGTAACGCCGACAGGGAGGGACACCGTATGAACCCCAACCGAATCGCGATGGCGGCGGGCGTCGTCGCCGCTGCAGCGCTGGTGCTGACCGGCTGCGGATCGCAGGACAGCACGACGGGCGGCAGTTCGACCGCCGCGGGCACCACCGGGACCGCCGGCGTGCCGACGACTGCGCAGGTCGAGGTGGGCAACACCATCAACTACAGCGCCGTCGGCACCACCCGGGAAATCGATTGCGGCACCGGCAAATCGCTGACCGTAGGCGGCGCCAACAACACGCTCACCGTCAAAGGCACCTGCTCGAAGGCGAACATCGGCGGCACCGACAACAAAGTGACGTTCGACAAGGTCGACCAGGAGCTCGACGTCGTCGGCATGCACGCCACCGTCACCTACAAGGACGGGTCACCGAAGGTCACCAACACCGGAACCGGCAACACCGTCAGCAAGGGCTAGCCGGCCCTCACGCCTGCGCGCCGTGGCGGCCCGCTCCCCCGGCGAACCGCTGTGCGCCCGCGAGTGACTCCTCGGCCACCTGCACCAGGCTGCCGAACTCGAATTCCATTGCGGATTCCTCGGATTCGCCCCACTGCCGCAGCGCAGACATCCGATCGGCGCGCAGACACAACTGCGGCAACGCCGCCAGCTGGTGGGCCAGCTCTTCGGCCTTCTCGCGGGCCTGCCCGTGCGGGACGACCCGGTTGGCCAGGCCGATCTGCAGCGCCTCCGCGGCGTCGACGGCGCGGCCGGTGAGGATCAGGTCCATGGCCCGGCCGTGCCCGATCAGCCGCGGCAACCGGACCGTCCCACCGTCGATGAGCGGGACGCCCCAGCGCCGGCAGAACACGCCGAACGTCGCGTCCTCCTCGACGACGCGCAGGTCGCACCACACCGCCAGCTCCAGCCCACCGGCGACGGCGTAGCCGCTGACCGCGGCGATCACCGGCTTCGACAGCATCATCCGGCTCGGGCCCATCGGCCCCGGACCCGTCCGGTGCGTCTGGTTCATGTCCGGGGTGCCGAACGCCTTGAGATCTGCTCCGGCGCAGAAGGTTCCGTGGTCGCCCCACAACACCGCGACGGACGCGGAGTCGTCGCGGTCGAACTCGTCGAACGCCTGGTACAGCGCCGCCGCCGTCGGCCCGTTGACGGCGTTGCGGGCGCCGGGCCGGTCGATGATGACCGTCGTCACCGGTCCGTTCTTCTCGACGCGCACGGGTTCGGTCATGATGCCTCCATCGGTTCGTCGCGCCGCCCGGTCAATTCGGCGGCGAAGTCTGCGTAGGCCTGCCGCAACTGCTCGCCGGGCCAGTCGCCCGGAAGTAGTTCAGCAGGGAGTACGGGGTCGGACAACAGGTGCCGCACGATGGCGGCCGCGGCCACGAACCGGCCGGGCACGTCGGCGGCAGAGGCGATCTCGTCGAGCAGTTGCCGCGCTGTATCGCTCCAGGCGGGCAGATCCCACAGCACGGCGGCCAGTCCCGCCGGATCGTCGTCCTTGCTGGTCAGTACCCGGGCGTTCGCCGTGATCTCCTCCGGGAGTTCGCCGGCCAGATTGGCCGGCCGCAGCCACAGACCTTCACGGAGCTCACCGAACCTGTTCTGCAGCAGGTCGTTTCGCAGGTCCGCCCGGGTCCGGGCATCGGCACCGACGGTGGTGATGACGACCGTCGTCCAGTCGCCGCGCCACGGCCGGGTTTTCGGGTCGATGGCGGCATCCTGTCGCCGTTGCCGAGCCAGCAGGCGGTCGGCGAGACGGTAGCCGTCGGCCGAGCGCACCAGGTCGCCGGCGCTGACCATGCGCGTCAGCGCCACCCGCAGCGTCTGTTCCTTGATGTCGAAATCCGAAGTGAGCCGGACCAACTCGGCCGCGGACGCCCACGCGGGGTGGGCACCCAGCAACACGCTGAGCACCACCGACCGGGCGGTCATCCGCTTCAGGTCAGCCATGGTCGTCAGACCCCGGAGGCCACCCGGCCGGCGTCCCCGAACGGATCATCACGGTGCCGCACCGCCTGCCGGAAGCCGTGCTCGACGGCGTCGGCGACGAACGCGTGGCCCTCGGGGGTGTGCCGGGCGATGCCGTCGAAGACCGTGCTGACCATCCGGCTGGTGGCGACGCCCTGCTGCAGCAGCGAGGTGTTGCAGGCCAGCTTCGCCATGATCAGCTGGTTGACGGGCATGGCCGCAATGCGCGCCACGAGCCGTTCGGTGCGTTCGTCCAGGTCCTCGGGGGCCGGCGCCTCGACGGCCAGGCCCCATTCGGCGGCCTGCGCCCCGGTGATGCAATCCCCCGTGAACAGCAGACGCTTCGCGCGCTGGTCGCCCAGACGATGCGCCCACAACCCGCCCGCGGGCACGCCCCACACCCGCATCGGCGGGTACCCGATCTTGGCATCGGAGGCCGCGATCACCTGGTCGGCGTGCAGCGCGATGTCTGTGCCGCCGGCCACGCAATACCCGTGGATCTTCACCACTGTCGGCTTGTCGCAGTGCATCAGGCTCGAGAAGCCGCGGACGAACCGGCTCATCATCTGGTAGTCGATCATCGGATCCCAGGGCTGGTTCGGCAGGTGGTTGACCGCCTGGGTCCTGCCGTCGAGCACCGTGCCCTGGTGCTCCGCGCCGCCGGCGGCTCCGGTGCCGTCGGCGTACGCGCTCAGATCGAAACCGGCGCAGAAGCCTTCACCACGGCCGGACACCAGGATCACGTGCACGTTCGGGTCGAGGTCGGCCCGCTCGACGCATGCGGCCAGCTCCAGTGGAGTGTCCGCGACGATCGAGTTGCCCTTCTCCGGCCGGTTGAACGTGATCCGGGCGACGCGATCGGCGACCTCGTAGGTCATGGTCTTCAGATTGTCGAAATCCACTGGCTCACTTTCCCTCGGGCAGTCGTGAGACTGTCCAAAACAGGTTTTTGGATCAGCCCTTGACGAGGGCGCGTTCGATGATGGGCGCGAGGTCGAGGCCCGTCGGCAGGGTGCCGAACGCGCCGCCCCACTGGCGGTCGAGGCGGCTGACGAGGAACGCCTCGGCCACCGCCGGGTGACCGTGACGCACCAGCAGCGCACCCTGCAGGGCCAGCGAAATATCCTCGGCCACTTTGCGTCCGCGGTATTCGAGGGTCTGGAAATCGGTCAGCTGCGCCTTCAACGCGTCGACGTGCGCGTCCAACCGGGGGTCCTGCGACTGCGTCTGCGCCAGTTCGTCGAACAGCACCTCGATGCACTCGGGCTTGGTCGCCATCGCGCGCAGGGTGTCCAGCGCGCTCACATTGCCCGAACCCTCCCAGATGCCCATGAGCGGGGCCTCGCGGTAGAGGCGCGGCATGCCGGATTCCTCGGCGTAGCCGTTGCCGCCGAAGCACTCCATGGCCTCTGCGGCGTGCGGCGTCGCGCGCTTGCACACCCAGTACTTGGCCGCCGCCAGACCGATCCGGCGGAACAGGCTTTCGCGTTCGTCGCCGCGGACAGCCCGGTCGGTGGCGCCGGCCATGCGCATCGCGAGCATGGTCGCCGCCTCGGCTTCGACGGCCATGTCGGCGAGCACGTTGCGCATCAGCGGCTGGTCGATCAGGTACGCGCCGAAGGCCTTGCGGTGCTGGGCGTGGTGCACGGCCTGGGTCAGACCGGTGCGCATGCTGGTGGCGCTGCCCAGTGTGCAGTCGAGCCGGGTCAGGTTGACCATCTCGATGATGGTCGGCACGCCGCGTCCTTCCTCGCCGACGAGCCAGACGGTCGCGCCGTCGTACTCGATCTCGCTGGAGGCGTTGGCGTGGTTGCCGAGCTTGTCCTTGAGCCGCTGGATGAACATGCGGTTGCGGGTGCCGTCGGGCAGCACGCGCGGCAGGAAGAAGCACGACAGACCGCCGGGCGCCTGGGCCAGCACCAGGAACATGTCGCCCATCGGTGCCGACGTGAACCACTTGTGGCCGCGCAACGAGTAGGTGCCGTCGCCGTTGGGCGTGGCCTGCGTGGTGCCGGCGCGCACGTCGGAGCCGCCCTGCTTCTCGGTCATCGACATGCCCGCGGTGATACCCGCTTTGGTGGCAGGCACTTTCAGCTCGGGGTCATAGACCCGGCTGGTCAGCAGCGGCTCGTACACCTTGGCCAGGTCGGGGTTGAACCGCAGTGCCGGGACGACGGCGTAGGTCATCGAGATCGGGCAGACGTGGCCGGGCTCGGGCGTCCAGACCGACATCTTCGCCGCGCGGACGACGTGCGCGCCCGGACGGTCGTCGGCCCACGGTGCGCCGTGCAGACCGTGCGTCACCGCGGCGTTCATCAGCTGGTGGTAGGCGGGGTCGTACTCGACCTCGTCGACTCGGTGCCCGTAGCGATCGTGCGTGTGCAGGATCGGGACGTTGCGGTCCGCCAGCTCACCCCAGCGCTGCGCCACCCGGCTGCCGCCGCGCGCGCCGACCTCGTGGACCTCGTCGACGCCCCACTCGCCGCCTTCGCGGATCAGCGCCTCGGCGAGCGCCGGGAAGGTCGCAGCGTTGTAGTCCTGCAGCGGCGGAACCTGATTGGTGACGACATGCGTATCAGCCATGCTCCCACTATTACACTTTTCCGACAGCTGCACAAGAACTGTATATATGGCGGGCCGGAGCGTGGTGCGCTCCGGATGACGACATCGTCCGACAAGTCTCAATACACTCGCGACCGAGCCGGACGATGAGTGCCAGCGGTCGGCAGACACGCAACTCCAGGAGTCCCGCCATGCTTCTCGTGCGTATCGACCCGATCCGCGGTCGCAACCCCGAAACCGAAGACGACCTGCAGAGCCCTGGCCGACAGGCACGTCCGTGGCACCGCTGACACCGCCTGCCCTGGCCCAACAAGGTTGCGCCGCATTGGTTGTCGGCGGTCCGACCACCGTGCTCGATCTCGGCGGAATACGCATCGTCAGCGACCCGACCTTCGACGACCCCGGGCCACATGGCTACCTGACGAAGACCCAGGGCCCGGCCGTCACCGAGGAACAAATCGGCGCCGTCGACGTCGTCCTCGCCAGCCACGACAACCACGCCGACAACTTCGACGAGCGCGGCCGCGCCTTCGCCGAGAACGCGCCGGTGCTGCTCACCACCACCGGCGCGGCCCGGCGCCTGGGTACCCCGGCTGTCGGGTTGCGACCGTGGAGCACCTACACCCTCACCCGGCCCGACACCGGCGAGCTCAACGTCACCGCCGTCCCTGCCGTCCACGGTCCCGAAGACGGCGACCGGGACCCCGACGGGTACGTCAACTGCGAAGTCATCGGGTTCGTGCTCTCCGGCAGCGCACTGCCCACGGTCTACATCAGCGGAGACAACGCCTCGCTTCGCACTGTCGCCGAGATCGCCCGTCGCGTCGGCACCATCGACGCAGCCATCCTGCACGCCGGTGCCGCCCGAGTGCCCGGCAAGTTCGGGCATCGAGCGGTCAGTCTCGACAGCATCAGAGCGGCGGCTGCCGCTGCGGTTCTGGGCGCCCCGGTCAACATCCCCGTCCACTACGACGGGTGGGCACACTTCACCGAGGGCCGCGACGCCATCACACGCGCTTTCGACGACGCCGGTCTCACCGCGGCCCTGCGCATCGCCGACCACGGCACCTGGCTGTCGTTGCAGCCATGAGCGGTGCCGATGGCCTCGGCCGTCACCGACACGCGCCGGCGAGCTGCGATTCGCCTAGTGGCGCGTCACCACCTCGGTGGCGCGATCGCCGCGGTGCACGAAGTACCCCAGCGTCACGATGACGAACCAGATGGCACCCACCAGGATCGCGGTCCGTCCGTCGTCGGTGAAGAACAGCAGCACGACGACGAGCGCCAGGAAGCCGAGCGCCAGGAACGTCGTGTACGGCGCCCCCGGCAGCCGGTAATCCGACGCCGGCAACACACCGGCAGCGACCCGCTGGCGATAGATGAAGTGCGACACCAGGATCGAGCCCCACACGAAGATGATGCCGATGGTCGACACCGAGGTGATGTAGGCGAACGCCTTGTCCGGCGACAGGTAGTTCACCAGGACGCCGACGCCCATGGTCAGGGCCGAGAAGCAGATCGCGAGCATCGGCACGTGGCGGCTGCTCAGCGCCTGCAGACCGGCGGGCGCGTCACCGCGCTGGGCGAGGCTGCGCACCATGCGCCCCGTCGAATAGATACCCGAGTTGCATGACGACAGCGCCGCAGTCAGCAGGATGAAGTTCACGATGCCCGCGGCGGCGGGGATGTTCAGGTACTGGAACACCGCGACGAACGGGCTGTGGCCGGCGTGGTAGTTGCGCCAGCCCTGCACCGACAGGATCACGATCAGCGCGCCGACGTAGAACAGGCCGATGCGGAAGGGCAGCGTGTTGATCGCCTTGCGCAGCGTCACCTTCGGGTTCTCGGCCTCGCCCGCGGTGACACCCACGAGCTCGACACCGACGTAGGCGAACACCACGATCTGCAGGCTCAGCAACGCCGAGCTGAAGCCCGTCGGGAAGAAGCCGCCGTCGTTCCACAGGTTGCTCACGCTGGGGCCGGTGGCCGGGCCGAAACCGGCGATCGGCAGCAGCACACCGATGCCGATGATGATCATGCCGATGATCGCGGTCACCTTGATCATCGAGAACCAGAACTCGGCCTCACCGAAGATCTTCACCGAGATCAGGTTCGCCACGAACAACACCAGCAGGACGACGAGCGCCGTCACCCACTGCGGGATGTCGTGCCCCCACGGCCAGTACTGCACGTACTTGCCGGCCACCGTGATCTCGGCCATGCAGGTCGTGGCCCAGACTGCCCAGTACGTCCAGCCGTTCGCGAACCCGGCGAAGCGGCCCATGAACTCCTCGGCGTACTCCGAGATGCTGCCCGACACCGGGCGGTACACCAGCAGCTCACCGAGCGCCCGCATGATGACGAACACCGCCAGACCGGCCAGCAGGTAGGCCAGGATCAGCGCCGGACCGGCCTTCTCGATAGCGCCGCCGGCGCCGTAGAACAGGCCGGTACCGATGGCCCCGCCGATCGCGATCATCTGCACGGTCCTGGCCGACAGACCGCGCTCGTAACCGACGTCGGGTGTCTCTGCTACCTCAGTGTTGGCGTCTCGCACCCGAGGTGTCTATCACAATTGTCGGGACCGACTAAACGTTCTCACGCAGGAACGCGATGTCGTCCTTCCGGCCGTCCTCGGACGTCTCGCAGATGACCGGAGCGTCCGCGGCGCGCACCACCGCTGCCAGCAACTGCGGGTCGATCTGACCCGAACCGAAGTTCGCGTGCCGGTCGGCCCCCGAGCCGGCGGCGTCGCGGGAGTCGTTGCAGTGCACCAGATCGATGCGGCCGGTGATGGACTTGATGCGCTCGACGGCGTCGACCAGCGCCTCCCCTGCCGCCCAGGCATGGCACGTGTCCAGGCAGAAGCCGATGCCCTTGTCGCCGATGCGATCCCACAGCCGGGCGATCGTGTCGAAGTGCCGCGCCATGGCGTGATCACCGCCGGCGGTGTTCTCCAGATACACCGGCATGTCCGTCTTGAGGGCGTCGAGCGCCTTCACCCACCGCTCGAAGCCGGCGTCCATGTCGTTGTCGTCGGCGTGCCCGCCGTGCACGATCACGGCCGTCGCGCCGATCTCGGACGCCGCATCGCACGTGTCCTGCAGGATCTTGCGCGACGGGATACGCACCTTGTTGTTGGCCGACGCGACGTTGATCAGGTACGGCGCGTGGACGTACAACGGCACCGACGACGCCCGCAGGATCTCGGCGTCCTCGCGGGGCGCGGGTTTCTTCCAGCTCTGCGGGTTGCCGAGGAAGAACTGCACCACATCGGCGCCATCGGCGGCCGCCGCGGCCAGGGGATCGGTGTTGTCG
This sequence comes from Mycobacterium sp. SMC-16, assembly GCF_046250085.1. NCBI lineage: Bacteria > Bacillati > Actinomycetota > Actinomycetes > Mycobacteriales > Mycobacteriaceae > Mycobacterium > Mycobacterium sp. SMC-16. The sequence continues at coordinate 4,748,678 of NZ_CP176427.1, forward strand.
ACGTGCGAGCCAATCAGCATGGGGCCCAGCCTAGTTGCGTGGACCGACACCTCGTCGGCCCACGTCCGACGCATCGTGAAACGCAGAACTGCCCCTCTTCCGGAGAAGAGGGGCAGTTCTGTGCGGGTTACGCCACTACCGGTTAGCGGTAGTCGCTGTAGCCGTAGTCATCCAGCGGCACGGCAGCACCAGTGGCCTGACCGAAGTCCGGGCTGTAGTACTGATCCTCGTAGGACGGGATCGTGTACGCCGCAGCGCGGGCTTCCTCGGTCGGCTGGACCTGGATGTTGCGGTACCGGTTGATGCCCGTACCAGCCGGGATCAACTTACCGATGATCACGTTCTCCTTCAGACCCTGCAGCTTGTCGCTACGGCAGTTGATGGCCGCATCGGTCAGCACGCGAGTGGTCTCCTGGAACGACGCCGCCGACAGCCACGAGTCCGTGGCCAGCGATGCCTTCGTGATACCCATCAGCACCGGACGTCCGGCCGCGGGCTCGCCGCCCTCGGCCACGACGCGACGGTTCTCGGTCTCGAACTCGCTGCGCTCGGTCAGCGAACCGGGCAGGAACTCCGTCGAGCCCGAGTCGATGATCGTCACGCGACGCAGCATCTGGCGAACGATGACCTCGATGTGCTTGTCGTGGATCGACACACCCTGTGCGCGGTAGACCTCCTGGACCTCCTTGACGAGGTGAATCTGCACCTCGCGGGGGCCCTGGACGCGGAGCACCTCGTGGGGGTTCGCCGAACCCTCCATGAGCTGCTGGCCGACCTCGACGTGGTCACCATCGGCCAACAGGCGCTCGGTGCCGTCGTCGTGCTTGAAGACGCGCAGGCGACGGTTACGACGCGGCAGCTTGTCGTAGACGACTTCCTCGCCACCATCGTCGGGAACGATGGTGATCTTGTAGAACTTGTCGTCCTCTTCCAGCTGCACCCGGCCGGCCACGTCGGCGATCGGAGCGACGTTGCGGGGCACGCGGGCCTCGAACAGCTCCTGGACGCGCGGCAGACCACCGACGATGTCGGCGCCACCGGTGACGCCACCCTGGTGGAAGGTACGCATCGTCAGCTGGGTACCGGGCTCACCGATGGACTGGGCGGCGACGATACCGACGGCCTCGCCGATGTCGACCAGCTTGCCGGTGGCCATCGAGCGGCCGTAGCACTTGGCGCAGACGCCGGTGCCGGTGGCACAGGTCAGCACCGAACGCACCTTGACCGTCGAGATACCCGCGGCGAGCAGGGCCTCGATCGCCGGGTCACCGAGATCGTGGCCGCGCTCGACGACGACGTTGCCGTTCGCGTCGACCGCATCGGTGGCCAGGGTCCGCGCGTAGGCGGACGTCTCGACGTGGGCGTCGCGCACCAGCGAACCGTCGGCCTGAACCTCGGCCAGCGTGACGATGACGCCGCGCTCGGTCTCACAGTCGGTCTCGCGGACGATGACGTCCTGCGACACGTCGACCAGACGACGGGTCAGGTAACCCGAGTCGGCGGTACGCAGCGCGGTGTCGGCCAGACCCTTACGAGCACCGTGGGTGTTGATGAAGTACTCCAACACCGTCAGGCCCTCGCGGAAGGACGACTTGATGGGCCGCGGGATGAACTCACCCTTCGGGTTCGTCACCAGACCCTTCATGCCGGCCAGGGTGCGGGTCTGCGTGAGGTTACCCGTGGCGCCCGACTTCACGATCGTGATGATCGGGTTGTCCGCCGGGTAGTAGTCCTCCAGCGCCTTACCGACCTCTTCGGTGGCCTGCTGCCAGATCTTGACCAGCGACTCGTTGCGCTCGTCGTGGTTCAGACCACCGCGCTGGTACTTCTTCTCGATCGCGTCGGCCTGGCTCTCGTAGCGCTCCAGGATTTCCTGCTTCTGCGGCGGCACCAGAACGTCGGCCATCGAGACCGTCACGCCCGAGCGGGTCGCCCAGTGGAAACCGGCGTCCTTCAGCTTGTCGACGGTCTGCGCCACGACGATCATCGGGTAGCGCTCGGCGAGATCGTTGATGATCGCCGCCTGGACCTTCTTGTGCATCTGCTTGTCGACGAACGGGTAGCCCTTGGGCAGCAGCTCGTTGAAGAGCACGCGGCCCAGGGTGGTCTCCGCGGTCCACGCGTCGCCCGGCTTCCAGCCGTTCTCGAACAGCTGCGCCTCGATCTCGGCCGGCGGACGCAGGTGCGTCAGACGGACCTTGATCTTCGCGCGCACCGACAGCGCGCCACGGTCCATGGCCATGATGGCCTCGGCCGGGCTGCTGTAGACGCCCTGCTCCGCGCTGTCCTTGGTGGCCGCGACGAACTCGCCGAGGTCACCGTCGATCTGCGTGGTCAGGAAGAACAGACCGGTCACCATGTCCAGACGCGGCATGGCGAGCGGGCGGCCCGACGCCGGCGACAGGATGTTGTTCGACGACAGCATCAGGATGCGCGCCTCGGCCTGCGCCTCCGCCGACAGCGGGAGGTGCACGGCCATCTGGTCACCGTCGAAGTCGGCGTTGAACGCCTCACACACCAGCGGGTGCAGCTGGATGGCCTTGCCTTCCACCAGCTGCGGCTCGAAGGCCTGGATACCCAGGCGGTGCAGCGTAGGTGCACGGTTCAGCAACACCGGGTGCTCGGCGATGACCTCTTCGAGGACATCCCACACCTGGGGACGCTGACGCTCGACCATGCGCTTGGCGCTCTTGATGTTCTGCGCGTGGTTCAGGTCGACCAGACGCTTCATCACGAACGGCTTGAACAGCTCGAGGGCCATCAGCTTCGGCAGACCACACTGGTGCAGCTTGAGCTGCGGGCCGACGACGATGACCGAACGGCCCGAGTAGTCGACGCGCTTACCCAGCAGGTTCTGACGGAAGCGGCCCTGCTTGCCCTTGAGCAGATCGGACAGCGACTTGAGCGGACGGTTGCCCGGACCCGTGACGGGCCGGCCACGACGGCCGTTGTCGAACAGCGCGTCCACAGACTCCTGCAGCATGCGCTTCTCGTTGTTGACGATGATCTCGGGCGCACCGAGGTCGATCAGTCGCTTCAACCGGTTGTTGCGGTTGATGACGCGGCGGTACAGGTCGTTCAGGTCGGAGGTCGCGAAGCGGCCACCGTCCAGCTGAACCATCGGGCGCAGCTCCGGCGGGATCACCGGAACGGCGTCGAGCACCATGCCCATGGGCGAGTTGCCGGACTGCTGGAACGCGGCGACGACCTTCAGACGCTTGAGGGCGCGCAGCTTCTTCTGGCCCTTGCCGTTCTTGATGGTGTCGCGCAGCGACTCGGCCTCGGCGTCGATGTCGAAGGTCTCGATGAGCTTCTTGATCGACTCGGCACCCATGGCGCCGGTGAAGTACTCGCCGTAGCGGTCCTGCAGCTCGCGGTACAGCACCTCGTCGACGATGAGCTGCTTCGGGGCCAGCTTGGTGAAGGTGGTCCAGATTTCGTCGAGCCGGTCCAGCTCACGCTGGGCCCGGTCGCGGAGCTGACGCATCTCGCGCTCGCCACCGTCGCGCACCTTGCGGCGGACGTCGGACTTGGCGCCTTCCTTCTCCAGCTCGGCCAGGTCCTGCTCGAGCTTCTGCGCGCGCTCGGCCAGGTCCAGATCGCGCTGGTCCTCGACAGCCTTCTTCTCGACGACCATCTCGGCCTCGAGCGTCGACAGCTCGTTGTGCCGCATCTCGGTGTCGACCGAGGTGATGACGTAGGCCGCGAAGTAGATGATCTTTTCCAGATCCTTCGGGGCCAGGTCCAGCAGGTAGCCCAAGCGCGACGGAACGCCCTTGAAGTACCAGATGTGCGTGACCGGCGCGGCCAGCTCGATGTGGCCCATGCGCTCACGACGCACCTTGGCGCGAGTCACCTCGACGCCACAGCGCTCGCAGACGATGCCCTTGAAGCGGACGCGCTTGTACTTACCGCAGTAGCACTCCCAGTCGCGAGTCGGTCCGAAGATCTTCTCGCAGAACAGGCCGTCCTTTTCGGGCTTGAGCGTGCGGTAGTTGATGGTCTCCGGCTTCTTGACCTCGCCGTACGACCAATTACGGATGTCTTCCGCGGTGGCCAGGCCGATGCGGAGTTCATCGAAGAAGTTGACGTCTAGCACGTAACTCCCTTTCCCCTTGCGGGTGTATGAATCAGAAAAAGCTGACTACGGGCGGACGGTTTAGGCGAGGTCTTCAACAGACGCGGACTCGTTCCGCGACAGGTTGATACCGAGGTTCGCGGCGGTGCGCTCGAGGTCCTCGTCGTCGCTGTCGCGCATCTCGATCGCGGCACCGTCCGAAGACAGCACCTCGACGTTGAGGCACAGCGACTGGAGTTCCTTGAGCAGAACCTTGAACGACTCCGGGATACCCGGCTCGGGGATGTTCTCGCCCTTGACGATCGCCTCGTAGACCTTCACGCGACCGACGGTGTCGTCGGACTTGATGGTCAGCAGCTCCTGCAGCGTGTACGCCGCACCGTAGGCCTGCATGGCCCAGCACTCCATCTCACCGAACCGCTGGCCACCGAACTGCGCCTTACCACCGAGCGGCTGCTGGGTGATCATCGAGTACGGACCGGTCGAACGCGCGTGAATCTTGTCGTCCACCAGGTGGTGCAGCTTCAGGATGTACATGTAGCCGACCGTGACCGGGTACGGGAACGGCTCACCCGAACGACCGTCGAACAGCTGAGACTTGCCGTCGGCGTCGACCATGACGTCGCCGTCGCGGTTCGGCAGTGTCGCCCCGAGCAGGCCCTGCAGCTCGTTCTCACGGGCACCGTCGAACACCGGGGTGGCGACGATGCTGTCGCGCGGGGCACTCCGCATGCCTTCAGGCAGGTTCGCTGCCCACTCCGGCTCGCCCTCGATGTTCCAGCCGGCCTTGGCGACCCACCCGAGGTGGGTTTCCAGAATCTGGCCGATGTTCATACGACGCGGCACACCGTGGGTGTTCAGGATGATGTCCACCGGGGTGCCATCGGGCATGAACGGCATGTCCTCCTGCGGGAGGATCTTGCCGATGACGCCCTTGTTGCCGTGGCGGCCGGCGAGCTTGTCACCGTCGGAGATCTTGCGCTTCTGAGCCACGTAGACACGGACCAGCTCGTTGACACCGGCGGGCAGATCGTCGTCGTCCTCGCGCGAGAACACGCGGACGCCGATGACCTTGCCGGACTCACCGTGCGGCACCTTGAGCGACGTGTCGCGGACCTCACGGGCCTTCTCACCGAAGATGGCACGCAGCAGGCGCTCTTCCGGGGTCAGCTCGGTCTCACCCTTCGGGGTGACCTTGCCGACCAGGATGTCGCCGTCGCGGACCTCGGCGCCGATGCGGACGATGCCGCGCTCGTCGAGGTCAGCCAGCACCTCGTCGGAGACGTTCGGGATGTCCCGGGTGATCTCCTCGGCGCCCAGCTTGGTGTCGCGGGCATCGATCTCGTGCTCCTCGATGTGGATCGAGGTGAGCACGTCCTGCTCCACGAGCCGCTGGCTCAGGATGATGGCGTCCTCGTAGTTGTGGCCTTCCCACGGCATGACTGCCACGAGCAGGTTCTTACCGAGGGCCATTTCACCGTTCTCGGTGCAGGGACCGTCGGCGATGACCTGGCCGGCCTCGACGCGCTGACCCGAGTCCACGATCGGGCGCTGGTTGGCGCACGTGCCGTGGTTCGAGCGGTTGAACTTGCGCATCCGGTAGGTGTGCCGCGAGCCGTCGTCGGCCATGACGGTGACGTAGTCGGCGGAGACCTCTTCGATGACACCCGACTTGTCGGCGACGACGACGTCACCGGCGTCGATGGCGGCACGCAGCTCCATGCCGGTACCGACCAGCGGGGCCTCGCTGCGCACCAGCGGAACCGCCTGACGCTGCATGTTCGCACCCATCAGGGCGCGGTTGGCGTCGTCGTGCTCCAGGAACGGGATCATCGCGGTCGCGACCGACACCATCTGGCGCGGCGAGACGTCCATGTAGTCGACGTCGTTCGCCGAGACGAATTCGACCTCGCCGCCCTTACGACGGACGAGGATCTTCTCCTCGGTGAAGTGGCCGTTCGCGTCCAGCGGCGAGTTGGCCTGCGCCACGACGTGGCGGTCCTCCTCGTCGGCGGTCAGGTAGTCGATCTGATCGGTGACGATGCCGTCGACGACCTTGCGGTACGGGGTCTCGATGAAGCCGAACGGGTTGACCCGCGCGTACACCGACAGCGAGCCGATCAGACCGATGTTCGGGCCTTCAGGGGTCTCGATCGGGCACATGCGACCGTAGTGCGACGAGTGGACGTCGCGGACCTCGAGGCCGGCGCGCTCACGGGACAGACCACCGGGGCCCAGCGCCGACAGACGGCGCTTGTGGGTCAGACCCGACAGCGGGTTGTTCTGGTCCATGAACTGCGACAGCTGCGACGTACCGAAGAACTCCTTGATCGCCGCCACGACGGGACGGATGTTGATCAGGGTCTGCGGGGTGATCGCCTCGACGTCCTGCGTGGTCATGCGCTCGCGGACGACGCGCTCCATACGCGACAGGCCGACCCGGATCTGGTTCTGGATCAGCTCGCCCACGGTGCGCAGACGACGGTTGCCGAAGTGGTCGATGTCGTCGACCTCGACGGGGACTTCCACGCCACCGGGGGCGGTCATGGTCTTGTCACCGTCGTGCAGGCGCACCAGGTACTCGATGGTGGCGACGATGTCCTCTTCGGTCAGCGTCGTCGCGGTCACCTGGGCGGGGTTGCCGTCGTGCAGGCCCAGCTTCTTGTTGACCTTGTACCGGCCCACGCGGGCCAGGTCGTAACGCTTCTCCTTGAAGAACAGGTTCTCCAGCAGGGTCTGCGCCGACTCCTTGGTCGGCGGCTCGCCCGGGCGCAGCTTCCGGTAGATGTCCAGCAGGGCCTCGTCGGGACCGGCGGTCGGGTCCTTCTCGAGGGTGCCCATCATGATCTCGGAGAAGCCGAAGCGCTCGCAGATCTGCTCGTTGGTCCAGCCGAGCGCCTTCAGCAGCACGGTGACCGGCTGGCGGCGCTTGCGGTCGATGCGGACACCGACGGTGTCGCGCTTGTCGACGTCGAACTCCAGCCACGCGCCACGGCCCGGGATGACCTTGACGCTGTGCAGGGTCTTCTCGGTGGCCTTGTCGATGGACTCGTCGAAGTACACACCGGGCGAACGGACGAGCTGCGAGACGACGACGCGCTCGGTGCCGTTGATGATGAAGGTGCCCTTTTCGGTCATCATCGGGAAGTCACCCATGAAGACCGTCTGGCTCTTGATCTCGCCGGTGGTGTTGTTGATGAACTCAGCCGTGACGAACAGCGGGGCCGCGTACGTCTGGTCCTTTTCCTTGCACTCGTCGACGGGAGCCTTGACCTCGTCGAAGCGCGGGTCGGAGAAGCTCAGCGACAGGGTGCCGGCGAAGTCCTCGATCGGCGACAGCTCGGCGAGGACCTCTTCGAGGCCACCGACCGGGTTGATGTCGCCGCGGTCGACTGCCTTCGAGCGCCAGCGGTCCGAGCCGATCAGCCACTCGAAGGAATCCGTCTGCACTTCGAGCAGGCCCGGAACCTCAAGCGGTTCGCGCAGCTTGGCGAACGAGACTCGGTTCGGCGCTCCTGGGACGGAGTTGTTGGAATCTACTGACTTGCTCTCGCGAGAGACTGCCAAGATGCGTCCTTCCAGCACCTGATGCGACCTTCCGGTGCCGGTCGAAACCGGTCCGAATTGCCGCTCTATCTGCGTCGGTCCGGCTGGCGTTCTCACAGTCCGGGCCTTACAAGACACAGGGCACGCGTCTAGATCACTGAGCAAGACTCAGGCTAGAAGGTGTCAGGTGCGGGTGAGGTGGGCAGGATGCAGCCAGCGCAACGTCCAACATTAGCGTAGGACGGCGCATTCCTCAACCACGGCATGGTGAATCAAGGGTTTGATCGGCTGACGCTGGCTGGCGTCCGGAACCCTCGAATACATGCTGCCCAACAGATTGGCCCGTTTGCGGGCGTCAGTCAAGACTTGCCACGGTGTTTGGTGTGGAGTTTTGCCGGCAACTGGCGAACCGGGGCGCTCTCATCGTGACGCAGCGGGCCCCGCGGCGCCACCCGCACGCCGCCGCCGGCGGACGCGCCGTGACCAAGATCACCGGGCGCCCGGGTCCGTGCGCCGCGTCCGAGCGCGCACACAGCGCCCGCTGAACGCGGTTTTCGCGGCTTGGGTGCACGTGCGCCGAAAACAAATCGCGCCCGGGCTGGTTCAGCCCGGGCGCGATTTTCGCGTTCTGCGGATCAGGCCCGCGGAATCTGAGCGGTCACCGGGTCGTCGGCGTGGCCGTTCTTGTTGAGGTCCTCGAGGATGGCGGCCTGCGCGGCGGGCGGCAGGGTGTGCAGGATCGAGCGCACACGAGCCTGACGACGAGCGACGGCCTGGCGGACCGGCATACCCGGGGTGACCTCGATCTGCGGCGGCACGCCCTCGATCTCCTCGACACCGCCGTCGGAGTGACCGGCGTCGATCGCGGCCTGCTCGGCAGCGGCGGTCGCGGCGTCCTTCTCCTCCGACATACCGATGGGGCCGATACGACGGCCGTTGAGGAACTGCTTGACCGCGGGCTCCTCACTGGTCAGCAGCACCTCGCGGGGGCCGAACATGACCAGGTGCTTGCGGTAGAGCATGCCGATGTTGTCCGGCACCGTACGCACGATGTTGATGTTGTGGGTAACGATCAGCACCGTGGCGTCGATCTGGGCGTTGATGTCGATCAGCAGCTGCGACAGGTAGGCGGTACGGACCGGGTCCAGACCGGAGTCCGGCTCGTCGACCAGGATGATCTTCGGGTCGAGCACCAGGGCGCGGGCCAGGCCGGCACGCTTGCGCATACCACCGGAGATTTCGCCCGGGAACTTGTGACCGTCGTTGGGCATACCCACGACGTCGAGCTTTTCCATGACGATCTTGCGGATCTCGGACTCGGACTTCTTGGTGTGCTCGCGCAGCGGGAAGGCCGTGTTGTCGTAGATGTTCATCGAACCGAACAGCGCGCCGTCCTGGAACAGCACACCGAACAGGGTGCGGATCTCGTAGAGCTCCTTGGCCGAGCACTCGATGATGTTGGTGCCGTCGATGACGATCGAACCGCGCTCGGGACGCAGCAGGCCGATGAGCGACTTCAGGAACACAGACTTACCGGTACCGGACGGGCCCAGCATGACGCTGACCTCGCCGGCGGGGATGGTCAAAGTGACGTCTTCCCAGATCTTCGACGACCCAAAGGACTTACTCAGTCCCGTCACGTCGATTTGGACGCCCATGTGAGATCCCTTCCGCCAGCGCTCGCGCGCCATTTGCTGCCCTGCCTGTGGCTTGAGTCACTGTAGCGCATCGATCGCGAGCTGTTGCACCTTGTTCCAACTATCGGACGGCCCGCCGAAAAGTCACCCTGATGGACGCGGAGCCAACTACCCCATCGTCCCCCGAACGGCTCGAAATGCCCCGATTTATATCCCCTGAAAAGCGAAATCCCCCGGAGTCCGTGCTGGACTCCGGGGGAAAACGTCAGTTCTGGCGAACTTACTTGACGGACACCGATGCGCCGGCGGCCTCGAGCTTGGCCTTGGCGTCCTCGGCGGCCTCCTTCGAGACCTTCTCCAGCAGCGGCTTGGGGGCGCCGTCGACCAGGTCCTTGGCTTCCTTCAGGCCCAGGCCGGAAACGATCTCGCGGACGACCTTGATGACGCCGATCTTCTTGTCGCCGGCACCCTCGAGGATGACGTCGAACTCGGACTGCTCTTCGGCGGCCTCAGCGGCGGCGGGAGCGGCACCGGCGGCGGCAACGGCGACCGGAGCGGCGGCGGTGACGTCGAAGGTCTCCTCGAACTGCTTCACGAACTCCGAGAGCTCCAGCAGGGTCATTTCCTTGAACGCGTCGAGCAGTTCTTCGGCGGACAGCTTGGCCATGTGAATGGTCCTTCCTTATTACTTCTTTTGTGGATGTGGGGTGGGTCAGGCGGCCGAGTCTTCGGCGGCCTTCTTGTCCTGCAGAGCGGCGGCCAGGCGCGCAACCTGGGACGCGGGCGCAACGAACAGCGCCGCGGCCTGGGACTGCTTCGCCTTGAGGGCGCCGGCCAGCTTGGACAGCAGCACTTCGCGCGACTCGAGGTCGGCGATCTTCTCGACCTGGGCCACGGACAGCGCAGCGCCGTCCATGTAGCCGCCCTTGATGACGAGCTGCTTGTGATCCTTCGCGAACTTCTTGAGTGCCTTCGCGGCATCGACCGGCTCGCCGGTGATGAACGCGATGGCGGTCGGACCTGCGAACAGGTCGTCGAGGCCTTCGATCCCGGCCTCCGAGGCAGCGCGCTTGACCAGGGTGTTCTTGGCGACCGTGTAGGTCGTCGAAGCACCGAGGGAACGACGCAGCTCGGCGAGATTGGCAACCGTCAGACCGCGGTACTCGGTCACGACAGTGGCCGTCGAGGCCTTGAACTGTTCGGCGATGTCAGCGACCGCAGTGGCTTTATCAGCCGTGGCCATACATGCCTCCTTGTGGTGTATTCATCGGCCCACTGGAGACTGCCGGGGATTCGGTCCGGAAATGCAAAGCGCCCCGACACAGAAAGGTCGGGGCGCGCAGAATCAAAACTCTGGAAACCTCGTCCTCCTGCGTGGGCCGCCAGGCGTTGCCTGGACCTTCAACCTCTGCGCGCAAGCGCTCAGCGGTGACCGACGGTCTTCGGTGGAACTGGACAAGAGTAGCCGATGGGCTGCCGATCAGCCAAAACGGCGATTCTGCAGCTACGGCCGGCCGCGGCGAACCTGGTCCGGCGTCGGCAACCGCCACTGCCGGCCCTGCTCGAGGTCGAAGCTCATGGGCTCGTACCGCAGCATGCCCGTCCCCGGGTACGGGGTGTACTCGCCGAACCATACGTCGCCGTCGACGGCATAGAGGTCGACGCGGATGAAATCCCAGCCGGTGCCCAGCACGCTCGCGATCTCCAGCATCTTGTCCAGTTCGAGCGGGCGTTCTTCGACGGCGACGGGGTGGATGCGCCACCGCACCGGCAGTTGACGCCAGTCGGCGTCCAGGAATGTGGTGGTCTGCCGCTTCCCGAAGCGGCCGCGATTCACCTGGATCAGCTCGACGCGGCCGTCGAAGACGAAGAACTTGTAGTCGACGGGCGCTTCGCCGTCCGGGGTCGGGATGCGTTCCTCTATCAACAACAGCGGGCGGGCCTGGCTGTAGCCCCACTCGCCGAGCTCCAGTGGCGTCTCCTGGAACCAGCTTCTGGTCTGGTCCCGCAGGCGGGCCAGATCAGTTTGCGGATCGGGACCGAACAGCGCCTGGCCGCTGCTGGCATTGGGCTTGAGCACCCAGGGCGGCAGGGCCGCCAGGTCCGGTGCGTCCCGTAGGTCGGTGCCGCACCAGTACGTGGCGGGAATCCGGAGATCGGCGCCGGGGTACGCCGCGCGGGCCATCTCCTTCATCCACATCTTGTCGCAGGCCCGCACGATCCGGTCCCGGCGATCGTGGAAGATGCGCCAGTTCACCTTCTCGTTGAAGGTCGCGGGCTCACGGAAGTTGCCGGGCTTGCGGATCATCACGAGATAGAGGACGTGCCGCAGGAACCGGACCGGGATCAACGCGAGCAGCCGGCGGCGGATCGACATGAGCCACGACGGCGTGGCGATGTATGTCAGCAGCGGCACGGCCTCATGCCTCGCTGGTGAGGTAGCCGCCGCGGCGGAAGAACTCCGTGCCGTCGTGCTCCTGCCCGTCGGCCGTGCGGAGCCGGGTGATGACCAGGCCGAGGTTCCCGCCGCGGTGGGCATGCGAGCCGCACACCACGGCGCCGCCGCCCTCCTGCACGATCACGCGGCCGGGGGTGCCGCCGTAGCGGATTTCGGAGACCTTGGCCTCGAGCACTTCGATGCGCTCACCGCGGTAGAAGGTGAACGCGCGGGGGTAGGGGTCCGACAGCGCGCGGACGAGGCGCTCGAGGTCTTCGGCCGGCCAGCTCCAGTCGATGAGGCTGTCGCGTTCGGCGCGCTTGTGGAAGTAGGTCCGCTCGGCCTTGTCCTGCGGCCGCCACTGCGCGGTGCCCGCTTCCAGCGCGGTCAGTGCCTCGGCGAGCGCTCCCGGGATCAGGTCGATGCCGCGCATCACCAGTTCGGTGCCGGTGTCGCCGGGCCCGATGGACAGCGAGCGCTGGACCAGGATGTCGCCGGCGTCGAGCTCGGCGTTCATGCGGTGGATGGTCAGGCCGATGTGCGATTCCCCGCTGATCAGCGACCAGATGACCGGTGAGAAGCCGGTGCCCTTCGGCAGCAGGGAGTCGTGCAGGTTCAGGGTGCCGTAGGGCGGCAGGTCGTAGAGCTCGTCCGTCATCCGCGTGTACCAGCTGTTGACGACGATGACGTCGGGTTCGGAGCGCTTGACGAGGTCGATGGTCTCGCGGTTGGCCCGCATGGTCAGGTGGACCGGGATGTCGTGCGCGCGGGCGAGTTCCTCGACGGAGTCCGAGAAGATCGCCTTGTACGACTCCGTGCTGGTGGGGTGCGTGACGACCATCGGCACGTCGTGCCCCAGATCGATCAGCGCTTGCAGCGTCTTGACCCCCCACGTCTGGAAACCGAAGAAGACGACGCGCATGCCAATACCTCACTAAGTCTGATTCCGCTGGCGTGTGAAGACTTGTTCACCCACCGTTAAACAAGATCAACTTAGCTAAGACTTGCCTAACTTTGGGGGCTACCCTCCCAGCCGACTCACAGCCTTGCCGCCGGCGCAAGCGCTACCAGGACAAACACCACGATCAGCAGGGTTACGCGCACCCAGTGCAACCGGTCCCAGCGGTGGGCCAGCTCCCGGTTTGTCGGCGCTTCGTCGGAACCGGCACCCGCCCACGCGGCAACGCGGTTGTTGATCGGGACCAACGCGGTCAGCGTCAGCACCATCACCACCGCCATCAGGACCACCGCGGCGATGGCGCCGGGCGCCGGGGCGAGTACCGCATCGGCGACCAGCAGTGCCGCCGCGGCGGCGTACCAGAAGGGCATCACCGTGCCGAGAATCCGGCCGCCCGTCGCGCGCGCCTGCCGGTAGGCGTCGTCGGGCAGCCGTTCCACGATCGGATTGGTGAACGCGGCGACCCCGAACTCCACGCCGACGAGCGTGCCGACGACGATCACGGTGAGAATCTGCGCAATGTGTTCCATGGCATCGAGCCTGGTCACTACACTGACAAATAACAAGGTACTGACAAATTAGTCAGCACAAAGGAGGGACCGGGATCGCATCATGGCGGTGTCGAAGAAGGAGATCGGCGAGTGCCCGATCGATGCCGCGCTGTCGGTGATCGACGGCCGGTGGAAGGGCACGATCCTGTGGCGGCTCGCCGACGGGCCGATGCGCACCGCCGAGCTCCGGCGCAGCATTCCCGACATGACGGAGCGCATGCTCATCCGACACCTGCACGAACTGGTGGCCGACGGCATCATCGAACGCCACGACGCGGGCACGGTGCCGCCGTGCGTGCACTATTCGATCTCCGAATACGGCAAGACGCTGGAACCGGTGCTCGGTGCGCTGTGCGACTGGGGCCGAAAGGACATGGCGCGGCGCGCCGCTCAGCTCCGCCACAACGCGGCGGCGCCGACGAGCCCGGCATCGCCCCCGAGCTCGGCGGGCACCACCCGCAGGCCGCGCAGGAAGCTCAACCCGGCGTAGCGGGGCAACGCCGCCCGCAGCGGGCCGAACAGCACCTCCCCCGCATTCGCCACGCCGCCGCCGACCACCACCAGGTCCAGGTCACAGACGGCCGCTGCCGACGCGATGGCGACGGCGATCGCCTCGGCGCCACGCGAGAACGCCTGCACCGCAATCGGATCCCCGTGGCGGGCGGCCTCCGCCAGCGCCTTCGCGTCGGCGTCCGGCGGGGCGTCCCAGCCGTGCTCGTGTGCCCACCGCGCGAGGTGTGGACCCGAGGCCACCGCCTCCACGCAGCCCTGCCCACCGCACGCGCAGCGCGGGCCGTCGGGGTCGACGACGACGTGGCCGACGTGGCCGGCATTGCCGGTGCGGCCGAGGTACGGCGCACCGCCCTGCACCAGACCGCCGCCGATACCGGTCGACACCACCATGCCGAGCAGGAGCTGCGCCCCCTGGCCGGCGCCGCGCCAGTGCTCGCCCAGGGCCAGGCAGACAACGTCGCCGGCCAGCCGAATCGGCAGGCCGGTGCGCTCGCCAAGCCGCGGGATCAGCGGAAACTGTTGCCAGACAGCGATATTGAGCGGACTGACCGTGCCCGCGACCACATCGATGGGGCCGGCGCAGCCGACGCCGATGCCACACACGGGGCGCTCCGCGGCGGCGGCGAGAGCGTTTCCGACCAACGCGTCGACCGCCGCCCATACCTGCTCGCTGTCGGCGTGTGGGGTCGGCAGCTGCTCGCGGTGCACGAGCACGCCGCCGGAGTCGACGAGGGCCGCGGCGATCTTGGTGCCACCGATGTCGAGGGCGAGTATCAGGTCGGACATCGTGCGCTTTCAGTGCCGGTGGACGTGGTCGGGCTGGCGCGGGTCTCCGGGATGCTCATAGCCGGGCGCCAGGTGCACCGACTCGGCGCGGCGGGCGTCGAGCCAGTGCCGGAAGGCCCGCCGGCGCGCCGAACCCAGCAGGTGCGTGGTGATCTGCGGCCGCACCTGATCAAGCTCCGGCGCGACTGTCGGCGCGGTGCACCAGCCACCGGGGCCGGGCACGGGCGGCGCGAACCGCAGGGGGTTGCGGACGTGGTAGCGCCCGATCTCCTCGTCGGAGACCTGCACGTCGGCGGTCACCCGAACGAACAGCGCACGCCCCAGCGGCTGTTCGAGCGCAGCTGCGGCGATACTGCCGAGCTCCATGCGGGCGGCGGCGTCGGGTAGCAGGTCGGCTTCCGCCGGTGCGTCACCATCGGTCACCCCGAGTTCGGCTGCCGCCACCCGCACCAACTCGTCGGCGACGAGCAGCTGGTTCAGCCAGCGCCGCAGCTGGCGGCCCTCACTACTTCCGGGCGCCGGTAGCGAAGGCGCCAATACGCTTGCCCGCAAACGTGATTCGCGCTCATCGAGCGCGCTGACCGGAATCTCCCGCCCGGCGACGGTGGCGACGCGGTTCATCGGACCCGCACCGATACCGCCGGCGTGTAGAGCACCCGACCGGCCCCGGCGATCCTGACCAGCGCCCACCACTGCCCCGGCCCGACCCACGACGGCGGCGCCACGTCGAAGTCGAATGCGGCGGTGCCACCCGCCGGGACGTCGGCCCCGAGCACGGCCGGCCCCAACCATTCCCACGTCCCCCACGGACTGATCAGGTGCGCCTCCAAGCTCAGCGGCGCACCGGCGGCAGAGCCGACGACGACACTCAGGTCGGCGTGTTCACCGGCGACGACGTCGACGGCCTGAGGCTCCTCGACCACCCTCAGCAGCGGGGCATCGCCGGGTTCGCCGACTGTGACGACGCAGACGTCTTCGACCGTCTGCCGCCACGCCGCGGGAATCTGGTGCTGTTTGTCGCCGCCGGTGACCGCCAGCTCGACCCGCACCGGATACCGGCCGGCGGGCACATCGGCCGGAAGTTGCAGCCGCACTTCGGTTTCCAGGTAGCCACCCGGCGGCAGCACGAAGGGCAGCTCGTCCGGGGTGGCCGACCAGCCGTCGGGACACAGCACGCGGACCCGGCCGTGGAGCGTGGCGTCGGTGCAGTCGCTGGCAGCGGTTACGCGTACCTGCACGGGCGCACCCGGTGTGCCGGCCAGTTCGGTGGGGTGCACGTGAGCCACCGCGGGCAGTCCGCCCAGCGGTGCCGGGCCGCGGTTGTGCAGCCAGTACCGGGCGTAAACCGGTTGCGCGACTTCGGCATCCGGCGCCAGGGTGGCGTGGTCGCCGTTGAGCACATGCGGCAGGTCGAGCCGGGCCCGCACGGTGGCGATCTCGAAACCGTGCAGCCGCAGGTCTTTTCTGCCGGCAATCGGTTGTTCGAGGAGGTCCAGCCGTTCGACGTCCTCGAGGTGCCGCAGGCCCGAGGTGACGTTGACCTCGGTCGGCCGTCCCGATGTCTGGACCAGGCGCAGGGTGATGCCCGAGCTCGGGTCGACGGGCGCGCTGCGGCCCGCGGCGATGGGGTTGCCGGTGGCCTTCAACGCGGCCAGCGTCACCTCGGACGCGGGTTCGACGCCCAACAGCGAACCGGTGCACGGCAATCCGCCGGCCACCGCGGGATGGTCGGTGTGCACCGCGAGCAGTGGCTGGGAGTATTCGGCGCTGCGGCCCGGGATGCCCGCGGCGCGCCAGTCACCGTCGCCGGCCGCGATGGCGTAGTCGAAGGTGTGGGTCCAGTGCTGGAGCTGGAAGTTCGAGCCGTCGGGTGCGGTGCGGCGCGGCGGGTCGATCCAGGTGCCCGACGGCCAGCCGGTGCACGACCGCATCAATGAGGTGTGCAGGACGCCATCCGGTTCGACGGCGAAACCCGGTACGCCGCGGTTCAGCACGGCCACACTGCGGGCCTCGAAGGGCCCGATGCCGGCCGCGGCCTCCTGTTCGACGGTGATCTCGGTGGTGGCGAGGGCGGCGATCAGCTCGTCGATGGCGCCGGGTCCGGCGACGATCAACACCGGTAGCGCGCGCACGCCGGTCAGGTCGGCGCCGGGTATCCAGCGCTGTACCAGGTCGGCATCGGCGGGCACCCAGAGCCGGGCGCTCCCGGCCGTCAGGCGCCGCTGCAGTTCGGCGCCGTAGCGGGGTTCGGCGGCCGCCAATACCGCTGCGGTGAAAGCATTCTCGTCGGGCCCGCCGAGCGCGATGCGGGCGTCGGGCAGGTTGGAGTCGACGGCGAGGTCGCCGTAGCGCGGCTTGTCGGCGCTGCTGCAGGTGGCCGTCACCCCGGACCGCACCAGCGCGACCATCAGGTCGCGGGTCGGTGCGTCCGGATCCGCCGCGTTCGGCGCCACCACCTCGGCGACCGACACCGCCCGCATACTCTCACCGTGCGCGTCGCGGACCCGGACCCGCACCGCCGAGGACAGCCCGAACCACCCGTAGGCAGGGTTGTCCAAGGTGTAGGGGTGCTCCGCGGTGTCGACCGCATGGCGCGAATCCCGTTGGTGCAGTAGGCCAAAACCCCGGCCGATCACCGCGTCGCCGACCTCACTGACCGGCATCGCGCCCGGCACCGAGCAGGGCCAGCGCAGCCGCAACAGCTTGTCGGCGCCGGTGAATTCGTCGATCACGGTGCGGCAGTCCACGCGGTCCACGCCTTGCCACAGCGTGATTGTCTGGGTGTACCGCAGCACGTCGCCGATGCGCCCGGTGACCACCAGCCGCTCCCCCAGCGCGCTGCGGTAGGCCTGCACCGACTGGGCGGCGCGTTCGGCGGAGCCCACCACCGGCCCCTTGGGCAGCAGGTGCCAGGGCCCTTCATGTTCGGTCGGATGCGCGGAATGCTCGTCGTAGACGGCGATCTCGTTGCCGACCCGGCCGGCACCGATCAGCTCGACGCCTTCGCGCACCAGCGACGACACCGCGCCGCCGCGGTCGGGGTCGACGGTGCAGCCGTACCGATCATTACCGATGGTGGTGCCGGGCAGGGGTTCCCACGAGGCCGGCTCGCACGCGGACTGCGCCGAGCCGATCGTGTATGCCCGCCACCCCAGCGACGGCACGTCGTGGGCCGCCCAGGTGACGGTGTGGCCGTCGTCTTCGATCAGGACCGGGACCGGCGTGCCGTCCGCGTCGAGCACCGGCCCGTCCAGCGGTTCCTCGAGGTGGACGGTGACGATGTCGGTTCGGCTGTGTGCCAACGGGTTCCACACCACGATGTCACCGTCGACGGCCCGCGACAGCAGCGCCAACGCGTTATCGCGGGCGGTCCGGCCGAGTTCCCACGCATCGCGCCAGCCGGTGAGCAGGTCGAGGTACACCTGGTCGGATTCCGATCCGGTGATGGCATCGTGGTGGGCACCGTAGGCCAGTTGCACCCAGGCCTTGGCCAGCGCCGCTTGCGGATACGTGGCGCCGGTCAGCAGTCCGGCGAACACCGCGAACCGTTCGGCTTCCAGCACGACGTGCTCGGCGGCCCGGTTGGCCTGCTTGGTGTCGATGTACGACACGTCCTTGCCCGTGTAGATCGGGTTCATGTCGCGGGTCTGCGGCGACGGCTGCGTACCGACGGCCGCGAGTTCCGCACGCACGGCGGCGAAGAACTCCCGCGGCAGCGCACACACGAAGCGGGGCCAGGTATAGCGGGCCGCCCAGTCGCGGTGAATCTCGGTGACCCACTTGTTCGGCGGGGTGTAGTCGGTGCCGACCGGCAGCAGCACATTGCGGGTCAGCGCAACCTTTTTCAGCTTGGCGAACGTCTCATAGGTGGCGTCCTCGGCTTCCTGCAGCGACGCCGACGAGTCCATCCACCAGCCGGCGGCGTAATGCGCGGGCATGTAGTGCGTCAGCAGCCCGCGGCCAGACGGCGCGATCCAGTCGAATTCACTGGCGAACTGCATGCGTTCGGGGTCGCCGTCGCGGTGCATCGGGCCCCACTGGTGATGCGGGCCGCGGGCCCACGAGCTGGAGGTCAGGCCGGCGTCGGCGGCCATGCCCGGGAACTGCGGGTCGTGGCCGAACACGTCGAGCTGCCAGGCCGTCGCCGGGTCGGCGCCCATGACGTCGCGCTGGAACCCGATGCCGTGCACGAAGTTCCGGATCGCCGTCTCCGGACTGGTCAGGTTGGTGTTCGGCTCGTTGTAGGTGCCGCCCATGATCTCGACGCGGCCCTCGGCGAGCAGCGCGCGCAACTGGGCGCGCTGCTCGGGGTGGGTGTCCCAGTAGGGTTTGAGGTAGTCGACCTCAGCGAGGACGAACTTATATTCCGCTTCGCGCCTTGCCATTTCGAGATGTGCGGTGACCAGCTCGAAGCCGTTGGTCTGCCGGCAGCGGCCGGGCGGGTCCTCGGTCCAGACGCTGGTGTAGGCGGCCTGCGTGTTCCACCACACCGGGTCGTAGTGGAAGTGGCTGATCATGTGCATGGTCCAGCCGGGCTCGGCGACGACGAACTCGAACGGGGTCTGTTCGCCGCCGGCCTCGAGATGCGCGGTCCGCACCTGGCCCGGTTGTCCGCCCTGCACAACCACCGGAATCTCCATGAAGCCGGCGCCGGGCCGAGCCAGGGCCTGGCCGCTCAGCCCCTGTCCGGTGACCCGGATCTCGGCAGTGTCGGCGCACCCCGTGTAGTCCACCCGGACGAGCTGCAGCGGTTCGTCGGCCGGGCCGACGAACAACTCGGTGGAAACTACCGCCGTCACCTGCAGGAGTCGTCCCGTCGACACCCCTGCACCATACGGCGCGTCGTCACCGATCGGGAGGCATTGCGGCACGCAACCGGTCGGCGACCACCGCGGCCGCGGCGATCACCTCGGGCGGTTCGAGGACCTCGAACCGATACCCCGGCATCGCCAGGTACAGCACGATGCGCTCGGGGTCGTCGCCCCCGGCGGTCACCACGCAGCGGTCCGGGCCGTCCGCCACGATCTGCGCCGACGATGCGGAAAACATCTGCGCCAGTTGACTTTCGGACGCCTCATACCGGACCCGCGCGACGTAACGGTACGGCGACGCCGTGATGGCCTGGCGCACGAACTCCGCCGGATCAGGTGCCGGGCGCGGCGCGAACGTCGTGCCCGCGGCCTTGACGTCGACCATCCGGTCCAGCCGCAGCGTCCGCCAGTCCTGCTTGTCGCGGTCGTACGCCAGCAGGTACCAGCGGCGCCCGGTGGTGACGAGTTGGTAGGGCTCCAGCCGGCGCTCGGTGTTGTTGCCGCGGATGTCGGTGTAGCCGAGCCGGACGTGTTCGTGGTCCCGGCAGGCGCGAGCCAGCGTCATCAGGTCGTCGGGCGACACCGCTTCGACGGCACCGCCGCCGGTCAGCGTCACCGTCGCGTCGTGCACCGCGGACACCTGCGACCGCAGCCGCGCGGGCATGACCTGGTCGAGTTTGGACAGTGCCCGCAAGGCCGACTCGCCGACACCCGCGACACTGCCGCCGGCCGCCAGGCGCAGACAAACCGCCATCGCGACGGCCTCCTCGGGGTCGAGCAGCAGCGGCGGCAGCGCGGCGCCGGCACCCAGTTGATAGCCGCCGTCGCGGCCCTTGCTGGCGTGCACCGGATAGCCGAGGTCGCGCAGCCTCTCGATGTCGCGGCGGACGCTGCGCCCGGTGACGCCGAGCCGGTCGGCCAGCTCCTGGCCCGTCCACACCCGGCGTGCCTGCAGCAGCCCCAGCAGTTGCAGCACGCGACTCGTCGTTTCGGACATGACAACACTCTGCCGTACTCATAGGACAGGAACAGTCCTAATTAGATGTCAGGCTTCAAACATGACCGAAGAACTGGCCGAGCAACTCGACTGGCACTGGCAACACCAGCTGCGCCCCCGACTCGAGGGACTGACCGACGCCGAATACTTCTGGGAGCCGGTGCCCGGCTGCTGGACCCTCCACCCCGACGGTTCCATCGACTTCAGCTATCCCCCACCACAACCCGAGCCGTTCACGACCATCGCCTGGCGGTTGGCGCACGTCATCGTCGGCGTCCTGGCCATGCGGAACCACTCACATTTCGGCGGGCCCCCGGCCGACTACCAGTCGTGGCCGTACGCCCGCGACGCCCGCACCGCGCTGGAGCAACTCGACACCGCCTACGCGAACTGGATCACCGGGGTCCGCGGCCTCGACGACGCAGCGCTGGCCCGGCCGTGCGGACCGGCCGAAGGTCCCTACGCTGACTTCTCAATGGCCACCCTCGTGCTGCACATCAATCGCGAAGTCATTCACCACGGAGCGGAAATCGCCTGCATCCGTGACCTTTACACCCACACGAAGAAGGAGAAGTAGGCATGCCCGGACAGCCCGCACCCGCCGGTGACGAGCGTCAGACCCTCGTCAACTTCCTGGCGTTCCAGCAGGACGCCTTCGCGGCCGTCGCCCACGGCCTCACCGATGAGCAGGCCCGCTCCACCCCATCGGTGAGCGCCCAGTCGGTCGGCGGCCTCATCAAGCACGTCACCGCCGTTCAAGCGGGCTGGGTCGAGCGCGCGGTGGCCGCCCCCGACTTCCCGCCACCGGACACCCGGCCGATGGCCGAGATCATGGCCGAGTACGCCGACCAACACGTCATGCGCGACGACGAGAAGCTCGGCGACCTGCTGGCCGCACTGCGCGAACAGAACGCCAAGACACGGCAGGCCTTCGCCGAACTCGACCTGGACGCGCTGGTGCCGATTCCGCACGACGTGCCGTGGTTCCCGACCGACATCGACCACTGGAATGTGCGGTGGGTCGGCATGCACCTCATCGAGGAGCTGTCCCGGCACGCCGGCCACGCCGACATCATCCGTGAATCCATCGACCGGGCGACCATGTACGAGCTGCTGGCCGCCGAGGAGGAATGGCCGGAGACGGAATACATCAAGCGCTGGCGGCCCGCCGCCCAGTAACTCGAGATCCACGAAATGGCTGCCCGCGGACGCCCCGCGGCAGCCATTTCGTCACTCTCGGCGCAGTACCAGCGCCAGCGCCGCGTCGACCACCACGTCCAGATCGGTGCCCAACGCGCCGGACAGCCACTGCTGGGCCAGCTCGGCCATGGCGCCGGTGTACATGGCCGCACCGACGCGCGCGGCGACGGGGTCCGAATTCGGGTGCAGCCGGCCGCCCTCGGCGAGGACCGCGTCGAGCAGCAAGTCTTGCGTGACGGCGCGGCGCGCGGCCAGCACGGGGTTGGCGCGGGCTTCCGTGAACAGCACCCGCCCGCGCCGCGGATCGGCGGAACCGAAGCCCAGCACCGCGGCGATGCCGGCGCGGGTCCGGTCCCGCACCGAGTCGCCCGCGACGGTGATCGCGGCGTCGACCATGGCGGCCAGTTCGATGCTGACCTTGTCGTAGACGGCGCCCAGCAGTTCGTCGATGCCGTCGAAGCTCTCGTAGAAGTAGCGCGTGTTGAGTCCGCACTCGCGGCACACCGAGCGGACCGACAGCGCCGTTTCGCCACCGGAGCCGAACAATTCGAATGCCGCGTCGACCAGTAGCCCGCGCCGTTCGGCGCGGCGGTCGTCGAGCGGAACCCCCGCCCACCTGGTCGGTGTCGACATCCCTACAGCCTAGGTCTGGTCACACCCGTCACCAAATACTATTCTGGTTACGACCGTGACCAGAAGGGGTTGACGTGTACCTGCCGCACCAGTTCATCGAGCACCAGCTTCAGCACCGGTTCGACCAGACCATCCGGCGGAACTATTTCCGTGGCATGGAGTTCGCCGGTCCCGCCGGCGACCCGGGCTGGTTCGGCCCCGGCAGCGCTGTCTGGCATGTGCACTCCCACACCGAGGCGCTGGTCTTCGGCCTGCAGTGCGCCGCGTTCATCGAGCGCCTCGACCCGTCCATCTACTGGATGGGGATGCACCACTCGCGCCTGGTCCAGCGCGACGACAACGGCGAGGCCGTCCCGGTGATCGACCCCAAGGGCGCGGCCGTGCGGCTCGGCCACTCCATCGCGTTCTTCATCGGCACCGCCTACGGCAGCACCGAGACCGCCGAGAACCTGGCCCGGACCGTGCGCGCCATGCACCACACCATCAAGGGGGTCCGCCCGGACGGCGCCGCCTACGACGCCGACGACCCGGACTGGCTGCGCTGGAACTACGCGACCGTCGTGTGGGGTCTGGCCACCGCGCACGAGCTCTACCACCCGAACCCGTTGCGCGGCAAGAAACTCGACCGCTACTACGGCGAGTTCATCCGTGTCGGGCACGCCCTCGGCGGCACCGACCTGCCCACGACCAAGGCGGAGACCCTCGAGTGCCTGAAGTCCTATCTCCCCAGGCTGGCGCTGACGCACGGCGCCGCCATGGCCACCGGCCCGAACCTGCCGATGCCGCAGAGCGCCGTCGACTGGGCGGTGCGGGACACCATGCCGAAGTGGGCCAAGCAGCTGCTGGGCCACACCGACCCCAACCCGATCGAGCGCACGGCCCGCCGCGCGGTCGTGTGGTCGATCATCAACGGCCTGCACGCCGCCGCCGGACCGTTCCCGGAATTCCGTCAGGCCAAGGCCCGCGTCAAAGGCGGGGTCGACCCGGAGCTGGCACCGCACACGGTCCCGGCGTACGTGCCCGGCAGCGACCCGGTCCGCAGCCGCGCCGACATCGAGAGCGTCTTCGTCTGACCTGCACCGCCGAAAGGGCGTGACACAGGACACACCTTTTTGGCGGTACCCGCGGTTTTGAGACACTTCACCAATGGGTTCGAAGACACCGCACCGCGAGGGCGCCCGGCTGGACCGGGTGCCGCTGCCCGTCGAAGCCGCCCGCATCGGGGCCACCGGCTGGCAAATCGCCCGCACCGGCGTCCGCGTCGTCGGCAGTGCCTTCACCAAGGGCAGCCTGCAGCAGAAGGTGATCAAGCAGGTCCCGAAGGCCTTCTCCGATCTCGGGCCGACGTACGTCAAGCTCGGCCAGATCATCGCGTCCAGCCCCGGGGCCTTCGGCGAGCCGCTGAGCCGCGAGTTCCGCAGCCTGCTCGACCGGGTTCCGCCCGCCAACAAGGACGAGGTGCACAAGCTGCTGCGCGAAGAACTCGGCGGCGACCCGGCCGACCTCTTCGCCACCTTCGACGACGAGCCCTTCGCCTCCGCGTCCATCGCCCAGGTGCACTACGCGACGCTGCACTCCGGCGAAGAGGTCGTCGTCAAAATCCAGCGCCCGGGCATCCGCCGCCGCGTGGCCGCCGATCTGCAGATTCTCAAGCGCGGCGCGCAGATCGCCGAGCTGGCCAAGCTGGGCCAGCGGCTCTCCGCGCAGGACGTGGTCGCCGACTTCGCCGACAACCTCGCCGAGGAACTCGACTTCCGGCTCGAGGCGCAGTCCATGGACGCCTGGGTGGCGCACATGCACGCCTCGCCGCTGGGCCGGAACATCCGGGTGGCCCAGGTCTACTGGGACCTGACCAGCGAGCGTGTGCTGACCATGGAACGCGTCGAGGGCATCCGCATCGACGACGCCGCCGCCATCCGCAAGGCCGGGTTCGACGGTGAGGAACTGGTCAAGGCCCTGCTGTTCAGCGTTTTCGAGGGCGGCCTCAAGCACGGCCTGTTCCACGGCGACCTGCACGCCGGCAACCTCCACGTCGACAAGGACGGCAAGATCGTCTTCTTCGACTTCGGCATCATGGGCCGCATCGACCCGCGGACGCGGTGGCTGCTGCGCGAACTCGTCTACGCGCTGCTGGTCTCGAAGGATCACGCCGCGGCCGGCCGGATCGTCGTCATGATGGGCGCCGTCGGCACGGTCAAGCCGGAAGGCCAGGCGGCCAAGGACCTGGAGGCGTTCACCACGCCGCTCACCATGAAGTCGCTGGGCGACCTGTCCTACGCCGAGATCGGCAAGCAATTGTCCACCCTCGCCGACGCGTACGACGTCAAGCTGCCGCGCGAGCTGGTCCTGATCGGCAAGCAGTTCCTCTACGTCGAGCGGTACATGAAGCTGCTGGCACCGCGGTGGCAGATGATGAGCGATCCCCAGCTGAAGGGCTACTTCGCCAATTTCATGGTGGATATCAGCCGCGACCACAAGAACGCCGAGGAGTAGGCCGCCGGCCGCATCCGACCATGAATCACGAAGAATCCGAGGACTAGGCCCATGCAGCCCGAACGAGACACCACCCCCGAGGTCCGGACCGGCTTCGCCCGCTCTGGCGACCTGGACATCGCCTACGAGGACATGGGCAACCCGGACCATCCGGCGGTGCTGCTCATCATGGGCCTGGGTGCGCAGCTGCTGTTGTGGCGAAAAGGGTTCTGCGACAAGCTCGTCGAGAGGGGCTACCGCGTCATCCGGTTCGACAACCGCGACGTGGGCCTGTCCACCAAGATCGAGGGCCGGCGCTCCGGTTCCGCGCTGCTGCCCCGGATGCTGCGCTCGTACGCCGGCCTGCGCAGCGACGCGGTCTACACGCTGGAGGACATGGCCGACGACGCCGCGGCACTGCTGGATCACCTCCAGATCGAGCAGGCACACATCGTCGGCGGGTCGATGGGTGGCATGATCGCGCAGGTCTTCGCGGCGCGCTACCAGCACCGCACCAAGACGCTCGGCGTCATCTTCTCGAGTAACAACCAGCCGCTGTTGCCGCCGCCCGGGCCGAAGCAACTCAAGGCCATCACGACGCGGCCGCAGGACACGTCGCGCGCCGGCGTCATCGCCAACGCGGTCAACGTCGGCCGCATCATCGGTAGCCCCGGCTACCCTACGCCGCTCGACCGGGCCGAGGCCGACGCCGCCGAAAGCTACGACCGCTCCTACTACCCCGTCGGCGTGGCCCGGCACTTCGGGGCCATCCTGGGCAGCGGCAGCCTGCGGCGCTACGACGAGATGATCACCGTCCCCACGGTCGTCATCCACGGTCGAGCCGATAAACTGATGCGACCGAGCGGTGGTCGAGCAGTGGCCAAAGCGATCCGGCGCGCTCGGTTGGTGTTGTTCGACGGCATGGGTCATGACCTGCCCGAGCCCCTCTGGGACGACATTGCCGGTGAACTGGCCACCACATTTGCCGAAATCCCGTAGACGTATCAGTCCGGTCACAGCCGCCGCCACGCTGGGGGAATGAACGCGGCTTCCGGCCTGAAGGCGGTTACGTTTGCTGTCTCGACTGACCGTGACGGCGCGTTACACCAACGTCAAGGAATCGGTTGGGGGCCAGGTATTGTGCGGTCACGATTGTGATTTAGTGACCGGCATCACCACTGAGTGAGGAAGGTCAAGTAAGGTGTTACAGATGATTCAGGATTCGACTGGGGCCAAGGACATGCGGCCGCATTTCGAGGACATCCAAGCCCACTACGACCTGTCTGACGATTTCTTCGGACTTTTCCAGGACAACTCCCGCAAGTACAGCTGCGCCTACTTCACCGGACCTACCGTCACGATGGAACAGGCGCAGCTTGCCAACGTGGACCAGCACCTCGAACAGCTGGACCTCAAGCCCGGCATGACGCTGCTGGAGATCGGCTGCGGCTGGGGCCTGACGATGCAGCGCGCCATGGAGAAGTACGACGTCAACGTCATCGGTCTGACGCTGAGCAAGAACCAGCAGGCGTTCTGCACGGAACTGCTGAGGAACACCGAGTCGGACCGTTCGCACCCGGTGCTGCTGCAGGGCTGGGAAGAGTTCCACGAGCCGGTGGACCGCATCGTGTCGATCGAGGCCTTCGAACACTTCGGCTTCGAGCGCTATGACGACTTCTTCAAGAACTGCTACGAGATCATGCCCGCCGATGGACGCATGACCATCCAGAGCAGTGTGAGCTACCACCCTTTCGACATGTCGGCCCGCGGCAAGAAGGTGTCGTTCGAGATGGCGCGGTTCATCAAGTTCATGGCCACAGACATTTTCCCGGGCGGTCGCCTGCCCACCACGCAAATGATGATCGATCATGGCGAAAAAGCCGGCTTCAACGTCCCCGAGCCGCTGTCGCTGCGTAACCACTACATCAAGACGCTCGGCGTCTGGGCGGCCAACCTCGAGCACCACAAGGACGAGGCGATCGCGATCTCCGGCCAGGTGAACTACGACCGCTACATGAAGTATCTGACCGGTTGCCAGTACTACTTCCTCGACGAGTGCCTCGACGTCAGCCTGGTGACCTACACCAAGGAAAAGGAAGCCGCGTAAGCATTTTCGACGAGTAGCGCCCCCGACCCGAGGTCGGGGGCGCTACTCGTTTTCGGGATCAGTTGGCGGATGCCGAGGACTTCGCGCTTGCGTCACCGTGACGGTGCGAGCGCTTCTCGACGACGGGCGGGGTCGACGCCTCATCGCCTGATGTGTCCGACTTGGCGGCTTTGTCACGCGCACCCTTGGCGTGCGCGCTCGATCCGGCGGCCTTGCGCGGCTTGGCGGTGACCGATGTCTTGCCGGACGGATCAGTCGACGCGGCGGTATCCGACGCCGTGCCTGCCGCTGCGGTATCCGATGCCGCGGTGCTGTCGGCCGTCGTCGACGTGGTCGACCCGGCGACCTTGGCACGCTTCTTCACCTTGATTGCCGTCGACGTGGCTCCCGTCGACGTGGTTCCCTCGGATTCCGCCGTGGCCGTCGTCGCGGCGGATGTCTCGGTAGCGGTGGTGCCGGTCTTTGCGGCCGCCTTCGCAGCCAACGGCGTGGCGGTCGGCAGTGCTCCGCTGAGGTGAGAGCTGACGGCCGTCACCCAGGCGTTGATGGCCTTGCCGAGCTGCTGGAACTCACCCTGGATCGCCAGGCTGATCGAATTCAGCAGACTCGCCAGCGACTGGGCGATCGCCGTCACCCCGGAGACGACTCCCCCGACTGTCGAGCCGACACCGCCGGCCGCACTGCTGGCGTACTCCTTGATCGCGGCCTCGATGACGGCGACTGCCAGCTTCGGCGTCCAGTCGGCGTTGTAGATGCCGAAGCCGTCCGCACCGGCGACGCCGTCCTGCGCGGTGTAGATGAACACCGGCCCGGCATACGCGAGGGTCTGCCAGGTGTCGATCAGATTCTTGATCAGGTCGGCCTGGGTCTGCTCGCTGACGTCGTTGGTGGACGCACCGAACTCGCTGATCCAGATCTTGAGGTTGCCGTCGCCGTACTGCTGCAGGAGCTGATAGATCGCATTGAGTTGCATCAGTGGGGAATTCGCGACTCCGGCGCCCGACGAGAAGGGCAGCGACTCCTGATAAGGATGGAACGACAACGCGTCGAAGTAGCCGGAGGCCCCGGCAGCCAGCATCTCCTTGACGAACGTCACCGGATCGAGCGTGATGCTGCCGAAGCTGATGACGCTGCCGAGCGCGCCGGCGACCACGGTGGCGGTCGGGTCGACCGCCTTGATCGCCGGATAGGCCGCCTTGAGCAGCGCCGCATAGGCGGTGGCATCGATGGGATCCGAGGACAGCACGTAGTTCGGCTCGTTCCAGATCTCGTAGGCCGAGATGGTCGAGCCGTAGCGCTTGGCCACCTCGGCGGCGAATGACGCGTACGTGGCGGGGTCGGGTGTGCCGGCACCGGTGATGGAGGTCGACGAGCCCGCCCATGTCGGCGTGCTGGCGATTTCCACCATGACGCCCATGTTCCGGTCGGCCGCGGCCTGCATGACCATGTCCATGTAGGACCAGTTGTAGGTGCCCTGCGCGGGCTCGACGAAGATCCACGGGACGAACACGCGAATGTCCTGGACCCCGATGGACTGCAGCGTGTCGAGTGTCTGGTCGATCTGCGCCTGAGTCTGTCCGTACAGCCCCGAGTCGGCGATCCCGATCGTCGACGGCGCGGACACGATCTCCGCAGCGGGCACGATCTGGGCGGTCGGATTCGACGGCACACTCGGCGGCGCGTACGCACAGATCAGCGCGATCGGGAGCATCGCGATAATACAGCGGAACGAACAGGCGCGGACCAATGCGCGCAGCGACCAATACATGCCAGCCTCCTCACCCCGAACGACTGGCCAGCGAATTGCTAAAAGGCCGTCGATGAATGGCGGAGAAATTACCTCCATTGACGACAACAAATCTGCAGAACCGTTAGAGAAATAAACATACCTATGGTCAACAACCAGGTGAAACGGCTATATCTACTCACAGCCGGCTGATAGACTCCTGACAGAATTTTCCAATAAATCTGCGCACGCACGTTGCATAGCACACATAATTACCAAGCTCAGCAAATACGAATTACCGTTGCCAAAGTCACCAACATGGGTCCGAACCCACGTCCGGTACATTCACGATGGCGTGACGCGCGGCAGCAGCCCGAACACGAGAACACGGAGGCGAATCATCGCGATGTGGCAGTCGGTTCTGACGTACGCGGGCGCCTTGTCGCTCTGTGCAGCCGCGGCGGCGATCGCGATGCGGTGGGTTCCGATCGTCAACAGATCGTTGTTGGCGCTGGCCGCCGGTGCGCCCTACGTGTCCATGGGCGCGCCGGTGGGCGCCGTGCTGTTGGGCGCCGCGAGGAACTGGCCGCTGACCGCGGTCGCCGTCGCGACCACTGTCGCTGCGATTGCCGTACAAGTGCCTCTGTTCCGGCGCACGAAGGCGCCGTCGGGGACGGCGCTTCGGTTCCTGTCGGCCAACCTGCGCTACGGGCGGGCCGATGCCGAAGCCGTCGTCCGGTACGCCGAGGCGAGCGCGGATATCGTTGCGCTGCAGGAACTTACACCCGCCGCGTTGGCGCGGCTGGAGGCCGCCGGGCTGGACCGGCTGTTCCCGCACCGGGCGCTGCGCGAGATGGACGAGCCCGGTGGCGTCGGACTGTGGAGCCGCCACCCGATCAGTGACGTCCGCATCGATGACGGCTTCTGGCTGGGAATGCTGGCCGCCGACGTCCACGTGCCCGGGGCGCCCGCCCCCACCCGGGTGCTGACCGTCCACCTGTCCGCGCCGTGGCCCGATCCGCTCCAAGGCTGGCGCGACGACCTGGCGCGACTGGCCGGCACGTTGCTGACGGCGGCCCGGGCAAGCACCGGCCCGGTGCTGCTGGCCGGTGACCTGAACGCGACGCCGGACATGCGCGAGTTCCGCCGGCTGCTGCGGCAGGGCTATCAGGATGCCGGCGCGCAGGCCGGTGCCGGTGTGGTGCGCACTCATCCGTCCGACATCGTCGCGCCGCCGGTTTTCGCCGTCGACCACATCTTGACGCGCGGGTACGTGGCCACGTCGCTGCGGACGCTGCAGGTGCCCGGTTCCGACCACCGGGCGCTGCTGGCGCAGTTGGTCGCCGGCTGACTCAGTTCACCGGCACGTCGAGGATCGGGCGCGGCTCCGATGCGCCCGGCCCGTTGAAGTGCCACCACTCCCCCGGGTAGACGGTCAGCCCGCCGGCGACCATGGCGTCGCGCAGCCGCGCGCGGTTCGCCTGCTGCGCGGGGGTGACTCCCACGGTCGCGTAGGCCGTGGCGCGCGGCGTGAAGTCGTCGAAATCGGTACCCATGTCGACGCCGGTGATGGTCACGTCCACCGACAGGCCGGACTCGTGGCTGCGCGCGAACTGGCTGGGTTTGGCGACCCAGTTGGGGTCGGGCACCGCCTGGAACATCCGCACCTGCACGTCATGCGGGCGGTAGCAGTCCCAGAACGTCAGCACCTCGCCGTGCGCGCGCAGTATCCGGGCGGCGGTGGCCAGCCCCGGCGCCATGGACTCGTGGATCAGGCAGCGGGCATCGGCTGGGTACAGCGCGACGCCGACGAAGTTGTTGGGGGTGGCGTAGCGCAGGTCGATCACCGCGTCGGGGACGACGGTCCGGACGTCGATCAATCCGGCCGCGGCGGCCTGCGGTGACACCGGCGGCGGGGCGGGCTGTGGTGCTGCCGAGGCCGTGCCGACATCACTCACCGCGAGCGCGGCTCCCAACATCACCGCGAGGGTTCGCACGAACATGTGTCGAGGTTGCCAGATCCCGGCACCGGGCAACCACGGGATCGCCGGAAGTCGCGGCGCTCCAAGGCGGTCGGCGGGCTCAGCGCCCGGGCGACACCGGCTTTCTGGTGTTCTTGGCACCGGCCCGCCGATTCTTCGTCGGCGCGGACTTGTCAGGCCGATCATCTGCCGCCTGCGGTGTGGCCAGCCGGTCCATCCACATCCGCAGCGTGGTCACCAACAGCGCCGCGCTCTGGTCGGCGTCGGCCATCCCGATGGCTTGCGATATCGCCAGTCCGCTTCCGGTCGCCACGATGGCGTCGATCGCCTCGTCCAATCGCGGGTCGGCGGGGTCGACGCCCTCGGGTATCAGGTCCTCGATCATCACCCGGACCGACTCCCGGAACCGATTGATGGTGTCCATGGTTCCGGCAGTCTGCTCGGGGTCCCCCAAAGTGCTCAACAGGTACTCCGAGCCGAGCACCGTGAGCGGGATGTCCGACGACAACCGCGACCACCAGATCGCCAGCACCCCGAACCTGTCGTCCACCGAATCCGACTCGCCGACAAGCATTTCCAGCAGCTTGGTGGTTTCCGCGAGGTACCTCGTGCGGAGGACTTCGAGGCAGAGCGCCTCTTTGCCCGCGAAGTTGCTGTAGACGGCGCCGATGGTGCGGCCGGCGTCGGCCGCGATGGCTGCGATGGAGGTGCCGTGATACCCGTTCGCGTAGAACAGCCGCGCCGCCGAATCGAGCACATCCTGGCGCGTTTGTGCCTGACTCTCCGCGCGTGTCAACACTTTCCGAGCCGCCACAGTGTCCTCCGCAGGTCCGCCAACCGGTCGCCGACGAGAGGCCAGACTACCGCGTCGACGCGCCGGAAGTTTGATATTGCTCCCATATCCGAATAGGGCCACTATCCGAAATGTGACATCGGCTTCACGGCGGACAGCCCGACGGCGGCGCCATGCCCATGTCCGCGATGAGCAAGACGTAGACCCGGCGACGCGTCCCGCCCAGCGAAATTGATTACTGCTCAATTCTTTTCATTGCGATCGCCCCAAGGAGTCGAAATGACCGATACGCACAGCACGACCAGCACTGCCGAAGGATGTCGACCATGGCGGTGACAGTGGTGACGGGTGCCGGTAGCGGCATCGGACGTGCGGCGGCCTTGCGGTTCGCCCGCAACGGCTCCGAGGTCGTGGTGGCCGACATCAACGAGCAGACCGGCCGGGAGACGGTCGAGCTGATCGAGAACTCCGGTGGCAGCGCCGCGTTCCGGCGACTCGACGTCGCCGACCTCGACGACTGGGAGGATTTCACCGCTTGGGTCTGCGTCGAGCACGGCGTGCCCGATGTCGTGGTCAACAACGCGGGCATCCTGATCGGCGGCGGATTCCTGGAACAGACCAACGCGGACTGGCGGCGGATGATCCAGATCAGCATGATGAGCCCGCTGGTCGGGTCTCGGTTGTTCGTGCAGCGCATGGTCGACTCCGGCACGCGCGGTCACATCGTCAATGTGTGCTCGGTCGGCGCGTTCATGCCGACGCCCATCGCCCCCTCGTACGTGGTCGCCAAGGCCGGAGCGTGGTTCGGCACGCAGGCGCTGCGTGCCGAGTTCGGCGACAAGGGCATCGGCGTCAGCGCGATCTGCCCCGGACTGATCCGGACAAGCCTGGCCGCCAACGGAACTCGCGGTGGCGTGAACGACGGCGACAGTGCGGATTGGTCGTCGAACCTCGCCGCCGGACATCGTCACTTCGGCCGTTCCCCGGATCGTGTGGCAACTGCCATCGAACGCGCGGTGCGCTGGAACCTATCGACGGTGCCGGTCGGCATCGAGGCCTGGGCCGGTTGGTATCTGTACCGGCTGTCACCGAGTGCGGCGCGCGGATTCTTGGGACTGTTCACGATGTCGATCGCCGACAAGGCAGTCGCCCTGTCCGGCAAGCTCTTCGGAGGTAGACGATGAAGAACGTCATCGTCACCGGCGCAGGTGCCGGCATCGGGCGCGAGACGGCAAAGCTGTTCGCCGCCAAGGGCGGTCGGGTGGTCGTCGCCGACACCGACATGCCGGCCGCGAAGGAGACGGTCGAGCAGATCGTCGGCGCGGGCGGCCAAGCCGTCGCCTACCGGCTGGATGTGGCCGCAGACGACGAGTGGGGGGCCTTCGGCGAGTGGATGTTTGCCCACTTCGGCGCGCCCCACGTGCTGATCAACAACGCGGGCGTCATGGACCTCGGCGGGTTCGTCGAGATGAGCGCCGCCCAGTGGCAGCGTGAGATCGACATCAACTTGATGAGCGTCATCTACGGATCGCGGGTCTTCGCGCAACAGATGATCGACGACGGGATTCGCGGCCATATCGTGAACCTGTCGTCGGCGGCGGCGTACTTCCCGTCCAGACTCGAGCCCGCATACGGCGTCGCGAAGTCGGCGGTCCTGATGGCCTCGCAGTCGCTTCGAGTGGAGTTGCGCGGCAAAGGGATCGGCGTCACGGCGATCTGTCCGGGCGCCATCCGCACCAACCTGCTCGCGAACGGTGAACGGGCCGGACTCACCGCGGCGCAGCAGGCGGCGTGGCGCGAGAGCGCGGGCGGTATGCAGCGATATGCCTACACCTCGCCGCAGAAGGTGGCCCGGGCGATCGAACGGGCCGTGCGGTGGAATTCGGCCATCGTGCCGGTCGCACCGGAAGCCTGGCTGCTGTACGGGCTGTTCCGGCTCTCCCCCAGCCTCACGCGCGAGGTGCTCGCGCGCGCGTCCTTCGAACGCATCGAATCGGTGATCCCCTTCGCTGGTAAAACACTCGCCCGGCTGACCGGGAAATAGGAGATATGACAATGACATCCAGCGAGACCCCCGAATTCGAGGTCGTCGTCATCGGTGCGGGCTTCGGCGGCATCAACGCCGGCGTCCGGCTCCGGCAGGCCGGCATCGAGAACTTCGTCATCCTCGACAAATGGGACAAGGTCGGCGGGACGTGGAACGCCAACCACTACCCCGGCGTCGCCGTCGACATTCCGTCGTTCATCTATCAGTTCAGCTATCACCAAAAGGGCTACTGGTCGCGGCTTTTCGCACCGGGCCACGAAATTCAGGCGTATGCCGAGGAGGTCGTGGACGCCCACGGGCTGCGGCCCAAGCTGCGCCTGAACACCACGGTCACCGGCTGCCGGTTCGACGAGGCGAACGACATCTGGCACGTCAGTACCGACGCCGGCGAGGTGACGGCCCGGTTCATCATCGCGGGCATCGGCGGCCTGGAGGTGCCGAACCTCCCGGATATCGCGGGCATCGACAGCTTCGGCGGGACGGTGCTGCACACGGCCGCCTGGGATCACAGCGTCGATCTGCGCGGTAGGCGGGTCGGCGTGATCGGCACGGGCGCCAGTGCGTTGCAACTGATTCCGGAGGTCGCCAAAGTCGCCTCCCACCTCACGGTGTTCCAGCGCACCCCGATCTGGGTCGCGCCCAAGCCGGATTGGAACACCGGGCCGGTCACCAAGGCCGTACTGGGCACCCCGATACTGCGCGCGCCGTTGCGCGCGATCGGCATGGTGGGTGTCGAGGTCGGTGTCGGCGCCGGCATGCTGCACGGGCGGCGCATGAAGCCGCTCATCCGCGGTGCGGAAGCCGCGCTGAAGCTCTGGATGCGTACGCAGGTCAAGGATCCGGTGACGCGGGAGAAGCTCACGCCGAGGTACCTACTGGGCTGTAAGCGGCCGTCGATGCACAACGAGTACTTCAAGACCTACAACCTGCCGCACGTCGATCTGGTGACCGACCCCATCGAAAAGGTCATCCCCGACGCGGTGGTGACCGAGGGCGGCGCGGCGCACGACATCGATGTGTTGTTGTGCGCCAACGGATTCAAGGTCATGGCCAAGGGCAGTACGCCGCCGTTCCCGACCCTGGGCCGCGACGGCGTCGATCTCAACGAGTTCTGGGAAGCCAACCGCTATCAGGCGTATCAGGGCGTCTCGGCGCCGAAGTTCCCCAACGCCTTCCTTGTCATCGGGCCGTACGCCTATGCGCCGGGCTCGTATCTGGTGTTGATCGAGTCGACCGGGGACCACGCCGTGCGCGTGATCACCGAGGCGCGGCAGCGTGGCGCCACCCGTGTGGAGGTCAAGCAGGAGCCGCACGACCGCTTCTTCGCGGACATGCAGAAGCGCGTGGCGGGGACTCCGCTGATGACCTCGGCGTGCGGCGGCTCCAACACCTACTACCTCAATCATCACGGCGACGCCGCGGCGTTCCGCCCGACCACGGTTCTGGAGATGCGTTGGGCGAAAAAGCATTTCCCGCTGTCGGACTACCGGTTCACCCGCAACACGGTGCACGTGCCCGAGGGCGTGAGCGCATGAGTACAACGCCACAATTCGAGGTTGCCGTCATCGGCGCCGGGCCCGGCGGGATCGCCGCGGGGGTCAAGCTCCGCAAGGCCGGCATCGACGACTTCGTCATCCTCGAACGCGCCGACGATGTCGGCGGCAGCTGGCACGAGAACCACTACCCCGGTCTCGGCGTGGACATCCCGACCATCGCGTATCAGTACTCGTTCGCCCGCAACGCGAACTGGGATCGTTTCTTCGCCAAAGGCGCGGAGGTCAAGCAGTACCACGTCGATGTCGCCCGAAAATACGGTTTGTACGACCGTATCCGGTTCAACACCGACATCGAGCGGGAGGAGTGGGACGACACCGGCAGTTTCTGGAAGCTGCACGCCGCCGACGGCTCCGTCGTCACGGCGCGGTTCCTGATCAGCGCGGTGGGCGCGTTCGTCCGGCCCAAGGAGGACATCGGGATTGCCGGTGCGAAATCGTTCAAAGGCAAGGTGCAGCGGCCGACGGATTGGGACCACGACTACGACATGGCCGGCAAGGCCGTCGGCATCATCGGCACGGGAGCCAGTGCGGTGCAGATCATTCCGGCGATCGCACCGGAGGTCGGCCATCTGACGGTGTTCCAGCGCACCCCGGTCTGGTCCATTCCGAAACCCGACTTCCGCGTACCCGCAGCGATGAAGAAGCTGCTGGCGATCCCCGGTGTGCAGGCCACGATCCACGGCGGCGTCCTGGTCGTGGTCGACCTGGTTCTCCGTGGGGCACTGCGGACCTCGCATGCGACGCTCGACCGAGCCGACGCGCTCTGCATCCGCGGCTACCGCAGATTCGTCGCCAAGACGGTGCACGACCCGGAGACCAGCGCGAAGCTGACGCCGAACTTCGGTCTGCTCGCCAAACGGCCGACGATGTCCAACGGATACCTGCAGGCCTACAACCGCGCCAACGTATCGCTGGTGACCGATCCCATCGAGAAGATCACGCCGACCGGCGTCCGGACCCGCGACGGAATTCTCCACAAGCTGGACGTGCTGATCCTGGCCACCGGTTACGAGGTGTTCTCCGACCCGGAGACGTATCGCCCGGGAACCGTCATGGGCCGAGGTGGTTTCGACCTCGCCAAGTTCTACAACAAGGAAGGGCTGCAGGCGTACGAGAGCGTCTCAGTGCCCGGGTTACCCAACCGGTGGACACTGTGCGGCCCGTACTCGTGGACCGGGTCAGGCTGGCACGCGTTCGTGGAAATGACTGCAGACCATGCCATTCGCGCGATCAGCGAGACCCACCGCCGCGCGGCGCAGGTCTGCGAAATCCGCCGCGAAGCCGCCGACGCCTACCACCGCACGACCTACCAACGTGCCGACCTGTTGCGCTATTACCTCGCTGACCTCAACGGGCATGTGCCAACCTACTACCGCAATTCGCAGGGCGACACCACGTACATCCGTCCCTCCGGATTTTTCGAAGCGAGCCGCGGCAACCGCAAGTTCCCGCTCGACGACTACCGCTACGACATCGCGGCCACGACCGAGGAAGTTCGGGTATGAGCGCAATCGACTGCGTCACCATCGAATTGCCCAGCCGAGCGAGCATGGCGCTACGGATCGCCGATGCGTTGGGCCGCAGAACAATTCGACCTGCGCTCGACGCGATTGCGATGTTGGGTTACCGCGGCCCACTGCGCGGCACTCCCGCGTTCCGCATCGCCAACCTCGCGGAGCTCGTCACCGTCCCGCTGCGGGCACCGCGCGGCACCCGCCGCCGCGCGCTGCGCTTCGCCGACTTCCGCGCGGAATGGCTGTGGCACAAGACAATCGCCGGACCCGACGAGGTCACCGGCGGTGCGATCCTCTACTTCCACGGCGGTGGTTTTGTGGCTGGTGGGCTGCACAGTCATCGCCGGATCGCGGGCCGCATCACCCGCGCCGCGGGCATCCCGCTGCTCAACGTCGACTACCGGCAGCTGCCGGCAGCCCACATCACGGACACCGTCGCCGACGCGCTCCACGCCTACGAGTACCTGCTCGGGCTGGGCTTCGCACCCGACAAGATCGTGTTCGCCGGCGATTCCGCGGGCGGCGGTTTGACCTTCGCCGCTGCGCTGGCCGCACGTGAGCGCGGACTGCCGATGCCCGGCGGCATCGGTGCCATCGCACCGTGGGCCGATCTCGACCCGGCCCGCAGGCTGGCCCACGCCAACGATCGGACGGACGCCGTGCTGTCGGCCTTCACGCTCTCGGTCCCGGCGTTGATGGGTTTCGCTGCCGGCCGCAATCTGGATCCGCGGTGGTCGCCGGTGAATCACGACTTCACCGGGCTCCCACCGGTTTTCATCCAGGTCGGCTCGACCGAGGTCCTCCTGGCCGACGCCGAACAACTGGCCCGGTGCTGCCGTGATGCGGCAGTGCCCTGCACCGTGCAGATCTGGGATCGCGCATTGCACGTCTTCCACGCCGGGGCCGACATCCTTCCCGATGCCCGGGCCGCGATAGCCGACATGGGGCGCGCCCTCTGCGCGTTTGTCGACGCCGCTGCCGCGCCGCTGCCGACCGACCACAGCACGGCGGCATGACCGTGGCGATACCCGCTCCGCAACCGACTGAACAGAACGGAATCTCCATGCCCCAACCGGTCTTTCGCCAACGCATCACCGCCTGGATGCAACAGCGCCCGGCCCCGCTTCCCCGGCTCTGGCACGGAGTGGACCGCATCCACTTCACCACGGATGCGGTGATCGGGCTGATCGAGAAGGCGCACATAGGAGTTCGGGATCAGATCGTGTTACGGGCGGCCGCCAGAGTCGGTGTGCCGCCGTCGGCCATCGACACCTTCCGCCGACGGCACACGCAGTTCTTCGGGCGCGTGTACCGCGGACTGCACACCATCCACTGGTACGTCTAAGACAACGAACCCCCGTACGACCGGAGTCGTACGGGGGTCCGTTGTCAGAGCTGTTGTGGCTCAGGCCTCTTCGGTGAAGTTCCGGGTGACGGCCGGGTCGACCGGGATGCCCGGGCCGGTGGTCGTCGAGACGGTGACCTTCTTCAGGTAACGGCCCTTCGACGACGACGGCTTGGCGCGCAGCACCTCGTCCAGCGCGGCACCGTAGTTCTCGGCCAGCTTGACCTCGTCGAACGAGGCCTTGCCGATGATCAGGTGCAGGTTGGCCTGCTTGTCGACGCGGAAGTTGATCTTGCCGCCCTTGATGTCGGACACGGCCTTGGCCACGTCCGGAGTGACCGTGCCGGTCTTCGGGTTCGGCATCAGACCACGCGGGCCGAGGACGCGGGCGATCTTACCGACCTTGGCCATCTGGTCCGGCGTCGCGATCGCGGCGTCGAAGTCGGTCCACCCACCCTGGATACGCTCGATCAGGTCATCGCTACCGACGGCATCGGCGCCGGCGGCCACAGCGGCCTCGGCTTTCTCACCAACCGCGAACACCACTACGCGGGCGGTCTTACCGGTGCCGTGCGGCAGGTTGACGGTGCCACGCACCATCTGGTCTGCCTTACGAGGATCGACACCCAGCCGGATCGCAACCTCGACGGTCGCATCCTGCTTCTTCGAGGACGTCTCCTTGGCCAGCTTGACGGCCTGGAGCGGGGTGTACAGGTTGTCGCGGTCTACCTTCTCGGCAGCTTCGCGGTATGCCTTGCTGTTCTTGCTCATTCAAATCTCCAGTTCAGAGGTTGTGGTTAGCGAGCCGAAGCGGGCTCTTCCACGTGTTGCTTAAGGTCGACTATTCGACTTGTGGGTCGAACTATTCGACGGTGATACCCATCGAGCGCGCGGTGCCGGCGATGATCTTGGCGGCGGCGTCGATGTCGTTCGCGTTGAGGTCTTCCTTCTTGGTCTCGGCGATTTCGCGGACCTGGTCCCAGCTGATCTTGGCGACCTTGGTCTTGTGCGGCTCGGCCGAACCCTTCTGGATGCCCGCAGCCTTGAGCAGCAGCCGGGCGGCCGGCGGGGTCTTCAGGACGAACGTGAACGTGCGGTCCTCGTAGACGCTGATCTCGACGGGGATGACGTTTCCGCGCTGGCTTTCTGTCGCGGCGTTGTACGCCTTGCAGAACTCCATGATGTTGACGCCGTGCTGGCCGAGCGCCGGACCCACGGGCGGGGCGGGGTTGGCCGCGCCGGCCTGGATCTGAAGCTTGATCAGCCCGACGACCTTCTTCTTCTTCGGGGCCATTGGTGTGGTGTTCCTTTCTAGGTAGTCGCGGCGCGACTACGTTCCTGCTAACCGGGAGCCGAGGCTCGCGATTAAATCTTGCTGACCTGCGTGAAGGTCAATTCGACCGGTGTCTCGCGTCCGAAGATGGACACCAGCACCTTGAGCTTCTGCTGCTCGGCGTTGACCTCGCTGATCGACGCGGGCAGCGTGGCGAACGGGCCGTCCATGACGGTGACGGACTCGCCGACCTCGAAGTCGACCAGAATTTCCGGACGCGCCAGGGTGGCTTCGCTGTCGGCGCCCGACGCGGCGGCGGCCGCCGTCGCCTTGGCGGGCTTCTTCGCGGCGCCCTGCGGCAGCAGGAACTTCACGACGTCGTCGAGCGACAGCGCCGACGGCTTCGAGGTCGCACCGACGAACCCGGTGACCCCCGGGGTGTTGCGCACGGCGCCCCACGACTCGTCGTTCAGGTCCATGCGCACCAGGATGTAGCCCGGCAGCACCTTGCGGTTGACCTGCTTGCGCTGGCCGTTCTTGATCTCGGTGACTTCTTCGGTCGGCACCTCGACCTGGAAGATGTAGTCGCCGACATCCAGGTTCTGCACGCGGGTCTCGAGGTTGGCCTTCACCTTGTTCTCGTAACCGGCGTACGAGTGGATGACGTACCACTCGCCTGCCTGACGACGCAGCTGCTTCTTCAGCGCGACCGCGGGATCCTCGTCCTCGGGCTCCTCGGCGGCGGCTTCCACCGTCTCGTCGACGACCACGTCAGTCGCCTCGGGCGCTTCTTCAGCGTCGGCCGAGTCGGTGTCCAGGGTGTCGTCAGCGTCCACGGTCTCGTCCGAGGTCTCCACCGACTCGACTGCCTCGGCGGTCACGTCGGACTCGTCCGAAGGTGTCTCGCCATCGAAAGTCACGGTAGTCAGTCCTCTCTTACGTTCTTGAGCTCGTCCCGGCGGGCGCTCGGCGTCAGCCGAACACCCACATGACGAGCTTGGCGAGACCGAGGTCGACCCCACCGATCAGCGCCACCATGAAGACCAGGAACACGAGTACGACGGTCGTGTAGCCGATCATCTGCTTGCGGTTCGGCCAGATGACCTTGCGCAGCTCGGCGACGACCTGCTTGAGGTAGTTCCAGACAAACACGAACGGGTTCCGCGTGGGGCCCGTCTTCTTGGACTTTTCAGCCTTCTTCGGCTTGGACTTCTTGCCAGCGTCGGCCGTGCTGTCGTCGGAGTCGGAGTCGGTGTCGCCGGTGTCGACGTCCGATTCGGACTCGTCGACCTCGACGGCCCGCCGGGCCCGCTTTCCGGTCGGACGCGCGGGGCGCGTCACAACTGCGGTCTGGCCCTGCGACTCGCTTTCGCCCGCGTCGGTGCCCGCATCAGTACCGGCGCCTGCGGAGCCGGCACTATCGCGCTCGTCGCTCACCGCATGCCTTTCGTCTGTTCCAGGTGGTCACATTTCCAGTGTCCACATCGGTATTCAGTTGAGCAGGGGCGACAGGACTTGAACCTGCAACCTGCGGTTTTGGAGACCGCTGCTCTGCCAATTGAGCTACGCCCCTTCAGTACCGACCAGGTCGGTACATCTGGTTGGGTCCTCACACAATTCGCGCGCTCCCCGATCGGTCGATGTGTAACCGACGGACAGCGCGCTTGAAAGGGTGGATCCCCGAGGACCGAGTGTACATCGGCCCCAGTCTGAGTTACTAATCCGCTCCGGCAGCCGAGCGCAGGACCTGACCGGTCTCGCGGTCGTAGCGCACCGACACCGAGTTGTCGCCCTCGTGGCCCATCAGAGTGGTGAAGGCCTCCATGATGAGTCCACCGTCGTCGTCGGTGAGCGTGTTGCGGGTCTGCACGATGTCGGCACCGAACCGATGCTCGATGGAGATGATCTCGACGGTCGCGTGCAGCCGGTCACCGACCTTGATCGGGCGGTGGTAAACGAATTTCTGGTCGACCTGGATGATCTGCATGGTCTCCATGCCGACATCGACGACGCGGAAGAAATCCTGCTGGACCAGCAGCGCGACGATCGCGACGAACGTCGGGCCGGCGATCAGGGTGTCGTGGCCCAACTCCGCTGCGGCGGCTTCGTCCATCGAGACCGGGTGGTCCGACTTGACGGCCTTGGCGTACTGCCGGACCTGCTCGCGCCCCACAGTGAATACCTGGGGGTACTTGTGGACCATGCCCAAGATGTCGGGATTCACCGGCATGGGCTACGCCAACTTCGCGGTCGCGACGGCGCGGCCGAAGATCTTCTTTCCACCGGTGGTGGCAGAAATGGCGATCGTCACCGACTTGGATTCCTCGTCCACCGACTTCACGCGGCCGCTGAAGACCAGCTCGGCACCGATGCCGTCGTTGGGAACCGGGACCACCGAGGTGAAGCGGACGTTGTACTCGGTCACGGCGGCCGGGTCACCGACCCAGTTGGTGATGAAACCGCCGCCGAGGCCCATGGTCAGCATGCCGTGCGCAATGGCGGTGTCCAGACCGACCTGCTTGGCGATCTCGTCGTCCCAGTGGATCGGGTTCAGGTCGCCGGAGACGCCGGCGTAGTTGACCAGGTCCTGCCGGGTCAGCTTGATGATCTTCTCGGGCAGCTCGTCGCCGACCTTGACCGAACTGAACTCACGAAGCGCCATCTGAGAATCCTCCCTGTCCGTCCTCATCAGCCGACCGACCAGCCAAGGTCGTGTAGGCCTCCTGCACAACCTCACCGCGATCGTTCGTGATGATGTTCTTGTTCACGACGATGTCGGTGCCGTGTGCCCGTCGGAACGAGTCGACGTACACGTCGCAGTACAGCGTGTCGCCGGCCTTGATGGGCTGCAGAAACTTCAGCGACTGATCCACATGGACGATCTGGGCGTCCGAGACGGAGATGCCGGCGGCGCCGAACATCGCGAGCTGCGCCTGGTAACCGAAGATGCTGATGAAAGTCAACGGTGCCAGCAGCGCGTCGTGGCCGAGCTCGGCCGCGGCCGACTCCGTGTGAAAGGACGCGTCGTCGTTCTGAACGGCGACCGCGTGCTCACGGATCTTCTCGCGCCCGACCTCATAGCTCTCGGGATGCCGGTAGTGGAAACCGACAATGTCCGCCAGACCCACGGCGAGTGGCTAACGCGACTCTTTGTGCGGCTGGTGCGTACCGCAGTTCGGGCAGAACTTCTTGATCTCAAGACGATCCGGGTCGTTGCGACGGTTCTTCTTGGTGATGTAGTTACGGTGCTTGCACACCTCGCAGGCCAAGGTGATCTTCGGCCGTACGTCGGTACTCGACGCCACGTCTCTGCCTCTTTCGCTTCGAATCTCTGTTGTGCTGGTAGCGGTGGGGAGGCTCGATCTCCCGACCTCACGATTATGAGTCGTGCGCTCTAACCAGCTGAGCTACACCGCCCCGACAGACACAGGCGGCGCAGCGGCGGATTTTTACTTCCGTCGCTCCGCTCGCCATATGTCCACCGAGCCCCCTAACGGAATCGAACCGTTGACCTTTTCCTTACCATGGAAACGCTCTGCCGACTGAGCTAAGGGGGCCTGACCCTCGGTTTCGGACTGCCGGTTACGACTGTCTACCCCGTGGGCCTTAAAGAGGTTACCGTCTCGCTGTTTCACCTGCCAAAACGGCAGCTCAATCCCGCTATTTCAGGCCACTCGACGGCTGCTGTCGGCTTGTTGTTCGTTTCGACGGCGGCTGTCGCCGCGGTGTCCGCATCGGCACCCGCGGCCCGATCGGGAGCCCGCGCCTCGGTATCCGCATCCGCACCCGCGGCCCGATCGGGAGCCCGCGCCTGGGTATCCGCATCGGCCCCAGCGGTCGGCGTTGTTTTGTCGCCCAGATCCGGTGCCGCAGGTGTCCCGGACTTCAATCATCGCTTTGTCTCGCACGTGGCGATTGACGTCAGGTACCGCTACGCCGCACCATCGATACCTCAGTGCAATGCGCTCACCCCAACCGGCAGGCTGATTGAAGCCAGTAGCCAGGCCTTCGACGCAACGTGAGTCGCCAAGATCGGGCAGTGGTCACCTGATACGCCTGGGTTGGGGGGCGGGACGATCATTGGTGTTCGTCTTGGTTGTCCC
This sequence comes from Mycobacterium sp. SMC-16, assembly GCF_046250085.1. Taxonomy (NCBI): domain Bacteria; kingdom Bacillati; phylum Actinomycetota; class Actinomycetes; order Mycobacteriales; family Mycobacteriaceae; genus Mycobacterium; species Mycobacterium sp. SMC-16. The sequence continues at coordinate 4,791,743 of NZ_CP176427.1, forward strand.
CAAAGGTCCTTGTCGGTTTTGAACTTGTAGAGCCACGGACCGTCGAGACCAGGCCACCGAACTACGCCGCCCGCCACCCACGGCGGTACAAAGCCGCCGCCACCCGGGCCAGGATGTCATTGTCGGTGTCTTCCTTGATGACCTTGACGACGATCCAATTTCTCGCTTCGAGCTTTGGCAGCACCTGCAGGTCGTATACATACTGCCCACGATCGGTCTGATGGTGCTTTCCCTCGTACTGCACCCCGATTCGCAGTTGCTTCCAACCCATGTCGAACTTGGTGATCAGCCGGTTGCCCTCGTAGACCGGGATTTGAGTGTCGGTCGGACGCATCCCCGCATCCGTGAGCAGTAGGCGCAGCCGCGACTCCCGGGGCGACTCGGCCCCGTCGTCGGCCAGCTCCAGTGCCACGCGCAGCTTTTCGACACCGCGCGCCCACGGATATCGTGCGGCGATCGGCTCAACATCGGGCACGCCGACACGACCCAACCACAGCAGTGCGTCGATCCGTGCGACGGCCGCATCGCGGTTGAGGTGCCGACCCAGATCGAAGATCGTTCGCGCCGGCGTGGTCAGCGGAATCCCGTCGTACGTCGTGACCTCATCCGCCGCGTATATCTCATTCCGCACGATCAAACCGCTCGGTGGGCGACCGTTCCGCCACAGCAACTCGATCGGGACATCGTCGTCGACGTATTTCGCCCAATGCAGCGCCGACGCCGCCACTCCTGCGATGACACCACGCCGGCCGGACCACAACCACGCACCGCGAGCGCGTTCCCGAATGGTCGGTTTGGGCGGGCCGTACACGTCCGGGAACATGCGCGTGTAGCGCCTCCGCAGGTCATTGCGCGTGACCATTCCCGCGGCGAGCGCCTCGCTGCCGATGATTACCCTCATGGCGCGATGTTGTCGGGAACCTCCGACGCCACCGCATCCAAACCCGTGCCGCTGAGCTCACCCTGTGGATGAATGCCGCACTGTGAATGAACGCCGCCCTGCGAAGTGGTCGCCCGACGCAAAAACGCCACCGCCCATCAACGCCGCCCAGCGGCATGCCTGCCCAGCGCAAAAATCCGTGGTTTCAATCAACCAGCGTCCTTACCAGTCCCGATTGACGTCAGGGACGCCCCGAGGCCGAAATACGTACATGGCTGCAATCTGCCTGCCATCCGCGCGGCGAGATTGAAGCCGCGCACTTCGACTCGGCCAAGCAACGCGGGCAGAGCCACGCGGGCCCAACGCGGACCGAGCCACGCGGACCCAACCCGCGTCACGCCCCGCGGCCCAACCCGCGTCACGCCCCGCGGCCCAACCCGCGTCACGCCCGTACCCCACCCCGTCCACACCCACATCACACGGCCGACCGCCCTCTTAAGCTGTCGGCATGCCTGATGACCGCCTGTATTTCCGCCAGTTGCTCGCCGGCCGCGACTTCGCGGCGACCGATCCGATCGCGGCGCAGATGCGCAACTTCGCCTACCTCATCGGCGACCGGGAGACCGGCGACTGCGTGGTGGTCGACCCGGCCTACGCCGCGGGTGATCTGGTCGACGTCCTCGAAGGCGACGGCATGCACCTGTCCGGCGTGCTCGTCACCCACCACCATCCCGACCATGTCGGCGGCTCGATGATGGGCTTCGAGCTCAAGGGCCTGGCCGAGCTGCTGGAGCGGGTCAGCGTGCCGGTGCACGTCAACGCCCACGAGGCGGACTGGGTATCGCGGGTCACCGGCATCGCACCGTCGGAGCTGACGTCCCACCAGCACGGCGACGTCGTGCAGGTCGGGTCCGTGCCGATCGAGCTGCTGCACACCCCGGGACACACCCCGGGCAGCCAGTGCTTCCTGCTCGACGGCCGGTTGGTGGCCGGCGACACGCTGTTCCTGGAGGGCTGCGGCCGCACCGATTTCCCGGGCGGCAACGTCGACGACATGTTCCGCAGCCTGCAGGCGCTGGCCGCATTGCCGGGCGACCCGACGGTCTTCCCCGGGCACTGGTATTCGGCCGAACCCAGCGCGCCGCTCGACGATGTGCGTCGCACCAACTACGTCTACCGGGCGCGCGACCTGGATCAGTGGCGCATGCTCATGGGCGGGTAGCGGCGCAGCTACCTTTTGCTCTCCGTTGTACAAGTCAACCAGCGAATATTAGTCTCAGTGTCGGATTAAACCGATCGGTGACTTGACGACTGGATGGCGCGGTGGACTGGATATCTCAACGCTGGGACGACCTGACGGGTCTGGGATCCGGCAGCTGGCTGGCCATCGCGGCGTGGGCCGCACTGGCGTTCGGCATCGTCGTACTGATCGCGGTGAACCGCCAGCTGTCCAAGAATCGCCAGCTCAAGCAGGATCAGGTCCGCCCGCAGGTGACCATGTTCATGGAGCCGCACGCGTCGGACTGGCACCTGATCGAGCTGGTGGTCCGCAACTTCGGGCAGACGGCGGCGCACAACATCTCGTTCGATTTCACCAATCATCCGACGGTCGCCATCTATGAGGATTCCGACCACGACGGCGAACTCGACGTCACCGAGCTGCGACTGCCCAGCGAACTATCGATCCTGGCTCCGGGTCAGGAGTGGCGAACCATCTGGGACTCGGCGATCAGCCGCGAGGAGCTGGGCGGGTCCATCCGCTCCCGGTTCGAGGGGACACTCACCTACTACGACATGCCCGCCCCGGCGGCCGGCAAGAAGTCCCGGTTCGGGCGCAAGCCCCGCGAGTTCGAGTCGAAGGCGGTGCTCGACTGGGCCGCGCTGCAGCCGGTGCAGCGGTTGGAGCTGATGACGACGCACGACCTCGCCAAGCGCGAGAAGCAGAAGCTCGAGCTGTTGCGCAGCGTGCTGACGTACTTCCACTACGCCTCCAAGGAGACGCAGCCCGACGTCTTCCGCGCCGAGATCGACCGGATGAACCGGGCGGTCCGGGAGACGCAGGACCGGTGGCGCAGCCGCGCCACCGACGAGACCACCGAACTGGAAATCCAGTGGTTCGACGACGGCCCGAAGGGCCGGCACCGCAACGCCGTCCACTGACAGGTCGGCACCGACGGCACGTCTAGCATCGGCTCACACCCGTTCCCGGCCCGGGAACCGACCGAGGGAGAACCGATGAGCACCGTCACCTACGCCGTGACCGATGCGGTTGCCACGATCACGCTCGACGACGGCAAGGTCAACGTCCTGAGCCCGACGATGCAGCAGAACATCCACGCCGCGCTGGATCAGGCCGAGCAGGCCGACGAGGTCAAGGCCGTCGTCATCGCCGGCAACAACCGGGTCTTGAGCGCCGGGTTCGACCTCGCGATCTTCGGCTCCGGAGACGCCGCGGCCGGGTTCGCCATGCTGCGCGGCGGCATCGAGCTGATGGACCGGGTCCTGCGTTTCCCCGTCCCCGTGGTGGTCGCCGCCACCGGACCGGCCGTCGCCGGTGGATCGTTCCTGCTGTGCTCGGGCGACCACCGCATCGGTTCCGAGAAGACCCGCTGCCAGGCCAACGAGGTGGCCATCGGCATGACGGTGCCGCAGTCCTGCATCGAAATCCTCCGGATGCGGCTGACCAATTCGGCCTTCCAGCGGGCGGTCGGCCTGGCCGCGACGTTCACCGGTGAAGAGGCGCGCGCCGGCGGCTGGCTCGACGAGGTCGTGGCGCCGGACGACGTGCTGAGCCGCGCCCAGGAGGTGGCCGCCGGATTCGCCGCGACGCTGCACACCCAGCACCACCTGGCCAGCAAGCTCAAGGCCCGCGCCGACGGACTGGCCGCGATCCAGGCCGGTATCGACGGCCTCGCCGCGGAGTTCGGCGGGTAACGCCACACATCGACAACGCTGTCGGTGCCCCGACCTAGGGTGGTCCGATGGCGCTACACCTGCACCGAGCCGAAGACACCGGCGCGCTGGCCGCCGGGCTGGGTGCGCTGCTCGCCGAACCGCTGGCCGACCCGTTCGCCGCCGAGTTGGTGCTGGTGTCCGCACGCGGGATGGAACGCTGGCTCAGCCAGCAGCTGTCCCACGTGCTCGGCACCGGCACGGCGCACGACGGCGTGTGCGCGGGCATCGAGTTCCGCTCCCCCACATCGCTTCTCGCCGAGATCACGGGCACTGTGGACGACAATCCGTGGGAGCCCGACGCCCTCGTGTGGCCGCTGCTGGAAGTGCTTGATGAGCTGGGCGCAGACACCCCCTGGGCGGGCACCCTCGCCACGCACCTCGGCTACACCGCGCTGGGCAACCCCGAGGAAACCCAGCTGCGGCAGGGCCGTCGCTACGCGGTGGCCCGGCGACTGGCCGGCCTGTTCGACACCTACGCCAAGGCCCGGCCGGCGATGCTCGCCGACTGGCTGGCGGGCGGGAGCTCCGACGGCGCGGGCGGCCGGCTGGACGACGACCTGCGCTGGCAACCGCACCTGTGGCGCGCGACGGCCGACCGTGTCGACGCCGACCCTCCGCCGGTTCGCCAAGCGAAAACCCTTGCCCGGCTGATCGATTCGCCATCGGAGCTGCCACCGCGACTGTCGCTGTTCGGGCACACCCGGTTGCCCGCGGCAGACCTCGAACTGCTCGGCGCCCTGGCGACCCACCACGATCTGCACCTGTGGCTGCCGCATCCCAGCGACCCGCTGTGGCAGGCGCTGGCCGACCTGCGCGGTCAGGAGCCCCGGCGCGTCGACACCAGCCGGCTGCGGGTGGGGCACCCGCTGCTGCAGACCCTCGGCCGCGATCTGCGGGAGCTGCAACGCGGCCTGCCCGCCGCGCAGACCGATCAGTTCCATCCCCGCACCGGATTCCCGGACACGCTGCTGGGCCGGCTGCAGTCCGACATCTCGGCCGACGAGGTACGGCCCGCCGGGCGGCAGCTCGCGAAGGCCGACCGGTCCGTGCAGATCCATCGCTGTCACGGCGCGGCCCGGCAGATCGATGTCCTGCGGGATGTGCTGCTGGGCCTGCTCGACGACGACGAGACACTGCAGCCGCGCGACATCCTGGTGATGTGCCCCGACATCGAAACCTACGCGCCACTGATCACCGCGGCGTTCGGCGCAGGTGAGCATGCCGACCTCGGCCATCCGGCCCAGAGCCTGCGGGTCCGGTTGGCGGACCGCGCGCTGACCCAGACCAATCCCCTGCTCGGGGTGCTGGCCGAACTGCTCGACATCGCCGACGGCCGCGCCACCGCCAGTGCGGTGCTGAGCCTGGCGCACAGCGAGCCGGTACGCCGGCGCTTCGCGTGGGGCGACGACGACCTGGTGGATCTCACCGAATGGGTTGGCGCGGCCGGTATCCGGTGGGGTTTCGACGCTGCGCACCGCACCGCGTACGCACTGCAGCGGTACCCGCAGAACACCTGGCAGTTCGGGGTCGACCGGCTGCTCGTCGGCACCGCGATGTCCGACGATTCGCAGGACTGGCTGGGCACCGCGCTGCCGCTCGACGACGTCGACTCGAACCGCGTGGAACTGGCCGGCCGGCTGGCGGAGTACGTGCAGCGGTTGTGCGGCGTCGTCGACCGGCTCGCCGGAGCGCAACCGCTGGAGAGCTGGGTCGAGGTGCTGCGCGAGGGCATCGCACAGCTCACGCGGGTCGGTCCCGACGAGCAGTGGCAGCAGGCGCAACTCGACCGCGAACTGGCGAAAGTGTTGGCGCACGCGGGCTCTCGGTCCGGCACGACACTGCGGCTGCCCGACGTGCGGTCCCTGCTGCAGCGGCAACTGGCCGGCCGTCCCACCCGCGCCAACTTCCGCACCGGCACGCTGACGGTGTGCACCATGGTCCCGATGCGCTCGGTGCCGCATCGCGTGGTGTGCCTGGTCGGCCTCGACGACGGGGTCTTTCCGCGCACCAACATCGCCGACGGCGACGACGTCCTGGCGCGTCGTCCGCTCACCGGCGAACGCGACATCCGTTCGGAGGACCGGCAGTTGCTGCTCGATGCCATCTGCTCGGCCACCGACACCCTGGTCATCACCTACACCGGCACCGACGAGCACTCCGGTGAGCACCGGCCCCCCGCGGTCCCGGTGCAGGAGTTGCTCGACGCGCTGGATCGGACCACGACCGAACCGGTCCGGGACCACATCGTGGCCGATCACCCGTTGCAGCCCTTCGATATTCGCACCGTCGCGCGCGACCGGCTGGTCCCCGACCGGCCGTTCACCTACGATCCGGCAGCGCTGCGCGGGGCCAGGGCCGTCCTCGGCGAGCGCCGGCCGAAGCCACGGCTGATCGACGGACCGCTGGACGAATCGCCCTGCGGTGACGTCGAACTCGCCGAACTGCTGAGGTTCTTCGCGAACCCGGTGAAGGGATTCTTCCGGGCGCTGGACTACACGCTGCCGTGGGACGCCGACGAATTGTCCGATGCCATCCCGGTCGCCATCGACGGACTCGGTAAGTGGGCGGTCGGGGAACGCATGCTGGACGACCTGAAGATCGGCCGGGATCCCGACTTCGTGATCGGCGCGGAGTGGCGGCGCGGCACACTGCCGCCGGGGCGGCTCGGCTGGCGTCAGGCCAACGAAATCCGTGGCGAGGCACTCGAACTGGCGACGGCCGCCCGGACGCTGCAGCGGGGCGAGGCCGGCGCGCTGGACATCGATGTCGAGCTGGGCGAAGGCCGCCGGCTCACCGGCACTGTCGCTCCGCTGTGGCAGGACCGCACCGTGACGGTCACCTATTCGAAGCTGGGCGCCAAGCACCGGCTGCAGGCCTGGGTCACCCTGGTGGCGCTGGCGGCGGGCGCACCGGGGCGCGAGTGGGAGGCATACTGCATCGGCCGCGGCCCACGCGGCGGCGTGCACGCCATGGGTTATCAGCCTCCGGAGCAACCGCTTTCGGTGTTGCGCGACCTGGTCGCGATCTACGACGCGGGCCGCTGTGAACCGCTGCCCCTGCCGTTGAAGACGTCGCTGGAATGGGCGCGAGCGCGGCAATTCGACGACCCGGTACCGGAGCGGGGTGCCGAGTCGGAGTGGCGGTTCGAGAAGGACGGCGCCGAGCACGTGGAGGTCTGGGGACCGGCCGCGCCGTTGCAGGTGCTGCTCGATCCACCGCGGCCCGACGAAGTCGCCGTCCGGGGCGAGACCACGCGCCTGGGGGCGTACGCGTCCCGGCTGTGGCAACCGCTGCTCGACGCGGAGCGGCGGATCTGATGGACGCGTTCGATCTGCTCGGCCCGCTGCCCGACCGCGCGACGACGACGGTTCTGGAGGCCAGCGCCGGCACCGGCAAGACCTACGCCCTCGCCGGTCTGGTGACGCGGTACGTCGCCGAGGGCGTGGCCACGCTGGACGAGATGCTGCTGATCACCTTCAGCCGGGCAGCCACCCGGGAGCTGCGCGAACGGGTACGGGCGCAGCTCGTGAAGACCGTTGCCGCGCTGGCTGATCCGTCCGAGGACGACGACGACCTGATCCGCCACCTGGCGGCCGCCGAGCCCGGCGAACTGGTGCAGCGCCGTGCCCGGCTACGCGATGCGCTGTCGGATTTCGACGCCGCGACCATCGCCACCACGCACGAGTTCTGCGGTCTGGTGCTGCGTTCCCTCGGCATCGCCGGCGACACCGACTCCGGCGCGCAACTGGTCGAGAGCCTCGACGACCTGGTGGGCGAGATCGTCTCCGACCTGTACCTGACGACCTACGGAGATCAGCGCGACGAGCCCGCGCTGAGCTTCAACGATGCGCTCGATCTGGCCAAACGTGTCGTCGGCGATCCCGGCGCGCAGTTGCGGCCCGAGACCGCCGATCCCGACAGCGTTGCGGCGCAACGCCTGTCGTTCGCGCGGGCGGTGCTCGAGGAACTCGAACGCCGCAAGCGCCGGCTGGGGGTGCTGAGCTTCGACGACCTGCTCAGCCGGCTCGCCACCGCGTTGGAGGAGCCCGACGCGCCGGCCCGCGACCGGATGCGGCGGCGCTGGCCGATCGTCATGGTCGACGAGTTCCAGGACACCGATCCCGTGCAGTGGCAGGTGATCTCGCGGGCCTTCGTCGGGCACAGCGCCGTCGTGCTGATCGGCGACCCCAAACAGGCCATCTACGCGTTCCGCGGCGGCGACATCGTCACCTACCTGGATGCCGCGCGCAGTGCCGACCAACGGCTGACCCTGGCCGAGAACTGGCGCAGCGACAAGGTTCTGGTGAACCGGCTGCAGACCGTGCTCAAGGGCGCGGCCCTCGGCGACGACGACATCGTCGTGCACCCCGTCGAGGCGCGTACCGACCGCCACCGGCTCACAGGAGCGCCACGCAACGACCCG